>NZ_CAWNLA010000001.1:0-419435 GCF_963875285.1 Calothrix sp. NIES-2100
CCACTGAGGCAGATCGATGCTGGTGTTCTAAATGTTGGATACGCTGAGGTTGGCCCGGCCAATGGTCGTCCGGTAATCCTCCTGCATGGATGGCCCTACGACATTCACAGCTATGTCGATGTCGCTCCTTTGTTGGCATCGGCAGGGTACAGGGCGATTGTTCCATATCTGCGCGGCTATGGCACGACGCGCTTTCTTTCGAGCGAGACGTTCCGCAATGGGCAACAGTCGGCGATCGCTGTCGATATTATCGCGCTGATGGATACACTCAAGATCGAGAAGGCCATTCTCGCTGGTTATGATTGGGGCGCGCGAACAGCCAACATCATCGCGGCACTCTGGCCGGAGCGCTGCAAGGCGCTCGTCTCCGTGAGTGGTTATTTGATCGGCAGCCCTGAAGCCAACAAGACACCACTACCGCCGCAGGCCGAACTCCAATGGTGGTATCAATTTTATTTCGCGACGGAGCGGGGCCGCGCTGGCTACGAAAAATACTGGCATGACTTTAACAAGCTCATCTGGAAGCTTGCTTCGCCGCAATGGCACTTTAATGACGAGACGTTTGAGCGTAGCGCGGCTGCCTTCAACAACCCGGATCACGTCCAAATCGTGATCCATAACTATCGCTGGCGGCTCGGTCTGGCTGAAGGCGAGTCGAAGTATGACGATCTTGAGAAGCGGCTCGCTGCAGCCCCTGCAATCGCCGTACCCACCATCACTCTCGAAGGTGATGCCAACGGTGCGCCGCACCCAGATGCCAATTTCTATGCAAGGAAATTTTCGGGCAAATACGCACATCAAATCGTTAGGGGCGGGGTTGGACACAACCTACCGCAAGAAGCGCCGCGAGAGTTTACAAACGCCATCGTCGAAGTTGACGGTTACTGATGTTACTGATCGTGTTTAGCCTAAGTTGTGAAACAGACAATTTGCACCAAGGAGAAAACACCATGGCCAAACTGAAAAAAGTGCATTACACAACCAAACCCCGCACCACAGTTGCCTTTGTCCTCCTATCACGATTCCTTGTCGCGCTTTTTGTAGCAATGGTGTTTCTAGCACCGCTCACCTTCGTGTTTGCCCAGCAATCCGCCCAGCCCCGCGCACAAGCCCAGGTCGCAGCTAAGGCGATCACCTAAAGCAAACCAAGAAAGGCAGATCACAGGGCTGGATACCAATCAGACATTGAGCACATCGCCGCAGTCTCGAAGAAGCAGGGACTAAAGCTGCTGCCTCCACCACCTAAATGTTGAGACCGATCTAACAACTGTAATAAATAACTCACGCATTAATCAGAGCAATTTTATGACACAATCTTTCTGGTTTTTTGGTTCTCGCCTCAATATCATTGCCGATCATACAACAACTAGAGGTCAGTACGATCTGATCGAAGGCTACTTCTCACCTGGTACGCAAACACCTCTCCATCGTCACACGCGCTATTCGGAACAACTCTATGTGCTAGAAGGAGAGTTCACAGTCTGGGTAGGTGAAAACAAGTTTACACTCAGTGCTGGTGAAAACTTTTTGATCTCTCCTTGTAGACCGCATTCGATCGGCGTATTCAGCGATCAACCTGCTCGTGGATTGGTTGTTGCTGCGCCCAGTAGCTTTGCTCGGCTGATTGCAGCAGTCGGCACACTGGATGAAACAGCAGCACCGGATATGGCACTATTTGAACGCATTTCTGCCGAGATTGGTGACGAAATTTTAGCTCCACCCGGAGCCTTAGAGACTTCCAAATAAAAAAATAATTAATCGCTTGGGGGAGCAGGGGGAGCAGAAATTGGATACTAGTGTTTGATGTAGGAATTGAGTAATTTAATTCTTGGATGTCCCCAATTTGAGATATAGGCAGTAGATTTACCGAATTGAGTCGTCTACTTGCAAGTAAGGTGCAATGTCAACTTGGGCACGGATGCCATCATACTGATCTTTAACTGCAAATCCTGCTGGGATTTGTTTCGCCACTTCAGTTAAATCATTAACCAGACTAGCCAACATCAATTTAATGGGATGTAATAGCCGCATCTTTGCTGATTCGAGTTTTTGATGACGAGCAAGATATAAGTCTCGCAAATATCATCCGTTAGCATATAATCAAAAACCTTTACCCAACGCCACTTGCGCGGCTGCCGGGGAACCCATCCAACGCAGTGGTTCAAATTTAGAGAAAAATTATGATCCCAGCATTCACAACTTACCAGAGATATGGAAATAACTTATACCTAACTTTTTGAATGTAACTATCGTAGCCTTGGAGTTCTTGCCGCAAAAATTGCTCTTCAAATTGAATTCGGATGACCAGGATTATAGTGGGAGCGATCGCTAGTAGCGCTGCCGCATAGGATTCTAACCACAAGGACATACCAACCATCGTCAGAACTGCACCTGCATACATGGGATGTCGGACAATGCTATAAACTCCGTTATCAATCACTGTTTGTTGCCGATCTGCTTGATGTTTAACCGCAGTTGCGGCAAAGGTGTTAACTTTAAACGAAAGAGAAATAATCCCCCAACCTATAATAAATAGGAATAAGCCCAACAATGAAGCAAACGCCTTTGGTGGAGCAAACAAGTGAAATCGAAAGACATCTAGGGGAATGAAGGCAATCAAACCCAGGAATGAGACAATTAGTAGACTGGCAAGAATTTTGTCGGACAGGGGTTGTTCTTCTTGAATGGGTGGTTTGAGACGTTCTTGCAATAAAGCATCATCATCTCGAAAAACACCAATCATCGTTGCTACGGTTCCCACAACAACAACACCGAGCAACACCCAGCTACGCCACCAATTTAATGTCCCGGCTGGCAAGAATAGTAAACCACCGAAGATGACTATATTCCAAATCAGCGCGCTCAAAATCTTGAAAATGAACATGATTGTTTCACCTCTATGTCTTGATATCAGTAACTTAGTCACAGATAACAGCACCTATATTGTCATTCTCAGGTTGAGTTGTGATGTCCAGGTAATCATCCAAACATAGATATCACGATTGTACTCAAACCAGCTACAATCAAACCAAATTGGTCGATTTTAATTATTCGCGGCAGACTCGAATTTTGGGAATCACAACAAACCAGTCTTCTAAAATATCTCCTGTCACATCATCTATTTTGATGTGATGATAAATGTATCTTACTGTTACCTCACCAAATTTAAATTGAAATTGGTTTGGGACAATCTTTTTATTACTCAAAAGTTCTTTTCCCTTACGTGACAAACAGCCAACTTGTTCATGACGTTCTGTGCAAATCTTCCAACCATCACCCCATTGATTTGTTTTTAATTGCAATGGAGTTCCTTCACGCAATATTTTAATTTTATCCTGCTGATTTCTTGTGGTTATATGCCCCAAATTTACATCAGCAGGCGTTAAATCAAAGTAGTACATCAACTGAGGAATTTCAGTGACTGGATAATCAGTTATTTGGGCAACTAAGCCAGATTCTTGGATAAATTGGTTTGGTGCTTGAGCGCAAATTTAAATCGTTCGTGATAGGCGCTTTCTGAGGCTTGATTAATTTTCGCTCGATGGTCAAAACCTAAGAGGTTGTTTGAAAAGTTTTTGAGGGCTAAAAATTATGCCAATCGCCTCACCATAATACGTATCATTGCAAGATAAATAAAAGTCTCGGATGTTTCGGGCAATAACTCATAATCGCGAACTAATCGGCGACATCCCATGAGCCAACCAAAAGTTCGCTCTACAACCCAACGTTTTTTGAGCAACACAAAACCCTTAGCCTCTTGCGATCGCAAAACTACCTGCACAATCCAACGGCAAACATTCATCACCCACTGCATAAAAGGTTCTCCATCAAAACCACCATCTACCCAGATGGTTGTCAAACGAGATATCTTTTGATGAGACTGTTTGACCCGTTTGAGAACTTGTTTTCCTCCTTCTCGTTCAGCTACATTGGCTGCGGTGACTAAAACCCTCAACACTAATCCCAAGGTATCGACGGTCATAAATCGCTTACGTCCTTTGGTCTTTTTACCTGCATCAAAACCAACTAACTTGCTGACCATTGCGGCGCTTTTCACGCTTTGACTGTGAATTATTGCCTCGGATGGGCGCTTGTTGGCGTTGATTTTCTATCCGAACCCATTGTCTCAGGCTGTCATGAATTTTTAGCCAAGTTCCATCTTTACGCCAGTTCCCAATTGTGTGTAGACCGTCTGCCAAGCTGGAAAGTCTCCAGGCAGCGGTAAGCGAAGCTATGCCGAAGGCTTATCGCCATCTAACTCCTTCTACCAAAATGTAGAAAATCGCGTTAATCACCTCCCACATATTGACTTCACGTTTTTGACCACCTGGTTTCGCTTCCGGAATTAGGTCACTAATCAATTTATATTGCTCTAAACTCAGGTTGCTCTTGTATGCTTTACTCATACCACTCTCTCGGTGCTGTTTGTTATCTATTCACAGCGTATACTGAGAGAGCTTTTTTACAACATTCCCGACTTTTCAAACAACCTCTCAGAATGAGGGTATGAATTCTATAACTGGCAGATAAATGCAAGGGTTTTATATGCCTCACTAATTGATTCTGATTCCTTTATTCTTCTTTAAAGCTATTTTTTAGACTTGTAAGGGGATTTTCGCTGATTGGGCAGCTTGTAAAAGATGATGACAAGTCCAGTCCACCAAAGTCATTCCTGATGCTCTGGCTGCGTCCTCAAACATTGTTTGTAAGTGTGATGGCAGTGTGAGGGTGAAATACGATTTTTTCGGTAGAGATTGAGAATCTTCATATTCACAAGAGCGATATCGCCATGCAAGACATTCCTCGCCTCACATCTTGCACCAAGAAAAATTGATGTAATTTTATTACTCAGTAACAAACCAAAACCCTCAATTTAGCGATAAAAACCTATAAAAATGAGGTAGCTTTATCGCGCATCTTTGGACTTTACCTGAGGTTGTACGTAGAGGTGCAAGATATGAGTCGCCTCTTGTTTGAGCATCCTTCTCTAGAAAACTCAACAAACCAAATTTATAGCAGTAGAAGGTGTGGTTATCCTTTACCTGTTCTTTACTGCAAAATTGACAATTCCAACAACTGCGTTCTGGATCATCTGTTTGTTTTGCACTCTGGGATGGATGTGCTTTGATCAGCTTAGTTGCTGCATCTACACTTTGCTCATTCAAGGCTTTTCGTAAATCATTAGCAGATTTGTCATTGCCTTGTTGTCGAAGCTTATCTATTGCTGTAACTACCTTTTTCGCTTTGGAATAATTACGACCACTACCTAAACCTACAAGCTTTGCTACTTTATCGCGGGTTTGTCCTGGAGACGATGCAGGAAAATTTTCCACAAGCGTTGTTTTTACTCTTCTGCCTAATTTTTGATTAGTAGTAGTGGCAGCCATCTTTTGTCGTCGCTTTGCTTTGACTTTTTCGATCCCTTCCCAAGCAATGGCTTCACGCACTTTTTGTTCGGTTGTCTTTTTGCGATCGGCATTTTCTAACAACAGTGCTTCCAATTCAGCTTCCCGATCTGGAAAGTCTCTGATCTCTACTGGAATCTGATTCCAACCCAATAACAGTGCTGCCTTCCAATAAGGATGGCCGTTAACAATGGTATTTTCCATCGTGATCAGTAACGGTCTAGGGTACTGAGAGTGTTGAATTAATCTCATGACATCAGAAACATCTTCTAATTCTCCGTAAATCGACAAATACAATGGATGGGGTTTCACAGAGTTGGGGTCAACTAATTGAAATAGTGAATTGGGTTGGGAAGTCACACTCATAGAAACCCTCATTTTGTAAAGAATTGCCAAAAATCCTGATGTCAGTTACTGTTCGCGTCATCAGAACTGCCATCTGTAGTACAGTAAAATCGAGATAGTTCTCTCGCCCAATAGGTATGGTGTTTATATTTAGCCAGAGTAGGGTCAAAATTACCTGAAAGTATATCTAACTCAATCTGTCTTGCTTTAGCTTCAGCAGCTTTGCGATTAACAATGGTATCTGGCAAACCCATACTAAGGTAATGCCTCTTGCCAGCAAAGCTAAACCTTAATTGCAACCTATTGTTAGAAGATATGACCTGGACATTTCCCTTTAAAGCTTTGGCTGCACTAATTTTTGAGTTCATGGCGTAATTTTTATTAGTACATATGTTTTAGATTTTTTACACCAGTTTTACACCAGTTTTGCACCCAAAAAGACCTTTAATGACCCAATAAAAGCACGCGATAAAGGGTATAATGGGAATTATCAAGGAGAATGAGCAAGATAGAAAAACCTTGAAAAGCTTACGCTGTAAGGATTTTACTTAAAAGCGGGCGATGGGACTCGAACCCACGACGTTCACCTTGGGAAGGTGACATTCTACCACTGAATTACACCCGCAAACAGCAGCTAGCCATTAAGCTATAACTAGCTGCTATTATACCACAATCTACCAAGGTTAAATTTAAGAAGCAGATTTTTCGCGCTCTGATGGTAGGCTAATGACTTCATGTTCGCCGGATGCAGGGCGGGGTGGTTTTTTGCCGAAGCCGTAGCGTAATGTATTCATGATCCAGCGTTGGAAGTTGTCAATATAGCTAAATATCACTGGTACTACCACCAGCGTTAGTAATGTAGAAGTTGTGAAGCCACCCATGATGGCGATTCCCATCGGTTGGCGGACTTCGGAACCGACACCAATTCCTAATGCTAGGGGTAGAGTACCGGCGATTGTCGCCATAGAGGTCATCATAATTGGGCGTAAGCGTGATACACCAGCTTCTATAAGTGCTTGACGTTGGCTTTTGCCTTCTTGCATGTTGATGATTGTATAGTCCACCAAAAGAATTGAGTTTTTGGTGACAACCCCCAACAGCAGTACAATGCCAATTAAGGCATAGAGTCCTAAGGGTTTTTGCATCACCATCAAGGCTACTAATGCACCGCCTAAGCAAAAGGGTAAGGCTGCCATAATCGATAGCGGATGCAGGAAGTTGTTATACAGCAACACGAGAATTGCATAGATGCAGAGAATTGCTAATCCCAAAGCGCTACCAAAACCTCTAAAGATGTCTTGCATAATTTTTGCACCGCCGGAGGGTTGTTGTACTACTCCTGGGGGCAAGTTTTGCATGATTGGTAGTTTATTTACTGCTTGGACTGCTTCTCCCAAGGCGATACCTTGCAAATTGGCTTCGACTGCAACTTGACGGGCGCGATCGTAGCGGTTGATGGTTGCAGGGCCGCTACCAAAGCGGATATCTGCAACGGCGAGGAGGGGAACTAAGCTACCATTTTGGCTGGGAACTTGGAGATTTTTGATATTGTTGATGTCTGCGCGTGCTCTGGGATCGATTTGCACGCGAATGGGGATTTGCCGATCGCTTAAATTATATTTGGCTAAGTTGGCATCGTTATCACCAATCGTTGCTAGGGAAGCTGTACGAGCGATCGCTTGCACGGTAACACCCAAATCGGCGGCGCGTTGGGGATCGGGTATTACCAGAATTTCTGGTTTCACCAAACTGGCGCTAGAAGAGACTTCCACTAATCCGGGTATGGTTCGCATCTGCTTTTCTAGTGCTTCAGATGCTTGGCTGAGGGCTTGGGGATTTTCACTGCGGAGAACTATTGATAAACCTTTTCGGCTATCACCTGGTACTTGGCTTTGGAAACTAATTCTCGCTCCTGGTATTTGTTGGAATAAGGGGCGGATTTGTTCCTCAAACTGTTTTTGGGAAATCTTGCGTTCTTCTTTGGGTTTGAGATTGACAGCCAGGGTAGCTGTACTCAAATCTTCAGTGGCTACTACTTGAGCAACATAAGGGTTTTTTAGGAGAATATTAGTTGTCTTTGTTACTACCTGATTCATATCTGCCAAAGTGGAACCAGGGGGTATTTCAATCGCAATACTAGAAAGACCGTAGTCGCCATCATCAACGAAACCCTTGGGAATCATGGGAACTAGCATTACACTAGCCATGAAGAAAGCGATCGCGATCGCAATTGTGGTTAATCTATGTCTGAGTGCCCATTGCAACAGCGATTTATAAGGCTGAAATCTCCGAGGCTTGATAGTGCTAAGTTTTTTGTTTTTGTTGTGGTGGGTGGATAGTTTAAATTTAGAATTGAAAAATGGGATAAATCTGGCCTTTTTCTGTGTTTGGTCTTTATCCTTGAGTAAATAAGCCCCCATCATGGGGGTAACCATGCGGGCGACTAAGGTTGAAAAAATTGTGGAAATCGCAACCGTAAAGCCAAAGGGTTGGAAAAATTGTCCGGGAATCCCACCCATAAAAGCTACGGGCAGAAATACAGCAATAATCGTCGCGGAAGAAGCCATCACAGCTAATCCTACTTCTTCCGAAGACTCATAAGCAGCTTGCATAGCTGATTTCCCCATTGCCATGTGCCGTTCCATGTTTTCAATTTCCACGACGGCATCATCGACTAGGTTACCGACTGCTAGGGCTAAGGCTAGCAATGTCATGTTGTTGAGGGTGTAACCTAATGCTTGCTGTACGGCAAAGGTGGGAATCATTGATAGGGGGAGGGCAACGGCAGTAATTAATGTCGCGCGCCAGTCCCGTAAAAATAGCATAATGACGATAACCGCCAGCACCGAAGCCTGAATCAACTCATCAATGGTGCTTTCGTAGGATTGGCGAACCACATCAGCCCTGGTAAAAACTAAATCCAGCTTCACATCTGGGGGGAGGGTTTTTTCTAGTTCTTGAACTGCGGCTTTAACTCCGGATTCCACTGTCACCATGACGCTACCAGTGCTGCGGAGAACCTGAAAGGCTACCACTGGCTTGTTATTCAAGCTTGCAGTTTGTCGGATGTCACCAAACTGATCTTCAACAGTCCCCAAGCTGGATAAGGGTACGGAACCACCGGCAGGTAAGATGATTTCGTAGGTTTTCAACACATTGACACTGGCGGCGCTACCTAATGTCCTGATACTTTGTTCGCTACCACCTAATTCTGCACGTCCACCAGGTAAGTTAATATTCAAAGCGCGGACTTGATCGTTTACCTGGGTGGCGGTGATACCTAAAGATTGCAAGCGATTGGGATCGAGGTTAATTCTAATTTCCCGATCAACCCCACCCACACGTTTAATTTGGGCGACACCTTTAACTGCTAACAAGGCGCGGCTAATAGTTTGGTCTGTGAGGTTGCTTAACTCTTCTACAGAAAGCCGATCGGATTTGACAACGTATGTCATGATCGGCCCACCAGCAAAATCGAGACGTTGGACAATCGGATCGTTGATGTCTTGCGGTAAACTTTGGCGAATTTGAGCGATCGCATTTCGCACATCATTGGTAGCCCGATCGCTATTTGTCCCTAATAAAAAATTGATTGTCGTTGTAGAATTACCATCAGTAACCTTCGATATCATGTTATCGATATTGCCCAACCCAGCAACCGCATCTTCAATCTTCTTTGTCACTTGCGATTCAAGTTCCGCTGGGCCTGCACCTGGTTGGGTGACTATCACCGAAACTGCGGGAATATCAACATTGGGGTTGGTATCTATACCTAAGGAAGTGAAAGAAAACCAACCGACTATCGTCAAAATCAAAAATAAGACTATCGTAGGAACAGGTTTTTTAATCGACCAAGCAGAGATATTAAAAGACATCGTAAATTTTAGTTTTGAGTTTTTGCGAAAAGTTAAGGCAGTGACAACAAAGAGTTATGTAGTCAGCACCCCTAGCCCCTAGTCCCTAGCTACTAATACTTTGTCACCATCTTTGAGATAACCTGCACCTTTAACTACCACGCGATCGCCTAATTTCAATCCGCTTTTTATTTCCACCCTGTTACCGTTTATCGGTTCTCCTAGTTCTACTTTCTGGGCGCGAACAATGTCTTCACCCGATAGCATGAATACAATCACGCTGCCATCAGGTTGGGGTTGAACGGCTTTTTGTGGTACTGTCATTCCCATAGCGTTATTTGTGGTAATCGCCGCCCGGGCAAACATTCCTGGTTTTAGCAGATTTGTTGCTCTTATGTCGATTTTGACGATAGCTTCCCTTCTTTGGTCGTTTACCATAGGTTCTATCTCTCTGACTCTTCCCTCCAACTTCACAAGCCGATTCAAATCAGAGGTGACGTCTACCGTTGCGCCTACTTTTACTAAGGGAAGTTGAATTTCGGGGACTTTGGCTTGCAGTTCTAATTTGCGATCGCGAATAATGGAAAACAGCTTTTGTGTCCCGCCTATAATATTCCCTACTTGGGTTTGCGGGGGTACACCTGTGACATCCCCAACTCTGGCGAGTTTTTCGGCAATAATTCCCGACACAGGCGCAACCACTAAGGTTTGTCCGATTTGGGTTTGTAACTGTCCCACCTTCGCCGCACTATTACGCACATCAGCTTGGGCTTTGTTGACATTCGCTTGGGCAATACTGATATTTGCTTGACTACCACCAACATTAGCTTGGGCGCTACGAATATTTTCCTTTGCTAAACGCACTCCTTCAGTTGCAGTTTTCACAGTGTAAGAACGGGTATCGAGTTCTTGTTGACTAATTGCACCGGAAGCAGCAAGTTTTTGATAACGCTGAAAATTCTTTTCGGCTTCCTCTAACCTCGCCTGTGCTTGGGCTAAATCCGCTTGTCTTTGCTTGACAATTGCCAGATTTGCTGAGACAGTTGCTTGCTTAGATGTCACATCCGCTTGCTTAGATGTCACATCCGCTTGCTTCGATTGCACATCAGCCTTAGCTTGGCTAATTTGAGTTTGCAGTATAGAATCATCTAAGACTGCCAACACTTGGCCTTTTTTGACAAAAGCCCCTTCTTTGACATTTTCGGGAATTTGTTGAATTTGCAGCCCGTTAGTTTGGGGTAAGACAGGAATTAAATCAGATGCGGCTACAGTACCAGTAGTAGCGAGAGTCTGGGCAATACTCGCAGGTTCTACAGCAGCGATGGTTACTGTCATCGCTGGTTTAACTGGCGATGCTGGTTTATTCGCTACAGCATTTTGTTGAGGTGCTGCATTATGTTTGAATGCTCCCACACCACCAAGTGCGATCGCAAACCCTAAACCAGTACCTAGCAATAAAGGCATTAACCACAGGCGAGTTTGTCTCTCATCTAATTTTCTCGGAAAACTAGCATCCTCAACCCCCAAAGGTTCTTCCGTCTTGACTTCTGATGAACTTTCTTCACCCATCGTCATACCTTTACCTCCTAATGTATATAAAATACTCTACTCGGATTTTTTAAGAAAGGTTGATTTTTATTAAATTATATTAAATATTTAAACTCTTTACTGGAAAGAGTGCTGAGTCAATTGTCATTGGTCATTAGTCAATTGTCATTAGTCATTCTTACAAAGTTCTGATGCCTGCGGCAAGCCGCTCCGCGTCTACGGAGGAAACCTCCGCTCAGACTTTGCGCTTTGTCAGTTGTCATTGGGCAATAGTCATTTGTCCCCCTTCCCCAGGGCTGTTTCATTCGATAATGAGGTGGAATTTGTCAATATCATGGGCGATGTTTTTTTGGTATAGAAGTGAGAGAAAACCTACATTTCAACCCAGGAAAATCAAATTTTCGCCTAGAAAATTCGCGCGATTGCGAAACATAACCCTTGACATTATGAGCCTTTGAGGGAATGAAACAGCCCTGCTTGTCCCCCCTTGTCCCCTCTTGTCCCCTCTTATCCCCCCTTGTCCCCCCTTGTCCCCCCTTGTCCCCTCTGTTTCTTTTTCATCCAGGGAGATGAAAATTTTTTATTTTGTCTGCCGATGAAAGGATAGCCTATCTTGTGGGAAGAATATAAAAATAGATAGAAATCTCATCTACCTAAAAAGGAGAAAATCTGTATAATCGTCAAGTCGCTTTGCTCTAATTCCTAATTAGGCGCTGTCTAATTCATAATTGTAATCAGTAGTCGCTCTGTCCCCCAGTAATTACGAATTACGAATTGTTTCAGACTGCTCTGGCAGTTTTGCAAATAAACAAATAAATTATTATCTAAGTGAGTAACCACAGATGTTCAATGCTACGGAAATTTTAATTGATGCCTTTGTCGCTCAAATTCGAGAAGGTTATCACCGCACCTATGGCGCTTTCAAACATGATTATCAAGATATCATTGCTTGGGCTGGAAACATGGCTTTAGAAAATATTGCCAACAGTGATGCACTGTATCACAACGTCGAACACACGATTCTTGTGACCCTAGTAGGACAGGAAATTTTACGGGGTAAACATATCCGAGAGGGTGGTGTTTCCAGTGACGATTGGTTACATTTTATTATCTCCTTAGTCTGTCATGATATTGGCTATGTTAAAGGAGTTTGTCGCCAAGACCAAGAAGCGGAAGGTTTATATGCGACTGGCAAAAATGACCAAATGGTTCCTCTGCCTACCGGTGCTTCTGATGCCAGTCTCATACCTTATCATGTGGATCGGGGTAAGCTATTTATAGATGAACGTTTTGGTGGACACAAATTAATTGATGCTGAGGTAATTAAGTCTAATATTGAATTAACTAGATTCCCTGTCCCGAAAGCTGAAGATCATCAAGATACAAATAACTATGCAGGCTTAGTACGCGCAGCTGATTTGATTGGTCAATTAAGCGATCCGCGTTACTTAAAGAAAATTACTTCTTTATTTTATGAGTTTGAAGAAACTGGGATGAATAAAGTCTTAAACTATCAAACTCCAGGTGATTTACGGAAGAATTACGCAAAATTTTACTGGAATGGCGTTTATCCCTATGTCAAAGACGCATTGCGTTACCTGTCGCTAACACAGCAAGGTAAACAAATATTAGCTAATCTTTACTCCAATGTGTTTGTCGTAGAACATGAAAAACAACAAGAAGAATTGCGGTTATTAGTTAATAGTCATTAGTCATTAGTCATTAGTCATTAGTCATTAGTCATTGGTCAATGGTCAAGAAATTCTCGATTGTGGACTCTTGACTATTAACCCTTAACCCTTGACTATTAACTATTGACCCTTGACTTTTGATTAAAATTATGGATTGGTGGCAACGGCTGAAAAAGAATCCTTTGGCGCGATTTGGGGCGATTTTGCTATTAGTTTTCTATGTAGCGGTAATTGCTGCTGATTTCGTCGCCCCTTACGATCCTTATGCATCACAACCAAATGGTTCGTTGCTACCACCAACCAAGATTCACTGGACTTCGCCATCAGGACAGTTTATCGGCCCTCATATTTATCCTACGACTCAGGGAGACACCAACTTAGAAACAGGCGATCGCAAATTGCTCGTAGACTTCAAAAAACCTTCACCCCTGCGTTTATTTGTCTCTGGCCCAGAATACCGCGTGTTTCAATTAAGTTTACCACTACCACCCAAGTGGGACGAAGTCACCATTATCCCTGGTATACCTTTAAATTGGCATTTGTTTGGCACTACTGGCGAAGCAAAATTTAACATTTTAGGTACTGACGATCAAGGGCGCGATCAATTCAGCCGTTTATTACATGGAGGTCGCATCAGCCTGTTTATTGGTATCTTTGGTGTGATCATCACCTACCCCCTTGGTTTACTCATCGGCGGTATTTCTGGTTATTTTGGCGGTATTATTGATACCTTAATCATGCGCCTTGCAGAAGTGCTGATGACTTTCCCCAGCATTTACTTGTTGGTGACATTGGGTGCAGTATTACCACCAGGTTTAAGTAGCACCCAACGGTTTTTGTTGATTGTGGTAATTACTTCAGTAATTAGCTGGGCAGGTTTAGCAAGGGTAATTCGCGGACAGGTACTATCAATAAAAGAGCGAGAATTTGTCCAAGCAGCACGAGCAATGGGCGGTAAACCACTATATATCATCCTCCGTCACGTTTTGCCACAAACTGCTACCTATGTGATTATTTCTGCAACTTTAGCTGTTCCCAGTTTTATTGGCGCCGAAGCTGTCTTGAGTCTCATCGGCTTAGGAATTCAACAACCAGACCCATCTTGGGGTAATATGCTCTCTCTAGCCAGTAATGCATCGATTTTGGTACTGCAACCTTGGCTCATCTGGCCGCCAGCATTGTTAATTATTCTGACTGTACTTGCTTTCAATTTACTCGGTGATGGTCTAAGAGATGCACTCGACCCCCGCAGTTTAAGACGTTAGATTTGATTGGCTACAAGATCCCCGACTTCTTCAAGAAGTCGGGGATCTGACCCCTCGCGACCGATGATAGGTTATTGCATGAGAATTTGGCGGATTAAAATGCTCATTACCTCCTCTGGGTTGCCGGTTGGTATCAATGGACTCCAGTCGCCTGCGCTAGCGTAGCCAATTACCTGTAAATAGTGGATTGTGCTGGTAACTGCTTTGGGAGAACCAATCGCTTTTCAAGCTATCTATGATTTTATCGTTCTTGTTGCACCGCTTTCACAGCTACATCAGCACGCATCTTGTCGCTAGTTTAGGGTTTGATAACTGGTAAAATGGGCTATTCAGCTTCGCCAATCAAGGTAAATGCAGCCCAATTTATGGGTTGAGAATATTTCTGCATAGTTGTCAGCATAGCTTTGTGTAATGCAGTGGCTTTGTCAAGCTTTTGTTGCAGATTTTTATAGAATTCTGTCATTAAAAATGATGTGGAATTATCATCAACTGCCCATAAAGAAACGATGACACTGGGGACACCTGCGCTAATTAAGGAACGAGATAAACCGATAACACCATCACCAGTAATGCGTCCGCGTCCGGTATCGCAAGCACTGAGAACGACCAAATCTGCACTTAGGTTGAGGTTTAAGATTTCTTCGGCGGTGAGTAAACCGTTATCTTTACCAGAGGGTGCAAGAGCGATCGCACTTCCCAATCCCCGGTTATCATCAAGTAAACTATGGGTGGCAAAGTGAATAATTCCTGCTTGCGAAATCTTCTGTAAAATAGCAGTTTTACTCGCTTCATTACCTGTCAGTGCTTGAGTTTTCAGAATTGAAGCAATATCTTTAGCTTCCTTTTCCGCCCAAGGTAAATTATTTAATTGTTTAGGGGGTTTTCCTGGTTCCAACTCCACTTTTGGCATCGTTGGATTACCTACAATTAGAGACTTGGCATTTAACGTTTCTACACGTCGTTTTTGCTGGGATGTGAAATCTAATACCTGAATTGATGGTGCAGTGAGGATCGTGTGTTTTTCAATTAAGTATTTATCTGGTTCATATTGCAGCGCTGGGAAAGGAACAAGAAACAACTCACCTTGAGGGATAAAGATAACTCGGTCATTGGGGTTACGGGGTAAAATGTCTGCAATGGGTTTTATTAACAAGTCATGGAGTCGCTGTAAGCGTTTAGGTTGATTTGCTCCCTCTGCTGCTGAAATTTTGATACCACCAGCATCGCGAGTCTTGATGTCTATCACACCCATTGATAGACGAGTTTTGTCAACTAATTGCTTTAAAGTTAGCTTATCTTGTTGCCACAAAGGCTTAAGATCGCTTCGATGAAATGTGACTTCACCTGTGGGTTTAATTACCCAAATATATAGTTTAGAATCTTGAGTTTGCGGTTTACCATCAACTTTGAATTCATCAGTAATAATTGAATATTGAACCAGGGTTGCATTTTCGTGTTTGGCAATTTGTTTAATCTGTTCAATATTCAGTGCAGTAACTTTTGATTGTTCTGTTTGATTAGGCGATAATCGTTTATTGAGTAAATCAATAAAAGCTCTTGCCCGACCGCGTTCAGATATTTCTAAGGCTTCAGCCATTTTATTCTGAGCAATTAAGACTTCTTGTAGCAAGCGGTAGGTGCGAGCTTGTTTTTCAAAGATAGATATTTTGTTGGCATCGTCTAATTGAATGCGGAGGTTTTCCCAAATAGCGATCGCATCTCGTAAATGTTTTTCAGCTTCAGGGAGTTTGCCTGCTTGACGCAGGGCATTGGCAAGATTATTTAAAGCATTGCCCTCTGCTTCTTTATCTTCATTTTGTTGTGCTTTCGCTAAACTTGAAGAATGAAACTCAATCGCCTTTGTGGTATCGCCCAGTGCCAGGTAAACATTACCTAAACCTCCGAGTGCTTCACTGGGAGTAAATTCGGCAGCTTCTTTGTAATATTGAATAGCTTTGTTATAGTCGCCTAAAGAATAGTAGACAATTGCCAAATTAACTTTAGTTTTAGCAACACTAGAGGCATTATTGTCAATAGCTAATGCTTGTGATAAGTCTTGAATTGCTTCGTTATATTTACCTTGAGCAATGTAAATATTACCACGACTTTGTAAAACTTCTGCTTTGAGTTGTGTGTCTTGGTACTGCTCTAGAATTTTTAAAGCGTCATTGTAATACTTAGTTGCTGTTTCATAGTCAGCTAAGGAATTGTAAACATTTCCGAGATTGGCAAGATTATTAACTTGTCTTTGAGGATAGTTGAATTGTTTGGCGATCGCTAAAGCATCATTGTAGGATTCGATAGCTTTTGTGTAATCGCTGAGGCAATAATGAGCGTTACCGAGTTGTTCGAGGATGACAGCTTGGTTTTCGTTGTCGGAGATTTCTTGATAGATTTTTAGAGCTTTTTGCCAAGGATCGAGTGCTTGGGCGCAGTTGGGGGCGTAGAATTGGCGATCGCGTAGTCTGTCTGCTTCAGCTTTCGGGGAAGATGGGGGATTTGGTGAACTCAAAATAGCGAGTTGTTTGCCATTTGTATCCCATACACGGGCAGTTCCGTCTTCAGAACCAGTGACAATTAATTTACCATCTCGACTCAAATAAGCAGTGTTGATTTTGCCCTGATGTCCTCTTAGTTCAGCTATTAGCTTGCCAGAACTATTTAATATACGGGTATTTCCATCATTATCGTTCTTAGATTCAGCGATTATTAGTTTTTCATCAGGGTTGAAAGTTTCTAAATTTTCGTTGGTTTTACCTATTAGTTTCCCAGAAGTTTCCCAAATATAGGCTGTATTGTCATCTGTTTGAGCGATGATTCGTTTTCCGTCTGGGCTAAAACTTGCAGCAATAACCGACCCTTGATGTCCCTGAAGTATCGCCAATTGTTTGCCATAAGTATCCCAAATACGTGCATCTTCACCTGATGTGGTGACAATTAATTTACTATCCGGGCTAAAAGTAGCACTTCCAACCCAAAACTCATGTCCTTGTAGTTCTGCTCGGAACTTACCTGAGACATCCCATAGACGAGGAGTATTATTTTCCATAACAGCAACAACCATCTGTCCATCTGGGCTAAAATTTGCACTCTTGACCTGTACTTCAGTTCCTTCTTGAAGTACGGAGGTTAATTTGCCCGACAAGTCCCAAACACGAGCAGTTGTATCTTGTGATATGGTTACAATTTTTTTACCATCTGGACTGAATCTGGCGTTGTTATTCAATCCTCCTTTGAGTTCAGCTACTAACTTACCATTAGAGTTCCATACACGGACGGTGTTACCATTGAATGCTGCGACAATCAGTTTACCATCTGGACTAAAACTTGCACTTTTGATAAAAGCTTTACCAGCACTATTGACAAAATGCTTACGATCAAAACCAGTGAGTTCTACTAACTTTTTACCTGATAAATCCCATATATTCACAGTGTCATTATTAGATACAGTTAATATTCTCTGCCCATCTGGACTGAAACTTGCACTATCCCCTGCCCCCCAAAGCTCTTTAAGCTGTTTAAATTCTTTTCGTAATTTACCATCTATATTCCATAAAATAGCTGTATAAGTGTTTCCCTCAGTAGAGGTATAATTTTTATCATTAAACATAGTGATGATTTGCTTACCATTGGGGCTGAAAATAGCACTGGTTAATTCATTCTGATGTCCTGTTAGTAATACTAATTGTTTACCATAAATATTCCATAAACGAGCAGTTTTATCCTCAGATATAGTCACTATTTCTTGTCCATTTGGACTAAAACTAGCTTTTGTGACTATAGCCTCATGCCCTTTTAATTCTGTGATTAACTTGCCGTTTATGTCCCAAACACGGGCAATATCATCGACGGAAGTAGTTACAATTCGTTTTCCATCAACGCTAAAATTTGCCTCTTGCCCTTTGAGTTCTGCTACTAACTTGCCAGAGATATCCCATAAACTAACAAAACCATTTCTATAAGAAGTAGTGACAATTCGCTTGCCATCAACGCTAAATTTCGCAGTGTTTCCCCCTTCAAGTTCAGCTAACAAATTCCCATAAATATCCCATATACGGCTGTTGCGGTTGCGGTAAGTAGTAAGTATCTTCTGTCCATCAGAACTAAAATTCACCCCGTCAGTTACACCTCTCAACTTTGCTAATAGTTTACCTGATATATCCCACACACGGGCAATGCCGTAATCAGAGTAGACAATCACACGCTGTCCATCAGGACTAAAGCTTATATAAGCTTCTGTAATCCGGTTTTTTAAGCGAGAATCAGGGTCAATATAATTGGAAAAAGGTGTGTCAGGCAACTTAAATTGTGGGGACATATTTTCAGTCAAGTACCAGACACGAGCAGTATAGTCGTCGGATGCAGCTACTAATTGTTGTCCATCAGCACTAAAGTTAGCACTAGTTATTTTTCCTTGAAATCCTGTAAGTTCTGCTAACACATTACCAGACAAATCCCACACACGAACGCTTTTACCAAAGGGAGCAAACAGCCTTTTTCCATCTGGACTAAAATTAATACCATCAGGGAATAAACTACCTTTAAAAGTTGCTAACAAATTACCTGATGAATCCCACACGCGGGTATTTTCATCTGAAGCAGTTGCGACAATATGCTTTCCATCTGGGCTAAAAATGGGAATATTGGTATAATCTTGAGGGCCTGTCAGTTCCGTTATAAAATTACCATAAACGTCCCAAATCCTAGCAATATTGTCTTTGGAGACGGTAACAATTTGCTTGCCATCGGGACTAAATGCAACGCTACTTGCTCCAGGGTATTTAATTTCTGTTAATAAATTGCCAGACAAATCCCAAATATTAACAGTTTTGCTTGTGAAACTCACAAATCTCTGTCCATCAAGGCTCAAAGAATACCCGTTTATTTTTGTTACTAGCTTGCCGGAAGTCTCCCACACATGATAGCCATCATCTCCTGTAGCGATAATTAGCCGTCCATCAGAGCTAAAACGAGGACTTTGAATCAAATTTTCGTAATCTATTATTTCTGTCAACAAATTGCCCGATATATCCCATATATGAATAGAACCTGGGGAACAGGTAAGAATTAGCTTGCCATTTGGACTGAAACTCGCGGCTGTAACAGTGTAATTATTTTCTTTAAGAACTGCTACTAGTTTTTTATTAGCGATGTTCCAAACCCTCGCCGTACCATCTTCTGCTGATGTTACAATTAGCTTGCCATCAGGACTAAAACTTGCGCTCCTTAGCTCTTTCTGGTGTCCTCGTAACTCAGTCAAAATTATATTTTGTGTATCCCATAGCCTCGCTGTACCATCATTTGCTGCTGTTACAATCCATTTACCATCGGCACTAAAACTGGCACTATTAACACCACCAGTATGCTGTTGCAACTTGCCTACTAACTTCCCTGATGATTCCCATATCAACGCAGTAAAATCAACTGATACCGTAACTATCTGCTGTCCATCGGGGCTAAAAGTGGCATTCAGTACACTATTCTGATGTCCTCGTAATTCTGTTAACTGTTTCCCCAATATATCCCACACACAGCCAGTTTTATCATCGGAAGCAGTTACAATGCTTTGTCCATCAGGACTAAAACTTGCACTCCAAACAGTATCTTGATGCCCTTTTAATTCCGCTAATAACTTACCAGACACATCCCAAACACGCGCTGTTTTATCAGCAGAGGCAGTAACAATGCGTTTGCCATCAGGGCTGAAATTCACGCTGTAAACGCTACTTTCATGCGCTTTAAATTCCTTTAGCTGTTTGCCTGATAAATCCCATAACCGGACAGTTTTATCTGCACCTGCGGTAACTATCTGTTTTCCATCCGGGCTAAAATTAGCACTATAAACATTACCTTGATGCCCTTTTAACTCAGCTAGCTGTTTGCCCGAAATATCCCAAATACGGGCAGTACCATCAAAAGATGCCGTGACAATCAGCTTTCCGTCAGGACTAAAATTAGCACTTTTAACATTGCCTTGATGCCCTATTAATTCTGCTACCTGCTTTCCAGCAAAATCCCAAACACGAACAGTGTTATCAGCACCAGCCGTGACAATTAACTTACCATCAGGACTAAAACTAGCGCTGTTGACGCTACCCTGATGTGCTTTAATTTCCCTTTCCTGGGCGAAGTAATCAATAAAACTACCAGAGACAGCCTGAGTTTGCTGATGATTTGATGTTTGCGCTAACACCTGGGGTGCAAACAAAAATCTAGAGAAATTCTGCGGCCATGTCGGTGCAATTGTTACCAGAAAAGCACTCAAAGCGATTAAAATGATTCTGCTTGTGCGTAGGCGTAGCCAGTCGTAGACATCGCGCATAATTCTCATACTAATCAGGGTAAAAGCTGCCCAATCTCTGGGATTTAGATATTTTTTCATATTTGCTAGCATCCCATGACACCAGCTTGATCGATGAAACCGGGTTGGTAAAAACTCTGAACAACCCAGTTGTTACATCAGCCATCAGAATTGTGCAATCCTTTAGCTAGCTTCTATCTCTTTAATGGCGCTATCTGCTTTTTGAGCTAAATCTAGTTTGTTTTCTTGTTTAAACAGTGTGGATGCTTTGCGTAAATCAGCGTAGACGCGTAGCGGCTTGTCGTCAGACATCGCCGCTGGTTTATCTTGTAAAACATAATTGGTAATCCCGCGAAAATAGTAGGCTAAAGAAATATCGGGAGTAATTTCTAAGGCTGTATCAAAATCCGATTTTGCTGATTGATATTGTTTTAAGTACATCTTGGCAGCACCTCTGCCAACATAAGCATAAATATTTTTCGGTTCAATCTCCAAGACTTTGTTAAATTCATCTATGGCTCCTTGATAGTCTTCTTTTTCTAAACGCTCAATTCCTCGTTTGAGATCGGCTTCAGTATTATTTTCAGCATTTGAGTTAGGAACTTGTGCGGTGACTTTTGAGGCTAGTATTTGTTGATTATTGAACAAGCTTTTGGCTTCAGCTTTGGGAGTATGAATCAATGTTGCTAATGCGATCGCGGCTACTGCTAATTTCCTACCTTTCATTGCTATGTCTCCTAAAATACTAAGTTTCCAACTAGAAGAGAAGTTAACTTGCTAGCTTCTCACCTATATATCTCTGAGGTGTTGGAGGATATGCAAAAATTTGGCTAACTGATATCTTGCACCTACACCTAATAAGGTGAGGCTATACAAACTAAGCTTATCTACGCAAGCTAAAATTTTTGATTTTTCGTGTTGTTGATAAAAATATATGTTTATTAAAAATGCCAAAAATCAGTATTAATACTTTAGTGCAGTCCCCCGGACGCTCGATGATTCGCTAACAACGGAAACAGCCTAGATGGGGACTGCTGACGCTACGCACAGTCGCTACCGCTACGCTAACAGCGCAGGGCTGCACCATCTGCCTTTTTAGCAATTATTTTACATTCTGCCTCCAGGATGCTCTTCAAACACCTTTAGGCAGATGACGCTCACCAGTAAATCAGTATCCAATATATCTGAGGCGGGTAATATCTGGCAGCGGGAGAATGACAGCATGAGGTGGCAAGCAATTTGGAAATTATTCCAAGAGACTTTTAAGGAATGGAGTGAGGATAAAGCCTCACGATTAGCGGCAGCATTAGCTTATTACACAATTTTTTCGATCGCACCATTGCTGATTATTGTGATTGCGATCGTCGGTGCAGTATATGGTGAAGAAGCAGCTAGGGGTGAAATTGTTAGACAAATCCAAGGTTTAGTTGGTACACAAGGGGCAGAATTTATTGAAACAGCTATCAAAAATGCTAACCAACCACAGACTGGAAGCATCGCCTCAATTATTAGTATTTTCGTTCTGCTATTAGGTGCTACTGGTTTATTTAACGAGTTACAAGATGCTCTCAACACGATTTGGGAAGTCAAGCCAAAACCAGGAGCAGGCATGAACAATATGGTTCGCCAACGCGCTTTATCTTTTGCTATGGTTCTAGGAATTGGATTTCTCCTGCTAGTTTCTTTAGTAATTAGTGCAGGTTTGACAGCGCTGGTAACTTTCTTTAGTAACTTATTACCAGGTTTTGATTGGATTTGGCAATTTGTTAACTTTCTCTTAAGTTTTGCGATCACTACAATACTATTTGGACTAATTTTTAAAGTTCTACCAGATGTCAAAATCACCTGGAATGATGTGTTAATTGGTGCTTCTATCACCTCCTTGTTATTTTCTATTGGTAGGTTTTTGTTAGGACAATATCTAGGTAACGGTAGTTTTGGCTCAACCTATGGTGCTGCTGGTTCACTAGTAGTAATTTTGGCTTGGATTTATTACGCTGCTCAGATTCTCTTTTTCGGGGCTGAATTTACCCAAGTTTATGCTCGCAGATATGGTAGTGGGATTATCCCAACTAAGAATGCTGTACCCTTAAATCATCCTGAAACACAAGATGTTGAGCCTAATCAAATGAGGCGGACTGCTGGTCATAAAAGACCAAAATCTAACATTCTTAATCGCATTATCAGGTCATTTAGCAAACCTAAAGGGATAAAAAATCGCAAAAGAAGTTAGAGGATGTCGGAAAATCATTGGGGTTTTATTAAATATTTGTGAACCCAGCATTATGACCCTTAAAAAGGGGGATTTTTCCATAATTTCACCCCTTTTTTACATCATATAAGCCAGAGCTTAGAGGTTGTTTGAAAAGTGGTTGGCTGTGATTATAAGCACTTATTTATCCCCCCTAGCCCCCCTTAAAAAAAGGGGGGAATCTCTCAAAGTCCCCCTTAAGAAGGGAGATTTAAGGGGATCTAGAATTTTTTGCTACCAACAAGAGGACTTTTAAAACATCTTCTTAGAAGGATATGACGATGAGTTACAGGTTTGCTAGGTAAAAATGAATTATTCTGGCTTTTTATGCCATTCCCCATCATCACCTTTTTCGTAATCGCGTTTTACTGCACTCCACGCAACACGAAATGCTGGTTCTTCTGCACTATATTCTGCTAAAGCATTGTTAAATGCAGCCAGAAAAATTTCTTGGGCGTGCTTTGGTAAATGCGCTCTGACTGAATCTGGTAAATCGTCAATCTGTTGATAAGGCATATATTACAATCCTCTATCAATTTTTGGATGCTAGACGATACGAAATATATCTGGATTTTGTCAGCCTAGAGTCTACAAGTTAATGGTTTGTTGTTGAAAGTTTGATTGACTATCCCAGTAATCAACCCTGCTGATTTTCACCTTGAGCAAAGCGATATCAGATTCATCCAATCCTTGAGGAAACCAAGCTTCGAGTTCTGGCTTCCATAGCTCTTGCATCTTATTACGGTCTTGTAAAAGTTCTGCAATTCCTGATAGAGAAATATATCGCTCATCTTCGGCAGATGTGAAGCTGAGATTCACTTGCTGATGATGCTCAATCTCAAATACTTTATGAGTACTTGCATTGGTAAAAAACCAAAGTGTCCCATCTGCTTGAATTTCGCTAGTCTGGTTCATGGGGCGACTGTGTAAGCTGCCATCTTCATCGACTGTGGTTAACATAGCACAGCTAATATCTTGAATCAGTTCATGCAGTTTATCTATATGCTGATTTTGGTTTGTAGAAGTTGTCATTTATCTTACTCTGTGAGTGGATATTACTGGTGAAACTAAATGGCTATAGTGGGGAATTTCTTATTTCAGTATTTACATTTTTTCTGAATAATTGCGTGAGCCTAAAGATATACTTTTGCTGAGCTTAAATTGCTCGCTGAGAAGCATTAATAATGTGGCGATCAAAAAAAGTGATTTTCTAACTTATGATGTAAATTATTTATCTGCCAACTGGCTGATGAAAACTAATTGATATAATGCAGGAATGGTAGTATTCCATCCACACCAAAATCAGTTGAGCAAAACTTATGCAAGTTAAAGAACAACATTCAGAATATGTTGACGCAGCTTTGACCAACGACATGCCAACAGTTACAAGTTCTGAGCCGGGAAATCTATCAACGCTAGCAAGTGCTGATACATCTAATGATAAAGTCTCAGAAATCAGCAGCAAGATTTCAGATTTTCTGGAAAGTTTGCCACAAAATATTGTTAGTTTCTATAACGAATATAGGCTACCGGTTGTTAGCTTTGCTGTGCTGGTTGCAGTGATGACTGGTCTGAGAATATTATTGGCAATAACAAATGCATTAAATGATATTCCGTTTGTTGCTCAATTTTTTGAATTGATTGGATTTGGTTACGTAACCTGGTTTGTCTTGCGCTTTTTTGTGAAAGCTTCTACGCGCCAAGAGTTAGCTGGAGAAATTGACATGGTGAAGAAGCAGATTGCAGACGAAAATGCTTCCTAATTACATGGTGCGATCGCGAGTATAGACAACGCAGAGGGGATAGCTGTGGAGGGTTCCCTCTGTGCGCGATCGCTCGCTATAATTCAGTATATCTGCCAGATTTGAGTATGATATGAAATCAAACTAAATTTCTTCAACATGCAACAAGACTCAGTATTTATTATATTTCTGGCCTTCGGGTTTCTCTGGCTGCTGATGGGAGTTGGCGGTTGGATTGCATTTCTCAAATCTGAAGGTGAGGAGATTAAGGTAGGGAAATGGGGCTTGATAGTTGCTATCCCGATTTTAGTCCCGATAATTATTGCCTTAATTATTGGTGTAATTGAGCGCTGATCTGAGTCGGATTTGGGACTGGCAGTAATTAAATTATCCCATGAATGACCAAATTATTTCTCCTCTACCTCCTGTGCTTCCTCTGCTGACACAGCGATGGGATATTCTGTTAGTCGGAAGTACTTTTCGCCGCCTCAAGCTGTAATCGAATTGGTTGAGCTTGTCTTTGAGAATACAATTGATCGCAATACATCGCCCAAGCAGCGCCAAATAAACCACTCATCGAACCTGCGATCGCCGCAACCACACCCCATCCTAATAACCCAGTCCAGTTGGTAATCTCTTTCAGCAATGCTGTACTGACTTTGCTGACAAAGTAAGCTGTTCCGGTCGCGGCGATTGTTACTAATCCCAACTCTGCTAAAATCTCCACAAGTTCTTTTTGAGATAAGTCTTCCTCAAAATAAATTTTCCAGATCCTGGTGTACATGAGAACATCAGACGCAGTTAAAAGTATTTGTTTGGGAATTTCTCCACCAGGGATTGGCACTGCTGAGGCTGTACTATTACCCACAGCATAAGTTGCGATCGCTAAAGCAGCGTCTAATCTTTTTTGACCCTGATTACTCACAGTCCTGTCTCCATAATTATTTAAATCTATTGTGGCAATTTAACACCTACATTAAGCCCAAATCCTTCAAACTAAGTCGTGTAATCTCAATTCGTGCAGGTGCATCTTCTGGTTTTTGTAGGTTAATATTCGTTGCAAAAAAATACACATTGTTATTCTGTTCTAAATAACCGACAAACCAACCAATTTCTGGTTTACTACTGGTTAACCATCCCGTCTTTCCCCTGAGTGTGTAGTCTGGAGTTTGTTCACGCACCATGATATCTTTGACAAGTTCCATTGTCCGTTTGGAGAATGGTAAATCACCTTGATACAATCGTTGTAAGAAATTAATTTGCTCTTTGGGTGTAATTTTCAATGGCCCTTGTAGCCAGAAACGATCAATATCTGCGGCTGTACCAATTTGACGGTTGCCATAGCCAACTTTGTCAATGAATTGTTGCATCCGTTCATATCCAGATCTACGTGCTAAGACTTGATAAAACCAGACTGTGGAATTCTGGAAAGCTTGACGCAAATTTGTATCCTGATTCCAAGCGTCTATTTCTCGATGAATCCCATCCCAAGTCAGGATAGCCACATCATTGGGAAGAATTCCAGTTTCTAGCGCCACCAGCGAGTTGAAAATTTTGAATGTGGAGGCGGGAACCATTGCCGTGGCGTTGCGTTGCGGATTATGTTCGTAGGTACGATTATTTTTTAAGTCGTAAATCAATATCGAACCTTCCAGCCCCAATTTTTGGAAGTGTCGCCCTAAATTTGGTGTTGTGACAGCGACTATTGTTGCATCAGCGGCGGTTACAGAAGATGGCGCTAGAACTTTGATTGTTCCCGAACTAACCGTAATCACTAAAACAAGGCATCCAATAACTGTGAAGATGAGAGATTGCACTCGCCACATGGGAAACAATATTTTTCTCCTTGCAAATGGAATGGAACTCTTAAGGGGATACTAAATTCGCGGCTGCACGTACAGCAGTTGCGATCGCATTTTCCACAGCAATATCTTTCTGGGGATAGATGATATTTTCCGAAACAGTACGTTGTGCAACTACACCACAAACAGCCGCCGCCGCAAATTGATACACTCCCGCCATTTTAAATAGGGTGCCACATTCCATTTCATAGTTCAAGATATTCAAGTGGCGATATTCTTCTGTAATGCCTTGCAGCGATCGCATCAAATAGGGATTAGCTGAATCTGTGCGTTCCTGTCCTTCGTAAAATGTATCTACCGAGGCGGTAATTCCCCAATGATGCTCAACACCTAACTCTTGGGCTGCTTTCACTAACGCAACTGTGAGAAAAGGATCGGCGGCGGCTGGATACTCCACAGGCGCGATATCATTGGCTGCACCTTGGCGACATAATGCGGCGCTGCTAATGACAATGCTACCAACCGACACATGCGGTTGAATTGAACCACAAGTACCAATGCGAATAATTTTCCGGATACCTACTTGTATCAACTCATTCACCACAATACTTAAAGAAGGCGCACCCATTCCACTAGTAGCAGATAAAATCAGGCGATCGTTAGCTAAATATCCCATATAGGTATTAAGTCCCCGATTCTCCGATAATAATCGCACATCCCGCAAATGTGTTTGCGCAATCAGACGCGCACGTTCCGGATCACCAGATAACAACGCGATTTCTGGCGGTGAGCTACCTAAGTCTTCTTGCCCAAAACCAATATGATAGAAGCGTTTACCAGTCATAGTTTCTCAAAATATTTACAAAAAACTAATTGTTATATAGCAGTCCGAGTTTGATATGAACAACAGGAGAGATGTTAGTAATTTTTACACGTATAGCTACATAACCTAATAAATACCTGTATAAAAGTCTGGAAAATATTGTTGTAAACCACATCTCTTTTGATAAGCATAGTTTTAAAAGTAGTGGGAGCATCTTGCTCCCTGCTATTCTTAGCGGGCTTTCCGTCCCGCACTACTCCAGGTTTCAAAATGGACGAGGTTTAGATCATTATTAATCACAAAATTTATCTTTCTCTTTCATCCCAACCACCGAAAATTCATGAATCTAACTGTAATAATTAATACTTTTGGTTTTAGCCTGGATAGCCTTGCCAGTCAAACAAAAGTATATTTCAAGACAGAAAAACTCCATGTTGCTCCTGAATCTCAAAACTGAAGTCATGCATTCAACAAGCACGCTTGCTGACTACAAACCATGAAAATGAATTTGGTGGACTACTAGTCGAAAGTTATATTTTTTTGTCAAAATCAATTTATTTTCTCTATTAGTTTTAAGATGGAAGTTTATAACCTTAGCGAAGATATTTTCTACTAGGCTTGTAAATTTGGCAAAACGACAGGAGTCAAATTACTCAATTCAAATCTAATGTTTCAAACAGGAGATGGACTGTCATGCCGCAACAAAATGCTGCCGAACTTTTTAAAACAGTAAAACAAGATCAAGCATTAAAGCAAAGACTGAAAGCCACATCAAATCCAGAAGCCTTTATCCAAATTGCTAAAGAGCGTGGCTATAATTTCACAGTCGCAGAATTAGAAGCAGAAATTACGAAATTATCTGAAGAAGATTTAGCAGCTATTATCAATCCTGGATGGGGCCCTAGACAGCACATTCATCCTAGATAATTCTGCATCTAAGCGATTGAAAGATTGATTAATAATTGCAAATCCAGACTCCTCGCTTATGCCGTAATCCCGCCGTCACCCTCGAAGGGTGCGGCTAATCGAACATGAGCTTACCTTTGTGGGCTAAAGAAATTGAGCTTGCTTGCGCAAGGTTTGTAACGACAGCCCCAGGTTTATAGCCTGCGGGCTTTATTTTGGGTATGCGAGATAAAGTTGTTCTATCTTAATTGAGAAGTCAGACCTACCATTTGCCAGTAGCGTCTTCAGTCGGGTATCTAACTTCTCACAAATAATTCAGGACTTTGGGTAATGAGAATTAGGGATGATAAGTAGGCTGACAGAATTAATTACACAATGTCATTGCGAATGGAGCGTCAGCGGAATGAAGCAATCACAGGGGTTGGGATTGCTTCACTTCGTTCGCAATGACTGTAAACATTTTTGTCCGGCTACTTAGCCTAGTTGTGTGATTAATCATACCCAATGCCCAATACTTCTCTTCTCCCAAGGGGAGACGCTACGCGAACGAGACGCTCCGCGTAGCTTGCTTCCCGTAGGGTACGACTTGCGAGAGTACAAGTGCCCAATGCCCATCTTCCTATTCTGAAGAACTCCCATCTCGTCGCCCTAGTTCATAAATGCCAGAGCTAATACAAGCAAGTATACCGGTACTGATGCCCCAACTAGGGCCTAAACTGATTTCTAAACCCCAGTGGACTAAAGCACCCACAACCAGAAAAGGCACAATACTAAACAAAGAAGCGTAAAAAGCGTTTTGGGATTCTCTAGCTTTGCGAGTTTTTTCAAATTCTGATTTGCTAGTATACAGCGATCGCTCGGCAAAGTTAAACCAACGGTTGAGTTGTTCAATTACCCATTCACTGACTCGGGAAAAAGCTAAGTATAGCGCCAAAGACCACAAACTCGCTCCTGCGATCGCAATTGTGTCCAATTCAAACTGGAAGGGCCAAATATCTGTCAGCATAGTTTGTCGGGGTCTTGTAAAGCCATTATTTTATTTATAAAGCTTTGATAGATGCTAAATTAATCTTTTAAGTAAATTAACTTAACAGCCTTTTGCCGGATTGGCAACTCTCTTGAGAGTATATTATCTCAGCTATGACTTGCTTTTGAACTCTTAATGTATGAATTAGCATCACAAACACATCCGTGAAAACCAGCAAAAACCTATAATATTAAATATTACTTAATCCGTAATTACTAGCTAACCACTATGCTAATTAACGACTATACTTGTGTACTGAAATGTATTAAAAATACTGATTGCCTTCATTTTGCGGTTTTTGATTTCCATAGCCAATCAGACAGACTTGATAGTTAAAAAAGCATGATATTGTAAGCTGGATAACTTGACATAGTAATATGTACAAGCCATATATTGTGATGTTAACAATAATTAGACATCAATAATCAGGTAGCTTTCATAGCAGCTTTTTCAACCGAATTAAACTGAAGTTTCACAGCAATTTATTGATAATTTTATTGGATTGAGGAATAAAAAAATGAATCAGTGGCGACAAAGAGTAATATTATCAGGAAGCACTTTATTAATGTTAGGGTTGAGTCTTGTCAGCTTAATTACTCTATTGCCTAAGCCAGAAATTGCCGGAGCTAGAGAAGTCAAGTCAAACAAAGTAAATACAGGCAATGCTTGGTTAGCCGCCTCTTTTCCTGTCGAAAACTTTCAAAGTTACACATCTGCCTTTGGTTATCGCCGTTCAGCTACTGGTGGTGATAACTGGGAATTTCATGGAGGCTTAGATATAGCCGCCCCGCAAGGTAGTTACATCCGCAATTGGTGGGCTGGTAAAGTAATTAAAGTAGGCGATCGCAATGCCTGCGGTACTCATATAATCATCAGATCTGGAGCCTGGGAGCATACCTACTGCCACATGGAAGGACATGTGGAAACCATATCTGGTCGCCGTTATTTAGTGGATCGCGCCGGGGGAATTCAAATCGCTGAAGGTCAACAACTACCTACTGGGATCAGAATTGGCAGAGTAGGAATGAGCGGACGCACCACAGGGCCTCACCTACACTGGGGACTCAAGTATGATAGCAACTATGTAGACCCAGCAATGGTTTTGCGGGAAATGTTTTCTCAGCAGCAAATTGCTAGAAGAGGTGGGTCAATTAATGCTCAACAGTCACAAGTCATTATTCAAGAGTCACAGTATACTCGCGATTCTGGTTATTAATTAGTCTGGTGTAGGGAGTAGGGGCAGGGGGATAAATAAGAAATGCCCCATGCCCCATGCCCCCTATTTGATAAAAGTTTATACCTTCCGGAAAACATAGTTACCAATGTGAAGTTTGGCCAAGGTGTATTTATTTACTTGAGATATGTTGGTAAAACTTTCACATTGGAACTTGGGATGGCTACTACTATTGCTGTGTCTATGGACACCCTCAATTGCAGTAGCACAAGCACAGACAGATAACCAAGAAGAAATATTAATTGAGGCAATTTCAACAGATCAGGTTGAGGTCTTAAAAAAGTTTTTAGACAACGGCGGCGATCCCAATAGATACTTTTCGCTGGCGGTAAGTGACGGTTCAATGCAGAGTGTGGAACTAATGGTGCAGCGGGGAGCAGATGTGAATTTTGCCGATGCAAATGGTATAACTCCGTTAATGGTTGCAGCCCGGTACACCTATCGTGCTGGAGCAGAAATGACAAAATTTTTACTGGACAAAGGTGCTTTAGTGAATGTAAAAACCAAAAAAGATAGCACTGCACTGATGTTTGCTTGTTCACCAGTAGCTCAACACTATGAAGATGAGTATGTCAAGGTTGTGAATATGCTAATTACCAAGGGCGCACAGCTAAATGTCAAAAACAAGCTAGGAGCAACACCGTTGAGTGTCGCCCGTGAAGGAAATTGGCAGAAGATAGTTGCTATCCTCAAAAAAGCGGGAGCAAAAGCATAGCAATAGTCAATAGTCATTTGTCAATAGTCATTTGTCAATAGTCAAAAAGGCACTCTAGCAATAGTCCAATAGTCATTTGTCTGCCTTATCTCCCTCTACCCCTCATCCCCTCAAGATATTAGTCTACTAAATTAATAGACTGAGCAATAATCGCAGGTTTATTTATATATCCTGCATAGTCTTCTTCCTGTAAAGTCAAATCAAAATTCCGTTCAATTTCCGGAATTACTAATTTACGAACTTGACCTCTAATTTCAATTTTTTGATTGCGATTAGTGGGCAAATTGAAAGCCACGCCTGATGCATTCACAACTAGTATAGAGTCTTTGCTAATTCGTGGCTGATCGTTAATTATGAAAGAGCTGGAGTTAACTTTCTGAACTGGTGTGCTTCTAATTGTTACAGTTTTGCCGATAAATTCGCTGGGATTTGTCGTTAGTTCTGATGTGCTGGCAAGATTGGGAAAGCCGCTTCTGTCCTGCTCATTGACATTGCCCAATCTCACAAAACCAGCTATCAGTACTAAAGCCATTAATAATGTTGCATCCGGCAATCCCAATGTCCGAGGACGATTTTCTGCTTTAGCTTCTACTTTTAAATTTTGGTTAGATTTGTTTTGATCAAGTATAGCCATTTTCGTAAAATTAAAAAGTTATTTTTTATTGATTGAAAATAATATTAATAAAAAATCAATATAAGTTTCTTCCCACTTAAGTGATAAAATTGATATTAAATACAAATCTTTTGACAATACTCCAGATAGAGCTAGCTACGTCCAAGAGTAGATCTGCACAAGACAGGCATTTATTGCTAATGCAAAAACGCAAGGGATAAATTCTGGCAACATGCAGAGATTAATTACTGATCCCTCAGCCTTCACTCTATTGCTAATTATTAACTATGACTGATGTCAAAAATTTTAATGTAGGGTCTACTAACTCAACAAAAAAGAAGGGAAAATCACTACCGCCAAAGCTGATTATTCAACTGGGTAGGTTTGTTTGGACAACAATGTGGCAGACTATGATGGCGAAAATTGCTCCTCGCAATCAGTCGGGAGAGTATATTCGTCCTAGCAGTCAGTTAAGAAACTTTATTAGCACAGAGAAAAATAGTCTCTACCCAGCAGCGGCGGGGCGCTATCATCTCTATGTAGGGCTGAGTTGTCCTTGGGCGCACCGCACCTTGATTGTTCGGGCGTTGAAAAGATTAGAAGATGTGATATCTGTAACCGTTGTTGTTCCTTCGGCGATCGCAGGCGGTTGGGTGTTCGATCAACCAGAAGAAGATTGCGCTAGCCTTGCGCAATTATATCAGCTGGCTCAACCGGGCTACAGTGGAAGGGCGACAGTTCCAGTTTTGTGGGACAAACAAACAAAGACTATCGTCAACAATGAAAGTGCAGAGATTATTGTGATGCTGAACTCCCAATTCAATGAGTTCGCTCTTCATCCGACGCTGAATTTGTATCCTGACGAATTAAAAGAAAAAATTGACCAATGGAATGAGAAGATTTACAAAAGTGTGAATAACGGTGTTTATCGTTGCGGCTTTGCGCAAACCCAACAAGCTTATAATCTAGCTATAGATGAACTATTCGCCACCTTAGATGAAATTGAAGCCGCCTTAGAGACAAGTAGATACCTTTGTGGAAATCATCTTACCCTGGCAGATGTGCGATTATTCACAACATTGTTCCGCTTTGATGTGGCTTACTATGGGCTGTTCAAGTGTAATCGCCACAGAATTCAGGATTATCCCAACTTAGGAGCGTACCTAAGAGATATGTATCAGCTTCCCGGTGTTGCTGATACCTGTAACTTAGAAAGTGTGAAGCAAGACTACTATGGTAATCTGTTTCCCCTCAATCCCGGTGGTATTATTCCTTCGGGGCCTGATATGTCATATTTGTTAAAATCACACGATCGCGATCGCATCGGCTGAAAAATTAAATCCAATGAAATGCGATCGCCCCATAGGGGTGAGCGGAAAATTTTCACTCATGCTCACCCTAGATAAAACTACAGCCTTAAGCAGTACCGGCTGCTTGATCTGGCTTATTCAAGCTAGAGCTTCCATTCCATGACAGCATCGCCCGTGAGACACCGGTAAAGAGAATGCTGACACCAAGTAATGTTCCAATCAGCCAAGGTGCATTAAAAGGCCACTGAAACCAAATCATTGCACCCAAAATTAAAGTGATAACGCCGTTACCCAATACCCATGTCCAGTTTTGTTGGGGACGCAGTCTAAATGCCAGAATTAATTCAAAAACACCTTCAGTTAATAAGAAGCTACCCAGCAATAGTGTCAATGTCAGGATACCTGTTGATGGGTAAATCAACAACATCACACCCGTTGCAATGTAGAGTACGCCTAACAAAACTTTCCAAACCAAACCGCCTTCGTTGCGGGTGTTATATGCATAGAACAGTTTAGCAAATCCCGCAGAAGCCAGAATCACTGCTACCCAAGTTTCTGCAAAAATTGTCGAGATAGCAGGGACTGCGATCGCTATAATTCCTAACACAATCAAGAGAACACCAGTTAAGAGTGACTTATTATCACTCTTGTTAATTTCAGTAGAAATATTGGTTGTCATAGCAATTGTTTCCTTAATACCTTTTATTGCACTCTCAATTTAGGCTAAGGAATTTTTCCCTATGAAGACATCACCCTCAGGTAGACTCATTGGTGATCTCAAGTTGATGGGTAATAATCCGCAAGAAGTACAAGGGACTTTCAAGTAAAAAAATATTCCCGAAGTGATTGTTGACTGTTGACGGTTGACAGTTAACAGTCAACCGTCAACAACTTTAAGCTGTTGTTTATTTTTTGGAGTTCCCTAACAAACTTATCCACCATTCTCAGTGAAACAACTGTGGTCACTTGTAGCATAGTTAAACTATTTCTAAAAACAACTGACAACTGACAACTGACAACTGACACGCGAAGCGCAATAAAATTGAGATAAATCCTTTGTTAAAGCCCATGACTTCCGTATCGGCATTAACTTTACCCGATCACAACCAGTTACCAGATTCAGATGGTCAATTTGTGAAAAATCTTCAGGAGCATCCCCAAAGTATCTTAATTACAGATTCTATTAAACCTGTTTTAGAACAACTTCATCCTGACGGTCAATATTGTATTGGACAAGATTCTGGTATTTACTGGCGATTAACAGATCCCCCAGAAAAAGGTGCAGAAGCACCCGATTGGTTTTATGTACCAAATGTACCGCCAACTCTCGATGGGAAAATGCGGCGTTCCTATGTACTGTGGAAGGAGTATATTGCACCGTTGATTGTGCTGGAATTTGTTTCAGGTGACGGTACAGAGGAACGAGACAAAACGCCGCCATCCCAAGGGGAAGCGGGGAATGTTGGCAAGTTTTGGGTTTACGAACAAGCAATTCGCGTTCCTTATTATGGAATTTACGAAGTCGCAAAAGCCCAGGTAGAAGTTTATCACCTGGTTGATAATGCTTATCAACTCATGACAGCCAACGATCGCGGACACTACCCTATTCCACCTTTGGGCGTAGAGTTGGGTATTTGGCAGGGATTATATCAAAATGCCGAATTACCTTGGTTACGCTGGTGGGATGCGGAAGGAAATTTATTGTTAACAGGTGAGGAACGCGCCATAATTGAGCAACAAAGCGCTGAAGTTGAGCGCCAAAAAGCTGAACTTGAACGCCAAAAAGCTGAACTTGAGCGCCAAAAACGCGAGAGACTGGTGGAAAAGTTACGTAATCTTTCCCCGGAACAACTCAACGCTTTAGGAATTGATCCAGAAATGTTGGATTAGGCACATCAATATATTCTAGAGGGCACGGCAATGCCCACCTGTGTCAACTTAACGTGAAACCCTTATCAAGACTTAATTTTGAATTAAATCACCTACCATCAAGATCCGCGTTACCCCACCCCAGTTTTGCTGGCGCAAAACCTCCCCTCCCCGCAAGCGGGGAGGGGATTGAGGGGTGGGGTAAAATGCCTGTGGAATAAGCGTTTTGACTTAAGTTGACACCAATGGGCAATGCCGTGCCCCTACAATCTGTCGCATTCCTTTTTAAAATTAGTATTACCTTTGCTTAAGTCCTATATCATATTCCATATTTTTATTGATAAATCCCTGAGAATGATCGTAGATGATTCGCAATTAGCTAAAACCAAACTCCGGCGTAATCTCTTGAAACAACGCCAATTAATGACGGTGAACGAATGGAGAGAAAAAAGCGATCGCATTTGTACGCAACTGCAAAACTCTCCTTTATTTACCCAAGCTAAAACCATACTTGCTTATTTCAGCTTTCGCCAAGAAGCCGATTTAAGTCCGCTGTTTACAGATAATAAATACTGTTGGGGATTTCCCCGGTGTGTGGGTAAATCTATGTATTGGCATCTCTGGAATCCTGAAGATACTTTAGCAATTGGTAATTATGGCATTAGCGAACCCCATCCCCACGCGCCAGTTATCAAGCCGGAAGAAGTTGATTTAATTTTAGTTCCTAGCGTGGCTTGCGATTATCAAGGATATCGCTTAGGCTATGGCGGCGGCTATTACGATCGCTTATTGAGTTCGCCAGAATGGGCGACAAAGCCAACTATCGGAATTATCTTTGATTTTGCTTATTTACCGCAATTACCCGTTGCATATTGGGATAAACCTTTAAATTTCGTTGCTACAGAGAATAAATTGAGCAAATTATCAAACTTGCTTTGTTAAGGGACTTACAAAAAATAAATTATGCCAAATTGTAGGGGCGGGGTTACCCCCATACGTGTCAACTTAACATGAAACCCTTGCCAAAGCTTGATTTTGAATTAAATCGCTTAACATCAAGATCCGCGTTACCCCACCCCAGTTTTGTCTAAAGCCAAAACGTCCCCTCAGAGTTTACGGGGAGGGGATTAAGGGGTGGGGTGAAAGACTTGTGGGATAAGCGTTTTAACTTAAGTTGACACCAATGGGTAACCCATTGGTGTCAACTTAAGCCGAAAGCTATATCGGGCAAGCGTTGTACAAATCCCCCATGCCCTCATCCCCTAACCCCTTCTCCCCAGGGAGAAGGGGAATTGGATCTCTAGCTCCCCTCTCCCAGGGGAGAGGGGCTGGGGGTGAGGGCGAAACCTTTTCACCAAGCGGGTTTCACGTTAAGTTGACACGTATGTGGGTTACCCCGCCCCTACGAGTTGCGGGTTTGGTAGGTTAATGATTGGAATCTTTTTTTATTTGGAAGTCCCTTACAAAAAATAAATTATCCATATTCCGTAGTGCGAGCATCTTGCACTACGGAATGAACACCAGCAAGCTTGGGTTGGGATCGTGACGACATTAACGTTGATGTTGAATGTGCGGGCATTTATTATAAATGGACGAGGATTTATTATAAATGGACGAGGATTTATTATAAATGGACGAGCATTTATTATAAACGGACGAGGATTTATTATAAACGGACGAGGATTTATTATAAATGGACGAGGATTTATTATAAACGGGCGAGCATTTTGCCTAAGTTATCGAAAAATATGTTGATCAAGTTGGTTTAAATCAACTAAAACATGATATAATACATGACTTTAATCATGATACAAATACGTTGGTAGGGGCACAACAATGCTGTATCAGGGTTTTCGTGAATTGGTATTAGCATTGACAAATGACAAATGACCAATGACCAATGACTAATGACCAATGACTAACTCACAACATCACAAATCACCACTGCAAATATTAGGAATTTATGGGTTGTTGGGAGCGATCGCACTCCTGACGCTGTTTCCCTTACTATGGTTAATCAGTACAGCCTTAAAATCGCCCACAGAAAATATATTGCAGTCACCACCGCAGTTATTACCCTCTCAACCGACACTGGCTAATTTCTCTAGTGTGTGGCAGTCTCTACCCTTTGGACAGTACCTCTATAACAGCACTTTGGTAGCTCTACTGACTGTCGCTTTGAATCTGCTGTTTTGCGCCTTAGCAGCTTACCCCTTAGCCAGACTATCATTTCCTGGGCGAGACTGGATTTTTATTGCCATTGTTTCCACGATTATGATTCCCTTTCAAATCGTGATGATTCCCCTGTATATTTTGACAGTGCAAATCGGCTTAAGAAACACTTATTTGGGGATGATGTTTCCCAGCTTAGCTTCGGCTTTTGGCATTTTTCTCTTACGACAAGCCTTTATGAGCGTTCCTAAAGAAATAGAAGAAGCTGCCCGTATGGATGGCAGCTCCGAGTTAGGTTTATGGTGGTATATTATGTTGCCAGCAATTCGTCCGGCACTTGTGACCCTGGCTATTTTCGTCTTTATCGGTTCTTGGAGTGACTTTCTTTGGCCGTTAATTGTCATTCAAGACGAAAATTTGTATACCCTTCCCCTAGGAGTCGCCAAGCTAGCAGGTACGTTTTCTCTTGATTGGCGTTTGGTAGCTGCTGGTTCGGTAATTTCTATAGCCCCTGTATTGGTACTTTTTCTGTTTTTACAACGTTTTATCGTACCTACGGAAACTGGTAGTGGGGTTAAAGGTTAAACAATTCAAAGTTCAATATGATAAATTCCCAGAATTATTGGAGTTAGAATTCATAATGTTGAACTTCATCTCATCTCGAGATAGGCACACCCTAACTGGCAAGAGTGGCAACAAGTGATACCAATTCAAAATTCAGCAATAAAGTGAATTTTGAAAAATTGGTTTTAATGGGCACCAACCTTTAACAACACCACATGGATAGTCTTCAAAATTAGAATCAGGTCGTAACCGATAGACCACTTACGCTGATAATCGATATCCATACTCACGATTGTTTCAAAATCGTTAATGCTGGAACGACCGTTAGCTTGCCATTCTCCAGTCATTCCTGGCTTGACTCGCAATCTTTCCCAGTGGTGTGGTTCGTAGTTGATGACTTCGTCAGGAGTGGGTGGACGAGTACCAACTAGGCTCATATCTCCCATTAACACGTTCCAAAACTGAGGTAATTCGTCTAGACTGGTGCGCCGCAGAATTTTACCTACGCGAGTAATGCGTGGATCATCTACAGATTTAAAAATGTGCCCTTGAGCTTCGTTTTTGACTAAATGCTTAAGTTTTTCGGCGTTGACAACCATTGAGCGGAATTTCCACATGCGGAAAGGTTTCCCATGAAGACCGCAACGAACTTGGCAATAAAATATCGGACCGGGATGATCGATAAAAGTAGCAATAGCTATGGGAACTGTTACTAAAGCTGTAATCGTTAGTCCGATAATCGCACCGCAAATATCGATTAATCGTTTTGCTTTGCTGCTGATAGAAGGGTGTAAAGGTTGTGGTGATAAATTAACTGAATCAATCTGACTCAAGAATGTTAAATTATCCACAATACAATCTTTGGCGTCAGTAGTGAAAGTTGAAATGGACATAATTAGCCTTCGGTTTTTACTGAACTTAGCCGTTGCTACTGTATTTTCCGTTTCCAATAAGAGTTGTACTGAGTGCTAATATAGACAATTTTTTGCCCTTTCAACGCCACCTTTACACAATCTTTTAAATTTCTAGAAATAATATAAAGTTTCAGTATTGTTTCGGAAGATTTAACAATACGTGATAAGTAAAAAAAACGTAGTCAGCACTTCAGTACTTCAAAAGAAAGTACTTCAGTACTGACTACGAAAGATTTTCAAAGTCCCACTAATGAGCAAATTCTAAGGAAAAACTCAGTGTATATGGTTCTTCCAAAGATTGGCGAGTACTAGCTTTAATTGCGTCCAAATAGCGACGTAACAACAGCAGTTGTTGGGAATTGGGACGATAGGTGAGATTACCTTGTTTTTCAAATAGGGGAGTAGCGGCGATCGCCTGATAATCTGGGTTATCTTGGGAACTTTGGGTGAGCCAGGTGGAATCTGGACTGTTAGGGATTAAACCCGCAGGTAACTCACCTTCCAAGAAAGCTAACAGGCGTTGCTGACAAGTGCGGGTGTTAACACCTCTTCCCTCAAATAACTGGAGAACTTCACTAAAAGATAGGGGACGTTCTGGTAAGAGCCGTAGTAATTCTGTAAACAGGAAATAATCTGTGTATTGTTGCTTAGGTATTTCTAACACCTGGGGATGTAAAGGTAACATAGCCAAACCATAGGCAACTCGGCTACAATTGGGAGCGCCATTTTCACCCAGATATGAATCTTGGATAATCTTGGCGTTGGGTAGTTTTTGCTTCAGCCAACGGTTGATTGTGGTGATGGAAGCAACTCCACCAGTCAAGATTGCTTGATTAATTGCTTCTGTGGGGATACCACGGGCTACCAACAATTTGTTGAGTTCGCGATTGAGGCGACGGACAAATGGAACTAATACTTGGCTTTCTAAATCTCGCCGTTCCAATACCCAGCGCTGGTCGGCTAAATCTAAGGTGAAAGTTTCCTGATGTTGTAAAATCAGCTTCAGAGCTAATGCGGCATCGAGTACAGCTTGTCCGAGCAAGGAACTTTCTAGACGCTGCTGGAGGCGAACGCGAGCTATAATATCCGGTTCTCCGACTCGCGGGAGTTCTAATTCTTCCAAACCCAAACTTTGCCAATACATTTGCTCTAAACCGGGAATATTCGATCGCCACAATCCCGGCTGAGAGCTAATTTGTCCGCTACCAATTTCTGAGCGTGATTGCCGAGATTTTGGTGGTAGAAGCAATTGGCAGATAATATCTTGCTCAATACCCTTGCCACCATAGGCAAAGTTATGGAGCATGAAATCATTATGAGTCAATTGAGAGAAATTTTCTGACAAATCTACCAATGCCATTTCGGTGGTGGTAGCCCCAATACTCAAAGCTAGGGTATTACCCACCAACGGCTGCTCGTTGATTTGTATGGGACGCAAACCTTGATTCGTGCTTAATTGTACTGTTTGTCCGTTGCCAGCATTGAGAACACTTAACAGACTGGCGATCGCTTCTTCGATGAAAAATACTTGCTGTGGATGTTGGATTAATTTACTCGTCAGTAATGCTTCCCGGACATTAAAGCGATATTGTTCAGACCAACTCGATGGACAAGTGCAGATTGCACCAGCAATATTATTAATAATTGTCCGAAAACTTTGTTCGTCTAAACCCACAGCCGCAGCAATTAAACCTTGAGTAGTACTTTGACGATCGGATTTCAGGGTTAAGAGGAGTTTAGAGAGCGATCGCACAACCCAAATTAACGGCCCCGCAGAAAATTCATTGAATTGCAGCACAGGTTCCCATTTTTGTCTAGCATTTTTGTAAGGAATAGCTACTTGTAAATACGGTTTCAACTGTGCTGAGTAGGGAGTGTTTTTCACCTCGGAATCTGACTTACTCGCCAAGTTCTCCGGACTGACAGATGCAGGTGCTGTTTGCTTATGAGTTTCTGTGCTTTCGGTTTCACCTTGGTGTACAGAAGCTGTGGGTAGATATACTTCTGCTGGTAACCGCAACGATTGCCCAAAAGAAGATGCTCCGGCTTGGTTTTCTGCTGACCAGTAGATCGGATAAACTACGAAAGTTGAACTATTTAATAGTGCCGCCGAAATTCCCGTTGTTCCTAAATCAATTCCTAAATACCAGCGCGACTCCAAAATATTGTCAGTTGAAACTGCTGGATGTTTGAAATTGTGCGCCGTAGAAACTGAAGAACTCGCCAAAGAGCCAGTTGTGCTTTCCTTTTTTTTTTCAATTATCGGGCTAAAATCTAACTCATGTTCTGCTTGGGGAACAGCACCAGCATCTAGCTGTGGTAATTCGATGGAGTCAGCAACAGTGGGGTTATTTTCTGTTAATTCTGCCCGATCAGGCTCAGTGTGTAATTGTTCTTCATGGCTTTTATTATTGCTACTCACCCAGCTAGCAATTAGCGGTGACTGGGTATTTAGTAACCCATCAAATTGAGCCAAATCTTGATCCAATAACTGCAACTGCTCGTCATCCAAGGTAATATCAGGCATGGTAGCGGTTGCTTCTGGTTGGAGCAAATTTTCCTGTGACGAAGCCGGAATATAGTTATCTAAAGATTGCTCTTGTTGTTGATTAGCAATTACTGTTTTGGCTTCAGGGGTATTTGTTGTGACTTCTTGGGCTGGTTCGGCGGTTGGAAGTACCTGCTGTTGGGCACCTAAATCAACTAATAGGTCTGTCAGGGCTGTAATACGATAAATACTATCTGCGGCTGGACTATCTGCGGCTGGCGAGCTAGTTGTCTGTGTAACTTCCTCAAAAAATAAATCGTTCCACTCCGGTGATGACTCAGTCTGTGGTGCTGGGGGATCGGGAATTAGTTCTAAATTTTGTTGTGTCACACTCGCGACTGTTTCCCCAGGAGAATCCACAACTTGCACAGGTTGGCTATCAGTGATATTTAATTCTGATTCAGTTGTAGTTTGTTGGGTAGATAGTTCGTTAAACTCCACCTGTGGCGCGGGAATTTCTTGAACTTGGTTGGTAACATTTTCTGTACTAAACAAACTGGCATAAAGTTCGTCTACTTCATCTACTTCATCTAGTTGTGGACTATCCAGATTGAATGTAGTTGGGATGGGAGGCGGATTTTGTCCTGAAGATGGCGGCGCATCTGCTAGCAGTTGAGACACCACTGTATGGAAATCTTCGGCTTTTGCTTGGCTAATTGGCGATCGCCCCGTTCCTAACTCTGGCTGAGTAGCAGCTGAATGAATATCTTGCTGATTTGTCGATGAAGATGCTTGATCAGCAGGAAATTGTTGTAAATACTGCGTCAAGTTATTCACAAAGCTGGCCATTACCTGTTCGCCTTGCATTCCTTGACTGTGCATTCTCGCCAGTGCTTGCGCTAGAGATTCTTGATAAGTCTGAATGTTGCGCTGTAGTGCTTCAAAGACAACATTTACAGTTCCATCTAGGGATGCTAAGCGCTGATCTAAGTTCCCGCCTAGCTTTGTTAAGTGCTCTTGGGGATCTGATGTTTCTACTAAACTTTGATCTGTTGGCTTTGAATTGGCCGCGATCGGTAAATTTGCCAAACTCTCAGCTAATTGTGAGCTTAAAGTCGGCAGCAAGCGATTGCCCAGCACCTGTAAAAATTCGTGAATTATCTGTTCTTGATTTGCCAATTGCTGACTGAGAGAGTAGTTTTGCAGCCTTTTTTGCTCCAATTGGCGAATTTCTTGGACAAGAGCAGCTCGCTCTTGCAATAATCCGGCTAATTCTGCTTTTAACGGCTCAATTAAAGCTGAAACTTCACTACTTAATTTTTGAGACAACGCGGCGGTAATCTGTGCTGCATCCGGTTGCTGGTTTTGGCTGACAGGCTGAGGATGAGTCTGTTCCACAAATTTTGCTAACAAAGGTGATAGCGGTTTGTGTTCCGAGGGTTGACTTTGAGCATCCTTCGCTAAAGGTTCACTTTCGTTGAACCTACCGAGAAAATCGCGAATCCGCTCTAAAACCTCTCGTGGCTCCGTAGCGTGACTAGGTAAAAGCTTAGACAGGCGCTTAAAATTACTGTCTAGTAAGTTGTCAATGTCTGCAATCAATCTTTGAATTTCATCAGCTTGAGAAGTCACTTTAGATACCTTATGTAGAAATTTACGTTAATTGGCGAGGAAATTAATTTACAATAATTAAAGTTACGAGGGTTGGCGTTTACTCGTGGGATTTCTGGGTGCAATGGTTTGATCTGATAAATTTTGGCAATTTTGGCGATCGTCAATGAGTACCTGTTTACAAAAATCGGCTTGCTAGCTACTGACAGTCAAGAGAGGACAATAGATGGTTGGCAGTGTTAACAGCACGGCAGTCTACTGTGTGCTGTCTTAGCTTCACCAGACAAATAATGTTGTAGCTTCTCAGATTTCATAGCATAAAAAATCAAAAAAATGACCAACGTTAAGTAAACTACTTTTGGTAAGCAAAAAATTTGTGTACTGACCAAGCTACAAATTATCGGGATTTTTTATACCTAGTTGTCTAACACCAAAGTTTTGATAAGTTCTTCGTCACCAATGAAAGTACTTCAGAATTTAGGACTCAAGTCCTGACTACGAAGTAATTTACCTATAATCATGAATGTGCCAGTTGCAGATTGCCGAAAACACCCAAAAGTTTTAAGTTAGCAAAAATTAACTCCCTTGAGTATCATTAATGTTGGTTACCTATGTTCTGAAGTTATCGGGCTTGCAGTCCAGTTAGCCCCAAACGACTTCCAGAACCAAAATCTGCTTGATGCATAATTGTTAGTGTGAACACCATTGGGAAAAATTATTGAAAAACGACTCAGTTATCGCTTTCTTGTGTAACATAGTTTAGTTTTATTTTTGTAAAGGGTAGTGTTTTGATAGCTTAGGCTTAACATAGCGATCGCGTTTGTTGTTTATCCAACAGTTTTATTTAAGAAGTATGTAATTAAGATGTTGTAATGGAAGACCGATATAGCGTGCAGACACCTGCAAATCCCTGGATGATCACCTCGGCTCCCTTTTTTCAAGGGTTGCCAGAAACGGTTGTAGAACTAGCTCTCACCCATCTTGTTACCCGTACTCACCCAGCAAATCAGGTAATTCTACTGGAAAATGACTGGGGTGGTTCTGTATATTTTATTATGGATGGCTGGGTCAAAATCCGCACCTATAACCTAGAAGGCAAAGAGGTGACATTAAATATTCTCGGTAAGGGTGAATTGTTTGGTGAAATGGCAGCGCTAGATGAAGTACCCCGCTCTACGGATGTAATTACTCTCACGGCTACAGTAATTGGTAGTATGCCGTCTCAGGATTTTGTCAAGTTACTGCAAACAGAACCTTTAGCAGGAATGCGATTAGCGCAACTGATGGCGCGACGCTTACGCCAAGTGAATCGCCGGCTGCGCTTGCGGGAATCTGACAGCCAGTCACGGGTGGCGGATACTTTGCTATTTTTGGCAGAAGGACAAGGAAAAAAGGCACAGACAGGAACGGAAATACCCAATTTACCACACCGAGAATTAAGTAGTTTAAGTGGGCTAGCGCGGGAAACAGTCACACGAGTGTTGACTCGGTTAGAAAAAAAAGGCTTGATTAGACGGGATCAGGACATTATCTGTATTCCCGATTTGTCAGCATTGGAAAGAATGATCGTGTAAACAGTTGTCAATTGAGCTAATACGTGTCTAAATTGGACATTTTGTCGTGAAAACTGTCATTTGTTATTTGTCAATTGTCAGCACAAATGATGAATGACAAATGGCAGAAGATAGCCCTGATGAGTCAATATACAATTTAAATGCGTCACAGCTATGAGTATCTTAGATTCTCTGCCAGAGGAGCCAGAGCAAGGCCCATCATCTGAATCTCAAACTAGTCAGATCAAGTTGGGGAATCACAGCACACTCAAACCTCCCCAACTCAAGGTTGATACACCGCTGAGAATGGTGGAAACGGCTTTTTTAGCGAGTACTGCTAGTTTGATTTGGTTTGTGAATTATTACTTTCCCTTGGGGCCAGTTTTACGGATATTTTTTCCCGTACCGATCGCACTAGTTTATCTCCGTTGGGGGCGACGCGCAGCGTGGATGGCAGCAGTCACATCTGGGTTACTGCTGGCGGTGTTGATGGGGCCAGTCCGGAGTCTGTTGTTTGTAATGCCCTATGGTTTTATGGGCGTACTATTAGGAACAACCTGGAATCGTCGTGTCCCCTGGATAGTTTCTATTACCTTGGGTATGCTACTCGGTACTATAGGGTCTTTTTTCCGGGTATGGTTACTATCTTTGTTATCTGGTGAGGATCTTTGGATTTATGGGATCAACGTAGTCACAAAGTGGGCAGAGTGGTTATTCCTATTTCTAGGGTTATTGGCAAATCCCAGTATCTTTTGGATTCAATTCGGGGCGATCGCTTTAATTATGCTGAACAATTTTATCTATTTATTTATCGTCCACATAGCGGCATGGCTGCTCTTAGATCGCCTGGGAAATCCTATCTCCCGTCCGCCACGTTGGGTACAAGTCTTAATGGATTATGAATAATGGTCAATAGTCATTTGTCATTAGTCATTGGCAAAAAAGACAACTGACAACTGACTAATGACAACTAACAACGCAGTTATGATTAATATTTATACCCAAATATCCCAAGGTGAAGCTTGGATTGCTAAGTATCGCGATCGCTTACCTGTGTTTGCCTGTGTTTTAGGATTTACTGAAACTGGTTTAATTCCAGGGATTTCGGCGGCTGGACGTACTCCCGAAGACCGAAAGTATACTGCTTGTGCTGATGCTGAATTTTTATATTACGGTGCAGAACACCAGCCCCAATATCCTCTACCACCACTAGCAGCGGGTGCTTCACCTGTGCTGATTTCCCGTGCTGTAGTTGAGGCGTTGCAAACTCCTATTTATTTATTTAATGCTGGCTTACCCCAGCCCCCTGCTGTACCGATAATTGATTTGGGGGGCTTTCCGGCTAGGTGTTTAAGTCAAGGGAATGCTATGGAACTAGCAACGGTACACCACTTGCTAGAACAAGGGCTGATTTGGGGTTCTCGACTGGCTGCCAATATTCAACAGGGTTATTTAATTTTAGGTGAGTGTGTGGTTGGTGGCACAACTACCGCTTTGGCAATTTTAACTGGCTTGGGAATACCCGCCGCCGGGAAAGTTAACAGCAGTCATCCTGTTTGTAACCACGGACAAAAATCCGCTTTGGTACAAGCAGGACTTGAGAAAATCAAGGCAAGAGGACTAGAAGCAAATACAGATTCCCTTGATCCTCTCCAACTCGTCGCCGCTGTGGGCGATCCGATGCAGGTGGTAGTAGCAGGAATGGCGATCGCCGCGAGTCGTAGCTGTGGTGTGTTGCTGGCTGGGGGAACGCAAATGCTCGCAGTTTATGCGCTGATTCAGGCGATCGCGCAAACTTACAATTTACCTTGGCAACCTCAAGAAGTGGTTGTCGGTACAACCCGCTGGGTGGCAGAAGATCCCACAGGTGGTACGGTGGAATTAGCTTTGAGTTTAGGTAATCAAGACATAATTAAAGCTGGGGAGACCCTGGGTGGGGAGATCCCACCCCTACTAGGGACTCAACTGAGTTTTACTGATTCTCTTTATCCCCAACTCCAAGCTTACGAGCAGGGTTTTGTCAAAGAAGGCATGGGCGCTGGTGGAGCTGCGATCGCTGCTTATCTTAGTCTAGGTTGGCAGCAACCACAACTTTTGGCAGCCATTGAAAAACAACTTGAGCGCTTGAGCAGATTCAATAACCAATAGCGGATACCAAGACTCAGCCATTTCAGGTAAATCTCTTGGACGATTAACTTATTAGTGAATTCTCTCCCGCAGTAATTGTTCTTCTAAAGCGGCAATGCGATTGTAAGCTGCTGTTAATTGTGCTGTTAGTCGTTGTATTTGAATTTCTGGTGTCAGGGTTTTTTCTCCACTTTGACGATTCATCTCTGGATACATCCCATCCGACAATACATCCTTATGTTCCAGTTCAGAATTGAAATGGAGATTTCCTTTGTACTGGTAATGTACGGCGTTGCTATTTTCTGAATAGCTATCTCTTGCCTGGGTTTTAGCTAAAGAGCACTCTGATAAAGTTTGAGACACTTTACTGTCAAGCTCCTCAATCACTTGGCAGAGGGCATCCAGCTTATAGCTCAAAGTCATGATCTGCTTTTGTAATGGCTCCATTTAATACCCTAATCCGCATATTTTCTCTATGTTATTCAATTTACTGGCAGACTTAAATATACTTATGAATTATTTAATTTTTGCCATCTTTTTTGCGAATCTGATATCAAAGTCATTACTTATCAACATAACTCAATATTTTTCTAAGTCATACTCATGAATATTCTGACAAAAAGTTAACTATTGAGTTGTTATTAGCCCTAAAACTCATTAATTTTCGTAAAATTGAGTTTTTTTGCCTCTTATCTCCAATATTTTCCTGCTCAAAGCCTGTAAGTTGTTTTTGATGAAAGTTTAATGCCTGACTTGTATAGCTACTGTGTTGCAAAGCCAGCGCCGTGCATTAGTTTCCAAAGTTGAGCCGACTGGGGTGGGGTTTGAAGAGTTGTAGTTAAGTGGCGTGGCTGTCTCAATATCTCTTTGCCACTGACTACTAGCTAGTACGGTTACAGCGCAATGCTTTTACCCGAAAACTGTCAAAATACTTACATGCAAGTGGCGTAGGTATTATTACCCTAATTTCCTAATCAGGAAACGATCACAATTAGGCTCTGCACAAGAGAATTATTTAGAACTGAGGATTTCCGAAAAAATTCACTGAAAAAAAAGCAATTCAAAATAGTAAATTAAAAAGTAAAATCGTTACCAGGATAGGATATATTTACCCTATTGAAGCAAGGGAAACTGAAGAGCGCCATCTACCGCAGGTAGGATCTAGCAATTATATAGAAAAAAACTCCACCCCAGGATCTAAGTTTTTATTTAAATGATTGTGTAGGGGTGGGTTTATTTGGATATTTGTTAATGAATTAGGATATCTGTGAACCCGCGCATGAAGGTATGAACCATTAAACTTTCATCAAAACAACCGACAACTGTACGGGCGGGTTTACAAATATTTCTCGCTGATTAACGATGATCTAAATAAACCCGCCCCAACTGACCACTGACACGCCAAGCGCAATACATTTGTTGGCAACTGATTTAGGATTGCTATATAATCTAGAACTTCATATACAAAATCGATGGATCGCCGCTCGTTTTTATTAGCCACAGGTACATTAGCACTTTCACAACTGCTGATTGGCTGTAGTGGTAACAACAAGACGCAACTGAAAGTACAGCTATTAAAAGGTTCTATCCCTGGTCAGGTAGTTAATAAATTTCAGAAAGCCTTACAACCACAGCCGCAGTTAAAGTTTTCTCCTGTAGGGCAGATACAAGATTTATATAAACAATTGCAAAATTGGCACAAACCCCCAGAATCTAAAGATGAACAAGGATGGCGGCGCTTAATCCCTTGGCAGCAAGACCAAAAAACAGCGATCGCGGACTTAGTGACATTGGGGGATTATTGGCTAAAATCTGCAATTGAGCAAAAACTAATTCAACCAATCAATGAACCGCAGATTAAACAGTGGACGAATTTGGACGATCGCTGGAAGCAACTAGTAAGGCGCAACGACCAAGGTAATCTTGATTCTCAAGGAAAAGTTTGGGCTGTTCCTTACCGTTGGGGTAGTACGGTGATTGTTTATAACCGGAAAAAGTTCCAACAATTAGGATGGACACCGCAAGATTGGAGTGATTTGTGGCGAGATGAAGTGCGATCGCGGATTTCTCTACTCAATCAACCACGAGAAGTGATTGGTCTGGTTTTAAAGAAATTAGGAAAATCCTACAATACAGAGAAACTTGACCAAATTCCCGAATTGGAGAAAGAACTACGCACCTTAAATCAACAAGTCAAGTTCTACAGTTCCCAGACCTACTTAGAACCTTTAATTATTGAGGACACTTGGCTGGCGGTTGGCTGGTCTGACGATGTTATCCCAGTGCTGGCGAGTTATCCGCACTTAACAGCCATTATTCCCCAGTCAGGAACCGCCTTATGGGCTGATCTCTGGGTACGTCCAACTGGCGTTGACAAAGACACTTTAGCAAATCAATGGATTGATTTTTGTTTGCAGCCGGCGATCGCAAAGGATATTTCTGTGCTGAGCAAAACTAATTCACCAATTGCGCCCAATATTACCTCATCAGAAATTCAGGAACCATTAAGAAATATATTAGTAAACAATCGTGAAGTTTTCACTAAAAGTGAATTTTTACTTCCTTTATCTCCATCAGCAACAAAAGAGTATGAGAATTTGTTCGCCTTAATTCAGAAAGGATAAATGAAGGATGAAATGTGAAGGATGAAGGATGAAAATCAATTGCCAAATCTCCCAACGCTTCTGGGTAAAAGAGACTGGGGATAAGAAATACAACTGACTATTAACTATTGACCATTGACATCTGACAACTTATACCAATTTCTATGTGAGGCTGCACATTATCGCCCTCACCCTATAAGGGTGGGGCTATACATACAAAGCCTGCCAGAGCAGGCTAATTATATGCATCTTCATAGTAAATTGGTATTACGAAGATTATTTAGTAATTTCATCCTTCATCCTTCATACTTCATACTTCATCCTTCATCCTTCATGAAGAACGTCGCCAACCAAACTTATTCTGACTAGGCATATTGATATTACATAAAGCTGGACTAATACTAAAGTTACAAGTATAGCTTCCTAACAGTTCTTCCTGATAATTAAATACGCGAACATTATAATTATCCCTTCTCGCCGCAGTACCCAAACGATTGATAAAGTCGTAGCGTTCTAGATAATCTAATAAACTCCAAATTTGCTGATTAACTACTAAATCTACCCGCGCAGGTTCTAGCACTGAAGCGGGATATGCTATCCAATTAGCTAATAGCTTGTTCTCGGCGCTATTTTGTGCCCGCCATAATCTAGGAACGGTTAAATTTCCTTGGTTAATCGTAGTAGCTGTAACCACATTACTTTTTGGTTTCGTTAATAAGCTGAGTTCTAAAGGTGCCTTAGAAGGCTTTGGTATAGAGGAATTTTCCCCTAGTGAAGGTCGTATTGGTACAAGAGAAATCATCGCTAGGCTAAAACTTAATAATAGTGGTAGCGATGTTTTGCAACCAGAATTTTTTTGGATAAGCATAGTTTTTATTGTGTTTCGCTTGTCAGTTGTCAGTTGTTTTTGAATTTAGTTGAATATCTTACTTGGACAGATGTTAAGCTATTGTGCTTTTAAGTTTCACAATCCATCCTCAGGGCTATTGACAGTTGACCTTTGACAGTCAACAGTTAACAGCCCTTATTAGTAGTTATGCAATTTAGACGCGCATTAGCTTACTTATTTTTCCACTGATCGCTGACCACTGGTAGATATTTTTATGATATTTATCTAAAGTTTGATAGCTAGAATGCGAATTCTTCGGTAGTCTGCTGTCCAAGTTCCATCTTGATAAAGAGTTGGCTTGAGTTGTTCTTCTACGTGACGAATTATTTGTGTTTTTTGTTCAGCAGATATTCCGACAAAAAATGCGCCGGCAAACATTTCAATCCAGTTGGCTAAGCCTGCTTCTTTGTCTGCTAGAGGAGTGGGACGATCGCGCAAGCTAGCATAGATGACATCAAAACCTTGTTGTTCCAGGAGAGTAGCATATTCACCAATGCTGGGGTAGTACCAAGGATTGAGTGTTTGTGGTTGGTGAATTCCCATAGAGGCGATCGCATTTTCTAAAGCTGTGACAATAGCCCCCACATTCCCCTTCCCACCAAATTCTGCCACAAACCGCCCACCGGGTTTGAGTGCTTGATGAATGGATGCGATCGCTTGTTCTGCTTGTTTCACCCAATGTAATACAGCGTTGGAAAACACCGCATCGCATGGCTTTTCTACTTGAAAGTTCCTAGCATCAGCAACATCAAACTCAATCTGGGGATAATTTTGTCTCGCCTTCTCAATCATCGTGGCGGCGCTATCAATTCCCATCACCTGGGCCCCAGTTTGGGCAATTTTTTCTGTGAGTTGTCCGGTTCCACAACCGAGATCTAAAATTAACTCCCCTGCTTTCGGGTTAAGTAATTGCAATAAATCCTCACCATACTGCCACACGAAGGCGTGTTTATCCTCATACAAACCACTATTCCAATTATGTGTAGGTATGGAAATACTATTCATAGACAGGAAATTCCACAACGGGAGCGTTAAGTATGAATTGTCATAATAAATATCACATGAAAATAGACAAATTTTTATTCGCAATATTACGAATTTTTGTGACAAATATTACAAAATCGCCACGCCTGTAAGTTTATTCGCACTTTGTAAGCCGATGATGCGATCGCACTTTCCCTGGGGTGAGTAGTTCATATAATTTAAGCTAGAGACAGTTCACAAAAAGCGATAACATGCAAATATGCTGAATTTTCTCAATCCTCTATTAAACCGACATCCAGAGCAAGTAAAAGCTAACGTTGAAATCTACACTTGGCAAACTTGCCCTTACTGCATCCGCGCTAAGATGCTACTTTGGTGGAAAGGCGTTCAATTTCAGGAATACAAAATCGACGGTGACGAAGCCGCCAGAGCAAAAATGGCAGAACGAGCCAACGGACGCCGTACAGTTCCCCAGATTTTCATTAATAATCAACATGTTGGTGGCTGTGATGATCTTTATCAATTGGATACCCAAGGTCAACTCGACCCTCTCTTAGCTCAAACAGCCGTTTATAGACAAAATTAGCACCTCCAGGTTAGTTAAATACTCCCAGCTATAACCGCAAATAAAAATCAAATCAGCCCGCTACGGTGGGCTTTGTCATGACAACCTGTAATCAGCACTTCAGCAGAGTAGGCTAGAGAAGACATCGCTTCAGGAGACGGCTAAAAGTGAAAAAATCAGAAATCTGGAAGTAGTAAAGAACAATAAAATGGTTTGGTTAGCAATTGGCAACAGGGTGCGCTTAAGGATATGCCAACGCCAGAACAAATCGAAGTCTGTTTCATTCTCAGCTATAGATTAACTCAAATGTATGTACCAATATATTTAGTAACTGTAAATAGCCGGACAAAAGACGTATTTATCTTAGCTGGGGAAGAAACAGAAATCATCATTAACACCAATGGATATTGGAGGTATTTATGAGTAAGCGTGATTTCACAGCAATGACCCGTCCCGAGTTTCGTCAATATATCCTTGAGCATAGGGAAGATGAAGAAGCACTTCAAATCTACATTGACAGGTTCCAAAACCCCAACGCCAAAGTTTACCCAGCACCCAAGTCATTAGAAGATTTAGAGAATTTCCCCGAAATTCACCGCCAGCATCTAGAGCAGCAACGCCAACAAGGATAAAACCAGTCTCAGAACATGGGGAAGAAGGGTTGCAACGGAACGATCTCGCACCTTGATTGCTCAACATTGGGGCGATCGCTAGTATTCAATATCCATAATTGGCAGACTTGATATTATCTATAATAATTATTTTTAATAATCTGATGTTAATTGAATACCCAGATTATCTTGTTCACCGACAATGGATGAGTCGTGCCTTAGAATTGGCACAAGCAGCAGGTGAAGCCGGAGAAGTTCCTGTAGGGGCAGTGATTATTGATGTTGCAGGAAATTTGCTGGCGGAGGGTGAAAACCGCAAAGAACGCGACAAAGACCCCACAGCCCACGCAGAAATTATTGCTTTGAGGGCAGCTGGGAGAATTTTACAAAATTGGCATCTCAATCAATGCACGCTCTACGTAACTTTAGAACCTTGCCCAATGTGTGCGGGTGCTATTATACACGCCCGTATTGGATTGCTGGTATATGGAGTAGACGATACCAAAACTGGTGCAATTCGTACTGTTACCAACATCCCTGATAGTGCAGCCTCTAATCACCGCCTAAAAGTGATTGGAGGCGTTTTAGAGTCTGCTTGTCGTCAGCAATTGCAAGCTTGGTTTGCTACCCGACGTGATAAGCGAAATTAGCAGACAGAGACGAAACTGTCCAATAGGTAGGACACAAGTGATGAAAGAAAAATTACGGTGTAACTAATCAAGGTTTCGTCACATTTTAGCTGACAATCAGCAGCCACCAGCATGATGGAAATTTACTCTGCTAACCCTACTTACCAGCAAAAACCAGCAAATACTCCCGCAACTACCCCCGCAACTACCCCCGCAAATATCCCGGTGGCTCATACTACCTCTACGAATTCGCGGGTTTCTCCTTGGTTAGGTCCTCTGGCGTATCTATTAGGACGGCACTTACTTGTACCAACGTTCTTTGGACGAATTACAATCATTGGACAAGAACATATTCCTGAATCTGGGCCTATGATTCTTGCTCCTACCCACCGTGCGCGTTGGGATGCGTTGCTTGTACCCTATGCGGCGATCGCTTGTCACAAAAAAAACGACCTGCGATTTATGGTGACTAGTAGCGAATGCAAAGGTTTGCAAGGTTGGTTTGTCCGACGCTTAGGGGGGTTTCCTGTTGATATTAAACACCCATCAATTACTACCTTACGGCATGGAGTTGAGCTGCTTGGGCAGAAAAAAACCTTGGTAATTTTCCCAGAAGGTGGTATTTACCGTGATGGTCAAGTTCACCCTTTAAAGCCGGGAATTGCGCGTCTGGCTTTGAGTGCTGAATCGACTCAGCCAGATTTGGGAATTAAAATTATACCTATTAGTATCCATTACAGCCAAACTTATCCAAATTGGGGTACGGATGTGATTATTCACATCGCCCCAGCAATCAAGGTTGCAGATTACAGTCATGGTTGTCTCAAACAAAATGCTAAATGCTTAACTAACGATTTAGCCAAAGCTTTGCAACAACTCAGTCACCAAGAAACAGAAATTACTAACCATACATTTGTAGAGATTCCTAATTCTTAATTTTGTCATTGGTCATTTGTCATTGGTCAGTTGTCAGTTGTCAGTTGTCAGTTGTCAGGTGGCAATAAGTAATAATGTCTAATAACCCTTAACCATTGAAGACTAAGACTTAATCGTTGAATATAGCCGTTTTCAGTTGGAAGCAATACAAAATTATATCGTCGCGTGTAGGGACGAACGGCCGTTCGCCCTTACGAGTGTATTGGACTCAACCGATAATCGCTATATTAAGCCTTGACCGAAGAAAAGCAGTGCCTCACCATCTGCCTTTGTTTTGACAAATGACAAATGACGAATGACAAATGACTAAATACTCAAATTTAATTCCCAGCTATTCAATTGACCAACATCCTGTGGTACATAATCGACTAGCCATAATTGCCAACGTCCTTTAGCTGAGGAGGAGAGCAATTGTTTGAGGGCTGGGTGCGATCGCACTGTATATGTTGTTTGTAAAGCTGTACGGCGACCTAGGGTGCGATTTTGCAATAAAATTTGTTGATTATTGGGTGCAATTAAGTAAATTTCTAAATCGCCTAAAAAATCGTGGCTGATGTTAACGGTAACTTGAATATCTTGGATGGGACTGGCTTCGTCCAGGGCGATCGCGCTTTTGATTCCCTGTCTATTATTATCTGGAATCCCTAGGGGGCTATCATTTCTCCCCTTGATTTGCTTGCTAGAAGTTGCTGCGCCTGTACGCATTTGCTGTGCTGCTTGTACAGATGAAGCTGCATTCACTTTCCCATACCCAAACCATTGGGAATGACCATTACTGTCGTAAGTTCCTTCACGTAAACCCAATTGGGGGTCAGGGTTAGTGTCCACAATTTTATCAGCGGTTTCTTGTAATATCCGCCTGACTTGTTGGGCGGTTAAGTCAGGGTTTGCTGATAAAATCAATGCTGCCACACCGGCGACTACAGGTGTAGCGCCAGAAGTACCGCCAAAGGTACGGGTAAAGTCACCTTGATCGTAACCTGCTGCGCCTAATTGATCGGTGGTGAGCATTCCTAGGCCGGAAAGAGAAGTGGCGATCGCTGGTTGTGTTTCCATAAACCCAGCTTCTTGAAACCACATCCCCGGAGGAGCATTGTTACTAGGGGCACATACTGCTATATTATTACCCCAATTGCTATAAGCTGATTTCTTGTTCAAACTCGTAGAAGCAGCGACAGCGATCGCATCAGGATGTACCGCAAAACCACTGAGCCAATCTGTATTACCTGATAGCAAATTCTTTGGCCAATTGCGCTCGTAAACAGTACCATCAACTGGGCGGTTAGCATTCCCCGCCGCAAACAAAATCACACAGCCTTTACCATTGCGCCCTTTGGTGGCAGCGCGGGTAATAGCAGCGCGTTGACGCAAAGACAGGGGGAAATAAACAGCCGATGCGCCCCAACTGCAAGAAATCACGCTAGCGCCTTTGTCGATTGCCCAATTGAAGATATCCTCAATTGATTCATCATCTAAATACCCAGTGGTGCGAATTGGCATTAAAGCACAACCAGGCGCAACTCCCACAATTCCTTTACCATTTTCCTCGGCTACAGCTATCCCTGCACAAGCTGTACCGTGGCTGGTTTCTTCTTGATCGGGTAAAGGTAAAAAGTCATTTTCTTTTAAATCTCTAGGGGCAACAATTTTACCACTACCTTGAAAATCGGGATGGTTTAAATCAAAAGAATCATCTACCACAGCCACAACCACAGAACGGACACCGCGAGTGATATCCCAGGCTTTTTCTATAGAAATATGAGAACCAACTGCCAATTGGTTACCGCCACTGTGGTTAAGATACCATTGCTGGGTATAAAGCGGGTCACGGGGTTTATAATGAGTTTCCTGGCGCACCAGGATATTCGGTTCAGCAGCTAATACTTCCTTGAGTCCTTGCAATTGATTTGCAATTTTAATGGGATTTTCTGTGGCTTGTTTACTGACAGTAAATACAAAAGTATTAGGCAAACCAAGCACTGGTTTTTCTTGGACTAGGTTGAATGTCGTAGCTAGAGCATTTATCCTAGGCTGATCAACATCAGTGGCAAATTGAATTGTAATTTGGTCATTGAGATAAACAAAAGTTCCGGGATTATCTTTGAGTTTGTAAATATGGCTAGCAAAAGCAACATTTTCCTCAGCACGGGCTTGGGACATTGCCTTTTCTAACTGATTGGGTGCGACTGTAAAAAGTTCTAGCCGTGCTTGGGGAATGCTGCGCTGCCAAGTCCCCCAACCAAACTGAGATAATACCTGAGAAGGGCGATCGCCAACAAGACGGACACTGAAACGATCCAAAGCCTTTTCTAAAATTAATTCTTCACCACCGCGTTGTAATACCATTCCCAGATTGCTAGCGGGAATACCTGTGTTGGCAGAATTGGCGGAATTAACGGGATCATTCATAGGAACACTCTATACATAGTATGATTAAAAGTTAAGGGAACTCCATTAGCCTGATTTTCAGTCTAAAACACAGAAACTTAGTATGTTGCTTTGCTTGGTCAAAGAGAAAAACAGAGGTAAGATACCCGAAGTTTCCATTTGCTTTTTATATATTTGTCGCACGAATTGATCCCATGAACCTAGCCGCTGCTGTTCCCTGGATTCGCCTCACTTCTTTATCACTCATAGCAACCCTTAGTCTGCTATCACCTACTCATGCTCAGGTAATCAATTTACCAAGCAATAACCAACCACAACCGATTGACCCCAACAATCCCAACAACCTGCGTCCTGTCACCCAAAATACTACCCTATTAAGTATTGAAAGTGGACAGCGTCTTCTCAAAGAAGCCGAAGCTGCTGTTTCTGCTCAAAATTATGATGTAGCTGCCAAAAAACTCCAAGAAGCACGTCAGGTTTTTAATCAGCTATCTAATTTTTATCAGGATCTCAACGCTAGTTTTTCGGGAATTGACAACAGAGTTTCTGATTCTCAGCGGCAAAAAGCCAAAGATAGCGCCCAATTGCGAGATGAAGCTACCTATAGACTCGCATTGGTACATCGGGCACAAAATCAATCAGAATTAGCTGTTCCTTTGCTGATCCAAATTATCAAGAGTCAAAACCCCACAAGGGAATTGGGTAAGAAAGCTTATCAACAGCTATATGAGTTAGGCTTTGTGGATGCACCCTATCCCCGACAAGGCGGTGGTTCATCTTCTTCGCAAAAATAAGCAAACCAGCGCCAAGATGCCGTTTTGTGGGCATGGCTTAATGGTAGAATGTATTTATCTCCCATCATTTTGGGGATGATGGAAAACCAGTGCCTAGAGCGTCTCGTTCCTTAACCTTGCCAAAAATTGCCAGTGGTAAAGGCGATCGCTCTCTATCTGTTAATAATAGAAAAGAAGTTTTTTTAGGAAATGCGATGATTAGTCCGCAGCAGGTTGAGGAAATGATCAAAGCGGAACTCCCAGATGCACTGATTCAGGTGCAAGATTTGACTGGTGGTGGTGACCACTATCAAGTGACAGTAGTGTCATCGCAGTTTGCAGGTAAGAGACTGGTGCAACAACACCAGTTAGTGTACGGTGCGTTGCAGGAAGCTATGTCAACTGAAGCGATTCATGCACTGGCAATCAAAACTTATACTCCTGAAGTTTGGCAGACAACAGCCGCTTCTTAGCAGTTTAAATACAGACTGTTGAAACTCAGTCGCACGCCAGTTGCTTCAACGCGGGAAACCCGCAAGGGCGCACTGGCTCCTAAAATTGCGATCGCTACAGGCGCTGACTACTCCCGACTATAAGCAAAAGTAGGAAACAGAAACACCATGACACCAGAACTCAAAGCAAAAATTGACAACTTAGTAGAACAAAACAAAATTTTTGTTTTCATGAAGGGAAACAAGTTAATGCCTCAATGTGGTTTCTCCAACAACGTTGTACAGATTCTGAATACCTTGGGTGTTCCCTTCGAGACTTTTGACGTTCTCTCAGACCCCGAAATTCGTCAAGGAATTAAAGAATATTCCAGCTGGCCGACAATTCCCCAAGTGTATATTGACGGCGAATTCATCGGCGGTTCCGATGTCTTAATTGAAATGTACCAAAAAGGTGAATTACAGGAATTAGTGACAGTAGCTCTAGCTTCCTAAATCTTCTGACTCTTTTCTAGTGTATTCTCCCCGCACCATCACGAAAGGTGGTGCGGGGTTTTTATAGAAAGTACGCATTGACAAAAAAATGTTACTATAGCTTTATCATTACCGACTCCGCCGGATTGATATTAAATTTGATATATGATAGACATAGTTTAAATCACCCATTAATAACGTAGCGCTAGCGACTACGGTATTGTTTTGGTTTTTACCGATGTATGCTCAGTAGTGAATACTTATTAAAAAATTTTAAATGAGCATAACTGGTCTTTGCCTTGATTGGGGCAAGTAACTGGTGTGATATCTATCTAAATAAAGCATCTACTCCACAGATTTATTTTTCCTAGCGGACTTCCGGTCTGATTACTGATATTGTGTTAGTCTTCCAAATAGCAGGCTGACTTCTTTTGTGTAGCCGTGAATCCGATTCGCACAATACGGGAGCAAACATCCTTTTAGCTAAAAATAGAAAGAGTCAAATGCTAAATATCATAGATTCAGTACGTCTTCATCAAAAAAAGATAGAAAAAGTTATATCACCTTTTATCTTTAATAATATTTTTAATCAAAATGTCAGAAAAACCGGGCATTTTAGGACATGGTTATATAGTCCAATGAACTATGCCAGAATTATGGAAATACCTCTGACAATGCTCTTATTAGATGCCAAAAAAGAAGAGCTAATTTTAGATGTATCTAGTCCTAAACTTTTGGCGCTTTATTATAGTTTATCTGGATATACTAACGTAGTAGCTGCTGATCTAGAAAATTACTTTGTCAATGATTTTGAAATATTCAAACAAGAGGTTGGATTGAACATTGAAACAAAAGTGTTTGATGCAACAAAAATCATTCCCTATCCGGAAAACTATTTCGATAAAATTTTCAGTATATCTGTCTTAGAACATATCCCATACAATGGAGATACAGAAGCATTAAAGCAAATATTACGAGTTTTAAAACCAGGTGGTATAGCAGTCATAACTTTACCAGCTTTTAGTAACTATGTTGAAGAATGGATATCTTCCAAGTCCTTTTATTGGAAGTCTGCCACTAATGCTGATGGTGCCGTCTTTTATCAAAGAAGATACGATTTAGAGAGTATACATTCGCGGCTGGAAATAAATGATGGAAAGATAGAGAAAATTCTATTTGTTGCCGAAAAACCTATTAAGGAACCTGGTTTAAATCATGAGGGAAGAATGCTTCATAATTCATATTATATTGATCATGTCATATTTTCAAAATATGTCAAAAAATTAAAACGATTCAAAATACCATTGTCCGAGTATTTTGCCGAAAATTATGTTTCTCACAAGTGTCATTACATAACCGAGGATCACTCGGATCTAAATATTAGACAAGTAGTAATAAAAATCAAAAAAGATGCGTAACAATTTTTCCTTGTAAGCGTTAGTTGCTCGCTCATAGCAAGTGCCAGAGAGTCCTAGTGTTCCAAAAATCAGTTGTTTATTCATAACGGTAATCTGTGAAGGCGAATCCAATCATCTACCCGCTCAAAAAGTATTGGCAACTGTTCACAGAATCCAAGAAATTTCTGAATTACTTGAATTAGATTTATTTTTGAATTTTGAATTGTTAAGCATCTATGCCCGCACTTTTTGATAGCTATCAGAAACTTCTGTTTCTATTCCTTGGATGTAATAGTGGTTAGGATCAAAGGCTCCATGTGTTGTGAGCATCATGGCATGAATCAATGCTTTTGCTTTCAGCAGTGTTTCTTGGAACTCCATCTGGGGATCGGAAAGTGCCACAATACCACCGCCAACGCCAATTGAGGTTTGCTCTGGAGTCAGCACAGCAGTACGAATGACAATATTTAAATCAGCTGAACCATTCAATCCCAAAAAGCCAATCGCTCCTGAATAAACTCCCCGTGCTTCCTGCTCTAATCGATCGATAATCTCCATTGTTCTCAGTTTGGGAGCGCCTGTCATGGAACCGCCAGGGAAAGCGTTACGAATACAGTCTGTGGCGCTCATTCCGGCGCGTAATTGACCGCGAATCGTCGTCACCAGTTGATGTACTGTGGCATAGGTTTCCACATCCATCAATTTAGGAACATGAACAGTACCCACTGCACATACCCGTCCCAGATCGTTGCGGAGTAAATCTACAATCATCAGATTTTCCGCTCTATCTTTTTCGCTGTGGCGTAATCGTTCACGCAGGATAAAATCTTCTTCTGGTGTTTTTCCTCGTGGTAGTGTTCCTTTGATGGGCTTTGTTTCTACCCAACCTTGGCGATCGATGCGTAGAAATCGTTCTGGGGATGAACAAGCGATCGCCACATCACCAAAGCGCAAAAATGCAGAGTATGGCGCAGGATTTATCTGGCGTAATGTCCGATAAAAGAAGAGTGGATCGGGTGTCGTGTCTGTGTGAATCTGGTTTGTCAAACAAACTTGATAAGTTTCTCCTTCGTGAATTTCCTGCAAAGATTTTTCAATATCATTCAGATAAGTTTTTTCTGACCGACTTAATCGAAAGATTACAGGTGTCTGTTTCTTCTCAATGACAATAGGCGAGAGAGAAGGAAGGTTCTCAATCTGTTGTTCGATCGATTCAAACCAGGCTTGTGCTAAGTCGTATTGTCCCTGCTGAACTAGACAAAGCAGATAGAGGGTTTGCTCTTGGTGGTCAATTGCGATCGTGCGATCGGCTAACAAAAACATGGCATCAGGTAAGGTAGAAGGGTGCTTTAATTGAGATCCACATTCTGCCTTTAATTCATATCCAAAGTAACCCACAAACCCGCAGTTAAAATCGAAGGGTAGCTCTTCAGATGTGCAGTGTCGCTGTTCCAGTTCCCGCTTGAGATACTCAAAAATTCCCTCTTCCCTGCGGCTGATGGTATCAGATTTTGTCACAGTGAGTTCTTGGGTTAGCGTCTGATAACGAATCAGCAGACTGTTTTCGCCACTACTATCTCCCATAAACGAGAAGCGAGAAAGACTAGTTTCAACACGACTACTGTCTAACCAGAAAGCATTTGGCGAGTTACCAAACAAATGCACAAACATCTGCTCAGTATCAGGACTCAGATTTAGCTGGCGCGTGCAAAGTTCAAATTTCTGCTGCTGTTTTTGAGCAGAAGAACTTGAAGGTATGGGAGCAGTTTTGCTATTTCCTGTCCAATACTGTTTTTGGGAAGTTTTATGGCGCTCTTGGGCAAATTTTCGGGTAATCTTTTGAAAATTCTCAAATAAGGTTTGTCCATATTCAGTGCAGATTGACTCTGGATGAAACTGCACACCCCATAGCGGTAAAGAACGATGGCGCATTCCCATGATCGGGTTGTCATTTGTCCACGCTGTTTTTTCTAAACAGTCTGGTAAGTCATCTGCAACTATTAAGGAATGGTAGCGCACAACAGAAAAAGGAGAAGGAATTCCCGCAAACAAATCAGTCCCATTGTGATAAACCTGACTCAGCCGACCGTGTCGAACTTCAGGCGCATGAATAACTTTTCCGCCGAACACATAACCAAGTCCTTGATGTCCCAGACAAACGCCTAAAAGCGGTACTTGAGTATTTTGAATAGCTAAACGACAAATTCCAAAATCTTTTGAGTTTTCCGGACGACCAGGCCCTGGTGAAATCACAATGTTGTCAAATTCCCACTGTTTCACTTCATCCCATGCAAATCGATCGTTATAAATTACAGTGGGATACTCCCCATTAACTTCTGCAATTAATTGGTAAAGATTAAAGGTATAAGAATCATAGTTATCAATAATTAGGGTTTTCATCTTGTTAATCTCGGTAAGCAATAGATAATTAGATTTGATATATGGAATTTCCAAAGATGGGAGTGAAAGTATTCAGTTATTGTCTGTTTTAATATTTCCAGATAGTTTTGCAGCATTGAGCGAATATCTTGACTATTAAAATACATCCGGTTGGATTCTACATGTATGCTTGCATTTCCTGAAAACAGGCGATCGCTTGCAGAAAGTTTAGAGAATACCAAAAAATAAATTATCCCAAATTGTAAGGGCGGGGTTACCCATTGGTGTCAACTTAAGTTAAAACGCTTATTCCACAGGCATTTTACCCCACCCCTCAATCCCCTCCCCGTAAACGGGGAGGGGAGGTTTTGCGTCAGCAAAGCCGGGGTGGGGTAACGCGGATCTTGATGTTAAGCGATTTAATTCAAAATCAAGCTTTGGCAAGGGTTTCATGTTAAGTTGACACGTATGGGGGTAACCCCGCCCCTACAAAACTCCGATCCGTGGGTGGAGTTTTTTATTTCCAAATCCCTAAGTTAATCTTCTGTTTGCAACAACCAAAAGCCACTGTAAGTCATCCCAGAATCGTCTGGTTGCACTAACAAAAAGTGTAGTCCGTGACTGAGTTGTTGACGCTGTCGATAAAGTTTAGCAGCAGCAGCAACTTCTGCATCTTCAAAGGTGGCGACAATCCACCTATCTACTAATCCTGCTTCTAATACCAAGCCATCGGGCGCGCCAGCAACATAATTCAACTCTACAGGACGGGCTTCGTGTAACCACCGGGCTAACCGCATTGATTGTCTACCACCGTAAATCACTACACCGGGAATTGGTGTTGTTGATGATAAACCGAGATTTAGGGGTTTAAGAGATTCTGGGAGATGTAGAATTGGAATCGGGCGATCGCTAAATGCTGTTTCTACATCAAAAGCACTCAAAGTTGCAAAACGCCATTGTTCTCCCCAAAGATTCTCTGGTAAAGGTACGGGGGGTGGTTTATCTATGGTTGTGGATGATTGTTTTTCTTGTAACCACTGCTTCAAAGCCAAAGTCCGGCGGGTAGGTTCGACAGCAATACCTAAATTACGCCCAGCGGCCTCAATTAAACTTAAAGATTGCGGACGAAATATTTGTATTATATCTGGCAATTGTTCACCAGCGGCTAGTTGAATTTGCGCACTCAGCCAAGTTGAATTCGCTTCTTTTTGGGGACAGGTAGCGACATACTCTAAGTTGCGAGTCGCATCACAAATCAACAACTCCCAGACATTTTGTCCAGCAGTATCTAGTTGCGGACTGCGGTAAAAATCAGCTTGCCAAATTTTCATAAATTCAGCATAGCTCATTCCCGCAACCAAGCAAACAAGCTTTCTACGGTAAGATGGAAATCTTTAGCAAATTCTGAAACTGGCAAAATTGTTTCTGGTTCATCGTAAAAAGTGGCTGTTTGATTTGGCGGGAAAACAAACATACCCAACCCAATTGGGGCAACTTAATCTGATTACCCCGAATAAATTTACCCTTGCCTAGCTGCGGATAAACATAAGAGCGCATTCTGTATCTATCCTTGAAACGCGGGAAACCCATCCCTTTACGCTTCATGTCAACGAATGCAGTTTCTAGTTTTCGCAATACTTGCTGGAGGACTTGAGCATTTACAGTTTTTAATTCTGGATATTGCTCTTTAGCGTCTGTTAAGGATTTAGCTTGGGTGTAGTAATTAGGGAATGGTGCATCTGCTGGGATGATATATTCACAGGTGATCGAACAAGCATTCATCGGTGACTTGCGAGAATTAAGCCAATCCTTGCGTTCGCGTCAAGCAAAATTCCACACTTGCCGACAAACATCAAGTGTGTGTTCAATTAATTTGATTTGCTCGTTTTTAGGATTGGCTTTGTATTCGTAAGTCAGGGTTAACACTATTTATTACCTCCTACAAAATTATATTAGGCTTTGTAGAAAGTGATGATGATTAAGGGAAACAACAGGATAAATCCTGTTGAGTCGCGTTTCATCCCCTGGATAAATCTCAGGGGATGAAACGCTCCCACTATGTTCTGATAGACAAAAAAAGGGGTGAGCAACCCCACCCCTCAATCAAAACCAGGAAAGCAAACTTTTTAAACTAGGACTTTCGCCAAAATTGGTTCTACACGGGTAGCAATTTCTGGGACATACACCTGAGAAACGTAGTCGGCAATCATCCTATCGGTGTTGAACAGTGGGGAATTTGTTTTAATTGATGTTTTCATCATCTGCACCCAACCTTGGGAAACACCTTGAGAATTTTGATCGTAGTACAGGGGAACGATTTCTTCTTCTAGGAGTTGATAAAGCGATCGCGAATCTATGCGATCCTGTAATTCTTGATCGCTAGTGTGGGCATCTTCACCAATTGCCCAACCGTTAAGTCCTTTACCATTGCTATCGGCTTTGTAGCCTTCGCACCACCAGCCATCAAGGACGCTGCAATTCAAGCCACCGTTAAAGCAGACTTTTTGTCCACTTGTACCGGAAGCTTCTAGAGGACGACGGGGATTATTCAGCCAAACATCTACACCTTGCACGAGTTTTTGTCCGGTGTAAATGTCGTAATCTTCAATAAAGGCAACTCGGTTAATAATTGCTGAATGGTGACACCATTCCATCAATCTTTGGATAATTCGTTTACCTTCTTCATCGGCTGGGTGGGCTTTACCTGCAAAGATAATTTGTACTGGACGGTTGGCATTACCAAAAATCTTTAATGCCCGTTCGGCATCACGTAAAATTAAATCGCCGCGTTTGTAAGGGCTAAAACGTCGCGCAAAGCCAATAGTTAATACATCAGGATCAAGCAAGGTGTCAGCAGCTTGAATAGCTTCGTAACTTTCACCCCGTTGTTCTCGGGCTTTTTTAACTTTATAACGGGTATAGGCAATCAGTCTTTCTTTCAGAACTCGATGTCGCCACCATAGTTCCTCATCAGGTATTTCGTCAACCTTTTCCCACATTTCGGGGTTCATAGCGCGAGTTTTCCAATCTTCGCCTAAATACTGATTGTATAAGTCAGCTAACAAAGGCGCAGTCCAAGTGGGTGCATGAACGCCATTAGTAATGTAACCAATGGGGACTTTATCTTCTGAAAGTTGGGGATAAAGCACTGTCCACATTTTACGAGAAACTTGGCCGTGTAATTCACTGACACCGTTACAAGCACGAGTCATCCGCAAAGCCAAAACAGTCATCCCAAATGGTTCCCAAGGATCGCCCAGTCTTCTGGCCCCTAATGCCAGAAATTGTTCGCGGGAAAGGCGCAATTGCGGCCAGTATTGGGCAAAGTAGGAATCAATTAAATCCGGGGAGAAAACATCATGTCCGGCGGGAACGGGGGTATGGGTGGTAAATACACAACGATCGCGGACTGTGGCTTCAATGTCATAGAAAGATTTACCAGTCCGTTCGATTTCCAAACGAGCAACTTCTAATGTACAGAAAGCCGCGTGTCCTTCGTTGAGGTGATAGACAGCAGGTTTAATTCCCAAAGCTTCTAAGGCGCGGACACCGCCAATACCTAATACTACTTCTTGGGCGATGCGGGTTTCTAAGTTACCGCCGTAGAGGTGTCCAGTTAACCAGCGGTCAATGGGGTCATTGTCTTCGCGATCGCTATCTAGTAAATATAATGTGACTCGCCCTACTTGTACTTGCCAAATTTGGACTTTCACCAGCCGTTGGCGTACTTCTAATTGGATAATCAACGGTTCCCCATTTTGAGTTTTAATTAACTCAATTGGCATCCGCAAAAAGGGGTTGTCAATATAGTAATCTTCTTGCCAACCATGACGGTTTAAGCGTTGGCGGAAGTAACCTTGGCGATACAACAAGCCCACACCCACCATTGGTACGCCCAAATCTGAGGATGATTTTAGGTGATCCCCGGCGAGAATCCCTAAGCCGCCTGAGTAGACTGGTAAGGATTCATGAATGCCAAATTCTGCGCAAAAGTAGGCTACTGGGTGTTCTTTAGTTAGTTGCGGTGCAACACCACTTACCCAAGTATCTTTTTGCTGCATGTATTGGTCAAACTCACGGGCTAAAGCCGAGATTTGCTTGAGATAAAAAGGATCTTCTGCTAATTGGGTGAGACGTTCGTAACTTGCTGACTCTAAAATTGCCACTGGGTTATGTCCACAGCGTTCCCACTCTTGGGGATCGATACTTTGGAATAACGCAATGCGATCGCCACTCCAACTCCACCAATAGTTATAAGCTAAATCTGCCAAACGCTTCAATGGAAAGGGCAACTTTTCGCTTAAGCGTAGCGCTGCGGTCATAGCACTATTATTAGCCATACAATTCTAAACACTCTCTTACTTTTTTTCTTTCACTTAACTTCTGCTTCCCAACAATTGCGCTGCAATTTGATGACAACCGAGTCTTCTTTTGTAAATTATTCCCTGAAGTCGGAGCAGTTTATCAACATCAAACCTCAGCCAAATGAATGGTTTTTCGTTTTTCTAGCTTTTAAAAATTATCTCTGCTTTTGCGTATTTTTTTCATCAATTTCAATCACGTTATTTTAAATAAAACCGCAGATTATTAATATTTATTTAATAAGCGTAATAATCAAGCACAATTGCATATCTTCTCCGGTGAAATACTGAGAGGGGCTGCGCGTACGGCTCCTCTCGGCGACCGGGGGAAGGGGGACAAGGAGAGAAGTCTGAGCGCCGGCGTCCGGCGTTAGCGAAGCGGTAGCGAGGTACGAGCGTCTGGCTTCTCCCAAGGGGAGACGCTGCGCGAACGCCAACGTCTTCGACGAACAGAACTTCGGGAGGACAAGGGGGACAAGTAGGACAAATGACAATTGACCAATGACAATTGACAAATTATCTTAAAGCGATCGCATGATGACGAATATGATCTTCTATAAAACTGGCGATGAAATAATAACTGTGGTCGTAGCCTTGTTGGTAACGCAAATTTAAGGGTTGTTTCGCTTCCGCACAAGCTTGCGCAAATATTTCTGGTAGTAGTTGTGCTGTGACAAATTTATCAGCAGTCCCTTGATCGATGAGAATAAAATTGTCATAACCTACTTGTTTAACTAATTCGCTAGCATCATAGCTACGCCAAGCTTCTTGATTACTTCCTAAATAACGACTGAATGCTTTTTCACCCCAAGGACAACGCATAGGTGCGGTAATCGGTGCAAAGGCTGAGACTGATTTATACAGATGCGGATTACGCATTGCACACACTAGCGCCCCGTGTCCTCCCATTGAATGACCAAAAATACCTTGCTTTTGAGCTAGCGTAGGAAAGTTGGCGGTAACTATAGCAGGTAATTCTTGCACAACATAACTATACATTTGATAATGCGCTTTCCACGGTTCTGTTGTCGCATCTACATAAAAACCCGCACCTGTGCCAAAATCCCAATCATCATCTTCCCCAGGAATACCAGTATTCCGAGGACTCGTATCTGGTGCAACTAGCATTAAACCATACTCCGCAGCGTAACGTTGCGCCCCGGCTTTCACCATAAAATTCTCTTCGTTACAAGTTAAACCGGAGAGAAAATAAAGAATTGGTACAGGTTCAGTAGTAGCTTGCGGTGGTTGATAAACAGCAAAGCGCATTTCTCCATTACAAGTTGAGGAAGGGTGGGAGTAAAAGCCGACTTTGCCACCAAAGCACTGATATTCTGAGATTAGTTTGAGATTAGTCATTAAAACCCTATTGACTGATATTTCCTGGTGTTTTTGTTTTTTCAGGGATTGTGCGATCGCAATTACTATATTGGCAAAATGTGCGAAATTACTGCCTGCGATAGCCTCCCTAAACATGGTGAAAAACCCAACGTATGGAAACCGTCAGGACAAAGGGTGAAGCGTGGATTTTACAAAACTTCTACAGGATTGCTGATTAATGCTGACTGTAATGGTGCAGCAAATATTTTGAGAAAAGTAGCCACACAGCTAGGCATTAGCCTAGCCAAGTTGGGTAGGGGAGCCTTGACACTCCCAAGACGAGTTGATTTGTTTAAGGGATTAAATAAATCATATCGTAAACGTTGCGCAGCATAGCTTCAGCCTGCGTAGCAACATGCGTTTAGAATCCCCTGTGTTTCAACCAGGGGAGATGTCAAGGGTTTATAATAATTCAACGCTTCAATGTTCTTGGTATCAATAGCCAGCAATTAGGTAAGATAGCACTCTTAGGCTGGAGATGAAAGCTGATTAATTCTCAGCTTATCTGTTTTTACTAATTATGTGCTACTTAGCTCCTCCGTAATATGTTAATCTTGAGATTCTTCAGAGATAGGTTCTGATTCTGTTTCCGGCTCTGTTTTGACATTGATTTTAGGTTGAACGGGTTTCGGACCACGGACTAGTGCAGGACTAACCTGCTGCCTGCTTTCATCACCAAAAGACGCTTTTTTTCCTTTACCAGAGGAACGATCACCTCTTGGTTTTGATTTTGTGGGATTGGAATCTGTAGGCAGCACAGAATCCAAATTTTCCGCATTGTTGTCAGTATTTGCTTGAGACGGACGATCCGATTTCTTGATTGGGCGTTCTATCATTGTATCTTTTTGTAAAGCTATCTTTATGATATATCGGTTTGATGATTATCAATCTGATAAGTAGGATTTTTGAGCTGGAGCAGAAGAAGCCCCACGTTTCACCCTGTACTCAGGGGAGCGTGGGATGAATTATGGGCAATGAGGAATTGACCTACAAGCGGCATTAAACGCAGTTTAATCAGCAATGTTGGTCGATGACGAATTGCCTATTTCAGGGATTTTTAATGAGTCAATAAGGTCTTCAATAACGCGAGTCATTGTCGTATCCTTTATTGCTGCATATAGTCGTAGCTTATTTAATCTGCGTTCACTCATTCGCATTTTAAACCATTTTGCCTTCATTTTTGTACCCACTAATTACCTACATTTTGCGATATTATCAGATAACAAGGAGGTGATTAAAAATGTTGAAAGCAGTTAAGGTCAGGCTATACCCAACAACTGAGCAACGAGAAAGTCTAGCCAGATCGTTTGGCTGTGCAAGGTGGTATTGGAACTATGCACTTAATGCTTGCATTCAAAACTATGAACCAACTGGAAAGTCATTAAAGATGAGTGTGTACAAGGGTTTACTGCCTCGGTTAAAATTGGAGTACCCTTGGTTAAAGCAAGATTGCTATTCGTCAGTTTTGCAGTGCGTAGCTATTAACCTAAACAAAGCTTACAAAAACTTTTTTGATGGACGAGCTAAATTTCCTCAGTTTAAATCAAAATTTGATAAGCAGTCTATTCAGTATCCGCAAAACGTCACTGTTGTAGATAATAATCTGAAGATTCCTAAGATTGGTGAAGTTAAAGCCGTATTTCATAGAGTATTTAAGGGAATAATTAAAACTGTCACCATCAGTAAAACTGCTACTGACAAGTACTTTGCCTCAATTCTGGTTGAGGTTGAATGCAGCAACGATAAATTAAGTAGAGATAAAATACTCGGTATTGATCTTGGGCTAAAGGATTTTGCCATTGTCCATGACGGGGAAGGATTTACTAAGTATTCCCACCCTAAACACCTGAAATGTCACCAGAGAAATCTATCCCGGAAACAGAAAAAATTTGCCCGTAAAGTCAAAGGGAGTAAATCAAGACACAAACACAAAAAACTAGTGGCGAAGGTTCACGAGAGAGTATCAAATTCCCGTCAAGATTTTCTGCATAAACTCAGCAGAAAGTTGGTTAATGAAAGTCAAATTATTGTTGTGGAAAACCTTCACATCAAGGGAATGGTACGGAACCGGAAGCTATCTAAAAGTATATCCGATGTAGGTTGGGGGATGTTCATCAATTTCCTTGATTACAAGTTAAAAGACTCGTTTGGTCAGCTTGTTGAAATAGATAGATTTTTCCCCAGTTCAAAAACTTGTTCGTGTTGTGGTCATGTTGTTGATAAGTTGTCGCTAGATATCAGAGAGTGGGATTGTCCGAAGTGTAAATCTCATCACGATAGGGACTCTAACGCCAGCCAGAACATCAGAACAGAAGGTATTCGGATATTATCTCTGGACGGAGGGAACCCCGTTCTTGCCGAGTTGAGGCGAAGTAAGACCAAGAAGCCGCAAGGTGGAAAGGCATTTGTCGATGAAACCGGAAGCCCACACCCTATCTGTACTCAGATGGGTGTTGGGTAGTTCACCGCATTCCCTCAAGAAAATTACGGAAGTTAAAAAAATCATTTAGGATTGCTATATGCTTTCAGCAACTACCTAGACCTCTTGCAAAAATATGTTTACAAGAGGGGAGAACGGGAAAAGGTGAAAGGGAAAGGGTTTTTTCTTACCCTTTTCCCCACTTCTGCAAGAAGTCTACTGAATCAACCATAAATTGGTAAACAAAAGTAAATCTTCCTTTGATTACTCGTGTTCAAGAACATAACGAGAAAATAGCTATTCTCGTTGGCAAAGGCTGAGCCAACGCTACGCGTATGTCTGCTAAATATGAGGGGCGATTTCCTTTGGGAGCTTCACGCACTTTCGGCTACTGGAAATTTCAGATGCTTGAGCGATCGCCTGCACTATGATCTACTTTTCAAGAATCCTCAAACTCTTAAAGATGCAGAACAGTTTCAAATTGCGATCGCAGCCTGTAAAACTTGTCAAAAAATATATATGGAGTCAAGCAGATAGCTTAATTTGGTGATTTGCTTCAGGGCGATTGCTTCTTTTGTAAGTTCTTAAAATAAGCGATCGCTCCTAATGATGGTTGGGAAATGAAGGAAAGTTTACCAACGAATCGCGCCACTAGCGAGATTACAGAAGACTGAGCACTCAGGACTCTGAAGAAACTGGTATCGCAACACTTTGCCAATAATATAGTTAAAATGAAAATCCTTCTTCCCCTTTCCCCCATTCCCCTGCTTTCTCTCTAAGCTGTGAAGCCACCATCAATGTTCAAGCTGGCACCAGTGATGTAAGCAGCCTCGCTACTGGCAAGATAGGAAACCATACCTGCAATCTCGTCACTTTGTCCGTAGCGACCGAGGGCTATTATTCGTTTCAAGTTGTCAGCAAAGGGGCCGTTCGCTGGGTTCATGTCGGTGTCAATGGGGCCGGGCTGAATATTGTTGACTGTGATACCGCGAGATCCCAGATCGCGGGCAAGACCACGAGTAAAACTGGCGATCGCACCTTTGGTTAAGGCGTAAACAGAGCCGCCAACAAAAGGAACGGAGTCACTGTTGATGCTACCAATCATGATGATTCTCCCGCCCTCGCCCATGTGGCGAACAGCTTCTTGGGTGGCGACAAACACACCCTTGATGTTAACTGCAACCAGCCGATCAAAATCATCTAGGGAGAATTGGTCGATTGGGGCTAAGACAGCAACCCCCGCATTGTTCACAAGAATATCAAGACGACCAAAGGCTTTCACTGTCTCGGCGACGGCGTTTTTCACTGCTGCGACATCGCTACTGTCGGCGCGGATAGCCAGAGATTTACCACCTGCTGATTCAATGGTGCGCACAACTTCGTCGGCTTTTTGTGGCGAACTGGTGTATGTGAGGGCGACTGTTGCGCCATCATCGGCGAGACGTTTGGCGATCGCTGCTCCTAAACCACGCGATCCGCCTGTGATCAATGCAACTTTCCCTGTTAGTTTATTTGCCATGATTGGATTAGTAAAATGTGTTTTATACCGTTCGGTAGATAAAGTATAGCTTACTTGAAAAAGCAAGTCAATTAGGCTAATATATCGATAGGTATAATAATCAGAAATTACTCTAATGAGCGGTCGTCCTCGGCTCTTCGACATTGATAAAGCTTTAGACCAGGCACTAAAGGTGTTCTGGCGCAAAGGTTACGAAGGCACCTCTCTGTCAGATTTGACTGAGGCTTTAGGCATCACTCGCCCCAGTCTGTATGCGGCCTTTGGTAACAAAGAAGACTTGTTTCGCAAAGCACTGGATCGCTACGTCGAGGGGCCAGCATCCTACATCAGTGAAGCGATCGCCGAGCCAACTGCACGGGCTGTTGTTGAACGGCTGCTCAGTGGAGCTATCGATCTGCTAACTGACCCACGCAACCCAGGCGGATGTCTGATAGTCCAGGGTGCGATCGCTTGCTCGGAAGAATCCGACACCATCCGCCGGGAACTGGTAGCGCGCCGTGCTGCGGGTAAAGCGGCAATCCACCAGCGCTTGAAGCGAGCTATCTTAGAAGGTGACTTACCAACCGATGCAGACCCCGCAGATATGGCAAGCTACCTCGCGACAATCATTCATGGAATGGCAGTCCAAGCAGCCAGTGGTGCCAGCCGCGAGGAGTTGCAACGAGTTGCAGAGATGGCATTGCGAGCGTTACCAGGGTGATAGACCACAGTGCAACACTTTGACTGTGCGGTTTCAACAGACTCAAAGCTTGCTGACTCTGCAACAGCGTTTAAGCAGGTGATTGTGCCTTTGCGGATGCGATGACTGTCCGACAAATTTAGGGACTTGCAAGCACCCAAGCTTCCCCAGGCTTCCTTTTTGGTCAGGTTTTACTTTCTCCGTAATTTTACTGAATTAAAAATCAATTTTTAAAAATAGAAAAAATAGTTTGGTAATTATACGATGTTTTTCTCTGAAGATAGTTGTAGTTTTAAAGGGGCAACAAATTGATGAAGGAAATTTGAGCAATGAATTTATTAAATAAAGGTCAATTGAATCACAGTTTATTAAACCAGCTACGCTCTCAAATTGATGGGATAGAAATACATGATTATAATCTGGCTAAACTATTATGCAAAATCATCCCCTCCCATTGTCCTTTTGCAAAAACAGTCACAATATTAGGCCATACAATATTTCAGATCCCACCTCTGTGTAAACTGAACCCCTTTTATGAAGAAGTCATTGGTCTTCGTTTTAAGTGTTTATCATATTTAGTAGATGTATGTGGTGAGGATGTGACAAAATATTGCTAATTATAGGTTTCATCAACAACTAGAAAGGATATCCCGACGATATTTTTGGAGATGGATTCTAATGCTGTCTTACACAAGGGTACACTTAAGCAATCACTGTAAATTCACATAGATTGCAAATAGTTTCTCGAAAAATTCAGTAGATTCTCTTATTTCAAAAGAGTGTGCCCCTCAGTAGAATATAGGCAAATACAGTCAGTTGGTTTCTGTAGTTACTTATCTGAGTATGGTAGTTGCAGCAGAAAACAACTTATAGGTAACTTTTATAACTAGCTATTGGGGAAATATAACCCCATCAAAAGCCCGGTCATGATGACTGGGCTTTTGATGTAAAAAGGCATGAATATCATCTAATACCAATTTGAAAAAAGAATGCGACAGATGGTAGGGGCATGGCACTGCCCATAGGTGTCAACTTAAGCCGAAAGCTATATCGGGCAAGCGTTGTACAAATCCCCCACGCCCTCATCCCCTAACCCCTTCTCCCCAAGGAGAAGGGGAATTGAATCTCTAGCTCCCCTCTCCCCTGGGGAGAGGGGCTGGGGGTGAGGGCGAAACCTTTTCACCAAGCGGGTTTCATGTTAAGTTGACACGTATGGGCACTGCCGTGCCCTCTAGAATATATTGATGTGTCGCAAACATTATTTGAATTGGTATAAGAGTATTCCAAGTAAAAAAATGCCCAGTTGTCATTGCGAGCGAAGCGAAGCAATGACGGGTTTTGGATCATTTATTTTATGGAACACTCTAAGTAAGTCGGCGGGAATAAACCAAACTATGTTGCGCAATGTAAACATGCTTGAAACCCTTACCAATGACCAATGACAAATGACAGACCTCGCCAGTTGTCTTTAATTGCGCCGACCTACTTAAGAACAAACACGCTATTGTTGTGTTTGCTGATGTCGAGGTTCACAAAAGGATTCTGTTACAAAAATGGTTGTGTTACAAAAACTGAATAAGTTGCGCACATTCTGGTTCCATTAGACTCAGCAGAGTGTCTAGTCTAGGGGACTGCACTCTGTCAGAGTTTAGTCTAGCTTATCGCCCTTTTGCCTTAGGGCTTGGCGATCGCTCCTTTAAGTCGTCTAAGTATATTCTCGCAATTGTTCGGTAAAGAATGCTGTAACTCAAACAACCGCGATAACTAATAAATGTTGAAGGCGATAATACCAATCAATACAGCAAGACCTAAGGCTCTGCGAAAATAATTAACGCCGTCAAATAATTCCAGCCAAGCCCAAGTAAACAAGGAGCCATTTGCCACTACATGTAATACTGTATTGATTGTGCCACTGGTAAAGATTAAAGCTAGTAAACTAGTTACTATCCAAACAATCAGTGGTAGGTTTGGCATCTGCGCTATCACAACGTTGCCATTGCTGTCACGGAAGGTTTTATCAATTAATGTGTTTTCCATCATGTTCAGTTGCCAGTTGGCTAAAAATTACTAACTTAGAGAATTACCGGGTGACCTATTAAGAATAGGCGGTAATTTTCTTGCCATCTTTTATTAGCATTTAAACATTTAGGTAAATCCCTTTCCCAGCATCTAAATGCTGAGATAAAAGTGGTAAAACATATTCATATATGAGTATATTGAAAGGCATACAAAACCCGCTAATCTATTGCTGCTTACTGTCTTGATAACAAAACCACAGATAGAGAATCTTTTAGCTTTGAGAATGTAACTCATCTGATCGAGTCTCCCTTTTGGAAAAGGGAAAAGGTTAAGGGGTGAGGGGGAAAGGTTTGAATGGGCCCTTTTCCCTTTCCCCTTTCCCCCTTAACCGAACCGTATTGAGAGTTATATGATTAATTTTTCTCCGTCATGTACATACAATCTGCTTTATGTTACGAAACGTAAAGAGACTTGAAATCCTTACCAATGACAAATGATCAATCATCTTCAGATTTAGCTGGATGTCTCCCAGAAACGATAATAAAACCAACAGAATCTAGGCGAATGGTAGGATGACGAATTCCTTCGATAATTACTTGATTTAATTTCGTTTCGTTATTGAGTTCTTGCTCCAGTACCGGATCAGAAATTTGCTCTTGGTTAAGATGTCGGTTGAGACGCAGACGCAATTGGTCTAGTCTCTTAGCTAATTCCTTTTCAGCCAGGGTAGCCCTATTTTCGCATAATGTAATAAATTCAGGACGCTGACTGAGTAATTCTAAAGACTGGCGATGGGCTTGATAGCAAAATTCTTGCCAATTGCTAGACTCAATGAAGTCATCAAGAATAGATAACCGACCTTTGGCTATGTTGTAATCTCGGGATTTAGCCCCTTTACCTTTATAAGGACGTTGCAGGATATTTAAAAGTGTTTCATCTGCAACAGCAGACATTGGTTGCGATCGCGCATCAATAAATACACTTTCTACAATTGGCGGGAATAAGCCATCTACGCGTCTTTGAAAAATTTTAGATTTTGGAGTAGTTTCTGTGTTATTTGTTAAATTTGTTTCAATAACAAAATTAAATCGGAAACCATACCACTCTTCACCTTCTCCTGCGTCCCAAGTTTCCTCCACTCGCCACATTGCAAAAGCTTTACCCCGATCATCCCAATTAATATAAGATGATAGTGCTTCTACAAATTTCTCCCCAATGCGGAAGAGTTTCACAGCAGGCTGTTGATTTGCTACCTCACGGTTAAAAGTCCCAAAGTCTTCTAAGATACCGGCAAAATTGCTGCTCAAATCATCTGCGGGAATTAATGTGTTTTCGGTAGGTTTATAACGCTTCAGTGTTGATACATTAGGATTAGCGATCGGTTTAAAGTTCAACGCCTGACAAATCCAATTTTCAGTTATTTGCTGGATTTCTTGATGACGAGCATCATAATCGTTTAAAGCTTGAAAATATTGATGAGCGTTATCATCTAGAGCATCTATTTCATCTAGGGTATTTTGTTCGCTAATTTTTACTTGTTCTTGGGCAATTTCTTTTTGAATTAATTCAATACTGTCTAAGATGCCATTTGCACCAGATTTAAAGAGGATTTCGGCTAAGACTGGTAATTTTTCCTCAACATAAAACTGGAGATTAGCAATAGATTGCCCAAAAATATTAAACCCTTCTTTTAATAACCGATACCATGCATCATGGAGACTATCCGGTAAGTCTACGCCAGCAAATACTGTCAACTCAACATTCAATGGTCGATCAATCCGGTTTATCTTCCCAATTCTTTGTTCTAGACGACTTGGCGACCAAGGCAAGTCAAAATAGATCATGTAGTTGGTAAATTCTAAGTTATGACCTTCTTCGGCGCAGGAGTCGCAAACTAAAATAAAGCATTTGGGGTCTTGTTTAAACCGATTTATGTTCTTTTCTACTTGAGCGGGAGTTTGTCCAAGTTGATGACTGAAAACAGTTCCCTCACCAAAATTATTGCTCAAGTAACGGACAATTTCGGCACAAGTTTGCACAAAGCTAGTAAATACCACAATTTTTGGCAAACTGTCTCCGGGTATCGGTCTTTTTATCCGTTGTTGAACCTCTGCAAGCAATTTCGTCCCGTTAAATTTCAAGGATTGTAATTTTAAAGGTTCGCAGAGTTGATAGAGGATAACTGTCTTGAGTAATTCCAGGCGATCGCCATCCTCTGAAGGTTGTTCGATAATTCGCAGCAGGCTTTGCAATATCTCTGCTTCTTCAGCAAATTTCGCAGTTTCTGTGAGGATGCGCACACTATCAGCACCAAATTCCCCAATTAAATCCCCAATGGCTAAACCTTTTAACCGTGCTTGAATTACTTGTTTGAAAATACCCAACCACGTACCAGAAGCACGGAAGAACAAGAGCAAAATTTGGTGATATTGTTGCTCATCAGGAGCTTGATTCCGCCACTGTTCAATTAGTTCATGGATGTCAGGCGATCGCTCATCTAAATCGTACTCTGCTCTGAGTGTAATATTCCGCTCAGAAATGACATTTTCTACAGAAGCGCGACGATTGCGCAGCATCCTTCTGTGAAGTCTGTAGGTATCACTAATATGGGTACGAATTGCCTGGACAATTTCCATTGTATTGCCGGCTTTTGCTTGTAAACTATTCTCTAGCTTGTCTAGCAATTCCAGTAAATACTGGTCTGGCGCAAATAGGTTACGGAGTTGCTTGAGATTAGTTTGCAGGAGGGAAGAGTTTGCATCTTCTGTAAATGACAGCAGAATTAGACCAATATCTTGGCGTTTTACTACCCGTTCACGAAAACCTGCTAAGTCATGAAGTTGATAAGTTTTCGGGTCAAGCAGATGCAGCATTGCGAGAAAATCTTGCTCATGGTTGAGAACCGGGGTAGGCGATAATAGAAGCAAGCGATCGCTTTTATGGGCAAGATTTTTGCAAGTCTCAAAACGCTGGCGCATTGCTGTATCCCTAGAAGTCGCCATTCCTGCAATTTCGTGCGCTTCATCTAAAATTAGCAAGCCAATACTTGCTTTCGGGTTGATTCTGTGCATATCCTCAACCGCCAACACCGCTACCCGCTTGGGAAAGTGGGAGACGTAAAACTTATTTTCTAATTCCTGCTGCCATTGTGGAAGTAAATATTGCGGAACTAGCACTACCGCGCGTCCAGAAGGTTCATCCAATAAATATTGACGCAGAATCGCACCAGCTTCGATGGTTTTTCCTAATCCCGCTTCATCCGCTAGCAGGTAACGTTGAATCGGATCTTCGAGTACACGACGGACAACTTCGACTTGATGTGGATAAAGCTGAATATTGGCGGAAATTAATCCCGTCATTCCCCGACTCACAGCCTGTTGTACAATTAGGGATTTCACCAAAGCAAAGCGTCTATCGTGGAAGTATGGCGTTTCTTGCGCCTTCATTGCCAAAGTTTCGATCGGGTCTGTTTGCGGTAAACGACAACGGACGTATATTTGCTGTTCGCTGACTATAATCGTCTTTTTATCAGGTAAGTCAACGCGATATTGACGAACTTCCTCATCCCACTCGTAAATTCTGCCAATCAGCCATGATTCTTGGCCTTCCGGGCAAATATAGCATCGAGTTTGGCACTCAAGTTTACACTGAGATAGGGAATTTAAGGGTAAACTTTCTTTTTTGCGTTGTCCTATTGAGCAAAAATACTCAACTATTGCCTGAGTATTAGATATCTCAATTACCTTCCCTATGCCCAAGTTGTTGTTTCGGGAACGTACCAACGAACCAAATTTTATCATACTCCTAGCCCACTAAGTACGTTTCCATTAACCTTTATCTAGCACCCATATAGCTTACTGTATCCGCGTGCTTTTTGCTTTTTCCCAGATAGCTTGTCTTACACACAGACACAGTGAATGGGAAGCCCAGCATAATCTAAACTCAAGCAACAGCACAATCTCTTATTTTACCATTTATTGATATTGTCTACCCTAGAAGCGCGAGGATTATTCCTTCATTGCCCCAACTTGCAATAGACAGAATAAAGTCTTAGTATTATATTTTGTGCTAATTTTTACTTGAGTTTGGCAAAATAGACCAAATTTTAGCGATTAATCGCTATCCTAACACAATGCTGCGCAGCGATCGCAACTTAACTGCAAAATCTAGCGTTCACCATACTCCATCCCATTAGCCGCAGCATAGCGATGCATAAATCGCATAAATCTTTCCCAGCGATCGTCCTGCTCAATTTCTAATTTACACTCAACTCGTTGTAGTTCATCCCCTTCATCACCGCCAAAAATGAAGCGAGTAGAAGCTGGTGTAATATTTATTTCGCCTTCTTCATCAGTTAAACGCAAGGAATTCAAAGATGTTTTCGTAAAGCTATTTAACCCTTCCAAAGCCTGCAATTTCTCGAAAAACATCACAACTATGCGCTTACCAGTGCGGACTTCGCGGCGCAAACTGACATTACTGAGTTCTTCAAAAAGTCCGGCAAAAAATTCAATTGACGGTGTAGTTGATTCCATAGGAAATTAGTCATTAGTCATTGGTCATTTGTCATTGGGAATAAAACTCCCCACACTCCCCACACTTCCCACACTTCCCACACTTCCTCATCTCCCTTCCCTTGTCCCCCTTGTCCCCCTTGTCTCCCTGCCCTCTACCTACCTGGGTGGATAATATTGGGGGTTCATCATTGGAGATTGTGGATAAACAGGGTTAGGCATCGGGTTTACCATGCTGTTAGGATAAGGAACCATGACTGGGGGCGGATAACCATTCATGGGTAAAGTGTTAACTGTACTGTTGGGTATAGGAGGAGCCATCACTGGTGACTGATAACCTGTTGGTGGCATATTGGTTGTTGGTATATTGGTTGTTGGCATATTGGTTGCCGGCATATTGGTTGCTGGCATATTAGGTGTTGTGCCATTAGGTATCAGAGTATTTTGGCTAAATTGCTGGTAAGCGGCGCGAGAAATGGCGCTAATCAGTTTTTCGGCACGGGGGTCGTTGTTGGGTCGTTGTACCATGACTGCGGCGATGTAGCGTTTGCCACTAGGGATATCAACTAAACCTGCATCTGCTAACATTGTGCCAATATCGCCTGTTTTGTGGGCAATAGTAGCGCCTGCTCCTAAACCGGATGGGAGTAGAGTGTCTTTCTGGGTTTGGCGCATGATATCCAGTAGACGATCGCGCGATCGCATACTCACCAAATTCCCCTGATTTACCATCGCCATCAAGGTTGCTAATTCTTTGGGACTAGTAGTATTTGTCCCTTGTAAATCTGGGAGTTGATTGCGAATGGCTGTAGTTGTTAAACCCCAACTGCGGAACCGCTGATTCAGCGCTTCGATTCCTCCCAGTCGGGCAATCAGCATATTCGTAGCTGTATTGTCGCTGATGGTAATCATTTTACTAGCGACTTCTAAAGCTGTGTATTGGGTTCCCGCTGGCTTGTATTGCATATTACCGGAACCACCAGCAATCATCTGCTGCTGCATGGTCAGCATTTCATCGAGGCGGATTTTCCCTGCATCCAAATCTTGGAAGAAAGCCACCAAAATCGGGACTTTAATTGTACTAGCTGCGGGAAAACTGGCGGCGCTATTTATATCTACGTAACTACCTGTATCCAAATCAACTAACAACACTCCTGGTGCCAGATTTGGATTTGCCGCTGTCAGACTTTGTACGGCAGTTTTTAAGGGGATAATTTCCTGAGACAAATATAAGCCAGAAGGCGTTGCCGCAGTTGGGGTTGCTTGGGGTTGGGATTGCCCTACATTGGTATTACCTGGGTTTGCAGAATTGGGAGTCATGTGACTAGCGGGGTCTAACACTGACAAAATCGTGCCCATAATCGCGCCGATCCCAACTCCCACAATCAGCAAGCGCATGGTATACAACAAAGTTCTGGCCATTGGCTTTAAACGTGTCTTACGCGATCGCCTGGTGTTTCTTGAAGACCCATGCCGCTCGACTCGCACTGTCTTCAACTTTACAGTACCAGATTGTACTTGAGGAGGCGCTACCTTTGTTTTGGGAATTGGTTTTACCGCAGCTGGCATTACTAGCCCTGTTTTTGGCCTGGATACCCTAGCAGCCATTGCGGAGGAGGGATTGTCAGTCTTTGTTACATATGTAATCTGGGGTTCTTTAGCGACACCACGCTTTTGATTAGGTACTTTGACTTTCTTAGCTTCCACTTTTTGAACTTTACGTGGACGCTGGCGGCGGTTTTCGGGTTGACGCCGTGAGAAAGCTCTTAGTTTGTCACTTGATTCTGACACCGCTACTCCTTGTGACCCACTCTATGGTTTTCCTGCTGACTCCCGACCCAAAACTCACTCCTCAAGTACTTTTATACTTTAATATTGAATTCACTTTTTGCCAGTAAGTAGCATTTTTGTGTTTAGTTTAAGCTATATTATCTATTTTGGGGAGATGAATGGGTACATATTAGCCTAAGTTGCTCTCTTTGATGAGGGGCAAAGGCAGGAGGGTACAAATAACTAATGACTCTTAGATATTTGACAACTGACCACTGACCACTGACTATTCACGATAATTTGTAATTGCCCATTCTATCTGCCGCAAAATCCCTCGCAACATCGCTACCTCAGTTGTTTGCAGGTGTGTACGATTATATAACTGACGAAATTTTTCCATGCGGCTAGTTGCAGTATGGGGATAAAGATAACCAATCTTTAACAGTAAAGATTCTAATTGTTGATAATAGGCTTCCAGCAAATCCCAAGGTGCGAGTTCCGGGGTTGATGGTGATTGAGTTGCTGGTGGCGCTGTACATTGTGCCAATTCATAACAGCAGATAGCCACCGCCGTAGCTAAATTCAAGGATTGATAACTTTCATGGGTGGGAATCTGCACAAACCGCTGCGCATAGTTTAATTCTTCATTGCTTAATCCTCGGTCTTCCCTACCAAAAATTAAAGCTACTGGTTGTTCTGGTTCTTCTAGTAACCAAGGTAAGGCGGTGCGGGGGTTTTCTAAAGGTGTTTCCCAACTGCTAACCCTACCGCTGGTGGCTATTACCCTGACACATCCTTGCAAGGCTTGGGGTAATGTCTGCACCACGATCGCCGATTCGAGAATTTCCTTAGCATGAACCGCCATTTTCATTGCGTCCGGCGAGTTGCGATCGCATTGGGGATTGACTATGACTAGCTGATTGAGTCCAAAATTTTTCATCGCCCGCGCGATCGCCCCCAGGTTTAATGGGCCTGCTGGCTCCACCAACACAATTTTTAACCCAGCTAATCCCATTTCTTACCTCCCACTATCCTACCTGAATATATTTGCCGAATAATTCAGAATTCTACGCATTTTTCCACAGATAGCGATCGCCAATAATTCAGCATGAACAGAAAAGTTAAGCTATTCTGCTTTTAAGTTGCACAATCCATCGTCAGGGCTGTCAACGGTCAACGGTCAACAGTCAACAGCCCTTATTAGTATTTATGCAATTTAGAACTCATGACCCATTACGGGTTGAATTTGGTGAAGAGGATAAAATTTCCATCGATTTAGGGGCAGAGCAACTTGTAGGAGCAGAAAAAGCTGAACAAAAAATAGCTGTAGAAATCAAAAGTTTTTTAAGTGATTCAGCTATTTTTGATTTTCATCTAGCTTTGGGACAATTTTTGAATTATCGTCTAGTTTTAGAAGACACAGAACCAGAACGTCTTCTATATTTAGCTGTTCCGCTTCAAGCCTATGAATCTTTTTTTAATCGAGATTTACCCAAAGCTTCCATTAAGAAATACCAAGTTAAATTAATAATTTATGATTCAATGAATGAGGTAATAGTCAAATGGATAAATTAACGAAGTATCGCCAATATATTCAGCAGTTATTGACAGAAGAATCTCAAGGAAAAACCATTGGTGGAGACATTGAATCACAAACAGTCTTTGATTTAGCCAACGATCGTTATTTATTAATTGACTTGGGATGGAATGGACATCGACGAATTTACAACTGTGTGCTTCATTTGGAAATTAGATCAGGTAAGATTTGGATTCAACGCAATCAAACAGATACACCAATTGCCGATAAACTAAGAGTAAAGGGTGCTGAGAAAGACGATATTATTCTGGGGCTTCAGCCTCCCTATGTTCGAGAATACACTGGATTTGGCGTTAGTTAAGACCATTGAATTAAGATTCTGACTCCAAAGCGCACCTCAAGCAGTACAATGTGCGGGGGTTTGATTAACAATGCTATGCTACGTCCCGCGCCAATGAGAAGATCCAGAAAATTTCGGTTGCTTAAGGCACTTAAGAACTTCGTAATTTTACTATTAGTGTTGGGACTGTTATTAGTAGGATGTGTTACTTATAATGTGCGTCAATCCTTTCCTGTAGAAAATGGAGCGATCGCTCTTTCGGGATTGAAGGCTGAGGTAAGCGTTCAGCGCGATCAATGGGGTGTTCCCCACATTTACGCCGCCAATTCCCACGATCTATTTATGGCGCAAGGATACATCCACGCCCAAGACCGGTTTTGGCAAATGGACTTTTGGCGACACATCGGTTCTGGGCGACTCTCCGAAATGTTTGGTTCCTCCCAAATCACCACAGACAAGTATCTGCGAACAATGGGTTGGGCTAGGGTGGCGCAGCAAGAAATCGCACAAGTTAATGCTCAGATGAAGGGATATCTGGAAGCCTACGCTGATGGAGTAAATGCTTATCTAGCAGAGCATCAAGGCAGTAAACTCAGTCTAGAATATGCGGTGTTGAAATTGCTCAATCCTGGGTATAAACCAGAACCTTGGCAAATGCTGCACTCCCTAACTTGGGGTAAGGTGATGGCTTATGATTTGGGGAGAAACTTTGAGCGGGAAATTGAACGTACCATTTTACTGAAAACCTTAAATCTGGCTCAGGTAGAAGAACTTTTCCCGCCATACCCCCAAGACTTACCAGTAATTTTACCAGACCTGCAACAAAGAAAAACCGGAGAGGACGACGATTTTGACGAGACAGAATTGATTGCTTCTAGTATTGTGGAAGCAAAATCAGCAATTACCCCAGCTTTGGAGTCAATTACCAAGCCCATGCTAGCTTTAGAGGAATTAATCGGTTCTAGGGGAATTGGGATTGGCTCGAATAACTGGGTAATATCGGGGAAGCGCACGAGTACAGGTAAGCCAATCTTAGCGAATGATCCGCATTTAGCAGTACAATTACCTTCGATTTGGTATGAAGTGGGATTGCACTGTATACCCAAGAGTGCAGAATGTCCCTACAATGTGACCGGCTTTTCCTTCGCGGGGATGCTAGGAGTAATTATCGGTCATAGCGATCGCATTGCTTGGGGTGTGACCAATGTGGAACCAGATGTCATGGATTTATACATTGAGAAAATTAACCCAGACAACCCCAACCAATATGAGGTTAATGGTAAATGGGTGGATATGCAACTAGTCCAAGAGACGATTCAAGTTGCTCTAAATCAGCCGATTGTGCAAACAGTGCGCTACACCAGACATGGCCCCATTCTCTCGGATGTCTCACCTAAGTTACAACAGTTAAGTGCAAATCAGGGGGTAGAAATCCCGCCACAATACGCTGTGGCTTTGCGCTGGACTGCCTTAGAACCGGCTACTTTAGGATATGCTATTCCTTTACTGAATCGTGCCCAAAATTGGGAAGAATTTCGCACGGCGGCGAAAAACTTTGATGTCCCTGCCCAAAACCTAGTTTATGCTGACGTTGATGGCAATATTGGCTACCAAATGCCAGGTAAATTACCCATCCGCGCCAAAGGAAATGGGCGCTATCCGGTTCCTGGTTGGACAGATGAATATGAGTGGCTAGGCTATATTGACTTTGAGCAGCTACCCAAAAGTTTTAACCCACCCCAAGGTTACATTGTTACCGCTAACAATTTAGTCCAAAATAAATATCCTTATTTAATTACCACCGACTGGGTTTATGGCTACCGCGCACAGCGGATTGTCGAGATGATTGCCCAGGCAGATCAACTTTTATCCCTGCTGGATGTAGAGTTGATCCAGGGCGATAACCGCAATTTAAATGCCAAAACTCTCGTACCATTATTAAAAGCTATCTCCCTGGATACCCTACAGCTGGAAGCTGCAAGACAATTACTCATCAATTGGAATATGCAGCTAGAAATGTCATCGCCTGCGGCGGCTTTGTTTGAGGTATTCTGGAAACACTTACTCGCAGATACCTTCCACGATCAGTTACCTCAAGAGTATTTTCCCGATGGAGGCGATCGCTGGTATGAAGTTATGAAAAATCTGGTGAAACAGCCAAATAGTAGCTGGTGGGATAACCGCAACACCCCAACCCTAGAGAACCGTGACACAATTGTGCGTCAGGCTTTTACGGAAGCTGTAAATGAACTCGAACAAATTCAAGGTAAAGATCCAAACTCCTGGAACTGGGGTAAGTTACATACCGTTACATTTCGTAACGCTACTTTAGGTAAATCTGGAGTTGCACCTATGGAAGCTTTATTTAATCGGGGTAATTTTGCTACTGGAGGGAATGGGGAAACCGTCAACGCAAATCGCTGGAAAGCCAACCAATCTTTTGAGGTGACAGATATTCCTTCCCTACGGATGATTGTAGATTTGAATAATCTGGATAAATCGGTAGCAATTCATACCCCAGGACAATCAGGTCATGCCTTCCATAAGCATTACACAGATATGGTTGATTATTGGCGCAAAATTGAATATCACCCCATGCTTTGGGAGAAAGAAATTGTGAATACTAACACAGCTGCAACACTTAAGTTAATTCCCAAATTGGCAAGTTGACAAGGAGACATTGGGTATTAAGAGTTAAATATTTATCTGACTAAGCTGCAATCTTCTTGACATCAAATTTTTAAATGGCATCTACCAATAGATAGATTCTTGTAATTTTGAGATTGAAAAAAATAAATTATATAGCTTTAATCGCAAACTTAATCAGCAGTTGATATTGCTTGCTGTGGTTAAAGAAAACCATTGCTTACCTTCGGTTTATACGGATGTAGTCATCGGATTTTTTACCTGATAATTCATATTATGTAGCTGTCTAATTTTTCTAGTTTGGTATCTATTATGCCTGAGTATCCCTCCAATATTGATATGCTATGAGTGACTATTCTCCGATTAATAATTACTGTTTGCAAAATAATCTCTATAGTTTGTTTTTGGAACACCTACCAATTGCGGCTGCGATGTTAGATTGCGAAATGAAGTATTTACTCACCAGCCAACGATGGTTGAGTGAGCTAGGCTTGGAGGGACAAGAGATTATTGGGCGATCGCACAAAGATGTATTTCGGCACTTCAGTGAATCATTGACACAGGCATATCAGCACTGTGTGATGGCAGCTGTGGGATTGTGTATAGAGGAGGAATTTCAGCAGACTCATGGTTTAACAGGCTGGCGACAATGGACGTTTCAACCTTGGTACAGCTGCACGGGAGTTGTCAACGGGGTGATGCTATTAATTGAAGATGTCACAAATCGTAAACAGGCAGAACTGTTACTACGTCAGGAACATAAAAAAGCTGAAGAAGCTATGTTTCGTCTAGCAGCAATTGTCGAGTCCTCGGATGATGCGATTATGAGCAAAACCTTGGATAGTGTGATTGTCAGCTGGAATCGTGGCGCACAAAGACTGTTTGGTTACACAGCACAAGAAATGATCGCTCAATCTGTAACAATGTTGATTCCTGGCGATCGCATCGATGAGGAATCCCAAATTATCGAGAAACTCAGGCGCGGAGAACGGGTTGATCACTTTGAAACAGTGCGTCAAAGCAAGGATGGAACCTTGATTGATATTTCGCTAACCATTTCTCCAGTTAAAGATTTCACAGGTAAAATCATTGGTGCTTCCACAATTGCTCGCGATATCAGTGTTCGCAAACAAGCCGAAGCAGCTTTGCGACACTCCGAAGCCCAATTACGGCAGAAAGCAGCCGATCTGGAAACTACCTTACTGGAACTGAAACGAACCCAAGCTCAGCTAGTGCAGAATGAGAAAATGTCTAGTTTGGGTCAATTAGTGGCTGGGGTAGCCCATGAAATCAATAACCCCGTTAACTTTATTTATGCTAACTTAAATCCTGCCAAAGACTACATTCAAGATTTGCTAGGACTACTGCAATTATATCAACAGCATTACCCCAACCCAGAAACGGAAATCCACAACAAAAGCCAGCAAATCGATCTAGATTTCCTTGTGATAGATTTGCCCAAGTTACTCTATTCAATGGAAGTTGGTGCAGAAAGAATTAAAAATATTGTACTTTCTTTACGGAATTTCTCCCGTAAGGATGAAGCCGAAATGAAATCTGTCAATATCCATGAAGGGATTGATAGTACGTTGATGATTTTACAGAATCGCCTGAAAGCCAAGCAAGATTATCCGGAAATCCAAGTGATTAAAAACTATGGTAACCTGCCATTAGTTGAGTGCTATGCCGGACAACTCAACCAAGTATTTATGAACATTATTAACAATGCAATCGATGCCCTGGAAGAACGAGACCAATGGCGCACATTTGCGGAGATTAAACAACAGCCTAGCCAAATTCAGATTTGTACAGAGATAGTAAATTCAGACCACATACAGATCCGGATTTCGGATAACGGCTATGGTATTCCAGAATCTGTGCAAAAGCGATTGTGTGAACCATTTTTTACGACTAAGCCAGTTGGTAAAGGGACAGGATTAGGAATGTCGATTAGCTACCAGATTGTGACCGAAAAGCATGGCGGCTCATTACAGTGCTATTCTATACCTGGTCAGGGAGCCGAGTTTGCGATCAAAATTCCGATTCGGCAGTCTCAGCAGCTAGCTAATAAAATAGAAAAAACCTATTTTAATTAAGTTAAAAAACTTAAAAATGAGTGCGATCGCATCTTTTAAAGACCTTAATCGTTCAACTTAATTTGGGTTTAATACATTAAGATAAATTAGGGTATTAGTATCAATTAATTGCCTGAGCGATCGCAGTTATTATAAATTTCATAATTCTTCTAACTTCATAAATGATTCCTCTCAATTCTGTAAGTTAATTATCAGTTTTTTGAATTAGTGTAACTTTAGTCTCTTACCAAGATAAAATATTATATTTTCTGATATCGCATTCCTGGTAATTGGGAAACCAAACCCATTAATTCTAACTGTAATAAAGCGCTGGAAACTGAGCCTGTATTCAAGTTAGTTTTTTGCACAATAAAATCAAAGGGTAAAGCATCACACCCTAGAGTATCTATTACCTGTTGCAATTCTGGTGATAAATTGGTTAAAGGCAACTGCTGCGGTGCTGAGGATTCTGCAACTACATCCAATTGTGGTATTGCTCCCAGCATTTTTAAGAGTTCGTCTAATTCTTTGAGAATCATCGAAGCTCCTTGACTAATTAATTTTAAACACCCTTGGGATGGCAAGTCGTCTAATCTTCCAGGTAATGCATAGACATCTCTACCAAAATCATTGGCGTAGGTGGCTGTAATTAAAGCGCCGGATTTTAAAGGCGCTTCTATCACTAAAATGGCGCGGCTTAAACCTGCAATGATGCGATTGCGGCGCGGAAAGTGGGTGCGATCGGGTGGAGTTTTGGCGGGATATTCACTGACTACTAATCCCGCAGTCAAAATTTGTTTGTACAAATCCCGATTTTTGGGTGGATAGATGATATCTACACCCGTACCTAAAACTGCGATCGTCCGTCCACCTGCTTTCATTGTGGCTGAGTGGCTTTCGGTATCAATTCCCTCAGCCATCCCAGAAACAACTGTGAAACCGTTTTTTGCTAAAGCTGTACTAATCTGGCGAGTCCAACGGATGCCATAATCTGAGGGTTGACGAGTCCCGACAATCCCAACTAAGGGTTTATGTCCGAGATTTTCTTGGAGTTCTACTTCCCCGCGATAGTACAAAATCGCAGGTGGACTGGGTGTTTCTAATAGTAACCGGGGATAATCTGCATCTGCTGGTGTCCAAAAATGGGGGTTTTCTTGTTGGTGCTTGATCAGTAGTTGTTCTGGATGGAGACGCGATCGCTGTTTGACTACTTTTTCTAATGTCTGCGAACCAAAACCCTCTACCTGTGCTAATTCCAACCCAGTCGCTTTCCAAGCTGTTGCCAGTGTGCCAAAATGCTGTTGCAAGCGCCGTAGCAATACTGGGCCAATCCCAGAAATTTGCGACCAAGCTAACCAATACGCGCGTTCTTCTCCCACTTTTCCATCCTCACACCACCTTGATTGAGTATTCCCAAATTTGCTTGATCTGTTCATGCACTACTAAGTAAGTAGGCGCGATTTAACCGAACTGTGTCAAGTTTTGTCGGGGGAAAGGGGTAAAGGGTAAAGGGGAAGAGAAATCTGTGAGATTAAATATCGGGAAACAATTATTTTTCCATTCCCCCTTACCCTCAATGCAAAGGTTCGACCTTCCTTAGCGTTTTACAACACTTATGAGAAAATTGATACTCTAGTAAGCTATTATGCTTTTAAGTTGCACAATCCATCGTGAGGGCTGTTGACAGTTGACCTTTGACAGTCAACAGTTAACAGCCCTTATTAGTAGTTATGCTTTTTTAGCGCGCATTAGCTTAGAATTACTGCGGAAAATTCGTTGTAATTAGGTAGCTATGGAAAAATTCAATTAGATAGCCAGAGACCAAATCCGGTCGCAGAGGTATAGCTACAACAACATATTTTCATCTAGCCAATCGATGAGATTTTGGAGTATTATTGCATAGGAATTAATCTGGAATATGTAATTAATTGAATTCAAAATTGTTATTTTTTTTATTTATCTGCTTGTCAAAATTTACAGTAATTTATGTCATTTTGAAAAAGTTTTTTAGTATTTATTAGTAAGTAAGATGCGTTTGTCCTCATAAGCCAACTGACGTAAGGGAATTTCAATCACAAACTCTGCCCCATGTCCCTCCTCTGAATGACAGTAAAGCCGTCCACAATGCCGATTAACAACCACTTGATGACTAATTGATAAGCCTAATCCAGTTCCTCTGCCCACAGGTTTCGTAGTAAAAAACGGATCGAACAGCTTGGAGCAAATGGCTGGCGAAATTCCTGGACCATTATCCGAAATTCTAATACAAACCCAATTGTCGTCAAATACCTCAGTCCGAATCCGAATGTAACTTGGATTTAATAGAGTTTCTGCCTGTGTTCGTTTTTCATTAAAGTCATCTAAAGCATCGATCGCATTAGAAAGAATGTTCATAAAAACTTGATTTAGTTGCCCAGCGTAGCACTCTACTGTTGGCAACAACCCATACTCTCGAATCACTTGAATTTCCACATGGTTAGATCGTCCTCTCAGCCGATTTCGCAGAATCATCAACGTGCTGTCAATTCCTTCATGAAGATCGATTTCCTTACATTCAGCTTCATCAAGGCGGGAAAAAATTCGCAGCGATTTCACAATGTCGCTGATTCGTTCAGATCCCACCTGCATCGAGTTCAGAACTTTAGTAATATCTATTTTGAGAAAGTTCAAATCAATGTCTTCGATCAAGCTCTGAATCCCCTCACTGGACTGGGGATACTCTTCCTGATAAGCCTCCACCAGTGTTAGTAAGTTTTCAACATACTCATGAACGTAGGTTAAATTCCCGTGAATGAAATTTGCCGGGTTGTTTATTTCATGGGCGACACCGGCTACGAGTTGTCCTAAGCTCGACATTTTCTCGGTCTGTACGAGCTGCGCTTGAGTTGACTGCAAATCCTTGAGTGCGTGTTCAAGTTCTCGAGCCTGAGTCTTTGCGGTTTGAGCCAGTTGCGCTTGAGAGGCTAAAGCTTGCTCAAGCTGTACTTGCTTGTGGGTCAGTTCCGTCGTTAGCCTTTGAGTATCTGCTAGAGCCGTACTCCTCACTTGCAGAAGCACTAAAAAATCACAGATTGAATCATGAATGGGAAAATCCTTGAACTTGACTCCCAAGGGAGCTAAATCGCTGACATCGGTGACCCAAATCGAACAGAGAAAAAAGATGACATCTTGAGTGTCGTCATAGCTCATCTGCCCCTTAAGTTGTAAATCATGGTGTAGAAATTCTAACAAGAAGACGGAGCGCGATCGCTTCTGAAATATCTCAAAATCGACCGCAACACTAGGACGCATTACACGCAAATGATCGTTAAGGCGATCGCCGACTAACAGCTTGGGGCAAACTCGTTGCAAAACTTCTCCCACCTGTAAAATTTCCAAATTGCGATTAAACACAATGTGAAATGGAAAAGCCTCAGCGAATAGCTGGGGACTAAGGTAAAATTTAGCACCTTCTTTAGACAGATCTGTTGGCTTGGTAGTTAACGGCGAACTCGTCATGGTCATGACCTTCTTCTCGACTTTGAATCTGTGTTACTTCAACCTTGGTATCAAAGCGCTTCCCCAAACCCTCTAAAAGGCCAAATACCATTGGGGCTAATCCTTCGCGGGAAGAATAGTAGTGTAAATGCAAGGAGTTTTCTTCAGCTTCGGCACACTCAAACGAAGGGGGTTGAAGTTTTGGAAACACAATTCCAACACGAGCATGTAAATTATCTAAATTTTCGAGGAACTCCGGCAGGCTTTCTCCGCACATATCAATGATTTCGCTGAAACCTTCTGCCGCCGTGTAGCGTACCCAGTGTTCTCCAAACGCTTTCATGACTTCCGCATCGGATAATCCTAAAATCTCACTTGCAGCTAGGATTAATCGGTAAGTTACATTGTCGTGATAGCTTTTGATGTTGACAAACTGCTCTTCTACCTCGGCTTTGTGCCGCACTTCTAGCCAAATTTCTGGGCCAAACTTGCTGCAAATCATATCTTGGATTGCTTTGTTGATTAATCCATACATACTGTTACTAATTTCCTTAATGGTGTCTGACGAATTACGAATTGATATAAACTCTTAACCTGAAGCGGCGGGAAAACACACATTGCTTTTTGCCGCATAGATAGCTTGCTCAATTCCATCCCACAAGGTATGGCGCGATCGCAGTGCTTGTTCAGTCATCCGCTGAGCTTCTTCCCACTTCTTGACATCGTTCTCACAAAGATTGATCAGCAATTTCTTACCCATAGGTGCATGGCTTTCTTCATCTAAATGCATATGGCGCTCAAGATAGAGACGAAAAGCATGACAGCGAACGCCTTTTGCCTGTTCGACTTGCTCCAATAAGCGGCTGAACATTTTGGGAATGATGTCCTCACGACCAAAAAGCAACGTTGCAGCAACTTCATGAGTTGAACCCTGAACACTGCTTAAAGTGTTCAGCACAAATTGTTTAGTTGTTGCAGGAATGGGAAGGGATATTAGCGCTTGCTCAGCTATATCACCTTGATGTAGACATTCAAGGAAAGCTTGCATAGGCCGACAATTTGCGCCAACTTCCTCCATAGCTAATAGATAAAGCTCAAAATGACTGATGTAGTAACCCGGTTTAACTTCATCGGTTTCTTCGGATAAAACAATTTCGTTGATAAATCTGGCAGAACTTGCAACTTTGGCAGGTATCCACGGTATATCTACACAAGTTAACCGTCGCTGAAGCGTTTTCACCAAGGTCATGAAGTCCCAAACAGCGAAGATGTGGGATTCCATAAAGACTCTCAGGGCGACAAGATCATTGACCTGAGTATAAACAGGGTGTGAGAGCAAAGCTGTCCGGAGAAAGTTGGTGTTCTGAACCAAAGCCGTGTAATTATCGCTCGTCTGGTTATTAAAATCGCTGTAGGAAGCAATACCCTCAACTTGCTTGGAGATCAACGTATCTTGGCTTTCTAAACTAGTCGCTTTCAGTAAATGAGACATGAGTAGAGCAAATAGAAACGCTATTTGTTTCTATTTTGTTCGTTCCCAACCCTTAACTGTCTCAGTTGATTTATGGATTTTTCTGTAAGTTTTATATGTTTTTTATAAGCATAAAAGTTGATACACTTAGGTAAATTACAGCAGATTGCCTGTAAATGAGGTACACTTCAGTAGTGCAGGAAAGAGTACAATCAAAGCTGATACCATCGACTTGCGAGAACAAATACTAAAGGCTGATTCTCAAGGTGATATCCCAATCAGAAAGTGGCTCTAAGGTTTGCTGTAGCTAAAAGTTTTGTATAAAAACTAATATACTGAGAATCAGACTCAAGGTCATGTACAACCAAGACAGCAAGGTGGAGCTTTTGAGAGTGGGTTGGATGGATATGAAGCTCAACTAGCTGCAATGTTTGAAAAATACCTACTAGTAGTTCACCACACTAAATACGATGGGCAAAAAACGAACCGCAAAGGCACGAAGTACACGAAGTGAGAAGGAAAGAAGAGAAATTTAAAATTTGATTTCCCCATCAAAATCAATGTGGTGAACCACTAGTAGTCTGTCAATTTTGTTTTGAGGGATTTTTGGTAGTGTGTTCGCGTAGCGTGTCCGTTGGCGCAGCCTCCCGCAGGGAAGGACAAACGTCTCGCTCACGCGGGCTTTTCGGCCCGCACTACAGTCCATAATTTTTATTTTGATAGACCACTAGATACAACTTTAGTTTCCTGTGGTGATGATTTGGCGATAATTACTGCTTTTAAATTCAGCCACAGCTTCTTGTATTGCATAGTCTGGTAGCCATCCTTGCACAACCAAGATTTCTGCTGATTTGATGGGAGAAGTAACGGACAGAATCGTGAAAATCATCTATCCCTGAACCGTTACTGTCCAAATTTATTGGCGTTTGATTAATCTGATTTTGGGAAGTTTTATTTGTTGGCGATTTTTTCGCTTCTCTATTAAACCTGTTGTGAACGCTGTTGTTTCAAATAAGTAAACACAGATTTATCGCCAATATCCGCCGGAATTGCTTGCACTGTCTTACGCAAAGCAAATACTAAAAACAAAATTGCCCAAATTCCCAATAGCACCTGTTCCCCCTGAATTGGTAAAATTCCGACTAAATGACCGAGTAACAACAGTGGTACTGTGAAGGTTAAGATTTGAGTTTCCAGGCGATTAAAGCAAAAAGCTTCTTTGAAATAAATACCTGTGAGCGCAACAAAGGTAAATCCAATTCCGAATAAGCTAAGAGGATGATTGTAAACGTAAACAGCCAAAGGTTCATTGTTAGATAGCGCCAATCCGATGGCTGCAATGCTACCAATCGCCCAAAAAATCTGTAAAAATCGGTGCAGTAATGCCATATATATATGGATGGTCAATAAACTCACACCGAGAGCGAGGGTAAAACAGGCGTATAGCCAAGTTAAGATGGTAAAGTTAATTGGCTGATTGTTGAACAATACTAAAGCGCTACCTATAGCAAAGCTGAGTGCAGCTATCATTAATCCAGCGCGGTAGATAATCACACCAATGCGATCGCTCTGAGTAATTGTAAATTCCCCAAACTGACCTTGATATACTTCTGGGGCTGATAATGTTTGTGTAGTCATAGTAAATCAGTTATGAATCTAGATTGCGAATGAGTCCCTCGTACTTAGTCTAATCACAAATGACTAATGACTAATGACAAATGACCTCTAACCTATCTTGCAAGTTGATTTGCAATTGTGAATGTGCATTACCGCTATTGATCGCAATTTCTACCCAGCCGTGACTCCCAACTAAAGCGATCGCTTCTCCCACTGCTACATCACTATAGGTTTCACACCCTGGTATACTCAATCCACGGACTTGCACGCGCCAGGTTTTGCCTTGGACGTATCTTCCGGGAATGTTACTCACTAAGTTGCCAAAGTGGTCAATATATTGAATACAACCTACTACACCGGTTGTTGTTTCTTGGCATTCACCTATATTTAGTTGAACCAAGGTTGCGGGATCTATTTCTCTTCCTAGTTCTGGGATCGGTACGCCACTAGCCAAATTAGCTCCCACTGGTGCAAATATATCTCTACCATGAAATGTGTTACTGGGTTGGGGGGTGCGCCAATAGTTAAAATTTGTTAACTCAACCGCTGCGATCGCTGGATTTTGACTGAGTACTCCACTAAAGATGCCATTATCTGGCCCTACCAAAAATCCACCAGCAAATTCGACTGCGATCGCTCGGCGCTGGCTTCCCACTCCCGGATCTACCACCGCTACATGCACTGTCCCCGGCGGAAAATAAGCATAAGCATTCATTAAGCAAAACCTAGCAGCAGCAATGTTTTGCGGCGGAATCTGGTGCGTCAAATCGATCACCTTGAGCCGAGAGTTGATTTGCGCGATCGCTCCCTTCATCACCCCCACATAGACATCGCGATCGCCAAAATCGCTCAATAAAGTCAGGATTTTAGCTGGTGGTAATTGTTGCTCCTCAGTCCAGGATGCATCAGAGATTCTTACTTTATCCATTGGTACATTAGACGTATATCTATACACATGCAAAAAAGAATATTTTTCTGTAACAACCGCTACGAAATTTGTGCTATATTAGGAAAACAAGATAAAAAGGTGAAATCTTAAAGAGGTAATCATTATGAATACAAATAGATTACAAGCTGCAAACAGAGCCAGAGATGCCCACAGACAAAACATTCAAAGAGATATAGAACGCCGCTTGCAAGTAGCCAGAACCCAGGGCGACGAAAAGCTAGTTCGTCAATTAGAAGCTGAATTGAGATACTTCGCCTAAATGAAGCTTTTATTGTGCTTAGTTTTGTTGTGCATAAGCCCGCTACGGCGGGTTTTTGTTTGTCAAGAGTCAACTGAAGGCGCTCAGTATGAAGTATGAAATTATCCCACCCGTCACCCTAGCAGTAGATTTTCTACACCTATCGTTGTCGTCGTAGTTGCTACCTGAATAATCCTACTGTATTGCAACCGCCATTGTAGTGCATTAGAAATTGTCAGGTAGCCCATTTCTGGCGGTTGCTGCAAAATTCTTTCTGCAAGTACCTCACGGCCAATTTCATCTAAAGGAAAGTTACGTTCCTCTAAAAATGCTATGACATCTTCTTTGTTACCATGACGACGTAAGATTTCTCTTAACCCGTAGGTTGTTTGGTAATCTCCAGTTTGTTCTCTGGCTACAAAAACGACGTTCTGGAAGTTTAAATTAGCAGTGCGAGAGCTATGTTCATCAATCTTTTCATATGCAAATATCAACAGATGATAGCCCAATCCATATACTTTTTGACTAGCATTCCGAAAGGGACAAGAAGACTGGGGCTGTCGAATTGATGTTACTTTCAAATCAACTTCTAATTCAGGAAAATCAATTCCCAAAGCAGCACTACCAATCGTGTATTCGTAATTTATCGATAAATATTGATTAAAAGTAAATTCAACGTATGTCCCTACAGCTTTACCATCTGTAACCCCGTATAGATTCGGAATTTGTGTGGCACTAATTACAGTACAAAAATCCCGTGCAGCAGTTTTGAGGGAAGATAAGGTGAGAGGTTGCATTTTTTAAATAGCCAAACTTAATTGCTGCCAATTAGGTTTACACAATTCAAAATTTCTTTGACCAATTCTTTTACATACCCACTCTACACAAGCTGGTACAATGGCATTTCCAAATAATGTGTATTGATCGTAAATTCTGGCAACTTGACACCAAGTATCAGGAAAACCCATAAGTCGGGCATATTCAATATTAGTTAAACGTCGAAATTTATCACCTACTTGGTAGCGTTCATAATGCCTAGATGTTGAAGCAGTCAGTGTTGATGCAATACCATTAATTCCAAAAATAGTATAACCAAGTCTCGCCCCTCCATCTTGGTTGTACAAAATTTCAACTCCATTACAATAGCGATTGACAGGCTTACTTTGCTTAATCCGCTCCAGCGTCTCGGCAGTAAAATCAAATTGAGTGTCCACTATTGACTCATCTTGAAGAATATCTTGAAGCCTTTTTCTAGGCTGGATATCAGGCAATGATGAAATCTTTTGACTGAACATCTTATGTTTATAGGCAACTCCCCAATTATCATTTTTACTTTTCATAGCCATAATTGGCCACATATATTTTACCAATGGCTCTTCGAGATTTGTCCATAAAATATTGTCATTTTGAGTCAAAAAAACCGATAGCTTTTCTAAATCAAAAGGTGTTATATCTATTGAGCTAATTTTCGTGCCAAAGATAAAAATTCTATCTCGATTTTGGGGTATTCCAAAACTCAATGGATTAATTAGTCGCCATTCAATAAAATAATCCAATTCAGAAAGTGCATTTAAAATTAATCGAAAATGATAGCCATTTTCCATTGTCAAAAGTCTTTTGACATTTTCCAAAAAAAAATATTTTGGTTGCTTCTGGTCTAGTATTTGTATAATTCGCTCAAATAGTGTTCCCCTAAATCTATCTCTCACACCGAGTTTTTTACCAGCAGGACTAAAAGGTTGGCAAGGGAAGCCAGCAGTTAAAATATCGTGACTGGGAATGTCTAATAAAGATATTTCGTTGATATCGCCTAAAACAATAGAGTCTTTACCAAAATTACTTTCATAAACTTTACAACACAGTTGATCGATATCATTTGCCCATACTGTTTGAATGTTTGAATTTGCCATACCCAGGCGAAATCCACCGATACCAGCAAAAAGCTCTAAGGCTTTAAGTTTGTTTGTTGTCATCTACACATTAATTTTGAAACAAATTATAGCTCTTAGCAAAGAGGTCTATTATTAATTTCTTTGCCGTTTCAATTCAGGTAATTGGTGGGCAATGCCCACCTAATTAGACAATTCGCTAGTTCACTAAGTTTTTGGTTTGTAAGTTGAAGCAACGTGCAATTCTTTCAACTGCTTCGCATCCACCCCAGAAGGCGCATCTGTCAACAAGCAACGGGCTTGTTGTGTCTTCGGAAAAGCGATGACATCGCGAATGGATTCTTCTTTCGCTAACAACATCGCTAACCGATCTAAACCGTAGGCGATACCACCATGCGGCGGTGTACCATATTCAAAGGCTTCTAAAAGAAAGCCAAATTTATTCTGGGCTTCTTCGGGGGACAAACCGATGGCTTCAAACACCTGTTCTTGAACATCGCGCTGATAAATCCGCCGACTACCACCGCCAACTTCAAAGCCGTTGAATACTAAATCATAGGCTTGGGCGCGGGCGGTTTTTAAGTCATGTAAATCATCGGGATGGGGTGCAGTAAAGGGGTGGTGTAGCGCTTCTAAGCGTTTTTCATCAGCATTCCACTCGAACATGGGGAAATCGGTAATCCAGAGCAAGTTAATTTTTTCTGGATCGATTAAGCCAAATTCTTTAGCAGCAAATTGCCGTAATCTATCTAAAGTTTTATTAACTGTGGCGGTATCACCAGCCCCAAATAGCAGCAAATGTCCGGCTTTTGCACCTGTACGGCGTAAAATTTCCGCTTTTTGTTCAGGGCTGAGGTTGTCTTTAATTGCGCCAATGGTGTCAATTTCACCCTCTTCGCGAACGCGGATGTAAGCTAAACCTTTAGCGCCTGCTTCACTCGCTTCTTTGAAAATATCACCGCCTGTTTTGATGCGGACATTGGAAATAGCATCGTTACCATTGGGAATGGGTAAGATTTTGACGATACCACCATTGGCGATCGCATCTCGAAAAACTTTAAACCCAGAATCTTTTAAGATATCAGAAACATCAACTAGTTCCAAACCATAACGAGTATCTGGTTTATCACTACCGTAGCGTTCCATCGCTTCTTTATAGGTAAGACGGGGAAAAGGATGATGTAACTCAATTCCTTTAACAGTTTTGAAGATATAAGCAACTAACTTCTCATTGAGTTGGATAATTTCTTCTTGAGACATGAAACTCATTTCCATGTCCAACTGCGTAAATTCCGGTTGTCTGTCGGCGCGTAAGTCTTCATCGCGGAAGCAACGGGCTATCTGATAGTATCTGTCTAGACCGGATACCATCAGCAATTGCTTAAATAATTGCGGTGATTGCGGTAAAGCAAACCACTCACCAGGGTTGACGCGACTGGGAAGGATATAATCCCGCGCCCCTTCTGGGGTGGAACGGGTAAGAATCGGGGTTTCAACTTCAATAAAACCTTCGATGTCTTCCAAATAGCGACGCATGGCTTTGACAACTTGATGACGCAATTGTATATTCTTCGCCATGCGATCGCGTCGCAAATCCAAGTAACGATACTTCAGCCGTAATTCTTCGCGCACATTCTCGGTGTCAGCGCTGGAAACCTGGAATGGTAACTGTTTGCGCACACCATTGAGGATTTCAATTTTATCGGCGTAGATTTCAATTTCGCCGGTAGGTAGGCGAGGATTTAGGGATTCGTCGGGACGTTGTGTCACTCTACCAGTGATTGCCACAACATATTCATTCCGCAGAGCATTAGCTTGCTCATAGGAATCTGGGGTGCGTTGGGGATCGCTGACAATTTGGAGAATGCCAGAGCGATCGCGTAAATCTAAGAATATCACGCCCCCATGATCGCGGCGACGGTCTACCCATCCGTACAAGGTAACAGTTTCTCCAATATGTTCTTTTCGGAGTTCGCCGCAATAGTGAGTTCGCATAGGTGTTAATTTTTTCTTTGGCTCTAGATGGGCAAGTAAATCACAAAGCTTTCCCATTATCTAGCATCAATAGTATCTAATTGAAGACAAGATGGCATAATCTCCGGACAAACGGCTGCGGAGATCGGACAGATGTGTCTTTTGGTAACTATACCTTATCTTCCATCCTGGTAGGCGCATAGCCTCAGGTAAACAGAGTTTTCGGGTGTTACACATCAGTATCCTGGTGCTGATCTATGTTTGCATGAATTTTCTTTACGTTAGTCTGTCCTCGTGTCGGCTGTTGATAGTCTGATTACGCTTTGTGAATCTATGCTTTTGTTTTCCCTACATAGCCCGTCTCTAGGATTGAAAAATTTTCGCGCCAAAATGACCACAAAACTGTAAGCTAAACAGTTAAAGTTTAAATTAACGAATTGAAATATCACTTTCAGATTTTTGACCGCAGATAAATAATACAGCGATCGCGTTAATCAACCACCCATTAGCAGTCAGTTCGATGAACCTCCCCCAGCAACCGAACCTCTCTTAGCAGGGAGGTGATGTTAAGAACAATTACTGGTCAAACTCACGTTAATGACAAACTTAGTATTAATTCTTAATTATTTGTTACATGAATATTTTAGTTTTGGGAAATGCTGAAGATGCACATGCTGCACATATTCAACAATCTTTAACCCAAGCAGGGGTAAGTGCAGATTATGTAGATACTACTTTATTTCCCTCGCAGTTGCAAATGTTTTGGCGACCTGACACTCAAATGGGAGGATTGATACTACCAGGAGAGCGGCGCTTAAATTTTACAGATATTAAAAGTGTATTTTGGCGACAGTTGTCTGGGGTTTATATACCTGAGTTAAAGGATTCCGAGCAAAAAAGAATCGCCATCAATGATTCTATGAGTACATTGCGATCGCTCATGCAAGCTTGTCCATGTCGCTGGGTAAATTCTTGGCAAGCTTACGAATATCATAAAGAGAAACCCTTACAACTCAGAGCAGTTAAACAAATTGGAGTCGAGATTCCCGCCACTCTCATTGGTAACGATCCCCAGGAAATTACAGAGTTTGCGCAGTCTCTAGAAAAAGTTATTTTTAAGCCAGTGTATGGTGGTGCGCATACTCAATTAGTCACAGAGGCGCATTTAGATCCCAAACGATTGAATTTGGCTTTAAAAATTTCTCCTGTCACCCTCCAAGAATATATTCCCGGGACAAATATTCGTACTTATGTGATTGCTGATGCAGTTTACTCTGCGGAAATTCGTAGCCCTGCTTTAGATTTCCGGGAAGATATGGAAGCTGAGTTAATTCCCATCCAAATACCTGAATCAGTACAACAGCAATGTCTAGCCATTACTCAAGCATTAAAGTTAGAGTGGACGGCGATTGATTGGCGGTTAAAACCCACGGGCGAATATATATTTTTAGAAGCAAATCCTAGTCCAATGTTTTTGCACTTTGAAAAACAAACAGGTTATCCCATTACAGACAAATTGCTGAGTTTACTTATGAATTAAGTTAAATCCAATTTATCCTTTATCAAAGACTTTATTAAAGAGTTAGAAAAAAATCTAGCCATTTTGGCTGTCTTTTTTTAATAAGCCAACCAAAATCACTATAACTATATATCAAATTGATTTACTCTAGAAAATAGTTAATTGAATCTAGCTAACAGTAGAGTTTGCAACTAATGATGGCTGGGATTCATTAATGATTTTGAAATTTCCCATTGGCAAGATTTTGTTGGTTAATAGTGGCTTAAATTGAGGAAAGATTTTATGCAACACCCTTTTGCTCTCAACCTTTCTGACTTAGAAATGATCGAATGCGATTTTGAAGAAAACCTTTCAGAAGAGGAAGCTGTCCAAGTCCAAGGTGGAACTGTTTTTACTACCTTGGCTTTAGGTGAAGAAGGTGGAGAAGTAACTACCAAAGCTTTAAATGAAGAAGGCGGAGAAGTAACTACCTTAGCTTTAGGTGAGGAAGGTGGTAGTGGTGGTATCCAGTGTATCTCTGCTCCATGTCCAGGAAGCGAAACTGGCGGTACTCCTAAGCCTCCTGTGACTCGAGCTAAATTTGAAAATGGTGGCGATCATGTTTACACTAAAGCTCGATATGGTTTAGAGGCGGGTGGCTGGTAAATTCCTGAGTAAAAGTCTTAAGGAATATCCAATTTTTTAAATACCCAATATGTAGTGCGAGCGTCTCGGAAGCTGATGTTCATTCATCGAGCAAGATGCTCGTACTACGGAATATGGGTAATTTATTTTTTGTAAGTCTTTGATTGAATCTATTATCTGTAGGAACGTACAGCTGTACGCCCCTACTTTTCTTTATTTGTATTTGAGCGAATCGCTTTATCTAAATCCCGCAGTAATTCTTCTTCCGCGTCCCGTTCTTGCTTGAGTTCGCGAACCATTTCCTGACTGGAGCCAATCAGCAAGCCAGCAACTCCACCAATAATGGCGTATTTTTGAGCCAAATCTTTATACATTGAACTTGTATAGGGGCAAGGAAGTAAATAGGCAATAATAAAACCAATTCCTGCGCCTAAAAATGCAGTCACAATACTAGAGAAAGCGATTAGTTTGGCGTTCATTTGCTTTGCTTTGATAGTTAATACCCCAGGTGGATGATGAGGGTACACTTTCATTGTCACAGTGTATTTCTCAGTGGGATCTTAATCTTTAAATCTTTTAATATCAAAATCTGATAGAAATTCGAGTATTAAAGACTCGTTCACAAGTATCAAAGAGTCACCTACGAGTATCAAAGACTCATTCACGAGTATTAAAGGCTCGCTCACAAGTGTTAAAGGCTTGTAGCAGATTGCTACTTGGTGAAGTACAGATAATTGTAAGGGCACAACATTGTTGTGCCCCTACCTGTATACTTTATTTACCTAAAAAACGCTGTATCTGTTTTCATGGGTGGTTTTTTATCAGGAATCATTCGATGGGCGATCGCCGCCGGTTTGAGTTCCCACCGCAGCCGATTGTGATTGAGCGATCGCTGTTGTTTGTTCTTCGTCCTGTCTATCGGCGGTAGACTTTTTAGTTTGATGGGAAGGTTTGCGCTTTAAGAAGCGTTCTTCCAAATTCTTGATAATCACATACAGCACTGGAACAATCAGCAAACTCAAAACTGTTGCTACCAGTAGCCCCCCAAATAACGCCGTTCCCAACGACCAGCGCGAGGCTGAACCTGCGCCTGAGGCGACAACCAGGGGGAAAAATCCCAGCAATGACGCAGATGAAGTCATGACGATTGGGCGAAATCGTTCTTGGGCTGCTGTCAAGGCTGCTTTGGGAATTGTCATCCCTTGTTCATAGGCTTGGTTAGCAAACTCCACAATCAAAATCGCGTTTTTAGAGGCGAGTCCGATTAACATTACCAACGCTACGTTGGCGTAGACATCGTTCACCAAACCGCGCAACGATAGGGCACTTAACGCACCTAACAACGCTAAAGGTACAGTTAACAAAATAATTGCGGGGTCAACATAACTTTCATACTGCGCAGCTAGGGTGAGAAACACCATAATGATCCCGAAGCCAAAAATTAGAATCCCCAAGTTACCTGCGGATAATTCTTCCCGGGCGGTTCCTGTCCAATCGCTACCAACGCCTGGTATGGCTGCGGCGGTGACTGCTTGCTGCATTGACTGGATCGCTTGTCCGCTACTGTAACCCTGTGCTTCTCTACCTTGGATACTAATAGCACGGAAGCCGTTGTAATGAGAGATGACGGCTGGGCCTGTAATGGGTGTGAGTTTTGCTACTTCACTCAATCGCACCATTTGATTATTTGCCGATCGCACATACAGCTGATTTATATCATTTGGCGATCGCCGATAGTTGCCATCAGCTTGCACATAAACGCGATAGCTCTGCTGTCCCAGAGTAAAATCGTTGACATATTGCGAGCCAATCGCAGCGCCTAAGGTGTTAACAGCTTGCTGAAAATCGACGTTGAGCGCTTCTAAACGATTGCGATCGAAGTCAACTTGAAACTGGGGTGTACTGGCGGTAAACTGCGTAAATACGCCACCACCTAGGGCTGGTTGTTGGTTTGCTTGGGCGATCACCGCTTGGGCATTTGCAAAAAAGTCATCAATTGTCAATCGCCCGTTGGTGCGGTCTTCCAACTGTAACTCAAATCCGCCCAAAGTACTAAAACCTTGAATTGGTGGCGGATTGACTGCGGTGATAATCGCATCTGGGATGGTTTGAAATGCGCCATTAATTCGCCCTAAAATTGCCGAAGCGCTTTGCTCTGTTTTAGTACGTTCCTCCCAAGGTTTCAGCTTGGCAAAGAATACACCGCGATTTGAGCCGCTACCAGCAAAACCAAATCCCGAAGTCGCAAAAACGTTCTCAATTTCTGGTTCTTTTTGCAGAATTTGTTCAAGTTTGGTAATTACTTCATCTGTATAGTTGAGGGCGACTCCATCCGGGCCTTGAATAATGCCTAAGACAATCCCCTGGTCTTCATTGGGGACAAATCCTGTGGGGACATGGGTGAACATAAAATAAGTCCCAGCTAAACCCACAACAAACAATGCTACGACAGCGTAACGCAGGCGAATTAAAAAATTGACGATCGCTAAAAACCGGTCAATAATCCATTGCAAGATTTGATTAAATTTGTTGAAAAACCAGCCCAATGGGCCGCGTTTGGGTTGGGGCGGACGGAGTAAAATCGCCGCCATACTGGGACTGAAGGACAGCGCGTTAAATGTTGAAATGGCGATGGAGAAGGCAATTACTAAGGCGAATTGCTGATACATTTTACCGGTGGAACCGGGGAAAAATGCTACCGGAATAAACACCGCCATCAACACCAGGGATGTTGCAACCACTGCACCAGTCAGTTCCTCCATTGCTTCAAAGGAAGCTTGTAATGGTCTAACTCCCTGTTCAATTTTGCGGGCGATCGCTTCGACAACGATAATGGCATCATCAACTACTAACCCTGTGGCTAAGATTAAGCCAAATAAAGTTAAATTATTGAGTGAAAATTTAAATATGTAAGCAAATGCTAATGCGCCGACTAGGGAAACCGGAATCGCCACAATGGGAATAACAGTGGCGCGCCAGTCTTGGAGAAACAGAAAAATTACCAATACCACCAAAGCGATCGCTTCGGCTAGGGTTTTCACCACTTCTTCCAGGGAAGCTTGCACAAACCCAACGGTATCGTAGACAATTTTGGTTTTTAATCCCGGTGGAAAGTCTTTACTTAGTTCGTCCATCTGCGCTTCAATGTTTTTCGCCACATCCAGCGCATTACTTCCTGGTGACTGATAAATTGCAAGACCAATCGCTGGCTTAGCATTATTTCTCGCATTGCTGGCGTAAGTCTCCGAGCCGAGTTCCGCACGACCCACATCTTTGAGTTTAATTAAATTACCATTACTACCGGCTTTAATCACCAGGTTCTCAAATTGCGATGCATTTTGAAACTGACCATTTACCCGCAGGGGAATTTCATAACTTTGACCTGGGGGTATGGGCGCTTGACCTAAAGTACCGGCTCCAGCGAGAATGTTTTGCGATCGCAATGCTGTTGCTACATCTGCTACGGTTAATTGCCGACTCGCTAAGGCATTGGGATCGAGCCACAGCCGCATTGCATACCGCTTTTCCCCAAAAATTGTCAAATCGCCAACTCCTGGCGTTCGCAGCAGTTGATCTCGTAAATTCAAGTCAATATAGTTACTTATAAATAGCGGATCATACTCATTATTTTCTGCATAAAACGTATAGACTAACAAAATGCTTGTGGAAGCCGTTTGTGCTGTCACTCCAAGTTGTTGCACACTCGTTGGCAAGCGTGGTGTCGCCCTAGCGATGCGATTTTGCACGTTCACCTGGTCGATATTTTTATCAGTTTGTGACCCAAAATATACTGAGATTTGACTACTTCCCGCTGAACTGTTCGAGGTCATGTACTGCATTCCCTCGACACCGTTAATTTGCCGCTCTAACGTTGTTGTGACTGCACTTTCAACAGTGGCGACATCCGCCCCGGTATAATTCGCTGATATTTGAACGCGAATCGGGGCAATATCTGGCAAGTAATTGAGTGGTAGTAGGGGAATACACACGCACCCCACAATCAGAATCACTAAGGTACAAACGGTAGTTAGCACCGGGCGTTTGATAAAGGTATTGGCGATCGACATGATCGAGTGTCCTGGATTTACGATTGGGGTTGAATGGGTGTGCCTTCTCGCAGTTTGAGAATGCCAGAGGTAACAATGGTTTCACCGACTTTGAGTCCATCAAGAACTTGATAATTGGGCCCTTGAAGATCGCCGAGACGCACTAAACGCTGATGCACAATTTGCTGCGGTTTGCCATTGACAGTTGTATTTTCTGTGACAAAGACAAAACTTTGTCCACCAATCCGAGAAATGGCGACGGTAGGAATTAATATTCCTGGTTGTCGATTCCAAATGATCCGCCCTTGAACGTATTGCCCATCGCGCAATCGCCCTTGAGAATTGGCAAAGCGTGCCTTGCTCAAAATCGACTGCTGATTAGAACTGACCGTTGGCGAAATATAGTTAACCGTACCAGTGCCGATGACTTTCTGTGTGGTGGGATCGACTAACTGCACGGGTAAGCCAATTCGCAGTTGCTTCAAGCGATTTGAAGGCACAGAAAGATTCAGATCCAGTGCATCATTTTGGATAATTGTGGTGATTGTTTGTCCAGTGCTGACATAATCGCCAATTTTGACAGGAAATTCACCGACTACGCCAGTAATCGGTGATACCACTCGTTTCTGATTTACATTGACTTGGGCAGCCGCTGTACCTGCTTGGGCTGCGCGGATATTGGCTTGGGCTTGCCGAATCCCGGCATTAGCGGCTGTAACTTCTTTATCTGCGGCTTGTAAATCCGCGATCGCCGCTTGGACATTATTCCTGGCAACATCTAACTCTTGTTTTGCCTGGGCTCCTTCACTCACTAATTGTTGGGTGCGGTTAAATTGGGTTTGTTGAAGCTGAAGATTTGCAGCCACCTTAGTACGCTGCGCCTGGGCTTGTTGTAGCTGTGCTTGAGCCGTTTTTAACCCTGCTTGTGCGGCACTGGACTGTGCAATGGAACTGGCGACATTTGCCTGAGTCTGATCTAAACTCAAAGATGCGATGGGTGTTCCCTTCTGCACCCGCTGACCACTAGACACGAGAATATTTTCAATTCGCCCCTGAATTTGCGGTTGTAGCGTGACTTTTTGCTGCGCTTCTAAGGCTCCCACAAAATCGGAACTTTCTTCGGTCGTACTAGTGCCAACTTGCTGAACTTGCACCGGTAATGCCGAGTTTTTTGCATTTGCGGCGGGAGCAGTTTGCGTGGGAGCAGTTGAACGCCCTCCAAAACGTGAAAACATAGTCATCCCGCCAATAGCTAAGACGAGACCCAGCCCCAAGCCTACCAACAGCCCCTGCTGTCCTGAAAGCCTTCTGAAAGCGGAATTACTAATTTTAGGAGTTTCCATTGCCTCACCCTTCAACTGCCCAAGCACAATCAACTAGACGTAAGATCGGAACTTACTTATTAGCTAGAGCTGAACAATCAATTATTAGCCAGTCTCAATCACAAATCTTCCAACCTCAGTAGGAAAATTTTCTTCTCAAGGGTGGGACAATCGCTGGTGTTCAATCCACTGTAAAACTCGATTCCATGCCCACCAAGGGTCTGGATCTTGTGCTTGGCGTTGACCTGCTTTACTATTTAAATAGCCAATATGTCCACCGTAACGGGTGAGTAGTAAATCTATCATCGGATTGCTCTTACTAGCAGATTCTAATTCCGGGATGATAGCTGGGTGAAAAAAAGGGTCATCAGCGGCATATACGATCAAAGTCGGCTTTGAAAGATGAGGCAGTAATGGTAAAGCACTGCTGGCTTGGTAATAAGCTTCTACAGAGGGAAAACCCAATCGCTCAATTACTAATTCCTTGTCAAAATTCCAGATACTGTTTGCCCGTTGAATCGCTTCCGGGTCAAGGCTACCAGGGTGAGCGTCATGTATTCGCCAAGCTAGTTTTTTCAAATTTTTAGTAATTGCTGCCTCGAAATATCTGCCAAAGGGGTCTTTAACTAAATAAGATAGCGATCGCACCGAATCCAAATTCGGACAAATCACCGCACTCCCGCCAATGTCGCTGAATTTTATTCCTAAATCGCGATCGCTGCTAGTTAAATCCATCGCCGCTTTTTGCCCCCACAGCGCCAATTGTCCACCCAAAGAAAACCCCACAAACCAAAATTGCTTTGGACAGCCCATCGATGCAGCGGCGGCGGCTAAGCAGACAAAATCTTCTCCTTCATACAAGCCATCGGATGTCAAAGTCGGCGATAATTCTGCTGTCTTACCGTGGCCGCGCCAATCAAATAACATCACAGCATACCCGGCGGCGTAAGCTTTACGTCCGAAGAGTCTCAAAAACCATTCCCTACCTAACTCTCCTGTAATCCCATAGGTGGCAATAATCGTACCGCGAGCTTTTTCTGGTATTGCCACCCAACAAAAAATTGGCACACCGTGCCCACCATTTACGACTGTTTTATGGTATTTCGGCTCTGGATGTTGAATTGTATTTTGCCAATAACGGCTTCCCCACAAAGCGGTGTATACAGTCATAGCCACACCATTTTTTAGTAAAAAAGCCGGATTGTAGGGGGGGAAACACATCATATAGAGAATGTAGTGTACTCTAAGAAAGATTTCTCAATCTTGTTATCTTAAGCTTTATGTTAGATTTCAATTCTTTTTTATAATCAATACAGAAATCTTTGTATCTACCAAAGGTTCTTATTTATCCTTAATAAGTAGTAATAATTTTTTAAGAATGCCGAGGATTCTTGTCATAGACGATGACCCAGCAATTTCAGAACTCGTTGCCGTCAACTTGGAAATGGCTGGCTACGATGTTAGTCAAGCAGAAGACGGGATCAAAGGTCAGGCTTTAGCTCTCCAGCTACAACCAGACTTGATTATGCTGGACTTAATGTTGCCCAGGGTTGATGGCTTTACCGTTTGTCAGCGCCTGCGTCGGGATGAGCGGACATCTGAGATTCCCGTGTTAATGTTGACGGCTTTAAGCCAAACTCAAGATAAAGTGGAAGGCTTCAACGCCGGAGCCGACGACTATCTTACCAAACCCTTTGAAGTTGAAGAAATGCTGGCACGAGTGCGCGCACTGTTGCGGCGCACAGACCGTATTCCTCAAGCAGCAAAGCACAGTGAGATTCTCAATTATGGCCCACTGACCCTTGTTCCCGAAAGATTTGAGGCCATCTGGTTTCATGAGACCGTAAAACTGACTCACTTGGAATTTGAGTTACTTCATTGCTTACTCCAGCGCCACGGACAGACAGTTTCTCCTAGCGAAATCCTCCGGGAAGTTTGGGGCTACGACCCAGATGACGACATTGAAACCATTCGAGTACATATTCGCCACCTCAGAACAAAACTCGAACCAGACCCCCGCCATCCCCGCTATATCAAAACAGTATACGGTGCTGGATATTGTCTGGAGTTACCAAGCGTCCCTCCATCTGCTGAAGGAGCTTCAACATCAGTTGTGGAATAAAATCAGGATAAGTTCTTTTACCTGAGCCATAAATTGGCACTCTGTTCTGTCAAAGTTAGTGAGTGCCAATAGGATACTGTGTCTGAAATTGGTATCAAATTAGCAAATACTGCTTGTAGTTCAGCTCTTCATTTGCTCAAACCCAACCATAACTCCTAGCCAGTATTTCACCATTTTCAGGCGCTGATATCTTTTGATACTTGTATTTACCTAACTAACGTTATCAACCCTCTTCATCACCATCCCCAGATATAATCTCAAACCCTGATTTACCAAGACTGTTATCTATTAATCAAAGTTTTAGCTTTTTTGTTGGTAATAAAATGCTAAAACTCCAGAGTATGATTTTTATCTGCTAAAAGTGAAAGAAGAGGGTTATTTTTTGATTTTTTCTGAATGAAAGAGGAAGCAAGCGGCGAAATAATTCAAAATTCACGCATTCATGCATTAAGAAATATTATTCATTCTTAGCTTTCTTGCTGAAAATTTGATAGTACAGCCAAGTGCTAGTTTCTTTCACCGGAAAAAGTAGATATGTTAAAGGATTTATCGTCACAACAATATTGCGGAAGTCTCGTTTTGCTAAAAACAGTATGGCACTAGCTACTTGCTGGGCTGACATGACTCCATAAGGATTGAGTTGACTTTTAAACGGCCCTAAAATTAACTTGCGAATTATACAATCCCCATCCAAACGCTTCAGCGTCACAATCTCACCTAAGGCGCGTTTGCTTAGTTCATAAAGGGGACTCAAAGCCGGAGATACTTCAGCCTCAGAAGTGTTTACCCAAATTTCTTTAGTTGCTTTTGATTGTGGCCCTGTCACAGTTGATATAAATATATCCATCAGCCGCAACGTGGAAAAAGTATTGACTTCATAAGAAGAGTTAATTGCCTCTGGTGTCCGGCTAGTATAGACATTGATTCCGTGATTGAGAATCAAAATATCGACTTTCTCTAAACTATTTCTCAAATCCGCTTCATTACCCAATTGCCAAGAAATGACCGCTAGCTTATCTTGCACCTGTAATTTTTCTGGATGAGTAGTTAATGCTACAACCTTAGCATTATGCTTGAGCAGTTCAGCCGCTAATGCTTGCCCTAAAGTACCGGAAGCGCCAGTTAAAGCGATGGTTTTACCCTTCAGGGACAGCCCGGTTCCTAATATGGTATCTACTAAGGGAAATACACCGCTGTAGTAAGCGTTAACATCATCAAAATGATGACGCCAGTGATAAGACCGATTCACCCACCAAGCTGATGGAATAGTTTCTAAGGGCCCAGGAAGATGGGTGTAATCGGTGTCAATTTTCCCTAGGAAATATCTTCGAGACGCACCATATAAGAAGGTAAAAGCATAGGCTACTCCTAACCAAAAACCCATTTGGTTGAGCAACAAAGCAACTATTGTGACGATAACTACCAGTATACTCGACTCGACAATGTCGTTATATAGCTGGGATTCTTGGTAAATTTTTGGGGAAACTATCGATAAATCTCGGCGATATGCCATGTGGTGCTTGTTGTGCCATTTACTCAGCCAAGTAAACTGGTGACACAAGGCGTGATAGCTATCTCTGACTACCTCAGCCAACAGCAGCGAGAATATTCCCCAAAGCGTAAATTGCAAGCAGGTATTGAGCAAATCCCAATTAATTTGGAATTGGCCTTCAATCCCAGCCCAGCCTTTAGTTAAGAAATTCATCGTAATTGTTTTTTACTCGTTGTCTGTAATCATTCTTCATGATCTAATAAGAATGCTTTCAGGTCGAGTTTTCCAGTACAGGAAAATTAAACTGCATTACCTTGACTATTACCAATATTTATGCTATTGCTCGCTTTTGCACATCAGCGAGCGAGACGTTTGTCCTTCGGACACGCTACGCGAACGCACTACAAATTTATTGGGTATTGTCCTCGCGTCTCCGTGTCTTCTTCAAAATTAACGAACAAAACTCACCAAAATACCAAGGATTTTGTCTACAGGAGGAATAGTATACTCCAATAATCCAATGGTAACAGTTTGACCTTCTAGTTTAAGAAATTTCCAGCGATCGCCTGTGGTCACAGTTCCATAAATCACAGCTAGGGTTTGATGGTTCTGTTCGTTAAAACGTTGTACAGCAATCATTTCGGCTACACATTGACCTAATCCACTATTGAGATCTTCACGTTTAGCTTCCACGACAACTACCGCAGGTGCTTCGATAAATAACTGTTCGGGAGAAAGACTGATCAAAAAGTCGCAAACACCACTCAGTCCTAAAACAGGATCTATAGTAAAGTCATTACCCGAAAATAGGCTAATTTTCTGTTGAAGAATTTCTTTTACTTCTAACAGGATCGGACATATAAGCATTTCTGAGCGAGCTTTTTCAGTGTTCAGGGCTAAAGCCAGCGGTAAATATTTTTCTAGAAATGATGCCAAAAATGCACTAGGTTCAATAGACTGAGGATTATTTAAAAAAGTCGGTTGCTCTAATATAGTCAAGTTAAAATCTTGTTTTACACGGCGGAGTGTAAACTCACTATAAGGCATACTTCAATCCTGCTTACTAACTAGGTAGATTCTCAGGATCGATACCAACAGAGCGTAAATACTGTGCTAATTTTTCCGCACGTTCTTCGGCTGTCAAATAGCGATCGCCATTTTCATCATACCAAGACAATAATTCTTGAGGAATACCAGCTACTATACCTTGGTATCGTCCAATTCCTAAACTGATTTCGCTCATCCAGTAGGGTTCACCTATCTGTAATTGATAGTTTCCATTCACCAACTTATACACTTCAAACGGTTGATGTTGGTCACGTCGCCAAAATTCGCGATTGTAAATCACATAATACAACACACCCAGTTTGGCATATATCGCCATTTTCTCATCGTATTCGCCCCCTGGTGTCTGCGATACCATTTCTAGTGTGAGTATGGGTACAATTTCGTTTTCTTCCCAGACTGCATAACTTGTGCGCGATTTACCACCTTTTTTGCGTTCTACGCCTACACTCAAAAACGCATCTGGGACTACAGGTACTCTCGGATTCACCCCTGTGGTGTGATACACAGCCATGTCTACACCAAAGTACCAATCCATCCGCTTGGCCCAAATTGTGTTGAGTAAGAAAAGTAAAACATTGGGCAAAAAATTCTGATCTAGGCTTCGCCAAGCCCTTCGGTCTACGTTATCCACTGGTGTATCGTCACTGCAAGGCAATTCATCAGTACTTGGTAACGCATTTTTGAGATCGGGTGAGGACATAACCGTTGTCTCGCTGGCGTTGAGTTCTTTTATTATAGGTGGCGAAGCAGACGGGGTGAATATAAGACGCGGGGACGCAAAGAAAATTTTCCCCGTGTCCCCGCGTCCCCATATCTCCCTGTCTTAATTAAATCCAATCGCGATAAGCAGAGATTTCATTGACGCTAATTTCAAACGGCCCACCTTTACCAAATGGGGGATAAACGCGGATTTTGGCGTTAGTAGTAAACCGTTCTAATCTGTTGCCCAGTTGGGGAATATTGCTGACTATATGCCAGTAAGAAACTATATCAGGGCAGTCAATAATCAGCATCAAGGTAGTACTATTACTTGTGAGATACCATTGGCATTGAGCTAATAATGCTTGCGTAATGCGATCGCAGGCTTGATAAAAGCATCTGCCAATCGATTGTTCCAGTTCCAGATGCAACATGCCATCCATTTTTGTGATTTCCGTTGGCGGTAAATCATCTGGAGGCAGCAAGGGTAATTTAGACATAATTCCGCACCTCTTGGTTATAGCGCGTCAAACTCTCCAGGTTTTTTTGCAAATCACATGATGAGGGTTTGAGTGCCAGCGTGCCTAGATTTAATTCATCCTGAAATAATTTGATTTTGTCTCGACAGGTTTTGACATCACCAATAATTGAGTTTTCAATTAAATAGTCTTCTTCAAAACAAATATTGGTGCGATCAAATGGTTTATGTCCGGTAGAACTTTTCTGCATGACGACAGCTGCATTTGCTGTCATTTTCTGGCTGAATTTGCGGATGAAAGGCAACGCCTCTGTTACTGCTTCGTCGTATGTCCTGGCAACATAAAAGAAACGAGTCAGTATTAGGTTTTCGGAACCACTAGAATTTAAGGCACGGTATTTAGCAACAGTATTCCGCAATCTGGGCAGAGAAAATGGTGGCCCCCCCATTAAACCAAAGGAATGTTTGGCGGCAAACCCTATACCGTCATCATCTCCACTGGCTACATATACGGGAATTTGTCGTTGCAATGGTTTTGGGTAAACACTCAGGCGATCGCATTGATAAAATTGCCCATTAAATGATACATCTGTTTCATATAAAAGCTTCTCAATCAATGCGATCGCCTCTAGCATCTGGGCACGAGATTCTCCCATTGGTGTGGCAAAATGTTTGTTTTGTTCGGGAAATGGCCCGCCTTTGGCAATCCCAAATAACAATCTGCCATTGCACAAATTATCCAAAGTGGCTATGTCTTCCGCTACCCGAATTGGGTTATAAAACGGCAGTAACACCGCAGCTGTGCCTAGTTGGATCGTTGAAGTTAAGGCTGCTAAATGTGCCATTAACAGCAACATCGATGGGCTAAGATTGGATTCACTAAAATGATGCTCACTCACCCAAGCTTCTTCAAAGCCTAGGCTTTCTGCCTCTTTTACCAATGCAACTTGTTCTAAGATGGCACGGCGGGCATCCTGATGATAATTATCGTAATTGCAGAAAAGTCCTGTTTTCATTTTTGGTTGGCGTTGGCACTTTGTGCCTACCGCAGGTACTCGCTATTTTAAGATGCAGCAACCCAATGTAACTCTAACCATAGGCGCGGATTGTTCTGCTTTAACTTCGACATCGGATCGCGTAGCAATCGCCCTGCATTCATACACACTACCTGAACTAGTCCCATATTATCTGCTATTTCTCTAAGTACCTCTTTTTTGCCTTGTACAAGGGGAAGTATTTCGTCAGAACAATAAATCCCTATATACTGTAATCGTCTAGCAGGCCTTCCCCAAAAACAGGTAATTACCTTCACATAACAATTATCAAGTAATTCTCCAACGCTGGGGTAATAGTGATTGACGACTCTTTTAAATTCTTTGGCTAGGATGTCTTCGGCAATCATAGCAATTGATATTTCTGTAGCGTTCATCACGATATTAATATAACATACATTTGTCATTCAAAGCTGACATTTGGTGCTACTTCTTTGGTAAGAAATATTAAATATTTACCCGGCTATTCAAAATATATAGCTGTTGACTGTTGACTGTTGATGGTTGACTGACTTGAAAGCGTTTTATCGTCAGGGTTTAATCTTAGCTTGATGTCCTAATCTATCTGGCTACAGCTATATAAAAAAGGTGATATTTAATTAAATATCACCTTAAATAAATATTTATATTGAGTCATTGCGCAGTTCTCACAAGCAGTAGGGGCGGGTTCACAGATATGATCACATTATTCACGACTATCTCACTTAACCCGCCCCTACGACCGCTGGAAAAAGAGAAAGCTAAAGAATAAAAGATGTTATAACAAATTCAGGATTAGATGAATTCGTAATTGATAATTCCTAATTATTAGGGTGTCTTATGGCTTAGGTTACAGCATCATCAAGAATTCAATGTGCATCAACTTTAGACATAACACACCCTCAAGATGAATTGTCTTAATTAAATTAAAAATTTAATTGTGACTGCCTTGGAATTACGAATTACGTTAGCGAAGCGGTAGCGAGGAACGAGCGTCATTACGAATTACGAATTACCGAGCATTCCGTTCCGAGACTAAAACTTCTGCGACAAGGTGTGGTAAATCTACGAGGTCAATATATCCATCTGAACCCCGGATCGGTGAAATAAATGTATAATTTGGGTCACAAGCTCCGTTATCATAAACTTGGATAAACCAGCGATCAGGAAATCCGGCTACACCCAATTCTACGATGTACCAACTCTCACCAATTAGACGAGAATTTAAAATTATAAACCACTCTCTGTCGGATTCTGAGATATTCCATTCTGCCATGAGAAACTCTAACGCTATGTTTCCAGCGTCAGTTGCAGTCAATAGCATTCCTACTCCTTAGTTGAAACTTCTGGTTCAGAATTAGATTCAGAATTTGCCGCTTCAGTTTCCGGATATAATCCCAGTTGCTTTGCTAATTCACGCCCGATAAAAAATAAGAATTTGGCACTTTCTTGATTACCTTCATGGGCAAATACAGTCGCTACTTTTAGTACTGCATATACAAAATCAGCATCAATTAATTCTGGATTTGCTTCTAAAACATCTGGCTCTTCACCATTAGGACATTTAAGTAGCTGATCGATTAAATCAAAATACAAACCTTGGCGTTCTTCTGTCATGGTACTTTTGTGAATTTAATGGGAGTGAATTGGCAAATGCTTACTGCTCGATACTTTGCTGCCACAGGCGTTCTAGCATTTCTACTTGTTCTCTAAAAACAGCATTACGATAAACAAGATACCTGTCGTAAACAATAATTCCCAACCCAACACAAATAGGTGTGAGTAAGAAAAACCATTCGAGCATAGTTGCCAGTTGATATTGTTCTACAGCCGTCAAAGTTTGGGTTTTTAGTTGAGGTTGAAAGGTGTTAATACTTGCCTGATTTTTAGAGGAATTTACACCCTCATTCTGGGAAAACAAGAAGTCATTTGCTTTAGTATTATTGTTCAATTCACAAGTTGAGTTCTGTGCTTTTGCTAACTCTATATGACGTTCCCAAACTATGCTAAATACTAATATGGCTGGAGATAGCACAGCTAAGGTAATTACACAGACAGTGAGAACATTTAAAAGCTTGACTTTCATGTTGTTTTTCCCTTCCTAGGTAGTATGCACCCAGTAAGATAAGAACTTTTGTTATTTGGTTACAAAAACAAAACTGATATCTAAAAAGTTATCAGTTAACATTTATCAATTTTCAGTAAGTTTATGCTGAACTAACTACTAAACGAGGCTTGTTTAAGGCAAACATTAAGTTAATATCATAAATATGTTGAAAAACATTAACCTGTTTGTAAATTAGTATTCAATCATACTGAAATAATTTATTTTTGAGGTTAAAGCTGGTGCATTAAAAGCATAAAAGGTAGTTGCTTGTGTTGATAATTAGGGGGTTAAGAAGTCCCCCCTTCATCTCCAGGTTTTATCCTGGGAATGTTGGGGGGTAGAGGGGAATCTCTGCGTAAATCCTATACGATTTATATCAGCCGCTTCCCTCAATAGCAGTTTAGTTGAGTGGGATCATATTTATTAAAGTTATTAAAGTTGTACTCAAAGGCTAGAGCTTTTATTTCATCAGGGATTCAAAAATTTTTTAGGGTATAGGTACTAGTATTTTTAGAGTAATGTCCTAGTATTTAGGATTTAGGGTGCGGGGTCTTTTGTACTCAAGCTTAAAGCCGGACTGACGGATGTTATAGGTTGGTTTTTTGCGAGTTACTTGCTAGCTAAAATTTGTACTCAAGAAATGAGTTTTTCCCTGACATTATCTAAAGTCATGAGAAAAATCAATAATTTTTGCTCAAATACTCAATTTGTTCTTAATAAACTAAAAAATATGGAAATCAAATTTAAAATCAAACAAATATAGCAATCCTATTTCAGTTGTGAAAAATATCGGTTTTGGCTGTTGACTGTTGACTGTTGACTGTCAACGGTTAACAAACCTGTATACACAATTCAAATCATTTAGGAGTTCTATACAACCTGATGGCGAGATTTTTTGCTAAAAACTGCATGGTCAGCAATTCCCGAATATTCAATTCCCAATTAGGGAAGCGATGAATTGGGAATTGAATTAATCTGAATATTTTCTCAATAGCTATCTCACATAGTTACCATTTTGTGGTTTAGTAATAGTACATACCTCATGCACTCACTGAGACTCAACTATTAATAAAATACATCCAAGCTTGCTGTTATAAGTAAAAAATATCTAGGGTTGTACCGGATTTAGAATTTTAGGAGTTAATTAATGCGGATTGCTAAAGATGTAACAGAACTTATTGGAAGAACTCCTTTAGTTGAACTCAATAAGATTCCCCAAGCCGAAGGCGCACAAGCGAGGATAGTTGTCAAACTCGAAGGAATGAACCCAGCGGCTTCAGTTAAAGACCGAATTGGCTTGAGTATGGTACTTTCGGCGGAAGCTGATGGTTTCATCGAGCCAGGAAAAACTATTTTAGTCGAGCCAACTTCAGGCAATACAGGTATTGCTTTAGCGATGGTAGCAGCTGCACGGGGCTATCGTCTGATTTTAACAATGCCGGAAACCATGAGCAACGAAAGACGGGCGATGTTACGGGCTTATGGTGCAACTTTGGAGTTAACACCAGGCCCCGAAGGAATGCGGGGAGCAATTCGTAAAGCTGAAGAAATTGTGGCTAACACTCCCAATGCATATATGTTGCAACAGTTCCGCAATGCAGCTAATCCCAAAATTCACCGAGAAACCACCGCCGAAGAAATTTGGGCGGATACGGATGGGGAAGTGGATATTGTGATTGCTGGGGTAGGTACTGGTGGGACAATTACAGGGATTGCCGAAGTACTCAAACAACGTAAGCCAACTTTTCAGGCGATCGCAGTTGAACCGAGCAATAGTCCTGTATTATCAGGTGGGGAAGCTGGGCCACATAAAATTCAAGGGATTGGCGCTGGCTTTGTTCCTGATGTTCTCAAGCTGGAATTGGTTGACGAGGTGATTCGCGTCAGCGATGAACAGGCGATGGTATTTGGGCGACGGTTGGCGAAGGAAGAAGGTTTGTTATCGGGGATATCCTCCGGTGCGGCTTTATGTGCGGCGCTTCAGGTAGCTAAACGTCCCGAAAATGCCGGAAAGCTCATCGTCATGATTCAGCCTTCCTTTGGCGAACGTTACCTCAGTACGTTGATGTTTCAAGATTTGACTGTGGAACCGGCTGTAGTGCGTTAGGCTACGCTTGAATGGCACTTACTGAGGCTCAGATCCCCAACTTCTTGAAAAAGTCGGGGATCTGAGCCTCAACTTTTGCTTAATTAAGCGACATTCCAGCCTACGGATAATTTATATTTTTTCATATACATTGAATTTTTCTCACCGACTTACTTAGAAGCTAAAATAACCTTTAAGGCACAGTAAGGAGCAAACAGGGTATTTACGCTTATTTTTAAGATAATTCGTCTAGATTAGCAGGTTTATCACTCGTGAAGCTAGTTTGCGAATCACAAATGCTAGTTTGTGAATCACAAATGCTAGTTTAAAAGTCGCAAATGCTAGTTTAAAAGTCACAAATGCTAGTTTGAAAGTCGTAAATGCTAGTTTGAAAGTCGTAAATGCTAGTTTGAAAGTCGCAAATGCTAGTTTGAAAGTCGCAAATGCTAGTTTAAAAGTCGCAAATGCTAGTTTAAAAGTCGCAAATGCTAGTTTACAAGTCGCAAATGCTATACCAATTAAAAAAATGCGATCGTTCCGCCACACTCTAAAAGGAAAAAAGAACAAGCGTAAAGGGAAAAAGGACTAAAGCATAAAGGGCTACTGAAGAATCCTCCCGAACGCGCAGACAACACGAAAACTAATAAAGTCAAGAATGTCGAGGTCTCGCTCCGCCTCAAGATTCTCATAGCGAGACGCGGAACGACAGTTTTCAGGAGTGTTGTTCCAGGAACCGCCCCGCACCACGGCTATTCCTTGTTTTTGAGAAAGGTTATTTTCATTATCAAACCACGCACTACTATCTGTTGGTGCTTCTTGATAGCTGCTATGCCAATCATCTTGACACCACTCTAAAACGTTCCCGTGCATATCGTATAATCCAAAGCCATTGGGTGGAAAACTTCCTACTGCTGTTGTTTCTTCACGTTCTTTGCCCTTTGGCTCAGAAGCATAAGTGTAATCGCCATCGTAATTGGCTAACTCAGTTGTAATTGTCTCACCGAAGTGAAATGGTGTTGTTGTTCCTGCTCGACAGGCGTATTCCCATTCTGCTTCACTAGGTAGGCGATATTGCTTGTTTGTATGTTTTGAAAGGCGGGAGCAAAACTCAACTGCATGATACCAAGACACTTGCTCTACTGGTCGGTTGTCTCCTTTAAAATTAGATGGTTCTGCTTGCAGGTCATGGTTAACTTTAGGTAATGCGGCTACTTTTCTCCATTGCGCTTGGGTGACTGGATATTTACCCATTAAAAATGATTCAACCGTTACTTGATGCTGAGGTTTTTCATCATCAAGTCCTTCCCCTGATGGTGAACCCATGAGGAATTTGCCACTGGGAATTGCAACCATTTCTAGAGTTACACCATTACCTAAGTCTTCTGTAAAATATTCAGCTTGACGTTTTTCTCGTTTAACTTCCTCACCTTTAGCATTTACCGTCACCACATCGAAGTTAAATGTTGGGTTTTCAGGAGTTACTGACCTTTCTCCCCTGGATGAAGTAACAGGCTCAGGGGTTGGGGGTACTGAAGAAACTCCCTGTTTATTGGCAATTCTGATAAATGCTTCAATTACCTGGATATCTGACCCCCTAGCAGCCACATTCACCCGCAACCATAATTGTCTGGCTAATTCCCAATCTCCTTTAACTTCTGCTTGATAAGCATCTAGTTTCAATTGGTTAATATCATTCAGCGTCGCGTAGTCAGGTAACAAAATTAGGTGTAATTTTGTCGCAGGTTCAGCTATAGCATATGGATTTTGCAGAATTTTCCGGTGTGTTTGATTAATTGTGGGTACTCTTGATTTTAAATATCTGTCCAATCTTTCCACTGTGGCGCAGTTTCCTTCACCTGCTATCCTCAACCCTTCTAACAAAGCTTGGGTGAATGAGCCATGTTGCAACTGCTCAATTTCATAAGCTTTTTGACTGGGACTGCAAGAGTAAAAGGTGACTACTCCCTGATGTTCTTCACCAATACCCTTTCCCAGCCTGCTGCCTTCATCGCGGCAAGCATCTAAAAATAACACTACATTATCAGCTCCACTGCGGCGCAATCTTTGGGTTACATAATCAACAGGAATTGCTGTATGTTCTACGTCGCCTGGGTCGCTATCTATCAGCATAAGATAGTCTCGGTCAGCTTCTCGACAACCATGACCAGCAAAGAAAAACCAGAGATTATCCCCTGGTGACAATAATGGCTTTTCAAAGTTTGCCCGTAAAAATCGCCGCAAGTTACCGTAAGTCGGCTGAGTAGGTATAGGTGGATTGGTGGGAATTGGGGGAGAATCGTCAGTAAAGAGGAAAACTTGGTCAAATCTGGCTTCCTTCCCAAACCAATCGCCCATAGCTTGAGCATCTAGTTTGGCGTAGTTGAGGTGCTGGAGATTATTGTATTGATTAATGCCGATCGCGATCGCCCAATTTTTAGCCATTCTGCCTTGGTATGCTCGTCTTATTTGTCAGTTTAGGTGTTACTACTGAATAATGGTAAGGAGATTTCTAGAAAATATTGTATCAATCCTGATTGTGCCCTTCTCCTTCGGAGACGCTAACGCGAACGACTTCGCTCAGGGCACAGTGTTGGCTGAGCGAAGTCGAAGCCAACACGCTCAGCCAACAGCTAGTTAAATCACAAATAATTTCAATAATTAATTAAAATTATGTCAGCAGAAAATCCTACTCCAAAAGCTATCTGGATTATTACGGAAGAAGTAGCGGAAACTTCAAATACCACCACTGAAACCTACACGGATACCATCACCAGAGGTGGAGACAGAAGCGGTACTAACGATATAGGCCCACTAATCGGCGGTGTTCAAACCAAGGAAGAAATAGTTATCAGCCAACAAAAAGGCGAACTAGTAATTACTAGACGCAAAGTAGAGGTAACTAAACTCAAGCAAGAAATGAAAGGATTTCTGCAAGCAATGCGGGAAATGCTTGATGAAGCAGAAGAACCCAATTCCAAAATGCAGTTAGATGAAGTTGAACTTTCAGTAGAAATCAATGGCGAAGGACAAGTCAGCTTATTTGGGCTTGGTGGTGGTAAAGCCGGAGGAAAAGGAGCGATGACTTTTAAATTTAAGCGGAAATGATTGGTAGTTGAAGATGGGTAGGAATTGGGCGATTGTGGTGGGGATTAATCACTATGAAAATTTGCGCTTTCTAAACTTTCCCAAGCGAGATGCTCCTGTGATGCCAACTTGTTAAAAGATGAACAAAGGGCACGGCATCCAGAATCTTGCGGTGTGTGCAATAATTTTACTGGTGCCGTGCCCCTACATTATTTTTGTATAGCCGCGATTTCTAATGTTTACAGCTACCTTGCTGATGGTGCTGTTCATGACCATGACCTTTACAACCGCCTTCGTGATGGTGGTGTTCATGATTTCCACCGTGGGCGCAGCCTTGTAAATCTTTGCTCATGAGGTTTTCAGCCATTTCCCGGAAGGACTCATCCACAGGCTGTAAACCAATCCAAGCGTCAATTTTATCTACCTCAAATCCTACCTCACGGCGATCGCCTACTTGAATTAAGGGACGGCGAATTAATAGCGGATCTTGCAGCATTAACGATAAGGCGGTGTTTGCATCCAGTTTTTCAGGAACCACCTCACCAGATTTTACCCTGGGCGCACTCGGATTAAACCATTCGGCAACGGGGCGATCGCCAAAAAATGAGCGCAATCTTTCCGCTGTCCAAGGTTCTGCTAGTAAGCTTTGGGCTACGACTTCATGTCCTGCGGCTGTTAATAACACTTTCTGCCGAGTACCACCTTTACAGCCTGGTTTTTCATAAAAAATTACTCTAGCCATTGGGTCATCTCCTAGTTATATCTATAAGGTTGGTAATTTTAAACGCAGAGGTATGCAGAGTTTTTGATTCTCTTCATCAAGAACTTGAAATTCCTGTACTAATATCAACTCTCTGTTCCTTGGCGTACTTGGCGCACTTGGTGAAGCAGTCCGGTCTTGGGGGTTTCCCCCATGAGGAACTGCTGTTAGCGCAGCGTTAGCGACGAAGGAGCGTCACCCGAAGGGCGGTTCATTTATCTTGGTATCAACCTAAAACTTTTTCGCGATATGAGTCACCGGATTAAACTCAAATCTTTCTTTGGGATCGGTTTCGCCATAGACGTTAAAAGTCACAGTTGGTTCATCACCTACTGCTTGCACACAATGAATTGCATCGGGAGTAAAACTAATAATATCTCCTGGTAAGAGGTGAACTTCTCCCGTTGCTGCAATTTTATTTTCTGCATCTGGGCTAGGATTTCGCCGCCAAAATGTGTTCTTTTCTTCACCTTTTAACACAGCAACAATTCCCCAGGTTCCATGATTATGAATTGTCGATGCTGTCCCTGGTGCAAATGTGACTGTTTGCACGGTTAAGGGAAAACCTAATTCATCATACATGAGTAAAACTGAGGTTCCAGTTTTTGCATCAGGTTCTAAATATTGACTATTTACCCAGTAGGAATTGACAATTAAACGCCTCACCAGCATTCTCAATTCTGGTAAACGACTGGATTCATCATCAACATCATTAAGAACATCTTCCACTTCAGTCAAAAACCGATAAAGACGATAATTCTCTCGCAGTAAATCCCATGCTCTCGCAGATTTACACAGTTGTAACTTGCCATCGCCAGTTACCAGAAAATCCCTACCTTGCATAAATTTTAAACCATGAATCGAAAATAATTTTGCGGGATAACAGGTGCGGGAGGATTAATCGGACTAATAATCGGTAGAGGCTGAATGATCACGATAGGAGCAGGAATCAATGTCGGCGGATTTATGGCAGATAAGCTAAGAAAGTTATGGGATAAAAAATGGCTCATAGTTTTTGACACAATAATTAGCAATTGTCAATCCTCTTCTTCCGGCGGACGGGTAAGGATATCCAGCAGAATTCCTGCGCCAAAATCGTTATTTTGGTCTATCTCTTTGACTCTACTACTGATTATTTTAGCTTGCTCGATATCTCCAAGCTTGGCTAATACTAATCCCGAAGCAGCATAAGCATTCAAATATAGCCTAATTTGTGGGTCTTCTTTCCGACTAACTAAAATCGGTTGGAGTTGTTCCCACTCATCAGGAAATTTTTCTGCTGATTTAATTTTATCTAATAATTGCCTTGTTGTTTGCAGCGCTAATGAATAATTATTTTTGTAATAAAAGTACCTATATGCTGCTACTAAAACATCTGTATAATCGCCTGTTTTAGCAATAGCCTGTTGCATATATTTCTCAGATTCGGCAGTGTTTTCCCAAGTCTGTGTAGCTAAAATTAATAGCTTTTTGATGTCCTCAGGAACTTGGAACCATGAAAATTTATTCGCATCTACTTGCATAATAATCTCCTTTTGTAGGGGCTAGAGGCTAGAGGCTAGGGGATTGGGTACTGGGATGGGGGATTAGATTAGAGATTGCTATAGCGTTTCTCAATTGAGTGAGGTACAAGAACCCCACCCCCAACCCCCTCCCCGCAAGCAAGGAGGGGGCTATGATATACCTCATTTGATTAGCAAACGCTATATTGCTATTTTCCCCTTCCCTAGTCCCTTGTCCCTTGTCTCTAGTCCCTAGCCCCTAGCCCCTAGCCCTTAGCCCCTAGCCTCTACCCCCTCATTTAAAACAAGGTGAGAATGTACACTAGAGTGAAGAGAATAATCCAGATGATGTCTACAAAGTGCCAGTAAATTTCTGCCATTTCAATACCAGTGTGTTTGGTAGCAGAATAATGGCCTTCGTGGCGCGATCGCCACAACACACCTAAGATTAATAACAGTCCCACAAAAACGTGTAAACCGTGGAACCCTGTCATTAGGTAAAAGCAGTTGGCGAAGACGTTGGTAGTCAAGCCATATCCTAATGTGGCGTACTCATAAACTTGACCACCTAAGAAGATTGCGCCCATGATTGCGGTGAGGATGTACCAAAACCGCATACCCTTGACGTTATTCTTTTTAATCGCCTTATCACCAAAGTGAATGACGAAACTGCTGGACACCAGAATAATGGTGTTAATCGTCGGCAAAAATAACTCTACCTCAGTTCCTTCGGGAGGCCAAACTTCTGTACCACCTCTCAAATACAAGTAAGTGGCAAAAAATCCCCCAAACATCAGGGATTCAGAAATCAGGAAGGTTAACAATCCCCAGACTCGTAAATCTGGATGATGTTCTTGGTGCTGTTCGCTTGTTGTTGTCGCTATGGTCATAAATTTATGGGCAATATCTCTGCTACGTTGGTGCTGGAAGTTTGAATAAAGGAATCAAGGATGAGGTTTGAAGCGGTAAAATTTCTATTCCTCATCCAAAATCCTGCATCTGTGATGTGCGTGCTGCTAGTCTTGTCTAGGTGAAGCTGGAAGCTGGTGAGAAAAATGTAGCTGTACCATTACCAAACTCGAAGTTTCGTGTTCCAAACTCGAAGTTCCGTGTTCTGAACTTGAAGTTTCGTGTTCTGAACTTGAAGTTCCGTGTTCTGAACTCGAAGTTTCGTGTTCTGAACTTAAAGTTCCGAATTCCAAGCTTGAAGTTTCGTGTTATGAACTTGAAGTTCCGAGTTCCAAGCTTGAAGTTTCGAGTTCTCATCTCGAAGTTCCGAGTTCTTAGCTTGAAGTTCCGAGTTCCAAACTCAAATCAACAGCATTTGCATTTACCTTGACAGGAATAGAAGCTTCCACTTGACTAATTAAGTGCCGACTTCCGGTGTTGCAGATAGCTGAACGTCCTTACTGTGATCGTGACCATAGTCGTAAGGGCCGTGGGTGACAACGGGTAATACTTCCCAGTTTTCAATTGCTGGGGGTGAGCTGGTTGTCCATTCTAAGGTCAAAGCTTCCCAAGGATTATCACCTGCCAAAGACCCTTTCATCCAGCTTTGAATGATGTTGATGGCAAAGGGAATCACGGAAATTCCCAAAATGATTGAACCAAAGGTACAAACCTGATTAAGATTAATAAACTGAGGATCGTACATTGCTACTCGACGGGGCATTCCTTGCAAACCTAATTCGTGCATAGGTAAGAAGGTGAGGTTTGTACCGACGAAAGTAAGAGCAAAGTGAATCCGTCCCCAAGTTTCATTCAACATGCGTCCAGTCATTTTGGGGAACCAGTGATAAATACCTGCGTAAATCCCAAATACTGAACCGCCAAACAGAACGTAGTGGAAATGTCCCACTACATAATATGTGTCGTGAACGTGAACATCAAAGGGAGCTGTACCCATTGTCACGCCGCTTAAACCACCCATGACAAACATGGACAACAAACCGATCGCAAACAACATGGCGCTGGTAAAGCGAATCTTACCACCCCATAATGTGGCAACCCAACCGAAAATCTTCACGCCGGTGGGAACTGCAACCAGTAAGGTGGAGATGGTGAAGAACATCCGCATCCAACCGGGTGTACCACTGGTAAACATGTGGTGAACCCAAACGAACAACCCGACAACGCAAATAGCCAAACTGGAATAAGCGATCGCTTTATATCCGAAAATTGGCTTACGAGCGTGAACGGGAATAACTTCGGACATAATGCCGAAGATAGGCAGAATCATTAAATATACTGCCGGGTGAGAATAGAACCAGAACAAGTGTTGATAAAGTACAACGTTACCGCCTGCATCTGGTTTAAAGAAGGAAGTACCAAAGTTGAGGTCAAACAATAACAGCACCAAACCAGCTGCTAACACAGGTGTAGATAATAGTGCTAGCACGGAAGTTGCTAAAATTGCCCAACAAAACAAAGGTAATTGATCCCATTTCATGCTCGGAACCTTCATCATCAAAATGGTGATGACAAAGTTCAGCGAACCCAAAATTGAGGAAGTACCCACCAACACAATCGCCAAAATCCACATGGTTTGAGCGATGGGTGCTGTGACTAAACTTAAAGGTGGGTAAGCTGTCCAACCAGATTGAGAACCGCCAAAGATAAAACTACCAAGCAGCAGTAAACCTGCGGGTGGGTTTAACCAAAAAGCGACTGCATTCAATTTGGGGAAAGCCATATCCCTAGCACCAACCATCAGCGGTACTAGGAAGTTACCAAATCCCCCGATCGCACTGGGGACAATCCACAGGAAGATCATGATCGTCCCGTGGTTAGTCATGAAAGCATTGTAAAGATTGGGGTCGAGGAAATCTGCTGCCGGTGTTGATAATTCAACCCGGATCGCCATCGCCATCAAGCCACCAATGATATAGAAAACAAATGCTGTCACTAGGTATTGAATCCCAATTACCTTGTGATCAACATTAAATGTGAAGTAATCCTGCCATTTCCACGCCGTGGGGTGCGCAGTGTGAGCAACCACCAGATTTTTGCCTTTATCCTTATCTGGTGGAGTATTCCGAGGAAATTCTACTTTTGTCATCTTTTTGTCCTTTGTCCTTTGTCATTTGTCATTTGTGGTTTGTCATTTGTGGTTTGTCCTTTGTCATTTGTGGTTTGTCATTCGTGCTTTGTCCTTTGTCCTTGATCCGATAACCAATGACTAATGACCAATGACTAATGACCAATGACCAATGACCAATGACCATTGACTAATGACTCTTGACCATTGACTCTAGAGTTGCTGCACTCACTCCCATATCGTGAACATGAGGTGCAAGAAACTCTGATGTTGATAAATCAGCTGGGTTAAGGGCGATCGCTTGATGCAAATCTTGCTTTTGGGCAATTTGGTTTTCTGTCAGCCAGGTTTCATACTCTTCTGGTGTGTGGACAATTACCTGCGATCGCATGGAACCGTGATAACCACCACACAGTTCAGCGCAAACTACAGGATATGTACCAGGTTTGGTGGCGACAAATCGCAATTGGGTAGCAATACCAGGAATTGCATCTTGCTTGAGGCGAAAGTTCGGAACCCAGAATGAGTGAATTACATCTTGGGCTGAAAGATTAAGCTGAACATCAGCACCAACGGGAACATGCAATTCCCCAGTAGTAATGCCACTTTCGGGATAATTAAATATCCAAGCGTACTGCATCCCTTGTACATCAACAACCAAATCGGCTGCTTTGTCTTGGGTTGTGGATGTTGCACCAATCCCAATGTTAGGTGCAGCTTGAGATTCTGAAGGATGATCCAAAGTTGCAGCAATTGCACTACCCTTCATGTGCGCCACATGCGCCCCACCATGAGGATGACCGGCTGGATCTAAACCGCCCATACGGTTAAAAACATCTACGCTGTAGATGCCTAAACAGAAGACAATCAATGTGGGGATTGCTGTCCAGAAAATTTCTAGGGGAACGTTACCTTCAACCCGCACACCATCGGTATTATCTCCCCGACGGCGACGGTACTTAAACAAGAAGATGACAATCGTTCCTTCCACTACCAAGAAAAGAGCGATCGCAATGGTAAACATGACATTAAAAAATCCATCTACCATCGGCGCTTGTAATGACGCCTGCTCTGGCAGTAGATTGTGATGTTGACCAATCCAAATACTGATTGCGGAAATTAATATCCCAGCAACCAAAGTCCATAGTGAAACGGGAATTTGTTCCATACATACCACCTGCTCTGTAAAACGCCGTCAAAAGGAATTGGCTTCGGCTTCGCTCAGCCCAAGGGGTATTGGGTATTGGGCATTGGGCATTGGGCATTGGGCATCGGGCATTTCCCCGCGTCCCCGCGTCTCTATGTCTCCCTCATCCTCCTCATCTCCCTTGTCCCCCCTGCCCCCCTGCCCCTCTTCCCTTCATCTACAGGGCAGCGTTTTTGTTTTCTTTCTCTTTTTCTAACTTACCCCTATAAAAAATGGGGGAATTTTCCAGATCTTTTCACATCTTTCCCCCAAAAATATTTTGATTTATATCTTACTTCTGATGACAAAATATCTCGTCTTTTGACGAAGACCTAGTTCAGGAGAGGACTTTTAGCTTTAATATTAATTTAGCTAGATGAGCCGCAAGTATGGATTTGTTAATAGATAACACTTTAAGATTTACGCATTTGTTTACCACGAACTTTTTGCCAGTTTCGAGTAAACATTTAGTACAATACAGCAAAAATAACTACACAGATAAAAAAGGTGATAAAGCTTACCTTCTGCCATCTGCCAGGTCACTGAGCGCAGTCGAAGTGCTGCCATCTGCCTTTTAAACTTCCCCTCAAATTACCTTGCTTTTTAGCCTCTCCTGGAACAGGTAAAAAAATTGACTAATGCCAAACAATCTTAGTTGTTTAATTCAGCATGGGTGTAGCAATTCTTAGGACAAATCCGTGAGCAAGCTTCACAACCAATACAATTATCTGGGGTAGCAACCACCATTACTTTGCGTTCGATTTCTTCATCATCTTCATCCTCAACAAATTCGCCTTCTTCGTTGAGAGCTTTGAGATCTAGCACATTATACCCGCATACTTTCATGCATCTGCCACAGCCGATACATTTATCTTTATCAATTGCTTGGGCAAATTTTGGTGTCCAAGTTTTACCTCCAAAGGTTAATCCTGTTAGTTGTGCCATGATAAATCCTCGGCAATTATGCCTAAAAATATGTTGGTGCTTTAATCATCATCCTAACCTAATCTTAATAGTTTATTTGTGCTATTAAAGCATTATTTGTCTATCATCAAAATTTTCTGACTTTTTAGCATGTACCACTTATTTATTTATTGACACTGTTAATTGAAAGCTTTTGGCAATAATTATGTTCAAATATTGTTTAAGTCATGCCTACTTAACATATATTGCCGCTTTATCTGCGATAATCAGACATTCTTTATTTTAGGATTAACAACTGCAACTGCTAGCAGTAAAAATCAATTACATGAAGAGGGCATGAGTAAAAAAATCTATTTTTATACAATTGATGCTCTTGTCAAATAAATATTTTTTTGCTTGTTGAATCCAGGCTTATGGAACAGTATTTAGATATACAGATGATTTTTAAATTCAGCGCGATCGCCTTTAGCAAGCAAATAATTAGTATGCAAATTATTGCCTCACTAATTTTAAGTTAATTCTTGATACAAACCCATAAAAAGCAAATGTTATTTTTGCACATTACAGCAAATAATAAATCATAACTTGGCTAATTGAAAAACTGTAATACTTATGGCAGAATATAAACTAATGTAAAATATTAAAAGTATTAATAAACAAGTTGAATACTATTAATGATAGGCTTTGGTGTTCGCCAAAAACACTTTGGTTAAGGTTTTAAGGTCTAAAAAAAATATTCTTTGAATCTCTGGAAATAAAATCCTTAAGAAAGCTCCCCAGGCTCATTGTGAACAAACTGATCACAATGATTATGAAATGTATAGTTAATAAAGAAGTAATATGAGGCTCAAGCGATAAGCCTTAAGTAGCTTCCAAGTGGATGCAATGTCCTCCTTCTGAATATGAGCAGATTCTCAAACAAGAAAAATCTTTCTTGTTAGCAAAATCAAGTGGTAGTGAGTCGTGGATGTTATGAATACAGAGGACACATCCAGGGGAGATTTGAGCCAAACATCTCAACGAGTATAGTTAGAAGTGCATTATGCCGTATACAATTCCTAACAACAGTTGCGTTGGATGTGACAATTGTCGTCCCCAATGTCCGACGGGTGCAATTAAAATCGAAAACAATGAATATTGGATCGATCCTTGTCTTTGTAACAATTGCGAAGGTTATTATTCCGAACCGCAATGTGTAGTCGCCTGTCCGACAAAATCACCAATTCCGTGGCAAGCGAAAAAAGGAAGATGTAAAGTAGAACCGAGAGATGCTACCAGCCCAGATTTATTTTCTAATGGGAAGAACAACCCCTTTGCTTCAGCGATTGTGATTTGGGAAGCTTGTAACGTACTAGCACAGCGCACTTCTTTACATTGGGAAATCGATGAAGCTGGGTATTTATCCTATAGCCGACAAGTTAATCAGGGAAAAGGTGCGATCGCATTTCATATCCAAGATCCATGCAAGATTAGCACTCGGACAACAGAAATAGCCGCAATTGAAGCCCTAGATATTAGAGCTGCTTGCATCCATTTAATTTTTGCAGCTCATGCAACTGCTTTAGAACAACCTTGGGAGCAAGAATTTGCCATTGATGAACGTCAGCTAGAGAAATATTTAGGCTTAGAAAAACGCAAAGACCTAAGCAAAAATGCCAAACTAGCTTTAATGAAAAATATTGTCCAACAAGCTTGTTCATTAATAATTTCCATTGACTGGCCCCCACAAGGAAGAGTCAACGGATTTTCAATTGCTGGAACTCGCTTGTGGCATTTAGTAAACATCGAACACCACTTTCAAGAAGACGATCAAGGATGCAAATACTTAATAGGATTAACTTTTAAAGTCAAAGCCGGACTTTGGGCGCAGCATTTCTTAAATAAACAAGCATGTAAAGAACGCACAGCATTTTATCAATATGGTATTTTACCGAGAACACTATTAACTACTATTATGAGTATTTGGCAGCAACATGAAGGCGCAGCCAGACTCATGCTGTGGTTGCTGTTTAAAACCAAAATGGGCAGAGAACAACGCATTACAGTTCCTACCTTATTACGTGTTGCTTACGGTGAAGAAAAAGTCACCATCGCCGCTAGACAAAGAGAAGAACGCAAACGTCTGCTACGGACATTTGAAAGCGATTTAGAAATGCTCAATCATTATGGAATTAAACCTATATTTGATCCAGTTACTTATCCTATAGCCATTCAACCTTTATGGGCAAAACTAGCTGATATCCCCGAAGATCCAGAAGCCGCCTTAGAATTTTGGACAAATGACGGTGGTGGCGATACCAGATTAACAGATACAGGCCCCCGTGGTAAGTGGAATTTGCTGATGAATGCGCGGATTTTATCCTTTAACTTACCAACAGAATGGGAGCCACAAACCGCAGACTCAGACAAAAAACAGCGGCGCACTGTGAATAAAACGAGAAGGAAGCCCAAAACCACAGGCGATTTACTAGGCGAACAGATTTTAGCAGCGCGAAAAAATCTCAATCTCTCTCAGAGAGAATTAGCAAAGTTGACAGGTAAAAGCCAAAGCTGGATTCGCGACATCGAAAACGGGCGCTTAAAAGCCAAGTTAGAAGACCAAGTACTATTACGGAAAGTACTGAACATGGCTTAATAGATTAGTGCAATCCTGCTGTGATGCCAAAACATCGCCTTGTTATATTAATACGTCGCCATGTTATGCCATAACATCGCCCTGTTATGTTAATACGTCGCCACGTTATGCCATAACATCGGTCTGTTATATCAATACGTCGCCATGTTATGCCATAACATCGCCTTGTTATATTAATGCATCGACCTGCAATTAAATTGCATCGAGCTGCACAAATTAAACGTACCCTTGATAAGGCTAGCATTTTCAGGCTATATTGGTTTGGCGATCGCAATTTAGTCACTCAAAAATGTGGAGTATTATCTTTTCTTAAAGAAAATTCTTGGTAAACTATTGAGGCGGGCGATCGCTACTATCGCTACTTTATTAAAGTTAAATTTTTAAATTACTTGACATTTCCTCAAGACAACAGGACTTACGCCCGGACTACGATTTTACGTCATTACCAGCACAGCGTAGTAATTGCAAAAGCTTACTTTTTCGTCATAAGTGCGTAAGTTCTATACAATGAATTTACTCTATAAAATTACATAATTTATATCCTCAGATAGATTGACTTGAACAATAATCCTGTAGTAATTATTAATAGAGGCAAAGCTTTATCGTAGTATTTTAAAATACTGACGCAATATTTAAGACTTTCCATATTGGGCTGATCCTATTTAATTAGGATAATTTGTGGTGTTTACTACCAGAAGTCTCTCATCTGCCATATTGATAGGCAGATTCAAAACAAAATAAAATTTTCGCGGTTTTCAATCAAAATTCAGTGCATCTTTAAACTTGCAAAGATAGATATATAAGTCAAAGTATATCTACCACATCGGCATAGGAAGAAATTTAACTTTCTTAATCCGATGATAGATTCATGGATTTTTCCGGAAAAAAGTCAGAGATAAATATTTTCCTCGGAGCAAATTTCTGTAGTGCAACCGAGTGGGAACCGCTATAGTAACTGCGAATTGCCACGAAGTACTAAAAAATGATGGCGATTAATTCTTTTTTAAAATGAAGACAGGTATTTTCATCCTTACAGTTATCTGCATTCTGGCAACTGGTCTAGCAGTATATCTGCTTGGAGGTGTGAATTCAGACATAATTCAAGCTTGGCTCAAGTCGGCTGGTATCTGGGCACCAGTTATATATATTGCTTTGTATATTGTCGCAACAGTTCTGATTTTGCCTTCAACGGCACTTAACTTAACTGGCGGTGCAATATTTGGGCCAGTGCTTGGTACTGTCTGGGCTAGCCTGGGGGCAATTATTGCAGCCATTGTCACATTTGCGTTTACTCGCACAGTTGGACGTGTCGCAGTCGCCAAAAGACTAGCTGGACAATGGCAAGCTATGGATGCTGAGGTGCGACGAGGGGGACTTTTCTACATGTTTGCTATTCGCTTGATAGCAATCATGCCCTATGGTTTGGTGAATTTCGTCGCCGGGCTAACGTCGGTTAGCTCAAAAGATTATGTTCTCGGTACAACCTTAGGAACTGTTCCTGGTGTCTTACCCTTTGTCTTGCTAGGCAGTTACGGTTTAAAGGCGCTGAAAACAGGAGATTTCTTACCATTAATAGGAGCTTTATCGCTAACAGGAATACTATTAGCAGCCGCTACCTGGTATCGCCATCGTCGCTCCTTTCCCCAAAAAAGCGTTGAAGTTTATAAGTCATCAAAAACATTAGATAAAACAGACTCGGAAAATCAAGAAAAATAATTCTTTTCTCAAGCATAAGCACCGAAATTGTAAATATCCGTTTGAATATTTAGTGAACTATGAGGTCTGATATATGCTCGTAGACCAAGATGATGTAGAGCTTTCTGTGATCGTTCCCATGTACAATGAGGAACAAAATATAGATTACTTGTTTGAGCGATTAATCGCCGCACTAAATCCTTTAAAAATAAAATACGAAATTGTTTGTGTGAATGATGGTAGTAAAGATAATACTCTGAAGTGTTTGATTGAGCATCATCGCCGTAACCCTGCAATTAAAGTAGTTAACTTATCTCGTAACTTTGGTAAGGAAATAGCTCTCACAGCTGGTATTGATTACGCAATAGGCGCAGCAGTGATACCAATAGATGCTGATCTGCAAGATCCACCGGAATTAATTGCGGAACTAATTGCTAAATGGCGTGAAGGTTATGATGTAGTCTATGCAACTCGTCGTTCACGTCAAGGAGAAAGTTGGCTCAAACGCCTGACAGCTAAAATGTTCTACCAAACTATAGAGCGTATGAGTCCTGTGCCAATTCCTCGCAATACGGGGGATTTCCGTTTGCTTGACCGACGTGTTGTTGATACTCTCAAGCAATTGCCAGAACATAATCGTTTTATGAAAGGTTTGTTTGCTTGGGTGGGATTTAATCAAACTTCGATTTTGTATGATCGCCCTCAACGTTACAGGGGGGTGACTAAATGGAATTATTGGCGACTTTGGAATTTTGCTCTTGACGGTATTACTTCATTTAGTTTTGTACCCTTGAAAGTCTGGAGCTACTTTGGACTGACTTTATCTTTGCTTTCATTTTTATACGCTAGTTTTCTCATAATTAGAACTTTAATTTTAGGAATTGATATTCCTGGTTATGCTTCTTTAATGGTGACTGTACTCTTTTTAGGAGGAGTGCAACTACTTAGTCTTGGCATTATTGGTGAATATCTTGGTCGTGTCTATGAGCAGGTAAAGGGACGCCCACTTTATTTAGTACGAGAATGCTATGGCTTCAGTTCTGAATCTTTTAATCAACCAGCCCAAAATATCATTCAGGTACAAAAAAACTAACAGGACAAAGTTATCTTTGTTTATCCTTGCTAATCTCATAAAATTTGCCGCAAAACTATTCTCGTCATCTAATTAATAGTTTTGTGTTTAGGTCGCAACTTTTGAAAGCAGTCAATCTGAGAGTATGAATATTATTTCGCGTGTGAAACATCAGAAAACTTGGCTTTTGGTGATTCTATTGATTATTGCATTAGGAGTCAGGCTACCTGGTCTGTATAGCCGTGCCATCAGTTACGATGAAGCAATTACACTACTTGAAACAGCAGGTAACGTGCCACCCTCCTGGCCATACCAGCCTGTACCTGCTAGCGAGGTTCAAAAACAATTTAAAGGTACTCCAACTCTCAGCAAAATTGCTGAATATCTACGCCAGACAGATGTACATCCACCATTTTACTTTTGGCTCCTAAGCCTGTGGAGACGCTGGCTAGGCTTTTCTATTGAAACCTCTCGAATCTTTTCAGTAGTCTGTTCTTTGGGAAATGTATTAGTACTTTATCTGGTATTACAGGCTGGACAAATTGAGCGTCCCCTGATTCCTTGTCTTGTATTTGCAATCTCTTCATCTGCCATCTTTGCTGGACACGACACACGTCCCTATGCATTAGCTTCCCTGTTAATAGGGATGGGTACTCTTTTTGCATATCTTGCTACTGAAGCAAAAAACCGAAATAAAACCCGCCTCGTAGTTTACTCCACAGCTATGGCACTATGCTGTGGATTAGCCTTCTTAACAAACTACCTAAGTCTTTTTCCGATCGGCATCATACTTTTATGGTTTACGATAAATCTTTGGTTTGGCGCAAGGCTACTGGCAATTTTATCTCCTTTAATGGCTATATCAATCTGCCTGACTGGACTTCAAACTTGGCTAACACAACTAAATGCAAGACCCGATCAAAGTACAGGCTTTCTCGGTTTTTTTCGAGAAATAGCCAAAATTATTAGTAGGAACTTGTTTATTATATGGACACCAGCATTTACAAATAAAGAACTAAAGTTAGTGCTTATGCTACTATTTATAGTGGTAGTACTTATCCTCATAGGGCTGAGTATAGCTGCTATCCAACGTTATTATTCACAAACGAATCGAAAACTATTGTTGCTTTTTATAGGTCTAGCTGTTGCACCATCAATAGGAATCTTTTTATTAGATTTTATATCGAAGAAAAACCTTCATGGTTATCGATATTTCTTCTTTGCTGTACCTGCTTTATCTGTACTAATCACATATGGAATCACCAAACCTATTTTCTCCCAGAAAGTGTGGATACGCTATCTATTACCAATTCTTTTATGTATCCAGTTAACTGGTGTTAATTGGGGTTTAGAAACAATTCCTAGTCAGACAGGAAGCAATTTCCGCAGCCTAGCTAGAACCATAAAAGCTTCTTCATCGTCTCATGTAGTAGTAGTTGGGAATGGTTTTGGTCGTGGCCATCCAGGTGCAGTAATTTACGAACTAGCACCGGAAACAATGATTGTTGTTTTAAGTAAAAACAGTAATCTCGAAAAGCTACAGCGTAATATTCAAAATTATCAAGATGTCTGGATTGTACCTTCTTCAGAACGTCCAACCGCCAGTATCGAGAAAAAACTACTGAATCTTATTCAAACATCGCAACAGTATACAAGTAAGCCCCATCAAGATTTAGCTGTTCACTTCCAGAAAAGACTTTAAAAAAAGAGCTTATTTTATTTTGGGTAGCGCGATCGCTTTTTCGAGAAAGCCAATCCCCACAATCTTATACCAATTCAAATAATGTTTGCGACACATCAATATATTCTAGAGGGCACGGCACTGCCCATACGTGTCAACTTAACGTGAAACCCGCTTGGTGACAAGGTTTCGCCCTCACCCCCAGCCCCTCTCCCCAGGGGAGAGGGGAGCTAGAGATCCAATTCCCCTTCTCCCTGGGGAGAAGGGGTTAGGGGATGAGGGCGAGAGGGTTTTGCACAACGCCTGCCCTATATAGCTTTTAGCTTAAGTTGACACCAATGGGCACTGCCGTGCCCCTACCATCTGTCGCATTCTTTTTTCAAATTGGTATTACGCTAATATACCCGCTGGATAGGCTGGTTTGCTGTGGCGATCGCACTCATAATTTGTTTAAAAAAATCCATATATCAAAAACAGCGATCGCTCCCAACAAAAAATAGCGATCGCCTTGATTAGCTATTGAGTACGGTAGAATCAGAAAAACACTCAAAGTGTTTTAAATATGGTTATAAATGTGAATGTAACGCAATCCCAGTCAGCCATAAACCTGAAGGTGACACTCCTAGTAGCAACCCTCAAAAATGGTCAGTTTGCTGCATCTATCTTTAAGTTTCCCAACTTTAGAGTCGAAGCAATAACAACAGAAGAAGCGATCGCTCGCGCTTTGTGTGATATTGAGTAAAATAGTCACGCACGAATCACAGTAATAGAACGCTGATTTTCCGTCACAACAACCTGCGTTGACAACCGCTCTTCAATTGGTAATGCATTTTTCCGTCTATCAAATATCAATAACCAACCTTCATTCAATCCCAAACGTGCTAAATAAGATTCTAATTGCTCTATCCCCTCAGTTTGAGGATCACGCTTTTTCTCGCGCCATACTTTTAACTCTATACCTAGAGTAACGCTTCTATATTGCAAACATAAATCCATTCTGTCACTACCAATCGCATATTCCCGCTCCAGAGTTCCACCACCATTAACAACACGATGTAAGAAAGCCATTAATACTAAATGAGGTGCGATTTCATGGTAAACAGCACTACCAAGTAATGGTTCTCCATGTTGTCGCCAAAATTTAAGAAACGCTTCTAACAACGCATCTGTATTTAATTCTCCTGACTGGGCTAACCAACTGGGGCTAATGTGAGGTAAACTATCCTGAGTTCCTTGCACTAAGACGCGGGGAATGACTTCGCGGTAAATCGGGTTAGAAATAACCAGTCCCCCCGCAGGGTCGCGTCGCAATAATCCTAAATCGATTAAATATTGGCGGTCATCGGCTGGAGTATCCCCTAATGCAAGTCCAGCTAACATTGGTTCAATGATGTTTTTGACTCGTTTTTCTCTGAGTTTTTCTGCTAGAGAATCGAGATGAGTATCTTGACGGGCAATTAATATTTCTTTGGCTTGTAAAATATGCTCTTTGGTAATAGTAATACTTCTATCCTTAACCAGTTTTTCCACAACTTCCTTAGCCAGAGCATTAACTAACCAAGGTTGTCCCTGAGTCAAATCAAAGGCTGTTGCTGTTGCTTGGGGGGTGAAAATTTGTCCAGTTTCTTGGGTATGTTGCTGGTATAGTTCTTCTACCTCTGCGGCGTAAAAATTTCTCAGGGTGATGGAACTGACTTTAATATTAAAAGGGCTAGCTGTATTTAATCTGTCACTACCACCGGATGCAACCTTGTAATCCCGGACATCGCGCAAGCCAATCAAACCAACAGACGAGGGAAAATTTTCTGGACGATTGGGATAACCATCCCTTAACTGTCGCAACACCGAAATTAGGGTTTGGTCTTCTAGAGAATCAATTTCATCGATCAATATTACCAAAGGTCTAGGGGAAACCTGTGCCCAAGCTTGTAAACTAGCTTTAATTCTCTGTCCCGGTTCCTCATAAACCCATGTTGGAGGTTGTAAATCCTGCGGTAAGCGGATCGAAGTTGTATCACGCCAACTTCCCAAAATCGCTAATTCTGCGGCACTGGGGTCATGATTAAATGCGCTTCCCACTTCTGCCGATACCATAACTGCGGTATAACGTCCACTTGCGGTAAGTTGTTGCCCTAGTGCTAGCATTGCGGTTGTTTTACCTGTTTGTCGCGGTGCGTGAACGACAAAATAACTACGTTGTTGGATTAGCTCCTCCAAATCTGGCAATCGTGTTGTTGGAGATAGCATATAGTGGATATCTTCTTGGCACGGACCAGCGGTGTTAAACCAGCGAGACATGGGATGTTGGCTGATAGCGGACATTTTGAGTTTAGACGATTTTGGGGATGGGAATGGGAGAAAGTGCGATCGCTACTAACCTAAACTCCTGCATTCCTCTGTGCGTCTGTGCGTGACGGACACTTTCCTCAAGTCGGGAAACCTGCCCACGGAAGTGTCCTCCTCTGCGTGAGAAAAAATTATCCCTGCAACAAATCGACTATCTGAAAATAATTTTTAAATCCTACCGATAACTACCAACTTCAACCTTCCTCTGTCCCACCACTTCCGGCGCACCAATTTGTAAATTCAAATCCTCATAACGCGTAGTTAAAAACGGCTGACCGCAACCTATCTCATAAAAGGGACTTTCCGCAGGAACTTCTAACTGCGAACTAATTAAACCCAAGCGTGATTCAAACTCTGCCGGAAATATCACTAAATTTGCACCGATTGCACTAAAACTAGATGCGCCTAACTTTTGTCGCCACGCCATACCTTGTTGTCCATAATTGAGAGTACACAGCTTGCGATTTCCCTGACGAACAGTAATTCGCTGTCCTTGTTCCCAATCAAAATTAGCTAATTCCTTTGGTAATCCCCAAATATCTCGACCACCAGCCATCGAATCCACATGGTCTACATAAATGTGAGAAACCCAAGCACCAAATTTTCCTTGATAACCTACAATAGCAGGAACAACAATTAATTCGCTGTACTCCAGTTCGGAACCTGACCCATAATAAGATAAATAAACACTCGCCACAGTTTTACCAGGCCAGACAGAGATAATATCTAACTCTAAAGGAACTAACGAACGCACTCGGTTAATATTCACCAAATGCAGCGTTTGCATAGCGTAGCCTTGCAGTTTCCAAGGTGCTTGTGGATAAGACATATATCAATTTTGGATTTTGGATTTTAGATTTTGGATTGGGAATTTTTGATTTAAATTCTCCGCTTATACCAATTCAAATAATGTTTGCGACACATCAATATATTCTAGAGGGCACGGCAGTGCCGTGCCCCTACCATTTGTCGCATTCTTTTTTCAAATTGGTATTATTACTTGTTAGCAATTCATCAAACAAAAAAAATCCCCACCCAGGCTAATGCTTGGATGGGTAAAAGGAGGGTAAGGATGCTGATGCATCCCCAACCACTATCAAAATTACTTGCTTTCAGTAAAGTCAGCATCAATTACATCATCACCGCCGCCAGAAGGAGGAGGAGTGGGGCCACCATCACCAGGTCCAGGGCCACCAGGCGCAGCACCGCCAGCTTGTTGATAGATGTTGCTACCAACTGCGAATAGTGCTTGTTGCAATTCTGGTGTCAGCTTCTGAATTTGCTCATCGTCTTCTTTGGCTACAGCTTCGCGGAGGTCTTTCACCAAACCTTCAACTTTGGTTTTGTCAGCCGCCGGAACTTTATCACCTAATTCTTGCAACTGCTTCTCTGCTTGGTAAGCCAAGGAATCAGCTTGGTTTTTGCGTTCAATTTTCTCACGACGTTCTTTGTCAGAAGAAGCGTTTTGTTCAGCTTCTCTCACCATCCGGTCAACATCTGTTTTATCCAAAGTGGAAGCACCAGTAATGCTGATGGATTGTTCCTTACCAGTACCTTTGTCCTTCGCCGTAACGTTGAGGATACCGTTAGCGTCGATGTCAAAGATAACTTCGATTTGGGGGACGCCGCGTGGTGCAGAAGGAATACCATCTAGGCGGAAGGTTCCCAAACTCTTGTTATCGTTAGCAAATTCCCTCTCACCTTGGAGAACGTGAATTTCCACATTACTTTGACCGTCTACTGCTGTGGAGAAGACTTCGGATTTCTTGGTAGGAATTGTGGTGTTACGAGGAATAATCTTGGTCATCACACCACCCAAGGTTTCTACACCCAGAGACAATGGTGTTACATCTAACAACAAGATGCCAGTAACATCACCAGCTAATACCCCAGCTTGAATAGCTGCACCAACAGCTACCACTTCATCAGGGTTAACAGTTTGGTTAGGATCTTTACCTAACAATCTCTTAACCAACTGTTGCACTGCAGGAATCCGGGTAGAACCGCCCACGAGTACCACTTCATCAATATTGTCTTTGGTTAGCTTGGCATCTCTGAGAGCGTTTTCTACAGGGATGCGGGAACGGTCGATTAAGTCAGAACAGAGTTCTTCAAACTGAGCGCGGGTTAAAGTTGTATCCAGGTGTTTAGGCCCATCCTGGGTAGCGGTGATAAATGGCAGGTTAATTTCCGCTTGGGTAACGCTAGAAAGCTCAATCTTGGCTTTTTCAGCAGCTTCAGTTAAACGCTGTAAGGCTTGCCTATCTTTGCGTAAATCAATACCTTCGGCTTTGCGGAACTGTTCAGCTAAGTAATCAACAATTTTCTTATCAAAGTCGTCACCACCAAGGTGAGTATCACCAGATGTGGCGAGTACTTCAAATACGCCATCACCAACTTCTAATACAGATACGTCGAAAGTACCACCACCAAGGTCAAATACCAGGATAGTTTCGTTACTCTTCTTATCAAATCCGTATGCTAGAGAAGCGGCGGTAGGTTCGTTGATAATCCGCAGGACTTCAATACCAGCAATTTTACCAGCGTCTTTTGTAGCTTGGCGCTGGGAGTCGTTAAAGTAAGCTGGAACAGTAATTACAGCTTGGGTAACAGTTTCACCCAGATATTTACTAGCATCTTCTACTAGTTTGCGGAGAACCTTAGCAGAAATTTCTTCGGGAGCAAATTGTTTCCCAGCCCCAGGAGAGTCTACCTTAACGTTACCGCTGCTGCTCAACACTTTATAGGAAACTTCTGTAGCTTCGTTTGTTACTTCGTCGTAGCGACGACCGATAAAGCGCTTAACAGAGTAGAAAGTGTTTTCTGGGTTCATCACCGCTTGACGCTTAGCGATTTGCCCTACCAAAGTATCGCCATTTTTCGCAAATGCTACAACCGATGGTGTTGTCCGAAAACCCTCAGCATTAGCAATAACCGTGGGTTTACCACCTTCCATGACTGCTACGCAAGAGTTTGTTGTACCTAAGTCTATTCCAACTACCTTTGCCATTTTAAGTGCTGGCTCCGTATAACTACAAATGAATGAGATTTATTAAGGACTAAATTTTTGAACCAACTGTGTTAGTTAAAGCAGCCAGTTCAGCATGAATACCTTTGGTCGGGTTTTTTGGGATATGAGATCCCAGACTATGCTGATATATATACTGAGCTTATGTAGTCAGTTCGTTAAAGGGGGTTTCCCGAACCTGATCAGGGACGGTTAAACTTGAAGATGTATTGAGTCGGCTCATGGATTAATTCGATTGCACACTGTACTAATGTATGAGAATTAATACTTTCAGGAATTGGGGTGAACCGTAACATCAATGTGGGGTTTGCCGTCTTTATAATATTTGTCGTTGGTCATTTGTCATTTGTCATTAGTTATTGGGCATTAGGCATTTGTCCTCCTTGTCTCCCTTGTCTTCCTTCCCTCATCCCCCTTTCCAGTCATAACTAAATACTCACAACTTAATTACTTCTACTTTGCAGGGAAAAATTTTTATGTGTCGTGCTTCTGGATGTTTATTTGGACTTGCCCTTGGTGATGCTTTGGGTGCTGAGACAGAATTTTTAACGGTTGCGGAAATTGGTTGTCGTTTTCCACCCAATGGGCCGCAATAACCCGTAGGTCATCCAGCACTCGTGACTGACGATACGCAAATGACTTTATCTGTGGCACAGGCATTAATTGAGGCTTCATCAGCAAATTGCAATTTAGCTAGTTTAGAAATAGCGTTAAGACGTGCTTTTATTGAGTGGCTGAACAGTCCAGATAATAATCGTGCCCCTGGTATGACTTGCTTAGGGGCTTGTAAAGCTTTAGAAACTGGGATACCTTGGCAGCAAGCAACTAGGGCAAACTCCAAAGGTTGTGGTGCAAATATGCGTGTTGCGCCTGTGGGTTTGTTGCCATTAGACGCAAAAACTCGTGCTGCTATTGCTCAGTTTCAAGCAGCCCTAACACACGGTCATCCTACAGCATTAGCTGCTTCTGATTTAACCGCAGCTGCGATCGCTGATCTTGCTCAAGGAGGCGATTTACAAGAATTACCTTCCCGTCTTTACAACTATGCCCAAAGCCAGCGCTCAATTTACCATAGCGATTGGCTAGGTTCCCTTTGGCAACGCCCCTACATCAATACACCAGAAGAATTTATTAGTTGTGGGTGGGATGAATGTTTAGCTGTGCTTGACCGTCTCAACACCGCATTAGCCAACCCCAACCGCGAAGTTGACCCTTGTTTAGCAACGGGCGATGGTTGGGTTGCAGAAGAAGCATTCGCCACAGGTCTATTGTGCTTTTTGCTGTTTCCCGAAGAACCATTAGCAGCGCTGCGTCGGGCTGCACTCACATCTGGTGATTCTGACTCAATTGCTTGTTTGACTGGTGCATTTGCAGGCGCTTATTTAGGAATGGCGGCTTGGCCGGAAGATTGGGTAATTCGCATTGAATACCGCGATCAACTGGCAGAATTAGGCAAACTTTGGGATTAAAATGCGATCGCGCAACTTCTACGCCGAAGGACGACAGGTCATCACCCCTTCTTTCTGTGTTTTAGCATTGGGATTACTGCCCATTGCTCGAACTGCGATCGTTGGCTCATAGCCTGGATAACAACGCACTAAGACAGTATCTTGAGTTCGAGTAACATACAGAACATAAACTTGTTTGCCTCCGAGTACGGCAGGTACAAGACTAGGAGGAAGGGGTGCAGTTGCAATAATTGTTGGTTGCTTAAGAGAGTGTATATCTAAGTTTTCAGATAAAACAGGCTTTGCCTCAAAAATCTGCAAACATATCAGTATTAACGCTGTAATAATCACCAGTACAACAGAGAATTTAGGGGATAGTTTGAACATGGTTTATTTCCACCTTTTTTACTTGGTAATTGAGATTGCGCAAGATGTCTCCGACAACTCCTACGGGCAACGCTGGATTATCTAACTAAAATTTGCATAAAAATGATGATGCGAACATATTGTTTACTCGTAGGCTTTTGGAATTATCCTCAATGATTGGCAAACAGTTCGCGATCGGCAAAATTACAGTAGTTATTAGCACTCTCCTTACCCTCAGTTTATCTTCTATTCAAGCTCAAGCTTCCTGCGCCTCTCCCCTCTCTTCTGGAGATTTTGAAGGACAGACTAGCCAAAGGGTTACCAGTCCTTGGGTTCCTGAAGGTAGAGTTGGTATTGATCGCGGATTGGGATACAGCAATGGGGGTAAAAATAACGCTTGGATGCGAAATGTTTCCGGATGGAACGGTATCCGTCAGCGCGTGAGACTTCAGCCTAACACTCAGTATCAGTTGACAGTCTATGTGCGGACATCAGGAAATGTTACAGATGGTTATTTTGGTGTGCGAGATAGTCAGCAAAAAGTATTTTCAGAAATCAAGTTTGGTAACTTACCTCGCTACACACCTTTGACACTGGGATTTAGAACAGGCAGTCAAACTGAGTACAATATTTTCACCGGATTTTGGGCATTAGGTCAGGATAGTTGGGTTCAGGTAGATGATTATCGCCTGACAGGTGGCTCATGTGCAGATGTAGAATTAGTGCCAGCGAGTAATTAAGGGGTGTTTAGGTAGATGGGATGCGATCAGCCTTTGGCATAGCTTCTCTACGAGAGGCTGCGCCGTTTTCATGCCCGTACCCCTACGGGGAAGCAAGCTACGCGTAGCGTCTCCGACAGGAGAAGGGCTGTACGCTTACCGCCAAATTTCAAACTACCCTCATTCACAATCAAATTCCGGCTATGAGTCGAGAGGAGATAAAAGGTATGTTCGGTTTAAGTGAGTTGAAGCAGACACGAGTTTATCAAGAAGCTAAGCAAGAAGGTATAGAGGAAGCGAATTTAAAAGCTATATCTGGAATGTTAATGTTAGGGTTGACAGTCGAACAAATTGCACAGGTGTTAAATTTGGAAGCTGCACAAGTTGAGCAATCTGCACACAAGCAAAACTATCAAAATGACGAATTGAGAGGAGATTCAAAATCTGATTAAGTTGAACTATTTAATGTTATCCCGCAATGTCCATTCCAGATGAACAAAACAAGTTAATTGTACTGCAAATGTACAAGTCCTTCGACCAAGGTAATTTAGAGAAAGTCCAGGAATTGCTTGCACCAAATTTTGTGGCTCATATACCTGGTGCTACCGAACCTTTAAATCGCGAAGCATTCATGCATTCTGTATTGATGGCTTTTCGTTCTGCGTTTCCTGATGGCATTCACCAATTTGAAGATGTCATTGCCGAAGGTGATAAAGTTGTGACACGCGGCACTTTTAGCGGTACTCATCGGGGAGAATTACAAGGCATTCCGCCCACAGGTAAGCAAATCACCATCCCATTTTTTCATATCGATCGCATTGTCGATGGTAAACTTGGGGAACACTGGGGTCAAAGTGACTTGCTAGGCTTAATGCAACAGGTAGGAATTATTCCCATACCAGGACTAGGTTTGATTTGGCGAAAATTATATTGGGTTATATTTGGCGGTAAGCGTACAGCCCTTCTCCTGTCGGAGACGCTACGCGAACGGGCATGAAAACGGCGCAGCCTCTCGTAGAGAAGCTATGCCAAAGGCTGATCGCTTCAATTAAAGCTAAATTCAATAAAGAAGCATCTTGATTAAAAAATATCATTAATTTTGCATTTTGATTTATTTTTATGCTTACTCTATCTCCTAGTCTCCAAGCTAGACTTTCCCAACCCCTGAAAATTGGATCGCTTGCAGTTAATAGCCGGGTTTTGCAGTCGCCTTTATCTGGGGTGACGGATATGGTATTTCGCCGTCTGGTACGTCGCTATGCACCGGATTCGATGATGTACACGGAAATGGTGAATGCTACAGGGTTGCACTATGTCAAACAGTTACCCAAAATCATGGAGGTAGACCCTAACGAACGACCAATTAGTATCCAGTTATTTGACTGTCGTCCAGATTTTTTGGCAGAAGCAGCAATGAAAGCAGTGGCAGAGGGTGCTGATACTGTTGATATTAATATGGGTTGTCCAGTTAATAAAATTACCAAAAATGGTGGTGGTTCTTCGCTGTTACGTCAACCAGAAGTTGCAGAAGCAATTGTGCGGGAGGTGGTGAAGGCTGTTGATGTACCAGTAACAGTTAAAACTCGTATTGGTTGGAATGATCAAGAAATTACCATTCTTGATTTTGCCAAGCGGATGGAAGATGCTGGGGCAAAAATGATCACCGTACATGGACGCACTCGTGCCCAAGGGTACAATGGTAATGCTCGCTGGGAATGGATTGGTCGTGTTAAGGAAGTACTTTCTATTCCAGTGATTGGGAATGGCGATATTTTCTCAGTAGAAGCGGCGGTGAAATGTTTAGAACAAACTGGCGCTGATGGGGTAATGTGTTCTCGCGGAACTTTGGGTTACCCGTTTTTGGTGGGAGAAGTCGATCGCTTTTTGAAGACTGGGGAACTGTTACCGCCACCTACACCCATTCAGCGGTTGGAATGCGCTAGAGAACATTTACAAGCTTTATGGGAATATAAAGGCGATCGCGGTGTCCGTCAAGCCCGTAAGCACATGACTTGGTATGCTAAAGGCTTTGTCGGCGCTGCTGATTTGCGCGGACAGTTAAGTTTAGTGGAAACTGTTAGTCAAGGTTTAGATTTAATTGATCGCGCAATTGAACAACTGACTCATGGTTATGAACCTGAAGTAGAAACTGAATCTAACTTCGCCATAGCATAAACTCAGATCTGTACCAATTTTGAAAAGTCTTCCAGCAATCACCCCGACGGAATTATCAACTTGGGTAGAACAAGCCAAATCCCATGTTGATCGTGGACGAGTAGCCGATCGCACTCCGCGATTGAATATGGCTAATCCTTATTGGTTTGCGCTTCACATCTGTTGTGTAACGGGACAAACTTACAGTGTTGGTGATACTGCTTGTGTGTTCCCACTAATGAGTGTAATCAAAGCTTTTTCACTACTCTATCTGCTAGAAAATTTCGGTGCAGAGAGGGTTTTGCAATGGGTAGGCGTTGAACCATCACAAGCACCATTTAATTCTCTAGATCAACTAATTGCCGATCGCGGATACCCCCGCAATCCGATGATTAACAGTGGGGCGATTACCCTAGCAGATAAATTACCAGGAGAAAATCCTAGCGATCGCACTCAACAATTTTGTCAATGGCTAAACCAATTAGCAGGCTGTCAGCTCAAGTTAGATGAATTAATGCTAGCTTCCGTTCGATTAACTCGTTCCCCAGCTAATCAGGCGATCGCTAATTATCTTACCAAAACCCAATATCTAGATAATCCGGAGATAGCTCTTGACACTTACGAGCAAATATGCTGTCTGTCAGGAAAAGTAGAAGATTTAGCTTTGATTGGTAAACTCTTAGCTTTTGGAGATGGTTTAGTATCAGCAAAACACCGCCAGATTGTTAATGCTGTCATGTTAACCTGTGGATTGTATGAAGCATCTGCCGAGTTTGCCGTCAGAATTGGGTTACCCATGAAATCAGGCATAGGTGGTGGACTGTTAGCAATAGTACCAGGCCAAGGAGCGATCGCTTGTTACAGCCCTGCTTTAGATACAGTGGGTAATCCGGTAGCAGGTTTGGCTTTTGTCGAAACTTTAGCACAACACCTAGAGTTGAGTATTTTTGGATGATGAGCGATCTGATTTCACAGTTGGTAACTTGATCATGAAAAATTTGTCCCCAAAACCCGATTATTATGCTAGAGATGCGACACAAAGAAAAAACTGGTATACAAAAGTAGCAGATGCCTACAATCAAGCCAGACCACGCTATCCCCAAGATATAATTTGTCGTACTCTCGAGTTAGCCCATCTTCCCAGTAATGGCATTATTCTTGAAATAGGTTGCGGGACAGGAATTGCAACTGTCGCCTTTGCTCAACTAGGATTTTCCATAGTTTGCCTTGAACCAAACCAGGAAATGTGTCGCTTAGCAAAACAGAACTGTTCGCAGTATTCATCTCTACAGTTTCATAATACTTTCTTTGAAGAGTGGGAGCTAGAAACTAGTAAATTTGATGCTGTTTTAGCAGCAACAGCTTTTCATTGGATAAAACCTGATATTGGGTATCAAAAAGCAGCTGATGCTTTAAAAGATGCTGGTCATCTAATTTTGTTATGGAACATGACACCTCAGCCTCCCTATGAAATCTATCAAGCATTACATGAGATTTATCAACAACACGCCCCATCACTAGCGCAATATGAAGATAGAGCAACTCAGGCAGAAATAGTCAGAGGTTTTGGACAGAATATCATAGATTCGGGTTTATTCAAAAACTTGATATGCGAACATAGGGGGTGTGAAGTCACTTTAAATACTAAAGATTACCTAACTCTTTTAAGTACTTACTCCCCCTACTTAGCGCTAGAACCCCAGACGAGAGATGCTTTGTTTACAGATATTAGCGAACTGATAAACAAAAAATTTGGAGGTAAGATTCAGATTTCCTACCTCAGTGCTTTTCAACTTGCGCAAAAAATATAATTTCTCTGACGCTATTGGGTAAGCAACAAGTTGGGCGATTTTTCTTCAGCTTGGTTTACCTGCGGTTCAGGTGTGGGCGTAGCCTCTGGTGACGGCGTAATTGATTGAGGTGCAGGAGACTCAACAATTTCTGGTAGTTTAGGCGGTACACTGGGCGATGCTTGGGGCGTAGGACGTGGACGACGCTGGAAATATCTGCTGAATCCCGTCTTTGCAGGCTGTTTTACCTCTGGTTGAGGTGATTCGGTGACAGTCGGTGTCGGTGTTACCTCTGGTTGAGGTGATTCGGTGACGGTCGGTGTTGGTGTTACCTCTGGTTGAGGTGATTCGGTGACAGTCGGTGTCGGTGTTACTTCTAGTTGAGGTGATTCGGTGACAGTCGGTGTTGGTGTTACCTCTGGTTGAGGTGATTCAATAATCTCTGGTAGCTTTGGCGACAAACTAGGAGAAGGTGTAGCCACAGGACGAGGACGGCGCTGGAAATATCCGCCAGATGTTGGTTTTTCTGGTAACTGAGTAGCTTCAGGGGTTGGCGTTACCTTTGTTTGTGGTTCTACTGTCGGTTCTGGTGATGGTACAGCTGGCTGTTCTGGTTGCTTCGATTCAGTTGGCTGTGTTATCGGTGTTTCTGGAACCTCAATTTCTGGAGTTGGCTGTGTTTGGGGCGTAGCTGTAGGGGTAGGTGTCGGTTCCGTAGGTGGTATTTTGGCGGTATAGTTCGGGTCTACAATGCCACGTACCTCATCTGCTGTAAGTTCTCCTCTGACAATTCTCGCAAGCGTATCTTTACCGTTAGGCTGGTAATTAATCAGTCCAACTGTGGTATTAAAGACATTTTTGACAGGATTACCCTGGTTATCGAGAAATTCCAGTTTCACCCAATTTTTACCAGGTTTGAAGCCTTTGAGGTAAATTGCTTGCCAACGGTCTAAAACGAAGCTTTCACCATTAATCGTGCAACGAATCCGCCAATCACTGATATTGTCTTTGGGGTTGTCTTGAGCTACGAGGTGCAAGGGAGCATTTGTTAAGTAAAAGTCCAGTAGTATCGGTTCTGCGCCGTAGTCGCCTTTAGGACGGCTGTAGGTGAGCAAAGGTAGAGATGGATCTGGGTTGTTATCTTCGGTTTTGGTGACAATGTGAAATTTTGTCTGGGCGTAAGCACCTTCATTTTTGAAACTTTCATGCCAAGGGCGTGAGGCAAAGACACGCAAAGTGTGAGTACCTGGAGCCAAATCTGAGAATACCAGGGGCTGATTTAAGTCGTAAACAGCTATATAAGGTTGATTATCCAGAATTACGTGGAGATGAGGCCCTAGTTCCAGTTGCAGGTTCTTAAATATTGGTAGATCCTTAACCTGAAAGCGGACTGTAACTTTGTTATCTAGCAGGACTTGATCGGGTTGAGGTGTAGCGATCGCCACCTGTGGCTGATAAATTTCCAATGCTGAGCGTAGTTCTTGAATCGTAGCAGGTGGGGAAACTTCTGCAAACTCTTTAGCTATCTGTTGTGGCTTATCTGTATAACCAACAGACACATCTTGACTGACAGCTTTCCCGCCACAGCTTGTCAAACTCAAGACTATTAACAATGTCATTAGCCATCTCACAACAGCGAACCTCCTGGGGAGGAGATTCTCTAAAACTTTTTTCTGCCAAGAGTTCATGCCTTCCACCGAGCGATCGTCTTTAACAACTGCCAAATTATTTTGGCTCAAACTGTCCATAGGGAACTATAGCCCAAAAGGTGAAATCTGCTTCACCCTAAAGAATTTTTAACGCCATACTCGTGTCATTTGTACTCAGTAACAGCGTTTTGAGCGCAGGAAAATGTTTTTGCAGAACTCCCAAGTAGCCAAGGGAGAGATTTGCAGAAAGTTCCTTCTCTGCTGCGCTGGCTTGACTTCGATCCGAACTTTTTGGAGACATATCATGAAGATGTCATTTGTTTGACAGTTTTTTGCTAATCGTAATTTAAACCCGACAGTAACAACCGCAACAGCCAAAATGCTTGCTGTACTGTAGAAATCCATAATTTTTACGAATTGTGTTCGTTTGTAAATTAAATGAATAATCTATTGACTTTTTGTCCATTAGTTTGAAGTTAAAAGGCAGATTGGACAGTTATTCTGGTGATTTTGAATTATTGTTAAATTATCGCCAACAATGTACAAGTTAAGACTTTATAATTCAACAGAAACAAACTTCCACATCGGGTCTGAATCGCCCCCCACAGAAAATTCTGGTGGGTGCGATAATGGTTAACTTTGTGGTTTCCTGATTCCTCATTCCTTATCTAGAGAGGAGGTCGAATGACGATTAGTCCTCCGGAGCGAGGGGAAAAAAAGGCAAGAGTAATAGTCGATAACGATCCGGTACCTACCTCTTTTGAGAGATGGGCACAACCAGGACACTTCGACAGAACTTTAGCCAGAGGTCCCAAAACCACCACATGGATTTGGAACCTACATGCCCTCGCCCACGATTTTGATACACATACCAGCGATCTCGAAGACATCTCCCGCAAGATATTCGCAGCCCACTTCGGCCACTTAGCTGTAGTGACGATTTGGCTGAGCGGGATGATATTCCACGGCGCTAAGTTTTCCAACTACGAAGCTTGGCTGAGCGATCCTCTAAACGTAAAGCCTAGTGCGCAAGTCGTTTGGCCCATAGTTGGACAAGACATTTTAAATGGTGATGTTGGCGGTGGCTTCCACGGTATTCAAATCACCTCTGGCTTGTTCCAAGTATGGCGTGGCTGGGGTATTACCAATTCCTTCCAGCTCTACGTAACTGCCATTGGCGGCTTGGTATTAGCAGGCTTGTTCCTGTTTGCCGGTTGGTTCCATTACCACAAAAAAGCTCCCAAACTGGAATGGTTCCAGAACGTGGAGTCAATGCTGAATCACCACCTACAAGTATTGCTAGGCTGTGGTTCCTTGGGATGGGCTGGACACTTAATTCATGTGTCCGCACCAACTAACAAGCTGTTGGATGCAGGGGTAGCTGTCAAAGATATCCCCTTGCCCCACGAGTTCATCCTGAACAAAGACTTGTTGACCGAGCTTTATCCAAGCTTTGCTAATGGCATAGCACCTTTCTTCACCTTGAACTGGGGTCAGTACGCTGACTTCCTCACCTTTAAGGGTGGTCTCAACCCAGTAACAGGCGGCTTGTGGCTGACCGATATTTCTCATCACCACTTAGCGATCGCTGTACTGTTTATCATTGCTGGTCACCAATACCGCACCAACTGGGGTATCGGTCACAGCATTAAAGAGATCCTCGAAAACCATAAAGGTCCCTTCACTGGTGAAGGCCACAAAGGTCTTTACGAAAACCTGACTACATCTTGGCACGCTCAGTTAGGCACTAACCTAGCCTTCTTGGGTTCCTTGACCATCATCATTGCGCACCACATGTACGCAATGCCTCCCTATCCATATTTGGCAACTGATTACGCAACACAGTTGTGTATCTTCACTCACCATATTTGGATCGGTGGCTTCCTAATCGTTGGGGGCGCTGCTCACGCAGCTATCTTCATGGTTCGGGATTACGATCCAGTTGTGAATCAAAACAACGTACTGGATCGAGTGATTCGTCACCGGGATGCGATTATCTCACACTTAAACTGGGTGTCTATTTTCCTTGGCTTCCATAGCTTTGGACTTTACATCCACAACGACACAATGCGTGCATTGGGTCGTCCCCAAGATATGTTCTCCGATACGGCAATTCAGTTGCAGCCAGTGTTTGCACAGTGGGTACAAAATATCCACGCCTTAGCGCCTGGAACAACTGCACCCAATGCCTTAGAACCGGTTAGCTATGTCTTTGGTGGTGGTATTTTGGCTGTAGGCGGCAAAGTAGCAGCTGCTCCCATTGCTTTGGGTACAGCAGACTTCTTAATTCACCACATTCATGCCTTTACCATTCACGTAACCGTCCTCATCCTGCTCAAGGGTGTGCTGTTTGCTCGGAGTTCTCGTCTGATTCCAGACAAGGCAAACTTGGGCTTCCGCTTCCCCTGTGACGGTCCTGGTCGTGGTGGTACCTGCCAAGTTTCTGGTTGGGACCATGTATTCCTTGGACTATTCTGGATGTACAACTCCCTCTCAATTGTACTTTTCCACTTCAGCTGGAAAATGCAATCTGATGTTTGGGGAACAGTAGATGCAGCAGGTAATGTAACTCACATTACTGGTGGTAACTTTGCCCAAAGTGCCATCACAATCAACGGTTGGTTGCGTGACTTCTTGTGGGCGCAAGCTTCACAGGTAATCAACTCCTACGGAAGTGCGCTGTCTGCTTACGGACTGATGTTCTTAGGCGCTCACTTTGTATGGGCATTCAGCTTGATGTTCCTGTTCAGTGGTCGTGGCTACTGGCAAGAACTGATTGAGTCCATCGTTTGGGCGCATAATAAACTGAAGGTAGCACCAGCAATTCAGCCTCGCGCTTTGAGCATCACTCAAGGTCGGGCAGTAGGTGTAGCTCACTACCTCCTAGGAGGAATTGCTACTACCTGGGCATTCTTCCACGCACACATTCTTTCAGTAGGCTAGCAACCAGCTATATGGAGTGCTGGGTGCTGGGTGCTGAGTCCCTAAAAAAACTCAGAACTCAATACTCAGTACTCTAGAAACTGAAACCTGATGGCTAAAGGTCAGAGGAATTATCAAACCTATGGCAACAAAATTTCCAAAATTTAGCCAGGATCTCGCACAGGACCCGACTACGCGTCGGATATGGTATGCGATCGCTACAGGCAACGACTTTGAAAGCCATGATGGCATGACGGAAGAAAATCTTTACCAAAAGATTTTCGCAACTCACTTCGGTCACTTGGCAATTATCTTCCTGTGGGCTTCCAGCCTCCTGTTTCACGTAGCCTGGCAAGGTAACTTTGAACAGTGGATCAAAGATCCCCTTCACATCCGTCCTATTGCTCATGCAATTTGGGACCCCCACTTTGGTAAACCAGCGATCGAAGCTTTCACCCAAGCTGGCGCTGACGGTCCAGTAAACATTGCCTACTCAGGTGTTTACCATTGGTGGTACACCCAAGGGATGCGGACAAACGCTGACCTGTACTCAGGTTCAATCTTCCTGTTGTTGTTCGCAGCGGTGTTACTGTTTGCTGGTTGGTTGCACTTGCAACCCAAGTATCGTCCCAGTCTAGCTTGGTTTAAGAATGCTGAATCTCGCCTGAACCACCACTTAGCTGGTTTGTTCGGTGTGAGTTCTCTGGCTTGGGCTGGTCACATAATTCACGTTGCTATCCCCGAATCTCGCGGACAGCACGTAGGTTGGGACAACTTCTTAAGTACCCCACCCCACCCAGCAGGCTTACAACCATTCTTTACAGGTAACTGGGGTGTTTACGCCCAAAACCCTGACACAGCAGGTCATGTTTTTGGCACATCCCAAGGTGCAGGTACTGCAATCCTGACTTTCTTAGGTGGTTTCCATCCCCAAACAGAAGCTCTGTGGTTGACTGACATCGCTCACCACCACTTGGCGATCGCTGTATTATTCATTGTTGCTGGTCACATGTACCGTACCAACTTTGGTATTGGTCACAGCATCAAAGAAATGATGAATGCCAAAACTTTCTTTGGCAAACCTGTTGAAGGCCCGTTCAATATGCCTCACCAAGGTATATATGACACCTACAACAACTCCCTGCACTTCCAATTAGGTTGGCACCTAGCTTGTTTGGGTGTTCTTACCTCTTGGGTAGCGCAGCACATGTACTCCCTGCCTTCCTATGCGTTTATCGCTAAGGACTACACAACACAGGCAGCGTTGTACACCCACCACCAATACATCGCCATCTTTTTGATGGTTGGTGCTTTCGCTCACGGCGCTATCTTCTGGGTTCGGGACTACGACCCCGAACAAAACAAAGGCAACGTCCTAGAGCGTGTTCTCAAGCACAAAGAAGCGATTATTTCCCACCTCAGCTGGGTATCTCTCTTCTTAGGCTTCCACACCCTAGGCTTATACGTTCACAACGACGTAGTAGTTGCTTTCGGTACTCCAGAAAAGCAAATCCTGATTGAGCCAGTATTTGCTCAATTTATCCAAGCTGCTCACGGTAAAGTACTCTACGGCTTAGACACCTTGTTGTCTAACCCCGATAGCGTAGCCTACACAGCTTACCCCAACTACGGTAACGTTTGGTTACCTGGTTGGTTAGATGCCATCAACTCTGGCACTAACTCCCTGTTCTTAACAATTGGCCCTGGCGACTTCCTGGTACACCATGCGATCGCTCTAGGTCTGCACACCACCACCTTGATTCTCGTTAAAGGTGCTTTGGATGCCCGTGGCTCCAAGCTGATGCCCGATAAAAAGGACTTCGGTTATGCATTCCCTTGCGACGGTCCTGGTCGTGGCGGTACTTGCGACATCTCCGCTTGGGACTCCTTCTATCTAGCTCTGTTCTGGGCATTGAACACAGTCGGTTGGTTAACCTTCTACTGGCACTGGAAACACCTGGGTATTTGGCAAGGTAACGTTGCTCAGTTCAACGAAAACTCCACATACCTCATGGGCTGGTTCCGTGACTACCTCTGGGCTAACTCCGCTCAGTTGATTAACGGTTACAACCCTTACGGCGTGAATAACTTGTCTGTTTGGGCTTGGATGTTCCTATTCGGACACTTAGTTTGGGCAACAGGCTTCATGTTCCTCATCTCCTGGAGAGGTTACTGGCAAGAGTTGATTGAAACCCTTGTTTGGGCACACGAGCGTACTCCTCTAGCTAACTTGGTTCGCTGGAAAGATAAGCCCGTTGCTCTCTCCATCGTTCAAGCTCGTTTGGTTGGTCTAACTCACTTCGCTGTGGGCTATGTTCTCACCTACGCAGCATTCCTAATTGCTTCAACTGCTGGTAAGTTCGGTTGATCCGACTGCGAGTTTTGTAGGTAATTAACCAAAATCCCCTGCCGCAAGGTGGGGGATTTTTTATACACGAAATGTAAAAATGTTTATTTATTAATAATGAACACTAAACTCGTAGAATCTCTAATACAAGTTATCTTGTCTCTATCTGAAGAAGAAAGATCCCTTTTGGAAGAAAAGCTATTTTTCGATTCTTCCTATCCATCTACACGCGACATTATGGAATGTGCACAGATAAATAAAGTATTTGATTTTTTATATGATGAACCAGATTTATATACCTTAGAAGACGGGGAGGCTATTTAATGCCTTTACAAAAGGGAGATATTGTCTTAGTTCCATTCCCATTTACAGATTTAACTGGAGTAAAATTGCGCCCTGAGTAAATTTTATGGGTAAATCAGGTAGGGAATGATATAACTCTGTGTTTTATTTCCTCTCAAAATGTCACTAATTTGACTAACGAAGAATTTATTTTAGACCCTTCAGATACCGAGTTTGCTAATACTGGATTAAAAGTTATTTCTAAAGTAAGAGTTTCTCGAATTGTTACAATTGAGCGTAGATTAATTACCAGACGTATAGGTAAATTAGGAGTAAATCAAATTCAGCACTTGAATTTACTGATGCTGCAAGCGTTTGAATTGACATCCTAGTCAGCAAAAAGCGATCGCTTATCAACAAACTTAACCAACAACACTCAAAACCATGACTAACTGGCAAGAAGAACACATTAGTATGAATCTTCAAACCTGTCATGGTAAACCACACATTATAGGTACAAGAGTATTATCAGTGGTAGGTAATATTGAGCGATCGCCTCTTTTACTTAATCAAGCCGATAACATGGTAAAATCTGACTCTAGCAAATTTAATTTACTGACATAACTACCAAATGTCTCTTCCCGAAATTACGCAAACGCTATTATCAGCAAAGAAACAGAAAGGACTAACCTTTGCTGATTTAGAAAAAATTCTCGGACGGGATGAAGTCTGGATTGCGGCTGTATTCTACCGTCAAACAAGTGCTTCTGAAGCAGAGGCTAAGTTGCTGCTGGAAACATTGGAATTAGGCCCTATCTATATGAAAGATTTGACCGAATATCCTGTCAAAGGATTAGGCCCAGTTGTACCAACCGATCCTTTAATTTATCGGTTCTACGAGATTATGCAAGTATACGGCTTGCCAATTAAAGATGTAATTCAGGAGAAATTTGGTGATGGGATTATGAGTGCAATTGATTTTACTTTGGATATCGAAAAAGAAGAAGATCCCAAAGGCGATCGCGTAAAAATTATTATGTCTGGAAAATTTCTCCCCTACAAAAAATGGTAGGCTTTCAGTTTTGGGACAGAAAATATATAAGTAGAAAAAATAGCTAATATTGACAGCAAAAATAAACAATACAGAGAAATCTAGTAATTTTAGCCCTTATTATACCCAAAATAATGGGGCAGTATATTTAGGTGATAGTCTAGAACTGATTAAATTTATTGATGATAACAGTATTAATTTAATTCTCACTTCACCGCCATTTGCTTTGACACGCAAAAAAGAATATGGTAATGAAAGCGCAGAAAAATATATAGAATGGTTTTTACCTTTCGCCTACGAATTTAAAAGAGTACTGGCTGAGAATGGCTCATTTGTTTTAGATTTAGGCGGTGCTTATCTCCCTGGTAATCCTGTGCGCAGTATTTACCAATATGAACTTTTAGTGAGATTGTGCAAAGAAGTTGGCTTTTTTCTTGCCCAAGAATTCTATCACTATAATCCAGCAAGATTACCTACCCCAGCTGAATGGGTAACAATCAGGCGAATTCGCGTCAAAGATTCAGTAAATGTAGTTTGGTGGTTATCAAAAACACCCAATCCTCAAGCAGACAATAGAAAAATTTTAAAACCCTATAGCCAAAGTATGAAACAATTACTCAAAAATGGCTATCAACCCAAAATCCGTCCTAGCGGACATGATATCTCTGAGAAATTCCAAAAGGATAATCAAGGTGCAATTCCACCGAATTTGCTAGAAATCGCCAATACTGAATCAAATAGCGCTTATTTGCGACGCTGTAAAGCCGCAGGAATCAAACCCCATCCAGCAAGATTTCCTCAAGCTTTCGCAGAGTTCTTTATTAAATTTTTGACTAATGAAGGTGATATAGTATTAGACCCGTTTGCTGGTTCTAATACTACAGGATTTGTGGCTGATAATTTGCAACGCCGATGGCTGGCTTTTGAAATTAATCAGGATTATGTCAACGGAAGTCGTTACCGTTTTCATCAAGTAAAAGATGAAGCATGAAGTATTAAGGATGAAATTACCCCACCCAGAGGGGGATGGAGTATGAAAATTGAACAATATTTAGCATTTACAGAGTGTTTACTTCATCATTCATCCTTTTAACGACACACTTCTTTAATCAACAGTCAGCAAGCAATGACCAATTCTACATGATAATTTATTTGCAGTCTGAATTTTCACTTCAAACTTTTTGAATATTTAAAATATTCACTTTGGGCTTTTAATTCTTGACTTTGAAAAGCAGATTCAGATCTCACCGTTAACCTGCATTTTATGAACTTCGTCTGCTAGCTCCTGACGACTTTGATCATCGAGTTTATCAATTGCTAACATCCCCATAAGTATCACCTCTTTCAGAGTCAAACGTGTTGAATGTGCCTGTTTTTGCACAATCTCCTTAATAATCGGACTGACACCGATCGCAGTACTAGCTCTGGCCACGAAATAACAGGTAAATATTAATGACTTCGCCTAAATCTTAGCATTTCCCATCCGCTTATTCTATATAACTATAATAATCGATTTGAATTTCTCAAATACATAGTTTGCAGATAATGCATTAATAGCGCTGCTGACAAAATCCTAGTAGCAGAAAATTAGCTAATTTTCCTATTCCTCTAGTTATAATATTCTCAAAAATCGCCTATTTATCCCTAATTTCCACTCTTCTCTTCAATCCTGACATCAAATGTCCGCGCCAATTTGGGGATAGCCATAAAATCGACTATTGTCATCCCCGCACGGCGAGCATAGCTGCTCACTGTACTGTAAATTACGCTGCTAGCGATCGCAATCCTCTTGAGGGCGTCCATCCCTTCTCTTGTGCTAGTTCTCGAATCTTTGACACATGAACAAGGAAACAGGGATTTTTGGACAGTACACCAAAGCACAACTTACCACAAATGCGAAGTGGGGGTTTCTGACTCCTGGATTGGGTTGCGGGAATGGAGAAAACTGTTGAGAGTTCCCTTCGGCGATGACTTAGATATTTCTCATGCTAGCAACATCAAAGCTAACCGCTTCCTTGATGAGAAAGTCAAAGAATCATTCACCCATCATCACTAGAATAAATACTGATAACACAAGTGCTATAAATTACTATAATAATATCCTTTGGGCTTTCTTTGAGAGCCAAGAGAACACTAAAGCACTAGGATTCAGTAAAATATCTGTTTGTAATGAAAGTATTCCCGCAGATAGAATTTGCTGGAGAAAGGTAAAAATTCGGTTTAAAGAGATTGTAAATTGTTAAATTGAACCCCATTACCTGCTTTACAGAAATAGACAGAGTCATTCAAAATAAGAAATTACACCGAAATAAAATTTCCTTAATTTAGCCAGTTATTACAGTTATAAGTAAAAATAATGAGTATAGGAGAGAAAAAACGATGAGGGACCCTTATCTGTTGGCAGCAAGCTTGTTAACAGTATTGGCAATACCAGCATCGGCTCTTCCACAGATGTCGATTATACTGCCAGAAAATTTGAGATTTCATTGGGATTTACAACAGGGTTCGCAGCCAATAATCAGGAATCAAACCATCCCCAGTGTTGATATCTCCTTACCAAAATTTACTAGCCAAGCTTTGCAAACTTTAGATGTTTCACCGCCAGTAGTCGGGGAAAAAATCATCCCCAACTTGGGGCTAGCTGTATCAAAAGCTACGAGTCAGGATTTAGCAGCACCAGTAGAGCCATCACTAAATTCTACCTATCCAGAAGCTAATCGGACTTTGGTATCAGGAAGTCAACTTTATGATCAAAGAGTAGCAGCTCTGAAAACAGGTCAAATTAATCAACGTCTTTTTCAAGATAGCTTGCAATCATTGGAGTCAGCGAAGAAACGTCAACTAACTTATGAAGATTGGAAGCGTTTATTAGCATTGGAAGCCAAAGCCATCGCCCAAAGCAAAAGCCCAAATCATCTGGGAATTTTAGTCGGTGATTCTTTAAGCATGTGGTTTCCTAAAGAACAACTGCCGGCTGGTAAAGTGTGGTTAAATCAGGGAATATCGGGAGATACTTCCACTGGTGTTTTAAAAAGATTGGCAGCATTTTCCCAAACGCGACCAGATGTGATATATCTCATGGCTGGGATTAACGACTTAAGAAAGGGTGCTAGTGATGAAGTAATTTTGCGCAATCATCGGCGAATTATGCGCAACTTACGCCAGAATCACCCGAATTCGCAAATAATTGTCCAGTCAATATTGCCTACTCGCCTACCAACAATTTCTAACCAGAGAATTCGTCATCTTAACACACAACTGGCACTGATTGCCAAACAAGAAAAAGTTACTTATATAAATATGTATAAGTGGTTTACAGACTTTGAAGGCAATTTGCGCCTAGAGTTAACTACAGATGGGTTACATTTGTCGGCAGAAGGGTATGAAGTTTGGGGAGCAGCACTAGAGGAAATAGAATTAAAGTTGACTCAGCGCCATAATTGAGCGATCGCGATCGCCATTTTAGATTTATGAAAATCACTGATAGTGATACCATCGCCATACGTCAGACAATCGAAAGTCAATTAGAAGCCTTTCAAAAAGATGATACCGCAGGTGCTTTTGCCCTTGCCAGCCCGGAAATCCAAGCACAATTCCGCAACCCAGACAACTTTATGCAGATGGTGCGGCTGGGTTATCCGTCCGTGTATCGTCCGCGTTCTGTCTTCTTTGAGAAAATCACAACCATCCACGGAAAGATCACTCAACTAGTACTGCTGCTTGGCCCTGATGGGGTTCCTGTCAGGGCATTGTATCTCATGGAAAAGCAGCTTGATACCACCTGGAAGATTAACGGGTGCGTTCTGATTCCTGTGGAGGCGGAAATTAATTAAGTAGGGCGAAGCACTGAAACTACTGGCGGGGTTTGTCATTTGTCATTTGTCATTTGTAAGAGTTTCAAGTGTCATCTTCGGCTTACTTAGTAAAAGAAGTCAAAAGCAAAATCTATGCTTTCACGCTTAAGGCTTGTGGCGATAAAACCTGATTCAATTTGCCACTACGATAACCTTCCAGATCTAATGTTACATATATAAAGCCAAACTCTTGAAAAGCAGATACTACTTGCGGTAAATCCGTCGTCAACACAAACTCTTTGATTTGTTCGGGCGGTAATTCAATCCGTGCTGTATCGCCTTCGGAACGCACCCGCAAATTCTTTAAACCCAGCTTTCGCAGGTAAATTTCTGCCCTACCGACACGTTGTAACTTAGCAACAGTAATCTCTTCACCATAGGGAAAGCGGGAACTCAGACAAGGTTGAGCTGGTTTATCCCACCAAGGTAAACTCAGTTCTTGTGAAAGTTGGCGCACTTCCATTTTACTCACACCGACTTCCGCTAAAGGCGATCGCGCACCTCTTTCTTTTGCGGCTTGAATTCCTGGGCGATAATCGTGTAAATCATCGGCGTTAACTCCATCCACCACATAGGGATAACCCAACTCTCTCGCTAAAGGTTTGAGAGTGTCGTGTAATTCGCTTTTGCAAAAATAGCAGCGGTTCACAGGGTTAGAAGTGTAATTGGGATTGTCCATTTCGTTTGTCTGGACAATTTGATGAGGAATCCCAATCGTTGCCGCTTGAATTTTCGCATCTTCCAATTCTTCCGGCAATAGCGACGGTGAAACAGCCGTCACAGCCAAAGCGCGATCGCCTAAAACATCATAAGCAATCTTGGCAACCAATGTACTATCCACACCCCCAGAGTAAGCAATTAGCGCTTGCTCCATTTCGGCGAAGATAGCTTTTAGTTGCTCAAGTTTTTCTTTCTGTGTCATTTTCCAGTCCTACCGCAATCCTATAGCACCCAACAAATTCTATTTTAGTCATTGGTAACAATTTACAAGCGAGTAGCCTATTGATAGAGAATTAGGAATGAAGTTTGAGGAAGACGCTCTTAAATGAGGAATAATAAATCACAAATGACCAGTGACAACTATGCCATACAGTAGTTTTACCTTAGCGAAGGTCAAAAAAGAGTTTGGTTTAACCACAGTTGAAACCGGACGGTTTTTACCGGCGATAGAAGCGATGGTACCTAGTTCTCGCTTACAAGTGATGTTGGAAGATTTACCTTGGGCGATCGCGGTTGGTTCGGAAAAAGCAAAGTCTGAGGGAATTATTTACCCGATTCTGCAAGAGGTGAGACGGATTGTTAATAACCAGGTGAGTTTGTTTTCTGGGCGAGATTTTACAGTAGATGCAGACAAAGGCTTGACTGGCTACATAGATTATCTCATCAGCCGTTCTCCAGAACAACTAGAGATTGAAGCGCCTGTTGTGATTGTGGGCGAAGCGAAACGAGATAACCTCAATGAAGGCTTGGGACAATGTATTGCGGAAATGATCGCGGCTCAATTATTCAACCAAGCTAATCAGGTGAATATTCCCACAATTTATGGAGCGGTTAGTAATGGAACCCAATGGCGGTTTTTGAAATTGGAAGAGTCAACGGTAACAATCGATTTAATGGATTATGCACTCCCTCCAGTTGACCAGATTTTGGGCTTTCTCGTCTGGATGGTGCGAGAGGGTTGAGGGGCTTATTTTTTCAGTTCAATATGAGTATATCTGATGAGCGATCGCACACTACCTATGCTCATAGTTCACCTGTTAGGCTGGATACAGTCATGGCAATTCAGGATCGCACGGCGGCAAATCCCGGTATGTGATGATGTGGTAAGATTTGAGGCAGAAATCCTCGAATTCAACGCTGTCGGGTATCTGTGACGGTTGTTTGTAATACGTGTTTACGCGATCGCAGTAATTTTGTATTGTTTTGATAATGCTCAGTAGTAACGATCCGGTCTTTCAAGAAGTTGTTAGGATCGCCAGTGGGTTTGGAATTTTTGATTGTATTCCCTGTGCTAGAGCCATCAAAGAATTTTTACGAGAACAAGGAATTCAGGGAAAGCATATCAAGCTGGATACAGGTTCACAAGATCCGCTATACGGGCGTATTTATGATGATAGTGTAGGTGAACTACTTGCCACGACTGGACATAATGAAGGAATTCTAATTGAAATTGAAGGACAGGAAATTGTGGTTGACAACATTCACCCACAAGGAATTCTTCGTTCGCTTTGGATGCAAAATCTCTATTCACCTATTTTGGAAGTTGGTAAAGAATTTCAGGTAACAGAAAAGATGTTTTAGCGTTAACTTAGGGACTTCCAAGTAAAAAAATATTCCATTGCTATTGTTCACAGTTAACGGTTGACGGTTCACGGTTAACAGTCAACAGTCAACAGTCAACGACTTTAACGGAATAATTTATTTTTTGGAGTTCCCTTATTGCGAGTTAGATATGGATAATTTTTACGATTTGCTACAAAAGATAAAAAAAAGACCTGCTATGTATTTGGGCAGGCATTCAATTTTTAGTCTTCAGGCATTTTTGGATGGATACTATTTTGCTAGGCGCGAACTTGGCGTACCGTTGACGGAACAAGAGAATGAATTTCAAGAGTTTTTGCAATGGATACGCCAGAAGTTTCAGGTAGAAACAGGACAATTATGGGCAAGTATTTTGCTTTTCCATTCCGCAGATGAACGCAGTGCTGTCGAGCGCTTTTTTAGCTTGTTTGAAGAGTTTGTCAATCGAGAAAAAGTTAGAGAAGTTGATGATAAACGAATTGAGAGTGGGAGGATTTATTGAGATATATCAACAGCGATTTTGGCTACAATCGCACTGAAATTGGAGTGATTCAATTGCAGGTTGATGCAACTCAATTGCAGGTTGATGCAACTCAATTGCAGGTCGATGCAACTCAATTGCAGGTCGATGCAACTCAATTGCAGGTCGATGCAACTCAATTGCAAGTCGATGCAACTCAATTGCAGGGCGATGCAACTCAATTGCAGGTCGATGCAACTCAATTGCAGGTCGATGCAGTATATTTTTTGCCCCTGCTGCACGCGATCGCCAAGCACGAGAAATGATGCGCTTGATGGCCATCGCACTTTAACAAAGACAGTCAATGAAGAAAGGGAAAGGGGGAAAGGGGAAAGGGGTCTTAGGGTTCCCCATACTTAAAAGCAGGGGTTTCAAATATGGACCGGAGGCGGAGCGGCTCCGGCTCCGCACTGATTTTTATCGCACTACGTGTCTTAAAAATCTTCTTTTTTATTCTCCCCAATTAAGATAGGGGCTTTGTACCTTGTGGGGAAAAGTTCTTTATCCTTTCCTTTCCCCCTTCCCCCTTCCCCTTTTCCCCTTTTTGGTAACGAGAAGAAATGCGTAGGCGAGCTTTTCGTAGACATCGCCACTGTGCCGCTACAACTGTTCTAGCAACCTATCGTATTCTGTATGTGAACCAACCCAAAACCAGATTACGGTGTCTCCATCCAACTGACCAACCGCTCGATAGTTTTTGCTAATTCGGGCAGAGTAAATTGGTAACTCTGGATGCACTTTCTTGAAGCGCAGACTCGGATAACTTGGATCTTCTTTAAACTGGCGATATGCCACCCGTGTTTGCTCTTGAACTGCTTCGGGTAGATCGGCAAACAATTTACGGAACTCGATTGTAGTGCGTGACTTCACAATGTTTCTGGATCGAGTTCTTGAGTTTTGCCTGCGTGATACTCAGCCATTGCATTAGCCGCAAGTTTAGCCAAAATATCTGGGGAACGAGAGAATGATTCATCCCAGCGCTGATCGTCTTCAAGTTCTTCCAGAATCATCGCCGCGATCGCATCTTGCTCACTGGCAGGTAAGGTTTTTAACTTGGCGATCGCACGTTCAAGTAACTCAGTCATTGCTATCACACTCTGACAAGGAAAACATCATCTATCCATTATCGCTCTACTAGCAATAGCGATCGCACTTTAACAGAGACAGTTAGTAACTAGAAGAAATGCGATCGCGTCTTGCTCACTAGCTGGTAGGGTTTTCAACTTGGCGATCGCACGTTCAAGTAACTCAGTCATTGCTACTACATTCTGACCAGGAAAACATCACCTATTCATTATCGCCCTACTAAGTAGGTCAACATTGAAAAACTTAAAATAGAGTCTTGGCGATTACTTCGCTTCACTGCGTTCCGCTCGTAATGACATTTGACGTTTAATTAGGTTGAGCTACTTAGCAAAAGCGATCGCACTACTTCAAAAGAGGCTAATCAAGGAACGATCACCTACGAGAACATATCAAACCCGGTCAGGAGAAACGATCGCAGAAAATTTAGCTTGGTCGTGTTTTGACTGTAATAGTCGAAAGCACACTAAAACTAGCCATTGCGATCCACAAACCCAACAAGAGGTTGTGCTCTTTCATCCTCGTCAGCAGCTTTGGTCAGAGCATTTTAGCTGGAATGATGATTTTACTGAGGTTATTGGTAAAACTTCGTGTAGTCGAGAAGTATATCACGGTCTTTTTGCTGATTGGATTGCCTGAACACTCAATTCTAGTATCGCAGCAGCGTACAACATACTGGATTTACGGAACGTGATGTCGTGCATGAATTTTTGTTGCTCGGTACGCAGCATATCGGCTTTCACCAATCCAAGTTCCGCAATTCTTGGTTCAGTAAATAGAGTGTCAAACAGAGTTTCAGATGCTAATTTCATCGCATTGCTTAAGACCGTACTGAAATCCTCTGTTTCTGTAGGATAAGCAACGTGTTGTGGACATCCTAATCGTGTCAGAACTAAGCGATGCAACGATCTGTTCGCTCTCAACTTTAAGGGTAAGCTTTGACAGAACCAATACAACTCCGGTGTCATCAGTGGGTTAACAGGCCAAAGTCCACGCTCCAAATAAAGTGGAGCAGCAGCAGCATTTGCAGTAAAAAAGGAAGCTGGGACACCTGCTGTTGGTGCTTGGTAGTACTGATCGACTTTATCCAAATAAGCTTCTCGTGCTTGTTGAGTTAGATAGGTTGGAAAAGAATCAGATGTTGGCTTGACTTGATGGTAATAGGCTTCTTGCTCTTGAGGTTTAAGCTCTCTCCAGTGTGGGTACATTAATTCGTCTCCACCACTCCCGGTAAATACAGTATGCCCACCCTTAGCCACAACATTGTCGAGTAGCTTGCCAAAACCTTCCCTATAACACTCTTGCCATGGAAAAACGGTTTTGTCTTGTGCAAAACTTCCCTGCATAGCTAAGGGTAAATAATTATCCACTGGTACTGCAAAATCTTGAAAGTGATATTTTTGTACAAGTGCATTACGACGGTGGATTTGTCCTTTGGCAAATTCACCTTGTATTTCAAGCCCATAGGTATATACATCTTCAGAAACAAGAGTCGTTCCAACAATAGCCACAAGACTAGAATCAAGTCCGCCACTCAACTCAGCGTGCATATTTTGTGTACCAGTATGTAACCAGCGACGCATGGAGGAACTTAAAATGACACGTAAAGCCTCTACCACATCGACTCCAACTTTGACAGGTCTTGGCTTCGGTGATGGTATTGAATCTGGATATATTAAGTGGAAAGATTTGCTCTGTTTTGGTCGCCAAATTGCACAGCTTCGTTCAGTCAGAAGAAAGATGCCGGAGAACAGTGTTTGATGGCAATATGGAATACTACAATTCACTAGAAACTGTGCGGCTAGAGCCAAGTCAAGTTTTTGGTTGATTAAACCATATAAGTGAACTGGATTCCAATGTACATGAAGGCTATTATCAGCTGCAACAATATATACTGGTGCAGTTCCCCAGCGACCAGCTCTTAAAGTGACTTCTTGACTATGGCGATCAATCAAAATTAGAATAAATTCCAACGGCCATTCATATAAATAATTTAATTGCTGTTGAAAGTTCGCTGGAGATACGGTAGCTATTTGAGAGAGTGAAGGTGATAACTGAGTTTCAGAGAGCCTTTCACATACCCAGAAGGCGGAATAAGCAGCGGTTGTGATACCCCTATATTCCAAAGCTGGGTGCAGGAAGGGTGATATCCTAGACCTACCACAATGCCACTCTGCACCCTCTAACACCCAATTTCCGACGAGATCATCTTTGTAAATATCTAGACTGATCACTTGTATATCCTGCTCTTCCTAATTCTGCATCAAAACTTTGCTTTACCCCAAGCCATCCCGTGGAGGCGGTACTTTCGCTAGCGGTTCATCTTCCTCAACAATGACAAATCAGGACTTACGCAGCGGCACTATACATAGCGGTACTAGTGAGTTATGCTACAGGACTGACACAGCTAAAATGAGGCAATGGAAAATCAGCAAAAAGCTCTATTTTTTGGACTCAAAGTTAATTCTTTAATGCACTATTTTAGCTGAAACAGTCCACTACAAATAGAGGCTGTGCGTAAGTCCTAAAATTTAGCCCCGCGCTTGGCATCTCGTGGCGGCGACACTTTCTTTAGTAGTTCATCTTCCTCAACAATGACAAATTTAGCCCCGCGCTTGGCATCTCTTGGAGGCGATACTTTCTTTAGTGGTTCATCTTCCTCAACAATGACAAATTTAGCCCCGCGCTTGGCATCTCTTGGAGGCGATACTTTCGCTAGTGGTTCACCTTCTGCATCCTCGGTTAATTCGACAGTAAATAAATCGTCTGGGTCGGGAACATTGGGGCTGTTTCCATCAATTACTTTGCCAATGTCAATATTAAAGTAGCCAGGTACATCCCACCACCAATGCCATCCATAAACAGTATGAATAGTCGAGCAAAGCCCTAATGCACAATCTGTACTCCATGAATCAACAAATTTCCAATCGGCTCTATAATCAAAACGTGCATAACCACGAGTGGGTAAAGTAGTGCGCCAAACTATTTGTGTGTGTGACTGTAAGGTATATAAAGAAAGATTAGGAAGCTCTTTAACATGCCCCCAAAATGTAAAGCGATCTTGCAAGTTATTTTGTGTGGCATCGTACGGATTTTGTTGAGAATATTGCCATGCGCCACATGAGCCAGCAGTTGTCTCGACTATTTTCCAATCCGTTATGTCCCGTGTTGTTGATTTGTCTGCGGTAAAAGATCCACCCCCAGATGGACTCTCGCTAATATCGAAATTTATGGTAAATGAAGTAGAATCAGTTACAGTTGTTGAATTGTTGATCGTTTCAGGACTGGATTGAAACCAAAAAATTTGATCGCTTTGTGGTTTGATACTCAATGCAAAATAGCTTTGTGACCAGGCACGCTCTTCATCATTATTGACAGCTAAACTACCAGGAGAAACTGTGGCTGATGTCTGAAGATGAATATATTGGAACAGTTCATTACCATAATTATTGTAATAGACAGTCCATATCCAAGAATGAGTAGTGGTGGCTACTTGATCTCCATTGTTGTTGTTTGGTTTTCCAAGATGTAGTGGAACTGATTGAGAGAAAGTATAGGTTACAAACTTCAAATCAGGTGGAACATCAGATACTTTGGATGGAAGAGCTTTGGTGCGAAGAAGATTGGTTTCAACTAAAGTCTGAAAAGATTGGTTTTTTTCGGACTCACGTTCTGGTGACTGAAAATTTGAACTGAAAAAGGCAATATCTGGATCTTGGTCACTTGATGATTCATGGTAATTTTGTACATTTGCCTGTGAGCTTTCAGAAACTTCAGACTTTATTGGAGCAGCCTGTAGGCGTAATTTTGGATTGGAAGAATCTGGCAAATCTATAAAAGTGTAATGAAGTCGTTCTGCTTCATCAGTTTGCCGAATGATTAAGCACGCTTGACTTCCACCAAGTGTGAAAAAGCCAGTCAGTGTTCCTAGCTCTCGCCAATGCTGCTCACTGATATTACATAATAATATAGGTAGACCTATATCAAGATGTTGATTTACAAGTGTTATTGAATTAGCACCATGATATGATACATCTATAACTAGGCAGTCAAAGCTAATCTGATCATGAATTGTAGTTCCTTTCTGAATGTTGACAGCATCACGAAAATCATCGAATGCTTGACAGTGAACATTTCCTAAAACAAAGTAATTGATTGCCGATTTTTGCGATTGTTGCGTGTTCATAATTCATCTTATAATCAAGAATGGATTAGCTCATTGCAAATGGGTTAATCTATCTATTACAAAATAAACTATAGTTGATTGAAAGCAGCTAACTCAACCGAAGTTAACGAACTTAAGAACTAACTAGGATTAGTTGTGCGATCGCCAATATATTTAAATCCAGTTTTCACAACCGAAGTTAACGAACTTAAAAACTAACTTAAGCTCTTCTTGTCTTTAAATCCCCAAAGCAATGCTCCAGATTGGCGATCGCTTCTCAATTCCAACATCCCACTAACAGCGATCGCCTCAGATTTTGGTATCAATGGTGTGATCGCCTCTACATTTAAATCGAGTTTTGACAACCGAATTTTAGGGACTTAAGAAGTAAAGAAGTAAGTTTGGTAGTGATTGGCGATCGCTTCCCAACTCTCCCATCCCATCAACAGCGATCGCCCAGTAATATCATTTTTATTCACGCTTCAGAAGTTGGTATTAATGGTGCGATCAGCAATACATTTAAATCCAGTTTTCACAACCGAAGTTAACGAACTTAAGAAATAACTTCAGAGCTTCTTGTCTTTAAGTTCCCAAAGCAATGCTCCGGATTGGCGATCGCTTCTCAATTCCAACATCCCACCAACTGCGATCGCCCAGTAGTATCATTTTTATTCACGCTTCAGACGTTGGTATTAATGGTGCGATCGCCGATACATTTGAATCCAGTTTTCACAACCGAAGTTAACGAACTTAAGAAATAACTTCAAAGCTTCTTGTATTTAAGTCCCCAAAGCAATGCTCCAGATTGGCGATCGCTTCCCAATTCCCCCATTACACCAACAGCGATGGCCCAGTAATGTCATTTTTATTCACGCTTCAGACGTTGGAATCAATTGCTCAACTACCGCTACATCCAAACCTGTAACCCGCGCCACCTGTTCCACGGTCATCCCACCAGCCAGTAAATTACGTGCTGTGTGTAACAACTGCGCCTCCGCTCTATCTGCTCGTTGGCGTTCTTGTTCGGCTCGTTGGCGTTCCTGTTCAGCCCGTTGATATTCCTGTTCTTCAGGGGTTGGCAGTAATTCTCCGTCCAAAGTCGCCCAGCGTAACCAAGTCGCCTCAATCCCTTTATAATTACCCTGCCAACGCTGCAACGCCAACCCTAAGGATTCACTCACCAATTGATTGCCTTTATTAGCAACCAGGGGTTGATAAACTCTCTGTTGAATCGAAAAACCTACCCAATCATCTGGGTTAAACGGGTCATACCAGAAATATTCTGGCACGCGCATTTGATTTTGATAAATCAGCTTTTTCTCGTTTTTATCTGCTGCGGCTGTACTTTCGGAAAGCAACTCAATCACCACATCCGGTGCTTTCCCTTCTTCCCAAACTACCCAACTTTTGCGTTCACCTTTGGGGACACCCAACACTACAAAAAAGTCTGGGTCTCTAAAGTCTTGGTTTCGCACCTGCGCCAGACTGTAGTAGACAAACATATTCCCACCGACAAACCCATCTTCTCGTTGTGACAACCAAGGGATTAAGGCATCTATCAGCAAATCCATCTGGGTTTTGTGCCGTGCGCTTTCCATTGGCACACCATCATCATAGGGAAGTTCTGCTTCGGTGGGTGGAAGTTCAATTAAAGGTACAGGTAGGATTGTTTCTGACATGGCTGTTCACCAGTGGGGTAGCCCGCAGCAAATATATATATGGTACTGGATTGTCTGTCTACCTGAGCCGAGCAAGCTGTTTTCCGAAAATACAACAACAGAAAAAGGCGATCGCATTCGGACACAGATAAATTTGTAGTGGGAGCATCTTGCTCCCTAAGCTCAAAAAAGCGCCAAGGAAGCCATCACTACAAAAAAATCAATTTATACATTTGGGATGCTCCCAACTTTTCCGTATCCTGAATTTAACTGAATTTAACTGAATTTTCATATTCCTGATTTTTCCTGAACTACTGATGGGAAAAAACAAATACCATAACCATATAGTCAAAGTGACACACTTCTCTGTGGTTTTAACCAGTCTCAGCTATGCAACTGACTTAAAAATTGAGCAATTTGCGATCGCCTACTTAATCACATTCCGTAAAATTACTTAATGTCTATGCGGCAATAAAGCAGGTAACATAAATTTAGCTGGATCAATCTGCTTCATCCAGTCTTTAAGTTCTGAAGTGCTTGTAGTCTGAATTGGTGCGCTGCATCTGTGTTCTGTGGAAAAATTATTTAAAAAAATCCTTTCAATGGGTGCATTTTTTACAATCAAAACTTTATTGAGTGGTAGATAACTTTGTAGGTTTAGTAGCTTGAGTTATTTACTGCTGATTTGTGTTGCTCATCTGCTGTTTGCTGGTGCATCTTGGGAATGCATTACAAACGATCATGCCTATCCATAAAAAATACATTTATCATCGGTGTTCCAATGAAATTCCAACAAAGGAGCCGGAGACGTGGTGTAATCCTAACTCCCCAAGGATTACAAAAACTCCAACATGCAAAATCGCAATCAGAAAATAATGAAAATTTCGGTAACCGTTATAGCCGTGAAACCTTGGGCTTTCGCATGAGGTTAGATCCAGATACGGTAGCAAAGGTATTTGCTTGTGAAGCGGGGGTAGATAAGCAAACCCTAAAGTACTGTTTCAGCGCATTTAACCTGCAACTTGAATCCGAAGACTATCAATTTGCTCATCCCGATCGCAATCTCCAGAACAATAACAGAGAAATCCAAAATTCGCTCTCATGGGGAGAAGCACCAGATGTCTCTCTGTTTCGTGGACGCACTGAAGAACTGGCAACTTTGAAACAGTGGATTTTAAATGAGTCTCCTACAAATAAGGCAATACCATGCCGTCTCCTTACTCTATTGGGTATGGGTGGTATCGGTAAAACCTGGTTTTCCGTAAAACTCACTCAACAGCTTCAGGATCAGTTTGATTTCGTGATTTGGCGATCGCTCTCACCTCGTCGTCCTCTCAAAGATTTATTATCTGACCTGATCGCCTTCCTATCCAACGGACAAGACACCAATTTACCAGATAACTTACATGGTAGAATGTCATGGTTTATTGATTATTTACAACGCCACCGTTGTCTGCTGGTGTTAGATGGGGCTGATGCTGTGTTGCAAGAATGTGCAAATCAAAAGTCTCCTTGCAAAAGTTGCATCTGGTTTCCGCAAAAAGGAGATCAAGAGTATCGGGAATTTTTTAAGCGGGTGGGAGAAACAGCCCATCAAAGCTGTCTCATCCTCACAAGTCGTAAGAAGCCGAAAGAGATTATACCTTTGGAAGGTGAAATCCTCCCAGTGCGAGTCTTTCATCTCAACGGCTTGCAAATGCCAGATGTTCAGGAACTTTTCCACGCCAAAGGCGCTTTTGCGGGAACCCCAGACGATTGGCACAAATTAGTAGAGTCTTACGCAGGCCATCCCCTGTCCTTAAATCTTGCTTCCACCACCATTCAAAATTTATTTGCTGGCAATATCAGTGAATTTTTGCAGCAACAAACCCCTGTTTTTGGTGAAGTGTCCAACTTGTTAGAACAGCAATGGCAATGCTTATCAGATATGGCGCAGGAAATTCTCAAATCCTTAGCATCCCATTGCCAAGCGATTTCATTTGCCGAATTGCGATCGCAACTAGCATCTTCCATCTCACCCCAAATCTTATTGGAAGTACTGGAGTCATTGCAAGCGCGATCGCTCATTGAAACCAAGGGGGCTAGATTTTCGCTACATCCTTTAGTTATGGAATATGTCAATTCCCAACTCATTCTAGAGCAGAAAATACAACTCCAGCCGAGTCCCTTGTTTGAGCAAAAGCATCAACTCCAAATTGCGAGTTAATTAGCAATTAATTACGAATTACGAATTACGAATTACGAATTACTCAGAGTTGCTATATTTTGCCACCAGACTAGCTAACAGAGGTAAATCAATCGGTTTAGAAATATAGTCATTGATACCAGCAGCTAAACAAGTTTCGCGATCGCCACTCATCGCCATTGCTGTTTGCGCAATTACTGGAGTCTGGCTGTACTGCTGATTTTCTCTCAGTTGCCGCACTAAGTTCAGACCATTATCATCCGGCAAATTCACATCCATTAAAATCACTGCTGGGTTGATATTTTGCAGAGATTCCCACATCTCGGCAGCATTCTTCGCCCAAGTTACCTGATAACCCAATTTTTCTAAATAAATTTGCATCAATTTGGCATTGTTTAAGTCATTTTCTACGAGCAAAATTTCTATAAAAGAACTAGGAGCGTGAACTATAGGCGGTAAGGAAGATAAGTCAGCAACTTCACCTTCAATTCCTTCTAAATCTCCAACGGGATTTAGGGGAAGTACGATAGTAAATCGCGAGCCACGATTTACCTCAGATTCAACTTCCACAGAACCACCGTGAATTTCTGCGAGTTTGCGCGTCACAGCTAAACCCAAACCAGTACCTTCATGACGAGCCACTGTGGAGTTAGCAATTTGGAAGTACGGTTGAAACAGTTGAGCCTGGTCTGCTTGGGAGATACCAGTGCCAGTATCCCAAACGGTAAAATGTACAAAACTACCTTTAGCCACAACCCTTAAACCAACGCTGCCTGTAGTTGTAAACTTGAGAGCGTTGAAGAGTAAATTCAACAGCATTTGTTTCAACCTTAAAGAGTCAGCTACTAGAGTTGTCACATTGGGGTCGATATCAAAAAGCAGTTTTAAACCCTTATTGGCAGCTTTTTCTTTCACTAATGCCATCACATTACGGCATAGTGTGGGCACATTCACGATTCCCCACTCTACTTCTAGCTGATTGGCTTCAATTTTAGAGAGATCCAAAATATCATTGATCAGCGCTAGCAAATGCTTACCGCTGGATTGAATAATATTTAAATATTCTTGATGACGGTCTTTTGTGGGATCGTAGCCTTGAGCTAACAGCAGGTGCGTAAAACCGATGATCGAACTCAAAGGCGTGCGGATTTCGTGACTGGTATTAGCCAAAAACTGGTTTTTCAGTTGATTGGTACGCTCCAGTTCCCGATTAGAACTACTCAAATATTGGGACTTTTGCTGGCAAGATTGAAATTGTCTGAGCTTTGCTAAGGCGACATTGCAGTACTTCACAGCCCGTGCTACTAATTGCGTTTTCATTTGCGCTTCTAATCCTTTGGCGGAATCTCCATCCAATCTCTTAGGAGCCGTAGCAATAATTAGCCAAGCTATCATCCCACCAGAATCATCGCTCAACTGCCAAGCACTTGGCGTTTCTTGATGCTCTAGGTGCTGCAAATCTTCAAGCTCTATTGGCTCGTCTAATTTCAAGCGAAGCTTTCTGCCTTTTTTGGAGACAGCTTCTAGGTGTGGAAGTTGTGAGTGCCTCTCTGGCGAAGGAGAAACATAACAGACTTTACCAGTTATTTCTTGTGGTTGGAACAGAGCGATCGCCACCTTACTGCTGTTCAAAGCATGGTTGAGATCGTTGACCAAAATTTGGAAAATTTCTGCTTCTGAGCTTCTTTGCTGTGGCAAAGTAGTACAAGCAGAAAGCAGGCAATCATTAAAATCGCTTTGCAACTGGTTCAAGCTGCTCTCTAGCCACAACTCCGCTCGAAGTTGCTGGATTGTGGTCAAAAGTGTTGGAGTTGCATCTATCTGACAGTTCTGTTCTGGTAAGCTTGAATACTGCTGCATGGTCAACTAGACCGCTGAACAAGTTTAGCTTCGCACAAGAGTGCGAACAGGATTTCATGTATACTAGCGCACATTTGTTTTTATTTATAAAGCATAACCTATAGTGCCTAATAGTGTCGAATGTGACGAAGATCCCACAATTTAATGTACGAAATCACTCAGCTTGGAATTTCTTAAGATCAACTTAAGACTTATGGATACACAAATTGCTCAATTGATTATCAATGGCATTGCGGTAGGCAGTATTATTGCCCTAGCCGCAGTCGGACTTACCCTTACCTATGGGATTTTACGGTTGTCAAATTTTGCCCACGGTGATTTTCTGACTTTGGGAGCCTACCTAACCCTGTTAGTGAATACCACAGGTATAAATATTTGGTTTTCAATGATACTAGCCGCGCTGGGAACAGTAGTGACAATGCTGTTATCCGAAAAATTGCTGTGGTCAAGAATGCGCAATCTTCGTGCTACTTCCACTACGTTGATTATTATATCTATCGGATTGGCCTTATTCTTACGTAATGGCATTATTCTCATCTGGGGTGGTAAGAACCAAAATTACAATCTCCCTGTGACCCCAGCTTTAGACGTTTTGGGTTTAAAAGTGCCGCAAAATCAATTGTTGGTATTGGGTTTAGCAGTAGTGGCTATTTTGGCGCTGCACTACCTCTTACAAAACACGAAAATTGGCAAAGCAATGCGAGCCGTCGCTGACGATCTGGATTTAGCAAGAGTTTCTGGTATTAATGTAGACCAAGTGATTTTCTGGACTTGGCTAATTGCTGGCACACTCACATCCTTAGGGGGCAGTATGTACGGGCTAATTACGGCTGTGCGCCCGAATATGGGATGGTTTTTGATATTGCCCTTATTTGCTTCCGTAATATTGGGGGGAATTGGAAATCCTTATGGTGCGATCGCCGCAGCTTTTATCATTGGCATAGCTCAAGAAGTCAGCACCCCTTGGCTAGGTTCTCAGTATAAACAAGGTGTAGCGCTATTAATCATGATTTTGGTGCTGCTCATTCGTCCCAAAGGTTTATTCAAAGGCACGATTTGAGCAGCACCTCTCAGCTTCTAATTACTGGATGATATTGAAATAGTAAGCGGCAACTAAGAAGTTGATCGCTAACAAAAACAATGCCCAACCAGTACGGAAGGGATACGGAGGTTTAGCGCCACTGTCAGCAACTGGGGAATTAGCCGTTTTATCAGCCATTAATCTGTTCTCCTAAATTTCAGGACTTTTTAAGACATACCAAACAGATGTCCCCATTGCCCACTTTCTTTAAAAATATTTGTGTATTTTGGGCATTGGGCATTGGGCATTGGGCATTGGGCATTTCTTATTTATCTCCCTTGTCCTCCTTGTCCCTCCGAAGTTCTGAGCGGAGGAAGCCTCCGCTCAGACTTCTCTCCTTGTCCCCCCTCCCTTGTCCCCTCATCCCTCCTCCCCTGCATGGTAGGAACTGCGAACCAGAGGCCCGGAACGGACATGGCTGAATCCCATTTTCCATGCTATGCTGCCGAGTTGATCAAATTCCTCTGGAGTCCAGTATTTTTGGACTGGCAGATGTTCTAAGGAAGGTCGCATATATTGCCCGATGGTGAGGCGATCGCATTTTACTGCTCTTAAATCTGTCATTGTTTCGATGACTTCATCAAAGGTTTCGCCATGTCCCAGCATCAAACCTGATTTGGTGGGGATGGAGGAATCTAGCTCTTTGATCAGTGAAAGTACATGCAGCGAGCGATCGTACTTCGCTCCCCGGCGCACTGGCCCACTTAAGCGTCGCACTGTTTCAATATTATGGTTAAAACAGGCTGGCTTCGCTTTAACAATCATCGCTATCCGTTGGCGTTGACCTTCTTCCCCAGCCCCCACACCACCCCAAAAATCTGGCGTCAGCACTTCAATTTGAGTTTCTGGGTTCAACTGGCGGATAGTTTCCATCGTTTGGACAAAATGTCCCGCTCCCTGATCTGCTAAGTCATCACGGGCGACAGAAGTCAGCACTACATAACGTAATCCCAAAAGCTGCACGGCTTGAGCCACCTTTTGTGGTTCTTCTGTGTCAACAGGCATGGGAGCATGACCTTTATCTACTTGACAAAATGCACAAGAACGTGTACAAGTAGGGCCCATTAGTAAAAAAGTAGCTGTCTTTTGGGCATAGCATTCCCCCCGATTAGGACAGCGTCCTTCTTCGCAAATTGTATGAATTTGGCGCTGCTTGATAATGCGTTGTACGGTAGAGATTTCACTAGCTTTGCCGATAGAGCGACGCAACCAGCTAGGCATTGCCATAATTTCTGACTTGAGTTGGGCTTGTTGTGACGAAGTCATAGACATCCAAGCGAGAAGAGAAGGTACTGTAGGGCAGGTTTTCTATACTTTAAGGCCAGGTGAAAGCCTTAAATATCACCATGACACAATTTGCCAAAAATAAAAGCAGAAGTTTCTTAAAACACTTCCAGTAACATCACTTATACCGAAATATACTATCCCCCAATCAAGATAAATTTTAGATATAGTGGGATAATTCTCACGGTCAATCGGCAATATCGCCATCTCCACCTATAGTTTTTATTAGAGTAATCAGTCGTGGCAAGTAACAAGATCCTAGTTATTGATGACACCACAGTTGTCAGAGTAAAAGTACGAGAAATGTTGCCTCCTGGCAATTTTGAGGTTGTAGAAGCAAAAGACGGTATGGAAGGACTCAATTACATCCTTCAAGACAAATTTAGCTTGATCATGTTGGATTTTCTTTTACCTAAAATGAGTGGTTGGGACGTTTTCCAACACATTCAAGCTCAGCCTGAGTTAAGGAAAATTCCTTTAGTGCTGATGTCTGGGCGGAAAGAAGAGGTGACGGAGAAAATCTCAGAACCCTTTGAATATTTTGAATTTCTTGGGAAGCCCTTTGATCAGAAGCAACTAATTGGGGCCATTAAATCAGCAATGGCGAAAGCGAAACAGATACGCCCAGATCAAACTTTGATCGGAGTCAGTTTTCCTGTTAACAATGGCTCAGCAATAGCCGCTAATAACACGAATGGTACAGTAGCAACTTCTAATAGTGGTAATGGCGCAGTTCAATCTCCTGTTGCGGAGTCTGCTTCTGCTGCGGAAATTCAGATGCTCAATGACAAAATTGCCAAGATGCAAGTAGAAATTGATGGGTTAAAGAAACAGCTAAATCAAGTTGTGACATTTATTAAACAGAAAATTAAGTAGAAATTGAGTGAACTGATTACTATATCTCAATTTAAAATCTAAAATTCGGAGATTTTGGAGCCACTGCGTTGCGTGGGTTAAGAGCGGGTTAAGAGCTTTGTCGCAAGTGGCGTGATATTGAATTTTCCCTGACTACAAGACTACAGTGTATACACAAGTCCTATCACCCACAAACTAAAAGCTCGGTTGCTACATATATAAGGGTGGGTTATGGACTTTATACCAATTTGAAAAAAGAATGAGACAGATGCATCTGTAGGGGTGGGGTTTCCCCGCCTTTGCGACAATCCATTATGTCAAAATCATTTATTGAATTGTTATTAGTTATAACGTACCCTAAGTATATTTCTCAAATCAAATATGATTCATATATAATACCCTCAATAAAGCTGGGGACTGAGTGTGTTAAATAAATTGTGCGATCGCTACACTTAAAAAAATCTAAACTTTTCCCAGTAAATCTATTTGTATCACTCCTACATTACTTACGTAATTTCTCTATTGTTTTCTATATTTATGCTTTTTTATGTGTAATTCCCAAAAATTCATCCCCGAATTTACTAATAAAAAATAATCTCTTGTATTTTTTGATTACACATATTTTGCTCAGCCTTTAATTATTCCAAAAATTGCTGATAGTAATTATCAGGATATTTTTACTGATTTTTTGTTAAGTCAGTAAAAAATATTATTTTTACATGTGCCTGAAGCAGCAACAGATTAAAATAATATAAAACTGCTATTTATGAGCAATTACAATCTCAAAAATTATAAAAAAGTATCATTCAGGTTTATCCTGATTCTCCCCTTTGTTATCCAGATATTTACTGCTGTGGGACTAGTAGGCTATCTTTCCTGGAAAAATGGAGAGAGGGTAGTCAATGATCTAGCTAATCAATTAATGCAAAAAATCAATGGACTTGTCGTTCAGCACCTGGATACATATTTAGCAACGCCTCCACAGATTAATCAGATTAATACCGATGCTATCAAGTTAAAGCTGATAGATTTAACTAATCTACAAAGCACAGGACATTATTTTTGTCAGCAAATGCAAGTGCTTAATATTGGCTATATTAACTTTGCCAATCCCAAAGGCGAATTTATTGGTATTGAACGTTTAGATAATGGGAATCTTTTAATTAATGAAGTTTCCGAAAAGCAAAGGCTTGGTAAACTTTATGTTTATACTACAGATTCCCAAGGAAATCGTCAGCAGCTAACAGCCGTTAAAAATTACGATCCTCGCTTAGAAGCTTGGTATGCAGATGCCATCAAAATGGGTAAACCCTTATGGACTCAAATTTATCAATGGGAAGATAAACCAGAAATTTTCTCGATATCCTCCAGTTTTCCGCTTTATGATGAAGATAATAAGCTGATTGGGGTAATTGGCATTGATTTAATCTTGTCACAAATTAGTAAGTTTTTAGCAAATTTACAGGTAGGAGCAAAAGGGAAAATATTAATTTTAGAACGTTCTGGTTTAATAGTTGCTGCTTCTAATCATGAGCTACCATATAATATTATTAATGGTCAAGCAAAACGGCTTTCAGCATTAAACAGTAAAGATGATTTAATTAAAGGAACAGCACAATATTTAAAGCAAAAATTTGGCAGTTTTAGAGAAATTAAAGATAGTCAAGAACTTGACTTTCCCCTCAAAGGCGAACGGCAATTTGTCCAAATTACCCCTTGGCGAGACAAATTTGGCTTGGATTGGCTAGTTATTGTTGTAGTGCCAAAATCCGACTTTATGGCACAAATCGATGCTAATACCCGTATTAGTATACTCTTGTGTTTAGCAGCATTAGCAGTAGCTATTTTGGTAGGAATGTTGACATCGCGTTGGATTACCAAACCAATTCTACGCTTGCAGGCTGCAAGTATGGCGATCGCTTCTGGAGAATTAGACCAAAAAGTTGAAATTAAGGGTATAGATGAACTAGAAAGTCTAGCCCAATCTTTTAATCAGATGGCTGCACAGTTGCAAGCATCTTTCTTAGAACTAGAAACCAGAGTTGAAGAACGTACTAGCGAGTTAAAAACAGCAAAAGAAATTGCTGATAGTGCGAACACAGCTAAAAGTGAATTTCTGGCAAATATGAGCCACGAACTGCGCACACCACTCAACGGTATCTTAGGATATGCACAAATACTTGAGCTTGACCAAAATTTGAATTCCAAACAAAAGAATGCTATCAGCATTATTTACCAGTGTGGTTCCCATCTACTGACTTTGATCAACGATATTCTCGACTTATCAAAAATTGAAGCCCGAAAACTAGAATTATTTCCCCACGATTTCCACTTGAATAACTTCCTCAACAGTATTTTTCAAATCTGCCAGATCAAAGCTGAGCAAAAAGAAATTTCTTTTACTTACCAGGAACTTAATCAACTCCCCACCGCCGTATTAGCTGATGAAAAACGTTTACGCCAAGTGCTACTGAACTTATTAAGTAACGCGATTAAATTTACAGATTGCGGTGAAGTCATATTCAAAGTTGGTGTGTGGGATAATTCGCCCAATTTTGAAGATTCTTCAAATCAGGTCAAAAAGGAGGCTGTAGGTCATAACCAACCGGAACAATTACCTATAATAAAAATTATATTTCAAATTGAGGATACAGGCGTTGGCATGAGTCCAGAGCAATTACAAAAAATATTCCTACCCTTTGAACAGGTGGGAAATAAGCAGCGAATGGTAGAGGGAACTGGACTCGGACTAGCTATTAGCCAGAAAATCGTGCAAATGATGGGCAGTGAAATCAAAGTAGAAAGTGCTTTGGGGGAAGGTAGCAAGTTTTGGTTTGATGTAGATTTACAAGTCTCACAACAATGGATTAATTCAACTTCTAGCAAGCCTACCCATAACATTATTGGCTATGAAGGAAATCCCATTAAGGTGCTGGTTGTTGATGATCGATGGGAAAATCGCTCTGTGATTGTTAATCTGTTAGAACCCCTTGGTTTTGTACTAATGGAAGCAGTCAACGGACAAGAAGGATTAGCAAAAGCCTTGGCTTGGCAGCCTGAGTTAATCATCACTGACATAGTTATGCCTATACTCAATGGTTGGGAGATGGTACAAAAGTTACGTTCCCAAGCAGAATTTTCCCAATTGATCGTCATTGCTTCCTCTGCGAATGTCTTCAATTTTGATCAACAACAAAGTTATAATTTTGGCTGCAATGATTTTCTTCCCAAGCCTGTGCAGTCAGAGCAACTGTTAACACAGATTCAGAAGCATTTAGGCTTAACTTGGATTTATCAATCAGGTAGTGCAACTGTCCCACCACCAGCAGCAAATAATCTTGCTTGCGAGTTCATCGTTCCACCTACAGAGGAATTACAAAATCTCTGGACTGCTGCCACCATTGGCGATATTGCAGGAGTTGAACAGGAAGCGCAACGACTACAGCAGTTAGATATTAAATATCTAGCCTTTAGTACCAAGCTTTTGGAACTAACTCAAAATCTCGATGAAGAAGCCATTCTCAAGTTAATGAAACAGTATATTTGACAACCGTAAATATGGTTAATGATAAACAAAACCTCATTATGATTGTTGATGATAACCCAACAAATGCCAAGGTACTGTTTGAGTTTTTACAAGCATCAGGTTTTCGCGTTTTAGTTGCCAAAAGTGGCGAAAGTGCTTTAGAGAAATTGCAAGTAGTGTCTCCTGACCTAATTCTATTAGATGTCATGATGCCGGGAATTGATGGCTTTGAAACTTGTCGTCGCTTAAAAGAAAACAAGGCTACCCAAGATATCCCAGTTATTTTTATGACGGCGCTATCAGATGTGGTAGATAAAGTTAAAGGTTTAACTCTCGGTGCAGTAGATTACATTACCAAGCCATTTCAACCAGAAGATGTACGAGCTAGGATTAATCTTCATTTAAAACTATGTCAACTCAACCAAAAGCTAGAACAACGCGCAGCAGAGTTAACTGCTACTGTTGAGCAGCTAAAACAATCTCAACAGCGGTTGGTACAAAGTGAAAAAATGTCTTCTTTAGGTCAGTTGGTAGCAGGAATTGCTCATGAAATTAATAACCCTACTAGCTTTGTACAAGGTAATCTCACCTATGCACAGAAATATATGCAAGACTTGATCGATCACATCCATCTTTATAAAAATCAGGCTTCCGCAACAGAAATCGCCCAACATGCAGCCAAAATTGATTTTGAATATCTCCTCAAAGACTTCCCGCACATCCTCCATTCCATGCAAGAAGGAATAGAGCGGATCGGCGATATTAGTAATTCTCTACGCACCTTTGCTCGTGCTGATAACATGGTGAAAATTCCTTTTAATATTCACGATGGTATCGACAGTACTATTTTAATTCTTAAACATAGATTGAAAGCTTCTAATACTCACCCAGCAATTGAAATTATCCGAGATTACGATGATTTACCTGAGGTAGAATGCTTTCCTGGTCAATTAAATCAAGTATTTATGAATCTTTTAACTAATGCTATTGATGCTTTAGAAGAGTCTAATGTCGGGCGTAGCTATAAAGAAATTATAGCTAATCCCAATTTTATTAAAATTAAAACTAAGTTAAATGAAGATGAAAATAATATTTTAATTATGATTAAAGATAATGGTTTAGGTATTCCTGAGGAAATCAAATCACAAATATTTGATCATTTATTCACAACTAAAGTTGTAGGTAAAGGTACAGGCTTAGGCTTAGCAATTACTCAGCAAATCATTGTTGAGAAACACGGGGGAAGTATAGAGGTTAATTCAATCCCCGGTGAAGGTGCAGAATTTGTAATTACTCTGCCGATTGATGATGAATTTAGGTAATAGGTAATTGCTGTTTTTAATTACCTATTACCTATTGACTAATTTACAAGCTGTCTGAATGCTCGGTGTTAACGGCACTTGCCTGAGTGCTAACAACATTAGTTGCTTGCAATATAGCAGTATGAGCAACTGAATTATTAGCTAAGGTAAACAGAGGATTTGACAAAATCCCGGCGATGGAGGTAGCAATTAAAGTTACTATCAACCCCACCTGCAAAGGTCTAAATCCAGGTAAATTCCAACGTATTGCGGGATAATTCTTGACTACGTCAGACATTTCGTGGGGTTCTTTGACTACCATCATCTTGACTACACGAATGTAGTAGTAGATGGAGACAACACTGGTAACTAAGCCTAACAGGACTAGCCAGTAAAGACCTGCTTGCCAACCTGCCCAGAACAAGTAAATTTTGCCAAAAAACCCAGCTAGTGGTGGAATACCACCCAAAGACAGCAGGGAGATACTCAAGCCCAATGTGAGAAGTGGATCTTTTTGATATAAGCCAGAGTATTCGGCAATTTGGTCTGTTCCTGTCCGTAGAGAAAACAGAATGATGCAGGTGAAGCCACACAGGTTCATGAACAGATAGACCAGTAAGTAAAATATCATACTGGCATATCCGGCATCAGTACCAGCAATCAAGCCAATCATCACAAACCCTGCTTGGGCAATGGATGAATAAGCTAGCATCCGTTTCATGCTGGTTTGTGCTAGGGCAACTACGTTACCCAGTATCATGCTGAGAACGGCAAGAGCAGTGAAGACGAATCTCCACTCATCAGCTACTAGGGGAAAGACTGTGGTGAGTAAGCGGATAGCTAGGGCAAAACCTGCTGCTTTGGAGCCTACAGATAAAAAGGCAATCACTGGGGTGGGAGCGCCTTCGTAAACGTCTGGAGTCCATTGGTGGAAGGGTGCAGCAGAAATTTTGAAGCCAATGCCGGCAATCACAAACACAAGGGAAATTACTATACCCAATGACTGACCGATATTAGCTTTGGCTATGCCATTGGCGATCGCACTCAATTCTGTTTGTCCACCCGATAACCCGTACAGCAGCGACACGCCATATAAAAATACTGCTGTACTGGAAGCACCAATCAACAGATATTTCAGCGCCGCTTCATTCGAGCGTGGGTCACGCTTGGTATAACCTGTTAACAAATAAGAGGAAATACTCAGGGTTTCTAGGGAGATGAAAATCATCACTAACTCACTAGCCCCGGATAAGAACATTCCTCCTAGGGTAGCGGTTAACAAAATCGCAATGAATTCTGCTAAAGCAGTGCCACTCTGCTCCACATAGCGAATGGACATTAAGATGGTAACAGCCGCAGATAAGGCAATAATACCGCGAAAGACGATACTGAGGTCGTCACTGTTAAAGCCACCGCTAAAGGAGATGGGATTGGTAGCATCCCATTGAAAGTACAGGGCGACAGTCGCAGCTAGTAAACCTGCGATCGCTAGATACCCAATCCAGCGTGAAGATGTACGCCCCAAAATCAAATCAACAATCAAAACCCCCAAGAGGGTGAGAATGACAATCCCCTCTGGTAAAATCGTTCCAGCATTTAACTGGGATGCAAGATTAGCAAAATCCATGAGTTGTATAGGTTTTGGCGATTAGACATCAAGGCTAACTTTGTTCATTCTATCTATTGTTCTGAACTAAAGTTCCATAAACCTTTCTATCTGTTTCCATAGATTAGCCTCTTGTCAGCAGACATCCCTCACAATCATGTGGATGGAACTGGTATATTTGCAACCTGTCATTGCCTGCGCAGCGAAGCAATCCCAGCCTTTGCGATTGCTTCGCTCCGCTCGCAATGACGTTGTATAAGCAATCAAGTGAACATGATATCATTCATTGAAAAATAAGCAGTTCAAATATAAAGCTGAACTGCTTAATATATCAACCAGCAGTCCAGTGAGCTACTGAATCTGCTAATTATGGAATAATTGTTGTTTAGGTAATGTTTTTTAACGCTTTGCCTTGATGCATACCCTCAAGACTTAATAATGTCTGGAGTATCCACTGGCATTTCTTCCCCAATTGCCACCGCCAGAGCGAGTACTTTTCTCCTCCCGTGGTCTAGCTTTATTAACTTTCATTACACGCCCCATCCATTCGGCACCATCCAGAGCTTGAATAGCTGCATCTTCTGCGGCTGATGTTTCCATTTCCACGAAACCAAAGCCCCGCGCGCGACCAGTTTCCCGATCTGTGGGTAATTGAACTCGCTTAACAGAACCGTACTCAGAAAATACCTTAGTGAGGTCGTCTTGTGTGACGCTGTAGGATAGGTTCCCTACGTAGATAGACATGAAACTCTCCAGAATCCATTGATGCAGAGATGCTTATCCGGAGAGCAGCTTGCAATTATGACTAAAAACAAGATCCTTATCACCGAATTTAACTTCTCCAATTTTATGCTAACACAACTTTTCTCTAGCTAGGCGATAAATCTTATCCATTTGTCATAATGTGTGCTAGAATACGGTATTTTTTGTAATTTTGTCTACTATATTGGTCAGCTTTCAGGTTTGGATAGCAAATTCCTCTGGGGGAATACCCCAATTTACCCAGCAAATAGCCTCATGGGCTGATTTCATCTCAGGTGGAACTCGCAAAGCGTGTATGAATCCAGTACTGGGACAAGTCATTTTTAATAAGTAAATTGGTTCTTCATCAACATCAGCATCAATTTTTAATAGCGTATATTCTGCCCAACTATCTAATTCAATGGCTTGTAATTCTTGGCAAATTCGGGCGTAACCAATACCTTGAATTAACACTCGCCGTAGTTCGGCATTATCTTCTGTTAATAACCATTGCGATCGCCATTGTTGCGGGTTGAGTTTACCGTATTCTTCCGGTAAGGTGACACCGTGATAAGAGTAGAGGCTAAATCCATCAGCATACTGTATGGCTGGTTCACCTTCTGCGTGGAGGCGATTTTGATTATCGAAGCGGAGTTGAAGCGGGCGATCGCAGATAATTACAGCCTTATCAAAAGCAAAAATCCATCCACACTCTTTAATTAAAGATTGATATATTAACCATTCTGGTAGAATTTCCGAAAACCATACACAAGCAATAATAAAATCCCTAAAGCTGTTAATTTTACACTCTTCTTCTGGCTGAAAACATAGCCCAAAGAAATTATTTATGTAAGAGTATAAACTGGCTTGGAGAGAAGATGATAGCCGACTTCCGAGTTGCAGGTTTATTTGTTGCCAATCTTCACTTTGTAGTTGTTCATTCAGATATATTTTGATGTAATTTTCTAGTATCAAACTTAGCCTAAAACCTAAAATGTCGGAAAAATTGTTATTCAATTTACCATACACCAGTTCATCGTATAGTTCTTCATCGATTTTGATATCCTGAAAAACTTGAGGATATATTGAATAACTCAGATCGCTGAAGAACGAAGTTTGTCTTCCCAATTGCTCTAGTGGCTTTTCTAGCAACTCCCGTTGCAGCCTTTTTAGGTTACTAATTGATGAATTATTTAATTGGCTAACAACTTTGTTATTTAATTCCTGCTTCAAGGACTCAAGCTTGTCAAAGATAGTAGATTTTAGAGCTACATAAGGACTTTCATAAAAAATAATGTTAGGAGCATTCTTACCAATTGCTATGTAGGCTGCTTTTACTGCTGACGCAGCTTTTTCACGATCAATTCGCTCAGTTGAAAGTGCAATATTTCGCCATTTTTTCCGATAAACTGGAATTAAAGCTTCTTGTTGGGGCGTTAACTTTTCAATCAGCGACATAGCGCCACCCTTCAGGCTCGTATTCTCTTTGAATTCTCACCATCCAATGACCTTGGGGAACTGCGATCGCCTGATGTTCCTCATGAGCAAGCAAAGCAGTCCGGGAATACACACGCAGGTAGAGAGCATCATTCTTTAAGAATAATTTTGCTTTGCCCTCAGTAATCCGATGCTTATGTCCAGTTACCTCACCTTCTGCCAAAGTCAAGTGAGGTAATCTTTCTCCCTCGACTTGTTCCACAGGTTGTAAAATGACATCACCTTGACGGATTGGTTGCATACTTTTGCCTCCTAGCAGTAGGTATCAACCCCACTTCGCTTTTTCTCTCAAATTTGATTTAATTTTGGCACAACCTTCTTTGAAATAGGGAAATGAGGAGGATGTGGTTCGACACTTCTGTGAGCTTCTCAGTGCATCGCTTCGCGGTAGTTGAATCTCACTAACCGGGGGAAGAGGGGGACAAGGGAGACAAGGAGGACAAGGGAAAGGGGACAAGGGGGAATCATGCAAGAGACTTCTCTGTTGTCTTCCCCTTAGCTCGCGATCGCCGAATCTCTCCAAAAAACAGGACGTATCGTTGTATTACACTTGGGGGGTATTTTGAAAACTGTAGTCGCCAATTTTGCTGAGATAAGTTAAAGATTGAAATAGCTGGAAATTCACAGCCGGCGTTTTCCTCCCTTATTATCTGGAAAGGACTATGCCCAAACTGTAGCGGATTTTTACCCTCATGGGCATTTTGTGTGAGGATCAACTCACATCAAAAAGCGCGACGTTTTAATTTGACATCTCGCCGAAATCGTCTAAATTTGCTTGTTTAGCTGAGCAGCTATTCTTTTTTTTAAAATTTCCATGTCAACTCTCGTCATCGTCGAATCTCCGACCAAAGCTCGTACTATTCGCAACTACCTACCATCAAGCTATCGGGTGGAAGCGTCGATGGGTCATGTCCGTGACCTACCCCAATCGGCTAGCGAAATTCCCACCGCTGTCAAAGCAGAAAGATGGGCGCAGTTGGGGGTAAATGTAGACGCCGACTTTGAACCGGTGTATGTTGTCCCGAAAGACAAAAAGAAAGTTGTCACTCAGCTCAAAGATGCTCTCAAAGAGGCTGATGAGTTGATTCTGGCTACTGACGAAGACCGGGAAGGTGAGAGCATTAGTTGGCATTTATACCAGTTGCTCAAGCCCAAAGTACCGACTAAGCGGATGGTGTTTCACGAAATTACCTCCGAAGCGATCAAAAAGGCTCTGAAAAACTGCCGTAATATCGATGAGCAGTTGGTTCGCGCCCAAGAAACGCGCCGGATTTTGGATCGGTTGGTCGGTTATACCCTGTCTCCGCTGCTGTGGAAAAAAATCGCCTGGGGATTATCTGCTGGACGCGTCCAATCTGTAGCCGTGAGGCTATTGGTGACCAAGGAACGTCAACGCCGCGCCTTTCGTGAGGGTAGTTATTGGGATTTAAAAGCTTACCTAGAGCAGGAAAAATCTCCGTTTACCGCCCAGTTGGTGACCCTAGGAGGAACCAAAATAGCTAATGGCAGCGATTTTGACCCGGCGACCGGACAAATCGCGGCTGGACGCAATGTGGTTTTGCTGAGGGAAGCGGATGCAGTTGCACTCAAAGAACGCCTGACTGGTAAAACCTGGAATGTAAAAGAGGTAGAAGAACGCCCAGTGACGCGCAAACCAGCGCCACCGTTTACAACTTCGACTCTGCAACAAGAATCTAACCGGAAATTGCGCCTTTCAGCTCGAGATACGATGCGGGTAGCTCAGAATTTGTACGAGCAAGGGTATATTACCTACATGCGGACAGATTCGGTACATTTGTCTGACCAAGCGATCGCAGCTGCTCGTAGCTGTGTGGAACAACGCTATGGTAAACAATATCTCAGCCCCCAACCTCGGCAATACACCACCAAATCTAAAGGCGCACAGGAAGCACACGAAGCAATTCGTCCGGCGGGTAGCACTTTCCGCACGCCCCAAGAAACTGGTTTGGGCGGTCGAGAATTGGCTGTCTACGATTTAATTTGGAAGCGCACCGTCGCCTGTCAAATGGCTGACTCCCGCCAAACCCAAGTTACTGTGCAATTGCAAGTAGAAGATGCTGGTTTCCGTGCTTCTGGGAAAAGAATTGATTTTCCTGGCTATTTACGCGCCTATGTGGAAGGTTCCGACGATCCCGAAGCTGCATTGGAAGACCAGGAAGTAATTTTGCCAAGTTTGAAAGTAGGCGATCATCCAGATTGTCAAGAAGTGGAAGCAATTGGTCACGAAACGCAACCGCCAGCTAGGTACAGTGAAGCTACTCTGGTGAAAACCTTAGAAAGTGAAGGTATTGGTCGTCCTAGTACCTACGCCAGTATTATTGGCACAATCATCGATAAAGGTTATGCCCAATTAGTCAATAATGCTCTTGTGCCTACTTTCACGGCTTTTGCTGTGACTGACTTACTCGAAAAACACTTTCCCGATGTGGTCGATCCCAGCTTTACCTCCAAAATGGAGCAAACGCTGGATGACATCGCCACAGGAGAAGTTAACTGGCTTCCCTACTTACGGGAATTTTACCTCGGCGATAAAGGTCTAGAAACTTTAGTCAAAGAACGAGAACCCCAAATTGATGAAAAGAAAGCCAGGACGGTAGAACTAGAAAATTTACCAGCCAAAGTCCGCATCGGTAAATATGGCCCTTACATCGAAGTAGAAAATGGTGAAGGTGTGGTGACAGCTTCCATTCCCAAAGACCTAACCCCAGCCGACCTTGACCCCAAACAAGTAGAAGTACTACTGCGACAAAAAACCTCCGGGCCTGACCAACTCGGTCGCCATCCCGACACTGGTGAACCAATTTATGTCAAGATTGGCGCCTATGGCCCCTACGTCCAATTGGGTGATAAGACCGATGAAAACCCCAAACCCAAACAAGCTTCCTTACCCAAAGGTGTAACGCCAGAAAACGTCACTCTGGAAACCGCTGTGGGACTGTTAGCATTACCCCGGACATTAGGAGTGCATCCGGAAACAGGAGGAAAAATTCAAGCTAGTTTGGGGCGCTTTGGCCCTTACATTGTTCATGACCAAGGTAAGGAAGGGAAAGATTACCGTTCCCTGAAAGCTGCTGATAATGTCTTGACAGTTTCTCTAGAACGCGCATTAGAGTTGTTGGCGGAACCGAAAAAAGGACGCAATTCCAGCACTAGCAAATCCAAAGCGGCTTTGCGCGAATTGGGTACACATCCAGACGAGGGAACACCAGTCAATATCTATGATGGCCCCTATGGGCCGTACATTAAGAACGGCAAAACCAATGTCAGCATTCCCGAAGGTGAATCTGTGGAAAATATGACATTGGATAAGGCACTACAATTATTGGCAGGCAAAACTTCGTCAACCAAATCAACTCGCAAGTCCACTAAATCCACAACTTCTAAATCTAAGTCAACTTCTAAGTCAACTTCTAAGTCAACTTCTAAGACAGCGACAACCGCTAGTAAAAAAAATGATGCTGAAGATTAGTGAACGATCGCCAAATTTTTGATTCGTAGTCAGTAGGCTTTGTGCTGCAAAAGACAGGACTTAAGTCCTGTCTAGGAACTTACTCACAGAGATATTTGCCAATACCTGATATTAAACCAAGGGATAGTTTGATTGTCGTAGGATTATCAGAATGTGATACTCTAAGAAGTAAGGCAGATCACAACACAAAATTTGATAAAGTGGATCATCCCCGAAATTCGGGAGTGCGATCGCCTAATCATCAGCCAGAGGTGCGGAAGTACGCCAATTTCTGCGTAGCTGTTAGTCAAAATTGAGGTAGTATCTCAGGAGCAGTCAGTTCAATGGACTATATAGAAAAGGTACTGGAAAAGCTTAAAGAATTGGCGCGAAAGTTGATTGAAGCCCTACTAGGGCCGGAGGCTGAACCGGAACCAGAACTAATTCCGATTCCAGTAGATGATCGTTCGCGTCGTCGTTAAGAGTGAGAAAGTGCCGGACTTGACGTTGCAGCCTTTAAGTATTTTGGTGCTGCATGGGCCAAACCTGAATTTGCTAGGACAGCGAGAACCGGGAATTTACGGTTCATTTACTCTGGCTGAAATTAACCACCTGTTAGCAGCAGAAGGACTCAAACTACAGGTGGAAGTTTATCCTGTGCAGTCAAATCATGAAGGCGTTTTAGTTGATACTATTCATGAAGCCTTTGGGAAACATCAGGGAATTTTGATTAATGCTGGGGCTTACACCCATACAAGTGTGGCATTGCGGGATGCGATCGCAGGTGTGAGCTTACCAACAGTAGAAGTACATTTGAGTAACATCTACCGACGGGAAGAATTTCGCCATCATTCTTATATAGCGCCCGTAGCTATTGGGCAAATCAGTGGCTTTGGTGTCCAAAGCTACATATTAGGTTTACATGCAATAGTGCAACACTTAAGAAAAGATTAAAGTATGAAGTATGAAGAACTCAGGGTGATCAGATTTTGTATCATTCATCCTGATTTCTTCATCCTGGAAACTTCACACTTTATGTTTGATGTATGCGCTACTCTATTGTTAGTCGGTTTCGCGGGACTTTACTCGGAGCATTAATTGGGCAAAGTTTAGCCGCTAGTCATGACAAAGAATTTCAGAACTGCTGTGACATCGATGCGATCGCAGTCAGAGGTACGGAAAGTTTAATCAGACTGGGAAAATTAGATTTAGATGATTGGCGAGCGCAAAAGCCACAAGCATCTGAGAAAATTTCGCTAAAAGTGATACTGGCTACCTTACCAGTAGCACTTTTTTTTCATGAAAATCCCTTGAAATTAAGACAAAGCTTGCTCTTGGTGTTAAAAATCTGGGATGATGACCCAGTGATTCGAGATGGAACACTAGCAGTAGGTTATGCGATCACGCAAATCCTGACAGAAAAACTCCACTCCCGCACCCTGATTCCCGAGGCGATCGCCTTTATTGGTGAAACCTCAACATCTCTACCACAACAATTAATAAAAATTAATACTTTATTACAACAGGGCGCAAGTTTAGAAAGGGTGCAAATCGAATTGAGTAAAGAAGAAAAGCTCAGTAAAAGTATTGCTATGGCATTTTACTGCTTTCTGTGTACCTTGGAAGACTACCGCTTAGCAGTTTTGCGAGCTAATCAACTCAGCGATAGGTGGCGACAAGACCATAAGGGTTTATACTTACATCATATAAGTGCAATTACTGGTGCTTTATCGGGGGCATATAATAGCATTGCGGGTATTCCCGTAGGTTGGCAGATCTCATACTCGCAAGCCAATTCAGCAACCAGGGAACTGAGTAATTTTTCTTTGATGGTGGAATTAGCTGATGCACTTGTGTCTGTGTGGTCAGGGTTGTATAATCATGCCCAACATTTGGGACAGTTAAGCACAGAGGGAGATTTCATACCTGAGTCAGAAGTACCATTACCTTTATGGTCAGCTATTCCTGACGGTAATTGCTACAACTCTAATTTGCAGAGACATGTACAGCCTCCTCTATGGGTCTTTGCAGCTCCTCGTGTTATCAGGTCGCGTTAATGCTATTTCTACTGAGCAGCATTGTAGAGGAGATATCAAGTTTCAATTCTAGTCAGCAGCCAGAAAAACCCACAATTAGTAGTTCTTTATACTACAATTTCCAAAGAAACTCTTAACCTGACTCTATAGGTAGGTATTGTGGCAAATCAGCCGCAAGCAAACCCCTCCTCCGAAGTTCTGAGCAGCTTCGGTTGCTCCTGCTTGGACTTCCCCTAGGTTTGTCTTGTTTTGAGGTATCAAAGTAAGCAACTGTAGGCAGAGGTAATGAAACATCAGCGATTTTTTAATTCTTTAGCCCAGCAATTAACTCTTTGGCGGCGACAGTACAAACTACTGTGTCGTAGAGGAAAATTGCTGAGGGTGGTGAGCGATCGCAGTAGCCAAAAACGCCTGGAACAATGGCAAAAAACTCTAGTTAAGAACTTACGCCTGTATGTATCAATAACTAATGAAATTAGCCAAAAACCAGGAATAGCACTGAGGTCAATCGTCAAATCAGTTAAACCTCAGAGAGTGATAAATACAATCGGTTTAAGCTGGGTGCATCAAAATCGTTCTACTGTAATTTTGGCGATCGCAGTAGTATCCCTTACAGGTGTAATCGGGCATAAACTATATAATCAACCGCAGCTAAAACAGGGGGCGATCGCACCCCAGACAATTAAAGCTCCATACACAGACAAGATTGAAGATCCCAGAAAAACAGCAGCCCAACGCAAAGCAGTCAGTAACAATTCTCTACCAATCTTAATGGTCGATGAAAAAATCAATGAACAAATCGACCAGAATTTACAAAAACTTTTAGATGATGCTGATAAAATCCGTAACACGGCTGGAACTTTTCCTTTTCGGTCACAGATGGATATACAAATACCTAGCCAACGTTATCTCCGGGCTTGCACTCAAGGAGAATGGCAAGATATATTACAAACTTTAGAAAAGAAAAGAAAACAGCAAGCAGAACTTTTTAACCCTAAGCGCAGTTCCCAGACGGAAAAATTATTCTCATCTTTACAATCATCCACCAACCCATCTCGTCGCCAGAGCCAGTTAAAAACTAGCAGACAGACTTCTATCCCCCAGATTGCCAAAGAGTCTACAAAGCCGATTTGGGAGAATGAAAAACCAGCAAATCTCTCCTTAACATCTGACTTTTTGCAAGTAGTGACGGAACTAGAAACTTACCGAATTAGATATTCTGAAGACGGTTTGTCCTCACTGATGGACGAAATTGTGCAAGCACGCCAAAAATTCGCCCAAGCCAAAATCCAACTTCAAAAGCTAGAAACTGCTAAATCAAAAGCAGTATATGAAGCAAAGATACTCTTGGATCTGTCAGATACAGAATGGGCAAACATACAAACAGGAATCCGCCAGATTTCTGCACGCATTCTCACCCAAGGTATCCCCCAGGGTCTGCCAGCAAATACTTTAAAGGATACTGTCAGCTTACAAGTGCAGACATTAGAACCGCCAGAAGCTCAACCTTTGGCTAGCAAACTGTTGTTGGCTGTGCTGCAACCGAATTTGAAAAAAGATGAAGAAAAAACACAAAAACAGCAAAAACAGGCATCTGCTGAGGTAAAACCAGTCATGGTTGAGGTGCAGCAAAATCAGGTAATTGTCACTAAAGGAGAGAAGATTACCCAATGGCATTTTGAGGTACTGGAGTATTATCACCTGAATCGGCGAGAGATTAACTGGCCCCAGTTGCTGAAGTTGACAGGCGCAATCACAACAGCAATTGGCATTTTTGTCTATGTCGAACGGAGTCTTGTGGGTCAATTGCGACAACGCGATCGCGTGTTAATATTGCTGCTAACCCTGAGTACGCCAGGGATGGTAATGATGGGTGTGTCACATACTACCTGGAGTGCTATTGGGTTATTGTTGGGCAGTTTCTATGGCCCTAGTTTAGGAGTAACAGTTATCGGGCTACTGTTGCTAGTGCTACCCATTAGCATGGAAATCAGTAAAACTATTTTAATAGCTGGTGCAGCTGGGGGAATAGTCGGCAGTTTGATGGCCAAAAGACTGCGATCGCGCGAAGAATTGGCATTATTAGGACTGGCGATCGCCTCCACTCAGGGAGGTATTTACTTAATCCTCTCGCTTATACGAAGTCCAGTGTCTTGGTATATCATCTTCAAAGATGCAGGGTTATTTGGATTATTGGGCTTAGCATGGAGTATTGTAGCTTTGGGCTTGAGTCCTTATTTAGAAAAACTCTTTGATTTAGTCACCCCCATTCGGTTAGCAGAACTAGCCAATCCTAACCGTCCCTTATTAAAACTACTGGCGACAAATGCTCCCGGAACTTTTCAGCATACCCTATTTGTCGCCACCTTGGCGGAAGCCGCTGCCAAAAAACTGGGATGTGATGTCGAACTAGTAAGAGCCGGGACATTATACCACGACATTGGCAAAATGCACGACCCTCTCGGCTTTATTGAAAACCAAATGGGGGGACCCAATAAACATGAAACAGAAATTAATGACCCTTGGAAGAGTGCAGAGATTATCAAAAAGCACGTCTCTGAAGGATTAGTGATGGCGCGAAAACATCTCCTGCCCACAGCAATTCAAGCTTTCATTCCAGAACATCAGGGAACAATGCTGATTGCTTATTTTCATCACCAAGCGCAGCAAATGGCGCAGGAAAATCCTACTTTACAAGTAGACGACGCTGATTTTCGCTACGACGGGCCGATTCCCCAATCGCGGGAAACAGCAATTGTCATGTTAGCAGATTCTTGTGAAGCAGCCCTGCGATCGCTCAAAGATGCTTCAGCAGAACAAGCTTTAACAATGGTTAATAATATTCTCCGTGCCCGGTGGCAAGACGATCAACTTGTAGATTCAGGGCTAACCAAAGACGAAGTTGGCAAAATTGCTCACATCTTCGTAGAAGTTTGGCAGCAATTCCATCATAAACGCATTGCTTATCCCAAATTCAAGTCTAAGGGTTAGTTAATGGGCATGGGGCATGGGGCATGGGGCATTGGGCAAGAGTCAAGAGTCAAGAGTCAAAAGTCAGTTGTCCCCCTTCCCTTGTCCCTTGTCCCCCTTCCCTCATCCCTCAAACCCTGGAGCAAATTTCAAAATCCATCTCTCAAGCTTCGGATATGGATTTAGGCTGAGGTGACTGCTGGGCAAAGGGCGTGAGTTGCCCAAAGAGACCGGCTGCATAAGCATTCATGAAACCGTTGAGTTCGCTGGTGTCGCTGGCGATAAAGGGGCCTCGCTGGGCGCGTGATTGGCGTAGCGGCTCGCCTGCAAACAATATGAAGCGCGCACCCACTGCTCCAGCATTGATACGCAGGGCTTTGCCGCCCGCTTTGGTGCGAATGATATCGTCAGTACGCGCGATCGCTTCGCCCATATGGGCTTCGCCACCGAGCATGACGATGAAAGCGTTTTCATTTTCATCAAGCGTCTGGACGAAAGCGGCATCAGGCTCCAGCGTCACGTCGATCAATCGCACTGGTGTTGGTACAGTCAATGGCGATGTCAGTCCGTTGGACGCGCTCAAGACAGCACGGATCGTTGCACCATCTTTGATCAGTGTAGGTACATTATCTGCGGCAAGATGCCGCGCATCCGGCGCGATGTGGCGGTCTTGTTTAGGGAGATCGATCCAGATCTGGAACCCGCGAGCGATCGCACCGGGGCGTTCGGGCTGCTCTTCATGCAGAACGCCAGATCCTGCGGTTGTCCAATGGAGCGACCCCGGCGCGATCCGATTGCGATGGCCGATCGAGTCCTGATTGATGAAACCAATTGCGCTTTCCGGTAGGATATAGGTTGCCACCGAAAAACCTGCATGTGGATGTGGGGGAAAGGTGGGGCCTGTCATATCGTAAAGCGAAACGATGATGAAAGGGTCAATATCCTCACCAAGCTGCGCTTCGCCGACATCGCGGGTGATCAGACGTGGGCTGAGGCGATTGATATTGGCCTGGGTAATGCTGTGAATGCTGCGATCGCTCATGACGCTTGCTCCATCGAGATTGGTAAATGCTAGGCTAACTATACATACAGTCGTAGCAAAGCGTTCTCCGGTATACAGGAGAGTTCGGTAAGTACTACTCCTCTACTTATCCAACCCCTGCGCTTGATTGGTATTTCCTCCCGCATATAGAAGCAGTGGGTTTCCACACAACCCACGAAGTACTATGAATGACCTAATCTTCAACCTACATCCTACTATCGAGCTAACAGATGAGCAGTTCTTCCAAATCTGTCAAAATAATCGAGATTTGCGTATCGAACGGACGGCTGAGGGAGAATTGATTATTATGCCACCAACAGGATGGGAAAGCGGAAATCGTAATTCAAAATTAACAGCCCGGTTAGAGTTTTGGGCTGATGCTGATGGTACGGGACTAACTTTTGACTCTTCCACAGGTTTCAAACTCCCCAACGGTGCAAATCGATCGCCTGACGCATCTTGGGTGAGTCGGGAACGATTAATAGCCCTCAACCCAGATCCAGCCAAATTTTTACCAATGGCTCCGGATTTTGTGGCAGAATTACGCTCGGCTACAGACAGCCTAGAGACACTGCGACGCAAAATGCAGGAGTATATTGACAACGGCGTGCGTTTAGGTTGGCTGATTGATCCGCATAACCAAAGTGTAGAAATTTACCGCCCAGGACAGGAAGTTGAAGTTTTGCTATCGCCTCATAGCTTATCAGGAGAGGATGTACTACCTGGATTTGTGTTGGATTTAGCCCAGATTTTAAGCTAGCAATAAATAAAGTAAAGACAGTAAAAGCGATCGCACATCCATATTGGAACTATCACCTAAAAGTATCCCATGCAGCAGTCAACTCAAGGCGATAACCGCGATTTTTTCCGCCAGCTTGCAACCTTAGCGGCAATTATCGCTGCTTTCGTTATCAATGTGATATCGAACGTTTTTCCGCTGAATGGACTCAGCATTGGGCAAATTTCCAATACTTTGTTCAAAGATGTCTTAATTATTCCTGCTAACTATGCATTCGCTATTTGGGGATTAATTTATCTGGGGTTGTTTGCTTTGGGAATTTACCAATTTCTTCCCAGTCAGAAAGATGATTCAGATTTACGCAATACAGGATATCTATTAGTAATTGCCTCGATTGCTCAAAGTATTTGGGTATACCTGTTTCTCTCTCGGTTGTTTGTCCTTTCTGTTGTCGCCATGTTGTTAATTTTGCTACCGCTGATTGGTATTTATTTGCGGTTAGATATTGGCAACAGGTTTGTCTCTCAGCGCAAAAAGTGGTGTATTCACAGCCCTATAAGCATTTATCTCAGTTGGATTAGTGTAGCGACAATTGTCAATGTTGCCTGTGCTTTATATTCTCAGAATTGGAATGGATGGGGTATTTCTGCCGAAGTATGGACTGTAATTATGTTGTTGATAGCAGCTACAATTGCTGTCGTCATTGTCATCCAGCGCCGAGATATTGCTTATACGGGAGTAGCGGTGTGGGCAATTTTGGCGATCGCAATCAAGCACTGGAACAATCCTATACTGAGAAATGTGGCACTAGCTTTGGTAATTGCTCTAGTCCTGCTCAGTATAATTAAAATCATTCGTAATTAAAAAAAGTTACATAAAAGTATTGAAAAATTACAAATGACCAATGACCAATGACAAATAACAAATTAATTTCTTTGTTGCACAGGGATTTTAATGATAAACTCAGTTCCTTGACCTGGAGTTGAAAGACAATCTAATTTTCCACCATGCTTTTGAGTGATGATTTGATAGCTAATCGCCAAGCCTAAACCTGTTCCTTTACCCACAGGTTTGGTAGTAAAGAAAGGGTCAAAGATACGGTTTTTTACTTTGTCTGGGATTCCTAAGCCATTGTCTGCGATCGCAATTGTCACCCATTGTGAATCACTTAGGAAAGTCCGAATCATAATTTTATGAGGATTTTGTTTCATCTCCTGATAGGTGTAATGGCTACAAGTTTCTTCTAAAGCATCAATTGCATTTGCTAAGATATTCATCAAAACTTGATTAAGTTGTCCTGCATAGCATTCGACTAGGGGTAATTTACCATAATCACGAATTACTTCAATTGCTGGACGTTCTGGTCTATCTTTCAAGCGATATTGCAGAATCATCAGTGTACTTTCGATTCCTTCATGAATGTCCACTGCTTTAAATTCTGCTTCATCCATGCGGGAAAAGTTACGCAGTGATAGGACAATGTTACGAATCCTTTCTGCACCCATTTTCATTGAAGGTAGAAGTTTTTGTAAATCTTTAACTAAAAATTCTAAATCTATTTCTTCAGCTAGTGCTTGTACTTCTGGTTGATTCATGGAATAAATTTGCTGGTAAAGATTGAGCATCCTGAGCAAATTTTTTGTATATTCATCGAGATAATCAATATTACCATAAATAAAGTTGACTGGGTTATTGATTTCGTGAGCTACACCTGCAACCATTTGACCTAAACCAGACATTTTTTCACTTTGGATAAGTTGGATTTGGGCTGCTTGTAAATCTTTTAAAGTTTGCTGAAGTTTAATTTCTGCTTGTCGGCGTTCAGAGATTTCATCTAATAACTCTATTTTGGTATTTCGTAATGATAAATGAACGTTGACACGGGCTAGTACTTCTTCAACTTGAATTGGTTTTGTGATGTAGTCTACTGCACCTAAATGTAATCCTTTAACTTTATTTTCGACTTCACTTAAAGCAGTCATAAAAATTATAGGAATTTCTTTGGTGCTTTCGTTAGACTTGAGACGATGACAAGTTTCAAAGCCATCAATTCCTGGCATCATCACATCTAATAAAATTAAGTCTGGTTGAATAGAAGGCACTTTCTCTAGTGCCATTTCACCACTTTTAACTACAGAAACTTGAAAACCAGAATTATGTAGAATCTCAAACAAAACACGAATATTATTTGTATTGTCATCGACAACCAAAATAGAGTTTGTTTTAATAAGTGGCATAATAATTTTTAAGATTTTCCAACATGTGTTTCAATTAACTCAGCAATTGCTTCAATTTCAAATTCGTCAACCAGGGCTAATATCTTATTGGCAAAAGCAGCATACTTTCGATCTAAATTTTTGATGCGATTAGTTTCTGTTTGGATATTTGCAACATCACAAATTTGTACAGCTTTCTGCAAGGCGATAAGTTCCGCTTGCGTTGGAACTTGCATTTTTACTAATACCTCTGAAGTTTCTTGGTGGTTGTTATTTAATGCTGTTTCCTCTTCGTAATTCCAAATTAATCGCAAATGATTTTGTAGTTGCCAAAATAACTCTTCCATTTGTATTGGTTTAGGAAGAAAATCATTGCAACCAGCATTTAGCGCTTCTTGGCGATGGAAGTTAAACACACTTGCAGAGGATACTATAACAATTGTATTTTTTAGCTCAGGTTTTTGGCGCAGTTCTTTAGTCATTGTCAAACCATCCATCAGCGGCATTTTTAAGTCAGTGATAATTACATCTGGCTGACATTCAATTGCTTTATTTAATCCCTCTTGGCCGTTATAAGCTTCAAAAATTTCAAATCCGACAGCTTCTAATAAAGTCGCCAGCACTGAACAATTTTCCCAACGATCATCAACAATTAATATTTTCCGTTTGTGACCTTGAAAGCCAATAATGGTTCTTTTTTGCGGAATGGTTTGGTTTAATGTCCTTTCTTCCGCTTCAGCTAAATCTAAATCAAACCAGAAAATACTACCCTTCTCTGGATGACTTTTTACCTCTATTTTGCTACCCATGAGGGCAATAATCTTTTGACTAATAGCTAATCCTAAACCTGTACCTTCTGCTTGCTTTTGTGTATTACCAACTTGTTCAAAGGGCAAGAAAATTTTTGTTAGTTGTTCTGGGGACATGCCCACACCTGTATCTTTAATTTGAAAGCGAACACGAGTAATTCTAGATTTCAGTTGCCAATTTCCAGCTTTTATGACCTCTACTTGAAACTTTACTCCGCCGCGATCGGTAAACTTGATGGCATTACCTAAAAGGTTAATCAAAACTTGCCGTAAACGTTTATCATCGGCATGAATAATATTAGGAAGCTTTGGACTAGGTTGATATATGAAGCCAATTCCTTTCTGTTGTGCCCGAATTTGACAAATTTCTACTACCTCTTGGAGAAACTTATGAAAATTAAAATCCTGTGGTTGGATTTCCATTTTTCGGGCTTCGATTTTGGAGAGATCGAGGATGTCATTAATTAATGTGAGCAGGTGAGAACCACACTGATAAATTATGTCAATCCCTTTACGTTCTTTAGCTGTGAAAATTTGGGAACGTTGGAGAATTTGCGCGTAACCCAAAATACCGTTGAGTGGGCTACGAAGTTCGTGACTCATGTTTGCTAGAAATTCACTTTTGGCTTGATTAGCACTATCAGCAGCAAGTTTAGCTTCTTGAAGTTCAGCAGTGCGTTCTTCTACCCGGTGTTCTAATTCGTCTTTTGCTTTTCTGAGGTGTCTTTCTGCTCTCCTATTTTCCTGAACGACGGCACAAATTACGAAAATCGTTAAAGCAACAACGCAAATAAAAGATTGCAGCAGCAGCAAAGACTCATTTATTGATTGTCTGACAAATGATCCGTAACCATGACTAGTGCCGTAAACTGCGATCGCAGTTACGATAGTCATCAGCAGTGTAGCTTCTCGTTGTCCAAATCTAAAGGCTGACCAAATCAACGGTGGAATCAGCATATATTCCACAGGATACCCACCAGAGAAGGCAATCCAACTGATTCCAATGAGCGATAGCAACAATATTATTAACTCACTAATCTGTTGCCAATTTAATTGTGTCTGTTGTTCAGGTTTCTCAAACCATGTGACGATTGCTGGGACGATAATCAACACACTGGCAATGGAACCAGGATACCAAATTCGCCATGCTTCTTTATAAGCTGCCCACGGTGTAATTCCATCTAGACATTGGACGCTTACCCCAAGAGTAGCACCTACTAAAGGAGCAACCAAAATCAGCCCCAGAAATTTAAATACATCGCCAGAGCGGTTGAGCAAATGATGATGTTTGATAAAGTGTTTAATCAGAAAGGCGTTGATTAATGGCTCAATTACACCGACAATAGAACCAAGAATGCCGAGCCAAGGATTTTTATAAAACAGTAAAATATTGATAATTAATTCACTGACAAATATCCCCGGTAAAACACGATATCCCAGCAGCAAAATACTCGCTACATAAACCCCAGAAGAAGGCCAAATAGGTGTGACACCATTGTCATATGACATCGATGCTGCTAATTTGGCCAGACAAAAGTGAACGATCGGAATTGCGATCGCAGCTATCAATACTGTCCGATCTAGAATCAATGGGAATTTTCTCTGGGTAGAACCTGGTTGCATCGCTTTTTTGTGCTTGTTAACTCCACGAGCAAACATCAACAGATACAATACTTAATTCAGCAATGACCTGATGTGGAAGTGACAGATGGTAGCATTAACTACTTACTTCACCTCAGCCTCATGTTCATTTTTCCCAAAAGTTCTACCCTAATAACTTGTTAGTTGTCAGTTGTCAGTTGTCAGTTGTCATTTGTCCTTTGTCCTCCTTGTCTCCCCGAAGTTCTGTTCGTCGAAGACGTTGGCGTTCGCGCAGCGTCTCCGTTAGGAGAAGCCAGACGCTCGTACCTCGCTACCGCTGCGCTAACGCCGGACGCCGGCGCTCAGACTTCTCTTCTTGTCCCCCTTCCCTCCCTCATTCCCCAAAGTCCCAGCACTTCAAATCCCAACCAAAACCGGCTACCGCCACAGCAGCAGCATAATTATTGGCAGGTACTAATTCTAGTAGGCTCCAGTCTTGATCTGTCTGTAACTTAGCTCGTTCTGTGGGAGTGAGAGAAATTTCAATTTGCTCTAACTGCGCTATGCCCTCACCTGTGGCTTTTAAGTAAGCTTCTTTACAAGTCCAATAACGGAAAAATACTGAAGATTTTTGTGCGGGAGGAAGCGATCGCACTAACTCGTATTCTCTCGGTAAAAAGAACCGTTGCGCCAGGGATTCCAAGTCTGACATCGGACGAATGTATTCTAAGTCTATCCCTACTTGCCGATTTTTACTCACTGCACACAAAGCTAAATTCTGGGAGTGCGATAAATTAAACGTTATTCCACTGTCGGCAAATTTACTCGCTAAGAATGGTTTCCCACGAGGTTCATAATCAAATTGCACTTCTTGGGGAGGAAGACCCAAGTAAGCACTTAATATTGTCCGCAAGCTACCACGCCCAGCAATGAAACGTTGACGATGTTCTGGAAAATAGAATCTTTGCGCACGCGCCGATTCATCGCTAGAGAGGGTTGTTGCGAATTGTTGCACCTTTGCTTCTGGTTGGTTGAGGTTTATACGCCAAACATGGACATCGTTCGGTAACAAAATTAAATCTACGGGTGCAGGTAGCCATAAATACTGAGATGAATTCATTAATGGAGGAGGCTAGGGGGGCAGAGGGGCAGAGGGGGAAAAGGGGCAGGGGGGCAGGGGAGATGAGGGAGTGTGGGGAGTTTTCTTCTCCATCTCCCCTCTCCCCCCCATCTCCCCCATCTCTTCCCCATGCCCTTTCACAATGTTCTGACACTTAGCACTTGTGGTGGTGTGGAATCTGGTGGATAGATTAAATCTACTTGTACCATGCGTTTAGTTCCAGGTGGCAGCGTTACTTGTAATAATGGTTCTAAAACTTGGCCTGTTCTGTGCCATAAATGCACATAGCGGGTTTTTTGTTGACCTTGGTCATCGGTATAGCGCAGCCGCACTGTACCACGGAAAAAGGGAAAATCTAAGGATGGTTTGCGAAAGCGGAGACCACCTTGGGATAATTTATTTTCTTTTAACGGTGTTTCTAATGTCACCGTGACTTTCTGGGTTTCTTTAGTGGTATTACTTAAGGGTAAGCTGAGATTATATTCCACCCCATAATTACCGTGGGCTTCATAGGCTGTATCTGGATAGCGTACTAACATCTTTGCGGTTTGGATTTGTCCGCTACCTAGTTGACCACCGCGTAAGGTGTCTATGGCATAAGAAATTGCTTTACCACGCTGGGGAATGGTGAGCAGTCCGTTGCGGGGGTTCCCCCCGTTGAAGGAACTGCGAACCCGGAGGGTGAGAGTTTGGGCTTTGGCGTTATCTGTAAGTAGGGCTTGCCACTGAGAACCCCCAGATACACCTGCTACACGTCCATAAATCAACGCACCGCCTGTAGCATTGGGGGGAGTAGGAGTTTTATCTCTTGGGCCTGCAAAGTTGCCATTATTGAGTAAAGATTGCCATTCTGCTAAAGTGGGAGGGCGATCGCTACCATCTGGGTTTTTCTTCGCAAACATTGCCAAACTAGCTGCATAAACTTTACTACTACTGCGCAGCCGCATAAAACTAGACCGACCATTGACAGGCTTTTCCAGATTTTTTACCGGAATGGGATGATTTAGCAATAATCGGTTTTGTCCTGGCGGGATAATCAATTTTGCGGGGAAATCAGCTTGACGAACTCCCCGCAACACATCACTCACAGCACGCGCACCAGGCCCGGAGTAAGTTTTACCATCATTATTTTCGATGTAGGGTGCTAAGGTGACAAAAGGCGCATCCTGTAATAAATAACTCGCTGCTTGTAGAACATCCACTGTCACAGGTTGCTTACCAGGATTGTGCAAAATTACACCCACATAGAGAGTCTGTAAATCTTTAGGAGTGTGGGTATAGTGGTGGGCAAATAAATCAAAGCGTCCCTCAAAGGGAAAATTAAGATGTGCGGCGGGGACTTTTTTACCGTTTGGGGGAAATGTAGAAAGTAAAATACCTTCATTTTTCACCCATTCTGGGCTATTGCTGTTAAATACAGGTATATTATCAAGCGATCCTGGTAAAGCACGTACTTCTCCCGCTTGCACAATTTCTTGCGGTGCTGGCGTGGGTGAAGTTTGGGCAACTACTTTAGAATTATCAGTGTTTCCGTTTGACTGAAAAGTTCCAGATCTCAAGGTTTGAGATAGAGCAACTCCTAATAAAAATAAGCATATAAGTGTCAGTAATTGATATTGAGGCTTACGCGCTGGCATAAATGTTTATTTTCCCAGGAACTGTGATTTTTAGGATGACCAATTGTAACTACAAGTTCCTGGGAGAATATTTCTTATACCATGACCGAAGAAAGGCAAGGGGCAGCGGTTAGAGTTCGCAGCAGTTGAATCTCGACTACGCAGTAGTTGAAACTCACCAACCAGGGGGAAGGGAAGAATTTATTTATGCAGATTTTCCTGTTCCCTGTTAATTAGTTTTGATTGACTCGCTCAAGTAGCCAAAGTGAAGATACAGTACCAACAAAATGAGCCGCAATTCCATTGATATTTGCCAGCGCTACAAACACATCAAGGGCGCGGATAATTTTATAAGGATCGGTGATGGCTACTCCTGGAGGCTGGGAGATAGATTTTGCTACTAACACTCCTACCGTTGAACCAGCACCTAAAATAGTTAACAGTATGCCGATTAAAGCGGCAATAATTCCCAACCGAATTACTTTAACTGTATCTGCTTTACTAGGATGAAGTGCTGGATTGGGATTTCCTAAGCGCTTACCGATGCGAGTGTAACGAAAATCCCAATAAACGCTAAATAATAGGACGATAATTCCGGATGCAGCCCAAAACATCCCTACTCCAAGACCTGCATTTGGTTGATCCGCAAAGCCTCGACCAGTAGCAGCAAATAACAAAGCCAAAAAAGAAACCACAGCCATTCCCAACTGTAACCAAAAGGTAATCCAGCCTGTAAGGCGAATATTATTAGCGATTCCTTGAACTTCTGATGCTAGCGAACGCATTTCTGATTGAGTTTGCATATTGCTTTCCATCTGATTAGCTCCGGCTGTAATCATCAAGAATATGTCTACTAGCTTGCTTAATACCCCCATCCCCAGACGGAATCACTACCACATCCACGGAAAGACAATTGCCAATATAGGCATAAAACGTGAAAATATTCAAAAACTGAAGGCAAGTAATCAAACTCAAGGATGATGAGATAACACAGCTAAATTGCCAATATTAGACTTGAATATGTGAAATTTAAATAGTTGCTAGCGATCGCAAAGGATAGGGCGGCATGATTAAATCTTGGATGGTAATTGGGGGTGTAGCTTTCGTAGTTGCTCTAGCAGCTAATTTTATTACACCAAGCGATCGCAAGTGGTTTGAGCGATTGCAAAGGCCTAGATGGTTAACTTTTGAAGCAGCAATTCCGATTATCTGGACTGTAATTTTTATTTGCGGTGCTTGGTCAGCTTATATTATTTGGGAAAAAAACCCAGGAACCAACGCCACTTGGTTAATCATGGCTTTATACATACTTCTAGAGATTGTGACTATTGCCTATACGCCTGTAATGTTTCGCCTCCGTAGTCTAAAAATAGGTACGATTATTGGCGGTACAGGCTTCATTATCGGTTTATTATTAACACTTGCAGTCTTGAGTACTTCTGGTTGGGCAGCGCTGTTATTAGTTCCCTACTTGCTTTGGAGTCCCATCGGTACTTATACTACCTGGCAGATGCTTCACCTCAATCCCCAAGCCGCCTAGTGAGGACGCAGGGGCATGAGGGAGTGTGGGGAGAAATGACTTCTGCCCAATGCCCCATGCCCAATGCCCCATTAGCTTTCTGCTCTAAAAGTTGTAATTATTGGTTTTTGCGGTTACTTTGAAGGAGAAACTGTCGCCTTTTTTCCTGCTGACGTACTCTTTTTTCTTCCGTAAGGTTATCAAAACAGTAGGGGCAAGAAACACCTGACTCATACTGAGGTGAAGCCTTATCTGCCGCAGAAATCGGGCGACCACAACTTTGACACATATCATAGCTACCTGCTTCCAAGCCGTGACGGACAGCAACTCGTTCATCAAAGACAAAACATTCCCCTTCCCACAAGCTTTCTTCGGCAGGAACTTCTTCTAAATATTTGAGAATGCCGCCTTTGAGGTGATACACTTGGGCAAAGCCTTGAGAGATCATAAAAGATGAGGCTTTTTCGCAGCGGATACCGCCAGTACAAAACATCGCTATCTTTTTGTGTTTACTGGGGTCAAGGGTCTGGCGAACAAAATCGGGAAACTCACGAAATGAGTGAGTTTGAGGATTTTGTGCATTCTTGAAAGTACCGATAACCACCTCATAATCGTTGCGGGTGTCAATCACAACCACTTCTGGGTCAGAAATTAACTCATTCCATTCTTGAGGAGTGACATAAGTACCAACCTGTTGATTGGGGTCAACTTCGGGCAATCCTAAAGTCACAATTTCTGATTTTAACCGCACCTTCATCCGCTCAAACGGCAGAGTTTCCGTATAAGACTCTTTGTGTTCTAAGTCGGCTAAACGCGGATCGCCACGCATAAATTCCAGAACTGAGTCCACAGCCTGACGGGAACCGACAATTGTACCGTTAATGCCTTCTTGTGCTAACAGAATTGTGCCCTTAATACCTTGCTGTTGACAGTAAGACAACAAAGGGTCTCGCTTTTCGGCAAAATCTGGCAAACTGACGAATTTATAAAGTGTTGCCACAACTAGGGGATTTTCTTGTTTCATTCCTTTGCCAATGGAACCATATATAAGTTACAATAGTAGAGGTATGTTAATTACCTCATTTTTTATTTTACGGGGGTTTAGCTCAGTTGGTAGAGCGCCTGCTTTGCAAGCAGGATGTCAGCGGTTCGAGTCCGCTAACCTCCATTAAATCTGAAGTCTAGTGAAGTTCAGCTAAAAAATCTCAGTTGGGTCTACATCTGACAATTTACCGACAGCGATCGCACCTACGCTCAACAAGCACCCCTGAGTTGTGATGTCGCATCTGTAGCCACCAAGTCAGCAAAGATGTGGCAAGACTTACTCAGTCAGGAGCGCTACCAATTCCAATAAGCGATCGCCGCAGTACAAAAGGAAGACCAAGATACAGCAGGCACTTGTGTTGGGATAGCTACCAAGTTTTTACATAAAGCTGGAGCAATAATCGATACTCAACTGTTGACGGTTGGGTTGTGTTAATTGCAGGCTCGTTTTCCATAGCTACATTAGTGACTTCAGTTTCAGGATTTCAAAGCCGATTAGTTTTAGCAGTCTGGCGCTTGACTATTATATAACTTTATGGTTATATAGTTTTAGTGTAACAAGGGTAACTTGCTGCGCGATATTTAACCAATACATTCGCACTCATTGAACAATGACAACAATTCTAGAAAAGCGCAGAAACGCTGGTTTATGGGATCGATTTTGTAACTGGGTAACCAGTACTGAAAATCGGCTTTATGTGGGTTGGTTTGGAGCGATCATGATTCCCACAGCCTTGACTGCGGCGATTGTTTTTGTGTTGGCGTTTGTTGCTGCGCCTCCCGTAGATGTAGATGGGATTCGGGAGCCTGTAACTGGTTCACTTCTCTATGGCAATAACATCATCACTGCGACTGTAGTGCCTACTTCAGCAGCGATTGGCTTGCACTTATACCCCATTTGGGAAGCCGCTTCTTTAGATGAATGGCTTTACAATGGTGGCCCTTACGAGATGATTATTTTCCACTTTCTGATTGCTGTCTATGCCTATATGGGTCGGCAATGGGAACTCAGCTATCGCTTAGGGATGCGTCCTTGGATTCCTGTAGCATTTTCTGCACCTGCGGCGGCAGCAACAGCTGTATTGTTGATCTATCCGATTGGGCAAGGCAGTTTTTCCGATGGGATGATGCTTGGGATTTCCGGAACCTTCAACTTTATGATTGTGTTCTCACCAGAACATAACATTCTGATGCATCCGTTTCATATGCTGGGGGTAATGGGAGTTTTTGGAGGTGCTTTATTTTCGGCAATGCACGGCTCTCTAGTTACTTCTACTTTGGTTCGGGAAACAACAGAAGTAGAATCTGCAAATACTGGATACCAGTTTGGTCAAGAAGAAGAAACCTACAACATCATAGCGGCACATGGTTACTTTGGGCGGTTAATCTTCCAATATGCCAGCTTTAATAACTCCCGTGCGTTGCATTTCTTCCTCGCTGCTTGGCCTGTAATTGGTATTTGGTTTGCAGCACTTGGTGTTAGCACCATGTCATTTAACTTGAATGGCTTCAATTTCAACAACTCTGTGTTGGATAGCGAAGGACGGACAATTCCCACCTGGGCTGATCTACTCAATAGAGCCAACCTAGGGATTGAAGTCATGCATGAGCGTAATGCGCACAACTTCCCCTTAGATTTAGCATTTGATGACCCTAAAGCGATCGCTCTCACCGCACCAACCATCGCCAGCTAGTTGGCAATTTCCAAGTCTCTCCTCTGTTTGATACTGATCAGCACCCTATTTGTGAGGGTGCTTTTTTGTTAAAAAACTGCTGTATTGCTGCGCATAGCTTTCAGGCTTTCTGCCTGCTGTAAAATGCGATCGCTAATTCGATTACAAGCTATCTCACAAAGTTCAAAAATCATCGGATCAGTAATCTCGTAAAAAGCACTAGTCCCTTTGGGCTGACGAGATAAAACCCCAGCCTGAGTTAATACTTTCAGATGCTTAGATAGATTTGCCTGTCCCAAACCAGTTGCATCTGCAATTTCCATCACATTCATCGGGCCTGACTTGAGACAGATCAAAATCTGTAGCCGACTCACCTCTGATAGCACCTTGAAATACTCAGCCACCGCTGCAATCACTACTGGTTCAGTCTGGAATGGTTTTGTTTTTAGCATACGTAGTTTTAATCTTTAGCACAAAAATAGTCTATTAATTTTCAGTATATTAATATTCTCTGTACACGCCGCTACCTTTAATTTAGGGACTGAGGCTGAGGCTTCGTGGAAATCGAGTTTCGACTCCGCTCAACTACCGGGAAGTTGAGATTCAGCCTAACAGGCATGGGGTTATTTTTCCATCATTAGCTGTCTGGTCAAAGCTAGTCAAGTTTTTTCGAGATATTCTTTGTCGTTTAACAGTCTCTCCACAGATGGAAGCAAAGCCTATTCCTGTGACAGAAGTTTTGCACTCACTTCATAGTTACCTTTGTCATCAGAAATAAACATAAATCGAACCTGTCACAAATACCCAATGGTAAGCATGTGAAACTTTTATCCCAGAAATTTTTTCACAAATTCACCAAAGACAGGTTTGATTGGGAATCACCAAGATTGTTCCAAGATTCAAACCAATCATTATCATTGAATATGCTTTATCAAACAAAAAGTCTGAAAAAGGTTATTAGCAGCTTTCTCGGAATTGCTAGCGCCAGTGCTTTCATTAGTCTGCCGGGATTAGCACAAGCTTGCTTAAATTCTCAGGCTCACAACAATTCCAATCAGCATCTTTTGACTCAGAGTACGCCTACGCCGACTCCTACAGCAAGTTCCACCTCTAGTCCACAGCCCACGGATTCTAATACTCCAGTAACCACATCTGATATAGAGTTCATGAACCAAGCAGCCCAAAGTGACTTAACTGAGATTCAAACAAGTCAGCTGGCACTACAAAAGTCACAAAACAAATCGGTTCGTAACTTTGCACAGCACATGATTCAACAGCATACAGCTTCGAGTCAAAAACTAGGTGCGATCGCCAAAGCTAAAGGTGTCACTCTACCTACAGATATTGGTTCGGAAAATAAAGCCTTATTGACCAAGCTGCAAAGCCTATCTGGTAACAGTTTTGACCAAGCTTATATGCAAGGACAGACTCAAGCTCATCAAAAAACTTTGGCTGAATACCAAAATTATCTGAACACAGGACTAGACAAAGATTTGAGAGTTTTTGCTAGTGAAATTACACCAATTGTTGCTGAACACTTGCAGATGGCTCAGAAGATGACAGCAGGAAGGTAAGGGACTTCCAAGTAAAAAAATATTTGCTGTTGTTGACTGTTGACTGTTGAGAGTTCACACTCAACAGTCTGTAGGGACGGGTTCTTTGAGAGATTTACACAGAAAACAAATATGTCGGTTAAACCTGCCCCGACAACAGTCAACGACTTGCGATCGTAATTTGACAAAAGAAAGGATGAAGGATGTAGACGCGGAGCGGCTTGGCGCAGGCTAGGATGAAGGATGGTAGGGGCGGGTTTATTTAGATCAGAGTTGATATGTAGGGGCGGGTTTATTTGGATCTTTGTTTCGCAACGTGGATATCGGTAAACCCGCCCCTACTACTTCATACTTCATACTTCAGCCCTAGTACGGATTACGTCTCATTAATTAGCTCAATTCTAGGCAAGGGTAAGGTGTCAGCTTCACCCAGATCATCAGATGCAATCTTATCTTGTGGGCCTGTTTGCTGTAATGCTTGTAACAATGCCACAGTCTGGTTTAATAGCGCTTCTAAATCGATGCCAGCATAATCCGATGGATAGCGTCGCAGACGATTACTACCTTCTCCCAGTAAAATTACAGCACCTCGCCAGTTTTGATTACTTAAATGATAAAGCGCTACAGCAATTTGCAGAATCCCTTGATAGAAGCTTTTTTCCGGCTCGCTGGCTTCAATCCACAGAGCTTCCAAAGTATCATGACAGGCATAGAACTGTCCAGAATTGAACTGTTCTACGCCTAGCCAAAACTCTTGGGGCATGGTCTCACTCATGCCATGCTTTCTCGCACTTCTTTGATTGTTTCTAGGGTGATTTCTTGCTGTTCGCCAGCAAACTCATTGTCTGGGGTAAGAAACAGCATACAATGACATTCTTTGCGTTCTCGCATGGGCACACAAGGACAGTTCCAATATGCAGCACTGACCTCAGCTTCTTTATCTTCGTAGTGGCGACAGGGACACAAAGGTGAGCCAAGCTCGTCTTTATGTTTGGCTAGCCCTTCGATCACCACTGCTGTGACTGAAGGTTCAGAACAGAAGTATGTTCCAGTGCGCTTAGCATATTGTTCGGAAAAATGCCGCATTGCTTCTAGGTTTTTATCGCTGGATTTTGTATTAACTTCTGGTGAGATCATTGGATCGGCAGCTCATAATTTAAATATTTCTTTGCATTGTACATCAGCCTCATAGGGCTATTGCTGGGATATTTCCTCAACCTGACATTTGAAATTTAACCTGAGGTTTGCTTAAAGGCTTATATGTCTGGCTTGCTGGCAACAAAAAAATCTGGGTCATCAGCAAGACTTAATGTTTAGACACATATTGAAATATTGCACAAATTAAAATCAAAATCTCTCATCAGCGCCATGATTTTTGTAGCTGGGGTTGTAGTGCTTCTTCGCTTTGCACAATGATGCCGGGGTAATCTCTATTAACTCCTACTGGTTCTGCGGGTGAAGAACTATTTTGCCACAAAACCCAGCGACTGCCTGAAGGAAGAGAAGAAAGGCTGTTGGGGTTTTGGGTCAGCCAAATCACTGGGTAGCTTTCAGGCACAGGTGTGTTGCTATCTTCCTGGGCTGTGGTTGCGGCTAAGGCTTCTTGAACTATGCGATCGCCTTTGATTAAACCTGTAAATGCTGTCCATAGTTTTACCTGCATATTTTGACGTTGGGCATAAAAATATAGTGAAGCGGCGGCGATTACCGCTTGTTCAAAGTTTTCTGCTTCCCATTGAGCCGTACTATCAAGGGCAATAATGATTTCCTGTCCACTGGTAACTATTTCTAACTCCCGTACTCGTAATTCCCCGTAGCGGGCGCTGGTACGCCAGTGAATTAGACGGATCGGATCGCCGATTCGGTAAGGACGTAGCGATCGCACTAGTCCGGTTGTCTCTGTCTGCAAGGGTTTACCACGCAGATGGCTAGTATAGCTTTCTTCCTGCCCCATTTCATCGACTAGCGGGCAGTAAGCCAGCGGTAACACGCTAGGATAAACAATCGCTGTCGCCGGAGATTGACGCTGACGGCGACACCAAAACAATCCTAAAGGCGCACCGGTGACTAATTCAACAGTTTGCCAGCGATACACACCCCGGCGCTGGGTTGGTTGGTAGTAGACCCAACGATAAGTGGCTTTGGGGGGAATTGTTTCTATAGCTTTTGCTACTGGTTTACCTAAAACGAAAGGCAGTATATCCTCAACCTTGAGCAAGTTAACAGACTGCTGTGTCTGATTGTAAATTTCTATTTCTAAAGTTAATTCATCTCCCGCTGATATCGGCGAGATCGGACGGCGTTTGACAGTTAAACCCACAAGCGATCGCACAGGTAAAATAGCGGCGACAATCAATAGGGCAAAACTGACACCGCTGATTGCATACAACCAACCAGCCATTGTATTAATAGCAGCCCCAAAAAAACAAATAGCAATTCCTGCTAATACCCAACCGCTGTATGCAGGCGCACAAGCGCGGGTTTGTAACCAATTAATCATGGGTGTGATGATTTTCATAATTTCTGTTCTAGCTCAACCATGCCTAAAATTTATAAAAATTCCGGGTTTACCTAAAGAATTTATGAAGACCATCTGAAAAAGAAAAATATTTCCTCAGCAAGTTGTAGATTAGAAAATCTAAGTAAGTATACGGTTGACTTAAAAAAAGTCGGTTAATCTTTTCGTCTGGGGTTAACTGGATAGTTTGTGTCATCAAACGATTTTAGATTTTGAATTTTTTTCATCCCTAAAGTGTGAAATAAGCAGCAAAAACATCTCAAAATCGGCTTTTATTCAATCTAAAATTGCTAGTCAAAGCTCAGTTTAACCGTTACTTATCACCTGATACTTGCGATAGCAAAAATTATATGAATAACGCACTGAAGTCCGAGTTTTTCATTTCCGAACTTCCACCGCCCCCACCACCACCAGCCCCACAGCGATCGCCCAAAAAGCTAGTCTCGATTCAGCAAATGGTACGCGATGCTTATATCCAGCAAGCCTCTGACATTCATATTCGCGTCGGAGAATTACCGCGATTTCGGATTCGGGGACAGATGGAGGTATATGAACGAGGAGAGTTAGTCACACAAACAATCTTTGCTGCATATTTAGACGAGATGCTGACTCCTTCAGGAAAAGAGCAATTTGCCAAAACCAAAGAACTAGATACAGCAATAGTTTATCCGGGATTCTTACGCTGTCGCGTCAACTGTTTTGAAACCTTAACTGGCGGTGCGATAGTACTGCGGTTAATTACCCTGCATGTCCCCAGTATTGATAACTTAGGGTTACCATCCATCCTCAAAAATATTATTAATAAAAAACAAGGATTAGTACTAGTTACAGGCGCGACTGGCTCAGGAAAATCTACTACAATAGCGGCGATGATTCGCTATTTGAACGAAACAACACAAAAACATATCGTTACAATTGAAGATCCAATTGAATATGTGCATACCTCCCAAAATTGCTTAATAAGTCAACGGGAAGTAGGTTTGCATACCCATGAATTTCACGAGGCTTTACGGTCAGTATTGCGGGAAGACCCTGATGTGATTTTAATCGGAGAAATGCGCGATCGCATTACTGTTGATACTGCCCTCAAAGCTGCACAAACTGGTCACTTAGTTTTAGGTACACTCCACTCTAAAGACAGTATTCGGGCAATTAATCGCTTACTCAACCTCTATAATCCTGATGAGCAAGCAATCATGCGGGTGCAAATTGTCGATTCCATAGTCGCTGTGATTAATCAAAATTTGCTCACTACAACCGATGGTGGACGTACAGCCGCAATGGAAATTTTGCTCAATACACCCACAATGCAAGATTACCTACTCAAAGGTGAAGAAGCAGAAGCCTATGAACTGATGGAAGCTAGCAGCAAAGATGGTATGAAAGTCATGAATGATGCTCTTTGTGAATTAATGCTAACTGGTCAAATTAGTATTGAAGATGCGTTCAGCATCACACCAGATGTCGGTGATTTGCGTCGTCGTTCCCGCAATGAAGGTTTAGACCCATCTCATAGCACCCGACGTGATGTTTACACAACTTATAGCTATAGCGATCGCGGAGAGTAGTCTCACCTAAAAATCAATTCCCAGGCGAATAGCTAAGGAAATAGCAAAAAATAAATTATCCCAAATTGTAGGGGTGGGGTTTCCCCGCCCTCTTCAGTCAATTTTGAGGTTGTAACCAAGCAAAAAAGCGAGTCTTCCCTTTTGAGTATAGCGATCGCAATTGCACTATTTTTGAGTAACTTCAGTCAGGGCTTCATGGATAACCTCATCGCTAACACCGTGACGCTTCAAGCTAGCAATCAGTGCTGAGATAGTATCACCTTCCAGTCGTTCCAGATCAACTCTTAGCCCTTGCCCAATATAGGCACGCACTAACGGCTGATAGCCAGAAAATCCCAGTAATGGTGCTATTCTTTTCAAATCTTCAATGACATCTTCGGGAATGCGAATTGTGATTGTAGTCATTGGACGATTTTTATCGAGTCGCTTTTTCAGTGCTTCAGCTTTCATAATATTCTCGCTCCTTGCGTGTAGCTTTACGAGATGAAATGATCCGAATTATTTCGTTTTCACGTTCAATGTAGACGACATACAGAAGATTCCATCGTCTGTCTAAGCCAATAACAGCATCTCTTTCTTCATCATTGCGACTTGCATCAACAACTACTAAAAACGGATCGAAAAATACCTATGTGGCTTGCTGAAATGTCACGCCATGATGATTGCCGGGATTTATCCAAGCTTTTTCTTCGTTCCAAACGAAAGTGATACCATTTAGCACGAAATACACATCCATACCTTACATAGTAGACATTGTGTATTTACGTTGTCAATACGTTTTATGAAACAGAGATATTTACGTAAGTCCGATGTCTACGAAAAGCTCGCCTACGCACTGTAAATCTATGCTAGGGTTTGGCGATCGCAGTTTCACGAATAGTCATGAGAATAATCCTTTTTCAGTCCTCTTCATTGTTACTCAAAGATTTGACTAAGGGTGATCGCTTTGTGTGAAAATATGCAAAGGAACGATTTTACATTCATATATCAGAAAAGCCCTAAAAACTTTTTCTTTTCTCCTTGAGCCTTCAAAGCAGCCTCCAAATTCTCGATAACAGCCGACAGAGTTGGGTCAATTTGGATAGCTTTGCGATATTCTGCGATCGCCTCATCTAGTTTACCTTGTTGATGCAAAATAGCCCCTAAGTTATTATGAGGATTTGCATAATTAGGGTCAAGTTCGATGGCTTTACGATATTCTGCGATTGCCTCATCTAGTTTGCCTTGGTTGAAAAGAGCAAACCCTAAATCATTGTGAGCAATTGCACAGTTGCTGTGAAATATTCCATTGTTCGAGTTGATTTGAATAGCTTTACGGTACGCTGCGATCGCCTCATCTAGTTTGCCTTGGTTATAAAGAGCAATCGCTAAGTCGTTGTGAGTATTTGCATTATTCGGGTCAATTAGGATTGCTTTACGGTACGCTGTGATTGCCTCATCTAGTTTGCCTTGAGCCTTTAAAGCATCTCCTAAGTATTTGTGAGCATTATTTGCAATGTTAGGGTTAATTTGGATTGCTTTCCGATATGCTGCGATCGCCTCATCCAACTTTCCTTGAATATCAAGAGCAGCCCCTAAGATATAGTGAGCATTTGCGTTGTTCGGGTCAATTTGAATAATTTTACGATACGCTGTGATCGCCTCATCCAGCTTGCCTTGATCCTGGAGAGCCATCCCCAAACTAAGGTAAATCTCCATTTGATTGGGACTAAATTGGATGGCTTCTCGATATGCTGCGATTGCCTCATCTAAGTGCCCTTGATTGTACAAATACTGCCCAAGTTGGTGGTTATTATATGCACGTCGTTGTCGATCTAAATCTTTGTCTGTTTCTGTGAAGTCAGCGTCAATTACATCATCAGCATTACTTACGTAGTCCTCAGTGAAGTCAGCGTCAATTACGTCGTCTCCCCAACTAATGTTATTTTCCTTGTGATGCTTTGCCTTTGCTCGCTCGCGAATGGGTCGCTCAATTCGAGCAACATCCTCATCCTTAAGTCCTAGCTGCTGCTGAAAGTTTTTCAGCCCATCCACAACATACTGGTTTGGCGGGTACTCTGCTTGAACAGCTTTTGCAAACTCTTGCTCATAGCGCCGCAATTTGCTTTCATACTCAGCCTTTTGTTGCTTCAGTTTCTCCTGTTGTTCACGAAGAGCCGCTTGCTCAACACGGGCAACATCCTCGTCCTTAAGGTGTAGTTGCTGCTGAAGTTTCTTAAATTTACTCCAAACTCCTTGGCTTGGATATCCTGCCTCAACTGCCTTTGCAAAATCTAGCTCGTAACGTTGCAATTTGCTTTCATACTCAGCCTTTTGTTCATTCAGTTTCTTTGTAAGCTTTGCTTCCGCTGGTTGACGAATTGTTCGTTCAACGCATACAACATCTTCATCGTTAAGGTGTAGTTGCTGCTGAAGTTTCTTAAGTTGATACCAAACTACTTCACTTAGTGGATATTCTGCCTGAACAGCATTTGCAAACTCTTGCTCATAGCGCCGTAATTTGCTTTCATACTCAGCCTTTTGTTCATTCAGTTTCTTTGTAAGGTCTGCTTCCGCTCGTTCACGAATTGTTCGCTCAACGCGTGCAACATCTTCATCCTTAAGGTTTAGTTGCTGCTGAAAGTTCTTCAAGTCATTCAAAACTGTTTGCTTTAGTGGATACTCTGCCTCAACTGCCTTTGCAAAATTTTGCTCGTAACGACGGAGTTGATTTTCATATTCCGCCTGCTCTTGTTCTTGTCTCAGCTTTTCCTGATATTCGATTTCTGCTTGCTGAAGAAGAGGTTGTTCAACAAGAGTAATATCTTCATTTCTCAGTCCTAAAGACTTCTGCAAATTCTCTAAATTTTGACGAGCTTGCTGGTTTAAAGGAAATTCTCGTTGAATTGCTTCTATGAATACCTGCTTGTATTGAGCTAAATTCTGTTGGTATGACTCTGACTTCTGGGCAAACTGCGCCTCAACTTCTTGCTTAACTGCCAAAATATCAGCGTCTCTTAACCCCAGAAGCTCTTGCAGCATATTCACTTCTTTACAGGCTTCCTCACTTAGAGGATATTCATGCTCTGCTTCTGCAATTAAAGCTTCCCGATAGGTTTGTAAATTCGCTAATCGCTCTTGATAAGGGCGTAATACCTCAGTTTCAATTTCAGCAGCTTCTTCAGAAGTCAAGCCTAACTGCTGCCTCAGTGTATTCAAAACAGCGCGACCAGCAGGCCGAATCGTTCCAGCATTTGCATAACGTGAAGCAGCTTTCCGATATCTCAACTTAGGGTCAGTAACTCGTGCTTTGGAGAGAACAATTTCAAACCCCTTGTCTTTAAGAACGATAATCTTTGGGGTCATCTTGGGGGCAGTTTCCTGCACTTTGCTAGCAGCATACTCATGCAATTCCAGCACCGAAACAAACCCATCCTCATTGCGATCGCCTGCTCCGGTTTCAATCCCCTCAACTAGATATCGGGTGTAAATCGATAAGTCCGATCCCTGCTGCTCAAAGGAATACTGGGTTGAACTAGAAGAAGTCAGTACTACCCGCCCTTCAGCCCCCAGGCTCTGCAAGTCAACTGAGCCATCATCTTTGGTGTGTAAAGCAGGATCGAAGGCTCCGCTAAAGCAACAGTCTAAGATAATTGTCTGCCGTTTGGCACGGCTATTGTTCATAATTTCCTGAACAAAGTTGGCGGGTACAGCAGTTGACCGAATCAACTCGCCTTTGAGATTCTTACGAGTTATCCGAGTGGCAAAATACAGCTTGTTACCATCATCTTTAATGCCGTGTCCAGAAAAAAATAGCAACACCAAATCCTCTTTATCACGACCCGCAAACAAGTTTTCAATCTCAGATTCCATTGTCTGGCGGTCAGGATTAGGAAGCGCTTTCACCTCATCAAATCCGCCCATTTCCGAATCTTTCAAAACCCGTTGCAGTGCCTCAATATCTTTGACAGCCGCAGGTAATGGATTTAGCCCCGGCTCATACTCACTGACCCCAATCAGTAACGCTACCTTTGCCATGTTTTCCTGTCTATGCTGCAATAAAATCTTGGGCTGCTTTGATGGCTGCTTCCAGTTCTTCCCGACTGTGTGCTTTCACCGACAGTTTTTTGCCGTTGGCTTCCACTGACAATTCAATCGGTTTACCCCCCAGGCGATCGCCCAGAAATCCCACCAACTTTTTCGCATTGGCTGTATTTACCTCAGCCATTAACATACCCACCAGAAACCCGCCTAATGCTTTGTTGCCTTCTGGTGGTTTGGGGTCAAGAACACGACCAACAACTGCATCTACCTCCTCAATTTGTTTGAGTTCAGTTATTAGCCGTTGAACCTGTTCGTCCTTTTCTTCCGCATCTAAGTCAGGGTCGTTGAAGGCGATCGTAAATTTAATACTATTTGCGGTCATACTGTACTAATAAAAGTTTAGTTAGTTTTTTTATAATACTGACAATTATATTTATATCAGTAAAAACCTCATGCTCTAATGAACATAACGAACATTTGTATAAATCTTCATAAAAAACAAATTTGTCTTTTTGGATATAAGTACGACAAACAACACTAGATAGTTTTGAGGAATTGAGCAACTTAAAAAAGACACGCACAGATGTAACCAACAAAATAAAAAGCCCACATAAGTGGGCTTTCTAAATCAATTAAGTTATGGCTTTACTTACCGTTTTACCAACTTCTTCGACATCTTCCGCAGACGAATCGATTTGGGTGTAACTTCCACCAATTCATCGGGGCCAATGTATTCCAAAGCACGTTCTAGACTCATGTCTATCGGTGCTTGCAGTTGCACTAGTTCATCGCCACCAGCAGCGCGGTGGTTGGTCAACTGCTTGGTTTTACAAACATTCAGTTCTAAGTCTTGGGGACGATTGTGTTCACCCACAATCATACCTCTGTAAACTTTAGTACCTGGTGTAATAAAGAATGCTCCTCTATCTTCCGCGTTCTTCATGGCGTAGAAGGTAGAAACGCCTTCTTCAAAGGAGATTAAAACGCCTTTGTTACGGGCTTCAATGTCGCCAGACAGTTGACGGTAATCCAAGAAGCTGTGGTTCATGATGCCTTCACCGCGAGTCATCCGCATGAATTCACCACGGAAACCAATCAAACCACGGGCGGGAATTACAAACTCTAGTTGAGTGCGATCGCCACTACCTGGTTGCATATCTTGCATTTCGCCTTTGCGTTGTCCTAGGCGTTCAATACAGCTACCCACTGCATCAGCTGGAACGTCCAACACCAGGAGTTCGTAAGGTTCGCAAGGTTGACCGCTGACTTCGCGGTAAATTACCTGTGGCTGAGATACCTGAAACTCGAAGCCTTCCCGGCGCATGGTTTCAATTAAGATACCCAGGTGAAGTTCACCACGACCGGAAACGAGGAATTTATCGGGAGAATCTGTTTCTTCGACACGCAAAGCAACGTTCGTTTCCAGTTCACGGAACAGGCGATCGCGCACTTGGCGTGAAGTCACCAACTTTCCTTCTTGACCTGCAAAGGGCGAATCATTTACCCAGAAGGTCATTTGTAAGGTTGGTTCATCCACTTTAATTAGTGGCAAAGCTTGTGGTTCGTTAGGGTCAGTAATTGTTTCTCCAATGTAAGCATCAGCGAAACCAGCAACCGCCACAATATAACCTGCGGTGGCTTCTTCCATTTCCACCCGTTTCAAGCCTTCAAAGCCCATCAACTTGGTGATTTTAGACTTGACAACTGTGCCATTTTCTGTAATTAAAGCGGCTTGTTGTCCAGCCCGGATAGTGCCGTTGTGAATTCTGCCAATCACAATTCGTCCCAGATATTCAGAATAATCTAGGGTTGTGACTTGCAATTGCAGGGGCTTGTTAACGTCGCCAACTGGTGGTGGAACGTGTTGCAGAATTGCATTAAATAGGGGTTGCATATCTACCGATTCTGCTTCCAAGCTTTCCTTGGCATAACCCCCCATACCGGAGGCAAACAGATAGGTAAAATCACACTGGTCTTCATCTGCCCCTAATTCCAAGAACAGATCCAAAACCTTATCAACAGCAACGTGGGGGTCAGCTTGGCCACGGTCGATTTTGTTGACAACAACGATGGGGCGCAGACCTTTTTCTAACGCTTTTTTGAGTACAAAGCGTGTTTGGGGCATGGGGCCTTCATTGGCATCGACAATCAGCAGACATCCGTCAACCATGCCGAGTACGCGTTCAACTTCACCACCAAAGTCAGCGTGACCTGGGGTATCAACAATATTGATTAGCGTGTCTTTGTAACGAACCGCTGTATTTTTAGAGAGAATTGTAATTCCCCGTTCTCGTTCCAGGGCGTTGGAATCCATGACACAATCCGGAACGTCTTCACCTTCTCGGAAAATGCCGGATTGTTTGAGGAGTGCATCAACCAGGGTGGTTTTGCCGTGGTCTACGTGGGCAATAATGGCGACGTTACGAATTGGGAGCGTCATAGAAGCTTTTGTGAACTCTAGAGGGGGTTTTCAGATGTACATCTTAAATGTTAGGATGCTAGGCTGTTTTAGCAGAATTGCGGATAAAGTACAAACTCTGTAAAGAAGCTTTAACAATTCTAGCGTAATCGTCACAATTCCGGGGACTTTTTCACCCATTACTTCAAATTTCCAATTTGCCAATTACCGTTGTGCCAAAATTGACATAAATTTTTGGCAGGAAATTTGTCATTATGGTTTGGAAAACTGGACAGCAGTTGCAGTGTGGTAAGTATACGATAGAAACAGAATTAGGCGAAGGTGGCTTTGGTATTACTTACCGCGCTAGAGATAATAATGGTCGCTACATTGTAATTAAAACATTGAACGATCAAGTACAACGCCGTCCCGACTTTACCAGGTTTCAGCAAGATTTTTTGAATGAAGCTATAAAACTAGCTAAATGCAGTCATCCCCATATTGTGCAAATAGATGAGGTAATCCAAGAGGATAACCTGTGGTGCATTGTCATGGAATACATTGATGGCGACAATTTAGCTTATCGAGTTGAGAATCAAGGTATTTTACCAGAGGCGGAAGCATTACGATATATTCAGCAAATTGGTGAGGCGCTAACCGTAGTTCACAATAACGGCTTGCTGCATCGGGATGTAAAACCGCAAAATATTATGTTGCGTGCTGATAAATCAGAGGCGGTATTAATTGATTTTGGGATTGCGCGGGAATTTTCTCAAAATTTGACTCAGACTCATACACAAATGCTAGCTGATGGCTTTTCGCCAATTGAGCAATATGATAAGCGAGCAAAACGAGGTGCTTTTACAGATGTTTATGCTTTGGCTGCAACGCTGTATTGTTTGGTAACGGGAGAAGTACCAACAATGGCTCCAATCAGAGCAATTGGTGCGCCGTTAGAAGAACCAAAAATTATCAATCCTGGTATCAGCGATAGAGTTAATCAGGCAATTCTCAAGGGTATGGAGGTGAAGCCAGAAAATCGCCCTCAGTCAATTGAGGAGTGGCTTTCACTTTTGAATATTCAAAGTCTTCAAAGCGCTAATGTTAACTTTCCTACTATCAAAATCGTTAATTCTACATCCACAGACCGTATTATTAAGGAATTTACTGCACATGTAGACTATGACAGCCCCAATGCTGGATTACTCATACATCACAAAGATCATCGAAAAAGTTCTACATTGCACTATCACATAACTATCTCTAAAACTCACGCTTTTAACTTTGGTGGAAACGGATTTGCTGTATTTCCAATTCCACACCAGGCTCAAAGAACACAACATGTAATTTTATTAGATAGAAAGAAAGTGCTTGCTCGATGCTTAATTGCTTATGAACTTTTCAAGGACTGGCATTATGGGGTTTTAGGATGGAATTGTGAACACTTCGCTAGGTTGGTAACTACAGGTGAAGCTATTAGCTATCAAGTAAAAGAATCACCTTTAGCGTTTTTAAATCACAATGGTTATCATCCATTAGCAAAGCAAATAATGGATAAAGCTTGTAACACTGCAAAATTATATTAACTTTTGAAAAGCAAAGTAAACCCTTCTGCAATATCTTTGCCCCTCAAATTTGCTATTGCTGAATCTGAAGTATTTGTAGAGTGGACAATGCCCAACGCCACTTGCTTTATGCCGGGGAACCCGTCCAACGCAGTGGCTCCCCTACGTATTATTTCAAAAATCAAATATGACTCTTATAGCTATAAAATATGATTACTTATAAAATCTTTGTTTTACATCATCCTCACAGAAGAGTGATTTGATATGTCTAAAGAACCTTGGCTAGCCGTAAATTTATCCAAAATATTTCCTGGGTTAGGACAAATATATTCAGGACAAAAAAATCAGGGATATTTCCTGATATTTATTTATATTGCTTTATATATAACTGCATTATGCTCGATAGTCAGTTCCAAAGGTAATTTGATAATTGGTGTTGGTCTTTTAGTTACTCTTGGGTTTGTCTGGTTGTGGAATCTTTTCGATGCTTATAGTGCTGCCAAAAGTAAGAATACTCGAGAATTCGAGGACTTACGCCAGCAAAGTAAAGACCCTTGGCTAGCTATGTTTCTTTCGCAGCTATTTTTAGGAATCGGTCACTTCTACATTGGTAAGTGGTTATTTGGCATATTCGCAGTTATCTTGATCATTGTTTTTTCAGGTATCTCACAATTTCTCTCACCGATTATTTATGCTGTGATTTCATATCTAGCATATGTGTTTTCCCCAGTGCATCGTCAAAGGTCAAAAAATTGGGCATTAATTATTGCCATACTCATAGCAGTATCAGATTTATTATTTATAAGCACTGGATTTTCTTTGAGAAAATATGTAATGGAAGCTAGATGGATACCTTCAGGCGCTATGGAACCAACTCTGCACGGTTCACCAAACCAATGGGAGGCAGATAAAATTTTAGTTGATAAGCTCAGTTATCGCTTTGAAGATCCCAAACGCGGCGACATTGTAGTATTTTCGCCTACTGAAGCGCTACAAAAGGAAGGATACCAGGATGCGTTTATTAAGCGTATAGTTGGGCTACCTGGTGAAAAAGTAGAATTGAAGAATGGGCAAGTTTATATTAACAACCAACCTTTACCAGAAAATAAGTACTTGAGTTCTAATCAGAGAACTGTAATTGATGTTTGCACATCAGGAATTCAGCCACCTTACCTAGCAAAACCAGTCACTATACCACCTGCATCCTATCTAGCATTAGGTGATAATCGCAACAGTTCCTATGATGGACGTTGCTGGGGAGTTGTACCTCGTGAATTGATTGTTGGTAAAGTCAGCAAAAGATTTTACCCTTTTAACCGGATTGGTAATCTTGAATAGTAGTTAAGATTTGTAATTACAATAATTTTTTTAACAACAACGTAAATCCAGGTACAACATCTTCCCCACTCAAAGTGGCTGTGGCTGGATATTGAGTAATTGAGCCATCTTGACGGTAAACTAAAGCTTGCTGATTTTGACGGTCAATTAACCATCCTAAGCGCACGCCATTGGCAATATATTCTGCCATCTTGGCTTTGAGTTTTTCTAGGCTGTCATTTTGAGAACGAATTTCAATCACGAAATCCGGTGCTAAGTTGATAAACTGATCTTCTTGCTCATCCCAACCGATTGGTAAGCGTCCTTTAGCGACAAAAGCAGCATCAGGAGAACGTACAGCCGTATTTGGTAATCTAAAACCTGTACTGGCACTAAAAACTTCGCCTAAATCCTGACTTTCTACCCAATTTAATAAATAAGCTACGGCTTTGGCTTCCCGATTCCCAGAAATTCCTCCAGTTGGTGGCATAGTATCTATAGTTCCATCAGCATTGCGTTCAAACCGCAGTTCTGGGTTTTGCGAACTCATCAGCAGTAGTTCTTGATCTGTAACCGTATACAAAGATTGCAAGGTTACTGTTTCGCTATTCATATACTTCCACAATATGGGACAAAGAGCGATCGCCGCAGAATTAGAACGCCTCTGCTGAGATTCCCCTCGACATGAAGGTTGAAGAATGAAGCGAGAAAAATTTCCTACTTCATACTTCGTACTTCATAGTTATTTACGCAGAACTGTAACGGATGTAACAGTCGTTTTTTTGCTAGCGGAACATACTACTTACTGAAGTATCTTCGTGAATCCGCCAGATGGTTTCTCCGAGTAGATTAGCCACTGAAAGCACTACGAGTTGCGGAAAACGATTGCTTTCTGGAATGGGAATCGTGTTGGTGACGATTACTTCCTCAAACAAGCCACTAGACAACCGCTCAACAGCAGGTGGCGAGAACACTGCATGAGTTGCACAGGCATAGACCTGACGCGCTCCTTCTTCACGTAGCAACCTTGCTCCGGCAGCAATTGTGCCTCCAGTGTCGATCATATCGTCCACTAAGACTGCTGTTTTACCCCTCACATCACCAATTACATTTAATACTTCGGCGATATTGTGAGCCTGACGACGTTTATCAATAATCGCCAACGGAGCATCACCCAGCTTTTTGGCAAATGCTCTGGCTCTGGCTACACCGCCAACATCAGGAGAGACAACTACAAGATCTGATAGCTGTTTACTGGCCAGATAATCTAGTAAAACTGGCGAACCATAAACATGATCAAAAGGTATGTCGAAATATCCCTGAATTTGGGCTGAGTGCAAATCCATTGCCAAAACACGGTTGGCTCCTGCTTGAGTGATGAGGTTAGCAACCAACTTCGCAGTGATTGATTCTCGTCCTGCTGTTTTGCGATCAGCCCGCGCATAGCCATAGTACGGAATTACTGCTGTCACCTGGCGAGCAGAAGCTCGACGACAGGCATCAATCATAATCAGCAATTCCATTAAATGATCGTTAACGGGCTGACAGGATGGCTGGATGAGATAGACATCACAACCCCGGATAGACTCCTGGATTTGGATATAGAGTTCGCCGTCCGCAAACCTTTTACGGATCATTGGACCTAAGTCCATGCCCAGGTAGCGAGCGACTTCTTGAGACAGTTGTACATTGGCAGAACCAGAAAACAGCCGCAGGCGATTATTTTCAGTTATTCCTGTTGCAGCTGGCTGCACTTTAGATAAAGTTGCAGAACTGAGCACAGCAGATCCTCGATGTGCATTCATGGCAATCTTAACATCAGCAATTTAGCAAATTTAACCGGAATAGTGTAAAAAAATATCTGTAAAAGTTAAAACATTTCTCCTAAAAATTATGATTTGCAAATTTTTGAGTACGTTTGGTAAACAAACCATTGATAGCTTAACTGAACAAGCACTCGAATAACTAGAGCCATTATTCGGATTTTTGCTTGCAGTCAGCAAAACCTCACATCTGAGATTTTTTTGGGAGATTGCTACTTATACGCACCTATTTTGGGAATTAGCTACAAACTTTTTACAGTTTCAGCGCAATTGCTCCGAGATATTATATAGTCGCACACGAATAAATCAACACTTAAGTAAATAACAAGTCTTATATGATACTGATTTACCGAATTAAAAACAATGGTAGTGATAAATCATACAGCAGCCAGTTGTGAATGCAAAAAGCTTTGTGGATGAGGGAGATGTGGTTCGACTTCGCGGTAGTTGAGTGTTCGCGTAGCGTCTCGCAGAGAAGTCGAAACTCACCGGGAGATGAGGGGGACAAGGAGGACAAGGGAGACAAGGAGGACAAGGGAGATAAATCAGAAATGCCTAATGCCCAATGCCCAATGCCCAATGCCCAATGCCCCATGCCCAATGCCCAATGCCCAATGCCCAATGCCCAATGCCCAATGCCCAATACCCCATGCCCAATGCCCCTTAATTAAACAATTATGCAACCACCTATTACTGTTGGCACTATCCTGCAAAACCGTTACCGCATGATTCAAATCCTCGGACAAGGAGGATTTGGCAGAACTTATTTGGCGGAAGATCAGCGGCGATTTAATGAACTTTGCGCGATTAAAGAATTAATTCCGACAACTACTGGAACTTCTGTGTGGGAGAAGACACAAGAACTTTTTCACCGAGAAGCGGCAATTTTGTATCAAATTGAACATCCGCAAATACCAAAATTCCGAGAAAGATTTGAACAAGATCAGCGTTTATTTTTGGTGGAAGATTATGTTCCAGGTAAGACTTACCGGACTATACTTGCGGAACGCCAAGCTACTGGTCAAACTTTAACAGAACCAGAAGTGTTACTGTTGATGCGCTCTTTGTTACCTGTATTGGAGCATATTCACAGTCGGGGAATTATTCACCGAGATATTTCACCAGAGAATATTATTTTACGAGATAGTGATGCTAAACCAGTATTAATTGATTTTGGGGTAGTGAAAGAATTAGCAACTCGATTGCAATCTCCCAATAGCACCGCGCCCGTCACTACTGTGGGGAAATCAGGTTATTCTCCCAGCGAACAAATGCAAACAGGGCAAGCTTACCCTAATAGTGATTTATATGCACTCGCTGTGACTGCGCTCGTTTTGCTGACTGGTAGAGAACCAAGAGATTTATTTGATGACAATCAACTAACATGGAATTGGCAACAATGGGCGAGAGTTAATCCCCGATTTGCCGAAGTGATTAATCGGATGTTGAATTATCGACCAAGCGATCGCTACCAAAGTGCAACTGAGGTGATCCAAGCATTGCAAGCGATCGATCAACCCAATGTCCCTATCCCCAATAATGTCTCCAATCTCCAAACCCTTGCTGTTGGTGGTCGTCAGCCTCAGCCAGCACCTTCACCTTCACCCAATAAGCCTAGACCAGCAATTCCACCCAGCAATAGTAATTCTGTCTTAGATAATCCACTAGCAGTTGGGGCTATTGGCAGTGCTGTAGTTATTTTAGCAGGAGTTGGTTCTTGGGCGTTGGTGAGTTCTATTCGCAGTCAGTCGCCGCAAACACCACCAGAAACACCACCACAAACTTTCCCTTCACCAGTTGTTTCTGGTGGTACGACATTAACACCCTCACCGACACCGACTAATGCTGAACCTGTTGTTTTGAGTAAGCGCCTTAATTTTGGAGCATCCAATACAGCTAAAGTAGAAAATACGCTGAAAGAAAATCAAATAGTTCAGTACAGTTTTTCTGGACAAAAAGGGCAAAGATTAACTGCGGCGCTGGAGCAAGGTAATGGCATTGTTCTAGCAATTTTAGATAGGAATAAACAACCCATTGATAATTTGGCTAATCAAGTTACATCCTATGATGGCAAATTACCGCGAACAGGTAGATACACTATTCAATTAAGTCTAGAACCAGGAATTGCCGAGAGTGATTACACTCTCAATGTTGGATTAGAAAAATCCATCCAGGAGACTCCTACACCTAGCCCCACACCAACTCCCACACCAACTCCCACACCAACTCCTACACCAAGCCCCACACCAACTCCCACACCAACTCCCACACCAAGCCCCACACCAAGCCCCACACCCACACCCACTGCCACTGAACAACCAACTAACGTACCTAATCCCACTAATAGCCCAGGAACTTAAACAGGAATTCCACTGAATACCAAGACATTGTGTTTTTTAAAGATGGCTAAGGAGGCAAAATGTTATTCATGGTAATCGAGCGATTCAACAATCGCGATCCTTAAAAAATATACCGTCGCTTTCGAGAAAAAGGGCGGATGATGCCTGAAGGTTTAAACTATATAGATAGTTGGGTTGAAGTCAACTGAAGTATGAAATTACCCCACCCAACCGATGAACGGAAGTCAAAAGTCAAAAATAAATTTCTTGAATGCGTTAATTCCTGAAGGGTGGGATGGGGCAGAAATTAAGGAAAAACTTAATTTTTTTCGCCCACCTTGGGCGTTAGCGTAGCGGGACGTAGGGCAAGCTTGTACCAATTCTCACTTCATCCTTTATCTTTAATAAATGTTAGCTATTAAAATTTACAATAATAAATCAATTGTAAATAAACAGAATTATAAGTATGATGAGCAATTAGTACACAAGCTGATAATTGACTTTTCCAGAAACAAATTGTTGAACACACTACTAATTACAGGTACTGATACTGAAGCGGGGAAAACTGTTTTAACAACAGCATTAGCAGCCTATTGGCAAAAATATTTTCCTGAGCGCAATTGGGGAATTATGAAACCGATTCAATCAGGAGAAGGCGATCGCGAATGGTATCAAAAGCTGTTTTCCCTACAACAAACATCTGAAGAAATTACACCGTTGTATTTTCAAGCACCTTTAGCGCCGCCGATCGCCGCCGCCAAGGAAAATCGCCAAGTGGATTTAGCTGTAGTTTGGCAAGCTCTGTCTAAATTGCGATCGCAGCGGGATTTTGTCCTGGTAGAATCTTTAGGGGGCTTAGGCTCACCCATCACAGATGAATTGACGGTAGCAGACTTAGCTGGAGACTGGCATTTACCAACGGTTCTAGTAGTTCCTGTCAGGTTAGGAGCGATCGCGCAAGCAGTGGCTAATGTAGCATTAGCTAGACAAGCGCGGGTAAATCTCAAAGGAATTGTTCTCAACTGCGTACAACCCCGTTCTGAGGCAGAAATAGCCGACTTAACGCCACAAGATTTGATTCAATCACTCACCAATACCCCAGTTTTAGGTTGCTTACCCCATTTAGATAACCTCGCTGACTTAGACAAATTAGCCCAAGTTGCGTCAAATTTAGATTTAGGAATCATTCCAGAAATCAACAAAATCTCAAGAGTAAAAGACAAAGACTAAAAAATCACGTTAATAATAAAGTTATGTAAGTTCATCTTTCATCCTTCATCCTTCATCCTTCATCCTTCAGATGGTTTCCACCTTCCCAAATCCTGCGTCTGTTGACTTATCTCATGTCCGACTCTCGATCCGTTCATTGCTTCCGCAACTGGTAGAATGGCGGCGGCGACTACATCAAAAACCAGAGTTGGGTTTTAAAGAAAAACTCACAGCTGAGTTTATCGCACAGAAGTTGCAAGAATGGGGAATTGAGCATCAAACTGGTATTGCCCAAACTGGAATTGTGGCGATTATCAAAGGTAACAAACTCAGCAATGGTAAGGTTTTGGCAATTCGGGCTGATATGGATGCTTTGCCAATTCAAGAACTCAACCAAGTGGCTTATTGTTCCCAGCATGATGGCGTAATGCACGCTTGTGGACATGACGGACATACTGCGATCGCCCTAGGTACAGCTTACTATCTCCAGCAGCATCGCGACGATTTTGCTGGCACTGTAAAAATTATCTTCCAGCCAGCAGAAGAAGGGCCAGGAGGTGCAAAACCGATGATTGAGGCTGGGGTACTGAAAAACCCCGATGTCGATGCAATTATTGGCTTACACCTGTGGAATAACCTAGGCTTGGGAACAGTCGGCGTTCGGCCTGGAGCGTTAATGGCAGCTGTAGAATTATTCAACTGCACAATTTTCGGCAAAGGTGGACATGGGGCAATACCACATCAAACTGTGGATTCGATTGTCGTTGCCGCCCAAATTGTCAACGCTTTGCAAACAATCGTAGCACGAAACGTGAATCCCATTGATTCAGCAGTGGTAACTGTAGGTGCGCTTCATGCGGGTACAGCACATAATGTGATTGCTGACACAGCAAATATGAAAGGCACAGTCAGGTATTTTAACCCAGCTTTTGCAGGTTATTTTCACCAGCGGATTGAGCAGATAATTGCCGGAGTGTGCCAGAGTCATGGCGCAAGTTATGACTTAGAATATGTGTCACTTTATCCCCCAGTAATTAATGATGCAGGCATTGCAGAATTAGTGCGATCACTAGCACAAGAAGTGGTAGAAACGCCGATGGGAATTGTGCCAGAATGCCAAACTATGGGCGGTGAAGATATGTCATTTTTCTTGCAAGAAGTTCCTGGGTGTTATTTCTTTTTAGGTTCTGCCAATCCCGCCAAAGATTTGGCTTATCCTCATCATCATCCCCGGTTTGATTTTGATGAAACTGCATTACCAATGGGTGTGGAAATATTTATTAGGTGTGTGGAGAAGTTTTTAAATTAATTTAGTGGAATAGCTGCATTTTTAGGGAAAGCGATGCCTGGGTTGGGCTGCGCCAACATACTTGATTATGTATGAGATTGTCCAAGCGATGCCTGCGGCGGGCTACGCCAACGCTCTTACTTATCCTCAATTTTCATGGGCAATCAACCAGTTTTCTAAGTCGGCGATCATGCTAAAATCTAACAAAGCTTCACCCAAATCTTCTAACTGAGGGGTTGATAGCTGTTGAATCCGATCCTGTAACTGGGGAGTTAACGCACCGACACGACGATTGAGTTGTCGCAGAACCATCGTACATGCTTCTAATTGTTTTCCCTGTTCTCGTCCTTCTTCCCTTCCTCGACGTTGCCAACTTGTGACAATCTCCATAACTTCTTCCTCCTGTGCTGGTTCAATGGTAGCAAGTTGTGATTGGAAAATGGCTTCTTCCAGGGTGTTTAATTCTAGGTAAACATCGACAAATTGGGAAATTAGCTCAATTTGTGCGGGATTTAGTCCCAAACTCACAAGTAACTGTAATGACAATAATTTCACGGTGGGACGTTCTTGTTTGTCCATCCGCATTTTTGATATTAAAGCACTTGCAACTGGATTGGGTGTATTGACAAAATCCCGCCAATTAAATTGGTTTAATTGAATTACCCTGTAGTTAAATTCTAGGACTTTCCAACCGGGAAACTCAACGGTGTAAATGTTTGGTTCGCGGGTTAGGGGTGAGTCGTGGGAATATAAGACAATCGGGTAAATTGGCAAAGCATATTTTTCGTGGAGACGTGCAAAATAGGTAAACATCCGCGCATTAAAATCAGATTCACTGGATGATTGATGTTCGGTATGGATGATAAATAATGAATCTCGATCACAAAAAGATGCGCGGACAACTAAATCAACGATTTTCTTGGTTCCCACAGTGATATCTGTAAATACCTCTTGGGGTATAAATTCGATACTGTCGCGTTCCCAATAGTTAGTGATATCGGGGAAAAATAGCTCGATGAACTCAGGAAAGAAGTTTTCTAAAAGCTTTTTAAATAATTGGTCATGGTCAATCATGAAATGATATTACAGGGTTTTGGTAAACAAGAGCGATCGCACTTTCATCCACCATCACACAAAGGCGATCACGCTCTGGGTAATGACAAAGGCGATCGCAGTTGAATATGTATGAGAATGGAAAGCGATCGCACTGTGGGTAGTCCTAAAGGCGATCGCACTTGATTATGTATGAAAATGGAAAGGCGATCGCATTGTAGGTAGTGATAAAGGCGATCGCAGTTCATCTATGACATGAAAAAATTAAACGAAAGTGTCATTCCAAACACCACCTATACTATCTAGGAATCCACTATCGATTGAATAAAGCCATGTATATTCACGAGATTCACCAGATACAGCAAAGTTTTTTGCATAGCCTGCTTTATGAAGTTCGTTGATTGCTTCTAAAATCCAACCTGCCCATGAATCGTTCTCAAAATCATATATGTCAGCAACGTAAAATTTCACGTTGATACTGATTATATTGGAAGAAACCTTTGTAAATCCTGCACTATATCTGTAACTAAAACCTCCAAGAGCTTCAGACCAATTTCCTCCATCATCCCACAGATCAAAGTGTCCTACCGCATTTCCCCATTGTTGTTCTAGATTTCCACCAGAATAATCTGATGCAATATAAGACTTACTTCTTTGAACTGCATCTTTAATAGCATTCTGAAATAGAATTTCTCTAAAGTTTCCAGATTCCCGAATTAATTCATCTATTGAGACACTTGAGCCAGCGTTTGCATACCATGTGTCACCATTGTTATCCAAAAAATGGCGAAGTAATTGAGCTGCATCATCCCAACCCCAACTATCCCAAGTATTTGCCAGTCCATATAAAGAAATCTTAAGTCCGCTTAATCGAGCTTTTTTAATAAAGTCTAAATCCCAAGGTTTCTCAGACTCATAACCTTGTTTAGCTCTCTCAATAAAATTCGCGACTTGATTATAAGGAGTAGAATCTCCATTGTAATAACCTTTATCGGGATTACCACTACCTGGATTACCACTAATCGGCTCTTGTATAGGTGGATTCACAGAAGGATTATCAACAGGATTATTGATCCTAGGAGTTGAAGGATTAGAAACAATCGGACGAGAAGTATCCGTACCCGCAGGGAAATAAACTACAGTACCCGCTTGTAATTGTCGCGCTTCTGCATCACTAAACTGCGTACCATTTTGCTTCAAAATCGAAGTCCAGCGAGTACCATTACCCAAATAACGCTGTGCAACATCCCAAAGGGTGTCACCGGACTGAATTACATAACTGGGTAAATTGACAACAGGAGAAGCGCCAACTGGTTTACTAGTATTAGTATTGGGTGGGAAATAAACTATCGTACCAATTTGTAGCCTTCTGGCTTCTGCTTCCGTAAAGCTTGTACCATTAGCTTTTAAAATCGAAGTCCATTTTGCACCACTTCCCATATATTGAGAAGCAATATCCCAAAGTGTGTCACCCGATTTGATAATATAACTTGGCAGGTTTGCCACGGGGCTGACACTTGCAGTATTCTCTGTATTCGCTTGGGGAATATAAACTACTGCACCAATTTGTAAATACCGTGCTTGTTCAGAAGTATAGGTTGAACCATCCCCCCGTTGAATTGTTGTCCAGCGCGTACCATCCCCTAAGAAACTTTGAGCAATACCCCAAAGCGTATCATTGGGTTGTACTGTGTAAGAAATACGATTAGGTAAAGCAGGGGTGCTAGTTCCTTTCGGGATATAAACTACTGCACCAATTTGTAAATACTTTGCTTGTTCAGAGGTATAGGTAGATCCATCCGCCCGTTGAATCTGAGTCCATTTACTTCCATCGCCGTAGTAGCTTTGTGCAATACCCCAAAGCGTATCATTGGGTTTTACTGTGTAAGTATCGCGTACTGGAGTTGGGGCTGGTAATGCAGGAGGCGTATAAACAGGGGCTTGAACAATCCGATCCCACCAGATTTTGGAAATAGCTAAACCACCAAATTCTCGATATTCAACTTGAATCTTGTGATCGCCTTTCGTTAAGAACCGATCCACACTATAATTAACCGCATTTCGACCATTCCAAGTATCGTGGATTAATTGATCGTCAATCCAAATTTTCATTCCATCATCGACACTATTACTGAAGCGATAATTATCCTCTTCAAAATTAAATACCCCTATCCAACGTGCCGAGAAATTATCATTATTCACACCATTTCCTGGACTACCTGAACCCCAATCATATCTAAGACTTGCTTCAGCAGGGTTAGTAAATACAGGAGTTCCACTTAAATCGGTATTATTGAAATATTGACCAGTCCATAGTCCTGTTGCACCAACCTTTTCCCACCATGTTTTAACAGCAGCATCCCCACCATTTTCGTAGTATTCCACCTTCACCTTATGTTGTCCTGCGGTGAGATAACGATTAGCCCCATAGGCAGCAAAACCCTGATCCTTCCATCCATTCACAACCAGCTGATCGTCTACCCAAATTCTGATTCCATCGTCTGCATTAGCGCGGAATAAATAGTTACCTTCATCGAACTGGAAAACTCCTGCCCAACGCGCGGAGAAGCCATCATTTCCTACACCATTACCAGGCCCACCTACACCCCAAAAGTAATCAATTTTGCTGCCTAATTCATTGTATAAAGGCTGAGAAACGATATTATTACTAAGTGCTTTGATTGGAGTAATACTTTCGCCTTCGGCACGGGTAAAAGTAGGATTACCACTTAAATCACGGTTGTTGAAATATTCAGCATTCCATTGTCCAGTTTGGGTGCTTTGCTCCCACCAAACATTAGTAATAGCATCTGCACCATTTTCGTAATATTCAACTTTAATTCGATGTAATCCGTCACTCAAAAAACGATTAAATCCATAATTTGTTGCGCCTTGATCCTTCCAAGCATCAATTACTAAATTGTCATCAATCCATAAACGGACACCATCATCAGCAATGGCACGGAAGAAATAAGATCCTGCTGCAAAATTGTATAATCCTGTCCAACGCGCTGAGAAATTATCATTTGCTACGCCATTACCAGGGCCACCCGTTCCCCATTGATGGTAAATTCGATCTTCAACCTGTTTAAAACTAGGATTACCACTCAAAGAACGGTTATTGAAATACTCTGCTTGGAACGTATTAATCGGCAAAACACCCGTTTGCCAATCATTTAAATCTCTTAAGCGTTCCCAACGCAAATTATGAATAGCATTGCCACCATGCTCAAAATATTCAACTACAACCTGATGTTCTCCAGGAGAAATTTGTACATAAGAATCATTGCGAATATAGGGTTGATCAACCCATTTATCTAATACCTTGACTCCATCAACAAAAATGCGAATTCCATCATCAGCTTGACTGATTAAATTATATAGTCCCCCTTGGAAATAGTTTTTACCTGTCCAGCGCACAGAGAAGTTATCAGCACCTATACCAGTGGCGGGACTACCTAATCCCCAATCGTGGTTAATATTACTCTCGTTTTGAGTGAAAGTAGGTGTTCCACTAAGAGAGATATTGTTGTAATATTCAGCACGATAGGAACTATTCTGATCAATAAAGATACCCTGAGAGCTATCAAACTGAATATTAGTTGGTGCTTCTTTTACATCGACATTAACTGCTGCACCACCCAAATTTTCGTAATACTGAACGTAAAAATCGTAGTCACCAGACTGCGCCACATTGAAGAAATAGGTACTTGCAGATTCACCAACATTCCTAATCCGCCAATCTCCAGCAATGTTAGTGATCTGACCATTAGCTACATTTTTCAGGAAAAAGCGAGTCCCATCATCCGACTGAGTAGTAACTTGGTAAATCTTACCAGCATCTAAACGGGTAGTTGTCCACGCTTGCATTGCAAAGTAATCGCTTTGCACATTTGCTGCTGGACTTCCTTCTCCATAGTTAACTTTTAGCGCAACTGAATTGTTAGTAATCCTAATGGGATTATTGCGTAATTCTCCATTTTGTTTATTAATACTGGAATCAACAGCAATATTTCCTGTTGTTTCATTTAATGTCCAGTAGCGAATTAATCCCGCTTCATTACCATTTAATTCGCGGTTCAGATAAGTCTGAATATCCGCTTGAGTTCGTACCGCATTCCAGATGCGAACATCATCCATTTTGCCGTTGAAATATGCATCTGCACTCCAATTACTACGCCCGATATAAGACGTACTACGGGTAACATTTAAGGGAGCGAAAACATTACCTGATGCTTTTAATTCTCCATTCCAATAAATGTATCCTTTCCCCTGTCCGTCATTAACCGCAGCAACATGAACCCATTGTTTTTCTGGGAATATATCATTGGTGATCAGTTTTTGAGTATTTGCTCCCTGGTAAGTTTCCCAGAACATCTTACCGGAATTTTCTACATACCCAAGGATGATATTGTTATTATTGGCTCCATTACCCAAGTCGATAATGCGTGACCAACCTTGATGTTTATCCACATAAACCCATGCTTCAACGGTTACAGCACCACCAAAACTTGTAGCGGAAATATTGACATAATCATCCACACCATCAAATTTGAGGTTGCTATTTAGGTTAAATCTGTCAAGTTTGACAGTTGCATCGGGACGGGTAAAATCATAGCTGTTGTAATCAGCTACATTGCTAGAATTGCGATTAATGAAGCTGACATTCCATTGATTAAGATTAGAAGGTAGACTTAGATTTGGATTTACCCAAGTCGGATTATTGCGCAATTCTGCATTTCGTTTAGCACTGCTAGAATCAACAGCAATATTTCCAGTTGCATCATTTAACTTCCAATAGCCAATTAATCCAGTTTCATTACCGTTTAATTCGTGATTCATGTAACCACGAATTTCATCTAAATTACGTGTTTTATTCCAAATGCGAACCTCGTCTATATTGCCGTTGAGGTATTTATTGACTGCATCATTTGAGAAGCCAATATTAATCTTTTTTTGCCAATCAAAATCAGATTTAGTCTTACTGCCAGAAGCTACTAATTGACCATCAATATATAATTTTTGTCCACCAATAGCAGCGCCAATAGTATAAGCTACGTGATGCCAATTTCCGTCTGCTAAATATAATCCCTTACTCTGAATTTCTTCTGTGTTCCAAAGACGCGCCTTAATATTTCCGCCTGTTAAGTAAATATGGCGATCGTGTCCACCAGCGCCTAAGTCACCATCAACTACAGCAAATAATCCTGCATTTGGATCGCTGGTTTTAAAGCGAAACTCATGGGTAATTTCTGTTTCTGGCTCATCCAGGGAGATACTAAGATAATCATCCACACCATCAAATTTGACATTTCCTCCCAAATTACTATCAGCAATTCGGACAATAGCCTCAGTGTTATTTCCTAAGCCATAGCTATTATTCGCTTGTAAACTGAGAACAATAGTTTCATCACCTTCAGTGATTAAATCATCCTTAACATTAATGGGAAGCGTGACGCTACTTTGTCCCACAGGAATTACAACATAACCACTTAAGGTATCGTAATCAGTACCATTAGTTGCTGTTCCTTGTACCGTATAATTAACTGTTAATGCTTGTGTCGTAATTCCGGTACGACTAAAAGTAAATTGACCGGGGTTTGTCGGTTGTCCGGCTAGAGTTTCACCTGCATTAATATCTGTGGCGCTGATGGTAACTGTGGGTTTATCGTTATCTGCAATATTGACAGTAGAAGTATTCACCGTACCCAAATTGTAATTCGTACCAGTTGCTAAGTTGAGTACAACTGTCTCATTTCCCTCGAATTCCCCATCATCAATAGGAGTAATGTTAATTAACGCTGTGGATGAACCAGCCGCAAAGGTGATGCTGTTGGTTAATTTATTGTAATCTGTACCATTAATTGCTGTCCCTGCAATTGTGTAATTTACTGTTAGTACAGAAGCCGTATTTCCTGTGCGGTTGAGGGTAAATTGACCAGGATTTGTCGGTTGTCCAGCTAAGATTTCGCCAGCATCGCTATCTGTGGCGCTAATGGAAATTGTCGGTTTATCGTTGTTGTCTACAATGTTGACAGTAGCAGTATTTAACGTACCCAACTTGTAATTTGTACCAGTTGCTAAGGAGAGTACAACTGTCTCATTCCCCTCAAATTCGGGATCGTCTATGCTATTAATATTAATTAATGCTGTGGATGAACCCGCCGCAAAGGTGACGCTGTTGGTTAATTTGTTGTAATCTGTGCCATTAATTGCTGTCCCTGCAATTGTGTAATTTACTGTCACTGCTGAAGCCGTATTTCCGATGCGAGTCAGGGTAAATTGACCAGGATTTGTCGGTTGTCCGACTAAGATTTCTTCAGCATTGCTATCTGTGGCGCTGATGGTAATTGTAGGTGTATCGTTATCTGCAATATTGACAGTAGCAGTATTCACCGTACCCAAATTGTAATTCGCACTAGTTGCTAATGTGAGTACAACTGTCTCACCGTCCTCCAATGCGACATCATCAATGGGAGTAAGATTAATTAAAGCTGTGGCTGAACCAGCCGCAAAGGTAACGCTGTTGGTTAATTTGTTGTAATCTGTACCATTGGTTGCTGTCCCTGCAATTGTGTAATTTACTGTTAGTGCAGAAGCCGTATTTCCTGTGCGTGTCAGAGTAAATTGACCGGGGTTTGTTGTTTGTGCAGCTAAGGTTTCACCAGCATTGTTATCTGTGGCGCTGATGGTAATTGTGGTTTTATCGTTGTCTGCAATGTTGACAGTAGCAGTCTTGGCTGTACCCAAATTGTAATTTGTAGCCGTTGCTAAGGAGAGTATAACTGTCTCATTCCCCTCAAATGCGACATCATCAATGGGAGTAAGATTAATTAAAGCTGTGGCTGAACCAGCCGCAAAGGTAACGCTGTTGGTTAATTTGTTGTAATCTGTACCATTGGTTGCTGTCCCTGCAATTGTGTAATTTACTGTTAGTGCAGAAGCCGTATTTCCTGTGCGTGTCAGAGTAAATTGACCGGGATTTGTTGTTTGTGGGGCTAAGGTTTCGCCAGCATTGTTATCTGTGGCGCTGATGGTAATTGTGGGTTTATCGTTGTCTGCAATGTTGACAGTAGCAGTATTCACCGTACCCAAATTGTAATTTGTAGCCGTTGCTAAGGAGAGTATAACTGTCTCATTCCCCTCAAATGCGACATCATCAATGGGAGTAAGATTAATTAAAGCTGTGGCTGAACCAGCCGCAAAGGTAACGCTGTTGGTTAATTTGTTGTAATCTGTACCATTGGTTGCTGTCCCTCCAATTGTGTAATTTACTGTTAGTGCAGAAGCCGTATTTCCTGTGCGTGTCAGAGTAAATTGACCGGGATTTGTTGTTTGTGGGGCTAAGGTTTCGCCAGCATTGTTATCTGTGGCGCTGATGGTAATTGTGGGTTTATCGTTGTCTGCAATGTTGACAGTAGCAGTATTCACCGTACCCAAATTGTAATTTGTAGCCGTTGCTAAGGAGAGTATAACTGTCTCATTCCCCTCAAATGCGACATCATCAATGGGAGTAAGATTAATTAAAGCTGTGGCTGAACCAGCCGCAAAGGTAACGCTGTTGGTTAATTTGTTGTAATCTGTACCATTGGTTGCTGTCCCTGCAATTGTGTAATTTACTGTTAGTGCAGAAGCCGTATTTCCTGTGCGTGTCAGAGTAAATTGACCGGGATTTGTTGTTTGTGTGGCTAAGGTTTCACCTGCATTGTTATCTGTGGCGCTGATGGTAATTGTGGGTATGAGAGTTGACTGTTCAACTACCAATGAGTGTCCATCAATAAAAATTGTTGTCGTATCATCTTCAGCACGAAGCTTAATAATCTGCTCTGCACTCAGTTGGTTACCTGAAATCAATTCAGCTAATATCTCACCTTCATCGCCAGGGGAGTCAATAGAATTAGCGTAAGCATCTAAAAAGTGTCCTTCTTCTTCTACAAGGACTTTGCCTATAGCGGTTGGGTTATCTGCATTCTGCGCGAGAAAAACACTATTAATATATATGGTGTTTGTATCTTTAGCATATGCACCTAAAGCACCATTCATCTGAGCATTAGAGAGAAATTGCACATCTGGCAATACACCATAGCTTTCACTCAATATCTCAGCACCTAATGCTGCTGCTTTATTAACATCAAAAGATTCTCCGAAAGCAATCTGAGCTACTTCAGCAAAGTTAGTTTTAAAAATACTCCCAGCAGCGTAAAATAATGCGTTGGTTGGGTTAATTTCGTTTTGCCATGCTTGGATGAGAGTCTCACCGGCTAATGATAAAAGTTGCTGTGAACTGAATCCTTGCCAATCAGCTTGTAAAGGATTTAGCGAATTATTATCTAATTCTGGCAACGAAGAATTGATGTTAACTTCAGGATTGTCAAACATAGTTCAGTTAGTTCGGAATATTGAAAATAAACAGAATTTCTGAAACATTAAACTTGCCAAAGTCAATCTATGACTGAGTATTTCATACTTTATTTAAAGCATGATTTAGCGAAGTTTATATGCAATTAAATTGGCTAAAATATCTATCAAATACATCATGACAAGTTAAGTTGAAGCGTGGCTATAGCGTGATTACCTAAATTGTGATGAATTTAATGTGAGTTGGATGCAGTAAAAAAAGGTACAAAAAAATGATGAGACTGAAATTAGATGAAAAATAGATGAAAAACGGCTTCGGGAAGACAAAAAAGTAAATTATCTAGTCAGCTTTGGGCTATTGTGTTCTACTCGCGATCGCAAATACAACCTTTGATTGCAAATTTGCATCATCTCAACCTGTGGAAATTACTCAAGAGTAATTCACCTGTACAATGTGCGAGTTTTTGGGATTTGTCTGCAAAACCTGATTTTAAGCGATCGCCTTCTTGCTCACTAAGTTGCGTGAATAAATCAAAATTTACGGTATAATTTTTATCCAAATTCTCCGAAAATTACTAACCAATAACCTATTTTGCACAAAAAATTATGACTTCCCAACCTTTAGATACATCAATTATTGCCGCCCTTGCAGACTTTGAAAAATCCAATTCCCCCAGTGTGTGGGCAAATTTGGATAAAAAGCAAGTGCTGGCGGAAATTAAAATCCGCCTCAACGATCCTTTTCAAGTTAATCAGGGGGGACAACCATTTTGTGGCCCTGCATCAATTTTGTTTGAACTGATTCGCAAACAACCACTCAGATATGTGCAAATTTGCCGCAGTCTGTTTGAAACTGGGGGTTTTGCAGGACAAACTAAACGCATTCAAGCAACTGAGAGGCTGCGGCGCTCTCAAGGTAGACTAAGGATGAGTCAAGCAGATTGGATGGTTTTGGCAACATTACGAGAATCGGAAAATCTGATTTTTCCTGTGGAACCAGATGCACCGGATATTCTCCGCAATTTAGCTGGTATGACTAAATCTTGGGAAATGAAAGGCTGGACACAGGAAGTTTTAAACTATCGCCAAGTCAAGTACATCCATACATATATATATGGTGAAACTGAAGCTTTGAATACAGCGACACAAGCGATCGCCTCTGGTGGTGTAGCTTTTGCTTTAATTACTGCTGATGGTTTACTTGACACTGGTAATCAGCCATTTTTGCCTTACCCGAATCATTGGATCACCATACTGGGGAATATCTCAATTAAAAGAGGTTTATTGTGGTCAAAAGATACTGGACGTTTCAGCATGGATGTCTACTCTTGGGCAAAAAAATATTACATCGACAAGGGTAAAGGCCATTTCGAGGATTATTTCTGGGGTGTGGTTTTGGGTTCGATGTAATTAGGCACAATCAGTTCGTAGTAAGCACAAAGCGTGCTTAAAAATTCACCGACTAAAGTCCTGACTACGAACTGATGCGAAACCTTGAGGTGGGGATAAGCGTCTATAGCATCAGTATTTATCTGAAATTAGTCCAGATGGGATTTTTCACGTTTGGATAGAGTAGTTGAGATAATTAAAATACAAGCTGAAATTCTAAATTGTAAATTGCTATGATGTCCTCCTATCGATTGACCAAAGCGCAAATACGTCGCTGTGCCTTAAGCTTGGTGTTACCAGTGACTCTCTTGGGTGCAATGGTGATTCCTCCCCAAGTGCAAAGTGTTACGGCACAAACATCTGGGGGAAATCGCCCTTTGACAATTCGCTCGGATGTCCAAGAATATGATGCCAAAAGCCAAGTGGTAACTGCTCGCGGCAATGTGCAAATGTTATATCCGGCACGCCAGATTCAGGCAACAGCTACTCAAGCACAATATTTTAGCAAGGAACGCCGGATTGATTTTAGTGGGAATGTCTATATTTTGCAACAGGGCGGCAATAGTATCCGCGCAGAGAAAGTAACTTATCTGATTGACGAAGGACGATTTGTGGCTTTGCCCGAATCTAACCGTCAGGTAGAGTCTATTTATATGGTACAGGATGGAGAACTTGGCGGACAATCTGCAAAACCTGCCCCAAAGACACCAGATCTCAAAGGTTCTAATTAGCAGTAACAGAGAGGGGCATCAAGAAAGTGAAAATTATTTTGGAGAATATCCACAAATCTTACGGTAAGCGGCAGATTGTCAATCGTGTTAACCTTTCTGTAGCTCAAGGAGAAGTTGTTGGTTTATTAGGGCCGAATGGCGCAGGTAAAACGACAACCTTTTATATCGCCACAGGGTTAGAAAAACCCAATCAGGGAAAAGTCTGGCTAGATAATCTCGATATTACCGCAATGCCAATGCACAAGCGGGCAAGGTTGGGTATTGGCTATCTAGCGCAGGAAGCAAGTGTTTTTCGCCAGCTTTCGGTACGCGATAACATACTCTTAGTACTAGAGCAAACCAATGTACCACAGTGGGAATGGTCAGGGCGAACCCAAAATTTACTGCGGGAGTTTCGTTTGGAAAAAGTAGCTAACAGTAAAGGAATTCAACTTTCTGGTGGTGAACGCCGCCGGACGGAATTAGCTAGAGCTTTAGCTTCTGGTAGAGAAGGGCCAAAATTTTTACTTTTGGATGAACCATTTGCTGGAGTCGATCCAATTGCAGTTTCGGAGATTCAACAGATTGTAGCGCGACTTCGCGATCGCGGTATGGGTATCTTAATAACAGATCACAATGTCCGCGAAACTTTGGCTATTACTGATCGCGCCTATATCATGCGCGAGGGACAAATTCTCGCTTTTGGTAATGCCAATGAACTTTATAATAACCCGCTAGTGCGTCAATATTACTTAGGCGATAATTTCCAAGTTTAAAACCAAATTGATTAATTAATAATTTCTCTGGAGATTGTTACACCTTTATTATTACCATTTAATCCAGAGGTTTTATCTTTATTTCCAGCGACTGATAATTTATTTTCCTGATTAAATTTACTTTCAAGGTTTGGCTGTGTCTGGGTTCTAGATATTTACTTTTTAAGTTAGTGTATGATTACAAAAAAGCTCACATCTTATTACACCCTCAATTCGCTGATGCCTTTTACGATCATGGATCGCTACCTAACCAGCGAATTACTACCGCCGTTTTTATTTGGGGTGGGAGCTTTTTCATCAATTGGGGTGACAATTGATGCCGTATTTGACTTAGTCAGAAAAATCGTAGAATCTGGGCTACCGATAGATATTGCGCTGCAAGTTTTTGTTTTAAAACTGCCAACTTTCATTGTTTTAGCCTTTCCTATGTCCACTTTGTTAGCTACTTTGATGACTTACAGTCGTCTTTCTAGCGAGAGTGAACTCATTGCCCTGCGGGGCTGTGGGGTAAGTGTTTATCGGATGGTTTTTACTGCTGTGATGTTAAGTTTAGTCGTCACAGGGCTGACATTTGTGTTTAACGAGCATATAGCACCAGCTGCAAGTTATCAAGCAAATATGACTTTAAACAACGCCTTAAAGTCAGATAAACCAATTTTAAAACAACAAAACATTTTCTATCCGGAATATCGAGATGTCAAGGGGGAGGATGGGACGACAAATAGAATATTGACACGCTTGTTTTACGCTGACCAATTTGATGGTAAGCGTATGACAGGTTTGACAATTATTGACCGTTCGGAAAAAAATCTCAATCAAATTGTCGTAGCAGAATCAGGGCAATGGAACGCATCACAAAACGTTTGGGATTTTTATAACGGCACCATCTATTTAGTATCGCCCGATCGCTCCTATCGCAACATTCTGCGATTTGAACACCAACAACTGCGCCTTCCCCGCACAGCATTAAGTTTGGCAGAAAAAAGCCGCGACTACGGCGAGATGAATATTTCCGAAGCCATAGAACAACTAGCTGTAGAACGTCTCGGTGGCGATCGCCAAAAAATCCGTAAACTGGAAGTCCGAATTCAACAAAAAATCGCCTTACCATTTGTCTGTGTAGTGTTTGGCTTAGTAGGCGCAGCGATGGGAAGCATACCCCAGCGCACTGGACGCGGCACAAGTTTTGGGATTAGTGTCATTGTCATTTTCTCATATTACTTCCTCAGCTTTATTACTGGAGCCTTAGGACAGGCGAATATCCTCTCTCCCTTTATGGGGGCGTGGCTACCTAACTTTATCGGCTTGGGAACAGGGCTATTTTTATTGATGCGAGTGGCGCAAAGATAAAGGGCATTGGGCATTGGGCATTGGGCATGGGGCATTGGGCATGGGGCATTTGTCCCCCTTGTCCTCCTTGTCCCCCCTGCCCCCCCTGCCCCCCTGCCCCCATTCCCTCATCCCTCAAGAACTATACTGCCGACATTCCGGGGCTTCTGGGTTGTCTTTACAGTATTCTTCAAAAGAGAGTTTGGCTGACTCCATACCTTCAGCTTTTTGATGGGCTGCTTCTGCTTGGAGTTCTTCAACTTCATCCCAAGCGGCGGCGCAGGCTTTAGAATAGGCTCCTTGTTCGGTACAAATAGCACGGGCTTGTGCGATCGCTTTTTGAATTCTCTCGTCTAGCAGTAAGCTTTTGGGAGCCTCAACAAAGTCGCTTTTTGTCAAAATATCGGTCACTGAAATAATCCCTAACAGCTTACCTTTAATCACAGGTGCCCTACGAATCCCAGTATTAGCAAACAACCGCGCTACATATTCCACACTCAACTCAGGATTGACGACAATGCAAGGCTTGCTCATGATTTCGTAAATTCGTACTTGCTTTGGGTCTTTACCGTAGGCTGTTACCTTATAGACAATATCCGTTTCAGTGACTATGCCATAGGCATCATGCTCATGACGACGATCCACAACCAAAGCACGCAATCCTTTTTCCTTCATTAGTCCCACCGCTTCAGCAACAGTCGCTGAACCACGAATGGTCACTACGTTCTTGGTCATGATATCTTCAGCTTTCATCATTGCTGTAGTCTCCTGGTAAATAATACTATGCGATGCAAGAACAAGGCTGGCAGCGCCTTTATAGGCATATCGACAATGGCAACGCACAGTTGAGTAACTAGAAAATAGCTACAACCATAAACTTAGACTAGCTTTCAATTCCTGATGATATCCAAAGTGACCATCGCTGAAAAATAGTTATCTTATTCCCCCAGCAAAGCCATACACAATAAACTAATTAGCAAAAAGTAAATTTTTCACTAATAATTGTCCATCACTAATGACTCATGAAGATTGAGCAGTTAGGATGAAATCAACCTTAAATTTTATTTGAAAATTTTTCTCAGCAGAAACTTTTTAGTCATCTCTGTATTCGGAAATTACGTAACTTATTATCACCTCTAAGTAAATTCCTCATACCCAAACCTATGTCAAATCTTCATTATCCCCCCGCCTACTTACGTTATCTTAAAGCCAGACTATTGAATTTAGGGCGACCTAGCTTTTGGGTGACAGCAATTATTTTATCTGTGCTGGGGCTGGTAACGTGGGAATTTCTGTCAGATCCAGATGTGTTTACTCAACAGCAGAATCAAGAAGCTAATTCCCCCAAGGTTACTGAATCCTCACTTTCAATTGAAGACAGAGCTGCGATCGCAGATATTGATAATTTACCAGTCCTGACTCAAGACATAGAACAAGCAAATTTGGCAGCCGGATTAAGTATACCTGAAGAAAATTCCCACGCCAAGAACAACCAAAGCTTATTTGATGATGTTATTAGCCAACAACCCTCTGCTACCAATGTTGCCAAATCAAATCCTAGCTTGGGAACAGTTAATGGCACATCTACTTTTAAGGATAACAACCCCTTTGTGGTACAAGCAGACAATTTATTGCGATCGGGTTATAGTAATAGCCCATTGTTAGATACTAAATCTTCAACTAATTCCTCAGCAGAAATAGAAACTGCAACAACACCCATTGTTAACTCAGGAATAGGATTAGCAAATCAAAGCAAGAAAACTCAAAATTCTGCTAATATCAGTCCCTTAGAAGCTGCTATCAATCAATCATCAAACCAGAATATTTCTGATTTCAATACTACAGTTTCTAGCCCCACAAACATTATGGGGACTAGTTCTGATACTGGAGTAGCATCAATAAACCAAAATTCTTCTAACCAGACAAATATTATGGGGGCTGCTTCATATAACGGAGCAACGATGCCATCAACTAATAGCTTACCCACTCAAAATGTAGCGCCTAACAATAACTTAAATACGGTCACAAGTTACACTCAACCAACTGCAACAAACCAAAATTCTTACCCTAACTTCAACAATAGTCAGCCATTACCTAATGGAATACCAGCAACAACAGTGACACCAACTGTTACTTCTGCTGTCAGCAACAATATTTCACCATATTCTGCGCCAACTTCAATACCTGGTGTTGTCAACCCCTCAACTCCCGCAGTATATGGTAATTATGGTACTCAACTACCCCAATCTCGCATTTCTCTTCCTCGCCCAACACCAGGTCTCTATGGTGGGGTTCAGATTAATGGCTATACCTATCCTTAGAATAAGCGATCGCTTTTAGTATTTTCAGCGAAAGAGCGATGCCTGAGGCGGGCTGTGCCAACGCACTGTGGGTAGTTACTTTGGCAATCGCTCTCCCATCATATCCATCAGATAATATCTATGCTTCCTTCATTCCATGTTACGATGAAGTAAGGAACTCAAGTAAGGAGTTTAAGTAATGACTACTGCAACCATCACGACGAAAGGACAAGTAACTATTCCTAAAGAAATTAGAGATTACCTAAATTTAGACACAGGTAGCAAGGTTGATTTTGTGATTGATGAAAATGGGATTGTGACACTTATTCCCTTGAATATCCCTGTTCAAAACTTATCAGGGATTTTACATCGTCCAGGGATGAAAAGCGCCACTTTAGAGGAAATGGAAACAGCAATCAGAGAAGGTGTAAGTGATTGGGGTTGATACAAATATTTTAGTGCGCTACCTGACAAAAGATAATGAGCAGCAGTGGGAGCAAGCTGTTGAGATTATTGAAGGAAAAGAGCAGTGTTTTATTGCTAATATAGTTCTGTGTGAATTAGTTTGGGTTTTGCGCGGTAAGCCTTATCAATTTAGTAGAGAAGAAATCAGTGAGACTATAGAGATGATGCTGCAATGTGCAGTTTTTGAGTTAGAAAATCGCTCTGTAGTTTATCAAGCATTACAGCGTTTTAAGCAAGGAAGCGCAGATTTTTCCCACTATTTGATTGGTGCAGTTGCTCAACAATCTGGTTGTACCACGACAGCAACATTTGACCGAAAGTTGAGAGACGACAAAGGATTTAATTTATTGGAGTGCTAACAAAGCGATGCCTGTGGGGGCTGCGCCAACGCACTGTGGGTAGTCATAAAGGCGATCGCTCTTTAAATTCTATAACCCAAAACCTCAGCATATAGGTTGGGGTTTAGCAATGCGCTTTACCCCTAAATTCATTGACGATAGACGAGCGATCGTACTATGAAATTGCGCTCTTTGAAATAAGACAATGAAACAGCGTAAATGCGTAGCGGCTTGTCGTTAGACATCGCACTTTGGGTAGTTATTTTGGCGATGCCTGGGTTGGGCTGCGCTAACGCACTTCATAATCTATGACATTAAAAAACCATAGACCTGTAGCGCCTTGTTGTTAGACTAACGCAATAGCACTCAGATTAATTACTTACCGTTGAATTTGCTTAGGAAATTTAGGGACTAATAAAGATTGTTCTAATTCACCTTGTTCATTATAGAATTTCATTTCACCTTGTTCATTACATAACCATACTTCTATAGCTTTAGCTTCTAAATATAATTTTTGTTTAAATTCCATTTCTTCCAAACTGTTACCACTGGATTTAACTTCTACACAGATTTCTGGTGCAATCGACGCTGAAACTTCATTTTCAATTTGCGTAAATCGTTCCTCTGAACACCAAACAACATCAGCAACTTTAACCCCATCTGACGTATCTATAGCGCATTCTGGCATAACTTCTCCGGTATTCAGTAGAGATTCTAATAAACGTTGGATTCTCCCTTGGTAAAAAGAATGTTTAATTTTTACGGGACTCATGACAATTTGACCCCATTTATTTAATTCGATTTTGAAGGGTAAATCTTGTAAATTTTTATTTTCACAAACTTCTTCCCATCTCATAATTAATATGTTCCGAGAGCGAGAGAACGATTGATTTAATTTTAACTGATTCATAAAGAGCGATGCCTGCGGCGGGCTGCGCCAACGCACTTTCATCTACAACCACAAAAGAGCGATGCCTGCGGCAGGCTGCGCCAACGCACTCTGGGTAATTACAGAGGCGATCGCACTTGAATATGTATGAGAATGGGAAAGCGATCGCACTCTGGGTAATTACTTTGGCGATCGCTCTTTAAATTCTATGACCCAAAACCACAGGATAGGGGTAGGGGTTTAGCAATGCTAAACCCTTACATTTATTCAGGATACAAGAGCGATCGCGCGTTTTCTCCCTATGTCACCTAACCTTTAAGCATTAAGCTCTAGGGACTCTAATATACCTATCAGGATTAGTTGCAAGGTAGTCAAAAATACGATGTAGTGTCCCAGATCCTCCACCATCATAATTTGTACTATAGTGAGACTCTGAAACTACAACTCTTTTTACACCAGAGCCATCAATATATACACGCTCAACCACAGCCACATGATTCATTTGACGCTGGACACCACTAGAATCTGTATACCATCTTGTCCATTGTGCAATGTCACCAAATTGTACATCATTGCTACTTACAATGGTTGCTCCATTGGAAAGCTGATTATGCCACTGATTAGCATTACCAGACATCGAATTAAGTGCAGCAGTACTGCCACCCAATTCTTTGACACGACCATAAGCGTACCAAGTACAATTTCCTTCTGTTGAACCAGTAGCATTCACAAGGCTTGATCCATAGCCTGATTGGGCAAATATGTTTCCAGTTGTATAAAACTGAGGACGATCTTTAAAATATTGCGCTCCCTGAGTTGTGAGCATAGGACTATAAGCTGGTGCTGTCACATCTTTCAACACCAAATCGACATAAGCATCTCCGACACTTTCAAACATATTAATCTTGAAGTCAAATGTGCCTGATTCTGGTGCAACAAATGTCCACTTCACCGCATTACCATAAGCACCAGGTTGCCATACACCATTTAAAGCATCAGGAGTAATATTAAACGCACCACCGCCCAGTTTATGAGCAAATATTTGATAACCATCATCTGAACGTACCCAAACTTCATAGGTATGTCCTGCTTCTAAGTTCTTGCGAGTATAAGCGTGCATCGCAAAGAAATCAGTAGGAACATTGGGCGCAGGTGAACCACTACCCCAATTTTGTGAATTCATCCCCCATTGTCCATCACCACGGACATTTCCACCTAGGTTCACTGTGCCAATTTTATGAGCATCATCCATAATTGGATTTCCTTGCCCATTCCAGTGGAAAAAGGTGGCATTCCATGAGTTAACTATGCCATCAGGATTGCCAAAGTTGTCATAGGGTTGATACTTGACAATTTCATAATTTAGTTGAGCGGCTCCTCCATTTTCTTTGTATTCAATGGTAACGGGATAATAACCACCAGAGGATGTGAAATAATCTGATAAATTAACAGTTTGATCTACCCACTGATCAATAATTAATTCATTGCCAATCCAAACCCTGACTCCATCATCTGAACTCAGATTAATTTTATAGAGTCCCGCAGCTAAATAACGTTCACTTTTGAATCGTGCTGAAAAGGCATCAACAGGAGTATTGGGAGGCGCACCTGAACCCCAGTTCCGACTAAAATTACCAGTGACATCGGTAAAACCTTCAGCATAGGTAGGCGTACCTGACAAATCTTTATTACCAAAATATTCGGCTGTCCAAATGCCAACAGGATCGGATTTACCAACAATAGTCCAATTGCGATCGGCTGTATCTTGAATATCCAAATCGCTGGTGTGGGTAGTACCATTCATCAACCAGACGACGTTTTGACCATTGGCATAATTACGCCAGATAATATCAGATTTAGCATCATTGTTAAAATCTCCTGCGCCCATAATATGCCAGTTGAGATCGGCAACTTTCTCAATGGTGGCGATACTAGTACGATTTACACCATTCATCAACCAAATGGAATTATCCCCTGTAGCTGCATTACGCCAGAGAATATCAATCTTGCCATCACTGTTAAAGTCACCTGTTCCGACGATGCGTTGATTTAGATCAGCCATTGAGTCTAAATCAACTCGATTGATCACGTTATATCCTTGCATCATCCAAACGTGATTAGCACCTGTTACATAGTTACGCAAGAGAATATCTACATTACCATCTTGGTTAAAATCGCCTGTTCCGGCAATATGCCAGTCATTACTATTTATTGCTTCAATCTCGATAGTCTGAACGTGCTGATTACCATTCATCAACCAAATACGAGTATAACCAGGAGAACCTACCCAATGATAACGCTGAATAATATCCGTGTTACCATCGTTATTGAAATCTCCTGTTCCTACAAAATTCCAAGCTCCATCATTTTTATCAAACCCATCATCAATATCTATCCAATTACCTGTAGTGCCATTCATTGCCCAAGCACCAAATTCTCCATTGGATAGATTCCGCCACAGGATATCATTTGTACCGTCTTTATTAAAGTCGGTAACTAAACCTAAATGATTGGGTTTGCTGTTTGCAGGAGTTTCTTTTAACTCGACATTAAAGGCTGACCATCCTAAATGGTCATAACCTTGAATATAGAAGTCATAATCTCCAGTTTGATTGACATTAAAGTATAATGTCGTACTTGGTTCTTGATCGCTACGAATACGCCAGTCTGAACCAAGATAGGTGATCTCACCTGTCACTAAATTCTTGACAAAGAAGCGTGTACCATCATCAGATTGAGTAGTAACTTGATAGGTTTTTCCGTTTTCTAAACGGGTAGTTGTCCACGCTTGCATTACAAAGTTATCGCTTTGAACATTTGGTGCTGGATTTCTTTCTCCAAATTTCGCATTCAAAAGGATAGTATTACCAGTTGGTTGTGCAGCAGATTGACGATAGATTTTGACAGTGTATGAGCCTTGATTATTCAAATAATCACTGTCATTGACGTAGAAATCAACTCGTTGACCATTTCCTAGAACTTCATAAGTATAAACATGATCCGCTCGATATTCTCCCCAGAAGTCGTCATTTCCTCCACCAAGCAGATCAGAGAATAAACCTATATCTGGTGGTATTGAATCTCCTGCAACGCTACTCCAGTTATTCTGACTATAAAAACGCGCATCTGCTTGCCATCCACTTAAATTAGTAGCTGGATTCCAACTACCAGATGCTTCAATTCGATAACGTACACCCGCTTCTAAGACTGAAGAATTAACTTTTGGTTGTCCAATAGGAGCAACATTAGCTCTCGAATCAACCGTCAACGTTTCAAACGGTGTAGATTCATAAACAAATCCATTCTGCCAACCCAAATTTACAGTGGCAACAGGATGATTGAAGTCGTAACTATTAACGGCCGAATAATTTGTATCGTTCCGATTGATGAAACTGACATTCCATTGTTTTGGATTAACAGGTAAACCCTGATTTGGATTTACCCAAGTGGGATTATTTACTAATGTGCCATTGCGCTGGACAAAACTAGAATCAATAGCTACATTTCCTGCGCTCTCATTGAATTTCCAATTACCTACTAATCCTGCTTCATTGCCATTTAATTCATGATTCAGATAATTTTTGATATCAGCTTGAGTTCGGGCTGTATTCCAAATTCTGACATCATCTATCTGTCCCTTAAGATAAGCATCAGCACTCCAATTACTGCGCCCTATATAGTTATTAGTTCGGGTAACATTTAAAGGAGCTAAAACATTTCCTGAAGCTTTTAGTTCTCCATTCCAATAAATGTATCCGTTCCCTTGTCCATCATTAACAGCAGCAACATGTACCCATTGTTGCGTGGGGAATACATCATTGGTGATAATTTTTTGAGTATTTGCTCCTTGGAAACTTTCCCAGAACATCTTACCAGAATTTTCAACATACCCAAGGATAATATTGTTATTATTGGCTCCATTCCCTAAGTCAATAATCCGTGACCAAAGTTGATGTTGATCAACATAAACCCATGCTTCCACTGTCACAGAACCACCAAAACTTGTAGCGGGGACATTAACATAATCATCCACACCATCAAATTTGAGATTATTTCCCAAATTACTATCAGCAATTCGGACAATAGCTTGAGTGTTATTTCCTAAACCATAGCTATTATTCGCTTGTAAACTGAGAACAATAGTTTCATCACCTTCAGTGATTAAATCATCCTTAACATTAATGGGAAGCGTGACGCTACTTTGTCCCACAGGAATGATAACAGAACCAGTTAATGTATCGTAATCAGTACCATTAGTCCCTGTTCCTTGTACCGTATAATTCACAGTTAATGCTTGTGTCGTAACTCCGGTACGACTAAAAGTAAATTGACCTGGGTTTGTCGTTTGTCCGGCTAGAGTTTCACCTGCATTAATATCTGTGGCGCTGATGGTAACTGTCGGTTTATCGTTGTCTACAATGTTGAGTGTAGCAGTCTTGACTGTACCCAAATTGTAATTCGCATCAGTTGCTAAGGTCAGGACAACTGTTTCACTACCCTCGAATTCCAAATCATCAATGGGATTAATATCAATGTTGGCTGTGGATGAACCAGCCGCAAAGGTGACACTGTTGGTTAAAGAGTTGTAATCTGTACCATTGGTTGCTGTCCCCGTGACTGTGTAATAGACTGTGACTGCGTTAGTCGTATTGACTGTGCGGGTTAGGGTAAATCTACCGGGATTTGCGGTTTGTCCAGTTAAGGTTTCGCCAGCAGTGGTATCTGTGGCACTGATGGTAATTGTGGGTTTATCGTTATCTACAATGCTGACAGTAGCAGCTTTGGCTGTACCTAAAATGTAATCAGTACCAGTTGCTAAGGTGAGTACAACTGTCTCAGTGTTTTCAAGGAGGACATCATCAATGGGAATAATATCAACATTGGCTGTGGATGAACCAGCTGCAAAGGTGACGCTGTTGCTGAGTGCATTGTAATCTGTACCATTGGTTGCTGTTCCCGTAATTGTGTAATTGACTGTCAGTGCTGAATCAGTATTTCCTGTACGAGTCAGGGTAAATTTACCGGGGTTTGTTAATTGTCCAGCTAAAGTTTCACCTGCACTGTTATCTGTGGCGCTGATGGTAATTGTGGGTTTATCGTTGTCTACAATATTGACACTAGCCGTATTCACCGTACCCAAATTGTAATTCGCATCAGTTGCTAAGGTCAGTACAACTGTTTCATTACCCTCGAATTCGAGATCGTCAATGGGAGCAAGATTAATAATTGCTGTGGATGAACCAGCCGCAAAGGTGACGCTATTGGTTAATTGATTGTAATCTGTAGCATTGGTTGCTGTGCCCGCAACTGTGTAATTGACTGTCAGTGCTGAATCAATATTTCCTGTGCGCGTCAGGGTAAATTGACCGGGATTTGCAACTTGTGTGGCTAAGGTTTCCCCAGCATTGTCATCTGTAGCGCTGATGGTAACTGTGGGCGTATCGTTATCTGCAATGTTGACAGTCGCAGTATTGGCTGTACCCAGATTGTAGTTTGTACCAGTTGCTAAGGTGAGTACTACTGTCTCAGTGTTTTCATTGGCGAGATCATCAATCGGAGTAATATTAATTATTGCTGTGGATGAACCAGCCGCAAAGGTGACGCTGTTGGTTAATGGGTTGTAATCTGTACCATTGGTTGCTGTTCCCGCAACTGTGTAATTGACTGTCAGTGCTGAAGCCGTATTTCCTGTGCGCGTCAGGGTAAATTGACCGGGGTTTGCGACTTCTGTGGTTAAGGTTTCGCTAGCATTGTCATCTGTGGCGCTGATAGAAATTGTCGGTTTATCGTTATCGACAATGTTGAGTGTAGCCGTCTTAGCTGTACCCAAATTGTAATTAGTACTAGTTGCTAAGGTGAGTACAACTGTTTCATTACCCTCAAATTCCAAATCATCAATGGGAGTGATATCAATAAAAGCTGTGGATGAACCAGCTGCAAAGGTAACGCTGTTGGTTAAGGAGTTGTAATCTGTACCATTAGTTGCTGTGCCGGTAATTGTGTAATTGACTGTCAGTGCTGAAGCCGTATTGACTGTACGAGTCAGGGTAAATCTACCAGGGTTTGCGGTTTGTCCAGTGATGGTTTCGCCAGCATTGTTATCTGTAGCGCTGATAGTAATTGTGGATTTATCGTTATCGACAATGTTGAGTGTAGCAGCCTTAGCTGTACCCAAAATGTAATCAGTAGCAGTTGCTAAGGTGAGTACAACTGTCTCAGTGTTTTCCAGGAGGACATCATCAATGGGAATAATATCAACATTGGCTGTGGATGAACCAGCTGCAAAGGTGACGCTGTTGCTGAGTGCATTGTAATCTGTACCATTGGTTGCTGTTCCCGTAATTGTGTAATTTACTGTTAGTGCCGAATCAGTATTTCCTGTACGAGTCAGGGTAAATTGACCGGGGTTTGCGACTGCTGTGGCTGAGGTTTCGCCAGCATTGTTATCTGTGGCGCTGATGGTAATTGTCGGTTTATCGTTATCAGCAATGTTGGCTGTAGCAGTATTGACTGTACCCAAATCGTAATCCGCACTAGTTGCTAGACTCAGGACAACGGTTTCATTACCCTCGAATTCCAAATCATCAATCAGAGTAATATCAATGTTTGCTGTGGATGAACCAGCTGCAAAGGTGACGCTGTTGGTGAGTGCGTTGTAATCTGTACCATTGGTTGCTGTTCCCGCAACTGTGTAATTAACTGTCAGTGCGGAATTAATATTTCCTGTGCGAGTTAGAGTAAATTGACCGGGGTTTGCGACTTGTGTGGCTAAGGTTTCACCCGCATTGTTATCTGTGGCGCTGATAGAAATGGTGGGTTTATCGTTGTCTGCAATGTTAACAGTATCAGTATTGACTGCACCCAAATTGTAATTCGCACCGATTGCTAAGGTCACCACCACTGTCTCAGTGTTTTCCAAAGCGACATCATCAATGGGAATAATATCAACATTGGCTGTGGATGAACCAGCTGCAAAGGTGACGCTATTGGTGAGTGCGTTGTAATCTGTACCATTGGTTGCTGTCCCCGCAACTGTGTAATTGACTGTCAGTGCTGAAGCTGTATTCCCTGTGCGCGTCAGGGTAAATTGACCGGGGTTTGCGACTTCTGTGGTTAAGGTTTCACCTGCATTGTTATCTGTGGCGCTGATGGTAACTGTCGGTTTATCGTTGTCTACAATGTTGAGTGTAGCTGTCTTAGCTGTACCCAAATTGTAATTAGTACTAGTTGCTAAGGTGAGTACAACTGTTTCATTACCCTCGAATTCCAAATCATCAATGGGAGTGATATCAATAAAAGCTGTGGATGAACCCGCCGCAAAGGTAACGCTGTTGGTTAAGGAGTTGTAATCTGTACCATTAGTTGCTGTGCCGGTAATTGTGTAATTGACTGTCAGTGCTGAAGCCGTATTAACTGTACGAGTCAGGGTAAATCTACCGGGGTTTGTTAATTGTCCAGCTAAAGTTTCACCTGCATTGTTATCTGTGGCGCTGATAGTAATTGTCGGTTTATCGTTGTCTACAATGTTAACAGTAGCAGCTTTGGCTGTACCCAAATTGTAATCTGTACCAGTTGCTAAGGTGAGTATTACTGTCTCGGTGTTTTCCAGGAGGACATCATCAATGGGAATAATATTAACATTGGCTGTGGATGAACCAGCTGCAAAGGTGACGCTGTTGGTGAGTGCGTTGTAATCTGTACCATTGGTTGCTGTTCCACCGACTGTGTAATTGACTGTTAGTGCTGAATCAATATTGTCTGTACGAGTCAGGGTAAATTGACCGGGGTTTGCGACTGCTGTGGCTAAGGTTTCGCCAGCATTATTATCTGTGGCGCTGATGGTAATTGTGGGTATTATGGTTGATTGTTCAACTAGCAATCGGCTTCCATCAACAACAATGGTTTTGGTATCATCTTCACGACGAAGCTGACTAAGCTTATCTGCACTCAGTTGGTTACCTGAAATCAATTCTGCTAATATCTCACCTTCATCGCCAGGGGAGTCAACTCTGTTGGCGTAAGCATCGAGGAAGTGTCCTTGTTCTTCAACAAGAACTTTACCTACAGCATTTGGGTTTGTTGAATTCTGTGTAAGAAAATCACTGTTAATGTAGATGGTGTTGGTACTTTTTGCATATGCACCGAAAGCACCATTGATTTGAGTATTAGAGAGAAATTGTACATCTGGTAATACACCATAGTGTCCACCGAATATCTCAACACCTAATGCTTCTGCTTTGTGAATATCAAAGGTATCTCCGAAGGCAATCTGAGATGCTTCTACAAAGTTGCTTTTGAAGATACTCCCAGCTGCGTAAATTAATGCTAGGTTTGGATTGGTGGGGTTTTTCCATGCGTCAATGAGAGTCTCACCTGCTAATGACAAAAGTTGCTGTGAATCCAAATTTTTCCAATCCTGTAGGCAAGGATTAACCGAATTATTATCTAGATAATTTAAAGTATTATTCAATTGTGCTGAAGAGTAGTCGATATGATTTTCGGAATTTTCAAACATGGTTAAATGGTTTCCAAAGATTGTAGATCGACAGAATTGCTGAGAATGTAATTTTTATTTAAGACAAAGTTATGACGGATGAAACATATTTTATGATCAGGAATTTAGTTGTTTACTAAAAGGCTAAAATCCTGACTAAAAAACCATCAAAAATCCTCTGGACAAATACTACTATTAGGGCGATATTGTACTTGCTCTCTATGGATTAAAACATCTGTGTCGGTTACTAAAACGGTAAAGTTATTTCAGAATGAATAACTATCTATGCAATTCAAATGAACGATACAATTCAATTTCCAGGTTGATTGGGCAAAGCTGGAAATTGAATTAACTTTGCATAAATAATTATTAAATACATCATGACAAATCACGTTTAAGCAAGCCTAGAGCGTGATTACCTAAATTTTTATAAATTTAATGTGAATTTGACGAACTCACAAAAGAATGAGTCTGTAACTAGTACAGCACGGCGTAAATAAACCAACCATTGTCAACGAACGAAATGCCAACTCTGTCTTAATTTTGACTTTTGAACGCCAGTTGCTACAACGCGGGAGACCCGCGCAACGCACTGGCTCCTTTTGACTTTTGCGCAGCGGTACTAGTACCTTTCGCGTAATTCCTAATTTGTGAGGCAGTCCCCAGGGATTTATGTAACGGCTGTCGAAGATTTGTCTTGGTTGTAGAAACAGACCAAAGCGATCGCGAAACAAATATTATCGGACTTACGCACTCTCAACCTGAAACCCTGATCCCCCCTCCTCAAAAAGGGGGGAACCTCTAAAGCCTCCTTGTCAAGGGAGTTGGCAGATCTGAGTGCATAAGTTCTGTCTGTCAATTTGTATTTTTGCTTATTCCTGATCTGATAAGTTGACTTTGACTAGTGGTTTTTTAGTTATCTCCTGACGAATTGGCAGCTCAACCACAAAGTCTGTACCTTTGCCAAGTTCAGATTGGCAGTAGATTTTGCCATGATGTTTCTCAGTCACAATCTGATAACTAATAGAAAGTCCTAGCCCTGTGCCTTTGCCAACAGCTTTGGTGGTAAAAAATGGATCGAACAGCCGTGATAGTACTTTTTCATCCATACCAAGTCCGTTGTCAGCAATCCGAATAGATATCCAATCTTTATTAAACACAGAGGTAGAAATGCGGATGGCGCTGGGTTTGGCAGCAACCACCTCAGGAGATAGCCGCGCGTTTCGTTCTTCCAAAGCATCAATGGCGTTGGACAGCAAATTCATAAATACCTGATTCAATTGACCGGGATAACATTCGACCAGAGGTAAGGAATCATATTCTCTACTCACATGAATGGTCTGCTTATCGGTTGAGGGCTTCAAGCGATGTTGCAAAATCATTAACGTACTATCTATACCTTCATGAATATTTGCTTGTTTCAATTCGGCTTCATCTAGGCGGGAAAAATTCCGTAAAGAGGTGACAATGTCGCGAATGCGATCGGTGCCGACCTGCATGGACTGGAATAATTTAGGTAAGTCGTCAAATAAAAACTCTATCTCGGCTTTGCGCCAAAACTCTTGTATCTCTGATGCCGCATAGGGATGATGTTGCCGATAAAGTTCCACACAGCGCAGCAACTCTTGGGTGTATTGATGGGCGTGTTCCAAGTTGCCGTGGATGAAATTAATCGGATTATTAATTTCGTGGGCTACTCCGGCTACTAATTGTCCCAAACTAGCCATTTTTTCAGCATGGATAATTTGCATTTGAGCTGTGCGCAGCTCATTTAGTGCCTGGGCGAGTTGATTTGCTTCTTCACGGGTTTGACCCAATAAACTCGATTGTTGGAATAAGTTGGCTTGACGTAGTGCCACACTGATTTGAGCTGCCACTTGGCTGGCAAATTCCCATTCTGCTTGTTCCCAATTACGTGCATGGGTGCATTGGTGAATGCACAATAAACCCCATAGCTCGTCACCTTCCATTAGGGGGACAATAATCTCTGCTTTAACTTGGAATCGCTCAATTACATCCAGATGGGGCACTTTGGAGTCAATGCTGTTGACATCAGATATTACTTGCATTTGCCCTTGACGATATTGCGGTGCGAACTGATCGCCGAAGCAATAGTCTTGCATCTTGACAGCGAGGGCAGAATTGAACTGGGGTAGCACGTCTTCAGCGATAAATTCACCACTACAAAAATTAACATCAGAGTCAAAACGGAAGATGCCGACGCGATCGCCTGTGAGCGATCGCCTTACTTCCTGTACTATGGTGGAAAATATTGTTTCTAAGTCCAAGGATTCCCGAATTTTGACGACCAGATCAAATAAAATTCGCCGCTGTTCAGCCGATTTGTGCATTTCATCAGCACGAGTTTGGATTTGCGTCATCATTTGCGAACTTTGCAGTGCTACTCCCAGTTGACTAGCAACCTGTCCCAAAAATTCAACTTCCACAGCATCCCACTGGCGTGGCGCAGAATGTTGATAAGCAGCTAGCAATCCCCACAGGTTCCGGCCAACAAAAATTGGCGTTAACACGTAAGCCCGAATTTTGAACTGCTCCAAAATCTCTAGGTGACAGCGTGAGTGTCCAGCTTGATAAACATCGTTGACAGCAAAATTTTCGTTGTTGCGGTAGCGTCCGCCTTTGCTTTCTTGTAGGTAGGTATCATCCCAAACGAGATTTCTGCCAAAGGGATTGATGCTGTCCCACTGTGCCTCAACCATGCCGAAATGACTGACAAATTCGCCACTCCAGTCTGGATGAAAGCGATAAACGGCGACTCGCTCAACTTTCAGTAGTTTACACACTTCCTGGCAAGTAGTTTTGAGAATTAAATCAATATCTAGGGAAGAGCGAATTTTCCCAACTACTTCTGTAAGTGCGCGTTGGCGGGCGATCGCATCTTTGAGGGCAGAAGCTTGTTGTTTCGACTGAGCCAAATTCTCGGCTTGCTGAATTGCCACTCCCAATTGTGCCCCGACTTGTTCGAGAAATTCAACTTCATAATTTGCCCATTGACGCGGTGCTGAGTGTTGATAAGCTGCTAGCAGTCCCCATAGTTTTGGCCCAATGAAGATGGGTACTAAAGCATAAGCCCGAATCTTGAATTGCTCGAGAATATCAACGTGACAGCGGGTGTGTCCGGCTTGGTAGATGTCGTTGACGGCAAAACTTTCGTTATTGCGATATCGCCCACCTTTGGTTTCTTGTAGATGGGTATCTTCCCAAACCAAATTTTTGCCAAAGGGGTTGATTCTATCCCACTTCGCTTCTACGATGCCAAATTGACTGACAAATTCGCCACTCCAATCTTCATTAAAGCGGTAAATCGCTGCCCGCTCTAGCTTCAGGAGTTTACATATTTCCTGACAAGCGGTGTCGAGAATAATTTCGGTGTTTACAGATGAGCGAATATTCCCCACCACTTCTGCCAAAGCTCGTTGTCGGGCGATCGCATCTTGCAGTTGGGCGGTTTGTTGTTTGCTTTGTTCTAAAATTTCTGCTTGCTGCAATGCTAGACCCAGATGACTTGCAGCTTGTGCTATGAATTCCACTTCGTGAGCATACCAATTTTGGGGAGCAGAATGTTGATAGGCTGCAAGCATTCCCCATAATTTTGCTCCTACAAAAATCGGGGCGATCGCATACGCCCGAATCTGAAACTGTTCTAACACTTCAATATGACAACGAGCATGTCCTGCTTCGTAAATGTCAGCCACAGCAAATGGCTCATTTGTGCGATATCGTCCTCCTTGGGTTTCTTGCAAATATGAATCTTGCCACACTAATTCCTCTCCAAAGGCTGTCAGTGTATTCCAGGGAGATTCTGCAAAACCAAAACGATTGATGAAACTACCACTCCAGTCTGCATTAAAGCGGTAGATTGCTACTCGCTCAATCTGCAATTGCCGACAAATATCTTGACAAGTAGTTGAAAAAAGGGATTCTAAATTGATTGATGCGCGAATCTTTGCTATAATTCTACCCAAGATTTTTTGATACTTAACTGCCAGCTTTAAGTGTGTTTGACACTCTTGCAGGTCTAATTGGCTTGAGGTTTCATCATCTTTTATTCTCATAAATTTTATCAAAACTTAAACTTCTAGATTCAGTGTTCCCTGATTTATTTTTCTAATCACACATTTCTCAAAAAATAAATCTGCTGAATTTGACCAATAAAGAATTGATGAGCCATGATTTCTATCATTTACTAATTTTTAAGTCGTAAATTGCAGATTTTCTCTCTATTTTGATGTGGGCGATCGCCGCCCAACCTTGGCTTCACTTTACTTGTCGAAAATAGACAAAAAAATTACCCCACCGATCGCTCAGGAGGCTAACTTTGAATTAATATATCTATTTGGGGTAATTTGAACCCGTATTCAATCTTTATTCGTCAATTTGCCAGGAATCTTTGGTAATTTCTTCATCAAGGATTTTCTTAGGACGCAAGATGATAATTACTTTTCCTAATAAGGGGATTTCGGAAGCAGTTTCAAACCACTGAATATCAAGTTCACCAGAATTATCTACTACAAAGTAACTAGATGCATCCCATTCACGTTGGGCGCGATCTACAATCACCAATACTTTTCCTAGCTGACTCTGTGTTTGGTTGGGCAGGCGATCGCTATTAGCTAAAATCACTACTGGGTCTTCCGCACTTAAAAGCACTTGCCAACCTGGTAATGGTACCCAAGCTTGCTCACCTGTAAACTTGACCATGCGAAATGGTTCAATTTCTGTCACTAAGGGCACAGATTTTAAATCGTTTGGTGTTAATGGTAACTCTCCAACTACAGGGACAATCCTAGGTAATTCGTCTTCAGACTCTAGGCGATAAAAGGGAAGCAATGGAGCCGGACGTTTGGGAACTACAGTAAAATCTGTAAGTAACTGTTCTATTTGTTTCCTAGCTGCTTGCGTGTGAGCAAACCGCAAACCTTTAGCAATCAGGCGCGATCGCTCTTGCAAATCTGTGTTTTGCCTTGCTAGTTTCCATACATTATAGGCAACAGCATCTCCCGGATGGGCGGAAAATCCTTCTGGCAAGGTACGGAAACGGGAGTACTCTTTAATCGCTTTGGCAATATCTCGTGCTTCATCCATATCCAGTTTGTGCTGGAAAGTCAAGTCAGCCGCAGCAGCTCGTTCTTCGTGGGTGAGCAAGCGTAACTCATATAAAATATCACTGCCGCGTGTGGCGTAATGCGATCGCGTTGCCTCTGAGGCACCACCTTGTTCTAAAGAATTGTAAACTTGAGAACCAACAACCACTTGATTTTGTTGAACAGGCTCAAATCCAGTGGCTTCAAAAATATCTTGGGGATTGTAACCTGATTTTTGCAAATTGGCGATCGCTTGACCCCATTCCACCCAGTTACCTTGCTTTTGCCTTAACTTCCGCAGCAACTCTTGGGCGGTATCTAAATCAGCGTTATCAGGATTTTCCGGATTGGGTGGGAGGTTAGTCATACGCAGCAAATAATTAATACCCGATCAGCAAGTCTTATTCTATAGGAAAAAAGCCCAAAAACCCCGGTGCGGCAATGCAGGAATGTAGGTGGATGGGGGATGGAGGGGACAAGGCAAAGAAGGGGGACAAGGAGGACAAATGACCATTGACTATTGACCATTGACTATTGACAAATGCCCAATACCCAGTTGCCTATATATTGAGCTACATCCGCAAATTTTCGCAAGGCTGGTAATTTATTATCGACTAGACTTGGTATGGAATATAACAAGATAGTAATTATTTAAAGGAATTAACTTTGTGAATAATCCCAGTCTGGAAATTAATACAGAACGTCGTCAATTAAAAACTTTAGAAAGACCGAAAAAGCTGAAAATCCTTGTAGTGGATGATGAACCAGATAATCTAGATCTGCTGTATCGCACTTTTCGCCGGGATTTTCATGTGCTGAAAGCTGATAGCGGCATGAATGCCCTACAAATGTTGGCTCTGGAAGGGGAGGTGGCTGTGATCATCTCCGATCAAAGGATGCCAGAAATGAAAGGTACGGAATTTCTCAGCAAGACTGTACCTCAATTCCCGGATACAGTCAGAATTATCTTGACTGGTTTTACAGATATTGAAGATTTGGTAGAAGCAATTAATGCTGGGCAAGTTTATAAATATATCACTAAACCTTGGGACCCTGGAGAACTCAAGGCTGTAGTCCAGAGGGCAGCAGAAACCTACGATTTGCTCAAGCAACGCACAGAAGAATTACGCTGTGCTAACGCTCAAATGGCACTACTGACTGTTTTGGTAGAGGTAACCCAAGCAGCTAATAGTTTAGAAGCAACTCTCACACCGATTGCTACGGCTTTTAGTAACAGTTTTGGGGCTGATGGCTGTATTCTGCAACTAGTTGAAGGCAATACTCTCACTGCTACACAAGGATCTTACGGTTACGGCGGTACTGTGGAAAACTGGCTAGCGCAAGATCCATTGGTGAGCTTGGCGATCGCTACAGAGCAAGTGCAAATCTGCTTAAATGTCCTGAAAGACCAAAAATTATCTAGTGTTGAACACTACCAAAATTCTGGTGTCCAAGCACACTTGGTAATTCCAATTAGTTACCGCAACAAAGTCATGGGATTGTTGTCTCTACAGTGGAAACAACCACATACTTTGCGAGAAGATGAATTAAAGCTCATTCATTTATCAGGTCAATTGGTAGCGATCGCTCTGACTAGCAGTAATTGCTCATGAACATATATTGAATCCAAAGTCAATAGTTGCCGTCAAAATTTCAGCTTTAGACTGGGGAACGCTAAATGCTACCCTGTCTAAAGGATGTAGACGCGCAGGCTAGGATGAAAAAATGGATATATGCCCCAGGAGCAACTGCCGTGAGTTTTTGGAGTGATTGATCTCCCATCCCTTGATGGCTAGGGTCATTTCATACTTCATACTTCATAGTTCATACTTCAGTTGACCAATGACTCACGAAATTCGCGCGATTTTTGATCGGATTGCTCCTGTTTATGACCAGTTGAATGATTGGTTGAGTTTGGGACAGCACCGAATTTGGAAGGAAATGGCAATCAAATGGAGCAACCCTCAGCTTGGTGATACTTGCCTAGATTTGTGTTGCGGAAGTGGCGATATCACCTTAGGGTTAGCAAGGCGTGTAGGGGCGACAGGACATGTGTATGGACTAGATTTCTCTGCTAACCTGCTAGCGATGGCTCAAGAACGCTCCCAAAGACAGTATACCGACCAACCAACTATTACCTGGGTTGAAGCCGATGTACTGGATTTACCCTTTGACAACAACCAATTTGACGCAGCAACAATGGGCTATGGTTTAAGAAATGTTAAAGATATTCCTCGCAGCCTCCAAGAGTTGCACCGGGTTCTCAAGCCTGGCGCGAAAGCCGCCATTTTAGATTTTCATCGGCCGCTTAATCCGCAATTGCGATCGTTTCAGCAATGGTATTTAGAGAATATTGTTGTCCCAATAGCGACTCAGTTGGGCGTAAAAGAAGAATACGCCTACATCAGCCCCAGCTTAGATAGGTTTCCCATAGGCAAAGAGCAAGTAGAATTAGCCGATCAAGTTGGTTTTGCTGCGGCCACACACTACCCCATTGCGAACGGTATGATGGGAGTGCTAGTAGTCAGTAAATAAAATCCAAAATTGGTAAGTCCAAAATTCTGTGGATTGGTCTCATCTGTGGCTTTATCTATCACCCCCAGTGATAGGTGGTATTATCGGCTATTTCACAAATGATATAGCCATCAAAATGTTATTTCGGCCTTACCGAGCAATTTATATCGGTAAGCAAAGATTGCCGTTTACGCCTGGATTGATTCCCCGCAACCAGGAACGTTTAGCGCTGAAAATTTCTAATACAATCATGGGGTCACTTTTGACACCAGAAGAATTGCAAAATCTCGCACGTCGTCTCTTGCAAACAGAACGGGTACAAGCAGCAATTCTCTGGTTGTTAAAATTAGCCATTGACCAAGTTAAATCAGAGGAGAAAAATCAGAAAAGCGCCAAAATTGTGGGCGGGATTTTGCGTGATTTATTAGGAGAATCCTTGCCACGTCTGTTGAAGGTTTTAGCTCGGCAGGAAGACTTTTTAGAAGTACAAATCAATCAAATTTTTGACCAAATACTGTTGGAACTTCAACTGAGTGAAGAACAGTCAACAAGACTGGCTGATTGGCTATTAGAAGTAGTTTTACCGCCAGATGTGCTGCGACAAACCATAGTTGATTTTTTGACCGACCGCACGATTCAAACAATTGATGAAACCTTTCGGGAAAAGACCAGTGGTACTTATTGGGTAGTGGCCAATTTGTTTGGTTTACGCAATACTCTCACCAGACTCAGAGCTTTTTGCTTAGATGAAAAAGAGGCTAGTAATGCTAGGTTAAAAGAATTGATTCAAGAATTGCGAATCCGCGATCGCGTCAAGAAATTATTGCAAAATTTATCCTTGCAAAACTTACCTGTGGGAACAGTCAGACAACTGCGCAAAACTACTAGAGAAAGCGTCCGCCACTACCTACAAACAAGTGGTAGTGATGTGTTACAAGGATTAACTGACTCTGTTGACTGGGAAAATATTGCTTCCCTGCTGCTAAATCGTCTTAGCGCCTCACCTGTAGTTAGTAGTTCCTTAGAAGTTGTGAGTCAAGAATTAGCTTTAATTTTGGAGCGATATTTAGAGAAAGATTTAGAAGCAATTGTGGCTCAGGTAATTCCAATTTTATCTATAGATCAGGTAATTGTTGACCGCGTAAAATCAACTTCCCCGGCTGATTTAGAAGCGGCGATTGAAGGAATTGTTAAAAATGAATTGCAAGCAATTGTGACTTTAGGTGGTGTTTTGGGTGTGATTGTGGGTTTAGGTCAAACAGTGTTTCTGCTGTTTAATCAATAGACTTCTTGCATCAATTGAAAAAAAGAACCCCACCCCGCTTTCGACAACAGTCAAAGTCTCTCCTCCCTGGCTACAGTCTAGGGTTAGGGGTGGGGTGTTAGGGGACTTTTGTAAGAGATCTTTTAATTACTCTATTTCTTTGTTACTAAGCCTTTCTGCCAACCAATTACGAAAGCTGGAATGGTAGAAACTGTAATGCGTTTTTGTGTCTATTCTCTGTGGCACCAAGAACTCAAACCAATCTTCCAGCACTTCTGCAATATCGTATGCATCTTCATGTATAGTTTGTGCGATCGCTTGTGTTGATAAAGATTCACCATTTTTAAGATGGGTAAGAACGCGAATTACCTTCAACGCCACATCAGACAAACCTTCAGCCGTCATCTTCAACCAATGCTGTTGATAGTAAGCTTCTAAACCAGGCGGAAGTGGTTGGCGCTGGAATGGTTGAGAGTAAAAACCTTCAGTAATGGAGGGTAGAATCTGGCTGAGAAACATAAAATTGTTTTCGGTTTCATCTGTGAGACGTGAAATAAATTCTTCCTGTAACTGTTCACCCTCTACAAAGTGATGGGGTATGTCAAGTCCTTCTAATGACTCCGTGTCCCCTCGTCTGTGCGTCAGTCCTAATGATAAGTATTCAATTGGATTTGATATTAGGTATTGCCGAATGTATGCTTGCACATTTTGACGGTTTTGTTCTGGGTATGCTGCTAAATCAAGTATTTGGGTAGGCGTTTCAATTAATAAACCAGATTTTTCTTTAGGAAAGGGACGGCGGGTGAGAAGAAAATAAACACCTTGAGGGAGATACCTAGGAAGATAAAACAAATTTGAACCAGGAGGTTGACTGTGACGTTCAATAGCGTCTAATGCATCAATAGCAATTATCAATTTTTGATTATATTTTAATTCGTCGCTAATTTTCTGAAGTTGCAGTGAGAGAAACCAACTCCCCTCAGTTGCGTTATCAGGAACCTCTATTTCATCTCCCTCATTGGCAATTCTTTTGATTAATTGCGTGCAAACATCTTTCAGAAATTCTTCAGCGCGACTTTTGCCTTCAATTTGGGCGTTGTAATAGACAACATCAGGATTTGCGATCGCATACTTGGCGAGGATGGCACTTTTACCGCTACCAGGTGAGCCAATAATGATAAAGTAGCCTCGGTTGTGACGCTGTAAAAAGTCGTTAATAGAGGTGAAGATAAAAGTGCGACCTACAAAATCTTGGCTTTTTTCAAGAATTATTTGTTTAAATTCGGTTGAGTATAACGTGAAATTTATGGATATTTTGGAAGGTGATGTATTCATAGTTACTTCTCCACACCTTCCAGGCGGAGGAAATGCAAGCGTCCAGATGCTTCACCTGCAACAATTGTTACGCCATCTGGGGCGACGGCACAGCAAAGTAACTCTCCATCTGCAATAAAACTGGCAATTATTTCATGAGTTAGTAAATTCCACACCTTAAGAGTATTGTCAGACGATGCAGAAATTACCCACTTGCCATCTTGTGTCACTGCTACACCTTGTACCCAAAAAGTATGACCAGTAAAGGTAAAAAGTTCTTCTCCTGTTTCTAGATCCCAAATTTTAACAGTATTGTCCCAAGAAGCAGATATCAGATGCTTACTATCCGGTGTCACTGCAAAAGATTCAATTGAGTGTGTATGGCCTTTTAGAGTTAAATTTTCTCTTCCTGTTTTAAAATTAAAAACTTTACAATTGCCAATATTATAATTGTTATTACATACTGCTCCAGTGATAATCTTTTCACCATTAGGCGTTACAGTTATAGGATCTATTAACCTTGTACTACCTTTTAAAGTAGCAATTTTTTCTCTTTTTCTTAGGCTCCAAACTTCAATAAGACCCTGAGATAAACCAACAATTATCTTTTTACCATCTGGTGTAATTGTTACAGATTCTAAAAGATTACTATCAGATTTTAGAGTAAAAAGTTCTTTCCCTGTTTTGATTTCCCAGATTTTAATAGTATTATCTGATGAAACAGAAATCACTTTTTTACTATCCGGTGTCACTACCAAGGCAGTTATATTATCAGTATGACCTTGAAGGGTATAAATTAATTTTGCATTTTCTAGATGCCATATTTTAATAGTATGGTCATATGACCCGGAAATTACCAATTTAGCATTTGGTGTAACAGCCAAAACATTTATAGAGTCAACGTGACCATTGAGGCTATAAACTTCGTCTCCTGTTACTAAACTCCAGATTTTTATAGTCTGGTCATATGAACCTGAAATTAACAGTTTGCTATCTGGGGAAATAGTTACAGTTCCTACCCAATCACTATGACCGATAAGGGATAAAATTTCCTCTCCAGTTTCTATATCCCAAACTTTAATAACAATACGTGAACTGGAGACTAAGAGTTTCCCATCTGGCGTTACTGCTAAAGATTCAACTGAGTGTCCATGACCCGTGCAAGTAATAAGCTCCCTTTGTGTTTCCAAATCCCAAATTTTGATAGTGTTATCATGCGAACCAGAAATTAAACGTTTCCCATCTGGTGTTACTGTCACTGATTCAACCCATGCAGTATGACCATTTAGCGTAAAGATTAGTTTCCCAGTTGCAATATTCCACATTTTTAGAGTTTTATCAGCAGAAGCAGAAATCACCCATTTACCATCTGGGGTTATTGCAATATCTGCTACTCTCTCTGTATGACCTATTAGAGTAAAAATTTCTTTTTTATTTTCCAAATCCCAGAATTTTATAGTATTATCATGTGAACCAGAAACTACTTTCTTACCATCAGGCATCACCGTTAAAGTATCTACTGAACTTGTATGACCTTTGAGGGTAAAAAGCTGTGTTCCCGTTTCTAAGTCCCATACTTTTAGAGTCTGGTCAGTAGAACCAGAAATAATTTGCTTACCATTCGGTGTCACGGCTAAACTTTGCACTAATCCTTGATGACCTTTGAGGGTCAAAAGTTCGGTTCCTGTTTCCAAATTCCATAGTTTGAGAGTGTAGTCCTCCGAAGCGGAAATCACTCTCTTGCCATCAGGTGTTACAGCCACATCACTTACCAAGCCAGTGTGCCCTGAAAGAGTACGTAATAATCTTCCTCCTGGAGGCATAAAGCTGACAGATAGAGGACGTAACCAAGGTGAAGCTTTCATCTGCTTTGCTTGCTGCAACAATACCCCAATTTCTCTAGTTTTAAAAGATTGTAAACGTCCCCATAATTGCGCTGCTAGTTGCGTTTTATCCTCATTTAAAATATGTGCAGATAGTTGTAAAGCCCCTTGAATTAATTTCAGCCCTTTTACACTGTAGTCGTTATATTCTCGGTGAGTTAATAATTCTGTTTTTTCAATCAAATCATAATCTTCAATCAGCGCTTGTATACCAAAATTAGGATGATTAATTTTTGCTTCTATAAAGTTAAAATCAGTCAATAGACAACATAATTTCTTAATTCGTCTACCTTCTAACCACAAGCGTGGAACTTCACCTAAAAAATGTTCTATTTCTTCTGATGATAGTTCAGCTAACCAGGTACGAATATTACTCATAACCATGAAGTCCTTCTGTCATAATATCGGCAACTTCGGCGCTGATATCAGGTAGATTTACTCCTGCTGCTTGCACAACATCCTGGCGATGCAAAAAATCGCGGAAACTTTCATGATAAAATCTGTAACGTGGTGGTTGATAATTTTCCTGTTTCTGTAAAAACTGTGCCCAACCATCAAGAACTTCTTGCACAGTCAACTCATTCTTCTTAGAATATTTGGCAATTACTCCACGCGAAGCAGCACTTCTTAGGGCACACATTACATAGACAATCTTTATTTTATCTTTTGGTAATGGCTTAGTTGTCATGCCCATTATTTGCCAATGGTTTTCATAATATCCTTGTAAACCTATAGGTAATTCATCGAGAGGTTTATTATCGTAAAACCCTTCAGCTATGGCTGGCAAAACACAGCGCAAATACATGAAATTATTTTCACTTTTTGTGATAATTTCTTCCACAAAATTATCAGTAGTTAAATGATTTTGCTTTTGAATCCACTGAATCAATCCTTGTTTATATTTTTCATTTTCTAGGAATCTGCTAATATACTGATTTACATCCTGACAACTCTCTTGATATTTTTCTCTTAGATCTAATTGCTCAGTGGGAATGCTGGGTGAAATACTTAATCTTTTTTCATTCTGGTTATATGGTCTTCTAGTCAGCAGAAAGTAAACGCCTTCTGGAAGAATGGTAGGTAAATATAAAAGGTTTCCGGCTGATTCCTGGTCAACTTCATCCAGCGCATCAACAACAATTACCAAGCGTTCGCTAGCAGATGTTTTTTCCTTAGCTTTAATCAATAACGTTGATAAATCAGCATCGGCCGTATCATTTAACTGGTAACGATTCATCAATTGTTGGCGAATTTTTTTCAGGAATAATTCCGGGCGATTCATCCCCTCAGCACGAATATTGAAAAAGCAAATTGCTTCAGGATGCTCGATAATATATTGTGCTGCGATCGCACTTTTACCCATCCCAGCATCACCTACTACTGTAAAATAGCCGTTAGTGTTTCTGCTGAAGAAATTTTCTATTGTATCAAATACAAACTCACGTCCACAAAATGATTCAGTTTTATCTAGAATTATGCGTTCAAATTCTGGTGGTAATTGCTGTTGTTCATACCAGCTTTTAGGGTCAATGATATCGGTAGGTTTAAGATTTAAAACTGTGGCAATACTTTTTACTGCCCAACGTTCAACTCCATTAGGGCAATCTTTAGTACCAAGTAAGCGTTTAACCGTATCAACAGATACATTTGCTTGCTGTGCTAGTACTTCTTGAGTCAGGTTGGCATATTTGTAAGCTTGTTTGAGTTTGGCTTTTCCTTGTTCGCTCGATTGAACTTTATGAGATTCACGCATCGTCAAAATTTAACAAAGCATACTGATATTCAAACAATAACGAATTTTCACGTTTACAGTCTAGGGCAGATAGATTTTTTTACCTTACCTATCTGCCCTAAATAACAGGGCAAAAATCAAGACAAACTAAACCTATCTGCCCTCGATATATATTTTTTACTCAGCTAGGATACCAATATCAAAACAGAACAACACAGCATTTCAGAGGTTAGCGATGCAGTTCCAGCTTTTTAAAAAACCACAAATTAATGATAATTATAGCGATCTTAAAGAAGAAATAATCCGCGAATTGTTGCGGCAAGTGCGTCAAAGCTACAATCTTGCACTTGGTGTAACTACTGCATCTGCCTTAATGACTTTATTTGGTGTTGGGCTTCTCTACTTCGATAAAGTTTCAGAAGCAAGTCTGACTGCGGGAGGCGGAGTTTTAGCCACTATTACGAGTGTTCAATTTGCCAAGCAAGCAAAAGAAGAACTACACGAAATGATAGACAAGTTGCCAGAATAATACCATTTTCGCAAAATAACTGTAGGGTCTCCCCGCCCTTGACGCCCCGCCCTTGACAACAATTTATATGTTGCAATTATTTAATTGGAATCACCCCAAAACCGCCCGCAGGCTAGAAGCCTGGGGCTAAATAAACAAAGCCCGCTTTCGCGGGCTGTAAGAATATGAATCTGCTTTTGCAGGCTTTGTTCGTATAGCCGCACCCTTGAGGGTGTCGGCTATTAGCTAGCGACTACGCAACATTCAGAAAACCAGTCTGAATTAAATACGCAGTATAAGTCATAAACATTTCCGAACTGATTGGCGGACAAACAATCGAACTACCTGCGAGTGCTTGTAGAGTCTCCTGACAGCTAATGTGTGGTCTTCTTGCTTGTAGATACAAATCAGGAATTGTTAATTGCTCATCAGACCAGCGTTCTAACAAAAATGGTCGCAGAGTATATAAAGGATTGTCCACAGAAGAGACATTATTAATTAACTCTGATTGCCATTGTTCGTAAGGAATCGCCTTAACAGGATAACCAAAGGATTGTACCCATTTAATTAAAGTACTCAATGGCGCTGGTTGGGGATGTTGCAAGTGGAATGCTTTACCAATAGATGAAGGCTGCATTGAGAGATAAACAATGGCTTTGCTGACATAATCTACAGGAGACATATCCATCATATATTCCACATCTGGGAAATATCCCATTTGCAGACAGCCTTTGACCATCAAGTTAATAAAATCATGGGTGTTACAAATTCCTGTTTGGCTATCTCCAGAAATTAATGGTGGTCTGTGGATAGTTACAGGTAAACCTCGGTCACGAGCAAGTTTAACTAACTTCTCAGCTACCCATTTTGTTTGGGAATAACCTAAGAAAATCCCTTCCCAATGATTAAAGTCATCTTGTTCTTTCACCACCTTACCAGCATAAGCAGGTGATTCAAACACCGCTACACTAGAAACGTAATGTACAGGCTTGAGTTTGATTTGGCTAGCTAATCTCAATACTTCTTGAGTACCTAACACATTGGCAGCTTTCAATGCTGAATAGGGAAAAACATAATTCAGCAAAGCACCACTATGATAGATAGTATCAATATTGGCAGCTAAAATTTGAAACTGTTCCGCGCCCATACCCAACAATGGTAGAGCTAAATCACCCACAACTGGGACAATTCTCGGCTGGTATGAATCATCCCAAAGTGCGTAAGTTTCGAGATTCTTGACTAATTTACTCTTACCTTCTTGAGCATTAGCAGCCCGCACTAAGCAGTAGATATCTGCATTAGTTTGCTGTAGCAGTTCCCGGATGATAAATGCTCCTAAATAGCCTGTACCACCAGTTAAAAAGATGTGTTTTGGTTCAGTAATTGCAACTGGCGGTAAAGCGTCAGGACGAATGGTGGGGTCAAGAACTACCTCAGCATTTAAATCTAAAGCTGGGATAGGAGTATTAGCAGTAGCAGAAGTTGTATCTTGAATTACTGAATCTTCCGGTAAATCTTCAGCTAAACGCTGAGAAAGTGACGCAATATTTGGGTAATGCCACAACAGCAAAGGAGAGGGTTGGAATCCCAGCATTTTCTCCAATTTGCTGACGAGAATCATTGCCTGGGCTGAATCCAAACCATAGTTTTCCAAGTTCTCTTGGATATCTATCTCATCAGTTTCTACCCCTATCAATTCAGCCAGATTAGACACCAGCCATGCTTGAATATCTGCTGCACTAAAAGAATGTTTTGAATTCATTTTTACATCTCCAATGTAGAACTAGCTGGGCGATACTGACTGTAGTAATCGGGAATTTGCAAACCTTGAAATTTCAAACTTTGTATGCGATATAAAAATGCTGCTCCGGTCATTAGGTGATTAGCAACATCAACAACTTTGCGGTTTTGGGGTTCAGCTAGATAAGTACCGCGCACCCAGTCGTTGAAGCTACCCATCGCCGGGCCGCACCAAATTTGATAATCAACTTCTCGTCCTTTTTCACCAGAATTAGACCAACGGGAAGATAATCCTAAATACCACCGGAAAATCAATGCCATTTTTAATTTAGGATTATTTACTGCTTTACCCAATTTTTCGGGATTTTTTTGGGATAAATAAGCAGCAGTTCCTTCCCAAACTTCAGCAATTGTCTTGCGGAAAACTTGTTTTTCTAATTTCTCTCTTTCCGCTAGGGGAATGGCTTCAATTGAGTCATAAGCGCGATATAACTCATACAATTTTTGCGCCCGCATGGGGAACATTGTGCCCCGTTTGAGGACTTGTAATTTGACTCCCATTTCAAACATATCAGCTGCGGGAGCCATCATGACATCAGCCATTTCTGCTTGCGCGAGTAATTTTTTGGTATGTTCACACGCACCAGATTCCACACAAGATTGATTAATGGAACCTGTGACTACATAAGCTGCACCCATCATAAAAGCAGCTAAAGTTGATTGTGGTGTAGCAATTCCGCCGGCTACTCCCACTCTAATTGGTTTTGAGTAATGATATTGTTCTTGAATTTCATCTCTCAAAGCCATAATGGAAGGTAACAGACAAACCAGGGGACGATTATCTGTATGACCACCAGAATCGGCTTCTACAGTAATATCATCCGCCATTGGAACTTGAGCAGCCAGAGTTGCTTGTAACTCAGTAATTAATCCCTGTTGTACAAGTTCTTTGAGGATTCTGGCTGGTGGTGGTTGGAGAAATTTGCTGGCTACTTCTCTCCGAGAAATTTTGGCAATGACTTTATTTTTGATTTCAATTTGATTGGCTGCATTCAAACTTAATCCTGCAACCCGGTAATAAACAATGTTGGGAGTTAAGTCCAAAAATGCTGATGCTTCGACTACTTTCACACCATATTTAAGGAATAAATCCACAGCCCGACGTTCAATCATCGGTTCATTGGGGCTGTGAATTAAATTAAAAGCATAGGGGCCTTGTGGTAAGGCTTGTTGTATTTTGTTGATAGCGGCTTCTAATCTTTCTGGACTTAAACCGCCTGCACCAAAGGAACTTAAAATTTTCTCTTTTCCGAGGGCGATGACCATTTCTTCGGAAGCAATACCGCCAGCCATTGCACCAGTTGCATAGGCATATTTCACTCCATAAAAGGAGAGAAAACTGGGGTCGCCTAATTGTTGAATTTTAATTGGGGGGATGGATGCTAAAAGTTCTACTGGTGCGGTGACAGTGCTATCAACTGGGCATAAATACCCAACATTAGTAACACCAATTTTCCCTGAAACGTTGACTATATAACAGGGTTGTTCTAAGTTGAGAAATTTATCTACTATGCCTTGTTGATCAAAAGATATGCAATCTAGGGAACCTTTCCAGATGAGATTTTGTCCATAGGAATAGCAGGTAAATCCTAGTCCGTTTTCGTGTTGACTTAGTGGCGTATCTACAGTGGTCACGCTAGTTATCCCTCGATTTATAAGCAATGGTTTATAAAAGGTAAAGGGTGAAGGATGAAGGGTGAAATAAGAGGTAATACCAATTTTGATTTGTCTATCGTGAGTGTTACTGGGTTTTGGAAAGTTCGTTAAATTTTAGCTGAGTTGCAAGGATTATTTTTTAACGAACCGCCAAGGACGCAGAGGACACAGAGTGAAGAGAGATGATAGAGTAATTTCATACTTCATCCTTCAAACTTCATACTTAATTCTTAGGATTCTTCATTCAGTAAATTTTGGGCGCAAGCTAATTGCAATTGAATAATTTCGCTCATTTGCTTGCTAAAATCTTGTCTAGACTTTAAGAAAGCAGTATGAGCTTTAGTTACATTGGCATTGTTAGCGTTGAGCTTTTGATATTGAGTCTTATTTAAATCGAGCATACGGATAGTTTGACCGGATTTGCGAGTTATATTTTGTGGAGAAAAGCTGGGCTGAGTTGATTGTTGGGGAGTGGTAGTTATCTCAAAGGATTTTAATTCTTTCGTTGAGACTAAACCGTGTTCCATGATATTTTTCTCGGCGATTGCTTCTGGCTGATTTGTTGGCAGTAAAATATCATCGCTAGGTTGATTATTGGTAGCAATTACGACTGGAGTATTCAGTGAATTGATTACTGAATTTGCTCTGGAATAATCAACTGTAGTGGAGTTGGTTTGTGGTTTGTTAGCTAAATTTTGGAAAATTTGGCGATTCTCTTCACTCAAAATTGTGGCAATAATTGAGTTACCGCCCAATGTAATATTTCGTTGGGTTAATTTACTTTGTTTCCCAGTTTCTTGAGTGATGTTGTAAAGAGATGAGATGTCTAACTCAACTTGATGGCTGAGTAATTTAGCTAGGGCTTTGACTATGGAAGTATGGTCATCCATACCTCTACGATTGAGAGAAACGGTGATGTGTTCTTGTCCTTCGAGAATTTTACCTACCCAGCGAGAACAGACACCGCCAGCACCAGCTTCGATAAAGATTTTGACTCCATCGGCGTAAACGCGGTTAACTAAGCGGGGAAAATCTAGTTGTTGGCTGAGTCCAGTAGCGATACTGTGGGCTACTACTTCACTGTTAAGGGTGATAGGTTTATATCCAGCAGCAGAATAAAATGTAATTCCGGGAATATCCTGAGTTGGTAAAGTGTTGAGTTTTACTAACTCTGTGTACTCCGATTGCATGGTTTCACAGTGGATGACATGGTCGAAGGGAGCTGGGAAAGCATTGCAGCCAAGGGTTTTAATCACTCGCTGACAAGCTGCTGGTTCACCGGCGATTAATACTTCTTCTGGTGTATTAATCTGCGTTAAATAAACGCGACTCTCATTTTTGAGGCATTCTGTGACTTTCTCTGGGGTAGTCATGAGTACATAGTTAGCCCAGAAGTTATTGTCAGAAGCATCGGTGGCTGGTGGTAGGTTCCAATACTCACGCACAGAATTTTTTGGCCCCGATAACCTATCACCAAATAAAGCCGAGGAGTTAAAGCTGTTACTTCCAGCAAAGAAATCACTCCACACACCTTGGGCAACCATCATACTAGTTTCGCCCAGGCTATAGCCAAACACATATTTGGGTTTGACTTGAAAGCGATCGCGGATTACTGTGGTGATTAGCCTAGTGAAGAACATTTCCGCTTCAAACATTGCTAGGGAATCATCTAGCAATTTCTTCTCCAGGGTTTCTAGTTCTCTGGTAGACAACTTATGTAAGCTTCTGGGAAAAACCAGTTTCTCGACATCCGAAACTCGTTTATACAGACTCTTCACGAAGGGTTCATTTTGCAGGTTAGGGAACAGCCGGAAGAGAGTCCGACCAATACCCACATAGGAATTCACCGCCGCTGGATACACATAAGCAACCTCACCCTCTTTACCCAAAGGTTTTGCGGTGAAGTAACTACCTATAGGTGTTTGCCAATCACTACCCTTTTCAAAGGCAGTATTTACACCTTTTTGGGCTGAGGCGATTTCTTTGAGTAATTCCTTTTTGTTGCGTCCAGTAATGGCTAAGGTGTACTTGGCTGTGGAATGCTGCTGAAATTTAACAAAATTCTGACTAGCAGCATCAGCTAGAGACTCAGAATTCTCAATCTCTTGTTGCAAATTATCTAACAGATTCAGTAAAGCCAAACGGTCATCACCTGCTACAGGGAACAGATGAAACGGCCGTTGTTGTAAATACCTACTGCTGTGATTGATTTGGTCTGGTTCATCGGACAAGATGACATGGGCGCAAGTCCCATCACAACCGATACCATTAATGGCAGCAATTCTGTGGGTACTATCTTTATGGAGGAACCAAGGTCTTGATTCCGTAGCCACAAAGAAAGGACTACCTTGCCATACTTGGGGCGTTTTCACCCCAGACCAGTTGGGAGTAGCAGGAATATAGTTGTGATAGAGACACAAAGCCGTTTTGATTAAACTAGCAATTCCCGATGCTACATAAGTGTGCCCAATATTGGACTTCACACTACCAATCGCACAATGTAAACCATCACCCACAGAGGGATAAGCCTGAAGCATCCCTGCAATTTCCGCCTCATCTTCTTGGGGGAAACCACTCGCAACCACTTCTACATAGTTAACTGCTGTCGGCTGAATCCCCGCCATTTGGAAAGCTTGCTGACAGACTTGGTTAATCGTCCCCGCATCTATAGAAGTAGAAGCAGCTTGACCGATACTAATCGCATCAATCGCAGCATAAATGCGATCGCCATTTTGTTTGGCTGTATCATAACGCTTGAGAACAACTGCACCTGCACCTTCGCCAACTGTCCAGCCATTAGCATTTTGGTCGTAGCTTAAGGTATTAGCACCAGTGTTCACTGTTCCCCATTGGCTACGCAACAGAACATTTTCTATCCCGCCAGCCAAATCCACAGCCCCAACTACAACAGCGTCCACTTCCCCAGTCATAAGTAGCATTTGTGCTACTTCCAAAGCCTTGAAAGCAGAGGTTTCCACCGCCGTCATCGTAAAAGATGGTCCAGTGAAATTCCACAGCGCAGAAATGCGACTCGCCATAATATTGGCGATGTAACTCAGATATTCACCAATATCTACTTGATGGTGAACACTATCTTTAACAATAGTTTCCAACTGAGAAATTTTATCCGCAGGTAAAGCAATTTCCGCAGCATTCAAACCATCTTTAATTTGCCACGATAAATTCCAGCGTTGTTGTAGTTGATGAACAGACAAATCTGCTTCTGCTGCTATAATGACAGCAACATTTCCCCCTTCTTGAATCCCGGCATCTTTCAATGCACCATCTGCAACTGTTAACAGTAAAAGTTGTTGCGGATTCAGTTGTTCTACTTCATTTGGGGGGATTTTGTAAGCTAAAGTATCAAGGGCAAATTCTTGAATGTATGCCCCTATCGGTGCTTTACCATCAGGTAAACCGTATTCTTTGAGTAAATCTTCTTTGCCATCTATGCCATACCATCTTTGAGAAGGTAGAGGAATAAAATGCTGTTTGCCGTCATAAATACTACGTTCAAAAGCATCTAAATCTTTACATTCACCAAAAAAGGCATCCATGCCGACAATGGCAATTTTGCCTGATTGTATTTCTTGTTCAAACATTGTTTAATTACGCGATATCAGATATGTCGTGAATAGAATGATCTGTAAGTCTCAAGCAGAGAATATCAGAATCCTATTTGGGAAATTTCTTTTTAACCTCTTAATCTCTGTGTACTCTGTGCCTCTGTGGTTAGATAAATTATTTTTGAACCGCAGAGGACGCAGCGAAAAGTTCCTCGTTCGCGTGAGCGTTCCGCAGGAAAGCCGGGTTCCCCGGCGTAGGAAACTTTTCAAGACAGAGAACGCAGAGAAAAAACAAGTTTTAGGAGTCACTTTGAAAGAATGACTTCATTCTTCATCTTTCTTTTCTAGAATCAGATGTGAGTTGGTTCCGCCAAAACCAAATGCACTTAAAGCTGCACGTTTCACAGGCGAATTATTTGGCCATGTTGTCGCCGTTCTCACAATATTTTGGCTAGAAATGATACTATTCTCTGAACCAATCGGTTCACTGACATTAATCGTTGGGGGAATCACACCAGCATTCAAACTATAAATTGTCTTCGCCAAACCAACCATACCAGCCGCTACTAATAAGTGACCGACATTAGCTTTGGTAGAACCAACCAAAGGCGATGCTTGGTGTTCACCAAAAAAAGTTTCTATAGAGTTAAATTCTGTGGTGTCTCCTAATAATGTCCCTGTAGCATGACACTCCATATAATCAATTTCTTTGGGGCTAAGTTGTGCTTCCTTGTACGCCCGTTCAAAAGCGAGAATTTGCCCTTTGGAATTGGGACTTAATAAATGCTTACCTTTACCATCATTAGATAGTCCATTCCCCGCAATTGTGGCGAGAATTTTATCACCATCTCTGACAGCATCGCTGTAACGCTTTAGCATTACCATCCCAATCCCATCAGCGGTAACTAAACCGCGAGAAGACTTATCTAAAGGACGGCTAATGCCATTTTCGGGATAACCTTGAATACCGGAAAATAACATCCGTAAAAATAGCGGATCTACACAACTAATCGCCCCGGCTAACATCACATCAGCTTTGCGTGTTTGCAAATAGTAAGATGCCAGCTTAATCGCATAAAATGAGGATGAACAAGCAGCGTCTATACAGAAATGATTACTGGATAAAGAAAATGCTTGAGAGACCAGCGCGGCGGGAAAGCCGGTTATCATTGCATTATATGGGGAAGGCTTCGTTGTAGTTGGTAACGCAGCCAACCGGAAATTTTCATCTTGTAAAAGTTCTGCGATCGCAGGTTGAATCGTTTGCTGATATATTGGAGCAAACAATTGATTAGACATCTTTGTGGGTAAAGATAAAGTCCCTAGAATTACCCCACATTTTGAGAGAACTTGCCGATTTCCCCAATAACCGCTGTGCTGAATGGCTTGTTTAGCTGCATACAGCGACCATTTAAAGGAATTATCCAAACTTTCTACTAACTCAGCAGGTAAATTGTATTCGCTTGGATCAAATTCAAAATTCCGAATAAATCCACCTTGGAGAAAATAGATTTTTTCCGGTTTTCCTTTAATTGGATCGTAAAATATTGTGGGATCTACATCCAAATCTGCAACAGTAGTAGTTGAAGTTGCATCTTTCTCATTTGTAAGATTCTGCCAAAACTGCTCAGGATTATTAGCATCAGGAAACAGGCATGATAATCCGATAATTGCTATTTTTTCCACTACTGATATCCTCGTTGGGGTATTAAATAAAAGGGGATATTTTCTCTATTCTTTAATCTCTCCCCTTGGCGTACTTGGCGTACTTGGCGGTTCGTTAAAAAATCAACAACCGCATCAATTAGATTCCCCAAACATCACAAGATTTACGCTTTAAACTAAACCAAATGGAATTTATATTGGTGTTAAGGATAATTGTAGGTTGGGTTGAGGCTTTGGGAAACCCAACACCGAGATAATGTTGGGTTTCCCTACGGGAAGCCACTCCGCGTCTACGTTCCTCAACCCAACCTACGCGCAATTTAAGGTTTTTAATTACTTAGGCTGTAGCAAACTCATTGGCACAACAACAGCCTTAGCACCTAAGATTTGTGCGTATAATTTTCCTTCGCGATCATGAAGGATAAAATCAGCAGTTAAACCAGTACCTTTTTTCTCCTTAATATCAGTAGAAACATAAAAGGTTTCATTGACTGGTATTGCTCTATACTGTTCCGATGTTGTTAATTGTCCAGGTAAACAAACTTCTTCATGAAAATGACTTAACCAAACCCATAAAGGTTGTGTACTCAAATCAGTTGCATAAGGATTGTGCCAATGAATTGGGAACTGTCCTTGTTGTTGTTCGGTAATTTGTTCCCAAAAACATTCCGTAGTAATTTTTTCGGCGCTAATATTTAAAACCCTCTGGATTTTCTGAAAACACGGGCCATGAAATAATGTAGATGGGCCATTTTGATAGAAATCTTTACCAATCGTGGTAATCAGATTATCCTCAGCTAAATTCATGCCCTCATACATAGGTGCATCAGGTAATTTTCGCACCAGTTTGATAGTAGAAGTGAAATGATAATGAGTTTTGCCAGCGGGAGTTTTACTGAAGATAGTTGTTTGAAATTCAATGAACTCACCATCAGCTTTAGCAATTTCTTTCAGTTGCAAAATATGTTCGCTGGCTACCGATTCATTAAAGGTAATTCCCTTGAGAACTTTAAAATCTTTGCAACTGAAATATCTATAACCAGGATAAACTTCTTCACAACCATTAATCATCCATGACATTGCACAGGTAGCTGGAACTACTGGATAACCAGCAATTACATGATCCATTAAAAAAGGATTGGCTTCAACTGTGATGCGGCGACGGATATAATGAGTTTTCAGTTCTGAATCTAAAGGTGGAGGTGGTGGAATTAGCGGGCTACCAATTACTAGTTGGGTGGTGTCGTGATGCTTGGGATGTAGTTCTTTGACTAACATTTTTGTCCCCACTTCCACCGGGATAATGTCAATTCCCCGTTCTGCAAAAGCTTTTTTGAGTTCTGGGGTTACCATTCCACTATCCCAGCCACCCCAATTAATCGCCACAACATGACAGTTGGGGTAGTACTGTTTCATCAAGTGGGCTGATTTGTTGAGGATCTCATTTGCGATCGCATAATCGGACTGGCCGATATTGCCGTAAAATCCTGTGATGGAGGAGAACAACACTAAATGCTGGAGTTGTTCAGCGGGGACGCAATCTAACAGGTTTTCTAAGCCTTGTACTTTGGCGGTGTAAACTTTTTCAAAATCCTGTTCTGTTTTCTTTTCAATTAATTTGTCAGCTAAGTTCCCTGCGCCATGTATGATGCCGGTAATTGGCCCCATGCGGTTGACAGTAGCTGCGAGTTGTGTCTTTAATGCTTGGGTGTCGGTGACATCGACGCTGAGATATTCGGCGGTAGCGCCTGTTTGTTGAATGGCGGCGAGGGTTTTTTTGATTTCGCGGCTGGAGTTAATTTTGTGATAGATTTTTTGCACATTCATGGGTGTGGGTTTCTCACCTTGGGCGAGAAGATTTTCCATGATGCGTTTTTTTAATGCGGCTTCTTCAAAGCAATTTTGCGCGTAATCTGGTTCGGTTGCTAATAGTTCGGAACGTCCTAAAAGGATGAATTTACAAGGTTGTTTTTTAGCGAGTTCAATGGTGCATTCGGCGGTGATACCTTTGGCTCCACCGCTAACAAGAAAAACTGATGAGGGGCGAATAGGTGTTTGTGTTGCCATGTGATTTTTAAATGCCGATAATTAGATTTGTTTTCTTCTCTGCGCCTCTGCGTCTCTGCGTGAGAAAAAAATATTTTTAAATGAACCGCAGAGGGCGCGGAGGAAGAGAAGTTTTAGAGAGTTTTTTGGAGGAGGGAGATAAGTTATTACAATTTCTTTGCGTCTTTGCGCCTTTGCGTGAGATAAGAAGATTTTTAAACGAACCGCCAAGAACGCCAAGGGCGCAGAGAAAGAAGAGTTTTAGAGAGTTTTTTGGAGGAGGGAGAAGAAGAAATAAGTAATTTTTATTCCTCCTTGTCCCCCTTCCCTTGTCCCCCTTGTCTCCCTTGTCCTTTTACTTCTCAGATGAAGTGATTAGGGTAACTCTTCCCTGAGCGCCGTAGCCAACTTCACTGAGATAAAGATTAGAGTCGTGTAATTCAGCAATGATGTGTTGCGCTGATTGTTGAGCATCGAGAGCGGGACTAATATCAATTGCTCTGGTGTATACTTTGGGCCATTCCCATCGCATTGTTTTGGTTAAGCCAGCTAAACCGGCGCCGATGACTCCAAAGTTGGTGTTATGCTCAAACCCGAAGGCTCCATCTAAACGAGCTACTGTGATAAAACTACTGCGTCCGTAACGTGCGGCTTCGTTGAGGGATTTTTTCAGGTGTTTAGCCATGAAGAAGACCTGTTTGACGATCGCCTTTTCTTGTTCAATATAAGGAAGTGTCTTTGTGTGACTGGCTTGGAATACTGGATGTATATGGATGAAGGCCCCAATGTTGCCGATGGTAGTTGCAATGGCAGATAATTTATCTTGTAGTAGTTGTTCGCTTAAATCGGCTAGGGTAATCCGGGTAACGCCTGGGGGTAAGAGTGCTTGTTGGGGAACAATCGATTGGGGGAAGCTTAAAACTACGACTTTCCAACCTTTATCAACTAGGGATTGCACTACCACTGAGGTGGTGAGGGAACCATCATCGGTAATTAAGGCGATGTGTCCCTCTGGTAAGTTGAAGTCTAAGTAATCTGGTTGGGGAAGGTATTTGAGTTTGGCGGGTAGACGTTGAACGTTATGTTCTACATCGATTATCGGCTCGTCGTCAAACTCAAACTCATGCTTTTTTTTTTCACCTCCAGCCAGCTTCTGGAGATAATCAACTATTTGGCCGATGGTGCGTAAGTCGCCGAGTTCTTCGATATCTGGCTTGGGTAAGTCGGGGTACATTTCTTGCATCGCACCCAGGATTTCTACTCGTTTGATGGAGTCGATTCCTAAGTCGGCTTCCATGTCCATTTCCAGTTCTAGCATCTCTACTGGGTAACCAGTTTTTTCACTGGTGATGTTGAGTAGGGTTTGACCGATGTCTGCGTAGTTAGCGCTAGTTGTGGTTTCTACTTCGGGGACGAAGGCGACTGCTTCAGGTGCAGTAATTACAGTTTCTACTACGGTGACTGGTGCTACTGGCTCAGGTGCAGTAATTACAGTTGTGACTGCGGTGACTGGCGCTACTGGCTCAGGAGTAGTAATTACAGTTGTGACTGCGGTGACTCCTTGAGGAATTTCCGTGGTTATTTGTACTGAATTGCTCTGTACAGCTACTGAGACATTGCCAGATGCGTGGGTTTGCAGATACTCGACAACTTGTCCAATTGTACGTTTCTCTGCTAGTTCTTCCAAGTTTGGCTTGGGTAAATCGGGGTATAATTCTTGCAATCCGCCTAAGATTTCTACCCGTTTGATGGAGTCAATCCCTAAGTCTGCCTCCATGTCCATGTCCATCTCTAACATTTCGATGGGGTAGCCTGTCTTTTCGCTGGTGATGGTTAACAGGTTAGTACCCAATTGAGATAAATCGATGGTGCTGGAGACAGTTACAGGTGCAGGTGCAGGGGTGAAGCTGACAACTTCAGCTACAGGTGCGGGAATCTCAACTACAGGTTGAGGGGGAATTTCCACAACTGGAGGCGCAGGAATTTCGGCTACAGGCTCAGGTTGAGGTTCGACAATTTTGGGAGTGGAGCCATTTTTGACTACAGGCTCAATTGTCGGTTCAACTAGAGGTGTTGTAAGCGTTTCAACAATTTTGGCGGTGGGTGGAACGGGTGCTTCGGTAACGGGTTCGCTGGCGAAGGGTAATGTTACCTGGGGTAGGGTGATTTCTTCGCCAGAAACGAAGTGTGAATACTCTTGCTGAATTAGTTGGAAAAAGTTTTTGGTATATTCGATTTGCTCTTGCAGATACTGTTCGTGAATGCGTAGGGTTTCACCTTGTTGGGAATGAAACTGCATCATGCTACGCTCTAAGCTTTCCATGACAACTTGCTTGAGTTTGGCGGTTTCCGCAGTGGTTTTAGCTTGAGCGAGTAAGGCGTTTTGTTGTTGCATCAGTTGGAAAAATGTTTTGGCATATTCCATCTGATGATTGAGATAATGCTCGTGAACTTGTAAATTTTCGCTTTGATTGTTCTGAAACTGTGACAGGAGATATTCTAAACTTTCGAGAACTCTTTGATGATTTACAGGTTTTTCTGGTGTTTGCATCTTTGATTCCTGGGCTGGTATTTCTAAAAGGGTCGCAGGATTCATTTGAGGCTTTGGTTCTGGGGAATAAGTCACGCCGTTCATGACTGGGGTAGGTGCAGGAGCGGTTTTCTTATGTCCGTTGGTGTGAATGGGTGTAGGATTTACAGGTTCTATGTTCACAGGTGCAGGTGAAGGTGCAGAGATTTCGGGAATGTTGTTAACTTTAGGTGCAGGTGCAGAGAATTCGGGGATGCTGGTAATTGTGGGTTCTGGGGTGCTAGCTAATTTGACTTTATGTCCATTTTGCAAAGCTTGGGGAAAGGCGTTTTTGGTTTTTTCCGACACATAATTAATGCCGTTTAACTTGACAGTTAACGCCTTTTTCTTCTCATTTTCGGGTGCGGGTAAGGCGGGTGGGAGTTGATAAGGGTCGAGATTTTTCAAACTCAAGCCAACTACACGCAACTGAACAGCGGCTTCTCTTAAAGAGCGATCGCTATTCTTTTGGGTGCTGGGGTTCAAGGAAATGGTAAGATGCGGGCGATCGCCTAAAATATCTTTGACTAAGTTAGAAAGGATTCTGCGGGGGCCAAATTCGACAAAGCAGTAACCACCAGCGGCGTAAATATTCTCAATTTCCTGCTTAAACAGCACCGAGTTAGATAGGTGAGTTTCCAGGATTTTTTGAATTGATGGGGATTCTTGGGGATACTTTTGCCCAGTAACGTTACTGAAAACTGGAACTTGGGGTGCTTGGAATTTGACAGACTTAGTTGCAATCGCAAAGGATTTCTGCGCAAAAGCAATCAATGGGGTGTGGAAAGCTGCGGATACAGGAAGCAATACAGCCGCACAGCCTTTATCTTGTAGTACTTGGCGAACTTTAGCGATTTCGGCGGTGGGGCCAGCTAAGACAACTTGGGTGGGAGAATTAATATTAGCGATCGCTACTTGAGGATAATGTCTAACAATCGCTTCTACTTTGGCAATTTCTTCTTTCACTGCCAACATACTACCGCGATCGTGGTCTGGATCTTCGGGAGCAGCCATTGCTTGACCCCTAGCTTTCACTAAGAATAAGTAATCTTGCTCGCTCAACACACCCGCAGCCCATAAAGCTGTCAGTTCCCCAAAGCTGTGTCCGGCGACAAAATCTGATTTAAAACCAGCTTGTTGCAGTATGGTATACAGTCCCGCACTCAATACCCCAATTGCCGGTTGTGCATATTCTGTGCGTTGTAAGGCGGCTACTTGAGCATTCTTTTCTGCTTCTTCAAATACTGGGTTGGGGAAGACAATTTCTGACAATGGGCGCAAATTATCTTTCAGCAACAAACTGTCCATTTTGCTGTAAAGACGGCGCATTTGGGGGAAATTCATCACCAATTCCCGCCCCATCTCTAAGTATTGAGAACCTTGTCCAGAGAATAGGGAGACGACTTTACCAGCCAAATTCATCCCCGCAGAACGGAAGTAAATTCCTTGGGGATGTTCCCAAGAGATAGCAGAACCTTTGTGTTTGAGCCAGTCAAGACTAATTTGCATTAACTTGCAGGCTTCTTGCAGATTTTCAGCTACAAACCCAACTCTCGCCGCCGCTTGGGGAATTTCTTGTGCTGTGCAATCTTGAACTAATTGTGCATAATGTCTTTCGCCGTCCTTTGACTGCAACTTAGCCAAAGTTTCTTCGCACTTGGTTACCAATTGCGCAGAAGTTCCAGCAAACAGCAGAATTTCCGCAGGTGCATTATGTAAACGGTAAGGCTTATTTTGTTCGGCTTCGTATTCTTCCAAAACAACGTGGTAATTTGTCCCACCAAAACCAAAGGAACTTACACCCGCACGTCTTGGTGCGTCGCCTTCCGCCTTAATCCAAGGTCTGGTTTCTGTATTTAAATAGAATGCCGAATTTTTAATGTTGAGTTTGGGGTTTGGCTCGGTAATGTTAATTGTTGGCGGCAATATCTTGTGGTGTAGCGCCAAAGCAGTTTTAATTAAACTTGCTGCACCCGCAGCAGCTTTTGTATGTCCAATTTGGGATTTCACACTACCAAGTGCAATGTGCTGTTTCTTCGAGTCATGTTCCCCAAAGAAATCTCTTAAAGAACCGAATTCTGTGGGGTCACCAGCCATTGTACCTGTGCCATGTGCTTCCATCAAGCCTACAGTAGCGGGAGAAAAGCCTGCATCTTCATAAGCACGTTCTAAGGCTTTGACTTGACCTTCTTTGCGGGGAGCATAAATACTCTTATAGCGTCCATCGCTAGAAGTACCGATACCTTTGATGACTGCATAGATTTTATCGTTGTCCCGTTCTGCATCTTCTAGACGCTTGAGGACAATCATGCCGATACCTTCACCCAGCATCATCCCATCGGACTTAGCATCGAAAGGTTTGACACTCTCACTGGGAGAAACAGCCGGGGTTTTGCTGAAGGAGATGTAAGCCATGATGGTGTTATCTGTGTCCACACCACCAGTTAGCATCATATCGCTGCGATACTCAACGAGTTCGCTAATCGCCATTTTCAAAGCGCCGAAGGAACTAGCACAAGCTGCGTCAACGACACAATTCATGCCGCCAAAATTCAGACGGTTGGCAATTCTGCCGGCGACAACGTTCGCTAACATCCCTGGGAAGGCATTTTCATCCCATTTGACATAAGCGCTTTTAATTTTTTCTATAATTTGTGCGGTATCTTCATCAGATAAACCGCTGCTTTTTAGCGCTTTTTCCCAAACAGGATATTCTAACCGCGCCGAAAGTGGCATTCCTAATTGCTTAGCCATCGCCACGCCTAAGATAACCCCAATCGTCTCGCGGCTAAACTCACGGGTTTCACCATAGCCAGCATCTTCCATTGCTTCTTTCGCAACTACTAAACTTAATAGTTGCGATACATCTGTAACTTCTAAAATGCTGGGGGGAATCCCGAATTCCATTGGGTTAAAATCAACCTCAGGAATAAACCCACCTCTTTTACAATAGGTTTTATCTTCAGTTGTTCTCGGATTGGGATCGTAGTAATCTTTAACGCTCCAATGGGTTTCGGGAACATCAGTAATACAGTCAGCTTTGTTAACAATATTCCGCCAATATTCCCGTAAATTTCGCGCCTTGGGAAATAAAGATGCCATCCCAATAATGGCTATAGGATTTTGTTGTAATTGTCTGTTAATCTTGTTAATGGAAATTGGTTTATCAGTCTTCACTTTTTTCTCCTCTATAAACTTAATCAAAGTCTTTTCACAGCTGTTGATCTGGGATTCCAAATCAGCCAAGGCAGTATCAATGGAATAAGCAGACATAGAAATAACGAATCTGGAGGACTTTGAATTGCCAAGCCACAGTAATTTCTGTTGCTGTGCAATAATGAAAGCTATCTGTTTTAATAAGCAGCTAGCTATCCTATCCGCAAAAGCTAAATGCTTTTCTGCGAATTAACACCACACACAATGTAAAGAATGTAGACGCGGAGCGGGTTGCCGTAGGCGAGGATAAAGGCTCAAGGGTGATTGATATTTCATACTTCATCCTTCACACTTTATTAAGCAGTGATTGGGAAAAAATCCTAGACAACGCCCGACTCTTGATATTGTGGCAGTAGGTCAATGACGTTGTTGAAATTAGTAAAATAGTCGTGAAGCGCTGTAGCAGCTTGACCTGTAAATTCGAGCCATTCGTAGTGATAGAGATTTTGGGCAACTGCATCCCACTGGAGCAAGGGAAACTTAGGAGTAGCTATTAGGACAGAAACGCTTTTTTCTCCCAAACTAGTTTGACTATCTAAGTTTATTGCAGCCACATAGCTGGTGTTAATGACAACGTTCTGTATCTTGATAAATGTCATAGCCAGTTTCAGCTTCCAGGATAATGTATTTTATGCAATTCGCCCGATAGAAGTTGACAAGTTCGTTACAGAAAAAACCTCACTTTTACTCCGAATTTATGCAGTAATTTAAACATTAATCGAGCCTTTGTAAGGTAGTAACAATGCTGCTGGCTTTAGTTTTTTCTTTTATACTCCCAAGAAAATCACTAATTTACCTGCCGCTTTGAAAGACTTGAATTAATACAAACACTAGCACAATTTGCATAATGCGAATCGTTAGTTTAAAGGAATTTAAGAAAAAAAATTGAGTGTTGCTGACAAAAAGATTTGATTAAGACCAAAGCACAGGTATCAGCTTTAGCTTCGATTAGCAACCTCATATTCCTTTGCCTACTGGCTAGATATCGATTAAATAATAATTACAATAATTACCGTAATAAATCAGTTAAATAGATTACGTTGTAATTAGTACAAAGATTGGATGAAGCAATAACCGTATTTTTCTCAACATAACATCATATTTACCCAAATTTTTTTGATGTTTTATCAAGATAATTCAACTTAAACAAATAATAAGTGCTTTATCAAGCAAATCTTAATTTTGATAAAGGTGCATGATAAACAGATGGGGAATGGGGACTGGGTAATGGGGAATGGGGAATGGGTAATGGGGAAGAGATTTTTTATTTGGTTTATTAATTGAGCGAGTGATGAGAAATTTCTCAATTATTTGATGTGAGAAATACAATTTTAGAATTGAGTTTATGGGTGAAAGCCAGAAGGTGGATACGGAGACGAAGGAAGGCTCTGATGCGGAGATTTGTTGATTGACACTCCCCGCAGCTATTGCCGCTACGGTGTATACACAAATCTTGGCGGAGTTTATCCATCCCGCCTCGGAATGAATTCCGAGTCTAATAGCACAAGTCCTCTCAAGAGGACTAGATGATAAATTCCTACAATCTTCAGTCCGTTTCAACGGACTTTCGCTATTAGCCTGGGAATTCATTCCTAGGCGGGAATAGGTTCAGCGTGAAATTTTTGACTTGTGTATACACCGTAGCTTAAAAAAGGGGGGGAAAAGAATCAAAGTCCCCCTTTTTAAGGGGGATTTAGGGGGATCAAAACGTTGTGGGGCTACTGAAGATAGGTAAGCGAATCGGCGTTTATTTTGCATAATCAGGGCGGGCAAGATGCCCACCCCACAAGAGTTAGATGAAATTTAATAGGCAAATTAGATGTGTTTTAGCTTAATGTAGAGCTTTGATTGGGTTGAATGATTCGGGGACGACTCATACAGCAGTTTTGGCGTGCATGGCATATACTATCTATGATTATTTTTAACAGAATTCTCTTGAAGATCAGTAATGAACAGCATCTTTACCCCCGAAGAAATTACTGCCCTCTCTGCGGAAATTGACCGCCAGTTAATAGAACTGCGCTATGTCGCAGATTCAGCGCTAAAACAAGGAGAGGATGAAATATCAGATGAAAAATTGCTGGTAAAACAAACCGCAGCAATTACAAATCTTACACAAGAAAATTCTCAGAGTTTTTTGCAGAAATTTGGACGAGCGGCTAAAAGTGATTTATGCCAAGAAGGGGGAATGCTGAATAAGCAGTGGCAGAAATGGGGTGATTTGGATAATAAGGATGCTGTGGAACGCTTGGGTGGGGTGTTGGTAGGGATGGGTTTTTCGGGGGATGTGTTATCTCCTTTAGTTGTTGCAGTAACGGTGATTATTATTCATATTGGATTGAAAGCTTTTTGTGAAGATTATTCTTCGGAAGTGGATAATAAATGAATTTTGTCTCACGCAGAGGCGCAAAGGCGCAGAGAGTAAGAGTACTCCAAGTCCAGTAGGGTGTGTTATGCCGCATTGGTGTCAACTTAACGCGAAAGGCTTTGTTGCTCAAGATATTTGATCCCCCTAAATCCCCCTTAAAAAGGGGGACTTTGATTCTTTTCCCCCCTTTTTTAAGGGGGGTTAGGGGGGATAGAAAGTTTATGGTGCTAAGAGAGATAAGCTCAAAGACTTACGCTGTATACATCTAAGCTTAAGTTGACACCAATGGGCAAGGCATTGCCTAGAATAATTGATGTGTCGCAAACATGATAGCGGTTATCGGTTGAGTCTACACACTCTTAAGGGCACGGCAGTGCCGATGCCCCTACAGGCGACGATATAATTTTGTCTTGTATCCAACACCAGAAGCGCTATATTTGAATTGGTATTAGATTCTTGACGGTGCGCCGCTTGGCGACAACACACCCTACATTTACTGCAAATTACGAATTACGAATTACGAATTACGAATTAATATCACTCTGCCAACAATGCCGCAAGGGATTGAGGGTCAGCAATACCCCGCAGGATAGCGGAGATAATCATAGAATGTTCCGAATATAACTGCTCGCACAGTATATTCTCATCTCGCTCGCCGGCTAAGATACGACGGATAGCAGCAACGAGATTTTGCCACACTTCTGCAAAATTTTCCATCTCAATTTCTAACTGTTCCCTGATTTCTGCATTATCCACAGCAGCTACTACCCTTGCAATAAACTGCCCATATTGCCGCAACTCATACTGTATCCCCGCAAACGCTGCTTTTGCTTGCCTTGCTTGGTGACGATATTCTTTAGCTTGGGTGCTGTAGCCCTGCTTGTCGGCAATATATGCCAAGAGGTCATAGATTTTCCAAATCTCAGCCGCAGCCGGGTCGAAGGTTTTGTCGATAGCTAATGCTTCTTCTGCCAATTGTCGGGCTTCGCTGAGGCGGTGGAGTTGGTTTTGTAGTATGAAAGCGAGGTTCCTTAATGTTTGAGATGCATTTGCTTGGTCTTCTAATTGTTGAAATTGCTTCAAAGCCTTACGAAACCAAGCTTCTGCCTCTCCCAGTTTGCCAACAAGTGCATTGAGGTTACCTAATTGACCCCAAGTACCTACTGCATCTGCCAGATTTCCTAGAAATTCGTTAATTTGTGCTGAGTTTCGGTAGGCATCTTCCGCAGCGTCCCACTGCTCACCTTTTGCGTACACCATACCCAGTTGATGCCAAACCGTGGCTTGTTGTGCTGGTTCGTTGAGTTGCTGGAAAGTAGTCAGTGCTTCACGGTAACGCTGTTCTGCTTCTGGGATGTTGCCTTGCAGCATGGCTAGAGTGCCGAGTTGAAAATTTGATACCGCAGCCCCACTAAGGTTTCCAAGTTCTTTATCAATAGCTAATCCTGCTTCATAAGCAATGCGTGCCTCACCATAATCTCCCATATTCCTCAGCGCATTTGCCAAGTCAGTCTGCAAAATTCCCATCAGTTGCTTTACATAATCAGACTGTTCCAACTGCTGCGCCACTGCCAACCCCTGGTGGTAAATTTCTGCTGCTTGTGCTGTTTGTCTTTGGTTTGCAAAGCACCGCCCCAGCATACCCAAAGTAACACAGCGTTTATGACTTGGTTGCTCGCCCAACTCTGCCAGTATCTCACTAAACACCTGCGCTGCTTGTTGATAGCGACCTGCATTGAATAATTGCCTACCTGAACTTGTACGGCTGAGAAACCATGTATCGGAACCTACTTCTCCAGTTAACTCAGCAATCCGTTGATTTAGTCTAGTGCGATCGCGGTTAAGTCCAAAGTAAACGAGAAACCAGTTTACCTGCTCAACAAACTCTACTGCCCATTCTGCACCTGCATTCAACGCGCCATTAACTGCATAAAGTAAATTCGGCAATTCCCGTTGGGTAATGGCACGGGCAAAATGAGGGTTTTTCCTATCTTCAAAATACAAATCGTCAGAAAGTTGATAATACCACTCTTGATAACGGGCAAGCAGTTCTGTCTGTGCTTCTGGGGATAAGCGCGGCCACAAGGCAGGGGCTAAGGTGGGGTGAAATTTGAGAAAAGGCCGACCAACACCAGGCAGATATTCGGGCTGAATTAAACCAGTGGCTTCTAATGCTGGGCGCAAAGTTTGCCACTGTGACTCAGAAATTTCTGTAATATCCAGCAAATTAAATTCAAACGCCCCGCCCTGAAACACGCCTAAGCGAGGCAACAACTGCATTGCTTCAGCATCCAAGCGTTCCAAAGATAAATTTAACGATGCCAATAGGGGATTATCTGGTGTTTGGGCAATCAAGGTTTCTAAGCGTTGTCCCAACTCTGCCGGACGGCGACTTTCCAACTGTTTTGCTAACAAACCAATCGACAGGGGATGAAAATCCACCAGTTTAAATAATTCCAATAATACGCCCCGTTTAGGTGGCTCAAATTTGGGTGCTAGCGTCAGTTTAATCAAACTCTGGAAATACGCTAGGGCATCTTCTTGCCCCAAACCTCGCAAAGATAAGGAGATATGTTTGCGACTGCCTTGTGTGGGATAATCAGGATGGTGAAAATCTGGTGTGCGAGTGGTGAGTAATACCCGACATTCCCCAACTTCAGACCACTGTTTTGCCACGGTTAACAGTTCCCGGAGAGTTTCTGCTGGCAAGGTTTCTAAGTTATCTAAAATCAGCAATGTGGCTTGCTTACGCAACGCCTGAGTTGCCGCCGCCCCATCAATTAAACTCTGCTCTAACACTGTCGCCAGGGTGCTAACTGCCCAGCCTACAGCATCCACACCACCAAAGGCAGCATAATCAACAAAACAAACTTTCTCAAACATCCCCGTGCGGTGTAACCAGCGTCCTGCTTCCTGGACAAGATAGGTTTTTCCCTGTCCACCGAAACCCGATACTGTGAGGCGGCGCGTTCCCTGCACAAAGCACCGTTCTATCTGCCATAATTCCCGGCTACGACCAAAGAATCCTGCTTCTTGTAAATCTGGCAAGTTTCCCCATTTTGGTGTCTCGCCGCTTTCTTGGTTGTTCAAGTCTGGCTGCAATAATGGGGTATCCCCAGCCGCTTGATACAACGCAGGTAAAAACCAATCTTGCAATTTTAACTGTACTCTTTCCTCGCCCCGTTGCCGTTCTCCCCGTTGTTGGTTGAGATACAAGTCTCGCCGCGCATTATCTAATGCTTCACCCGTACCTGCACCAGATACTAAACCCTGATAAAATTTAGCAAACAGTTGTTGGGTAGTTGTCACTAATACCGAATAAGTCATTGCCAAGACTGTGGGAATACCTGCGTGGGTTAACCTAGCGGCTACACTACCCATTGCATCCTCTCCATCTTCCCCACCCATCGCCGCCGACTGACAGGCAGACAAAACAATTAACCCCACTTTTTGCCGATTCAGCATATCACCCAAGGTTTCGGCAGTAATCAGGGCTTTTTTCCCTTCTTTATCCTCAAATAACAAATAACCTATATTAGCGCCGTTCTCGTTCCCGCCTTTAGTTAGTCCCACCGGGTCGCTATGTTTAGCCTGTTCTTGGAAACGCCCATCTAAATCAAATACTCCATGACCGTCAAAATGCACAATATCAACAGGGGGTTGGCGGGAGTCTTCTAGCCGCGCTACTAAATTATCTAAGGTGGCTGGACGCAAAAACTCTACCTCAACTCTTCCGGCTGCTGCTTGTTGAATGGCGTTCAACACTGCCATTGCTTCACCACGGGGGTCAATAAATCCCGCATCACTGGGACGACTGACGACAAACAATAACCGCAATCGGTCTTTGACTTGCACTCTAAACGGCCTGCGTCCACCCCCTGCACCAGCCAAGCGGCGACGAATAGAAATGCGGGGATTTTCGTGAAACAAATAAGTACCTTGTGGGTCGCATAACAATTCCCAAGGCAGCGATAAAATTGCTGGATGACTAGCGCTGATTGTTAATAAGCGTCCTGGTTGATTTTCATCTTGAAAATAATTAAACAGCCGTTGAGCAGCCCGATTTTGAAAAACCGCATTAAATAAATCTTCGCCCCATTGCCGGAATTTTTTTGCTATCCCTTCCGCCCGTTTATCGTCTACATCCGTGGTGTAACGTGCTGCATAAGTTTCTAAATACCAGCGAATCTCTTCTCTGTCTGCTGCACTCAACGGTGAGGCAAAATCCAGCCTCTCAGTGTCTTGCCCATCAAATGTTACAATGACTTGATTATTCTCTGGGAAGCGGAGATTTAATTCCATAGTCGGCTGTGTGGGCGTGGAAGGTTATTTGAGAGAATACAAACTTTTTAGCCTAAATTCCGTAAAAATGCTAGGCGATCGCGTTTCCTTATATTCTAGAGGGCATGGCAGTGCCATGCCCCTACAATCTGTCTGACGTTGTGTAATTAATTTTGTGTAACTATTTATTTGCGTAGGCGAAGCCCGCCGTAGGCATCGCAAACTCGCCAACCAACAACAGAAGCCACTATCGTTAAGTCAATAGTGGCTATTCTCAACTCAGTAGCGGCTATTCTCAACTCAGTAGCGGCTATTCTCAACTCAGTAGCGGCTATTCTCAACTCAATAGTGGCTTTCCTCAACTCAGTAGTGGCTTTCCTCAACTCAATAGCGGCTTTCCTCAACTCAGTAGCGGCTATTCTCAACTCAATAGCGGCTATTCTCAACTCAGTAGCGGCTTTGCTCAACTCAGTAGTGGCTATCCTCAACTCAACAGTGGCTTTCCTCAACTCAACAGCGGCTTTCCTCAACTCAATAGTGGCTTTCCTCAGAGGATGTTTGAAAAGTCATGATTGATGTATCAAATATTTTTTACCCCACCCTAACCCTCCCCTTGTAAAGGGGAGGGAACTGGATTTTTCTTGTTTCCCCCCTTTACAAGCTACGGTGTACACACAAGTACTATCTGCAATAGTTTCAGGAGTTATAGACCCCTTAAAATGTCATTACGAGCGCAGCGATAGCGGAGCGAAGTAATCACATAATCCCGTGGTTTTTGCGATTGCTTCGTCGTTCCTCCTCGCAATGACAGGCTTCCAGAGCGATCGCACAACCTAAAGCTAGATGACGAAACCAAGTACTAGGGGGAATTTTAAGACTTGTGTATACACCGTAGCCCTTTACAAGGGGGGATTAAGGGGGGTAATAACGTGATTAAAATCACAGCTAACAACTTTTCAAACACCCTCTAATGTTTCCTACCTCTTGTTTTTGCCTCTTGCCTTCTTAAGATGAGTAATTAGATACCGAAATATTACTGATATTAGCTGAAAAATTGTACGTTCAAAAATTGCTATTTATGCTGAACCAGATTTCGATTTAATTAAGGCAAGCTATGTTTAGAATTATTTTAAAAGGGCAAATTGCATGAGTCGCAAAAAACGTAAATCCAGCGTTTTAGAAAAAGTTGAGTCAAGAGCGGCCGGGATGAAATTGGTCGATCCAACTCTGAAACTGGATGATGATTATAGTCTGGAAAAACTGCTAGAGTCAATGGAGCAGTTACGTAATAAACTTGAGGTTCATAATAATGCTCTGTCTTTAGTTGATTCTTCTTTAACTGAAGTTGAAGAGATGGAGAAAAATTTGGCTAAACTTTCTCAAAAGATGCTAATGTTAATTGCTATTAAGTATGGCAAAGATAGCCCTCAATATGAAACAGCAGGTGGTGTTCGAGATAGCGATCGCGTCCGCAAAATGAGGTCGAGCCGCATGAAAAATGTTGCACAACAAGCATCAGATAATAATAGTAAAAGTTCTTGAACAAATAATTCGTAATTCGTAATTCGTAATTCGTAATTCGTAATTCGTAATTCGTAATTCGTAATTCGTAATTCGTAATTCGTAATTCGTAATTCGTAATTCGTAATTCGAGTAACAAGCCCCTAACTACAGTTATGGAAAATATGAAAATGTGTAGCATCATTATTCAAGCCCCCGATTTTAATCGTGGGGTAACAATTACGAATTACGAATTAAGTAGCTCAACCTAAATAAATATAATATGTTGTGTCATTGCGTAAAGCCTTCGGCATAGCTTCGCTTAGCGCGTAGCGTCTCGTAGAGAGGAACGAAGCAATCGCAAAGACTGGGATTGCTTCGTTCCTCGCAATGACATCTTACGTTTTTTTTGGTTGACCTACTTATCAATTACGAATTGGAGCGAAGCGACATACCGCGTCTTTGATTACCGCATTTTTTGACATTGCTTTCCTGTCCATTTCTCCCATCGCCCAATTCCCCGGCTGACTAACTCCGGCTGCTCGTCGCCAATAAAACAAATTCGCCCCATGCGTTCACAAGCAATCAAAACTTCACCATTTCCCATAAACGGCGCAATTACAAAATTATTGGGACTGGTATATAAATTAAGTAAGTAATTGACAATTCCCTCTATACCTTCAACATTAATTGCTGTCTGTGGCTGGGATAAAGAATGATGAGAAAAAATCCCTACATAGATGTTACCTAGGACTAATTCGTATTGAAAAGGCATTTGATTGTGCCTGTAGAATTCGTAAATTTGCCCTTGCGATCGCAATACCGCGACAACCCGCGCCTCCCCAACCAAATAATTATGATTCCAAATTGAGGAAACAGTGGCGATCGCCACTGTTGCATCTGAGGGTAGCAGGTTCATGAACTCTTGCTGCGCCGTATCACCACAATACACCAAATGCCGCCCCAGAATCCATTCCTCGCCCACTGTGACCTTTGTCGCTGGTGCAAATGGTAATTTTTCCCCTGTCGCCTCTGGCTGACGCTGGCTTTTCTTGTGCAATAACTTTGCTTCTTTTTCTGCCAAAGCACTGTTATATGCTATAATTTGCAATTCCTTTTGCTGATTCTTCGTCTGTGCCAATAGTTTGGCTTGGCGTTCAACTTCCCTGATATCTCCTTGCGCCTGGGCTAATTCTAGAGCCTGTTGTGCTGCTTCGGCTACAGCGAGTTCTTGACTACCAGCTCTAGCTATTTTTAATAAGGCTGTGGGACTTTGGGCGATCGCAGTTCCCTGAATCATTTGTTTAACATCAGGGTGAATTCCTTTAGCAATCTGCTTTCCATGCTGAAAAGTCCGCTCAGAATAGCCAGCTTCTTTCGCTAACTCCCAAGTTCTTTTTAGAGGTAGTGAAATCATTTCACCACCTTTAACAGTATGTTGATTATCTCCCACCTTCGCCCGCAGTCCCATGCGTGACAAAATGCGATCGCGCTCCAACCACAACTCCGAGCGCTCTAAGGGTTCTAGCTCATTGCGGATCAAATTCTCATCAATCTCAGCCAACCGCGCTTGTTCAGCATATTGGTAGGTAACAATATTACACTCAATCGCATCCAGCCCCAACAGCTTACAAGCCGTCAACCGATGCAATCCCGCAATCAAATTCAGCTTTTGATCCACCGTAATCGGGTTCAAAAGACCATTAGCCTTAATTGATTCCTTCAATTCATCAACCTTCTCACCCTTAATTGGACGGCGGTTACGACCAACGAGAATTTGATTTATGGGCACAATAGGCATAATTACTGTATTTCAGTGCAGCCAGTTAAAACACTAACCATAGCATTAAGATATCAACAGTCAACAGTCAACGGTCAACAGTCAACAGTCAACAGTCAACAGTCAACAGTCAGTTGTCATTTCCCCTTGTCCTCCTTCCCCCTTCCCCCTTCCCCAACTTCCTGAGAATGTCTTATGGTACACAACTGAGATCAACATAATGCGTTGATAATAGTAAAATCAGTTGATGAACCATAATATTTGAGAATCAAATGAGGAAAATTACTTAGTTTATATTAAACATTTCCTCACCATTTTATGAGAGATATTATGGTGATTCCCTAAAAACTGAAACAGCAAAAACTGGTTGACAAGCTAAAAGCTTTTTGCAATACTTTAACAAAGCTTTATCCTAGTTTTTTCAAATCATCTAGATCCGCGCTACATTATTTTGGAGACTTCGTTGTATTGCTAGCGCTAATTAATTCTTAGAATCCCTAATTCAATGACTGTAGAAGATAAAACTAAGGATGCTTAGTAGTAGTACAAATACCAGTTATCTAGAACTTTTGAGAGCATCCCAAATGTGTAAATTTATTTGATTTTGTAGTGCGGGCATCTTGCCCGCTGGGACAATAAAGTAGGGAGCAAGATGCTCCCACTACTGTCTTTTTTCCGAAATTGGGATGCTCCCGAACTTTTCGCTTTGATGAACACCTATCTCCTGCTTGGCGCACTTGGCGCACTTGGCAGTTAATTTCCAATGCCTCTGCATCAACAATTTAGGCTGACAACAAGTAATCTAATCTAGCTAAAAAAGTGTAAAAAATCACATACAAGTAATCATAATTATCCCATTTCTGCAAGTCAAAAAAGTTGGGATAAGCCTACTGTAATCAACTGAAATATCCGGTTAAATTATCCGCTGGTATAGCACAATTGGAATGAAAATATGGCAGTCAACAAAGAAAGCCCATTATTCAAAAAGTCCGTACAAAAGTGGCAAATAGTTTTAGGAGTTTCTGTCATCTTCGCTACTGGGCTAGCATCTTTTTTCGGTTTATCAAGATTGTTCTATCGCTCTAATTATTACACTCGCCCAACAACTCCCCCAAAGGTTGCGCCTGCGAAAGTTGCAATCACTGCTTTAGGACGTTTACAACCTCAAGGCGAAATTACTTATTTGTCTGCACCCAATTCCATTAACGGTGTTCGAGTTGAAAAACTGTTAGTTAAGGAAGGAGACAAGGTACAGGCTGGACAAATATTGGCTTACCTGGAAGACTACAATCGGGCTACAGCTGCTTTGCAACAAGCTTTAGACAAACTGCAAGTTGCCAAAGCCCAATTAGCTCAAGTAAAATCTGGTGCGAAAACTGGAGATATTGACGCTCAAACAGCGACAATCGCGAGTTTAGAATCCCAATTAAAAGGAGATGTTGCCACCCAAGAAGCAACAATTGCCCGTCTCCAGGCTCAGGTAGAAAATGCTAAAACTGAAAACGATCGCTATCAGCAATTATATAAACAAGGTGCGATCGCGGCTTCCGTAGGAGATACCAAGGCGCTACAACTCAAAACCGCACAACAGCAGCTACTAGAAGCCGAAGCCACCAAAAAGCGTACTCAAGACACACTGCAAAGCCAAATTAAACAAGCACAATCACAACTCAGTAGTGTGAAAGAAGTACGTCCTGTAGATGTGGAAGTAGCACAAACCCAAGTCAGAAGTGCTACAACGGCTGTTAAACAAGCAAAAGCCGACTTAGATTTAACCTACATCAAATCTCCCATTGACGGCACAATTTTAAAAATTCACGCCAGAACCGGCGAAGTAATTGCTACTTCCGGCTTTGCTGAGATAGGTAACATCTCGCAAATGTATGTGGTTGCAGAAGTATACCAAACCGATATTCAAAAAGTGCGTAAAGGTCAAAAAGTGACCATTACTAGCCCAGCGCTTGTCGGCAAATTGCAAGGAACCGTAGAAGAAGTTGGTTGGCAAGTTGACAAGCAAAGCATCTTCAGCCTCAACCCTGGAGCAGACACCGATCGTAAAATTATAGAAGTAAAAATCTGCATTGACAATCCCGCAGATAGCGCCCGCGTCTCACGCCTGACTAACTTACAAGTGGATGTGGCAATTCATATTTAGTCAATGGTCATTAGTCATTAGTCAATGGTCAATTGTCATTAGTTGTTGGACAAATGACGAATGACAACTGACAACTGACAACTGACAACTAACAACTAACAACTAACAACTAACAAATGAATTTTAAAATTCCTTTAGCATGGCTACAGCTAGTCCAGCAAAAAGTTCGTTTTCTGGTAGCTGTAGCGGGGATTGCTTTTATTGTACTGCTGATGTTTATTCAGCTAGGCTTTCAAGACGCACTTTATTCTAGTGCTACCGCAGTACATCAAAGTCTGCGTGGAGATTTGTTTGTAGTTAGTTCTCAATACAAATCTTTGACTTCAAATCAAAGCTTTTCTCGGACTCGTTTATATCAAGCCTTGGGGTTTGATGGTGTCGAGTCGGTTAGCCCTATCTATGTGCAGTTTGCTAAATTAAAGAACCCTGTAACTAGTGAAAAATATTCCATCTATGTTATTGGTTTCGATCCTGGCAGATCAGTTTTAAATATTCCGGAAGTTGAACAAAATTTAGATAAACTCAAAATTCCGGATATGATGCTTTTCGATAGAGATTCACGTTCAGAATTTGGGCCGATTGCAGAAAGATTCAATCAGGGTGAAACTGAACAGACAGTTGAAATATTTCCCTTTAATTCATTAATTGGTTATCGCGTTAGAGTTGCGGGCTTATTCAGTTTGGGGCCTTCTTTTGGTGTAGATGGTAATTTAATTGTCAGCGACTCAACTTTTCTGCGCATCAATCCTAATACCCGCCCCGCAGAAATGATCGACATGGGTGTCATTACTTTAAAACCGGGTACAGATCCGGAGAAGGTTTTGAAAAGTTTAGAAGCTTCCTTACCTAATGATGTCCAAATTTTTACATATCAGGGGTTTATTGATTTTGAAAAACAATATTGGGCTGTCAGAACACCAATTGGGTTTATTCTTAACTTGATGCTAACAATGGCTTCGGTTGTCGGTGTAGTAATTGTTTATCAAATTCTTTACAGCAACATTGCAACTCAATTCGTGGCTTATGCGACATTAAAAGCTATGGGTTATGCCAATAATTATTTATTAAATGTGGTCTTTCAACAAGCTTTAATATTGGCAATTGTCAGTTTTATTCCCGGATTTTTCTTATCCGTGCTTCTCTATGATTTTGCCATGAAAGCCACAAAGTTGCCGATTATGATGAATCTTAATAATGTATTACTGGTCTTAATTTCGGCAATTTTAATGTGTATGACTTCAGGGTCGCTAGCTATTAATAAACTGCGTTCCGCAGACCCGGCTGATATTTTCTAAATCAAGGTTAATCCGCACACTTCGACTTCTCTGCGAGACGCTACGCGAACGCTCAGTGTGCGGATGATCACCGCTTCAAATACATCAATCATCTCTGCTTTATGAACCTCGAAAACAAAACTCTTCTGATTACTGGAATTGACGAATTTATCGGCTGGCGTGCGGCTGAATTAGCTATTGCTAAGGGAATGAAAGTTAAAGGGCTGCAAAGTTCTGCTGTTCAGGATAAAAAAGCGCAAAACCTGGGCGTTGAGGTGATTGTTGGTAATATTAACGATGCTAAGATTGCCCAAAAAGCTTGTGAGGGAGTAGACATCGTTTTACATACAGCTCAACTTGCTCAAGAAGCTGGCGCACTCAAAGATTTTCAACAGGTGAATGTTGACGGAACCATCACTATGGCGAAAGCAGCTAAAAGTGCTGGTGTGAAAACTTTTGTGCATCTTTCTAGTATATTGGTTTATGGGTTTAATTATAGCGATCGCGTGACTGAATCTGAGCCGCTAGCTGATGAAAGTAACCCCTACTGTAAAACTAAAATTGCCGCAGAACTGGCAGTACTACTACTAAATAATCCCGCAGATTTTGGCGTTATTGTGATTCGCGCTGGTGATGTTTATGGGCCTGGATGTATCCCTTGGGTAATCCGTCCGGTTCATTTTATGCGCCAAAAATTGTTTGCTTATGCTAGTGATGAACATGGGGTTATGAACCATGTCTATGTCGATAATTTGATTGATGCTATCTTCCTGGCTAGCGAAAAAGAAACCTACGGAGAAATATTTAATATTACAGATGGAGGAAACACTTCTTGGAAAGAGTATTTTACTCGTTTAGCAGAAATATCTGATTCACCTGCGCCTATGTCTTTAGGAAAAGATGAAATCAAACTATTTCTTAAACTGCGTGTCCAAGGACAAAAGCTGTTTCGCAAAAAAGCTGATATTCTGCCAGAGTCGATAGATTTTATGACTCGTCCCTATGCTTGTTCGATTGCTAAAGCCGAAAGTTTATTAAATTATACCCCAAAAGTTGGGCTAGAAGAAGGATTGCAAATTACAAAAGAATGGCTGGAAAAAACGGACATTCAAATCTTGATGAAGTAGAGCAATCCTATTTCAGTTGTGAAAAATAGCGGTTTTGACGGTTGACGGTTGACGGTTGACGGTTGACGGTTGACGGTTGACGGTTGACGGTTGATTGTTGACTGTTAACGAACTTCATGAGGGACTGTGCAATTTAAAAGCCTAATAGCTTATCTAATTTCTTATTTCTGTGACATCTGCATCTTTGTGGTTATAAAAATGAATTTTTAACCGCAGAGGCGCAGAGAACACAGAGAAAAGAAGAGGGAAAGTTTTACTATGACTATATCTGTACATTCTCTAGCCTAAGAAGATGTTTTAAAAGTGGTTTGCTGTATCTTCATCACATTATTACCCCCCTTAATCCCCCCTTATAAAGGGGGGAAACAAGAAAAATCCAGTTCCCTCCCCAATACATCGGGGAGGGTTAGGGTGGGGTAAAAATATTTGATACATCAATCATGACTTTTAAAACAACCTCTCAATATTTTTCAAGATTCAGCACTCATAACTACTAAAAGAGTTGTTTGTTTATGAGGAATCATCTGCGGCGGTTAAGTGTTGGACTCCCTGTATATAATGGGGAAAAATTTATCCGTGAATCTATAGATTCAATTTTGGCTCAGACATTTACAGATTTTGAGTTAATTATTTGCGATAATGCATCTACAGATAAAACTGAAGAAATCTGTCGAGCCTATGCGGCTAAAGACGAACGCATTCGTTATTACCGCAATGAAAATAATATCGGTTGCGCTCGGAATTTTAATCGGGTTTTTCAATTGTCTACAGGCGAATATTTTAAATGGATAGCCTATGACGATTTACACGCTCCAGATTTTCTGGAAAAATGCATAGAAATACTCGTTCAAGACTCTAGTGTAGTTTTGTGTCATTCCCATGTATATCACATTGATGAACAGGGAAAATTTCTGCAAAACTACGATATCAAGTTTAAAACTGATTCACCAAAACCACAAGAGCGTTTTCAAGAACTACTGACTAAGCATTATTGCTATCAAATCTATGGGGTAATTCGCGCTGACGCTATTAGAAAAACACCGCCTCTCAGTGGCTGTGCTGCGGCTGATGCAATTTTCTTGCTGAGACTGAGTTTACTTGGTCGATTTTATGAAATTCCCGAATATCTGTTTTTTCCGAGAACTCATCCTCAACAATCATTGAGTATGTTCTTGCCAAATTATTTGTTGACTACTCACAATAATCATCAAAAGTCATTAAGGAATTTGCCTGATTTCTATGGTTATGCTGTGTGGTTTGATTCGTCTAATCAAAGTAAGATTTTGTTACCACATTGGCGAATCTTAGGAGAGATTTTGCTGTCAATTTGGCAGGCTAATTTAAATTGGCAAGTAAAGTTATCTTGCTTATTCAGTGTACCCAAACGTTTGTATGGGACTGAATATTTGTTGCTCAAAGATTTACTGTTAGTAGCTCGAACTTACTGGGTAAATTGGCAAATAAGGCAGAAGGCAAGGGGCAGAAGGCAGAAGGAAGGAAAAAGTTTTCATCATCATGCATGAAAGGGGATGAGGGGGACAAATTCTCAATGCCCACTTGCCCTGAGCGAAGCCGTTCGCGAAGCGTCTCGCAGAGAAGGGATGCCCAATGCCCCATAAATTTAGTATTTGTAGGAGAATAGGATGTTGAAGTTATCGAAAATTTCGGCTTTAATTATTGCGACTTTCGCTAGCATCAGCTCGATGCAAGTTGTGAATGCTGCACCGGCGGAAACGCTAACTGTTGTCGTCAATGGTATCCGCAGCCAAAAGGGTGAAGTTTGCATAGGTGTTTACTCTCAAGACAAAGCCAAGGGATTTCCTTTAAGTACTAGTGATGTGTTAAAAAGTGCTTGCCAGAAAATTACAGGTGGCAGTTTAAAACACCAGTTTGTGGGCTTGAAACCTGGAAATTATGCTGTGGCTATTGTTGACGATCAAAATGGCGATCGCAAACTCAATCGTGACTTTTTCGGTATTCCTACAGAAGGTTTTGGTATTTCTCGAAACCCTACTGTATCTGTGCAAACTGGTACACCTAAATTTCGTGACGCTAGTTTTGCACTGAATAAAAATACTACCATCAATATTACTGTGAAGTATTCCCTTGATCCATAAAACAGCGCCGGATAAATTGTCGTCAAGGCTGGGAGGGAGGCTCTAAAATTCATGTCAGATGTAGAGAAGTTTCTGTGTAACTCGTTGCTGGGTTGGCTAGCTATTCAAGTAGTTTTAACCCTAGTATTTCTACTGTCTCTGTATTCAAATCAGAAAAACTTGTTACCAGATGACCAGTTACCCAAAACTGCGGTGATTCTCTGTCTGCGTGGAGCTGATCCTTATCTGAGACAATGCTTACGGGCGCTGTCACGACAAAATTATCCCGAATATGAACTGAAGATTGTAGTCGATCATCAGGATGATCCATCTTGGAATATTGCGATTGATACAGTCCAAGGGCTAGGAGTAACTAACGTTGAAATTAGCCCTTTGCGAAATGTACGCAATAATTGTAGTCTCAAGTGCAGTTCCCTGGTACAAGCTGTCTCAGAATTGGATGATTCCTACAAAGTCGTTGCTTTGGCAGATAGCCATACTGTAGTCCATCCCAATTGGCTGCGGGAATTAGTCCATCCTTTAGCTGATCCTAAAGTAGGCGCGACCACTGGTAGCTGTTGGTACTTACCTAGAGGTAAAAAATGGTGGTCTTTAATACCTTACATAGCTAATGTATCCTTAGTTATACAGAAGTATCTGTTTAGAATGCCTTGGGGTGGAAGTTTGGCAATCAAAACAGAAGTAATTCACCAAACAGGACTGTTAAATAAGTGGAGTGTAGCGCTTTGCGAAGACATTTTGATTGGTAGCGTCTTACGCAAACATAAGTTCAAGGTTAAGTTTGTACCTTCCTTATTCATGGTAAATCGGGAAGAGAGCGATTTACCGAGTTTAAAAGACCAAATTCAGCGTCAACTCATATCTTCTCGACTTTATCATCCCCAACCATCAGCGATTATTGGCGATACCATTTCCAGCATTTTAATACCTACTTTGGTGTTGATGTGTTTGCTCTGGGAGTTGTTCACTTCCCATTGGGAAAATTTTGCCCTGTTGTCGGGATGTTACATCAGCTATACAGTAGGATTACTCTGGCTGATGTTAATTTTAGAGCAAGGCGTACAACAAATAACGCGCGATCGCCTGCAACCAATCGCACGGATTTCATTTTCCACAATCCTCAAACTGCTAATTGGTATCCCCCTAACTCAATGGATATATGGGTTAGGGCTATTGTCTACTTTGGGGATGTCTACTGTTAAATGGCGTGGTGTCAGTTATCGCATTCAGGGCCCTTGGAATGTGCGGCTAGAGGAGTATAAGCCATTTAGAAGGGCAGGGGGGATGGGGGGCAGGGGAGCAGGGGAGCAGGGGACAGGGGGACAAGGAGGACAAGGGGGACAAGGGGGAGAAGGGGGACAAGGAAGATAAATGCCCCATGCCCAATGCCCAATGCCCCATGCCCCATGCCCATGAAATCTGCTGCGTAAATCCTAAAACCAGCACTTTCATGGAATTTAATAGGTGATACAGCATGAACGATTGGGCGGTGTTGCTTTCTCAGGTGTTACTGGGCTGGCTGGCCATTCAAGTTTTGTTAATTCTGATTTTCTTATGGAATCTGCGTTTTCACCAGGGCAGATTATTACCAGATGAGAAGTTACCAAAAACTGCGATTGTTCTTTGCTTGAGGGGTGCAGATCCTTTTCTGCCTAACTGTTTGCGTGCTTTATTAAATCAGAACTATCCCCAGTATGATTTAAAGCTAATTGTCGATCGCCAAGAAGATCCGGCTTGGAAAGTTGCTACTGAGACGATCCAAGAGCTAGGTGCAACTAATGTTCAAATTAGCCCTTTGCGATTTATCCGCAAAAATTGTAGCCTAAAATGCAGTTCTCTGGTGCAGGCAGTGTCAGAGTTAGACGAGTCTTATCAAGTTATTGCCTTAGTAGATGCTGATACTGTTGTTCATCCTCATTGGCTGCGGGAATTAGTTAGTCCCTTAGCTAATCCGCAAATTGGAGCGACAACAGGTAACCGTTGGTACTTACCTACAGGTAAATATTGGGGGTCTTTAGTGCGGTACATTTGGAATGTATCGGCAGTTGTGCAGATGTATCTTTATGGGATTCCTTGGGGTGGAACTCTGGCTGTCAAAACCTCAGTGCTGCACCAAACCGGACTCGTAGATAAATGGAGTAAAGCTTTTGGCGAAGATACCATGATGCGTAGCGTCTTGGGTAAAAATAAGTTTCAGGTAAAATTTGTACCTTCTTTATTGATGCTCAATCGAGAAGAGTCTGATTTACCAAGCTTACGATACTGGCTGCAACGGCAATTACTCGCATCTCGCTTGTATCATCCTTGGTGGTTGGCTGTAGTTGGTGACACGATTTTAACTATACTCCTTCCCAGTGCGATCGCTCTCTTATTTTTAGCGGCTTTATTCAGCCAACAATGGCATACTGCTATTTTCTGCCTGAGTTGCTATGGCGGCTATATGCTGGCATTACTCTTGCTGATACTTGTGCTAGAAACAGAAATACAGCAAGTAATTCGCCGTCATGGTGAACCGCTAACCAAACTCTCAACTACCGCCATCGGGAAAATCTTTTTTGCCCTTCCCTTCACCCAATGGGTTTATGGTTTAGCAATGCTATCATCCCTGTGGATGCCAACAGTCAAATGGCGGGGAATTACCTATGAAATCAAAGGCCCCTGGAATCTGCAACTCCAAGACTACCGCCCCTACCAAATTTTAGATCAACCAAGCGATCGCAAACTTTCTCTTTAAGTAGTCAACAGTCAACAGTCAACAGTCAACAGTCAACTGTCAACTGTCAACATTCATGAAATCTCAGCTGCGTAAATCCTAAACCAGCCCTTTCATGAAATCTTTTCTTTCAACATGAAAAAACAACCTCTGCGGGTCGCTTTATTCACCGGATTATATGCTCCGTTTCTTACAGGAGTTTCAGTTGCAGTACACCAGCGCGTGCGGTGGTTATTACAACAAGGACATGAAGTCTTTCTGATTCATCCGGAAATTAACGATCAATACCCCAAACAAGTAGGCAATCGTCCTATGGCGGGATTAGAAGAGTTACAAACTTATCCTAACTTTTCTGCCTACGCATTCCCCACCCAACCCCTGATTTTCTACAAATCTTTACCCCAGCCTTTAAGTTACAGACATTGGAGCGATACTAAATTACTCCTCAACTTCCAACCTGATATCATTGTTGTGGAAGAATCAGCCCAAATGAGAGGAGCTTACTCAGCTTTCTTGCAAGGTTACGGTCGCGCTGTGGGAGTTAAATATGCCAAGCAAACTGGTACTCCCATTATCTCAGTATTCCATACAGATATCATCGCCTATATCAAATATTACTTAGGAAATTTCCTCTTTAGTTTACTGCGTCCAATTCTTCCCTTGATAGTTAAGCAAGTCAGTGATGCTTATAATTTCAATTTATTTCCATCTCGGGAACTGTTGAGGAAATATGATAGCCTCAAATGCCAACGTAGTGAATACGTCCCTTATCAAGGTATCGATTGCGAAAGATTTCATCCCCGTAATATTTCTTACGACCCCATACCCAATGACCACAGACCAACCCTGCTGTTTGTCGGACGCATCACTGCCGAAAAGAACGTCACCCAATTGATAGATGCATTCCCCTTAATTGCGGCTAAAATTCCGGATGTGCATTTAGTGATTGTCGGTAGCGGTCCTTTGGATCAGGAAATTCGTCGTGGTGCGCAAAAGTTTAAATCTGGTATTACTGTGTGGGGTGAGTCTCACGGAACAGAACTTTTGGGTTGGTTTGCCAGAGCAGACATTTTTGTGAATCCTTCTGTAACCGAAAACTTCTGTACTACTAATATGGAAGCTTTAGCATCTGGAACCCCTGTTGTCGCAGCCAACGCTGGGGGAAATCCAGAACAAGTTTTCTCTGGAATCAACGGCTTTGTTTCTGAACCCAACAACCCGGAAGATTTGGCGCAAAAAGTCATTGCTATTTTGGAAAATCCCGAACTCAAAGCAGAAATGACCCAGAACGCTCGACCTTCGATCTTAGAATTTGATTGGTCTGCTTGTCAGGAGAAGTTTGAAGAAAAGCTCTATCAACTAGTTGCTTTATCCAACAAGTCAACGGTGAAGATTAAGTAGGGCATTGCCCACCCTGTCTTGAAAATAGACGCGGAGATGGGGAGACGCGGGGACGCGGAGACTGATATTTTCATGCCCTCGTTGTGTGAAAAATCACATGACCGTCTAGCTTGAAAATAGAGGAATTGGGGCATGAAGCATGGGGAAGAAATTACCAATGCCCAATGCCCAATGCCCAATGCCCAATGCCCTATTCTGTTTGAGAATTGCTGTTAGCTGCTGACTCTGCCTGATTTTTCAAGCGAGTTATCCGGCCTTTGCGGGTACGTTCACTCTCAGTAACACCACCCGCTAGCTCATATTCATTGCTATCTGTGCCGTATTTGAAACCAACTCCTTTGAGCATTTTGTCTGAAAGACGGCGCAAGGTTTTTTCCATTGTATCAACTTTAGTTTTAGAAGAGTCTACCAAAGCTAAAGCAGCATTATAAGCATCAAGCACATTGCTAAACTCTTCAATTGTTTGAGTCAGGTTTTGCAAATTGTATTGCTCATCAAACTTCAGGTTTGGATCAATGGCTTGGAAGCTAGCTACTCTGAATTTAGCTTTTTCTAAAATACGGGATGTGCGTTTTTGACGAGTCATATCTGTACTTTTGTAAAATACTTATAATGCTAGCTTGCCTCAGTTAACTTAGATTTTGTATCGGTAAAATTCCTAAATAATTAGATGATTTATGAGAATATTTTTGGTAAATTTAAGTAATTTTGCCGAATTAAATCACTAATGCTAAATTAGATAATTTACACGGGGAATAAAAAACGGAGAAGAGATAAAATTGGGAGCAAAAACCCTCTCAAGAAAAAACTAGAGTTTTGTAGACGCAGTTTAAGAGGCGATCGCATCTGAGTCTGGGACTTCCAATTAGAAAAATACCCACGGGGGTAGGGGCACGGCTCCGATAAAATATCGGTATACCGAAAGTTTGTAGGTGTTCCCTACAAGTCGGATAATTGATTTTTTGGAGTTCCCTAACAAGCGATCGCATTTGAGTCATAAGTGATCGCCTGTGAGTGATAAGCGATCGCGTCTAAGTAAGAAGCGATCGCCTGTGAGTGATAAGCGATCGCCTGTGAGTGATAAGCGATCGCGTCTGAGTGATAAGCGATCGCCTGTGAGTGATCAGCGATCGCGTCTGAGTAAAAAGCGATCGCCTGTGAGTAAGAAGCGATCGCCTCTAAGTGATAAGCGATCGCGTCTGAGTAAGAAGCGATCGCCTCCCTCAGTTTGTTAGACTAAAAATATATCTTCGCTTGCCAATTGGTTTTTCAGAAGACGGGGAGCGATCGCTTTGTTTACAAGCCTTGTCGCAGGGTATTATGAATTACAAATTATTTCCACCATCGCGCTACATCTGCGATCGCACGGGCAACTTCTGCCGTTGCAACTTCACCACCTAATGCAAAGATAACTGGAAACAATGCCTTAATATCTTGCAGCACAACAGGGCGAGTACGAAGCGATAGCTCATAAAGTGTATTTTGCCAAAGGGGTAAAAGTTTGGTAGATGGCATTTGTGACAAACTGTCAGCTAAAGCACTCAAGGCTTTGGCACGAGAATCCTCATCCTGAATTGCCCTAGCAGCAGCAAGAGCTTCTGGCAAGATATCTGGCAGTTTGTCAGCTAAGGCTCTCAAGGCTTTGGCACGAGAATCCTCATCCTGAATTGCCCTAGCAGCAGCAAGAGCTTCTGGCAAGATATCTGGCAGTTTGTCAGCTAAGGCTCTCAAGGCATCGGCATGTGCAGACTCATCCTGAATCGCCTTGGCAGCAGCAAGGGCTTCTGGCAAGATATCTGGCAGTTTGTCAGCTAAGGCTCTCAAGGCATCGGCATGTGCAGACTCATCCTGAAGCGCCCTGGCAGCAGCAAGGGCTTCTGGCAATAACTCGGGTGGCAGTTGTTTGTCAGCTAAGGCACTCAAGGCTTTGGCACGAGAATCCTCAGACTTAATCGCCCTGGCAGCAGCAAAGGCTTCTGGCAAGATATCTGGCAGTTTGTCAGCTAAGGCACTCAAGGCTTTGGCACGAGAATCCTCAGACTTAATCGCCCTGGCAGCAGCAAGGGCTTCTGGCAATAACTCGGGTGGCAGTTTATCAGCTAAGGCACTTAAGGCATCGGCAAGGAAATCCTCTTGCGGAATCACCCTGGCAGCAGCAAGGATTTCTGGCAATAACTCGGGTGGCAGTTTGCCAGCTAAGTCACTCAAGGTATAGACACGAGGAGACTTAGACTGAATCGCCCTGGCAGCAGCAAAGGCTTCTGGCGATAACTCTGGTGGCAGTTTCTCTGCTAAGGCACTCAAGGCATAGACACGAGAATACTCATCCTGAATCGCCCTGGCAGCAGCAAGGACTTCTGGCAATAACTCTGGTGGCACTTTGTCGGCTAATGCTATCACGAAATTGGCGTGATCCCACTCAGACTGAATTGCCCTAGCGGCGGCGAGTGCTTCTGCCAACAAATCTGCTGGCAGTTTGTCAGCTAATGCAATCAGGGCTTCGGCTTGATCGCTCTTATCCTGAATCAACCTTGCAGCCTCTAAGAGTTTTAGCAACAACTCTAGTGGTAGTTGATCGCTTAATGCAATCAGGACTTTGGTACGATAAAACTCATCCTGAATTGTCGTTGCTAGTTCTACTACTTGTGACAACAACTCTGGTGGTAGTTTGTCGGCTAATGATATCAGTAAATTAGCGTGATTGCTCTTAGACTCAATCGACTTTGCCGCTTCTAGTACTTGTGACAAAAACTCTGATGGTAGTTGATCGCTTAATGCTCTTAGGGCACAGGCACGATAATACTCATCCTGAATTTTCCTTACCGCTTCTAGTAATTGTGGCAACAACTCTGGTGGCAGTTTGGCGGCTAATCCACTTACAGCATAAGCACAATAAAACTCATCTTGAATCGCCTTTGCCGCCTCTAGTAATTGTGACAACAACTCTAGTGGTAGTTTGTCGGCTAATGCTATCAGGACTTTAGCGCGATAAAACTCATCATCAATTGCTGTTGCCTCCTCTAGAACTTGTGGCAGAAATTCCGGTAATAGTTCATCGCTTAATGTAGACAGAACTTCGGCGCGATCATACTCATCTTTAATTGCTCTGGCAGCAGTGAGTTTTTCTGGCAACAATTCTGGCATTTTCTCTACCAATACGCTCAGGACTTTGACGCGATAAAATTCATCCTGAATAGCCCTCGCCGCATCTAGGACTTGTGGCAAAAACTCTGGTGGCAGTTTATTAGCTAATATCCCCAGGATTTCAGCGCGATACTCCTCATACCAAATAGCCCTTACTGCCTTTAGAGCTTGTGGTAAAACTGAGGGCAGTTTGTCAGTTAATGTACTTAAGGCAAGGGCGTAATACCTCTGATCCTCAATCCTCCTAGCTACCTCTAAGGCTTGTGGCAAAAACTCTGGTGGTAGTTTGTCTGCTAATCCAAACAGGGTAAGCGTGCGATACTCTTCATCCTCAATCACGCTAGCTGCCTCTAGGACTTGTGGCAACAAATCTGATGGTAGTTTGTTCGCTAATCCAAACAAGACTTCGGCGCGATATTTTTCAGACTGAATCGCCTTTGCTGCGGCAAGTGCTTGTGGCAACAGATCTAATGGTAGTTTGTCAGCTAATGCGCTTAAGGCATCGGCGTGATATTTTTCAGACTGAATCGTCCTGGCAGCAGCAAGGGCTTTTTGCAGCGCTAATTCTTGAAGATTTGGTGGCAAATAATTGACTAGTACTGTCAACGATTTGACTTTTTCCTGTGGTTCTGGTTTTTGCAGGGCATAAGCCAGTCCTTGTTCAGGAGTCCACTTCTTTTTTTTGACCAACGCCATCAACAGATTTATTGGTAAATTAGCTGCCAAACTATTCAGGGATGCAGTAATCAAAACATAACGATACTGCAAGCCTAGTGTTGATTCAGTCGAATTTGCTTGTGCTAGTTCCCAGGCACGAGAAATATCTGTGATGTAACCGCCAGTTTGTGCCAATTGTTCTCGTACTTCATACCAACCATTGTTTCCAGTTGCAGACTCTTCCCGCAATAAGGAGTGAATCTGTTCTATCTGTTCAGCCTTTTCCAAATGCCAAACTAAATGCTGATAAATGTAATCATCATTGGGCAAGGTATGCCATAAATTATTTTGGGTTTTCTGCCGATATTTCTCCAACAAAGCGGCGTGAGCATTGACAAGGGAAATACCTAATCCTGGTAAATCACCGCGACGCTTTGGTGTTGCTGGCGCAGTTAACAAATTACGTGCTAAATCGTGGAATAAATCATGCAAACGATAGGTCAGCGTTCCATCAGCTAGCTTTACACCAAGTAATAGTAACGCTTTACTGCGTAAATATTCCAATGCTTCTGATGCATCGCGATCATCTGCCAGATCCCAAAGCGTCGCCGTCATTTTAGGAGTAATAGTTACATCTTCTGGTAACACTCCAAGCCAAGTAAAATATTCTCTTTCCTCTTCTGGTAGTCGCTTAATACTCAAATTCAAGGATGCCGTTAAGCTGAGGCGTTTTAAACTAGCTTCATCAGTAGTGTCCCTAGCACCTGGTCTGTCAAATGTTTTTAACCTAGCAATTTCTCGTTGAATATCTTGTAACAGAACTTTCCAAGCTGTACCATCTGCAACTTGGGCTGCGGCAAGTTCCAACGCTAGGGGGAGATAACCAACGCCTTTAGCTAAATTTTTTGCTGACTTACTTTCTGCACCTGTAATTTCGCGTCTTAATTTCTTCGTCAGCAATGCCATCGCCTGAGTTGGTGTCATGATATCCAGGCTGTAGGTACTAGCTGCCAAGGCATCAGCAATTGCTGCTTCACGAGTTGTTACTACAACCTGACACCGCACCCCACCCACATTAAACGCTTGTGCATCTTGCGTATTCCAAGCATCATCCACCACTAGCAACACGGCTTTGTCATAAAGCAGCGTCCGTAAATGAGTAGAAGTAGCTTCTATACTGGTAGGTTTAAAGCTATAGTCTCCTAACGCTTGCACCCAGCCACTAATTAAAGACAGCACATCAGGCTGTTGACCTAATGTAGCCCACAAAATACCATCACAAAACCGAGTTTGGATTTCTGCATCTACTGCTAAAGCTGCGGCTAAGGTCGATTTACCCACAGAACCCAAGCCGTGAATCGCCGTAATTACCAAAGTGCGATTATCTTCTGTGAGGAGGCGAGTCTTTAAATCATCGCTGTATTCTGGGCGTTCAACAAAGTGTGTAGGTAAAGGTGGCGCTTGAAATATCGTCAGTTTAGTTTGGGGTACAACAGCAATACCCTCATCTTCAGTGAAATTCGCTTCTAGTTCTTTAGATTTATTTGGTTTATTGCTTTCCCATACCTCATCAAATTGTTTCAGGTTTTTTTCTTTATCTCTTGACCATAGCTTTAAAGTAAAATGCCAATCATCAGAACCTTGGGTTTGAATCCGGTTATCTTCCAGAATTTTCACAAAATTCTTCAGCAAATTCAGCGCTTCTCGAATTTCCCGTTTAGCTTTTTCTACTTCTCTTTTCCCCCTCCTCGCTTGCGGGGAGGGGTTAGGGGTGGGGTTCCGGACTGCACAAGTCAACGCCTCCAAACCTACCAGCGTTGTCTTAATAGTCAGCTTAGGATTAGCACTGTCTTCTTCTTTCCAGTCATGCTCAATCTTAAATTTACCTTCCGCAAATTCTCCAGTCGCGAAACAAAGCAACGCCTCTAACAGACGCTTGACTCGCTTTTTAGGTTCAGCACCGTAAGTAATTCGCGGCATTGCATCCAAAAAATTAACAAGAAGTTTAGGGCTACCCCAATTTAGGACTACCACCCCAAAGCTATTAAATCCAGATTCTAAGGTATTTTCACCGAGATTGGGGTATTTGCTTGTGGATGCAACCCCAAAGAGAAGCTGTAGCTATCAAATCTTTGGGGAAAAACCAATGAAAGGTAAGGGTCAAAATATTATCAACAAAATTATTGCTTTGTTGCTGACAATGCAAATCTTCTTAATTGGTTTACAAGCTAAAGTCCGCATTGACCAAGGTAACTCTAGCTTAGAAGCTTTAATTTGGATGACACAACAGTATATCTCTGTGTTGATTAAAGTTGGCAGTTTGCAGGAGAAGAAAGAAAAAGGCGATTCTGGAAAGGGGAAAGGTAAAACTTGATTTGGGGAAAAGGTTAAAGGGTAAGGGTAAAAGGTTTTTTTATTTCCCCTTCCCCTTTCCCCCTTCCCCCTTCACCGCTCAAAGTTAGTTTGTCACACTACTGGCGCCTACAGAAGAAGTTCCCATCGCACTACCAGCTAAATAAGCAGTAGTCCAAGCACTTTGGAAGTTAAACCCGCCAGTCACGCCATCAATATCTAAGATTTCGCCGGCAAAATATAAACCAGGAACCAATTTACTTTCCATTGTTTTAAAATTGACTTCTTTGAGATTCACCCCGCCACAGGTAACAAATTCTTCTTTAAAAGCGCCTTTCCCACTAATTGAGTATTCTCCCTGAGTCAATTCGGCTAGCAATTTATTCAGCATTTTGTTAGGTAATTCTGCCCAGCGGTCTTCTGTGGTGATGCCAACACGGGTGAGAATGTATTGCCAGAGACGATGGGGTAAGTCTACACCGCGATGGAGTGCGATCGGTCGTCTTCCCCATTCAGCCTTGACAGCTAAGATATTTTGCCGCACTTGTTCTAGCTGGAAGTCGGGTAGCCAATTAATCAATAATTTCGCCTGATAGCGGCTGTCATGTAAAACTCTCGCACCCCAAGCCGAAAGTTTCAGCACAGATGGGCCACTTAAACCCCAATGGGTGATTAATAATGCGCCTGTTTGTTCGAGTTGCGGTTTGCTATTGATCGACAAGCGCAATTTTACCGGGTTGACACTAATTCCAGCTAAGGCGCGTAATTTGGGATCGGCAATGTTGAAGGTAAATAAAGAAGGTACAGGCGGTTCGATGTGATGTCCTAAATCCTGAGCAATTTTATAACCTGCTATGCTGCTACCTGTAGCCAGCAAAAGACGATCGCACTGTAAAATCTCTTTCGACTTCAGAACTATCTCAAATCCTGCTGTCTGGGTGTTTCGTTTGACTGCTACCACAGGTGTGCCAATGATCAATTCTACCCCAGCTGCGTGCGCCTCATTCATCAGACACTCAACAATTGTTTCCGAATTATCAGTGATGGGAAACATCCGCCCATCAGCTTCAGTTTTGAGTTTGACTCCCTGAGTAGCAAACCAAGCTATGGTATCTTGAGCTTGAAAGCGAGTAAAAGCACCCAGCAGCGCTTTTCCACCTCTGGGGTAATTTTGCACTAACCTTTGAGCCTCAAAACAAGCATGAGTCACATTACAGCGTCCCCCGCCAGAAATCCGCACCTTCGCCAGTGGTTGACGACTAGCTTCAACTAAAGTAACTTGGGCATCAGGATTAACTTGGGCAGTTGCGATCGCACCAAAAAATCCCGCAGCCCCACCCCCAATAACAACAATTTTCAATGGCAACAAGTTTAAAAATATCTCAATAGCATCTACTACTCTGCCACATTAATGATAATGGGCGGCAAGATCCCCGACTGCTTTCAGAAATCGGGGATCTAACCCAAAGCAAATCTTCATCACTTAGACGATGAACCACTCAGTATCTATCATCATTAATGTGGTAGACTTATACCTTGATAGGTTAGCTGTTAACTTTAATCTACGGGTTCAAACTGATCTTTTCCCGCCCCACAAACCGGACATACCCAATCGTCTGGGATATCTTCAAAAGCTGTTCCTGGTGCTATCCCACCTTCTGGATCTCCTTCTTCTGGATCGTATTCATGGTTACACACAGTACATACATATTTTTGCATTTTCTTTTCCTCCAGAAAATTACTGATTTTGCTTCACTATAATATATACCCCTGCCCACACTGTGCCATCAGCTCGACAATATTTTTAATTGTCATTGGGCATTGGGCATTGGGCATCGGGCATTGGGCATTTCTTATTAATCTCCCTTGTCCTCCTTGTCCCCCTTGTCCCCCCTACTCCCCTACCCCCTCTCCCCTCTTAAAAACGCCACCAGGTCTTCTGCACGTAACTGAGAATGGCAACGGCGATCGCTGCGAGTAAGGGTAGCAAAATAATGCCACCAGGAAGAAAAGTGAGAATACCAAAACCTCTCAGTAACAATACGGCTATACCTATGCCAAGTAGGATACCGAAAAGTTGGGTTAATCTACGATTTAAAGAAGACTGACTCACTTATTTTGCCTCTGACCTCAATAATTTACTAATCTAACTTGCATATTTGATAATGTTTGTGCCATTCTATCTTGTAGAAATTCAGTTTTTTAGCTGAATTTCTGACTACTGAAAACGTAGCCTAATTTTTTCTTTAAATTTCTTTCATAATAAGCAGATATTTTTCCGTATATTCATCAAATATTTACCGAAAATCACTATTTCCGGAAATTTTATCTGGAGAAGTGGAACTAGAATTTAATGGGTTAGACTCAAGCCATTGAGGCGGTGGCTCTCTATGAGCGACTGCACCAAGCCGAAGGGGTGAAATGGTTGGCAGTTTAAACCATCTTAGGTGGATGATTTGAGGAGTAACAAAAATCAATATGTCTGCGTCTCATATCTCAGACTCACTTATTAAAGGTTCGGATATGCCTTGGAGTCAAAACGAGCAAAAATTGCTCATGGAAGGGGAAATTTTGGTAAAGACAGAATCGCACACAGCTTGGGGTGGTGCTGTCACCGCTTGGATGTATGTGCCACTAGTGCGATCGCAAGTATGGCAGCAATTGACTGACTATCCCCGTTGGGTACAATATTTTCCTGACATTACTCGCAGTGAGGTGTTGTCAAAAGGAGAAGCTAAACGTCTGTATCAAGCAGCACAAAAAGCTTTTTTCTTTTTCACAGCCCAGGTAGAAATTTACTTGAATGTTGTGGAAGTGCTGGGACAACAAATTCAATTTCGCATGGAAAAAGGGACTTTTGAGGATTTTAAAGCTAATTTAGAACTGCAAGATTGCGCTAATGGCACAATACTGGCTTATAATGTCCGGGCTACCCCAAATCTGCTGATCCCCTCGATTATTATTCAACAAGCAATGAACTTTGAGTTGCCAGCGAATATGCGTAAAATGCGACAAGTGCTTTGTAAGGGTCAATAACGGCAATGTCACAGGCAAAAGCGATTTTAGAATTCTGGTTTGGTCATACCGACGAACCAAGTTACGGGAAACCTAGGGATTTTTGGTTTAAAAAAACACCGGATGGCGATCGGGAATTGACAAATCGGTTTCTGGAAGATTACCACAAGGCCGCCGGGGGATTATTAGATGATTGGGTGGATTCTCCAGAAAGCTGTCTAGCATTGATTCTGCTGCTAGATCAATTTCCCCGTAATATGTTTCGCGGTACTCCCCAAGCTTTTGCGACTGACTGGGAAGCACTTTCAGCAGCGCAGCAAGCTGTAGCTAAAGGTTATGACCGGGAATTTTTGCCTGTACAACGCTGGTTTATTTACTTACCGTTTGAACATAGCGAAAACCTGGAGGATCAGCGGCGATGTGTGAAGCTATTTCAGCAAATCAGTCACGATCGTGAAAGTGCGATCGCCATTAAGTCTGCTTTTAAACATATGGAAATAATTGAGCGTTTTGGGCGGTTTCCCCATCGCAATAGCATTTTAGGACGCCCTTCAACTCCCGAAGAAATAGAGTTCTTAAAGCAGCCCGGTTCGTCATTTTAAATCTTGCAGTAAACAAAACAAGCCCGCCTGTGCGGGCTTGATTCAACTAGATGATAAAAATATAAAATAAACTGTATGAAAGCGTTTTTTTTAAGATAAATTGCCAGATTTTGCTACGTTAAAGCTATTTTGGCTAACATTTGACTCGTCTTGAAACCAAACTTGGTCTAGGTCACTTTCATCGAAATTATAGCCATGAGTAGCAGCAAATCTGACAATCTTTCCTTTATCCCAGTGGTAAGTTCCGAAAAATCCTCGATTACAGCATTTATTTTGATATTGGTCATAAATTGCTGGTTCTGATACCAGCAAGTCATAAAAAGCATTCACCTGTTGTAGTGACATAAAGCTATAGCTCCTCTGGTTGTGATTTTTACATATACTAAAACATACATTGGCACACAAGTTAATTCCGGTTGGTATAAACAAGCATTCGAGAATTTTCAGTAGTTTCTGTGAAGATGTCGGCTGATTTTACCTCTTGTAAGTGGAAGATTACAGAGGGTTGGATGTTACTAACCCCTCAATATCAAGCACCTTAATTTGATGTTAGATGCTTCTATGCCTGAGTATATTTGCTATTTAATTGTGATTAATGAATCTTTTAGCTACTGGTTTGTGTAATAAATATTTATAATTTTGCTAGAGTATGTAAAGTTGAGTTACAAAACTCGAAATTATTAAAAATAATTCGCAATTAGCCCATGATTTAGCGTTGTTTGCGGAATCAAGAAATTTGTTACATGCTGGAGTTTAGACTAAAAGCGATATGAGAGAACGCAAACCAAATGGAATTAGAGGTTAAAAATATTATCTTGTCAGTCTCAAAGCATCGGCGACCTTGAACAATTTTTGTGTAGTATGCTTGCCGAGAAAATAATACAATAATGATAATCATGAAAATGGTGGGAGAGAAACGAGCGTCGCTCGTTTCTCTCCCACCCCCCTTATTCGATTATCATTATCAGATAATGAGCAACAAAAAGGGGTGTCTGATTGAATACAGTCCCCCTTTTGGTAGAAGGTGAGAAAAGAACTACCATTACTCACCTGCCAACATGAAAAATGCCAGACTTGAAGAGTTTCGTCAAGTAGCTTACAAATATTTAGGTAGAGCCAAAGATGCGACCTTTGAATTAACAGATGCGATATTGCTAACCCGCAATGTTTATTCCTTAGCAGATTTATCCTTATCACCAGTATTTAGACGCAAGTGGCCAAGCATCTATGAAGCCTTACAAGATAGCAGACCACAGAGACAGAAATTGATGCAGCTATATATCAAACATATCCCAGCAGAGGAACGACCATTGTTAGCAGGAGATCATACAAACTGGTCACGCCCAGATGCAGTAACGTTACAAGAGAGGACTTATGAGCATAGTGGCGCATCCATAGCAGGAAATAAACCGATTACCATTGGTCAAGGATATAGCACAATTGCCTGGATACCTGAAAAATCAGGTAGTTGGGCACTACCTTTGAGACATGAACGGATCACAAGTGGGGAAAGTCCAATCTCAAAAGCGATTTGGCAACTAAAACAGGTGTGTAAATATTTACCTGTTAGACCGATTTCAGTTTGGGATAGTGAATATGGGTGTGCGCCTTTTGTCTTAAAAACTGCCAGTATTCCCGCAGATATTTTGGTACGATTGCGCTCAAATCTTTGTTTATGGGGTCAGCCTGAAGCTTATTCGGGTAAGGGACGTCCCAAGAAACACGGGTCTAAATTCAAACTTAATGAACCCACAACATGGAGTGATGCAGAATCTGTTTTAGAATTGGATGATCCGAAACTACAACGGGTAAGGATTAGCCTTTGGAAGAATTTACATTTCCGTAAGGCGGCGGCGCGTCCGATGTTACTCATCAGGGTTGAACGTCTCGACACACAAGGCAATGAACGAGTGTCCAAACCTTTGTGGTTAGCTTGGGTTGGAGAAGAAATGCCACCACTAGAGGAAGTTTGGTGTCTTTACTTGCGTCGCTTTACCATTGACCATTGGTATCGCTTTTTAAAGCAACGTCTACATTGGACAGTGCCACAGTTGAGCACTCCCAAGCAAAGTGAAAGATGGAGTGACCTCATGCCTGTGATGACTTGGGAATTGTGGTTAGCCCGTGATATCGTGACTGACAATCCTCTACCTTGGCAGAAGTCTCAGGGGAATTTGACCCCTGGAAGAGTTGCTCAAGCTATGGGTGGAGTTTTCGCCACCATTGGTACTCCAGCCCTTCCACCCAAACCTCGCGGAAAGTCCCCTGGTTGGGAACCCGGAAAAAAGCGTCACCGTAAAAACCGATGCCCGATTGTTAAAAAAACCGTAACACGACCACGTAAAGAGCCATCAGTTGCGGTTTAATACTAAAGATTATTCATAATTTCGCTAAGTCTGTGATTAACTCAGCCCTGCTGGGTCGTTTTGCATAGCTTAGTCTAAACTCCAGTTACATGGAATCTATTCGTATTACACTATATATTAACGGGCGCGTTCTGACCTTTTTTAGAAATGCATCGCCAGACTGTGTGGGGTAGAGGAAGCAAAAATTTAGCCGTTACTTTGACTTTTGGGCTGGCGTAGTAACCAAACTAATACTGCCCCGGAAGTAATACCGCCCAACCCAGCAAAGAGAGCATTTACCACCACCCACCAACCAGCTTTGTTCACTAGCCGTCGCAGCAAGAACCATTGCCCGATGCCAACTACCAATCCATGTAAATTAACAAACGCTGCAAATGAATTTGCCCCAGTGAATAGGTAAGTCAAGGGAAATGCTAGGGTAGTCACCATCACCCACCAGAAAGATAGAGAAATTTGTCGCCGCAGCACCAACCATTGCAAAATACCCACTAGCAATGCCCAAAAGCTAAAAGCTAGTAAGTATCCCACAATAGAGTAGACACCTAGCGCTAGGACAAATCCGCCAACATAGCCCCCAATATTCGCTAACACCCACAGGAAATAAAAGCGCCATCCCACTTGCTTGAGTTGGGTTGGTGCTGTTGCGGGGGTTGCAGGTGGCACTGGTGCGGGAATTTCTTGACGATATTGGGGGGGAACTGGGGGTGGTGGGGAGTATAGCGGTGGTTGGGGATTGGTGGGCTGTGGTGTGGGACTGTAAGATGGAGTAGTTACCTGCTGGGTTGGTGCAATGTAAGGATTCGCCAACTGTTGCACCGCAGCTAAAACCTCTGCTGCTGACTGATATCGCTGACGAAAGTCATAGCGAATCATCCGATCTAAGACATCTGCTAACTGTGGACTGACTGCTACTAGGTGACGCCAAAGAATTTCTGCTGTCTCCCCATCTTCTTGTAATTGGTGGGGCATTAATCCTGTCAAAGCTTGAATGCCAATCATCCCCACAGCATAAATATCACTGCTGAATCTGGGGCTACCCCGACCCTGTTCGCTGGGCATATAGCCAGGAGTGCCAATACTCACAGTCATTCGAGTTTGTCCTTGAGCATTGACTACCTGAGTGCCGATTTGTTTCACCGCCCCAAAGTCAATCAGGACAATTTTACCGTCACCTTGGCGACGAATTAAGTTAGGCGGTTTGATATCCCGGTGGATGACGTTATTTTGATGGACAAAGGATAAAGGTTGGAGGATATTTTGTAAAAGAGCGATCGCATACGCTTCACTTAACTGCTTTCCCGGTGTGAGTTCATCACTTAAAGGATGTCCCGCAATAAACTGCTGAACTAGATAAAATTCGTTATTTTCTTCAAAATGCGCCAGTAATTGGGGTATTTGGTCGTGAGTACCTAACTTGTGCAACAGTTGCGCTTCTGAGTCGAATAAGCGTCTGGCTACCTGCAAAGTCATGGGATCAGTTGCTAGTGGCTTGAGTAGTTTGACGACGCACTGATTATTGTACAGTTTGATATCTTCGGCGATGAAGGTTTGACCGAAGCCACCAGCCCCTAATTCCTGGATAATTCTGTAACGTCCGTCAAGTAACTGACCCAGCATAAACGCCCACGCCGAATAATTTCTGTATTTTAACCTTCTACGGACGCAGATGAATGTCGGGTAGTAAACAGTGCAGCCAGCAAAATTCTCACAACAATTTCTAATTCTGCCGTGACTAGTAGTGCGGGACGGAAAGCCCGCGTGAGCGAGACGTTTGTCCTTCCCTGCGGGAGGCTGTGCCAACGGACACGCTACGCGAACACACTACCAAAAATTCCTCAAAACAAAATTGACAGACTACCAGAGAATCAGGGTTTGAGTTGATCCGAAACTCAGGTTAGATTACCCCAATTTAACTGTGTGAGAGTTAAATTGGTTGCATTGCAGTTAGTAAAAAACACTTGCTCAATGACAGATAATTTCGACCAAGAGCTAGAAGTAGAGATTCTTTGTGCTGCGCTGACAATTGAACGCCAGGAAACAGGAGATATCTTAAAATTACTAGCTTTCAAGTTACAACGCGCTTTGCCTCAAAATACACAAGTACAACGTCAATGGTTTGGTTTCGGTGCGGTGACAACAGTTACCCTCTGCTTTGATGATTATCACTACCAAATCAACCGCGATCGCTATGGAAGTATAACAGCTAAAGTTATGAAATTAGTAGGCGGTGTCAAAATTAAAACTACTGAAGTATCAGTTACAGAATGGAGTCAAGCAGTAGCGGCCGCATTAGTTCAAGTATCATCTCGCAATACTGAGATGCGCGCCGCTTTGAGTAAGTTTATTTTGGGCTAAAAGCTCTACCTAATTAAATCGGACTGCTATGTATGGGATTATTCGCAAAACTCGCTAAAAAAATGGGGACTGCTACTAAGTCGGGAGTAGGTTTTATCTCTCGACAGAGTTCTCACGTTACCACAACTGCGTTTACGATTCCTAGTCATCGGCTCAAGCAACACAAAAATATTCATCAAAAATCTGGCAAATCTTTCTTCACCAGCGATTTAAGTACCAACGAATATTTACTTACCCGCGAGGCTGGTTGTGAACCTATCGGGTTAGTGATGGGAACTAGCTTTTATAAAGTCGGATTTTATGGTTATTTCTGGGGCTATCGTAACCGAACAGGAGAGGTAGAAGCTTTAACTCAAGCCCAGATAGCTGTACGAGAACTGGCTGTGAGTCGGATGCAAGCAGAAGCAGCAATGTTAGGCGCACATGGCATTATTGGAGTACGTCTCCATCAGCGTCGTCAAGTATGGGGTATAGGGATGGTGGAATTTACGGCTATTGGGACAGCAATTCGCATACCTAACCGTCCACCAACAAATAAACCATTTACCAGTGATTTGAGTGGACAGGAATTTTGGCAACTGCGTCAAGCTGGTTATTGGCCAAAGGGTTTAGTATTTGGTGCTTGTTCTTATTATGTGCATAGCGATCGCACTACCCGCGCCTTAATGAATAACTCTGCCTGGAATCGTTTATTTGGTCAAGGCAGGCGTAACCAAGAATTAACCCAGTTTACTCAAGGCTTTCAAGATGCACGGGAATTAGCCCTGATGCGACTTTCCGCAGAAATCAGTCAATTGTCGGCTCAGGGTGCAGTCGGAATGCATATTGAAAAGAGTGAAGAAATTATTACCTATCAGCCTCAGTCACCTTTGGGCTGTTTTTTAGGTTTTTTTACTCTCGGACTGTTTATTGCTTGTTTTGGCGCAATGATTGCCGGTCATGGGACTGCGGCGGCTTTGTGTTTTGTGTTGTTATTCCTTAGCTTCGCTATCAATATTATTGTCTCGGTGTTCAACAACATTTTCGCCAATAACGGCCCCTTCCGTGACATCCTCACTAATTTTGTTGCCATTGGGACTGCCATTGTTGAAGATGAATTGCCACCAGAAAACCCAGTTAGTAAAACTCTAATTTTCTACCCACTTTCTCAACGATAAATTTAATTATGACAAACCAAGTTCCTCAACCCCATCATAATCCAGCGATCGCCGCTGATCTACCAGAACACGCCCGTGAACGGTTAAAAATGATGCAAAAGGGCGGTAAGCAAAGTAATTTGTTTACCAGTGACCTCTCAGTAAATGAGTTTCTGTTGGTGAAAGAAGCTGGTTTTGAACCGTTGGGGTTAGTAGTTGGCTGTTCGATGTATCACATTGGCTTTCAATGGGCTAACATTAACCAGAATATGGAAATGACTGTTCTTTCCCAAGCGATGTATCATGCTCGGGAATTAGCAATGAGTCGGATGCAAGAAGAAGCCGAAGCCTTAGACGCAGATGGTATTATTGGGGTGCGTCTGAGTGCTAAACACATGACTTGGGAACCGAATATGGCGGAGTTTGTGGCGATTGGTACAGCAGTCAAAGCAACTAATACCTCAATGTCTTATCGTACCTTTGCCAACAAACCTTTTACCAGCGACCTATCCGGTCAAGATTTTTGGACACTTCTGAAAGCTGGCTATCGTCCTCTGGGCTTAGTCATGGGTAACTGCGTCTATCATGTTGCTTTTCAAGGCTTGGGACAATGGTTTAGAAATATTGGCAAAAATGTAGAGATGACCAATTTTACCCAAGCATTATATGATGCACGAGAATTAGCGATGGAGAGAATGCAAGTTGAAGCATCTCAACTACAAGCCCAAGGTATTATCGGTGCGAATATTCATGAGCATCAATATTCTTGGAGTTCCCATGTCATTGAGTTTTTTGCTGTCGGTACAGCAGTTACACCTACCCGCAGTGACCATCATATTCCCACACCTCAATTAACTCTCTCGTTAAATGACCCACCCGCACAGCTAAATACTGTGTTAGCACCACCTAGTACTAACCATTAGATCCCACTTTCCACCACATTTGCGCGCCAAAACGCAAAGACGCTCTTTACTTTGCGTCTTTGCGTGAGACTAACCAAATTAACTACTAAACACCTCAACCGGCAAACGGCTGAAAGATAGGCGTTCATTTTGCACATCGACAAAAATTGAGTCGCCATCGTGAAATTCACCGCGCAAGATAGCTTTGGCAATTTGAGTTTCTAGTTCTCGTTGAATTGCTCGTTTCAGTGGACGCGCTCCAAACACAGGATCGTATCCCACTTCGGCTAAAAAGTCAAGAGCAGCATCCGAGAGTCGCAGAGACATCTTGCGATCGCTCAATCTTTGACGCAATCTATCTGCTTGTAACAGTACAATCTGCCGCAATTCCCGCTTCTGCAAGCTGTGGAAGATAATAAATTCGTCAATGCGGTTGAGGAACTCGGGACGGAAGTTATTGCGCATGGCTTCCATGACGCGATGGCGCATTTCGTCGTAGCGGCTATCATCCCCAGCAACATCAAGAATGTACTGGGAACCAATATTACTGGTCATGATAATAATCGCATTCTTGAAGTCTACCGTATGCCCTTGGGCATCGGTGACGCGACCATCATCGAGAATTTGCAGCAAGACATTAAACACATCGGGATGTGCTTTCTCAATTTCGTCAAAGAGAATTACTGCATAAGGACGACGGCGAATTGCTTCTGTGAGTTGTCCGCCTTCTTCGTAACCAACATATCCCGGAGGCGCACCAATTAATCGGGAAACTGCGTGTTTCTCCATGTACTCCGACATATCAATGCGCACCAAAGCTTCTTCAGTGTCGAACATATATGCGGCTAGGGTTTTGGCTAACTCGGTTTTACCCACCCCTGTGGGACCGAGGAAAATAAAGCTAGCAATTGGACGGTTAGGATCTGCTAAACCAGCGCGCGATCGCTGAATTGCATCGGCGACGGCGGTAACTGCTTCATCTTGTCCAATTACCCGGTGGTGGAGTTCATCTTCTAATTGCAGCAGTTTTTCTTTTTCTGATTCCACCAATTTACTGATGGGAATTCCTGTCCACTTAGAAATAATTTCCGCAATATCGGCTTCGGTGACTTCTTCCCGCAGCAGTGATTTTCCTGTACCTTGGGCTTGTGTCAGTTCAGTTTCCGCCGCTTCCAACCTGCGATGTAAATCGGTTAACTTGCCATATTTTAATTCCGCCGCCCGGTTGAGGTCGTAATTTCTTTCTGCTTGCTGAATTTCCAGATTCACGCGGTCAATTTCTTCCTTGACAGCCTGAATTTTATTGATGATATCTTTTTCCGATTGCCATTGCGCGTTCAGAGTTCTTTGTTGTTCTTTGAGATCTGCAAGTTCTTTCTCTAATCTCTCCAGACGTTCACGGGAAGCAATATCGCTTTCTTTTTGCAAAGATAGCTTCTCCATTTCCAGTTGCAGAATCTTGCGATCGATTTCGTCCAGTTCTTCTGGTTTAGAGGTAATTTCCATTTTCAACCTAGCAGCGGCTTCGTCTACTAAGTCGATGGCTTTATCTGGGAGGAAGCGATCGCTAATATAACGACTAGATAATGTCGCCGCAGCCACTAAGGAACTATCGGAAATTTTTACCCCATGATGGACTTCATACCGTTCTTTCAACCCCCGTAAGATAGAGATTGTATCTTCCACGCTGGGCTGATCCACATAAACTTGCTGGAAGCGTCTTTCTAAAGCCGCATCTTTCTCGATATATTTACGATATTCATCCAAAGTCGTCGCCCCAATACAGCGCAACTCACCTCTGGCTAACATGGGTTTGAGCAAATTCCCCGCATCCATTGCGCCTTGAGTTGCACCAGCGCCAACAACAGTATGAATTTCATCAATAAATAAAACAATATTGCCGCCGGATTCAGTAACTTCTTTTAATACTGCTTTGAGACGTTCTTCAAATTCACCCCGGAATTTCGCCCCAGCAATCAAAGCACCCATATCTAAGGCTATCAGCTTGCGGTCTTTGAGGGATTGGGGGACATCACCAGCGAGAATCCGTTGTGCGAGTCCTTCGGCGATCGCAGTTTTACCCACACCCGGTTCACCAATTAGTACGGGGTTATTCTTGGTACGACGGGAGAGGATTTGGATAGTGCGGCGAATTTCATCATCCCGCCCAATCACCGGATCGAGTTGACCTTTACGCGCTGCTTCCGTCAGGTCACGCCCATATTTTTCCAGGGATTGGTATTTACCTTCTGGATTTTGGTCGGTCACTGTCTGGCTCCCCCGAATTTGTTTAATAATATTTTTCAGCTTGCTTTCGTCTAAACCAAATTCTTGGAATAGACCTTTACCAAAGCGGTCATCTTTGGCATAAGCCAGCAATAAATGCTCAATAGAAATATATTCGTCCTTAAATTCCTTGCGATAACCTTCCGCCCGGTCTAAAAGAGTATCCAAGCTGCGCCCCAAGTAGACAGAAGTGCTGCTACCGGATACCTTGGGCTGACGTTGAATAAATTGTTCGGCGCGATCGCGGACTTTTTGGAGATTAACACCCGCTTTTGTCAATACAGCACTAGCCAGACCTTCCTGTTCCAGCAGCGCCTTCATCAGGTGTTCGCTTTCAATCTGTTGTTGCTGATATTGTTTGACAATATCCGGGGTATGGGCGATCGCTTCCCAGGCTTTTTCTGTAAATTGGTTGGGATTAGTAGGTTGCATAGGCTTGTGGAGACACCACAAAAGACACAGAGAGGATAAGGATAACTCACACTCGCCAGACGGTTGATCCGCCCTAGGAAAGTGTACATGGCCAAGAGAATCAAATTAGTTCTTATAAAATCATTGTAAGAAGATGGTGACAAATAGCTGGATCGGTCTTCACGGCTTTTTTAAGTAGTAGTATTACGTCTCTTGAGGACTAGGCGTTGGCGAACAGCTATTGATTCGGTTCAACCGCTTTTTTGAAGTTACAGCTTATACCAAACCCAAATCCTAGGGGCGGGGTCTCCCCAGACTGACGAGTGCTAGGATAAACAAATTTATGATCGGGATGTTTTTTAATTGTCAATCTCTAAAGTATTCGCCATCACTACACCAGCCAAACTGACTTGATAAATTGCTAATTAGACAACAATATCTCTGCAAATTTATAGATTAGCAAATGTCAATTTCCGAACCGATTCAACAATTTATCAAATGGATACAAGGTTTTGACTATCACATTTTACAAAATGTAGATGACGTAGAAACTAAATTTATTTTACCGCTGTTTCAATATCTCGGATATCCAGAAAGATGTTGTCAAAGTAAATTTACTGGTAATGGATATCAAGCAGCGAAGGGTAACAGTGAATTAGAAATTGACCAAGTTCATTTTACAACAGATAATTTTGCCCAACACCATGCAGAACCCTCACTGGTAATTATTGCCCTGCAAAACCCTCTTGAAACTAACTTGTCTCCCAGCTTTGTGCAATCTCGACTAGCCAATATTACTTTAAAACCACTATTTTTTATCGTCACCAACGGCTATCAAATTAAAGTTTTCCAATACTGGCGCTACCGCCGAGAATATTGTTTGTTTGATCTCACAGTCGATGCCTTAAGGAACCAAGAATTAGCAGTTAATTTTTATCAAAACCTAAATTTTTACCATTTAAATTCTATCAATAAGCATACAGATAACTTATTTGCATTTAAACATCATAATTTGTTAGAGAAACATCTCAGACATTATACCTACTTGCAAGATTTATTCACAAAATGTGATTTTCAGCCAGAAATTACAAAAGAAGACAACCTCTTGATTGTAGTTAAGCAGAAAGTAGCAATCAAATGTCACCTACCCCAAGCATTTAGTCAAGGTGATTGTGAAATAGAATTTAGTAACATCATTTTTCGAGGCATCAAAATTAGCCTCAATCATCAACATATTTTAGGTAGCCTGATGATTGGACTGAAAACTCAGCCCCATTGGCAATGTCGTCCTTTTCTCAGACAGTTAGATAAAAATGCCTTTGAAGTAACTTTAGGGCAAACTACATTAATTTTATCAGAAGTGGAAACAATAGACTTATGTTTATGTATTGATGAAATTTGCCAGCAATACAAGAAGGCAATTATAAATTTTGAAAATACCTTAGAAACTTGGGAATTTGCATTTGTCGAATTTGACGGTATTCGGGGTTTTGAAATTTGTGCTGTCAAGCCAAAAATCTGGGAGCTAATGTATAAATTTGCCCAGGAATTCGACTATAGCAAAGGAAAATCAGCATGGCACTTATTTCATCAAGAAAATTTCTCAATTCGCCTTAGCAGAGGCATTCGCGATCATGCATTTATTGCTGCCAAAGCTAGCGGTCATGCCTCTGTATTGCCCCATAGTAAAATTAGCATTATCTATGAAATAAAAGCAATACATTTACAATCTCTGGAGAGAAAACAACTAACTACTTGGCAACAAGATATAGGTTCACGGGGAACTTGGACAGCTAAATATACTAAAAAATGGTTATTAGAGAAATACATTCCGCAAGTGATTAATTATTACTCACAGCAGACTCAATTCTCTGGAGGCGAAATCCTCGCAGCCATAAAAACTGAACAACCGCAGCATCCATCCCTTGCAGAAATTGATGATATCAAAGATTTATTACCCTATCTGTGTGATATCCAATCTTGGCTCAATTTATTATATAGACCAAATATTGCTACTTTCCAATTACGCTCATATTATAAAACATTTACAGATTTAGTGCGTAATACTGACTCTGGCATAAGTGGAATGGATTATATTATGGGAAATTTGCAGAGAATAGATTGGCAGAATGGACAAGATAAAAGTGATAACGGCAAATCAATATCTGAGAAAAACTGGACATTGAAAAATGCGATAATTTGCTTAGATGAACAAGTGACAAGGATAAATAATCATGAATACGAAACCAGTTTAAATGCCGATTTAATAACTCGGATATTTATCTGGATGATCGAAAACGGCAAAATTAACTGCTCACAACAGCAGATGAACGCCGCCAAGCAAGCATTGTTACCCCTTTGGGAACAGTGTCGTTTTGAAATGCGCCATGTATATCCAAATCGTTGAAGATTTTGATTAAGTAGGGGCACCGCACTGCTCAGTGGTGTCAACTTAACGCGAAATCGCCTTACCGCAAGGAACTGAAGTTCCTTGCTAATAGCGAAAGTCATCTGAAGATGACTAAATACCCGCGAAATTTTGAGTCTACTTCAGTAGGGGCGGGTTCACAGATATGCTCCAATAATTCACGACTATCTCACTTAACCCGCCCCTACTTGGGCTATTAGCCTGAGAATTCATTCTCAGGCGGGCGAGGAAGCTTAGAGTAAAGCTATTTGTAGCTTAAGTTGACACGTATGAGCACTGCTGTGCCCTGAAAGTGTGGTTCAAATACGTGAAAACTGCTGTAAATAAATTTCTCCTTTAAGACAGCCTTTTAGCTTCTATAGTCTGCGGTAATCGTAAGGGTTCTGGTAAATTTGGAATTGCTAATTCCCAACCATTTGCTAAGGTAAAAATCTTTCCCTCAGATACCACTGTTTGACTTACCACTTCTTCTTCCAGGTCTTTTTTGGCAACATAAACTACTAACTGTCCAGCAGCATTTTGACGCAGCATAACTTTCATTTGATTTCCTCAACAGCTTCTAATTCTTTTTTGCGACAACCGACGATCAAGCCTTTTTCGATAAAATGCACAGCATAAATATAGGAATTTTGCAAAAACGTGCCAATACTGATGATGTAGCCGATGTCTCCCTTTTTTGCTAGTGTTGCACCAATTTCTTGACCGGGGTATGTGCCATCGTTGCGGATCAACTTGCGAGTTCTGACTTTTGAACCGATTTCAAAGGCTGGTGGTAAGTCGAGTTCTAATTCATCTAATTGCATAAAATTACCTCTGGGACGAGACTAAACTCAATAGTTCTTGTATATCGAGGCTGCGTTTGTTTTCTACTGACTGTTGTCGTACTGCGTCTAAAATGGATTGGGTTTCATCGGGGTTTAAATTGATACCCTGTTGTTGTAACAATTTAGCTACCAAGTGCCGCCCTGAATGTTTACCGACAACCAAACGCCTTTCCCAGCCTACTTCTTCCGGTGCAAATGGTTCGTAAGTGACGGGGTTTTGCAACACACCATGAGCGTGTATACCAGATTCATGGGCAAAGGTATTTTCCCCAACGATCGCTTTCCAAGGGGGTACTTGACAACCTGATGCAGTTGCTACCATTCGAGACAGTTCTAACAACCGAGTTGTATCAATTCCTAAATCGATCCCTTGGATGCGTTTGAGTGCCATCACAACTTCTTCTAAAGCCGCATTACCAGCCCTTTCTCCCAAGCCGTTAACGGTTGTATTCACCGATAAGGCTCCAGCTTTCAGCCCAGCTAAGGCGTTGGCTGTTGCTAATCCAAAGTCATTATGGGTGTGCATTTCTAGGGGAATGGATAAATACATTACCAATTGCTTGACTTTGGTGTATGTAGTAAAGGGGTCGAGAATTCCCACGGTATCGCAAAAGCGAAATCTAGACGCGCCCCACTCTTGGGCATAAATGGCGACATCTAAGAGGAAACTTTCATTGGCTCTAGAGGAATCTTCGCCGCCTACTGCTACCCAAAGACCGCGATCGCGTGCAAAGCTAATTGCATCTTTGAGTTTTTGCAACATCAAGCGCCATTGTCCGTGAAACTTGGCCGCAATTTGAATTTCCGAAACGGGAACAGATATATGTACGCGCTGCAAACCACAGTTGATAGAAGCCTGAATATCTGAGATGTTAGCCCGATTCCAGCCTAAAAGTTGCGCCTTTAAACCTAAGTTAGAAATTGCAGCGATCGCTTGTGTTTCCACTTCACCCATTGCTGGGATACCAACTTCTAATTCACTTACACCAATAGCGTCCAATAATTTTGCGATCGCTACTTTCTCCTCAATATTAAAGGCAACACCCGCCGCTTGTTCTCCATCCCTTAGTGTAGTGTCGTTAATAGCGATCGCATTCATATAAAAAACGCCTCTTATAGCAGTTTGAATTTTCGCTTTTGAGTTCCTGAGTGCAATAACAGGTGTGCTGAATTTCTCACCAATTTTTTTAAAATTAAGCTTTCTCTGTGTCCAGAGTTCGTAGGGGCGGGTTCACAGATATTATTCAATCATTCACAACTATTTCGCTTAACCCGCCCCTACTGCTTGTGAGAACTGCGGGGTGTGCTTTTGAAAATTGGTATTCTAAATTAATTGCAATTTATTTTTTCGCTCGTAGCAATAAATAGCCAAAATAGGTATTGACAACTGCGGGAATAACTATCAAAGTGATACCCGCAATTAATATTGATAGCATGGCGGTCTCCTCCAGTGTAGATGGGTAATCAAAAAGTATTTGAGATGGAAAATCAAAACTGTTAAGGAACATGAGCAAAACAACCTTTGGGAATATTTTAATTAATTTTTAATTATTATTTGCTCCAACAAATGCTGATTGAGCAATTATTAATTACCATTGCAAAGTTGCAATAGTACAGGACTTACGGATGGGTGACGGAAAAAGTAACCGCTCCAGGACGCAGAGGACACAGAGAAATACGAGTTTGAGAGGTTTTTTGCGTAATACCAATTTAATGTGAAGTTGCACATATCATGATCCCCCTAAATCCCCCTTTTTAAGGGGGACTTTAATTCTTTCCCCCCCTTTTTTAAGGGGGGCTAGGGGGGATCGAATTCTATGCAGCTTCATAAAGAATTGGTATAAGTCCTATAGTAATTGGAGTTTATCGAGGGTTTATAAAGCCAGTGCGCATATGGGAGATGAGGAGGACAAATTACTAATGCCCAATGCCCAATGCCCAATGCCCCATGCCTATGTTACTTATATCAGGTAGCTCTAACTACATTAGTGCATGTATTAGCTTGTACTCAATTAGTATTAATCCCTATTGCATCAGAATTTACAAGCTGAAAAAAGTTTTTTTCCCGTTAGGGTACTAGTATTTTGAGATTAGGGGTACTGGTATTTATCAAGCTAGAAATTGAGTAGTTGTTGACCAAAGCCTAAACTTTGTACTAAGCGGGATTTGCAGGTATTCTTGTCATAAATTTTTGCATATTTTAATGTGTACTCATCTGTACTCATGTGTACTCGTAAGTGAAATTTATTGAAAATAATTTTTCTGTATATCCAGCTACAGTACTAGTCTTTTATTGCTAAGCTTCAGAAAAAATTAGCCTTTGCTTTTATCTAATACAGTTGTCTGACTAATTAGTTAGCCAGAATGATGCTGCCAAAGCCTATAAAATCGTTATGCTGAGGGATCAGACCTATGATTTGCTAACAGTATCCTGAATTTGAGGGAGTTAGTCCGTCTGTATATGTAGACACGATTTTAGATGAAGTTATTTTACAATTAGTTTTTACCATCGAAAAAGTGTTACTTTAGATACGGAATTGAATTTCGCTTAACGGCTGGGGTAGTGTTTAGTTAACTGCTCCAGCTATTTATCCCAAAACTGCCTAAGTAAATAGGAATTTGGAGAGCGATCGCAGACGATCTGAGTACAGATTGATCAATACCAAAAAACAACTCAAATTACACTCAAACTATTGCTAGTATTAGGTTCAAGACGAGTACAAAAATACTTGAACCCCTTCATCATAAATACTCGTACCCTGGGCAAAAAATACTAGTACCTATACCTAAAAACTTTTTCTCAAAGCTTCCAAAAGCTTGGTAACTATCGCTTTCAATTTTTGAGTACAAGCTTAATCAATCTAATAAATTATAAAAAACACCAGCAATTTCCGACTTTCAGGTGACTGCTATAAATAAGACATGTAGCGCTCAACACCTAAGGCACTAACAGAAATGTATTGCTAAACACTTAATGTCCTAAAAAAAAACTCAACAGTGATAACTATCAAAGTTTGTAGCAATCATCTCTATGAATATAAGTCGCAGCTTTAAACCCGAATTTTACCCAAGTCCCAAAAGTGGACAAACTAGCCGAAAGTCAAGGTTTATCTAACCAACGTAGGCAGGTTTTCAGAGTACAACGCGACTTTAATTTCTGGCTGAGATTGAGCAAAAGCATCTTCTATAATGCCAGTCCCATATTCTAAAGGCAGCGAAATTCAATGACACCACCACCTACAGGGCTTCTAACTTCTCCAACCACGGAAACCAAAACTAAAGCCAAATCGGGTAGTTGTGGTTGCAGCAGTAAAACTGATGCCACAACAAGTTTAGATGAAAAAATCAAAGCGCGGATTGAGAAACATCCTTGCTATAGCGAAGAAGCACACCACCACTACGCTAGGATGCACGTTGCAGTAGCACCAGCTTGCAACATCCAATGCAACTATTGCAACCGCAAATATGACTGTGCAAATGAAAGCCGTCCTGGTGTGGTTAGCGAATTGCTCACACCAGAAGAAGCCGCACACAAAGTTTTAGTAATTGCTGGCAAAATTCCCCAAATGACAGTTTTGGGAATTGCAGGGCCAGGAGATCCCCTAGCGAACCCAGAAAAAACCTTCCGTACCTTCGAGTTAATTGCCGAGAAAGCACCAGATATTAAACTTTGCTTGTCAACCAACGGATTGATGCTTCCCGATTACGTTGAGCGGATTAAACAACTGAATATCGATCATGTCACCATAACTATTAATATGGTAGACCCAGAAATCGGGGCGAAGATTTATCCTTGGGTTCACTACAATCGCAAACGCTACAGAGGTATTGAAGGTGTCCGCATTCTGCACGAAAAGCAGATGGAAGGATTGCAAGCCCTCCAAGAAGCAGATATTCTGTGCAAAGTTAACTCGGTGATGATTCCGGGAATTAACGATGAACATTTGGTAGAGGTCAACGAAGTCATTCGTTCCAAGGGTGCATTCCTGCATAATATTATGCCCTTGATTTCTGCCCCAGAACACGGTACTCACTTTGGTTTAACTGGTCAACGCGGCCCGAATCCTAAAGAACTGAAAACAGTACAAGATAACTGTTCTGGTAATATGAAAATGATGCGCCATTGTCGCCAATGTCGCGCCGATGCGGTAGGATTATTAGGCGAAGACCGCAGTCAAGAATTTACCAAAGATAAATTTATGGAAATGGCTCCAGAATACAATTTGGAGCAACGCCAAGAAGTCCATGCAGAGATTGAGAAGTCTCAAAAAGAAATCAAAGCCGTCAAAGAAAAAGCTGTAGAGACATTACATACAATATCCCTACAGGAAAGACCAAAAATCTTAGTTGCAGTCGCTACCAAAGGCGGCGGTTTGGTTAACCAGCACTTCGGTCACGCTAAAGAGTTTATGGTTTACGAAGTGGATGGTACCAGTGCTAAGTTTGTCGGTCATCGCAAAATTGACCACTATTGCCAAAGTGGATATGGCGAGGAAGCCACTCTAGACAACATTATTCAAGCCATCTCCGATTGCAAAGCGGTTCTGGTTTCCAAAATTGGTCACTGTCCTCAAGAAGAATTGCAAAAAGCTGGTTTACAGACTGTTGAAGCTTACGACGTAATTGAGAAGGTGGCTTTGGAATTTTACGACCAGTATATCAAGGGGTTAGAGAAAACTGTTGACTGTTGACTGTTGACCGCTTAAATAGAGAATCTCAAAAACTTTCCGAGCAATTTTCCCAGCGTAAACAAGATGTGGTGAGTCTGGAAGCATGAGTGTAATTTATTTAGATAACAATGCCACAACCAAGGTAGATGAGCAAGTTATACAGGCGATGCTGCCCTATCTCACCGAGTTTTACGGTAATCCTTCTTCGATGCACAGCTTTGGCGGACAAGTAGGGAAAGCAGTTAAGGAAGCAAGGGCGCAAGTTGCATCACTTTTGGGAGCCGAGGATTCAGAAATTATCTTCACCAGTTGTGGTACTGAAGGAAATAATGCAGCTATCAAGGCAGCTTTAGCAGCACAACCCGAAAAACGCCACATTATTACCACTCAAGTAGAACACGCAGCCATTCTCAATGTCTGCAAACAACTGGAAAAACAAGGTTACACAGTCACCTATCTATCTGTAGACCGCAAGGGTCAAATTGACTTGATGGAACTAGAAGCCGCCCTGACTGGCAATACTGCTTTAGTTTCCACCATGTACGCTAACAATGAAACCGGCGTGATTTTCCCTATTGAGCAGATTGGGTTGCGGGCAAAAGAAGCCGGTGCTATCTTCCATGTAGATGCGGTACAGGCAGTAGGTAAAATTCCCCTCAACCTCAAGACCAGCAGCATTGATATGCTCACCCTCTCCGGTCACAAACTCCATGCTCCCAAAGGTGTGGGTGCGTTGTATGTTAGACGAGGTGTCAGATTTCGTCCGCTGTTAATCGGTGGACACCAGGAACGGGGACGCAGAGCAGGTACAGAGAATGTTCCCGGTATAATTGGTTTAGGCAAAGCTGCGGAATTGGCACAGGTACATTTAAAGGATGTGCAACGGGAAAAGGCATTACGCGATCGCTTGGAACAAGGTTTACTAACTGCAATCTCTGATACAGAAGTTAACAGTGATATTACGCAGAGATTGCCCAACACTACCAGCATCGGTTTCAAGTATATCGAAGGCGAAGCGATTTTATTATCCCTCAACCAATACGGCATCTGTGCATCTTCTGGTTCCGCTTGTACTTCTGGTTCCTTAGAACCCTCCCATGTTTTGCGGGCAATGGGCTTACCCTACACCACCTTGCACGGTTCGATTCGCTTCAGTCTTTCACGATACACCACTGAAGCCGAGATAGATAAAGTCCTAGAAGTAATGCCCCCGATTGTCGAGCGTCTACGCGCTATCTCTCCATTCAACAACGATCAAGCTGATTGGCTGCAAGGAAGGGAAGAGGCTTTGGCTCATTGATTGGGACAAGGGGGACAAGGGGGACAAGGAGGACAAGGGGGACAAGAAGAATAATACCCGATGCCCAATGCCCAATGCCCAATACCCAATCCAAAATCTAAAATCTAAAATCTAAAATCTAAAATCGGTCATGTGGGAATATACTGATAAAGTACTAGAACTTTTTTACAACCCCAAAAACCAAGGTGCGATCGCAGATAGCAATGAATCAGGTGTAGCCGTGGTTTTTGGCGAGGTGGGCAGTATTGCTTGCGGAGACGCTCTGAGACTGCATCTCAAGGTAGAAGTAGACAGCGATAAAATTCTTGATGCTCGTTTTCAAACCTTTGGCTGCACAAGTGCGATCGCTTCTTCTTCGGCTTTGACTGAGTTAATTAAGGGTTTAACTTTAGATCAAGCGCTGAAAGTCACCAATAAAGAGATTGCTGAATACCTGGGCGGCTTACCAGAAGCTAAGATGCATTGTTCTGTGATGGGACAAGAAGCCTTAGAAGCAGCGATTTTCAAATACCGGGGTATTCCCCTAGCTGTGCATGACGATGATGAAGGAGCATTGGTTTGTAGTTGCTTTGGGATCAGCGAAGCTAAGGTTCGCCGTGTGATTCAGGAAAACAACCTCACCACTGCGGAACAGGTAACAAGCTATGTGAAGGCGGGTGGCGGTTGTGGTTCTTGTCTAGCCAATATTGATGACCTAATCTCTGCGGTCATCAAGGAATCAGCTGTACCTGTTGGTACTAGCTATAAATTAAGCGCAAAAATTACTGCAAATACTGCAACTGTTCAGGAACAATCCTCACGACCGCTAACAACAGTCCAAAAAATCGCCTTGATTCAAAAAGTTCTGGATGAAGAAGTTAGACCACTGCTAATTGCGGATGGCGGAGATATTGAACTTTACGACGTGGATGGAGATCGCGTACAGGTAGTGCTGCAAGGTGCTTGTGGTTCTTGTCCTAGCAGTACCGCTACCCTGAAAGTTGCCGTTGAAGCTAAATTGCAAGAGCGTGTAAGCCCAAGCTTACGAGTAGAAGCTGTTGACCCATTATTCAGCCTTGCTAAGGGTCGTTAGAAATTACCACTTAACCAAATATATGCAATCTATCTCTATTCCCGAACCAAAGGTGTTAGAGCGATCGCCACCAGCGACGTTCTCAGAAGCGATCGCTCCCAAGCAAATAAGCGATCGCCCTATCAAACCCAGACCACCACAAAACCTCAACCACCAAACTTATTGCAGGAGAAACAACCATGACTGACAACAGCATTAGACAAATTGCATTCTACGGTAAAGGCGGTATTGGTAAATCCACAACATCCCAAAATACCCTTGCTGGTCTGGCTGAAATGGGCGAACGGATCATGATTGTAGGTTGTGACCCCAAAGCAGACTCCACCCGCCTCATGCTGCACAGTAAAGCTCAAACCACCATTCTGCACCTAGCGGCTGAACGCGGCGAAATTGAAGATATTGAACTCGAAGAAGTATTGCTACCTGGTTACTTGGATGTCAAGTGTGTGGAGTCAGGTGGCCCTGAACCTGGTGTTGGTTGTGCTGGACGTGGGATCATTACCGCCATTAACTTCTTGGAAGAAAACGGCGCTTACGAAGACCTGGATTTTGTTTCCTACGACGTATTGGGTGACGTTGTTTGCGGTGGTTTCGCCATGCCAATTCGTGAAGGCAAAGCGCAAGAAATCTACATCGTTTGCTCTGGTGAAATGATGGCAATGTATGCTGCCAACAACATTGCACGGGGTATTCTCAAGTATGCTCACTCCGGTGGTGTGCGCTTAGGTGGTCTAATTTGCAACAGCCGTAATGTTGATGGAGAAATTGAATTAATTGAGGCATTAGCTGCAAGACTTAATACTCAGATGATTCACTTTGTACCTCGTGACAATATCGTACAACACGCAGAACTGCGTCGGATGACGGTAATTGAATATGCTCCTGATAGTCAGCAAGCCGAGGAGTACCGTATTTTGGCGAGAAAGATTAAAGAGAACACCAAGCTGACCATTCCCACCCCCATCTCAATGGACGAACTGGAAGAACTGCTGGTTGAATTCGGGCTCCTGGGCGGCGAAGAAGAATACCAAAAAGCGATCGCCCAAGACTCAGGCAAAGCTGCTGCTGTTGTTTAAGCTGATTCGCTAAGTAGTCATTTCGGGAAGGGAACAGGGAACAAATACCCCCTCTGCTTCCTTCTTCCCTCCACCCCCACCCCGCACACTCTGCGATCGCAAGTAGTCAAGAGGAAAAACTATGACACCCTCCGAAGCCGCAATTTTAGAGCAAATCACTGTTACTGAGCCAGTAACATCAGAAATTGACAAAAAAGCCTTGATCAAGGAAGTTCTGGAGGTATATCCGGACAAAGCCAAGAAAAAGCGGGAAAAGCACCTGAACGTTTACGAAGAAGGTAAATCTGATTGCGGCGTTAAGTCCAACATCAAATCTATTCCCGGAACAATGACCACCCGTGGTTGTGCCTATGCAGGTTCAAAAGGTGTGGTTTGGGGCCCCATCAAAGACATGGTTCACATCAGTCACGGCCCCGTTGGTTGCGGTTACTATTCTTGGTCAGGTCGCCGCAACTACTACATCGGTACTACTGGTATCGATTCTTTCGGCACGATGCAGTTCACCTCCGACTTCCAAGAACGGGACATCGTCTTTGGTGGAGACAAAAAACTCGCCAAACTGATTGATGAAATTGAAGAACTGTTCCCCCTCAATCGCGGTATCTCCGTACAATCCGAATGCCCGATTGGTCTAATTGGTGACGACATCGAAGCCGTTGCCAAGAAGAAATCCAAAGAAACTGGTAAAACTGTTGTTCCTGTACGTTGCGAAGGCTTCCGGGGTGTGTCCCAATCCCTTGGACACCACATCGCCAACGATACCATCCGCGATTGGGTATTCCCCAAAGCTGACAAAGCCAAGAAAGAAGGCACCCTCGGATTTGAACCAGGCCCCTACGATGTAGCAATTATCGGTGACTACAACATCGGTGGTGATGCTTGGTCTAGCCGCATCCTGTTAGAAGAAATCGGCTTGCGGGTTGTGGCTCAGTGGTCTGGAGACGGCACTCTACACGAGATGATGCTCACCCCCAGCGTGAAACTAAACCTAGTTCACTGCTACCGCTCCATGAACTACATCTCCCGCCACATGGAAGAAGCTTATGGTATTCCCTGGTTGGAATATAACTTCTTTGGCCCCACCAAGATTGCTGCATCCCTGCGAGAAATTGCTGCCAAGTTTGACGAGACTATTCAAGCCAAAGCAGAAGAAGTTATTGCCAAGTATGAAGCCCAAACCCAGGCTGTACTTGACAAATATCGCTCCCGCTTAGAAGGAAAAACAGTTGCTCTCATGGTTGGTGGTTTGCGTCCTCGTCACGTTGTTCCAGCCTTTGAAGACCTGGGCATGAAGTTGATTGGCACAGGTTACGAATTCGGTCACAATGACGACTACAAACGCACTTCTCACTATGTCGAGAACGGGACATTAATTTACGATGACGTTTCTGCCTATGAATTTGAGCATTTCGTCAAAGCACTCAAGCCAGATTTAATTGCTTCCGGGATTAAAGAGAAGTATGTCTTCCAGAAAATGGCGCTTCCCTTCCGGCAAATGCACTCATGGGATTATTCGGGGCCGTACCACGGCTATGACGGATTCGCTATCTTCGCCCGTGATATGGATCTCGCTCTCAACAGCCCCACTTGGAGCTTAATCGGCGCACCTTGGAATAAAAGTGAGTGAAAAAGCTATGAGTTTTGAATTTTAGGCGTTGTTGATTAATAGGATGATTTTTGTCTCACGCCAAGGCGCAAAGACGCAAAGAATCTAAGTTTAGCCTAGGTCAAAAATATTAATTCATCCGGCAAATATGTAACGCCTAATTGTGAATTCAATTCTTCTCAAAACTCATAAATCAACATCCAAAACTTGCCGTTGCTCAATCAAAATATGAAACCCCAAAATAACCCTTGTTTTTCTTTGTACCTTTGCGCCTTTGCGCCTTTGCGTGAGAAAAATTCATATTTCCATCAGCAACGCCGAAAAACTTCCTTTAACTAACTACTCTAGAAGCTTGAAGAATTACTATTATGGCACAAAACGACATCAACAAAATTAAGGATCACGCCGAACTCTTCCAGCAACAGGAATACCAAGAGCTATTTCAAGCCAAGAAAGAGTTTGAATGTGGGCATGAATCTGAACAAGTTTCCCAGATGGCTGAGTGGACAAAAACCTGGGAATACCGCGAAAAGAACTTTGCCCGTCAAGCGTTAACCGTTAACCCCGCGAAAGCTTGCCAACCTCTAGGAGCGATTTTAGCTGCCGTTGGTTTTGAAGGAACACTACCTTTTGTGCATGGTTCTCAAGGTTGCGTTGCTTACTTCCGCAGTCACTTCACCCGCCACTTTAAAGAACCGTTTTCTGCCGTATCCTCCTCGATGACGGAAGATGCAGCCGTATTCGGCGGTTTGAAAAACCTGATTGAAGGCTTGGCAGTTTCCTACAACTTGTATAAACCCAAGATGATCGCTGTCTGCACCACCTGCATGGCAGAGGTGATTGGGGATGACCTACAAGCCTTTATCAAAACCGCCAAAGAGGAAGAGTCTGTTCCTGAAAACTTTCCTGTGCCTTATGCCCATACCCCTAGCTTTGTTGGGTCACATATCACAGGCTACGACAACATGATGAAGGGGATTCTGTCGAATTTGACGGCAGGTAAGAAAAAAGAGACGACCAACGGCAAGATTAACTTTATTCCTGGATTTGAAACCTACATTGGCAACCTGCGGGAAATCAAGCGGATTGCAAATGTGATGGGAATTGACTATACCCTATTAGCAGATAACTCTGAATACCTGGATTCTCCGAATAACGGTACATATAATATGTATCCAGGTGGAACCAAGCTAGAAGATGCGGCTGATTCCATCAATGCTGAAGCCACGATCGCACTCCAAGCATACGCCACCACCAAAACTCGCGAGTACATCGAACACGAATGGCATCAAAAAACCTACGTGAACCGTCCCGTCGGCATTCGTGGGACTGATGAATTCCTGATGAAACTGTCGGCGTTAACTGGCAAACCGATTCCCCAAGAATTAGAAGATGAACGGGGACGGGCAGTAGATGCATTGACTGATTCTCAAGCATGGTTGCATGGTAAACGGGTGGCCATGTATGGCGATCCTGATTTGGTAATTGGTTTAACCCAATTCTTATTAGAAGTCGGTGCAGAACCAGTTCACATCCTAGTCAGCAACAGCAACGAACATTTTGAGACAGAATTGCGGGCAATATTAGACTCCAGCCCCTTTGGTCAAGGTGCGACAATTCACGGTGGACGCGACCTCTGGCATATGCGTTCTTTACTATTCACAGAACCTGTCGATTTGCTCATCGGCAATTCTTACGGCAAGTATCTCTGGCGCGATACCAAAACCCCATTTGTGCGGATTGGCTACCCCATCTTTGACCGCCACCACCTACACCGCTACGCTACCTACGGCTACCAAGGCACAATCAACCTCCTCAACTGGATCGTCAACACCCTCCTAGATGAGTTGGATCGCAACACCATTATTCCATCCAAGACCGATATTTCCTACGACTTGATTCGATAGTCAATGGGCATAGGGCATGAAACAATTTTGGATTTTAGATTGAAATCCAAAATCGCAAATCTAAAATCTAAAATTTCTTGTCTCCCTTGTCCCCCTTGTCTCTTATACCAGCCCACTATGACTACCATCAGCCACAACCACAAACACCTGCGGGGCGCTAAAAGCGATCGCTTCGATATTCTCTCCCCAATACGCCGATGGGTGGATCAAATTCAAATAAGCGATCGCCGTATCGCCCATCTCATTTGCCAAGTTATTCCCTGTTGTTGCCCTTTTGAACGGAACATTAAACTCTTCGGACACACTTTCCACATTCCCCCACTCTGCAAATTAAATCCACTCTACGACGAATTTGTCGGATTGCGCTTTCGCAGTCTGTCTTATCTCTCAGATGAGTGTGGCGAAGATATCACGAAATATATTTGCTAATTCTCCGCGTACCTTTGCGTTTACCTTTGCGTCCCTCTGCGTTAAAAAATCTTCTTGAAAACGAACCGCGAAGACGCGTTCGACGAAGTCGTTCCCGAAGGGTAGTACACAAAGAAAGAAAAACAAGAAATTTGATTGCCAATCACCCATCAAGTCATGAAAATCACCCAAGGCAAAATTAACGAGCTGCTAAGTGAGCCAGGATGCGAACACAATCACCACAAGCATGGGCAGAAGAAAAACAAGTCTTGTCACCAACAAGCCCAACCCGGTGCGGCTCAAGGCGGTTGTGCTTTCGATGGTGCATCAATCGCCCTAGTCCCGATTACCGATGCTGCTCATTTAGTCCACGGGCCGATCGCTTGTGCTGGTAATTCTTGGGGTGGTCGTGGTAGTCTTTCCTCTGATTCCCATCTCTACAAAATGGGTTTCACGACTGATTTAAGTGAAAATGATATCATCTTCGGTGGGGAAAAGAAGCTGTACAAAGCGATTTTGGAAGTACAGCAACGCTATCAACCTGCGGCGGTGTTTGTTTACTCCACTTGCGTGACGGCGCTGATTGGCGATGATTTGGATGCAGTATGTGAAACTGCTGCCAAGAAAACAGGTATACCCATTATCCCTGTAAATTCCCCTGGCTTTATTGGCAGTAAAAACCTTGGTAATCGTGTCGGTGGGGAAGCTTTATTAGAATATGTTATTGGTAGTGCTGAACCAGAATATACCACACCCTACGATATCAATTTGATTGGTGAATACAACATCGCTGGCGAATTGTGGGGAGTTCTGCCCTTATTTGAAAAATTAGGGATTCGAGTTCTAGCTAAAATTACGGGTGATGCTAAGTATAATGAAGTTCGTTATGCTCACCGTGCCAAACTCAATGTGATGATCTGCTCCAAAGCCTTGATCAACGTGGCGAGAAAGATGGAGGAGCGCTATGGTGTCCCTTACATTGAAGAATCTTTCTACGGCGTGGATGACATGAATCGCTGTTTGCGGAATATTGCTGCCAAAATAGGCGACCAAGGTTTACAAGAACGAGTAGAAAAATTAATTACAGAAGAAACTACTGCGCTAGATATTGCTTTGGCTTCATATCGCGATCGCCTTAAAGGTAAGCGTGTTGTCCTTTATACTGGAGGTGTGAAAAGTTGGTCTATTATCTCAGCGGCGAAGGACTTAGGCATGGAAGTTGTCGCCACTAGCACCAAGAAAAGTACTGAAGAAGATAAAGCGAGGATCAAAGAATTACTAGGAAAAGATGGCATTGCTATGGAAAAAGGCAACGCCCAAGAATTACTCCGGGTGATTGCCCAGACAAAAGCGGATATGCTGATTGCTGGTGGTCGCAATCAATACACTGCCCTGAAAGCCCGTATCCCATTTTTAGATATTAATCAAGAACGACATCATCCCTATGCTGGATATGTGGGCATGGTGGAAATGGCGCGAGAACTGGATGAAGCCCTCTATAGTCCGGTGTGGGCGCAGGTGCGTCAGCCTGCACTGTGGGAGGTCACTTCGACTTCTCTTCGAGACGCTACGCGAACGCTCAGTGACCAGAAAGCAGAAGAAGCGATTTCAATCCAAAATCCAAAATCTAAAATCCAAAATTCTTCCAAGGCTGTTGCGGTGAATCCGTTGAAGCAAAGTCAACCTTTAGGTGCAGCCTTAGCATTTTTAGGATTGAAAGGCGTAATGCCTTTGTTTCACGGTTCTCAGGGTTGTACTGCCTTCGCCAAAGTTATGTTAGTGCGGCATTTTCGGGAAGCGATTCCCCTATCCACCACTGCCATGACGGAAGTTAGCACTATCTTAGGTGGTGAGGACAATATCGAGCAAGCAATCCTGACGCTGGTGGAGAAATCAAAGCCGGAAATTATCGGTTTGTTAACTACTGGACTTACGGAAACTAGAGGGGATGACATGGAAGGTATCCTCAGAAATATCCGCAAACGTCACCCAGAATTATATGATTTGCCGATTGTGTTTGCTTCTACGCCTGATTTTAAAGGTGCATTGCAAGATGGTTTTGCCGCAGCCGTTGAAAGTATAGTTAAGGAAATTCCCCAACCTGGAGAAACCAGATTAGACCAAATCAATATTTTGGTAAGTTCTGCGTTTACACCAGGGGATGTACAGGAAATTAAAGAAATTGTCTCTGCGTTTGGGTTAAAACCCATTGTTGTACCCGACCTTTCTGTTTCCCTTGATGGTCACTTAGATGATTCTTATAGTGCAGTGACAGGTGGTGGGACAACTTTGCCAGAACTGCGACAGATGGGTAGTTCCGTGTTTACCCTAGCACTAGGCGAGAGTATGCGCGGTGCAGCAGAAAATTTACAAACCCAGTTTGATATACCTTACGAGCTGTTTCCCCAACTGACTGGATTAGATGCAGTAGATAACTTTTTGCAAGGACTGGTAGATATTAGCGGTAATGCAGTCCCAGAAAAATATTGTCACCAACGCCGCCAGTTACAAGATGCCATGCTTGATACTCACTTTTATTTTGGGCGTAAGCGGGTGTCTTTAGCACTAGAACCTGATTTGCTGTGGTCAACAGCTTGGTTTTTGCAATCGATGGGTGCGGAAATTCACGCCGCAGTCACAACTACAAAGTCGCCGCTGTTAGAGAATTTGCCAGTAGAACGCGTCACTATTGGGGATTTGGAAGATTTTGAGCGATTAGCGGTAGGTTCGGATCTAGCGATCGCTAATTCTCATGGTAAAGCGATCGCTCGCCGTCTGCATACTCCTCACTATCGTCTCGGTTTCCCTGTTTTTGACCGCTTGGGTAATGGACAGCGTTGTACTGTCGGCTACCGAGGAACTATCGAACTTTTGTTTGATATTGGCAACTTATTTATTGAGGCAGAAGAAAATTAGTTGACTGTTGACTGTTGACTGTTGACTGTTAACTGTTGATTCATGTTTGGAGGATGAATTATGAAAATTGCTTTTACAACTAGCGACCAGATTCATATTAATGCTCATTTTGGTTGGGCAAAAAAAATTGATGTTTATGAAGTTTCACCAGATGGTTATCAGTTTCTTAATACTTTGAGATTTGATGGCGACCTGAAAGAAGATGGCAATGAAGATAAATTAGTACCAAAAATTGAAGCTTTGGCTGATTGCACCATTGTTTATGTATCAGCAATTGGTGGTAGTGCGGCGGCTCGGTTAATCAAGAAACGCATTACACCAATCAAAGCGAGGTCTGAGGATGACAAAATTACTGATCTCCTAGAACAGTTAGTCAAGACTTTGAAAGGCAGCCCTCCCCCCTGGTTGCGAAAAGCTTTACAACAAAAATCATCAAGTTTTGTAGAAGAGGAAGTAGGCGTATGAGTTCAACTGAAATTGTCAACCAAACTACTAGCAGCGAAGCTTTAAATTCTCCCTTTGTCCAAGAATTAGTCAGACAAATTCGCGCCCAAGATTCCTATGGATTTTATAGAAGTTGGTCGGATGAATTAATTCTCAAACCTTATATTGTCAGCAAGCAAGCTAAACGCCAAATTTCTGTAGAGGGCGATGTGGAACCCGCTACCAAAGGCAGAATTATGTCATTCTATCGCGCGATCGCCGCCCAAATTGAGCAAAAAACGGGTTTATTATCTCAAGTGGTGATCGATTTGAGTCATGAAGGTTTTGGCTGGGTGCTGGTTTTTTCCGGTCGTCTATTGCTAGTTACAAGAACCTTACGCGATGCTCAACGTTTTGGCTTTGATTCCCTAGAAAAGTTAGCAGATGAGGGCAATAAACTAACACAAAAGGGTATTGAATTAGCTGAGAAATATACTGAGGTTGCCAAGCTGTAGGAAATATCAAGGCAATAAACGGAGAAGATTATGGTGCCAGCAGCAGAAACAGATTGTGAGAATCAAAAAGCTATTGAAGATTTAAAACTACAAATTAAGCGGCTGAATAGTAAGGCTGGTCAAATGAAGATGGATCTTCATGATTTAGCTGAAGGATTGCCAACCGATTACCAAAATTTGACAGCGTTAGCAGCCGAAACTTATGAAATCTACCGTCATTTAGATGAATTGAAATCTCAGCTAAAAAGTTTGGAGAAAAAATCATGACATGGGATGTTGAAAAGTTTAACCAAATTGTAGATGCGGAAGAGTATTTTGACTTTTTTCAACTTGCTTATGATCCTCAAGTCGTCCATGTTAATCGCCTACATATTTTGAAGCTATTTTCTCAATACATTCGCGAGATTGATACTAATAATTCAGCAGCTAGTCAAGCCGAAAAACTTGATTTATACTGCACAGCCCTTAAACAAGCTTATGAAGTTTTCCTCAGTTCCACACCTCTACAACAAAAGTTGTTCAAGGTGTTTAAGCAGAAGCCAAACAATATCGTTATGCTGACAGAAATTGCAACCAGCTAGACTGCTACGCGGAAGTCAAAAGTCAAAAGAATAAATAAAATTTTAGGCTTTTGCATTATTTGAAAGGTTGCTTTATTTACGCTGTGCTTTACTAGGAGAAATCAAAAGTGGTAAATCTCTCACCTACTGAATTAGAACGTTACCGCCGCCAAATCATGCTCCCTGGTTTTGGCAAAGAAGCACAGCAGCGACTCAAGTCAGCAACGGTGCTGGTTACAGGTGTGGGAGGATTGGGCGGTACAGCAGCGCTTTACCTAGCGGTAGCTGGTGTTGGGCGGCTGATTCTGGTTCGAGGCGGTGAGTTGCGGCTAGATGACATGAATCGCCAGATTCTCATGAGCGACGATTGGGTAGGTAAGCCGCGTGTGTTTAAAGCCAAAGAACGGCTGGAGGATATCAACCCAGATGTGGAAGTTGAAGCCATCTTTGATTACGTTACGCCAGATAATGTAGATTTTTTGGTTCAATCAGCTGATGTGGCGCTTGACTGTGCCCATAATTTTACCGAACGCGATTTATTAAATGCAGCTTGTGTGCGTTGGCGTAAGCCGATGGTAGAAGCGGCGATGGATGGGATGGAAGCTTACCTTACTACAATTGTCCCTGGCGTTACACCTTGCTTGTCTTGCTTATTTCCTGAAAAACCAGAATGGGATCGGCGCGGCTTTGGTGTGCTGGGTGCGGTTTCGGGAACCTTGGCTTGTTTGACGGCGCTAGAAGCAATCAAGTTAATTACTGGATGTAGTCAGCCATTGTTATCGCAACTATTGACAATGGATTTGCACCAGATGGTATTTGCCAAGCGTCGTTCTTACCGCGATCGCAATTGTCCAGTTTGCGGTACTCATTCTCACCACTATCCTACCTCTCTACAGTTGAGTCGTGCCCTAGTCAATAGTCAACAGTCAACAGTCAACCATCAACAAGTATATTTTATGACTTTAACCTTAACAGAAGCAGCGGAATTCCGGCTTCGCACCTTCCTTTTAGCCTCTAGCAAAGATGAAAATGCTACTCAACGTGGCATCCGTGTTGGTGTAGAAGATGGTGGTTGCAATGGCTACCAATATTCCATCAAAGTTATCAACGCTCCGCAAGCAGATGACATAGTCATGCAACAGGGAAAGTTAAGCATCTACATTGATGCACAAAGCGCCCCGTTACTAGAAGGCGTGGTTGTGGATTTTGTCGATGGCTTGCTGGAAAGCGGATTTAAATTTAGCAATCCCAATGCTACTGATACCTGTGGCTGTGGGAAATCATTTCAAGCAGGTAATTGCAGCCCTGCTGGCGTACCTTGTAGCTGATACCCGAAACCTTTATTTATTTTGGAGGATATGACAATGACAACTTATCAAGTAACACTAATTAATAAAAAGCGATCGCTCGATATCACCATCCCTGTTGATGAAAATACCTCAATTCTCGATGCTGCTGAACAACAAGATATAGAGTTACCTTTTTCCTGTCAATCTGGCTCTTGCTCTAGCTGCGTCGCCAGAGTAGTTGAAGGACAAGTAGATCAAACTGAGCAGGTATTTCTTGATGATGACCAAATGGCTAAAGGCTTTATTGTTCTTTGTGTTTCTTATCCCCGTTCTGACTGCACGATTCGCACTCACCAGGAACCGTATTTAGTTTAAGCGATGACTGTTAACTGTTGACAGTTGACTGTTGACTGTTGACGGTTAATTGTTGAGTAAAAATATTAGCCCCTAGCCCCTAGTCCCTAACAATCACGAAAATTACACTATGGCAATACTCACCGGTTTAACCTTTGGGGGTCAAGTCTGGACACCCCAATTCGTTCAAGAAATTAACCAAGACAAATGCATTGGTTGTGGTAGATGTTTTAAAGCCTGTGGTCGGAATGTGTTAATACTAAGAGCGTTGAACGAAGATGGCGAGTTTGTGGAAGATGAGGAGAATGAAGAAATCGAGCGTAAAGTGATGTCTATCATTCATCCAGAGTATTGTATTGGTTGTCAGGCTTGCGCTCGGACTTGTCCCAAAAATTGTTACACCCATAGCCCATTTGAACAAAATTAGTTTTAGAGACGCGAAATTTCGCGTCTCTGCTTTTAGCCAAGCTCACGATCATTATTTATCCTGAGAATATACAGATAGTAACCAATGTCTTACTAAGTATTCAATTTGATATAGTAACGCTCCTTGAATCAGCCAAATAATTCCAAATATAATTATTATGTTCTGTTCATAGTCTGTATAATCTTCAACTGCTTTTAGGTAACTCAGGTGAAAAAATGGTAATAAAAAAGTGCAAATAAAAATTGATATTAATGTAGATAAAACGATTACAAGCCAGCCATATAAACCTTCCCACCAGCTCATTAATTTTGGGATTAAGCCTTTTGTAATCCCTATTTCTGGAGCTTGAATTTCTGGCATAAAACGACTAAAAAGCAGATGTAAGCAGTGATGAGTGAATGCAATTATTATAATTGGAGAGAGAATTGTTATTATTGAAAATACAACAAATAACTCTATACTGTTGATAAAATCAGCCAGACGATATCCTGTTTTGGCAATTATCTCAGCTACATATATAATAAATCGTAAAAATACAGATATAATTAACGATTTTAGCCAACAAGTAGGATAAGGAAACCATACAGGCCAACGAGATTTTTGCAATTTTTTACCGTCTGATTGCAAGATATTAAACTTTGGCATAATTAATAGAGACCTCAAATAGAGGAAATATCTTCTCTGTTTAAGATTCCCTATTTATAGATGCAAATAACATTTTCAGCGTTGTATTTGGGAAATTCTACAGATGCATCTGTAGGGGCGGGGTTCCCCCGCCCTTTGCTTTGCGACAATCCCGATGTCACTCACAAGTTTAAGGTTGCTTACCGCCAGCTATTTTAACAGTGCGATCGCTCTTTCAATCAACTTTTGCGACTCGTAAAATCAACTTTTGCAACTTGTAAACTAACTTTTGCGACTCGTAAACTAACTTTTGCGACTCGTAAAATCAACTTTTGCAACTTGTAAACTAACTTTTGCGACTCGTAAACTAACTTTTGCGACTCGTAAACTAACTTTTGCAACTCGTAAAATCAACTTTTGCAACTCGTAAACTAACTTTTGCGACTTGTAAAATCAACTTTTGCAACTCGTAAACTAACTTTTGCGACTCGCAAATTAAGATGCTGACTCAAAATAGTGATGAGCATGAGATGGCTGGTGGAACGCGCAAGTGATATCTGCGGAGTGATTGTTTGGGGTTAAAACTAAGAGCGATCGCTCATCGGTGTCAAAAACAGTCACAATAGATGAATCCCTTTGCAATTCTCATTTATACTTTGATGTGCCAGCAAGAGATATTTACCATGACACTGTGAAATTTGCTTTGCAGAAAGATGGCTGGATAATTACCCACGATCCCTTTCCATTGCAAATCGGTAAAAAGCGTTTATCTGCTGATTTGGGTGCGGAACGTCTCATCAGTGCTGAAAAAGGAACCCAAAGAATTGTTGTAGAAGTGAAAAGTTTTGTGGGACAGTCTGACGTAAAAGATTTGGAGCAAGCATTAGGTCAGTATGTCCTGTATCGCCAAATACTTAACGAAATGGGGAGCGAACGCCACCTTTATCTTGCCGTTTCTCAAGCAACGTTTAACAGCGTTTTTACCATAGAATTGGGACAAGTGTTACTCAAAAACCAAATTATCAAGCTAATTGTCTTTGATGATGAAAGTGAGGCAATCGTGCAATGGATACCCGATTACAATACCAAAACATTATTAAGAGCTTACTCCAGAATCATGCCGATTATCGAACTGCGCTAGGTGATGGTTATATTTCTCAAGTGTTATTTGATGATGAGCGTGGGCAATACTTAGTTTTAGATATAGGTTGGAGTGGCGATAAATATCTCCATACCACACCCATCCATTTAAGTTTAATTGGTGAAAAAATTTGGATTCAATGGGATGACACCCAAGAAGGTGTAGCAACTGATTTGCTAGAAGCTGGAATTCCGAAAGAAGATATAGTTCTTGGTTTTCGTCATCCTAAAATACGGCAACATACGGGTTTTGCTGTAGCGTAGCTTGAGTAAATTAAGGCGTTTTGAGCGATCGCTCACAATATTCCAACTATTGTAGAAGTGTGTGCGATCGCTTGTTTTGGCAATTAAGATTCTATCGGCTCAATTTCCCACCATTTTTGCGCAAAAGGTTGTCGGCGTGTATTTGTACCACAATGAATTTCTCCACGGGCGCGAAAATAAGGGTCCCAATCATCGATAAAATGGCAAACTAAACCTAAAGGTTCTAAAATCCCTTTGACATAAGCTTCAAATTGACATTGATTATTAACTTTGGGGCCAAATGGTTTGGGGATACCCAGATGTTGCTGGAGAACGATCATATTCACCATGTTGGGGAAAAAAGTTTCTGCTCGTCCATAGCCATCGTGTTCAAACAAACCCGGAATGTCTATAATATCTTCTTCGCCTAATTCTAATTCCTGTTTCAAAATCTCGCGATTCCAATTTATGTATTCTTGAAAGCGCTGGTTATGACTAGTTAATTTTTCATTGTCGAGAATTTCTGCCACACTAATATCAGCAGGCTTGTTAAAAAGTTGTTTTCCTTGCCGCAATAATACCTGAGAATGTCCTTCATTTCTTAAGCGTTTGAGAACTTCATAACACTTGTCAGGACTTGCTAAAAGTAGCTTGAATCCTTTAGGGGTAGGCGCAGGGACAAAGGTCATAAATTCATCAATGTGCCCGACACTTAGCCAGTCGGAAAAAATTTCCAATGGAGCTTGAATTTTTTGACCGTAGAGAAAATCTCGCAAGACTTTCAACATCCGTCGCGGCTTTTTAATAATTTCTTTGCGAGTTCCGCCAAATATCAGGCGACCGAAGGGATAATGAACGCCTTTGACTGTGACTGGTGGAGAAACTTCTAAATTCCCAAAAGAGTCTAATTTTGTGACTTCATAGCGACTTTTGCGAGTTACATAACCAAAGTCAATTCCTAAAAGTTGGCGTTTGGGAAAATCAATTAATCCGCGATCGCGTGGCGAATCAAACACAACATGCATCAGGTGTCCTGGTGCTTGAGTGTAACCAATTTCAATTTCGTCTTGCATCCAAGGATCATCTTGATGAAACTCATAAGGAACAATATCTAGTTGGGCGTTAGCTAGACCAACAACTTTTCTGAGTTCCTCAATAAATTCGGCGTTAAATCCATCAGATAAACGGGAAACATACACAGTTATTGGCGATAAAGTATTAGGAGTCATGATCCAAGGTGCGACTCGAAATACTACGCGATCGCTGTAGACTGTTTCGCCGTCTTTGGCGAGATTTAAACTAATCTCAACTATGCCATCAAAATCAACATCGGGATAACTTAATGCTTCAATAGCTAAGATAATATCGCGGTCGGTATCTCTAATTTTGGCTTTGGTGATTCCTGGCCCAATTAACTCATAGCCATATCTATCTAATTCGTCATAAATGCGAATGCGTTTGGCTGTTTCTCGGTTGACTGACAAGTAAAGTTCGTATCCAGCAGGTAAATTTCTGAAACCAACTTTACGCACGATCATAAAGCTGAAATCTTTGAGATCCAGCATTCCTCTAATATAATTTTCTTGCCCATCATCTTCACCATCAGCATCCACAAGGTCGCGATCGCTGTTGACTAATAAGATTGCACCATGACCATTAATTCCCCATTGCCAATCTCTTTTATGCGGATTATTCTCTTCAATAGTGCCGTCTCGGTCTGCATCCACATCTAGACAAATCCGCAGACAAGTTAGTTGGAGATGAACTTGACTTAGCTGACGACCTGTGTCATCTTCAAAGGTTATTTGTAGAGAACGGTCGTCTACGCGATCGCTAAAAGTTCTCGCTAAAAGAGTAATTTCGGGAATTTGTTCTAGAGGAAGCTGAGTGTTGATGGCTATAACAGGCTGTGCGGGAGATGAAACCTCAATTTCTCCCTGAATTTCTAAACTGACAAATTTACTATTAGCAGGGGCGAGATTTTGTAAGGAGACTTGCAATGGTTGACCGACAACTAAAACATCTTCGTATTCTCGAATTCTTTCTCTTGAGCGTGAGCGACGGTCATTAGCAGCTTCAACTTGTAATAAAGTTCTCATAATCTTCTGATAATCTAGTAAACTTTTGTAACTACTGTAGTTTTTTCAACCTGATTTTTCAGAATTACCTCATATAGGATATAGGACTTGTGTTTGATTTTGGCAAAAATTTTCTGTCAAAATTGTCACTAGAAAGAATAATACTAATTTAAATGCGATCGCCTGATTTAAAAACCAAGATCCCCGACTTCTGGGAGAAGTCGGGGATCTGTACCAAGCAAAACCAAGATTATAAGTAATATTTATTACATTTTCTGATTTTGTTTATGATCTCTTAATTTCTATGCTTGTATAATTTTATCTAATTTTGCCTGTAAAATCTGAACCGTAAGTGATTGAGGTTGCTCAACAGCCGATTTGGGGAGCCATTGCTGTACAAAGACAGCGCCCCTAGCGATCGCGACTGAAAGCGACTGGTATGGATTGCCGTTAGATAATAAACTTTAAGGTGCTATTGAGTGGAAGTGAAGATTTTCAGGTACAACTACATTCACACCCGATTAAATGAGGGAGTTGGTAACATGCAAGCTAAACCCAGACCCCTGGAAGTATTTATTAGCCCACCTGGTATTCAAGATGCTATGCCAGGAGAGACAATTGAACTTCATGCTGTTGTTACTAATATAGGCGATCGCGATGCCATCATTGAATTATATTTAAATTTTGATGAACAATTTCAAAACGTTGCTGGGTTATCTGGTAATCCTAGAGCCAGTTGTGCGATCGCGCCGGCACAAAGTAGCGATGAAATAAAATTTACCTTTGAAATTCCCGTTGATGCTTACCCAGGAACTTACGACTATACCTTAGTTGTAGACGCACCCCAGCATTATCCCCAAGATACGCCGATCAACTTCCCGCGCCAACTGAAGGTGGTTGCTAGAGAACACACCGCCATTGGCGCGAATGACTCAACTTTTTCCCTCAAACCTAGTAGCAACACTAATAAGCCGCTAATTTGCAAACCTCATGAACCTTTGCTATTAGAGGTAACAGTAGAAAATCGCTCTCAATATGTAGATAGATTCCGCTTAGCTTGTGTTGATTTAGACGATGATTGGTTGACAATTACTTATCCGCCAACTGGAGTAGAAGGTACAGGCTTATTATCAGATAATCATGCCTTAGCATTGCATCCTAGTACTTCGGGAAAAATCTCGTTATCATTTCATCCTCCAGCCGATACTTTAGCGGGAAGCTATTCTCCCACACTGCGGTTATTTTCGGAAAAATTCCCCGATTTAGTGCTGTTAGATTTGGTATATTTCCAAATTCGCCCAAATTATGACTTAAATATAGAACTGCATACTATTTTAGGACAAGTTAGCCGTCGTCCAGGCAAATATGAATTATCCTTGATGAATCGGGGTAATATTGTGCGGGAACTGACATTTGGGGTGGAAAGTCGGGATGAAGAAAAACTCTTTACCTACAAATTTGAGCCGGCTGAGTTAAGATTATTGCCCAGCAAAAGTGCTGAGAGTAATCTGACAATAAAACCCAAACCTTGGTGGCGTAGACATTGGTTTGGTTCAGGACAAATTATCAACTTTCAAGTCAATATCCAAGACAAACAAAATTTACCGGTACATGACACATTACCACAGGGAACTTTACTTTGGAAACCCCGCCCTTGGTGGCAATTGATATTATTAATTTTACTTATTTTAGGATTATTAGGTGGGATAGGATTGATTATTTGGCGAATCTTAAACCCCCCGCAGTTGAAGATAGAAAATTTTAGTGCCAATAGCCCTCAACTTACCGAAGGAGAGGATGAGGTAGCTTTAAAATGGGATATTCGTAACTATAAAAAGTTGGAACAGTTGATTATCGAAGTTTCCGGGACACAACGAATTGAACCAATTATCTATGATTTCCGAAATGGGATTCCTGATGATAAATTAGGCAAGAACAAGTGTATAGTACAACAAAAAATAGATTTGATTTGCAACAATATTACAACTGGCATTAACAGCAAAGGAAATTACACCTTTAAGTTAATAGGCTTATATCGGAAAGGCAATGCTTTGGTTTCCCAAACAGCTAAAGCAGACACCCCAGCAATTCAAGTAGTAATCAATGAAAAGCCCATAGCAGAAATTGTGGATTTTAAAATCAATAAACCACAATACCAATCTGGAGAAAATATTCTCGTAAATTGGACAGTGACTAACCCTTTATTGCTAAAAGAAACGCAAATTACGGGGACTAAAGAAGATGGCACAGCAACGGGCGATCCAGAGATTTATAAATTCAATCAAGGTGGGATTGACAACCCGAAACTCAAAAATTCTTGTCAAGAAGTAAATCGCCAATTGCAATGTACAAACATACCCATCCGACCATTAAAAGCCGGGAAGTATGCGTTTGAGTTAAAAGCTTTACCCAATAATGGTAGTGAAAGAATTAGCGCGAAAAAAACTGAAAGTAAAATTGCAGTTTTACCGAAACCATTTAAGATTGTTTATTTTAAAATCAATGGTAGTGAGCAACCAAATCAGTCACTCAAAGAAGGAGCGACTGCTGTTTTAGAGTGGAAAGTTGAGGGAGAAGATATTCAGGTGAAGCTGCTACCATATGGTAACGATCTGCAACCTGTGGGTTCGTTGCGGCTACCAGTAATTTCCGAATTTCCCCCGCAAATTGCACTGTATGTCAGCGATAAATCTGGGAAGCAGCAACCCCAGCAAAGAGGATTTGCGATCGCAGTTATCAAAAAAGTTGTACCTACGCCCACACCGCCTGTAGTTAGCCGAGTTCCCTCACCTAGCCCAGCTGCGTCTCCATAGGGGTTAGAGGGACAAGGAGGACAAGGAGGACAAAGAAGCTCTTGAGAAATAACCAATGCCCAATGCCCCATGCCCAATGCAATAAACTACTTTCATGGCTGCTTGATGTTCCGACCTTAAGGGAAAAGGGAATTCTATGTTGAGAAAGCAACGTTGATATCAAGCAGCAACTAAACGTATGGAGCAACAAAAATATCGTCTATTCCCTGATGCGCTAAGGCAAATCGGAGGCATTATTGTTTTGGCGATCGCTTACTATGAAATGGCGGAAATTTCACGTCATCTGGCCTCCACACCTCAGGATGTGACTCCAGTTTGGCCGCCGGATGGCATTGCTGTTGGGGCTGTTGTGTTGTTTGGTAACTGGATCGGGTATGGTGTTTTGCTGGGTTCATTTTTCGCCAACTTTTGGGCGTTCCGAGATCCAACAAGTTTGTTATCTTTGGTGATTTCAACGCTACCAGTTTTGGGAATTGCGATCGGCACAACTCTGGGGACGATGTTGGGTGCCCTCCTGCTGCGGAAAACTACCAACCTGCGCTATTCCTTAGGAAGTGTCACCGACGTGTTCAAATTTTTGATTTTCACCGGCATGGTGGGGCCAATCATCAATGCAACTGTGGGAGTGGCTTGCTTGGCGTTGAGTGGTAAACTTCCCTGGACAGCCTATGGAACAGTTTGGTTAACTTGGTGGATTTCTAATGTTTCGGGAATTTTTATCGTGACCCCGATTCTGCTGAGTTGGGGACAATTCATGCAAAAAAACCGACATTCAATCTGGCAATGGTTATTCCTGAGTTCAGCCTCAGAGGATGCTGAAAATTTCTCTCATCTTCGACACTCAAGAGTTTTTTTACAGCGTTTAAAATTCTGGGTAATCGTAGTCGAGCCAGTTATCCTGATGGCGTTGGTTATTTTCATCAGTAAAGTTGCTTTTGGTGAAGGATATCACCTGGAGTATATGTTAATTCCGATGTTGATCTGGTCTGCTTTTCGACTGGGGCAACCAGGTGCAACGCTGTTAAATTTTATTGTAGCGGCGATCGCGGCGATCGCAACTGTCAATGGCAAAGGTGGTTTTGTGAGTGAGAATCTCAACCAATCTTTGATCCAACTGCAATTGTTTATTGCCGTAATTACACTCACTATTCTGGTGCTAACAGCGACAATTGCCGAACGAACACAAGCCCAAACCAAGCTGCGTTTAGCTTTTGCCGAATTAGCCAGCACCAATGAAACTCTGGAAGTTCGAGTTCAGCAGAGAACAGAACAATTGAATGAAAACAATACGACTCTGATGCAAACCTTACAAACTCTCAAACAGACTCAATTACAGATGCTTCATAGTGAAAAAATGTCTGCATTGGGACAAATGGTAGCAGGGGTTGCCCATGAAATCAATAACCCAGTGAATTTCATTCATGGCAACTTAATTTATCTTTCTGAGTATATCCAAGGTCTACTGAAAGCATTGCAAGCTTACCAGCAGTACTATCCAAATCCACCTCAAGCTCTACACGCAGAATTGGATAAACTGGAACTGGACTTTTTACAGTTGGATCTGACTAAGATTCTTCAGTCCATGACAATCGGTACCGAACGCATCCGGACTATTGTGTTATCGCTACGGAACTTCTCGCGCTTGGATGAAGCAGAATGGAAAGCGGTGGACATTCATCAAGGGATTGATAGTACCTTGGTGATTTTACAACATCGATTGCAAGCGACAGGCGATCGCCCCCAGATTCAGGTGATTAAAGAATATGATCAGTTACCACTGATTGAATGTGATGCTGGCTCCCTGAATCAAGTGTTCATGAATCTTTTGAGCAATGCTGTTGATGCATTAGAAGAATCTAATCGGGAGCGATCGTTAACAGACATTTCAGCCAACCTCAATACCATCTGGATTCAGACTCGTCAAATTGATACAAACCAAGTGACGATTATGATTTCTGACAATGGAATCGGTATTCCCGAAGAAATTTGCGCTAAACTATTTGATCCTTTCTTCACCACCAAGCCCGTTGGCAAAGGTACTGGCTTGGGTTTGTTTATGAGCTATCAAATTGTCACTCAGAAGCATGGTGGTAATCTTTGGTGTACCTCCACACTGGGACAAGGCACAAAGTTTGTGATTGAGATTCCTGTCAAAGCCCAGGGTTCCCCACCGATGACAACCATCGATGACAAGCAACTATGAATTACGTCACCGCGATCGCAAATTCTCCCCAGCAGAATCTGGTTTTTTGACTGAAAACCTTGTTTTACTGAATAATCTCAGGTTTTTACACTTTATTTGCATAATTAACTGTGTGAGAGCTGTATATATTCTAGGAATTAAAAAAATGTGAGATTTCTAAAAATGATGTATTTACCAATAGCTGTGCAAGCTCAAGTTCATCCAAGCAAACAAAACGATCTGGCAACGAATCCGCTGACCGGAAGTATCATAATTTTACTACCGATGATTGTACTGCTCACCATTACTGGTTATCGCAAGTGTAAAGATAGAATTATTAGCCGGAGAATTGCCCATTTAGAAAGGATGTGGCGTTTAAATCCGCCAAAACAAACTTCTTAATTACCCCAAAGATTGCCCTGTAAAAATAAATGATGTGAACCGGATTTTCTCAGATGAAAACGGTTTAAATATATTATAAAAAAGCTGGTTAAAAAATCTTGATAAACAGCAACATAGTTACGTCTTTCGTGCTTTAAACAAGGGATGAAATCCGCGTTAAAAGTTTACTTTGAGTGGTTTTATGGTTTATATTATATTTGGTTAACTTATGTCTTTTGTGGTATTATAAAATCATGGTAATTTGAGGTCGAGGCATGATTGTTTACGAGTTCAAAGTTAAGGGAAAAGAAAAGCAATATCGCGCTATTGATGAGGCTATTCGGGCGTCACAATTCATTCAAAATAAGTGCTTGCGCTACTGGATGGATAGCAAGGATTCAAAAGTAGATAAGTATGCTTTGAATAAATATTGCGCCGTATTAGCGAATCTATTCCCCTTTGCCGATGAACTCAACTCAATGGCTAGGCAATCTGCTGCTGAGCGTTCTTGGAGTGCAATAGCTCGGTTTTACGACAACTGCAAGAAAAAAGTTAAGGGCAAGAAGGGTTTTCCAAAGTTTAAGAAAAACTGCCGTTCTGTGGAATATAAATCCACTGGGTGGAAACTATCTCTTACTCGTAAAGCCATAACTTTCTCAGATAAAAAAGGTATTGGAACTCTCAAATTAAAGGGAACCTACGACCTTAATTACTATGATATCAAGCTTTTTAAGCGTGTGCGTTTAGTACGTCGTGCCGATGGTTACTACGCTCAATTTGCAATTGATGTTGATGTCAAAGTAGAAAGTCAACCTACTAATCAGGTTGTAGGTATTGACTTGGGCTTGAAGTACTTCATTGCTGACAACAAAGGCAATGTGGAACCATCACCCCAGTTTTACCGTAAATCAGAAAAACATCTTATACGAGCTAACCGCAAGAAATCCAAAAAGTTCAGATCTCAGAAGAAAAAAGCTCTTCTCAGGCAATCCAACAATTACCACAAAGCTAGAAATAGATATCAAAGGAAGCATTTAAAAGTAAGTAGGCAACGAAAAGAGTACTGCAAGAGATTAGCGTACTCCGTCATCCAATCTAACGATTTGGTAGCCTATGAAGATTTGAATGTGAAGGGTTTGGTACGTAATCGACATCTAGCTAAATCCATTAGTGATGCTGGTTGGTACACTTTCAGGCAATGGTTAGAATATTTTGGTCATAAATATGGAAAGGTGACGGTTGCAGTTCCTCCCTACAATACAAGCCAAAATTGTTCTAAGTGTGGACAGAAGGTGAAAAAGTCTCTGTCTACCAGAACCCATGTTTGCCCTCATTGCGGGTACGTGGAAGATAGAGATATCAACGCAGCTATCAACATTTTGAGACTAGGACTCAGTACCGTGGGGCACACGGAAACTTACGCTACAGGAGATTTGCCCTCTTGGGCGGTTGGCGCAAGCCTGCTGTCTAACGGCTTTTCTATGAATGTAGAATCCCCTCACCTTTAGGTAGGGGAGTGTCAAATTTTAAAATACCAATTACGGCTATACATTAAATAAAGCATCAGCCACCAAAAACATACGGTGGCGATCGCAAATAACAAGGAACCATTCAACGCACCAGCCCAAGGTTTAAACAATTGTTGGTAAATCCAAGTATATGTGGTTGGTGCATTACTCCCACTACCAACGTGAGTTTTAATTAATATTCTGGCCAAGAAGCCAGAACCAACAAAAGCGAAGATAGCATTTAATCCCATCACTTCCAAGGGAAAGCCTAACCGCTGGAAACCGCGTACTTCGATTAATTCATAACAAGCAGCTAGCAATAACAGTGCAAAACCAGCAGTGAAGATGACATAAGAACTTGTCCACAATTGTTTGTTGATGGGGAAGACAAACCCCCACAAATGCCCGACTAATACGCAACTGATGCCGACAATCGCTAAACTGATGCTGGTACGGCTTTGGCGAGGTTGGGAACGCAGCCATTCCCCAGTAAAATAACCTGCAATCACGGTAACCACAGCAGGTAAGGTACTCAATAAACCCTCTGGATCGAATCCTTTCCCCCCTAATAGGTGTTGCTGTCCTAAAATTAAGCGATCGATGTAGCCTACCAAATTACCTTCGGGTGTCAAGTTACCAGCACCATAACCAGGAACAGGAATGAATTGCATTGCTAACCAGTAGCCAACAAGCAAAATTGCCGCTAATATCCATAAAGCACGACGCTCAAAGTTGAGAACAGCGATCGCGCTAATTAGATAAGCTAGGCTAATTCGTTGCAATACCCCCATAATCCGAATCGTGGCAAACTTAGAAACTGGCGCACCATTCAGCCAGAAATCGAGAGTTAGGGAAAATAACGCCAAAAATAACCCCAAGCCAAATAAAATTAAAGCCCTCCGCCCAATTCGCCAGTAAACCGCCCTCGTAGGACGATTTTCTTTAGTATATTTGGCTAGGGAAAAAGGCATCGCTGCACCGACAATGAATAAAAAGAACGGAAATATTAAATCTGTGGGTGTACAACCGTTCCACTCGGCGTGATCCAGCGGCGGATAGATATAATCCCAACTGCCAGGATTATTGACTAGAATCATTGAGGCGATCGCAATCCCGCGAAATACATCTAAAGATTTCAGACGTTGAGGTAGAGTCAATTGCTTACTCCAAAAGTTTATCAAGAAAGGCAGAGGGTAGAAACTACAAGGGATTTGTCCTTTGTGTTGAATACCTGAACGATCTGCACACAGTTCGATACCAAGGCGGTTTAAAACCTCCACCAAATTAAAAATTTAGGCTGCTTTTTCAGGAGGGGTTTGAATACTATAGCTGAAAAGAATTTTCTGCTTTACCTGCAACAGCGGCGTTGATTTTTCTTAAAACTTTACTGTATCTGATGTCCACTTACTTAAAAGCAACTTTTCTGGGCGGATTACTACTACTAGTTACCCCCTCTTTCTCTGTCCAGTCTACAGAAATTTCCCACCCCATATCTCTCCCCCCTTCCCCAACACGGGAGTTTCGCGGTGTGTGGATTGCGTCTGTAGCTAATATTGATTGGCCTTCCCGTCCAGGATTGACAACAGTACAACAGCAAGCGGAACTGATAGCGATGCTGGATCGTGCTGTCGCCTTAAAGCTGAATGCAGTCATTTTACAGGTACGCCCCGCTGCTGATGCACTTTACGCCTCTAGTTATGAACCTTGGTCGGAATTTTTAACCGGAGAGATGGGAAAAGCACCATCACCTGATTACGATCCCCTAGCTTTTGCTGTCGAAGAAGCACATAAACGCGGTATAGAATTACACGCTTGGTTTAATCCCTACCGCGCCCGTCATCCTGAATCCAAATCCCCAATGGCGGCGAACCATGTCAGCAAACTTCATCCCCAATGGGTGAAGCAATATGGTAAGTATCTTTGGCTAGATCCTGGCGAACCAGAAGTTCAGGATTACACAGTCAACGTCATTATGGATGTGGTCAAACGCTACGACATAGACGGAGTTCATCTTGACGATTATTTTTATCCGTATCCAGAACGCGATCGCAATCGGCGGGCGATCGATTTTCCCGACGCACCCAGTTGGCAAAAATACCTGCAATCAGGGGGAACACTTAAGCGTGATGACTGGCGACGGGAAAACATTAATACATTAGTGCAACGACTCTATCAAGCAATCAAAAAAGAAAAACCTTGGGTAAAGTTTGGTATTAGTCCCTTTGGCATTTGGCGTCCGGGCTACCCGGCGCAGACAATGAATAGTAATGGCGGTGGATCTTTCGATGCGTACCAGGAGATATATGCTGATTCTCGCCAATGGTTAGTTAAGGGGTGGATAGACTATTTTGCGCCGCAGTTGTATTGGAAAATTGAGAAAACACAACAAAGTTATCCAGTTTTGCTGAGTTGGTGGCTGAAACAGAACCCACTAGGAAGACATATTTGGCCGGGTAATTATACTAGTCGAGTAGGCGATCGCACTTCCGCAGCTTGGCCAGCAAATGAAATTCTCTATCAGATTAAGATAACGCGAGGTTTTACCGGAGCAACGGGTAACATTCACTACAGTATAAAGCCTTTAATGCAAAACCGCGATCGCATTGCCGATTTGCTACAAAAGGAAACTTACTCAACTCCCGCACTAGTTCCCGCTTCTCCCTGGTTAGACACGACACCACCGCCGCAACCGGCACTGAAAATTGAGCGAGATGCAACTACGGGTAAAATCAACAAACTCACCTGGGAATCTACAGGACAAGAAAAGGTCTGGTTGTGGGTAATGCAGACTAAGACAGGTAATCAGTGGAGTACAAAAATCTTCCCTGGATCGCAAACTTCCTACTTATTTAATAGCCAGGATTCTCCATCACAAATTGATAGTGTAGCGTTATCCGCAGTCAATCGCTACAGTACTCAGGGACAACCTGCAATTGGCAATTAAATAAGATTCGTTAACAACAAGATCCCCGACTTCTTAAAGGATACTGCTGGCGAATCAGGGGTAATACGCTGATCCCTTAATCCCGCCGTCACCATAGAATGGTGCGGCTAATCTAACAAAGCCCACCTACCCTTCGGGAACGTGGGCTAAGAAAATTTAGCCCACGTTCGCGAAGCGTTCCGCAGGAAAGGTGGGCTTTGTAGCGATAGCCCCAGGCTTCCAGCCTGCGGGCGTTATTTCGGGTATGCGAGAGAACTTTTTGCTCTAAATTGAGGGGTCAAACCCACCATTCGCCAGATCAGTTGCACTTCTTCCATAACGGTAAAAAGCTTTAAAATCTATGCTGTATAAGTAATTACCAACTAAAAATGAAACTTATCCCGAAGGGTTGCTGCATCGTTTTACAGATGTTAGCAACAGTGGCTTTAGCTACACCTGTAATGGCAGAAATCGTCAAGATTGATCTGCTACAACTCAATGACATCTACGAGATTACGCCAGTGGAAGGGGGAACTCGCGGCGGTTTGGCGCGTGTGGCTACACTAAGACAACAACTTTCCCAAATCAACCCGCGTATCTACACGATAATAGCTGGTGATTTTTTTAGCCCTTCGGCTTTAGGATCTGCCAAAATTAACGGTATACCACTAGCCGGTCAGCAAATGGTAGCGGTGATGAATGCTGTCGGGTTTGACTATGCGACTTTTGGTAATCATGAATTTGACATACCAGAAAAGCTTTTCTATCAACGGTTGCAAGAATCTCGTTTTCGCTGGGTTTCGAGTAATGTATCTGATAGTAAAGGGCAGCCGTTCCCAGGTGTGCCGCGCGCAATAATATTTAATGTCAAAGGCGATCGCGGTGCTATCGTCAGGGTAGGGTTAATCGGTCTGACTATCAATAGTAACCGAGAGAATTACGTTAGTTATACCGATCCGATCGCAACAGCGAAGCAGCAAGTTCAGGCACTCAAGGGGAAAGTTGATATTATAGTGGCGATTACCCATCTTTCTATAGAGAGCGATCGCCTACTAGCAGAAACTGTACCAGAAATCGACATCATTCTTGGCGGTCACGAGCATGAAAATATTCAACAATGGCGGGGTAGAGATTTTACACCAATTTTTAAAGCCGATGCGAATGCGCGTACAGTTTACCTGCATCAATTAAGTTACGACACTATCAAAAAAAGCCTGCAAATTAATTCTCGACTCATACCAATTACCGACAAAATTCCCGATGAACCGAAAACAGCAAAGGTAGTTCAGGAATGGGTAGAAAGAGGTTACCAAGCATTTCGCGCCAATGGTTTTGAACCAAATCAAGAAATTGCCAAATTACCAATAGCTTTAGATGGTTTAGAATCTAGTGTCCGTAATAAATCCACCAAGCTAACAGATTTAATTGCAGCAGCGATGTTAAAGGAAGTTCCGGAAGCAGATTTAGCTGTATTTAATGGTGGTTCAATTCGGATTGATGATGTCATTCCACCAGGCCCAATGACCCAATATGATGTAATTCGGATATTACCTTTTGGTGGTAAAGTTGTGGCAATAGAGATAAATGGTACGCTCTTAAAAAGAGTATTAGAGCAAGGACAAGCTAATAAAGGTAATGGTGGCTACTTGCATACAGCCAAAGTTACTCAAGAATCCAGTTCCGGAAATTGGTTAATTAACGGTCAACCTCTGGAGGCTAACAAAACTTACAAAGTTGCTACTACAGAATTTTTAATCAGTGGTAAAGAGAAAGGATTAGATTTCTTCAATCTGCAACAACCGGGAATTAAGTTAATTGCAGAAAAACGGGATATTCGGTTAACAGTAATTGATCAATTGAAGCGTCAAGCTAATAATTAATAATTCGTAGTCAGGACTTCAGTCCTGAATCTAACAACACTAAAGTGCTGACTACAAATCATCTTTAAACAGGCTAATTTTGCAAATTTCTTATTTCTCTTTGTGCATCTTTATAACTACTTGTTTGTCCTCGCTGTTTAAAGATTTTGGCTGCTTGTTGAAAATCAGCGATCGCAGTTTTTTTCTCTCCCTGTTTAGCCCGCAACAAACCGCGATTGTAGTAAGCTAAAGCATAGTTAGAATTAACTGCGATCGCTTTTGAGTAATCTGCAATTGCTGCTTGTTTATTTCCCCGTTCGAGATGAGTATTACCCCGGTTATTATAAGCGGTAGCATTTTTCGGGTTGAGCTTAATTGCTTCAGTATAATCGGCGATTGCACCTTGATAATTACCGACAGAAAAGCGGTGCATCCCTCTATGGATATAACCTATCGATGATTTAGGATTTAACTCTAATACCTTGTTGTAATCTTCAGTAGCTTCTAAATTTTTGCCTAATTCACTATAAGCATCTCCCCGATTCAGGTAGGCTTCTATATATTTGGGATTAAGCCGAATTGCACTGTTATAATCTCTGATAGCAAAGTACTTTTGGTTAATAGCAAATTGTGTTAAACCCCTTTGTAAGTAAGCTTTGGCATCATGGGGATTCATCTCAATTGCTGTATCAAAATCTTGAATTGCTGCTTGCTTTTGTCTCAGACGACGGCGCAGCATACCCCGCTGTAAATAAGCACCGCTATAGTTGGGTTTAAGAGCGATCGCTTTGTTAAAATCTGCCATTGCGCCTTGATAATCTTTCAGCTCTACACGAGCCAGACCGCGCCCATAATAAGTATAGTGGTTTTTGGCATTGAGTTGAATTGCTTTGGTATAGTCGGCGATCGCTTCTTTATATTTTCCTAATTCATAATTAGAAAAGCCTCGGTCATAGTAAGCATTAGCATCTTGAGGATTTAGCTTAATTGCAATGCTTGCATCTAATTGGGCTTTTTGGTAATTTCCTAATCGATAAAAAGCATCACCTCGCCGATTGTAAGCTCTAGCATCTTGGGGATTAAGAGCTATAACTTGAGTAAAATTCTGTATGGCTTCATTGTAGTGACCTGTTTCATACTTTTCTACTCCCTCCAGATATAATAACTTTGGATCGTCTAGAGGTTTTGGCATCAAAAAAAACCAAGCTGCTGCACCAACAGTAAGACAGCTAGCTATTCCTGTGAGAATTAACCAAGGTTTTTGATGTTTCTGCTGTTGCTGTTCGGGTGCGTCATCATGATTATTTAGCTGCTTGAGATCATTTACAACCTCGTTAGCAGACTGATAACGTTTACGATAATCAAAACGCACCATTTTATCGATAATTTTTGCTAATTCTTTATTAATTTGAGGCATTTGATCTCGCCAAATAATTTCACCAGTCAGGATATTTTTGTCGCTTAGTAATAGAGTTATTTCATTTGCGGTTAACCCGATAAGTGCAGCGATCGCCACTATTCCTAAAGCATATATATCGCTGTTATATTGCGAGTTACCTTGTAATTGTTCTATCGGTATATATTCGAGGTTCCCAACAGTAGTAGTGACAATTTCTCTAACAGAACCAAAGTCAACCAAAACTAACTTATGATCTGACTCACGCCGAATAATATTCGTAGGTTTAATGTCTTGATGAATTACCTCGTAGCTATGTACAAATGCCAAAATTTCTAATACTTCTAATAAGAGACTGATAACTTGGTCTGACTCTAGAGGTGTTCCTAGGAAAATTTCCTCAGTTAAAGGATTACCAGGAATGAACTCTTGGACTAAGTAAAATTCTTCATTGTCTTCAAAATAAGCAACTAATTTCTGAATTTGATTGTGTTCCTGAGTTAGTTTTTTTAAGGTTTCTGCTTCACCTGTAAACAAGCGCCGCAGTATATTTAAATCTTGGGGATTGTTATTAGCAGGATGTAGCTGCTTCAACACAAATTGACTGTTAGGAAGATTAGTATCTTCAACCAAATAGGTTTGAGTCAATTCCTCAGCACTCAGAACCGCCAAGATTCGGTAACGTGCATCCAGAAGGTGACTATGCATGAAAATAAATATAGTTTTATCCGGAGTTACTCGATTATAGCTTGCGTATTAATACTGAGTAATATTTCTTTGTCTACGAGAAAATTCGGAAATGGTCAATGGTCATTAGTCGTTGGTCATTAGACTGTTGACACCAATGTTCAAAACCTCTCTCCTACAAGGAGAGAGGTTTACCAGAGAGGTCAGAATATTAAGTTGCACCCAAGCGTTAATTAGGAATTATTTTAACTATGCTGGTACGACAAATTTCTCGCTACCAGCCAGCCCAAAAGCTTCATGAATTACTTGCAAGGCTTTGCTACCTTGTTCTTGGGCGACAACACAGCTAATTTTGATTTCTGAGGTAGCAATCATTTGAATATTAATTTGATTTTGGGCTAAAGCCTCAAACATTTTCGCCGCCACACCAGGTTGTCCTAGCATACCGGAACCGACGATACTTACTTTGGCGATCGCACTGTCAAGGACAACTTCACCCCAGCCTAATTCTGCGCCTGCTTGTGAAAGCATCTTTTGCGCATTGTCCCCATCTATCCGGGCGACGGTAAAAGCAATATCTCTTCTAGGAATCCCATCAACTATCCGACAGCGTTGGGATTGGATAATCATGTCAACGCTGATGTTGTGCTGCGCCAATAATCCAAATATCTTCGCTGCCATCCCCGGACGATCTGGTATTTGACGAATCGCCAGCCGCACTTGATTCATATCTAAAGCTACGCCACGCACGGGGGGAGTTGAGTGTGAGGGGGAGAGGGGGAGAGGGGGTGACGCGGGGAAATTACTCTCCACGTCCCCGCGTCTCTCTGTCTCCGTGTCCTCTTGTACTGCTTCTATTTCAAAGGTACTGCGGAGTGCAGCGACGGCGCGATCGCATTCTGCGGACGCAACTACGCAGCTGACTTTGACTTCACTAGTGGAAATCATGTGGATGTTGACATTTGCTTCGGCTAAGGTAGCAAACATCTGGGCTGCAACGCCGGGACGGCCGATCATTCCCGCCCCGGAAATGCTGACTTTGGCGATATTTTGCTCTACCATCACTTCCGCTTCTTCTGCTGGGGCGTGAGGGTGGCTTCTCAGTGCTGGGGCGATCGCTGCGGCTACTGCTTCTGCTCGTTTTAATATTGGTGTGGTGACGGTAAAGGCAATGTCATTACTATTACCTTCATGAATCGATTGGATAATTAAATCTACGTCTACTTTTTGCCGCGCAATTTCCCCAAATAACCTCGCTGCTACTCCTGGTTTATCGGGTACGCGCAACAGAGCTACTCTTGCCTGGTTTGTATCAAACTCTACACCATCTACTGCTTTGGCAATTTCCAAATTTACCAGCGATCGCCCGATTGGTTTGGGAGATGTCACCCAAGTACCTGGATCATCCGTCCAGCTAGATCTCACTACTAGGGGCACACCATAATTCCGCGCAATTTCCACAGCCCTGGGATGCAGCACTTTTGCACCCAAACTTGCCAGTTCCAACATTTCGTCACTGGTGATTTGGGTCATCAGTTGGGCTTCGGGAACTAAACGCGGGTCTGTAGTTAAAATCCCTGGTACATCTGTATAAATTTCACAAAAATCTGCTCGTAATGCAGCGGCTAATGCCACTGCTGATGTATCGGAACCACCACGTCCCAAAGTGGTAATTTCTAATTCTTCCGTGCTGCTTATGCCTTGAAATCCTGCAACCACAACCACTTTACCTTGATTGAGATAGCGCTCCAGGCGATCTGTTTCAATGTGCAAAATGCGAGCGCGGGTGTGTTCGGCTTCGGTAACAATTCCTACCTGAGCGCCAGTCATGGAAATTGCTGGCTGTCCAATTTCCTGCAATGCCATACTTAATAAGGCAATAGTTACCTGTTCGCCAGTAGAAAGCAGCATGTCCATTTCGCGGCGGCTAGGATTAGCAGAGAGAGCATTGGCTAGCTTCACCAGCCCATCAGTAGTTTTCCCCATTGCGGAAACCACCACTACCAGCGAATTTCCTGCTTGCACAGTCTGATAAACCCGCTGGGCAACAGCTTGAATGCGTTCTACTGAACCAACAGAGGTACCACCGTATTTCTGAACTATGAGCGACATAAATTTTTCTTAATCAATTTGCTGCTTTCATCAACGCCGCCGCCGATTTGGTAAGCTTGCAAGGCATTGCCAGTTATTTAGTTTACAGAATATTGTGCTTAGTCTAACAGACTTTGTGATTTATGTTATCGATTGGTCACATGACAAAGTCTGATTCTGATTTATATATGTTATTTTAATATCCCTTCTACGAGTAGGTAGTGCATGACACTTGGCGATGAGGGGGATGAGGACAAGGGAGACAAGGTAGATAAATACAAAATTACCCATGCCCCATACCCATTTTCATCTGTCCTGGGGTACGTATTTATGCTGACTATTTAATATTTACTGGATAAATGTCCTTTAAATCACTCATTGACAATACAAATGTGAAAAGGTGAAATAGTTAGTACTTATATAGCAATTCCAGGCAAAAAAAGTAGTTAATATTAGCCTTAAGAGCTAAGTGGCACTTTTTTCTCAATAACTCGTCTCAATTCTTTGAGCAATAGCCGTTAGCAGTGAGTCAAGTTAAATGAAACCATAGGATGCATATCACATGAGTTCAAAAGTCAACAAAGTATTGAAGCAGTCCGGGGTGATTCCTTATAGAATTCAAGATGGCAGAATCGAAGTACTGCTGATTACTAGCCGCGATCGCCGCAAGTGGGTAATGCCGAAAGGTGATATTCCTAATGGTATGAGTCCACCTGATTCAGCAGCAAAAGAGGCTTGGGAAGAAGCTGGAGTAATTGGCCAGGTAAATACACAAAAAATTGGTACTTATAAGTATCGCAAACAAGGTAAAAATTACCGAGTTAATATGTATTTATTACCAGTGGAAACTCTCTGTGAAGATTACCCAGAAGCAGGTTACAGACAACGGCAGTGGTTAGATATATCTAACGCCATGAGGTGCATTAAAATTACTTCACTTAAACGCATTCTTCAGGAATTTCCGGCAACTGAATTAATCTGTTGATGTAGAGAAATATTTCCGGAATATAGCTATGTGTCTTTTGATTTCTCTATAAATTCGATTTGATTTTTGCATAAATAATTTACACTGTCAGGTTCAATGTTGGGTGGGCATTGCCCACCATAAACCCATCAAGTTCAGTCACTGTTTTAAAGCCGTCATACTCACTGCCGATTCATTACCACAATTTCCCCTTTTTTATTAATCTTTACTGGATTCTTGGGAAAAGCTTGATTGTTCAAATAACGCAGCAGTCCTACAGTCCGAAAATGCTGATCAATTCTAGGAATTCCCTGGCGATCTAAATGAATAGGAATAATTTTCCCACCTACTAAATCTCCTTGAGAGTTGAGTTTAGCTTCTAAAATCATTGAGTAACCTGTCTCAGCTGCTGTAGACAAAGTCCGGTAACCTAAAAAGTTGCCCAAAGAATAAGCGATTAGTTTCCCTTTATAAATTTCTATTGCTCTGGGAACATGAGGCCCATGTCCTAAAACTAAATCTGCGCCTGTATCAATCATTGTCCGGGCAAACTGCATCGAATTGCCACGGTTTTCTCCATAGAAAAATTCTGTTTCGTTCTTCACATATAATGCTCCTGTACCTTCAGCGCCTACCTGCATCGATACAATGACAATGTTTGCATTGTTTTTGGCCTCTAATACCAGAGCTTTTGCTGCTGCTAAATTGTGAACAGAATTATAAAAATCATAGGTAGTAAATCCGATCATTGCCACCGGAATGTTATTAGCTTGTGAATAGAGAATTTGATTTTTATGTCCTAATGTTTCAATGCCTACAGCTGCGAGATTATTAACCGTATCTTGGAAACCCACAAGCCCAAAGTCCATTGCATGATTGTTGGCTAAATTAAACACATCAAACCCAACATCAGCAAATAACTGCGCATAACTAGGTGGAGAGCGAAAGGCAAAAATTTGTCCTTGACTCATATCCTTAGAACTGTAGGGATAGTTAGTTAAACTACTTTCAAAATTTCCAAATAAAATATCGGCTCCTTGCAGGTACCCTCTGACAGATTTTGGCAGCAGTTCATCGCGAAAGCGAGGTAGTCTGTAGTTAGGGAAATTAGTCCCAGGAATTACATCGCCAACCGCTTTAATGGTGATTGTGTCTGAAGGTACTTCCTGATTCTCAGGGATAACAAAGGGAAATGGCAGATTTTCGCTAGGTGTCGTCGCTGCATTTGAACGCTGTATCTGCCCAAAACGGATGATAATTCCTATACCAATACCTAGACAAAAACAAAAACTGATAAAACCTACTGAGAATATACGTCCCAGCTTGTGATTAACCATCGCTTACTCCTCACATGATGGCAACAGTTTATCCCAACATTTCAGATTTTCGGTATAGGTTTTTTCTCTCTTTTGGCAAAATTGAATACAAAAAATCAACCCAATACATGATTTCTAGTGTTGGCGAGGTCAATTTAATCAATGATTGCGTGTCACCTATTGTTGGGTGGGGAAACCGCGCAAGCAAGGGCGGGGAAACCCCGCCCCTACATATATCTATGTATAATCACGTAAAAATTCTCCGCTTAAGCATGAAAATTTACTTTTCTGGTCTCCCTCGCTTCTCATCCCCACGACTTGGAAGCCCAGAGTTAGTCTCGTCAGAGTGTCTATTGTCAATGACTGTGATTAGACGGGAAAATCCCGCAACGCTCGCCATGAAAATCAATACCCCATGACGCCACTTGCTTCTCCCAAGGGGAGACGCTGCGCGAACAAGCCGGGAAACCCGTCCAACGCAGTGGCTCCCCAATGCCCCATGCCCCATTTTCCAGTGATTAAAGTATGCTGTTAAAAAATCATAAAAAATCATAAAAAATCAGGTAAAGACCAAAAAACACATTTTATGGAAATAAAAAGATTTTAAATCAGCTTTAACAAGCAAATTTCATATTAAAACTAAGATAATCATCTATTTTCTTGGAGCTTGTAGGAGCTACAGAATTGACGTTTGAGCAAGCAATGGTGGTTTTAGATCTAGTGCTACAGCAAAAGCATTTAAGTAACATTCAAGAGCTAGTTCTCCGTCAATCTTGGGAAGGATATACTTATGCAGAGATTGCCGAAAGGTCTGGTTATGATAATGATTATATTCGAGATGTAGGGTATAGATTATGGCAGACTCTCTCAAAGGCACTAGGAGAAAATGTCAATAAAAGTAATATTAAATCTGTATTAAGACGGCGTTATTTTAGTCTCTCACCAGCAGATTCACAAGAAAGTACTAGTGTAATAGAAAAAACTCCTAAAACATTGCTGCACCAAGATTGGGGAGAAGCAATAGATGTGTCTATGTTCTATGGTCGGACGGCAGAACAAACAAAGCTACAAGAATGGATTGTGAATGATAAATGCCGCTTGGTAGCGCTATTAGGGATGGGAGGGATTGGTAAAACTGCTTTGTCTGTGAAGTTAGCAGAACAACTAAAAGGTAATTTTGATTACATAATTTGGCGCAGTCTGCGAAATGCTCCACCGTTAGTTGATCTGCTCAAAGGAATTATTACATTTGTTTGGGAGCAGCAAGCAGTAAATGTGCCAGAAACTGAAGATGGTCAAATTTCTTGCTTGATGAACTATCTCGATTCTCAACGTTGTCTGATTGTACTGGATAATGTGGAATCGATTTTGGCAACTGGTACAAAATCCGGTCACTATCGTCGGGGATATGAAGGATACGGTCAATTTTTCCGCCGGGTGGGAGATGAACGCCATCAAAGTTGCTTGGTATTTACTAGTCGGGAGAAACCGATTGGTTTCATCGCCAGAGAAGGAGAAAACTTACCCGTGCGATCGCTGCAACTAACTGGTTTACCACAAACCGCAGCAAGAGAGATTCTGATATCCAAAGGACTGGTAAATTCACAAGATGAATTTGACAATTTAATTCAGCGCTATGCAGGTAATCCTTTGGCTTTGAAAATCGTGGCGACTACAATCTGTCGCCTGTTTGATGGGAATATTAGCGAATTTTTAGCCCAAGGTTCGGTTATTTTTGGCGATATTTGGCAAATTTTAGAGCAACAATTCCATCGCTTGTCTGTTAACGAACAGCAAGTGATGTACTGGCTAGCAATTAAACGTGAATGGGTGACGCTACCAGAATTACGAGAGGATATCGTACCCAAGGTATCTAAACGAGAGTTATTAGATGCACTGTTATCTCTGCAAGGGCGATCGCTAATTGAACAGCAATCAGGTAGCTATACCCAACAACCTGTGGTGATGGAATACATGACTGACAAACTCATTCAACAAGTTTGTAGTGAAATTTTCTCCCAGGAGGTAGTATTATTCAATACTTATGCCTTAATAGAAGCTACGGCTAAAGATTATGTTCGTGAAAGTCAAAAACGGGTGATTTTGCAACCGATATTGAGTCGGTTAAAAACTACTTTGAGAAACTCAGCAGCAATTGAGAGGCGACTCGAAGAAATTATTTCCATACTGCGAGAAAAATTTGCTGCTATACCTGGATATGCTGGTGGGAATACAATTAACCTCCTGAATCAGCTAAAAGTTGATTTCACAGGCTGGGATTTTTCCGGTTTAAGAATCTGGCAGGCTTACCTTAAAGATGTGAATCTGCATCAAGTCAACTTACGCAATAGCGATTTAAAAAAATCAGCTTTTAATGAAGCTTTGGTAGAAATCGTAGCAGTAAGATTCAGTCCTCTGGGTAAGATTCTGGCTACTGGTGATGTCAATGGCAGAATACATCTGTGGAATATAGAAGATGGTCAAAAACTGCGGAGTTTTGCGGGACATACTGCTTGGGTTTGGCAAGTTCACTTTAGCCCAGATGGCAATACTTTAGCAAGTTGTTGCGATCGCGGTATCATTAAACTCTGGGATGTAAACACAGGGGAATGCCTGCATACTGTACAAGAAGAGACATTACGTGGTTGGTTAGCAAGCTTTAGTCCAGATTGCACTCTACTAGCTTCTGGTAAAACAGACCAAACAATCAAAATCTGGGATACTCGCAGTGGTCAGTGCGTAAAAACACTGAAACGACAGGTAAGCAAAATTGCTGGATTGGCTTTTAGTCCCAATGGGCAAATTCTGGCTAGTGGAAGTGAAGACACAACCGTGAAACTCTGGGATCTGAGTACTGGTGAATGTCTCCAGACTTTGGAGGGACACACCCAAACAGTTTGGTCAGTTACTTTCAGTCCTAATGGGCAAATTCTAGCCAGTGGTAGTCAAGACAAAACGGTGAAACTCTGGGATGTCAGCACAGGTGAATGTAGCAAAACTTTAGAAGCACCGCACTTAGATATAGTTTGGTCAATTGCTTTTAGTCCCGATGGGCAAACTTTGGCGATCGCAACTGAAGCCCCTGTCATTAGTTTATGGGATGTCAACACAGGACATTGTATTAAAACTTTATCAGGTCACACGACTCGTGTTTGGTCAGTTGCCTTTAGCCACGATGGGAAAATCCTCGCTAGTGGTTCTCAAGACAAAACTCTTAGATTATGGCAGGTATCTACAGGACGATGTATCAATACTTTACAAGGATATCCCAGTTTCATTAGCTCAGTAGTTTTCCATCCCAATGGTCAATCCTTGGCTGGTAATACAGGAAATACAATTAGAATCTGGGATTTTCCGACTGGGAATACCATAAATAGCTTGTACGGTCATTCTGGGGACATTGCGGCCTTAGCTTATAATAGCGATGGGCAAACTTTGGCAAGTACTAGCGTAGATAGCACAATTCGGATTTGGAATGTGACAACAGGGGAATGTCTACAAATCTTAGAGGAACATACTAGTTTTATCTTTTCAGTATCCTATAGCCCTGACGATCAAACTTTGGCTAGTGCAGGTGCAGAAAAGACAATCAAGCTGTGGGATGTGAAAACGGGAACATGTCTCACAACTTTAGAGGGACATACAGGCTGGATATTTTCAGTTACCTGGAGTCCTGATGGCAAATTTTTAGCTAGTCTGAGTGAAAATAGCATTCATCTGTGGGATGCAAACACAAAGGAACTTCTCCAGGTATTGACAGGAAATTATTGCTTTATTGGATCGATAGCCTTTCATCCCAACAGTCAAGTTTTAGCTACTGGGGATATAGAATACAAAATTAAGTTTTGGGATATCAGCACAGGAAACTGTTGGCAAACATTGCAAGGACACGAAGCTAATGTCACTGGTGTGAAGTTTAGTCCCAACGGCGAGTTTGTTGCTAGTGTCAGCCACGATCAAACTATCAAGCTTTGGGATAGCCAGACAGGGGAATGTTTGCAGACACTGCGGGGACACAATAATTTCATCTGGGCGATCGCTTTTCATCCTGACGGAAACATCCTCGCTAGTGGTTCTCAAGACGAAACAATTCGGCTGTGGGATATCTCTACCGGCGAATGTTTGCAAATTTTGCGATCGCCCCGTCTCTATGAAGGAATGAACATTCAAGGCGTTACAGGTTTAAGTGCAACCCAAAAAGCTACTTTGAAAATTCTCGGCGCAGTTGATTAAATTTAACTAAGGGAACTCCAAAAAATAAATTATGCCAAATTGTAGGGGCGGGGTAACCCCCATTGGTGTCAACTTAACGTAAAACCCTTGCCAAGATGTGATTTGATACAAAATCACGTACCACCAAGATCCGCGCTACCCCACCCCAGTTTTGCTGACGCAAAACTTCCCCTCCCCGTTTACGGGGAGGGGATTGAGGGGTGGGGTAAAATGCCTGTGGAATCAGCGTTTTGACTTAAGTTGACACGTATGGGTAACCCCGCCCCTACGAGTTGCTTTGGTAAATTAATGATTGGAATATTTTTTTATTTGGTAGTCCCTAATAAGATCCCCGACTTCGTAAAAGTTGTCGGGGATCTGAATCGCTGATGTTTTCTACTCGAATGGGGGTAGATTATTTGGGTCAATCCCCTGAGATTGCAAGTAAGCGATTAGCCTTTCTTTTTGCTGGCGTTCCTGTTCGGCGCGTTGACTTTCTTGTTCGGCGCGTTGACTTTCTTGTTCGGCGCGTTGGCGTTCCTGTTCGGTGCGTTGGCGTTCTTGTTCAATTTGTTCCACCGCCCAAGGTAACAAATTGCCATTTTTATCCCACCAACGTAACCAATAACCAGTATGCGCTTCTTTTGTGCCTTGGCATGTTCCTAAATATAAGCCCATTGCTTCTATCCAATGACGACCATTTTCGTCAGGTAGCTGTAATTCATAACGGCCATTCTCTAGTTGATAATATTCTAATAATCCGCCAACAGGTTCAAAAATTATGTAGATAGGAACTTGCAAAATCTGCTCGTAAAAAAACCATCTTCCTGGCGGATAAGTGCGTTTGACTGAATATTCTCCCCCATCTGTATCTGAGAGAAATTCCATGACAATGAGTGGAATTTCACCTTCTAAAATTGGTGTGTAGCTTTTGCGATTACTCAGCACTTCTTTAACTGATGGTACGTAAACCCAGTCTGGTGCTTTAATAATCAATTGTCCGTTGACAGTTGCACACAATCCAAAATTGGAGGCGCTCAACATTTGTGGTTGGATGAAACCACTGATTTCTAAACTTTCGCGCAAAGCACCAGCCAAGATTGGCTGACCTGTATTCTCCACTGGTTCATCCTCTAATTTAAAATCTTTGGGTAAAGCCTCCCAAGTTATTATCAGTTGATTTGATGATTGGCTTTCGCTGAGTTGGGTTACCATAAAATTTAAAATTACAAATTAAGAACCCAATTCATGACAGGCATTCTAGCTTTTATGACTTGGTCATTTCCCAGCACTTTAGCTGATACAGGGCATGAATGTGAGTTTATTCTCTCATTTTATCAACCAACCCCTGATTGATTTGTAAATTCAGCGAAAGAAATTAAAAATTAACCGCCAATTACGCCAAGTACGCCAAGAAAGAAATAAGAGATGAATAAAGTTTAGTGCAGGGTCACCAAGACAGGGGATAAAGCAGCACATGAACCCTGTCCTATTCAGGCTCATTATATGCATATTCATATCAAGTTGGTAAAATAATGACAAATGACAAATGAATTTTTAAGAACGTTTAACGGGATTCATCCAAGCTTCTAGGCGACTAAATGCTTGGGAAGAAAGCAGTGTTAAGCATAGGTAAACTACAGCCACAGCAGCGTAAATTTCAAAGGCGCGATAGTTATTTGCCACAATTAATTGTCCTTTGCGGAGTAATTCTTCAAACCCAATGACTGAAACTAAGCTGGTATCTTTCAACAAACTAATAAATTCATTACCTAAAGGTGGAATCATCCGCCGGAAAGCTTGGGGAAAAATTACATAGCGCATGGTTTGGACAGAACTTAATCCGAGTGATTGTGATGCTTCGGCTTGTCCTGGTTCAATTGATTGAATCCCAGCGCGGACAATTTCGGCTATGTAAGCGGCGCTATTCAAACTTAAGGCTATTACCCCGGCGACTAGGCGATCGAAGGAGAAAGTAAAACCCAATTCTTGGGCGATCGCAGGTATGCCAAAATAAATCATAAAAATCTGCACGAGTAAAGGAGTTCCGCGAAAGAAATCCACGTAAGCCCGCGCTATCCAACGCACAAATTGAATCCGGGAAAGGCGGACAATCCCAATGAAGGAACCACCAACTAAACCCAGCACTACAGAAAGTACTGTTAGTTGCAGTGTGATTAATACTCCTTGTAGCAAAGTGGGTAAAGCCAGCCAAATCACGCTAAATAAGGCAAATATTCCCGATACAGAGGTAGTTTGGTTTTCAAAGGGTGATTTGGCTGGTAAGGTTGGAGGTTCGGTTTTGAACCATTTGCGGTAAATTTGGGCATAAGTACCATTTTTGAGGACTTTATCCAGACCATCGTTGATCGAGGCTAGATTGGGCGAGTTTTTCGGTGTCGCAATGCCGTAATATTCTTCTGTTAGCAATTGCCCTACTACTTTCAGCCCCTGGAGATTACCTGTATTAATTGCGTATAAAGTTACTGGTGCATCGTTAATTACCGCATCCACATTACCATTGGCTAATTCTTGTAGGGCTATAGGTGCAGAATCGAATCTGCGAATTTCTCCTCCGGGAATATCCTCGGCTTTTTTGGCTCCAGTTGTGCCAATTTGTACAGCAATTTTTTTATTTTTGAGGCTGTTAAAGTTAGTAATATCTTGATTGTCGGCGCGAATTGCGATCGCCAACCCAGCTTTAAAATAAGGACGGGAAAAGGAAATAGTTTTTGCTCTCTGTTCGGTAATTGTAATCGAACTAATCGCCGCATCTACAGTTTTGGCTTGCAAAGCCGGGATCATGCCATCAAAGGGCAAACTTTGAAATTCTATTTTAAAATTAGCCGCAGCTGCGATCGCACCCATCAAATCAATAGAAAAACCTTGCGATTTCCCATCAGATCCCAGAAACTCAAAAGGTGGAAACGTCGGTTCATTAGCAATCCGCAGGGTTTTATCCACACTAGGATTAACGCTACAGCCAACCAGTAACAACAGACTCAAAACTGTAGCCAACAACGAGTGTAAGCAACGAATACAAGCAAATCCAGCCATATTTATTCCTGGGGATGGGGGCAGAGGGGCAGGGGGGACAAGGGGGACAAGGGAGACAAGGAAGATAAATAATAAATGCCCAATGACAAATGACAAATGACAAATGACAAGTGACAAAAAACATTAAAATCAACTTTAAAGCACACTGACGTAAATAATGAAAAATTCTGTCCCCGCGATTATTTTTGAAAATATTGAAAAAAGCTTTGGTTCCCTGAAAGTCCTCAAAGGAATCACTGGCGAAATCAATCGGGGAGAAGTGGTTGCTGTGATTGGTTCTTCTGGCTGTGGTAAAAGTACTTTACTACGATGCTTTAACTGCTTGGAAAGGATTAATCATGGGCGTTTAGTTGTCAACGGTCTCGATTTATCCGCTGCCACTCTCAACTATACTCAATTGCGACAACTTAGAACCCAGGTAGGCATGGTTTTTCAGCAATTTAATCTGTTTCCCCATCTCAGTGTGTTAGAAAATTTGACACTGGCTCCGCAGAAAGTCATGGGGAAAACACTGAAAGAAAGTGCCCAATTAGCAGGGTTGTATTTAGAAAAAGTTGGTCTTTTTGATAAAGCATCAGTTTATCCCGAACAACTTTCTGGGGGACAAAAACAACGGGTGGCGATCGCCCGGAGTTTATGTATGAATCCTGAGATTATGCTATTTGACGAACCTACCAGCGCTTTAGATCCGGAACTGGTTGGCGAAGTGCTGCAAGTTATGCAGCAATTAGCAAAAGAGGGAATGACAATGGTAGTTGTCACCCATGAAATGCAATTTGCGCGGGAAGTCGCACATCGAGTACTATTTTTAGACCGAGGTGTTGTCGTAGAACAAGGTTCTGCTCATGAAGTTCTGACAAATCCTCAAAGCGATCGCCTACGTACTTTTCTCAGTCGCCTCAATGCTGTTTAAAAATTGCCCAAGTGTTTAATTTTAAAGATATTCGCTTAAAAAGTCAAAGGGATCATCTCCCCAACAGGGTTCAGGTATCATCCACAGTAAATTATTGCGGATATCAGCTTCAATATCATCACTATCGTCCCGATCAAACAATTCAGACATAGCTTTCCAGTCACGTTCTTCTAAAGACGTAATCGCTGGGGCATATATATGTATATTTCCTGGATAAGTCACACGTTAAATTAGAGTTTAAAGTCGCCAACAATTAGTCTAACAATTGATAAACAATCATATTCTAACTTGGAGATGATGTTGTCACAAGAAATCTGAAAAATCCTCATACAAGGAAATAAAAATCTTTAAATATAGCTGTAGTAAGACTTATGGGCATAGCACCTTTATTATTTAATAAAAATAAAATTTACGTGATTATACGATGGTCAACTTATTTAAATTGTGAGAATTATTGTCTTTGGGTCTTGAGATTATAAAAGCTTGATAAAACAGTGCTGAATCATTAGTAAAAACTTATAGCAATCCTCAGAGGTGATTCAAAAACTGAGGGATTTTACTATTAGTCAATTCCAGGCGCGATCGCTGATTGTTGGTTCGCTCTTTGGTGGGAGTATCCCAATTTTGCCTTACAGCAGTTTTCATTTCAGCAGACTACACGCAGACCTAACCCCCTTCCCCATGAGGGAAGTGGGAATCAAAGCCTCTCTCCTCTTAGGATAGAGGTTTGGAGAGAGGTATATCCATTTGAAAAGCGCTGTAAATAAATTTGTAGTGGGAGCATCTTGCTCCCTTTGTCCAAGAAGCGGGCTTTGGTTCCCGCACTACACAAAAATTAATTCACACATTTGGGATGCTCCTCTGGAATTCAGATCGTCCTCTAGATATTTACCCGAAGTTATTTTGCTGAAATTGTATTTTTGGATAAATTGTCAGCCGATGCCCTACCCGCAAACCATACCATCTGCCTAGAATTAGATGAACACTCAATTTTTTGGGTAGAACAGGAAAAACAGGTGACAACAGAAATCTACGTCAGCACAGATATCGAATCAGATGGCCCTATCCCTGGACCTCATTCCATGCTTAGTATTGGATCGGCTGCATACACCGCAGATAAACAATTAATCGCCACCTTTTCCGCAAATCTGGAAACTTTACCGGGAGCAACAGGCCATCCCAAAACTATGAAATGGTGGTCAGAACAGCCAGAGGCTTGGGCTGCTTGCCGAGTCAATCCCAAGCCTCCAGCATCGGTAATGCAAGCATACCACGCTTGGCTGAAAGCATTACCCGGTGAACCGATATTTGTTGCTTATCCAGCCGCCTTCGATTTTATGTTTGTCTATTGGTATTTGATCAACTTTGTGGGTGATAGTCCCTTTGAGCATTCAGCGCTAGACATCCGCTCCTATGCAATGGCATTCTTGAAACGCAGCTATGGTGAGTCCGGGAAGCGTAACCTAGCAACTGAGTGGTTAGAGGAAACTAGTTTGAACCATGTGGCGCTGGATGATGCCATTGAACAAGGTAAGTTGTTTTGCAATCTGTTGCAAAACAACTTGCAGCGTGAACATTAATTTACATTGATTTAGCTTGCTCTTAAGCCTTGAGACTGTCGATATAAGCTTTAATTGCCGGTAGTGCTGTCATCTTTTCATAGAAGAAATTGTTGACAATATTCATTACCTCAGCTTGGGCTGCGTCTACCTGAGGACCGAGGGGAACACCTCCCTCTTGACGGGTGATGCAGCGATATAGACGCAGAAGATGGCGCACAATCTCCAATTCTTCTTCTCCTTCCAAGACTTTGATCACTCCCATAATCAGTTCATCCATCTGATCGAGAATGTTTTCGATGTCAAAGACGGTGCTTTTTTCCGTCGCTTCTTGGACAGTTCTTACCAGGGCGTGGACTTGATAAAGTAAGGCTGCTGGTTCGTCAAACAGTTCGCGCAAAAAGGCGGCTTCTTCATATTGCCCATTCAGCCGAAAGATGTTATACAGGCGTTTAGCGGCTTTACCGTAGTTGAGGTAGTCGTCTTTTACATATTTTTTAACTTCTTTTTGTAACTGTGTCATATAGTCATCCATGACATCGGTGGAGACTTGCTTGACAAGTTTAGAGAAGATGGGGGCAGATTGAGTATCTAGGTAAACTTCTTGGAAGTAGCCGTCTAGATAGCCATCTAAGGGCGTGATTGTGCCATCGGGAGCTTCCCAGGTGACATCCAACATGTTGCTAGCGTTGGACAATTGACCGCGCACTCGATCGGCAATCACCCAGTCCAGCTTACACCAACCAGGGTCGTGGGCTACAGAATCCCAAGTGATGACGAGGGGATTTCCTTGTAGATCTGTACCCTGAATTTCTCCGGCGACAATTTCGTCTGGAAGCCATGAAATCGGTGAGCCTTTGTGATAGGTGCGATCGCTACGAATCACTTCTTGAGGATAGCTACCAAATTTCAGTTCAATTAATTGAAAATTGGGGCCAGATATACTGTTGATTGCTTTCTCACGCATAATGCGGGCGAGAATTTCACAAGCTTCGGCTCTGGTGGGAGCAATGATATTCACCCGCTCAAAGTAGTCGCAGTCCCCTGGGTGAGTTTGTACTTTCGATTGGGCTGCTGAACCAGAAAGCGCTAACGCAGTTTCTACAACACCGGCAACATCGTCAAATTCGACAATTTTACCGATGGCGCGAAAGCGTTCTAGCTCTTTGGGATCAAAATCCAACATGGTGACTTTGTGACCAAATACACCAGTCTCTTCATCGACGACAATATCGCTGTCGCCTGTGGCTTCTACAATCGACTTCATCCAGCGCTCTAATTCTTGCTCGTTGAGTTGAACGCCCAATCGGTTGGCGGATTCAATCACGCGATTGCGTGCATCTAAAGTTTTATCTGGAGTTGTTGTCATATTTTATTCTTGGTATTGCTGAATTAAAAAGTAGGAACTATGCCTGCCTGAAAATACAAGGTAAGGGCAAAATGCTCATTTCATCAAAAAATTTGGGATGTTTTTTGATTTGTCAGTCCCTAAATTCCTGAAGGATTTTTCAGGACTTTTCCCAGTGCTTCAGCAGGCTTTGGGCACTGCAATTATTGAGTATTGGCACTGGTAGTCTCTATTTGTTTATCGTCGTCACTACGATCGTGAAATTTTGATTAAAAATTGACGACTGGAATTTTACACATTTAGACTTTGATGTCCAAAGGTGTAGATAATTGCATTTTATTATTTGGCTATATGCCAAATTTGTAAATAGGAAAAATTGTATTTTTTTTTACTAAATGTACGAATTGACAAATTAATAGCAATAATGCTCATTCATGAAAAAATTGGATATAAAGTGACAAAAAATCCTTAACTGTCCTAACTGTCCTGTGATGACCTTTAACTTTCTGCTTAAGGGTTTTATCTGTCTTTACATTTTTTTACAATAAATTTGGGTAGCCATGACCGCGATCGGGTAGCAGGAGCGATCGCATTTAGCCTGTGAAAGCTAAAAACTTTTGAGGTAATTCAGCAATTCAGCAATTTCAGTAGTAGTTAATTCCCGGCGCGATCGCTTAATTGTCTAAAGGTGCGTGACAGTAAACTACAATTTTTGAATTTGTCCCATCTTCTCGATATTTTCGCTAATTCAAAAAGGCAGCACACCATACCAAAACTGTACAGGCGATGGTAAAAGTTGGCTACGCCTACGCAATTGCCATTTCTGACACTACAATTGCCATTTCTGACACTACAATTGCCATTTCTGACACTACAATTGCCATTTTTGACACTACAATTGCCATTTTTGACACTACAATTGCCATTTTTGAGCCGACAATTGCCATTTTTGAGCCGACAATTGTCATTTCTGATACTACAATTGTCATTTCTGATACTACAATTGCTATTTCTGATACTACAATTGCCATTTTTGATACTACAATAGCCATTTCGGAGACTACAATTGGCGATCGCGTTCATTCTGAAACCATAAATAAGTAGGGACATTCAATTTTTTAAATACCCAATAAATTTGTAGTGCATAAATTTGTAGTGCGAACGCACTACGGAATATGGTAATTTTTTGTAAGTCCCATCTGTCAACCTAATTAAACAAAGACATACAGGTAAAAACACAGACTTACTGCTAATCCAGCCAGTAAATTAAATCAACAAAACTACTCATCTCAGATACAAGAAAACTCCACTATCTTGAAACAGAAGTATTCTAGAAGGAGCATCTCCCATGTCTGTGACAACTCGCGGTTCAGCTGCTTTAGACAAAGCCCAACGTCGTCTTGCTCTGCTCAAATCCATTGATGAAAATCTGGATTTAGGGCATGGATTAACTATTGAAGCATACAGCCGCTTAATTGATACTACCCGTGATATACTAGAATCTCATAATACACTTCTGTCCAATCTTGAGGAATCGCGTAAGACTGTAACTCAGATGGATAAAGCACTTTCGGCAATGTCAGAACGGATGCTCAGTGGAGTCGCGAGTGCCTACGGCAAAAACAGCATAGAGTATTCAAAGGCAGGTGGATCTAGTCGCAAGCGGGGGAATACATCTACTTCATCAGTTCCTGTTGTTGTAGAGAAGCCAAACACTCAAACTAGCCCAAATGAAATTATACAAGAGCCAACTAACGGGCGCGTGAAGCATTAAGTATTGATTGTATATATCAAGCGATCGCCTAAATCAAACACCTAATGCAAAGCGAGTATCCCGCTTGTTGACAACGCCATTGTGAGCGTTATCGCTCTTTAGCGATCGCAAAATCTTGAACTACTAACAAGTCTATGGGATTGCTATGTCGTACCTCAAAGCAATGACAATTATACTCTCGTTGCAATATCAAAGCTGAGATAAGTAAGTCGGCGTAAAAATTCCAAGGTATGTCATTGCGAGTGGAACGAAGTGAAACGAAGCAATCGCAAAGGTTTCGTGCATTTTACATTCTGTTACATAGTTCGGTTTATTTGTGCCGACTTACTTACACTCTATCTAAGTTACAGCGTTTCTTGGTCTAGTGAGCTATATTATAGCCCCCTCCTCGCTTGCGGGGAGGGGGTTGGGGGTGGGGTTCTTATACCTCACTCAACTGATAACCGCTATAAATTACCAAAGCAAAATTTGAAATTAGGGTAAAATAGCAAAAATATGGCCTTTTTGCCTAATTTCATTTATGAATAAGCATACTAGACAAAGCTTCTTAGGATTGCTGAAATTTGTCTTGTTGGGAGTTTCATTACCCTTGTTATTGACAAGTAAGAATTGGGCAAAGGCAAATATTCAGCAAGAGAGTAGTCTGGTATATACACAAGTATTAGCGCAATCTACACCTCAACCTCAGCAATCTGCGAAGGTAAAAAAGACAAATACATCGGTTGAGGAAAAAGAGCCAGAAAAAGACGATAAATCTGATGAAAAAAATCAGGATTTACCGTGGACAGTAACGGCGGGTGTGTTAGGGGTTATAGTCATTTTGTACCTGGGAGTACTGCGGTTTTATCCCTTATTGCTGCTGCGGCTACCTGCGGAATTGAAAGTTCCTAAAACACCAATCACACCAGAGTTAAAAGTACCAGTTACTTTTGTAATTTGGCTCAAGTACCGTCCTAGAGTTCTTGATGCTTGGGTTGAGAAACACATTCATACTTTCGAGAAAAAATTTTTGCAAAATGAAACCGTTGATGAACGCAAGGATTACGTTTCTCTCCCTGTGAAATTCAACAATCAAGATATTGAAGAACTAACAGCAACAGACTTGAGAGGAACTTTTAAAACAGAAAAGCAAATAGAAAAACGAGTAAGGTTGCTGATTTGGGGTGAGGGAGGTTCGGGAAAAACAACTATTGCTTGTCAAATTGCTAAATGGGCAATGATTAAAGACAAGTCTAAACGCCTGAACGAAGAACACTTAATGTTACCGATTCTAATTGAGCAAGAACTGAAATCGCAATTAGGTGAAGGTATCAAGCCTCTAATAGAAGAAATTGTGGGACATATCCAGGAGTTGAGCGACAGCGAACAAAAGATTGTTGATGAATTGCTAGTAGAACAACTGCTACGAAAACGCCGGATTCTCTTAATTGTGGATCATTTCTCGGAGATGAATCAACAAACCCGCGAGCAGATTAATCCCAACCTCCGAGAGTTTCCGGCTAACGCTTTGGTAGTTACTTCACGTATTGAGGAAAGATTTAACGGAATCGACACCAAGATAAAAACCCTACGTTTTGATGGTGGGAAGTTAGCATATTTTATTGAGCAGTATATAAAACAATGTAAAAAATGGCAACTTTTTGAGGATAATCAGGAAGAATTTTTGCAAGAATGTGCCCAACTTGCACGCATAGTAGGTGACAAGCAAACAATTACAGTTTTGCTAGCGAAGCTTTATGCAGAGCGGATGATTAATGCTAAGGAGAATTTATCAGTTACGGAACGTTCTCTTGACAATATCCCTGATTTAATAATTGACCACTTAAAAAAGCTAAATCGAGAAGTGGAAAGAAGCACTGCTGAGGAATATCACACACTTGAGCCAGATGCGAAGCTGATTGCGTGGAAATGTCTTGAGCAGAACTATAAGCCAAATTATGTAGAGCGAAACTCTTTAATTGATGCCTTGGGGCAAGAAAAAGCTGATAAAGCCCTGGAACATTTTGAGAAAAAACTTTATTTAATTAAGTCTGGAAACTCAGGCACAATTAGGTTTGCTCTAGACCCGTTAGCTGAGTACTTAGCAGGACTATATTTAGTAGAACATCACAAAGAAAATGAAGCAAGCTGGCGTGAGTTTTTAGCAAAAGTAGACAGCGATGCAAATAAACGAGAAGAAATTAAAGGTTTTCTGCTTGCAGTCAGAGAATGTTGTATTGCCAAAGGCATAGAAGCGAAAGTACCTAGTTTTGTGGAGGAGGAACTAGGTAAACTCGCAGGGCTGGATCTGGAAGCACTCAAACAAGAACAACTTCAACGACGTATTCGCCGCCTAATTAACGATCTGTTTGTTCCAGAGGTAGAAGATAGGCGACGTGCTGCTGGAGAATTAGGAAAGATTGGCGTGGCGGCTAAATCTGCTGCTTTTGATCTGGTTAAAGCTTTGAAAGATCAAGATTCTCAAGTGCGTCGCAGTGCTGCCGATGCGTTAGGTAAGTTAGGCAATGCTTCCGAGCCAGTATTGCAACGGCTACTAGCACTACTCAACGACCATAATGATTATGTGCGTGGCAGTGCTGCCTATGCGTTAGTTCAGTTAGGCAAAGCTTCCGAGCCAGTCTTGCAAAAGCTACTAGCACTACTCAACGACCAGAATGATTATGTGCGTGGCAGTGCTGCCGGTGTGTTAGGTAAGTTACGCAAAGCTTCCGAGCCAGTCTTGCAAGGACTACTAGCACTACTCAACGACCAAAATAATTATGTGCGTGAAAATGCTGCCGAAGCGTTAGTTAAGTTAGGCTATGGTTCCGAGCCAGTCTTGCAAAGGTTACTAGCACTACTCAACGACCAAAATAATTATGTGCGTGCAAGTGCTGCCGAAGCGTTAGTTAAGTTAGGCTATGGTTCCGAGCGAGTTTTGCAAGGGCTTCTAGCACTACTCAACGACCAGGATTATTTTGTGCGTCGCAGTGCTGCCGATGCGTTAGGTAAGTTAGGCTATGGTTCCGAGCCAGTCTTGCAAGGACTACTAGCACTACTCAACGACCAGGATTATTTTGTGCGTGGCATTGCTGCCGATGCGTTAGGTAAGTTAGGCAATGCTTCCGAGCCAGTCTTGCAAGGGCTTCTAGCACTACTCAACGACCAGGATTATTTTGTGCGTCGCAGTGCTGCCGATGCGTTAGGTAAGTTAGGCAAAGCTTCCGAGCCAGTCTTGCAAGGGCTACTAGCACTACTCAACGACCAAGATAAATCTGTGCGTGAAAGTGCTGCCGATGCGTTAAGAAAGTTAGGCTATGATTCCGAGCCTTCCACCTAGCACCATAGCGTTTCGTTGATTTAGAAAATGTGGTTGTTGTAGGCGATAATGCGATCGCCTGTTGTTGTTAACCTTGTAGTAGTGCGATCGCTTAGGAAACTCCAAAAAATAAATTATGCCAAATTGTAGGGGCGGGGTTACCCCGCCCCTACGAGTTGCGGGTTTGGTAGGTTAATGATTGGAATATTTTTTTATTTGGAAGTCCCTTATCGCCAGTTGTTTTTGATTAAATAAGCGATCGCTCTTTTAGCTAATTTTTCTCCTCCAGTATCAATGTAGACTCAGCCGCACGCCCAAATTCTTCAGGTGCATATTGTAAATGCGCTTCCGCACCAGGCCAAAGGAATTTACCGGGGGTAACGGAACGTACTAAGTAATGTAGGCTATAAACTCCTGGTTCGAGGTGGTCGGCATAGGCGATAATGCGATCGCGGTAGATATTCTTAAACCCAAGTTGCCAACTATCGGCTTTTGCTTGCAATGCGGCGGTTGTAGTTTGGAAACTTGCGTCTACTGCTTCTAATCCTGCTGGTAGAGGATCTGTAATTACTACATGATCTACAGGATGATCTGTAATCACTTCTAAACCTATATCAAATACTTGTCCTGGTTGTAAAGTTAAGGGTTTATCAAAGGCGTAAAGTCCAAATTTTTGCAGAATACTTTCCGCTTCGCCAAGTTTTTGAATTTCTCTGGTGACTCTTAACCCGTTAAATTTCCCTGGTTGATTTCCTTGCAAGCGATAATTATAAGCAACCAGATAATGTAATTTACCTCTACCTGATTTTTGTAATACTAAATCATGGCGACCACGAGGTAATTGATCCATTGGTACATTTAATTGCAAGCTAGGATTGCTATAGCCTTCAAAGCGGTTTTCACCTAACTTTTTACCTGCTAATTGTACAGAAGAAACAAAATTAGGTGGTGTGGGTTGGAGTTGACTATATTCTACTAAGGCTGTGAGGGCTTGGGCATTGTTATAACTAGTTTGCCATGTCCCATCTCTTCTTTGTGCTAGCAAACTTTGAAATAATTTATCTACTACTTCCGGTTTCGCTTTGTTAGCAATAAACAACCGTAAAGCTTGCGCTTGTGCTGTTGTCTGTGAACTCATCCATCCCCAACTACTGGGTATACTAATAACTGCTGTGCGACCAGTTTCATAGATATTTTGTTGTAACTGGTTTAACATAATTTGCGATTCGTCTTGCCATTCCGGGAATTGCGATAAGTATCGCGCTAATTTGATTTGATTAACTACATCAAAGTTATTCCGCTGTTGATAAATATCTGCTAAAAAGCTATTGCGTTTATCGCCAATTTCTGCTAATGCTATCAAGGTATTGAGTTGCAGTTGATTTTTACAAATTTGCTGTTTGCAAAAGTCGTATTGTCCAGGGTTTGCGAGGACTTTTTGTAAGTAACTCTTGAGGCGAGAAAGCATTGCAGAATTAATTGCACCAGGGAAAGCTTGATTGGCTTTGGCTAAAGATTCTGCTGCGTAGTTAGATATCCAAGGATCGGATTTTTCTTGTCCGGGGTAGGAAGCAAAACCACCATCGGCTATTTGCAGCTTTTGCAGTTGTTCTGTGGCTTGATTAGCTTGTTGATTAATGTTGAATTCAGCAAATGTTTGTCCATATTTTTGGGAGAGCGTTTGCAAATTTGCCGCAATGATTAACTGGCTGGCTGCTGGTTCGGCGAAAGGTAATTCGTCATCGCCTAAAACTTGTTTGGCTGGTGCTGTAATTTCTGGGACTAAGCTACTAGCCAGTTGAATATCTAAACCTCCCGCATTGGGGATGGTATTTTTATCAACATTTAAAGGTATCTTGGTTTGCTTTTCGGTGATTCCTGTTTCTACAACTTGTTCGGTAATTTCTAGCGGCTTAATTTCTAAAGGTACTTCAAATGCATCGGCTGCATTATTTAATTGTGTGGTAAACCGGACTTTTCCCTCTCCCACATTCTCCGCCAGCATGGGGAAGCGATAAGCTTGGGTAGTAGTTTCGGCTTTGGTTTGTAAATTTGTGGTGGTGGGGTTATTTTCTGCAAATTTTACTGTACCGCTAAGTTCGCCGTTAATCGAGAGGTTTCCGCTATTTCCCGTGTTATTGGTGACGGATAAACCAGCGAGAATGCGATCGCCTGGACGGGCAAATTGTGGCAAAATAGCATTAGTTAGCAGTGGTTTTGTGGTGATAAAAGTGCGATCGCCATTGCCAAACCGCAAATTACCATCGGTAGCGACAGCCATGACTCGCCATGTGGTTAAGTCATCGGGGAGTTTAAATGTTATCTGTGCTTTCCCTGTGGTGTCGGTGAGTACAGAACCATTGTAATAAGCTAAGGCTTGGAAATCTGTGCGAACGCGGGTATTAGCTGCACCTGATGAAAAGCCACCGCCATAACCCCAGCCTTTGGGTTTGGGGATATCTTGGGGTTGAATGACGACATCGGGACGATTATCACTGAAACGAGTTGCGATCGCTTGTTCGGCGTATACTGTATTTACTAAATCCGGTGGACGATAGCCAGATAGTTGCAGTACTGCTTCATTCACCACCATGACGGAAAGTTGTCCTTGGGTGGGATTACCTTGATTATCTTTAAGTTCTAGTTGTACAGTTTCCTCAGCACCAGGTTCGAGTGATGCTTGCACTGGGTTAACTTGCACTGTTAAATATTTATCCTGCAAGTTGACTTTAAAAGGTGCAAAGCCAATTTTCACTAATTTATCTAAACTTCCCGGTTCCACTTCCTGAAGTGGTTTACCTTGTCTGACTAATACAGCTTGTACTGCTGCATTAGGTAACATTTCTGGCGTAACTTGAAACTGAATTTGTGGTGCGCCTCCCTTAACTTTGGTAATTTGCTGATATATAGGTTTGTCTTTAATTACCGCAAAATATAACTCTGCTTCTGGGTAGGGAGATTGAATTAATGCAGTTGCAGTTTCCCCAGGTTTAAACTCTTTTTTATCTAGTTTTACTTCTAGCTTGTCTTCTTCTGGCGAACCCCAATAAACTTGATTGTCTCCAGTTACCCAAATTTGTAAATCTGTGGCGCTTAATTCATCTTTTGTATCGCTAAAATTCGCCCTAATTCTGTAGGAACCAGATTCTTTGGGTGTTAAATTTACCGATTGGGCATTTTCAGCAGATGTCACTTCTGCTTGTCCGACTGTTTTATATTCAACTTGATTTTTTGGTGTGCGGCTACCTTCTACTAATTTGGTGACGCTACTATATTTCATCTGTTGTAATTCTAGACGTAGCCGTTGACCTGTGAGCGGTTTTCCTGTAGGGTCAGTAACAATGGTTTCAATAGAAAATGGTTTACCAGCATCAGCCACAAAATTACTTTTTAATCCAATCAGACGATTACTAGGTAAAGCTGTAAAAGTTTGCGAATTCGCTACCGATAAATTAGAAACATCTGCGACTTGCACATCTACCCGGTAAGTCATTGGGTATGGTAAATCTTTCGCGACTGTCAGACTTTTTTCGCTTTTCCCATTCGCATCTAGTACAGAAGTAGTTTGCAAGACATCGCTAGTTAAAGTTGGACTTTCTTCCGGCCAAAACCATTGTCTCCCAAAGTTAAATTCTTCCCAACTCTTGGGTACAAAATTAGCTTGCTGGCGGGTAACAAAATATTTGGCTTCTCCTCCTTGTACAGGCGCACCAAAGAGATAATTACTAGCCGCCTTCGCTGCAACTTTATCGCCAATTAAGGCAAATTCCTTATCTAAATTTAGTTCGACTTTAAAATTAGGCGGTTTAAATTCTGCAACTCGGAACTCTCCAGAAATTTCTTGCCCGCTTTTCCCTTTAGCTTGGACTGTATAATATCCTAAGCGTTGAGTTTTACTAATTGGTAACTCTAAGGAGAATGTACCAAATTCATTAGTAGTTTTTGTCCCTAAACTAGTATTTTTCCCATCAGGATCAACTAAAGTTAATTGGTAAGCAGCATTTTTATCTTGCTGAATTGTGCCATTTTGCAAGTAATCAGCAAAACCAGTTAACCAAGCTTTCTCCCCTGGCTGATATAACTGTCTATCTGAGAAGATAATTCCCCGTGATTCTGGCTTCCCATCTTGCCAACCTCCATCAATACCATAACCATAAGCACCGCTATATTCTTCTGTGCGGGTAAATGCCCAATCTTGATTTTCCCGGGCGATTATTAAAAATTCTGGTGCTTTGACAAAGGTTTGATTACTACCTAAACACTGCTTTAAATCTGCACTTTTAATGCTTAAATTACCACTATCATCTGTTTTCCCAGTTGCGCAAGGTGAAGCTGGCGGACGAGATTTGGCATTTAATTGTGATTGATAAATTTCTACAGCCGCAGCTTTCACAGGTGAACCATCACTAAGATGATGAACGCGGATTAAGCCGGAATCAGGAAACCATTGGGAAAATACACCTAAATTTGTTAATTGTACTAAGCCGTAAGTTGTGGGTTCCCGCCACAGTTCTTTACCATTTTCCTGATATTTGTTAGTACGTGCTTGTACACCATAAGCTAACATCCCCGTCTGAGAAGATAGTTTTTCTCGCAGAGGTACAGTAATATCAACTGCTTGATTGTTCTTCCTCGCTACCGAGAAACTTTGCCATTCAACTGGTTTCGGTAATAAATTATTGGCGTAATTATCGTAAACCAAATCTGTTGGCTGCACCAGACGATAAGCGGCTTTATACTTCGCCTCTGGCAAATTTATCGTATTGATATTTAGCTGTAAATCTTTACCGGAGGGAAAAATATTTAAATCTGAAGGAACCCAAATATTCCCAGCTAAATCACCAGTTTCATAATTAAGGGTGACGGGTTTACCTAAAGTCTGTCCAAATTTATCTTTAAGATTTGCACCAACAGTAATTGTATAACTCGTAGCTGGGGCTAAGGCATAAGGATTAATATTGATAACTCTATCTTCATCGTTAACTTGGATGAGTCTAGAAATATCTTTAGGCTTAGGGTTGATTTTAATATTTTCAATAGCAGAATCGGCAACTAAGATGTTATTAAATTCTAACTGTGGACTACCTTTAACAAATCTGCCGTAGGTTCCCCCTGCGTCTGGTTGTCCATAAAAATTGATTTTTTGAAACGCTAAAGGTGAATAAGTGACTAATTTACTGGCAAATTCTTTCTCGCTAGGTAAATTACCATAAGCTGGAAGGATACCAGGCGCAAAATTTAGCCGATAACGAGTTGCTTCGGCGAGAGTTTTTTGGGGGATAAGCTGATAAATCCAATTGCGTTGGGAAGGGTCAAATTTTTCTAATGGATCTTCACTTTCTTGTGGCTTATCTTCTTTATCTAAAATTACTTTAAAATTAATACCTTCAGTTTTACCTTCAGGAATTAGCTGTAAATGTTTTTGTACAGAATTTACATCTAATTCCACATTCGATGTAAATTGTAAAGTTGGCTGTACATCAATCGGTTGATCGTCAGCCTTCTCCATCGGGTTAACGCCTGGTAAATTAGTCAGCTTAATCGGTTCGGTATTGAAAGTCCAAGCTAAATCTTTATCTAAACGATGATTTTTTAAATCAGCTAAACCAGATTTAAGCGTTACTTGAAATCTTGTGGCTTGAGGTAAGGCTTTATCTGCTTGAAAACCCACCATGCGCGGTGTTAAAAAGCGAAATCTACCAGGTAAAGGTGGTACAATTTCAAATTTTTGCAGCAAATTCTCTTGTTCTGGACTGTCTAGCCTTTCCACAGGAATTAAGGCCTCTTTAAATCGGATACGAATTTGATTGAGAGGTTTCGCATCGCCAATGGGACTAATTTGTTCAATCCAATCTGGTAATTTGGGTGGTGTGAGAGGCGCAACTGTTGGTAGTTGTTCTCTACCTGAACCAATTCCGAAAAAACTACACCCTGCTATTCCTAAAACAAGCGTTAACGTAAGTAGGAATTTAATTAAAATTTTCATAAGCATAAATATTTCTTCTCTCTGCGCCTCTGCGGCTCTGCGTGAGATATCTTATATAGATAACCAATCAAATGCGATTGTTCCTAATAATTACTACAATTCTTAACGATGGCAATCTGCTGAGAGTTGTGAGACTTTTTTAAACGAACCGCAAAGGGCGCAAAGGGCACGAAGAGAAAGAGAGCATCCACTTTTGGTAGAACGACTCATCTCAAATTTTATTATTATCACAAATTGAGTTGTTACAGATTTAAAATATGGACTTAATTTAGTTTGCCGTAAGAATCTGGGAAAACTAATTTTATCTAGAAGCGGTTATGGCTGACCTATTGTGATGAAAATTGCTCATAAACTAGTTGGAAGCTTTGTTAGTGTTTCCTTATTAACGAGTGTTGTTGGTGTGGTGGCGATCGCCCAAAGCCAAAAAATTGCGGAAAATCTAGCGATCGCAGAAGCTGAACACGTTGCGCAAGTGCTTGCGGCTTCGATCACCCACTATGCTTATTACAATCAAAAATCTATTTCTCTAGAACGTTCTGACGAACTGCAAAATTATACCCATGTGCTACATGAGCGGCAAAAGCGCGATATTGTGGTGGTCAATCGTCAGAAGCTGATTTTGGCGGATGCTGTTGTTGAAAATATTGGCACAATTTTTGACCACGATCAAGGCAATGAAATACAGCAAACGATACAGGATGGCAAATCTAGAAGTTTTTTGGAAAAAAGTGTTGATTATCCCCAAGGAATTAAATTAATTGTCTTGCCGCTGAAGGGAGAGCAAAATCAGATCGATGGTGCAATCATTCTAGAATGGTCATCGCTGTTTGATAAAGCGATCGCCAAAGCTAGACCGACGATGGTGTTGATCAGTATCACCAGTTTAGCTTGTGTGATTTTAGCATTGATTTTAGGGTTACAAATTTCCAGCAGTATTGCTAAACCACTGCAATCTGTGACTGAGGTAGCGCAGCAAGTCACCGAAGAGTCTAACTTTGACCTCAAAGTCCCTGTAATCAGCAAGGATGAAACCGGCATCCTAGCGATCGCATTCAACCATCTGATCGAACGTGTGAAAGTGCTGCTGACTGAAAAAGAACAACGTTCCGAGGAACTTCAGCAAGCTTTAACCCAGCTGCACAACACTCAATTCCAACTAATTCAAACCGAAAAGATGTCAAGTCTAGGTCAACTGGTTGCTGGAGTTGCCCATGAAATCAACAACCCTATGAATTTTATTCATGGCAACGTTACCCATATTGATAGCTACACTCAAGACTTGCTGAGATTAATTCAAGCATACCAAGAACATTACCCCAATCCACCCCAAACACTCCAAGAAGTTTTGGATGATGTGGAATTTGACTTTCTGCATGAAGACCTAATCAAGCTGCTGCAATCCATGAAGGTTGGTACAGAACGGATTCGGCAAATTGTGTTATCTCTGCGTAACTTCTCTCGCCTAGATGAATCTGACTTTAAAGAAGCTGACATTCATGAGGGCATTGACAATACGCTACTGATTTTACAACATCGCCTCCCAGCAGTTGAAGTTATAAAAGATTACAGTCAATTGCCTTTAGTTGAGTGTTATCCGGGACAACTCAATCAGGTATTTATGAATATACTAACGAATGCAATTGATGCGGTGGAAGAATCTGCACAGCAAACACAACCTGGTAAAATTTGGATTTCTACTCAAGTGACAGCTGACAATCAAGTGCAGATTGCGATCGCCGATAATGGTGCGGGGATATCTGAAAAAGTGCGATCGCGCATTTTTGATCCTTTCTTTACTACCAAACCGATTGGGAAAGGTACAGGCTTAGGCTTATCCATCAGCTACAAAATTATCACCGAAAGACATCATGGCAAGATTTGGTGTGATTCCACAGAAGGAGAAGGAACTAAATTTGTGCTGGAAATACCAGTTCATCAACCTAAACTCATGGCGAGTTGAGATATTTCCCGATCGAGTGGCGATTGCTACGTCAAAATTAAAGTAAGTTTGACAGGGTAGAGCATTCGCTGATGAAACTAACTTTACGTAAGCTGTTCCGAATTACGCAAAAAGTTTGGCGGGGTTTGAATCGCAGTAGAAGGGGTAAGGTAATTTTCGCCTTACTGCTGATGTGCTTGGCGGTGCGATTAATGCCATATTTTGCACCAGTGCGGGCTACCGATATTTTGCAAAGTCAGCTAGCGATGCAATTTAGCGATCGCAATGGGCTAGCCTTAGGAACTATACTCACCCGTGACCAAGAGCATACTGCCGTAGTCCCATTAAAACAGGTTTCTCCCCAATTTATTCAAGCAATTTTGGCGGCTGAAGATAGTAGTTTCTATCATCATGGGGCGTTGGATTTAAAAGCAGTAGCCCGCGCTATCAAAGAAGCAATTCACGCGAAAAAAATTGTCTCTGGTGCTTCCACAATTACTATGCAGTTGTCGCGGATGTTAGATCCTGTTCCGCGCAATATTTCCGGTAAACTACAAGAAATTTGGTTAGCTTGGCGGTTAGCTGCGGGGATGAATAAAGCTGAAATTCTCTCGGCTTATGTTAATCGTTTACCAATGGGGGGAAATATCTACGGTGTGGAAGCCGCAGCCCGGACTTATTTTTCTATCCCAGCCAGTGATTTGAATCTTGCTCAAGCTAGTCTATTAGCTGCTATCCCCAATAATCCTACATATTTTGACCCGTTAGAACATTGGCAAAGATTAAAGCAGCGTCAAAAATATGTTCTTAATCGTATGGTACAGGATGGTTATATTACTTCTTTATTAGCTGAACGGGTATATACAGAAAAGGTAGTATTTCAATCTCGCCAACGCGGAATTATTGCTGCACCTCACTTTTTATTTTGGTTAGCGACACAGCAAAGCACCCCAGACGCAGAGGGACAGATTCACACTACAATAGATCGACCTTTACAGCAATTTGTGGAAGCACAGGTACAGCAAGTACTTTCTTCCCTGGCGGCGAATAACGTCCATGATGCGGCGGCTGTGGTTATTGATAACCACACTGGGGAAGTTCTGGCTTATGTCGGTTCGCCCAATTACTTTAATGAAGCCAAACTCGGACGTAATGATGGTGTACAAGCGCTACGTCAACCAGGTTCTACCCTCAAGCCCTTTGTCTATGAGTTGGCGTTAGAAAAAAATGCAATTCGCCCAAATACAATTTTGGCAGATGTCCCCGCACATTACGCCATTCCCGGTGCAAAACTTTATAGCCCTACAGATTATACCCAAAGGTTTCTCGGCCCGGTGCGGGTGCGGGTGGCGTTGGCGAATTCCTTAAATGTTCCCGCAGTTAGGGTATTAGAGAAGGTAGGTGTACCAACTTTTTTAGAACGTCTGCGTCAATTGGGCTTTGAACACCTCAATCAAACCCCCGAATATTATGGTTTAGGTTTGACTCTGGGGAGTGGCGAAGTCAGCCTTTGGGAATTAGCCAAGGCTTACGTCACGATGGCGCGACAAGGTGAAGCCACATCCCTGGTAACTCAATTTACGCCGAAAGAACCTCACCCCCCAACCTCCCTCTCCGCAAGCAGAGAGGGGGGCTTGATTTCCTCGACTCCTCACCGCGACAGTGAAAAGCCGATGCTCTTTGCAAGCAGAGAGGGGGGCTTAATCTCCCCTCCTCACTTGCGGGGAGGGGTAGCGACATGGCAATTAATCACCGATATGTTGAGTGATAACCATGCCCGCGCCTCGGCTTTTGGTGTAGATTCTGTATTAAATTTACCTTTCTCTGCGGCTGTGAAAACGGGTACTTCTTCTAATTACCGCGATACTTGGACTGTAGGCTTTACAACAGATTACACCGTCGCTACCTGGGTAGGAAATTTCACAGGCGAACCGATGCGCCAAGTATCAGGAGTTACTGGTGCAGCACCTTTGTGGAATCGCATCATGTTACATTTGCACGAACATCAAGAACCGACAAACTTTCTCCCGCCTCAAGGTTTAGTGCAATTACCCATTTGTGCCATATCTGGGTTAAAACCTACACCAGATTGTGCTTCAGTGGTGCAAGAATATTTTTATCCAGAAGACAAAATTGCCTACGAAAATCAACAACCAAGCAATTTATCGCCAGAATATGATGAATGGTTAGCTAGACAGCAACAAGCAACTTTGAATACTAGCAATCTGAGGATTTTATCTCCCCATAATGGCGATTTATTTTTGCTGTATCCAGGGGAACAAACAACCCAAAAACTAGAGTTTAAGCTAATAGGAAAGACGGCTGAGCCTGTAGAGTGGCGGTTAAACGGGGAAAAGCTAGCTATAGATTCAGCTCATTCTTTATTTTGGCATCTGCGTCCTGGTAACTGGACATTGGAGGCGAAAAGTGGAAACATCAGCGATAAGGTAAGCTTTCAAGTACAGTTAGCTAAAAGCAAATCCACACAACGCGGCTTTTCGATTGTTAATTCTCAAGTGAAGCATGGAAATCCATAAGCGTTATGGCTCAAGCTACTACGCAACCCTGATAAAATCAAGATTGTGTATGACTGCTAGACTCCGCGCCCAACGGCTTTTGCAATGAGTTAATCCTTAAGCATTTGTTAACTGTATTTTATATCTGCCCTTATACAGTGAATAAATGAAGAGAACGCTATTCCCGTAGGAATACTGAAAAAAACAAGATATTTCTTCCGAAATTTGCGCTTTTCAAATTGTTGATATACAGTAGTGCTGAAGTTTTCATTAAAGGTTCATATAGCCATGACAAACACACCGACTAATTCCCCAACCCAAGACAGCAAATCTGCCAAGAAGAAACAGTCTTTCCCAAAGACAGAAATTGGTTCGCCAAAAGTTCCACTCAAAAAACGGCAGATAAAACAACAGCATGAGTCACTCAGCGACTGGGAACACGCGAGTTAATCTACTCATGCAAATCCCTACTTAAACAGTTGATCAGCATTTGTCATGCGAGGACAATTATATTGATTCAACCCATCGATATTCCACAAAGCATTGCGATATAGAATCCACTCAATCGTATCTTCTCCATCTTTGGTAGTACGAAAGATCATTTCTAGGCTCATTGTCAGGCGTTTCTCAGAATTCTACTTAAATTCAGATTCAGGTATTTTATTCTGCTGATCTACGGCCCATCATATCGCTACCGCTTCACTTGCGATTCAATTGCCATCAACTGTATACCCTACACAGATACAGTAATCTTTCAGCAATTAACGAGTTTGCTAATTACCCAGTAAAGACTACACACATCTGTGAAATATCAGAGTGGGAATCTTGATTTTTAAATAGCAGGGGCAGCAGCTACAATCATCAATACTAAGAGTGCCAATATCAACACAGAAATTTTGATGATGAGGTAAGTGCTGGGATCAGGTACTAAAATATCGTGAAACATAGTTACCTCCCTTTGCGTGTCTCTGCAAGACCAAAAATATTTGCGGTGATGGGGAAACCGAAGTTACTTGTTAACCTTGGTTTCCCTCTAAAACTATTTTCCCTCAAAAATTGCTACCTAAATGTTAGGTAAACTTTAAGTAACATTTTTTATCTTACTGAAATTAACATTTGTTACACTTCTGTGTGATTAGTTATTGGTGTTTACAAACGAGAAAGCGCAAAGTCTGTTATGAGGTTTTATCCCTAGACACATAGCGGTGAACTAGCGACGGGTACGCAGGGGGTTTCCACTCCACTTGCTTTATGCTTTATGCCGGGAAACCCGCATCTGTGATAATTTAAAATATAGCGCACCTTCTTAACAAATGTGCAATCCCTCTAAGCTCTTAGCAATATCTTAAAGGTGGTATCGTGATATTTTACATTTTGTAACTTTTGGCAACCGCATCTGACTTTTACCATGTGATAGTTACTAGTGTACAGTAGATAAATTTGATTTAGCAGATTAAGCCTTTGTTTAGTAAAGACGAATTCACAATCATGCTCATAAATCAAAAGCTTTACCGATTAATAGCAATTGTAACTTTACTATCAGGCTTGTTGCTAATACTAGGAATATTCTCAGTTAGTTATGCTGCTAGCTACACTTTATTTTTTTGTATTATTTTAAGCTTAATAGTTAAAAAATTTTTTTCTCTAAGAAACCTCATATATTGGTTAATAGCTTTAACTCCCTTACCCTTGCTCTATTCCATAGTATTTATATTACTGCAAAAGCTCATCCCAAACTTATTATTCTTAATTAATTATTTTTTTAACATTATAAATATAATATCGATTTATGGAATTTTTTCTATTTCTATTTTAGTTTTAGTATCAGGAGTTATTTTATTATGGCTAGCTAAAAAATATTTTTACCTTTTAAACAAAAATCCTCATGTTTTTAAACCAATATTAATAATTACAATAAAAGTTTTTATTTATTTAGCAATAGGAATGATTACGGCTCTTTTATTTTTCACATTGTTATATTCAACAATTCCTGTTGAAAACTCAATTGCATTACCATTAGTAAAAGAAAATCAAATTACTATTGAACCAATAAACAATCAACTCATAAAATTTAATATTAAAGAAAATATAAAAACTAGAGAAAGTAGTGTAAATAAACAGTTGAAGCAAACCAATAAGCAATTAAATAGTATTGAACGAGGATTAATACTTAGAGAAGTGGATGTCATTCCATTAAACTTAAATTCTCACAAATGGATATATTTAGAGCTTGAGAATGGAACCACTATCAAAGATAAACTTTGTGCAGATATATGTCCACAGTCAATGATTAAGCTAGTAAACTTCCCTGCTGGTTCTTTCTATCAAGCACAAGATGCAGATAACTTAAAAATTTTACCTTACCTAAATACTGAAACAATAACCTGGTCTATCCCTAGTCTTGAAAGAGAAGTAAAATTTGCTTATATTGCTTACCCTTATTATTATCTACGTTGGTTTCTGAAACCATTTCTCTTATTTATCGATAAAAACAAGTGGGTCATCGTCACTGTAGGAACCATAGTTCCTATGGTTTATAGTCCTAGATTAAGACCAATCATTAAAGTTAAAAATATAGGAAAAGTAGAAAGTAACACTACATCAGAGAAAAAAGTAGAAAGTAACACTACATCAGAAAAAGCTGTCAAAACAATTTTAATTTTGGCAGCCAATCCAAAAACTAGCTCGCCATTACGATTGGATGAAGAAGTACGGGAAATTGATGCAGGATTACAACGAGCTAAAAAGCGAGAACAGTTTGACCTAAAACAGCGGTGGGCTGTGCGTGTTCGAGATGTTTACCGCGCCCTGTTAGATTTCCAGCCGCAAATTGTTCATTTCAGCGGTCATGGTACAGGGAATAAAGGCCTAGCACTGGAGGATGAAATAGGATGTGTACAGTTAGTAGACGAAGAAGCACTCGCTAAGCTGTTCGAGTTATTTGCGGATCGGGTTGAGTGCGTTATCCTGAATGCTTGTTATTCAGAAGTGCAAGCAGAGACGATTGTCAAGCATATTCCTTATGTGATTGGCATGAGTAAGGAAATTGGAGATCGGGCTGCTATTGAATTTGCCGTAGGTTTTTACGATGCATTGGGAGCGGGGGAATCTGTCGAGTTTGCTTACCAACTGGGGTGCAGCGCCATTCGACTAGCTGGGATTGCAGAACACTTAACTCCCAGACTGAAGAAAAAACAGTAATCACGCATCAGGACTGCCACTTTGAGCCATTGATAACAAGGTGAACTACCCAACCTTGGCTTTGCCTGTTCGGCTTTGCCGTTCCCGAAGGGTAGGTTGGGCTTCTGTACTCACGAGGGAGTGCCAAAGATGAGACTTTCGCCCCATCTTTGGACTTACCTCCCCTCCGAAAGCCCAGACGGCTGATAGCGAAGCGTTAGCGACGAAGGAGCGTCACCTTCCGCCCTTACGGGTTCGCCAGTTCCTCTACTTGGGGAGACCCCAAGACCGGACTGGCTCACCTTTAGCATTCTGATTCCTTCTGCTCTAATATTTATCGCTAGATGGAAGCCCTTTTGTGTGGTGGTAACAATTGTTTACTAGCAAGATACTCATGTATTTCATGAGGTTTGAGATGACAAAGCTCTTTTGCTAATTCATGTATCTTAATATTTTTCGGTAATACAGGTGTTATGGCTGCGCGCATTAACCCTAATATTTGGGGTTCAGCTATAACTAACAATTGTTGAATTTGATGAGCCTGAAGTAAGTTAACTATGTTAGTAGTGATGCTTTGGGTAAAGCGGCGTTCAAATTCAATTAAATGATTATCACGGTGATCATCATAGCTGTGTGCTTGCCCAGCAACACCGCGATTCCGTCCAGTTTTAGAACTTGTCCACAAATCTTGACCTTGTAGTTCGCTATTGGAACTTAATAAAGCTTCATGTTCCATGAGACTAGGTCCAGGCTCATATGCTGGCAATTCTGATGGCTTTAAGGTTAAAAAACGTGCTTTTGTACCATCAATCACAGCAACAAGGTATCTATTCATAAAAACCTACTTTCAATGCTGGATCTCTAAATACTAGCAATACTAATTGCTATCTTAAACCTCTGACTCAATAAAGCTTTAAATTCAGGTCGAGGGCTTTGAGTTTCCAGTTCATCATCTGGGTGGCGATCGCGCTTTTGGTGTTTGCTGTTGTCTAGGTAGTCGCAGTCAGTCCCAACAACACTAAAACATGGACACACTAAGCAATACAAGCTCGTAAATCATTAATCGTAATCATCAACGTCATCGGTTGAAGAGGAGAAACATTAAAACCTAACGCCAAATAAAAATCCTTGGCTGACTCGGAAATAGCATGAACAATAATCCCCCGAATTCCAATCGTATCAGCAGCTTGAACAACCCTTAATGAAGCGTCACGAAATAAAGCACGTCCTAAACCTTGACCTTGATAAGAACTATCTATTGCTAATCTTGCCAGAATTACTACCGGAATTGGGTTAGGCATATTTCTCCGAAATTTACCTAAAGCAGATTCTACACTAATTGCCCCAGAAGCAAGCGCGTAATACCCAACTACCGTATTCTCAACACAGGTAACAAAAGTTCTAGTTGCACCACTGGTTTGATTAGCCAATGCTCGACGCTTCAACCAATCATCAAGGGATGCAATTCCACAGGAAAAATCAGTCACTGAGTGATAACTAGCCAGAGGTTCTGGGGAAGTTAAACTCATTCCTGTTCCCAAGGTGGTGTTGTCTGCATTGTTTTGCGTAAACGTTCGTTAGGTTGTGGTGGTGCGTCTAGAAGCGCAATGAATTCTGCATACGCTTCTGGACTAGCGCTAAAAATAGTACGTTCTAGCAAAGTTTCCTCCGCAGCTTTCCGCGCCGCTTCCAAAATAAAATCAGTTCGATTCTTACCTTTTACTTTGGCTGCCATGTCTATTAAATCACGTTCTTCTGGCTTAATCCGCAAATTGAGTGTGTTACGCACAGTCGCACTTTTTGTTTTACCAGTCATGGTTGCTTTATTGGTGTGTAATTCCTAATTCAATTATTTTAACAGACTGTAATGACAACGACATTACGCTGCGCAGCGTCTCTTCTTGGGAGAAGAAATCGTAGAGTCTGCGTAAGTCCTAGCCGTTTTGGGAATCACCGAAATAGATTTTGAGCAATTGCTATTTCGGCGATCGCAGATCGGGACGCATGTCAAAAAATACAGTAGTTCAGGCAAAAATTAGCGAGGGATACCTACGCTGCGAGAACCTTTTCGAGGAACGGTAAGCTTGGCTAACGCTAAATTTTTCGATTTACTGATTGTGGTAGTACTACTCCTTGTGACTAAAAAAGGAGATAAAAGGACATTTTCTCCAGTTTTTCCGGCTAATAACTCAAGTAACATCGTCATAGCAGCGTTACCCATTTCTACCATGCGTTGGCTAACTGTTGTGAGTGGTGGTGTGACGTAATTGCTCAGAGCAATATTGTCAAATCCCACGAGGCTTAAATCTTCTGGTACGGAAAGACTTAGTTCTTTACAAGCTAAAAGAGCGCCAACAGCTACCATATCGTTGTAGCAAAAGATGCCAGTTACCCCAGCTTCGACTAATTGAGGTAGCATTTTTTTGCCGATATCAATATCTTTGATTGTTGTCGAGTCTTTATTGAGAATTGCTACCCAATCAGGATTTTGTGGTAAACCTGCTTGAGTCAAAGCCATTTGATATCCTTCTTGGCGCTGTTGAGCTGCTTTGCTACCATCGCCTACACCCAGATAGCCAATATCGGTGTGTCCCAGTTCTATGAGATGCTTGACGGCTAAGATACCACCTAAGCGATCGTCTATGGCTACTGAGTGAAATGTTTCGCTGTAAGCTTCAGTGTCGATGTTAATCAGAACTGTGGGCACAGTAAATTGGGTGAACTGCTGCGTATGGTGTTTACTGATTCGCGAGTCAGCTACTAAAATTCCGTCCACTCGCCGATAATGAAAATTCTCAATCGCTGCTATTTCCTGCTCAAAATCTCCATGTGAAGCACTTAACAACACATTCAAGCCTGCATCTCTAGCAACCTGTTCAATTCCCTCTACTAGCTCACCAAAAAAGGGATCGGCTATGGAAGTCACAACTACCCCAACGGTATAAGTGCGTTGATTTTGTAAACTTTGGGCGATCGCATTCGGTACATAGTTCATCTCCTGCGCTAGTTTTTTGATTTCCTCCCGCACCTTAGAGCTAATCAGGGGACTGTCTCGTAAAGCCCGTGAAACCGTGGAGTGGGAAACACCTGCTTTGCGCGCAATATCTTCAATGGAAATTTTTCGTTTACTCATTTTCAGCACTGCGGTAAATAACGTAAACAAACTTAACACATTTTTTATGCACAGGTGTGCAAAGATAAAAATTAGCAGTGATGCACACCTGTGCATAAAGCCTAAAAAACAACATGATTAATAAAACTTAAAATGACCAAGCCATAGTTTCAGCCTTCAGACAGTGATGATTTTAAAGGTTTATGTTGAATATGAATTACATCCAGAAAACATTTTAATTTCGGAGGTATCCCCAAAAATTATTTGGGGTAAATCTAGAAACCCTTATGGGATAAAAGATGTTTCTAGTTCACATCAAGGGTGATTTATATTCTGCTGATTTTTGTCAGATTTAAATGCGTTATAGGATATCGATGAATGTGAAAAAAATTCCCTTTACCTCAGGTGTTGCAGCTACTTTATTAAGTATTGTTAGTGGTACGCTTGTCAGCTGCACAAACGTTGCTCCAAATAGCGACACAGGCAGTAACACTAATACCACTAATACAAAAAATGTTACAGATACCAGTACACAGACCAACAAGAGCGATCTCAATATTAAATTACGATCTGTTGGTGTTACCCTTGGTGATTTAAGTAACCCTTTCTTCGTGGTTATGGCTAAAGGTGCGGAGAAAGAAGCGAAAAAAATTGGTGGTAATGATGTCAGAGTCACTGTAGTTTCTAGTGGCTATGACCTGAACCAGCAATTTAACCAAATTGAAAATTTTGTGGCTGCTAACACAGACATTATTATTCTCAATGCTGCTGATAGTAAAGGAATCAGACCAGCCGTTGATCAAGCCAGGAAAGCAGGCAAGATTGTGATTGCGGTAGACACAGGCGTAGACGCAGAAGTAGACGCTACAGTCACCACCAATAATGTCCAAGCTGGAGAAATTAGTTGCCAATATATTGCCGATCGCCTTAAGGGTAAGGGCAATGTAGTCATAGTCAACGGGCCGCCAGTAGCTTCGGTAATCCAGCGAGTCGATGGCTGTTTGAAAGTGTTAGCCAAATATCCTGATATCAAACTACTTTCTAAAGACCAGAACGCAGAAGGTAGCCGAGATGGCGGACTGAGGGTAATGAGCGATGTGCTGGTGACATTTCCCAAGATTGATGCAGTCTTTGCCATCAACGATCCGAGTGGTGTGGGAGTAGATCTAGCCGCCAGCCAAGCCAAACGCAAAGAGTTTTTCATTGTGGGAGTTGACGGTGCGCCAGAAGCCATCCAAGCGATCGCCTCTAACGATAGTCTCTATGCAGCCACAGCTACTCAAAATCCCTCTGGGATGACGGAAAAAGCGGTTCAGGTGGGTAACAACATCTTGCATGGTAAAAAACCCGCATCACCTAACATTTTGATTCCCGCCAAGCTGATTACCAAAGAGAACGTTAGTACATCGAAAGGCTGGTAGGGCATTGGGCATGGGGCATGGGGCATTGGGCATTGGTTTTAAACAAAGGACAAATGACCAATGACAACTGACTATTGACCATTGACTATTGACAAATGACAAACGACTTATGACAACAAATATTGAAAGAGATTTTTCTCCCGCCGCCACAGCTAACCCTGTTTTAGAAATGCGCGGGATTGCTAAACGATTTCATGGTGTCGCGGCTTTGCAAGGTGTCAATCTCACCATTTATCCCGGAGAGGTTCACGCCCTGATGGGTGAAAATGGTGCAGGTAAAAGCACATTGATGAAAATCCTCGCCGGGGCTTATATTGCCGATGAAGGAGAGATTCGCATTAATGGTCAACCCGTGAAAATTACCGATCCGGGTACAGCACGTAAAGCAGGTATCAATCTGATTTATCAAGAATTGAACGTTGCACCCAATTTAACCGTTACCGAAAATATGTTTATGGGTAGCGAGTTGCAACGGGGTCAGTTTTTAGACCGCGCAAGTATGGAACAGGAAGCCCAGCAAGTATTACAAAGCTTGGGGGCGAGTTTTGCACCCACAGATATTGTTGGGACTTTAGCGATCGCCGAACAGCAACAAGTCGAAATTGCCAGGGCGCTAAAAGATAAAAGCCGCATTTTGGTGATGGATGAACCAACAGCAGCACTATCCGACCGCGAAACTGAGCGGTTGTTTGAGGTAATTCGCAAACTCCGCAATGATGGCATTGCCATTATCTACATCAGTCATCGCATGGAAGAAATCTATGCCCTAGCCGATCGCATTAGCGTCCTCCGCGATGGTCAATATATTGGTAGTCTGACGCGGGACGAAATTTCGCCCCAGCGATTGGTACAGATGATGGTTGGGCGTTCCATGCAGGACTTTTACGAACATCAACGGCAAAAGAATCCTGGTGCAGTCGTCCTGGAAGTCAGAAATATTAGTGACGGACGCAAAGTCCAACCAGCTAGTTTTCAAATTCATGCAGGCGAAATTCTCGGATTATCCGGGTTAGTTGGTGCGGGACGGACAGAAGTATCGCGGCTGATTTTTGGTGCCGATCGCAAAGTCAGCGGTGAAGTATTCCTCAATGGTAAAAAACTAGAGATTAATTCCCCCAGTGATGCGATCGCCGCCGGTATTGGCTATGTCCCAGAAGACCGTAAAGACCAAGGTTTATTTCTGGAGATGAGTTCCCGTAAAAATATTGGCCTCAATCGACTCAAGCAAGATGCCAAAGGTGGCATTGTTAACTGGGGTTCAGTGAATAAGATTGCCACAGACGCAGTGGAAAATTTCCATATCCGACTGGCTAATTTGGAAATTAGAGCCGTGGATCTTTCCGGTGGTAATCAGCAAAAACTGCTACTGGCACGTTGGTTAGCCATTAATCCCAGAGTATTGATGCTAGATGAACCAACACGAGGCGTAGATATCGGTGCCAAAAGCGAAATTTATCGCATTATCAGCGACTTAGCAGCCCAAGGGGTAGCAATTCTCATGGTATCCAGCGAACTACCAGAAATTGTGGGCTTGAGCGATCGCGTTTTAGTCATGCGCGAAGGGCAGTTAGTAGGGGAACTTGACGACAGCCCAGGTAAAGAAATTACCCAAGAAAACATCATGCACTATGCAACAGGAGCATCGGAGGTATCAGCATCATGAGTCAAACCTTAAGACCAGTCAACAACAGACCTAGTGAGCATCCCAAGTCACGCAAGCGTCAATCAATCAACAATCTGTTGCAAGTTGCAGGTATTTTGCCGATTCTGGTGATCATCTGCATCTTATTTTCCCTCCTTAGCCCCAACTTTTTCACAGCAGGTAACGCCGTCAACATCTTACGTCAAGCATCAATTAATATTGTGCTGGCAACAGGCATGACGTTTGTGATTTTGACTGGTGGTATTGACCTTTCAGTCGGGTCAATCTTGGCTGTTTCTGCCGTAGTTGCGGTGTTAGTATCCCTACTACCGGCTTTAGGTTGGCTGGCTGTACCTGCTGGTTTAGTCACCGGACTACTTTTAGGTTTACTCAACGGTGCGTTGATCACCTTTTTGGATGTACCGCCGTTTATTGTCACCTTGGGTTCACTAACTGCCCTCCGGGGTGCGGCATTCTTAGTAGCTAATGGTACAACAGTTATTAACCGAAACATCAACTTTGCTTGGATAGGTAATAGCTATGTCGGTCCCATTCCTTGCCTGGTAATCATTGCCTTGTTGACTGTAGCAATAAGTTGGTTTGTACTGAGACAAACTGTTTTAGGTGTGCAAATTTACGCTGTAGGTGGTAACGAACGAGCAGCCAGATTAACAGGTATCAAAGTCAATCGCGTGTTGCTATTTGTCTATGGCGTGAGTGGATTACTCGCAGGTTTGGCAGGCATTATGAGTGCCAGTCGCCTATATAGTGCCACAGGGATGTTAGGACAAGGTTATGAATTAGATGCGATCGCTGCTGTTATTCTTGGTGGCACCAGCTTCACAGGCGGTATCGGCACAATTGGCGGCACTCTTCTCGGTGCATTAATTATTGCTGTGCTCAACAATGGTTTGACTTTGTTGAACATGTCTTATTTCTGGCAACTAGTTGTTAAAGGCTTGGTAATTATTGCCGCAGTCATGATTGATCGTCTCCGCAGACGTTCCAGACGGTAAAACAATGCAGATGAGATGAAGTGTTATCTTTTTAACTCTTCTTCTCTTCTCTGTGCGTGCTTAAATCACATCCTGATTCAGCAATGCCTAATTTTGCATACAAAATATAACTATGACATCTACAACAACTCGTCGTAAATCCAACACGTTCTATGTAATTTTAATTGCTGGTGCTGCTGCTCTCGGTGGCTTTTTGTTCGGTTTTGATACCGCAGTGATCAACGGTGCCGTTGCGGCTCTGGCCAAAACTTATAACGCCAACAGTGTAATAACTGGCCTTGCCGTGTCGCTGGCATTATTAGGGTCTGCGGTAGGAGCCTTCTATGCAGGGAAGATTGCAGATCGATATGGTCGAGTCAAAGCAATGGTGGTAGCTTCAGTATTATTTACCATCAGTGGGATTGGCTCCGGAATTGCCTTTACTATCTGGGATTTTATCTTGTGGCGGGTATTAGGTGGTTTAGCAGTCGGTGCAGCCAGCGTCATTGCCCCAGCTTATATTGCCGAGTGTTCTCCCACCCATTTGCGGGGTAGGTTGGGATCGCTCCAGCAACTAGCAATTGTAGTAGGCATTTTCATTGCCTTGCTGTGCGACTACTTTATAGCTGTGTCAGCAGGTTCGGCTGAATCGCCATTTTTATTTAATATAGCTGCTTGGCGCTGGATGTTTTGGACAGAAATCCCTCCAGCTGTGCTGTATGGAATGGCAGCTTTAATGATTCCCGAATCTCCCCGCTACCTAGTTGCCCAAGGACGAGAGCCAGAAGCCGCTAACGTTCTCACTAAGATTTTGGGGGGTAATGTCCTAGGGAAAATTGAGGAAATTCGCCAAACAGTTATAACAGAACGCGAGCCGAGATTTTCTGACCTCTTAAGCAGAAGTGGCGGACTCCTGCCGATTGTGTGGGTCGGCATCGGCTTATCTATACTTCAGCAATTCGTCGGTATTAATGTCATCTTCTACTACAGCAGCGTTTTATGGCGGGCTGTTGGGTTTTCGGAAAAAAATTCCCTTACAATTACAGTGATCACAGGTGCGGTAAATATTATTACTACACTGATTGCGATCGCTTTCGTAGATAGATTTGGTCGCAAGCCCCTGTTGATTTTAGGGTCAATCGGTATGACCTTGACCTTGGGAACGATGACTGCGATGTTTGGCACTGCACCACTGGATGCTGCTGGCAACCCGACTCTGAGTGGTACTCCGGGTATTGTAGCTCTTTTAGCCGCAAACCTCTATGTATTTTGCTTTGGTTTCTCCTGGGGGCCAGTCACCTGGGTGCTGTTAGGAGAAATGTTTAATAACAGAATTCGCGCTGCTGCACTTTCGGTTGCGGCTGCTATGCAATGGGTGGCGAATTTCATCGTTTCTACAACATTTCCTCCCATCCTGCAATATTTTGGCTTAGGTTCTGCCTACGGACTCTATACAACGGCGGCGGCTATCTCACTCTTTTTCGTTCTCTTTTTTATTAAGGAAACCAAAGGAATTGAATTAGAAGATATGTAAGTAGGGAAAAGAACAGGGAATAGGTAATATTTTTTAATTCTCTATTCCCTCTAAATTGAATTTTGCTTACCAACTTCTTAGACAAAAACTAAATACAAGGCTTCACTTCAAAAGATTTAAGGGTTAGGCTGCACTTAAGTAGACTCATGCTGTTGTTGCAGACATAGGAATCCCAATACCAGCACCGCATATAGAAGATTGTTTTGAATTTGTAACTTTCAATAATACAGGAGTCGAAATCTCTCAAGCGTAGATATAGCAAGAGGTTGAGACTTCGAGTACAAATTTTTACCCCTAAAATACCATACTATACCCAATGCTGAAACATCTTTTGTACAGTTTTCCGCTTTTATTTTTGGCATCTACCGCAGTCACAGCAGCACCTTTAGATCATAATTCTGAGACAGTAGATGTCAACTTTGATACTATTCAAGGTCAAGTCACCTCAGTTTCCCAGTTTTCCGATGTCCAACCAACCGATTGGGCATTTGCTGCATTACAATCATTAGTTGAACGCTACGGCTGTATTGCAGGTTATCCGAATTCCACTTATCGCGGCAACCGTGCCTTAACTCGTTATGAATTTGCCGCCGGGTTAAATGCTTGCTTGGATCGGATCAATGAGTTAATTGCCACAGCTACTAGCGATTTAGTCAAGAAAGAAGATTTAGCAGTGTTGCAAAAGTTACAAACAGACTTTGCCGCCGAACTCGCAACTCTACGCGGGCGGGTGGATACATTGGAAGCACGGACAGCAACATTAGAACAGCAGCAGTTTTCCACTACTACCAAGCTGAATGCGCAAATTATTACCGCCATTAGTGATACCTTTGGTAATAAGGTGGGAGGTACACGCGATGAATCCAACGCCTATTTTGCTACTCGCGGGCGTCTGCAATTAGAAAGCAGTTTCACCGGCAAAGATTTATTGCGAGTGCGGCTAGAATTTGGTAACTTTACCAATGCCAATAACGTCAGCCAAATTGCCACAGCCACCGGCACAGGGATGACGCGCCTGAACTTCGATAATGACAGCAACAATACACTGATTGTACCCCACATCCGTTACTACTTTCCCGTTAGCGAGTCCCTTTCCTTTGTCGTCGGCCCGGTGGGTATTGGCTACAACGACATCACAGACAACGTTACTCCGCCCACGATCGCCGATGATGGTAATGGTATCCCCTCACTATTTGGCAAAAATAGTCTGCTGTTTGAACGAGGTGGGGGTGGTGCAGCCGTTAACTGGAAGATTAGCCCAGACTTAACTTTAACTCTCGGCTATTTAGCTAACAGTCCCAATAACCCGGCACAAGGAAATGGCTTATTTGATGGCGGTTACAATGCTTTGGCTCATCTAGTATACTATGGCAAACAAGGAGCAATTGGTGTTGCCTACTCTCATGGATATAGCCCTGCTGGTACTGTGGATATTACAGGCAGTAGAGGTAGCGCATTATCCATCTCACCCTTTGGTAACAGCATTGCCACAACTAACAGCATTGTCGGCGCCCAGGGATTCTATCGCTTTTCCCCAAATTTCCAAGTTCACGCCTGGGGCGGGTATATTTGGGCAAATGCTGAAAACTCTGGTTTGAGTGATATTTCTAATGGGAGGGGTGGAACAGATTCTTTATTTGTGAATAGTGGTGATAGTGCTAATGCTTGGTTTGGCGCGATTGGGATGTCATTTCCAGATGTTGGCGGTAGGGGAAACTTACCAGGAATTCTCTTTGGTTTACCGCCCCGTGTTTCTCAAAGTGATGTCCGTGCGGAGGGGGTTAACTCTTACCACATTGAAGCTTTCTATCGTTGGCGAATGAATGACAATATTTCGGTGACTCCTGGGTTTTGGGTAATTCTCAATCCAGAAAACAATAGTAGCAATAATACCCAATATGTAGGAGTGCTGCGGACAACCTTCGATTTTTGAACTTGTTAAGTAGCCGATGGGCTAGGGGTTAGGGATTAGGGGCTAGTATTTTTTATTTCAGAGAACTCAATTACTATTTGGGCGATGCCTGCGGCGGGCTACGTCTACGCAATTGCTATTTTGGAGAACCCAAAAGCAATTTTTGAGACTAAAATTGCTATTTCCGACACTACAATTGCCGTTTTTTATACTACAATTACTATTTCTGACACTACAATTGCCGTTTTTTATACTACAATTGCTATTTCTGACACTACAATTGCCATTTTTTATACTACAATTGCTATTTCGGCGATCGCAATTGCCATAACGGAGAACCTAATTGCGATAACTGATATCATGTTCGCATAAATAGTTGTCATTGCGAGCGTTCGCGTTAGCGTCTCGAAGAGAAGCGAAGCAATCGCAGAGGCGTTGTGATTGCTTCGCTTCACTTCGTTACGCTCGCAATGACATTTTATAAGCGATCAACCGAACATGATATGAGAACTCAATTGCTATTTTGGCGATCGCACTTTTTCTATGTCGATTAGCAACAAAGACTTAAGGCTTGATGTTATTGGAAACTTTTGCGACGGATTAACCAATAAACTCCCAAGGTACTCTACCAAAGAGTGCTTTCACTTTTTCAATAGTATTTAGGACTTACGCAACTCTACAAATTATTAGCGCTCTTGGCGTTCTTGACGGTTCAATAAATCCAGCTTTTTGGCAATTTTTGCGTAAGTCCTGGTATTTTTGCGGAATCGCCATTTTTACATTTGTAGGTTTGGAAAGAATTACATAAATGAGTAGCAAAGGTAAATCAATGCATATTAGCATCACGGATGACCTAAAGAAGCGATTTCATGCCACTTGCGTCATGCAGGGTAAAAACATGAGCCAAGTAGTCATTGAGCTAATAGAGCAATGGCTGGAAAGCAATGAAGTTCCCCAAGCTGCTGAAATCAAGAGGCTATAGGCACTTCCCCAAATTGAATAGTCTGGCTACTGGTAAAACCAATTAAATACGAAATCCGATCAATTTATATAACTGGAATTTAGTAAATGGTGCAAACAATCTTAATTTTGACAGCAAATCCTCAAGGTACTTCACAACTACGTTTAGATCAGGAGGCGCGAGATATTGGAGAAGGATTACAGCGAGCAAAGCACCGCGATCAGTTTATCTTAGAACAGAAGTGGGCAGTGCGACCAAGAGACATCCAGAGAGCAATGCTGGATATCAATCCTTCTATTATTCATTTTTCTGGGCATGGAACAGGGGATGAAGGTTTAGTATTTGAAGATGAAACAGGTTCAGCAAAGCTAGTTGATGGCGAAGCCTTAGCAGGATTGTTTGAACTGTTTTCAGAGCAAGTTGAGTGTGTTGTTCTCAACGGCTGTTATTCGGAAGTGCAAGCAGAGGCGATCGCACAACATGTTAATTATGTGATTGGCATGAAAAAGGCGATCCCAGATAAAGCAGCAATTGAATTTGCTGTAGGTTTTTACGATGCTTTAGGTGCAGGTAAGCCTGTTGAATTTGCCCACAAATTTGGTTGTGCTGCAATTCGGTTAGCAGGTATTCCACAGCAACTCACCCCAGTTCTCAAGAAGAAGCCAAATATTAATGAGAAGGAAAATCTACCTCAAAAGCAGCTTTCAGTCACCAATGAACCAGCATCAGAGACATTTCAAGAACTTACCGATTCTGACAGGGAAATAATTACAGAACTCTTGATACGTAGTGGACGTGCAGAATATTCGGCACGAAAAGCACTTTGTATAAGAATTGGAGTTGAAGCAAATCAACTTGGATTTTTAACACAATCAACCGATGCTGACTTTGCCTTACAGCTAATTAGCTATTTGTATAGTACAGATGATCAACAAGCTCTTGGGAAAATCTGCAAGGAACTTGAAGTTGTGTTTAAAAGAGGAAAATACGCGGCTGATTTGGAAAGTATTAAATCAAAACTCAAAACTTAATTGTAAGTAATATTAGGAGGAAAAAGTATGTCAACGCAATTCCTTTTGGACGAAAATGATATAAAAGAATTAACAAAACTAATGCTCGTAATGATCGAGACCCAAGAGTCAAGAAAACAACTATGTAGAGAACTTGGTATCAACCCCCAGGAAGTCTCGTTTATCATCGGTACTTCAGATGATACATTTTGTACAGAGTTAATTGACTCTTTAAATCGATATGGGTATCAAGAAAATCTATGTAAGCTTTGTTGCGATAAATTGTTTCCTATCTTGAATAAATCAGTATATAGCCATCGTATATCTATCTTAAAAAAGATTATAGAAAAAATCAATTGTAATTGTAACCATAAAAAACAAAATCATCCAATACCAATTGTCCCTAATCCAGATGAATTAAAATCTGAATCATGGTTTACAAAAATCGGTAACGTTAACAAAAAACTACTTGGAGGTGGTGCAATTCTTCTAATTGGGTTAGCAGGATTTCCAATTTATTATTCAATTCAAAAACCTCATACAAAAATTATATACAATGATTCCCCAGGCAATGATATAATAAAGTATGAGTATACAAATGAAGAAGATTGTATAAAACGTTGCGAGAAAGAGACGGGATGTGTAGGAGTTGTAACTTCACCGAACAATGAATGCTGGTTAAAAGCGCACATCAACTCTTCTCTTATTGAAAATCCATCGAGAACTACTATACAAATACGATGATATTGCTTAACACTTCATTTAGATCGCCCGCCTCGTAGGTTGGGTTGACGTAAGGAAACCCAACATTGCATTAGCTTTAACGAAGTGCGATCGCTCTCAACAATGATTTGCTCAAAGGAGCGATCGCAATTATTATATCAGAGAACCCAAAAGCTATTTCGGAGAACCCAAAAGCTATTTCGGAGAACCCAAAAGCTATTTTGGAGAACCCAAAAGCTATTTCGGAGAACCCAAAAGCTATTTTGGCGATCGCAGATTGGGAAATCTAGTTAAAAAATCAATTGAGTTGAGCAGCGATCGCGATTTATTAGTGAGTAAGCGATCGCATCCTCAAACATGGTTTACACAAAAGAGCGATCGCCCTGATTCTGGAAAATGTAAAATTAAGCAAGAGCGATCGCATAAAAGCAAAAAAATAAAATTTTTTTGCAAATCTCTTATTGAAGATAGTGACTAATTTTGTCGGCGACTCGATCGCTATTCCAATAGCTGCCATGTGCTTCTCCCCCATGTAAAAGAGCTAGCGTACTTTGACTAAAAGGATCGAGAATAATATCTAATAATCCTGCTTCTCCTGTGAGAATATCGTCGATATCAAGACAATTACTATCTGTTCCTTTAATTAAATCTTGCATCAGTTCTTTAATGGGATAAGCTACTGGATCGCCAGGATGAATGTAATTTCGCCAAGGCAGGCTTTTACCTGTTTTATGATATAAATTGGTTAATAATTTTTGGAGATTATCGCTAATATCGCTGCTGCTACCAGTAATATTGGTCAAATTAAAGAATGGTATAGGAGAACCCATTGTATGGATACTATCAAGTATAATGCCTTTGTGAGTGGTATCTGTTCTTTGACCAGTATTGCTAACACCAGTAATCCCAAAAAATTTATCCCGAATATCCATCACATCTTCATGCCCAGGTACATTTTCATAATTCCAACGAGGGGCAAATAAGACGTCTAATAAGATTACTGTTCCCCAACTATGAGTTACCAAATGCAGGCGATCGTCAGGTTGAACATTTTTAATCACCCCTAGCCCATCAGTTTTTAATTGTTTGACTACGTTAGACCCAATAAAACGACTAATGTAGAGTGCTGCATCTCCAATGAATTGTAATAGTTGATGAGAGCGGAATTCCCTAAACCACATTTTATCCCACTTGGGCGAGCTTTCCATCGTTTTAAGTAATTGCTCCTCAGCCTCTTGATTTACATTTCCCCAATAAAGTGGAACTGGAATAAGTTGGCGTTGATTATTCGTTTTTCGTTCTTTGAGTTTTGTAATCAGCCCCTCGGCGTATTTTGGATTTTCTCTAATGTCTCTAGTATTGACCCCATGCACAAACATTACATAATCTGTTGCCATAATATTTACCTTTTTTTACATTTAGGAAGAGATAAGGTTGGGTTTTTTTGCCTCAACCCAACCTAAGAAAGTGGCGATCGTTAGACTTTCCCTTTGACATTTTCAGAATTTTTCTACGTAGAGTTTTCTTTTCAACTCGTTCTGATTCTGTTTGATCGGCATAGCTATTTAACTCAATCATGCAGCTTTACTACAATCAACACAACCGAAGTTAGCGAATTTAAGAAAGAAGTTAAGGATTAAGCACCAGAAATTTCCCAAAGGTAGACCCCATATAGGTTTCAAGAATCAAAAATTTTAGAACCTCGTCATCTTTGGGAGTTAAATTTGCTTAAATTTTGAAGATCCCGAAGTTAAGAGTTGCGCTTTAGCGAACATTTGCTTAACTATTGTGATTAAGGTGTCACACCCTCCAATTCTTCATCGGTCAAATCATACAATTGGCGTAACTTATCTAACTTATCTCGATCGGCTTGCCAGAAACCCCGCCCATGTGCCTCTAACATTCTCCCTACTATATTGCGGAATGCTTCCGGGTTCGCCTTACGTAATTTCTCAGCCATCTCTGCATCAAAGGCGTAAGTATCCGCAGCTTGGTCATATACCCAATCATCAGTAAAATCCGCAGTACCGCCCCAACCAATCAACGCCGTCATCCGTTGGGATATTTCAAACGCACCACCAGAACCTTGATTAGCCATCGCTTGCGCCCATTTGGGATTTACCAACTTCGTGCGGTACTCCATCCGCAGTAAATCATCTAAATTGCGGGGTGTGGTATCTTTCGAGAAACTTTCGACAAAACTGGTAGTGATTTTTTTACCCCGTTGTTTTTCAGCCGCTTTCTTTAACCCACCAGTATTGGCGTAATATTCTTGAATATCGGTAATACCATATTCTACCGAATCAATTTCTTGAACAATGCGATCGCTTGTTTTCAATAAAGTATTTAACACCTCAGGCCTAGCCTGTCCCTTATCTTGTCGCCCATAGCTAAACACATTGCGACTTTGCCAAGTATTACCTAACTCTTCCCCAGATTCCCAATTACCATCCACAACTTGGTCATTCACCAAAGAACCAAAATCTCCCGCCGGGTTAGAAAACAACCTCGCCGATACATTCTCCACACCTTGCGCCTGCAAAGCCAAAGCATGTTTTCTAATAAAATTCTTTTCTTCAGGTTCATCAGCATCAGCAGCCCGTTGAAACAAATCATCTAATAACTCAATGATATTCACAAAACTATCGCGGAAAATTCCCGAAAGATTTCCTAACACATCAATCCGGGGATGTCCCACATCAGCCAAAGGTTTCAACTCATAACGAACAATTCTCCCCGTTCCCTCCTTCACAGCTTCAGCGCCAACTAATTCTAATAGAATCCCCAACGATTCACCCTTAGTTTTAATCGCATCCAAACCCCATAACATCACCGCCACAGTTTCCGGATATTTCCCATGTTCTTCTAAATGCTGGGCGATAATTTTTTGCGCAATTTCCCTACCCCGTTCATAAGCCGCAGGAGAAGGCATTCTATAAGGATCTAAAGCATGAATATTCCTCCCCGTAGGTAACACCCCAGCCCCATCCCTTAACAAATCACCACCAGGCGCAGGCGGAATATACTCCCCATTCAAACCCCTTAATAAATTCCTCAACTCATCAGTCGATTGCATTAATAAACTTTTTATTTCCTCTTCCTCCTCTTGGTGTCCTTGGCGACTTGGCGGTTCATTTCCAAAATAAGCCTCCAAATACCCCGCCAACTTTTCCTCATCCGGTTCCTCCCCCAAAACATGCAACCCAGAAGAAAACAACCGAGTTTCTAACACTTGCAAATACCCATACAACTTCACCAAATAATCATCAAAAATATGGGCACTAAACATCCGCACATTTTCATAACTAAAAGGAATCCCCAGCTTTTTCGCATCTTCCAAAGGACAATCCGCATCCAACCCAGTATCAACAATTTTTGTACAAATAGCTTCCTTCAGTGCATAATTCTTTTTCGGGTCTTCCCGATACTCCGAAATTAAATCTCTTAGCCCCAACAACTCCTTATACAAACCAGCACGCCCATAAGGCGGGACATTATGGGAAATTAACACCCCATAACCGCGACGCTTCGCCAAAATTGACTCCGAAGGATTATTCGCCGCATATATATATAGATTAGGGATATCACCTAACAAAATATCCGACCAAGAATAACCCGTATTTCCTAAAGGCGAACCCGGTAACCATTCCACAGTTCCATGCATTCCAAAATGAACCACAGCATCAGCAGCAAACTCATTTTGTAACCATTTATAAAAAGCAGCATATTGAGGATGAGGCGTTAAATCTCTCTCAAACATTAACCGCATCGGGTCGCCTTGTAAACCCAAAGGTGGCTGTACACCTATCCAGATATTTCCTAACTGCACACCTCCAATTTGAAACTCATCACCATAAGTTTTAATCCCCGTCCCCGTCAAAGATTTCCATTGCTTCTCAATGCGAGAAGTGCGGAGATATCCTAACCATTTTTCCAGAGTCCGAACGTTAACTGACGCGGGGACGCGGGGATGTAGGGACGCGGGGACTATCTCTGTCTTTGCGTCTCCCCGTCTCCGTTTCTCCGCGTCATTGAAACTTTCATCCGCTTCCTTCACCCAGCGAATTAATTCTTCTCCATCATCCGGTAAATCCCCGACTGCATAACCTTCTTCTTTAAGTGCGTTGAGTAATTTTAATAAACTACGCGGCACATTTAATAAAGCAGCCGTACCCACAGCACCATAACCAGGAGGGAAACCATATAAAATAATGGCAATTTTGCGTTCCGATGCAGGTTGTTTTCGCAAATTAATCCAACTTTTTACCCTCCCAATTAATCGCTGCACCCGTTCAGGAATCAAATAAATATCTTCACCCACCAACCCACCAAGGGGAACAGTATCAATAGCCCCATCGAGTTCAGGTAAAGCATACAACACCACACTTTGTAAACCGCCAATACCTTGTCGCGTCCAAGAATGAATATCTTGAATTAACAACGGTGCAGCTACAAAATAAGGGACATTTTTCGCAGTCAGAATACGTTTAGCAACTTCTACCTGTCGCCCTGCTTCCATTGAACCAGCCGGGCCACCAACTAAAGGAAACCCAATTGTAGAAACAACAGCATCAACTTTCACCGCTTCCTTTGAAAGCGAGGGAGTTTCATTATTACCAAGTTCTCTTTGTTGAATTTCATAATCAGTTGTCATCCAATCTCTGACAGCCACATGTCCTTCCACCCCATTAATAAAAATCGGTAAAGGAATTAACCCTGCTGCTTCAAAACTTCTAATTAATTGGGAAATATATGCTTGTTTTGTAATAACGTGTTTGCGGTAGAGGAGAATACCCACAACCGGATGAGTGAGTGACGCGGAGAAATTTCCATTTACATTCTCCGCGTCTCCGTGTCCCCGCGTCCCCGTGTCCTTTCTTTGCTGATACCATTCCACATAAGCGTTTGGTGATTCAAAAAAGCCCTGGTAATCTGGATGCAATAACCCCATATTTGGAGTTTCCACAGGCGCGGGAATATCGCCAACCTTTAAGCCCAAATATTTTTCCGCCAGTATCCAAAATAATGACGCAACATTTTCAGACCCGCCAGCATTCCAATAACCATAAATAATTAACCAGTTGCGTAAATCTTGAACTTTTTGCACTGGTATATATTTGAGTAGTTTCGGCCCTACCTTTAAAAAGCTAATATAACCCGCGAGTTTATCTTCTTCTCTACCGTTACTAAATTTATCCAGAATGAATTTTACTGGCTTGGGCATACCTTTGGGTTTATCGCCAATGGCAAAATCGCCCAGCTTGGTTAAACTCATCAATTCCAAAGCCGACTCGAACACCAAGCGGATGGGAATTTGGGTCAGGCGATCGCGCAGCCACATAACCTGGTCATAATCAAATAGTAAGCTGCCAAAAAATACCTCAGCGTCTTGGAGTGCGGCTTCTACTTCCTGGCGCTTAGTGGTAATATCGCGATCGCTAAACACTCGAATGTCCAAATCTAAACAGCGAGAGTTAGCTAAAAAAGCCGCTTTCCTATACAAGTCAGCGTTAAAGGATTCAAACCCAGCAATCAAGACGATGCGTTTCATGCAGTAAGCTACAAAATATGTCTTTATCTTGATCTTAATTCGCCTTTCAAGTTAAAACCTTAGACGCAGAAATTATCGTCATGTTTTGCCTTTAACACTCATGCGTCCCCAAAATTGCTTACTTGCCCTGTTGAGCTTCACAATGCTAGCGAATTCTTACCCTGTTTTCGCTGCTCCCTTCAATTCTGCGGGTATTTGTGTTAAAGAAAACGCCTCACTTCCAACTTTACCTTTAGCCCCTTTGCCTCTTCTTACCCTCCCTAGTTTACCTGTGAGCAATCAGAATACTTCTGGTTTGCGTTATCAAGCCCTTGATTTAGCAGCCCAGGGTAAACTTGAGCAAGCCCTAAAAGTAGCCCAAAGTATCCCCAATGACACTGAAAGATTTGATACTTTGAGTAACATAGCTGACAACTTAGCCGCCGCCGGAAAAATCTCCGAGGCTTTGAAATTCGTCCAAAGCATTGAAAATCCAGGACAAAGACTCCAAACTTTAAGTAATATATCTAACAACTTGGCAGCATTAGGCAAAGTTGACCAAGCCTTGAAAGTTGCTGGCACTATTGAAGATAATACACAAAAATATTGGACAGTACGGGGTATAGCGATCAAATTAGCCGAAGTGGGAAGAATCCCCCAATCCTTGCTCATCGCTAAAACCATGAAAACTAACTATGAAAAATGCTCAACTTTGAGTGGAGTTGCTATCAAATTAGCAGAAGTAGGGCAAGACTCCCAAGCTGTACAATTAGCCAAAACAATAGAAGATGAATATTGGCAAAGTTCAACTTTAAATCAGATAGTTATGAAACTATTAGAAGCCAAAAAACTCACCCAAGCTTTGCAGATAGCCAATAGCATTACTGACGAATATCAAAAATCTTCGACATTGCATGATATAGTGGTGAATTTAGCAGACTCCAGCGAATTTACTCAAGCCTTACAAATAGCTCAAACAATAAATTCTCATAGTCAAAAAGCCTCAGCATTGATCAAAATAGCTGCTAGATATAGAAAAACTAAACAACCATCTCAAGCCTTGCCAATTCTCGCACAAGCTCTAGAGTTAACTCAAAAAGACGATGTAGAATATGACAAAGCATCGTTGCTGCGTGAGATAGCAGACGAATATAGAAGACTTGGCGAAAAGGATAAAGCTTTAGAACTTTTATCCCAAGTCGATGCGCTAGAAGGAAATTAATTCGTAATTCGTAATTCGTAATACAAAAGAGTTTAATCGTGTGAATGGGTTGCAGATTGAGGATTGGGAGTAAATGGAGTGAGTGAGGATAAATATCAATTCATTCGTAGGGGCACAGCAATGCTCATTGGTGTCAACTTAAGTTAAAAGGCTTATCCCACAGGCATTTTACCCCACCCCTCAATCCCCTCCCCGTTTACGGGGAGGGGAGGTTTTGCGTCAGCAAAGCCGGGGTGGGGTGACGCGGATCATGATGTTAAGTGAGAGAATTCGCTCATCACGTCTTGGTAAGGGTTTCACGTTAAGTTGACACGTATGAGCAATGCTGTGCCCTATAGTCTAGTGCATCCAAACGAGAACCGCTATAATCACTCCACACATAAGGGATTTGCATGAAAATAAAGTACCAGTGAACCGAGTTTCGACTCCGCTCAACTCTCGACTGCTGAGGGTTGAGCAAAGCGATGCACTGAAGCTCACGAAGTGTCGAAACCCGTCTGATTGGGACACTATTAACCCGCAGATCCCTAAGTTATTCATCAGGGCACAACAATGTTCATACGTGTCAACTTAACGTGAAACCCTTGCCAAGATGTGATTTGATACAAAATCACGTACCACCAAGATCCGCGCTACCCCACCCCAGTTTTGCTGACGCAAAACTTCCCCTCCCCTTGCCAAGGGGAGGGGATTGAGGGGTGGGGTAAAATGCCTGTGGAATAAGCGTTTTGACTTAAGTTGACACAAATGAACAATGTTGTGCCCCTACCAATCTGTCGCATTTTTTTTCAAATTGGTAAGCGTTTTTCTGCCCTATTCTTCCCTAGTAGGTGTAACCGTGGTTTGACGCTCAGGACGTTTGCGATCGCTTTTGCGAGTACCTCCAGCCATTTGATATTCGTGGCTATTGTTACCGAATTTATAAGCAATACCACCCAAGATTTTCTGAGAATAGTCTGCTAAATCTTTTTCTTCTTCGATGATTTGGGTTAATAAATTATCGATAGTGGAGAGTGTGCGATTGTATGTTTTTACAGATTGTCGCAGTTTTTCAATTTTTTTAGTATAATTTTCGACTGTCAACCCTTCTCCTACATCTAGGCTAGAATCAATAGATTCAATACTAGCTAGACGTTTTTCAGCGTTGCTCAGAATACGTGAACTGCGTTTAATTCTTGCCATAATTTGCACCCTATTGCCAAATTTTTCCTAAATCTATATTGGACAATGGTTGCAAAATTTGTCATACGTAAAATTGTTGATTTTTTATGATTTCACAAAAATTTCAGTAATTTAGCTGAATCTCTAATTACAAAAGTCTAAAAATTCCTAATTTTTACGGTTTAAATCTGTTGGCAAATTTTAAAACGCCAGTCTGTTAGTGTTAACCTCAAGGCGAAAGTTACTACAAACTACGCGAAACAC
>NZ_CAWNLA010000001.1:419737-1059737 GCF_963875285.1 Calothrix sp. NIES-2100
GATTCCGGGAACCCTGAAGTTGATTCTGGGTACCCGTAATAGGGAAATGTCTCTGTGTCCTCTGCGCCTCTGTGGTTAAATCAATTATTTTTGAACCGCAGAGGACGCGGAGAACGCTTCAGAAAACACAGATTTTGTCAATAATTGCTTTTGAGCATATTACTCAAAATATTAAAATTCTTGTCCAACCCGCCGATAATATCCTTAAGACTGAGCAAATTTTGTGGGGGGTGAGAAATCAACGAATCCAACTTAATCAAGCTTTGGAAATTCACCCGAATATCACCAGGACGTTCAGTTTGACCATCGGGTTGATAAAACTTCACCCCAGCCAGTTGCATAATCTTAATCACTTCCTGGGCAATAATACCATAGCCAATTGTTGTTGGATGAATCCCATCTAAAGAGAATAACCCGCCTTGGGTGCGACCATTAGGCCCGGAAAGCAAAAAGCGAGAATCCGGTACAGGATTCAGCGCCTGAAGTTCAGCAGGTAATGGGTAAGCACCGCCCATTTCATCCCACCAATCTGGTTTAGCTTCGGGGTCTTGTAAATAACGCCGGGATGCTAACCTATCTAATAATCCCGCCATTTCAAAGAGATACCAATCTCTGCCTTCAGTGCGCGCCTGACGCACGGCATCAGTTATATAGTCGTTATACTGGTCAATAGCGCTATCAATCGCTCTGGCTTCCTGTTGTGTAAGGTGAGGGTGTTTGTTTGGGTCAAAATTTTTGTCTTCAATCCAAGGTAAGGTGTAGTAAGGAAAATACCGCGAACCTGGTTTAACTTTTTGATTGACACCACGGGCAAAAGGCACAATGGTAATATGGGGTACTGTACCAAAAATTACATGGCGAGCGCGGATTTTTTTGACTTCAGCAACTAACTCATCAAGTTCGGCTTTGAAGTGAATAGGTCGCCAAACAGTATATTTATCATTAATTTCCATATCATCATAGCCAGTATCACTCCAGACAACATTAAAAGTGAGGATAGTGCCTAAAGCGTTATTTGCACCAATGATGACAATTAGTGTTTCAATCCCTTCCGTTTCTGGTGTACCTTCATCACCCAAAGCTGCTGCTGCTTGTACTGGGGAAAGTGCGACACTATTGCTATTGCGCGCTGAATTTAAAACACGAATCGCCGCCCGGTCATTATGATTTTCCACTATTAACCTTAGATAATCATCCTTAGCTGGATGATCTTTAAGGGTTTTAATACAAATGTCTGCATTACGCGATATGGTATTACGCACATCCCATCCATAGACTGCTAGGTTATGGTTTATCCCTTGTTGAATCGGGAACAGTGAACCTTCACCTCGTTCCCAATAGTTTTCATTAATATCTAAGTATTGGCGTAAATATAAGGCAACACCAACAAACTCTAACGGGTTAATATTAGAACCAAACTTTTTTTCTAAGTCATGGGCTAAACGTTCTACATTTAATGGCAATCCATCTGTTGGACTCTGATAAGTAGGATAGCGTAGTTGCTCCCAACCTAATTCTTTAGCAATAATTGCTGGATATGAGAGTTGCGTATTAAATATAGCTCCACTTTGAAAACCCTGTGTGATTGAATCCCCCACTGCTACTAGTCGATTTTTGGGAGTTCCTGTTTTGTTAACATTCACAGCAATACCCAAAGTCGGGTCTTGGACAGGTTTGCGTGGTTGTACAGAAATCACTACATCAGCAGGGGTTTTTGAGTCTAAGATAGAATTCGATACATTTGTCATGACTGTCTACCGTTTTAAGTAATGGACTGAAAACAGAATACTCAGATTAAGCCAATTCTCTCAGTATATATACATAAATATCAACTACTAATCCTCCTGTGCTGGGGGAGATGAGGAGACCGGAGAAATAACTAATGAACATTGACTATTGACCATTGACCACTGACACACAAAGCATAATAAGAAAATTTTTGTTAAATTCCGGAAATTTATTTTCCGCAGGATGTAGTTAAAAAATGTTATGTGCCATTTTGGCAGTGATTATTTATTTTATGACTTTAGTCATAGCAAATTTAACCACATTTATGTTATAGAATTTTTCTAGTCATGGCAACTTTGAGCATGGAAAATTTATTTTTATCTGCTCAAAAGTATAAAAGAGAGTTATCAAAAAATGTTAAACATTTAAACTATTATGAAAATACGTGGAGGAATCAAACATGAAATTTGGCATTGATAGTGGGCATAATTGCCCTCCAGACACCGGAGCTAGAGGCATCAGATTTGAGGATAATTTAACCTTAGATGTCGGAAATAGAGTGATATCTAAGCTGCAAGCTTTAGGACATCAAGTCGTTGTTTGTAAACCTGATAGGGCTAGCACAGTAACTGAATCACTTGCTAAAAGATGCGATAAAGCAAATGCTAACAAGGTTGATGTGTATGTCTCGATTCATTTTAATTCCTTTAACGGACAAGCAAACGGCACAGAAGTATTTGCTGGTAGCGAAACTAGTCGAAAAATCGCTAAACCAGTATTAGATGAATTTGTCAAATTAGGATTTTTTAATCGTGGTGTTAAGAGTGGTTCTCATTTATATGTCCTGAGAAATACAGATATGCCGGCGATTCTTGTAGAAGGTTGCTTCCTCGATTCGCAAAAAGATATGAATCTATATAATCCAGAAGCAATAGCTAATGCAATTGTTAAAGGCTTGACAGGTAAATTACCAACCACTCCTGTAAACCCCGTACCAGATGAGGAGCAGAATTTAGATACTACAATTCTGCGGCTGCAAAAAGCCTTGAATCAGCTAAAAATCACCGATAAAAATGGTAAAACTTTAGTAGAAGATGGCATAGCTGGTGGGGCGACCAGTTCGGCTGTAGCCAAATTTCAAAAAGTAGCTGGTTTGTCAGAAACAGGAACTGCTGACAAAGCTACATGGGATGCAATCAATTTAGTTTTGGCAAAAAGAATAATTCGCCCAAATCATGCAGGCGGCCCAGTCATTCGCTACTTGCAATATCGTTTAGGTGTTGATGTTGATGGTGTCTATGGCCCGCAAACCGAGTCAACGGTGAAAAACTTCCAAAAACAAAATGGATTAGTTGCTGATGGCATTATCGGACCGGCTTCTTGGCAAAAAATAATCGCTTAATTATTAGCAATTTAAAAGAGTTTTGAAAATGGTCAATCACACCAACAGTAGACAATCATGATGAGGGTTAAGTTGATTATTTAACTCTCACACTTGGCTAATAAATAGACTGCTTGCAAAAGTAACTGAAGTAACAGATAAAGTCCTGAAAAACACTCATTCTCTTACTAGAAAAATTATCAAGCTTTTGCAAGAAGTCTATAATTTTTAATGGAGATAAAATTATGGCTTTTAATGTCAGCATTCTGAAATTACCAGTAATAAAACTTGGCTCAGAAGGAGCTATTGTTTTTGCTTGGCAAAGCTTTTTGAAAAATGCTGAATTTCCAATTGATGTTGTTGATGGTGATTTTGGTAAACAGACCGATCAAGCAACTCGTAGCTATCAGCAAAGAAATGGCTTAACTGGTGATGGTGTCGTTGGTAACATGACCTATGCCATAGCACTGAATCAGGGTTTAATTTTGCAACTTCCTAACCTAGCAGCTAATACATTGCTAAGTTACCTTGGTTTTGGGGAAGCAGAAGTTAAAGATTTACAAGCATGTTTAAATAAAACAGGGCAATTAAATCCTCTTTTAAAAGTAGATGGAGACTTTGGTTATACCAGTAATAAAGGATTAGCCGAAGCATATAAAAAAAGAGATGTGCGCTGGCGTAGCGAAATAGAAGAGGCGTTAAGTAATATTACTAAGCAAAAACTAGGACAGGATTTAACGCCAGCTTTGGATATTTTAAATGGTTATGCGAAAAATCAAAGATTTCGCCTCAGTGGAGCACATTGGGTTGATAACTTCCCTACTAGCAAGTTAATTGCTGATTTAGCTTCACCATTTCGTCAAAGAGTAGAAGCATTTCAAAAAGCGCTGATTGATGCAGGATGTCAGGTAATTGTTACCGCTACCCATCGTCCGAAAGAACGTGCTTATTTGATGCATTATGCAGCGCGAATTTATAGACAAGATATTGCTGCTAAATATGTGCCAAGTATGGCTGGAGTTAATATTGAATGGGAGCATTACACCAATGCTGGCTCAGTACAAGCCGCTCAAGAGATGGTAGATGCTTATGGAGTTGGTGGTAATCCTGTTTCCTTAAATTCTCGCCATATTCAAAGATTAGCAATTGATTGGAATGTTACCTGGAATGGCAAGATTAATATTAGAGATGGTAATGGGCGAATGGTGTCTGTAGGCGATCCAGCAAATGCAGCCCTGAATAGAAATTTATGGACAGTAGGTAGTAGCTACGGAGTGTATAAATTGAGTAACGACCCTCCCCATTGGTCAGTGGATGGCTACTAAGTACATAGCAAAAAATAAATTACGCAAATTGTAGGGGCGGGGGTTTCCCCAGAGGTGTCAGCTTAACGTGAAACCCTTTTGGTTGACAAGGTTTTTTCCTCACCCCCAATCCCTCGCTTACCCAATAAACCGCCGTCACCCTCGAAGGGTGCGGCTAATTGAACAAAGCCCACCTCCGTGGGCTAAATTTTCTTAGCCCACGGAAGTGGGCTTTGTAGCGTTAGCCCCAGGCTTACAGCCTGTGGGTGTTCTGTTGGGTAAGTCAGAGAAGTGAAGTTGACACCAATCGGTTTCCCAGCCCTCACCAGTGATACGATAGGCAAATTAATGATTGGGATATTTTTTACCAGTTAAGACGGCTACTCATCGCTAGCCGCGATCGCGTTCTAGTAGCAGCATCATCATTAAACTTAACAAAACTTGCTCTTGTTCGCGATCGCTAATTTGATCGACAGGTTTAATCGTAAATCGTCGAGAGAGAAAAGCGGGGATTTTCTCTAACCGCATGACAACCGTGCCATCAGCGCGGCTAACTAGATAAACTGGGTTGAACACATAACCTGTGAACATCCCCAGAACTGGTATCTCTGCGAATAAAGCATCTGCAACTTTCACCCAAGGATTTTTCTCCTGGATGTTGAGATTGCTAGTCTCACCATTAAATATGTCATAACGCGCCCGCCAAAGCGATCGCAATCCTCGCCGTTTTACCGCGCCAATCTCCTTACCATTGCTATCTGTGAAGTTGTAACGTGCCGAAAAATCAATAATTCGGTCAGCTTTGATGTAGTAAAGCGGACGGCTACGTTCTACATCCGCAAAAATCGTAATTGCTTCCTTCAGCTTGAAAAGCTTCTGCTTGACATAGAAAACCAAATTACCTTGACTATCAACAATCGAGATTTGCGGCGCTAAAGCCCAGAATTTGAAGGTAAGTTCTAAAGGGTACTGCATAGTTCGGTGAAAACATCAAGATGATTTACTAGTCATTTGTCATTTGTCATTTGTCATTTGTCAAGAAAACAACACTCAACGGTCAACAGTCAACAGTCAACAGTCAACAGTCAACGGTCAACAGTCAACGGTCAACACTTCGACAAGCTCAGTGCGGCGCAGTCAACGGTCAACAGTCAACAGTCAACAGTCAACCCCCACTGAGGTTAGTCAAAGTGCTAACCAGGATTTACAAAAAAATTTCCCCAGAGGCTGCATAAACTAATCAAGGTCAACCTATTGAGTAAGTGCAAGGGTGAAAGCCCAAGACAAACACTGAAACTTGAGGAGAATGACCATGAAATTCCGTCACTTAACCGGCTCATTGCTAACAGCTACTGCACTTTTAACTAGTACACTACCAGCATTCGCAGGGCCATTTGATGTACAGCCGGCTGGTATTTTTAAACCTGGTATTCTTACCCCTGGCGCTGCTGTTGGTACTCCTAGCACTCCTACACCTAGCGCACCTGGTAATCCAGTTGGTAATACTGAAATTCAAGGCTTGGGAGACCATCAATCTTGGGTTGACCCAAAAACTCTCGCAAATGACCCCCGTGCTTTATGTAGTGATGTGGGTTTAGGTAGCAATACTCGCAACAGTTCTACTAAAATAGCGATCGCAACTTCTACTAGTACTCGTTCTAGTTCCTCTCAAAGCCACAATGACGGCGGTGGCGGTGGTGTTAGCTTCTTAGGTATTGGCGTGAGTGGTAGCGGTGCTAGCCAAGGTAGCCAAAATAACAGCGATTCCAAAGATACCCGCAATAACCGCAATGAAGAAAATAGCAGCAGTTCCGCCACAGTAGTTCAAGGTAAGAATTGCGATGCTTTCGTTAACTCTGCGGCTGCAAGAGATATGAACTATGAAGACAACCTCACTCGCCGCTACGAAATTAAAACTGGTCGTCGAGGTCAGCAGGTAAATCAACTGCTAGATAATAAATAAGTTATACCAATTTGTATAGCTGTTGACGGTTGACTGTTGACTGTTGACTGCGATGCACTGAAGCTCACTCGTTCGCGGTAGCGTTGCGTAGCAAAGAGAAGTGTTGACTGTTGACAGACTTGAAAGCCTTTAATTTTCTGGGTTTTATTTTAGCTTGATGTCCTAATCTATCTGGCTACAGCTATAATTCGTAATTTTTAATTGATTCTACGCCAGGGTCAGTACCCTGGCAATTACTTTTTTTATTTCTGGGGAGATATGATGAACAGCCCACCTGGAGCGAGAATTATTACTCTGAGTACAATCCTGTTGCTGTCGGTATCATCTTTAGCTAGCGCCGACACTCCCAGAATTCGTGACTCTCAAATCTTACCCTATCTTTTAGATAACCCCAATGAAAACTCCTTGGTGAGAGTACGTTGTGTTCCCAGTCATAGCCAAAATGTAGATAGGAATCGACGCATCATCAGAGATAGCCTCTTGCGCCCAACCCAGAGCGACAATCAGGCTGTCACAATTGAAATCGAAGGGAATTGTGAGAATGTCAGAATTCGCGTTCATGATGACTCCCAATTTTCTGATTTCCCTAGAGAAAATCCCGATTTAGAAGACTATTGGCTGAATCGTCAAGGTTCTGGTTGGTATTGGTTTCTACATCGTCCTCAACATCAGCCGCAGAGCGAGAGACAATAATCAATAGCTGTAATTTAGGGAATTACTTTGGTGTCAGATTTATCTCAGTTCAGTAACCCACTTTCCGATGAGGCGTTAATCCATTACGGAATTGGTAAAGAGCAGGAGCGGTTATCACGAGGTACAGGTGTGCTGGAATTTACGCGCACCCAAGAAATTATCAGCCGCTACCTACCGCCAGCACCTGCGGTCATCTTTGATGTTGGCGGTGGTTCTGGTGTTTATGCTTATTGGTTGGCGCAACAAGGTTATGAAGTCCACCTGATTGATGCGGTTCCTTTGCACATTGAGCAAGCCCGACAATTTGCGCAAACACAACCGAATTATCCTCTAGCTAGTTTAGCAGTTGGCGATGCCCGTCAAGTGAATCGGGCGGACGATAGTGTTGATGCTGTTCTCCTACTGGGCCCTTTGTATCACCTAATTGATAGCAAAGATAGAATACAGGCTTTGCGCGAAGCTCACCGGATTCTAAAAAGTGGGGGTTTGGTCTTCGCTGTGGGAATTTCTCGCTTTGCTTCAACCTTAGATGGATTACTAAAAGGTTTTTTAGATGACCCTGAATTTGTTGAGATTGTGCAACAGGATTTGATTGACGGTCAACATCGTAACCCAAACAACCATCCTGCTTACTTCACTACAGCTTTTTTACATCATCCAGATGAACTCAAAGCTGAGATTGAAGCAGCAGGTTTAGATTATCTCAGCACTTTGGCTATTGAAGGGCCAGGTTGGTTACTCCAAAATTTCTCTGAACATTGGAATGAGCCAGTTCGCCGTCAACGCCTTTTAGAAGCTATTCGTTGGCTAGAAACTGAACCTTCTGTATTAGGAGCTAGTGCCCATATTATGGCTATTGGGCGGAAAAAGGCTCTTTAAGTAAAGTTTTCAATCGCTACAGGTTCAATTGTGTCAGCTAATTCAAAACCGAAAATCTGCGAGTAGAAGTAAAGTTCCCCTTCCAAAGAACGCTTGATATTCTCTGCTTGTCGGAAACCATGCTGCTCACCTTCAAAGGGAAGGTATGCTACGGGAACACCTTTAACTCGCAGTGCTGTCACCATTGCTTCTGTTTGGTTGGGTGGTACGACTTGGTCGTCTAATCCTTGGAAAAAAATCACCGGCGAAGCCAGACGTTCGGTAAAATTAATCGGCGATCGCTCTTGATAAATCTGACGCTGTTCTGGATAAGCACCAATCAAGCGGTCTAAGTATCGCGACTCAAATTTGTGAGTATCTCGCGCTAAAGCTTCTAAGTCACTCACACCAAAGTGGCTAGCGCCTGCTTTAAAAGTATTACGGAATGTTAAAGCACACAAAGTTGTATAACCGCCAGCACTCCCACCAGAAATTGCTAGGCGGTTTGCGTCTACGTCTCCTCGTTCTACCAAATAACGCGCCCCATCCACACAATCATCAACATCAACAATTCCCCATTGACTATCTAATCTTTGGCGGTACTCCCGACCATAACCTGTGCTACCACCATAATTTACATCTAAAACTGCTATACCTCGGCTAGTCCAGTATTGAATGCTCAAGTCCAAACTCGTCCCCGCTGCTGCTGTTGGGCCACCGTGGCTATTGACAATCAGCGGTGGTTTTTCGCCTACTGGAGCAGTGTAATCTTGATTTTGTGGTGGATAAAATAAGGCGTAGGCTGTCTTACCATCCGCTGTCGGGTATGCTATTGCTTGGGGTAGGGAAAGATAACCAGCCTCAATTTTCACATCACTGGCGCGGCGTAGCACTTCTAGCTTGTTACTAGCTAAGTCTAACTGTACAATAGCTGTCTGCTCAGTCGGAGAACCACCGATAAAAATTACTTTATTAGGGGCGGCGTGCAGTGAGGAAATCTCTGTGTAAGGGGTTGGCAGAGATTCTAGTTGCTTTGTTTTGGTATCAAGACTAGCTAAATGCCAAGTACCTTCTTGAGTATAGGTGCAAATAATGCGATCGCTTGAGGAGAAATCATAGGTACGCATCCCTAGCACCCACAGAGGTTTACCAAACTCTGCTTTCATTTGAGTTAATGGTTCCACATCTCCATTTTGCCAGCGATAGAGATTCCACCAACCTGTGCGATCGCTAATAAAGTACAGTGTGCCATCTGGTGACCACTGGGGCTGAAAGATAGATTCTTCTAGACCACCGGCGATTTGTTGAGCTTTTCCTAATAATCCATCTGCTTGGACTTCTGCTACCCACAGTTCTGTACCATCCCACGGCATATTTGGATGGTTCCAAGTTAGCCAAGCCAAGTGAGAACCATCAGGACTGAGGCGAGGCGAAGCATAAAAATCGTTACCCCCAACTAGTTGCCGGGGTGTACTATCTGCGGTCAACCCTAAGCTTACCAATGTGTTGACAGCTTCTTGCCCAGCAACCGTATGATCTTCGCATACACAAATAATTCGCTGGCGTTGATGGTCAAAGATAGCGTCTGCATAGCGTTTAGCTACTTCTGGTGCGATCGCTTGTGGTTCGCTCTCAGCAGATTGACGATACAGGCGTTGGTCGGCAAAGTTAGAAAAGTAAACTGTGCCATTAACTACCAGAAAAGAAGCCCCGCCATATTCATGAACGCGGGTACGGACGTTATAACCAGCAAGCGTTACATCTTGAACTTGACCATTTTTCAACCGTACAATTACGTTTCTACCTTTTTCTGATGGTCGTAATTCGCTCCAGTAAATATCCTCGCCATCAAGAAAAATTTGCCCTAAGCCAATCGTTTGGGAAGTAATTAAATCTGTGGTAATCGGCGATCGCCAAGCTCCATAAGATGCTATCTCTGGTTTAGTCATGCTCTAGCTGCCTCCCTGGTCTCAAAAGATCGCATGTTGCGTGCAAATAAAAAACTCTACCACACCTAACACAACAAAAAACCTACCTATCAGGAGGGATGAGGGGGACAAGAAGGACAACTATTGTACAGACGCGAAATTTCTTGTCTGTACCAATGACTAATGACTAATGACCAATGACCAATGACAAATGCCCACAAATTGTAAGGATGGATACGATTTATTAGTAAAAGTCAAGGTAAATTTATTCAGTGCAATGGAGTGTCAAGGGTGCATTTACCAAAATCAAACATCCATAATATAGATGTAAATATGTATCCTCTATATCTGTCAGAGGAAATTTACGCATCTAAGATCAGCAATCTTCTATCGGTGTGATAATTAGTCTAATTAGAAGGCTTATTCCCAGATAAGGTGACTACTTTTAAATTCGCTACAATTCGCTACATTTTTTAAATTTTCAGTCACCACAACAAGGCAGCACGAGAGAATTAGTAGAAGTCCTGAAGAGAATAAAGCGATAACTGCAACAGTCTTGCCCTGATTGCTTCAATTTTTAATCGGAAAACTTAAAACCTGATAACTACTGATAACTGGAAGAAATGCACCCCGAAATAGAAAAATCAATGATACACCTGATGATTTTCTAATTCGAGCAGGAGTTAAATTGTTAATTTAAGCTTGTTCCAACACCCCTGGGGGTATGGGTACAAGTTGGGGAGTTGCCAAGCTGATTCCCTGTCTGTACCAAATACCCTCCACCTCAAAAGCCTCAAACTGGGTTGTCAGGATTGCCCAAGCTCTCTCATTCAGTCCAGCAGAATAAGTCCAAGTAAACTGCCTATCATTGTGTAATCTTTGTTCGAGTTCGGCTAAATCCTCAGGTAGCCAAAACTGGGTCATGATCCTTTGAGTGGCAATTTCTGGCGGAGTTTGTAGCATTTGGGCCATTGGCTGATTCACAATGATTTGCTTGCGAGTATCTTGTCTGACGATGCTCACTGGACGCTCATTTTCCGCAGCCGCAACCATGCGGTACAACAACTGTGATGGTACACGTAATTGGCTGCAAAACACTGCACCCTCTGATTGCAAAATCCCTTCGGCTGTTTCCGACGCTGTAGGCGGTTGTTCGCTTGACATCCAGCCAAAGAATTCAATTGGTTGCTTGCAGCCTCGCCATTGAATTCGCACTTTGCCATTAATTTTACATGCGGTTTCGCTAAACGCTTCTCCGTAGCTTTGAGCTATGTAAGTAGCATCACGCTTTGTTGGGGCAAAAATTGAAACCCCTTCATAAGACATTTTAAAGTTCCACCCCGGTAAGTTGAGGATTCTAAGAATACTCACACTCATCTTCTTTGACACCTCCAGAATCTCTATATCCTTTTACACCCTGATAATCCTGATACACGGAAATTTTAAAAGTTTCTTGCCAAATTTTTTGTCTTTCTTCCTCCGGGATGTCTAAAGCCGATGTAATGATGGCAAAGTCACCTGGTGTTGGTAATACTTCGCCTTTTGCCAAGGCTGGCAAGTTTTTTAACCCACAACACTTGAGTTTTGCCATGTTAGCCCGTACTACATGGGCAATTGTTTGTGGTGCAGCTTTTCGACCATTGAGCGCATGAGAACCTGTTTTTTTCGCTACCCACTCTTGAGCCATTTCTTCCATAGCATCGCTTTGGGAGATACCTAAGCGGGCACAGATGCTTTTAAACTCCAGGGCTAACTCCAGTGGGATATAGCCGCTGATTTGCTTGTAATCATCAGAACGCCTTCTGTCAGTCATATGCCAAAATCCTAAATATTATGCTTGTCTATATTTTCTCTCATGAAGTCTGAAATGCAAGACATTTTTTTATGTCAGATTTAAATGACAACTTGACAAAAAAAAATGACAAGCTTAGTATGGGAAATGGAGCAGTAAACGGCTGAAGACAAAGACACGGTAGATTACGCTAGAAGCTAGCTGCTTTTTTTGGTAGTTAGCTTCTCCCCTTTTTCAGAAATCAGAAAGTTTTTTAACCCTCTTTTATTCAGTATATCTGCTTGTAAGAATTTTGCAACACCTTGCCCTGATTCCTGCTGGCATTAAGCCATAATTAAATATTGTGTATTAAAAAAGGAAACAGTTGAGCCAGCGAGGTCTTGGGGTTTGCCCCATGAGCGACTGGTTCATTCTAAGGGGAACTCTTAACAGGGGAATAGAGACCGGAATCGGCTAATGTAGTAATGTAGTAATGTAGATTATTTCTTGTAGTATGTCGGGAGGAAGCAATATGACTGAATTTGTAGCAGTCCGGGTGATATTAACCACTTCAACTCAACGGACACAAGGTACAGAGATTCTTGTTCAATCCTCCATCTTCCAGGAATGAAATCTAGAATTTACGGACACTTAATCTGATTGGATTGGTTGCCGAATTTGAGAGAATCGGCTCATCTGCCATAAATTGGAAAGTGTCCTCCTCTGTGAGGCCTTGTGCAACACAAGTAGCACACATTGAGGAAATATCAATGAATTTGAATTGCTTAGGCTGGAGTAATTTTTTTGCTCACAGCTTTGAAACATATCGCCAACAAGGATTTTCTGTTGGTAGAGTTGCTGTTGAATACAAAAATATCTACACCTTAATCGGTGAACAAGGAGAACTAAGAGCTAAAGTTGCAGGTAAACTCAGACATCATGCTGTTCAACCCCAAGACTTTCCCGCAGTTGGAGATTGGGTGATTATCACGGTGCAAGATGCCCAAAAGCAAGCAACTATCCACGAAATATTGCCCAGGAAAAGTAAATTTTCGCGCAAGACTGTAGGCAATAAAACAGAAGAGCAAATTGTTGCAGCTAATGTTGACACTGTATTTCTCGTATCGGGACTAGATGGTGACTTTAATCCCAGACGAATTGAGCGCTATTTGATTCTCGCTTGGGAAAGTGGCGCAAATCCAGTCATTGTTTTAAACAAGTCTGACTTGTGTGAGTCTCTAGAATCTTGCTTGGCCCAGGTGGAAGCCATTGCCATTGGTGTACCAATAGTAGTGTTAAGTGCCACCAATAATCAAGGATTGAATGCCTTAGCATCTTACTTGCAACCAGGACAGACAGTAGCTTTGTTAGGTTCTTCTGGTGTTGGTAAATCTACCATTACCAACCAACTCAAGGGTGAATCTGTGCAAGCTGTGCAATCAGTACGACAAGGTGATGACCGAGGTAGACATACAACAACCCATCGTCAATTAATATTACTCCCGAATAGGGGCTTGATTATCGATACCCCAGGGATGAGGGAAATCCAAATTTGGGCAGGTGATGATAGTTTGCAAGAAACTTTTGCAGACATTGAAACTTTAGGCCAAAAGTGTCGCTTCCGCGATTGTCAGCATCAACAAGAACCTGGTTGTGCGGTGCAACAGGCATTGTCAGAAAAGCTACTTGATTATTCTCGATTTCTCAGTTACCAAAAGTTGCAAAAGGAACTTGAATACTCAGCCCGTAAACAAGACCAAAGGGCACAATTAGCTGAGAAAGAACGATGGAAGAAAATCCATAAAGCTATGCGGCATCACAACAAACCTTGAGTTTATTTAATACAGTATAAAGGTGCTTTTTCTAAGTATTAACTTCAGAAAATCATCCAACTGTCACCATATTTGGCGCGGCTGATCCGCGCCTTAATTCTTTTTCAGATCGCGAGCCATGTTGAGGTAATATTCCATTTTGGCATTAGCGCGGCGCTTGCTGGCAGGAGTTTGAGTAGTGGTATCCTGTTTAGTTTCAATTTGCTGTTGAGTTTCGTTTTGCTTCAGGGTTTGTACCTGATCGGGTTCTAAGTAATAACCAGATTCACTAAATCCAAACAGCTTGGCAAAAAAACCAAAGGAATTTTTGACAACATTAGCTACGCTTGTGAAAATCACAGAGAAAAAACCTTCCAGACGAAGGTACAAGTTCCGCATAATTTGAGTTAGACGAAACATAGCATCACCCTAATTGATTGCAAATTATATTGTCGCCTATTGCGCTTGTTGAGAGTCTCTGCCAGCAGATATGTTTTTGAGAATTTTCCGCAGATTCTCTATTATTTAAGGAATGAATTTTTCTCTTGTAGCACTTATGTATAATCAGTCGGGGGATGGTGAAATAGGAAAAAACTAATGGATAAAATCCCGAAAATAGACCGTCAACGTGAGCATCAAGCAAATGAGCGTACTTTTTTGGCTTGGCTACGTACTTCTATTGCCTTAATTGGCTTTGGTTTTGCGATCGCTCGATTTGGTCTATTTTTGCATCAGCTTAATTTGGTAATAACACAAAAGGAACCCCCTGTCAATGAATTATTCAATTCAGAAAGTTTAGGGATTATTTTAGTAATTGCTGGCATTATGACCATTGCAATAGCCGCTTGGCAATACAATCAGGTTTACTGGCAAATTGAACGAGGTAACTATCAACCTCATCGGTTCTCAGTTTGGATAATTACCGCAGTAGTCATAATTTTAGGATTATTGAGTATTCCGATACTGCTGTTACGTAATTCAGTTTCGCCTCGTCCATCTTCTGTAATTACTCAACCTCAGTCGCGGAATGTGGGGCGCTGAAGAACTCCAACCGGCTTAGAGTCGCTCAACTTTGGGATATGTCCCATTAAATACTATTTTCCATCCAAATAAAAAAGAAGCTACAAACACGCAGCTCCTGGAGAAAATCAATGAGAAATGATTGTTGATTCTGCTGATATAGCTGCTGAGTATGGCAGCTATATGGGCAATGAGGAATAAACTAGCTTTAAGCCAGGGATGAACAGCTACTACTTTGTTAATGTCCTGACCCATTATTGAGTAGTAGCCGCTCTTAGCCCTTACATAAGTAATTAAAACCGTTTTCATCAAAGAAAAGTACAGACAAAAGTCATGAATAAAGCATGACTTTCGTCACAAAACACTAAGCGTAGATAATCTTAATCAGCGATCGCCCATCGGACATAAGGACGAGAAGCGGCTACAGTTTTGTAGGAAATTTCTTTCGCAGGTGCATCAATTTTGCGCAAGTCTACACGAAAATAGGCTTGTTTGTTCTTAAACTGGACGCTATAGAAGTTATATTCTTTACCTTGAGTTTGACCAACACAAGAAGCGTAATCATCCCGTAGCGGTGAGACAAATTCCACATACTGCTTAGTAGATGACACTAACTTAGTAGAGTCAGCGATTGCTCTAGTATCTGCAACTACTGTATGTTCTGCTCCACCTTCATAAGGCAAGACAAACCACCACAGTCCAATTGTTTTCGGACAATTGCCAGCGCTACGTTGTATATTTAGGGTCACATTGGGTGCAGAAATAGGCCCAGGTGGTGACTCTGGCTGTGTTTGTGCTTTAGCTGAGATTATTCCTGCTACCACTAGGGGCGATATAATTCCACTAAGGATTGTTAATTTTACTAAGTTATTCATACCTTAAAGCCTTCCAGGTTCAAGCTATCTAAATAATATTGACTCGATCCATCTGGTCAAAGTGCCAATTTATCTAGTGAAGGCAGAGGGCTGGAGGCAGGAGGCAAAAGCAAAAACGCCCTCAGGGACATCCAATTTTTTAAATACCCAATAAATTTGTAGTGCGAGCCTCTCGGAAGCTAATGTTAAAAAGTTGTAGTGCGAGCGTCTCGCGAGCTAATGTTAAAAAGCGAGCAAGAAGCTCGCACTACGGAATATGGGTAATTTATTCCAATTCAAATAATGTTTGCGACACATAAATTATTCATAAGGGTACAACAATGTTCATACGTGTCAACTTAACGTGAAACCCTTGCCTGGATATGATTTGATACAAAATCACGTACCACCAAGATCCGCGCTACCCCACCCCAGTTTTGTCTAAAAGCCAAAACGTCCCCTCCCCGTAAACGGGGAGGGGATTGAGGGGTGGGGTAAAATGCCTGTGGAATAAGCGTTTTGACTTAAGTTGACACCAATGAACAATGTTGTGCCCCTACCAATCTGTCGCATTCTTTTTTCAAATTGGTATTATTTTTTGTAAGTCCCCTAGGGTATGGAGTCTTAATTGGGATGCTCTCTGCAATGGCATAACAAGGCGATGCAATGGCATAACAAGGTGATGCAATGGCATAACAAGGCGATGCAATGGCATAACAAGGTGATGCAATGGCATAACAAGGTGATGCAATGGCATAACAAGGTGATGCAATAGCATTGTGACTCGATACAATGGCATTGTCAGGCGATGCGTAGACGCGATCGCGAGTGCGTTTCCAAGAGAAGCGGCTTGTCGTAGACAGCGCTTAATTTTTAAAACAGTCGCTTCATTTTAAATTTTAAATTGATTACCGTGTTGTCAGTTACAGTTCTTAGCAAAGGAAGTGGGCAACAATATTAATCAATATCTCCGAATGCAGCCCCTTATATCATAATGCTGCTATTTCATGAAACCTCGAATTATTGTTTGTGGCTTAGGACGTACAGGATATAAAGTCTTTCGGTTGCTCAGACAGCAGGGTGCATTTGTAGTTGGTATTCATCACAAACCCATCCCTGGTGAATCCGCCCCAGATGTGATTGTTGGCGATTTACATACAGCTGCTACCCTAACAGCAGCGGGAATTGAGCAAGCGCAAACTTTAGTGATTGCTAGTTCCGATGATGCACGTAATTTAGCAATTATGTTGCAAGCGCGGGTATTGAATCCCGAAATTCGGATTATCAACCGCTTTTATAATACAAGTTTGGCTGAACGTCTCGATCAGACTTTGCCAAACCACTTGAGTATGAGTGTGGTAGGTTTGGCTGCACCAGTGTTTACTTTTGCTGCACTGGGTAATCAAGCGATCGGACACATTAAGTTATTTCAAAAAACTTGGCCAATTCAAGAAGAATATATTGATGAATACCATCCTTGGCTGGGTCATAAACTCAGTGAATTATGGGAAGATCGTTCGCGGATGCTGATTTATTATTTACCTGTCAAAGGTAAGATGAATTTGGTTTCGGCATTACTATCGGGACAAGAATTAAAAGTAGGCGATCGCATTATTGTTGGTATCCAACCCCGCGTCCGTCCTCACCGCAAATCATGGGTAAGAAAACTGCTCAAAGTCTTTACTAGCTTAAAGCAATTTCAAAAACATGCCCAATCGGTGGTAGCGATGGCAGCGGTGCTATTAGTAATTATTTTACTTGCTACACTCACCTATGTTTCTGCTAGTTTAAATATCTCTTTTGTCGATGCCTTATATTTTGCAGTCGGCATGATTACCGGAGCAGGTGGTAATGATAAAATAGTAGAAAATGCTCCCAATAGTATCAAGCTATTTACTGTAGTAATGATGCTAGTTGGTGCAGCAGTGATTGGTATTTGGTATGCGATGCTTACCGATTTTGTTCTCGGAAATCGCTTCAAACAATTTTGGGATGCAGCCCGGATACCCCAGCGTCATCACTACATAGTTTGTGGCTTGAGTGGCATTGGTGTGAGAATTGTGCAAGAACTCCACGCCAGTGGACATGAGGTGGTAGTAATTGAGACTGACAGTAACAACAGATTTGTCAACACTACTCGCGGACTTGGCATACCTGTAATTCAAGGTGATGCTAGCTTCCGCGCCATCCTCCAAGCCAGTAATATTAACAATGCAACCGCAGTGCTAGCTGTTACTAGTAACGATGCCATTAACTTAGAAATTGCCCTCAAAGCCAAAGGATTATCACCCACAATTCCCGTCATTGTCCATTATGCTGACCCTGATTTTGCCGGCATGGCACAACAAGTATTTGATTTCGAGGCGGTACTCAGTCCGGCAGAATTAGCAGCCCCAGCTTTCGCCGCAGCAGCACTAGGCGGACGTATCCTCGGTAATGGAATTACAGCCGATAGCCTTTGGGTAGCTTTTGCAACGATGATTACCCAAGTACACCCCTTTTGTGGTGAATTGGTGAAAGATGTAGCCATGTCAGCTGACTTTGTGCCTTTGTATGTAGAAGCAGCTAATCAAACGTTGCACGGTTGGGATTTATTAGACACCCAACTCAATCCTGGGGATATTTTATATTTGACGATGCCAGCGAATCGGTTATATCAATTATGGCGTGATGAGCGATCGCAGGTGATGGTGACAGGGAATAGGGAATAGGGTTGATTGTTGACGGTTGACTGTTGACGGTTGACAACTGACAACTGACCACTAACAATTGGTATAATCGCCTGTCGAGCCACTATATAGTTGTGAGAGAATAATCATGGCAGACTGGCAGGAGATTACTGGTGGGATCACAGCACCAAGGGGATATCGGGCGGCAGGAATTACCGCAGGTTTAAAGCCTTCAGGATTACCCGATTTAGCTTTGATAGTATCAGACGTAGAAGCGATCGCAGCGGGTGTATTTACCACCAGTCAAGTTAAAGCCGCCTGCGTAGATTATTGTCGTCAACGTTTACAAGCTAAACAGAATGCGCGGGCGATTCTCTGTAATGCAGGACAGGCAAATGCTGCTACAGGTACTCAAGGCTGGTTCGATGCTCTAGAATCAGCGATGATAGTCGGACAAGCTTTTAACATCCCTAGCGAATCGGTTCTGTTGGCTTCCACTGGGGTAATTGGACAGCGCATCAAGATGGATGCACTGAAAGCCGGAATTCCTTCACTAGTAGCCGCTTTGTCAGAAACAGGTTCAGATGATGCCGCTGGGGCAATTATTACTACAGACTTGGTGCCTAAATCTATTGCTTTAGAGACAACTATCGGCGATCGCCCGGTGCGCATTGGTGGGATTGCCAAAGGTTCGGGCATGATTCACCCCAATATGGCCACTATGCTGGCATTTGTTACCTGTGATGCAGCTGTGTCACCTACTTTATGGCAGCAAATGTTAAGTCGGGCGGCGGATAGAAGTTTTAATTCGATTACAGTTGATGGTGATACCAGCACCAATGACAGTTTAATCGCTTTAGCAAATGGTCAATCCCGCACCCCAGCTATTATTGAAAAGGGGACAGAAGCGGAAAGACTAGAGGCCATGTTAACAGCAGTTTGTCAGCATTTAGCCAAAGCGATCGCCCGTGATGGGGAAGGTGCAACTTGCTTAATAGAAGTACAAGTTACTGGCGCACATGACGAAATTTCCGCCCGTCAAATAGCTAAAACCATCGCCGGTTCATCCCTAGTTAAATCGGCAATTTTTGGCCGCGATCCCAACTGGGGACGCATCGCCGCCGCCGCCGGACGTGCAGGTGTACCCTTTGAGCAAGAAAATCTGCAAATCAAGCTAGGGGATTTCTTATTACTAGAAAATGGTCAACCTCTATCATTTGATCGTGCAGCAGCCAGTGCTTATTTGAAACAAGCAGCAGCCGGCGCGTATCTTAAAGAAGACACAGTCTTAATTTCTGTGAGCGTTGGTAATGGTCATGGTACAGGTAAAGCTTGGGGTTGTGATTTAAGTTATGACTATGTGAAGATTAACGCCGAATACACAACTTAAATAATTCGTAATTCATCTAGCTGGATTTAGATTCCCGACTTCTTAAAGAAGTCGGGGATCTGAAGAATTAAATTACGAATTAAATAAATATGGCTGTTGCTTATTTCCATTTCTACGCTGAACTAAATGATTTTCTCCCCCGAAATAAACGGCGGATGAAAATCACCCATAATTTTGCGGAAAGAGCCTCGATTAAAGACATGATTGAGTCTTTAGGCGTTCCCCATCCTGAAGTTGATTATATAAAAGTCAACGATATATATGTAGATTTTTCTTATATTGTCCAGGATGGAGATATCATTCATATCTATCCCATTTCTGTAACTGACATTACTACACCTACAGTGTCAGTGCGTCCACAATCGCTGAGTGTCATTCGCTTTGTTCTCGATATTCATTTAGGCAAACTGGCCACATCATTAAGGCTTTTAGGCTTTGATACTTTATATCGCAATGATTATGCAGATGAGGAATTAGCAGAAATTTCCCATACACAAGCGAGAATTCTGTTAACTCGGGATAAGGGTTTATTAATGCGTAGTTTAGTTCATCATGGCTACTACGTCAGAAGTACTAATCCTCAGCAACAAATATTAGAAGTTCTCCGCCGCTTCGATTTATTTAATTTAGTATCGCCTTTTCAAAGATGTTTGCGTTGCAACGGCTTACTAGAATCTATAGCGAAAGAACAAATTATTGACCAATTACCAGAAACTGTGCAATTACAGAACAATGAATTTCATCGCTGTCAAGAATGCCAGCAGATTTATTGGAAAGGAACACATTATGAACGCTTGCAACAGTTCATTGATGGCGTACTTGAACAAAAAGAATGAATTGATAATTTATCATCCGCTTCAATTACGAATTACGAATTACGAATTACGAATTACGAATTATTATGACATTAATATTAGCTCTTGACTTTGGTGGAACTAAATTAGCAGCAGCAACGGTAAATCTTGGTTCTAGAGAGTGGTTGCGTTATGAACGCCGGCTGTCTCCAGTGAATGCAGATGCTAACACGGATTTAGAAATTATGCGATCGCTCGTTCACTCTTTGTTGCAAGATACCAAACCTGCGGCGATTGGTGTCAGCTTTGGCGGCCCTGTAGATGCGACTACCGGATGTGTGCGACTTTCCCATCATGTTGCTGGCTGGGAAAATCTTCCCCTAAAACAATTGTTAGAGCAAGAATTTGGTGTTCAGGCTTATGTAGATAATGATGCCAATATAGCTGCTTTAGGGGAACACCGCTTTGGTGCAGGTCAAGGTTACGACAGCTTATTTTACATCACCATTAGCACTGGTGTCGGTGGTGGTTGGATACTCAATAATCAGCCTTGGCGCGGTTCTGTTGGGATGGCTGGGGAAATTGGACATATAGTTGTCGATCCCAATGGCCCAGTGTGTTTGTGTGGAAAACGGGGATGTGTGGAACGTTTAGCTTCCGGGCCATATATGGCGCAAAATGCACGGGAACTATTAACAAGGGAACGCAAAATCGGTACAATATTGCGGGATTTGGTAGGCGATAATTTAGACTTAATCACAGGGCAGTTAGTCAGTCAAGCTGCGGCATCTGGGGATGATTTAGCACAGGAAGTTTTACAAAAATCGGCTTGGGCGTTAGGTGTAGGTATTGGCAATGTTGCAAATTTAGTCAACCCCCAATTGTTTATTTTAGGTGGGAGTGTGACCAAAGCGGGAAATCGATGGTGGGAAGTTTTATCTCAAGTAGCGAGGGAAACAGCATTACCAGAAGTTGATTTGAAAATTGTTCCCGCCGCTTTAGGTGATGATGCGCCATTGTGGGGTGCTGTTGCACTTACTCAAGTACGCCGGTAGGGGCATGGCACTGCCCATACGTGTCAACTTAACGTGAAACCCTTACCAAGACGTGATGAGCGAATTCTCTCACTTAACATCATGATCCGCGTCACCCCACCCCGGCTTTGCTGACGCAAAACCTCCCCTCCCCGTAAACGGGGAGGGGATTGAGGGGTGGGGTAAAATGCCTGTGGGATAAGCCTTTTAACTTAAGTTGACACCAATGGGCACTGCCATGCTCTTACAATTATCTGTACCTCACCAACTTGCAATTTGCTGTAAATTATGCCGTTAAAGTCGTTGACGGTTCACAGTTAACACTCAACCGTCAACCGTCAACAATAGCTTGGCTCTGTTGGGTTTCGCAGAGCCTCAATCCAACCTACGATTTTTCTCAAAATTTCGGGGATATCTAGTCATCTTTAGATGACTTTTGCTATTAGACTAGGAATTCATTCTTAGTCGGGCGGGCGACGTTAAGTTGACACCAATGCATTATTTTTTCAAATTGGTATAAGTCCAGTAATTTTGTAGTTAGATTTTACCTGATTTACTCAACAGAATGATAAATTTACAAGCAGCGATCGCACTCTTACCTTAGACCTCAGCTTAAACACATATTCATTCCCTAAGCACTACATCTACTAATCCTGTTTTATTAGCAATTTAGATTATTAAAATCAAAATGACAAATGACAAATGACAAATGACAAATGACAAATGACAAATGACAAATGACAAATGACAAATGACAAATGACAACTGACAAATGACAACTGACAGTTTTAACCTAATAACCATCCTAGCGCTCTCTGCCCTTGTCTATCTGCCTTTCTATAAGAATTATTAGTAAAAACTAAACATATTCCAGAAAATAACTGAATTTAAGGTATATTTTAATTATTCAGAAAATGACAGCGATAATTCTATGATCTGCTGCCTCAACCCAGATTGTCCAAATCCTCAAAATCCTGACAGTTCAAACTTTTGCCTCAGTTGTGGAACAGGTTTAGTAACGCTACTGAGAAATCGTTACCGCATTATCCAACCAATAGGTAGAGGCGGGTTTGCGCGTACTTATCTTGCAGAAGATGTAGACAAGTTAAATGAACAATGTGTTGTTAAACAGCTAGTTCGCGGTCAATTTTATGGTGGTGGTGGTAGTGAAGCCCAAAAGAAAGCAACAGAGTTGTTTGAGCGAGAAGCAAAACGCCTGCAAGAGTTGGGAAAACACGATCAAATTCCCACACTGTATGGCTATTTTAAAGAAAATGACTACCTATATTTAGTACAGGAATTAATTGTTGGACAAAATTTATTACAGGAGTTAAAACAGCAGGGAGCATTTAGTGAAACTAAAATTAGACAACTATTGAATGATTTATTACCTGTGCTGGAATTAATACATCAGCAACAGGTGATTCACCGAGATATTAAGCCAGAAAATATTATTCGCCGTCAAAGTGATGGTAAGTTAGTGCTAATTGATTTCGGTGTATCTAAACAAAAAACAGAAGCAATCAGTACTTCACCAGGGACAATTATTGGTTCTTTGGGGTATGCACCAATTGAACAAATGCAGTTTGGTGAAGCTTATCCTGCTAGCGATCTCTACAGTTTAGGAATAGCTTGTTTTCATCTTTTAACTATTTTTCCGCCATCTCAACTATGGCTAAAACAAGGCTTTAGCTGGACTCATAATTGGCGCAACCAAATGACACAGCCAATTAGTGAGGAATTAGAGCAAATTCTTGATAAATTATTGCAAGAAAACCATGAACAGCGTTATCAGTCAGCGAGGGAAGTTTTGCAAGCATTGAATTCGCCGATGCCTGCACAGTGGAATGTCCCTCACACATTAATTTCACCACAGCCACAGCCACAGCCACAGCCACAGCCACAGCCACAATTAAAACCACAACATACTCATCTTTCCCAATTATCCTTGAGGAAATTACTGCCTGGGGTTGCGATCGCAAGTACTGGTGGTTCGTTTTTAGCTATTATCTTATTGAGTTTTTTAGGAAAGACAGTAATTAGTTGGGGACTATGGTTGCTAATCTTAGGCGGGTTAATTTTTACCCAATCTCGGTCTTTGTTTGAAAAGATTTATTTATTGATTATTGCAGTAATTACAAATTTATTCATTTTTTCGGTATTCCACAATTTACCGCTAAAGAATCTTTGGCAATCAGGAACAAATGGGTTGATAGTTGTATTCTTATTAATCATACTTGCTGGCTTATTGGCATTTATGCTGATGGTGACATCCCTACTCGTGGACAAGTTAATTGCTAGATATTTTTGATTATGTAAATTATTTTACTTTTTTTTACAACTGCGTTTAGATAAATTTGATACAAATTAGAGGGGTAGCGATCTATGACACCTAAGGATGAAAATATTCGGTTGCTTGTCTCTTTGGGAATTGCTGGGGTGATGGTAGCAGGGATTTTATGGTTGGTTAGCAAAGTTTCTCCTCAAGCATCTAACTCACCCAGAACAGATTCAATGGTGTCACCGGCAGTGAAGATTTCAACTTCTCCAGTTTCAACCTCTCCAGTTTCCTCGTCTCCAGAATGGATGAGTAAAGGTGAAAAAATTTTAGTCACAGCCGATAAAACAGATGAGAAAGCAGCGGGAATAAAAGCTTTTAACTCTAGTGATTTTGGTACTGCTATTATCCAATTCCAAGCATCCCTACAAAAGCAGCGCAATGATCCAGAGACATTAATTTATTTGAATAATGCCAAAGTAGGTAACTCGAACGCCTTAAAGATAGCCGTAATTGCTCCGATTGGTACTAGTCTGGCGGAGGCGCAAGAGACTTTACGTGGTGTGGCGCAAGCCCAAGAAGATGTTAATACCAGTGGCGGTATTAATGGAGTAGCATTACAAGTTGAGATTGTCAGTTTGAATAACTTTGGACAGCTAGAACAAATAGATAATGAATTGGTTAAAGACAGCAATCTTTTAGCAGTAGTAGGTTTTGGGCGCAACGAAAATCTTTATAAACAAAATAGTTTGGTGAGAGTTTCCCCAGGTAGTGGAAGAAGTCAACCAGGACAAAATCAGACAAATGCGTTGGGGGATAGCAAATATGTCTTTAATATTAGCCCTAATCGGAGTATTTTCAATCAAGCTTTAGCAGAATATATTGTGAAAAAACAACGGCGCACGAATATCGCTATTTGCCGAGATTCCTCATCCAATAATAATCAACAAACATCTAACCAAGAAAGACCAAATCAAGAAGTTGTCAAAGAATATAGTGATTTAATTAATCAAGCTGGGGGAAAAGTTAGTAGTACAGAGTGCGATTTAGGAGCGGCGAATTTTAGAGCAAGTGATTTTATCGCCAAGGCTACTAGCGATGGAGCAGAAGCTATACTTCTCATCCCCAGATTTTCTAATATTAATCCAGCGATTGATGTGGCAAAAGAGAATCGAGGTAGACTAGCACTTTTTGGTTCGCAACAACTCTACAGCGGTAAGGTTTTAAAGTTTGGACAAGGAGATGTCAAAGGGATGGTAGTGGCTGTACCTTGGCATCGGGATGCTAACCGGAATATGAATAAAGGTAATTCCTTTGCTGACAGAGCCGCTAAGCTTTGGGGTGGAGAGGTAAGTCCGCGAACTGCTACAGCTTATGATGCAATGCAAGTAATTGTCACCGGCTTAAAAGAGAATAAAACTCGCCAAGGCTTACAAAAGGTACTAGCGAATCCTAATTTCTCAGCGATGGGAGCAACAGGTAAAATTCAGTTTACACCATCAGGCGATCGCCAAGGTGGAGTTTTTCTAGTCAAAATTGAACCTTGCGATCCAAGTAAGCCTTGTCCTTCTGGGACTGGCTACGATTTTGTGTTAGTACAATAAATGCGTAGACGCGCAGCAGTTTGTCGTTAGAGAATGTTTTAAAAGTCCTGTCTTCGGTAGCAAAACATTCTAGATCCCCCTAAATCCACGCCACTTGCTTCTCCCAAGGGGAGACGCTGCGCGAACAAGTCGGGGAACCCGCAAGGGCGCAGTGGCTCCCCTTATTAAGGGGTACTTTGAGTCCAGTTCCCCCCTTTTTAAGGGGGGCTAGGGGGGATCTGAAAGTACTTATAATCACAGCCAATCACTTTTCAAACAACCTCTTAGACATCGCAAAAGCTATATTGGCAAACCCAAAAGCTATTTCTGAGAACCCAAAAGCTATATTGGCAAACCCAAAAGCTATTTCTGAGAACCCAAAAGCTATTTCGGAGAACCCAAAAGCTATTTCGGAGAACCCAAAAGCTATTTCGGAGAACCCAAAAGCTATTTCGGAGAACCCAAAAGCTATTTCGGAGAACCCAAAAGCTATATTGGCAAACCCAAAAGCTATTTCGGAGAACCCAAAAGCTATATTGGCAAACCCAAAAGCTATTTCGGAGAACCCAAAAGCTATTTCGGAGAACCCAAAAGCTATTTCGGAGAACCCAAATGTAAGTCAAATAGCAAGGATATCCGCCACAAGGCAGTTATTTCAAACTATTGAGTTATGTGGAAGCTTAAAATTTATATTTTTTTTTATACAAATTATTTTTATGTATTCTAAGTGTGGATTTAGGTTCACATCTGGGTTTTTTCGTCTTAAGATGTAGATAAAGATACATCTTTAAGCAGAAGAAAAAATTTTTTTAATTTAGTAAGTCCATCAAGCTACTTGCTGGCTTTTAAATAATTCAAACATTTTGCTAATGTACTTCTGCTAAATTAAGCACTAATATAGTCAATACGAAAAAGTATCAATTTGGTGCATCAGACCTCAAAGGAAAAGCAAAAGTCTCAAGAGTGTACATAAAGCAATCTCAGGTTTTGAGAGTAATTTGTAACAGTCTTACAAAACTCTTCTTGGCCCTAATGCTGTATTAAATACGCTCCTATGCCAAAGTCTTATATCTAACCAAGACAAATTTAGGCTTTTTTGGCTTCACCTTTGACTATGCCGCATTAAGACCCCGCCCTTAAGAGCGGGGTCTAATAAGTGCACTACCCTACCAACTAAGTTGATGAATGTGGCGACGGTTGTTTTTTATTGAATAATTTCTGTAGAATAATCTGACTAGATTTATGACTAAGTCTTCTCATCAAAAGCAAGTCGGTGACAAAAGAATTAATCAGTTACAGGGTAGTCAGCATAATGTAGATAGTTCAAAACTGCCAACACTAATTCAATTTTCTCATCGTCGGCAGCAAGGATTGCACAATTGGAGTTTGAAGAAAAAAGCCATAATTTGGTCTTGTGCTATCAGTATGCTCCCCATGCTGGCAATTGGGACTGCAACTTATTATATTGGCAATAAGCTAATTACTGAGCAGATTCCAGAACGGGAACAAGTAAGCGCTCAAGAGTTAACAGCAAGTAAACTAGCACTACAAACACAGCTATCGCTGTTGTTATTGGTCACAGGAGTAACAACTGTGTTGGTAGGTGCGATCGCGGCAATTTTGGCAAATCGCGCTATACGTCCACTATTGAATGCTGCTGCACTCTCTAACAACATTGTACAGAGATTACTACCAGAAAATGTGGGTATTGGCGCTGCTACCACGAGCAACAACGAACTGCTGCTCTTAGAGAAAAACATCAGCTTAATCAAAAAACAGCTACCAGATTTACTCTGGAAACAAGAAGTGGAAGCGGAACAGGTACAAGTTTTGATGAACATTACCCGCAGCATTCACGAATCTCTCAATGAAGATGATGTTCTCAAAACCACCGTTGAAGAAGCCCGCACAGCCTTAAGGTGCGATCGCGTCACCATTTTCCGCTTCAATCCTAGTGGAGAAGGAATCTTTATCGCCGAATCAGTAGCATTTGGTTTACCAAAAACTTTGTGGGCGACTGTCAAAGACCCTTGTTTTGATGAAGGGTGTGTGAAAAAATACCAAGATGGATACATTTTTGCTATTGATGATATCTATCAAGCCGATCTCAGTGATTGTCATATTGGCTTGCTAGAACGATTTGCTGTCAAAGCAAATTTAGTTACACCCATTCTCAAAAAAGGGCAACTATACGGCTTATTAATTGCCCATGAATGTTCTAAACCCCGCTTTTGGCAGCAGTTTGAGATAAATTTGTTCGCCCAGATCGCTACACAATTAGGATTTGCTCTCAACTACACTAGCCTGCTGGAACAGCTAGATAACAAAGCCAATCAAACTCAGGTATTTGTCAATATTACCCGCCGCATTCGCGAGTCACTCAATGAAGAGGATGTACTCAAAACCACGGTGGAAGAAGTCCGCAAAGCAATTAGCACTGACCGAGTCATAGTTTATGGTTTCGATGCCGATTGGTATGGTACTGTGATTGCAGAATCAGTGCTGCCCGGTTTTCCCAAAGCTTTACAAGCCAACATCAAAGACCCCTGTTTTGCCGAAGGTTATGTAGAAAAATACCAAGCAGGTCGAGTCCAAGCTATCAGTGATATCTCTAAAGCAGGGTTGACTGAGTGTCACATTAACCAACTCGCACCCTTTGCTGTTAAAGCCAATTTAGTCGCGCCAATTCTTAAAGGCGACAAGTTATTTGGCTTATTAATTGCACATCAATGTTCTACTGCCCGTGATTGGCAACAACACGAGATTGATTTATTCACTCAAGTCGCCATGCAAGTGGGATTTGCTCTCGATCATGCCAGACTTCTCAATCACGTAGATCAATCATACCAAACTGCGGCAGCGACCTCCGATCAGCAGCGTCAAAAACAAGAACAGATGCAGCTTCAAGTTTCCCAACTGCTTAACAGTAGCAATACAGTTGTGCATACCTTGTATACAGAGATTGTTCCGCAGCAGATGCAATCGATTAATTCCATCTGCAATCAAATTCAAATGTTGAGTAATTCAGCTGAGGAATTGAATGTCTGTGCCCAACACATGGAACTCCAAGAACAGCAGCTGAGTCAATGGATACAGGATGAAAATCATTCAATTAATCGGCTTTTAGATAGTATCTGTGCTATTCAACAAACAGTTGTAGACGCAGCCGAAAAAGTCAATCGGATCGAGCAACCTTCCCAAAAGCTTTCTGAGATAGTCAGTCTCATGAGTAATGTGGTTTCGCAGATGAAACTCCAAACCATGCACACAGCACTGGAAGCATCTCGTGCAGGCGTTGCTGGTCAACAATTTGCAGCGATCGCCCAAAAAGCGCTTTCTTTAATACAACAGTTAGACTCGGATCTGTCCGTCATTCAACCACTGGTGTCCCAAATTCAGACAGAAAGTCACTCTATGATTGTGGCGATTGAGTCTAAAGCCGAACAGGTAAACAGCGAGACTGCATCAATAGAAGAAACTCAGCAGCAATTCAATCATGAGGCGATCGCTATCAGTCAGCAAATAAAAACACTAGTGGCAGAAATTACTAAGGTTGCTGCTCTTCAATCCCAGACTTCTACCGAAGCAAACCAATCTATTTTGGCAGTTGCTCATATTACCAATCAAACTTCAGAGCAATCCCTAGCAATGGCAGAGTCTTTAGCTAATCTGGCGAAATTTGCTCAAGAAGACTTGTCTTGAAAATGGGGATAGGTGGAGCGGAAGCGGACAAGGGAAGGGAGATAAATAAGAAATAATTTATGCCCAATGCCCAATGCCCAATGCCCAATGCCCAATGCCCATTGACTATTGACTATTGACTTAATTAAATACAGGAACATAAGTATGGTTCTTGACTTTGGTATAAAAAATTCTATAAACCAAAAATTTGTCCAAGAAGCTTTAGGACTTCTACAACAAATTCACAATGGATTGCTAGAACTGCCACATAACTATACTGCTGCTAAGATGCGGACTCTGGTGCGAATTACCCAGCTGATTAAAGACGCAGCAGATCAGGTTGATTTAACTGACATTCAAACTCTAGCCTATCGTCTGGAGAAGATTTTTAGGTTTTTATCGCTGGAGAATAACGTACTTAACACGGATATGACAGCTTTGCTGATAGAAGCTAATGAATACTTGGGAATACTAATTTTGGCTCAAATTAATGGCAAGTCTGATGATGCAGTGAACGTATTAGCAAAAGCAGAATCAGTGTTTGCTCATTTAGAGTCAAGAAACCATAACCAACAAGTAGCAGTTAATTCAGCGCCAACAACCAATTTGAAGACAGATAGATCAGGACTAATTCCCACCACAGAGGTGACTCAGGCATTAAACAACCTAGAAATGATTCTGACTCAATCGCCAGCTGATAATTTAGTAGAGAAACTTAAATTAGCAGCAAATGTGTTTTTGGACTTTGGCGATCGCTTAAAAATTTCGGAATTTGTGGCGATCGCCCAAGTTACTCTAACTACCCTGCAAGCCAGCCCAAAAGCCGCTCAAATGATTGGGCAGATCGCCTTGACAGGTTGGCGTGCAGCTTACGAAGCCATCTTTAATCAAGATGTTTCTCAACAGATGACACCGCAACTTGCAACGCCAAAGCATAACCATAGCCCAACACTACCACTAACAGGGAAAACTGCTAATTTATTTGTCTGGTTGACAGATAATACTGTTTTTACAGTGAACTCCAATCACGTTGTCGAAATTTTAGTTGCTGAAGCTGATGAGATTATCTATTCCCAACAAAAGTTGTTTTTACATTGGCAAGGTAAAATTATCCCCACCTATCAACTATCGAGACTGCTAAAATGCGCTAATTCGGCTGTCGCAACTTCCGAACTTGCTTTGCCAGAATTTTCCTCTCAAAATCTTCAGCCTGAACCAACATTAATACTCAGCCTAGGGCAGCAAATTTTCGCTTTACAACCAGAGATTGAATCTTTGATTGCAGAATCAGAGTTAGTGATCCAACCTTTGGAGTCATCAGTTAAAGTTAATAGTCATGTTTATGGTTCTACTACTTGGAAAGACAGACAGTTGCAAGTGATTGATGTGGCTGCACTGTTAAGCGAAACGATTGACCAAAGGCCAGAGATTCCCGCAACGGCTAAATTGTTGGATGCACCAAACACAGCAATATTTAGCAAAAAACCCACGATTCTGGTGGTAGATGATTCCAAGAGTGTGCGACATCTGGTATCTTTAGCTTTGCAAAAATTCGGTTACAAAGTTTTACATGCAGAAGATGGGCAAGAGGCGATCGCTCAGTTGCAGCAAAATTCCGATATTCAACTAGTGATTTGTGATGTTGAAATGCCTAATATGAATGGCTTTGAGTTTCTTACTTATCGTCACAAAGACCCATTGCTAGCACAAATCCCAGTGATTATGTTGAGTACTTGCAGTACTAATCAGCACCGCATGTTAGCAATGCAATTAGGAGCTGCTAATTACTTTACAAAACCTTATGTTGAGCAGGAATTTATCGGGGCGCTAAAGTTGATTTTGTCACAGAAAAGCTATTGTTAACCTGAGTTCGACAGACCTTACCCACCTAACCTCCCCCCGCTGCTTTCTTAGGGTAGAGTAAAAAAATTAGCGTTTTCACTCCCCCCTCACTCCCAGCGAAACGGGGGGGAAAGAGAAGGAAAAACTTTTAACATTGAGTAGCAAGGTTAATCAGGTTTTTATATGTGAAAAAATTAAAAATTTAATGTAGCAGTGATTGAATCTGTATAATTTCCAACTTTGACATTTTGTCTGGCTGGAATAATGCCATAAATAGTGACAGTACCAGAGAGATTAGTACTTGTATAGTGTTGACTGTTTGTTCCATTTCCCCAAATAAATTGTCCCCCAGGATCTAAATATAAATTATAATTAATTGCATCATTTGTACTGCGTAATTCACGGTAATCATAAGCAGCAGAATTACCTTGACTGAGGTCAATAGTAATTAAACTAGGTGTTGGATTTGCTGAAGAACAATCATAAGTTATGGTGCCAGTAGAAGTGGTAGATGTAGTATTAAAAACATCATAAGCACCAAAAATGACGCTAGTAGAACTAAAAGAACATTGACATAAAGCTGGAGTAATAAATAAAGTGCTAGTTAGAATTGTTCCTATTGCTAATAATAAATTTTTACCATTCATAACTTGCCTCTTATTTTTGGATTAACAAGCATTTTAACTGCCCTAAATTTACTATTGATTGTTCAGACTGAGGAAGATTTATCTGAAAATTACAAGTACCTTGTTCATACTCCACCTTGGCTGTGTAGCTTCCCGGCGAAATATTATCTTCTAAATAAAAATTACCTTCACTACCAATAGGAGATATTACTGGTTTATTGTTTACATTAACAGTTAATTGACCATAAGCTGGAATTTCTGTTTTTCCTGATGATTCTATAGCAATAGTGCCAATAAAACTCTGAATACGTTGAACAGGAAAGCGAACTACAGCCCCTCCTCTTAAAGGAGGAGCAATAACTTGATCGTTAGCGCCAATCTTGTAATTGAGAGGAATATCTTCATCTTGCATTCTAATATTATTGCCATAATATGGGAGTAAGTCTGGGATTAACAAATTCCCGTTTCGGTCAGTCCTTCCCATTTCTTGGTTACTAACATAACCACGTACTCCTTTAACTCCAGGAACTTGTAACAGAGCAAAACTCTGTGTTACAGGCCGGGTAAAGAAAATATTGTTTCCAATGGCGACAATACTCCCAGATGCGTTGAGTGTAGTAGCTTCTCCTCCATTGTTATTGCGATCATAGTTTAATTCATATATACCCACAGGTGCGCGATAGGTGAGACGCGCATTACCTGGAACTTCTGCTTCACTGGGGGTCAACTGAAAACGGTAACCAAAACCCTCCCCAACAGGAGCAGATTTTTGCACAGATAGGGTAGTGCTAGCCTTTTGATCGTTAATTTGTTCACCTAAACTAGCACTAGTGTCACCGAGATAATAATTAAATCCAATAAATATTTCGTTGTTGGTAGATTGTAAATCTTGAGAACTATGACTAGCATTAATAGATAAATTGGCGCGATCGCTCAATTGAATTGTGCTGTAAACAGAAAGGCGATCGCTGTGTCCTCGATCGCGTAAATCAGCAGCAGCATATTGTAAACCTACACTCAGACCCCGTGCTAAATTTGAAGAAACAAAGGCATTGTACTCTAAGTTTGGTCTATCATCTGCCGCTTTGAGACTCAAATTTGCATATTGATCGCTGAATAGACGTACAGAACCTCCAAATCCTACACTTCTACTAGAATAGCTATAGGCTAATGATGCTGCTGTACCTGTATTTCCTGATTCATTACTAGCAGCTAAAGATAATTCAACAGCACCAAAAGGTAATGCAGTTGTTAAAGTAGTACCACCACTGATTAAATCAGAAGACGCTTCCAAACGCCCCCCAATTGTTAGAGAATCAGTTATACCTTGAGTATATCGACCCAAAAAAACAGAGGAACCGTAATTAAAGCTATCAGAATCCAAATTATCTCTGCGAAAACCGAGATTAAAACTATAGTCAGATAGTCCTGGTTTGAGTAGTCCTGTAGAAAAATAAAATGGTGAATTAATTACTTGTTCTTTACCAAAAGCATCACGAATTATTACTTTGGTTGAACCATTACCTACAGGTAGCACTAGATTATTTAATTCAAACTTACCAGGGGGTAAATCTTGTTGGCTGACCCTTTGTCCATTGACTAATACTTCTACTGTAGAAGGAGTAATAACAGCACCAGATAATCCAAATGTTGGTTGACGAATAAAATAGGGATTGAGGTCGAATTGTTTTGATACACTCACACCTCCTAAAAATAGTGAACCTCCTAAATTACCAGAATTAACAAAAGAGTCACCAACCACCCATCGAGTCAAATTTTTAGGATTATTTATCGTAAAATTGGTTAATCCTCTGACAAGACTACCATCTACTTTTCGAGAGAAATTACTATATAATAAATTACCATTGAGGCTGAGACCAGACTCTCCAAAAAATGTATAACTATTTAACTTTGCTTCATCCAAAGGTATATTAAAAGCATAGTTTAGAAAAGCGCTGGTGTCTTGACTGTAAACTATATTTTTTGGTAAACTATTCCCTAGGTTAAGTGAAGTAGTTCCTAGTAATTGAGGTTGGGCGGTTATCCGCAAACTTAAAGATTTTTCGTCAAATTTGTAGGTAATACTAGAATTTAGAGAGCCAAGAGAAACATAAATTTCATTATTAATCGTTTCTTGAACACCAGCAAAATTTTGTAATCCTGCTTTTTCCAGATCCAAACGCCGAATTAGAACATCCTTATCACGTAAAATAACAAAAATTTCCCCTTGGGAAACATCATTCAGCGTTAGTTCTAGTATTGCCTTTTGCTCTTGTACTGCCCATACAGGACAGATCATCAAACTAGATCCAAAAAAAAATATCCAGAACAACAAATTTAATAAATGTCGTCCTTTGAAAAATATTGAACCCATTGTTAAAAATACTGCATAGAAAATTATTTTGTATTTTTACAAGCCCCTTGAGGTATGTCAAGCTTTTCTGTTAAAACTTTTTGTTCCGTTTTTACCTCTATTAATAATGTTTGGGTTTTGTTACAATCCGATTGAGGAATATTGAGTTCATAAGGTTGGGATATACCATTGAGAATATACCAACCATTTCGTTCTTTATTAAATACAGTTTTACCTGTCACATCTGTGCCTTTGACTCTAATATTTTGAGCAATAAAATGAGTGTTACCCGTATTTTTTACCTGAAAAGATAAACGACTTTGATTAATCTTGACATTATCGATTTTGCCATCTATAAATTGTTGATTTGGTTGTAAAAAAATAGGAATTCCCATTTTTGTTAAAATTTTAATTCCTGGGTTATTTATCTTAGGTGTTTTTAGTGGGGGAAGTTCTTCCACAAAAATACGGTAAGTTTTTTCCACTGTACCTACAGGAGTTAAAGTTCCCACACGTATACGGCGTTCTTCCCCAGGATTTAAGGAAAGTAAGCCCGGAAACGCAACTATGTCTTCTGTAGGAGTGAGTTGCATTTCACCTTTAGTATCTTGACTCCAAGCATAAGTTTTTATTTGAAAGCGTAAAGTTTCATCACTGCTATTACGTATAGTGAGAAGTTGATTAGAAACTTGACTAGATAAAGAAACTTTTACAGGACTTACTTGAAAATTGCTCCCCCAAGCTTGTTGTCCGGGAATTAGTCCTAGTCCAGCTAGTAAACCCAAAAATACTAACCCGGCTTTTTTATGAGAAAAAGACATAAATTTAGGTTTGAGAAAATTCGATTTTGGCTGATTAATTTCTGATGGGTGGAATTATCCACCCAACATAAACAATTGATTCTCATAAATAAGAAGACTGAGTGCTAAAGTTAAGAAACAGTGACCCCAATACTGCTCTTACAAGCACTAGAAAAACTTCTGGCTAGAAACTGACAGTCGCCAAAACTGTATCACTGTAACTACCTGCGGGAACATTTTGACCACCAGCGATCGAACCATAAATAGTAATTTGTGCAGCTGTACCTGTACCAGTATGCGCAACACCTGTTCCTGAGGTATTTCCCCAAGCAGTTGAATGGCCTGCATCTGTATACAAACCATAAGACAAGTTGTTTCCACCACCATCACTCATCATACGTAAAGGTGCAGCATCAGTAGAGCCTGTGTCAGCATTGCTACCTTGACCCAAGGTAATAGTCGCAGAAGCACCACTAGTACAAGCTGTTGTGACGCTGCCAGTACCAGTTAAAGCACTGCTGGCATTAGCGCTTACTGGGTCATAAGCGCCAAAGGTGAGAGCAGAAGTAGAAATAGTACAGTTAGCTGTAACTGAAGCTGAAACACCCAAGTTAGAAGTTGCTGAACCAGCCATTGCAGTCATGGGGATAGCAACAGACGCAAAAACTGAACCAGTAACGAGGAGTGCAGAAGCTAGAGTAAAACGACGTACCATAGTAAATGCCTTTGAATTTATTTGAGTGTAATTTTTGTTAGTGATAGTCTGGATTAAAAACTTAATTTTTATCTTGACATTGAAAGCAGATGTAACAAATTAGCCCAAATCTGTACGAATTGGTGCTGATGTTCACTACAAATTCATTCCTAAATTCTTCAATGTCCGACCTTAAAGAAGTATTTTTCTTTAACGGTGGCAAAATCTTGTTTTTCTTGACTGTATTTAAAGTACAAAATTTTAGTTATAAAAATAACAGTAAAAATTCTGTATTTTAAGTGTGGGTTAAATTTTATTGCTCCAGTAACAATACTGTTAATTTTGTATCAAAACATACGTTTTGCGTATAAATGAACCATCACCGAAAAATCAGGAAAAATTAACTACTTATAATTTCATAGTTATATAGTAATACGGTTCAGTTGACATTTTAATCTTCTTAAGATCCCCCCAACCCCCCTTTTCAAGGGGGGCTAATAACCCTCTGTTACCCCCTTTTTAAGGCAGGGCTGATTCATTCGATAATGAGGGGTAATTTGTCAATATCATTGGCGATGTTTTTTTGGTACAGAAGTGAGAGAAAACCTACATTTCAACCCATTAAAATCAAATTTTTGCCCAGAAAATTCGCGTGATCGCCAAACATAACCCTTGACATTATGAGCCTTTGAGGGAACGAAACAGCCCTGCCTTTTTAAGGGGGTCGCCGCAGGCGGGGGGATCTTAACTGAACCGTATTGAGTTATATAGCGGTTTTCGGATCGGTGAGGTACAGTTTTAAATCGCAAAGCCTGTAGGGGTAAGGTTTTCCCGCCCTTGGTTGTATTGCATCCAAGTGAGAATCGCTATAGTAAAAAATTGCACCTTAGTGAAGTATCCCTGAATATCTCTAATAGCTAATACCAATTTGAAAAAAGAATGCGACAGATGGTAGGGGCACGGCACTGACCATTGGTGTCAACTTAAGCTCAAACGCTTATTCCACAGGCATTTTACCCCACCCCTCAATCCCCTCCCCGTTTACGGGGAGGGGAGGTTTTGCGTCAGCAAAGCCGGGGTGGGGTAACGCGGATCTTGATGGTAGGCGATTTAATTCAAAATTACGTCTTGATAAGGGTTTGGCGTTAAGTTGACACGTATGGGCACTGACGTGCCCTCTAGAATATATTGATGTGTCGCAAACATTATTTGAATTGGTATAAATTTTTAGTGCAGTGCTACTATTGGCATAACAAATTCTACATACTGACCACTAACAACAAAGGGCGACGGGGCGCTATCCCTCCCACCTCTTGAAGCAGTCGGTTTCCTGTCGCCTTTGATGAATTATGCGTGAGTTCTTACTAAGTCAAAACTAAATTATCCCGATGAACTACAGTTTCCGCACCGGCGTAGCCCAAAATTTGGGGAATTTCGCGGGAATGACAGCCGCGAATCTTTTGCAGTTCTTCGCTGTTGTAGTTTACTAGTCCTCTGGCAATTTCGTTACCAGTGCGATCGCACAATTGCACGGCTTCTTGAGTATCAAATTCTCCTTCTACTGTTTTAATCCCCGCTGCTAATAATGATTTTCCAGCTTGGGAAATGGCGGCGATCGCACCTGCATCTAAATATAATTTTCCCGCCGGGATTAATCCGTAAGCGATCCAACGTTTGCGCGCTGAGGTTGGTTCTGGTTGCGGTTCAAAGTGTGTACCGATAGATTCCCCGGCGATGATTTTTTCGATGTTGCGGGGATATCGCCCTTGGGTAATCACAGTCCGCACACCAGCTGCGATCGCAATTCTCGCCGCCGAAATTTTTGTCACCATCCCGCCAGTACCCCATTGGGAACCTTGGGAACCTGTTTGTATCTGTAATTGCGCTAATTCTTTAATACTACTGACCAAGGCGATCGGTTGGGCATCGGGTACAGAACGGGGATCGGCTGAGTACAATCTATCAACATCAGTCAGCAAAAATAGCCAATCTGCTTCTACTAAACTCGCAACTAATGCGGAAAGGGTGTCATTATCGCCAAATTTTAGCTCATCCACCGCTACCGTATCGTTTTCATTCACTACCGGAATCACTCCCAATCCCAGCAATTCCCGAAAGGTGTTGTAGATGTTGAGATAGCGGCTGCGCTGTACTAAATCGCTGCGAGTTAACAAAACTTGAGCGATCGGTTGTTGCAGGGTAGTAAATAAATCATCATACACCCGCATTAACCGCCCTTGTCCCACAGCTGCTACTGCTTGTTTGAGAGCGATCGCTTTTGGGCGTTCAGTTAAACCCAACCGCGCACAACCCACTCCCACCGCACCAGAAGACACCAAAATCACTCGATGTCCTTGGCGTTTTAAATCAGACAGCGTTTCCGCCAAGGTAGCAATAGTGGACAGTGCTAATTGTCCGGTTTCTGGTTGAGTCAGACTAGAAGTACCGATTTTGACGACGATTGTTTTAGTCATTAGTCATTAGTCATTGGTCATTAGTCATTAGTCATTAGTCATTAGTCGTTGGTGATTGGTGATTGGTCATGGAACAACTGACAACTGACAACTGACAACTGACTAAAAAAATTGTAAAGCGCCAGGTCTTCTATAAGTGAAGGCTGACGCTTTACAGTTTTATATTTATTTATTATCGGCTAGGGTCTTTTTTAGCTGACCCCATCTTATTGATATTTATGATCCCAGATTTTTTTCATTGCGAAACATTCCTTAATTATTTTTTTAGATTTACTTTCCTGACTTAATATCAATCTTTGTTAATCTTTGTGTACTTGGGGGTGATGGAGGCTCCCAAGGCTTCTGATACCCAGACTTCAAAGTTTCTGATCGGATGATTTCGCAGCAACTCTACATCTGGGTGAATCATCGGTTCAACTAAGATGGTAAACATTCCCAAGCGATTACCGGCTAAGACATCGGTAAACAAGCGATCGCCTACCATCCCCACTTGATGAACTGGTAAATTCATCGCCCTCAGTGCGGCTCTAATTTTGCGTCGTGAAGGTTTGGCGGCACCGAGGTAATAAGGTAAGTTAAGAGAGCGGGCAATACCACCAATCCGCATTTCACTCAGGTTATTGCTCACCAACCAAAGTTCGGTACAGGCGCGGATTTGTTCTACCCACTGTCGTAATTCAACGGAAACGGCTCCTACTTTGATTGGTACTAAAGTTTCATCCACATCCAGCACCAATCCCTTCAATCCATATTGCTGGATAATTTCTGGTGTCAGGTTTAAAATTGAACCTGACAAAATTAAGTCAGGCTGCAAGAGGTTATTCCAAGTCATATTTAAGAATCAATGGATGTGGGAATTGCTTTGTAAATTTTGACAACAAACATTTAGTATTTTGTTATTTCTAACAAAGCACAGATGTGCTATGATGATCTTCCAAAAAATCCAAATGCCTATTTTTTAGGATAAAGCTTTGCTGGTGAACTTGCCAACCGAGTGCCCTTGGGCAAAATTCAACTAAAGGCCCTCAGTCTCAAGTCGGAGATTACGCCACCCATAAAGGATGCGCTCATGTCGCTCGATAGATTTTACCAGATGTGGGACGGCGATTCAAACGCACAACGACGCTGCTCCCCATGCCTAAATGTGGCGCAACGTCATGGATTATCGGTCAATTTATATAGGGAGCCAAAATAGTTTCCTTAATTTTTGCAAAAAAGGAAAATTTTTCGCAATTCTCATTCAAGAATCCGAATTAAAACTTGAGAAAGGTTACATTTGAATTTTTAATGTTATTCAACTTCATTAAAAAGATGTTCTTCTAACAATGGTTGTACCTTGCGAAATTCCTCTGGTGAAAGTAGTTCTGGCTTACCTGTTTTGGTTATGCGAGCGAAAAACAGCAGGGGATCGAGGGGTGTATAAATTGCATATTCCTGTTCTTCTTCATAGAAGCTAGCTAGTAGCTGTAATTGCTCTGGCTCTAAATCTTCTGCTTCATCATCTTCGATTTCTAAGGTGAAGAGTTCCGATTCTTCAACAGGAGGTAAATCACCGGCAACTGTCAGCGCATAAGCAGTATTCTTTAAGAGCAGATTCTGCTCAGATAAGACAGCTTGGGCGTTAGCAAAAATTTTTTCAATAGTGAGATCATCTTCTACAAGAACAGCTTCTTCTTCTTCGTCTTCACCTTCCCAAGCAAAAATTTCTACAGGTGAATCAACAGGTAGAAGTAAAACATATTCTTGTCCATCTACTGAGAGAGAATGTTCGATATAACAATCGAGGCTGCGCCCTTTGTCGTCAGTTAAACTGATGGAGCCAGCGTGAGCGCTATCATTGTCGTCTGGAAATTGTGAGGAAAACATAGCCGAGGTATGGGACTTTATAAAGACCAACAAATTGGAAGTTACTCAACTATTTAATGAGACGATCGCGCCTAAATAAATAGGTTGAGATATATATACAACTGCTGGGTAACAGTTTTCAGAATATCATGTTAAAAGGTATCAATACTCAATAGCTGCTGCCGAACTGTGAGATTGAGCGCGCCTTTGATCGAGCCATTGTTGCAAAATTAAAGCTGCTGCTTTCCGGTCAATCAAACCTTTGTGGCGTGATGGCGAGCGATTTTCCGCTTTTAGCAGTTGCTCTGCTTGAAATGAAGTTAATCGCTCATCCATGTATTCCATCGGGAGATTTAGAGCTTTAGACAGCCGCTTAGCCAATTTTTGCACTTGATGTGCTTGAAATCCTAAGGAACCATCCATTGAATAAGGTAAGCCAATTACTAGCACCTGCACTTGGCGATCCTGAACTATTTGTCTGAGTTGCTCGACATCGTTGATAAAAGATGTCCGCTCGATGGTAGTGATCCCCGTAGCTATTAAGCCAGTACCATCACAACCTGCTACTCCAATGCGCTTGCGCCCTAAATCTAATCCTAATGCGGAAATCAATGGCTTTGGTTTCTCCTCGGGTGTCACACTACTGCTTTTGCTGTGTATCTGCCCCTTCAGGTGGGCAAGATGGTTCTAGACTAGATTGTTTAGTACCGAAAGCCGTAGGTTCTGATGAAGTGGGTGCAGGTCTATCTGGCGATCGCTGTTGAACTTGTTGTGTCCATGACATACCCCCTGGTATCGGTTTCCGAGCAGGTTGTAGCCCTTGTAAAACTTCAGGCCACTGAATTCCTTCTAAGGAGACAAATTTAGACTCCCGTAACTTGTGCCAAACTGAGCGCGACATGATTAAGGTATGTTCTGTCCGTTTAGCACCAATGCGTTCTAAATACTCTTCTCGCTCTGGCTGATAATCAGAGGAAGCTAGTTGCAAACCTTGGTGGGGAAAATCTTGGACAATGCGCGCTAGTTGGGACAGCAACTCTGGATACAGCCAAGTATAAGCGGGGTGAACTGTCAGCGTTGCTATGTGAGGGGTAAGACCCTTGCGGTCTAATTGCACCTGGAAATGCCCAATAGCTGCTTTGCGTTGGGGTTCAAATACGTAGCCACTGACTACTTCTGTTTTCGTCACCCACTGTTTGACAGCATCGCTGAGAGCGCCAAACAAACTGGTTTTGAAGTCACGGGTGTTGCGATCAAACACCTGACGTACCAAAGGTGGCATTGATGCTGTATCTAGTTGATATAGCAACTGGGCATCAGCATTACTTATGGGTAAGAGGTTTGGCAAGTCTGGCTCTGCTTGCGCCAACTCAGTCAACAATTCGGGTTCTATTTCCCAGTAGGTCATTTCCGCCAGACGCTGAAATCCATTTTGCCGATATAGTGCTAAAGCTTCTAAATCGTTGACATTTACTTCCAGTATCCAAGTACGCGCTTCTACAACCGACTCAAAGCAATGGCGTAACAGTTGGGAACCAGTTACTTGCTTGTCAGTTGCCCGGTCAAGCATGACTTTGTCAACCCGCCAAGTACTGCGAGTGCGGTTAAACGGCGATACTTGAATCGTTCCTAGAAGCATCCGCCCCTGTTCTGCTACATAGGAACAGAATAGGTATTGTAACGGGTTAGGAAACCAACTTAAGAATTTCAAAAAGCCATACCAGCGTCGCAGCCATTGCATCTGGCGTGTGGCAAAACCTGCTCCTTTTGGGGTTTGGGCCGCGAATGACTCTTGAGTTAGGCGTTCCATACCGTCCAGATCCCGGTATTGGACTGGTCGGATAACAACGCTGAGATTTCGAGGGAGTAATGAAGTCATTTTAATTCGAGCCGCCATTAAGCCTTAATTAACTGCTCTTGCTGAGTAAGTGCTGCAATAATAATATTAGCGGCTTATCGCCACTTGCTATTGATCCAAAAGAGTGATCTTGATAACTAAATACTGCATTTAAATAAAAAAAGCAGATTTGATGATAACACCGTTAGCATTAATCAACCAGATCTGCCTTTATTTTAGGTTAATTTAGTTGAAAATTTAGATAATTTACAGCCGTTACATAAGATCTACTCAAAGCTATTCAACCATGCGCTTTTCTATCATAGATAACTGGCTCAAAGGTTAGCTTTGATGCTTATTTCCTCTTTCAACCTGGAAGAGTCGGCTCTATCCAGTCCAGAGGCTAACACGGTCTAACTGACCGCTATATGTGATGAAGTTATGCGAGAAACTTCTTATTTGAGGGGCTACTAACGATCCTCTGTCTATGGAGCCTGCACTTCGCCTATGGCACGTTTATCAAACGCCAGTCTAAGCTGGAAGGTTTATCCTCTGACGGCACGGTTGTTAACCGTTACTAATGCTCATATTCTAGCAGATTTTCCGGAATACATCCTCAAAATTGACTAGCTATGAACACAAATGTGTAGAAATTATGTTACAGTTTACAGCCCTTGCCGAGATGCTAACTTTTCAAAGTGGGCTTGGGTTTGATGCAGTAATTGTTCCCGACTATCTTCTAGGTTTTGCTTCAGGGGTGGAACCAGATTGCGAGCTTGTAAAGTCATGTGTAGCTGGAGGTGGGCAACATACTCGCTAAAATCTTCATTGACTACACTTGTGCCCGTTAAGAGATTTGATTCCATTGCCACTGGTATTCTCCTTTGATTAGTCTTGTGCAGTTTTTTTCACATGACCCAAACTATCATGTTGTTTTGCCCAACTTTTTATTTTGCAATGAAGTGTAATGGTTCTTAGTTTTGGGCATTGGGCAAACACTCAACAGTCAACAGTCAACTGACTAGCCAAATCCGCGATCGCTTGCACTAATTTCTCTAATTCAATGGGTTTAGAGATATGGTGTTGGAAGCCGGCTGCTAGAGCTCGTTGCTGATCTTCAATTCTGGCGTAGGCTGTGAGGGCGATCGCGGGAATTTTTCCTCCTTGTTCCGGAGGAAGAGAACGAATCTGTTGGATCAGGGCATAGCCATCAACATTGGGCATTCCAATATCGCTGACTATGATATCGGGTTGAAAGGTTTCTAGGGCGGCTAAAACTTCGGCAGCGGCGGCTACAGTTAGAACTTCTGCGCCGGATTGAGTTAGTAAGGTTGTGAATAATTCCCGGGTATCAGGTTCATCATCAACACTCAGGACTCGAATCCCCGTCAAATCTGCTTTTTGCTCTGGTAATTCATGAGGCTGACTCTTCTTTGGTGCGGTATCCAGTAAGGGTAATTGCACTGTAAATGTCGCGCCCTGTCCCTCACCGGGACTATGAGCCAAGATGGTTCCCCCGTGGGCTTCAACTAGAGACCGGACGATCGCTAATCCCAACCCCAGCCCACCATACTTACGTGTGGTGGAAGCATCTTCTTGGCGAAATGACTCAAAGATATGGGGCAGAAATTCGGGATTGATGCCTTTACCTGTATCGCTGACTGTAATTTTTGCAGAGTTACCGACTTGTTCCAGACGAATGTCTACCCGTCCATTGTTGGGGGTAAATTTGATGGCGTTAGATAGCAGGTTCCAAACAATTTGCTGGAGTCTCGCTGCATCACCCGATACCTGCCCAACTGGGGATAACACTGGATGCAACCGAATTGATTTGGCAACAGCTGCGGTGCGCATAATGTCAATCGCGGCTTCGATCGCGAATGCTAGATTTACGGGATCTGCATTCATGGTGAGTTTACCACGGAGAATTTTGGCAACATCCAACAAATCATCAATGAGTTGGGTTTGCAGCTTGGCGTTGCGTTCAATGCTGGCTAGGGCTTCTTGGGTTTTGGTTTCATCTAATTTGCGAGTTTGCAGGAGCGTTGCCCAACCCAAAATTGGGTTCAGGGGCGATCGCAATTCGTGAGATAAAATTGCTAAAAACTCATCTTTAATTCTGTTGGCGCGTTCGGCTTGGGCCCTAGCGGTTTGCTCTAGTTGTAATAAGCGATCGCGTTCTATTTCTAGTTGTTTTTGGGCTTCAATATCTGTTGCTGTGCCAAACCATTTGATAATTTCGCCTTGCTCATTCTTTGGCCCAATTGCTTGATGTAGATGCCAGCGATATACCCCATCTGCCCGCCGCATCCGACCTTCCGCTTGATAGGAGGTACTATTGTTTACAGACTCAGCCCATTTTTGCGCCATGACAGCTACATCTTCTGGATGAATAACTTGTTCCCATCCGCTAGTACGGGCTTGTTCTAGGGTTAAGCCTGTAAACTCCGACCAGCGTTGATTGACATCCAGTAACGCTCCTTGGGCGTTGGCTGTCCAAACCAATTGGGGAATTAATTCTGCTAAACAGCGATAGCGTTCTTCGCTTTGGCGTAATGCTTGCTCTGATTGTTTGCGATCGGTGACATCGGTGAGGGTGCCAATGTAGCCAACCACATTGCCATTAGAGTCGATTTCTGGAAGTGCCTGACAGATGAACCAGATCACCTGACCATCTGGGCGCGTCCACCGACCTTCTTGCTGATAAGGCCCTTGTTCCTTGGCGTTCGCACACCATTCCAACCATGCTTGGGACAGACGATCGCGGTCATCGGGATGCAGGGTTTGCACCCATCCCATGCCTAATGCTGCCTCTGGGGGTTGGTCTGTCATTTCGCACCAACGACGATTGACATAGGTGCAGTTGCTGGCTGTATCGTATCTAAATATGGCAGTGGGAGAGGCTTCTGCTAGGGTGGTAAATTGACGTTCACGCTCCTGTAAGGCAAGTTCAGCTTGTTTGCGATCGGTAATCTCTTCGCAGACAGTGCTGATGCCGATAATGCGATCATCGCCATCCTTGAGAGGTAAAAAGTGTTCTAACCAGATGCGTGGCTTACCTGGCTGGGCTGGGGTTTCTCCCCGGATTTCCACATTCAGCTTGGGTTGTCCCGTTTTGAGAATCGGCAGCAGAATCTCCTCAGCATCATCAGCCAGTCCCGGTAGCAACTCACGTAGCGTGCGACCAATATGGGCTTCAATCGCCAACCCATTCATTTCTGCTAGTCGCTGGTTAACTCGTACAAACCGCAGATCAGTATCTAAGACATTTAAACCTATGGGGGCTGTCTGATAAATGGCTTCAATTTCTGCTAATTGCTGTTGCAGTATTGCCCGATTTTCTTGGAGTTCGATTTCGATTTGTTTGCTCCTGCTAATGTCTTCGGCAATACCTGTAAACCGATAAATCTCGCCTGCTTCATTTCGGAGCGGAAAGCAGCGATCGCGCACCCAGCGCAGGCTATTATCGGGTAAAACAATCCGATACTCTTGATCAAATTCACCTGCGGCAGCTTTTTCCTGAAATGCTTGGTGGGTTGATTCCCGATCCTCTGGATGAATATAATTGACCCAGTTTTGTTGGTCTGCATACAATTTCTGGGGGTCGAGTCCCCACAGTCGTTTGTAGGCAGGACTGACGTAGCTGACTCGGTTTTCGGGAACCTCTCTGATCCAGAACACCGCATTAGTATTTTCTGCCAGTTGGCGGAAACGTTCTTCACTATCTCTTAGCTCTATTTCTACCTGTCGGCGTTCTTTGAGTTCATCCTGTGCCTGTTGATAAAGTTCTGCCTGCCGCAACGAGATACTCAAGTGGATTACCATTTCTTTGAGCAAGTCAATCTCCAAGGGCTGCCACAATCTAGGGGAAGCACAGTGATGAACAATTAGCAATCCCCAAAACTTGTCGTCGTGTATAATTGGCACGACCAGATTCGCTTTCACTTGAAACTGAGCCAACAATTCAGCGTAGCATGGGTCAATGCTGCCATCATGAATATCAGATATTGAGCTTACCCAATAGCGTTTGAGATCATTCTCGACAAAGGCGCTATCGGAGGTTACAGATTCCGATTGAATGCACGCGGGGTAGTTTTTGGCAAGGCAGGGATCGTGGATAGTGGACGAGAGAAGCGATCGCCATGTTGCCCCTACTGATTCTGCTACTACCTTGGCATTACCATCAAGTTTTTTCCGCAAAACCAGAACGCGATCGGTCTGAAGAAATTGCCGCACCTCGGCTACAGTTGTCTGAAGAATTTCATCCAGATTCAGCGATTTGTAAATTTGCTGGGTAATCTTTGAAACCAGGCGCTCTCGGTCAATCCGCTGTTGCAGTTGGGTGCGTAACTCCACTGTTTCAATTGCCCCATTTATTGCCAGTTGCAACCGTTCTGGGGTAATCTGCTCCTTAACTAGATAATCTTGTGCCCCCGCTTTCATCGCCTGGACGGCGATCGCTTCATTGCCCTCTCCCGTTACCATAATTACTGGTAAACAAGACTTTTGTGTAGAAGATTGTAAGCGGTTGAGAAATTCTAGCCCATTTAGGTCAGGTAAACGATAGTCAAGTAACACAACATCCGGTTGGTGTTTTGCCCATAGCTCTAACCCTTGTTGCCCCAGCGTTGCCTCTAAAATATTGTAGGCATATTCGCGATCGCGCTTTAAATAGCGCTGATAAAGTTCCCGGTCTTCTGGGGAGTCATCAACAATTAACAGGGTGCGCCCGGTTTGACACATGATTAATCATCCAGATAAGCAGGAAGCTTGGATACTTCAGACCAGTAGTCTAGCAGCGTTTGCAGATCTGATTGAAGAAAAATTGCTTGGCTTAATAATCTATTAACTCTTTATTTGTAGCAGTTTTCGATATCTATCGGGCTGTTGCCAGTAATAAAAACCACAACTGGTATATTTTTCAGCTTACCATCCTGTTTAATCCGCTGCAACACATACTAGATGCAGGGCATAGGACATGGGGGAGTGTGGGGAGTATGGGGAGTATGGGAAGTTTTCTTCCTCATCTCCCCTATCCCCCCATCTCCTCCATCTCTTCCTAATGCCCAATACCCCATACTTCGGCTTTGCTCAGTACAAGTGCCCCAGGCCCATTAAGGCACAATCAAAACTGGACAAGGTGAAAGATTAATCACGCGGGTGGTGACGCTATCAGTTGCACCTTCTTCAGTTAAGCCTAAACCACGACAACCCATAATAATTAAATCTGCGCCAATCTCGTCAGCCACATCACAAATGGTAAAAGCTGGTTTACCCTGGCGTTCCAATATTTCGGCTTTAATTCCTTGTTGAGAAAATAAAGTTTGGGCACTTTCGAGTAATTTGGCAACTACTTCAGGTGACACCATTGGATCGGCGCTGGGCGAGTCTGCGGGCGGTTCTTCCACGACGGATAGCAATACCAAACGAGTACCATACTTTTGCACGACGTTGGTAACCACGTCAGCCGCTTCTCTGGCTTCGCGACTTTGATCGATGGGAAATAAAACTGTCTTGAACATCTCTCTCACCTCCGTACCCCTGACTCCTGTAAAATCTGGATGGTTCTACTTTCAAAACAATAACAAAAAGGCGATCGGGAGGGTCTGGCTGTGTCCAAAAAAACTTTAGCAAATTTATCTGCGACAGATGTATCTGGTAAACGTGCCTTAGTACGGGTGGATTTTAATGTGCCTGTGGATGACCAAGGCAACATCACAGACGATACTCGGATTCGTGCCGCTTTGCCAACTATCCAAGATTTAACGCAGAAGGGAGCTAAGGTAATTCTAGCAAGCCATTTTGGTCGTCCTAAGGGTGTGGATGACAAATTGCGTTTGACTCCTGTTGCTAAGCGTCTGTCTGAATTACTGGGTCAAGAAGTTATTAAGACTGATGACTCTATCGGTGATGAAGTTGCTGCCAAAGTTGGGGCTTTACAAAACGGCCAAGTGCTGCTGTTAGAAAATGTCCGCTTCTATAAAGAAGAGGAAAACAATGACCCAGAATTTGCGCAAAAATTGGCAGCCAATGCTGATTTTTATGTCAATGATGCTTTTGGGACTGCACACCGCGCCCATGCTTCTACTGAAGGTGTAACTAAATACCTCAGCCCCTCTGTGGCTGGATATTTGGTGGAAAAGGAATTGCAATATCTGCAAAATGCGATTGAAAATCCCCAACGTCCTTTAGCAGCGATTATTGGCGGTTCCAAGGTTTCTAGTAAGATTGGCGTAATTGAAACACTGCTGGAGAAGTGCGACAAGCTAATCATCGGCGGTGGGATGATTTTCACCTTCTACAAAGCCCGTGGTTTGAGTGTTGGTAAATCTTTAGTTGAAGAAGACAAGCTAGAACTAGCAAAATCTTTAGAAGCCAAAGCTAAAGAACGCGGCGTAGCTTTACTTTTACCCACAGATGTGGTATTGGCAGATAATTTTGCTCCTGATGCCAATTCTCAAACCGTGAGCATTGAGAACATCCCTGATGGTTGGATGGGTTTAGATATTGGCCCAGACTCAGTCAAAGTATTCCAAGCAGCTCTTGCAGATTGCAAGTCTGTAATTTGGAATGGCCCAATGGGTGTGTTTGAGTTTGATAAATTTGCCGTAGGTACAGAAGCGATCGCTCGTACTTTAGCGGAAATTGGTAAAACTGGTGCTACCACTATTATCGGCGGTGGCGACTCTGTAGCAGCTGTAGAAAAGGTTGGTTTAGCCGATCAAATGAGCCATATCTCCACTGGCGGTGGCGCTAGCTTGGAGTTACTCGAAGGTAAAGTATTACCGGGAATTGCGGCTTTAGATGATGCTTAAATCATCAGCTTTTTAGCTTTTCCCTTTCTGAAGAAGGGGGAACGCTAACTTACAACTATTAGCGCAGTCAGTTTCCCATTAACAACCTGAAACCTTCTTGGCTTTCAGGTTGTTATTTTTTTCAGGGTAAAAGATCAGCATGGTTTAGCAAATAAGCTGATGTGCAGCTAAATTATATAAGTCAAAAACGCAAAATAATTGTAGTGCGTGCCGGAAAGCCCGCGTCTTATATACAAATTAGATGCGTCGCAGCTTATTATTCACCTTAAATTTCCTTACTTAACCTTAACTCGGCTTTTGCTAGCTAAATTTTAGGGAATAAAAGTCCTTAAATTATCCACATTTACCTTTTTGTATTTACAGGGGAACCTAATAATAACTAATGCACAAAGGAGATGCAACGCCAGCAAGAGAATTGATGACTAGACATGATGTTTCCCAGGCATCAATATCAGGTATCACACCAGAGAAAGATCATCTTTTCACTTCTTTGCATAAATTTCTCAAATTACCTCTATCAAACAAACACAGGGTCAAAGCGAAGATTGACTCCTGTAAAAATTACAACATTACAATCTATTGAGCAACTCACATGGCTACTAAAAACGGTACTAATTACAACGATAACGGCACAACTCAAAACAATGTCTACTACCCCATCCTCACCGGCACTGATGGTGATGATAATATCTATGGATTAGCAGGCAATGACATTATAAATGGTGGGGCTGGCAACGATAACCTCTCTGGCGATGCTGGTAATGACCTGTTACGCGGTGGCGACGGTAACGACTACCTATCTGGTGGTTACGGCAACGATACCTTAATAGGCGATCGCGGTGCAGACAGGTTCCTGGGTGGAGCAGGTAACGACTTGCTGATTTGGAACAATGGTGACGGTAGTGACAGAATCAGCGGCGAGACTGGCTATGACACTGTACAGGTCAATGGTGCGCCCGTAGGAGATAACTTCCGTTTGCAACGGGATGCCCAAGGCAAAGCCATCTTCGACCGACTGAACCTAGTGCCCTTCACTTTAACTGTAGACACTGCTGAGAAGTTCGAGATCAATGGTCAAGGCGGCGATGACATCTTGGATGTTAATAACCTTGTAGGGACTGGTGTAACTTTAGTACAGTTCACAGGCGGTGCAGGTAATGACACACTCGATGGCAGCGATAGCAGTACTCAGCTCTATGGTAATGGTGATGCAGGCGATGATGTGCTGACTGGTAGCAGTGCTAGTGACACCCTCAATGGTGGCGATGGTAATGACTTAGTTCAAGGTGAAAAAGGCAACGACACCATGATTGGTGGTGCGGGCAATGACACCCTGGCTTGGGATGATGGCGATGGAAGCGATCGCATTAGCGGCAATGCTGGCATTGATACAATTGATGTCGATGGCTCAGTGGCTCAAGGAGACAAGTTTGTTCTCGGTCAACAAGGAAACCTGGCAATCTTTGATCGGGTGAACTTAGGACAGTTTAAACTTACCGTAGATACAGCCGAGCAATTTTCTGTCTCTGGCGAAGGTGGTAATGACTCGTTTGATGTCAACAACCTCAGCTACACAGGTGTGAAGTTGGTAAGTTTCTCTGGTGGTGCGGGTAATGACACACTCGACGGCAGCGATAGCAGTACCCAGCTCTATGGTAATGGTGATGCAGGCGATGATGTGCTGACTGGTAGCAGTGCTAGTGACACCCTCAATGGTGGCGATGGTAATGACTTAGTTCAAGGTGAAAAAGGCAACGACACCATGATTGGTGGTGCGGGCAATGACACCCTGGCTTGGGATGATGGCGATGGTAGCGATCGCATTAGCGGCAATGCTGGCATTGATACAATTGATGTCGATGGCTCAGTTGCTCAAGGAGACAAGTTTGTTCTCGGTCAACAAGGAAACCTGGCAATCTTTGATCGGGTGAACTTAGGACAGTTTAAACTCACTGTAGATACTGCCGAGCAATTTTCTGTCTCCGGCGAAGGCGGTAATGACTCGTTTGATGTCAACAACTTAAGCTACACAGGTGTGAACTTGGTAAGTTTCTCTGGTGGTGCGGGCAATGACACTCTCGATGGCAGGGATAGCACTACCAGGTTATATGGCAACGGTGATGCAGGTGATGACCTGCTGATTGGTGGCAGTAGGCATGACACCCTCTATGGTGGTGCCGGCAAAGACACCCTCTACGGTGGCGCTGGCAATGATTATATAGTCGGTGGTTATGGCGCTGACGTACTGTATGGCGATGGTGGCGCAGATAAATTTGCCTTCAACTATGTATCCGAAGGCATTGATATCATCAAAGACTTCCAGACAAACTGGTCTCAACCGAGCTTAGGCGACAAAATCGAGATTAGTAAAGTTGGATTTGGTGCTAGTTCAATTGACCAGTTCAAGTATGACAGTTATTCTGGTGCGTTGTCCTTCCTCGGCACTCAGTTCGCTACTATCGAGAACAAACCTGCTGGTTTTTCAACTAGCACCGACATTGTGCTTGTATAAGTGGGCATTAGGCATTGATTATCATGCCTGGATTGTAAGATTTTCTCCCTAATCGCAGTCATTGAAAAGTCTGAGCGCTGACTTCCGGCGCTCAGACTTTTCGCTGTTTCCTCTGCGGTTAATACCAAACATGAAGATTTTGAGCCTGCCTACCCTTCGCTAACGCCTTGGCGGTTCGCAGGCTGTGTTCGTTGAGCTGTCTGCCTAAAGGCTTTTGAGGTTGAAAAACACGCCCTCATCTCCTCTTGCGGCGTCAAAATTTTGTCTCTTAAATAAGTAAAACTAATTAAATGTATAACTTTTACAAAAGTTAAAACACTTGATTAACTTTTGTAAAGCAGTGTAAAGTACTGTTACAGGCAAAGACAAACACGCCTAATACATACATAACCAAACGCATTCATAAAACAATGACAGCAACTCTACAACAGCGCTCTAGCGCTAACGTATGGGATCGCTTCTGCGAATGGATCACCAGCACCAACAACCGTCTATACATCGGTTGGTTCGGAGTCCTGATGATTCCTACCCTCCTCGCCGCCACCGCTTGCTTCGTGATCGCCTTCATCGCTGCACCGCCAGTAGACATCGATGGTATCCGCGAACCAGTTGCAGGTTCTTTACTTTACGGCAACAACATCATCTCTGGTGCAGTTGTTCCTTCTTCTAACGCTATCGGTTTACACTTCTACCCCATTTGGGAAGCTGCTTCCTTAGATGAGTGGTTGTACAACGGTGGTCCTTACCAATTGGTAATTTTCCACTTCTTAACCGGCGTATTCTGCTACCTCGGTCGTGAGTGGGAATTGTCTTACCGCCTAGGTATGCGCCCTTGGATCTGCTTAGCATTCTCTGCACCAGTAGCAGCAGCTACCGCAGTATTCTTGGTATACCCCATCGGTCAAGGTTCATTCTCTGATGGTATGCCTTTGGGTATCTCTGGAACCTTCAACTTCATGATTGTGTTCCAAGCTGAACATAACATCCTCATGCACCCCTTCCACATGTTAGGTGTGGCTGGTGTATTCGGCGGTTCCTTGTTCTCCGCAATGCACGGTTCTTTGGTAACTTCTTCCTTAGTTCGTGAAACCACCGAGAACGAATCACAAAACTACGGTTACAAGTTCGGTCAAGAAGAAGAAACCTACAACATCGTTGCGGCACACGGTTACTTCGGTCGCTTGATTTTCCAATACGCTTCTTTTAACAACAGCCGTTCACTGCACTTCTTCTTGGCTGCATGGCCTGTAGTCGGTATCTGGTTTACCGCACTGGGTGTCAGCACAATGGCGTTCAACTTGAACGGTTTCAACTTCAATCAATCTGTGATTGATTCCACCGGTCGTGTAGTTAACACATGGGCTGACATCATCAACCGCGCTAACTTGGGTATGGAAGTAATGCACGAGCGTAACGCTCACAACTTCCCTCTAGACTTGGCTGCTGGTGAAGTTGCTCCTGTTGCTTTAACCGCTCCTGCTATCAACGGTTAATCTGTAACAGATAAGAATAATAGCTTCTCTGTGAATAATCAGCGCTCTCCCAATTGGGAGGGCGCTTTTTAGTTTTTATCTGATTAAAAGAGCTTTAAAAACTCAAACAATTTTAGATGAAAATTTCCTCAATCAAAATCTAATAGGACTTAAGCACTCATGACGAAAAAGTAAGCCTTTGCGATTACTTCGCTGCGCTCGTAATGACGTAAAGTCGTAGTCCGTGCGTAAGTCCTGTCTAAAAAGCAGTTAGCGTTGGAAAGATGTCAAACCTAATGCTTTTCGCAATAGTATCTGGTCTTCTAACTTAGCTTGAAAACGCCCATTTTCAATATCACGAATCCAACTCTGACTTTTACCCGTTAGCTGTGCCAAGTCTCTTTGGCTCAACCCTAGTCTTTTTCTGGCCTCAAGAATATATTCAGTAGAAAGAGTTATTTGCTGTTTTAACTTAGTTTTACTCTTAGTAGTTCGGGGTTTATTCTTCTTAGACTTCGTCAGTTGTTTTTTCCATTCTGGTGGCATTTCAAAATATAAGATGCGCGCATTCATTAATCGATTCCACTTCCCACGAGGAGCTGCATCGGTTAATCGGGTACTGCTACTACCATCATCGATCCAAAATTCTAACGCTGCTTCTGCATCTTCGGGAATATCAACCAATTTAGCCCATAAAGGTTGAATTTCTAAGGGATAGGTAACTGGATCAAATATAGGTTTGAGTCCATAATGATTGAGTACCTCTAAATCACTTTCAAAGATTTTTAACAGACGTTGGCGATTCTCCGGTTGCAAAGATACTTGACTAAGTTTTTGCTCGCCGTAAGCAACTTTCATCAAGGTGGGGATTGTCACGCGCTGTTCTTTACCCATTTTGGTTTTAAATAATAACCACAGCATCATCCGCGCTGCACCTTCATGCTGCTGCCAAATGCTCATGACTGTATTCAGTAAGGCTTTGGGTAAAGTACCATATTGATAGAAAGCAGTACGTTCTTTGCAAGCTTGGCGATTGAGAAAATACTGCGCCCACTCACCTGCTTTAATTTTGAAAGTCAACCCAACCAGATGTTTACATCCTAGCTCGTCTTCTTGAAAGTGGTGCTGCATCTCTAATAAATGCCACAAACGGCTGTTTTCCAGGCAAACCCCCTGAATCTTTCCTTTTGGGGGTAAATTAATAGAGGCTATCAGTTTGCATGGTTGTTCAACAAGTTCTTTAATCAGAGCCAGTTTGGTAGTTTTGCTTAAATCTTTGCGCTTGTCCAGCCCTAGATAGTCTTCAATTTGCCGATCATTGATGATGAACTCCTCTGCCCAAGGCTGATCTAGGGTAGTAGCATAAGCAGCATAAATCAAGTGCATACAGGCAGATCTCAGATCAAATGTCTCGATCGCAGAGACAGCCTTTGCACCTTTAAGGGCTACTGGTGGGGTAGAATCAAACGTGTCTGTAATCCGGAAAGCGATCGCACCTTTACCGCCATTAATTTGTCGTTGATAATATAGCTCTCCGGCTGCATCCATTTCCCAAAGCAGAGATTGTCGCTGTGCTAAAACGTTGCATAATTCCCAAATGACAATCGCGGAGGAAAAAGGATGGCTTTTCCCGTCTGTAAACAGCTTCGGACTAGTAACTGTTTTGACATCAACCTTGCATCTACCTTTTTTCGCTTGATAAGGTATGGGTGAATCGACAGGACATGAAAGTACACACTGCGGTGTAAGATAACCTTCACAGTTATTACACAAACTAGGGTCTATCCAGTAGTCACCTTCGATAACTTTGATCGCGTCTTGAGGACACTGAGGAAGGCAATTATCACACTGAATACAGCGCTTAGTAATGGCGTAGGGCATAGTCTTATTAAAAGTGATTTTCCGGTTGAAATGCTAACTAAAGCCGTAGATATCTACGAGCTACAGCTTCTATCGATTCCTCTCGGTGGCAAAGATGCTAAATTTCCTGGATTTTGCTAATACGTGATCGCCACAAAATTTTTATTAATTAAAACTGATTGCTCATCATTCAACATAATTACTAATTCGTAATTCGTAATTCGTAATTAAACTGAGGGTTAGAGTCCCCGACTTCTATAAGTCGTGCCGTTACGGGTGGCGTCTAAATCCCCATCCGTAACGTAATTACGAATTAGTAACTACGAATTACGAATTGTTAATAATTGTTCTGTTCTTCGCATTCCTCTCCCGTAACATTAGTAACTTTTTTAACTAAAAAATTAGGAAATTTTTGTTCATTTTGAACCATTAAATGAATCTTCATATTTCCAAAATACTATTATATAGACTAGTTTCGTCTAAAATTTAGTTACTAATTTTAACATGAGTGCAACAAACTTCTCCCTAATTTCTAGCCGATGTTAGGAGGAGCATAAAATCAAATTTTTAACCATAAAAACATCAGTTTTTTTAAGAATCTGCCAGCAATGGCGAGAGATTTGCACAGCAGTGATTTGCAGACATTAAAATCAAGATAATTTGACATTATTAAATTTAGTTTATAGTTGCTGGTCAAAAATAAGCGGCTACCAAGAAATAAATTATCCGCTGTCTAAGCAGAGGAGCAGATGAGAAAGAATCTGACGATTGTCTTCACTCTCACTCATTGGATAATTTAATTTCTGGAATTACTTATACCAATTTAATGTGAAGTTGCACATATCTCGATCCCCCTAAATCCCCCTAAAAAAGGGGGACTTTGATTCTTTTCCCCCCTTTTTTAAGGGGGGTTAGGGGGGATCGAATTCTATGCAGCTTCATAAAAAATTGGTATTAACTGAGTAGCATTTATTTATAGCCAAGAATAACGTAACTAATAGCTCCCTATTTTGCCTCAGTAGAGCTTGGGATTGAGTACAGAAACACTAGTACCTCTGCCTGTAAGTAAATACTCTTACTCTCATAAAAATACTAGTACCCGACTATGAAAAAATTTTTAAGTGCTTATCCTGTAAGGATTTCAACAGTTGAGTACATTCCTAATTATATGCTATTGGGAGATGAGGTAGCTGATATAACACTGTTGATATACAGGACTGAGGCAAGTGTCATAAATTTCTCTAGCAGTTCTATTTGATATATGAACAAACAAAGGGGACAAAAGGTACAAGGAGGAGAAGGCAAAGAGATATTTGTAATTCCTACATGGATTGCTATAGTTGAAAGTTTCAATCATCAATACTTAAGAAAGTCTTAAGTATTAAGAAATTCTAAAAAATGAAGTCTTGTCTAACCAAGTTTCACCCAAATGACTTTTTTCGTGATATATATCACAAAACCCTAACCTGTATTGAGTTTGCCAATTGCTTAAGTCTAAATATATAAAGCACCAAGAAGAAGGTTAAAGAATAACGTCATATATCAGAGAGGTTATCTGTGATTTGTAAAGATTATTGACATTTAAAACTGGAATTGACCGGATTGAAAATGCAGTACCTATACCGCCGCATCTATAAGGATATGCGGTTTCGCATTAATGTTTATGAAACCTAAAGTCTTGAGAATTACCACAGTATTTTTATTAACCTTAGTAGTGATTTATCCAGCTTTAACGGCAATAATTGTGGTTTGGCAGGAACATCTAAATTTTCTGGCAAGACAACATTTATTGTATGCTCTTAAAGATGGTCAAAAATACATGAATAATGGAGATAATTCCCCTATTTATCTATTATTATGGTTGATAATTTTTGCTCCCATTGGTCTTTGTTTAGCAATTACTTTGCATAATAGCTATGTTGCTTATCGTGCTGCTATCCGGCAAAGAAAAGTCAGAATATTGGAAAGAATGTGGCAGCAAAAAACTTATTCAGAGGAAATTATTTTATGAAACAAATTCCCCTTGGGATCGTAACTTTAATAGCAGGTATCTTAATTACTCTGATTAGCTTGTGGGTGGGACAAAATAATCATCTTCTGCCAGAGCAAGCTTCGGCACAAGCGCCTTTAGTAGATAATTTCTTTAATGTGATGGTAGGCATTGGTACTGCTTTATTTTTAGTAGTACAAGGGGCGATCCTCTTTTCTGTAATTAAGTTTCGCCGTCGTCGCGGAGATAACAGTGATGGAGAACCAATTGAAGGCAGCTTTCCCCTAGAGATTTTGTGGACTATCATCCCCGGAATTATAGTCATCGGACTGGGGATATACAGTGTCGATGTTTACACTGAAATGGGGGGTATGGATGAGATTGCCCATCACGGGATGACCCATGAGTCCATGATGGCAGAAGCAAAATCTAGCCCCATTGGGATTGGTTCTACACCTGCAACCGAAGGTAAAGCACCATCTCTAGTAGTCAACGTTACCGGAATGCAGTATGCGTGGCTATTCAACTATCCCAATAACAGTATCGATACTGGTGAACTGCACGTTCCCATCGGTCAAGATGTACTACTGAACATCTCTGCAAATGATGTGATCCACTCATTTTGGGTTCCTCAGTTCCGGTTGAAGCAAGATGCAATCCCTGGACAAGCCACACAGTTACGATTCACCGCCACCAAAATTGGAACCTACCCCATAGTTTGCGCCGAACTGTGTGGTGGCTATCACGGCAGTATGCGTTCTTCCGTAGTCGTCCATACACAAGAAGATTACGATCGCTGGCTAGAAGAAAACCGTGTAGCCCAACAACCAGAAATTGATCAAACCGTGGCCGTAAATCCTTAGCTAGACGACAAGAAGTGAGAAATACTCTTACTACCTTTGTGTTTCTCTAGCCCCTAGCCCCTAGCCCCTAGCCCCTTTTTCTTATGACACAATTAGAAACTTCGCAAACCACAGCAGTCGTTACCCATCACCAACTACCCCAAAGTTGGAAATGGTACGACTACTTCACCTTTAATATCGATCACAAAGTCATTGGCATTCAATATCTGGTGACAGCCTTTGTGTTTTACCTGATTGGGGGATTGATGGCGATGGCCATCCGCATCGAATTAAATACACCCGATGCAGATTTTCTCGACCCCAATCTTTATAACGCCTTCATGACCAATCACGGGACTTTGATGATTTTTATGTGGATTGTACCAGCTGCCATTGGTGGATTTGGTAACTTCCTCATACCGTTGATGGTGGGCGCACGAGATATGGCATTTCCGAAATTAAATGCGATCGCTTTTTGGCTGAATCCACCGGCTGGGGCATTACTGTTAGGTAGTTTCTTTTTTGGCGGTTCCCAAAGCGGCTGGACTGCTTACCCACCATTGAGTTTAATTACCGCTAATACTGCCCAGACAATGTGGATTTTAGCGATCGTCCTTATTGGGACTTCCTCAATTTTGGGATCGTTAAACTTTGTTGTTACCATCTTGAAGATGAAAGTACCCAGTATGCAGTGGACTCAACTGCCATTATTCTGCTGGGCAATTTTAGCAACTTCATTCCTCGCCTTATTTTCTACCCCAGTGCTAGCGGCGGGATTGGTGCTGTTATTATTTGATATCAACTTTGGCACTTCTTTCTTTAAACCTGATGCTGGGGGAAATGTGGTGCTTTATCAGCATTTATTTTGGTTTTATTCCCATCCCGCAGTATATTTAATGATTTTACCCATCTTTGGCATTATGTCCGAGGTGATTCCCGTTCACGCCCGTAAGCCGATTTTTGGCTATAAAGCGATCGCTTATTCCAGCTTGGCAATCTGCGTGATCGGTTTATTTGTCTGGGTACACCACATGTTTACCAGTGGAACACCCCCTTGGATGCGGATGTTCTTCACGATTTCCACCCTGATTGTTGCGGTTCCCACTGGCGTCAAGATTTTTGGTTGGGTGGCGACACTTTGGGGTGGAAAAATCCGCTTCACCAGCGCCATGCTATTTGCCATTGGCTTGCTGTCAATGTTTGTAGTTGGCGGATTGGGCGGTGTAACATTGGGTACAGCTCCTTTTGACCTCCACGTTCACGATACATATTATGTAGTTGGTCACTTCCATTACGTCTTATTTGGCGGTTCTGTATTTGGCATCTATGCGGGAATTTATCATTGGTTTCCCAAAATGACTGGGCGGATGATGAATGAAACTTGGGGAAAGGTTCACTTTGCCCTCACCTTTGTCGGTACTCACCTCACCTTCTTACCCATGCACCAACTGGGATTACAAGGAATGCCGCGCCGAGTCGCTATGTATGACCCTCAGTTTGCGGGAATTAATCATATTTGTACCATAGGCGCAATTGTTCTGGGCATATCTGTAATACCGTTCTTCTTCAACGCGATTTGGAGTTGGATGTATGGCCCCAAAGCAGCAGATAACCCTTGGGATGCACTAACTTTAGAGTGGACAACCGCTTCCCCACCTGCGATTGAAAATTGGGAAGTATTACCTGTAGTCACTCACGGCCCCTATGATTACGGGCGCAATCTTGAAGTTAATCAAACAGCCCAAACTGCTGCTTCGATTTAACGTTAGTTAAACAAACCTCTCCCACTATTAGGGTCTGCAAACTCTTTACTCTGCGTTCTCTGTGCCTCTGCGGTTTTAAAAAATGATTTTTAACCGCAGAGGACGCAGAGGGCACAGAGATCAGGACTTGTGTGTACACCATTTGGAGAGGGCTTAAATTCAAGCGAATTATTTCTCCTTAACTCTGGAAATTGGAATTTATGCAGGATTCAACTTTGAACGCCCCAGAAATATCGTTGGGTTCAGCCGCTTCCCATGAAGAACATCCAGACTTGCGGGTGTTTGGGCTGCTGACGTTTCTGCTTTCCGAGTCCTTGATGTTTGGCGGTTTTTTTGCCACTTACCTCGTTCTGCGTGGTGGTACCGCAGTTTGGCCGCCGGAAGGTACAGAAGTGGAATTACTCGTGCCGACTATCAACACTATCATTCTGGTTTCTAGCAGTTTTGTCATCCACTTAGGTGATACAGCAATTAAGAAGAACAATGTCGCCGGAATGCGCTTGTGGTATGGCATCACGGCGCTGATGGGAGCTATTTTCCTAGGAGGTCAGGTATATGAGTATTTGACTCTGGGATATGGGTTAACAACTAACGTGTTTGCCAACTGTTTTTACTTGATGACAGGCTTTCATGGTTTACACGTATTTGTAGGGTTGTTGTTAATACTTGGTGTTCTGTGGCGATCGCGCCGTTTCGGTCATTACTCTGCTACTAAACACACTGGCATTGAAATGGCAGAAATCTACTGGCACTTTGTAGACATCATCTGGATCGTTCTATTTACGCTGCTGTATATCTTGACTCTGTTTTAGGGAATTCCAAGTAAAAAATATTTCATTGCTATTGTTGACAGTTGACGGTTCACAGTTAACAGTCAACCGTCAACTGTCAAGACTTTAACGGAATAATTTATTTTTTGGAGTTCCCTGAATGTCTGTATTCAACCGACTTCCAGCAAACTTGGTATCGGTGAACTTTCTTCACTAACAAGGCAGTAACGCAAATCCAAACCAGTTATGTCTACTTCTGTAAAATCAACGTAACGAAGATCGGTTTTGAACAAGATGGCTTTGGTGAGAATACTATGACTTAAGTCTGTGTTGCTCAAATTTGCCCCAGTCAGGTTTGCACCTCTGAGATTTGCCCCTGCTAGCAAAGCCCCACTGAGGTTGGCATAACTCAAGTCTGCCCCAGCCAGATTGACACCGCTGAGATCAGCATTATGCAGATTTGCTAAGCGCAAGTCTGCTCTGTGTAAGGAAGCTTTATGCAAGTCAACTTGAGTCAGATTCGCCCGAATTAGGTTAGCACTCTTCAGGTTTGCCCAAATTAGGTTTGCTCGGGTTAAGTCGGTTCTCCATAGAGAAGCAGCGGTCAAATTTGCTTCAATCAGGTTTGCTCCCCGGAGGTTAGCCTGAGATAAAGCTGCTCTAGCTAGATTAGCCCTAGCCAGATTGATTCCAGCTAGACACACCTCGCTCAGATTGACTGAGTGCAGGCTTACCTGAGTGAAATTTCTCTCTCCTGCACGATAGCTTTTGAGAAGTTCATCAGCATCCATCAAGCCTGCCTCCCAAATCTTGAATAATCATCCAGAAATTACACCATACGAGTGAAAATTGCCGTAAATAGCTTATTTGATGGAACTTGGAAACACTCCGCATCAATCTTCAAACTATTTAACAATTTGTTATGTCACTCGTTACTTTGAGCAGCAACGATAGGCGTTTTGCTCAAAGTAACGAGGTAGCGATCGCTTACTCGTTTACTTCGATTCCAGACCATAATGCATACTCGGCATACATCACACGCTCAAATGCATAGTTATCCACACATGGTGTAACGCCTGAGATTGCTTTACATGTCCTTATGTAAAGAAATATAACAGTTTTGTTACAAATCTGCAATGATTTCTCAGTTATCTTTGATAATTCCTGGTTATATGAGATATAAACGTTTTCAGCGTTGACTTTCAAGTTGTTGACCGTCAACAGTCTGTAGGGGCGGGTTTATTTAGATCATTGTTGATCCACGAGGATATCTGTGAACCCGCCCCTACAACACTCAACAATAACGACAAAATATTTTTGACTTGGAAGGCTCTAACGCAAGCAACGAATCGCTTCTAATAAACCTCTGGCTTTATTCAGTGTCTCTTCATATTCTTTTTCGGGTTCAGAGTCAGCCACCAAACCCGCGCCAGCTTGTACGCTGACGGTGCGATCGCGTAGTACCATTGTGCGAATGGCGATCGCACTATTTAATTGTCCTTCAAAATCGTAATAACCATAAACACCAGAATAAACACCGCGCCGGCTAGGTTCTAATTCGTGGATAATTTCCATCGCCCGAATTTTTGGCGCACCGCTGACTGTACCTGCGGGAAAGCAAGCTTTGAGTAAATCCCATGCTGTTTTATCAGTTGCTAATTTACCGACTACATTACTGACAATATGCATCACATGGGAGTAGCGTTCCACCACCATTAATTCATCAACTCTCACACTACCGCTTTGGCAGACGCGCCCCAAATCATTTCGCCCTAAGTCAACTAACATCACATGTTCAGCAACTTCTTTGGGGTCTTGGAGTAAATCTTGTGCTAAAGCCGCATCTTCTTTGGTATTTTTCCCTCTAGGGCGCGTTCCCGCAATCGGGCGGACAGTTGCGACGATCTCACCATCGCGATCGCGTTCAGCTTTGACCATGACTTCTGGGCTGGAACCGATGATTTGCCAATCTTGGAAGTTAAAGAAAGCCATGTAAGGCGAGGGATTAATCTGGCGCAGGGAACGGTAAAGCGCAAAGGGGTCGCCTGTGTATTCGGTAGATAATCGCTGGGAAATGACGACTTGAAAGATATCTCCTGCTTTGATATATTCTTTTGCTTTTTCGACGCTGGCGCAGAATTCTCTGCGAGTAAAGTTGCTGCTGTATTCTACGGCGGCTTTTTTACTACCTGGAGGTGTCCAAGAAAATTTCGTTTTCTCCGGTGATAAGGGTAGAGATAACTTGTTGAGCATTTGGGTAACGCGATCGCTTGCTTGCTGATAAGCTGCTTGTAAATCTACTTGTGGGTCACGTAAATCAGCATAGGCGATCGCCCAAATTTTGCGTTTCACCTGGTCAAAAATTAACAGGTGGTCTACCTGCATCCACAACCCATCGGGAATATTTCTCTCGTCCTGTGGATAAATTGGCACACGGGGTTCTATCCAATTAATCAATTCATAACCCCAAAAGCCAAACAACCCACCAATTCCCGGTGGTAGTTGTGGTAATTTGACTGGCTGATAAGGTTCTAGACAGTTAGCTAAAGCTGTAAACGGGTCACCTGCAAACACCACCTGAGAACCATCGCGGTGTGTCTGGGTTGTACTATTCCCTCTGGCTGACAACACCCACAGCGGATCGCAACCTAATAAACTATAACGTCCCAGTTTTTCCCCACCTTCCACAGATTCCAACAAAAAGCTGTAAGGCTGACCAGCACAGACCTTATACCAAGCAGATACTGGCGTATCTAGATCGGCTACCCATTCCTGATATACCGGCACAAAGTTGCCTTGCGAAGCTAATTGCGAAAAATCAGAAAAATCGGGAAAAATCATAAAAACTTTGGGAATTGGGCATGGGGCATCGCGGAAATCGAGCGTTCGCGTAGCGTCTCGCAGAGAAGTCGATATTCAGCCTAACAGGCATAGGGCATAGGGCATAGGGTATTAAGTATTAAGGATAAAGGATTGGGTATCAAATCTTTTCCCAGCCTCTAGCCCTTAGTCCCTAGTCCCTAGTCCCTATTCCCTTCCAGTATCTAGTACCTAAGCATCGAAGGTATATTTACCACTGAACTTCAGCGCAGATGGTTCGGGGTTGCTACCAATGTTACGTGCTACGTAACGGACTTTTTCACGACCTTCTTTCACCTTTTCAGGGAAAGTTCCATCAGCGGGGTGAATTAAAGTGGTTTCACCTGAGGGCAGAATCCGGTAAATTTTGTAGTCTGTGATTTTGAATTTCCGGAGTTGACCACCCAAAGCGATACCATATTCTTTACGCGCTATGTACAATAGGTTTTCTCCCTGTTGCATAGTAGCCGCACCACCTGTAGGCAGTTCAAAAACTTGAGCCTTGGGGCTAGTCCAGGTGATAGCATACTTTTCTTCCGTTGCTGCTTTTGTTAGCAAGCCACCAGTGCTGCCAGCAAATAGCGGAGTTTTTCCAGAAAGTGCCATAAAGTAGTCTCTCAACGTTTTTAGGGCATCCTAACACCGCTAAATGGATCATGTTGCGATCGTGTTATAGACTGTAACAGTTTTTAGTCATTTGTCATTTGTCATTGGTCATTGGTCATGGGGGAGGCAGTGCGTTGGACGGGTTAAGAGGCTTGTAGACGCGGAGCGGCTTCCCGCAGGGTAGCAACTGCCGTCATGGGGCATAAATTATTTCTTATTTATCTCCTTTCCCTTGTCCCCCTTGTCCCCCTTCCCCCTCTGCCCCCCTGCCCCTCTGCCCCTCTCTGGGCTGCTCTGGACAATGGGGATAGTAAAGTGAAACTGACTACCTTGGTCTTTGCCTTTGGATGTCGCCCAAATTTCCCCACCCCAGCCATTGACAATTTGGCGACAAATTGCTAATCCCAAACCTGTACCGCCTGTACTCCGGCGTAATGCGCCTTCTTCTTGATAAAAGCGGTCAAAAACTATTTCTAATCTGTTGGGTTCGATACCCCTCCCTGTATCAGCTACGGTAACTTCAACCATTTGTTGCTTGTTGCGCATCGCGCTAATGCTAATTTCTCCCTTTGATGGTGTAAATTTAAAAGCGTTGTCTACAAGTTTGGCGATTACCTCTACCAGCCAATCACCGTCAGCTTTGACTAAAGGCAGGTTTTTGGCAATATTAGTGGTAATTACCGGCGGCTTTTCGTTTGTGGAGCGTGTTCGCATCCGGCTAAGTGATAGATCTACGCACTCTTGTAAAATCAGAGATTCAGGATGCCATTCCACTCGACCACTTTCGAGGTTGGAAAGTGTTAAGAAATCTTGCACTAATTTCCGCATCCGTTCGGAATCAGCAAGAGCAGTTTCCAGCATGACTTGTTGTAAATCTTGGGGCATATCTGGCTCGCTGGCGAGGCTTTCTAGGCAAACTTGAATGGTTGATAGGGGGGTGCGGAGTTCGTGTCCGGTAATGGCTATCAGGTTGCTGCGAGTGCGATCGAGGGCTTCTAATTGCTGATTGAGTTCTTCGAGGTTGGCGTAGGCTTCTGCTTGAATTAAAGCTGCTCCCACCTGGGTAGCGATCGCTTTGACTAAATCTAATTCTCCGGGTTGGCACTCATGGGGCGATGGATTGCAATAGTGTAATTCTACTATCCCCAGCAATCGCCCTTGATAGAACACTGGTTCAATCAGCCACGAACGAATAGCAAATTTTTTGGCGATCGCAGATAGCACTGGGGAATTGATCACCCCAGGATCGGCTAAGGTATCGCTGACACACACACCCTCGCCAAGTTTGACTATTTCCCGAAATAAGGGATTTTGCTCTAACTCCCAGGTTTGTCCTAACACGGATGACACCCCTGGATGTAAAAATTCATGTTCAATTATGGCTTTGGCTTCTGTCGCTTGGGCGCGATAAATTAAACAGCGCCCAGCGTCCATGTGCTGTCCCAATTCTTGTGCGGCTATTTGCAATACTTCATGGGGATCGAGCGATCGCCGAATTGCAGTACTAATTGAGTTGATTAAGCTTTCTTTCCGTGCTTGGGCTGTAATCGAACGATAGGCTTTATGCAATTTGTACTGGCTAGCTTGCAGATAAGTTACTAAGCGTTGCACAAAAGGATCGGTATCTATGTCACAAGCATATGTGTTGCTCTGTTCTGCTGCTGATGCTATTTTCGGTTTCCCAATCCCAAATCTTTGGCGTGCTTCCTCAACTTTGTCCCCTAGATCTGGTCTGTAAACTACAATCCTCTCTAGTAGTAATTGGGCTGCTTTGAGGCTGACTCCTCTTTCTGATGTCCAAATTCCCTCAAACCTACGTGCTGTATCCATATCCAGACTCGGAATTAGCTCTGGATGCTGCTGATTTTTGGCAATAGAGCCGATACTTTCCCGACAAACAAGGCATGTGGCATAGTTGTCTCCAATGACCACCAAATGCCATTCTTGGCTTAAGGCATCATCTGGCTCAAAAGCTACTTTTTCATAAAATTCCGAGCTATTGGTAAAATCTGTTTCCGGCGCAGATAATACGTATATTTGGTTACTTCGCTCTGATAGGCGTAGGTAGCGATGCGCTTCTTGGCGATAAAAGCGCTCTCGTTGGAAGCTAGCAATTATCAAAGGCTGGACTAAAGTCGCCGCCAAAACTTGGTCTTCCATCGCATGGGACAGCGCCGTTAGTGAAGCTTTGAAATATAGCTGGGGTCGTAGGTAGGGGAGGAACTGTAGCAGATCACTCAGCACAGAAGTTGAAATGCTCATGAATGTCGTTAAGAAAAGCCCAATTTCGATCGGAATCCAAGTCACAGATGCATTGTACAAATTACAACGGACTATAAAGTCATTTAGGCGATCGCAATATGTAAAGAATCGTGAAAATGACTTTTTGCAGCAGTGCCAAACTCTGATTCTAATTTAAGAGGAGCTTGTACAGCTTTATTGGTCATTTGTTTTTTTTTATTCGTATTCAGGAATTTAGTCTTGAATACAACAAGCACACTTTCTGATTACTACAAACCTCTTAAAACTTTTGCCATAGACCACTCGTTAGTAATCTCTGATCAATTATCGCTGATTAATTCAACATTAGCTAATTAAGTATCAATTAGCTGCATCTTTTAGGCAAGTTATAGCTCTCACAAATTCTAACATTTTTGAACTTTTTGATATTTTTGTATTTGTGTATCAAGCTTGACATTAATTCACATCAGGCTGTTCTGTAAGTCATGATATACCTGGACTATGCATGGTATTTATTCATGAGTAACAGAGAATATCCTGTTAATAATACTGGCTATCTATGGGTCTTATCCTCAAAAAAGTTGATAGAATATTGAAGACAGTGCTATATTTTGCAATTTCATTTAATATAACTTTGTCAATAAGTTTAAATTTTTATTAAAACTATGTGATAGATTGCCCAATACAATCTTTTATGAAAAGTAGTTAAGTCTGCAATAAATATTTTGAGTAGAAGCTACTGAACTATCAGCGTATCAGGAGTAGTAAGTAATAATACTAGTTGAAATTAAAATTTTTCTCTAAAAACCAGAATAAACATTCCCCATACCTTGAATATAGGAATCCGGTTTTATTCTGGAAAAAATCTTAGTATCTGTAGGGAAGCCAGTAACGGATACGCAGGGATTTCTCCAACACAAAGCAAGTGGCTCCCCTAGGTATTATTTCCAAAATCAAATAGCAATCTTAGAAGATGGACTATTTTAGATTAAAATAGGTGTAAATATAGATTAATGAGTAAATAATCCGTAAAATAACTTAAAATCGCATTTTTTTAGACTTGACGTTAGCTTAATAAAACTTTAAAAAATATAGGTTTACCAAATCACACACTTGACCATTGACAACCTCAACTGAAATCTATGGCAAGCAGTTTTAGTCTTGGATCTGATTGTTGTAGATTTTATAGCTGTCCTGTTGCCAACAGTATGTCAGTATGATTTTGGCGATAATGACTTAAATAAAATTGCTATAGCGTCTTTTTTCCAAGTTCTCATAGGAGAATCCCTCCGGAGTGAACTTTTATTCCTGTTGACGCTCAAGCGCTCACGAAAATGTATACCTGTACACGGAATGTTGCCTAATGACACCGGATATACTGATGACACCGGAAAGAATTTTCCAGGACGGAAAAACTTATATTCCCGCAGAACAACTACCTATCCCTGAGTGGCCTTGTGTTGTTAGTGAAAGACCACAACCAACACTAACGGTGAAAGATGATGATTTATTTTTGGTGACAGACACGATGGGGAACATTTCTGGTTGTTCCCTCAACGATGGTAACCCCAGTATGGGACTGTTTTGTTGTGATACCAGATTTCTCAGCCGCCTAGAGTTACAAATTGAAGGGCGATCGCCTGTGCTGCTAAGCAGTACAGCAGAAAAAGGATTTGCTCTGTCAGTGTTATGTACTAACCCCAGGATTGATGAACGCCTGAGAGCTGATACTGTAGGGATTCGCCGAGAATTGGTACTCAATGGGGCACTGTTTGAAGAAATTGAAGTAGCTAATTATAGCACAACCACCGTTAGTTTTGAACTGAGTATCAGCTTTGATGGCGATTTTGTGGATTTATTTGAGGTGCGGGGCTATGACCGAGGCCAACGCGGTAGACTACTACGTTTAGTGGAACCCCTAGCTGAAGAAGGAACATCCTCTGAAGGCGATGGCTTTTCAGGTGTACAAACTCAGCCAATGCTATTACGTGACGAATTCTTAACCTTGGCTTATCAAGGTTTGGATGGCTTAGTCATGGAATCGCGTATCCAATTTCAGTATCGCCAACCAGACTACTTTAAGGGTTACACTGCGGTTTGGCAGTTAGAGTTGACTCCCCACGAAACCCAAAAACTGGGTTATCGGGTGAATCTGTTGCGAAATAATCAGCCTAGTTCTACTGTCAACGCCGCGATTACCTTACAACAAGCGAAAGCGGCTGAGTTAATGGAAGAACAACAATGGGTTAACCAAATTACCCGCATTAGCTCAGATAAAAGCCTTTTCAATCGCGTGATTGAACGGGCTGAGCAAGATATGTATTTATTGCGTCAGTCCTTTGGCAAGTATAAGACAGTTTCTGCGGGAGTACCTTGGTTTTCTGCACTGTTTGGGCGAGATTCCATCATTACCGCTTCCCAAACTTTGATGTTAAATCCGACAATTGCCAAAGAAACGCTGATGCTGCTAGCGAAATACCAAGGCAAAACTGAGGATGAGTGGCGCGAAGAAGAACCAGGGAAGATTTTACACGAGTTGCGCTTGGGGGAAATGGCACGTTGTCAAGAAATTCCCCATACACCATACTACGGTACAGTCGATGCTACTCCTCTGTGGCTGATGCTCTATGCTGAGTATTATGCTTGGACAAACGATCACGAAACTTTAGAGCAACTTTGGCCCAATGCCTTAGCAGCAATGGAGTGGATTGACCGCAATACTAAACAAACTAGCTACTTAAGCTACTATCGTAAATCTAAACGCGGTCTAGCTAACCAAGGTTGGAAAGACTCAGGCGACTGTATTGTAGACCATAAGGGAGAGCTAGCTAATGGTGCGATCGCTCTTTGTGAGGTACAAGCATATGTTTATGCCGCAAAAATGCGCCTAGCAGAAATTGCGCGGATGAAAAAGCGGCTAGACTTAGCAGATAGATGGCAAGAAGAAGCGAGAAATCTCAAGGTGCGGTTTAACAGAGATTTCTGGATGGAAGACCAAGATTTCTGTGCTTTAGCTTTAGATGGCGACGGTAAGCAGGTAGATAGTATTACCTCCAATCCTGGTCATTGTTTGTATTTGGGGATATTTACACCCGAAAAAGCCTATAGCGTCGCCGAAAGATTGCGCGCCCCAGATATGTTTAATGGTTGGGGGATTCGCACACTCAGTAGTTTATCCCCAGCTTATAACCCAATGGGCTATCACATCGGTTCAGTTTGGCCTCATGACAACGCTATCATAGCGATGGGATTGCGATCGCTTGGGTTAATCGATCAAGCCCTAGAATTATTCCAAGGTTTATTTGATATGACTAGCCAACAACCATATCAACGTCCCCCAGAACTGTTCTGCGGCTACGAACGTAACGGTGATAACGCCCCCGTACAGTATCCAGTCGCCTGTACTCCCCAAGCTTGGGCTACGGGTAGTGTCTTTCAACTTTTGCAAATGATGGTCAATCTCGTACCGGATGCGCAAAATAACTGCTTGCGCATCATCGACCCCTCTTTACCAGAGTCGATTAATCGCTTGTCTTTCCATAATTTGCAAGTTGGTACTACCATTCTCGATTTAGAATTTGAGCGTTCTGGTAACACTACTGCTTGTCGTGTAGCCAAAAAACGCGGCAATCTCCGAGTGGTGATTGAAGCTTAATTATTGGGCATTGGGCATGGGGCATTGGGCATTGGGCATTTCTTATTATCTCCCTTCCCTTGTCCCCCTTCCCTTGTCTCCCCTGCCCCTCTGCCCCCCTGCCCTCAAAAAATAAAAAACTCCACCCACAAGGGGTTGGGGTATTAAACTCCTTCTTTTCAACAACTGACAACTGACAACTGACAACTGACAACTGACACGCGTAAAGCCTTCGGCATAGCTTCGCTTAGCGCGTAGCGTCCCGCTCTTAAGCGCAATAAAAAAAGAAAGAAGATGCAAATTTCTCCTTTCTTTACCTTTTATTAATTAATCTTCACTCAGGAATCAGTACTCCGATTTAGCTTTCTTCCTGATTCTCTACTTTACGACCAGGAGAAGATTCATATAAAGCATCTAGTTGCTGGCGAGCATCTTCAACGTTGATTGACCGCATCACTAATAAAGGCTCTTTAATTAAGTTACCTGCACTATCTAATAACTCTGGATGTGGTGTAAACTGCTTTTTTGATGAGGAATAGCCATATTTACCCTGGTTATTCATTGCCGGATAAGTCCGCTCTCGATCAAAACTAAACATAATCAGATTGCGAATTAAATTGGCAACAGCAATAACGGCAAGGATTGTAAAAGCCAGAATGTAAAGCAGGTGTAACATCGGATTTGTCCTCCAGAGGAAGCGAGTTTAAAAAGTTTTTACTGTAACGTGGCGCTTAGCTGGTAACTTAAATTACAGCTATAGCGACTAAGTAACGTAATATTTGTACGTCAGATTTTGGTTATTAAGGGCAATGTACGAACCGTCATTCAAAACACGGTAGCATGTTATACATTATTTTCTGATTTATTCAAAATTTATTAAGGATTTTGTACTTTCGAGAGGGCTTATATACTACTACGCTGAATCCAAAATGCTTGTCAAGTAAGCTTTTCAATGATTCTGAGTAGTTCGTCTATTTCTGTGCAGCTTTGACTAGATACCAACTTACTGTGATTAATTAAGTCTATCGAACTTAATTAATAAAAACTTATTTTTCACTCATCTTTTTCTTGATGGAAGCGCATAACCACATTCCAGCATTTCGTTACCAGATCATGCCAAGGCTTTATGGTTGCCATATCAATCCCAACTTGTCCATCGGTTGCATTGAATAGCATTTTCGCTGTGTTTAGTTCATTCTGTGCTTGCTTGATTTGTAAAAGCAAGTCCTTTTGCTCTTGCTCACTCATAAATGAGAGTTGTCTGGTTTCCAAAAAATCACGCGATCGCGCAAACCAAAAATCAAAATCCTCCAACAGTGGTTCTAAAAGGCTTTTTAGCAATTCAGCCCCTGGTAAATTTGAGTCTCGCATAAATGAGAAGCATACTTCTAAGTTTCTTTCTCATATTAACTTTATTTACAATTCTTCACATCCTTTTTTCTGGTTTCGTGAGTCAGATTAATGAAAATTTTGTATTTCCATATACATTTTTATATTTTACCCTGTGCCCTAGAGGTTTAAATAACTGCCTGAGGTATGGTGTCTCAAGAGGAATAGCGATCGCACCCTCAAAAGTCAACTGCGATCGCGCTAGAAATAAATCAGCCTCAAGATAGATCATTAATTATAATGATATGTTGCGAAATGTTACTGTTAACTCAGCACAGATTCTGATGAATTTTTCATAAAGAAAATATCTAAATGGTAGGGTGCTATAGTCTTGGCATCGGTGGGACTTGTGGTTGCGTAATGGTGAATTGTCCCTGTAGCCTTAATTCCCACTTGTGGCGTAACTTATCTGAATCTTATCTATCAATGTTGCTGCAAATAATCGTCATTGCCACCGGAGGGAAGCGATCGCATAGTTTCACCAGACATCATATTAATATCAGTTTGAGGCGATCGCTTTTCGTTACCGCAGTTTTAATTTAGCTTCAGCGGAAGTTGGGAGAGTTGATCTAGCATAGGGAAAAGCCTATGAAGATGGCATATTTGCCCATGTTATATTTGGGTAGATTTTTCAGAACACCCACTGATAAATCAGCATTTCAATCACTTCGCCAATGGTTTAGCAGCCGATGTCGCCTAATCAACTTCCCAACCAACCAGAACAATCTGCAAAAATGTATTTACCTCGTAGCAGCGAATCGGAAACTTTAAAAAAAATCCGCCACACTGCTTCCCATGTGATGGCTATGGCTGTACAAAAGCTGTTTCCTAAGGCGCAAGTCACAATTGGCCCCTGGATCGATAATGGCTTTTATTATGATTTTGACAATCCAGAACCGTTTAGCGATAAGGATTTAAAAGCCATCCAAAAAGAGATGGTGAAAATTATTAATCGCAAATTACCAGTAGTTCGGGAAGAAGTCAGCCGCCAAGAAGCTGAACGTCGGATTCAGGAAATTAAAGAACCTTATAAGTTAGAAATTCTCGCAGATATTAAGCAAGAACCAATCACGATTTACCACCTGGGAAATGAATGGTGGGATTTGTGCGCGGGGCCGCATTTAGAAAATACCAGCGAAATTAACCCGAAAGCGATTGAATTAGAAAGCGTTGCGGGTGCTTATTGGCGGGGTGATGAAACCAAAGCCCAATTGCAGAGAATTTACGCTACCGCTTGGGAAACTCCCGAACAATTGGCGGAGTATAAGCGACGCAAAGAAGAAGCACAAAGAAGAGATCACCGCAAACTGGGTAAGGAACTGGGATTATTTATATTTTCTGACCTTGTGGGGCCGGGTTTACCTTTGTGGACTCCCAAAGGTACTTTGTTGCGGAGTATGTTAGAAGACTTTTTGAAACAGGAACAGCTAAAACGCGGTTATTTACCTGTAGTCACCCCCCATATCGCCAGGGTGGATTTATTTAAAACTTCTGGACATTGGCAGAAGTATAAAGAAGATATGTTCCCCTTAATGGCGGATGATGCAGAAGCTGCGGCTTTAGAACAAGGCTTTGTGATGAAGCCGATGAATTGTCCGTTTCATATCCAAATATATAAGAGTGAGTTGCGTTCCTATCGGGAACTACCCATGCGGTTAGCGGAATTTGGGACTGTTTACCGCTACGAACAATCAGGGGAATTGGGCGGTTTAACCAGGGTACGCGGTTTTACTGTGGATGATTCCCATCTCTTCGTTACCCCTGAACAGTTAGACAGCGAATTCCTCAGTGTTGTGGATTTGATTTTGTCGGTGTTCAATAAACTACAACTGAAAAACTTTAAAGCTAGACTGAGTTTCCGCGATCCAGCTAGTGATAAGTATATCGGTTCCGATGAAGCTTGGGAAAAAGCTCAAGGTGCAATTCGTCGAGCTGTGGAAAAGTTGGGAATGGAACATTTTGAAGGGATTGGCGAAGCGGCTTTTTATGGGCCGAAACTCGACTTTATCTTTAAGGATGCATTGGAGCGAGAATGGCAATTAGGAACTGTGCAAGTAGATTACAATTTGCCAGAACGCTTTGATTTAGAATACGTTGCTGAAGATGGTTCCCGCAAACGTCCGGTAATGATTCACCGTGCGCCTTTTGGTTCTTTGGAACGGCTGATTGGGATTTTAATTGAAGAGTATGCAGGTGATTTCCCCTTGTGGTTAGCGCCAGTACAAATCAGATTGCTACCAGTTGGGGAAGCCCAAATTGATTTTACTAAAGATGTGGTAGCGAAGATGCAAGCTTTAGGCATTCGTGCCGAAGTTGATTTAAGTGGCGATCGCCTGGGTAAATTGATTCGCAATGCCGAAAAAGATAAAATACCCGTAATGGCTGTAGTCGGAGCCAAGGAAGTGGAAACCAACACCTTGAGTATTCGTACCCGCGCCTCTGGGGAATTAGGCGCTGTTGCAGTGGATGAGGTATTAGATAAATTGAAAACTGCGATCGCTTCTTTCGAGAACTTCTAGCATCATCTAGTCTGGGTAATCTGCAACATATCAATCATCCGTAGGGGCACAACAATGTTCATTGGTGTCAACTTAAGTTAAAAGGCTTATCCCACAAGCATTTTACCCCACCCCTTTATCCCCTCCCCGTAAACGGGGAGGGGAAGTTTTGCGTTAGCAAAGCTGGGGTGGGGTGACGCGGATCGTGATGGTAGGTGAGATAATTCGGTCATCACGTCTTGGCAAGGGTTTCACGTTAAGTTGACACGTATGAACAATGTTGTGCCCTTCTTCAATATTGGGTTTTACCCCTCAATGCTGATATAAATAATTCTCTCGCTTACCCGATATACCGCCCGCAGGCTGGAAGCCTGGGGCTAACGCTACGAAGCCTGCCTTCGCAGGCTAAAAATTGAGCCTGCGAAGGCAGGCTTTGTTTGATTAGCCGCACCATTCTATGGTGACGGCGGGATTTCGGGATAAGCGAGGAGTCTTACCCCTAATTCGCCAGCAGTATCCGTAGGGGCGCGGAAACCCCACCCTGACGCTGCTATTCGCAACAAAAAACCCCGGCGAAACTAACCGGGGTGATGCAGAGAAGAACGAATGACGATGAGAGATTTTGATACAGAAATTTAAAAATTTTAGCTGACGGTCAAAGCAACCAAAGTTAAGGTTGTCACAATCAAACTGGCAAAAATACCTTGAACAAGATATTTGCGTTGTTCCCAAATCGCAGGGTATTCAGCGTAATACATCTGGGGTTCAGTTGCGTAGTTATTGAGAACGCCGTCTTCGTTAATGGTGGTATACATAACTGTTTTTCTTTGTTGTTTTTATTGTGTTTGTTACTTTATGTAAACAAATTTAACAAGATTATTAAAAAAAGTCAATAGGACTTGACAAATAATTGTAGATGGAGTTTGTAAGGCGGGCTTATGTGGTGGGACTATGATTAAAACAGTACTTATGCCAAGAGTTGAACTTCGTTAATCAGATTTTGAACTGGGTTAATCAGGCTTTGAACTGGGTTAATCAGGCTTTGAACTCCGATAATCAGGCTTTGAACTCGGTTAATCAGGCTTTGAACTCCGATAATCAGGCTTTGAACTCGGTTAATCAGGCTTTGAACTCCGATAATCAGGCTTTGAACTCGGTTAATCAGGCTTTGAACTCCGATAATCAGGCTTTGAACTCCGTGAATCAGGCTTTGAACTCTCGTTAATGAAGCTTTTAGCTCCGATAATCAGGCTTTTAGCTCCATTAACGAGGCTTTGAACTCGGTTAATCAGGCTTTGAACTCCATTAATCAGGAGTTGGGGACTTACAAAAATCAATTACCCATACGTAGTGCGAGCATCTTGCTCGCTTTTGGACTTACAAAAATCAATTACCCATACGTAGTGCGAGCATCTTGCTCGATGAATGAACATCAGCAAGCATCTTGCTCGATGAATGAACTTAAAAAAATCAATTACCCATATTCCGTACTGTGAGCATCTTGCTCGATAAATGAACATCAGCTCGCGAGACGTTCGCACTATAGCGGTTTTCGGTTGAGTCCAATACACTCTTGCGGGCACGGCAGTGCCGTGCCCCTACCCGCAACGATATAATTTTGTATTGCATCCAACTGAGAACCGCTATATTTATTTTTTTGTAGTGATGGCTCCCTTGGGCGCTGACTAGACATTAGGGAGCAAGATTGACTAGACATTAGGGAGCAAGATGCTCCGACTACAGATTTAATGAGACATTAGGGAGCAAGATGCTCCCACTACAAATTTAATGAGAAATTTACTCCCCTTCTCCCACAATGGGGAGAAGGGGTTGGGGGATGAGGGCAAATTTTACATTTGTGCAAGAGGTATAATGAAAAAACCAAGATTTTCGCCCTTAACTGCGGTAATGCTGACGGCGCTAAGTCTCAGCAGTTGCAGTACCGCCACTACTAGCCAGTATGAAGCCACAGCGCTGACGACTTATACCTGGCGCGTGAAGTATATCAATGAACCATCACCGCAATTTGCAACCTTCGCCACCACTTCCTTACTCAATCGCAATGGTTTAAAACCAGAAGGTGCAGTTACTGGCCCTGATGATCGGGGTTTATGGTGGCCAGCGCTACCAAAGCGCCCGACAGTTGCAGAAGTGGAACAGCGCAAAAAGCCTCAACAGGAGTTCAGTCAGCCGGAATTATTAAAAACTGTAGAGTATAAAATTACTTATGGGGTAGGTTCGCAACAGAAGACATTACCCACTAACTACGATGTTTACCGCGAGGTAGTAAAGGCTTATCCTTCGCGGATTCCTTTGCAATTTACTTTGGGAGTCAACGATAACACAGTCGAGAAAGCAGAGCAGGCTGATTAAGGGGGAAAGGGGAAGGGGGTTTTGAGTTGGTGAAATGGGATAATTTAATTTTTGGAATTATAAAAAAATATAAATCTTTCTCAAGATAGAAATTATCTCTACCGAATGATAGATAATCATTCATAGCTTGAGAGTAATTCGTAATTAAGAAAGTAATATTTTATCTGATTTTCTGGGTGAGAATCGTTTGCTGACAAAAATGATCGGAAAAGAGCTAAAGGAGTTGGGGTAAGCATGACGGTTCAGTCGGTGGATTTAACAAACTGCGATCGCGAACCGATTCACATTCCGGGTTTGATTCAGCCGCATGGGGTGCTGCTGGCGATCAATTTCTCTACATTAGAAATCATTCAGGTGAGCGACAATACAGTTAAATCACTTGGTCACCAACCCGAAGATTTGTTAGGTAAGCCGTTGTCAGACTTGTTTGACTCGAAACAGGTTGACACAATCCAGGCCTGTTTAAATGGAGATTTTGAAAGCCTGAATCCCCTGGATCTGTCAATTAAGCGTCAAAGCAAAACTCTGCGATTTGATGGCATTGTCCATCGATGCGATGAGGTGGCGCTGTTGGAGTTGGAACCAAAAAAGACCAAGGGGAAAGCAGACTTTTTTGATTTTTATCAGCAGGTGAAAGGGGTAATCACCAAAATTCAAAAAGCTGCCACTATGCAGCAGATGTGTCAAGTGGTAGTCCAGGAAGTGCGGAAATTTACTGGCTTTGAGCGGGTGATGATCTACCGTTTTGATGAGGATGAAACTGGTATTGTCATTGCTGAGGATACAAATCAGGAAATTCCCTATCTAGATTTACGTTATCCAGCTAGCGATATTCCCAAACAAGCGCGACAACTCTACACTAGCAACTGGCTGCGCATCATTCCTAATGCCAATTATGAGCCGGTAGAGTTAATACCGAAAGAAAATCCACTGACTAACCAACCGCTAGACCTGAGTTTGTCAGTATTACGCAGTGTTTCACCAATTCATTTGGAATATCTGCAAAACATGGGGGTAGTTGCTTCCATGTCTATATCTCTAGTGCAAGAGCAAAAACTTTGGGGCTTAATTGCCTGTCATCATTCCACAGCTAAGTATATTCCTTACAGCGTGCGGGCAGCTTGCGAGTTTATTGGCCAGGTGATGTCACTGGAACTAGCAAATAAAGAAGCCAGCGTTGACCAGGATTACAAGATGCAATTGAAATCCTTGCAAACTCGATTTGTGGAAACCCTATCGCAAGCTGAGTATTTCCTCGATGGAATTGCCCAAATGGGTTCGCAAATGCTGGATCTGGTGAATGCAACAGGCGCAGTAATTTGCAATAGCGATCGCTGTATTAGCATTGGTGAAACTCCCAAAGAAACAGAGATTAATCCACTATTAGACTGGATTAAACCCCAACTGCAAGATAATCTATTTCACACGCGATCGCTTCCGCACCTTTATCCACAGGCTGAGTCCTTGAAAGCCGTTGCTAGTGGTGTCTTAGCACTAGAAATTTCCAGAATTCACCAGAATTACATAGTCTGGTTCCGAAAAGAAGTGCTTCAAACTGTCAATTGGGGTGGTAATCCCAATAAACCTGTAGAAGTTAAGGATGATGGCAGTTTGCGTTTGTCCCCACGAAAATCTTTTGCTTTATGGCAACAAACAGTCAGCGGTTGTTCTCTACCTTGGAAAGACTGTGAAATTGCCGCCGTTGCTGAATTGCGCAGCCTGATTGTCGGCGTTGTGCTGCGCCAAGCAGATGAACTAGCATCGATGAACATGGAACTTCAGCGGAGTAACGAAGAATTAGATTCCTTTGCCTACGTTGCTTCCCACGATCTCAAAGAACCGCTGCGCGGAATTCATAACTACGCCAACTTCCTCATGGAAGATTATGGCGATATATTAAACGAAGATGGCGTTGCCAAACTACAAACGCTGGTAAAGCTAACCCAGCGCATGGAAAATTTAATCAATTCCTTGCTGCACTTCTCACGCTTAGGACGCGCCGAACTCATGCACCAACAGGTGAATTTATATGAGTTAGTGCAACAAGCGATCGCTACTTTAACCATGTCTCGACCCCAAGACCAAATCGATTTTCGCATTTCCCAAGCTTTACCGATAGTCGAGTGCGATCGCGCCCAGGTGAACGAGGTGTTTACCAACCTGATCAGCAATGCGATGAAGTATAATGACAAACAAGACAAATGGGTAGAAATAGGCTTTGTGCCAAAAACTAGGAAACAAGCAACTGACCCCTACACCTTATACGTGCGCGACAACGGTATTGGTATTCCCCAGGAACATCAAGAAAAGATTTTTCAGATTTTTCGGCGGTTACATGGAAGAGAAGAATACGGCGGCGGTAATGGCGCAGGATTAACAATTGCCCGCAAAATTGTGGAACGACACGGCGGTAAAATTTGGCTAGAGTCCACACTTAATGAAGGCAGCACCTTTTATTTCACCTTAGCAGCCGAGGAAATTTGACCGAACAAAGGCAGGGAGTACACTTCGGCTGCCCTTAGTGGCCAGATGGCAGATGACACAAAGAAAAAGATTTTTTAGCATTTTGTTGAAGTAGGAGTCATTGGTCATTTGTCATTAGTCAAGAAGACAATAGGCATTAGTCATTAGTTATTCCCCTGCCCCCTGCCCCCTTCCCCCTTGCCCCCCTGCCCCCCTGCCCCCTTGCCCACTCCTATGACCACCGTTTCCCCCCCTCATATCAAACAAACTCCACCCCTGCTGATTGTCGAAGACAGCAATGAAGACTTTGAAACTATCCAACGGTTTCTGTCGCGTTCATCAATGCTTGTACCGATTCATCGCTGTATCAATGGCGATCAGGCATTGGCATTTCTCTATCGCACTGGCAGGTATACCAAGCCGGAAATTGCCCCCCGTCCAGGGATGATTGTCCTTGACCTCAACCTCCCAGGAACCGATGGACGGGAAGTCTTGCATCGGATCAAACAGGATGATAGTTTAAAAACTATTCCTGTCGTTGTTTTCACTACATCCAATAATCCTAAAGATATTCAGGATTGCTACAAATATGGCGTAAACAGCTACATCGTCAAGCCGATTAACTTTGCGCAATTGAAGCGAGACATCCAAACCCTTGTTGATTATTGGTTTGAAATCACGACTTTGCCTGATTACCCCGAAAATATGTCATGAGCCAGCAACAGCGCACTGTGTTAATTGTGGATGATTCCCCAGAAGACCGAGAACTCTACCGCCGGTGTCTGTTACGTGACAAAGATTACTACCATAACATCCTGGAAGCAACTCTAGGGCAGGAAGGTTTGGAGTTATGGCAGCAACATCAGCCAGATGTGGTGTTGCTAGATTACCGCTTGCCAGATTTAGATGGAGTGGAATTTCTGGCAAGATTGCAGCCTCCATCTGCACAACCCTACTTACCTGTAATTGTTGTGACTGGGCAGGGTAATGAAGCGATCGCGGTGCAAATCATGAAAGCTGGGGCACAGGATTATTTAGTCAAGGATCAGATCACCCCCCAAAGGCTGCAATTGGCAGTCAATTCGGCGATCGCCCGGATGCAGGTACACAACCAACTGCAACTACGGATTCAAAAAGACAGAGTAATATCCCAAATTACCCAAAGAATCCATCAATCGTTGGAGATTGAGGAAATTCTCCAAACAACTGTTAACGAAGTGAGGCAATTTCTCAAAAGCGATCGCGTGCTAATTTTTCGTATCCAGTCAGATGGATCGGGAATCGTTACTACCGAATCGCTAGGAGCAGGCTGGACTCCCCTACTATCAACTTCTCACTACGATCCTTGCTTGAATGAGGACTACGTTAACTCCTTTCGCCAAGGACTTGTCACCGTCAAACCGGATATCCATGATGGCAGCATTGATCCTTGCCATGTCGAGCTACTGGCAAACTTAGAAGTCCGAGCAAATTTGGTTGTACCAATTTTGCAAGATGCGCAGTTGTGGGGAATGCTGATTGTGCATCACTGTCAAGCACCGCGCAAGTGGCAGCCTGTAGAAGTTATTTTGCTGCAAGAACTGGCAACTCATCTCGGTATTGCCCTGCGTCAGGCAGAGTTGTATCAGCAAGCACAACATGAATTAGCAGAGCGCAGGCGGGCAGAAGCTTTATTACAACAGGCAAATGAATCTCTCGAGCAAAGAGTTGCCGAGCGGACTGTTGAGTTAGAAACTGTCAACGCCCAATTGCAACAAGAACTATTAGAGCGACAGCGTACCCAGAAAATTTTAGAAGAACAAGCACATCTGTTAGATCTCGCCCATGACACCATCATGACTCGCTGTGTTGATGGCACGATTACCTTCTGGAACCAAGGAGCAGAAGGAATGTATGGCTGGAGTGCAACTGAGGCAACTGGGCAGATATCCCATGAACTGCTGCAAACTCAATTTCTGCGATCGCAAGCTGAGGTAGAAGCAGAATTATTGAGCCAAGGTTACTGGGAAGGAGAACTTGTGCATGTGCGACGCGATGGCACACCCATCATTGTTGCTAGTCGCTGGGTGTTGCAGCGGGATGAACAAGGTAACCCAATGAAAATATTAGAAATCAATAATGATATCACCGAACGTAAACGTGCTGAAGAACAGCTACGCCGCAGTAGTGAGCGCATCAGTTTAGCCAATGCCGAATTAGCTAGAGCAGCTCGCCTCAAAGATGAATTTCTTGCCAACATGAGCCATGAGTTGCGCACGCCCTTAAACTCGATTCTGGGAATGGCGGAATTACTCTTAGAAGAGGTGTTTGGCAGCTTAACCGCCCAACAACGCCAGTTTTTACATACAGTAGAACACAGCGGTCAACACTTACTAGGGTTGATTAACGATATTTTAGACCTCTCCAAAATAGAATCGGGCAAAATGGAGTTGCAACTGGCTTCTATATCAGTTCATTCCGTTTGTGAATCCAGTCTCAACTTTGTTAGGCAAGAAGCTAGACACAAGCAAATTCAACTTACCTGCGACATTGAAGCAGCCGTCACAGAAATAGAAGCCGATGAACGCCGCCTATTACAAGTATTAGTCAACTTGCTAGCTAATGCTGTGAAATTCACCCTCGAAGGTGGTAGCGTCCAGCTGGAGGTGAGAATGAACTTGCCTCAACAAGCTGTAGAATTTCGCGTGATTGATACCGGAATTGGCATTGCTGCGGAGGATATAAGTAAGCTGTTTGAGCCATTTGTGCAGTTAGACAGTTCCCTGTCACGGCGCTACCCAGGTACAGGATTAGGATTATCCTTAGTACGACGCATTGTCGAGCTGCACGGAGGAAGTATTCAAGTGGAAAGTGAGTTGGGTCAAGGAAGTTGCTTTAGTGTAATGTTACCTTGGCATCCCTTGCAGAATCAAGATGAATCACCTTTGGTGTCGGAAACAGCGCTACGTGATATTTTGATGCAGCAAGCCTTGGTAGTCGAAGATTCCAGTGCCGCTGCCAGTCAAATTAAGCACTATCTAGCGGAAATGGGGGCTACTAGTGTCATTCACCCAGTGGGAGAAGGCGCATTGCAACTGGCTTTGCGAGTTAAACCAGATGTGATTGTTCTAGATATCTATCTTCCTGATTGTTCGGGATGGGAAGTTTTAGTAAAGTTAAAAGAGCATCCCCAGACTAAGCATATACCGGTGATTGTAATTTCCGTAGTAGATCAGCGATCGCACAGTTTGCAGTTAGGAGCTGCCGAACATATTTTAAAACCCCTCACACGACAAAAGTTTTATCAAGCATTAAGCCAAATTTTCACTAATGTCCAACAGCCAAACTTACAAACTGCCCTTGTCATTGCCGCTATGGAGTCATCACTAAAACCCAGAATTCTGTTAGCGGAAGACAATGAAGCTAATATCACCACAATCATGAGCTACTTGGAAGCACACAACTTTCTGCTGATTCTGGCGCGCAATGGACGAGAAGCGGTGCAAATGGCAAAACAGCATCAGCCCAATCTGATTTTGATGGACATTCAAATGCCAGAAATGGACGGATTAACAGCGATTCGGAAAATCCGTGCTGATTCCCAAATTCAAGCCATCCCCATCATTGCATTGACGGCTTTAGCCATGCCAGGTGATGAACAACGTTGTCGAGATGCAGGCGCAAACGAATATTTATCCAAGCCTGTCAGACTCAGGCATTTATTAGAGATGATTTCCCAGCTTCTTTCGCCGCCGAATACAGCGGACGCGTAAATCAACCAGCCATTGCAAATCAATCAAGCGTCATTGCTACATTAGGGAAGCAATCCCCAAAATTAGGCGATCGCGTCGTCGTTTTACTGCGTTCCCCTCGCGGCAGACATTATACAGCATCTTCCTGTAAATAGACCAAATTTGCCGTAGGAAACAGTGCTGTGCCCTAATAGTGTGGTTCAACTACGTGAAAACTTCTGTGAGGGTGATTTACCAGTCATAATATTACACACGAAGTTTTGCATCATTTTGATTAAAAATAGTTTAAGGAATTGTAAACTTAAGATTAAAAATTAATTAATAATACTTAAATAGTGGGTATAGAGTTACCCGAAAAAATCTACCGACTTACTGTTATAAAACTCTTCATTCTTTTTTTCGAGGATTTATACAAAAAAACCCTGATAACAACTTCCGTAAAACCAACCCTTAATGAGAATTTGTATTAATTTTTTATGCAATTTCCGACTTTTATTATAAAAATCTAGTAAAGATGCGATTTATGGTGTGACTTTTAAAACTAGAGATGGTAACTTGTTTTTATTAAACAAACATAAACTTTGTCTGCCTTTGACACAATCGCTCTTTCATATCAGCTTCTCAATATAATGTCAATCAACATTGTTAATTGAGAAATTTTGAGAAAAACATCACATTTGCATCTTCCTCTCAGAGAACGTGCAGGTAGTAGCTGAATAATTCAGGATTGCAAATCTATGCAGTTGTGAACTATTAAGTATCAGATGTCATGAAAGTATTGTGCAGAGATCGCTTGCAATGTTTTGTAATAGTCCAAGTACTATTAGGGTGTAAAGTGTCTAACTTACAGTCATCGCATCTACTTAACCTAAATAGCATCTACTTTACGTAATAGACTATTCATACTTGAGTTATGAAATGTACGTAGGTAGGATTATGCCTTACGTACCAGGGTTTTATCAGGCATAGTCCTAACGACAAGTACATAGATTTTTTCAAGAATCAAATTGGATTTTTATATGCGCCACCAGGCCTTACCATACCCCAAACGGGAAAATTGTACGCCCTTAGCTGAACAGAATCATTGTACAACCCTTTCAGGCAAATATTTATGTGGAAAAGCCACGAAAAACCTCACTCTTTAACCCTCTTTCCGACCCTCTTTGGTGGAACATTCAACTTTTTTGAACTTGTAGGAGAGAACTAGAGAGAGGTTTTCCAGCTATGGAGTTATATTTCATCACAAAGAAATACAACCTAAAACAGACCCTTGATTAGGGATTAGGGGTAATGAATTTTCATTCATAGAAATTATGGAATTTTCTCTCACCCCGGACATATTTTTGAAAAATTTCCCAGTCCCCTTTAGTATGGAGCGGTTAATCGCTCAGGAAGTCAAGCGTTGCGCCACCTTTGGTATAGGGAGTGACTCTGACGCTCGTACCTCCCTACCGCTTGAGCAGTTGAAATCCATTCATCGTGCATCCAATTACCAGACGTTCTCCCCAAATAACAGGGTGACCCTCACGAGACGAAATATTGTATTCATCATCAGGTAATTCAAAATATGACCAATATTCCATTGAGTGAAGCCTCTTTAGACTTACGTGCGCCTGAATTTTTCAGAGTACGTAAAGGTTTATGGTGGCTAAGATTAATCACACTGGCTTTGGTAGATTATGCCCTTCTATTTCTGGCTTTGGTGTTCTCCAAAGATCATGCTTATTTCGTCAATTCGTCAGGAAATGAAGCAAGATATTATTTAGCAATTTTCATCACCATTTTCATTCAAATAGGAGCGTTATATTCCCAAGGTCTTTATCAACAAGGTAAAAACCGTCATGAGTATTTAAATATTATCAAAACACTGATATTTGCTCATGGTTTAATACTGTTGATGGAATTTGTAAATCAAACAGCATTGGTAGATGTTAGTCCTTATAAATTAACATTATCATGGCTATTGAGTGTATTGTTTGTATGTGCTGGCAGATTTGGCATCAACATTACTCTTGAATATCTCAGGAATAAAAAAATATTAGGTGTTCAGCCTGTTTTTATTATTTGCGACCCCGATAATAGCCAACAATTGATTAATTTAATCAAAAAGGAGAAACACTACACCATAGGTGGTTACGCAACGGCTAAATCATTAGATAGATACCATCGTCAGGAAACTTTGGCAAAACTTCATCAATTAGGAGTAACAGAAGTTTTTATTTCTTGGGATGCCATAAAAAACAGAATGTTTTTATGCTGGCTATTTCAATCTGCTGGCATCACAGCACATATTGTACCGATGGAATTAAAGCCAATTTACAGAGAGATAGAATTTAATCAGATAGGAGGGATGACTTGTATAAGTTTTGACTGTCCGATAATTACAGGGAAAGATTTTTGGATAAAGCGGAGTTTTGATTTTGTTTTTGCGGCTTTATTTCTAGCTTTAACTGCTCCCATATATATAGCGATCGCTCTCGCCATCAAACTAGACTCTCCAGGCCCGGTATTTTATCGGCAAACCCGTATAGGACTACGTGGACAACCCTTCCAAGTATGGAAATTCCGTACCATGAGAGCTGACGCCGAAACATTACAAAAAGAATTAGAAGCGTTGAATGAAATCAAAGATGGCATTATCTTTAAAATCAAAGATGATCCTCGGATTACCCGGATTGGCAAATTTCTCCGTCGTTATAGCTTAGATGAATTACCACAACTTTTTAACGTTTTAACGGGAGAAATGAGTTTAGTAGGGCCTCGCCCATTACCTACAAGAGATGTAGATAAATTTTCGGAAAGACATTTCATTCGACATGAAGTTTTACCGGGTGTTACCGGTCTTTGGCAAGTTTCAGGACGCTCGGATATTTTAGATTTTGAACAAGTCATCAAACTTGATCTGAACTACATTGAAAATTGGTCGCTGCGCTTAGATTTTGAAATTCTGGTCAAAACAGTTAAGGTTGTTTTGAAAAAAGAAGGTGCCTACTAAAGTTGCACCTGAGTATCCAAATATTGTGGAAATACGAAATCACATGAAAAAGCCTGTAATTGCAATTGGTCTCGATGCTGGCGATCCAGTTTTAATAGATAAATGGATCGCCCAAGGATATCTGAAAAATATTAGTAAACTCCGTCAGCAAGGAGCCTACGCTAATATTAGCAATACAGTCAAATATGCCGGAGAAACCACAGAATATGCAGTCACAGAAGGATTGTGGGCGCATTTTGCTACCGGGTGTAGTTCTGATAAAATCGGCTACTGGGATGCCCTAACATATAAACCAGAAAATTACGAAATAGATTGCAATCTGGAATTTTGTGGTTATGACTATCAAGAATATTCTCCCTTTTACGCATTAGGGGATAAATACAAGGTAGCAGTATTTGACGTACCTGGTACAAGAATTTCTGAAGGAGTAAATGGCATTCAAGTTTTAGGCTGGGGAGGACATTTCCCCTCTGCACCTACTGCATCTAACCCTCCTGAACTTCTTACAAAAATTACTCATCAATATGGCAAAAATCCAGTTCTCTACAATGATATTGGCATTTGGTGGGATAAAGATTATGTCAAATGGTTGCGACAAGCTCTCAAAGAAAGTATTAGCTTGCGCACAAATATTTGTTGTGACTTACTTAAGCAAGAATCCTGGGATTTGTATTTAACAGTTTTTGGAGAACCCCATACAGCCGGCCACGATATATACAATTACAGTCAATCAGATCACCCACTCTACCCGCACCTGAGCAAAAATGGTACTGTTTCTGACCCATTACTAGAAACATATGAAAACATTGATCTAGGAATAGGAAAGATATTAGCCGAAGCACCTGAAGACGCTTATATATTGTGTTTTTCATTGCATGGTATGGGCCCAAACTACAGCGATGTACCAAGTGCAGTTTTTTTAGCGGAAGTACTTTATAGATATAACTTCCCCGGCAAAGTTGCTATTGCACCAGGAAATGTAGAAGTTCCGCCTCCACCCATGACAACTAATCCCATTCGCAATTCTTGGCTAGGGGAAATGTGGATGAAAAACTATGAACCGAATCCTATTAAGCGGTTGTTTAGACCTTGGACTCCTAGTAAGTTTTTATATGGCGATCAAAATGGTCTAGCCAGTCCTTATGCACTAATAGAACAATCAGTTCCGTTTGGTTGGATGCCTGCTACATGGTATAAACCTCTTTGGCCGCAAATGAAAGCATTTGCTCTGCCAACATTTGCTAATGGACATATTCGCATCAACTTACAAGGAAGAGAAGGAGATGGAATTGTCTCACCCTCTGAATATGAAAATATCTGCAACGAACTAACTCAAATTCTCTACCGTCTCACCGATGCTAGAACTGGAAAACCCTTAGTTAAACAAGTGGCACGCACCAGAAAGTCTGCTACAGATAACGATCCTAAACATCCAGATTCAGATTTGATAGTTTTGTGGCACGAACAGATGACAGATGTGGTAGATAGCCCAGATTTTGGACGCATTGGGCCAGTAACTTTATTCCGTGCAGGTACTCATTTTAATCGAGGATTTTTCATGGTTAAGGGGCCAGGTATTGCTGCTGGTTCAAGTTTGCCAGATGCTGAATCTGTGGATTTAGCCCCAACTATTTTAGAATTAATGGGTGCGCCAATTCCTGATTACTTTGATGGTAAGTCGCTGTTAAAAATTCCAGTTAAATACTAGGGAAAAAAGCATGAAGATGAAGCAACTTGGTAACACCAATGTTCACATCAGTGAACTTTCCTTGGGTGCAATGGGACTTTCTTTGATTACCAAACCTCCTGAATCACAAGCAATTGCAACTATCCACAGCGCTCTCGACCTTGGTATCAATATAATTGATACTGCTGACTCCTATTGTATTGATGAGTCAGACAAACATCACAATGAGCGCCTCATCCGCAAAGCTTTACAACAGTACAATGGCGATACCAGTCATGTTTTAGTAGCCACAAAAGGTGGTTATATCCGTCCAGAAGGCAAATGGGTATTCAACGGTAGCCCTGAGCATCTACGCCAGACAATTCGCGAAAGTTTTGAAGCCCTTGGTGGTGAAAAACCAATAGATATTTGGCAACATCACAGACCAGATCCAAATTACACGATTGAACAATCCCTTACCCCAGTCAAAGAAGCAGTCTCCGAGGGAATTATTCGTTTTGTTGGCTTGTCCAATTACTCCGTAGAAGAAATCAAACGCGCTCGTGATTTAGTTGAGGTTGTAGCTGTTCAACACCAGTTAAATCCTTGGTATCGGCATCATGAGTTCGATGGTGTATTAAATTACGCTAAGGAAGAAAAATTAACCTTTTTGGCATCCAGCCCCTTTGGTGGTATTCAAGGTGTACGTCGTACAACCGCTTTAGAAAAACTGACGGTTTTTACGGAAATAGCTGAAGCAAAAGGAATAACTATATACAGCCTGATGCTGGCATGGTTAAGAAGTAAATCACCGCTGATAGTTCCCATTGTGGGAGCTAGTAAACCTACTAACGTTGAAGCATCAGTGAAGGCTTTGACTATTAAGCTATCCGCCGAAGAAGTCAGCAGACTTGATGACTCAGTTCCCTTTAATCACCTGAAGCAGAAACTGAGATGGGTTAAACAACAGTTGCAACAACTTATTCCTCACTCATCCTCCATGTTCATAAATACGTAAACCAGAAATCTTGAGAATTTGTAGATATTAAAATGAGTAGAACCCCAGAAGTATCAGTAATAATTCCCGCCTATAATACATCAGGCTATATTGCTAGAGCAATCGAGTCCGCATTAGGACAAACTCTGAAAAATATTGAGGTAATCGTAGTAGACGATGCCTCAACTGATAATACATTAGAAGTTGTCAGAAGTTTTACAGATGAACGCCTGAAAGTTTTTGTTAACCCAGAAAATCTCGGTGCTGGTGGTACACGTAATCGGGCAATTAAGGAGGCTAAGGGTAATTGGATTGCAGTTTTAGATTCAGATGATTGGTATGCGCCAGAACGATTAGAAAGACTGGTGCAATTGGCATACCAAGAAAATGCCGATATGATTGCTGATGATTTATATCTGATTAAAGATGGTGAAGAGCATCCTTGGAGTACCCTAATTAAAGAAAGTGGCGAATCTCTATCAACAATTAAACAAATAGAGCCAGTATATTTTGTGGAAACAGATGTATATGGTAAACAAGGGCTGCATTTAGGTATATCTAAACCTTTGTTCAAACGCGAGTTTCTGATTCAAGAAAATATTCAATATAATGCAGGTGTAAAAGTAGCTGAAGATTTTTGGTTAGCTTTAACTTGTTTAGTCAGGGGAGCGCGGTTCTTTTTAGTTCCCGAACCATATTATTTTTATCTGGCTCGTTCTGGTTCTTTAGTTTATACAAACAAAGTAATCAGTCTTTCTGAAAATTGCGAAGCAACTGTAGCTTTTATAGAAAAAGAGCAAATTTTGAGTAAATCACCGCAGTTAGCTGATGCATTGTTAGCAAATCATAAAGTATTGAAAAGAAACTTATCTTACTACAAAATTGTCGAGCCTATCAAGGGGAGAAAATGGTTACAAGCTTTTAAACAGATCCTATTTACGCCAATTTTTTTTTGGGATTTATGTCTAAATCTTCCTGGTATTATAACTCGTCGTATTCAATTTTATCTATTTGGTAATAAAGCCGCATATGATATTTTTTTCCAAAAAAATAAGCTCAGTATAGAGTAATTAATCTCTGCTAATTAAAGATAGAAACCAAAGTTTTTTACGTATACACCCATCCTAAAAGGACAAAAGGAGTCAGCACATGGAACCCAGAGGAACGGAACTCATAACTATTTACAAGCATAACTACCGCATCCCATCTGCTGCGGAAGTAACAGAAGACATGATACTGAATCATTGGGAGTTAGAAAAAAACTTAACAAAAGACCTTTTAGAATCAACTCCAGAAAATCGATGGGAAGTATTTGAAAAAGCCTATACTACTCTTTATAGTAGCTTAGACTGGCTAAACAGCTTTTCTGTAGACAGTACACCACCTCTCAATAAATATGAAACCTGGTTAGGAATACTAGGATCTCCACCCAAGAAAATTTATGAGGTTGGTTCTGGGAAGGGAGAGATGATAGCATATTTCGCTAAATGTGGGTTTGAATGCAAAGCTACAGAAATCACCAAAGAACGTGGTTCAAAACATATAACTGATTCATCAAGTAATTTATCTTGGGGTAACTCTGATGGTGTACATTTAGACCAATTTGAACCAACTGCTTTTTATGATTTTGTCGTGTCTAATCAAGTAGTTGAACACTTTCACCCAAATGATCTAATTACCCATTTTCAGAGCGTCTATCAAATTCTTAATCAGCAGGGGAGTTACATTTTTACTACACCTCATTGCCATACAGGTCCTCATGATTTGTCGCTGGTTTTTGGATATGATGACCCTCAATGTATGCATCTTAAGGAATATACATATCATGAACTACAGCAATCTTTAAAAGTTGCTGGATTCAAACGCATTTATAGCGCCGTGCCTGCTAAACTTAAGAAGCTGTTATCAACACTGGGGCTGGGAAATGAAAAACAAATAAAAACAATTGGGATTTTCTACTTTCACCTGATGTTAATGGTGGAAAATCTGCTGTTTGTCATTCCCAGTAAGAAACAGCGCCGTGCTTTTAGTAAATTTTTGAGGAAAATTTATTTGTTTGCAGACAATATATTCTTAGTTGCTCAGAAATAAAATAAATGCAGCCAGCATGATTTAGTATTGATCCCAACCTTTTAGGATATTCTTCAGGATGCTGGGTAAGTAAAAAAACTCAGATAATGGTAAACAAGAATTAGATCAACCTGCGTTGTTAGCAGACAATTCACATTGAGACTTAGGCAAAAAATACCCAGCAAAACACCTCAAATGTATATAGGTAAAGTTTGACATCGTTTTGGCTAGTTTCTTGATATCTTATCTGGGTTTTAGGTGTTTTTGGCTATTGGGTGTATTTACCATCCCGTGCAAGGGTTTGAAGCTTGTTTCTTACCCAAGAATGTTTAAGTCCTATTAAACAAATGAATTGATATGTGAACAGCGAAAGTTTTTATCAAGCTAAATCTTAATTGATTAGCATCAGATTGAGAAAAAATCTTGTTACGGGTATTTCGGAAAAGATGGGACAATTCAAACTATTAAAAAATACTTTCTCATTGTTGGCTAATCGTTTAGTACAAAGTATTACAACCTTTGTGTTAACAGCAGCTATAACTCGTACTTTAGGTGCCTATGCTTTAGGGCAATATCTCCTGGCCTTCACTTATTACTATATCTTTGTCAATATTATTTCTCTTGGTCTGAAAAACTTGTTTACACGAGAATTATCTCGCCATCCACAAGACATGCCAGTATATCTAGTTAGTGGGACTTTCCTACAACTTCTGTTGAGCATTATCGGTTATGTGGTAATGGCAGTTGTGGTGTTTATACTACCCTATAATTCTGACACCTCGATTGTTTGTTATATCTTGGGTTTAACAATTATTCCTTTCGCCCTTTCTAACATAACAGAGGCAATTTTTCAGGCTCAAGAGAGAATGAATTTAATTGCTATATCTACAGTACCAGTGTACATTCTCCGCTTGCTGGTAATGCTCTGGTTTATGCAGCTAAATTATGGAGTAAATTATCTAGCGGGAATATTTTTGGTTTCGGAAATCTTAATTTTTGTAATTCAGTGGATTTTAATTACACGGACAGTTAAGCCGAAATGGGAGCTTAAGCAAGATTTTATCTGGCAACTGTTGAAAACTGCGCGCACATTTTTGGCTATTGATGCAGTCGGAATAGTTGCTAGTAGATTAGATATCCTCATCATCTCACTTTTAGGCAGTGAGCTGATGGTTGGTCTTTATGGTGCTATTGGACAATTGCAGCAACCCTTTATGATGATTGTCAATAGTTTAAGTCTGGCTGTTTTTCCCCAGATGACAAAAGCAGTAGACAAGACAAGAGAAACTCAAAGTCAAGTTACTGAAAACATTATTGAAATCCTCATGGCAATGTCATTACCATTCGTCGTCGGGATTTTTTTTATTGGCGGAGATTTACTCCAATTTATTTATCAAGACTCTAATTTTAGTCAGGCAACTTTAGCTCTAAATGTCAGTTCATTAGCCCTAATTTTATTTCCAGTAGTCAGAGTATTTAACTATCTAGTTTTAGCCAATGGGTTGGAGAAATTTAATCTAATTGAAACGATTATCACAACTTTTGTTTCAGGATTATCCGGAGTAATATTAATTACCCAGTATAAACTATTGGGTGCAGCATTAATGGAAGTAGTTGGAATAGTCACTGCTTTCGCAATACTTGCTTATGCTGTGTATAGCCGGATTTTAACTTTAAATTTGTGGAAAATAATGTTCCGTCCCCTGTTAATGACTCTGGGGATAGTATTAGTATTTATGACCCTGCAAACAATGAACTTGGGCTTAATATTAAATGTTGTAGTGGCTGTGATTTCCTATGGTTTATTTGCAGTCTGTTTTATGATTCAGGCTCTAGGGGGTGTGAATGCTACATGGAGAAAATTATTCAATAAAGTCTAGAGGTAGATTATGAAGATTATTGATTTGAAGAGTGAACAACAAGATAATTTATTTAAGGTAGGGGCAACTGTAGTTTGGGAAGATCGCGATCGCGCCCCCCAAGAAGTCTATATTGCCACTACCGAAGAGTTTGCTCAAGATTTATCATGCAATCCCCATAGTTTTTTAATCGCTTGCACAATAGTGGCTTTCTACTATGGAGAAAAAAGGATTGCTATAGATGCAGAGATTTGTCCGCAGTTACTAGAAAATTTACAAACGGCGATGGCTTTGCTCAAATCTTGGTACAAACGCGATCGCCCAATCGTTAAAATCGAAGCCAAAACTAAAAGCAGCATACCAACACCAGCCACACCTAAGCGAGCAGGTATATTCTTTACAGGAGGTATAGATACATTAGCTACTTTACGGCTGAACCGGATCAACTACCCCTTAGAGCATCCTGGATCAATCAAAGATGGATTGTTTATCTATGGTTTTTCGCAGACAACTCTAGAAAACTATGAAAAAGCTTACAAGTCTTTTGATGAGATTAAAAAAGATGCCGGAATTACCCTAATTCCTGCTTATACAAATCTTTATGCCTTCGTGAAAGATTTAGATGTAGAACAGTTCCGTATAGAATTCTGGAAAGACTATTATACTAGTGCCGCCCTATCCGCCGTTGCTCATGCTTTTAATAGTAGGCTAGCCAGCATTGCTATTAGTTCCAGCGATGAAATTCCTTACCTACAACCTTGGGGAACACACCCTCTTCTTGATACCCAATATAGCAGTTATGATTTAACAATTCGCCACGAATATATCGACCTTTCCCGATTTACTAAAACTAAGTTAGTTGCTGAATGGGATTTAGCGCTGCAAAAGCTCAGGGTGTGCGACCAATTAAGTTTACCTGCGGGATATTTAAACTGTGGTGAATGTCCCAAATGTGTGGCCACGATGGCTCAACTTGCTGCTTTAGGAATGTTAGAACAAGCAAAAACTTTCCCCGCCAATGATATTTCTGGAGAGCTAATTTTAAGAAAATCAAGTATTCAGCATTTGGACGAAGAAGCTTACTATCTCGATTTAATTGAATTATTTGCACAACAAAACCGTAATGATTTAGTGCGGAGTATTAAGCTACTTAGTACTAAATTTCGCTCTAAAGAATTGATCAAAAAAATAGATAGAGATTTCCTGAGAAGCTCATTGTATCATGTTTATTCCACACTTCTCAAACCTACTGTTGGAAAAAAACTTCAAAAATTGATTTAAATTAATAATGCAGCATCATCTATGCTCAAGATTGCTCTACTACATTTTTGCTTTGAAGATTACACAATTGAATTAGCTAATAGTCTAGTTAAATATGTTGATTTAACGGTTATTCACCCGGAAAAAGTCGCTGCTGTCTGTGGCGATACTCTTGATCCTAGTATCCGCACAGTTAGCTTTCCCAAACCAAAGATTCGCGATCCGCGCAATCTTGGCTCTATGGCGGCGATGATGGGGATCATTCAAGATGTGCAACCAGATGTGTTACACGTTCAAGAAACCAACGATCCTTGGTACGACTTGACACTACTTCTCAACAAGATGCCACCATTGGTGACGACGATTCATGATGTCTTCCGTCATCCAGGCGATCGCCAAAGTGTATTTGCTTCCGAGTACACCAAGCGTATCGCCTTCTATCGTTCCCAACAATTGATAGTCCATACTCAATCTCTCAAAGATGCTTTGACTACACAATTTCAAGTACCACAGGAACGAGTTAATGTTTTACCGCATGGGGAACTGGGTAGCTTATATCAACGCCGCACTGGTAAAAGTACTTTAGCACGAGATCCCTACACATTGCTGTTTTTTGGGCGAATTTGGCCTTACAAGGGTTTAAAATACCTACTAGAAGCAATGCCATTGATTGCTGCCAAAATTCCGGAAGTCAAATTAATTATTGCCGGCAGGGGTGAAAATATTGAACAATACTTTCCTACCGGTTATGATGGTAACCGCATCTACCTGTTAAATGATTTTATACCTTTGGAACAGGTGGCAAAACTTTTCCAACGCAGCACGATTTCCGTTTTACCTTATATTGAAGCATCTCAAAGTGGTGTGGCAGCATTATCTTATGGGATGGGAACACCAGTTGTGGCTTCTGATATCGGCGGCTTAAGCGAAATAGTTAGACATCAAAAAGATGGATTTTTGGTTCCACCTGGAGATGTCCCAGCTCTAGCTGATGCGATTATTGCTTTATTGAGCGATCGCAATTTACAACATCAGATGCAAGCAGCCGCTAGAGAGCGCTGTCAACAAGATTTAAACTGGTCAAATATAGCCGAGAAAACTTTAGACACATATCACAGGGCCATCAATATGTAAATCAATATTTAAGCATTCCTGATGTGGATGTAGCTGACTTTTACACATTAAAGGAGTTTACTTCTATGGCTACTAATGGATTTAGTTTGATAGCAACCCTTCTGCTTCCTTCTCTGTTAAGCAGTATGGTTACCCCAGAAAAAATCACAACTTCTTTAGTTGACCAAGTGAGTCAGTTAGTCACCCCTAAGCAAGCGATACTGTACAGCCAAGCCACAACCAAAACCTACTACGTCAGTGCATCTGGTAGCGATAGTAACGATGGACTATCTACCTCCTCTCCCTTTAAGACTATTCAAAAGGCGGCAAATTTAACGAATCCGGGAGACACAGTCCTGATTATGAACGGAGTATACACTAATGATTCTCCGGTAGGACAAGTCATAAAAATTACCCGTTCGGGAACAATGAATGCATGGATTACCTATAAAGCATATCCTGGCCATTACCCGAAACTGAAGCACAATGGATGGAATGGAATTTCAATTCAGGATGGAGCTTCTTATATTGAAATCAATGGTCTTGAAGTGATTGGTAACAGTGCCAATATCACTCTTGATTACGCCATCAGTCAGAAGACTAATACCTCCAACCCTCTCACAAGTGGAAACTGCATTAGCATCGATGGACGCAGAAATGGTCATCCCCATCACATCCGGATTCTCAATAATAAGGTTCATGATTGTCCAGGAGCAGGCATTTCCGCCATTCAAACAGACTATGTGACCATTGATGGTAATGAAGTGTTCAATAATGCCTGGTACTCTCCCTTTGGTCATAGTGGTATTTCTCTGTATCAAAATTGGCGTTTTGATAATAATACGGGATACAAAATGTATGTCAGAAAAAATAAAGTCTATAACAATCGGCAATACATTCCCTGGCTTTATACAGGAGTTATCGAAGACGGCAATGGCATAATTATTGATGATTCCAGAAATACGCAGAACAACTCGACCTTGGGTGCGTATACTGGGCGTACTTTAGTGGAAAACAATATCACATACAAAAATGGCGGGTCAGGCATTCATACATACAAAAGCCAATATGTTGATATTCTGCATAACACAGCTTATTTGAATAACCAGAGTCCGGAGATTAAACATGGGCAAATATTCGCTAATAATTCAACTGATGTGAATATTGTCAATAATATTCTCTATGCACCCCCCAACAAATACATTAACATCAATTCGCAAAATACCAGGGTCACCTATAACTATAATATCTATGCCAATAGTACCTTGATGGAAACCAGAGGATATAACGATATACTTGCCGATCCGAAGTTTGTTAATCCTTCCCAAGGTGACTTTAGACTTCAAGCAACCAGTCCAGCAATTAACAAGGCTTATCCCTGGACAAGCTTAAAATCTGACTATGCCAACCAGGCTCGTCCCTCTAATGCTGGATATGATATTGGAGCTTACGAATACCAGTTCTGATACTTTTCGCTATCAACCAATCTAGCTTGTTGCCAGCAAGATTTTACAACTGAAAATATTGCTGCTCAAGAATAAATATTTGGAAATGAAGTGCAGGTATCGCTCACACGAGCATAACCTGCACTGATAATAGAGGAGGAATATTCTAGTCAAGCGTCCATTCATGAAGATTAACAAGAAAGAATTTTTACTAACTTTAGAAAAAGTATTTACAGTTGTTTCCTTACTCTTGTATTCTGGTGGGCCTCTGACTGTAATCGTCTCAGGAGGAGCTAGTGAGGGTGATGGTGAAGGAGCAAATACTGATACAGGCGTAATACAACTTGTATTTTTGTTAATTTATCTAATCACTTCTGTCCTACTTCTGTGTCGTTGGAAAAAAGCAATTTCTCTACTTAGTCAAGTTAGGTTCACCTGGATAATACTCCTATTATCTTTCTTATCTATATTTTGGTCTGCTGCTCCACAAGTAACCTTCAGTCGCAGTGTGGCGCTATTAGGTACATCGCTTTTCGGAATGTATTTTGCTACTCGCTATACATTGAAAGAGCAATTGCAGTTAACCAATTCGATGTTCATTTTAGCAATAGTATTAAGTTTATTGTTTGCAGTGGCATTACCAAAATTTGGATTTATGGGTGGTATACATTCAGGAGCATTAAGAGGTATCTATACCCATAAAAATGTTTTTGGCAAAATCCTTGCCCTCGGTGGAGTTAACTGTATACTCTCTGCTAGTGCTAAGAAAAGCACTAGCAGATTTTTATGGTTTATTTTTGGGCTATCTATAATTTGTTTAGTGATGGGCCGTTCTAGTTCATCAATGTTCAACTTTACTAATCTTATATTGATTTTTTTAGGGTTGAGAATTCTGCGATCTCCCATTATCGCTGTTCCTCCAGTATTAAGTGCCATAGCCCTAATTTGTATGAATTTATATTTATTTGTGCAAAGCAATTTAAATACTCTTCTTGGTTCAATTGGTAAAGATGCTACCCTCACTGGACGTGGTGATCTTTGGCCTTTAGTCTGGGATAAAATCTGGGAACGTCCCTGGTTGGGTTATGGATTCAGTGGCTTTTGGCAAGGCTTGGATGGTGAATCAGCTTCTGTTTGGTATGCTTCTCATTGGACACCTCCCAACTCCCACAATGGTTTTTTAGACCTCTGGTTAGATTTGGGTTTATTAGGAGTAATAATATTTCTAATCGGATTTTTAATCCTTTTATTTAAGTGTCTAAAATACATCAGAATAACTAACACTGCCGATGGGTTTTGGCCGGCAATATGTCTATTCTACTTAATAATGATTAATTTAACTGAAACTTCCTTATTGTTGCAAAATAGTTTGTTTTGGATTCTCTATGTAGCAGCAGAAGTTTCAATGGTATTAGTAGGCAATCAAAAATCTCAGACTATACCCCATTAAAGTTAGTTATTGTTTTCCAAATAGGGGAAGATAAAAAATGAAAATTATCATGATTGGTGCAAGTTTACAACAAAATGGAGGTATAGCTACTGTAGAGCAACTTATTCTCAAATACGCGCCCAATGAAATTAAAATTCAACATCTCACTAGTCATGATGAAGGTTCTATCACACATAGATTGATAGTATTTATCAAGGCTTTAATCAGCTTATTATCCCAACTGATATTCCAGAAGACTGATATCGTATATATTCATCTTTCCGATGGCGGTAGTGTTTTAAGAAAAGCTATTATTGCACTGACTGCCTTTATTTTCCAGAAGCCTGTATTCATACATGCACATGGAGCAGAATTTCATGTAACTTACTCTCGCTTACCTCTATGGGCAAAGAAATGGCTGAATGCCATCTTTCGTAAGTGTCAGGGTTTTATTGTTCTGTCTAATACTTGGAAGGATTTCTATGTTACCAATTTGGGTTTAAACCCGCAACAGGTATTTGTTTTACCTAACCCTACAGAATTGCCAATAGAAATTCCCCAACGTCTTTCTGTTAAGAAAGTAACTCTGCTGTTTTGCGGACGTGTTGGTCAGCGAAAGGGAGCGTTTGATTTGATTCAAGCCTTTGCCAACTTGCCTTCTACAATTAAAGACCGTTCACAGTTAATTTTGGCAGGAGATGGAGACTTAGAAGCAGGTCAAAATTTAGTTAATAGTCTGAATCTGGCAGAATATATAACTTTTTTGGGTTGGGTAGATTCCCAAAAAAGAAACGAACTTTTAGCAGATGCTGATGTATTTATACTACCGTCTTACAACGAAGGTTTACCGATGGCAATATTAGAAGCAATGGCCTGGGGTTTACCAGTAATAAGTACACCTGTTGGCGGAATTCCTGAATTAGTAGTTCCACAAAAGAACGGTTTGCTTGTTACCCCCGGTGATGTGGAAAACTTATCTCAGGCAATGCAGACTTTAATTGCAAACGAAACTTTAAGGTTAGCTATGGGAGAGGCTGCTAGAGAAACAGTAGCTCCCTTTGATGTGCGTCAATATAGCTGCCATTTAGCAGATATATTCAGCAAATCGGTTAATGTTATTAATAGTATTGAATATGAATATTAGCTTTTAAAAATGAAAATAATTAATTATTCTCTCAATGGATACAATCTATGAAAATCAACATTGTTGGCGTGCAAATTGATAAATATAGCTTTGACGAAGTGGTCGAAAGAATTGTAGAACACGCGCTTTTGGGCAGGTCTCCAGAATATGTGGTAACACCCAATGCACAGCACATTTTGACACTACAAAAAGATGACCATTTTCAAGAGATTTATCGCCAAGCTTATTTATCGGTGCCAGATGGTGTACCACTATTATGGGCAGCGAGGTTTTTGCAAACCCCACTCAATGGTCGGGTGAATGGTACGGATTTATTTGAAAAGCTCTGTGAAGTAGCTGCTACCAAAGGACTTAAAGTATTTTTACTGGGTGGTCGTCCCGGAGCTGCTGATCGAGCAGCAAAAATTCTCCAAGCTAGGCATCCTGATTTCAAAATTGTCGGTACTCATTGCCCTCCTTATGGTTTTGAATCCAACACGGCAGAACTCGCACTAATCAATCGGAAAATCACTGAGGCTGCACCACATATTCTCTTTGTGGGTCTAGGCGCTCCCAAACAGGAAAAATGGATATATGCCAACTATCAACAACTAAATGTACCAATTTCTATTGGTATTGGTGTCAGTTTTGAGCTAGTTGCAGGCATGGTGCAAAGAGCGCCAATTTGGATGCAAAAAAGCGGATTAGAGTGGTTTTTTCGCTTGATAGTTGAGCCTAAACGTCTCTGGCAGCGTTATGTAGTTGGTAATCCCCTCTTTATTTGGCTGGTTCTGAAGCAGAAACTAGCAATGTCTAAGTTTTAGTCAGTAAAAATAAAATTACTTTAGGGGAGCCAGTTGCCGTAGCGATCGCGACTTGAGCTTAAAAGCCCAGAGGCGGCTGCTCCTAGAGTACTGGCGTTGTGTTAGGCGCATATTTCAATATGGTTGGTCAAACGCATCGCCATATAATACTTAAAATTTACTTGATAAATTAACTCGGATCATAACTTTTTTCTCTACCTCTTTTCCCTATTCTCTAACCTCACAGATACGATAACTATGCAACCGGACATTATCTAAAATATTTGTAATCATAAATTATGAGTACCTGTAGGGTGGCATTGCCCACCATATCCGGGCTTTGTGTGGCATAGCCCTACCTACGTATATTTCAAAAATCAAATATGAATTCTATATCTAAAATCTTTGTAATCATAAATTATGAGATGAGTAAAATATTAAAATTAACTCCCAGACGCAATTTTTTATTTGGCTTAGGTAGTTTAGCGGCTATCAGTGCAGTGGCAATTAGTCGAAGTTTTAATAATAATCAGGAGAAAAAAGCACTTGATAATCCTGAAAGAGATTTTACAGTTTCCCAGAAGCTTTCTTTAAAGCAACGTGCTGCTCAAAAAGGATTGATTTATGGAACCGCTAGCACCAAAAGCTATCTGGCATCTGATCCGGCTTATATGGCTGCCATAGTGGAAAATTGCAGTATGTTTGTCCCAGAATGGGAATTTAAGTGGACTGCTGGTGATGCAATGCTTCGTCCTGGAGTTGATCAGTTTGATTTTACTGCTGCTGATTGGATAGCTAATTTTGCTGCGACTCACAAACTTCTATTGCGTGGACATACTTTAGTTTGGCATGAGTCTTTACCTCAGTGGTTTAAGGAAACAGTTAATAGTGAAAATGCACAGCAGCTATTACAAAAGCACATTCAAACCGTGGTTAAACGTTATGCAGGAAAAATCCATTCATGGGATGTAGTGAATGAAGCTATAGAACCAAAAGATGGTAGGGATGATGGTTTGCGCATCACTCCTTGGTTAGAATCTTTGGGTACAAATTATATTGATTTAGCTTTTCGTCTCACCGCTGAAGCTGACCCAAAAGCATTGTTATTTTATAACGATTATGGTTTAGACTACGACACCCCGAAACATGAAGCCAAAAGGACAGCTGTACTCAAATTACTAGAACGTTTGAAGTCCAATGGTACTCCGATTCATGGTCTCGGTATTCAAGCTCATTTATCTCCGGGAAAAAATAAATTCAATCCCGAAAAGTTGCGGCAATTTCTTCAGGATGTGGCCAGTTTGGGGTTGAAAATTATGATTACAGAAATGGATGTGGCAGATCAAGAGCTGCCACGAGATATTGAACTGCGCGATCGCATCATTGCTGGAGCTTATGAAGATTATCTTTCAGTAGTGTTAGAGGAAAGTGCGGTCATTGCAGTCATCACCTGGGGATTGAGCGATCGCTATTCATGGCTGAGTGAATTTCAACCTAGATCGGATAAAGCTGCTGTGCGTCCTTTGCCTTTTGATGCTCAGATGCGACGCAAGTTAGTCTGGAATGCGATCGCTCGTGCTTTTGATAACGCACAAAGACGCTAATTGTATTTTAAATGTTAGATTGCTCCCATTCAAGCCAGGATAACAGGTTAACTTTTTTAACCTAGCTAGTCTATACTATTATTGTTACAGGGTATGAATCATTATCTAATAGCCTAAATTTCCACCTTCAGTAAGTAAATTTCTATTTTTAATTTACTCTCGGTACTTAAAAAAATTATATCAGGCATAACTATGGAATCCAGAGAATCTATTGATTTAGACCTGAGTCGTTACTTATTAATGCTGAAACGGCAGTGGCTACCTGCCAACAGCATCTTTGCGGCTACAGTTGCCATGAGTGCTTTAGCCACAACATACATGAAACCATCCTATGAAGCACAAGGAAAACTATTATTCAAGACTCCCTCTTTTAAAGTAATAGGAAGTAATCTCTTACCGAATAACTCTGAAGGAGAAGAAGCTGATTTAAAACCGTTGGTATCAACACAAAATCCTATAAGTACTCAGATAGAAGTTATTACTTCCCCACCTTTGTTACAGCGCACGATAGATCAACTCCATCTCAAAAATAACAACGGGGAAGTTTTGGCAGTTGAAGAGCTAGCAGAAGCTTTGGAATTAAAAATTGTTGGCGGTACAGACGTATTGCAGCTTAACTATAAAAGCCGTAACCCTGAAGAAGCAGCGGCAGTAGTTAACACAATTATGAAGATGTATGTAGAAAATGATATTACCACGAGTCGTGCCGAGGCCGAAGATACTCGGGAATTTATGTCCAAGCAGCTTCCTAAAATGCAAGCTGCTGTTCGCGAAGCAGAAGTAGCACTACGCAAATTTAAAGAGAAGCATAATATTGTAGATCTATCAGAGGAAGCAAAGTCAGGCGTTGCGATCATCGGGAATTTAAACAACGAAATTCATACTATTCAAGCTCAACTAGATGAAGTAAATGCGCAAAGCAATGAACTGCGCCAGAAAGTAAATCTTAATTCCCCAGAGGCGATTACCGTAATGGCTATCAGTCAGTCGCCAGCAATCCAGGGAATTCTTGCACAACTCCAAGATTTAGAGCGACAGTTAGCGACTGAGCGTAGCCGATTTTATGATGATAACCCCGTAATTACAAACTTAGAAGCGAAGAAAACCACTTTACAAACCCTACTACAAAAGCAAATTGAACAGATTGTTGGCAATCAAGTTAAAATTCCCCAAGGACAATTGCAAATTGGGGAACTGAAACAAAATCTGATTAAAGATTTCCTGCAATCAGAAGTGCAGCGCAATGGTTTGACTAAAAAACTCGCCTCTCTGTATAATTCTCGCTCTGCCTACGAACAGAGGCTGAAAATTATACCTCTGTTAGTTCAAAATCAGCGTGAGTTAGAACAGAAGCTAGAAGTTGCCCAATCTACCTATCAAACTCTCTTGAAAAAGGTTCAAGAATTACAAGTAGCGGCAAATAAAAATACAGCCAATGCGCGAATAATTGCTCAGGCTTCAGTTCCAGAAGAGGCAGTATTAGGGAAAAAACCCATTGTTTTGTCTCTAGGTGTGCTGTTAGGTCTGTTTTTGTCTACTAGTGCTGTTGCTGCTCTAGAAACAAGAGATAGATCGCTAAAAACACTCAAAGAAGTTAAAGAAATATTCGGATATACTTTGCTAGGGATGCTTCCCCTATCTACTAAAAAGGGTCGCTCCCGGAATCGGGATGCTGAATCAATCACTCCAGAAGTCCCTGTTAGAGATACGCCGAACTCTTTAACTAGCGAAATTTACCGGATGATTCAAGCTAACCTGAGGTTTCTCAGTTCAGATAAGGTGGTGAAAACTATCGTCATCACCAGTGCAGTTCCCAAAGAAGGCAAGTCTACAGTATCAGCTAATTTGGCAGCTGCGATCGCCCAACTAGGACGTAGAGTTTTATTAATTGATGCAGATATGCGCGTTCCTTCTCAGCATCATATCTGGCAACTTACCAATGCAGCAGGTTTGAGCGAAGTACTTGTTGCTCAAGCTGAATTCAAGCAGGCTGCGTGTAAGGTTATGGATAATCTTGACGTTTTAACAGCTGGAGTCAGACCTCCCAATCCATTAGCTTTACTTGATTCTAAGCGGATGGCATCACTGATTGAGAAGTTTTCAAATCAATATGATTTTGTGATTATTGATGCCCCTCCCCTACTCCTCGCCGCCGATGCTTTGACTTTAAGCCACATGACTGATGGGATTTTGTTAGTGGCTCGCCCTGGGGTAATTGATTCTAGCAGTGCCAATGCTGCTAAAGAAATGTTGGAACGCTCCAGTCACAACGTCTTAGGTTTATTAGTTAATGGGACAGTTGAAAAAAATGAACCTAGTGGTGATTTTTATCATGCTAAAGAGTATTTTAGCAATGAAGGGGTGGCAAAAAAATCTCCGATCAAAACACTTTAATCAAGCAGCAGACTAGGCGATAATCATTATTATTATTCTGCTGTTGTGATTTTGCAGATGTGAGCTTTGAATTTTTTTGTAGCCACAAAAAAAGATAGACTTCCCGATTATTCCGCATTTTCAGACAGGGAATGCCTACCTTGATGGCAAAACATATCTATGCAACTTGAGTATGAACCACATCATGGGAAAATTTCTGGCTTATTTTCTCCCCTGAATCACCTGTAGACTTCCGCCAGCATATAACTTGGGTTCACCCACTTCAAACCCTGTTTCTGCCAACAAGCCAGCTAAATCAGTCTTGAGTAATTCCCAAGCTGTCTCAGTTTCAAACAAAAGTAAAAACAGTGACACCCCTGGCCAGAATAGAGGATTTGTGGGCGCGTGAAAATCCACCACGGTAAATACACCCCCCGGTTTCAGTACGCGATAAACCTCGGTAATAATTTTTCGTAATTGCTCACTTTGCATCTCATGTAGTGCCACACTTGTATGTACTACATCAAACTCACAATCTGTAAAGGGCATATTTTCTGCAAAAGCTTCCACATAAGCAGCACTAGGCACATTCTGCTGCGCGCGTTTGAGAGATAAGGGAGAGGCATCCAATCCTGTTACGTTTTGTGAAAATTTCACTAAAAATTGCGTTGCCTGACCACTGCCACAACATAAATCTAAAATCTTCGTCTCTGAGTTGATTGTTAAACCTTGCAAAGCGAGTTGCCGAAAACGAGTTTCACCGCCTACACTTAATGCCGCGAAACCTGATATGCCATCATACAGCCACTGATAGCGGTAACTCCAGTCCCGTAAAATTGTTGCCATGACATCTTTGCGTCCTATTAACCTTTATATTTAATAAAGATATATTGTTAACATTAGTAAAAAAACTGAAAGGGTTGGGGGAAAGTAACTGCTATGGGTCGTGTAGGCGTTTTATTACTCAATCTCGGTGGTCCAGATAAGCTAGAAGATGTTGGGCCGTTTTTGTTTAACCTGTTTTCTGATCCAGAAATTATTCGCCTACCATTTCGTTGGCTGCAAAAACCCTTAGCTTGGTTCATTGCTTCGCGGCGGACAAGAACATCGCAAGCAAACTACAAGCACATTGGGGGTGGTTCACCGTTGCGACGCATTACAGAAGCGCAAGGTGAAGCACTCAAAGAACAGCTGAGTGATTTGGGGCAAGAAGCTAATATCTATGTGGGAATGCGTTATTGGCATCCTTATACCGAAGAAGCGATCGCTCTTTTAAGCCAAGACCAAATCGAACACTTGGTGATTTTACCTTTATACCCCCAATTTTCCATCAGTACCAGTGGTTCCAGTTTCCGACTTTTAGAAAAACTTTGGCAAGAAAACCCAAAACTTCAGCCCCCTGAATACACTGTCATTCCCTCCTGGTATAAACAGCGTGGTTATCTGCAAGCAATGGCAGAACTTATCGCCCAAGAACTCGATCAATTTCCCAATCCCGATCAAGTTCACATCTTCTTCAGCGCTCATGGTGTACCAAAAAGCTATGTTGAAGAAGCAGGTGACCCTTACCAGCAAGAAATTGAGGAATGTACGGTGCTAATTATGCGTACCCTTAATCGTCCTAATCCTCACACTTTAGCTTATCAAAGTCGTGTAGGTCCGGTAGAGTGGCTACAACCATACACAGAAGATGCGTTGAAAGAATTAGGAGAACAAGGCGTTAAAGATTTAGTTGTCGTACCTATCAGTTTTGTCTCAGAACACATTGAGACACTGCAAGAAATTGACATTGAGTATCGAGAAGTAGCCGAAGAAGCCGGAATTCATAACTTCCGTCGTGTACCTGCTCCCAACACCCATCCAGTATTTATTCGCGCACTGGCAGATCTAGTGATTGATTCTTTGACGCAGCCCAGCCTGAAGCTGTCACAAGTCACTCAAATGAAGAAACAGGTGAAAATGTATCCCCAAGAGCGTTGGGAATGGGGTATGACGACTAGCGCCGAAGTATGGAATGGTCGGATTGCGATGCTTGGCTTTATTGCCTTGATCATCGAACTAGTTACTGGTCGTGGACTACTGCACATGATTGGTCTTTTGTAACCGCTACGCAAAATCAACTAATGGCTGAAGTATGAAATTACTTCACCTGTGGATGAATTTTGGATGCGTGGATTTTGCGAAAAGTTCTCAGGAGGGTTTACCTACCCCACCCGACAACCTTATCGGGTGGGGAATTTTGCGTTACGGTAACAACGGAACAGTGTGTTGTTGAATGAGTCGGAGTCATATATAAAGCTTTAGGTGCAGGCCGACAATGACTCTCAAGCAAATCCCTTGGAAAGCACTCACAGTATGGACTCTTACGATAGTAACTACTGCTGTTTCCGGTTGCACTGCATTTACTTACAGGAATCAGGACTCAATTAGCCAATCTTCGCCAAATAGTCAACCACTCCGCCAGCTCTCAACAGAGTCAGATTCGGGTTATTCGGTTGCTTATTCTCCAGAAGTATCTAGGGCAAACAATCCTGTTGGTTCTGCTCTTCTTCTTGCCAGTGCTGGTGCTAAAACCGTTAAACTTTGGAATCCCAGCACTGGAAAACTCATCCGTACCTTCACCGGACAGGCTTGGGCTGTTAACTTTAGCCCAGATGGTCAGATTCTCGCTAGCGGTAGTCAGAATGGAACTCTCAATCTGTGGAATGTTAGCACTGGAGAACTCATCCGTACCCTCAAGCATTCAGAACCAGTGATTGATGTGGTCTTTAGTCCCGATGGGCAGACACTAGCCAGTGGTCTCGACCAGGGCGCTAACATTAGGTTGTGGAATTGGCGCACTGGAAACATTATCACCATCCCTGATGACTCCAATGCTTCCACCAGGGGATTTGATAACTTCAAATCTCTACCGATTGCTTTTAGCCCAGATGGTCAGAATTTTGTTGCTAGAAGTGGTTCAGGTCAAGCTAGTCAGTTGTGGAATATTAGTACTGGTAAAGTTCTCCGCAGTTTCGATGCCAAATCCTTAATTAATGATGTCGCCATCAGCCCAGATGGCAAAATTCTTGCCACTGGTATCCGCGACAATGCTGTTAAGTTGTGGAATGTTGATACTAGCAAACTCATCTACACATTAACTGGTCATGCAGGTGAAGTTAGATCCGTTGCTTTCAGTCCAGATGGCAAAACTCTCGCCAGTGGCAGCCAAGACGGTACGATCAAATTATGGAATATTAGTACGGGCAAACTGATCGGCACTTTCACGGCGCAAACAGAAAAAGTTTGGTCTGTTGCTTTCAATCCCGATGGAAAAACTCTTGCTAGTGCCAGTCAGGATGGCATTATCAAAATTTGGCAGGTATTACCACATTGATTTTTGGCTCTGGACTCTGGACTTTTGACTTTCAACTCCTAGCCTTTGACTGCCGATGCCGATACTCCCAATACCAGTCATACCACTGCTTAGCACTGCGAATTGCAAACCAGAGCAGGATGAAAGTAATTAATCCTCCTGGCCAGGGAGCATGAACGGCAAATATTATTAAAACAACACACAAAAAATCTTGCAGAAATACTGCCCACAATGGTAAGCCACGCAAGCGATAGAACCAGCCAACTTGTACTAGTTGGAATACCAAAGCTAACAAACCGCCAATAAAAGCAATTAGCCAATGAGGTGATGTGGCTGTTGAAGAGACTGCTAACCCCATGATTGCTCCCACAATGGGGGACAACAGCAACTCAAATATTTGTAGCACTCTTTGCCCCAGGCGCTTTTTTGAAGCAACTAGTTCAAATAAAGACCAAATAGTGAAGAAGCCTAGCAACACTGGTGGCGAAATGTGAGACAAAATAGGGACTTTTGACCACAGCATACCTCCGTGCAAAAATCCCAGAATTAGTAGAGGTATACCAATTCTGATACCTACTGCCCCAGAAGCAGAAAGTGTGGCTAGGATCTCAATCATCACGGCACTCGCAGCACTACTAAATAAGGTAATTGTCGCGATTAATCCTTGTTCAGGAAATTAATCAACAGTCGCAGATACACCCATCTCAGTATTAAACTTATATAATATTTTACAACAAAATTCTCCGTTTTGGGAACTGGGGATGAGAGGGCAAAAGGGCAGGGGGACAAGGAGGACACACTTCGACTTCGCTCAGTGACCGGGGGACAAGGGGGACAAATGCTCAATGCTCAATGCCCCATGCCCAATTCCTAAATCCCTAGTCGTTGATAAACCTCTTCTAAATGGCGTAGATGTTGTTGGGGGTCAAAACAGAACTCAATTTCTGCTGGGGATAACGTTTGAGTCACACGCGGGTCTTTAGTAATCAAATCGTGGAAATTTCCCTCTGGCTTATTCCAAGCAGCGTGGGCATTTTCTTGGACGATCGCATAGGCCTCTTCCCGTTTAGTTCCCTTTTCTACTAAAGCGAGTAGGACTTTCTGGCTAAATACCACTCCGCCATAGCAGTTGAGATTTCGTTGCATATTCTCTGGATACACCAGCAGGTTGGTCACCAAATCGGTGATTTCATGCAGCATAAAATGGGTCAAAATGCAAGCATCTGGCAAAATTACCCGTTCTACGGAACTGTGAGAAATATCGCGTTCATGCCAGAGGGCGATGTCTTCCAAAGCTGCACCAGCATGACTTCTCACTAGCCGCGCCATTCCTGTCAGCCGTTCAGAACGGATGGGATTACGCTTATGGGGCATGGCTGAGGAACCTTTTTGACCTTTGGCAAAAAATTCTTCAACTTCGAGAACATCGGTTTTTTGCAGGTTGCGAATTTCAACTGCAAACCGTTCAATAGATGCGGCTACTAAGGCTAATTGCTGGACAAAATCCGCATGGATATCGCGGGATATAACTTGTGTTGAGGCGGTATCAGGTTTGAGTCCGAGTTTTTGACAAGCGATCGCTTCTACACGGGGTTCAATATTGGCATAGGTTCCCACTGCACCAGAAATTTTACCCACAGCAATTGTTTTTTTGAGAATTTGCAGGCGTTCTTGATGTCGCAACACCTCTGCTAACCACCCAGCTAGCTTAAAGCCAAAGGTGATGGGTTCAGCATGAATACCGTGGGAACGTCCAATCATCACAGTATTCCGGTGTTCTTGAGCCTTGCGGCGAATTGCCTCAATTAAATCTTCTAAGCGTTGCAGTAACACATCCAAACTGGCTACCAATTGCAATGCTAAAGCTGTATCTAGCACATCAGAACTAGTCAAGCCCAAGTGAATATAACGTCCTGCATCACCAACATATTCATTAACATTTGTTAAAAAAGCGATCATATCGTGGCGGACTTCAGCCTCAATTTCTAGCACCCGCTTGGGATCAAAATTCGCCTTGGCTTTAATTTCTGCAACAGCATCAGACGGAATGTAACCCAGTTCAGCCTGTGCTTCACAAACAGCAATTTCTACTTGCAACCAAGTTGTTAGCTTATAGGCTTCACTCCACAGATTACCCATTTCGGGCAAGGTATAACGATCAATCACAATCCGCCACAGAATCCAACCGTCATATTTTACTGCGCAAAGTGTGACAGTTGTCAGTTGTCAATAGTCAATGGTCAATAGTCAATGGTCAATAGTCAATAGTCAATGGTCAATAGTCAATGGTCAATAGTCAATGGTCAATAGTTATTTCCCCGCCGCCCCTCATCCCCAGAGGAGTCACCGAGTTCCCCGCGTCTCCCTTGTTCTCCTTATCTCCCGATTCCCGATTCCTAGTCACAACCTGAGAGCTAAAAATTAACAACCCCGCCCAGTAGCAGACGGGGTTGTTAGGGACTTACTCGTAAAAAAATATTCCCTTGCTATTGTTCACGGTTCACAGTCAACAGTCTGTAGGGGCGGGTTTATTTAGATCATTGTTGATCCACGAGGATATCTGTGAACCCGCCCGTACAACAGTCAACCGTCAACAACATGAACCTGTTGTTTATTTTTTGGAGTTCCCTTAAGTGTTCGCAACAGAATTTTGGGCAGTTTACAGACTAGATAGCACATCCCGTGCTACTGCTAAAGTCTGCTCAATATCTTCATCAGTGTGCGCCAAAGAAGTAAACCCAGCCTCAAACTGAGATGGTGCTAGATAAATACCGCGCTCTAGCATACCGCGATGGAAGCGTCCGAATTTGGCTGTATCGGAGTTTTTCGCATCTTCATAGTTATGCACTGGGCCAGCGGTAAAAAATAAGCCAAACATGGCGCTGATATGACCACCACAAGACGCATGACCAGTTTCTTGCGCAATTTGCAGTAAGCCATCTGCTAGCTTTTGCGTAATTCGCTCTAAGTAATCATAAGTGCCTGGTTTTTGCAGCAATTCTAGGGTTTTAATTCCCGCCGTCATTGCCAAAGGATTACCTGAAAGAGTTCCTGCTTGATAAACAGGGCCAGCTGGGGCAATCATTGACATGATATCCCGGCGACCGCCATAGGCTCCTACTGGCAAGCCACCACCAATCACTTTACCCAATGTGGTTAAATCAGGGGTAATGCCAAATTTCTCTTGAGCGCCACCATAGGCGATGCGGAAGCCTGTCATGACTTCGTCAAAGACTAGTAAAGCGCCATGCTCGTGGGTAAGTTCTCGTAACCCTTCCAAAAACCCCGCATCGGGAGTAATAAACCCAGCATTACCCACAACTGGTTCCAAAATCACACCAGCAATTTCATCGCGGTTTTCTTCAAATAAAGCTTTGACCGCTTCCAAATCATTGAAAGGGGCAGTTAGAGTATTGCTAGTTGCTGATTTAGGTACTCCTGGGGAGTCGGGTAAGCCGAGGGTAGCAACGCCAGATCCAGCCTTGACTAGGAACATGTCGGCGTGACCGTGGTAACACCCTTCAAACTTAATAAGTTTTTCCCTGTTTGTAAACGCCCGCATCAGCCGCAGCACAGCCATACAAGCTTCTGTCCCAGAATTGACAAATCTGACCATTTCAATGCTGGGTACAGCATCGATGACCATTTCTGCTAAGACATTTTCCAGTGCAGAGGGCGCACCAAAGCTAGTACCTTTTTCTAAGGCTTCATGAAGGGCTGCAATCACTTCTGGATGAGCATGGCCACAAATTGCCGGCCCCCAAGTACCCACATAGTCAATGTATTGGTTGCCGTCTACATCCCAAATATATGCGCCTTTAACGCGATCAAAAACAATTGGTTGTCCACCTACTGATTTGAATGCACGCACGGGAGAACTTACGCCTCCTGGCATGAGATTTTGGGCAGCAGCGAAGATTTCTTGTGATTTTGTCGTTTTAATCGTCGTATTTACCAAGGTTCTCTCCTAAATCAGTGGCAATAAAAAGTTCTATCTCAGGATAGGGTGAAAAACTGCCTAGAACTTCTATCGTATAGAATTACATGAACCAAAAAAATAACATTATGTTATACAAGTCGAATCAAGACTTGCCTTTAGAAATTCGCAATCGATTTCCTGAAGCATACCTGGATCTTTACCGGGCGGCGTTTAACTCGGCAGTTCATTGGTATGGTGAAGTTACAAAGGCGCATCAAGTTGCTTTAAGTGCTGTAAAAATGCAGTCTGCTATGGATAAAAAGGCTTTTGTTTAACATGACATAATCAGATGCCCTATTGAGAATGGTATCGTAAATCCATGAATCATTCTCACTGAAAAAATTAGCTGGTATGTCTTCTACAGAACCCAATTCACTGCACCACGCCATTCCTTTGGAAAAAATTAAATATGATGAGCGTGGTTTAGTGCCAGCAATCGTCCAAGATTATCTTGATGGCACTGTCTTGATGATGGCGTGGATGAATCGGGAGTCTTTACAAAAAACTTTAGAAACTCAAGAAACTTGGTTTTGGAGTCGTTCCCGTCAAGAATTGTGGCACAAAGGGGCGACTTCTGGTCATATCCAGAAAGTCCAAAGTATTCGTTATGACTGTGATAGTGATGCGCTCCTCATCAGTATAGAACAGGTAGGAGATGTGGCTTGTCACACTGGTGAGCGCAGTTGCTTTCATCAAGTGGATGGACAAATAGTAGCACCACCAGCAGATACATTGTCACAATTATTTCAGGTGATATGCGATCGCCGCGATCGCCCCACGGAAAATTCTTACACTTGTCAGTTATTTGCAGGCGGCGATAACAAGATTCTGAAAAAGCTGGGCGAGGAAACTGCTGAAGTGGTAATGGCTTTTAAAGATGATGATGCCGATGCGATCGCTGGAGAAGTGGCAGATTTGCTCTACCATACTTTAGTTGCTTTGGCACATCATAAAATTGATGTCAAGGATGTTTATCGGAAATTGCAACAACGTCGGCGATAGAAATGGCATGGGATTTGAGTAGAAAAGCTCGTTAAGGGACTTTCAAATCAAAAAACATCCCAATAATCAATTTACCAAGCCCGTAACTCGTAGGGACGGGGTCACTCATTGGTGTCAACTTAAGTCAAAACGCTTATCCCACAGGCATTTTACCCCAATACAGTTCAGTTAGGCTAGGATGCAATACACCGTAGGGGCACGGCACCGATAAGATTACTTTATACACCAAAAGATTGTGGATGCCGTGCCCCTACAATATCTCTTAACACCAAGCGTATTGCATTTTACCCCACCCCTTAATCCCCTCCCCGCAAGCGGGGAGGGGAAGTTTTGCGTCAGCAAAGCCGGGGTGGGGTAACGCGGATCGTGATAGTACGTGAGTAAATTCAAAATTACCTCTTCATAAGGGTTTCACGTTAAGTTGACACGTATGGGGGTCACCCCGCCCCTACAATTTGGGATAATTTATTTTTTGGAGTTCCCTAATGAAGTTCAAAACCTCATTAACGGAGTTCCAAGCCTCATTAACGGAGTTCCAAGCCTCATTAACGGAGTTCCAAGCCTCATTAACGGAGTTCCAAGCCTCATTAACGGAGTTCCGAGCCTCATTAATGAAGTTCAAAGCCTCATTAATGAAGTTCCGAGCCTCATTAATAAAGTTCAAAGGCTAATGCCCCATGCCCCATGCCCCATGCCCCATGCCCAATACCCCATACCCTAAAAAGTAAAAGTAGTCCGCAATACACCTACCGTTGTGGTTTCATTTCTACTATCGCCTTCAGGATTAAACAAAACAAATGCACCAGGGGTAATACTGACATTGTCATTTACCCGAAAGCGGTAATAAGCCTCTAAATGGTAAGGAACCGCTCGATTAACACCCGCAGCTGCTAATTGCGCTGCACCACTAGCATCTGTCCGATAAAGCGGTTGTCCAAAAATGATCCCGGCATTATTCCCAGGCTTGAGTAAATCGTTAAAATGAACGCCTACCATCCAACTAGTAAAGGTAGTACTAGCGTCAATATCTGGAGAAGAATCATCAACAAACAGCGCTGCACCATAGCCTGATAATGCAATCTTGGGAGAAAAGCGCCAGGTAACAGTCCCACCGAAGGAATTAAGTTTTACAGGTGTGCCTAAAGGTACTCCTGGTCCCGCTAAAGCACCAATATCACTACTAGTTAATCCTGTGCCCAAAATGTTGATTTCGTGATAACTATTGGCATAGTTCAAACCAATCTCAAAGGAATTGCTCGGTCTAAAAGTCAACTGTGCCGCAACTACACTACTACCACTAAATACCCCTGCTCCCAAGGGGGTGTTAGAAACTCCTGGGAGAATATCCCCTGCTTTACTAGGAAGATTGGCATTGACACTACCATACAAAGCTCTGAGATCTAGTTGGGGGGAAAAACTATAAATAAAGCCAGCCGCAGATGCTAAACCAGAACCGGAAGTACCACCAGAGACACGTAATACAGGGTTCAAATTACCAAAGCGCGAAATAGACTCTTGTCCTTCACCGTAAAATGGAGTGATCGTCGGAAAAGCATCGGAAACTTCCGCCGCTGTCCCTGCAAACAAAGTCAATTTATCAGCAACGGGAAAGATATAAAGCAGTTTGTAAAGCTGGACAGAGTTTGCACCAATGGTGGATAAATTTTTTGGATCAACACCGGCAAATTGCGGTTCAAAACTAGTACGCGCACTGCTAGCACTGAGTACGGGTGATGCTAATCCTAAACTCTCTTGTAGGCTACCACTACCATCTACACCACCTAAAAAGTTATGGGATTGCAACCCAGTGATCAGTAAGTCTTTACCTGTAAAGCTGGTGTTGAGATTTAACCGCACTCGGTTTGTGAGGATAATATTCGGATCGTTGCGATCGGGAGCGCCCCCTGTAGCACCAATAGCTGCAATAATTACTTCACCATTCAGCTTGGTAGTTGTGGAAAACTGATTCGCTTCTAATTCAGCTGTGCGAGCTTCTAAAGTATCTACCCTCCCCCGCAATGTGCTTAATTCAGCAGCAAATTCTTCTTGCAATTTTTTAATGGTATTTAAATCTTCTTTGGTAACTAAATCGCTGGTAGCAGTGGCGATTAGCTCGTTAACTCTGTCGAGACAAGCATTTAAACCAGCAGCAAATTCATAACGAGTCAGAGCGCGGTTACCTCGGTAGGTACTATTGGGATACCCAGCAATACAACCATAACGCTCAACCAGAGATTGTAATGCAGCAAATGCCCAATCTGTAGGTTGTACATCGGAAAGTTGCGATACAGATGTGACTTGTTCTATGGCATCATCTGCTAATAACAGTGGTGATGAATTTACTTGATTGGCAATAGGTAAATCTGGTTGTTCTCGATCGGAATTGCTGATTAATTCTGTTTTCCGAGAAACGTTGCTATTGGTAGCATCGCTGTTAGAAGATGCTATCTGAACAGTAGATTTTAAAATTTTGGCATTATCTGCACTGTCTGCTAAAGCAGATGTGGCTTGTACTGGCAAGAGTCCAGCAATTAAATATAAAACACCTAGCCCACCAGCATAAGCTAGTAGATTTACTTTCATGGCAAATCCTCACAAACCGAGTTGAATTAAATACAAAATTTAAAATCTCTGACTTATTGAAATTCAGAATATTGAAATTCCCAAGTCAGATTTATGTAGTATGGTATCTGCTGAAGATAAATTCTTCTCAGGTGCTTTTGCTGAGAAATTTATGATTGCCGCAGTGAACTTTAACTACCCATAGTAAAAGTAAACAATATTTAGATCCAGAATTGATAAATATATATATTGAAAGTTTCTATGATTATGATTAGATAAAATTAATCAAATAGCAAATATGGAATTTTGAGCTATGACTAGCGTAGATATTGAAGGATTTTGGAAAAAAAAGCTAGTTATTGTCCACAATAACTAGCTTTTCACTCAGACTAAAGTATTTATATATACCATGTGAATGTTAAGTTAGTCTTATGTTTATAATTTTCTGAGCCTATACAAATAAATGAGCTATATTAGGGCAATTAGCTGAGATATAATACCCATTAAAATAATCTTTGCCACTCATAAGTTATTCGTAAGGGCACAACATTGTAGTGCTACTACCCATCTCGCATTCTTCTTTAAAATTGGTATAACGCTAGATTATCTGCAATAGCAGAATTAAGAAACCCAGTCAACCAGCTACTGGTATATAGCATTAATGATTGAGGAGAGGATTAGTTCGTTTAATCGGTGGATTTTGCAGCATTTTAGTGCTGACTACAAATTTGAAGCTGAAGTTATTCACTAGACAATATCCGGTTGAGATATTGTAAAATTGCTGCGGGAATCAAGACACTCAACGAAAACCCGAGCCAAAAGTTATCGGCAATGATTCGTGGTTGATCCAATGCCCAACCGCCTAGGGGTGAACCAATAAAATGGCCGAATGCCCAGCACAGAGCATTGATGGAGAAATATACCCCCCGTTGAGATTCAGGTGCTAAATCGGTGACTAAAGAGGCAGCAAAAGGGGTATAGGAAACTAAAGCTAGGGCAAATACTGTTAATGCCAAGGTTACCCAAAGCAGATGATAATGTGGAGCGATCGCACTCACCCACATCAAGCTGAAACCAATTGCCCACAAAATAGCAGAAATTGTCAGTGCGATGGTGTGAGAGTACTGTTTTAAGGCACGCGCCATCGGAAATTGGCAAATAACAGCTAAGGCAAGATGCCAAGCAAATAAGCTGCTAATTGTCGTCGCCGCCAATCCCAGGGTATTATCATCTACCCTGACAAAGTTTTTGAGGTAAATGGGCAGAGTGCTGTGTAGCTGGGCAATGTAAGTAGTGAAGGTAATATTAACTGCAACGTAAATTAGAAGGCGGCGATCGCTTAATGCTGCTATCCAGGAAGCCAAAGGTGGCGGTGGCTGAGATGGCAATATCTGTGCCTCAGAGGTTTCATGAATTGCCAAATAGATCACCGTAAAAAATACCATGAAGGAAATGGCATCTACAATAAATAGCCCCCGATAATTCCCAGCGATCGCTACCCACCATCCAGCTAATACACTTCCTATTGCTAATCCCAAATTATCTGCAACTCTGGCGAGGGCAAAAATTTCCCGGCGATTGTCAGTTTGGCTAGCATCAGCAATCACAGATTCACCGGCTGGCCAATAGAAACCAATGCCTAAACCGACAATCAAACTGCCGATGACCAGAGTAGTAAAATTGTTAGTTGCAGCTAAAACCAGAGAACCGACGGTGGAAATCGCTGTTGCTAGCAACAAAGTGCGGCGGCGTCCCCACTCCTGGGAATCGGCTAAAGAACCACCCAAAATCCGCCCAAAAACACCAGCAACAGATGTACTAGTCAAGGCAATACCAACAGTGGTTGCAGATAAACCAACTTGATTGACAAAAAATATGGGAGCGTAAAACAGGGTGAAGCCTGTACCTACTTCCGAAAGGAACCTACCAACAATCAACATCCCCACAGGAGTCTGAAGCTGAGAAAGCCATAAGGATAACTGATTTTGGGGCGTAATTTGTAAAAGTTTAAATTTCATCAAAAGATCGTGTTTTTGTAATTCTTATCATTAACGAGTATTTTCCTCACAGATTCCACAGCGTTTCCACAGGTACTTTCAGAGTTTTCCACAGATGCCTTACGAGTTAATCAACTCTTCCCATCCTCCTGGGGATTTTTTATTTCCTACCCTTGGGAATCTCCGTGACTGAGTTTTTATAAAGTTATGTAACAGAAACTGTATCTAAACCCTGATTATTGCGATGATATTTACTTTTTATACCGCCGATTTTAACATTTCGCAGCATTGACAAACCTACCCCCTCTTAGCGCACAATGATTCGGCTTGCTATTTTAGTTAGTTACATCGCTGACATCAACTGTGTAAAATTACCTCAAATGTTGGCGGAGATTGTCAGGCTGGTGAAAGATTGTGTATGCCGCCTCTGGCTACTGACTGCAAGCAACTGGTCACTTTTGATTGACCTCAGAGGAGGAAAATCTCATGAAAACAACGGTTAACATTTTTACAGAAATCCCGGAAACACTTCACGAATCTCTCAAAAACTATTTAGACAAACATCCAGACTGGGATCAAAACCGAGTATTAACGGCAGCGCTATCACTGTTTTTACTTCAAAATGGAGATAGCGATCGCACTGCTGCCCGTGTTTACCTGGAAACCCTGTTCCATCACAGTTAAGCTATTGTGCAAGACTATCTTTGTCAAAAGTCATTTGTCCGCGCTGACAAAGTTGAGGCAGTCCCTGAGTGGGTTTCCCCCGCTTAAAGGAACTGCCGTCTGCGCACCAAAAACCTCGCCAGAGACTTTGCGCTTTGTCCTTTGTAAATACAAATGACTAATGACTAAGGACTAGCACTCATACTCTAGTATGGGTCTATTTGAGTGCATGAGTTTTCACCAGCTACAATTTTGTTTGGCGTTAATGGCGCTAATATTTAAATTGATGAGGCGTTAGCAAAAAACCATAGCATGGCTGGTTTATTTAGTGAACAGTCTGCAATTTCCGGGCAGACTGAACTATTAAAAATATTAAGTGGCACTGACATTAAATGTCAGAGTTTCAGATAACCTTTCCACAAGTAGCCAAAATTTATCCTCCGCAAGGAGGATTTATCATAAAATCGACTGATTATGTATTTGCAGTTTATTCAATAATCAGTATTACTCTGTCAGCCATCAATGCCCCTGATTCAGATCAGGTATGTCCCGATCTAGTACCTATAATCAAGGGGATAACTTTCAACGAATATACTCACCTAGGCTGTAAGCCAAGGTAAAAAAGTTAACCAATTTCTACAGTTTAGTTATTAGTCAAAAGTCAAGAGTTAAAAACTCTGGACTATAGACTAAGAACTCAAGAACTGACTTCCAACTGTGGTGCGTGAGCCGGGCTTTCAAACTTATACCCTACACCACGTACTGTCTGAATTAATGCAGGCTGGCTAGCATCAATTTCTATCTTTTTGCGAATTTGACCGATATGTACGTCTACAACCCGCTGGTCGCCGACATATTCGTAGTCCCAGACCTCTTGAATTAGTTCTGCCCGCCGCCACACTCGACCTGGATGGCTAGCTAAAAAATGTAACAAATCAAATTCCAGAGCGGTTAAGGGTACTGGTTGGTTATTAAGTGCCACTTCGCGCCGTACTGGATCGATCATCAGCTTTTCAAAGACCAGGCGTTTTTGTTCTGCTGTGGTTACAACTCGCTGACGTCTCAAAATAGCTCCGACTCTGACTTCTAGTTCTCCCAATCCAAAGGGTTTGGTGAGATAGTCATCAGCACCTTTAGCAAAGCCGCGAATTTTGTCAGCTTCGTCGGCGCGGCTAGTCAGCATTAGCACAAAAACACCATTACGGCTTTGCATCTCTTGGCAGAGGTTAAACCCAATCACATCTGGTAAATTTACATCTAAAATCACCAAGTCAGGGTTGAATTGCTCAAATAGGGCTAAGGCTGTTTTACCATCCTCAGCAGCCTCTACCTGATAGCTCTGCTTAATTAAAAAGCGTTGGATTAAATTCCGAACCGCTGGGTCGTCATCAACTACAAGAATCTTGGCAGGAGCCATGACCATCACTTTACACAAAAATTCGTAAGGATTTACAGTCAAGATTGCGTAAAAACGCAGTTTCCACTATGGGATTTGGTTAAGAACCTACAAGGCTAAAAGATGCACTTCCTGATTATCTCTTGATCATAGTTTAATCAAGATTCCGGACAATTAAACTTGTAGCTAGCCCTGCTTGTATGTAGAGCAAGTACTAAATTGTCAAATTTGTGTCCAGTAAGTAGTCATTTTAACCTCAGGCACAGTAGTCTAGTCAACTAGAATACTTTCCCAACTCCAGTAAGTGGTAATCTAAATTGTTTCAATCTTAAATCGATATGCGGATCGATACCAGTAATAATTCGGAAACTCATTCATGAAAACTTCATGACTAGTAGGTTAATTAGCCCAAAGTGAAACAGAAAAGGTAATTTTTTCATAAAAACTACTATTTAGATATTCCAAGTTCAAATTCTAGAGTAGAGCCAGAACTAGGTAACGACATGAGGGGATACACGGAGTTATGGCAATATGTTAAAGTGACTTATAGTTAAAATTCCCAGGTCGATCAAATCAACCCATGCTACTATCCAGGTAGGGCATAAAAATTGTTCGGCATCTGGGCTGGCAACTGCGATCAGTTGAATCCAGAGGCTGAATCTACGTTAAAAAGTAATTCCCAATGCTGTTTCATCCGTGGTCGTTAGACACACGGTTTCCAAACTCCCGGAAAAGTTTAGATGAGCGATCAAAATCCCTACGAAAAACTTGGGGTCTCAGAAGATGCTAGCTTCGATGAAATTCAGGATGCTCGCAATCGCCTATTTGAGCAACATAATGGCGATGCCAAGCTTCTGGAAGCAATTGAAGCGGCTTACGACGCGATTTTAATGGATCGCTTACGGATGCGCCAGGAAGGTAAAATAAAAGTACCTGAGCGGATTCGCTTTCCAGAAACTCGAGTGCAATCGCTCCCCAAAGAAAGCCAAACTAAAAGCGAGCAGTCGCCAGCATGGCTGCAACGGATGCTGGATCAGCCAACCCCTGCTGATATACTTTTACCTGGCGCTTGGTATCTGGGTTTGAGTGCAGCTAGTGTATTTTACCCAGCAACAGGCGATCAAGTTTTGCAGTTAGCATTAGTGGTTGGGGTGGGAATTAGTATTTACTTTCTCAATCGCAAGGAAGGTAAGTTTGGGCGAGCAGTTTTATTGACACTGGTGGGGCTGATAATTGGCTTAATTATCGGGGGGCTGGTTGCTAACTGGCTTTTGCTGCAAGTACCATTTGTTAATCTCACGTCAAATCAGTTTTCCACTGTGCTGACGTTTATATTATTGTGGTTGGTTAGTAGCTTTTTACGTTAACTTAAAGAACAGCTTGCCCAATGTTAGCAATGGGAGAGCTGCTCAAGTCAACTGTCTAAAAATGTGGAATTTTTCATGGCTAAGGGGTGATAGATCCTGAATTTGACGATCTATTACCCCTTAACTGTTGTTGAGCTACGCAATGGATAACAAGAAAAAAATACTAAGCAATGTAGAGAGGTTGCTGCTGGCTGAATTTACCTTCGAGGATCAGATCTACAGCAAAGCTCAAATCCCGAACAATTAAGTCAGGTTGATAAATTTCCAATTGAGTGCGATCGCGGATACCAGACTCCACAGCGATCGCCTTAATATCATGTTTTTTCGCCGCAGTGATATCAGCTTCTGTATCCCCCACCATCCAGCAATCAGCAACAGCAGGGAGTTCTGCTATTGCCCGTGTCATCAATAAAGGCTTATCTTCAATATCACGGGTTTTAACATAGTCGTTACTCAAACAATAACAGCGATTCTCTGGGAAAAATCTATCTAGCTGGAATTTTTGGAAAGCATAGTCTAGTTCCCAAACTCGGCGCATTGTCATCACAGCCAAATCGATTCCCGCTTGCTGAATCTTTAACAGTGCGTCTACAGCACCAGGTACAAGGGTGTCATATTGAAAGTACTGTTCTGTATGCACTGTTTTTCGCCGCAATTGCGCAAATTCTACTGCTTGCACTTCATCTAGTCCAGAATTGAAAGCAATTTGTTTTTCCGGGACGCGCGATCGCTTTAATTGCCAAAATTCTGCTTTAGAAAGTTCTCGTATTGATTGATCTGGCCTTTGGGTTTTCTCTAAGCAAAATTGATAAACACGGTAGTAGCGTTCCGAGACATCAACAATCGGACCGTCGAAGTCAGTAAATAGTCTTAGCATCGGCGGGAAAGCAAATGTTAAATTATATTAAAATTATCTCACTGATGATTACTGTTAGTCACCATGTTTTGAAAATCAGAACTTTCAGGTGATTCGACTATTCTACCCAGGCGATCGCAATTTCCCAAATAAAAATCAGCATGGGTGTACATTTACCATTATTAATGATATCATATTTAAACAATGGGCTTATTATGCCGGGATGTAGCGCAGCTTGGTAGCGCACTTCGTTCGGGACGAAGGGGCCGCTGGTTCGAATCCAGTCATCCCGATTATTGTTGTAAAGCGACAAATTATCTGTCCGTGGCGACATATTATTTGTCAAAAAACCAAAACGACAAATTATTTGTCAATCTCTTTCCAGAGATGATTTTCCTAATTGAAGTCGCATAGATTTTACTATACACAGTGTCGGAATTATCCCGAACGAAGTGCGCCTTTCAACCCTCCTAATTCAAACAAATATTTCACATAGTAACGACAAAAATTTGCTTTCAACCCAGCCCTAATTGGGATGGTTGTTAAAACTGCGATCGCATCATTGCTGATGGCTTTGGCAGAGTCTTTCAACCCACCCCTAGCCGGGATGGTTGTTGAAACTTTTTTGCTAATGCGAATTTGCCGAATTGGCTGCAAGATGCTTTCAACCCACCCCTAGCCGGGATGGTTGTTGAAACTTTTGCACAATTTAAATGCTTGCCCCACATTTGGTAACTTTCAACCCACCCCTAGCCGGGATGGTTGTTGAAACCAGAAGCGATCACATTCCACTATGGTTACAGGATGCTTTCAACCCACCCCTAGCCGGGATGGTTGTTGAAACTCGACCCGTCTAGAACCCTTCCTATAAAAGCTTTCCATACACATAATTTGGCAGGTCTGCTTAATAGAGTCTCAAACCAAAAATCAAAAAACTAAATGCATTGACACACTAGTTTTGCTAGCTAAGACTGGATAAGGGTTTTAATATTCTGGCAGGACTCCAGGGATTTTGCCCCCGCTTTGACATGCCAAAAAAATATTTTGGAGGGTTCCCCCGACGAAGGGGGTGATTCAGTAGCCACCACTGCGGTAACCCGCACCGTTGCGAACAACGGCTATTGCTAAAAGCCTTACTTCTTATTGCTGGGAGCGCACCTATCCCATCTATAGAATTCTACAGATGGCAGCATCAGAAGCGGGCAGCTACCAGGGTCAGAAAGCATCGACCAATCTTCGCTATGGTCAACCTAACCCAGATTTTTCACAGTACAGCGGCTCTTTAGAGCCGTTCTAAAGAGCATGAACTGCGGCGCTATTATTTTCTTATTATATTGTCAAGGTTCAGAATTTTTGCATCAACTATGTTAATTTTGCTTGACGTTCTTGATAAGCCAACAAAGCTAAATCTCTGGCTTTTTCTTGTGGGCTACTTCTAATTACTGATGATGTAATTTCAATAGAAATTGAAGCTTTGGCTGCTTGGCTTTGAATAATCTTGAATAATCGACCATAGCTCCAACGGTGAATGTTGACACGATACTGTTTGGCATAATTTTTTTGACCTTCTTTATAACCAGGGACTTTTTTCTCCGCTTTGACTTGAATCTCACTTTCAATGATTTCATGCAAATCTTGGAGTTTGGGTAGAACAATGCTACTAGCAGAGTATGTTTTTGCGATTGCAACAATCGCATCTGCTAGTAATCTATCAATGTATTGTCCTAATTCTGATTCACTAGCAGAGTTTGGAGCATTTTGTTTCTGAGCTTTGTGGCGTTCATGTGAGAGACGTTGCTGTTGCTGCCGCTGGCGGTTTAATAAGTTGTATTTCTGACCCAGTAGTTGTTTAACACTACGATAAGTTAAAACTTTTTTGCTAGCAGCATCTACCACTGCAACAGTTGCTGGTTTATCTAGACCTAAGCTGACACCAACAAGAATACTAGATTTACCTTGATATAGAGCTTGGCTGGGACGACCAGGAAAGGGATTGTTAAGTTTCCGCCTTGTTGTTAACGTCTTTTTAAGATAAGCTACCTGGTTCTTATTTAAACTATCTTTTTTTTCCATATTACTGATAGTTTTGTCTGCCTGATCGATTTTTTCAAGACGAACTAGTTCTGTTTCCTCTTGTGTCCACAAGCGTGTTTCTATAGAACATTGAAGAATTAGGCGGTGAACCGTCCACGGATCGCCTTTGCCCTTTCTCTCTTGCCAGAGAAGACGTGCAGAACGAAGAAGAAATAACCCAGAAGAGTATGTTTCTTGGTTTTCATTCCAAATTTTCCAGTCTTGGCAGAAGCGTTGAAAATAATCAAGTTGACGAGAATCACAACCAACATAAAATTCAGGATGCTTGATGATTTCCTTCAACCCATTAAATTTGACCAATATATAACCTTCTTTATTTTTGATATCAGACCAATTCACATCTTTATATGCTTCATTATCAACATCATATTTCGATTGCTCTAATATATTATTTTTTTCAGCTAAAGAATTGACCCGCCACTCCAAATCATCGCTGTCATAATCAATAGGATATGGCATACAGCTATCTCTTCTTAATAAACTAGCTTGCCAAGATTTAGCTTCATCTTCATTTTGAGAAACTTGATTAGTTGCCTTTTCTAAAGTTGATAACCACTTTTCTGCTGTAATATCTCTTCCCTTAGGCTTTCGACTTATGATTTGCTTCTTTAAACGTTCAATTTCAATCTCTTTTTGACGTTTATTTTTAGCATATTTTTCCTGGTCTTCATCCAGTTCATTGACCTCACAATTATTTTTGAGAAGATAAGCAAGCGCACACTTCGATAAGCAGTCTTCGGTTTTATCATACATATCAAATAATGCACTAAAAAGTGTGTTATTTAGAAATTCTTTATTTTTATTTTTCGTATTATTTGCTTTTTTTTTTGATTTATATTTTTTCTTTTGAGAGAACTTGGCATTAAATTTATTTAAAATTTCAGTAGCTTTGGCACGAATCACATTTAAATCGCACTGACTTTCTTGCTGTAGTTCTATATCACTCTTCAACATGTTTAACCAACGCTCTTTTCCATTTATTTGACGTTGTCGTCGCTGTTGTAAGGCAAACCAAGACTTATAAACTTCGTGGACTAGAGTAACTGCTGATGTATAAAAACGACCTGGCTGATTATTAAAGCGCTCTTGTGTTTTGAGTGAATTACATATTGTCTTGATAGCTGTTTTAGACACTTCACCTTTTTTTAACCAAGCCTCGAAGTTAGGATGTTCTGCTACCTGTTCTAATAATTCATTAATAAGCGGCGTGTTTTTCTCAGCCATCAGTTTCCATAAGTAGCGGAGAGTCGCTACATGAGCAATCAGGCGACATTGGATAGTGATAACACTCATGGTGGGTTTAGGTATGTGATATGGATGAAAGTTGCTGTTTTTTACTAGTTTGATAATTGCTTTTATTATAAGCACAATAGCGCAATGACGTAATGCCGCAATAGCGCAAATTCATTTTTGTTAATATACTATGTAAGAATTAAGCCCAGACAAGGATTTGGTGCTGGGATGAGTGAAGAAACGAGAGAAGTTAGGGGAAGGCTTCCTAAAGATTTGAAAATTGCTTTTGAAATTGCCTGTGCGCGTCTGGAATTGACGCAGACAGCAGCTTTGGAAGAAGCGGTTAGAGACTGGTTACGAAAAAAAGAGTCATCTGAAAAACAGCGCCAGCAGGAATGAGGGATGTGTTTGCTATCAGAAGACTCAGACTATTGAGTACAGTCGGCGATTCTGATACTGATAGCTTAATACTTCGTGATAATTTCGGGATGAAGCTTATACTCTGTGCTATTCCCGTTATGTTGCTCTCCAACAAAATCCTGAAAGGATTCAAAACTTAAACTTTTGCCCATCGCCTTTCCAATAAGCGTCAGCAAATTATTTGCCCGCATTTGGAAAAACGCTTCAAAGTCATCTCGCCGCAGAGTTGTTGGGGATATAGCGTGCGATCGCAATATTTCATCAAGTCTTCTAGCTGATGTACCAGAACGTTCAAACTCTTCTAAATAAACCGAAGGCGCTTTACTACCAATCTTTTTGTTTGTTTTGGCGCTTAAAGGTGTACGGTTGATCAAGCAGTTATACTTTTTAGCGTCAATGCCTTTTTTGCGACACCATGCCACAGGGAAGATATGGTGGGAATTTATCTGTTCCTCAAAATAAATCACATCATTGATTTCTTCCCCAGTACACCAATCAATTGCCCCCTCACGTCGTAGTAAAGCAGCTAAACCCTGATAGACTGCACCGTAACGTTTTCTGACGCTAATCAGCCTATCAAAAGAAAAATCTGCTTGTACAATGGTGAGCGGTAGTGAACCACCTGCTAACCACTCTGGTACTTCGATAACGTCTCTCCCGGCTCGTGCCTCATACCAGCGTGTATATACTTCCCCAAACATTCCGCACCATAACCAACGTTCCAGCATAGAACGTACCTGAAAAGAACGAGAACGCTCTCCCAGAATCGTAAAAATGGTACTAAGGATGACTAATTGAATCGGGGAAGCTATATCATCGGCATCAAAGATTTTTTGGCTATAAAGGAAACGCGCTGATTCTTCAAAACCCTGAGAAACTGGATCAGCCCATTTTTGATATTCTTCCTTTGTGAGTTTTAGCACTTCAGCCCGATCGCAAGTAACACCTGGCAATTTATCGATATTCCAGCCTTTTTTTCTCGCTTCTACCCTCTTGGCGTAACCAGCCATCAACGTAACTGCTTGGACAAAATCAGTGTTTCGGAGCTTACGCAATACTTTTAAGCATTGGAAGCGATTTGAGCGTTGTTTCCAATCATCTCTCAAACTGAAGTCAGCAGTACAATAGCTAGAACTCATTAAGTCAAAGTAATTGAGGTCACAGCCAGAAGTGTTTGTGTCTTCAAAAACTTGACAAACGGCTTCTTTTGGTAAGGAGTCCCGTAGTTGGATCACAGGTATTTGATAATGCTCGAATTTCTTGAGAACTTCCAGTTCTAAGGTGTCAATTAGCTCCAATTTTTGAGGATCGTATTGCCAATATTTAGAAAATTTACTCCGCCATTCAGAAAAAAAGAAGACTTTGGATAAAGGAAACAATAGTGCCTGATATTCTTTTTCAGGGCTAGAGCAGTCAATCCAACCACCAGTGAAAGTACGCATTATTTTGCATTCCGGTAAGGTAATGATTGCACTACGGCGATGGCATTCTGGAGCGAGGCATTTTTCGATATCCAGGTAGTACCACTTTTTGAGAGTTTTCTGGCTTTTTTGGTCTTTGATGATAACTGGTTGTTCCGACAGTAGCACCATAAATGCCGTTGTTAGGCGTTGCTGGCCATCAAGAATTAACAAGTTTGGCGACTGATTGTCTGGTTTTAACACTCCATCAACCAATCGGGGTTTAAATTGTCGGGCTTGATTACCTTGTTGAAGCATCATGACTGCACCAATTGGGTAAGCCAAAGATATGCTGGCAATCAGACGACGTACATGAGTATCATCCCAAACCCAATCCCGTTGGAAATCTGGCAGTTGGATGCGTCCAGTTTTAATATCTTTGAGGACATCAAGAAGAAAATACTTAGTGATGTCAAAGGTAGAGATTGAGTTCATCTGATGTTCTGTCATTTTTGTCATCTTGAAAGATGCGGCTGTTCATAACAGTGGGTACGTCTTTAGGTCAGCCTAAAATTAGGCTTGTAGTCAAAGCAAGGGGTTTTTGAAGCAATTGGTCGTGAGTCGCGATCGCTTTGTCTTATTCTTGAGGAAAGTCTGGAGGTAAAGTCACAATTCCTTTGGCAACAAGCTGTCTAAATTGGTTGATCAGGTCTGCTTGCCGTAATATCCGGGTAACGTATTTAGGCCGATAACGAAAGTCTGTCCCCCAGTCTTTCACGGTTTTTGGGCTAGTACCTGTAACTTGCGCGATCGCATTAATGCAAGCTTTGCGATAATTACGACCCGGTTCTTGACTAACCCAACGACGACAATACTCCATCGGTTCGAGGGGCAACTGACGGAGCATATCAATTGGGTGACTACTGTGATGGGAATCGCTCCCAGTCTGCATCTTGCATCTTTGTGAGTCAGATTAACCAAGCAGAGATAGGAAATATTTAAATGCCCCTGAGATCAGGAGTTAGTCTCAAGAATCCTATGCTTGCTGAACTCAAGTTAAAAAATATCGGCTCACATTACAAGTATTTTAGTCACGAATCACGACTGAATTATTTTTGAGGATAATCAGGAGGTAGGACTATTTTTCTAATTTGGTTAAGCATATCTGCCATGCGTAGTATATGCACTACATAGTTAGGTCGCCTCTCAAAGTTTTGTCCCCAATTTCCTATAGTTCTTTCACTTAGCCCGGTTGCTTCAGCGAGAGCAGCAATACAGGCTTTTCTGTATCCCCGTTCATCCGAGGACATCTCTACCCATCGTTGGCAATATTCCAAAGGCTCCAAAGGCTCCTCACTGAGCGCATCGATTCTATATTGAGTTGTCTGGGGATTACTGTCTATTACCTTGTTTGTTCTTAACGCCACCTAAACTCACGATTCATGACTATTTTATAAATATTATGAGTCACGATGCGTGTAAAAAGCAGTGCGATCGCTTTCCATCAAAGGGCTGATTACGTGAGTGATGGTCATTGCTTATGGATAGAGGTGGCTATCTAAAGATTTCAGTAATGATTGTATAGACAGTTACGAGTGCTGAGGTTATAAATTAAGTAAAATGGACTTTCAAATAGGGAAGCCAACACTAAATCTCAAAAATTGGCAACCATAATTAAATGAAGCGACTTGTTTACTTCAATCTACCTCATGACTACATAATCCAGCAGCTAGCTAAGTATCCGGCTCTTAAGGTAATTACCCCAACATCACAAGCAGCACGAGCATTAAAAGTACCACACCAAAGCTTAGAAACTCTGGCAAAGCCAAGTATGGTAGAAGCAGGTATTCGAGTTGCACCAACACTAATGGCATTACGCTTATTGCGTACATCAGTAAGTACAGTTATCCAAACATCTGATATCGAAGGAACTACACGCTCTGTTTCCTCTGCGGTCAAAGCTATATTGCGTGCTGGAATTAATCTAAAATCACTGGCTGTTGTCAGTAGTAACCGTACTCAACAATTAGCTCTTTTAACTCAAACATATGTAAGTTTGCTCAGAGAAAAAGGCATGATAGATCCTGCTGAAGTTCTCTGGCAAGCTAGTGATGTTATTGCCAAACGCCAACCAGTTCTGATTTATGGGTACTTTCATCCGCGCATTGACCAACTGAACTTTCTCAATGCGATCGCAGATGATGGCAGTGTAATAGTATTGCCTTGCCCAAAATCCAGCCATTTTGTAGATATTCAAAAAGCTGTGGAATGGTTACAACAGCAGGGTTGGGAAATACCAGTATTAGAAGAAACTAATCCTTCAGTTGGGAAGCAATTGCAAGATTGTTTCCTTAACGGAACAATAGCGCCTCCTGAAGTAAAAGCTCACATTTATCCAAACTTAGAATTAGAGGTACGCGGCACGTTAGCACAGGTAAAAAATCTTCTTAGCAAAGGAACACCAGCAAATGAAATTGTGCTTGTAGCTAGGGATGATGCATTTTATGGGCCGACTGTATTAGATGTAGCTTATGAGTACAAATTACCAGTACGCGCTCTGTACGGAGTAGCCTTAAACGCGACTAGGCTGGGAGCTTGGGTACAGTTGCTAATGCAGGTTATCCAAGAAAAATTTCCCTTTGAGTTAACTGCGAGATTGCTAAGGCATCCTTTGTGTTTTGCTTTGTCTGCCCAAGTTTGGCAAGAAGCTCGTAAAAAGCATCCATCTGATCTTTTGGCATGGCAAAGTTTGGGAGTTAACCTATCCCTGCTTGATTGGCCACACGAAGATACTCGTGCTAATTGGGTACAACGGATGCAAGATGTGTTGATAAAATTTAACTTGCGTCAAGGTGCAGGACGTTGGGCAAGGGAGATTGTTGCTTATTATGAATTTGACGAAGTTCTGGTGGATTTGTCGAAACCAGAAGAGGAAGTCATTGGTTTAGGAGAATTTGCTGCTGATGTGATCGGCAGTTTAGGACTAGTGACTGTGCCTGCCCAGCCTGGTAGAGGGGGTGTGGAATTACATACACCTTTGTCACTCTTTGGAGCTAAATTTCAGCACGTTTTTGTCTTAGGGGCTGTTGAAGGCATTCTACCAGCGCCAGTACAAGATGACCCAATATTAGATTTCTATGAGCGTAAACTACTGCGCCAACTAGGGTTTGATTTTGAGGATGCGGCACAAGCAGCACGAAGAGAAGTAATATCATTCTACGCTTTACTACAAACTACTACCCAAAACTTGACTTTTTCTTACTCGCAGATGATTGGTAAAGAAGCAACTTTACCCAGTCCTTATTTGTCTCGATTAAGATTACAAGCTGTGCAACCTCCACCTTTGCCTGTTGCTAGTTTGGAAGAGGCAAGACAAATTTATCTGCGACGTGGCACTTTACTAGAGGATGAAGTTTTACCACAGGCAGTTCATGCTTGGAATGTCGAAAAATGCAGAGAAGGGGCAAATTCTTGTGATGAGTATGATGGAGTGATTGGTCTGCCATTAGATCCATATAGACGAGTATTTAGTGCATCTCAACTAACGGCTTTAGGTCAATGTCCTTTTAAATGGTTTGCTAATAAAGTTTTGAAATTGGCGGAGTTGGAAGAAGCTGAAGAAGAATTAAGTTCGGGATTAAGAGGTTCTCTTTATCACCGTAGCTTGGAACTAGCTTTATTAAATACTTCAGATTTATTCAGAATTGCCGAAAAGTTAGAAACGGCTTTTTTGCAAGCAGAGCAAGATTTACAGTTACCTGTGTTATCAGCTTGGGAAGCTCGAAGAACTGAACATTTAAAAGTTTTAAATCGTGCGTGTGTGCAACCGGACTTTTGCCAACCAGAGGCAGAATTCTTTCATGTAGAGCAAGAGTTTACCGGAGAATGGTATGGCTTAAAAGTTAAAGGTCAGATTGATAGAATAGACCGTACTCCTCAAGGTTTAGTTTTATTAGATTACAAAACAGGTTCCCAAGCACCAAAGGGGATTAAAGATGAATCTGGTAAAACTAATCTAGATATTCAACTACCTCTATATACTCATTTTGCTAGTACAACTTTGTTTCCTGGGGAAACAGTACATGAAGCTTATTATTACTCTGTAACCAAGGGCAAAAAACTTGCTAAAAAACAACCTAGCCAAGAGACATTAGAAGCGATCGCTCAAAAAATAAAAACTTACTTGCAAACAGGATATTATCCTGTTGCACCGGATGTTGATCAAAATGCCTGCCAGTATTGCCCTTATGACTTAGTTTGTCGTAAGGGTTCCCGCCAAAGCCGTAAAGGAATTAACCTATGAGTTTGACTGAACAACAGCAAAGAGCAGCCTATGCCAATGGTAGCGTTGCAGTCATAGCCGGTGCGGGAACTGGTAAAACCCATATGCTGGCTGAACGCTACTTGTATCATCTGCAAAACTGTGAGTTTTCACCTTTAGAGATAGTTGCAGTTACATTCACAGATAAAGCAGCGGCGGAGTTGCGATCGCGCATTCGTCTTTTGGTCAGTCAGAAATTACCAGAACGGTCTGATTTACTGGCAGAATTGGAAGCGGCTCAAATTAGTACCATCCACGCTTTAGCAATGCGAATTTGTCGGGAACATCCCCAAGCTGCGGATGTGCCACCTGATTTTACAGTGTTAGATGAACTAGAGGGAATTCTTTGGGTTAACCAGTGGTTAGATGAAGCCTTAGATTCTTTACCTGTAGAGCTTTACGAAAAAGTTCCTTATTCTTTGATGTTCCAAACTTTGCAGGTATTACTTCAAGACCCAATAGCGGCTGAGAAAGCTTTAGCGCAAGGTGCTGAAAAATGGCAGCAATTGGCAGAGGAGTTACAAGAAAAAGCTCTGAATGAACTTTTGCAGCATCCCACTTGGCAACAAGCACGCATGACTCTACAAACTTACGCAGGTCAAGCAAGCGATCGCTTGGAACTGGAAACCCGTCAACCAGCCTTACAAGCCATAGATACTGTAGAGTCGGGAGACAATATTGCAGAATCTCTATCAGTGATAGTTGCACTCAAAATTAATGTTGGCAGTAAAAAGAATTGGCCAGAGGGAGCCTTAGAACTTGTTAAAGAAACTATCAAAGAACTGCGAGATTTAGTGCAAAAAGCTCTGAAAGATGGTTTAGTAAATCTAGAATTTGGTGCGGCTGATGAGCAGTTAAAAGCTATGCTACCAGCACTACAAGAAGCATTTAGTTCAGTACAAAAATATATTAATCAACAAAAAAGCCGTTCTCGTGTTCTGGATTTTGCAGATTTAGAAGTTGGCGCACTGCGAGCTTTGCAAGATGAACAAGTACAGTTTTATTATGCTCAACGTTGGCGAGCTTTTTTAGTCGATGAATTTCAGGATACTAACCCTGTTCAGTCTGAGATATTGCAACGGCTAACGCAAAATACTTTACTAACTATCGTTGGGGATGCGAAACAATCAATTTATGGGTTTCGCCGTGCTGATGTTGAAGTATTTCACAGTTGGCGCGATCGCATTATTAACAGTGGTGGAAATGAAGAAGTTTTAACTACTAGCTTCCGCACTCACAAACTACTGATAGATAACATCAACAGTATATTTACCCCATTGCTAGGCGATTTACACCAAAATTTAGATGCTCATCGCATAGACTGCCCTAATTCTTACCCACCAATTCAAGTTTATACAGTACAAGCTGAGTCAGACATCAATAAACCTCAGCGTTTAAGAGTAGAAGCTTGTCATCTAGCAGAACTCCTCAAACAAATGCTTGATGACAAAACCTTGGTTTACGACAAAAAAACTCAAACACTGCGTCCAATGCAGCCTGGAGATATTGCAATATTGTCTCGCACTTGGCAGCCTTTGGAAGTTTACGGCGAAGCTTTAGAAAGTGTAGGAATTCCCGTTGCTTTGGCTGGGGGAGGTAATTTACTCGCGACACGGGAAGCTAAAGATGGTTGGGCATTGTTGCGTTTTTTAGCTGATCCCAGTGATGATTTAGCTTTAGTAGCAGTACTGCGTAGTCCGTTTTTTGCAGTTAGCGATCGCGTTCTGTTTACTTTCATTCAAAGCCAAGAAGAAAATGACACCACAGAACAAGACGAACAATCAAAAACTAACTGGTGGCAAAAGGTAAAATCATCTGAAATCCCTGAATTACAGCGACCAGTACAAGTATTGAATCAACTGTTGCGCGATCGCAATTTAGAACCCCCTACTCGCCTTCTACAGATAGCAAATTATCTAACTGGCTACACTGCTGTCATCACTAACTTACCGGGTGCGGCTCGGCGAGAAGCTGACTGGCGAGGTTTTGTAGAATTAGTACAGCAATTAGAACATGGCAGTAGTGATGTTTTTGCCGCAGTACGTCGTCTCAAGCGGTTAGCAGCAGCAGAAATAGAAATACCCCGTTTACCTTTATCCGCTAATGATGCAGTGGCTTTAATGACTATCCATGCGGCGAAAGGTTTGGAGTGGTCAGTAGTAGTTATTCCTGATTTAACTCGTTCCCAACCCAATACCAGCGAAACAGTTTACTTTGACCCTGCATACGGTGTTGCTTTAAAGCTAGAGGACGAGCAAGGTGAAACTCAAAAGCCTGTGCTTTACGTTTGTTTGGAACATTTGCGGAAACAGCGGGAAGAAGCAGAGGCGTTGCGGGTACTGTATGTAGCTTTAACCCGTGCGCGAGATCAACTGATTTTGACGGCAACGGATGAATCTGGTGGTAGTTTCTCTAGGTTAGCACCTGGGTTAATGGCTGCGGGAATTACTATAAATACTATTCCCTTTAATTCAGAATTAGCACAACCCCCAGTTCCACCAGAACCACCTTTACCACCAGAACCTCATAGTTTGTTAATTAACTCTGTTGGCTCTGGTTTATTTGAATTGCCTGTCACTGCTTTAAGTGAATATGCTCAATGCCCCAAGAAGTTTGCATATCGGTTTATACAAGGTCATCCAGGAATTGGCTCAGGTGTTGGCACAGCAAGACGAGTGGGAAGTTTGACACACTTGGCTTTGGAACGGGGTATCCGCGACTTAGAAACACTGGCAGGATTTGATGTTAGTCTGCCAAAAGAATCTGTCAGTGAGGCTTTGCAGCTAGCACAGCGATTTGATGAGGTGGCAGATTTTGCCCAATTTCAACAAGGACAGTGGGAATTGCCTGTAAATTTGAATGTTGGACATTTGACTTTTAACGGTATTGTTGACTTGTTAGGAACCGATTGGGTATTAGATTTTAAAACTGATCAAGAAATAGACCCACAACATCACCGCTTTCAGCTTTGGGCTTATGCACAAGCGACAGGACGCACTAATGCCCATATAGCCTACCTGCGACATGATTATTTGCACAGGTTTAGCAATGAAGAATTGCAAACCACTGGTCAAGAGGCAGAAATTTTAGTTCAAAATATTTTGAATGGGCACTTTGTGGCAAATGCCTCCCATCGTAATTGCGGCTTTTGTGCTTATGGGGAAATTTGTGACGAACGTTATCAAGCAACAGGTGAAGCAGCAGAGTCAACTATCTTGCAACTGTCAGATACACAAATCCAAAATCAGGAAGACAGCGCAACCAGTGAAAATTCCTCTTCATCAGCAAATTTATTGTCGGAGGTGAACACGCAGCCTGAACAAGCAAATATTGCTGAGTATGAATTAATATCCACAAAAATTAGCAGTTACTTTCCCCAAGTAGTAGAATTGTACTATCGTCTAATTATAGTTCTATGCGATCGCCCTCAAAAAATCAACTTCCGACAAATTGCAGAAATTAGTAACAATAGATACATTAATGTCAACTTGGAATTGAGTCGAAAGTTACTTGAGTTGACACAACGACAGCGTGCGTTGAACGCAGAAGAGTTATTAAAGGCAATAATTGGGAATACTGATAATAAGGTACATTTTTTAGACCACTTGGAAATTCTATTTGATCGTTCTCTTCAGCTTGACCCATTACAGTGTCTTAAGAATTTAGCCCGCAATCGTACTATTGTGGCTCAATGGGACGGTATTGTTGAGAACAATCACTTAATTTATGCTGAATTAGATCATCCTGAGTACCGTCGTTATCCTGTCAAGGATTTTTTAATTGTTAACCTGGAACAGCTTTAAGCCGACTACAGCTAATCACTAGATCCAAAAAGGTGCTATGAAATACGGTGATTTAATCCAATTTGAACCGATTGAGTCTGTAATTCAATTACAGGATGCTAGTGAATTAGCTGAAGCACAACGGCTGGTTTCTACCTATGTAATTTCTCAGGAAATGGCAGAGCGTCTAGCATCTGTGGTTTTTCCCAATTTACAATTTGAGCAGCCTGCGGATAATAAAGGCATTCTAGTTGTAGGAAACTACGGTACGGGAAAGTCGCATTTGATGTCAGTGATTAGTGCGATCGCAGAACATCAGGATCTGTCTAACTATCTGCAAAATCCGCAAGTTGCTGAAAGTGCGCGTCCCATTGCTGGTAAGTTCAAGGTGATTCGCATAGAACTGGGTTCGACAACAATGGATTTGCGAGAAGTTGTCTGTTCCCAGTTAGAAGCAACACTCTTAAATTGGGGGATTGAATTTCAGTTTCCCTCAAGGGATACAATCCCTAATCACAAGGGTGTATTTGAAGATATGATGGCGCTTTTTTACACTCAGTTTCCTGACCAAGGTTTGCTGTTTGTAGTGGATGAACTGCTGGACTATTTACGCAGTCGCAAAGACCAAGCGTTAATTCTTGACCTTGGCTTTTTAAGGGAATTGGGTGAAATTTGCAAAGACTTGAGATTCCGCCTTATCGCAGGTTTGCAAGAAACTTTGTTTGATAATCCTCGTTTTGCATTTGAAGCTGATGCAATTCGTCGAGTCAAAGACCGTTTTGAGCAAATTTTAATTGCTCGTAGAGATATTAAATATGTAGTTGCGGAACGTCTGTTAAAGAAAACCGCCGATCAACTGACAAAAATTCGAGAACATTTAACTCCTTTCGCTAGGTTCTACGGCAATATGAATGAGCGAATGGATGAATTTATTAGTCTTTTTCCTATACATCCAGATTATATTGATACTTTTGAGCGGATTACTGTTGCTGAAAGGCGGGAAGTTCTCAAAACTCTATCTCTGGCAATGCGGAAATTGGTTAGCCAAAATGTGCCGCAAGATGCGCCAGGTTTAATTGCTTATGATAGCTACTGGGACAGCCTTAAAGAAAATGCTTCCTTCCGCGCAGTTCCTGATATTCGTGCAGTGATTGATTGTTCCCAGGTACTAGAAGGACGCATTCGCCAAGCTTTTACTCGTCCTATTTATAAGCCAATGGCATTGCGAATCATCGCGGCACTATCAGTACATCGTTTGACAGTGGGAGATATTTACTCGCCTTTAGGTGCAACACCGGATGAGCTAAGGGATAGTTTATGTCTCTATGATCCAGTAGTAGCAGAGTTAGGAGGTGAGCCTGCTGATGATTTGCTTTCTCAAATTGAAACAGTATTGCGAGAAATTCATAAAACTGTTAGTGGTCAGTTTATTTCCTCAAACATTGATAATCGTCAATATTATATTGATTTAAAGAAAACAGATGACTACGATGCTTTAATTGATAAGCGAGCAGAGAGTCTCGATAGTTCACAGTTAGATAAGTATTATTTTTTAGCACTCAAGCAGGTGCTGGAATGCACAGACCAAACTTATGTTACTGGTTACCGCATTTGGTTGCATGAATTAGAGTGGACGACCAAAAAAACTACTCGTCAAGGCTATTTGTTTTTTGGTGCGCCAAATGAACGTTCTACCGCAGCTCCAGCACGAGATTTTTATCTTTACTTTATTCCACCTTTTGACCCACCACCTTATAAAAAAGCAAAAAATGCTGATGAAGTTTTCTTTGAATTAACAAAGCCTGATGCTACCTTTCGGCAGAATTTGGACAAGTACGCTGCTGCGTTAGATTTAGCTTCAACTTCATCGGGACAAGCTAAGAGAAGTTACGAAGATAAGGCAAAAGGCTTTCTACGCAATTTGGTTAATTGGCTACAAGAACACATAACCACAGCGTTTGAAGTTACTTACCAAGGGAAAACTAAACCTTTCTTGGAATGGATGAAGGGTGTGAAAGCGGTGAGTGGTGCGCGCGCTAATGTGCGCGATCTTCTCAACACAATTAGTTCTGGCTGTTTGGCTAGCCATTTTGCCGATCAAGCACCAGAATATCCTAGTTTTAATGTGTTGATTACCAGCGCAAACAGAAGCCAAGCTGCACAAGATGCGTTGCGTTTTATTAAGGGGAGCAGCAAAACCCAGCAAGCGATCGCAGTTCTTGATGCTTTAGACTTGCTTGATGGTCAAAAGCTTGATGTTCATCGCTCTAAATACGCTAACTATATTTTGTCTCTTCTACAGCAAAAGGGTTCTGGTCAAGTTCTCAACCGTGCAGAAATTATTCAGGATGTCTTGGGTGTCGAGTATATGGTTCCCGGACAATATCGCCTAGAACCAGAGTGGGTAGTGGTTTTGTCGGCGGCATTAGTTTACAACGGGGATATAGTATTAGCAGTTCCAGGCAACAAGTTCGATGCTAATAATTTGGATGCTTTGGTAACTACTTCTGTTGAGGAACTAATTAACTTTAAGCACCTTGAACAACCGAAAGATTGGAATTTACCTGCACTGAGAGCATTATTTGAACTGTTAGGACTGACACCAGGGATGGCTCAGTTGATAACTCAGGGTAAAGCTGAACCAGTTCAAGAATTGCAAAAAGCTGTTACTGAAACAGTTAATGAACTGGTATTAGCACGCCAGAAATTGCAAACTGGTTTAATTTTTGGGGGAAGAAATCTTTTAAGTAATGTATTACAGGATGAATATCGTTCTAATTTAGACCGAACTAAAAATTTTCTGGAGTCACTACAATCCTTTACAACTCCCGGTAAACTGAAAAACTTCCGCTATCAAGAGCAAGAAATTACTACACACCGTAGTGGTTTGCAAACTTTAGTAGAAATTACTGCACTGCAAGATTTACTAACTAATCTCGGATCAATTGCAGCTTACTTGACTCAATCAGAGGCATATTTACCTGTAGAACATCCTTTTTTAAGCAAATTGCAACAAGTGCAGGGAGAAATTCTTACAGATATCTTAAATTCCAAAAAACGTTCTACGCCTAGTTTTCGTCAGCAAACCTTACAAAAACTTACAGAACTGAAGCAGAATTACATCCAAAATTACATGGCATTGCATACCAGTGCCCGATTGGGTGTAAATGAAGACAGACTCAAAGTACAATTGCTTCAAGATGTGCGATCGCAAACTTTACAGAAATTAGCGACAATAGATTTAATGCCAGCTAGTCAGTTCCGGGAATGGCAAAACAATCTGGCAAGCTTGAAAACTTGTGCTGTATTGACTGAACAGGAGTTGCAAGCCACAGCAACTTGTCCTCACTGTCAGTTTAAACCAGCGATTGAGACAATAGAAAAACCCGCTAGCAGTGAGTTAGCAGAACTTGAAACTGAGTTAGACCAAATTTTAGCTAACTGGACGCAGACACTACTGGCAAACTTGGAAGACCCGACAACGCAAGAAAATTTGAATTTGCTGAAACCAGAACGAAGGACATTAGTAGATGAGTTTTTAGCGTTACGGACTTTACCTAGCCCTGTGACTAACGAATTTATTAGTGTTGTTCAGGAAGTATTGTTAGGGTTGCAAAAGGTCGTACTGAACACGCAAGATTTACAGAAAGCTTTGCTTGCTGGTGGTTCGCCTTGTAACATCCAGGAAATGAGAAAGCGTTTTGAAGATTATCTCAGCCACCTAACAAAGGGAAAAGATTCAGGTAAGGTAAGGATTGTTGTGGAGTAGGATATACGAATGACTGACAATCCTTACATTCCGAACTTATTTGAGCAAATTAATACTGGGTCAACAAACTCAGTAGAGTTCCTTGGCATATTTTTAAAAATGGGACTTATATCTGCTCAGATATGACGCATTGTCCCGTGGAAAATTTATTATCAAAGTAAATTTTTGAGAAAATCTATCAAAAACTAAGTAAAAAAATGGATTCAGAACAATTATCATTAAATATTCAACTAGAAGCTAACTCACCACAACAAAAATCTGTGGAATGTCTCGGTATGACTTTTGCAAGTGATGAGGAACGCCGAGCTTATTTTACAGAGAAATTACGGGAGAAATTACAAGACCCAGAATTTCGCCAGATAGAGGGATTTCCCATTGGTGAAGATGAAGATATTCTCGCACTTTCTGACCCACCTTACTATACAGCCTGTCCTAATCCTTTTATTGAAGATTTTATTAATTATTGGCATCAAGAACAAGAGCATAACTCTGCTGATGATACTGAAGAATATCATCGTGAACCCTTCGCAGCAGATGTAAGTGAAGGAAAAAATGACCCAATTTATAACGCTCATTCCTATCATACAAAAGTGCCGCATAAGGCGATTATGCGTTATATTCTGCACTACACAGAACCGGGTGATATTGTTTTTGATGGGTTTTGTGGTTCTGGAATGACGGGTGTTGCAGCACAGTTATGTGGTAATAAATTAACTGTTGAATCTTTGGGTTATAAGGTACAGGCTGATGGCACTATTTTGGATGAAGACGGTAAGGTTTTTTCAAAATTGGGTTCTAGACGAGCAATTTTAAATGACCTTTCGCCAGCAGCTACATTTATTGCTTATAACTATAATACTCCTGTTGATGTGGCAGAGTTTGAAAGGGAAGCCAAGTGGATATTAGCTGAGGTAGAAAAAGAATGCGGTTGGATGTATTTAACTCTGCATAATCCGACAGCAGAACAGGTTGAAAAAGGCGTTTCATTACTTAAAACATCTAATAATCCAAAAATTGACCTGAAAAATTTTGGTTTACCTTTTGGCAGAATTAATTATACTGTTTGGTCTGATGTTTTTACATGTCCAGAGTGCGCGGGTGAAGTAGTATTTTGGAAAGCAGCTATAGATAAAGTGGCTGGTAAGGTGCTTGATGATTTCTCATGCCCACATTGTAATACTCTATTGACTAAACGTAATATAGAACGAGCATGGACAACAAGATTTGATACTGCTATTAATGAAACTATAAAACAGTCTAAACAAGTACCAGTATTTATTAACTATAGTTTTAACAAAAAAAGTTTTGACAAAGAAATTGATATTTTTGACTCGGCTTTAATAGAAGAGATTGATAATCAAAACATAGCTGATTACTTTCCAACGCAAAGAATGCCAGAAGGTGAAGAATCTCGTCGCAATGATGAAGCTGGAATTACACGCACACATCATTTTTATACAAATAGGAATCTGTCTGCTTTATCTGTTGTTAATAAATTGAGCAATACTTCATCAATATTACTCAATAAATTTATGTTTTCCAGCATGATAAATAGAGCAACTAAAATGAATAGAATTCATCTAAAATACTATTTTTTTGGTGGCGGTGGTTGTAATGCTGGTTATCTTAAAGGAACTCTTTATATATCATCAATTCCTATAGAAACTTCAGTCATCGAACAAATAAATGACAGAATAATTTGGATAAGTCGTGGATTTAAAAAACTAACAAATAAACAAGGTAATTCTTTAACAATAACAGCTTCTGCTGATGATACTTTTGTTCCGGATAATTCTATTGATTATATTTTTACCGATCCACCATTTGGTAACAATATAATGTATTCAGAATTAAATTTTTTAGGAGAATCTTGGCTGAAAATATTTACAAATAATGAACGAGAAGCCATAGAGAATAAGGTTCAAGGTAAAGGACTTTTTGAATATCAAGAGCTAATGGCTCAATGTTTTGCAAAATATTATAGGGGTCTTAAATCTGGACATTGGATGACTGTAGAGTTTCATAACTCTAGAAACAGTGTATGGAATTCAATACAGGAAGCAATGCAGCAGGCTGGTTTTATTATTGCAGATGTGCGTACATTAGATAAAAAACAAGGTTCTTTTAAACAAGTTAACAGCAGTAATGCTACCAAACAAGACTTAATTATCTCTGCCTACAAACCAACCACCAACTTAGAAAAACAATTCCAACTTGAAGCCGGAACAGAAGAAGCTTGCTGGCAATTTATCCGCAACCATTTACAACAACTTCCTGTCTTCGTTGCCAAAAACGGAATTGCCGAAACTATCGCCGAGCGCCAAAATTATCTATTATTTGATCGCATGGTAGCCTTTCATATCCAACGTGGTTTTACTGTTCCCCTTTCCGCTTCTGAATTTTACGCCGGACTAGCACAACGTTTTGTAGCAAAAGACGAAATGTATTTTCTACCCGAACAGGTAGCAGAGTACGAAAAAAAACGCATGACGGTAAAAGAACTTCTCCAATTAGAATTAGTCGTCAACAACGAAGAAACCGCCGTACAGTGGCTAAAGCAACAACTGACCAAAAAGCCGCAAACTTTCCAAGAAATACATCCTCAATTTATGCTTTCAAAATCTGCCTGGTCGAAAGCAGAAAAACCCCTAGAACTTTCAGAACTTTTAGAACAAAACTTCCTCCGCTATGAAGGTAAAGGTACAATTCCTAAACAAATAGTTTCTTGGTTAAAACAATCTTCAATTCACCGTGATAAAATTCATCAAATCGAAGAAAATTTACCACCTGATCCTGTTGGTATAGAAACAGATGATCCAGTATTAATTAGTGCAGCTAAAGATAAATGGTATGTTCCAGATCCAAATCAAGCCATAGATTTAGAAAAACTAAGACTAAAATCTTTACTGAGAGAGTTTGAAGAATATCACCAAATTAAGCAAAAAAAACTCAAAGTATTTCGTCTAGAAGCTGTACGGGCTGGCTTTGCCAAAGCATGGAAAGAAAAGAATTATCAAATCATTGTGGATGTAGCTAAGAAAATACCTGAAACTGTCCTACAAGAAGACCAAAAATTAATTATGTTATATGACAATGCTTTGAACAGATTAGGCGAATAACATAGCTATGAATGGCACTTGGTTGTGGAGTGAAGAACATCGCCAAATATGCAAAATCATTGAAACCCAAACACTTTGGGGCAATATTTTCCATCGCATCTGGCTACCCAACCAAGATACTGTCATCCGTGTTTCCGCAGACAAACTCAAACCCCTAGCCGATGCAGGAATCACCACTCCAGCAGGTATCACCTACATTGCCACATCCGCCCGCATTGCAGATGCGCTAACTCAAGATGTACTCCTAGCACCAATTGAATCCACAGTTATTCCCTTACCGCATCAAATCAAAGCATTATCAAAAGCAGTTTCTAGTAATAGCGTCCGCTACCTCTTGGCTGATGAAGTTGGGCTGGGGAAAACCATAGAAGCTGGGCTAATTATGCGGGAACTGAAACTGCGGGGAATGGTGCGACGTATTTTGATAGTCGCCCCTAAAGGTTTAGTCAGCCAGTGGGTAAGCGAAATGCGGGTGCATTTTAACGAAGAATTTCAATTACTCCTTCCTGAAGACATCAAAACTTTGCAGCGTCTGTATACCAATCCAGAAAACCAAAACCCTTGGAATCGCTTTAACCAAGTAGTTTGTCCAATGGATTCAGTAAAACCAATGGATAAACGCCGGGGCTGGACAAAAGAACAACTAGCAGAATATAACCGCGATCGCTTTGAAGATTTAATCGCCGCAGCTTGGGATTTAGTCATAGTAGACGAAGCCCATCGTTTAGGCGGTAGTACCGACCAAGTTGCCCGTTATAAACTTGGTCAAGGACTGGCTGAAGCCGCACCTTACTTGTTACTCCTTTCCGCCACACCCCATCAAGGCAAAACTGATGCTTTTTATCGTCTGGTTTCTCTGTTAGATCCTGTCGCCTTTCCCGACATTTCCAGCATTACACGAGAACGGGTACAACCTTACGTTATTCGTACCGAAAAACGCCGTGCCATAAATGCCCAAGGAGAACCGTTATTTAAACCAAGACAAACTCAGCTTATACCAGTTTCTTGGTCAGCAAAACATCGCCAGCATCGCCAACTTTACGAAGCCGTTACCGACTACGTGCGTGAAGGTTACAACCAAGCATTAAAGCAGAAAAAAAGTTATGTTGGCTTTCTAATGATTTTGATGCAACGGTTAGTAACATCCTCTACCCATGCCATTCGCACTACTTTAGAAAGGCGGTTAGAAGCCTTGCGCGAACCAGAAGAACAACTAACCCTCTTCCCCATGTTTGCCGCAGAGGAATGGTCAGAAATGGACGGACAGGAACAAGTAGATTCATTGCTGACAACCCGACTGAAAGCATTTAAAAACGAAAAAGCTGAGGTGGAACTATTACTAGAAGCAGCCAAACTGACAGAAGCCGCAGGTGCAGACCCCAAGGCGGAAGAGTTACTAGACTGGATCTATCGACTGCAACAGGAAGAAAGCGACCCTGACATCAAAGTTCTGATTTTTACTGAATTTGTCCCTACCCAACAGATGCTTAGGGAATTTTTAACTCAGCGTGGTATTTCCGTAGTTTGTCTCAATGGTTCAATGGGGATGGAGGAACGCAAACAAGTTCAAGAATCCTTTGCCAAAGACATTCGCATTTTGATTTCTACTGATGCAGGTGGGGAAGGATTAAACTTGCAGTTCTGCCACGTAGTAGTCAATTACGATATTCCCTGGAACCCCATGCGATTGGAACAGCGCATTGGTAGGGTAGACAGGATTGGGCAAACTTACACTGTCCGCGCTTTGAACTTTGTGTTTGAAGATACGGTAGAATACCGCGTCCGTGAGGTACTGGAAGAAAAGCTGGCGGTCATTCTTAACGAATTTGGTGTAGATAAAACTGGCGATGTGTTGGATTCAGCACAAGCTGGACAGATATTTGACGACTTGTACATCGAAACCCTGATCAACCCAGAAATTTTAGATACCAAAGTTCAAGAAGTTGTTAGTCGAGTACAACAGCAGCTTGTAGTAGCCAAAGAAAGTACAGCAATTTACCAAACAAATGAGGAACTAGACCCCACCGCCGCACAACAACTTATAGATCATCCAATTTCCCACTGGGTTGAACAAATGACCATCAATTACTTGCGATCGCATGGTGGCATAGCTAAAAAACAAGGTGAAACTTGGAATTTAACCTTACCCACAGGTGAACAGTTAAAAAACGTTGTGTTTAATGCAACAGAAACAACAGCCGCAGCCAATGCCCAACACTTAACTTTAGAAGATTCCCGAATTCGAGGCATGGTCATGGCGAAAACTTGTTTCGCCGAAGGGCAACCCATACCTTATATTTCCATCCCAGGCTTACCAAGAGATGTCCAAGGATTTTGGTCACTGTGGCGAATTGCCATATATACCGAAGATTGGAATCAGCAAAGGATGATGGCCTTATTTCTTAATGATGATGGACGAGTTTTCTTACCTACAGCCCGTTATATTTGGGAACAATTATTAACAGAGAAAGTAGAAATTCAAAATCATCTCAGTGGAGAAGAGGCAACAAAAGCATTTGGCATAGTCTGGGAAACAGCATTAGTTCAAGGTAAGGGCATTTATGAGGAACTGCTACGAAAACATCACCAACAGCTTGAGAAAGAACGTGAAAAAAATATGTACGCTTTTGCAGCCCGAAGACGTGCGATAGAACGTATTGGACTGCCTCAAGTGAGAGATTACAGATTGACACAGCTAGCCCAAGAAGAACAAACATGGCGTAAAGCGATGCAACAAAAATCTGAAATTACACCGGAATTGATACCCTTGTTGCTAATGCGGGTGGAGAATTATTCGTGAACTGGCGTGACCAAATTTTACAAGAATTTACACCACAGGTGGCAAATCTGACATTAGTTGCAGATCCAGACGGTTTGCTAACGGAAGCAGAAATGCTGCAAAAAATACAAGACAGAGGTTTTGAAATAATCCATTTTGAGGATGCGATCGCCTTCCGCTACATCTACGAATCCCAATATCGTCCCCAGCAAGAACAAGGTGCAGCCTTAGATTTAGTTATTGTTGTAAATAAAGAGACACAAGAGTTACGCTCGTTGCCCTACGACCTAGTAAAATCAGGACGACAGCTTGCTTTCAGTATAGGCAGTTTATTTCCCAATCTTAGCTACAGCGTAGTTAATTCCCTAGACCGCAGCGATTTTGATGCACTATATCAAGCACAGGTACAACATAACCCAGCACCATTAGGGGAAAATGCTACTAAGGATTTTGTTCTGCGTTATGTTTACAACATTGATCCCGACTTAATACAGCAAACATCGGATTTACTACTAATTCTTTTACGCTGGCACTATCGAGGACAAATATTACCAGAGATTTTATGCGATCGCTTCATTCAAACTCTAAGCGATCGCCAGTTATTTTCCAGCTTACCCCTAGAAACAATTATTCGCGATCGCCAAGCCTTCTTTACCTTTTTGCAGCAAGCTTGGCCAGAATTCGTTCGTCAGAACCTAGTAAAGTCAAACCAAGTTTCTGAAGCAACTGGTACTTATGCCACTGCAACTAAATTGCCCTTCGATAATCACGATATTCGCGTTTACATCAACCATCTTTTTTTAGAAGGTTATCTCCAGCCTATAGACGCTGACAAACTAAAAATAACAACCACAAGCTTGGAGCTAAATTCTTGGATAAAAGTAGGTTTGAGTTTTGACCCACAAGCTGACCAACACAGACGCTTACAAGGTTTATTAGAATCTCTAGATTCATCCATTCCTCCCAATGATGCTAAGTACCAAGATTGGCTAAATTTTGGTAAAGCTTGGGCAAAATTGATAGTTTTGTGGCATCAAGACAAGATATTAGATTTTCACGCTCAGTTTCTCACGCTCCAAGAAAAGGTAGACAATACTTTTTTTAGCTGGGTAAATTCCCGCTATGGCACACTTTACAATCAGCCACCAATTCCGCCTGTAATGTTACACCAAATTCCGCGTTTTCTAGCACGGTATTTGGAAGCATCAAAAACCAATAAAGTAGCATTAGTAGTATTAGATGGTCTAGCTTTAGACCAGTGGTTAGTCCTGAAAGATGTGCTGCTTGCACAACGTCCTCAGTTAAATTTCCGCGATGAAACAGTATTTGCATGGCTACCAACCATCACTTCCATCTCTAGGCAAGCAATATTTGCAGGGAAAGCTCCAATTCTTTTTCCCAGTAGCCTAGAAACCACAGCTAAGGAAGAATCTCTCTGGAAACAATTTTGGACTGCTCAAGGCTTAAATCTGGCTGAAGTTGCCTATGCTAAAGGTCTGGGCGAAGCAGATAGTGTTTCGTTGGTAGAACAGAAACTATCCCCCAGATTACGGGTGATAGGTTTGGTGGTGGATAAAGTCGATAAAATCATGCACGGAATACAACTTGGTACTGCGGGGATGCACAACCAAGTACGCCAATGGGCAGAACTGCGTTGGATGGCGAATTTGTTAGACCTTCTGCTGGAGGAAAAATTTAAAATTTTTCTGACATCTGACCACGGTAACATTGAGGCAACTGGTATCGGACAGCCTAGAGAAGGTGCGATCGCTGATTTACGTGGAGAAAGAGTGAGAATATACTCAGATCCTACCTTGAGGGCAAAGCTTAAAAGTGAGTTCCCCAACGCAATTGAGTGGCAACCTTTAGGATTACCAGAAAAATATTTACCGCTTTTAGCACCCACTCGCCAAGCTTTCATTCAAGAAGGGAAACAAATTGTTGCACATGGTGGTATTTCTGTTGAGGAGTTAGTAGTACCATTTATTAGCGTTTCAGTTTGATCCAAATGAGCAGGCGGGTAGAAGTTGGTTTTAGTCAGCGTATTCAGCTAAATTGGTTGGAACTCACAGCCAACCTTCTTTTAGCTGGTTCTACACGCTCAGAAATTCAAACCGCGCTTGATGAATTCTTACAAGATAAAGTCTCTGTTGGCAGTAAAAGTAAATCTAGCGGACGCAGAAAAACTATTTCAATACTGCTGAAAATCTGGGTGGGAGTGCCAGCAAACCTAGAACCTTTGCGAAATGAAGCTTTGGAACTTTTAAGAATCAGCCCATCTAATCAACATATAGTCATACATTGGGGTATGGCTATGGCTGTTTACCCATTTTTTAGGACTGTTGCAGAAAATGTTGGACGATTAATCAGATTACAGGGTTTATTTGCCGCTGCTTCGGTGCAAAGACGCATCAAAGAACAGTTAGGTGAAAGAGAAACAGTATCACGCGCAACTCAACGTTTACTGCGTTGCTTTGTCGATTGGGGAGTCTTACAAGACACTAAAGAAAAAGGTATATATCAGCCAGCAACAGTGCAATTAGTCGATAACAGGAGACTGATAGCATGGCTAATAGAAGCAATTTTAATTTCCAGTAATTCTAATTCCCAAGCTTTAGGTGTAATTAGCCAAACCCCTGCATTATTTCCATTTATCGTCAGCCCCATCAACCTGAGAGATTTAGAAAAAAATCAAAGACTAGAATTTTTCTGCCAGGGTCTTGATGAAAATATGGTGATGCTGCGGAGCTAGTAAGGACTATTTCTCCTAGAGGAAAGTCAGCAGCATATTTCTTAGCGAGGTTTCTGACGTTTCGCCATTGTTGCAAAACGCAAAGAACAATGAGAACATTTTCCTTCCACCCAATCAGCAGGAATTGGAAAGGGAGTCTGACAGTTAGTACATTTGGTTAACAAGCGTAAATTGTGGCGATCGCATTTCAGTTTATCCTTATACTGCCACTCAATGCGGTGGTAAGGTTGTTCTGCATAGCAAGCGGCACATAATTTAATTGGGCGGGGCTTCATAGTCATCCCCTTGACTGGCAGCATCTCCTTAAGTTTTTCGGTTGCCACCTCAACAAAGTTTGCTAATGCTTCTAATTCTTGTTGAGTTGGGAATGGATTTAGGTAAAGTTTTTTCCATCTTGTTACTATCGCACCAACTCCAGCTTCTTTACCAATTTGATATCCCGTTAGTAAATTAGCCCTTTCAAAACGACCTAAAAAGTGACTTATACTTTCCCCTGGGAATGGTTCAACTATATTTATCCAAGCTTCAAAATTATAGATTTCGTTGCACATCTTAGTTATTAATTTTTCTGATATAACTTTTAACTTCCTACTAATGAATAATCACCTTCAATACTATCCAAAAGTGACTTGTCTATTTTGTTAACACCAGATTCTAATGCTTTAACTGCTGCATCTCTAAGAATTTGGTCTAACAATCTAATTTGTCCAGACGTTTTTTCCTGTAAAATAGTGATGATTTCTTGACTATCTGCTAAATTTGATGGCTCAGGTAATCTCAGAATTTGCTGTTCCCAAATCTTGAGTATTTTTATAAAGTTAGCACCCGAAAGTTTTTCAAAACTGAAATAAGAAGCAAAACGTCCAGCTACCTGTTCATCTTTACTAATCAAAGTATCTAGTCGGCTACTTGTTCCCACTAATACGGGAACAATCTTCACCTTATCGAATAAGTCTCTAACATCTGCCAGTGTTTTAAATTGAAGCCTATGCGCCTCATCAATAATCAATACTTCCACTTTACATTGTTTAATAAAATACCATGCTCTCTCTCTTAGCTGAGTCTCATTACCACCTTTCGCCTTAAATTTTAGAGTTTCAATAATTGTTTTAAACAAAAGCGATGGGCTGCAAGAACTACCTGTCAACTCTACGTATAATACAGGAACCACCGGGTTTTGATTTGGAATTTTAACCGCTCTGTTTTGGTAGGTATAAAAAAGAGAAGCTGTAGTTTTGCCCAAACCTGAATCTCCTACTGCTCTACCAGGTTTTCGTAACTTTCGCCTTTCATCTAACCAAGCACCAAATCTTTTTACCTGTTCAATGTTTAAAATATCTGGCTGTCTAAGACGCTCAATCTCTTGCTGTATTTCTTCGTTAGTCATAGTCTACAACCCTAGCTCTTCACGCAAGGATTTTAAATCCAATTTTTCTATAGACTCATCAGCTTCGGGTTGGGAATTGAAACTCTCTACTTGTTCAGGTTTCTTATCTTTCAAAACTTGTGGTATTTGCTCTACCCGTTTTTCTTCAGAACGGCGACGTTCAGCTTTAGTCTTATTTTTTTTCTTGTCCAAAAAGTTTCTGCGTCTAATAGCCTCTTCTAAAATTGCAATGTTATTAATGCCTTTTCCACTATTTTCTGCTTTCTTACGTGCGTATTTAACTTCCTCAATTGACAATCTTTCTGCTTCTAAACCAACAGCATAAGCACGGGCTAAAAATATTTCTTTATTATTTGTGCGACCATATACTAGTACCATAGTGATATCTCTTGGGTCGAACCTTAAGATAACTTTTTCGCCTGCGTAAGCCCCTAAATTTTCTCCCCTATAACGAAGACCAGAAAAATTGAGATACCCATTGTCATACACAACCCGTTCTGCTGCCTTCATTAAACAAATGTCAAGTTCTCTATCGTTCAGCAAAGTAGGAGGCATTTGCAGCCCTTTCTCCCAACGCTCAATCCGACTTTGTTTTGGAGTGAAAGGATTAGCTTGACTCCGGGCATCAGGTTTTTGATTATAGCTATCGACAATGTATCCAACAATTAGTTTTTCTAGTTCAGGAAGACTTATACAAGCTTTTTTTTCAGCTCCCTCTGGACGGTCTTTGACACTTGACCCCGTATAACCCGGCATTTCAGAAAGTAGCCCACTCATGGTTCTAAAAGGTCGTTCTACAATACCACCATCTGAAGGTTGGCTTCGCAGGATGGGTTCAAAATCTAATTCATTAGCAATCCATTCCACTAAATGTTTTGAGCGAAAGTCTTTACCACCATCTGTATAAACATATCTAGGTACACCGTAAGCACTCCACTTACATCTGAGTTCGTACTCTGAACCGTACCGTTTCGGCATAATTGCATTACGCAACGCCAAAGCTACAACTTGAGAACTGGGTGCAGCAAACCCTAGACGCAATCCAACAATGCAGCGAGAGTAACAATCTATTACCGTCGTTAATTGAGGACGGCCTATCTCCTCACCATCCTCATCCACTAATAAGAGGTCAGCTTTAGTATGGTCAATTTGCCACACCTGATTGCTGTACTTAATCGATATTTCTTGATCATCACGAGTTTTGATCACATGCTCGGAACCATGCCATCCAGGGCTACGGCTAGTGCGTGATTTATGCTTTTTCTCTTCCAGTGGTTTGAGCCATCTTTCTACCGTTCTTGCACAGGGAGCCTTGCCGTATTTCTGCCAATAATTAAACCCTTCTGTCTTAGCCTTAGTTTTAATTAACGTATCGACTTTCCAGTCTAATTCTTCTCCTCTAAATCCCTGTGTCTCTAGTTTTGATATCTCCTGTTTCAATTCGTTTTTAGCTAGCTCGTAAGCTCTGATCGCTATTTTCTCTGCCACCTGAGTACGGGTCATGCGATCGCTGCCTTTATTGCGAGCTTTATAGGTTTTAACAGTCAAGTTATACCAGTATTCGCTTTTCCTGGTTTGTCCTTTATCTGCTCTAGCAGTCTCTGCGAAGGTGGCTAAACCGTTTTCTTGCCAAGCCTTAACTAAGCGTCTCACCGTTCTTTCCGACTTTCCTAGCTTCTGGGCGGCTTCTTTCAACTTTTGCCCATAAGTTTTGCGATCGCAGGGTTCACCTAAACTCCGAATAATTTCTAATTTGAGCCTTTGCTCACCTGAAAGCCTGAGTTCCGAATCCTCTAAAAATCTCTGATCCAAAAACTCAACCGATTTGTCTTCTTCGGCAGTATCGTAATCCTCATTTACAAGTATTACATCCGATGAGTCATCGAACAGGTCTGCATCTTCATCACCTAATAGGTAGGTATCTTCTTCCAGTTCAAAATCGTCATCTACATCTAAAGCGCTCATAGATGTAATTTTTTTGTGAAAAACTAACGTACATTTATACTACTATAAAGCTGTGAAGAATTGACAGCTAATTTTTCGCCAAATTAACAAATGACGCTTAATGTGTCGGATTACTAAAAAAATGACACATAATTTGTGGCAGACAACCTAAACAGCTTTCTTAGCTATCAAATGGTGAAAAGTATTGGTATATAAGGATTGTTCACTAATGTATTAATGTGACAAATAATTTGTCGATGTGGTCAAATAATTTGTCGCTCTACAGTGTCGATTGCCAAATTATTTGTCCGCGTTGACAGATTGATGGCTTTACTCCAGGCAAGTTGGACTTAAGTGTTGAGAATTGTAATTATTGAGCGAGGATGATTGCCTTTGTGAAAGGGTCTCTCAATGCTTTTTAAATTTTTTATCTAAATGTTTTTTTGGTACACATATACTATATAATTCACCAAATAAGTGTAAGCTTTTAAAGCTACATCTATGGCTGAATTAAAACTAGTGAGAAATCAACTAAGATGCCAAGCTCACTATTTTACCAGCTTACTATGCTGGTGGCTGGTCGGCGAGTCAATCTTTTAGAGTGAGGTGTAGGGAGACTCACAGATAGTGGTGTTGGGTACAATCTCCACGCAATTAATTTAGAAACCCAAGCCGAAAAACTATTTACTAACTTACCAGTACAATAGCTCAACTCTTGCTAATTGCTAAATTCGTAAAATTGAAATACTTAGCCTGAAAAGAGATTAAACTATGACATCAAGACATTCTATTGAAGAAAGTTCCAACCCCTTAGCAAAATTAGACTATGCTCCGTTACTTGATGCGGTTTTAAAGTTACTTAAAGAAAAAAATATTTTCAAGCTTTCTCCTGATGGCAATAGACTGTTGATTCAGGCTTATGATATTGCTTACACAATAGCTGTAAAATCAGATGGGCGACCACAGATTCCTTTACCCCAAGATTTTGGTATTAAAGCTGCGACCGTAAATTTTAGCTCAGAAACTGATTTCTACTCTAAAATCAAAGCTATTAAAGATGAATTGAAAAAGCAACTTGATACTGCTTGTGGAGAGAAAGGAACTAAAGCTTGCTTAGAAAACCTTTGTAGAGTCTTGTCTGATTTTAATAGCACTCAACCTGCTTTACCCTTTAACTATCCTTTCCAAAAACCCTATAGTTTTACATCTCAACGCTTAATTATTGAGAATAGATTAGCTCAAGAGAGACGCAGAGGAACAGATTCAATAATCAAAGCTCATCACTTAAATGTCAAATTTGAAGGCATATCTAACTTTAGTAATCAGTTGTTAGATAGCCTTAAAAGCTACATAGATAGTATAACTGAACCGGATTCAGGTGATTGGGAAGAATTGACGGATATTTTAAATAATATATCAAAACAAGAAAAATCTGACATCACCCAACTAAGAAAAATAGTAGATACCGAATCTCTACCAAGACTGCTGCGAGATATCAAAATAGACTATTTGGATTACCTGAAAAGAGAATGTGCAAAAACTAATATACGTAACTCTTACTCACAGGGTTTTGAATGTTTAGAAACTTTGATTAATCGGCTGAGATTGCTGTCAAATTATATAAATAACCCAGATTTAGAAGATCCCCATTTTGAAGTAAGTTATTTATTAGATAAGCCAGTTAATTTGCGGACAGCATTTTCTCAAGCAAATGCCTTTGATATCCTTCCTATTATTACTGAATTTGAAGGTACGATTGGAGAAAGTATAGATAAGGAAAGAGGTATTAAAGAATTTAACTTAGGCTTGAGACTTAAACTTAACGGTGCTGTAAACGCCTATGACGAAAAGTCAGCATTGGATTACTATATGACTGAACTTGACCCTACTAGCCCCCGTCACAATGAGCAACTGAGAGATCCAGTAAAAGCTAAAAATTTTAAAGAGAAAGTTTTAAAGATAGCGTGTCTATATTATTTGATTTTTGCTATTGATGAAGATGGCAAAATAGATGAAAAAAATTATAATCCAATTCCTAAATTTGAGACAGAAGTTTTACAAAAATTAAAAATTGGTGAGACTTCTGATAATGAAGTAAAGAACGTATTAATCAAAATTAAAAATCTCATAAATAATTCCAATAATTGGCAAGTGAGACAGAGAGTAGACTCTTTAAAATCTCTACTCAAAGCTTTTCTGGAGAAAAAAGAAATACTACCATCTTTTTCTAAAGCAGTACAATTATGTATTAACAAAGCAATCCTGAATAAAACCAGCGCAACAATTATCAATAGTAACAATTTTTTCCGCATTGATTTAAAGCAAGATAACCAATCAAAAGCTGAGGCTAAAGCTAGAGAGGCTTTAGCTTATATCGAGGTAACGCCACCTACTGTTAATGAGCAATCTCTGACTTCTTTATCTGTCACTTTTACTTTTGATGATGTTCGCTACTTTACAGATGGTGGTAAACAAGATTTTTCCATGAAATATGAAATTGCCAATATTAAAGCATTACCAGTAGTATTTTCTCCTATAGGAGAGAAAAATGGTAAACCTATAACACTACCAATATATGATAAGTATTTTAAAAATCAAAAACTGATAGTTATTTATTATAAAAATGGCAAATAATTTAGGTATCAAGTTAGGTCGGGTCTTTGAGATAAGTTTCAATATTGGTATTTTAACTTACTTTAAACACTCCAATCTTCAACATTCCTATGGCGATGTTTATCTTACACCTTTGAGCAAGTTATATCTGCATAAAATCCAAGAGGCTATAGCCAAGAACTACATAGATAAATCTCATCAAAATATTATTGGTGATTGGATAAAATTATTTATTCAAAAAGGTTGGACTTCTGGCTATAGCTTTATTCGAGAGTATATAGAAGCAACTGGCTGGCACACGAAAAGCAACATCGAAATTCTCTATTGTCAATGTGATTTTTATACAGAAAACGCTTTTGGTATTTTAGATAAAAGTGATATAGATGCTTATCAGGAAATTTTGCAGACTCAAGGTTTTGAAAATGTAGACATTATTCGCTATAAAGATACTGGCGAATTTCTGAAAGCGGATACTCTTCTACTGCTGCGTTATTCGGGTAAGTATCGAATTCTGGTTGTAGACTTATCCACTTTTACAACTTCAGCTATTCATTCTGTAGTTAACTTAAATAATATTCAAATTTTAGAAGAATCATTGCGTACTGAATTGAATTATGTGCGTTCTAAGTCTAATTTTTGCGGACTTGGTATTGATACTGGTAATAGTAGCGATAAAAATAACAAACTTAATGATATCTACTCTAAAGAATTAAAAAAATATTTTTCGGCTTTCAAAACTAAAGATAAGGAAGCCATGAAAGTTATTCAAGCTTGTAGTTACGCCTGGAGTTTTTATAAATTTTTATTGTCATCAGGTAAATTATTAGCAACTGAAGCAGTTAAATTTAATTGCTTCGGATATAGCGATCGGATGATTAACGGTATTGCGTTAATTAAAGAAAAAAATGACAGTCAAGATAGTCTACATATTTTAGAAACTTGTTATGATATATACAAATATAAAAACTTCAAAGAAATTGATGAGAGTCGCAGACAATTATTGCAAACTATCAAAATTAATGCTAGTAAAAACTTCCAAAAAGGTAGAGAGTTTGTTAAAAAGATAGTTGAAGCAGAAAAAGATAGAATTAATCATATCGAAAATACAGAGATATTTGAGGCAGGCAGAGATTTTTTTAATACTGCTGATATTGTACCTGAATCTATTCAGCAATCACTACAGCTAAAGTCTACAGAAGTTAGAAATGCTCATGCAGAGTTGATAAATCGAGCGCTTGCAAATGCCAAAAAATCATTTCTATTTTTGACAGGAAATCCTGGAATTGGAAAGACAACCGCAGTTGCAAAACAAATTATTAAACAGCTAGATGAAGGTTCACTTTTTATATATGTCAGTCCACGTATTCAGGTTAATAGAGATATTATAGAGAAGTTTAGAGAAGAAACAAGTTTAAAATTCGTTGCTGACAATTTAATTTGTATTAATACTAACAAAAGAATCTTAGATTATGCTGGTGGCTATGCTGTTGAATACTATAGCAACCAACTTAATGGTGAACATCAAATAGGACAAGTTAAATTTATGGATGCTAGCACTTTAAAGGAAAAAGTGCTAGAGCTTCCGAACAACTTGGTTAGATATGCAGATAACTTGGTACAAGTCGAGAACCGCAATCAAGCAGGAGTTTTAGCAAGTTTGTGTGAAGCAATTCACACCTGTATCACTAATCCTAATTTACCTAACAATATTATTGCTACAGCTTCAATTCAAGCTCTTAAAGAAACTCGCTATGGTAACACTTTAAAACATTTTGGCAGAATATTTAGCAGTGCTTATAATTCATCAGGTAAGCCTCCTGGGATTATCCCAAAAAAAATGAAAGAAATCGCTAGTCGGATGAAAAATATTTTCATTATGATTGACGAAATCACAGGTTCTCCAGAAGGAGTGGCTTTTCTGCATGGTATTTTAGAGTTTATTGCAGAATATGATTTATTAAATCCTGAATATGGCTTCAATGTTAAAGTCATTACATCTGATGCATCATTGACGATACAGGAAGTAATTAATAGCCATCTTTCTAGCAAACAAACTCAGGGAGATAAAATATTTGTTCGTCAAGTTGCAGACTCAATTTGTAAATGCTTATCAATTGATGAATTTGAATTTCTCGGTAAGCCTTCTACTCTAATTAATGCAAATTCTTATCCTGCTTCCAAGCTCACATTTAATTATCACATATTTATACAGTCAGTAAGCTCAGAAAAGGTAACAGATGACACTTTAATTTTGGATAATAAGGTATCTGAAAAAATTAAAGAGGATATTCTGAAGCTGCTGAAGTTAAATGATGGGCAAATTATAGTATATATTCAAAATAAAGATAGCCTTAAACAATTAATTAGTAAGATTTCTAAAGAAAGGCATAGCTTTATACTTCATGAAGAGTATCTAGAAATACACGCTAGCTTGTCAGAAAAAGAAGAAGCGGAAATTCAGAAATATCAAAATCAAGTCAAAGTAGTTTTTATGACTGCTTCAGCATCTCGTGGCTTATCTTTTCCTTACACAAAACACATTCTCGTACAGATTCCTGGGTTTCAAATTGAGCAAAATTTGATGGAAATTATACAAGTAATATACCGTGGGAGAGGAGGTGAACTAGATAAAGGGGAGAAAAATTTGATTTTTTACTTGTCTGACAAAGCGATATATTACCCAAAAGAATTTGATGATAATGGTAAGCATTTAAGCCTTTCTGAATCAGAAAAGCTTGCAAGAATTTCTCTAGAAGAAGCTTGCTTAAATGTGCTAAATATTCTCATTATTTTAAAAGCTTCTATTATGACCAGAATTATGGGTTCAGGGGCAATAGGTAGAAAGCGATACGTTATTATTCCTATAGGTAGCAAAGCCATTAGCCAAGCAGGTGAAACCTTCATTGGTTCATTAGCTACATTATTAAGAGAAATTCGTAAGGAGTTTAAAAAGCGACCTGAAGATCAGGTACTACAAAATATAGAGCAAACTTTGTATGAATTGCTCTCTGTTCAAAAAACTGAGATTACTCCTTATTATCAAAATAATTCATTATCCGAGAATCAAGAAGTATCCTATTTTTCACTAGGTTTTAAATTTATATCACAAATGGAAAGTAGCCTTGATAAATTGCTGGCTCTCCCACCTATTGAAAAAACTTACGTTAGAGGTAGTTTAGTGATTGTGCCTCTATCAGACAAACTTGTAAAAGAAACTAATTATATCGATTTAGAAAAAATTTTAGATCGAGAGCGTAATGAAGATTTTATAAAAAAATTGAAACTTTTGGTTACTTCAGGAAGGTATCCAAAACAAATTACGAGCGCAGCTTATTCGCTGATGAACTTGGCTAGCACACTTTTCAGTGAGTTAGAACGTTCGCAAAAACTAAGCCAAACTTCACTTTCTTCAGAGCGTTACTACGCTTTACCTATACAAACATTTTTATCTTTTCAAGCTTTTGAAGAGTATTTTGAGAATCAAAAGAGAGTTTGTGATTCATCTTTCCGAGATATTTTAGCTCGGTATGTTTATTCACTTGCTCTAGCATATAATATTTTGCCTATTGACTCTAATTATCACAATATTTCCTATGTAGTCTTTAATAGTGGTGCTATGGATAAATTAGGTAAAAGCTTGTTCAGTGAAAATCAAATATTTCAATCAAAAGAAATGAATATACTTAATTTAATCCTGTCTCAAGAATCTTGAATTGTAATTTTCATTGCTAAAGTAAATCAATAACGTTAGCATAACAATAATTCGTTACAACGCTAAATAATTTTTTAACCTATACAGATTGTTAATCGACTACTTTAATTAATCCTCGTCGCAAAGCATCAAAAACTCGGCTGATTTGTAACCTTTCTTCTTCGTTCAAATCTTCTTTCGATAGCAATGTTGACATTAAAAGATGCTGATCGTGGCGCGTAATTCTCCGAATAGCAAATATATGCTCTAAGACTGTTTCTAACTGCATTGGGTTTGAGGTGGTAGTAGTTAGCATATTCTTTAATAAAATTTTTTGCATTTATATAAATAACTATTGTAAAAATAACAAGTTTTTACAAAGTTTGACATTAGTATCTCTACGGAATCCCTAATAATCGGTAGTTTTGCAGGTTGGTTGTTATAGCTGTTGACTGTTGACTGTTGACTGTTGAAAATAGCAATGGAATATTTTTTTACATGGAAGTCCGTAAATATAGCGCCGTTAATAACTTACACCAGCCAGCAGCGACGAGGTAAATTTTTTTTGTTCAGCAATTATAACGGTATCGGTTGAGTCCAATACACACGTAAGGGCACGGCAGTGCCGTGCCCCTACACGCTAGGATATAATTTTGTATTGCATCCAACACCAGAAGCGCTATATACAGCGAACGTATCATCCTTAGCCCCTGTGATGACAAGGTAAGGTAAACCAAAAAGTTGCGCCTTGACCAGGACTACTCTGGACTCCAATTTCGCCGCCATGTGCAGTGATAATTTGGCGACAGAGGTATAATCCTAGACCAATACCAAGAGAACGAGCGCGATCGCCTCTCGCGTAGCGTTCAAATATTTGTGCGCCTTGTGCTTCGCTCATCCCCACGCCATTATCCTGTACTAAACAACAAATCATTTCCCCTTCTACGTTTGCTTTTAAGGTAATTTCTAATCCTGGGGGATTGTGGTTTAAAGCGTTACTAATTAAGTTTTCAAATACTCGCCTTAATTGCAAGGTATCTGCATTGACAAGCGGCAAATTAGATAATACTAAATTAGTAATACTTGCTTGATTTTTTATTAATAACGATTCTAAATCTTCAGCGATAGAGTTGACTAACTCTGCTATTTTTACAGGTTCATAATGTAGCGTAATTCCCTGGCTTTCACTCACATGAGTTTCTAATAATGAGTTAATTAGATACAGTTGACGTTCACCACTCTCAATCATTCTGTCTAAAATATGACGCGGTAAAGAGATATTTTCTATAGGTGATTGTTGCCAATGTTTGAGTAACATCAGAGTTCCGGTAATTGGAGTACGTAAATCATGGGAGACAGCATGTAAAAATTCATCTTGGCGTTTATATAAATCTTGTAATTCCATCATTTTTTGCTGCAATTGAGCGGTTCTGGCTTCGACTTTCCGCTCTAAATTCACATTAAGTGCCTGGATTTCTTGGAAAAGCTTTGCTTGTTGAATCGCAATTGCTACTTGTGTGGCTAATTGTTGTAATAAATCAATTTCTACTTGTTGCCAATGACGTACTTTGGAACACTGATGAGCAACTAACGTACCAAAAAACTCATTATTGACCATAATTGGTACAGTTAAACAAGCTTTTACTTGATATTTAGTAAAGTAGTACGCACGCTTGGATGAAATTTTGGCGTGGGAGATGTCGTCAATTTGTTGTATATCTCCTTGGGAAAATAGAATTTTAATTTCTTGAAGATAATCATGATCTGTGGTAAATAAATCTGCAATTGATTCCCAATCTTGGTTTAAAGATTCAGCAAAAATTCTCTTATGTAAATCATCCTTGAAGTTACTAATAAATACTCTATCAGCTTGGAGAAATTGCCGCACTTCTGTAACTGTAATGTTAATTATTGCTTCTAAATTCAGACTCCAGAGAATTCTCAAAGCAATTTCTGCAATCAATCGCTCTCGTTCTGCACCGGCTCGTAATTGGATTTCCGCTTGGCGGCGTTCTGTGATATCTAAACCAGTACCGATAACATAACTGATTTTCCCAGTATCATCTAAAAGCGTAGTTGTAGACCAAGAAATTAATCGTTGTTTTCTATCTTTGGTTAACAAATATCTTTCGGTTATTTTGGGAGTTTGCTCGGCGATGAGATTCTGAAAATCAGTTTTTACTAATTCTAGTTCTTCCGGGACTAGGAATAAATCCCAAAATAATTTATTTTCTACTTCAGCAAAGGAATATTTACTAATTTGCTCAAAAGTCCGATTAAAGCGGGCAATTCGCCCTTGGCTATCAACTACTATGACTAAAGCACCAACTGTATCGAGAACTGCGGAAACAAAATTGCGTTCTTGACTTAAATCCTGAATTAGCTCGCGTAATTGCAAAGTCATTTGATTAAATGTGGCGGCTAAAACTCCCATTTCATTACGCTGTATAACATTAATTTGAGTATTCAAATCGCCTGTACTAATTCGTGCTGCTGCTGTGGTTAATCGCTCTAAAGGTAAAACAATTTGCCTTTGAAACCGAATACCTACGCCTACAGTAACTAATGTGGCGATGAAGATAAATACACCCATCACTAAAAGCATTTGACGAATGGGAGCATAAGCTTCATTTACGGGCAGTTCTACGACAACTTGCCATCTTAAACTAGTAATAGGTGAGACAGCGCCGATGACTTCTACACCTTTTAAACCGCGATATTTAGCTAAAAATTTGTCACGATTGAAGCGCTGAAATTGTTCTATAAAAGGCTGGGCGGATAAATCTCGCAGTTTTAAAGATGCTCGATATTCTTCTTTGACAGCAATGAGAAAATTTCGGTTATCAATCACATAAGTATAACCAGTTTCACCGACTTGAGTTTGATAGATAAAGAACCGGAGAAACTTGAGATTGATTCGCGCTATTAATACCCCATTAACTTCATCTGCTATGTTGCGAATTGGTACTGCTAAAGTCACAATTGGTAATTTTGTCGCCGGATCTATTTCTACGGGACTAACAAAATCTTCTTTTTGCTTGATCGCAGATAAAATCCCAGGAGTTGGCGTGATTTTATCAACCTTAAATTGTCCATAAGGAGAAACAGCAGAAATAACTTTTCCTTGACTATCTAAAATTGCGACTGTTTCATAGGCGCTATGGTGACGAGTTAAAGCAGCCAGAAATTTTTGTTGGATTTCTGGTGATAAATCTGTTAAACCTTGGACTCTAGCTAAGTAACTGAGTTTGCGCTGTAAGTCATCTATATAAGCATTAATTTTTGCCGCCGCAGCTTGGGAAATTTCCTGCTGTGCAACTTCTAACTGTTGCATTTGGGCTTGAAAGCTGAGATAAGTTAATGTACCAGATACCAGCAGCATGGCAATAACTACTAGCAGGACTAAACCATACCGCAATTGGTTGGTGATGGAAAAAAATCCATATCCTGCTGGATGTGATGCATGATGGCGCTGCTGTTTTTTCATCACAACTCCTTAGGGAAAAATATCAATTTTGCCAGTGAGAATATCTTGTTTCACAGATTTGACAATTTCTGCTTGTTGCGGAGTTAACGAACCGTTAAATGGCGTTAAATCTTGAACTCCTTCTAAAATGCCAAATTTATACTGCTTTCCTTCCCAGCGTCCTTGTTGTGCTAAAGTTGCTCCTTCTAAGAGTAATTTTGGGACTTTTTGCACAACACGAGTAACTATATTATTAGCTGTTAATTCCTGCTTTTCTTGAATGGCATACATCCAAGTGATAGCAGATATTGATTTATGGGTAGATACTGCTTGCAAAACTCCGAAATTTCCGAAATCTGCATCTGTGACTAAAACATCTGCGCCTTTAGCAATTTGGGCTTCAGCTATACTTTTAGCTGTATCTGGATCTCGCCAACTATTCACCCAGTTAATGGCGACAGTGATGTTATTTTTAGTTTTTAAAGCAGCGCGTTTTAATAAGATGGCTTGTTGTTGAGTAATTAATTGAGGTTCGCCACCAATAAAAGCAATTCTATTAGTTTGAGTTTTTAAAGCAGCAATTACTCCCACTAAATAACCTACTTCATTACTGCGAAATGCCAAAGCGCCAAAATTTTTGTTGTTACCGCCGTAACTCGTCACAACTGCAAATTTAATTCGGGGAAATTCTTCAGCAACAATTTTCGATGAATTTAAATATTGACCGCCATGAATAATAATAAAATCAAATTCTTGTTGAGCATATTGACGGAGAATTGGCTCGGCATTATTGACAGTAACGTTAGGAGTATAAGCTATCTGAGCGCCTAGTTGATTTTGAATTAAGTTTAGTCCTTCATATCCTGATTGATTCCAACTTTGATCGTTGATGGGGCCTGGTAAAATCATCGCTACTTTAAAAGCGCCTGGTGCTGGGTTATTAGATTCAGGTTGAGTATGACTATTGAGGTGAGAGCAACTAATGAGGAGTATGGTTAAAAATACTCCCATAAGAATTATCTGGGGAAGTCGGATTGATCCATAGATTGCTACCAGGGATAGCACATTTCTTACTTGCATGGGAGCAAAAGCCCTAATCAGGTACTCTGCTCAAAGCATACCAAGTGCGATCGCCAGCAAGCAATGCTGCATATCATGGAATCATCTTCAACAATCAAAATTTGCAGCATTCGGCGTTAATTAACTTGAAAAAGAATATTCCCGATTATTTGCCGAACCACAGAGACATTCCGCTAAAATAACTTGGCAGCTTTGCAAGGAATAAAGAATCATGGCAGAAGCACTAATTGGAATTATTGGCGGCAGCGGTTTATACAAAATGGATGCACTCAAAGATGTAGAAGAAGTGCAAGTAGATACCCCCTTTGGTTCACCTTCTGATGCTTTGATTCTGGGTAGATTAAATGGAACAAGAGTAGCTTTTTTGGCGCGTCATGGACGTAATCATACTTTACTACCGTCAGAATTGCCGTTTCGCGCCAATATCTATGCAATGAAGCAATTGGGTGTAGAGTATTTAATTTCCGCCAGTGCGGTTGGTTCGTTGAAAGCAGAAGCCAAACCGCTGGATATGGTAGTACCAGATCAATTTATAGACAGAACCAAAAATCGGGTGTCTACGTTTTTTGGGGAAGGAATTGTGGCTCATATTGCCTTTGGCGAGCCGATATGTCAGAATTTGGCTGGTGTGGTTGCAGATGCGATCGCCTCTTTAAATTTACCAGAAGTCACTCTCCATCGTGGTGGTACTTATGTGTGCATGGAAGGTCCGGCATTTTCCACCAAGGCGGAATCGAATCTTTATCGCAGTTGGGGTGCGACAGTGATTGGGATGACAAATTTACCAGAGGCGAAGTTAGCTAGGGAAGCAGAAATTGCCTATGCAACTTTAGCATTGGTCACAGATTATGATTGTTGGCATCCAGACCATGATAGCGTCACAGTAGAAATGGTAATTGGGAATTTGCAGCGTAATGCCGTGAATGCGCAAAAGGTAATTCAAGAAACTGTGCGCCGTTTGAGTGAAAATCCGCCTTCTAGTGATGCACATTCGGCTTTGAAATATGCGATTTTAACTCAGTTGGATAAAGCACCCGCAGCGACTAAGGAAAAGTTAGGGTTGTTATTGCAAAAATATTTGTAGATTTGCTTATATCATTAATTTTGATGTGCTGCAACCCCGACTTCTTTAAGAAGTTGGGGATTTGAACCGCAGAGGATGCGGAGAACGCAGAGGATACTAGGATGTTTTGTAAATTTAACTTTCTATTAATTTCTGAAAGCGATCGTCTGCTCGAATTGCATCAAAGTCTGGATTAGTTTTTGCTGATTTTCGATGTTGATCGCCTCTTAATTTGATGGCTTGGGTGAGATTTTTAATTGCTAACTCAATCTCTCCTTGTAATGTGTAACAACGAGCAAGATGAAACCAAGCCCAGTGAAAGTCAGGCTGAAGTTTTAAAGCTTGTTCATAACTGGTAATTGCATCAGCATATTTTTGTAAATTTCTCAGACAATTACCACAGCCGAACCAAGCTATATAATGCTCAGATTGAATACTAATGGCTTTTTCATAGGATAATAATGCTTCTGAATAGCGCCCTAATTTTCTTAGCGTCCATCCATGATTTACCCAAGCTATATAAGAATCTGGTTCTCTTTGAGTGACTTTTTCATAGCAAGCTAAGGCATCTTCATAACGACCTTCAAAAAATAAAGCATCTCCTTGTTTAAGATAATCATTTGCTGTAAAAAATAAGCGAGGATTTTCAGATTTCAAAATTTCTAGTTGGTTAGTCAAATCTTGAATTTTTTGCTGGATTTCGGGATGCACATAATCTTGCGTTAATGAAGGTGAAGGTGTGAGTCCAGATAGCTGTTGCAAAATTTGCTCTTTTTGGCTTTGGGCATCTAAATATAAATTATTTAATTGCGATAATTGGGTTAAAAAATCAGATTTTAATACTTCTAATTCTTGCTTAAAAGCTGCTGTTTGATTTTTTAATTCGGCGGCTACTTCTTTTTCTAGTTGCTTTTCTACTTCTTCTTCTAAGCGTTTTTTAGTTTCCGCGACTACTTCACTAATTACACTTCTACGTAATAACCAAACACCAGCCGCCGCTAAAATGGGCAACATAGTCAATACTACTAGCAAAATATTCAGTAAAGCTGTAGTGTGATTAAACGCACGGTCAACTTCCTCTTGCACCTGATTGTCTATTTCTAATTTTTCTTTATCTGTCAAGGTGGAAGTTGGAGTTGCTGGTGTTTGGCTGAGTTGTGGTGTAGCTGTAGCAATAGTGGTGGTTAGTAAGATAAGTGCAACTGCTAACCCGACGCGATTCTTGATATTCATGCAAGCCTGCTCAGTGTAAACTCAGAATCTATAGTAGTCTACACAACTAAGTTAAGAGATTCCGTGTTTAAGCTACTTGAAAATTTGTAATTTTAAATCACAGACGTGTATTTGTGTCAAGTATACCAATATGCATTTCCAGCTAGAGCCTGGAAACGATATTTTCAAAGGCTTTTAGCTTAGTTTGACACAGGTGCACAGATGTGAATCCCTACTTGATATATCAAATGAAGTTTCAAGGTGGAATATGGGAATAATCAATATAAATCCCAAATATAGCAATCCTATATGATCTGTGAGAATTTACGGCAATCAAAAATTTGGTTTTGCAGGGCATACAGCTTTGATTCGTATTCACCAATGATTTCAGATTGCTATATCAACAGAAATTAGCTATTGCACCACCTTCTTCATCTGAATTTACTTTAGGTACAGAAAAACATGGAAAATAAAATAGAAAAAAAACCTGATAATCAACGAGATATTAGATTTGATATTTTGAAAAGTATTGGACTAATATGCATTATTTATGCGCATATTGGTTCAGAAGATAATATTTTCTTTCACATCAGACGTTTTGATGTTCCTCTCATGGTTATTGTATCAGGAACATTGTATTACTGTTCAGCTAGTAAAAAACAAATATCTTTTTGGAGCTATTTACAAAAAAGATTACCTCGTCTGCTAGCTCCAGTATGGTTATTTTTGACTTTTTTCTTTGTTTCTGCTTATGGTATTTTTACCTTACTTTCTAAACCATATCCTTTCTCCCAAGAAAAAATATTTGAGACATTTATTTTATCTCTTGGCATTGGTTATGTATGGATAATTCGCGTATTTATACTAGTGGCAATTTTTTCCAGTTTACTTATAAATCTATACAGATATTGTAAAACAGAATTTAGATTTCTGACTTTGTTATCTCTAATTTACATATTTTATGAAATATTACTTAAAGTCATCTCTCGTGTTAATGTACATAGTCAATTTATTGCAGGGTTTATTAATGATTATCTATTTTATCTTCTGCCCTATGGTTGTCTATTTGGCTTAGGTATAACTTTACCAAAACTGAAAAAAAGAACAATATTATTTATTATAGGAATTTTTCTTGTAATATTTTTAGGTTTTGCTGGTTATTACTACCACCATCAAGGGCATTTTGTCTCGACTAGTGAGTTTAAGTACCCAGCAAGAATATACTACATATCCTATGGAATTTTTATGTCATTACTAGGTTTTTTATTAGTTGACAAAGCTTCTATTAAGTATAATTTGTCTGCTAAGAATAATTGGTTAATCAAGGTGATTATTTTTATCAGTTCATCTTCTTTATGGATATATCTGTGGCATATATTCTTCGTATATTACTGGCAAAATTTATTTGCTGAACATTTACCTAAATTTATTAATCGCTTGAATATAGATTTTTTAATAGTCGCGCTGGGAGCAATCACTATAACCTATTTACAGAAAAAATTTATTTCCAGCCTAATTATGAACAATAGGTTTGGAAAAAATCACTATGATGTACTTTCCATGTTATTTTTGAAATAATTTATTCCTGGTAAATCCCTGATTAGTAACTTAAATTACCTGAAAATTAAAGCTGAGAGTTGCCCAATTATTCACATCCAACACATAGGAATCAGCAGATGTACCGTTAATCTCGGCTTTGAGTTGACTAGCGTTATGCAAATCTTGGAGTATGGCTTGCGCTACTTGTAAGGGGTTTAATAAGGGGCCAATGGGTTGTTGATCTGTGGTGCTGTTCTTAGCAGTTTCTAAGGTGGTAAGAGTTTCGTTGAAGGGAGTCGTGCTGAAAATTAGTTGGTGTTCAGCTTCATAAGCTGGCCCCGGAATCACCCATCCAGAGGTACCACTGCTTTGTGGCAATGTAATTGTTTCGCCAGGAGCGATTACTATTTGTTTAACTAGGGGTTTAGTTTCTAAACTGTTGGGTTCTGGGGGAGTTTGCCAAGGATAAAATGCGATCGCACTTCTGTTATTCTTGAATCCCACTAGGATGAAATACACCGGGCGATCGCCAAGATTTTGCAACCGATACTGCATTTTACTACCAATGGGGACAATCAGTGTGCTAAGTGACTTGTTTGTTGCCGTTTCCCCACCCAAAGTCCGCATGGTTTCTCGTTGCATAACAACGCGAGGTGATATGCTGCTGATAATCTCTAGGGTTGCCTTGATTGCTAAGCGGGAAGAACCTTGATTTTCGGTGAGTCGCCATAACTTGGCTGCTAACAAAGTGGGTAATTTTGGCGCTAATCTTTGGACTGCAACTTTTACCGCTTCCCCTACTTCCCCAGGATTGTTGAAAATTGCCTCGCCGCCCAGAGAAAATAAACCGTAGCGAGTCGGCATTGGCAAGAGTTTGCTAAACAGATAATCAGCTGGTTGTTCGCCGGCGACGACAGTGGAAACACGGGAGACTGTGGCAAACGCACTGGTAGCGTCTACTCGTTCAATTCTTTCCAATCTAGTATCGAGGGCAACGATTAAATTAATGTTGCGGGGTACAATTCGGACTGCTTCTTGGACGAGTTGCCCTACTTGTACAGAAGTAGTATTATCAATAGTGGAAAATTGTGCTTTGGCTGTTAACCCAGTACGCGATCGCAATATTAGCTGTTCTCCACTAACTAAGCTAAGTCGGGAGTTAGGGCTGTAGTATTCCAGGACTTGTGGTGGTATTCCCCCTAACCACACGCTCACTGTTTTGCCATCGTCTTCTTTGGCGATAATCGCTCCCTCGCCGCCAATGGCGCTGTCGGCAACAAAATTATCAGCTAGTAAGGGATTTTTCTGGTTACTGACTACAGCAGGCTGCTGCTTACTCCCCAGCTTGCGCATGGAACTTTCGACTTGCCCAAGACTGACTTGAATTGTCTTGGCGGGAGTGGCTTCCCATAAATACTGAGTCAAAGCGTAGGTAAACAACCCCGCACTAAAACCAGATAACAGCAATTCCCTGGCTGATTGCTTAGGATCTGCTGTTGCGGTCAATAGTAAGGGTGGGGTGAGTTCCGCCTTACTCGCTGAATTTTGCGATTTCAGTTGTTGGAGAAAGTCTAATTCTGCTGATGCTAACTCCCCATCTACTATTTCGGGACGGGCGCGAATTCCTAATCCTGTCCCCATTGTCGGAGCATAGTAACTAGTATCTAATACTGCGGTGACACGATCTGTAGGGAGCGATCGCAACAATAATACTAGAGTTTCTGCTAATAAATAATTGACTATTTTACTATTTTGTGCATCCGAGGCTACCAGAGCATTTTGTACCGTGTCGGTTGCTAATTGAATGCGAGTCCCATAACCACTAAAGTGAAAGACCACAACATCACCAGGTCTAGCTTGCTTACCGAGATGTTCTAAAAAAGCGGCTTCGATGAATTCTCGGCTGGCTTGTTCCTCCGTCAACGTCAAAATATTGGCGGCGGGGAAGCCAAAGCGATGCATCAATAATTCTTTTTGTAGTTCTACATCAGTCAAACAACCGCTGAGTTTAGGATTTTGTGAGTATTGATTAATCCCTATCAATAAAGCAAATTTACGCAGACTTGGTTGCGCTAAAGCTTGGTAATAGCGATTTCCCCAGGTCAACCACTCAGCCTCAGTTACACCCAAAACTGCAAGTATTGAACCAATTCGTTGTAAAAAAGTCCGACGCTTCATAAATTCGCTATCAGCCCTCAGCCCATCAGCATAACAGCTTAAAGGGCTGAAGCCTGTAGTGTAAAGTAAAGTGGGAACAATTCGCTATGATAATAAGTCTTCAGGGACTTCCAAGAAAAAAAATATTCCATTGTCAACCGTCAACACTTCGACAAGCTCAGTGCGGCGCAGTCAACAGTCAACCGTCAACAACTTTAAGCTGTTGTTTATTTTTTGGAGTTCCTTAAGCTAAGACTTGTACCTTCATCGCCCTTGCTAATTCCGCCGCCACCTCTGGACGAGAAAATTCTGGTGGCGGTAATTCACCCCGACGCAGCATTTCCCTAACTTTGGTTCCCGACAGGTGAACCCGTTCTTCTGGTTTGCTGGGACTGGTTTTTGTTGTCGCCATTTGTTTGGTGCGCGTGCAATAAAACGCGTGTTCAAACTTCATGGGTACAATGCCCAATTCATGGGGTTCAAATTCATCAAAAATATATTGAGCATCGTAAGTGCCGTAATAGTCACCCACGCCCGCATGATCCCGCCCAACAATAAAGTGAGTACAACCGTAGTTCTTGCGGACTAAAGCATGGAAAATTGCCTCCCGTGGACCTGCATAACGCATTGCTGCCGGATTAATTGCTAAAATCACTCTATCTGAAGGATAGTAATGTTCTAGCAAAATCTCATAGCAACGCATCCGCACATCAGCAGCGATGTCATCTTCTTTTGTCGCCCCAACTAATGGGTGTAAAAATAGACCATCGACAGTTTCTAAAGCGCACTTTTGAATATATTCATGGGCGCGGTGGATGGGGTTGCGAGTTTGAAACCCAACGATAGTTTTCCAGCCCTTGGTTCTAAACATTTGCCGAGATGCGGCAGGATCGATTTGGTAGGCGGGAAAATAGGGATGGGAATCGCGTTGTAATAGCCAGATATCGCCGGCGAGATTAATCGGCCCTTGGTTATAGACTACCTGTACACCAGGATGCTTAGCATCATCAGTGCGATAGACATTTATAGCTTCGCGGGTTTTATCGTAGCGATATTTTTGCGTTAGCTGTAAAACCCCAATATATTCGCCGCTGGGGTTATCCAGACGGATCAAGCTGCCTTCAGTGAGGGGGGAAGCTACTTCTTCGGCTACTGACAGTGTAATTGGGATCGACCACACAATACCGTTAGCTAGACGCATTTCGCTAACTACGCGATCGTAGTCTTCCTGGTTCATAAAACCTGTGAGTGGACTAAACCCACCGATCGCAATCATTTCTAAATCAGAAACAGCGCGATCGTCAAGTTGCACTCGTGGCAAAAACTCACCCTTGGAGAGAAATTCTTCTCTTTGTTCTGGTGTGGCGATGCGATTAACCAATTGTCCACCGTGGGGCGCAATAGCATCTGAATGGTAACTCAACGTAATCCCCTCTTCGAGTTAAGGTAATTGTTTCAAACTATGTACTAACTTATCAAATGGTGGTACACAGAGAAAAAGAGTTTGGGTAGAGGCTAAGGGTGAGGGGCTAGGATAAAGAATAAGTTACCCTGAAGCTAATGCACCTTACAGCCTAGGAATTATGACTGCGGTATCCCCTGTGGTTAAACCTGTTAGCCTGCTGCGGCTAGCGCCTGGTAGTGTCGTGACTATTGAGGATGTGAGTTGGGAAGAATTTGAATCTATCTTGCAAGAACTGGGACAAAAGCGATCGCTGCGGGTTGCCTACAGCAATTCTACTTTAGAAATCATGGTTCCTCTACCTGAACACGAAAAGCCACAAGACTTAATTTCTGATATTGTCAAAATTTTACTGAAAAAAATAGGCAAAAGATATGAACCTTTTGGTTCAACCACATTTAAGCGGGAAAATTCAGCGGGAGTAGAACCAGATGCTTGCTTCTATATTGAGAATTATCAACGAATGATTGGGAAGCGGAGACTTGAACCAGATGATCCGCCTCCCGATTTAGCAATTGAAACAGATGTCACCTCTAAAACAACTCTTGATGCTTACGAAGCGATCGCTGTTCCCCAATTATGGATTTACAATGGCAAAAAGCTTTCTATTTATTTGCTCACAGATGGGCATTATACTCAATCTGATTATAGTCCCACCTTTCCCAATATCCCTTTAACTCAGATAATTACCGCTACTATAGAACGGGCTTGGCAAGTTGGAACTGTACAGGCTTTAGAAGAGTTTGCAGAAGATATTGACAAAATTTATGATTGATTTTATTCAATCATTTTGGTGTCAAAAGCTTTTAATTTATCATCTAAAACCATTTTGTATACACACTCGAAAAATACCCCTCCTCGCAAGTCACAGGAGGGGTGGTTTTGACTTTAGCTCAAACCAGGGTGGGGTTCAACTAAATTGTTCAATAATTCCGCCACCTAAGACTTTTTCCCCTTCGTACCACACCGCCGCTTGTCCGGGGGTGATGCTGAACTGGGGTTCGTCAAACACCAAGCGCACACGGGAGTTTTCCAGCGGAATCACCGTTACTGGTGTGGGATGGGAACGATAGCGAATTTGCACTTCTGCATGAATTGGGGCGGATGGTTCAGCAATGGAAACCCAATTGACGCGATTGACTGTGCATTCTGGCTGAGTTGCCTTAGTGCGATCGCCTACTATCACTTTATTATTTACCGCATCTAATTCAATCACATACAAAGGTTCTGCTGCCGCAATCCCCAAGCCTTTACGTTGCCCAATCGTGTAATGATGGACACCATCGTGCTGTCCCAAAACTTTACCCGCAGTATCAACAATCTCGCCTTTTTTCGGCGCCAGATACTGATCGAGAAATGCCCGCATGGAACCGTTGCTTTCTACCAAGCACAAATCTTGGCTTTCTGGCTTATCGGCGGTTGCCAGTCCATATTCAGCAGCGATGCGGCGGGTGTCAGCTTTTTGCAGTTCTCCTAGGGGAAATACGGTAGCTGCGAGTAAATCTTGCGACAAATCATAGAGAAAATAAGACTGGTCTTTATTTCTGTCAACAGCCCTTAACAATTGATAACGGCCAGTAGCTTCGTCATAGCGAATTTTGGCATAATGACCCGTAGCGATGCGATCGCATCCCAATTGTTCGCGGGCATATTGCACCATTGGCCCAAATTTCACAGTCTTATTGCACTGAGAACAAGGCAGAGGTGTGATCCCCGCGCTGTAACCAGCCACTAGGTAATCGACAATATTTGTCTGAAAGACATCGCGAATATCAACAACTTGATGGGGAATACCCAATTGTTCGCAGATATTAGCCGCGTCGATCATTCCTTCAGAGCAACACTGACCTTTGCCTTTCATCAGCCAAAGGGTCAAACCAACAACTTCATAGCCTTGATTGTGCAGTATAGCAGCGGCGGTTGAACTGTCAACGCCACCGGAAAGACCAACGACGACTTTTTTCATATCCTTAAATCAGGGGGACAGAGGGGGATGTGGTTCGACTTCGCTCACCAACCGGAAGATGAGGGAGACAAGGGGGACAAGGGGGACAAGGGAGACAAATGACAAATGACCAATGACCAATGCCCAATGCCCAATGCCCAATGCCCCATCTAAAATATCTCAAATTTTAGCAAGACCTATGCAATGCCACTCAGCCCGATGGACTGATTCTAAGTTAACACTTATATAGGTGCTACAACAGACAGCTCTATTAGTTCCAAGAAGGAAATTGTCGAGAAATACTGTTACTACTATGTCCAGACCAATACCAGACCAACTGATCGCCTTTCCGATAGTCCCGTTTTTCCTGGGAGGATGCTTAGCTTTGCTCCCCGACTCTACCCCAGTACAAGCACAAGTTACCAAGAGTGGCTTTTTATTGGCAGAACGAACGGTGGTTAATTCTTTACCACCACCGCCAGATTTCCAGACAATTCCTTATAATCAGCCAATACAACCAGTACCTGGGAACTCATATAATCAAAATTTTCAGTCTCTCCCAAACGTTAGGGTTAATCAATATAATCAAAATTTTAAACCTTACCAAACAGTCCAAGCTAATTCCTATAACTGGAGTGCCGAACGCTACATAGTGTACGTCGATGGCGGTGATTACCAGCAGTTGCAACGTGTACGCCAGTTGGATCGTAGTGCTTATATCCGACATTACAATGGACGTGCAGTAATTCAGTCAGGAGCCTTTAGCAAACAAGCTAACGCTCAACAAAGAGTTAGAGAACTAGAGCTAAGTGGTATTTATGGGGCGCGAATTGTCAGAGGCTCTAGCGGACAACAAGTAGGCTATACTCCTAATCCTGGAAATTCTCGACCCCAAAGATCTAGTTATTATTACGTTACTATTCCCGCCAGGTCACAAGATTTATCTGCGATCGCTAGTAGAATTCGCCAAAATTCTGGACGCTATGACATTGTAGTTGAAAGGCAACAACCACTCGGACCTCATGTCGCTGTCGGCCCTTTTGCTCAACGTTCTGATGCTGAACGCTGGAATGAGTATCTGCAAAAATTGGGATATGGTAACGCCAGAGTTTACTACGGTAAATAAAAAGTTGTGAAAAGTACTGAGTGCTGAGTTAAAAGCGGGTTCAACAAACTTGTTTGGTGATTTCTGAGATAATTTTACCAGTGAGAATGATATTAAGCCCTCGAAATTTAAACCTCAAAATTGAAAATTGATAACTCATCACTCAGGACTGACGATTCATGACTCATCTTCAGCGCCGAGAAGCAGAAATTTCCCAATTTGTAGTTACCGCAGCACAAATGCGGGAGATTGAAGAAAGGATATTTGCCTGTGGAATGCCTGTAGCGGCTTTAATGGAAAAGGTAGCAGGACTAATTTCCCGTCGCCTGGTGGCGATGATTCCTCATGGAAAATCTCGTGTGGGGGTTTTAGTCGGCCCGGGACATAATGGCGGCGATGCTTTGGTAGTAGCGCGAGAATTGCACTTTCAGGGCTATGAGGTTTGGATCTATAATCCTTTTACTAAATTCAAGGAATTAACTGCCCAGCATTTGCAATATGCTCAGAGTTTGGGGATACCTTGTTATCAAGCAATTGAGCAGTTACCAGATTGCGATGTCTTGGTTGATGGCTTGTTTGGCTTTGGTTTAGAAAGAAAACTGACAGATGCAATGTCTCCGACGGGCTACGCCTACGCCTCTACTATCGAAGAGTTAAATACCTGGAAACAGCCAATTTTTAGCATTGATTTACCTTCCGGCTTACACACCGATACAGGTGAGGTGTTAGGAACTGCAATTCGCGCTACTCACACATTTTGCTTAGGTTTATGGAAACTGGCTTTTTTACAGGATCAAGCTTTAGATTATCTCGGTAATGCAGAGTTAATCGATTTTGATATCCCTGTAGCTGATGTAGAAGCTGTACTCAAAGATACACCGAGATTTACCCGCATTACCACTGGAAAAGCGATCGCAAATCTCCCCCTACCCCGTCCCCCAGTCACCCACAAATACAAAGAAGGACATTTACTGTTAATTTGCGGTTCCCATCGCTATGCTGGCGGCGCAATTTTAACGGCTTTGGGTGCGCGTGCTAGTGGTGTGGGTATGCTGTCAATTGCTGTACCAGAATATCTTAAACCGATTTTGGTGTCACATTTACCGGAAGCATTGGTAATTGGCTGTCCAGAGACGGAAACAGGAGCCATTGCTCAATTACAATTACCAGAGAAAACCGATTTGAGTTCCTTTGATGCGATCGCAATCGGCCCTGGTTTAACTACAGATAGCACTCCCATTGTGCAACAGGTAATCGCCAGCGAACGCCCTTTACTTCTGGATGCTGATGCTTTAAATATCTTGGCACAAATGGGAACCATCCCCACCTTACAAAAACGCCAAGCACCCACAATACTTACACCCCACGAAGGTGAATTTAAGCGGTTATTTCCTAATATTCCTCACATTCATCAAGATAGAGTCAAAGCTGTGCAAGAAGCAGCCTTACAAAGTGGGGCGATCGTTTTATTAAAAGGTGCAAGAACAGTAATTGCTAATTCCCAAGGTTCATTGTGGCTAAATCCCAAAAGTACCCCAGCCTTAGCCCGTGGTGGTAGTGGCGATGTATTAACTGGGCTACTTGGCGGATTACTAGCCCAAGCGATCAAAAAACAACTTCCCATTGAAGATATTGTCGCCACTGCTTCTTGGTGGCACTCTCAAGCCGGGATTATAGCAGCCCAAGAGCGCACAGAATTAGGAGTAGATGCCTTTACTTTGACACAATATTTAATGAAGGCAATTAGTCAATAGTCAATAGTCAGTTGTCAGTTGTCATTTGTCATTTGTCATTTGTCTCCCTTGTCCCCCTTGTCTCCCTTGTCCCCCCTCATCCCCCTTCTACCGTCTGCTCGGTCACTGAGCAAAGCCGTTCGCGGAGCGTCTCGCAGAGAAGTGCTGCCTTATTTCGTTGATAAACCTGAGGAAGTCGCCACCAAGCTACATGGGGATACTCATGATGTTCTTGATGGTAGCCAAAGTGATAGCAAGCAATGAATGACCAAAAAGTTGGTAATCCTATTGTTTGGGTGCAATGAGGATAAATATACCCTGATTTAGGTTCGCGATGGGGTAAATATGTCCCAAAATAAAAGAGTTGAATGGAACTCAAAATCGGCGGAATACACCAGAATACGGTGAGATTCATTACCTGCATGTGCAAAACAAATCTGGCAAAATTAAATATGATTGTGAACCCAAGTAATTGTTGCCAAGTTGAGTATTCCATCATGAAGCGAAAATACCAAAAAAATCCATTTTTTCGCTTTTGGTCATGAAAATCGGGGTCAAGTTCGCTCGCAGGATGACGATGATGTAACCAATGTTTTTTCACAAGCTGTTGATAGGGAAATAAAGCATAAAGCATCACAGCTAGTGAACCAATAAAATGATTAAGTTTCAGATTTTGGCGACAAACCGAGCCATGCATGGCATCATGACCAATAATAAATAGTCCTGTATAGAGGAACATCTGCCAAACGACTGCAATCGGTATCACCCAAATTGGCAGTTTGTCATAGTCAATGGTAAGTAACCAAACTAAACTCCCTACCCAAAGACTAATAATCACCACAGCAATTATCAAGCTATAAGCAGTATCTTGTCTAGTGGCAAAATTTTCAATCTCTACATTATAACTGAGTGGTTTGTCGCAAATATTCAAGCCTATCTCCCTTGATTTGGTATTTTAAATTAGAAAATTAATTGTAATTTCTTAACTATTATCCTGGCTGGTTCCAAGATTTAGAAGGTGAAACTACTTTAATTACTACCTAATTTGCTTAATTACTAATTCGTAATTTTTGGTTTTAATCCCCCTGAGTAATTTCAGTTTTAGCAGTTATCTGCAACAGCCTTTAATTACAAATTATCAATTACGAATTATTTTAACGTTATTATTTTATCTATGTAATTATTTACTGCGTTCTATCTTTAGGCGCAAAATTCAGCCCTATTATTTGATTTATGAATTTACTTCTAAAGTCTGACAATAGGCAAAAGCAAAGAAGCCTGTTGGAGGTGTAAGCAATTTTTTCCCAAATTAAAATAGATTCCTCTAGAGTGAGAGATTTATAGATAAAAAAATACCCAATTTGTGGGATGCGTCGGCAAATAATACGAATGTTGAACTCTAAATATCTATAATTGAAGCGTTATGAGAACTTAAATAATAGATAATTTATTTTTTCATACTCCTTAAAGGTAAAACAAATAAGTTCATAGTCAGGACTATAGTCTTGATTATGAACTTATTCTACCCTGAAAATTAATGCGATAAACCGCTAGTTTAGGCTTCTAAGTGATGATAGTTACCTTTCCTGTATCTAAATCGTAACGGCCTCCGACAATTTTCAGCTTACCGGACTTGAGGCGATCGCTTAACAGAGGCGATCGCTTTAAGCGTTCAATTTGATATTGCACATTTGCAACTACAGCGTTATCCACTGCGTCACCTGGCTGATTTTTTACCTTGGCGACAGCTGGCTTAATTGCTTTGACAAAGGTACTAATATCACCCAGTAAGGCTTCGTTTTGCACAGCGGCGGTGACGGCTCCACAGCGCTCATGTCCTAGTACCATCAGTAAAGGTGAGCCTAGTAAGGTAACTGCATATTCAATACTGCCACGAGCTTCTGGTGTGGCAATATTTCCCGCAATCCGCACATCAAAGATATCGCCAATACCTTGATCGAAAACAATTTCTGCGGGAACTCTTGAATCTGCACAGCTGAGGATGGTTGCAAATGGATGTTGTGCTTGCGCAACTTCCTGCAACCTCGCCGCCGATTGATCTGGGTATTGGGGTTGATGCTGAACAAACCGCTGATTTCCCTCGATGAGCTTTTGCAGTGCAGCATCAGGAGTGAGGGATTCGGGGGTGTCTGCGGGTAATTCGGCGGCTTGAGCTTGTTTAACGGGCCAAATTAAATCGCTGGTTGTTAGCGTTAACCCAAATACCCCCGTGGCTCCCAATTTCAAAAAGTCACGACGTTCCATAAAATGTTTTATCCGCCTCTTATAATGACGCTACACATTTCATAGAGCGAATCTCCATCACATCAGAAATGTAACAGGTTCCGCCAAATTTGTTGAGCAGTGGTCTAATGTTTTCGACCACAGGCTTGAGTTGCTCTGGCATACAAAAAGCGATGATGTAGACATTATCGAGCATTGTCATGTCCAAATCTTCTGCCATACCGCGTAATCCTTTACCAGCAACGCCGCGGATCACAGCATGACCATGTACACCTGACTTGTCTAAACTATCTAATATTTTGGCAAGTTCAAAGGAGTTGGCGATAATTTCTATCTTTTTAACTAAGTGCATATTATTACCTCCAAAATAGGTTAATTCCGTATAGATATAACGGAATCCCTACAATAATGTTGAATGGGAATGTGACTGCTAGGGCGGTAGAAACGTACAGACTAGGATTTGCTTCGGGAACAGTCATCCGCATAGCTGCGGGGACAGCGATGTAAGAAGCGCTGGCACACAGTACAGCAAACAGTAGCGCATCTCCCTGAGACATACCGATGAATTTGGCGAGCGGTATGGCAATGCCTGCATTGACTATTGGAATTAGTATGGCAAATAAGATCAGGAAAACTCCGGTTTTTTGCAAGTCTTTAATTCTTCTGGCGGCGACTAGTCCCATATCTAATAAAAAGAAGGTGAGAACGCCATAAAATAACCCTTGAGTAAAGGGTTCTAAAACGTGCCAACCGTGTTCTCCTGTTAAAAAGCCAATCAGGAGACTACCGACCAAAAGAAACACCGAACTATTGAGGAATGCTTCTTTTAACACTTCCGACCAAGAAAATTCCCGCTTCTCATCTACCGTAAATATATTCACCAGGATCAGACCAACAATGATGGCTGGAGATTCCATGAGAGCCAGAGCTGCTACCATGTAGCCATCAAAACTAATACCAAGCTCTGTTAAAAAGGCACTAGCAGTAATGAAGGTGACAGCACTGATAGAACCGTAAGTTGCGGCGATCGCAGCAGCATCGTAAGTATCAAGCTTGAGTTTGAGGATAAAAAAGGTGTAAATCGGCACAAAACAAGCCATCAACATCGCTGCCAAGAGCGTCAAAACGACTTCCTGAGTGATGCCACTTTTAATCAATTCTACTCCGCCTTTAAAGCCAATCGCAAATAGCAGGTAAAGCGAGAACAGTTTGGGGATAGGCGCAGGAATTTCTAAATCGGACTTGACAAAAACAGCAATCATCCCTAAAAAGAAAAACAGGACGGGCGGATTCAGAAAGTTGGATATGATTAAGCTGCTATCCATTTTCATCCCTCCTGATGCTGATAAAACTGACAATGAAGGAAATTTGGCATCTTAAACAATTTAACGATTGACTCATGATGTATCGTGTATTGCTACCCCATGTCAATTGGTTGTCAAACCAGGGCTAGCTCAGATCACCGTATAAACTTCAGACTGAGGAACGCAAATGGATACTATCAGTTACTCGAAAACAGCAGCCCAACGCAGCAGATAAACGAGAGTGCGATCGCTCACTATCCTAACCACACCTTGGTGGTTTAAAATATTTAGTAATGACAAAACTTTTATTTTTATGTAGCCAGAATAGACTGCGCAGTCCTACCGCTGAAGTTGTGTTTTCGGAATATGCAGGACTAGAGACAGACTCGGCAGGTTTGGATCGTTATGCAGAAGTACCAGTCTCCACAGAAGCAATTGTCTGGGCTGATATCATTTTTGTGATGGAAAAGTCCCATAAACAGAAACTAGCCAAAAATTTTCAGCCTTTTCTTAAAGATAAAAGAGTTATCTGTTTGAATATTCCCGATGAATATGAATATATGGAACCAGCTTTAATTAAATTGTTAAAGCACAAGGTACTACCTATATTGAAAATAGGGATTAGAGACTAGGGGCTAGGGGTGGCTCAGGAACGCACTATCTTACCGTTGATGGTTCACAGTTAACAGTCTATAAGCTGATGTGCAGCTAAATTATATAAGTCAAAAACGCAAAATAATTGTAGTGCGGGCCGGAAAGCCCGCGTCTTATATACAAATTAGATGCATCGCAGCTTATTTACACAGAAAACAGATATGTTGGTTAAACCCGCCCCTAAAAAATTCAACGACTTTAACGGCATAATTTATTTTTTGAAGTTCCCTAATTAAGGTTTAGGCATCCACGTTGAAGCCTGCACAAACCGCAAATCATCTCCAGAAGTTGTCACGTTATATACCCAGGCAGCTATTGTAGGTATAGTACTAAAAGGAGGAGAATTATCAGAAGATTGTCCACCCAAAGCTGTGACTTGCCAACCACCAATAACTGACTGACGACAGTAGAGTTTTTGATTATCAGTATTTAAACAACCATCAAAAAATCTGGGTTCTACAAACCTGACATTGATATCATTAATAGACACTTTAGCTCTTTTAGCAGCATCTTTTTTCACTTTTGTTGCCGCTAGTTGGGGTAAACTTTGAACACCATCAGCAGCAAACATATAATCGCCACTCAAAGTTTTTTGAATGTAATAAATAAATCGAGCCGAAGCTGAAGGAACAATCATTTGCCAACCAGATTGATCGACATCTGGACAAGCTCCCATATCTGGTGCAGTCGGGCCAGGGCCTTTACCGCGACACCAATTCCATGTAGTAGCTTTGAGACTTTCCACATTTAGGTTAGATATAGGACGTTGTTCACGATTCACCACATCTCGCATCACTGCTTCACCAATTTCTTGGGGGATGATTCCTGAATTATTGGCAAATAAAGAATTACTAATATATGGATTATTACCTTGCAAATCTACATGAAAAATTTTGCTTGGATCGCTATTAAGTAAAATACGCCAACTCAATTTATGCTGAACAGGACAAGGTTTAGCAACTAAACAAACCTCTGGCGGAAAAGTAAGTTGAGCAGCTTGAATGCCGAGATTTTGCGGTTGAATATTTAATTTTTTGGCTACAGCTAATTTAGCTTTATAACTAATACTAGCAGGTGCATCCAGGGTAACAAAGCCTTTGTCTGTCACGAAATAGACCCAATTTTCGCCTTTACCCCTAACTTTTACTCGCCAACCTTTCTGGGCAAATTTTGTACATGGTTCCACAATTTTACCAGATTTATCAGGACGACAATCTGCCCAAATTGTGACATCTGTTTGCGTGATTTTAAATTTGTTTGGATTGTCTGACAATGCCGAAGCCATATTATTTAATATCTGGTCAGCATAAATTTTAGGTATTGTCTGAGGCGGGTTAGGTGCAGTTAAACTCTGGGTTATTGTAGAAACAAAAGTGCCAATTCCGATTAATCCACCCAGACTAAGGGCAATTAATTTGCTGTTCATATACTCTGCTAATTTTACCTGATTAGATAGAAATAATATATTTTAATAGATGCAGACTCCTGAATAGTCCTGAAAGTTCCCCATGATTTCGTGAGAAAAATTGCTAAATTAGGATAAAGTTAAATCGCGCAGAATTGCCAAGAGGAATTTGTTATGATTTTTCCGAAAGTGGTCATGTCTAGTGTTGTAGTATTGGGAATTATGGCAATGAGCAACAACGCTAAAGCATCTATCACCAATGCAAATCATCATTCTCCGCAAATTTATTTATCAAAATTGATTGTCCAATCTGACACTACTGTCAACCCATTGGCAGCAGAAATTGCTAACCTAGAAATTGAGCGTGTATTGCTTTTATCACGCTATACTCTTAACTCGCCTCAAGTTGTAGCGACAAATAATAAAATTCAAGATACACGTAACCGCTATATGCAAGCCCGGGGAAATAATGCACTACTTAATCAGACAATTGCTAATGCTTTAGTTAATAAAATTGCGAGCTTAGAAGTGGAAACTGCATTGCTGTATGCACGTTATCCGCAACATTCCCCACAAATTATCACTGCTGAATCAGATGTAACAGGTTTACGCGATCGCTTGTCAAAACTCAACCTCCGCAATCACAAAAGTACGCTAAATTCGGCTGTCTCTCAAGCCATAAAAAACAAAATTTCCCAATTACAGCAGGAAATTATCCAGTTAAAAGCAAGATATCAAATAAATAGCGTTGAAGTGATTACCGCACAAGAAAAAGTTCGCTTTTTACAAAAACGATTGTCAACGCTGATTTGAACATCGGGGTCAAATTTGGTCAGAACTGGGTAGATAAATTATCGTAAATCCAAATTTATCTAACCTCAGCAAAAAATGCTAAAGCCATCACAAGGATAAATTCTGTTAATTCGGAAAATTTGGCGGGGTTGAAAGCGATCGAGGGTACAAGTCCAAGTTAGGGAAAAATCTAAGCGATGACGAAATAATAACTCAAGACGCGATCGCGCCGTCGATAACAGTACCCCCTGATAGCGAACTAGATGAAAATCAAAATTCTCATCCTGAATAAATAAATCTAAATTCTCTGCTTTCAGGACTGTTTGACGCATCACAGGCTCGAGAATAAAAATCATCCCATAGCGGCGAATATATTTAACTTTCTCCCGATTTTTCCCCGGTTGTTGACAAATTCCATAACCTTCTAACAACACCCCTTCATTGTGAACTAAAGCTAGATTATTCCTAATTATTTGTTTATTGATTTCCCTTTCAATATATTGAATATCTTTCTGATGTAAATAGGATAGTTTTTCTCTGTCTAGATAAGCTCGATATAAACCATCAAGTAAAGTGGCTTCAGTTTCTTTAGCAGTAATATTTGTTGCCCAAGATGGTTTAGATATACTTCTATATACAATTCCATCCCTTTTGTTTTTATATTTCCATAATTTAAATGGTTGATCAAGAGGACGGTTAAGCGGAAATTTCTGGCGACTTGTATATTCTCGATTAACTTCAGTAAATTGAAAAAATGCACTCCGAACAGTTTCGGGTGTGAGAATAAGCAAACGCCCATCACCAGCTAATGATAATTGAATTGACACCATAAGCAATGCCAAATTTGCTGCTATAAAATCGTTAACCCTAAGCTTATCCGAGAAGTAAAAGCCTTGCTCACTGAGCGAAGTCGAAGTGAGCGAAGTCGAAGTGAGCGAAGTCGAAGTGAGCGCATTCGAGGCTTTAATCTTGATTTGCTTGTGATGGTAATTTAGCCAAAATTACTTGACTAATGCGGTTAATTAAATCATCAATTACCGGATCATTTTCTCTACCTTTAGTATTTGCTTCATCAATAGCTACTTGAATCGCTGTTCCTAAATCCTCTACCATTTCACCCAATTCATTGAGCAGTTTAATCTCCAAACCATAATCAATTTCTACTTTTTGAGTATAGTGGGTAATAACTTTATAGCGTTCCTCATAGGTTCGTACTCTGGTACTGGAGTCTTCTTCATAGGGAACGTAGCGAGTTTCTATTTCTTCATGTTTTTGTTTTACATGGGCAAAAGCCGGACGATGATCAATCGTAGTATTGTAAATTAATTTAGGATTTCGGCGCGGAAGTTTGCGGACTAATTCTGAGAGAACAGCATGGGCACTTTGGAGGGCGCGTAATTGTGGTACGGTGAGTTCTACAGATATTCCATACCAGGCAAAATTGCCTGTATTTTGAGAATTTGCTTTTTGTCTTGCGCCGTGCTGACTAACTACATCCTTGACAATTTCTAGGACGTGTAGACTAATTTCTTCAGGAGAATAATCTACATAAGTTTCTCGAATTTCGTCTTGAATTTCATCTTGCGCATTGTAAGTACGATGGCGCACTTCTTGCGCTCTAATTTTTTCAATCCATGAGATTGCTTTAGTCAGTTCCCGTTTTTGTTTGGTAAATGTCGTTTGTACCATAATTTAATTTATGTTAAGAATTTCAGTTAAAAGGAAAGGCGTTGCTTTATATCTGGATACAAGATATTTCTATAGTATTACTACTACAGTACCCAAAGGCTTAACGATCGCAATCGAGGAGACTTTGTCACTAAGATATTCGCCAGTCATTTTTACCCATCGCTTTTAAACTTGAAGATCCAGAGGACTTCTCTTGATACCAGCGCCTACTTTCTTCTCTCCAAATTGCGCGAGAACGAGTAAAAATAACCAACATCCAACGAATATCTCCCTGAAAGTGACTCTCTGAGTTACTAAAATTTCCCTGAAATCTTCAATGAAGACTTTAGCTAAACTCACCCATCATTTCTATGTCACCATAGAGAATGACTGACAGATTGATTCTCCGCACTTACGACCTTTTATGGTAGTCGCTCCCCGTTATATATGACATAGTATGACGCCGCCACGCCAAAATAATGTGAATTGAAAATAGTCATTGACTAGGGAATCCCGCAGGATTTAAGAGTTCTTGAGAGAATTTTTCCGTGCCTGTATCGGATAATGTATCGCAGTACATTATATATGATTGGGCAACGGTTGAAAGCCTTCTTCCCTCTCTGATATTTCTTTTGGGAAATATGAGAAGTTTACGACTCCAACGAACATCTCAGGTTTATACCCCTCCCCGAAGATTTTAGGCTATTTCAACATTAGTTTTTCAAGGATCTGTTTACTATCCTCTACTTGTTTGGCGGAACATTTTGACATCATTTCTATGGCATTTTTTCTTAGTTATTGAACAACTGAGCCGTTATTTCTGAGAAATTAATGCTAAAGTCTTGAACGAAATTTTTCTTCGTAAAGACATAACATCTTCACTTTTGGTTAAAGCTCAACCTTTCCTGTAATAACTCAAAACAAGTTTGAGCTATTACAATTTTTATTAAACTATGATACTTACCATTCTGTCTACTTAATTTACTCGCTGCGCAGTCAAAAATACCTTTTAGGGGTTGAGTGTTGCTCAAGGTTTTTAATATAGGTTAATACTTTGCTGGTAGCAGAACTGCGATATTGTTGATTTTCATGTAAGAGCAAGTGCTGTGGGAGCAAGGTGGCTGCTGTTGTTAAGAGCAGTGTTGAATTGTGTTTTTTTGTTAATAGCAAAGATGTCCTCACAAGTTCTTCACATTTAATTTTTACTATATAAATTATCAAGTTTAAATGCAACATCATATACATATTTCGCAAGTAGACTCACAATCAAAGTAAGCATAAGTATAAATACAAATGCCTCCTAAAGAGACATAAGGAGGTAGAGGTTATGAACGGTAAAAAATTAGTCTACTCTTTAGGTGCATCGCTAGCTATAGTTGCTGCTACCTTGAGTTTAACTCAAGCGGCTTCGGCTGAAACATTGGGAACTAGCGAACCCAAGCAATTAGGACCGCCGGCAAAAGAAGTATATATTAAAGACTTTACCTATGCTGGTAGTGGTTGTCCAGCAAATTCCGTTGCTTCCTTGTTTTCGGATGATCGGCAAACCTTAGAACTTCTATTTGATCAATTCCAAGCCAACCTACAACCGACGAAGATGGGGGAAGCGGCTTTTCCACCCCAATCGAACTGTTCTATCTCGCTCAAACTTCATGTTCCAGCAGGTTGGTCTGCTAGTTGGCATCGAGTAGAACACCGTGGTTTTGCTGATACCTCTGGTAATGCAAATGGGCAACTACGCGCACGGTACTACATCCCAGGGGCTGGCGGTTTTGATGAATTGCGTGTTTACGACTTTCCAAGCAAAATGGTGCGAGACTATACAATCGTCAATGATGCAATTTCTACAGCGCAAACACAATGTAGTGCAGATGTGCCGATGACGGTCACTACACGGATTCGTCTCAGTGGTAACCCTACAGGCTATAATGCCCTAACGGTTGACTCGATTAGTAAGAAAGTTAAGACTATTCTCCACTTTAGATGGCAGCGTTGTAACCAATAACACATCTATGTATTAACCAGGGGCAGAAGTTAGGCTACCATTTAATAACCCTAAAGAAAATTGACGCTCATCCTACCCCTTCAATGGGTGGGATGAGCTTAAAAATCAGCAATTTATCTCGCCCATTGTTGCAAAATATAATTATAAAAAGCTTCTTTATCTACCCGATCCATTGCATAAATCTTTCTACCACCAGCAACAACTTTAGTACGTCCTTGACTCATGCCGTTAGTAATAATTTCTGTTTCCCACTCACGCAATTGATAAAATTCTGGATGTCCAAGATAGGCCGTCGCCAAAACATCCCAACAATAATAATCTTGAGGAATAACTAAGGCATAACATTGTCCAGCCAAATCAGAGATAGGATAGTTGCGTTGTCTTCCCATTTTTTGCACTAACTCTGATGTTAGTGGCACATTATTAGTTAAATCTAAAGTACACATAATAATTTCAATTTGGCTTTTCCACACCCGCGCTGCGGAAACCGCGTCCCAATACACATTCCATTCCGCAGAACCATCTTGTCCTGGTTCCCAATTTTTTTCTATATTTCCAGGGACATTTAACGCACCCCCCATCCAGACAATTTTTTGAATTTTCGCCTCAATGTCTGGTGCTTGATCTAAAGCCACTGCTATATTCGTTAATGGCCCGGTTACCATCAGCGTTACTGGTGCGATCGCCTCACGCAAAACCTTAACCATAAAATCTTGACCTGGTTCAGCAACCAACGGCGTATTAATAGTTTCACTTTGATTGAGAATTGGCAGATGGTCAACAATAAAAGAATCACGGCGATAGAGATAGGGAAACGGATTAATACCCCGCACAGTGCTTTCTGCCACAGGGATATGAGAAAATCCCATCAAGTCTAAAATTTTACGTGTAGCACTCACAGCAGGTTGGACATAGCAATCAGCCGGAGTAACAACAATACCAAGTAATTCTACATGATCCATAGTCAACAACAGCATAGTTGCTAGATAATCATCTACACCGCCATCGTGATCCATTAATACAAGTTGTTTAGACATAGAAGGAGCAGTTAATCATGGATGAATTTATGCAAGCTGCAATTCAAGAAGCACAACAAGGTAGACAAGAAGGTGGAATTCCCATTGGTTCAGTACTTGTCAAAGATGGGAAAATTCTCGGCAGAGGACACAACAAGCGCGTACAAGATGGCGATCCTGTGACTCACGCCGAAATTGATTGTCTCCGCAACGCTGGGAGAGTAGGTAACTACAGAGGTACAACACTCTATTCAACCTTAATGCCGTGCTACTTATGCGCTGGCGCAGTCGTGCAATTTGGCATTAAAAAAGTCATCGCCGGAGAGTCGAGGACTTTTCCTGGTGCTAAAGAATTTATGATATCTCACGGCGTAGAAGTAATTGATCTCGGACTGGATGAATGCGAACAAATGATGAGTGAATTTATCGAAACTAGTCCCGAACTGTGGAATGAGGATATTGGGAAGTAGTCATTTGTCATTGGTCATTTGTCATTTGTCATTTGTTTGTCTCATCTGCTTTGGATGGAAACATGAGCGTGTTATGTGAATGCATTGAGATGCAATGCGATTGTATCGAGTGACATTGTTAATGTATCGGGATGCATTGCGATCGCATCGGCTTGCATTGTGAATGCATCGAGTTGCAATGCGATTGTCTTGGGTGACATTGTGAATGCATCGAGTTGCAATGCGATCGCATCAGGTTGCAATGTTAATGTATGGGGATGCAATGCGATTGTATTCAGTTACATTTTCTCACCCTTGCCCCCTGTTGCGATCGCCGAGGGTCGCGGAGGCGCTGTTCCTCATCAACTCTCTGCGTCCTCTGCGGTTCATTAAACACCTCTTTCTTTCAGAAACGCATCAAACGTCAACCTATCAGGTAAAGAAGTTTGCGCCCCTGGTTTTGTTGCAGCCAAAGCACCCGCAGCTGCACCCCACACAACCGCCTGATGTAAAGAAAGTCCAGTATAAAGTGCTGCTGCTAAACCCCCATTAAAAGCATCACCAGCCGCAACCGTATCTACAACCTGAATGGGAAACACAGGTACAAAAAAACTTTCTTCAGCAGTGGCGCAAAAAACCCCCTTTGCACCGAGTTTGGCGATCGCACATTTCACACCCCGTTGCAATAAAATTGCCGCTGCTGCTTTTGCTGACTCTTGATCATTTACTGGAAATCCAACCAATTGCCCTGCTTCCACTTCATTTGGTGTAATGATATCTACTAATGGATAAAGTTCATCGGGCACATGAGATTGTGCGGGTGCAGGATCGAGAATAACTTTTACTCCTGCTTGATGCGCTGCTTTCGCCGCAGCTACAACAGCTGCGATCGGAATTTCAAATTGTAAAAGCAATGCGGTGCTATTCGGTAATAAATCAGACAATCGCTCTACATCTTCTTGATTGACACGCCCATTCGCACCAGGAACGATAATAATTTGATTTTCACCTCTGTCATCGACAGCAATCAGCGCCACTCCAGAACTGACAGTTTCATCAATAGAAACATTGTCAGTTTCTACACCAGAGTTTTGCAAATTGTAGAGTAATTCTGATGCAAAACTGTCTGTACCTACGCGCCCTACCATGTGAGTAGGAATTCCCAAACGTGCCAATGCGACAGCTTGATTTGCACCTTTGCCTCCCGGAACTTGAACAAAATTGTGCCCTAATAATGTTTCTCCCGCCATTGGCAATCGGGGGACTGTGGCTACTAAATCGATATTGATGCTGCCAAAAACAATAATACTCATAATGCTAATTTTAAAAGTTATTTAGCCTCATCCTACAGGAGGCGATCGCCCTGTAACACTTACTAAAGTCTCTGTAACATTAATTTACTTGACAGATAGGAACTGCGCGGTCAGCGTAAAGCCTACGGCATAGCTTCTCTACGAGACGCTTCTCTGCGAGAGGCTTCGCCAACGCGAACGCTTAGGGCGCAGCCTCTCCGACAGGAGAAGCTATGCCTGAAAGGTTTGACGGCAAAGTCTTTGACGAATGCACTTACTCAAATCATCAAAAAGCTTTTCTCTACTTTTATTGAGCTTTTACGGAAATAATCTTTATTTGCTATGTCATAAATTTTACTTAATTAGCAGTCTCTGACAAAATAAGAGTAAAAATTCTTATTTATCTTGATCTATGTCATTGGGATGAAAGCTAATTCTGTCCTAAAAAAGATGTTTGAGCCAACGATTTTATTTAAATTTCTAGCAAGTATTTTCTGAATGAGCATTTTTAATTTAGCAACAAATTACAACGCACAAACTCTCATAAAATTCGATTTTTTTAATTAAGAATCATGAAATACGTAGGCGCAAGCAGTGTGGCTGACCAAAGAGAATTAGGAATTGGTATAACTTCACTAATATTAACTGCAACGGTTTTGACAACTCCTTCTTTAGCAGTGGAGACAATTAACCATCAGTTTATGCAATCTTCTACCCCAGAAAGAGCATTAGAAAATAACCAAGGTGAATATCTAATAGCAAAGTATTCAAGCAGTTGTCGTCGGATAATGGCAAGGAATGGCCTTTACGTTTTGCAAAAAGCAACAGTTGATAGTGCTGTAGTTGGTCTTTTAGACTATGGCACAAACGTCACAATTCGCGATCGCGGCAAAAATGGCTGGGTACCAATTTCATCTCCGGTCAATGGCTACATTTTACATACTAATTTTCTTAGCTCATGCCAAGCCTCACAAGCTGCAACACCCCCCGATTTAAACTTTTGTCGCAAAGTTACCGCTGATGGTGGGTTGGTAGTGCGAACAGCACCTTCTAATAATTCCGCCAGGGTGGGAGTAGTTCCTAAGGGGCAAAATGTTGTCATTGCACCGGGAAAAAATGGTTGGTTACCAATTTCAACTCCTGTGATGGGCTATGCACAGTCGAGATACCTTGCTTATTGCCCCAGAACACAATGAATTTGGGCATGGGGCATTGGGCATTGGGCATTAATTATCCCCCTTGTCCCCCTTCCATCTACGGCTATTCGTAAAACTATACAATTCAAATTGAAAGCAGCCGTTTAGGGAGAGCAAATTTGTTGAAGACAGATGTAGTCGTCATTGGTAGCGGTGTTGGCGGTTTAAGTTGTGCTGCACTATTAGCGCGGTATGGTTTTGATGTCATAGTCTGCGAAAGCCACTCGATTCCTGGTGGTGCAGCGCACGCTTTTGAGCGCAATGGCTTTAAATTTGATTCCGGCCCATCCCTGTACTCTGGACTATCTTACAGTCCCTCTCCTAATCCGCTGCGACAAGTACTAGATGCAATTGGCTCTGAGTTACCTTGCGTTACCTACGATACTTGGGGATGCTGTTTACCAGAAGGTGATTTTGATACAACGGTTGGCGCAGAACAATTTTGTGAAGTGCTGATGCGACTGCGGGGCGAAGATGCTGTGAGGGAATGGCGACAACTCCAGCGCATTATGGAACCCTTGGCTAGCGCGGCAACTGCTATGTCTCCAGCAGCATTGCGCTTTGATTGGGGTGCAGTGAAAACTGTGGGTAGATTTGCGCCAGCGTTGGCAAAGCATAGCCTTAATGTGCCGAAGCTAACTGGTGCTTTCAGCAAAATTATGGATGGTGTGGTCAAAGATCCGTTTATTCAAAATTGGCTGAATTTGCTTTGTTTTCTCCTCTCCGGTTTACCCGCAGATGGTACGAGTGCGGCAGAGGTAGCTTTTATGTTTGCTGACTGGTATCGGACAGGAGTAAAACTTGATTATCCGATTGGTGGAAGTGGTGCTTTAGTTGACGCGCTAGTTCAGGGGCTGGAGAGACAAGGCGGTAAATTAATACTTGGCGCGCATGTGGAACAAGTGATGGTAGAAGGGGGTAGGGCTGTAGGTGTGCGTCTGCGCGATCGCTCAGAAATCCGAGCGCAAAAAGCGGTAGTTTCCGGTACATCGGTTTGGGATACACTGAAGCTATTACCAGAAAAGGCAGTTCCCCAAAAGTACCGTAATCAAAGACAAGCAACACCTGAGTGTGATAGTTTTATGCATCTCCATTTAGGTATTGATGCCCAAGGTTTACCGTCAAATTTGGCTTGTCACCACATAGTTGTTAACGACTGGGAAGTCGGGGTAACAGCACCTCAGAATGTTGTCCTCATATCAATTCCTTCGATTATTGAGCCATCCCTAGCACCATCGGGTAAACATACAATTCATGTCTACACTCCTGGTAATGAGCCTTATGCACTTTGGCTGGGAATGGACAGGAAAAGCCCAGAGTATGGGGAACAAAAGCGCTTACGTGCAGAGGTGATGTGGCAAGCTTTAGAGCGCATTATTCCCGATATTCGCTCTCGTTGTGAAGTCACTCTTATCGGTACACCGCTTACACATGAACGCTTTTTGCGCCGCGATCGCGGTTCTTATGGGCCAGCGATCAAAGCAGGAGTTGCAATGTTTCCCGGCCCTACAACACCTTTACCAGGATTTATGTGTTGTGGCGATTCCACATTTCCAGGTATCGGTTTACCAGCCGTCGCCGCTAGTGGCATGATAGCCGCAAATACCTTGGCTCCTGTACAGCAGCATTTAGCCATGCTTCAAGATATTGGTTGCGTTTAATTTTTTTAGTACACAATTGTCTGTATATAGTACAATTGTATTGTATATTGTTCTCAATACGCGTTCCTGGTAAATCCCTCAGCTAGCTGAGGGATTTTATTTTGGGATGATGGCATTAAAGGACAAGGAATACAAGGTTTCAGCAATTATTCGGTATAATTTCGCAACCGAGGGTAGCTTTATAGTTCCCAAATCGTTGATTAAATCTCAAATTTTCCGGCTGGCTTCCCAGCCCAAAATCGCTAATTTACGCACCAAACCCCAGTGATAACCGCCTAGTTCCCCAGATTCCCGAATGACACGATGGCATGGAATGATATAGGCTATGGGATTATTACCGACAGCATTACCCACGGCTCTAGCAGCAGTTGGGCGATTAATTGATTCAGCAATATTTTGATAAGTTGTCATACCCCCAAAAGGTATTTGCAATAGTGCTTTCCAAACTTGAATCTGAAAATTTGTACCCTTAACTAAGAGCGTTAATGGTTTATTAACATTCAAAGCTTCGGGATGGAAAATCTGGTCATGCAACGGTTGGGTGGTTTGTTGATCGTGGATAATTTCTGCACTTTTCCATGAAGCTTGCAGTATTTGCTCTGCATTCTGCTCATTTGAAGAGTCTAAGAAATACAAGTTACAAATACCACGAGATGTTGTAGCGAGTAGGGATTTACCAAATAATGTGTCATGAATACCATAGCGAATTTGTAAACCTGCTCCCCCTGTTTTGAATTCACCAGGAGACATCGCTTCTAAATTCACAAACAAATCGTGTAATCGTCCTGGACTTGATAGCCCCACATCTAGGGTTAGGTCTAAAAGGCTTTTAGTTTCGGTAATTTTTGACTTAGCATATTCTACAGTCAGATATTGCACAAATCTCTTGGGGCTAATACCCGCCCATTGAGTGAATAACCTTTGGAAATGAGACTCACTCAGCCCTATTTGCTGGGCTACCGTTGCCAAATCTGGTTGATTTAGGTGATTTTTCTGGATGAATGCGATCGCCTGAGCAATTCGGCTGTAGTCTTTGCTGTCAAAGATATTTACACTATTTATTGGTATCATCTCGACTGCATCTAGGGAACTGGCGCATTTTTTTACTTTACAGACGCTGTTCATCAAAAACCACCCGTTTCTTGCGATGTCTCAAGTTAGCCGATGAGGTAAATTTAGGGGGTGGCTTAAATCTGTTGATAGTAGCAGGTTTATGGGTTGTAAAAATAGATTTACGAGTTGTTATGTAGCGATCGCTTTGCATTGAGCGTAAAATTCTTTCGGAGCCTCAGGAAAATACTTCAGCAAAGCCGGACACAGCCATCCTTCCATATCTAACTCTGCATTGTAGTACCAATTTCCGCCATATTCCTCCCGTCGCCAATCAAATTTAACTTGATAACCGGGAAATGGGCGAGCAGAAAACAGTAAACTAAATCCTGCTGCTGCATTTGGGATGTTTGCTACTAATCGATCAATAATCTTGTCTGCACCTGCTACAAACGGTTCCCGTACCAAACCAACTTTTTCATCGTCGAACACCCATATTTCATCATATTTATATGGATGGATCACCATAATTGAATTCATATCGGACTCCTAAGTAAGTAGGCGCGATGAAAAACTATGTAAAGTTTTTTCGGGTAAACTCCGGGTTCCCTCTGAGGATTAGGGGGAAAGGTGAAAGGGTAAAGGGAAAAACCTTTACCCCTTTCCCCCTTTCCCTTTACCCTTCCTAATATAGTTATGTTTATTTCCGTTGATCTACTTATCGTTGTCTAAAAAATCTCTCTCAGGGTGAGTAAATCCTTGGTCTTCACCCTGCTGAAGTTGTGAATTATACTAACTTGGAAAATTCTACATCTACAACCTCAGTCAGAGGAATACACATCAGGTGATTGTTAACTTAGGTAACAAGTCGTTAAGGAGTTTTTACTTCAGTGTTGATCGCCTTAAAGACTAGAAGTTTTGAATTGGAAAAGTAATCATGGCACAATACACTCAATCAGCACCAGCAGAATATGCGGAGCTGTTTAGAAACCTGTCCATCGATAACCAACTTGCCCTATTGTGGCATCTCTACGTCAAAATGGGTGGTTCCACCAGACCCGGAGATCCGGAAGGAACCGCACCTGATACTTCCGAGGGACTGTTTAATAAAGTTAAAGGAAAGTCCCAGGAAGAGCAACTACAAATCATGCGAGATTTGTTGACACCTTCTAGCACAGATATCAGGCGGGAATACGACTCTTTGAGCAATAATACCAAGCTGGCTTTTTGGTATCGGCTGGCTCAAGGTATGGAAAATTCCACGATTATTCCAGTACCATCTGATTATCAACTTTCAGAGCAAGCAAAAGAGTTGTTGTCTAGACTTGAGCCGATTGGCTTTGAACTACAATACGTTTTCCTGCGTGATGCATTGCTAGCGGGTTACTAAGAATTAGGGTGCAAAAAAGAGCGATCGCATGAACTTAGGTGAGTGCGATCGCTCTTTTTTTGACAACTCTCACAACTTCCTCAAATTTTTTGTCTAACCTCAAGATTAAGGTGAGTAATTTTGTGGGTTATGACAATTTCCTAGAAAACACTTGACCAAAAACTCTCAGTCAAATGATTGCGATCGCTATTTTTGTATGTAAATTTACTAGTTTTATCTCCATAATAAATACCTAAGAGCTATGTAAGTGAAAGAATTAGACTCCTACTATAAAAATGAAGATGGTACATATTTAGTTGAAATTCGGCTTAGTAATCTAAGTCAAATATTTAACTCATTTGACCCATCGCCATTTTTAGAAAAAGACCTTGATGACGATGCCGAATCTTACATTTTCCAGTCTGTAAGTGAATTTTCACTCAAAACCCCTCTGAAGCTGGTTTTTTACGTACCGGAACACGTTCGAGAGGAAGAAATACAAATTTTACCTGAAGCTATCCATAACTATTTTGCTTACAGAAAGCATAACGCCGCTAGAGAACTGCGTCAGACTTTCCGCCAAGGTCGTGTATCATTGATTATTGGTCTGATGTTTTTAGGCTTGTGTGTGACTATTAGCAAGCTAATTACTTTGTTCAGCGATGATACCTTTGCTAACATCGTCACAGAAGGGCTTTTGATTGTGGGTTGGGTAGCAATGTGGCGACCGTTAGAAATTTTTCTTTACGATTGGTGGCCGATTCATCGCACTCAACAGGTTTTTGAGAAACTTAGCTCAATCACTATTGATATTCGCAGTGCATGAATAGTTCGCTGACGCTGAGTGCGGTGCTATTCAGCCGGAAAAATGCGATGTCTAGGACAAGTGCTACTCTTCGAGTTCTGCTTTGCAGTAAGGGTTCGGCAGTTACTACCCTGAGGGAAACCGCTGCGCGTCTACAAGTCTCTTCACCCGCCCAACGCACTGCCTCTCCTGACGGAGACGCTACGCGAACACGGCTTTGCGTTTACGGATTCTGCATAAGTTCCACCCCCCCAGAAATATCTAAGTTTCGGCAGCCATTCAAAGGATAAAAGAATGTCTAATGAAACCAATATAAATAACACTCCCGTTGAGTTATCACCAGAAGAACTAGACGCAGTCGCAGGTGGAATCGATATTTATCTATCTGGCTCGACTTTTGAACAAAGAGATATATTTTCCGCCAACCGCAGAAGTTATAGAAGAAACAGTAGAAATTCTATTTTTCAATCTTCTTATATATCTTCCTCAGCATTTCAATTTATCGGTTTGGGCTTTAATTCCGTTAGCGATGCGCTCAGTTTTGTGAGCGGTTTTGCCAAACTTTTTGGTAGGAGATGAGGGGAGTGTTGACGGTTGACTGTTGACTGTTGACTGTTGAGTAATGACAAATTAGGGGTGAAGGTTGCAGAATTTTTCTCCCATTCGTTGATTTATAGGGAGTTGAGTAATGACAGAGGTTCTACTAAAAGAACTTAGTAATGAAGATATAGATTGGATGTTGGCGGTGGGAAATCAAGCAGAAATTGCGCCAGGAAAGGTTTTGATTCAGCAAGGTCAACCCCTGGATGCATTGCATATTCTCCTTGATGGTGCGTTGACAGTTTCACTAAATCAGTCGGATAATAATCCGTTGGGACGTGCTTTTGCGGTGCTGGAAGGTGGGAGTTTACCTGGACGGGAAATTGCACGGTTATCTAGTGGGGAGATGGTAGGGGAAATTCCGTTTATCGAAACTTACTTACCTGCAACTACAGTTAGTGCGAAAACCAAATCTTTGATTTTGACAATTCCCAAATTCCAGCTGATTCAGAAACTACAACAAGACCTAAGTTTTGCGGCGCATCTCTACCGCGCTAGTGCGGTGTTGTTAGCCCATCGCCTAGAGCAAATGATGAATCAACTGGGAAACAGTACAGTTGTTTTGAGTCAATCGCAACTGAGGGAAGCGTTGATTGTCTTTGCAGAGTTACAAGATGGCGATATTGATTGGTTAATTGCTGCGGGACGAGTCGAACAGTTTACCGCTGGCTCTGTATTAATTCGCAGCGGTAGGCCAATCGAGGCGTTACATATTTTACTTGATGGTGCGGTGACATTAAATGCAGACACAGGAGAAAGTAACCCGTTAGCGCGAGCTTTTTCTAATTTAGAAGATAGCCAAAATCAAGTATTAGAAAGGGAATTCGCACGGTTATGGCGGGGCGATATTGTGGGTGAAACACCGTTTATTGAGGTACAACCACCAGCGGTCACAGTGAGGACATTACGGAATTCACGGGTGTTATCGATTCCTAAATGGCGATTAGCTGCAAAACTGTTGCATGATGTCGGCTTTGCATCTCGATTTTATCGCGTGTTGGGTATTCTCTTAGCGGATAAACAACAAGCGATCGCACAACGTTTAGGATATGGGCGACTGAGTTACAGCAGTGGACAATCTTTAGACCAATCCTACTCCAACGAACTCAATACTAATTCTCTCGCACAGGTAGCCATAGCTGGAGCCAGGTTTGACTGGATGCTCAAACGGATTGGAATTGAATGAATTGGGCATTGGGCATTGGGCATGGATTATTTTTCTCCCTTGTCCTCCTTGTCCTCCTTGTCTCCCTTGTCCCCTCTTCCCTAGTCCCTATATATAAAGGTGAAAAAATGGTAACACAGCAAGATACACAGAAAAATAATCTCTTTCGCAAAGAAGCGTTGGAAAGGGTTGCTTCTCCCGAACAACTCGACCAATTAATTAAGGTAACAAATCCGAAACGCTGGTTTTCTCTGCTGGCGCTGGGTTCCTTGGTAGCGGTAGGAACTGCATGGAGTGTGTTGGGACGTATCCCCATAGTTGTCTCCGGTCGGGGTGTATTAATTTATCCTAGTAAAGTAGTGACAGTGCAAGCTGCTAACCCTGGACGAATTTTAGCGTTAAATGTGCAAGCAGGCGATCGCGTTAAAAAAGGTCAAGTGATTGCAACTATCGACCAAGCTGAATTACGTAAGCAATTGCAACTAGCACGGGAAAAATTGGGACAGTTGCGTTTTCAAGATGAAACCGCCAGTCAAGTACAAACACAGCGTTCTAATTTAGAAGAGATGGCGATTCAGCAACAGCGTCAAACTTTAGAGAGAAGTTTAGAAATTGTTCAATCTCTCACTCCGGCGTTGCGGGAACAGACACAGACTGTCATGAAACGCGAACGCTTAAATCTCCAACAACGTATACAAACCTTACAAGAATTATTACCCACTTACTATGAAAGATGGCAAAAGCGGAAAAATCTCTTTAAGCAAGGGGCTGTTAACCAAGATACAGCTTTACAAGCAGAGCAAGAGTATAAAAATGCTCAAGCACAAATTAATGAAGCCAAATCCCAGTTAAATCAACTGGAATTAAGGGAAACTGATACGGAACGTCAGTATATGAATAATCTTAATCAAATTAATGAGATTCAAACCCAATTAAAGGCTTTAGAAAGTCGTCAAGCAACGCAAAAAGAACAAGATTTCACTACTGTTACTAATCGGAAAAAAGAAATTCAGGAAACTCAACGTGTAATTGCTCAATTAGAATTACAGTTACAAAAGAGTAGTCAAATTGTCAGCGATTACACAGGAAGAGTCCTGGAAATTACTGCCAAACCAGGACAACAGTTAGAACCAGGTGGGGGAATTGGGACAATTGCTGCTTATGAATCATCAGCGAAGTTAGTTAATGTGGCTTTTTTACCTGTGAGTGAAGGTAAGAAAATTAAACCGGGGATGTCTTTACAAATTACACCTTCTACAGTGAAACGGGAAGAATTTGGTGGGATAGAAGCGAAGGTAACAAATATCTCTGCATTTCCGGTGACACAGCAAGGTGTTGCCAGCTTAATCGGTAATCCTGATATTTTACCTGGTATTTTGAGCCAAGGGGCACAATTGGCAGTTTTTACCGAACTTCAGCCTGATACTTCCACTGTCAGCGGCTATCGTTGGTCTTCATCAAAAGGGCCGGAATTGAAAATTACACCGGGAACTACAACTTCTGTGCGGATTACTGTTGAAGAACGCGCACCGATTACCTTTGTTTTACCTATTTTGAAATCTTGGACAGGATTGGGATAATTCGTAATTCGTAATGACGCTCGTTCCTCGCTACCGCTTCGCTAACGTAATTCGTAATTTCCAAGAGGTTTAATATTCTTTTATTCGTAATAATTAGACCTCTTGCATAATTCCTAAATTGCGCCTTTTTCTCTGCGTCTCTGCGCCTATACGTGAGAAAAAATATAGAAATTGAACCGCCAAGAACGCCAAGTGCGCCAAGGAAGAATAGATAGAAAGAGAGTTTGCATCACTTAGTTAAATATGAAAAGTTTATTTAATAAAATGCCTTCGATTCGCCGCACACCGACATTACTACAAATGGAAGCAGTAGAATGTGGTGCGGCAGCTTTGGGAATGATTTTAGGATACTATGGGCGAATTGTACCTTTGGCAGAATTACGCCAAGCTTGCGGGATTTCGCGGGATGGAAGTAAGGCAACAAATATATTAAATGCTGCTCGTAGTTACGGATTACAAGCTAAAGGTTTTAAGGCAGATTTACCAGCATTAGAACCAATTCAATGCCCTTATATAGTATTTTGGAATTTTAATCATTTTTTAGTTGTTGAAGGGTTTAGTAAACAGCGGGTTTATTTAAATGATCCAGCAACGGGAAGGCGGACAATTTCTGTAGGGGAATTTAGTGAAGCTTTTACGGGGGTTGTTTTAGTATTTGAAAAGGGTGCGGAATTTAAACCGGGAGGACATAAACCTAGTTTATTTTTGGCTTTAACTTCAAGATTACGCGGCTCTGTTTGGTCTTTAATTTATTGTGTATTTGCTGGATTTTTACTAGTAATACCTGGGTTAGCAATCCCCACTTTTTCACAGGTATTTGTAGACCAAGTATTGATTCAAGGGCGAGATGATTGGTTGCGTCCGCTGATATTTGCGATGTTGTTTACTGCTTTATTAAGCGGATTATTAACACGCTTGCAATTACAGTTATTGCGGCGGCTAAAAATTAAATTAGCAATGGGAATGTCGAGTAAATTTATTTGGCATCTTCTCCATCTTCCTGTAAGCTTTTACGATCAACGTTTTGCTGGAGAAATTAGCAGCAGAATTCAACTTAACGATCGCCTCGCTAATCTCCTTTCTGGTAAACTGGCAACAACGGTAATTTCTGCCGTGATGGTAATATTTTACGCCATTGTCATGTGGCAATACGATCGCCTATTAACTCTGATTGGCATTGCCTTTGTCGTTGTCAATCTCCTAGCTTTGCAGTGGGTAGGCAGATTGCGGGTTGATACTAATATACGCCTCATGCAGGAACAAGGTAAAGTGAGCGGCGTGGCGATCGCAGGTTTGCAAAGTATGGAAACCCTGAAAGCTTCCGGTTTAGAATCCGATTTTTTCACCCGTTGGGCTGGATATTACGCCAAAGCTGTTAATGTGCGTCAAGATATGGACAACCTCAATCAAAGCTTGGGAATATTACCCAGCTTTTTATCGGGGATTACTTCCATGTTATTGCTAGTTGTCGGCGGATTCCGCGTCATCGATGGTGCGTTGAGTATTGGGATGTTAATTGCATTTCAATCTTTGATGCAGCAATTTATGCAACCAGTCAGTCAACTCATCAGTTTAGGTGGGGATTTACAAGAACTAGAAGGAAACTTAAATCGGCTAGATGATGTGTTGCGCAACCCCGTAGAAGACAGCAGGGGAGCAGGGGAGCAGGGGAGCAGGGGGGATTGGTCTGTCGCTTCCCCTAAACTGGAAGGATATCTCGAACTGCGCGATATCACCTTTGGCTATAACCGAACTGCACCACCGCTCATTGAAAATTTTAGTCTTTCCCTCAAACCAGGACAACGTGTAGCCTTAGTTGGTGGGAGTGGTTCCGGTAAATCCACCATCGCCAAGCTGGTAGCCGGATTATACCAACCTTGGGCGGGGGAAATTTACTTAGATGGACAACCCAGACAGCAAATTCCGCCTCAGATATTGGTAAACTCCATCGCCACCATTGAACAAGAGATTATGTTATTTGCTGGTAGCGTCCGCGATAACCTCACCTTGTGGGATACTACCATTCCCGATAGTAACTTAATCCAAGCCTGCCGTGATGCCGCAGTCCATGAGATTGTGCGATCGCTCCCCGGCGGTTACAATGCAGATTTATTGGAAGGTGCAACTAATTTGAGTGGGGGACAGCGACAAAGATTAGAAATCGCCCGCGCCTTAGTCAACAATCCCTCAATTTTATTAATGGATGAAGCCACCAGCGCTTTAGATGCAGAAACCGAAAAAATCATCGATCAAAACCTACGTTTACGCGGCTGTACCTGCGTAATTGTCGCCCATCGTTTGAGTACAATTCGTGATTGCGATGAAATTATTGTTCTCAATCGCGGTAAAGTCGTGCAACGCGGTACTCACGACGAATTAACCCAAATAGAAGGGCATTATTTAGACCTAATTAAAAGCGAAAGCTAAACCAACAAACTCTCTACAACTCCTCTTCCTTCGTGTCCTTCGTGTCCTTCGCGGTTCGATTCATTTCTTTTTCTCTCACGCATTCGACGGAGTCGTTCCCGCAGGGTAGGCGCAAAGACGCAAAGAATAAATAAATCCTTATATCAAATATTTAACTATGCTAGCTGAAGAAAACCAAACCAACCCACTCAGTGAATCATATATATTCAAAAATAACGACCCCTTATTACTCGACAACCCAGAAACAATTTGGCTAGTCAAATCCGGTTCCCTCGCCATCTTCTCCATCAACGTCCAACATGGCATTCCCAAAGGTAGACGACGTTATTTATTTAGCGTCAAAGCAGGCGCAGCCATGTTCTGTGCTAAACTAACCTCACCTGATGGACATTATCAAATCCTCGCAGTTGCTTTAGAAGAAACCGAACTATTCCCAATTACAAAAGCCGAATTTTCTCCAACTTATACCCCTGAATTAATTGAAGATTGGGTAAACCTTCTTAGTTCATCCGTTGCCGAAATTATCTCCCCCAGAATCCCCACACCCGCTAAAGTTCCCGGATGTACTATATTAGGTAGTCAGGAAATATTTCAAGCCCCACATGACATGGTTGCTTGGACACAAATTCTTCAAGGAAAGGGAAATTTATTAGGCTTAGATAATTTAGAAATCACATCAGATATCGGACGCATTCCTTTACAAGGATATCTCTGGGTAGAAGCAAGAGATGTGATTGAAATTGATGCCATATCTAGTTCAGATTTAGACGATACGCAAATATTATTAACCGGATTACATCATTTACAAATATTTGTTTTACAAGCAATTTCCCAACTCGAACAACAAGCCAATACCGCCGAATTAGCCCGGTTTCAAGCCAGAGAAAGGTTGAATAATCAGGCGATCGCATCTACTCTCGATAACTTTGCTAATATCTTTGATGCCGAAACAACGCAAACATCGCCCAGCAAGCGATCGCTCACCTCCGAAGAAGCACTGTTATTTGCCGCTGGTGCAGTAGCAAAAGTATTGGGTATTTCCATTCAACCCCCGGCTAACTCAGAAGACTTGCGCCGAGTACGCGATCCCTTAGATGCGATCGCTCGTGCGTCCCGTATCCGCATCCGGCGCATCACTTTGCGGGATAATTGGTGGCAGCAAGATAGTGGGCCTTTATTAGCTTACACTGTCGCCGATAACCGCCCAGTGGCACTGTTACCAGTATCAGAGACGCGGTACGAAATTATCGATCCATTGCAGCAAAAGCGGATAAAGTGCGATCGCCAAACGGCTGCAACGATATCTCCTACAGCTTACACCTTTTATCGTCCTTTACCAGGTAACCTCAAGGTGTTGAACTTGGTGCAGTTTGCGTTTAAAGGGCGTTCAAAGGAACTGACAACAATTTTATTTGCGGGAATTGCGATCGCATTATTGGGGATGATTACACCCCAAGCCACCGCCATCTTGATTGATCAAGCGATTCCCGATGCAAACAAATCGCTGTTATACCAAATTGCCTTCGGTTTAGTAGCCACAACCCTAGGCGCAACCCTATTTCAACTCACCCAAGGGATAGCGATTATGCGCTTGGAAACCTTTGCCGATACTTCCACCCAAGCGGCAATTTGGGATAGATTATTAAATCTCAAAGCGTCATTTTTCCGCCAATATTCCATCGGTGATTTAAGCGCCCGTGTTTCTGTTATCAGCCAAATTCGCCAAAAACTCAGCAATACTATCCTCAAAAGTTTATTTTCTAGCTTCTTTTCCCTGTTAAATTTAGGATTGCTGTTTTACTACAGTCCTTCCTTAGCCCTGATTGCCTTATTCGTCGCCTTAATTAATATTGCTGTCACCATTATTTCCGGTATGCTCACCATCCGCAAAGTCCGCCCCTTACTGGAAATGCAAGGTAAACTTTTTGGGATGATGGTACAAATTATCAACGGTGTGGCAAAATTCCGCACCAATGGCGCAGAAGCGAGAGCATTTGCTTACTGGGGTGGGCAATATCGGCAACAATTACGCTATATGCTCGATGCTCAAAGTATTGAAGATAATTTGGTAGTAGTTAATAATCTTCTCTCCGCCTTAACTCCCGTGATAATTTTTGCCTTCGCCACCAATTTACTCCAACAATCCCAGGCGAATGGTGGAAGTTTTTCTACGGGAACTTTCTTAGCCTTTAATGCTGCATTTGGTACATTTATTAGTGGGGCGACGAGTTTAAGCAGTACCGCTGTAGATATCTTAGAAGCCTTACCCTTATGGGAACGCGCCCAACCAATTCTCCAAGCTACCCCAGAAGTTGATAGTAGCAAAAGTGACCCAGGGAGATTATCAGGCAGAGTTGAGATTAGCCATGTAATCTTTCGCTATCGCCCTGATGGCGCACTCACTTTAGATGATGTCAGCTTACGGGCAGAACCAGGAGAATTTATCGCCTTAGTGGGGCCTTCTGGGAGTGGCAAGTCTACTTTATTTAGATTGTTATTAGGATTTGACACACCAGAATCGGGTAGTATTAATTATGATGGGCAAGAACTGTCCGGATTAGATGTGAATGCCGTTCGCCGTCAGTTAGGGGTGGTGTTGCAAAACAGCCGCTTAATGTCTGCATCCATCTTTGAAAACATTTCCAGTAACGCCGCCATCTCAATGGAAGAAGCTTGGGAAGCAGCGAGGATGGCAGGTTTAGCCGATGATATCGCCGCCATGCCAATGGGGATGCATACCGTAGTTAGCGAAGGTGGAACAAACCTTTCCGGTGGACAGCGACAACGGTTACTCATTGCCAGGGCTTTGGCGTTACGTCCCCGGATTTTGGTTTTTGATGAAGCCACCAGCGCCTTAGATAACCGCACCCAGGCGATTGTCAGCGAAAGTTTAGAAAAGCTCAATGTAACCCGAATTGTTGTTGCTCATCGCCTGAGTACCATTCGCAACGCCGATCGCATTTATGTTTTGCAAAATGGGCGGTTAGTCCAACAAGGTAATTTTGAGCAACTCGCCCAGCAACCAGGATTATTCAGTCAATTGATTCAGCGACAGCGATTGTAATTGGGAATTACTAATTGGAAGTTTGAGGAAATATTAATTTACTCAAGATGAATATTTTTAATTTCCTGCCAAACATTATTGATTTTTTCACGATTACGAATAATCTTTTCAGGGGTGGTATCTCTGTTTACTGCCTGGATCATTTTTACACTTTCTTTGATTAAAAAAATCCATTGAGGAAGATTAATTGCTAAAGGATTACCTGAATATGTAAATAGTTTTACAGCATTTCCAGTTGCTGCCACAGCATGAGCTAAAAGCAACATTTTCCGAAGTTTTAGCTTAGATTTAATTTGATGCAATTCTTTTATTGTAATAGAAGTATAAGGAGAAGTTTGAAGCTGTTCTGGATTGTCTAATGATGATAGATAATGATAAGCTCTCACAATCAATTCGATGACGGCTACAGGAAGAGACATTGTAACAAAGTGCCTTAAATCATAACCATTTAGATACATCCATCTAGATATATCCGCAATAGTTTTTTTATCCGAACCAAAAGAGCCAAACTGTATTAGCTGAAGAAATGCCCAGCCAGGTATAGGAACTCCCATTTTAGTACACATATCGGAAACGATATGTCCTAGCCAAATTAGAGGAGCAAAAGCCTTATCTGCCAACGGCATATCAAATGTTTTCACAATATGAAGTTTACCATTGCTGTCAAAAGCGGTCATTGTGCCATTAAGAATATCCAAAGTACCAAATATCAACCCAAATAGTGGATCGTGTCCAAGGCTTAATAGCCTATGACTTCTAGGGTTAAATCCTTTAATATTTGAATTAATACTTTGATCGTAAGAAACTTTACATGTATCTTCACACCACTTTAAGAAAGGAGATAATTCTCCTTCTTCATCAATTCCCAATGTTTTTAACCAATGTGTAAAGTTACTTCCTTCTTGTTTGAATTTTCCTAAATAATTAATGTCTTTAGGAATTTTGACAACTAAAAAATCCAAAATATTAGCAACTAAGCCAGCTATACCAACAATTGTATAATCTAAGTTAGATAAAGAAGGTATAGTGCATGGATTTCTAAATACCTCTTCTCGAACGTCAGTTTCAAGAATTGAAGAATTATATTTGCATAAAAATTCATCGTCCCATTCTAATCTATTTGGTCGAGAATATGGTTCTATATTGGAATCTAATATTTTTTCTATAGATTCTTCAGAAACTCCTATGGCTTTAGCTAAACTAATTACCTCTTCTTGCAATTTTAGAAGTTCGTCTGACTCTTGTTGTTGATCTTGACGAAGCCTATCAAAACTTGTATGTATATCTTTTATTTTTTGATTGGCTTCTGAAAATTCATCATCCCAACTTATTAAACCGGACATAAGTCAATGGATAAATTAGTTATAGTAAGTCTTGGTTTCTCTTTAATGCGTTCTTCAAATATTCAAGAGCCTTTTCAAGATTCTCAATTTTTTGCTTATTGTTTTCCTTTTCTTTATTAAGAATTAAATCATCTCTTTCGTCCTCAAGAGAGCGAATAGCTTGTCTTTGCTCTTTAATAATTTCTTGGGCTAAACGAATATCTTTTTGAATATGTACAATCTCTTTCATTACTACTTCCAGTTTGGCGGCTTGGGTTAGAGCCGTATCCGGAGATTGAGCAAATAAAGCGCCAACGCCAGCACCAGCACCAGCACCCAAAATCGCACCACCGGCAACAATTACTGCAAAACCACCAGCCATTCCTAATCCACCTGCTGCGATCGCACCACCACCAAGAGCAGCTAAAACAGCTGATACTGCTGCTGCGCCAGAAAGGCCAGGTGCTAGTATTGGTGCTAATAAAGCTGCTATAGCAGGAGTGAAAAATGCAGCTGCTACTGCTAGTACAATTGCCCCCAATACACCTACTAACCAAGGATTGAAACCACCTTTAATCCCATTAACCGCCTCGTTATAATTAGACTTAAAACGTGTAACAATTTCTGAGTCTATATCTAGCGTTCTAGCAAAGACTTTCATTTTAATCGTCAGTTTTTCCTCATCTGTTATTTTGAGATTCTTAAACTGTTCATCACTAGTATTACCGAGCAAATAATATGGTTTAAAAAGAATAACTTCTAAAAGTATTAGATATAATGTTAATTTATTACCTTTATCATTTTTTATTGGTGTAACAAGCTTCTTTAGTAATTCAAAATCTGTAATTAAATGAAAATAAGAGTTTCCAGTATCATCTTCATTGACTTGACCTTTTAGAAAAATCTCTGTTGATTCTTTCCATTTAGTTAACCATTCTTTCTTTAGTGACTTAATTTTAATTGCATAATTTGGTTCATATTCAATATCTGCTAATACTAAATGATACTGATAGCTAAACATGATTATGGTTTGTTCTACAGTTAATCCAAACTCTTTCATTGCTGCATACTCCCAATATTTAACAATTAAATCCAATATATATAACCCCAACTACTATTAAGTAATTGTTTTGAAGAATCAGTATCAAAAGATAATACTTATAAAATAAAATATGTTCTATACAAAAACCTCAGCATTTATGCGGTTATTAGTATAGATATATTTCATGTTGTTCAGAAAGCAGGTTCTCTACCTCAAATGGAAATAATTTTAAAGATGCGATCGCTTTTTTTCTCTAAAATTACCTAAACTTTTCCAGAAGAATCTTTTAATACAAGGGTTTTAATAACAGTTTGAGATTGAAGTGGCTTGAAAGATGGGAAGTTTATATGTTTAAAACTAATGGAAGTTATAATAGACAGGTTCTAATTATGTGTAAATTATGTGTAAAAATATACAAATTTCTGAACAGCGACAAATAATTAGTTAATCGACAATAAGGATAAAGCCAGCAGTCGGATTTGAACCGACGACCTTCCGATTACAAGTCGGATGCACTACCACTGTGCTATGCTGGCAAATTTTGCGAATCGCTTTACGCACTCACCGATTTTGAATTATAGCATAAACAAGTTTATTGTCTAGCAGGAGGCGAGAAAATTTTTTGTTGACTGTTGACCGTTGACTGTTGACTGTTGACCATCTCCCCTCGACAGCAAAATATCTGGTAAAGTTTTAAGGCGATAATTTTTCATAGGGCTGGCTCAAGGCATAGAAAAACATCACTGGTTCTTTACAGATTCACAAAGCATGGTAGCGTTGAACGGACGAGATTTATTAAGTCTGGCTGATCTGAGTTCTACAGAACTTCAGGAACTTCTGCAACTAGCAACTCAACTCAAATCACAAAAGCTCAAGTTACACTGTAATAAAGTTTTGGGGTTGTTGTTCTCTAAAGCTTCTACTCGCACGCGCGTGAGTTTTACAGTGGCGATGTACCAACTAGGTGGACAGGTAATTGATCTCAACCCTAATGTTACCCAAGTCAGTCGTGGGGAACCAGTGCAAGATACAGCTAGGGTGTTGGATCGATATCTGGATGTATTGGCAATTCGCACTTTTGCTCAACAAGAGTTGGAAACTTTTGCCAACTATGCCAAAATTCCGGTAATTAATGCCCTGACTGATGCGGAACATCCTTGTCAGGTATTGGCAGATTTAATGACGATTCAAGAGTGCTTTGGTAGCATCAAAGGGTTAACTTTGACCTATGTGGGTGATGGGAATAATGTCGCCAATTCTTTAATGTTGGGCTGTGCCTTGGCGGGAATGAATGTGAGAATCGCTACGCCTCAAGGCTATGAACCTGATAATGGAATTGTAGAACAGGCAAGAGCGATCGCCAATAATCAAACTGAAGTTCTCCTCACCCATGACCCAGAAATTGCCGCTAAGGGGGCTGCTGTACTTTACACTGATGTCTGGGCAAGTATGGGACAAGAATCAGAAGCAGACGATCGCTTTCCCATCTTCCAACCTTACCAAATTTCTGAGCAGTTATTAAGTCTTGCTGACCGTGAAGCTATTGTTTTACACTGCCTACCAGCTCATCGTGGTGAAGAAATTACTGAAGCTGTCATCGAAGGTTCCCAATCACGGGTTTGGGATCAGGCGGAAAATCGGATGCACGCCCAAAAAGCTTTGTTGGCTAGTATTTTAGGCGCAGAGTAGGGACTAGGGACTAGGGGCTAGGGGCTAGGGGCTAGGGGCTAGATTGGCGTATTCCGTGCAAATTAAACCCTGATGTCTCACAAGCAGTAGGGGCGGGTTCACAGATATGATTCAATCATTCACGATTATCTAGCTTAACCCGCCCCCTAAAACCTGTGGGCAAACACAAAGCTGAAGTTGGCAAAATTCTGTAAAATTATCCCGTATTTATCAAAGTCTCAAAAAATTAGCTCAATATATCTTCTAGGGACTTAAAAGCAATAAATTACCCATATTCCGTAGTGTGAGCATCTTGCTCGCTGATGTTCATTCATCGAGCGAGACTCTCGCACTACAAATTTATTGGGTATTTAAAAAATTGGATGTCCCCTATCTCCAAGAGAACTGCTAAAGTAATCTTAAATCACTCGTTAAAAACGGACTCATCCATTATCTGCTTTCTTTCCTCCTCCCTCTCTTCATCAATGAATTCTCAAATTAAATAGCATTGCCAGATATTTATTTTCACTTTCATCTTGCTTATATGGGATTTTATGTAGTACTAATGTTCTAGGGACATTTGTAATTACTTCCCAACAAAATTATGGAACGTTTAACCGAAGCTCAACAAGAATTGTATGAATGGCTGGGAGAATACATCCGAACGCATCAGCATTCGCCTTCAATTCGGCAAATGATGCAAGCGATGAATTTAAAGTCACCAGCACCAATTCAAAGTCGTTTAGAACATTTACGGACTAAAGGCTATATCGAATGGACTGAAGGTAAGGCGCGAACAATCAGGATTTTGCGTCCTGTGGCAACGGGTGTACCAATTTTAGGTACTATTGCTGCTGGAGGTTTAATTGAACCTTTCACCGATGCTGTGGAACATTTAGATATTACTAATTTTGCCTTACCTCCCCAAAGTTATGCTTTGCGGGTAGCTGGCGACAGCATGATTGAAGATTTAATTGCGGATGGCGATTTAGTATTTTTGCGTCCAGTAGCAGAACCAAATCAACTCAAAAATGGTACTATCGTCGCCGCCAGAGTTGATGGACATGGTACTACATTAAAGCGCTTTTATCGCAGCGGCGATCGCGTTACCCTCAAACCCGCTAATCCTAAATATAATCCCATTGAAGTTCCTGCTGTTCATGTACAGGTGCAAGGTTCTTTAATCGCCGTTTGGCGTGATTATAACTAGGAGTTAAAGACTAGGGGCTAGGGGTTAGGGAGGGATGAGGGAAACAAGGGGAGACAAGGGAGACAACTGACAACTGACAACTGACTTGTTATGTACCTGACGCTAAATCGAGTGCAGCAACTGCCCGTTTTTCCCTTACGATTACCATTGTTAAGGGAAAATTCGGGCAGTTATCAAACTCAAAGACTATTACCAGGATGCCCGAAAATGCCGCAATCTCTGAAATTGCGGCAATATCAGCAACAAGCTATGACTAGCTGGTTTGCTAACAATGGCAGAGGTACGCTAAAAATGGCTACTGGTAGTGGTAAGACTATCACAGCATTGGCGATCGCTTGTGAATTATATCAGCAGATTAATTTACAAGTCTTGGTTGTCGTTTGTCCCTATCGTCATCTTGTCACTCAATGGGCGCGAGAATGCGAAAAATTTAACTTGCAGCCGATTTTAGCATTCCTTGATGTCCGCAATTGGCAAAGTCAACTCTCTACCCAAATCTATAATCTGCGTTCTGGTTCCCAAAGGTTTGTCACGGTGATTACTACCAACTCCACTTTAATTGGCGATGGTTTTCAGTCACAGGTGAAATATTTTCCCGACAGAACTTTGATTATTGGTGATGAAGCCCATAACTTAGGCGCACCGAAGTTAGAAGAAAGTTTACCACGCCGCGTTGGGTTGCGGCTGGCTTTGTCTGCCACACCGGAAAGGTACTTTGATGATGATGGTACTCAATCTTTGTTTGATTATTTCGGTGCTGTGCTTCAGCCAGAATTTACCTTAAGGGATGCGATCGCTCAAGGTGCTTTGGTACATTATCTGTATTATCCGATTTTGGTGGAGTTAACAGAGGCAGAAAGTATTGCCTATTTAAAATTAACCCGCAGAATTGGGCGATCGCTTCTGTATCGGGAAAGAGAAAATGGAGAAGCGGGGGATTTTGAAGCGAACGAAGATTTGAAACCATTGTTAATGCAACGCGCTAGGTTAATTGGTGCAGCAGAAAACAAGTTAACTGCTTTGCGGGAATTAATGGCGACTCGCAAAGATACTACCCACACCTTATTTTATTGCAGTGATGGTTCACAGGAGGCGGGACAACGTTCATCGTTGCGTCAACTCAAAGCCGTTGCCAAAATTCTTGGTGTAGAATTGGGGTATAAAGTTAGTACCTACACTGCTCAAACTTCTTTACAAGAAAGAGAACTTTTACGGTGTCAATTTGAAAGCGGAGAATTGCAAGGTTTGGTTGCCATTCGCTGTTTAGATGAAGGAGTTGATATCCCAGCAATTCAAACTGCGGTGATTTTATCAAGTTCTGGGAATCCCCGTCAGTTTATCCAAAGACGCGGGCGCGTTTTACGTCCTCATCCTGGAAAAGAACGCGCCATTATTTACGACATGATTGTTTTACCGCCAGATTTAGACAGGGAAACTATAGAAGTTGAGCGCAATTTGTTAAAGAAAGAATTGCGGCGCTTTGTGGAGTTTGCCGATTTAGCTGATAACGCCGGTGAGGCAAGGATGAAGTTACTTGCTTTACAAAAGCGCTATGGTCTATTAGATATATGAAACATAGATTTTTGATAGCTTGCCAACAATTTGTATTGATTTTTGTAAAAATTTTCGTAATAGTGGATGATGGGGGCAGAAGTGTGAAATAATAATTTTATGGATTCTAATATAATGGGATGTAAGCAAAATTTTTATGAAAGCTTATATCCCATTATATTATATAGTATACCAGCATATTAGTTGTAAATAAAGCCTTTCCTCTCAAAAAATTCGCCAATTTACAACCTATAAAACAAATGACCAATGACCAATGACCAATGACACGCAAAGCGCAGTAAAATAAAGAAAAAAGTATCTACCATCCGCAATGTCACCAGATCAAAATATTGATGATGTGCAGGAGCCAATTACCAGCGCCCCACCGGCAGTAAGGCAGATTATTGAACGGGTATGGAAGCTGGAAAAAGGCAGACTAGATAAGCGAATTAACAGCCACATTAACGATGAAATTTTGGTGATAATTAAGGAAGAGGTGCGATGAAGCTGACTTCAATTAAGCTGTGCAACTTTCGCTCCTTTTATGGTACAACACCAGAGATAGTGCTTTCCGGAGGAGATGTTCTTAACACCACGATAATTCATGGTAATAATGGCTCAGGAAAAACCAGTTTACTCAATGCCTTTACGTGGGTATTATATGAGAAGTTTAGTGCAGCATTTGCCTCGGTAGAACAGCTAGTTAATAAAAGAGCGATCGCGGAAGCTAAACACAAGCAAGCTGTAGAATGCTGGGTAGAATTTCTATTTAATAGCTTGAAACAACGTTATTACAAGGCTTTCAACCGTTTTAAAAATATTTTAGCTTATGCCAAATTATGCCAAAAATAGCCAAGAAATGCCATAATTTTAGATACGTTTTTAGATCTGGTACTAATTTATGGATATTCAGTCCAGGGTTGCACAAGAAAACGAGAAATTAAAGATAACCAAAAGTTATGTATCAATTGTCATTAAGAATAATAAATTATGGTTACGTGGCACACTACCCGTTAAACCCTGGTTGAAAAAAGACTCTGCAAAACCTTACCAGCAATTCATAAGCATGGGTAAACACGGTACTTTAACTGAAAACGGGTTAAAGTATGTTTTGCAAAAAATCAAGATAGTTAATGGTCAGCTAGAAGCTGGTAAATTTAACTGGGATGATTGGATAGTTAACGAGACTCGTGTCATTAACTCTAGTGACTTGAAAATTCTGTTCCCTAGATATATTGATGTAAAGAGAAACGTTTACAGCCTGAATACAATTAAATCTAGGCTAGAACAGGTTAACAATTGGATACAATCACAACAGTTCACCCTGGTCACAGACGCTCTAAAAATCAAAAATATTTTACTTGAAACTAAAACGCTTTACTCTGTCCGTAAATATTTATCAGAAATTTCACGCTGTTGTAGCTGGGCAGTCAATGAAAAAATTATAGAAAGCAATCCGTTCATTGATGTGATTAAAGCGTTACCAAAACCCAAAAAGCAAGAACTAGACATAAATCCGTTTACGAGAACTGAGCGAGACTTAATTATTGATGCTTTTGAACACAGTAAAAAATATGGTTGCTATTCGTTCCTTGTCCAGTTTTTATTTTTTACTGGTGCTAGACCGAGTGAAGCACTAGCCTTGCAATGGAAACATATAAATCTGAATGAAAAATTTATAATTTTTGAACAGATTTTAGTTCAAAGTCAAAAGCATATTCAGAACAGTTTAAAGACTCAGCGTAAAAGAAAATTTCCAATTAATGACCAGTTACACCAGATCATTCTAGATTTTAAATTGTCTAGCCATAAGCCTGAACAATTTATTTTTACTAACAAGTACAACAAGCAACTGATAGATTTCAAGTACTGGCAATACAATGTATGGAAAAACGGGATAATTAAAGACTTGATTGACCAGGGTAAGCTATCAAGTTACAAGAATCCATACCAGACTCGACACACATTTATCACGCTATGTCTAGACTCTGGTATAGATGCCAAAGACGTTGCAAACTGGGTAGGCAATAGCCCAGAGATAATTTACAAGCACTATGCAGGGTTTAACAAGGATCTTAAGGTTCCTGAATTATAGATATCGGTTGTAATTTGATTGTTCGATATCATCGAATTATAGAATTATTGTTTTATTTAAATTAGTAATAAATACTTATTGACTTGCTTTGAAAGCTTGTCTAATATAGAGACATAGAAACAAACACAACCAACCGAGAGAAAACATGAATTATTACCAAGTTGACAACGAAAAAAACGTTACAGTAATTACACAGGATTCCTACCCTTTGAAACATTTCAGTATTTTTGCAGAGTCAGAAAAACAAGCTTTGTTTTTTAAAGAATTAAATGATTTAGTTTCTAAAAACGAAAAAACAACTTTTCAAAATATAAAAGTTGGAGAATATTTTGCAACAAACACTAGCCAAATAATTCTTAAAGTGTCTGAAAATTTAGTTAAATATTTTCCAACAAAAGAACAAAAAGCATTTACAAATGAGAATGCTTTTTGTGTAAAAATTTCTGGTGAATTTGCTAAAAGTTATTTCAATAAGTAATAAATACTCATTGACTTGCTTTCAAAGCTGATGTAGTATAAAGACATGGCAGGCAAGAACCGTTAATTCAAACCTGCCACTAACCAATAACTTACAGTGATAAGTAATGGCTGAGATTAATTTAGCATCTCATCAATACGCTAATCAAGTGATTAGCCAAACATCTGAAGAAACATTAATTAGTGGTGTGTTAATTCCTAAAGGATATGTTAACGCCACAGAAATGTGTAAAGCGAGTGGAAAAAGATGGGCTAAGTATTTAGAGTATAGTAAAACACAGGAATACTTAGTTAAACTAAGTGAGTCCTTCTCAGGGACGGACTTAATTATACAGATACTACACGGAGATATTAATCTAAGAGGAACTTGGATACACCATTTAATAGCTTTAGATTTAGCAGCTTGGTCATCTGTTGATTTCAAATTTTGGGCTAATAAAACTCTATGGCACGTAATTAATGGTAATTTTCAAGCTCTAACAAATGAAGCGGAAGAAGCTCAAAAACAATTACTTTTAATCTGGGATAAAGTCAGACGTTCAGGAATTGATAACGGTAGATTACCTTTAACAGACGCGATCAGAGATTGGTATCAGCGTAACCCTGGTGCAACATCTAGACCTATTCATGCAATGTATGCTGTGACAACTAACGCAATTTACCAAGCATTATGGAATGTTGACGCTAAGAATTTAGAACAGTTCTTAGGATGTTCTAGAAATGAAAGCCGTGATCATATCGATGCTAATAGTCTGAGAACTTTAGAACGCGCTGAAGCTAGAGTTGCTGAGTTCATTGATGAAGATAACATCAAACCTATTGAAGCAGTTACGGCTGCAAACATCAAAAAAGCTAAACAACAAGTAAATAAAAAGTGAGTAAAAAATAATGGGTGGTAAACCTTTAGGAAAAAACATCGGCTTTTATATCCCTGAAGAAATTCTCTCTAGAATAGACAACACAGTAAAGTCAACAAACTCTAAAAATCGTTCTGAGTTGCTCAAGTTTATCATTGTCAATTGGCTAGATAACAACGGTTACTAAACGTTAAAAAATCAATTCACTCGCTAACACAAAAGGAAAAGAATCATGGGTATTGGTAACAGTAAAATGAAATTTAATTCACAAAAACAAGAATTGTTTATTGATGACCATCACATTTTAATTCACGATGATTACTGCGAAATATATGATGAAGATTACGATACTTGTATCATTTTTCAAACAACTGATTTAAGCTTGATTAAACAGATTGTAAACGCCATGTATAACGAATATCACAATGGTTTAAAAGTAGGTACAGAAAACATGAAGCGACAATTTAGAAAGTTACTAGACTTGTAATAGATAGCCAATAAAATAAACCCTGGTCAATATCAAAACTGACCAGGGTTTATTATTTTCCAAAACATTAGTAATTACTCAGAAAATCTTTCTGAATACTTTGACCAAGCATGTAATAATTGTATTTTTAAATTTTCAACGTGTTCAAAATTTTCGTTTGAATATTTAATTTCCTTACCGTTTATTAAACTTACGGTAAAATCATAACTAGTTGAAACTTCACCACTTTTTAAAGAAAAAAATTCATTTGAACACACACCAGTTACATAAACTATTTTAGAGACATCTAAAACGGTTCCGTTGCCAAAATGAAAAAGTTTAGTTTTTATCATTCTTGAAAACATGTTACTAAATTCCTGATAAGTATTCGTTAAATCAAACATTTTGTTGAAATTGGTTTGAATCTACAAATTTTGATAAGTTTGTATTTCTTTCCAATAAAATGAACGTTTAAAAGATTTTTGTTCATACATTCCTAAAACTTTAGGGTTGTAAAACTTTACAGATGTTTGGCAAATATAATTTCCCGGTTTTTCTTCATCTTCATTGATTATGAAATAATAACATCTGTCTACCGGATACGTAAAACCCTTATTAAAATCAAACATGTTACTGAATTCCTGATAAGTATTCGTTAAATCGGTCAAGGTTAAATTTTAAGATACCCGTTCCCGTTCTAATATAGTGATAGCCTTGCCTTAACTCGTTGTTAGCTATCAAGCGTCTTAAAGTGCGATCGCTAAATCCTTTACCCTGGATAGTTGCAATATCCTTAATAGATTTATCATAGATGCACTGTAGCATTTTGGTTTTAGGCATACATAATAAAATTGACAACACTTGACATATTATAGCAAAGCTTGGCAAGTGTTGTCATAAATTGGCATGGTCAAAAAGTGACTTTTTAATTTAAACAGCTTTTAAATAATCTTTATAAGTGAATTTAGAAATTTCACTTAATGTTACTTGAGCAAATTTTTCTTTAGAACTTTCAAACCTAGTAATGTGAATATCAGGCACTTGTTTACTAGAATCATTATCAAGTATTCCTTGGTCAACTAAAATATCTAGGATAGTTCCCGCTATGTTATCTAAATCTGATTTATGACTACCTATCAAAGCTATTTTAATTGATATAGGTGGTGTTAACGGTTGTGAAACTTTAGGTAAAAATTTTCTTGAACTTACCTTAAATTCAACATATTTTGGAGGCATATAAGTACCGTTACGAGTTACTCTTGGTCTGGCTTTACCAGGGATTGAACCAGGGATTTTAAATGTTAATTCCATATTTTTTAACCTTTTACTTTACAAATTGCATAACTTCATCGAACATCTTAGTTACCAAGTCTTGGTAAAAGTTCCAACCTGGTACACCTTCAGTAATACGGATCTCTTGTTTGTTTTTTAAAGGTTTACCACGTTTACCGATAACTATTTGCGGTTCTGCAAAATAGTAACTGACTTGTTCACCTTCAGAACCTAGAGATAACATTTTGATTTCACCCTTTCTAATAGTTCGGGTAATTTTTAAGTTTTCAACCGGATAAATACCAAGTTTCATCTGATTAATTATGTCTTGATAATAGTTTGTTGCAGCCTCAACACTTTCTAATAGCTTAAGCACCAGGGTAGGCTGAAACTCTTTCTCTAGTTTGCAGCGATCGCGCTTAACATATTTACCTTTAGATTTAAGCTTTCCTTTTAAATCAACGATGATATAGTTTTTCTTTAGTCCATCGTTTCGGATACCGTCTTCATCTTCATCGGTTCCTGTAACAACAGAACTTTTAATACCGTTGTAAATATCATTTGGTGGTACAAAAAATGCTTGTGCCTCTAGTTCATAATCTAAATTGATACCCTTGGGCATCTGTGACTGTACAATTTTATGAATCTGTTTATTCAATTCATACGTAGAATCATTAGTACTATAATAAACACCGTCAGTATCAATGCTCGCAACGGTTCCACCATTTTCTTGTATTAATTTAACCATCAGTTTTAGAATAGCTCTGCCATAAGCTGTGACTAAAGCTGCTGCTACATAATCATTAAATTCAATTCCTGTTGTACCAAGAGAACCATACATAGAATTGATCATTATTTTGAATGATCCTTCGGTTTGTATTTCTTCATTAGTGGCTGTTTTAGCTTTCTTTTTAGCCTTTAATTCAAGCCTAAAGTTTAATAAATATTTCAATAATATAAGCTGAAACTTATCAACATCTTTAATACTACAAATACAATAAGTTAGCATGATACTGGGATAAAGTGATGCTACGTCAATCTTTGAAACATACTTGTAATATCCAGCATTAGCACCAGTTAAACCACCTTCAAAAAGTAATTTTTGGTCTGTCCCTGGTAAACTTTGACCTTTAATAGAGTAATGTTTTTTCAGAATATCATTGTGTTTTGAACCGTTACCAGAATGGCTTATGCTTTGCAATTTCCAATCAGGTAAAAATAATTTCTGATAGTAAATTGCCGGAATTAAAAAATCACCTAATAATTTAGTATCTTCTAAATCATAAACAAGGTATTGCGCAAACTCCTCTATTTTTCCCTGATTAACAACAACCCTCATTTCTTCATAACTCAGTTCGAGTCTAGCTTCTGACCTTAAGCCAGTCTGTAACACTGATTGTTTTAGGCTATGACTAGTTAACTTCCTAGCTACAAAATCCCATGCTAGAACCTGATTATAGAGGTCTATAATGGCACATTTGTCTTTAGGATATGTAGTTAACCAGATACCATTATAAGTTTGTGGTTTACCCCATTTTTGAGCCGTTTTATGACAAGTTTCACGCTTGTCATTTACATAAAAATAATGTTTAACATTATTAACTAGACAACGTTTAATAATGAACGGTAAATCAAATTTAAAACCATTAAAAGTTACAAATAAATCGGGATTCTTTTTAGTTAATATTTCAACAAATTTTTGTAGCCCTAGTTTTTCTGAACCTGAATTAATGACAACTAAATTATTACCAGAATATTTAACATTTTCTGTGTCAGCTTGATTCAATTTATCTATCAACAATTGTTTGTTAATAGGTTTAGCCAAACAATTGATAATAACCGCTACATTTTTTTCGTTATAAAGTCCAATTAATTCAACCTTATCAACATCAGGGTTCAATCCAGAGGTTTCAATATCAACATAAAATTGACTTAATTCTGCGTAAGGTTTTAAATTTATCGTTGGTTTCCATTCTGGTAAATCGTATTCAGGATAATGAAACAAATCTAATCTAGACTCATCTATATGAATACGATTACCGATAATTTCTACAACCTTTCTAGCGCTAAATTGTTTTGGTTTATCCAGGGATATAGTCATGTTATCTAACCTTAATTTCTTGTCCGTTTTCCCAAACTTTTAAAAAATCTAAGCTGCTATATTCATTTAAAACATCTTCCAATAAACTGTAATCATCACCTTTATAAAAACAAACTTGATCTGCTAAATCTGGGTAATAATCCGGTAAATCGTTTTTGTGTTCAGTGACTAAATTTAAAATTCTATACAAATTAATTTGCTTAGGAACTTTTCCTGAAATTCCATACCCTATTAAAATTATTGGATAATTATTAATAATTCTTTTAGATTCTGATGACAACTCGGTGTTTTTCATAATTCTAGATTTCCTTCAATTCATTAATTAATACAAATTCATGTCTGGCTGTTGAAAAAGGTCTATCAATCTTTGCCCATTGTTCAGAATCCGTTAAATTACTGAGTTCTGTTATATACACTAGACAATTTTTGTATAATAACGGTTTTCTCTGGATGTAATAGTCAAAAAGCTTAAGTCTAGGTATCATATTTGTAATTTCAAAAAGTGACTTTTTATTTTGTCCGACAAATCTATAATAGTTTAGTCTTTATAGATTTGTCAAACATGTAATATACTTAGTAAGCTATTTAACATTTAGCACACTTTGTAGCTTTCTAGACCAAGCCGAGTAAGCATAACTTTCATGCACGTTTCGATAAACACAAGCTGATTTAAAATCATCAAGGGTTAAATGTTGATGCTTATTTATCAAAGCGTCAAAAAATTTTTTGTTGTTTAGGTTTTCATACTTTCTGAATAATGCAGACATATTGACACTGTATGAATCGTCACAAGTGTCTAAAATCATCTCTGCGTTCAAATCGATTTCTTTTTCTTGTCTAGGTTTTCTAATTTTTGGTTGAGGTACTAGAACGGTTACACCACAGTTATCACACTCTATGGTTTCTACCGCTTTTGCAAGTATCCTGTAATCATTGTGTAGAATTTCTGAACAATTAGGACAAATTAGATTATATTTAGCTTCTAGTTCTCGTTGCTTTTTACCTTTTAAATCAAAGCTACGGATTCTGTTTGGATAACCGTGAATTAATTTGTTACCAACATGGTCAATGATGTGTTGAATCTTTCCTTGTTGATAACGGTTAGATCTACCGTTTCCCTGGTCGTACACAATTTCTGATGCTGTTTTGCGTAGCCATTGTGTAACAGAAGCATCTGGACAATTAAAACCTTCGCTCAAGATATTAAAATTAGAAATTATTAACAAACTGTCTGGATGTTCTACAGGCAATTTGAAACGTTTTAGAGACTCTCTACGGTAGGTTTTATCCGTTGTTCCATCCAAATGTACAGCAATCTCTTTTCCATACTGTTGTAGTCCAAATTCATTGTAAGCGTTAACGACTTGTTTGGAATGCTCAACGCTTGAACAAAATACAACAGTCTTTAACCCTGGTGTAAATTTGTGCCAAGTTTCAACAGCATCAGCATTAATCACATCATTATTAAGTATTTCTGATTGTTGTTGTAAATCAAATTCACCACGAGTTTTTTTAAAGTCAAAAGATACAAAGTGACCAGGGTTAACAAAGCGGAACGGTGCTAAAAAATTATTGTCAATGTACCATTGATATGATTTACCAACTACTAAAGCTTGGTAGATATCTGTAAAGCTTTTACCATCTAAACGTTCTGGTGTTGCCGAAAATCCTAGTTTAACTGCATCAGGGTAATAATCTAAAATCTTTTTCCAGGATTTAGCCGGGCTATGATGACAATTGTGAACCAAAATATCATCTACAAAATACGTGTGATAATCTTCGACTTCTAAATTGTAAACAATAGTGTCATCTTCAAAATGTAAATAAGTGTCTTTAACTTCTAAAATTTCCCAACGTCCTTTATAAAGTTTAAAAACTTCATCACCAGTTTTTAACTTTTCTGATTTTACCCATCCTTTACCACAAACATAATAAGGGTGATTGAGTGTAGAAGTTATCATCCTGCCATTTGATAATCTAATAGTACTAAATTCATTAGAAACACTTTTAAAAATTTTAGTAACTTTTTTCTTAATTAAACGGCTACCAAAAGGATTATTTTCATCAACAGACCATACATAATCACCAACCTTATACTGTTCGATTGGTTTTCCATCCACTAAAGTTCCTGCCGGAAAACATTCATCAGCAATTATCATTGTAGGTTTCAAATCTAATTTATCCAGTTTGTTTTTAAGAGTGTCAACACTGGCAATATAAACCCTGGAACTAAGAGTTTTTAAACCGGATTTAATAAAGCTGATATAGACTTTATTCTGATGAAAATAATCAGCCAAATTATCGAGTAATTCTTCCCTGTGAACAAGCATCAAAACTATATTATCTTCAGACTGTGTTAAGTGTCTGATAGCTAGATAATTTTGCTCAACACTCTTGCCCGTTCCTGTAAAATTCTGACGTAATATAGACTTTACACCCTGGTCTATTAATGTGTCGATTTCTTGGATTCCTTCAGCTTGGTAACAACGTAATTTTGAAGCGAGTTGTTGTTCAAGATTTTTCAAGTATTCTGGTGTATTTTTCATTTTTAGGTTAATCGGGTTAATTAGCGATCGCTTTCAATTTCTTGGATAACCAGAGAAACAAAAGTGATTATGTTTATCGGCAATGATGGAACAACCAAAAACAGATATAAAATTACTAGATGAATCCGAACATTTTTCAAACAATCAAAATCTTTCAGATAACTATAAAGAAATATGGTTGTGTAAAGAAAAATGTTAGTTAACAAGCAAAAATCATAGAAATAAATTAGTGTCAACATATTGTTATAATTCTTAACATTACGGGATTTTTAAAAAGTATCCCTAAATTAATAGGGATACTTAGGTTAATCAAAGAACTAGAATTTTTCTAGAACAGCTAGTTCTTTTTCATCAATTTGAACAGCTTCAACAACTTTAGTTGTTGCTGGTGCTAAGGCTGGTTTAGCTGGTTGTTGATTTCCGGGAACAATTTTTAACAAATTCCCTGGATTATATTTCTCAGGATCTTTTTTAGCAATACTGGTGATAATAAGCTGTAACTTACCACCATTAGCCATTGCCTCTAATGCTCTTTGAGCAAGACTGGGTTTATCGGGGGTTCCTTCCTGTTTAATTAATATTGCTGACATTTGATTAGCAGGTACATAAACAGCTTCAGGATTTTTAATTAAAACACCATCTTTAGTTAATGCCTGATCAATCCCGGAAATATAAAATTTAACAGATGCTCCATATTCCGGGTGTGTTTCTTGAATTTCCCAATACTTAACATCTGCAACTAAAGCTGGTTTCAACGGTTTATTAGCACGTACATAAGGTCTAACTAAATCCGTCAATTTAACACCAAACACACCAAAAGAATCTAAAACAGAAGTTAAATCATTAACATTTTCTAAATTTTCTAGATCCTCATATTTAACATTAGAAAGCCATTTGGCAAATATAGAGATCTGATTTTTACCAAATCTCAAGAATGTGATAATATTACCTTGGTTTTCTTTAAATTCTAAAGTTGCCAAACCAGCTTTAAACTTAACAACATCTTCACCAGAATCATCATCCTGATCAATTTTGTAAGCAATTTCAACTTCATTTAAATCATCACCTGTTCCAAATTGTAAAACCGCTTTCCCGTTTTTCTTAACTAATGAAAAACCATAAACAGCATCTGCGTATCCATTATTTACTCGAATACTAAAAACGTTATTCTCATTAAAATCAGGCTTAACAGCTTTCAGAATTTTAGTTAGTTCTGGATAAAACGAATGTTCCTCAATTTGTTCAAATGTTACAGGATAATATCCATCTGCTCCAAAAGTTAAATTGCGTAAAGACTCGAAATTTTCTAGACTTAATTTGATAATTGCCATTGTTTGAATCCTTTAGAGTTAATTTGGGTTAATTGAGATTACTTGAGTTAATTTGTAAGCCTTTTATGTCATGCTCGGGACAATTTTAAATAGTTAAAGAACTATTTAATTAGTTCAGAACCTACCGAAACATTTAACTGAAATTGTTTGTAATTACCATCAGGTAACATTAAAACTAACTTAGATTTTGAAAAATCTATGTAAACACAATGAAATTTTGTGCCAACTTTAAATTCAGCTATATCAATTTTCAAAATTACATCGTAAAATTGAAAACACATTGTATCAGCCTGATCCCAATCTTTATAGTCAAATAACTGAGATTGAATAGATTTGTTTTCCATTTCTAAATACCTACCTAAATAAGAACATTTTTAGTCTTTCCTAAAAGTCTTCACATCTTCAGTCTTTCCCGATGTCTTCACTTTATGTCAGACAATTTGAAAAGTGACTTTTTATTTTGTCCGACAAATCTATAATAGCAAACTTTTAAAGAGTGTCAACCAATTTTGAATATAATTTAGATAAATATAATTTATAATATCATGGTATAATATATAAGTTTTTATAATATAAAATAAAAACTATTCAAAAAGTCACTTTTTAAAATAAAAACCCGTGTATCAATAAAAGATAAACGGGTTATATAAGTATTGTAGATTGGCTGACTATATTAATTATAACAGTTATACACTCTTTTGAACTATTAAGTCTTTTAATCCCTGGTCTGATCCATACCATTTAAAGTTGGCAGCATTTTTCAAACCACTTATAGACTCTATATCCGAAAACAATTCAATCAAATTAGTGTTATAAGTATAAATACTACTTCTAATTCTTATATGTTCGGGTTGTCCTTTGTTTATGATTACCACAAATTTACTAAATGGATAGTAGCTACTGAGTACTTCACCAAGATCGCTTTTAAGTGCTATATCAGATTTATTAAGCTTAACAACCGGAATATCACCATAAAATTCTACGCGATTTAAATATATTTGAATCTTTTCACGTTTCTTGAGTACCGATGGCTCACCATAAGGAACTAGAAAATCTAAAACTAATTGAAAATCTATATTTTCTAGTTCCAGCAATTGATCAAACAAATTGAAACTTCTACGTAACTTTGAAAGTCCTGAAAATACTTCATCACAATATTGTAATTGTTTGATGAATAAATCGCGATCACGTACATATTGCAGAAGCTTAGGTATTGGTTGTCCAGGGTAAAGAGTTTTCCAAGTTAACGTAGCACCACACTCTTGATCATCAAAAATCAAGTTGTCTAGGGTATAACTAGATTTTTTAACAGTTTCTAAAAAGCCTTCATGATGATCAATAACGTAAATAGCTTTTCCTCTTTCTTTCCAATAATTTAAAAAAGCTGGTTTGAAACTAAAATCAACCACCAAAATATTTTTGTAATTTGTCAAGTCTGGTATTATTCCCTGGTTCGCTTTATCGTAAGTCCAGCCAACATATTCTAAATCAGGGTTAATCTCTGAGTACTTTCTATAACACACCCAAGAAGCTGCAAAACCATCAGGACAAGCAAAATCTTCTACAACATTATGATAGATAACTAAATCAGGAATAAAGCTATCAGGAATAATAACTGTTTTGGATTCTTGTAAAAGCATAATAATTTTGAAAACACTACTAATATTATAGTGTTTTGTCCGGCAATTCAAAAAGTCACTTTTCAATTTTAAAAATATAGAATTTATTTGCTATAGCACAAAAGTTTAAATTTGTCAAGAGTATTTTATAATAATTCTTTAACAATTTTTGGATTTTGTAATTTATCGCAGAGTTACAAAAAATTTTTGTAGTTTTTCAATCTGGACACAAAAACCTTATATCTATATAAAAGCTATCAGAAGCCGTTCAAATAACTTTGGTAAGTCCTAGGGCATTCTAGACCAGGGTAAAAGCATATATGGATTCTAGGGTACTTAGATAATCTAAAACCTTTTAACTATCTATTGTCAATAAAACATGTTAATGACAATAACTGTACTAGAGTATTTTTACTTATTAAGTACTACTGTAATAGTACAGATATTCTCAATAAGCTCGATATTCTCAATAAGACTACAAAAAATTTTGTAGTTTTTTGTAATGGTTTTTGTAGAAATTACAAACTACAAAAACCTTACACAGCAAGGATTTTGTAATAGTTTTTGTAGATTTTGTAGTTTTGAGCCGGATATAAATCTCTACAGGTGTACTAGTACAGGTGTACTATCAAAGTGTACTAGTAAAATTTATACAAACTAGTACTATCAAAGGCTTATAGAAATCTATGATTTAATCTGGCTAGAGAAAAATAATCATAAATTTTTGTAGTCCAGGGTAGTTGTACTAACAAAAACCTGAGTAAATCATAAAAAATCTAAATAAGTATTTTTACTTATAAATTTGTACTAGTTATATAAAGGATAAATTAATATAAGTTTTTCTTATACTTCTTTATGTTTTATATATGTAATACAAATTAAATAGATTATTTGTACTAGTTTAAGTATTTATAACTATTTAGGTTTTTGTTAGTACAACTACCCTGGGCTACATAATTTTTTGATTATTTTTCTCTGACCATAGAAAACTAGATATTCATATAAGCCTTGATATATAAGATTTTCTTGTACTACAAAACTACCTGTTTTTATATTACAGACATACTACAAAGCTCTAGAGATTTATATCCGGCTCAAAACTACAAAATCTACAAAAACTATTACAAAATCCTTGCTACATAAGGTTTTTGTAGTTTGTAATTTCTACAAAAACTATTACAAAAAACTACAAAATTTTTTGTAGTCTTATTGAGAATATTGAGCTTATTGAGAATATCTGTACTATTACAGTAGTACAAGTAAGTATAAATGCTTAAAATAACATGTGTATAAGCTAAACTTATCAATGAAAATCAATGAAAACTACAAAAATACTATAATCAGCGTTTACCCTGGTCAAACACACTGTTATTCAATATTTAATTGACAATTTTACAAGAATGTGTTATAGAACAAAATTTACTAAAAAACCTGCCAGAATTCTGACAGGGTTATTAGTGTTGATACTTATAGATGCCCAAGCTGATGATTAATGATGTAATATATCTGATTTTATTCAAAATATACAAAATATACTAGAAACTTCTGTTGCAACTTGAACATTTAAAAGTCCTTTCCTTTGATAGAGGTGTTAAAACTAACTTCTGAGAGTTGCAAAATATACAATGTTCTGATTTTATTCTCAAGCAGTTTCTCTTATACATTTCGGCTTCTTTGTAAGCTTTCTGGAGTCTCAGATTTTGGTAAAACTCTATTTGTGATTGTGATAGCTGGTGATTGGTTGGTCTGACTAAAGACTTGACAGCCATATATCTAACCTGTGAGATTTGTGTAACTATATATAATACTTAGTGCTGTTACTAACGTCTATAGGTATTTACACAATTTTCATATAGGTATTTACAAACTTTAAATTTAAAAATCAAAAAGTCACTTTTTGATTTGTCCGACAAATTTTAGATAAAAAAATCAGCCAACTTTTAGGGCTGGCTGAAAATTAGGTTTGAAGTAATATTTTATGTTGATTTAACTATAACACAGATAATACTGTTCAGAAGCATTATAAATTTTAATGATATTATAGAGATTGTGGTATAAGTAAAGCTTTTACATCAGTATTATATGATTTTTACAAACATAGTATAATAGATTCAGGTCTGAAGTAATAAATATATGAAAACAACAACCGCTACAAAGTTTACTGCTACAGTAATTGACCTAAATCAAATAGCCAGCTTAGTTTTTACAGCTTTTGTGCCTTGCAAGAAAGGTTTAAACGATAAGAAAATTCCTTGTAAAGGTGCTAAAGGTTGGCAAAACGGAACTATAACTCTAGATAAGCTTTCGGATTACCCTGATATGACTATGCTTTCTATAGTTCTGGGTAATGAATACATAGCGATCGATAAGGATGGTATTACAGCTATAGAATTCTTTGATTTGCTAGGTTTTGAACTACCAGAGACACTAACGATTAGTTCTAACCCTGGACAAAGAGAAGCTTTAATTTACAAAATCGAAAAACCTTTTGAACATTTCACGATCGCTACAGGTGATCAAGAACAACTGGAATTTAGAACGGGTAAACATTATCAAGTTATTGCTGGCATCCATCCGAAAACTAATCAACCTTATTATTCAAATCATTTACCAGTGGCAACGATATCTAAAAATCACCCTATATATAGTTATCTAGAATCTAACGGTAAATCTGAAGCTAAACCGGAAAAGCAAGTATCATCAGCTTTACCAGATTTTAGACAAGATATTCCAATACTCGAATTTTTTCTGACTGGTTCCGATAGACAATTGATTATTAATGGTGCTGAACAAGGTTCTAGAAACAACTCAGGCTACAAATTAGCTGTGAATTTAGTTGGTACTGAAAACAGATTAAATCAGCTAGGTATTAAATACCAGGGTGCTGCTGATGAACTTTTTGAGCAGTATTGCCAAGCTTGTAATCCTTCTATAGATAGAAGCGAATCAGAAACAATATGGAATAGTGCTTTTAACAGTAAGCCTGAGCCTACCCTGGATGATCAAGAACTTAAAGAACTAGCTCAAGAATGGAATTCAGCTTTTAATCTTGATCAGAATTTACAAAAACACCAAGAAAGGAAAAATCTAGATAAATTCCAAGAGTTACAGGAAAACGTTAACCGCTTAAAAGTCAAAAATTTCACTTCAGCCGAACTACCTATAATCGCTGGTTTAGCTTTTAGACAGACTTTTGATCGTGAACCAGGGTATAGAGATCAGGAAATGATCCAGACAATTGAAAATATGTTGTCTGAGGTAGATTATTCAGAGGATCAAAAAGTCACTTTCCAATCTGGATTGTCTGATATACAGAAAGCACAGACATCTAAATTAAGTGCTGACTATGTATTATCCGGTACATCAATTTTAAAAGATTTAAAAAGATATGGTGTAGAAAATAATATACCTGAAGAATACTTAATTATGTCACTACTGACTTGTTCTAGTAGTGTAATAAGCAAGTTCACAAATTTTAATTTTAATAGTACTGGTATTTGTTCGAGTAATATATTTACTATTTTTCTAGGTGGTTCTACGGATGGTAAATCTTTAGCCGTTGATCCTTTCAAAAAGTCTTTTAAGCGTTTGGCTGTCGAAGCCAATAACACATATATTCAAGATAACAAAGCTTATAACGCTTTTTCAGAGTATTGGAAAACCTTAAAGAAAGATGAAAAAGAAGCCCAGTACTTACAACAAACATATCAATCTAGCATTCCCGATGATATGGATATGGTAAAGATTCGGGAAGTTATGTGTCCAACACCTACAAAAGCCCACCCATACATCGTGACTGATTCGAGCTTACAAGCTATTAGCACAATGTCTGGGGAACATAAAAATTATGGCTTGCTAATTAGTCCTGATGAAGTAACAGACTTTTTAAGTGGCATTGATACCATTAACAACAACAAGAAAGGGAATGCGCTAGATCAGTTCATCCGTATTTGGAATGGTGACACAACCTTAAGAAATCGTGTCAGCACATCTGAAGAAGAAGCCGACTTTTTTAGATGCTCAATGCTCAGTACGATTCAAACCAAACGCTTCTATAATACTTTTGATATCGATAATAATGTTGGGTCAGGTATCTGTGGAAGATTCCTTTATGTCCCGATTGCCGAACCGATTGTGGTTCCCAACAAGTTTCTAGAAGATATTCAGACTAATTTCGATTTTCCTGAAATCTGTCTGAATCTTTACAAAAAGATACAAAACGCTTCACACGTTGTAGATCCTGTTAAGGGTGAACCAGTTAATACCCTGGTCAAAAACACCAAGACAAGCCACGCTATCTGGGCAGCATTCAGAAATCAGACTTTAGAGAAATCTAGAAATGTCATTGACACTAATGAAGCTTTTGGGCAATGGCTTAACCGTATACCAGAACAAGTTGCCAGAATTGCATTAACATTACATTGCTTAAGAATTGCTGAAGGTGTTGATAAAGATTTACAACACATGAGTGACGAAACAATGTTAAGAGCTTGTGCAATTGGGATGTGGTTGATTGAAAAAGCTAGTTTAGTTTACAAACATAGCCTAACGGATAAGTTAGAAAACATAGATCAATCAAAACTCTTTCTTTTTCAAGAATTTATCAAAAAATGTAAAAAAATTCTTGAAAATAAACAAAAACAATTTATCGAAGCATCAGATTTTTATAAAGATGCATTTTGTAGAAAAGCTCAGGTATTGAGAGAATATGGGAATAAAGACAAGAAATATTTGAGAAAACCAGAAATACTTGAGCTTTTTCTAGACGTTGCTAAACATGGTTTAGCAGAGTTTGATCAGGTTAATGGATTGTTAAAACTTTGACAAATTGTTAAAGCGTTTTACAAAAGGCTTTAAACCTTTTGTAAAACTTTAAGGTGATTTTGCTCTTTTTAAAATCACCATTTTCGTAACAATTGGCATCACTATTGATTTTAAAAATTCTGACATACTTACATCATCAGGTTTAGCTTGGATGATTAATATTTTTTCCTCTGGAGTAACAAAAAACCCCATTAATTTGTCGGAAATTTTCTTTGGTTTCTTTAACATAATCCTAGAGTTCAAGCGAAGTATCAACACTATTTAAATGATTACAGTTTAAACAAGCAATTTCAATTGCTAAAATTACTTAATTATTTTTCTTTTTATAATATTTATTTTACAGATTATATAAAAATTACTTATATAAACTAGATTTTTTATGCTTTTTGACTTATTATTATAGATAAAAGTTTAAAAAGTGACTTTTTGAATCGTGGTAAAATTATTTAGTAAACACTAGACAGTTTAAGCCGATAGGTGCTATAAAAAATATGTCGGACATTTTAGAGGATAACGTAACTGATATGGCAGCAACTAAAAAGACCTATTATACTGCAAATTATTCCGAATTTGTTGTAACTGACGAAAATTATCGTGAAATAATCGATAGACCAGAGTTAACAGCCGCTATCAAGGCTGATGGTGGTGTTAAAATTCCTGGTGTTGTTTTACCATCTGTATATAATGTTGATGGTAAAAGGGTTGTCTGGGATGGTAATTCCAGATTAGCAGCTCTACAAAATCTTGCAACAGATCCCGAATACAAAGGATCTTTAGATTTTCCGTATATTATCATGCCCGTTGAGGATGCTGAAGATCCTATCAAGCGCAAAAGTTGGATGCTTTCTTTAGGAACAACCAATAATCAACTAAAACCGTTTGAATATTCTAAAGGCATTCAGGAAATCTTTGATATTAAATATCAACAAGTTTTAGATGAATATATCAAAGAAAATGGTACGGAACCGGATGAAAAAGCTGTTAAAAAATTACGTAAAAAGGTTACAACTTTTATAGCAGCAATTCAGGGTAAATCAGAAACTTGGATACAGCAGATTTTAAGAGTATCCACAACAGAGGATGAATTTATAAAGTCCGCTTTAAATGATGGAACCATAGATTTAGCAATAGCTGATACAGTGTTAGCTAAATCTAGCAAAGCTGGTATTGAATCCAAAAACTATTTAGACTTGGCTGTTAAATCAGCTAATGAAAGGGGTAAAAACAAAGTCACAATTAAAGACGTTGATCGTGTTGAGGAAATTTTAGAAAAAGGTGAACAAGTCCTAGAACTTGTTGAATCTGGTGTTCTACCTTTCGCTTTAGTCGATGAAGTTGAAAAAATTACCAAAGAAACTGAAGCTGATTTTGAAAAAGTCATTAATGAAGCTTTAGATTTTGTTGGTTTACAAGATGGTTCTAATAATGCTTTAACTGTTGAAGCGTTAGAACATGCCAAAGAATTCTTAACCGCTAGTGTTGAGAATTTGATTAATGATAACGATGATGATTCTGAACAAGATTCTGAACAAGATTCTGAACAAGATTCTGAACAAGATTCTGAAACCATTCAAAGACAAGCTATTACCTTTGAAGCGTTAGGACAAGCCAAAGATAACTTAGCTGATTTTGCTTTGTTCTTAAGTAATCTGGCTGTACAAGAATACCCTGATTTGATGCCTGAACAAATTGTTAAAATTGCTGACAAAGTTAAGAAAATTCAGGAACAGGTTTTAAAAATTCAAAGCAAACAAAAACCCTCTGAATTGTCTGAACAACAAGAAGCTGCTTAATTTTCAAATCGGTTAAGCGTTTATTCCCTGGATAAAATTACTATTGTCCAGGGAATTTTTTATGCTAAATTTAATGTAGGACATTATTATATAAGGTGAAATCGTGAAAAATAATAAATTGGTTAAAATATCGGTAAGGGTTACTGATGAGCAATTTACTAAGCTAGAAACTATCTCTAGTGCCACAGAATCAACTATATCCGAAATATTACGAGTGTTGATAGATTTACCACAACCTTTTATATTATCCAAAAGTGTTAAAAGCTAAAAATCGATAAAAATCAAAAAGTCACTTTTTAAAATTTTATCTCTAGTCTAACACTAGAGATTTTTTGTTTAATAGGATACTTGTAAGTTTTATTATAATTTCAGTATATTTACGGATGTTATAAAATTTTGTCCGACATATTATAGATTTGTCGGACAAAACAAAAAGTCACTTTTCAGATTACCTTAAACGTTATGAATAGCTTAATTGATTCTAAACTTACACAATCTTTAAAAAATCGAATTAAATTTTTGGTTGCTAAAGTTCACAATCTTTCAGGAATTGTTACAGTTTATCGGATTAAGCAATTATATCCAGCATTTAAGGCTAATCAAAAAGTTCACTGGTTTAACTTAGCCGACAAACTTAACCAAATTCTAAATGACCGAGAACGTACCATAGTTGATGATGTTTCCGATGCTTGTAAAAATCAAGGTTTACACTACAACCTTAAATCTGATGTTACAGACACAAAGTTTTTGATTTATTGCAACAAGGATTTTGTTGGTGTTATCAGATTTAACGATATTTGGAAACGTTGGTCATATAGCTTTATAAGCTTGGGACAATCTAAACCGTGTAATAACGCTTTGCAAGCAGCTTTGATTTTAAAAGGTCATTACGAAACCAGCAAAAAACCTTCCTTACTTTTTAGTGCTTGGTAATTATGCTTAACAATTTAGATAACTTGAAAATTTACATGCTTTATCATCCAGAGAATCAACTTTTTGTTGGTTCCAGACAACTAACTAAAGATGTTAAACAAGCAACTTTATATCAAAACAAGCCTAAAGAATTTCACGGGTTTATTGCTCTAGAGTTCATTGTAAAAATCGAAAACATGACAGGAAAACATGACTAAAAATGTTATCGACACGATTAGAAATCAGGTAAAAGATTCTGGGTTTAATGCAACCAGTCAACAGATCAGAGATAAAGCATTTTTGTTAAATATCAACTTAGAAACAGCAACAACAGAACAAAAACAAATGATCAGCCAAGCAATCGTTACAGACCAGGGAACAGTCAAGGACAAAGAGCAATCAGCTTTGTCTATCCCTGGTAAAAACCAAATACAAATTTCTGAATCTGAAAAACATCAGCTTATTCAAAAACATTCAGAAAAGTTGCAAATAACTTTGACTAGTCAAGAAGTCACTGAAGTGTCTCAGAATATCAGCAACAACTTTAAGTCCAGACAGTCATTAGCTAGTCAAGTTATCGGTGCTATTAAAAAGTATGTTGAATACCAAGCCAATTTGGAAGCTCAAGCGATCGCTGAAACAGCTTCAGAGATTATAGAAATTCAAAATCGTACTGATAGCTTGGCTGTTCAAAAACTTCAAGAAATTTCTGAAGCTGTTCAACACAATCAACGGCAATGGCAACAAGCAGCCGATGATATCCTAGAATTGTTTAAAGTTTAAAATTTGAATATTACTTTAGAACATCTAAATTATTTAGATGTTCTAGGGTGTTAGTCAAGTAACACAATTAACTTAGAAAATTTAGAGGATTTAAAATCATGGCTACATATATTGTTAGAGTTCCTTTTACTGGTTATGTTTCTGTAAAAATCGAAGCTGACAATGAACAAGATGCTATTAGAAATGCTCTTGAAAGTGATATAGATGTTAATGATGCTGATAAAATTCAATATCATGGACAAATTGTTAAAGGTAATGTTTTTTATGGTGTTTTAAATAAAATTGAAGTTGAAGAATGTGTCGATTAGTTGATTAGTAGTATTTGGACAACATTTTGGATTATCTAAATTAATTGAAAATTTTATCAAAATAATTTAGATAATCCAGGGTGTTAGTCAAGTAACACAATCAACTTAGAAAATTGAAAGGATTTAAAATTATGTGGATAGACGACACACCAAAAAGACCTGATACCTCAACCGTTGGTACTGTTGATATTCGCCATTCTGAGGAAATCGAATATGAACAGATGCAAAGATACCATCACCTTAAACCAAAAGCCTATATACATCATGTATTAACTTTCCCACATGGCAAAAAATTTATGGCTGCACTAACTACTATTGGATCAGGAAGTAATAGCAAGACTTTCCGAGATCGGGATTTAGCAAAGCGAGAGTTAGATCTCTTCGTTGATGAATTCATCAACAAAATGCAAAATTATGGAAATTGATTGTTGTTTTTGTGGTGGTTCAGGATTTGATGGTAAAGGTACTGGTTATGATAATGTTTGTGATCATTGCGGTGGTGAAAGAACGATTTTAGTTGAAACTACGGAAACTTTAAACAGCATGAAAGATTTTAACTGGTATCTGAACAAAATTACTGATTTAGAAATAACCAAAGAAATCATCGATAGCATCACTGACCAGAACATCAAGAAAATTTTTGTGACCTTATACAATACTGTCGAGACTGGTGATAATGTTGTCTGGCAAATATTACGGGAAAGGTTAGCGGGTTATCTATATAATTTTGCTATTAACACGATGTACTAATTAGCTTTTGAAACATTAAAAAACCTCTAGAATTTTGAATAATCTAGAGGTTTTTTAATGCTTAATTTGTTTTGAAATTATTCTAGAGATTTGTGTGTTTTTGGATAAGCCATTTGATTTATTTTCCTGTGAATAAAGTTTCTTTACGTCTTACAGCCTGATACATAACCAAAACGGTTATATCTAATCCATAACTTTTAACGGTGCTAAATTTACTACCAGCTTTTTCAAACCAGTAATAGATAGTGCTATCTGCTAACCCTGGTAAAAGTTCTTTAATTTTGTAGAAAATATTTTCTGCACTGTAAATGTAATCATCATGCTCAATAGTCTTTGTGATTTCCTTTGCTTTTTCTAGTTCATCTTTTTTGTAAATGTATTTAGGAAAACAGGTTTTGAACTTAGCATAATCCTGCAATGCTTTGTCTGTAATGTTGTTTTCAGAAGTTACAAAACCACTTTTCAGAATCTCGGATTGTATCCGGTTAACTTGGGTGCTATTTAGCTTTTTACCGAATAGCGATTCTAATTTAAGTTTTAATGGTGTATTCTTTTTTACACCTGTATTGGTCTTTTTACGGAAGGTTATAGGCATGTAAACCACCTTTTAGCATAGTTCAGTAGAGTTCAAAGAACTTTTTAACGTTTTCACTATCGTAGCATCTTTTTTAATCGCTAATTGATTCAGTTCTGAAAATCGTTGAATTCAGTCTGAACACTAACACATTTTTTAACTGATTACAAGAGTACTTTTACTTATTTTTTAGTTAAGAATTGTTAAGAGCGATTCAGCGATTATGTTGAATCGCTGGCTGTAATTGTTGCTATATAAAGCTTTCTAAAAATAGTTCAGTGTTACAAGATAATTTAATCTGAACTAACACTCTTTATGGTCACTGAACACTTTTAAAAAATAAGTGGTTTAAAGCCTTGCTGTGTAAGGATAATCGCTTACTGAACTTTGAAAATCGCTAATTTTTTTAACCCTCGAAAAGTGCCCATATTTCCCTAGTATCTTGAAAAATCGCTTCCTTACATATGCATCATCATTATGTACCCGTAACATAAGCCGTGTAAGCGTTCCAGCCAGTGTGTAGTCTCAATCGCTACCCTGCGATTATAGAAGCGATCGGCTTTGTGTAAGGCTTTCAGTAATCTGACTATATCTGTAATTTATGTCCAGGGTAATAACCGTTCCCTGGTCTGAAATAATCGTGTCTGTTGTAACTTACCTGAGTACGTACAATATTATAGCGATCGTTTATCTAAATTAGTAATAAATACTCATGACAAGTATCTAACTAGCAGTTATATTATAAATATGGCTAAGAACTTAATACCCCAGTTTGGTTTACGAATTCCACCAAAACTCAGACAAGAGCTTGAGGAATTCTGTAAAAACAAAGAAAAAACCTTAACTCAGGTCATTCTTGACGCAATCCGGTTCTATCTAGACAACCACTAACTCTAAAGGATTCAAAATCATGAAGATTTACAAGGCTTATCTATTTAATGGCATCGTTTCATTTGAAAAAGTTGAAGGTTCTATTGAAGTAGAACTTTCTGAAAATATTAGCCAAGCTGTTTATAAAGCTTGGGAAAACGAACAAATTCTTGAAGTAATGGCTGAAGAATCAAATGAAGAAGATAATGGGCAATGGTGGGAATCATAATCAGTTCCTTGGTCAATCAATTTCTATCTAGACAACCACTAACTCTAAAGGATTCAAAACAATGTCGAAACAATCAGAAAAAGACAACATCCCTAAACAATGCCAAACATGTGATTATCACTATGACAACCCCAGAGATTATGCTAAATGTGCAGTCTTACGAGACACACAATCCGATTTTGAACCTTGTGATGTAAGACAACCTAAAAAACAATCATGATTTACAAAAGCACTCTAGACCTAGATAAAGGTGGTGAAATCCAGATTAATTACATCGAAGCTCAAACACCAGAGGAAGCTTTACAACTTCAGCTAGAATGGCTTGATGATGATGATGTTTATGATTGGAAATCTTGTATAATTTCACATCACATTGAAATTGTAGAAAAGCTTCCAGAAAACCATCGTTATCGGCAAGATACTCTAGAAGTTTATGGAATTTACGCTCATTAACACAAACAGTTAATTTTGTCAAGTAGTTTAAGGAAATCTTAATATGTTAATCAAAACTAGAGGTTCTTTTCATTAGCTCAGTTACCAAAGAGCTAAAACATGAACAAATCTTTCAATAAATTTGCTAACTTAGGTTCCATACACGTTCGTTTTTATTGGGATATTACACGATTTAAAAACGCTTGTGTTACGGGAACAACCAAAAGACAAATGAAGCGTTTAGCGGCACAAGCAAACCGTAGATACATCAAGCAAATTACCCTGGATGAATTCAAAGATTTAATCTAAATCAAAAAGTCACTTTTTAAATTCTTCGGATAAATTGAAACTATCCGAAGAATTTTTATTTTACAGAACATTTATAATAGCTTTATATTTTTCATATACATAAACGATATAATATAGATGTAAACTTATCATCTATATATGGATATCATTCTCTGTATTTTCACATTAGGTTTAGCTTGTCCTAGCGACAACCAACCAAATCAAGTACAAAAACAACAAGTTCAGCAAGTGCAAAAACAACCTCAAGACGTTCCTGAACCAGTAACAATTTTAGGAAGTTTAGTGGCTGCTGGTATTGGTTATCAGATTAAGAAGAATCAAAAACCTGTGTAATTATGATATTATAAAAATGCATCTACTGATAATCCACTTAACTTACAGTTTTATAAATCCCCGGAAAATATCCAGGGATTTTTTGTTATATTTAAAAAGTGACTTTTTAAAATTTTAAGGTTATGGAAAACTTTAAAGATACTGCCCAGGAAATTAAAACTAGTTTGGATTCAAAATCTAAAGCGATCGCTTTGATATCTGATACTGTCGAGAACGAATTGAATAATATTGTTGTTCAGGAACTAGAATTAATTGATAAAATTACAAGTTCTGAAACAGTTCTAGATGATATTAAAACTAGATTGACCAGGGTAAAACAATCAAAGTCGAATTTGATAAATTATTGGCAACATGTACAAGACAGAAACACAACATTTTATTTAATTTGTTTCTTTACCCTGGTCACAAGTGCTATTTTATTTCCTTTATTTACTCAAGTGGATTCAAATAATTACCAAAATTATTTAAAAAAATCTTGTAATAATAGTGAAACCAAAATCAATCTTTGTTATAATATGTCTGACACTTACAAAAATGATTGAGGTTATTTTATGAAATTTAAAAATCATGTTGCCCAACACGGTAAAACTCTGTCTAGAAAGCTTTCTCAAAATTATGGTGACATGTTTGGATTGATGGAACAGGCTTTAGACACCAGTAATCCTGAAGCACAGTTACAAGCTTGTCAACAGCTTGGACAGATGAATTTAGAGGCACAAACTTATAATGATTTAGCACCACAATTAAAAGCAGCAATTCTTAATCAAATTACAGCAACAACTCAATATAATTTAGATCAAGCAGAAATTCTCAAGGCTGCTGGTAAAGGTTCAACACAAATTGAAAAAGCTCAGTCATCTATCAAGTTAGCCAATAGTCAATATTTACATAGTCGTTCTGAAAACGCTATTGACTTTCATCACGCTAAATTGCTCGAACATCAACGACATAATTTAGAAATGTCTTATATCAAGCTACAAGGCATGATTAAACAATCGATGCAAAATGTTGATGGGCAGGCAAAACTTATTAACACGGTAAACCAGGTAAGCATCAAACAAATTCAAGAAGATAGAAATTACCAAAAAGCGGTTGTTTCACACTTGTTAACCAATGGTGATCAGTCAAGACCGGAATATATAATCAAAAAAGATTACACACCAGCTTCTAGAGGTGTTATAGGCTTTTTACAAAGTATTGGAGAACGTTTAGGATTGTTTGTGTAAATCTTACAATTTTTGTAAACTAGATAAATCAAAAAGTGACTTTTTAAATCCCTGGATAACAATTAGGGATTTTTTATTAAACTTGTTGACATTTATAATATTATTAGTTAGTATATATTTGTCGGACAAAAAACAAGGATTAAAGAAATGACAGAAGTAATAAAAGACATGAACAATTTGTTAACATCTATGGAAAATTCTTGTAATTCAAAAGAAAAAAATGGATTATCAATTTATTCTTTGCTTAGAAGCTTTCAGAAATTTTTTATTTTAAATCAACAAAATTATAAAGTTGATGAAATTCACAAAACAACTCTTTTAATTTTAGGTGTTGCTGGTGAAGCTGGTGAAGTTTTATCTATTTTGAAAATCAAAGATAAAACTGATAAAGACACACATAATTTAGGTTTAGAATTATGTGATGTTTTAGCTTATTTAGCTATATTGGCTTATGATGAGAAATTCACTTTTGCTAATATATATAATGGATTCCCGGAAAATCTTAATCTAGATTTGTCAGAAAATGTTTTTAACCTTTGTGAACTTTATAAAAAATCAATTCTTTTTAACATTGATATTGATCCTGAAAAGTTTTTTGAAATCTCTGTTAACATTATTCAATCTATCTTTTTGATAGCTGTTGAAAATGATATTGATTTGTTTAAGTCTATGTTTTTTTGTTGCGAAAAGAATATGAAACGTGTTATTAAAAACACTTTACAAACACAAGAGAGAAACGATTGATTTAATTCAAAAAGTGACTTTTTAAATCCCTGGATAACAACTAGGGATTTTTTATTGTCTAAATTTTTACTATAATGTTAAAATATGTCAGACAAGAAAAAACCTTTAAAATAATAAGCATACTTTAAAGGTTTTTAAATAGCAATCTCTAGTGTGTAAAGGAATTATATCATGTTTAATATTCAAGAAAATGAAAATCAAGAACAAAATTTGGAGTTTACCAGGGAAAACCAGGAACATTTAGCAAGACTTGAGCAAGATTATCTGAAAGAGTTGAATAGACAAGAATTTGTTAAATCTTGGTTAGAAATGGTTATGTTTAATTCTATGAATGTGTTCATAACGCTTTGGTTGATTCACGTTGGTTCTACACTGTTCTTAGCTGTTCTTGGAGGCTTTACAATTGGATCAGTACCAGCTATGAAAGCGATCGCTGACAATTTCAATATATCTAAGGACAGTGAATCTATGAATTTCAGTGTTAACGGGAAACTTATTAATGGTTTGATTAAATTGATATTAGCAGGAACATTAACATTTGTTGCTACAAGCGAGATTCGTAATATTTTAAAAATTGCTGATGTCAGTGCTACTGCTTATGAGCAAGATAAACAAGATTATGAAAGGGATAAAAGACAAGGAATTAACCCTGATTTAAAATTTATAATTTTAACAGGTTGTGGTGCTGCTGCTGGTGTTATGGGTTATAAATTTTTAAAGGATCTTATGGATTAACTAAAAAGTCACTTTTTAAAATGTCTGACACTTGTTATAATAGTTGTCAGACATTTTTGTATAATATTACCTGGACAACATGAACCCGCTTAAACAGATCAAGAAACAAAGAGATAACACAGCAAAATTAGCATTCTGTTTTGCTGGCATCAGTATTGTATCGATGTATACTAGTATGTCAGATGTTAAATATGATACTGTAGATTTTTGCTTTATCCCAGAAGTTTTACACAGTACACCAAGATCTGAATTCTGTAAAAATGGTCAGGACATATTTAGGACTAGCCCTAAGTTTTTGTTGAAAAAGGATGAGTTGAAACCTAACCCAGAATTTGTTACAGGGAATGATAAATTTTTGATTCCGGCAACTGGTAGACACATTGTAAATTTTAATAAAGCAACTAACCCAAATTACCTTTTTTATGCTATAGCGGCTGTAGGACTTTCAACAGTTTCTTACGGACTTTACAGCCTGACATCAACCAGATACAAGCGAGAATTCCCTGAACTATTTGAACAATACAAAACTGAAACTCTTGAAGCTCAGTTAATCGGTTTGCAGTCTCGCGAAACAACCAAGTATAGAACCGTTCTAGAAACTCAGTACATCCAAGAAAATATTGAAAGTGAATTTCAAAGTTTGAGAATGATGGACATGTCCGATGAGCAAAAACTAGCTTATCAGGAATATTTACAGGAACAATCTAGAAAGCAAAAACTTATCGAGAATTCTAGTTTTGATTTAGATTTAGCACGGTTAAAAGCTGAAAAATTTAAGCATGATTTAGAGTCAAAAACTAGTGAAAAGAAAATGGAACGTTTGGATCAACGTGGTTATGAACCGAATTTAGAAAAGTCTGGCAACGGTTCAGATGGTTCTAGCAACAGTTCGGATAATTTTGATAATCAAAACGATTCTGTCCAGGGTAGTAACTTTGATGTTGCTAAATCTGAGCAAGACACTAGAGACATGATTAAGAGTCTTGTAAAGTCTGATGGTTCAACAGTGATTATTGGACAACAAGGTAGTGGTAAAAGTTCATTCGTTAAAGAGTATTTGAGGCAATTAAAGGACACTTACACAGAGTTTGATGCCAGAGTATTCAGCGTAAAAAATGACAGCTACGAAGGTTTAAGAGAACAAGATTGTTGCTATAGATTTATAGGTGATGACAAAATCCAAGAAGCACAAGAATTTTTTAACGATATCAAAACTGAATATGAGCGTAGATTGTCCCTGGATGAAGATCGACGCAATAATCTTAAACCTTTTATCGTGTTACTCGATGATTGGATCAGTTCTGCGATCGCTCTCGATGAAGCTGATGTTCAATATTCACAATTGTTATTAGACATTTTAATTATTGGGCGGGAGTACAACGTCAAATTTGTCGCAATATTACACAGTTTAAACCTGAAAGCCATAGGCATTAAAGAGTTAGATCAAAGCACTAGGTCATGTTTAAATCTTGTGTTACTTGGCAACAAATATATTAAAGATAACCGAGAAATGGAAAGCTATAAAGTTATCGAGACCGCTTTAAATCTTCCTCAAGCAGTACCTGATAAGAAAGACCGGGATAATTTACGCGAACAGTATAAAAATTACAAAGTTGTTTCACAAAGATTGAAACAGCCCGTTGTGTTTGCTTATCTTGGTCATTACTATCTTGGTATTGTTCCGAAATTTTAAGCAAACAGAAAAACGCTGTACCTGGACTGAACCATTAAAGTTATCCGAGACATTACAGATTGTTACAAGTACTTGACAAACTTTTTATAATACCCATAGCTAGAAAGTGACTTTTCAAAGGTAGACAATTCTATGAATTGTTTGTATACTTGAAAAGTCACTTTTATTTAATCGATATGAATTACCCAGAATTAAGCCAAGAAGCTATAGATCATTTAATATTTGCTGGCTGCAATCCAGAATTATACAGATTTGGTGAAATTTGTAAGAACAATCATGAATTCCGAGATTCTGGTTACTCCATCAGATATAAAAACGGTAATAATTGTTATGAATGTAATAAAACTAGAAAATGTAAAGATCATGTGAAACAGAAAAAAGAATCGGTTTTTGGTAAATTTACACCTTTGACTAAATCGGCTATCAACTTTTTAAAAGCTAGTGGTAAAAATTCCGATGATTTTAGATTTGGTACTATCTGTCCGAATAATCATGAATTTGAAAATTCTGGTTATTCTATCAGATATAAAATATCAAAAAGATGTATTTTTTGCGCAATAAATTACCGTTTAGAAAATGAAGAAAAAATCAAAAAGCAACAAAAAATAATATACCAACAAGTGACCAGGGAAAAACTAGGAATTCAGCGAGAATACAAAAATGCTGAATTAAGTCAAGAGGCTACAGATTTTTTAATTGAACTTCGTAGAAAACCGGAATTATACGCTTTTGGTTCTATTTGTAGCAATGGACATGAATTCCAAGATTCTGGTTATTCTATCAGATTGATTAAAAATCGTAACTGTTTGTTTTGTCAATCTGATAATTTTAAAAAATATAAGCTTAAATACTCTTGACAAATTTTTTATAATATGCATCAAACATAATATGACTAAGATTTTAAAAAGTCACTTTTTAAGTATTGACAAACTTAGAAATGTCTGACATATTATAGAAAGTTCTGAAAACAGGAAAAATTTTATGGTAATTAAATCAACACAATCATCTCAATATTCTGATAATCCTCAAATACCAGAAGCTATTATCAATATTGAAATTAAAGAAAAAGGTTTCACGAGTGATGGACAACCGATTAAAGATATCACTTGCCAGTTTAAAGGATGGGTAAAAGGTAAGTAATTTTATGGCATCTGGCAAAACTCACGATAAATCAATATTTCTATCATTACCAGGGTTTTGGGCTATAGGCTCATACTATTCCCTGGACATGATAACACTAGCAACATTTTCAGGGTTCTATCTATTTTCAGGGTTATATTTAAGTCCTGATTTAGATATGAAAAAATCTAGACCTTCTCAAAAATGGTCGATTCTAAAGTTTTATTGGATACCGTATAGAGCGTTATTTAAACACAAGGGTAACTTTTTTAATCGGAACTTTTATACACATTTTCCGATTATCGGAAGTTTGATTAGATTCTGTTACTTGTTGTTTATTCCCGGTCTATTATTGGTTTACAACGATTTTCAAAATCTTGAAACTGTTCTGAAATATTCTATGATTCTCTATGTTGCAATGGAACTTTCAGCACTGGTACATTTAATTTTCGATATCATTTACACAAAAAGGAGTTGAATTTATGGAAATCACAAAAAAAGATTTTGATTGTTTTGAAAAAATTCGTGTTTCTGGTAAAACAAATATGTACAATTTGGCAGGTGTTACGGCGTTATCTGATGGAATTTTGAATCACGACAAAATAAAAGAAATAATCGGAAATTACGATAAATATGCCAATATTTTTAAAAAATAAATAAAATTGACATAAAACTAAAAAACCCTTAGTAATTTTAAGTTACTAAGGGTTTTTTATTGTCTAGATAGATTTAATTAAGCAGGTTGAGCTAGAGCCGCAGTAGCCTCTGTGACTAGTGCTTTTATCTCGTTACTAAGTTGAACCGCTTTTTCACTGGAAACTTGATCGCTAGATAACAATTCTTGAATCTGTGTGTCTTTTTGAAGTGCTTGATCAGTTAGCTGAGCGATTTTATTACTGTCATCAGCCTTAGTTGCAATGAGTTGTCTGACCAAGGAAGCTAGAGCAACAATCTGATCTGCTAACTGATTTAAAACGTCTGTAGTAGCCATAATTTAAACCTAGGTTTATTGTAAATTTACAATACTTATATTATACCATGACTATAATATAAGCTTATATATCTAAAGTAATATATAATTTCAAATTATTTAATTTTAAAAAGTCACTTTTTGATTTTAAAACCCTTGACATTATATTTTGTCCGACATATTATAGATATATGGAACGGTTCAGACCGTGATCAACTACCTAATTAACTCTAAATAACCTTAATTAACCATAATTAACATGATTAACTACATAACTAAAGCTGCAACAGCCAGAATTCTAAATATTAAAGCTAAAGATGTTGCCGAAATACGTGTAGTTAAAGGTAAAGTTTTGGCACGCTATAAAATAAATAGAGGTAACTGCTGTACATTTATAAGCTTTAAAACCTATCAACAAGATTTTTATAGTTTTCGTATTAACGCGCATTTAACAGAAAGTTATGAAGTTTTAAACATGGCTGATGTTAATGATTTAGATTCAATTCGAGCATTTGTAAAATTTGAATCTAGCCATGATACACATTTAGTTGAAATTTATCAAACCGATTACACATGTAGTTGCACAGATTTCCAAAATCAAAAACAATATGGATTGCCTTTCCCTGGTAAAAAAGTTTGTAGACATCTATTACCAGTTGCCAAACATTTTGGGTTTAACTCGTTTTCTGAACTAATCAAAAACAATAAATCTTTTGCTAAAGCAGCTTAAAATTATGAATAATCATTCATTACTTGGAAATCACAAACCATCACAAGAGTACTACACACCAGGGTATATCTGGAATAAAGTTTACTCAACTTTTGACACTAAAGACATTTTCGATCCTTGCCCTATCAAAGGTGTTAACGGTTTAGAAATATCTTGGAAACATAATTTTGTGTATACCAATCCACCGACACCTGCTAAACTTTGGGCTATCAAAGCGATCGCTACTATTCAAGAACATAAACACGTTTCAATTATTTTTGCCGCTTTTAGCGAGTCTGTGTTATTTCAAGTTCCTGAATTGCTGACATATCCTACTGTAATTGTAAGAAATAGAATACCCTGGATAGATGGGAAAACTATGGAACCTGGTAAAAGTCCCCGTAATTACAACGCGTTTATGTGTTTATCAAATAAATCTAGTGTTATTACCAGGTTTAAAGATAATTTTCAAGACTTAGGTTTTGTTGGAAAAATGGTAAAAATTTAAAAAGTGACTTTTTAAACCAGAAAATATATAATACAAATATCAGAAATTTTTAAAAACCATGTCAACAGTTACCTTAACCGATAGAGAGATCCTAGTTTCCAGATTTTTACCAAATAACGATGAACAGTTAAAAGAATTTAAATTAACCAGGGAATTTAAGTCACGGTTAAAGAAATTCGTTGGAATGTATCTGTATTTGGAAAAGTCCATACCTAGGAATGATCTAGTTCTATTGACTAATTTTGAAATTCCTGATATAACATTAGAAAGCGTGTATAACACTGCTAATTACCCAATAGTAACTAACAGTGTTATTAAAAAGATGTTCCCTAATAAAAAACTAAACAACAAAAAGGATATTATGGAAATTACAGACGCAATGGAGCAAAAAATACAGAAAGAACTAGAACGGCTAGAAGTCAAACATGAAGCTAAAAGACGTTTTGAAGAAAGAAAAGCTGCCGAATCTAAAAGATTAGCACATGAAAAAGTTGCTAAACGTTATGAAGCTAAACGTCAAACCCTGGATAAAACTGAAGAATTAGCCAAAAAATATAATTTGATTTTAAGAGTCACAAATTATTTTGGAAATTATCAACACAGAGATAATATTCACAAGGTTGATGTCTGCTACCTTGTAGCTGATCAAGAAATTAGAATCGGTGTTTTAGCTTGGTGTTTTGCTAGAAACATCTGGACATATTATTTTAATGATGTTCCTATGACCGATGAATTTGAAAAACCAGGAACAACAGAAGAAATTATGTTAAAATTCTTTAACAAAATCAGAAAATATGAAAACCCTGATTTTGTTGTAGATGAATCAGTTGCTTGTTAACCTATCGGACAATCTAAAACAATTTTGAAATTACGCGCTAAATTTGGTAGTTCAGCGCGTTTTTTCACATTTAAAATTTTAAATAACTGTGCTTTGTTATAAGTAATAGTGTATCCAGGTAATTTTAATTCTTGACCAATCTGTCTATCAGTTTTACCCTGGTAAAGTCTATAAAAAATTTGAAATCTTCTTGAATCAAGTTTGATTACTGGCATATTTTTTAAACCTTTTTAATCGATTACAAATAAATCAGAACCATCTAAAATATCAGGAATCCATCGGAGAGCTTGAATATTTACTGAACCATCATCTTGTGGTTCTATTTTGTTAACCCTAAAAGTTTTTCTACTTTCTACATCCTCAGTAACTATTACATAATCACCGGATTCTAGAATATTTGATAAACCATAAATTCTCAGACAACGTTTATTATTACTAACAACAATTTCACAAGTTTTAGAGCGTTCTATGTTACCACTAGATAATTTATAAGTGTTCACACCAGGGTAGTTAATCGGTAAACTCGAAGGTAAAGGAACACTCAAAAAATAATCATGGAATGTTCCCTGGTTCTTTTCAAGCGAAACAACAAATCCTGAAAATTCGTTTACTAGTTCTGTTGTTAAATATTGGATGATGATTAAATCACCTTCGCGGACACCGAAACCTTGTAAACCTGTAGAAAAATTTATAACTTTGGTTTGATTTAGCCGAGATTTTAGATAAACTTTGCCGACTTTTTCAGCTTGCGATTGATTAGTGATGCTAGTAAATTTTAAAGATTCAGGGAACAGAGGTTCTAAACCGTTATAAGCATCAGCAGTCATCACGCTGATCACTTTAGGTTTTAAATCGTCTGTACCGTCGCTAAAAGTTACGTGTATGCAATTTAAATTATCGATTTGAACGTTTTCTTCACTGTAACTATTCTCGATAATATTTGAAGCACTAAAAATAGCTACAGGGTTTGTTTGTTGTTCTGGGATTAATCCATATCTTCCACCAGTCCTACAAGGGAATAACAAACTAGTTAATGATTCCCTGGTCACCCATTCTTCAAAATTAATTGTAGAATCTATTGCACCATCCCAAAAATAATTGTTAGTTACACAATACTTTCTAGATTTCACAATTGACTCATAATCTATAAAAAAGTCTTGAATCAGATTCTCTGGTAAAAATCCTGCTAGTCCACCAATGTTTGTGGTTAATAAGTCAACGAAAATATCAGGAAAATAGTTAGAACTTCCTAATTCATAAATTACATATCTATCATTTTCTTCAAATTGTAAATTAACCAGGGATTGAATATTATTAACACCAACATAAAAACCGTAGCTTTCAACTTGTTTATCAAGGTTTCTAATGTAAGTTTCGTTTCGTAAATTTCCAGGAGCATTAGCAGGAAAACTGGCTATAAAATTCTTTGTTAAATCGATTAAATTACTATTGTTACTACCGTTTCCAGCAACACCAGCCATTAAAATATTTTTACAAATTCTACCCTTGCTTATAAAAAATGAAGGATTCGGATCACTTTGCACACGCTCGGAAGCTTGAATAATTAAACTAGCCAACACAATACCCGGATAATTAGCCATGAATAAATGGTTTAAATCACTTGGGTAAACTATTTCATTCACGGTTGTAATTTTACAAGGTGCTGATTGTTCATTAGATACAAATTTTTTTGTATCTTCATAATTAAAATTCCCGTTAGCAATTAAAGCATTAGTATCTTGTGGATAAGCACCAGTTACTAGCAGCACATCCTTACCGTTAAAAATTACACCAGTTGAAAAAGCAATATCATTATAAGATCCTAATTGTTGTGTAACCATCCCATTATTTAAATACCTTCTAGATTCGATTTCTACTTTATGTTTTTGATAGCTTAAATTTTTTAATTTGATAACACCTTTTAACTCAGAATCAGAATTATTTGATAATATCAATTGCCTGATAAAAACACCATTCAAATATAAATAAAATATAACTGAATGATAAATATTATCGTTGTTTTCATTTCTAGCCGATATTCTGTAAACGAAATTTATGTGAATTTCACTACACTTTTTACTAGTTTTGAAAGTTGCAGTATTCGTTACAAATATTTCTTTTTGATTTTGGACAGCGATAGTATTATTAATAGAAAGTTTATTGGTTTCAAATAAATTTAAATTTGTGATTTTAAAAGGTTGTAAAACTGTTGAAACATCATCATGTATAACCAACCGATCAGAAGTATTGTAAATTCCTAAGTTATCAGGATCTATTTGAATAAAATTACCTGTGTAACTAACAGTGTTTGTAGTTTTACGCTTGTAAGTAAAACCAAAGTATGTGTTAGTTGATAAATTGTTGACAGTACTGTAATAAGGAAAAGAATCTATACCTGTTTGGGTTTTTGTACCAAGTCTAAATTCTTGTGAATATTCATCAGAAAAAAAGTTGTCCAGGGATTGATTATCAAGTAATGTTTTTGTGTTTTCAATAGAATTTATTTCACCTAAACATAGACCATAAAGCACATATAATTTTTGAGTGCCTGATAAAGTCTCTACCCTGGAATTTAATATGAATCCAGAGGTTCTAACACCACCATTAACATTGATATCAGTATTTGTGTAAACTAAAGGTATAGCACCACCTAAAGGTACTATGGAAGGTGCTGTATTAAATCCAAAATTAGCAACAGCACTATCACGTTTTTTAACTTGTTCTACAGGATCTTGAGATTTATTAGATTTTTGACCACCACCCAATAATCTCCAACCTATTGAAGCACCTATCAAAGCGCCAGCAAGCAAACCTACACCGATTAATGGAGCAGCAAAAGCACCTAAAGCACCACCTAAAATAACACCGATTACAGGTGCATCTTGAACGTTAACATCACCAGAGTGTGTTAAAGCTAATTTGGTTTGTCTATCAAGTTCTAGAAAGTATTGAAATTCGTGTATAGCTGCTAAATCGTTTTCGGTAATTTCAATACCATGATTATCTTTTAAAATTTCTATGATTTCTTTGTTTAACATCAAATTATATCAATAATATGTCAGACAATTTAAAAAGTGACTTTTTGTTTTAGTAAAACCAAAAACTATCAATCCATAATCTTAATCTTTCGATAGGTCGCTGAATAGGTTTGTTAATGATATAGATTATTGTACCCTGGTAAACAGTGCCTAGCGCTTTGTAACCTTCCCAATCGAGACACACTAAATTAGCTTTATCAACATTTGATTGTTTAGCATAAGCATCTAAAAACACTTTAACCAAATCTTTAGGATAATTTAATTTATTATACTCTCGATAAATCCAATTAAAATCTGGTAACGGTTCTAAATTTAAAAGCGATCGCATTTCTTGAGCTAAGGTAAAACAATCAAATTCTTGCCACTTATAAAACTTATTCGGTAATTCAAGCATATTTAATCAACTCAAATTGATATTAGAGGTCACGGGAATCTCAGGGATATATCCAACAATATTTAGACCATTGACGTTTTTACCAGTTGTGAAAAATGTTGATGGTATATTACCCTGAATACTAGATAATCTGGAACTTAATTCAAATTCTATAGAAGCATTAACATATCGAGAACTTTTGACAACCATTAAATCTTTTGATCGTGGTGTAGCATTGGGATTATCAGGATAAACCGAAACACATTCTATTATTGAATTTCTAAAACCTTTGTAATTTTCAACATATTGTCTGATTTCTGGTAAATTTGGAACACTGATAATTGTTGATTCGCTAGAAACTTCTAGGGATTTAGCAGGACTTTTAAAATTTATTGGTAAATATGTGTATTGCTTATTTGACCAGGTAATAATTTGGTTTGATACAAAATTTTGCCATCTAAATATTACGGTTTCTTTGTATATTCTGACAGTGAATAAATCACCAACATGAATAACAGTATTATTGTATTCAGTCATGTATAATATCGAAGTATAATATAATATTATATCCTGAATTATTTTTATAATAAATGTCTATATGGCAATATTTCCGGTTATAACAGTCTCTGGAATTAATTATGAAGCGCCAGAAACATTTAAAAAAGTTTTAAGATTTTCTGATGGTAATGAACAATCCTTACATTATTTATCAGCTTTAACTAATGCAAAATTAACATTAATTTTAGATTTCATAAATCAAAATGAAGTATCAGAATTATTAAAATTTTGGGATATTGTTGGAGGTTTAACAGGAAGTTTCACATTACCAGACGAGATTTTTAAACAACCAACAATCATTAAAAGTTTAATAAATACACAAAATGTTTATTGGAAATTTGAAAATGTTATTTCAGTTGAAACTATTGTTGCTTCAAGTGTTAGAGGTTTATTTAAAACTAGTATAAAACTCGTTTCTGTTCCAACTAACATATCAGTTCAAAGATTAACAATTTATTCTGGTTTAGATGTTATGGCTATTGATGTATATTTTTGTGAGACTATAGCGGTGCAAGATTATCAAGCACCAGTAACAATTTCAAATGCTAATGTTTTATATTCAGAACAAGTTATTAATTTCACAACAGGTTCAATTTTTAAATTTATCAATAACGCTTGGCAAAAATATACACCAGGGAATGGTACTGTTTTTATCCATAAACGTGATGAAACAGCCTATCAATATATTGATGGTAATTTAATAGGATACACACATAATAATTTTAAAAATCCTGTATCAATCACAAATGCTACACCATCGGTTAATAGTTCTAGTGGTGCTTTAATAGTTTCTGGTGGTGTTGGTGTTTCTGGAAGTGTTTATAGTAATGGTGTCGATACCTCTGGTTACAGATCATTTACTGTCGGTGGTAATGTTAACACTTTTTATCCTGTTCAAATAAAATTAATTCAACCTAGTAATCTAACAGGATCAGGAAAATGTCAAATTTATAGAAGTTCCTTACAAACTCCAATAACAAACGCAGGGACTTTTAATTTGGAATTTAGATTTCAACCTTACAATTATGGGAATCAAGTAAGTATTATTGATGAAATTAAATATGAATATTCTTTAGGAACTTATACAAATGCTGTCGGTGATATTAGAGATGGTACAACAACATCTAGTGGAAATGATTGTATTGTTTGGTTACGTGGCAATTTAAATTATAATTTAAAATCTTTAGATGCTGGTCAACATTGGGAAATTGTTAATAGTAATCCTAATGGAACTAGCATATCAGATAGTTCAGGTTTCACACATAACCCGACAACTGTACAAACCGATTTAATTCTTAATGCCAATTGGAGAACTTTAACACTACAAAATGGTTCTAGTAACTATTCAGCAGATTATCATCCGGCTAGAGCAATTAAAAAACAAAATGGTGATGTTGAAATTCAGGGAACTATACAGATACCATCGAAACCGAGTTTATTGACAACTATCGCGACATTACCAGTTGGTATGAGAACCTCAAAACGTTTAATTTTTAATGGTGTTGCTGCTAACGTCAATATTACTGGTACTTTAAGTCTTATAAGATTTTTTATATTACCAACGGGTGAAATAATTTATGAAAATTTAAATTATACTGATGAATCTGCAATTTATGTATTTAGTATAAACTTTATTTTTTCCACAAAATAATTTATAAGGTTAATCCTAAACTATGATAAAAGTTTAAAAACTTTGTGATTCTTCTCAAAGTTGAGCCTTGCATTTGAAAATTTCCTGTAATAACAGAGTAAATAATAGAGTCGCAGTGTCTATTAATAGAACCAGTACTTCTAAAATAACCACCAACTTGAAAACCACCAGTAATACTATTAGAAGGATAAGTGTTATTGGAACCTACGGTAGTTGTTATATTATTACCGTATAATCTGATAGTTGAATCGGTATTGTTACGTGTCATTCCTAATAATTTTTTGGAACCAGTACAATTAAAACTTGAAGTTATAAAACCTCCACCAGTACCGCTAGAACCACCAAGTAAATTATTACCATTAGTATCAGGTGTTGTGCTACCAACACCTAAAAACCATCCAGCGGTTATATTATTAGCATCATTTTGGTTAGCAAATATAGCACCTTTACTGTTTGCGGTTACATTAGCAACAACAAAAGCAGAATAATTAGTATTTGAAAGGTTTGTTGAACCTATTAAAAAGGTTAAATTGGTACTATTAAAACTAGCACCATCTGATAATAATGTGGGTCTTTTACTACTAGTTGATTGTGTGATATTACCCGAACCTATCCAGGGTTTAACACAAGCGATCGCGCTATTTGTTGTGGCTGGTGTTGTTCCACTAGTGTCTGTAAAACTGGAATTAGCATCGAAACAATACCAATTACAATTATTTAAACTATTGATAACATCGTAAGCTGAGTAACTTTCATCAACAGCAGCTAATTTACAGGATCTTTCAACAATTTTTAATCTATTATTAGGAAGATTTGGAAATGTTGAACGGATATATCTAGTTAAAGTAAAGGTACTCTTTCTCATTTTAACTACCTTACATCACCAGTAATTAACCATTCATTAGACCCTAAATATTTTAAAGAAACAGAGTAATTTTCAGCTATGATTACATGACCAGTTGTTGTGGCACTTCCACCTTTGTAAATAAAAACGTTTGTGCCAGCATTAATAGTTACGGTTGATGTTGCATACTGAATTATTTCAAATTCTGTTCCGATAGGGAAATTTACAGTTGCATTATCAGGAACAGTAATGTTAATGGTGGTTGTATTTTCACAAAGATAACAAACATTCTGCTCAGTAATAACTAAAGTTTTATTAGCAGTTAAAACAATTACCGGGTTATAAGAACCGTAACCAACAGTAACCAGGGTTCCTGATGTATCAGGTAATCGGATAGTTCTATTAGCTGTCGGGTTCCAGACTAGTGAAGCAATAAAATTATTTGATAAAAATTTTAAAGCGCGATCGCCTGTTAGCTGTTTTAAGCCGATTGAAAAATCTGAAATCGCGCCAACAATATCTGAAAACTTACTCATACTAAGCAGGAATTACATAATCAACTTCAATTCTTGCAGCGCCAACAGATGCGCTACCAGCACTATAAGTAGTTATCAAACTTTCCGAACTTCCGTTAGCTGTCAACCCTGGATAAATTTCGTAAATTGCGATTGTTGTTAAATCAACTTGATTAGTCGCTACATATTTTGAAGTTGTACCAGAAATACCGATAGATAATGAAGGTGTACCATTAAAAGCCGTGTCTACTATCACACGAACAGCTTGGATTACAGAATTAGCTGGTAAAGTAAACATTGACACGGGACTGGTACTACCAAAAGCTAAATTAGTTGTGTCTGTACTAACCTTGTCAGTTGTTGAACCACCAGCATTTACCCAGGATAAATTTCCAGTTGTTCCATCAGTTGTTAACACTTGGTTAGGACTACCAACACTCGTTGGTAGTGTTAATGTGTAACTCGCAGACATACCTGATGTAGGTCTAGCAATAGTGATACTTCTATCAGCGCTAGTGTTCGCAGCATCACTATTAATTACAAAATTGTCACTAGAAATATTGATAGTACTAGCTGTAACTGAACTATCTGCGCTATCAGTGCTATTTCTAATTAATAAATTTCCCGAACTGTTTTTGAGTCTTACGCCATTCGTACCGATTTTAAAATAACTTACAACAGTACCGAGTAAATCTGCAAATTTAGACATTTTTTATAACTCCTTGATTCCTAAAACTACAAAACCATTTCCTTGGTTTACACCATTTCCAAGTTGAATATTCAAGAAAATATCAACCGAGTTTTCATATTTGAAAAACGGGTAAGATTCATAACTTGCAACAGTTGTCACATCACAATAATCACTAGACAATAAAGTTTGATTTGATGAATCTGTTATTGATAATAAAGAAATTTCATTAAAAACTTGATTGATTTGAATAGTTACAGTGTCGACTAAACCTTGAAAACTATTAATCAAAATCTTTGGTGAAGCATCACCATAACTAAAAGGTATCGAGATTTTCCCAGTACCTTTAGAATTTACTAAGTTATCAACGTAAGTGGCCAGGGTATTGTACTGAGGATCATTCTGGGTTATTCCCGCTTGTCTTAAAACCGATAGCTGAATGTCAGAATTACCTGATGGTAAAGTAAATTTGAATACCTCATTCCCTGGTAAAAAACAAGCGTATTCAGATGCTATATCACCTTGCTCATTACACCAAAGTCTCACACCATTAATGATGCTTCCTAAATCTGTTGTGGTGTATAGATTACCCTGATTATCTATGTCTGCAATAATCTCTGATTTGACTATTTGACCATCAGCTATGTAAGAACTATTTAAAAGTTTGAATAAAATTTTGGATGATGTCAGAACATCACCATTAGTTCGGTAAATTTTGCCTACTACTAACCTGGTCGTAAGCATTATATAAATATGAATAAAACTGATATTTATAATATTATAACATAACTTTTTATTATGTATTATTTCAGACATCTTATAAAATCAAGTTATATAATAGATTTGTAGGACAATTCAAAAAGTGACTTTTTAAAATATGGCAAGGAATCCCAAATCAAAACTAGATTTAAAATATGTAAAATCTAGTGAAATAACTAAAATTATTGATGAAAATTATCAGGATGTTTGGGGCATCGTAAAAAAATTACAATTATTATTAAAAACCAATGGTCATGAAGTATCTCAATATTTGATAAGTAAATATGTTAAACAGAAAGGATTGATGGTAAGAGGTGGTAAAAATTCTTTGATGGTTAGAGATTGGCATCCCAGAGAAATAGAAATACTAGAAAGATATTGTGGTTTACTTCCATTTCCAGAAATTGTTAAAAAATTAAATGGTTATTGTCTGGAAAAAAATTTAAGCTTTAGAACTGTAAACGCTATTCACGCACAAATAGTTAAATTAGGTTTGTCTAGGGATGTTGCAGATCAATATGTAAGTGTCAGGCAAATAGAGAAAATTCTAAATGTTTCGTACGATAAAGTTCAATCTTGGTTAAAAATTAAACGATGGAAGAATATTTTAAATCCTGTAGAAAATGGTAATAGAATTATAATTCATAGAAATAATTTTAAAAAATTTATAGTTGAAAACAGATCTGAAATTACTCAAAAATGTAAGCCTGATTGGGAAATAATTTTAGAATTGTTTGAAGATTCCTAAAGTTACAAAGTTATATAAAAAGAAAAATCCCTAAAAGTTTAAAATTCTTTTAGGGATTTTTGATAGTCCATTGCTGTTTAGTATGAGCCACTAATATTATAGATTATTTATAAACCAGAATTTTCTAAAATATATCTATAACTTTTAAAATCCAAAAAATTAGCATTATTACCAGTTTGAGCGATCGCTACATGTTCAAAAGGACTAAGATGTTTTGGGTTAGCAACAAGTAATTTATCATGTAATTCAATATCTTTGCTTAAATTACGCTTACCATCATGATTTAAATAACTAACTCTTGCACATCTACCAACACACACTTTTAAAATATCATCACCAAAAATACCTTTATCATTCTCTAAATCATAAAATGGTAAATGCCATTCACCAGGGTATAAGATATCAGGTTTTGATTTATCATACTCAGCTTTCATTAAATATGCTAAAGCTTGTATTTCTGGTTGTGCATCTGGATGACAACGTTGATTAAAAAAGTTTTGATAATCTGTGGATGTGCAAATTACTGTAATGGTTGAAAAAGGTTCTAAAATTCTATTGACTATTTGTTTATGTACACCTTTTTCAATCATTTGTCGAGCATAAGAAATTACTGTTGCTTTTGCGGCATTCCATTGTAATCTGGCTTGCTCTATTTCTTCTGATGATAATTCTTGACTCGCTTGCATCCCTGGTTGATTCTTACCCCAATAAAGTGGCTCAACCTGTTGATCAATAACTTTTTGAATCATTTTCTCTACAGGAATTGCTCTAGAACTTGAAGCATTTCTAGAAAACATTCTATAAGTCATGAACTCAGAATGTATAAAACGATGATAAGTTAAAACAAAAGTTGTAATTCTAGAACCAGTTGCAGCGTTAACCGAATCTTTAATAATTTTGACTTTAGGTTGAAACATAAAACCATTAAGTAACTAAGAACATATCTATTATATAAAAAATCCTAGAACTTTTTATAATTCTAGGATTAAAAAACCTATACCAAAGTTATAGATTATTTAGCAATTTTAAATCTTCAAGTAATTTTTGATGATTTAACAACCAATTAGGATCAGACTTTAATCCAAAAGCTTTTAAACAATATTTAAACGGTTGTCCAGGGATATTCTCAACTAAATAAAGCATGGTGTTGGCAATGTAATGAATTTCTTTTTGAGAATGATCACTATTTCTTAATTGTTGAATATTTACAAAGCTTCTAAAATTCATCTGCCAGTCAAAGTTTATTTGAGTATTATAACCGAGAAAATATCTAGCTGATTCTTTAGCACGTTTTTTTACCTAAAACTGGTGTTAAATCTTCAATAGCTTGATGATATAAATTAAACCCTAATTGACTATAATTTTCTAAAATGTCTTGCCAATATTCGTTTTTATTGCTAAAAACACATTCTTCTTCAAAATTAGTAAACCAAGTTACATCACCAGTAGCTTGAATTCCTTGCCAATCATCAGGAATATAAAAACGATCATAAATAAACTCTTTATATCTTTGACTTTCTGCATTTACACTACTTATTCTATGTTTGATTACATGTATGTGTGATGCAATATCACCTGTTAATTGAAAATCTAAAATAGCTTTTTCAAAAGGTGTTTCGTGATGATTTTCAGCTAAAAAATTTAATAATTCAAAAGGTGTTTTCTTTTTCTGGGTACATAGATATTCAAAAATCACATCAACCCTATCAGAAATATCATCGGGTAAATCAATTCCTAATTCTTCTGTAGTACTTTGCCAAGCTGATAAACAAACTCTTTTATCACCACCATAAAAGCCTAATAATTCAACAATGTTATTCATAAAATCAAGTAGCTAAGAACATATCTATTATATAAAAAATCCTAGAACTTTTTATCATTCTAGGATTAAAAAAACCTATACCAAAGTTATTATACTTTGGCTATTGTTATCTGTTCAGATTGATTTTGGTATTTACCATTTCTGGCTTCATAAGTTGTTAGACATTTTTCATCACTTTGGAAAAATAATAATTGTACGATTCCTTCATCAGCATAAACAATACAATCACTATTAGAACTGTTACTGATTTCAAGAGTTAAATGACCTTTCCATCCTGCCTCACCAGGTGTTAAATTGGCTATCAAACCTACTCTTGCATAAGTTGATTTACCAATACAGATAACAGTTACATCATCAGGAATATCTAAAAATTCTTTGGCAACACCTAAAGCGTAACTATTCCCCGGAATTATAAAATATTTTGAACCATCATCGTTAAAATACAAATCGGCTTTTTCAAGAAATTTTGGATCGAAATTTTTAGGATCGACTACTTGACCAGGGATGTGTTTAAAAATCCTAAAATCTTTGCCCGACAATCTGATGTCATAACCATAACTAGATAATCCATAACTAATAACTTTTAGATCATCCTGTTTTCTAATCAAACTGTTACAGAACGGATTAATTAGATTAGAGCCTTGCTCAGAGATCCATCGATCACTTTTAATTGTCATATTACTTTTTCTCTAAAACTAATTTTGTTAATTCAGTAACAGCTTCATAAATCACATGATATTTAGTATCATTAGGATTTTCTAAATAAAGCTGATATGCATAAGCACAGGCATCTAGTAATTCTTCAAACAAATCTTTGTAAGCATCTCTACCATTAAAAGGGTTTAAACGTTTACCGTATGTTTGTAGCCCTATATTTCTACGCTGTAAAAAATATTCTTTTAATTCTGGATGTTCTTGTGAAAGTATCAAAAGAATATCTGGTTTTTCTTGATTATCCATAAGTAAAGCCATCTGTAAAAGATGGCAGACAATTCCAAAATTCAACACTTATATTATAAAACTATTTTAAAAAGTGACTTTTTAATTTTGAATATTTTATAAATTATTCTCTATAGCACAAAAGTTTAAATTTGTCAAGGGTATTTTAAAACAATTTTTGAATTTTGTAGTTTATCGCAGAGTTGCAAAATGGACTACAAAAATTTTTGTAGTTTCCAGAATCGATTACAAAAAGCCTTGATTCATTGGAAGTACAAAAGGGTTTGTTCGATGATCGGGTAAGTTATAGGGCATTCTAGACCAGGGTGGCAGCACGATTAGTTTATCAAGCTGAATAAAGATTCTAGTTGTTACAAGGCTTTCAGACTTTTTGTAGTTTTCATTGATAAGTTTAGCTTATACATATACTATTTTAAGCATTTATACTTACTTGTACTACTGTAATAGTACAGATATTCTCAATAAGCTCAATATTCTCAATAAGACTACAAAAAATTTTGTAGTTTTTTGTAATAGTTTTTGTAGAAATTACAAACTACAAAAACCTTATGTAGCAAGGATTTTGTAATAGTTTTTGTAGATTTTGTAGTTTTGAGCCGGATATAAATCTCTAGAGCTTTGTAGTATGTCTGTAATATAAAAACAGGTAGTTTTGTAGTACAAGAAAATCTTATATATCAAGACTTATATGAATATCTAGTTTTCTATGGTCAGAGAAAAATAATCAAAAAATTATGTAGCCCAGGGTAGTTGTACTAACAAAAACCTAAATAGTTATAAATACTTAAACTAGTACAAATAATCTATTTAATTTGTATTACATATATAAAACATAAAGAAGTATAAGAAAAACTTATATTAATTTATCCTTTATATAACTAGTACAAATTTATAAGTAAAAATACTTATTTAGATTTTTTATGATTTACTCAGGTTTTTGTTAGTACAACTACCCTGGACTACAAAAATTTATGATTATTTTTCTCTAGCCAGATTAAATCATAGATTTCTATAAGCCTTTGATAGTACTAGTTTGTATAAATTTTACTAGTACACTTTGATAGTACACCTGTACTAGTACACCTGTAGAGATTTATATCCGGCTCAAAACTACAAAATCTACAAAAACTATTACAAAATCCTTGCTACATAAGGTTTTTGTAGTTTGTAATTTCTACAAAAACCATTACAAAAAACTACAAAAAATTTTGTGGTCTTATTGAGAATATTGAGCTTATTGAGAATATCTGTACTATTACAGTAGTACTTAATAAGCATAAATACTCTAGTACAGTTATTTGCAATAAGATGTTTTAATGACAATAGATAGTTAAAAGGTTCTAGATTATCTAAGTACCCTAGATTCATACATGCTTTTACCCTGGTCTAGAATGCCCTAGAAAAGCTTTGATTTTGAATTGATTGGTTCAGTGTTGATCTATAGCTATTTGACCAAAACCTTGACAGTTTAATGGCTGTAATGATATTTTTAAGTAGATTGACGCAACCGAACCGTGAAAACCTTATAGACAAAGACTTTCAAAAGGTAGCCCTAGCAATACCTAATAATCCCTATCAGGGATTGAAACTAACCAATTGGAGCGTAAGATATCCCAGCTAAAAATCTAGCAATACCTAATAATCCCTATCAGGGATTGAAACGTTAATAGGGATATCAGCACTAAAAAGCCTAAACTAGCAATACCTAATAATCCCTATCAGGGATTGAAACTTACGTAAAAACTCAACAGCCTCATTACGTAATTCTAGCAATACCTAATAATCCCTATCAGGGATTGAAACCTATGCCCTTGTAATCTTCCTCAGTAATGAATCTAGCGATACCTAATAATCCCTATCAGGGATTGAAACCAACAACCAAATATTTTTTGTAGTTTTCAATCTGGCTACAAAATCTGAAAATTATTATAAATACCCTTGACAAATTTAAACTTTTATGCTATAGACAATAAATTCTATATTTTTAAAATTAAAAAGTCACTTTTTATAATGTCTGACAAATTAAAATAATTTTCCTGCGGGTCTGCAATATTTTCTACCAGAGTTGATATCCTGTAAAACTTGTATATCACCCTGGTCTACAGCTTCTTTAATTATTTTTGAGCAACTTTGGTTAATGTAGGTTATTGCGTTGACAACTATTAATAAAACCAGTATTCCTGAAAAAATTACAATTTTGTTTCTAGTCATAACTGTTGCTAAATTATTTCTAAAATTCTAGCAAACTTTATATTGTAAAGATTATTTAAAGATAATTGACAAAATTACATAATAGTGTAAATACCTATTGTGTCTTAGATAACTATTAAATATAATAGATTTACTGACGTATAAGTTTATGTTATTAAATTTATTTGTTTTTGCTGATGCTGAATCACAACTTAGTATAGAGTATTTAGTTTTAAAAACTGTACAAAGACTCGTTGAGCAAGAGCTAGCTGCTTTAATGGTTGGTGCAGCATTAATGTTACTTGTGCTTATTAAGTATTGGGATGTTCCTAAAAAATGGACAATTTTAAATCAAAGAATAATTAGGATAGAACGTAGACAAAAAAAACTTTTTGAAATTATAAAAATCTACTTTAAGTCAGATAAAGTCCATAATTTTTTGAATGATAATATTGATAGCATTGACGATCAAGATTATTATTCTGAAAAAATGGTAGATAACGATGATAATTAATCTAGATAGTAGAACTGAAAGTAGTATTGTAAAACTCTTTCGTTCAAAAATCACCGAAAGAGTTTTAATTGCAGCTACACTTTTAGTAATTTTTCAACCATTTTTAGATTTGATTGTTAAGTTGAACATCGGTTTTGATAATTCACGTAATTCTATAGAATTTGTGAAATCATCGGATAATCTTGAACTATCTGATAACAGATATTAATGAAATTTCGATTTGATACCAACCTCTTAAAAAGCTTGCAACTATCGGGCTAACTATTGGGGGTTTTTCAAATTTCCATTTTTGTATAGCGTTTAAATTGTAAATTCGGTTTTGGATTATTTGAGGTAATTTATAAAATTCCTCTGGTAAAACAAAACTATTTAGGGTTCCGCCAACAGAGTTATAAAAATTTAATAGACTTTCTAATTCTTCATGATTCATTTTTTGGGTAATTGATAGAACCATTCCATTACTCAAAAAAGATGTTCTTTGAGCAAAAGTTTCACCAGATTTGAACTGCGTTTCTAGTCTTTGATAATCTGGGAATGTTATCGAATTTAACTTAGTTGCTGTCATATTCATAATTGTTGGCAATATATTTTGATTGTTATCCGATGTAAGTGTTGCTAGTATTTCGTATTCTGGCAACACATTCATGGTATTTTTAAATTTACCTGGTTGTGTGATTGTCCAGGGATTACCATATTGCAACGCACCTATAGACACCGCAGATATAGGTGTTATATCCGTAATCGGGATACCTGCATTAATCAAAATACTTGTAGATCTTAATTTATATTCCCATACGTTTGTGCTAGGGTTTGTACTTTCAAAATCTACCGGAACATTTAAAGTATTTGCTCCGATTACCGTGGTATTTTGAAAAGCATTGTAGCTGATGGTAACACTTCCTGTAGCCAATCCTGTGCTGCCAACACTTTCAGAATTACAAATGAATATATTATTTTGGAATTTACTATAAACATTGGTGGCTTCTGTGGTTGATGAAATAGCACTAGAATTGTTAAAGCCGTAACTAAATTTAAAAGCTGAATAACTACTGTTTAAGATTACGGTGTTATTGTAGAAATTAAAAGGAAAACTAGTAAATTTATTACCACCAAATTGAGCTACAGAATTTAAATAAGGTCTACAAAATATATTGTTGTTTATGGTAGGGCTAGGCATGTTTGTGTTATCAACATAAGCACCAGGGATTATATTTAATACATTTCTAAAAGCGTATCCGTAATTTTTGAAAATGTTGAATTGTACTTTTAAACCAGTATCATGTAATCCAATACAATACCCAGTACTATCAGATTTTTCATAATCCCATTGATTATATTGAATTAATATATTACTGCTTTTGGAATTCCAAATAGACAACATTCCATTGAATTGATTGTATTGAATTTTAGAATTCCTAAAGTCTGCTAAATGGATAGCGATCGCTGATTGTTGGGTTCTATATTTTAATTCTAAATTTTCATTCCAAGCATTGTTGACATCACCTACAACGATACTACCGTTTTCAATCACCAAGTCTACAAACCCTGGTGAAATATCATTGATATTTATATCATCACTAGGAAGTCTTCTAACAGTTGTCAATGCTACTGATTCACCAGTAGTTCCTGATGAAGATTTATAAAGTATTTTAACTTGTCCCGCTCTTTCTTCGATAACATTAGCCAAAAATGGTTTATTGTTATTTACGGATTCTGTAAAAGTTAAAGAAACCTCAGCATCAGTAAGTTCTACCAAGGGTTCAACTTTAGCAGGTTCATTAGTACTTGTCGAATAGAAAAAACAGCTACCATCGAATCTAGAATTAGTTTCTAATCTTATTGGTGTCGGATTTTTTTCGGTTTTCATTCCGACACAAAATAACCAAGCACTATTTCTTAAAATTAATTTGTCAGGACTGCTGCCAGTTTCAGGATTAAATTGTCTAAAGAATCCTCTGTTACCTATCATTTCTATTGAATCGGTTACAAAGTCTTCACAAAATATTTTTCCTGTTCCGATAGTTGTTAAATCATCTGAAATATTTGTATAAGTCCTAACGTTATCAGTGTTTGAAGTAACACTAGATATTATCAAAGTTCTGCTAGTTAAATGTTGAATTTGATTGCCTGCAAGACCATCGAAGCGTTCAATAATTACTGTGTTACTTGAACCATCACCTACTATTATTTTTCCAATGCCAGTCAGGGAAGCTTCACAACCAATAAAACGTTTTATATCACCACGAATATAAATATTGTTGTTAATTAAATAAGTTCCTCTCGGAAAATAAATAGTATTTTTACCCGGAATATCAATTGCAGCTTGGATAAAAGTTGATTGATCAACAGTGCTTGAAATTACTCCGCCAACATCTTGGGGACATACCCATTTACTAAAATCTTGTTCCCAAGTTACTACTGGTGTTGGTTCAATTGGTAATGCAATATTATCAGGAACACCCAAGTTAGTTGTCTGACTGGTATTTGTTCCGGTTCCTAGCATTCCTGTGTAATATTCGTAATTTGAAATATTACCAGTTAAATTAGTACCATCCGCAGTATTTTGGATAGCTGTTGCATAATCAGAGATGTTCAAACCTCTTGCAAAAAATGCTAAACAGTTGGTACTTAGTGCGATCGCATTAGTAGGATTACCATTGTTATGAAAATTGCAATTGACCAGGGAAACACAAGCTGTAAAATTATTACCGTAAATGTTGTAATATGCTGGAACACTATTTATAGATGTAATATTTTCCATAAATAGGGTAGCACCGTAATTACCACTAGTATTATAAATACCGTATTGCAATTGATTTTTTACTGTAATATCACATAAAGTAATCCCAACACCAGACCAAGCCCAAACACCATAATCAAACCCATCAATCATAATATCTTTACAAAGCATCGGTGCAGGTTCATTGGTATTCCTAAGATCTAAACCTGCTCTACCAGCTTTATTAGGATCACTTGAAATAATATTTAAATTTCTGGCTACACCTTGGTTATGCGCACAAAATTGCAAACCGATAGCTAAAGGATTTCCAGAACCTATATCTATTGTCAAATCCCTGACAGCATTTCTAAATCTCTGTGCAGGAATTAAACCCGTGTTGATTACAGCTTTTTGATTAAAATTTGATCCTAAATTATTTGCAAGCTTGATTTTAGTTAATTCTCTGTTTTGTCCTTGTAAAATTTGACGCTTCTGTCTATTTCCTTCACTAAAACTTGTCCATGCTGCTTGACTGATTGTGATACTTGCCGTATTTGTGACTGCTGTTACTGTTGTCCCTGGATGAATACCCGTGCCAACAACAGATTGACCTACTTGGACATTTGTAAAAGTTCCTGAACTAGCCGTGATTATATTACTACCAGCAGTTACAGTGACATTTATAAGAGCAACATTGTTTATAAATAGATAACCAGCCCAATACAACGTTTTACTAACTAAATATGTTCCATTGGGTAAATAATTAATTCTGTTCCCACCATAAGTCATTTTACAGTCAAGAAAATCTTGCATTTCTTGACTAACATCAGTTGCACCAGTGTTGTCTATATTAAAAGGTTGTCCGGTTCTAAGATTAATTGTTGCTGTATAATTTTGTCCATTTATTGTAAAATTTCTAGGAATCAGCAAGTTAGCGTTATTTGGAAATATAATATTTTCTGCCATATTTTAAAAAGTCACTTTTTGAATTGTCAGACAAATAAACAAATATTATAGAATTGTTATAAAACTATTATAAATAATTATTCAAACGTTCCCAATGTTCAGACCAAGCCAAGAAAGCTTGACCACCTCTAGAGTCCAGGGTGTTTATATAAAAATCTCTAAAAATCGTTTTGAACAAGAAACCAAATAAAATAACTGATGTTTGCTTATCGGTGCTGAAGCTTGGAATGTAACCTAGAATTAAGCTGCTATAACTACTGTCTGTTATTTTAAAATCGCTAAACTCGGCTTCTGATACTCGCTGAATATCTAAAGCTGTTTCACGGTATCCGTAAATTTCTATATTTTTGAAAATAAAATTGTAAGCATCTCTGATTGTCACAGCTTTTTTAATTTGATAGTTGTTACCATCAAATATCAAATTATTTAAAGAACTATCGGAACTCTGATCAATTAAGACACTTGCTTTTATTACTGGTGCTGTTGATTCACCTACAATACTGCAACCATCCCTAAGAATTAATGGATTTTCTTCTGTATATGTTGTGTTGTATGTCCCTGGTCTGATTACAATTATCAGATTTCTACCTTTTTCATATTTACTTAAGGCTTTAGAAATATTTTGAAATGGTGCTGAATAACTACCATTGTTGTTATCATTCCCATTATTTATATCTACATAAAAATTTAATGGTGAATTTTTCTTTTTAGTAGTTATTGAGTAATAAGAGAAACTATTAAATGTTGCAACACCATTGTGGCTTATACCAATATCACCAGGTTTTTGTAATTCAGGTTCACCGTTGACAACCCTAAAAATAAAAGTTGTTATTCCATTATTAGGGTTAATAGCACGTAATTCTAAAACTGTTGTAGAATCATAAGTTATTGTGGTAAATCTGAAAGTGTGTGCTGTATTTTGTAAATAAACTTTTCTTACATAAATTCTATCAGGCTTTTCCCTGGTTGAAATCTTTGTAAATAAAGATGCTATCACAACCATTGTTGAACCTTTGTTTTCAGCACTGATATCTACAAAATATTTAGCGTCTTTGTTTTCTTGTTTACGGCTGATAATTCTTGCTGTGTGTATCTGATTCCAAAGATAACTTAATGGTGGTTGAATTTCACATTCTATTTCAGAATTTACAATACTAATACCTCTTAAACAGTCTTTAGGATTACTGTCTGTCGGTTTTTTAGAAAGTGTTAATGAATTGTTAGATGCTTTCGCTGTAACGGTTGTGCTTGTCGGTATTTGTTTATTACCAAGAACCGTATCACCTACAATAACTTTATGAAAAGCGTTTAATTCTGCACTTGTTAATGTAAAAGATTCTTCATCTAGGAAACATCTAACAGTGGTTCTGACTACTTGACCTCTGAAAAAAGTTATAACATCAGATAATGTTTTGTTAGTTGTGACAACTTTTCCATCAACTAAAGAATATTGAGAACCATGTAACCAACCATTTCCCAATGAGGTTGTGTTACCTCTTTCAAAATCATCATTAAATATGAAACTTCTATCATAATTAGTTGTGTCCAAAATTCCTGTAAATGATACGGAATTAGATGTCAATCCTGGTGATATTGCAGTTAATATAAATGCTTCTGAGTTGCAAACTTTGATTATAAAATCTTTACTATTTACCGGATTTGGTATCTGATCAGGGTTACTAAATATTATTTTTGGAATTATAGAATTTTTATTATTATCAGTTACTAAAACTTCTATATTATCGATAACAAGTCCATCAACACTAATATTAAAAGCTTCTGAATATTGGCTGATTTCACAATTATTTTTACTAGGTAAAGTTAAAGTTATTTTTGTCGGTTTTAATCCAACAAAAATATTTTTAGTTGCTGATATTGCATATATTGAAGATATCGTAATAGTTTTATTGCCAGTAGTGTTTGGTGTAAATGTAAAAGTCGCTGTAGGATTTGCACCAGTTAAAGTTACATTAGCAGGTGTGAAAGTTCCACCACTAGAGTTAAAAGTTAAAGGTATTGAACCGGCCAGTTGACTAACACCACCATTTAAACCAACAGTGAAAGTTTTACTAGCATAGTTGAGCCAAGCAACATTTGGACTTGATTTAATATCTACTGTTGGTGTTAATCCCTGAAAGTTATAAGTTTTTGTTGTAAAATTATTACCCGTTATAAATAATGTGATATCACCTAAACTATTAGGTCTGTATTTAAAAGTTAGTTCTTGTCCAGGGTAGGTAAATGTTAAAGTATTTGGAGTAAAAACACCATTACTGTTATCAGATAAGTTAACAGTTGTTGGCAGATTTACACCGTTGATTGTTACCCTAAAATTAGGGCTAGTGTATCCAACATATTCAAATGTTGGGTTTGTTCCATCATCAGTAATATTGGTGTTTGAAGAATAACTAGTATAATTCGATTGGGTTAATAAAACACCATCAGCCGTAAAAGATAATGGAATTTCTTGAGGCGGATCGGTTGGATTTAATAATGGTGGTTTATAAGTAAAACTTACTGTAGTGTTTGTAGTACTTATATTAAATGTTGAAGGTGTAAAAACACCACCAGCACCCGAATCGCTGGGAACAATAGTATAATTTTTCCCTGGTGCTAAAATCCCTGTATATCCTAAAGTAAAGTTAGTCGATGCTTGTCCTGATAAACCTTGCTGTGGTGCTGAAACCACAGTTAATTTTGGAACTTCAGACAAAACATCACTGACAGCACCGTGAAATTGTATAGTGCTGTAAGAAACATCATCAGCAGGATTTGTTGCCGGATCAAAAATTGCAAATATAGCAGGTGTACCAACCTGGGTTATATTTGGGTTTATAACTTTTGATGAAACTACTAAAGTATTTGAAATGGTATCAAACAGCCCACCGCTTAACCATTTACCAGTTGTTAGACTGAACACACCAGCATTTATTGCACCGGAAACGGCTTGAATAATTATGGCATAGCTATGTCCTGTTACTAATGGACATCTACTCTCATTAGTTCCTGATTGCTTAGGATATTGGTTACTTTGTAAATTATAAATTGCAAATAATTTTGTTGATCCAGTCGCTTCAGAATATCTAATAGTAGCAGCATAACCACTATTACTAGAATTCAAATATCTTAAACCAAAACCAATACTTGAACGGCTTGAAGATATTAAATCAGGATCTCCATACCATTTAAAAATGCCTAAAACTTCATAAAAATTTGTGGTGTTAACTTGTGTACTATTTGCGTGAACACTAAAGTTTGAAGCATTTATTTTTTTCCATTGTCTTACACGCCCCGATGGACTTATGATTAATTTTGAATTTGTATTATCACCATCGTTTCTGGTTCTAGTCCATGTTGAACCGTTATAAGCAGTTCTACCAGATAAATCGGTTCCTGAAGTTCCTATAAATCCATCAATTAAAGGCATAATCAAAAATATATTTAAAGTTTAAATCCCTGATTATTACCAGGGATTTTACAAAGAATCTCGAAATTATCAGCTATTCTTCGTCTTCGTCATCAACAACTGGTGGTCTTTTTAAAACTGAGTTATTAACAACAATTTCAGTAATTTTAATAACTTCATCTTCGACAAGTTCTTGAACCGTTTCAAGTTGTTTGAACTTACTGATTAAGTTATCATTAACTTCATTTTCACCAGGGTTTAAAGTCACTTTGTTGACATCAAATAGAAAAGTTCTAGCAGCTTTTCTATTTTCTCTTTCAGGATAATAAGTTACTGTTGCCATATTAGAATTTAGGATAAGTGTAAATTTTAACTCGATATGGACGTTTGATAATGACTTCTGAAACTGCTACAAGTCCGGTAGTTCTATAAGTCATCTGATCATCTTTAAGACCAACCGGAGTTGTTAGAATTCTAGATTGACGCTTATACAATGTTTCGGCTGATGGTTCATAAAGTATGAAAGCGTCTTTAGTTGTGCTAGCAGCAGTTACACCAAATTGAGATAAGTAACTATTGGAAAGTTCATTAACTTCATCAATACTTGCAATATCACCACTAGTTAATAACGCTTCTCTAGCTGAACCTTTAGCAGTTACAGCACCAGCCGCATCGGTAAATGGTGCATTCAAAGCATAAATTAAGTCGATAGATCCTAGAATCTTTGTAGGACTTGCAGTTAATCTAGAATTCTTTTTGAAGTCTTTAATAATACCTCTAAAGAAGTTCTGTAAATCCCTGGATGTTGCTGTATTAAGGTTTGTTGTTGTATCAATAACTTCAATTTCAGCGTGATTAAACAAACCATTAAACCCTATGGTTGTGTCACCAAAAAGGGTTTTTAAATGTACCCATTCACGTAAACCTTTCTCAAGTGCTGCTCGATATTCGGTTACACAATCTACTGTAGGTAAATTGGCTTTCATGGCTTGTTCTTGAGATTGTAATTCCATCCAATCCCATTCAGCACCTAAAACACCGATAACTGTTTTGTATTTATCAGCACCGATACCAAAATTTGCTAAAGGAATATCGGTAGCTTTACCACCAAAATTTACAGCAACACCAGAATGATCGATTCTAGATTGCCAAATTTCGCGTAAACCGAATGGTAAATTCATCTGTACAGTATGATGTTTACCTTCATAACCCCATAACTCAGGGTATTGGGTTCTAATAATGTCCGGTGTAACTTCTCTTAATTGCTGTCTTAAATAGTGCCCAGCTTGTATAATTCCATCCATATTATTTTGTTCTGATTATCTGATTATGGTTTGCAAAATACTAAAAGGTTTCTAGAATTTTAGAAACCACCGATATTGATAACACTTAAACCAGCACCACTGGTTTTTTTAACAAATCTTGCAGCAGTCCAAGCTGTATAATCGGTTGCTGTAGAGTTTCTGAATGTACCAAAACCAGCTAAACCCGTTCCGTTAGCATGTCTAAAAAACACAGGATCATCAATATCTGTAGCGGTTGCAGAATAAACTACAACATCTACACCACCACGAGTAACAATACTAACCAGGGATTTATCAGGATATCCAATAATTGATGTATTATCACCAAGATCGGGACTTGAATGATATTGATTGATGATTGTTAAACCAACTGGTGTTAATCCTGTAGTATTAGGAAGAATTACAGCATTTTTAGTACCACCGACAACTACAGCACGACCGAAAGGAATAACAGCACCAGAAAGGTTATAACGTTCTCTAACAACATTTACACCAGGGTTAGAGAGTACCTGTCCTTCAAATAATGCAAAATCTTGCGTATACTTTACGCTAGTTTGTCCGATTGGCATTTCTGTTTACCTTGAATTTTGAAAAGTGACTTTTTATTTTTGAAACTATTTAGAACTTACGCGCGATTCTAGTTCTCTATAAGCTTTTTCAATTTCATCATCGGCCGAATCTGTTTGGACAGTGTTAGCAGATTTCAAAGAGTCAAGTTGTGCTTGAACTTTGTTAGAAGCATTATCTTTAACTTGATTTACAATCCCTGGACTAATGCCAGACCAAACACCATCAACAAATACGGCTGATTGATTATCTAAATTAATAGAGGGATGGAACTTTTTGATATAAAGTTCTTTGATTTGTGTAGGATTTAGACTGTAATCAGGTTTGAAATCTTTAGAATCAGCTTTAAAAATTGGTTCGACTTTTTGCCAAAGTTCGATTGATTCAGAAATGATTCCAGATGCTTGATCTAAAGTGATCATTTCAGCTTTAGAATCTAATTGAATTTGTAAAGCTGCTAGTTTACCGTTAGCTGAATCGATTTCAGATTTCAAATTTTTCTGTTTAGAATCAATCCTTAGATTTGAATCTGTTAACAGTGCTTGAACTTCTGAAAAAGCTACGTAATCTTTTCCATCTTGCTGAAGTACTGGAACTTCATAATCTTTTTCTTGATAAGAGATCTTCCGAGTTGTCATTGTTGCAATTTCCGTTTCAATAGTTTGGATACCATAATCAGATTCGTAACTTTCAATAGTGTTTTCAGTAACTAGACTGGTACACAAAGAAATATTTGAATCTGTTCTTAAAATAATTTTTTGACCGCCTCTACCTTCACCAGGGTTCAACAAAGCTAAATGATCGTAAGTTCGGTTAATTTGCTCCCAAACATTTGAATCTTTGTTAAACTGTTTATCCTTTAACCAATACCCTGGACTTAATTCAACAAAGATATTTTGATTGTTTTCCAACACATTATCGATTAGAGCGATCGCTCTTTTATCAGTAATAATTGCTGGCATCAATAAAGCTTTGTCTTGTCTTAAATAAGTTTCCAGGGTAGAACCAACTAAAATATTTTCGGCGTTTTGGTTATATATGCCAAATTTAGGATGGTTAAAAGTTATTGGTAAACCGTGAGCAGTTAGCAAACTATCATCGTTAAATAATTCATTTTCAGTAATAGTTTCAATATACTTGTTACCAGAAATGTCTTGGTACTCTAATGGTAAATCTGCAATACCTAGTGTCACATAGGCTTTGTACGAACCATTATCAAGTTTTTGCCATTCCAGTTTTTTGTTATTTGAATCTATCCTGAAAAGCTTCATTATTTAACTTAATACAGATTTGCTATAGTATTAGTTTAACTTATAATACTATAGCATATATTATATTTTTTACAATATGTCAAGAAAATAATTTTAAGTCAATATTTTAGATAATCCAGAATCAAGCAAAGATATTAAATAATGTCTAGATATCGTCAATGTTTTGTAGCGATAATGAAAGTCGTGAAGTAAATAACAATCAGTTTCTTTATTGTAACTTTCGATTTGTAAACAGACTTCATAGGCTGGTAAAGTTACAACTTTATTTACTAGAGTTTTTATCATTTTTGTTATTTCCTGAATTATCTTTATTATTTAAATTGTTTTGGTTTAAAATCATTTTCTGTTCTTGTTCTTTTTTGTTCTGATATGCTTTGTATAGATTGTTATCCAGGGTAATATTAGGATTAAAAACTGAGTTTTCATACTGTTTTCGGACTTCATCAGGACTGATAGCACCCATTAAAAGTAACTTTTGGTTTCTATCCATAGCCAAGTTTTCCAATTCAATTTCTTCAAGCTTTGTAAGCTTCAATTGAATTGGAAATATTATTGAGTTTTCACCAAAGTTATCAACAATTGAACCATATAAATTTTTAGCAGACATGCAAAACTGACATAACTTGTAAACAGGTTCTAGCCAGTTTTCTATCTGCCAATCTTGTACTGAAATAGCCCAATTAAATTGTAAAATTCTCGCTGATTCAACAGACGCTGCTAACCCTGCCGTACCAAATTCGTTGTAAAGTTTCCAGCGTGGCATATCAACAACAGAAGCCAGAGTATCTTGCAACGCTTCAAAGCTTTCTTTGGTTCCTGAAAAATTTCTAGATATATTTTCAACTAATTCATGCATCTTGTCATAAATCAACAAGTTAGTTGCAGACATCCCAGTTTTTACAGATTCAGCACGCGATCGCATGTAATCTTGATATTCGGTTGTACCCTGGTCAATATCACGTTTAACATCCTCTGATAAATCTTCGATGCCAAAAGTGTACATATTACCAGTCAAAAGCATTTCATAGATTGCTTTAGAACCTGTAACCCAGTTGCTGAAAGCTTCAAACATCAAATTAATTACTGAATCATGTCTGTAATTTGAGTTTACATACTCGATTTCAGTGTCTAACTTATTACCATAAAAGTTTAGAACTCTATTAGGATGTATTAACTGATTAGCATCATTTGATAATTGAAAAAATTCTTGATCATTAATGACTGTTCTAGTTAAGTCATAGCAATCATAAACAAACATCCAGTCTATTGACTGAATATTGTTTAAATTAACAGGTTCTGATAAATCGTTGCCATCAGCTATCCCAAGAACTATAAAAGCGCTGCCAAGTTTACGCGCTAGTCCAGAGGCATACTTAAAAGCATTTCTAGCACCATAACCATGAACAGCTTTTTGGAGATTTGTATAGTATGGAATACGCATTAAATAATCTAAAACATCCTGGTTTTTTAGATTAGTTTCTTTGCTGAAATTTAAATCTATCCAAGAATTTGATGCTGATTTAGGATATTCGTAAATAGCACGTTTAATTATCCCGTTTGTCCTAGATAAATTATTAAGCTCTTGCCTGGATAAACTAGGACTAGAGATATTTACATCAACAGTAGTATTGCTGTTAAGTTTTTCAGCATATAGGCTACTGAACATTGATAAAAGATATCTGGAATCATTTTTTAAAGTTAAAACCATATTTGTAAAATTTAAATTCTAAAAAGTCACTTTTTACTCTAGACAACAAAAACGCTGAATCTATGGCTAGTATCAATATTAGTTTTAATATTAATCAAGGCTTTATCTAGCTCTTGTTGCATTTCGATAAAACCCTGGATAACTAACTCAGGATCTTGAAATTTAACAGTATCAGTACCTGACATTTCAATAACACCATTATTAGCTGGTTTAAATTTTCTAAATTTGGCACAAACATAAAAAGGTCTATATTCTTTTTGGTTAGTTTCTCGATTAGTTCCGGTGCTATTTTCGAGTAATGTTGTTAAGAAAATATCTTCGGTACTATCTAAATCATCAATTTGAAGATATCTTTTAACAGTTTCTAATGCTGTCGATAGATTATTGAACATGAATTATAATATTAAGTTATAGTTATTTATATTATACTAGTGAATTTAAGATATTATGTTTATCAAAATTACACCAGAGATTGAAGAATTATTTTTAGACAGAGTTAAAACGCTACTAGAACAAGGTGAAACTACCCAAACTGTTAAAACCAGCCAGAAAAAATCTGTAAAATCTTTATACGATGAAGATGGTCATGAAATTCCTGTAGAAGTTACTAGAAGCACCAATATTGATAAGCAAACTACATTAAATCCAACACCTAATTGGGTTCTACAACTTGTTGCTAATTCTATGACTGATCAAGCTGCTATAGAGAAGTTAACTAGAGCAGGATATATCGTAATTAATCCGGCAGTTGTTAACGAAAAAGAATCCGAGAAAGCTAGTGGTGGTTTGAGCGCTGAAGCGATCTTTGAAATAAAAAGTAAATTATTAGGAATTGATAATGCCTAAATAATGAAAATTATCTTAGAAACAAAAATCAAACCTAAAACGGTTCTGAATATCAATAAAACTTCCCTGGATAACATCGATAAAATATCTAGGGAAGTTTCCGATTGTTTACCCGAAGATAATAAATTATTCCGTGAATTACCACCGATACTTTTTCCCTATCAACAACAATTTTACAAAGCTGCCGAAAATCCAGAAAATAAAATATTAATTTGGGAAAAATCTAGAAGAATCGGGGCAACCTGGGCGTTAGCTGCTTATGCTGTTTTAACGGCTGCTAAACAAAACGGTAAAAATTTTTATTATATTGGCACTAGCTTGTCAATGGCTAAAGAGTTTTTAGAAAGTTGTAGCTATTGGGTTAAACATTTTCAATTAGCTGCTAGTGAAATCAAAGAAGATTTATACGAGTCAGAAAAAGACTCTATTTTAAGTTTAAGAATTAATTTTAAGTCTAATAAAAAAGTGATGGCATTATCTAGTAAACCTAGTTCTATCAGAGGTTTACAAGGAAATGTTCTATGCGATGAATTTTCGTTCCTCACAAATCCTTTAGAGTTTTTGAAAGCTGTAAAATCAATGCTCATTTGGGGTTGTAAGGTTTTTATAGTATCAACTCATAATGGTATTGATAATCCTTTTAATGAACTTTGCGAAGCTGTAAACAAAGGTGAAGAAAAATATTATAAGCAGAAAAACACTTTTAAAGATGCTGTTAACCAGGGTTTGTATCAACGTATTTGTTTAACAAGTGGACAACCCTGGACTAAAGAAAATGAAAATAAATGGGTATCAGAAATTTATGAGCAGTATGGTGATGGAGCATCAGAAGAATTAGACACTATCCCAGCAGTTTCAAATGCCAACAGTATTTTCAAAGCTTCATGGTTTAAGAAAATTTCTCAGAACGATTTACCAAAATATTTTGATTATCAAGTAATAGCTTGGGACTTTGCCGCAACTGACAAAGATACTAGTTGCTACACGGTTGGTGTATTAATCGGGAAATATAAAGAAAATTTTTACATTTTAAATTGGTATCCATGCAAGAAAGATGCACATTCAACTCAGAATTACGTAATTTCAACTGTTGAAAAACAACCTAAATCAGTACCAGTATTTATAGAACTTGAAGGTGGTTCACAAAGCATTCTATGGCTAGAGAACAGTTTTAAACCATTGTTAAAAGCTTATCGGGTACGTGGTGTAAAACCTGAAGGTTCTAAGGCTATTAGAGCGTTACCCTGTGCAGAAGCTGCTGAAAAAGGTAAATTTTACATAGTAAATGAACCCTGGTCAGATGATTTTCTAAAAGTTATTAATCAATTTGAAGGTGTTCCAGGTGTTCCGTTAATCAGTGATACTGGTGATGCTCTATCACTTGCATTTACTCAAGTTAACAAGGGTGTTAAAAATTTGATGGGTACTTAAAAATATTTTATTAATTTATTATTTATGCCTAGAACATTTTACGAAACTAACGCAGTAATTCAAATCAATCAATTGATTATAGAAGTATCTATAAAACTTGATCAAAATACTAGAACTTTTGAAGCTACAGGTATTGAAAATGAAAGAAACTTTTTTGTTGGTAATGTAGTCAATTCTAATCAGGTTGAATATTGGCTGTTACCTAGTGAAATTCAAAACGGTACTAAAACAATCATCACTATCGATAACAATGTTCAAGGTGATTTTATTTTCCAAAACGTTCATAGAACCAGATTTAAAGAATTAGAAAAAATCTTTGGGCAAACTTTTAAAGGTTCTATGATTCCTAAAAAATCTTATAGTCCTAATGACTGGTCATGAACATTCAAAGTCAGATTGAAAAAATTAAACAACAAGTTGCTGAAAAAATCCACAGAGGTTCTGGTCGTTCTGTTGAAATTATCAGGAATGTTACACCTGTAGACACTCAGCGACTTTTTGAAAGTATTGAAGCTGAAAAACCTGTTATCCAGGGTAACAATGTCTGCTGTAAAATCCGTTTAGGTGGTAAAACTCTTTACGGTATCAAACGCGAACAGAACATTAAACGGGCTGTAAATTACGCTGTTTATGTCGAAGCTAAAACAGGTTTTGTCAGATCTTCAGTACCACAAATACGTTCAGAAATTTTATCAGAATTTCAATAAATTATAAGTTTTACTTATTACATTAATTTTACTTATGATATAATACTTTTAGGTTAGAAAGTATTATATTCTCTGATAACTTTGATGACTTCAGGTTTCCAAATAAGAAAAGAAATTTTTGATTATTTGACTGCAAACTTAAACGGTATTGCAGAGATATTACCTGAACATCCATCAGGGAATTTAAGCAACTTTAATCTACCTAAAATAGTTGTGAGTATTATTCGTGATAATGCATCTGGTAGATATATTTCAAATGAAATAAAAAACCCAGAGATACAAATAACTATTTACACACAAAAAGAACTTCAACTTACAAAACCCAATGGAATCCTTGAACGTGTTGAAACATTGATGAACACTTTTAGAACATCTACAAATTTCAACAAAATCAAGGATTTTTATTTAGGTTATGTACAAGAAGTTATGAGTTACTGTGGTTATTTCGTTTACAGATTCTATTAATATTAAGAGGATTTAAAATTAATGGCTAAACTTCGTGGGCCAGCCGAATTTACAATTATCACACCAGCCTTAACACTTACTGAACTTAAAGGGTTAGCTACAACCCTGGTAACAACTTATCAAAATACAGCAGATTTTACAGTTGCTGCTTGTTCTACAACTTCAGGAAGTACAGCAGTAACTACAAGTACCGCCAACGGTTTTCAAAACGTTCAAGTAGGTATGGCGGTTTCTGGTACTGGTATTCCCGCAGGTACTTATGTTGCTGCTAAAGGTTCTAGTACCAGCATCACTTTGAGCGCTAATGCAACTGCAACTGGTGCAAGTGTCACACTAACCTTTACACCATTGAACGTTGTCATTAAAGCTTCTGACCAGTTAGAAGCTGCAACGGTGAACATAGAAGAAATGTATCAGGATAACCTAACTCAAGCTTCTATGGCTCCATTCAACAAAACCAAAGTTGGTATGACAGCTAACGCTCAAGTATCAATTGCAGACGATCGAATTGACTTGATGCGAGTTGCCACAAACGCTGCTGCTTACCAGGGTAGTGCTGGTTTAGCTGGTGGTTTACCAGAGTTGATTACAATGGGTGATGACTCTGGATTAACAACCGGATCTCTTGAACTTCCATATCGTACTGTAGTAATTAGACCTTATGTCGGTGGTGATCCTTCAACAGATCCAACACTCTGGTACATCTTCCCTTATGCAGGTGTTGAAGGTAAATTAAACCTATCTTTCTCTATTCAAAACCAAAGAGCGTACAACATAACTTTCACAGCTTATGACCCTAACGAAACCAACTACAAAGTGTTACGTGGTCAATCTAGTTTGTTGCCGTAATCTAGCAATCGCTAACTGGTTTTAAAATTTGGTAGCTAAGTAATGGACAACATTACCCTAGACTTTAAATCTAGGGTTTTTTTATTTGTCTGGCAATTCAAAAAGTCACTTTTCAATTTTAAAAATATAGAATTTATTTGCTATAGCATAAAAGTTTAAATTTGTCAAGGGTAATATAGACTAGTTTTGCAGCTTGATCTGTAACAATAAAAAATCCCTGGTTGTTTTTGACCAGGGATAACAGTTATTCAAGTTTTAGAAATTGGTTAAATCAGATTTCCAACTTTAAAGCTATGAGCGTTAAACCAACCAGAATGAGTTTCTAAAAACTTTTTATCATCCTGATATTTTTCATCAGTTAAAAAATATTCTTTGTTGACCGATTTAATTTTATCTAATTCTGTCGTTTCTTGACAAACTAAAACATACTGTGTTGGTGCTAAAAATTGAAAGTCTTTAATCAAATGACAATGGTTTGAAACTTGATATCTTTGACATCCGTAATTATTAGTTTTAGCGTTAAAATAAGGACATTGAATAGCTTTACAAACGTTCATTTTTTTTACTCGTTGTTTTTGACCAGGGATAACATTTGTTCAAGTTTTAGAAATTATCCAACAATTTCTAGACCATTTAAAAATTCTTCGGGATAAACATCATACTCTAACGAAACTCTTTGTACCGTTTCTGTTGTGTAATACTTATCCCATTTTTCTATTCTATTTAGATAATCTCTGTGAGCTATTGCGTTCTCTTTTGTTGCTTCATCGGTTCCGAAAAATAAAGAACTATCGTGACCTCTGAGTCTGGAAAAACATTGGTATGCTTGCTCATTTGAACGATGAGTTTTAATTACATGCCAAGAGAAAGGGTGTTGAATCATTGTAATTACCTGCTATGTTTGCAATCATTGAGTTAAAGTAAACGCTCATGAGAAAAATCAACTAAAGAGTTTAGTTGCTCAATTGCAGCCTGTAAATTATCTTCACTAACATTATTAAAGACTATGTGGTTTGAACCCGCATAAAGTGAATACAGAGTTAACGTTGAATTTCCAGACAAATCTTTGTCAATAGATATAGAATAATCCGGGTCTTTTGTCTGGATATTTTCACGTATTACACGGCTATTAGCGTAAGCTTCAATCGCATCAGAAACAACATCATTCATACTTTTTTGGTCAATTTCAGAAATCTTTTTAACAATTGTGTGCAATCTCGGTGATAACCGTAAGCTTATGGCAACTTTTGAGTTGTTCATGTGTCTGTGCTGTTCACTATTCTTTTAGTATAAACCTAGTTTAAACCAAATGACTGTTTGTTTACATTTCTTTACAATTCAGATGTGAATAACACTCGACAAATACCTACCTATTGTCAATAAAACATCTTATTGCAAATAACTGTACTAGAGTATTTTTACTTATTAAGTACTACTGTAATAGTACAGATATTCTCAATAAGCTCGATATTCTCAATAAGACTACAAAAAATTTTGTAGTTTTTTGTAATAGTTTTTGTAGAAATTACAAACTACAAAAACCTTATGTAGCAAGGTTTTTGTAATAGTTTTTGTAGATTTTGTAGTTTTGAGCCGGATATAAATCTCTACAGGTGTACTAGTACAGGTGTACTATCAAAGTGTACTAGTAAAATTTATACAAACTAGTACTATCAAAGGCTTATAGAAATCTATGATTTAATCTGGCTAGAGAAAAATAATCAAAAAATTATGTAGTCCAGGGTAGTTGTACTAACAAAAACCTGAGTAAATCATAAAAAATCTAAATAAGTATTTTTACTTATAAATTTGTACTAGTTATATAAAGGATAAATTAATATAAGTTTTTCTTATACTTCTTTATGTTTTATATATGTAATACAAATTAAATAGATTATTTGTACTAGTTTAAGTATTTATAACTATTTAGGTTTTTTACTGATTACATACCCTGGACTACATAATTTTTTAATTATTTTTCTCTGACCATAGAAAACTAGATATTCATATAAGTCTTGATATATAAGATTTTCTTGTACTACAAAACTACCTGTTTTTATATTACAGACATACTACAAAGCTCTAGAGATTTATATCCGGCTCAAAACTACAAAATCTACAAAAACTATTACAAAATCCTTGCTACATAAGGTTTTTGTAGTTTGTAATTTCTACAAAAACTATTACAAAAAACTACAAAAAATTTTGTAGTCTTATTGAGAATATTCGAGTTATTGAGAATATCTGTACTATTACAGTAGTACAAGTAAGTATAAATGCTTAAAATAGTATATGTATAAGCTAAACTTATTGATTTATAAGATGTTGCTCGATAGCCAACAGTTGACAACCATTAACCAGGACTAATAGTTGTTTACCCTGGTCTACAACGCTCTAGAACATGGCTAATCTGTAAGCTTGATAGTTTGTGCTATTTGACTGATTTTAAGGTTTTCTAGACTATCTATATAATGGTCATTCGTTAAATATTCAAAATAGTTCTTTAATACTGTTGACAAATATAATATTATGTGCTATAGAGAAACATTTATAATTATTGCTGAATTCCAAAAAGTGACTTTTTATTTAGCATGATAAAATGTTATAGATAATTGTCTATTCATTAGTTAAGTTTATGAAATCTGTCAAAATATTTGATAAAGTTCTGGACAAAGTAAAACCTATTTTAGAGATTCAAGATTTAAATTTAAAGGTTTATCACCCCAATATTTTGAGTAAAGCTGCAAGTTTATCAATTTTCGATACTCAGAATGAGGTTAGTTTTTTAAATGATAAGTTGTCTAAAAAATCTGATGAATTATCGAAACTTTCTAGTGTTGACAAACTTGATCAGAAAAACTTGGATCAGCGTAAAGCTATTACCAGGGAAATTACAGCTATTAATGATGAAATTGATAAAAACATCTACAACTATGTAGAAACGCTTTGTAAACTTAAACCCGGTAAATTAAAGGAAATCGTTGAGGAATTTTACAACGATAACGAAGATTTAGATTATCCCAAAGAAAAATTGGTGTCCGATTTGTTCAATGAAATTAACCAAGCTTTGTCTGAGTACAACGAAAAAGAATTGGAAAAGCGTGGTATCTCTGGTCAAGATGATAGTGAAAAAAACGTGTAAAGGCTGAGGTTTATTTAGAAAAAGTTCTGAACGAACTAGCAATATTCAGACATTTCTATCATTTGTCAAGACAAGAAGCTTTAGAGTTACCTGTTTGGGAATATGAAAACCTGTTAGAAAATTATCAACGTATTGAAGCCGAAAAAACCCTTTATAACTTATATAGTGCTGGCGCGGGCTTCAATGGTGGTGATTTTGCTAAAGAATTTGTAGAAACCTTGCAAAGTAAAATGAGTTTCCAAAGTATTGAAAATGAATCTGAAATGTTAACACCAGATAAGCTACCGTTTAATATCCCTAGTTTGTAGTATAAAGAATACTTATCATAATATGGTATAATGAAAACATATAATTATACCATATTTTTATCATGTCTGAAATTTTTGATAACGGGCAAGAGATTGATTCTATTTATATTGATATTAAGGCTAATTTTGCACCATTACAAAAACAGTTATTACAGCTTTCTAGACAAAAGACTAATACCCTGGTCGTTAACGTTGATGATTCAAGATTAGTAGATTTAAATAAACATTTAGATTTAAAACAAAGACATTTAAAAGAAACTGTTAGGTTTTATGAAAACAATGTTATAAAGCCTAGAACAGACTTGACTAATCTGGATAATTTGAATAAAAATTTGTTTCAATTACAACAGATTCAAAACCAGAAAGTTACTTTTGAAATTGATAATACTGAAATATTTAGAGAGATAAATAATATTCGTAAAGAGTTACAGGCAGCAAGATTTCCTGTAAAAATTGATAAAAATAATATTGTTGAGCAAGTTGAAACAGCTTTAAAAAATACTGAAGGTAAATTAAGCGTAACTATAAAAAATCGTGAAAGTACTGGGGACACAAAAAACGATTTTAGAGAATTAACTTTTCATATTAAACAAGTTGAAAAAGCTGTTAAACAAGCCAACGATAAAAAAGGTTTTATAGGGAATGTTGTAACAGGTTTTCAAGAAAATATTGGTGCTAATATTCAGCGTCAATTATCTCTAGGTATTCGAGACACTTTTGGTTCTGGTAGCGCACAACAATTTAGAAAAGCTGCCAGGGAAACAGGTAAATTTGTTAAAAATAATTTTACTGAAAACAAAGAATTTATAGAAACCACGAATGAAATACAACAGATTTTAACAGTAAAACTGAGACAAGGTGCTTATAAAGTTGGTGATGGTATAATAGCAGCTTTAGAAGATAAAGGTGATACAATAACCGATAAAATTAACAGTTTTATTAAAGCTGCTACACAAGATGTAGATTTTTCTAATGTTAGTAAAAGTTTAATTTCAGAATTAGAAGTAGTTTCTGCAAAAATGAAAGGTGCTATTTTTTCAGAAACAGCTTTAAGAGGTATAACTAAACCTATTGGTGAATCATTAAAACAATATAGAACTATTGCGTTACAAGAAAGAGCTTTACCTTTAGTTAGAGAAAGAGCATTTGAAATTTTGAATGCTAAAAAAGGTAAAGCTGACATGTTATCAACTAAAGCCGTTACTGATGAAACGGAAAATCTTTATATAGCTGTTGGTGGTTATGCTGGTGCGAGAGGTTTGTCAGGTAAGACTCTTGTCTCTGGTCAAATGCGTTCTAGTCCAGGGTTAAACGAATTAAGTAAAGATAATCCTAAAAACGCTGTTATTTGGGCTAAGAATGAAGACAGCGACATTCCTAGAGAGTCTTTAAACAACGCACCAGAAAAATTAAAAGCTTTGTTAACTAGCATCAGTAAACCAACATTAAGAGGTTATTCTAAAGACGCTTTAGAGATGTCTGCACAAGCATTAGCAGCATTAGAAAAAAATCCGGAGATTAAAATTAAATTTGTGGGTGAGTCTGGTGGTGGTTTTGCTGCTGAGGAAGCCCATAAAATAATGGAGCTTTTAGGGCATGGTGATAAATCAGATTTTATAGGTGTTGGTACACCAAAATTTATTGGTGGTTTTGATGAAAAAGATAGAAAAATTATTAGTCCCGATGAGCATCTAGGTGCTGAAACTAATAAAATGTATGGGCGTTTAGGACTTGCTGAGAGAACTAAAGGGCAACAAATATTAGGTGTTAAAGGACATCCCTACGAAAATTATAGAAATGCTAATGTGGCTGAACTTCAAAATTTCATGTTTGGTAGTCCAGGGAAAGTCACACCAGAATTAATAACTGATTTTAGGAAAGGTGCTGAATATTTTAAATCTCAAGATAAATCACAATTAAACACGAAACAAATAGATCAATTAGCCACAGCAGCTTTTCAAAATTTACAACATATTAAGAGATATTTATTAACATCAACCGACGATTTTAAATCTGAATTAGAAGAAATAGTTCAAGATTTTGAAAACATCTTTGTTGATTTACAACCTGATGACAGAGAGTTATCAGAAATTAAAAAAGCTGTTGAGAAAGCGAAAGTTTATTTAAAACATTTACAAGAACAACCAGGAATTGAAGCTTCCCTGGTCGCTAATAATATTGTCAAAGAACTAGACCTTGTTTACAAACAGGTTAATAGTGTTTCTAGTAAAACAACTGGTATAACACAAACTAAATATCAAAATGTTTTACAAGAAATCTTAGAAACTAAAGCTAAACTTTTAGATCCTAAAATTGGTATAGTTTTACCAAAAGAAAATAAAAATGTTTCACAGGAAATAGTAAAACCTGTTCAAGAAATTCAAAAGAAAATAGAAACTTTTACTAATGAACAAATTAAACAATCACTAGAGAATTCTAAAAAGATTGTTGATAATTTTGGTAAATCGTACGGTACTTTAAAAGACCAATTAAAAACTAAACAATTTCCTGAAGCAACTTTACAAGCTAAAACAATTCTTGAAAATACATCAAGAGCTAAAGCTGATATTGAATCTTTCAGGACTGAAGCTAATATACCAAAAATAGGAACAACAGAAGCGTCTCAAGTAAATCAAATGCTTGGACAACTTAGCCAACTTGAAAATAATATTAAGCGACAGTTTGCAAAAGCTAAAATACCTTTACCACAAATAGATTCTAGTAATGTCGCTACACAATCTAAACAAGTAGCCAAAGACATTACAAAAGGTTTAGAAAAAGGAATACAATCATCAGATGTTGAGCAAGTTTTTGAGGAAGTTTTAGTACAACAACCAATTGAACAAGTTAAAAAAGGTTATCAAATACAATCACCATCCAGGGTATTTATTGAAATTGGTAAAATGGTTGTTGCTGGTTTTAAGAAAGGTCTTGATTCCGGTAAAAATGTTCTTTCAGATTTTATCAACGATCCTGTTAAATCAGTTACTAGTTTAATAACTAGTGTTTCAAAACTCGGTTTAGCTTACACAGTTCTTACAGAAGTATTACCAAAATTAAAAGATTTCTTAGTAACTAGTGTGCAAGTTGCGACAGAGATGGAAAACCTTAATCGTAAGGTTGTGTTTGCATCTGGTGATAGTGCAACTGGTAAAACTAATTTTGAACGTTTCAGCGAGCAAGCCAAAGCTTTAAAAGTTGATATAAGACAATCATTGGAAGGTGCAGCAGGATTTTTAGCAGCTACACAAAACAGCAGTTTAGAAGGCGCTCCAAGTTCACAGATACTTGAAAACTTTAATGTGATGCTAGCAACTAGAAGTGTTGATAAGCAAACACAAGAACGTTTTGGTATTGCTGTACAACAAATGGCTTCTAAAGGTATTCAATCTGAAGAATTAAGGGGTCAAGCTGGTGAAGCTGTACCAGGGTTTTACAATATATTTGCACGATCGCAAGGTTTAACACCCGGTCAATTAGCTAAAAAGCTTAAAAATACTCCGGGCGGTTTGAGTCCAGAGACATTAATTCAAGCATCACAACAAGCTAGAGCCGAATCAATTGTAGGTTTACCAGCATCACTAGAAACTAGCCAAGCTGCAATTAACAATTTCAATAATAGTTTGCTTGAATTACAAAATAATACAGGTAAAGCATTCTTACCATTTCAAAAATTAAGCTTAAATGCTACATCAACAGGTTTAGATTTATTATCTAAAAATATCGATAGTATTTTAAATTTTGTTAAACTTTTAGCGATCGCTTTAACTAGACCGTTATGGCAGCCGTTTATCACTGGTGTTTATCAATCAATAGCCAGTTTAAATCTATTAACTGTTAAAGCTAAATTTAGTCAAGTAACATTGTCTGGAATGTTTACAGCAATCAAACCAATGTTAAACTTTGGTGCTGAATTACTAGTATTCCAAACAGTTTTAACATCGATTGAAAAATTAACAATAGCTTTCTCAGATATGGGTGGTGCAGCTTCAGATTTTGCAAAACAATCTGAAAAAGGTCTGAAAGATATTGAATCGATGTTAAAGAAAATAGAAACAGGCAAAGAAGTTAAAAAGGGTAACAAAGAAATGTTACTCGATTTAGGTAGAGATGTTTTAACAAATCCTTTAAAGTATTTAAATCCTTTCGATACTCAGAACGAGAAAGAGAATAAGGCTTTTGATGACATTCAAAAAGGACGTAAAACAGGTTTAAAATCTGGTGAAAAATTAATAGAAATCACAAACAGTTCAGAAATTCAGAAACAAATAGATTTAGTTGTAGAAACTGATAAAAAACTTTCTGAAATTCAAGCTAAAAGACGTGCCATTGTCCAATTAAATCCTGAAAATGTTCAAGGACTTAAAGAACTTCAGAAACAGGAAAAAGATTTACTCGATACAAGATTTAAAAATTTGCAACCCGTTGCAGGTATTCAAGGTGCTATAGAGGCACAAATCAGAGGCTTGAAAGCTGTCAAACCATTAATTAAAGAATCTTATGATCAAAACAAACTTTCAACAGACCAGTACAATAGACAAAATCAAGAAATCGATGCTCAGATAGCAATTTTAGAAAAGCGTCAACAACAGATAACCGAGTCTGTTGGTAAAGTTGCAAGTAGTTTCGATGTTTGGAAAAAGAACTTAACAGACGTTAACATTCTGTTACAAGACACAAAAACAAAAAGTGACTTTTTAATTTCTAGAGATAAGACAGCTTTTGTAAGTGCAGATATTAAAGGAAATGTTACACCAGGGAACAGACAATTCATTAATCAATCCCTGGACATAAACAATATACAGAGTCAAATTAAGAACCTGTCAGAATCAATCAAGCAGTCCGAAGAACTATTTAGATCCGGTACTGAATCAGCTAATGTTCTAGAAGCTTACAAGGTTGATGCTAATACAGGGATAGCCAGAATCAACCAGATTCTTAGTCAGGTTGAAACAGATAATGAAAAATTCATATTACAAGAGTTTGCAAACTTACAACAGAACAAGAACGAGTTAAACACTTTACAACTTCAGATAGCTCAGTCAAAACTTGAATTAGTTAATCAGTTACGAGAACAGACTAAACAGGTTGCCGAATATTATCAAAATATTGTTAAACAGACTGAACAATCTAAGATTGAATTTGAAAAATCTGCTAACGATATCAAGACTTTACAACAACAAAATAGAATTAAGACAGTTTTAACAAATGTTGGTGATAATATATTTACTCAGTTTGCTGATAGTCTTGTGGCTAATCTACAAGAATTAAATGATATAGCAAATAATAAAATCGATAAAAAATCTAAAATTCTTGATGCTCAGTTCCAGTTACAAGATAACCTGAAACAGCAAATAGAATTACAAAGAAGTTTACCAGGGAATCTACCTAAAATACCTGTTACCCTGGATTTTAACGGTATTGATAATAATCAAAACGTTCAAAGATTGAATGACAATCTTAACGAAACTAACGATATAACAGGATTAATTAATGACGGTTTAGATTCTTTTAATTCTGTGATTGATGAGAATATTTATAGCAGTTCGGAATTAACAAAAGAATTTCAAAATCAAAATGATAATTTAGATATTGCTAACAGGTTTATCAAAGACACTAACATTTACATCGGTGAATCATCAGAACTAAGTAAACAGTTCAGCAGTTCTTTAGAAACTGTCAGAGAAAATAGTAATTCTCTAGAAAATGTTTTTTCAAACATATCAGGAATATTTGGTTCTATAGTTGATCAAACTGGTAAATGGATTCAAGGATTAACACAAGGACAAGGAATTGTTGAAACTTTAGGTAATGTTGCTAACGCTTTTAGTAATCCTTTAGGTGCTGCAATCAGTGTAGGACAATCATTATTTAATGGTATTCAACAGTCTAATAGTGCTATAGCAAGTCCGATTGCAGGAAGATCTATCCAAGATATAATCAACTACAAACCATCACAGGGTCAAAGTTTTTACGGTATACGTGACGGTGGTGCTAGACAACATAATAAAGTTGATTTAGATTCTAGGGTAGGTGGTAGTCAAGGTGCTGTTGTACAAGCTTTAATGTCTGGAACTGCTACAGCAAGACAAATTACTTCAACTAGTGGTGGTGTTGATATCAATACAGTTGATCCAAAAGGTAACAAAGTTACTATTGTTTACAATCATTTGGATTTAACAGAACTTCAAAAAATGTTCAACGGTAATCTTAAACAGCCTATACAAGTTAATGCTGGGCAAAGATTATCAACCGTTACAATGGATAGTTTAAGTACAGGCGCACACTTAGATTTTGGTGTGAAAATCAATGGTAAATATGTTGAGCCTCAGCAATATTTAAAATCATTACAACAAGCTACAAGTGCTAATCAAAATGTAAATATTCAACAACCTGTTAATCAACCTGTTAATCAACCTGTTAGCCAAGTGCCTATAACCAAGTATGGACATTTTGCCTATAGAGAAAATAGCCGCGAAAATTTAGTAAAAGTTGGAAACGAATTATTAGACAAAGAAGCCGCAACAGCATTTAGAAATATGGCTGCTGATGCTGCTAAACAAGGTGTAAATCTCGGTGTTATTTCCGGTTTCCGTTCCGTTAAAGACCAAGAAACAGTATTTAACTCTGGAATGAAAGCTAGAAACCAAACACCAGAACAACGCGCTAAAGTTTCGGCTCCGGCAGGATTTAGCCAACACCATACAGGTTTTGCAATGGATATCAATTCTGTTGAACCTAGTTTTGGTAAGTCTAAGGAGTTCCGATGGTTGCAACAGAATGCTGCTAGATATGGTTTTCAGATGCCGTTCACACCAGGGAATAAGCAAGGTGTAGATTTTGAGCCGTGGCATTGGAATTACACAGGAAGCGATCGCGCTAGACAGATGTTGCAACCATTAACTAGACAAGTAGCCGTTAACCCTGGTCAAACACAATCGAGTAATTATCTATTTGGTAAAGCTTCGCAATATTCAGCGTCAGATTTTTCTGGATTAACACCAACGGGTAGAAAAGCTTTAGAAGCGTTGAAAAATCCAAATGTTAGAGCGTTCTTAGATGCTGTTGCAGTTGCAGAAGTTGGTGATGTCGCAAACACTACCGGGGGTTATGGGTATTTATTCGGTGATACAAATAGAGAAAGTTTTAACCCAAATAGTTTAACAAGTCATCCTAAAAAACGTGTGAGTGCTGGTGGTTACACAAGCTCAGCCACAGGAAGATATCAAACGATAGACTTTGTTTGGGATGATGACACTAAATATGGTCATCAAGGATTAGGGCTTAGAGATTTTAAACCACAATCACAGGAAGTTTTAGCCGTTGGCAGATTGATGTATCGCGGTGCATTAGAAAAAGTGATGCAAGGTGATATACAAGGTGCTGTGACTCTAGCAAATAAGGAATGGGCATCTCTTCAAGGTAACCCTTATGGACAAGGGACTAGTGGTGGTAAGTTATCAACATTCACAAATAATTTTCAAAAGTTCAAGAATCCAGCGCTACAAGCATCTCTGCAAGGACAATACCTAAACCCTGGTCAATTACAAAATGTTGTAGTCCAGGGTAGTAATCTTAATGTAGATATGATTAATCAGCGATCGCTTTTGGAACAACAAAGAATTGACGCTGATACCGAACGTAAACGGCTTGAATTATTACGTAAAAATGAACAAAGTTTAAGAACATTTCGTAGAGGTTTAAGGGATTCTGGTGATCAGCAACAACAGAACGCTAGACAGCTTCAGGATGTTCAAAATCAATATGGCAATCCGATTAAATCTAGTACTGATTCATTTAATGAACAGTTATTAAAACAAAATCGAGAATTTGATGATAATATTCGAGACAGAAACAGATTAATTATTGAACTTGATGATAGGATTCAGACTGCTAAACAACTACTAAATAACCCTGAAATTACAGGAACAGCTAAAGATGAAATAGCCAAAGGATTAAATCAAAGTTTAGCCGAAAAATCTAAAACTCAGAAAGAATTAGTTGAATTACAAAAACTTAAAAATGAATCTGTTCAAACTGCCAAAAACATTTTCAACACACAGGAAGGTTTCAGACAACAATCACTAACTTTTGAAGAAACTCAACAAGAAATTTCTAAATTACAAGCTAGACTTGAATCGTTAAAAGCTTTACAGCAGTTTAACCCGCTTGATGAACAAGTTAAAAATATTCCATCCCTAGAAAGGATAATCAATTTAAAACAAGTTGATTTAGAAACAGAGAAAAATATTGCAACAGTTCAAGAGCGTTTATTTAAAAAAGAAATTACCCAGGAACAAGCTAATCAATTAATTGAACTCTACAAAAAGCAATCTGTTGCTAAACAAGAGCAAATTGATTTAAGTTATCAGGAAGCCGATAGACAACAAAAATTAAATGAATTAACCAGGGAAGCTAACAATTTACAACGTGATAGACAGTCAATTAATGAACAATTACAAAATCAATTAACAGCTATCAATCTGTTGCAGCGTAAAAACTCTAGTGACTATACCCTGGGTAATCCTTTAGAAATTAATAGAGATATCCAAATTACTGAAAATCTGAATAATTACCAAAGTAAACGGAATGAAATCTTCAGTAATAAAGAGCTTACTGACAGTCAAAAGAAAGGGCAATTTTTAAGGGAAGCTTTACGAAATAATGAACGGGTTCAAAATATTGAAAACACTTTTGAAATCGATAGACAAGAGCAACGGATTAAAGACATTCAGAACAGTAATGAGCGTCAAAGAACTCTAGAAACTTTTAGTAATCAACCCAAAATTGATTTAATGAATGCAAGAGCGTCTAAAATCAACACTGACCAGGGTAACCCATTCGTTGCCAATAAAATTTCTAGAGATGCTGCTGTGTTACAAGAAAATCTGAGATATACTCAACAACTCAGGGAACTAGATGCACAGATTGAACAAATGAAGTTCAATAATATAGACACTTCAGAACTTGAAACAGTCAAGGACAGTCTGAACGAGATACACAATCTCAACCTTGAAAATGTTAACAATCAGTTTAAAACTTTTGGTCAGACAGTCTCAGACGTTGCTAGAAATTCTGTGATGTCTTTGTCGAACTCTATAACAGATTTGATTGTTAAAGGCGGTTCACTTTCTGATGTGTTTGATAATTTCTTTAGTTCTATACTCTCTGGTTTCTTAAACACCGGACTTAATAGTCTGTTTGGTGGAATCTTTGGAGGTTTATTTTATGATGGTGGAATCGTAAAAGACAAAAATGAAACCGAAATACCAAACTATAGTAATGGTGGTGTTCATAAAATTCAGAAAGCATTTAACAAAGAGTTTTCTGAATCAGGTAAAAAACCTATGCTTGCTGTGGTTCACCAAGGTGAATTAATGATTCCTGCTGATCGTGTTAAGGAACTAGAGAAAGCAGGATTAACACCGGATAAATTGTTAGGTAATTTCGCTTTTGGTGGAATAGCAGGTAATGTAAATACTACCAGTGTTTCTGAATCAGGTAACAAAACAGTTCATGTTCAGACAACGGTTATAAATAATCAGGAATACGTCACCCTGGATCAATTCAAACAAGGCTTAAATGATGTTCACAATCAATCAGTCAAAAAATCTATTTTAGCCGTTCAGAACAAGATGCAGACATCGAATAGTTATAGAAGATCTGTAGGAATCTAAAATGATAAAAAATTCCCTGGATAACTTAAAACTATCCGGGGAATTTAAAAAGTCAGTTTTTGATTTGTCAGACAATATCAGATTTTAGAAATTTCAACAACTTCAGCTATTAATTCGTATATATCAGAATATACGATACCTCTGATATTTTCAGCTTTCAGATTTTCTACAATTTTGTTAGCAGGTTTTACAGCATCAGTTAACGATTTATGTTCAGGGTTGTAACGTGTAATGGCTATAGTAGCTGATAAACCATTAGCTTTCAAGGCATCTTGGACACGTTTAACAGGTTTCATGATGTCTTTAACTGGTGCTATTATGACAACTTCATCACCATAATAGAATCTACCAGATATCTCAAAACGTTCTGAACCACGTAAAACTGATAAAGCTTTAGCTAATCTATTGTTACAATCCGCTTGCCCATAAAATTGATTAGCTTGTTTAAGTTTATCAACATCTAGGAAAGCGATCGCTAAATCAGTTTTATCAATTGTTTTCCATCTAATTTCGAGTGCTGCTCTAGTAAAAATGTTATATACCGGACAGATTTCATGTTTACTAATGATTTTCTTGAAATAAGCACTAGTTACCAGGGTACTAATCAAGCTCGAACCGATAGCCGTTAAAGATAGTTCTAGTAACATGATTATGCACCAGTCCCTGAACCGTCTTGACAATTATCACGCTTTGGTGTTTCGTTTATCTTGCACCAACGAGCTAACAGAATTTCTGATTCAGTTTTGATTAAGTCTGGATCAACTTGAACAACATCAACACGACATACTGGTGGATCAACTTTAATGTTACAACCTTTCTTTTCAGCTAAAACAGGAAAGGGAATTGTTAAGACATGTAACAAAGCCGTGCTTATATATCCAGCACAGAATAGATTAGTGAATGACATTTTTTGAATCCTTTAGAAAGTGTCAAAAGCACTAGGAAGTTTAACGGACGTTCTAGTGCTTTTTTGTTCTGTATATAATATGTCAGACAAAATTTTAGATGTCAACAGTATTATAAAAAGTCACTTTTTAATTTAACCGTAGAATTTAGATACGTTTTTAGATATTGTTGAATTTAAACAAGCTGAAAGCTATACACAGCAAGGGTTTTACAAATACCAAGCAAGCTGTAGAATGCTGGGTAGAAGTGGGCTGGGAACATGAAGGTAAACGTTATCGAGTAAAACGTTCCAGCAGAGTTTACAAAAACGAAAGTGATTTTGAAGCTGGTAAAACTCAGTTAACCATGTGGGTGGGTGGCGATGATGGTAAATGGTATTTTCCACCCCAGCAACCAGAAGATATCATCAATCAGATTTTACCTGCGAGTTTGCATCAATATTTTTTCTTTGACGGTGAAAGAATTGAAGAAATCGTCCGTTCTGATAAAAAAGCGGAAATTGCGGAAGCTACCAAGATATTCTTGGGGGTGGAGGTAATTAACCGTTCAATTAAGCATTTGGGAGAAGCGAAAAAAAGTTTAGAGAACGACTTAAAAGCCATTGGCGATTCGGAAATCAAACAGCTTTTGCGCCAGCAAGAAAAAATAGAACGAGAAATTGAGAGTATTACCCAACGCCAAACAGAAATTAAACAAGAGTTAGAATATCAACAAACCTTAAAAAAAGAGACAAGTAACCGCTTACGGGAACTGAGTGCGGCGAAGGAATTACAGGAACGTTGTCAAAATTTAGAATCGCAGAATCAAGCTTATAAGGAAGAATACAAGAAAAATCGGGAAGCCTTAAAAAAAATTATTTCCGCACGGGGTTATACAGTTCTCCTAGCCGATACTACAGCCCAATTTCGGGAAATCATGGATGATTTAAAGCAGCGAGGTGAATTAACTGCGGGAATTTCGCGGGAGTTTATCAACGAGTTACTTAATTCGCAACGTTGTATTTGCGGTACAGATTTAAATGTCGGTAGTCATCCCCATACAAATGTAACTCTCTGGTTAAATCAAGCAGGTTCTTCAGCAGTAGAAGAAATGGCTTTTCGCATGAGTGCGCAAGTTGATGAAATTGATAAACAAGCAACGGCATTTTGGGAAGAAGTTGACAGAGAACAAGCGAGAATTCAGCAATTAAAGCAAAATATCTCCCAAATTGAAAGCGAATTAGATAATATTCAAGACCGATTACGGAAAGATGCTAACGAACAAATTAGCAGCTTACAGAAACGCTTAGATGAAATTGAAAATAAAATTGATGAATTAAATAGAGAACAAGGTGCAAATCAACAGCAAATTGCCCACTTTAACACAGAAATTGAAGCTCTAGGTAAACAAATCGCCAAGCAAAAACTGAATGAAGAACGCCAAGCCTTAGCACAGCGACGGATTAACGCTACCCAAGATGCAATTGAACGGTTAACGGAAGTGCGAAATCGTCAAGAAAAGCAATTTCGCCTGCAATTAGAGAAGCGGGTACAGGAGATATTTACAGAGATATCCTTTACTCCCTATATTCCCAAAATTAGCGATAAATATGAACTAACACTAGTAGAGAATACCGCCGGAATAGAAGCACCAGTTGCAGCTTCCACCGGAGAAAATCAAATTCTCAGTTTATCTTTTATCGCCAGTATTATTGATAGAGTGCGGGAATGGAGTGAAAAGCGAAAAATGCTAATGTTACCTGAAAGCAGCACCTTTCCCATTGTCATGGATTCACCCTTTGGGAGTTTGGATGAAATTTCTAGAAGACATATTGCGCAAACAATTCCTAAGTTAGCGAATCAATTAATTGTGTTGGTGACTAAAACTCAATGGCGGGGTGAAGTTGCAGAAGAAATGGCAGACAGAATCGGGAGAGAATATGTGTTGACTTACTTTTCTTCAAAGCCAGATTGTGAACAAGATTATATAGATTTGGGTGAGGAAAGATATCCTTTAGTAAAGCAAAGTCCCAATGAGTTTGAGTATACGGAAGTTATGGAAGTGCACAGGAAGAGTAATCCATGAGCAGTAAATCGGTGAGAAAAACTCAGTATATATAAAGATAGGTAAAAAGAAATATGAAAAGATACACATCAACTTGAGACTTTAAAGATTAAATTCTCAATAGCTTCAGACGGAAAGCCTTCTTTTTCCGTCGGTTCATCATCCTAATTACTTAAAGTATAGCTAAAGTCAGGGTTTTAGCTTGTTCACACAAACTTCTTATTAAAATCGGTAATCCTCCTCAAACTCTTAACCGCACTCTGGGAGCATAATTCAGGTAATGGTTGCTGTGAGTACTGCAATAAGCGTTTAACAAGAAAGTTTGTAAATTGAGAAGGATGAACACATGAAAAGTCTTTTAATTAAATCAGCGATCGCATCTGGTGTAGTTTTATCTTTAGCTGCTGTTACCCGTCCAGCAATGGCAGCATCTTTTGTGGTTTCAATAGAAGATGCAAAAGTAGTAAATGCAAATTTAGGCAATCTTACTCAGGCTAAGGTACAAACTTTTGATAGTCAAGGAACAACAAATTACAGTGCCACAGGCTTTGAATGGAAAGATGGAACGACAAAGATTGGTACCTATACGAATACTCAGATTAGGACAGCCGACCAATATGGCGGTGCTGGTGCCAACAGTCAATATAACAACAAGAATCAATATTTTGATGTAGATGCAAGCAGATCAGGGAATGGACAAACTGTTTCCACTTTAAAATTAGAACAGGCACAAAGTTACTTTGGACTTTGGTGGTCTGCGGGAGACGCAACCAACGTACTAAAATTTCTTTCCAAAGGTCAGGTTGTCCAAACTATAACTACTGCGGATGTGAAAAATTATATCAGCAAGTTAGGAACTAACTCCTCAACTACAACCAACCCATACTACGGTAATCCTACTTCGGCATTCCAGGGTCAGGATAGCGGGGAACCCTTTGCGTTCATCAACTTCTATGATGTTGACGGAACTTTTGATCAGGTTGAATTCACTAATGCTGTTAATTCAAATGGTACTTCATCTGGTTTTGAATCAGATAATCACACAGTCGCTACTGGCTACACCAAGTACTCTGGTACTATAGTTACAGTAGTTCCTGAGTCTTCTTCTTTATTGGGTGTCTTAGCAATTGGTCTTGTCGGTGCTAGTTCATTTTTAACTCGTCGAGTTAAGAAAAGTTCAGTTGCTTAATATCTTGCATCAATCAAAACTAATGCATTTTAATAGCTTTAGTTTATACTAAAGTCTATTAATGCTTCTGAGAAATACTGCAATAGCGATCGCTTCGCTGTTAACTCTATCAAATCCCATCACTCTGGCTTTTTCTGACACCCAACAATATTGGGCAGAAGCTTGCGTTCAACAGCTAGCAGCACGAAAATTAATTACAGGCTACCCCGATGGTAGTTTTCGCCCCAATTCAACAGTAACACGCGCCGAAGCAGCCGTGTTACTGTTGAATGCTTTTGGGGATGCACCAATCAAGCGCAATTCGACTACATTTACAGATGTACCTGCGAATTATTGGGCACACAAAGCCATTACTACTGCTTATCAAAAAGGCTTTTTCTCTGGTTATCCAGGGGGAGTGTTTCAACCAAACCAGCCAATTCCTCGCGCCCAAATTATCGGTGTTGTTGCTGGGGCGAAAAATTATAGCCCTCTACCTAACCCAGCGCAGACATTACCCCAGTATTTTGACGATGCGGCTCAAATTCCTAACTATGCCCAAAGTGCGATCGCATCTGCTACTGTAAATAGTATTGTTGTTAACTATCCCCAAGTCAAACAGCTAAAACCCCAGCAAAGCGCCACCAGAGGGGAAGTCGCAGCTTTGATGTGTCGGGCGTTAAATATCTACACCATACCGCCCCAATATATAGCAGGTGTGGAAGTCCAACCCCAAGAAGTCCGCCCTTTACCGGGAAAACTCGATACTATCCCCACCTTTAATAGCAATAGTCCGGAACTAGTAACTACCGAAGGAATTTTACTGTCTACCTTCCCCCCCGATGGTAAACAAGTCCCCCAAGCACACCTCAATTATCCCTTCTCTGGGAGATTTGATTTATTTGCTCATCATATCGTCAGGGCGGAAACATCAGCCCAAAGCCGCACGGTTTACCAAGGAATCATTGTCCACAATCCAGGAAATGAACCTGTAACAGTTCAAGTATTGCAGGCAGCGAGTTACCTTTCTGCTGAAGCACCGTTTATTACTTTACTTGATATGGTGGACAATTCCCAAAGTACGATTTACGCTGGCCCTGGTAGTAGGACAATGAATGATGTACTAAGAGGAATTAGACAAAGTAATTTCCCCGAAAATGTGGTGATTGAGCCAGGAAAAACCCAAATATTAGCGAATTTACCCATTCCTGTACAAGCTCCATCTTCTAACGGTCGCACAACGATGATGCGATTGACAAGTAGTAGCCCAGTTTATGTAGCCAATTTAGCCAAAAATAGCGCTACGCCTCCTACCCTAGCTGAATGGCAAAAGCTGTTAGATACAGGCAGTTTAGCAGGAAAACGCGATCCAATTCCCACGCCGCTTGACCCTCCCAAAGAACCGACGGTATTTAGCCGCGTCGCTGGTGTTTCCCAAGGGGCGCAATGGCAAGCAAATCTGACGGATAATCCTAATGTGTCCGAGTTGACGATACCGCAGCCAGGGAAAGCCTTTGCTTATCCTTTAGGTACTGTACATTTAATTACCCTCAGCACCGGACAAATCCAGAGTGCGCCAATGTTGAAACGCTATCCTGATACGGCGTACTTTGCTCACAGTAACTACGGTGTAGAGTACAATCTGACTTTGCCGCTACAAAATTCTAGCAATCAAACTCAGACTGTGACCGTATCAATGCATACACCTGTAAAGGATGAAGGGGGAACAGATAGACTGCTGTTTTTAAAGCCACGGGTGGAACAGATATTTTTTCGCGGTACGGTGAAGGTGCGTTATACCGATGATAATGGTGTGGATAAGACGCGCTATGTGCATTTAGTACAACGTCGGGGACAAATGGGTGAACCGTTGGCGACGTTGAAGATGTCAGGGGGGGAGAAGCGACAAGTACAGGTGAATTTTTTGTATCCTCCTGATTCTACGCCACCGCAGGTTGTAACGGTGAGGACTGAGGGGTAAATATCTCACGCAAAGGCGCAGTGAACCAGCGCTGCGGGAGGGTTTCCCTCCGCAGGCGACTGGTGAACCCGAAGGGAGACGCAAAGGTTTTTTAGTTACAGTTGAAAAAGGTGGCTTTTGAGAAAGGATAAGGTTATGGTTGCGAGTCCAGACAGCAAGTATATGTCTCCCCAGGAATATTTGGAATGGGAAGAACGTCAAGAAATTAAATATGAATATATTGATGGTGAAGTTTTCGCCATGACTGGGGGTACTCTTCCCCATACAAGTATTGCTTTAAACTTAGCTTCAGCGTTAAAAGGTCATCTCAGGGGGAGTGGGTGTATTCCCTTTATGGCGGATGCGAAGGTAGGGGTATCGGAGAAGGGGCCTTTTCATTATCCCGATGTTGTGGTGAGTTGCGATGAACGGGATAAACAAGCGATTCAATTTCTCCAGTATCCTTGTTTAATTGTCGAAGTTCTGTCCCCAAGTACGGAAGCTTACGACAGAGGTGCTAAATTTACCCGGTATCGTCGGATTGAGACTTTGCAAGAATATGTCCTTATTGATGCTGAAAAAATTGGTTTAGATTGTTTTCGGTTAAATGATAGGGGACTTTGGGAGTTACATCCTTATGAAGAGGGGGATAAAGTGCATTTAACCAGCATTGATTTCCGCTTTCCGATATCTTTGGTGTATGAGGATGTTCAATTTCCGATGTAGGATTTTACGAACCACTCCAGGCGCAGAGAGCGCAGAGAAGAGAAAGAGCGATCGCCAGCAGTAAAATATAAAAATATGACTACAACAGATGTACGCTTGTGGACTATTGATGAATATTACCGCATGGCAGCAGCAGGAATCATCACTCCTGATGAACGAGTCGAATTGATTGAGGGACAAGTTATCCCCATGAGTCCAAAAAATCCTCCCCACGCGGCGACAAATCTCTGTGCTGCTGACGTTCTCCGGAAGTTACTTTCGGGAAAAGCTTTAATTCGTATTCAAGATCCGGTTCGTTTGAGTTTATATTCAGAACCAGAACCCGATATTGCTGTTGTTCGCATTAACTCCCAATTATACCGCGATCGCCATCCCATACCTGATGATATTTTCTTGTTAGTGGAAGTAGCCGATACCACTCTCAATCGTGACACTCAGCAAAAAGCACGCATTTACGCCCAAGCGAAAATAGCCGACTACTGGGTTTTGGATGTGAATAGTCGCCAAGTCTATGTGTTCCGTGAACCGTTAGATAATCGTTATACTCAGCAAATCATCCTCGATGAGAATGCAACGATTTCACTGGTGGCTTTTGCTGAGGTTGAAGTCAAGGTAAGGGAATTATTTGCTTGATGGGATTAAGTAGTGCGTAGATGCGATCGCGTAGCGTCTCGTAGAGAAGTGGCTTGTTGCGAGACATCACGCTTTTGTTTCGGTTAAAATTGCCACAATGTAGATATGCAAATCAATGGCTGCAAACAGAATCAGGGTTGCTAAGGATAAAGCTGAGTTAGTTAAAGCTTTGCTAGCATCAAAAGACACAACAGGGCCTTTTCAGACTTTTGTAGAAGTAATGGTATTTGCAGCCGCTTTGGGGATTAAAAACAAAAAGCGTGTTCCCCTCGGAGAAACCTCCAAAAGAGAACCATCTCCAATCCCCCAAGAGAATTTCGCTTCACTGGGACATGACCTAATCATCAAATTATTAGGTATGACTGAAATACAAGATATAAATATACTCTCTTCCAGAGAAGAAGAATATGAGGATCAGCGTACTCAAATATTTGAAGAGTATGCTAATGGAGGACTTGAAATTTTACAAAATGAGTTACGAGGAGCCGTTGATTACTCAGAGCGACTTCTGTTAGTTTTAATTTCTGAACGGGGAAATAAAGAACAGTCGGAAGAAGAATTTGATCTAAGTAAGTTTTTAACTTGAAATATATAAGAGTCTGTTAATTATATTGCTACTTCTAACTAGAGTAATTGACTATGAAAAATATAGGATACTATTGTCAACATTTTTCTGAACTGAAGGTGAGTAGTAGCCAGAAACGTGGTAATGCTCAATATAAACCCATATTAATTTTATCTGTAATTGATTTGATGGCGCGGGGTTTGATTAATACTAATGAAATTTTAGTTTCAGATGAATTGATTAAAACCTTTGATAATTACTGGAAAGTAATAGGTTCTCCATTTTACAAAGGTGGATTACATTATCCATTTTTTCATCTACAGAATGAAGGCTTTTGGCACATAAAATTTCAGCAAAACTTTAATGGTTTGCAGCCAAAAACAATTAATAAACTAAAAGATGCTGTTAAATATGCATATCTAGACAATGAATTATTTCACTTATTACAAGACGGAGTTTCTAGACAAGAACTAATAGATGCATTAGTATCAGCTTTCTTTGCTTATCATGAAAATGATCTAGAAGAAATTTTACAAATAAACCAATCTTTTCAAGATGAACTGTTCGAGATAGACAATTTGCTTGAATCAGCAAATTCAGATAAAAGCCCAAGGTGGAGCTTGAAACGAGCAGCTATTAGAAATGCTTTTTTTCGGAAAGCAGTAGTACAGATTTATGATTACAGATGCGCTTTCTGTGGGCTAAAAGTAAGTAAAACAGTGAAACAAAATATTGTTGATGGCGCACACATCAAACCTTTTGCACAATTCTTTGATAATAAAATACATAATGGGATAGCACTTTGTAAAAATCATCATTGGGCATTTGATAGAGGTTGGTTTGCTGTAGATGAACAATACAAAATTATAATTAGCAATGATTTAGCAGAAGTATCTCCCCATACTAAACCAATGAAAGATTTTCATGGCGAAAAACTATTGTTGCCTCAAACCGAGCAATTCTTTCCAGGAATTGAAGCGCTACAATGGCATCGCCAAAATATATTTCAAGCGTAATTACAACAAAGGTGGCAATCCTACTTGCTTGGGTTCAACAAACTTGCCATCAAACCCTATTGTTTGATTTTCTAAAGTTCTAGCATCAGCCAAAGCTTTGCGAATTTCTGCACGTTCCATCTGATCCTGAATACCACCAAGTATATATATTAGTAACTTCGCTGCTAATTCTCGTCCTGCAACTTGTACCCGTTTTTTATTAGGATCATACAAAACTCCATACCAAAGAGATTGCGGATACTCCATTCCACTAAACCCACCTTGTTGGTCAAACTTCCGCAATTTCTTAAAAGTATCTCCCAATGCCAAACCTTTTTTAAATAGTAAAATTCCTAAAGCTTGAGCTAATGCTACTTGACCAACAGGACGAAAAAGCATATTTCCTTCTCCGCCATCTTTTTCAAAGCTGAAGCGTCTTAAAGCTGTGGTCTCTTCTTCATCAAGAAGTTTATAACTAGGAAGGTCGGCTAAATTATCAAATAGCTTTTCAAAGTCTTTAATCCCCTCTTCAATTTCATCATCTTCTGGGCGCATGGGAATTAAACCTTTTTCTAAAGGTTTCCAATGAGGAAATTTTTGCCCTAAATATCTTTCCGACATATCTTGAATAGCTTGCAAAGTTGTTAACACTGTGGAATTTGTTGCAACTGTTGAACTATTCCAATTAACGCGAGGTTTGCGACCTGGCCGTTGTTCTAAAAGTGGATGGTTTGTCGCAATTTTCCGTGCCACAATTGCAAAACCATCATCTTCATTTAATTGTGCTAACTGACCTTTAGTTAAAGGTGCAGCCATCAGGTTGACATGAACAAAAATTGATCTCACCCTTCGCCGCGCTTGGGTGCGAGTTTCCCCAGGCGCAACAGCACAAATGAACTCAATCCCAATTTTTTCTTTGGGTAAGCTTTGCAAATAAGCAGGGTCTACTTGATACTGCTCAATCAAATCATTTATTTTGATAAAACTATCATCAGCACTTTTATCTTTTCTGTAACGCTGAAGTTTTCCTGTTTTAATTAACTCCATTAAACCTTGTACACCCATCAGGCGATGTTGACCATCTAATGCATAAATAGTGACATCATCTTCGGAAATGTTGAGTAAACCTACTTTACCGTCTTTATCCAGAGGAGTAAAATCTGTTGTAGATTTAGTAGCTCTTCCTTCACTATCCCACTCAGTCGCTTTGGGATCATCCACCCAAGATTGATTAATGACTACCAGTACTGGCGGAAACTTGTGATTTTTCCTCGCTGCTAAATACTGAACCAAGGGTGCTTGACGTGACCAATCAACAGGACGTTGCTGAATTTCATCAATGCTATCTGCGTCAATTTCGATGTTATCTGTGTCAGAATTATACTTTTTCTGAAACAGCGGTAAACCAGAAGCGAAGTGAACCCGACCCGCAAACCATTCCAGGGTGACAGAACCAATATAGGCTTCAGTGCCCCCCATCTCGGTTTTTTGCACGAGAATCTGGTCTTTTTTCTCCAAGAACTTCTCGAAAAGTAAAGCTAGTACCTGTTTATCCTTGTTATCCCGTTCCAGGTATTCTCTAGCGATGTCAGCAGTTGGGTCGGACTTACTATCTTTCATATTAATTTTTAAAACCTAGATAATGTAAAGTAGTTTAGTTGTCGAAAAAGTTCGCTATTAATAGTACAGTTTTTAAAAACATTTATGTAACCCCTGTTCACCCTTGGTGCTGGGTAGATGAGTGTTGACTGTGTAAGCACGAATGCGATTGCCCAGATAGAGAGATGAGTTTCCAGAGGTAGGGATAAATGACTACAGCACAACAACCAGAAAATAAAACTCAGCGATCGCGTACTGTAGCAGATTTAGTGGAGGATATCCAAGTTCTCACCGCTGAAATTCAAGAATTGTATTGTTTAGATGAGATTCCCTGGGTTGTGGGCTATTCGGGGGGTAAAGACAGTACTGCGGCATTACAGCTGGTTTGGAATGCCATAAGCGCACTACCCCTAGAAAAGCGAACCAAAACAATTTATGTAATTACAACAGATACGCTCGTAGAAAATCCTGTCATCTCAGCTTGGGTGAGCAAATCTCTTGAGCAAATGAAAGCTACAGCTAAAGAGCAAGGATTACCCATAGAACCCCATTTACTCAAGCCAGAAGCAAAACAAACATTTTGGGTAAATTTGATTGGCAAAGGCTACCCAGCACCGAGAGGAACATTTCGGTGGTGTACAGAACGCCTAAAAATTACTCCATCTAACCGCTTTGTTCGTGATGTAGTGAGAGTCAACGGAGAAGTAATTCTTGTTTTGGGTACACGCAAAGCTGAAAGCATCAGACGTGCTACCTCTATGGAAAAACATCAAGTAGGTAGCTTACAAAATCGCCTCAGTTCTAATTCTATTTCACCTAGATCGCTACTTTACCATAGCCCTAGTTTACCTAACTCTCTAATTTATAGCCCCATCGACGATTGGCGTACAGATGAAGTTTGGATTTACCTGAATCAGTGGCAAAATCCTTGGGGACATAGCAACAAAGATTTATTCACCATGTATCGAGGTGCGACAGCAGATAATGAATGTCCGCTTGTAGTTGATACTTCCACTCCTAGTTGTGGTGATTCCCGCTTTGGATGCTGGGTTTGCACATTAGTTAATAAAGATAAATCAATGGAGGCAATGATCCAAAATGATGAAGAAAAAGAATGGATGCAGCCTTTATTAGATATCCGCAATGAATTAGATATTAAAGATGACCGGGATAAGAGAGACTTCCGACGCATCTGGGGTGAAGTTCAACTATTTGAGCGCAATAAAGATGGTGAACTTTCTGTCGAACCAATACCTGGCCCATATACTAAATATTGGCGTGAATATTGGCTAAGAAAATTATTAGCAGCGCAAACTCAAATCCGGCGTACAGCGCCAGAAAATATGCGCGATATTACCTTAATTACTATCGAAGAAATGAGTGAAATTCGTCGGATTTGGCTAGAAGAAAAACACGAATTTGATGATAGTTTACCCCGCATTTATAAAGAAATGACTGGTGAAGTATTCCACGATCCCCGTCCTGGTGCAGATAATAGTTTACTCGGTAGCGATGAATGGGAGGTACTAGAAGAAATCTGTGCAGATGACGGTATGCACTTAGAACTGATGGCGAAATTATTGGACACAGAACGCCAATTTCGCAAAATGGTGCGGCGCGTAGGGATATATGAAAAATTAGAAAAATGCTTTACAACCAGTTCCCGTTCTAAAGAAGAAGCAGTTAGAAATGCTCATTTGAAGCGCGATTTGAAAACAGCCATTGACCAAGGTGATATTGAAAAGGTCAAGCAGCTAACTTTAGGAGACTTTGTGGTGACAACAACAACTTCAGAAGTAACCACAGCAACTCCAAAAGTAAGCACAACAACTTCACAAGTAACCACAGCAACTGCGGAACTCACCACAGCAACTTCAGAAGTAACCACAGCAACTTCAGAGATAACAAATGAATTACCCCCTAGCAAATCAAAGACTTGGGGAAAAATGAAATTTCAAAATCAGCAAACCACGCCAGAAAGCGATTCTAAATGAAAAAATTTTCATCTTGTATGAAAGGGGGACGAGGGGGATGAAAGAGACAAGGGAGACAAGGGAGACAAATGACGATTGACTCTTTCAAGTCCATCACGGGAAAAACCCACAACCAAATATGAAAATCTCTCTTCCTTATTCCCTAGGAAGTATTTTCAAACTCATCGTTATTCCTAAAATTGGGCGCAGATACCCCCAACCCCCCTTAATAAGGAAGGCAAAAATCTTTCAAAGTCCCACAAAGTAAGGGGGATAATGGAGGATCTAAGACGCAAGAAAACACGCCCTAGGCGTGTCTTCAAAGTAACAAATAATACCATAAATAGCGGACACTCTGAGGTAAGGACGCGGGGACACGGGGAAAATTAATTCAAAAATCTCTCCGTGTCACCGCGTCTTTGAGTCTCCCACTCTCGAATTTAAAGTTTGAAAACACGCCCTAGCCCCTAACGTCCTCACAAGTTCCTCAAATTTAAGTTCTATAACAATAATTGTATGCACCAGAGCGCAGACCAAAGCACTGAGGCTAATTAGTAAAAATATTGTAACTATTAGTTACAAAATATATGTAATAACTAAAAGCCAAAAACCTCAATTACCATCTTTCAACAAAAGCAGAGGTATATATGTTTACCAGGATTTTAGTTGCATTGGATCGTTCGCCAATGGGGAAACAGGTTTTTGACCATGCTTTAGCTTTAGCAAAGGCAACAGGAGCTAGTTTAATGCTACTGCATGTCCTATCTGCGGAGGAAGAAGGTAGCCCTTACGCACCTGTGTTATCCAATTTTGATTATTACCCAGGTTTGGGTAGTCAAAGTTTCGAGTACTACCAACAGCAATGGGATAAATTTAAAAATCAAGGTATCGAGATGTTGCAAGCCTACTGTGCGCAAGCAAACACAGTAGGTGTCAATGCAGAATTTACGCAACAACTTGGTAGTCCCGGTCGGATTATCTGTCAATTAGTGGTTCAGTGGGGTGCTGATTTAATTGTTATGGGGCGGAGGGGTCGCTCAGGAATCACGGAACTATTTCTTGGTAGCGTGAGTAATTATGTCCTTCATCATGCTCCTTGCTCAGTTCATGTGATTCATCTTCCAAAGAATAGTCCCCCAACCCAAGAAGTTGTGGAAGAACCTAGCGTGAAAGTAGGGACTAGGGACTAGGGACTAGGGATTAGGAGGTATACCTGATGTTGCGTCGCTTTGTACAAATATTGTGGCGGTTGCTATTGCTAGGAATAGTGACGATATTTATCTTGCTGGGTTTAGAAATCAGCGCCTCGAAAACCGCTTATACCGAAGGGGTTGCCGGAGGCATCGCTGCTATTACTCGATTAGAATCAGTACCAGGAGAAGTAATTTATCGCTCACAGTTAAAATTAGACGATCAATCAGGACATGTTTGGCAGGTGATTTTGTGGAAGCAAGTTTATCCTGATTACTTACCTAGTATAAATCTCCGCTTGGTAGGGTTTCCTGGTTCTGCTGAATTGATTCACCCACAACCATTACGAATTACCACAGCTACAGGTGAAGTCTTAATTGCACCTGATGTTTTCTTAGAGTCAGCACCAGTACCAACTATTGGTCAGTATAATTTCCAGGATATATTACCAAAATTATCGGTTGAACCGCTGCTACTGAGTATCCCTTTACCTGGTGAAAAATTTATTAATATCTCTGTTCCTCAATCTGTAGTACACGAATGGCAAACAGTAGCCAGCAATTAGCAATCATTAATTGTCAGTTGTCAGTTGTCTCCCCTGTCCCCCTTCCCTCATCCCCTAGCCCCTAGCCCCTAGTCCCTAACTCCTAGCCCCTAACCCCTAGTCCCTATTTTCAACTCAGCATTAAAAATTTTTTGGAGATGATTAATTATGTTGAAAGCAGCAGATATCATGACGAAAGATGTTGCGACAATACGGAGTTCGGCGACGGTGGCTGAAGCTGTGAGGCTCTTAAGGTCAAGAGACTGGCGGGCGCTGATTGTTGATCGTCGCCACGAACAAGATGCTTACGGTATTATTAGCGAGAGCGATATTGCCTATAAGGTGATTGCTTATGGCAAAGATCCCCAAACAATGCGTGTCTACGAAATTATGAGCAAGCCTTGTATTACCATCAATCCCGACCTTGGTGTGGAATACGTAGCCCGGTTATTTGCGCAGCATCATCTCCACAGAGCGCCAGTTATCCAAGGCGAACTATTAGGAATTATCTCACTTACTGATATCCTCGCTCACAGTGACTTTTTGGAACAACCGCGAACAATGCTACTCGAACAAGAATTACAGGACGAAATTAAGAAAGCTCGGATAGTATGCGCTAACACAGGTGTTCGTTCACAAGAATGTGCTGCTGCGTGGGATGTTGTTGAGGAACTGCAAGCAGAAATAGCGCACCAACGAGCCGAAAAGGTTTTGAAAACAGCTTTTGAAGATTACTGCGATGAATATCCAGAAGTCTTATAAGCGAGAATGTAAGATCTTTAGAACTACTCATTCAACGCTCTATGGTGGGCATCACACCCACCACTAATTTTATTTTTTACTCAGGCAAAAATTGCTTTAAAGTTCGCTGGCTGTATTAGGAGCAATAACTTCACCTGTACCTAATTCTAAGATCAAATCCTGGTCGGTAATCAGTTCAGTAAGTTCTTTAACTTGTAAATTCATTGCCTCACAAGCTTCCCTTAATTCTCTAGCAAATTTGTTGAGGTCGTTACCATAACCGCATTGGTAAGCAGCAGTTTCAATTCCTTGTTTGGCATTTGCTCTCGCACAATCTACTAATTCTGTGCCTTGCAATGGTGTTGTGGATGCCATAAGTCTATTTACTAAATATTACCTGTTTTTTCATTAATAGATTATCAACTATTTATAATTCACTCATCCATCTATGGGTTAGGGTTGTCAATAGTCAATAGTCAATAGTCCATAGTCCATAGTCTAGAATTTCTTGACCCTTGATTAATACCCAATGCCCAATGCCCAATGCCCAATGCCCTGTAATATTAACTAAAAGTAACCCTTGGATAGAAATAAAATTCAACCCAAGGGTTACTTTTGCTTTGTCCTTTACTTAACATTGGTAAGTTTAGGCTATTTTTCCCTAGATTTTAGCCAAGCTTACTTATAGCTGGTAAATGCACTTAGCTGATATTTCTCTCCCCACACATGACACACGCTCTTAATTAGACCACGGGCAACAAGTAAACAACTCTATTTTGATGAAGGATTTCTCTTCACCATCCAGTTTTAAATTAACTGTTATGTGGAGGGAATTTATCAGTCTTTAGATGTAAAAAGTCTTCATTTTCTCAATCTTAAGAGGTAAATTCAAAATTTAGGCTCTTACTTGAGAGAGGTACGGGGAGAAGTAATTAACCTTGGGGAAGGTATTGAGCTTAAGACACAATAATTACCCACATACTAGCTGCTAGTGCAATAGTTGCTAAGTGTTGCCAAAGAAGTGTTATTAGTGATTGCCGTGCTATTTTTTGGGTTAACACTATCGTGAATAACACTGAAAAAATCAGGGTTGTGCCTTGTAAAAAAGCAATTACTGCTGGGTGTGCTACTAATACAGGTAACTGCTCACCATGCAAACCAAATGTAGCAAAAGTGATGGGTAAAATGCGTCCTCCTTCCCCTAAGCCTAAGCGTAGATAATGAGCTAAGTTACCTCCTAACACCAATGGTAAGTAGCCATAGGCAAGCTCAATAAATGCTTTCGGTTTTCGGCTAAAATTCATTAGTTGCATTAAGCCATAAGCTGCTAAGGAAATTGTGACTGGAACGATCAAAGTTAGCAGCGATAATCCTAAGTGCTGCCAAAAAATAGTTAAATCCAGTTGTAGCCCTAACCAAGATTGGATTTCTGGCAATCTATGCAGATATATACCACCTAACAGCAAAAATAACAGCGCCACTTCATAGCTGTGGGGTACATGAGTTGTCCATAGTTCAATTCCGGGAGGGCGTAAGTTAAATTCTACGGAACGATGGGGACAGGCTTTTAAGCACGTCATGCACAAAACGCAATCTTTATTATCTTCCAACTGGGCGGGGTGAGAGTATAAGGGACAACCATCAGTTTCCATCCCCTCGCCTTTTTGTGGCCCACCCTTATAGCATTGATAGGTGGTGCAAGTTGCAGAACAGATACCTTGCTGCGCTCTCAGTTCTGTCATTGACAGTTTGGCAAATAAACCATTCATTCCACCAATGGGACAAAGATAGCGACACCAAAACCGCCGTTCAAAAATGGCTGAGCAAATCATTGCGCCGGCGGTGATTAATAGCAGCAAGCAAGCGGAGAGGTAAGCTGTATTTTCTAAATCCCAGAGTTCTTCCCATAAAAAAATCAGGGTAAATAGCCCAAACAAAAACCATCCACCCCATTTCTCAGCTTTCTCTCTCGGCCAGCGCTTGAGTTGTCTAGGAAACAACCATAAGGATAATTTTTGCGTAATTTCACCGTAAATCATGAATGGACAAACTGCACACCATACACGACCTAAAAAGGGAAAGAGAAACAGAAAGAACGGCCACCACCAAGCCCAAAAGAGATTTAAACCGAAATTGCGATCGCGTGTTTGCGGCCCAATAAACAACACTCCAATCAAAAAAGCAAAGGCCGCAAATGTAAAACCATAATTAATGCGATCGGGCCACCAATCACTCCGTAAAAACCTCCGTAACCCTGGATATACATTTAACAAGTTGACGCGAAATTGTTTTTTCTTCGGTTCGGCTGACCAAAAAATTTCTTCTGTTAATTCTTTCCCTTCTCCCGCTTGGACGATCGCCCTTTCTACTAAGTTTTTCAATTCTTTGAGATTACCGGGGAAATCGTAAGCTTGCAAGCGGCGTAAAGCTTCGGGGGTAATATGGGGTTTAGCTAAACCTCTAGCTCGACTGTAGAGACTGGTGTAATATTCTACTTGAGCTTTAATATCAGCTTTGCGTACCCGCAACGGTGGAACTTTAATTACATGACCAACCCGCCGTTCGATGAGTGATTGCGCTTTTTCGGAAACAATCAAAATCTTGACTTTACTGGTACGAGGCTCAGCTTTTGGTTCTCCACCACGACTTACAGGAGTATATGTATTTGTTTGGAGTAATTGGGCTACGGCTGGTAATAACTCTGTGGGCAATTCTTGGATATTATTGAGAATTAAACTACCTTCCCCCAACCATTCTAAAAGTCCTGGTTTGCCGCCTGCACGACCAAATAAATCCGCGCCACTAGTTTGGAGAATACCGCAATTGATTTTAATTATCGGTTGACGCCGTTGCACAGAACTAAAATGAATCAGCGCCGCGATATTATCTTTTTCTAAACCAGGTTCGCCAAAGATATCTACAGACAACCTGTCGCCCGCAGCATCTCGAATTTGCTCCCGCAACCGCACCGCATAACGACTTGTACCGACAATTCCCCGTTGCGCTTTGGTGACTAAATATGGGCGCAAAGCGATCGCACGTTCTTGTTCGTAGGTTAAAGCCGAGGTGACTTCGGCTAATTCTTGGGCTAATAACCGAGAAAAAGCTTGATTAATTTCCGGATACTCAGTAGCTAAACTGCGAAATGTCTCCGCCGGTATCACCCACAAATGACATTCGTTGAGGGTAATAATTGTGAATTGAGTTAATTCGTCTAATAGTAATTCTTGCAGGTGTATGACTTCACCAGGAAGGAATCCACGAGCTAAGGCTGAGTTCGTTTGATTACTAGTCTCGCACTCTAAGTGTCCATCTTGGACGATGTAAAGTGCTTCTGGCTTAGTACCTTCGGTTACTAGGGTACTACCTTCTGGGATAACTTGTGGTTCCATCACTTGCGCGATCGCCTCTAACACCTGAGGTGAGAGAATTCCTAAAGGCGTGCGTTCTTGTAGCCAAATCACTGTATCACCAGATGCGATCATGATTTCTCCGTGCAGGCTATTTTACTAAGGGACTACCAAGAAAACAATTATCCCATCGCTGTGTTAGTAGAGGAAGTGTGGGGAAAAATGACTTATGCCCTATGCCCCATGCCCCATCAAGATATCTTTAAAGATTAATTACGTCTACCTATCTACCTGAGTATTATCTTTAACGAAACTTCATAATAAGTTGCATATTTTTGCAATTACAATTCTATGTAGATAGAAAATAAGCAGCTATTGATAGCAATTTTCAGATTTGGCATTAGTAATCTTAGCCACCAGATTGTTAAAAAATATAAACTATTAAATATTTAACTTCAGTTGGGATGAAAACTCAGTACTGAGTTGGCTATGGCATAATTTCTGTGCAGGCTGCATAATCAGCATCGACAAATCAAGATTGTTCAATCCAACAAACCATATATCTATATATAGTTAACAACTAATGAGTGAAATACTAAAAATTGGTAACCGTACAATCACGGCTGAGGAACTGATACCCTTGTTAGCAAGCTACCAAATGCTGCCACAGTTGCGACGGGAATTAATTATTGATGCAGCGATCGCATCAATCGACTGTACCCCAGAAGAAATCACCTCTGCCAAACAGCAGTTTTTTGCTGAGAGACAGTTAAAATCAGAAGCCGAACTCAAAGCTTGGATGGAATATCAAGGTCTGGGAGCCAATCAACTAGAAGCGATGACTGTACGTAAGCTAAAAGTTGAAAAATTCAAGCACCTCACCTGGGGTAAAAAACTCGAAGCCTATTTTTTTCAATCTAAAGCAAAACTAGACAAAGTAATTTATTCTCTGTTGCGTACTCAAGATATCGGAATTGCTCAAGAGTTATACTTTCGCATTCAAGCCAAAGAGCAGACATTTGCAGACGTAGCGCGAGAATATTCACAAGGCCCAGAAGCGCAAACAGGTGGGTTAGTTGGCCCTGTTGAACTCAGCCAACTCCATCCAGCAATGGCGCAACTACTTTCTAACAATCAACCAGGCCTGGTTTTACCACCCAATCGCATCGGGGAATGGATTGTAATTGTGCAGTTGGAGAAATTTATCCCTGCTCAACTAGATGATTCGATGAGAATGCGCCTGTTGAATGAACTGTTTGAAGGTTGGATGAACGAACAGCAAAAGCAAATGATGTTATCTGCTAATTCATCAGATGATAGTTCATCTTTAAGCAGATTGGCGTAAGGGGATGTGCTTCGACTTCTCTGCGAGACGCTACGCGCTAAGCGGAGCTATGCCGCAGGCTTTACGCTCAGCAACCGGGGGATGAGGGGGACAAGGGAGTGTGGGAGGAAATGATCAAAAGGCTTCTCACCCCTCCCAATACCCAATGCCCCATGCCCCATGCCCAATGCCCATTAACTAAACTGTTGTGCATAAAATCGCGCATAGCGTCCATGAAGCGCTAACAGTTCTTCATGGGTTCCTGATTCGACAATTTGTCCCCGTTCCAGCACTAAAATCCGATCGCATCTTTTCACTGTACTTAATCTATGAGCAATAATAAATACAGTACGTCCTTGCATCAGTCTTTCTAAAGCCTCTTGTACCAAGGCTTCTGACTCGGAGTCTAGGGCTGATGTGGCTTCATCAAGTATCAAAATTTGCGGGTTGAGGAGAACAGCACGAGCGATCGCAATTCTTTGTCTTTGTCCCCCTGATAAATTCATCCCCCGTTCACCTACCCAAGTATCATAACCTTCGGGTAGCTGGGTAATAAACTGATGGGCATTAGCAATTTTTGCCGCTTCTTCTACAGCTGACATTTCAAAGGAATCTTGTCCAAAAGCGATATTTTGAGCAATAGTCCCAGAAAACATGATAGTTTCTTGGGGAACAATGCCGATTTGCCGCCGCAGACTATGGAGTGTGACATCGCGAATGTCCACGCCATCAATCAAGATTTGACCAGACACAGGATCGTAAAACCGGGGTAGAAGATTCACGAATGTGGTTTTCCCCGCACCAGAAGCACCCACAAGGGCGATCGCTTCTCCTGGTAATGCCAACAAACTGATATCTTTGATTACAGGTTCACCTCTTTTGTAAGCAAAAGCCACATGGTCATATTCCACCTTACCTTGTACAGGGGGAAGAGCGATCGCATTTGGCTTTTCTAATACCGTTGGTTGAATTGCCAATAATTCAAAAACTCGGTCAACTGATGCCTCACCCTGCTTAAATTCGTTGTAATTATTAGTAGTATGACCAATAGGATCAATTAATAACGCCGCCGCTGTTAAGTAGCTGAAAAACTCTCCCACCGTTAAATTGCGTTGGGAAATTTGCCAGCCTCCCACCATTAATAGTGATAAAGCACTCACAGCTTCTAAGAACCCGACGATGGGGATTTGAATCGCTTTGAGTCGTTCGGCTGAGTATTTAGCTTTGAGGCTGCGTTCTGCTTCATGGCTAAACCTAGCAATTTCATAGGTTTCGGCTGCAAAAGCCTGTACTAAACGAATCCCACTAAAAACTTCTGTCAGGATAGCCGATAAACTTGAGATCCGATTTTGGCTGCGACGAGAATATTTTTGTAACCGTTCGCCAAACCAACCAATCAAAATACCCATCAGTGGTGCGACAATTATGGTTGCTAGTGTGAGCTGCCAATTCAAGTAAATCATGTAGATAGGAATTGCTAGCAATTGCAACACACAGGGGATTAAGTCGTGAAATATTTTATTAACAACTTCCCCAATCCTGTCAACATCCTCAGTTAAGCGGTAAGATAAATCACCTGCTTTAGCGGTTTCAAAATAGCTCAGGTTGAGTTTTTGTAGATGGGCGTAGACTTGTTTACGGAGATGAAATGCTACTCTTAGAGCAGCTTGCGCCATGTAAATATCTTGCACAGACTGAAAAAATCCCCGGACAAGAAATACGACAGCGCAGATTCCAGCTATTTGTGCGATCGCTACTACATTACCGTCTCCAAAGGGAACTGCCAATTTACCTGCGAGATTAATCAGCGTTAATGTAGCCAGCACATATCCGAAAATGCCAATAAATCCCTTAGTGATAGTTTGCCACTGAGGTCGGATATAAGGTAGTAGTTGCCAATAATTAGATCGCGTTTTCAAGCTGTCACATCCACAATAATATTCTCCTTTGTTTGACGCTATCAGTTTTTGGGTAGTTTCTAAATAGTTATAGATAATTTCCGATTCAGGCTATTTTGCGATCGCCAAAGACTGCAAAAGGTCGAGGTTGAGAGAAGGCTGACTGATAAATTTAGCATAGGCTGTACTCAAGTACGGACGATATTCATCATGATTGGCAATATAAGTTTGCATGAAAGCAACACTCAAAGCACTCAGATAGCTAAAGAGATATTGAATCTCAACATATTTTAATTGAATTGCTATTTTACAACACTGAGCTAATAGACTGTTTTTGAGATTGTTGAGTTCTAAATTTTATCGAAAATTTAGGTGGTGCGATCGCATCCATTAGCTAAGTCAAGATGGCGCTGCAAAAGCGATCGCTCATCTCCTGTAGGATGCTTTCAAGCATTCAGAATCATCTGAAATGCTCTTGGATAGGTGAGTTAACGCTCTTGTGTATAAAGCTTGCATCATATTGCCGAAAATTTGGGTATGTTTAGGGATGCTTTTTTTGATTTAAATAGTACAATTGTTCTAGTAACAAACTTTATTTTCCAACTTCCACCAACTTGAGTGAAATCGCCTGTGAAGAAGAACCCAAGGCGATGGATTTGTAGTGCCAGGGAGTTTTTAGGAGGTCAACATTATGATCGCACAAGTACAGAGTGTAATTCCCACGCAAATTGACTCTAAAGCGATTGCAACATCAGAATTTGAGCAATATGTTGAAGAAAAACCTAACGCCCTCAAAAGTGTTGGTGGAGAAAAATATTCTTTCCTGACCTTGGCTGATGTTACCAAAACAATTTTACATCATGCCTTTTGGTTAGCTGAACAAAAACAAAAGCTTTCGCTCAAGCAGTACAAAAAGCTACTTGTTGACCGAGACTTCCGGGGTGAAGAAAAAAAGTATCTGAAGATTGCGGCGGTATTTGGTCAGTTTGCGCCCCAAGATTTAGCACAAATTGAACCTTTAACTGTATATCAGCTAGCAAATAACAGTAATAAGTACAAGCCAGTGATAGACGCACTGTTAGACTTAAGCGCGATTACCCAAGAAGCTGTACGTTCTTTAGTCAAAGAACATCGCAAACCCAAAGCACCAAAACCGGAAAAACCAAGTATTTGGCGGCGGACAAAGAATGGGGGACGGTATTGCCAAATTCCCGCAATTCACGAAGAGGATGAGCGTACAGGGGTAACTCTGCAAAGCATGATCGATACAGAAGGTTTAAGCGCTCAACAAATCGTCGCAGAAGCGGTAGCCTTGCGAAAGGCATATAAGGAAGGAAGGTTAGTTTTAGTAAAGGAAAACAAAAATTAATTTACAGCGTATTTCAGGTAAATGAGGTATGCCGGTAGGGGCACTGCCGTGCCCTTACAATTATTTGTACCTCACCAACTTGCAATCTGCTGTAAGGGAATTCCAAAAAATAAATGATTCTGCTTAAAGTTATTGACCGTTGACTGTTAACTGTGAACAGTCAACGGTCAACACTCAACAATTACTTCGGGAATATTTTTTTTACTTGAAAGTCTCTATATCTATCTAAATCTATAGTCGCTTCAACTTAATGGTAGAAGCACAATGTTTGCTTCATCTCTACTATTAAAACCGTAGAAATAAACCGCAGTCTAACTGTTGTGTAACTTATGGACTTTAAATACAGGTGGAAAAATGGCAGACCGCCAAGTCGAGATGAAGCAGCACGGACTCAGCATTTACTAGATGAGAGTCAGTTTGAAAGTAAGGAAGACCACAGGCTAGCGGAGGAAATGGCCAGAAAACATTTAAACGTACCTCTATCAACTCAAGACGAAGACCTTTCTGTATTGCCAAAAGCGGCTCCTCCTGAAGAGAAGCGGTAGAAGGGTATCTCATAGTTAAATGCGATCGCTAAACGTTACTCTTACCAAACAGCGATCGCATCCTGCTGACTAGCTGGTAAGCTTTTTAATTGGGCGATCGCTTTTGATTGGGACTACTCATGAGCAGATTCTCGTTGATCTAACTCTAGAAAAATTCCTTTAGCATTTAGAACTAAATCTTCATCAGATAAGGGCGGAAAGTCTAAATCAACCGTCCGCTTCAAAATCTCTAATACCAACTCTAGTCGCTCTGAGTCTGTCAATCTGTCAAAGGTATTGAGAAGTTCTTGTACTAAAGCAGTCATCATCTGTTTCCTAGACCTGTTCCCAGGATACCACGAGCTTTAGAGGGAGTTTTAGCCATTGCTTGCTCAAGCGGTTTTTACTAACAGAATTATTGCAGTGATCGCATTTTGCTGACCAGCTGGTAAGGTTTTTAATCGGGCGATCGCTTGTTCAAGCAACACTGATCGATGTGGTGTAACCAGTCAATACAATTCAATTGCAGCCCAATGCAATCAAATTGCAAACTAATACAATTCAATTACAGCCCGATGCAATCGCATTGCAGCCCAATGCAATCAAATTGCAGCCCGATGCAATCGTATTGCAGACCGATGCAATCGCATTACAGACCGATGCAATTCAATTGCAGCCCGATGCAATCGCATTGCAGACCGATGCAATCAAATTGCAGCCCGATGCAATAATATAATCAGCAGATGCGATCGCTCAACGTGACTCTTGCTAAACAGTAGTCGCGTAACTTCATATTGCAGCGATCGCAACTTGTTCACTAGCTGGTGTTTAATTAGGCGATCGCTTTGAAGAACAACTCGGTCATAGCGAGAGCAATCCTATAAAAGATATACCATCAATTATTCTCTTGTTCTACTGTGACAACTACCACCAATTATTCTGGCTCCTCTTGCTCTCCAGTCACAGTCCATTTCCACATTGCCATGAGAAACTGATTCAGCTTGTAATTCTCCTCATACCAGTCGATGGAATTACTCTTAATACCTTGCCAAACAATTGGATTTAGTTTGCTAACATCAGCCTGGTCGATACCGCAGAAAACAACCGATTGGTATTCCTCCATGAACACAAGTTTGTTATCTATCCATCCAATTTCCTCGATGGGTAGCAACTGATTGTGTTCCTTATTAATGCAATGTTGACCAGCTATAGCGTAATAATCAATAAGTGCTTTGGGAAGTGTTAACGCAGACTCTGCCAGCTTTGCTTGAACAAAATTATTTCCCAGACCATCTGATGGCTGTAGCGAAAAACCAAAAATCTCTTGAAATCTTCGCTTGTAATACTCTTTAAACATAGTTAATGCTGGGACGATCTAATTATGCTGAGAGTTAAATTAATATTTTAGTGGATCTGCTAGTTCAAGTTATCAGAGTGCAGTCTTGTTAATTATGCAAGAGTATTACAAAGAAGACCTCGCATTTATTCATGATGTCGGTTACAGTGACTATGCTCTCAAATCTGCTCCGGGGATATTAGAAATTCTAGCTGAAAATAATATCCGCGAAGGACTAATAGTAGATTTAGGTTGTGGTAGCGGCTTATCGGCGCAAGAGTTTACCAAAGCTGGGTATCATGTGTTGGGGATTGATATTTCTGAAGCAATGATTGCGATCGCCCGCGCCAGAGTGCCAAATGCCGAGTTTCGCATTGGTTCACTGTTTGAGGCAGAGATTCCGCCGTGTAATGCTGTAACATCAATTGGTGAATGTCTGAATTACCTGTTTGATCCTCATAGCGATCGCCAAACCCTAATAAGTCTGTTCCAACGTATCTATAGCGCCTTAACTCCTCTTGGTGTCTTCATCTTCGACATTGCAGAACCAGGACAGGTTACTCAAGGAACTACCAAAGGATTTACTGAAGGCGAGGATTGGGTAGTACTTGTTGAGAAGGAAGAAAATCAAGAACAAAGCATCTTAACCCGTCGGATTATTAGCTTTCGCAAACAGGGAGAACACTACAGACGCTCTGATGAAATACACCACCAACGGTTATATCAAGCAACGGATATTGCCAATCAACTCCATCAAGTTGGCTTTCAAGTTCAGACCATGCGTAGTTATGGTCAATATTCTCTGCCAAAAGCTCATTTAGCCTTCATCGCACGTAAAGTCAATAGTCAATAGTCATTGGTCAGTTGTCAGTTGTCAGTTGTCATTGCTCCTCCTTGTTCCCCTGTTCCCCGTGCTTTCCTTATCAAAGCCTAAACAACTGTGAAATTCACAATTGGCGTTATTGAATTTTGCGATTATAACTGAATAGTGAATTTACTGCTGTCCATAAGCTGCGCTCATGAATAGGGACAGATCATCTACCCAACGCTACGGGTTGGTCAAACTCTTCACCCGTTACAACGTTCAATCCGAGATCAGTGTGTCGTGAAGGATTTCAGTTGGTAATTCTTTTATACCTATCTGAAAAAACTAGTCACTATTCATCAGAATACGGTGGAGCTTGGACATTAGTGAATATTTCACACCTTTCATTTAGTAAGTAACAAAGGCTAGTAATCATCAATGTCAAATCTTATAAAGCCTTATATATCAAGGCTTGCATTTAATTTACGTATCTAGAAGAGCAATGTGTGCTTTGTACATCTTGTATTTATAGATACTTTAATATAGGATGAATCAACTCTAGTAGAATGTTAACTTTTTTTCAAAGTGTGAGGAATTTACTGTGATTCAAGAAAACTCAATAAGTATATTAGTACCCAAACCAGTTAAGTATATTTTTTCTAGTTTAGGAAAAACCTTAGTTACTAGTCTTTTGCTGACTACAGCTATATCCACCCATTCCGCAGTTGCTAAAGATAAGTTGATAGCTGACAACCCCAACAGTAAATTAAGTTCTGAAAATAAACCACAAGCGGATTCTGCCACTTTTGAAAGTGTTGCAGAGCAGGATATGGACTGGGAAAAGGTAGTTGTAGAACATGACAATCCCAGTGTTGAATTCAGTTCTTTTCCAATATCTCAAGCATCTGCTGCCAATTCTGATGTTGTGGAAAATCACAATGCAGACTTCAAGCAAAAACAACCTCAACTAATTGCGCAATCAGATTCTTCTGGAGCTGCGGGGGATACTTTAGGAGAAGCCAATCGATTACGCCAAGAGCTTTTTATTGAACCCATAGTCACCGAGATCCCCAGACCGCGAGCGGGAGCCGCACCAGGTTCTAGTGCTGGAACTCCTACCGCCTATGGTGCAAGTTGGGGTCAAGCCTTCATTGGTGCTGGCGGATTCATACCTTTCGATAAAGGAAAAGTAGATGGTTCCATAGCTGCTGGTTTTGGTCTAGGAGATGCAGTTAAATCCGTAGGGCTGGAAATTGACTTTAACATTTACAGCGTCGGTGGTCAAAAGGAATTGTTAGGCGACTTTGGCGAAAGTGGAGGTATTGGTTTCAAATTACATAAATATTTTGCTGACGGTACAGCAGTTGCTGTGGGTTGGTCGAACCCAATTACATGGGGAGAAGGAAATAGGGCTAGAGATACTATCTATGGAGTAGTTACTAAGGCATTTTACTTGCAGCCAAATAGCCCCAATAATAAATTACCTTTGACTGTTTCTGTTGGTCTTGGTAGTGGTGCTTTTCGCTCCTTAGGCGCACAGAGAGATCGCTCCAGTGATAATCCACCAAATTTATTCGGTAGTTTAGGTTTACGAGTAATACCTGAAGCATCTGTAGTAGCTAGCTGGACAGGAAGTGCTTTGAATTTGGGTGCATCTTTTGCTCCTTTAAAAGATACCCCTGTAGTGATCAACACTATTTTCACAGATGTCACTGGCACCGCGACTAACACTTCTGGTTTTAGTGTAAGCGCTGGGTATATTTTCCAGTTCTAATTTCCACATTTTATTGCTGATTAAATTTGAAACAAAAACATGAACAAGCAAAAATTCTCTTTAAGTCTGAGTTTGGTATTAGTATTATCGAGTTCTTTGGTAGTTGCATCTAATAGAGCGGATGCTAGTCCATTTCAGAGTTTAGGAAACACCACAGATTCATCAGGTTTCTCTGGCGATACTTTTACTCCTGGTGGTGTGGGAACATCAGCCCAACCCAATATACTACCAGGTACCAATGTAGAAATTAGCCCAAGTGGAAAAATTGTCGTATCAGAAGCAGTTCAAAATAGAGTGAATGGCATTGCTAGTGAAATCAAGGGCGAAGCACGGGATATTAATGATTGCTTAGCTGCTGTTGCCAGTGTTTTGTTCGGGGGAGGTTGTGCGCCACAAGCAAAGGAGCAAGTCCAATCAACTCTAGAAAGTTATCAAGTTAGACCAGAATTAGCAAAAGCATTTGTCGATTCAGTATCAGGTTTGTTAGCCAATGGAAATGTGGATATTACGCAATTGAATATTGCTATTAATAATTGGAATAATATAGTGAAACAACTTAACCCTAGTGACCTGCAAAAGGTTAAAGATAACCGAGATTTTGAACAACTAACAAGAAATTTGAAGCGATTAAGAGCAGGTTTGAAGAAACTCCTTTAAAACTTTGGGACTAAAGCAGCATGTTATATCTTTTTAGTGTTGAGGCGGTCAATAGTCAATGGTAAAGAAATTCTAGACTATGGACTATGGACTATGGACTATTGACAAACCCAACCTTAATTTATTGTGCAAGTTGCTTACGTCCTAAATTTGAGAAGATAATTTAGCCCACAGGCGATCGCTTGTGGGCTAAGTATTTACACTTTAAAAAATGTAATCATTTATTTGAGTAATTTCCTACTTCATACTTCAGCCTTACTAGAGGGAGGCATAATCACTTTTTTAGCTAAACCTAAGGTCTTCAAAGCTTGGATACTCCACCAAGTAATATCAATTTCCCACCAAGAAAATCCTGATTTGGCAACATGGGGATAAGTATGATGGTTGTTGTGCCATCCTTCACCATAAGTTACCAAGGATACCCACCAAAGATTGCGGGAATCGTCGCTAGCATCAAAGGTACGATAGCCCCATTTGTGGGTTGCTGAGTTCACAAACCAAGTTGAGTGCCATAGTAAGACGGCTCGCACAAACATGCCATAGATGACAAAAGACCAACCACCTAAAGCATATAACAATAAACCCAAGGGGATTTGCAATAGCAGGAAGTAGCGATCTAACCAACGGTAAAATGGTTGACGTGCTAGATCTGGGGCATATTTTTGATATCTTTCGGCATCAAAGAACTCTGTGCGTGGGTAAAAAATCCATAACATATGACTCCACCAAAACCCTCTTTTGGCAGAGTAAGGGTCTAAATTAATATCTTCAGTGTGGGCGTGATGCTGGCGGTGTCCACCAACCCAGAATATCGGCCCGCCTTGTAAAGCTAAAGCGCCAATAAAGGCGATCGCATATTCTAACCACTTTGGTACTTGGAAACTCCGATGCGAGAGTAGTCGGTGATATCCCAAACAAATCCCAATGCTTCCGAATAACCAGTGCAAAAACAGCATTGTACCTAATGCTGACCAAGAGAAAAACCAAGGAGCTAGAAGAGCTAACAGATGAACTGTACCGAAAAATATTACATTCGTCCAACTTAGCCTTGATGTTCCTTGTTCAGGGGCGAACGCTGGAAATTTTGCAGTCATAAAAATTCCTGTTGATGAACAATGAAGCGATCTGCTTTTTGGGGATTTACTCTTGCATTGGGTGTATTTGGCTATTGCGCTTCACAACCGACAAGGGATTTACCCGTTCTGTATAACTTGGTTACAGTAAGGTAGAGCAAGTATCACTTACATTTGTATCTTAACAACTCTCTACTTTATATGCAAGTGGCACTTGCATGATTTTTATGGCATCTCCCACCCATTCAGCTCGTCAACGTCTGATTCAAGCAGCGCTGGAACTGTTTACTGCTCAAGGCGTCAGTAGTACTACAACCCGCCAAATTGCCGAAAAGGCAGAAGTGAACGAAGTCACGTTATTTCGGCATTTTGGCAATAAACATGGACTGCTTTTAGCTGTTTTGGAAGAATCTGCAACTTTCAAAAATTTAGGTGAATCGTTAGTAAGACGCGCCAGTCCTCCTGGTAGCGTCTATCAAGCTCTCAAGGATTATGCAAGTGATAACTTGCTTGCATTAGAACGAGTACCAGAATTAGTCAGATCTGTAGTCGGTGAAGCCGATCAATACCCAGCAGAAAACCGCCGCGCTTTGGGAAGAGGTTTAACAGAAGCTAACCGCTATGTCGCCCAGTACTTAGCTACGGTAATTCAGCAGGGACATTTAAATACCTATCTACCGGCAGAAAAATTAGCCAGTTTGCTGAATGGAATGCTGTTAGGCTACGCTGTCATTGAATTTACTAGCGAATTTCATGAACTTTGGGAAGACAGAGATGATTTTCTGGAGAATTTGGTTGAGTTGTTTTTACGTGGTGCGATGTCCCCTTCCCCAGAATCAGCAATTAATAATTCGTTAGAAAGTGCTATCACCACAGAGGTGGCTGATTTACCTGCTACTTTAGTCCACGAAATTCTTCGACAAGCTAGGAGATTGGGACTACAAGATTATGCTTTGGCATATATATTATTTGGTGCTGGCTTATCCCCCACAGAAATAGTTAGCTTACAGCGATCGCACCAAATTTATGATGAACAAGGGCACTTTTTGCAAATTACCACTCCCGGATTAGTCCGCCAAGTACCTGTGAATCAATGGATTCTGGGGAAACACTATGGTTCCTATACTAACAATCCCTTAATCAAATGGCTCAAAAGTCGTAAAGATAGTCAACTTGCAATGTTTCTGGGCACATCAGGAGAACCAATCTCTGATGCAGAAATTCACAGTCATTGGGAAATATGGACTCAAGGAATGTTAACACCCCAAGGAGAACCACCAGCGATCGCCCAAGCACAACACACCTGGCGAGTAGAAATGTTAATGCGCGGTATCAGCTTAGAAAACTTGAGCATACTCACTGGTTGCGATCGCTCTCAATTACAACCCTATGCTCGCAGATCCAGAGAAAAAGCTGCACTAGAACAAGCTACCAGTTTAGATCGTAAACCGACTTAAGGAGGCACGGAGGCAGGGGAGATGAGGGGGACAAGGGAGACAAGGGAGATGAGGGGAAAATAGCAATTACCAATGCCCAATGACCAATGACAAATGACCATTGACCATTGACTATTGACTCTTGACCCTTGACCATATTTCAATAATTTATTCTTTGGAATAATTTCCTCTCTTATGCCTTGTTCTGCCACTTTAAATCAACTGGTTGAAATTCTTTTAGCCCAGCCTGTAAACTTATCAGCCGCCACTTTAGCGCAATTGGGTAGCGGTATCCAAACAGACACTCGTATCCTCAAGCCTGGTGAAGTGTTTGTGGCTTTGCGAGGTGAAAAGTTTGATGGACATGAGTTTGTCTCCACAGCGATCGCTAAAGGTGCGATCGCGGCAATTGTTGATTTTGCCTACGAAAACCCTGGATTTCCGGTATTACAGGTAGAAAATACTCTGGAGGCGTATCAGAAAATTGCCCGCTGGTGGCGCGATCGCTTTGATATTCCGGTGATTGGGGTAACAGGTTCTGTAGGTAAAACTACGACAAAAGAACTCATCGCCGCAGTTTTGGCAACTCAAGGACGAGTCCACAAAACTTACGGAAATTACAATAACGAAATCGGTGTACCAAAAACTCTTTTAGAACTAAGTCCAGAACATGATTACGCTGTGATTGAAATGGCGATGCGGGGTAAAGGACAAATTGCTGAACTGACGCACATCGCTAATCCCACAATCGGCGTAATTACCAACGTTGGCACGGCGCATATTGAGTTACTCGGTTCCGAAGCGGCGATCGCTCAAGCTAAATGTGAGTTATTAGCCGAAATGCCCAAAGATAGCGTCGCGATTCTCAACCAGGATAATCCGCTATTAATTTCCACAGCCGCCACAGTTTGGCAAGGAGAAGTCATAACTTACGGCTTATCTGGTGGCGATATTCAAGGACAGGTAATGGATCATGAAACTTTGGCAGTAGGGGGAATGCAGCTACCTCTACCTTTAAGAGGTCGTCACAATGCCACAAATTTCTTAGCCGCTTTGGCAGTAGCTAGGGTTGTCGGCATTGATTGGGCTACTTTGCAAAATGGTGTAAATGTTGATATGCCCACAGGGCGATCGCAGCGTTTTGCTTTAGCCAACGATGTGGTAATCTTAGATGAAACATATAATGCTGCACCAGAAGCTATGCTCGCAGCGTTACAATTATTAGCAGACACACCAGGAAAACGGAAGATTGCAGTGTTAGGGGCGATGAAAGAATTAGGAGAGCGATCGCCGCAATTGCACCAGCGAGTTGGCGAAACAGTACAGAAATTGCAACTAGATGGGTTATTAGTGTTGGTAGATGGAACCGATGCCGAAGCGATCGCCAAAAGTGCCGCAGGTGTACCCTCAGAATGCTTTGCCACTCATGCCGAACTAGTGGCGAGATTAAAGACATTTGTGCAAGCAGGCGATCGTTTATTGTTCAAAGCTGCCCATTCTGTGGGATTGGATCAAGTTGTTAATCAGTTGCGTGCGGAATTCGCTAACTGAGATTTGTAGTCACCAATAATGGGTTATAGGTAATGAAAAATTGCTAATGGCTAATGGTGCAATTAGTCATTAGCTTTTTACTTTGCTCTTTGTCCCCTTCTGCCCTTGCTTTTTTGTCTTGTCCTTATCTCGTCTCATTGATTGCAGCGAGTGCTTCTAATGGCGAAATATTATCATCAATTACAGCCATAATACAGCGCAAATAGGTATTCATAACCTGGACATTAGCATGAACGATCTGAGCAATCAATGCGGAGTCTAAACGACTCCCCTCTACATCAATGCTAGTCTTGTAGCGAATTTCTCCATCATCGAAATCCATCTCAAAATTGCCAATAGGCAAACTGTAGTTGATCCGAGTAATCAACTCTGCTACTGTCAATCGCTTAGTGATGGGTGCATTGACTGGAGAGACAGAAAAAAAGAGAAATTGCTCATCCTCTTCTTTAGCTTTGGCATAGCAAACCCATTGCTCAGTATCGCCTTGGAATCTCATTTGTAATATAAGGCGATCGCTTTGCACCGAAAAATCCCAATCATCCTCAGTCAAAAAATCTACAATTGCATCAAAAATATTACCCATTTTATCAGTCTTCTACTTACATTGAGTTAACTTGAGCGCATTAAAGTTCTCTCATATACACCCAAAGCTCACTATCTTTCGATTCTGTACGGACTACCTCAAAGCGGACGCCCGGTGCAAATAAAACTTCCTGTTCATCAGGCTTCGTTGAAAGCAACTCTACTGACTTCCCAGTTTTGATATCGGAAATTTCATAGATTATGTCAAATTTCTCTCCCTCAGGAGCTTTTTTCGTAGCGTCTTTAGTGGTTGATGTACTCGTTGGATAGGTTCTAAAGTCTACTTTTCCTACTGGATAATTTGATTGAGCATACCATTTCCTATAGTCCTCAGTTTGATTTTTCAAATCTTGTTTTGATTGTTCTCCGCGATATACTTTTCCTTGATAAGCAGGCAACTTATCAAGTCCAGAGATCAGAGCCTTGAGCATCGGATTAGCAAAGCGCAGTGTTGAGATCTGCCCACCACCTTCAGTCTCCCATTCAGTTGCTTTTGGATTGCTGAAGTCATCCTTCTTAAAATCTTTTGTTTCAAGGCTAGCTGTAGCTTCTATAAGCGGTTTGTAAAACGTCCCAGTATACTGCATAATTGCTCCTAGCTCTTTTTCATCTAATTGCTTTAAATTACGAACATTTTTCGTCAGGTTAGCTGCTTCTTCCCATTCTGTTGTAATTAGCTTCACAATAGATTTTTTGACATCAGTTGATAAAGCATTAAATTGTAAATTCTCCAATAATTCGGTAATTAATCTTATTGCTTCTTCGAGATTACTGGTTTGAACTAGCGATTTATCAATTGTATCGCTCATGTTCTTAGCATTAACCATCGGTTGAGTATGTTTATTAGATTTTAGGTCGTTTAGAATAATGTTTTGGATCTGGTTTTTAAGTGACTTTGCTTGCGCATTAACCTTAAGTGATTCCGTTGCCGTTTTTCCTGCCCAGTAAGAATCTTTCTCAGATTCAAGAGGACGAGGAACTTCTAATTCACTCAAGTTTTTAGGAGTGAGTTGCCTTGATTTACCAGTACGTTCTCGATCCTCATGAGAAACCATTAACTCAGCAAAATCAGCTAAGTATTGCTGACCCTCTAACAAACGAACATTGGGGTGATAGTGGCGAACCAAAGCCGCAAGGAATAAATCTGCTTGACGACCAAAAACGTTAGTTAGCAGTTGATTCATTGGACTTCTTTTAAGGCTTGCCATCTTTATTTTGTTGTCTGTATCCGATTGATTAAATCCTGTGTTATTGACCTCTTTTTGGAATTCTTGTAAATTGTAGATGGCATAAATTTGCAGAAGTTTAGGCAACTTTTCAACATATCCACGAGGAATACCTGCATCAACTATGTCATTAAACACCTGTTTTGTGTGATAATGAGTAAGCAAATTAGCTAGGATGATATCTCCTTGTGGGCTACCAAAGTTTTGACGAAGTAGTGGTTCCCCAGAGAGTAGATTAATTAACCCGAAATTGTTGTTATAAGAACCAGGGTTGCCACTGTTATCAAATGAAATATTTTTAACTAAAAATTGGAATTTCTGTAACTCATATATTTCATAATCTTCCCGGTTGTCAATGTATTCTCCAGGAATACCTACTGTGACTAATTCTTTTTTTATCTCTGAAGGATTCTGATTAATTTCTAAGACAGAAATTTTAGATGATGTCTTGTAGCTTGGAAGTCCACCCAAATAATTATTTATAGTTACTACACCATGATGCTTATCCATCAGTGTTTTGAGCATTAATTCGCTATGAGCTGGGAATTTACGAGCTAGATATAGAAACGCAGAATCTTCTTTTAAGTTTCTCAAAATGTGCTTGTTGTTCTTCCCTGAATTATTACTTCTAGTTTTGTCAAATTGAGTTGTTTTGACGACAATATCTAATTGATATAGTTCCGTGATATCCCGTTCGCTCATTTGATCTGTAATCGTTTTAGGAATATCACTCAAAGAAACTAGGTCATCCTTGTATTGATCTACTGACTTGTCAGGTTCTGTCAATCCTGCGGCTAACTTGTTTTTATATTCTTTAGACAGGAAATAGCTGGGGAATTGCTTTTCAGGTAACAACTCCTTAATTTTTTTAATTTCCATCGGTTTAAAATTTTGAGAGTCTTCATACTCACTACCAATTTTGTTTTCATCAATATAGAAAGGTAGTCCATAATTTTTTGCCGCTATCATAATTTCGTAAAAACTATGATCTCGGTTAGAAAGCATCCAACCCACAAGAGCCAAACGCAGTTTCAACTTGTCGTTTTGATCCAAACCCAAATTATTAGCCGCATGTAATAATAGGTCAGTAGAACCGGAAATACCTGCTTCTAGCCGTGCTTTAATTTTAGTAGCTTGCTTATCGACTTCAGAGTTGAGGATAACGTCATAATACTCTCTTCCCTGCTCCCAAAAAATTTTGGTATCTTTTTTGTCTGCGTTAAATTTATTTTTTGCGATCCAATTAGCAATTTTTGGAACAGTCTTGCCTGTAGTACTGTGGTACTGTTCGATTTCTGGTATTGTCAGATCTTTAACATCACCAACTTTTAATGTTCGCTTTTCCTCTGTCAACAAATCATCACTCTGTCCCCCACGCCGATATTTGTTGGCTTTATTAAGTTCAGGCGATAAGCCATGAACCTCACTGAATGTATCCGGTGCAAAGACGCTAATTTTCTCATTCTGACGCAATGGAGAAGTCCATTTTCTTTTTTCTGCAATATCACTAATCTTTTTTTGGCGACTACTCTTATCTTTCTCTAAAATCGTTTTCAGACCAGATGCTTCAGAAAATCCAGGTTGGACTGCTTCTTCTGTTAATTGAGATTCCCAGTTCGGATCTTGTGTCAGACGATTGCCAGATGTATAAATTTTTTGAGGAGCTTTTATCCCTTTAACTGCTCTTTCAAGTTCAAGGGCTGCTATTTCCAGATATTTCGATAAATTATTGTTGGAAATTACATTATAAATAAGGTGGAGTTTTGTACGCAGCGGCTGATTATATTTATCGTTGAGTACTTTCTTGATATTTTCTGCTGTTTTGTTAAAAGCACCATAGTATTTTTCTGTATTTGCAGAAGTAAACTCACGGACATAAACATCATCTTTTTGGGCTTCTTTCCCTGTTGCTTTAGCCCAAGCATCAACGATTTGCTTGACCATATCTAGCATTTTGTTGACAATTTCATGGGCAGTCGGCTCTTTGGAAATCATCGGCCCCATCTTGAATTCTAGTTCTTCTGTTTTCTGGGTATAAGTCCGTTCTGCCTGAGAATCGACTCGCGTTTTACCCATTGGACTTAAAGATTCATAACTGCGTTGAATCCCTGCTGCTGGTTTGGCTTGAACTTTGACTTGCTTACCTTCGGCTACTTGGTTAGCAATAACATCGGCTTCTTGTTCATCTGTAGAATTTGGATCGCTGACCTCTGACTTACCTTGTACTGCATTTTGTACACCAAATCTACGATTCTGGACTACATGTGTTAATTCGTGAGCAACAAGTTTTTTGTCAGGATTATTGGAGGCGAAAGCTATTTTTTCACCCTGAGTAGCAGCTCTAGCACTCAGTTGTTTCATCTGAACCGATTGTCCAAGATACATCTTTACGCCTGAAAAATTTTCTCCAAACGCATCCTCCATTTCAGGGCGAAAGGCAATCTGGCTTGGTTGACCTTTTGTCGCTTCACTAAAGGAGGTCAATGAATCTTCAACTGAAGGATAACTATTGGCATCAGAAGCAATTTTTTCCTGATTATCTTGGACTTCGGGTTGCTCCGCTTTACCTATTTGTTGAATCCCTGGTTCTACTATCTGATGAACTGAATGAAGTGGCAACCGACTAAAATCATGATTAAAGCGTGACTCCGTGAAGCCTTTTTCCCCTGCCTTCTGTGTCTGATCTATCTCTTGTTCTGGAATTACACGCACCGCCGCACGCTGCAAAATCCAACTTCCCGATGATGTATCTCCCTCAGAGGGCTGATTCGTCTGATTTAATGATTGACGGTTCATTTTAGTAGCCCTTTATCAATAGCCTGATACTAAGTTGCAGTTAAATGCAGTAGACACTGAGACAAGGAAAGAAGAATTCTTGCAGACAAGGAGTAGAAAGTTTTATTGCTTATGACTTACGCAATATCTGACCGAAAATCTCTACGAATAATATCAAACTTTTTTGAGTTGATAATTTATTCAGTATTAATAGGTTGAGTATTAACTAGCTTAGATATGCAAAATAGCGATGTATCAACGGCAATTATGCCATAATTCGTCTACACCTTGACGCATGACATTTTCCATATGTTCCAGAGTTTTTGGCGTACGTTGATATTTCAAACATCCAGCAACATCATTTAAGGTGGTTTCAGGAAATACTTTCTTCGGTTTCAAGAGAATACTATCACCCATTTCAATGACAATTAATTCCTGCCCTACTTCCCAACCATAAACTTCTAGCAATAATTCCGGAATAATTACTTGTCCTTGATCGGATAGTTTTGTAGTTTCCATCTCAGCAACAAAGCAGAAAAAGCAGCGAAGACACTAGCATTATATAAATTTTCTGACTTGACCATTAGTAGAAAGGTGCAAATAAACAGAAGTATGTAACAAAAAGTAAACTTAACTCCAACCCTTCACCGTTTCCTCCAGTCTCTTGACAAAATTAAACCGTATACTTCCAATTGGGGATAGTATACGGTATTTTTCATGTTATACTTGATAAAATAACATATATAGTATATTTTACCACATAACGTTCAGTAATAACACTTACTGAAGTTTTTCATTTAAGTTCTCTGTTGTCGGAGTTATTTGCTGTTCGTAGTTTGTGCTTTGTTGGGTCACAGCAATCATGCCCAAGAGCATGAAACTTCCGACAGCTAGGGCGATCGCAGGACGCTTAAGAAAGATAAAATCTCGGACAATCCTAGCTAACGGACTACTTTGACGACGTAGCGCCGAAGAGACCATCATTTGCTTGATAGTAAATGGATCGCGGACATAATGACCGCTTTGACAAACTACTAGTTTTTCTTGACAATATGGACAACTAAACAAGCCAATGCACGACTTTATTGGTTTAGGCGTAGCATTTCTTTGGCAAATTGGGCAAGTAACATAATGATTATCAAAAATGTGTGTATTCATCTACCTTATCCGCCTAGTCCCTTGACTCGCTCTATAAACAATCGCTATAGTGAATTCCCGCTTAACACTTATATAGACTCACCTGTGTGGTCTAGCATCAGTTCTTAATTACACATACAGTTTTCTTTTGACTCAGGTTAGTTCAATGACCGCAACACGAGTATAGCTAGATTTAGCAAAGGATGACTCCTTGTTAGTGTGTGCCTATGGTGCAATCACCAAGACTACCTATACAGCTTGAGTATACAAAGTTTTACTTTATACTGAATTGCACTTTACCACTGCTTGGTTACCAATAACTATAATAATTTTCTCCCATTTAACCATTCTCGCCATCAAAATTTTGCACAGTGGAATTTTTTTTAACTGAAACTTTGTAAATCTTGCCCGTCTAACATACTTGTCTGGTTGCTAAATCATGGCTCACAATGAGAAGTAACAGATAAAAATTTAAATTTTTTCTTACATTTACCTCGCCTCTCCATGACTCTCTTGCCTCCCACTGAAAAGAGGAAGGTGACGGAACAACCTGCTTTTCCTTCTCTTTCCAATCGTTTAGCCCGCTTAATTAACCGTTTTCAACCTTCTCTAGAAACCGTTGTGCTGCTTTTAGCTATCTTAATTGGCGGCGGTACGGGTATGGGTGTAGTTACTTTTCATTATTTAATCCAGCTGATTCACGACCTGATGCTGGAAGATTTAATGGGCGTTATTGGTGTCTGGGGTGCGTGGACTTTAGCCTGTGTTCCCACTCTCGGCGGCTTAATTGTCGGCTTAATGCGCTGGCGCACGCAAGATTTTGGCCCTGGACTTGCTTCTTTGATTGCTGCTTCTCAGGGAAAAGAAATCAAGCAGCCACTACGCCCGGTGACTAAGATGTTGGCTGCATCTGTGTCATTGGGGAGTGGTGCTTCTTTGGGGCCAGAGGGGCCTAGTGTCGAAATTGGTGCTAATTTCGGGATGTTATTGTCTTTGGTGCTGCAAGTATCTCAAGAGCAACAGCGTTTGCTTTTGGGTGCTGGGGCGGCGGCAGGGTTAGCAGCAGGCTTTAATGCTCCTATAGCTGGGGTGTTTTTTGCCCTAGAGGTGGTAATGGGAGCTACTTCTTTTGCGACTTCTGCGGTGAGTGTGGTGCTATTAGCCGCCGTGGTAGCAGCATTAATTGCCCAAATTGGTTTGGGCGCACAACCTGCTTTTGCTTTACCTGTTTATCAAGTCCGCAGTCCTTTAGAATTGCCAATTTATTTGGGATTGGGCTTAGGAGCAAGTCTTGTTTCTCTAGCTTATAAAGAGTCAATTCGCTTAGCTAAAGCTTGCTTTGCTGGCGAGGTTCCCATGTTCGCATTTTTGGGACGAATTCCCAGGTACATCCATCCGATTATTGGCGGTGCGATGGTTGGCGTAGCCGCTTTGTATTATCCGCAAATTTTGGGCATTGGTTATGGCACTGTACAAGCCATGCTGCAAGATGTAGAGTTTTCTTTACCTTTGCTAGTTGTACTGTTGTTAGTTAAACTGCTGATGACGGCGATTAGTAGTGGTAGTGGTTTTGTTGGCGGGTTGTTTGCACCAGCGATGTTTTTAGGTGCTTCTTTTGGTTCAGCTTATGCGAAAGTCGTAGCTTTGATTTCCCCAGCTATTGGCGCACAAATGGCGGCTCCCCCTGCTTATGCAATGGTAGGAATGGCAGCAGTTTTGGCTGCTAGTGTAAGAGCGCCGTTAACAGCAATTATCATGCTGTTTGAATTAACCCGTGATTACCGCATTGTTTTACCTTTAATGGCGGCTGTGGGTTTGAGTGTCTGGTTGATAGAGCGAATCAAGCCCAATTCCAACTCTAATACTAATCTACAACAGATTGGGCTGCCGGAATTGAAAGATGAGAAGACGGAGATGTTGCAGCAACTTTTAGTAGAAGATGCAATGCTAACTTGTCCGAAAAAATTATTGGCAACAGTAGGGGTGTTAGAAGCAGCTAAGGAAATGATCCGCGATCGCTGCCATAGTGCTTTAGTAATTAATGAAGCCGAGCAATTAATAGGGATTATTTCTTTAGAAGATATTAACCGCGCACTCCGCCTTGGGCAAAATTATCAAAATTTGCCCACCGCAATTGAGAGTAATTTATCCAGTCAAACTCTCCGGGATATTTGTACTACTGAAATTCTTTATGCTTGGAGGGATGAACCCTTATCTGAAGCTTTAGACCGCATGGCGCTCCGGGGTTTGCATCAGTTACCAGTGGTAGCACGAGACAACCATGAGCGCATTTTAGGTCTACTTGAAAAAGAGCAAATTGCATTAACGTGCAGTTTAGCAGTAACACGTCGGGCAATTCACCAGCATTTACTCATCCAGCCGATGAAAGATGTGGTGACTAATCATTAGTCAATAGTCAATGGTCAACAGTCAATGGTCAATGGTCACTATTTGGACTATTGACTTTGGACTATTGACTTTGGACTCTTGACTATGGACTATTTATTAAGCAGTGGCTTCTATATCTTCAGCATCTTCTCTATCTTCTGGATCTACCTGTCTGAGACGAATATGCTTTTTACCTAAAGTGATGAGAAACTCATCTCCTGGTTTAAGATTCATCTGTTTTGTATAAGCCGAACCTATCAGCAAGTTGCCGTTCGATTGCACACTAATTCTATAGCTGGCACTACGTCCACCACGCCCATTAGCACTAGGTGTGCTATCCAATTGAATGCCTTCCGCATCAATCAGAGCGTTTAAGAACTTCATCATATTGACGCGCTCTATACCATTTTTGGTAACGGTATAGTAGCCGCACTTCTTGGCTTTGTCTTCTTTGCTCTCGTTCTCTAGCTCTTTAACTTTTTTGAGCAGATCTTCACCGACTAGGGGTTCAATTTTTTTCTGTTTAGCCATCAACTTAGGTCGAAAACGAATGTTTCAAGTCTTTGAATCGATTTTATTTTAGCTGACATTGAGCTAGTAGGAACAGAATCCTTTAGTTTTTATTTCAGCCTTGCCAAGTATATTACATTCATTGGCAGAATTGTTACTTGATTTCCAATATTGCCAAGACAATCTATTTTATAGAATGCTGGCAATACTGATAACTATCGATAGGTTGTAAATTACTGCTAGACTATACTTGTTTAAGTTTTCTAAAGTAGCGCTACAAAAGTTGTCTACCTGCTGATATAGAGAATTGGGGTACAGAATGATAAGCAAAACTGATCCTTAGTCAGTAGGGGCGGGTTTTGTAAAATTTCCATTTGCAAATGAGATATGTTGGTTAAACCCGCCCCTACAAGAGTCCAAAGTCCAACTTTTTTTGACCATTGACTATTGACTATTGACTAATGACTATTGACTGTTGACTAAACAACAAAGCTGCTGAGAATGAAACTAACAACGAGAGGACATTATAGTGTGAAGGCCTTACTTGATTTAAGTTTACAGCCCAAGTATGGCCCTGTTTCTGTAAGAGCAATTGCCAATCGCCAAGATATTCCTGCTCCTTACCTGGAAAAATTGTTAATAGAAATGCGTCGTGCTGGGTTAGTGAAATCAATTCGTGGTAGCGTTGGCGGCTACCAATTGGCACGAGAACCTGTAAAAATATCTATAGGACAAATTTTAGAGTCAGTGGGTGAAACGATCGCTTATTTGCCCGATCATGCCCCAACATCAGCCCAAGCTGAAGATTGGGTAACTTTTACACTTTGGCAGAGACTCAACCAAAAGCTAAAAGAAGCTATATACAGTATTACCTTAGCCGATCTCTATTACGATGCTCGGAGTTGGCAAGCTTCACTAGGAGAAGAAGCGAATTTTGTGGTTTAGTCCATAGTCCATAGTCAAAAGTCCATAGTCCACAGTTAAGAATTTCTTGACCATTGACCATTGACTAATGACCATTGACCATTGACTAATGACCATTGACTAATGACTAATGACTAATAACATCTATATATTGATCGTTGCTGCTATTTTAGATTACTTAATTGGCGATCCCTGGGGTTGGCTTCATCCAGTACAAGTTATGGGATGGGTAATTTCTCACTTTAGCCAACTGTCTGGGAAATATTGTCACCATTCTCTCACTCAAAGAATAGCTGGAATTTTCCTCGGTATTATCTTAGTAATTGGTAGCGCAGTTGTCAGCTGGTTAATAATTCAAAGTGCTAGATGGCTGCATCCAGTATTCGCAATTGCTGTAGAAAGCATAATGTTAGCTAGTTGTTTTGCTGGCAGAAGTTTGAGAACAGCTGCGGTGACTGTATTAAAACCTTTAACAGCCGGAAACTTAATAGAAGCTCGTGATACTTTAAGTAATTATGTTGGTCGAGATACCAAAAACCTTTCTGAACCAGAAATTTTGCGAGCGATTTTAGAAACTGTAACGGAGAATGCAACTGATGGGGTGATGGCTGTGCTGTTTTATGCAATTGTGGGAGCATTCATCCCCTTTGTCGGGGCTGCACCTTTAGCTTTAGCCTACAAAGCTAGTAGTACTCTGGATTCAATGGTGGGCTATCGAGAAGCACCCTATACTTATTTGGGTTGGTTTAGTGCGCGCTTAGAAGATTATCTGACGTGGCTTCCTTGTCGGTTGACAGTAATAACGCTAGCGCTGTTATCAGGTAAACCCCTGCATGTTTGGCGTATTTGTCGCCGAGATGCGGTAACTGATCCTAGTCCGAATTCTGGCTGGAGTGAGTGCGCCTATGCAGCCATTTTGGGTGTACAGATGGGTGGTACAAACTGGTATCGCGGCGTAGCCAAAGAAAAACCACTTTTGGGAGATGACATTTATCCCATTACCCCTCAAAGTATTGAATCTGCTTTGCAATTAACTAGATATTGTTTTTTACTTTGGTTAGGGGTAGCGATCGCTATATTCTTAATACACCCAAACAGGTAATGATAAATATAGGGTATTGGGCATTGGGCATTGGGCATTGGGCTTGTGGCGGGACAGGGGGAGAGATGGCGAAGAAAACTTCCCACACTCCCCACACTCCCTCATCTCCCTTATCCTCCTTGTCCCCCTTGTCCTCCTTCTCTGCTCCCAGTCGCCTCTAATATCTGGTATCATGCATTACTCAGGGGTATCGGTCTATGGCTATGTCTGTGAAAGTAGTTGAAATTCTCTCATCGGAAGAACTTCGTCGTACTGTAACTCGTCTGGCTTCTCAGATTGTGGAAAGGACGCGTGATTTATCTCAACTGGTTTTACTAGGTATTTATACTAGGGGTGTGCTGTTAGCTGAGTTATTAGCACGTCAGATTGAGACATTAGAAGGTGTATCTGTAGAGGTCGGAGCATTAGATATTACATTTTATCGAGATGATTTAGATCAAATTGGGTTGAGGACTCCCGCCAAAACCAATATTCCGTTTGACCTCACAGGGAAAACGGTTGTTCTGGTGGATGATGTCATTTTTAAAGGAAGAACGATTCGTGCTGCTTTAAATGCGGTAAATGAGTACGGTAGACCAGAGGTAATTCGTTTAGCGGTTTTGGTAGACAGAGGTCATCGTGAAGTACCAATTCATCCAGATTTTATTGGTAAGCAGCTACCCACCGCTAAAGAAGAGATTGTCAAAGTTTACTTACAAGATTGGGATGGGAAAGATGCAGTGGAGTTGATTGGGGATTAGTCATTTGTCAATGGTCAATGGTCAATGGTCATTTGTCTTCCTTGTCCCCCATCCCCGAACCTAGCAAGAATTGGAGGGATTCGATATTCTCGATCCAATGCTCAATTTCTATGCAGACAATCAGGAATTTATTGACAATCTACTCTCAGGCGGGTTGCCGACTATTTTACCTGCTATTGTCAGTTTCTTCTGGTGGCTGATTTGGCGACAGCGCCAACGGCGAATTCCCCCAGAAAATTTTGCTTTTGAGGTGATTAAACCTCAAAGCCCAGATTTGATGCAGCGCATTTTGGGTGGGGATGAGAAAGACCCTTTGGCAGATGGCAATATATCCTATCAAAGGCGGGTGGAAAATCGCAGCATCCGCCAAGAATTACAGCAGTTGCTAGAACAACACCGTTGGGTGTTAATTGTTGGACGTAATGGACTGGGGAAAACTAGGGAAGCTGCGGAAGTAGCTAAGTATTTTAACCAAACAGGTTGGACGGTACTTTATCTCAAGCCGAATGAATGGCTAGATGCGCCTGCTCGATTGCCTAGGTTAATTGGAGGCGATCGCAAGTTACTATTTTTCTTAGATGACCTCAATCAAAAAATGCACCGCAGTCTTGAGGAAATCTCTCCCGAAGCGGAAAAAAGTCTGGCGGAACGATTTACTGTTCCTTTACAACAACGTCTGCTAGATACTTTAACTAAATACGAGTCTTTTTGCGGTAAAGCCGAAATCCGCGTCATCGCTACAGCACGGAATGAAAAACAACCAGATTTTCCCGGAGAAGCTAACGCCTGGGATAAATTGCAATGGGACAAGTATCCCAAACTCTGGCAGCAATTTCAAGTGTATGAATTACCAGAACCGGAGGATCGGGCTATTGTTGAGGTGTTAGCTGCAACTGTCCCCAAAACTAAAATCCCCACCCAGCCCGAACAGTATGCGGAACTAGCAAGGCGCAATGATGCAACTTTTAGAAATGTTGTAGAAAATCTCCAACGTCTGCGCAATGACGGTTTACCTTTAAACGCCAACAATTACCGGGAGAGTTTGGGGAAGACTTGGGAAAATCGCTATCAAGAGTCAGTGCAGCGCTACCCTCATGCTCAGTATATTTACGATGCTGTGGATTTGCTACAGCAATTCGACTTCCCGCTAGAACGTTTCCTAGTCGAAGCAACAGCGCAAATGTTGGCAGGTGGGAATTGTTGGCAACGGCTGTGGTATTGTTACCAAATAAACACTGCTCTGAACTTTCTCATTCATGCTGAACGTATTCTTTCACCTAGGGATGGGCAAATAGAAGGTAAGGGTAAACATTTAGATGCTAAGCAATATCTATTGCCCTTCAGCAAATTAATATTAAAACTAGCAAAGCGACACCCCCAAGAAATGCAACGCCTACTACTAAATTTTGGTGTGCAGATGGCGCTAGCAAATTATTATCAGGAAGCGATTACCTGTTGGGATAAAACCATAGAAATTCAACCTAATTATTACCCGGCTTGGGGCAATCGGGGTATTGTACTGAGTAAATTAGGACGGTTTGCTGAGGCGATCGCATCTTATAACAAATTACTAGAAATCAAAGCAGATGACTATTTAGCCTGGTATTACCGGGGTAATGTTCTCGATGAAGATGGACAGCATGAACAAGCGATCGCATCTTACGATCAAGCAGTGACTCTCAAACCAGATTTACATCAAGCTTGGAATAATCGGGGAATTGCCCTGCGGAATTTAGGACGACATGAAGAAGCTTTGTCATCTTACAATCAAGCTCTGGCAATTATCCCTAATTTACACCAAAGTTGGGTGAACCGGGGAAATGCCTTGCGCAACCTGGGGCGATTTGCAGAGGCGGTGGAGTCTTATAACAAAGCACTGGCTATTCAACCCCAGGATAGTTATAGCTGGTACAGTCGCGGTAATTGCCTGAAGAATTTGGGTAAATTAGAAGCAGCGATCGCATCTTATGACAAAGTACTGGCGATGAAACCTGATGATGAAGCTTGGTATAATCGGGGTCATGCCCTTGGTGATTTGGGTAAGTATGAGGATGCGGTCAAATCTTACGACCAAGCACTGGTAATTAATCCTGAAAAACACGAAGCTTGGTACAATCGCGGCAATACACTGTTGCATCTGGGAAAATATGAGGATGCAGTAAAATCCTACGAACAAGCACTGGCAATTCAATCTCACAAAGACGAAGCTTGGAATAATCGGGGTAATGCCTTATTTAACTTGGGAAGGTATGAAGAAGCGATCGCATCCTACGACCAAGCTTTATTGATTCAACCAGACAAACCTAAAGCTTGGAAAAATCGCGGCAATGCCTTGTCTAATTTAGGTAAATATGAAGAGGCGGTAAAATCCTATGACCAGGCTTTAGTAATTCAACCAGACAAACACGAAGCCTGGTACAACCGGGGTAATGCTTTACGTAACTTAGGAAAATATTTAGAAGCGATCGCATCCTACGACCAAGCTTTAGTAATTAAACCAGACAAACATGAAGCCTGGAATAACCGAGGATTAGCACTGACTTACCTACACAGATACCCAGATGCGATCGCATCCTACGACCAAGCTTTAGCAATTAAACCAGACAAACACGAAGCCTGGTACAACAAAGCTTGCTGTTATGCCTTACTAGGAAATGCGGATTTAGCAATTGAAACCTTACAAAAAGTTATCAAACTTCATCATGAATGTCGCCAGATGGCAAAAACTGACTCTGATTTCGACAAAATTAGACACGACCAACGCTTTGTGGCTTTAATCTTCCAGTGATTTTGTCGTCACATCAACCGCTGTGACATCAATTGTGCCTTCGGGAGTAAAGCGGCGAAAATGGCTATTTTGGACTAACAATTGCTCACCACAGTTAGGACATTGCAACTGGCTGTTATTTAACCCTGTAAACTCATATCGACATACAGGACACTGATCGACAACCAAGTTCCGTTGCAGCCACCAGCGAAACCCAAAAAAGGCAATCACAGGTGCTAATAGCAGCAATCCAAAAATAATCAGTAGTGAATTCACTAACCAACCCAAGCCTAAAGATGCTAGCAACCAAAAAACTGCTAACAACGTGAGCCAAGGGCGAAGACTTTCAAGCTGTGATGGAAAAGATTTAAGGCTCATTTTTAAATTTCGTGTTTCTCTCTTTCTAGGATAGCGAGTTTGGTCATTAGTCAATTGTCAGTTGTCAGTTGTCAGTTGTCAGTTGTCAGTTGTCAGTTGTCAGTTGTCAGTTGTGCTCCTTGTCCCCCAATGCCCAATGCCCAATGCCCCATGCCCCATGCCCTTCAAAGTAACTCTTGTAGCCGTTTTTGCAAAGCATCCATGCCAAAAAGAGCGATCGCTTGTTCTCTGAGCCAATACCCATCACAACGTTGGTCAATTCCTGTGAGTATTTCTATACAAGCTGCGGCCACTGCACCGGGATCGCGGTGGGGAACTCGCCACCCTAAATTCCCATCTTGCAAGGGGTCGGCGGAACCGTCATCGTCACCCGATAGTACGGGGATTCCGCAAGCCATTGCCTCTAAATACACAATACCAAATCCTTCTTGGGAAGGCATAATGTAGGCATCAGCAAGGCGGTAATGGGCGATTAATTCTTCTGTGGGGACAAAACCTGCAAAAATTACGCGATCGCTTACACCTAAATCTTGTGCGAGTTGGGCTAATCTTGGTTGGTCATCGCCGCGACCAATAACCAAGTATTTTACATCTGGGAAAACCTGAAGAATTTGCGGTAATGCCCGAATTGTGACATCAACGCCTTTGTAAATATCTCCTGACCACAGCCGTGCTACAGTCATCAAAACTCTGGCATCAGTTAAGCCGTACTTGGCTATCAATTCCGGCTGTTTAGTTCCCGGTGTAAATTTATTACCATCAATGGCACAAGGCAGTATTTTTACTTGATTCTGATTGATAAAATTAGCCGCACAGCTGCGATCGCGACTATAGCGGCTAATTGTCCAGATCCCTGATGCCGATGTGAGTGCGTGACGTTCTCTATTGTTCAGCGGTTCCCAAACTTCTTTACCGTAAGTGAGGACAGTGTAAGGAATTCCTAAGGGTTGACAAAGAGTTTGTACCAGTCTTGCTAAGTTGATGTGACCGCAAAAAACCTGCTGAGGACGCTGTAGCAACAGACACTTCAGCAGCGCCAGTGTCATTTTCAATCTACCAATCTGGGGGGATTGGTTTTTAAAGCCATGAAATCTCAGTTTCTCTGATTCCCAGTCTTTTGCAGAATTCGGACGATCTCGCAGTACAAATATTTCTGCTTGATAGCCGGGACTCAATTTTTGATAGGCACGAAAAATATCTTTAACATAGGACTGAATACCACCTTCATGTATAAAAACTTCTAAGAACACAAATACATGCTTGGCTTTGTCCTTGGCTTGAGTATTGAGATTCTCGCCCACTTTAGTAATTAGCGTTGTTATGTAGTATTCGTAGTCAGCACCAAAGTCCTGACTACTATGGTTGACTACTATTTTTACTCGGAAGTGGTATTAATGGCGACAGTGAGATTAGGCGATCGTCTTAGCCAGAGAATTGCTGCCAAATTAATCAACAAGCAGGTAATCGCTAAACATAACAAGATATAAGTCGGCAGCATCACTATGCCGACGACAAACCAGCTATATACATGCATTACCATTACTAAAGCAAAAATACTGGCAATTCCAGCAGATTGCCACACTTGATGTGATGGGCGATGTAATGCTGTGAGGATCATTGTCAGTATTGTGGTTAGTAAGTTTGCTGGCACAAGAAATGCGCAAATACTCACGCAGTTGGAGCGGGAGAACTCAGCTAAGGTATGGAAATCGAGCATCAATTTGTGGGGATAATGTTCACATATACTAACAAATTTAATATATTTATAAATAATTGAACTAACCTTAGCATCTGATTGCAGTGCCCGCATTAATTATGTTACATAATTTAAATTAATCTCGGCAATTGTAAAATGTTAATCGTGAGTATGGTGGGCGTTACCCACCATAGCTAAATCAACCCATTAAAATCACCGTATCGATCACATGAATCACACCATTATCTGCTTCGATATCTGCTGCTAAAACTGTGGCATTTTTCACTTCAAAACCGTTAGAGCAATCAATTTTAATTGGTGAACCTTCTACAGAATTAACCGTACCGAGTTTAGCTAAGTCTTCCTGGTAAAGCTTTCCAGGTACGACATGATATGTCAAAATTCGCGCTAGTTGGGGAATATTCTGCACCAGAGTTTGGATAGTTCCTGGTGGTAACTTGGCAAAAGCATCATCATTCGGTGCAAACACCGTGAACGGGCCAGGACTTTTTAATGTCTCTACTAAACCCGCAGCTTTCACAGCAGTTACTAAGGTTTTAAAAGCGTCAGCAGAAACAGCAATATCAACAATATCAGCCATATATTCCACCTTAATGTGTGTATGTTATCTTAAAGGATAGTAAACTATTTTTAAGCTATATTAAACAAATTTAGCGGTAAATAGGGCTGTAAGGATATAGGGCGATCGCTCTATGATGATCATAGAAAAATCTCTGTGTAAGCAAAATGTCCGATCGTAGCTACGCCATTCTCGGAACTGGTGCATTAGGTGGCTTTTATGGTGCGAAACTGCAAAAAGCTGGTTTAGATGTCCACTTTTTGCTGAAGAGTGATTATGAATATGTCAGTAAATCTGGTTTAGTTGTTGAATCCAAAGACGGTGATTTCACCCTACCCCAAGTCAACGCCTACAACGATGTGACAAAAATGCCACAGTGCGATGTGGTAGTTGTGGCACTGAAGACGACACAAAATCATTTATTACCACAGATGTTGCCACCCGTTGTCAAAGACGATGGGGTAGTGTTAATTCTCCAAAATGGACTAGCTGTAGAAGAAGAAGTTGCGGCGATAGTGAGCAATGTCAGTATTATGGGTGGATTGTGTTTTCTCTGTTCCAATAAAGTCGGCGCAGGACATATTCGCCACCTCGACTATGGACAAATTACCTTAGGGGAATATGCGCCTGGTTATGATGCTTGTGGGATTACAGAGAAGATGCGGCAAATAGCCGATGATTTTATTAATGCTGGTATTTCGATAGAATTAACAGAAGATTTATTATTAGGGCGATGGAAAAAATTGGTATGGAATATCCCCTATAATGGTTTATCTGTGATTCTCAACGCCAGAACCGATGAATTAATGGCGTATGAACATACTCGTAAGTTAGCTGAACAATTGATGTATGAAGTTGCAGCTGGAGCGAAAACTTGCGATCGCATCATTTCTGATAGCTTCATTCAAATGATGCTGGATTATACCGTGAAGATGAAGCCTTATCGAACGAGCATGAAAATTGACCACGACGAACGCCGTTCTTTAGAAGTAGAAGCAATTTTTGGCAATCCATTACGCAAAGCCCAAGCCGCAGGTGTCAATTTACCCCAGATTAATTGTATATACCAGCAGCTCAAGTTTCTCGATGAGAAAAGCAGAGTGGACAAGGGAGACAAGGGAGACAAATGACAAAGCGCAAAGTCTGAGCTAAGGCTTCCTTAGATTAGAACTTTGTAAGAATGACAACTGACAAAAATGTGTATCGCTTCTCTGGGGTTTCCTCGCTTGAAGTCAGTGGGGGCGATCGCAGTTCTTGTGATTTTAAACTCCCCATCGAACTCACATATAATTACTTAATTTTTTTGGTTCCGTCACAAGTTCCTCACAATCTTGATCTAATCTCAAAGTAGGCGAGACTGTGCTGAAAAAGATTTTTTGTGTGGAAATTACACGAATCGTTAAAAGTGTAATCAGTAAAGACTTGCAACCAACTTTAGGCGCTGAATGCGAAAATTTTCCATTCTTTTGATACTTGCGCTAAACACTTTGATAGGCAGGAATTTCATAATTGTGAGTTTTTCACGATTCGTAAATTTCTCTTGTTTTGGCATGGTTTTTCCTAATTTGACGAAGGTTGAAAACTCATAGTTATTACTGTTTTTAATATGGCTATAAACCTTTCCACACTCAGATTTACCAACAAGGCTGATATCATCCCTCCGTTAGGGACTAAAGCAGAAATTTTCAATACTGGCACTGCCAATACCCTTGGTGGTAACGACAGCATCACCGGCACTGGCGGCTCCTTCGGCATCTACAATGACACTGGTAGCACCATCAATATCGGCGCTGGTAATGACACAATCACTGGCGAGGGCACTTCCACCGGCATCTTCAACTTAGGCACTATCCATACTAGTGCTGGTAACGACAAAATCACTGGGTATGGCAACCAACAATTAGGCATCCTCAACTTTGAAAAGTCCAAAATTGATACAGGAGCAGGGGATGACTATATCTTCGGGGAGGGATCTGGTGGTGGCATCGAGAACACCACAGGCACAATTAATACTGGGAACGGTAACGACTCTATTAATGGGTTTGGAGGCTCCATTGGCATTTCTGGCGGTGGCACGATTAATACGGGGAATGGTAACGACTCTATTAATGGTTTTGGCTTGGATGATGATAGATCGATCGGCATCAACAACTTTGGAACGGCCAAAATCGATACTGGAGATGGTAATGACTCTATCATCGGCACTGGCAACCAAATAGGCATTTTCAACAGTATCTTCAACAATGAAAAGCCCAAAATCGATACTGGAGATGGTAATGACTCCATCGTTGGGTCTTCTCGCGGATCTTTTGGCATTTACAACGATGGCATAATCAATACTAGCGCTGGCCGCGACACAATCACTGGCAATTCCACTCAGGGCAACGGCATCTATAATGACGGCACCATCGATACTGGTGATGGTAGGGACATAATCACTGGCGCTGGCGGCATCGGCATCAACAATAGCGGCACCATCGATACCGGAGATGGCAAGGACTCCATCACTGGAACTTCAAACGGAACTGGAAATGGGAGCTACGGCATCTTCAACGGGATCGGTGCTACCATCGATACCGGCTCTGGCAATGACACAATCACTGGTAATGGCGGGCTTATAGGAATCGAAAACCGCAGTGGCACTATTGATGGCGGAGCGGGCAATGATTTTATCTCCGGCACTGGAATCGCATTTGGCATCACCTGTGACTCCCAAGGGCTTTCCCAAGGCATCATCAGTGGCGGCGATGGTAATGATACTATCTCTGGTACTGCCGTTGCTGGGGTACCTGGTTACGGTCTCGGTATCAATGGCACCATCAGTGGTGGAGATGGTAATGATTCCATCACTGGCAACGCCCCCAATGGCCTCGGCATTTTCATCAACAACCGTGAATTCGGAATACCTGGTGGCACTATTGATGGCGGAGCGGGCAATGATTTGATCTCCGGTACTGGTCAAGTCGGCATCAATAATTCTTCGGGCACTATTGTTGGTGGAACGGGCAATGACACCATCATTGGCACGGGTACTCAAGTTGGCATCATCAACGACAGCACCATCGATACCGGCTGTGGTAACGACATGGTTGATGCTCTCACTGGTGGCTTTGCTGGCAATGGCACTACCAGACTTGGCGATGGTAAAGACATCATCAAAGGATTTGGGAGCGGATTTTTTGATGGCGGCAATGGTAAAGATATGCTGCTTTTTGGTGCTGGAAAATATACAGTCTCAAAAACCACAGATAACGAGGGTTTTTACACAATAAGTCTTGGCTCTACAGATATGCACGTGAAGAACTTCGAGTTTATTGGTAATGCCAATAATCCTGGTATGGCTTTTAGTTTCTCTAATATCATTGGACACAATTTTCCAGTGCCTCTCTAGACAGTACTATTAGAAAGCAGCTTGTTTTTAAATTCCTGTCATTAGACATCGCACAACCTGAGCGAAACACTGGTAAATGCAGCAGGAGCGATCGCTCTTAGTACAAAAAAGTGCTATCGCTCTCCTGACTCAGGAAAAGTATATTTGGAGCTAGGGAGGGTTTAGCAGTGCTAAACCCCCTACAATAGGTGTGTTTTTTCCATAATTCATATTTGGTATTGATTGTCAATGCATAAGTCCTAATTTTGAGTCCTAATTTTGTGGAGATCTCCTCAAGCTGTAGCGACTGTTTTCAAAGTCAAGCGATGTCTACGAAAAGCCGCTACCCTTCTCCTGAAGGAGACGCTGCGCGAACGGGAACGACTTCGTCGAACGCATCTACGCATCAAGTGACAATGCCCCATGCCCTATGCCCAATGTGACAAAAGTCACGAATAAATCCATGACTTTTGTCTGAATTATTTTTTTTAAAAAAGAGCTTTAATATAACTTGCATCTACCATTTGAAATTGAAGCTGTTACTAAGTAATAAGAGCAATAAATAAATAGTAACTGTCAATTTGCTAGGGCAAAGCTAAAGGTGCTATCTGCTTAATTCTCTACGCGATAAAAGCTGACCAAATCCCAACTACAGATAAGTCAACCAGCAATTACTTTTACCGTTCCTTATGCTCTTAGAAGCTACTTAATAGTGGCTTCTTTTTCTGCCATTTCTAACAATAAATTTCATGCAAGGATGGATTTTATGCAACGAATTATTTCATCTTGCTTATTAGGTGTTGTGCTAGCTTCTAGCGTTTTAGCACAACCAGCCTCTGCCCAAATCCAGGTAATTCTTGGCGGGAATCAGCGACATGATTGGCGTGAACAACAACTACAACGCGATCGCCAACATCGGTTGGAAGTCGAACGCCAACATAGATTGGAAGTCGAACGCCAACGTAGACTTCAGGAAGAACGCGATCGCCAACAGCGCCTAGAAATCGAGCGTCAACGTGAACGCCAACGTAGACTGGAACAGCAACGCAACCATCGCGATCGCTATTAACAGCACTTAAGTAACAATTAAAATCGCAAAACAGCAGGAGGTTTTTAGCCTCCTGTTTTTCTATTATTTACAAGCATAAAAGCATTAAAGTAGATAAAATGTAGAGACATGATATATTAATCCTCTACATTATCCTGAGTTTATGGGACTGCCAATTGTTGCTATTATCGGACGCCCAAATGTGGGCAAATCCACCCTGGTTAATCGCCTCGCCGGGGAACAAACGGCGATTGTCCACGATGAACCGGGAGTGACACGCGATCGCACTTATCTGCCATCTTACTGGCGCGATCGCGAGTTTTTGGTGGTGGATACAGGCGGCTTAGTCTTTAATGATGACACCGAATTCTTACCCCTGATTCGTCAACAAGCCATGACAGCACTCACCGAAGCGAGTGCGGCTATTTTTGTGGTTGATGGTCAAATAGGCCCATTACCCGCTGACCAAGAAATTGCTGAATGGTTACGCCAACAACCAGTACCTGTGCTGCTGGCTGTCAATAAATGTGAATCCCCCGAACAAGGCTTAATTCAAGCTGCGGAATTTTGGGAATTAGGATTAGGTGAACCTTACCCGATTTCTGCAATTCATGGTAGCGGTACAGGCGACTTGCTCGATGAGTTAATTCAGCACATTCCTCTCGTTACCGAAGTACCGGAAACTAACGAAATTAAAGTAGCCATAATTGGTAGACCAAATGTCGGTAAATCCAGTTTATTGAATGCTTTCGTCGGCGAAGAGAGAGCAATTGTCAGTCCAATTTCTGGCACAACCCGTGATGCGATTGATACAGTAGTCGAACGGAATGGACAAACCTATCGCTTGATTGATACCGCTGGCATTCGCAAAAAGAAAAGCATAGACTACGGCACAGAATTCTTTAGTATTAACCGTGCTTTTAAAGCGATTAGGCGCGCTGATGTAGTCTTAATGGTGATAGACGCTTTAGATGGAGTTACCGAACAAGACCAAAAATTAGCAGGACGAATTCTGGAAGAAGGACGAGGTTGTATAGTCGTAGTTAATAAGTGGGATGCAGTCGAAAAAGACTCTTACACGATTTATGACTACGAAAAAGACCTGCAATCACGGCTACATTTTACCGAATGGGCAGACACGATATATGTCAGTGCTGTAACCGGACAGCGGGTAGAAAAAATTTTAGAATTGGTAAATCAAGCTGCTGAGTCACACAAGCGCCGTGTAAGTACAGCAGTGATTAACGAAGTTCTCGAAGACGCTGTGAGTTGGCATTCCCCACCAACCTCACGGGGCGGGCGACAAGGTAAAATTTATTATGGGACGCAAGTTAGTACCCAACCTCCAGCGATCGCCCTGTTCGTCAACGACGCCAAACGCTTTAACGACAATTACCGTCGCTACATAGAACGACAATTTCGCCAACAATTAGGATTTAAAGGAACTCCGATTCGGTTATTATGGCGCAGTAAGAAAGTCCGTGATGTGGAAAGTGGTACGGTCAATCGTGCTACCCGCGTGTAATCAAGTAAAAAGTAAAAAGTAAAAAGGTAAAAGAGAATAAGTGTTACCTTTTTCTTTTATCTTTTAACTTTTGCCTGATCTATGGATTTACTGCGATCGCTACCACTAGGACTTTACTTAGAAGAACCTCAAACTTGGCTACATAAAATTGACCCCAGAGTCAAGTTTGCTTGGTTAATGAGCTTTCTCACAAGTTACACTTTTGCCAGGAACGAATGGCGCATACTATTGGTGACGTTATTAATTATAGTGACGTTAACTGCCAGAATTCCCCGGCGAGTATGGCAACAGCAAATGGGCTGGTTGTTGCTATTAGGCTTTTTTGTGTTTGCAATTGCAGCCATCAGTCCCGATGGGTTGGGGATCAACTATCAGCCACGCTTACCAGCCAACGAACAAGTTTTCAGCCCCCAATCAAATACCACAAATACTGCCAAAGTTGATGAACAAGCAGCATTTGGTAATAAAGAATATAAATACGTAATATTTCATCAAGGGCCAGTCAAAGTCAACCGCCGTTCTTTAGATTTAGCTGTGCGCTTGAGTACAATTTTATTTACAGTAATTTACAGCACCAATCTTTATCTGCTAACAACCGCACCAGAAGAAATCACAGCCGGGATGGAAAGCTTAATGCAACCCTTGCGACGGCTGAAGATACCTGTAACTGAAGTTGCGCTGACTTTGACTTTATCTTTGAGATTTATACCTCTAGTCTTGGAAGAAGTACAGAACTTAATCCGATCGGTAATGACTAGGGCAATTAATTGGAAAAAGCTAGGACTCAAAGGAGCAGTCAAAGTTTGGATGATTGTAGCAGAGCGACTGTTAGAAAATCTGCTACTCCGGGCAGAACAAATGGCTAGTGCAATGATGGTACGCGGTTTTACCAGTCCGAATGAGCATCGAGTGCCTTGGCATGACTTACGGTTAAAACGGTGGGATTGGCTGGCTATTGCCACATTAACTCTATTTTGGGGCGTGCGGTTAGCGATCGGTACTGATGTTTGAAAATTTTTAAATAGGATAGGGGAGATGGGGAAGATGAAGGAGATGAAGAAGTAAAAAATTTATTCCCCCTTGTCCCCCTTGTCCCCCTTGTCCCCCTTGTCCCCCTCATCCCCCTCATCCCCTATCTTTTGAGCCAAACTATATTGGAAGTTGGCGCAGGTCTTGCCGCAGAGAGCGATCGTGAGCGAGAATGGGATGAATCTCTGCACAAAGCTCAAGCACAACTAATGGCACTCAACACAACAAGCTCAATTAATGAATAGTGTACCTTTGACCATAATGTGCCGATAGGCAAGAATTATGGCAGCATAGAGAGAGGCTTATGCAAAAACAAGTCTGACGGCGCATTACCCTGCCGTTCTTAACTAGAAACAAGATCACAGAGCCGATTCTTGCATAGCACCTAGTGGAAGTTCCAAAAGACCAAATCCCCACTTGTAGCATCATATCTCTATGAGTAACGAGATCAAGGGCTTCACAGCTGCCGTTACACAGCAAAACTTATTGAATTTCGCATAAAGAAAGCACAAATATTCTGACGAAAGGGAGTTATTATCGTCTGATTGTTTGTACTAAAACGGCGAAAAGAACAATTGACGCTTACCTTGACTATTAAATGAATCCAGAAAACGCAGAAACTTACATTAATCATCCGACTTGGGGCTTACTTTACAAAATCTGTATGGTTGATGAGGCCCAGGATCTGTTCACTACACTGTATGCCCAACGCTTATTTTTTTTAGTAGCAAATGACATCAAAGGTATAAAATTTCAGCCGATAGGTCGTACCGAAGCCAGAATGATGTTGGAAAATCGCTTGCGTACTCTGCGTCGCACAGGGCAGTTACAGGAGTACGATCAGCTTCAGAGTGTTTTCCAACGCACCTTCCAATGAGTAGTTCGATTAGCGAACGTATTACTAAAATTCGCTCCTCCCTCCCTGATTCAGTTCGCCTGATTGCAGTCAGCAAAACGGTTAGAGCGGACATGATCCGCTCTGCCTATGCCGCAGGAATACGTGATTTTGGCGAAAGTCGGATTCAAGAAGCCGCCAGTAAACAAGCCGAGTTACAAGACTTATCAGATATTACTTGGCACTTTATTGGACATTTACAAAGCAATAAAGCCAAAAAAGCCCTAGAACAATTTCAATGGATTCACTCCGTAGATAACTTGCAACTGGCACAGCGCTTAAATCACTTAGCCCAAGAGTTAGGAGTGAATCCCCAAATTTGCCTGCAAGTCAAGATTCTCCCCGATCCCAACAAGTCAGGTTGGACTGTACCCCAACTGTTAGCTGATTTACCTGTAATCAATCAATATAAAAATTTACAAATTCAAGGTTTGATGACAATTCCGCCTTTAGGATTAAATAAAGCGGAAATTTTTGATGTATTTAATGCTACTTCAGACCTAGCAAAAACCATTAGAGAGCAAAACTGGTCGCAGATCAAAATGCAGCACCTGTCGATGGGGATGTCAGGTGACTACGAAATAGCAGTAGAAGCAGGTACAACTATGGTAAGGTTAGGAACTATCTTGTTCGGGGATCGCCCGCAAAACATTGTTCAATAGCTTGTGGTATTTGTATCATAAGCTGTCACCTGCTTTTGAGAAGAGTTCTCAAGCTAAATATTGCAATAGGTAACAAAAGATATAGTTTTATCAAAAAATCTACTCAGAAAAATACGGGGTTACGGGAACTTTCATTTACAAAAACATTAGTATATAATCTTGACTCATTATCCCAGCTAGGTAATGTTCAGATGTCTGACCAAGCGTCTGTTCCTCACCTAAAGCAGTAATAGAAGCTACAGCTAGTAATAGAATTGCTGAATAAACCCTTGTGTAGCGATCAAAGTCGGCTACACTGATTTATCGCCAGGTAAACATAAGCGTAATTTGCACCAGGAGCGGACAAAATGAACAATATATTTTCTAAACTCAGAGATTTTGTAGGACTCAATGAGCAGGTAGAATACGAGTACTACGAAGAAGAACCAGAAGCCGAAAGCTACCAAAATCTCTATCAAGAAGAGAATGTCCAACCAGCGCCTCCAGAACCTGCAACTCAGAATCGACGTTGGCGGGAACCCATGCCTACAATGGGTAATGATGTAGCAACAGGGTCAAAGTCAATGGGGAATGTGATCGGTATGCCAGGAGCAATTAACGGAATTTCGGAAGTATTAGTACTTGAACCACGCACCTTTGAAGAAATGCCCCAGGCAATTCAAGCTTTGCGTGAGCGCAAGTCGGTAGTATTAAATTTAACAATTATGGACCCCGATCAAGCTCAACGGGCAGTTGATTTTGTCGCAGGTGGTACTTACGCATTAGACGGACATCAAGAGCGGATTGGCGAAAGCATATTTTTATTTACACCCAGCTGTGTGCAAGTTAGCACCCACGGTGGAGTTATTCATGAAGTACCACAACCCCCAGCACGTCCACGTACCCCAGGTGCAACACCAACATGGGGCAGTGAAGTTAACCGGATGGCGGCACAATAAAGTTAAATTAGTCAATAGTCTAAAGTTAATAGTCCAAAGTTAATAGTCCAAAGTCAACAGTTAAAGGTGATGAATCTTAACGATTGACAAATGACAAATGACAAATGACAAATGACTAATGACCAATGACAAATGACAAATGACTAATGACTAATTAATGACTACAAAATTTGGTTTAATTGGTGGTGGGGTAATGGGAGAAGCGCTGTTATCCCGCCTTATTGCGCGTGGAATTTATCAATCATCAGAAGTCATAGTCAGCGAACCGCAGCCCTCGCGCCAAAATTTTTTAAAACAGCAATACGACGTGAGCGTAACTACAGATAATCGCTTGATTTTGGCACAAAGTAGGGAAGTTGTCTTGTTAGCGGTGAAACCCCAAGTATTCAGTGCGATCGCTCAAGAATTGGCAGAGACGATCGAGATGAAAACTACCGAACACTCACCCCTAGTGATTTCTATTTTAGCAGGCGTGACTTTAAGCCAGCTAGAAGCGGCGTTTCCCCAATTACCAGTAATTAGAGCCATGCCCAATACACCTGCTACCGTAGGCGCAGGAATGACAGCAATTTGTTCAGGGGCGTACACTACTGGGAAACACCATCAAATAGCACAGCAAATTTTTGCCGCAGTCGGAGAAGTGGTAGAAGTTGGCGAAAACCTCATGGACGCAGTCACAGGACTGTCTGGGAGTGGACCGGCTTACGTAGCGCTGATGGTAGAAGCACTTGCTGATGGGGGAGTAGCAGCAGGGTTACCCAGAAATATCGCCAACCAACTAGCCCTGCAAACCGTACTCGGAACAGCCACACTACTGCATGAAAGCAAAATGCACCCAGCAGAACTCAAAGACCGTGTGACAAGCCCAGGCGGGACAACAATTGCTGGGATCGCCCAATTAGAAAAAGCCGCATTTCGTTCAGCTTTAATTCAAGCAGTCAAAGCAGCTTGTGAGAGATCGCAAGAATTGGGAAAATAAAGACTAGGGGAACCAGGACTAGGGGCGCTTAGGCTAGGGAAGCAGGACTAGGAAGACAAGGAAGAAAAGGGGATTAATCTCCAATGACAAATGACCATTGACCAATGACAAATGACCATTGACCAATGACAAATGACGAAGTTGACAATATAGCCGTTAATATAGTAAACAGTCTGGTTGCAAATGTGATTGAGTGAACTATCCCGCACCATCCCCAGAACTTGACCTAGGGTCAATATTCCCGTTCAATCTGGATCAATTTCAAAAAGATGCGATCGCCTCTCTCAATGATGGTCGCTCTGTAGTTGTCTGTGCGCCCACAGGTTCGGGCAAAACCCTAGTAGGTGAGTACGCTATTTACCGCGCCCTAGCGCGAGGAAAACGCGTATTTTACACTACTCCTTTAAAGGCCCTGTCAAATCAAAAATTACGCGACTTTCGCGAGAAATTCGGATTTGACCAGGTGGGACTGTTAACTGGAGATGCTTCCATTAACAGAGATGCGCCGATTTTAGTTATGACCACAGAAATTTTCCGCAATATGCTCTATGGCACACCCATAGGGCAAGTTGGCATTTCTCTGGTAAATGTAGAAGCTGTGGTACTAGATGAGTGCCACTACATGAACGATCGCCAACGGGGTACTGTTTGGGAAGAATCTATTATCTATTGTCCCCGTGAAGTTCAATTAGTAGCCCTTTCGGCAACTGTGGCCAATAGCGATCAACTTACTGACTGGCTAAATCGCGTCCACGGGCCTACTGACCTGATTTACTCCGATTTTCGCCCCGTACCGCTAGAATTTCACTTTTGTACTCCTAAAGGACTGTTTCCTCTCCTCAACGACAGTAATACCAAAATCAGTCCCCGCCTTGCCAATCGGGGAAAAAGGAGACCAGGAGACAAAGGCAGAGGTGGTAGGCCAGAGGCTCCTAGCATTATTTATACCTTAAACCACTTGCAGGAGCGGGATATGTTACCCGCGATTTACTTTATTTTCAGCCGCCGAGGTTGTGATAAAGCGGTGGCAGAAGTAGGTGATTTATGGCTGGTAAATAATGATGAATCTCAGGTGTTGCGCCGTCAAATTGATGACTTTTTAACCCGTAATCCCGAAGCCGGTCGTTCTGGACAAATTGCCCCCCTGTATCGCGGAATTGCCGCCCACCATGCCGGGATTTTACCTGCTTGGAAAGTGCTAGTAGAAGAACTATTTCAGCAAGGACTAATTAAAGTAGTTTTTGCTACCGAGACCCTAGCGGCGGGAATTAATATGCCTGCCCGCACCACCGTCATATCTACCCTTTCCAAACGTACCGACACCGGACACCGTCTGCTGAACGCTTCCGAATTCCTGCAAATGGCAGGACGGGCTGGACGTCGTGGCATGGATTTACAAGGTCATGTGGTCACAGTCCAAACTCCCTTTGAAGGAGCTAAAGAAGCAGCATATTTAGCCACATCTAAACCAGACCCCTTAGTCAGCCAGTTTACGCCTAGCTACGGGATGGTACTGAATTTACTGCAAACCCACACCTTGGAGGACACTAGAGAGCTAATAGAACGCAGCTTTGGCCAGTACATGGCTACCTTGCATTTAAGACCAAATTACGATGAGATTGCCGAACTGCAAGCCGAATTAGAGCAACTTCAGGAGCAAATCGCCGCAATTGATGAAAATGAAGTGGCTATTTATGAAAAATTGCGACAACGCCTGAAAGTAGAACGGCAAATCTTGAAAACCCTGGAAAAACAAGCACAGGAAGACCGCAAAGAGCAATTGGGGATGATGTTGGACTTTGCTGTGTCCGGGACAATGTTGAGTCTCAAGGGTAAAAATATCACAGTGCCAACAGCGATCGCCGCAGTATTAGTCGGCAAAAGCCCCGCTTCTGCGCAAACACCATGCTTGGTATGCTTGGGAAGGGATAACCGCTGGTATGTAGCCACAACCGAAGATATCGTCGATTTGTATGCAGAACTACCACGAGTTGATGTCCCACCGGATATTTTGCCACCAGCAGAGCTAATTTTTAAACCAGGACAGATCTACCGTGGTGATGAACAAACAGCAGCCATTGCTCAAAAAATTCCCGATCCAGGCGAGTCTTTATATATGGCTCCAGAAGTCGCAGAACAACTTAGCCGGATGACTGCTGTACAAGAGCAATTAGAAGCTCATCCGATTTATCAATCAGGCAATGCCGCATTTATTTTTAAAGGTAAGGCACGTTATGTAGAATTAGAAGCCGAACTGCAATTATTGCAAGAGCATGTAGAGCAACAATCACGACATCATTGGGAAGAGTTTCTCAATTTAATTGAAATTTTGCAGCACTTCGGCTGTTTAGATAACTTAGTCCCAACAGCATTAGGACAAGTTGCCGCCGCCATCCGGGGAGAAAATGAATTATGGCTGGGTTTGGTACTCGCCAGCGGTGAATTGAACAATTTAGATCCGCAGCATTTAGCAGCTGCTGTTGCTGCTTTGGTGACAGAAACTCCTCGCCCAGATAGTAAAGTCCGTTTCGAGTTGAGCAATCAAGTCGTTGAGGCTTTGGCAAAACTGCGGGGAATTCGCCGCCAGATGTTCCAAATGCAAAGGCGGTATAATGTGGCACTGCCTATGTGGTTAGAGTTTGAGTTAATTGCTTTGGTAGAACAATGGGCGTTGGGCATTGAGTGGACAGAACTATGTGAAAATACGACCTTAGATGAAGGTGATGTGGTAAGAATATTACGCCGGACGTTGGATTTATTATCCCAAATCCCCCATGTTCCTAATTTGCCAGATTCACTAGTACGTAATGCTTACCGTGCCATACAGTTAATTGATAGATTCCCTGTGAATGAGGTTGTGGAGTAAACTGGCTAAACTTTCGTTTTTACCTGCTGTTGGGGAATGACGATCGCAAATTCTGTATGTCCAGGAATGGAATAACATTCAATTTGCCCTTGATGTCTTTCCACAACAATTTGGTAACTAATAGACAAACCTAAACCTGTACCTTTACCAATCTCTTTGGTGGTAAAGAAAGGGTCAAATAAACGATTGGAGACTGCTTCACTAATCCCAGGGCCATTGTCTATAATCCGAATCACTATTGAAGATTCAGATTTGCTGATATAGGGTTCAATTCCTATATCTCCGTCTCTAAATTCAGTGCAGATAGTAATCTGGCTGGGATTTGCTAATATTTCCTGTGGCGATCGCTTTTGATTATACTCTTCCAAAGCGTCTATGGCATTGACAAGAATGTTCATAAACACTTGATTGAGTTGTCCTGCATAGCATTCTACTAGCGGTAGCTGGCCGTATTCTTTGATGACTTCTATCGGCGCACACCCATTTTTAGGTTTGAGGCGGTGTTGGAGAATCATCAAAGTACTGTCTAAGCCATCGTGAATATCAACCTCTTTGACTTCAGCTTCATCTAAGCGCGAGAAAGTCCTCAAAGATAAAACAATTTCCCGAATGCGGTTAGCACCTACTTTCATAGAAGCTAAAAGTTTAGGTAAATCATCGACAATGAAATCAATATCTACATCCTCAATTTCGGCTTGCAATGTCGAGGGGAGATGGGGATAATGTTGCTGATAACATTGCAACAAATAAAGTAAATCTTCTACATATTCAGTAGCAGGGGTAATGTTACCGTAGATAAAGTTAACTGGATTATTAATTTCATGAGCAACACCAGCCACAAGTTGACCTAAGCTGGACATTTTCTCACTTTGAATTAGCTGGGTTTGGGTTTGCTGCAATTGCTGTAAAGTCTTTTCCAATTTTTCTTTTTCTTGACTCAAAGCAATAGTACGTTCCTGTACCCGTATTTCCAAATACTGATTTGCTTGTGCTAATCTACTTAAAGCTTCTTGCAGAGAGAGTTCTGTTTGTTTGCGATCGCTAATATCGATAATGAAACCAAGTAATTGTGTTACTTTTCCGCCAGAACGCACAACATTCACAATATCTTTTACCCAAACCCATTTACCATCAGCAGTCAATAACCGATACTCAACTATGTAATCATCTTGTGCTTTTGACGTGAGTTGATGGTACTCAAGAACTAGAGGCCAATCTTCTGGATGAATGTGTGAATACCAAAATTCACGTTCATACCAATCTTCTAAGTCATAACCAAATAAATCTATGGCCTGTGGCCCTACATAAGTAAACTGGTGATTAATCGGCTCCGCTTCCCAAGGTACTAACTTGACACTCTCTACCAGTCGCTTTAATCGTTGTCGAGTTTGCTCTAAATCTTTTTCTGTATGCTTACGTAAAGTAATATCATTAGCTATGACAGCGTATTGACTAGTTATACCTTCTGTATTACTAATAGGCAGACCATCTACTAATAGCCAATGCTCTTGCTGCTGAGGCGATAAATAAGAAACTTCAAATTTAAAGCTTTCACCTTTTAATAGTTGTTCGCGAATATAAGCTTGTTGAATATTAATTTGCTTATTAGAAGTCAGTACAGAAAAAAATTTTTTTCCGATTAACAAATCAGCGGTAGTATCTGCACGGTTAGCTAATGCTTCATTTACCCATTGAATGCGTCCAGATCTATCCGTCAATGCCATCAATAAATCAGCCCGATTTGCTAAGGCAGTAAACATAGTTAAGGGTAAAGCAATTGAATTAACTACCATGCTCATAACTCCTGTCACAAGAATTAGAGAGCATCACGTCTCCCGGCTACATAAGCCAAAAGCAGCCTACTAATATCATCACGAACTTGACGAAATACTTGCAGCTTTTCTATTTCAGTTCCTGTAGCTTCAGCTGGATCGGGAAAGCTAAAGTGATGACGCTTAACTGATGAAGGTAAAGTAGGGCAACTTTGGTCTGCATGATCGCAAACTGTGATCACCGTATCAATTTTCTGGTCAAGAAACTGGTTGATATGCTTACAAGAATTTGTGGAGATATCTATTCCTATCTCTTGCATCACCTTGATAGCCAAAGGATGGACTTCTTTGGCTGGGTTCATTCCTGCACTTTGGGCGATGAATAAGTCATCAGCTAACTCTCTCAAAAAGCCCTCTGCCATTTGGCTACGACAGGAATTACCAGTACAAAGAATTAAGAGCGTAGGTAGTTCCATGTTATTTATTTAGTAATAAATATTACTTAAAATCTTAGCTTTACAAACTGCGGTTGCCGTCAGGGAAAATACACAAACCTATAATTTTAATCGAAAGTGCGAGATCCCCGACTTCTTTAAAAAGTCGGGGATCTGAACCCTCGCAATCTTTGATAGTCTGTACCATGAATGTTGATGAATTCGTAGTCAGCACTTTATGAAAAATTCACCGACTTTAGTCCTGACTAAGAACTAATTTAGCGATCGCATTAAGTTGAAGTTAATTGTCCGTCAGTGTCTTCTGCTTGTGCTGTTACCTTTTGCCCGATTTTTGGCTCAGTTCCTGCAAGTAGGCGTTCAATATTACTGCGGTGACGGAAAATCACATACAACCCACCGACAAAGGCATACAGGATGCAAGGTAAAGGCTGATGGAAAATTACCATGAAAATTGTCACAGCGATCGCACCTGCAATGGAACTTAAGGAGACTATCCGTGATATGGCAAAGACAACAGCAAATACACCCAAAGTTGCTAAACCTACCTGCCAACTGATCGCGAATAACGTCCCTAGTCCAGTAGCCACAGATTTACCACCAGTAAAGCCCAAAAAAATTGATTTGCTGTGTCCAAGGACTGCTGCTGATCCCGCTAAAGTTATTAACCCAGGTTGCCACAAAGAAGCATCTATCGTAGGGGGGATAAAATTATAAAGTGGAGCCAATTGGAATAACTGATAAGCTAGAGCGATCGCAGATACTCCTTTCAAGCAATCAATCAATAACACAACAGCCCCAGGCCCTTTACCCAAGGTTCTGAGAACATTAGTTGCGCCAGTTGAACCAGAACCTACTTCGCGAATATCAAGACCCTTTAACTGCTTGACAGCAATGTAGCCAGTAGGGAAAGAACCCAATAGGTAGGCTACAACCAAAACAAAAGCGCATAAACTTAACCAAATAGCCATAAACAAGTCCAAAGTCAATAGTCAATAGTCATTGGTCAATAGTCATTGGTCACTTGTACTGAGCGAAGTCGTTCGCGGAGCGTCTCGTTCGCGTAGCGTCTCCCCTTGGGAGAAGAGAAGTATTGGTCATTAGTCATTGGTTTTTCACAGCTGACAATTGACAACTGACAACTGACTAATGACTAATGACTAATGACTAATTAAAAATCATCATCATAATTTCTCATTGTTTTGGGGTCAGGAGCAAAGGCTAACCACAGGGGAAATTGCAGTAGTGCTAGGCTAATTTGGTCTTCAGAATCGTCAATGATAATTAAAGGCAGTTGATTGGCTTTAACTAATCGGTCTGCTTTTTGAGCCAAAGCTTCCGGTGCTTCAAATAATACTACCCCTTTATCAGGGCCAAAGTCTGGACGACCTATACCTAAACAGTCTTGCAAGCCACGCCGCCATTCACCTAAACGTTCTGGTGTATTAGCTAATACTAAAGCGCGGACGCGATCGCCATACAGTTTGTATAGTATAGAAATTACTGCCGAAGAAATCAAAATATTCTGCAAGCGGCTACCCATTGTCCGCAAAGCACCGCGTCCGCCTTGGGTGAAAAACCATTGAGAAACCCGTTCTGCATGGACTGGTTCAAAGGTACGACGCAATTGCCAAGCAGGGCCATAGTAATCTGGTTTGCTGCGATATTGATCGATGAGGCGGCGAATTTGCTTTGTAGTATCTTGAAACTGCTGTTGGGCAAATGAGGGGATACCAGACTCTGATTGGGGGGTTTTTTCCTCTTTTACAGATACTACAGGTTTTTCGCGGGCGATCGCAGGCGGTACTAGTTGCAACTGCTCGGCGGCGGCGGCTAAATCCTGTAAACTGCCAGTGAGATAATCTTTAAAACCTTGTACCCGAATCGCCAAGTCTTGAGATGTTCCCGCAAAAGTCGTGCGCATTTCATTGCGGATGCGTTCTTGACGGCGTTCCAACTGTTCTACAGAAATTTGCAGCGTTTGTTTGCGTTGTTCTAACTGCGATAGCGACTCTTGTACAAGTCGTCCTAGCGCCAATTGGGTTTCGCCAACTTGTGTCTGAAGAGTTTTGTAACTAGCTTGCAGATTGGCTATTTCGGTTTCTAGAGATTCTTTGGTACTTTGTAAATCTGCAATTTGTTGTGCTGCTTGTGCGTATAGGGAATTAGCTGCTGATGCTTCTGATTCTGAATCTAGTTCTGACCCCAGCGAAAAGGCTTCGGCTTCTAACTGCGTTACCAAATCAGCAGTTGCATCTGCTGGTGGTTCAACTGTAGAACCTTCTTCAGCATCGGAAATGGGCGATTCAGCAGTTGCGTCATTTTGCTGCGTCTGCGCTAATAAACTCTGCGCTGCTGTTTCTCCCTCTGACTCCACAGATGAGTTATCTGAAGCTTCTACTTTCGGCTGTTGTTCTTGTACTTGCGCCAACCACTCATCAATCGATTCTGGGGTTTGAGATTCCTCTGGGTTCATAAACAATACTGTAATTCCTATGACGCGAATAAATAGCTTTCAGAAATATACAATTGACCTGTGCCAAAAATCCTGGGTAATTGGTGCTGATTGCTGATGCTGCATCTTTAACAAGAGGGTGCTAAATCTGCGGACAACGTTCTTCCAGGCAGGCTTTCAGGGTCTTAGGGTCAAATAAAATCGGCAAAAAGTGAATGCTTTTGATTTCTTTAAAGTAAAACAGTATAGGAATTGGGTGCCAAAATATCCGCCAGTTTTGCCATTCCTGATAGGGAAACCGCCGAATTAGTGTTTCGCCTCTGTAAATATCTAAGTCCGTGGCAGTAAACTGCAACCGCAGTGTGACTGTCTGAAACATGAGAAACAAACCAAACAATCCAATAATACCTCCTAGCAGCGGTTGAACTAACAGCAATGGAATCGACGCAATTACCAAAACTACAGGGATATTGTAGCTAGGTTTGAGTTCTACTGTAGATGTAGCGTTGGGCGCAAATGAACTAGTCATAGCAATTTTAGATTTGGGATTTTAAATTTTCGATTGAGAATACTCATCCTTGGTCTGACAGTCTCAAATCCTGTTTTGTGAATAGACACATTTCCTATTTTAGGATTTCGTGGGTTATAAGGCGCGCAATCAGCCTTTATAGCGAGGATTGTTGATAGCGTTTCACTGGAAAATGGGACTAGGGGTTAGGGGCTAGGAGATGAGGGAGATGAGGCGGACGGTGGGAAATAACAATTGACAATTGACAACTGACAACTGACAACTGACTTACATACCTTTGAGCAATGCGCTACCTGTACCTTGAAACATTAACCAAGAAAGGAAGAAGTTACTCACAAAAATCATCAGCAAGGCTGTAACCACAGCAGTGGTGGTTGATTGTCCTACTCCTTTGGCTCCTCCTGTTGTTGTCAGTCCCCAGCTACAACCAATGACAGCAATTACAATTCCAAAACAAAATGCCTTAATCATGGCGCTAAAAATATCCCAAATGCCAAGCAGGTTACGGGCTGAGTCTAGAAATGTAGTATCGGCGATGCCATATAAGTTCGATGCAATGATCAATCCTCCTAACATCCCCGTTACCAAAGACAGAAGAGTTAAAATCGGCAGCATCAAGCAGCAAGCTAAGACGCGGGGAATAACTAGGTAATCGATGGGGTCGGTTTTTAACATCAACAGGGCATCAATTTGCTCTGTGACTCGCATAGTACCAATTTCAGCGGCAAAGGCCGAACCCACTCGTCCGGCTAAAATCACTGCTGTCAATACGGGCGAGAGTTCTCTTGTTAAGGCTACCGCCAGCACACCGCCGACAAGATTCCCAGCGCCAAAGTTAATAAATTCTCGTGCTACCTGAATGGTAAACACTGCGCCGACAAAAACAGCCGTTAATAGGGCAATAAACAGAGAATCTGGCCCTACTGCTGCCATTTGCTCTTTAGTATTTCGCCAATGAATTTTGATTTTCAGTAGGTGAACTAGTACTTGTCCACCCAGGAAAATCGCCGCCAGCAGCCGCTGACCCCACGCCCCTAAACTGGATTTGGATGTAGTCTCACTCAATGTTTTGTAGCTAACTCGGTAACTGCCTTAAGAATAGCGAAAGTCAATGGGGAATAGTCAATAGTCAATGGTCAATAGTCAATGGGCATGGGGAATTGGGCATGGGGCATTGGGAGGGGTGGCGAACTTTTTTATATTCTCCCCACACTCCCCACACTTCCTCATCTCCCTTGTCCCCCCTTCCCTCATCCCCCTTCCCCATCTCCAGGGTGAAACATTAACTTACTTTAAAGCTCTTCTCAGAAAGTGAAGTTTGATGCGAGCAAGCTTTATATTACTTTATAAGCAAAGTTATTCAGCAAATACCTTATTTAGCAAGGGTTTTGCTGATTTTAATGCTGACTTTTAGTTGATGCATCGAAGGTGACTGGAGGCAGATTTTTTTAATGAAAACTTAAGATTTTTGACATCTTCACTGCTATGGAGCGATCGCACGTATTGTAGAAAATGACATCTTGCTTTTTCGCTTATTGTCCTCTTTTACCACGGAGTGTCGTCTAAATGACTATTTTCACCAACTTTCTCCGTTCTCTGTTACTCACAATCATTTTTAGTTTTGTCGTACCAATGTTTTTAGTCGGTGGCTTTTTGCTCCTGTTACCTCTGGTCGGTCACATTCCCGGTTTACAAGGTTTAACTGAAGCGATCGCTAGTCAAATTATACATTTTCTCGCTACTTTTGGCACGGATAGTCCTCTGCGCGGCTTAATTGTCATTAGTTTGACTTTTAGCTTTGTTGGGGCGCTGTTTGATATGTACGTTTATTATCGGTGTCAAATTTTACGTATTGATTCCTAAATCATGGCAATCAGTTTGTCAGGTATTGACTGGCTGCTGAAGCTTTTAAAAATCTATAATTCCCAAATTTGAGTATTTTGCTTGCTATGTTTAAATGAGATATAGCAGTCATATTTGAGTTGTGAAATTCTTCCTATAGGTAGGCGGCTATAGGCAATAGGCGAGGTAAGGCGGTGAGGCAAAAGTCACACAACTGCCGACTTGGCAGCGAAGCGCGTTGTAGGAGCGTCTGAAGTGCGAAGTAGGAGCGTCACCCGAAGGGCAATAGATTTTTTTTACTAATGATTTAGCTGCATCAGGCAGCAGATCCAAGCCGGAAACTACATGTAGGTTGGGATAAATTTCCCGATAATGAAGCATTTACCCTAGACTAATAGTAACCGCAGGTGACACCGAGAGCGGAGGCGAAGGGGAATTGCCAATTTATACGTTTTTGGAGATAAGTTTCTCTGCTAGACAGAGATTAGGATATCAAATAAACATCTAGATAAATATAAAAACTTCCTTAATTTCTTGTGTAGCATCATGGCTGGGCATTTTTGTGTAGAGCCAAACAGGTCGTTTGACCTCTGGACATTTTACTATTGAGTTTATTACGAGGTTTTATGATTGCTTATGGTTTGGCCTTTTAAACCCAGGTTTAGTAAACAAATTGCTCGAATTGAAATTAATGGTGCAATCTCCGGTGGGACTCGCAAACGTGTACTAGAAGCACTGAAAACAGTAGAGGAGAAAAAATTTCCGGCTTTGCTGCTACGAATTGATAGTCCTGGCGGGACAGTGGGAGATTCTCAAGAGATTTACAGCGCCCTGAAACGTCTGCGGGAGAAAATGAAAATTGTTGCCAGTTTTGGCAATATTTCGGCTTCTGGCGGTGTCTACATTGGCATGGGAGCCGAACATATCATGGCCAACCCAGGTACAATTACAGGCAGTATTGGTGTAATTCTGCGGGGAAATAACCTAGAACGCTTGCTGGAAAAAATCGGCATTTCCTTCAAGGTGATTAAATCTGGGCCCTACAAAGATATTTTGGCATTTGACCGAGAACTGACACCAGCTGAACAAAACATTCTGCAAGAATTGATTGACATTAGTTATCAGCAGTTTGTGCAAACAATAGCTCAAGCTCGTTCTTTAGAGGTAGAAACCGTAAAAAGTTTCGCCGATGGTCGGATTTTTACTGGACAGCAAGCTGTAGAGTTAGGAGTGGTAGATCGTCTGGGAACAGAGGAAGATGCGCGGCGCTGGACAGCAGAACTAGTCGGACTCGATCCAGAAAAAACCCCATGCTTTACTTTAGAAGAACGTAAACCCTTGTTAAGTCGATTGCTCCCTGGAAGTCGTCAGGTTTCATCAGGAATTGGGGCGGGGATTGACTGGCTGGAGTTTGAAATGTCCACCAGTGGTTTACCTCTATGGTTATATCGACCTTGATGGGATGTGAGTGACAGAGGAACTCACATACTCAGGAGTTTTGTGCCTATCGTCCTAACTGATAATAAAGTGAGAAAAGACAGCTGAGCTAATTTAAGGAGGATTGGGCGTGGAGTGGCAAATGCGGGCTATTCGTGGAGCAACAACTGTTTCAGAAAACACAGCTGAAGCGATAAAAGAAGCGGTAACAGAATTATTAGATGAATTGGAAAACCGGAATCATCTCCAGCCAAAGGATATTATTAGTGTTACGTTCTCAGTAACACGGGATTTGGATGCTATTTTTCCAGCTGCGATCGCCCGAACGCGTCCTGCTTGGGATGGTGTGGCCATGTTAGATGTGCAGCAAATGCATGTCGAGGGCAGCTTGCAGCGCTGTATCCGCTTTTTAATTCACGTCTACCTGCCAGCCTCCGCACCAATTTACCATACCTATTTACGTCATGCAGCTAACCTGCGTCCTGATTGGAGTTTACCAGCATCATTAGCAGAATCGCCCCAAGTAGTAGTGACTACTAGTTGCGATCGCGAATAATTTCGTAGTCAGGACTGAGTGTGCTGAATTTTTAAGCACTTTCTGTGCTGACTACGAACTATTCTGACAAAATTGATGCCCCTAATTCCAGTTACCAATTACGGTAAAGGCAGACCAAAAATCAGGATGGGATAGTGTGATATTTTCGGGCGTATCTATTTCTGGGAGTATTGTTATTTGATGAATCCAATCAACCTCTGGACTTCTGCTGACCATGCTTTGAGATATCTAGCGAAGGCAGATTCTATACCCCACCGTACTGAGGGTGAAGCAGTTTTGTTGGAACATGTACCCAAGACTGTGAAGCGTATTCTGGATTTAGGAACTGGTGATGGTCGCTTACTAGCATTACTGAAAATTGACCGTCCTCAGGCGCAAAGTATAGCCGTTGATTTTTCTGCAACTATGTTAGAGGCGGTAAAAACGCGGTTTGCTGAGGATACAACAGTACAAGTAATAACCCACAATTTGGATCAACCTCTCCCAGAATTAGGTTCCTTTGACGCAGTTGTTTCCAGCTTTGCTATTCACCACCTCACCCACGATCGCAAACTTTCCTTGTATACAGAAATTTTTCACATACTGGAACCTGGTGGGATTTTTTGCAATTTAGAACATGTGGCTTCATCCACACCAGCATTACACGAGCATTTTTTACAAAAACTGGGAATATTACCCGAAAACGACGACCCATCCAATAAACTTTTAGACGTAGAAACACAGCTAAATTGGCTGCGAAAAATTGGTTTTACTGATGTGGATTGCTACTGGAAGTGGCTGGAACTGGCATTATTAATTGGGAGAAAACGTAACTCAATTTAAGGTTGGAGTTTCGATCTAAAATGAAGAGAACGATAAAAGAGCGATCGCTATGGTCGTAACTACAGCTAAGTGGACAATAGATGAGTACCACCGCATGATAGCAGCTGGTATCTTAGACGATCGGCGTGTGGAATTACTCAGAGGAGAAATTGTCGAGATGTCACCGGAAGGCGAACCCCATGCTTATTTTAGTACCGAAGCTGGGGAATATCTCACGCGATTATTAGGCGAAAGAGCGACAATTCGTCCAGCTAAACCGATTACACTTCCTAATAACTCTGAACCAGAACCAGATATTGCGATCGTGCAACGCTTGGGGCGTGAATATTTAAATCATCATCCTTATCCGGAAAATATTTTCTGGCTGATTGAATACTCCGATTCCAGCTTAGAAAAAGATTTAGAGATTAAAACTAAAATCTATGCTGAAGCTCAAATCCCTGAATACTGGGTAGTTAATTTAAGAAAAAGACAGCTCGTAGTATTTCGAGATCCTCACGATGGTGAGTACGCTTCCAAATCCACACTAACAGGCGGGACGATTTACCCAATAGCATTTCCAGATATCGCTGTTGCGGTAGATTTAATTGTCAATTTATCATAATACCTTCTATGGTATTTCTACATCCGCTTGCAGATTTTATTGATTGCAATTCTCCAGTCAGTAACCCATCCCCTAACTATTACTATGAAGGGTATTGTCCGCAAAGTGCAAATTTACTGAGACTACCGCGCACTTCTTTAGTAGAAGCGATCGCTCAAAGTTTAATGCAGCAACTTGCGAAGGATGAGCGTTATTGCCAAGAAGGTAAGATGTATGGAGTCTTACTAGTTGAACTACCTACAGGTGAACAGCGAATACTCAAGGCTTTCTCTGGGTTGCTGAATGGTTTAAGTGTGGTTGATGGTTGGGTTCCGCCGATTCCAGGGAGAGAGGAAGTAGCTTTAGAAGAAGCTCAAACTTTGGCTCAATTAGAGACGATTAAACAAGAATTAATTAACTTACAGCAACTTCCCCAAAGACAGGAATACCAAACGCGATCGCATGAATTTTCACAGCAATTGCAACAAATGCGCGATCGCCACCGTCATTGCAAACATCAACGCCAGGAACAACGCCAGCAAATCTGCGCAACACTCACAGGCGTTGCACTCACTATCGCCTTGGAACAACTGGATCAAGAAAGCCGCCAGCAGGGAATTGAGCAAAAATTACTGAAACGCGAGCAAAATGAAGTGTTACAGCCGCTTGTGCAGGTAATTACAGCAGCAGACACACGGATACTGGAACTTAAACAACAGCGTAAACAACTCTCCCGCCAACTGCAAACGCAGATGCACGCAGCTTACAGCTTAATGAATTTTTATGGACAATCGCGATCACTCCAACAATTAATCCCATCCGGCTTACCCACAGGTACAGGGGATTGTTGCGCCCCTAAACTTTTACAATATGCGGCGATCCATAATTTACAGCCATTGTCAATGGCTGAATTTTGGTGGGGTTCGCAATCCGCAGCTGGAGATAAAATTCCGGGAAGATTTTACGGTGCTTGTGCAGAACGCTGTCAGCCATTGATGGGGTTTTTGCTATCGGGGTTAAGACACATCTCGGAACCCCTTTCCCCCTATCCCCAGGCCGCAAGCGAGGAGGGGGGTAAATGTAGGTTTTTTAAAACGACGCGGGAAATGGGACAAGGGAGACAAGGGAGACAAGGGGGACAAGAAACAGAGGAAACGCTATCGATTATTTACGAAGATGAATGGTTGATTGCTGTCAATAAACCCCCAGGATTACTTTCAGTTCCCGGACGTTATTTTGATACTCAAGATAGTGTTGTTAGTCGGTTGCGGAATTTATTACCGGATGGGATGTCGCTTAATGCTGTGCATCGACTTGATCAAGACACTTCTGGTATTTTACTATTGGCACGCGTAGACGCGGAGCGGCTTGTCCCCAGACATCGCCAAACTTACTGCCAACTCAGCAGACAATTTCAGCAACAGCAAGTTCACAAAGTTTATGAAGCCTTAATTTCTGGGATTATCACCGTTGATCAAGGTGTAATTGAACTGCCATTATGGGGAAATCCCAATAATCGCCCTTATCAACAAGTTAATTGGCAATACGGTAAACCCAGCATTACCCATTTTCAAGTCATAGCGAGAGAAGGAAACTATACTCGTGTTGAGTTTAAACCGCTAACAGGACGCACTCATCAAATCAGAGTTCATGCTGCTGATATCAAAGGACTTGGTAACCCGATTTTAGGAGATAGACTGTATGAAAATTCTACCAAAGCAAATCGCTTACATCTCCACGCCAGAGAACTTTACTTTCAACATCCACATTTAGGAGAAACTCTACATTTCCAGACAAAAACGCCATTTTAAGTATATAAAAATAATTCTAATTTATCAAATATAAACATATAAATATATACCGCCCACAAGGAAGGTATTAAACTCCAACATTCAACAACTGACTACTGACAAATGACTCGCTAAGCGCAACAAAATTGTTATCATTTGTATACAACGATTATAGGTGTCACCTTTGGTTGATTGGGATTGGTTAAGTTTAATCTATAATAAGCTCTTAATATTTTATCATTTTTATCTCCTCGGAATGTCACTATATAATTAGCGTTTTGATAAGAGTCTTTTTCGACTTTTTCAATTAGCTTATCTTGAATAAATTGAGCTTGTTTTAATTTTTGTGGTAGCGAATTAAGCTTGGTGAGGCAAAAAATGCCTGTGGAATTCGGAAATTTATACACTTGTAAAAAATATTTTTGATTATTAACTTCAAAACCGGATGTTAAAAATATCGTGCCGCGATTTTGTGGTGGGATTTTTCTAAAAACTTCTTGTGTTCTATTATGATACTGGCAATTATTATCAATAATTGGTTCACCAGCAGTAACAGGTTTTGTTAGCATTGCCATGCTTCCGGTCAATAAACTTAAACCTGTTAAACTTAAATAAATAAGTTTTAACCAATAGAACATACACTTTACTCCTCATTCCATTTATTGTGACGGAGTAAAATTTTAGGTGGTTCCTATAAGCAATACATAAATTATTCATAAGGGCACAACATTGTTCATACGTGTCAACTTAACGTGAAACCCTTGCCAAGACGTGATGACCGAATTATCTCACCTACCATCACGATCCGCGTCACCCCACCCCAGCTTTGCTAACGCAAAACTTCCCCTCCCCGTAAACGGGGAGGGGATAAAGGGGTGGGGTAAAACGCTTGTGGGATAAGCCTTTTAACTTAAGTTGACACCAATGAACATTGTTGTGCCCCTACCCATCTTTCGCATTCTGTTTTCAAGTTGGTATTAGTATAGATATGTAGTTTGAAACATACACAGCAATACTAATAAGTTTATAAGAGCGATCGCAAAATCCACAATTTCTTGATCTGTGGCTAGTTTAATCTATCCGACAGCGCCCCTGAGTATTACAAAGTCGCTCTTGACGCTCTTGCACAACCGTTTCTAACGTCGGTCGTCCTGTGATAGCGAGTCGCCATTTTGCCCAAATTCCATAGAGAAAATCTGCGATCGCACCCACAATCGGTAACTTGGTTACACTATATACCCACCCCATCCCCAAAATTGCGTAAACACGCCGAAACACTTCAACATTTTGTACCACTGTTCCATCTGCTAAAACTGCATGGATGCGCCCCATAGCTGTTTCAAAATCTACTCCGCCATGTTCTTCGGGGTTATAGTCATCGTCTGCAATATCGACAAAATGCACTAACCCCCGACCCGCATCTCGTTTTTGGAGAAAATTCACCTCGCGCATACACAAAGGACATTCCCCGTCATACAACAGCTCGATTTTCCATGCAGGTGCAGTAGATGCAGACTGGGTAAGGATTTCACTGGAAATAGAAGACATAAATGATTGTTAATTAAGTTTCTTGTACTTATATATTGTAGAAAATTTAAGAAATATAAAGTAATGTTTCGATAAATCATAGCGATAAATCATAGATAAAACTCATGTGTATTTTCACAAAACCCCCTAGATATAAATTTTTCTATATCTATCGAAGTAAATACTTATTCACAATTGTTTACAAACTCGAGTAAAATGACTTTATTCACAGATAAGTATTTTTTCTCATTGACATGATAGCGGATCGATTTCCCTGGCTTACCGCAATTGTTCTACTGCCACTGGTTGCTTCCCTGCTTATTCCTGCGCTGCCTGACAAAGATGGCACGCGCGTGCGGTGGTATGCCCTTGGCGTAGGTATCGCAGACTTTGTTTTGATGTGCTACGCCTTTTGGAAGCATTACGATGCGACCAGTGCTAGTTTTCAACTTATGGAAAATTATGCCTGGATGCCGCAGTTAGGTTTGAACTGGTCCGTATCGGTTGATGGGCTATCAGTCCCCTTGGTGCTGCTAGCAGGATTTGTCACCACACTCTCGATGTTTTCAGCGTGGCGAGTCGATCGCAGACCGAAACTATTTTACTTTTTAATGCTCGTGCTGTATTCGGCACAAATTGGGGTATTTGTTGCTCAAGACTTGCTGTTGTTTTTCATTATGTGGGAAGTCGAGCTGATTCCCGTCTACCTCCTGGTCTGTATTTGGGGTGGACAAAAGCGTCGTTACGCAGCCACAAAATTTTTGTTATATACAGCAGCAGCTTCTATATTTATTCTCGTAGCAGCACTGGCAATGGCGCTCTACGGTGGTGGCAATATAACCTTTGATATCGCTGCCTTGGGGATGAAAGAGTTTCCCCTCGGTCTAGAATTGCTGCTATATGCAGGATTATTAATAGCCTTTGGTGTTAAGCTCGCAATTTTCCCCCTACACACCTGGTTACCTGATGCCCACGGTGAAGCATCTGCTCCCGTATCGATGATTTTGGCTGGTGTATTGCTGAAAATGGGAGGATACGGGCTAATTCGTTTAAATTTGGAACTTTTACCCGACGCACACGTATACTTTGCACCTGTGTTAGCCATTCTGGGCGTTGTCAACATTATCTACGGTGCGTTGAACTCCTTTGCCCAGAGCAACATGAAGCGACGCTTGGCTTATTCGTCAATTTCCCACATGGGCTTTGTCCTACTGGGGATTGCGTCCTTCACAGATTTGGGAATCAACGGCGCAATGTTGCAGATGATTTCCCACGGTTTGATTGCATCAGTGCTGTTCTTCTTGGCAGGTGTGACTTATGACCGTACCCACACAATGGCAATGGACAGTATGGGCGGTATTGGTCAAGCAATGCCCAAAGTATTTGCTCTGTTTACAATTGGTGCAATGGCTTCCCTAGCTCTACCTGGTATGAGTGGCTTTGCTGGTGAACTTGCGGTATTTGTTGGTTTGACTACCAGTGATATTTACAGTTCTACCTTCTGCACAGTCACAGTTTTCCTAGCGGCTGTAGGAGTTATCCTCACACCCATCTATCTACTTTCCATGCTGCGCCAGGTATTTTACGGCACTGGTGCAGAACTTACTTGCAACCTTACAGATGGCGGATTGCAGAATCAGGAAGCAGAAGAAGCAGTTTGTTTTGGTACAGATTGCGTGGTACCTACCGAAGCAGTATATAGAGATGCTAGCCCCAGGGAAGTGTTTATTGCTGCCTGTTTTATCGTGCTGATTATCGGCATTGGTTTTTATCCCAAGGTAGCTATGCAGATGTACGATGTGAAGACTGTGGCAGTAAATGCTCAGGTTCGCCAGTCTTATACCGTCATCTCCCAATCGAATCCCCGGATTTATGCTAATGGATTTTTAGCGCCGAAGATTGCAGAGGCTGAAGTAGCACCAGTTTTGGCAACAATGAAGTAAGCTTTTCGACCTCTATTATCTGTTGAAAATGTAGCGATCGCTCTTTGTTGGGCGATCGCTTTTTTTGCTTATATAGCTATATAAAACATCTATCTTTAGATATAAATTATTCAAAATGCTTTGTTACCTCTACACTTCCCATGAAGGATTGACTTGAATTAATTTAAATATGTTATGATTTGTAACGTCACTCTAATTTACTCCCCAGTAGATTATTTGCTGGCTTAAGCTAAAATAGCTTAATTTAGAGGTATAAAGCCAATTAAATCAAGTAAAATTTTTGCACAAAAGATTTTTGCTTAATAAAGTTAACTTTTCGTTAACTATTGATTCACATATATTTAAATTCGGAATTTTTCGTAATTACTGAGATAAATATATTGAATCCTGAGCATTAATTTGACTTGATGCCAGATGAATAATACTATCATCCTCAATAGAAGGTAGTCAGTCATCTTCGTTTTTAGCCATTTTATAATTTGGGACTAATGCTAAAAAGCAACGATTTGAGTATTAATTATGGTTGTAATCTCAAATGTCAGCCCGAAGATAGACAATATGAGTAATTTACTAAGATAGGATTTTTGCACAGTCGAAAAATCGGAAAATGGTTAGATAAAAATACAGTGGAGTTAATTATCATTTAGGTAAAATTACTCAAATTCCACTGTGATTCTGAGACAAATAGAATGTAGCCAGTAGCCAGAGAAGGTTTAATAGTAATGCTAAAAAACAGCGAACTTAGGGTAAATCAGGGTGCTAATCTCAAATTAAAGCTGGGAGAACAACGATACGAATTTTTCTCCAGGACAGAAGTTTTACGAAATTGCACAATTGGCAAGCCATTAAAGTTAAACATAGTGGTATAAATCTGAATTCAGATGAATGTTATTGTCATTAAAGTCAACAATCCCAAAGGAAAGAATGCAAGCGTTATGACGCGATATTGCAAATTGGACTAGTTGACTAGTTTAGAGGTTCTGCTGAATGAAAGATTAAGCCACCTACAGAATTTACTCAAATGAATGGTGTTGTTTAATAACAATGCCAGACAGTAATACAAGTCAGCTTTTTTATAAAAAGCTTGCTTTGTGATGCCTTTAATCTCAAAAATTAAAGAGTATTATTTCCTGCTGACGTGCATTAGGGTAAACCGGAATTATTACCAAAATTCCACAATTTTTTAATTTGCATAGAGGTCAAAAGACATGAATAATGTTCAAGCATCATTTGCAGCTACAGAAACTGCATTTCACGTCCAAGGTTACGAAAAAATCGATTTTAGTCTTGTCTATGTGAACGGTGCATTTAATGTTCAAAACCGGGAAATTGCTGATAGTTATGCAAAATTTGGTCGCTGTTTAACTGTAATTGATGCCAATGTTTATGAACTTTACGGCGAGCAAATCAGGTCATATTTTAAGCACTATGACATTGACCTAACAGTATTTCCCATCATCATTACTGAACCAGCTAAAACCCTGGCTAGTTTTGAAAAAATTGTTGATGCTTTTTCAGATTTTGGCTTAGTTCGTAAAGAACCAGTCTTAGTAGTTGGTGGCGGTTTAATTACTGATGTGGCTGGGTTTGCTTGCGCTGCTTACCGTCGCAAGAGTAACTACATTCGCATTCCTACCACGTTGATCGGTTTAATCGATGCAGGTGTAGCGATTAAAGTAGCTGTGAATCATCGCAAGTTAAAAAATCGCTTGGGAGCATATCATGCACCTTTGAAAGTTATCCTCGATTTCTCATTTTTGCAAACCTTGCCAACGGCTCAAGTTCGTAATGGGATGGCGGAGTTAGTAAAAATTGCTGTAGTTGCTAACTCAGAAGTTTTTGAACTGCTATACGAATATGGTGAAAAATTGCTTTCCACTCACTTTGGACATGTGAATGGAACACCAGAAATCAAAGAGATTGCCCATAAAGTCAACTATGAAGCAATCAAAACTATGTTGGAATTAGAGACGCCAAACTTGCATGAAATCGACCTCGATCGCGTCATTGCCTACGGTCATACTTGGAGTCCTACCCTAGAATTAGCGCCGCGTGTACCTCTATATCATGGTCACGCCGTCAATATAGATATGGCTTTGTCTGCAACCATTGCTGCACAACGAGGTTATATTCCCACAACAGAACGCGATCGCATCCTCGACTTGATGAGTCGTATAGGTCTATCACTCGATCACCCTCTATTAGATGGGGATTTACTCTGGTATGCCACCCAATCTATTTCCCTGACACGAGACGGCAAACAACGCGCCGCCATGCCTCGTCCGATTGGTGAGTGCTTCTTTGCTAACGATTTGACTCGTGAAGAACTAGATGGAGCCTTAGCTGAACACAAACGTCTTTGTGCTAAATACCCTCGTGGTGGAGCAGGTGTTGACGCATACATTGAACCCCAAGAAGTTCAATTAGTGGGAGTTTAAAAAGATGACGAGTATTATAGAACTCCCTCCTGCTAGACCAATCACACCACACAGTATCTTAGTAGCCCAACTACAGCAAACCCTGAAATTAGCACAACAGCAAAACATTCCCGCAGAGATATTAGATTCTCTACAGCAAGCGGTGCAATTAGCAGCGGGTTTAGATCCTTACTTAGATGAATACACCACCCTAGAATCAAGCGCATTAGCAGCATTGGCACAAAGAACCAACCAAGAAGACTGGAGCAAACGCTTTAGTGATGGGGAAACAGTGCGTCAACTAGAACAGGAAATGCTCTCTGGACATCTTGAAGGACAGACATTGAAAATGTTTGTTTACATGACCAAAGCCAAGCGCATTCTCGAAGTAGGAATGTTTACAGGGTATTCAGCCTTGGCAATGGCAGAAGCATTACCAAGGGATGGACAACTCATAGCTTGCGAAGTAGATGCTTATGTTGCTCAATTTGCTCAAGCTTGCTTTGATGCATCTCCCGATGGTCACAAAATCGTCGTTGAAGTAGCTCCTGCTCTAGAGACACTCTACAAGCTAGCAGCAAACAAAGAATCATTTGATTTAATCTTCATCGATGCCGATAAAAAGGAGTATGTAGAGTACTTCCAGACCATCTTGGATAATAACTTACTAGCTCCCGACGGCTTAATCTGCGTGGATAATACTTTGTTGCAGGGACAAGTTTACCTACCACTAGAACAACGCACCGCCAACGGACAAGCGATCGCTCAATTTAACTCTGTTGTCGCCGCAGATTCTCGTGTAGAGCAAGTTCTGTTACCCATACGAGATGGTGTGACTCTGATTAGACGGGTAGCGTGAAACAATTTTGGATTTTGGATTTTGGATTTTGGATTAAAATTTCCTCAATCCAAAATTGAAACTTTAAAATCTCAAATTTGCTAACGAAAACTGGGAATTAGTTTGTAGAGATGTTGCAATGCAACGTCTCTACAATCAACACAAAGGAAAGACTTATGGCACAATCAATTTCTTTATCTTTGCCTTCATCTACAACACCCTCAACGGGTGTGAGGGTGAAGATAGTGGCTCTATTCAAGACTCTCGGTACTCTGACATTATTACTAATAGCCTTGCCATTCAATGCTTTGATAGTGTTGATAGCTTTGCTGTGGGGAATTGCGCGATCGCCTTTTACTAAAAAAGCTGTCGTCGCCGCTAATCCTCAAACTATCTTGGTAAGTGGAGCCAAGATGACCAAAGCCTTGCAACTTGCGCGTAGTTTTCATGCCGCCGGACATAGAGTTATTCTCATTGAAGGTCACAAATACTGGTTATCTGGCCATAGATTTTCCCAAGCCGTAAGTCGTTTTTATACAGTTCCCGCACCGCAATCAGATCCAGAAGCTTATATTCAGGCGCTAGTAGAAATCGTCAAGAAAGAAAAAGTTGACATTTATGTACCTGTATGCAGTCCTGTAGCTAGTTACTACGACTCTTTAGCAAAGCCTACACTATCAGAATACTGCGAAGTTTTCCACTTTGATGCAGATATTACCAAGATGCTAGATGATAAATTTGCTTTTACCGATAAAGCGCGATCGCTTGGTTTATCTGTTCCCAAGTCTTTTAAAATTACCGACCCGCAACAAGTTATCAATTTCGATTTTAGTCAAGAAACTCGCAAATATATACTTAAAAGTATTGCTTACGACTCCGTTCGCCGCTTAGATTTAACTAAACTTCCTTGCGACAGCCCAGAAGAAACAGCCGCCTTTGTTAATAGTTTACCCATCAGTCCAGAAAATCCTTGGATTATGCAAGAGTTTATTCCTGGGAAAGAGTTCTGTACACATAGTACAGTCCGGGATGGGGAATTAAGATTGCATTGCTGTTGTCACTCTTCTGCATTTCAAATCAACTATGAAAACGTCGAAAATCCCCAAATTCGTGAATGGGTGCAACAATTCGTCAAAAGTTTGCGCCTAACTGGACAAGTTTCTTTCGACTTTATCCAAGCCGAAGACGGTACAGTTTACGCTATTGAATGCAATCCCCGTACCCATTCAGCAATCACCATGTTTTACAATCATCCTGGTGTGGCAGAGGCCTATTTTGGTAAAACTCCTTTAGCTGCACCGCTGGAACCCTTGGCAAGTAGCAAGCCTACTTACTGGATATATCACGAAATTTGGCGATTAACTAATATCCGTTCCTGGAAACAATTGCAAACCCGGTTGAATATCCTATTCAGGGGAACTGATGCGATTTTCCGCCTTAATGACCCTGTACCATTTTTGACTTTGCATCATTGGCAGATTCCCTTACTTTTACTTCAGAATCTCCAAAAACTCAAAGGCTGGGTAAAAATAGACTTCAACATTGGCAAACTGGTGGAATTAGGTGGCGATTAAAAGACTATTTTCATCTTGTTTTAGTGTCTTTGTTTTCATCACAAAGACAGTAGTAACAATTATAAGCAATTAGAGCCATTTTCATCCAATAACCACAGTGAACGTGGGGGCGCAAGGCCTTGCGCCTCCGCGTGGTCTATTCAACTGAAAAACACTGTAAAGTAATTGTGTCCCTCGCTATCCTTTGGGCGATCGCCTACTTCTCAATATCGTAGGCATTAATGTGATTAAGCCCTGGTTCAGCTATTAATAGTTAACTCTTTTTTTCCCAAATATACATTTGACAAATGTCTCACGAGATATACAACATAAAAAATGCCCCTAAAAGTGTGATTTACTGTATGGCGAAAGCTGCGGGAATTACTTTAAATGAGTTATTAATGATAGCTATTAATGAAACCTTGGGGAATAATCAAAAGGCGCTATAAAATCAACAATTTATTGACAAAATTATCATGCCATAAGACTGAAATTATACATTATTCTTCGTAGGGGCACAGCATCCACAATCTTCTGGTATATACAATAATCTTACTTGTGTCGTGCCCCTACTGCGTGGTCTATTTACTTGAAAAACGCTGTAAAACTAACTTGGGACTGCAAGATTCCGGACTTCTTGAAGAAGTCCGGAATCTGACCCTTCCCATTACCCTGATTGATTGCTAGAATCAAAAATCTGGAAATCACTAGCACTCAAAGCAGGAGCACCAGAGATATTAGCAAAAAGCGCACCAGAGCCAAAACCCGCAGCACTACCATTTTCGTTATAGAACAAGCGACCACTACCACTGCTGTAAACAATCAAAGCATTGCTAATCGCTACCAGATTATCAGTACTAACACTAGCAAACTCACTCGCCACAGTAAAACCAACACCTAAGTCACTACTGACAGCAGTGAAAGTCAATTTATCTAAGTAAATCTTATCTACTCCTACAGCGAAATCAGAGATGGTATCGATGCCAAAATTAGCTGTACTAAAGGTTTTTTCATAAAAAACGAAGCCATCAGCACCAATACCACCAATTAACCGATCATTACCCGCACCACCAGTTAATAAATCATCTCCTGCACCACCGTTGAGATTGTCATTACCCGCGTTGCCATAGAGGGTGTCATTACCATATCCACCATCAAGGGTGTCATTACCATCTAAGCCGTAGAGAGAATTGTTAGCTGGATTACCGATGATGTTATTGTTAATGGCATTGCCTATACCCACCTCAGCATATTGAAGGGTGAGGTCCTCAACGTTCGCAGCCTTATCCTCCAAACTATAATCAACCCAGGCATACACAATATCTTTACCACTATTGGTATTTTCAATGATGGTATCACTAGTATTATTCACAACGTAAGCGTCATTTCCTATACCACCAATGAGAGTATTTATCCCATTACCGCCATCAAGGGTGTCATTACCATCTAAGCCGTAAAGAGAATTGTTAGCGTCATTACCGATGATGTAATTGTTGATGGCATTGCCTATACCCACCACAGCATTACCACTAAGGGTGAGATCCTCAACGTTCGCAGCCTTAGCATCCAAACTATAATCAACTGAGGCAGATACAACATCTTTACCACCATCGATATCTTCAATGATGGTATCACTACTAATTCCCACAAAGTACTTGTCATTCCCAATACCGCCATACAGAGTATCATTACCAGCACCGCCATACAGCGTATCATTACCAGCACCACCGTTGAGAGTGTCATTACCATCTCCACCGTTGAGATCGTCATTGCCATCTCCACCGTTGAGAGAATTGTCAGCATTATTACCGATGATTTTATTGTTGATGGCATTGCCTATACCCACCACAGCATTACCTATAAGGGTGAGGTCTTCAACGTTCGCAGCCTTAGCATCCAAACTATAATCAACCGAGGCAAACACAACATCTTTACCAGCATTGGTATTTTCAATGATGGTATCACTAGTATTACTTATATTATATATATCATTTCCTATACCACCAATGAGAGTATTTGTACCACTACCACCATTGAGAATGTCATCACCAGTGCTGCCGTTGATACTGTCATCACCAGCACCACCATTGAGAGTGTCATTACCATCTCCACCATTGAGAGTGTCATTACCATCTCCACCGTTCAGGCCATTGTTCTTAGTGTTACCGATAATTATGTTGTTGAGACTGTTGCCCGTACCATAGATTGCAAATGTACCTATGAGAGTTAGATTCTCAACATTAGCGCCCAGTGTATGACTAACGGATGACTGAACTGTGTCTGTACCTTCATTAGCTTCTTCTGTAACGATATCTCCAAAGCTATCAACTATGTAAGTATCGTCACCTCCACCACCCTTAAGAGTATCGTTACCTACGCCACCATTCAGGGTATTGTTGCTAATGTTACCTGTAATTGTATTGTCGAGACTATTACCAGCAGCATTGATTGCAAATGTACCTATGAGAGTTAGATTCTCGACATTAGCGCTTAGGGTATAACTAACAGATGACTTAACTGTATCTATACCTTCATTAGCTTCTTCTGTAACGACATCTTTAAGGCTATCAACTATGTAAGTGTCGTCACCTCTACCGCCTCTAAGAGTATCGTAACTTACTCCACCATCGAGAGTATCATTACCTCTACCACCATACAGAACGTTAGCAGCACTATTACCAATAATTTCGTCATTACCATCACCACCAAAAGCATTTTCGATGATAGTTGTTGCGCTGATAGTCAAGACAGTTTGATTCAGGATACTTTGAGAACCTGGATTCAGGTTGATGTAGGATTTGGAAGTAATCGCTGCTGCATTAATTGTGTCAGTACCTGAACTATCTGTTAGTGTAGTTGCGCCATAAATGCCATACTCATTGGTGTAGAAATAAGTGTCATTCGCTGTATCTGTATCCCCATATAAATTTAATTTCCAACTATTGAGAATGCCGATATCTGTGGATTTTAGATCCTTGATTCTGAGCGTCCATTTGCCAGCACTGCTTTCTCCCCAGTGTTGCGTACTAGAGAGTTTAAACACAATATTATCTTCATCATCCTTCTGATTACCTGGTCGGTTGATCAATGTGCTGATAGTTCCCTTAGGAGAAATCAGTTCAACCACCAAATCACCCCGATAGGGATGAGTCAGATTAAGTTCTACTTCTACAAAATCAATTTCTATACCCGCAGCGACGTTAAAAGTATGACTAATTCCTGCTGTATTATTATCTGGAATAGTCCAACCTAATTGACCTGAAGCATAGGAAAAAGACTGCTCATTGTTAGATTGACTTTGTTTTTGCCAAGTTTCAGCCAAACGCACAGCAGCAAGAGCATCTACTAAGCCAAATCCAAAGTCATGGCTGGCGTGTAAACCCCCGCCATTCCAATTATTAGCGCCGTTAGTTTGCCAATCATATTTCTCTGCGCTGTAGAAATCGTTTTTGCGAGCAGAATAGGCAAGAATTTCTTGTATGTCTCGATAACCTAAATTACGATTGGCTTCGAGCATCAGAGCAATTACCCCAGAAACTTCAGGTGCAGCAGCTGAAGTGCCATTAAACGAGTCAGTATAGTCTCCTGGGTCGTCTCCTTCAGATCCTTGGCGATCTGTAGTCACAATACTACCAGGAACCCCACTACCAAAAGCTGAAACTAGAATAGAAGCCCCTGGAGTACTGTAAAAAGACGCTGTACCATTATCATTGAGTGCCGCTACACTAATGACATAGCGAGAGTTTTGTATGTTGTGATAATTAGTATTCTCGCCCTTCTCACGGCTATTTCCTGCTGACCAAACGATCGCTGTTCCTAATCCATTACGCCCAAACTGAGCAGCATCTTGAATAGCATGGGCTATTGGGGCAAAACTGGGGTCAAGAAAATTATCCGTAAAGCCGTAGGTGTAACCCCAGCTATTATTAGCCACATCAACATTGCGTAAGCGCTGCAATGCTCGAATCTTGCTACTACCATCATCCTCAAAGCTAAACCGGAAGGAAGCTAAGGTAGAGCCATAGGCTACACCTACACCACCAATACCATTTCCTGCAGCTGCACCAATAATACCTGCAACAGAAGTAGCATGAGCAGCTTCGCCAGCTAGAGGGTAAGGATTACCACTATTAGTAACGCCATCATAGTCGATAGAAGTATTGTAATTTGGAGCTAAATCAGGATGATCGTATTCAACTCCACCTTCAAAAACACCAACTGTAACACCGCGTCCTATATAGTCATTCCAAACATTAACTACGTTGAGATCCATACCAGGAACACCACCGGACTGCCCTGGATTGTAGAGATACCATTGATATTGAAATAAGGGATCGGAAGGAAAAGTAGGCATAAGTTTTTGATTTTGACAATTGAATCTAGGATGAATTTACAAAGTAAAGGCAACACAGAAATTAGCCGTTTATGAACATATCCGACTAATAAATTTCTGTTAATACAGATGTGAATCTGGCTAGGCAAAGAAAAGCATTGAAACAGGCTACAATTCTTTGCTATTTAACAAATATTCCGCAGTATTTTCATTGAAACCATGCTGCGAAACAACACTCTTATTGAAAAAGTGTCAGCAAAATTTTAATTGGTCTATGCCAATTTTTCTTGGTCTAACAAATTCGCTCAGAGAAATGTGGGCGGATACCACGCTGGTGCAAAACGTGCAGTCTTGCTTGTGAAAAATAACCCTTGTCAGCAGCCAGAATTTCGACTCGTTTGCCAGATATACCCGATTTATTGGTTTTGACTTTGATACTGTCGAGAATGGGTATAACCTGTTCTCGTTCAATTTTATTAGCTGCTGTGGTGTGGTTCGTGCTTGGACAGACCATTACCATCAACAGCATTTAGGTATCAAAATCCCTTGCTATTTATAATGCAAGTAAAGTATGAGGCTTGTGGATGCAACCTACTACTCAACTTTGTTTAGTAGTTTACTATATACTTTTATACTTTCCTAGAGAGCAGCTTGGTAGCGTATTATTACTGAATGGCTGTGAGATATACTTTTCATCGTCAAATAAATATATATACGTAAATAAACTTAACTATATTAACAATGGTAAAGGGAAAGGAGAAATGAGCGATCGCGCCCACAACCAGGGAATTAAAATCAACACCCAATACCCCAGTCTTTTTTGAAATTGGTATAACCACTGAGAAACTCCTGGCTTCGTGGCTGAGGATTTTTAACCATGCCTCTACATACTCAAATTAGTTGTTATCTTTTCATCTAATTTGTTGGTAATTCACGAAATTTATTTATAAATTTTTTCTTGATTTCTAGCCAAAAAATATGTATTTATACTGAGGTTTTCAATGAAGTATTATCCGTCATTTTTATCTGCTTCTCAGTACTTTACTTAAGAGATAGCAGGTAATAAATTCAGATTTTTTGCCTAAAAAAAGTAAAAATCAGGAAAATTGGTAACTTTTATAAAGTATTTATATTTATATTTAAATTACTTAAATTAATTCATTAAACAAAGACAATAAATAATTAAAGATTTAATTAGTTTTAATTCAAAAAAATTCTTGCTTACTTAAAATTAAATTCACTAAATTTATAAGTGAAATTACTAAAAAAATCAGTAGTATTTTCCTAGAAGAAATACTTAACTACATCTTTTATGACCAATTTATTTAAAGAGGAAGAATTTTTAATACCTGTTAATACCGTAGAAGCGAAGTCAGGGAACTCGAATCGTCTACTGTTGGGAATAATGTTTGTGGCTTTAGGTGCAACAGCGACGGTAGCGGGTGCAACATCCATTCGATACCGCCTGACAAACATAGTTGTAGATAATGTAGCAATCAACGGTCGGATTGTGCGTCTAACATCGCCGATCAATGGCAGCATGGAAGCTTTTTATGCCAAACCGGGTGTAGCAGTCAAATCAGGACAAGTACTAGGGCGTATTAACACCCAAACCACTTTCTCTGAACAAAATCAAGAACAACAGCTAAGCTTGCAATTACAAAAAGCGCAAGATGAACGTATGCGTTGGCAGCTGGAAAATTCACAGTTAGCGGGGGAAGTGCAATCCTATGCGACTCAGCTAGTGGGAGCAAGGCAATCCTTAGATCTGTTCAAAAACCAATTGCAAACTTTAGAAAATCAATACCAAGCTGTACAGGGTGTTGATATCAAACTTTCCAGAGAAACCGTCAATCAACAACAAGCGGCTGTAGACGCAGCAGTTGCGAAAGCCACATCTGCAAAAGCAGATTATCAACGTTACGAACAACTTTTAGCCGCAGGTGCTGTATCTCAACAACAAGTAGATAAGCTGCGCTTTGCTTGGCAATCTGCTAATGCGGAAGTTAAGCAAATACAAGCTAACCTGCGTTTTGCTAAAGCGTCGCTGAGTGCTTCTCAAACAGGTGTTGCTTTTAGTCAACAAGATCATCTTGCAGATAGCCTTTCCGAACGGCGGGCGAAATTGCTACAGGCTATTCAAGAACAACAAATGCATGTAAATACTTTAGAAACCAAACTTGCCAGTGGCAAACAGCAACTCAATCGCAGTCTTAACTTCGCTCAAAATAACCCCAATCAGGCAATTTTAGCCAATAAAATGGGCAATAATCCGCAATTACAAGCTATTACTGCACCCTTTGCTGGTGTGATTTACAGCACTGAACGCGAACAAGGCGAACAAGTAAATCAAGGGCAACCAGTTCTGACTTTGCTAGACTGCAATGATTTGTGGTTAGAAACAGTAATTCGGGCAGAGGATGCTAGTAATATAGATACTCAAAAGCCTGTTAAGGTAAAATTTGCCGGTGAGGCGCAAACCTTATCTGGGGAAGTTGATATTATTCAGCCGATTAGTAGCATCCAAGGTATTGAAGAGCGTTCTAAACTGATGCAGGTACAAGCACTTTTACCGACTATTCCACCAAATTTAGTGGGGAAACCATTAGCGCGGGTAACTGTGAAAATGCCTCCTCCACCAGCACATACTCAATCTCAACGATTCTGCGGCTTGGGACTAACAGCAAGTTTGACTTTTAGCAAAAAATAAGTATTTGTCATTTGTTATTTCCTCAGAAGATGTCGTTGATACTACATGAAAAATTGGACTAAAACTCTTTTACCCTACATCAATTGGATAGGGATAATATTAATTTCTGCCTTGGGTTTTATTGGCTTAAACTGGCTCCGCAATCCTGATAAATTAGCCGTGTTGGGTTTATCAGGCTTAATAACTATTGGTACAATTGGAACTTGGCGTTGGTCGTGGTGGATATTACAAGTATTGCGATCGCAAATTTATCTGCATATAGTATTTCCCCGTTGGCGGCGGCGAGCGAATAAAATTCCTTTAGAGAATTTACCTAAAGTTTGCTTTTTAGTCCCAACTTACAAAGAAAAACCTTGGATTACAGAACGAGTGTTTCGGGCGATCGCCAAAGAAGCGCAAACCCTCGCCGAACCGATAACTGTATTAGTGAGTAGCAGCAGTGATGCGGAAAATGCGGAAATTCTCCAAGTTATCCGATCAGTAGATCCTCATTTGAGTTCGATTCGCCTGATTCAAATGGTGCAAACTGGCGAAGGTAAACGCAAAGCTATGGCTGAGGGTTTACGAGAACTCGCCCGTCTCAATTTACCAGCAGATACTGTTGTTGCTTTGATGGATGGCGACTCAGAAATTACACCGGGAACTTTACGCAAATGTTTACCTTTGTTTCGGATGTTTCCCAAAATGGGAGCATTAACCACAGATGAATTACCCATTGTTACAGGCTCTTATATATTTTCTGAGTGGTTTCACTTACGACTAGCCCAAAGACATTACCAAATGAGTTCGGTTTCCTTGTCGCGGAAGGTAATGTGTTTGACTGGAAGATTTTCTTTATTTCGGGCCGAAGCGGCTTTGCATCCTTCATTTGCTAAGCAATTAGAAATTGATACTTTGGATGATTGGTTATGGGGAAAGTTTAAGTTTCTGTCTGGAGATGACAAAAGTACCTGGTTTTGGTTGCTGAAACAAGGTTACGACATGATTTATGTCCCGGATACGATAGTTTACTCAATTGAGACAATTTCCGGGTCATTGGTAGACCGAGCCTACCAAAATATGCGCCGTTGGTATGGTAATATGCTGCGGAACAGCGATCGCGCGATCGCACTTGGCCCCGAAAAAAATGGCTGGTTTATGTGGTGGTGTCTCATCGATCAACGCATCAGCTATTGGACTTCTTTAATTACACCGGGCTTATTAATAATTGCTTTGCTTCAAGGCCAGTGGTTAGCAGCAGGTATTATTAGTTCTTGGATTTTGTTTAGTCGTCCTTTGATGCTAGTTGTTGTCTTCTGGAAACGCCAATCTCAGCTTAAGCCAATTCATTTTCCTTTATTGTTACTTTCGCAATGGAGTTCTGCTTTAGTTAAAATTTGGACACAGATGAATCTGGCTCAACAAAAATGGACAAATCGCGGTAATCAAAGTATTTCTGCTGAAGGTTCCGGCTGGGTGCGCTGGATTAAAATTAGCACCTCGCGGTTTCTGCTACTTTCCCAAATGTTTTGTTTTGTAATTGTATTATTATCCCTAGCAAATATTGTCAATCCTCTCCAAGATTTAGCTGGAGTTTTGTGGGATAGCCAAGCTAAAGCTGCATCTCCCACCCAAATAATTGCAGCCATAGATCAAGGAATTTATCCCAACGATGGCAAAGATGATTCCGCAGCTTTACAAGCCTTGATCAATCATCAACCTAGTGAAGGTAAGGTGCAAATTAACTTACCAATTGGGGAAATTGAATTATTTCACCCCTTGCAAATTCAACGTAGCAATATAACTATTCAAGGACAAGGTGTAGGGCGGACTATTTTGCAAGCTAACTTTAATTCCCAAAAGGCAGATGCAGTAATTTCCATTCATCCTCATCATGGTAAGCATTCTGTAAAACAGACAATTAAAAATGTTCATCTCAGGGGATTCACACTCATACATAACCAGATGAAACCAGAAAATGATGCTTTGAAAGGTATCGTTTTAGAAAAAGTAGCTCAAAGTGAAATTAAACATCTGGAAATTAAGTCAATGGCTGGACGTTCTTTAGTATTGCAAAATAGCCAAAATATTCAGGTTGAATATGTGACGATGGACTCTAATTAAAGTTGACTAGTTTCGACTTCCCTGCGGGACGCTACGCGCTAAGCGTAAAGCCTACGGCATAGCTTCGCTTAGGGCGCAGCCTCTCCGACAGGAGAAGCTATGCCGAAGGGCTTTACGCTCAACTCTCGATTACTCAGTTGGTTGAGCGAAGCGATGCACTGAAAGCGCTCTGATCAATTTATAACTAGAATTCACCATAGGATTTAGAAACAGAACTAATCTCAACAAGTACTACAACCAATTATTGGTTGTATTTTTATTTACCATCTGTTGGCTAAAGTAGTTGGTAGTGATTCCTGTAGGTGAAGTTCAAGTTACTTAATTTTAATTTATTTGTAGATTTTAATGATAACTGGTTAGATTTCATCTTGATTTCATTATGATTTGTCATGCTAGTAGATAGAGGTGATATACCTCTTAGCAAAAACATCTCTGACAATTTTAACCCTATAAGGGCAAGCTAATTGCTTACTTCTCCTGATTACCGATTGTATTAAGGGGGTAGTTAAATATGGCTTTGCTACGTTTTAAAACATCTATTAAGAGCCAATTCATTTATAAAAAAGGAATTGGTAATTTAGCTGACGTATTTAATTATTTTGGAAACAAGTATGAACAGATTATTAATTTACGCTATTGTATTAAGTCTGGGTAGCACAGCTATTATTGCTCCTAGCTATGCAAGTGTTAGAACAGATAATGCTAGGGTTCCCCATATTGATGGAAATACACAATTCCCTCCCACACGCTGGGGAATTTTTAAACATACTTTCCGGTTACACGTTCCGCAAAATAGCAAAGCTGTTACCCAAATAATTATCAAAGTTCCAGACAATGTAACTGTGAATAATGACCTTATAAATATTGATGTGGTGGATGAAAATGAACATAAGATTAACACTAATGTGTCTGTGAACGGTAAAACAATACTACTAGCTTTTCCCGAACCAGTTGCTCCCAACACTAAGTTTAATATTGAGCTTAAAAAGATAAAAAAACGAAATCTTGGTAATGCTTATCTCTACAGTTTTTCGGTTAAAGAGGTTAGCATTGATGCACCCATTCCTATAGGTGTTGCTTGGTTTCGTATTTACTAAGTAGCCGTCATGAACTGCGTACACCAGGATGGATGAAAAAGGGACTAGGGACTAGGGGCTAGTATTTTTTACTTAGTACACAGCACTTTTTCAAGCTAGGTCGGCGTTAAAAATTGTCGTTACGAAAAGGTAGATAGCAGATGGGAAGAGATTTTTAGGAAAATTTACTTTTCGTTACAAAATAGTGGTTTTTTTACGCCTCTCTACTTAATCAAATTTTTTCACTAACAAAGTTAGGTATTTCATTCATTTTCAATAATTGGACAGATAGTTGAATGATGATTATCAGGTTTGATTTCCCAGCCAGAAAGCAACCCTGATAATTCTTGCCTTAAAATCAGTAATTGACGAATTTGTTCATCAATAGCTTTTACCTTGTCTTCTAGTCTAATCTTGATATGCTCACAAGGTAATTCACCGCTATCATGAACATTTAAAAATTCCTTAATCTCTGACAAGCTTAATCCTAGGCTTTGAGCGCGTTTAATAAAGTGCAGTCGCTCCAAAACATCAGAGTTAAATAATCTAAATCCCCCTTCGGTTCTGCCTGATGATTTGAGTAAACCAAGTTCTTCATAGTAGCGAATAGTTTTAATGGGTACGCCGCTTTCTTTGGCAACTACACCAATCTGTTTTCCTTCTGCTTGGGCTAACATACTTACCAAACTTTGAGTGAGATATGATTGCTAATCTTATAGTAAACTCTCCATTTAACTGGAGAGTCAAGCAGAAAAAATATTATTCCATTAAGTTTATCGAAAGCGGCTTTGGGCTTGTGGCGGGACACAGTAATTTCTTCCCCATGCCCCAAAAACTCCACCCACAAGGGGATGGAGTTTTTCATAGGGACTTGCAAGTAAAAAAATATTCCATTGCTATCGTTCACTGTTCACTGTTGACGGTTGACTGTTAACTGTGAACCGTCAACCGTCAACGACTTTAACGGAATAATTTATTTTTTGGAGTTCCCTTATGTGCTTACCCGGCTAGTCAAAATTAGCGAATTTATTAGTTGAAATTACGGAAGATTTATTATAGCTTTATATTTTCTTTGCAAAATGTAGATAATTCTTTATGATTTTTATACAAAATTTGAAATATTACCTGCTAAATTCTATTGATTGATGATTATTGAAGCTGCACTACCATAAATTTTGTAAGTTCTCTGCCTATTCTATAAAATTCACTAGATCGCAAACTTTGGGAAACTGAGGCAATAATCAGGGTTTCAGGCTTGGTTTCCAGGCGAGCGCTTTGTGTTAGCTCAGGGTATTGGCTAAAACGCTTAGGACTTACGCACTCATGACGAAAAAGTCAGCCTTTGCGATTACTTCGCTGCGCTCGTAATGACGTAAACTCGTAGTCCCTGCGTAAGTCCTGAGGCTGATTAATCGGTTATTTTCTAGTATATGTGGCAGGAGTTATAAAAAACTTTGTGATCTACTGAAATTTATTTAGTAATTAGTGGATAGATTTGATCTATTGTAAGCAATCTACTAATTGCTATAGGTCGCCGAGTATTTTTTATACGCCTGATGTGAATTAGAAACGCTTCTTATCCAATCATAGTTTCCCGATTTCCCCAACATCATTGTTTTGGAACTACTTAGGACAATACAAGGGTTTCAAGACTTAATTCACATTAAATGTCTTATTGAATTTTGTAATCATCTAATCTTTATCCTGATGGTTGCATTGTAACCAAGTATGAAATTATTTATAATTTTCCTCCAACCAAAATGAAAGTATCAACTGTAAAGGATTCATATCAACTTTCATCTCTACAGCAAGGAATGTTGTTTAACAATCTAGTTGCTCAAAAGTCGGGAGTGGATATTCAGCAGATGATCTGCTTAGTACGTGAAAAAATCGATGTTTTGGCATTTCAACAAGCATGGCAGAAAGTTGTAGAACGACACGCAGTTTTTAGAACTAGCTTTGATTGGGAAAGTGAACGAGAACCTCAGCAATGTGTGCATCAAAAAGTAATCATTCCCCTGGAACAGCAAGATTGGTGTGACTTGTCTGACACAGAACAATCAATTAAATTGCAAGCTTATTTGCAAAGCGATCGCAGACGTGGTTTTGAGCTAAATGTCGCGCCATTGATGCGTCTAGGATTATTTCATCTGAGAGAATCTGTCTACCAATTTATTTGGACTTTTCACCATGCTTTATTAGATGGTCGTTCCTTGTCAGTCATTATTAAGGAAGTGTTCACCTTTTATGACGCTTTCTGCGAAGGCAAAGACTTACAACTTCCCCAACCCCGTCCTTATCAAGACCACATCGCATGGCTGCAACAGCAGAATTGGTCTAAGGCTGAAAGTTTTTGGCGAGACTTCCTCAAAGGCTTTACCGCACCAACGCCTTTATTAGTAGACTCCAACCTCTGCGAGCAAATCGGTTTTGGCGAGCAAGCAATCCGACTTTCAGAAAAAACTACGGCGATGTTGCAGTCTTTAGCACAACAACATCAACTCACACTCAATACTTTAGTACAGGGAGCTTGGGCAATACTGTTGAGCCGTTACAGCGGTGAAACTGATGTTGTCTTTGGGGCGACAAGAGCCTGTCGTCATTCTTCTGTAGCTGGGGCGGAATCGATGGTAGGACTGTTGATCAATACTTTGCCAGTTCGAGTCAACGTGTTAGGGGAAAAACCGCTTCTGAGTTGGCTCAAAGAATTGCGATCGCAGTGGGTGACTATGCGAGACTACGAACATACCCCCCTAGTCAACGTTCAAAGATGGAGCGATGTGCCACCGGGAAAGCCGTTGTTTGATAGCATTCTGGTATTTGAAAACTATGAATTAAATTCGGCTTTACGTTCTCAGGGTGGTAGATGGCAAAACCTGGAATTCCGGCTAGAAGAACAAACTAACTTTCCTCTGACATTGGTTGGTTATGCAGATTCAGAACTGTTATTGAAACTCAAATACGACCAAAATCTCTTCGACAATGCCAAAATCGGTCGGATGCTGGGACACCTTGAGACTTTATTGTCCAGCATGGCAAATAATCCCTGGCAGAGTCTAGGAGAACTACCACTATTAACGACAGATGAAAAACATCAAATGTTGATTGAGTGGAATCATACACTAGCAGATTTCTCAGGGCAACTTTGTATTCATCAACTCTTTGAGGCGCAGGTAGAGCAAACACCCGACGCTGTAGCCGTCGTCTGTGGAGAGGAACAACTCACCTACCAACAGTTGAACTGTAGAGCTAATCAGTTAGCCCATCACTTGAAGCAACTGGGTGTCAAGCCTGGGGTGTTAGTTGCTGTATATTTAGAGCGATCACTAGAAATGATTCCAGCAGTGCTAGGTATTTTAAAAGCTGGGGGTGCTTATGTGCCACTAGAACCCAGTTTTCCAAAAGCACGCATTCAATTACTGCTGTCTTCTCTAGAAATTAACTGTCTAGTCACCCAAACTTGGTTGTTACCTAATATTCATGAGCTAGAACTCATAGCATTGCAACACTTAATCTATTTGGATAAATCTGCACATATTGAATCTGTATGGCAAGTTGGACATCAACAGGTGTGGAATCGTCCTTATTTAGATTTACTTCCCTCAGAAAATTTACTGATATCTGCTAATTCAAATGATATTGCCTATGTGATTTTTACCTCTGGCTCTACAGGCACACCAAAAGGGGTTGTAGTTCGTCATCAACCAGTAATCAACCTAATTGAGTGGGTGAATAAAACATTTAATGTTAATGCTGACGACAGAGTTTTATTTATCACATCCTTATGTTTTGACTTGTCAGTTTATGACATTTTCGGACTGTTAGCCGCAGGTGGTTCAATTCGGGTTGTCCCTAGTCATGATGTCCGAGATCCCGAAGCTTTGTTGCACATTCTCTGTCATGAGCCGATTACATTCTGGGATTCTGCACCGCCTGCACTCCAACAACTGGCTGGCTTTTTCCCGCTGGTTCAACAAAGTAATTGCCATCCCCAATTGCGGCTAGTATTTATGAGTGGTGATTGGATACCAGTCACACTGCCAGATTTACTGAAAACTACTTTCCCAGGGGTTGAGGTAATTAGTTTGGGTGGCGCAACGGAAGCCACTGTTTGGTCTAATTATTATCCCATTGGCAAAGTCGAGCCGTATTGGAAGAGTATTCCCTATGGTAAACCCATCCAAAACGCTGAATATTACATTCTTGATGATTACCTCAATCCCTGTCCCATTGGTGTTTCTGGGGAATTGCATATTGGTGGAGAATGTTTAGCCTCTGGCTATTTAAATCAACCCGAACTAACAACCCAAAAATTCATTCCCAATCCCTTTAGCGACAAGAAATCAGCACGACTCTATAAAACAGGTGACTTAGCCCGCTATCTCAGTGATGGTAACATTGAATTTCTCGGTCGCATTGACCATCAGGTAAAGATTCGCGGTTTCCGCATCGAGTTGGGAGAAATTGAGAGTGTATTGGCACAACACGGCTGTGTAGAGGAAACTGTAGTCATAGCACGGGAAGATGAGCCAGGAAATAAGCGATTGGTAGCTTATGTCGTGGTCAATGGTGAGTCTACACCGACGATGAATGAATTGCGGCGTTTTCTGCGAGAGAAATTGCCAGAGTATATGATTCCATCTGCCTTTGTAGCGATCGCCAAAATCCCCCTGACTTCTAATGGTAAAGTAGACCGTCGCGCTTTGCCCATCCCTGACCAAAACCGACCAGAATTAGAAAAAGCCTTTGTTTCTCCGAAAAACACCCTAGAAATCGAGTTAGCGCAAATTTGGTCAGCGGTTTTAGGTATTGAGTCAATTGGCATCAGCGATAATTTCTTTGATTTGGGTGGAAATTCGCTATTAGCAGTCACATTATTTACACAAATCGAACAGAAATTTGGTCAAAAACTTCCCCTAGCTACCTTGTTACAATCCCCAACCATAGAACAATTAGCTAAGATTCTCAGCCAATCAAATACATCAGCGTCTTGGTCTTCTCTGGTAACTATTCAGCCAGGTAGCAGTACGAAACGTCCTTTATTCTTGATCCATGCCCTGGGCGGTAATGTTATTGGCTACCAAACTCTAGTACACCATCTGGGTATAGAGCAACCTGTGTATGGCTTACAAGCACAAGGACTGGATGGTAAACAAGCTCCCCACACGAGAGTTGAGGACATGGCCTCTCACTACATCCAAGAAATTCGCACCGTTCAACCGCATGGCCCCTATCTGTTGGGTGGTTTTTCTAGTGGCGGGACAGTTGCTTTTGAAATGGCGCGTCAGTTAGTTGCTCAAGGCGATCGCGTGGCTTTACTAGCTATGTTTGATACATATAGCCCTAGCTTGTATATCAATAATCCTTCCCTATTGCGTACACTTTATGTCTACTTGCTGACTTTCTGGCGACTGAGATCGGCAGATAGATGGAACTATTTTCTCGCCAAACTGGATTGGTTTGGTTCGATGTTAACTGGGAAACCAAGCAGCAAGTTCGACTTGTGGAATGAACACTCTTTTACTCTTGATGCCAATCCTTACAACATGGCATTGATAGAAACTCTCAAGCAAGCCACAATGGTGGATTATGTACCACAAACATACCCTGGACGGGTGACTTTATTTACTACCAAAGAAGTGTTGAGATGGTGTCAATTCAAACCCTGTAGAGGCTGGAAGGGAAAGGCTAAACAAGGAGTGGAGATTCACGAAGTTCCTGGTACACATCTAGGTATGCTGGGAAAACCAACAGTGGAGATTTTAGCCGAAAAATTAATTGTTTGCTTAGAGCAGGCACAAGCAAATAATTAGCTAGTTGGATAGCCAAGTCAGGGGAGGATGTCAATTAACGACTGCGATCGCGCCGCGAAACATATTCATCCCACAAGTGAAAGTATATTCACCTGGTGTTTCTGGGGTAAATTCCACAGTTGTGACTTGATTCAGCGGTAAATCTGCGGCAATGTGAAAGTCTGGAATCACCACTTGTTCTAAGCAACTGCTGGGATCTTTGCGTGCAAATTTCAGCCGTACTGGTTTCCCAACTTGGACTACAATTCGATTTGGATCATATCCACCATCAACGGTGACTGTTACTTCCTGAATATTCTCACCTGTTGCAATTGCTTTGTGAGATTTGGGTTTACTCAGCAAGAACCACCAAAGTTCTAAGCTAATTAGTCCCAATCCGCCCAGGGTGACGGCTAATTTATTTCCTAAGGGCTGATCGATATGTTGAAATTGATTGGTTTGGATTGAGTGCGCCTGGTGAGATGTTTGTGCAGTTGCTTCCCCAGATGCAATTCCAAATACTACCCCTAAACTAGCTATACTACCGATGAGTGCTGTTTTATTTATCATTGAAAAACCTCCTATAATTCGTAATTCGTAGTTCGTAATTCGTAATTAAGAGTTAGCTGTGGTTTGGATTTCGGGGTTTAAAAGATATTTGGTGTAATTTTTTAGCTACACTAAAGTTCCTGCAATTACTCCCAACAGAAATCCAAATCCTGCTAAAGTCCCGAAAAATATCCCTTGATTGGGCATTATTATTTCCCTTATCCGAGAGTTTTCGGTTGGAAGTTACGTAAACGTAGCGCATTCGTAACTACAGAAACTGAACTAAAAGCCATTGCTGCACCGGCGATGATGGGATTAAGCAACCAACCAAAAATGGGGAAGAGAATTCCGGCGGCGATGGGAATACCAGCAACGTTGTAGATGAAGGCGAAGAATAAATTTTGGCGAATGTTGCGAATTGTGGCGCGGCTGAGTTGAATTGCTGTAACTATGCCTTGTAAATCGCCAGAGATTAAGGTGATGTCACTAGCGGCGATCGCTACATCTGTACCTGTACCAATAGCAATTCCTACATCGGCTTGGGCTAAAGCTGGTGCATCATTAATACCATCACCAACCATCGCCACTATAGATTGACGCAAAGACGTTGGGACGCGGGGACTCGGTGAACTTTGTTCTCGCCGCGTCTGGTTGTCTCCCCTTCTCCGTGTCTTCTCTGCTTGCAAAGACTTAATCACCTCCGCCTTTTGATCGGGGCGAACTTCGGCTAAAACCCGCGTAATCCCAACTTCACGGGCAATACTTTCGGCGGTGCGGCGATTATCACCGGTGAGCATGACAACTTCTAAACCGAGTTTTTGCAATGCTTTAATAGCTTGGGGGGAAGTGGGTTTAATCGCATCAGCAATACCTATCAATCCTTTGATTTCGCCGTCAACTGCTAACCAAACTGCTGTTTTACCCAGGTATTCTAAGCGTTCTTTGTCTGGTTGCAAGCCTTGGGTGTTAATACTCAATTCTTCCATCCAGCGTTGTGTACCAATTTGCACAAGTCGGTGAGAAACGATACCTTGGACACCACTACCTGTCACGGCGGCAAAATCTCCGACATCTGCTAATTGTACTTCCTGAGATTGAGCATATCTGACAACTGCTTCTGCTAAGGGGTGTTCAGAATTGCGTTCTACAGAGGCGGCTAGTTGTATCAGCTTGATTTCATTGCCGTTCAGTGTACCGTTAACTGTGACAAAATCGGTAACTGTCGGTTTACCTTGGGTAATTGTGCCGGTTTTATCTAAAACAATTGTTTGAATCTGATGCGCTAATTCTAAGCTTTCGGCTCCCTTAATTAAAATGCCGTTTTCCGCACCTTTACCTGTTCCCACCATGACTGAGGTAGGTGTGGCTAAACCCAATGCACAAGGACAAGCGATAATTAACACCCCGACTGTGGTCATTAGTGCTAGGGTGACATTACCCATGATGTTGTACCAAATGATAAAGGTAAAAAGAGCGATCGCAATTACCGCCGGCACAAACCACCCTGTAACTTGGTCTGCTAATCTTTGAATGGGAGCTTTTGAGCCTTGAGCCTGCTGCACTAATTGCACAATCTGCGCCAGTACGGTATCCTTACCTACTCTTGTGGCTCTAAACTTAAAACTTCCAGTTTTGTTGATGGTTGCGCCGATGACTTCATCCCCTGCTTGTTTTTTCACGGGAATACTTTCCCCTGTCACCATCGCTTCATCAACTGTGGATGTTCCGTCAACGACTTCGCCATCAACGGGAATTTTCTCCCCAGGACGAACCAGCACCACATCGCCAATTTGTACTTGTTCAATGGGTACATCTATTTCTCGCCCATTGCGAATCAACCGTGCGGTTTTCGCTTGTAACCCAATCAGCTTGCGGATAGCTTCTGAGGTTTGTCCTTTGGCGCGATTTTCAAACAACCGCCCTAACAAAATCAAAGTAATAACAATCGCCGCAGTTTCATAATACACATCTGGCATCAATCCCTGAGCAATGAAAAAGCCAGGAACTAAGGTAGCAAATAGAGAATAGAAATATGCTGCACTTGTACTCAAAGCAATTAATGTATCCATTGTGGCAGCATGACGCTGCAAAGCTTTCCAGGTATTGACGTAAAACGAGTAGCCGCACCAGAACTGTACAGGAGTGGTGAGAACTAATTGCAGCCAAGGGTTATGCAACCATGTGGGAATTAAAGGTAGGTGTAAACCTGTCATCATTGGTAGTGAGCCAATCACCAGCACAGTACCAATGATTCCCCCTACTGTCACCTTGCGCCGCAAATCACTCGATTCTTTTAAGCGATATCTTTTTTCTTCATCATCTTCTCCCGCCATCAGATTTTGTTCTTGTAGGGAATAAGCAGAATAACCTGCTGCATCCACTGCATCGAGTATGGTTTGTAAATCTGTTTTTTTGGGGTCATAATCAACTGTTGCTTGTTCTGCCCCAAAATTCACGCTACATTCATTGACACCTGGGACAGAACTGATAGCATCTTCTACACTTCTGGCACAGGAAGCGCAACTCATCCCGCGCAGCTTAAGTGTGGCATTCTCCATTTTCAGGCTCCAATTATCAAGTCGTGTTCAAGACTGATTTCATCTTGAATCCTCCAGTTCACTGGAGTGTCAAGGGGGTAAAGAAAAAAATTGGAACTACGCAAAAAGTCCTTGAGCAAATAACTTTGCAGCTATTGCCCATACATTAGCTGAAGTAGGGAAAAATTTCTGTTCAAGTCCCTTGAGCGAAATTCCCACTATAGTGAAACTCAGAATGGCGATCGCTATTGGCAAAATTTCCCTAAAGAATCGCGGGTTAAGGTTTTTGGCTCTAAGTAGCTCAACATAATTAAACGTCAAATGTCATTACGAGCGAAACGCAGTGTAGCGTAGACGCGGAGCGGCTTCCCGCAGGGTAGTAATCGCCAGGAATCTATTTTACGTTTTTCAAAGTTGACCTACTTAACACCAAGCCTATTGTTATTTGATTTGTAATACCAATTCAAATAATGTTTGCGACACATCAATATATTCTAGAGGGCACGGCACTGCCCATTAGTGTCAACTTAAGCTAAAAGCTATATAGGATGGGCGTTGTACAAATACCTCGCTCCCTCATCCCCTAACCCCTTCTCCCCAGGGAGAAGGGGAATTGGATCTCTAGCTCCCCTCTCCCCTGGGGAGAGGGGCTGGGGGTGAGGGCGAAACCTTTTCACCAAGCGGGTTTCACGTTAAGTTGACACCAATGGGCACTGCCGTGCCCCTACCATCTGTCGCATTATTTTTTCAAATTGGTATAAAAATCGCTCAGATCAGATCCCCGACTTATTCAAGAAGTCGGGGATCTTGTTGTTCACGAATGATTTAGGATTGCAATATATGTGATTTATTCTCTGCTTCTTGGCTAAAATTTATTTACCTCAGCAAGTGAGAAATTAGCAAAATCTATATACACATCTTTGGGAGTAGACCAAGTATAATCACTGCCGCCGAAGAAAGTAGAAAAAAATATGCCTTCTATTTTCAATTTATCAGTAGTGCGAAAAGTTAAATTTTTCTGGTTGAGGACTTGTTTCCCATCTAGCCAAACTTGTACTTGACCATTATTTTGATTTGGCTGATTTAGCACTACAAGCTGTTCTATATGATGCCATTTTCCTTTCTGAAACTGCCATTTACCTCTGCCAATTGAAGTACCATATTCAGTACTAGTAGGAAGATAAGCATAGACTTCGCCATCACCGTTTTTTCGCCACATAAAGCGTGTAGAAAAGCCATCACTACCATTGGGAATGTCGCCACCGCTATTTGCTGTACCACCAAATAATCCTGGTAATTTTCCGCCCTTAACAAAGTCAAAATTTTCCGAAAATCGGAGATAGTAACTTAAGCGTAATGAATTTTTTGGCGATATACCGAAGTTAGCAGAAAATTGTGCACCACCGAGGGGTAAATGATTTTTGCGGGAAACAGTAGGACTAGCAGAACCAGCAGGATAACGCACTCGCAGCACTTTCTCAAATTTGCCGCTGGGGTCTTTAATCACAGCGGTATTGTTTAATCCCCACTGACCAGCTTTTTTCACGCCCCAAAGCTGCATCCAGCTATTATTTGCAAAGTTACCACTAGCGATCGCAGTATTTTTTGGCGAAGCAACAGAGTTAGATGCGATCGCATTAGTTGACTTGGGAGAATTACAACTACTGATAATCAGTGCTAAACAGTTAATGACTAGTAAATTACAGCATAAATTTTTCATTTGTCATTGGTCATTTGTCATTAGTCAGTTGTCAGTTGTCAGTTGTCAGTTGTCCCCCTTGTCCCCCTTGTCCCTCCGAAGTTCTGATCGGAGGAAGCCTCCGCTCAGACTTCTCTCCTTGTCTTCCTTGTCCCCCTTACCATACCCCATGCCCCAATTCACTTACCTATTAACTTGACTAAACCAATCCCACCAAAATAAAGTCCTAAAACTGCACCTGCTAAAAGACTTTGGGTAAGGGGGTCAGTGGAAGGTGTGAGGACAGCACCTAAAACTACTGCACCCATAATTACGTAACGCCAACCAGAAAACATTTGTTTTGAAGATACAATTCCCAAAACACCCAGTAATAGTTGAATCACCGGAATTTGAAATGCTAAACCTGTGCTAAATAACAGCAACAACACAAATTCAAAATACTTTTCAATTGACCAAAGTTGTTCTACTACATCTGCACCGTAGCTGATAAAAAACTTCAAAGCTGCGGGGATGAGAAGAAAATATGCAAATACTAAACCTGCCACAAACAGCAAACTCGACCCTAAAACTACAGGCCCTAATAAGCGGCGTTCGCGGCGAGTGAGTCCGGGAAGAACGAATTGAATAATTTGATAAAGAATGAAGGGGGTAGACAGCAATAAACCACTGTAGGCGGCGACTTTAAAAGAAACAAAGAAATATTCTCCAGGTGCTAATTGGAGAAATTTTACTCCTTGTGCGGGGACTTCTAATAGCTGAACAATCGGCCTGACGTAGAAAAAGCAGCCGACAATACCTACAACAGCAGCAATTAGGACATAAAAAATCCGTTGTCGCAACTCCTCTAAGTGGTCAAAAAAAGACATTTCCACTTCATCAGGTAACTCATCAAGGGGATCACCCTCAGTGTCGCCATCTTCTTCCACTTCCATATCAGGAGAAGTTGTAGCAGATGGATCTGAGTATTCACCCGATGAATTGGACTGCGCTTGGGTATCTAAATTTTGTGGCGTCATGATTCAGCGATTAGGCAACATTTGCTAACTATTTTACTGGGCATTGGGCATGGGGTATGGGGCATTGGGCATTGGGCATTGGGATTGAGTTTTTTGCTAATTCTGCTTTGTAGCTTCAATTGCTATTTTAGGAAACCCATTTGCTATTTCGGGAAACCCAATTGCTATTTCGGCGATCACAAAAGCTATTTCGGGAAACCCAATTGCTATTTCGGCGATCACAAAAGCTATTTCGGGAAACCCAATTGCTATTTCGGCGATCGCAAAAGCTATTTCGGGAAACCCAATTACTATTTGGGCGATCGCAAAAGCTATTTCGGGAAACCCAAAAGCTATTTCGGGAAACCCAATTGCTATTTCGGGAAACCCAATTGCTATTTGGGCGATCCCAAAAGCTATTTCGGGAAACCCAATTGCTATTTCGGCGATGCCTGCGGCGGGCTACGCCTACGCATTTGCCCCATGCCCCATGCCCCATGCCCAATTCCCCATCCCCCAATCAATCACTGCGCTGGCAATTTGGGATGGGTAGTTGAGTATTTTCCAACTAATTCGGAAATTTCTGGGTTATATAGCCGCAAATAATTCCAATAGTTGCCTAATACTTGACGCACGTAATTTTTGGTTTCATCAAAGGGGATGTTCTCGACAAATTCATCTGGATCTTGTGTTGGCATAGTTTGCAGCCATTTGGATACGTTACCAGGGCCAGCGTTGTAACTAGCGATCGCTAACAGGGAGTTATTGCTATATTGCTGATGGGTATGATCCAAATACCAAGTTCCTAGCATGATATTGTCGTTAGGATCATCTAGCTTGATTGTTTTGCTATCAACTTTGATTTGTGGGGCGATCCATTTAGCTGTGCTTGGTAAAACTTGCATTAAGCCCATAGCATCGGCGATGGATTTGGCTTTAGATTCAAAGCGCGATTCTTGACGAATCAAAGCAGTGACTAGCAAGGGATTGATTTGGCGTTCTTTAGACCATTTTTCAATCTCTTGCAAATAAGGAAAGGGATAACGGGCTTGCCAGTAAATACTCTGTTGGCTAAGAGTTTGATATTCGGCTTGTTCTTCTGGGGTTTCTCGGTCTTCTAATTTAGAAATTGTGTCAATTCCGATTTTATTTTCCCCTCTCGCTAGCTGCATCAAGCCTTCGGTAAATTGTTCTGCTACGCTAGGCTGGGCTTTATTGATAAATTCTGTCTCCCATTGCAACCAAGCGTCTCTGTCTTGTCCTAAAAGATACAATTCTTTAAATGTTTCCGAACCGGCAGTAGGTACGGGACGCTGGGGTGCAACTACTTCTGGGTTCATTTGGCGGACGGTACTAAAGTTACCGACATTCAGCCCGAGAATTGCTGCCGATCGCCATGCATAGTATGAGTAAGGAAACTGGCTAAGAACATATTCATAAGCGGTTTTCGCTTCTTGCTGTTTCCCTAGCTGGGTGGCCCATTTACCTACCCAAAAACCTGCTCTAGGAGCCAAAATACTGGTGGGATTGTTGGTGGTAATTGGTTCTGCCCATTGCCATGCACCGACATAATCTTTGGCTTTGGCTTTTTCTTGGGCGATTTTCCAACGGTATTCTGCGGCTTCGTCAGAATTGCCATATTTGGCTATCAGTACTTGCCATGCCTGAGCGGCTGATTTATTATCATTGAGCGCTTTGTAAATTTTGGCTTTTTCTACTACTGCCTTACCAGCTACTTGCGGAAATTTGGCGATCGCTTGATCAAGATAAGGCAAAGCATCTTTACGAGTTTGTACCATTTCGGCTAAACGCAGTAAGCCAGTTCCAGTTTCTTCGGCTTCGGGAAATTGCTGCACCAGTTGTTTATAACTAGCGATCGCTGTCTCCTTCTGTTTACCTGTAACTTGCAAACCGCGTCCAGTACGGTAGAGATTTAGTGCTGTTTTGGGTGCTTTGGCATAAGCATTTGCTGCTTTGTCAAATAAGTTGTTTGTCCAATAGGCTGTAGCAATGATTTCCCAATCTTCCGGTTTGAGAGTTGACTCCTGGGTTAGCGCATCCAACACGCCTACTGTTCCTGGTTGATCGGCAGCGTATTTTGCCAAAATTAACTGCAATTGCGGCTGATTGGGATTTTCTTGCAGGCGTTTTTTGATGATTTCCCAGGTTAGGGGATGGGTGGGAAATTGAGCGATCGCTATATCCTGTTGCTTCGGTTGCGCAATTAGATAAATAGCTTTCACTGCGGCTGCGGTTTTGGGATACTGTTTCAGCACTTTCTGCCGCAAATCCGAGGCTTTACCACTTTCACCTAACATATCTTGGGCTTGAGCCTGTTTCAGCAGAATGTAAGGCGCAAGGATGGGATAATCTTTTTCTAGTCCATCTAGTAAAACCAGCGCTTTTTTCCCTTGAGTCCTTTCAATGTAATCGCTAGCTAACAGATAACGAGCGCGTTCTCTGTCTAGCGTTCGGGAATTTTGGACGATATCTGCTAATTTTGCGGCTCTTTCTGGTAGAGATTGTGACACCAGTGGATATACGGCGGACTTAGCTTTACTAGCCTCCGATATCTGCTCTGTTGGATTATTACCCTGTTTTAGCCATTGTCCCACGGACTTTCCAATCTGCGGCGCTGAAACCATTGCCCCAGCTAAAAAGGCACATAGTCCTGCACCAGCAATGATCGGAACTGGATTTTTTTTAAGCTGCTTCAGCATGAATACCCGCTGAAAATTTCAGATGAATTTCTTGAAACTTTAGCATTACTAGCGGTAAGTGTTGCGATTTTTTCATTTTTTCTAGGGCGAGTGGGCATTGGGCATGGGGCATTGGGCATTGGGCATTGGGCAGGGGGGACAAATGACAAATGACAAATGACAAATGACAAATGACAAATGACAAATTCACCTTTTTGCCAGTTCTGGAGTTTGCCCTTTTAACCCAATCATCAATTTGAGAGTATAGATTTTAAGCAGAGGCACTCGGCGCATGATCCATAAACCTAGACGACGAACCAGCAATAAGGGTAAGAAATTATTAGAAAACATCCGATCTAACAAATCGGTGAATCCCAATATTGTTAAGTTTTCTCGCTGACGCCAGCGTTCATAGCGTTTGAGGATTTGGATGTTACCAATATCTTTACCTTTGGCGTTGGCTGTTTGGATTACTTGCGCCAATGCGGCTGCATCGCGAATACCTAAATTTAAGCCTTGTCCGCCAACCGGATGGCAATTGTGGGCTGCATCGCCAATTAATGCTAATCTCGGTAAGACATAGCGATCGCTTTGCATGAGTTGGACGGGAAAAATAAAGCGATCGCCTAGTAATTCCAATTTACCCATGTGATTACCAAAGCGGCGGCTGAGTTCTGTTAAAAATTGCTCGTCACCCAACTCACATAAGGCTTTGGCTTCTTCATGGGGGGCTGTCCAAACGATGCGGCAACGGTTCCCCGGTAAAGGTAAAATCGCGAATGGCCCGCTAGTCCAAAATTTTTCGTAGGCTGTATTGTTGTGGGGTTTTTCTGGTTTAACAAAGGCGACAATACAGGATTGCCAATACTTCCAGCCGTGAGTTTTAATTCCCGCGCCTTGGCGAATTGGCGATCGCGCTCCGTCTGCGGCTACTAATAATTTACTCCGTACTGTCCTTGTGTGTTCTGCCACTTTGATATCTATGGCAACTATGTCCTGTTGGTACTCTGTTTTCACTACCTCTGCGGGACATAAATAAGTTACATTCGTACAATCACGGACAAATTCTTGTAATGGCTGTAACAGTGCTTGGTGTTCTGCCACATAACCTAATTCTGGTGTGCCTAAATCTGCTGTGTTAAATTCCACAACCTCAGAATAATCGGCATCAGATAGGCGTACATGGTGATATTTGGCGATTTGCGGCAACATTTTGTCCCAAATCCCAATTCCTTGGTAAATTAGCGCTGAAAGCATGTGAATGGCGTAGGCTTGGCCTTTGGCGACTGCGGCTGATGCTACTTTGGCTTCTACCAGCAGTATCTTCAAGCCGGAATCTTTTAAAGCTGAGGCTAGGGTTAAGCCAATAATCCCGCCGCCGACAATCACCAAATCATAATCATATCCCCCCTTGTCTGTGGCTGTTTGGGGAGAAGGTAGGGTTTGCAAAAGCTGTGTTAGGGGCATTGTTAAGAGAAATTACAGCATCTTAACTATTATTTTGACGCGATCGCGCAATTTAGAGCAAGTTAGATCATCAACTCAAAAAAGAATGCTGTAAAACCCAACATCAGCAACAAATGTGGCAGGTTGTTCAAGAGCGATCGCTTGGTAATCCGCAGCAGTGGATAGGGAGTAAACACCATTACCGAAAGTAGGGTTACGCCTTGCAGAAATTGCGCCACATCTAAACTCCAGGTGAGGGTGGGTAAGCCTGCACCGCTATAACCTAGCGTCCTTGCTAAAACTGGGAGAATTTGCCCGGCTTGAGTCATAGCCGCCGGAATGTAATGAGTGAGATTAGCTGCTAGGGTTAAGGGCAGATAGGCATAAATAACAGTGAGATAGTCTGGTTGCTGAGAATCGAAAAAACGAGCGATCGCATGAGTTAAATAAGTCAACACGGCGGGAATACTCAGAAGCACAAGCACAATGGGAATGCTAAGCAGCAAATGATCCGCATCCAGAGGAACAGAACCAAATCCCAACCATCCGAGAATCTTCTGCCCATGATGCATGAACACACCACCCAATAGCAGCAACAAAAGGGCAACTTCTGCCCAAAATCCCTTGTGATTATCGAGCAAATCCGAAGCTGGGAACCGCAAATTCAATTGTGCCGAGCGATTGGGACAGCCTTTTAAGCAAGTCATACACAGCATACAATCCCGGTTGTCCTGCAATTGCGCCGGATGTAAATACAGCGGACATCCCCCCGTTTCCTGTCCTTCGCTGGGCAAGGCTTCAGCAAAGGTGATGGGAGTTGGCGTTGTCCCCTTATAGCAGCCAAAGGTACTGCACTGACTGCCACACACCTGTTGAGCCGATCGCAACTCAACTATCGACAGTTTGGCAAACAAACCATTCATCCCACCAATCGGGCAAAGATACCGACACCATAATCGCCGCTCGTAAATTAAGCTGAAAATTGTCGCTCCGGCGGTGATTGTCAACAGCAACCAAGCAGACAAATAGGCATGGTGTGGTAAGTCCCAGAGTTTTTCCCACAGGTAAATAGCCACAAAGCCAGCGAATACAATCCAGCCTCCCCAACGGTTCAACCATTTGCTATTCCAGGTGAGTTGCTGACGTGGAAATAGCCACAGAGAAATGCGCCTGATGACGGCTCCGGTAATCATAAATGGACAGACGGCACACCAAAGCCTACCCACAAAGGCAAACAGAAACAAATAACCAGGCCACCACCACGCCCAAAACAAATTTAAGGTGATACTGCTATCCTGATTTTGGGGGCCAATGAAACCCAGCACTGTCACAGGTACAAAAACAGCCATCATGATTACCCAGATACCCTTGGGATACCAGCGACTCAGCAATATTTGCCGCAACCAGGGTATATGAGTCAACAGATCCAGCCGAAAGGCGTTTTTAGTTGATTCTACTGACCATAATGCTTGTTCTGGTATCACCGAATGCCCTGATGGTGTCATCATCACGGCTCTGTGCAAAATCTCTGCCAGTTCTGTCAGGTTTCCGGGGTAGTCGTAGCTAATCAGACGACGGAGATCGGATTGATCTAGTTGTAACAAGGGGCGATTCTGTTCACAGCAAAACTGCTTCAAAAAGTAGCGGGCAAAATCGGGAATGTCGGCTTTCCGTTGGGGTAGAGTAAAAAGCTTGATAGTAATGGCTTGAATATCAGGCAATTCTAGTTTGTTAGGCGATGCCAAGATGAGGCGCACAGAAGATTGAATTGGTGGTGCAGGTTCAGTAGCAGAATTAATTTTGCCCAAAATACCTTGGTTTGGCAGAATTAATCCGGTTTTTAGGTAGTGAATTAAGCGAGAGCGATCGCCCTGACTCAACACCTGCACATTATCTAATACCAGGGTTCCCCGCTCTAACAGTTCCAGAATCCCCCTTTGCTGTCCTACCCTACCAAACAACACATCCGTATTCAACCGACCATCTTCTGCACGCAGTAGCGCCGCACAGTCCATTTCCGCAAAGGGTTGGGATGCTAGTTCGGAGCCTGCATGAATCAAACCTGCTACAAATGTTTTACCTGTACCTGCTTGCCCTTGCAACACCACAGGCTGGAGATTTGCGGCTGCTTGATTAATCTGTTCTGTCAGTTTTTGTGCAGCTTTACTACTGCCAATAATGCTTGTTTTGCTTGGTAATGGCTGGATATAGGACTGTAAAGCTTGAATCCGCTCCTGTTCCCAGGCAATGCGAGTGGTATACTCATACAAATCATGGGAGAGCTGGGAATGAATTATCTGTTCAATTGCAGGGTATTCCGCAATCAGCGCTTGAAATGCGGCTTTCGGTAAAAACAAAATTTCGCTTTTTGTCAGCGCGATCGCATTGGTTTGATATGTTCCTTCTACGCCATTAGCGATCAGCGTATAACCAAATAATTCACCCGGATTCCGGTAGCGAATTAGCAAGTGACCAATCAACGATTGTCGGAAAATCTCCACCTTTCCCGACTTTAGAAGATACATCCCTATAGGGGTCTGCCCCTCCTGATAGATCAGCGTTTTGGGTTCGACGCTAAAGCAATCGAATGATTGAGCGATCGCCTGTATTGCTTGTAGAGGCAATTTTCCCCAAAGCTGATGAACACTCAGCCAATTTTGACAATCTTCAACGTCATTAACGATATTTGCAATCAACGGCAATGGTTGCTCTAAAATTGCCGCCACAGGTTGATTTTGCCTGGTTGCTGTGGAATCCGTTTCCAAATTCAGGCTTTGCTGCATCGCCGGATGATTATATTTATTTAGGTACAATTTAGTATCTCCACTATTTAAATAACAGTTTTATTTAATTTCTCAGGATTTTTTTTATAAAAATATAACAAGGTATTGCAGTAAAGGCTTGTAATCTAACGACTTCATCCATCGGATGTCAATACGGTTCGGTTAAGGGAGAAAGGGAAAAGGGCCCATTCAAACCTTTCCCCCTTACCCCTTAACCTTTTCCCTTTCCCCAAAGGGAGATAAAAATTGCTTATCCGAACCGTATTGCATCGGCTCTTCTCATGTTAAATCCGTATTATTATGTTTAACTCCCAATTTGCGTAGCTGTTTACAAAATTCTGGCAACTAAAAAATATCCCATCACTGTGTTAGCACAGGAAGTACAGAAGGCAGGGTAGAAATAATCTGATATTTTGCGCGATCGCTCAGTCTCAAGCAAGTTAACCGATTTACACGAGAAAAAACCTCGCCGATTACTGAGGAACGCAGCGAGGTTTGATTTTGTGATCTTGAGCAAAGATAGATAAAAAAACTAGGAGACAAAGCTAAAATCAACTATTGATAACCAAGTTAATCACTGCTTTGGTAGTATAAATTTAAATGCAATAGCTTACTTTTTATTTACTGCTGAACTAGCAGAGCGTTTGGTATGATGCTTGAGATGTTTATGCTTAACTATTTTGCCACCATTAGCTTTGTTTGTTGCTGCATGATGAGTCTTATATATAGTAGCAGCTTCAGCTTGAAAAACAGATGCATAAATAGCTACAGGGGTAGCGATCGCTAACGCCAGAAGTAAACCTTTAGCTAATTTATTCATGATAACCTGATGATTTGTTTAGTGAAAGAACCAACGATTTAACTATCCTAAATTTATATGTCAGTGATTTGTTTCTGACATGAATTTTTTATGTATATTTTTCAGATAAATTTTGCTGTTAAATTCAATTTAACTTTATCCTTTATCAGTCAACAGTCAACAGTCAACAGTCAACAGTCAACACTATTTCTTTAATTGCACACTTTTTCATCAATTAACAATATAAAAAACCCACTGCCAGAGGCAGCGGGTTTAAATGGTATAGTGTGTAGTTACGGGAAAATCAAAAAATTAATTGATTATCTACTATAAAATGTAGAAATTAGCAGTCATTGTTTCTTGGGGAAGGCTGCTGTATAGTCACCTCAAAGAGCTGGTTATCACATAGGTCTACGGTAAGTACAGCTATCAACAGAGCCAGACTTAGGAGTTAAGGCTAACTTTTCTGTTTGAGATTTTTCAGAGCATTCAATAGTAGACCCTTATAGTATGGCAAAAAAGCGTGTAATTGTTTTATGAGTTATATAAACTTTCTGTGTAGATTTCTATATTTTTCTCTGGGCAAATTGTTTCTTTTCGTCGGTATATCATCTGGAGTACCAAACTTGGGAGTTCAAAAGATTGTGACAGCTAAAACACCGAAACTTGAGAACCGGCTACAGGGGCAAGAAAATATTAGGTCTAAAAATCAGGCTGTGACTAAATAATTTATGGTAACTCCATACAGCCTTAACATTCCCAGCATCCCATAGCCGTATTTCATTGGTTTGTAAATTCTATGAAATTTGTATGTCTATTGTCACCAGATGTATATTAGACAACAAATTATACATGTCAATCTAAACAATACTCAAAGCCATCAGACTTTCTGCCATTTCCAAGTTGGATGTAACATTTTGAACATCATCCAAACCTTCTAAGGTATCAATTAATTTGAGAAGCGATCGCGCTTGATCGGGATCGGTAACTTCCACAGTATTGCTAGGAATCCACCGCAATTCTGTATCAGTTACCTCAAAGCCTTTTTCGTTGAGGGTTTTATTGAGAATCTCTAAATTTTCTACTTCACTCAATACTTCCGCCATCTCATCCTCAGCCATTTCGTAAGACTCAGCTCCACCTTCTAAAGATGCTTCTAAAAGCTGTTCTTCATCAACTACTCCCTGGACTGTACAAACACCTTTTTGTTCAAACATCCAACTAACACAACCAGTTTCACCCAGATTCCCACCATTCTTACTAAAAGCAACACGTAAATCAGCAGCAGTACGATTGCGGTTATCTGTCAGGGCTTCAATTAAAATTGCGACACCACCAGGCCCGTAACCTTCGTAACGAATAGCTTCAAAACTAGCATTATCACCACCAAATGTGCCTGCACCTTTAGCGATCGCCCGTTCAATATTATCATTGGGAATTCCCGCCGCTTTAGCCTTATCAATTGCTGTGCGCAGTTGAAAATTTCCCGCTGGATCTGGTATACCGCTTCTAGCCGCAACAATAATCGCCCTTGACAGCTGGGTAAAGGTCTTTGCCCTTTTTGCATCCACCACAGCCTTTTGGCGCTTAATATTTGCCCATTTACTATGTCCTGCCATAACCTGAACTTTATCTACACTGCATTTCCAGATTAAGATATAACCGAAATGCAAAGGTAGTTTGAGAAAGAGTCAATAGTCAATAGCCCAAAGTCAAATGACCAATGACTAATGACCAATGACCAATGACCAATGACCAATGACCAGTGAAAATCCTTACCTTGGATGATTGTGCAACACTCGCGGAAAATGCCAAAGTGGTGGCGTAGACGGGAAGCGGCTTGTCATCAGACATCGCTTTGCTTGAATTGCTGATTCATGAACATCATGTACAACTTTTTTTCGCCGCGTCACCATCCCCAGCGCCAAAGAAGAAAATTCTCACCCTACCTGAAATACTGGCTGCTGGTGCTGCTTGTAGGCGTATTAATTGTCACTGGATGTCAAGCAATTCTCCGCCGGGGAGAAGAAGCAAAAGTGATTCATGTTACCTTGTGGCAAGGCGTGAATCCACCGCCCAATCGGGATGTATTGCAAAGGCTAGTAGATAAATTTAATCAAACCCATCCGGATATTCAAGTAGAATCACTCTATGTTGGGCAACAGGATCAGCAAATGCCCAAAATTTTGGCAGCAGTCGTAGGCAATGCACCACCTGATTTACTATGGTACAACCCAACGATCGCCGGTCAATTAGTGGAACTTGATGCCTTAATCCCTGTGGATGAGATGCTGGAAAATTCACCAGTTAAAGACGAAATTGACCCAACTTTATTTGGATCAATGGAATATCAGGGCAAAATTTGGTCAATTCCCTTTGCGACAAATAATGTCGGCGTTTTTTATCGTCCTAGTTTGTTTAAAGCCGCAGGTATCGAGAATTTACCCCGGACTTGGGAAGAGTTGCGACAAGTAGCGCAAAAATTAACCCGCGATCGCAATGGCGATGGCAAAATTGATCAGTACGGTATACTTCTGCCTTTAGGTAAAGGAGAATTTACCGTGTTTACCTGGTTACCATTTATGTGGAGTGGTGGGGGTGAATTAGTGAGTGGTGAATCACCGCAGGCCGCAGGTGTGAATTTAAAAGATAATCAAGGAGCGATCGCCGCTTTACAATTCTGGCGTGATTTAATTGCAGACGGTTCCGCTACCTTATCCGAACCAGAAAGAGGTTATGAAGTCAGTAACTTGGTTAGCGGTAAAGTTGCAATGCAAGTAACTGGCCCCTGGAGTTTGGGAGAATTCCAAGAAAGTGGTGTAGATTTTGATGTCTTTCCCATTCCCATTAAACAAAATCCCGCTACGAGTATTGGCGGTGAAAATTTGTTCTTATTCAAAACCACACCCCAACAGCAAAAAGCCGCCTTTAAATTTGCTGAGTATGCTGCTAGTGAAGCATTTCAGACAGAATTAGCCCTAGGAACTGGCTATTTACCTGTAAATTTGCAATCCCGAAAAAGTAGGAAATATCAAAAATTTATGCGTAAATTCCCCCAAATTCAGGTATTTTTAGACCAAGCAAAATTTGGGCGATCGCGTCCGATTTTTCCGAATTACACCCGCATTTCTGATAACCTAGGTAGGGCAATTGAATCTGTATTATTAGGTAAAAATTCCCCACCCCAAGCCATGAATATTACTCAACAACGCCTAGATTTAATTTTTAAGTAATTAGAAATAGGCACTATGGACGGGATAAATTTTCATCTTTAGTCGTATCATTTTACTGTTTAATGGAAGTTATTGAAATAAAGCAAATTGCAGAAGAAAGAATAAAATTTAAAATCATCTTGTCTAAGGAATAAGTTCATATTTTTATACCTATTTAAAAAACGTGACAAATCTGTAGGGGCGGGGTCTCCCCGACCTTCACTCCCCACCCATCACCTCAACCTTAAAAACAAAAAACACACTTTTAGTTACAGCATTTGTAATGAAATTGTCATTTTTATAATTAATTTCATAGTAATTATTGACAATGGTAACTTATTCCTGAATCAAAACCTTTTGGTAAGAAAGGTTTGAAAAACTTCCGCTGTCTAAAAAAATTGTCATCTTTGAGGAGAAATTACTTATGCCCATTGATTACACGCATAAAAAATCATTGAATGATAACGGGCTAAATGTTAATCCTGTCTCCTCAGCAGATAATTTTAATTTTCAAAATGACGACAATTTAAATATCAGTGGTCATAGTAGTTTTGACCCCAATATCAATGATTTTAGGGCGAATAATACTGATGTGCAACAACTCGATAGTAGAGATACTATGAGTACACTTAGTTATGACTCTACCACTGGTTATGGCTTAGTGAATGCCGCAGCTGGAGTTGCTAAAGCTATTGGTCAAAATACCTTTGCCGATGTTGCCGATTTAGGTGGTAATAATTGGAATCTTGACATGGTAAAAGCCCCAGAAGTTTGGGCTAGAGGATACACAGGTCAGGATGTTGTTGTCGCTGTTATTGATACTGGAGTTGACTATAATCATCTAGATTTAAAAAATAATATCTGGACTAATACTAAAGAAATTGCTGGTAATAACATAGATGATGATGGCAACGGCTACATTGATGATAGCCACGGTTGGAATTTTGTAGAAAACACCAGTGACCCCATAGATAGAAACGGTCATGGTACTCATGTTTCTGGGACTATTGCGGGAGAAAATAATGGTGTTGGTGTGACAGGAATTGCCTATAATTCCAAAATTATGCCCGTGAAAGTTCTCGATGATTCTGGTTCAGGCTCCCTTAGTTCTATTACTAAAGGTATTTATTATGCTGTGAATCAAGGAGCTAATGTCATTAATCTTAGCCTAGGTAGCGATTTTCCTAACAGTTCTTTAGCATCAGCTATTGAATATGCCAGTAAGAAAGGTGTAGTAGTTGTAATGGCAGCTGGTAATAATGGGTTACCAATCATATCCTACCCCGCCAACTATGCAAATCAGTGGGGATTGGCTGTGGGCGCAGTGGATCAGAATAATCAGATTGCAGACTTCTCTAACCGACCAGGAATCAGTCAACTCGCCTATGTAACAGCACCGGGAGTGAATATTTACTCATCAGTACCAGGCGATCAGTATGCTAATTATAGTGGCACATCTATGGCTGCTCCTCATGTTGCCGGGGTAGTAGCTTTGATGCTCAGTGCTAATCATAGCCTGACTGATGCCCAAGTACGTCAAATTATCACACAGACCGCAGGCAATGGCGGCCCAAATCCAGATGCAGGCTTGAGTGCTGGCTGGTTAGTCAATGACTTTATTGCAGAGATAGCGGGAAATACTAGTAAATTTTCTGTTTCTAACTTAGAGAATAGCGCGATGTCTGGAGACAAGCCGCTCCGCTTCTACGCACCAGACCAGACTATAGATCTTAGCGCAAACGCTTCCACACAACCGCAAAGTCTTGACAGTATCAGCAATGCAAACATCTGGTCACAATACCGTTATTATGATAGCAATCTGAATACCAACACCTACAACAGCCTCGCAAATGACCAGGCGACTGATATGGAAAAAATGCGGCAACAATTCCCAAAGTAAATGGTTGAATTGCGCAAAAGGTTCGCTAAAGTCCGATCGCAGGGGTATTAAGGTATTTTCTTGCGCGATCGCATCTCTGTAAAATAATCTAAAAATAACTTTTTCACTAAAACTTATTTTCTACTTTGGTTCAAAGTGGCTGGAAAAACCTTTTCCAGCCACTTTTCTGGTTGATTCACAACTACATCTGAAATTCTACTGTCTTGACAACGACTACTTAATCAAGAGTGGAGCAATCCAAATAAACAGTCATTAACTTATATTTTTTCATAATCATCTGTCTAACTTTAATAGCACTTCATAAAAAAATACGCAGGTATACCCTAGCTGTTTCTGCATTAGCAAGCGCAGAATGTAATCAATTATATTCTGCCGAGAATTTTCCTACTAAAACTTTTAACTAAGAAAGTTTTAAGGGGTGTTTTTTTACCAACTGATACAGGGATATTTATGCCTTTTGATATTGCAGGTAATACTTTAAATACAGCTTTTGATCTAAATTTAAATTCCAACTCTCAAACTTTAAAAGACTGGGTGGGTTTGTCAGATACCAACGACTTCTACCGCTTCAATCTTAGTAGTCGCAGTAGTTTCAGCCTCTCTCTCGATAATTTGTTGGCTGATGTAAATGTAAGGTTAATTCGAGATTACAACTTAAATAGTGTAGTTGATACAGGTGAAATTATCACTGGTTGTTATACCACTGGAACAGCGGCTGAATCGATCAAGACATCTTTAGACAGTGGTACTTACTTCATTCAAGTTTACTCTGTCAACGGCAGCACCAACTATAATTTGGGCGTTTCTGCTCAACCAGTCAACGTCGCCCCCACTAACTTACAATTCAACCTCAATAACACCAACCTCAAACCCACAGATGCTCTGAGCATCAATAATGGCTTAGTCTACGATACTAACGGTGCAACTGACATTTCCAAGGTAGATTTCCGCATCAAGAAAGCTGATGGTACCTTCGTGGAGGTAAAAGATGTTGTCAGTGTCACACCTGCTAGCGACAAGCGCTGGGGAAGTTTCAATTACGAGTTGTCGTTGAGTAGCTTAAACTTGGCGAGTGGTAATTACAGCCTGTGGGCAGTTGCTTATGACAAAGCAAATTTAGCTAGTAATGTTGTAGAACGTGCATTTAGCTTCACTAACAACGTCGCCCCCAATAGCTTACAATTCAACCTCAATAACACCAACCTCAAACCCACAGATGCTCTGAGCATCAATAATGGCTTAGTCTACGATACTAACGGTGCAACTGACATTTCCAAGGTAGATTTCCGCATCAAGAAAGCTGATGGTACCTTCGTGGAGGTAAAAGATGTTGTCAGTGTCACACCTGCTAGCGACAAGCGCTGGGGAAGTTTCAATTACGAGTTGTCGTTGAGTAGCTTAAACTTGGCGAGTGGTAATTACAGCCTGTGGGCAGTTGCTTATGACAAAGCAAATTTAGCTAGTAATGTTGTAGAACGTGCATTTAGCTTCACTAACAACGTCGCCCCCAATAGCTTACAATTCAACCTCAATAACACCAACCTCAAACCCACAGATGCTCTGAGCATCAATAATGGCTTAGTCTACAATAGCAACGGTGCTACAGACATTTCCAAGGTAGATTTCCGCATCAAGAAAGCTGATGGTACCTTTGTGGAAGTCATCGATGTTGTGAGTGTCACACCCTCTACCACAGACAATCGCTGGGGAAGTTTCAACTACAATCTGTCGTTGAGTGGCTTAAATCTCGCGACTGGTAATTACAGCCTGTGGGCAGTTGCTTATGACAAAGCAAATGCAGCTAGTAATGTAGTGGAGCGTACTTTTAGCTTCACTAACTTCACATCCAAAGCTATTACATTGGGTACTCAAGTTGACTTCAACGGCGACGGAAAAACTGACTTTATCCGCCAAGAAAAAGGTGCTTGGGCAACCGATGCTTATGGTACAGGTAAAGTTTACCTTTCTAACGGAGATGGCACTTTTAGAAAACTGGATTTGACAGATTCAGATGATATGAAAGGTGACTTAACTAACCTGATTGTTGGCGATTATAACGGCGACGGAAAAACTGACTTTATCCGCCAAGAAAAAGGTGCTTGGGCAACCGATGCTTATGGTACAGGTAAAGTTTACCTTTCTAACGGAGATGGCACTTTTAGAAAACTGGATTTGACAGATTCAGATGATATGAAAGGTGACTTAACTAACCTGATTGTTGGCGATTATAACGGCGACGGAAAAACTGACTTTATCCGCCAAGAAAAAGGACATTGGGCAACCGATGCTTATGGTACAGGTAAAGTTTACCTTTCTAATGGGGATGGCACTTTTAGAAAACTAGATTTGACCGATTCTGATGATATGAAAGGTGACTTAACCAACCTGATTGTTGGTGATTATAACGGCGATGGGAAAACTGACTTTATCCGCCAAGAAAAAGGACATTGGGCAACAGATGCTTATGGTACAGGTAAAGTTTACCTTTCTAATGGAGATGGCACTTTTAGAAAACTAGATTTGACCGATTCTGATGATATGAAAGGTGACTTAACCAACCTGATTGTTGGCGATTATAACGGCGACGGAAAAACTGACTTTATCCGTCAAGAAAAAGGTCATTGGGCAACAGATGCTTATGGTACAGGTAAAGTTTATCTTGCTAACGGAGATGGCACTTTTAGAAAAATGGATTTGACCGATTCTGATGATATGAAAGGTGACTTAACCAACCTGATTGTTGGCGATTATAACGGGGACGGTAAAACAGACTTTATCCGCCAAGAAAAAGGTCATTGGGCGACAGATGCTTATGGTACAGGTAAAGTTTATCTTGCTAACGGAGATGGCACTTTTAGAAAACTAGATTTGACCGATTCCGATGATATGAAAGGTGATGGGGTGAATATTATTACTAATAATAATATCGTAGGTAGAGAAGTCGATCTAGTGCGGCAGGATGTGACACCAGTACAACCTCAACCGCCAGTAGTGACTCCACCATCCGGTTTAATGGCTACTTCCGATAAGTTAATGCAACTTAGAAACGGAGAGTTGAATGGTAAATCCTTTAATGTCGATAACTATGCTGGTGCCCAATGTTGGGATTTAGTTGCTTATGCAACAGGAATTAACAGTTCCAGCTCTTATTGGCTAACCACTCATTGGAAAGCAGGAGCTAATGTCATGGCAAATGGTAATGTTGCTGTGGGTACTGCCATTGCAACTTTCTTAGGGCCAAATGGTGCTTACGACAATCCCGTTAAAAATGCCAACGGAAAAACCACCTGGATACAGCACACCGCAATTTTTGCAGGCTATGGAACTGAGAATGAAGTACGTGGCTTCTATGTGTGGGATCAGAGTTGGAATCAGAGTACCTTAGATTTTGATAAGCGATATGTCCAGAAACACTTTATTCGGAATAATAGCTCAGGAACTAGTGATGCAGACAACTATTATGTTATTCGGACTTAAGTCAAACTTGATTTGGTAGTAAAAGTCTAAGGGTAGCCATCATAAAAATAATAGCGTGGGGTAGACATTACCAACCTGACAAGCGATCGCTCTTTCTATTCATTAAGAGTGCGATCGCATTTTTTACATTAGAGAAATTCAAGTTGATTTTTCATTTCTTCTGGCTCAATAATTTCCCAGATTCTTTAGTTTCTGTTGCAGAATTGAAGGAGTTTGAGCCTGAATTTCTCTCACAAAGGCTTCTCCTTGTGCAATTTGTTGTCTGATTTCATCTCGATGATCGTGGTAATAGGCTAAGGCAGCATAGACATCAGCTAAAGTGATACTAGGGTAGTGATAAACGATTTCGTCAGGGGAAAGCCCCATTCGTTCGTGCCAAATTATAATATCTTGTACTCTAATTCGGTGTCCAGCAATGTGCGGTTTACCACCACACACACCTGGAGTAATTTCAATGTGTTCTGAGATTACTGATATCTTAGACATCTGTGCTTGTTATCCAAGAAACACTTTTATGAGAACAAATTATATCTTAACGTCAATTATAAATATAGCTGTTGACTGTTGACTGTTGACAGACTTGAAAGCCTTTTATTGTTAGGGTTTTATCTTAGCTTGATGTCCTAATCTATCTGGCTACAGCTATACCTGATTAGCGATCGCTCTTCCTAATTCCTCCAAAAGAGCGATCGCACATCCCAAACCTACCTCACAGAAAATGCTTCGCTAAACCGTCGCGTCACAGGCTCCATAATAAAGGTCAAAACTGATTTTTTCCGCGTGACAATTTCCCCATTAGCTGCCATACCGGGATTTAAGGCAACTTCTTGACCACGGACATTAATTGAGTGTTTGTTTAACTTAATTCTTGTGGGAAACACTAAGCCTAAATCTTTATCGGTAATTGCATTCGGACTGACTTGCACAACCTCGCCATTAATAACACCAAATTCCTGAAAGGGGAAAGTTGCCATTTTTACCTTGGCTTTCATCCCCTGGCGAATAAATCCAATATCGCGGTTGCGAACTTTGACTTCTAGGAGCATTTCTTCCCCTTCTGGTAAAATGGAAAGTAACTCTTCACCAGCTTGTACTGGGCCTTTGGTAGCTTTGATTTTGTAAATTGTGCCAGGAAAGGGCGCTTTAATAGTTTCTTCGTCTTCCTGTTTTCTGGCTTGCTCTAATTGACCAGCAACGTTAGTCAATTCTTCTTTGCGCTTGTTAATTTGGGTGATAATTTCGCTTTGGCGTTCTGATACTAAACGCTGTGCTTGATTGCTCGCTGCTTGATAAGCTGCTTGGGCTTGGCGAATTTCTTGAGTTTGAGCAGCAATATCTTTTTCTAAGGATGTAACTTTGTCTTGAACTTCGAGAATTTTATTCTCGGCATTAGTTATTTCATCTTTGGCTCTGGTAATATCTGTAGTAGCCCGATTTAATCTTTCTTGAGCTTCTAGATAATCGACTCGCGGTACAGCACCGGGAGAAAGAAGAGTACGCAGGCTTTGTTCTCTTTTTTGAGCGATCGCCAAATTACTTTCCATTTTAGAACTGATGCTTTTGGCATTGACTAAGTTAGTTTTGGCGTTAACAAAAGCACTTTTGGCGCTGGCTAAGTTTTCTTGTAACCGCGAGAGTCGCACTTTAGCTTGATCGATGATTGCTTGTTGGCGATTTGCTTCGGCTTGTGCTGCTGCTTGACGTGCTTGATAATCTCCTAGGCGGGAGTTTAACAGCTGATCTTGTAATCCAGTCCCAGTAGTTTTAACTCCCACCCGTTCAGCATCTAAACGTTGTAAGTCTTCTTGAATCAATTTAGTAGCTTTCGCCAGTCGATTCACATCAGTTTGTTTCAAGTCGGGATCGCGTTCAATTAAGACTTGATTTTTGGTGACGCGATCGCCTTCTTTGACTTTGATTTTCATAATTGTCCCACCACCTAGGGATGTGACTGGCCTGACTTGTGTAGATGCAATTAATTCCCCTGAGGCGATCGCTACTTCATCGATTTCGGAAAAATTTGCCCAAGCGATCGCCCCAAATACTATCAGGCTGATCGTTCCCGCTAATAATCTCGTGTATAGCGGTGGTAATTCCTGTACTGCTTTACCCAATTCATAAGATAGTTGTTCATCTGGTTTAGCAAATCGCTGTTTTGTCTGACGCGCTTGCGTAGCATTCGCCACTAGGGAATATTTCATACAATTTTTGTTATTTGTCCTTTATCCTTTGTCATTAGTCATTGGTCATTAGTCATTAGTTTGAGTAGTAAAGAATAATGACCAATGATAGTGACTTTTTTAAACTGCTAAATAACGGCGCACAAAGGTTTCTAAAGTTTCCAATTTAAAGTCAAAAATTCTTTCTAAATTGGAGATTTCGTCTTTTGTGCAGAAAAATTCATTGGCGAGCAAAGTCCGGTAGGTTCCCAAAGCTTGTTGTGTTTGGGTATCAAATAAACCTAAGGCACTCCGTAACCCATCAATAGCAAATAGGGGCGGATTAATTACGATAGGTTCTTTGTTGAAGATGCGTCCAAAAATTTGGGGAATATCCCCACGCCAGAGAATTTCTGGCCCCCCTACGGCTAAAGTTTGGTTTTGTGCGCCTTCAACTGTCAAAGAATCCACCACTATCTTGGCTAAATCATCGGTACTGACAATCGAAGTCCGATTTTTGGGATCGCCAATCAGTAGATACAACCCTGTCTCACGAAACCTTTCTGCTAATGTTAGCAAGTTAGATGCTAATCCAGCCGGACGTAAAATAGTGTAATTCACGCCACTAGCTGCGAGATATTTCTCTACTGCTCGTTTAGCTTTGAATACAGGCGCATCTTCATACCCCCGATCTGCACCCAGTACGGAAATGAAGACAAAATGTTTAACTCCATTGACTTTTGCTTGATCAATGAGTTCAATATTGGCACGATAATCTAAGGATAAGGCATCGCCCCCAGATCCGTGAGTGCTAATAATATATTCCACACCCCGACAAGCTTGCTGAATCTCTTTTTCCCAGCGTAAATCACCGATAAAGATTTCCGCCCCTCGGTGTTCCAATTCGCTGTAATGAGAAGACAGGCGAACAAAAGCCCGCACTGGCTTCTCTTGTTGGCGTAACAGTCGCACAACTCTGCGACCAATTCCCCCTGTTGCTCCAGTGACTAGAATCATAAAATGACCTTATATTAATATTTTCAGTCTCGATTGTTCTCGAAAGCTTGCTATGTGCTTGATCAATGCTTAAAGCTGAAATCAGCTATTTCACATGGAAATTGCATCAATTGTGTGGGCAAAATGCCCATCCTAGAAGATTGTGATGAAATGGAGATATGCAAATTGGATGTGTTTTAGCCTATGAGCATACTTATAGACTTAGTTATCATGCTCAAGATATCCTCACACTAACTATAGGAAGAAGTCACGCTTTATCTATCTTAATAAATGCAGAGGCAGGGCGAAGGGTGAAGGGAAGCAATCGCAAAAACTAGAGGATGATGCGATTACTTCGCTCAAACGAGTAATGACATTTTAAAGGCAATACGGTTCAGTTAAGGATAATTGTGGCGATCGCCCCTGTTGATCGCTTCATCAAAAAAACATATCAAGGCCAATTTAGTAAGCAAAATGCCATAATGCTTACTCGTTTATTCAAAACGCTTACTCAAAATGCCTTAACGCTTACTGAAAATGCCTTAACGCTTACTCATTTTGGTGTTTTCCGCAAGCAAAATGCCTTAACGCTTACTGAAAATGCCTTAACGCTTACTCATTTCGGTATTTTCCGCAAACAAGTAGAACAGTCAACCGTCAACAGTCAACCGTCAACAGTCAACCGTCTGTAGGGGCGGGTTTATTTAGATCATTGTTGATCCACGAGGATATCTGTGAACCCGCCCGTACAAGCGTCAACAGTCAACAGTCAACCCCAATTAAAATTCCACAATCACCGGCGTATGATCGCTTGGTTGAGTCAATTTCCTCGGTGCAACATCAATAATGCAACTTGTCGCCCGCTCATACAACACTGGTGTTAGATAATGATGGTCAATCCGCCAGCCTAAGTTACGCCGGAAGGCGGCGGTGCGATAATCCCACCAACTGTAATTTCCACCTTCAGAAGTAAATTTACGAAAAGCATCAGCAAATCCTAGTGTCAATATATCCCGTAGGGCTTGGCGTTCTGCTTCTGATGCCATGATGTGGTTGTCGGCTTTGACTTGATCGTGAATATCTTTGGCTTCTAAAGCAATATTAAAGTCACCACATACACAGATAGCAGGTTGTGATTTTAGTAGCAGTTGTAAATACTCACGCAATACTGTTAACCACCGCAGCTTATATTCGTATTTTTCACTACCTACAGCTGAACCATTAGGGACATAAAGGTTGACAATCCTCACATTCTCAATAATTCCCGTAATTACCCGTTTTTGTTCGTCCCATTCTGGTTGTAAATTGGGCACGATGGCTGTAAACCCAGTACTTACATCCAACAGCGGTTGGCGGCTGATTAAAGCTACACCGTTGTATGCTTTTTGTCCTGAACAGTAAACTTGATAGCCTAAATTTTCAAAAGGCGATCGCGGAAAATCTTGATCTATAACTTTTGTCTCTTGCAAGCAAAGTACATCAACTGGATTTTGGCTTAACCAATCAGTTACTTGTTCTAGGCGAGTGCGAATTGAATTAACGTTCCAAGTGGCGATTTTCATTGCGGCAATATTTACATAAATTAATTAATTAATCATTAATTAGAGGTATTTTTAGATTTATTTAATATTTATATATTCTCTATGATTCTAGCGGTTTTCCCTAAATCAGTCTTGAGAAGAATTGATCCCAAAGCAAATTTTAGTATTTTCAGCTACAAAATTTGGCAATTAGTAGGTTAAGTTACAGAATAGGCAATTATTTAATGATCCCCAAGACAGATGAAAGGAGTTAGCAGTTGATTGTATCTTTATATTGTAGTCGGGTGAGGCAATCACTGATGATCTGAAATTTAGTGGTGCTGTTTCAACGGTACGGTTAACCGATGTTGCACTTGCGGGCATAGTTTTGGTTAATTTAAATTTCAGAAGATTAAGTATAAATTCTTTGCCCTCAAACATTGACAGAAGTTCTCAATGGGAGAACTATTTAATCGGCTGAACCAAGACATATGAAAATAGCTCAAGTTGCCCCATTATGGGAAAGAGTTCCACCTCCCACATACGGAGGGATTGAATTGGTAGTGAGTCATTTGACCGATGAACTAGTTCGTCGCGGTCATGAAGTCACTTTATTCGCCTCTGGCGATTCCCAAACATTGGCTACATTAGAAGCAATTTATCCCAGAGCATTGCGCTTAGATCCGAATGTCAAAGAGTATGCAGTGTATGAAATGCTTGAACTTAGCCAGGTTTACCAGCGAGCGGCGGAATTCGATATAATTCACTCCCATGTAGGGATTTCGGCACTATCCCTAGCGAGTTTAGTATCAACTCCCACGGTACATACTCTCCACGGCAGCTTTACAAAGGATAACCGCAAAGCCTTTAGCCACCATAAAAAGCAACCATACATCAGTATCAGTAACGCACAGCGGCAGATAGATTTAAACTATTTTGGCACTGTTTACAACGGTATTAACCTGGCAGATTACCCATTGAAAAAACAACCCCAAGAACCAGGATATTTGGCATTCTTAGGGCGTTTTTCTCCCGACAAGGGGCCGCACCATGCGATCGCCATTGCTAAACAGAGTGGTTGGCGCTTGAAGATGGCAGGAAAGATTGATTTAGTAGACTCGAAGTTTTTTGAACAAGAGATTGCCCCCCATATAGATGGTCAGCAAATAGAATTTATCGGTGAAGTTAACCTGGCACAAAAAGCTGAACTCTTAGGCAATGCTGCAATCACTCTTTTTCCTATTACCTGGCAAGAACCTTTTGGATTGGTGATGATTGAATCAATGGCAACTGGTACACCTGTGATTGCCATGAATCTCGGTTCAGTTCCAGAAGTTATTGCTCATGGGGAATCAGGTTTTGTCTGTCAAAACTACGAGGAAATGGTAGACATGATTCCTCAAGCTTTAAAACTTAATCGGCAAACCTGTAGAGAATACGTAGAAAACAAATTTAGCGTTGCTCAAATGGTTAACGGTTATGAAGCAATCTATGAACAAATTATCAAAGATCGCATAGACTTGAATGGGCGCATTCATGCCGCCAAAATCCAGTTTTAATCAAAACAATTTTTTTGTGCATATTACAACAACATTTTTTTCAAGGAGGACATCGGTATGAGTATGAGAACCAACACTTGCCCATGTTGTGGTGGTTCCCTCCTGCGCCATATTCGGCATAGTGAAGTTTATTGGTTTTGTCTCTCTTGCCGACAAGAAGTACCACTATTAACTTTGAGTCGTTTGTCTAATGCAGAGACCCGAAATACCGGATTAACTACCCAACCAACAGTCAATTCTTAGTTTGATATGTTTCGTAGTTAGGACTTTAGTCCTGAATTTTGAAGTGTGCTTTGTGCTGACTAGAAACCCATGAGATTACGGCTGAACTGTGAATAACTCCTCCTGGTAAAATCAGGTGGAGTTATTCATTTAGGTCAAAATTTGTGTTGGCAGCCTTGCTTTATGGTCAAGAAGATTTACGCCTAGAGGAAGTCGCCGATCCGACTCCGGAGGCTGGTGAGGTAGTTATTCAAGTCGGCGCGGCGACAACCTGCGGTACAGATTTAAAAGTATGGCGGCGTGGTGGTCATGCCAGAATGTTGAAACCACCAACTTTATTTGGTCATGAAGCGGCTGGGAAAATTGTCGCCTTGGGTAAAGGTGTGACAAATTGGCAAATAGGCGATCGCATCGTCGCTAATAATTCTGCACCATGCATGAATTGCTTTTTTTGTCAACGAAAAGAGTATTCTTTATGCCCAAATTTGACCTGGAATAATGGTACATTTGCCCAATATTTAAAAATTCCCGCGCCCATAGTACAGCAGAATATGTTGCCGATTCCCGATGAATTGCCTTGGGAATTAGCCGCAATGACCGAACCCTTAGCTTGTGTATTGCATGGCCTAGGGCGTACCCAAATCAAAGCCCAAGATAGGGTAGTGGTGTTAGGAGATGGGGCGATCGGGCTGATGTTTGTCGCCGCCTTAGCCGAGAGTGAGAAAGCCGAGGTATGGCTATGGGGAGGAAATGACCACAGGCTAGAAATTGGCAAAAAATTAGGTGCAGCCAAAACATTTAACTATCATCAAATAGAAGATATTCCCGGAGTGGTAAAAGAACTCACCCAAGGATGGGGCGCAGATGTAGTCATAGAAGCAACAGGCGTACCCAGCGTTTGGGAAACTGCGATCGCCACAGCCCGTCCTGGTGCAACCGTTAACTTATTTGGTGGTTGTCCACGAGATACTACTATTAGCGTCAACACAGAACAGCTACACTACAGCGAACTCACCTTAAAAGGTGTATTTCACAACACCCCTGAATATGTCCGCGCCGCCCTAGCAATGATAGCTAGTCGTAAACATCCTTTAGAACTACTGATTAGCGAACATCGCCCCTTGAAGGATTTAGCACAGGTGTTTAGCGACATGAAAGCGCGGAAAGTCATTAAGGTAGCGCTGAGAGCGTGAAGGGGGCAGAGGGGGCAGAGGGGGACAAGGAGGACAAGGAGGACAAGGAAGCAGAGAAGGAATAACTATTGCCCAATGCCCAATGCCCCATGCCCAATGCCCAATTCATCAGTAAAACCACTTATAGGCGTAGCAATCTTTTTTAAATTTATATGAAATAATTTGGCAGCAAAACGGGAAAACTATGATTACTTCGCGATATAGTTTCCGATTTTGAAAATGTTAAAAAAATCTCTGCTTACTTTTTTGATTTTGCCTGTTTCTTTTATGTCCTGGCTAGCGATGGGAATGCTGGTAGATTCCCAAGCCAATGCTTTACCAGGGCAACAAACTGAAGAAGTAACTACCTGGATTCAAGCACATCCCACCCTTCGTCCTAAAAGTGGCGAACGCTTATTTGTGCAAAAGAGTGATACAGCAGCCCAGCGATTCACCTTTTTAGCATCAGTATTACCGCCTGGAAAAGTGGCATTTACTAAAGACCGCAGCATGATTCGTTCGGAGCGCATGACGATGTATGATGCTGTCAACGGGATGACATTTGAACGCTTCCAAGAGGCTTTACGAGTAATTTATGGACTGGGTATTTATCAAGACTTTCAAAATGCCCAGCTAATTTATAAGTATCCCAATCAAAGTGCGATTAACTCAGCCCGACTTGCCAAAACCCCGATTAGAGAAGCTTTACAGGGAGAATTGCGCGTAGGCGATCGCTATGCCTATTGGGTAGAGGTAGCCCAGCCGAGGGAGGGTAAAGCCTTCACCGGTCAAATGACAGTTTTGCTCAAAAGCGATGTAGACAAATTGGAAGCAGAATTGCGAAATCGGTGATTTAGGTAGAAGTTAAAAGACATTGTAAAAGTGATAGGCTCGTAGGGGCACGGCATCAATGAAATCTCGGTTTTACCGAAAGTCTTTGAAAGCCGTGCCCCGACAATTGAGATATTTTTTATTTGGAAGTCCCTAAGTTGAAGACTTCAGTATTTCAAACTCCCCCAAATCCTTGTGAAGGCGGAGTTTGCCAATTACCAGAAAAGATACTTTCCGCCGCGAGAGAAATTCGCAGCAAATCTTCCTTTAGTAATGGCGGCCAATCAACCCCAGCTTTACGCCCCGCCGCAAATAGCTGTTGAGTCTTCATGCTTAACTCAAAAAGCGCATAAGCTAAGTCTCTATCTAATGTAGAAGCTTCTTTGAGGGCTTCAAACACCACTTTTAATGCCAACAAAATCGAAGTGATTTGACCGGGAACTGGCGGTTTTCCCTGTTTCAGACGCATTAACAAGGAATCTGAGTGGTTTTCGCTGGCGAATACTTGGTCTATAAGGATTTTGCGAGCTGTTTCGTAGTTCATTTATTCAGCTTACAGCAGATTATGTCTAAGTACTAATACTTAGTTATAAATTATTACCCTGAATAGGGATTGTGATGAATTTTAACTCAAATAAGTTGAAATCCATATTAGTAATTTAGACTAATTTCAATTTAAATTTTTCTTGAAGCTGAACATCATCAACCTTTTAATTTCTGATAGGGATATTAATTAATTGAATATTAACAATTGATTCTCACTTTCAGGAGCATCCCAAATGTGTAAATTGATTTTTTGTAGTGATGGCTCTCTAGCCCGCTTGTTTGACCAATGGGAGCAAGATGCTCCCACTACAAATTTATTCAGGGCAAAATTGGGATGTTCCCCAATCAAAAATCATTTTTTTAAAGCCTTGTGATGTTTATAAAACGCTTTTTATAATTAATTGAGTATTAACAACTGATTATCAATTTGAGCAGCATCCCAAATGTGTAAATTGATTTTTTGTAGTGATGGTTCTTTAGCCTGCTGGTTTGACCAATGGGAGCAAGATGCTCCCACTACAAATTTATTCAGGGCAAAATTGGGATGCTCCCCAATCAAAAATCATTTGTTTAAAGCTTAGTGATGTTTATAAAACGCTTTTTATTTTTTAATTTATAGTTGATAAACTATTTATAAATTCAAAAAATATCGTTTTTAGGTTTAAAATTACCGCCAAAATTTGCAATATTATCAATAAGCTTTAAATGCCTGACAGGGATTATTGTTAATTACAATCGGGGTCTGGGGTGTCCCCAGATATAAAAGCGAAGCGTTTCAATCCCTGATAGGGATTATTGTTAATTGCAATGCTAATGATATGAAGATGTTGGCGTATTTGAGCGGTTTCAATCCCTGATAGGGATTATTGTTAATTGCAATTATGCAGCAGCAGTCTATCGCTACAGATTCCCCGAGTTTCAATCCCTGATAGGGATTATTGTTAATTGCAATATTATGTAAGAGAAGAACTTTTTTTCAAAAATCGTTTCAATCCCTGATAGGGATTATTGTTAATTGCAATGCTGCTCTTAATGGTTTTCTTGCTGCCTCTCTTTGGTTGGGTCGATGGGGGGTATTATCCCCCGCACCTCCCATTTCAATCTGGACGTGCGCCTTTCGGTGCATCCAGCTTTCGACAAATCTGAGGCTATTTGCCTTTGCGATAGTGAACTAAATCGTGGCAAGATTCATGTATAGCCAAAAGGTTTTTAGGATGACAATTGTCATGGTTACCATCAATGTGATGGAGGTGAATTCTTTCAGCATCTACAAAACTTAAGCCACAAAATCCACATTTGTGGTGTTGAGAAATCAAAGCTTTGGATGTCGCACCATCATAGAATTTGGATTGACGTTGACTCCAATAAATCAGGTTGCCGTTGAAGGGAGAATAATCTCCTTTGACATTGACGAAATCATTTTCCGAGTAGGGGACTGGAGGAAATGCCTTTTTGACTAGGGTTTCGGCTTGGTAACGGTTCATTTTAGGTTGTTGGTTGAACACTTTAAATGTTCGGTGATTAATGAACCAGAGCGAAAACTGAGAACCAGACATTTTGCAGTAACGATGATAATTTCGCCAACCCCGAATAATTGGGGCTAATTTATCGGCTTTGATGGCTGCACCATCATGCGAGTTATTGATAATGGTTTTGACTTTAGCTTGAAAAGTTTTGAAGTTCTCCATTGCCGGAGTACATCTAAACTTGCCATTGTTCTGGACTTGAAAATGCCAGCCTAAAAAGTCAAAGCCTGTTGTCGCTCTAACTAATCTTGTCTTTGAGGCTTTTACATTTAGTCCGCGAATGTGCAAAAAGGCGCTGACTTTATCAAGTATTTGTGAAGCATTTTCATTCGGCTTGAGGATAAATACCATATCATCCGCATATCTGACGGATTTATGGATATTTTCGATGCCGTCTAATGCGATGTTGGCAAGAAGTGGGCTGCATACTCCTCCCTGTGGTGTACCAGAATCAGGGAATTCGGGATTTGTACCGATTTTCAGACTTCTCCACAGCCCTTGTTTGACGCTTTGCGGCGCGATTACCACAGACATCAAGAAGTTATGGTTGATGCGGTCGAAACATTTTTCAATATCGAGTTCTAGGATTCGTTTTTCCTTTCCATTCGCATGAGAGTTCAAGTTTTGGAAAATCAACTTTTGACAATCATGTGCCGAACGTCCTGGTCTAAATCCATAGCTTCTGGCATTAAATAATGCTTCGTGTGCTGGTTCTATCGCGTATTTGAGCAAGCATTGCCATACTCTGTCCCGAATCGTGGGTACTTTTAAGATTCTTTGAGTACCGTCTTTCTTTGGTATGGGAATTTCTCTGAGTTTTTGGGGTTTCCAATTATGAATATTTACCTTGATGTATTCATCGAGTTCAATTCTTTCAAAGAAAGTTAAGGACTTTTTTCCATCGACACCAGCGGTCTTCTTCCCAACATTTAATTGTGTGACTTGACGAATCGCTAATAATCTTGCACTCCGGGAACGGAGTATCAGCTTTTGGAGACTTTTGACAAGTTTTTGGTCATTGGCTCGCATCGCTTTATATAATCGACATTGTAGGCGAAAAAGGTTTTTGCGGAGTTTCTTCCACGGTAACGATTTCCACAGTTCACTGTAGTTTATTTCTACGTGTCTAACCATACTCTACGCCGCTAATTATACTCTGATTGCCTCGAACCAATTACGGTTCGTCCTACCTAATGTGGAGGTTTACTTATCTCGTCTTACCTACTAGAGTTTCGACCTTTCTCTAGACTCCATCATTATTTTTCCTCGTTCCAATTCTGGATTTTTTGATGATTTAGGACAGACCAGTTCGCCAATATTCTTCTCATAGGAATACGGCTAACGAAACAATATTGCCGCGAGAATAAAAACATCAAGTCGGTATGTTTTTTTCAGATTACCGCTTGGGATTATGACGCTTTTTTAGGTCTTGTTTATCCTTGTCATCTCCCCATTAACACCAGTGTGCCATATCTGCTTTTAGCTCTGATTGTGTCCTGTTTCCAGCTTCACTCTCTAGAATTCCGAGTCTAGTCGGTGTGGACAGGTTGGGAGTCACTGTTTCCTTTCCAGGGTAGGATTCTATACCTACATCCGTGAATTAGTTATGAGATTTTCCAGGTTTCATCCGGATTTTTCTCACCTAGAGCTATATACTTGGTAGTATTTTTTACTCTAGAACGAGTCGCACTGTTTCAATCCCTGATAGGGATTATTGTTAATTGCAATAAACATCAATACTTTCAAGGAACTTATCCAAGCCACGTTTCAATCCCTGATAGGGATTATTGTTAATTGCAATAATACTCAACAAGCATGAGAAGAATTTAAAACTTAGTTTCAATCCCTGATAGGGATTATTGTTAATTGCAATCTACATTCACCACACCTCAACAAGCTACCGCCGATTTGCTCGTTTCAATCCCTGATAGGGATTATTGTTAATTGCAATTACTCTCAAAGAGTCTGGCTACTACTGCCAGTATGTTTCAATCCCTGATAGGGATTATTGTTAATTGCAATTAGGGTTTGTTAGGTTTGCTCACCCATAAATCCTTGTTTCAATCCCTGATAGGGATTATTGTTAATTGCAATGTCGGTGGTCATATCCCGCCCTTTCTCGTGGCTGATGTTTCAATCCCTGATAGGGATTATTGTTAATTGCAATATCGGGATATTTAAATGCAAATTCATCGAGATTAGTTTCAATCCCTGATAGGGATTATTGTTAATTGCAATTCAGAATCATTCCAAAGCTTGCTATGTTTTGAATATAAATCGTTTCAATCCCTGATAGGGATTATTGTTAATTGCAATACTACCAGATGAAGTCCCACCACCAACAAGAGCGTTTCAATCCCTGATAGGGATTATTGTTAATTGCAATCACCTGCCGCTTACTTATCCAAATATGTTGGTAAGGGGTTTCAATCCCTGATAGGGATTATTGTTAATTGCAATTTTATTTTAAATCTCTTAATATATATTTTCCACAGCTAGTTTCAATCCCTGATAGGGATTATTGTTAATTGCAATGCAGTGGCTTGTTGAGGTGTGGCAAAGGTAGCGAAAGTTTCAATCCCTGATAGGGATTATTGTTAATTGCAATATGCATCAACTTCTATCTCATCTTTAATTTGTTCAATGTTTCAATCCCTGATAGGGATTATTGTTAATTGCAATAAAATACTCTGCTTGTTAAGCCTACTCTCATGGGGTTTCAATCCCTGATAGGGATTATTGTTAATTGCAATCGCCCGGAGTTGAAAGCGTTGATATATTTGGTTTTCAAGGTGCAGTTCCGTCAACCTCCAACCAAAGTATCTCTTGGGTGCTTGAGTTGTCAATAGGTATCAGGGATCAAAAAGCTCAAAAGCTTGTGTAGCAAGGGTTAGAGAGTTTGCGTCAACCTCATCATAGGTGTAAGAGGGTTCAAAAGCAGCAGGGGGAAGCTTTTGGGGCGTAAAATTTTCCTTCATGTTTCCAACACCTACTGGTTGACGCAAAACTCAAGCAAAGAACACTGTGGTGTCGATTGGCATTTCGCCGCCGATGCGCTCAATTTTACCTTGACAGCAAGCGCAGAGGAAGTAAAATCGGATGCTGTCTTGGTCTGGCTTGATTAATTTAGAGAGACGCGATCGCAGTTTAGCATACTGAGTGTGTGTCAAGTCGCACTCAAAAATCGAATACTGCATCCACTGTCCATAAGATTTGAGAACCTTGTGAATTTTCGTGCGGCGTTTGTCTTCTGGTACGTCGTAAGAAACTACTACAAACATAGGGGCTGGGGGCTGGGGGCTAGGGATTGATTTGTGAATTTATTACTTCATTACTAAAGGGGGATATTTATCAATTTCTCCAAGCAGATATTTAGCAAGCAACCGTGCTTGAATTTCAAAAGTTTCTTGATAAGAATGTTGCTTTTGCAAGATGGGATGCTTAAATTTATCTTGCTTCTTTTCTTGATATAGTCGCAGAAAAGTATGTAATCCTTCTTTAGTTAATGAAACAGCATTACTCACAGGTTCCGTAATAAAGTCTTTTGGTGTCAACATCCGGCGATTGATTGCTGTGAGAACAACAGCATCTACTATTAAAGGTCGAAATTCTTCCATTAAATCTAATGCTAAAGAAGGTCTACCATATCGCTCTGTATGCAAGTATCCTAAATAAGGGTCAAAACCTACAATATTTAAAGCTCCTTGGATATCATGACGTAGTAAAGAGTAACCTAAACTCAACAGAGAATTTACTGGATCTACCGGCGGGCGACGATTACGGGTGGTAAAACTAAAATCATCGACACGAATTAATTGATTGAAACAGCCAAAATATGCTGCACTACCGGCACCTTCTAAGCCTCTGATAGAATTAATTACATCGACTTTTTCCAAAGATGCGATCGCATTAGTTAATTGCGTGATACCAGCACTCAAATCTAGTTCAGAATAGCGGCGTTGAGATTGTAATAAAGTCTGACGGTAATTCTTCAGTTTACCTCTGACAAAACCTTGCGTGACGTGAATAGCTTGGGCTGATTCACCTGCGGCTTTCCATTGAGCATTACGAACAAAAATGTTTTTACTCATTTCCGGTTCTAAGCGAGCAATATATTTACCATTATTTGTGAGTAAAGTTAGGGGAATTTTTTTATCAATCAGTTCAGCGATCGCAGCCGGAGAGATACTGGATCGTCCCATGACTACTAAACCATCTACTTTAATCAGCGGTACGTCTAAAATTACTTTTTTGTCAAATTTAACATTGAGACGTTCATCGTTTTTGCTGATAAAAGAATCATCTTGTGTAACGTAAATTGTTCCCATGATTTGATTCCCAAATAAATAACATCTTTAGAGAATGTTTTAAAAGTCCTGTCGTCGGTAGCAAAAAATTCTAGATCCCCCTAAATCCCCCTTAAAAAGGGGGACTTTGAGTCCAGTTCCCCCCTTTTTAAGGGGGGCTAGGGGGGATCTGAAAGTACTTATAATCACAGCCAATCACTTTTCAAACAACCTCTTAGACAAATAGAATTCGCAACTACACAACCAAATAGGAATTATGCATTGACAATCAATACCAAATATGAATAATGGAAAAAACACACCAATTGTAGGGGTTTAGCACTGCTAAACCCTCCATAGCGCTTGTGAGAAATGCGGAAATAGTGGAAATCTCAAAAATTAACTAGTGCAGCTTGACAGTAATACCTTTCTTGCCTTCTGCCTGCTCACTGAGCGTAGTCGTTCGCGGAGCGTCTCGCAGAGAAGTGCTGCCTTTATACTCCAGCTTCCTGATAGCTTTTGAGCTTATCTATTACTTTGGGTAAACATTGCGAATAAAGACTGCATCCTTTGCAGCGTTTGCTGTAAACTGCTGGTGGCATAATTCCAGTTTGCAGTAAATTTGTCACAGCGTTAATTGTGGCGATCGCACTTTCTCTGAGTTCTTGATTAATCTCTACTAATTGGCGTTGATGGGAGTGAGCATAATAGATATATCCAATATTGATAGTTCGCCCTGTCATTTCTTCTAAACACAAAGCTTGGGCGCAAACTTGCAACTCATCATTATCCCATTCACCTTTACGTCCCCGCTTATATTCCACAGGGTAAAACTCACCAGATTCAACCTCAATTAAATCAGATTTGCCGATTAATTGATACTTTTCTGACTTCAGCCAAATCGCCCGAACTTGCCAAGTTTCTTCCCGCTGTCCATCGCCTGTAGTGTGGACGCGATCGTGTAAACTTGTCCCTTCAATAGTATATTGGTTATCGATAAATTCCCCTGCACAAAACATCCGCCAACAGCGATGGGAACAATAGGCATATTGATTCAAGGCCGCAATCTGAATATATTCAGTGTTCATTATCATTTGTCATTTGTCATTTGTCATTTGTCATTTGTCATTTGTCAACAGTCAACAGTCAACAGTCAACAGTTAACAGTTAACATTAAAACCGCCTTATCATCCCCATCCCCATTGTTGTTTTTCGCCCAACTCCTGCATATAATGCAAAGTCAGCTAAGGCGTTAATTTGCTTAATTTGTATTGGTTCAACTTCTCCTAAAATTCGATAGCTAACTTCGCCAATAATGCCGATAAATTTGCTGCGAGAGTCGGCTAAAATTTCTGTGTTAATATTGACGAATGAGGGAAAAATTGACTCGATGGCAATTTCCGAAAATTCTATACCGCTGTATTTATTCCACCGTGAAAGTAAGGAATTAAAAACACATTCTCTGGTAGGAAGAGTAGTATCAAACTTTCCTTGGCGGAAAGCGGTAGGTGTGGCGAAGGTGAAGTTAAGAGTGCGTTCTTGAGCGATCGCTTGTTCGTACAATTGAGCGTAGGTGCTGGCGTTTGCCCAAGGTTGAATTGATTGGGGTGTACCTTGGATGCTGGTAATGTATAAATCAGCGGGGCCAAGATGCCACGGGTGTTGGGGGTTGAGATTTAGCCATAGTTGGGTAAGTCTGCCAAAAAGAGTGTCATCTAATAGAGAAATGCGCCACCAACAAGGCATTCCGGCTGGGATTGGTTGTTGATGTTGCCATTGCAAAGTATGGTGAGCAATTTTAGATTGATATTTGCTGCGTTCCCGTTCCTTGAGTATTTGTAAGGGGGAGAGCGTAAAAGCTTTATCTGCGGTAGCATCATGCAAGCGATCGCCTAATGCGGGATCTACAGAACTCACAAGTGTTAAAAATAGTGCGTGCAGATGTCTACCCGTGAGATATTGGGGTGGAATCGGTGACTGGGGAAGCAGATTCAGAACAAGGCTATGAGGCATATTTTAAAAGTCAAAAGTCAAAAGTCAAAAGTCAAAAACTTACTTGCGTTTTTTTGTTGCATACTGAGCAACTCTTGACTCTATGGTAAATTCTGGGATTTCTGCAAGTTCTACCTCGCTTAAACTATACTGTTCACAAACCAAACTCAGGCGATTTCCCGGTGTTCTCACCGCGTTGACAGAATGGGTTAAATCACCTTGAAAGTGAAGTAAAGTATTCATTTGCGGCTTAATTTGCCCAAGTTGGCGTTTGTGCGACTGGAGTACTAGTTCTCCTCCCTGCATATCGGGAGGTACGCGCACATAGAGAACACTGACAAACAGAGGCGGTTCAATGGTTTTGCAGTAAGAACGCAAAGAGCGATCGATGTGCGGATCGACACGGGAGCCTTCTTTGAGCAATAAAGGATTGAGGTAAAAAGCATTACAGTTAGTCTGGAGAGCCAAATCTAGATAAGGCTTGAAGTAGGGAAACTGTTGTTCTACTTGCTCTATGTGTGATTTTTGAAACACCACAGAAAATCCCTTCGTCCCGACAAAATCGCGGTTGAGGTTGTTGACAGCAAAGTAAGGACAAGCATGGATTTCCCCCCATAAGTCATTGAGGTAATTGCTGGGGAAGGCGTTTGGTTGTAGTTGATAGTGTTTCACTGTGGGTGTGAGGAAATTTGTCCAGTTTTGAGTTTTAGGGTGCGTTAGGCGAAACACCGTAACGCACCGCCAATGATATCAGGATGTATGCATCTAAGAATTGATTAACCTTTAAAACGATATTCCATCCGCACAGGAATTTTTATTTCTTGAAGTCCATCAAATTGGTAATATTGTCCCCGAATTTGGACATTTTGAATTAAGCTAACAGGTGGCATATTGACCACATCATAGCTAATCACTTGATTTGTGAACATCACATCTAAAGGATTTAAGGGATATTTACAGGTGAATAAACCTTCAGCAGTTTTAGGTTGAGGTAATTCTTTAACTTTCAACTCAGCCTTACTCATCCATTTACCTAAGCGAATCCACTTTGGTAATTTGAGTGTTTTTTGAGATATGAGAAAAAACTCAAACTCACTTTCCGGAGCAATTTCTTTAGCTCTGCCAAAACTAGGAATATTCTTTTGGGTTTTCTCCATTTCAACATGGTAGTTGTTGTTAGCATACTTCCAAGTATTGAGAATGGCTGAATGGCTAATTGCACGCGCCGGAGTCAAATAAATTCCCTGTTGATTCAGTGGTGTGAGATGCTCCTCATATTTTGGCACTTGCTCAGGACAAAAGTAGCGATAGGAATGTTCTTCAGCAACGGTAGTAGAGTAGATTGCACTATCAACTAATCCCAACGCATAACAGAGAGCATAATTATGAATTACTGGCTCTGTTTCATACAATCGCCCAATTTCACGAGTTGCATAATAAAGGCTGTCGTGTAGTTCTAATTGACAACGGTAGATAATAGTCATGAAAATTACTTAGCTGCTACTTTATCTTTGCCTTTTATGTGTGCTTTGGCATAGGCTTTAGCTTCATCATCTGCTTTTTTAAGTAATTTTTTCAATTGTTCCTCATTTCCAGTAATAGCTTTTACTTCATTGAGCAAAGTTTCAAATTTTCCATCAAGAAAATCATCATGAACAATAAATTCATCTTGCATTAACTTAGCAATTGTATTTTTTGCAGCTGCGATGACATCATCTTCATTTAAAGGATCAGGTAAGTGAAGCTGATTATGATCCTTCATATAGTCATAAATTGCTTGAGTCCAGCGTAAATTACTAATGATTTCACCGTCAGCAAATATTACCCCAACTAACTCATTTCTTACCTTTCCTGTACGAGTAGTTTGTGCCCCATAGTGACGAGTGCGGAGAATATTGTTGAAAACATACAAGAAGCTGGCTTCTGTAGGGTCTTTTAAGGTAACAATACTAGGGAAAAATACTTGAGGTTTAATGTGGTCTTGTTGATTAATCCGACTTGTAACTTCACCAATTTTAGAATCCTTTTCACCTTTCGATGTCATTGTTCCATTTTCAAAAAGTGCATTGAGTGTAAACGTTTCATGTGATTCAGCAAAATCAGTAATAGAAAAGGCTGAATCTACAACTACTTTTGATTTTTCAGAACCAGAGTCACCAATCGCAAAACCATAAATAATACAGTCTGGATTATCCATTGCAAACTTTACATTATATTCGCATTCATCAATTTTCATCAATTCATACTTTCGGAGTAATTCTCTACCAACTAAACGTTCCGGTGTAGACTGCTTTCGCTTAAACATGGTGAGGCGACTAATAGTTTTTTGACTTTCAGGGTCATTCTTCTTTATACCAGCCCGGACTCGTGATTTATTTAATTCTCCATCAGTTTGAAATAAAGGATAAGATTCAGTAATACGTAAAGTAAGAAAGTGGACATAGCTACCCATTGGTTTATAGGGAATCTCTTTTTGAAAGTATTTAGCATCAACTGTTTTCAAAAAACTCATAATTTTGCTCCTAGTGTTTGATGTACAAAATTGCATTATTGAACTTTGTCTTTTGATTGAATAAATATGATTCCTCTTAAATCAAAATTATTCATCTTCATTGATATCGATATCTTCCGTATCTAAACTATCAGTGTCATTGTCATTTTTTTGGGGTTGTTGATAATTAGCTAGGCGATATAAATACTCGCAAGTATTACGAATATAGTTCATTTGTCGCCCCTGTAACCGAGCGCGATCGCCTGCGAAAGACTCACTAAAAACCTTACACACAAAATATTCAGAAAAATCCCTAATTGCTTGTAATTCCTCCTCCCTATTACTAATAATCCAGCGCCCTTCTGCTCTAGAAGCATGTACTCTTTTCATTAGCTGAAATAATTCTGCTGTCACTAAATCAACTAATGCTTCATCTTGAAAACTGACATCAGCTTTAAGAAGTACATCAGCAGCAACGTCTATAGGTTTAAGAATTGCATTAGCTGGAATTGGTTGTTTACCAGTTTTTTTGGCGTGTCTGTAAAATTTCCGAAATCGCTCAGTTAATTCTTTGGGATGATTTAACGCTGATTTTTGTGTCAATTCCCATTCCTCCAATTCAAAATTATATTCTGTATAAGGGTCAAAACAGGGATAGAAGTAGTAAGCATAGAGCTTGATTTTATTAATGCTAGGTGTTTCAACACCTTGGCGACGTGTCCAACTCTTGAGATAGCTAAAAACATTCAAAGGACTTGTTTCTAAATCCCTAGCTAATTCAGTAAATTTACCCCAGTTAGAATCATACTTGCCTTTGTTTTGTTTAGCATTAACATCAAGGTGAATTGCATAAGCCGCAGTTAAAATGTTCAATGGTGCTGGATATTTTTGTCCATTTTCTTCCCAACCTTCGAGGATGTAGTCAAGTCGAAATCTATCTCTTCCTACTAAAATGCGAAAAGCTTGCGGCGCACTATCAAGAAATACACTCTCCTCAAATTCAGCACCATCATTAAAGGGTGGAATTGGTGACTCAGAAACCACAGTTTTCACATCTAAAATAATTGGAAAAGCAAATGCTAACCAACTTGGCATAATCCAAGATTCTGTATCTGTGGGGTCGCGTCCTGGTGGTAACGCCATGAAATAAAATGTTAGAGGCTGGTCTTCTGGGTAAGAAAGCTTAAATGTACGATCTTGTCTATGTTCTGGGTTATTATCAGGTAAATCTTTCTTGCGTTGTAATTCCTCATCAATGAGAAACGTATCCACACTTTGGTAACGATTCCTGCCAAAATCTGCCTCTAAATCATCACTGATAAAATGATTGCGAATACTAGCATTAAACCTAGTTTGAGCAATGTTCGTGTAAGCAGACTGAAGAAATTTATTAGTTTCTGGTGTGCAGTAATAAGTTGGATAGAAATAGAGATAACGATATTTACCATCCTCAAAACGTTTACCTACAGCTTGAGTCTGATTCATTAAAATTTGTCGCAGCATCATTTCCACACCTGCAATGCTGGAAATATTGCGTTTAGCGTTAGAACCACCCAACATTTGTTTATTGGTATAAACTTGGGGAGTAAATAGTACCGCAGATTCCATTTGTTCAGTAACTGTATAAGCCGAATGGGAAATTGAGCAAATTAACTCTCTTCCTCTCCCTGATTTCTTCGCCAACTGATAGCGTTGTAACTCATCTAGAAATACTTTTTTAGAATCAGTATTTTGTATATTACTTTCAGGAAGAATCACAACTCGCTTTACCCACAAACGTAAATCTTGCCAACCATCAGGTAACTCATATTTACTTACAATTGGTGAAATTAACTGTGCAATATAGTTAATGACATCCGTGCAAACTTTTTCAATATTTTCTGGCTCAGTAGGATAATATTCTAAATACTTGGCTGCCAGATAATACCATTCATAAGGTACACCGCCAGTGTTACCTTTAAGTTTTAATTCTTTTAATTTTTCATTAATTTCTTCAATTTCCCGAATTTGTGGTAAATACTGTGTCAAATTCCATAACTTCGCTACTTCTTCAATAAAATTTAAGGGTGGTATTGGCGGTAATTCATTTTTATGCTTTTTCTTATATTCTTTCCGTACTTCTTCAATTTTGTTAACTTTCTCACCCCAAATTTTACGGCTGATAGCATCGCAAAATTCAGCAATTTGGTCAATCCGCATATCATCAGAAAATTTAAAATTATAATTAGCAGAAAGAACATTTTGCTGTTGAAATTTCACTAAGTTATCACTGCGACTTTGAGCAACAGAGTTTTTACCAGCTTTGAGAATACGTAAGGTAGCCTGAAGTGCAACTCGCATCAAACCCACATCATCAAAAAAGTTTTCATAGTATTCGGCATACTTCATGCCTTTACCATCTCTACCAAAACCAGTTTGACGTTGAATTAGCTGCTCTCCACAAAGTTCTTTAATTTTTTTTACCACCCTATCTGGTAAATCTTCAGTATCTATATTTGGTGCTTGATGATGAGTCAGGTAAACTACACCAGTCGGCAAATATAGTAATGGTTTGTAATATTCACAATCATCTGTATTTAAAGTAGTGTGAGCCTCCATGACAGCATTATTAACCACATTGGTTAATACACCTCTATTTTCAGCAACACTGTGATAACTGAATTTCAATTGTTTATCACTAACATTGTGGAGAATGTTATTTAATGTTTCATGTTTTGCATCTTGGGGATGTTTAATAACTGAGGCTAGTAAATCAGCTAAACAGGTTAAATCAGCAAGACATATCAAGATGTAGTCATCAATTTTTGGTTGTAACCCATGTTCAGAAAGATTGAGATTTGTGTCATGGCGACGTTGGGCATTGTAGGCGATAAATAGCAAATCATCTCGATATTCTTGCCATTTTGTAGGTTCATCAGGACTGATAAATTTATCAAGGCCTAATTCATAGACAATCACATCTATAATCTCACGGTGCGCAGCTATAGATAATTTACGAATGTCTTGTTCTTTATCTTGACGAACTGCTTGATAATCTGCTGGCATTTTCGGAAATAGCCGATAATCAAACTTTTCAAAATCATGGAGAATAAAACCAGCAATTAATAATCTCCGTTCTTGTGCTTGGATTATCCTTTTTGCAGTGGTATTAAGTTTTTTAAGGCGACGTTCTATTAAATTAGCTGGTAGTAACCCATTGAGTAGATGAGTGTTTAAAGATTGGTCGCCTGCATTATCCCGCCTAATATTATCTCTACCTTTCTTTTGGTCAATATAATCAAAAAATTTTCCACCTTTGGCTGTGACTCCAACAGCTACCCGTAAAAGATTGGGTAAAACATAATTGCTGAACTCCTCCATAATTAAATCATCTTGGTTTTCAGATTTAATGGCCTTTTGCAATAACTTCAGGGTGAGGAGTTCTGTGGATTGTGTTTCTACCTTGTAATGAGATATTTCTTGAAAGTCCGAGTCATCGCCTGACATCCAATCATCATCGGATGCTTGAGTGGTTGGAGTATTTTCTGTTTCCAAGAGTGATAGCTGTTGATATTTTTCGGAATTTTTGCTTTTCTTAACCATCTTCTTCACTCAATGAAATTAAATAAGAGTTAATTTGTCTGACGTAAAGTGGATATTGCTGTAAAGCGAAACTAATCGCTCTAAAAACTTGTTTTGGATCTATATCATCATATTCATGAACAAGACGATTTCTTAGTCCTGCTGATGGTGCTAATTGCCTTCCTAGCTCTGGTGCTATTACTTGATATTTACTAAGTTCAATGAAAGCTTCAAAGTTAGTAGCAGAATTATCAGGACTTAATTTTGATAAGATGTGTTCATTGATATCTATTGCAGCTTGAATCATTAATTGCAGTAGTCTTTCTACAATCAGTTGTTGATGAAAATCAGCTAAAAATTCATCAAGGCTAGTAGAACTAAATTCTTGTAAAGTATTGTAATATTTGCTAATTAACTTTAGCCTAACTAAAACTATTTCGGGATCTATATTACTCATGCTCCCCACTTATTTAGTTCTATTTCAATAATTCGGTGTTGCTCTTGACGAAATTTTTTTAACTCTGATTCAGTTTTTAATGAAGCTAAGCGAAAAGACTCAAATTGTTCAGGATATTTTTCAAACATGACAATTCCATCACGAGCAACGAAATGAGCAATTAGCCAAGAGCATTGATTTAGTTCTACAATATCAATGTTGTCAGGATTAATTTTCAATACTTCCCCAATAAGCATAGGTAATTCAAACAAACCCGAAATATTATTTTCCGTGTAAGTCTGACGCTGTTCTTCATCACAAAAAACAGCAAAATCCCAGTCACTATTTACCTTGGTTTTAGCAGTAGCTCTAGAACCAAACAGAACTAACATTTGGAGATAAGGAATTCTCTCAGGAAGTTGTTGAGCAAATTCTTTAAGTTCGGGAATTGTTGGTGTTTTCATGGTATTAAAGTTTTAACGCATCTTGCTACCTACCACTCTCAGCACCAGAAAATTATTTTTTGAATGCTATTAAAATTTGACTTTTGAGAATAAGGGGACTTTTAAGATGATTTATTTTCAGCCCCCTTTAAATTTTAGGCAGCCAATTTCATCAACTCAATAGGTATTGAGCAAGTTGGCTCTGGAAATAAATCGAGTTCGAGCTGTTCGTACTCGATGTATTGTGGAACTTCCTCGAACTGCTTTTCTTTACCATCCTTAGCAGTAAAATGCTCAGATGTGTAAAGACTTAAGTCGAAGAGTTCCAACTGCTTATAAACATCCATGCAGTTGAAGCTCCATTTACTTTTTGTGCATGGTGGCTCTTGTCCTCAAAGAGGGGTGACAGCGTCGGCAGCGTGTTAGCATTTGTGGCAACGCTCATGCGGCTGAAGTAAGGAACTATCCACACCGCAGCCGTAAGAGCGTCGTCTATGCTCAAACATCGGTGACAACGAATTTCCGTCTCTGAACTTGAAGGCTGATACCACCGCCTAAATAATAACATATGCAATAAGTTCAACATCGGAAGACCATTTGAAAATTTAGACTAAATAGTTATAAAATCAGGGTGGGCGAACTTTAGCACTGCTTTCAAAAATTTGGGCAGTTTAAAATCCCTATCAGGGATTGAAATTTCCGATGCTGAACTTGAAGGCTTATACCTTCTCGCCCAAATCTGCAAGCCGTTACATTTGTTGAATAAGGGTTTGCAAGATTCTAAAATCCCTATTAGGGATATTAAAATTAGACTATCCATATCTCTTTCCCTTGAAAACGATGAGCTTGAGTATCTAACAACAGAGCAGACTGTCCAAATGCTATTGAGTATGGTGGTGTATTATCTAAAACACTATACTGATCGCTAATTGGATAAATTTGGAAGTGCATTGGTAACTGTCCTTTATGGCGCACTGTCTCTAAAGGAAAAGGTAATAGATAACTGACTAATGCCTGCTTCTTCAACTGCTTGTTAATCTCACTAATCCAATAATTTTCCGGTTGCCAAACTTGGATACCCAACAACACTTGCACATCCCAAGTATCAGCAAAGGGTTTCAAGTTCCCAGGATAGGTAAATTTCCAATCTAGTCTCTCTTCCCGATAGCCAAGTAACTCCATAAATCCTAGACAATGCTTGAATCTGCCTTTGGGGATTGGTGTATCTGTCCGTTCTGCAATTTCTTGGCGACGACGTTCAAATTCTTTAGCCGTCATCGGTTTAATTTCTAAGTTGCTGAGAATTCCTGGTAAATCATAGGTTTTGAATTTATCGGCCTCATTTTGTTCTGTAGTGTCATAAATTCCGCACAGTAAAGGACTCGTACCCCGAAAACTCGCTGCTTCATCAGCAATGGGATTTCCTTTATCAGTTTTTGCAATTGCGTGCCATTCTTCTTCCCATTTTTTGCTTAGCAAAAATACCGCTTTCAGGTTTACCTTTTTCTGATTAGTGCTGAAAACTAACTCACAATCGTTCTTGAGTGCTTCCTGGCTACCTGCTGCATATTGCTGCTTAATTTTGGGATGTCCTAACTGTCGAACCAATCGCATCGACTGAACTACTCCCCATTTAAAGTAATATCCTGTAAAGTCGTTGATTTTGCGGTAACTATCCCGAATTTTATTTTCTAAAAATAGACGTTCGTAAACTTTGCCTGACTCTAAGCATGGTAATTCCTTATTTTTTTCATCCTCATCAAAAAGCTTTTTGAGTAGGAAGTCAGGAATAAGTGCATAGGCTGTGAAATCAATAAAATTTATTTGCTGTCCATTACGTTCATAACCATCATGCCGTCCTAGTCTGCCTAAACGCTGGATGAAATTTCCTGCATCTGCTGACTCAAAAAATAAGAAATTGATTTTGAAATCTACACCAACATCAATAGTGCTTGTTCCCAGAACTAAATCAGCATCAAGGGATTGTTCTTTAGTTTTCTTCCCAGATAAACCAGTATTTTCTCTAACTATGAAATCATGAGGTTGGAGAAAAGTTGTGAAAAAAGTAGTTAACCGCTTAACTGCGGCAATAGAATTAAGAATTATTGCGCCTTTACTACCTCGATGCTTTTGTAAATGATTGAGAATCAAAGCTGCATTATCTTTCAGCCAAGTCTCTGATGCTTTAGAAATAGGTTCTAATGAGACAAATTGTAAAGATACTTCCCTCGTGACTTTTCGCCAACCTTGAGTTTCTAACTGCTGACACTCAGCAATGGTATCGGGAAATTGATATTTTTTTTGTTCTTTTGGGTTAATTTCATGACAGCGAAATCCTGCTAATTTAAGCCTCTCAATTAACTGCTGATTTGGTGTAGCAGAAAGAAATAAAAACTTTTTCGGTCTATTAGTGTGATGAATTAACAACATTGTATTAATTATGCTGGCAATCTGTGGCGCTTGAAATACATGAAATTCGTCAACCAGAATCACATTGAATCGCTTATCGATTCTATTCCAGAGTTTATCAGGACTATCTTTATAGAGTAAATATGCGCCACGATGTAGGTAATGAAAAATATCAAGATTAGTAATTAAAATCTCTGATTGTCCTGCGCGTGTTTCTAAGGCTGCACCTTTTTTCAAGTTTTCTTCTTCAGCATAAATTTCTAATTCTTGCCCACTTAATCGATTAACACGCGGTTCATGTTCAGGCTGGAATTTCTCAATATATTCCTTAATTTGCTTTTCCTGATCTCTAGCGAGTTCGTTAGTGGGATATAGCCCTAAAACAGGGGAGTATCTTTGTAAAATATCCAGGTAAGCCGCTAGACTTTTACCATCGCCTGTCATTGCAGTGTTGAACACTACATCAATATTTGGATCGCGCAATGCTTCTAAAGTGGCGGCTTGATGCCAAGAAAGCGACCAATTTTTAGGTAATTTCACCCCTTCAGGCGTTGGGACGGTTTGGGAATATACAGGTTTGAGAGTAATGCTGTAACTTTCGGACATACACTTAAATAGTGTCCGTAACTGGTTGTTAAAATCCATAATCGCACTCAAAATAGAGATTGGCAAGAAGTGTAAGTATTAAAGTGTCCGTACAAAATGAGCCGCAAAGGTCAGTCGATAACTCTCTCACTCAAAGAACACGATAAAGCCGAACTAGAAGCGATCGCTTTAGAGTTCGGTATGAAGTGGGGCGATCGCCCGAACATCTCCAAGCTGATAGAAGCGATCGCCCAACGTAAGTTACTCATCGGTAAAAACAATAACTGGTCAGAAACTCGGATCAGGGCTTTACATCGTTGTATCAATGCTTTGACAGACATTGGTCAAATTGAACAAGCCCAAATCATCGCCAACTTACTTCTAGAACGCAGCGAATTATCAATCCCGTTACGAAACGAAATTGAACGCTTCCTAGAAAATCTTCCCCCGCCTTGGCGTTTAGAAATAGACCGCTATATCCTACGCCACCAGCCTTTTCAGCTTTCCTATCAAGATGCTGCGGGGCGTTTATGGAACTTTACTATTCGCCATGCTAAGATTACTCCCCATGAAAAGCGACAATATCTTGATTGCTGGTGTGAGGAAACTGAAGGAAACTTTGATATACCAGAACTAGTTCACAACTGGAGTTTACGATTAGACCGCATTACCGATGCTGCTGTGACTTCCATTTCCGGTGAATGGCGTAGTAATTTGGATGAAATACAGATAGAAATGCATTTATTTGCTGGTTTAGCTGTTGCCTATCAAGCCAAACCAGAAGACGATATCAACGAATGGCTACCAGATCAACCGCGAGTCCGGCGAGTTCTCAGGCGAGTATCGAGTACATTTTGGTTTAGCCGCGAAGTTATGCAGTATGCGCCAGATTGTGTAGTGGTGTCGCCGGAAAATTTGCGCGATCGCCTCAAACAAAAACTCCGCACCCTATGTCAGTTGTACGACATCGAAATCAGGGAGTAAATTAAGTTTACGAGTTGCAAATTAACTTTTGCGACTCGTAAATTAAGTTTTTGACTTGCAAATTAAGTTTTTGAATCGTATATTAACTTCACGACTCGTAAATCAAGCTATATAGCAGTGCAAAACAGCAAAGCTGTACAAAACGCTAATTTTGCAAAAATAAGACAAATTATGGCATAAAAAGGGTAGGCATATTGTTATTGGTGCATATCTGGTTCAAGATTCTTCCCAATCTTCAATTTGTAATTCATTTACACGCGCAAATTCTCCAGTATTGTGCGTTACTAATATCAAATTATTAGCGATCGCTATAGCTGCTATCTGCAAATCATTGGGGCCAATAGGAGTACCCTTAGCCGCCAATTCTGCACGAATTCGTCCATAAATTATGGCTGCTACATCATCAAAGGCGAAAGAAACAAATAAATTGAGGAACTGTTGCTGTCTAGTGAGTGTAGTTTGAGAATCATTACTCCGCATAGCACCATAAAATAGTTCTGCTTTGACTACAGAACAAACAGCAATATCTTCCCGATTTGTTGCCCGTAAACGTTGCCTGACTGCTGGTGATTTACCATTGAGATAACGAGCGCAAACATTAGTATCTAACAAATACTTCACACAATTTCTTCTCTACTTTCAAAATCTCCTTCAGAATCGATAACAATTGGGTCATCTTGACAACTACCATAAGTCTGTTCAAAAAAACCGGGAGGCCATCCTAATTCTTCTGGTGTTTTTGTTGTAGTGGTGGCTTCAATCGGCTGATAAATTACCATTACTTCTACTTCTTTATCCTTCAAGCCTACCGGAACTTCTAAATGTAAAATGCCATCTTGTCCTACACGGGAACGTATTTTAATACTTTGCATTTCTATTTATCCTTGCAAAATTTGGTCAATCATCCGGTTCGCTTGGGAACCATAACCGCCGCCAAATAAATTGAAGTGATTAATAATGTGATACAGGTTATAAAGTGTTTTTCTCTGCTCATAACCGGCATCTAAAGGAAAGACTTCGTTATAACCTTGATAAAAAGCGGCTGGGAATCCACCAAATAATTCTGTCATGGCGATATCAACTTCGCGATCGCCAAAATAAGTCGCCGGATCAAATATCACTGGTTCGCCAGACACCGTACACCCCGCATTCCCGCCCCATAAGTCACCGTGTACTAAGGAAGGTTCTACCTGATGATTCGCTAATAATTCCGGGATAGCGGCTAATAATTTCTCTTGCTTGGGAAAACTACCCCCCTTTCGCCTAGCTAACTGAAATTGATAACCCAAGCGATGTTTAGCATAAAATTCTGCCCAATCTGTCGTCCAAGTGTTGATTTGGGGCGTGGAACCAATAGTATTGTTAATTTTCCAACCAAAACCTTGACTGCTAGTCGCTTTATGCATTGCTGCTAGCTTCCGCCCCATTTCTTGCCAAGAGTGCGAAGTCGAAGCACCTCCTATTTCCAGCCATTCCAAAACGATGTAGCCAGAATGCCCAGATGTACCCCAGCACAAGGGTTGAGGAACGCGAATACTAGCTGTATTGAGCATTTCCTCCAACCCCAGCGCCTCAGCTTCAAACATCGCCACTTGGGATGCTTGATTCAGTTTGACGAAGTAAGTACGTTCATCATCAGAGACAGCATAGCCTTGGTTAATACACCCACCACTCACCGATCGCTTGTGCTGACTCTGAAATTTTTCCCCCGTCACCCGGCTAATATGGGCATCAATTTCTGTCCACATCATTGTTGTCATTTGTCATTTGTCATTTGTCATTTGTCAATGCCCCATGCCCCATGCCCAATGCCCTATGCCCTATGCCCAATGCCCTATGCCGGCTTGAGAACAACTACACCATAAGCATCGGGAGTCAGATATTGTTGGGCGGCTTGCATTAAGTCGGTTGCTTCTTGGGCTTGAATATTCGCGGGGTAGTTAAAGGCTGGTTCTAAATCTCCCAGCATGGACTGATAATAACCATACAACCCAGCGCGATCGCTTGGTGTTTCATTACCAAAAATAAATCTGTTGGCTACCCGTCGCCGTACACGGGCAATTTCTGATTCTTTGACCAGTTCTGTGTGTAAAATGCGAATATGTTGGGCGATCGCAGCTTCTACCGCCTCTAAATTTTCTACTGCACACTTAGCGGTAATATAAAATGTCCCTTGCAGCTGGTTACTCATATTACTTACACCAATCGAAGACACCAAGCTGCGTTCTTCCCGCAAATCATGTACCAGCCTTGATGTGCGTCCGTGTCCTAAAATTCCGGCTAAAACATCCAGCGCATAAGTTTGATTGATAAATTTCAACCCAGGAACCCGCCACACCATCACCAGTCTTGCTTGTTGAAGACTTTCATCAACAAATTCTTGACGCACAATTTCTGTAAATGCAGCTTCGGGATGAAGTACTGATTCTATCCACAGTTGGGAGTCTTTGGTCTTAGTAGCTTCACTAATTCCTTGAGCAACAATATCAATTAATTCTTCCGTGGGTAAATTACCTACAGCCACAGCCGTAATTGACTGGGGTTGATACAAACTCCCGTGGAAATCTCGCATTTGCTGGGGTTGGAGTTGGGAAATCACCGATTCTGGCCCCAATACCGGACGGCGATAGGGTAACCGTTCAAACGCCATTTCCATCGCCCGCCGAAAAGTCCGCCGCTGGGGATTATCTTGGGAACGGCGAATTTCTTCCAGCACTACCAAGCGTTCCCGTTCAAAAGCATCATCCTCAATACTGGGATTCAATACTACATCTAGTTGTAGCGGGGCAAGTTCAGCAAAATCCTTGGGAGCAGTGGTTATATAGTAGTGAGTATAATCTTGGCTAGTAGCGGCATTAGTAACGGCTCCCCGCTCTTCAATGCGACGTTCAAATTCGCCGCTAGCTAGGCGTTCTGTGCCCTTAAAAATCATATGCTCTAAAAAGTGAGCCATGCCGTTAATGGTATCCGGTTCTACCGCCGAGCCAACTTTAATCCACAAACTTAGGTTAACGGCATCAATTGGCATTTGCTCCACTACTATTGTCAACCCGTTGGGTAACTGGTGCAGCGTTGGAGCATTGAGACGGGGAAATTTTATCAGGGTTGATGTCATTGGTAGTTGTGAGTGGTGAGGTGAAAAGCTGCTTTACTTCTTTAATCTTATCTAGGACTGATAGCGAACTGTGTCCCTTCCCTCTACAAAAGTCATACGTAGAAAGTATTTATGCAAAATAAAGTATAAATTTTTCGTTGTAAATAGAGCGATCGCAATGACTTTATGTCATTAATTATGCTTAATTCCTGAGCAAAATTATCCCACCAGTAACCTAAAAAACCAATGCCAACTGAATTTTATGCGATCGCGATCGCTGGATCTATCTTGTTCACGATCATTTTGATTTTCGTCCTCAGCGTTGATTGGAACAAGCTAGGGAAATACTACAGCACCAATGAACCACCACCAGCAAATGTCTCGCGGTTTGAATATGGTTCTGTGGGTATAGCGTATTACAAAGGCTCTTTAAATGTTGGTGTTACTCCCCAAGGGCTGCATTTGAGTATTTTTATTTTGTTTAACTTTGGGCTACCGGCTTTGTTGATTCCTTGGAGTGCAATTAGGAAACTTGAGCCGGCTAATCAATTATTTGCGCAGCGATTTCGTTTGTATCTCACTGAGCCAGATGTGAAGATTATTCTGAGGAAAGACGCTTTGGAGCCGGCGAGGAAATATTTGGCTGCACAGGGTATTGAGTGGATTTAGATTTTGCGTTTTAGAATCGTGCCGCGAACATTTGCGCCCTCAAGTTTCGCACCTTCAAGTTTCGCCCCTTCAAGTTTTGCACCTTCAAGGTTCGCATCTTCAAGATTCGCCCGTACAAGATTCGCCCGTTCAAGACTCGCCCGTTCAAGATTCGCCCGTTCAAGATTCGCCCGTTCAAGATTCGCCCGTTCAAGATTCGCCCGTTCAAGATTCGCCCGTTCAAGACTCGCCCCTTCAAGATTCGCCTCGAAAAGAATCGCCCCTTCAAGAATCGCCCCTTCAAGATTCGCCCCTTCAAGATTCGCCCGTACAAGACTCGCCCGTTCAAGAATCGCCCCTTCAAGATTCGCCCCTTCAAGATTCGCCCGTACAAGACTCGCCTCGAAAAGATTCGCCTCGAAAAGATTCGCCTCGAAAAGATTCGCCCCTTCAAGATTCGCCTCGAAAAGATTCGCCTCGAAAAGATTCACTGTGTACAAATCTTGGTACCGGAGAATACTATTTTGCAAATCCAAAAAGCTGAAGCAATTCAAGCAAAAAATCTTACTATTACTATCAACTCTTTGTCCACGTAGGCGAGAAACCCAATTACCAAAAGCTTCAGGAGAAGGCCATTTAATCTGAGAAACATTTTTTGTTGCTCTTGCACAAGCATTCAAAACAGCTAACAACGCCTCTTCAGCATTACGTGCTTGTCGATTTGCTTCCTGAAAATTTGGTAACTGCAATTTCTCCATCGGCATTCCATTTTTTAGCATATAACTTATCAAGTCACACATTGTCTGCTGCCATTCACCAACATCAACCTGATACTTATCTTGCCGTAACCGAATTTCATCGATAATAAAGTTAAAAATATAATCATCCATAGCAGTTAAACCGCATAACTCTGCCCAGCGTTTTAAAGATTCTTGTTTATTCCATCCGTCATCGGGATCTTCTTGGTTAGCTTTGAGCTTTTTATGGATGAGTGCTAATTCACGCACAATGCGTTTGGCTGTTAAATATTCACCAAAGCTTTTGTGGGTAAATTCAAAAGTCTCTTCACGACCTTTTAAGCCACGTTGCCGGAAATAAAAAGCAGTTAAGAGACGAGTTAAGCTAGCTTTTTTATCTTGCTTAAATATATTTAATATTCGTTCCAGAAGATTGCCGTCACAATTTTTTTCAATTTCTGAAACCGTCGTTACCCTGACATCTCCTCCATGCCAAGCAGCCACAGCAATACTTTCCAGGATGCGAACAAAATCTTTTTCTGCAACCCCCTTAATTACTGGATTATCATTACCCCAACTTCTTTGATAAACTGCTGTGAGTAAATCTGCATAAATTTCATTGAGGTTGCTGTCCTCGGAAAATTTAACTGCACCGCGAACAAAACTCAAAGCAACCAAGTAATTTAATAACGGCTGGGATGTAATTTCTCGCAAATATCCCTTGTCTAATTCTGCGGGTAAGCTGTCATATCCATGACCGCTGGCTTTACCATATTTATCCCACCAAATTTGCCTTTGGTCTTGCTCTAATAATTTTTGAGCATCAATGTAATTATTCTGCCTTCTTTCTTCCTTATCTACAAAATAAGGGAGAACATGAAGGATTTGCTTGGGTTTACGAAAATCGCTTTGATTTCTTTGTATAACCAATTCTCGCCCACTAATTAAAACCTGCAAGCGAGTTTGAACATGATTAAATGCATTGACTTGTCTTTGTACTTCACTGACAAACTTCTGGGCAACTTCTTCTGCAATTTTGCCTTGCATGGCTAATTCATCTAAACCATCAAAAATAATTAGTAATTTTTCTACTTTGTTTTCTTTATTCAAAGGATTAGGTGGAAGAGGAATATCACGCAGATCATTAATAAACTTGCCAATACCAATAACTAAATCATCTTCTGGATCAAAAAGATGCAGGGGAATAAATAAAATTGAGATTTTGCCTAACTTTGCCTGTTGCGCTGCAAAAAATTTAGAGAAGGAAGATTTACCACTTCCTGGTCCGCCACTAATTACTCGGATAGCATCATTTTTATCAGCTTGGTCTAACCAAGTTTGCAGTTCTGCTTGTAAATCAACAACAATCCGCTTATTTTTTTTATCTTGTTGATAATTTTGTCTTCCCCCACTGGCAAAATCATCATCATCTTCACTTTCAATTTTGCTTTCATAGTAAGCGCGGAGGGGAACGTACACCTGTTCCAAACTAAAGGCTTCGGAAAACATCCTTTCATTAATTTGTTTTTGCAACCATGTAGAGTAACGTTGCCAAGCTTGTTCTCTTTCACCTGCTTTAATAAAGGGGGTATTTAGTTCATTTTGTAAAACTACATATTTATCGCTATTTTTTTTCCATTCTTCAATAAGTGAATATACAAACTCTGTGGAAAGACGATTACTAATTGCTTCTGCTTGTGCTGGCGTGGTAACAAACTCTGTTAACCACTGACGAAAAGGTTCTTTGATGGCTGGAACAATGGCTAATTTTTCAGGATGAGCAAAAAAGTTGCTGTCAATTGTTAATTCTGTATCTTCCAGATTTTGGAGACAATTTTCTAAACGGGTTTTAACTATCGTCTCAATCTCATCATGATCAACTTTTTTCAGTAAATCCTGATTATCATCTACTAAACTAGCCATTGCTTGCATTAAAGAACGAAAAATTAGCAGCCAAGCTATTTCTCCCGGTTCTTTAGCCAAGCCAACTGCTGCACCCATCTCTACCAAATTTTCGGGGACGTTGCTAACATTACCAGTCAACCCATTTACTACAGCTTTGCTTAGTGCTGTGAAGCCACTCCCGAAGTTAACATTAAGACGCTTGCTGAAAACGGAAACAGGCTGCTTGATAAGAATTCCCGGTTTGCTGCTCATAGCTGTTGTATTGTGTTGGTAAACATGGTTAGCTCAGATATTTAAACCATGTTAGCTAGTAATTTTACGCAAATTCACTAGTAAATTGTCTGATTTATACTAAAAAGCCTCAAGCGTCAGCCTCAAAGCCTCAAGTTTCAGCCTCAAAGCCTCAAGCGTCAGCCTTAAAGCCTCAAGTTTCAGCTTCAGAACCTCAAGTGTCAGCCTTAAAGCCTCAAGTTTCAGCCTCAAAACCTCAAGCTTCAGCCTCAGAACCTCAAGCGTCAGCCTTAAAGCCTCAAGTTTCAGTCTCAAAACCTCAAGCTTCAGCTTCAAAACCTCAAGCGTCAGCCTCAAAGCCTCAAGCTTCAGCCTTAAAGCCTCAAGTTTTAGCCTTAAAGCCTCAAAAATTTCTTTGCGAATGGTGGGTTTGACCCCTCAATGCTGATACAAATTCTCTCGCTTACCCGATATATCGCCCGCAGGCTGGAAGCCACTGGCTCTCGTTACAAAGCCCACCTTCGTGGGCTGAATTCTTTAGCCCACGAAGGTGGGCTTCGTGCGATTAGCCGCACCCTTCTAGGGTGACGGCGGAGTTGAGGCTTCGCGTCAGTCCCGTTTTTGTTAAAATTAAGAATAATATTAAGAAATATAAAGATAAGTATCAATGCCCAGTGTATCTCTTAACAAAAATCAGCCCCGTGTCATCGTCGTCGGTGCGGGAATTGGTGGGCTAACTGCTGGTGCATTATTAGCCCATAAAGGTTACAGCGTTTTAATCGTAGATCAAGCCTTGGTTCCTGGGGGTTGTGCTTCTACCTTTAAACGCAAAGGATTTACCTTTGATGTGGGAGCAACCCAAGTCGCTGGCTTAGAACCTGGGGGGATTCATCACCGAATTTTCTCAGAATTGGCAATAGATTTACCACAAGCAACCCCCTGCGATCCGGCTTGTGCTGTTTATCTTCCTGGGGAATCGACACCAATCAACGTCTGGCGCGATCCTGAAAAATGGCGAGAAGAACGTCAACGACAATTTCCAGGTAGCGAACCATTTTGGCAGTTGTTGGCAACTTTATTTCAAGCTAGCTGGGAATTTCAAGGACGCGATCCGGTTCTACCACCGCGCAGTTTATGGGATTTGTGGCAGCTAACTCAAGCGGTACGCCCAAGTACATTAATTACTGTCCCCTTTACTTTGTTTACCGTGGGCGATGCTTTACGGCTATGTGGATTAGGTAGCGATCGCCGTTTGCGGACTTTTTTAGACTTACAACTCAAGCTGTATTCCCAAGTGAATGCAGAGGAGACAGCCTTACTTTATGCAGCCACCGCGTTAAGTGTCTCCCAACTACCCCAAGGATTATTTCACCTCCAGGGTAGTATGCAAGTCTTAAGCGATCGCCTGGTAGAATCCTTAGAAAGAGATGGCGGTAAATTATTGCTGCGTCACACTGTCGAAAAAATTACCGTCGAAAATAGCCAAGCTACAGCAGTAACCATCCGCAATCAGCAAAGCGGCGAAGTCTGGACGCAAACAGCCGATCATATAGTTGCAAATGTCACCGTTCAAAACCTCGTGCAGCTACTGGGCGAACAAGCGCCAGCCGGTTATACACAGCGAGTAGAAAAATTACCCCCAGCATCAGGGGCGTTTGTCGTCTATTTAGGCGTAGACGCTAGCGCTATTCCCCCTGAATGTCCACCTCATCTGCAATTTTTATACAATGCCGATGGGCCAATTGGGGAAAATAATTCCTTATTTGTCTCCGTCAGCCATCCCGGCGATGGTCGCGCCCCGGATGGTAAAGCCACAATTATTGCTTCTTCCTTTGTAGATCCACTGAAGTGGGAGCAGACTGAAAATTATGCCCAACTAAAACAGCAGTATACAGAAGAAGCGATCGCCCGTTTAGCGCAATACTTCTACCTCAAACCCGAAACCATCATCCATCAAGAAGCCGCCACACCCCGAACCTTTGCCCATTTCACAGCACGCGATCGCGGTATTGTTGGTGGTATCGGACAACGTATCCCCACCTTCGGCCCCTTTGGTTTTGCCAATCGCACACCCATCAACCATCTCTGGTTAGTCGGCGACTCCACCCACCCAGGAGAAGGAACAGCCGGCGTGAGTTACTCTGCACTAACCGTGGTGCGGCAAATATTAAATAGTTGAGTCAGTTGTCAGTTGTTAGTTGTTAGTTGTTATTTCTTTGCGTCAGAGCCTCTCCCTTCCCCTACTCCTCTGTTCACCAGTCAACCGTCAACCGTCAACCGTCAACAATTAAAAATTAAACCTTGCCGTTCTAAATATTGCAGCACTTGGTTAACACATTCCTCAACGGTGAATTTATCAGTTTGACAGATAATATCTGGATTTATTGGTGCTTCATAAGGATCAGAAATACCAGTAAAATTTTTAATTTCCCCCGCCTTAGCTTTGGCGTAAAGCCCTTTCACATCACGGGCTTCACAAACAGCTAAGGGAGCATCAATATAAATTTCTATAAAATTATGAGTTGTCTGTTTCAATTCCTCTCGCACTTGACGATAGGGACTGATAGCAGATGCGATCGCAATTATGCCATTACGACTGAGTAAGTTAGCCACAAAGCCAATCCGACGCACATTTATATCTCTGTCTTGTTTGCTAAAGCCTAACCCTTGTGAAAGATGGGTGCGCACGATATCACCATCTAGCAATTCTGTTGGGTAATTTCTCTTTTGTAATTCTTCGGCTACAGCCACAGCAATCGTTGTTTTCCCCGCGCCACTTAATCCTGTTAACCAGAGAATTGCGCCTTGTTGTTTCATGTGTAATTTAAGACTTGATTAAAATTAAAATAAGTAGTAGTTTATCGTATTCACAGAAACGTCAAGGCTGTAGCTCTGACAAGGAGGACGGAAACTTGCCCACAATAATAAAATTTGACACTCCCCATACTTAGAATGCAGGGGATTCTTGCTTCATCGGGATTCCAATGAATTTACTTAAAAAACCATTTAAAAGCCGTTCCCAATTGGCAAGAACGGCTGAAAGTTTTTGTTGATGAATTTTTTTTAAGAACTAGACAAATAGTAAATGATGGTTATATTCCTCTAGAAATTACAGCGTATTTCAGGTAAATGAGGTACGCCGGTAGGGGCACGGCACTGCCCATACGTGTCAACTTAACGTGAAACCCTTGCCCAGATGGGATCGCTCATTTATCCTCACGAGGAGCGTTACCCCACCCCGGCTTTGCTGACGCAAAACCGCCCCTCCCCTTGCCAAGGGGAGGGGTTGGGGGTGGGGTAAAACGTATATCGGGTAAGCGTTTGAGCTTAAGTTGACACCAATGGGCACTGCCGTGCCCTTACAATTATCTGTACCTCACCAACTTACAATCTGCTGTAAGTTGTAGTTCCCAAACGTCAATTTGGGGTTACAGTGCTAGTTGGCGACGGTGACAAGGTTTGAGGGACTACTGGCTCAGGCTCAGGATTGAGAAATTCCCGCCAAGTCCTAATTTGCTCTTGTGCGGCGCTATAAGCAGCACTACCTCTGGGAACCAACTTGGCAGTTTCAATACCCTTGTACATATCAGACTGTCCCTGTAGGCGTGCGATATTTAACAATTGTTGACTCCATTGGTCAATCGCTACATTCGCATCCATACGTAAGATATTACGCTTGGGAACCTGTTGGGCTAATTGGATCGCGTCTACTAAAGATTGTGGCGTACCGGCTAGGGCTGTATCCTTCGCTTTCTGCCAGGTTTCTCTAGCACGGATTTCCGTCCGCCAATCGTCTATTGCCTCTTGGGCTTCACCTGAAAGTGCCCTTCCTGATGAGGCTATGGTTTGAGCTGCGCTAATAGCCGCAGGTAGATTACCAGTTTGAGCTAGTTCCCGTGCCTGATCCAAGTAAGGCTGGTCTTGAATTCGCTGGATCTTCGCTGTCCAATTCCGAATTTTCTTGCGTGCTTCTGGATACAATGCCCGACCACTCCGGATTTGACCGGCTTCGGCGATCGCAGCTTGTAATGAGGTGACATCTTCTAGATATGCTATCTGTTCGGCACGATCCAAGAAAGGTTGGTCTTGAATTGTTTCTACTTGGGCTTGCCAGCGTCCCGCCTCTTGCCTAGCTTCCTTGGCGCGGGGGTTACTATTAGGAATTAGCTGGGCTTGGGCGATCGCTGCTGTTAAATTGCTGACTGTTCCTTGGCTAGCTAATGTTCGCGCTTTTTCTAGGCGGGCAACATCTTCAATTTCCAACTGCCATCGGGCAATCAATTGTTGTGCTTTGTTATACACAGCCCTTGATGGCTCGATTTGTTGTGCCTGAGAAATAGCTGTCTGTAAACCCTCAATATTTCCTAGCCAAGCACTTCTTTGCGCCTCAGCTATGCTAATAAAGTCTTCAACTTCTGTTTGCAGTCCAGTATTTTCAGGAATTTGTCTGACTATATCTAAGGCTGTATCTGCATCTCGTTTATCTAGATTTGCCTGTGCCAAATCTAACATCTTGCGTCCAAATATCGGAATGAATTCCTGCGCTTTTTGATAAACGTAACTACTTTGCCCAATTGACCCAGCAATCTTGATGGCTTCGAGTATGCGATCGGCAACACCACTTTTAGCTAAACTTTCAGCTTTTGCTAACTTCTCTCCATCTTCCCTGGCTGTGGCAATTGTCCGATTCAATTGATCGTACTTAGTCGTTGACCAGAATTTATTATCAAGACGCAGTAATTTGGCCGACAGCATAAATGCTGATTGCCAATGCCTTTGTCGTAGTTCATCTTCTGCTTCTTGGTAAATTCCTTCAGCTTTTGACCAAATAGACTGCCATTTAGTAACTTGTTCTTCTACTTTTTGATAAGCAGGCAAATCATCAGGTATCTTCCGCGCAGTTGCGATCGCCTCTTCTAAGTTTCCTGTTTGAAAACTTTGATCGGCTAGTTGCAAAATCTCCTTAGACCACCTTTCGAGAAACCGATCTGCTTCTCCCCGTAGAGGGTGGTTTTTTGGCAGTTGCTTCACTAACCCAATCGCTTGCAGTAAGTCGGTTACAGTTTGTTTAGAAGCTGCCAACTGCGCACAATGTAACCGCACCGACTCACTAGCCAACGGCCAGAATATTTTTGGGCAGTTAGGGGCTGCTGGCAACTTTAATAGCATCGAAATTGCCAGGAATCCTATACCGCCAGGAATTAAGGTTAATAATGCTAACCAAAATACCCAGTTTTGCATCCAGCGGGGCAATTTACTAAAAATATAATTGGGTAAAACAGTTTCTTCTGACTGTTTATTGCCAGGTAAGCCTTCAGAATTTTTGTCTATTTTTCGCTTCACTGACTTAGAGTTAGAACCAGTAGCTGTAACACCAAATAAATTAGGGTCTCCGAATTGCTGTGTTTCGGATAAGCTCTTAATTTCCTCTGGATCTCTGGCTCTGCCTCGGGACCAACTGTCTGTAATATCCCGCTCTGTCATCTCTCACACCAAAATAATTGAATAGCGATCTGTACTAGATCGATAATTCCATTGTTGCCATAGTAACTTTCTCATGATTAAAAAGCTACTTTTACCCTGATTTCTCTCCACAGATACCATTAACCGCTGGAAAAATCGGTACTTTTTTATACCTTATCCTGAAACTGAAGATTCCGTTTGCAAATCGACAATCAGCTGAGCCAAGTGATCGCTGCTGGCCTGGTAAATTTGCCCGCAAAAGTCGCAAGTTGCTTCAGCACCATCATCTTTAACGATCATATCTTGTAGTTCGGCTTCTCCCAACATTTTTAATGCCCCTAACACGCGGTCAAAGGAACAGCCACAGTGAAAACGCAACATTTGGTTTTCGGGAAAGATTGTCAGCCCCATATCTCCCAACAGATCTGTAAAAATTGTGGGCAGTGTCTTACCTGCTTGCAGCAAGGGCGTAAATCCTGCTAAGCTAGCTACGCGTGATTCCAAAGTTGCGACTAAAGCTTCGTCTCTAGCGGCTTTCGGCAACACCTGCACCAACAAGCCACCAGCCGCCGTCACCCCAGATGCCCCCACAAATACACCTAAAACCGTAGCTGAAGGTGTTTGTTCCGAACTGACCAGGTAATGAGCCACATCATCACCAATTTCCCCAGAAATCAGTTCCACCGTACTAGAATACGGGTAGCCGTAACCGATATCTCGGACAACGTAAAGGAAGCCCTGACCCACAGCACCGCCAACATCTAGCTTACCTTTAGCATTAGGTGGTAATTCCACAGATGGGTTGCCCACATAGCCCCTGACTGTTCCATCTAACCCGGCATCTACTAATATGCCACCCAATGGTCCATCACCCTTCACCCGGACATTGACTCTAGAACCAGTTCGCTTCATACTAGAAGCCATCAATAAACCTGCAGCCATCGTCCGTCCGAGGGCTGCTGTTGCCACATAGGATAGCTTGTGGCGCTGCCTTGCTTCCTCTGTCAGGCGTGTGGTAATTACACCTACTGCTCTAATTCCACCTTCAGCTGCCGTGGCGCGAATTAATTGATCCGCCATGAAAAACCTTACCAAATAGTATGTTACTAAAACGCCCCTGCTGAGAGGCTCGCAAATAAAAGTCTTATTTAGTATAACTTAGTATATCTAAACTAAACTTAACCATCTCCTGTTATCGCCAGTTATTCAGGTTGGGTATTGCCCTGGAAAAACCAAATATATGAGCAATACCTACCCTAAGATGGTTTCAGAAATCAAATAGGAAAGCTATCTCAAACCTGTATCTACATCCCCCGATAATTGAGAAATGCTATATTAAAAAATAAATTATTGATGATGATATGTGAGATATCAAACAGCTTATGGGGGAATATTTGCTGATTTTTTCTACTAAATTTGCCATACTAAAATAACAACTCATTGCGGCTAATTCTCATCTTAAAAAAATGCTAGGTACTTTTCAAAAAAGTCAACTGCGAATAGAAATAGAAGCGTCAGCAAATGCCATCCACGACAGTCTGCTGCGTCCAGTACAATTACAAAAGTGGCTTTTAGGGCAACGTTTTGCTCCCGGAATGCCAGAAGAACTACACTCAGGTTTCCAATTCACTACCTGGACTGGGCCAGTGGCGATTCATCATCAAGTAAACGTGGCAAAAGTTAATTGTCTGCGCTTGTTACTGAGTGGTGGAATTGATGGATTTCACGAATGGTATTGGGGAGAAGGTTGGGTACAGTCCCGCCTCGAAGGTGTATCAATGCTACCCCTAAATTTAGGACAAACTTTGAGTTTGTTGAGTTTGCGTCAGTTTTTGACAAAACAGTAGTAAGCAGTTTAGTACTTGAAAATTAACCGACTGAAGTCCTGACTACGAAACTATCATCTTGCTCAGATTGCCTACAAATTTGTTAGCAACCTTGCTTTTCTCAAAATAAATGTTAGAACCGTTTCTTGTTGAGAAATAATGTCGGCTGTCACTTCCATACCAGGTTGAATGGCATAGGATTGATTAGCTTTGGTAAGATGAAATCTATCAGGTTGGATTGTTACTTCATAATAAGGTGAAACTCCAATGTTACTGTTAGTTTGAGGTGTAATGGCATCGGCAGTAATACCTCTAACAGCGCCATTGATAGTGCCATAATCTGGATAAGGATAGGCAGAAATCCGCATGATTACTTTACCTTCTGAACATTCTGCAACTTGCACAGTTTTGCATAGCTTAACTTTACTAATATCAGCAGCATCTACACGGGCTTTGACAACTAAAGGGGCTTGATTAGGGGAAATTTGGGCGATCGCTTGTCCTGGTTGTACAACCTGACCAGGATTTCTGATGTCCAGTTTCAAGACGGTTCCTGCTTCTAAAGTCCGAATGATAGTTTTTCGCAAATCCCGATTAATTTGTGTAATTTCTTGCTGGTCAAGGTTGATTTTATTTTGAATCGCTATTTGACCTTGGATCAAGGTTTCTCGTTCTTTATTCAAAGCAGCGAGGGTAGACTCACCCTTGGCTTTTTCTTGGGACATACGTTCTTGAACCATTGTTACAGCCGCGATACTCGGATTGAGTCCAGTTTTAGCGCGTTGCAATTTGGCGATCGCGGCTTTAAAAGTTTGTTCTTTCTCTTTAATTTGCAGTGTGGCGATCGCTCCGGTATTACCTAACTGTTTATACCGCTTGAGTTCTTCCTTGGCAAACTCTAAGGTAGCTTTTGCTTCTTCGACTTCTGCTTGCGTGATATTTTGTTTGTCCTGATATTCTCTTTGATTGCGACTGAGATCTGCTTTTGTCGAAGCAATCTCTCTTTGGATAGAATTAGCCTCAGCAGCTATTTGAGTTTGTAGCGCCTGCAACTGCGCATTAATTTGCGAAATTTGTAATTGATTCTGCCGAATACTGTCAAGGATTTGACTTTTTTTAGTCAGGAGTTGAGAGTCATCGATGATCGCGATCGCTTCACCCTTTGCAACCGTCTGATTCTCTTTTACTAAGATAGATTTAACAATTCCTTGACCTGATGCTTCAATAATTCTCTGTTCTCCTGCGGGACGGACAGTCGCAGGCGATCGCACAGTAATCGGATATTTAATGATCGCTGCTAACAAAACAGCCAAACCACAAGTTCCGATCAAAACAACTCCCCCTAACTTTGTCCAACGGCTAATCGCCGGTACAAGTTCGTCAATTTGGATTTGACGCAGTAATTCTGGGTTATGTTCACTCAGCATGAGCAATAAAACTTGTATTAAATAAAAGTTAATAAAATCTGGCTAGAGTCTAGTGGAGATGAGACTAGTACAACAAAGCAAAAGTAAAAAGTAAAAAGAAAGAATACTTATACAGCCAGGTTTTTCCCCATTCCAAATGGTCTGTTTATTTCCGCCGTGACGTACTAGTTTTCCTCTTCATATATCTCAATAAAGTTTTCTTAAGATACAAGCGAATTTTACTTTTAGTCTCTAACTGAACCACATTGTTTCATCTTTGCTGGATGTAATGGCTTGAAAGCTGCACATCAATTCACCACCTCATTATCAAAATTTAGATAAATTTTACCCTTTTCTTACTCTTTGCTTAATATTCTTTTGATAATCGAAGCTGATGTCCATACTCAATTTCTATTTTCAGCAATATTGCGGAATAAATGTATTTTAAATTACAGTAAATATGTCATTTTAAAAACATATTTAACTTTTTTCTAAAAATTACTCGCTCAATTTACAAATATTTAAAAGTATAACTACTCAGAAAAATCAATTTCTTTGCCATACATTTAATTGCAGAGGTTATTATCGCTATAAAAATTAACAAATTTAAATCTACTTATGGAGTGTAATAACCTTTGATAAATCTCACACAAGGAGGTTGATAAAGCTGAGAAACTTCCTTTATCAAAATGGCTTATATTTCTAGATATTTATACTTATATCTATCTCAAGGATGATTTTCGCTGAAAAAAATAGCATTTAGTATAACTCGTATAAGTTAGCAGAAATCAATCAATTCAAATATTCAAAAATCAGATGCATTTACTATGTTTAATGCTCAGATTTTGCTCGGGTCAGTTGATTGATGCTGACTTATAAATTGCTCAATAAATTATCAGAGCAATTTCTATAAAAACCAAAATTTACATCATGAACGGAGGCCTTGTAATGGTTAACGTATCTGGGTATGAACTCTTTTCAATTTCTGAAAACTTCTTAACAGATTTGTCAGATGAAGATGAATCTATAATTACAGGTGGTGGTGGCTGCAGCCACGGTAGAAGTAAGAGCAAGAGCCGGAAGCACAAGAGAAGCAAGAGCCGGAGCAAGAGCCGGAAGTATTGTAGATAGTAAGCTCTGTAAACGGCAATCAATAGAACTAGTACCCTTGTGAATTCAAAATAGCGAAGCCATCTCAAAATTGAAACAGCTATACGGTGTCAGCGTTTCATCTATTTGGAATGGGTAGTTTATTTACATACAAGATGTACTAATAGCGATAGCCTATTAACTGAGACCTTAGCCCTTAGTTAATACTTCCAACCTATTTTTTTATAAAACTTGTTGTAAAAATCTGGAACAGTAGTTACTCAATTTTTACAACAAGTTTCTTGAATAATTTTGTGTTATTTTTTTATATTGCCAGCAACACAGTTATTAAATTTATTTTCAAATCAAGCATAAAAATGACATTTTTATTAAGCGATCGCAATTTTTTAGAACATTTAATTGCGCATAATTTATGTGAATTAAAAGAACTGAAAGTTAGCCGGTTTAAATCAAAAAGTTGTAAAAACTTTAATTTATTAGTGGTTTTCTCTAATAATTGTCATCTGCTAATTAAACAAGAACGCCATAACAAAGAAGGTAAAACTTATGGTGAGTTCTTACAAGAATGGCGCATCCATCAGTGGTTGCAACATTTTCCGGATATGAGTAACATTCGCGCAATTATATCTGAGGCTCTGCATTTTGATCCGATGCGCTCAATTATTATTTTTAATTACCTTAACGATTATTGTGACTTAGAAGATTTTTACGACAACGAGCATATTTTTCCCCAAGAAATCGCAGCATCTTTGGGAACGAGTATAGCCACGATTCATCGCAGCACTTGGGAATGTCATAAATATAAAGAATTTTTAGCAAAAAACTATGAAGAGATAGACAAACATCCTAACTTTCTCCGTGATTTAGAAAGGATTAGTCCAGAAATTTTTGCTCATGTTTCTCTGGAGAATTTAAAATTCTTTAAACTTTATCAGCGTCATGATAGTCTAAGACAGGCGATCGCTCAACTACAAACCGCTTACCAAAGTTGTTGTTTAGTCCACAATGACTTAAAACTCAACAATATTTTATTGCATAACAAATGGCAGCAATCCCAAAATCAAGTTGTGGTTCGCCTGATTGATTGGGAAAAATTTGCTTGGGGAGATCCAGCATTTGATTTAGGAACAATTATCGCCAGTTACTTAAATATTTGGTTAAGCAGTTTAGTTATCAGTACAGATATCGATGTGCAAACAGCTTTGCGATTAGCGGGTACTCCCCTGAATCAGATCCAACCTAGTATGTTTTCTTTAATAAAAGCTTATTTGACTCACTTTCCGGAAATCTTGAAGTTACGTCCTAATTTTTTACAATTGGTAATGCAATTTACTGGTTTGGCATTAGTTGAAAAAATTCAAATAAAAATAGATTATCACGAAGGCTTTGGCAATACAGGTATCTGTATGCTTCAGGTTGCCAATACTTTATTGTGCCATCCCAATCAATCAATCCCGATTATTTTCGGACAAAGCACATCTGAATTAAATTTTTAACCCACTTAGTATAAAAACATATAAATTTACAAAATTGATCATGCAATTGCGAGAATTACGACCTCATGATATATCCAATGCTGCCTTAGAAGACATCGTTAGCAAGGTTCAGATTCAATCTGACTTTACTATTACTCATGCAGATTACCAACCTTTAAAACTTGCTGATGAAATCGTAGTATCTCTTCAAAACTTACCGATTGAAATCCAGAATAGGTATTTGAATCTGCAACTGCGGAATTTTCTCTATGGCACTTATTACAATGGCGAATTAAAAGCTACCCTAGCAAACAATGTCAATACCGATAGTGTATTACAGAGAAAAAAGTTAGAGAATAATCATGCTGGTGGAGTTAACCGAGAGTTTTACGAATACTTGCAGGAAAGTAATTTTGGTAAAGGCTACTTTGATCCAAGATGGCGTGTAGTGAAGCAAGAAAGCGATCATCTACTTGCTGTGCAAAAAGATGATCTGACATTGCATATTGAACCAGAACGCTATCTACAATTAGCTGAACACTCGGCTAATATTGGTGATGAAGTTGCCGTTATGATGCCTCATAACCTGATAGAAAATGCGTATTACATAGCAGTAAGTAATGCAGGTTTGGTGAATCAAACTCATGCAGTAAATATTTATTTTAATTTTACCCCCGAAGGTGTGATCGCATTGATGAAAAGTCTGACACAGCAACTAAACGAAATCAATATTCCCTTCACTTTTAAAGTATCTCTCCCAACAGGAGTTAATTGAAGGCTGGACTAATTGGATCTTACTACTTTTACAGCCAGATCCCAAGCGTTTTTTTGTCCAATCTGATGACAAAACTAACCACCTAGAGAAATTTCTCCGGTTAATCCTACCTTACCGAGGTGTGATTTTTGAAGCTGTACTTTGTGCCCAATTTATTGGTCTGCTTTCGTTAGCTTCACCTTTCTTAATTCAAATTCTCACAGATGATGTTTTAGTTAGAGGAGATTTTCAACTTCTTTTTGGTATAGTGCTGGCAGTGGCAGTGATGTATATTGTCCGAAGTGGGCTGACATTAGTAGAAAATATTCTGATAGCTCATTTTGCGCAACGTTTGGAGTTAACTTTAACTTTAGAATTTGGTCAACAAATTCTCCGCCTCCCACTTTCTTATTATGAGTCTCGCCGCAGTGGTGAAATTGTTAGCCGATTAAGAGATATTCAACAAATTAATAAATTAATTGCCGATGCGATCGTGAGTTTTCCCAGCAAGTTTTTTATTGCTGGTGTTTCTTTTGGCTTGATGTTATTTTATAGCTGGAAACTAACAATCACAGGTCTAGTGATCGCTGGAGTGATGACTTTATCTACAGTACTTTTTCTGCCCACACTCCAGCAGAAAAATCGTAAACTCATGGTTTTAGAAGCAGAAAATCAAGGTGTGCTAGTAGAAACATTTAAGGGAGCATTAACGCTAAAAACTACTACAGCTGCTCCGGAATTTTGGGAAGAATTTCAGCGCCGATTTAGTCAATTAGCTAACCTGGAATTGACTACTATAAAAATTGCCATTATTAATAAGCAATTCTCCAGACTAGTTTCAGATATTGGTGGTGCTACCTTACTATATATTGGTAGTAGCCTGGTGATTAGCAAAGAGTTAAGCATCGGTCAGTTGCTAGCATTCACTAGCCTCAATTATAATGTTGGATCTTTAATTGATTTTTTTGTTGACTTTGCAGACGATTTTACTCGTGTCAGAACAGCAACATCAAGATTGCAAGAAGTTGTCAATTCCACATCGGAAACTCAAGGTGATACTAACAAATCCTGGACAGAAATTCCTGATAATGCAGATATTGTTTGCAGCAACTTAAACTTTCATTATCCTGGAAGAGTAGAATTACTAGAAAACTTTTCTGTTGCTCTTCCTGGTGGTAAAATCATTGCTTTGATTGGCGCATCAGGATGTGGTAAAAGTTCTCTGGCCAAAATTATAGCTGGCTTATATACAAGGCAATCGGGAAATATCCGCTTTGGCGTTTATAACCAGCAAGATTTATCTTTAGATTGTCTGCGAAGACAGGTGGTGCTTGTTCCCCAAGAACCTCACTTTTGGAGTCGTTCAATTGTTGAAAATTTTCGCTTAGGTTCTCCCAACGTTTCCTTTAAAAAAATTGTCGAAGCTTGCCAAATCGCTGAAGCTGATGATTTTATCAGCAAGCTACCGGAAAAATATCAAACCATTTTAGGTGAATTTGGGGCAAACATTTCTGGCGGACAAAGACAACGGTTAGCTATAGCTAGAGCGATTGTCAACGATCCACCAATCTTGATTTTAGATGAATCGACTGCGGGACTAGATCCTGTGAGCGAAGCTAAAGTTTTACGTAGGCTATTTTTCCATCGTCAAGGCAAAACCACGATTCTGATTAGCCACCGTCCCAGAGTCATTGAACGTGCTGATTGGATTGTGGTATTAGAGCAGGGTAGGTTAAAAATACAAGGTTCTTTAGAAGAATTGCGATCGCTACCAGGTGAGCATTTAGATTTCTTAAATCCTTAACTCTACGTAATTCAATAGGAGGCTGAGACCCCCCACTTATTTAAGAACTGGGGGATCTTGTTTTTCACGAATGATTTAGTAGGATGACTCAATTCTCACTTGGCTTCACCACCAACACCGAACAATTGGCCTCTTCCACGACTTGACTACTAACAGAACCCTGAACAATTCGCTTCATCCCCGTTAACCCGCGACTGCCAATTACAATCAAATCAGCCTGGTAAATATTAGCTAGGCGAATAATTTCGTCTGCTGGATCGCCAGTAACTAATTCTAATTCACTGTGAACCGATAAACTTTCTTGGTAGGATTGCAGCTGTTTTTCAATATGAAAATAAGAAAATGTTGGTGAATCTGAATGAGGCCGATCTGCGGGTAGTTCCATTTCTAACTCTGATGTCGGAAACACATGGCAGAGAATAACCTTACTGTCTGGTGACAGTACCAACTCGTTTAAAACCTGAATTACTCGTTCTGCAATTTCCGAACCATCCAGAGCCACCAAGATATTTTTTAGCACCGCTCTCGTCTCCTCAAGAGTAGACCCCTTCAATAGTACCTGGTTAAGCTATTGGTAACTAGACCAATGATTACCCAGATGTAGACTGAGTTTATCAAAAATTTGGGTTGAAAACCCCGTCCTGATAGGACGGCTTTTGGTAAAATATTACTTGTGGTAGGGTAATCAACCACATAAAAAACCCGATTGCTACCTAACAAGTAGACGCTGAACCTTGACAATTGAATCTAGGGGGTTCTACTTCGTAGTTCTAGTATTACCTGGAAGTAGGTAAAAGATTCACAGGTACTAGACGACCAGCATTCAACTTCAAACAAATTTTGCACGGCAGTTGCTTTAAGTCTGGCGACCGAAAGCACTGCCTCAGCAATGCAAGTACGGTAGGGCATACCGAAACTTAACGCTTGAGGAGAGAACCACCTCTGGGTTAGATAACGCAAGAAATCTAATCTAAGTGGACTCGTTGAACCAAGAATCCTCGTACCTTTAGGTCGAGGAGTGTCAAATAATACCTAATTACCCAAATATTTTTATTTTCAAGCTAATAGGTAACTTTTAGCAAAAGTATAAGCAAAAATTCAGCATTTCCAATCACTCTTCACGCTGAATTCGCCGTCTTACCGAATCAGCATGGGAAGGTAGACCCTCCACTGAGGCTAGAATGTCAATTGTACCAGCCACTTTTTGCAGTGCAGTTTGCGAGTATTGGATAATATTTGAGTGTTTGAGAAAAGTTTCTACACTCAATCCTGAAGTATAACGAGCCGCACCAGAAGTGGGCAAAGTTTGGTTCGGTCCTGCTAAATAGTGTCCGACTGCTTCTGGTGTGGAGTCACCTAAGAAAATTGCCCCAGCATGGCGAATTTCTGGTAGTAGTGCCCAAGGATCGACGATTTCTAATTCTAGGTGTTGGGGGGCAAATTCATTGGCAAGTTCAGCTGCGGCTTTTAGGGATTCTACAATCACAATCAAGCCATAGTGAGCGATCGCCTTTTCTGTGTCTATTCGTCTTGGATGATCGACTAGTTGTCTTTCCACCGCCACTTGTACGTTTTTTGCTAAAGCCGCATCCGTAGTTAACAAAATCGCCGCCGCCATTGGATCGTGTTCGGCTCGTGCCAGCATATCAGCGGCTACATGTACGGGATTTGCGGTTTCATCAGCAATAATTAGCACTTCGCTCGCCACTGCCAAACAATCAATGCCTACATTACCGTAGACCAGTTTTTTGGCCAAGGTGACATAAATATTACCAGGGCCTACAATGACATTGACTTTGGGAATTGTTTCTGTACCGTAGGCTAAAGCCGCGATCGCCTGTGCGCCCCCAACGCGATAAATTTCCTGTACCCCGGCTTCTTGGGCGGCTACCAGCACAGCCGGATGAATTACTTTAAGCGCCCCAGGTGGTGTGACAATCACCACTCTCGGTACACCAGCTACCTTTGCCGGAATCGCATTCATCAGTACTGTACTAGGATAAGCGCCGCGACCACCAGGTACATACAAACCAGCACGATCTACGGGAGTGTAGCGTTTACCCAGCACTACCTCATCAGCACCAAATTCTACCCAGCTTTTAGGGACTCGCTGTCGGTGAAAGGCTTCAATTTGTTTGCCAGCTAACCGAATGGCCGCGATCAACTCCTGGGAAACCTGTTGATAAGCCGCATCCAGTTCTGAGCCTGTAACACGCAGTTCCTCTGTCTTGAGAGTTTGGTTGTCAAATTCAGCTGTGTAATGCAATACAGCCTTGTTGCCTTGGCGCTTCACAGCTTGCAACACTTCTCGCACCGTTGCTTCTTTGTGAAGTACAAGTTCATCATGAGTGCGATCGCAGATCCGTTGTAGTTCTGCTCTGACGTCTGCCTGCTGAGTAATAATTCGCAGCATGGAGTAAGGACAATGCCAAAATTAGAATATTCCCGCCTGAGAATCAGTTTTGCTCTTGACCAAAAAAGTTATCGAGCTGACTCTAATTCCCTTCTCTAGCTTAACCTGGATTTTTTTGATACTTCCAGCGTTCTCATCAGGTTCCTAGTTATCTGCTGATCAGGGGAGAGCAGGGGAGCAGAGGAGACTATTGACAACTGACAACTGACAACTGACAACTGACCAATACCCAGCAATATTTTTTTCGGAAATCTTAACATTGGCAATATGGATGCTATATTAGTAAATCTAGTAGTGTGTGTACATATTAATAGTCTTTTTGGAACTGACTGTGGCGAATACAAAGTCTGCTCTCAAACGCGCCGAAATCGGAGAACGCAACCGACTGCGTAATAAAGCATATAAATCAGCTGTCAAAACGCTGATGAAGAAGTACCTTAATGCTGTAAATGTCTATGCAGCTAACCCCACCCCAGAATTAAATCAAGAGGTACAAGCTCGACTATCTGAGGCATACAGCAAAATTGATAAAGCTGTAAAGCGAGGAATCCTTCATCCCAATAATGGGGCAAGGAAAAAGTCAAGATTGGCTCATAAACTCAAACCACTGACACAAACAGCACAGTAGTCCAAAATCATTCAGTCATTAGTCTGCTACTAATGACTAATGACTAATGACTAATGACTCTTAAACCAAGATGCAGCTAATTGACACCCACGTTCACATAAACTTTGATGTTTTCCAGCCGGACTTAGCAGCAGTGCGATCGCGATGGCAAGAAGCAGGAGTAGTTCATTTGATCCATTCCTGTGTCGAACCATCAGAATTTTCCAGTATCCAAGCCATAGCACATGAGTTCCCTGAACTCAGCTTTGCCGTTGGTTTACATCCCTTAGATGCTAAACAATGGAACCATCAGACAGCCGATGAAATCTTAAAATTGGCTAGTTCTGACACGAAAGTAGTAGCGATGGGGGAAATGGGGCTGGATTTGCACAAAGCAGACAACTATGAGCAACAGCGCATGGTATTTGAGGCCCAACTAGCAATAGCTTGTGAACTCAACTTACCCGTAATTATCCACTGCCGTGATGCCGCACCGCAGGTAAAAGAAGTGTTGCAAAAATGGCGGGAACAAAAAGGAGAAAGAGTCCGGGGTGTGATGCATTGTTGGGGTGGAACACCAGAAGAAGCTCAATGGTTTATTGACTTAGGCTTCTACATTAGCTTTAGCGGGACAGTTACCTTCAAAAACGCCAAGCAGATCCAATCTACCGCCGCAATGGTGCCGAGTGATCGTTTGCTAATTGAAACAGACTGTCCTTTTCTCGCTCCCGTCCCCAAACGAGGAAAAGGAAGGAACGAACCAGCCTACGTCCGCTATGTAGCAGAGAGCATAGCCCAACTGCGTGGGGAAACATTAGAGGCGATCGCCAATCAAACTACCCAAAATGCTTGCGAATTATTTGGTATCCTACTGTAAAGGTTACCTGTAATACCATTTCACTCAATGAAAGATACAAATAATTTTCCGACTTCTGCTGCCTATTTGTATCACCATGAAAGTGAAATGGTATAAATGAATGTGCTGTGTAAAAAAATAAAACCCCAGGAGGACAAAAATATGCTAAAATCATTTCCTCCAAAACATTTCGCTTGCGCCATAATGGTAAAGGAAGGACATTAGAACTTCTCAGCTTGATTTTAGGCTGTTACCAACTTGACAATTCTGACGCGGAAAGCAGCCACCCGATGATTGTCTGCGCTCCTTCTGTGCAGGGGTTGACTATCCTCCTATCTCTACAAGCGGATGCAAGCGAGCGAGCGCCAATCCGGAAAAACTTAAGTTGAGCTAGACTAACTCAGAAAGCTGCCATTTCCGTATTTAACCTATAGAAAACTGTTAAACGTAATTGCCTTGTGAGTATAACCCAAAAAGATAAAGCCATACTAAATCAAAGTCGCTTAGCAGCCGCTAATTTGTTTCCTTTGAAGATATCACCATGAGTATAAATACAGAGGGGTGTTGAAGACACAACAGTATAAAGCTGTGGAGGCTAATAAACGCGCTTTTGGGAGGGGAAGTGACAAAAGCAAACATAATTCCAGACTATCTCAAGCATCTAGTGTTAATCAATCAAGCTAGTAGCTGGTTATTAGTAATAATTGTCACTTCATTTATAATATTTACCCCCTTGTTAAAATAGCACTTTACAGCTTTAATTTCTGCGTTTGCCCGCATCTGCACATAGCAGGTGGAGATAAGGAGAAGTTCCCAAACAGCTACGGACACTGGCTAGCGGTGGGAACCGTCAAAAAGCAGTGTCCAATGGTAAGTTTAACCAGGTTGACAAAGGTAGAGGCATGACAAAAGAAACATATATGGAACCCGCCTTTCTATTGCCCGACTTGATTGAAATCCAGCGTTCAAGCTTCCGTTGGTTTTTAGAAGAAGGGCTAATAGAAGAACTGAACTCCTTTAGTCCGATCACAGACTACACTGGCAAACTAGAACTGCACTTTTTAGGTCAAAACTACAAACTCAAAGAACCAAAGTACAGTGTCGAAGAAGCCAAAAGGCGGGATAGTACCTACGCTGTCCAAATGTATGTCCCCACACGGCTACTCAACAAAGAAACAGGGGATATCAAAGAACAAGAAGTATTTATTGGCGATTTGCCATTGATGACTGATCGCGGCACCTTTATTATTAACGGAGCCGAGCGGGTAATCGTCAACCAAATTGTGCGATCGCCCGGAGTTTATTACAAATCGGAAATTGATAAAAACGGTCGGCGTACCTACTCTGCCAGTCTCATCCCCAACCGAGGAGCGTGGCTGAAATTTGAAACAGACCGTAACGATTTGGTGTGGGTACGGATTGATAAAACCCGCAAACTCTCAGCCCAAGTACTTTTAAAAGCTCTAGGTTTATCAGATAACGAAATCTTTGATGCTTTACGCCACCCAGAGTACTTCCAAAAAACCATCGAAAAAGAAGGGCAATTTTCCGAAGAAGAAGCCCTGATGGAGTTATATCGCAAATTGCGTCCAGGTGAACCACCCACAGTATTAGGTGGACAACAGCTATTAGATTCGCGATTCTTCGACCCCAAACGTTATGATTTAGGGCGTGTCGGACGCTATAAGCTCAACAAAAAATTACGGCTTTCCGTCCCTGACACCATGCGCGTCTTGACTGCTGGAGATATCTTAGCAGCAGTAGATTACCTGATTAACCTGGAATATGACATAGGTAACATTGACGACATCGACCACTTAGGAAATCGTCGCGTACGCAGTGTCGGTGAATTGCTGCAAAACCAAGTGCGAGTAGGTTTGAACCGCCTAGAGAGAATCATCCGGGAACGGATGACCGTGTCCGATGCTGAAGTTCTCACCCCAGCTTCTCTTGTCAACCCCAAACCACTGGTAGCCGCAATAAAAGAATTCTTTGGCTCCAGCCAACTAAGTCAGTTCATGGATCAAACCAATCCCCTAGCAGAACTGACCCACAAACGCCGCCTCTCTGCCCTAGGCCCTGGTGGTTTAACCAGAGAACGAGCTGGGTTTGCTGTTCGGGATATCCACCCCAGCCACTACGGACGGATTTGCCCCATTGAAACCCCAGAAGGCCCCAACGCGGGATTGATTGGCTCCTTAGCAACCCATGCGCGAGTAAACCAATACGGCTTTTTAGAAACACCCTTTAGACCGGTGGAAAATGCCAAGGTGAGGTTTGACCTACAGCCAGTTTACATGACCGCTGATGAAGAAGACGATTTGCGCGTCGCTCCTGGTGATATCCCTGTTGATGAAAATGGGATGATCATTGGTCCCCAAGTACCAGTACGCTATCGTCAGGAATTCTCCACCACCACCCCAGAGCAAGTGGACTACGTAGCAGTATCACCCGTACAAATTGTATCGGTAGCTACGAGTATGATTCCCTTCTTGGAGCATGACGACGCTAACCGGGCACTTATGGGTTCCAACATGCAACGGCAAGCAGTACCCTTACTCAAACCAGAGCGTCCCTTAGTGGGCACAGGCTTAGAAGCCCAAGGTGCAAGGGACTCCGGGATGGTGATTGTATCCCGTACCGATGGCGATGTGGTTTATGTTGATGCCACAGAAATCCGTGTCCGAGTTAAGAACTCAAATTCAGAACTTAAGTACACCGTTTCCAAGTATCAGCGCTCCAACCAAGACACCTGTCTCAACCAGAAACCCTTGGTGCGTATGGGTGAGCGTGTTGTTGCTGGTCAGGTATTAGCTGATGGCTCCTCCACAGAAGGTGGAGAATTGGCGCTGGGACAAAATATCGTTGTCGCCTATATGCCTTGGGAAGGCTACAACTACGAAGACGCGATTTTAATTTCCGAAAGATTAGTCCAGGATGATGTTTACACCTCAATTCACATTGAGAAATATGAAATTGAGGCACGTCAGACGAAGCTGGGCCCTGAAGAAATTACGCGAGAAATTCCCAACGTCGGGGAAGATGCTTTGCGTCAACTAGATGAACAGGGAATCATCCGCATTGGCGCTTGGGTAGAAGCCGGGGATATCTTAGTAGGAAAAGTTACACCCAAAGGTGAATCTGACCAACCCCCAGAAGAAAAACTACTGCGGGCGATTTTCGGTGAAAAAGCGCGGGATGTGCGGGATAACTCCCTGCGGGTTCCCAACGGTGAAAAAGGGCGCGTCGTGGACGTGCGTTTATTTACCCGGGAGCAAGGGGATGAGCTACCACCAGGAGCCAATATGGTAGTCCGGGTGTATGTAGCCCAAAAACGGAAAATCCAAGTCGGCGACAAAATGGCGGGACGGCACGGTAACAAAGGAATTATTTCCCGGATCTTGCCCCTGGAAGATATGCCCTACTTACCAGATGGTTCACCAGTAGATATCGTTCTCAACCCCTTGGGTGTACCCAGCCGGATGAATGTGGGACAGGTATTTGAGTGTTTATTGGGATGGGCAGGTCATAACTTGGGCGTGCGGTTTAAGATTACTCCGTTTGACGAAATGTATGGGGAAGAGTCATCTCGCCGGATTGTGCATGGCAAATTGCAAGAATCACGCGATGAAACCGGCAAGAATTGGTTATACAACCCCGATGACCCCGGCAAAATCATGGTATTTGACGGACGCACAGGTGAACCCTTTGACCGTCCTGTAACTGTGGGTGTGGCTTACATGTTGAAACTGGTGCATTTGGTGGATGACAAAATTCACGCCCGGTCAACAGGCCCCTACTCCTTGGTTACCCAGCAACCCTTGGGTGGTAAAGCGCAACAAGGTGGTCAGCGCTTCGGGGAAATGGAAGTATGGGCATTGGAAGCCTTTGGTGCAGCTTACACCTTGCAGGAATTACTGACAGTAAAATCTGACGATATGCAAGGACGGAATGAAGCCCTCAACGCCATTGTGAAAGGTAAAGCAATTCCTAGACCAGGAACGCCAGAATCCTTTAAGGTGTTGATGCGAGAACTGCAATCCTTAGGCTTAGATATTGCCGTCCACAAAGTTGAAACTCAAGCAGATGGCAGTTCCTTAGATGTGGAAGTCGATTTAATGGCAGACCAATCAGCCCGTCGCACACCACCTAGACCCACTTATGAATCTCTTTCCCGTGAATCACTGGAAGACGACGAATAAGAAAGGATGAAAGATAAAGGCTGAAGGATGAAATAAACCTTCAGCCCTCATCCTCAAGATTCCATCCGCAATGTTTAATCTTAAATTGAATAATTTATCCTTCATACTTCATCTTTTTGTATGAGAAACGCCCAAACCAATCAGTTTGACTACGTAAAAATCGGCTTGGCATCACCAGAACGCATTCGGCAATGGGGCGAACGCACCTTGCCTAATGGTCAAGTTGTCGGTGAAGTCACCAAGCCAGAGACAATTAACTACCGCACTCTCAAGCCGGAGATGGACGGCTTATTCTGCGAACGCATCTTTGGCCCAGCAAAAGATTGGGAATGTCATTGCGGCAAATATAAAAGAGTGCGCCACAGAGGTATAGTTTGCGAACGCTGTGGTGTGGAAGTCACTGAGTCAAGGGTGCGGCGGCACCGCATGGGATATATCAAGCTGGCCGCCCCCGTAGCTCACGTCTGGTATCTCAAAGGGATTCCTAGCTATATTTCCATTCTGCTAGATATGCCCTTGCGAGATGTAGAACAAATCGTCTATTTCAACTCTTATGTTGTTCTTAGCCCAGGCAATGCCGAAACCTTAACCTACAAACAGCTACTCAGTGAAGACCAATGGCTGGAAATTGAAGACCAAATTTATAGTGAAGATTCCCAGTTACAGGGCGTAGAAGTAGGTATTGGTGCTGAAGCACTGTTGCACTTGCTCGCTGATATTAATTTAGAACAAGAAGCCGAAAGCCTGCGCGAAGAAATTGGCACTGCCAAAGGACAAAAGCGGGCAAAGTTAATTAAACGCCTACGGGTGATTGACAACTTCATCGCCACCGGTTCCAAACCAGAGTGGATGGTAATGGCAGTTATTCCTGTGATTCCCCCAGACTTACGCCCAATGGTGCAGCTCGATGGTGGTCGATTTGCCACCAGCGATTTGAATGATTTGTATCGGCGGGTAATTAACCGCAATAATCGTCTGGCACGCCTACAAGAAATTTTGGCACCAGAAATTATTGTGCGCAACGAAAAGCGGATGTTGCAAGAAGCAGTAGACGCTTTGATTGACAACGGACGGCGGGGACGCACCGTAGTCGGGGCCAATAACCGTCCTTTGAAATCTTTATCCGACATTATTGAAGGTAAGCAAGGACGCTTCCGGCAAAACTTGTTAGGTAAACGAGTTGACTACTCTGGTCGTTCTGTAATTGTGGTGGGGCCAAAATTAAATATCCACCAGTGCGGTTTGCCTAGAGAAATGGCAATTGAGCTATTTCAGCCCTTTGTGATCAATCGCTTGATTCGCAGCGGTATGGTCAACAACATCAAAGCCGCGAAAAAACTCATCTCTCGCAACGATCCGAGTGTGTGGGATGTACTGGAAGAAGTGATTGAAGGACACCCAGTACTGCTGAACCGGGCACCAACACTGCACCGTCTAGGGATTCAGGCATTTGAGCCAATTTTGGTGGAAGGTAGAGCCATTCAACTCCATCCCTTAGTCTGTCCAGCATTTAACGCTGACTTTGACGGCGACCAAATGGCGGTACACGTTCCCCTATCGTTAGAAAGTCAAGCAGAAGCCCGGTTATTAATGCTGGCTTCTAACAATATATTGTCGCCAGCTACGGGTAAGCCAATTATCACGCCCAGCCAAGACATGGTGTTGGGAGCATATTATTTAACCGCAGAAAACCCTGGGGCAACCAAAGGGGCAGGACGGTATTTTGCTTCTCTTGAAGATGTCATTATGGCTTTCCAGCAAGAGCAAATTGACTTGCACGCCTATATCTACGTGCGTTTTGACGGGGAAGTAGAATCAGAGCAACCAGATACAGAACCGCTGGAAGTGACAGAAAATACCGATGGTACCCGGACTTTGCTCTATAAATACCGTCGAGTCAGACAAGACGCTAAAGGGAATTTGCTGTCTCAGTATGTCCGCACGACACCAGGCCGCGTTATTTACAACAATGCAATTCTGGAAGCACTGGCAAGCTAACTTGGGGATGAATCACTAATGACTAATGAAAACACGATTTTTCGCAATCGCGTAGTTGATAAAGGCCAACTTAAGAATTTAATTTCTTGGTCTTTTATAAATTACGGTACAGCACGTACCGCAGTTCTGGCGGATAAATTGAAAGACTTGGGATTTCGCTATGCCACCAAAGCTGGGGTGTCCATCAGTGTGGATGATTTGATGGTGCCACCTTCCAAGCGAGCGCTTCTCGAAGCAGCAGAAGAAGAAATTCGCGCTACGGAAGCCCGTTACCAACGGGGGGAAATTACGGAAGTAGAACGCTTCCAAAAAGTAATTGATACCTGGAATGGTACCAGTGAAGCCCTGAAAGACGAAGTAGTCGTTCACTTTAAAAAGACCAATCCCCTCAACTCCGTGTACATGATGGCATTCTCCGGCGCACGGGGTAACATCTCCCAAGTCCGGCAGTTGGTAGGAATGCGGGGATTGATGGCAGATCCCCAAGGGGAAATTATTGACTTACCAATTAAAACAAACTTCCGCGAAGGACTCACAGTCACCGAATACATTATTTCGTCTTACGGTGCCCGCAAAGGCTTGGTAGATACAGCCTTGCGGACGGCTGACTCTGGTTATCTCACCCGTCGTCTAGTGGACGTATCCCAGGATGTAATTATTCGGGAATTTGATTGCGGTACTACCAGAGGCATTCCCATCCGGGCAATGGTAGAAGGCGGGAAAACGAAAATTCCTCTAGCTACACGCTTACATGGACGGGTAATAGCGGCAGATGTGGTTGATCCCACAACAAAAGAAGTGATAGCGCCACGCAATACCCCAGTATCAGATGAATTGGCGGCGAAAATTCAAAAATCTGGGGTGACTGAAGTCTTCACGCGATCGCCTCTGACTTGTGAAGCTGCACGTTCAGTATGTCAACACTGCTACGGCTGGAGTTTAGCCCACGCCAAAATGGTAGATTTGGGCGAAGCCGTCGGCATTATCGCCGCTCAAAGTATCGGTGAACCCGGAACCCAGCTAACCATGCGGACATTCCACACAGGTGGTGTATTTACCGGGGAAGTCGCACAGCAAGTGCGTTCCAAAACAAATGGTACTATCCGTCTGCCACGGAAATTACGCACCAGACCATATCGTACCCGTCACGGTGAAGATGCATTATTTGTAGAAGCCAACGGCGTAATCGTTTTGGAACCGAAAAAAGAAGGTTCTGAAACTGGAGTTCACCAAGAGATTCATGTAACTCAAGGTTCTACATTATACATCACCGATGGACAGCAGGTAAAAACCGGGCAATTACTCGCAGAAGTTGCCCTCGGTGGACGAACAACCCGTGCTAACACTGAAAAAGCGGTAAAAGATGTCGCCACCGACTTAGCAGGGGAAGTACAATTTGCCGAAGTTGTACCCGAACAAAAAACAGACCGCCAAGGCAATACCACTACCACAGCCGCCAGAGGTGGTTTGATTTGGATTTTATCTGGGGAAGTTTATAACTTGCCACCTGGTGCAGAATTGGTTGTGAAAAATGGGGATGCGATCGCCTCCAATGGTGTACTCGCAGAAACCAAATTAACAACCTTACACGGTGGTACAGTCCGCTTACCAGAAGCTACTCCCGGCAAGAGTACCAGGGAAATTGAAATTATCACCGCTTCTGTAGTCTTAGACCAAGCTACTGTCACCGTTCAAAGCTCCCAAGGTCGCAACAGCTACCTAGTCTCTACTGGTAACAACCAAGTATTTAACCTCAGAGCCACCCCAGGCACAAAAGTGCAAAATGGTCAAGTGGTAGCCGAATTAATTGATGACCGCTATCGCACCACCACCGGGGGCTTCCTGAAATTCGCTGGTGTAGAAGTTCAGAAAAAAGGTAAGGCGAAGCTAGGTTACGAAGTGGTACAGGGAGGCACTCTGCTGTGGATTCCCGAAGAAACCCACGAAGTCAACAAAGACATTTCCTTACTGTTGGTAGAAGACGGACAATTTGTCGAAGCCGGCACCGAAGTAGTTAAAGATATCTTCTGCCAAAACAGTGGTGTGGTGGAAGTCACCCAGAAAAACGACATCTTGCGGGAAGTTGTAATTAAGCCAGGTGAACTGCTAATGGTAGACGATCCAGAAGCAGTCATCGGACGAGACAACACCTTCATTAATCCAGGAGAGGAATTCCAAGGCACAGTTGCCACCGAATTGCGCTACATCCAGTATGTAGAATCTCCAGAAGGGCCAGCTTTATTGAGTCGTCCCGTAGTGGAGTTTGCCGTCCCCAGCAACCCTGATGTACCTTCCACCACATCTGTTAGTCAACAAACTGGGCGTTCAATTCAGTTACGGGCAGTACAAAGACTACCTTACAAAGATTCCGAACGTGTCAAGTCTGTGGAAGGTGTAGAACTACTGCGTACCCAACTAGTATTGGAAATCGAGCAAGAAGGCGAACAAGACCACAATGCTTCTCCCCTAGCCGCCGATATTGAATTAGTAACCGATCCCGACAATGCAGAAGTTCAGCGCTTGCAGCTAGTAATTTTGGAGTCCTTGGTAATTCGTCGAGACATCGCTGCTGATGCTACCCAAGGTAGTACTCAGACTTCACTAGAAGTTATTGACGGATTAACCATCGCCCCAGGTGCAGTAGTCGCCCGTACCCAAATCTTGTGTAAAGAAGGGGGTATTGTCAGAGGCGTACAGAAAGGTACAGAAAATGTACGTCGCTGTTTAGTATTGCGTCCTAGTGACACTATGACTATTAATACTAGCGCCCAAGCAAAAGTGAAAGTGGGTGATTTGGTGGTAGCCGGAACAGAAATTGCTCCCGGAGTCTTCAGTGAAGAATCTGGGCAAGTTGTAGACATCAAAAATGCTGCGGCTACGGCGACAACTCAGGATTCAGCACTTAGTACTCAAAAATATTCAGTCTCTATCCGTATTGGTCGTCCCTATCGAGTCAGCCCTGGCGCTGTATTGCAGATCGAAGATGGCGATTTGGTACAGCGTGGTGATAACTTGGTGTTGCTGGTATTTGAACGTGCCAAAACAGGGGACATTATTCAAGGTTTGCCCCGGATTGAGGAACTACTAGAAGCCCGTAAACCCAAAGAAGCTTGTATCTTGTGTCGTCGGGCTGGGGAAGTGAAGGTAGTTTACGGCGACGGCGATGAAGCGATCGCAGTTAAAGTAGTAGAACCCAATGGAGTAGTTACCGATTATTCCCTCGGTCCTGGACAAAACTTAGTGGTAACAGATGGTGTCCATGTAGTGGCGGGACAACCCCTCAGCGATGGCCCTTGCAACCCCCACGAAATTTTGGAAGTCTTCTTTAGCTTAGGTTCCGAAGATGGAGTCTATGCTTGTGCTAGCCATGCTTTACAAAAAGTGCAAACATTCCTGGTGAACGAAGTACAGTTGGTGTATCAGTCCCAAGGTATTGATATTGCCGACAAACACATCGAAGTGATTGTTCGCCAGATGACCAATAAAGTCCGGATTGATGATGGTGGCGACACCACCATGCTTCCCGGTGAATTGGTCGAACTGCGCCAAGTTGAGCAGGTGAACGAAGCAATGGCAATTACTGGCGGTGCTAGGGCACAGTATACCCCCGTATTATTAGGGATAACTAAAGCATCCTTAAACACCGACAGCTTTATTTCTGCTGCTTCATTCCAAGAAACCACCAGAGTATTAACCGAAGCCGCCATTGAAGGTAAATCTGACTGGCTGCGGGGGTTAAAAGAAAACGTGATTATCGGACGATTGATTCCTGCTGGAACTGGGTACAATGCCTATGAAGAAACAGGAGCAATTGATGACTACGCAGCACTGGAAAGTACTAGCGTCTTAGATGAAGTCGATGATCCGTTAGACATGGTGCTAGATGACCGCACAGCTCGCACCTACAATTTAGATGCGCCTTCTCTTACCGAACATACATTTGGCAGTAGACGTGCAGAACGCTCTATTCTAGATGACGATGATTTGATAGCTGATGAAATCACCGATCTTGTAGAAGACGAAGAGGAAGAAGACGACTACGAAGACGATGACGATGACGATTTCGATGAATAAACATCAAAGGTAATAGTTAATCAAGGCAAAAGAAGATTTTCTTTTGCCTTTTTTGCTGTTGCATAAATGCGCAATGATTAACGTGACGTGAGTTCGACGTATTAAAAAACATCAAGAGGCAGTGCAGGTAAGTCTTTGGGGTAAATGTCATTTGGCAATAATCTCAGGAACAATATAAAATGAAACACAATTTCTTTTTTGTTGAAGGGAAAATCAAGTATTCAAGTTTTTCTCAGTTCAATCAGATGGAACCAGATGCAGTATTGCATGATGATGTGATGCGTTATCTTCGTGATTCATCTCAATGGGTACAGTCTATTCAAGTTTCATTTCCTTATAAAAGAGAATCTTATGGATTAGACGAATATGGGACTAATATTATCGATGAAAAAGGTGCTAAAACATTTTATGGAGTCATTTGTGCTTGGAAAGATTTATTTTCCCAAGCCCCAGAAGTATTTGAAATAACAACTGGAGTTGTATGCGATCATGAGGGGAGAGCTAAATATCCTCTTGAGTTTATAAAAGTCAGTTTAAACCGCGATTTCTTAGTAGAAAACTTGCAAAAGCTATCAGAATATGCGAAACAAGCTGCTCATGGTGATGGTTATATTTTGCACTTAGGTATGTGAGCATTCTCCGCGCTTCAACAAAAGGTTATATCATACGAATGGCTTGAGCTAAGCCAAACCCAACATTAATATTACTTGCCACCAATAGATATTTTAGAAAACCGGTTCCATTGCTAATAATCCCGAAGATGCACACATACCTTTATCTGAATGGTTAACTTGAAGTCAATGGTATCAACCTTAAATTGATAAGTAGGTCAACTTTAAAAAGCGTAAAATAGATTATTCGCTATTACTTCGCTACACTCCGTTCCGCTCGTAATGACATTTTATGTTGAATTAAGTTGAGCTACTTATCAATATGAAATACCCGGAAATGCCGCAATAACTGATGATAGCTATAAAAAAATTATCGGATACTGAATATCAGTATCAACACAGAATTTTTATTTGGGAATTTTCACTTCTATCTCCCGCATCTGGTAATCTGCACCCAACTTATGAGCGCAAAAACCAATATCCCGCGATTGATTTGGCTCAATTACCCTTCCCCAATCCAAAGGAGTCACAAGATATTGTGTTGCGCCTTGCTGTTGAAAATTAGCATTCCAAGAGTTATTAATCCTAGCTTGATTCAGATGAAATGTGAGTTGCCAGTTATTCACCTTAGTATTGCCTGAATTGATAATTTTCAGGTTGGTGCAAAGTCCCGTTTCCCAATTAGCATAAATGTTAGTCGTTACTTGCAGCTGGGCTGTAGATGAAGAAGTTGCGGCGATCGCGGAACTGGGAGATGAGGAGACATCCTGTGGAGTAACTTTCGTCGATGGCAATAAAGGAGTTGGGGCGATAGAAGGACTGGGAGAAGATGAGACATTTGGTTGAGTAACTTCCATCGATGGCAGCAGTTGAGATAATAATTGCTGCTTGTTGCGATCGTAATTTTGCCAGTCATCTAGCAAGATACCGCCTGTATCACCACTATTAGGATTCCAACTCCAGTAGGCGAAGCTTAAGTTATTCTTCTGGATATATTTCACAAATTCATTTTGCCAAATACCCTCTGGGGAAATATTGTCTACTTGTCGTCCCCCAAACTCGCCAATCAAAATCGGCGCAAGATTTTGACTAGAAATATAGTTAAAGCCAATTTGCCAGCGAGGAATGAGATTTTTGGGAAAGCTAGGTTCTGAGAAATAAGGTTGATTGAACACTCCCGCGCCGTATTCATGGGGAGAATAGACTAGCTTACGGCGACGCGATAAGCGTACAGGATAGCGCTTGACACCTTCTAGATTACCACCGTGCCAATGCTGCTTCAGTTGTTGACCAGGGACATTTTTTTCTACACCTTCAACAATAATTAGCCAGTTAGGGTTGACACTGAGAATAGCATTACCTGCACGTTCTGCTGCTAGTCGCCAGTCGGTAGCTAAATCGTTAGTACCCCAACTTGCTTGTCCATGCGGTTCATTTTTTAAGTCTGCACCAATGACGTTAGCTTGATTTTTGTATCTTTCCGCTAACAGTTTCCAAGTATCAATCCAGTCTGCTTCTGTAAAACCGTCTCCGTACCAAAGTTCGGGAATTCGTTGATCATTGAGGCGATGGCTATCGAGAAGGATCAGTAATCCTTGCTTTTGGGCTTCCTGAACAATTAAATCCATCACTTCTAAAGGAGTTTTACCTTGAAGTTCTATATTGCTACCAATAGTAAAGTTAACTTGACTGATATCAGATGATCTCAATGCCGCCACAGAATAAGGCAACCGAATCAGGTTATATCCTAGCATCCTGATCTGGGCAAGCATCTCTTTATAATCTCGCTGCCACAACCCATGAGGCACATGTGTCTCTGTTTCCATGCCAAACCAGTTCACACCTCGCAATAGCACAACCTGGCCTCGGGCATCGACAATTTTTGCACCCAAGGTTGACAGCGGTAGCTGTACTGCATAGCTTGCCGCCGTAGGCATCGCCGCATTAGCCACATTTATAGGGCTATGGGCAGGCAATTGTGTCACATTCCCTAGCAAGCACACCACTAAAGCCAAAAAAAATAAAATAAATCCTTGCCAAAATCGCAATCTCTTTTTTTTATTTCTCGGAAACTGTCGCATTTTTTTGATTACCTTACAGCGTAAATAAACCACCCTTTGACCATGTCTGAAACCCTGCTAACAAGGTAATTACGAATTACGAATTACACGTAGTTATACTAGCTTTTATCGAGTTATCTTTAGCATATAATGTTCCTTATCCTGTCATAATAGTATCATTTAAAAATCCTTAAAATCTATATATATCAAGCTTTTTCAAGTTTTCTCTGTATGTAGTGAGTTATTTTTATACAAGTGTTATCAGTTGTTAAATTTACGAAAAATTTAATTACTTATCCGAGTTCTTCATGACTCTCATATTGCATATAAGACATTAAGAGAATAATTTGGATATTAATGCAGTAATAAAAATTCACTAATCGCTGAGAGCTATCAAAGATAGATTTCACCAGCGATAATAAACATGCTGCAATCTACCTCGTGTTTTATTGGACAAACAACCCAAGTTATAAATATGTCTCTATCTGCATTGCAAAAATTTTTTCTTCCACCTATTATCGCTTCTTGTGGTGTATTTTCATTGATGTCGTTTCCTCTAGCAACATTAGGGGAAAAGCAAATCGCTATTAAATTTCAAGAAGAACCTATTTTTTACGGCAAGCTGAGAGATGTTGCTATTCCTTACGTCATATTATCCACCACAATTAGTGTCGGTGCCGGGATATCAGCAGCCGCCTTGTGTGGATGGAGACACTCTTCTCGAAAATCAGCAAAATATCAGCAAGAATTATCTCATCTAGAGCAACACTTACAGGAAAAAGAAGCTTTACTGAAGGAACTCAAACAGTCAGAGTCTCGCCTGCAAGTCACTGGATTGAAGGCTTTTTTGGATGATGATGTACCTTTAGATAACGCTTTCCTTTCCAACACCTTACCTACAAGCTTATCCCAACCTGTTGTAGTGCAAACTCCACCAGTAGTATATGAACAGCCAGTTCATGCGGTGCCCCATGTTGTAGATCAACAGAAGACAAATAAAACTCTCAGAACTGTTGCAGCTACTGCTAAATTCGCATCTGCCCAAACTTTCCTTAGCTATGCTCAAACCAACACAAACAATAAAGAAGAATCTATTGCACCAAATCAAGTGAATCAAACCACAATCACACCATCTGATTTTGAAGATTTACAAAAACAACTTAGAGAGATGATGTTGCAGATGCAAAAAATGCAGAACAATTTGCAAGTAATCCCTCAACCCACAAATACTACGCCAAAAGCTCCAGATAAATTTCAGGTCTACTATGATATTTCCAGCAGCAAACAGTTTTAGTGACAATTTGATCTAGGCGCGTATCAGCTTAAACACACCCCACCTTATATTTAGGTGGGGCTACGCTCAAGATTTTCTTTTAACGCATAAACTCAGACGGAAGCAAAGAAGCATTAGTCTGTCTAGATTTAGCTGGTGGTATTAATGTCGTTGTAGTGATTTTTGGTTCCGGCAGAATTTGATATCGGTTTCCCCAACCGCCATTGAGATCTTCTGCTTGTGGAAGAGGTGGCGTTGTTTTAGCTGTAGGTGGAGAGATTAATAAAGTTTGACTTGCTTGTGCATACTTTTCGCCTTCGTTAGTAAAGCGTACTAACTTACCTTCAAGCTCCTGATTTTCTAGCTTTAGCTTTTCCTCCGACTTAAGATTATCTGACTGTTCCCATTGACCGGCGGGATCGAAAGTAGCGATAAATGTCACGCCACTTTCAGGCATCAGTTTCATTTGTGTTTGATTGGCTTGCCAAACTTCCTCAAAACTACCATCAGGCGCAACTTGCCACAAATTCAGATCGGCTTGCCACTTTCCTTGTTTCACTTGTACAACTTGGCGAGCGAGAATTGAAAGTTTATTACTGGTATTAGAGTTCAGCAATACTCCTGGTTGTCCTGCTGTAGGACGTAAATAGCGGACTGCTGACACAGTAATGCGACTGGACTCAGGCAAATTTGTACTTCCAGTAATTTTGTATAATATATCACTTTCTGATGATTGAACATTTTGAATTTCTAGTTGGGTTTCTACTGGTGCTTTTTGAACGCAACCGTAATTGCTAAATAACAGCATGAGACAGGCAAATACCAAGGGAGAAGCAGCAAATAAATTGGTTTTTTTGTGACAAATAGCCTGCAAATTAAGCTTTTTCATGGATTAATCGGGTATTTTTAGGTTTCGATTCGGTTTGAGCCGAGGTTTTTCTTTATTTTGCCCAATTTAACTGCAATAAATGCAAGGTTTATCAACTTTTAACAAAGTTTTTTTCGCAAGTACAAAATTTGTCTTAATGGATGTTAATACTCAGATTATTTGCTAAAGTGGCAACATCCAATAAAGTAAAAACTTACTAGTAAATTCAACTAGGCTCATGAGCCAAAAAGTATTCGATTGTCTAAGACTTACTTTTTCAAAACACCCCCAGAAGGTGCATTTACTGCTGAGTAATGTTGCCGTCTCAATGTTTTGGGTACTGGCTGGAAGTGAAGCATCTTTAGCTCAAGTAAACCCGATTCAACCAGAAGCAAACGATCTGCAAGCAGGTAATACAAACTTGTTACCAGTACCGCCATCGTCTGTACCTGCTTCTCAAGCAGTAGTTGGATTGCAGACAGTGCCTCCCCCACCGACAGCAGATGGTATAGCGATGCCAAAGGCAGGCTACGCCTACGCACCAATCGCCAATCCCTTACCAAAAACTGTGCAACAACCAGTAATTAATCTCCAACAACAGGAGAGTGGCTTTATTCAACAGCAGGTGAGGGGAAGAAGAAGTTCTGCTAAACCCCAGGTGACAAAGCCAAAAACCGTAGTGCAGACGGCAGTAGGTGGGGATACTTCTGACTTCGGTTTGGGATTGACCAGACAGGGAGAAAATCCACAGCAACAACTACCGCCACTTCCTGGCCAGGTTGTCGCTCAAGAATTCGCTGCACCTACATCACCGACTTTTAATCAACTACTTAACTCACAAGCAGCTCCATTACCGCCACTTCCAAACACCACCACCACACCACAATCTAACCTCTCCACCCCACCAAACCCAACTTTTAATCAACTACTAACTACCCCAACTTCTGTTACGCCAACACAACCAAAAACAATCGCCTCTCAACAGCAACCACAGTTAACTAGTCGTGCTTTAAAAGAACCCTTTTTACAATTACAAGGCGTATATGTCACTCAAGGAGGTGATACTTCAGCTCGGGCAAGAGTCACAGGCGTTTATCCAATTTCTCCTCAAGCCTTATTTGGGGCAACTCTAGACTTAACTAGTGAAGGTAGCACCTTTGATGACTCTAGACGAGAAGGTTTGAACATCAACGAGCTTTATTTAGCCACTTCGATCGCCGGCGTACCTAATCTGCGATTTGTGGTTGGTCAGATAGATTTAACCTCTTATTTTGACCGGAATAGCTTTGCTAAAGACGGGGCTAGCCAATTTTTTAACCCTGTATTTCAAACAAACCCAGCATTATCAGCCACCGGGATTTCTTCTCGTCCTGGTTTGTTAGTTAACTGGAGTGTAACCGACAATATTGAAGCCAAAGCCGCAGTTTTTTCCTCATCAGACAAAATCAGTGACTTTTCCTTAGATGGATTTGCGGGAGAAGTTGCCGTTCGTTATGGGAATGCGATTATTCGTGGTACTTATGCTTCCGATCGCGATGGTGGTGTTCGCGATAGCTTTGCGGAAAGCTATAGCATTGCTAGGGGAAATAATGAATTTGGGCCGATCAAAAGCGATCGCGAAGAAGCATATGGTGTGAATGCCGAAGTGTTTATTCCTAATTTGAAATTAGGACTGTTTGCGCGCTACGGTCGCTATGAAAACCGCGACCTAGGAGAGGGTGCAAATACTTACTCCTTGGGAGCCACCTTCGTGGATCTATTTACCCGAGACGATCGCTTAGGAATAGCTTATGGGCGTGCTTTATCGAACGATGGCTTACGTAGTGGAAATAGACCGGATGTGTTGGAACTTTACTACGATTTTCAACTTGTTCCCAATCTGCGAGTAGGTTTTACACTTCAAGAACGAGAAGATTTCTCGGATACAGTTTTTGGTGTGAGAGTAAAATCCGAGTTTGATGTGACTCCAAGAGGGAGAAATGCTCGATGAGTCTAAATAAACAAGGCAAAAGCCTAAAGGCAAAAGGTAAAGTCATTGAATATCTTTCTCTTTTGACTTTTTCGTTGTCCCTTTCTACTTATTTAGTAACTGTGCCACCTTTAGGCAGCATTGCCCCTGTCCAAGCACAGAATTTACCACCGGCGGTAAAAAAGGGTTTTACCTTGTTAAATCAGGGGTTGGTAAATGATGCCATCACTACTTTCCAACAAGCACTCAAGGGTCAACCATCATCGTTACAAGCAAGGTTAGGATTAGCGATCGCCTATCGCCGCGCTGGACGCATTTCCGAAGCCTGGAATGCCTATCAACAGGTAGTAGCAATAGATTCCAATAACCAACTAGCTTTAAAGACGATTGGGTTGCTGGGTACTTATCGTCCTGAGTGGCAAGCACAGGGAATTACAGCTTTGACAACTTTCCTGAAATCAAATCCCAACGATCTAGAAGCTCTCGGTTACCGTGCGCTACTCTACTCTTACCAAGGAAAATTTATTGAGTCGCTAGCAGACTACCAACTTGTACTAGCAAATAACCCAACTCCAGATGTCGTCATTGGTGCTGCTCAAACTTATAGCTACACTGGCGATTTTCCCAAAGCATTGGAGTTGTTTAACCGCTACCAAACCACTGGAAAACCAATTGTTGGCTATGCAGCTGTAGCTTACGGTCGCACCTTACGAGAAACAGGTGACACTTTAGGAGCGGTACAGGTTTTAGAAGCCCAGTTAAAGCGCTCAAGTAGCCTTGATGCATTAGCCATAGAGACTCGTAAGGAACTAGCTATTGCCTACCTTAGCAATCAACAGCAAGCACAAGCCTTAGCAGTATTAGATCCATTACAAGGTAGAGCAGATGCGGTTTTACCCTTAGCGCGATCGCTCAATGAAATTCGCAAACGGATCAATAACCCTACCCTGACACAGCAAGTTATCAATCTCTATAGTCAGGCACTAAACAATACTCCCAACCCTTCCCCCACGCTGCTGCGAGAAGTTGCGGATGTCTTTAGTGGATTTCCCCAAGGACGGCAAACAGCCCTAAAACTTTATCGACAGGTAGCTTTACAGTTTCCCGGCGATCGCGGTCTGCTAGTACAGCAATTAGCCTTAGAATCTCAACTGGGAATGGTGGGTAAAAATGACTTAAGACAACGTTTAGCGGCTGTATTGCAACCTCTGCCCACAGACCGCGTGCAGCTACAACAACTAGCTAACGCCCTAGTAAATATCAATACTCCCGATCCAGAATTTCTATCTGTGTACCAAAATATTTTGCAAGCAGGAGTGAACGCACCGTTTTTGAATTTCCGTCTAGCTCAGATGTACATCCAGCAAAACGACCTCAATGGTGCAAGGCAAGCCTTAGCAGCTTACACCGCTAGCAATAAAAATTCCCAGGATCTAGCCCCGCAATTACTCGCAGCAGAAATTGAGCGCCGGGAGGGTAATTTAGAAGCCAGTGCCCGACGTTACCAAGCTGTACTAGCTAGCCGTCCCGATAGTAGTGATATTATTGATGGCGCTTTGCGGGGACTGGCTGGTGTGCGGTTGCAACAAAAAAATCTTGATGAAGCTGTAGCAGTGTATGACCAACTGCTAGCCCGCAATCCCCAAGATTTACCGACTCAACTAGGACGCACCAGTATTGCCTATCAAGCCAAACGGATTTCGCAACCAGAAGCAGAAGCCGTTCTGAATAATTGGTTAGCAACACAACCTGCAAGTAATACGCCTTCCGAACTATACAGTTTAGTGGGCGTGCTACCTGCCGACCCCCAACGAGAAGTTCTATATAATTACCTGTTGCAAATTGATCCCAGTTACCTCCCATTGCAACTACGGTTGGTGCAAGCGATCGCCCAACGCAATCCTGCCCAAGCGCAAGCAAGGGTAAAACAGTTGATTGTTCGTTTGGCTAATAGCCCAGACTCATATCAGTTACAAGCAGATTTAGCTCGTGCTGCTGGTAACTTGGAACTAGCCAGCGCTGCTTATGAAAAGATTCTGGCACAACAACCAGATAACATAGATGCCCTGGCTGCCTTGGGAGGAATTCAGTTTGAACAACGCCGCTTTGAATCAGCACAAGAACTTTACAATCAAGTGTTGGGACAAAAGCCGGATGACAAAGAGACTAGACGCGCTTTAGCTGGTTTGAGTACGGTTCTTGATCAGCCCTTGTCAGCATTAGCACAGCTAGAAAAATTACAACTAGAAACCATCTCCCAAGGATCTGTGGATACTGATCTAGATCGCCAGAGGCAACAAATCCAAGAAGACTTTCTCATGCGGCGAGGTTTTCAACCTGCGTGGGAAGACTCACAACGGCGAAATAAAAATTAGCGATCGCCAAAATTTCTTTATCGAAGATTAGCAATTTGTAGTTAATTGTGAACCACCTGAGGGGAACAATAAGTGCAGGTTTCGTGATAAGGAACAACAAAATACCTAGGTTTTCTTTTTCACGAACTGCACCCTTTGTCAACGTTTCACAAACCAAACAGTTCTTAGGATGCGGTACCTCTCAAAAGTGGCAGTTATTCTCTGCCCAATCGGTCTATCTGCCTGTGTCTTCGTAGTTAATCCCAAAGCACCGAACGATAAAACTCCAGTGGCCAATGTCTCTAATACAGATGGTAGCGAAAAAAAATCAGTGTTTTTGGCAGCTTTACCTCAATCCATCCCCAATCGGGAGTTACTAGTTGAAAGTTGGGATAGCTACCGCCGCAAATTTATTCAAGGTGATGGACGGGTAATCGACTATGAAGCGAGCGATCATTCCACCAGTGAAGGTCAAGCTTATGCCATGTTGCGAGCTGTATTCATTGATGATCCAGAAACTTTTGCCCTGACTTTAAAGTGGGCAGAAAATAACCTCCTGCGGCAACAGAATGGCAAACGTACAGACAATTTGTGGGCTTGGAAGTGGGGAAAAAAGCCAGATGGTAGTTGGGGTATTATCGATAGCAACTTTGCCAGTGATGGTGATATAGATGCCATTACTGCCCTAATTTTTGCATCACGGCGTTGGCAGCGTCCGGAATACATGGAACTGGCAAAAACCAAATTGCAAGATTTGTGGAAGCTTTCTAGTATTTCTGGGACTGAAGGTAAACGCTATCTGCTTCCAGGCCCTGCTGCTGCATTTGCCCCGAATGAATCCACCCTCTATCTCAACCCTTCTTATCTTGCTCCTTATGCTTTTCGCATATTTGCACAAATTGACCCTGGACATGACTGGTTGAGTTTAGTAGACAGCAGCTACCAAGTTCTAGAAAATTCAGTGCAGCTTTCTACTGTGGGTTTGCCCAGTGATTGGGTGGCGTTAGATTTGAAAACAAATCAATTCCAGATCATGCCAAATTCTAGTGCCCTGAAGAGTTTGTATGGTTTTGATGCCTACCGAGTGTGGTGGCGGTTATCACTTGATGCAGCTTGGTTCAATTCACCACAAGCGCAGCAATATTTACAGAAATCTACTCAGCACCTGCAAAATCTATGGAATCAAAAATCCTATCTCCCAGCACGCATAGATCTCCAAGGAAACTCATTAGTAGATTACGATGCCACCTCCCAATACGCTATGTTCTATGCTGCTATGCGCTTGGTTAAACCCACAATAGCACAAGAAGTACTGATGAAAAAATTGCTACCTCAATACAAGCAAGGAATTTGGGGAGAACACCCAACTTATTACACCCAAAATCTAGTTTGGTTAGGGTTATTGTCTCCAGATTCACAGCCTAGGGAACTGATTGCAGGTAATTAGCCGCAGGTTTTTTGTTTAGCCATCAAGGAGAGGAGAGGATAGTGATTTTAGATATTTAAATATTAACTACATTCAGAATTTTTACTTAATTAATTAAACGCAAAAACCAAGAAAATCTACCATTACCTTATACTATGAAGCAGTTGTTTCGTCGTTTCCCTACTGGCACAAAAGTAATTGTTGCTACTTCTTGCTTTTTATTGTTTCCTGATTCATTATCAAGCGTTAATGCTCAGAGCAAAGCTAACAACCAGCAACAGCCAGTTATTTTATTGGCACAAGCAAATACAGAGACTAAGAGTACACAAAAGCCAGCAACAAACTCCCCATCCGAAGCAACTGATGCCAAAAATCTGATCACTCACAATCTCCCATTTAATAGTAGTCCGATTGTCGGCAACCGGATGCGCTTGCGGGGATCTTATTCGGAAGCTCGCCTTGCCTTTACCCGTCCCCGTAGCTGGAAATTAGATCGCGGACAGGTGAAAGCTTTAATCCGCTTTCAACACTCGCCAGCACTATATGCCAGTCGCTCTAACCTGACAGTACTACTTAACGGCACGAGTGTAGGGAGTGTGCCACTTAACCGTAAACAGTCTCAAATTGGGCAGGTGTTGTTAAATATATCACCGAAGTTAGTTCAGGACTATAACGAATTAACAATTGTCGCCCAGCAGAGTAACTCTCTAGAATGTAGTGACCCTAATAGTGCAGATTTGTGGACAGAAATTCTGCCAGATTCTCAATTAATTTTTAACTTTGAACCGCAGCCGTTTCCCCTCAACTTTAGTCGCTATCCCTATCCTTTGTTTGACGAACTAGGCTTAGGTAGCAACCAAATTGTTTACCTGCAACCTAGCCAGGTGAGTCAAAATTGGCTAAATCCGGCAGCTCGCTTGCAAGCAGCACTCGGTAGAATTGCGGATTTTCGCCCCATAGAAACGAGCTTGGTATCTAATGTCTCAGAGGTGAAGCCAAATCAACGCTTAGTAATTATTGGTACTCCTGGCGAACAACCCGCCCTAGCTACTTGGAAGAATTTGCCCCTGAAAGTCGTTAGCTCTCAAATTATCGATCGCGATAACAACCCTGTACCTGAAGATACAGGTATCTTGATGATCGCCCGCACTGATAAGAGTAATGCTCCAGTATTAATTGCTACTGGGAATAGTAGCAAAGCTGTAGCTAAAGCAGTACAGTTTTTGACACAGCCTGATGTGCGGAAAATGGGTACAGGTCAGGTAATTTTAGTCGATAAACTTCAGGACACAGTCACACCTGGAACTCGTCAATGGCCTCGTTATTTACCAGAGAAAAATACATTTCAACTCAGCGAAATTAAAACCCAAGTAAACGGTCAGCCTTTTAGCGATGTCACTGTACGTGGTTCTGCTGCACCAGCAATTGATATTGATTTTCGCGCCTTACCTGACGATCGCTTTCTGCGCGGTAGTTCAATGAACCTGGTTTATAGCTATGGACCGCAGATGAATCCTAGAACCTCGGCTGTAGAAGTGCTACTAGATGGGGTATTCATCGGTGGCGCCCGTCTTGATTCCGAGTCAGGTGCAAATCGCAAAAACCTGAAAGTGAATTTGCCAGAAAACCTGATTAAGCCTAACTCTAAACTGCAAGTGTTTTTCCGGATGAATTCCAGAGAACCATTTGATAAACAGAACTGTCTCCAGCCACCCGATCAACAACTCACAGGTACGGTACATTCTGAGACTAGTTTCGACTTGAAGCGAGAAATTTCGGCAGATTTACCAGATCTGAACCTGTTGAAATTTGGCTATCCGTTTACTGCACCTCAGGATTTGTCGAAAACAGCGATTGTCGTCCCACAAAACCCCACAGATACAGATGTATTAACTGTGCTGGCGTTTAGCGAACGCTTAGGAAGACTTAGCCAGGCAGATGCTGTCAAACTAGAGGTTTACACCCCAGATTCATTACCAGAAACAGTCCGCAAGAATGACAATTTAGTAGGAATTGGCACAAGGGAAAAGTTTCCCCTTCCCGATGTATTTCAATCTACTGGCTTGAATTTGAGTCAGGCCTTTTCTCGCTTATCAGCCCAAGCAACGATTCAAACCCCACAGGATGGTCAAGGGATGATTAAGCAAATTGTTTCGCCTTGGAATGGTGAACGTGTGCTTCTGGCTTTGACAGCTCAGTCTGAAACTGGTTTAGAACGAGTGCGTCAAGTTCTCAATCAAGACCCGTGGTTCTTCCAACTCAAACAAGATACGGTGCTGATTAGTAGTGACCAAAAAAACCCAAATCCCTACGATTCTGATGCTTATCAACTTAATTTTTTCCAAAGTGCCCCTTCTGTTCATCGCCTAGAAAAGACAACTCTCCTCAGTAAGGTGTCGCGCCTCATCCAAGAAAATTGGATATTACTACCCGTAGGAATTGTTGGTTTATCTGTTCTGCTTTACGGCATTTCTCAGTTGTATATCAAGCGGCTAGCTAATACTGAAAAGAAGTAGAAAGTTGCTGATTTGAAATAGCCATGATTGGCTGGCAGTAAAAACCGCAAATGTACGCAGATAGAACCAACATTCTTCTGCGTGCAACTGCGGTAAAAATCGAAAATCTCACATCTAAAATTTAACATCAGAAATGTCATCTTCCTCATATAGACCACCTCGTAAACCAGGCGATCGCCAACGTCCCAAATTAAAGAACTGGCTCATCGACCTCACCCCCAATTTCTTTGAGCGGACTCTCGAGAAAGCGGAGATGAAACATTTGAAGTGGCTGGCTGCGCTAATATTGTTGCTTTCAGTGCCGCTAATTATTACACCGATAAAAGTTTGGCAGCAGGGCGTAGTTGCTGTCTTTTTAGTATTACTAGGTCAGTTAGTTGTTCAAGCGGAAACCGAAGAATCTTCTGCTGATATCAGCCAGTATTACCATCTATTTATGGTCTGGCTGAGTCTGGTAACAACAATGCGTTATTTATACTACCGTGTCAGCTATACCCTCAATTTTGATGGGTGGGTGAATAGTATTGCTTGTTTGCTGTTATTAGCAGCGGAACTTTATGCCATCCTGACTTTAGTGTTGGCATATTTTCAAACTCTCAAAATTAAAGAACGTCAGCCTATTAATTTATCTACTATTCCCGAAGCAGAATGGTTCAGCATTGATATCTACATTCCAACTTTTAACGAAGACGTAGAAATTGTGCGCAAGACAGCCTTAGCAGCCTTGGCTTGCGACTATACTCCAGGGAAAAAGAAAGTTTATATTCTTGATGATGGTCGTCCAGAAAGATATCCGGAAAATGACCCGCGTCGAGAAAAGTTCCGGGCGAGACGGGAAAAAATCGCGCAAATGTGCCAAGAAATCGGCTGCATACACATGACGCGGAATAATAATGACCACGCCAAGGCGGGTAATATCAACACCGCATTTTACAAAACTGAAGGGGATTTGGTCTTAATTTTGGACTGTGACCATATCCCATCGCGGCAATTTTTGTTACATACAGCGGGCTTCTTTTACGATCCGAAAGTCTCCTTTGTCCAAACTCCTCACTGGTTCTATAACCCCGACCCCTTTGAGCGCAATTTGCTCACCCACGGTAAAATACCCGTAGGCAATGAACTGTTTTATAAAGTACTGCAAAAAGGCAACGATTTTTGGAATGCTGCCTTTTTTTGCGGTTCAGCAGCATTAATCCGGAAATCCCACGCTTTAGAAGTTGGCGGAATTGCCGTGGAAACGGTGACAGAAGATTGTCATACTGCTTTGCGGTTGCATTCCAAGGGTTACAAGTCGGTGTACTACGACAAAATTATGGTAGCTGGCTTAGCACCAGAAACCTTTTCTTCTTATGTCGGACAGCAAGTACGTTGGGCTAGGGGAATGGCACAGATATTGCGGTTGGAAAATCCCTTATTTAACCCCAAACTGAAGCTGACATTGTCCCAGCGGATTTGTTATATGAGTGCAACTTCGCACTTTTTATATGGATATCCCCGATTAGTATATGCGATCGCTCCTACTCTATTTTTATTATTTGGGATTAACTCTGTCCAAGGTTTGGGTTTAGAAACGTTAGCTTACGCTATCCCACATATCATTCTCTCCCTCTCGGCAAATTACATTATCTACAAACACGTCCGCTTCTCCTTCTGGAATGAAATTTTTGAATTTGCAATGGCTTTCCAGTCTGGATGGGTGACGATGTTGGCGCTGATTAATCCGAAGTTGGGTTCGTTTAATGTCACTGATAAAGGAGTGTCTGTTAGCCAACGGATTTTTGACTGGGAATCAATGCGGGGTCTGTTGTTGGTAACGGGAGTCGTAATTGTTTCCTTGCTATCTGTTCCCTATTGGCTACTACTACGCCCTGAAGATTGGCAAGCTGTGTTAGTCAATACGATGTGGTCTACTTTTAATTTGATTTTGCTGGGAGCTGCTTTGTTAGTTGGCTTGGAACAACCGCAAGTACGTTCTGCACACCGCTTACAACGACGCCTGAATGTGGTTATTTCTAGTGACGACCAAGTAGTGATGGGCGAAACAATCAATATCTCAGAAACCGGGGCGTTAATTTCTTTGGAATCTTGGCCGAATTTAGCTGATGAAGTGGAAATTGAGGTGATGGGAGACTTTAGCGCTACTGCTACCCTTACCGCAAGAATTATCCGTATTTCTCCGGTTAACGATTCCGAAACACATTTAGCTGTGGATTTTATCAATCCTAATCCTGCCCAACTGGATGCTTTAACTTTAGTGTTGTACTCTGATGTCCGAGAATGGTATTCCCAAAAGCGGGAATATGTAGATCGGCCTATGGCTTCCTTTGGATTTTTGGCTACTAGTTTGCGACGTTCTTTGAGCGATATCAAACAACCCAGCCGCAAAAAGGTACGCAAGCAGGTACAAACTGTGGGTCAACTTTATTGGGATGGTCACTTCTTCTCGGGAGTGGCAACAGAATTAGGGATCACAGGTTTACGGTTGGAATTAGACGATACCAAAGCTGTATCCTCTAACAGAATACTGCGAGAGCATGATTGGCAGACCATGCGAACTGTCAAACCGCTGGTTGGATTGCTGTTGAATCAGGATGGAGATAATTTTTCATCCAGCCGCTTTGTTGCGGAAATTACATCGGTAGAAGAACAACCCAATGGAAAAATGGCGATTGAGTTGAATTTTCCCGAGAAATTCAAGCAACGCCAAGACACCAAAATTAAACAACTGTTGCAAGTCCTGTAGTCATCGCAATATTCCCCACCCGACAACATGATCGGGTGGGCGAGGTTGCGGGGACGGCGACAAAACTACCCCCTACAAATATCAGACGTTAGGGCGATCGCGACTTGCGCGGACTGTTCGTCCCACACCGCCCCACTCTTGGAGAACGACTCCGATGTGGGGCTTGTTTTTGTTTCAGCTAAATTGATTTTTTTACTTTATCGGTGTGGGGACTGTTGAAGAAGTGACATAATCTCATAAGCTGATCTTAGAGTAGCGATTTTTTGCCAAGGTCGTCTTAGTAGCGAATACAGGCTTTGTCTTTTAGCCTTTTTCCTGGCCTGTTGAGAAAAGGCTGGCAAACTGTCGCCTACCCTGTATTGTCACTCAGTCCCTCATCCCCAATTCGCAAATGCCTCTGAAAATCGTCCAGAATTTTAATAGTAGTTTCACCCTTAGCACTGAAGCTCAAGACATTCTCTTTAAATTATTAAAGAATGAAAATTTTTTAACCCAAATCGCGCAGCAAATATCAGTTGACAAAGTTGAATTTACAGAATTAATTTTTCAGCCAGTTCCCTACAGCTTTAGCACTCCTAAAGGAATGCCAGCAGAATTTGAACAATACTATCAATCTGAGGATTATGCCATTATTAACGTACCACCAAATTTTATGTTTAATGCTAAAATCTTTCAGCCTAGTCGCCTCTGTGCAATTTACCGAAAAATCAACTAATAGATAGTTAGTGTAATCATTTAAGTGTTAATAATCTTATGACATCTGAAACAAATATTCCTTTGTTGGCAATGCTGGAATATTTCCCCTACATTGACGAGCATGGTCAACTTCCTGAACAATTTCAGGCTAAAATCGGTGTCTACGCAATTTTTGATCGAGAAAAAGTGCTGCAATTTGTAGGTTATTCTCGCGATGTTTATCTTAGCCTCAAGCAGCATTTGGTACGTCAGCCGCAAAAATGCTATTGGGTGAAAATTCAAACCATTGAACAACCCAAACGCTCTGTTTTAGAAAGTATCGAGCAGGCTTGGATTACTGAAAATGGCAGTTTACCATTAGGTAACAAAGAGCAAAAAGACAAATGGACAAATCCGATTGATGTTAAAGCGATAATGACGGCTGAAGAAAGGGAAAAATATCAAAATCCGCTTAATGATGAATTGGCACAAATCAAAATTATTAAAAATGTAGCACGGCGAGTCGAGGCGGAAATTTTAGCTGTTTTAGAAACCCGTGGTTGCCAAATAGAAATTCGTTTCAATCCTAAGTTAAAAGAAGAAGGGCTGCTTGATTTGAAATAAGGCAGAGGAGGCAGTGCGGTGTACGGGTTTCCCGGCATAAAGGAGACAGTGCCGTGGGCGGGTTCCCCGACTTGAGGCAACTGTCGTCAACTGCCGTGGCAGAAGGGGTAAAATTTTTGGCGTTGCATAACTGCGAGATAATTTTGCTGGTTTTGTGGGATGGGCATCTTGCCATTGGTATCAACTTAAGCGAGAACCCTTGTAAAATATCCTTTCCAGGTTCCACCTGGAAATGCATGAAAAACTCCATTCCCTTGTAGGTGGAGTTTTTGGGATTGCGCTAGAGAATTTAGGACGCCATGAACAAGCGATCGCATCCTACGACTAGTCTCAAAACTTTATTAACGAGAATTAGCGCCGATCGCAAATCTCTAAGGTTTAAACTTTAAGTCTGACCCGTTAAACGTAGTCACCTGTGCATACATCAACCCGTTCCTCGTTACATAAGCGTCAGAACCGCGATAGGGTTCTGCAAGGAAAGGAGCTTCAGCCCGCCACTGAACATTAATTGTTTGATCAACTTGGCTGACATACTCAGGAGTAAAGGTAAGACCACATAAACCGCCTTGCTCACGAGGCTTGACAAAGTTGGTAAATAGTGTTCGTAACTCGGTACGCCCTTTAACCACGGCACCATCAGGCAGATGAATCTCAGCTTTGTTTGGATACTGAGCCATGAGCCGCTCTAGTTGACAACCATTTAACGCCTTCAGATGTTCCTCTACCACCTTAATAGGCGTAGGCTGACGTTTTAAGAATGATTCGTTGTCGAATTTCAACGTTAACTTGTTAACAACACTACCCAATAGTAATTCATCAACTCCATTGAACGCCGAAACAGTTAAATTTGTTGCGCTGGCAAAACCAATAGCGAGTAACAAAACTCTTAAAACTCTAGATTTGTGCATTTTTCTACTTCCTTAAAAGGAATTGATTAACAGAGTATTGTATCAAGTTTAGATAAACACGTTTCTTACTTTTTCCAAATGTTTGAATCAGAAATGGAAATTCAACCTGATGACGACGAACCTTGGAACAACCAGCGGATTGCCCTAGATGATTTAGGACGCAATGAAGAAGCGATCGCATCCTAGGACAAAGCCTTAGAGATTAAACCTGATTTACACTAAGCTTGGTACAACAAAGCTTACTCTTATGCTATTCAAGGTAATATTGAGCAAGCAGTTGACAGCCTGCAATCAGCAATTAATCTCAATCCAGAAGAATGTCTTGAATGGGCAAAAACTGATGCTGATTTTGATAACATTCGGGAAGATGAGCGCTTTCAAGCATTGATTCAAGAAAATCGAAACGATCGCAAAACTTCTGCAACGTGGAATGAGTTTGCAAGAAGTGGCTGAGATATTACCAACGCAAATGTTGGGTTTCTTTCCTCAACCAAACTTACATTTAAGTCTAATTTGGAGTTTGAAAACACGCCCTACTCCTAGTGCAGTACGGCGTAAATAAACATACTATTCACAATAGCGCAAGAGCAAAAAATACAATTCTTTTGACTTTTGACTTCACGGCAGTACTAGTGGTATTGTTTGAGCCGATGTAAATATTTATTACAATATTTTCACAAAAGCATTCTCGAAGCAATTGGCGAAGGGCTTACAGCAAAATAGCTAAAAATTAAAGCGAAGGGTACGTCTGTTTATTTTTGACTATACTTGCACCAACTATTAAGATTTGATTGTTCAATATATTTAGATACTGATTTTTCGCTAGTTGGGTACTTACGATGACAAATACGCCTCCTCCCGATCCTGAGTCATCTGCAAAAAATGCCCTTGGCTTTGATGAGTTTATCGCCGTTCTGGTTGCGTTCAGCACGATTGGAGCTATTCTATTTTGGTCGTTGTCTCGTAAAGATTCTGACTGGAATTTCAACGGGATACTATCTCTATCTCCAACTACGTCGCCCAATACTCAGCTAAATCAACGGTTACCTTCTCCTGTTCCCCAAGTGCAGCCAAATGCAGAGACTTTACCATCACCTGTTCCTACACCTAATGTTGAACCTAGTACTGCTCCATTAACTATCGATCGCGAACCTTCTACCTCAGTTTTACCACCAACTGCGATCGCTCCCAGCACTCCAGAGCCAGTACAGACACCTTTGTCTTCTAGTCAACCCTTCTCTCAACCATTCTCTCTGGTAACTCCCTCAAAGAACAAGTCAACTATCCCACCACCAATAGCGTTTGACGATGTACCTGCTGATTTTTGGGGTCGGCGTTTTATTAATGTTCTTTCTTCTCGTGGTATTATTAAGGGTTTTCCAGATTACTCTTTTAGACCCAATCAGCCTGTAAACCGTGCTGAATTTGCGGCCATTCTGCAACAAGCTTTTGAAAATAAAGCTGGTGAGAATACACTCAAATTTAAGGATGTCAAAGAAAAATTCTGGGGAACGACTGCAATTAACCAAGCTATCAGTACAGGATTTTTGAAAGGTTACCCTAACCAAACCTTTCAACCAGAACAAAAGATTACCCGCGTGCAAGTGTTAGTTGCTTTGGTGAGTGGGATGAATCTCAAAACACCTGCATCCCCAGAGCAGGTTTTAAAAATATACAAAGATGCTAAAGATATTCCTCAATATGCCACTGATAAGATAGCGTCGGCGACAATCAATGGTTTGGTTGTCAATTATCCTAACTTGGAAGTCTTTGAACCCAACAAAGAAGCTACCCGTGCTGAGGTAGCTGCTATGGTCTATCAAGCTTTAGTCAAAATGGGGCGATTGGAACCAATTCCGTCGAAAAACATTGTCCGCTTGCCGAATTGAAAATCCCTGGGGAAAGTCGGGGGATTCTTGGGTGTGTAGCCGCCTTGAGGGTGGCGGCTACAGTTAACTAAAACTTATTGTGACCAGTTTTACGGATATTTCTTCCTAATTGCACCACTGAAGATGCACATTAGGCAGGAAAACTGTGTTCAGCAATATATTACTCTAGAGAGTTTTTGCCCACAACCTGTGATTTGAGTGTTGTAATTTCGTTGGTTAACTCTTTCCTAGTTGAAGCTTTGAGTAGATAGCGATAAACAAACCAGGCTGAGTAACCAATACCAATTAATTCAAAGGTAGGTGCTACTAAGGGAATGTCGTTGAGGGAATCTAAGATTGCCAATAGTACCTTAACAGCGACAATTGCGCCTACGATTAAACCGACGGAAACTAAGGGCTGCTTGTATTGATTAAAGAAGTTTCCCAGGTATTCAGGTAGCGTACCTAAAAAGCCAGAGATTTGTTCTCCGTATTTTAGCCATTGCTCTTGAGACTGCGCCGGAGGCTGGAGTTTTGTGATAGTTCCGGTTTGATTGTTGATATCTGTCATCGTGGTCTCTGAAGACTTGGTTTCTGTGAATTCCGGTTCTTGCATTTTTGCTTCCATTAATTGTAACAGTTGAGTTTCTCTATCTGGACAATTACAACCTCAAGGCTGTTGATTAGGTGATACACGAGAGCATCAGTACAACTGAGTCTGGGTTCAAAAGGGTTTTGAGTGTCCTATCACCATAATTGTCCTTTCACCACTACTTGATCAACTACAAAGTAGCAATTCAGTAGGAGGATATGAAGTCAGACGGCAGCAGGAGCTATAAAAGTCAGCTTTCTGAGTTCTGTTTTTTAAATCAACTGGAATCCTCAGGTTGCTATTATCCCATGTCATGTCAGTTGCCTATTATCGTACTCATTAGCAGTACAAATCATGCAAAAGTCAGTCCACTTCTTATTTATACAAGCCTAAAACCCGATTTTGTCGGATGTTAAAGCTATCTTAAGCAGTGTTCGTCACTTAACCCATTGGTAGTGATATTAATACGGAATCAAAGTTTTTATGTGCTTGAAGCGACTAGACAGAAAACTGCTTTTATGCTACCCCAGTTAGGTTGGTGATGCGATCGCAAATAAACCAGTTTGGCATAATTTCCTGTCCTCATTAGCCATTGGTCACTTGTACTGAGGGAAGCCGAAGTATTGGTCATTGGTTATTTGTACTTTGACTCTGGACTCTTACCTAATTTTCCTCTGCCAGAAAAATTCAAGTTCTACATGTCAAAGCCAAAAATGCTGAGAATATTTGTGTAATTGTTGGAGAGAGATTTAGGATTTAGTTCGCTTAATTCAGATTTTCTTATCCTAAATCTACAAGCTCCAAGTTCTGCTAATACCTAGTCAGTTCAGCTTATTTCCAGTCGGGAATTTCTGCATCTTCTCCGCCGATACCGATTCCAGTGTGATAGATTTCGGCATCAGTGATGGTTAGGTTATTCATTGATGCTTGATAAACATTAGAATCGTAAATTTTGGCACGACTCAAATTGGCATTATTGAGATTGGCTTGCTTTAAATTCACATTGGTTATGTACGCTGAAGTTAAGTTAGCGCCTGCTAAGTTAGCACCAGTGAGATCAGCACCTTCAAGGTTAGCTCCACTCAGATTTGCATTTTGGAGATTCGCACCTCTGAGATCGGCACCAATCAAATGCGCACTACTGAGGTCTGCTCCGACTAAATTACAATCTATACATTCCCCAGTTGCCAACAACTTTTGCAAGTCTTGCGGATTATCAGCTTTCACTACGGTAGTGAAAAATAGGGGAGTTGCTAAGGCTAGAACTGCTAATAGCTGGAGTTTCATAATTTCCCCCTTTGTACTCAACTTATGTCCGTTCTTTTCCTCACAGTTCTATTATCTCACTAAATTTCTGCAATGAATGTTAATTGAGTACATAAGCTATTTGGGCAACCCAGGTATTTGTTGGCGATAAAATCCACTATCAATAAGGGTTTCGGCGGATTTTCGACCAATAAAATCAGGAAAACTTGACTCTGTTAAAGCCCTGTTAAATCTTATGAAGATCTGGCACAAATCGACATAGTTTTTTAGAAAAATTTAATAGGAATCTTGCTGCTGCTGGTTATGACTGTAAATCAACCATTTTGCGCCTTTAAAGCCTCAAAAAATCTCGTATATACTGATTGACTAATTTTGGCTGTTCTTGCTGAACCCAATGGCTACAATTGGGAATATATTTGATTTGAAAGTCTTTGACATAAGCTTGGGTACCGTAAGTAAGTTCTTTCCCTAAAGCAGTATCGTTTTCACCCCAAATCATCAAAGTTGGTACTGCCAAAATTCCCCAATTTCTTTTAAATATTCTTTGCTGTAAAGCGTTGCGGTAATAATTTAATGCAGCGGTGATAGCACCAGTTTTAGCAGCAGCATTTTTATAAGCGTCTATATCTGGTTGCGTAAAAGTAGTTTTGTCAACTGCCATACCTTTAAAAGCTCTTTCAATTGCTGCATAGTCTGAGCTTTTTATGAGTAATTCTGGTAGCCAAGGTAGCTGAAAAAAGAAAATATATGCACTACGGACTAGTTGTTGTAGAGTCAGTAAACCTTGAGCAAATTTTGCCGGATGAGGCAAATTGAGGATAATTAATTTTTCTAACATATCTGGGTGAGCATAGGCAAAATTCCAGGCGATCGCACCTCCCCAATCATGTCCAACTAGCACACATTTTTCATAGCCTAAGCCTTTAATTACTCCCTGAATATCTTTCACAAATTCATCCATGACATAAGCAGATTTATTTTTTGGCTTATCGCTATCGTTGTAACCACGTAAATCTAGGGCAACAACTTTAAAGTATTGGGCAAATTCTGGTATTTGATGTCGCCAAGAATACCAAAATTCGGGAAACCCATGTAACATCAACAATAAAGGGCCTTCTCCTTGGGTGACGTAATGCAATTTCACGCCATTGGTAGTGATATATTCGTGTGTCCAGGAAGGTTGGATTACAGATGTCATGAAGCCTACTCCATTTAGATAAATACTGTGAAAATCTCTCAGAAATGATTTAAACCTCGTCCATTTTGAAACCTAGAGTAGTGCGGGCAAGATGCCCGCTACTAGGATTAGGGAGCATCTTGCCCGCTACTAGGAGTAGGGAGCATCTTGCTCCCACTACTTTTAAAACTATGGTTCTCAAAATAAGCTAAAACACATTTAATTTGTATAATCCAAAAACTTACAATTCTTGTAGTGCGGGCATCTTGCCCGCGTCTGATATGCAAATTAAATGCGGAACAGCTTAGATGTGGTTTAATTATGCTGTGTTATTACTTGGTGTAACATCTATTAAAAGAAAAATATTAATCATAGTTATGTAGTTAAAAATAATAAAAATATTTCTTTAGTATCTGGAAGCATTGCCATTAGATAGATGTAGAGATTACCTCAATCTTGCTAAAAAAAATTATTGATATAAGCAACTACTATGACACAACATCTAATGCATCACCCTTCAGAATGGGTGGAGAGATTAGCAAGATTTGGTTATGCATCTAAGGGAGTAGTTTACGGTATCGTTGGGTTACTAGCAGCGCAAGCGGCTTTTGGTACAGGTGGGAGAACAACTGATACCAAAGGAGCTTTACAAACAATTGTAGAACAACCATTTGGTAAGTTTCTCCTGGCTTTAGTGGCAATTGGCTTAATTGGATATGTGCTGTGGCGCTTTGTGCAAGCAATCAAAGATCCAGAGCATCAAGGCAAAGATGTTAAAGGCTTGGCACAGCGAGTTGGTTATGCAATTAATGGTTTTTTATATGCAAGTTTAGCTTATAGCGCTGTACAAATTCTGTTGGGATCAGGAGGCAATAGTAATAGTAACTCTACCCAAGATTGGACAGCACGCTTGCTTTCTCAACCCTTTGGTCAATGGTTAGTAGGAACTGTGGGGGCGTTAATCATTGGATTAGGTTTTTATCAGTTTTATCAAGCTTATAGCGCTAAGTTTCGCAGAGAACTCAATTTAACTGAGTTAAGCAATCAAGAACGGAAGTGGGTGATGGCTATTTGTCGATTTGGGTTGCTAGCCAGGGGGATTGTATTTTCTATTACTGGCTGGTTTCTGATTCAAGCTGCAACCCAATATAATCCCCAAGCAGCTGGAGGCTTAGATGAGGCGTTACAGACGTTGTCACAACAACCTTATGGCCCTTGGCTTTTAGGCTTTGTAGCATTGGGTTTAGTTGCCTATGGTGTTTATATGGTGGTGAAAGCGCGGTATAGTCAGCTAGTCGTGAATTAAAAATTGCGGCAGATGAGCTTAATAGAAACACGCGGTATCTGGTTAACCAATACCGATAGTAAGGTACTTAGGTCAAAGCAACGCATTGCTGAAGCAATGGATTTTTTGGCTGAGACAGGATTTAATGTGGTGTTTCCTGTGGTTTGGAATCAGGGAGTCACTCTGTATCCTAGCCAAATTATGCAGCAAATATTTGGTGTGGCAATTAACCCCAGTTTTATTGGGCGCGATCCTTTAAGAGAAGTAATTGTGGAAGCGCGACGGGTAGGGTTAAAAGTTATACCTTGGTTTGAATACGGCTTTGCGAGTTCCTATAACTCTAATGGCGGGATGCTGTTGCAGACAAAACCGGAATGGGCGGCGCGCGATCGCAATGGTAAGCTACTTCAAAAGAATGGCTTCGAGTGGATGAATGCCCTTGATCCCCAAGTGCAAGAGTTTATGTTGAACTTGGTGCTGGAAGTTGTCAACAATTATGATGTTGATGGGATTCAAGGTGACGATCGCTTACCTGCTTTACCCGCTGAAGGTGGCTACGATGAGGGAACTATCGCACTCTACCGTCAGCAGTTCCAGCAAAATCCGCCACAAAACCATCAAGATAGACAATGGCTACAATGGCGTGCGGATATTCTGACGGAATTCTTAGCGCGTCTTTATCAACAAGTGAAAAGAGTTAATCCTAATTTAATTGTGTCCATGTCCCCGAATATTTATGATTGGGGATTTAAAGAGTATCTGCAAGATTCAGTCACCTGGCTAAATCGGGGAATCGTGGATATGATTCACCCGCAAATTTATCGCCGCGATTTTCTTAGTTATAAATGTATTGTTAATAGATTGATAACCGAACAATTTACAGATGCAACATTGCCGAAGTTAGCACCAGGAATTTTAATGAAGCTTGGTGCTTATTGTATTACGCCTGAACATTTGATTAAGGCAATTGAATGTAACCGTAAACGCGGTATTAAGGGAGAGGTATTCTTTTTCTATGAGGGATTGGGAGAAAATGATCGTGCCCTAGCTAAATTACTGCGTAATGGGATTTATGCTCAATCTGCATCATTTCCGACTTTGGCTGATTTGAATGCAGGTGCTGGGAATAGCCGGAGAAGTTTGTCGCTTTGGCAAAAGTTAGAACGGTTTTTGAGAAATCTTTTTTAATCGGATGCGGGGAAGATTAATGCAGATAGAACAGGTAATTGCTACTCTCAAACATGATTTACCGACTCTTTTTGAGAAAGATATTTCTTATGATATTTATACTCAAGATATCTATTTTCGCGACCCAGTAAATAAGTTTAAATATAAATTTAACTATCGGATTATATTTTGGACTTTACGATTTCATGCTCGGCTATTTTTTACACAAATTTACTTTGATGTACATGAAGTTTATCAGTCAGCAGAAGATACTATTTTAGCCAAATGGACAGTGCGTGGGGTTTTGCGTGTTCCTTGGCAAGCGAAGATATTTTTCAATGGTTATTCAAATTATAAATTTAATCAAGATAATTTGATATATGAGCATATAGATACTTGGGATCGCAAACCAACAGATATTTTGCGGCAGTTTATGAAAAAAGGTGGACATAGCTAAAGAGGCAATCGCATCTTTTATAATTACAATTAAGGATTAAATATATTGAACTTACCTTAACAAGCAAAAGGCATGACCGAAAGCAACTAATGAAACTTGAGTAGGAGATAAAACACAATGGTCAGCAGCCTTAAAGAACTCTTAGACGAGTCAGAATTGGCTCAGATTGATGATCCAGAGGAAAAGTTTGTTACTAGTGGTGTAAGCTGGCAAATGTATGAAGCGCTACTAACCAAACTAGAAGACAACTCTCATTACCGTGTCACTTACTTAGATGGAATTTTAGAAATTGTGTCGCCCTCTATTAGACATGAAAATCTCAAAAAACGTTTGGCTATTCTCATAGAACGCTATCTCTACTCAAAGCGAATTCGATTCAGCCCTATGGGGAGTTCTACCATTAAAAAACAACTCAAACAAGCTGGGGTAGAACCAGATGAATGCTACTGCATTGGTGAGAAGAAAAATATCCCAGACTTAGCTATAGAAGTGATTATTACCAGTGGTAGCCTGGAAAAATTAGAAATTTATCGCCGCTTGGGAGTTACTGAGGTTTGGGTGTGGCACATCAATCGACTCAGACTTTATTATTTGCGCGAAGAAACACCATCTATGTTTTTAGATACCCACGGATACGAACAGATTACATCAAGTGAATTATTGCCAGAACTAAATATTGCTTTATTGGAACAATGCGTTCAGATTTCAGATGATATTCAAGCTATTGACGAATTTGAACAAGGTTTGTAATAGCTGATTAAGGCTGCAAACCCCCACTAGAAAGGAAGCAAATGAACACTAGGCTGATTTTTTCAAAGTAAAAAAGAAAGTACTACCTTTACCTACTTCCGATTCTACCCAAACTTGACCGCCATACAGTTCTACAATTTTTTTCACCAATGATAAACCAATTCCGGTACTATCGGATTCTTCATCATTCGATAGCTTGTGAAAAATCTGGAATATTTTGACAAAATGCTTTTCTTCAATCCCTTGTCCATTATCAGCAATACTAAATTGCCAGTAACTATTATTTTCAGTGCAATCTATAATAATTTGACCTTGTGGTTTATCGATAAATTTTATGGCATTACTCAATAAATTTTGAAAAATCTGCCGGATGCGTGTTGTTTCAGCGTCAACAATGGGTAATCTATGTTTTATTTCTATTTGGATATTTTCGGGTGCAGCTAGTATTTCGATGACATCTGTAACCACATCGTTTAAATTAACTTGCTGTCGTTCTTCTTTGAAGTTTCCCAATCGGGAATATTGTAAAATTCCATCGATTAAACTGTACATTTTCTTGACTCTATTTATCAGCAACCTGACTAATTCTTTGCCTGGATCATCAAATGTATCACCATAATCCATTAATAACCACTCTGACAAGGAACTAATACCTCGCAGAGGAGCTTTTAAATCGTGAGAAACGATATATGCAAAATCATTCAACTCTTGATTTGCGCTTTCTACTTCTTGCAATAATTCAGCCATTCTTTCTTGGGATTGCTGACGTTGAATAATTTCTTGCTGAAGTTGTTCGTTAGTTTTTGCTAGTTCAGCAGTCCGCTTTTCTACTAACTCTTCTAAACCTTCTTTATACAGTCTCAATTCTTGCTCTACGCGCTTACGTTCTATATTTTCAGCTTGTAAAGCTTGATTTGCTGCTTCTAGTTGTGCTGGGCTGGGAAGAGCAAGTGCTTGGGGAACTAAAGGTATGAGGATGATTGCTGTATAGAAAGAAATTATGGCAGTTAGAGCTTTCATGACACCGGATAGCCAATAAACAGGGTGCCAAAGTGTCCACACTTCCATGATGTGGGTTGTACCGCAAGAAATGATGAAGGCTCCAAACAGGAAAAAGATTAACTTAAAGGGTACATCTTGTCTTTTGCGGACAAAATATATCAAAGTTAAGGGTATGGAGTAATAAGAAAGTGCAATCACAGCATCAGATATCAGGTGTAAACCTACTAAATCTGGTTTCCACAGGTAACAATGTCCATGAGGGATAAAATTTCCTGAGTAAAAAAAGCTATAAAGAAATTCCACCAATCTACCTCCAACACCTCAGATTGAATCACCATGCCCAACTTATACCATTTCTCTGTGACGATGCACTTAATATTTATAAATGAACCGCCAAGTACGCCAAGTACGCCAAGAAAAACAGAGGTAATCAGAAGATTGCAAGTTTATAGAGAATTGGTATTAGAAATTATATCTATAGGTGCAAATGTTTTTTGTAGTTCCTTGCTAATAAATCTCCCGCTCGCTTACCAACAACTATATTGACAGAGGGCGGAGAATTAGCAAGTACTAGTACTACTTTGAGGCTTTGGGTTGAAATATCAGGTAAGTTCCGCCTAAACCTTCTACAATTGTGCGTGTATTCGCAGCCATCATATTTTGATAGGTTTCTCCATCAGTTCCTACATCTCCTAGCCCATCAGTATAAAGGGTTCTTTCCGCAACTTTGACTGTGGCTGCTGCGGCTACAGACTGAATAATATTAGAGTTAATTGCTGTCTCAGGAAAAATTGTTGGTACTTTAGTCTGCTGAATCTTTTTCGCCAAGTTTTTTACTTGTGTGTCTGTTGGTCTTTTGTTAGTGCTAATACCTTCGACACTCCCTACTAATGAAAGACCATAAGCTTTGGTATAATAACTCAGTGCATTATGGGGCGTGACTAATGTGCGTTTATCGGTGGGAATGCTAGCAATTCTAGACTTTATCCAGCTATCTAATTGGGTGAGTTCGGCATTAATTTTTATCTGATTGCTATTATAAGTTTCGGCATTACTGGGTTCTAATTTTACCAAGTTGCGGCTAATTACTTCCACCATCCTGATAGCATTTTTCGGATTGTGCCAGATGTGAGGATCGGTGACTATGTTGCCACTTTGCCGAAACTTTTGTGGCTGAGGAACTGCAATTGGTGCGACAGCGATTTTAGATGCATTGCTTTTAGTCGCTTTAATTAGTTTGATCAATCCTGGTTCTAAATTATAGCCGTTATACAGAATTAGATTAGCTTGTTCCAGCGCTGTGCGATCTTCCGGCTTTGGTTGGTAAAGGTGGGGATCTGCATCTGGAGGAATCAAGCAAGTAAGGTTAACTGTATTCCTGGCAATTTGTTTAGTTAAATCACATAATATACTCGTAGTGGCAACTACTTGCGGAAGATTATAGTTAACTCTAGTGGTGCTTTGGGTGAATGAAGTGCTTGTGGCTTGGTTTCCACATCCAACAACTCCTATCGACAGAGCAAACATCACAGCAGGTAAACAATTAATATTTAGTAATTTTCTTGACATTATTCACTCCGGCTGATTGCCAATTGTTAGTTGTCAATTGTCAGTTGTCAATTGTCAGTTGTCAATTGTTTTTGAAAGAGTTTAATGTCCAAATTGTGGACTTACTGCGCTGAATTTTTCTGAGTTTGTAGTCACCATTTCCGTGTTTGAAAATCCACCAACTAAAGTCCTGAGTGCGATCGCATTTAAACCGCAACATTAATTCGATGCCCAGAGAGTGCTTTAAACTACAGCAATCAAGTCCTGAGTGCGATCGCATTTAAACTGCAAAATTAATCCGATACGGTTAATGGTCGATGGTTATCAGACAAAGAACCACTGACAACTGACAACTGACAAATGACTATTGACTCTAATTCATTTCCTGAATTTGCAAGCGAATAGTATGTTCAATAGTGCCACTCAGTTGCAATTCCATGATTTCACCGCCTAGGGGTTCGATGCTACTGAGGAGCGATCGCAAATTTGGTGTACTTGCACCTGTATCTACATATAACCGATCGGCTAAATTGCTGATGCGCTTCCAAGTCATGTATAACTTGCCGATGGTTTGTTCGATTTGGGATGCTTGATTAACTAAGTCAGCAGCGATGGTTAAACAGCCTATTCTTTGGGCTTCTTCTAAGGCGGTTTCAATATCAACGTCTGCTTGGATTAAGGCTTGGACTTGAGCAGCAGATTTCAAATATTTTGCCAGATAACGGGCTTCTGTGGTTACCTGTTTTAAGGTATCGACATCAGGGTTAGCCGCAATTTCTTTTTGTAAGTATTTTTGGTGGGGTTCTGGCAGTTTTTCGAGTTCCTTCACCAATGGGGCGATGTAGCGGGGGGGAAGGGTGTTATCTGCGGCTTTGATTTTGACTGGTTCTGGTAGCAAGTCTGACGACATTGCTGTCCATTCGTCGGTGAGTTGGCGGACTTCGCGCCGAGTGATACGATCGCCTTTTTGGGCTGCTTCACTCACCATCTGTTGGACTTCGGGGGAAGCTTTGGCGGTTTCGACAAAGGCGCGTTTACTAAAATTATTAACTGAGCTGGGGTCAAGTTTGCCTTCTTCTAGGAGTGTATCAGCACTGTTAGCTAGCTGAATCCAGGCGTAAGCTTGACTTTTACTAATTTCTCGTTCTTTGAGCCATTTGAGAAAACCAGTACCCCGACTATCACCGCCTATTTTCTCGCGATCGCGGATGGCGCGTAAAATTCGCCCCCGCCAGATTTCGGTTTGTAAATCAAAGCGATCGCACACTTGCCATGCTACATCTAGCTGCTGTTGAAAATCCGACTCGAGAATCTGTTCGTCTTCAGGATCGGGCAGTTCAAAGGTTAGATCCGCTGGCTGTTGCAATGCAGCAGCAATGTCGTTGAGCGATTCGTTATATTCCACGACTGGTTGCCGAGTAGGGTATGCGTCGGCTTATTATGCCACAATCTGTGACTTTGGTACTAGTTATGATTGCTGATTTTGTTTAAGCTGACCCCATTAGCTAAAATTCCTAAAATTTTATTAACATCTTTGAGATAATATTCACTTAAGTCAATCTGAATCTCTTGCCCGGATAATTTCAAAAACTGCCAAATACTACCAGTTGTGACAGTTCCATAAATTGCTAATTTCTCATTACCTGAACGTTCATTAAAAATTTGTGCTGCTAACATCTCTGCTATACATTGTCCTAAACCAGCAGAAATGTTTTCTTTTTTGGCTTCTACAATCACCACTACTGGTGCTGTAATAATTAGCCTTTCGGTGGAATCTGTAATAATAAAATCACAAATTCCATTCAATCCCTGTGCCACATCAACGTTAAATTCAACTCCAGAAAATAAATTTATCTTATCGTTTAATTGTCGCCTTAGCTCTAGTAAAATTGGCGCAATAATCATTTCTGAGCGAGCTTTTTCACTATTACTAGCAGTTGCTATGGGCACATTATATTTCAGAATTTCTTTTAACAACTGGCTGCATTCTAAATCAGAGACATTAGCAAAAATATCAGCCGCTTCAATAGTATTTATTTGAAAAGTCTGTTTAACTTTTTCTAAATTAAAATCGCTGTATGCCATATTAGTTCTATGAATATGAGCGTAGGCACTGCCCACCTTAAGAATTAATCAGCTTTTCAAGCTGTGGATTTTGCAATAAGTGCAATAAATTTTGTAGACGTAGGTTGGATTGAGGAACGTAGACGCGGAGCGGCTTCCCGTAGGGTAACCCAACATATATCAAGGCGTTGGGTCTCATGCTTTCTCTCTATCTACAAATTTTTTTTACTATCAGGCATAACACAGGGAGCATCCCACTTTTTTGAATGTCATTGCGACACCCTTCTATATTGAAACTTCTCCGCCGAAATAGCAATTTTAGTGTCCGAAATGGCAATTGTAGTCTCCGAAATGGCAATTGTAGTCTCCGAAATGGCAATTGTAGTGCCCGAAATGGCAATTGTAGTGCCCGAAATGGCAATTGTAGTGCCTGAAATGGCAATTGTAGTGCCCGAAATGGCAATTGTAGTCTCCGAAATGGCAATTGTAGTGCCCGAAATGGCAATTGTAGTGCCCGAAATGGCAATTGTAGTGTCCGAAATGGCAATTGTAGTCTCCGAAATGGCAAATGCGTAGGCGTAGCCCGCCGCAGGCATCGCTTAGTTGGTTAACGATCGGTAGCCATCATTCCAGGCGTACACCAGAACACATAAAAAAACTTCTGATTCCCCTTCTCGCTGACTCTGAAGGGTTAAGGCGTGTTTTCAAACCCAAAAAGCCTTTTGCATTAAGGGAAATATTATCTATGCTGTGCCTGCACTACATATTTGATGATGAAATTTAAAGATTAAGTAAACTTCCCAAAAACTGCATAAGCTCCAATTCACTAGAGATATAGTAACTCGTAGGTATAAATCAGCAAACTCACTCAGATTTATGAAGCGATCGCTTTGGATACAACAAAGCATGGGGCATTGGGTCAATAGTCAATAGTCAATAGTCATCCTCATCCCCCTAGTCCCTATTCCCTATTCTTCGACAACTTTTAATCCTAGAGAAATCATCCCATGAGTACAAAATCAATTTACAAGCAATCTTTCGCTCTTTTCGTCACTGGAGTTTTGAGTGCGATCGCTTTCAGTGGTTCGGTATCCGTGCAAGCACAAACAGAATCACAACCCAGTTCTCCTCCTAAATTCACTAAATTCCAACCAGGTGAATCAAAAATCCCAGGTAAAGGTAGCCCCTTTAAACCTTCTGGACTCAGACAATCTGAAAAACCAACTGGCGGTAGGCGAGGGATTCCTGATGGTATAGACGATCGCGTCCCCATGCTTAGCCACGATTACCCTTGGTCAACTATTGGCCGGGTACAAGGAACAACAACCGATGCTCAAAGCTATCACTGCACCGGCACTTTAATTGCTGATGATATAGTTTTAACAAATGCCCACTGTGTGATTGACCCGGAAACTCATCAACTCAGTCAAAAAATTCAATTTCTACCCAATGTCATTAATGGTGCTGTTAGCAATAGAAGAGATATAGCCACAGTAGAGCAAGTAATTTATGGTACAAACTTTACTGGTGATAACCTCAGCAATCAAACTAACGACTGGGCAATTATGAAAATTGATAAACCCCTCGGTCGCAAGTATGGTTATTTAGGCTGGAAGTCTATACCACCTGCTGCACTAATTAATAATAAGAAACAATACTTTTTTGTCGGCTACTCTGGTGACTTTCCCAATCCTAATAAAAAAGGCTATGAGTATTTGAGCGCTGGGCCAGGATGGACGGCAGGATTTCAGGCTGGATGTAGTATTGTCAAAGAGGAAGAAGGCATTCTACTTCATGATTGTGACACGGCAGGCGGTTCTTCTGGCGGTCCACTCATCGGCGTGATTGATGGACAACCATATATTGTGGCTCTTAACAATGCGGAAATTAAAAATCGGAGAACCAATCAAGATATCATCAACCTAGCTGTCAACATCTCCTTCTTAGATAAATTGGCTGGTAATTAGGGATTGTTGATTGTTGACTGTTGACTGTTGACAGTTAACAGTCAACGAATTTTGCTATTATCATCCTCCAGAGGGAATTTGGTGCATGGGAATGCAGAAGCTACAGAAACTAGCACTGATTTGGTTGTGTGCAGGAATCATTATTTTAGGTTTGATGGGATGCGATCGCCTGCCGTTTTTAGCTCCTTCTGGAGATGTGGTTGAGCGTGTCAGTGATGGTGATACGCTAGCCGTGAAGGACTCTAAAGGTAACAAATTCAGCGTCCGCTTTGCCTGCATGGATGCACCAGAAGTACCACACACCAATAAAGAAAAGCAAAGTCAACGCCCTAGCGATCGCAATCAATTTAATTGGGGTACTAAAGCACAGGAACGGGTGCAGGAGTTGGTTAAGCAGGGAGGCGATCGCGTGACTTTAACTATTACCGATAGCGATCGCTATGGCAGAAAAGTTGCAGAAGTTCGCTTAAAAAATGGCACTTTTGTGCAACAAGTTTTACTCAGGGAAGGACTTGCCAAGGTGTATCGTCCTTATTTAAATAAGTGTCCTAGTAAAGAGTTAGTGCAACAAGCCGAAGCCGAAGCGCAGCAACAAAAGCGGGGGATTTGGGGCGATACTAAGTTTGTCAATCCTTGGGAGTATCGGAGTTTCAAGTAATACAAGGCGATCGCATTTTCATGTAGCGTCAAAGTGCGATCGTATTTTACAGAATTATGCCATAACCATAGATCATCGTAGGGAACATTGCTCATAGGTGTCAAATTGAGCTTCTAACGCTTATTCCACAGGCATTTTACCCCACCCCTTAATCCCCTCCCCGCAAGCGGGGAGGGGAGGTTTTGCGTCAGCAAAGCCGGGGTGGGGTAACGCGGATCGTGATGGTACGTGAGTAAATTCAAAATTACCTCTTCATAAGGGTTTCACGTTAAATTGACACCAATGAGCAATGTTCCCTACCCCGTGCGTGGAGTCAACAGCGATCGCTTTCAATAACACCAGTTTTTCTCATGTCTCGCCCACAACGTAACTTTCAACCAGGCTTTTGTTATCACATTACAACCCGTTGTAATAATCGGGAATTTCGCCTGACGCGGTTAGAATGTCGTGAAGTCTTTCTTTATGCCATCAAGAAGGCTCAAGAAAAATATGGGTTTAAGTTGTATGCTTTGTGCATTATGAGTAATCACAGCCCCTTCGGGGAAGTCAAAAGTCAAAAGTCAAAAGTCAAAAATAATACAGGACTTACGCACAGGTAACGGAAAAACGAACCGCGAAGCACGCAAAGGACACGATGGAATAAGAGTTTCAGAGAGTTTTTGCGTAAGTCCTATAATACTTGAGTTTTGATATACTTGTTAGTATGAGTAATTATATCCCCATTCCTGATAGGGCATTTGAATTTGCTGTTAGGATAACAATGCTTTGTTCTTATTTAGATAAACAACCAGGAACACCAAGATTATTAGCTGCTCAGTTATTCAGAGCAGGTACATCAATTGGCGCAAATATTGAAGAGTCTCAGTCTGCTGAAAGTGATAGGGATTTTATCAGCAAGCAATCGATAGCCTTAAAAGAAGCAAAAGAAACAAGATATTGGTTGCGGCTGTTAATTAAATCAGAAATGATGACTGAGGCACAAGTAAAAAACCTTTTAGATGAGTGTGAACAGTTAATTAAAATTATTGCTAAATCAATCGTAACGACTAAAGGAAAGCTAGAAAAATAAACTTTTGACTTTTGACTTTTGACTTTTGACTTCCCCGAAGGGGCTGGCATCCTGCGTTTTTACTATTGGGGAGGACGTTGGAAGAGTGTGCGGCTAAATATCGCAAGTTTTGCAAGAACTATCGCCCAAAGCCAAAGCCTGAAAAAAAGAATCATTGGGGGAGTCGTTTTTTGCCATCAATGAAGAAGGATGGTAAGTCGAAGAAGTCACCGGGACAAATGAGTTTACCTTGGGACAAGCAAAGAGTAACAGAGAGTACTGAGGTGCATGAGGTAGCAGAAAAATTTATTCAGGCGAACTGTTATTGTGCCAGGTATTGGAAATCTGAAATGCTGATTCTACCGTACTTTAGGAGCTTGTAAAAAATCTTGAAGCCAAAGTGTCCATTGCTATATTTTACCCATAAGCGGTCAATCGTGCGGAGGTCGGGACAAGGGAAGTTTAATAATTCTTCAGACTCAAAGTAATCACCTTCATTCTTACCTAAAGCCTGAATCATCACTCGATATGTTTCCATATCAGCGTCTTTCCAGTTCCCTGCTGCTAGCAAGTCGCGCAGTTTGCTATAGTCTACGCCTTTCTCTGAACTGAGGTCATCTTCCTTTGCAAGTGGTTTAGGGCTAGTGTTATTTACAACATCTTGCTCCCCTCCTCGCTTGCGGGGAGGGGTTGGGGGTGGGGTAACTCGCGCCTCAATTTCCGCAATATCCTCATCTCTTAGTTGCAAAAGTTGCTGAAACCGCTTCAATTCTTCCCGTGTACACTGACTCAGAGTCCCTTCATCCTCAACCGCCTCAATTAGCGCTTCTTCGTAGTTCTTGAGATTTGCTTGATACTTGCGGTAAGGTTCCAAAACTTCGTTTTGAATTTGGGCTGCTATTTCATCTGACAAACTCAATTCACTTTGCCGATGTTTAAGAATGCGACGACCTATAACCGTAACCTTACCATTTCTTACATATAGCGCTACTTCCTTACGGTACTGCAATTGCGGATCGCCTACAGGAGCTTTCGCTAACTTAATTTTAAAGCCTTCTCTTACAGCATAAATTTCTGGCTTCATTGCCGGGGCTGCTTCCTGCACTTTTTTACGGGCATATTCATGCAGTTCATCTACAGAAATCATGCCATCATTATCAGTGTCAGCCGCGCCTTTCTCAATTCCTTCGACAATGTAGCGGGTGTAAACTGATAAGTCTGCCCCTTCTTGTTCAAAAGAATACTGGGTAGACGTAGAAGAAGTTAATACAACTCGTCCTTCTCCTCCCAGTTGATTCTTGATATCTACGCTGTTATCATCTTTTGCCCTCATTCCTTCAGCAAAAGCACCGCTAAAGCAACAGTCAAGAATAATTACCTGTCGCCGAGAACGGCTATTTTCCATCATCCCATGTATCAGGCTGGCAGCAGTGGCGGTAGTTTTCTTGAGTTCGCCTTTCTGGTTCTTAGAGGTTTGGCTAGTTGCTAAATATAATCTACCAGCTTCATCTTTAATCCCGTGTCCGGAGAAATACAGCAATACTAAGTCATCTTTTTGACGATTATCAAACAAAGTTTCAATTGCTTCTTCCATTACCTGACGTTGGGGATTTTCCAGGACTCTAATATCAGCATCGGCAAAATCACCCATTCCTGAATGCTTTAAGACTCGCTGCATTGCTTTGACATCTTGTACAGCCCCAGGTAAAGCATTTAATCCTGGTTGATATTCACTAATCCCGATCAGCAATGCTAGCTTTGCCATGTATCTATCTACACCTTTGTAATTTCTTGTATGGCATTAACTGCGGCTTCTAATTCTTTGCGACTGCTGGCTTTGACTTTAACTTTTTTGCTGTCTTTGGTTAGTTCTAATTCTATTTCAATAGGTTTGCTACCTAAGCGATCAGTCAGAAAACCCCAAACTTGCTGGACACTTTCCGATTTCACAATAGCCATTACTTGACCGACAACATAGCCTGTGACTGACTTACTTCCCACTGGCGCATCGATTTCAGCTACTCGGTTAACTTCTTCTACCTCATCGAGTTCTTTCATTTGACTTAGAAGTCTTTCGGCTTCCTCGTCCTTTTCCTCTGCATCTAAGTCTTGGTCAATAAAGGTAATTGTGAGTTTAATGTCTGATGTGTCTGCCATAGTGGATATTAGGTAATTTTAAATACTAGAATTAGTAGATAATGTATTTTTACTGACGCTTAAAGCTCAGTTTACTATAAATAAATCAATCACAAGGTTGATAATTCCGTAAATTTGAGTATCTGTAGGGTGGGCAATACCTAGGCTGTTCACTTTGATGGAATTTGGGGGTTTTTGGTTTATACCATTTTTGTCTGGTGTCATTGCGAGCGAAGCGAAGCAATCGCAAAGATTCTGGGATTGCTTCGTCGTTCCTCCTCGCAATGACGACACATATTTTGCATGAATTTTTACCCCCTAAAAAGGCACAGAGTCAACACCCTAGGCAATGCCCACCCTACGTATTTGTTCAAAAATTAAATATTAATTCTAGACATATTTTAGGTATCTGATTGATTGCTCTTATCCTTTTCTAATGCTTCCTGGATAGCACGACGACAAAATTCTGGGGGATCTTCTTTTGCTTTGACTTCCTCTTTCATTTCCTCAGTGCATCGAAAGCTGAGGGTTGTTGTCAATGGTTTTTCTCTGTCTGATTGAATCGGTTGTAAACTCTCTGGATTACCTTTAGGGTTAGGCATTGTTTAGAAATATAAATAACTATCGAAACAAGCGTGTACAAATGTTTAATAGTTAATTGGTGGGTATTTCCCTGGAAAAGTCTTACCCACCAATGTCCATTACTGAACACTTTCATTCTATGTTCACGCGAACTGAATTAGAAGTCTTGACAATTCCTCAGTTAAGGAATCTTTGTCAAAGGTACGGTGTTAAGCCTACTGGTAGCTTGGCATACAAAACCAGTTATATTACAACTCTCATGACGTTTAGTGCGATCGCCCTAAAACAGCTTGAGGAAGGGAGAGGATTAAGATTACCATCATTTGGGAATGTTCAAGCCATAGGTACAGCACTGGATGAAATTAACTCTCCCACTGATGAACAGATAGCCTTAATTAGAATTTCTTTTGAAGGTAGGAGAATGGAATACCCTCAAAGATATTACCAAGAGAAGCTATTAGCTATTTACAGGGCTAAGTTACTACTGGAAGAAGTGATTAACCTGTTATCACCCTTATAGTTTAAGCATGGGTAAATTACGCTACTAAAAACAAGATACCCTGTAGAGCCTACAAGCTTTACAGGGTATCATTTTGAAACGGAGAGGGAGGGATTCGAACCCTCGTATACGTTTCCGCATAACAGACTTTCCAGGTCTGCGCCTTAAACCACTCGGCCACCTCTCCAGGTGCCACGATTTACAACTATACAATGAAATCGCAAAAAATGCAAAGATAATTAAAATGACATTTGAGAAGAAAGCTAAAATCCCAAATCAAGATGTCCCAAACATACAACATTAGAGTTCACGATCGCACTTCTGGCAAGGAATACACCCTAGAAGTCCCAGAAGACCGCTACATTTTGCACAGCGCTGAACATCAAGGAACCGAACTACCGTTTTCTTGTCGCAATGGGGCTTGCACCACTTGTGCTGTGAGGGTGCTGTCGGGAGAAATTTACCAACCAGAAGCGATTGGATTGTCACCAGAGTTACGGCGCAAAGGTTATGCCTTATTATGTGTGAGTTATCCCCGTTCTGATTTGGAAGTGGAGACACAAGACGAAGATGAAGTCTATGAACTCCAATTTGGGCGCTATTTTGCCAAAGGGAAAGTTAAAGCGGGTTTACCGTTAGATGAGGATTAAGATTTGGTGGGCGCAAAGGTGCCAATTACGGCTAATAGGTCTTATTTTGGCGAATTAATGCGAAAAATAGTAATTTTGGCTTGTTTATTACTCCTGGTGAGTTGTCAAGCCAATAAACAGCCAACAACTAATCAAGCGCAGGTGAAAGTAGCGCGGGTAGTCAGTGGGCAAAGTTTGGAAGTTTTAGGGATGGCGGAACAACCAAATTTAATTTCCCAGGTGCGGTTAATTAGTATTGATGCACCAGACATCCGCTACCGTCCCTGGGGAGACAACGCCAAACAAGGCTTAGAAACCTTAATTGGGGGTGCGGAACAAATAGTCACCCTAGAGTTTGACATCGAAACCAAAGACAAAATTGGCCGGACTTTGGCTTATGTGTGGAAAGATAAAGTTTTATTGAATGAAGAATTAGTTAAACAAGGGCATGTATTATTTGTACCGCGATCGCCTAATCACAAATATGACCAGCGTTTAGAACGTGCGCAACAATGGGCGAGAATCATGGGACAAGGAATTTGGCAACCAGAAAAACCCATGCGCCTGACTCCGGCTGAGTTTCGCCGTCAGTATCGATGAGGGATGAGGGATGAGGGGGATGAGGGGGACAAGGGGGACAAGGAAGACAAGGAAGACAAGGAAGACAAGGAAGACAAGGGGGATAAATGCCCAATGCCCAATAACAAATAACAAATGACAAATGACAAATGACAAATGACAACTAACAAATGACAAACCTACAAATTTTTCTTGATATTGCCACAGAAGCTGCTTTAGCTGGTGGTGAAGTGTTACAAAGCTACTGGGGTAAATTAGAAGACGCAATTACAGAAAAAGGCCGTCCTGGTGATTTGGTGACAGCAGCTGATAAAGCTTCAGAAGTGGTAGTTTTGGAAGTTTTGCGTCGCCACTTTCCCCAACACTCGATTCTGGCTGAGGAATCTGGGAAACAGGAAAATCAAGATAATGAATTCCTTTGGGCGATCGATCCTTTAGATGGTACAACTAACTACGCTCACCAATACCCTTATTTTGCGGTTTCTATCGGGTTGTTAATTAATGGCGTTCCCCAAGTAGGCGTAATTTATAACCCATTTCATAATGAACTATTTCGGGCGGCGGCTGGTTTAGGTGCAACACGCAACCGCCGCCCGATTAAAGTTTCCAGTACTTCTCAACTAGGTAAAAGCCTGCTAGTAACTGGATTTGCCTACGATCGCCGGGAAACCTCTGATAATAACTATGCAGAATTTTGTCACCTCACCCATTTGACTCAAGGTGTCAGGCGCAGTGGTTCAGCCGCAATGGATTTGGCTTATGTTGCTTGTGGGCGTTTTGATGGTTACTGGGAAAGGGGACTTTCTCCTTGGGATATGGCGGCGGGGATTATTCTTGTGCAAGAAGCTGGCGGGAAAGTCACCGCTTACGATGGTAGTCCCCTAAACATTGAGTCAGGTAGAATTTTGGCTACTAATAATTATCTTCATGACAGTCTCAGTCAGGAATTATTACATGTTCCACCACTGTCAACTTGGAAATAAAAAATGGGAATACTAAGTCCACAGTCAATAGTCAACTGGTCAATAGTCAATAGTCAATAGTCAATAGTCAAGGGTAATTATTCTGGACTACCGACTCTAGATGATTGACTCTGGACTTTTGACTACTGACACTTCGCTCATGTAGCGAATTCAACTATCAAAAATTAGTTGCTGACTTTGGTGCATAGGGTTTTATGGCTTTAAGAATAGATCGTGGACTTTTTAAATATGATTTCATAGACCATCATGCAATTTTGTGTGTGCCGGTTGATGCAGATGTCAAAGAGCTTCGCAAACGCTATTTGATTATTGCTCGTCGTTTGCATCCTGATACCAATCTTGCGAGTGATGAGGCGGACAAGAAGCTAGCTAATGAATTTTTATCCAAGTTGGTTAACCCAGCTTATGAAAAACTTTCTGTGGAACGGACTCGCGCAGAATATATGATAGTGCTAACCCAAATGGGTAAGCGTTTATTACAAGAATCTACCTCGGTAGACATTCACACCAATTTAGGTAAGCAGTTAGCGACGGCGCCAGAAGCAAATGTCAATCAACTGTATAAAACTGCGATCGCTCAAATTGCAGAAACCCAGTATGATTCGTTACAGGAAACACCCCAACTCATTGCCCAAATTAGTGAGTTGAATTTAGTTTACTTAATGCGGAGTACCAAAAAATTATTAACAACACCGCCACAATTGACTCAACCTACAGTTAACTCAGGATCACAAAAGTCAAATTCAGCACTCAATACAACAACTGTACCACCAGCGTCAGCCACTACTGAATCTTCAGTGGAATCCTATATCCGGCGCGCGCAAACTTTAATCGACAAGAACCAATTTCCCCAAGCTCAAGTAGAACTACAAGATGCTTTAAAACTAGAACCGAAGAATAGTCAGTGCCATAGCCTGATAGGATTGGTGTATTTGAAGCAAAATCGCTTGAAAATGGCCAAGGTTCATTTTGATAATGCCCTGAAATTAGATCCCAATGACAAAATAGCTTTGGAATGGAAACCAAAGCTAGACAAGTCTTTGGGGCAACAAACTGGTGGTTCTCAGAAAAATTCAGTTTTTAATAGAGCTGGTAAACAATCAGATCAGTCTGGAGGTAGTAGTTTGTTTGGTGGTTTGTTTGGTGGGAAGAAAAAATAGTCAGCAACTCACGAATCGTGCCATCTAGGTGAAGGGCTGGGGGCAGAGGGAGCAGGGGGGCAGAGGGGACAAAGGGGACAAGGAAAGGGGGACAAAATCAATATTCAGAAATATTTTTGACTTTTGACTTTTGACTTTTGACTTTTGACTTTTGACTCTTGCCCCATGCCCAATAAAAATTGACAATCAGCAACTTGGAGAGGATTAATGGTGTATCAGCCAGCAGCGGGAGCCAGGGATTTATTACCTTTGGATGTGGCTCAAAAACGCTGGATTGAAGATAGGTTACAACAAGTATTTCATCGTTGGGGTTATCACAGAATTATTACCTCAACGTTGGAGCGCATGGATACGCTGATGGCGGGGGAAGCAATTCAGCGTCAGACGGTAATTCAACTCCAAAATGCTGAAGATGAAGAATTAGGCTTGCGTCCAGAACTCACAGCCTCAATTGCTCGTACTGTCGTGACGCGCATGGCAGGTGCTACTTATCCCCAACGGCTGTACTACAATGCCAATGTCTTTCGCCGCATCTGGGAAAATCGGCATAACCGTCAGCAAGAGTTTTATCAAGCTGGGGTGGAGTTGCTTGGTGCGAGTGGATTGCTAGCCAATGCAGAAGTACTGTTATTAGTGGCTGATTGTTTAGCAGCTCTGTCGTTACAGGGATGGCATTTAATTTTAGGTGAGGCGGGAATTACCCGATCGCTGTTGAGCGTTTTTCCGACTCATCTCCAAGGCAAAATTCGTCATGCGATCGCTCATCTTGACCGCATTGCCATAGATAATTTACCCCTAAGTGAGGAACTACGCGATCGCGCCCGACTCATTTTAGATCTACGCGGTACAAGCAGCGAAGTCTTGCAAAAAGTCAATAGCTTAGATCTAGACACAGCACAACAAGCAGCTGTAAATAACCTCACTTCCCTAGTAGAGTTAGTAGAATCAGCGGGAAATTACCCCTTAATTCTCGACCTCAGCTTGATTCAAACCATCGATTACTACACCGGGATCGTGTTTGAAGTCGTCAGCGATAAAGAAGGACAAGCCCAGGTTTTAGGCAGAGGTGGGCGCTACGACCAGCTTTTGGGACTATATCATCCCCAAGGAGAAAACATCCCCGGTATTGGCTTTGCCCTCAATCTTGAAGATTTATACCAAATTATCCAATCTACTCAGCAATTACCGCAAACTCCCCCAGCCAGCGATTGGTTAGTAGTACCAGAAACAGCTAATGCTGATGCAGCCGCCTTTGCTTACGCGCAAAAGCTGCGGGATTCTAGTGAGATAGTGCGGGTAGAAATAGATTTGGGGGGAAGAGAAAAAGAGGCTATCCGCCAATACGCACGCGATCGCGGTATCTCGCAAATCGCTTGGATACAAGCTGATGGCTCACCCATCATTGAATCATTGCCTCATAGCAATTAACGCCAGCCCTGATACACATAAACCATCATAGGGGCACAACAATGTTCATTGGTGTCAACTTAACGTGAAACCCTTATCAAGACGTGATAAGCGAATTCTCTCACTTAACATCAAGATCCGCGTTACCCCACCCCAGTTTTGCTGACGCAAAACTTCCCCTCCCCGCTTGCGGGGAGGGGATTGAGGGGTGGGGTAAAACGTATATCGGGTAAGCGTTCGAGCTTAAATTGACACCAATGAAGATTGTTGTGCCCTTCAATTTATTCTGCAACATTAAAGTTTTGTGAACAATTTGAATTATCCCAGCCTTTAGAGCTGATAACCTATCAAACAAGTAGGAGGAGGTTAGCTGCTGTCATGATATTCCAACCTAAACTTATTGGGCTGGATAACCTTTATGTGTAGTGACTTTAGTGACTCCTCTGTGATTAGCTTGCTGCAAGCGGCTTTAAGTAATTCAATGGCAAGAAGCAGGCTATTACAGCAACAAAAAACACTCCAGGAAATCATCAATGATCTTCCTGCTCGTCAATGGTTATTTGAGCAATTATGTCAAGCTGATAATCCAAATCAGGTAAAGGATTTCATCATCACGATGATGAAGTCTTCCAGGTTAATTTGGAACGGTGCGAGGATATCACCGGATATCTATAGTGAAGCGCTATCAAGAACCTGGATATGGTTTATGGAAAATCTGGGAAAGTATAACCCAGAAAAAGCTAGCTTTGTCACCTGGTTTAACCAAAAGCTGCGATGGACGATTCAGGATGTGATTCGCGAACAAGCCGATGAAGAAAGAAGACGGTTAACGCCAACACAGGAAGAAGATCGTGAGTGGATTTATCCGCCTGCGCCAGAGCCAGATCGATGGTATGAAACTATCCAAGAATGGCGAGAATTAGTGCAAAATTATCCCCATATCTTCAAAGATTGTCGAATGCAGAGTCATCCCCATGTCAACTGTCAGGTGTTGTTGATGCATATCTTGAATGTATTGCAAGATTCCGGGGAGTTTTCTTGGAATGCGATCGCCCAAGAATATGCAGTCGAAGCAACAGCCCTGAGGAGATTTTGTCGAACAAGATGTTTTCCTCGTTTGAGACAGTTATTGTCTCAATAATATTGCAAACAGTTTCCAAACGTTTTCTATGATGAATACCGTAGCTAAATTCCCACCGATCGCAATTGCAATTACGGCGACAGATCGAAAACAGGCTTATGAGTTTGCTCAACAGCAGCTAACCCAAGAGCGATCGCAACAAGTTTATCGCAATACCCTGGCTGTGTTAGTGACTGGGCGTTATTTGCAAATGTTGGGTATCGAGAGCGATTTAGAACTCAGTCATAGTTGGAATCCGCTGGAACGCCTGATAGAAAACATTGCGGACTTGTATATTCCTAGTTTGCACGGCTTTTTAGAGTGTCGTTGCTTGCGTCAGAGCGATCGCAAATGTCAAATACCAACAGAAGTTTGGACAGAACGTCTTGGCTACGTATTTGTGCAACTTGATGAACCATACCAAGAAGGGCAAATTTTAGGATTTGTCGAATCCGTATCAGTTAAAGAACTACCACGCAGCTATTTTCAACCACTCGATTTATTGCTAGAGCGTTTGACATTAGAACCACCAGCAGAACCAATCGTACAACTCAGACAATGGCTGCAACGAAACTTTGAATCCGATTGGCAACCAAGGCAAGAATTACTTAGTAATTTTAGAGGTATGATTATACCGCTTGAGCAGCCACAACTGCAATTTAAACAACGAAGTAATGACCATTATCGCCAACGAATTGAACAACTTTATCGCGGACAATCTTGTGATTTGATGCAATCTATTCTGGTTGATTTCAATCCCCAGGAAGCTTTAGTAAATCTGATCCAAAGAACTCAGGATGATGAAATTCGCTGGCAAGCTGCTGAGTTATTGTGGGAAATAGATCCACAACATCAAGCTTGTCCGGTGATCAATGCCAAAGATTTAGGAATATATCTTCTAGGGCATTCTGTAGTTTTGATGGTGGGGATTTTGCCAAAATCAGATAGTAAAATGTTGATTTTACTGCGGGTTTATCCGCGAGAAAAATTGTCTCATCTACCTTCAAGATTGAAGCTCATCGGATTGGATGAAACCGGAAATGCTTTTTTTGAAGTGGAATCGCGCCCGAAAGATGATTATATCCAGTTTAAATTTACAGCCGACCCAGGCGATCGCTTCAGTGCTCGTGTAGTTCTCAATGATGCCAGCTTTACTGAAGAATTTGTTATTTAGCTAACTATTGCTTAGTTTTGCTGAATTGTGCTTATCTAATAATAAATCCTTAACTTCTAGATGTTCTCCGTCGGTTGTTTATGATGCCATCCTCCTCTAGTCTTCAACCCCCTCAAAATGTCGCTGTTGTGCTTGAGATTAGTGGCGGTACCTTTAATGACGGCTTCTCTGTGACGCTGACAATTTTAGAAGATGGTAAAACTATTCAAGAGGATGATGATTTACCTGACCTTCCGGCAGCGCTAGAAATACCACATTTGTATCAGCAGTGGCAAAATATATCACTGGAGAACAGTCGTCAACTGCAAGCAGTTCCAGGACAAGTGACGAACGTAGCTCTAGAAGATTGGAGACAAAGAACTAAAGAGCTAGAGAACTATTGTAAAACATGGTTTCAGAATCAAGAGTTTAAGAGTTTACGCGATTGCATTCGGGCAAATATCAGAGTGAGATCGGATCAATCTGTCCCCATTATCATTAGATGCCAGACAAGAAATCAACAAGAAAATAATATTTTACGTAGGCTACCCTGGCATATCTGGAATTTATTTACCGAGCTTCCCAATGCTGAATTTGCCTTATTCACTAAATTTCATCCTCAAGTAGCTACCCTCAATGCACAGGTCAAAGTTTTAGCAATTTTTGGCAGTTCTCAGGGAGGTTTGCAACTAGAACAAGATAGAAAAGCATTAGCACTATTGGAACAGCGTGGAGCAAAAATTACGTGGACATTAGAGCCAACTGAAGAAGAGCTTTCTCATTTATTATTTGATAAAGTTTGGGATATCTTGTTTTTCGCCGGGCATAGTTCGAGCCAAACAACAAGTGGACAAATTCAAATTAGTCAAGGAAGATTTTTACCCTTAGATGCATTACATCAAAGCTTAAGGAAGGCGGTAAAAAAAGGTTTAAAGTTAGCAATCTTCAATTCCTGTGATGGGTTAGGGATTGCAGATTTTTTGGCTGAATTGAAAGTTCCAGCTGTAATCGTCATGCGGGAACCAGTACCTGATCGCATTGCTGGTATATTCTTGCTCGAATTTTTGCAGGTATTTTCTCAGCGTACACCCCTTTGTAAAGCAGTGCGTGAGGCTCGTAATCGCCTCGAAATTTTACAAGGTAAATTTCCCGCTGCTACCTGGCTACCCGTAGTTTGCATCAATCCAAGTCAGCCAGAGTTAGTTTGGCCTGCCCAATCTTGGCGCTATTACCTCCGTCAATTGTTAGTTTGGACTAGTCCATTACTACTGTCCCGTTGGCGTTCTTACCTCCCTCCTCATGATATTGTGACTAGATTTACGGCCTTCGCCTTAGCTGTAATCATCACCGTAACTTTGCCATTATTACACAGCCCCAATAGTAAACAGCCATACATAGAGCCAACCTTTATTAGTTATGGTAAAAAACCAATTACTGATAGCATAGTCACCTTAAGTGAAGGGTATCGCACATTTCGTACACTAAAGAATGAAGGTATTAAAGCATTTAACCAAGGTCAATATGCCAATGCTGTAAGAATTTTTCAGCAACTTCCTACTAAAGTAACAAAAGATCCGGAGATTCTGATTTATCGTAACAATGCTGAGGTGAATTTTCGGCATCAACAAAACCCAAATTCACCAATTTACACTATTGCTGCTGCTGCGCCATTGAATCTCAATGCTGGATTAGATATTCTATTTGGTGTCGCTCAAGCCCAGGATGTAGCTGTCAATGAAAAAAAAATTAACTTACAAGTTGTTATTGCTAACGATCTCAATCAGCCCGATCAATCTCGAAAAATTGCTGAAAAACTCTCCCAGGATAAGAAAATTCTGGCTGTGGTAGGACATTATACCTCTTCTAATACTTGTGCAGCTTTGAAGGTTTATTCCCCAAATCAGCTTGTGGTGATTTCTCCCACCAGCACCGTAGTTAACTTGCAATCAAACCAGAATTGTAATGATCCCAATAGAGTATTCTACCGTACCGTTTCATCAACTCGAGTAGAAGCCCATAGTTTAGTGCAATATTTAGTCGATGTTCTCAGAAAAAATCAGCCTAAAGTGGTTGTTTTTTACAACCGTCAAGAGTGGTTTAGCAAGGATTTGTCAGAGCAATTTGTTGAGGTTCTCAAAGCATTTAATGGAGCTATAATTGCTAGCTTTGATTTATCAGATTCCAACTTTGATACTAGGAACCTACCACCAGAAGTCAAGAATGCAGATGCTCTGGTAGTATTGCCCGATGGCGGAACTAAAGATGAGACAGCATTGCAAAAAGCGATTGATATCATCAAATTGAACAAAGGAGAAAAACCAATTTTAGGTGCAAATACCCTCTATCTCCAAAAAGTTATTAAAGATGCTGAAGTTACCACAGTAGCAAATCGCTTATTTATGGCAGTTGATTGGCATCCAAAGCAGTGTGGTGCAGCCAAATTTGCTCAACAGATTAAAGATTACTGGGGTGGTGATTTGAATCGGAGAACAGCCTTAGCATATGAGGCTGTTCAAGCTATTTTACAGGCTATTAAACTATCAGGTACATCTGTTAATTCAGCAGACATTCGACAGAAATTATCTGAGACAGGTATTAGACCAAATATGGCAGTATCTAGTGATATTATTAAAGGCTTAACCATTAGTTTTGATGCGAAGGGCGATCGCATAGAATTTACTACTGGCAACATAACTAACACAGAAATGCTTAAGCAGACGATCGTTACTGTCAAGACTGTTAATAAAAAGTTGTCGTTTGAACTCGCCGAAAATTTTTCTTGCCCTCAGAAGTAATTTATCAACTAAAAATTAAATTGTGTAGGGTGGAAAACCTAGATTCACATCGCCGACTTCTTGAAGAAGTCGGCGATGTGAACAGCAACTTGTGCTTAAATAATTTTCTCTGACTGACGCAACCTAATTAAAATTTACTCATCAGAAACAGACTTGTTTGTAAATTTACGTAAATATCTCGGAGATATTCACTCTAGCTGCCGATATTCCTTTGTAGGGTAAAAAGGGATCGCTCTGATTATCCAATCAGCACCCAGCAATTTTCTTCTCTACAAAGCTCAGAATTTTCCCAAGTTCATTGCCTACTCTGCAAATGATTTTATCGTTTGCAAAAGCTTTGCATTCAATAATATGACCATTGCAAAGTACATCATTTCAACTCAAATAACTAATATACAACGCCCGACTATGAATATCAAAAAAATTGCTTGGATTTGGATTTTAGTAGTTAGTAGCATAGGGCTGTTTGGTGTCGAGCCAGCAAATGCTAAAAACGCTGAAACAGAAGCAGCTAAAACTACACCCTCGAACGATGTTGCTCAATCTTCGCAAGTTACAATTGCTCAAGTATCAGATTTAGTCACTCCAATTTATGGAAGTTGGAAGCTAAGACATAGCGTTGGTGGAATTGTTCATGAAAGCATTCTCAAAATGAATGGATATTCTGGAACTATGAGAACCAGATTTTTTAACATCCTCTCAAAAAAGACGGAAGCTGTAGATCAAACGATGTACCTCAAGCCTCATCCAGATGGATTACTTATCTGGGGCTATAATCCCGTCTATGCTGGAACTCGCACAAAGCATCCAATTTATCTTCCTGACAACTTTTTCTTTTCAATTCCGCCTGATCGTCCAGCAGTATTTATTAATTGCGATGATGGAAACCAATGTTCTGCTGTAGATGTAGAGCCGATTAGATAAGTAAATGTTTTTAGATTTTAGATTCGTTAACAAAAGTATGAAACTAACTGCCTATAGAAGGCTAGAGCATAAAGCAGGAAAAACTTATGTTTTCCACCCATAGACGCTTACTCATGCCTCAATTCATCAAGCGCCTCCGGCAATCTGCTTCTATACTTTTTATACTTCAGACTTCTTAAGTCAATAAATCCCGAATCTAAAATCTAACATTGATTACCGACTCAAGCGTGACTGCCGTTTTAAAAAATACAAAAATTCTTCCATTTAGGGAGTAATTCATCATGTGCAGTAAACTAATTCCAAGGCTGATTCTATTTTTTCTAACCTTGATTTTCAGCCTCACATTCTCTTTCCATCATGTCCAAGCCCAACCAGTCCCTTTCTATTGGGAATTGATGAATGTTGATATCGCCGTGCAAACTAACGGTGATATGTTAATCACAGAAACGCAAAAATATACATTTACCGCAGACTACGACAAACAACGTTACCGCTACATTCTTCTGGATAAAGTAGACAAAATTACGGAAGTAACAGTATCAGAAAATGGTCAAATATTACCCAGCACAACCAGTCAAGAGAATAATCAATTTTGGATTCGTTGGGAACATCAATTAAAACCACCAGAAAGCCATACTTTCGTGTTGAAATATCGTGTTGTTGGGGGATTGTCCGTAGATGGTAATGATGCACAAGTATATTGGAAAGCTATTTTTCCTGACCGGAAAGCTACTATCAAACAAGCAAAAGTAACAGTAGAATTTCCTGAACAATTCGCTACGAAGATTAAAGATTTCCAAAGCTTTGGCATAGCCGCAAATATCCGCAAAGTTGATGCAAAAACCATTGAAGCGATCGCGCAAACAGCTATTGAGCCAGGGTCAGAGTTAGGAATTCAGGTAAAATTTGATCGCACAGGTACTGACATAAAAACCCCTTCTTGGCAAAGTTCAAAATCTTCTATTAATTGGTTTGGGTGGTTTTTTTGGGGATTATTCTTTCTCTTCTTCCTTGGTAGCTTCTTCTCCGATAGCAGTAGTAGTAGTGGTTACAGCGGTGGCGGCGGTGGTGACGGTGGTGACGGCGGAGGTGGTGGCTGTGGCGGTGGCTGTGGTGGTGGTTGTGGCGGCGGCGGTTAACTAATACCAAGAATCTGTAGAGGCTACCATCCATGACACACAATCATAGTTCTGCTTCCGGACTTTATGCCTGATTTTGTAAATTTATGTAAAAATTACGTCTATTTTGACTCTCGCTACCGATAGTCATTGAGCGAGTTAAAAAGCGATCGCCTAGATGTCTATCTCATAAACTTTGCGGTTTTCTATTGAGTAAGTTATCGCTATGAACGAAGATTTCCCAGAAAAGGTATCACTGCAAATTGTGTTAGTTGATAGTTATGATATTTGTCTAACTGGAACAGTTGAATTGCTAAAAAATCGCTATCCAGATGGAAAAATTATCAGTGCGAGAACAGCAAATGAAGCTCTCCATAAAATTTCAATTTTGCTGCCAGACCTGATAATTATGGATATTTTGCTCCCAGAAAAACCTGGAGTAGTAGCACAAACTCATACAGGTATTCAACTGTTACAGCAGGTGATGCAAAAATATCCTAGCTTGAATATTCTTGTCCACAGCGCTGCTATTAACAGACTAGGGCAAATTAAATCTTTAATTACTGCCCATAAGGGAGGCTTTACCATCGCCGATAAAAGTCTTGATAGCCAAGAAATGCTCTCGCGAGTGGATGGAGCATTAAAAGGATTCACTCATATTAAAGAAATTACGAATATTTATGCACAATTCAACAATAAACCAGAGGTATTAAAACTACTAAGTTTAGCTTTTAATGAAGGATTGCAAGATAAAGCGATCGCTGCACATATTCGTGTATCAGAACGCATGGTACGCCACTATTGGGATAAGCTCTACGCAGCTTTAGATATTGATGGTGAAGAATTAAAAAATCAAGGCAAAAATATCAGAATCATTACTAAAATTCGCGCTCGAGCAGCAGGCTTAATTGATTAACTTATAAACCAGAAAATTGCTCCATAAATACTGCTGTGCATGGGTTACTGGCTAAAAGCGAGTGGCATTTTCGCAACGCAATCTACAACTACACCTAATACTATCAATGAACAAAGTTATATGGAAATGTTACACCAGAAGGAAGACATTATTGCCTCTCAGTATCGGATTCTAGATACCTTGGGAGAAGGTGGAAGCGGAACCACATACCTTGCTCAGGACTTAAAAAGCAGTCAACAAGTAGCTCTCAAAGTATTATCGCTGCACCGGATGACTGACTGGAAAATGATGGAGTTGTTTGAGCGAGAAGCAGAAATTCTCTCCCATCTCAATCATCTAAGTATTCCTCAATATTTAGGATATTTTCAGATAGAAACGTTAGAAGATCGTTATTTTTATATTGTCCAGCAACTGGCAGAAGGTAAGACACTGGCGGCTTTGGTGGAAAGTGGATGGCGCACTAGTGAAGATGAGGTGCGGCGCATCGCTATCCAAATATTAGAAATTCTTGTTTACTTGCACTCCCTCAAACCTCCTGTAGTTCATCGCGATATCAAGCCGCAAAATATTATTCGCCGTGATGATGGGCAGGTTTTTTTAGTAGATTTTGGAGCTGTAAAACATACCTATTACACAACTTTTATGCGCGGAAGTACAGTAGTAGGAACTTATGGTTATATGGCTCCCGAACAATTTCGCGGACAAGCCGTACCTGCCACTGATTTGTATGCTTTAGGAGCAACTTTATTATCTCTTTTAACACACTGTTCCCCCGCAGATTTGGAAAGTGATGGCTTAAAAATTAATTTCCGTCCCCGCGTGGAAATTAGTGATGAATTTGCCGACTGGCTAGAGAAAATGCTAGAGCCAGATACGGAAGATCGTTTCCCTTCGGCACAGAAAGCCTTGGACGTTTTACAGGGTAAGCGAAAGCTGACTGTGAAATCGAATATCTCGGTTCAGTGGCAAAAAATAGTTGGTGTGGGAGTTGCTGTTACTGCTATTACTACTATTACCCTGTTAAATTTCTATAAATGGGATATTTTAAGCAGCATTGGATTTACCGATATAGCTGGCAACAATATACTTAATATAGCAGCAGAACAAGGCAACAAGCAAATTGTAGAATTGCAGATTGCTCAGGGTGCTAATGTTAATTCCAGGAACAACTATGGCAACACTCCACTGCATTTGGCAGAAGACATAGACGTAGTAAAACTGTTAATTGCCAAGGGTGCTGATGTCAATTCTAATAATAATGATGGTAACACTCCACTGCATTTGGCAGAAGACATAGATGTAATCAAACTGCTAATTGCTAAAGGTGCTGATGTCAATTCTAGGAATAATGATGGTAACACTCCACTGCATTTAGCAGAAGACATCTACGTAATAAAAGTACTAATTGCCAAGGGTGCTGATGTCAATGCCAAGAATAAACTTGACAGAACTCCCGCGCAAGAAAGGAAAGAACGTGAGAGAGAGCGTGAAGAGAGAGCGACAAATTCAAGATTTTCTGTTAAGTAAATAGTCGGACGCAATTAATTACAAAAAAACATGCAAATATTACACCAAGCCGAAGAAATTATCAATCAAAGGTATCGCATCTTAGGTAAATTGGGACAGGGTGGAGTCGGTATTACCTACGCAGCCGTTGACTTACAAAGCGGTGAACAAGTAGCGCTGAAAGTTTTATCATTGAGGCGTATGAGTGAATGGAAAAAAATGGAGTTGTTTGAAAGAGAAGCAAAAATTCTTTCTCAACTCAACCATCCAGCAATTCCTCGCTACTTGGATTATTTTCAAGTAGATACTAACTTTGATCGTTCCTTTTACATTGTTCAACAATTAGCGCCTGGAAATTCTTTGGCGATGCTGGTAGAAAATGGCTGGCTTCCCGATGAAGAAGAAGTGAAGCAAATTGCTATTCAACTTCTGGAAATCATGATTTATTTACACTCACTAAAACCGCCAGTTATCCATCGTGATATTAAGCCGGAAAATATTATTTTAAGTTCCGATCATCAGAAATTATTCTTAGTAGATTTTGGCGCAGTAGCGGACACATATCATAATACTGTGACTGGCGGTAGTACAGTAGTAGGAACTTTTGGCTATATGGCTCCAGAACAGTTTCGCGGACAAGCTTTTCCCTCTACCGATTTATATGGTTTGGGAACAACGCTACTGTTTTTGTTGACGGGAAAATCACCCACTGATTTACCACAGCGTAAACTCAAAATTGATTTCCGTACTTACGTTAATATTTCCCAAGATTTTAGCAACTGGTTAGAACAAATGTTAGAACCAGTCAGTGCTGACCGTTTTCCTTCCGCAGAAGCAGCCTTAGCAACATTATTAGGTCAAATAGCACTCATACCCCGACGACCAAAGAAAAGTCATGTCATTGTCAGGAAAACTGAGGATTATTTAATCGTAAATATTCCCCCAGGATGTTTTTACAACAATTACAGTTTTTTATTTTTATTTTTTTCTCTAATTTTTCTTGGCGGTTTAAGTTTGATATACTGGATTCTATTTTTGGATTATTTTGGTATTATGACCTTAATATTATTCTCCTGTGTATTCATATTTATCTGGTTTTTTTTATGGACTCCTATAATAATTATAAATTTTTTTATACCCATTTCAGAATGTATCTTTTCAACTATAAAATTATTATGGAAACTACTATTTTGCAAACCTTTATCTACATCCATTACTTTGTTTCTGAATTCTGCATCAACTACCATACTGAAAATTAAACCAGACTATATCAGCCTAGAAAAATGGTTACTGGGTTTTTGCATTCAGCAAATAAAACTTCACCCTTTAGATATTATTATTTCGGTGGAATTAGAAAGTAATAGGCATTATAAATTTTCTCAGATTCTAATTCATTATGTTTTGAGAAGCTATCAAAAACCCTCTGAGAAGAAACAGAACAATTTTGATGAAAAGAAATTGTTTAAATTCGGTGCATTTTTGACACAGCAAGAAAAAGAATGGTTGGTATGGGAAATAAAAAATCGGCAATTATAGAGTAATTATACATAAATTCGGAATAGCAGCAGTTTCCATCAATACCGACAATCCCTGTAATTGCAATTAGACGTTTTCCTCAGAGTTGGGAATTATGCTACTAGTGAACAACACTAATTGCTAGGCTAGAAATAGCCGATTTTAAACAGAGGGAATCAAGAACATGCCACACACAATTGTTACCGATGTCTGTGAAGGCATTGCTGACTGCGTAGATGCTTGTCCAGTAGCTTGCATTCATGATGGACCAGGTAAAAACCTCAAGGGAACCGATTGGTACTGGATTGACTTTGCTACTTGTATTGATTGTGGCATCTGTTTCCAAGTATGCCCAGTAGAAGGAGCGATCGTTCAAGAAGAACGACCAGAGTTGCAAAAAACGCCAGAATAGTCCATAGTCCAGGGTTAAGGTAGAGGCGAGGGAGTAGAGGTAAGGGGCAGGGGAGCAGGGGAGCAGGGGGGACAAGGAGGACAAGGAGGACAAGGGAGAGAAATGCCCAATGCCCAATGCCCAATACTTCGACTCCGCTCAGTACAAGTGCCCAATGCCCAATGCCCCATACCCAATACCCAATAACAAACGACTATTGACTATTGACAAATGACAAATGACTATTTACTAGAAGTTGAAAATGTCCATGCTGGATATATTAAAGATGTAGATATCCTGCAAGGTGTGAATTTTCGGGTGGAAGCGGGGGAGTTGGTAACCGTAATCGGCCCTAATGGTGCGGGTAAATCTACCTTGGCAAAAACCATTTTTGGACTATTAACTCCCCATACAGGCACAATTACCTTTAAAGGTGAAAATATTGCGGGGCTAAAGTCAAATCAAATTGTGCAACGGGGAATGTGCTATGTTCCGCAAATCGCTAATGTCTTCCCTTCCCTGACAATTGAAGAGAACCTGGAAATGGGGGCTTTTGTGCGTGACATTCCCCTAAAACCCCTGAAAGATAAAATATTTACGATGTTTCCCCGATTAAGCGATCGCCGTCGTCAACGCGCTGGTACTCTTTCGGGGGGAGAACGTCAGATGTTGGCAATGGGTAAGGCTTTGATGCTGGAACCGAATTTGCTGCTTTTAGATGAACCTTCTGCGGCTTTATCTCCCATCCTGGTTACACAAGTATTTGAGCAAATTAAGCAAATTAACCAGAGTGGTACAGCAATTGTCCTAGTAGAACAAAACGCCCGTAAAGCCTTGGAAATGGCCGATCGCGGTTATGTACTAGAATCTGGACGCGATGCTATATCAGGCCCAGGTCAAGAATTGTTGAATGACCCCAAAGTCGCAGAACTGTATCTAGGCGCGGGGAGAGGGCATTGAGGGGCAGGGGGCAGGGGGGCAGAGGGGCAGAGGAGGCAGAGGAGGCGGACAAATGACAAATGACCAATGCCCAATGCCCCATGCCCCATGCCCAATGCCCAATGCCCCATGCCCAATGCCCAATGCCCCATGCCCAATGCCCAATGCCCAAAAATTAAATGACTCTTAAACCGTGTCAGCGGGTACTCTTACGTCTGGCTTAATTTTGCTATCTTCCAGGCAACAACGAAACGGTTGCCAGGTAGATGAATGGCTAAAATTAATGGTTTTATTGGGCGGCGTAATTTTATACATTTAGCCGGGTTGGGTAGCATTGGTATTGGGGCTATTGTTGGTGCTGGCGGTATATTGTGGAACAAAGAGCCTTCTTTGGCTGAAGACCTATCTAATGATGTTGTAGAAAGACCTAAACCAGTTAATCCCCAAGCAGCATTAAACAATTTGCTAGCCGGAAATCAACGATTTGTCCAAGGGAAAAGTCTTCATCCCCGCCAATCTAAATTTCGTTTACAAGAAACTGTTGCAGCTCAATATCCATTTGCAGCTATACTCGGCTGTGCTGATTCTAGAGTACCGGCTGAAATTGTCTTTGATCAAGGATTAGGGGATTTATTTGTGGTGCGCGTAGCTGGTAATGTCGCTTCTGGTGAGGCGATCGGTAGCTTGGAATATGCTACATCAGTTTTAGGAGCGCAACTAATTTTAGTTCTGGGTCATACAAAATGCGGTGCGGTAAAAGCTGCGGTGGAGGGTAAACCACTTCCTGGCAGAATTGGTGTTTTTGTCGAAGAAATTAAACCTGCTGTGGAAATAGCCAGAAAGAAAAATGGCGATTTAGTAGAAAATACTGTTATTGCGAATGTGCAATATCAAGCCGAACATTTAGCCCAAAGATCCACAATTTTAGGCAATTTAATTAAGCAAGGCAAACTGAAAATTGTAGGTGGTCATTACGACCTGGCTACAGGGAAAGTGACTATGGTTTCCTAAGATTAATGGGCAGTATGTTAAAAAATACGTCAAATTTTTAACATATCTATAATCAGTTTAAATTGTGTATATAAACTTCAAAAAACCTCTCAGTGCCATAGTATTAGGGTGGGCATTGCTAGTGAGAATAAATTAGTAGTCAGGACTTCAGTCCTGAAGTATAAAGTACTAAAGTGGTGAATACGAAATCATCAAAATTAATGCGATGAACCACTCGCATGACGCGCCTAATCAATTATCAGGGTTACTATATCAAAATGTCAGAATTCAGAAATCTTCCTGAGTGGGATAAAGCCCATGAACTCACAGTTGCAGTTTATGAGTTAACGAGAACTTTTCCCGAGGACGAATTACTAGGTTTAACACAACAAATACGTTTAGCTTGTTCTGCTGTCCCGATTAAAATTGCTCAGGGAAGCCATCGCGATGATCGCGAAGAAAAACTGGATTTTTTGCAAATGGCCAGGGATGCAGCCATAGAGGTAGAATATTTCCTGCTGCTTTGCTATGAGTTAGAACTGCTGCAACCTTCTGATTACGATCGCCTGGTTAGTGGTGTGGTAGAAGTGAAAGAATTACTGGAAAATACGATTGAGAAACTCAGCCGGAATTTTTGAATGACTCTCCAACTCCTTCCCCAACACCTGGAAATTATCCGCAGCCATGCCGAAAGCACTTACCCCGATGAGTGTTGCGGTATAATTCTGGGTCATGGGATGAGTGAAGGTAAAACTGTTGTCGAAGTTATGCCCACAGAAAATGCCTGGAATACAGCAGCAACGGCTGATTTTCCAGGCTATTCCACAGGAGAAAGTCAAAGGCGACGATATGCGATCGCACCTGAAGTGATGTTAAAAGCTCAAAGAGAAGCCCGCGATCGCTCTCTTAATATTATCGGTATTTACCATTCCCACCCGGATGCACCGGCGATTCCTTCCGAATGCGATCGCCTCTATGCTTGGCCTGAATACTCATATATAATAGTTTCCGTTCCAAAAGGCAAAGCCGAAACACTCCAAAGCTGGAGTCTAGACGACACTCATCAATTCCAACCAGAAGCAATTAACAACATAATTTAAAGAACCTAAGTAAGTAGGTCGGCGATCCCAGACAACTATGTACCTTACCTAAACAAGCCTGAAACCCTTACCAATGACAAATGACAAATGACAAATGACAACCTTATTTAATACGGATATCATTTTTCGCTACGATAAATAATCCGCCCTCCACTGAAAATTGCTATGCTCAATCCCAATCTGGAAGAAATCCAGTTAACTAAAGACGATTACGAACGCTACTCCCGTCACCTAATTTTGCCGGAAGTAGGACTAGAAGGACAAAAACGCCTGAAAGCCGCCAGTGTACTCTGTATCGGTACAGGTGGACTGGGTGCGCCACTGCTGTTATATTTGGCAGCTGCGGGTGTGGGACGCATCGGGATTGTTGATTTCGATGTTGTTGATACTTCTAATTTGCAACGCCAAGTCATTCACAGTACATCCTGGGTAGGGAAACCGAAAATTCAATCAGCTAAAGAGCGAATTCTGGAGATTAACCCCTATTGTCAGGTTGATCTGCATGAAGTTCGCCTCAGTTCCGAAAATGCTCTGAGTATTTTGGAACCTTATGATATTGTCGTCGATGGGACTGATAACTTCCCGACGCGGTATTTAGTTAACGATGCTTGTGTGTTGCTCAACAAGCCTAACGTTTACGGTTCGATTTTCCGCTTTGAAGGACAAGCCACTGTATTTAACTACGAAGGTGGGCCGAATTATCGTGACTTGTATCCCGAACCACCACCACCAGGAATGGTTCCCTCCTGCGCCGAAGGTGGGGTATTAGGAATATTGCCCGGAATTATTGGTGTGATCCAAGCGACGGAAACTGTCAAAATTATTCTCGGACAGGGTAATACTTTAAGTGGACGACTGCTGCTATACAACGCCTTAGAAATGAAGTTCCGCGAATTGAAGCTGCGTCCTAACCCCATCCGCCCAGTAATTGAAAAACTGATAGACTACGAAGAATTCTGCGGTATACCCCAAGCTAAAGCTGAAGAAGCGAAACAGCAGCAGGAAATTCAAGAAATGACTGTTACGGAATTGAAACAGTTATTAGATAGCGGTGCAAAAGACTTTGTACTGTTGGATGTACGTAACCCCCATGAATACGAAATCGCCAAAATTCCTGGTTCTGTATTAATTCCATTACCAGATATTGAAAATGGCGATGGCGTGCAAAAGGTAAAAGAAGTACTCAACGGTCACCGCTTAATAGCTCATTGTAAAATGGGCGGGCGATCGGCAAAAGCTTTGAGCATTCTTAAAGAATCTGGGATTGTCGGGACAAATGTCAAAGGCGGAATCACCGCATGGAGTCGGGAAGTAGATTCTTCAGTTCCCGAATATTAAATTCTGGTTGACTGTTGACGGTTGACTGTTAAGAGAGATTTTTATCGCTGAGTTGTGGGATTTTTTCTTGATTGACTGATTTGCAGAAAATATCAGCGATTCGTAGGGGTACAGCAATGCTGTGCCCTTATTTTATTAACTTCCAGCGATAAAAGAATTTAAATGTCAGGGTGTGTTGCCAGGTAGCACAAACCCAGCATTCAGATTTTAACTTGGTGAGCTAGAGATAATCTTCAGGGCACAACAATGTTGTGCCCCTACCCGTGAATTTAATTTATCTGAAAAAGGCTGTAAATGTAGTAAATCTAGTAAATGTAGGGTGTATTGTCCAATACGCTTGGTGTTAAGAGATATTGTAGGGGCACGGCACCGATAAGATTACTGTATACACCAAAAGATTGTGGATGCCGTGCCCCTACGGTGTATTGCATCCTAGCCTAACTGAACTGTATTGGTGTATTGTCGCGCTGCGCAACGCACCGACGCAATATCAACAATGAATTAAGGGACTTCCAAATAAAAAAATATTCCAATCATTAACCTACCAAACCCGCAACTCGTAGGGGCGGGGTTACCCCGCCCCTACAATTTGGCATAATTTATTTTTTGGAGTTCCCTAATGAGGCTTTTAGCTTCATTAATGAGGCTTTTAACTTCATTAATGAGGCTTTTAGCTTCATTAACGAGGCTTTTAACTTCATTAATGAGGCTTTTAGCTTCATTAACGAGGCTTTTAGCTCCGTGAATGAGGCTTTTAACTTCATTAATGAGGCTTCGAGCTTCATTAATCAGGCTTTTAACTTCATTAATCAGGCTTTTAGCTCCATTAATCAGGCTTTTAGCTCCATTAATCAGGCTTAGAGCTTCATTAACGAGTGTTAGGGGCTATTACCGACAGTATAATGGGCAAAATTGCCATATTTAATACTTATGCTTAATTATCCTGACTTACTTAGCGAACTCTACAACGCCTTTAACCCCTTTGAACCCTTACCCGCCGATGACATTAGGTATGTAGATTGTCAGGATGTGCGGGGAGATGCGGATATTTTGCAAGACTTGGGAAATCGGATGCGATTGGCAAACACTAATACCTGTCAATTATATTCTGGACATCGGGGTGCTGGGAAATCTACAGAATTACTCAGGTTAAAGAAGTATTTAGAAAATCGGCAATTCTATGTTGTCTATTTTGCGGCTGATGAAGAAGATATTGATTCCGAAGATGCTCAATATACAGATATTCTCCTCGCCTGTACACGCCGCTTGCTCAAAGATTTACAGAAAATTGCTAATCCTCGTCCCATACTCAACTGGTTAAAAAGCCTGTGGGGAGAGTTGAAAGATTTGGCGCAGACTCCCATAGAGTTTGAAAGTCTAGAAATAGAAGCGCAAATTGCTCAATTTGCCAAGCTAACAGCAAATTTAAGAGGCGTTCCCGAATTACGTCAACAGATTCGCCAAAAAATTAATCCTCACACCGTCACTTTAATTCAGGTGTTGAATGAATTTCTTAAAGATGCTAAACAAAATTTACCTAATGGCTGCACTAAACTGGCGGTAATTGTCGATAATTTAGACCGGATGGTATTAGTTAAGGAGGGAGATAGCACCAACTATGAAGAAGTTTTTGTAGACCGTAGCGGACAACTCAAAGGATTGGATTGCCATCTAATTTACACTGCACCTATTTCCTTACTGTATTCTAAAAGCGGCTCTGATATTCGAGATATCTATGGTGAATACTTAATTTTACCGATGATTATGGTAAAAACTCGCGATGGAGAAATTTACCAACCAGGGTTGAACAAAGTTAAAGAAGTAATTCGCAAGCGAGTTCGGCAAATTGCACCGGAACTTTCATTAGAAAAAGACATTTTTGATAGTCCTAACACCTTAGAAGGACTGTGTTTAATGAGTGGCGGATATGCGAGGAATTTGCTATTGTTAACTCAAGAAGCTATTACAAATACTCAAGAGTTACCGATTACAGAAAAAGCAGTGCGACGAGCAATTACTAAAGCTAGAGATACCTATCGCCGCACTGTAGAAGAAAACCAATGGAGTCTTTTAGCGGAAGTCTATCGTTCTAAACGTATTATTAATGATGACAAATATCGCAGCTTGATGTATAACCGTTGCCTTTTAGAATACCGCTTTATGGATAATGAAGATGAGATCCAGCGGTGGTATGATATTCATCCATTAATTGCAAAAATTCCCGAATTTAAAGAAGCTTTAGCCAAACTATCATGAACCCAAATCTAGATGAATGGGATGATGATTTACCCCCAGAACCAGAAGAAGTTTATCAAGATTTAGTTCGCGCCCTCAAGCGTAAATCAGGATTTGGCTTGTTTTTTGTCCAATGTACATCTGTGGAAGCAGACAGATTAATTGCTAAACTGCCACAGGATATTACTCAGAAACATATAGAAGTTTTACGCTTATTTGAGTCGATTGATAAGTTATATCAGCGAGTAGCTGCTCTGGTTAAAGACAAGCAAATTGATATTTTATTAATTACAGGTTTGGAATATTCTTTATACAAGTATGAAAAAAGAACTTTTGGGGAAATTACCGAAGGAAAATTTCGTAATTTGACCAGTGTACCGCATATTTTAAATCATTTAAATCAACAGCGAGAACGGTTTAGAGATGATTTTCCATTTTGCTTTGTGTTTCTTTTGCGGTCATTTTCCATAGACTATTTTATCCACCGTGCCCCAGATTTTTTTGATTGGCGTTCCGGAATATTTGAATTACAAACTACACCAGAATTGGTAGAACAAGAATCAAATCGGCTGATATTAGAAGGAGACTATGAGCAGTATTTAAAACTTAGCCAAGAACAAAAGATTGAAAAAGTCTTAGAAATTCAAGACTTATTGGCAGAAAAACATCAGACAGAAGATAGTAAGGTAAACTTACAACTTGAACTTGGTAATTTGCTGTCTTCGGCAAAAGAATACGAAGCTGCGCTCGTATTCTATGAAAAAGCACTTTCAATTCAGCCTGATTACCACGAAGCTTGGAACAACCGGGGGTATGCGCTAGTTAATTTAGGACGCAATGAAGAAGCACTCATATCCTTTGAAAAAGCACTTTCAATTAGACCTTATTACCACGAAGTTTGGAACAACCGGGGGTATGCGCTAGAAAAATTAGGAAGCAATGAAGAAGCACTCGTATCCTATGAAAAAGCACTTTCAATTCAACCTAATTTACACCAAGCTTGGAACAACCGGGGGTATGCACTAGTTAATTTAGGACGCAATGAAGAAGCACTCGCATCCTTTGACAAAGTACTGTCAATTCAACCTGATGACTACGAAGCTTGGAACAACCGGGGGGTGGTAGTAGGGAAGTTAGGACGCAATGAAGAAGCACTCGCATCCTTTGACAAAGTACTGTCAATTCGACCTGATGACTACGACGCTTGGAATAATCGGGGGGTGGCTTTAGAAAAATTAGGAAGCAATGAAGAAGCAATTACCTCCTATGACAAAGCACTTTCAATTCAACCTAATTTACACCAAGCTTGGAACAACCGGGGTAATGCACTATTGAATTTAGGAAGCAATGAAGAAGCAATTACCTCCTATGACAAAGCACTTTCAATTAAATCTGATTTACACCAAGCTTGGAATAACCGTGGGAATGCGCTAAGGAATTTAGGGCGCTATCAAGAAGCGATCGCATCCTATAATAAAGCACTGTCAATTCAACCTGATGACTACGAAGCTTGGAACAACCGGGGGATTGCCCTAGGGAATTTAGGATGCAATGAAGAAGCGAGCGCATCCTTTGAAAAAGCACTGTCAACTCAACCTGATTACCACGAAGCTTGGTACAACCGGGGAGTGGCGCTACAGAAATTAGGACGCAATCAAGATGCGCTCATATCCTATGACAAAGCACTGTCAATTCAACCTGATTACCACCAAGCTTGGAACAACCGGGGGGTGGCGCTACAGAAATTAGGACGCAATCAAGATGTGATCGCCGCTTACGAACAAGCCATCAATATTCAACCTGATTACCACCAAGCTTGGTACAACAAAGCTTGCTGTTATGCACTTCAAGGTAATATTGAGCAGGCATTAGAAAATCTGCAACAAGCCATCAATCTCAGTCCTGATGAGTATCGGGAAATGGCAAAAACTGACTCTGATTTTGATAGCATTCGGAAAGATGAGCGCTTTCAAGCATTGATTCAAGGATAGCGAATGAGCAATTAAAGTTGATTATGGTCGTGAAAACGAAAACTCAAATTAAAAGCGATCGCTCTTTCCCCTTCCCCACATCTGACACAGAAGTGATAAAACTCTACTTCTACAATATAAATAATACCAATTCAAATTGGGCTATTTACTCTATGACTCTCCAAGAACTAGAAAATCAAATCTTAGCACTACCTCCAACAGAAAAAGCGGCAATTATCCAAAGCCTAACTCAAAGCATCAACATTGGAGCCAAAGGTATCACTAAAATACCTGGTATTTGTGGTGGAGAAGCTTGTATTGCTGGAACTCGTATTGCGATTTGGCTATTAGTTGAAGCACGTCGTCTGGGAATTACTGAAGTCCAACTTATGCAAGATTATCCTCATATTAGCGCAGCAGATTTAGTTAATGCTTGGATATATGCAGATGCTTATCCCCAAGAAATTGAAGCAGCTATCCTTGCTAATGAGGTTGCTTAAATCATGGCGCGTTTATACGCTGATGAAATGTTCCCACTCAAAGTGAGTGAATTGTTACGAACAATGGGACATGATGTTTTGACAGTACAGGAAGCTGGTAACGCAAATTTAGGTATTCCGGATGACGAGGTGTTAGCCTTTGCAACCAGCGATAATCGAACTGTCATAACACTAAATCGTCAAGATTTTATCAAACTACATAGAAGCTCACCCGAACATTTAGGTATTATTGTTTGTACAAATGATACTGATAGGTCTCGAATGGCAACTCGAATTAATGAAGCAATTAATCAAGAAGAATCATTGACAGGTAAGTTGATTCGCGTTGTTCGCCCTACTAGTTGAAAATAGCTGATACAAATTCAACGGATAAATATGTTCACTCCATATCCTGTTCTTTAAATAATCCCATCAATTTCCGCTTCCTTCCATGCTGCTGCATTAACTTAGTTTTATAGCTATCCCAATCTGCTTTTCTCCCAGATGCTAAATAAGCAGCGCGGACTTTTTTTAACCACTGAACTGCGTCATCATAAGATTCTGCCTTTGCTGCATTGATAATCAACTCAGCACGACGACTAGCATTAGCAATTACCCAGTCAGGTTGTTTAGATATTGCTGCATCCATGACGCGGTGAATTAAATCAGCATAATCAGCACAAAAGTCACTGACAATTTTAATAGCATCCTCAACTGACTGTTCATATAAGAAAATTTCTACTTTGTCTAATAGTGATTCCCAATCGCTATTTATGCGGAGAAGTTCCAGCAATTCTGACTTGAGATTTGCCCAATTTTCCCCGGATAATTCGGTGATTTTGTGGTAATTATCTAAGGATGGCTTGGCATGGAAAGCAGCGATGAGTGAGGATAAAGCAACTTCCCGATTCCCTAATCTCAACGCTAAATCACTTGTCCAAATGCCGAGTTCATACTGACAATCACCAGGTAAATTTAAGCCAATTTGGGCAATATCTAAAGCTTCGGGTAATGAATTCTGTTCTCCTAAAGTTTTCGCTAAAGCAAAAGCTTCCGCCATTGTATTCATTTGGGCTTGGGCGGCGATGATAGCTTCATCTACTCTCCCCAAGCGCCCCAGCATTGTCAGATATTGTTCGGTTTGTCCTTCGGCTGCTGCTAAATGCAGGTATTCTTGGTAACGTTCCTGACGATCGAGAATTTTCAAGCGAATCAATGCTAAATCATCAGCATAGTCTGGTATTTCTTCTTCCCAAACTCCCATTTCCGTGATACTACCGAGAAGAACTTGCACTAAAAATGGGTCATCCCAGCCTTGGCGTAAAGCTTCCGAGGCTAATTCAAAATCAGCATCCCATTGATGCTGCCATGTTTCTAAATTGATTTGTAAATCAACTTTTTCTTCGATAGAGAGTTTCGCCGTAAGAATTGCTTCACACCAAGCTTTATTCAAATCTTGGACAATTTCATAGTTATCCTCACCGTAATCGGCGACATCATCCCAATATTCTACACAGGCAGAGGTCATGGCCTCTAAAATTGCGATCGCATTATTCCCATCTCCCCGTTCGCTCAAATTGACAGCAGTTTGCCATAAACTCTGTAATTCTTCACTGAGATAATAGTTGAAATACCCATCTTCCCAAGCCCGCACTGCATCGCGGAAAATCTGGCGTACTTTTTCCCGAAAAGGCTGTGGATTGATAGTATGGCGGCGGAGAGATTTTTTGGTTCGGTGTTTGACAGGAATAGATGTAATCCAATGAACATGGCGATCAACTGCGTCGATCAATTGGGGATATTCTGCCACCAACTGTTGCACTAACTTTTGAGTTTGCGAATGATCGAGACGATTCAGGAGTTGTTCTAAAGTCAGACGCTTATCGATGGTTTCTGGCTGACGCATACAAACAAGCATCGTCGCCACAATATGTTTACACCAGCCATCATCGGTATTATGGGGACAGGTACATTTAACTGAGGTTAATCCTTCACTATTAAAACTGAGACTGACTTGATAGGGGTGATCTGGATTTCCGTCTACTTCTGCTTGAAGTAGATTACCTCGTTGGGTAAGGGATAGCACCGCATTCGCCTCAAAATATGCCTCACCTCGTTGAAAAGATTTGGCGTTAGCATTCCGGCGGATTGTAAATTCACTTAACTTGGGAATTAACATCGAAGGATGGAGGATCAGGGGATGAGGGGGATGAGGGGGATGAGGAGGACAACGGAAGGGGGACAAGGGGGACAAGGAAGACAAGGGGGACAAATGCCCAATGCCCAATGCCCCATGCCCAATGCCCAATGTCCAATGCCCCATTTCAGTATAAAATACGTCAAGTATATAACTTTGATTGTGATACTGAAGATATTCAGTCCTTTCCCTGCTAGCGTAAATCATAAATTTAAATATAGTAACTCCCGAACCTCAAGGGGGTTGCACTGAATCGCTGGTCAAGTTGAGAATATATAGGCGGAGCACACGGGGAAACTAACGTGAGTCATGGATTCGATTACGATTTAGTCATTATAGGCGCTGGTGTAGGTGGACATGGAGCAGCCCTACACGCCGTAAGTTGCGGTTTGAAAACAGCGATTATTGAAGCGGCTGATATGGGGGGAACCTGTGTTAACAGGGGCTGTATTCCCTCGAAAGCGCTGTTGGCGGCTTCGGGACGTGTGCGGGAGTTACGTAATGCCCACCACCTCAAGTCCTTGGGAATTCAAGTGGGTAGTGTGGAGTTTGATCGAGAAGCGATCGCTAATCATGCTACAAATCTTGTCGGCAAAATTCAAGGCGATTTAACTAACAGCCTCAAGCGTCTGGGAGTTGATATTATTCGCGGCTGGGGTAAATTAGTCGGTACGCAAAAAGTCAGTATTACTGGGGATGGTGGTGAAAAAAGTATCACCGCTAAAGACATCATTCTTTCTCCTGGTTCAGTGCCGTTTGTGCCTCCAGGTATTGAAGTAGATGGCAAAACTGTCTTTACCAGCGACCAAGGGGTAAAGTTAGAATCGCTACCAAACTGGGTGGCAATTATTGGCAGTGGCTACATCGGCTTGGAATTTTCGGATATTTACTCGGCTTTGGGCTGTGAAATCACGATGATTGAAGCCCTGGATCAATTAATGCCAGGATTTGACCGCGATATTGCTAAACTTGCCGAACGGGTGCTAATTACTCCCCGCGATATTGAAACGAAGGTAGGGATATACGCCAAAAAAGTCATCCCTGGTTCGCCAGTGGTGATTGAGTTAGCGGATTTCAAAACTAAGGAAGATTTAGATGTAATTGAAGTCGATGCTTGTCTAGTAGCTACTGGACGCATCCCAGCGACGAAAAATCTCGGTTTAGAATCTTTGGGTGTGGAACTCGACCGCCGGAATTTTATCCCCGTGAATGACAGCATGGCCGTATTATCTGGTGGGGAAGTAGTGCCCCATCTGTGGGCGATTGGCGACGCTAACGGTAAAATGATGCTGGCTCATGCGGCTTCAGCCCAAGGTATCGTTGCCGTAGAAAATATTGTCGGGCGATCGCGTGAGGTAGATTATCGCAGCATCCCCGCCGCTGCTTTTACCCACCCAGAAATTAGCTATGTAGGCTTAACGGAAACAGCAGCTAAAGAATTAGGTGAAGCTGAGGGCTTTGAAATCGCCACTAGCAAGAGTTATTTCAAAGGGAATTCTAAAGCCTTAGCAGAAAACGAAGCCGATGGTATCGCCAAGGTAGTGTATCGCAAAGATACAGGAGAAGTCTTAGGTGTCCACATCTTTGGACTCCACGCCTCAGATCTGATCCACGAAGCCTCAGCCGCCATCGCTAACCGCCAATCTGTAAATACCCTCGCCCATTTAGTTCACGCCCATCCCACACTTTCCGAAGTACTGGATGAAGCTTATAAAAGAGCGATCGCTCATTAATTAAGAGTCCAAGGTCAATAGTCCAAGGTCAATAGTCAAGACTGTTGACTGTTAACTGTTGACCGTTGACTGTTGACCGTTGACTGTTGACAACTGACCACTGACCCTTGACAAATATGCAAATCCGTCGTCTTTCGCCTAGTACACCTGTTTCCATATCATATTTAAGTTATCAGGTTGTTGTGCCAGGTGCAGAGCCAAACAACATTTTGGAAGAAATTGTTTGGCATAAAGAAATTGAAGTTGAGAAAATGCGAGAAAGAGTACCGCTACGAGAATTGCAAAAGCAAGCACTCACAACACCGCCAACTCGCGATTTTGTCGGGGCGCTACGCCAAGGTAAGACAAAACCAGCGTTGATTGCGGAAGTCAAAAAAGCTTCACCGAGTAAAGGGGTATTACGGGAAGATTTTGATCCAGCTGCGATCGCACTTGCTTATCAACAAGGTGGTGCTAGCTGTCTTTCTGTACTAACAGATGAAAAATTCTTTCAAGGCAGCTTTGACAATTTAGCTAAGGTTCGCAGTGTAGTAGATTTACCATTGTTGTGTAAGGATTTTATCATTTATCCTTATCAAATGTACTTAGCAAGGATTCGGGGGGCAGATGCAGTTTTATTGATTGCCGCTATACTCAGCGATCAATATTTGCAGTACTTCATCAAAATTGCCAATTCCCTCAACTTGGCAACTTTAATCGAAGTCCATAGTTTAGCAGAACTTGATCGTGTGTTAGCCTTAGATGGCGTCACTTTGATAGGAATTAACAATCGCAATTTAGAAGATTTTTCTGTTGACTTGCAAACAACTTGTCAACTGCTAGCAACAAGAGGTCAGCAGTTGCTTTCCCGGAACATCTTAGTTGTCAGCGAGTCAGGATTACATAAACAAGAGGATCTGAATTTAGTATCAACAGCCGGTGCATCCGCCGTACTCATCGGTGAGTCTTTAGTCAAACAACCAGATCCAGAGTTAGCTATTACAAATCTCTTTGCCAAATCTTGATAGCTTAATCTATCTCAGGGTTGAGCAAACACTGGTTGCCTATGTAACAATTTAATTAGTGACAAAAAATCTTCGCTTCTCCCCAAATCCCCTATTTGAAAAAGCAAATTAACTTCATGGAGCAAATTCCTCTGCCCTCACCTGTCCACTACGAGCTGATACTGCAACTCTTAGAAAGACAAACTATGTCAGCAGTAAGTCAAAACCCGGATTTGCGTCATCAGGTGAATCAGCTAATTATTACTCTGCGTAAAGCAGCAGTCCAACAAAAGCACCTGGAAGAAGTTTGCCAGTTTTCCTCTGTAGCAATTGACCATCGCTGGTCGATTAACCATCATGCAGGAAAAGCTGTTACTCCTGAGTAAATACTCTTGACATCATTCCCCCACTGTATTGTGATGCCGAATACATTGGGGGAGATGTTTCTAAATATACTTAAATTCAGATTTGGGCGAAAATCGGCTTCGCCTAATTGACTTTGCGATCGTATTTGCCGCTGTAAAAAAGAAAACCTTGCCCTAAAAAATTTTAAATTAGTATAAAAAATTTGATAATTGTTCATCTAAAAGGATGTTTGAAAAGTGGGCGGAAGGTATGATAATCTGTCAAACAATTTTGGATGCTCTTTGTCTTGAGTCATGATTTATACAGCAATCAGCCGCTTTCAAATGAACTGACATCCAATCAAAAGAGCGAGTTAAATATTCAACTCGCTCTTTTGATTTAAATTTCCGCAAATAGTAAGAGTAAAAGTCTGTTTCCCGATCTATGAGCTTTGGTAACAGACATAGTGGATTTGACACAACTCAATTCTCCTACATGAGCTATTCATATCTATGCTGTCTCCAGCCAATCATAAATTTGCTCTAACTGATCAAGAGTAATCAAACCATACTGCCAAAGAATCATCGGCAAAGGGCCAGGATCTTGCTCCCGATGTCGCAACGCCACAGCCAAAGAAGCTGTAGAAATTGCCATATCTTCTTGCAAAAAATGAATCAGCCGAGAATACTTTGATGGTGACATTTGTATCTCACCTCCTTGTGCAGAGTGTATTGTCATATATCGGTTCACCATTTCTCCGTAACCAGTAGCCAGTATCTCATCTGTCACTATGGCATTAATACTTAAATACCACAGCAAATTTTGTCTAAATTTACCTTAAAGAAATTGCCCCGATCGCGGTTCGGGAAAATCTTCTACTCTCAAGCTACTTGCTTGATATATAATCAAGTAGCACTTTCCTCAGGTTAAATAAGTTTTATTTTTAGTACAGGAAGTATCTTATTTAATTACACATCTAGTAACAAATATTCCTTAGCTTATAGTCTCCGATCAACGACTATTTACACGTACGCCAAAAGAAAGATCTTTTAAGGATAAATCCTCAAAACCTGATTCCACGACAGAGACAGAAAAGTTTCCGCTGATTGGCTATATTTTCAATAGTGGTTTTGTGATAGCATATTATACTATCATAGGAGATATTTTTTTTACCTCTACATTATTTATTAAGATTTCACAATCACTTCAAAAAGTAACCCCGCATTGCCTACGTAAGTGATGTTTCGGATTATATTTTGTTAATTTGGATACTGTCTCCAACCTTTAATCCTAATTCCGAACTTCTTCCAGATCGCAATTCAATTACCGTATCAATCAGTACATTAGGCCCATAGCTAGGACAAGGGTCGCTGGTACAAGGAGGAGCAGAAGTTTGGATATATTTGACAACGCCATTCTGCATGAAAACCATATCTAACGGGATCAGCGTATTTTTCATCCAAAACTTGGCTGGTTGTGGTGAAGGAAACTTAAACAACATCCCCTGGTTGTTCGGTAATGATTTCCGATACATCAACCCTATCTCTTGCTGTTTCGGTGTCTGTGCCACTTCCAACTGAATCTTTGTGCCATTGGGAACAATAGCTTCGGCGGAAATCGGCAGTTTTTGACCCCCAGATACTGGTGCTGAAGTTTCAGAATCGGATGTGGTGGTAGATGGTTTAGTTGTATTTGATGGAGAACAGGCCATCAGGAAAACACTCAGAAATATTAAAAATAAACTTATTCCGCGCCACATAAAAGTACCAATTTTGTAATTTAGATTTCGATTCTACTGTGCAAAGCTTGTTAGTGGTCAATGGTCAATGGTTATTTGTCATTTGTCAATGGGCATGGGGCATTGGGCATGGGGCATTGGGCATTGGGCATTGGTCATTTGTCCCCCACTGTCCCTCTGCTTCCTCTGCTTCCTCTGCGCCTCTGCCCTCAGATCATCTCTCTCATGCTTAAACAATAATCCCACCTTGTTTAAGGGTGGGATGAGCAAATAATTGTTGGGTAACCTTTGTGACTCCTACCATTAGGTTCTAAGATTCTCTTAAAACGTAACCTACGCCACGTACTGTTTGAATGAGACGCTTTTGACCTTCATCTTCAATTTTGAGGCGCAAGTAGCGAATGTAGACTTCAATTACATTTGACTCACCCATAAAGTCGTAACCCCAAACATTTTCGAGAATTTGTTCGCGGGTTAATACTTCGCGGGGATGTTCCATTAAGAACTTTAAAAGTTCAAATTCTTTCATGGTTAAGTCAATTACCCGTCCATTATGAATAGCACGACGAGTAGCTATATCTAATACCAATTCTCCAAAACGTAATTGTTCTGTGGTATCGATATCGGGTTTTAAGTAGAGACGAATCAGCTTTAAAAAGTCTTCGGAACGGTAAGGCTTAAGAATATAGTCATCCGCTCCGGCCTCTAAACAAGCGACGCGATCATCAACTGTATCTCGTGCCATTAGCACCAGTACAGGGGAGCGCATTCCAGAGTTTCTGAGATTTTTACACAATGAGAGTCCTGATTCGCCTGCTAACATCCTGTCGAGAACAATTAAAGCTGGCTGGCGATCGCGACTGTATTGTAAACCACTGATGGCATCATGAGCCAAAATAGAGTCATAGCCAGCCTCTTGCAAATCGAAAGCCAGCTGACCGGCTAGGCTTTCATCGGTTTCAATCACCAAAACACAAGGACTGTGAGCAGCTGTCATATGAATATTGCGATGTTGAATTATGAATTATGAATTATGAATTATGAATTTTCAATAATTTTGGTAAATACCTCTATTATTAAAAGTCAAAAGGATGGAAAGCTGATTGCACAAGTGTTTCCACTGGCATAGTTATTTCCCTACCTGGTACACCTAATTATCTCTACAAAGATAATCTGGCGAAGAATGCTGATTTTTGTTCCCTAAATTTATTTTTAGGGTAATTTCATCATTCATAATTCACCATTCATAATTCAGATCTGGAAGAAAATTACCAAAAAAAGCAAAAGCTAATTGGCAAAAGTCAAAGTTTTCAACTAATGACTATTGACCAAAGACCAATGACTGTCTAAGGTAATTCTACCGAAGTGGGTTTGGCAATATGGGGCAAACCCCAACCCAATTTTTCTCGCAAAATCCGAAAAAATTCTGGCGCTTGTAGACGAATGAACCGGACACTATATTGCGATCGCTCTAAATGTACCCGATCTTCTGGTAAAACATAACACCCCCCATTGCCATCCACTACCATCACTAGTCGCGGAATATTGACTGGGTAGATGTTTACTGGTTCTGTATCTGGAAAAACTAATGCTCTAGAAGCTAGGGAATGGGGACAAATGGGCACTAGTTGCAGTGCAGGTACTCCTGGGGTGACTACGGGTCCACCAGCGCTCAAAGAATAAGCTGTTGAACCAGTTGGTGTGGAAACAATCACACCATCCGCTGCAATATCAACGGGTGCATGTCGGCCTATGGCAATTTCAAAATGGCACATAGAGGTTAATGGTTCCCGATGAAGTACCATTTCATTGAGGCAGAGTGCTTCCCAAAGTACTGATTCTCCCCGTAGCACTTTGACGGTGAGCATGGCTCGTTCTTCAATTTCATACTTACCCGCCATCACCTGTTCCAGTGCTTGAGGCAGTTGATTGAGGTAAGCTTCCGTCAAAAACCCCATGTGACCAGTATTCACTGTTAACAGTGGAATCCCACAGGGGGCTACCTGACGAGATGCTGCTAAAACAGTCCCGTCTCCTCCCAATACCACAGCAAATTTCATCTCGGAGTCAAACCCTGGTGGTGTCAGACCATCGAGTGGGGTGTGGCATACAGGACTTTCTGGATTAGAGTAGCCCAGTATGCCACCGATACTAGTTGTGATGCATACATTCCAACCGGCAGCGGTTAGCTTGTCTTTTAGTTCAATAGCGATGCGACTCGCTATCGGTTTAAGGTCATTGTAGATAATGCCTGCTTTCGGCACATTCAAATATCCAAGTTTAGGAGACGCTCTGTATTATGCTCATCCTTACACATTTTTGACAACGTAGTCATGTGTTTGGATTTAAAAGTCCAAAGTCCAGAGTCAATAGTTTAGAGTCAATAGTCCACAGTCAATAGTCCACAGTCAATTGTCCACAGTCAATTGTCCAGAGTTCAAAGTCAATTAACTATTGACCATTGACCATTGACCATTGACTATTGCCCATTAACCCTTGACTCTTGACTATTAATTTTTGAAGGCTGTTTAAATGGTGTTTTTTTAGACTTTTGCTTTTTGGTTTTATTTTTTTCGTAATCTAGCTCTTTAAGTTTTTTCATAATTCGGCTGAAGTACTCTTGCAGGTAGCTTTCTAAGGTTGTGGTTTGTTGTGGATCTAAGCCAAAGACTTGGTATACCTGATCCATTGGCGCATTTAAGGGTGTACCACTGGCTAGTACTTCTGTAAATGCCAGTCTGTCTGCTACATTCCATCCCCATTGGAAAAACCTGAGACAACGCCGGACTGTCCGCAGTAAATTGATTGGCATTCGTGTTACTCTAGCTTCTCTGCCAGAGAGGCGTTCGCACACACTAATGATTTCTTCTGCACTCCAAGCACGAGTACCTACTACGGGGAAAGTTTGCTTTTGGGTTTCTGGGACACTCAAGGCCTTGATAGCAAACTTAGCAATATCCTGAGTATCCATGTAAGCTACAGGCGAAGATGCACCAGTTACCCACACTGGTTGGTTTTCTAAAATCGGAATTCCGTATTGACCGATTAACCCTTGCATAAAGCCAGCTAGGCGTAAGATGGTGTAATTTAAGCCAGACTCTGCTAAAAACAGTTCTGTACACCGCTTAATTTCCATCAAGGGTACTTCTGGATATTTTTCGGCTTCTAGTATCGAAAAGAAGATAAAACGCTCTACACCCGCAGCCTTTGCCGCTTGGATTAATGATACCTTGCCATCCCAGTCTACTTGTTTGATGCTCAGTGAATCTGTGGGACGAGATGTAGCTGCGTCAATGACTGCGGTTACTCCTTCTAGTGCTACCGGAAGGGTTTGGGGATAACACAAATCTCCCAATACGAGTTCAGCACCCCACTCTTTGAGAAAAGCAGCTTTTTTGCTACTCCGAACAAGACAGCGGACTTTATATCCCTCATCGATAGCACGACGAGCCACTTGTCTTCCTAAGGTGCCAGTGGCACCGACGATTAATATTGTCATGAGGGTTGTAACAATTTTTTAATTTATATGAAAGAAATTTTAACAGAATCATCAACTAAACAAAAGTTTACATTTATTTTCAGAATTAATACAACATTTTTGTAAAAAAAAGCTTTGTCCGAAAACCGGACAAGCTATTTCTCCAGACAGATGAAAGCCTCTGGTTTCGGAAAACCGTTTCACCAGCAATACCTTGGCTAAAATCTGACACCTTATAAGGGTGCGGCTATACAAACAAAGCCTAAGTCCGTAGGCTGTAAGGATTTTAGCTCAGGTTGCTGGGGTTTGTACCTTTAACAGAGGCAGTAGGTTGCTTTGCCAAAGTTGTAGCCACTGTGGTCTAGGCTAAAAGCCTGCGGGCATTTCACTGTTATTGGCGAAGGTATTCAGCAGCAGAATTATTCTTCTGCACCCTGAATTTTCAGTAACAAAGCACCTATAGCCCAACCGACAAAGATTAAACTGAAGGACAAGAAAGCTGCATTCAAAATTTCGCCGCCCATTGGTGTGATTCTCCTTAGCGAATGGTTTACAACTATTAAAGCAGAAAGCCCATCGGCTTTTCGTAGGACTGGCAGTATGAGAAGGCAGCTATGTTAAAGGCAGAGGATGTAGTGTGTTGCTTTGGTTTGCTTTCGTTGTTGCAACTGCTGTGGGATTGTCTTCGGGCAAGAAGTGATTACTATAGCAATCCTATTTCAGTTGTGAAAAATATCCGTTGTGGCTGTTGACTGTTGACTGTTGACTGTTGACTGTTAACAGTCAACAAGCCTTCACGAAATATTTCATAAATCATTTAGGATTGCTATATGTATCAAGTTCATCAAAATCAGATGGTCAATTCATCTTCCCAGAATCGCCCGCGTTTGGCGCTGACGTTAGGAGATCCGGCGGGGATTGGGCCTGAGGTGATTTTAAAAGCTTTGGCAGATCCAGATGTGTGTCAAAATTTTGATGTGACGGCGATCGCCAATTTAGATTTATTAATAGAAATTCACAGCAAATTGTCTGTCACTCATAATCCTCTTAATTTGGCAAATCCAGCCGATTTATCGGTGATTGATGTGCCATTGCCCGGAAAAATTAAAGATGAAATTATTATCGGTACTGGTAATCAGGCCAGTGGTGCGGCTAGTTTTGCTTATATGGAATATGCGATCGCCCAAACACTAGCTGGTAAATTTGATGGTATTGTCACTGCTCCCATCGCTAAATCGGCTTGGAAAGCTGCTGGTTATAATTATCCCGGACAAACGGAACTTTTAGCCCAAAAATCCGGTGTTGACCGCTTTGGGATGTTATTTGTAGCGCGATCGCCTTTTACTGGTTGGACTATGCGCACTCTACTTGCAACCACACATATTCCTCTTTGTCAAGTAGCTGATACTCTCACACCGCAGTTATTAACTAAGAAACTGGATTTGCTGGTGGAGTGTTTAGAAAAAGATTTTGGGATAGAAAAAGGGAAAATTGCGATCGCGGGTTTAAATCCCCACAGTGGCGAACAGGGACAACTAGGAACCGAAGAAATCGATTGGTTAATACCCTGGCTAGAACAAGAGCGTCAACAGCGCCCCAATTGGCAGCTAGAGGGGCCAATACCACCAGATACAATGTGGGTTAAGCCTGGTCAAGCTTGGTATGGCAATAGTCACAGCCCAAATCCGGCTGATGGCTATTTAGCACTTTACCACGACCAAGGTTTAATTCCTGTCAAGTTGATGGCGTTTGACCGGGCAGTTAATACTACAATTGGTCTTCCTTTTGTGAGGACTTCACCGGATCATGGCACAGCCTTTGATATTGCTGGTAAAGGGATTGCTGATGCTACGAGTATGAAAGCCGCAATTGAGTTAGGGGCGGAGTTGGTAAGACAAAGAATAGGTAATGGCGCGATCGCAAATCTTGATTAGGGCATGGGGCAAAAGTCAAAAGTCAAAAGTCAAAAGTCAAAAGTGAAGAATAATTTAGTTATTTCCTCCTTGTCCCCCTTGCCCCCCTGCTTCCTCTGCTTCCCCTGCCCCTCTGCCCCCCTGCCCCCCTACCTTCATGAAATAGATATTTTTTTACGAGTAAGTCTCTAATCGGGCGGTGAGGGCACAGAATCCCACCAGACAACCAAATAAACCCACTACCCAACCTTGATGAACTGTTAGCAAATCGACATTTGCCGCAGCAGGAAAATGACCTTCGGGTGCATTATCCGCAAAATTCAAGTCGGAGTAGAACAACCAGTTTTTATTGACGCGCCAACCGATGCGATCGCAGAATTTACTCCATGTCTGATAATCAGCATCAGCTTGACCATCAATACTTGACCAAATGCGCTTTTGGACGCTAAAACCAAAACGCCCTTGGCTATATTTCACCCAAAGTTGGTCAATGATGCAAAGGTCGGTATAGGAAAATTTGTTAATTGCTTCAATATCTAGCCAGCCTACTTTTTCTTGCTTCGCCAGTTTCAGCATCAGGGTGAGAGTTTCCCTATCTGCGGCTTTCCAATCACCTGCGGCTAGTAATTCGGTTAATCGCTGGTAATTTATTCCCGGTTCGGAACTGGGGTAATCAATGGCGGGTTCTGTTATTGTTGCTGTTGACTGATATTGAGGTTGTGCAATTACAGGAGAAACATAAACAGCAGGTTGGGAGGCAAAATTGTCATGAGTAATTCTGTGGCTGGTATTAAGTGCGTGAATCTCACAACTAAGTACTTCCGTATTTGTGCGCATCCATAGCTGTTCTAGTTGTGCCAATTCCTGACTGTGACTAACTTCTGTTGATAAGGAATTTATCTGGCGATCGCTTATTTCCTGTAAATTTGCATACTGAGGTATAATCACTTGCTGCAACTTAGCAACTGGCTCAGCACTAATATTAGGTGTTTGTAGAGGATACTTGTAGTGTGCCAAAAGTTCTGGTACACGGAAACTGAGATATTGGTGTAATCGTTTCAATGTGGCGCATTGTCCCTGAATCCCTAAAGCTTCGAGAATTGCATGGGTAAACACACCTTGTTGCAGGGTATCGATTTCCGAGGAAGATTCATTAGGACTAGAAGATAATATACTGATGACTCCGGTTTGTTTTGCTAGCTGTTGTGTTTGTTGCCCAAATCCAGCCGCTGATTGTGTGTGCTGATGGCGACAAGCATCTAACATGAGGATAATATTCTTACAGCCAGAACCGCCCAGGCATTCAATCAGGTATTGTACAGAAATTCCGGTGTTTTCGATGTCATTGGGATTACCATCAGCAGGCATGAGGTAATCTTGATCAGCATCAATCATCCCATGACCGCTAAAGAAAAACCAGAAGTTATCTTCTGGTTCTAGAAATGGATGTTTAAATAACTGCTGTAAAAATCGTAATAAGTTAGTGCGATGAGGACGAGTCAATTCACCACCAAGACTGGGTGAATCATCCGCAAATAAGAAAACTCGCTCAAAACCTATTTCATTATCAAGCAAATTCTGCATCAACTCTGCATCCCGCTGCGCATATTTGAGCGGTTGCAAGAAGTCGTAATGATTGATACCAATAACCAACGCCCAGTTTTTCACCATCTCACTTTATATTATTGCCACTGCAAGTAGAGTTTGATTACCCCTAACCCAGTACTTTCGGGAATTTTCCTGAAAGTGGTTTAACCCAGCCTGTGATTAAAAATCTTAAGGCTAGGAAGAGGAATACTTTGTATTTTGTGCTACACATATTGATACAAACAACTCTTTCTACGGCTGAGGGTTACAGGTTTCCGGAATAAATGTAGCTATTTGGGGCTAGGGTCTAGGGAATGACTGTTTTCAAAGCCCAAATTAGACTTAGAGTATTCCCAGTAAAAAAATGCCCAATTGTCATTGCGAGGAGGAACGACGAAGCAATCGCAGTGACAGGCTTGGGATCATTTGTGTTGTTTCAATCCCTGATAGGGATTTTAGTTAATTGCAATTTCGCTTTTGTGATAGCGAAGTAATTCCATTGCGATGTTTCAATCCCTAATAGGGATTTTAGTTAATTGCAATCTGGCGTGCATCCTGTTCTAGTCGCCAAGGTGAGAATAGTTTCAATCCCTAATAGGGATTTTAGTTAATTGCAATTGCGTGTCTCCTCGCGCTTGCTTGCGGTTTTTTGGAGTTTCAATCCCTAATAGGGATTTTAGTTAATTGCAATGTATGTCTGTTTACTTAGTTGGTACACAAACCATATGTTTCAATCCCTAATAGGGATTTTAGTTAATTGCAATGTTATTAAACATAGTAGATGCAATAGCAGAAGCGAGAGTTTCAATCCCTAATAGGGATTTTAGTTAATTGCAATATTGAGATGGATGAGGCGATCGCCTTATGAATTTGTTTCAATCCCTAATAGGGATTTTAGTTAATTGCAATATAGCAAGGGTTTTTAGGGGGTTTTATTCTGTAGAGTTTCAATCCCTAATAGGGATTTTAGTTAATTGCAATCAGATGCCCCAAATAAGGAAATAAATGTGGGTTCAGTTTCAATCCCTAATAGGGATTTTAGTTAATTGCAATGTCAGTACCCGTTCACCTGGAGTCAAAGCAGCCAAGTTTCAATCCCTAATAGGGATTTTAGTTAATTGCAATTTGTTGTTCAAATCCTGCAATGAACAGTACTCAGAGGTTTCAATCCCTAATAGGGATTTTAGTTAATTGCAATTATGAAGCTGGTTCCGTTCTTGCTGGTTCTGCGTTTCAATCCCTAATAGGGATTTTAGTTAATTGCAATGTTCTTCAGGGTTGATGGCAATGGACAAACATGGAATTTGTTTCAATCCCTAATAGGGATTTTAGTTAATTGCAATATTTACAGAGGTATATGACCCTAGAAGTTCACATTACAGATGTTTCAATCCCTAATAGGGATTTTAGTTAATTGCAATTCGATGCTTTGTAATAATGCGATCGTCTCTGGTGTTGTTTCAATCCCTAATAGGGATTTTAGTTAATTGCAATCAAAATTTTGTTTATGTCAATCCACCAACACCTGCTAGTTTCAATCCCTAATAGGGATTTTAGTTAATTGCAATCTTATATAAGCACTACAGATTAAATTAGTGAATGTTTCAATCCCTAATAGGGATTTTAGTTAATTGCAATTAGTTATTGGTACTTGGCTAATAGTATTTTGATTGTTTCAATCCCTAATAGGGATTTTAGTTAATTGCAATTTTTCCTGGCACAATGGTAAATCCTTATGCTTTACCTGGTTTCAATCCCTAATAGGGATTTTAGTTAATTGCAATCGCCCGGAGTTGGAAGCCTTGGTATATTTGGTTTTCAAGGTACAGTTTCGTCAATCTCCAACTAAAGTAGCTTTTCGGGCATTGAGTTGTCAAGAGTGTCATAACTAAAATAAGCTCAAAAGCTTGTATAGTAAGGATTAGAGAGTTTGCGTCAACCTAAAAATCTGTGAAAAAGGTTCAAAACTAGAGGCAGTAAGCTTTTGGGGCGAGAAATTTGACTCTTGTTTTTGTACACCTACTGGTTGACGCTAGAGTCAAGGGTTAGAGACTAGAAGCTAGGGACAAAGTAGGGGCACAGGCAAAGGGGGACAAATAACAAATATTTAATACAGATAATTCATATTGGATTCTACCTGGACAAAGCACAAATGACAAATATCGCGTAAATGTATCAGGTTATGCCATGTCAACTAACATCACTGAAAACCAGAGTTTCCCTGCACCTACTGTCCCAGATTGGGAACCTACCCCACCACCAACAGATTTAATTTTTGATGACGGAGAACCCTTGGAAAGTAACCGCCACCGCATTGCGATGAATGTTTTAATCCGGTCGCTACAACAGGCTTGGTCAGACCGCAATGATTACTTTGTCGGCGGTAATATGTTTGTTTACTATAGTCGTATACAGGCGCGAAATCGAGATTTTAAAGGGCCGGATTTTTTTGTGGTTCTCAATGTTGAAGGAACAGCTTCTCGCCAAGGTTGGGTTGTCTGGGATGAAAACGGACGCTATCCTGATGTAATTGTGGAATTGATGTCCCCCTCAACGAAAAATGTGGATTTAGGTGAGAAAAAGAATCTCTATGAAGGAGTTTTTAGAACTAGAGATTATTTCGTTTTTGACCCCTTTGACTCCAGTTCCTTGCAAGGATGGAGGTTGGATGTCAATTTTCGCTATCAGCCGTTAGTTACCAATGAACAAGGTTGGTTGTGGTGCGAAACTTTAGGATTTTGGCTGGGAATTTGGGAAGGAACGATAGACCGAGAAACTGCTTCTTGGTTACGATTTTATGACCGCGAAGAAAATTTAGTTTTCTTACCGGAAGAAGCAGCACAGCAACGGGCGGAAGCTGAAAGCCAACGGGCGGAAGCTGAACGCCAACGGGCGGAAGCTGAATTCCAACGGGCGGAATCTGAACACCAACGGGCGAAAGCTGAATCCCAACGGGCGGAATCTGAATCTCAACGGGCGGAAGCTGAATCTCAACGGGCGGAAGCTGAACGCCAACGGGCTGAACGTTTAGCCGCACGTTTGCGAGAATTAGGAGAAAATCCAGAGGATTGATTAGGAAGTAATATCATGTCCGGTGAATTACCCATAAAAAACCCCAACCCTTAAACATAAGACAAGGGGACGTTGTAGTATAAAAAACCCCAACCCTTAATCCCCTCCTCGCTTGCGGGGAGGGGAGACGCAAGCGGCGGGGTGGGGTTCCAGGTATTATGGTTAATTGCTCGGACATCATATAATTTGGTGCTGAAGGATTGGACGCATTAGAAATCTTGCAGGCACATTAGCCGATCCCTAATCGCTCAATACGGTTCGGTTAACGTCATTGCGAGCGAAGCGAAGCAATCGCAAAGACTCTGGGATTGCTTCGCTTCGCTCGCAATGACTGTAAATATTGTTGCTCATGTACTTAACTACTTTCCTTTTCCCTTTAACCGAACCGTATTGCCTAATCGCTAACCCCAATTCAATAAACGACTACCCCAATTCAATAAACGACTACCCGAATTCAATAAACGACTACCCCAATTCAATAAACGACTACCCGAATTCAATAAACGACTACCCCAATTCAATAAACGACTACCCGAATTCAATAAACGACTACCCGAATTCAATAAACGACTACCCAAATTCAATAAACGACTACCCAAATTCAAAAAACGACCGCCCCAATTCATTAAACGACTACCCGAATTCAATAAACGATCGCCCCAATTCATTAATCGGTAAAATCAAAGGGCGATCGCACTCCACATCGGCTTGCTTGTAGTGACAATGTAGGCTGAAATTTCATCCTTCATACTTCAGCTACGGTTGCTACCTCACTCCGCTGGCTGAATTTTGCTGCTAGTTCTGCGGGGTTTGTATATTCATAGGGTTCAAAGGGTTGGTGAATCCAAGGGTTGTCGGCTAGGTAGTCAACATAATAATCGGGTTCGATGACTGAACAAGCTTTATACCAAATTACAGCAGTACGGATTTCGGCGATCGCAAATTCACTTTTTTGCTTTAGCCAAGGAACAGTTTCTTGGAGTGTGACTCCAGAGTCTACCAGATCATCAACTAATAATATCCGCTCACCTAAACTTTCGCTCGTCATGGTTAAATGACGTGAAAAGGTTAAAGAACCCCTTTCTTGCTTGCCTGGGCCACTGTAAGATGATGTTGCTAAAATTGCCAGCGGTTGCTGGTAAATACGGGAAAGAATATCTCCGACTCGCAGTCCGCCTCTGGCTAGACAGACAATCTGGTTGAATTCCCAACCGGATTGATAAATCTTAGCAGCCAGGTGTTCAATTTTTTGGTGATAATCTGACCAAGAAACGTAAAGGTCTGGCATAAAGTAAGTAATTTTTAGTGAATACTGAAGGCAAATGCAAAGTCTCTATTTTAATATGAGCGCAAAATATTATGAATGATTCCCCTGCTGAGAATTCTGCTGTAAGTGAAAAATTGCCATTTAAAACGAAACTAGCTTATGGTGCAGGCGATTTAGGCCCGGCGATTACTGCCAATATTTCGATATTTTTTCTGCTGGTGTTCTTTACAAACGTCGCTGGGATTCCGGCGGGTTTGGCTGGTAGCATTTTGATGGTTGGGAAAATTTGGGATGCGGTTAACGATCCGTTTGTCGGCTTTCTCACCGATAAAACTAAATCGCGGCGCTGGGGTCGTCGTTTGCCTTGGCTATTATATGGGGCGATTCCCTTTGGAGTATTCTTTTTCTTACAATGGATTGTACCACCCTTTAGTGTCTGGGGTTTGTTCTGGTATTACGTGGCGATCGGGTTGATATCTCAGGTGTTTTACACTGTTGTGAATTTGCCTTATACGGCAATGACTCCCGAACTAACGCAAGATTATGATGAACGTACTAGCCTCAACAGTTTTCGCTTCACCTTTTCCATCGGTGGTAGTATTTTATCGTTGATTTTGTCGAAAATTGTCTTTTCCCTAATTAGCGATCGCGCTCAGCAATATTTAGTATTAGCGGCAATCTGTACTATAATTTCCACATTAGCCTTGTATTGGTGCGTTTACGGCACACGCGATCGCGTTTTGGCTTTTGAAGCTAAACGTATCCAGCTAGAAGAACCCCCAGCAATTCCCTTCATTGAACAACTCAAAATCGTCTTTACTAATCGTCCTTTTCTATTTGTCATCGGTATTTATCTTTGTTCTTGGTTAGGCGTACAAATTACAGCCAGCATTATTCCTTATTTTGTCGTTTACTGTATGCGTCTGCAAGAATCAGATGTCCCTACAGTCATGATTGCGGTTCAAGGAACAGCGTTGGTAATGCTGTTTTTTTGGAGTAATTTAAGTAAAAAAGTTGGTAAGAAAATTGTCTATTTTCTGGGCATGATTTTATGGATTATCGCCGCTGCTGGGCTTTATTTCCTGCAACCTGGTCAACTTGTTTTAATGTATGTGATGGCAGTCATGGCAGGTTTTGGTGTATCTACAGCTTATCTCGTTCCCTGGTCGATGATTCCAGATGTGATTGAATTAGATGAACTGCAAACCGGACAACGCCGCGAAGGAGTGTTTTATGGCTTTATGGTGTTGTTGCAAAAATTTGGTTTAGCTTTTGGCTTATTTTTGGTAGGAAACGCTTTAGAAGCATACGGTTTTAAAGCAGCTGTCACTGGACAAACTGCACTCCCCACACAACCTGAGTCTGCATTATTAGCTATCCGCCTTGCAGTTGGGCCTTTACCAACAATTTGTTTAATTGCTGGTTTAGTTTTGACCTATTTTTATCCGATTACGCGGGAGATGCACGCGGAAATTATGCTGAAACTTCAACAACGCCAAGAAAAAATTGATTAAGCTTATTTAATAATAAATAACAAAGGACATGGGGATGAGGGGCAGAGAAGACTGTTGACGGTTGACTGTTGACGGTTGACGGTTGACTGTTGACTGTGGTCACTGAGCGTAAAGCCTGCGGCATAGCTTCGCTTAGCGCGTAGCGTCTCGCAGAGAAGCCGAAGTGTTGACTGTTTTTCAATGCCCCATGCCCCATGCCCCATGCCCAATTTTACAGTGAAAATATGACTCATCCTTTTCTTGAACGGTTACATAATCCAGAAGGCCCAGTTATCGTCTTTGACGGTGCAATGGGTACTAACTTACAAACACAAAACCTGACGGCTGATGATTTCGGCGGAGCGCAGTATGAAGGTTGTAATGAATATTTAATCCACACTAACCCGGAAGCTGTCGCCAAAGTTCACCGTGATTTTCTCGCTGCTGGTGCGGATGTGATTGAAACGGATACTTTTGGTGCGACTTCGATTGTTTTGGCTGAATATGACTTGGCAGATCAGACATATTACCTGAACAAGAAAGCCGCCGAATTAGCCAAATCTGTGGCGGCGGAATTCTCTACACCAGAAAAACCCCGGTTTGTGGCGGGTTCCATTGGCCCGACAACCAAACTTCCTACCTTGGGACATATTGACTTTGATACCCTAAAAACTGCTTTTGCTGAACAAGCAGAAGCTTTATGGGATGGTGGGGTTGATATATTTATTGTGGAGACTTGCCAGGATGTGTTGCAAATTAAAGCCGCACTCAATGGGATTGAAGAGGTTTTTGCCAAAAAAGGCGATCGCCGGCCGTTGATGGTATCGGTGACAATGGAAAGTATGGGCACAATGTTGGTAGGTACGGAAATCAGCGCCGTACTGACAATTTTGGCACCTTACCCCATTGATATCTTGGGATTGAACTGTGCCACAGGCCCAGATTTGATGAAGCCACATATTAAATATCTGGCAGAACATTCACCTTTTGTCGTTTCTTGTATTCCCAACGCGGGTTTACCGGAAAATGTCGGCGGTCAAGCACACTACCGCTTGACACCGATGGAATTACGGATGGCGTTGATGCATTTTGTTGAAGATTTGGGTGTCCAAGTGATTGGGGGTTGCTGTGGGACACGTCCAGAACACATTCAACAATTAGCTGAAATTGCCAAGGATCTAAAGCCGAAGGTTCGACAGCCGAGTTTAGAACCGGCAGCGGCATCGATTTATACTACTCAACCTTACGACCAAGATAATTCTTTCTTAATTGTCGGTGAACGCCTCAACGCTAGCGGTTCCAAAAAGTGCCGCGAATTGCTGAATGCGGAAGATTGGGATGGACTGGTGTCAATGGCTAGATCCCAGGTGAAAGAAGGTGCCCATGTGCTTGATGTTAACGTCGATTACGTAGGGCGCGATGGGGTCAAGGATATGCACGAACTCGTTTCGCGCATTGTTAATAATGTGACATTACCCTTGATGCTCGATTCCACCGAATGGGAAAAAATGGAGGCGGGTTTAAAAGTTGCGGGGGGTAAGTGTTTACTCAACTCGACTAACTATGAAGATGGCGAACCGCGTTTTTTGAAGGTGCTGGAATTAGCTAAGAAATATGGTGCAGGGGTAGTCATTGGCACAATAGATGAAGAAGGGATGGCGCGAACTGCCGAGAGAAAATTTGCGATCGCCCAACGTGCCTATCGTCAAGCTGTAGAATATGGTATTCCAGCCACAGAAATCTTCTTTGACACCTTAGCTTTACCTATTTCTACCGGGATTGAAGAAGATAGGGAAAATGGCAAAGCGACAATTGAAGCCATTCGGCGGATTCGTCAAGAATTGCCTGGATGTCATGTGATTTTGGGGGTATCAAATATTTCCTTTGGTTTAAATCCAGCGTCGCGAATTGTGCTAAATTCGGTGTTTTTGCATGAAGCGATGGCAGCCGGTATGGATGCAGCCATAGTCAGCGCTAGCAAGATTTTACCACTATCGAAGATTGAACCACAACATCAAGAAATTTGTCGGCAGTTGATTTATGATCAGCGGCGGTTTGAGGGTAATGTCTGCGTTTACGATCCCTTAGGAGAACTCACCACCGTTTTTGCTGGGGTGACGACAAAACGCAACAAAGGTGTAGATGAAAACCTCCCCATCGAAGAACGGCTGAAGCGTCATATTATAGATGGCGAACGCATTGGTTTAGAAGCACAGCTAACCAAAGCTTTAGAACAATATCCCCCCTTGGAAATTATCAACACCTTTCTCCTGGATGGGATGAAAGTTGTGGGTGAGTTGTTCGGTTCCGGACAAATGCAGCTACCCTTTGTATTGCAGTCGGCGGAAACCATGAAAGCGGCGGTAGCTTACCTCGAACCATTCATGGAAAAGTCAGAAGCGGGGAATAATGGCAAAGGAACGGTGATTATTGCCACAGTTAAAGGTGATGTCCATGATATTGGTAAAAACCTGGTGGATATCATTCTTTCTAATAATGGCTACAGAGTGATTAATTTGGGGATTAAACAGTCAGTAGAAAACATCATTCAAGCTTACGAACAGCACCAAGCTGATTGTATTGCTATGAGTGGGTTGCTGGTAAAATCTACCGCCTTTATGAAAGAAAATTTAGAAACTTTCAACGAAAAGGGCATTACTGTCCCCGTGATTTTAGGCGGTGCAGCCTTAACGCCTAAATTTGTGCATCAAGATTGCCAAAATACCTATAAAGGTAAAGTAATTTATGGCAAAGACGCTTTCTCTGACTTGCATTTCATGGATAAATTAATGCCAGCCAAAGCTGCTGGTAACTGGGATAATTTGCAAGGCTTTTTAGATGAAGTTGGTGAGGATGAAGCAAAAATCATCACCAAACAGCCAAAACCTGTTGTGAAAGAATCTTCAGTTAATCCTCAAGCAATAGATACCAGACGTTCTGAAGCTGTGGCGGTAGATATTGAACGTCCAACACCGCCTTTCTGGGGAACAAAGTTATTACAGCCTGAAGATATTTCTTTAGAGGAATTATTCGGGTATTTAGATTTGCAAGCTTTGATAGCCGGACAATGGCAATTCCGCAAACCAAAGGAACAAACTAAGGAAGAATATCAGGCTTTCTTAGCTGAAAAAGTCTATCCAGTTTTAGAACATTGGAAACAGCGAATTCTTGAGGAGAATTTATTGCATCCGCAGGTGATTTATGGATATTTCCCTTGTCAGGCTGAGGGGAATACTTTGTATGTTTATGAACCGAACGAAGGCGCAGAGAACACAGAGGTAAAAGCAAGTTTTGAGTTTCCTCGACAGAAGTCTTCCACCAGGCTTTGTATAGCAGATTTCTTTGCACCGAAGGAGTCAGGGATAATTGATGTGTTCCCCATGCAAGCGGTGACTGTGGGAGACATTGCGACAGAGTACGCGCAGAAGTTATTTGCGGATAATCAATACACAGATTATCTGTATTTCCACGGTTTAGCGGTGCAGGTAGCGGAAGCCTTGGCTGAATGGACACACGCCAGAATTCGGCAAGAGTTAGGCTTTGCGGCTGAGGAACCGGATAATATTCGGGATATCTTGGCACAACGCTATCGGGGTTCCCGGTATAGTTTTGGCTATCCGGCTTGTCCGAATATTCAGGATCAATTTAAGCAGCTGGAGTTGTTGGGGACTGATAGGATTAGTCTATATATGGATGAAAGTGAGCAACTTTATCCAGAACAGTCTACAACGGCGATTATTACCTATCACCCAGTAGCGAAGTACTTTAGCGCTTAGAACCCCACCCCCTAACCCCCTCCCCGCAAGCGAGGAGGGGGGATAATATTAAAAAATACCAAAAACGCAAATTGTAGGGGTGGGGTTTCCCCGCCCTTGGCTTCGCGACAATGCGTATCTCATACAATTTCTCTGTGAAGCTGCGCCTAATTCTCTTAGTCTCTTATTACTTGGCGTACTTGGCGTACTTGGCGGTTAATTTTCTTCCTAAGTTAATTCAGCGCATCTTCAGAAAATCTCGGACTATATCTCCTATCTTCGCGTCCTTTGCGTCTACCCTGCGGGAACGGCTTCGCCGAACGTGGTTCGTTTCTCTATTATCACCGCCGATATTCGTCGCCGCAATCGCCGATTAACTCATACAAATCTCGTGATTTTTCCGAGACAGCGTCTATCTTTTTTAAATCCTCAGCATCTAAATTGAAATTAAATACTTTGGCGTTATCTGCTAAATGTTCCGATATCCCTAGTCTTGCACCTACAATTACACCGCCAACAGCAGGCTTATCTAAGATGTAACGTACTGCGACATTAGGAATACTCACCTTATGCTTATCGGCGATAGATTTGAGGGTAGAAAGCAACTCTTGCAATAAGAGCCAACCACCCCAAGCATCAACCATATTTTTATACTTTTTCAAGCTAACTGTAGTGAGGCTCAATCCTCGCGGTTCTGGTTTACCTAAGTACTTTTCTGATAGCAAACCACCGCAGACTGTACCATAAGTCAATAGTTTAATGTCGTGCTGTTGACAGAATTGAATCATATTCACTTCTGGACGACGATCAACTAAGGAAAATTGTACTTGATTAGAAACTATTTTGATACCTGCTTCCACAATAATTTGCAGATTTTCAGTATCAAAATTAGTCAAAGCTAAATGCTTAATTTTGCCCTCAGTTTGAAGTTCTGCCATATATTTGAGAGCATCAAGGTAGTTTTTATCTTGATATTCCCACCAATGGAACTGCATTAAATCTAATGATTCCACATCCATCCTTCTCAGGGAAATATCGATACTGTCCTCGACTATTTTTTTAGTCATTTTTCCCGGACGCGGAACCCACTTAGTAAATGCTTGAATATTTGCTAAGGCTGCTTGACCACGAGTAGCAATAACTTGACGACGAAATTCACCAATTAAGTCTTCAGCAGGGCCATAATGGTCTGCTAAATCCCAAGTTGTAAAGCCCGCATCGATATATTTAAACATAGTTTGAATGGCAGCTTTGGGATCAATGCGTCCATGTCCGCCAGAAACTTGCCACATGCCATTTAAGATGCGGCAGATTTTTAAATCAGGGGTAAATTGGAGATAGCTGTTTGTTGGTAGCATTGGGAAGGATGAAGGATGAAGGATGAAGGATGAAGGATGAAGGATGAAGGATGAAGGATGAAGGATGAAGGATGAAGGATTAATTATTTAACGCCAATCTTTTTCGGCTTGTTCTAAAACGTAAGCAGAAACATCTTGAATTTGTTCTGTAGTCAGGCGGTCTTTATAAGCTGACATATTATTTTTACCATTGGTGACAATGGCTGATATTGCCTCTAAAGAATCCATTCCATATTTCTTCAGTGCTTTTTTCTTTAAAGTCTTACCTCGTCTCACAATATTACCACCGTTTTCATGACACCCTGCACAATGAATCTCGAATATCTTCGCCCCGCTAGCTATATCTGCTGTAGCAGGTTGTGTAATCATACTTGTGAAAATTAAGCAAGTAAGTAATATCAATTTGATGATTTTGGATAATTGTTTTTTCATATACTCAAGATAAATTTTTGCTTATATATCACAGTTTTCATCCTACAAAGATTCAAAATATGCTGTGAACCCAGAAAAATTTTGACACTCTTCTGCAAAAGCTTCCGCATCACTCACATCCTCGATTTTGTATACCATAATCCGCTGCCCGTCCGGCAATTTTTTAGAAGTGATGCAGTTACCTGAATATTTATCGGCGAGGGCTTTAAATGTCGCGCCATAGGTTTTCCACGCTTCACCAGAACAATTGATTTTTACCTGCCACATAAGAAATTTATTTGCTATCAACAGATATTCATCATCTCACAAAAGGGAAATATGATAAACCTGAATTGCTATAGCTATATCTTAAGTTGTGAGAATTGCCTGTTTAACGAACCGCCAAGTACGCCAAGAAGAAGAGAATTTTGAGAGTATTTTCCGGGTATTAGCTGGATTAATCAGTCATATGGCTGTAATTTTCTATCTAAAGGAAGTGTCTGGTTGCAAAAGGCTAGGTCATAATGACCATAGAGGATGATGTGTAGAAAATTTTATTAGCTAAATACCCCGAATTGAAAATGACTAACAATATCAAAGAGAAAATTCAAACTGACCTGCAACAAGTTAAAGAAACTGGACAATTGCGAAGTGAACGGATTAGAGAAATTGTCAAAGCCGCAGTTTCTCAAGTATCTTCTGAATTTAAGGCGGGTTCTCTAGAACTGCGGACTATTGTTAAGGATGCTGTTTCCGCTGTTATTGAAACTTTTCAAGAAAGAGGTAGTGAAATCAAAGATGAGGTGACAGCTTCGATTGAAGGTGTGTTGGAAGGGGTGAATAGCAAACGCCACGAAAATATTGCCAAAACTCAAACCGAAATTAAAAAACTCCAGTCGCAATTAGATACCGAAGAAGAACAACTGCAAAAAGATGTTGATGTGATTTTGGCGGAGATTGAAGAGACAGGGAAAGAAACTTCTACTAGTACTAAAACTGTCCTTGACTCTGTAATTGATGGTATCAAAGATAGTGAAGAAGCAGCTTTGTTAAAGAAACGCTATGCACAATTGCAAGCGCAACTGGCGATTGTCCGCGCTAATTTAGCTGCGCGTTATGGCGGACGTTCAGAGGAAGTAAAAGATTACTTAGAAGAAGCTAAACACTGGTATAATCAAGCTCGTCCCCAAGCGGAAAATCTAGTTGCCCAAGTAGAACAAAAGCGATCGCATCTCGATGATAAACTGGGTGAAGCGGGAAGTGCGATCGCTAAAAAAGAACGTCAGCTAAAACAAGCTTTAAGAGAGTTACTCCTTGCTGCGGCTGAGTTGTTTAAAGATAAAGACCATTCCGATCAACCTAAACTTCCCCCAAGGTAATTTGAAAATAGGGGCTAGGGGCTAGGGGCTAGGGGTTAGGGAAGAGTGATTTTTCCATGAGAAACTAACTTCAAAGAGTCATTTGTCTTCCTTGTCCCCCTTGTCTTCCTTATCCCCCTTCCCTTGCCCTCTGCCTTATTCACTCCAAACTCGTTCAGCCGTCCAATGGCGATTAGAGTTTTGATAGATTTTTACATCAGATAAACCAGCTTGCGAAAATAACTCTGTCACTTCATCCAGAGTAAATGCAGCATAAAGAGAATCGCGGAAGCATTTTGTCTGAATGGCGTTAAATTCTACCCCAATACTGTTAACTAAATCATTAATTGTCGCTTCATCCGCCGGACGAAATAAATCTCTAATAAAAATCCCACCGTGAGGTTTTACCACTCGCTTAAGTTCTAAGAAGAATGGTAAAGGATCGGGTAAATGGTGAATTAAACTATTGGAAATTACCATATCAAATTGCTCATCTTGATAGGGTAATTTTTTGGCATTGACTAATTCTAGATTAATTTGTGCTTGTAAACCAGCTTTTTGTACGTGTTGGGCAGCAATCTCCAACATAGTTGCAGCTAAGTCAATTGCGGTTACCTGCCATTGTGGTTTTATTTGGCAGATTAAGATGGGAATGTGACCAGGGCCAGTACCCGCATCTAAAATTGTAGCTTGTTCTTGAGGGCATAGTGCGATCGCTTCTTTGACAAAAGCAGTATTTACCTCAGAAAAATCCATTGCGTCATAAGCAACGGATTCTTCTATTGTGTCCATTACTTCTGGTTCTAATACTCTCTCGATACTCATGGGTAAAAATTTAATAGCTTACTTGGGCATTGGGCATTGGGCATTGGTAATTCTTCGCCTATCCCCATTTCCAATTTCCAAAAATTCTATACCATTGCGATGCATTGCTGACAACTAACAAATGACAAATGACAACTGACACGCGTAGCGTAATAAAAATTGGTAATGGGAAAGATGGACTGTGCCAAAAACCCATTACCAATATTTTGTGATTAAACCCAGCTTATTTTGCCAACCGGATTTTAGTACTGTCTATTTAATTGTTCTTCATGCTTGGCGATGACCCAAACTGCATGAATGCTACCAGGAAGCCAACCTAACAGTGTCAGTAAAATGTTAATCAACAAAGTTGGGCCAATACCAACTTCTAGAAAAACTCCTACTGGAGGTAATAACAGACCGAGAAGTAAGCGAGTTAATTTCATGGTTTTGATTCTAATGATTGGTTAGTTTACTTACATTTGTATGGCTGTCACCGAATTATCAAATCTACCGCAGGAATTAATTCGATGACTGATATCTAGCGCCCAGATATATTAAAAGATAGTTAGCTAGAGGGTAATTCGCCTTTGTTACGAACATCTCCACTGCCTAAAGCTACATTCTTTTCCACAAAGTAGTTGTTAATGAAGGTGTTAGCAAAGGACAGAATCACTGGACCGAGAATAAAAGCGATCAGTCCGTGGGCGGAAAAGCCGGGAACTAAGGCAGCGGCTAAGGCGAAACAAATACCGTTAACAACTAGGGAAAATGCACCAAAGCTTAATAAATTAAGTGGTAAAGATAAAGTAGAAATCACAGGCTTTACTGAACCATTAATCAAGCCAATAACTAAAGCTGCAATTATGGCTGCGGGAAAATTAGCTATATTAACGCCGGGAACAACTAAATCAACTATTAATAGGCTTAAAGCTGTAGCTATTGCTGTTAATACTGGTCCTAACATGATTTTTACCTCTCAAACCGATCATCGATAACGTGAACTTCCTTTCACTATCTTCGACTAACCAATCTGTTTGAACATCAATATGAAGGTAGATTCTGGTTCTACCATTCGGCTGAAAAATGGATTTTAATTTTACTATTTTATTAGTTACTGCTAAAATCTAATTTTATAATGGCTAACTCTGTATATTAGGATTTATAAAGAAATTATTAAATTTGTGGCGATTGACTGATGCTCAGAGAATTTAATATTTAGTTTATAAATAAATGCCGAGATGTTTAATTACAAAAAATTATTGCTTGTAGTAAAGCGAAGACTTATATAACACTTGTTCTTGATGGGTTTCGAGAGTGCAATCAGAGGTGGGATAAGTGACGCAGGTAACAACATAACCAGCCTGAACTTCTTGGGGACGGAGAAATTTCTGTTCTTTTTGATCCACTTCACCACTGATGAGTTTAGCAACACAAGCAGAACATTCGCCTTGTTTACACCCAGATGGCAGGCGGATACCATTGTCTTCTGCGATGTCGAGAATATATTGATCGTCTGGTACCTGAATGGTGCGATCTAACCCTATTACCGGATTGATGAGCCGAACTTGATAAACTGCCATCTGCGCTTAAAGTTGTTGACTGTTGACTGTTGACTGTTGACTGTTGACGTTCAACAATAACAAGGGAATATTTTTTTACTTGGAAGTCCCTAAGCTAAGAGGATATGAGGCGATTGTTCACTGAGGGATTGCTTACTCAGTGCGATCGCCTGAAAATCATCTTCTCCCCATCTCCCTAGTATTGTCAAACTCAAAAAGTAGGTTGGGGAAAGTGACCATACGTGTCAACTTAACGCGAAACCCTTGCCAAGACTTGATGAGCGAATTCTCTCACTTAAAATCAAGATCCGCGTTACCCCACCCCGGCTTTGCTGACGCAAAACCTCCCCTCCCCGTTTACGGGGAGGGGATTGAGGGGTGGGGTAAAACGCTTGTGGGATAAGCCTTTTAACTTAAGTTGACACCAATGGAAAGTGACACAAGCCAACAAAGCAACGCTAGCCCCTAGCCCCTAACCCCTAGTCCCTAAGGGAACTCCAGAAAATAAATTATCCCAAATTGTAGGGCTACGGTTACCCCAGCCCTACGAGTTGCGGGCTTGGTAAGTTCATGATTGGGATGTTTTTTTATTTGGAAGTCCCTAAAGTCACTGTTTCACAGATTTCATCGATAAACTAATCCGCTTCAATTTCTCATTTACTTCCAGTACCCTAACTTTTACCACTTGTCCGACTTTGACAATCTTTTTGGGATCATCGACAAATCTATCAGCCAATTGGGAGATATGCACCAAACCATCTTGATGTACGCCGATATCTACAAACGCCCCGAAGTTGGCGACGTTGGTGATGATACCTTCTAATTCCATCCCCTCTTGTAAATCTTTGATTTCTGTAATTCCTGCTTTGAAGGTGGCATACTTAAACTCAGCCCGGGGATCTCTACCGGGTTTTTCTAGTTCGCTGAGGATATCGCGCAGTGTCGGTTCGCCGATGGTAGCGGTGACGTATTTCTTCAGGTTATTTTTTGGGAGTTTGGCGGCGATTTGGGTGACTTGATTTAATGGTACGCTGAGGTCAGATGCGATCGCTTCGACTACAGAGTAACTTTCTGGATGCACGGCTGTATTATCCAAGGGGTTTTCACCGTTGCGAATCCGCAGAAATCCGGCTGCTTGTTCAAAAGCCTTAGGCCCTAACTTTGGAACTTTTAACAGTTGGCGGCGATTTTTAAAGGCTCCATTTTGGTTGCGATAGGTAACAATATTATTGGCTACTGTTGGGGTAATTCCCGAAACAAAAGTTAACAGTTCTTTAGAAGCTGTGTTTAAGTCTACACCCACATAGTTAACGCAGCTTTCCACTGTTTCATCCAATTTTTTCTTCAGCAATTTTTGGTCAACATCGTGCTGATATTGTCCCACACCAATGGATTTGGGATCGATTTTCACTAATTCGGCTAGCGGATCTTGTAAACGCCGACCAATACTAATAGCACCGCGCACGGTAATATCTAAATCGGGGAACTCTTCTAATGCTACTTTACTAGCAGAATATATAGATGCACCCGATTCATTGACCATTACCTTTGTCGGTTTGCGATCGCTAGCTTGCAGTACTTGGGAGACAAATTCATCAGTCTCACGAGAAGCTGTACCATTACCAATGGCAATTAATTCAATTTTGTATTTTTCAATCAGATTTTTGATAGTTTGCGCAGCTTTTGTACGTTGTTCGGCTGCTTGATGGGGAAATACCGCTTGGTATTCTAAAAATTTACCTGTTTGGTCAATTACTGCTACTTTACACCCAGTTCTGAAACCTGGATCAATTGCCAAGGTTGGTTTCATTCCCGCTGGTGCAGATAGTAGCAATTCACGTAAATTAGTTTCAAAGGTTTTAATCGACTCAAAATCAGCATAGGCTTTCTTTTCGGCAATTACTTCTCCCATCAAAGAAGCTTTCATCAAGCGGTTAAACGCATCTTTAATCATCGCCTGATAATAATCGCGAATAGCACGGACTTTGGTTTTAATTTCCTTTGATTCTAGATAAGCAAGTACCACATCCTCATCAAAGGCGATTTCAAAATTTAATATTCCCTCCGCTTCACCCCGACACAACGCCAAGATATTGTGGGGTGCAATATTTTGCACCTTAGCTTGGTAATTGCGGTACATTTCAAATTTTGTTGTTCCTTCAGGATGTTCATCTTTAATCCGGGAGGTAAATACGCCAGATTCTAAGAGATAATCACGGATATATGCCCTGGATTCAGCTTTTTCTGCAACTTCCTCCGCTAAGATATCCGCCGCACCTTTCAAGGCTTCTTGAGCAGATTTTACACCATGAGTTTCCGAAATATACTTTGCAGCTTCTGTTTCTAGAGAAGCCGACACCGGATTTTTGACATTTAAAGACTTAATAAACTCTGCTAATGGTTCTAAACCTTTCTCTCTAGCGACAGTGGCGCGGGTGCGTCGCTTTTGTTTGTACGGTAAGTATAAATCCTCAAGCTCAGTTTTTTGCAAACTAGATGTAATTTGCGCTTTTAGCTCATCAGTGAGTTTACCTTGATTAGCGATCGCATTTAAAATTACCGCTTTTCTTTCTTCCAGTTCAGTTAAGTATGTATACCTATCGGATAAGTCCCGCAATTGAACTTCATCCATTTCGCCGGTGCGCTCTTTACGGTAACGTGCGATAAAAGGGATTGTTGCACCTTCTGCTAAAAGTTCCAGCGCATTTTGCACCTGATAAGGTTTAAGGTCTAGTTCAGTTGCCAGTAATTGAGGAATGTTCAGCATTGGGTGTTTAAGTGGAAAACGTGACTTCTGTAGGTAATATGCTAGATCGTACTTCCCATGCAAGCGTATAGTGTTAAGCTAATTTATCAGATGATTATAAAATCTTGATTTTCCACACCGTTATTTTACATAGCCAGTGATTTGTCAATCCGCCTGGGATGTAAAATTAACCAAAATGACAAATTCCCTTTTCATCTTTTTATATCAGCGTGATTACGGTTGATTTCAGAGGTTAGTAAAAATGGCTTTGTTTTTCTTGGTTCCACTTTGTACAGCTTTATTAACCGGCTATTTGGTTAAGCAATCTACTGATGAAATAGCTTACATAGCTGGTGTATTTGGCTTCATGTTCTTCATTTTGAGTTTGGTCTTAGCACCTTGGCAAATCCAGCTACTAATGTTAGTCCTTGTCCTCGTAATTACTAACAGGCTATTGTCAAAAAATGAATCGAATTTACGAAATAATACAGAGAACGAATAAAGATAATGATATTGGGCATGGGGCTTCTCTGCGAGACGCTGCGCGAACGACTTCGCTCAGCCTACCAGGCATTGGGCATGGGGCATTGGGCATGGGGCATTTGTCTTCATCATCTCCCCACACTCCCCACACGCCCTCATCTCTCTCATCTCCCTAACCCCTAGCCCCTGTTAAAATAGCCATAGCCAAAATGGTAAAGTCACCAGTAATACTATCGCTCCTGCGGCTAAGGCGGTGACGGCTAAGTCGCGATCGAGATTGAAGGTTTCAGCAATTACTAGGGTGGCAAAAGCTGGCGGCATTGCCATTTGAAGTACAATTACTAGGGCTGCTGAACCAGTTACACCAAACAGTGGTAAAATACTTCCCAAAATTAAGGGAACTATCAGCATTTTAATTGCCAAGCTGATGCCCACTTGTGGTAAGCTGCTCCATGACTTTAACTGGGACAGTCGCATTCCAATTAACACAAGGGATAAAGCAACGGCAATCCAAGCCAATTTATCTAAACAGAATTCTACTAAATTGGGGATTGTTACCTGTCTCAAAAGTAAGCCAAAACCGAAACTCCAAAGGGCAGGATTAATAAATATTGCCTTGGTTATCTGCCAATAATTGCTAACATTTCTGCCAAAAGTCGCTGCTAGTGCTACTCCCAAGCCGTAAGCCCCAAATAGTGACCCTAGGAGATCGTAGAATAAAGCCCAAGCAAAGTATTTTTCCCCTACCATTGCTAAGGTGATGGGAAAGCCGAGATAACCTGTGTTACCAACCATCGCCGCCAACAGCAAACTACCTTGCGTTGGTTGTTGGGGCATGGTATTTGTCATGTAGGCTTGCCATTTAATTGCCACCCAAGCTAATAATGCTCCTAGTAAAATAGCGAGGTAAGCGATCGCAGGTGCAATCCAAATCTGTCCATTCAGATCAGTTTGATATAAAAAAGATACTATGCTTATCGGTACTCCCACATAGAAGAGAAATTGTGCCAAACCTGAGGGAACTGTGTTTGGTAGCTTACGTCCCAAAATAAATCCTAAGAGGCCTAATCCCACAAGCTTGGCATATAGTTCTAAAAGATTTGTCAAGATAGCACCCAAAAATATAGCTGTGAAATGCTACCACTTGCGTTTATTTTTTTCCAGTCTAAAATCTGTTATGGCTATTGAAAAAAAGCAGGAGTGAATTCTTGAATAAAGCTGGGTTTTCTGGAGAACCTCAACACTCTTCGGCTGCTTCTGGTGATGATATTCCAGCAGCTTTAAGGGATACTCCCGATCCAAAACCTAAGGTGGGTGTCCAACCTCTAGTTTTGCTGATTGGGGGAGTATTCGCATTTGTCCTGCTTGCTGTTACTAGTGGCTTTGTATTTTTTCTCGTTTCACCCAAAAAAATCGCTAATTCTCAACCAACACCTACTATTTCCCCTACAGAAACACCAACATCTGAAAGCTCTGTAGACTCTCAAAGTAATAATAGCGATACTATATTGGGGCATTTAGCATATACAGAAGCGCCAGAATCTGAACTAGCAGTAGTTTCTGGACGAATTAGAATGCGAAAGGCTGCTGCGGAAAAATTTCAAGAGATGGTAAAAGATGCACGGAAAGCTGGTGTAATTTTAGTCCCAATTTCTGGCTTTCGTTCTGTGAAAGAGCAGGAGCAGTTATTTTTTGGTGTGGGTGCGCAGCGAAATCAAACTCCAGCCCAAAGAGCAGCTTTAAGTGCGCCTCCCGGTCATAGTGAACATCACACAGGCTATGCTGTAGATGTTGGCGATGGAGCCGTACCAGCAACTAATCTCCAAGCTAACTTTGATAATACCAAAGCTTATCAGTGGTTACAAGCAAATGCTGCCCGTTTTAGTTTTGAGATGTCCTTTCCTCAGGATAATGCTCAAGGTGTCAGTTATGAACCGTGGCACTGGCGTTTTGTAGGCGATCGCGATAGTTTGGAAACTTTCTACAAAGCCAAAAATATCAAACCGACAATTAAGTAATTTGTCAGTAGGGGCGGGTTTATTGAGATCATCCTTGATCAGCTTTGATATCTGTGAACCCGCCCGTACAGTTGTCAGTTGTTAGTAGGAAAGGTGTTTTCAAGTTGTTGACGGTTCACAGTTAACAGTCAACAGTCACCAATAGCAAGGAAATATTTTTTTCCTTGGAAGTCCCTTGAATCTCAGTGACCACTGACCACTAAAAACTGACAAATCACACGCAAAGCGCAATAAAAATTAAAACAGAGTAAAAAATTTGCTTTTTACTCTGTCTTTACCTATGTATCTGCACCCTCAAGATTTGTGATGCCCTTTGCGTGATATCTAATAATCTATATTTATTTAGCAATAGTATCATCTGTCTTACGGTAGGTTTAAAAATATCTCAGCTTGCATGAATATTCTAGTTTTTTGTAGTGATGAAAACTGAGTAATAATCGGCAATTTTTAGAGAAACATTTAGCACAAGTTAAAGTATTTGTTTGGTAGAATTCCATACTTAATTTGTATTAAATAGATACTGTTTGTATTAATAAAATAGTTATATATTTATCATTAGTTTCTCGGTATTTTATTGAGGATGGTAACACCAAGAGCTTACCACTAATAGTTTTAAGCCTAATTTTATTTCTAGCTTAGATAAAGATGTAAGAGTTGAAATAAGATAAATTACCTAGAAGCGATCGCGCTCCTGACTCAGCAATTTTGGCATGGTCAAACTGTCAATCGGCAACAAATTATCAAGAGGATCGGGGTTTGACGTTAAGTTGACATCAATAAAGGGCACAACAATGTTCATACGTGTCAACTTAACGTGAAATCCTTGCCAAGACGTTATTTAGAATCAAATTGCCTACCATCACGATCCGCGTTACCCCACCCCAGTTTTGTCTAAAGCCAAAACGTCCCCTCCCCGTAAACGGGGAGGGGATTAAGGGGAGGGGTAAAACGCTTGTGGGATAAGCCTTTTAACTTAAGTTGACACCAATGAACAATGTTGTGCCCCTACCTATATCCTTTATTTAGCTGCTATAGGCTGTAAATATGTCGCCGCTTCATCTTCAAAGAGATGCAGCTAACTAGATACCAGAATTATCGCAAAAATCGGCATTCTAGGTTTTAAATTGCTCATCCACAGGAATTTTATAACCATCAGCAAGACGATTAGTTGAGTTTGCTGTAGCCACGATCGCTAACAGTTCACCAAACATAGTATCAGTCATTCCCTTGGCACGCCCGGAGGCTGAATGTGAAGCAATACAATAATCACAGCCATTTGTTACACTTACAGCGATGTAAATTAATTCGCGCATCAGCGGATCAATCTCGCCGGGACTAGTCATCACTTCCTTGACAGCTTGCCAAGTGCGTTGCAGAGTCGGCGGATGATTAGCGATCGCTTTCCAAAAATTGTTGATATATTCAGTCTTACGGGTGGCGCGGATGTCATCATATACCGCCCGTACTTCATCAGTTGCTTGTTCGTATTCGATTAGGTTTGTCATTTGTCAATGGTCATTTGTCATTGGTCATTTGTCATTGGTCATTTGTCATTGGTCAACATTCAACCGTCTCCTCTACCCTAAAACAGACCGATACCGTCCGAGGGCGATTAAGGGAAAATACTGTTGATAGAGGTGATATTTGAGATAAAAATGGCAGGGGAAGCCTGTACCTGTAAAATATGATTCGTACCAAGTACCATCAGGCTTTTGGGTGGTCAAAAGGTAGTTTATTCCTTTTTCAATGGCTTGATGAGCAAATTTACCAGTAGCTTCACCGGCGGCGATGAGTCCAATTAAAGCCCAGGCTGTTTGCGATGCTGTACTGGTTCCTTGTCCTTTGAGGCTAGGATCGTTATAGGTGCGGCAAGTTTCACCCCAGCCACCATCCGGGTTTTGACATTGTACTAACCAAGCTGCGCCGCGTTCGATGCTTTGTTGCTGGGTTTTGGGTGCAACTAAGGCTAAAGCGGAAAGTACGCCACTAGTACCATAGATGTAATTTACTCCCCAACGACCAAACCAACAACCTTCTGGTTCTTGTTCATTCAGAGTATAGGCGATCGCTCTTTCCAGATGATGATGATCTATTGATAGGTTACAAGCGCCCAGCATTTCTAATACCCTAGCTGTGACATCAGCTGTATTCGGGTCAATCATGGCTTTTAAGTCGCCATAGGGTACAGAATTGAGCCAATCTTGATCGTTGTCGAGGTCAAAAGCTGCCCAACCGCCTGGTTTACATTGCATAGAAGCAATCCAATTTAAAGCGCGGGCGATCGCGGCGTGTTTTAATTTTTCATTGGGGAGTTTGGCTTGATGTAGCGCCATGACGACAACCGCAGAATCATCGACATCGGGGTAAAAGCGGTTATCAAATTCAAACGCCCAAGCGCCTGGTTTTCCTTGACGATTTTTAACCGTCCAGTCTCCGTAGTCGAGAATTTGCTTGTCAATTAACCATTCTCCCGCCTGTACTACAGCCGGATGATCGGGGGCGAAACCGGAATCTATTAAAGCCCGAATCGCCCAGGCTGTATCCCAAACTGGGGATACACAAGGTTGAACGCAGTAGGTAGTGTCAGTCTCAATGGCAAAGTTATCGACGGCTTTGAGTCCCCGTTCCACAATGGGGTCGGTGGGGTCATAATCGAGACAGCGCAAAGCTAACAGAGAATTCAGCATAGCGGGAATAATCCCCCCCCAATCACCTGTAGCTTCTTGGCGTTCTATAATCCATTTTTCCGCAGCTTTGATGCTTTCGTCGCGGAAAGGCACAAAATTCAAGCTTTCGGCGAATTTGAAGCCACGATCCAAGGTAAGAAATAAATCAGTCCAATCGCCACGTTTAGGTAATTCCCACAAAACGCGATCGCGTCCTTCTACATATAGTTCATCGACAGTAATTGCTGGCTCAACTTGAAAAATCGGTTTGCGATCGCAGACAATCAACAACGGTACAGTACTGGATCTCGCCCAACTCGACATTTCATAGATATTGAAGGGGAAAGAATTGGGCAAAAGCATGATCCAAGGCGGGAGGGAAGGAATACCGCGCCAGTCGTAGCAGCCAATTAAGGCCAGGTGTAGTTTAGTAAAGATGCGAGTTTTACTGATGCCACCTTGTTGGAGAATAAAAGCTTTAGCCTTGAGCATTGCTGGGTCATCGCCTGAGACACCCAAGAGTTTCAAAGCCATGTAAGCTTCTACTGTAGTACTCAGTTCTCCGCCATCGCCAAAATAAAGTTCCCAACCTCCATGTTCCCGTTGTTGAGAACGCAAGTAAGTTTCCACTTTGTGTAAAGGTCTGGTGCTATCTGTGCCCCAAATTTTATGCAGTAGCACAGCTTCCGCAGTAATCGTGACATTAGATTCTAACTCCGCCCACCAGTAACCTGCGGGCTTTTGAATTGACAGCAGATGTTTTTGACTAGCGGCGATCGCTTCTGCGACTTGATTAACTGTGACTCTATCTTGAGTTTGCATCAAATATCCTTGAACCTCTACACCACAACAAATAAATCTCTCAATAGGAGTGAAAAATATTCTCCCACAATCCCAAGACACACAGTATTGGGCATTGGGCATTGGGAAGAGATCGGGAAGAAAATTCCCCACACTCCCCCACTCCCCCATGTTTTTTGAAAGTTGCGGGTTTTAGCCATGTACTGCATGTACCTGAAATATGCTGTAGTATTCTGTCTGAGACATTGAGAAGGGGTGAAAGGTCATGGCGACAGTTGTATTAGTAATAACAGTTTTATCTTTAATCATTTGGATAGGATTACTGAGTTTACGCGGACAGTTTTGGCGTTCTGACCAGCAATTAGAAGTTGCAGAAATCCCTTTGCATTCTTTACCGAGGATTTGTGCAGTTATACCTGCCCGTAACGAAGCCGAATTACTGCCCATCACCTTGCGATCGCTTTTACTCCAAGACTACCCTGGTGATTTTAACGTTTTTTTGGTGGACGATCGCAGCACAGATGGCACAGCAGACTTTGCCCAAGGGGTGGCTTACGCTTTAAATAAACCCAATCAATTGCATATTATCTCTGGTAAATCTTTACCTCCGGGCTGGAGTGGTAAACTCTGGGCAGTGGAACAAGGTATTCAACTGGCTACTGACTTTGCACCAGACTATTTTTTACTCACAGATGCGGATATTGAGCATGATTCGCGGAGTCTGCGCCGATTAGTAGCGAAAGCTGAACAAGAAGATTTAGACATGGTTTCCGTGATGGTGCGACTAAGATGTCAAAGCTTTTGGGAACAACTTTTAATACCTGCTTTCGTCTTTTTCTTTCAAAAACTCTACCCTTTTCGTTGGGTGAATCACCCCAAAAATTCTACAGCAGCGGCGGCTGGGGGGTCAATTTTGATTCGCAAACAAGCTTTAGAAAAGATTGGCGGATTTGGGGTGATTCGGCAAGCTTTAATTGATGATTGCGCCTTAGCAAAAGCTGTGAAGGGGGAAGGGGGAAAAGGGCGGATTTGGTTAGGATTGAGTGCTTTAACTCGGAGTTTACGACCTTATCCAGATTTGCGGACGGTTTGGCAGATGGTAGCGCGGACTGCTTATACCCAACTCAATTATTCTCCATTGCTGTTAGTCGGCACAGTTTTAGCTATGACCTTAATTTATTTAATACCACCCTTTGCAACTATCTTTGGTGCATTAACCTTTAATTTAGCGATCGCACTTTTGGGTTTATCAGCCTGGTTATTGATGAGTTTAGCTTACTACCCAACTATCCGCTTTTATAAATGTCCGGCTTGGTTAGCTTTTTGTTTACCTGCGATCGCTTTTCTTTATACCCTGATGACTGTAGATTCCGCTATCCGTCACTGGCAAGGGCGCGGTGGTGCTTGGAAAGGGCGCGTTTATCCAGGTTAATTAAAACCGGAAATTTGCTGGTAGGGGCACAACACTGTTGTGCCCTGACAATAATCTGTACCTCACCAAGTTGCTTATCGCTGGTTTCATTCCCAAATTTTCTGCAAATTTAAGATAAATCCGGGTAACACATCTTCGGCGGCAAAACTTTGAGGTGCTGGTAAAATTTCCACTTGTTGATGAGGGCGATAGATTTCTAATTCTTGCTTTTTTCGGTTAATTAATAAACCGAGACGACAGCCATTATCTAAATACTCTTGCATTTTCTCTTGAACTTTTTGCAATCTATCTGATGGGGAAAGTATTTCAATGACAAAATCGGGACAGAGGGGAATAAATTTTTCTCTTTGTTCTTGAGTTAAAGCATTCCATCGACTTTTTTCCACCCAAGACACATCAGGAGAACGGTCAGCTTTATTTGGTAAAGTAAATCCCGTGGAAGAATCAAAAACTTCTCCCATCTGGTTTTGTTCGTTCCATTGTGCTACTTGCAGAATTAAATTAACATTACGTTTTCCTGTTTCTCCCCCGGTAGGTGGCATGATAATTAATTCTCCTGCGGCGTTACGTTCTAACTTCAAATCAGGGTTATCTTGACATAGTTGATAAAACTCTTCTGAAGTTAATTTAATTACAGAATTGAGGTTTAATGTAAGTGGTGTCATAAGGATAATTCCCGGTTTTTTGCTCACCGACTGTACTGCATATCTATATATATTCTCGGTGAAAAGTTAGATCCCTGACTTCTTTAAGGATGCGGATACAAATAATTCTCTGGCTTACCCGATATACCGCCCGCAGGCTGGAAGCCTGGGGCTAACGCTACGAAGCCCACCTGCGTGGGCTGAATTTTCTTAGCCCACGCAAGTGGGCTTTGTACGATTAGCCGCACCCTTCGAGGGTGACGGCGGTCTGTTGGGTAAGCAATGGGTCTGACCTCTGATTCGCCAGCGGTATCCTTTCAGGATGGGGATACAAATAATTCTCTGGCTTACCCGATATACCGCCCGCAGGCTGGAAGCCTGGGGCTAACGCTACGAAGCCCACCTTCGTGGGCTAAGAAAATTTAGCCCACGAAGGTGGGCTTTGTACGATTAGCCGCACCCTTCGAGGGTGACGGCGGTCTGTTGGGTAAGCCAGCGGTATCCTTTAAGAAGTCGGGGGATCTGGAAGCAGCAAATTGTCACTAGAAAACAACAGGGTAGCTACCTCCCTCAATACTTTCAATCCTTGTAAAGAACCGCGAATTAAACGAGTAGCCGCAATCGGTTGGCGGATGAATGCGATCGCTAAGGGTAAAGAACGCAGAGAACCATCGGCGCTGATTGCTGATGTTAAATCGGGGATATCATGTTGACAATCATCGCTAACTACACGCAATATTGCGACTGACACACCCAGGGTATGGAAAAACTCTAACGCCGCAAATCCTTCCATATCGACAACATCAGCGCCTAGAGTCTCACCAAGCTGGCGTTTTTCAGTTGCGGAACAAATGACGCGATCGCTTGTTAATCCCTTAACTAAGTTAATTTGTGAGTATAACTCTGCTGTGAAAGTGCTTTCTCCGTAAGTGTCGCACTCTCGCCGCTTTCCCTGATAAACACAGTTTTCATACAACACAATTTTTCCTACTGGGTAGTTGGGGGATAAACTCCCACACAAACCCATCAGCAGCACTCTCGTCTGTGGATGATTAAGAAACAGTCCATCTGCTTGCAATTTTTGCAGATATGTGGTCAAAGGTTTTATACCAACAGGAACAGGAATTACTGTTGGCTTGGCGCTAGTGACACGACTTAAACCACGACACACAGCTTGATACTCTGCGCCTTGGGGGACAAGGATTAATTGGGCATTTGTCATTGGTCAGTTGTCAGTTGTCAGTTGTTAGTTGTCAGTTGTCAAGCTTAAACTTTCAGGCTCAAAGGTTCGTTAATGAAGCTAAAAGCCTCGTTAATGAAGCTAAAAGCCTCGTTAATGAAGTTCAAAGCCTCGTTAATGAAGTTCAAAGCCTCGTTAATGAAGTTCAAAGCCTCATTAATGAAGTTCAAAGCCTCATTAATGAAGTTCAAAGCCTCGTTAACGGAGTTCAAAGCCTGATTAATGGAGCTAAAAGCCTGATTAACGGAGTTCAAAGACTTATTAACGGAGTTCAAAGCCTCGTTAATAAAACGCCGATACTTATACATTTTACGTAGGGGCACGGCATTGCCGTGCCCCTACCAGCGTATTGGTATCATAATGAACGTGAACCGATATCAAAGGCGCAAAAGGCATTATCAGTTCCCCACACTCCCCACACTCCCCACACTCCCTTATCCCCCCATTCCCCATTCCCCTTTCGCCTCTACATTTTGCGGCTGGCGTTGCTGGGGGATGAATTGCAGAGTACGGCGGGCAATACTCGCTAGTTTAGGCATTAATTCTGGCTTGAGTAATCGGGAATCATACTTACTCATGCGCTGATGATTTTCCTGAATGCACACACTCAGAAACTTTTCTAAGCTCAAGTCGTCGGTGAAAGTGCTAGCGCCAGTGGCGGTGAAGCCAGTACCACTCGGATCGGCATCGCTAAAAGCGGTAATTAAGTTACTCAGTGCTTTGCCATAGTACCAAAGAGTTCTGACGAGCCGCAGAGGTAAAAAGCCTTGACGGCGATTAATTTGGATGTAGGTAAACCAGTTGACAAAAAAGACAATATGTCTTGCTTCTTCGTCCAAGATGGGATCAAAAATGGTGAAGAGTGCTTCAGGAAATACTTTCGCGTCACGGGCTATCCCAAACAGCCCAAAGGCAAAGAAGGAATCTAGACACTCTTCAAAGCCAAAGGTGGTGAAGGCTGGCTCAATATTGGGCGGTACTTCCACCGCTGGGCGTGCCGGCATGTTGATACTATAGCGGTCAATGAGTGTCTCGATCAGCCTAGCGTGGCGCGATTCTTCTCTGCCTTGGAGAGCGATCGCTTCATGCAAAAGGGGATCTGTCACAGTGGTAGCATAACTACTTACCATTGCCCCAGCTTCTCTTTCAATATCCAGCGCTTTCTCCCAAAAGGGAATAGCTTGTAACCGCGCGAGATCTGCATCATTTAAATCAGGCCAGGGCAGATGCTCAGGCTCATATTCTAAGTGGCTATTTAAAAAGCTGTGGCAGAATAATTCTTTGTGTTCAACAGAGCCAAGTTTCATATCTCAAATTTCCATTGAGTATAAAAGATTGAGTCATACCAAGGTGAGAAACTTCAGCAATAATGCTGATTGGGGAGTACCCGAACTCCCAAACTGCAAGTGATTACTGTAGCATGACAATAATTGTGTCACCCGCACGATGATTTTCCAAGATGGTCAAGCCTAATAGCTCAAAATCCGCACGAGAACGCTTCAATATTTCTAAATTGGCGATAGAATTTTCCTGGCTGACGGTAAGTTTTTGGATTGCCGTGACGGTAGCTGGACTTTTGGCTTTCAGTTCCCTCAAGTATGCTTTGTTTCCAGATATTACTTTTCCGGTGGTGGTAGTCAATGCTACTGCCCCCATCGCCACAGCTCTGGATACAGAAACCAAACTCACCCAACCACTAGAACAGCGTTTAAAATCCCTGGAAGGAATTGAGGATATTCGCTCATCTACTTATCCGGGACAAACGGCTGTTAGTTTATCTTTTGTTGTCGGTACAAATTTAGAAACATCGACGCGCCAAGTCGAGAATAGACTGAAGAATTTAACTCTGACTCAGGGAGCAAGTTATAAGATTATCCCCCTGAACTTGAATGAGTCTTCAGCGATTAGTTATGCAATTGAGAGTCCTGGCGGGAATCTCACCGATTTGACGAAGTTGGCAAAGGATAAAATTGTACCCGCGATCGCAAAACTGCCAGGAGTGTTAAAAGTAGTACTGTTGGGTACGCCTAGTAATTCCCCTCCCCAGTTATCAGCCAATGCGGCGGCTTTACCGGAAGGTGGAGCTACTTTAGTCCGCTTCAATGGTAAGGATGCTTTGGCATTTCAGGTAATTAAAAAGGGCACAGCTAATACTTTAGAAGTTGTCAGCCGCGTCGAGGAGGAAGTGCAAAAGCTTCAGTCTTCCCTAAAAGATGTCAAACTCACCTTAGCTGCGACTCAGGCTGAGTATATTCGCAACGCTACCCATTCCACAATTGACGCTTTGATTGAAGCCATTGTGTTATCGGTAATTGTCATTTTTCCATTTTTATGGAATTGGCAAGCTACCTTAATTTCCGCCTTGGCGATTCCCACATCTTTGTTGGCGACATTTATTGTCATGGCGTTTTTTGGCTTCAACTTAGAAACCATTACCCTGTTAGCCTTAGCTTTGGTAATTGGTAGTATTGTTGATGACGCGATCGTTGATGTTGAAAACATCATGCGTCACGTCGAAGATGGTGCAACTCCCCGCGAAGCGGCGTTGATTGCTACCAATGAAATTGGACTGACAGTCACAGCCGCCACTTTCACCGCCGTCGCCGTGTTTCTGCCAATTGGGTTAATGGGTGGAGTGATTGGGCAGTTTTTCAAACCTTTTGGTATCACTGTTTCCGCCGCCATGCTAGCTTCTTTGCTAGTAGCCAGAACTTTGTCACCAGTCTTATCTATATATTGGCTCAAACCTGCCTCATCTCGTTCTCGTCGGCGTGAATCTCAAGCATGGATTAAGTTTGCCCAAAGTTACCGTGATTTACTGTCATGGTCTTTGGATCATAAACGAATAGTCATGAGTTTAGCGTTACTCAGCTTAATTGCGGGTATTGCCATCATTCCCATGATTCCCAAAGGCTTTATTCCCAAATTGGATCGCGGTGAATTTAATATTACTTACACTGCTCCTTTACCAACTGTACCTGATGCTTTTCGGTCAGCAGCGGATGAAGTTGCACAATCGGTGTTAGGAGGACAAGGGGGACAGGGGAGACAGGGGGACAGGCTTCGACTTCGCTCAGCCTTCGGAGAAACTAATTCTCGAATCCCAATTCCCAATCCTTTAGATGATTCGCTAAAGGTGGCGAAGAAATTAGAAGATGTGGTGAGAAAATCGCCAGTTGTGCAAACGGTGTTTACTACTGTGGGTTCCCGTGAAGGCGAGCCGAATAAAGGCACAATTTATGTCAAACTTAAAGGCGATCGCAATATCACCACTGCGGAATTACAAGAGCAATTGCGGAAGAGTTTACCGAATCTACCGAATGTCACTACCAGTGTAGAAGATATTCAATTTGTGGATACTGGTGGACAAAAACCTTTACAGTTGGCATTAAGAGGTAATGACCTCCAAGAACTCAGCAAAGCAGCCAAAGCAATTAAAGACCGATTAGTCAAACTACCCGGATTTGCTGATGTAACTGTAACAGGTGAAAACAATCAAAACGGGCAAATTTTTCAAATTGAGCGCCTGGATAATCAGCGGGTAGCTTATATTGGCGCTAACCTAGGCAAAGATATGTCCTTGGGTGATGCGACTGATCAGGTAGTAGCACAAGCTAAGGCAGTTTTACCCCCTAGTGTTTCTTTAGACTTAGGCGGAGATTCTGCCCGTTTAGGTGAAGTTTTTGGCAGTTTTGGCACTACCTTAGCTTTATCAGCCTTGTGTATTGTCGTGGTGCTGATTTTGCTCTTCAAAGGCTGGGTAGATCCTGTAGTGATTGGTATTTCTTTACCCTTAGCTTTAGTGGGTGCAATGCTAGCGCTGTTAATCACCAAAAGCGACTTTGGCATGATTTCCCTGATTGGTTCGGTGTTTTTGTTGGGTATCGCCAACAAGAATGCCATCTTGATTGTGGACTATATCAATCAATTGCGTAAATCTGGAATGGAGCGGAAAGAAGCCATTCTCAAAGCCGGGCCAGTGCGCCTCCGACCAATTATGATGACCACAGCGGCGACAATTTTAGGGATGGTTCCCATTGCTTTAGGATTGGGTGCAGGTTCAGAATTGCGATCGCCGATGGCTGTGGCGATCGCAGGCGGTTTGGTAAGTTCAACTTTGCTCAGTTTAATTGTTGTGCCTGTAGTCTACGCCATCTTAGATGATTGGTTTCCCCGATTTCACAAGAGGTGGATTCCTTGATGCAAGCCTTTGTCACTGGCGGAACTGGGTTTATTGGTGCCCATTTGGTAAGGTTGTTGCTGCAAGAAGGATATGCAGTCAAAGCACTCTTCCGCCCTAGCAGCAACTTAGCAAACCTCGACGGGTTAAAGGTGGAACTTGTCAAAGGCGATTTAAATGATGCCGATCTCTGGCAAAAAATGCTGGGTTGTCAATACCTATTTCATGTCGCCGCCTACTATTCCCTGTGGCAAACAGACCAAGAGCTACTTTACCGCCATAACGTCCAAGGTACAAGCAACGTATTAGCAGCCGCGCAAAAAGCTGGAATTGAACGCACAGTATATACTAGCTCCGTCGCTGCCATTGGGGTCGGGGAATCTGGTAAAGTCGTAGATGAAACTCATCAGAGTCCCTTAGAAAAATTGGTTGGTCACTACAAAAAGTCAAAATTTCTGGCAGAACAAGTAGCCATGCAAGCAGCTAGTGCAGGTCAGGAAATAGTTGTGGTCAATCCTAGTAGCCCGATAGGGCCATTGGATATTAAGCCTACCCCAACAGGTGATATTATTCTGCGATTTTTGCGGCGACAAATGCCATTTTATGTAGATACAGGGCTGAATTTCATTGATGTCCGAGACGTAGCCTGGGGACATTTACTAGCGTTACAGCGAGGTAAAAAAGGCGATCGCTATATTTTAGGAAATCAAAATCTCACCCTCAAGCAACTTCTCGAACAACTCGCCCAAATTACAGGCTTACCAGCACCGCAAAACGCTGTACCTAGTTGGCTACCCCTCAGCGTTGCTTGGGTTGATGAAAAAATTCTCGCACCCTTAGGTAAACCACCCTCAGTTCCCTTAGATGGTGTGCGCATGGCTCAACAACCAATGTATTACAATCCTGCAAAAGCAGTAACAGAATTGGGCTTACCTCAGTCTTCCCTAACAACAGCAATTCAGGATGCTGTCGATTGGTTTATGAGTAAGGGTTACGTCAAATAAAGAATAAAGTCTGAAGTATGAAGTGTGAAATCAATAAGTTTCATCCTTCATCCTTCATCCTTCATCCTTCTTTTGTGGTGTTTTTCAACTTTATCGAGGAGTGAACAGAGTCAATGGCGATTAATTTACAACAAGCTATAGATATCGGGAAATATCTTGTAACTCAGCGTTTAAAAGGACGTAAACGCTTTCCCTTAGTATTAATGTTAGAACCGCTTTTTCGGTGTAACCTCGCCTGTAATGGTTGTGGTAAAATCCAACATCCAGTAGAAATCCTCAAGCAAAATTTAACCCCAGAACAGTGCTTTGCTGCTGTGGAAGAATGCGGCGCACCAGTGGTTTCCATTCCTGGGGGAGAACCTCTATTACACCCCCAAATTGATGAGATTGTCCGGGGATTAATTGAACGCAAGAAATATATTTACTTGTGTACTAATGGTTTGTTATTAGAAAAAAGCCTGCATAAATTCCAACCTTCCCCTTACTTAACATTTAGCGTCCATTTAGATGGAATGCGGGAATTGCACGATCAAAGTGTCGATCGCAAAGGCGTTTTTGATATTGCTGTCCAAGCCATTCGCGCCGCTAAAGCTAAAGGTTTTCGTGTGGCAACAAACACCACTATCTTTAAAGGTACTGACCCCAAAGAAATGCAGGAGTTCTTCGACTTCCTGGAAACCCTCAACACTGATGGGATGATGATTTCTCCAGGCTACAGCTACGAATGGGCACCAGATCAAGATCATTTTCTCAACCGCGAACAAACCCGCGCCTTATTTAGAGAAATTCTCGCCCCCCATAAATCGGGTGAGAAAAACTGGAATTTCAATCACAACCCCTTATTCTTAGACTTCCTCACAGGCGAGAAAGACTACGAATGTACACCTTGGGGTAGCCCTAGTTACAGCGTTCTCGGTTGGCAAAAACCTTGCTATCTATTAAATGAAGGTTATTATGCCACCTTCAAAGAATTACTAGAAGACACCGACTGGAGTCAATACGGCCGCGCCAGCGGTAATCCCAAATGTGCCGATTGCATGGTTCATTGTGGCTATGAACCAACAGCCGCAGTAGATGCAATGCAACCGCAAAATATAGCCCGTTCCTTGGGGACTGTATTTGGTAAATAATGATAGTGCAATGTGCAATGTGCGATCGCCAAATTCCTGATGATTTTTTCGTAAGTTAACACTTGTAGGGGCGGGGAAACCCCGCCCATCAAGACAATCCTAGAAAATCAAGTTGCTTTGACTGAAGTTACTAGCAGTAAAGTTGTTCAGTATGACTAAATTGCTAAAACTAGCATTGACACCCAAACCATCAGTATCAATATCAATCAGAGTATTTGTCCCAGATTGTATAGCTCTCACATAACCGTCAGCAATGGGATTTGTGCCTGTATAGTTCAAGTTAGTCAACAGAGTTTTCAACACCAGCACATCATCTGTACGGATAAAGTCAGTAATGGTATCAATGCCTTCACCCAAACTATCAAAAACAAATCTATCATTACCAGAGCCACCACTTAGCTGATCTTGACCAAATCCGCCAACCAGTACATCATTACCTGCACTACCAAACAAAGTATCATTGCCATCGCCACCAAAGACGGTATCATTACCATCTTGTCCTCTTAACGAGTTAGCACCAGAGTTACCAGTGAGAATGTTATCGAGGCTGTTACCTGTACCGCTGATGTTGCTAGTTCCAGTCAGAGTCAGGTTTTCTAGGTTAGCGCCCAGGGTCAAAGTTGCAGAAGAATTAACTAAGTCTGTGCCCGCATTCAATGCTTCGGTAATCGTATCACTACTAATGTTGACGATATAAGTATCATCCCCAATTCCACCGTCGAGAATATCACTTCCTGAACCCCCATCGAGGAGATCGTTACCTTCGTTGCCGAATAAGCTGTCATCGCCTGAACCACCGATGAGGGTATCATTACCCAGTCCCCCAGTCAATGAGTTAGCAACACTATTGCCAGTGATAACGTTATCGAGATTGTTACCTGTACCATTTAGCCCGCCGCTAGTCAGGGTTAAGTTTTCCAGGTTATCTCCCAGAGTCCAATTCACAGAGGAATTAACTAAATCAGTGCCGGCATTCAATCCTTCAGTAATGCGATCGTTGACGCTGTCTACAGTGTAAGTGTCATGACCTAATCCACCATCAAGACTGTCATTTCCCGTACCACCATCGAGGCGATCGTCACCTTCACCACCAAACAAGGTGTCATTGCCTGAGCTACCAACTAGGCTATCATTACCTGCTTCACCAAACAAGGTGTCATTGCCTGAAGCACCAACTAAGGTATCGTCGCCATTTCCGCCACTCAAGGAGTTAGCCCCAGTATTTCCGGTAATAATGTTATTAAGATTGTTACCTACACCATTAATGGCTGTGCTGCCAGTCAGAGTCAGATTTTCCAGGTTCGTGCCTAGCGTCCAAGTTACTGAAGATTGGACTAAGTCTGTACCTGCATCCAAGCCCTCAGTAATTATATCGCTACTGTTGTCTACGATATAAGTATCATGGCCGACTCCACCATCAAGAATGTCATTTCCCAAACCACCATCGAGGCTATCGTCACCAGCATCACCGAACAAGGTGTCATTTCCGGAATTCCCGATGAGGTTATCGTTATCATTACCACCGTAAAGCAGATCATTACCTGTTCCACCATCCAAGGAATCATTACCATCGTCACCTTTGAGGGTGTCGTTATTATCCAACCCTAAAAGTGTGTCATTGCCCTGGAAACCTGAGATCATATCTCTTTGGGCAGTACCAGTTAAGTTGTCTGCAATTGAAGTACCATTAATCACATTGAAATTGGGATTAATAGTCAAGTTGACAGTGGCAGTGCTGGTAAGTCCTAATCCATCACTGATGGTGTAAGTGAAGCTATCAGAACCATAATAGCCAGTGACAGGAGTGTAAGTGTAAGTACCGTTATTGTTCTTAACTAAGGTTCCTTGGCTAGGTTGGGTGATGGCAATAATATCTAAGATATCGGTGACATCTACATCGCTATCATTGCTCAGTAGTGTTGCTGCACTAACTGTAATGGCTGTCTCTTGAATAGTCGTGAAAGTGTCATTTGTAGCCACAGGAGCATCATTGACAGCAGTAATATTGAAGGATTGGGTTGCTGCAACTGCACCGCCATTGCCATCAACAACGTTGTAGCTCAGGCTAACTGTGCCGTTAAAGTTAGCATCTGGGGTGAAGGTGTAAGTGCCATCAAGGTTATCTACTAATGCGCCGTTAGTCGCTATCAAGTCGGCTACCGAGAGAGTATCAGCATCGACATCTGTAAAGCCTTGTAGTAATTGAGTCGCAGTAATAATGTAATCGGTATCTTCCGTCCCCGCAGTCAGTGAGGCGCTAGCTGTACCAGTGGGTGCATCATTGACACCAGTAATATTGAAGGATTGGGTTGCGGCAACTGCACCGCCATTGCCATCAACAACGTTGTAGCTGAGGCTAACTGTGCCGTTGAAGTTAGCATCTGGGGTGAAGGTGTAAGTGCCATCAAGGTTATCTACTAATATGCCGTTAGTTGCTGTCAAGTCGGATACTGAGAGACTATCAGCATCGACATCTGTAAAGCCAAGCAACAAATCTGCGGCGTTAATGGTATAAACAGTATCCTCATTTCCAGGGACTAAGGATACGCTAGCAACACCAGTGGGTGCATCGTTGACAGCCGTAATATTGAAGGATTGGGTTGCTGCAACTGCACCGCCATTACCATCGATAACGTTGTAACTGAGGCTAACTGTGCCGTTGAAGTTAGCATCTGGGGTGAAGGTGTAAGTGCGATCACTGTTGTCTACCAATGCACCATTATTTGCAGTCAAGTCGGATACCGAGAGACTATCAGCATCGACATCTGTAAAACCAAGCAACAAATCTGCGGCGTTAATGGTATAAACAGTATCTTCAACTCCCAGACTTAAGGATGCGCTAGCAACACCAGTAGGTACATCATTGACACCAGTAATATTGAAGGATTGGGTTGCTGCAACTGCACCGCCATTACCATCGATAATGTTGTAGCTAAGGCTAACTGTGCCGTTGAAGTTAGCATTTGGGGTGAAGGTGTAAGTGCCATCAAGGTTATCTACTAATATGCCATTAGTTGCTGTCAAGTCGGCTACCGAGAGACTATCAGCATCGACATCTGTAAAGCCAAGCAACAAATCTGCGGCGTTAATGGTATAAACAGTATCCTCATTTCCAGGGACTAAGGATGCGCTAGCAACACCACTGGGTGCATCGTTGACAGCAGTAATATTGAAGGATTGGGTTGCTGCAACTGCACCACCATTACCATCAACAACGTTGTAGCTGAGGCTAACTGTGCCGTTGAAGTTAGCATCTGGGGTGAAGGTGTAAGTAGTGCCATTATCGTTGCTGCTAATGCTGCCGTTATTAGCACTCAGTCCAGATACGGAGAGAGTATCACCATCGACATCCGTAAATCCTTGTAGTAATTGAGTCGCATTAATAGTGTAATCGGTATCTTCCATCCCCGCAATTAGTGAGGCGCTAGCTGTACCAGTGGGTGCATCATTGACAGCAGTAATATTGAAGGATTGGGTTGCTGCAACTGCACCGCCATTACCATCGATAACGTTGTAACTGAGGCTAACTGTGCCGTTGAAGTTAGCATCTGGGGTGAAGGTGTAAGTGCCATCAAGGTGATCTAGCAATGCGCCGTTAGTCGCTGTCAAGTCGGCTACAGAGAGAGTATCGCCATCGACATCTGTAAAGCCTTGTAGTAATTGAGCCGAAGTAATGTTGTAATTGGTATCTTCCGTCCCCGCAGTCAGTGAGGCGCTAGCTGTACCACTGGGTGCATCATTGACACCAGTAATATTCAAGGATTGGGTTGCAGCGATCGCACCACCATTACCATCAATAACGTTGTAACTGAGGCTAACTGTGCCGTTAAAGTTAGCATCTGGGATGAAGGTGTAAATCCCGTTGCCGTTGTCTACCAATGCACCATTATTTGCTGTCAAGTCGGATACCGAGAGACTATCAGCATCGACATCTGTAAAACCAAGCAACAAATCTGCGGCGTTAATGGTATAAACAGTATCTTCAACTCCCAGACTTAAGGATGCGCTAGCAACACCAGTAGGTACATCATTGACACCAGTAATATTGAAGGATTGGGTTGCTGCAACTGCACCACCATTACCATCAACAACGTTGTAGCTGAGGCTAACTGTGCCGTTGAAGTTAGCATCTGGGGTGAAGGTGTAAGTAGTGCCATTATCGTTGCTGCTAATGCTGCCGTTATTAGCACTCAGTCCAGATACGGAGAGAGTATCACCATCGACATCCGTAAATCCTTGTAGTAATTGAGTCGCATTAATAGTGTAATCGGTATCTTCCATCCCCGCAATTAGTGAGGCGCTAGCTGTACCAGTGGGTGCATCATTTACAGCAGTAATATTCAAGGATTGGGTTGCAGCAACTGCACCACCATTACCATCGACAACGTTGTAGCTAAGGCTAACTGTGCCGTTGAAGTTAGCATCTGGGGTGAAGGTATAAGTAGTGCCATTAACGTTGCTGCTAATGCTGCCGTTATTAGCAGTCAATCCAGATACGGAGAGAGTATCACCATCGACATCCGTAAATCCTTGTAGTAATTGCGCCGCAGTAATGGTGTAATCGGTATCTTCCGTCCCCGCAGTCAGTGAGGCGCTAGCTGTACCAGTGGGTGCATCATTTACAGCAGTAATATTCAAGGATTGGGTTGCAGCAACTGCACCACCATTACCATCGACAACGTTGTAGCTAAGGCTAACTGTGCCGTTGAAGTTAGCATCAGGGGTGAAGGTATAAGTAGTGCCATTAACGTTGCTGCTAATGCTGCCGTTATTAGCAGTCAATCCAGATACGGAGAGAGTATCACCATCGACATCCGTAAATCCTTGTAGTAATTGCGCCGCAGTAATGGTGTAATCGGTATCTTCCGTCCCCGCAATTAGTGAGGCGCTAGCTGTACCAGTGGGTGCTTCATTAAGATTGTTAATGGCGATCGCGATCGCTTTCTCGTAAAATAAGCCATCTTGATCGGTGGTGCGAATGCGGATACTGTAGCTGTTCTTGGTTTCGTAGTCAGGAGAAAGATTGATCTGTAGCTGATTACCAACAATGCTAAAGCTGCTGTTATCTGCGCTACCTGCACCAGCAACGAGTGTATAAGTATGAGTGTTGCCTAAATCAGGATCAGTGGTATTCAAGTTGCCAATGACTGTATTGGCGATCGCGTTTTCGTTAACACTGCTATTACTCAAACTTACATCAGTGGGCGCACTGTTGAGTTTAAGCACAAACAGTTCTTGACCAACGTTACCATTGTCGGCAACAAAGTAGAGTTTGCCATTAATATAAGTCAAATCGCTAGGATTAGAAGCCGCCGAACCGGGAAATAAATCATTAACTCTCACAGTACCAGCTGCTGTGCCATCACTTTTCCACAACTCAGTCCCACCCGTGCTGTCAGTGGCGACAAAATAGAGTGTGCCGTTGACATTCGTTAAATTTGACGGGTTAGAAGACTCTGTCCCGACGAATATATCTCTAACTCTGACAGTACCCGCATCAGTACCATCACTCTTCCACAACTCAGTACCACCGCTGCTGTCAGTGGCGACAAAATAGAGTGTGCCGTTGACATTCGTTAAATTTGACGGGCTAGAAGACTCTGAGCCTGTGAAAATATCCTTAACTCTAACAGTACCAGCGTCGGTGCCATCACTCTTCCACAACTCAGTCCCACCCGTGCTGTCAGTGGCAACAAAATAGAGCGTGCCATTGACATTCGTCAAATCATATGCATTAGAAGACTCTGAGCCTGTGAAAATATCCTTAACTATGACAGTACCAGCGTCAGTGCCATCACTCTTCCACAACTCAGCCCCACCCGTGCTATCAGTGGCGACAAAGTAGAGTGTACCGTTAACATTTGTCAGATCCTGCGGGATCGAGGAGCTTGTGCCACTAAAGATATCCTTAACTCTGACAGTACCGGCTTGAGTACCATCACTTTTCCACAACTCACGTCCACCACTGCTGTCAATAGCAGTAAAGTACAGTGTCCCGTTGACATTCGTCAGATTTTGCGGGGTAGAAGAACCTGAGCCACTAACGATATCCTTAACTCTGACAGTACCTGCATCAGTGCCATTACTCTTCCACAACTCATATCCACCACTGCTGTCAATAGCAGTAAAGTACAGTGTCCCGTTAACATTCGTCAGATTCTGTGGGTTAGAGGAGGTTGATCCAGCAAAGATATCCTTGACTCTGACAGTACCTGCTGAAGTGCCATCACTCTTCCACAACTCATATCCACCACTGCTGTTAGTGGCAGAAAAGTACACTATACCATTGACATTCGTCAGATTCTGTGGGTTAGAGGAGCCTGTGCCAGAGAGGATATCCCTAACTCTGACAGTACCGGCTTCAGTGCCATCACTCTTCCATAACTCACGTCCACTACTGCTGTCAGCGGCGGAAAAGTACAGTGTCCCGTTGATATTCGTCAGATTCTGGGGTTTGGAAGAACCTGTCCCAGCAAAGATATCTTTAACTCTGACAGTCTCCGCCGAGGAGACATCAGTCTTCCATAACTCACGTCCATCACTGCTATTAGCGGCAGAAAAGTACAGTGTGCCGTCAACATTCGTCAGACTTTGCGGGTTAGAAGAGCCTGTACCAGGAACGATATCTTGGACTCTGACAGTACCTGCCGAAGTACCATCACTCTTCCACAACTCAGTTCCACCAGTGCTGTCAGTGGCGACAAAGTACAGTGTCCCGTTGATATTCGTCAGATTTTGTGGGTTAGAGGAACCTGTGCCGACAAAGATATCTTTGACTCTGACAGTTCCAGATTCTGTACCATCACTTTTCCACAACTCACGTCCCCCACTGCTATCAGTAGCGGAAAAGTAGAGGATGCCGTTGACATTCGTGAGATTCTGTGGGTTAGAGGAGCCTGTGCTACTAACGATATCCTTGACTCTGATAGTACCTGCTGAAGTCCCATCACTTTTCCACAATTCAGTCCCACCAGTGCTATCAGTAGCAGAAAAGTAAAGTGTACCGTTGACATTTGTGAGATTCTGCGGGTTAGAGGAGCCTGTGCCAGCAAAGATATCTTTAACTATGACAGTACCGGCTGAAGTCCCATCACTCTTCCATAACTCAGTATCGCCATTGCTATCAGTGGCGACAAAATAGAGAGTGCCGTTAACATCTGTCAGATTTTGCGGGTTAGAGGAGCCTGTGCCAGCAAAGATATCTTTAACTCTGACAGTACCTGCTGAAGTGCCATCACTTTTCCATAACTCAGTCCCACCAGTGCTATCAGTAGCAGAAAAGTACAGTGTCCCGTTGATATTTGTCAGATTTTGCGGGTTAGAGGAACTTGTGCCAGCAAAGATATCTTTAACTATGACAGTACCGGCTGAAGTCCCATCACTCTTCCATAACTCAGAATCGCCATTACCATCAGTGGCGACAAAATAGAGAGTGCCGTTGACATTTGTCAGATTATATGGATTAGAGGAGCCTGAGCCAGCAAAGATATCCCTAACTCTAACAGTACCCGCTTCCGTGCCATCACTCTTCCACAACTCAGCCCCACCACTACTGTCATAAGCCACAAAGTAAAGTGTGCCGTTGACATTTGTGAGACTTTGCGGATTAGAGGATTCTATACCAGCAAAAATATCTTTGACTCTGACAGTACCAGCTTCAGTACCATCACTCTTCCACAACTCAGTCCCGCCATTGCTGTCATAAGCCACAAAGTACAGTGTGCCGTTGACATTAGTTAAATATTGTGGGTTAGAGGAAGCTCCACTAGTATTGATATCTTTGAGCAGGCTAATCGATGTTTCTTCTGACAACACATGGGGGTAAGCTGTTGTTGCTTCTGGACTAAAAGCTTGAGCAGTGGTGATTTTTCCTGTAGTCACATCTAGATCCCAATTACCACCAACAACAGCGTTACCAACTTTGCTAGAAGAAGCCGCCACGGGAGTTCCTAGCAATTGACTTAAGCTGTTAATAAATCTAATTCCTATGTGTCCCGCACCAACCTCGCAACCATAAAGCAAAATGTTAGCGCCCGGTGCTAAAGATGTTTTCCATTGCTGTAAGGCACTGTTGTAGAGATCAAGGGTAAATAGACTCAGGGGCGATCGCCCTAGTGTAATCTGCCCTGGTTGTCCGTGGGCTACAAGATGTAAACTTGTGATTCCTTGGTGTTGCGATAGCTTTTTGCTAATTTCCGCAACGCCATCGTCTTGAGGATCTAGCACCACTACTTCCAATCCAGGAGTTACAGCTGCCGCCAATTGTTCATATTGCGCCACTCTAGAATCAATGAAGACAATGCCACTATCCATTGTTTGCTGAATACTGACAGGTACTACAGGCATAAATCTGGCGAAATCAACCGTTGTCATAACCGTTTTTCCTTAAATTTTTATGTAAGAATCACAGGCGAAATCAAAGGTTGGTAGATGCTAAGAGTGCGTTCGTCGTACTCCTCAAAGAGAACTCGAAAAGTAGAGTAGACATTGCCGTAAAACCCTTCGGGCATAGCTACCCTGCGGGTTCTCCTTTGGAGTACGCTTACTGCACAGCGTCTCGACACTAGAAGGCATCGCTATTTTTCTTGCTGGTGAACGATGCTTAGTACTTTAAATAAAATGTATTATTTTATACTTTTAAATGAAATATCGTATTTGTTACACCACTAAGTCTTGCAGAGAAAATTGAAAAATTCCGAGGATACATAAGTAACACTAGGCATGAGGTTATGGAAAACCACCTCCATAATTTTGGTAGTTTTCCATTGCACTCAACGCTGAGCAAATTATTAAATGTATTAAATATTACTTCAATTTGAAAGTAATACTTGTGATATATAAGCATCCTATTCGATTGACGAAGTTACAAAGTAGAGGTAGACAACAGGAAGCAACGCCACTAGCTATGACGAAAGGAAAAGCAAAGCAGGGCTGCTTTATGAGCGATGGGTAGGGAAAGAAAAAAGGGGGTTCAGGTAATGATCATTTTTTCAAAAATCAAATAGGAGTCCTATAGTTTTACGGATCTACTATCTTTGGGTAGAGATAATTTGATCAAAAAAAGTATAATTTATTAAGGTGAGGTTAAGTATATTTGACCGCAAACTTAGTAAACTCTTTAAAGATTAAGGATAGATTAAGCTTTTTATTCATTCAAACTTTATACTTTAATTTACTTTGTGCAGAAAATTTACAGTAAGTGTGGAAGGCACGAGGCATACTGCGAGTGCAGAAGAGATGCAATCTGGTGCGGGCTGATTTACCCACCACGCTAGTTGCTGATTCCTTGTGACTTGGTTAAAAGACAATACGCTTGGTGTTAAGAGATATTGTAGGGAACATCCACAATCTTTTGGTGTATACAGTAATCTTATCGGTGCCGTGCCCCTACGACGTATTGCATCCCAGGCTAACTCAACTGTATTGGGTTAAAGGATTGACAAAAAAGAAAAAAGTGCAATAGTCATCTAGAATAAAAACTAGAAACTTTGATCAAAAAAATTTGACTATTTTGAATAATACAATTTCCGGGCGGATGCTGCTCGCTCACAACTTTGATGTCTCGGGTGATATCGTCCCAGCTCTCAGTCGAGAAGAATTTGCCCAAGTGTTTCAATCGAGCTTGAGTACCTATGACAACCTGCAATGTAGGCTGGTGAATCATCCCCATTGGACTGTGGAAATTTTATTTCCTACCAATGAATTTTCGCCCCAGCAAGTCGGAGAACTGTGCGCTCAAGCTCTAGCAGAGAAGCGGCACAAACAACAATTAAACGCTGATACTATCCCAGAGATTCTAGTATTAGGAGGTATCAAAACTACTCCCCCCACTAGCGACTCTCCGGATGCCCTGCAACCAGGAAACTGGGGTGTGGATGTGGTCGAGACTCAAAGCGGTGAGGCATTTTTGCAGGCGATCGCATGGGATGCCACCATTGCCCAGAAATCTGCCGATAGTGTGTTCAAAGTTGAACGAAAGCCAGCTCAAGCAAGTAATTACTAGTAGTTCGCCAAGGGAACTTGGCTGGGTAAAGGGTAAAGGGTAAAGGGGTAAAGGTGTTTTATTCCTTCTCCTTTAACCTTTAACCTTTCCTATGCATAAATTTCCTGGGTTAATTATATATATTTGGATCAAATTTATCTTGTTCTGAAAATAAGATCATTATTCCAGTAAAACTAACTTACCCCCCTGAGTTAGCCGCAATTGCTGACCTCGCCAGGTAATTGCGTTACCGACAAAGCCGTAGCACCAGATAGCAAAATGCATCAAATCGCGTACAGGAATGAGCCAAAAATTTTGTTTGGTAACCGGATCTTTGAGCATTTGAACGCCAACTATCCAACCCATTAGCAAGCGCATGATCCAGGTAATTAAAAGCCCAGTCCAACCTAATATTGAGCCTTTTGTCACCAGGAATAAAAGTAAGCTAGTAACTGTTCCGTAGGTAAATAGCAAGCCCAAATAGCCCCAAGGACGAGAAACGCGGATACAACGCACCCAACGGAGTTGGCGTTGGATGACTTCTGTGAGGCTACTGGTAGCTAAAATATGGTCAACTATATAATTAGATAAGACAACTTGATAACCTGCTTGGGCTGGTAGATAGCCTAGTTGAAAGTCATCAGCCAGATAATCTGCGATCGCGCCAAATCCGCCAATTGCTTCTAGCACCTGTTTGCGGATGACAATAGTAGAACCGAAAGCAAATTTTATCTGTTCTAATTGATTGCTAACTAATACGCTAGGATGAAAGCCGGTAGCAATACCCAACGCTTCTAAAGATGTTACCCATCCTTGGGCTAAAGAACGATACAAACAGGTGACTACACCAACCTTATCATCTTTCAAAGGCTGGATGACTCGTTGTAAATAGTCTTTACCGACGCGAATATCACTATCGGCGATGAGGAGAATTTCGTGTTTAGCAGCAGTGACAGCATTTGCGAGATTACTCACTTTCAGGTTAGCGCCAATAATGCGATCGCTCACCAGCAGCTGAATATCGACATCAGGAAACTGCTGGATAATTTTTTCGATAACTACTATGGCAGGGTCTTGGCGATCGCGCACAGCGAAGATAATTTGATATTCTGGATAATCTTGTTGGCAAAATGAAGCCAAGTTTTCCTCAGCATCGCGATCGACACCACAGATAGGCTTGAGGATGGTAACAGGGGGATGGAAAGCTGGATCTATAGTCTGGGGCTGGGTAAAAAAAGCGATCGCTGCATATATGCTGTAACAGTAAAAAAATATCGCTGCTAAACACAGTATTAACAGTAACAACTTAATAATTGACATCATCAAGTCAAGCACGCCTAAATTTTATCTCCACAATCTGCCTAATAATTGGGGACATATATGTTTCTGTTTTGGCTTGATAAATAAACCTTACTTTTAGCATCACTCCCCAGTAAATATCATATAGTAATCCAATTTGATTTATTCTGCTTCGCGTGTCAGTTATCAGTTGTTATAGACGCGAGAACCCTTAGCTGTACAGTTGTTTTTCTTGCTGTTATCTGTTATCGCTTTGCAGGTATTGGTAAAAATCTGCTTTTATTTAGTGACATAAAATATTGATTTGTATCTCAGCTAAGTTTTGGCAACCTATTTCATTCAGTTTTTTATTGTCTACTATTTAATTAAGCCCAGATAAAAAGCTAAATAAAATTAAAAATTTTAAGGCAAAAAAATGAATAATAAACAGAACAGATTACCAGGAAAAGTAGAAATTAATGATTTACTAGATGATGCGATTAATAATGCGATCGCTCGTCGTCAGCAGCACGACAATTCCGAAGAAGATTAATATATTTAACTTGGGAAAGGCAATGTTGCAAATCGGTTGACGGCAGAGAGTAACCCAATGTTTGCCTGAGTTGTTGTGGTAATAGGAACTGTGCGGACAGATGTTGCGCCATGAATATCTAATTCCGGAAAAGTTTGGGGTAGATTTAAAGGTATAAATTCGTAGTTATCGGCAGTTTCTTCAGATTCCAAGTCATTAATGCAGATTTTGTAATGATCGGACGCTGTTCGTGTTTGTCTCGGGGAAATAGGGGACTTCCAAATAAAAAAACATCCCAATCATTAACTTACCAAGCCCGCAACCTCGTAGGGGCGGGGTGACCCCGCCCCTACAATTTGGGATAATTTATTTTTTGGAGTTCCCTAGGACGGACGAGAGTAGATAAGCCTAGTTGTTTCAGCAGGCGTTTCAAATGGCGATCGCTCAACTTCACCCCAAATTCATCGGCGAGATGTTTACACAACCAATTCACCGTCCAGCGCCGAAAACTATAACCATATTCACGGGGACTGCTGCTGATGAGTTCCCGTAACTTCTCTAGATAAGCCTCGTTCACTGCTTTCGGACGACCCTTGGGAGAATCTTGCCATTGATGAGCCATCCCACTACGCGCAACGTGCATCCAATGTCTGACTGTAGCTGCACAACAACCCAAAGTCTGACAAATTTCTGTTTGCGATTTTCCCTCATCTGCCAGCAACATAATAGCTATCCGCTGACGATAAAGTTGGGGTAATTCCTCCCGCAACCTTTTTTGTAGCAGTTGGCGTTGAAACGGTGTCAAATACTGACCATGAGGCGATATCGCTTCATGGCGATCGGATTTTGATTGATACTGTGACATAATCAATTTTCGATTATAAATTGATACACATCAGTGTATGTAAGTTAGCGTGGTAATGATTTCCAACGCTTGACATCAATAGGTACGCCTTCAGCGTCTTATGCAGATTTTTAGGAAAAATTTACAAAAATTTATGATTTATGCTGAAATTCTAGGTAATATTTCTTACTCAATCAAGATGATTGACTCAACCGCTGATAAATCCTACTTATAGAATGAGATAATATGCTGGAAGCTGATAAGTTCTTCCATACCCCTAACAGAGCGCATTCGGTGAAATTGCTAATTATATTTTCATGAATCTGATTTACTTTCTTTTACGTTCTTCATGGGGGATGGTGGCGATCGCGATCGTCACCGGATTCCTGAGTGGTGGTAGCAGTGCTGGACTAATTGCGCTCATCAGTTCGGCGGCAAATCTTAGTAACCAGTCATCCCTCACATCCATAGCTTGGGGGTTTGTGGGATTGGTAATAGTTGCATTAATTACCAGTATAATTTCTCAGGTAATGCTAGTTCGCCTCTCACAAAATGCCATCTTGCAATTAAGGATGAGCTTAAGCAATCAAATACTAGCTTCCGAGTTAAGTCATTTGGAACACCTCGGGAATCCTCGTATATTGGCAACCCTGACAGAGGATGTACAAACTTTAGCTAATGCTGTCTACTTAATTCCTTTCCTCTGCATTGATTTAGCGATGGTTGCTGGCTGCCTTGTGTATATAACTTGGCTTTCCTGGCTAGTATTTTTGCTAGTTTTAATATTAATGGTAGTAGCACTTGGGAGTTGTAACTGGCTGTTACGCGGCGGGGGAAAATTGCTAGCCCAGGCTCGTGACGATCAAGATGTCCTATTTAAGCATTTTCGCACAGTTACCGAAGGCATCAAAGAACTTAAACTTAACTATCAACGCCGTCAAAGTTTCTTAGAAAAACAACTAAAATCAACGGCTGTTAGATACCGGAATCATAATATTCAAGGATTGACTCTGTTCGCCACCACTACAAGTTGGGGCAGATTTATATTTTTCTTCGCGGTGGGTTTTCTGTTATTCGCTTTGCCGAATTTAATTACTATTAATCCGCACACACTCTCTGGCTTCATCCTCACTTTTACTTATTTGATGTTGCCGATGGATAATATAGTTAATAACTTGCCCCAAGTGATTAGAGCGAACGTTGCTTTACAAAAGATAGAATCATTGGATTTATCTCTAGCTAGTCGCGAAGAAACATCAACAGTACCACCAGTTATAAAAACTACGTGGCAGAGTTTACAACTAAAAGGAATTACCCACACTTATTACAGAGAGCGAGAAGATAATAACTTTATTCTCGGCCCCATAGACTTGACATTATATCCTCAAGAAATAGTATTTATTGTTGGTGGCAATGGTAGCGGTAAATCCACTTTAGCTAAATTAATTACTGGTCTTTACATCCCGGAAAAAGGGGATATTTTATGGGATAAAGAATTAATTAGTGACAAAAATCGCGAATGGTATCGCCAACATTTTTCCGTAGTTTTTTCTGACTTCTATTTATTTGATGAACTTTTAGGATTAGAAAATCCTGACTTAGATAGAAAAGCTCAAAAATACCTCAAGCAACTCCAGCTAGACCATAAAGTCACAATCGAAAATGGCAAACTTTCTACCACCGAACTTTCTCAAGGACAGCGTAAACGACTAGCTTTACTGACAGCTTATTTAGAAGACAGACCAATTTATTTATTTGATGAATGGGCAGCGGATCAAGACCCACTCTTCAAAGACATATTTTACACTCAACTGTTAGCAGAATTGAGAAATCAAGGTAAAACGATACTAGTAATCAGTCACGACGATCGCTACTTTCATTTAGCAGACCGAGTAGTTAAGCTAGACTACGGTAAAATTGTCTATAGTCATTAGTCATTAGTCATTAGTCATTAGTCATTAGTCATTTGTCATTAGTCATTTGTCAATTTAGCAACAGTCAACAGTCAACAGTCAACAGTCAACAGTCAACAGTCAACAATCAACAGTCAACAGTCAACAGTCTCCTCTGCTTCCTAATCCCCCTCTACCCCCCTGTTAGAGTCATTCTTTTGTGGATGCTCTTTTTTGATTGGTGGTATTGAATTAACCTTAAGAACAGGTTCATTTGTAGAAGTCTGTCGTTGTCTGAGCAGTTGAATTTCTCTTTCCATCAATTCTTGACCTTGGCGGAAAAATTCTTGAGAATTATATGGAACCAAGTCACGGGATAAATGTTGAGTTTGTGCAGGAGTCAGGCTAGGTAACTGTTGCTGAGCATGAACAGCAGTTTGTCCAAACGCTAACAAAGCTGTTGAAAATCCTAAGGCTGTGACTTTGATGCAGCGGGGAAATATCAGTTGCAACATGATTTATACCTCTCTTCCATGAATGCTGCTTCTAACTATCTGTAAGCTACACTCATTTACTGGCTAATTACCTCCTACGAATGGGTTAATTTTTTTAACTCAAAATTTCTTTCTCATTTTGGTGTTTTCTGACAGCAAAATGCTTGATTGCTTGATGATTCTTTTTTTCAAGGTTGCTTGTTGAGAGGTAATTGAACGCTGACGATAGTCCCAGTTACTGGCTGAGACTGAATACATAATTTTCCACCATGAGCATTAATAATACGTTTGCTAATAGCAAGACCTAATCCTGTACCTTCAGGTTTTGTAGAAAAGAATGGTTGAGCAAGCTTGCAGAGGATTTCTGGGGGGATGGGATTTCCGCCATTATGGACATTAATAAAAACTTCATTGGTGAGGGAATTATCTATTTCTAATTTGACAACATCTCCGGTTGTAACTGCTTCACAAGCATTGCGAATAATGTTAATAAACACTTGTTTGAGTTTGTCGCGATCGCCTACAATTTTTACAGCCGATAATGTCGGTATAAATTCAATTTTTCTTTTTCTAGCTTCGGGCATTTCCCTGATTGTGAGCAGCAATTCACCAATAAATTCATTGACATCTAATTCCCGCAGTTGCAATACTTGCGGCTTGGCATAAAGCAAAATTTCACTTAACAGGCGTTCTAGACGACTAGCTTCGCTGAGTGCTAATTCTAAACGCTCTTGAGCAGCTTCAGTGAGAATTGTTTTTTGAAAATACTTCAATCCCATAATCATGGTAGTCAAGGGATTACGAATTTCATGCACAATTATGGAAGAAAATTCACCAATCGCTGCCAATCTTTCCTGTTCTACTAGCTTGGCTTGGGCTGTCTGCAATTGGGCTGTGCGTTTTTCAACTTCAGCTTCTAGTATTTGATTAAATTGACACTGTTGCTGATACAGATGATAGTGATCAATTGCTGTAGCTGCACGTTCAGCAAATAGTTCGACGATGTGAATTTCATCTTTAGTGAATTCACGGGCCTGTCGATGAAATGAGCAAATTGTACCAAATACTTGACCTTCAGAAGTTTGTAAAGGTATCCCTAAATATGCTCGGTAACCTGTTGCTGGTCTACCATATTCTGGATTAGCAATTGCATCTTCAACAGCTAATGTGCGTTTAAGTTCTATGACTGTAGCAATGAGCCGACCATGTAATTCATAAACACGGGGTGCATCTTCAGCCATTTCGATACTACTTGCTAGTATAGTTTCAAATCCCTCTTGGCAATAGGTAACAACTGTCCAATCTACTCCTATTAGTTCACTAACTCCGCAGGCAATATTGTGCAAATAGGAATTAAGCTCACCAGTTCGATAGTTTAATGAGGATAAAAGTTCTATTATCCGGCGTTCACGTTGCCATTTTTGGTTTGGCAATAATGTTTCATCATAATTGGCTTTGCTCATGGATGCCTGATGCATGGTTTATAAAAATAATTTCAAAAAATGAAATACTAAATTTCGTCTGTTAAAAAACGGTTATCAAGCTAGTAACTTTTACAGGGTAACTGTGAGGATTTAGTTAACAGCTTTAGCATTGAATTAATAACTCAAGTGCTGACTGCAAGCTAAAAAAGTTATCCTAGTGTATCATTCATTTGATAGGAAGATTTTACTAGAGATAGGTGGTATTCGTATACAACAATATTATGAAATTTTTCTTAAATAAACATGAAATTAGCAAACTCGACTTAAAAATTAAATTTTGCTGAGAATTTAATGAGAAGTTTATCGCCAAAATATCAGTTTTCTAGGTGTGAGTTTTTAGATAGACATAATTTTCTGCTACATTATTCAAGCAATAATTAGTTCAAAGCAAAGCTCAAGCACAAAATGAAATTGCTGATTTATGCAGTGAGGACTATTAAGCCATGAAATTAGGAAATTTATTAAAATTAACTGCTGCTTCCCTAATGGTAGTTAGCTGTGTTGGACAGATATCCAAGAATCAGGGTGTTGTAAATGCATCGGTTACCATATCATCAACTCCGGCGAAGTCTTTAACTAAATCGGTAATTTCTCAAAATACTGCTGCTATGAAATTGGGAACTTTTGTTTCTGGAGAACATAAAACTCAAGGTACAGTAAGTATTACAACCAAAGATGGCAAATCTATTCTAGAGCTTGGGCAGTCTTTTAAAACTTCTAATTCGGGGCCAGATTTAGTAGTAATTCTACATCGTTCAGATAATGTGATTGGTTCAACTCAGGGGCCATCCTATCCATTGAACAAGCGTGATTATGTGATTCTTGCTCCCTTACAAAAATATAGCGGCCTTCAAAGTTACACTATTCCTAATAACATTAACCTTGCTGATTACAAATCAGTTGCTATTTTGTGTCGCAAGTACAATGCTACTTTTGGGGCTGCGAAGTTGAGTAGTTGACTGTTGACTGTTGACTGTTGACTTTAGGTTTGGGACTTCCAGAAAATAAATTATCCAATTTCCTCAGATAATATTTTTATTTTTCCCCCTGCCCCTGTGCCCAGAAAGCGATAGGATATTTTTTTATTTGGAAGTCCCTTTTTTGTGGATGGTGGGTTGGTAGGGAATTATCATAGTTAGAGGTAATTAAAATGACAGTTAATTTATCTGGAGTAGTACAGCAACCAGGACAGGGTTCTTCATACTGGGTGCTGGGAGATTTGTATACTTTTAAAGCATTGGGCGAAGATACTGGGCAAACTTATGCTTTAGTTGAGATTATCGTTCAACCACAGGGCGGTACACCACCCCATATTCATAGTCACGAGAACGAAAGTTTTTATATTCAAGAGGGAGAATTGGAATTTCAGCTAGGTGAGGAGATAGTTGTAGCGACTCCTGGTACTTTTCTCCATTCTCCCAAAGGTCAACTCCACAGGTTTACAAATACCACTACCCAGCCTACAAAGTTGCTATGCTGGGTAACACCGGCAGGGTTAGAGAAATTTTTCATGGAAATAGGTGTACCAGCAGTAGAGATAACACACTCACCTGCTGTTAGTCCCGCAGATATCGAAAAAGTTATGGCGACTGCTCCCAAATATGGTTTGGAAATTATTCCGCCGCCTTCTCAAGGATAATTAAAAGAAAGGTAGGAGGTAGGAGATTTATATTTTCTCTCTCGGTGGTGTGGCGATACCACGTTTAAGTAAATTAGCCTCAAGTTCTTTGATAAATTGTAAATCTGTTTCTGGTAGGGCTTGGTTTGCAGAGGAATTCTGCTCTAAAAAAGCGAATGCTTGGCGGAATTGTTGGGGATTTGTTTTGATTGGCGAATCAAAATGACAGCTAATAATTTGCTGAAAATCCCAATTTGCAACTTTGTCAGCCCAGTTTAGTACTGCTTTTGGTGCTTGGGGAAGAATTAGGGTTTGCAGAATTGGGGCGACAAATGGCCGCCCATCGCCGCGCAGTGCTGCAAATGTTTGTTGCCAGTTTTCTCGCCATTGAAAGGGAAATAAACCAAAATAAGCTTTTTTTGACCGATTTGGAGCTTGGAAAATATCGCGCCACATGTCGGGTAATTCGGTGATTTCTACGGCGCTAGGACGAAAGTATATCGCAAATAAGGAAATGCGTTGCCATCCTTTGCGGCGGTTGGTGGGATTGTCTGCGATCGCATCTTGGGCATTTTCTCTAGCATGGAATAATAAAGGATAGGGATCTATTTGGGCGATCGCAGGTGGTTCTTCGGGGACAGAAAGTATGGTATCTGTAAGTAATAGAGTGTGCGATCGCTTATGAAAAATTGCCACTTCACCAAAAGAACCCCTTCCCAGGTTAATATCTAACACCGCATAGTCAAATTCATCAGCAAAGGGAACTTGGCTGTTATCTTCTGGGATTTCCTGGGTGCGTCTGAGGGGAAAGCCTAGCCAACTTAAAGGTAAGTTGAAGGGAAAACTCCACTGATGCGGCGCAACAAAAACCTGCGCTTGGGGAAAGCGCCTAGCGAAAGGCCCAACAAAAACTTTGTGTTCTAAACCTGAACTGGTGGGCAGGATAATGTATTTAACATCACCATATTTATCCACCAACTCATTAATTAAACGGATACATTCAGCCGTAGGGGCGACGGGTGCATAGACAAACAAACCCCCAGCTTCTAGCTTGACTACAGTCATCCGAATGGGCACGATAGTGTAGAGAATGCCTTGCAGTTGGTCGAATGTCCAGATAGTATCCTTAACTACTTCCGTGCGAATTGTCCGCCGTTTGCCGTAGGGGTATAGTGGTACAGCCAACCAAAACGGCCATGACCAATCTCGCGGATGTGTCTGTAGTTCTCGTGACCCCTGTGCATTCATAGTTGTTTTACCGTTTCATGCTTCTTTTCAATTTCTAGCACTAATAGGTTGACTGTTGACTGGAGGAGCAATTGTTTGTTGAACCGAAATATAATGTTTGCAACACGTACCTCAACACGACTCTGAAGCCAATCAATACGACTCTGAAGCCAATCAACACGACTCTGAAGCCAATCAACACGACTCTGAAGCCAATCAACACGACTCTGAAGCCAATCAACACGACTCTGAAGCCAATCAACACGACTCTGAAGCTAATCAACACGACTCTGAAGTCAATCAACACGACTCTGAAGTCAATCAATACGACTCTGAAGTCAATCAATACGACTCTGAAGCTAATCAATACGACTCTGAAGCCAATAAATACGAGTTTTAGGTATTTTTTTGGGAATAATAGAAGTCAGTTAGTGGAAATAAACCAGACTGTATTATAAAACGTAAATGAGCTGGTGAAAATTTCAGAGTACTTTGTTATACTCTTTGATAAATGCACAGAACCTTGAAAACTTAATCTGACGTTTCCCAGTGAAAGCAAAAGTATTTGTTTTGACTAAACACACGTAAATTTTTCGCGGGGGTAGAGCGATTGCTCAAACCCTGATTCTTTCGTTGACCCCCGCGAATCGCTTACTGGGTAAGGCTTTGAGATGTCTGTAAGTGGGAGTTATTGTCAGTAAACTATGCTTATTGACAGTAAAATTAGACCCCCCGCTAAAATGGCACTTTCAAACCCAGTCATAGCAAGTGTTCTATAAGGGTAGGGTTTTCAATTAATTACCCCTCACGGGGATGGAAACCTATCAACTAGGATTGAAATCAATTCACTAGAACATGAAGTTTTCAATTAATTACCCCTCACGGGGATGGAAACTTGCAAAATTGTTTAGCAACCTGTAATTGTTCATCTGGGTTTCAATTAATTACCCCTCACGGGGATGGAAACTTACGGAAGCGGTACCACCACTAGCTACAATTTTGGTTTTCAATTAATTACCCCTCACGGGGATGGAAACTTTAACAGCATATCCCATAGTATTGTCAACAACTTCAAAGTTTTCAATTAATTACCCCTCACGGGGATGGAAACTTTTCTTGCAATAACTTTATGCGTTTTTCAAGTAATTGCAGGTTTTCAATTAATTACCCCTCACGGGGATGGAAACCAAAAGTTACCCTTACTACACCTTTGTCAGCTTTCGCTACGGTTTTCAATTAATTACCCCTCACGGGGATGGAAACTCTGAATTAGTTGTTTTTGCAAAGAATGAATAAGCGGTTTTCAATTAATTACCCCTCACGGGGATGGAAACGTAACAAAATCTTCCTTTTTAGAAAGATTGTCACCAGTTTTCAATTAATTACCCCTCACGGGGATGGGTGTGACTATCAGTCGCACGTTGAGAGTGAGTATCTCGATACTCCTGGTAAATGTCCAAACCAGTACCCGCCCAAAGGGGTATTGCGGGTAACTGCGATGTTTCAAAGCTAGAGGGTGAAATGCGCGACATCGACGAGTCGTAATGTCGGTCAAGTGCTAGGGTAAAACCAGAAACGGGTTAACTTTGGTGAATCCTCGATGAGGCACCGTGAAGCGGAATTATCGAAAACGACTGAAACGATAAACTGGGGTCAGCAAAGTAAAAATCTGCGGTGGTATTCCGCCCTATCCTCGGAATACAGGGACATCAACAGCACCCCCGGTGTATAGAGGGAACCCAAGCTGGTTGTAACTCAAACGTGTGATATGAAGGAACCCCAATGGGGTCTTGTAGCTAGATAGATGTTACGAGTAGAGAAGAGAGTAATCTCGCTTTAATCCCCCAGTGGGAGCAAGATGCCACAAAAAGCGAAAGCTGCTACACCGAAAGGTAACAGGAAAACATAACTGGGCAGATAGGTCGAATGACCAACTTGAAAGAGTGCTAACGTGTGGCGAGTGAATCCCTTGATTTCTAAGTAACAGAAACCAAACTCATCGGGAAAAGTTAGGTGCAACTAAAAATTGTGAACGTAACCGAGAGAACTACCGACTGGAACAGCGTCAAATGGAAAAACGCTGGTTTGTCGGGGGGAAAGGGGTAGCAATATCCCTGCCCTACCCATTAAACAGCAAGTCTTGAAATCCCAGATACAAAAGGTGATGAAAACTTGAATTAACAATTCGTAATTCGTAGGGGCGGGTTTACAGGTATCCTCGCTGATTAACGGCGATCGCTAATAAACCCGCCCCTACCCTCGGTTTAATTACGAATTACGAACTACGAATTACGAATTACCTGAATTTACCCCTCACGGGGATGGAAATAAAAATACTAATCTAAATCGGCTGCAATGCCAAAGTGATCTGATGGATAAATATTAGAGTTATCTGGTGCGGGTTCAGTGAGAATGAGTTGACAGTTACGCACCGTTAAATGATTGTTAATGAATATGTAATCAAGAGTGCCGCGCCAAGATTTAAATGTGCGATTAGTATATAAATTAAGTAACCGCAGTGAAACTTTACGCCATAAGCTGCGGTTTGGTTTCAGCAAAGGTGTAGGACAGGTATACTCTGGTTCCTTGCCATGATAATTAGCGTAGGCTGAGGTAAATTTTTCGCGGATGAATGCAATTTCTGGAGTGTCGGGGGTGGCGTTAAAATCTCCGACGGCGATGATGGGGATTTCTGGTGATAGCTTACCCAGCCAACCGACTAATAGCTGTATCTGCTTCATCCGTTCTGGTGTAGAGCCAGGATACCAATAATAATGGCCATTACAAAATATTAATGGGCGATCGCCTATTTTTACCTCTACATATTGAGCGAGTCTTCCTTGACTTTGTAAATCGAGTTGCGCTTGCTGAATAAAGGGATAGCGGCTGAGAATTGCAATTCCGTACTCGGTGCCAATTTGATAAGCTCGCTCTTGATAAGCTACTAAATATACATAGGGCATTTCTAGCTGTTCGGCTAGCCAAGCACTTGTATTTTCTTGCAAATTAACTTCTTGTAAGCCAATTAAATCTGGCTGAACTGCTTTGAGTCCTGATACTAATAGTTGTCGTCGCTGTTCCCATAAGTCCATTTCAAATAAAATGTTGATCGTGACAACTTTGACCATTTTGTATCAGGCTCCTATTTGATTTGTTGTCCTCTGCTTTTGTTTAATCAAAATTTAGTAACAGTTACACTAATACCAGAATCTAGTTTAGGTACTTTTAAATATTCAATTGGTTCGCTGCTTCTGGGGGGAGGGGTTTGATTATTGTTTAGCTGCTGACATTTCTCAAATGCAGCGGTGGGATTTTCGAGGAACTCTAAAGGATTCATTTTTTGACATCCTTGTTCCTGGACTACGGAAATTTTATTGTTGGTGGGGAGAAGACTATTATTAGTTGGTTGGATGATGACATTTTTCCACTTACTATCAATTGTGGCTGGTTCTGTTAATAAATTAGCGGCTTGATTGGGTGCTTCTATTATCGGTGCTGTTAGATCAATTTGATGATATTCTACTGGTGTTGTATAGAGATTTTCTTGTTGAGCATGGGCAGTTTTGTTGCTAGCGATCGCACTGATGATAACTAAGAAGAATAAAATTGAATATTTCATCGTTAGGTTCTCAAGAAATAAACAAAAGATGAACCGCCAAGTCCGCCTTCGCGCAGCGTCTCGCAGAGAAGTCCGCCTTCGCGCAGCGTCTCCCCTTGGGAGAAGAAAGAGATTTAGAGAAGTTGGCGCGGTTTCACATAGAATTGGGATAACCAGTATAGTTATAGCAAAATAGCTGTGAGAATAGTATAAAATTTACCGTCGTTGCATAAATACCTGATAATTTTATGTGTTTTCCTTTGCGTATTTGCATCAGATATCGATGCAATTAATTAGTAATGCTCATTTCCTTGAAAATACATAATTTTGTCACATATTGTCAAAATTCAATACAATTACTAACTTCACATTCCGCTACAAGTCCACCATTTTTTTCCGTAATCGCGTAACCTGAAACAGTATAGATTATTTATCTCATTTTTTAAATTTATACATTAAGTGAATGCTGCTAACGATCGCCACCACATATTCACCAGCAACGGAGTTAGGTTTTTTACTCCATAAACACCCAGACCGTTGTCAATCTTTTTCTTTGACGTTTGGACAGGCGCATGTTTTTTACCCCGAAGCGCAGCCAGAAAGGTGTATGGCGGCGTTGCTGTTGGATGTCGATCCGGTGAAGTTAGTGCGGGGAAAGGGTGCTAGACTGGAGCAGTATGTGAGCGATCGCCCTTATGTAGCTTCTTCATTTTTAAGTGTAGCGATCGCCCAAGTATTTAGCACTGCATTGTCCGGTCGTTGCAAAGATAGACCGGAACTAGCGCAAACGCCTATACCTCTAGTGGCGAACATCTCTGTCTTACCCTGTCGTGGTGGGGAAAGTTTTCTGCGGCTATTGTTTGAGCCTTTGGGTTATACAGTCAGTGACCAAAGTTACCCGTTAGATGAGGAATTTCCTGATTGGGGACAAAGCCAATATTTTACAGTGCAATTGCAACACACTTTACCTCTGGGCGATTTATTGAGTCATCTTTATGTATTGATTCCCGTATTAGATGACGATAAACACTACTGGGTAAATGATGATGAAATCGAAAAATTACTGCGTCATGGTGAAGGTTGGTTAACTCAACATCCAGCGCGATCGCAAATTACCAGACGTTACCTCAAACGTCAACATCGCTTAACTCGGGAAGCCTTAGCGCAGTTAGCAGAAGAAGATAATCCCGACCCCGACAGTGCAGAAGAAAGCCATGCTGAGGAAGAAGCAGCGGTTGAAAAGCCTATTAGCTTAAATCAGCAGCGCATGAATGCGGTAATTGCTGCTTTAAAACAAAGCAATGCTAAACGAGTAATTGATTTAGGCTGCGGTCAAGGTAATCTCTTGAAAATTTTGCTACAAGATAGCTTTTTTGAGAAAATTACAGGCGTAGATGTTTCTCACAGGTCTTTAGAAATTGCCCAAGAAAGATTAGACCGCCTGCGCCTGACCCGCAATCAATGGGAACGTTTACAGCTAATTCAAAGCGCACTTACCTATCAAGATAAACGCTTTCAAGGGTATGATGCAGCTACAGTAATTGAGGTGATTGAACATTTAGATTTACCAAGATTAGGAGCCTTTGAGCGAGTTTTATTTGAATTTACTCACCCGAAAATCATAGTAGTAACTACACCAAATATTGAATATAACGTTAAATTTGAGAAACTGCCGGCGGGGAAATTGCGACATAAAGACCATCGCTTTGAATGGACAAGGTTAGAGTTTCAAACATGGGCAAATCAAGTAGCAGAAAAATTTGCTTATGCGGTGGAATTTCAATCGGTAGGGATGGAAGATTCAGAAGTAGGTTCACCTACACAAATGGCGGTGTTTAGTTCTTAGGAAGAATAAAAGTTCACGCATTCGACGTTCGCGCAGCGTCTCGTAGATAAGTCGTTCTCGAAGAGTAGGCGCAAAGACGCAAAGGAAGTTTTAATATCATCCTATATTTAGGTAACTCAATAAACTCACAAATCTCCTACTCTCTGCGTCTCTGCGTGATATTTTCCTAATTAAAAAACTACAGATAGATGGAAGCAATTATCTTTATCGGTATCCAAGGAGTAGGTAAGTCTACTTTCTATCGCCATCATTTCTTTAATACCCACATTCGCATTAACCTTGATATGCTCAAAACCCGTCATCGAGAGCAAATTTTTCTCCAAGCTTGTTTGGAAGCTAAACAGCCTTTTGTCGTGGATAACACTAATCCCACTGTTGACGAAAGAAAGCGTTATATTACTCCCGCGAAAGCCCAAGGTTTTCGAGTTGTGGGTTACTATTTTCCAGCTGTATTATCAGATTGCAAGGAACGGAATAATCAAAGACCACCTAAGCAAGTTGTTCCTTTAGTAGGATTATTAGCAACTTATAAAAAGCTAGTCTTACCTACATGGGAAGAAGGCTATGATGCAATTTATACAGTGAATTCAGAATTAAATTATTCATTTATTGTTGAGGAATGGAAGCGTGAAATTTGATGAACTTGATAGCCGAATGCGGATATTTGAGACAGCACATGATTATTGTGTGCTACCGGGAATCTATATTGTTGCGAGATTAGATGGACGGGGCTTTACGCGACTGACAAAAGAAGTGCATCAATTTGAAGCTCCTTTTGATATCCGCTTTCGAGATTTGATGGTGGAAACGGTAGAACATTTAATGAATTGCGGTATTGAGATTACTTATGGTTATACCCAAAGTGATGAAATCTCTCTGCTTTTTGCTTACCATGAAACTACTTTTGGGCGTAAATTAAGAAAACTCAACTCAGTGTTAGCAAGTGAAGCAAGCGCTAAATTTTCTTTAATGTTAGGTTCTTTAGGCTGCTTTGATTGTCGCATTTCCCAGCTTCCCAATTCAGCGGAGGTAGTAAATTATTTTCGTTGGCGAAATGAAGACGCGCACAGAAACGCCCTGAATGCTCATTGCTATTGGTGTTTGCGTCGAGATGGGAAAAATGCCACGCAAGCAACCAGTATGATGAAAGGATTATCTGTGGCTGAGAAAAACGAATTGTTATTTCAACATGGCATTAATTTTAATCAGCTTCCTAATTGGCAAAAACGAGGTATAGGGATTTATTGGGAAGCATATGAAAAGCCAGGATTTAATCCCATTAAAGGCGAACTTGTCCCAGCATTACGGCGACGCATAAAACGCGATTTTGAATTACCAATGAAGGATGAATACAGTCAATTTATCGCCGCACTAATCTAGACTTAAAAATTACTTTTGACTTTTGCCTTTTTGGTCAACAGTTAATAATCAAAAGACAAATGACCAATGACAAATGACCAATGACCAATAACTATGAAAATAAATATTCCTGAACTTTCTCTAGTCGTCTTAATCGGTGCTTCTGGTTCTGGTAAATCAACCTTCGCCCGCCAACATTTTCAAAACTTTGAGGTATTATCTTCAGATTTTTGTCGTGGGTTGGTTTCTAATGATGAAAATAATCAAGCTGCTACTGGTGCTGCTTTTGAATTGTTGCACTTTATCGCCGCGAAGCGATTAGCAGCAGGTAAATTAACTGTAATTGATGCGACTAACGTGCAACCAGAAGACCGCAAACCTTTGTTACAAATGGCACGAGAGTATCATTGTTTTGCGATCGCAATTGTTCTCGACCTACCAGAAGAATTATGCCATGAACGCAACCAACAAAGAAGCGATCGCATTTTTGGTTCCCATGTCGTGCGTCGTCACACCCAAATGTTACGGCGTTCTCTACGGGGTTTAGAAAAGGAAGGTTTCCGCTATGTTTACACTCTCAATTCTCTAGCAGACATCGACTCAGTTGAAATCGAACGTCAACGCCTATGGAATAACCTAAAACATGAACATGGCCCCTTTGATATCATCGGTGATATTCACGGCTGTGGCGATGAATTGGAAACATTGTTGCAACAGTTAGGGTATGTGAAGGATGAGGGGGACATATCAAGTCAAAAGTCAAAAGTCAAAAGTCAAAAGTGGGATGAGGGGGATGAAGGGGATGAGGGGGACAAGGGGGACAAGGGAGAAAATGCTTCCTCATCTCCCCACACTCCCCACACTCCCCACACTCCCCCCTCTCGCTTCTGGAATGCGCCTACTTACCATCACCCCGAAGGACGGAAGGCGGTGTTTTTGGGTGATTTGGTAGACCGAGGCCCCCGCATCTTAGATACAGTGAAGCTGGTGCGGAATATGGTGTCAGCAGGTACAGCGATTTGCGTTCCTGGTAATCATGAACACAAGCTGTTGCGGAAACTACGCGGGAAGAATGTCCGGGTGAATCATGGGTTAGAGCAAACTTTGCAGGAGATAGAAGCGTTACCGGATGCGCTGCGGGAACCCTTTATTCAAGAATTGCGCGAATTTTTAGATTCTTTAGTTAGTCACTACCTCCTCGATGATGGGCGGTTGGTAGTCGCCCATGCGGGGATGAAGCAGGAAATGCAAGGACGGGGTTCCGGTGCGGTGCGGGAGTTTGCGCTTTACGGGGAAACGACTGGGGAAATTGATGAATTTGGTTTACCTGTGCGGTTTAATTGGGCGGGTGAGTATCGCGGTGAAGCAATGGTGGTATATGGACATACGCCTATACCGGAAGCGGAATGGCTGAATAATACAATTGATATTGATACAGGTTGTGTCTTTGGCGGGAAATTAACGGCTTTGCGCTATCCCGAAAAAGAATTGGTGAGTGTACCTGCGGCGCGTACTTATTGCGAACCGGTCAAACCTTTGGAGCAAAATACTTTTACCCGCACATCTCAGCAAGAATTAGATGATGTTTTGCACATTGAAGATGTCTTAGGTAAGCGAATCATTAATACCAGGCTGCAATCTAACATTACCATTCGCGAAGAAAATGCGATCGCGGCTTTAGAAGTGATGAGCCGGTTTGCAGCAAATCCCAAATGGTTGATTTATCTACCCCCCACCATGTCTCCAGTGGCGACATCTTCATTACCCGGTTTATTAGAACATCCAAAAGAAGCTTTTGCTTATTATCAAGGACAGGAAATTACTGAGGTAGTATGCGAAGAAAAACACATGGGTTCGCGAGCAGTGGTGATTGTTTGCAGAGATGAAGCTGCTGCTGAAAAACGCTTTGGGGTAGTTAATGAAGGTATCGGTATCTGCTACACCCGCACAGGAAGGCGATTTTTTGACGAACCAACAGTAGAAACAGAACTTTTAGCGCGGGTAAATGCAGCCCTTTCTGCAAGCGGATTTTGGGAAACATTTAATACTGATTGGGTATGCTTGGATTGTGAATTAATGCCTTGGTCAGCGAAAGCGCAAGGATTATTGCGATCGCAGTATGCACCTGTAGGAGTATCATCACGCCATGCTCTTAATGATGCCGTATCTTTGTTACAACAAGCAAGCGATCGCGGTGTGGATGTGACAAGCCAACTCACTCGCTACCAACAACGCGCAGAGATGGCGCAGCAATATGTAACAGCTTATCGCCGTTACTGCTGGACAGTTAACAATATTACTGACTTAAAGCTGGCTCCTTTCCATATTTTAGCAACCGAGGGAGCGGTGCATACAGATAAAGACCACCGTTGGCACATGAAAGAAATTGCCAAAATTTGCCAAGTGGATGCCGCCTTACTTTTAGCGACTGCTTATAAAATCATTGATGTTACAGATCCTAGCAGCCAAGCCGAAGGCGTTCATTGGTGGGAACAACTCACCCAAGCCGGCGGTGAAGGCATGGTAATCAAACCCATGCAATATATAATCCGAGGTAATCGCGGCATAGTGCAACCAGCGGTGAAATGTCGGGGACAAGAATATCTGCGCATCATCTACGGCCCAGAATACACCAGCCCAGAAAATCTGCAACGTCTGCGTCAAAGGGGATTATCTCTCAAACGTTCCCTAGCGATGCGGGAATTTGCGCTAGGTGTAGAAGCATTAGAGCGATTCGTCAATCAAAATCCTTTGCGCCGCGTCCATGAATGCGTTTTCGGCATTTTAGCATTAGAGAGCGAAGCAGTAGATCCGCGATTGTAATTTAAACAATGCGATAGCTTTGCAATTGAGTTGCACCTGCTCAGATCCCCGACTTCTCCAAGGATACTGCTGGCGAATTAGGGGTAAGACTCCTCGCTTATCCAACAGACCGCCGTCACCCTAGAAGGGTGCGGCTAATCGTACAAAGCCTGCCTTCGCAGGCTCAATTTTTAGCCTGCGAAGGCAGGCTTCGTAACGTTAGCCCCAGGCTACCGGTTCCTGCGGGCGGTCTATCGGGTAAGCGAGAAAACTATTTGTATCCGTATTGAGGGGTCTTACCAGTCAACATCCTTGGAGAAGTCGGGGATCTAAATCCAATTGAGTTGCATCGCCCTGCAATTTAATTGCATCGCCCTGTTATATTAAAACGTCGCCCTGTTATGGCATAACGTCGGCTTGTTATATTAAAACATCGCCCTGTTATGGCATAACATCGGCTTGTTATATTAATGCATTGCCCTGCAATTGAATTGCATCGGCTTGTTATATTAATGCATCGCCCTGTAATTGAATTGCATCGGGTGACAATGCGATCGCAAAAGGATCTACAGGTTAAACTTTCCTTATTTTATTTTCATGCAAGTCCCCGATCGCAAAAAAGCGAGAATGTAGCATTTTTTCGGAATCAGTTAAGATAATTTGCATAAATCTTCTTTCCTTTTACCCTTTTCCGTGGAATTATGACGCAGGATGAGTTATTGCTACTGATAAATCGCGCGGCGGCGGAGGGTTGGCGAAAGTTAGATCTGTCGGGACAAAAGTTGACTGAGATACCAGAGGCGATCGCTAAATTAACCAATCTGACGCAGCTTTACCTCAGTTACAACCCAATAACCGAGATACCAGAGGCGATCGCTAAATTAACCAATCTGACGCAGCTTATCCTCAGTTACAACCAAATAACCGAGATACCAGAGGCGATCGCTAAATTAACCAATCTGACGCAGCTTATCCTCCGTTACAACCAAATAACCGAGATACCAGAGGCGATCGCGAAATTAACCAATCTGACGCAGCTTATCCTCAATGACAACCAAATAACCGAGATACCAGAGGCGATCGCTAATTTAACCAATCTGACGGAGCTTAACCTCAGTAACAACCAAATAACCGAGATACCAGAGGCGATCGCTAATTTAACCAATCTGACGCGGCTTTATCTCAGTAGCAACCAAATAACCGAGATTCCAGAGGCGATCGCTAATTTAACCAATCTGACGCGGCTTAACCTCAGTAACAACCAAATAACCGAGATACCAGAGGCGATCGCTAATTTAACCAATCTGACGCAGCTTAACCTCAGTAACAACCAAATAACCGAGATACCAGAGGCGATCGCTAAATTAACCAATCTGACGGAGCTTGACCTCAGTAACAACCAAATAACCGAGATACCAGAGGCGATCGCTAAATTAACCAATCTGACGGAGCTTGACCTCAGTAACAACCAAATAACCGAGATACCAGAGGCGATCGCTAAATTAACCAATCTGACGGAGCTTGACCTCTGTAACAACCAAATAACCGAGATACCAGAGGCGCTCGCGAAATTAACCAATCTGACGCTGCTTGACCTCAGTTACAACCAAATAACTCAGATACCAGAGGCGATCGCGAAATTAACCAATCTGACGCAGCTTTACCTCCGTAACAACCAAATAACTCAGATACCAGAGGCGCTCGCGAAATTAACCAATCTGACGCAGCTTATCCTCAATGACAACCAAATAACCGAGATTCCAGAGGCGCTCGCGAAATTAACCAATCTGACGCAGCTTATCCTCAATAACAACCAAATAACCGAGATTCCAGAGGCGATCGCTAAATTAACCAATCTGACGCAGCTTATCCTCTTTTCCAACCAAATAACCCAGATTCCAGAAGTGATCGCGAAATTAACCAATCTGACGCAGCTTCACCTCAGTTACAACAAAATAACCCAGATTCCAGAGGCGATCGCGAAATTAACCAATCTGACGCAGCTTCACCTCAGTTACAACCAAATAACCCAGATTCCAGAGGCGATCGCGAAATTAACCAATCTGACGCAGCTTCACCTCAGTGGCAATTCAATTACCAATATTCCATTAGAAATTCTTAATTCAAAAGATGCAAAAGAGATTTTGAATTATTTAAGGCAAATTAGCATAAGTGAAACTCGACCATTACACGAAGCCAAACTCTTGCTTGTCGGACAAGGTAGCGTCGGCAAAACATCTCTCATCGAGCGATTAATCCGCAATAAATATGACAAAAATCAACCCCAAACCGATGGACTCAATGTAGAAACTTGGAATGTGCAGGTCAATAGCAAAGACATCCGCCTCAATGTTTGGGACTTTGGCGGACAGGAAATTTATCATGCCACCCATCAGTTTTTTCTGACTAAGCGCAGCCTCTATCTCTTAGTCTGTAATTGTCGCACCAGCGAAGAAGAAAACCGCATCGAATATTGGCTGAAACTAATCGAAAGCTTCGGCGGAAAGTCTCCCGTGATTATCGTTGGCAACAAAAAAGACGAACAACCCCTCGATATCAACCGCAAGGCATTACGGGAAAAATATCCTAACATCCAAGCGATTATCGAAACTTCCTGCCAAGAAAATATCGGCATTGATGAACTTCGCGCTGCTATTTTTCAGCAAATTGCCAACCTTAAAGAAGTCTACGACCTTCTACCCCTGTCATGGTTTGAGGTTAAACAAAAACTCGAATCCATGACTGAAGACTTCATCAGCTACAACCGCTACATCGGCATCTGTCACGAAAACAAAATTCCCGAAGAACAAAACCAAGATCAACTCATCGATCTCCTCCATCGACTCGGCTTAGTTCTCAACTTCCGCGAGCATACCATCCTCAAAGATACCAACGTCCTCAAACCCAACTGGGTGACAGAAGGCATTTACACGCTCCTGAGCGATGAAAACCTCAAAACTAAAACCAAAGGCATTTTCACCCCCGCCGATCTCACCCGCATCCTCAATCCAAAGCGTTACCCCACCCAGCGTCACGGCTATCTGATCGAGCTGATGAAAAAATTTGAGCTTTGCTTTGCACTAGAATGTCAGCCACCACAATTTCTGATTGCGGGACTTCTGCCCAAAGACCAACCAGACGAAACAGAACTCGAAGGCGAAACCCTAGAATTTCAATACCATTACAAAGTTCTCCCCGAAAGCATTATCTCCCGCTTCATCGTCATCACCCACGAAAAAATTCATAACCAAATCTATTGGCGCAGTGGCGTAATGCTGCAATATCAAGAACACAACGAAATCTATAACATTGCTCGTATCAAAGCCGACCCCGAAGACAAAAAAATCTTCATCACCATTAGCGGACGCAAAGAAACCCGCCGCTTATTTCTCGGCATCCTCCGCGATGTTTTCAACAAAATCCACAAAAGTCTCCCCAACCTCGAAATCACCGAATGGGTTCCTGTCCCCAATCACCCCAAACATCCACCCCTCGACTACCAAGAACTTTTAGGACTTGAGAGAATGCGCGTTGTTGAATATCCAATTGGTAAACTCAACATAAACATTAATATCCGTCAACTTTTAGATGGCTATGAATCACTAGAATCACGTCAGAACATACAAAAAGTTGATTCAGAAAGCGGCTTTACAATTGTCAACCAGATTTACAATAACAATCACCAAGGAGATTTTAAACCCATGACAGAAAACACAAACAACTTTAAAGAAGCACAAGTAGGCATCATCAACATTGACACCGAAGTCAAAGGCAACGCCAGTCAGTCAGTCGGTAACTTAACTCAAACAAGCGGCGCAAACATTAACGAAATTCTGCAACTAATCGGCAACCTGCGCCAAACTGCCGCCCAATTCCCACCTGAAATCCGCGACGACATCATTATTGATATTGATGATGTAGAAGTAGAAATTCAAAAGCCAGAAAAAGAACGCAATATACCCAAACTCAGAAAGCGTCTACTAGCTTTACTAACTGCTGCTAGTGTAGCTGCTGCACCAATCGCAGGTATGACAGATTTTGCCAACAATGTGATGGAAATAGGAAGCAAATTAAACATCGAACTAAAGCTTCCCCCTGTTAAATAGACTTTTCTAACTCCAAGGGCGATAGGAATGGGCAGCTTTTACGGTGCAGGGGAAGGGGGAAAGGGGAAAAGGGGAAGGGGGAATGGGGAAGGGGGAAGGCGATGTCTACGACAAGCCGATACAGCGTCTACGCACATGGGAGCGAGTTTGAGTTATTGCCCATTGTAAGCGATCGCATCTGGCGGTAATTTGATTACATGAGCTTGTTATATTAAAACATCGACCTGTTATGGCATAACATCAGCTTGTTATATTAAAACATCGACCTGTTATATTAAAACATCGCCTTGTTATGGCATAACATCGGCTTGTTATATTAATACGTCGCCCTGTTATATTAAAACATCGCCTTGTTATGGCATAACATCGGCTTGTTATATTAATACATCGACCTGTTATGCCATAACATCGATATTGAAATAATGTTGAATGGCAGCAAGTTAAAATGATATCCAGTTAATCATCTGAAGCGAAGATGAACATAGCAGAATTATTCCCAACTTTGCGCAATCTGTCTCGTGCAGAAAAATTACAGGTTATGCAGTTTTTAGTTCAAGAACTAGCAGATGAAGAAGCATTATCGCTGCAACCGGGAGCTACTTACCATGTGTGGTCTGCATTTAATTCTCATGATGCTGCTGTGAAGTTAGCCGTACTGCTGGAAGAAGACAGATAAGCAAACGATGATTAACGCTCAAAGTTGCATTAACAATGCGTTGACTTACAATGGGTAGACGCTGTATCGGCTTGTTGTAGACATCGCATTCCATCGCAATGGGCGGGGAGACCCATTGGTGTCAACTTAAGTCAAAACGCTTATTCCACAGGCATTTTACCCCACCCCTCGATCCCCTCCCCGTAAACTCTGAGGGGACGTTTTGCGTCAGCAAAACTGGGGTGGGGTAGCGCGGATCTTGGTGGTACGTGATTTTGTATCAAATCATATCCAGGCAAGGGTTTCACGTTAAGTTGACACCAATGGGGGAGACCCCGCCCCTACAGATCATGTTTTGGGAATGGGTAGACGCTGTATCGGTTTGTCGTAGAGATTGCAAAATCAACAACTGTTAATACTCTTAAAAGAGTCATTTGTCAAAAAGGCACTCTTGCAATAGTCATTTGTCAATAACTCATGCCCAATGCCCAATGCCCAATGCCCAATGCCCTTTTTACTTCTTCGCCAAGCGTTGCAAAAACTGTGCTACTTCTTTACGCGGTTCCCGATTTAGTTTTAACTCAATTAAAGTAGTGGTAAACGGCCAGAAAAGCTTGACTTTGCAATCCCGTAGCAGGGATGATATATTCATTTGCGCATCCCATTCCCCAGAAGAACTATTGACTCCTAAGTAATCGATTAACTGCGATCCTGATGAAGCAATGACGCGAATCGCCAAATTTTGCAACATTGTTTCCTGCAAATTATGCGGATTCAAAATTCCATCTAGCTTGACGTAGAAACAGCGCAGGCTTTTGTCGCTACTATATGTATGCACATCTACACCAAAATTTTCAATGGCGCTAAATTCACCATTCGCTTCAGTAAACACCTGAATATGGTAGTCAGGGATAGGATCATCACGTTCATCGACTACACGGACAACAAATTGTTGCCAAGGAGTAATATTCTTGGGTGTGAGTTTCTCGCTAGTTTTTGTATACCAATCTTGAATGTTATTTTCCGAGGAGAATTGCAGCGCTTCACAAACTGCATCTACAAGTTCTTTGCTAGGATTGCTCATAATCGTGTTGTGGTTCAATCCCTTGACTAATACTGTCGGTGCAATCCCGCCATTGCTGGAACCATCAAAATCAATCCGTTGTCCCTGTTGCGGCTGCTTCGTTAAATCCAGGACTATCTTGCGAGTATTTAAAGCACAACTAGCCCAGCGCACAGTACCATCAGTTCCCGGATCGCTGATAAATCTAGCTATACCACTATATGGTTCTGTACCACAAAAAGTAAACGCATAAGGCGTGTCAGTGTGGGTTCCATAGAAAGTTTCACTACCTAATAAATCTTTATGTGCTAAATCCCAAGTGAACTTACTACCTAATTCCAAACCATCAAGTACTAAATCTCCCGCTTCCAGAAAATCAGGGCCAAATTCTTTATTTCCCTTAAACATTGCACCTAGCCAACTGCGTCCTTTATGGGCTAAGGGAGAACCAAAAGTAGCAGGCGCTAGTCCAATTAAGTGCTTGAGCCGATTGCGTCGCTGATTAGAGTATGCTGTTAACCAAGAACGAATTACCAGCATCCCAGTTGAATGAACGATCGCATCAAATTCTTCATCCTCAGCTAAACCACCATCTATAGATAATGCGCGATTGAAGCCTTCAGCGATATCTTTGATTGTGACTTCGTTAGTTAGCGTTACATAACTACAAATATGGATAGTCGAAACATCATATCCCCGCGCTTCTAGCCTTTGTTCCCAGACTTTAAAAGATTCGCCGGAAGCAGAGTAACCGTGAATCAGAACAATTGGGTTTCTTTTGGGACTACTGAGCATATAATTTTCTCAGGTAATGTGGCAACAAGTAACAGCAACTTTACGCAAAGGCATATTATCTCAGGTTTCATTTGTAACTTGTCTTTAACTTTGAAAAACTTAGTCAAGATCCCCGACTTCTTCAAGAAGTCGGGGATCTGCGAAGATGTGATTGCATAAAATAAATATTTTTCTTGCTATAGTCAGCAGTCAGTTACTTTGAAACCAATGACAACTGACAACTGACAACTGACAACTGACAACTAACAACTGACTATGGATTTGCCGAATATTCAAACTTATTTACGTCCCGAACACCTGGAAAATCTCACTACATGGGGTAATGATTGGGCTTGGTTAGCGGGTGGAACATGGCTATTTTCCGAACCACAACCACATCTCCAAGTACTAGTAGATATCCAACAGTTAGGATGGTCAGAAATTGAAATTGCCGGAGATAATTTAATTATTGGCGCTACTTGTCCTTTAATTAAATTATTAGAATATCCTTGGTTAGCAGAATGGACAGCAATTACAGGTTTAAAAGCTGCTGTTGCTGCACTAGCCGCGTCATCAAAAGTAATTAACGTTGCGACTGTTGGCGGCAATATTTGTTTAGCTTTATCAGTAGGAACTTTAGCACCTTTCATGGTGGCTTTAAATGCCAGTTACGAAATTTGTAATTTACAGGGAGAGTTATATCAAGTTGCAGCCAAAGATTTTCAAATTGGTTCGCGTCAGACAATTTTACAACCAGGAGAAATCCTCAAGCGGGTTTTAATTCCCTTGTCTCATTTAACATGGCAAGTCAATTATCAACGCTTGAGTATAGCAGCTACCGATCCAGCTTTAGCAATTGTTGTCACTGCCCAACATCAGCAACAAGTGCGTTGTGTAATTGCCGCGAGTGTGACTGCACCGCGTCTTTTGGAGTTTGAAAATAGAGAAACTTTAGCGAGGGAATATATCACATCTCTCGCCAAGGAAAATTTTATCGATGATGGGCGGGCAAGTGCAAATTATCGCCGAGAAATTACAGCAGTTTTAATTCAGCGAACAATACATTAAACAATTCGCTATTCGCAATAACGATTGAATTATAAACTTTATCAGCTTTTATATTTATAAACATCGCTACGATTTTCTATTCGCACAATAGTTATTGAAAATGCATCGTCAAAAACATTGTATAAAACCCTGTAATCGCCTACTCGAATACGATAACCGTTTTCTTTTCCTTTGAGTTTTTTGACTCCATCTGGACGCGGTTGTATAGCCAAGTCATTAATCCTTGCTTGTATGCGTAGTCGAAGTTCTGGAGGCAATTTATTAATTTGTTTTAATGCACCTTTTGACAAATTAACTTCGTAACTCACGCAACATCCTTTTTGATTTCTTGCATTTCTTTCTTAACTTCTTCCCAAGATACTGTCCCGTTAATTCGTATATCTTCCATACCTTCATCGTAAGCTTTTAAATCAGCTTCTTCTTCTTCTTCTTCAATTCTTTTAAGTAATGCGTGAATTTCATCTAAAGTACTGTCGTAAGCTTGGTTTAACAGTACGTTGATAGCATCAATTATTTCTTGTCTTTCGCGTTCTGTTTTCATGTTTAAACCTCAGCCATTATCACCATTATCGTCACTAAGAGTGATATTATAGCAGTTTTCATAGCTTAATTCGTTTATAAGTAGGGGCACAGCACCAGTAAGATTATGGATACCGTCTAGTGAAAATTTCAGTAATTGAAGATAAAATACATAACATTATTTTTGTTGAGTCATAGTTTATGCGTAAAGGTGCAAGATGTGAAATATGCTAGATTTTCATGTAAATCATCAACCTCATACAGCAACTTGTCACCCTGGAACTAGCCTATTAAGTTTATTACGCCAATTAGGTTATTTTGGAGTGCATCGGGTTTGCGATTCTGGTGATTGTGGTGCTTGTACTGTGTGGGTAAATGACACAGCAATTCACAGTTGTATTTATCCAGCAATGCGAATTGACAAGCAATCGATAACTACAATTGAAGGACTTTCGCAAAATGGCGAACTTGCAACAATACAGCAAGCGTTTTTAACAGCGCAAGGTTTTCAATGTGGTTTCTGCACTCCGGGGATGATTATGAGTGCGGCGAAGTTACCGCAGTTAAAAGAAGATGAATTACGTTTAGCTTTAAAAGGAAATCTCTGTCGCTGTACTGGGTATCAAGCAATTATTGCCAGTATCCTGGAATATTACCAACCACAAAATCATCTGAATGTTCATCCCTGTGGAACTGTGGGAGAAAGCATTCCCAAACAAGATGGTACTGCAATTGTCACGGGCAAAGCATCCTACACAGCAGATATTTCATTACCAGGGTTACTACATCTTAAAGTACTGCGATCGCCTTACGCTCATGCTCGTATCCGCAACATCGATACCGCCACAGCCCAAGCACTCCCCGGTGTAGTGGCGATTTTCACCCATGAAGATGTCAACAGAATAGCTTACACCACCGCCGGTCATGCGGAACCAGTGCCCGATCCCCTAGATCATTACCTATTAGATTATAAAGTGAGATTTGTTGGCGATCGCGTGGCGGCTGTGGTTGCAGAATCACCCAGCATTGCCGAACAAGCTTGTGAATTAATTACCGTTGATTACGAAATCTTACCCCACATTCTCGACCCAGAATCAGCAATGCAAGATTGTGGTGTAATCATTCACAATGAACCAGAATCAACCCAAATACCTGATAAAAATCGCAACATTGCTGGACAAATATTTCTCGCATCTGGTGATGTGGAACAGGGATTTCAAGCCGCAGATTTAATTGTCGAAAATACCTATAATTTACCAGCAGTTCAACATGTCCATTTAGAACCTCACGTTACTGTTAGCTGGTTAGAAGCAGATGGGACTTTAGTTGTGCGTTCCAGTACTCAAGTACCATTTCACTGTCAGCGTTTACTCTCCCAATTATTCAACATCCCCAAAGATAAAATCCGCGTTTATAAAGCCCAAATTGGCGGGGCATTTGGCAATAAACAAGAAATTTTATCAGAAGATTTATGCGCCTTAGCAACCCTAAGAACAGGTAAACCTGTGCAGTGGGAATTTACCAGAAAAGAAGAATTCACCGCCACCAATAGCCGCCATGCAATGACAATTAAAATTAAAACTGGCGTGAAAGCAGATGGGAAAATTCTTGCTCAAGATATGCAAGTAATTGGGAACACAGGCGCTTATGGCAATCATGGACAAACAGTAGTATTTTTATCAGGTTATATACCTTTAGGTTTGTATCGTTGTGCCAATAAAAGATTTCAAGGATTCGCCGTTTATACAAATACCATGCCTGGGGGTGCATTTCGCGGTTATGGTGCAACTCAAGGGACTTTTGCAATGGAATGTCAAATTGATGAAATTGCCCAAAAGCTGAAAATTGACCCTGTAGAAATGCGTCGGCAAAACTTAATTCAAGCCGGAGATATAATTAATTTAGGCAACGCAGATAGCCACTTTAACTTAATTGGTAGCTACGCCGTTCCTGAATGTTGGGAAAAAGTTATTCAAGCATTAGGATATGTGCCAAATACACCGCCCATCGTCCAAGGTTCGCGCCGTCGTGGTGTGGGATTCGCCGTTTCTATGCAAGGCAGTGGTTTATGTAAAATCCACATGGCGAGTGTAAAATTATCACGTTTAACTGATGGTAAATATGAATTGAGAACAGGTAGCGTTGATGTTGGCACAGGTTCAGATACAACCTTGCGCCAAATAGCCGCAGCAGTATTAAATGTTAGCATTAGCGATATTGATATCATCGCCGGCGATACCCAAGAAACACCTTTTGATGCCGGTTCTTATGCTTCAGCAACGATGTATATTTCTGGACAAGCTGTGAAACTAGCAGCCCAAAAACTACTTTCCTCAAGTGAAAGTAGCGTTGAAGTTATTTATACAGCAGATGAATCAACATTAACCTTCGCCGTCCAAGGAGTAGAAGTAGAAGTTGATACCCAAACCGGCAAAGTGCAAATTTTACGCTGCGTCCAAGCAATAGATTTAGGTAAAGCCATCAATCCGCGCATCTGCTACGGACAAGCAAGCGGTGGTATTGCAATGGGAATCGGCTATGCTTTAACGGAAGAATTAATCTTTGATGCACAGGGACAAATTCTCAACCCTACATTGCGCCAGTATCGCATTCCCAGCGCCGCAGATATGCCACCAATGGAAATAATTTTAGTTGAAGCCGCCGACCCTTACGGGCCATTCGGTGCCAAAGGCGTAGGGGAAATTACCACCAATTGTACAGCGCCAGCCATCGCCAATGCGATCGCCCACGCCACCGGATGCAGAATTCGCCAACTCCCCATGACACCAGAACGAATTTGGCGACAACTCCACCACCCTCAAACCTAACCTGGGATGTGTCAGTGTGCGATCGCAATTTTATTGAAAGTGGCGAGATCGTTTTTCGTATTCTATGTCTCCCTTACAGGAACCTGTATCATTTCTCAGGGTCATCTTACTACTATCAAGAACAACAACTGTATACTCTGTAGATAAACCTTTAGGTATCAAATCTTCTATTTGTGGTAAATCTTCAAGTTCCTTGGGATCGATTTGGTTTAAATCAACTTGAATGGCTCCTACTTTGATAAACTTTTTATTCGACTTTAAATCAACAATTTTTTCCACGAGTTTATTTTGCTCAAGTACCCACTCGCCAGAAGAAACTACATCATAAGTAATTTCCACCTTCTGTTGTTCGTCATCTTCCCCAGATATGATAATTTCCCCCACGAAGTTTGAACTTTCATTTCTGAGATATTCAGTTGTTCCTCTTACCGTCATCACATAATCTGAGTCAGGACAACTTTCTTGGGAATACCATATACCCAATAGATTGTCTTTTTGAGAAGACGATCCCGTAGGAGTTGGGGTTGCAGAAGGAGTAACAGGAGGAGTTGAAACAGTTGGTGAAGGAAATAGTCTCGATGTTAATGAGTTAGGGTCACAAGATGTTAACCCAGATAGTAGAAACATGGACGCAAAAAACCGAAATATCAGGCTATTCGCTTGGTTGTAATAATTCATAATATTTTATGTAAAAAAAATAAACCGCGAATAATTCACAAATTTTGCTGATTCGCGTTTAATCTAACTTGTAACTAATCAAGATTTTACTATGCTTGTTACACCATAATAAAAAAAGGCAAAAGTCAATATTCAAAAGTAAAAATAAAGCCTGCTTCTTTTGTCAGCTATTCAACTGTTTGAGATAGTAGATTTTTGATACCGAGGACGCGGAAACTCAAGGCGCAGATACCCCACCTTGAAAGATGCATCTGTCGGATTCTGTGTTTAAATGCGTATAATTTGCAGAGCGATCGCACAACAAGGGTATGAAAAACCTTCTTCCCTAACCTAAGCGTCCCTATTGTCCAGGCTAACACAAGGTGCGATCGCAATTATTTTCTCTGCTTCATCTACAGTTACCCGCGCTAGTCCAAAACGTTCAATAATCGCCGCATTGGTTGTTAAATGACTACTAATCTCCGATGCTCGATACTGACTAGCACCAGATGCTAAAGTTGCTGGTAACAATAATTGATCTGCTAAATGTTCGTCCACCGGCGCACCTGTATGATGAAACTGTAATAATTGCCGACAAGCAATATCTGCAACTTTCTCGGCTGGTAAGCGCAAACGTCCAAAGCCACCAAATCCAGTTAAGCTATTTTTATACTCAGCAGTTAAAAACACACCCGCCCCTGGTGCAATACCTTTTTCTCGTAAGGCTTCGATAGCAGGTTTTAATCCAGCTTGACGCAACAAATTTTCGGTACGATTTGCCATCCGTTGGGCAATATGGGAAGCTAATTCTGTCACTACTGCTACTCCCCGTACTTGGTGTAAGTTACCTCGTTCTAGCAAAGTAATGCCTTTGATTGTGCCACCACCATTTACCTTAATCTGCATCTCTCCCCCACCTTGGGGATACCATCCCCAAGCACGTAACTTTGCTGTCGCCTTGACTCCCATGCGGCGCAGCATCGGTAGATACACTTGCTCAATGTATGTCATTGTCGGGCTAAAGGGAACATGAGTGCCGCCTTTTAAAGTCACTTGGGATTCAGCCGCAGCCAAGGCTAGCGGTAACAGCACAGTCTGCAAAACCAAAGTCATCGCCCCAGCAGAACCACCTTGCTGTGCTTCTGTGACATCAAAAGTATATTGTCCTGGTTGTACAGCACTACCAGGAATAAATTCTAACTTCATAGAACCTAAAGCATCACCCCGCAGTTGCGCATGACAGATTTTTGCCGCCGCCCGAACTGCTGTCAGGTGTTGTGCTGCTAATCCTGGGCGTTTACGTTTAGCACGTATACCTGCAATGCTGATCGCTTGGCCAGTGATAGCGGCTAAACTCAAGGAGGTACGAAGAACTTGTCCACCTCCTTCTCCGTAGGAACCGTCAATTTCAATCATGGCAATTGGTGATTTGGAACTGGGATACCCAGGCTGGGGATACCCCACGCCTACGCATTATTTGTGAATATTAAATTCTAATACTTTGCTTTTGCCAGGATTCATTAATCCATAGGGGTCAACCATTTCTTTAAATTTTAACTGCTCAGGGTCAATTACTTTTCTGCCGCCGTCTTCAATAATGTATGTATGAGGATTGGCGATCGTTACTCCTTGGGCTTCGTGGTAGCGGATAATTTCGTTGAGGCGTTCTTCTGTGGTGTAACGCACAAGTTGTAATGCACCGGGAATAACTGCACCTCCCACGCGGAAAAATTCTAAATGCATCATGACTTCAGCACCGAAGTGGCGATACATATGTTCTACGAGTTGCAAACTGGAATCTGGCGGAAACATACTTTGCAAATAGGTAATTGAGGTATCGACAGTGCGGGCGTGTAAGGTGGTGTGGTTCCAAGTGAATTCTGCTAAATGAGTGCCTTTACCTGTGTCTTGTGCGGGTTTTTGATAGGTAATTTGCCCGCCATATCGTTGTACTAATCCTGGTAATGATTCTAAATTCGGTTCAGCTACCATTAACAATGCTGGGTGCGTACCTTCTGTGATGTATTGCTGTAAGGGGTGAAAGTATCGGGGAATTGGCGATGCAAAGACACTAATCAATTTCTTAATCATGCCATCAGCATTACCTAGGGCATAACCAAACTTGGCAGCTGTCATAAAATCGTCAAAGGTGACAATTACTTCTGCCCAAGGATAGGCTGGTGCTAAGGGTAGTTCTAATTGGGTGATAATACCATTGATTCCCCAGGCATGGTTGACCTTTTGCACATCATCGCCGCGTAACTCAATGATCTGGGGTTCCTCTTCTAAAGTTACCACTCGCAGTCCTAAAATATTACCGCGATCGCCTAATAAACCATACTGAATTGAGCCTATTCCCCCACTTCCCCCGGCAATAAATCCCCCAATGGTGGCTGTACGATAGGTAGAGGGAGCCATGCGCATTTCCCAGCCGATTTCTCGCGCTTTTTTATCCAATGCTGCTAATTTCACCCCAGCTTCTACCCGCGCCACTGCTGGTTTTACCCAGAGAATCTCGTGCATTTTCGTCATATCGAGAATTACGCCGCCATGTAAGGGTACGCATTGTCCGTAATTTCCTGTCCCTGCACCCCGGACGGTTACAGGTACGCGGTATTTGGCGCAAGTTGCAGCCACCCTGATAACTTCGGCTTCATTGGCAGGACGGACGACGATATCACCGACTTTTCCGGCTAATTTTGGTACAAGAACGGGGCTAAAGGTGTGATAGTCTTGGGATAATTTCGCTACTTGGACGGGGTCAGTGATAGTTTCGATGTCTGCAAAAGCAGCAGTGAGGGTATCTAAGTTGAGAGTTTTCATGAGTATTTTCGTTAAGTTAGCAAATTTCTTTTTATTCTCACGCAAAGACGCTAAGGCGCAAAGTAAATTAGACAAGGGGACAAGGAGGACAAGGGAGACAAGGGAGACAAGGAGGACAAAGGAGATAAATAATTAATGCCCAATGCCCAATGCCCAATGCCCAATGACTAAATAACTATGAAAACAAATTTTAATCGGCGTGAATTTATTGGCTTTGGTTCAGCGGCGTTTGCTACTAGCTTACTGCTGAAAGCTTGCAGTAGTGATCAAACGACACCAACAGCGACAACAACGGATGGTACTGAAGGGTTTAAAATAGCGATCGCTCTTCCGGGAATTATCACCGATCAAGCCTGGAATCAATCTGGTTATGAAGGAATCAATCTCGCCAAAGAAAAACTAGGTGCCCAAACCGCCTATGTGGAAAAGGTAGCACAGGCGGATCAAACAGAAGTTCTCACCGATTTTGCCCGTAAAGGCTACAATCTTATCTTTGCGCATGGCGGGCAATTTGATGCCGCAATTGAACAAATCGCCCCACAATTTCCCAAGACATTTTTTGTCGGTGTGAATGGTAATCTCAAAGGTCAGAATATTGCATCTTTAAGAATAGATCATCTGCAAGCTAGTTATTTATGTGGGATTATCGGCGCTTCTATGACTAAATCTAATAAATTAGCTTATATTGCTGGGGAGAAATTCCCCGCGACTGAGGGAGAATTACGGGGATTTGAATTAGGGGCAAAATCTGTGAAACCTAATATTCAAATTACTTCTACTTTTACGGGTGATTGGAATGATGTGGCTAAAGCGAAGGAAGCAACTCTCGCCCTAATTTCTTCTGGTGCTGATGTCATCTATCAATGGTTAGATAATGCCTCGGCTACTGTCTTACAAACAGCGAGTGAGAAGGGAGTATATGCTTTTGGGAATACGAACGATCAATTAGATGTCGCCCCAAAAGCAGTCTTAACTAGTGCGGTGAAACGCTTAAATTTAGCAATCGCTTATTTAGCAGATTTAGCTAAGAAAAAAACAATTAAAGGACAAATATATACAATTGGTTTAGAAAGACCAGATATCTTATTTTTAGGAAAATTTGGAGAGATTGTACCGGAGGAAGTTCAGCAACAAGCATTGAATACTAAAGATGAGATTGTTGACAAGAAAATCATCTTTGAAAACTGCAAAGAGGCTGGTAAAGATACACGCTGCATCAAAAAATCGTAGTCAGGACTGAAGTCTTGACTACGATTTATAAATTTTCTTCACATGAACTATTTACGCTTAGAAAATATTACTAAACGCTTTGGCGCTTTTGTTGCCAATGACAATATCAGCCTCAGTGTTGCGTCTGGAAGTATTCATGCAATTCTTGGGGAAAATGGTGCAGGTAAGAGTACTTTAATGAATATCATTAGTGGACTTTATCAACCTGACGCAGGTAAAATTTACATTCAAGAACAACCCATAAAAATTACTTCAGCCAATGAGGCAATTAAACTAGGTATTGGCATGATTTATCAACATTTCATGCTGATACCCCAGTTAACGGTTACCGAAAATATTATCTTAGGAACTAAACCAAGTTGGCGGTTAAATATTCCCAAGAAACAGCAAGAAATCGCTGCATTATCCCAAGCGTACGGTTTAGAAATTGACCCCACAGCGAAAGTAGAAAATTTACCAGTGGGAACACAACAACGGGTAGAAATTCTCAAAGTTCTTTACCGCCAAGCGAAATTATTGATTCTCGATGAACCTACAGCAGTTTTGACACCGCCAGAAGTAGAATCATTAATTAAGATTTTGCGCCAATTGGCAGCCGCCGGTAATACAATTATTTTTATTAGTCATAAATTAGATGAGGTAATGAACCTCTGTGATACAGTCACAGTTTTGCGCCAGGGAAAGGTAGTAGCAACAACATCAACCCAAGCTGAAACACCTCAAAAATTAGCAGCTTTGATGGTAGGGCGGGAAGTGACTTTACAATTAAATAAAACTCCGACATCCCCAGGAGAAATTATTCTCTCGGTGCAAGATTTACAAGTTGCAGATGACAGAGGAATTACAACTGTCAATAATGTATCCTTTGAACTGCGGCGGGGAGAAATTTTAGGGGTTGCTGGTGTCGATGGCAATGGACAAAGAGAATTAGCTGATGCCTTAGCTCTTGTGCGGAAAATAAAGCAAGGTAAAATAGAGTTTAGACATCACCCTTGCATAGTAGGTTACATCCCAGAAGATAGGCAAACAATGGGATTAGTCATGGAATTTACCATTGCCCAAAACTTGATTTTGAAATCTTTTAAATATTTGCCCTTTTGTCGCCGTTTTCTGCTACAACAAGAAGCGATCGCACATCATGCCCAAGCTGCAATCCAAGAATTTGATATCCGCGCCACAGGGAAAGATATCAAAGTTAGTCAGCTATCGGGAGGAAATCAACAAAAAGTAGTGTTAGCGCGAGAATTAGCGCGGGAACCTGGTTTAATTGTCGCTATGCAACCTACACGCGGGTTAGATGTCGGCGCAACAGCAGCCGTACATACTCGCATATTAGCAGAGCGCGATCGCGGTGCGGCAATTTTGTATATTTCCACCGAGTTAGAAGAAGTCATGGCAATGAGCGATCGCATTGCCGTAATCTATAGAGGTGAGTTTGTCGCTATTTTCGATGCAGCTACGGCGACTGTAGAGGCGATTGGTTTGTTGATGGCTGGGGAAGGAAGAAGACGCAGGGATGGGGGGATGAGGTGACGCGGGGAGAACTTTTATGTCAAGTCTATACATAATTGGTGGTGCAAATGGTTCAGGGAAAACTACCGTGGCGATGAGTTTGTTACCGAATTTTCTCGACTGCTTTGAGTATGTAAATGCAGATGCTATTGCGGCTGGATTATCTCCATTAAATCCAGATTCAATGGCTATGGAAGCAGGAAGATTAATGATTAAGCGACTGCGGATATTATCTAATTCAGGTAGTGATTTTGCTTTTGAAACTACGCTAGCAGCTAGAAGTTTTGCACCTTTTATTATTGATTGTAGAGCAAAAGGCTACACAATTAACTTGATATACTTTTGGTTACAAAGCGTTGAATTAGCTGTAGAACGAGTAGCCGCAAGAGTTGCTAGTGGTGGACACTCAATTCCAAACGATGTTATTCGTAGACGCTATCAACAGGGGAGAAAAAACCTGATTTCTATATATTTACCTTTGTGCGATGGATGGATGATCTATGATAACTCTAGCTCCTCTCCCCTTTTCGTTGCTGAACGCATTATTAATCAGCAGCCTATTATTTATATAAACGAGATTTGGAATAAAATTATAGAGGTATGAAATGACTGAAGAAGAGATGAAAAAGCTACATAGCAAAATTGATGTTGGAGTTAAAGCCGCAATTGCAGCCGCGATTGAAAGACATCGCCAACTTGGGCAATCGATTAGTATTATGAAAGATGGCAAGGTTGTGACTTTAACTGCTGATGAGATTGCAACGATACAAAATCACCGTTAATAAAAAACGGCACCGAGGAAAGCTACATATGGGAATATACGGTGTTTTTAGGCAACTATCTCATGATGTATTGGAGAAATTAAAAGAAGAACCTGGCTTAGTTAGCGTGTTTACTCATGCAAGATGGATATCTGAATCAGATTTAATGCAACGTAAGGGAATTTTCCTCTATAAAAAAGAATTCAAACAAATAAAAGCAGATATTCCTTTAGTTATTTGCGAAGGTAAAAATGAAGAATTAGATATTGAAAAATCTTGGCACGCCATACATTTTTTACTAACTAAAGATTCCACTTCTTGGGAAGCATGTCAGCTAGATTTTTTAGTGAGAGAAAACTCGGATTGGGATGGTCTACCCTTAGTAAATGCTATTATGGGGGGAAGTGTAATAGAAGAATATGATAGAGACTTTCCACCTGTTAGGTACTTAACCAATGATGAAGTTAAGCAAGTTGCAGAAGCTTTACCCAAAATTACAGAAGCAGGCTTAAAGGAAAGATTACATCAAGCTATTATGCTAAATCCTGATATCTATAAATCTACCGTCTGGTGGGAATATGAAGTATTAGACGCATTAATAGATATCAAACGAGAAATTATGGAGTATTACCAAGATGCTGCTAACAAAGGCAATGCTATGTTGCTATATCTCAGTTAACTTCATAAAGACTTAGTTATCAAGTCTTCTTTGCGCTTACCCTAAGATGACAACTGCGTCGAATAAGTGAGATTTAAAAATCTGGTTGATTTATCAAACAATCGCTGTATCTCCCTAATCTCCGCTTGCAAAACTTACCCATCCTAAGTAGGTCAACCTTGAAAAACGTAAAATAGATTCCTGGCGATTACTTCTCTACGAGACGCTACGCGCTAAGCGAAGCTATGCCGAAGGCTTTACGCTGCACTGCGTTCCGCTCGTAATGACATTTGACGTTTAATTATGTTGAGCTACTTATCACCGATAATTGCGTTGGTGCAGCACGCCTTCATCATCGCTGTTATCCTGATTTTAATTGCTGGGGCGAATAGAGGACGCGGGGAAAGGGGGAGGCGGTGACTTGTAGCAATTCAACACCACTATCCGTTTACTTTGCCGTCTTCTAGCGACTTAGGTCTTGATTCTCTGGTAATTATGTTGATTGATTAATTCTTTCACAAAATTAGGCACAAACAAAAAAACTGTGCAAATATAAAGAAAAGCTTAAGAGGTTACAGGCTCATGATCACTGCCAAAATAATGCGACAGCTTTGGGCTGTAATCGAGTCTACTAATGTCAGCACCTTACTCCAGTTTGATGATGTAGCTTTAGTACAATTGCTTCTGCAACAATTAAAAGCCAAGCAAGGACTTGATGCACAGGCAGATAATAGCTTAAATACTTACATACAATCTAAACTGCCACTAATTCGCGACACTGCTGAAGGGCGATTATCATTAGGGCAAGAGAATCATTAAAACAAAAGTTAACCAATATAATATGATGAATCACTGGCTAGGTATTGCCCTTGTAGCTTATCTAATTGGAGCGGCGATTGAAGGGGTAAGTACAGTCAGCCAGCTATCTCATTCATTACCGGAAATAATCAAAGATAGGCAAGATCAACAATCAAAGTCTGCTAATCCAATTAACGATAACTGGCGTGTTTTTGTTGCCATTGCCTCTGTCAGTGTTTGTGGAGCCTGCATTTGGCCTTGTCGCCTGTTTCACCGTTTAATTAAAAACAACGTTTCATCTGAGGACTCTTAGATGTTAAAGACTTCCAACTAAAAAAGATTATATCACCTGAAGGTAGGGGAGCAGGGGAGGAACAGTCATTTTGAGTGCGGAAATAGGTGATAATTCCCTGATTGCGTCAATTCATTCCCATGAAATTCCTGCTACCAATCCTATCACCGCTAATTGCGATCGCATCTGCTTTACTCGTTGGTGCTATCCTCATCATCATAGCTGGGGCGAATCCCTTCACCGCATACACAGCTTTATTTCAAGAATCTCTCTCTACCCATTTTGGATTTGGTAACACCCTCACCAAAATGACACCGCTATTATTCACCAGTTTAGGTGTCTTAGTAGCGTTGCGGGCTGGACAATTTAATATTGGTGGCGAAGGACAAATTTATTTGGGTGCGTTGGGAAGTACTTTAATTGGCTTATACGTACCCGGATTACCTGCTGTGATTCATATCCCCTTAGCACTGTTGGCAGGATTTGTTTTTGGTGCAGTTTGGGGTTGGATTCCTGGTTATCTCAAAGCCATGCGGGGAGTAAATGAAGTCATTACTACCTTATTACTCAATTATATTGCTGTGAATTTAGTTAGCTACCTTGTCCAAAATCCGTTAATGGCTCCAGGTGCGCCTAGTCCTTATTCACCGCTAATTGCCAACACCGCCCGCCTATCGATTATATTACCACAAAGTCTTGCCCACGCGGGAATTTTATTAGCGTTAATTGCCGCCGGGATATTGTGGGTGTTGTTCAGGCGATCGCCTTTAGGTTACCAAATCGCCGCCGTAGGATTTAACCCGATTGCCGCCCGTTATGCTCACATGTCGGTAGAACGAACTATTATGCTGGTGATGGTGTTAGCCGGAGGTTTAGCTGGTTTAGCTGGGAGTTGTGAAGTAATGGGGCTGAAATTTCGGCTATTTGAACAAGTTTCCCCTGGTTATGGATTTGATGCCATTGCGATCGCTTTTTTAAGTCGTGGTAGTGTGGTCGGTGTAGTTTTAACTTCCTTGTTTTTTGCTGCCCTGCGCAGTGGTGCCAATGTGATGCAGCGTAGTGCAGGTGTGCCTGTCACTGTAGTTTATGCAATTCAGGGGTTGACGGTGTTGTTTATTGCTGTCAGTCTGGCGGTGGAAAGACAGATAACAATTCAAAATTCAAAATTCAAAATTCAAAATTAATCTCTTATCTGGAGTGTTCTCTGCGCCTCTGTGGTTAAATAAATGATATTTAAACCGCACCAGACGCAGAGAGCGCATAGAGACAAGAAACAGATTTATGAATAATCTCAATTTTTTCTCTGATTATCTAATTGCAACCTTGCGTCTCACCATACCCTTAGGATTTGCTGCCCTAGGAGGATTGTACTCGGAACGGTCGGGGGTGTTAAATATCGCCTTGGAAGGAATGTTGCTCACTGGCGCTTTTACTAGTGCTGCTAGCAGTTTCTATACAGGTAATCCCTGGCTTGGTATTTTGGCGGCTGCGATCGCTGGGGGATTGGTAGGATTACTCCATGCTTTTTTATGTGTAACTTTGCGCGTTGACCAATTGGTGTCAGGGCTAGCAATTAATCTCGTCGCCGCTGGGTTAACATCATTTCTGGGAAGGCTGGTGTTTAGTGGTAGCAGTACACAGCAATTACCGGGAATTCAGGCAATGATCATTCCTGGTTTAGCCAATATCCCCCTACTTGGTGCGCTGTTGTTTCAGCAAGATATTTTAGTATATTTACTAATAATTTTAGTAATTGCAACTACATACATTTTATTTAAAACTAGCTTTGGATTAACCTTGCGGGCTGTAGGCGAATCTCCCAAAGCGGCTGATACAGCAGGAATTTCGGTACAAAAGGTACGTTATATCGCTGTAGTAATTGGTGGCTGTCTGGCGAGTTTAGGCGGTGCTTATTTAACTTTAGTGCAAGTAAGATTTTTTGCAGAAGGGATGAGTGCAGGTAAAGGATTTATTGCGATCGCAGCATTAATTTTTGGCAGATGGCATCCTATATATAGTGCCTTAGCTTGTTTGCTATTTGGGGCAACAGAAGCTTTGCAACTGCGAATTCAGGCATTAGGGGCAAATATACCCTACCAGTTTCTAGTCATGTTACCTTATGCGATCGCTTTATTGGCATTAGTGGGATTAGCCGGCAAATCTACACCACCAAAAGCTTTAGGTACTCCCTACTTTGGCGAAAATCGTCAATAGTCAATAGTCAATAGTCAATTGTCGCCATGCCCAATGCCCAATGCCCAATCCCCCTGACTTGATTATTTTGTCCCAAATAAGCGATCGCCTGCATCGCCTAATCCTGGAATAATATAACCATGTTCATCCAAATGGTCATCAATCGCGGCTGTATACAAAGGTACATCAGGATGTGCCTCACAGAAATGCTCAATTCCTTCCGGTGCAGCAAGTAAGCAGACAAACTTCATTGACAAAGGATTAGTTGATTTTAACCGTTCCACCGCTGCCACCGCCGAATTCCCCGTAGCTAACATCGGATCAACAACAATCATGTCTCGCTGTTCCACATCATGGGGAACTTTAAAATAATATTCTATCGGAATCAGAGTTTTCGGATCGCGGTACAAACCAACATGTCCCACTCTTGCCGAAGGCATCAACTCCAACATTCCATCTAAAATACCCTGTCCCGCCCGCATAATCGAAACTAACACCAGCTTTTTATCAGGCGCAAGCACAGGCGCATTCATCACGGCGAGTGGTGTTTGAATCTCTTCATATTTCAGTGGTAAATCTCTTGTTACCTCATAAGCCAACAACAAACTAACTTCCTTAACAAGATTCCGAAATTTCGTTGTACTAGTTTCCACCCGCCGCATCAGCGTTAATTTATGCTGAATCAATGGATGTTCAATAAGTGTTACTTGATTTTGTTGGTCAATAGTCATTTTTTAAGTGCCTTCATCGGCAAACACATGGCTGACATTTTCACCTGTCTTGGTAACACCATTACCAAAGTCCCAGGTATAAGTGATGGTATCATTGCCTGGGTCTGCGGCTGTGGCTATGAAATTGGCAACTGCACCTTCATTAATATTTGTATCGCCTGAGATATTGGTAATTGTGGGTGCAGCGTTGTTGACAATGAGGATTGTGCCACTGTTGGGGCGACCGAGGGAGTCAAATTGGGTGATTTGGGCTTCTACTAGCTGTCCTGTGGGGAAGTCGGCGATTTGGAAGTTGATGTTGAAGGTGGGGTCGAAGAGATTTAGTGGGTTATCTTTATATGTGTTGGTTAATGTGGAGTTGTATAGATGAGGATAACTGTTGACGAGTTGTTGCAGAGGTACGCTGCTGGGGAGAGGGATTTCAGTGGGGTTAATTTCCAAGAGGCTGACTTGAGCGGAGTTAACCTGAGTGGGGCTAATCTGAGTCAAGCTAATTTGTTGGCTGCTAATTTGAGTGGAGCTAACTTGAGAGGGGCTAATCTCAGCTATGCCGAATTGAGTCTGGCTAAGTTCATTGGTACTAACTTGGAAGGGGCTAGTGTGACCGATGCTGACGCAGTTTGTGCCAGATTTGAAAATGCTAATCTCAAAGGGTCTTACCTCAGTGATTTCGGTCGATCTCACGGAGCTTATTTCCAAAATACTATTGTCGGTAATGGTGATATTCTTGTCGAAGAGAGTATTGAAGGGTGAAAAGTGCGATCGCTCGTAGGTTGGGTTGAGGAACGAAACCCAACATCAAATAGCCGCCATCTCACAACCAGGCTCTCAAAGAATTCATAACCATAATTAACTAGACAAATTTTTCTGTATCATCCATATCCACTTCAATTATTGATGATTTTGTCAATCTAGAAAATTTGTGCAGAATGAATAATCGCATCTACGGTAAATCGATGCTGCTATATGACTTGTTTAAATATTCTTCGTAACAGCAATATTCAGAATACCGTCCCATCACTCTCTATTTGTATGGGGGGTATCCCACCCGTTCTGAGTTGGGCGGCGATTTTGCGTCCAGCTGTCCAAGTTCCCCCTTGAAGGATTTTCACTAATGGTAGTTCCTCAGTACTCATACTCAATTTTTCGCGGATTGTCGCCGCAATTCTATCTAAAAGAATCACCGTCAAAGCCCGCCATTCAACTATAACTGCTGATCCAACTAAGTGAGATAAACGGAAAATCTCTGGGTTTTTTACACTAATGAGTCCCAAGTCGAGACATAATCCCCCATTACGATATTCTGGTAAACCAGTGAGTTTATCTAGACCAGTAATTGTCAAACCAAGTTCTTGCAGTGGTTCTAATAAAGAATATGTCAACCACTGAGATAATTTATGAAAAGGGACTAAACCATCATCACTAATCGCTGGATGTTCCCAGACATCGCCCAAATTCACCCCAGCTATCTCTAATCTACCCGGCCAAATATCACTCAGCCCTTCCAGTACTGCACTGAATACAGTTGTAGCTGCTAACTCCCCATTCTCCGACTTACCCAAAAGATATTTAACCAAATTCCCCGGACGAGGATTTTTATCACCAAACAGATGGGGCGAAGCCAGTAAGACTTGTCCTAACTTTTGCAATAAATTCAACCTTCCCCCAATCCCCACCAAAGGATTTTCCGCAGTTACCTGGAACCCAGTTGCTAATTCTGCCTCAGTTAATTTTTGTAACCGAGAAGCATCAGCCTGGGGTAAATTATTACTAGCAAAATTCCCTTGACAAAACATGTGGAAACTCGCCACCGCCAACCCTTCCGAACGCCCCAACCTCAAATTAGTTTCCTGTTCATCATAATGCCACCTATCCCCAGCACCAGCATCTAAAAGCACGCTAATAATTGCCAAATCAAACTTCGCCGCCGCCTTTTCCTCTGGCGATAACCCCGCCAACAGCCTATCCAACTTAGCTAATCGCCCCACACCCCCAGCTTCAAAATGTCGCCACCGACTGTGAAACGGAACATCTAGATTCGGGTATTCTTTACGTATCACCTCAATCACATAATCCGCCACCCTTGGCAACTGCGTCAAATCACAAACAAAATTCTCTGACTTCCCCTCACACACCCAGGAAAATAATTGCCCACACCGTTCCCGAATCGCCTCCGGAGAACGAAGATATGCAACTAACTCTCTCTGCGTCCTCTGCGCCTCTGCGGTTCCAATATCCATTCTTAACCTCCTAATTAACCGCAAAAATCAGGATGAAGTATCAAGCCCAAAAATTTTAACTTTACACTTCATCCTTTAAGTAAGTCGGTGGAAAAAAACCAAACTATGTTAAGAAACGTAAATTGGCTTGAAACCCTTACCAATGACAAATGACAAATGACAAATGACAGTCCTCGCCAGTTATGTTTAATTGCACCGCCCTACTTACACTTTATTAACATAAGGCAGAGGTAGCCCTGTGTTGCGGAGTAAGTTCTCATTGTTACAAACCGCAGAGGACGCAGAGGACACAGAGTAATGAGCTATGAGTATAGCCAGTCATCCGGATTCAAATCCACTTCTGAGTTATTCCTTCTGCCAGGTTGGTGAGTTTCGACTACTTTCAACTACCGCAAAGTCGAACGACTGCCTTTTTTAGGGACTTCCAAATAAAAAAATATTCCAATCATTAACCTACCAAACCCGCAACTCGTAGGGGCGGGGTAACCCCCATTGGTGTCAACTTAAGTTAAAAGGCTTATCCCACAGGCATTTTACCCCACCCCTCAATCCCCTCCCCGTAAACGGGGAGGGGAGGTTTTGCGTCAGCAAAGCCGGGGTGGGGTGACGCGGATCATGATGTTAAGTGAGAGAATTCGCTCATCACGTCTTGGTAAGGGTTTCACGTTAAGTTGACACGTATGGGTAACCCCGCCCCTACAATTTGGCATAATTTATTTTTTGGAGTTTCCTTACCGTTCCAAATCTCTTCCCTTCACCTCACCCAAACTCTCTGCATCTAACACCTCACCTGTGGTATAATATCCAGCCGCCTTCTTCGCTTCAATTTCCACCCGTGCATCCTGGGGAATCAAATCCTCTGGGATAGGTACTCTTTCCACAATTTTAATCCCCGCTTGGGTGATGGCATTGAATTTCATATTACTCATAGATACCATGCGGTCAATCCGGGTAATGCCCAACCAATGCAACACATCAGGCATTAACTCTTGAAAGCGCATATCTTGGACACCTGCTACGCATTCTGTCCGCGCAAAATAAGCATCAGCGCGATCGCCTCCTTCTTGGCGCTTCCTGGCATTGTAAACTAAGAATTTGGTAACTTCTCCCAAAGCGCGTCCTTCTTTACGACAGTAGACAATTACACCCACACCGCCTTCCTGTGCAGTTTGGACACAAACTTCAATTCCATGCACTAAATAAGGACGACAGGTACAGATATCAGAACCAAACACATCAGAACCGTTACATTCATCATGTACCCGCAAAGCTAGGGGTTTATTCGGATCGGCGATCGCGTCCATATCACCGACAATATATACAGTGACACCCCCAATTGGCGGTAAAAACACTTCTAAATCAGAACGTGTTACCAATTCGGGGAACATCCCCCCAGTTTGTTCAAATAAAGCGCGGCGTAAATCTGCTTCCTTAATTCCAAACCGCTTGGCAATTCCCGGTAAATACCACACAGGCTCAATCGCCGCCTTCGTCACGACCAAATCACCACCTGGCTTCATAATTTTGCCATCAACCTGCAAGCGCCCTTTATCTACCGCATCTTGCAGTTCTGGCATATTAATATGCGCCTGAGTAATCGCGATCGTCGGCCGGATGTCATATCCTTGAGCGTAATATGAAGCAAACACCTCACTCGCTACCGCCCCAAAGGGGTCAAGAGAAACAATTTTATCAGGATCAGCCCAACTTGGATGGGGGCCAATATGTGTCACTGGCGATGTATTAGTCAAATCAGCCCGATGATCTGATTGTAAAGCTCCACTAGCCACCGCTAAAGCACGATACACCGCATAACTACCAGAATGAGTGCCAATGACATTTCTGTGTGCTTGCTTCGTTAAAGTCGCAATAATCGGTCCACGTTCCCTAGGATCACTAGCACCCCAGTGAATCGGAATTGGTTTAGCCCCACCATTATTTGGATGGGATGTCAGAACAATATGCCTAGAACCGCTATTTTGCTTTGGCATAGTCAATTAATTTTTTGTGTGCTGTTTTTATCAAGTATTAGTCAATAGGGTTTTATCAACTATTCTTAAATATATGATGTCCTAATGACTAATTTTCCATGAATTTTGTCTTTGAAATCAGTATTAATAGTATTACTGAATACAACTAAATTACAACACGGAAATTGCGGAATTTGCAACTGTAATAAGAGAATTTAAAGTTAACTTTAAAAATGACTAAGTAGAGAATTTTGTGCGAAAGTTGATATATAAATACGATTACCTAGACACATTTATGGATTCTTTATCGATCAAATCTTTACTTGAGGATTTGAAAAATTCTGATGCCACAGTTCGGGAACAGGCGACTAAGAAATTATGGCGGATCTGGTTTCAGCAAAAGGGGATTTATGGATTAGAGAAAATTGACCACAGTCAAAAGTTGTTAGATGCTGGTGAAACTACTGAAGCCGAAAAAGTCCTAACCCATCTGATAGAAGAACAACCCGATTTTTCCGAAGCATGGAATCGTCGTGCTTTTCTTTACTACAGTATCGGTGATTATCAAAAGTCGTTAGCCGATTGTCAAATGGTAGTGAATCTCAATCCTGTACATTTCGGCGCACTTCATGGTATGGGTTTGTGTTATGCCGCATTAGGAAAATATCGTGAAGCCATCCAAGCTTTTCAACGCGCGCTGACAATTCAACCTTATTCTGTGGTGAACCAAAAGCTGATTTTAGAATGTACATTCAGAATCAGCTAAAACATCACAGCCTCAGGAGCGTTATCTTGTTCCATGAATCAGTCTCCATGCTCATCAACTGCATTTCATCGCCTTAGTCGCCGTCAGTTTATTCAGTACAGTTGCATTGGTATAAGTAGCACTTTCCTTACTGCTTGTACTCATAGCAACCAACCAGCAACAACAAATTTAGGGTTAGATAAAGTTACCTTTGGGACAAATTGGATCGCTCAAGCAGAACACGGCGGATTTTACCAGGCGATCGCGACTGGAATCTACAAAAACCACGGTCTGGATGTCACAATTAAAATGGGTGGCCCCCAAGTACCTAATGGTACCCAGTTATTGATGGGAGGAGCAGTAGATTTTTTCATGGGTTATGGCATTGATGCCATAAACGCAGTAGCACAAGGTATTCCGAAAATCACGGTAGCGGCAATCTTTCAAAAAGACCCCCAGTGTATAATTATTCATCCCAACACAGCAATTAAAACCCTTGCCGACCTCAAAGGCAAACCGATTTATGTCTCCGCCGCCGCTAACGTCACCTATTGGCCTGTTCTCAAAGCTAAGTATGGTTTTACAGACGAGCAAAAACGCCCTTATAACTTCAATCCTGCCCCATTTTTGGCTGACAAAACCTCAGCGCAACAAGGCTACATCACATCAGAACCCTTCGCGATTGCCAAGCAAGGTGGTTTTCAGCCAACTGTGTTTTTACTAGCAGATTATGGTTATCAAACATACGCAACTACTATTGAAACCAGAAAAGAATTAGTAGAAAAAAATCCAAACTTAGTGCAGCGATTTGTGGATGCTTCCATCAAAGGTTGGTATAGTTACTTAGAAAATCCCCAACCAGGTAATCAATTAATCAAAAAAGAGAATCCAGAAATGACAGATGAGCAAATTACTTACGGCATTCAAAAGCTCAAAGAATATGGAATTATTCTGTCTGGGGAAGCAGAAAAACAAGGAATTGGAGCAATGACAGACGCAAGATGGAAATTATTATTCGATAGCATGGTCAATAGCAAACTGTCTCAGCCCAATGTTAAATATAAAGATGCATTTACCTTGGATTTTGTCAATCAAGGCAGAGATTATTACAACAAGTAATTTGTAATTCACTTGTAGGGAACTTTAGCTTCTAGCTGAAAAAAAAGGCAGTGGTTCGGCTTTGCTTACCAACCGGTGAGGAGGCAGATGGCAAAAGAGGTAAGATTTTTCATACTCTCGTTGTGTGATTTATCACATGAGCGTCTAGCTTGAAAATAGGGGTTAGGGACTAGGGGAACCAGGGTTAGAGAAGAGAGATTTTCATGTTTGGTTGTGGGATTTTTCCATGAGCGTCTAACTTGAAAATAGGGGTTAGGGACTAGGGGAACCAGGGCTAGGGAAACCAATAAGAGATATTTTCATGTTTGGTTGTGGGTTTTCCCATGAGGGGCTAGCTTGAAATAGTCATTTGTAATTTGTTAAGAAGGCAATAGGCAATAGTCATTGATTATTTCTCCTTGTCCTCCCGAAGTTCTTTTCGTCGTTCGACGAAGTCGTTCTCGAAGAGTAGACGTTGGCGTCCCTTGCGCGTCTCCCAAGGGGAGACGCCAGACGCTCGTACCTCGCTACCGCTGCGCTAACGCCGGACGCCGGCGCTCAGACTTCTCTCCTTGTCCCCCTTCTCCCCTCATCCCCTCTGCCTTATACTGATAATGAATCACCGTCCTGCTCTTACACTCAATTACGTTAGCAAAGTCTACCCCAATGGCACAGTTGCCTTACAAGACTTAAATTTAGCGATCCCAGAAGCACAATTTGTCAGTATAGTTGGGCCTTCTGGATGTGGTAAAAGTACAGTCCTGAGATTAATTGCCGGACTAGAACGGGTGAGTTCTGGTAGTATAGATTGGGGTTTGACTCCACAAGCGCGAAAACTAGCTTTTGTGTTTCAAGAGGCGGCACTTATGCCTTGGGCAAATGTGACAGAAAATATCCGCCTCCCCCTGAAGCTAGCAAAAATCCCCCAAAAAGATGCTCATAGCTTGGTAGAAAAAACATTGGCATTGGTAGGATTAGAGAAATTCGAGCGTAGCTACCCCCGTGAGTTATCTGGTGGGATGAAAATGCGCGTATCAATTGCTCGGGCTTTAGTCACTCAGCCAAATATCCTCTTAATGGATGAACCATTTGGGGCTTTAGATGAAATTACTCGCAGCAAACTCAACAGCGACTTACTAGATTTATGGCATCAACAGCGTTGGACTGTAGTTTTTGTTACTCACAATATTTACGAAGCGGTATACTTGTCAAATCGCGTCTTGGTGATGGGGATCAATCCCGGCCGGATAGTTGCAGATATTGAAATTGATGCACCTTACCCCCGGAGTGAGTCCTTTCGTACCTCATCAGTATATAGCGAATATTGCCGAGAGGTTTCTCAGTCGCTAGCGATCGCCATGAATCATCCTCAAACTACTGGATTTTGAATGTTTACTCGTCGCCCACAATTAAAAATTATACTTAAAAAATTGCGATCGCCTGATATTTGGGCACCAATATTAGTCGGGTTTTTGGTACTGGTATTGTGGGATATCTTCGTGCGGGTAACACATTTACCGCCTTATATTCTCCCTGGCCCCATCTTAGTATTTAAAACCTTAATTACTGATGGGAATGAGCTGTTCTCATCCTTATTAATCACCCTACAAATTACCGTAGTTGCCTTTATTGCATCTGCCATTTCTGGGTTACTGATAGCGATATTGTTTACCCAAAGCAAATGGATTGAACGCAGCTTATTTCCCTATGCAGTCATTTTACAGACAACACCGATAGTCGCGATCGCACCTTTAATCATTCTCTGGCTGAAAAATAACACCTTTGCGGCCTTAGTAGTTTGCGCCTGGATAGTCGCCTTTTTTCCCATCGTTTCTAATACTACCCTGGGACTCAAAAGCGTAGATCCCAACTTACTCAACCTGTTTCAACTCTACAAAGCTTCACGTTGGCAAACACTGCTGTATCTGCGCCTACCTAGTGCCATGCCATACTTTCTAGGGGGATTAAAAATCAGTGGTGGTTTAGCCTTAATTGGCGCAGTTGTAGCCGAATTTGTCGCTGGGACTGGCGGTGCAAAATCAGGTATCGCCTATCGCATTTTAATTTCCAGCTACAACCTGCAAATTCCCCGGATGTTCGCCGCATTATTCCTCACGACCGGGTTAGGTGTGTTAATTTTTGTCAGTTTGAGTGCTTTATCGGACTTGATTCATAAGAATTAGTACTTTCTTGGGACAACTGACTAACAATTCTTTCCAGTTCCTCGGTCATCCAATCAGAACCTGTTTCCCGATAAACTTGCAACAATGATTGGTAGAACCATAAAGTCCTTTCTCGACCAATTTTAAAGTTAGTCCAAATGCTGTCACCATATAATCGCCAGTCTATTAATAATGACCTGGCATTATGCAGTTTATCTGCTAAAGATACTCTGCGGACGGAAGCAGACGCATGACGCAGGTTTTCTAAATAACGATTTTTACGTTCTTGCCAAGGTGGTTTAGGTAGGGTATCCCACTCTGTACAGCCATCAATAATTGCGACAATTGTATCACCAAAACGTTGGCGAATTTCTTCGCGGGTAGGTTTGCCACCTTGGTCTTCTATACTATCGTGCAACAAACCGGCGATCGCTTCTTCTTCCGTTCCCCCAGCTTCCAATACTAAAGCCGCTACACTCAATAAATGGGTAATATAGGGAACGCCACTAATTTTACGGGTTTGTTCAGCGTGCAGACGAGTCGCATAAATTAACGCTGCTTCAAATTTTTCGGTCAATTTTACTGAATTCATAGTTTAGTTAATTATGATAAAGGTGAAATTCTTTGCTAACATCATCTGCTATACTTTGGCGTAAATCCCAAGGCATAATCACCTCAACTTTTGGGCGCCATGCACGTAAACGCATACTCACATTGTTATCTCCGTGTCGATAGTAAACACGATAGTAAGCATCTTCCGGGGAACGATTTGCCAGAACTTTCAGTAATTCTTGCTGTTGGGATGGCGGTGTTTGTTGCCGAATTAAACGTTCTGCTTTTGGGTAAGCGATCGCCTTAAAGGTATCATGACGAAAAGTATTGCGAATATAGCGTTCATGATACTCTCGCTCAAATCGTAGTAGCATCAGCCGAGGTTGCAAGTAGAAATCAAATCCCCAAGCATCAGACATCTGCTTTTCAATTTCTTCGGGAGTAGGTAATTGTCTTTTTTGGTAACGTTGTTGTAAAACCAGGGGAATAGCAGAATTTGTCCACTCAATGGGGGTAATGTTTTGAATTCTGTCTAGGCGAAAATTATACCAGTCAGTATTGCGATCAGGACTTTCGCCAAACGCACACAGATAAACTGCACGTTGCACATAATATATACAGACTGGGTAAACACAACATTCTACAGATTGTCCTAACCTGGCGCTGTTGTAATTGAGAGCGATCGCACTTACGGGGGTTTGTCCCCAAAGTTCTCTCAATTTGTGTTGCCAATCATCAACAGAGTCTATAGTAGTCCGAGGAATTACATAATCAAGTTGGCAGAAAAAGCGCCGTATCCCACAAATTTCTTGCGAGAGATTTTGTGCGATCGCTGCTAAATCTTCTTGATTGAGAAAATTTAATTCATCACTATGGAGTTTGGTAGAAGCTGCTGCTAAATTTGTCGTCATCGGACGAGAAGGTAAGTTATTAACGCGGTGATATGTCTGCTGTTGATATTTCAGCCAACCTAATTCTTCAAGAATTTCCAAATCTGCTTGCAGAGAACGACGAGTTACCCCAAACAAACGCCGCTGTAATAGTTCATCCAAATCAGATTCCGACTTGAGAGAACAAGGATTTTTAGCCGCCGAAGGTTTTGTGTCCTCTACTGAATTAGAGATACTCAGATGAGCCAAGAGCGATCGCTTCCATTGTGATTCCAAAATTCCTGTTTTCGTATTAAATAACCACTCCGCCGTTGTTTTCGCACAAGGACAATTAGCATCATGCAACTGGGGAATTCCTTCTCCCTTAGGGTGTGTGGGAGTAAAAAAAGCATCCCGCCAGCCTGCAAAAGTAAAAGAATCATCCAGCAGCAAGCGATCTGAAGTTTCACCATAAAGCGAACGCAACCATACCCACAACCGAATCGCCCGCAGCAGGTTTTGCTTGAGAGAACCCCGTGCTAACCATTGCAGCAATTCTACTTGAGGAACATCAGAAAAAATTTCAACAGACACTTGCCTAGTACATTTGAGGTATTACACCAGCATAAATCACTTTGGAATAAGCTTCTTCCAATACCCTGTATGATGTACTCATTAATTGAAAGCTGGAAGTAATGGCTACCCATAAATATATGCAGTGCAGTTGTTTTTCCCTTCCGCCTTAGATAAAGATGTGATTTCTATCACATACATTTTAGCGTGTAAACTGTGACACTTAAGTTGTTAATTTAATTTTTTGGGAAAAATCACGCAAAAATTATCTAAAACAGGGCATTTTCACCATTATGACTTGAGGTGGCTCTTTTATCTATGAGTACTTACCACATTAATTTAGAAGGCGATGTATTAAAAGTAAGATTTGGGACAGCAGCCTACGGTGACCAAATAGTTCGTGATGCAGCAGCGCGTTTAGACGAATTGATAGAATCGGGAGAAATTAAGGGTGGACGGTTGCTGAAAATTGATGGACCAGCATCGCTACCAGTATGTTACCTGATAGCCCATAAAGTATCTCATCTTTATAGTGCGATCGCCATATTCGACCCCAAGATTGGCAGAAAAGGTTATAAAACTTTTATTACAGCAGTTTCCCACACTCGAGCCTATAAAATAGGCGAACTCATCGAAACCGACGAACCGCACAAGGATAAAATCAATCCAAAAGTTGTAATTTGTGGCCCTCAACAGTCAGGAAAATCATGCTTGCGGGAAGCTTTAAAGCAAGCAATTTCTAACATTGCAGGCGCACCCTATCCTTATGTAATTACCGCTTGTCCTGATGGCGAGGGCGCATGGTTTTCTGAAGCCGCACAGCGTGATTTGGAATTAGCAAAAAGACTGAAAGCTGAGTATAAAGCCAAGTTCACCCCAGAGTTTGCACAAAAAGCTGCGGGTTGGGTGCGGAGTGCAAACACACCCCTAAATATCATTGACGTTGGGGGACAAATCACCGATGAAAATCGAGTCATTATGCGAGAAGCGACTCACGCCGTTATTTTATCTGGAGAGAAAGATAAAATTCCCCAATGGCAAGAATTTTGTGAATCGCTGGGGTTGCGAATAGTTGCAATTATTCACAGCGATATCGAAGCTAAAAACGATGTGATTGAGTCTGAGTTACCTGTGTTGACTGGTAGAGTTCACTATCTTGTCAGAGGAGAAGATGTTTCCAAAAGGGAGATGGTACAAGCGTTGGCAAAAGTTTTGGTAGGTTTG
>NZ_CAWNLA010000001.1:1062237-1369737 GCF_963875285.1 Calothrix sp. NIES-2100
ACAGCTGCTTGCCGCTACTGCTTCTACCTACGACGGAACGCTCCCCTACCGATTTATCGTTAGACAAATCCCACAGCTTCGGTACATCGCTTAGCCCCGTTCATTTTCGGCGCGAGAGCGCTTGACTAGTGAGCTATTACGCACTCTTTCAAGGGTGGCTGCTTCTAGGCAAACCTCCTAGTTGTCTGTGCACTCTCACCTCCTTTATCACTTAGCGATGATTTGGGGACCTTAGCTGGTGGTCTGGGCTGTTTCCCTCTTGACAATGAAGCTTATCCCCCACTGTCTCACTGGCAATGTGTGCTCTGGGTATTCTGAGTTTGTCTCGATTTGGTACCGGTCTCCCAGCCCGCACCGAAACAGTGCTTTACCCCCCAGATATATTCATTACCGCTGCGCCTAAACACATTTCGGGGAGAACCAGCTAGCTCCTGGTTCGATTGGCATTTCACCCCTAACCACACCTCATCCGCCGATTTTTCAACATCGGTCGGTTCGGACCTCCACTTGGTGTTACCCAAGCTTCATCCTGGACATGGTTAGATCACCAGGGTTCGGGTCTATAAACACTGATTTTTCGCCCTCTTCAGACTCGGTTTCCCTTTGGCTCCAGCATTCTCGCTTTAACCTACCAGTGCCTATAAGTCGCCGGCTCATTCTTCAACAGGCACGCGGTCATCCGTTTAATCGGACTCCCACTGCTTGTAGGCTGACGGTTTCATGTTCTATTTCACTCCCCTTCCGGGGTTCTTTTCACCTTTCCCTCGCGGTACTTGTTCACTATCGGTCACACAGTAGTATTTAGCCTTACGAGATGGTCCTCGCTGATTCACATGGGATTCCTCGTGCCCCATGCTACTCGGGATGAAGCTACTATCCTTAAGTTTTCGACTACAGGACTTTCACCTTCTTTGGTGCAGTATTTAGCTGCTTCGTCTAACCGCTAGATTCGTTATTGCTTTCCCACAACCCCAAAAGGTAAACCCTTTGGTTTAGGCTTTTCCCCTTTCGCTCACCACTACACAGGGAATCTCTTTTGATTTCTCTTCCTCCAGCTACTAAGATGTTTCAATTCGCTGGGTTGGCTCTTTCCTGCCTATATATTCAGCAGGTAGTATTTAGGGTTGCCCCATTCGGACATCTCCGGATCAATGTCTGCTTCCAACTCCCCGGAGCATTTCGTCGGTAACCACGTCCTTCTTCGCCTCTGTGTGCCTAGGTATCCACCATCAGCCCTTATTAGCTTGACCACAATTCATTTGGTCTTCACCACTGCAAACACATTTCATTCATTAAATGTCTGTGTCTGCCTGCTTTTTTCGCGTTACTATGCAGTTTTCAAGGTTCTGGCTGGTTTTCACCCAGCAGTTTGACTTTGAGATTTGTCAATTGCTGAATTTAACCACAATCTTTGATTGTATCATACTGTCTTTGTCATCACAACCATTATACCGTTTTCAGCTTTTGACTGCCATCGATATAACTTTGGCGATTTTCACAAGGAAGTACTTGATGTGGAGGTTAGCGGACTCGAACCGCTGACATCCTGCTTGCAAAGCAGGCGCTCTACCAACTGAGCTAAACCCCCTAACACAATTCAAAATTCAAAATTCAAAATTCAAAAATAATTTATTTCTTACTTTTGACTTTTGACTTTTAACTTTTGACTTGCTTCAGGTGGGCCATCCTGGACTCGAACCAGGGACCTCACCCTTATCAGGGGTGCGCTCTAACCACCTGAGCTAATAGCCCATAATTGAACCTCATCATAGTTTGAAAGCCTCAACAATTCCTGCGACCGACCTAGAGTAGACCATCTCATTATCTATTTGCTGTTTGCTTTCAATATTTGAGTTGGGTAGGTCTCCCTAAAAGGAGGTGATCCAGCCACACCTTCCGGTACGGCTACCTTGTTACGACTTCACCCCAGTCACCAGCACTGCCTTAGGCATCCTCCCCCACGAATGGTTGGAGTAATGACTTCGGGCGTTGCCAGCTTCCATGGTGTGACGGGCGGTGTGTACAAGGCCCGGGAACGAATTCACTGCAGTATGCTGACCTGCAATTACTAGCGATTCCGACTTCACGGAGCTGAGTTGCAAGCTCCGATCTGAACTGAGCTACGGTTTGTGAGATTTGCTTGCTATCGCTAGCTTGCTGCCCTTTGTCCGTAGCATTGTAGTACGTGTGTAGCCCAAGACGTAAGGGGCATGCTGACTTGACGTCATCCCCACCTTCCTCCGGTTTGTCACCGGCAGTCTCTCTAGAGTGCCCAACTTAATGCTGGCAACTAAAAACGAGGGTTGCGCTCGTTGCGGGACTTAACCCAACATCTCACGACACGAGCTGACGACAGCCATGCACCACCTGTGTTCGCGCTCCCGAAGGCACTCCTCCCTTTCAAGAGGATTCGCGACATGTCAAGTCTTGGTAAGGTTCTTCGCGTTGCATCGAATTAAACCACATACTCCACCGCTTGTGCGGGCCCCCGTCAATTCCTTTGAGTTTCACCGTTGCCGGCGTACTCCCCAGGCGGGATACTTAACGCGTTAGCTCCGGCACGGCTCGGGTCGATACAAGCCACGCCTAGTATCCATCGTTTACGGCTAGGACTACTGGGGTATCTAATCCCATTCGCTCCCCTAGCTTTCGTCCCTCAGTGTCAGTTGCGGCCTAGCAGAGCGCTTTCGCCACCGGTGTTCTTCCTGATCTCTACGCATTTCACCGCTACACCAGGAATTCCCTCTGCCCCGAACGCACTCTAGCCATGTAGTTTCCACTGCTTTTACAAGGTTGAGCCTTGCTCTTTAACAGCAGACTTACATAGCCACCTGCGGACGCTTTACGCCCAATCATTCCGGATAACGCTTGCATCCTCCGTATTACCGCGGCTGCTGGCACGGAGTTAGCCGATGCTGATTCCTCAAGTACCGTCATTTTTTTCTTCCTTGAGAAAAGAGGTTTACAACCCAAGAGCCTTCCTCCCTCACGCGGTATTGCTCCGTCAGGCTTTCGCCCATTGCGGAAAATTCCCCACTGCTGCCTCCCGTAGGAGTCTGGGCCGTGTCTCAGTCCCAGTGTGGCTGATCATCCTCTCAGACCAGCTACTGATCGTCGCCTAGGTGCGCTCTTACCACACCTACTAGCTAATCAGACGCGAGCTCATCTTCAGGCAGCAAGCCTTTTACCTTTCGGCACATCCGGTATTAGCCACCGTTTCCAGTGGTTGTCCCCGACCTGAAGCTAGATTCTCACGCGTTACTCACCCGTCCGCCACTATCTCCGAAGAGACCGTTCGACTTGCATGTGTTAAGCATACCGCCAGCGTTCATCCTGAGCCAGGATCAAACTCTCCATTTTGTTGAAGTTTGTTTAGCTCTTGACGACTGACTTTAACCTCAGTCTGGTTATTTTCTTTACTTGACGCAGGTATTTGTTATATACTGGCTTTCAAACTATAATATTTTCAAGGTTCGGTGTCCCTGCCGCGCTTCGCTTTTCGCGCTCCGCTCTCAGGCACTTATCCAATATATCGAGCCGACTTTGGTTTGTCAACTCTTTTTTTCAAAAAATTGAGTTTTTTTTGAATCGAGATTGTAAGGCTTGCACAGTCAGGGTTTTCAGCTATAGTATTCCTGGCAGTTTAGAAGGAAGCAATGAAGTTGTGAGCAAGTTTGCTGTTTTGCCACCTTGGCTGGTGTTAGATCCGCTGTTGCATAGCTGGTTGTTGGAGAATATTGGTCGCGGCGATCGCACAACGAATAGCCTATTAGCTAAGGATGTCACGCCAGGAACAGCTATATGGATTGCCAAAGCTCCAGGAGTTATTGCTGGGTTACCAATTGCAGCTAGTGGTCTATCGCAAAAGTTTTGATGAGTGAGTAGTGAGGACTTCAATCCTCAAATCAAGGACTAGGGCGTGTTTTCAAACTCGTTGTATCCTACAAAATAGGCGATCGCATGTGGGGTGTCTTGATGAATCGAGGAGACTTGAGTAATGAACAGTGGGAGAAGTTAAAATCGCTACTTCCACCTACAAAACCACGAACGGGTAAGCCCAATAACGATCACCGCACAGTGATCAATGGAATCCTATGGATACTCAGAACTGGGGCACCGTGGCGGGATATGCCGGAACGGTATGGAAAGTGGGAGAGTATAGCAACAAGGTTTTATCGCTGGCAAAAAGCTGGAATTTGGAACCAAATCTTAGGGCATCTACAAGCGATCGCAGATCAAAAAGACAACCTGGATTGGCAAGTTCATTATGTGGATGGCACAGTGGTACGCGCCCACCAGCACGCAGCTGGTGGAAAAAAGGGGGTGAAGAAGAAGAGAAACTAGGTCGTTCTCGCGGGGGTTTCAGTACAAAAATACACATTCGGTGTGAGGGTAAAGGTAAACCCATAACTTTTATTCTTAGTCCAGGTCAAAGAAACGAGTCAATTTTTCTAGAACAATTATTTGTTGTGGTTATAGTTTGAAAACACGCCCTAAAGTCCTGACTACGAATTTATTCACTCCTCAAAATTAATGCGATGAACCACTAGTTTGAAGCGGCGGTGGTGGTGGCAAAGTACCTGTAGGCAATGACTGCAAAGCCACCAAAGCGGGAGCCACTCTTTGTTCTGGAGTCCGACGGTCATAAATTTTGTGCTGCATCTTTTGACTACATTCGTTTACTATTATTAACGTGAACGATTGCGCTGCGAGGACGTAAAGCAGCATCTTGACGTTTGCGACTGCCAACAAGTGTTATTTGAAAATTAAAAAAACTGTCTAACTCTTGTTGTAACTGGGTCGAGATTTCCGCAGGTTTTAAGCTATAAGTATAATTGCTACATTTAGGTGTCATTTTCTTGTTAGTGACGCGAACTTTATCGCTAACCCGACCTCTTTGCAGGCGGATGGGAGGACAATAATTCTCTGCATCTGTCTTGACAGCGATTTTCCACCAAGACTGATTACTACACCAACAAAGCATCTTCTTAAGATGAAAGCGGTAATTTCGCTTGCTCTTAACATCACCAAGAGAATCAAAAACTTCTTGTTGATAGTCGAGCGCGTTATTTAATTCCGATATCGGCACGGTTTTCATAAATTCTAATCCAAAACTTATTTGCTTAGAATTTTGCTTATTGCGTGAGGGTAAAGGGAAGCCCCACTTAGGTAGGGTATAGCGAATTAATACAGTGCGAATACCTGCCGTCACATCATGTTTACTGTCCTTATCTTGTGAGAGGAGGTATTCACAATAAATATAGTAAACATCAAAAAGCGTTGTGGGATTCGAGATAAGCGTGTTCATAATCCTAGCTCCTAGTTAAATTTATGTTGGCTACTACAAGAGTTAATGACATAGTCAATCGAAGTAATTTTTCAGAGTTTAAGAAAGCAAATCCATCAAGAGTTCCTATTTATGAGCATGAGAGTGGCAATGAATAATTCAATTATTGTTGGCATTTAACCCCCTGATTTATGACATATTATAATCAATCACATGGCACGGAATTTATCCGGTTAACTAACATTTATTGCCCGATTAATAACTCAAAAAGCCTTGATGCTACTGCCGAATAGCTCCCTAGAAATTCTCCAAGTGTCATAAATATTTGTCACAAGTATTTATGACGCGAAAATCCTCAATCAATTTGATATTAATTCGGCTCAAGGTGGAGTTATCAAAAAAGCCGATGACCGCCACATTTAGAGGAATTTCGTCATACATTTCTGGAACATGACCGAAGAAAGGCAGAGGGCAGATGGCAGCTATGCTGAAGGGAAGAGATTCAAGGGTGTGCCCGATGCCATAAGGGTCACAAGCCCCTAAATTCATTTATGAAAAAATAAGACAATATGTATTTCGAGACGCGAAGCGCAAGAAATACTACGTCCTTGCTAAATCCCTTAAATTTATTTATAGGGATTCCTTCTGCCCTCTGCCTTCGTACTTCTGCCTTCTTAATGAGGTTTTTCTGTTCGTTTTTAGCCATTTCTCTTTTCCTTTCATTTTTGAGATTAAGCTGACAAGTATTCAATCAAACCAAAAAGCCCCTACGGGGAATTTACCGTAAGGGCTTGAGTTTGAATTTTTACTTGATTTTTGACAGCCGTTATTCGGCTGTAGCTCATACTTTTATAACTCACTTTTTCTTTCTTTATCAAGGACTGAAAAAAATTGGCGCAAGCACCATTGGCATTACCGCGTTGCTCTCTTCCCTGATAACAGGCTCGCTAGCGCGATCGCCACAAAAAGGCGATCGCGCTAGCGACGGAAATCAAAACGCGCTTCGCGTTGGTACACACGCCCCGGAGTAGGGCAACTCTAGTTCTTCTTTTAACCAGACGATCCGTTTGGACTTATTGACGTTTTTATGGTAGATGGTAAGCATATGTCGGCGTGGCTTGCCTTGGGTGGACTCCGCTTTGAGTATAGCAGCGCCAATAACCGGGGCTTATTGCTGTATCTATATATTCAATACTGTCTTCAGTGTAGGACAGCAGAGTGCTGCAAAGTCACTGTAAGAAAATTTTTGTGGTGCTGTTGAGCATCAGCCCGATGATTTGGCGGCGTATAAAAGTCAGCAGCGATAGCACAATAGAAGATTTACATTACACGATTCAGTTGGCAATGGGGTGGGAAGATATTCACCTCCATCATTTCATCATCCACGGTAAGCACTACGGGATTATCCAACCAGGGGGAACAGTATTTAGCGATCGCGCCTGTGAAGTAAAACTTGCGTCCCTTGGGTTGAGGGAGAAAGAAAAGTTTTTATACGAATATGACTTCAGTATTTGCCCATTAATGGGTGCATGGCGTTATTGGTGGCGGCATCAAATCAGAGTAGAAGCAATACTTACTCCAGATCCCAAGCAAACTTACCCAATCTGCACTGGCGGTAAAGGTGTTTGTCCCCCAGAGAACTGTGGTGGCCCTTGGGGCTTCATGAAAGCAAGGGAAGAATTTTTCATTTCTGACGTGTTAAGTAGTTCAAACTAATTAAACGTCAAATGTCATTACGAGCGGAACGTAGTTTAGCGTAAAGCCTTCGGCATAGCTTCGCTTAGCGCGTAGCGTCTCGTAGATTGAGGGCAATGCGACGTAGCAAAGCAAAATTCTGTGGGCTGTGCAGAGAACGAATTCGAGATTCATCCTCACTGAATGTGACATCCAATGTCCAATGAACAGAGTTTTCAATTCCCCAATGCTGTCGAATTGCACTACCAATCTTGTTAGCGTCACTGGTGATACTAGTAATGTAAAATTGAATTTCTTGAGTAGTCTGATTCCAATGCTGAATAGAACGGACTACCATAACTACTGTTGTCAATCCTGCCCACAAATCTTGTTCGTGAAGTACAGGAAGTTGTGACACTGGTACGGTGTACACTTGACGATTTTCGATGCGGTGATGTCCTTTCTCTACTCGTTGACTGATACTGACATCAACACCTTGAAATCCCTGTGCCAGGTTAGCCTCAAACCAATTCTTCACTTGTTGGTGTAGTGTAGGATGATTATCTTTGAGGCTCAAAACATAGTCAGCATTTGCGGCAATGATTTTTTGGGCTATCGATTTTTGAGTACCCATTGCATCAATAGTAATGATACAGCCAGATATGTCCAGTATTTCTAACAGTGCTGGAATCGCGGTAATTTCATGAGATTTATCACTTACTTTCACTTGTCCCAAGACTAAACGGTGTTCACTTGACCATGCACTCACCGTGTGTAAAGCTTTTAGCTGCGCTCCTCTGTCATATGAGCCTCTGTGAGTTTTGCCATCTATGGCTACTACTTCTACTCCCAATTTCTCTACCAATGATTGCACCCACTGCTGAAAACATTGTTCAAATTCTCTTGGGTTAATTCTCTCAAACACTCTTCTAAAAGTATCGGGGCTGGGTATTCCCTCTGGCAGTTCTAGAAATGTCTCCAACCACTCCTGTTTACTGATTCCATATTCCTCAATATCTTCCCAACCGTAGGCTCCTGCTATCACTGCCAAAATTGCTATGGTGATGATATCTGTGAGTAAATGATATCTTGTCCTTTCCACTATGGGGTCTTTTATTTGTGTGAAGTATTCCTGAAACTTAGTGGTAATGTCTTTGCTATCTATGCTGGGTGTACAAGATGCTTTGGTTTTGCTTTTCTTGTTCTCAAATCCTCTTGGCATTACTCTTACCTGGCACTTAGATGTATTAAATCTTACACTACCTCGGCTAGGCCACTTTTTTCCTACAACGACTGCTTATCTAACAAGTCTGCTTGTCAATAGGCTTTGAGACGCGTTAGCCCTGCATTTACGAATTCAATTAGGTATGCGAATGCAAAGGAAATTCGGATTGAATTAATTTATGAACCAACACAATGCTGCTTACGAATTAAAGACAATGGACAAGGGTTTGAAGCCAACCATACAATCCTAAATCGGGGGTTTGGCTTACTGGGGATTACCGAACGAGCGGAACGCATTGGGGCACAACTCTCGATTGAGAGCCGACTGGGGCAGGGAACAGAAACGATCGTATCCGTACATCGGGAGGCATCAACGTGAGTCAGTCTACAGCAATCCGCGTTTTGATTGTTGACGATCACTCGATTGTGCGGCAAGGATCAGCCGCGATGATTGAAAATGAGCCAGATATGACGGTGGTAGGTCAAGGGGGCAATGGGCAGGAAGCGATCGCTCAATATCGGCAACTCCAGCCTGATGTCACCTTGATCGACTTACGGATGCCCCAGGTAAGCGGCGTTGATGCGATCTTTGCAATCTGTGCTGAATTCACCCATGCCCGGATGATTGTACTGACCACTTATGACGGGGACGAAGATATTTATCGAGCATTACGCGCCGGAGCCAAGGGGTATCTGCTCAAGGACGCGGAACCGGATGCACTCCTGAATGCGATTCATATCGTTCACAGCGGACAACAATATATACCTTCCGAAGTCGCTGCCAAACTGGTGCAACGGATGAACATTCCAGAGTTGAGCGATCGAGAACAAGAGGTTGTTTGCCAGATGGCGCGTGGCTTGAGTAATCAAGATATTGCTGCGGCTTTGAATATTACTGAAAGTACTGTCAAATTTCACATCAACCGAATTCTGAGCAAATTAGGCGTGAGCGATCGCACTCAAGCTGTGATTACCGCACTGAAGCGGGGACTCGCCAAGTTGTGAAACAAGCGGAACTGAACTTAAGTTCGGTTGAGGGTTAGTTTTAGAGATAGTCAGCAACTGTTGTTTCATCGCTTCAATTACTCAACTGTGAGTTGGCGACAAAGCTGAATTAGTTTCATAAGCTTAAGACATAGAAAAAACGGAGTCGGGAGGAATCACAGATAGGAGTCATGGCAATCCCTCGATGCTATGAAAAACCTTCTTGGTAGAGTGTGTGATGAATCAAGATAGTCATCTTAATCAACTCTTTGTTCTACCTTCCCAACGCGATCGCTATGAGGGGACGCTTAATGCCCCCGTGATACTCGTGGAATATGGGAATTACCAATGTCTTCAGTTCAGGGAAATGCATCAGTTGATTCAGGCAATTGTGCAAGATGCTTCAATCATCTTTGGTACTGGCGTTACCTTAGCCGCACCGGGTTCAGTCCAAGGTCTGCACCTCATAGTTTACGACATCGAGGCAGCCCACGCCGAACTCGTCGATCGGGGTGTCGAGGTGAGTGAGGTGTTCCACGATATTGGCGGGGTCTTCCACCACGCCGGAACTGAGGGACGGGAAACAGGCCCAGACCCAGAACGTCGCGACTATGCCTCCTTTGCCTCGTTCAGCGATCCGGACGGTAATGGTTGGGTGCTCCAAGAAGTGAAAACGCGCGCTCCCGGACGGTAACAAGCTGAGAATTTTGTAACGTTCACATAGCGGTGTTGGAAAACATCATTCGGGCGCTGCTCTCGGCATCAGCGCAATCCATGCCGTTTGCAAGACGCGGTCAATTATTTAGAGGTAACTGAAGATGAAAACTCAAGATTCCGTCGTCTTTATTTCTGGTGCTAGTCGCGGCTTAGGCTTGGCATTCGCCCACGAGGCACTTGACCGTGGTGCCAAAAAGGTATATGCCGGGGTGCGTAGTCCCACTGAAGTCAAAACGCCAGGTATCATTCAGGTCAAACTCGATGTGACCGATCCTGCCTCGATAGCTGCGGCCGTGACACAGTGCAGTGATACCACTGTGCTGGTCAACAACGCGGGTATTGCTCGCTTCACCAGCAGTACCCTAGATCCAACCACGATCGATGTCGCGCGGGAAGTCTTCGAGACTAACTACTATGGCATGATTCTGCTCAGCCAGAAATTTGCTCCAATTCTTGCCAAGAATGGGGGTGGAGCAGTCATCAATGTCTTGTCGGATGCCACTTGGTATGCGCGTCCGATGCTGGCAGCGTATTCCGCCTCAAAGTCAGCAGCGTGGAGCTTCACCAATGCCTTACGCATAGATCTGCGAAACCAGAAGACATTAGTGCTCGGTCTGCATGTCGGCTTTATGGATACCGACATGACCAAAGGCTTCGAGATGAAAAAGATCAGTCCACAGCAGGTTGCCGAAGCCGCCCTGACTGGCATTGAAGACAACAAGGAAGAGTTACTGGCTGACGACTTCACCAGGGAAGTTAAGCGAAGCCTTTGCAATGAGCAGCCGATGTATTTGAATCCGCCGGAAATCGGCTGAACGCCGTTCGTTCGTAAGCGGAGGTTTGCAGTCTTTGGGTACGAACTGGAAGATGAAGCCATCACCAGTAATGCACGCACTGATTGTCAATGATTTTCAAACTGCGCTGGGAAAGGACAATATGCAAAGAAAAACATTCAGAACATCTGATGGTGCCGAATTAAGCTACATCAGCGCGGGTAGCGGACAACCCATCGTGATGCTTCACGGTTGGTCGCAATCGGCAGAACAATTCAAATATCAAATTCCTGTTTTTGCCGAACACTATCAGGCGATCGTGATCGATTTGCGAGGACACGGCGAGTCAGAAAAAGTGAGGTTCGGGTATCGAATCTCTCGCTTGGCTCAAGATATTTATGAATTGATCGGTACTCTGAAACTCCAAAAGCCACACCTATTAGGTCACTCAATGGGATGTTCTCTGATCTGGAGTTATCTTGATCTGTTTGGATTAGATGAAATTGATCGATTAGTGTTGGTCGATCAATCTCCGTTGGTCATCTCGCGATCGCATTGGAACGCTCAAGAAATCGCAGAGTCCGGGGCAGTGTTTACTGGCGAACAACTCAATGCAGCAGTACACACTCTAGAAAATGGCAATGCTGAGGAACTGACTCGAAGCCTTCTCACTTCAATGGTCACGCCAGCGATGTCACAGGAGCAGTTTGAGTGGATCGTTGAGTGCAATCAACGCTTGCCACGAGCGATCGCTGCAACGCTGTTGTACAACCACGCTCACACCGACTGGCGCGATCAAATTGTCAGGATTCGTCAGCCAACTTTGGTCATTTCTGGAAGAAAAAGTATTATTCCGTGGCGATCGCAAGTCTGGATCAATCAAAGCATTCTTAACTCTGAGTTAGAAATCTTTGAAGCCGATGAAGGTGGCGGGCATTTCACGTTTATCGAAAATCCAGAAAAGTTTAACCGACGAGTTTTGCATTTTCTCTCGCGTTGGCGTAGCCTCTCATGAGAGAGAATCGCTTGCAGTGAACCAGGAAAGGCAGACAGCAGGGCTGGACACCCTAATTAGACATATATCCCTGTGGGCATTGAGCTTCACCAATATAGGCATTTCAAGATAGGTTCTTAAATAAAAGGAGGTTTGCGATGAAGATTCTCATGGTTCTCACGTCTGACGATCAACTCGGCAATACCGGGAAGAAAACTGGTTTCTGGTTGGAAGAGTTCGCTGCTCCCTATTACGTGCTGAAGGATGCGGGAGTGGCGATCGCGGTGGCATCACCAAAGGGCGGACAGCCGCCGCTCGATCCGAAAAGCGAGATACCTGAGTTCCAGACCGAATTAACGCAGCGCTTCCGCACAGATACCGATGCACAGGCTGAACTTAGCAATACAAAAAAGCTAGCTGACGTGTCCGCAGCCGATTTTGACGCGGTCTTCTACCCTGGTGGACATGGCCCCATGTGGGACATGCCCGATAATGCGACCTCGATCGCGCTGATCGAAGCCTTCGTGAAAGCCGACAAGCCAGTCGCTGCGGTATGTCACGCGCCAGTCGCGTTCGTGAATGTACATGGGAAGGATGGCGAGTATCTGGTTAAAGGCAAGCGCGTGACCGGATTCACGAATACAGAAGAAGCAGCGATGGACTTGACCACAGTCGTACCTTTTCTGTTGGAAGATCGGCTAAAGGAACGGGGTGGCATTTACAGCAAAGCCGCTAACTGGGTTCTTTATGTCCAGGTGGACGGAAGGCTTGTGACCGGACAGAATCCAGCCTCTTCGGGACCCGCAGCGGAAGAGTTACTGAAGTTGCTTTGCTCTGTTTGAGCTGATGTGAATGAACAGCAGACGATGATTAGTCTGTGCTGTGGTTGCCGCCGAACCAGGTGCTGCACCTGACCGAGGCTGCATTGCTGTTTTGCGTGACATCAAGCTCTTGCAGCATTCCTGGCAGGCTCATTAGGCTCACTGGAGAGGGTTCACGACAGTTGCAGGCTGAAGTCCAACTCGGAAATATTGGAGAGTTAATTCAATGGTAGAACCCGACAACCTTCGCTATACAAAGATACCGCTCAACAACGGAACCGGTGCGATCCCCGCGCTTGGCTTTGGCACGCTGATTCCCGACCCCATCGCCACCAAAAACGCGACCAAGTGCGCGCTGGAAGCAGGATTTCGTCAGATCGACACAGCAGAACGTTACCGGACTGAACAAGAGGTCGGCGAAGCGATGCAGGAGGTGTTCAAGGCGGGGAAAATCAAGCGGGAGGACGTGTTTATTGCCACGAAGCTCTGGAACAACCATCATCGTCCTGAACGAGTCGCACCCGCCTTCGAGGCGAGTCTCAAGAAACTCCAACTCGACTACGTCGATCTCTATCTCATCCATACCCCCTTTGCCTTCCAACCTGGAGACGAGCAAGATCCGAGGGACGCGAACGGCAATGTGATTTATGACGAAGGGGTGACCTTGCTGGATACATGGAGGAGGTTGGAGAGCCTTGTGGACGAAGGCAAGTGCAAGGCCATCGGATTATCTAACGTCAGCTTGGAAAAGGTGAAGGAGATCTTTGAAGCCGCGAGGATCAAGCCTGCGGTTGTTCACGTCGAATCCCATCCGTATCTTCCGCAATGGGAACTTTTAGACTATTGCAGAAACAGTGGCATCGTGATGCAAGCTTTCGCGGCGCTGGGGCATAGTAGCGAGCCTAAGCTGCTGGAAGATCCTGCGATCGCCGCCATCGCCAAACGGGTCAACAAGACATCAGCCCAGGTACTGCTCGCCTGGGGTATCCAACGCGGAACGGCTCTCCTGACCACCTCAAAGACCCCCAGCCGGATTAAGGAGAACTTTGACATTTCCATCCTTCCTGAGGATGCCATGCGGGAAATCAGCGAAGGAATCAAATCGCGCGTCAGGTTTAATACCGTTGTGGAGACTGGCGTTCCCGGGTTCATTCCGAGAGGAAAGTGAGGTTGAGACAAAAATCACTCCCACAGGTGAGCATATTATTTTTCAGGCTGCCGCATCCTGAATTCTGCGGTAATTCGGTTACTCAAAGAACTTGAGTAGCGTGCATTGGGCGATCGCCCAAGAATGAAAAGTAATCAATTTGAACATTAAACTTACCAACTACAAGGAGAACAAAATCAGTAGCAATCACGTAAACCGTTAAAACATGAATTGTGTTGTTCAGCGTTGATGATGTGGTTAGAGTTGCCACACCCCTCAAAAGCATAAAGGAGTTTTATTATGGGCATCGAACAGAAAGTCGCTGTTATTACCGGCGCGTCGCAGGGCATTGGCGCAGCTCTTGTCAAGGCGTACCGCGATCGCAACTATCGGGTGGTCGCTATCTCACGCTCAATTCAGCCATCGGATGATGATGCAATCCTGGCGGTGTCAGGCGACATTGCTGATCGAAAAACTGCCGAGCGTGCGATCATCGAAGGCGTGACCCGATTTGGGCGCATTGACACGCTCATCAACAATGCTGGTATCTTCATCGCCAAGCCATTTACCCAATACACCGAGGCAGACTACGAGGCGTACGTGGGCACTAACGTCACTGGCTTCTTTCACATGACGCAACTGGCGATCGCCGAAATGGAGAAGCAGGGCAGCGGTCATGTTGTGCAGATATCGACGAGCCTGGTTGACCACGCGATCGCTGGCGTACCGTCTGTACTCGCGTCACTGACGAAGGGCGGACTAAATGCCGCGACCAAATCGCTGGCGATCGAGTATGCCAAGCGTGGTATTCGGGTGAACGCGATCGCGCTGGGTACTATCAAGACACCAATGCATCCTGTCGAAACCCATGCACAGCTCGATGCTCTGCACCCGATCGGTCGTATGGGCGAGATATCCGATGTCGTCGATGCAATCCTCTATCTCGAATCAGCCAACTTTGTCACGGGCGAAATCCTTCACGTCGATGGTGGCCAGAGTGCGGGTCACTGATACCGCCTTGCGATCAGAAAAATTCAGCAGTTTTCAGTTTAGTAAGCCATCGGCTGAATAATTTGGGTGTGAAATGGAAACGGTTGTAACTCTGACATTTCCAAAAAGGAACACAGCTATGATCTATGAATTACGCATTTATCAATCCGTGCCCGGACGACTGCCAGCACTGATTTCGCGCTTTCAGAACCACACGATACAGATATGGGAAAAACATGGCATCCGCCAAGCTGGGTTCTGGACGACGCTAATTGGCGAGAGCAACCAGAAACTCACCTACCTGCTCGCTTGGGACAGCATGGCTGAGCGTCAGGAGCGTTGGAGTGCATTTCTCGCGGACCCCGAATGGATCGCGATCAGTAAAGAGAGTGAGAAGGACGGCCCACTCGTGCAAAACATCAGCAACGAACTGCTTCAACCGACCGCCTTCTCCTCGGTGAAGTGAGCGATGGGGTGAGTTCTAGATGATGTCTGGGGTTACGAAAGTTTCGTCAGTTTCAATGAGCTAAATCCAATCAGAGAACGATCAATGTCTAAAAAAATCAACCAACAACGCCGCCGCTTTTTGGGCATTGCGGCGATGACTATTGCGACTACACAGCTAGGTCGATTCGGTTCTGCCAATGCCCAATCCAGCAAAGTAACACCAAAGGTGACCACCATGACTCAACTTGAAACCTTGCACACCGACACAACTACAATCCGTCCCTTCCACATCAACGTTCCGCAAGCGGCACTCGACGACCTCCGCCGTCGCATCATAGCAACGCGATGGCCCGAAAAGGAGACAGTCGCCGATCAGTCGCAGGGTGTGCAGCTCGCAACGACTCAGAAACTCGCGCGCTATTGGGCAACCGATTACGACTGGCGCAAGGTTAGCGTTCAGATCGCTGCGCGCGTCAAAATGACTGCTTTAGAAAGAACCTAACTACAAAGAGGTCGGCACGTGTCCCAAGAAATTAATCATAATCGTCGCTACTCTTTAACAACTGCGGCTTCTGCTCGGAAGTGATGCTGCTCATGCGGTGGAGCACAGTGACATCGCACGGTTTGAAGCTGACCAAAAGTGGCGGAACTTAAGCATCTCTACCGATTTTGAGCCGAGTGACAGATATAACGGAATCATTTCAATTTTGAAAGCAAGGTAGACCCAGTGAAAACGAATTTTGAGCATGAACGGGACAACGATCTGGGTAGCACCAGTAATGATGACAATTTCACTGATCGCGTTCGCAGCAACCAGCACAAGCTCACCTCTGAACTAAGACACCAGTACGATTTTATTGTTTGCGGATCTGGATCTTCTGGCTCAGTAGTTGCCCGCAGACTAGCTGAGAACCCGGATGTTAGCGTTCTACTGCTTGAAGCTGGCGGCACCGATGATGTACCCAGTGTTGTCACCGCGAATCAATGGTTTATGAATCTTGGAAGCGATCGGGACTGGAGCTTCCAGGGAAAGCCGAATCCCCATGTCAACGATCGTTCAATTCCGTTCTCGATGGGCAAAGTACTCGGCGGTGGATCAAGCATCAACGTCATGGTTTGGGCACGCGGACACCAGCACGATTGGGATTTCTTCGCATCCGTTGCCAACGATCCGGCCTGGAGTTATGAATCCGTCTTAAAGATTTATCGCCGCCTGGAAGATTGGCATGGTGTGCCAGACCCAATGTATCGCGGAACGGGAGGGCCAGTGTTTGTCCAGCCCGCGCCGGAGCCAAACCCGATCGCTCCTGCAACGATCGCAGGAGCGCAATCGGTCGGTATTCCTACTTTCGAGAATCCGAACGGTCGCATGATGGAAGCAGTGAAGGGCGCCGCTATCAGCGATGTGCGAGTCCGCAATGGCAAGCGCGAATCTATCTTCCGCTCCTACGTCTTCCCTTATATGGATCGACCCAATCTGACGGTTCTCACTCATGCACTGGTGACGCGGCTGACGTTCCAGGGTAAGCGGGTGACTGGCGTGGAGATTTCTTACCGTGGCACACTCTATCGCATTGGTGCGGCAGTCGAAGTCGTGCTGTCGCTCGGTGCGATCCATACGCCGAAGGTGCTGATGCAATCTGGCATTGGCGATGAGGCTGAGTTGCGGCGATTTGGAATTCCTGTCGTGCAGCACCTTCCCGGTGTGGGGCAAAATTTTCAAGACCATGTTGCATTCGATTGTGTTTGGGAATATGAAACCGCTCTCCAACCAAAAAACAACTTGTCCGAGGCAATCTTTTTCTCAACCAGCCAGTCCGGGCTTGACAGTCCAGATTTATTTGTCTGTCAGGCTGAAGTGCCAAAATCCACTGCCGAGAATGTCGCCCGGTTTGGCTTACCCGATGCAGGTTGGACATTATTCGGGGCGATTGCCCATCCCAAAAGCCGAGGCCGTCTGCGCCTGACGGGAGCCAATCCATCCGACCCGATTCTGATTGATGCAAACACTCTGTCTGACGCGGATGATCTCAAAACTGCGATCGCCTGCGTAGAACTCTGCCGCGAAGTCGGTAACTCCGCTCCACTTCGTCCGTTTGTTAAGCGTGAAGTGATGCCAGGTAATTTGAAAGGGGCCGAACTCGAACGTTTTATTCGAGATGCTGCGACGAGTTTCTGGCACGAAACCTGTACCGCGAAGATGGGCCGAGATTCTATGTCAGTGGTAGATAGCAACCTGAAAGTGTATGGAATCGAAAATCTCCGGATTGCTGATGGATCGATTCTGCCGCGAGTAACGACCGGTAACACGATGGCTCCTTGCGTAATAGTTGGGGAGCGGGCAGCGGAAATTTTACATCTCGAACACCAGCTGCAAACCACTGTAAAAACAGACTCAAGCGTGCAATAAAACCACCGCACTTTTCATTGGCGGACGCATATCTAAGTCGCCCCTTGAACTCAAAGAATTTGAGTGGTGTGCCCAATCGCGCTCGCAGAAGAATGAAAAGTAACTAATCTGAACATTAAAGATACCAATCAAAAGGAGAAAAATATGAGCAGCGATCGCGTAAACAGTCCAAACATGAAGCTCGAAGTTGTGGTGTTCAGCGTTTCCGACGTTGACCGCGCGAAAGCATTCTACGAGAATCTCGGCTGGCGGCTCGACATCGACGTGGTGGATGGTGACTTCCGCGGCGTGCAGATGACACCGTACAACTCGGAAGCCTCGATCATCTTCGGCAAGAAAGTCACTCCGAACAATCCTGGCTCGGCGCATAGCCTGGTTCTCGCCGTGGAAGACCTCGACTCCGCTCGCGAAGACTTGATCGCTCGTAGTGTTAACGTCAGCGAAGTCTTCCACTACGCTGGCGGCCCCTTCAACAACGCCGTGGAGAACTCAAGCATCCCCGGGCGCGACCCGCAAGGTCGTTCCTACTTCTCATTTGCCTCGTTCGAGGACCCAGACGGGAACCTCTGGCTGCTCCAGGAAATCCAAACGCGACCGGGAAGCTGCGTTTGGAACTCTACGCGAGCACGAGACATGAACATTGCAACCCTTGCAAACCTTCTTGGCGAGACGGCGGAGTACCACGATCGCTACGAGAAAACTCACGCCGAGCATCATTGGTGGGACTGGTACGCGCCTTACCTGAGCGCACGTCAGAATGGCAGCAGTCCAGAAGAGTCCGCCGCCGCCGCGGACCGTTACATGGAAAAGGTTTTTCATGTTCTTTCCAGATGATACGTGCAGAGTTGCCATACCCGCAGAGTACGTCGGCGAGTAGGTAGCAGCAGAGGCTTACGAAGCCAACGATTCTTGCCCAGGAACTCAGGGCGGCGTTCAGGTTTCTGTGATGAGGACGCGGACGATCCTAGCTCCCTATCCGCGTCTTCACCTTGGAACCTGCGTAATGTGTCAGCAGCGTTCTTTTGCTCCATATCAGATTTGGAGATCGGCTGTTACCGGAGATCGTTTTATCACCTGGCTTGGACAGTAAGTTACAAAATTATGAAAAAGACTATCGTTAAAGCCGCTGCCGTGCAGATCAGCCCGGTGCTGTACAGTCGGCAGGGTACCGTCGAGAAGGTCGTGAAGAAAATCCGCGAGCTGGGCAAACAAGGTGTCCAGTTCGCGACCTTCCCCGAAACCATCGTTCCCTATTACCCCTACTTCTCCTATGTACTAGCCCCATTCGCGTTGGCAAAGGAACATCTGCGGTTGCTTGAAGAGTCGGTTACGGTGCCGTCTGCTGAAACCCAGGCGATCGCCGAAGCCGCGAAGGAAGCAAACATGGTCGTTTCGATCGGCGTCAATGAGCGCGACGGCGGCTCGATCTACAATACGCAACTTCTCTTCGACGCAGACGGTAAGTTGATCCAGCGCCGCCGCAAGCTTACGCCTACTTATAACGAGCGGATACTCTGGGGTCAGGGTGATGGCTCGGGTCTGTGCGCCATCGATAGTGCCGTTGGGCGCATCGGACAACTTGCCTGCTGGGAGCATAACAATCCTTTGGCACGTTACGCCCTGATCGCCGATGGCGAGCAAATCCACTCGGCGATGTATCCCGGATCGTTCGCCGAGCCTCAACAGTAATGAAAATTGACTATCCGATCGCCGTGGATAACGATTACGCTGTGTGGCGCGCTTTCGAGAACCATTATTGGCCAGCCCTTTACTTTATAGACACGCAAGGACGCATTCGTCATCACCAATTCGGTGAAGGCGATTACGAGCAATCGGAAAGGGTCATTCAACAGCTACTGTCTGAGTCTGGAACTGCCCATGTCGGCCCGGAAATGGTCAAAGTCAACGCTCGCGGTTTTGAAGCCGCCGCCGATTGGGGCAGCCTGAAATCGCCTGAAAACTACCTCGGCTACGAAAGAACGGAAAATTTTGCATCTCCCGGCGGCGCGGTGTTAAACAAGCGTCATTTATATACTGCCTCCGCGCAATTAAAACTTAATCAATGGGCACTTTCAGGCGATTGGACAATCGGAAAACAAGCTATTGTACTGAACAAGTCTGGCGGGCGAATCGCGTACCGCTTCCACGCGCGCGACCTTCATCTCGTCATGGGGCCGGCCGAGCGAGGAACATCCGTGCGGTTTCGCGTGCTTGTAGATGGGCAGCCGGCAGCTGCGGCTGGCGATCTTGGTGCGATCAGCCGTAACCTCACCGCAATGCTGCTCGCCAAAGGGCATAAGGTGCGCGCCTTAGTCCGGCGGGAGGATGAACGCGCTCTTGGTCTGCGCCAGCTCGGGGCCGAGGTCGTACAGGGCGATCTGACTGACCTTACCTCGATGCACCGCGCGATCGCAGGTTGCGCGCGCATCTATTTCGGAATGTCGGTCTCGGCGGCTTATCTCGAAGCCACGGTTAACACCGCAGCGGTAGCGCGCCACCACGGCGTTGAAGTCTTCGTGAACATCTCGCAGATGACGGTGACGCAGATGAGCATCACCGAGACCACCCCGAGTCCGCAGCACAAGCTGCACTGGCTTGCGGAACAGGCATTGGCATGGTCGGGGCTGCCGATCGTTACGGTGCGACCGACAGTCTTCCTTGAAGGCTTCTTCCTGCGTCTCGCTGCTGCTGGCGTCCGGGATAGCGACGAACTGGCGCTGCCACTGGGTAACAGCAAGACCTCGCCTATCTCGGCTGTGGATGTGGCACACGCCGTTTCCGCGATCCTGGACGACCCTGCTTCGCACATCGGTCATGTTTACAATCTAACCGGATTTGAGTCGGCCGATCTGGACTACTACGCGCGCGTCTTTTCCCAGGCACTCGGCCGAACTATCCGCTATCGTAACGTGCCGCTCTCCAGTTGGACTGATACGCTTCGTGAGTTTGGGGTGCCAACGCACCTTGCCAACCACCTCGCGGTGATGGCCGAACTTCACACGCAGGGGCGGTATGACCGCATGACAGATGACCTGTTCAAGCTAACTGGCAAGATGCCGACGAGCGTGTACGACTTCGTAAAATTGCACGCTGCTGAATTCACGCAAAGTGAATCCACGGCTCGGGGGGCAGTCCACTCGTAGTTAAATAATCCAGTCAGGGCAGCTTATGCGGCAAGTAAGGCTCTAAACTAAACGGTGGAGCGATTTTCCGCAGTGCATAAATTTTTTGACTTCAAGGGGCGAGCTACGGAACTCGAACCTGTAGCATCCGAACTGCAAACTCCTCCCCACTATCACAACTGAGTAATGCGAACAGACGATCGCTTAAAGACATATATCTTGCTTCTATTAGCAAGCGTGGGAAATACTTATGTGGCCTAAAACAGAACTGATAGATTTGCTCAAAATCGCGCATCCAATAATTCAGGCTCCGATGGCTGGCGCTTCCACACCTGAGTTGGTTGCAGCTGTTTCTAATGCAGGAGGTCTTGGCTCCTATGGTGGTGCGGCCACCGCACCAGCCAAACTTCGCTCCATTATCAGGCAAATTCGAGAGCTGACAGACAAACCCTTTGCAGTTAATTTGTTTGCCCCAGCAGTTGAAGCGTATCAACTTACACCTGAGCAGCAAACACCGATGTCTGAGCTATTAACAAAATGGCACAACGAACTTGATGCCTGACCTGTGCCCGAACCAATACCGATACTAGGGCCATTTGTTGATCAATTTACTGTCCTGCTTGAGGAGAAAATACCTGTATTTAGTTTCCACTTTGGACCTGCGCCAATTGAGGCAATTCGGGAGATACACGCTATAGGCTCAATTGTGTTAGCTACTGCAACAACAACTAATGAAGCAAAAACTCTAGTCGAAGCAGGAGTTGATGTCATCATAGCCCAGGGCTTTGAAGCTGGAGGTCATCGTGGTACTTTTGCGGTATCTTATGAACATGGATTGATTGGAACAGCAGCGTTAGTGCCGCAAATAGCTGATGCAGTATCGGTTCCGGTCGTTGCGGCGGGCGGAATCATGGATGCTCGTGGAATCGTTGCTGCATTTGCACTTGGGGCGAGCGGGGTACAGATGGGAACCGCTTTTCTCGCCTGTCCTGAGAACAATATCCCAGAAGTCTATAGGCAGGCTGTACTCAAGTGTAAGGACGAAGACACGGTTATTACTGAAGTATTTTCCGGCAAACCCGCCAGAGCAATCCGAAATCGATTTATACGTGAAATGGAAAATAACAGAGATAAAGTACTGCCATTCCCAGCTCAGATGTCTATAGGGCGGTTTTTATATCAGACTTCTGCTCAACAATCAAGTCCCGATTTTGCCAGTATGTGGGCAGGACAGGGAGCAGCATTAGCCGAAGCTCTCCCGGCAGGTGAACTGATCGAAAAAATTATACAAGAATTTCTTGCCGTAACTGCTTCTTTACAACTCAAATAAACAGATAGCCAATTCAATTAAAGCAAGTTGAGTTAAATCCAATTGGAAAAAGAGAAATGTCCGAGAAAATCAACCATCAACGCCGCCGCTTTTTGGGCGCTGCGGCTATGACCATTGCGACTACACAGCTAGGTATATTCGGTTCTGCGATCGCACAATCGAGCAAAACAAAACCAGCAGTTTTATCCATGATGAAGTCGGGGACAAACACGTCGTTCGGCTCACTGAGGCATCATGTAAAAATAACTTGAACAATTTACCGAATAGTTAGATCATCAGAATGTAACCGAATTAAAGGCTTAGATCCCATCTTCCGCACCCAGAACTGTCACACCCCAAAGAACCGGATATATATAGTACATAAGAACTAGCTTCTACTAGAGCTTATTCCAGCTAAATAAGAATAACTTCTATTAAGTTCAGATATCCGTGTAGCAGGAAAAAATAATAATCATTCTCATATGGGGGGGGGTAGGAAAGGAGAGGCTGCCATTGGCAGCCTCTCCTTTCCTCATGTTTTTTAATTCAATAATGATTCAATTTTCGGGTGGATAGAGGTATTTGTATAAGCAACTGAAATTTATCGCACAAAGGCTGTCTAAAAATGTGAAAATTTTAACTGATATGGTTTTGGTTACTTTCCAATAATGTTGAATATCAAAGATATTGAAATCAAGAATATTGACCATTTGGGTATAGTGGCAGGAATCGTAGACTCAATTGGTTTGGTGTCAATAATTAATAATTTAATCGGGTCAGAAGCCGGAGAAAAAGTTAGTGCTGGACATGTAGTAAAAGCAATGATTTTAAATGGATTGGGGATGGTTTCAAAACCATTATATATGTTTCCAAAGTTTTTTGAATCGATAGCTTGCGAGCATTTAATTGGAGCCGGAGTCAAACCAGAATATCTGAACGACGATAAACTCGGCAGAGTGATGGATAAATTATTCCTCAAAGGTCTAGATACAATATTTTTAGCAATTAGTTTAAATGTGGTGAAAAAATTTGAAATATCTTTAGCGTCATCGCATTTAGACTCATCATCATTTCATCTACATGGAGAATATAAAACTAGTTTGCCAGAGGTGATATTTCCAAAAATTGGTAATATTCAGTTTCCCGAAGAATCAGAGATAAAATCACCGGAAGCTATAAAAATTACATATGGTTATTCTCGTGACCATAGACCAGATTTAAAACAATTTATTATGGAATTGGTATGCTCAGGAGATGGAGATATACCAATATTTTTGAAAGCAGCATCCGGAAACCAAGCTGACTCAGCATGTTTTGGAGCAATTGCCGTGTCATATCTCAATCAAATAAAAGTCGATAGTTTGATAGTGGCAGATTGTGCATTATATACAGAAGAAAATATCAAATTAATGTCTAATATTAAGTGGTTGTCTCGAGTGCCTTTAACTCTAAAATTAGCAAAATACTTAGTCACCACCTTACCAGAATCAGAATTCATTAAAAGTGAACTAGATGGATATTCATATGTTGAGAAAAAAGTCAGCTACGCAGGCATAGAGCAAAGATGGTTGGTAGTACAAAGTCATGCCAGAGAAAATCAGACTTACATAAATTATCACAAACTATTGAAAAAAATCTCTCTAGTTCCAAAGCCAAGTTAAAAATCTTGTCACAAGAGAAGTTTGCATGTTCATCTGATGCGATGAAGGCATTATCAAAAATATCTAAACAATTTAAACACCATCAAATAGACAAAATTGAAATCACTGAAAAAACACCAGATGCCAAAGAGCAAAGGACAGACAACTATTATCAAATTTCAGCAACTGTTTTACAAAATAACAATGCAATTGCTCTCGAAACCAAAAGTGCTGGGCGTTTTATTATTGCCACAAATGTCTTAGAATCCCAGCAACTTGACAATGATAAAATAATTAAAGAATACAAAGCACAGCAATCATGTGAAAGAGGATTTGGTTTTTTGAAAGACCCATTGTTTTTTACAGATAGTATTTTCATTAAAAGCCCCGAAAGAATAGAAGCATTGGCTATGATAATGGGGTTATGCTTACTAGTCTACACACAGACGCGATGCTGTTATCAGATTTAGAATCGCTGATTGAACCAGTGAAGCTGGGAGATCCAGAATCGCCTCTAAAATGGACTTCTAAAAGTGTAGTGAAACTAGCTGCGGCATTAAATATTGGCGGACATAGGACTAGTCCTAAAAGTGTTTACAACTTACTTGAATCGCTGGGCTACAGCTTACAATCAAATCGTAAAACCCGTGATGGCTCGTCTCATCCAGATAGGGACGACCAATTTTTACATATTTCCAAGCAAGTCTTGCACTTTCAATCCCAGAACGAACCCGTAATTTCAGTTGATACCAAAAAAAAAGAATTAATTGGAGATTTTAAAAATTCTGGAACCGAGTGGTGTGAGAAGGAACGGCCAATTGAGGTGAAGATGCATGATTTTGTTGACCCTAAATTGGGCAAAGCAATTCCCTACGGAATTTATGATTTAACCTCAAATCAAGGATGGGTGAATGTTGGCATCCACCACGATACAGCAGAGTTTGCAGCCCTTGTCTATTCGTCATTGGTGGTACTCAATGGGAAAAGAAGTTTATCCAAAAAGCCAGCATATAATGATTACGGCTGATTGTGGTGGTAGCAATAGTTATCGCTCACGCCAAAAGGAAATTAAAGCTACAAGAATTAGCAACTGAAACTGGTAAAACTATTCATGTGTGCCATTTTCCTCCAGGCACAAGTAAATGGAATAAGATTGAGCATCGCTTGTTTTGTCACATTACCCAAAACTGGCGAGGCAGACCATTGACCAGCTTACAAGTTGTGATTAATTTAATTCGCAATACTACCACCACACAAGGATTAGAAGTTGAGGCTAGATTAGATTTAAATTCCTACAAAACGGGAATCAAAGTTACAGACCAAGAGCTTGATACTATTGCAATCGAACGAAATTCTTTTCATGGTGAGTGGAACTATATTATCAAACCCAAAGTAGGCACTTAATTGTTCAAGTTATTTTTACATAACTCCTAATAACGTAGCGTGGACACGGTGTACATTTCATCTTAATCTGCGAACCCACAAAATTGAACGGGACTAAGTAACCACGCAAAATTAATTACAGTCATTGCGAGGGAAGCAATCCCAACGTCTGCGATTGCTTCCCTCGCAATGACATTATGTAATTAGTTATGTTTAATTAATTACTTGTGATTCGATACATCTGTGCAGAAAATGCAAAACTCTCTCCCCTGCTCCCCTGCGACCTTAATGATAAGTCTTTTACCAGACACGATATGACTACTTAGCAGTAAAGATTTTCGCCCGGTGAAACTCCCAACCTCTGGCAAAAATCCAGATAAAAATTGATTCGATTTTGGGCTTGTTGTCTACCTTGTGGGGACGCATTCGGTCCACATTCGATGCCTCCATTGATAATGGAGATTGTCATACCGAAACCGGAGTTGCGGATAGCGTCGTGGCACGATGTCATCCAGAACCATAGGGCGGTCATGAAGGAAATAGCACTATCTGTTGAGACCAAATCAGGGTTATTGAGCAGATCGATACCAAGAGCTGCCCCACATGTAGCATAGTTGTAGTTCCACGACAACTGGATCGGCCCACGGCCGTGATAGGTTTTACCCTGCACACACGGATAGTTTGTGGGATCGCAGTAGCTACCCCATACTGCTGTGTTCAGTTCATCAATGTATTGTAAAAAACCCGTCTCTTGGGTAACATTTGCCAGGAATGCAGCCGCCTCACGTCTGCATTGTTCGTCAGATCCTTCATTGCAGAAGCTAGGGTATTTCTGCGTGGCGGTCACCAGACCGTCGTAGGAGTAAAAACCGTTTCGGTTTGGGAATAGAGCCTCGAAGGTTTGGCGCGATACAATACCTGCGAAACCATTGCCCGATGGAGTTGGGGGAGGAGGAGTAGACCCGTTAGGAATACAGATTTCCTGACCTACCTGTAAATTCGAGGCATCCACGTCTGTCAAGGGAGTGCCATCTGGTTTTTTGATTTCACTCCAACGGTTACCATCACTTAATTGTTGTTCGGCAATAATAAAAAGCGTGTCTCCTGGTTTAACAATGTATGAATTACCGGCTGTACAAGACATAAATCAACTCCAAAAAATGAAATTACAAAATTGCTGTGACAGACTGTACACCTAGATTGATTGCTTCTTGAACGGTATCAACAAAGATGTCAATCTTATTACCTATAATTGCCGTACCTATATCTAGAGCAGCGGCAGGAACTTGCTTGCCATCCCAAAGCACCAAGGTAAAATTTGTTAACAGGGGAATTACATTAGGGTCTACTGCACACTGTAAACGCCCAACGCTCTGACCTTGGCATTGTGATTGCAATTGACCTGCAAGTGCCGCTTGCAATGTTACCCCATGCACGCCGGATGCAGGCAGATGGCAATTCGTCTCCTCCATACTGTAAAATCTGGCTTCTAGAGCTATTTGGTTACCGGAGGGAGGAAGAGGAAAAGGAGTAGACCCTGGAATACAAATTTCCTGACCTACTTGCAAATTAGCAGCATCTGTGTATGTAAATGGGGTACCATCTGGTTTGAGAATCTCACGCCAGTGCTCACCATCACCCAATTGTTGTTGGGCAATGATAAAAAGCGTGTCTCCTGACTTGATAATGTAGGAATTACCGAGTGTACAAGACATAAATCAACTCCAAACAAATACTTTCAGGTATTAATCGCAACAACTGCTTTTTTGTCTGCTTAACATATAGCGATTCTCAAATGAGTTGAGAGCGATCGCGTCTTTTACTTACTATCGCTTCATCTGCACTGAAATCAAGCCTTCTGCCAGTTTATGATGTTGCTACCGGAGCATAAATCGGTTTTGGATAAGGATCGGGGCAGATTGGTGTTTGGGCGATCCAATCACCGTTACCACCGCCATCAGTGATGACAAAGTCTGTTCGGCAGTTTAAAATACCGCCATGTCCCAGACCTGTGGCTGTTGTATTACTAATTGTTACCCCACCCGCACAACGGATTTCCATCGCGTAAGTACCAGCGCCGATAATGGAGTTGCGGTTGAAGGTTACATTGGTAATGCTGCTGCCAATGAAATGAATCGCTTCATAATTGCTGTCGATGATTTGGTTATCTTCGACATTGATAGCGCCCGTCATTTCTGCATCAAGCGCGTAGAACCACAGCGCACCCGTGCCGAAGTTCCAGCTATTGTAGTAATCCTGTGAACCGGCGCGGACAATTACGTTGCGGGCAATTACCGTTGTGCCGCTGATTGGGCGAATTCCGGGGAAGCGGTTGCCAACGTGGACACCACCCCCTTCAGCCTGCTGGTCAGCGATGTAGTTGTCGGTGACGACGTTGGATTCACCCCCATAAATGGCGATTCCGTTTGCTAGCACTGGTATTTCAACGCGGTTGAACGAGAAGGTGTTGAAACCGCCACCTCCTTCGTTCCACATTGCGAGGGCGTCATCGCCTGTGTTGCGAAAAAATGACTGTGTAACGGTGGAATTGGTGACCTGTCTGTGGAAGTTGATCCCGTCTGCTTGCTGATTGCGGATTCGGACATTTTTGATTGTCAGCTTGTCAAAAGGCCCGTCCAGCCACATACCACACTTGTTATGCTCGATCCATAGGTTCGTAAACGTCGAGTTCGAGTAGGCGCCGCCGATACCGTTGAGTTGGTCGTTATCAACGCGCTGGGTAACCTCGCCCCAAATTGCAAAATCCGAAAAGTTGACATTTTGTGCGGATGTCCCTGTATTCCAAGGCCCCATAAGTCCGGCATTATTACCCGTCTGCGCCACAAAGTGAATCTTGGAATACCAGATACCCGCACCCTTGAGTGTTACATTGTCGCGTACCTGTAACCAAGTGCTAATTTTGTACTCGCCAGGTGGAATCCATAATCCCCGACGCTGACTTGATGATGCATCAAGCGCATTTTGGAAAGCAGTAGTGGAATCCTGTACACCGGACGGATCTGCACCAAAATCAGCGGTCAGCGAGAGATATCCCTCTGGCATTGCATAAGCAGGTGCTACTTGCTCAAAATCAATTAGATCGATGATGTACCAGGATGCGGTACTATTTGACTCCACCATCAGCCGAACCTTGTCGCCCGCAGACATTTGTGGTGTTAGCCGATTCACCTCATCATAAAAGTGATGCGGTCTGATGTCGCCCGGATTGTTGTTGAATGGATAAGTACCATAAATCCAACTGTATTTCGATGTCAAGATTAAGTCGGGGTGTTTTTTACCGTTAATGTATAAGCCAATAGGTGTTGTTAGCCCTGCACCATCGGCTGAGTCAGGAATGGCGTAACGGACGACGATTGAGTTTGCATCGCGTGGTACGGTGAACTCGATATATTGCCCTACGGTATCGAGTTTCAGGGCGCGACGTTCAATTGCTTCATTTGCCAACCCTGGATAGGTACGGTCATTGCGTCCATCAATTACCGTGCCGTTATGGTCGGCATTTTCAGCTTGAATTTCATCATAGGGTATGGTGATGACCCCTGCGGTGGCTGGTGCAACGTTGTCGATCGATGAAAATTTCATGATGTCTTGCTGATTGAGTAGGTTTGTCGAACTATCCGGGATGGAATGTTTACAGTCCTTTGAACTGGCCATCTGTTATTCGTTGGGAACTGTTGTTGCCTGGGATAATGTAGTCTTCACCGACTCGTGCCTTGTAGTTAGAGTAGACCTGCTGGACGGCGGAGCCTATGGTATAGGTACTGTTGCCGCGAGATCCGCCAAAAATAGCCCAGTCAGTCTCTTTATCAATGTTGAAGTAACAAAGCATTTTGATTTGGGGTTTGACCGAGAGGTAGTCGAACATTTCAACAATCCACTGACCTTTGGCGCCAACATTGTTGCTGCCGTAGTTATCACTAGTTGTGCCCCACTCTGGAATTGCTATCGGCTTGCCGTAGCCTGTGAGCCTGTTAATCATGTCGTCTAGCAGTGCGACGGGAGGTGTCCAGTTTGACCAAGACGGGCCAGTGCCCCAGTTGTAAGCGTCAATGCCAACCCAATCAACGTAGGCATCGCCCGGCCAGTAAGACTCAGCCTTGTTGAGCGGGCTGCCTACATCGGTATTCATGGGTGTCCAGAGCCACTGCAAATGATTACTGTCGATGCCTTTATTTTTGAAAACTGTCCAAACATGCTGCCACATATTGATATAATCTGTGGGCGTGTTCTGGGAGTTTTTATAGCTGGCAGACCAGGGATACCAGTCGCCGTTCATCTCATGGGCAAATCGCAGGTAAACTCGACGGTCATCAGCATCGCCGTATACACCGCCAGAACCTGCCAGGAAGCTCTTCATGGAGTCAGCCCAATCGTTCAAATAGCTATCGTAGCTGCCGTTGGCGATTAGTGCATCAATATTCGCTGGTGCATAGCGATTTTTGTCATCGATGAAGACCTCCCATGTCACCAGAGGTACACTTCCACTATCCCAGATCTGATTCATCGTAGTGAAAGCCTGTTCCTTGTTGTTCGGGTCCCAGCTTGTGAACATGACCTGCACGGCGTGCTTTTTACCCAGCCAGGATTCTATGTCGTTGATATTAGCGTAGCCAGGGAAGCAACCCAAGAGCATATTGTTGCGCGGAGGGGTGCCTTGGTTGATTTCAAAGCCGCTGACTGTGGGCTGGTCGGCAGCACCTGGTGTGAAGTTCACTACAATCTGCCCCCTGGCATCTGAGGTCACTACAAATTCTTCAGCGATCGCCTTATTAATGCCGCCAGCTTGGGAGAAAATGTCATAATCCCATAGGACTTGGCTGCCGTTAATCGCAGCGTTAAATTTGCGCTTGCCAACCGAGTCCCAGAAGTGTTCGTTAAAGTGGAGCTTGACAGTATGGATGGCATTCGGAACCAGGTCTGTAAAGGTGTAGGTGAAGGTACCGTAGCGTTCAGTCTGATAAACTTCCTGGTTTGCCGGGTAATAGACGCCTTTACTATCGACGGGAGTGTTGCTCGACGCGCTTTGACCGCCACTGTAGTAGGCATCCGCACCATAGATTCCGATCGCCCCTCCACCAGCATTGATGCAAATTGAATCCACCATAAAATTCTCCTGAGAAATTAACTCATCAGATTTTTGTAGACAAAGAAGATATTCATGCGATCAATTTCCGAGAAGAAAGTTTCGCTCGCGGCGATTTTGCTATCCTTGAGACAACATCACCCCGACTGTTGTATGTTCAGCCTCAGCGTTGAGCATACAACACTCTTTTTACTTTCTTTGTGTCAAGCAAACTTAAATATTGTAACTAAATTGCTCTTAATGTTTGCCTGAATTAAATATATGCAATTAACGCTAACTTGTCGTCCACTCTGAGTTGAAACTTTTGTACAATACAATGATTGATGAATCAGTCCATATATCAATGGAAGGTTGGCTCCAACTAAAGTTTGAATCTAAATTCAAACTTTAGTTGGATGCCTAAGTCAAGAAGTCACCATCCTGACTGTTTCTCTTTTGAATATACAGTCTCGTCTTGTTTACGCCAAGCCGGCTCAACTATGCATATAAACATTAGCGGCTCAACTCCACAATTGTGAATAAATTGTTTGGTATTCGGTGGAATGTAGACAGCATCTCCTGGTTCTACTATCTCTAGTTCATCATCTATATGCATTTCTCCCTGACCACTGAGAATATAGTAAACTTCGGAAGTTTTTAAGGAGTGAGGTGTAGAAGTTTGTCCAATTGGCACTACTGCATGAGCCAGACTGTAGTTTAATTTCAAAGGTTGTTTATCAGGATGTAACAATTCTCGCAAAATAGTGGCATCACCTGCAATGAACTCTGTACACGCATTTAGTTTTTGTATTAGCACTGTCTAAAAACCTTTAAAACAAGAGGGTTAAGCTTACCGAATAAGACAAAAGAAAGAAAAACAAAAATCAGAAGATTTGAGGTATCTCTCAAGCCAACAAACCAAAATTTTAGGCTGTTTTGATTGATTTCGATTGCAAAGCTATCAAAACAGCTTTGATAGACAAATTAGGTCACAGGCTCGAATCTGCTGATACATCTCAAACCGATGGGCTGAACCTGGATAGATAGTGAAGCCGATCCCCACGCATCCTAACCTCAGCGCATCCTCCACGCTGCCAGTGAGTGCTTGCGTTGGGTCTGACTCGACTGAGGTGCAGTGGCGATCGTCATGATTTCGTCTGTGCCTGTTGTTCTACGTGTCCGCCAAACTGGAAACGCATAGCAGACAGTAGCTTATCCGCAAAATCATTCTCGCCGCGTGAGCTAAACCGTTGATACAGGGCTGCGCTGAGTACAGGGACAGGAGTGCCTTCGTCAATGGCGGCGGCGATCGTCCAGCGTCCTTCGCCCGAATCGGACACGCGCCCCCCAAAGCCTGATAGGTCTGGTTGTTCCAGGAGGGCGATCGCAGTTAGATCCAGTAGCCAGGAGGCAATTACACTGCCCCGTCGCCAAACTTCAGCAATATCAGGCAGATTCAAGTCATACTGATAGTTTTCAGGATTGCGGAGAGGAGTCGTTTCAGCATTAGCCACACCGTTTTGCTTACCCACATTGGCGTGATGCAAGATATTCAATCCTTCTGCGTAGGCTGCCATCAAGCCATATTCGATGCCATTATGCACCATCTTGACAAAATGCCCCGCCCCATGCGATCCGCAGTGCAGATAGCCTTCTTCAGCCGTACCGCTCATCTTTTCCCGTCCAACAGTACGCAAAATATCACCCCGTCCGGGAGCTAATGATTTAAAAATCGGATCGAGATACTGAACCGCCATCTGAGATCCACCAATCATCATGCAATAACCACGCTCCAAACCCCACACTCCGCCACTGGTTCCTACATCTAGGTAGTGAATGCCCTTTTGCATCAGATCGTTTGCCCGTCGAATATCGTCAATATAGTAAGAGTTGCCGCCATCAATTAAGATGTCGCCGGAATCCAATTTTGTAGCCAGTTCCTTCACCATCTGCTCGGTTGCTTCTCCGGCTGGCACCATCAACCAAATCGCACGAGGTTTATCGAGTTTCTGGACAAAATCATCCAGGCTGTAAGTGCCGATCGCCCCTTCTGATACAAGCTGTTTCACTTTGTCAGGTGTGCGATTGAACACCACACATTCATGGTTGTTTTGCAGCAGTCGCCGAACAATGTTCGCACCCATACGTCCCAGACCAATCACTCCCATCTGCATAATTTTTCTCCAATGTAATTCTCGTTTGCATACAGTCGGTTCTGATTAGAGATAAGATTCTGGTTCATTAACAGAACAGCAATATTTCATCCTTTCTACTCAAATACATCACCTGTGCAAAAGGGCTGATAAAATTTGCTCGATCGCTTGCCTCAAAATGTTCAATGAAACCCTTGATGTCATTCCCTTCTTCCCTAGGGCGTGTTTTCAAACTCGTTATATCCTAGAAAAAGATGCGATCGCTTTGTGATAGTGTCGCTCAATTGAAGCAAGCGTCGAAGCTTTTACAACGTTTTAGAACGATGAAACAATGGAACTTCTCGAAGCGGCATGATAGGTTTTATTCAGTGAACAAGACCAAAACGAAGTGCCCGAATCGCTGCCTGGGTGCGATCGCTGGCGCAGAGTTTTTTCAGAATATTGCGAACATGGGTCTTCACTGTACCCGTGGTGATATACAACTCTCCAGCAATTACGGAGTTACTGTGCCCATCAACAATCAATTGCAACACCTCCAACTGACGCTCAGTCAAAAGTTCAATATCGATAATCTGCTTGTATTTTGGTTCGATCGCTCGAATCGTAACCGTTTGTGAGCAATCGTAAGTCATCGTCTTAACAGGATTAATGCCCTCTACTTGAGGAGGGTATTTATGTTGGAGCAGCCCGGCAACTTCTTGTGCAACTACAGTGAAAGCACGATTAATAGTAGATTTACTAAAAACATCAACTTGAGTTGGAACATTTAGATGCTCAAAATCATTCTCGAGTAGGAATACGATCGATGTCATAATACTGTCCCTATTGAAATACGAACTGGTTACTAACTCAAATTTGATAAACTATCCTGCCGCTAAAACACTGCGAATAAGAATAATCAGCACAATTAACGTGATGACGGTACAATTTTATGCTCCCAATTGCTGGCTAATATGATTTTTGTTCAGCCCCAACTGCTGGAACAGGCGATCGTACTTTCTAATGCACTGCTTTAACTGACTCAATTCTTCAACGAGTCGCTCAAACTCAACTCTCTGCACTGTCAAGGTTGCGTGATTTGATGCGTCAAGTTTCATGTCATTTATTTCATCATTTTGAAACAAGGTATAATCCAATACAGTTCAGATCAGACCAAAACATTTGTAGAGACGGCGATTTATGAGCCAGCGCGTTGCGGGGGTTCCAAGAGTTGTAGCGACTGGTGTCGCGTCTGGTAAACCCACAATTTTGTACAAGTAGCCCTTAACCCAAGCGTATTGAGGTATAATCATCCGCTTCTAATGACAGGTTGAAAGCACGGAAAAATGTTTTAAGCGTATTCTTATCAACTTTGACTTCGCAGCTTAACAATCAACTGACAGTACGTTCATCCAGGAGCGATTATTCACTTAATAATTCATAAGTGTAACGCTCACCAAATTTTAGATTTTAGATTTTAAATTTTGGATTGAAGATTCAAAATTTAAAATCTAAACTGGTCTGTTCGCGTAGCGTTCCCGCAGGATAGCCCCCGAATTTAAACGCGAGAATAAATCCACGCATCCAAAATCTAAAAATTTTTTCTTGTTGCCCCTGCATTCTATGCATGGGGTTAATCTAAAATCCACGCATCCAAAATCCAAAATTGATTCACTCACAAAATTCGTTATATAATACTCCAGTCAGGCAATGGGAGCAAGTTGAGCGCTTAGAATTTGAGCCATTAGTTTTACCTCGATTGTCTAATTGGTTTTCACCTGATTCAATTACACGAAGCAACAAGAGTTGCCATGCATGACTCTGTTTCCAGAAACGGGATTAAATCTCATCGAAAAGATAGCTGTGTTTGCATGAAGTTTAGTATAGGCAATCAACTTTTACCTGTCATCCACTCAGGGTTTACACTTTTGCTCAATAGAGCGATTGATCAATCAATCCATCTCACAATGGCAGGTTGACTCCAACTAAAGTACAACCACCAAACTGACGAAGTAGCGCTAACTAACTTATCTTGCCTGATTTGATGCGGTCGATTCCTTTATCCTGACTTAACTGATCGCGCAAAAGCCACCCACTCAAGAGCGATCGCAACGATCTAACGAAGGTAGCAAAATGAGTCGATCACACTTAGCAATCTGGGTTTTAACAATCACTGGCTTGAATGTTTTGTGTGCCTTACCGAGCGCGGCTCAAGTAGTGCCCGATGCTACACTGCCTGCGGGAGAGCGATCACAAGTCACAGGTAATCCCAACGTGCAAATTGATGGCGGAGCCAGACGAGGCGGCAACCTGTTCCACAGCTTCAGTCAATTTTCGATTCCTACAGGTGGATCTGCCTATTTTAACAATGCCGCTGACGTGCAGAACATTTTCAGCCGCGTCACAGGTGGGTCAGTCTCCAATATTGATGGGTTAATCCGAGCGAATGCGACGGCAAATCTGTTCTTGCTCAATCCCAATGGGATTTTATTTGGTCCGAATGCGTCGCTCAATATTGGCGGTTCCTTTGTGGGCACGACTGCGAATGCGATCGGCTTTCCCAATGGTGAAGTGTTCAGCAGCGATGCGACGAAATCGCTACCCAGTCAATTGCTCACTATGAATCCTAATGCTTTTTTCTTTAATCAACTGGCAGCACAAGCCATTATTAATCAGTCAACCGCAAATAATGAAACAGGGCTTCGGGTACCAGCAGCACAAAGTCTGTTGCTGATCGGGGGTGATATCCGGTTAGAAGGTGGGCGAATCGTGAGTCCGGCTAGTCGAGTCGAGTTGGGTGCCGTTGCTGGCCAGGGAAGCGTCGGGCTAAGTCAAACGGCGGGCGAATGGCGGTTGAGTTTTCCCAATGATCTGGTGCGGGCAGATGTGTCTCTGGGCAACAAATCTCGGATAGACGTTCGTGCTGGAGGTGGCGGGAGTATTGCCGTCACGGCTCGGAACTTGACGATGAACCAATTAAGTTTCCTTCAGGTGGGAATCAACTCAGGCTTGGGCTTTGATGGTGCTTCTGCTGGCAATCTTACTATCGATGCGACACAGACAGTTACCCTCAAAGATGTCAGCCTGCTTGTAAATTACGTAGACTCCGGAGCAACTGGCAATGCAGGCAACATCAATATTCTGACTGGTTCACTCTACTTAATCAATGGTTCTCAACTGTTTGCGAGTACCTTTGGCAATGGGAATGCGGGCAAGGTGAATATTAATGCTCGTGAGCAAGTTTCCTTTGCCGGGGAGGGTGACACTGGATTCAGTCTCGTCTCCAGTGGAGCATTTAGTTCAGTAGAGCAGGGAGCGCTAGGCAATGGGAGTGACATCAACATTGAGACTGGGTCGCTTTTGGTGACGGGGGGCGCTGGACTGTTTGCTAGCACCTTTGGAAAAGGGAATGCGGGTAGTATCAATATAGTTGCCCGTGAGGGAGTCTCTTTTGATGGAGCAGCTAGTTCGGGGGCTGCCACTGGAGCATTCAGTTCAATAGCGCAACCAGGGATCGGCAACGCGGGCAACATCAACATCAGGACTAGGTCGCTGTCGCTGACAGGGGGTGCTGGACTGTTGGCGCTGACTGAAGGCACAGGAAATGCAGGCGATATCATAATCATTGCAGATGCTGCTAACTTTTCTGGAGTTAGCGACTTTGGATTGGCGAGTGGGATATTGACGAGCAATACAGCTACAGCGAATGGTCAGGGCGGAAACATTAAAATCACTGCTGGAACCTTGAGCATTCAAGATGGGGCAGTTTCGACTGCGCGAACGTATAACCAGTCGGATGGTGGTAATATCACTATTAACGTCAATACCCTTAACCTGACCAGTGGTGGAAAACTCCTTACCACTACCCATAGCAGTGGACGAGCAGGCAACACGATCATCAATGCCACCGACAAAATCACTATTTCTGGCTTTGACCCCGCCTTCGCCGATCGAGTCGCTCGATTTGGTGAACGAACCTACACGATTAGTCCCAGCAGTGGGCTGTTTGCCAACACAGAAGCCAACTCCACAGGGCAGGGAGGTGGCATCACGATCACGACTGGGCAATTGATTCTCCAAAATACTGGTCAAGTCACTGTCAAGAGTGCTGGGTTAGGAGGTGCAGGCAAAGTGGATGTATCAGCACAAGCTATTACTCTGAACAACCAGGCGGATATCAGTGCTGATACCACAGGCGGTGGCGGTAATATCAATTTGCGATCGCCCTTCATCCTCCTGCGCAACGGCAGTAACATCACCACCAACGCCACTGGAGCGAATATTCCGGGCGGCGACATCACCACTGATACCCGCTTCCTGATTGCAGTGCCGAACGAAGATAGCAACATCAGCGCCAACTCTGAAGACTTTCGCGGTGGTAATGTCCGCATCAATGCCTTTTCCCTCTTCGGTATTCGTCCCAGTCCGATTTCCACCCCGTTGAGTGAAATTACTGCCACAGGTGCAACTTCTACATTGAGTGGCATGATCAACATCATCCTCACCGGTATTGACCCTACCTCTGGATTAGTGGAACTACCCGCCGACCTCGTAGATTCATCGGGGCTAATTGCTCAAGGCTGCCCTGCCAACGAGGGCAACTCCTTCGCGATCACCGGTCGCGGTGGCTTGCCGCCTACACCAGAACAGCAGTTAGATGATGATGCGGAGTGGAGCGATCGCCGCAGACTAGCCGTAGCTCAGCAGATAGACAGAACAGGACACGGGGAAGCTCAAAATCCAGATTTCAAAACTCAAAATTCAAAACTTCCCCACACCCCCATTATCGAAGCCAACAGAATACACGTCATTCCCACTGGAGAGGTCTTCCTGGTTGCCGACACCCTTGACCGAACGGTGCAGAATCGCTTGAATCAATCAGTTGCTTGCCAGGGAAGATAGCATACGGGCTTTTAAGAAGTACTGAAGAACCCAAACAAAATATCAATCAGTTACTCATAAGTAATCATAATCTCTACTATGTCAGCTTGTTAGAATTTCCTGTGTTTAAAAGTATTATAAGCTACAAGTATTTTAGTGATCGCTCTTTGGGGAAAAACTTTTTGGTTTACTGTTAAAGTAAGCTAACTTGCTTATCTTACCTGGTCTTATATTGTAGAATTTGCGATTATTGTAGAATTTGCGATAACAAGACGAAACAAGCTAGAAACATTCACTTCAATCAACCACATCGCCTGATATCAGGATCGGCAGGAGCCTTACAAACAGATGAATGAGGAGTATCGGGATAGACGAATTGATCAAAGGCGCTTTGGATTACGGTATCTCTTCTTGGCAAGAGGATGGTTTCGCTGCCTTCAATTTGCTCTGATCGGACTGCTCATTTTTATTAGCTTGCATGTTGGCATAGCGATCGCCGCAGATAAAACGGGTGATTGGCTGAAGGTGGAGCAGACAGGACGATCGCCCGCTACATCCCAACCTCTCCAACTCTCTGAAACTTCGTCATCTCAGCTTGTGCAGCAGGCACAAGACCATTATCAGGCAGGGCAACTAAGAGAGGCGATCACCCTTTGGCAACAGGCCGCAGACCGTTACAAAACAGCAGGCGATCGCACGAATCAAGCACTCGTGCTGAGTTTCCTCGCCACTGCCTTTGAAGATTTGGGACAGTGGGCGCAGGCGAATCAGGCGATCGATCAAGCCATCTCGCTGGCAAGTACCCAAAAGTCCAATCCCGATCGCTCACAAGTTCTCGCGCAGGTACTGACCACTCAGGGAAAGCTGCAACTGGCGCAGGGTAAAGCCAGCGACGCATTAGCAACCTGGCAACAAGCGGAGGCTGTCTATCGCCAAGCCCATGATTCGATTGGCATCCTCGGTAGCCAGATTAATCAGGCAAGAGCCTTACAGTCCCAGGGACTTTACCGACGAGCCACAGCAAAGCTGGCGCAAGTAGAACAGTCGTTGCAAAGCCAGCCCGACGGGCGTTTGAAGGTGACCGGTCTGCGAAACCTGGGCAAAATGCTGAGGCTGGTGGGCAATCTGGATCAATCTCGTGTGGTTTTGCAGCAAAGTTTGGCGATCGCTCAGAACCTGCACGACAAAACGATTGCATCCGATATTAGCGGCATTCTGTTCAGTTTGGGCAACACGACTCGCGCCCAGGGAGAAACGGAGACTGCATTGGATTTTTATCAAAAAGCGATCGCCACAGCTCCTTCACTGACCGCGAAAACTCAGATCCAACTTGCCCAGTTAAGCTTGTTGGTTGACAGCGATCGACAAACAGAGACTCAGCCCCTATTTGCACAAATTCAATCCCAGCTTGCCCAGTTACCGCCCGGTCGTCTAGCAGAGTATGCCCGAATTGATCTGGCTCGAAGCTTAGTCAAGATGGGGAGATGGGGAGGTGGGGGAGGTTTACGCTCTGAATTGCTTAAAACCTCAGCTCAGGAACTGGCGATCGCGATTCAACACATTCGGGCTTCAGGTGATTCTCGTGCTGAATCCTATGCCCTTGGCACTTTGGGTAATTTATATGAAACAACCCATCAATGGAACGATGCTCAAACCCTGACTCAACAGGCGCTCAGTCTGGCTCAATCGCTGGATGCCCCCGAAATTGCCTATCAATGGCAGTGGCAGCTGGGAAGAATTTTCTGTCAGGGTACACAGCCCTGCTCGGAGACTCTTAATTTGCCAAATGCCACAATCGCCTATAGTTCAGCGGTCAAAATGCTGCAATCGCTTCGCAGTGACCTGGTTGCGGTTAACCAGGATGTGCAATTTTCATTCCGAGAAAGTGTCGAACCCGTGTATCGCCAATTTGTAGAATTGTTATTGCAATCAAAAGGCGATGCACCCAGCCAGGAAAACCTGACACAGGCACGCGAGACAATCGAAGCACTCCAGTTAGCAGAACTTGATAACTTCTTTCGAGAAGCTTGTACCAATGCTCATTCAGTAAAAATTGATCAAATTGATCCCCACGCAGCAGTCATTTATCCTATCATTTTGCCCAGTCAATTGGTAGTGATTTTGGCATTGCCCAATCAGCCATTGCGCTATTCCAAAACATCTCAGCCGCAAGCGAATGTAGAAGGCATTTTGACCCAGATGCGCCAATCGCTCAGACCGACAGCCTTTGTCGAAGATTGGTTGCCTGCGGCTCAACAGGTCTATGATTTGCTTTTGCGTCCGATCGCGGCTGAACTTGCGAGCAGTGAGATCAAAACGCTTGTATTTGTGCCCGATGGATTGCTACGTAGTTTGCCAATGGCAGCTTTGCACGATGGTCAACAGTATTTAATTGAGAAATATAGTATTGTATTAACACCTGGTCTACAATTGCTCCAACCCCAACCGCTAGAGCGTCAACAGCTTCAGGGACTATTAGCAGGATTAACACAAGCACGGGAGGGCTTTGCGGCATTGCCCAATGTTGGGGTTGAGATTAATCAAATTCAGTCAGAAATTCCGGCACAAGTGCTGTTAGATCAATCGTTCACGGATCGATCGTTTGAACAGAAAATTGAGTTGACACCTTCACCGATCGTTCATTTGGCAACCCACGGTCAATTTAGCTCAAACGCTGATCAAACCTTCATCTTGACCTGGGATGGAAAGATTAATGTCAAAGAATTGGATCAACTGCTGCGCTTTAGAGAAGGAAGACTTAACCCGATCGAACTGCTGGTACTGAGTGCTTGTCAGACGGCAACCGGAGATAAACGAGCGGCTCTGGGGATGGCAGGGGTGGCAGTGCGATCGGGGGCACGCAGTACCCTCGCTTCCTTGTGGTCAGTGAGCGATCGCTCCACCGCCTCTTTGATGATTGCGTTTTACCGTGAGTTAGGAAAGCCTGGAGTAACCAAAGCCGAAGCCTTACGTCGCGCCCAGGTCGCATTATTACATCAAGACGATTACACCTCGCCCTATTACTGGGCACCGTTTGTTCTTTTAGGAAATTGGTTGTAAAAAGGTTATGTCTGACCCCAAAACCCTATTGTATCGTCTACCCATTGGCATGGCTCTCACGTTAGAATTGGCGATCGCTCCTGGCATCGCTGCGCCAAAATCATCCCCATCTCTCTTTGCGAGTCGGTCTACCATCCAACTCGCCCAAAGTAGCCCACCACCGCCACCGAGGAATCCGGATCGATCATCGCCAGGGGGACGGCGTAATCCATCTAACTGTCCTCAGGATGCGGCAGCAGCACCAACAGAACTCATCCTGACTGCCCTTAGCCCGACCACCAAACCAGGCAACACATTAGCAGAGCATCCCACGTTTCTCGTTTATGTGCCCAAAACCAGCGCCAAGAATGCAGAATTTAGTCTTGGTATTCGAGACGGTCGCGGCGTTTATCGCACAACGGTTGCTTTGAGCAACACTCCCACCCTAATCAGCCTCACCCTGCCAGCCCAGACACCGCCTTTAACCGTGGGACAGCTTTATACCTGGTCGTTTGCCATCATTTGCAATCCCAGCGATCGCCTGGACGATCGCTTTGTTACAGGCATGGTTCAACGCATTGAACTCGATTCCGCTCGTTTACGCCAAATTCAGCAAGCACCGCCCAAAGAACAGGTGGCGCTTTATCAGAAAGTAGATGCCTGGTATGATGCACTTACTGTTTTATATCAATTGAGACAAAAACAATTCAACGATCCAAGCATTAACACTGCTTGGCGTGAACTGTTGCAATCAGCAGGAGTCAATACCATGATTGATAGCAACTCAGAGCCAGGAAGCCCGCGTTGAGCGATATCTATGTGGACAACCCTGAAACAGCAAATTTGGCGATGGCGTGGGGTCTTAATCACAGTTCCCAGCGTTGGCGGAGGTTTGTTGCTTTTGCGCTTAACCGGAGCGCTCCAGTTGATGGAAGTAGTGGCGCTAGACCAGATGTTTCGCCTGCGTCCCCCTGAAAGAGTTGATTCACGGATTGTTCTCGTGACAATTGATGAGTCCGATATCAAACAGCTGGGACAATGGCCCATGTCGGATACAGTGCTGGCTCAGCTCATTTCATCGATCAAACAACAGCAACCCAGAGTCATCGGATTAGACATTTTTCGAGATTTACCTGTAAAACCCGGTCATCAAGCCTTAGCCAAGGTCTTCACCACGACTCCTAACTTAATTGGCATTGAGAATGTCATTAAAGCAGCAAATGGTGAAGTTATTCCCGCCCCATCGCTGTTAAAACAGCGGGATCAAGTTAGTGCCAGCGATCTGCTGTTAGACACAGATGGTCGGGTACGTCGCAGCTTGTTGTATTTGAGAACTCAGGACGATCGCTCGATCTTTACGCTGGGCGCACGTCTGGCATTTTTTTACCTAGACAAACAAGGAATCTCCCGCCAACCCCTTGACCCTGATCAAACACAGTTTCGCCTGGGTCAGGCTGTGTTTACGCCGTTGCAACCAAATGATGGCGGTTATGTGGGAATGGATGCGGGTGGGTATCAGATTCTATCCAACTTTCCCAAATTCCAGCCAGGGTTTCGCGCCATCTCGATCACAGAAGTCTTGCAGGGACGGCTCCCACGCGATTTGGTGCGTGACCGCATCGTTTTGATCGGAGTCACCGCAGAAAGTGTGAAAGACAAATTTTTTACTTCCTATACCACCGACTCTACTGCCGTACCCGCTGGGGTTGAGGTTCATGCACTGTTAACCAGCCAACTGTTGAGCGCGGCGTTAGATGGGCGATCGCTCCTGCACACCTGGTCAGAGCCAATGGAGTCCCTGTGGATTGTTGTTTGGTCAACCATTGGAGCCGTCATCGGTTGGACAGCTTCATCACCCCAACAAACCATATTAAAAGTGGTGCTGTTGGGCATCGCTCTTGGCGGTGGTGCTTACATTCTTTTTCTCATGGGTTGGTGGATCATCATCGTGCCGCCGTTGTTAGCGCTGGTGGGATCTGCCATCACTAGCAATAGCTACCTGCTGTGGGAAAACCTGAAGGAGTACGCTCGGACTTTGGAACAAAAAGTCGAAGAGCGAACCTTAAACCTGGAGCAAGAAATTGTGGAACGAAAACAGGCTCAAGAGACTTTAAGCCAGCAGAAACAGCTTTTACAAACAATCGTGGATCATATCCCGGTGATGATTACGCTTTACGACGCAACGGGGCGAGTTGAGTTTGTCAATCGTCAGTTTGAGCAAATTTTGGGCTGGTCATCTGCCGATTTGCAGCAGATTGATCTAATCGCTGAATGTAGTTATGATCCAGAACAGCGACAGCAGATATTAGACCACATGTTAGCCGCCACTGGCATTTGGCTCGATCTAAAAATTAGAACAAAAGATGATCGCTTTGTCAATACCGCCTGGGCAAATGTTCAACTTGATAATCGTTTATTTGTGGGAATTGGGCAAGATATCAGCGATCGCAAACGCGCCGAAGAAGCTTCCATTTTGGACGAGCGCAACCGGATGGCACGGGAAATACACGACATTCTCGCGCAGGCTTTTACGGGCATTCTGCTGCATATTGGAGCCGCAATGGAACTGATCATCAAAAAACCAGATAAGGCAGAAGCACATTTAGAAACTGTGGATGAATTAGCCCGGACTGGGTTGGCAGAAGCGCGGCGATCGGTGACGGCATTGCGACCCAAAGTATTGGAAGAGGGCAACTTATTTGATGCTTTAAAACGCTTAACCAATCAAATGAAATTATCTACGCAAACCCATCTCACCTGTGAAATCATTGGTACTGCCTATTCTTTACTACCCAATGTGGAGAATCATTTGTTACGGATTGGACAAGAAGCGTTAACCAATGCCATTAAATATGCTCACGCCACTCAAATTGACGTTGAATTAGTTTGTGAGGAGTCACAGTGTCTATTACGCATTAAAGACAATGGACAGGGATTCGACATTGACCAGGTTGCTTCCAGTAAAGGATTTGGGCTATTAGGTATGAGTGAACGGGTAGAGCAAATTGGGGGTGAGTTAGTCATCCAAACCCATCCAGGTCAAGGTACAGAAATTGTTGTCGTTGTCAATCGGGAGTAGAACCTCATGTCCCCCACACCCCACACCCCAATTCGGGTTCTGATCGTGGATGACCATGCCGTTGTCCAGCAAGGATTAATTGCCATCATTGACGAAGAATCGGATATGGCGGTAGTTGGTCAGGCACAAAATGGCATTGAGGCGATCGCCTTATTTCGCCAGGAGCAACCAGATATCACCTTGATGGACTTACGGATGCCCGAAATGGGAGGTGTTGAAGCAATTACAACGCTTTGTGCTGAATTTAACACAGCACGCATTATTGTATTAACCACTTATGATGGCGACGAAGATATTTATCGGGGCTTACGGGCTGGGGCAAAGGGCTTCCTGCTCAAAGATTGTAAACCCAGCGAGCTGCGAACCGCGATTCGCACTGTTCATAGCGGTCAGCAATATATTCCACCCCATGTTGGCGCTAAATTAGTGCAGCGCATGAACAATCCAGAATTGACCGATCGCGAATTAGAAGTCTTGCAATTAGTTGCTCAAGGCATGAGTAATTTAGAAATTAGTGCTGCCTTGACGATTACTGAAAATACTGTCAAATCGAATATCAACCGCATTTTAAGTAAGTTGGGGGCAAAAGACCGCACCCAGGCAACTATTATTGCCCTGAAACGAGGGCTTACCAGCTCATAAGCCTATCAATTGAAAAGTTTAGGTTCAGGAAACATCTTCTATTAAAAAAGAAGCTGTAAGCCTTGTTTCTTCTTTAATCAAAGATATTTCTAACTTCTGAATCAGATTATAGAGGCATACAGCTAATCTCTAATGTGTAAGCTGATGATTTTTTGACTAAAGACTTGTGGGGTAATGTTATGGATAAATTCTGACCATACTGCTGCCACTCCAGTGTACCTCCAACACCTAGCATCGTAATATTTGCTTTTTTCGGCAAAATTATTCCTGGAATAGTAACCTTCCCAAATGTTGGCTCATCAAGCAATATTGCATATAACTTTCCTTTATTAGTGGTGTAGCGCACTCGAATATTTTCTGGAGTTAAATCTTCTGCTCGTATCCAATAGCGTGAGCCAAAGATTGCCTTACCATTCACATCTAGCCATTTACCCAAGCCTTCTAATCTTTCAAGCTGTACTTTGGATATTGAACCATCAGCTTTTGGCCCAATGTTCAGCAATAAATTTCCATTTTTACTAACAATATCTACAAATAAGTCAACTAGTTCATCTACCGAAATCATGTTCAAATCAGTATCATTTTGGTTATAGCCGAATGAGTAACCTAAACCCCTTGTACTTTCCCATTTATGAGGATCTATTTGTGTGGATTGGCTATACTCAGGTGTGGAAAAATCAAAGTGCAACCCTAACTGACCACCTAAATCAAAACGGTCATTCACCACACCATCTGGTACGCGATTGTAAAAGTAGGCCATAATTTCATTCGCTTGCCCAATAGGGTAGCCAAGATCATTCCATAATATAGATGGCTGATAGCGATCAATCAATTCGCGCCAATGAGCATTCGCATAATCTGCATAGGCTTTTTCCTGAATAATTGCTCCTACCAGCGTGTTGAAGTCTGTGATTGTTGTATCTTTGAAAGACCAATCAAGACCACCAGAATAATACACACCCATCCGCATACCTTCTTTGCGAACAGCTTGTGTTAGTTCACCTACAACATCGCGTGTTGCCACTCGCCCTAGCTGGTTTATAGTTTTACTAGGCCACAACAAAAAGCCATCATGATGCTTCGTTGTTAATACAACGTACCGCGCACCCACTTTAGAGAATAATTTTGCCCATTTTGAAGGGTTCCAATTTGTTATGGCTGCATTAAATCTGGGAATAAAGTCATCATAGGTGAAGCCTTCACCATAGGTTGTACGATGGTAGTTATAGGTAGGGCTTCCCTCAAGTTTCATAGAGTTGTAATACCATTCCGAGTAAGGGTTGTTCTTAAACCAGTATTCCCAACCACGCTCTGCAACGACTTTGTTTAGTTCCCCAGTTAGTGGTGCATAGCCAGGTACAGAATATACCCCCCAATGGATGAAAATTCCAAGTTTTGCATCCTTGAACCAGTCTGGAACTTCATGCTTCGATAGCGATTCAGTTGTTGGCTCATAAGTTCTTTGTGCAAGGGCAACAGAAGTGAACAAGTTCAAAAATACAGTTAACGATAATGTAGCAAACAGCGCACGAACTAAAAACTTAATCATTACAAGGTTCCTTATTAACAACGTTCTCAAACTTTAGAACGAAAGTGTACTTAGCTTTAAGTCGCTATTTTTATCAACAAGCACTGGATGTTAAGTCGAAGTATATCAAATAGTGAAACTAAAGTTATTTATTTCCTGAGTAGTCTCTACCCGCATTTCTCACAAGCTGTAGGGGCGGGTTCACAGATATGCTCCCATCATCCGTGAATATCTGGCTTAACCCGCCCCTACGATTTATTAACAACGAGAAAACTTAAGGAAAGAAAAATTTGTGAGAAATCCAGGTCTACTGATATTTAACTCATGTATTGCCTTGTTCTACTTGATGGCAAAGGTATTGTTCAGGATACTGTATTTTCAACCATAGCCGCACCCAATTGATTTTAATTATGCAAAAAATTATAGGCTTCATTGAGTTTGTTGGCTGATTCTTCTAATAAGCGTTGTTCATGAGCATTTCTTGATAACAGAAGTTGGCGCTCAATACCTGTTGAGCCAATGATACATGGAAGTCCAAGAACAACTTCACTGCCAACTCCATAGTTAGGGGTTGCTCTAGCCGATACTGGAAATATCTGCTTTTCATCTCGCAGGATGGTATCAACCAACTGACAAACTACTATTGATATACCATAGCTTGTATTTCCTTTGCGTTCAAAAATGTTATGGCCTCGTTTACGAGTTAACTGTGCGTACTCTTGCCGAATTTGTTCTAGCGTTGCTCCTTGTGGTATGGGAAATTCAGTTAACAGAATTCCCCCAATAAATGCACTAGACCAAACGACAAATTGACTGTCTCCATGCTCTCCAATCACATAAGCATGAACGTCAAGTTTTGCAACATTCAGTCGCTTTCCAAGTTGATATCTCAGTCTAGCAGTATCAAGAACGGTTCCCGAACCAAAAATTAGGTTTTCTGCTCTGGTGGAAGTAGCTTGAGCAATCCGCGTGAGTACATCCACTGGATTGCTAACAATGATTACGATTGAATTCGGTGCAACTCGATCCAATTCTTTCATCGTCAAACGGATGATCTCTGCATTGTCGCTCAATGTATCTAATCGGGTCTGTCCTTGTTTTGGCTGCACCCCAGCAGTCACAATAATGATATCTGAATCAGCTAAATCTTCATACTGATTTGATGGTATAATCTCCATTTCTTTAAGTAGGGGAATGCTGTCTTCAATATCCCATGCTTGCCCTTCAGCTTTTGATAAGGTTCGATCAAAAAGGACGACCCTTACACATTTACCGAGTAAGACTAAAGCATTTGCAACGTCTGCACCTACATTACCTGCACCAATAATACCGATTTTAGATGTTTTACTAATCATGCTATATCTACTTTTTTCTCTTCAAGACGTTTGTTTGGTAAGTCCTTGAGTCTGCAATTGCTGTCTTTTTACAACTTGGAAAACAATATATTTAACCCTTCGGTCATCGTGGGATGAGTCAAAATACCATCGCGCAGAATGGTGTAGGGCATCTGAGCTTGCATCACCATCTGCACCGTTGAAATCACTTCACCTGCTTCATGACACAACAAGGAACACCCTAGAATACGACCTGTATCTGCATCCACGATCGCCTTTAGCAGTCCATCAGTTTGACCGAGTGTTCTTGCTCTAGGAACGGCTGACGCATCCACCTTCGCCACGCGGATGGCATATCCTTGTTGCTGTGCTTCAGTTTCAGTCAAACCCACATGAGCCAGTTCTGGATCGATGAACAGACAAGATGGAACCAATCGATCCCGTGTACTCCGGTTGCCTCCATCAATTAAATTAGCTTTGACAATGCAATAATCATCGAGCGATATATGAGTGTATTGCGGGCCGCCGTTGATGTCGCCTAACGCCCAAATTCCCGGAATGTTCGTCTCTAAGCGATCGTTAACTTGAATAAATCCGCGTGTATCAGTTGCCACACCAGCAGCAGCTAAATTTAAGCTATCGGTATTGGGCGCACGACCAACGGCGACGAGCAAATGCGACCCTTGGAGAGTGATTTCATGATCGCCAACTTGGATTTGCAAGATGGTTTCATTATCAGTGCGAGTAACCCTCAACACCTTCGCCTTCAGCAAGAATTCAATACCATCTTTTTCTAGCAGTGTTTGAACTGCGATCGCTATATCTGGATTTTGCTGTGACAAGATTTGCTCACTTTGCCCAATGACAGTAACAAAAGAGCCAAACCGCCGAAACATCTGGGCAAACTCTAAACCAATATAGCTACTACCGAGAACGATCAGGTGTTCAGGCAAATATTCTAGCTCCATAATCGACTCACTTGTTAAAAATCCAGCTTCTGTGAGTCCGGGTACAGATGGAATTAATGGTCGTGTGCCTGTATTAACAAACAATCGTTCGGCGGTAAGTACGCGAGTGTTCCCAAGAGCCGTCGTCACTTCAATTGTTTTGGGAGCAATAAATCTTGCTGTGCCGATGATCAAGTTCTTATCCAGAGCCGTTTCTAAATTGTGCAAGTTCATTTCACGGGCAGATTGCACAACTGTTCGTTTTCGTTTGATCACTTCTGCCAGATCGACGATGGGTGTATTAGCTTTAACACCATAAGCCGCACTATTTCGCACTGTATTTGCCACATTGGCACTCGCCACCATAGTTTTAGTAGGAATACAGGCAATATTAATGCACCCGCCACCAATCATATTTAAACTGCGTTCAACCAGAGCGGTTTTTCGTCCGTCAGCGACTAACGCTGGTGCAAGTGTTTTACCCGCTTTGCCGCCGCCGATAATAATATCGTCATAGTGTTGAGCGTTCACTTCCATATCCTTTGAGTTTGATCAGGTGAATACGATTTCTAGAAGGTGTTATGAATTTCCGAAAAAACTGGCTGACTAAGAGGGTTTTAGCGATAACGTATTTGCCCTAGTGGTTCATCGCATTAATTTTGATGGGGTTGAGAAACGAACCGCGTTCGCGTCAGCGTCTCGCAGAGAAGGCGCGTTCGACGAAGTCGTTCCCGTTCGCGTAGCGTCTCCGAAGGAGAAGGGTAGTACACAAAGAAAGAGAAAGAAAAAAAGAAATTGAAGATTGAGTTTACCTCACAAAATGAATTTGACAGACTACTAGTTGGGCTTCTAAAAAGTGCTAACACCCGCTAAAAAATTCAAATTTTTCTACAAGCTTGCTTCATCAAAATACGGTTGTTTTTATACACCTCTAAAGTTCCAGATTGCGGGTTATCTAACGTGCCATCCCACACCCAATATTCATAAATTCCACTTTGAAACTTATATACTCGAACACCTTCTGTCGCTTGGCTAGTTCCTTTGCCCAAACTTAAATTCCCGTTGGGACTGGTCGCGCGATAGAGCAGTTCACGAGAAGTATAATTCTGCCAAATACTGATGTTGTAACTACCCTGGCATTTTGTACTCAGGAGGATGCCAGCAGTAGAATCAGCAGAAGCTCTTAAGGAAAAATTAGCTAAAATACTGATTGGCAGAGCTAGGAGTAACGCAGATTTTTTCATGAGTGTTTTAAAATTAATGAGTTTGACATTAGTGCATTGCTGCTACAACTTCATTTGTAGAAAGGACTGCATTGGCTATATACCCAAATCAGAATACTTGGTTGCCAGGGCGATCGCAGTGGGCGAATTATCTGGCAGTAGTCGCCCTATTTCAGACTTTGACACCACTGCCTAAATGCTGTTTTAAAAACGCCAAGGTGCGATCGCGCGCTAATTCTGCGGCTTCTTTGTGATAAGCGGAACTACCCACGCGACTAAACCCATGACTCACTCCTTCATAGCGATAGATTGTTACCAAGGGGTTGTCTTTCAGTCTCTGCTGAATGGATGCTTGAGCAGTTGATGACACAAACTCGTCATTTTCATCCATGTGCAATATCAGCGGTTTCTGAATTTTTGTCGCCTCTGCTAAATTCTTTTCAATGTCAACACCGTAGTAACTAACGTTGGCATCTGCATCAGTACGTGTTGCCATGAAATATGCCAGTTTGCCGCCCAAACAAAAGCCCACACTACCGACCTTACCTGTGCTGCTGGGATACTGCCGCAGAAAAGACAGACTTGCCTTTAGGTCTTCTACGCCGCTATCCACATCAAACGCTTGGAGTAACTCAAAGGCTTTAGCCCACTGATCCTGATCGTCAGCATCAAGTTGCACACCGGGTTCCAGTCGCCAATACAAATCTGGCACAAGCACCAAATAGCCGGACTTAGCATAATCATCGGCAATTTGATGCATATTAATATTTACCCCAAGAATTTCTTGAATCAGCACAATCCCTGCATAAGGTTGAGTATTGGGTGCTGCTAGATAGGCGCTAAAACTGCCCCCGGACAAGGCTGAAATGGTTACATTTTGAGTTGTCATGGTGTCCTTTTTAATAATTTGCTATTTAAACTTTGACCTATCCTGACGATGACTTTGCTCCTGGAAGTAGTCGCGCCAGCTTTCGGGTAAAGCTTCAAGTTGAGCGGGCTGAACTGGTTGATGATGCCGTTGTTTGCGTTCATAGCAGTGGACTTCTTGCAGGATAAAAACTGGGTAATATGGTCGTTGCTTCGGCTTTTCAAAGATTGAGGTCGGACAATCCTGGATGATCGTCAGGACGACGACCTAGTAGCCAGTGGTATTTGCGTTCGCGTAGCGTCTCCTTCGGAGAATCGCTCTGGTGAATTGGCAGGTCGTTGATGCTGGCAATACGCCATCGCATGAATCCATGTTCATCGAACTCCCAATTCTCATTGCCGTAAGAACGGAACCAGTTGCCGGAATCATTATGCCATTCGTAAGCAAACCGGACAGCAATTCGGTTGTCTTGAAAAGCCCAAAGCTCTTTGATCAGACGGTATTCTAATTCTTTAAGCCACTTACGTGTTAAGAACTCGACGATTGCCTCACGACCACATAGAAATTCTGAACGGTTACGCCAAATGCTATCCGACGTGTAAGCAAGTGATACTAGTTCAGGGTTACGTGTGTTCCAAGCATCCTCTGCAATTCGGACTTTTTGGATAGCGGATTCATGATCAAAAGGCGGCAGGGGTAGTCGAGGATTTTCGGCGTTGTTCATAGTATGTAAGCGATATAATAGCGATTCTCGTTCAGAGAGGCTTTGCCAACGTCTCAGTATGATTTAATTGGCATTAAATCCGTGCCGACCGAATTACCTCAAAAGCAGTTTAATACAGTTCAATGAATACGATCCGCGATGTGCAGCGTTTCCCCAGATGCCCCCGTTACAACTGCAATTTTTCCCTCTAGTTTTTTCATGATAATTTCTTAAGATCGGGCAGTGTGAACTTCACCGTTTCGCTGGTAATTACTTTGTGCGTGGGGTCAGCTAGTTCAATCAGCACCTTGTGTGCGCCAGGTTCCAGTCCGACCAGGATGATCGTTTCCCCACTGGCATCGACAAAGTGCCACGGCGCGTCGTCAACGGTGATGTGGATATGACCGATGCGCGGCGATACTTCAAGGGCACCTTTGCCAAACACTGGCAACACGCGTAGGTTCTCCGTCCGGTACTGGATAAAGACGCGACCCTGTGCTAACGGTTCAGGAAGCGGTGGATCGACAATCAGCTTGGGTGGTGCTTCGTTTTCGATCGCAATCAACGGTGATGATCCGATAATGTCCCTAGCGCTCGGTGTGTGGCTGTTCATAGCAGGTAATTACCTGAGAGTAGTTTGTTATTACGATCCATTTGAAGGTGAAACGGCGCAGAGTCATCGCTTCAGGAAGCCATTAACGTTTCTTTAATGCGAGTTCCCAGACCGCAGTTGCGAATGCTTTCGGACAAGGCGATCGCATCGACACTGATCGCGGCTTGCTGCCCAGAGCGTTGCTCTCACTTTTTTATACTCTTGGCATAACAGATAAAGCACGGTAGAACAAAGTAATTTCAGACACCTCAAATTAGAGATTCTACTTCTAAACTTTGTAGAGATCGTAAGTGAGTTAAGATCTCTAGAAGCAGCACAGGCTTATTGCTGACAAGGTTGGTTGCTCTGTGTCTCAGAAATGGGGAATTGATCGCCAGCAAGATAATTGTCAAAGTATTCGTGAAAGTAGGTCCAGGAAGTTTTACTCTTTGCAGCTAAATAGCAAGTAGGAGCCGTGCGATAAACTGGGACTCGTGATTTAATTTCTTGCTGAAGCAATGGGGAAAGCTCCTCAAATCTTTGCAGTTTCCGAATACTAGCACTGTAAACTAATTGTCCTGGTTTCCCTTTCATCTTCATCCAAGGTAGCCAGGGACCAATGCGATTCCAAGTGCCTGAAACATTCAGTACTGTAAGAACGTTAAGCTGTTCGACTCTTGCTTCAGGAACTACAAACTTAAAAAATTCCCCAGCTTGATAGAGTGGTTCGGGACTATAGTCTTGAAACTTCGGATCACTGGCTAGAACTTTAGGATAGGTAAGCGGAACATCCAATGTGAGAATGAGATTTCTGCCAGCCGCCAAAGCGGGGAATCTCCCTTGTCCTAAGTTGTTCTGAACGGGATTATTCGCAACATGCACTACGGGCACTACTTCCCCTGTCCAGGGATTCTGCCAGCGATTTAGCACCTGATTCGTCTCTGGATCTAAATAGTACTGAAGTTCACGAGATGTTAATAACCATTGTCCTTGCTGATTCTGAAAGCAGCGTGCAACATTCATGCCGATGATACTAAATAACTTTCGCTGCTGTTCTTGAGGAACAAACGCATAAACAGAACCGCTCCATTCGAGATAGGTGTTCCGTGAATCGGTGGCACAGCGAGTCCGGACTAACTCCTGAATGTCAACCGTTTGTGTGTCTGAGTGGGTTTGAGCGGCACCTGGAGTTGGTTTTAAAGCTAAAACTGTAACGACGACTGTAGCCCAAAAGTACAGAAACTTAGTTTTACGTCTCATACCTTGAATCTTCGTTAAATTCTTGTTCATTTGCAAGAAGGTAAACGTCTCGTTTACAGACTTAAACTTCGAGGTTTTGGCATAACGGGAAAGGATGCCTGCGGCGTTCAGAAGGCAAGAGACAGGAGGCAGAGGGCAGAAGGAACCCACCCTTAAAAGAGTGGGATTGAAACAATGACTTTTTATACCTTGATGCAAGCAGTTTCAGTATAATTATTGATTAAATCGGCTTTAAACCCAGAACTAAAGTTGTCATTAATACTACTCATCCCTTCTGCCTCCTGCCTTCTCCTATGGTCGCCGCTACGCGAACGGCCCTCTGCCTTTCTTTGTAAACTACGCATCCTATTGCAGATATTTCTTCAATTGGGCAGCAGCTTGAACAAACAGAGAACGGGTTTCTGGCAACTCGGCTAAACCATTCAGTAGTCCGAAGTCATGAATCATGCCGTTGTACTGCACAGTTGTTACCTCGACCCCAGCTTCATCGAGCTTGCGTCCATAGGCTGTGCCTTCGTCATGCAAAATATCGCTCTCTGCAACCACAATTAACGTTGGAGGCAAGCCTTTGAGTTGCTCAACCGTCGCCTGTAGGGGAGAAGCATAAATGTCTTTGCGCTTTTCTGGGTCAGGGATGTACATGTCATACATCCACTTCATCGTGGGTACAGTCAGAAAACGCTGATCGCCAAATTGGTGATAAGAATTCGTTTCAAAATCCGCATCTACAATCGGCCACATCATAATTTGCAGCTTTATGTGTGGCCCTCCTTTTTCTTGCGCCTTCAAAGCAGTGACAGTTGTCATGTTACCGCCGACACTGTTGCCAACAACTGCCAAATTCTTGCCATCCACACCAATTTCCTCACCATGCTCAGCAACCCATTTGGTCGCAGCATAAATCTCATTGATTGCCTGTGGGTACTGAGCATCTGGCGTGCGAGTATAGTTGACAAAGACACCTGCAAACCCTGAAAGCACAACCAGATCGCGAACCATGCGCTTGTGTGTTGGGTAATCACCCAGCACCCAACCACCACCATGAATAAAGATGAAAACAGGTAATGTGCCTTTGACCCCTAATGGTCGTACAATATTGAGTGTGATTGGATAACCGTCAGCAGTAATCGTCTTTTGGGATTCTTCAATGCCTGAAAGGTCTACTGAAACAGAAGCCTGTGCATCCACAAGGACTTGACGTGCTTCAAGTGCAGTGAGTTTCTCCAGCGCCACACCCCCTGAATTCAGCACTTTCAAAAATTCCTTCGTTCCTTTGGAAAGACGTGGATCATCCGCAAATTCCACAATTTTTGCTGCTTGCGAGTTTGCTTGAGCAACCATGACATTCTCCTTTAATGAATTGTAAACAATCTGTTGAGATGTTAAGTTAATTGATTTAACACTGCTGCTTGATCAGTAGTAATTGTCAAATCACAATCACTTTTTACCGACATCGTTTAAGAGCCAAAACTATTTGTTACTAGTGGTTAGTTTGGTATTCTCTACAACGTGAGTGCTGAGAAAGCTGTGAATATGGTCTGCCATCGCATCCCCATCCTCTTCCAGAGCAAAGTGCCCCGTATCAAATAAATGAAACTCCAGGTTTTTTAAGTCGCGTTTGTAGGCATAAGCTCCCTCGACTAAAAAGCCCTGGTCATTTTTGCCCCATACAATTAACGTGGGTGGTTGATATTGGCGCAAGTAAGCTTGCCATCGTGGATATAACCGCACATTGGACTGGTAGTCGTATTTTAATGCCAATTGAATATCTATATTGCCAGGGCGATCGAGGATTGCCTGATCCAGAGTCCAAGTATCGGGACTGAGGTTTTCTATATTCCTAGCTCTATTAGTATAATACCATTTTGTGCCCTTGCTTGTCAAAGCCTGTCGCACGCGATCGCCATTTTCGGGTGTCTTATTCTGCCAAAAAGCGCGCATGGGCTTCCAGAAATCACCAAGACCCTCCTCGTAGGCATTGCCATTTTGCACAATTAGCGTCTCAATCTGCTCTGGATACTGTGTTGCCAATCGATAACCAATGGGAGCGCCATAATCCATTAAATAAAGGCTATAGCGTTTCAATCCGATCGCATCGACAAAGCTTGCCATCACTTCGGCAAGGCGATCGAAGGTGTAATCAAACTCATCCACCGTTGGCATAGAACTATAGCCAAAACCAGGATAATCAGGTGCAATCAGATGGAATTGATCCGCCAACGCCGGAATTAGATTGCGGAACATGTGGGACGAGGTTGGAAAGCCGTGCAATAGCAGAATCGTCGGATTATTACGAGAACCAGCTTCACGATAAAAGATATCTAAACCATCGATCGATACTGTGCGATAAGTGGTCATGGGTTTACTCTTTTGAATTCAAATCGTTCAACAGAATCAGAAATAGTTGATCTTGTTTGGTGAAAGCTTCTTGTCACTCTTTAGGAAGAGACCAGAGTTTGATGGTTTTGTCGGCACTGCTACTGATCATATTTCCATGCGGTCTGAAAACTACTGACCGCACGCCTCGCTCATGCCCGATCAAATTCTCCAAGAGTTTGCCTTCAGGCAACCCCCATAACTTGATAGTGCTATCATTGCTACCACTAGCTAATCTCTTACCATCAGGGCTGAAAGCCACTGACCACACAACTCCTGAATGTCCAATTAGGGAGTGCAACAATTTTCCAGTGGGCATTTGCCAGAGTTTGACTGTCCTATCAGCACTGCCACTCGCTAAAGTCTGTCCATCAGGGCTAAAAGTCACTGAGCGCACGGCTTGTGAATGAGCATTCAGGGTTTTTAGAACAGCACCATCCATGCGCCAAATTTTGACTGTACCAGCCTCATTGCCACTAGCTAAGGTCTGCCCATCTGGACTAAAAGCAACAGTTCTTACCCACTTTCCATCCGATAACTGATGAACTTGTATGCCAGTCTGCACGTTCCAGATGCGGATGGTTGTGTCAGCACTACCACTGGCTAACCACTTTCCGTTGGGGCTGATGGCAACGGCTTCTACATCATCTGTATGGCCATCTAGGGTACGAAGCAGTTGTCCCGTCTCTAAATTCCAGAGTTTAATCCGGTTATCCCAACTGCCACTAGCGAGCAGCTTGCTATCTGGACTGATGGCAAGGCTTACCACTGCATCGCCGTGTCCTTCTAAAGTGTAGAGTAAGGTGTTACTAGGCAGATCCCAGATTTTAATTTTTTTATCGTAACTGCCACTGGCGAGGAAGCGTCCATCAGGGCTAATTGCCAATGCGTAAACCCAAGTTGAATTTCCTTGGAGAGAACTTAAGGGTTGAATGGTTGCAACAGAGGTAGTAGCAATACTAGCGTTTCGGAAGGAAGACAATAGGCTAGCACAACTGCTACTACCAACCAAGATTGTTAGGGTGCTGATTGCCAATGCTGCTGAAGATTTCCTGGTAATTTGTTTCGATCTCATAACAGGACATTCCTTGTGCGAGTGGGAGAATAATCTGACTTGCACCCACTGCGTAACGGTGTCGGAGACTACTAGTACTAAGCTAAAAATCTTTTAATTTGCATCCTCAAAAAATGAATCTATTGTGGGGTGGGCCGAAAAGCCCGCCCTAGTTGTGCAAATTAAATGCGCGACAGCTTATAGAGTAATTTTTTCTGGAATTTGAGATGAGAACGCTTTTCCTTGCGCTTTTTGTTGTTTATTTCGATATTCAATCCAGCGTCGCATCAGAAATAAAAGGGTTGTCGTGACAATCCCTACTAGCCCAATCGGGGTTAAATAGCTCCAATGCTCTAACATTTTGTCCCAAACGTGCCAAGTGAGCAGGAACATGGCTAAGTAAGTCAGGGTATGTAATCGCTTCCAATTTTTTTTCAGTCTTTTGACACTCCAGTCATTAGAAGTAATTGCCAATAGGGTAAAAATTATGAAGGTAGATATACCCTGGATATAAATCCAATAGGTATTGGGATCTAAAAAATCAAGGTCTCTCTTTTTCACTAAGAGGAAACCGTGAAGCAAAGCCAAGCAGAAAGCCAGAATCCCGATAATTCGTCGATATTTTAACAGCCATTTGGGAAGGTTCGCTTGTTTAGTTTGAGGAAAAATTATTCTAAGATTTGTGGGCATTAAGGTGAGAATGTAAGCTCCTAAAGCTAGAAATCCCAGGCTGTTTTCTAACGGTGCTGTATCGATTGCTGCCATGACCAATCCTCCTTAATTTTTCAATAAAAGCCCTTACAAAGGTAGGTATTTTTTATTTGGTCATTTTTTGAAGATTCCAGCCGATCTTTACTACATCAGTCCTCTGTGTTCATACTCTTTTTTTGGCGAAGGTATTGTTATTCAAAGGTTTATACTTGAGCATGAGCAATGCTGGGATAATCCATTATTTCCACCAATCAGGCGAGAACGGATTGCAGTCGTGATGTGAGAAATTGCTCGATATAATTTGCGATCGCGTCACCATCTTCTTCCAGAGCAAAGTGTCCGGTATCAAGTAAATGAAACTCCAGGTTTTTTAAGTCGCGTTTGTAGGCATAAGCTCCCTCGACTAAAAAGCCCTGGTCATTTTTGCCCCATACAATTAGCGTCGGTGGTTGATATTGGCGCAAGTAAGCTTGCCATTGTGGATATAACCGCACATTGGACTGGTAGTCGTATTTTAATGCCAATTGAATATCTATATTGCCAGGGCGATCAAGGAGTGCCTGATCCAGAGTCCAGGTATCGGGACTGAGGTTTTCTAGATTCCTGGCTCCAGTCATGTAATACCATTTCGTGCCCTTGCTTGTCAAAGCCTGTCGCACGCGATCGCCATTTTCGGGTGTCTTATTCTGCCAAAAAGCACGCATAGGCTCCCAGAAATCACCGAGTCCCTCCTCGTAGGCATTGCCATTTTGCACAATCAGCGTCTCAATCTGCTCAGGATGCTGCGTTGCCAGGCGATAGCCAATGGGAGCGCCATAATCCATCAGGTAAAGACTATAGCGGTTTAATCCGATCGCAGCGATAAAGCCTGCCATTACTTCGGTAAGATGATCAAAGGTGTAATCAAACTCGTCCACCGTGGGCATGGAACTATAGCCAAAACCTGGATAATCAGGGGCAACAAGATGGAAGCGATCGGCTAAGGCAGATATCAAGTTGCGAAACATGTGAGAGGAGGTTGGAAAGCCGTGCAACAGCAGAACTGTCGGATTACTGCGGGAACCAGCTTCTCGGTAAAAGATATCTAAACCATTGATCGAAACTGTGTTAAATGTGGTCATGCCATTACTCCTTAGACATTTTGAGCGATCGCCCAGCAACTTTTGCACTCAATTAGACAGAGACGGGTTGCAGTCGTGAGGCGAGAAATTGAGCAATATGGTCTGCGATCACATCGCCTTCTTCTTCCAAGGCAAAATGTCCGGTATCGAGTAAATGCAACTCCACGTCTTTTAAGTCGCGCTTGTAGGGATGAGCGCCTTCTGGGGGGAAGATGTAGTCATTCTTACCCCAAACAATCAGGGTTGGTGGCTGATATTTGCGAAAATACTCCTGCCATTGCGGATATAGTGGTGGATTCGTGCCATAGCTATACAGCAGCGCCAGTTGAATCTCATCGTTGCCTGGGCGATCAAGGAAATGTTGATCGATAGTCCAGGTATCGGGGCTGATTGCTTCTAGATTGCGAACACCGTTGGTATATTGCCACTTCGTCGCTTCCAGGGTGACAAGATATTTGAGCTTTTGGGCATTCTCAGGCGATCGCTCTTGCCAGTATGCCTTAATTAGTTCCCAGAATTCGCGTAGACCTTCTTCGTAAGCATTGCCATTTTGAACAATCAGAGATTGCACGCGTTCTGGATATTTAGCGGCAATCCGATAGCCTATCGGTGCGCCATAATCCATCACATAAAGGCTGTACTTTTTGAGAGCGATCGCAGCAATGAATTTTTCTACAATCTCAGCCAAATTATCAAACGTGTAATCAAATTCATTTACAGTTGGCATTGAACTGTTGCCGTAGCCAGGATAATCAGGTGCAACGAGATGGAATTTATCAGCGAGGGCAGGTATGAGATTGCGGAACATGTGAGAGGAAGTTGGAAAGCCGTGCAATAACAGAATCGTTGGATTATCACGAGAACCCGCTTCACGGTAGAAGATATCTAAACCATCGATGGAAACTGTGCGATATGCAGTCATGGGATTACTCCTTGTAAGTGATAAAAGTGACATGATGGCGTTTTACGATAAGTAGGTCGATGTTAAAAATTGTCGTTATGACAAAGCAGGAGGCAGAGGGCAGATGGCAGAAGGGAAGAGAGTTTTAGGCAACTTTACTTTTCGTTACATACTTCGGTTTATTTGCACCGTTCTACTTAGGTCGATCTATCTGCTCCTGAAAGTAGTCCCGCCAGCTTTAACTTCTTTTGGACTTCAAATCTGTGCCATACCACCATCAACAAACAACTCAATGCCGTTCACAAAGCTGCTATCATCTGAAGCCAGAAAAACAACCGCTTTGGCAATCTCATCGGGTTTGCCGACTCGTCCCAGTGGGATGGCGCTGGCTTGGCTGTCTACAAATTCTTGCAACTGCTGGTCATTCAATCCCAGATGATCGTAACCAGGAGTCGGAACCACACCAGGGCTAATGGCATTCACTCGGATCTTGCGTTCTCTAAGGTCGAGTGTCCAATTCCGAGCAAACGATCTCACAGCGGCTTTGGTGGCGCTGTAAACACTGAAAGCTGGTGTACCTTTTATGGAAGCAGTCGAAGCATTCAGGATAATAGAAGCGCCCTCTGGCAACAGTGGCAGTGCCTTTTGTACGGTGAACAGCAAACCTTTGACGCTCACTGTTACTGCCAGGTCAAGCGAGCAGGCGCAACGATTCATTCCAGAGCCGATCGGCATTGTCTGGGTTGAGGGCGTAGGGGGCAACTCCGCTCATATAGCCGTTCCCGTTGGTGACGAGAGTGGCTTCATTGCAGTCCTCGAAATAGCGTCCGCCAACGCCCTTTAGTAGCCCAGAGGTTGCTAACAGAACGGAAGTTGCCGCACCCTGCGCTATTGTCTTCTGCTGCTCAGGTGGGGTTCTAAGACCGCCCGTATGACGCTGGAGGTTGGTTGCGATCGCCCCGGGCATCAGGGCATTAGCGGTAATGCCATCCTTGAACCAGCGTGCAGTAGCTCCCACAGCAAAGAGGATGCTTGCAGTCTTGGACTGTCCATACGCCAACCACGGATCATAAGGACGGAACATGAAGTGAATATCATCGAACACAATGGGCGACATCAAGTGCCCGCTAGAACTAACCAACACGATACGGGCGGCACCCTCTGCTGCGAGAGCGTCGTGTAGTCCGAGCGCTAGGGCAAAGGGTCCGAGATAGTTAGTGGCAAATTGCATCTCCCAGTCTTCGGGTGTGCGCTGTTCGGGCAGTGCCATTACCCCTGCATTATTAACGAGGATGTGCAGAGGCTCACGCCAGGCAGCAATGAACTTGGCAATTGAGTTGCGATCGCTTAAATCAAGCAAAGCAACATGAATATTCCGGTTCCCAGTAGTAGCCATAATGTCAGCCGCGACTTGCGCTCCAGCATCGGTATTACGCACAGCTAGTGTGACGATCGCTCCAGTTTGAGCCAGTGCCCGCGCCGTTTCTGTGCCGATGCCCGATGCGGCTCCCGTAACAATCGCCCGCTTGCCGGAAAGATCAATTCCTTCTACGACCTCGGCGGCGGTGGAATGTCGTCCGAATGGTGTTGTAATCAGTGCCATTGTGTATTCCTTTACAGAGGTCGAGTGTTTTGTTTGCCTAACATCGACCGATAAACACTCAACAGGTATGATAATCTGAGATTGATCAAAGACGATCGCCCGTTTCTAAATAGATGAATACGCCGAATTTTGGACGTTAGATTTGCTGAGAACCGTTCCTGCTGTGCGACCTGCTTTAATTAAATCCGCTGCCTTCTCACCAATCATGATGGTGGGTGCGTTCGTATTTCCGGTCGTGATGGTGGGCATGATGGAGGCATCTACAACCCGTAACCCTTCAATTCCATGTACTCGTAGTTCAGGATCTACCACTGCCATTGAGTCAATGCCCATTTTGCAGGTGCCAACCGGATGCCACACAGTACTGCTATTGTTGCGGATATAAGCAACGAGTGCTTCATCACTCTGAACCTCAGCACCCGGAGCAATTTCTGCACCACGAAACTCATCAAAAACGCTGGACTGAAACACTTGGCGGATTAACTTAATTCCTTCAACCAGCTTTTGCACATCAGCTTCACTTTGTAGGTAGTTCATCTGAAGCATCGGTGTGTCTTTAGGTTCAGGCGATCGCAAACCGACACTGCCAATATTTTGCAGATGGGTCAAAGCGACTGCACCCGTAAATCCAAATGCCGCTGGAGCATAACCAGGGGGTAAGAGCTGAATGGAACCGAATAGAAACTGTAAATCGGGTGCAACCGCTGAATTCCACTTGCTATGCAAAAATAATCCAGCTTCTCCGATACTACTGGTGCTGGCAAAGTGTAAATCCTGAGTTGCCTGGTATACCACAGGAGAGAAAATGTGGTCTTGCAGGTTTTGACCAACACCTGGCAGATCGACAACAACAGAAATCCCTAATGTTTGTAAGTGTGCTCCATCCCCAATGCCGGAAAGCATTAGCAGTTTGGGCGAATCGAACGCGCCCGCACTTAAAATCACTTCCCGCTCAACCCTGACTTGGTGCAGCATTCCCTCGTGCAGATATTCCACCCCAACGGTGCGGGTTCCCTCAAACAACAATCGAGTCACCAATGCCCCAGTCGTTATGGTCAAATTGCGACGCTGGAGAATGGGAACAAGGAATGCAGCAGCAGCACTGTGCCGTTTACCCTCCTTAATAGTCTGCTGATAGAGTCCGGCTCCTTCCTGCTGCGTACCGTTGAAATCAGGATTGTAGTCAAATCCCATTTCCACACATGCCTTTACAAATCGTTGAGAAATTGCAGTAGGCGCAATGAGATCGGTAACGCTCAACTCCCCATCAATTCCGTGGTAGGCGGAGCCACCGCGTGAGGAGTGTTCAGATTTCTTGAAATAAGGCAAGACATCAAGGTACGACCAACCGGGATTTCCCAACTCCTGCCAGTGATCATAATCGTGATGATTGCCTCGGACATACATCATGAAATTAATCGAACTGCTGCCTCCCAAGACTTTGCCACGGGAACAAAACATTTTGCGATTATTCAAGAAGGGTTCTGGTTCAGAGAAATAGCTCCAGTCCACCTCTGAGCCTAGTAGATTGACGCACTGTGCTGGGATGAAAATCTCTGGTTTCGTATCTGGGTTACCCGCTTCCAGGAGTAACACAGTTGTGTCATTGTCTTCGGTTAGACGATTGGCAACCACACAACCTGCTGACCCTGCACCGATTACAATGTAGTCATAATTAGTCATAAAGTTCTCTTTCTCTGTTATCTACAATTGATAAATGGAGTCAAGAATGAACTGATTTAAAGAGCGATCGCTGAATTTAACTGCGTACCAATGGTGTATCCACCAAATGTTCTGCCAGAAACCAAACTTGCGTCTCATTGGTTCGTAGCACTTGGCTCACTAACAAATCGTTAGTACCACTATCTTGATTTGCTGCTGTTTTATCGATCGCCACTCTCAATTCTCCAATTATTAACTCGTGGGCTTCTAGTAACCGCGACAACATTACAGGTACTTCCTCAACGCCGTTGGGCGGACGCTTAATCTTAGTAACTTCTGCCACATGACGCGGGTCAGCAATCGCCACACCTCCCAGTGTTTGTACCCGTTCACCTAGTGCATCAATTAACCCAATTTGTTCGCTGGCGTGTTTGTCGAGTAACAGATGCAGTTGATAAAACGTATGTCCGCGCATCAACCAGTGATGTTTCTTGTAAAGGTGATAGAGAATAATCGTATCTGCCAAAATTTGATTGACTAAAACACAACTTTCGCTGCGGGCACTGGGGTTGAGAACAATTGGCAAATCACGAAGAGTACCATACTGCTGAATTTCATATCCATGTTGATGCAGTAAGGGTTGACTGCCATCGACTTTAGTGATGCCTGTATTTTGAGTCGGCATGATCGGATCTCCTAGAATCAATAATTAAGTCTGTTCTATTTGTATGTACCGAGAAACTGTTTCTCTTAAAATTGGGATTACTTCACAGATGTGCTTGCTGCTTCAATCACGACATCTGGTGCAAAAGCATTAACATAAACCAGAGCTTTCACCTGTGGATTGCCAGCAGCCGCACCCGTAATCACATTTCCACCATAGGAATCTCCGACTACAACAACGGAACCTTTTTGATTATTAATCACCCGCTTCGTTGTTGCCACATCATCAGCAAGCGAGGTGAGGGGAATCTGCACAGCAGTCACTCTATAGCCATCCTGCTCTAACAATGGAATAACGTGTTGCCATGATGTACCGTCAGCATAAGCCCCATGAACGAGAACGATCGCAGGTTTAGAGTTAGACGCTTGAGGTAATTCCTTGGAGGTGGCTGATGTTGGATGCATTGATATGCCAACGACAACACTTAATGCAAATAACCATAGCAACAATTTTTGAACTTTTTTCCCTGTAAAAACCATCATGGCGATCGCCTCTGTATTCTTGCTAAATTGCTGAAATCTCTGGTTCTTGTTGTCCGTATAGAAGTTATGAAATACTCCCCGCTGAAATACTTCTTAAGATAAGCATCAAAAAGCTTAATTATTACAAAGAGTGGAAGAAGAAAGAAAAACGTCTTCTCTAAGGGAGATCTCCGGGCGCACCCAGAATTTCGTCGCCAATTTCGCTAGAGATGCGATTCAACAATTCCATGTCAGGTGCCTCATTCTGGTTTTGCGTCCCTGTTGCTTCAATAAAGTGAGCAAAGGCACTGGGCGAAGCAACGACTAACCCGCGAGCTGGCTGGTCACTGAGTGCAGCGACAACATGGGGTGTGCCCATCGGAATGAAGGCACTTTCACCTGCGCCTAGCACAACTTTATTCTTACCAACCCAGACAGTGAACTCTCCTTCCAACACATAAAGTTGTTCTGAATAGCGTGTATGGCGATGGGGTGGAGTCTGGGCACCAGGAGGGAAATAGCCCTCAACCAGGTCATATTTACCATCAGTTGTGGTGTGATCGGCGACGATGGTAAGGTAGTTATTAAGAAGCCAAAATGATTTTGATGTACCGTCAGCAAAAGCCCCATGACCGATAACGAGCGCTCTTTTAGAGTTGGAGGCTTGAGGTAATTCCTTGGCGGTAGCTGATGTTGGATGCATTAATATCCCAACGACAGCACTTAATGCAAGTAACCACAGTAACAATCTTTGAACTTTTTTCCATGTAAAAACTATCATTGCGATCGCCTCTGTATTCTTTCTAAATTGCTGAAATCTTTGGTTGTTGTTGTCGGTATAGAAGTTATGAAATACTCCCCGCTGAAATACTTGTTGGGATAAGCATCAAAACCTTAATTACGAATTACGAATTACGAATTATTTTAATCATTTGCAGCAACAACGGCTGCCATTATCTGCTCAACAGTCCAGCGCTCAAGATAGCGAATTCCATTAATAAACAAAGCGGGTGCAACCTCAACTCCACTTCGCAGTCCACCTTCGATATCCGCATTGATGCGATCGACATGCACACCTCTGGATAAATCCTGTAAAAATTGAGAAATATCAAGTCCTAAACGATTGGCGTACTCCACTAGATAGCCATTTCCCAATTCCTGTTGATGGATAAACAGCATCTCATGCATTTGCCAAAACTGCCCTTGAGCCGCAGCGGCTTCCGCAGCTTCCGCTGCCCGTTTAGCATGTAGATGAATCTGTATCTGAGGAAAATGACGGAAGATAAAACCTAAATTGTTTTCTCCAAACGAAACCTGCAATTGCTGCCCGGCAACTTTAATCAATCGATAGACGTTGGCACTTTGAAAACATTCATAATCTCCATACATGACGAAGACTACAGCAGCATTCAGTACACCTTGGATGTGATCCTGGGTTGAAGGCGGAACGAATAAGGAAATATAATTATCACGGTCGTAAGTCATGTTTCGGTTTGTATTAAGCAAACTTCAGCCTTACAACCCAACTGCGCTAACGTTGCTATGGATTTAATATAGACAATTGGCCCTTTGTTGTCGTCCACTCTGGGTTGACATTTTTGTACAATCGAGTGATGGATGAACCTGTCCATCTCGCAGTGGAAGGTTGTCTCCAACTAAAGTTGGAATTTGGATACCAACTTCAGTACAGCTTATAAATTGACAATCCCACGCTTAACAGCAGTAATCACGGCTTGTGTGCGATCCCTCACGCCCAATTTGCTCAAAATCCGATTTATATGCGATTTGACGGTACTTTCACCAATAATCAAAGCAGTACCAATTTCTTGATTACCCATTCCTTGTGCCATCAAATGCAGCACTTCCAACTCTCGTTCACTGAGTTCTGGATTGCTCATTCGCTGCAATAATTTTGCGCCCACTTCTGGCGGAATGTATTTCTGACCATTATGAATGGCGCGAATCGCATTCAAAAGCTCGCCAACTTTAGCATCCTTAAGCAGATAGCCTTGAGCGCCCGCCTGCAAGCCGCGATAGATATCTTCATCGCCATCGTAGGTTGTGAGTACGGCGATCCGAGCCTGCTTAAATTCAGCACAAATCGCCATAATGGCTTCAACACCTTCCATTTGGGGCATTCGTAAATCCATTAGTGTGACATCAGGTTGGTGTTCTCGAAACGCGGCGATCGCCTGCTGCCCATCTTCTGCTTGAGCAATCACCGTCATCTCTGGATCGCGGTTAATGATGGTTGCTAGACCCTTTCTGACTATGGCATGGTCATCAACAATCAGCACCCGAATCGTAGTGGATTGGCTCATCGTAACCTCACTCTCGATTGATAGTGACAATAATTTCTGTTCCTTGACCTGGTTGGCTTTGAATTATTAGTTGTGCGCCAATGCGCTCTGCTCGTTCGCTCATTCCTAATAAGCCAAACCCACCGCTCAAAGGAATGCTACCTACTCCAAAGCCCCTGCCATCGTCTTTAACCCGTAAGGTACACTGTGTCTCGCTGTACACTAACTCAACCAAAATTTCGCCAGCATTTGCGTATTTAATCGCATTGGTTAATGCTTCCTGCCCAATTCTGAGTAAGTTATTCTCCACTTCGGTTGGTAAGGAATATGCTGTACCCTGAGTTTGGCAAATCAGATCTGTGTCAGTCGTCGATCGCATTTGAGCCACAATCCGATGCAGGGCACTCTCTAAATTACCTTCTTCTAATAGCTGCGGACGGAGTGCTGATACGGATCGCCGTGCCCCTGCCAGCCCAGCGCGTGCTAGTTCCTCAATCATTTCCAGATGTACTTGGGTTGCTTGTGGGTCATCCGCCAGCACTTGTGTTACTGCTCCAACTTGAAGCAGAATACCTGTAAAAGATTGAGCTAGTGTATCATGAATTTCTCGCGCCATCCGGTTGCGTTCTTCCAGAATTGAGGCGTGTTCGGCTCGTTTGCGATCGCTAATGTCTGTGATGAGATTGTAGAAGCCTCTCACTTGAGCATTGTCATCGAAATCAGGGATCAAGGTCGCGCTGATGCACCGCTTACCAAGCGGAAAAGGGATTTCTGCCTCCAGGGATACAGTTTGCCCTTCAAACACCTGATTAATATACGGTTCAACTCGTTGATAAACCGCCTCACCGAGAAGTTGGCGAACAGGGTTGCCCAGAATTTCATTGCAGCTACGGTTAAACCAAACCTCATAGGTACGGTTGATGAATTGATAACACCGATTACCATCTACATAGCTGATGAGAACTGGTAGAGCGTCGGCAATCAGTCGTAATTCCTGTTCTCGCTCGCGCACTGCTGCTTCGCTTTTCTGTAAAGCCGTCGTTCGTTGGGCTACCTGTTGCTCTAATGTGCGGTTGTAGTCGGCTAGAAGTTTCTCTGCTTGTTTGCGCTCAGTGATATCTTGAAAGGCTACAATCGCATAAGCTACCTTGCCCTGTTCGTCAAAGATTGGAGTGCCCCATACCTCAATGGGAATGGTGGCGCTATTTTGGCGAATTTCCATGTCATCAACGGTGGTGCGTTCGCCGCCCAATGCCCGGATGGCTGGCAGTTTTTCAGTGGGATAGATTCGATCTGTTCCCGTCACATAAAATTGATAAGCCTCTGAGATTTGCTCCGGCGGCACGGCAGGATCAATCCCCTTGCCCATGAGTTGAATGCCCCGCTGATTGGCATAGTAAGAACGACCAGTTGCATCAATGATGCCAATTCCTACCGGAACTGCTTCTAGAAATTGAGTCATCCTGCTTTCGCTTGCCCGAAGCTTTGCATAGAGTTTGGCATTTTCGATCGCGATCGCTGCCTGAGTAGATAGAAGATTCAAAACTTGCGTTCGCTCCGGTGTAAATGCCCCAGTTGCTAACTGATTTTCTAAATACAAAACACCGATGAGCTTGCTTTTATTGAGCAGCGGTAAACAAAAGACTGATTGAGTCTGGTGGTGTTGAATATAGGAATCATTGATAAAATTACCTTCACGAGTAGCATCATTGAGAATGACCGACTCATGAGTCCGAATCACATAATGAATGATCGATTCAGGTAAACGATTTGCGATCAAAGTCGATTGCAGCACTTGGGTTGCACAGACTTGTACACCCTCAGTGATTTCACAGGTCGCTTCGATCATCCATTCTCCTGCGTTTTCTAAAAGCAGACATCCGGTTTGCGCTCCAGCATTTTCAATGAGGATCTGCATTAACGAACTGAGCAACTGCTCCAGTTCAATCTTACTGGAAATTGCTTGAGCTGCTTTCATCACTGTCGCTAAATCGAGAGCAGTATGTGAGGTATTTGAGGTGGTTCCCGTTGTGCTGTGAACTGATGTAGAAACTGCGTTGGATGGCTGAGGAAACAGTTGAGGATAACGAGTCTCTAAATCTTTAACCTTTGCCGTTGCGCCCCACCGTTCATAGCAGTAGTGAGCTTCCTTCAGATATATCTGGGCAAATTTTTCCAACCCTCGCGCCAGATAATGTTTAGCAGCTAATTCGTAAGCTAAGGCTTCTTCCTGAATATATCCGTTTTCTCTAGCTCCTGCGATCGCTTGTTCGTATAATTTTTCTGCCTCAATCAACTGACCTAAAACTCGCGCTTTTTCTGCCTCGACTAAATGATATTTATGTAGAAAATTCATCGGCGCATAACGCGCCCATTTGTGCATTTTTTCCTGGTTGCTACTCACGTTAACGAGCAATGCTTTTTTTTCTGAATCAGGAACAGATGAATAAATTGCTAGTCGTACCAAAGAGTCGTAAAAGCAGAACAGTGGCATCGTTACTTGCCCTGGCGCACCTTTGAGATACCCTTGGGCCGCATTTGCATTCTTTAACGCTTGAGTAAACTGCCCAAATAGATAGCAGAGGATCAGCTTGTTGATATAGAAATATTGAAATCCCAGAGAATCATTGTTTGCTAAATAGCGGTTCAATCCCTGTTGCTCATTGTAAGCAACGCCTTGTAAACAGCAGGGGTTATTAACCTGTCCTTGTAAGTTAAGCACTGCCTGCCAAAAGATTTGATGGTAATTTAAGCAAGTTTCCTGCTTCAATTGGGCGATCGCATGGCTGTAATTCTCCATCTCCTGTTCTAATTCTGTCAGTTCTAATCCACTGAAATATAAATACTCACATTTTTGGTAAGCCGCTAAACCTGCAAATCCGAAATCTCCGGTTTCTACTCCGCTGGAGTAACTTTCCTGCAATAAGGATACAATCTCCCTAAAATGAGACTTGCCAAAGCTGATGCCTTCCGCAACAATTAGAAAAGTTTTGCATTTAAGTTCTTGGGCATTCAGCCGTTTCACAAGGTTGAGGGCGAGTTGACCTAACTGATTAGCTTTCTCTACATCCTGAGTTGCTGCGGTGATCACGACTCCATAACAAGAATAGGCAACCGCAGAAGTGGGTGCATTGCCATATTGAATCGATAACTTGACTTGCTCACATGCCATCAGCCAAAACAGTGCAGGTGCAGCCTGAAAGGCAGGAGAAGCGATATTTGAAATAATCCGCATGGCTGCCAATCTACTGGCATCTGTCATTAAAGGTAAATGCACCAAATCTTGAATATTCCTTCCTTGCAGAACTTCTTCTGTTTCTTTTAATGCTTGTTGGATCTGCAATTCTGTAGGTGATTCTGGCAGGTTCAGCCCTAGTTTTGCCAACACTTGCAACCCGACTTTAATCGCGTCTAACTTGTGAGTTTGTGCTACATAAGTTTTGATTGTGACCTCATAAACTTTCACTTGATCTAAAATGGTTCTGGCTTCTTGCAGAACAATAGCAACCCATTGCTCCATCGCCAGAAAGTCACCGGATAGATAGGCAGTTTCTGCGGCTTCTTCATGGAGAATCAAACTGAGGTCATACTGCTGTTGCCAACTATCGGTTGCGAGTAACTCGATGCCTGCGATCGCATACTTCAAAGCCGCACTATAGGCAGTAGCCGCTTTGGCTTTTTGGGCTGCCATTAAGTTGAGTCTGGCAATGCTGTTTCGTTCCTGCCCAAAGACGAGAGCGATCGCTAAATTGAGATGATCGACAATTTCAAACAGCCGCTCTGATAACTCCTCTGGCAAAGTTTTTTCGAGGAGATTGCGACCGATTTGCAGATGAACCACCTGTTTGTGCGATTCATCGATTAGGGCATAAGCAGCTTGCTGGACGCGATCGTGCAAGAACTTATACTCTTGAATTAACAAGTTTTCATCTAATTCAGATAGTGGTTGAATTAATCCAACTTGTATGGCTGCTAGTAAATCTTGAAAAACTGTTTCAGGTGGTTTATCACAAACAATAGATAAAGTATCTAAATTAAATTCAGCACCGATACAAGCTGCTAATTGGAGAATTTGCTGTGTGTTTTCTGGTAATTTATTTAACTGGATCAGTAGCAACTCCACCACATTATCGGTAATATCCTGGGCTTGAATATCAGCTATGTTCCATTGCCAGCATAAATGTTCAGCATCAAATGTCAGCAGATTTTCGCTATACAACATTCTCAAAAATTCATTGACAAAGAACGGATTGCCCTCAGTTTTACGCAAAACTAACTCAGCTAAAGGACGAACGATGTCTGCATTCCGATGCAGCGTCTCGGTAATCAACTGATTCAACGGCAAGAGCGTTAAGGGTGCTAAAATAATTTCCTGAAGTACTACCCCTTGTTTTCGCAGTCTCTCTAGCATTAATGCTAATGGATGCGTTGGCTTTACTTCATTATCTCGATAAGCCCCAATCAAAAATAGTGATTGGGCTTGCTCATCCAGCAGCATCAACTCAATTAAATTCAGCGTTGCTGAGTCTATCCATTGCAAATCATCTAAGAATATCGCCAGGGGATGTTTTTTTGAACAAAACACCCGCACAAACTGCCCAAAGATTCGATGAAAGCGATTTTGAGCTTCAGTTGCTCCAACGGATGGTACGGGCGACTGCTTGCCGATAATTAATTCAACTTCCGGGATGATATCAATGATGATTTGTCCGTTGCTTCCCAAAGCTGTAAGTAAGAGCGATCGCCACTTTTGCACTTGGTAGTCTGGTTCACTGAGCAATTGCCGTACCAATTTTTGCAGGGCAGATGCGATCGCGCTGTAGGGAATATTGCGCTGAAATTGATCGAATTTACCAGAGATAAAATAGCCACGCTTTTGGGTGATTGGTTTATAAATTTCCTGTACTAACGCTGATTTGCCAATGCCAGCATAGCCAGATACCAACATCATTTCAACTTGGAATTTTGGCTTGCCCGTTTGTTGGGTTTGTGAAGTTGTTTCTGAATTATTTGGTAAAGCAGCAACGGGATTTGACTCTGGACACGCTACACGATCAAACGCCGCCAGTAACATTGCAACTTCCTTTTCCCGTCCATAAAGTTTTTGGGGAATTTGAAAGCGATCGCAAACGTCTTGAAACCCAAGTTGAATGCTAGAGATTTGACCGATTTGTGCTAATTGTTCAGCACAGATTTCTAAATCCGCTTTGATACCCCAAGCACTTTGATAGCGATTTTCAGCATTTTTCGCCATCAGTTTGAGAATGATATCTGAAACTGGCTTGGGAATAGTTGTATTTATTTCATTAGGCGCAATTGGATGTTTGGCAATATGACAATGGACTAGCTCCAGCACATCTGTGGTGGGAAATGGGAGTTGTCCAGTGAGCAGTTCGTAAAATGTCACACCAAGGGAGTAAAAATCGGTGCGGTAATCGAGTAAACGGTTCATCCGCCCGGTTTGCTCTGGAGATAGGTATGCGAGTGTCCCTTCTAAAACATGAGGACTTTTGAAAGTCGGATTCGTGCGGTTAAATTGGGTGGCAATTCCAAAGTCAATAATTTTGACAACACCAGTATCCAGATTGAGAACTATGTTTCCAGGGTTGATATCTTTATGAATGACATTGGCTGCGTGGATTCTGCCTAGAATATCGGTGAGGGCGATCACAAGACTTAAAAATTGGGATAAAGGCATCGGGCAGAAAATATCTGGACGCTTGTGCATCCATTGCTCTAAGGACTTTCCTCCAAAATCTTCTAAGAGAATCACCAGAGTGCGTTGATAATCCTGCTGGTTGTATGCCTTGATAACTCCTTCCAGATTGAGGGAACGGGTAATTTTATATTCCTGTCTGTAGCGAGTCAGTTCTTGGAAAGTGGGATAATCAAGCTTTAGCATTTTAACGATGATCCCTACCCCATCGTCTCTCATGCCTCGATACACTAGAGAATTAGAACTTTCGTATATCTTGTCTTGGATGGCGATACCAGGTAGAGAAATCATAAAGCAACGCTTGAGAGTATTATCTGGCATACCTCAAACTATACAGCAATTCTCATTACAATACCGTTGACAATTTACGAGGGTTCAAAGCCTGTAAAAACATGATTAATACGACCTAAAGAGGCAGGGGAAAGTATTTTCAGTAGACCGAAAAGTGCTGCTCAAGGGCGATCGCCGATTAGACTTTCCTTATAATGTTGTTCTAAATAACATTTGCTCAATGGAAAACCTCATCACAGTTTTAAATCCCCTTAGAATACGGATTTCTTCAGGACAAATCGCACACGGCTGTACCTCAGATCAACCTCAAGATGACATTAAGCCACGACTACGCAAAAGTGTTGCGCAGCATTACCTACGACAAACCCTTGCTGTAAGCAGAACATAGATTTCATCGAGTAAGTGTTTCTTAGTTTTTTCTTTCTCCAAAACTGAGTGAAGAAGAAAGTGGGGTAACTGGTAGGGCTGATTCATTCCCTAATAAGCTTGAAAAATCAAGGGTTCTAGCAAAATAAAATTGATGATTTTGCTACGTACGTATCGAGAAAATAGACAATTGCACTGTTATTTATGTGCTTAAAAGTCTGTTTCGTCGTTACTCATACTTATGATTTTTATCGCTAACCATCTTGACAAATCCTGTTTGAAAGGGAATGAATCGGCCCTGGGGTAACTGGGGGTGCGAACCCCAGTGATACCGTTGGCGAATTCCCCAAACAGCTAAACTGAACCGAGTAGTTCAGCAATGAAACGATTGAGAACCTTCTGAGCAGTTTTATACCCAGTAGCTTGCTTACCTAACTTCAGTTGGGACAAAATGCGATCGCGTAAAATTTCAAGTTCCTCTATCGCCAACCCAACAGATTGTTTTGCTGCCTTATCAGATGTCTGATGAAACTCCCTCTGCCGTGTAATACTCGGTTGAGGTTCGTTTTCTTCCTGATGGGGAGCTAAAATTTCTGAGTCTTCCCGTGTAATACTTGGTAGAGCGTTATGTCTAACAATGTGTTCTAAATAGTCAGCAGGAGTTAAACCCAAACATTCAGAGGCTATCCCTAAGCTCTTCGAGGTATCATCAGTCAGTCGCAAAGAACGTACTTCACGATATTCATCATTCTTAAGCGCAAACTTTCCCTGAATATGTCGATTGCCAAATTAAATGACCACTTGACAAAATAATGTCCTTAAAAATATTTACCTTAAAACCCTTACTCAGTAAGGGTTTTACTATTTTAGCCTCAAAATAGCCTACTAGAAATTTATTGCCAAAATACCTGTCCTCTTTTGTAATTTTGCCAAAATATCTGTCCCCTCTTGAAAAACGCCCTGAACCAGAATTTTTACCAAAATTGACAAAATAAATGTCCTTTATATAGTACAATACAACTACGTTTGTATAGCACATATATGTAAATATGCTGGACGAACATTCCAATGGCGATCAAGAGCCAGAAAACGATGAGATTGTGACTGAACTATCAGCAGATAATAGGCATTTGCTGGAAATGATTCAGCAATTGCTAGAACCATGCGATCGCATCACCTATGGAGAAAGACAAAGGGAGGTTGCAGCCAAACTAGGCAAGTCTGTGCGAACGGTACGGCGACTAGTAAAAAAATGGGAAGAGGAAGGTTTAGCTGCACTTCAAACTACGGCACGGGCTGACAAAGGCAAACATCGAATAGACACTGATTGGCAACAGTTCATCATCAAAACTTATAAGGAAGGCAATAAAGGTAGTAAGCGAATTACTCCCCAACAAGTGGCAATCAGAGTACAAGCAAGGGCGGCTGAATTAGGACAAAAAAAATATCCCAGCTATAGGACTGTGTATCGAGTTCTACAACCGATTATTGAGCAGCAAGAACAAAAAGCAGGTGTTAGAAGTCGAGGTTGGCATGGTTCTCGATTATCAGTTAAAACCCGCGATGGCAAAGACTTATCAGTAGAATATAGCAACCATGTTTGGCAGTGTGACCATACTCGTGTAGACCTATTGCTGGTAGATCAGCATGGTGAACTTTTGGGTCGTCCTTGGCTGACAACAGTTGTTGATACTTACTCCCGTTGCATCATGGGGATAAACTTAGGCTTTGATGCTCCGAGTTCTCAGGTAGTAGCATTAGCAGTGCGTCATGCAATTTTGCCAAAGCAGTATGGGTCAGAATATGGACTCCATGAAGAATGGGGAACCTACGGAAAACCAGAACATTTTTATACCGATGGTGGTAAAGATTTTCGCTCAAACCATTTGCAACAGATAGGTGTGCAATTAGGGTTTGTTTGTCATTTACGCGATCGCCCCAGTGAAGGTGGCATTGTTGAGCGTCCCTTTGGGACTTTTAACACCGACTTCTTTTCTACTTTGCCGGGATACACAGGATCAAATGTGCAGGAACGCCCAGAGCAAGCTGAGAAAGAGGCTTGTCTGACTTTACGGGAGTTGGAACATAGGTTTGTGCGCTACATCGTGGACAAATATAACCAACGTCCTGATGCTCGTCTGGGCGATCAAACCCGTTATCAACGTTGGGAAGCAGGATTAATTGCTTCTCCTAATGTAATTTCAGAAGAGGAATTACGTATTTGCCTGATGAAGCAAACTCGACGCTCTATTTATAGAGGTGGATATCTGCAATTTGAAAATCTGACGTATCGGGGAGAAAATTTGGCAGGTTATGCAGGTGAAAGCGTTGTACTGCGCTATGACCCCAAAGACATTACAACTTTGTTGGTTTATCGCCATTCGGGTAATAAAGAAGAGTTTTTAGCTAGAGCATTTGCTCAGGATTTAGAAACCGAGCAATTATCTTTGGATGAGGCGAAAGCTAGTAGTCGCAAGATTCGCCAAGCAGGGAAGATGATTAGCAATCGCTCAATGTTGGCAGAGGTACGCGATCGCGAAACATTCGTTACCCAAAAGAAAACTAAAAAGGAACGCCAAAAAGCAGAACAAGCTGTAGTTGAAAAGGCTAAAAAACCTGTGCCTCTTGAACCAGAGAAAGAAATTGAAGTGGCATCTGTTGATAGTGAGTCAAAATACCAGATGCCAGAGGTGTTTGATTACGAAGAAATGCGTGAAGAGTACGGGTGGTAGAAAATGACTTCAAAACAAGCTCAAGCAATTGCCCAACAATTAGGTGATATTCCAGTAAATGATGAAAAACTACAAGCAGAAATTCAACGATTGAATCGGAAGAGTTTTATCCCTCTAGAACAAGTAAAAATGCTCCATGACTGGTTGGATGGAAAGCGGCAATCACGCCAATCTGGTAGGGTTTTGGGAGAGTCAAGAACAGGTAAAACAATGGGTTGTGATGCCTACAGACTCCGGCATAAACCTAAACAAGAACCAGGAAAACCCCCTACTGTGCCTGTTGCTTATATCCAAATACCTCAAGAGTGTAGTGCGAAGGAGTTATTTGCTGCAATTATTGAGCATTTGAAATATCAAATGACAAAAGGAACAGTAGCAGAGATTAGAGAGAGAACGCTGCGGGTTCTTAAAGGATGTGGAGTGGAAATGCTGATTATTGATGAAGCTGATCGCTTTAAACCCAAGACTTTTGCTGAAGTGCGGGATATTTTTGACAAGTTGGAAATTGCAGTGATTTTGGTGGGTACTGACAGATTAGACGCTGTAATCAAGCGAGATGAGCAAGTTTATAACCGTTTTCGTTCCTGTCATCGGTTTGGTAAGTTTTCTGGGGAAGATTTTCAGCGAACTGTGGAGATTTGGGAAAAACAAGTTTTAAAACTGCCAGTTGCTTCTAATCTTTCCAGTAAGACGATGCTGAAGACTTTGGGTGAGACAACAGGAGGTTACATTGGGTTGCTGGATATGATTCTGAGGGAGTCAGCAATCCGGGCATTAAAGAAAGGATTAGCAAAGATTGATTTGGAAACCTTGAAGGAAGTAGCAGCAGAGTATAAATAATGGAAGTCCCAGAGATTCAATCTTGGCTGTTTCAAGTCGAACCTTTAGAGGGAGAAAGTCTGAGCCACTTTTTAGGACGCTTTCGACGGACAAACGATTTAACTGCTACTGGATTAGGCAAAGCAGCTGGACTTGGAGGCGTGATCGCACGTTGGGAGAAATTTCGGTTTAATCCCCCTCCTTCTCGCCAGCAGTTAGAGGCATTGGCTAAGGTTGTGGGGGTTAATGCTGATAGGCTAGCGCAGATGTTACCACCTGCTGGGGTGGGAATGAAAATGGAGCCAATTCGGCTCTGTGCTGCTTGTTATGTTGAATCACCTTGTCACAAAATTGAATGGCAGTTGAAGGTGACACAAGGATGTGCGAGGCACAATTTATCCTTGTTGTCAGAATGTCCAAACTGTGGTGCAAGATTTAAGGTTCCAGCAGTGTGGGTGGATGGTTGGTGTCAGCGATGTTTTCTGACTTTTGCCGATATGGTCAAGCATCAAAAGTCTATTGATTACTAAGTTTGTGCAATATAGTATTCAAATTTTAGCCACTAATAATCCCCCCTGCTTTACTCGAAAAAGGTAACATGGGGGGATATTTTATGTTTCAACAAATAACAGAATTCGCTACAAATTAAATTGACTCCCAGAATAATCGAATTATGGAGTAATTTGCTCTGGTTGCTCGACTGCCGGATTGAAAATAATTGAGAAAGTTGCATTTGGTATCAGTTGGTGTAGAGCTTGTGAATGAGCTTCCGCATCACTCCGACGGCGAAAACGAGCAACTATCTGGTGTTGCATACTAGGAAAATGGCGGACTATACACCAAGGATTGAGCTTTTCAATGTAGGTCACAAAACCCTCCTGATAATACTTATGATTTAGCTGGTGAATTGCAGTTGATTAATAGACAAAGGTTGCTTAAACATTCTCAAAACTAAAGCCACCCTACTTTGAGAGTGGCTGGTAAAAAAATGTCAGAATGATATTGAAATTTGTTGACTTTGCGATTCCTAGTTATGACGTTTGAGAGAACAGAGTATCTTCAGCAATTCTTCGGGAATCTCCTCAAAGTGTTCTAGCAGAAAGTCCATGAGGGCAAGATGGCGTAAATCGCTAGACATGGGATGGCGATAATTGCGACCTTTGGAAAACCAACGCCGGACAGTTGATACTGAGCGAGAGCATATCCGAGCGATCGCTTCATGATTGACATCCCATTTAGCATAAAAATTCTTGGGTGTCATTCCTAGTTGACAATGGCTATATAGATCAATCAAATTTTGCTCTCGTATCTGTAAAGGACGCGGATTAGTCATAGCATTGGTTCCGCTTCCTGCGGTTCTAAATCTTCTTCCCAGGCAATATCGGTAGATATCCAAGCGGCACTGGGGCTATCTTTGCTCAACCAAATTAGGTAGCACCAAGTCCAGCAGCAAAGATGGGGAGCAAAGCTGTAAAATCTGCCGATCGCAATTCCCCAATCGGTGTCAGAACCAATCCAACGCAATTTATCGCCGTACAAAAAGCGGGGTGTCTTTGCTGCATTCGGAAAGTCTTCGGGTAAATCAACAGAACTCGGAGAAAATTTCTGGTTAATTAATCTTGGGAGTAAATCCTGGCGATTGAGCGCCATTGCACTCAAATAATTAGCAATCACTTCAGCATCGATACTCTGGGTTAATTGAGAAATCAACAATGCTGCTAAACTTTCTTGTTCTTGCTGTTCACAATAATTGCTGAGTTTCGCCAATAATTCAGCAATACCAAAGTCATCTAAAGCTTGTTGATAACCTCTGTATTGATCCGTTTTGTGGCAAACAGGTCTTAACATGGAATATGTCTCCTGTGAAAGGGAGCCAGAAGCCAGCGTCATCCCTGAGAAAGTTGTGCGCTGGCTTTTGACTTATCAGTAATTATACATAGATTTTATGTACTTCTATTTAAATTTATTTGTTTTTAGTGATTTAATATAAAAATACATAGAAAAGCTGATGATAGCCACATGGGGAAAGTAACACTAAGTATTTACATGGAAGAAGAAGACAAAGAAGCTCTGCAACAACTGGCGGATGCAGAGGAGCGTTCTTTGTCGCAAATGGCGGTGTTAATTCTCAAACGAGCGATTAGACAAGCGCAGGCAGATGGAACGATTTCACCGCCTGGTAAGGGGAAGTGAGGCGATCGGTTATTCTGTTTGTAGAAGATAGTTAGGCTGTCCCTTTAATGAAGAGCTTGGGACTGTAAATTAATGTTGTACTCAAGAAATGATGACTAAAGATTCAGTTTGTGGTGAGAAAATCCTTGCTGAGGAAAAGGTTCTACTACGTTTACTAACTAATCAGTAGCGAGTTTTGACTTTATACTGAAGATGTATTAGTAGGGACTGAAGCAATCATTTTTAATAGTAAATGGTGACAACGAAATTCAACAGGATATGATTTGCCTGATGGAACTACCCGTTGGTGATCTGAGGTTTTGTGATCCCGACTTGGAAAATCTGGATGATCGCTTAATGGGCATGGTACTTTGGTTGCAATATTGGTAAAAGCCTTGTTTGAATCACCAGAAAAAAGATAACCCAGCATTCCTCCCTCACTAGAGAATGGAGCATATCTACAAGTCCTAAAATTGTTATTTATTTCTTTTACATATTCAGTTACATCTAGATCTGGTTTCAAAACCTTAGCTTCCAAAGGCCAAATAATTCTGTCATTAGCTATGAGAATAAATGCAATATCATACTGCGGAGGTTGAGCTTGTGCTGATTTGCTGGTTTCAAATTCATACACTTCTTGCTGAACTTCAAAAGGTTCGTCCCCAGTCATACCCCTACGAATCCTCCACCCAAGAGCTTGAGTAATACTCCTTTCTAACTGCTCCTCTGTGCCATCAAAATTAATTTGTGATAAAAACTCAGTAGTCAGCCTATCATAGCCTTCCCAAACAAGTTTTATCAAAATTGATATAGCATCAGGATTCCATGCTTTTGCTAATTTCACAAAATCATCTGTATTCGGATACCTCTTTTGAAAAATATTTCCTCTTCTAGCCACTATATGAATCCCCTATAACTGCTGATTCTTTATCAAATGATGTGGCAGACATCATGATATCTGCGGCTACTTCATCAGCATCTCTTAAAGCCATTGAGCGAGTCCAGTAACGAATTTTGTCAGGTTTGATTAAATAAATAGTAGGAATATTCACCCCATTTAATTGAACAGAATCATAAATCCTCGCAACACGTTGATAAAAGATGCCACCATCTTCTATACTTCCTCTCTTCATATACAACTTATTTAAATTCTCCAAGCGTTCCATTAAGTCAGGAGAGTCAATAGGTTCAATATGTACACCATGACAATCAGGTCTATTTAGATAGATTGCGACTAAGCGAACAGGGAGAGAATTGTTAGTTATTTCCTGAAAAATGGTGGTGCAAACTTGTTTATCTTGTCCAAATCCTGCTTGAAGAACTCGCAAGAAATACTCGCAGTATGCTGTAAGTACAGGTTCATTATTATTCTGAGATTGACTATTATCTCTACGAAGAGTTCTTTGTCTTCCTGGAGAAGCAGTATCTCCTTTAAAGTCGGGTAAGGTGTAATTAAATAGATCATTAATTAGCACCCATTCACTATCTTTGAATTCAAAAGCTTGGCGTATACGCTCATCTATATCATCAATTGTTTTTATGTTCTCCAATACTCCTACCTGAGCTTCAGGTATTGGCATACGTAATAAATCACTTGGTTTTACCTCAGGAATATATGACGCAAAACGGCCATTTGAAAGAAACAGATAATACACAGCTAGCTTACTTTTATAGCTAAGACAAGCTGCTTCTAAGATGAAATTGTTTTCTTCAGAAGTATGTACACTGATGTAGCTACCAGAACATATAATACCTTGATTATTTAGTGGTTCTGATTCAGTGATAGCAACCTGGAAACGACTTGATTTTTTCGACCAACTAAGTTTAATTATTAATTGTGGTAAATCAAATGCAGCCAAATTAGTTAAACGGTGTGTATATGGATCTTCATTAATAGGTAGTTGGTTTGCTACAAAGTGAGTACAAGTTCCTTCAGGAAATAGTTTAGTAAATGGTTTAGCCTCTAAAATACGTCTTCCTAAAATTGCAGTATGACGTTTTTGACGACTACCTCTGATAATTCCTTGGGATGATATAACAATATTTAGCCCTTCAAGTTTTGCAAGGCTTTGGTAGTTACTTAATCTACGAACTAAAGATAAATCACGTCTGCTTCCCCACATTAATGCTGTCCAAACTAAAGGATCTGCTAATGCTTCTTGTGGGTAAATATAATTAATATCATGTGGCTCTATGACTATATGATAGTCATCCTCATTAGTCATAACTGGCTTAGGACAAATGTATGTCAAAGGCTCACCATCAGGAGGTATTACTGAAATGGTAATGATACAAGCTGGAGAAATAGCATCTTTGAAAAGTCCAAAACGCAATGTAGATAGGTTAACAATCTCATTAATTTTGAACTCTGAAAAAAGCCTAGCTCGGAATTCTTGAGCAGTGCTAACCTGATTAAAGATTAAAGCAAGTGCAGGCTGAATCATTGCTACTTGTCCACCTGCTTTGGTTAAAGCAGCGGCTTTTGGTAAAAATAATGGGCCAATATTTGTATAAGAACTTTTCCACTTATTTTTTTCAGCCCATAACTTCGCTAATGGGGTCATACTTTTTTCACCCCAAGGTGCATTACCAACAACTAAATCATATTTATTTGCATCTTGAATCGAACGAAAACCTTCTTTATCTTCATGAAAAAAATCAGCAGCTACTAATTGACGTTCACGCAATCGGGGAAAGCGAAACTCATTCTCCCAATAATCTTGAGGCTGAACTTTATCAAGCATAGTTAGATAGAGACTAAAAGAAGCTACTCTTACTGCTTGAGTATCTACATCAACACCAAATAAATTATTTTCTAGTAAATATTTTAAATCGCTCGGCTTAATTGTTTTTGCATGAGCTTGTTCCCATCTATAAATTAACCGCTGGAATGCTTTTACGAGAAAAATTCCTGAACCACAAGCAGGATCAAGAATCTTGATATCCCATTCCTGACTATCCCAAGGTAAAACACCATCTAGTACAAAATCAACTATGTGTTCTGGTGTGTAATGAATTCCTGTACCAGATTCCTTACTTACAAATTCTTCATATATACTGCTAATAAAATCTAAAGGTATAACGTCAAAGTGGTAATATGGCCAAAGGCTTATTTGTCCACTTTCCATATCTACATCACCACTGACGAAATCAGCAAGTATATTGAGATGATTATCTTTTACTTTGTCTTCTTCTGTTTGCCATTCCGCTTCACGTTCTTCTTCGGTAGCTCCTTTACCTGGGAATAAATCACCATTGAACTTACCATTGAGCCAACGGAAAAATTTATAAATATCTCTATTATTTCTTAATATCTCAGGCAAATTAGAGTATCTAGCTGATAATTCTCCAATCCTATATAAATGATCAAGTAAGTTTGTATTTAGACCAGGATTTCCTTCAGAATCTTGGCGATCAAAAAGGAATTGAATAAAAATAATTCTTGCTAATAAATCATGAATTGTATTATCATCAAGTTCATTTTGTTGAAGTTTCTGCCGAACACTTTTCAGGTTTCTCAATAGCATCTGGTCAGCGGCTTGGCTTCGTTGAAATCGCTGGCTATGTTCTTGGAAAAATTGACCTGATACCAAATCAGCCCAGTGTAGGCGCAGCGTTTCAGCGGCTTGTACTGAAAGAGAAGGCTGATTGAATAATTGAAGTTCTTGTCTAGAAACTTCAATTACTGGATGGATAATATCTTCTGCTGTTGGTGGTTCTTCGTAGCACGTCCAAATTCTTAATCGGTTAGGTTCTGCTGTAATTAATGATGGTGTACGAGAAAAACTCCAAGCAAGTCTATAGGTTTTTCTTAATGTGTCTTCTGATACTTCGTTTTGAAAGTCGCACACCAGAGCAATAGGTGCTTCTGTTGAGTCACCTTGAGGATTTGCAGCCAGCACTCCTATTTGCACACCATGACCATCTGAAAGCTTGCTGATAGTCCTGCCTAATTTTTCCCTAGCGATTTGTGCATAAACACTAGGCCCAGCACCCGATGGCTCCAAAATCTGTTGTGGAGTCGGCCAGTGAAGCTTTTCATGTGCTAGTTCAAGTAGTCCAGACTGTGGCATGTAGTTCTTTAAGCTGCATTATATGATTTCACATTTCAACCATCACATTGTCATGAATTGATTGACATTATTCAACAGTACATTAGTATTATTGCATCCGGCAATAATACTTAACTGGAGTTGACAAAATCTTTTTGAATGCGAACCCAATTTCATTAGACGCAAGCGATGCTGATAACATACAACATAATATCTTGTGACTTAAGTTTTAATCAGCCAATTTAATAGTCAACTGCTGATAAATCACGTCCAAGCAGCGCGAAATCACAGGTTTACCTTCATTTAAAGATGCGATCGCACCTCCTAACTCAAACTCTACAAATTCAAGCATCACCCCCGCACCCAATCCACTTACACTTCACTGACAGTTTTCGCTTCTAAGTTCTCGGTGATACTTTGGAAGAGTTCCAGGGCTGCTTCTAAATCTTCAGCAATCTCTAAAGCTAAAACATCCGGTGCAGGGAGGTTATCAGAGTCTTCTAAACTTTCATCCCTCAGCCAGAAAATATCCAGACTGACTTTATCCCTTTGCATCAGTTCTTCATAGCTAAAGGCTCGAAACCTTTCTGTTTCCTGGCGTTCCTGGCGATTTTGAGCATTAAAGCATTGGACAAAGTCTTGCAAATTTTCGTAGCGCAGAGAATTGGTCTTCAAAGTAAAGTGCTGGTTGGTTCTAAAATCGTAAATCCAGAGTTTCTTAGTCCAGGGATCGGCGCTGGCGGGTTTGCGGTCAAAGAATAACACGTTAGCTTTGACACCTTGAGCGTAGAATATACCTGTTGGTAGTCTTAGCAAGGTATGTACGTCGCATTCGTGCAGTAATTTCTTGCGGATGGTTTCACCAGCACCACCTTCAAACAGGACGTTATCAGGAACAACAACCGCAGCTTTTCCGTTGATTTGCAGTAGGGTTTTGACGTGCTGGAGGAAGTTTAGCTGTTTGTTAGATGTGGTAGCCCAAAAGTCATCACGGCGATAAACGACCTTTTCTTTGTCTGCTTTGCCATCGTCGTTGAAAACGGTGATGCTGCTTTTTTTGCCAAAGGGTGGATTTGTTAATACTAATTCAAAGCGATCGCCTGGATCTGCCATCAAGCTATCTTTGGCTTCCACTGGACTTTCATCACCTGCAATGCCGTGTAAATACAGATTCATCGCACAGAGGCGCACTACCCCATCAGCAACATCAAATCCTTTAAAGGTTTGATTTTTCAGGAATTGCTTTTGGGCTTTATCGAGTTTGTAATTTTTGGTGATGGTGTCATTAGCAACTAAGAAAAAACCACCTGTACCGCAAGCAGGATCGCAGATGCGCTGTCCTGGTTGGGGTTGCATGACTTCGACAATAGCTTTAATTAATGCCCTCGGTGTAAAATACTGTCCTGCACCGCCTTTGACATCTTCGGCGTTCTTTTGCAGCAATCCTTCGTAAATTTCCCCTTTGACATCGATATCTAAACCAATCCAAGTTTCTGAGTTGATGAGTTCTACCAGTCGCTTGAGTTTGGCTGGGTCTTGAATTTTGTTTTGCGATTTGCGGAAGATAACGCCCAATAGTCCTTTTTCTTTACCCAGATTTTCTAAGGTGTGGCGGTACTGGGTTTCTAAAGCATCACCATCTTGCGATCGCAGTGCCTCCCAACTGTATTCTGTAGGAATGGTGGAACGTTTGCCCAAAGGTGGGGGAAGTTGGTTTTGTTCTTCGACCATCTTCAGGAACAGCAGATAGGTAAGCTGTTCCACATAGTCACTGTAGCTAACGCCGTCATCGCGGAGGACGTTGCAGTAATTCCAGAGTTTTTGAACGATGGTTGAGGATTCGTTAGCCATTGACTGATGCTACAGGGAGTTTTACTAGTAACGAAGCATTATATATTTTTGAGATAGCGATCGCAGTGAAGACAGGCTCAAATTAATATTCGGTTGCTCACTTCCAGCCTCACCGATTGTCTACCTGATGAATGCATGGCTGCAAAAAATCCCAAAGCTTGAGTATATTACAGTGATTAGGTGTATTTTTTCGAGAATGATTGAGAAAGTATAAAATAAAACTTTTTTTGGCGGTATATCATTTCTAATAGTAAGTAACCCTTAGTTAGCAAGATAGCTCTGTGCTTTCGGAGTATCCTAATGAATTTGATTAATCTGGATCTGGTCTTTAACGCCATTACTAGCATCGCCAATCCTTTAATTAAAGAAAAAATTCTGCGTAGTGAGACAGTAATTAAGTTACTCCAGCAATTTAATCTTGACCCAGAGCATCCACCTGCTGATTTTAGTGGTGTTTACGCCTATGCGTTAGTAGAATACGGCGTAGGCAAACCAAAACCACTGCTGGAATTATTCCGACAAGAAGCAATTAAACAAGCCTTTCGCACAGCGTTAAACCACAATAATCCCTCAATTCTCCTTTCTGAAGTTGATGTTTTTCTAGATACCTATACCTTGGGTGATGACATCAGAAGTTTGGAACTTGATATCAGGCGAGAAGTAGCTGAATTTGCGACAGTATTTATCGAAGTTGCTAAACGCACTCGCACACCTGCGGATGTGTTGCTGAACCAGAAAATAGGTTCTCTACATAAAAGGATTGCAAGTATCCAAGAACAACTGGAAAGATTGCCGACGCTGGAGGGAATTCGCACAGAAATAGCAAGGTTGGCAGTAGATAATTATCCTGCACTACCCCCAAGTGTAACCGAAAACCAATGTAGAGCGATGTCTAACGACAAGCTGCTTCGCATCTACGCACTTGCCCAGCAGATGCGAGGATGGTTTGAAACCTTGGGCTATGACTTTGAAAAATATGAAATCTGGGCGGAAGAATATTTTGAATGGATAATTCACATCCCAGTACGTCGCAGTTATGACCGCATTCTTATCCGTGGTGTTGCTGGGGAAATTGGACTGAGTGATGTCATGGCATTGCGTTCTTCAGTTGAGGCGCAAAAAACTGATGAAGGATGGTTAGTAACAACCCGCCGCATTTCCCGCGCCGCCAGGGATGAAGTCAAAAAGGAAGCAAATCGTCATCTTGATTGTTTCACTTTTGACGAACTAATTGACTTGGATGCTGACTTTAATGCCTATCTCGACTGGCTAGAAGCGGAAATCAAACGCCGAAAAATTGATACCAAGTATGTACCCCTTGCTTGTACAAAAGAAGAAATTGACCCGGTGACCAAGCGGCAAATTGGGGTGAGTCGATATGAAGAAGAAGACGGCTGGATTGATGGATATATTGACTTGTGGCTTGATGACCCTGCAAAAGAGCATATTTCCATTTTGGGAGAATTTGGCACAGGTAAAACTTGGTTTGTCTTTCACTATGCTTGGACTGCACTGCAACGTTACCGCGATGCTCAAAAACGAGGCGTTGAACGTCCCCGTCTGCCTTTAGTAATTACCTTGCGTGACTTTGCCAAAGCCTTAAATGTAGAAAATGTTTTGGCAGGATTCTTTTTTACCCAACATAATATCCGCATCAACAGCGAAGTTTTTGACCAACTCAACCGCATGGGTAAGTTGCTGCTAATTTTCGATGGCTTTGACGAAATGGCAGCAAAAGTTGACCGTCAACAAATGATTAATAACTTTTGGGAACTGGCAAAGGTGGTAGTTCCCGGTGCTAAAGTTATCCTTACTTGTCGGACTGAGCATTTCCCAGAGGCGAAGGAAGGACGCGCTTTACTCAATGCAGAATTGCAAGCATCTACTAAAAAATTAACTGGCGAAACACCACAATTTGAAGTCTTGGAATTGGAGAAATTCAACGATGAGCAAATTCGGCAGGTGTTGTCATACCAAGCTGAAGCTCCGACAGTTGAACAAGTCTTGAGTAATCCGCAATTATTAGACTTAGCCCGTCGTCCAGTGATGACAGATTTAATCTTGGAAGCATTGCCAGATATTGAGGCGGGTAAACCTGTGGATATGTCACGGGTTTATCTCTACGCAGTACGGCGCAAGATGGAACGGGACATCAAAGCAGAACGTACTTTTACTTCCTTGGCAGATAAACTGTACTTTTTATGCGAACTCTCCTGGGAAATGCTGTCTACTGACCAAATGAGCCTGAATTATCGCCTTTTCCCAGAACGTATCCGCCGCTTATTTGGTTCTAGTGTTCAAGAAGAGAAGGATTTAGACCATTGGCATTATGACATGATGGCGCAGACAATGCTTGTCCGCAATGCTGATGGTGATTATACTCCCGCGCATAGGTCGCTGTTAGAATTTTTTGTAGCGTATAAATTTGCCGCAGAGTTGGGGGCATTAGCTAGCGACTTTACGGAATTAGCTCAAGCACAGTCAGATTTGGATAGCAGTACAGTTGCTATTGATTATACTTGGTCTGGTTATTTTTCTCGTTATGGAAGTAGTGGGGCGATACCGCCTGCGGCAACCTCTTTGCGGAATGCACCCCTTAGAGAATTTAGAAGTGAGCCTTTGGATAAGTTGAGAGAGACTTTTGGCAAAGCACCACTTACAAAAGCTGTGATGGATCTGCTTTTACCGATGTTAGGTGACAAGAAGTCTCTTATTGGTGTTATAGAGGCGACGCGAAATAAAACTGAGGATGAAGTTGGTTATGTAGGGGGAAATGCGGTGACTTTAGTGATTAAGGTTGATAAAGTAGCGTTAGAAGGGGGAGATTTCAACCGTGTGGTAATTAAAGGTGCTGATTTTACTTACGCTAGCCTACATGATGTTAATTTCGCACAGGCTAGTTTAAGAGATTCCGTATTTGCTGAAACATTTGATTCTATTTTATCTGTTACATTTAACCCAAATTCAAACCTTCTAGCTACAGGCCATGAATCAGATGGCACAGTTCACTTATGGGATGTTTCAACAGGAAAAGAGGTTTTAACTCTTAAAGGACATCAAACGGCAGTGTGGTCAGTTGCTTTTAGCCCAGATGGCAAACTTCTTGCTAGTGGTAGTTACGATCAAACTATAAAGCTGTGGAATTTTCACAAAGGTGAATGCTCAAAGACTCTCACGGGAAATAACAGTTGGTTACGTTCAGTTGCTTTTAGCCCAAATGGCAAAATTCTTGCTAGTGGCAGTGCTGACACAACAGTAAGACTATGGGATATACATACAGGAGAATGTTTGAGAACTCTGACAGGACATACAAAAGTTGTTCTTTCTGTTGCCTTTAGTCCAGATAATCAGACCCTTGCCAGTGGCAGTGGCGATCACACCATCAGATTATGGAATATTCATACAGGGGAATGTCTGAAAATTTTATCTCAGCATAATAGTTATGTAGAGTCAGTGGCTTTTAGCCTAGACAATCAGATACTTGCTAGTGGTAGCGGCGATCAAACAATCAGATTATGGAATATCAACACAGGAGAATGCCTTAAAACTTTACACGCGCATAATATTTGGATAAACTCAGTAGCTTTTAGTCCAGATGGTCAGACTCTTGCTAGTTGTGGTGGAGATCAAAAGGTGAAGTTATGGAATATCAACACAGGAGAATGCCTTAAAACATTGCTAGGACATACAAGTTCGGTTTGGTCAGTAGCTTTTAGTTCAGATGGCAAGACTCTTGCTAGCGGTAGTAGAGACCAAACACTTAGGTTTTGGAATGTGAACACTGGAGAATGTTTTAGAATCTTTCAGGGATATAACAATGCTGTACGTTCAATAGCTTTTAGTCCAGATGGTCAGAGTCTTGTTAGCGGTGGCAATGATCGAGTAGTAAAACTGTGGGATATCAAGACCAGTAAATGCTTGAAAGTGATGCAAGAAAAAACTGACTTGATACGTTCAGTAGCTTTTAGTTCAGATGGAAAAACTATTGCTAGTGCTGGCAATGATAGAACAATAAGGTTATGGAACGCTAGTAGGGGTGAATGTCTAAAAATCATGCAGGGGCATAGTGACTGGGTACGTTCAGTAGCTTTCAGTCCAGATGGTCAACTTCTTGCCAGTTGTAGTGGTGACAGCACTGTGAAGCTCTGGAACACTTTCACGGGTGAGTGTTTAAAAACCTTTCAAGCAAATAACGGTGGGAGCTTATCAATTGCCTTTAGTCCAAACGGTCAATTCCTTGCCAGTTGTGGCTTCGATCAATTAGTAAAGTTATGGCATATTCACACTGGCTCATGCCAAATAACCTTCAAAGGACATACAAATTTGGTACGTTCAGTTGCCTTCAGCGCAGATGGTCAGTTTCTCGCCAGTAGTGGTGATGAGCCTATGATAAGGTTATGGGATATTAATAGTGGGAAATGCTTAAAAACTTTGCAACATGAGAGTATAGGGGTACACTCAATTGCGTTGAGTTATAATGGTGAGACTCTTGCTAGCGGTAGCTTTGACCACACTATAAGACTGTGGAATATCCCCACTGGTAAATGTCTGAAAATTTTATAGGGGCATACAAACTGGATCACTTCAGTTACTTTTAGTCCAGATCGTAAAACTCTTGCTAGTAACAGTGGAGATGGCACAATCAAGTTTTGGGATATCAAGACAGGCGATTGTGTCAAAACCCTTAGAGATCGCCCCTATGAACGCATGAACATCACGGGTATTAAAGGCTTAACCGAAGCTGAAAAAGCTACCCTTAAAGCATTAGGTGCAGTTGAAGATGCAGAATAAATCAGGAAAATATATGCAAGTGATGTTGAGGAGCGATCGCACCACCCATCCATTTACACTCATACAGTAAGAGCGATCGCTTCCCCAATTCTGACAGGTCTTGAATGTGCGATAAAAGCAAATACTGCCAACTCGTGAGGCGATCGCCGATATCACTCCGACTGATATAACTGCAATTGCTTAATCATTAGGTGGTAAGACATACAACCCTGTTGCAGCATTAGAGCCTGGTAGGAGATCTCGGCTACTGCTAACATTTCTACTTTCACATAAGGCAGCAAAAGATTGTAAACCGTCTAATCTTGCTGAAAGTTCGCTAAGAGTATCTAAATATTCAGCTATTGCAATTTGACGATGTAACCATGCTTCATCCCACTGCGAGCTATGGGACATTTCAAACTCTACATCAATATGAATCTTTTTACTGCGAATATCCTCAGGAGATAGTATGCGATCGCTGGGAGAAATTTCTATAATTCTTTCAACTCTTTGAGGAGTAATATACTCTTGAAACCGAGGATGATTAAAGCGATAAGTTGTAGATAAATAAGGGTTTTCATCACTAATTAATTCATTACCCCATCTTTGGGCTACTTGTTGAAATTTTGGTACTTCTACAGCTAGTAATTCTCTAGCTTCTTGATGTTGACCAATTTCTAAAAGAAGCTGCGCTTCCGTTGCTGTGGCTACAGCACATCCTTGAATAGATATATCAGTGTTGAGCATTAATTCAGCATCTAATTCTGGAGTAGCTTGTAGAGCTTGGTTAGCTAAAAATAAACGTACTCTAGAGGCGACTTTTAAAGATTCTCTAGATGATTCATTCGGAAAACGCTTGCGATCATCAAGTTCGGCATTTAAAGCAGCAATCTCTTTAATTAACATTGCTTGATGAAGATGAGAGATAGCTTTAGCAAGGCTTTGTTGTTGTTTTCGGTTATCTTCTACTAATAAAAAAAGATATCCAAGTTGCCCAGAGATAATATCTAAACGTTGCTCAACACGATTTAAACTAGCTCCAACTTGCCTAAAACCTTCTTGTATACCACCCTCAATACGATATAAGCTTGCTTCAATTCGGTCAAAACCTTCTTCCATAGATTGTTGAAGATGACCTAATTGCTTTTGAATTTGGTGTAATTTATAGCCCATGTAGGCGAAACCAAGAATACTAACACCAAGATTTAAAACACTTGCTCCAGCAGCTATTTGACTTAAACCCATTACTGAGGATAAACTTTGTTCAATACCTAGCAATTTATAATAATTAACACCTTCTCCAATAACTTTAGCTCCGCTAATTACTTTATCAGTCACTCCTGGTGCTTCTACTAGATGGCGGATAATTTGACCTGCATTTTCTGTACCAGCAGCCCAGCGAATAACGCTACCATAGCGTTTCATCGAGCCATCTAATAAACCTTTAATAATCCAGGAATTATTAACTAAAAGAGTGGTATCTATTAACATTTTTATTCTTACTTCTAGCGATTATAAACTTCAAAATTTTCGTATGCTTCCATTTGTAGCCTATCGGATATAGTGAAATTAACAACTAAATCCGGTAATTTTCGGAAAGCATCATATCTATCCAGTTGATTAATACTAGGTTTAAACCCTTCTTCACTTTGTTTTAGATCAAGACAGACTAAGTTAATGTCGTATTCCGATTTTTCTGCTGTCACTGAATAATTTTTGAGATTAGCTTGTTTTTGATTAAATTCACTTTCAGAACCTATCCATAAATATTTTGTAAATTTATAAAGTCTTTCTGCATCATTAATATCAATGGCTCTCTTAGCTTCCAATGATTCAAGAAAATCTGCTTGTGAGGCAGAAATTACTAAAACTAAAAACTGTTTAGTAATTGTGTGGGCTATAGGCTGTGGATAACTGGAAACGTATTCATTTTGTCTAGATTCTTGTCTAAAAGTAGGTTGTTTTATTTGTTGAACTTGTTTTTGGTAATTAGTTTTATAGAGCCAATAACCAACTGCTGTCATACCAAAGGCAATCAATGCTATAACTTTCATATGTCCAATCCTTATATTCATTCGTTGTAAAAATAAATTTATCTGACAATAAAATTGATTTTCAGTTTGAATTAATGTTGGTAATTCAGCACCTAGTATTGGTATCTTCCAAGTTTTTTTGTCTTGTATAGCCTCTTGCCAGATAAATTCTGTCCATTCTTTTACAGCAGGTAGTTGACATCCTTGAAGGATATAGCTGCTTATATGGTTAGAAATCTCCAGTTCATTACACCACAATTCGATAGCGTAACTTAGCTTGATAGGAAAAGGAATTTTTACAGATGGACGAGCATATCTCCTTTCCAGTTCATAGCCAACTTGGTTAGAAATTCTTTCTACAATTTCAACAAAACTCATGATATTTTGATCATTTAATAATTTTTTTATTTCAAATTAGGTATAATAACCATAATTTAAGTAAATTTAGGTTTAGCGGAATTCTTCTTCCAACATGTAGCAAATAGCTGTAGTATTAGTTTTGTTGGATTCAAAATCCTTCCAAAACTGTTTTTCCTGTTCAAAATTATCCTCTATGATGCTTAATTGCTTTTCTAAAGCACGTTCAGCTATATTAGTGAGGTCATTAACAGAATCTTCAAAGATAGAACTGACATAATCTAAGCGTTTGAGAATCCAGTCTAGTAAAATATCCCATAAACTTCCTTTTCCTTTCTCAATTCCACTTAACCATTGTTTTGCCATTAAATCTGGGGATGGAAGGAAAAGTTCAATATACTCTACATCTGCCTTAATATCACGAGTTACTGACTCGGTATAACTACGTGTTACAGGTCTTGTTTTAGTTCTACTTTTTGTATTTTGAAAACACGAACCACTTTGATAATATTCTGTATAGCTTTCTTGTTCTGTTTTTGTACGTGTTACGTTTTCGGTTTTCTGCCCAACTACTTCTGTCTTTTTAGAACGATTTTGCTTAATATTATCTGAAATTTCAAAAAATTTATCAGGTAAAGTTGGCAGATTTTGAGCTAACTTGGTGCGTAAATCACTTATTGCTGCTTTTTCAAAATCAATTGAAGAATTAAAGCTATCCTCAGATAAACAAATTTTCAATCTCTCGATTTGTTCATCAACTAATGATTCTAAAGCTTGTTCAAATTGTTTTGCTTTTCCTTGGAGGAAGAACTCTGCTCTAGTTGATATAGCTGTCCTCATAGTGTGGTACAAGAGACGAACATGACGTTCATCATGCTCAAGTTCTTTCTGACCTTTCTCATTATCAGCACGTACACGCTTAACTAAATACTCTGACTCGTGAGAAAATTGGCTGATTCTTCGGCTAACATTATCATAGGTTTTAGCGATGTCATCAGCTAAGGAAGGTGATATAACTTCCCGTAGCTTATCTCTTAATTCAAAAGCGCCTTGATTATTTTTAAGAGCATCACGAACTGGAACAATTAAAACATCCGTTAAGTCTCCTTCTACCTCGCTGACAGCATCAAAAATTAAAGAAAACCCATTACGCCCTTTTTTTTCAGCATTTTTCTTAATCTTAAGCCTAGTTTGAGGATTATCAGTTTTTAATCCTCCTATGAAATCTTCAATCTCAGATTTAAATTCTCTGCCAATTTTATTAATATTTTTATGTAAAATATGCTTAATTTTATCTAATCTTTCTCTTTCTTCTTCAACTTGCTTTTGGTTATAAATTTGTCTTGTTTGAATCACAACATCTAGAAATTGCGATAAAGTCGAGTAGTTATCAAATACATCCACTAAAGCTGGAAGTATAACCAGTTCTGCAAATGATTCTTGAACTCGGACACGGAAGCGGTTCCAAAGTTCTCTACCACCGCTCCATTCTAGACAATAGCGGAGAATTTGCCGCATGATCTCATCATCAATAGGCTTATTATCTTCTATATCATCTTCAATATCACGAAACCAATTTTTTAAATTTCTGTTTTCTTTGGTATTTAATTTAATTACCCCAGCACAATCTTGAAACATTGCTTGGATAAATTTTAACCGTGTCTGTTGAGGAACTTTTGATGCTTCGTTAAAAGCTCCTGACCCCCAAGCACACTGAGCGTAATATAGAAGACGAGCATTAAAAGGCAAAACATCAGGAAGTTCTGGAAGCGATAAAACGTCTTTAATTTCTTCTCTTAACTTATTAATTCGCACTTCTAGAGGTAAATCATCTGCTCCTCGTTGATCAACTCGATTTAAGATAAAAATCATTGAATCTGTGCGTCCCTGCAAATATTCAACAACTTTTTTTAATTCTTCTAATAGTCGTTTTCTGTGGTCATCATCCACTTGCATATAGTCTAAAGCAACTAGGCTGAAAGCTTTATTAACTTGCTGTTGAATAGTTGCCAAATTAGTTCTATCTTGTACTGATTTAAGCCCAGGTAAATCAATCAGTTCTACCCCTATCTCTTCAGGTAAGCCTAGTAAGGAGGAATCACAAGCAGGTAAAAGAGGAACATAAGCTGTTACTTGTGGTGCAACATATTCTCGCTTTTTACGTGCATCGTGATATGAGTGCATTACTGTGCGAATACGTTGATATAAATCTTCATCGCTTAACTTTGTCCATTCACCAGTCTCCCAAGCAGCATCCTCTGTTTCTGCAATGAATAATTTTCGTTCCTGAGAATGTTTAAGGGAGAGGACTCCACCACTCATCTCACCTGCTTCAATTGGTGCAATTTTATGACCAATTAGCGCATTAACAATAGTTGATTTTCCAGAAGAAGTTGTCCCAATAGTTGCAATGCGAAAACTAGGATTTTCTAATCGTTGGACTGCTTCTTTATAAACAGTCAAGAATCCCTCTAAACAAGATTTAATACCAGGATCATCAAAAATGTCAGGAGATGAGTTAACTAAAATAGAGACTGAGTTACCTAGTTCTTGTAGTAGTTTACGGGTATTTTCTAATTTAGAGACGATATTAATTTCCATTTATGTTTCTCTCTAATGTCTAATTTTAAGTAATATAGCTGTACTAATAAATTTGAAAATGGCACCAAGTATGATGATGCTAATGAAGCGGCAGTTGCAACACCACTTAGTAGCTTAATTTTCAAAAATTTTCCCTAAAATACGATACTCTATTTCAAATTAGACGCAGATCCATCTAATTTAAATGAGTGAGATTTCGGAAAAATACAGAAATCACTTTATATATAAATTAAGTATTTTTGCTGTTGTCGAATTTTGTGTAATTTATTTGAATGCGCTTTTGTTGACAGGGAACACTTTTGGGCAAGTTAAAAGAATATTTGTCGGATTGTATTTCAACACCGCTTAAAGCAAATCCAGCAGGTTTCGCTTCAATGACTCCAACAGCTTTGCGATTGATGAAGAGCAAGTAATCAGCAAAACCAGATTTCAAGGGATATTCCCAAACCCGCACCCAAGTTAACTTGCTCATAGTCTTGGATAACCCATAGAACGGTGGTGAGTAATTGGTCTATCTTTTGCCTTGCCTGTTCTTCCGGTTTCATTACTGGGTTACTATGCACTTACACAAATTCTCATGCCTTTCTTGGAGAAGCGCAAGTAACACTCATATAAGTAAAATTACTATCTTTTTATCTAACGTACAGCAATAGCAGTTTTGTTCTACTGCGCCAATTTATTTATCAACTGCTGATAAATCACATCTAACCACACCGGAATCACAGGTTTACCTTCATCTAGAGATGCGATCGCTTGTTCTCGGTCATACACTACAAGATTTAGCGATCGCTTATGCCCCTGCCAAAGAAGCATCCACCGACTACCTTTACCAGAGTCAAATAACTCCGGTTCTTTGTCTTTGAGGGTGTTCAGCGTAGTACTGGCAATATCAAAACTCAATCCCATCGACAAAAAATATAACATTGCTGCCAGTTCCATCAAATTTGGCTTTGAGTAATAAATACTACGTCCTGTTCCCGTCTCACCAATAACAGGAACAACCACACCCTTTTCCCGCCAGTACTGGAGTTGACGCAGGGTGCAGCCTGTGATGTCAGCCGCTTGTTTACTCGTAAAAAACATTTCTTGCATGAAATCATTGTAGGCGCAGCGGTTAATTAAACATTTGTGGTATTATTAGACATATGTGTTGGTAAACGTATGAGCCAAATTACTATTCAGTGTCGTTTAGTAGCAAGTGAATCTACCCGCCAACAGCTATGGAAGTTGATGGCAGAGCTAAATACGCCACTGATTAATGAACTACTACGTCAGGTACATCAACACCCAGAGTTTGAGACTTGGCGACAAAAGGGCAAACACCCCACTAGTATTGTCAAAGAACTCTGCCAACCTTTGAAAACTGACCCTTCCTTCATCGGTCAGCCTGGACGGTTTTACACGAGTGCGATCGCCACAGTTAATTACATCTACAAATCTTGGTTCAAGTTAATGAAGCGATCGCAGTCCCAACTAGAAGGCAAAATTCGCTGGTGGGAAATGCTTAAAAGCGATGCTGAATTAGTAGAAGTCAGTGGTGTGACCCTAGAAAGCCTTCGTAGCAAAGCTGATGAAATCCTGGCTCATTTTACTCCCCAGTCCGATACAGTTGAAGCACAACCAGGGAAAGGAAACAAACGTAAAAAGACTAAAAAATCAAAAGTTGCAGAAGGCGATTGCGCCGAGCGCACGCTACGCGAACGTAGTATCTCTAAAACTTTGTTTGAGGCTTACCGCGACACAGAAGATATTTTGACTCATTGTGCAATTAGCTATCTTCTCAAAAATGGTTGCAAAATCAATGATAAAGAGGAAGACACTCAAAAGTTTGCTAAACGCCGCCGTAAGCTTGAGATTCAGATTGAACGCCTGAGAGAACAGCTAGAGGCACGAATTCCCAAAGGTCGAGATTTAACAAATGGCAAATGGTTAGAAACTCTTTTGCTTGCCACTCATAACGTTCCTGAAAGTGAAACAGAGGCTAAATCTTGGCAAGACAGCCTTTTAAAAAAATCTAGCAAAGTACCTTTCCCAATTGCTTATGAAACTAACGAAGACATGACTTGGTTTAAGAACGAGCGTGGACGTATATGTGTAAAATTCAATGGTTTGAGTGAGCATAGCTTTCAAGTCTACTGCGATTCTCGCCAACTCCACTGGTTTCAACGCTTTTTAGAAGACCAACAAATTAAGCAGAACAGCAAAAACCAACACTCTAGTAGCCTATTCACTCTCCGTAGTGGGCGTATTGCTTGGCAAGAAGGGGAAGGTAAAGGTGAAGAGTGGAAAGTTAACCACTTAATTTTTTACTGTTCTGTAGATACTCGCCTATGGACTGCTGAAGGAACAAACCTTGTAAGAGTTGAGAAAGCAGAAGAAATTGCTAAAACTATCACCCAGACAAAAGCTAAAGGTGAACTCAACGATCAACAACTTGCTCATATAAAACGGAAAAACTCATCTCTAGCCAGAATTAATAACTCCTTTCCCCGTCCTAGCAAGCCCCTATATCAAGGTCAATCTCATATTCTTGTTGCAGTTAGCCTTGGTTTAGAGAAGCCTGCAACAGTAGCAGTAGTAGACGGGACTATAGGTAAAGTCCTTACCTATCGCAGCATCAGACAACTACTTGGTGATAACTACAAACTGCTAAATCGACAGCGACAGCAAAAGCACACTTTATCCCACCAACGCCAAATAGCTCAAATGCTTGCTGCACCAAATGAGTTGGGAGAATCGGAGTTAGGGGAATATATAGAAAGATTACTGGCAAAAGAGATTATTGCGATCGCCCAAACATATAAAGCTGGTAGTATTGTTCTCCCTAAATTGGGCGATATGCGAGAACAAGTTCAAAGCGAGATTCAAGCCAAAGCTGAACAGAAATCAGACTTAATAGAAGTCCAACAAAAATATGCCAAACAATACCGAGTTAGTACCCATCAATGGAGCTACGGTAGATTGATTGAAAATATTCGCTCTTCAGCTGCTAAAACTGGAATTGTGATAGAGGAGTCAAAACAGCCGATTAGAGGTAGTCCGCAAGAGAAGGCGAAAGAATTAGCGATCGCCGCTTACCATTCCCGCCAAAAAACCTGATTGACAAAACACCGAACCTTGAAAATAGAATAAGTATCATTAATAGCGTCGCAGTTCATGCTTGTATAAAGCCGCTGTGCTGTGTAAATGTGGGTTAGTTTGACTGCTGTTAAACAGTCTTGCTTTCTGACCCTGGTAGCTGCCCACCTTGATGCTGCTATCCCTTGTGGATAGGAATAAGGTGCGCCCCCAGTAATAGAGGTGCGGGTTTACCGCAGTGGTGGCTACTGAATCACCTCCGACCAAGGAGGAACCCACCTTAATTATTTTTTGGCGAATCGAAGCGGGTCAATTTCCCTGGGGATCTGCCAAAACTTCAAATCGCTTATTGATTAAGGCTTGTAGCTTTTATGGTGTCAGTTAATTTACTTTTTTAAGTGTTAAGTGACAGGCGATTTTGGCAGATCTGACAAAAATGCTTCTAGAAGTCTTTATTGGTGAAGGATTTGAGGCGCTGGAGTTTCAATACCCCTCACAGCTTGAGGCGGGTTGAAAGAGAGGGGAAACTTTAAATCCACATGCAGCCAGAGTTTCAATACCCCTCACAGCTTGAGGCGGGTTGAAAGCGGCTATTTCAGCCAATGCGATCGCTAGTTTGCCGCAAAGTTTCAATACCCCTCACAGCTTGAGGCGGGTTGAAAGCGCCATTGCCAGTGTTTAACAATTCCCTGCCGTTCAGTTTCAATACCCCTCACAGCTTGAGGCGGGTTGAAAGATTACAGAAGGGAATCGCGACTCGCTAGTTGTTATGGTTTCAATACCCTTCACAGCTTGAGGCGGGTTGAAAGGATGCTTATGGTGCAAGAATTTGGGCGGTGATCGCGTCTTCGCCTATTACCTTAATTTCAACTGCGCTTGTAGCAATGGACAGGTTAAAAATTGAATATTTATAATTAGGTTTGAGCAATTACGCTCAAACCTTGGTAGATTTAATGGTGGGTTGAAAGGTAAGGCAGAGGTCTGCAATCCTTACATAAAGGGTTTAGTCCTTGGTCATGACGCTTAATGTGTTAGCGGTGATATTTATTCCCTGTCAACGGGAAAATTAATTTTTCAACACCGACATTAAGTTGTCTAAAACGCACATCAAGGACATCAATCTGTCAACGCGGACAGTAATTAGTCAAAAGTGACATTAATTTGTCAACGCGGACAAATAATTTGACAATCGACATTTGTTAAAGGCGGCACCCGGATTTGAACCGGGGGATGGAGGTTTTGCAGACCTCTGCCTTACCACTTGGCTATGCCGCCGCACTCGCGCTTAACTATATTAGCAAGATTATAGCCAAAAATACATCCTCTGTTGGGAGAAATTTCTGAGTTTTTACAAAATCAGGGGAAAATTAAGTTTTTGTACTTAGGCGATCGCATCTTACTGTTTCCACCCCCAATCCCCCGCCATTTATCTGGGAGAGTGGGTAAGGGGTGAAAACTCATTACCCAGATTTTTTAGATTTTCACTTCATCAGCGAAACTATTCCAGCGGACAAAGTGAAATGGCCCAGCTACAGATCCCCACAGATGCTCATCAGTTTCTAGATCTCGTCCTCTGTCAAGGCTGAGAAGTCTGTCTTCGTTAATTTCAAATTCATTATCGAGATAGGTTTTTTGCCCGTTGCGAACAACGATACAGCCTTTTCCAGGTTCTATCCTACCTTTAAAGCTGTTGCCAGTCCATTCTACAATCATGTCACATCCTGACATCTTTTCTACGTCATCAGTAGTTAAGGTGGCGAGTTTTTCTAGATTGCGAGAAGCACCGTAAAATTTTTCTTCTTCTTTAACGGTGTAATTTTCCAGGTTAATGCGATCGCCTACAGTCTCAAACTTCAATACTCGCAACCGATAAGGTTGATTGAGTGCATAGTCATAAGCTTGCTCTAAAAACAAACTCACCCCTGATAAGAGTTCTAGGGGTAGGGGACGCATACACACGCGAATATGAGCATAAAAAGGCGGGTTTTCAAAAGCTTGTTCTTGATTGCTAAAGTCAGCTGCCATCCAGCGAGCTAAGGTAGCAATGTCCGTAGAGTGAGTCATTACAAATAATTTAATAATTGCTGGATCATCCTTGAAGTATTTTAATGCTTCGCGATGGGTATTGGGCATTGGGCATTGGGCATTGGGAAGAAAATTCCCCACACTCCCTCATCTCCAGTAATCGGGGAGAATAACGATCGCTTTATGCGTCCTTTAAATTGGTAACTTAGGTTATGGGGTAGGGAGATTAGCAAATGAGCGAATGTAACGAGAGCAAGCAATTACGTCTGTTAAGTGTAATTATGACTGCGGCTATAATCTGGCAGTTTAGCAGCTCGTTGACGCTGGCACAGAGCCAAAAGCCGAAACCGCCCGATAAATTTCCGCCAAGCCCACTAGAGAATATTATTCCCGATCCATTACTATCACCTTTGGGCGATCCGAAAAAGTTAACGCCTGCACAACTGCAACAGCTAGAACCGCAAATCGATCAGTTAAATCAGGAAGCTGCGGCTAAGCTGTCAGCTGGAGATTCGGTAGCGGCGTTTGAGATTTGGAACCGAGAATTACGTTTACGCCGCTTATATGGTTCATTAACTGAAGTCCAAGCATTGTCACGGGTGGGGGCGATCGCATTTACTCGCAATAATCGCGAAGAGGTACAATATATTACCCAACGCTTGCAAGCTATTCAACAGCAAGCACTATCTCAACCACTCCTGGATTTACAATTATTGCGATCGCTTGGTGCAGGTTATGAAAAAGTGCGATCGCCGCAACTGGCGCTACAAGTTTACGATCGCCTTTTGGCAACAGTGCGACAGCAAAAAAATACCGCCGCTATTGTTGATACCCTCAAAACCATTGGGGAAGTACATCTAGGTTGGTTTGATTATCCCCAAGCCGCAGCCACTTATCAAGAATTGTTGGGTTTGGCTACTGCCGGTGGTGATAAATTAAACCAGGTAGCATACTTGCAACAGCTAGCTTATATTTACGAACAGGCTAAAGACCCGCAACAATCGATAAATATATTGAGCAAGCTGGCAGAAATTTACACCAGTGAAAATAATACAACTCAATTACCAAAATTAAAACTAGCGATCGCGGCAAATTATCAAGCATTAGCCAAGGAAAATCCTAGTTTACTAGCATCAGCATTTAAAAATTATCAAGCAGCTTATACTACCGCTTGGGAATTGCAGCAATATGTTGATGCTGGTGAAGCTTTACAGCAGATAATTGCACTGTACCGTGGGCAAGGACAAATAGACGATGCTTTGCAAACTAGTCAAATTTTAATTGCAGCGCAAACCCAAGCTGCTAACTATTATGGAGTGATGCAAGCCTACGACCAAATGGGGAAAATTTATCTAGAACAAAAACAATATCCCCAAGCACTAGCTGCTTTTCAAAAGGGTTTAGAATTGGCACAACAACTCAAGTATGATGAGACTTACTTTACTCAACAAATTGAAAAGATATCAAAAGGAAATTTGTAATTCACAAGACACAAGGTAGTCCCAATAGAAGGACGGGGCTTGTATTCCATTATTTTCGGTCAATTTTTATACAGGTTAGGGAACTGAGCTTGAAGTTTAACCAGCTTCGGCAAGTCATTCACTACTACATAGGGATTGCCTGGATGGCGTGCTATGTAATTCTGATGGTATGCCGCAGCCTGATAAAAACCTTGCAAGGGAGCTAATTGGGTGACAATCTGCTGAGGGAAGATTTGCGATTTGTTGAGTTGAGCGATATATTCTTGTGCAACCTGTTTTTGCTGATCGTTAGCAAAGAAGATCGCCGAACGATATTGCTGACCTGAGTCAGGTCCCTGTCGATTCAACTGTGTTGGGTCATGTGCCACCAAAAAGTAGACATGGAGAAGCTGGCTATATGATATGAGTGAAGGATCATAAGTAATTTTCACTGATTCTGCGTGATTAGTTAATCCCGCACTGACCAGCCCATAGTTTGCGGTTTTTGCACTACCTCCAGAAAAACCAGAAACGACATCAGAAACACCTTTGACATGCTCAAAAACTGCTTCCATCCCCCAGTAGCACCCGCCAGCGAACACTGCTACTTGTTTTCCTTGGGGTGCAACAGTTGAGATATCAGTGGCGGGAGTACGAAGTATCACAAGAGATGCACCGCATAACAGTACAACTGTGAGTGAAATAATAGACAAGTTGCGTATTAAATGGCGCGAGAGAGTAAAGTTATGAATTGACATGAGATTGTAAACCGCATAATTAGTAAAAATTAACCTAACCTCGACTGGCAATAAACTTCATTGCCACCCCATTCATACAGTAACGTTTGCCCGTAGGTGCAGGGCCATCATCAAATACATGACCCAAATGCCCACCACAGCGCCGGCAATGCACTTCAACTCTGGTCATCAAAAACGAGTTATCGACAGATATGCCGATTGCGTTATCAATAGGTGCGTAAAAACTAGGCCAGCCTGTGCCACTGTTGAATTTGGTTTCCGATGTAAACAATGGTAAGCTGCAAGCAGCACAGACATAAGTACCTTTGGCATATTGGTGATCGAGTGGGCTAGTACCAGCACTTTCAGTTCCATGTTTCCGCAGCACACTAAACTGTTCTGGTGTTAAAATCTTGCGCCATTCTTCGTCAGTTTTGGTGATTTCAAATTGATTTTTGGCGATCGCCATTACTGGTGACCGACCTGTTAAATAACGCGATAACCAGACTGTGCCGACTATTGCCGCACCAGCCTGTAAAAAATATCGTTTTTTCATAATTTATTTGCCACTCACCACTAGCTGAATTACTAGTATGAGCCTTCGCCCTGAATTAGCCCTGATAAAAGCATTAAAATTTCCTAAGAATGATGGCGGTTCCCTGTTTTCTTTTACATCTCAGATGGATTAATACACTTCAGGCGATCGCAACCTAAACTTTGAGTCATCATTGCAGACATCTGTTGCGAAGCTTGAGTATCCAAATTCAACTCTTGCTTAATTTGCTCGTAACTTGCTCCCTGCACTATCCGCTTTGCGAGTTGCTGAAACTGTGTCCAGGTTAAATCACTGTCAACAAATGCTTTAGCCAGGGTAATCACCAATTCCTCATAATCATTATCTTCGATTTTCGTCATCATCCGGTGTTCAATGTGCAGCGAATCATCGAAGCAGTAATACCAGGATTTTGGTTGGTGCTGGAGTACCATGTTAAAAAAGTCTTGCTGTTTAGATAAGCTTACAGCGCGATCGCTCTCACTAGAAACCATTAATATCGGTGCAGCTTCAGTTTTTTGCGCCTGTTTTAATAGCTTTTCTCCTAACTCCAGAAATATGCGTAATGCGGGAATCCGAAAACCTTTATAGCCAAAATTTCCAGATGCGTCTTTGTTAAACCATTCAAAGTAAATTGGCAAGATTTTTATCAGTCCATCAAATAATAAATTATAACTGCTTAAATAAGGTGCAAACAATAACGCCCGATCAATCTCCTGGGGATATTCTAAAGCTAACCAGCCGGCTAAGGTTCCCCCTGTAGATAATCCACCAACTACCACTTGTTCACCTAGAGTTTTGGCAATCTGCAACCAATCCAGTACAAATTGTTGATAAGTTTCAATTTCTGTTGACAGTGGTGGCGGATTTTGCCGATTCCAATTACCTGCAAGTCCATGATCGGGTTGTAAGGGAATTAAAACATTGTATCCTTTATTAAATAAAGCTTTGCCAAGCGGTTCAAATTGGTAAGGTGCTGCTGTAAAACCATGCAAGAACAGACAAACTTTTGAAGTGGTGTGAGGATGAACAAAGAATTTGGAACGACAGGCTTGGTTCCTCAGTCCTAGTGTAGACTCCGATTGCTGAACTTGCTCCAGAATTTGTGCTGTAGTTTGAGTGCTAACTGTCATTGCATCACCTGCCTTACTTCTGCCTATGTCTTTGAGGAATGTATCTCCAAAACAGAAGTAGCCACATCTAACTGATGTCGTAATTTACGGGAATATACCGTAAATTCACTATTAATGCTATTATGCGTGTCAACGCAGTTCTGTGCATTAGTAGATTTGTACACACTATGTAGACTAGGCTTTATGTACATGAGTCAATAAAATCAAAAAGCAGTTTCATGCAGCTTCGACTTTGTGTGGGCTGATTATATTCTTAACTCGATATGATAGTAGCTGCAATAAATTCCTACCTAAATCAGATAAAAAAATCAAAATTTTAGAGGTATACATGAGTGAAATTCTACTTTGTTCAATAGTTATTTCATCCCAACTGCCACCAGATGAAATAGAGTATTTAGAAACATTGTTGGGAATGAGTTCAATCAAGTTACAAAAGCCACTAAATCGGGTAATAGGAGTAGATGATATTGTTTTGGTCATTTCCGGGGTAGCAGCAACAGCCCAATTAGTGGATTACAGTATCAAAACTGCTAAAGCAATTAATAATTGGCGGCGAAAATTGCGAGAAAAAGGGATAGAACCAAAAGGCAAGTTAGAACAGCCAAAACGCCCTCCTCTTGACTTAAGTACCGCTACTGATGAAGAAATAGAAGAATGGCTGTCTCAAAAGTAGATGTAAACGTTCCCCTTAGTCCAGGGATAGAAAAAGTTACTGAACAAGAAAATTCGTTTAGTAATCAAATTCTGATTTTGTTTTCAGCCCCTCTACTCAATGAAAATTTATCACCGATAGAGAATTTATCGCTCCAAGAAGAAATTAATGCGATCGCTTTAGTATTAAAGGCTATATCTCATCCGATAGCAGTGGAAATAGTGGTGAAAGTAGCCACTTCACAGACTCTACAAGATGTGTTGTCTCATCGTGTCAAACCACTGATTATTCATTTTATTGGTCATGGAATGAGGGATACTGAGACTACAGCCTTGGTATTAGAAGATGAAGTAGGAATTGCTCGTTATTTTAGTGAAGAAGAATTGGCGATCGCCTTATCAAATCAGCAGCAAGCACCTTGTCAATTAGCATTGTTAAATGCCTGTCATTCAGAAAAGTTAGCTCAAGCTTTTGTAAAGGCAAAAGTGCCTCATGTGATTGCGGTTAACGCTGAGGATAAAATTTTAGATGTGGCAGCTAGATGTTTTTCTCGACGACTTTATCAAGCATTATTCAATCAAGATGCGATCGCTGATGCTTTTTTAGTCAGTCGCAATGCAGTTAAACTTGATGATAAATTAAGAAAACTCTTTAACTCTCAGACTGGTCAGCAAGGAGTTAATTTTGATGAAGCCTTCAAATTTCGATTACTACCCCAAACTTCCCATAATCAATCGCTGATTATAGAACCAGCCGATTCTCACCAAGTTATCTATCCCCAGTGGTCAAATACTAATATTCCCCGCGACGATCCCAACTTTATCGGACGCAGACAAGAAATACATCATGTAATTCAAGCACTGGTAGAGTCGGATAAGCGTTGTATTGCTCTTCATGGTATGGGAGGAATAGGTAAAACTGCTTTAGCTTATGCCATTGGTCAGTGGTTACATGAGCGTAATCGCTATCATGATGGAGTTTGGTTTATTAGTTTGCGCGATACTGATTCTGTCGGAACCCTAATTACCAAAATCAAGCAGAGTCTTGAATTAAAGAGTTTTGCCTTAGAAAAAGAATTAAAAAATAGCCGAGTGTTTTTGATTCTCGATGATTTGGATAAATTAATTGCCAAAGAAGCCGATGAACTCATTCACCTTTTGAACTCGCTTTTAGAACAGTGTCCTAATTTAAGAATTTTGTTAACCTCCCGTGATTCTCTAGTCAGGGATATCCTTTATTGCCATCAAGAAGAAGTTTGCAGTATGGGAGCATCAGAAACAAGAGAGATATTTAAAAAATATGCTCCATCACAAGCACAATGGGGAAATGATCATGATTTGGCAGAAAATTTTCATCTTTTAGTAAAGTTTCTGGATGGCTATCCTTTACCCATTAAACTAGCAGCATCTTACATGGCAGAAAATCAATTTACTATCAAGATGCTCTGTGAAGAATTGCAAATTGAACCACTGGAAATTCTTGATTCTTATTCTCCTGAAGAAAGAAAAGAAAGAAGTCTGCGGATAACTTTAGAGCGTTCCTTTGAGATGTTATCGGTAGAAGCTCAAGATTTATTTCCTTTATTGGCTTTTTTTCCGAGTGGGTTAAGTCGTGATTTAGTTAGGGCGATTAAGGGTAGAAGTGGTCAGCAAGCTTTGATGGAATTGTTTAAGTTTTCAATGGCAGAAAAGTCTCCTACTGCATCTGATTGGAGAGTAACTTTACCCGAACCTGCCCGTACTTACGCAGAAAGTAAATTGCAGAAAGGAAGAAGACTTGACGATATTGCTCCGCAAGTTTTAGATTTTTATTATAAAAATTTCTGTGACACAGTTATCAAGCTTTTTAGCAATAGAGATGATAATAAAGGACGGCAATTGCTTCTGCAAGAAAATTCAAATTTAATCTTGTTTCTAGAATGGGGTTATGAGCAGGAATTCAGTTCAGAACAAATCTGTTGCAGTGCCAGAATAACAGCTTCATTAAGTCCTTATTGGCGTTGGATTGAACCAAATCAAGACCCTTTGGCGAGATTGGATTTGGCTTTAGCAGCAGCCCAAAGAAATCAGGATCGAGTGGGAGAAGATTTAGTTAAAAATGCTATAGCTGCTTTTTCTTCTCAAGAAGTATTTAAAGATGTTCAATCTTTGGGACAAGAAAGTGATGAGCTAAAATTCTTTGAGTTTAAAACTGTTACCGTCAACTTTATTGGCGAAATAATCAAGCAAGACACCAAACTCGCTCAACACTACAGCGAAAAACTTGGTAACAACGTCACCCTAGAAATGGTATCCATCCCCGAAGGCAGTTTTATCATGGGTTCACCGGAAGATGAAGCCCAACGTTACAAAAGTGAAAGCCCTCAGCACGAAGTAATTGTTCCACCCTTCTTCATTGGTAAGTACCCCGTAACTCAGGGACAATGGCAAGCAGTAGCTTCTCTACCGCAGGTAAACCGACAACTTAAACCTCACCCATCGTATTTCAAAGGTGATAACCTACCAGTTGAGAATGTCTCTTGGTATGAAGCGGTTGAGTTTTGCGATCGCCTATCTCAATATACAGGCAAAAGCTACCGCCTTCCTAGTGAAGCAGAATGGGAATATGCCTGTAGAGCCGGGACAAAAACACCATTCCATTTTGGTGAGACAATTACTTCAGAGTTAGCCAATTATCGTGCTACCGAAAGTTACGCTGCTGGGGTAAAAGGAAGATATCGACAAGAAACAACAGAAGTAGGCAGCTTTAAAGTAGCTAATGCTTTTGGGTTATACGATATGCACGGGAATGTATGGGAATGGTGTCTTGACGATTGGCATCATAGCTATGAAGGTGCGCCAACAGATGGTAGTGCGTGGTTGGATGATGATAATAATTTTGACAAAAAACGAGGAAGAGCCGTACTGCGGGGCGGTTCCTGGGGCAACATTCCTAGTAACTGCCGTTCCGCGTCCCGCAACCTCATCAATAGGGCGGAGCGCGACTACTTCAACATTGATGTTGGTTTTCGTGTTGTCTGCGCGTTCGGGAGGATTATCCGGTAGCCCTTTATACTTTAGTCTTTTTACCCTTTACACTTGTTCTTTTTTTCTCTTTCTTTGTCGCCTTAAGGAGACTCGAATTTGTTGACGCTTCGGCTACGCTCAGTGTCAACAGAAATATTACAGCGCTTTTCACGTAAATAGACCACGCGGTAGGGGCACGGCACTGCCGTGCCCTCTAGAATATATTGATGTGTCGCCAACCCAGTTTTTCGGTAAACACAAGTCCTTTGTTTAACAAGGTGACGACTTTGTTTAACAAGGTTAGAACTTTGTTTAACAAGGTTAGAACTTTGTTTAACAAGGTTAGAACTTTCTTTAACAAGGTTAGAACTTTCTTTAACAAAGTTAGAACTTTGTTTAACAAGGTTAGAACTTTCTTTAACAAGGTTAGAACTTTCTTTAACAAGGTTAGAACTTTCTTTAACAAGGTTACAACTTTCTTTAACAAGACAAGTCTTTTTTGAGTCTTGGAAGGAATGAAACAGCGTTGCTTTTCAAGGGGGGTTGGGGGCAGCACATTGGTGTCAACTTAAGCTAAAAGCTATATAGGGCAGGCGTTGTATAAATACCTCACGCCCTCATCCCCTAACCTCTTCTCCCTAAGGGATGCTGCTGGCGAATGGTTGGTTTGACCCCGTTCTCTCGCTTACCCGACATACCGCCCGCAGGCTGGAAGCCTGGGGCTAACGCTACAAAGCCCACCTTCGTGGGCTAAATTTTCTTAGCCCACGAAGGTGGGCTTTGTACGATTAGCCGCACCCTTCTAGGGTGACGGCGGTCTGTTGGATAAGCGAGGGGTAATTTGCCGGACATCATATCAAATGTCCAAAAAACCTTGACCATTGACTCAAGACCATTGACTCAAGACCAGAATATATAACGGTTTTCGGTTGAGTCCAATACACTCTTGAGGGCACGGCAGTGCCGTGCCCCTACCCACAACGATATAATTTTGTATTGCATCCAACTGAGAACCGCTATATATGTGCTAGTTGCGTAAGTCCTGTACTTCATACTTCAGCCTTCAGTTGACTTGATAGCAGTTAAAGTTCATTCTGTTTAATAGCATTAAAAATAGCATCCGTAATTGTAACCAAATGTATAGACTTTTTTATATGTTGAAACAGAGATGGACAAACGGATATAAATACACGCAGCTACTTTGCTGTATTTTGTTACTGCTGGTAATTTGGAATATACCACAATCGGCTCTAGCAGATAATAACCAGGAGATTAGCGCGATTATTCGCACGCGAGAAATTGCTTTACAAGCTTTGAACGATCGCAATTTTTCTCAAATCGCACCTTACTTACACCCAACTTTCACCATTACAACGGTTGATAATCAGGTTTTTCACAAAGTCCCTGAGTTTGAGAAATACTGGAATCAGCAGTTTAATAATACAATCAAAGATATCAACATGAATATTCAGGGAGAGCCTGTGAGAACTTTTCTCTCGCCGGAGACAGTGGTTTCCGCTGGAGATGCGATCGCATCTTTCTCTTTTAAAGATGGTAAAACCGCAGATATGGCGATGCGATGGACAGCAGTGCTGCAAAAACTTCAGGAAAAATGGACAATTCAATCGCTGCATTTCTCCTCTAATCTTCTCGATAACCCCGTATTAAATGCAGCCAAAAAACTGAGGTGGATTGTGGGAATAGCCGCAGGGGTGGGCGGTTTTCTGTTGGGTGCATTGACAATGTTGTTATTACCTCGCCAGCCTCAGCAAACAACCGAGAGGGCGTAGCAACTAAAGTGGCAAGAAACATTAATCAGCCAAGTAATAATATCAGCGTTCATCGCGATCGCCGTCTGCGGGCAACTTTAGTAGTTATACTGATATGGTGTCTTGTAAGTTTGTGGCATTTGCAACCCAAAACCCAGTGGATGATCGTCGGGTTAACCTTGGTGCTGACTGTGCAAATGTTACGAATGCTGATGGCAAAACCAGCCACATTGGTAATTGAGAACAATGCTGATTTACCGCCAGTCTCGATTATAGTTCCCGCTAAAAATGAAAGTGCAGTCCTAGCAGATTTAGTTCACAGCATATTCCAGGTGAATTATAACAGCGATCGCCTAGATATTTGGATCGTTGATGACGGCAGTACCGATGACACCCCAGAAATTTTGAGCCAATTACAAACTCAATTTCCGCTGTTACAAGTTCATCGCCGAGAATCAAAAGGTGGTAAATCTGGGGCGCTGAATGCAGTTTTCCCCTTCACCCAAGGCGAGATTCTCTTAATCTGCGATGCTGATGCTCAATTACCTGCTAATATTCTCCAGCAAACAGTACCGCTGTTTGAAAAGCCAGGTATTGGTGCAGTGCAAGTCCGAAAAGCGATCGCCAATGCAGACACGAATTTCTTCACCCGTTGTCAACAGATGGAAATGATGTGTGATAGTTTTCTGCAAACCCATCGCCTTGCTATTGGCGGAATGTCTGAGTTGCGGGGGAATGGAATGTTACTGCGGCGGGATTTGCTAGAAAAGTGCAAGGGTTGGAATGAGGACACAGTTACCGATGATTTGGATCTGTGCTTCAAACTTTATTTGCTAGGTAAGGAAATTGAGTTTGTCACATTTCCAGCCATTCAAGAAGAAGCAGTGACAACCTGGAAACAACTATGGTATCAACATTGTCGCTGGGCCGAAGGTGGCTATCAGCGTTATCTCGACTATTTTCCCCAAATCCTGACTCTGGGTTGGCAGAAAGAACTGGATTTATTATTGTTTTTTTTATTACAATTTATCCTGCCAATTGCCCTGATTCCCGATTTACTATGGACAATATTTTATAGCGATCGCCCGGTGCTGTGGCCATTACAGACAATATTGAGTATCATTTTAACAGTAGCTTTTATCGCCGGACTTTACCAATATCAAAATTTACGCGGCTGGCCTTTGCTGTGGGCAACCATCCAAGGTTCTCTCTACATGGTACATTGGGTGCCGGTGATGATGGTAGTCACATTAAGAATGTGTGTGCAAAAACAGCGATCGCGCTGGATTAAAACCACCCATCGCGGTAAAAATATTTACAGTGATTCAGGCAGTAAATGAGCATGGATACCTTAGATAATTATCGACGCATCATCAATAAGGTACATCATAGCCCCCTCCTCGCTTGCGGGGAGGGGGTTGGGGGTGGGGTTCTTTTATATCTCTCAACTAACAAGTGCGAGCGCCAATTGTAGATTTTTTTAACAAACACCTTGACAAAATTCCTAGATAAATATAACTGAGATAGACTGAAGTAAGTAGGTGACACGCTGCGCGTCTTTCTAGATACAAAGATATTTCTAATTACCCACATGAAAATATGTGAGGTGAGTGATGAGAGAACAATTGCATATTAACAAAAAAGCTGATGCGTTCACTTCTGCATCAGGACAAAATGCTTCTCCTTCTCCCCAAGAGAATCACACAATCAGATTGATTCGTGATTTTGCCCAACTTTTCCGATTACCAGTTGCTATTGTTGCGGCTTTAACAGGCTGTGCTACCATCTATGCAATCAATTCAGCAGCTTCATTACAGCAATATCTCTTAACAGCAATTATATTAATCTTGACACACGCTGCGGCCTGTGCAATTAATGACTATTGGGATGTGGATAAAGACCGCATAGATCACCCCCAAAGACCACTCCCATCTGGTCGGATTTCACCTCAACAAGTTTGGTGGACAGCTTTGATTTTGTTTATCGGCGCGGTGGTAGCGGCTATTCCTCTAGGAATTTCTTGCTTGATTTTAGTAACTGTCAGTTCCATCTTGCTGTGGAATTACTCCCATATACTACTGCGAAGCGGGATTTTGGCTAATTTTATTGTCGCCACGATCGCATCTGCGGTGATTTTGCTGGGTAGTTTGGTTGGAGATCGACCTTTTGCGATGCTTTACCCAATTGGCTTCGTATTTTTATATACCTTAGCTAAGGAAATTATCTGGGATTTACATGATACAGCAGGCGATCGCAGTCAGGGAATAGTCACAATTGCCAATAGCTGGGGAAAGGAAACGGCTTTTGGGATTGCTTGGGGATTAATGGGCACATTGATTATCTCAATTGCGATCGCCCTGCTATTATTACCGATGGCACATACCCTCATGTTTTTCGTATTTTCCACAGCCATGTTGGTGAGTGTGGCGATCGCACTGCTACGCTATCAACAGCAAGGTAGTGTGACTGCTTACGAAGGATTTGTCTTCTGGGAACGGATTGCGATGTTACTGGGAGTAGTAGGCTTGTTAGGCACAGCCCCAGCATTGTTATAAACTATTGGGATGATATTTCCTACATAGGTAGGGGCACAACATTGTTGTGCCCTTGTGATAATTTGATCTCATACCAATTTAATATGAAGATGCATATAATTAGCCTGCAAAGGCAGGCTTTGTTTGTGTAGCCCCAGGCTTCTAGCCTTGCAGCTTTAATATGCAGCCTAACATAGAATTGATATCACCAAGTAGTCATCTGCCGTATATAGTAATTTGCATTTGAATAGACAACTGTAAAGGCACGATAAGATTATTCTTAGTTGAGCAGGGGATATTAAATGTCTCAAATAGAAGGCTTTAGGGTGAGAAATTACAGAGTTCTTCGTGATATTACATTAGGGAAGTTGTGGAACACACAGAATGCCAAGCCACTAGCACCAATGACAGCTGTCATCGGTAAAAATGGCGTGGGTAAAAGTACAATTTTTGACACTTTTGGCTTTCTTGCAGATTGCTTAAAGAATGGCGTAGAGGAAGCGTGTGATTCTCGTGGTCGTGGTGGATTTGAGAGAATTCGTTCCCAAGGACAACAAGGAAGTATTGAATTTGATATCTATTATAAAGAAAATCATAATGCTCGACCAATTACCTATGAGTTAGCAATAGATATTGACTCATCTGGAAGACCTTATGTAAAAAGAGAGAGACTCAGACAACGAAGAAAAGGACAAGATAAAGGAAAACCTTTTTCTTTTCTCATTCTCAATGAAGGTAGAGGAATTGTCTGGAAAGGTGAACAAGAAGGCAAACAATTTGAGGAAGAAGAAAGTGATTTAAATTTGTCAATATTCATCGAAAAAATCCAAAAAGGTGAAGCCCAAGAGGAGAGTAAAGGAACTGAGATAGTTGAACTTGACGACAAGCGAAAACTAGGAATCGCCACTTTGGGGTCACTTAAACAACACCCAAGAATTTCTATGTTTAGGAGATTTATTGAAGGATGGTATTTAAGCTATTTTACTCCAGATGCTGCACGAAGTTTGCCGCTGGCTGGGCCGCAAAAGCATCTAAATATTCATGGAGATAATTTGGGTAATGTAGTTCAGTTTATGGAGAGAGAACATCCCAAAAAGTTTCAATCTATCTTGGAAAAAATATCTAGTAAAATTCCCGGTATAAACAAGATTAGCACCGAAAAAAGCCCAGATGGCAGACTCCTGCTTCAATTTAATGACAAGGGTTTTCAAGACCCATTTTATGCTCAACAAATGTCAGATGGAACACTTAAATTATTTGCCTATCTCCTGTTGTTAGAAGACCCTTCACCTCCACCATTTTTGTGCATTGAAGAACCAGAAAATGGACTTTACCATAAACTTTTAGAAACCCTAGCACGAGAATTCCGCGAACACGCTACAAATCAGAAAGGTGGATCGCAAGTATTTGTCACAACTCATCAACCATATTTTGTAGATGCCCTTGAACCAGAAGAAGTTTGGGTTCTGGAAAAGGGTGAGGATGGGTTTGCTAAAATTAAGCGAGCTAGTGAAGATCCGCTGATTAATAACCTTGTTGCTGAAGGCTTGCCCCTTGGCGGACTTTGGTATAGTGACTACTTGGATGCAAGGTGATTATATGCACTTTGAGATCCTAGTTGAAGATATTTCCGGCAAAAAATCTCTGGAAATTCTTGTCCCAAAAATTATTAACACCGAACAACACACATTTAATATTCATGCTTACAAAGGAATAGGGCATATTCCTAAAAATTTAACATCTACTTCTGACCCCAAAAAACGAATTCTGCTTGATCAGTTGCCGCGACTTATTCAAGGTTATGGTAAAACATTGTCTTATTTCCCTGCTGTACTCATTGTCATTTGCGATCTTGACGAGCGATGCTTGAGTAGTTTTCGCAAAGAACTACTTGACATTGTAAATTCTTGTAATCCTAAACCAAAAACGCAATTTTGTATCGCTATTGAAGAAGGAGAAGCATGGTACTTAGGTGATTTAGCAGCAGTGAAAGCAGCTTATCCGAGTGCAAAAGAAGCAATCCTAAATTCCTACACCAATGATGATATCTGTGGCACATGGGAGAAGTTAGCTGACGCAGTATATTCCGGTGGTTGCCAAAAGTTGTCTAAACTTGGTCATCAGGCAATTGGTAAAGAAAAGTCAACTTGGGCAGAAAGAATCTCTCCCCTGATGGACATTGACAAGAATCAGTCACCAAGCTTCTGCTATTTTCGAGATAAACTTCGACTTTTGAGTGGACAGTAGAGCGATTCAGAGAGAAACTAAAGAATCATGCTGCATTTGCTGATAGCGATCGCTATTCTAAATCACCACCAAGCCGATGCATTCACAATAAGGTTTTTTAACAATTCGGTTGTGCCTGAATAATAAGAAAAACTAATAAATCATTGACTGATGATTATATTTGGAATCAATGACTCCGTAATTACCCTGTTGAGCGAGTTAATTTCACGCCAGATTTACAGTAAGATTATCAGTAAATCAAAATTGATGATAATCTATGATTTGGCGTGGATTGAGTCGAAAAACTAGGGTAAGATTTACCATATTGGTACTGCTAGTATTCATCGTAGTCATTGCTCTGTCGCAACTTTCACCAAAACAGCCTCAGATCGTCAAACAAGAAAGCCATTACGCCGTACATCTTCGCCAAGATTTTAATCAATCTAGTTTTTATCCTGTTACCCAAATTCCATCTACCAACGTTTATAAACCGATTGCTGATTGGGTAGGAAGATTAATTTTACCCACAAAACAACAATTACAAGATGGCGTGGATTGGGTATGGATGGAAGTGCAATATGCACCACCCACAGCACAAAATTTGCTAGGAAATATTGTGCGTTTGCAGTGGAAAAATAATAAAAATTTACAGGATTACGTTCAAGCTGTAACGCAAGAGATAAATTTCACTCCAGAAGTAATCAAAAGTCAACAAAAAGGGATCGTTCATCCTGTTCGGCTAAATGGAGTTGGTAAGGTAGGGGTTTTACGTTCTTTAGCTGGTGCAAATCCTGATGATCAGACAATTGTGGCTTTAGATGCAACTACAAATATTGCTACAAGTGGTAAAACAAATATTTTGCAAATTGAGCATGAACCTGTTGTGGTAACTGGGAGGTTTTACGGGTTAGTAAAAATAATTAACCCGATAGCTGCTCAACAAAACCAGAAAAACGATTATTTTTTGGTACAACACTATAACCCTAATTCTAATAAATTTGATGGACTGCAAGAAACTATTCGCATTCCCCAACAAGTAATTGACTCGCGCGATTTTGCTCCTTCAAGTGTACAGGAAATTGAAAAATCACCAGCGGGTAAAGATGGGTGGTATATTTACGGCGCTAAAGATGCAAAAGGTATATTTACAGTAAGTGCGATCGCACCTCGTTCTCTGTTGCAAATTAAACCCCGGCAAATCATTACTAATGAGCAATCAGCAATAAATTATATCAAAGCGGCAAATTGGGGAGATACTGAAGAAAAGAAAGGTAAATTTAATACTGTATTCTTAAAACCTGGAGATTCAGCCAATCAATCTAGATTAAACTGGCAAGCAGGCGATAAAGCGATCGCACTGCACCTATTTGGGGGAATTGGCGGACGTAAAGCGGAAACATCAGCAATACCTTATACTATCACCGGACATTTTGCTTTTGGCATCGCAGAAGTTATTCGCGACGAATTTACAAAAGAATTACGCTTCGACATTAAATACTATCAAATTTATGCCCATAACCCAGATGGAATTATTGCTGCACAGCATACATGGGCTGATTATATGGGTAATTTACAACGTGGTTGGTTAGCGACACGCCCAGTATCAGATATTCTCATCAAATTCGATCCTGTCACCCAAGATTATAATTTTGATGGCATTAAAGTTTCGCCTTTAGAGGAATTCCAGCGACAATTACAAGTCACAATGGCGCGTTATCGGGTAGGTGATGGTACTGGTGGCGCAATGGTATCACCTGCAACTTCATGCATCCAAGACTCCAGCCAAGCACTGTTTGCAGCGATACTAGCAATTAAAAATCAAGTTGCGCAAAATAATTCAATTCAAACTTGGATAAAAGCAAACTCCAATCACCCCCAAGCAATCCGTTTTCAGCAACTAGTTGAATTAGGCGAATCTTTGAATCAACAATTAGCACCCTTGGGGATAGTTCGTGCTGATTGGCAGAGTCAAGCAGGTATACTAGCGGGTACGGGAAGAAGCAAGGCAACGAAACCATTTCAAGATAGTAGTATTTGGGCTGGTTTAACAACATGGCGCACAATAATGCCTAGATTTGCTCATGATGACCTCGCCGCAATATTTTTAAAACATGGTGCGATAATGCAAGTATTGCGCACCAATCAAGTCGGTGGTTGGCAAGCTGATATTACACCAATTGCACCAACAATATTTTTAGGACAAATTAAGATTCCCTTTACTGATATTGCACCGTTGTCAATTCTTTTAACTCGCTTTTTAGCATCATTATCAGTGCCGACAATCCAAGATTGGGTAGTGATTATTTTAATGTTAATCATTTATAGCCTGATTGCTCTACCTTATGGCTGGAAATCTGAATTTTTACAAATACAAGTTTGGTCAGCAAATAGAATTAACAAAAGCTTGTTAATATTACGTTGTTTATTTGCACCTGCATTGCTTGAAGAAATATTTTTTCGCGTGTTTTTGCTGCCACATCCCAGCGAAAATAGCTATTGGTTAGCATGGAGTTTGTGGTCAATAGTCAGTTTAGCGTTATTTATTTTGTATCATCCATTCAATGCTAAAACCTTTTTTAAAGCTGGATATCCCACATTTACTAATCGTGATTATCTGGCTTTAACCGCATTGTTAGGAATTATCTGTACTGTTGCTTATAACCTCACAGGCTCTTTGTTAGTCATAGTCTGCATTCACTGGGTTGTAGTAGTAATTTGGCTCATGGTTTTTGGCGGAATGGCTAAATTAGATAATAAGCAAAAAATTCCGAATTGAAATGAAAACTATGGCTGAAATACTAAACTCTCCTCAGTTACGATTAACGAGTATTTTTGATGAGATAGAACTGAAAGAACAACAACGTCAAGCTAAGTTGTCTATTTCTCAGCAGCCGTCACCACAACCGCACCGAGGTTTGAGAAGGTGAATTATCTGCAAATTAAGTTACCCTTAAATCAATGGGTACAAATGAGCTTGTTTTGATGATGGTTAACTGATGAGTGTTAACCGCCTACTGTCAACCATCAACCGTCAACCGTCAACGTATTATGTATAATTACAATCCCTTAGACTGCCTACCTTCATCGGCGGAATTACCAGATTCTGATGATACCCCTGTGGATAACGAACTACAAATATTAATTCCTAATTTATTGTTAGCCATCTTAGCCTCGATTTGGCAAACCCGTGATGACTGGTTTTTCGGTATCAACATGGGAATTTACTATACACCATTAAAACCTGCCATAGTCCCCGATGGGTTTTTGAGTTTAGGTGTTGAACGTTTTGTTGGAGAAAACGGACGTTCTAGTTACGTTTTCTGGGAAGAAGAAGGGATTACGCCCATTTTAGCTTTAGAAGTTGTTTCTCAAACCTACAATGGCGAATATGAACAAAAGAAAATAGATTATGCCCAATTAGGCATTTTATATTACGTCATTTATGCACCAACGCGGCTACGTCGTAAGCGTCAACGTTTAGAAGTTTATCGCTTAGTTGAAGATAAGTATGTTTTACAACTCGGCGATAAAATTTGGATGCCAGAAATTGGTTTAGGGATTGGACGCGAACAGGGTACTTATCAAGGAAGAACACGAGAATGGCTTTTTTGGTATGACCAAGATGGTAACAGATACCAAACCCCTGAAGAGGTAAACGCACAACAGCAACAACAACTAGAACAAACTCAGCAACAGCTTCAAGAACTTTTAGCCAGATTACAACAACAAGGAATTGATCCAAATTTACTATGAACGACCCCTGGCTCAAACTTTTGCACAGTCAGAGGTAGTTCATTATCTGACTTTTATACCCGTACAAGTCAGATAAAACCTATTATCTTCTCAGTTTTGTTGACTGAGATTGAGTATTACTATGCTTTAACATTGCAGGCGATCGCTTTGAGATAACACCACGATACAAATATTAATTGCCAAATAACCAGAGATTACCATTAAGCTGACAACAGGCGATCGCTATTTACCCAAATTAAAAGCTTATAATAACCAAAGAGCAACAAATAATCATGTTGGATTTGCTAATTCAAAACGGGTTAATCTTCGATGGTTTAGGATCTGCGCCGATTCGCTCTGATATTGGGATTGAAAATGGCAAAATTGTAGCGATGCCTGCGGCGGGCAAAGCCAACGCTCCTTCATTATCTATCCCAGCGCGGGAAGTGGTTGATGCGTCTGGGTTGTGGGTGACACCAGGATTCATCGATATTCATACCCACTATGATTTAGAATTAGAAATTGCACCAGGACTGAGTGAATCAGTGCGTCATGGAGTAACCAGCGTTGTCATTGGCAATTGTAGTTTGTCAATTGCCATCGGTGAACCCCAGATGCTAGCAGATATTTTTCAAAGGGTAGAAACGCTTTCCCATCGGCTAATTGGTAAATGGTTGAAAAAGTCGGTTTCTTGGCAAACACCAACAGAATATTTACAGCATTTGCAACAGTTACCGCTAGGGCCTAATGTTGCGCCTTTGTTTGGGCATAGTGCTTTACGCGCTTACGTGATGGGATTAGAACGCAGCTTAAGTGTTCAGCCCAGCAAATTTGATCTAAAAATCATGCAGCGAATTACCGCCGATGCTTTAGACGCTGGATTTGTGGGCGTTTCAATTGATATGTTTCCTTGGCATCGGATGAGTGGCGAATGGCAAGGTTGCACAATTCCCTCGCAACATGGGAAATTTAAAGAATATGCGATGTTAGCGAATTTGTGTAGAAAACGCGATCGCGTGTTTCAAGTCACACCCAATTTACAAAAGCTAGCTTCCTTTGTCGATATTCTGCGTATGGGTTCGGGGATTGGCAAACCACTACGGCTAACTGTCCTCTCAGCTTTAGACGCAGTACACAATCGCAAACTCTGGCGCATATTTTCCCCGATCTTATTTATTTGGAACCGACTTCTCAACGGTAATGTGCGCTTTCAAACATTAACCGAACCCTTCACCATTTACTCAGATGGTTCCGTTACGCCTTTATTTGAAGAATTCGCCACAGGCGCACAGCTAAATGGCTGTAAATCACGCCAAGAAAGACAAAATTTGTGGAAATCTCCAAGCTTTCGCCAGCAGTTTCGCCAAGAATGGAACAGTAAATGGCGCACATCATTTCATCGTCAATTAGATTTAATGGAAGTTGTTGACTGTCCCCAAACAAGTTGGCAAGGATTAAGTTTTGCAGAAATTGCCCGCCGCCAGCAACAGGAACCGATAGATTTATTTATGGAAGCGTTGCAGGAATACGATACAGATTTGCGTTGGGTAGCAACAGGCGCTAACGATCGCTTAAAGCCCCGTTTAGCAATGATGAAACATCCCTACATTTTCCCTGGATTTACTGATGCAGGCGCTCATGTGCGTAACCTGGGATACTATGATGGGGCTTTATCTTTGCTCAAGCAGGCGGTTGCAACAAAGTTTCTCACCCCAGAAGCGGCGATTTCTCGCGTTACCGGAGAACCAGCAGCTTGGTTTCGCCTAGATACAGGAGTGCTGAAAGTGGGTGCGAAAGCAGATATAGTTTTACTCGATGCCAATGGTTTAAATCAGCCCATTAGCCCCCAAGTAGAAATATTAGATCCTGTATTAGATGGTGAACCGCGAATGGTAAAGCGTGGTTCCGATGAAATTGTGCAAGCAGTGTATATTAATGGAGTTCGGGTTGTGAGTCAGGGTAAAGTGAGCGATCGCTTAGGGCGGGAAAAGTTGGGAAGCGTTTTGTCTCCGTTTTCATGAGGGTATCTCACGCAAAGACGAGCCAGTGCGTTGGGCGGCTCCGCCGACTTGAAGCAACTGGCGTGCAAAGGCGCACAGAGAAGTTGTATTAAATTCTATCCAACCACTGTTTTGGATCGCGTTTTGCATGAAAGCAAGCAAGTACAAAAACCGTATCTTGCTCAAAAATGTAGAGAATTATATATGGAAATCGACGGATTAATGCTCTTCTTACCTGTTTGTGGATGACTTGGTAAGCAAGGGGTTTCCGCCCAATTCCCGATAAACAAGCATCAACTGCACGCACAAACTCGGAACCCAAACCTGGATTTTGGGATTCATACCACTCAAACCCATCCTGAATATCGTATTCTGCTTCTGGTTGGATAATCAGGTTATAGTTCATCGTCAGAAGCCTAACCGTTTTTTAACTTCTTCCCAACTAGAACCGTTTGCGGGGTTTTTCTGGTAACTTTCTAACCGTCTATCTAATTCTTGTTGTTGCGCTTCGCTCAAGAGAAGTTCCTCTTGCTGTTCTAAAATGCTGTCCCATAAATCTTCAGCTAGTTGGATACGTTCTGCAACGCTGAGTTCAGAAATGTCAACTTTCAACAAGGGATGGGAACTCATGATAAAAGAGTTAGGGTTTGGCTTTTACCTATATTACAGCATTGGGGCTTGAGGTAATGGGAAGGTGTTTGGCGATCGCCCATCGCGGTGAGGTGTATGAGTCGTGAAGGTTAGTTGCTAAGAAATGAGCGATCGCTTGGAGCGCGAAAGATTGAGAACTGTTTTGTCTCCATGTTAATAGTTATCAACTAAGTGTTTATACTAGTTTGTAGTCAAAGTTTGGCGGTTTGATTAAGATGCAATTACGATGCGGCTTGGTGTAATAAAGATGCTCATCTCCTTCAGTAAGAAGCATAATATTACTTGAGTAAGTGATTTTCGCAGATTAAAGGACACAGTAAATTCAATGGAAGCCTCGCCTGCTAAAGTTATTCAGTATTTCAACGGTGAAAAACAAAATTTAATTCCCCTATTTCAACGTCGGTATAAATGGAGTGAGGACAATTGGCAAACTCTCTGGGATGATCTGATGGTGCAGTATGAAGTGGGCGATACTGGAACCCACTTTATGGGGGCGATTGTCTCTGTCTCAGCACGAAGTGTGCCTGTGGGAGTTAGTAAGTATCTCATCATTGATGGACAACAACGCCTCACAACCGTATCATTACTTCTCTGCGCTCTGCGTGATTGTCTTGATTCAAACTCAGCCTCACGTATACAGGAAGTTTACCTGACCAATCGCTTCCGCGATTTGGAGGACACCTTGAAGTTTGTGCCAACACAAGCTGACCGGGATGTATACCGCACCATTGTCCTTGATCGTCGGGTTCCACCAAATAGCAAGGATGAGGATGTTCGGATGGCTGCTGCTTATCACTTCTTTAAAAACAAATTGCTCAAAAGCACGGATTCTAATGATAATGCAGTAGATCCTGCCAAAGTGCTAATTACCCTGGAGCAATGTCTCCAAGTTGTGATGATCAACCTTGGCGACGATGACGATCCATATTTAATTTTTGAGAGCCTAAATTTCAAGGGTGAACCACTCACCCAAGCTGATTTGGTGAGGAATTATTTGCTGATGTGCTTTCGCCACTCGATTTCTCCTGGAGGAGAGCAGGAGCGGGTTTACTCAAAATATTGGATGCCACTTGAGAGTATGCTTAAATCCAACCTCACAGAGTTTCTTCGCCACTACTTGATGAAGGATGGGGATGATATTAAACAAGGTGGCATTTATGCGGCTATTAAAGCAAAGTTAAAAAGTATGAAATCAACGGAAGATGTCGAAGCAGAAGTTCATTTCATGCAAAGATTTGGAGAGTTTTATACTAGATTTCTCTTGCCAGATCAAGAAGAAACACTGAGCATTCGTGACTGCTTAGATAATATTAAAGAACTTAAAGTAACAACCTCCTACCCACTGTTGCTCCGACTGTTTAATGTGCGTCAGACTGGACATCTCAGCGAAGTTGACTTGGAGAAATGTCTTAGATTAGTCGAGTCCTTCGTAGTTCGACGTGTTGTTTGCGGAGTGCCAACTAATCCTTTGAATAAACTTTTTATCCAGTTGGCTAAAAACTTTCCTGATACAGATCATGCCCAGTGGTTGCATCGTTCCTTATCATCATCTGGTAGCAATCGCCGTTTTCCAAAAGATGCTGAATTTGCTACAGCTTTTATGAACCAACCACAGTATGGACGTGCAACTACTCGTTTCATTCTTTGCCGTCTCGAAAAATCTTTTAACCACAAAGAAACCGTGGATCTTTCGACGGCAACAATAGAACACATTTTGCCTCAAACACTGACTCAAGAATGGAGAAGTGAGTTAGGTTCAGAAGCAGAGAAAGTTCATACTACCTTAGTTAATACATTTGGCAACTTGACTCTGACTAGTTATAACTCGGAGTTGAGCAACCTCCCCTTTTCGGAAAAGAAAGCTAAACTCGAAAATACTCATATCGAGTTAAACCGTTGGATTCTTCAGCAGACGAGTTGGGGAGCGTCAGAAATTGAGGAACGAGCAAATAATTTGTTACTTATAGCCAATAAGATCTGGCTGAGTCCCTTAGATTAGACATGATTAGTAATTAAACTAAACTGTCTTAATAAGTAAAACCGTGGTATAAAAACACAGTTACTCGCATCTTTGGGTGCTTGAATTCGTATCAGTATGTTAGAGGATTTTTTTAAATTGGCAGAAGATATCATCTTATTGATACGCACTGAGGTACAACAAAAATCAGTCTGTTAGCGAGGAATTGACATGCTTTGCTGTGCTAAATGTGAGAACCAAAGCTCATTTTCAAACATCTTCTAACAAAGAATACGAACCCTTGCAAAAATAACAGTGACTTTCATCTACCTCGTAATCATAAGCATTACTATTAGGTAAGTAGTGTAAAAATAGTTAACAAAATTCTATCTGTTTAGACATCCTCTTATGAGTAACATCAATGCCAATTTTCAACAAAACTTAAGAAATCGGATTAATAATCAAATTCTTGAGCATCCTTTTACAGATTATTGGGATATTTTTGTTCTTAAACATCAACATCCAATTAATATCGCTTTCCATATTGTAGGAATCTTCTTTTTTTACGGCTTGCTCTTTGCTACCTGGAAGTTGCAAAACTTCTGGTTACTCCTAGGCTTACCATTAACTCAGTTAATTGGATTAACCGGACATTTTCTATTTGAGCGTAGCCATATCGATTTACAAGATGCTGTATTTTCTTGGCGGGCTTCTTACTGTTTGGGTAAACTGCTACTCAGGGTAATCATGGGTAAATATCAAGATGATATTCGCCAACGCCAAGAAATATTAATGAAGGATGAAGTATGAAGGATGAAGTATGAAGTTAAATTAGGTGAAATTTTTCAGTAATAAATATGCAAATATTTAATAATTGGAATATAGTTGCCAAAGGTTGGTATATTGCTTGTCCTAGCAATGCATTATCTCAAAGACAAGCAAAATCTGTAGAAATTTGTGGTCAAAAAATTGCTATCTTTCGCGGTGAAGATGGACAAGTTCGTGCTTTGGATGCTTACTGTCCGCATTTGGGAACAGATTTAGGCATTGGAAAGGTTGATGGTAATTGGATTCGTTGTGTGTTTCATCAATGGGCATTTGATGAAACAGGAATGTGTCAAAATATTCCTTGCCAAACAGACATTCCTAGTAAAGCGAAAGTACAAGCTTATGCAACGGATGAAAAGTATGGTTTTATCTGGATTTACCCAGAAGCCGAAGCACCAGAGAAAGTGGCTGATTTTGATGAATTAAAGGGTAAGGAAATTGTTGCCCAAGCTGATACTGCATTTGAAAGAAGTTGCCATCATCATATTTGTATGATGAATGGAATTGATGCTCAACATCTAAAAACAATTCATCATTTAGATATCAAAATGGATTTGTCCCTACATCGCAGCGATAATGGTACTCAAATTGACTTTACAATGCAGGGACAATTTCCGCAAACAACTTGGCGAGAACGGTTAGGGCAAAGATTTCTCGGTTCTAGTTATGAATATTCCATGCGTTATGCTGATGGTTGTATCGGTATGTTAACAATGATGAAAAAAGTTAAGCTTTTTCCACCATTGCACATGATATATGCATATACGCCGATCGCACCTGGAAGAACGCGCATTCAACCGATTTATGTCACTGCAAAACGCCCAGGAATCGGGGGATATTTGCTGAGTAAGTTTTTGCTATTCTGTACTCGCTTGGCTTACTATATGCTCAGAGATGAAGACGGCAAGATTTACGATAATATTCGCTTTCAGCCAAAGTTACTTTTGAGTATTGATCAGCCATTGGCTCAGTATATGGAATATGTGAATCAGTTAGAACCGTCTCGTTGGTCAAGTAGCGGTTAGGGGTTAGGGGCTAGGGAAAAGAAGGTTTTAAACTTCGTAGTGGGAGCATCTTGCTCCCTGCGCTTCGTAGTGGGAGCAAGATGCTCCCTGCCTAATCGCATTGCAAGCTGATGCAATCGCATTGCAGCCCGATGCAATTGAGTTGCAGCCCGATGCGATCGCATTGCAAGCCGATGCAATTCAATTGCAGCCCGATGCAATTTAATTGCAGCCCAATGCGATCGCATTGCAAGCCGATGCAATCGCATTGCAAGCCGATGCAATTGAATTGCAGCCCGATGCGATCGCATTGCAAGCCGATGCAATTCAATTGCAAACCGACAATTTTGAAATCTGTCACATAACACCGTAACAACACCAATTTGCTCGATAGAGTGTTAATGGAGAACATCCACCCAAATAATTTTAGGTAATTTCCCCATAATGAAAAGTTGGCTGGTTCCTGTTCAAAAGCTGCAACCGAGCGATCGCATAGCCATGTATGCGTTGCTGAGCAATCATTTTCAAGGTGTCACCTGGGAAGGATTTCAGGCTGATTTGGAGCGGAAAAACTGGGCGTTGTTGTTGAGAGAGGACATTACTAATACTCTCAAAGGGTTTTCAACGCTGATGTTACGCCCGACAACTTTTAAAGGCGAGCGAATTACGGTAGTGTATTCTGGTGATACCATTGTCGATCCCAGTGCTTGGTCGAGTACAGCTTTACCCCGCACCTGGATTGCGGCTGTAAATTTTCTGCGAGAATACTATACAGAAAATAAACTATACTGGCTGCTGATTTGCTCTGGTTTTCGCACCTATCGCTTTCTTCCTACCTTTTGGCAAGATTTTTACCCCCGCTACGATACCGCCACGCCGGGCGATGTAGCAAATTTAATGGCAACTTTGGCACAAGAATATTATGGTAATGCTTACGAAGCAGCGTCTGGTATCGTTCGCTTCCAAAATCCCCAAATTCTGCGGGAGGGTTTAATTGAAATTCCCACAGGAAGACAGTCTAACCCCCATATCCAATTTTTTGAGCAAAAAAACCCAGATTACCGCCAAGGAGACGAATTAGTTTGTTTAACTGAAATCAGTTATGACAATCTCACCCGTGCTGGACAAAGAATGTGGCATTCAGAATCATTGTTAGAATTTGTGCAAGATTCTTTGCTCATCTAAAATTGATGCGTGCATCAACTTGTCTATGAAAGTAAAAAACGATGAAATAGTAATATCTCATACCGTAGAAGCGCCAAAGCTTTTCGGTGTCAGTCGCTTGTTTAGTAACCTGCGCGGCGATTTGACGGGAGGACTAACCGCAGCGGTGGTAGCTTTACCTTTAGCATTAGCCTTTGCTGTAGCGAGTGGTGTGGAACCCAAGGCGGGACTTTACACTGCTATTGTGGCAGGAATTGTCGCCGCAATTTTTGGCGGTTCTCCTGTACAGATTACAGGCCCTACAGGCGCAATGGCTGTAATTTTGGTGGGAATTGTCGCCAAGTACGGATTGGAGAAAGTTTGGATTGCTGGGGTAATCGCCGGGATAATTCAGATTGCTTTGGGAGTCGCCAAACTGGGACAATTAGTCAAGTTTATTCCTTATCCGGTGACGGCTGGTTTTACTAATGGTATTGCCGTTATTATTTTTTGTGGTCAGTTAAATAATTTCTTTGGCTTAAAACTACCGCGCCAAGAACATTTTTTACCAGGGCTGTGGCAAACTGTAACTCATGTAGAAGCGTTAAACTGGGCAGCAGTTGTCTTAGCATTGCTGGTGATTGCAACTAATATATTATGGCCCAAGATTAATACTACAATCCCCGGTTCCTTAATGGGGCTGGTGTTAGCAACTGCGATCGCATCTTTTTTCCATCTCGATGTCCCGACAATTGGAGCCATCCCCCAAGCTTTACCGATGCTTCAAGGTATTCCCCACTGGAATGATTTTGGCTTAATTCGGGAACTGATTAATCCGGCTTTAGCTTTAGCCGCACTGGGAAGTATTGAATCCTTACTCTCAGCAGTTGTGGCTGATGGTATGACGGTAAGTGAGAAACACAACAGCGATCGCGAACTCATTGGTCAAGGGTTAGCAAATATTATTGTGCCATTTTTTGGAGGCATTCCCGCCACAGGTGCGATCGCGCGGACTGCTGTTAATGTCCGTTCTGGCGCTAAAACTCGACTGTCTGGGGTAATTCATGGCGTTGCTTTAGCCATTATTGTCTTAACTTTAGCACCCCTAGCAGCGCAGATTCCGTTAGCAGCATTAGCTGGGATTTTGATGGTAGTTAGTCTGCGGATGATTGAGTGGGAAGCTATTGGCTTATTGCTACGTGCTACCTATTCTGACTTTGCGGTGATGATTCTCACCTGGCTAGTAACAATATTGTTTGATTTAGTTCTCGCCGTCGAAGTCGGATTGATTGCAGCTGGAGCCTTATTTATCAAACGCATGAGCGATTTAAGTTTGGCGAAAGTTCCAGAAACCGAAGTATTTCCCCCTGGTATTCCTTTAGAATTAGGCAAAGAAATTGCCGTTTATCGTGTAGATGGCCCTGTATTTTTTGGCGCTGCGGAAAGGTTTGTTACCTTCCTACGAGAGCAACCAGAAGTGAAGTATTTAATTTTGCGGTTGCGGTTTGTGCCGAATATGGACACAACTGGATTGGTGGCTTTAGAGGATATTTACCATGATTTGGAAAGGCATAATTGCCGCTTAATTCTCACAGGTTTACAACCCCAAGTCCAACAATTGCTAGAACGTTCAGGATTGTTACAAACAATTGGGGTATCAAATTGTTTTGAAACCACAACAGATGCGATTTACTCCATAACTCCTCAATCTTCTCAAGCTGTAGCAGCTAATTTTGCATCAAAAGAATTGCTGGAATTAAATGATTGAAATTAGGTTGAAATTTTCGGGTATGTTATCGCCCACAGCAGAGCATCATCAACAGGTATAACTTTAATTTGCCTAACCACTTATAACTCTATGCATCCTATCAGCCCAAATTCAATTTTTAACAATCCGACACAGTTTGTGTCAGGATGGTACTGGGCATTGCCATCAAGAAAATTAAAAATTGGCAAGGTAAAAGCTGTAACGCTACTTGGTAAAAATCTGGCTATTTATCGCGGAGTTAGTAGCCAGGTGGTAGCGGTGGATGCTTATTGTCCGCACATGGGCGCACATTTAGCTGAGGGTAAGGTAGAAGGTGATGCTATTCGCTGCTTTTTTCATAATTGGAAATACGATCAACAGGGAATTTGTGTAGAGGTTCCTTCTCTTGGAAAACCCTTACCTGTATGTATTAAAACCTGGTCAACGGCAGAAAAATACGGCATGATTTGGGTATGGGTGGGAGAGGATCAGCCAAGTTCTCTGCCGTTTGTACCAGAATTAGAAAAGGTAGACTGCGATTATATATTAGGCACACGATTTGTCAAAAACTGCCATCCCAATGTGTTGTTGATTAATGCGATCGATGCTCACCACTTTAATACTGTACACAATCTGCCTTTAGAAATTGTCTTTGATTCCCAAAACCTCAATTCTCATGCTATTACCTTCAGCAACACTACAAGGGGAGGCGATGATTCTTGGTTAATTCGCCTGATTCGTCCTTTATACAAGAATGAAGTTACCTATAGTATGTGTTATTGGTATGGCAGTACAGGGACTGTCACACTGGGTCCGGATTTTCTGCACTTTTACATCATATTTGCGTTGCGAATGATTGAAGGTGGTAAAACCGAAGGACAAACAATCTTAGTGACTCCCAAACGAACTGGGTGTTTAGGATGGGTTGTCAATCGTGCTTTGCTATGGTTAACACAGCAGGTTGGTAATTACTTCGCTAAAGGTGATACCCAAGTATTTCAAACTATTCAATTTGATTTAAAAACACCGACCAAAGCAGATCAGTCAATTCTGCAATTTATTCAGCACGTTAATCAGCAAAAAGCTTTAGCTTGGGGAACATGGGAAAGTAATTCGTAATTCGTCATTTGTCATTTGTCATTTGTCCTCCTTGTCCTCCTTGTCCCGCTTCTACATTCTCATGAACAATATTTATATGTCATATAAAATTGCTGGACTCGATTTACCGCACATAAATTCTGATGATAAATTGCGGCGGATATTAACAGCCGCCTTACCAAATAAAAGCGATAATAATTCACTGCAAGAAATAAATTACTGGGATGCGGAATTTTTCAACATGCATCAAGTTAAAATTTTTCAACAAGCCAGTGTAGCTGAACAATCTGCCATACTTCATATCACCAATCGCAGCTTGTTAGCAGAATCTTATTTTATTGAAAAAGCCGGTGTTGGCTACATGGCAAAAATGGTATTGTTAGCCGAAACAGTTGAAGAGAGAATGCTGTATGCACTGTTTACAGCTGATGAAGCTACTCACCTCAGCCAAATCATTAATTTTTTACCGGAAATAGAAGCAACTAACAGCAACGATCCATTTCTGAATTTACTTTCAGAAGTAGTTGAAAGTGCAGATAAAACAGTATTATTGTTTGTACTTCAAGTAGTTTTAGAAGGATGGGGCTTAAGCCATTACCGCCGCTTAGCGAAAGAATGCCATCATCCGATTCTAGCGGAACTTTTCGCAAGTTTTCTCCAAGCAGAAGCCCGCCATCATGTTACAGGAACAATGCTATTTAACCGCAATCCTGTGTCTGCATCAAGTCAGACAGATGCAATTGATGTGTTAGCCAGCTTTCTATCTATGGTACAAGTAGGGCCGCAAAGCGTATTATCAGCCATTGAACAGGTAAAAGGACATCTAACGCGATCGCAAAAAATCCAAATCCTCGAAGAACTGGATACACAAACCCACAGTGGAACCAGATTAGAGATATTGCGATCGCTTATGAGGGGAACATCCGCAGATGCGATCGTCCAAGCTTTAGACGAACGAGGCGCATTTGCACCACTCCCAGCTTATCAATGTGTGTACTTAAAAAATAGATAAGTGCAAGATTTGCGATCGCGCAATATGACACAGATATTCGAGTTTTGGCGAGAAATTGGTGAGCGTTACAAAACTTTGCGAGACGTATCTGGAAAGCTGTTAACTCAACTTGGTTATAAAAAGAGTAAGTTTCTCAAGAGTTCACACTGCTCCCAAATCAATATCAATTATGAATGACAGTAGTTGAATATAATGATTCTTACTTCAGTCTCTGAAAGTGAAGGCGCATATTATGACAGAACCCAAACGCATCATCAAAGATAACTTTCTCTATCCTCGCCGTCGTTACTATGGTCAAATGACACCTGAGAATTTAGTATTCGATGCGAATCTCCAAGAATTTTCTCAAAAAGTTAGTTATATTTCCTGCTTGGAAACAAACGGTAAACTTTCGCCAGATGAAGCTTATCAGCAGATTAAACAAGTTTGGAAGGAGTTAAAAAAATCTAAAAAGGAATTAGGGATTACTAGCAACAGGAACGATTTATAAGATATAACTCATTCTTTTAGGTACGATTAGTTAATACTAAAGCAAGGTCAGCAGGACGAGACAAATGTGGGCAATGCCCTCCAGGTAATTCTATGGCATCAACTCCCAAACGCTTATGTGCAGCGTAGCGTGACCATGCAGGAGAAATTATCCTGTCATCAGTACAAAGAATATATTTACATTCTACATTTGGTAAAGATTTTAGAGGATTGATCTCAAAAATATATGCCAATGATTGCTGCGAACGTCTTTTTGCAAGTGCCCAGTGCATTACATCCAGTTGACAATCATTATAAAAAATCTCGATCAATACTGCTTCATCTGAAAAATCTCTACCCACAGAAACCGGATTAAACATATCAGGTTCATCATCGAATTTTGCGAGTTGACTTAAGTCTTTTGGTTCATAATTTAATGCTTTGAGACTAGCAGCATCGAGATTATGCGAAAATTGGTCAATTGTACTAGTTCCTGGGTATGGAATCAGCGCAGTCAGGAATACCAGTTGACGTACTTTATGCGCTTGGGCAACTAGGGGAATAACAGTACCAGCCATTGAATGACCAACCAGTACAATATCATCATCAGTTTTTGGCAACGCTTTAATCACTACATCAGCAAATTGCGATAAACTTGCAGATGCATCTTCAATTGGCAAATCCATTGCTACTGTTTTGTGACCTTGCGCTTCTAAGTGAGGAATTAACAAATCCCAACACCAAGCGCCTTGGAACGCACCGTGAACTAAACAAAAAAGACTCATAGCGATTTTGGTATTAGTATATGTAAGGTGGGCTACGTGTAATTTTACCTGTATTTCAAGAATCAAATATAATTCCTATATTTGAATTTTCATTAACAATGTAAATCATAATTTATGAACAATACTATTCACAAATTGTCAGATAACCCAACAACTTATCGCAAATTACAAATTAACCACACCCGCAACAAACAGCAAGATCATACTGCTTTAATGGATGAAGTAACAGCAAAATTTCGCTATGAAGATTGTCAAAATGAGTATTGGAACCCCGAAGAATTTTCTTTACTTTACGGTACACCTTTATGGGAACAATCCAGCCAACATCAGCGTGTAATTTTAAATCAACTTTACTGGGTAGCATACTACTCGCAAATTGTTTCCGCCGAAATTGCCACTATTTATTTTAATCAAACTAGTGCAGCCGGACTTTATGCTCAAGAAGATTTTCGGTTAATCTGCGACACATTAGATTTAGAATCATCTCAAGAAAGAGCGCATATCAACGCCTTCCGCACAATTGCCAAACAAGTTGAACAAGCATTATTTGGGGAACTCATCTTTACTTACCCCATGCGCGGCCCCTTTACCGAAACAATGGTTTATGCTGACACCAACGCCCTAAAAACTTGGTGGAAAAAAATTCAACTGCAATACTTCGGGTTAATTTCTGCGAATAATACCTTTTTAGCTTGTCAATATTTCACTGTCCGAGGAGTAAGGACGCTAAATGGTAAATTAGTACAGCATAAACTCAGCAATTATTATCAAAAACATCCTCATCAAGATGCTGCCCCGATTCCTGCTAAAATATCCTATTATCACTTTTTAGATGAAAGCTTTCACTTTAATAGTTCGACAATTATATCTCATGATATTGTTACCTGCCTGCCTTCACCAACAGCATTTGAGCGATTAGTTGCTAATTTAGGCTTGTTGGGATGTCAGCGCGATCATTTTCACTTTTCAGCGGCAATTAATGGAATTTTCTGGTATGATCCAGCGCTTTATGACAAGATTTATAAATTGTTGCGATCGCCTATTTTTTCGATGAGCGATAAAGATGCTAAAGAAATGATGCGCCGCTGTTTTACAGAAGAGTCAGAAGGGTTACATCGGAGTTTTTTAACCCATCAAGAAGCGATGGCATCTTATAAAGTATATGTAGAAAAACTCGATTATCTTTGGCAACGTAACCGAGAAATGTCACTCATGGGAGGTAATTCAATTTCTCGATATTTAGCGACTCAAAAAAGTGCTTTTCGGCGTTTTTAAAAGTATTTACTTGAGATAAGTAGTAACAAAAAATACAAATTTAGTAAAAAGAAATTTGTTATCAAAGTAAATTTAATCTAATATGTAGCTAATTCCTCTCTCAATCAGCAAAGCGTCCTATGCTCCAAAGACTATATATACACAACTTCCGATGCTTAGAAAACTTTGAATTACCTATAAAGGGGATGTCATCTGCTCTCTTGATTGGAAAAAATGGTACAGGTAAATCAACTATTGCTATTGCATTAGAGGTACTTCAGTCCATCGGTAGAGGTATAAATAGAATTGGACAACTTGTCCAATCGAAGGATTTTGTTCGTGGCAGGTTTAATGTTCCGATCCGCTTTGAAATAGAAGTATTACTTAACGATAAACTATACAAATATGTTCTGGCTTTAGAGTTACCAGAAAAGTTTAAAGAGCTTCGAGTGTTTGAAGAGCAACTGTTAGTTTCAGGAGATCCAATCTACTCTCGAAAAGAAGCCAAAGTAACTCTTCATAATAACTCACAAAATCGAGAGGCTCAGTTTTTGGTAGATTGGCATCTTGTTGCCCTTCCAGTAATTCAAGAGCAATCAGAGACTGATCCACTTCGTATTTTCAAGACTTGGCTTGCTCATATGATTATTTTAGCTCCAATTCCCAGCTTGATGACTGGAGACTCCAATGGTGAAACTTTAGAACCAAAGCGAGATGCTTCAAACTTTGGAGAGTGGATTTCTGGGTTACTTAGTCGTTATCCTGCGGCTTACACACAAGTTGATAAATATCTCCGAGAAGTTATGCCTGACATTCAGGATTTTCTGAATGAACAGATTGGCAAAGACTCGAAAAGCATGATTGTTAGGTTTGAAGCAAATAATGCGAATTTGAATGTTGACTTTAAAGACTTATCTGACGGAGAAAAATGCTTTTTTCTTTGCGCTGTTGTTTTAGCTGCTAACAAATTCTATGGGCCACTTTTTTGCTTCTGGGATGAGCCTGATAACTATCTATCTTTGTCAGAAGTTGGACTTTTTGTCACATCACTGCGACGCTCATTTAAGAATAGTGGACAAATTTTGGTGACTTCGCATAATGATGAAGCAATCCGAAAGTTTTCCAATGAAAATACTTTTGTACTTGATCGAAAAAGCCACTTAGAGCCAACTTTGCTCAGATTGCTAAGTGATATGTTTGTTCAAGGTGATCTTGTAAATGCCTTGATTCGTGGCGATATAGAACTATGAGTATAAATAAGCATAAACCACATATTCTTGTGTTGCCCGAAGACGATGCTAATCGCCAGATTGCAAACGGATTTCTTCTTGATATAAACCTCAATAGCCGTGCTATTCAAGTCCTACCAGCGGCTCGTGGTTGGAAAGACGTTCTAGAGAAATTCACGAATGAATATGCCTCTACAATGAGACAATATCCACACAGAATGATTGCTTTGCTGATTGATTTTGATGAAGATGAAGACAGATTAAGTTATGTCAAAAATTATATTCCAAATGATTTAAAAAATAGAGTATTTATTCTTGGTGTATTATCTGAACCAGAGAGGTTGCGAAAAGATATTAACAAAAGTTTTGAAAATATCGGAGAAGCTCTGGCAAAAGATTGTGCTGAAAACACCAATGAATTATGGGGGCATAATCTTCTCAAACACAACAAAACTGAGTTAGATCGTATAATTTCATCTGTCAAACCATTTCTGTTTAATTTGTAATAATCTTGGTTAATGGCAGATGCTCAAATTTGGTCGGCAACAGACGAAACAGAAATCTCAGTAGTGATGCAAATGGGGGTCGAGTAATGAGTCACTATATTATGATAATTTTAATTAGACTTTTTTGTTTTTTCATCTATTAACAATTAATATTCAAAACAAGCTCAACTGTGTGTATCAGCTAGTAGAATATTCATAGCAGCCATCGAAACAAATCTTAATCTATATATTTGATAAAACAAAAGTAATTTACATACCTTTTGTCAGAAGATATCAGTAGACGTTAAAGAGGTAATTATCATGCAAAAAGAATATATGGAGATTTTAGAAAAATTACTTGATAAATTGACATTATCTGCAATCTTAGAAATGTTAGAGCGAATATGTCACAAAAAAGCCGAAAATTTGAGAACTCATTGGCAAGATGAAACTTCAGCAAAGCTTTGGGATAAAGCTGCTAGACAGATAGAACAGATAAATGTTGATGTTTGATTAAACTATCAAGCCAGGTAGATAAAAGAGATTGGGCATTGCTAAGATTCGTAGTACCTACAAAATGCGAATTATGTGCCTAATCTTTCTTATGTAAAGGATAGTGGCGAACCTTTCCTTGAAAAAATATTCGATTTATTGATTGTTTATATATATGTCTGACCTTTGTAAGATATCCTTTCCGGGAACTGATTACCCTCCCCTGACTCTGCAACGTCATCAAAATTTATCTGAACATCTGACGATTCAGAATTCACCTGTATTATTCGGTTGTCGGACTGGTATTTGTGGAACTTGCTTAGTTGAGGTGAACGGTGAAATTCCTCCCCCACAACCCGATGAACAGGAAATGTTGGAGACTTTAGGAGCTCATAATCCTCATGCGCGGTTAGCCTGTCAGGTTAGTATTACAGATAATGTTGAAATTCGCCGACTAGAAGGATAAGTTGAGTTAAAATTGAAATCCGAAATCACAGTTAATAGAATTGAAGTTTATATTGAGACCTAATTTTTCCTAATAAATTTGAAAACATCACCAAACAAAGCTATGCACCTTAATCAACTTTTTCCCATGATTGCGTTAGTAGTGATCGCAGTAGGTTTGATTTTTGGCTTATTGCTACCTTCTCTTTTAAGCAGTTTATCGACTCAAAAGATTTCCTACAAGACAGATACAAGTAATTCAATCTCCTACTCTAATGACACTAGTAATAGTTGGCATTTTGGAGATAGTGGAAGTTCTGACGATGGCAGCAGTAATGACTCGAGCAGTTGCGATAGTGGGGGATCTGATGGAGGTGGTGGTTGTGATAGTAGCGGTGATTAAATCCTCCAATTAATAGTTAATATAATCAGCTTCAACATCTTCACTCGGCGTTTCTGTACTTTTTGCAATTCCTCGCAATCGAGATAAGTTACCCTTTTTTAATCCAGAACTAGTTTCTTGCTGTAGCGATGCCAAAAGGTTTTGTACTAATTGCCAGCGATCGCTAATTGGTAACTGCAATGCCTGCTTTTGCAATTCTTGTAATGTCATGAAAGTTTTCCTATCTGAGGCTCTCTTACCTTTAATTATAAATTGCTGCTTCTCGCTATAGATACACTCATGTTTGCTTGAGACATTACCATAATTTAAATATGATCGCACTGTCCCCCAATTTTCACTATGCAATTTGCAGACTTTTGGTATATTGTCGCACTCAGCGAACAGCTACAACCTAACACGGTACTAGCGCGATCGCTTTTAGGCGAGTGGCTAGCAATATTTCGTGGCGAAGATGGACAACCTGTGGCGTTGCGCGATCGCTGTTTACACCGCAATAGTCGTCTATCAACTGGTAAAGTCTGTCAAGGCGCTTTGCAATGTCCCTATCATGGTTGGGTATACGATCGCAATGGTAATGTAATTGCTGTGCCGGCGGAAGGCGACGATTTCAAACCCTCGCAGCAGCGACAAGCGAAGCGTTACGCCACCAAAGAACAAGATGGTTATGTATATGTGCGGTTAGCCGATAACCCAAGTGAAGAGTTTGCACCCTTTTCTATGCCTTACTATGGAAAACCAGGCTGGGAGACGGTGCGGGTGATTAATCGTTTTGCTAACAACGTCACCAATTGTGTAGAGAATTTTATTGATATTCCCCACACGGCTTTTGTGCATCCTGGTGTATTCCGTAACTCCCGCCAACAAAAGTTAGAAATGACTGTAGAACGGGAAAAGGGTGCAGTTTTGGTCGAGTATCGTAACGAAACTAGTAATTTAGGCTGGTATAGCCGTTTTCTTAATCGTCAAGGCGCAGAGATTAAACATTGCGATCGCTTTTATCTGCCCAATATTACCTCTGTGGAATATCAAATGGGACGCAATCGCCATTTGTTTATTACCAGTCAATCTATCCCCGAAACCGATAACTCAACTCTGGTTTACACTGATGTTACGTATAATTACGGCATTTGGAACAAGCTAGCACGTCCGTTTGTGTGGTGGACTGCTCAACATATTATCAGCCAGGACATTGATATTTTGGGCATTCAGGGAGAAGCGATCGCCAAATATGGCACACAATTTTCTCATACCCCTGCTGATACAATTCATGTATTTGTAGAATCCATACGAAGTGCGATCGCTCGTGGAGAAGATCCGCGATTATTGCCAAATCAATCGGTAAAAGTAACATTTTGGGTTTAATTCGGAATTTGCATAAATCTTTCCCCATGTTTTCGGAAAGTGTGAATGCGGAAATGAAGTTAACTTAACCGCAAAAAATACAGCATAAACACTATAAACACACTTGGGAGAAAATAATATGCGCCGAATTGCTATTATCGGAGCAGGCCAAGCAGGGCTACATTTAAGTATTAGTTTAGTTGATGCAGGTTATGCAGTAACATTGTTTAGCGATCGCACACCAGAAGCGATTCTCAATGGTAAACCAGGTGGAATGCCAGTACTGTTTCCAAATTCACTGCAACTTGAAGAAAGACTGAATTTTTGGCATGAGGAATTTCCTGGTAGCAATTTATTCCGCTCTGAAGTGTGCGATCCCGAAGGTAACCTGGCTCTAACTGTATCTTATCCTTTAGAAAAGCCTTGGCAAGCTGTAGATCAGCGCCTGAAATTCTTTACCTGGATGCAAGAGTTTGTCAAGATTGGTGGTGAACTTGTTGTAAAAGCAATGACACTCACTGATTTAGAAGAATGTACCAAAAACTACGATTTAGTTGTGGTTTCTAGTGGTCGTGGCTCCTTCTCAACTTTATTTGAGCCAGACACCCAAAAAACTAATCATGACAAGCCAAAGCGCCATATATCAGGAGCAATGTTCAGAGGATTGCAGGGAGATTCTGAGGATTTGCGCACCAGTAAGATGACAGTGATACCTGAAGTTGGCGAAATCGTTCAGATGCCTTTTTACACTAAGGATAAAATTTCTGCTCACATAATTGCCTTTGAAGCCTATCCTGGTGGCGCAATGGATCAATTTACTCATGTCCAAAGTGGTCAAGAATTACTGGAAATGAGCAAAAAAGTCATCCAGCAATTTAAACCTTGGTATTACGAAGCTGTCAAAAATATACAATTGGCAGATGAGCAAGCATGGATCAATGGTGCAATTACACCGACAGTTCGTAAGCCAATTGGTCGTTTGCCATCAGGTGCAACTGTGATGGGTATAGGTGATGCAGTGATTTTACACGATCCCCTAACTGGACAGGGAGCAAATAGCGCTACAAAAATGGCTCATTTGGTGAAGCAACGAATTCTTGAGCATGGTAACCAACACTTTGATGAGTCATGGATGCAAAGAGTATTTGATGAATTTTGGAATTATGCTCAGTATACCTATGCTTTCACTGATTGCTTGTTGTCGCCTCCAGCTTATCTGCAAGATATTATGGCTGCAATGAGTGAAAATGCAGAAGTTACTAGAGATTACTTAAACGGTCTCAACCATCCCCCAAGTTTATCTTCGTGGTTTTTTGATGCTGAAAGCGCCAAGGAATATTTAGCACAAAAGAAAGCGAATCTTGAAGCTGAACTTCAACAAAATCAACTTTGCCTGGTTAGTCAATAGTCATTTGTCATTTGTCATTGGAGCGCCAGAATTTCAATATACAAGGGTGTGTTATCGCCAAGCGCCGCACCAACACACCATTAACGATTTAAGGTGGGTAAATAATTGCGAATTTGTAAATAAAATTAACTTTTTTTAGGTATTGTTTCTGAGAGATTCCCTAAATACTTACCCTAGTACATAAACCAGAGGAAAGCGATGATAGCTGAGTACAATTATGTTGTCATTGGCGCAGGCTCGGCAGGCTGTGTAGTAGCTAACCGCCTCACGGAAGACGGTGAAACTACTGTATTGCTGCTGGAAGCTGGTGGGCCGGATACCAAACCAGAGATTCAGGTTCCGGTAGCCTGGACACAGCTATGGGGTACTGAGGTAGACTGGGCATATTCTACTGAAGCTGAACCTTACCTGAATGGGCGGAAAATCCCTTGTCCCCGTGGCAAAGTCCTCGGTGGAACCAGTTCGATCAATGCCATGATCTATATCCGGGGTAACAGTGACGATTTTGACCATTGGCAAGATTTAGGCAATCCAGGTTGGAGTTATCAAGAAGTATTGCCTTACTTCAAGAAATCTGAGAACCAACAACGAGGAGCATCGGAGTTTCACGCAGTAGGCGGAGCATTAACTGTTACCGACCCCCTAGCGCCAAGTGCGATCGCCCAACAATTTGTAGAAGCCGCCGCAGAACTGGGTTATCCTCGCAATCCTGATTTTAATGGCGCACAACAGCAGGGTGCAGGACTTTATCAGTTGACTGTCAAAGACGGTAAACGACAAAGTACAGCCGTTGCATTTCTGTCGCCAATTCTTCATCGCCCGAATTTGACAACCACCACAGGAGCCTTAGTCACACGTTTACTGTTTGAAGGTACGCGCACCGCTGGCGTAGAATATCTGCACGAGGGAACGATCCACCAAGTCCGGGTCAACCAAGAAGTGATTCTCTGTGCAGGCGCGTTTGATTCACCTAAATTACTCATGCTATCAGGGATTGGTAATGCAGAAAAATTGCGATCGCTAGATATTCCTGTAGTCGTTGATTTACCTGGAGTCGGTCAGAACCTTCAAGATCACCTGATGGTTCCAGTGGGATACCAAGCAACTCAAGAGCTGCAACTCGCTCCAACTAGCAATATCGCTGAAGCTGGATTGTTCCTACATACTGAAGGTCGTTTAGATACTGCACCAGATTTGCAGTTTTTCTGTGGCCCTGTTTTGTGGGTACCTCCAGCCTATGCTCGCGAAGGCCCCGGTTTTGGGGCTACAGCCTGCCTAATGCAACCCGAAAGTAGGGGCAATGTTAGTCTGCGTTCTGCTTCCCCCAATGACTCACCCGTCATCCAAATGAACTATCTGCAAAGTGAATCAGATCTGCACAAGTTAGTTGCTGGAATTACAATTATCCGGCAATTGTTACGCTCAAAAGCATTTGATGAGTTCCGAGGTGAAGAAGTTGCTCCTGGTGCTGATGTATCCAGCGATGAAGCACTTCAAGCTTATGTCAGGGAAGTAGGCGATACCACATATCATCCAGTGGGTACTTGCAAAATGGGAACTGATTCCTTAGCAGTCGTAGATCCACAATTGCGAGTATATGGTGTTGAGGGATTGCGTGTTGTTGATGCATCAATTATGCCGACAATTACCACGGGAAACACTAATGCAGCGACAATTATGATTGGCGAAAAAGCTGCCGATTTAATTAAAGCCGCAGGGACTGTGCGAGAGCAATTATTAATTCGTAATTCTTAGAGGATGTTTTAAAAGTCCTGTCGTCGGTAGCAAAAAATTCTAGACCCCCCTAAATCCCCCTTAATAAGGGGGACTTTGAGAGATTTCCCCCCCTTTTCAAGGGGGGCTAGGGGGGATCAATAAGTGCTTATAATCACAGCCAACCACTTTTAAAACAACCTCTTAATTAATGCCCTTAGCCTGGGTAATTAGATCCCCGACTTCTTTGAGAAGTCGGGGATCTGGAAGGAGCGAATTTTCACAAATCATATAGGATTGGTATAGCGAAACAATATTAGTGCTGCTTCTAGGTTGAAGGTTGAGAGCAATTACGAATTACGAATTATTTGATTGATTATGCAAAACTTTGTACAACTTTTAGTTTTTGTCGCTTTTATCGGCTTAGTTGGATGGACAATTAGTAATCCATTCGGAAGAAAACAACTGCAATTGAAAAGCCGTGAAGATTGGCTAATAGATGGTATAGGATTAACGATTCAAGGAATGTTGATTCCCTTACTACAAGCTACCTTAGTGTATTGGCTCTACCATAATTTATTACCCAATCAACAAGGAATCATCAAATTATCACCAATTCTGGCTTTTATTCTCAGTTTTATTTTTGTAGATTATTTATATTATTGGAATCATCGTTTATTGCATAGTAAATTTTTTTGGTCAGTGCATCAAGTGCATCATACCGTTACGCAGATGGATGTGTTAGGAACTTCCCGTAACACTGCTTGGACAAGTTTGCTAATTGTTTATTTATGGATACACACTTTATTTTTATATCTATTAGCAGATCCCACAGGTTATTTACTAGGAGTGAGTCTAACTTCTGCTCTAGATTTATGGCGACATAGCCGCTTAATGATTTCTGCAAATAACTGGCTATATCAATTTATATCTTCTTGGTTAATCTTACCACAGGATCATGCTTGGCATCATTGCAGCGAAGTTTATAATTGCAACTATGGTGCAAATCTAAAATTTTGGGACAAGTTACACGGTACTTATTATGAAAATCAAGGGTTACCATCTACAATTGGAATTCCCTCTTCATTAACCTTGAGTCAAAAACTCTTGTTCCCTTTTTCATGATAGCACTTCGACTCCACTCAGTGACCGGGATGAAGGGCATGAGGAGGATGTGGTACCCTGCGGGTTCTGCTTCTCTACGAGACGCTGCGCGAACGCAGTACGAGTGCGCTCACCAACCGGGGGACAAGGAGAGAAGTCTGAGCGCCGGCGTCCGGCGTTAGCGAAGCGGTAGCGAGGTACGAGCGTCTGGCTTCTCCCAAGGGGAGACGCGCAAGGGACGCCAACGTCTTCTCCCAAGGGGAGACGCTGCGCGAACGACGAACAGAACTTCTCCCAAGGGGAGACGCGCAAGGGACGGAGGGACAAGGGAGAAAATTGACAAATGACTATTGACTAATGACAAATGACAAATGACATTTTTAAGCTCAATTCTTTTATTTTTTCCGACTTTTATATTAATGCTAACAGGAGGAACAATAGTCTACTTCGCCTATTCACCTAGCATCTTTAGTATTCTGGCGGTGTTGCTTTCAATTTACGGGTTGCCATTGCTAGTTTACCGCTTACATCAATGGGTTTACCCTGTGCAGGAGGGTATTAGTTATCTACTAGGTAAAGAATATAGTCCTTGGTGGGGTAGTCATCAAATTCAGGTAATGTATATTGCAATTCCGGTTTTCGAGGCGGTGCTGCGGCTGATTCCGGGGGCATTTTCGTTTTGGTTACGATTGTGGGGTGCGAAGGTGGGGCGAGATGTATATTGGACACCAGGATTAGAGATAGCCGATCGCGGTTTAATCGAAATAGGCGATCGCGTAGTTATGGGACATCGTGTTGGTATATCTTCCCATGTGATCAAACCCCGCAAGCAAAACTTAATGTTGTATGTCAAGAAAGTCAAAATTGGTAACGATGTTTTTGTGGGAGCCGGATCTGTTCTCGCCCCTGGTGTAGTGATTAGCGATCGCACATTTCTTCAGGCTGCTACAAACCTTTATCCTAACCAACAGGTATGATAATTCGTAGGTTATCCAGCAACTTGAAGTTTCATAGGTTCAGGGATAAGTTCACCTTCTGCTTGCCAAGCTTCTAAATACATTTCTATAAAAGGCTTTCAAGTTTGTCAACAGTCAACAGTCAACAGTCAACAGCTATAACTCTATATTTATGGTTGAAACGGTGTGCCTTGATGAAAGCGAAGTACCCAACCGCTTGTTGTTCTCGACCAAATAGAACTTCGGCGGGCATATTCGACAACGCCATCATAGGTAACTGCGCTATTATAGGTGACTTGGGCAGTGTTTTCGTCGAGTAGGCGAGCTTGAAATTCCGGCAGAGGAAAGACAGCATCTATTGATTGACGCGCTACTGCAAGTGTATGTTCTCTTGGATAGACACGCCCAGATCGGCCAAACTCAAAAAAATCTTGGGCGATCAGTTCGTTCATGCGTTGCGTGTCAAATCGAGTCTCTTCACGCCATAACTCTTCTTCTAGGCGTTCAAGGGTTTCTCGGTCTTCGTTGCTGATTTCCATAACATTATCCAAAAACAACACTTGTGCGAGCTTCTCAGTGCATCGCTGACAACTGACACGCTTTGCGCAATATATATGAACCCAAAAATTTCGGTAACCTATGACTACTTTTATGATTTCTTCAAATGTTCTAAATAAACGGCAACCTTGCCGATCATTCTGTTACATCTTTGTTAAGAAAAGTTACAACGCTCTTAACACTAGGAAATATTTTTATGGAAAATTCTCTTGAGCATAAAGCACCACATAAAGTTGTCATCGTTGGCGGAGGCTTTGGTGGACTGTATGCAGCAAAGGCTTTGAATGCAACGAATGTAAATGTTACTCTCATTGATAAACGTAACTTTCACCTATTTCAGCCGCTTTTATATCAAGTTGCCACAGGTACGCTATCACCTTCTGATATTTCTGCACCATTGCGCTCTGTATTCAGCAAAAGCAAGAATACAAAAGTGTTGTTGGGAGAAGTAAGTGATATTGATCCAAAAGCGCAACAAGTTATTCTGAGTGGTGAAGTAGTACCATACGATACATTAATTATCGCTACAGGCGCGAACCATTCCTATTTTGGTAAGGATCACTGGGAAAAAGTTGCTCCTGGCTTGAAAACTGTGGAAGATGCGATAGAAATGCGTCGCCGGATATTTGGCGCATTTGAAGCAGCAGAAAAAGCAACTGATCCCGAACAACGCCGTGCTTATTTGAATTTTGTGATTGTGGGCGGTGGCCCGACTGGTGTAGAGTTAGCAGGTGCGATCGCAGAATTGGCATACAAAACTCTCAAAGAAGATTTTCGCAGCATCGACACTTCAGAAACGAAAATTTTACTATTACAAGGGGGCCCTCGCATCCTCCCACACATGGCGCCAGAGTTATCGGCATCAGCAGCAGTATCTTTGCAAACGTTGGGTGTAGAACTCCACACTCACACCAGGGTGACAAATATTGAAGGTGATATTGTTACTTTCAAGCAAGACAATGAATTTACAGAAATTGCCTCAAAAACTATCTTGTGGGCAGCAGGTGTTCAAGGTTCCCCAATGGGGAACGTCTTAGCAGAAACGACAGGTGTAGAGCGCGATTACTCTGGGCGTGTAATTGTAGAACCTGACTTGTCTATCGAGGGTTATGACAACATTTTCGTAATTGGAGATTTAGCCAACTTCTCCCATCAAGATGCTAAACCTTTACCTGGTGTTGCACCCGTAGCTAAACAACAAGGAGAGTATGTAGGTAAACTAATTCAACGACGGCTTCAAGGTTATAATTTGCCACCATTTCATTACAACCATGTGGGTAGTTTGGCGATGATTGGGCAAAATTTAGCTGTTGTAGATTTAGGCTTAATCAAACTCACAGGTTTCCTAGCTTGGGCATTTTGGCTATTAGTTCACATCTACTTCTTAATCGAGTTTGACACTAAATTACTAGTAGTATTTCAGTGGGCGTGGAATTATATCACTCGAAATCGTCGCTCTAGATTAATTACAGGTAGAGAAGCTTTTGTTGCACCACAAACTGTGAACAATAGCAATGATAGACCTTTGACGAAAGTGTAAGAATGCCTTTAAAAAGTCCGCTGAAGCGGACTACACGAAAAGCAGGTTTTAAGCCCACGCTGGTGGGCTAGTTTCTTATAAGAGGGTTATGCAGCGCTGCTACAACTGCTCTAGTAACCTGTCGTACTCTGCGTGTGAACCAACCTAAAACCAGATCACTGTGTCTCCATCCAACTGACCCACTGCTCGATAGCTTTTGCTAATTCTGGCAGAGTAAATTGGCAACTCAGGATGCACCTTCTTGAAGCGCAGGCTTGGATAGCTTGGGTCTTTCTTAAACTGACGATATGCTGCGCGTGTCTGCTTCTGAACTTCTTCGGGTAAATCAGCAAATAATTTACGGAACTGGGCGGTAGTGCGTGAGTTCAAAGTGTTTCTGGATCAAGTTCTTGGGTTTTACCTGCATGGTACTCAGCCATTGCTGAAGCTGCGAGTTTTGCCAGAACATCTGGGGAACGAGAGAATGCTTCATCCCAACGTCGCTCATCCTCAATTTCTGCCAAAATCATCGAAGCGATCGCGTCTTGTTCACTTTCAGGCAAAGTTTGTAACTTAGCGATCGCACGTTGAAGTAACTCAGTCATAGCTACTACACTCTGACAATCAAAACAGTATCCTATCCATTATCGCTGCTTTCAGGCAAGTTGAGCATCGTGCAAACAACTTTTGAAGTCCTGTTAAACCGCTCTGATTTTACCAGTGTTGTTGACAAGTGGGCATGGTTTACAGAAACCCAACTTTTTGTATCCTTTAATTGACTATCAGTAAACTGTGTCGCCCAAAAAATAATCTAGTATTTAAGTTAATCTGGTTTATTTTGATATCATGCGTCCGATTATTCAACTCTTTGGGCAACTGTTTGCAGCCGCTTCCCGGCGATTTCAGCAAGCATTGGATCATCCTGAGTTAACGCAGATTTCTGTGCAGAGGGAGATTTGCGATCGCCTAATAGCCAGTAAGTATGGTAAAACTTTGGGAATTCGTTCTCTAGCAGATTGGCAAGCTGTGCCCATTGTGGATTACGATGCACTAGAACCCTGGATTTTAGGACAGGAAAAACGCCAGCAAATTCCCCTCACGCCAGAACCGATTTTATTTTATGAAAAAACCTCTGGCAGTACTGGGGCGGTAAAATGGATTCCCTATACTCAATCTTTGCGGCGATCGTTCAATCAGATGTTTTGTGTATGGGCCCATGATTTGATTGTACATGGGCCGAAATTCTCGACGGGCAAAATTTATGCCTCGATCTCGCCACAATTAAATGTGGGTGATTCCCAATCTTTACAAGATGACCTAGATTATTTAGATGGATGGTTGCGTTGGTTGCTGCGTCCTTGGTTGGTAATACCAAATGGACTGAATCGTCTTAACGACGCGCAACAATTTAAACATCAACTGGCTTTGGCTTTATTACAGGCGGAGAAATTAGAAATTATTTCGGTTTGGAGTCCCAGTTTCCTACAAGTACATTTAAAATATATTGCAGAAAATCAAGAGTTATTGCGGCAAGAATTACAAGGACTCATATCACCCCTACGCCTGCAACTACTCCAAGAAAATGATATTCCTTGGATGCAACTCTGGTCAAATTTAAAGCTGATTTCTTGTTGGGATAGCGCCAACGCCGCCGATCAAGCTAAGGGATTGAAATTGCAGTTTCCGGGTGTGTTTGTTCAGGGTAAGGGTTTGCTAGCTACTGAAGCACCGATGACAATTCCCTTAATTGCAGCGGGGGGTTATGTTCCGGTGTTGGATGAAGTCTTTTTCGAGTTTGAGGATGATACTGGTTCTCTATATAAATTACATGAACTCAGCATCGGTCAGGAATACACAATTATTTTATCACAGAAAGGTGGTTTATATCGTTATCGCATAGGCGATCGCGTCCGGGTAACTCACTACTATCGCCACACACCCTGTTTAGAATTTCTCGGACGACATCAAGCCATCAGCGATTTGGTAGGGGAAAAGTTGCAAGCTACTTTTGTGCAGGATGCTTTGAATCGCCTGAACTTGCAAGGAACTCATTTTCAGAGTTTGGTTCCCGTTAGCAACCCACCTCACTATATTCTCCTACTCGATACAGCCGAACAAAAGCCAGAAATCATTGCCCAACAACTAGATCAAGCTTTATCACAGTCTTATCACTATAATTTAGCGCGATCGCTCGGTCAACTTGCACCACCAGAGGTTTTCATCTCTCCTCAAATCCCAGAATTGTTAACCTCGATTCGCCTCCAAAAAGGCAGTATTTGGGGAGGTATTAAGCATCCAATTTTAGCAACCTCGCCCATTAGCACTGAACTTTTACAAGCATTAAAATTTATAAATTCTAATATTTCCTAAAGCAATCCGTAAAATTAAAACCTTTTATCAAAATAGATATTTATAATAAATATTTATTATCAAGTAGTAAAGATTCAAAACTGAGTGGAATTGTCGGTAAAAAATCCTGATATTCTCAGTAATTATCCTGATTACATGACATAATTAATAGCCTGATAAATCGTCACACATTTGTTGTATCACTTGGGAATCAGCCCTTTTATAAAATCTAGATGAATTATCTATGAATTTTATATTTAACTACTTTATAGATATAGGCAATCGATGTAAATTCTTATTTGTTATCTCTGATATCAAGCGGGTTTTTCGCAACAATCTCAGCAACACTACCTTGATTAAGAATTTACTGTAAAGAATAATGGCAACTTCACAAAGTTTTATCATTGATGAATTTAAAAATTCGATTAACGCTGTTTTTGATAGCAAGTTTAATCGTTGGCTCGCTTTAGAAAATTCATCTGTGTTGCTTGAGGTGAAAACTAAAAATGGCGGATTAGACCTGGCAACCCTCAAGCGAATTGATTTTAATAAAGTTGGCTTAAAGAATCCGCAAGGGGTGACAATTGATCCGGTTACAGGAAGCTTGGTGATTTTGGATCAAGGTACTAAACCGCAGATTTATCAGATTGAGCCAAACTCTCAGGGTAGTTTTGAGAAACCAGCTTTAATTACTCAGATCACTATCCCAGGAAATTTAGCCAATTTCAGTGGCATCAAACTGAATCCTCAGAATGGTAATTTTCTCTTAGAAAGCTCTTCACATCAAGTAGAGTATGAATTTACCCCCAAAGGTAAAATTGCTGCTGAACGGAATCTCTCTGGATTAGGACTAAACAATCGGCAAGCGCAGATTACTGATAGCGTCTTCACAGCGACAACTGCGGACTCATCCTTGATGGTAGCCCAGGCGCTAGAGACCACATCTGTTCTGTCTGCTCCAACGCTGGTACAGACTATCTACACCTCTGAATTTGGGCCTCCAAGTCCAGATCCATCGGGGATTGTTTATATCAGTCATTTGAATTCATTGTTGCTTTCTGATGCTGAAGTTGATGAAATGCCCACCTACTTCACTGGTAGGAACCTATTTCAAACTAGTCTGAGCGGCATTTTGCAGCGGACTTTGACCACGATGAACTTTTCCAACGAGCCGACGGGAATTGCATATAACCCAGCGAATCGCTTCCTCTACTTTTCCGATGATAACAAGGGTCGAGTTTTTCAACTCAATCCCGGAGCCGATGGGAATTACAACACTACTGATGATGTGGTGAGTTCGTTTAGTACTACTGTTTGGGGTAGTACTGACCCAGAAGATATTGCCTATTCAGCGAAGACAGGGACTTTATTTGTCGTTGATGGTGCGGGTGGACAGGTTTATCAAGTTACTACCAGCGGCACTTTAATTAGCCAATTTGATACTGAAATATTGGGACTTCACGATCCAGAAGGGATTGCGATTGATCCTGGTAGTGGTAACCTGTTTATGGTCGGTTTCCCATCTAATTTGGTGTTTGAACTGACAACTTCTGGTCAAGTTGTCCGTACCTATGATATTTCTGCGGCGAACGCCATCAAACCAGCGGGGATCACCATTGCACCAAGTAGTCAAAATCCTTATCTGCAAAGCCTCTACATTGTCGATCGCGCTATTGATAATGATACCAATCCCAATGAAAATGATGGTCGGCTCTACGAATTTGCTTTAGGTACTCCTGTCCCCAATCAAGCACCAGCAGTAGCCGCAGGTGCAAATCAAGTAGTGTTGTACAAAGCCAACCTTGACGGTTCTGTAAGTGATGATGGTTTACCTGTTTCCGGAAGTTTAACCACTACATGGAGTGCAATTAGCGGGCCTGGTCAAGTGTTTTTTGCCGATCCATCTGCACAGGATACTACTGCTACCTTCTCTACTCCGGGAACTTACACTTTGCAATTACTGGCAAATGATGGAGAATTAATCGGTAGCAGTCAGAAAACTATCCAAGTCTTAGATCCGGCTTCCACGAAATTTGTCAGCCTTGGCGGTAGTGGTACTATTGGCGGAGTCAGCTTTAATCGGCAAGATATTCTCGCATACGACCAGTCAAATAATAAATGGTATATGTATGTTGATGGCTCGGATCTGGGCTTTGGTACTTCCTACCTGCGAGATTTTCACATTAATGCAGATGGCTCAATTTTGTTTGCATTAAATAACCCGACCATCTTACCTGGTGAGCTGGCAGTAGATGATTCGGATATAGTGAAGTTTACTCCTACAACTACAGGTGAGTTTACTAGTGGAACCTTTGAACTTTATTTTGACGGTTCAGATGTAGGATTAACCACCGACGCTGAAGAGTTGGATGCGATCGCTATTGACCGAGATGGTAATTTGGTCATTAGTACAAAGGGTTCCTTTATCGTTCCTGGAGTATCCGGTTCAGATGAAGACCTGATCAAGTTGAATGCTAGTAGTTTAGGGCAGAATACAGTCGGTACTTGGACAATGCTGTTTGATGGATCTGATGTGGGTCTAACTAACTCTACTGAAGATGTGAATGGTATTTGGTTCGACGCTAATACTAACAAAATTTTCCTCACTACCGAGGGAGCTTTTAGCGTTCTTGGTGCAACAGGTGATGGTGCTGATATCTTTGTATTCAACCCCACCTCACTTGGCGTTAATACCAGTGGTAGTTTTACCCCCTTCTGGGATGGGTCAAATAATGGAATACCAGCAGGGATTGCTGTTGAGGGTATTGCGATCGCGCCAATTATATAGTTGGGCATTGGGCATGGAATACAAGGAGGACAAACTATTCAAAATTCACCAATTATGTCCTGTTAATTGATATCTTGCACCTACACCCTATAAGGGTGAGGCTATACAAACAAAGCCTGCCTACGCAGGCTGAAAAAGTTGCTTTTTCGTTGTATTGAGAAAAATTTATGTTTATTGAAATGAAGTTACATCAGTATAAATACTTTGATGATGCCAGATTTCAGTTAAGAGTTCCCTCTGACCAATGACAAATGACCAATGACAAATGACCAATGACAAATGACCAATGACCATATTTACAACCTCTGCAACACCTGTTTCAAAACCATCGCTGTCCAATCTATATCAGCTTCAGTGGTTTCCCTTCCCAATGTCATGCGAATTCCACCTAAGGCGGCTTGTTCAGAATAACCCATTGCTAATAATATCGGGCTTGGGCTGAGTTTACCACTGTGACATGCAGCACCAGCACTGATACCAATACCAGCTAGGTTTAATTGCCGTACTATGGTTTTACCACTCAGTTTTTTGCCATCGGCATATTCCAGACAAAAACTTAGGTGATGGGGTAAGCGGCGATCGCGATCGCCTGTGGGAATTAAACCCGGTATGTCAGCTAACTGGGCAAATAAGCGATCGCGTAACTGTATTAAACGCGGTGTTTCTGTAGACATTTCTTGGGCTGCTAGTTCGGCTGCTACACCAAAACCAGCAATTACCGCTGTGGCTTGAGTCCCAGAACGTAGCCCTATTTCTTGTCCACCACCACCAAATAGGGGTACTAACTCTACTCCCGGACGTACATACAGCGCCCCAGCACCTTGCGGCCCATATATTTTATGACTAGAAATACTCAGCAAATCTACGTAAAAAGTTGCTACATCAATGGGCAAACGTCCTACCGCTTGAACTGCATCCGTATGAAATAATACCCCATTTTTGTGGGCAATATCTGCGAGTTTTGCGATCGCTTGCACTGTTCCGACTTCACTTTGACCATAAATCACAGACACTAAGACTGTATTATCTCGCAAAGCTGCGGACAAATCTGTGGGGTTAACTCTCCCTTTGCCATCTACCGCCAAGCGAGTCACTTCCCAACCCCACCTTTCCAGCAACCGCGCCGATTCGGAAATGGCGGAATGCTCAACACTAGAAATAATCATGTGTTGGGGAACATTGTACAACCGAGCCACCCCCATAATTGCGAGATTATCTGCCTCAGTACCACCAGAGGTAAAGACAATCGACTCCAAACTAGAGGCGTTAATTAATCCCGCCACTTGGATTCTCGCTTGTTCTAAAATTGTTGCTGCCCGTTGTCCCCACTCATGTAAACTAGAAGGGTTGCCCCATTGTTGAGCGAGAACTTTTTGCATAGCTGCGATCGCTTCTGGACGGGTGGGAGTAGTAGCACTGTAATCTAGATATATTTGCATATCACCAATAAATGAGTGAAGACACACGCTTACTGCGAGCTGTCTATATTTTCAGCTTATACAGATAAGTCGCTTAATCCTCAGAATCTCTGAATAATTTTCCCTCAATAGATAGATTTTTTGCCTTATTTGTAAAGGTATTTTTCTACCTAATGGAACATAATCAATTTTGGGAATAATAGATCTGTTAACTCCCAATCTACTTTTAGCAGATCACTGTGCAACTTTCTTCTAGTCTCAAGTATTATTTTACATTTTTTCTCGTATTTACCCTTGCCGCTTGCGAACAAGTCCAATCCTACAATAAACGTCCAGCACCTCTACCCCAAGATCCACTTGTTCAGGTTTACTTTAACCATTCCCAGTCCTCGGAATTCAGAGAACCTTACCGTCAGCAGACTCGTCTGGGAGATAATTTAGAACAACAGATTGTCAATGCTATTTCCCAAGCTAAATCTACAGTAGATGTAGCGGTTCAAGAATTGCGTTTACCCAAAGTAGCCCAAGCATTAGCAGATAGACAAAAAGCTGGAGTTAAGGTCAGATTAATTTTAGAAAATACCTATAGCCGTTCTTGGAGTAGCTTTACACCTGATGAAATTAGCAAATTAGAAAAAAGAGAACAGGAACGCTATAACGAATTTCGTAAATTTATCGACATCAACCAAGACAACAAACTCAGCCCAGAAGAGATTAATCAAAGAGATGCGTTAGCGATTGTCCAAAATGCCAAAGTTCCTTGGCTAGATGATCGAGCAGATGGTACAGTCGGTAGCAGTTTAATGCATCACAAATTTGTGGTTGTAGACAATCGGATTGTGATTGTCACTTCTGCCAATTTTACTTTAAGTGATGTATTTGGAGATTTTAGTAATCCCAGTAGTTTAGGAAATGCCAATAATTTCTTACAAATTGACAGCCCAGAATTAGCGTCATTATTTACAGAAGAGTTTAACATCATGTGGGGTGATGGCCCCGGAGGAAAACCAGATAGTCTTTTTGGTGTGAAAAAACCGCTACGTTTACCAAAAACTATCTCTTTAGGAGAAACCAAAATAACCGTACAATTTTCTCCGAACTCTGCTACTCAACCTTGGAGTAGCAGTACTAATGGTTTAATCGGTAATACTTTAGAATTAGCGACAAAATCGGTTGATATGGCATTATTTGTATTTTCCGAACAACAACTTGCTAATATCCTAGAAACTCGTCACCAACAAAATGTCCAAATCCGCACTTTGATTGAACCACAATTTGCTTATCGTCCCTATAGTGAAGCCTTAGATATGATGGGATTTGCTCTCAGTGACGAATGTAAATATGAAGTAGATAATAAACCTTGGCAGAACCCAATTACTAGCGTCGGTGTCCCCACCTTACCCAAAGGAGATTTACTCCATCATAAATTTGCTGTGATTGATGGAAAAACAGTAATTACAGGTTCTCATAATTGGTCAGAAGCTGCCAATAATGGTAATGACGAAACTCTATTAGTGATTGAGAGCAAGACAGTTGCAGCCCATTATGTCCGAGAATTTGCCCGCCTATATACTACTGTCAAACTTGGGTTATCACCTGCCATTCAACAAAAAATTGCCACCGAAGCTAAACAATGTCCTCAAATAAAAGCTCCCACATCAATTCCGAATCAAGCACCAACAAAAGTAAATCTCAATACAGCAACTTTAGAAGAATTAGTCACTCTACCTGGTGTCGGGAAGAAATTAGCACAGCGAATAATTATTACTCGTCAACAGCAAAAATTTAGTTCTTTGCAAGATTTAGAAAAAGTTCCAGGTATTAGTAATAAGATGATTAACAAATGGCAAGACACTGTGACTTGGTAGATGCTAAGCTTTTACACATTAGCATCTATATAAACTAGTGGTTCACCATATAATTTACTTGGTTTGTGAGGAGTTATATCCCCGACTTCTTGTAGAAACCCTCCAGGTGGCTTCCCCAAGGGTAGAAGTCAGGGATATTCCAGAAGTTCGTAGTCAGGACGTGAGTGTTGACTAACTATGTGATTTTGATATCGCCACTCAGATAAAATTTTATATAGTTACTAAATTTCAACTTTGTTCAAGTGCCTAGTACAATTAATTTATTTAAAAACTTCGATCCTCGACCTAGACTAATCGTGGCTATATTTATTGCTGCATTAGTTTCAGTAATACTTCCTCATTGGTTACATTTACCTACCCGTATTCTCTGTGCGTGGAACTCAGGTGCTGACTTTTTTTTAGCCATAACTTGGTGGAAGATGATCAAAGCTACCCCAGAAAAAACCCGCCGTTATGCTGAGAATGAATATGAAGGTCATTTTGCTATATTTATGCTGGTAATTGCTGCCGCTTGTGCTAGTGTGTTAGCGATCGGGTTCTTACTAACTGATAAAAAAGGCGTGTCAGAAATTTTGTTGATTGTACACGTCATACTTTCGATTATGACAATTGTCGGTTCTTGGTTACTGGTGCATACAATGTTTGCCCTACAATATGCACATAGCTATTATCAACATAAGACTCCTAGGAATACTAATACTAGTGGAGAAATAAATGGAGGGTTAGATTTTCCTAATAATGACTATCCAGATTATTGGGAATTTCTCTATTATTCTTTTGTCATTGGCATGACTAGCCAAGTTTCTGATGTGCAGACAACATCTCGCGCTATGAGACGCTTGACTTTACTTCATGGCATATTATCTTTCTTTTTTAACACTACCATTGTAGCAATCACCATTAATATAATTGCTGGATTGATTTGAAAATTTTTTTACTTAACTAAAAATACAGTATCCGGGTTTTGGTGGGCAGGTTTTAATACCATCATTTTTCCCTTGGAAGCAAGTTTTCATCGCGTATTTTATTATTTGTTGCGTAAAATATTGGAAGGATGTTTGCCAAAGTATTGCTGGAAATATTTAGCAAAACGACCAATATTAGAAAACCCATAATCAAGAGCAACAGACGTGATGGTTTTGTTTCCTTCCAGCAACTCCACATGAGCTGCTTCAAGTCTGCAATTTCGCAGGTATTCATTGGGTGAGAAACCGTAATGACGAGCAAAGGCTGCTTGTAGAGAACGACTACTACATTGTATTGCGGCTGCAATCTCCCCGATTGTAAGATTTTGTTTCAAATTTGCTCGGATGTAATCTGCGGCTTCTCGTACACGAGCAATCGAAACTTCTGAAGTTTTTGCGTTACACCCCGTCTCAAGTTTGCGAGCGATCGCACATTCTGAATTCTTGTAAAATGGCCCTTGCACTAAGCTGGAAAAAATCGCCAGTTCTAGATTTTTCACAGCAATTGGATGTCCATTTGTATCAATCAAATTCCATAGAGTCAACACCATTTGGTACAACGAACGACCATAATCACTTGTGCGGTCAAAAACTTGCACCAATTTGGGATTATCAATTTGTTTATCCAGATATTTACTGAGTTCGCTGAAATATCGAAATTCGTCTATGTAAATTGATAAAGCACTGTAGGAAGACACATGCTTGAGGCGTATATGTTCTAAACCCTGCTGTGCAATACACAAATGTTGATTATTAATCAGTAATTCCTCGGAGCCTAATTTGAAGAGATGCTCACCTTCAAAAAAGGTAAAAACAATTTTACCAGGGAGGTTATATCCCTGTGTATAGGTACTCCCAGCTTCCCAGACTACATTGAGGAGGTCAAAGTTTTCTAACTGAGCAAGCCGCCACAGAATTTTATAATCCTTGGCATTGGGTATATGCTTACTGATGGTTGGTAGTAACTTGACATATTGCTCCGGATCAGTTAATTCCAGATTCAAATCCCATACCATACAAACCCCTCAAACAAATCGGTAACACCTTTGTAGCCCATATTACCCTAGCTTGCATCGTTACAATCAGGGATATTAGACATTTTCCGCAACAAATCATTCGCAAATCGGATAGCACAACCCTGGAAATGTAATTTATCTTGAATGAGTAAATAAACACATTCGGTTCGTTCCCTAGATTTCTGGCGTGAAAAAGATGATAGCTATATTCGTGGATCGCCATCCTGATTGTTTCACTAGATAAAGCTGACGACCAATCTTTTAAAGACCAGACTTTTACACAAAACCAAGCATATCTCGATTGATGCTTAATAGCTTAAATACAAGAAGTAAATCTTACACAGAATTAAATGGTTTTACTATCGGATTCATCGACTATAGATAACAGTTTTTCAGGCAATAGAAAATTAGAAGATAAAGAAACTATCTCATTTTCTACTCAGCAACCTTTACAAATGATTGGCTCAATCACCCATTTAATGCTTTATTCTCAACTGCATAGTAAATATAAAATTTCCAGTATTGCCGAGCGATTTGTCCCCAGCTTAATTCACAATCAATTTCGCTACTACGAAATTGATGGTAATCCCATTGGTTTTGTTAACTGGGCATGGCTAACTGATGAAGTTGAGACAAAATTTCTCACAGGCAAATATGTTTTGCGGCTTGATGAATGGAAGGGAGGAAATAACTTGTGTTTTCCGGAATTTATTGCTCCCTTCGGTCATGCTCGTCTAATTATCAAAGATTTACGTAGCAATATTTTCCCCAAAGGAACACCAGCTAAGTCTCTCAAAATAAATCCTGACGGAACTCTAAAAGCCATCTACAAATGGACTGCATAATTCATTTCAAATCAACAGTTTAGCTGAATTTAACTTGTAAATAATAGTAATTTTTTTGGAGGTTTATTGTGGGACAAGTTGTAGATGCCGGAAAAGACTTGTATAACGATGCTGTAGATGCCGGAGAAGATTTATATAACGATGCTGTAGATGGTGGAAAATATATTGCAGATACCTCAGAAGACTTGTATAACGCTGGTGTTAAAGCCGCAAAAAACTTGGTTCGTAAAGAAGGTGGCAATGGTGACGATCATATTGAAATTGATGTTGTCGGTGAAGGTTACGGTAATGGAGGAAATGACACCCTCGAAGCCTATGCACTTTACGTAAAACTAGACGGTGGTTCTGGTAATGACACTATCAAATCTAATTCTGGCGTAAGTAAGCTTTATGGGGGTTCGGGTAATGACTCTATAGAAGCTTGGGGAGCTTATAACTATATTGATGGTGGTTCGGGTAATGACACCATCAAAACCTACGCTGCTTTTAACCAAATCATAGCTGGTTCTGGTAATGACTATGTAGAAGCCTTGGGTGGTAAAAACGTAGCTTATGGTGATGAAGGTAACGACACGATTAAACTATACGGTGGCAAAAACGAAGCTCATGGTTGGACTGGTGATGACCGTATTTATGTTTATGGTGGCTCTAACAAGGTTGTAGCAGAACAAGATAATGACTATGTACAAGCTTGGGGAGGATATAACGATGTAGATCTTGGAGACGGTAATGATAAGGTTTACGCCTACGGTGGTTCAAACAAAATCGTAGCTGGTTCTGGCAATGACTATGTACAAGCCTTGGGGGGATATAACAACATAGATGCTGGAGACGGTGATAATACCGTTAAAGCCTACGGTGGTTATAACAAAATTAAAACAGGTGGTAAGAGTAACTACAATTACATTGAAGCAGATGGCGGCGCTAATAATATAACGGGTAGTTCTAAGGAGACTTATTGGGAAGAGGAAGTGTTGGAATCGGAAGATGTAACTATCTCCATTCCTTCATTGGGAAATCTTACACTGGAACGATATGTATTAGTAGAAAAGCAACTATATGCGGGAAATGATGAAATCATAGCCAATGGTGGAGCAAATATTATCAATGCCAGTTCTGGTGATGACAATGTACAAGCTTGGGGAGGATACAACAATATAGATGCTGGAGACGGTGATAATACCGTTAAAGCCTACGGTGGCTATAACAAAATTAAAACAGGTGGTAAGAGTAACTATAATTACATTGAAGCAGATGGCGGTGCTAATAATATTACGGGTTCTAACTCTGGGGGAACTTATTGGGAAGAGGATGTGGTGGGATGGATAACTGTATCTAGCACAATGAAAGTGCCTGAATTTGGATTAGTACAAAAGCAATATGCCGGAAATGATGAAATCATAGCCTACGGTGGAGCAAATATCATCAATGCCGGTTCTGGAAATAATAAAGTTATTGCTGGTGGTTTAGCTAATGTAATTCAGACGGGTTCGGGTAGTGACTACATCGAAGCTGTTGGTGGAGCTAATGTTATTATCTCTGGCTCTGGCAACGATAAGGTGATTACTGGCGGTTTAGCTAACGCCGTCTACGACTCCGGTGGTAATAATGAAATCTACGGTCTTGGTGGTGGTAACGTTTTTGTCAAAACTGGTGACGGTACTGACATAATGGCTGCTGTCGGTGGACTGAACCTTCTTACCAAGGTTGGTAACGGGAACACTACAATGGTCGCTGCTGGAGCTTACAACGCTCTCACCAAGGTTGGTAACGGTAATGATACAATGGTTTCCCTTGGTATCGGTAGTGCTATTACCAAAGTTGGTGATGGTAGTTCCACAATGGTTAGTGGTGCTTTATATAACATCTTAACTTCTTGGGGTGACAGTAAAGATGTGATGGTAGCTGTCGGTAAAGTTAATGCCATGATCGGTGGTGGCAATAACGATGTCATGATTGCTGCGGGAATGGGTAATATTGCTTTTGGAGACTCGTTGGGAATAGGGTTAAATGGCTTTGGTTCCAGTGAAGTGAACAATGCTGGCAAAGATGCTAAGACAGATCAACTTAATTCTGGAGTAGATGCAAAAAATGCTGGCAATGTCGATGCAACTTTACAGGCGACAGGAAATGATGTAATGGTCGCTCTTGGGCAGTACAATGCCGTTGTTGCTGGCAAAGGTCAAGATATTGTCATTACTGGAGGGTTGTATAACTTTACTTTTGGTGATGACCTGTTTGATCTCAGTTTGTCCGACTTTAGTGGAATCAGTTTGCCCGACATAAAGGCAATAATTCCCGATCTCAACTTTGATGCTATTTGGAATTTCGATGTGCCAGCCATCAAGCTACCTGATGTTAATGTAGCTATCCCTGATTTAACCTTTGATGTTGATTTTGACTTATTTAATGTCGATTTTTCGATACCTGATCTTTCCCTTCCTACTTTTTCCTTACCGGATTTAGGCTTACCTAATTTTTCTTTACCCAATCTATCCTTACCGAATATTTCCCTACCTAATCTATCCTTACCGAATATTTCTTTACCGACTATTTCTCTACCTGATTTATCCTTCCCGACAATTTCTTTACCTGATTTACCAGGGATTGAGCTTCCCAATGTAAGTCTGCCCACACTTTCGTTGCCTAACTTGCCTAAGTTAGCCTTACCCACTTTTTCTATCCCAAACTTATCTTTACCATCTTTACCAAAGATAGATTTACCTGACTTTTCTTTACCTACTTTACCTACATTCTATCTTCCTAGTTTTAGTCTACCGACTGTACCCAGTTTTTCTCTTCCCACTGTATCTGTCCCCAATTTTAATGGATTTTCACTCAACGCATCTCGATATAATTTTGACTTTTTCAACAACAATGGAGATATTCTCTTTACTGCTGGAAAGTTAAACCTAGTCAATGCAGGTTTAGGTGATGACATCTTAGTAAGTGCAGGGGTAAATAATGGTCTGTTGGCTGGAAGTGGCAATGATTTGGTCTTAGGAGCAGGTAAAAATAATTTTATCCTGGCTGGGGATGGGAACGACCTCGTTTTTGCTGCGGGTAAAACTAATCGTGTTTATGGGGGTATGGGATTAGATACTGTGATTACCGCAGGGGAAGAAAATAAAGTTGAGGGAGGAGATGATAGTGACATTCTTGTGGGCTTAGGTAAAAAGAACTCACTTAAAGGTGATGCGGGTCAAGATATTCTCCTAGCAGGGGGTGAATCGAATTCTTTTGATGGTGGTGATGGAAATGATATTATTATCGGTTTTGGTAAGAACAATAAAAAAGTTGAGGGAGGTGCTGGAAATGACTGGATTGTAGCAGGTGGTGAAATTAATGGCATCTATGGTGGCACAGGGAATGATACTATTACCAGCATCGGCAAAGCTAACATTATTTGGGCTGCTGAAGGTAATGATACTGTCTTCGCTGGAGGTTACGGCAATTTCATCTATGCAGATGGTGGTAATGATTTTGTCTTGAGTGTCGGTGCAAGTAATGCGATCGAGTCTGGATCGGGCAACGATACCATCTTGACTGGTGGTGCTAGTAATATCATCCGCACTGGATCTGGTAATGATATCGTCTTGGCTGGTGGTGTAAGTAATGTTATTGATGGGGGTAGCGGCAATGATACCATCTTGGCTGGTGGCGTAAGTAATGTCGTCAGTGCAGGTGACGACAATGATGTCATCTTAGCTGGTGGTGTGACTAATACTATTAATGCTGGATTAGGAAATGACGTTATTTTCAGTGTCGGTCTGAGCGGTAGCATTAATGGCAGCGATGGTAATGACTTTATCATTGGTGGGGGAAGTAACAACACTTTTGACGGTGGAAATAACAGCGATCGCTTGATTCTGTTAGGTAATCAGAACACTTTCAAAGGTTCTCAAGGCAATGATACCTATGTTGTGGGAGGAGACGACATCCTCAATTCTGTAGGCTCTTCTAACAAGCTGCAAACTGCTTTTATTAATAACCTGGGTGATGACACTTCTAAAGATGTCTTACTCTTTGGTGGTCAAACTAATAAAGAAAAAATCCGCTTTCAGCAATCAGGTACATCCGATTTGGAAGTGAGTTTTGTTAATCAATCTACCAATATTATTCTCAAGGATTGGTTTAATGCTGGGGTTAGCCAACGAATCGATACCTTCCAAATTGGTAATAGCGGAGCCAGTTTACAGCAATCTCAAGTCCAGGGATTGGTGAATGCTTGGAGTCAGTTTGATGCTGGTACGCTCAGTTTGGCTAACCTGAATACTACCATTCAATCAACTTGGGCTTAATTGATAGGACATAGTTGACTTGCTGACTATATTGTAGGTTGGCTTGAAGAAGGAGAGCCAACCTACAATGAACTCACTTTACAGCAGTTTTCATGTATTTAGACCGCAATGAAAAGACCTAACCCCCAGCCCCTTCCTTACTAGCGTTGGGGAGAAAATCAAAGCCTCTCTCCTCTTAAGTAGGTCGGCGCAATTAAAGACAACTGGCGAGGTCTGTCATTTGTCATTTGTCATTGGTCATTGGTAAGGGTTTCAAGCATGTTTACATTGCGCAACATAGTTTGGTTTATTCCCGCCGACTTACTTAGGAGAGAGGTTTGTTTGTGGTTCATTTACAGGAAGGTGCTGTAAATTAGTCCTTTGCAACTGATAAACCAAGCACGTCTCGACAAATTTCTAGAACAGTTTTAGCACGAAATGGCTTGGTCATATATAAATCTGCACCGACCTTGCTACCCTGCTGTTTATCGATTTCCTGCCCATTAGCAGTTAGCATAATGATATAAATATCTGGAATTGCTAGTTCATTTTTTACAATATTACAAACTTCCAAGCCTGTCATTTTTGGCATGATGATATCCAGAAACACAAGCTTTGGTTGTTCTGTTTGAATAATTTCCAAGGCTTCTGCGCCATTTTTAGCCATTAATATTTCTACTTCTTCTTTTTCTAAACTCTCAAGTGCCTCTTCAAGTAGTAAACGCACACTAGTTTCATCATCAACAATTAATAATTTATTTTTCATATAAACTCATGATTCTCCTAGTTGTGGAAATTTATTCTAACAACAGAAAATGAAATTTTAGAATGATGATTTTTTATTCTATTAATTTCAATCAATTGATATAGCGATCCAAAACAAGATATGCTTAAGAGCAATTGTGATTACTTGTTAGTGATTTATCTTAGATAAAATTGACTGTCAGATGTGGCACTAATATTTTATCCTTGTGTCTGGAATATGTCTGTCAGTATTTTTAAGGTTGAAGAAACTTTATTCGCGATCGCATTGCTCGTAAGAACTATGACAGCGATCGCATAAATAAACTAAGCATGGGAAATTTTTGTAAATTTTGCCAAAAGATAAGTAGGTCATTGTTAAAAATTGTCCTTATAACCAGCCAGAAGGTAGATAGCATCAGGAAAAAGATTGTTAAGTAAATTTACTTTTCGTTACCAAATAGCAGTTTTTTTGCACCTCCTTACTTAATTAGGAATTACCAATTCTCAAGGTATTTTGCGTAACTGGGATTTCAATACAAAAAGTGGTTCCTTCTCCTGGCTGAGATAAACAACGCAGGAATCCGCCATGCTTCTCGATAATCTGGTGACTAATTGATAGACCTAATCCAGTACCCTTACCACTAGGCTTGGTAGTAAAAAATGGCTCAAATAATCGCTCTTGCAGACTTTCTGGAATACCTGGGCCATTGTCCGTTATTTTAATTTTCAGCCAATTGGAGTTAACTAGCTCAGTAGAAATACGAAGTTGGAAATTATTAGTAGTTTTTCCGGCGACAATTGGCCATTGACAACTGATCATCGACTCTTCTAAAGCATCGATCGCATTAGCAATCAAGTTCATAAATACTTGATTTAGCTGATTTGCATAGCCTTCTACCAAGGGAATGTTGCCATACTCTTTGACGATCTGGATGCCTAAGTTCTTTTGTTTGGGCTTAAGTCGGCTTTGCAGAATCAGTAATGTGCTATCGATTCCTTCGTGAATGTCCACTGGCTTCATCTCCACCTGATCCAAGCGGGAAAAGTTGCGTAAAGATAAAGCAAGTTGGCGCATCCGCCCAACGCCTAAAATCATCGAAGATAGGATTTTGTTGAGGTCTTCGATCAGAAACTCCACATCTAGATTCTCAAGTACAGCTTGAATTTCTGAAACAGGCGGGGAATATTGCTGTTGATAAAGTTGCAACAAATTGAGAAGTTCTTGGGTATATTGTTGAATATGGCTGAGGTTACCGCTAACGTAGTTAATTGGATTGTTGATGTCGTGAGCAACTTCTGCCACCAGATTACCTAGTGAAGACATTTTTTCGCTTTGAATCAGCTTAGTTTGTGTCTGCTGGAGTTCAAAAAGGGTGCGCTGGAGTTGCTGCGCCTGTTCTTGGGCGAGTTGTGCCGCAGCACAGCTTTGGTTGTAAAGTAGAGCTTTGTCGATCGCGCCTGCTGCTTGCAACGCCAAAATACTCAGCAGTTTCCAGTCTTTAGTAGAGTATGCGATCGGCGTTTCATTGCCCATGACAATTGCCCCCATCAGTTGTTTTTTAGACGTTAGGGGTACGCAAATCAAAGAACTCACCCTAGCTGCACAATTAATAAACCTAGGATTGCTAGAGACATTGTTAACTATCTCACCTTCACCTGATTGGAGAATCGTACCGACGATTCCTTGACCCAATTTCAAAGGTTCCCCCCAGGTGTCAACCGGGCCATATCCCCAAAGAATTTTCAGCCCACCTGTGTTGTCATCTAGCCACAAAATTGCACCACTGGTAGACCGAATCAGGTTTCTGGCTTCCTCAATTACCAATTGCGCAATTTCTTTGACATCTAAACTGGCTGTAACTTGTGTGGAGAGGTCTTGAAATAAATCAATTTCTTCATACTTGTCTAACAATTCCTTAGTAACTGCTTTCTTCTCATATTGCTGTTGTGCTAAATAGGAAACTAGAGCAGCAATGCTAGCAGTTTTTTGGTCACCAATTACCCAACCAATAACTTCTTCTGACAACTGCACTGGGTATTTATATGGGCTGACATCATTATTAATGCCGATTAATGGTTTGCCATCTATATCTTCAATGCAGATAGTAGTACCCATCTCCTTTTCGAGTTGAGTGAGGATGGCCAGGAATTCTTTTTGGCTGACTAGCTTGCGGAAATTGATTGGAGTCATCTAAATTTGGCACTACCAGTTCCTAAAATTATGCTTTTCAAACTACTTAGCTGGAGGCAGACTAATAGTCTGGTAAACCCAACAATCAGGGGTTTAGGGAATATTAGCAAATTGAGCAGCCTGGATCGGCTTAGCTTTATTGTTCCCAATTCAGGTACATTTGGTAACACACTTTCCTGCAAATGCCCTGTTTGGCCAATGCCCCATTCTCAAGTTAGATTTTTCAATCATGGCAATCGATGGAAATAAATCATTACACTGAGGTTAGTTGCCTAACTAGGATTGACTGTCCCTCAGAAAAATGACTCAACAAACTCACAGAATTGTGATCCTTGGTGGAGGCTTTGGTGGTCTCTATACTGCCTTGCGCTTGAGCCAGTTACCTTGGGAATCTACGCAAAAACCCGAAATTGTGCTGGTAGATCAAAGCGATCGCTTCCTATTTTCTCCCCTACTCTACGAATTACTCACGGGCGAATTGCAAAGTTGGGAAATTGCCCCTCCTTTCGCCGAACTTTTGCAAAACACAGGTGTACGTTTTTGTCAAGCTGTCGTTGCGGGAATTGATATCGACCAGCAACGGGTTGACTTACAAAATGGGACGGAATTGCCCTATGACCGATTAGTACTAGCGTTAGGTGGAGAAACACCATTAGATTTGGTTTCCGGTGCGACTGACTACGCCTATCCATTCCGCACAATTGCTGATGCTTATCGTTTAGAAGAACGGTTGCGAGCTTTAGAAGAATCCGATGCTGATAAAATTCGGGTGGCAATTGTTGGGGCAGGTTACAGCGGTGTAGAGTTAGCTTGTAAGTTAGCAGATAGATTAGGGGAAAGAGGACGCTTCCGCCTGATAGAAGTTACTGACCAAATTTTACGAACTTCGCCCGAATTTAACCGTGAAGCCGCAAAAAAAGCTTTAGAGTCACGGGGCGTATTTATTGATTTAGAAACCAATATAGAATCTATTGGCAAAGATACAATTTCCTTAGAGTATAAAAATCAAGTAGATACAATTCCTGTAGATTTGGTGATTTGGACTGTAGGCACAAGGGTGAGTTTGGTAGTTAAATCCCTCTCTCTCAAACATAATCAGCGCGGTCAAATCACGACTACACAAACTCTGCAAGTTCTAGATCATCCAGAAATCTTTGCCTTGGGCGATTTAGCCGACTGTGTGGATGCTCAAGGTCAGCAAATCCCCGCTACTGCGCAAGCTGCTTTTCAACAAGCAGATTATACAGCTTGGAATATCTGGGCTTCGCTCACCAATCGCCCCTTACTACCCTTCCAATATCAAAAGTTAGGCGAAATGTTGTCATTGGGTATAGATAATGCTACTCTCACTGGCTTAGGAATTAAGTTAGATGGTTCATTTGCATATCTAGCCCGTCGTCTAGCTTATCTGTATCGATTGCCAACTTTAGATCATCAACTGCGCGTTGGTTTTAATTGGCTAGTCCGTCCTATTATAGAAACGCTTTCTCGGTAGCAAATAGTGCGTAAATATAACTATGCACTCAAGCTCTAATCAGGTAAAATCTCAAATCCAGGACTCAAAAGCATAACATTTTGATGGAACGACCGAAAGTTATTTTTTTAGATGCTGTAGGCACACTCATCGGGGTTAAAGGTAGTGTGGGTGAAGTTTATCGTCAGATAGCGCAGGAATTTGATGTAGAGGTGAGCGCTGATACATTGAATCGAGCATTTATCGAAAGCTTTAAAGCCGCACCACCGCCGATATTTCCCGATGCAGACTCACAAGATATACTCCAGCGGGAATTTGATTGGTGGCGGATAATTGCGCTCAATACCTTTGACAGCGCCGGCGTTCTCAAGCAATTTTCTGATTTTTCGGCTTTTTTTAGCGAACTCTACATTCACTTTGGGACTGCTGAACCTTGGTTTGTCTATCCCGATGTTCTACCAGCTTTGGTAAATTGGCGACGGATGGGAATTGAGTTAGGCGTATTGTCTAATTTTGATTCCCGCATTTACTCGGTGTTGCAAAGTTTGGGATTGCGAGACTTTTTCACCTCCATCACCATTTCTACCCAAGCGCGTGCTGCTAAACCAGATCCGCAAATTTTTGCGATCGCTTTAGAAAAACATAAATGCTCTCCTGAAGCCGCATGGCACATTGGCGATAGTGTGGAAGAAGACTATCAGGGTGCTAAAGCCGCAGGGTTAAGAGGTATTTTGATCAACCGCGAGCAAAAGTCAGCAGTGCTTACTAGTCAATAGTCAATGGTCAATGCTCAATGGTCAATAGTCATTGGTCATTGGTCATTGGTCATTGGTCAAGGGTAACAGAATGCGATCGCTATCTAAGGCATTTTACAGATTTCGCTGTGAGTTAGTTAGAAATTATTGAAACCGAAAAACTCACTTAAGAGATTTCTACCCATAAACTCATCAATCAATTTTCCCCAAGGTCTCTGATACTGCCATCAGGCATAATTGTTTGACAAAAAATAGCATTAGTAAAAACTCTACCCATCCACAATCAGCAAAATCTCATCGCTCGTAAACTTGAGCATAACCTCAGTGAGGATAAAAGTTGTGCGATCGCCTCGATTGAATTATTGTAAAATTTAATTTAAATTGCAAACATTTTTGCTATTTTGTGCATACCCCTTAAGAGGGTCATTGATGAATCAGGAAAAGTTCATTTTTTTATTGACTAACTAGTCAGTCATAAATTATATTGACAATAGTGGTAGCGCAAAAAGCAGCACATCGTTAACCACATCATCTATCGTTACCGCCTAGGACTGGCGGTGGAAAGGAGGATGGATATGTCAACAGATTTGCATTATGAAATACAAGGTACAGGAGAAGCGATCGCCTTAATTCATAGCGGCGGCGCAGATTTACGTGACTGGCAATTTATCGCCCCACAGTTAGCCCAGAAATATCAGGTAATCACCTTCGATGGGCGCGGTGCTGGAGAGTCTCCACCACCTATAGAAGCGGCTAATTATGTGGAAGATTTAACTAGACTTCTCGACCACATAGGTATTGATAAAGTGACTCTTGTGGGACATTCAATCGGCGGACAAATTGCGACCGATTTCGCCCTAACCTATCCCGAGAGAGTATCTAAACTGGTGCTAGTAGCGCCTGGACTCTCAGGCTATGAATTTTCCCAAGAAATGCAACAGCGGTTTGCGCAAATCATGGCTGCTGCGCCCGATGTGGAGAAAATGGTCCAGCTAATGTTAGACGGCTGCATATACAGCACCGTTATGAATAGTCAACAGAGCGAGCTGATGTATGAGATGACAAAGCATAATACACAGCGATACTTTGATTGGAAGAGTTCCGAGCAAATATGGCCGCAACCACCTGCGATCGCCAGATTGCATGAGCTTGCAGTCAAGACTTTATTTATCATTGGTACAAAGGACAGCAAAGACCTCTTCGCGATCGCAGAGTTATTCCAGCAGGTTCCTGATATCCGCTTTGTCCAGATTGATGGTGCGGATCACATGCCGACGTTGACTCACCCGAATGAGCTGTACAGTCTGATCGGCAACTTTCTCAACGACTGAAGACAAAAATGCCCCGTACCCCAGCCGAAAACGAACGCATCCGTCGCGCCACTAGAGAACAAATCCTCAAAGCAGCAATGGATTTGTTCTTAGACAAAGGCTATCACGCCACATCCATTGATGATGTTGCTAAGAAAGCGAAGATATCAAAAGGACTTCTTTATCATTACTTTAAAGGTAAAGAGGATCTAATTGCAGCTATGGTTGATGTCCGACTCAACGATCTGTTGGTTGTGATGGAGGCGGCGGCGGCAAAACAAACCCCTACTGAGCAAATCCGGCACATCGCCGAAGGTGCTTTAGAAGATGTCCGCCGACAACCTGAAGTCTTCCGTTTCTACCTCAACCTTTTTACCCAACCCAGACTCGATCCGGTTGTCGCTAAATACAGTCAGAAGTTGATGGATGAACAAGCAAAGCAGTTTGAAATTCAAACTGAGATGTTCACAAAGCTGGGGGTGGCAAATCCTAGGAAGAGATCCATTTACTTTTCCTCAACCTTACAGGGCATTATGCTGATGTTTTCGACTTATCCCGATAGTTTTCCGCTAGATGAGGTCAAAGCCCAGGTAATCGAAGAGTTTTGTGGTGGCGAATTGCGGGTCTGACCCCTCAATGGCAATATAATATGTAATGGTTTTTAGGGATAAAGGGTAAAGGTTAAAGGGGAAAGGTTTTTCCCTTTAAAGACCATTACCAATCAAAATAAAAGGTGCCCAATAGAAGGGATGACTAAATTCATTTTCATGTGATGTTTTAGCAGAGCCTGAATAATTACCTGTAATTAAGGCTATTTGGGCTTTTTGTAAGGCTTCGGCTTTGGTTAAATTCCCTGAGCGCAATCCTTGATAAAATACATTCATTAAAGCCTGTGTTCCGCCATCAGATACAGGCCACAATGAAGCAATAGATGCCTTGGCTCCTGTAAGTTGAATCTGGTATCCTAAACCCAGAATTTCTTGACCATTACCTAATTTACCTCCCAAGGCTGTTTGACAAGCACTCAACACTACTAAATCAACGTTTGGTAAAGACCAATTTTCTATATCTCGCAGCGTTACACGTTCTCCATCCCCAAACAAAATAAAGGAATCTTCAGGGCTATCTTTTACTAGCAGTCCATGAGTTGCCAAATGCACAATTTTGTAATCGTTCATTTGGGGGATTGTAGCTGAAGGGCTAAACAGTTTATCTAATAGTATCTTAGTACCGGGAATTGTCTTGGCTAAGTTGTCTACTTCTTGTTTAGCAAACTGTAATCCCTGAAACTCTTCTGCTCGATTGGCTAATTTGATTGTATAATCGCCTTGTGTAAAAGCAGCTGCTAAAACATTAATATTTTTTTCGGTTTGGTTGTCGAATTTGGTGAGGCTGGCAGATGTAATGTTATTCACCACAAATCTTTGTGCTAGCCACTCTTTACCATCAAATAATCCTGCTAAGGGAATGTATCTTAATTGCCCATCTGGAGCATAAATAATTGATTTAGCATCGGCTTGTTTTAAATCATTTTCTATAGGCTTAATTAGCCAGCTATACAATTTAAATGCTGGCTCTTGAATATTTTTATGAGGAACTTGTATTGTTCGCCGATACTCCTGAATTGTTGTATTTAACTCTTCCTGTTTTACTGGTACTGTGCGATGAATGGGTGGTGCGTCTGCTGTGACGATGACTAATTCTAATCTATCTTCTAAAACCAAGGGATATAGTAATACTGCTTTTTTATTTAACTGTCGCAAATTATCCCGCAAAGAATTGAGTTGTCGTAAACTGAGATTTTCTTGACTAGATGTTACAGATAATTGCTGAACCAATGCTACTACAGCAGGACTTTTGAGAAATTTGTTAAATTCAGCAGTACTTTCCTGCTCAAGTTTTACTAGTTCTGCAATCCGCTTTTCTTGAGTCGATGTGCGTTCTTTAGGATTAATTTTCCGGATATTGGTAAGTTCTTTACCCAGAAGAATTACTTTATCTTGAATGGCGCTGTATTTCTGCGAGATTTCTTGTTCTTGCGGTTTTAAGGGTAAGTTTTGTGGTGGCTGAGAATCGTTATTAGCTATTCCTCTTTGAGTATTAGCTACTTTCTGATTACTACCACGAGTATTACCCATAAAATCTTGTACTTCTTGTATTTTCAATAAATCTAAAACTTGTTGCGCTTCCGCTGAACGGTTTTGCTTGAGTAATAAATCTGCTAATCGGCGGTATCTTTCAGAAACAGTTTCCGTATAGGCTTTTTGGATATCGCTAGGGACAACTCGCAAATTTTTACGGATAGTTTCGGTAATATTTACTGATTGTTTGTAGAAGGCGATCGCCAATTGTGGTTGATTTTGTCGTGCTAGCACATCGCCTAAGTACTTTAGTGTAGCAGCTTCACTAACTTTATCGCTCACTTCCCGATGTATGGCTAAGGCTTGCTGATATAAGCTTGTAGCTTTTTCATTCTGATTTTGCTGTTGGTAAATCTGTCCCAGATTGCTCAGGGTGACACCTTCACCAGTGCGTAGACGCGAAGCGGCTTGTCGCAAGACATCGCCTACTGCTTTATAATTAGCCAAAGCCTGCTGATTTGACTCTATCGCTGGGTTATACTTCCCTGTATTGGTGTAGACACGTCCAATATTATTCAGGGTTACAGCAATCCCTTGGGGATATTTATTTTCTTGGTAGATAGCTAAAGCCTGTTGATATAGCTTGAGTGCTTGTTCATTGTTACCTTGGCTAAAATAAATTTGTCCGATGTTATTCAGGTTTAGTGCTTCGCCTTGAAACTGAAAAGAATCTTTACCAAAAGCATCACCAACATTAGCGCGACTGCTAACTTGTTGCAAAGCCTGAGGATTTTGTCCTAGTGCATCGTAGAGTAACTGGATATCTTTTTTATTTGTTCCCTTGTACTCACCAGTACGGAATTTTTTGTAAATATTTGCGGATTTTTCGGCAAGTTCTAAAGATTTTTGATATTGTCCTAAGCTAAAGAAAGCACCTGCAAGATTATTCAAAATTGCTGCTTCTGTACCATAAAAGCAAGTTGATTTTTGTTGATAACAGAAGTCTTGAATTGGGGTTAACGCTTGTTGATAAGCTTCTAGCGCCTGAGTGTAGTTACCCAAATTGATGTAAACAACGCCAATATTATTCAAAGTCTCAGCACTACCAACGCGATCGCTGTTAGCTTTGTAGATTGCTAAACTTTGCTGATAAAGCTCTAAAGCCTTTTGATACTGACCCATTCTAAAGTATACTGCCCCAGTATCCGCAAGCAGACTTTTTTGACTGGTACCATAACTCGAATCATTGGGGTTAGCAACTTGCAATTCTTTAAGAATCTTTAAGGTTGATTGATAAGCTTCTAATGCCTTAGGATACTGACCTAAATTTGTGTAAATTTCTCCTATATAAGAGAGAGGTATCCATTCATTTTGGCGATCGCCTGTTTGTTTGCGAATAGCTAAAGACTGTTGCAAAAAGTCCAACGCCTTGGTGTATTCTCCCTGACGCAAATAAACGTAGCCAATATTGGTAAGGCTGTTAGCAACGCCAGCTTTAGCATTGTATTTTTTGAAAATAGCCAACGCCTGCTGAAACAGTTCTAACCCTGCTTGTAAGTCATCTAAACCGACTAAATCTTTATATACCAACCCTTCACCATTATTGTTTAAGGTAATTGCTTCTGTAATTTTTTCTTCAGCGGTAGGTGTTGGTGCTTGGGCGAGAACTGCGGCTGAACTATTATATAGTAAGGACGGAGCAGCTAATGTCAGCAGGATGGTGACAGTAATTAAACGTAGTTGCATAAGTAAAATTTTTATATTCATTACTTAACATAACTCTAGTATCCTTGTGGGGAATTAAAAATTCAAAAAACTTTTATGAGCAAATTATGCAAAACTTAGAAATGCGATCGCCAAACTTACTTTGGTGAAAGCAAAACTAAGTTTTGCTTATACTTTTATCAAAGTATTGAAGTAAAACTTATGTATACCAAAGTCACACTTAACTTTGGCAAAGGACAAACTTAGTTTTATTTATATTTTTCTGAAATTTTGAAAAAAAAACTTATGAATGCCAACACTTAACTTACTTTGGCAAAGGCTAAACTAGCTTTTATTTATACTTTTATCAAATGCTGAAAGCAAAATTTAGAAATGCCAACGTCAAACCTACATGTGCTGATGCATTGCTGGCAATTATCTAAAGTAGGGGTATGCTGCTCATGGTTCATCGCATAAGTTTTGACGAGTTCGTAGTCAGCACATTAGTGCTTGGTGAATTCAGGACTAAACTGACTACGAATTTATTTACCCCCTCATAATTAATGCAATGAACCATTAGTCAATAGACGAATGGCAAAAGTGCTTCAATCTGCTTACTTAGGCGCACGGAAGCCAGCCTTTTCCGCAGTTGCTGTATCTTTAAAGCAGATATCTGGTTTCACTTTTGCATAATCAGGCGACTTAGCAAGGTGGTAGATATTACCTCGTTTTTTAGTAATATTACCTTTGATAGGTGCATTGCTAGGACAAGTAGTTTCACCTTGGGGTTTAACGCCTAACTTTTGTGCTTCTGCGGGAATCACAGCAGTAGTTGCAGATGTGGAAGTTGCACCATTCGCAGTAGGCTTAACTTGAGATACCGCAGTTGGTTTTTCGGGGTTGGTAGTAGCAGATTCTTCAGTTTTTTTACTACAACTAGCTAACATTAAAACACTTAATAATGTCAGTCCGATTCCCAATTTACGTAGTTTAATTTTGGTTTTCATTGAATATTCACTGCCAAAAAATTAAGTGATGTCTTTAAAAGAGTGAGATCACACTTAGAGGTTATTTGAAAAGTGCTTGGCTGGTTTTATCCAACTGTAACTTGGTCGGTAGTCACATCGGTAGCACCACTAACTCCGCTAGCAATTTGAACCATTTGATCCAAAATATCTTGAGAGGGGACTGATCCTTTTAAAACTACTGTACTTCCTGTCTGAGCGACGTAGAGTGTATCAATATCATCGAAACTAGAATCTACATCAAAAGCAAGAGCCACTCTTTTTGCTAAACCACTTTGATCGTATTCCCCATTCAGTCCCACTCTTTCTAGAGGAGTGGTTTCACCTTCAGCAGAGTTCTCAGCCACTAAACTCGGCTCAGGGTTCACTTGAGCATCTTCTGGTTTCTCCATCCCAAAGAGTCTTTGTAACCAGCCCATAATTGTATTTTCTCCAATGCTAAATCTCGAATTTACGCAAGTAGTTTAACTTGTTTTGGATTTAGATTGATTGTACCTAATATCATCCAAATGAATGTTGAAAAAATTATATATATACTCGCTAGCGTGCAGATATCGTAATTACGAAATACTTAACTTAAGTAAGTAGGTGCAATTAAACCGAACTATGTAAAGTTTTGTAGGGGGAAAGGTTTATTTTCTATTTTATTATATTCAGTTTATACAAAATATCTATGGCAAAATAAAAATAATTAAATAAAACTTATGAGAAACAACAAATTTGAGTTGATTGCTAAGGTCAACAGTCAACAGTCAACAGTTTAATGACCATTGACCATTGACCAAAAATATATGAGACGCAGCCTTAGTTGTGCGATATTAGTGAACGATCGCACTCAGGGTATTAAAGAATCCGGGGTAGGAAATCGCTGCTGCTTCCGCACGGTGAATTGTCGTGATCCCAGTGGCGACTAAAGCGGCGATCGCTAAACTCATGGCAATGCGATGATCTGTATGGCTATCTACATCAGTACCCACTAATGGAGTACCGCCTGTAATTTCCATTCCATCGGGTAGTTCGCTGACTTTTGCGCCCATTTTATTGAGTTGCTGGGCCATGACAGTAATGCGATCGCTTTCTTTGACTCTTAACTCAGCTGCATCGCGGATAATTGTTGTTCCTTCGGCAAATACAGCTGCTACTGCCAAAATCGGAATTTCATCAATCATTCTCGGTATAATATCACCTGCGAGCGTGCAACTTGTTAAACTACTGGAACGCACTCTGATATCAGCTACTGGTTCACCGGCTACTTCTCGCTGATTTTCCAGTTGAATATCTGCTCCCATCAATGCTAAAGCTTCTAAAATCCCGGTGCGGGTGGGATTAACGCCGACATTTTCTACTACTAATTCTGAACCTGGGACAATTGCGCCAGCTACTAACCAAAAGGCTGCTGAACTAATATCACCAGGGACTATTACTTTTTGTCCATAGAGTTGGGCTGGCCCGGTAATTGTGACGCTGTTAGTTTCAGTGTCTACACTTAGTTCTGCCCCAAACGCCCGTAACATTCTTTCACTATGATCGCGGGAAAGGGCTGGTTCAGTCACAGTAGTTTTTCCCTCAGTAGTCAAACCAGCAAGTAGAATACAAGATTTAACTTGCGCCGAAGCGATGGGGGAATGATAGTGAATTGGTTTGAGAGCTTGTCCAGCAATAGCTAGGGGTGCGAGAGAATTTCCTTTACGTCCCCAAATTTGTGCGCCCATTTCTTGCAAAGGTTTAACTACGCGGGACATGGGACGCGATCGCAAAGAACCATCGCCTGTTACGCTAAAAAAGCGCCCTGGATGGGATGCCAAAAGTCCCAACATCAGACGCAGTGTAGTGCCAGAATTTCCAGCATTCAATACGTCAACTGGTTCTTGTAAATTCCCCAGCCCAATACCTTTAACTCGGACTAAATCCGTATTTAGTTCCGAAATTTCCGCGCCCATTGCTTGAAAACACAAAGCAGTGCTGCGTGGGTCTTCTCCTAAAAGAAGACCTTGTATTTCCGTTTCACCTTGGGCTATAGCACCCAACATCAAAGCACGATGAGATATAGACTTATCACCTGGAACCCGGATACGACCTTGCAGGGATAGCCCAAAGGGAGGTCGCTGGATAATTAACTTCTGTGAAAGATCTGTTTGCGTTTCTTGGGTTATAACAGCAGCCGACATTAGTATACACTGGCTTTTGAATACACCGGAAGTATATAAGCTACTGCGTGTACCGCAGTTGTTGACTTCCTCCCTAGTATCCTATCGCCTTTTGCTCGATGAAACTTAATTAAATCTACCAAAAGTGGTCAATGGTCAATGGTCAATGGTCAATGGTCATTAGTCATTAGACTCTGGACTCTGGACTATTGACTTTGATACAAGCTACAAAAATTGTTGCTCTTGTGTTTCAGTAAATACTCCAGTTATATTAATTCGGGAATCTAAAGATTATTTACAATATATTCAATAAATTTACTTTGAAATTAGCTTTCCGGATAAAAATCGCTGTTTTTGCTTTTTAAATTCGTACACTAACTATTTTCATATTTATTTATCTGGCTTACCAAATAAGCAGATTCAGTTAATATCTAAGCATGTTTTACTGTTAGTTTCCGATCCTGGCCTATTAGAGACCCTGGTGTTGATTTGTTTTTGTTCAATAGCTTTTAGCCCTTATCGCTCCCATGCTGACCCATCACCGCAAGCCTGTGTGCTTATCACTTATTTCCACCGACCTACCAGTCTGGTCTGTGGTGGAAACTGCCGGAACATTGTATCAAAAAGATACTGACCGCTTTCATTTACTGTTGACTGCACCGCCTTTAATTAGCTGCGAAATAGTAAATTCCCAAAATCCAGAGGACAAGCCTCCCCAAAAAAGGAGTAATGCTTATGCACCCAGCAGTCCTAGGATTTTGTGGCTGGAGATTTCCCCATACCGGGTAATCATGACCATGCAAGGTAACGCTCAAGTGAGTTATCGTCACTTCTGGGAACAGGGTGTTTATGGTGTTAGTCGTTACTGGTTACCAACTGAGTCATTACAACCTAGCGATCCTATCCGTCTGCGGAATTTCACAACTGCTATGGTTCTTACTGGACAATCTTTACCAGAGCATTTGCGGATAGAATACGAATTGTGGGCTGAAAAAGTCCAATTGGGATGCTACATCCTCAATTTGGAAATCAAACACTAATCCCAAATTTACCATCACCCTCACTCAATCAAAAATTATAGTGAGGGTGGATTTTTACTTAGATTTTATTTCACCCCAGATTGTTCTTCACTACCACGACTTGGTTAAACCCATGTGGATTAAAGTCTCCAAAAGAATAGGTAGAGAAGAAAAAGTCGCCTGTCAAAGGGTCAATTGCTGCGCCTATGGGGCCGTCAATTCCAGTTAAAAAGTCTTGGCGAGTTGTGCTAATCGGATCGCCATTCTCATCAATGCTGTAGATGGCGACTTTATCAGCATCTTGCTCTGTCATTAAGATGCGATCGCCTTTGGCGTTGGCGGAGCGATCGCTCTTAAATTCTGGCATGAAAGCAGATACGTAAACAAAGGCATCAGTACCGCCACTGAGTGCAACTGATTTACTTGCAGGTGCTATATTCCAAGTACCTGTGCCATCAGCAGTCACCGTTGTGTCGTAAAAATTACTAGTGTCGTAGGAAGTAATTTTTAACCGCCCAGCACCAGGAAAGCCTTGAGGTACAAAAGTCAACCCACCAGATGAAGCCGCAAAACCAAGGGAAGTTAAATCGATTTGCTTATCAGGGCTAGAACTACCAGGTTTGATTTGCCCGACGGTGTTATCATTCCATGTTGTATAAAACAAGACATTTTCAGGGCCAAAGTCCAAGCCTGCATCAATCAATCCGCCATTTAACCCAGGTGCGTCAGCCAGCAAGGTGGCTGTGCCAGTGAATCCGATAATGTGATTATTGGCATCTCTTTTGAGTGCGATCGCAAATATTTGGCTGTTTTCTCCTTGGGGTGTAGAACCAATAAACAAGGTATTTGGATCATCTGCTTTGAAAGCCAATCCCACATAAGGAGTTGGTAGTCCTGGTACTTCCCCAAGACTAGTTACAGTGTAAGCAGTATTAAAAGGAGCAGCCAAAGAGATAAATTGGCTAACTTGTTGCGCGTAATCGATTAATTGTTTTCCTAATTCTGTATTCCGCCACTCTTTTTTTGAGTTAATCAATGCGTCTATCGGAGATGTTTTCCCCGTAGCTCCCTTGATTTGAAAGATGATATCGTTGTAATCCCAGTCGGAACCTTGATCGGCGAGTACATCTTCTACGCCAAAAGTTGCACCTTTTGCAGTTCCCTGTCCTAGTTGGGAAAAATGAACAGATTTGTCGGAATTAGCAGTAGATAGGGAAAAGATTGCACTTTTTTGCTGATTAGGAGAATCGACAAGTTCTCGGATTTTTCCATCAGGTAATAGCAGGAAAGCAAACTGCTCTCCAGGAGTTAAAGCAAAGCTTTTTTCGCCTAAGAAGCCACCATCATTTTTCTCACCTTCCCCTAAGTTACCGCTAAATTTAGCTCCCTCAGTTGGATCGGAAATAGCGAGATAACCAGCATCAGAATTGCTCAGAATCCGACGAGCAGATTCTTGAATAAATTCAACCGAACCAAGTTGTAAATTTTCCATCCCCTTCAAACTGAAGAGGCCGAGTTCTCCATGATAACTGCCACCATCACCTAAAAACTCAATACTGACTTGTCCATCAAGTCCGACAGCAAATAAACCAGGATCTAAAAAAGACATCGTTTAAAAATGTTGAGCCTTACTCTCAAAAACATTTCAAATTTGAATCATGCAAAATTCAACTAAAATTTCAGTTATCGATTCACAGTATTGTGTAATCTGGCAACAAAAATTTTAGTCAAACATGAATACAGCCAGATTTAGTTGATAAATCTGCTGGCAACTAAGAATTGATATTTCAATTTAGCAAAAAAAATGCTGAATAATGTTTAGGATATTTACGCAAATATTTCTAATTTTATGATGATTATTGAGAATAATCTCGGTATTCACATAGATAGATAAACAGAGAAAAATTTGTCCAAAAATACACAACGTTTCCTGGATAAAAATACAACGCTTACTGGATAAATTAAGTTGCCCAACTGGAAATAATTAAATTGCTATCTGCTGTATGCGGAAAGTTGTGTTTATTTAAAAAAACCAAATATTAATATTAGGTGTTGAGCTAGTATTTGATTTTTGAAATTACTGGTGAAAATCGATATGCTAAGATACCCGACTTCTTCAAGAAGTCGGGTATCTTATTTTTCAGGAATTATTGAGAATTGCTATATAAAAATTAAAATTACTATTTACAGATTTGCCAAAAGACCGAAAATACCATGTCCTGTAAAAACTTCTAATGCAATCAGAGAAACAAAACCAATCATTGCTAAACGGCCATTGAGCAGTTCTGCATAAGTTGTAAAGCCAGTGCGATCGCCTTGTTCATCTACATACACCTTTGGCTCGATCGCAAAGTTGTTCATTAAACCTTGGTCGTCAACGATGGAAGCATTTGTACGCATGAGATTTTCCCGCTTTGAATCACTATGTAACAAAGTGTAACGTAAATATTAATTTTTGTAAACTAAATGAGTAAGTTGAAGATGAAGTCCAAGGCAGAGATATGATAGTGGATCGTTCTCATGGGAATGTCTAACGAACAGGCTGCACAACTTATTAGTAGGCACTCCCGGACACCAATCAAGTTCTATATCAGCTCATGCATCGATTCCGCGTAGAGGTTATTAGCAAAACACCCAATCCTCAGCAGGTGATTTATGCCGCCATGCATCAGGACTACACTGAGGGGTTCGTGTATGACGAAAGGGACTCATGGCCTTCTGAGTCACAAAGCGGCGAAATTATTGTCAAACGACTTTTAGCCGGTGAAAGGGGACATTATGGGCCTTTAGAGCATCCCCAGATAATTTTTAACTGCGGCTACTTTCCCCACAGTGTCATGCAACAGGCGCGTACACACAGGGTAGCTGTATCATTTGATGTACAATCTCTGAGGTATACGGGTAACCAGTTCATTGATGTAGTAGACGGAAAGAAAGATATTGAAGATGTTTTCTACCTGCGTCCTGTTGGTTATTACACTGATAGACAAGGTAAAAAGTACTATTATTCACCAGAGCAAAGAGCAGCAGATTTAAATTGGTGTCTAGAAGCAGCCAAGCGATACAAAGCAGACTTTGAAGGTGGTATGTCTGAGGAACATGCAAGAGGTAAAATGCCTTTTGATTATCGCCAGCATTTTGTAGTGAGTTTCAATTTAAGGTCTTTCTTGCATTTTTGTGACCTAAGAAACAAGAAAGACGCTCAACTGGAAATTCAAAAGTTATGTGAAATGATGTGGCCCCATTTTGCCGATTGGGTGCCGGCGATCGCACAATGGTATGAAAAGTCTCGTTTGGGAAGAGCAAGGCTATCACCTTGAAAATCAGGTAATTGTATGATGATAAACGAACTCTAGAGCCGAAATCAGGGTTTAGACTATATGGATATTCAAAAAGTTCTAAGCGATCGCCGAATTATTTGCTCCGATCCAGATATCATGAGTGGAAGTCCTGTGTTTGTGGGAACAAGAGTGCCATTGCAGACTTTTTTCGACTATTTGGAAGGTGAAGAAGGGTTAGCCGAATTTTTGGCAGATTTTCCACATTTGCAAACTCAGGTTTTACAAGTATTGGAGATAATTGCAAAAGCAATGCTGAATCAGGAGCAAATTACTTGTGCTAATTCTGCTTGACGAAAATCTCCTGAGCAAAAAGTTGAAGAAGCCGTTTGTTGATGCAGGACATTCAGTGCAGAATGTGGAAGACATGGGCTGGCGTGGTGTCAAAGATAGAGAACTTTTGGCTTTAGCAGATAATCATCCTTTTGATGTGTTTGTTACCTCAGATAAGAATTTGCCATATCAGCAAAATTTTCGGGATATTCAACTGCGAGTTGTGGTTTTGAGTACAACCAGTACACGCCCAGATTATTTGCTGCCATTGATAATTAAAATTAGTGGAATGGTGTCATCTTTGGCATCTTGTTCTGTCACCTTAATCAACGATGCAGGTGAAGTAACACCATTCAATATGTAGTTAAAAAAAATCAACAAAAGAGTGGAATAACTTATTGAAAGTATCCTAATTTTTGGAAAATATCGCTCACCTTGTCTTATTTTATCATTTAAAATTAAGAACGATTTTGTAATTCTTCCCAGGGGAGCAGTAAGCTATTTTCAATTTCGATACGGAAAGCGTCGCTGACAGTCCCCTGAATATTTATCAGATCAAGGAGAAATTTATTGGCATCATAATAGCGTTGGAGTTTTTGTTTTTGTTCGTCGCTGAATTGGCAATTAGGACATATATTAAGATGTTGATTTATTACCTGATCAACTTCATTCTTTAACTGCTGAATATCACTACTCCTGACCCAACGCTGTAAATCTGGGTCTTTTACCGACAAGTTGGGTAATAATTCTGTGATCTGTGCCAATCTATTTCCTAGTTCTGGGTCAAGAAAACAGGCGAAAGATTGGAAGCGTTTGAGGCCTTTGCGACAGTCTTTTATGCGTTTGCGGGCGCGATCAAAGGATTTATTTATGTCAATGAGACCGTCGAATTCTTTTTCAAAGTCGAAGTCGCAGTTGAAATTACGGGAAAGGTCGCAGGAGATAGAAAATTCAATGGCGTGGGTTAGATTAAACATAGGAAGGGTAAAATAAAAGGCTCTAATAGCTATAGGTTTATAGTCTGCTTGGATAGCTTCTTGGATAACTTGGGATTGTTTAAATACCCAGGTCAAGTATTTCTGTAAATTTGTGTTATCCTCAAGTTCATCCATATCATTCTCATCAACCTTAATTGAATTATCGATCGCCTGTTTGATCAGCCGTACAAACCGATCAGCAGGTTTTTGTGATTTTACTAATCGCTGAACAGCATTCTGCCATACATTATTTGCAACCTTTTCAGCTAATTCTTTAGAAGTAAGTGTGGTCAGCCACTCGATGGTGAAGTATTCCTGCAACGTTAAATGAGAAAATGTCCACCACTGTTTTGCCCGTTCAATAAGCAAGCCATGCTGGGCTTCCATCGCTTTCAGCACTCCCTTTGCTTCGTTGTTTGTCAGTTGAATTTTTTTGTCTTTCTTGAAAAAATCTATTATTTGATTTATAATTTCGTCTTCTTCAAACGTAATAAAATTATCTGGATTCACAAATTTGTGTGCTGCAAGGTGAATCAGCAAAAGCTCTTTTTCCTTATTACTTAATTGCCGATACTTTTCAGTCCCCCTTTCCCAGCCAATAATATTCTTGACCTCATTCAATTCTGTCAATAGTAAATAAATTCCCCGCCTATATATGTGATTGATATCTTTAGATTCTAATGCCAACTTATTATCCAATGATGAACTATTTTCTAAGATTAAACATATCAAATTCAACAGCACCGGAGTGAATGCTAATTCATTTAGTGCTTTATCTTGGAAAAAAATCTTATTAAATATTTGCCACTTTTGTTCTGCTTTATCATCAGTCTGCATTGTAAACCAGTTCTTGACGAAGTGCTCGACTTGTTCCGTGTTGAAGTCTGCCACTTGCACCCAGGTAAAATCACTAGTTAAGACCGTCTCAAGGTCAATTTGGATACGACAGGTCAGAATAAAATGATTGTTTTCATATTCTTGTGCAAGATCGGAGATTTGTCTTTGCACGCTACGCCTTAATTTATCCGTCGGCACCTCGTCAAGTCCGTCCATCAGCAGTAGCAGTTTGCCCTGTTGTAAAAGACTTTCTAACGGTAGAGATTTCAATTCATGTTCTAATTCTTGAAGCTTTTTTAAACTTTGTTCATTCTTTAAGTTTTTCTTATCATTAGAATATTCAGATACCGACTTGGAAAGTTCGTCTTTTATCTTTTTCTTTTGTGCTTTTAATTCTTGTATTTTATTCCAATTTCCTTCCAATTCCAGTTCCTTCTCTATCGCATGTATTAAACTCCATTCCTCACCCTGAATATTACGAAATTCAATCACTACAGCAATCGAGTCAGACTGAAATATTCCATTTGACCAACACTGTGCTAAATGCTTGAGAAAAGTCGTTTTGCCCGAGCCAGGTTTACCGCTAATCAGCAGTTTATTGTATTTTTTTGCAACATCAAACCCTGAACAGCGCTCATCTGGATTACTCTGCTTAGAAATACCGTCTACTATATTAATATATTTTCCCCTCTCAGACGGTAATACCTCCTTTGTTTGCGAAGGTTTATTCAGTAACAGAACATCCACATACAGATGCTCAACTTTAATCGTATCTTTATTAAACAATCGAATGGTGCTGTGTTGTTTGTTAATTGTTTGTTTACAGCGTTCTTGAATTGGCTTAAATATATTATCTTCAGCTTGTAAATCATTTGGCTGTTGATTGTTTTGATAATTTTTATTAGTTCCTGGCTGACTCTTCTGTTTTGACCAGGATTGATACCTGTCACGCAGAGTATCTCGTAATATGGTTTTTTTAACAGGACCTGAATTAGAGATGTTGAATTTTTTGTACACACCTGTCAGACGAGTGCTTACAGTTGAATCTGTTATAAGAAGATGGTTGCTAATTTCTTTGTTCTCTGGCGTGTCATTGTTTTCTAGAACTGCGCCACTGAAACATTTAATAACTTCAATTTCGCCCTCGGTGAATTTATATTCTTCCTTCAGGTCAGTTAGAAAGTCTAGAGAAAAATGAATGTCATGGTTGGGTGAAGGCGAGGAATTCATTTTGTGCTCGGTTCAAGGCAAGGAAATTACAACAATTATATTATCTGTTAATCAGGGCAAGTCAGATAAGTCAGGATAAGTCAGGATAAGTCAGGAGCAGTTCACCAAACTTTCAATGAAAAGTTGATACTTAATGTCAGGATAAACAGTCTTAAGGTTATTGAGTGAGACCTAAGAAAAACACAAGATAAAAAATGAAGAAAACACTACTGGCACTAGCAACTAGCATTACGCTCTCTGCGGCTGGTACCAGTTTTTACCTCACTACTCTTCCCAACCCTACGGATGCTCAAATGCAACTGAGCACTGCCTGTAACACGATCTCAGTGGCAGGGGCTAGCGCCATCTTCACCCTTGTGAAGGATGATGATAATGATGATGATAGTAATGTTACTGGTACACCACCACACTAATTTTGACCAGTCGCTGTGTTCAGAATCCCGATTATAGACGACTGACAAATACAGGGTAATACCGCTCAAAGGGCACAACAATGTTGTGCCCCTACCCATCTGTCGCATTCTTTTTTTAAATTGGTATAACTTGCCAATCAGTATTGCTGATTCTGCTACCAAAGCCAATATTCTTCTCTGTCTGAAACGATAAAAGAGTATTAAACTTTTGCCAATGTTACCATCTCAGATTGATCCTGATATTTCCCTTGACGGGCTTCGTAACTAATCGCGCAGGGTTCGCCTTCTAAAAACAGCAATTGCACCACGCCTTCATTGGCGTAGATGCGACAATCAGCACTGGAAGAATTAGAAAATTCCAAAGTCAGATGGCCGCGCCAAGCTGCCTCAGCAGGTGTTAGATTTGCGATTATCCCACAATTATGCACAAAAACCCCTGCTTCTAAGGCAAAATTACCTGCTTCCGGTACTGTTAAACAATAAACATCGTGAATACCAGGTACTTCTTTTATAGATATAACTTTGTGGTTTTTGACAGAATGACTTTGTGATAAACCTCTAAACGATTGTATAACGTCTGGAAATCTTCTAAATACAGAGCGATCACAATTAAGTAATCGAGCCGCACCACGAATAGAACCTGTTTGATCTAGCGCTGAACGGACAACATCAGCAGTAATTTCATGGCGAGTCTTGGAAGCATCCGCCAGTTGTTTCATCAGTTGGGATTGCTGATAACGTCTTGTACCGTCATCTTTTGCCCAAGCTTGTTTACTAAGTTCTCCTGTTAAAGCTCTAGCTGTGGGATTTTTGTAATACTCAATCATCGCATCACGATGCGCTTTTCGAGTATCATCAGAGCAATTTCTTCTCCCTTCAATTACTCTTTGGCGGATTTCTTCATATTTGGAATCATGCCAGAAATTCAAAGCTTTTTCTTTTTGCTGTTGAGAAAACATTGTATTCCATTCAACATTTTGTCTGAGTCTGGCAAAAGCTTCTCTAATAGATTCCCCATGTTCATCAGGATCAAACTCATCACCATAGTTTTCTTGATTGTGTAATCGAATGTGCGCCGAGGCATCCATTCTCACAATATTCCAGGGATTATTATTTAAACGATTAAAGTCAACATGATGACGGTGAGTGTTAGGAGTATTCTCGTAAATTCCGTAATATAAATTCCACTCATCACTCAATCGATGAGTCGGATAAAGATGACCGTTAAGCGGTTGATATACCATCTCATAACCACGAGCAACCTGACGGTAAAGAGGCATTAAAGAATCTTGTGGTTTGAGAGTATGAGCTTCAACCATTCGACCATCTCTAGTCATAAAAAGATGATCTGGTGTACAAAATATTGATTCGTTATTATCTAAAGTCACTTCCAATAAAGAATCTCGACCAATATATCTGGGATTTTCTAGTAGAGTGACTATTATTCTTCCATGTTGACCAATACTATAGCCCCAAAATTTTTCTCCATTTTCAGAGCGTTCAGCCATTTCTTCTAGCGTTGGGGATGTGCCATTAACTAGGGCTACACGAGTATCACCTCTAAAGCACCTTGCATACGTGCTTTTACCTATACAAATTACTGTGATATTATTTGGAACCTCTAGTTTTTCTAGGGCTACACCCAAACCATAAGAATGGGCAGGCAAGATAAAGTAACTACCATTGACATCCGTATGTAAGGGCGTTGATTCTAGATTTTGAGGATTAAAGTTTTTGGGATCAATGACAGTTCCGGGAATGTGGCGAAAAATGCGGAATTCAGCAGCAGAAAGGCGAATATCGTAGCCATAGGAAGATAAACCATAGCTGATTACCGGACGAACCGCTACATCTGGCTCTTTTTGCACTTTTCGGATTAAACTTGACTCAAAGGGAGAAATCATGCCCTTTTGAGCCATTTCCGTAATCCAGATATCGTTTTTAATCACAAGTTCACAGCTAATTCAAATCGACTTACTAGGATATCGTGAAGTGGTACATTCTTTACGGGCTATGACTGCGCCGGATCTCGGTAATTTGATCTGCTACATCCAAAAGAGATTTAGGCATATCTGGCCCTGTCAGGATGATATCGATATGGGGAGGGCGTTTTGTTAAGAATGCTAAAACTTCGGCTTCTGGGATTAAACCAAAGTTGATCGCTAAACTTAATTCATCTAAGACAACGAGAGAATACTTACCCGCAAATACTACCTTTTGTGTATGTTGCCACAGTGTTTGTAAAGCTTCATTTTCGGTATCGTCTAGCTGTGGTGTATCGATACAGCGAGGTAAATCGCAACGAATCCAATCTAAATTTTGTCCCATTTGAATTGGTCGTTCATGTCCTTGACGAATGCCACCTTTGAGAAATTGTACTACTAACACTGATGTACCTTGACCAGCAATTCTCAGTGCTTGAGCCATAACATTGGTAAAAAAGTTACGGTGTGAGCTAGTGAAAACTTGTACTAGCCCGGCCACAGGGGATGGGAAATTAGGGGGTGAATTTACACTTGAGGTATCTAGCTGGACTACCATAAAACAAAGTTTAAAAGATTACAAATTATCAAAGAGATTTTGCGCAGATGAGCGATCGCCAATTAACCTGTATAACCAATCTGATTTTCACAAATGTATTGTATTGGGCAAGTTGCATTGTTAGTCAAGCACTAGGTTTGTGTTGAACTGAATGATGAAGTCGGAAATTAGCTCAGCTAATAGGGGGAAGGCTTTAGTATAGAAAAATTTTGGTGGTTTCGTCCACGGCATTATGTACCACAATTTTTTCATCCTACATCTTTTACACTTGGTGATTTATTTAGTCAAGAGTTAATGATATTGTCATTTATCACTCGTAAATGCAAGTAGCTATAAAAATAAAAACATATAACTAGCAGTTCAAATTTATCAAAAAACTGGGTGCAATGTCTGAAAATTAGCAGATGTTAGATTTACCATTTGTTTGGGCACAACAGAGTAGGTAAGTAATAAATTTGACATGATGAGGAGTAAATTGTTGTGAAATTGGTGATTCTGGGTGGTTCAGGATCGGGGAAAAGCACTCAAGCACAAAAGCTTTGTAGACATTTTGATATTCCTAAGATTTCTAGCGGTGAAATTTTACGAGAAGCGATGTCTGTTGAGGAGCCACTATCCTTAAGAGAAAATGCTCCACATCTGTGCCTGAACAATCACATAAGTGATTTGGGACGCTATGCGCAGCCATACGTAGAAAAAGGTGAGCTAGTCCCCGATGAAATGATGATTGAGTTGATTCGGATGCAGCTGACACAGATGGAGTTGCAATCTGGTTGGCTGTTGGAAGGTTATCCGCGTACAGCTTTCCAAGCAGAAGAATTAGATTTTTTATTGGAATATTTAGGACAAAAGTTAGACTGGGCAATTTATTTACAAGTACCACAAGCTATTATGGTTAATCGCTGTTTAGGACGTTCATTACCCGATGAGCAACCCGAAATTGTACAACGCCGGATAGAGTTATTCTACGATCGCACTATCCCCATACTGGAATATTACGACCGTCGCCGCCGACTTTTGACGATCAATGGCGATCAATCACCAGAAATGGTACACCACCATATTCTCAATCTGTTGGCAGTTCATTAAAAAAATCTGCAATTTTTCTTAGCAGTTTCAGGACTTAAGTTTGGCGCTGACTATACCAGAGAGCGTCTAGAGAAGCTGTGGCATTAAGGTAACCTTAAGGCAGTATTCTCTATGAAAATTCTGAGGCAACTCCAATGGCTTGGCAGCGTCCAGACGGTAGGTACCCTTACCAACTCCGTCCCATCAGCTTTGACAGTGGCTTTACCCGTTTTGCGCCTGGTTCTGTGCTGACAAAGTGCGGCGATACTCAGGTACTTTGTACTGTCAGCGTTACTGAAGGAGTACCCAAATTTCTCGCAGGAACCGGCAAGGGTTGGTTAACTGCCGAATATCGTATGCTTCCCAGTGCCACGCAACAACGGCACGAAAGGGAATTAATGAAATTATCAGGACGGACGCAAGAAATTCAACGGTTGATTGGACGCAGCTTACGTGCAGCATTGGATTTTGAAGCCTTAGGAGAACGCACGCTAACTGTAGATGCTGATGTATTGCAAGCAGATGCAGGAACTAGAACAACGGCAATTACAGGCTCCTTTGTCGCGTTAGCTAATGCCATTTCCCGATTATTGCAGCAAGGGAAACTAGAGCGATCGCCCTTGTGCGGACAAATAGCTGCTGTCTCCGTCGGTTTATTGGAAAAAGAGCCATTTTTAGACCTCAACTATATCGAAGACGTAGCCGCGACAGTAGATTTTAACGTCGTGATGAATCAACACCTGGAGATGATTGAAGTTCAGGGAACAGGAGAAGAAGGTAGCTTTAGCCGTAGTCAGTTAAATCAGTTGTTAGATTTCGCTGAACAAGGAATTCAGGAATTATTAATCGCCCAACGAGAAGCGATTACCGACTGGGATGAGATTTTTGTAGGGGCGGGTGAGGGACCATTGGTGTCAACTTAAGTTAAAAGGCTTATCCCACAGGCATTTTACCCCACCCCTCAATCCCCTCCCCGTAAACGGGGAGGGGAGGTTTTGCGTCAGCAAAGCCGGGGTGGGGTGACGCGGATCATGATGTTAAGTGAGAGAATTCGCTCATCACGTCTTGGTAAGGGTTTCACGTTAAGTTGACACGTATGGTGAGGGACTAGAGGCTAGGGGTTAGGGGCTAGGGGATGAGGGAGTGTGGGGAGTGTGGGGAGTTTTCTTCCCAATGCCCCATGCCCAATGCCCAATGATCTTAAAAGTTTCAAAAGTTAAAACGGAAGACTGTAATAAGTTCGGTATTGTATTCCTGGAAGCAGGCAAAGTGATGATAAAGTCATGAACAAAACGGTCGAAGTTCTACCGGATCAGTCGGCTCTAGTTAAACGGGCGCTAGACTTGATCCTGTCTAAGATAGATACTGCTATTAAACAGCGGGGGCGGTTTACTATCGCCTTATCTGGGGGTAGTACACCTAAGCCGTTGTACGAGGCGATCGCTAATCAAAAGCTGCCTTGGGATAAAATTCATGTATTCTGGGGCGATGAACGTTATGTTCCACCAGATCATCCTGATAGCAATGAACTAATGGCGCGTCGTGCTTGGCTAGACAGGGTTGATATTCCAGATGCCAACATTCACCCCATCCCGACTTTGGAACCCGATCCCGCTGTTGCAGCGGTTAAGTACGAAAGCCATCTGTACAACTTTTTTAATTCTGCATCCGGAGACTTTCCGGCTTTGGATGTAGTTTTGCTAGGAATGGGTGATGATGCGCACACAGCATCTTTGTTTCCCCACACAGAAGCGTTAAAAGTACGCGATCGCTTAATTACTGTGGGCAATAAAGACAGCAGCATCCGCATCACTTTTACCTACCCATTCATTAACTCGGCGCGTAGTGTAATTTTTGTAGTTGCAGGTGCTAATAAACGCCCAGCTTTAGCTCAAATATTTGCACCCGTAGCCGATGAATTCACTTACCCATCGCGCTTGATTCAACCCCAAGGAGAACTTTGGTGGTTACTAGATGCGGCGGCGGGTGCGGAACTCCAAGGTTAAGTTCCCTAAACTGGATCTTGATTCATCAGGATCGTCCTTTGTCATTAGTCATTAGTCATTTGTGTTTACAAAGGACAAAGGACAAATGATTAATGACGATTTTCATGAAAAAATGTCTAATTGTGATGCGTATTAACTCATCAGGTGTAATTGTTAGAATTGAAAGCTAGAGTCGCTTCTCTGCTTGCCAGTCCCATTTTACGATGAGCTCGAACAAAGGCTGAAATTCATGATCGTCTGCCCTAATTGCAATCACCCTAATCCAGACGGCGCTGTCCAGTGTGAAGCATGTTATACGCCGTTACCAGCGACTAACAACTGTCCCAACTGTGGGGCAACTGTGCAGGCAGATGCCGCTTTCTGTGGTCAGTGTGGCTATAACTTACGTGCCAATGCCGCCGCAGCACCTCCAACAGCGGTAGCAGTAACTATCGCCCCTGACTTTCCTTTAGAAGTACCGCCATTGGTTACTCCCGATCCAATTGTAGAACTGGTACAACCAGACCCGATCGCTGTTCCCAATCCTGTTGCTGCTTCACCCTTACCACCGACAGCGGTGGCCGTTCCTCCAGAAGTAACACCAGTAGCGCCGCCGCCACAGGTAGTAGAAATCAGCCCAGAACCACAACCTGTCGTTTCTGAACAAGGTTTTGCGGCTCCAATAGCCGAACCAGAACCAGTTGCCGCAGAACCCGAACCGGAACCAGTTGTCTCATTTGCACCCGAACCGGAACCAGAACCAGTTGCCGCAGAACCCGAACCGGAACCAGTTGCCTCATTTGCACCCGAACCGGAACCAGTTGCCTCATTTGCACCCGAACCGGAACCAGTTGCCTCATTTACACCACCTGTTGTCAGTCCTGCCAAAACCCAATTACAGCAGATAACCGCACAGCTATTCCATGTCCAAAGTGACAGCAATATTGAATTGCCACAAACCCTGTCTGTAATTCATATCGGCAAGCCTAATGACCGCATTCCCCCAGATGTGGATGTTTCCGGATTTTCCAATTCGGAAATTGTCTCGCGGATTCATGCAGATATTCGCGTTGAGGGAGATGCTTATTATATAGAAGATGTTGGTAGTTCTAATGGCACCTACATCAACAATTTACCCCTATTACCTGGTAATAGACACCGCCTCAGACCAGGCGATCGCATCAGTTTGGGTAAGGGTGATTTGGTAACATTCCTCTTCCAACTCGCTTAATGTAATTCTCTAGTCAGGACTTGATTCCTGACCGAATTTTAGATTTTAAATTTTGGATTTTGGATTTTGAATCTTCAATCCAAAATCCAAAATTTTAAAAGGTCTCAATCCCACGCCAGTTTGCTCAAGTCGGGAAACCCGCCCACGCAACTGGGAATAAATCTAAAATCTAAAATTTATTAATAGGTTCCCCTGACTTGATTGCTGGGGTCAATCTAAAATTTAAAATCTAAAATCCAAAATTGTTTGACTACGAACATTGTTAACAACTGAAACCTCTCAAGTCAATTAAGGATTAATCCTTGCGTTTCAGTAAAAATACAGCCAAGATAATCCCTAAAATCGATAATCCAATGGTGACATAAAAAAACGGTAAATAGTTACCAAAAATATCGCGGATATTACCAACGATTAAGGTTCCTAATAACGCACCCATTCCAAAGGCAGTAAAGACTATACCGTAATTTTTGGCATAATCTTGACTACGAAAGAGAATTAAAGTAGATGTCGGCCCAATTGCCAACCAACCGCCAAGGGCGAGATAAATCAAACTAAAAGCTATGATGTAGGTAGCGATCGCACCCTTAGTTGCGGTGAGCATCATAATCGAGGCAGCGATCGCTAATACATAGGCAATAATTGCGGCATTTTTTGGCTTATACTTATCGGCAATCCAACCAAATAAAGGTCTTCCTAAACCATTAAACACCGCAAATAATGACACCGCATTGGCTGCTGCATTTTTGTCTAAACCAATAATTTCTGTACCCACTGGACTTGCAATTCCGATTGCGGCTAACCCCCCAAAAGTACCAATGGTAAAGCATAACCACAACCCGTAAAAGCTGAGGGACTTTAATAAAGGGATACTGCGATCGCTTTGTTTTTCGTTGAGTTTAATCGGCGGTTTCCAACCCGCAGGTTGCCATCCATGAGGTGGATATTTCATTACAGGGGCGATCGCTAATATAATTACAGTAAAGGCGATGCCGAAAATTATTAACGTCGGTTGCCAACCGCGATCGCCGTTAGCCGCAATTAAATTCTTCGCTAAAGGTGCAGTGACAAGCGGTGATAAACCAAAGCCAATTACCGTTGCGCCCACGGCTAAACCCTTTTTATCGGGAAACCATTTAGCATTGACAGCAAGTGGTACACCATAAACAATCCCTACACCCGCTCCCGCAATGATACCGTAGGTAATAGTTAGCAAAGGGATATTATTTACCAGACCCGAAGCGGTGTAACCAATCCCCATAACGATCGCCCCCACCGCAGTCACCAGGCGTGAGCCAAACTTTTCAATATAAAACCCTGTAATGGGCATTAAAATTGAAAATACGACCAATAAAATTGTAAAAGGTAGTAAACTTTCCGTTGCCCCTACCTGTAGAGATTTTTCGATAGTACTACGAAAGATACTCCAAGAATAGGCAGTTCCTAAACAGAGTAGGATCGTTACACCCAGGGGAATTAGTAACCATCGCCCTTTTTCGGCAGGTAAACCAAATAGTTTGACATCATCAACCAAAGAATTATCAAAATTTTTATTGGTACTCATTTTTTACAATGGTCGCAACTAACCTAAAATTTACCATTAGACATCCAGAAAATTAATAATCAAACAGCAGCGACCAGATAACCAACCTTAAATTAATCTTTACCCCCTTTCTGGAAGAACAGTGAGACTTAGCTCAGTTTTTTGTGCAAGCGGGAAACTGAATAAGTAGATTAGGATGGAAGAAAATACACTCAAGTAATTGAGGTAATTACGCTAAGGAATGTGACCAATGAGGGAACCAGGAAAGAATTGGGAAAACTTGCTTCCCCAAGAAGCACCAAAAGAAGTAGAACGCATGGGGCTAACTTGGCTAATTGCAGCTGCGATCGCCACTAGCTTGCTGTGGCAAATCCCTGGAGGCGATTATATTTTATACCCCTTTACTATCTTAGCTACTTGGTTTCATGAAATGGGTCACGGCTTGATGGCGTTAATGTTGGGCGGACAGTTTCAGAAATTAGAGATTTTTGGCAATGGTTCCGGTGTCGCAACTTATCGCATCGCTTCATCATTAGGGCCAATCGGCCCAGCGTTGGTTGCCGCCGCAGGGCCAATGGGGCCACCTATTGCCGGCGCAGCTTTGATTCTCGCTTCCCGCAGTTTTAAAGCCGCTTCCCTGAGTTTGAAAATTTTGGGCGGCTTTTTGTTACTTTCCACATTAGTTTGGGTTCGTTCCTTATTTGGCTTTGTGGCGATTCCCTTGCTGGGTTTAATGATCTTGGCTATCGGATTAAAAGCACCGCGTTGGGTACAGGGTTTTGGCATTCAATTTTTGGGTGTACAAGCTTGTATAAGTACATACCACCAACTGAATTACTTATTTAGCTATCGGGCTGGTTACTTGGGACTTTCCGACACAGCACAAGTAGAAAAGTATCTGTTTTTACCTTATTGGTTTTGGGGTGGATTAATGGCGATCGCATCTTTGGTAATTTTAGTTCGTAGTCTTCAAGTTGCCTATCGTCATTAATGATTAACCGACAATAAACTATTAACCAAAGATGGTGGCTAAATCATGAATTCGTTAAAAGAAAAGATAATCAAGAAACTAGAACGCCTCCCAGAAAATGCACAACAGCAAGTTCTAGATTTTGTTGAGTTTCTAGAGTCGCGAAAGGTGACTAATCAAGAATTGAGGGAATTGCAACAGGAAGAAATAGAAGAAGGTTGTCCTGTTGAGTATGTTGGGGGAGTCTTAGTAGTACAAGCTTCCGGATTAAATAACTGGGAAACATTTGTGCATAATTTAAGAGAAGAACGAATCAATAAATTTACATCCTGGTGAAAATATTATTTGATACCTCTGTACTTGTGGCGGCGATAGTTGCAGATCATCCTAGTTACCCTGAGGCTTTACCTTGGTTGCAACGTGTTCAAGCAGAGGCGATAGAAGGATTTGTCTCAACTCATACTCTTGCTGAACTTTATGCCATACTTACTCGCCTTCCTCGTAGTCCGCGAATTAACCCAGCATTAGCACAGCGGTTACTTGAGGAAAATCTTAACAAGTTTTATAAAGTTGTTCTCACGCCTGAGGATTATCAAGCGACGATAGCCAGGATGGTAAGTTTAAACCTTCCTGGGGGAGGTATTTACGATGCTTTGATTGCTCAGAGTGCGATAAAAGCAAATGTGGATATTTTACTGACTCTTAATGCTAATGATTTTACTCGACTGGGCGAGGATGTCGCACAGTTGGTGCAACTGCCAATGAAATTGCAGCCTTAACAGGGCTTTTATGAACATTCTGCTTCAGTTCTAACCACTGAAATATGCTAGCTGTTTTCATGTTTAATTCTGCCGTGACTTATGGCTGATTAGTTAAGCATAGCGCGACCCAAAGCAATGATACATAAGTTTTGGGTATCACTTTTTCCAACCCAACCTCATGGCTAAACCTAGAAATATTTTATGCTAAATTTAATAGCTTTAATTTTCACTTTGCTGTAGTTAAATTAAAAGTGTTTCATGATATTTTCAATTCTTATAAAGATGAGAGAAGTTATGACATACAAAGAGCAGGAATATCACTTGATTGGCGACTATCTAGCCCAATTACCATCCGATAAACTCATATCTCAAGCCAAAACAGACGAGCAGCGAATTGAGTGGTTAAGGATAAAGTTGGATTATGCATTCTTTTCAGTTTTTTGGAAAACAAGTCAATCTACTCTACAAAATCCCTTAGAGTATGTTGCTGATAATAAGTTAATTGATCCTTATTACTGTGAACACTACAGACGAAGAGTGAAATACCTGATGGGTTTGTGGGAACTTATAGAAGTTGCTGAATCAATATTTCGAGAAAAATATTTAAAAGTAAACTTGAACTTTAATTACCCTTTTAAATCACCTTTGACCATGTTATTTGCATTTTTGCAAGAAGAAGCTGAGGATGAGTTCTTACCGTGTCTACAAAATCACTATGAGAAATCACTGCCAAAAATGAGCGAAATGATTAAGCTAGGTAAAAAAGCTCATTTTATAGAAAATGAAGATGGAACACCAAAGTTAGTTTTAGATGACCAACGCAATTTACAAGAAAAAAACAAATATAAATCTTTGGAAAGAAATTATTTTATTAAAGAAAGACGTTGGTATTTTCTCTTTATTACCTTCTGTCGCATAGAGGCAAAGTCAAATAACCGGATTAAAAAAAATTTTGATAAGTTTATGACAGCATTTTATGAATTTCAGAATCATATAGCTACCTCAACTCGTAAGAGAAAATCAGCTACGTGGCAAAAAAGTTATTCTTATGCTTGGAAAAAGGGTAAAAAAGTTCCTGCTGGCAAGGGAGGTACTTATAGTGCTTAATATTTCTTCACATCTTTGACACATTTTATTGAACCACTAGGAACAGCTTCTAGTATGAGAACTGTAAATTTAGTGGGTTTTCAACCTATGAATAAAGATAATGAAACTGGTTGTTTTCAGTATTCATCCTTGTTATTCCAAAACTTGGATTACAACTTTGCCAATCAAAAAATAGTGAATAAGCTAGAAAAACACCAAGGAATGATTGTCTCTTCTAATCCAACTGATGCCCCAGCACCAATGCCACCCGCAGCTTCAATACCTATATTTATGTATGGAGGAATTGCAGTAGCTGTAATTATTTCAATGACTTACTTTTCCCAGATTCAGTTGAAGTTAATTACTGAACTGATCAAAACACTAAACAAAAAGAAAAGGTAATTTACTAGCTCTACTAATGTCATAATTAAGCAGTAAGCTTCTAAGGCTTACTGCTTAATTTTTATTATTGTTAACCCGCTAAACTAAGCCCCGACAGCTTCCTTCGCAGCATAAAGTACTTCAGAGTTGATATCTTTAATGCCGCGATCGCGGGCAAATTTCTCGGTGTTGCGCTTGACTTTACCGCGCACAAATCCGGGAATTTTGTTCAATTCGGCTAAACCATCTTTTGTCCAATTCAAATCAGATTCGGCGGAAATTCCTTTGGTAATTACTTCTTTAGTATCGTGTCCACCAAAGATTTCTAAAAGATGATCTTCCATTCCTAAAGTAAAGGAATTGTAGATCAAATCTGTAATCTGATTTGTACCTTCGTAACCCAAGAATGGTTTGTAACCAATGGGGAAGTTTTGCACATGGATGGGTGCAGCTATGACGCCGCAAGGAATATCCAAGCGCTTACCTACGTGGCGTTCCATTTGTGTACCGAAGATAGCAGAAGGTTCGACGCGGGCGATCGCATCCCCAATTTCCCCATGATCGTCGGTAATTAATACTTCATCGCAATACTCGCTTACCTGTTCGCGGAACCAGTCTGCATCATATTTGCAGTAAGTTCCCGCCCAAACAACGTGAATCCCCATTTCCCGTGACAAAATCTTGGTAAGTGCAGCAGCGTGGGTGTTGTCACCAAATACGACAGCTTTTTTCCCGGTCAAGTTTTGACAGTCAATGGAACGGGAGAACCAAGCAGCTTGAGATACATACAACGTTTGTTCGTTGATGAAGTCTTCGTATTCTACATCAGCGCCTTGAGCGTTAATTACCTGCTGAATTTTCCGGATGCATCTAGCAGTTTCTACAACACCCATTGGCGTAATATCTACGTAGGGAATGCCAAATTGTTCTTCTAGGTAACGAGCTGTTGTTAAACCGAGTTCGCGGTAAGGTACTAAGTTAAACCAAGCTTGGGGCATCTTCTTCAATTCGTTCACAGAAGCGCCTTCAGGAATCACGGTGTTCACCTCAATTCCCAAATCACCCATCAGCTTTTTCAGTTCGGTGGAATCGTGCTGGTTGTGGAAACCCAGGGTAGAAATACCGATGATGTTAACTGAGGGTTTTGCAGTTTTGCCTTCTGGTAGTTCGCCTTTTTTGCGGGCTTTCTCAATGTAAAATTGGACGATTTGATTGAGAGTGCGATCGGCGGCTTGCAGTTCGTTGTAGCGGTAGTGGTTGACATCCGCTAGAATAACGTCCCCTTTGGTTTCCAGTTGTGCCCGTTCAACAAAGTTGTGCAAGTCTTCTTGCAAGATACTGGAAGTGCAAGTGGGAGTTAAGACAATTAGATCTGGGCTTTCCTCGGCATCTTTGCGGGTGATGTTGTCTACCACCTTCTCCTGAGAACCGCGTGCTAAAACGTTGCGATCTACAACACTGGTTGTTACAGGAGTAAAGTTCCTTTCCCGCGATAGCATGGAACGCATGACGTTAAAGTAGTCATCGCCAAGTGGGGCGTGCATGATGGCATGGACATTCTTAAAAGAACTGGCGATTCGCAGCGTACCTATGTGCGCTGGCCCTGCATACATCCAGTAAGCCAATTTCATTACTGTTTCTCCCTTTTAAACTGAAATAACACAGAGTGCGTTAACAGATGGACTTATGATTGCTTGTTTTCTCATCGTTGTCTGATTGTCTCAAAACTTGAGCCTCTTATAAAATGGGGAAATTATTAAGTTTCACCTCAGGTGCGATCGCTCAAACCTTTTTACCATCTGGGATCTAGCGCTGAATTTAAACAACATTGATGTTGTTTAAGTGACATAAATCTTTATCTTTCTTGCCAGGAAGACTTCATAGGGAACGAAGTGAAGTCTGGGGGTGTGTGGGACTACGGCAGGTACTTGCGTTTTTACTGCTTTGAAAAACTTACCTAAACTTAATCAAACTAGTTAATTAAACCTCGTCAATTTTGAAACCTGGAGTAGTGCGGGACTCAAAGCCCGCTACTACAAGCTCTCTTGCAGATGCTCCCACTACTTTTAAAACTATGGTTCTCAAAATAGATGTGGTTTAAGTTAGCGTTTTCTTCCTGCTTCTACCAAGTAGATTGAGAGTGAATACCACACAAGGGAAATGATTATTAGTAAATAATGTGGTTTTAACTACGCTCTGACGTTGAATGAGTAAGATAAACTTGCTGAATGTATGTCATCCAACTACTGACTTTCATTTAGTAACAAAAAAGGATCAGCAATGAGCCAAGAAGTAGCCAAAGTAGTGTTATGGGAAGAAAATCAAAAAGATTTTCTCAAAAAGTTTCATGATTTACAATTTCTTCCCAGAATGGGAGAGGAAGTTTACCTCAAAAAGGAGAAATGGAAAGTAACAAGAATTGAACATGATGTAGAAGTTAATGAAATTAATGTCTACATGGAATTAATCAAAAAAGTCAGGCACGAGAAGTCCTCTAATTCATAAATTTGTCGGGTAGTTCACTCAGGTAAATTAATCGCCGGATTACGGCTAAAGAAACCTCTAGGAGCAAGTTTAAACCCTACTCGATGCGTTGGCATCACAGGCCAATCTTCTGGACGGGGAATATGCGTAACGCCCATTGTGTACCAAAGTACGATATCTTCACCAGTCAATGGTTCATCATTGGCAATATATTGAGGTAAACCTTGGCCAGGTTGAGTTTGGTTAGGATAATCTCCACCAGCATAGAGTTCATCTGGCTGATATTTTGTTACCCAGACATGGTGTGTCGCAAAGCCCGCTTTCTCACGAATCTTCGCACCTTCCACAGGGAAAAATATCGTATTACCTCCTGGCATTAGCATATATGCTGGTGGAATTCCTAAAGTATTTTTACGATTGGCGTTAACAATCATCCATTCGCGGCTGTGTTTCATATCCAAATCGCGGACAGCAGCAGTTTCTGTGGTTAATGGAGTATCTGTAACTGCGATCGCATTTCCGAGAGTATTTTTATTATCCATCGGTAAGGCTTGTACATTCATTTCCATGACAGAATTAGCCTGACCATCTACATCCATATCTAGGCGGTAGTTGAAAAAGTGTTGATGATTCACCCCGAAGATATTCTTGGCTATTAACCGACCATATAAATTATCATCAGATTGTTTTTCGGCCGCTGTCCCCTGTGCTAAAACAATTCCTGTTAAATCGTTCTGAACTTCTAAACTGCCATCTTGGTGAAAAATCCAATTCAGGCTGTAATCATAATTATCAACCGCCCCCGTCATTGTCATTACTAGTTCTCGATTGCGACGGACATAATTTTTCTGGGTGTTGTATTCGTAATGCTTCCATAGCATCCCATTATCTCGTTCGTAAATGCCAATCACCCTTGGCATTTCGTAAGGTTCTCCCTGTTCATTAGCCATTACAGCATTTAACAACAAGCCATTTTCGGGAATATCTTTACCTAACTCCATTGAGGTAGCAAGGGAACCAAAATTATATTCGCCAACATCAAAGGCATTTCTAAAAGCCCAGGTAAAGTTAGGATAACCATAAGGTACTACCATTTCCGATAGGCTAGCACGGTATAAAACTGGTCGAATTTTTTCCCCGTCGTCATAAGTTACTTGGTAAAGAACTAACCCACTACGGGGATGCATGAGATAACGGAAATTCCAACCTTGCCAAGTAATTGTATTACCTTTAATTCGGAAACTAGTACCTTGAGGTTGGAGAATCTTTAATAATTTGGGGGGTGAAAGTAATTTACCCAAAGATTGCAGATCATAGTTCCAATTCTGTTTGGAGAAAGGTACTACCCCGTTGTCTACAAAGCTGTCGATTTTACCTGTGTTTAAATCAACTGTAGCCAGCACACCTTCAATCGGACTGGCAAAATAGTTCCAATTCTTGCCTTTGTAGTAAGATAAGGCGCGACAAAGACGCTTACCTTTAGCAGTTTCATTTTCAGTTAAAATACCTGGTGCCCAGCAATTAATTTTAACTTGATCAAAATCTGTAATTCCCCGTTTTTGCATAGCTGCTTGCCATTGGGGGTCAGATTGTACAACCTTCTGTGCTAGACCATATTCTGGGTTAATCAGTGCAGGTTCGACTTTAGGTATTGGTTTCCAAGAACTTAAAGTTTGGGTTTTGAGGTCAACAACAGCTTCATAGGTTTGATTTTTCTCTCTCTCATACACTACCAAGAAAGCTTGGCGACTAAATGTCTTACCAGGTGTAAAATTAAGAACTTCTTTTTTATCTGGTTCTTGCAAAGTTATTAAGGGGAAGACAGACTTTTCCGTGAGATTTTCATTTTTCTTCACCACTGCAACCGCAGTTTTAATTTCTGCTGATGTTAACGCAGTAAGAGGATGGGAAATAGAATATTTCTGTTCAGATAAAATTCCCCTTATATCTGAAATACCATAAATCAAAATAATCAATACAATGATTAAACCAAAAAAATGTCGCCTCTTAATCATCTTTTACATATTTACAGCAAGATTATACTTATCTATTTCTTAGATTATTCGACAAAACAGAATAGCTTTATGAATTTTTAATGTTTTTCATTAGTACTATCATCCGGCGGCTATTGCCACAATTCGCAGGCGTTATACTTATCTGTACGGCGTTTGAGAATCACATATCAAGATAAAATATTTGTGAAGTATACATATTTCATATCCAGAAAGGGGATATCGTGCCAAAACTGGAAAATTGTATGTTAAATACTTAATAAAGTCGTTCAAAGTGTTGTCAGGGACATATTACAGCCTCTGAAATGTTTAAAATTTATTTTCTCTTGTAAGAGATAAGTAATGTGTGCATATGATGTTTAAGATTGCCAAAAAAACTATTTATGAAGAATCTACAATTGGGCAATAGCCGGAAAAGTTTATTCTAGGGCACCCAACTCCAGATTATTCAAGCACCAGTTATGAGCAAGTTATTCTGGATACTGATTTAGATTCATCATCAAAAAATTGAATGCAGCGGTGGCTATCACCTAGGCACAGTGGCGGATGGTGGGATGAATATTTTCTACTCCTTAATTGAAGAGGTGAAACAATGAATATCTCGGGAATAATTAATGATGATTTATTGATCGGAACAGCATCTAGTGACATCATTGATGGACTTGCTGGCGGAGATCGCCGAGAAAGTTAAGATGACGATGACATTCTCAATAGAGGTAATAGTGACGATAGAAACAGTAAAAATCTTTGAGATAGTCTTGGCAATATTCGCTATGCACAAATTGCTGCGTTATTTGGTGGCGCTGGTAATAACACCCTCAATGATGGTGCTGGTTATGACAGAGGCACTGTAAACTATACTAATAGTGAAGAGAAATTAGTTGCAGCACAAATTGCCGTGTTCTACAAATCGAACTGACGGTTTATAGGATCAACAAAAGTCGCCTCCAGGCGAGGCTCTAACCCAAATTTTTCGGTAGCGATCACTCCTTCTTTGATATCAAGACTGCTATCAACAACTTTCTCTGCCGGACTGACAAAATCGTCCTCGATAAAACCACCTTTACCGCTTTGACAAGTGCGTCAGGAAATTCCTGCCCCTCTTTGCGTCACAGAGGGGTTGGCGAGAAGTTCATCGAACTCACGTTGTCTTATTAGTTAATTGGGGCAGTAGCGATCCAATAATATTTTTGTAGTGGGGACTTTAGCCTTTAAGAACAGGACTAAAGTCCTCACAACAAACTTGTTCAGTATGTCCATTTAAATGGACATAATATTACCCTTAGTAATTAGGCAGAAACCAAACGGCGTAAAGATTCAGCACGGCGTTTAGCAGTAGAATTATTTGGTGCAAATTTGAGGGCTTCTTCGTAAGTTTGTAGCGCCTGTGTGGTTAATTTTTTCCGCTCATAAGCATGAGCAAGATTATTGAGCGCTGTCACATAGTCAGGTTTGATTTTTAGGGCTTCTTTGTACTGACGAATTGCTAAATCATATTGCTCTTGGGCAAAGTAAACATAACCTAGCCCATTGTAAATAGGAGCAGTATTTTCTTCACCCTCTTCTGTCGCCGCTTTGAGAGCTTGTTGAAACAGGGTAATTGCTTGGGAATAGATTTTCTTTTGCGAATAAATACTGCCTAACTCGTAATATTCTTGAGTTGTACCCTTGTCTTTACTCAACTTATTTTTTAATCGGGACAAGGAATTTTCAATCCGACGGGTTTTGAAAATTTGACTAAAAATAGTCACAACTGCAAAGGCGAGTATGGCTACGAAAACCGAGAGATAAACAACCGCTAGACTGTTATCCATTGTCTTGAAATAGGAGATGATAAAGAGTCTTCTTATTTATTATCAGCTGCAAGGGGACTGGGGGTCAGAGGCGACGGTTGACGGTTGACGGTTGACTGTTAACTGTTGACTGTTGACCAAATTATGGTAAACCCCAATATTGAGCGCGTTGCTTGAGCCAACCTTCGGCTATGTAACGTGCGATCGCTCCATTTACCCGTAGTCTTAAATCATCGTACTGCAATCCCTTGGGCATGGCTACAGATAAAGGTGCTGTGGATAGTTTGTTTGGCAATAGCCGATACTGGGGATATTGTTGCACCCAACCGCTGAGAATGCTCGCATCGGCGGCAAAGGCTTGCACTTGTCCAGTTTCTATTTGCGATCGCCCTTCTTCATAGGAACTTACTCCTACTAATTCAGCATTGGGCACATAGTACCTGACATCAGCAATCGTACTAGATTGTTTGAGGACGGCGATTTTGCGGTTTGCTAAATCTTTTATCTGCTGAATTCCAGTATCTTTTACAACCAGATAACTACCATCATAGTAGTAAGGAACACTGAAACTAACTAAGCGAGAGCGTGACTCTGTGGCTGTGACTCTGGCAATAGCAAAGTCAACTTTATTGTTTAAGACTACAGATAAGCGATCGCGGTTGGCTACGGGTTGTAACTTCACAGCATCTGCTTTACCTAACAAGTCACCTGCTAAACGCTGTGCTAAGTCAATTTCCAAACCTTGCAAATTCCCGTTGCTATCTCTAAATGCCAACGGACGCAAATTATCTTTTACCGCAATAGTTAAATAGCCTCGCCGCTGAATTTCTGGCATTTCGGCGGCAGATGCAATTGATCCTGTGCCTAGAAAGCAACAGCAAACAATCAATAATAAAGATAAAAGGTAAAGGATAAAGGATGAAAACCCGAATTGCTGCCAGACACCCATTCTTTTTAGTACAGTGTCTTTGTGCCAGCCCCCAAATTTATTTATGGGGTATACTTCAGCCTTCATACTTCATACTTCATCCTTTATCCTTTATCCGTTAACTTGGCTTGCCAATTCCGCGATTTTGCTAAAGCTAGCTGGATCGACAACTGCTAATTGTGCCAACATTTTGCGATTAAGTTGGATATCAGCTTTCTTCAGGTTGCCGATGAGCTTGCTGTAACTCAAACCATGTTCCCTTGAAGCAGCGTTGATGCGGGCGATCCAGAGGCGACGGAAATCGCGCTTTTTCTTTTTGCGATCGCGATAAGCACTCCGTAGTGCCTTCATTACTTGTTGGTTAGCGGTTCTAAACAAAGTTGAGTGGGAACCGCGAAAACCTTTAGCTAGTTTGAGAATTTTATTGCGGCGTTTACGAGCTACGTTACCGCGTTTTACCCGTGTCATAAATTAATTTTCCTGAAAAAGTTACAAATAGGGGAGCATCAAACGTACATTATCTGCGTCGCGTTCGTCCACAATTGCTGTCTTGGACAAGTTACGCTTCTTCTTGGTTGTTTTGTGCTCTAAAAGGTGGTTTTTGAAAGCTTTACGACGCACGATTTTGCCTGTGCCGGTGGCACGGAATCGCTTCGCCGCTGCTTTACGAGTTTTGAGTTTAGGCATGGTTTGGCTCTGATCGACACAATCCATCATTATATACTAAGCGAATCGAATTGCACGAGCCAAAGAGTTCGACTGGGTATTTACACCCCACCCGTATCGGCACGACTTATAGGATGCTGCTGGCGAATCAGGGGTAATACCCCTCGCTGATCCCGAAATCCCGCCGTCACCATAGAATGGTGCGGCTAATCAAACAAAGCCACCTTCGTGGGCTGAATTTTCTTAGCCCACGTACGACGGAGTCGTTCCCGAAGGGTAGGTGGGCTTTGTAGTGATAGCCCCAGGCTGGAAGCCTGCGGGCGTTATTTCGGGTAAGCGAGAGAACAGTGTATATCGGTATTGAGTAGTCAAACCCACAATTCGCCAGCAGCATCCTTATAGAAGTCGGGGAATCTGACCATCAGTTTAATCTAGACCTTGCCCTCAAGGGCGGGGTAGAGAATTACTATTGTGGACAATATCACGAGCCATTGCCGCCTCATAACCGCTAAAACCTGCTGATCGCAGTTGGTAACGTTGTCAGCTTGGCATTGCATATTTGCGGGATGGCAAGATGCCCAACCTACAACAATCATCCCTATTTTAGGCAAGGCCGTCAGCTTAATCTCAAGAAATTTTCAAATTTCCCTAAATAAAGTTGCATAAAATCTTAAATCCCTCGTACATAAATACAGAAACACAGTTATCAGCTTTTTTCAAAAGTGTATGATATGCCAATTTAAAATTTTTTCCTAATTTTCTATTGAGCGTATTATTTAGAGATAAAGGCTATAGTTCCATCTGCTTAAACATTCATAAAATTCAAACAGTCGCAATGGATGTTGTGATACCTGTGGACAGAATCTAACAAAGGAGTAATACATGATTTCAGTACAACCAACACAAACAAAAGCCGATATATTTAATAGGATAATAGTATTTACTTATGGTGTATTTTCCTATGCAATATTTTTTGTAACAATAATATATACTGCGGGATTCTTGGGTAATATATTTGTTCCGAAATCTATTGATTCGACACCGCAATCACCTTTATTATCTGCCTTACTTATAAACGGGGGATTACTTGGTTTGTTTGCTATTCAACATAGTGTAATGGCACGCCAAGGATTTAAACAGTGGTGGACAAAATTTATTAACAAAGCAGCAGAACGAAGCACTTATGTACTTTTTTCTAGTTTGGCACTCATGTTTTTATTCTGGCAATGGCAGCCCATAGGGGGTGTAATCTGGAATATTCAAAATCAAGTTGGACAATTGATGTTATGGTTACTTTTTGGTATTGGTTGGTTAATTTTGTTTTTAAGTACATTTTTAATTAACCACTTTGATTTATTTGGACTCCGACAAGTTTATCTATACTTACAGGGTAAAGAATACACTCAGTTAAAATTTAAAACTCCTTGGCTATACAATTATGTTCGTCATCCACTTTATGTAGGTTGGTTATTAATATTTTGGTCAACACCAAAAATGACTGCGGCTCATCTAGTATTTGCTCTACTCACGACGATCTATATTTTAGTTGCGATTCAATTTGAGGAACGAGATCTAATTAACATCTATGGTGAAGCTTACACTACTTACCGTCAACGTGTACCGATGCTAATTCCCTTCAGGAAAAAACAACACAGTTTGAAGTAAATACGACGATAAGAGAACGTGTTGCGGAAATTTTCATTGAAAGTCGGTGGGGTGCGGTTTAAGAGGTTGTTTTAAAAGTGATTGGCTGTGATTATAAGTACTTTCAGATCCCCCCTAGCCCCCCTTAAAAAGGGGGGAACTGGACTCAAAGTCCCCCTTAATAAGGGGGATAATGGGGGATCTAGAATTTTTTGCTACCGACGACAGAACTTTTCAAACATCCTCTAAGAGGGTGTTTGAAAAGTGGTTGGCTGTGATTTTAAGCACTAGCTGATCCCCCCTAGCCCCCCTTAAAAAGGAGGGAAAACCTATTGAAGTCCCCCTTTTTAAGGGGGATTTAGGGGGATCTAAAACGTTTTGTTACCGACGACAGGACTTTTCAAACATCCTCTAAAGTGCGCCCCGCCGACTTGGGGCTTAAGAAACTTTTGCTTTTGGATCTAAGACAATTTGTGTTCCAGATGTATTGACATGATAAGTCCAAGATTGGTCTTTTACCTTGACGATTACTTCCCAACCTTCAACGGGTTGATAAATCTCTGCACAGACTTCGCCAAAATTGAAATGACACTGGTTTCCAAAGGTTTTGGCTGTAGCTTGGGTAATTTGTAAATTCGCAACTGCAACCCCAGAACGTTTGGCGGCATCGGTTAAAATTTTATTAGCGATCGCTCTGGGTAATGTCACATTTCCCGATGCATTAATTTTCGGGTCTAAAACTATTTGCGAACCGGATTTATTCACATGGTAAGTCCAAGATTGGTCTTTTACTTGAACAATTACCTCCCAGCCAGCAACCGGATTATACTCCTTAGTGCAGATTTCGCCAAAGTTGAATTCGCAGGGATTTCCAAAGGTTTTGGTTGTAGCTTGGGTGATTTTTAAATTCGCAACTGCGACTCCAGAACGTTTGGCGGCATCGGTTAAAATTTTATTAGCGATCGCTCTGGGTAAAGTAACATTTCCCGATGCATTAATTTTTGGATCTAAAACAAGTTGGGAACCGAATTGATTGCTATGGTAAGTCCAAGATTGGTCTTTTACCTGAACAATTACTTCCCAACCCTTGATAGGCCTGTATTCCCGCGTACAAACTTCGCCAAACTGGAAAATACAGGGATTACTAAAGGTTTTGGCTGTAGCTTGGGTAATTTTCAAATCCGCGATCGCTACTCTAGAACGTTGGGAAGCATCATTGAGTATGGCTCTAGCAACGGCTCTTGGCAGTCTTTGGCTATTTTGAACGTTTTGGGCTAATTGTACCTTTGTGGCTATAGGAGCAGCAGTAGCAAGATTGTTAGCAGTCAATCCCATTCCATATAGCAGGCTGGTTAACGCCAAAGTCAATACCACGCTTTGCGGAAAATAACGGGCGACATTAATTGAATGAGATAGTTTATCTATGCATTTCATAGTCTTATCACCTTGAGAATTGAATAATTAATTTCGCTACTAATACCAATTCTCCCGAATTTACACTTAAAAATGACTAATTTTTTCCACCTTGGCATCATACCCGGTGGTAGGCTGTGGCTCATTCCAGTTTACTAAATATTAAGTGCAACTTCATGGTGAATTGCTATCAGATATCGCTTTCAAAAGAGGATATTTTGTTTGACGTTGCACTTGCGATTCAGTTTCCGAGGAATTAATTTTACGTAAATTTTGCTTGAGACTGCTCACGGTGACAAGGGCGGGGAGACCCATACGTGTCAACTTAACGTGAAACCCTTGCCAAGATGTGATTTGAGACAAAATCACGTACAACCAAGATCCGCGCTACCCCACCCCGGCTTTGCTGACGCAAAACCTCCCCTCCCCGCTTGCGGGGAGGGGATTGAGGGGTGGGGTAAAATGCCTGTGGAATAAGCGTTTTGACTTAAGTTGACACAGGTGGGGTCTCCCCCACCCCTACAATTGATGTGTGTTTTGTCAGTGTCAATTAAGCACCGTTGCTAAAGAAAGCACGCATTCGGGAAATTGGCGCTTTAAGGCGGGGAATACTGGACAAGGTGCTTGTTCTTGTAAATTCTCTGGTTTACTCCATGTGAAAGGTGCTTTTTGCGCCGCAGACATCCACAACAAACGCTTGGCTCTTGTCATCGCCACATAAAGTAAACGGTACTCTTCCGCAGTTTTGAGGTGTTTGGCTACTTCCCAAGCTTGAGACACTTCTGGTATACGCGATTCATTGTGTAAAGCCGCACGCACTTGGGCGCGAGCAACTTCTGATAAGGTAAAGTTGCCTAAAAACTGGCTTTGGGGTGGAACCCAAAATCGACCGGGAATTAAGTTTTCATGGAGAAAGGGAAGGAAAACATAGTCCCAATCTAGCCCTTTGGCTTTGTGCATGGTAATAATTGTTAGCTGACCATTACGGGTGTAACGTGCTTCTAAATCTTCTGTTTCTACAGCTTCAAATCGTTCGGAACTGACTATTTCACTTAAAGCTGATAACATCGCGCCCATTGAACTATTACCAGCTATTTGTTGATTTACCCGTTCTGCGAGTTTGTCAGCAGTTGCTAGTTCTGCTTGATCGTAATTTAACGTCAAAGCCAAAAAGGAAATTAGCTGATAAATTGGCAATTCCAAGCGGGCGCGGAGTAAACTACGACATAAATGTGCAGCTTTTTGTACTGTTTCAGATTGGGGTGGTGTTAAAGGGCCGGGATATAAAAACTCTTCTGGTAAACTAGCAAGAGCATTTAAGTCTTGGGTAGGAATTAACTGACGTTCTACTAATACCTCAAGTGCAGCTTTTAGGTAATCTGGGGAATGAGGGCGATCGCAAAATTGCATTAATGCCAAAATTTCTTGGGGAATCTGGGAACGGCGATCGCGTTCTCCAACATCGTAAAGTGTAATTTGATGCTCTTTACATATAGGTTCTAGGGCTTCGGCTAACCATCTTCCTTGGCGATTTTCCCGCACTAACACTGCTGCACTCACTTTTGAGGGGTCTGGTGTAAATAACTCAATCACCCGCTTTGACAGTAATTCTACGGTATGATGAATATCACGGGGAGTATAAAGTTCTAATCCCCTTCCCACTGCTGCGGGGTTAGCATCTTGTTGGGGATCGCCAGTGTCTACAGGACGAATTCTCTGGGGACGGAAGGGAAGCGAAGAAATCGAGTCATGGGATGATTGTTGCAGCTTGACTCCGTAAAAATTATTGATCCATTCCAAAGTAAAGTTCGCCGCTTCAATAATAATTCGCGTACTCCGCCCAGCTTGATCCATTGTTGCTAATTTACGCAGGCGATCGCACTGGGCGCAAAATTGCCGAAAATAAATCGGATCGGCTGGGGTGAAGGTGGAGTTAATCGCCTGGTTGGGGTCGCCAACGCGGACTAGGTTGATGGGGGATGAGGAAGACGGGGAGACAGAGAGAGGGGGAGACGCGGGGACAGAACTCGACCTGTCTCCGTGTCCCTGTGTCTCCATATCTTCTACTAAATCACTCGCCAAAATTTCTAATAATTTCGTCTGCAATGGGCTAGAATCTTGGGCTTCGTCTTCAAAGACGGCGAAAACTTGGTTTTGCTCAATGCGGCGGGCGCTGTCGTTTTCTAGCACTCGCAAGGCGGCTAAAATCATGTCATCGTAGTCGATGAAGTCACGCGATCGCATTAAGTTTTGATATTCCTGATACAAACCTGCGGCTACACTTAAAATTGCGTATGCATCTACGGTTTGTTGACTCCATTTTTGTAAATCTTCTGGTGATAAACCAGAACTTTTGGCTTCATGAATGACTGTAGTTGCTAAGTCTGGTAAGACTTCTGTCCTGAGTACCGATTGACGACGCAACCTTTCTGTCTCTTCGCCGTCAAATTGGCTACCTTCCAATAAGCGTAAATAACTATGTTGATTCTTGGCAATCCACTGTTCTACGGCTGTCCTGATGAAGCGGTGACTTTGGGTAGGCGTGATTAATGTGACATTTTCTAACTGCAACCCAGATAAGTCAGGATGGCGGTTGGCAATATTTAATGCTAGACCATGCAAAGTATAGACAACAAAACCTGTCTGGGGTAAAGATAAATCATCGCGTAAATATTTGCGGATTTTAGCTTTAATATTAGCAGCGGCGGAGCGTGTAAAGGTAACTACTACCAATTGGCGACGGGAAAAAGTGCGAGAGAGGGCTTTTTGTTCATATTGACGAGCGATCGCGATCGCCGCCGCCGCCGCCATACCTGTGGATTTACCCGCACCAGGGACAGCCGAAACAGCCAAGGGGCCAGAGTTCCAATCAGCCATTTGCTGTTGTCCGGGACGCAAGCTATGGCGAATGCGAGCGATCGCTTCTTGGCGCAAAGTAGAAACAGGTGATTTATCAGGTAATTCTGAGTGGAGAGATTCTTGTGTCACAGTATCAATAAAATTAGCGTCTGACATTATTGAGATTTTGATTTTGCATTGGAAATTAAATTCCAAATCCGCAGAATTCACAAATCAATTAACCAATAGTTCTATGATGACAAATTGCCAACTCTCTACATTATCTCTTGTCAAACCAACCTATAGCAAAAGCGATCGCTCCACTCAGATAGAATCTACGTTATCGCTCAACTTTGTCGCTTTTGTTCCAACTTTTTAACATGTTCCCGGATCGCTGTTTCCATGATGGCAATATTTTCAGGTGTGTCTGGAATCGGGTATAAATCACTATCGTCAGAATTTTCTGCCAAGCGATCGGCAAGTTTATAAAATGCCTCATCGTCATTTCGATGTGAAAGTAGGTAAGCTCTCAGTTGTGCGATGCTCATATTGTCAAAGTCTGGTTTCATCTAAACCTCCACTTGCCATCACGGTAAATTACAACTTGCAGATCTTCACCCGCGAAGATGTACACGATACCTGTACGCTCATCAAAACGTACAAGCTCTATGGGACGATAAAAATTTGTCAGATATTGACAAACTTTAATGCAAGATTTCCCCTGTTCACCTGTTGGTAAAATTACCTCATCCTCAAAACACCACTAATTCAATTTTAGAGGACTTAGGGTTATGGAGCGATACCTTCGGCATGGCTCCACTCATCTGGAATCTCACACAACCATAATTATCTCTCAATTGCTACATTTGGAATCCGGCTCCATTCATTCCACGAACCGTCATAATTTCGCACCTTGGGATAGCCTAGTAAATATTTCAAGACAAACCATGTATAGCCCGATCGCCCACCAATTGCACAGTAAGGGATAATTTCCTTGTCAGGTGTAATTCCTTGGCTGCTGTAAATTGCTTGTAATTCATCAAAAGATTTGAAAGTTCCATCTTCATTCAGCGTCAGCAGATGCTCAATATGCACTGCACCGGGAATATGTCCGGCGCGTTCTGTTGCTTGTGGAGGCTGATTGAGAAAGAATTCACCACGGTACTCTTCAACTGAACGCACATCCAAAAGTACACGATCTGCGTTACCTATAGATGCTTGAACTTCTGCGGCAAATACCCGCTCTGTTGTATCAACAGCTGATATAGAATACTGAGTTGGCTCAAAATTTGATAACTCTGTTGCTACTCGCAAATTTTGAGCCAGCCATTTTTGATGTCCACCGTTGAGGACACGCACATTTTTATGTCCAAATACTTGCAATAGCCAAAAAATCCAAGCGCCAGTCCCAGGGTAGCTACCATAAGCAACGACAGTCGTATCATTAGTGATACCAGAGCGCGAAAGCAATTTTTCCATCGAGACAGGGTCAAAATTGATTTGTAAATTGGGAAGAAGTAAATCAGTGAAGATATTCCAGAAAACTGCACCGGGAATGTGAGCATCTTTGTATGGCTGTGGACTGGTATCGACTTCTACTATCCGCATTTGCGGATCGTTTAAATGTTCTAACAGCCATTGTGTATCAACTAAAACTTCAGAGTGAGCATACTGAGTCATGAGTTTCTCCGGCGATCGCACTTAGGCTAAGATTAGAATCGTTACCCGACCGCGCCTAGTCCTCGAACGAGTACAATTTGCCATGATGGCGAACTTACCAGCTTTATTTGCGGCGATCGCCCAAGCAAAAAATGAACAGGAATTGCGATCGCAAGTATTGGTAGAATTCAGTGAGTACTTTGCTGCCAAACGCTGCGGTTTGTTTTTTTACGATCAACTGCCCATAGTTGACAGCAAGCTGCAAAAAGCATTCCAACTCGCCTTATCCACTGAACACAACCCAGTTTTGCGCTATATAGTCGAGCGACATACACCTGTTCATGAAGGATTGGTGGTATCGCCTAAAGCCTGGAGGCTAATTTGTCCGCGTAGCGATCATTGGCACGTTATGGCAGGGCCACTTGTCAGTCGTGGTAAGTTAATTGGTGGAGTCGGCTTTACCCGTGAGCAAGGTAAGCCTGCATTCGACACGCAAAATTTGCTAGATTTAAGTGCGCTGTGTCTGCATTTATCAACTTGGGTAGCAACTGTGCGGACTCAACGCCAACCTTTAACAATGAATCACCTGACACCTCGGGAAATGCAAATTGCTGAATTGGTTGCTCAGGGATACACAAACGCAGAAATTGGCGCTGAACTTTGGATTACGGAGAACTCTGTCAAGCAAGCTTTAAAGCGAATGTTTCGTAAACTTGAGGTCTCATCCCGTGCGCAGATGATTGCACAGGTTTTTGCAGGTACACGTTTGTCTTCACAAAAAGTTAAGACAAAATTGTAATTAGTTCAAATAGTTCAACAGCGATATTCGATGACAAGCAGTTAGAGTACTCCAAGTAAAAAAATGCCCAGTTGTCATTGCGAACGCTCGCAATGACGGGTTTTGGATCATTTATTTTGTGGAACACTCTTAATACTCCTCGTCATTGGTTTCGATATCAAGCAGGACAATGACTTCACTATTTGTATCCGTATCGGATTCAATTGAGAACACAACACGACAGTAATAACCACAAGAACAGGACTGAAGGCCCTCAAGCTTACCGCTGAGTTTATGAGTGCCCAAGTTTGGTGAAAATACGTCCGCTTCCATTTCTTGAAGAGTATCTTCAAGACGTTCCTGGAGGTCAGGATTTCGTTTGACAAACTTGCGGAATGTTCGTTGAAATTTAGGTGTTAATACCAGCAGTCTCATGCTTCTGGCTCTTGTAAATATACACGCAATGCTGCGATCGCATCCTCCGCTGACTGCTTTTGAAATTTGCCAGCATGGAAATCAGCTAAGGTTTGCTTTGCATCCGCAGCCATTTCTGTACAGAGACTTTCATAGTGGTGATCTTGCAGAATTTGAATCAGCATTTCCTGCTGTTCACACGGTAGTTGCAAAGCAATTTCTAGCACTTGATCGAGGGTACTCATGAAATTAGGCTATCCACTGATGAAGTTGATTAAATTGTAACTCTCTCTACTGTTCAAAAAACAGCAGCCTGTGCGATCGCACCCAAAGATTGACTCAATCTCACTCCAACAACCAAGCAAACACATCTTGGACTGTCAGTTGTAAATCACTCGCAAACGATGGTGTAGGTAGGATTGCATCTGGCTGATCAAACACCTCAGTTTCTTGTTTAGGGCGATAAACAAACACAGTTTGCTCATCTGGATCAATTAACCAACCCATTTGAGTTCCATGTTTGAGACAATGAAGAATATTTTTGGTTACCTTTGTTTGGCTTTGATCGGGAGATAAGATTTCAATTGTCCAATCGGGAGCGATGGGAAATATATTTGCAACTTCCCCATTTTCATCGCGGGGAATTCTACTCCAGACGACAACTGCAATATCAGGTACAATTGAACGTCCGCCAAATGTACAACGCAACTCTGGAAATGCACGCGCCAGACGCTTTGGCTTAACTACAAAATTGATCGCTGGTACAAGTTCTCCTTGTAGAGCGCTATGTTTGCCTTGTGGCATCGGTTTGAGGATAATTTGACCATCAATATACTCACTGGCGGGTTTGGTTTCTGGTAATTGCAGAAACTCTTCCAGTGTCAGAGTTCTGGATGCTGCTTGTAGCATTTAGGGATTGCCTCTAGAACTGCCAGACTAACTCAAGTTTCTATTTTACATATTGCTGGTTGTGTTGCGAGAGAAAGAGCGATCGCGCTCAAGTTTTATAAAAATTGAGGGTTTATTGCAAGGTCATCAGTGAACAAAGACAGTTGAACACCAGCCACAAGCCTTCTCTGTTTTGCTGCTTCTCTCAGTCGCTTCTCTGCTTTGTACACATTCTCAATGATGGGTACTGGCTGCGGTATGTGTTTGGGGAGTAGAAGCTTGAAAGCAATACGAACAGCTTCTACTGGATGTTTATTTATCTAATACCGTTTCTTAAATTTTTTAAGTCTTTTCCCTCAAGAATAGTATCGCGAAGATTAGCATCATCAAAATTTGCCTCTTGAAAATTTGCCTTTTCAATATGCTCCTGAATAAGATATGCACTTTCAAGATTTGCTTCTCTTAAATCAGCCCCTTCAAGATTTATGGGAATAAAAATAGATCTGGTAATATTTGCTTGATTCAGATTGCTCTGTTTCAAATTTACGAAGGTTAAGTCTGCACCTTGAAGATTTGCATTTTGAAGATTTGCATTTTGAAGATTTGCATTTTTGAGATTTGCATTTTGAAGATTTGCATTTTGAAGATTTGCATTTTGAAGATTTGCATTTTGAAGATTTGCACTGCTCAGATTTACACCTTGAAGATTTGCACTGCTTAGATTTGAGTCTACAAGATTTGTAAATACCATTTCTGCATTTTCAAGATTTGCTCCCTCAAAGTTTGAATTATAAAAATCTTGAATCAGGAGCATTGCATCTTTTAAATCCAAAAAACTCAGATATTTCAAACATAAAACATTAGTATTTAATCTTTGCTCACGAAGCCGTGATATCCATATACCAAAAGAATCAATGTATGGGCATTGAATATTTGATATTTTTCTTGTTAATCGGGCACAGGCATTTAATACAGCTAACAAAGATTCCTCAGCATTACGTGCCTGAAAGTTTTCTATCCAGAAGTCTTGTCTGATACTTAAAAGTTCCATTGGAATTCTACGCAATAACACATAACTAACCAGGCGACATAGTGTCCGTTGCCAGTTTCTTACATCTGATAAAGTCTGCAAGCGAAGTTCATCTAAAATGAAGTTAAATAAGTATTCATCCATTGTGGATGGACAACATAAAATTGCCCAGTGTGCTAGAGCTTGTCGTTCATCCCAGCCTCGATCTAGATCATTATCTCTTTGCTCTAGTTCGTCATGAATACGCTTAATTCCTCTTATAATGCGTCTTGCTGTAAGATATTCCCCGAAACTTTTGTGGGTAAATTCAAAGGTTTTCTCCTCATATCTGACTCCACTTTGCCGGAAATAAAAAGCAGCTAACAAACGGGTAACGCCTAATTTTGCTCCTTCTTGAAATATATCTAAAAGACGCTTTAGTCCAATATTTTTGCAATGGTCTTCTATCTCTTGAATTGTTGTTGTATGCCCATTTCCATGCCAGGAAGCAAGAGCAATTTCTTCCAGAATTCGGACAAAATCTTTTTCTTCAATGCCCTGAATTGCTGGATGTTGATAACCAGTCCAACCCCTCTCGTAAACCGCTTTGAGTAAATCTTCATAAATAACATTTAGGTTGCTATCTTCAGAAAATTGTACTGTACCTCTGACAAAGCTCAATGCAACCAAATAATTCAGCAATGGTTGGGCAGTAATTTCTACAAGATTTCCTTGGTCTAGCTCAGGGGGTAAGGTCATATACCCATGACCACTAGATTGGCCGTAAGACTGCCACCAAATTTGCCGTTGATCTTGTTCTAAAATTTTTTGATCATCAATGTAATTTTCTCTTTCATCTTCAGTAATAAAATAAGGAAGTATATGTAATATTTGCTGAGGTTGACGAAAATCACTGCTGTTTGCTTGCACTACAAGTTCTCGTCCACTAACAATTATTTGTAAACGTGTTTCGTGCCCATTAAAACGATCTACTTTCTTCTGTACTTCACGAACAAAATCTTGGGCAGTTTTTTCTGCAATTTTACCCTGCATGGCAAGCTCATCTAAGCCATCAAAGATAATTAGTAACCTTGACTCAGCTTTGTCTTGTTCTAAAGGATTATGGCGAAGAAAGCCATCGTCTCGTACAAACTTACCAACTGCATCAACTAAGTCATCTGAGGGGTCAAAATGGTGCAATGTAATAAATAAGACGAAAATTTCTCCTTTTTCTGCCTGCTTAGCTGCAAAGATTTTGACAAAAGAAGATTTTCCACTTCCAGGTCCCCCACTAATTACTCGGATGGCATCATGACGATCACTCTTTTCTAACCAAGCTTCCAGTTCTGTTTCTAAGTCAACAACAACCTGCTCATATTTTTCATCTTCTGTGACTCTACGTTTAAATCCCTCATTTTTGTCACCCTCAACTTTGCGTTTATAGTAGGCTCGCAAGGGAACATAAACTTGTTTTAGACCAAAAGCTTCTAAAAACATGGGTTCTTCTACCTGTTTTTGCAGCCATGCTAAATAACGTCGCCATCTTTGTTCCCGTTCATTTGCTTGAGTAAATGGGGTATTTAACTTGTCTTTTAAACAAGCATAGTCTTGAGGATGATTTCCCCAAAGTTCATTTAAAGCATCTATAAAATAGCTGGGAAGTCGATTACTAATTGCCTGTGCTTGGGCTTGGTTAAAACCACAGTCTTGTAGCCAGTGAGCAAACGGAGTTTTGATTACTTCAAAAATAGGTAACTCTTTGGGACGCTCAAAAAAGTTTTGATCAATAACTAATTCATTATTTTGCAACGACTCGTCTAGATGATGGCATAATGCTTTAAAATCAATTTCATTGACTAACAAGGGTTTATTTCGTTCTTGCTTAACTAGTAAGTCTTTATTTCCTTCTACCAAGCTACGCATTGCCTGCATTAGAGAGCGGTAAATTAGCAACCATGCTACCTGTCCAGTATCTGCTCCTAGTCCTAATGCTCCTAAAGTATCTACAGCATCTCCAGCTAAGCTATCCCATTTACTAAAACCAGCATCTATCGCAGCTTTGCCTAGAGATTTAAACAAATCTCTGAAATTTACTTTGATATCTTTATTCCATATGGCAATTGGCTTGGTAACTGAAATTCCAGAGGTGGTGTTCATAACATTTATAGGCGTTTAGCCAGCAGTACTTAGATAATCAATTTAAACAAGACTATAAAGGAAATGTTAGTGGAACTAGAATCTTGTAACATTTTTGTATATCTTACTTAAAATTTTCAAGCTCAAAGACGCAATTTCCAGGCTCAAAGGCGCAACTTCGAGGATAAAAGGTGCAACTTCGAGGATAAAAGGCTCAATTGTCAGCCTCAAAGGCTCAAGCGTCAGCCTTAAAGGTTCAACTGTCAGCCTCAAAGGCTCAACTGTCAGCCTCAGAGGCTCAAGCGTCAGCTTCAAAGGCTCAACTGTCAGCCTCAAAGGTTCAACTGTCAGCCTCAAAGGCTCAAGCGTCAGCCTCAAAGGCTCAAAAATGTCTTGGTGAATGAAATTCAAGGCTACACAAACAAAACCCGCCTTGTCTTTTAACGAAAAATCTGTGTGTAAAACACGGCAAAGGGCACAGCATTGCTCATTGGTGTCAACTTAAGAAGATTTTGCCCAAATTTGTTGGGTGTAAGCGTCAATCTCGCGATGACGCTTACGCCTAGTTTTGACTAATCCTGCATAGCTTTTGATGTTCGACAAGATAAGGAACAACCTCAAATGCATCACCACGGAGAACAGCTTGGGAGAAATGGTATAAACTGCGGAAAACCATCTCTGTAGAAATTCGGTCTAAAGGTTGATTTAATGCGATCGCCACATCAATACATAATTGATTGAGAACAGCATAAAAAATCCAAGTGGCAAAAATTTGAATTTCTACACCATGACTATCACCAACCCAGATATAAGCAAGACCTAAAAGCCGCTTGGTTAGCAAAAATGCATCTTCAACTCGCCAACGTCTTCGATATAGTTCACAAACTTGCTGTGCAGATAAGATTTGCGGATCTAGTACGTTGGTTAAATAATAATACCAAGTTGAACCCCACAACACAGAAACCAAACGTACTGGGTGCTGACAAGGATTAGAGCGGTATTCTCCCATATCTATAATTTCGTCACGGTAGAATGGGGTATGAGCTAAACAACGAGTGACCTTGTAAGCAGTTTTTTCTCGCAGTCGCGTGACAAAAAACTTGTTTGCTTTCGTAAACGCATCAAACCAAGGAAATTTGAAAAATCCTAAATCAAAAATCAGTAATCCACTAACCGGTAAGCGTTCAATTAATTGATCGCACCAAGTTTTATCATTAGCTTTGCTGTTTGTTGTATACCAGGTGGTTACTGGTCGATGGCTAAAGGCTTCCACCACCATCATGATTTTGCCCGCAAGTGTTTTTTCTTGTTCTTTGAGTGCTTTTAACTTCCTTCGTAATGCTTCTAGGGTTGAGCCGTCCGCAATCCAGATGACTGTAAATTTTTGAGATACTAGTTGCCAATTCTCAGGAATTGCCTGATTTTTTGGCTGATTATTGATTCTTTCCATTACTTGCGCAAAGATTTGTGCAAATAATTCTATTGGTAATGTTCGCAATCTTTTTGATACTGCTTGGGCACTGACTTCGATTCGCTCAACCCATAACAATCCCTCTTGTGACAATACCCTTTGCACTTCTCTTAACCCCGGAATCTGACGATATACTAGACTGACCACGATCGCCATCATCATCGGCAGCGTTAAGATTCTGTCTCGGAATTTTTTCTTTTGTTCGTCTTCATACAATCTCAAGGGTTTGAAGCTTACAGGAGATAGCAATGAAAATATTTTTTTCTCGATTTCTTCTATTGGCGGCACTGGTACATGCTTTTGCTGCCGCAAATCTGGATTTCCTGTTCGTGCTGGACGTTTTTTACTCATGATGTATCACTAAGAACATCAATCAAGATGTTCTTAGATTACATCTAATTGTTCCTTCACGCTTAAGTTGACACCAATGAACCCTCTCGCCCTCATCCCCTAACCCCTTCTCCCCAGGGAGAAGGGGAATTGGATCTCTAGCTCCCCTCTCCCCAGGGGAGAGGGGCTGGGGGTGAGGGCGAAACCTTGTCACCAAGCGGGTTTCACGTTAAGTTGACACGTATGGAGAGGGTTTTGCACAACGCCTGCCCTATATAGCTTTTAGCTTAAGTTGACACCAATGGGGGTCACCCCGCCCCTACGAGTTGCGGGCTTGGTAAGTTAATGATAGGGATGTTTTTTTATTTGGAAGTCCCTTAAAGAGTTCCGAGTTTGGATGTAAGATCAGCTCAAAATCTCAAGATATGCTTTCCCAGATCCTGAATAAATTTGTAGTGGGAGCATCTTGCTCCCTAATGTCCAAGAAGCGCCCTCAAATCACCGCAATACAATCAATTTCTACCAATACATCCTTCGGTAACCGCGATACCTCCACACAAGCACGGGCTGGCGCTGTGTCTTCGTGAAAATATTTGGCATAAACCGCATTCACCGCCGCAAAATCATTCATATCTGCGAGAAATACCGTGGTCTTTACCACATTTTCAAAACTAGCACCAGCTGCTGTCAAGATAGCTTCTAAATTAGCTATTACCTGCTCAGTTTGCTTTTTCACATCATCAGTGTAGACAACCTGACCAATGCGCGGATCGATCGCAATTTGTCCAGCCACAAACACCATTTGACCAGAAGCGGCGATCGCTTGATTATATGGCCCCACTGGTTCCGGTGCATTATCAGTACGAATAACAGTCTTACTCATTTTCTCTTCTCTCTGCGTCCTCTGCGTCCTTGGCGGTTCATTATCCCAACCTGGGACGCAAACCATAATGCCGATACTGCCAATAATCCCGCAAAATGCGATCGTGGTCAAAACACAAATTAAGCGGAACACGCCAAGATTCAAAAATGGCGATATTCTTAGCATCATCACCGGCTTTTGGCTCACCTTTAGCGATCGCTAAAAACACAATGCTAATCGTATGCTGACGCGGATCGCGACTGGGGTCAGAATACACCAAAAATTGTTCAATTAACTCCACCTGCAAACCCGTTTCTTCCTCTGCTTCCCGTTTTGCAGCCACTTCCACAGCTTCACCATAATCCACAAAACCACCAGGAAGCGCCCAGCCTAAAGGCGGGTTATGTCTCTCAATTAACACTATAGGCAGATGAGGGCGATCCACCAATTCAATAATGATATCTACTGTCGGAGCCGGGTTTCTGTAATTCATATGCATTATTAAGTATTAAGTAGGAATTATGAGCTTTTATAGGGATTTGTTACATTCTCTACAACTCTGACTATAGGCAGCTTTTAAAGCAACCCCTAGCGTGATAGATTCGATGCGATCGCCTAGCGTGATGTTAAGGCGATCGCTTGCTCCTATATCATCCAATTAAGTATGCCTTTTCCTAGATCCAGCGGTATTTTGCTGCATCCTACTTCCTTTCCCAGTCGATTTGGAATTGGGGATTTAGGCTTGGAAGCCTATAGCTTTATTGATTTTCTCAAAGACAGCTACCAACAATACTGGCAAGTTTTACCTTTAGGGCCTACTGGGTATGGTAATTCTCCTTATGCGTGTTATTCAGCAATGGCAGGAAACCCGCAACTCATTAGTCCAGAACAACTACAAGAGCAGGGTTTACTCACAGAAGATGACTTTGCTAACTTACCAGGATTTGACTCCTCCAAGGTAGAGTTCGATCGAATTGCACCAATTAAGATTGATTTGCTCAAAAAAGCCTGCGAGAATTTTAAAACTAAAGCCACACCTTTACAGCAAAAAGAATTCGCTGGATTTTGTCAAAGTAAAGCTTATTGGCTGGATGACTATGCCTTATTTATGGCGCTCAAAGATACTCATGGCGGCTCAAGTTGGCATACTTGGGAGCCAGAACTCGCCAAACGCGAACCCCAAGCAATTGATCAAGCACAGCGACAGCTGACGGGGGAAATATTCTTTCACAAATTTATCCAATTTGAATTTTTCCGTCAGTGGTCGAAACTCAAAACCTACGCCAATATGAGCGGTATCCAAATTATTGGCGATATCCCCATTTATGTAGCTCATGATAGCTCTGATGTCTGGGCAAACCCCGATATCTTTTGTTTAGATGAAGAAACAGGAGAAGCAGCGCTGATGGCTGGTGTTCCACCAGATTACTTTAGTGCTACTGGTCAACTGTGGGGTAATCCAGTATATAACTGGGAAGAATTGGAAAAACAAGATTTTAAATGGTGGCTGGGGCGCTTTCAAGCCATGCTGGATTATGTCGATGTGATTCGCATTGACCACTTCCGAGGTTTTGAAGCGTACTGGGCTGTGGAACAAGGAGAAGAAACAGCTATTAATGGCGAGTGGTTAAAAGCGCCTGGGGAAGAATTGTTTGAGACAATCAAACAAAAGTTAGGCATACTACCAGTGTTAGCGGAAGATTTAGGAGTAATTACCCCAGAGGTAGAAGCACTGCGCGACAATTTTGAATTTCCCGGAATGAAAGTTTTGCAGTTTGCTTTTGGTTCTGATCCGGCTAATCCTTTTTTACCTTTTAACTACCCGCGAAATGCTGTAGTCTACACCGGCACTCATGATAATGACACTACTGTCGGTTGGTATAACCAAGCAAGTGACTGGGAAAAGCAAAACTTATTGCTTTATTTAGGTTGCATCAGTTCGGACGGGATTCATTGGGATTTAATTCGACTAGCTTTAAGTTCTATTGCCAATCAGGCAATTATTCCCTTACAAGATGTTTTAGGATTGGGAACAGAAGCGCGGATGAATTTTCCCAGTGTTGCTGAGGGTAATTGGGGCTGGCGCTACCAAAAAGAAGCTTTGACTGAAGAATTAAGCCAGAAGCTAAAACTTCTGACTACACTCTATGGACGTGCGTCTACACAGACCTGAGTCTATCGTTGCATTGTAGTAAGCACTTCAGTGCTGGAAAATTCACTGAAGTGCTTCAAAAATCACCGACTGAAGTCCTAACCAATTCATCTTGAGGTCATCAATTAATGGGACAGACCACGAGGTTTAGCAGCAATTTGGACTTCCTCTGGCTTTCCTAGCTCGCCCATTTCCTTAGCTTGCTGCTGATTCACACTGATCAGCACACCACCAGCATTATCGGTTTTCACACTTAATTGCTCTTTAGCTTTCCAAGTCCGATGAGTTCCTTCTGCAAGATTACCCTCAAACTCAGTTTTGCCATCAGCTACTACCCGAATCCAAGATGAGGCTTTTAATGTTACACCAATCTGCACCGGTGTACCAGTTTTGGTGCTGATCAGGGCGTTGCTATAAGGTTTAATCTCTGGTAAAGGTTTTGATTGTGACTGTTGTTGTGGCTTTGGCCGAGGTGGGGTAGTACTTGCTTGCAGAGCAGATTCCTTCAGTAGTTGAGATAAACCGCTAACAGAGCAGATAATCACAAATATATAAAGAAGGTAAAGATGCAAGGGACGCAATTGGTTAATTGGCTTAGTAGTCCCAGTTGGTTTGGGGTTCAGCGGTTGATAAAAAATGGGAAAAGTGCTAGCCAATATTGCGCCATTAAAACCTAATGCATCAGCAAATTGCCTAATTAAGCCCTGAATATAAACTGGTTCTGGTAGTTCCTCTAAATTCCCTTCCTCAATAGCTTGTAAAAGACGCTTGGGAATTTTTGTTAATATAACCACTTCCTCTAAAGATAGACCTTGTTCTTGACGCGCCGCCCAAATTTGAGCGCCAATTTCCGCCAATTTTTCGGACTGTTGTTGCTCTACTGAAACAGTAGGTGGCTGATTATCCTTCCTGTTAAACCATTTCATGCGTAGTTACACTCCTTAACTCAGCTGAATCATTAATAGGTATGTGCTTGATTTGCTGTTGCAAAAAGCGCATCTCATCATTTCTTAGGGAACGATAGTTACCCTCTTTTAAATAGGGTTGTTTGGGAACTTGTAATTTAATCGGTCCGATAGCAGTCCTATGCAGCTTGATTACCGGGTAGCCTAACTGTTCGGCTATACGGCGAATCTGGCGGTTGCGTCCCTCCTTCAAAACAATTTCTAAACAGCTTTGTGCATTCAAACTTTCTCTGAGGCGCACCTCGGCTGGTCTTGTTCTTCTACCGTCTAAGATCACACCCTGACGCCACATTTGTAACATTTCTTCGGGGGGATGTCCTTTAACTAATACTCGATAAGTTTTAGGGACACTGTGACTGGGATGAGTAAGAGCAAATGTCAGCTCGCCATCGTTAGTAAGTAATAATGCACCAGTGGAATCTGTATCTAAACGCCCAACTGGGTGAATACCTGAATTATTGCGTAATTCTTGTGGCAGTAAATCTAAAACTGTCGTTCTTCCCTGGGGGTCGTAGCAAGTAGAAACTACGCCAGCAGGTTTGTTTAGCAACAAATATATAAGAGCCGGACGATGTTTAGTAACTACGAGTTTACCGTCAACTGTAATTTTGTCTTTTTGGGGGTCAACTTTTTGACCTAGATGTGCCAATACCCCGTTGATCCGCACACGCGATCGCCTGATCATTTCTTCGGCTTCACGACGTGAGGCAATACCCCATTGGGCGAGAACCTTTTGTAACCGAGCCTCCATGTGGATATTACTTAATCTTCCCCTAGTATTTAAATCATAATATTTGCACTTTGTCGTTAATCGCCATAAATGTTACATTTAAGGACTGATTAACATTCAACCGATTGTTGAGTCTCTACCGATAAACAAATCAAGTGAAATGCCTGAGCAAAATTCCACTGCCAAACCTACCCAGAAGATACGGATAATTACGAATCTGCTCACAACTGCACTAAAGATATGGTTGCGGGCGCAAGTAAGTCAAGTGTCGCAAATAGAAGTGGAAATCAGAGCTAGCGATCGCCAACTGCTTTCGGGCAAAATTCCTTGGGTATCGATTGGGGCTAGTCATGCTGTTTATCAAGGCCTCCATATTACACAGATTCAACTTGTAGCTGAAAATATTCAAGTCAACATCGGCTCGGTTATCAAGGGACAGCCGCTCAGACTGTTAGAAACAGTACCAGTGGTTGGTGAATTGATCGTCGAAGAGAAGGATCTTAATAATTCCCTCTCATCTGAGCTGTTAATAACGGCCTTAAATGATGTACTGGTTAAACTTTTACCAGAACACTGCGCAAAAACCAAGTCTATTTCTTGGCAAAAAATTATTCTGGAAAATCATCAAATTATACTGAGTGGCATTTTAGCATCTGACGGTCAATCTACGCCCCTGGACATATGCATGGGCTTAAATTTAATTAGTGGTCGCGAGTTGCAACTAGCACCAGTTCAAATAAAGTACGATATGGTAACTCAAAACCAGAGTAATCATGAGTACACTTTCGATCTTGGCTCAGAAGTCGATATCCAAGAACTCACATTGATCCCAGTCCAGTTACTATGTCGCGGGCAGATTAACGTTAACCCCTGATGATTAGAAATCAAAAACAGAAATTGCTTATTATTTATAATAATTTATATTTTTAATGCATGGGGCATGGGCATTGGGAAGAAAACTCCCAACACTCCCCACACTCCCTCATCTCCCTTTCCCCCTCTGCTCCTCATCTCCCTTCTACAATCAAGGGCAATAACAAAGTCACGAAGTAGTAAACTAAGGGCGCTGTAAAAATATAACTGTCTGTACGATCTAAGATGCCACCATGACCAGGGATCAACTGTCCGGAATCTTTGACGCCAGCATCGCGCTTCAGCACAGATTCAATGAGGTCGCCTAAAAGACTAGCAATCCCAATTAGCAAACCTAACGCTAAGCCAGTGTAGATAGCTCTGGGCCAGTGAAGATAATAAGCCCCGGCTAAACCTACAGCAATGCTAGCACTGATACCAAAGACAGCCCCCTCCACGGTTTTTTTCGGGCTGATGTCAGATAAACGGGTTTTGCCGAAAAACTTGCCAATAGTGTAAGCACCAATATCAGCTGCCCAAATGCACAAAAAGGTCAGCACGGTTGCTTTCAAGCCTTGTGGTAGGGAGGCAATATTTCTTTGCTCGATAATATCTGTCCAAGTGGTAGGCCAGTAACCACCTAAAGGTAGATTACTGAGGGCGATACTGCCAAGCGATCGCAAGCGTACCCAATAACTAGGCAAGTAACCGACATAAAATAGCCCCATAATCGAAGCGGAAATATCAGCGATCGTCGCCATTTTTGGCTGAAACAGCAGGTAAAAACAAATAAATGTCCCAGCTATGGGCATGAAAGCGTCAGCTAAATCACCATCAAGGGTACAAATCACCAGTAAGACTAAGCTGACAAACATTGTGGTTTTAACAGCAGGAGCTATGCCTCTGGCTAGCACCAAATTAAAATATTCCTGTTGTCCTAAAAACACCACAATCGCAATCATAATGGTAAAATACCAACCCCCTAACAGGGTAGAAAATAGAGCTAGAGCGATCGCAACAATTCCACTAATAATCCGAGACCAAGGCATAGAAGTATTTAGGATGGGGGATTGGGCATTGGGCATTGGGCATGGGAGAAGAATTTTCCCCTAGTCCCTAGCCCCCAATTTATGTAGATTTAGTCTAGTTTCTCACCACTAAGGATAAAAATGGGATCTAAGGCGGCAAAGGTTTGAGAAAAGCCGCGCATCTCTAAGCGATTGACCGCAGATTGGACAACTTCAATATTCCTAGCTCTTAATTGGGAAAAGCTTTGAGAGATAGCATACAGACTTTCTAGATTAGCAGCTGTCGCCACTACTCTACCTGTTGGTGGCAGATAATCCCATACAGCCTGTAAAATTTCCTGGATAGGTCGTCCTCCCTCAATACAAACGCGATGAGGGGTAAGTTTTAGTTCCTGCAAACACTCCGGAGCGCTACCTTCAATAACTTCAACATTTTTTACCTCAAAGCGATCGCAGTTACGACGGATCAGATTGGCTACTTCTTCATCCCGTTCGACAGCGATAATCTTGCCACCGGGACACAATAATCCTACCTCTACAGGAATTGTACCTGTACCTGCACCAATATCCCACAATATTGAATCTGGCTGAAGCCGTAATTGAGCAATCAGCAATAGTCTCACTTCTCGCTGGCTCATGGGTATTCCTGGCAAATGCTCGAACATTTCATCGGGAATACCAGGGGTAATGTAAGGCCAAATTTCCGAAGGCATAGAATTACATTATTTATACTAAAGATATCAGCTTGTTTGTTTGGATAGTCATAGGCTCTAACCACCTTTAGACGTAGCGTTATCAGTAATCATAATGGCTAAAGAAATATTGGGCGATGTCTGGCGACAAGACGCTGCGCGTCTACGCTACGAAATTCAGCAGCAATTGGGAAAAAAGGCAGGAAGACGAACGCTGTTAGTCCGTGACTTACTCACTCAGGAACTTGTGATCGTTAAGTTACTGACTTTTGGCGGCGACTTTGAATGGGATGATCTCAAGCTATTTGAGCGGGAAGCTGAAACTTTAAAATCTTTATCACATCCTGCTATTCCTCGCTATTTAGATTATTTTGAGCTAAATTCGCCTAATCTCCAGGGATTTGCCCTGGTACAAACTTATATATCAGCACCAACTCTGGAGCAATCTTTAAAAGCTGGGCGCACTTTTACTGAGGCAGAAATTAAACAGATAGCTAAAACACTGTTAGAAATTCTCATTTATCTGCATGGGCTACATCCGCCTGTAATTCACCGTGATATTAAGCCTAGCAATATTTTATTGGGCGATCGCTCTGGTAATAATGTCGGTCAAGTTTATTTGGTAGATTTTGGCTCAGTACAGACTGTTTTGGCAACTGAAGGCTCAACTCGGACGGTGGTGGGAACCTATGGTTATATGCCACTAGAGCAATTTGGCGGACGCACCGTTGCAGCTTCCGATATTTATAGTTTAGGGGCGACATTAATTTATTTGGCGACGGGTATCCAGCCAGCAGATTTACCCCAAAAGGATTTTCGCATTCAGTTTGAGCAAGCGGCTAATCTCAGTCCTGATTTCAGTAATTGGTTGCGGTGGTTAATTGAACCTAACTTAGAACAGCGTGCAAGTTCTGCCCTAGAAGCACTCCAAGCCTTAGATAGACCCCAAATTCTCGAGTTGACGGATTTAACTATTATCAAACCGCCAGGGAGTAAAATTCAACTGACGAAAAGTGCAGATGTACTAGAAGTTGTCATTCCGCCCAGTGGCTGGCAAGCGTCGATGTTGTTTTTAGGTTCGTTTGCGATCGCTTGGAATTCATTCATCCTATTTTGGACGATTGGCGCGCTTGCTGCACCTTTTCCGGTTAATATCCCCTTTGCCTTGTTCTCCCTGCCTTTTTGGGGCGCTGGCGGCTTTATGATGTATAGTTTTTTATTTAATATCTGGGGAAGTATGAAATTACGCCTGGATAGTCAACAAGTATCTTCAACCTATGAGTTATTTGGATTTAAATTTCATCGTCCCCGACCATCTCCCCGGAATAATATTACTAAACTAGTGTATATTCCACCACATTTTACTAAAGATTCTGATGGCAATAGAATTAATATACCTGCACAATTAGAACTTTGGGCTGGAGTACAAAAATATCAGCTTGCTAATAGTCATTTTCCTCTCAAATCTGAGGCGGAAATGGAATGGTTAGCCCAGGAATTAAGCGATTGGTTAGGAATCAAAATTGCCACCAAATAGAAATAGTTCGTCACTATAGCAACTGCAATTTATAGTTAATTAAAGATGCTTGAGAGGAAGTATATATGTTATTTGGACTAGGATGGCCAGAAGTTGCCATTATTGTGATAGTCGCTATTTTAATTTTCGGCCCGAAAAAAATTCCCGAATTGGGGAATGCACTCGGTAAAACTCTCCGGGGTTTTAAGGAGGAAATCAAAGGTTCTGGTACAGATAGTAATTCAGACCAAGACCAATAATATTTTTAGTTGGCAGGAAAGCAAAGGTTAATAGTAGAGATACGAGCGATCGCATCTCTACTATTGACTAAAGCAGCGTATTGATGATTGGAGATGCAACGCCATTTTGAGAATCTACGATCGCCGTAGTCGAGTTTTGCTGATGTGTTTCTTCTTTCACTACGCCCCGTGCCCTAATTAACTTAATCGCACGGGTGACACTTTCTGGTAAAATCACGACCAGGCTGTTCTCTGGAGCCATATCCAAGCCTTTGTTAATTGCTTGGGTTTCGTCCAAAATTGCTTCAAAACGAGCATTGGGTTTAACTTGGGTAATGCCTCTAGTAATCAACTCTGCGGCTGATCCCCGAAGACGACCCCTAGTATCATCGTCTTCTTTGATGATGATGTAATCAAAAATATCTGCTGCTAATTTGCCCAACGTGACAAAATCTTCGTCACGGCGATCGCCAGGGCCGCCAACTACGCCAATCCGCTGTCCTGAAGTCCAGTTGCGGACGAAAGCACCCACAGCTTCATAACTAGCTGGGTTATGAGCATAGTCTACCAAAGCATGGTGGTTGCCTAAATTAAATAAATTCATCCGTCCTGGGGTTTGACTCACAGAAGCGCGGAAGGTCTTTAATCCTGAGCGAATCTGCTCTATTGTGACGTTTTGCACAAAAGCTGCCAAACTTGCTGCTAATGCGTTAGCAATCATAAATGGCGCACGTCCGCCCATTGTCAAGGGAATAGCTTCCGCCCGTTCAATGCGGTGTGTCCAATCGCCTTTGACAATTGAGAGATAGCCATTTTCATAAACTGCTGCGACTCCGCCCTTTTGAATGTGCTTGCGCACCAGTTCTGAGTCGGCGTTCATGGTGAAGTAAGCAATATTAGCTTTTGTTTTCTCTGCCATTGCTGCAACCCGGTGATCGTCAGCGTTGAGTACGGCATAGCCATCAGGGAATACGGCTTCTGCTACTACACTTTTAAGGTTAGCTAATTGGTCTATTGTATCTATATCGCCTATTCCTAAATGATCGGCGGCAACATTCAAAACCACGCCCACATTGGCAGCTTCAAAACCCAATCCTGAACGAAGAATACCACCACGAGCGCTTTCTAATACTGCGACTTCTACGGTGGGGTCTTGCAAGATTAAATGGGCACTTTGCGGCCCCGTATTATCTCCCGCTTCTACTAAGTAATCACCGATGTAAGTTCCGTCTGTGGTTGTATAACCTACTACTTTGCCTGTCTGCTTGTATATGTGTGCCAGCAATCGGGTGGTAGTGGTTTTACCATTTGTACCGGTGACACTGAGAATGGGAATACGGCTGGATTGCTCATTGGGGAATAGCATATCCATGACTGCGCCAGCAACGTTGCGGGGAATGCCTTGAGAGGGTGCAACGTGCATTCTAAAGCCAGGGGCGGCGTTAACTTCAACAATTACGCCATCTACTTCCCTTAAAGGACGGCTAATATCCGTGGTAACAATATCCAATCCGGCAATATCCAAGCCAATAATCTTGACTACCCGTTGTGCTAGCCATACGGTTTCAGGGTGGATTTCATCGGTACGGTCGAGGGCACTACCTCCTGTACTTAAGTTAGCCGTAGCGCGGAGATAACAAACTGTACCTTTGGGAAGAACGCTATTTAGGGTATAGCCTTGCCTTTCTAGTAGCTGGTAGCTAGTCCGGTCGAGTTCAATTTTGGTGAGGACATTATCATGTCCTTCACCGCGATTTGGGTCTTGGTTTGTTTCCTCAATTAGTTCCGCAATACTAGATCTGCCATTACCAACCACATGGGCTGGTACGCGTTCTGCTACTGCTACGACTTTGCCATCTACCACCAATACCCGATGATCTCGCCCTACGTAATACCTTTCAACAATAATTGACCGGGAAACTTGTCTGGCTGCTTCATAAGCTGCCTCGGCTTCTTCCCAAGTTCTAATATCAATGGTGATCCCGCGTCCGTGATTGCCATCTAAGGGCTTGATGACTATGGGATAACCACCAACATATTCTATAGCTTCTTCCAAATCGTCCAAGAAACTGATAACTGTACCTTTAGGCACTGGTACACCAGATGCAGCGAGGATACGTTTGGTGGCTTCTTTGTCGCAAGCTAGTTCTACACCCAAAATGCCGGTGTTGTCGGTCATGGTTGCTTGCATCCGCTTTTGATTCACACCATAACCTAGCTGAATCAAAAAGCGTGCCCCTAGAGCCATCCAGGGTATTCCGCGTTTTTCTGCTTCTTTGACGATCGCTTCTGTCGAGGGGCCCAAAGATGAATCTCGCCAGAAGTCTTTTAAGTCTTGGATGTCTTGCTCTAGCTCTGCTTTGGGATAACGACCGCGATCGACAATACTTTGGCACAACCGTACCGCTGCTCGTCCGGCGTAGCGTCCGGCTTCCTCATTTAGGTACTCTAGTACTACCTGGTAAATGCCAGGTGTAGCTGTTTCGCGGGTGCGACCAAAGCCTACATGCATTCCAGCTAGTTCTTGCAACTCTAAAGCTACGTGTTCAACGATATGGCCCATCATTGTGCCTTCGCGCACACGCATTAAAAAACCACCCCGACAGCCCGGTGAGCAATAGTGGCCCTCCAGACTTGGCAGCGCCTCAACTAATCCTTCGTAAAAACCAGGGATTTCATTCGAGGGCTTCTCGGCAAGGTTTTCTAAATCGAGGCGCATGACGATCAGCTTGTGGCGTCGAATGCTCCAGTAGTTTGGGCCGCGTAATGTCTGGATCTTGAGGATTCTCATGGGAATAGGTAGATGGAGATTCGGAACCAAAATTCTAGTTTCTTACTGAAATTGACCGCTAAACTGTTTATCATGAACAGTTTTTTCTTTTTAAATGCTGTTTCTGTTGATTTTTCTACAGTAAGAAATAAACAAGCGATCAACTCAGTGTAACCTCAGATACACTATTCCGTCAGCTGGAGATCCGATGTACAGCAGGCAGTACAGTGCGCTGGTACAGGTGGAAGCGATCGCCATAGCTGAGGATATGTAGACGTAAATTATGTACAGTCAAGGGTTCATTAGCTCCTACATGAGGTTCATTTGTGTGGGTTAACTCCGTAGGATCAACAATAGTGACACTACCTTTACCCATAACTTGTAGCCAACCATCGCGCTCGAACACAGCACAAGTATCTTCGTCAATACCGATACCTAGGCGATCGGGGTGAGCGGCGATCGCGCTAATTAATCGCCCCATGCGATTACGGTTGTGAAAATGTTGGTCTACAATCACTTCGGGAATAAATCCTAAACCTGTTGCCATATCAACCAGAGAGCGGTTGGGCGTTTCCCCACTACCACCACCAGCAATCATATGATGCCCCATTACCGCTGCTCCTGCACTCGTGCCAGCTAAGGTAAGTTGCCCTGCCCTAACTCGCTGTCGGACAATGTCCATCACTGGCGTATCTGCCAATACGCCACAAAGACGCAATTGATCCCCTCCTGTCAAAAAGACTCCGCTACAGGCTTCCAGGGCTGCTTTAATTTGAGAGGCTTCGCACTGTTCCCGCTCGCGAATATCTAAAATTTCAACCTTCTCAGCACCCATTTCTTCAAAAATCCGAATATACCGACCGCCAATAATGGCTGGTTCACGAGAGGCAGATGGAATAATTGTAATATAGGCCTTGCTAGCACCAGCACGGCCAAAAAAAGTTCTTAGGATATCACGTCCATGAACTTTGTCTTCTGCTCCTCCGATAACCAGAACGGCGGTTTTAGTTGCTTGGGGTGTCCTCATTTCCAGCGATTTAGCTTTTAATTGCGGCATTGTGTTTCTCCTGTCAACAACTTCAGGTGAATATAACAAGGTTCAGTAGCCTGAGTATTTTCGCGCTTTGCTTGTTTGGGAGGACACTTTTTTGCAGTTGGGATTGGCGTTAATCGTCGTTGCGACTGTTTGCTCGCTCCACAAGAAGCCTCAGTCTTGATATGTCCATTGTCCTCAAAGCCAGCGCCTTGTTTGTTCACCTGTCCACTTTTGCCAGCTTGGCAAAATAGTGCGAGTAGGGCTAAGTGGGGGCTAGGCTGCGCCCTGGATTGGGGCGAGTAGGTTTTGACAAGCTGTGTTCTGAGGCTGGCTTGATGCATCCTGAAAGTTGCTAACTGAGTTAAGAATATTAATTTAAATGTAGTTTTGACAATATTTAAACATAAATTAAGTAATTAGAAAAACTTTTGATCCCACGAAAGAGCCAAGTTTTCTGGTACTTTTAGTTACTATTGACAAACTTTATCTGTAGCCCTACCAGTCATTAGCTTCTTGTTTTTCCCCGACATTCAAATTTAAGATTAGTGTTCTTGAATACGAATAACTGTGCGCTTTGATATAGTTACGCTTTTTCCTGACTGTTTTACCTCTGTTTTGGGTTCTGGATTGCTGGCTAAAGCCTTAGCCAAACAGATTGCTCAAGTCAATCTGGTTAATCCTAGAGACTTTACCAACGATAAGCACCGGAAAGTAGATGATGAACCCTATGGCGGCGGTGTGGGGATGCTGATGAAGCCTGAACCCATTTTTGCCGCTGTGGAGTCGCTGCCGATTCTACCGCAAAGAGAGGTGATTTTGATGAGTCCACAAGGACAAACTATCAATCAACCGCTTTTACGCGAGCTGGCATCAAATTATAACCAATTAGTGGTCATTTGTGGCCATTACGAAGGAGTAGATGAGCGGGTACTGCATTTAGTCACCCGTGAAGTGTCTTTAGGAGATTTTATTCTCACAGGCGGTGAAATACCCGCAATGGCTTTGCTCAATGGTGTGGTAAGACTGTTACCTGGCACTGTAGCGAAAGTGGAATCATTGACAGCAGAGAGTTTTGAAGAAGGGTTGTTGGATTATCCCCAATACACTCGTCCCGCAAATTTTCGTGGCTGGAAAGTACCAGATGTCTTGCTATCTGGAAATCACGCCGCCATTTCCCAGTGGCGTTACGAACAACAAATCAAAAGAACAGGCGATCGCCGTCCCGATTTACTGGAAAAATGGAAACGGGAAAAGGGAGACAAGGAAGACAAGGAAGACAAGGGGGACAAGGGGGACAAGGGGAAGAATTAGCCAATGCCCCATGCCCAATGCCCAATGCCCCATAACAACTGACAACTGACCATTGACTATTGACAAATGACTAATATTCGTATAGGTAACGGCTACGATATTCACCGACTGGTGAGCGATCGCGCTTTAATTTTAGGCGGAGTGAACATTCCCCATGAACTGGGTTTGCTGGGGCACAGTGATGCTGATGTCCTAACCCATGCGATTATGGATGCCATGCTGGGGGCATTATCTTTAGGGGATATTGGGCATTATTTTCCCCCTACAGATCCCCAATGGGCGGGAGCAGACAGTTTGGTGTTATTAAATCAAGTACATCAGCTGATTTGCACTCAAGGTTGGCAAATCGGCAATATTGATTCTGTGGTAGTAGCAGAACGACCAAAATTGAAACTTCATATTGAGAAAATGCGGGACAAGCTAGCGGCTGTTTTACAATTACAACCCAATCAAATTGGTATTAAAGCTACTACCAACGAAAAATTAGGCCCTGTGGGACGGGAAGAAGGTATATGTGCTTATGCTGTTGTCTTACTCGTAGCTGCTGATTCATTTAAATAGTATTTCACTAATACCAAAAAATTCCTGGCTTGGCTCAAGTCCCAGTCCAGATGAACTTTACTTTTGATGATTAAAATTATGAAATTTCCTAGTATATGGGCTAGAGTTAAACGGTTGTGGTTACTCATAATTATCTGTATAGCAACAGTACTGACAGTTGCTGCTTGTAATCCATCCAATTTTAAAACAACAGCTGCTCAAGTTCCCCAGTTAGTAACTAGTATTCTCAGCGATCCTAAAACCTTTAACTTAGCTCTCAGCCAAGAATCACCAAATATTTTTGGTTTAACTTACGCAGGATTAGTTACCCAAGATTTAATTACTGGTAAAGTTGAACCAGATTTAGCGGAATCATGGCAAATTTCTGAAGATAAATTGCGATTTACTTTTACTTTACGTGAAGGATTAAAATGGTCTGATGGGCAACCACTCACGGCTGAAGATGTCGTATTTACTTATAACGATATCTACTTTAATGAAGCGATTCCTACTGATGTTAAAGATGCATTCAGAATCGGTCTCAGTCGGAAGCTACCTATAGTCAAAAAACTCGATGAACGTCGGGTTGAATTTATTCTCCCGGAACCTTTTAGACCTTTCTTATTAAATACGGGCACTTCTATTTTACCTGCCCATGCACTAAAAGCATCTGTAAAACAGAAAGATTCAGAAGGAAAGCCGACTTTCTTGAGCAAGTGGGGTGTAGATACTCCTCCGGAGCAAATTATTGTCAACGGCCCATATAAACTTGAGCGTTATGACACAAGTCAACGTGTAGTGTTTCGGCGTAACCCTTACTACTGGCGTAAAGACACCCAAGGTAAAGCTCAGCCTTATATTGAACGTATAGTTTGGCAAATCGTCGAAAATACGGATACTTCTTTGCTGCAATTTCGGTCTACTGGATTAGATACTGTAGCAGTAACACCTGAATATTTTTCTTTGCTAAAAGTACAAGAAAAGCAGGGTAATTTCAAAATTTACGGGAATCAACCTGGCACTGGTACAACATTTGTTTTCTTTAATTTAAATAAAGGTAAAAGAAACGGAAAACCTCTAGTAGATCCCATTAAATCACGCTGGTTCAATACAGTTGAATTTAGGCAGGCAGTAGCTCATGCTATTGATCGCCAAACGATGATTAATAACACTTATCGCGGCTTAGGTAAACCACAAAACTCACCAGTTACAGTACAAAGTCCTTATTACCTTTCGTCAAAAGCTGCGCTAAAAGTATATGATTATAATCCTGAAAAAGCAAAGCAATTGCTGATTAAGGCTGGATTTAAATATAACCCACAAAGTCAGTTATTAGATGCTGAAGGAAATCGCGTTCGCTTTAATTTGCTCACTAACTCTGGGAATAAAATCCGCGAAGCAATAGGAGCGCAGATTAAACAAGACTTGCAGAAAATAGGTATGCAAGTCGATTTCACTCCATTGGCATGGAATACTTATACAGATAAGCTATCTAATAGCCTAGATTGGGAAGCTTCTATTTTAGGTTTGACAGGTGGTTTAGAACCAAACGATGGAGCTAATGTCTGGTCACCTGATGGCGGATTACATATGTTTAATCAGAAACCACAACCTGGACAAAAGCAGATTGAGGGTAGAGAAGTAGCTGATTGGGAAGCAGAAATTGGTAAGCTATATATTCAAGCCACACAAGAATTTGATGAAGCAAAAGTAAAAGAAATTTATGGGGAAACTCAGCGGATTTCTCAAGAAAATTTACCCTTTATTTACCTAGTTAATCAGCTGTCAATGTCAGCAATACGTAATCGCTTTGCAGGTATTAATTATTCAGCGATAGGTGGTGCTTTCTGGAATATTCATGAAATCAAAATAACAGATTAGTCAACTGAAGGATGAAGGATAAAACTACTTTTATATTTCATACTTTTTTGGTCAATGGTTATTAGTAACTGACAAATCACAAAGGACAAATGACTCATGACCAATGAAAAAGCTTTGCGATCGCTTTTAGAAGCGGTTGCAGATGGTAACGTTACCCCAAATCAGGCATTAGACTCCCTCAAAGACTTAACTTATGAAACAGTGGGTGATTTTGCCAAAATTGACCACCATCGGGCGCTGAGAACTGGTTTCCCAGAGGTAATTTGGGGTCTAGGTAAAACTCCCGATCAAATTGTGCAAATTATGGAGGTGATGCGTCAGCGCAATCCGGTAGTAATGGCAACCCGGATTGAACCTGGAATCTACACCAAATTACAATCTAGGGTGAGAGGTTTACGATACTATGAGTTGGCAAAAATTTGTGCCATTACTCCCACGGAAATTGAACCCCAGTTTGATGGTGTGATGGGGATTCTGTCGGCAGGAACGGCTGATTTACCTGTAGCTGAAGAAGCAGCAGTGACAGCAGAACTTTCTGGTTTTCGCGTACTACGCCTTTGGGATGTCGGTGTTGCTGGTATTCACCGCTTGTTGAGTAATCGCCACTTAATTGAGTCAGCATCAGTTTTGATAGTCGTAGCGGGGATGGAAGGTGCATTACCCAGCGTTGTTGCAGGGTTGGCGGATTGTCCTGTGATTGCTGTACCCACCAGCATCGGTTATGGTGCGAGTTTTGGTGGTTTAGCACCCCTATTGACAATGCTCAACTCTTGTGCGCCGGGAATAGGTGTAGTCAATATTGATAATGGCTTTGGTGCAGCAGTCTTAGCAGGGCAAATTTTGCGGACAGCCGATAAGTTAACAAAAAGTCAATAGTCAATGGGCATTGGGCATTGGGCATTGGGGAGGTAGTGCGTTGCGCGGGTTTCCCGCGTTGTAGCAACTGCCGTCATTGGGCATTTGTCAGTTGTCTCCCCTGCTTCCTCATCCCCCTCATCCCCCTCATCCTCCTCATCTCCTCCCAATGCTGGACATCACCTGCAAGTAGAGGTTATGACATAACAATCCTTCAGGTTACTAAGTATGCACTACTTCAGCGATGTGCTATCTGAGTTATTTTGGCATTCGCCTGTAACTTCAGTGTTAGCTCAACATATTAACGATCCTAATGTTTTGGGACAAATGCAGAACAGTTGGCAGCACTTTGTCAAGACAGGCCAAATTTGGGCACTGTTGATTGGTTTGGTCATTGGCTATATGATTCGGAATCTAACTAGTTACGGTTAAAGTAATTTAAAATTTAAGATTTTGGGTTTATTTAACATCCAAAATCTTAAATTGATTGCCCCACTTTTAACGTTTATGACCGAACAAAAAACTTGGAGCCAGCGGTTTGAATCGGCGTTGCATCCAGCGATCGCTCTTTTTAATGCAAGTATAAATTTCGACATTGAATTAATCGAATATGACCTGACTGGTTCCCAAGCCCATGCGAAAATGCTGGCTCATACTGGTATCATTTCCTCAGAAGAAGGAGAACAACTAGTTGCTGGGTTAGAACAAATTCGCCAGGAATATCGCCAAGGAAAATTTCAGCCTGGTATTGATGCGGAAGATGTTCACTTTGCCGTGGAACGGCGATTGACAGAAATTGTGGGTGATGTGGGTAAAAAGCTGCATACTGCGCGATCGCGTAACGATCAAGTTGGCACTGATACTAGACTTTATCTGCGCGACCAAATTCAACAAATTAAAAGTCAATTACGCGATTTTCAAACTGTTTTACTAGAGATAGCCGAAAAAAACGTTGAAACTCTCATTCCTGGCTATACTCACCTGCAACGCGCCCAACCACTAAGTTTAGCTCACCATCTCTTGGCTTACTTTAATATGGCGCAACGAGACTGGGAACGTCTAGGAGATGTTTATCGCCGAGTTAATATCTCTCCTTTGGGTTGTGGTGCTTTGGCTGGGACGACTTTTCCGATTGATCGGCATTATACAGCCGAACTCTTGAATTTTGACAACATTTATGCTAATAGCCTTGATGGAGTGAGCGATCGCGATTTTGCGATCGAATTTCTCTGTGCTGCCAGTCTAATTATGGTTCACCTCAGCCGCCTTAGTGAAGAGGTGATTCTTTGGGCATCTGAGGAATTTCGCTTTGTTACCCTCAAAGATACCTGTGCTACAGGTTCCAGCATCATGCCCCAAAAGAAAAACCCTGATGTTCCAGAACTGGTACGAGGAAAAACAGGGCGTGTATTTGGGCATTTGCAAGGGATGCTGGTAATTATGAAGGGGCTACCTCTGGCATATAACAAAGATTTGCAAGAAGACAAAGAAGGTTTATTTGACAGCGTCAACACAGTCAAAGCCTGCTTGGAAGCAATGACAATTTTGCTGCGAGAAGGTTTAGAATTTCGTCCCCAACGCTTGGCACAAGCAGTCGCAGAAGACTTTTCTAACGCCACAGATGTAGCAGATTATTTAGCTACAAAAGGTGTCCCCTTCCGAGAAGCCTATAACCTCGTGGGTAAAGTGGTAAAAACCAGTATTGCCGCAGGTAAACTCCTCAAAGATTTGACATTAGAAGAGTGGCAACAAATTCATCCAGCATTTGCAGCTGATATTTATGAAGCCATCTCCCCCCGTCAAGTCGTAGCAGCCCGTAATAGTTATGGTGGTACTGGCTTTGCCCAAGTACGCAACGCAATTCTTACCGCCCGCACTCAACTAGGGTCTAGGGAATAGGGCGCAGGGGCGACTAGGGAAGGGGGACAAGGGCGACAAGGGGCAATACGGTTCGGTTAAACGGGAAAGGGGAAAGGGAAAAGGGCCCATTCAAACCTTTCCCCCTTACCCCTTAACCTTTTCCCTTTCCCAAAAGGGAGATGAAAATTGCTTATCCGAACCGTATTGAGACAAGGGGGACAAGGGAGGACAGGTAAGATAAAAACTAATGATTTTTTACTCTTGCCCAATGCCCAATGCCCACAAAATAATTCAGGACATACAAATTAATGTACGCCCTGAAAAATCAAAGATTTAAAGAGTAAGGATTTAAGCAGATGGCTTACTCAGCATCAATTGCTGCTACGCCGTCATCTTCTTCACTCTTAGGTGGTCTTTGTTGGAACCTTCTCTGCATTCTTCCTGTAGTAGTTCGTTTACGAAACTTCCTGGCATATGCCTGGTTCCGTAGCGCCTTTTCTTTTTTTGGGTTACGGCGCTTAGCCATGTTCACCTCATTAATAAACAACAAAAAACAGCCACTAGGCAATATCAGCTACCGTTGTTATTGATAATTCTTAGCCTAGTCTAGCTATAATATTCTTTGAACAGCATACTATTATAACGCATTTATTTGTAATATGTCAATACTTATTCGGAATAATTTTTTGGGTGAATAGCAGATGCGAACGCTCGCAATGACTGTAATTAATTTTGCGTGGTTACTTATAACTTTAAAAAAGCAACGCAGGGCTATCACAAGGAAGGTATGAAACTCCTACCAAAAATAACACTTCTTGTAGCTCTCAGTGCATCGCTGACAAATGACAGGCGTAAAGCCTTCTCTACGAGACGCTGCGCAAACGGTATAGCTTCTCCTGTCGGAGAGGCTGCGCCAACACTTAGCGCGGAGTATCCTGCTCTTAAGCGCAGTAAATTATTTAATAGTAGGATATAGATTCAGTAAAAAATATCTACTAGCCCCTAAAGAAAAGAATTGAGCAATCTCAATTTATTTATGGGGATTATTAATTTTGAATTCGCCGCTAAGTTCGGCAAATTTTTCTGGAATTGTGATTCAACAATGATGAGGAGTATGATTAATTCAGATATTAACAGATTAATCATGTAGGTAAATTATCTATTTTAGAGTTTTATTGATATTGAAGCTAATTAATCCGTTTTATTGTCTGTGATATAGGATGATGTATAAAAATTAAATAATCAGATTGAGTGCTTCTAAGAAAGTGTTAGAATGAAAGCTCCAAACCATTAACATTTTGTATAATACACAACTAAATATATTGGTATTTAGACATCTATGTTAATTGGTAAGGAATTCTAGAATACAATACAAAGATTTGAAGATTGAACGTTCTTGCTTTGTTTACTATAGCTTTGCAGTCCACACGTAGCTTATGGCGCTTTGGGCAAACCGTATTGGGTATAATCTTCCGTCATCCCATTACCGGCACCAGCATCATTCCCATTCTACCTGATGGTCGGATTGTGTTGATTCGGCGCAGCGACAACGGTCGCTGGGCATTACCTGGAGGTATGGTGGATTGGGGAGAAGATATCCCGAATACAGTCCGCCGAGAGTTGTTGGAGGAAACAGGATTGGAGTTGGTAAAAATCCGGCGTTTAGTTGGGGTTTATTCTTCGCCAAGCCGAGATCCGAGAATTCATTCGATTTGTATTGCAGTGGAAGCTGAAGTACAAGGCTCGATGGCAATTCAGGATAAATTGGAAGTGACAGAAATCCAAGCGTTCTCTCGTAACTCCCTACCTCTAGAACCAATGTCTCATGACCACTATGAGCAGTTACAAGACTACTTAAATGGCTTGACAACAGTGGCATAACAATATTTACTTAGTCGGTAGTCAACTGAAGTATGAAGTATAAAGTATGAAGGAACAAACCTCTGATTTTTGACACCACCTACTGTTGGGGTATGTAGAGATTTTTCATCCTAGACTCGGCAAGTTGCTTTGTCTCTACATTCTTTACACTTCATGCTTTTTGGTCATATAGTCATTTGTCTATGTTTACTGAGGAATGATTATTGATTAATATACTAAAACTTAATCGTTAAAATTCAGATGGATACGCTATTTCGTAACTCCCGGAGAAAACTTTCTCAAGGGCTATTATTTTGGCGCGAAGCCGGTCAGGGAATGCCGATCATTTTTTTACATGGTGCTTGGAATGATAGCAGCCAGTGGGTATCAGTAATGGAATCTGTGTCACAACATTTTAATTGCTTTGCCCTAGATTTATTAGGATGTGGTGAGTCAGACAATCCGAATGTTCACTACTCAGTTGAGTTGCAAGTAGAGTGTTTAGCTCAGTTATTAGAAGCGTTAAAGTTGGAGAAAGTGTATTTAATAGGACATTCTCTAGGCGGGTGGATTGCTGCTAGCTATGCTTTAAAGTATCCAGAGCAGGTAGAAGGTTTAGTATTGTTATCACCAGAGGGTATAGCAATAGCAGGACAAGAGAAAAGATGGCAAAAAATGCAGTGGTTAGTGGATGGGCCAAAATTATTATTTAAGATTTTGCGATCGCTTCTGCCTATCATAAAAATTTTGGGGTTGCATACAAAACTTGAAAAATATTTACAAATGCGGAAAACACTGTTGCAACATCAGACAGCCTGTCAACTCCTCTTCAAAAGGCCAAAGCCAGAAATTGCAGCAGAATATCTCCAAGACAGATTGCACCTACTAGAAAATCCAGTTTTGATTTTACAAGGTGGCAAAGACACACCCGATGCCTTAGCGAAAAGTCAAGCTTACAATCAACTTCTACCTAAAGTTGAATTGAAAATCATTCCTCACGCAGGCGATAATTTACCAGAATCTTGTGTGGCCGTTGTGGCTGAAGATATTCAGGATTATATAAAAACAAAATGTTCGAGGATTATATAGATTTTTAGAAAAGATAGTTGCAGCTATATAAAATCAAGTAAAACTTGACAGACATTGCTATAGCAATCCTATTTCAGTTGTGAAAAATATCGGTTTTGGCTGTTGACTATCAACGGTTAACAGTCAACAATCCTACATGTAATATTTCACAAATTCTCAGCCGACTGCTATATTCTTTTCTACCATTCCTAGTCACTTTTTCCCTATTTGCCAGTGAATGTAGCTGAATTAGTCACTGTTTCAATTATTCTTTTACTCGTAGCCACCGTTGTCGCTTTATTGTCGCGCTGGCTACGAGTTTCTTATGTTGCAGGTTTAGTTTTAGCGGGTTTAGCTGTTACAGAACTCTTACCACAGCGCATTGGTCTGAATGATTCTCTGATTTTAAATTTATTTCTGCCAATTTTGGTGTTTGAGGCGGCTATTAATACAGATGTTAGCCGCCTGCGTACCACGGTTAAACCAATTGCTTTATTAGCTGGGCCAGGAATCCTCATTTCTTCTGGTGTCACAGCCGCAATTCTAAAATGGGGACTGGGACTAAATTGGACAGATGCACTATTGGCGGGAGTAATTTTAGCAATTACTGATACTGTTTCTGTAATTGCTGTATTTAAGGAGGTACATGTCCCTTCGCGTCTGTCAACCATTGTTGAGGGAGAAAGCTTATTTAACGATGGTGTGGCGCTAGTTTTATTTAGTTTAATTTTAAAAGTTCATGCAGCTGGCTCACTCTCATTTCTCGTTGGACTGCAAGAATTATTTGTCGTAATTATTGGGGGAACTTTAGTCGGGTTAGCTGTCGGGTATTTGAGTACGGGCTTATTTGTCCGTGCTGATGAACCACTGAGTAGTATTTTACTCACGGTAGCTGTGGCTTTAGGAGCTTTTAAACTGGGACAATCTTTTAGCGTCTCTGGTGTAGTGGCTGTGGTTGTTGCTGGGTTAATTGTCGGTGCAGTGGGGCTTTCAGGTAAAGTATCGGCTTCGACAAGATTGACATTACTGAGTTTTTGGGAATCTATTGCTTTTGGGGTAAATAGCTTTATTTTTCTGCTGATTGGTATAGAAATAGACTTAATAACTTTATGGCAAACTCTACCAGCTGTGCTGCTAGCGATCGCAGCTTATCAAATAGCCCGCATCGTCTCTGTCTATCCACTGTTAGCTATTTTACGTTGGTTTGACCGTCCCATTCCTTGGCGCTGGCAACACGTTCTGTTTTTTGGCAATATTAAAGGTTCTCTGTCAATGGCGTTGGCGTTGAGTATTCCCACAACAATCACCGGAAGAGAACAACTAATTGCGATCGTGTTTGGGACAGTATTGCTGTCTGTAGTTGGTCAAGGAGTAAGTTTACCTTGGTTGGTGAAGCGATTGCAATTGTCTCAGGTGTCAGCAACGCGCCAGCAGGTTGAAGAATTGCAAGCCCAATTAATTACAGGTAAAGCAGCACAGGATGAATTAGATACTCTATTAAAAACAGGGGTTTTACCAAAAGCTGTATATGAAGAGATGCGTGCAGCTTATCAAGTGCAAGTAGCAGGCGCAGAAAAGGTATTACGAGAATTATATAATCGCCGTGCGGATGAGTTGGATATAAAAACTGGTGAACCTAGTAAGCTTGATGCTATTCGCCGTCGATTGCTACTAGCGGAGAAAGGTGCATTAAATGAGGCGATACGTCAGCGAATTTTGTCAGAAGAAATTGTTTATGAACGGTTAAAAAAACTTGATGAACAATTGTTGAAATTAGATGATTAATATATTAATTCGTAATTCGTAATTATAAAATTAAATCTTCAATAGGGGTTGTTATGGCTTTATCTTAACGCACCAAAATATACTAAATTCATAATTATTAATTCATTTTAAAGCAGGACTTACGCAAAAATAACGTAATTTTGTCATTACGAGCGATAGCGAAGTAATCCCCCCTGACGCTGGGATTGCTTCCCTACACTCCGTTCCGATCGCAATGACAATATACCCCTTGCGTAAGTCCTATAAAGATGTATTTTGGGTGTTTTTTTGACTTTTAATCACTTTACCTGGACTCACAAAAGACACACCTTGTTGGAATTCAGTCGCAATCATTACGGCTTCTACTATCGGTTCAGAAATTACTTTTTGGGATACCCACTCTACAATAAAATTTGCTCCTAAACCGCCACTTTTATCTGTTCTATTTACGAAGAAATCTGTTGAAGCTAAAGCATTCAATTGAATCGGGCGGTCTAAATACTGCTTAATTAATTTACCATTTGAATCATAGTAACGCACAGCAGTAATAATCATCGGATTGATTAAATCTGTATTTCTAATACTCAGGGTAGCTGCTAAATCTAAAATTTGCCGCTCATCGTTATGATAGATATGGGAATATATAGGTACATAAATAGTTTGACCCATTGCTATTTGAAAATTTTTATCCAGAGTCACCACTTGTTGAGATGATTTTGCCTGGGGATTTTGAGATTCTGGCTTTGGTGAATTTTTTAATGATGTACAAGATACTAAAAAAATCAAAGCAGCAATTATTAAATAAAAACGTAAGTACAGCTTCATGAGAAGGATGAAGGATGAATTAAGTAACGTGGGAGAAATCTACTAAACTATTTACTTTGCATAAATAGAACTTAAATCTTTACCAATGACAAATGACAAAGGACAAATGACAAATTTTTACTTACAGCCTTGGATGAAATCTATCATTTGACGCAATGATCCTGGTTTGGTGACAATCAGCACCGTTGAACCTGGTTCTAATACTGTACTTCCATTAGGAATATTTAAGTCTTCATGGGGATGGGGTTGATAACCAATAATTAGAGAACCGGTAGGAAAGCGTGAATCCTGAGCAATTTCGGCAATGCTACGATTAACGACATAGCAATTTTTAGGAATTGAAAGTTTTAAAACTTCAATTTGTCCTTGCTCAAAATGCATCATTGATTCTACTTGCGGATATTCGATCGCATTCACCATTGTGGAAACTGCTAGTTCAACTGTGCCGATAATATGATTAGCGCCAGCTAATTTAAAAGGTTCCATGAAATCGGCATGACGCATCCGAGTGACAATGTGGGGGACTCCATAATGTTTGGCGAGAGTTACCATCGCTAAGTTCAAAGCATCACTTCGCAGCATAGCCGCTAAAGCGTCGGCTTTACGGATTCCTGCTTCTAATAAAACTTGCGTACTGACGGCGCTACCTTCAAAAGCCATTGCTCCTACTTGTTCCCGTGCATAGCGACAAGCATTAGGATCAATGTCAATGACAGCTACGGTGTGTCCTAGTTCTACCAATTTCTGCGCCAAGCTTAGTCCGACTAAACCAGATCCACCTATTAGCACGTACATGGCTGCTTTTTGATAATGTTCGACTTTTACTTTAACGTGAGTAAATAAGCTCTGCGCTTTTTCGGTTGCAACAGTTACCCATCATTTTCGACAATTGCCCCAAGTAGAGATGTGATAGCCCTTTCAATCCGTTCCCATCCAGCTGGTGAACTGAAATCAATTCCTAAGAATGTATCGCTGACTTTGGTTCGCATAACTAGATAAACAATTCCCGCAATCAAAACTGCACTGATAGCAGGGATATCTTGATCTGGGGGGAAGGAATGCTTTTGCTGGAGAAATTCCAAACTTTCAATCGCCATTTGATCGCGTACTGTTGCTAACTCATGGGTTAACTCATTGCCTTGGAGTAACTCCCAACGCATAATCTCTTGGGTGATGGGACGTTCTTGCAAGTCATGCATAAAGCGTGTCAGTAACAATACCATCCAGTCAGCCAGGGATTCGGCATCTACGGCGGTTTCATCTCCAATTAATTCTTCAACTGTCATCCAATAGTTGCCTTCCTTGGCAAAAGTATGTAGCAGGGAGGGCAGATTCTCAAAATATCGATAAATCAAAACTTTATCTACTCCAGCTTCACGGGCGATCGCATTTACCCCTAGTTGCTTAAAGCCTGATTCTGCCAATAGTTTACCAACTGCTGCCAGAATTCGTGCTTTCGTTTCTTGTTTGTCTCGCGCCATGAATTGTTCTCAGTTACTTGTCACCACCTGGTGACTATGATACTTTGTCACTAGGTGGTGACAAAAAAAAGGACTAAAAATGCAAAGACTTTCCTTTGAGTTAGAGGTGTATTCCTTCCACATTGATTTTATTGGTCATGTAAACAATAGTATTTATATTCAATGGATGGAAGTTGGACGGACAAAACTATTGGAAGCTATAGGAATGCCAACACACAAAATCTTTGAGCAAGGTTTTGCTCCAGTTTTGGTTCAAACAAACATCACTTACAAAACACCGTTATATTTGGGCGAACTTGTGCAAGTTTCTATGTGGATTTCGGAACTGAAGAATGCCTCAGCAATTATGCAGTTTTGTTTCCATAACAGCCAGAAAATATTAGCAGCAGAGGCATGGCAGAAAGGATTGTTTGTGGATAGAGAAACAATGCGCCCAAGGCGGTTGCGTCCAGAAGAACGGTCTTTGTTCTTGCCTTATGTGCATTCAAAAAATGATGCTCAAGATAGTAACTCATTGATTGGTACGCCATCATGAGCAGTTTTTAAAGCTTTATTGATTTACTATTTTTTCCATTCCCCAAAAAATCAAATTGGGTTCTATAGTTAAACGTGGTGCGATCGCTGGATACAAAACTTGGAGATAGTTGAATAGGATTGTGCGATCGCCTCCTTTAATCGCCATCTTGCCCTCAGGGTATAATTGCCACCATGCCTCAATAAAATCTTTGATTCCAGCGATAATTGTATAAATTACACCGCTTTGAATCGCTTGGGCGGTATTTAAAGCGAAGCGTGGCGGAAGAGATGCCATAGATTGTGTGTCTACTAGGGGTAATTGTCCGGTTTTTTGCCCCAAAGTCGCAAATTGCAAGCCTAATCCTGGTAAAATCGCCCCCCCAAGCAAACACTCTTTAGCATCCGCAGCTGTAAATGTCAGTGCTGTTCCCGCATCAATTACCAACATGGGAAATCCCCAAGTTTTACCAGCACCCCATAAAGCCAAGGCGCGATCAATTCCTAATGTGGGATAGATATTTTTGAGGGGTATTTGCTCTAAGGTGATTACCTGAACATTGGGATAAGTTTGCCAAAGTGCTGTTTGGCTAGGAACTACGGAGGCGATGGTGAGGGGGAGGGGACGCGGGGACGCGAGGACGCGGGGACGCGGTAATGTAGGGAAAACTTCTGGTGGTAAATCAGCTAGGGTTTGAGATTGTGCTAACTGCTGGATGACTGACTCTGGTAAATATTCGGTGTCCCAGGTATAGTCAAGCCTTGCGCTGAGAAATAGCGCCCAATGTAGCCGAGAATTGCCAATTTCCAATGCCAACCAAATATTGTCTGTTTTGCTCACTTGTTCCCCCAGCACCCATATAAATCTGCTTTTCCCATACTTCGACCCTTCGACAGGCTCAGGGCATCGCTTCGCTCAGTACAAGTTCCCCATGCCCCATGCCCCATGCCCAATTCCCCATGCCCCAATTTAAATTTCTTAAGTTATCTATAGTTTTTTTAATAAAAATTAACAATCAACCCGTGTCAAAATAAAGTTAGAGGAAAATATACTCATTTTGTCAAGGAGGGGAGTTATGGTAGCGCTCACCGAAAGAACTGAAAAAAGGCTAACCATTCAGACTGTGGATATTGCTGAAGATACTACAGCAATTCGCTCTTTGGACTGGGATCGCGATCGCTTCGATATTGAATTTGGTCTGCAAAACGGTACAACCTACAACTCATTTCTGATTCGCGGTGAGCAGACCGTGTTAGTTGATACCTCCCACGAAAAGTTTCGTCAGTTGTATTTTGATACGGTCACAGGACTGATTAATCCTACAGAAATTGATTATTTAATTGTCAGTCACACGGAGCCAGACCACAGCGGATTGGTGAAAGATTTGCTACAAATGGCTCCAGAAATTACTGTTGTCGCTTCAAAAGTAGCGATTCAATTTCTGGAAGATTTGGTACATCAACCGTTTAAGCGCCGGATTGTGAAAAATGGCGATCGCTTAGATATTGGTAACGGTCATGAATTTGAATTCGTCATCGCCCCAAATCTCCACTGGCCTGATACTATCTTCAGTTTCGACCATAAAACCCAAATTCTCTACACCTGCGACGCTTTCGGGTTGCACTATTGCACCGAAAGCACTTTTGATGACGATTTAAAAGCGATTGAACCTGATTTTAAATATTACTACGAATGCTTGATGGGGCCGAATGCGCGGTCAGTGCTGTCAGCCTTGAAGCGGATGGGCGAACTCCCAGAAGTAAAAATGATTGGTACTGGTCATGGGCCGTTACTTTATCACAACGTTGCTAAACTCACCGGACTTTACCGGAGTTGGAGTCAGACACAAGCCAAGCCAGAAACAGTAGTAGGAATATTTTACGTTTCTGAATATGGCTATAGCGATCGCCTAGCCCAAGCAATTGCTAATGGTATCAACAAAGTTGGGGTAGCTGTAGAATCGGTAGACTTGAGTTCAGGCATTGATTTACAAGAACTGCGGGAATTGGTAGGGCGTTGTGCGGGATTGGTTGTAGGTGTCCCACCAGTTTCTAGTTCTGCTAATACTCAAGCCGCCCTCAGCACTGTTTTAGGATCTGCCAAAGAAAAACAAGCCATCGGTATATTTGAAACTGGTGGTGGCGATGATGAACCGATAGATCCTTTAGTCAGTAAATTTCGTAACTTAGGGCTGACAACAGTTTTCCCCGCAATTCGGATTAAACAAACCCCAAGTGAAAACACTTACAAACTGTGTGAAGAAGCAGGTACAGACTTAGCTCAGTGGGTAACACGCGATCGCAGTATTAAAGCGATGAAATCTCTGAGTGCTGACTTAGATAAAGCCCTCGGTAGACTTAGCGGCGGTTTATATATCATCACCGCCAAAAAAGGTGATGTGAAGAGTGCGATGTTAGCCTCTTGGGTAGCCCAAGCCAGCTTCAAACCCCTAGGCTTTTCCATAGCAGTCGCCAAGGATCGGGCGATTGAATCACTCATGCAAGTAGGCGATCGCTTTGTCCTTAATGTCTTAGAAGAAGGCAATTATCAGCCACTCATGAAGCACTTTTTAAAGCGGTTCGCCCCTGGTGCAGATCGCTTTGAAGGCGTGAAAACTCAGCCAGCGGAAAACGGCGCACCGATTCTCATCGATGCCCTTGCATATATTGAGTGTGAAGTCAAGAGCCGGATGGATTGCGGCGATCACTGGGCAGTATACAGCACCGTCTACGCCGGACGAGTTTCTAAACCAGAAGCCTTGACTGCTGTGCATCATCGGAAAGTTGGTAACCATTACTAGGGACTAGGGGCTAGGGGTTAGGGGCTAGGGGTTAGGGGCTAGGGGGAAATATGCCCAATGCCCTATTCCCCATTTCCCATTCCCCATTCCCCATTTCCCATTTCCCATTCCCCATTCCCCATTCTGCTATGTCTATAAATAAACCTCGTGACGTTCAAGTTTACCCGATAGCTACAGATACCACAGTATTGCGATCGCGCAGTTGGTCAAGGTTAAGGTTTGAAATTGAATATGCTTTAGCCAAGGGTACAACAGCTAATTCTTATGTAATTCAAGGTGATAAACTCGCCCTGGTTGATCCACCTGGAGAAACTTTTACGCAAATTTACTTAGATGCTTTGCAGCAAAGATTTGATGTCAAAGCCATTGAGTATGTCATTTTGGGTCATGTCAACCCCAACCGCGCCGCTACTTTAAAGGCTTTGCTGGAAGTCGCACCGCAAATTACCTTTGTCTGTTCTAATCCAGGGGCGATCAATTTACGTGGGGCGCTAGAAAACCCAGATTTATCAATTCTGGTGATGCGGGGGGACGAAACCCTTGATTTAGGTAAGGGTCATGATTTGCAATTCATTCCTACCCCCAACCCCCGCTATGCAGATCTACTCTGCACCTATGATCCCCAAACGGAAATTCTCTATACAGATAAGTTCTTTGGGGCGCATATTTGTGGTGATCAGGTTTTTGATGAAGGTTGGGAATCAATTAACGAAGACCGCCGCTATTATTTTGATTGCTTGATGGCTCCCCATGCGCGTCAAGTAGAAACAGCCTTAGATAAACTTGCTGATTTTCCAGCGAGAATTTACGCCACTGGACACGGGCCTTTGGTACGTTACGGGCTGATTGAACTTACCAAAGCTTACCGGGAATGGAGTCAGCAACAAACCTCAGCCGACTTGACAGTGGCTTTAATTTATGCATCAGCCTATGGAAATACAGCCACCTTAGCCCAAGCGATCGCCCGTGGCATCACTAAAGCTGGTGTGGCTGTAGAATCAATTAATTGTGAATTCACAGATCCAGAAGATATCCGGGCGGCTGTTGAGAAATCCGCTGGCTTTGTCATCGGTTCGCCTACCCTGGGAGGACATGCACCTACACCCGTACAAACAGCTTTAGGTATTGTCCTCGCCACTGCTACGAATAATAAACTTGCTGGTGTATTCGGTTCCTTTGGTTGGAGTGGTGAAGCCGTTGATTTAATTGAAGGTAAACTCAAAGACGCTGGCTATCGCTTTGGTTTTGACACCATCCGTGTTAAATTCAAACCCAACGATAGCACCTTGCAACTGTGTGAAGAAGCTGGAACCGACTTTGCGCAAGCATTGAAGAAATCGAGAAAAGTGCGATCGCAAAGTGTTCCCGCCACTACTGTAGAACAAGCTGTCGGTCGAATTGTCGGTTCTCTATGCGTTCTCACATCAAAGCAAGAGGATATATCCAGTGCGATGTTAGCCTCTTGGGTTGCTCAAGCCAGCTTTAGTCCTCCTGGTTTAACCATAGCCGTTGCTAAAGACCGTGCTGTAGAAACTTTGATGCACACAGGAAATAAATTTGTCCTGAATATCCTCAAAGAAGGAAATCATTTAGGCTTGATGAAGCACTTCCTTAAACCCTTTGGCCCAGCGCAAGATAGATTTGCTGATGTCGCCACTCAAGAAGCCGAAAACGGTTCTCCTATTCTCAATGATGCTTTAGCATATTTAGAGTGTTCTGTCAATAATCGGATGGAATCCGGCGATCATTGGCTGGTTTATGCGACTGTCGAGAATGGGAAAGTGCTAAATCAAGATGGTGTCACAGCCGTACATCATCGTAAATCGGGGACTCATTATTAATGAAACGTGAGTTCGACGAACCTGTCCCTGTCTTGAACTAAAGTTCAAGTCTGTCCCTCTGGGAGTCGGAGAGGGACGGTTTTGCGTAGTAAAACCAGGGAGAGGTCTTTTTATTGAGCCAATTAGACGGACAGTATATCAGGTCAGGACTTACGCACAAGTAACGGAAAAACAAACCGCAGAGGACGCAGCGAAAAGTCTGAGCGGAGGAAACCTCCAATCAGAACTTTTCAAGACAGAGTACACGGAGAAATAAGAGTTTGAGAGTTTTTTTGCGTAAGTCCTATCAGGTGTCGAATTCACGTTAATGAAGGGTATTTTGTCCGCCGCGAGTGGAAAGCGGTGAAACGTAGACGCAAAGCGGCTTAAGGTAGGGAAGCAATCGCCAGATTTTGGGAATTGCTTCCCTACAGTCGTAATGACGGTTATTTGAACGGAGATGATCTCAGATCTCCCATCCACCAACAGCATCCCACGAGGAGAGGGAGGTTGGGTGGGCGAGGTCGAAATTTTGAGATAAAAAATGCTCAAGCATTGCTACTTGAGCCTAGGTAAAATTTAATTAAGTTGATAGATCTGAATAATCGGGCAAATTAAAGCTTAATTTTCGATCAAAATAACTTAATAGCGACCGCGGCCACCACCACCACCACCGCTATAGCCACCACGATTTCCACCAAAGGAACCTTTATTTTCCTTGGGCTTCGCCTTGTTGACTTTCAAATCCCGTCCCATCCACTCAGCACCATCAAGCGCTTCAATGGCCGCTGTTTCTTCAGCGTCTGAACTCATTTCCACGAAAGCAAAGCCGCGTACACGGCCTGTTTCACGATCGGTAGGTATTTGAACACGTTTTACAGAACCATATTCTGCGAAAACCGCAGTCAATGCGTCTTCTGTAACGTTGTAAGAAAGATTACCTACGTATACTGACATACCATGTCTCCAAAATCATAAATGTGTAGAGATTTAGATTTCGGAGAGAGTCTGAAAATACCAAAAGGAAAAAGCCTGTCAATACTAACAAAAACCACTATCACCGAATTAATTCTCATCTTTTAATAATGATATATCAACTTTCTGTGAAAACAAACTTTTAATGGCATAGGTATAAATGAAATTTAATTGACGTAGGGTAGTCAATAGTCAAGAGTCATTAATCAATTAGTCATTGGTCATTGGGCATGGGGCATTGGTAAGAAAACTCCCCACACTTCCTCATCTCCCTCGTCCCCCTTACCCCCCAGCCCCGATGTCAAATTTAACAAACCCTGCGGGAAGTCCCCCGGTGGAGGAACGTCCCCTTGGTGATGAAAGCAGGGAGGGAGTCTTGATTTCCACATGAGTATATGGGAAAATACTTATGGTTGTTGACCCACCCACACGACTCACAACAAACGGCCACAGTAGCGGTAGTACGCTTGCCTAGACTAAGAGCGTGAGAAAGGGGGAAAGACCTCGGTCACTGGTTCGCATGATTGCGCTCTGCGGTAAAAGATCAGCCATACACAGGTGTACGTAAAAGTAATCAAACTGTCTGCGGGAGGCGGACGGCTGCGCGGGTTCTCCCCATGAGGAGATAAACGGGGCTTTCCCGAGAGACGCTGTGTAAGACCAAATTGTACTCGTACAAAGCGGCAACGGCGAACGAGACGCGAAGCCCCAGACGTAGCGCAAGCGGAGTCTGTGGGTACTTCACCTCTCTAATCTGTTCTCTAAATACTGACCAATCATCAACTGTTCACCAGCACGAGAGATAATAGTCTGGCGGGTGCGGTATTTAGAGCCAATCAGCTTTAACTCTTCCTCAAAGACTGAGCCGTTGTACTCTGTTCGTAAACACAGTGTTTTGGGATTGGGAAAATAATATTCGGCGGTAACTGGTTTGGTAGTGGCAAAACCGCGATCGCGATACAAAATGTTTCCTAAAGCACCAAATAAAGTCGAACCTTGAGATTCTTCTCTTTTGGTGATGGAATCTGTACTCTCCCAAGTCACTTCGGCACCACAGGTTAAATTGACTGAATTTGGTAAGTCATGCAACTGAGCCAGTTGTTGCAGTTCTTCGCATCCCTGTTCTAAAAACCTAATGGCGATCGCACTCACTATTTCCTTCGTAGTTCCTGACGATAGGGTGTAATAACGCCGTTGCGATCGCCATTTGCCCACTGATTCCTGAAAAAATTCTGTAATCTGTGTTTCTTGGGCGGTTTTCGCCAGTATTAATGGTGATGTCACTGCTCTTCTTCCTCAATCACAATATATAGATAGTCATAGATAGTTTGGCGTTGAAACTGAGTACATTACATCTGCCCCAAATACCAAATTTCTTTACTATTTTTAATCTAAACTAGATATTGAAACTATTACTGATAGTTTGGCTACCATGCCAAACATTGAAATCAGCTGTCACGCATTTAAGTTGCACGTTTTTTCCTGATGGCTGTTAATTGTTGACGGTTGACAGTTAACGGTCAGCGATCAACGAACTTCATCAGCGACTGTGCAATTTAAAAGCCTAATAGCTGAGAAAGTTAATTCTGTCTCTAGATAGAAGCCAAAACAGAGAAAAGTACTTTTGTCGTTTTTATCAGCCTTATACCTTGCGGCAGAGTTTAGAAAAGCTAAAAATACGTATACTAATCTTTACAATTGACTGATGACAAAATTCTCTGTAATGCTCTAGCAGTAAAGTGTTGAGATTTTTCTGATTCTATTTGAGAAAAACCATGACTTTTTATACTCGAACATTTTTTAGAGAAAACTTAAACTTGTTAAACAAACTTGTCAGAAAAACTGCTTAGGAAACGGCTGAGTTAGCCCAAAGCCGCCCTAATTAGGAGTCAAAGCAATGTTTGTGGACAGAAATAAGCCGCAGAATCTGTTGAAAATGCCAAATACCATAGCTGCATCTCAGATAATTAACTCACGCTTAGATAACAAAGATCATCAAGAAAATAGGTGGAGGTTTCCCCATATTTTCAGATCGCAGTCTAATTTAGTCATCGCTTGTTTTCTAGGCTTTGGCTTGATGACAGCGAGTTGTGCTTCATCTCCAAAAGAATCAGCTGATGCCCAGTCTCAAGGGCCTAGTACAGTTAGACAAGGGGGTGGTGCAACACCTGTAGATGTGGCGATCGCCCGCACAGAGATTTTGCAAAAACAACCGGAGTATACAGGTACTACGATCCCATTCCGTACAGTGTCATTGCGATCGCAAGTTGAAGGGCGGCTATTAGGACTGAATGTTGATGTCGGAGATAGAGTTAAACAAGGGCAAAACATCGGACAGTTAGACGATGTGCTGCTGTTAACAGACTTAAAGCAAGCCGAAGCAGAATTAGCTTCCCTGAAATCAGAAGTAGCAAGAGCTACAAATCAGGTAAGTAATGCCCGTGCCCAAGTAGAAAGCGCGCGCTTAGAATTGGTGCAAGCCCAAGCAGATTCCCAACGCCAACAGCAGCTAGTCAAACAAGGTGCGATCGCGGAACAAACTGCCCAACAAGCCCGCACTCAAGCCCAAACAGCCGCCCAAGCCCTACGCTCTGCTACCGAACAAGTGGGTACAGAACAGCAAGCCGTCGCCGCTGCCCAAGGTAGAGTAGTCGCCCAACAAGCAGTAGTCGCCCAAGCCAAAGAACGTCGCTCATATACCCGCTTGACATCTCCCATCACTGGTGTCGTTACAGAGAAGGTAACAGAACCGGGCAATTTGCTCCAAGCAGGCGGTGAAGTCTTGAAAATTGGTGATTTTAACCGCGTCAAAGTCGTAGTGCAAATTTCCGAATTAGAACTAGCACAAATCAAAATTGGGCAATCTGTGCAAGTGCGTTTAGATGCCTATCCTAATCAAACAATCACAGGAAGCGTCATCCGCATTTCTCCAGCTGCCGACGCCACAGCCCGCTTGATACCAGTGGAAGTAGTGATTCCCAACAGTGGCGGTAATATCGGTAGCGGACTTTTAGCACGAGTTAATTTTGCCACCCAGACAGCACAGAAAGTAGTAGTTCCACAAACAGCTATTCAGAAAGAAGCCAGAAATAAAGGCTCTTCCCAGCCCACAGCCAGTAAAGAACAGTCAGATGAGCAAACTGGGACTTTATTCGTAGTCACAGATAACGAAGGTAAAGCAAAGGTAACAGCCCGTTCTGTAGTTTTAGGAAAAAGGGCTGATGCAAAAGTCGAAATTTTATCTGGCTTGCAACCAGGCGATCGCTATGTTGTTCGCAGTGGTAAACCGCTAAAAGATGGAGACGCAGTGCGTCTTTCAATTATTTCAGAAAAATCTTAGTCCACCCCAACGGGGAATCAACAGTAATTTTTGAAAAATAAATTAGAAAGATGCAGCAGGTAAAAAACGGCAGCGGTTTTAGTATCAGCGCTATCTCCATCCGCCAACACATCGGCACACTTATGCTGACTCTGGCAGTGATAGTGTTAGGTGTATTTTTTGTCTTAAAACTACCAGTAGATTTACTGCCATCAATTACCTATCCCCGCATTGGGGTGCGGATACAAGCTCCCGGTATCTCTCCAGATGTAGCAGTTGATGAAGTCACCAAGCCTTTAGAAGAAGCCTTTTCTGCCACTGAGGGAGTTCTACAGGTTTTTTCCCAAACTCGTGAGGGACAAGTCAGTTTAGATTTGTTTTTCCAACCAGGGGGAAATATTGACCAAGCCTTGAATGATGCAACAGCGGCTTTTAACAGAGCCAGAAGCACCTTACCAGATACTATTGAAGAACCGCGCTTATTTAAAGTAGATCCTTCTCAATTACCTGTTTATGAATTTGCATTAACCTCACCATCCTTAACAGGAGTTGATTTGCGGGTTTTTGCCGAAGAAGAATTAGCCCGTGAACTCGGTGTTGTCCCAGGAGTCGCCGGGGTAGATGTATCGGGAGGAGTCCAAGAAGAAGTCAGGGTTAATATTGATTTAGACCGATTGCAAGCCTTGGGTGTAGGTTTAACCGATGTCTTAGATGAACTCAGAGACCGTAATGTAGATGTATCTGGCGGTCGGATTTTGGGGCAAAATTCGGAACCTTTAACCCGTACTGTTGGGCGGTTCCAAAATGCTAATGAAATCAGTAATTTATCCTTTGAGGTAGCCTCTACTCCGACTGCTAACTCAGCCACCAATTCCCAAACTACATCTCCTGTGCGCCGCGTCTATTTGCGGGACTTTGCCGAAGTTATTGATGGCTCAGAACTACAACGGGTTTACGTTCTACTCAATGGGGAAGAAGCGGTAAAAGTCAGCATTCAAAAGCAGCCAGATGCAAACACCATTGGCGTTGTTGATGGTGTGAAAAAACGTTTAGAAGAACTGCGAAAATCTGGTGTTGTTCCTGAAGGGACAGTTCTCACACCTACCCTAGATGAATCACGGTTTATCCGGAATTCTATTTCCAATGTTACCAGTTCCGGTTTAATTGGAACAGCATTGGCCGCGATCGCAGTTTTACTATTTCTTGGTTCCCTCAGACAAACTTTTATTATCGTTCTGGCTATTCCTCTAGCAACTCTCGCGGCGATTATCTTGATGGGAATGTTTGGCTTATCCCTCAACGTTTTCAGCTTGGGTGGTTTGGCGCTAGGTGTAGGGATTGTGGTTGATAACTCCATCGTCATGCTAGAGAACATCGCCGAGGGTGCGGGAATGACTCCGGGTAAAGATACCAAAACCCGCTTGAGTCAAAGTCAACTAATTTCCCAAGCTGAACAAAGTAGTCAAGAAGTAGAATCAGCCCTAGTTGCTTCCACCAGTACAAACTTGGTAGCCGTATTACCATTTTTGCTGATTGGTGGCTTTATCGCCTTATTATTTAATGAATTAATTCTCACCATTACCTTTTCCGTCGCCGCTTCAATTTTAATTGCAGTCACCGTTGTCCCCATGCTCGCCTCGCGAATGCTAGCATGGCGATTTTCCAGTAGATTGAGCGAATTTTGGCTATTAAAACAATTTAATCGCCGTTTTGAGGCTGCTACAGGCGGATATGGTCGGTTTTTAGCTGGGATATTACGCTGGCGGTTAGTTACAGTCGCCCTAGCACTGCTCCTTTTCGGCGGTGGTAGTTTGTGGATGGCTCCCCAAATTCCCCAAGAAATTCTTCCCCGCATCAATACCGGACAAGCTAACTTAAACGCCCAATTTCCGCCCGGTACTCCCTTAGAAACCAATCAAAAAGTCATGAATGCGGTGAACGATATTCTCCGCAAGCAACCAGAAACCGAATATGTATTCTCTACAATTGGTGGTGCGCTCTTTGGCAACACTACTAATGCTAACCCCCTCAGAGGCACTAGCAACATTACTCTCAAACAGGGTACTGATGTAGAAGCTTATGTAGAAAGAGTGACGCAGCAATTTAACAAGCTGAATTTAGCAGGAATTCGCCTACGCCTGTCCCCTGGACAAGTCAGAGGTTTAATTCTCAACAACTCTCCGGTACGGGGTGCTGACGTTGATTTGATTCTTCAGGGAAATAACACAGACACATTGCAACAAGCAGGTCGTCAAGTATTAGCAGCCTTAGAAGAGCAAGCCACCTTAGCCAGATTCCGTCCTGACGCTGATGACCGTCAACCTGAAATTCAAATTCTTCCAGACTGGGAGAGAGTTTCCGCTTTGGGCTTAACCACCACAGAGATTGGCGAAACAATCCAGACCGCACTTGAAGGCAGTATACCAACTCAGCTACAACGTGGCAACCGTTTAGTAGATGTTCGGGTGCAGTTAGATGAAGCATCAGTGCAAGCAGCTTCTCAATTAGAAAGGTTACCTTTGTTTGTCGATAATAATCGCCAAATCCGCTTGAGTGATGTTGCCAAAATAGTTGAAGCTCAAGCACCTGGGGAGGTACAGCGAATTAACCAGCGTCAAGTCTTCTTAATTGCAGGAAATTTAGCAGAGGGAGCTAGCTTAAGTAATGCTTTAGCACAAGTAAATACAGTAGTCAATAGTTTAGATTTGCCAGAGGGCGTGAGCTTATTACCAAGTTCAGCAGCCGAATCCAACCAACAACTCCAAAGTTCATTACAGCTGTTAGGAGGATTAGCAGCCTTTTTAGTCTTTGTCGTGATGGCGGTGCAATACAATTCTCTCGTTGACCCTCTGGTAATCATGTTTACTATCCCCCTAGCTTTAGCTGGGGGTATTTTCGGACTTTACATCACCAAAACAGCCATAGGTGCCACCGTGATAGTTGGTGCAGTGTTGTTGGTAGGTATAGTAGTTAACAATGCCATCATCATGGTAGAACTGGCAAATCAAATTTTAGAACGGGAAGAAGTTGACCGGAAAACAGCGATTTTAAAAGCAGCACCCCAACGGTTGCGTCCAGTATTAATGACCACAATTACCACAGTCTTGGGTATGTTTCCCCTAGCTTTGGGAATTGGTGAAGGTTCAGAATTTTTGCAACCATTAGGTGTCGTAGTATTTTCTGGTTTGTCATTAGCAACAGTGCTGACTCTGTTTATTATTCCCTGCTTTTACACACTGCTCCATGATATTTTCGATTGGGGTTGGACAAAGCCAATTTTCCTGAGACTGCGTTTATTGAGGAAAAACTTTTCCTAAATCTAATTAGGACTTGTTGAAAAAGAAACACTTTAGGGTGGGTTATGGCTGAAGCCATAACCCACTATTTTATCTGACTTGATAAATAATCTCTCAGAGGTTGTTTGAAAATTTTTTGGCTGTGATTTTAAGCACTGCTTGATCCCCCCTGCCCCCCCTTTTTAAGGGGGGAAAAACCTCTTAAAGTCCCCCTTTTTAAGGGGGATTTAGGGGGATCTAAAACATTTTGCTACCAACGACAGGACTTTTCAAAAATCCTCTCAGGACTTTAGTCCTGACTAAGAATTGATCACCCATCAGATAACACCAACTTTTGCAGACGAGCATTAGAGCGATTTAAACGGCGTGATAGTACAGCACTCAGCAACAGCCACCAAGCCACAGGCGAAAAAATCGCTGGATATACCATCGAGAAAAATACCTTAATTTGTTTCTGCTGCAATGCCACAATAGACCAATGTAGCGTGACATAATTTCTGGTATTCTGAAGCTGAGGAATATAAGATCGATGCTTTTGATCAACTAAAGCGTAAATCTTCTCCTTCATCAAAATGTTTGTCTCTAACCGTTTAAAAAGAGAGAACTTTTGATTATAAGCACCAGGCCAGACTGTACGGTAAGCAAGGCATTGATTCAAGAAAATAGCATCGCCAAATTGAGCAATCCGAATCCAAGAATCAATGTCATCACAATTAGCATCAAGTTGAGAATCCCAGCCACCAGATTGTAAGAAAGCATTCCGTGAACAAGCTACTTGCACAGGTGTACCAAAAGGTACAAGTTCCAAGAGCATACCGTAATGAATATCAGCTTGGGGAATATACAAAGCTAACCCTGTCCCAAATTTGGGGGTACGGCTGAGTTCGACACCATGACTATCTACCTGCGCCGCAATACAAGAACAGATAACAGCACCAGGATGGAGTGAAATAGCCTTTACCATCTCTTCTAGACAATTGGGAGCTAGGTAATCATCATCATCCAAAAACTTAATCCAGTCACCGCTCGCTTTTTCCACACCAGCATTTACCGTAGCCGCATGACCTTTATTTACCTCATTGCGATGGTAAACAACAGATTTACCTAAACTTTTGACATAAGTTTCAGTTTCATCAGACGAACAGTCATCAGCAACAACAACCTCACAAGGAATCGTTTGGTTGAGAGCTGATTCAATTGCCCGCTTTAGTAAGTTTAATCGATTATAAGTAGTGATAACGACACTAAATTTCATATTTTGTGGGTAGTCAGTGGTCAGTAGTTAGTGGTCAATAGTATAAAAATAACTACTACTCCCTTCCTTGTCCGTCCGTCATTTCATCGATTTATCAATAGCTGTAACGCGAATTATCAAGGCTTTACCCTTAGTTCCTCACTTAAGAAGAGAGCGAAGAGCAAGAAAAAACACCCAACCCTATTTTCAATGACTGCGATTACATAGAAAATCCCACAAATAAACATAAAAATCTCTCTTCCCACCCCATGCCCCATGCCCCATGCCCCTTGTCCCACCACAAGCCCAATGCCCAATGCCCCATGCCCAAAAAAAATCACTGGACTCTCAGGGTGGAATGGATTTATTATTGATGATCGTGAGTTTTTTAAAGCAAATAGGCAATGAACGCTCAAGAGATCATCCGTTCCATTGAAGCGGAACAACTAAAATCGAATCTGCCCGACATTTATGTGGGCGATACAGTCAAAGTCGGCGTAAAGATTAAAGAAGGTGATAAATACCGCGTCCAACCTTATGAAGGCGTAGTCATTGCCAAACGTAATGGCGGTATCAATGAGACAATTACAGTACGTCGCGTATTTCAAGGCGTTGGCGTTGAACGGGTATTTCTGTTACATTCTCCTCGGATTGATAGCATTAAAGTCATGCGCCGTGGTAAGGTACGCCGTGCTAAACTGTACTATCTCCGTCAACGTGTGGGTAAAGCCACCCGGATCAAGCAACGCTTTGATCGCGCTTTGTAATTTACAATTACTATGGCAGAGGTGAGAATCAAAAAGCGGCAGATGCCGCTAACTTGCATTCTAAACAAAAGTAAGATATGATTAGATCCGGAATTGCGTTAAACTAATAAAAGAGTTCAACGCAATCACTGAATCCAAGACAGCTTGTGCGCTCTTAGTTCAGTTGGTAGAACGCAGGTCTCCAAAACCTGATGTCGGGGGTTCAAGTCCTCCAGGGCGCGCTCAAAAGCAAAAACACTGCCCGAAATATCAATACAGCTGCTAACATAGCAGCTAGTAATGGTGATTTCGGGTATAATTATTTTGCAGCTTTTTTGCTTCCAGATTTAAGTTGGGATTGAGTCAAGCTGTAAACCTGAATCAAAATTAGCAGCTGATAGCTGTAGATAAAACGGGGGGATAAACGGCTGTGGCCAAAAAAAATGAAGCGGAAATCCCAGAAAATACAAATGGGTCAGCCCTAGCTAACTTTTTTCAAGGAACCAAAGAAGAACTTGAGAAAGTTGTCTGGCCTAGTAGGAAACAACTGGTGAGCGAATCAGCAGCTGTTTTACTAATGGTGACATTGTCCGCATCTTTGATATATTTGGTCGATGGATTGTTTGGGTGGGCAGCAAAACAGGTGTTCTGATGACTTTTGCAACAGACGAACCAAGAGACCAGACGTTGCAGTCAGAGGAAGCCGCAGAAGCAGCGCTCAAAGAAGCACGGTGGTATGCGGTGCAAGTAGCCTCAGGCTGTGAGAAACGCGTCAAGACCAACTTGGAGCAGCGTATTCAAACTTTTGATGTGGCTGATAAAATTATCCAAGTTGAAATTCCGCACACACCAGCGGTGAAAATCCGTAAAGATGGCAGTCGCCAAACTACAGAGGAAAAAGTATTCCCTGGTTATGTATTGGTGCGAATGATCATGAATGATGATACATGGCAGGTAGTGCGCAACACCTCCCATGTAATTAATTTTGTGGGAGCAGAACAAAAACGTGGCACCGGTAAAGGTCGTGGTCACGTCAAGCCAGTACCCCTAGGTCATTCAGAAGTTGAGCGCATCTTTAAACAGACCAGCGAACAGGAGCCAGTCCTGAAAATTGACATGGCGACTGGTGATAAGATAGTTGTGCTTTCTGGGCCGTTTAAAGACTTTGAAGGTGAGGTAATTGAAGTTTCTCCAGAGCGGAGTAAGCTCAAAGCCTTGCTATCTATTTTTGGACGAGATACACCAGTAGAGTTGGAATTTAATCAGGTAGAGAAACAGAGCTAAATAAAAATGGCAAAGAAAGTAGTAGCGGTCATTAAACTGGCCCTGAATGCTGGAAAAGCCAACCCAGCACCGCCTGTAGGCCCTGCTTTGGGTCAACATGGCGTTAACATCATGATGTTCTGCAAAGAGTACAACGCCAAAACAGCAGACCAAGCTGGGATGGTAATCCCTGTAGAAATTTCGGTGTTTGAAGACCGGAGTTTTACATTTGTACTCAAGACCCCACCCGCATCAGTACTGATTCGCAAGGCGGCGAAAATTGAGCGTGGCTCCAATGAACCCAACAAAAAGAAAGTTGGGAAGATTACGAGAGCGCAATTACAAGAGATAGCTCAAACTAAACTACCCGACCTCAACGCCAACGATATCGAAGCGGCGATGAAGATTGTGGAAGGTACTGCCAAGAATATGGGCGTAACTATAGCAGATTAGTCAAGAGTCAAGAGTCAATAGTCATTAGTAAAAATACAAATGACAAATGACAAATGACAAATGACCAATGATAAAAATTTATCGGGGGAGAGGCGAAGCTTCGGAATTACCCCAGGAGACAAGAATGGCAAAAAAAATATCACGCCGCTTGCAGGCATTGCAAGCAAAAGTAGAAGATAGAGATTATGCACCCTTAGAGGCGCTAGCCCTGCTGAAAGAAACAGCAACAGCAAAATTTGCGGAAGCCGTTGAAGCGCATATTCGCTTAGGCATTGATCCAAAGTATACAGACCAGCAATTGCGGACAACTGTAGCACTGCCAAAAGGTACAGGACAAGAAGTACGTGTGGCAGTCATTGCTAGAGGTGAAAAAGTTAACGAAGCAAGTAATGCTGGTGCGGATGTCGTTGGTTCAGAAGAGCTAATTGACGAAATCCAAAAAGGCAGAATGGACTTTGACAAGCTCATTGCGACACCAGATGTCATGCCACAGGTAGCGAAGCTGGGTAAATTGCTTGGGCCTAGAGGCTTGATGCCATCACCCAAAGGTGGTACTGTAACATTTGACATAGCAAGTGCGATCGCAGAATTCAAAGCTGGTAAATTAGAATTCCGTGCTGACCGGACAGGCATTGTCCATGTTATGTTTGGTAAGGCATCCTTCTCGCCAGAAGATTTATTAATCAACCTAAAGGCGTTGCAAGAGACAATTGACCGTAATCGTCCTTCAGGAGCCAAAGGTCGTTATTGGCGGACAGTATATGTGTCTTCCACAATGGGGCCATCTATTAAAGTCGATATCAGTGCCCTCAGGGATTTGAAACTGACCGAAGCAGCCTAATTTTTGTCATTAGTCATTTGTAAAAGCAAAGGACAAAAGACAAAAAACAAAATTAATAAACAAAGCCGGAGACAGCAGGAGCCTATGGCTTAATATCCTGCCGAGGTTAAACTCTAAATTGCCTAAAGTACCACCCGTAATGCAGTGATTACTATGGCAGCAAGAGTCTTGCTACTAAACCCCGGCGATAAAAGCTGGGGTTTATTGTTTGGATTGGTCAGAACAAAACGCACAAGTAGGGAAAATCGATGATTTAGCCCTAGGAGGTGAAATAAAGATGGGTAGAACGCTAGAAAATAAACAAGAGATAGTAGCTGACCTCAAAGAAACTTTGAGTGTGTCAACTCTGGCACTGGTAATTGATTACCAGGGTTTAACTGTTGCTGAAATCAGCGACTTAAGGCGGCGCTTACGTCCAAGTGGCACTGTCTGTAAGGTAACAAAGAATACCCTGATGGGTATTGCCATTCAAGATCAAGAACAATGGCAACCACTGTCAGAACTGCTCAAAGGGTCTTCTGCCTTTTTGCTAGTTAAAGACGATTTTTCTTCGGCAATTAAGGCTTACCAAGATTTCCAAAAAGCCACCAAGAAGACAGAACTTCGCGGCGGTGTGATGGAAGGTCGCCTGCTGAAAGAACCCGATGTCAAGGCTTTAGGAGACTTGCCATCTAAGGAACAACTCATGGGTCAAATTGCTGGAGCCATCAACGCTTTGGCGACCAAGATTGCTGTGGGTATCAACGAAGTTCCTGGTTCACTGGCGCGTGCTTTGCAAGCTGTGGCTGATGCAGAAAAAGGCGATAGTGCCGAAAGTGCTGGCGAATAGACACTCAACAGTCAACAGTCAACAGTAATGACTATTGACAAATAACTAAATCAAACATCATAGGAGTTATATCAATGTCTGCTACAACCGATAACATTTTGGAACAATTGAAATCTTTGACTTTGCTGGAAGCTGCTGAATTAGTTAAGCAGATTGAAGAAGCTTTTGGCGTAAGTGCAGCTGCACCTGTTGGTGTGGCGATCGCAGCTCCTGGTGTTGCTGCTGTTGCTGAACCAGTAGAAGAGCAAACCGAGTTCGACGTAATTCTCGAATCTGTTCCCGCTGACAAGAAGATTGCTGTACTGAAGATTGTCCGCGAAATCACTGGTTTGGGTTTGAAAGAAGCTAAAGATTTGGTAGAAGCGGCTCCCAAGTCAGTTAAGGAAGGTCTAGCTAAAGATGCTGCTGAAGATGCTAAGAAGCGCATCGAAGAAGCTGGCGGTAAGGTAACAGTTAAGTAATCAAGTTTTCATTACCTGTTGTTGATTTAGGAGCCTGAATTTGGCTCCTTTTTTTATCATTGTCAAAAAAAACTCGCCCAAAATGAAGGACGAGGTTCATCAGCAGTATGCCCGCTTGACACTCCCCTCGGCTAAAGCTGAGGGGATTCTAGGTTCAATGATTCGCCGTTAGACGGACACGATAAGTAAGTAGGCGGAAATAAACACAACGATGTTAAGGAGTCGTGTAAAAATAAGTTGAACAATTTAATATTTGTAGTGCGGGCCGAAAAGCCCGCGCGAGCAAGATGCTCGCACTACTTATTTTTACTTGATGCCTAAGTAGGTCAACCAAAAAAAAACGTAAAATGTCATTGCGTTCGCGTTGGCGTAAGCGTTGCGGTAGCGACGTAGGAGCGTCAGCCGACGCACCAGAAGCGTCTCGTAGAGAGGAGGAACGACGAAGCAATACCAGTCTTTGCGATTGCTTCGTTCCTCGCAATGACAAAACATATTATATTTATTTAGGTTGACCTACTTACCAAAGGTAAACACGCTTGAAACCTTTACCAATGACCAATGACAAATGACGACCCCAGCCAGTTATCTTTAATTACTCCGACCTACTTATTATTAATTTTCTAAGCCCAAATCCGACCTCGACGAAATGGTTTTTCTGGCTCAGATTGATTTGCTTTATCCTTAGCCATTTGTTGCCACCAGAATCCATAGTCCTCAAGACCGGTTGATAATAAATGACTTTGAATTTCTTGGTTTTTATCGGCAGATGGAGCAGTTGTATCTGTTTCTGTTTTTGGGGTAGCTTTCTTTTCTTTAGACATATTAGTGGTAACTCCTAATTTTGAATTAGTGATATTAGTAATTGGTAATTGAGATTTTACCCAATTATTAATATTAATGATACCGTGGTTTGCATTAGCAGTATGGTCATAAGCTGTATTACCATCGCCTTCATTTAAGCGCCAGTAACCAATCAATCCTGACTCGTTACCAGTTAAATATTTGTTCGTATTTTGTTGGATTTGTTGTTGGCTAAGAGCTACAGACCAGATGCGGACTTCAGCAATTTTTCCCAGAAACGGATAGGTTTCATTATTATCTTTGTAAGTTCCAATCAATAAATCATTTTCTGGTTCGTAATCGATGAGAGAGTCAGCTATTGCTTTAGTAGCCTTTTTTTCTCCATCAATATAGACAATCATTTGCTGACCGTCATAAGTGCCAGCAATATGATGCCATTGATTTAGTTTTATAGAGTCAAGATTACTACTAAGATACTGGATGCGTTTTGAGCCAGTTTTCAGGGCGAAAAATATGCCACTTTTGCCATCGAGAAGCAGACCATATCCACTTTGTGTTGTGGTTGTATCAAAAACATTAGAAACAATACCCGTTCGTCGCCGTTGGTTTTGACAATAAATCCAAGCTTCTAGAGTAATTTCCTTCGCAATTTTAAATTCTGGCTTTTTACCTAAATTAATCCAATTGTGTTGTCCATCAAACGCAATAACAGACTCCCAAGATTTTTTTGGCTCTGTCATGTTAAACCTGACGATATTACATAAAGCCTAAACTAGTTAAAATTTGCGACAGCCGCAGTGAGCAGAAGTTTTAAATTGCTGATAACTTCTGTGCTGAAATGCTGGGGGGTCATTGTAGTTAGCACCATGTAATAAATCCATGCGAATGCTAACTAAATCTTCGATTCTACCGTGAATTACATCAACTGCTCGATGGGGATATATAATATCGGGTCTTTTAACTGGTGCTGAAAGTACTGGTAATCTCATGTTGTTTTGTTTTGAAAAGTAAAGGGAAGTGGGGTGTGGAGAGATGGGGAAAATGAGGAAGATGTGGTTCGACACTTCGACTACGCTCAGTGCATCGCTTCGCTGTTACCGCGTAGTCGAAACTCAGCCAGCGGGGGATGAGGAAGATGGGAAGAATAATATCATGTCCGCTTGATTACTTACCCAACCGGACATAGTATAACAAATGATTAATGACTAATGACTAATGACCATTAATATGGTGAAGACCAAGTACGGACTTCGCCCAAAGTCACCGGAATTAAATCGCTGACATCAATTGTAAAGCGGAAGATTTTCTTAGCGCGGCGGCTATTTTCGGGGTCGAAGAATTTGAGTTTGACATCCCAACAATCACTATCAAGTCTACAGAAGGGGCTTTTCTCAACTGTAATACTATCTAGCTCCATACCTTCTGCGACTGCACTGGCAAAAGTGGAAGCGGCTTGGAAAGCGTTGGTAGCGGCAAAGTTTAATGCTCTATCTTGAGAAGTTGTACCTAAGTTGCGTAAATCGTAGTAGATGCGGCTGAGGAAACTGGTAAGGGTGCGGCGGATAGCTTCTTCTTGTGCGTCTGTGGCTGTGGCTTGGACTGTTTGGATGGCGGCGTTGACTAGGTTATTAACTTTCCAGCCGTAGAGTCCGCGAATGTTGTAAACTTCAATGACTGGTACAACTTGCCCTGAGAATAGTTTGACGCTGCGTCCTGATAATACGCCAGGAATACTAACTCGTTCTACATAGTCGGTGCTGTCTTCTGCTTGTATCTGTCCTGATAATAGTTCTTGTAAGACTGCGTAGGCATCTCTGGCAAAACCACCTACCGGTTCAATTGCATAGATGGGAGTTAATTCTAGGTTCAATGTCCAAATTAAGGATTTGGCTTCCGAAAGATTAGCACCTAAATAGTCCACCATCTGCCGCGCATCGTAGGGGTTGGCGGGAACTGTTGTGCCTTCAATTGCTATTCCTGGCATTAATTGTTTGAAGGAGTCCCGTCTAGCTTCAGAACCAAAGTCATAGCCGAGGGTTCCTAATGCATAAACTAAGGTGGATTGGGCTAGTTCGCTGGGTGCTTGGCTGGCGGTGACGTAGTTAGATACACGGTTTGACATAGCAGTAGGTCTGATGGTGGGTATGGTTGCGGTGGTGATAGGTGCAGTAGTTGCTACGGGAGTAGGTGCAACAACTTCTGATGGGGTAAATTCTTCGGGATTGGGTGATTGTTGGTTGGTATCGGTTCCGCCACAGCCACAACCAGCGGCTTCAACGCTGTCAACGGCTTCTAGGGTTTGTAATTCTTCGGACACAGTTCCTCCTCGGATGTATTGCAATGCACCAGAAATATTCAGCTTGCCTAGCAAACAACGACTTAAATCGTCGGTGTCGTTTGGTGTGCAAGGGATGGCAGTTTCTAATAAGGCGGTTCTAACTTTGTGGGGGTCTGGTTTTTCCCTGCGCTGGACTTGGAGACTTAGCAGTAAGGCGGCGACTCCGGCGACTATGGGGGTGGCAAAGCTTGTACCACTGAGTTGTTGGGTTCCGCCTCCGGGTTTTGCACCTAAGATATTTTCCCCAGGTGCAATAATACCTTGGTTAATATATCCCCAGTTGCTGAAGTCGATGGGTTTGCCTTGTTCGTTCATCGCCCCGACTGCTAAGACAGTGGGGAGGGAAGCGGGGACATGCAAGCATTCGCAACCATCATTACCAGCAGCAGCGACAATCAAAACGTTGTTTTCATTGCACCGTTGCACGGCTTTTTCTAGCCAGCCCTCTGCTTCACCAATATCAGTGAGTTGTCCGGCGCTGATATTAATAATATGCGCTCCCGCTTCCACTGCTTGTTCAATGGCGCGTGCTAAATCTAGTTGAGATAAATTGCGACCATTATCAGCAAATACGGGAATTATTAATCCCCGACAGTGAGGCGCAATGCCTTGGACGGGAGAATTTAGTTGACCAAAAATGATGCTGGCAACATGAGTTCCATGTACAGACATAGAACCGTTAGCTGTAGCTTCACCGGGAATGAGAGTTGGTAATTTTGTTAAATCAGCACCCGCAAAACATGGGTGATTTTGGTCAACTAATCCATCGAGTACAGCAACACAAATTGTTGAATCACCAGTAGTTTCTGCCCATAGTTTCTGGATGCCTGGAATTTTGCTAATGTTTGGCATTTGAAGGCTAGAGCAAGCAATTTTTATTAATCACAATCAAGAACATACAGAATTTTTCGTTTGATTGATAGTCAGTGTACACAAAAGTTAAACATTTTTTCTAAGAGAAAACTTAACTTTTTTTATTAACTGTCTTAAGTGTCTTAACTGTCCGATTTTTGTTAGCTTAAGTGTCTTAAGTGTCTTAACTGTTCGATCAATTGTCTAGTTATTTTGATATGTTTAGTTTTGTGTGTTTGATTAAACAAAAATTGTAAGTATTCAGGAGTTGACAAATGTGTAAGATTTTTATTAGTGTTTGATTGAATTCATCATCTAGCACAACAGATTCAACAACGCCTGTTTTTTGTTGTTGCTGCTAATAGTAAGCTGTAAATCTACTAAATATAGAGGTGAAAAAAGCGATCGCTCTTCAATATCTTGAGCAAGCGCGATCTCCACTGACAAAATTTCACAATTGTGATGATGCATCACCTCAAGTGCGATCGCGCTTCAAACAATATCTTGAGCAAGCGCGATCGGCACTGACAAAACTGAACAATTGTGCTGATGCATCACCTCAGGTGCGATCGCGCTTCAAACAATATCTTGAGCAAGCGCGATCTCCACTGACAAAATTTAACACAAGTGCGATCGCATTACCTCCAAGGGCGATCGCTCTTCAAACCATATCTTGAGCAAGCGCGATCGCCACTGACAAAATTTAACACAAGTGCGATCGCATTACCTCCAAGGGCGATCGCACTTACCTTAAGTTTCTGGTGAATTGCGACTGCTTGTCAATTTGCGCTTCAAACCGAGTGCTTTCACCAACAAAGTCTTCTTCAACACTGAAGAAGTTGTCCACAAAACAAGTAACATAAAAATCGGAAAGAAAACTCATGAAAAAGAGAAACTTACGTCCCCAACAAGCTGCACCTGTAGCGAGAGAAACCAACAGCACAAATTCTTCCCTTGGAGAAAAAGAAGGTATCGCAGCTCACATCCTTGGAATATACACTCCTTTTGCAGGGGATGATGCGGAGTAATCAGGCTGATTTTATCACTCACCTTAAAAAATATCAAAACACTGTTTCCACTTAAGGTGGCGCACGATTCGCCTCGATGAATTGACGTACAACCAGTGCCAGTTCCTCGTTTTCGATACCTGGCACGGGGGGCCGCTTTTGCGCTTCGGTGTTTTACCCCACCCTAACCCTCCCCTTATTAAGGGGAGGGAACTGGAACTGGATTTCTTGTTTCCCCCCCAATATATCGGGGGGATTAAGGGGGGTAAGTTTGTGATGAATGGCTTGCTGTTCGTCAAGAGAATGCGATCGCACTTTCCATATTACTTGAGCGATCGCACTTGTGATGATCAATGAGCAGCTTACGCACTGACTCTTATCTTAGTGTGCGATCGTCGCACTAACTAAAAGTTTCTGGTGAATTGCGACTGCTTGTCAATTTGCGCTTCAAAGCGAGTGCTTTCACTAACAAAGTCTTCTTCAACACTGAAGAAGTTGTCCACAAAACAAGTAACATTAACTTAGGAAAGAAAACTCATGAAAAAGAGAAACTTGCGTCCCCAACAAGCTGCACCTGTAGCGAGAGAAACCAACACAAATTCTTCCCTCGGAGAAAAAGGTGTGCAGGCACTTGATTGGGGAAATAAATTGAATCCTTTTGCAGGGGATGACGCGGAGTAATCACTTCGATATTATCACTCACCTCAAAAAATATCAAAACACTGTTTCCACTTAAGGTGGCGCACGATTCGCCTCGATGAATTGACGTACAACCAGTGCCAGTTCCTTGTTTTCGATACCTGGCACGGGGGGGTCGCTTTTGCGCTTTGGTGTTTTACCCCACCCTAACCCTCCCCGATATATTGGGGAGGGAACTGGAACTGGATTTCTTGTTTCCCCCCAATCGGAGGGATTAAGGGGGGTAAGTTTCTGATGAATGGCTTTGTGTTCGTCAAGAGAATGCGATCGCACTTTCCATATTACTTGAGCGATCGCACTTGTGATGATCAATGAGCAGCTTACGCACTGACTCTTATCTTAGTGTGCGATCGTCACCCTAACTAAAAGTTTCTGGTGAATTGCGACTGCTTGTCAATTTGCGCTTCAAACCGAGTGCTAACACCAACAAAGTCTTCTTCAACACTGAAGAAGTTGTCCACAAAACAAGTAACATAAAAATCGGAAAGAAAACTCATGAAAAAGAGAAACCTACGTCCCCAACAAGCTGCACCTGTAGCGAGAGAAACCAACAGCACTAATTCTTCCCTTGGAGAAAAAGAAGGGATCGCGGCTCTTTACTCTGGGATTATTTATCCTTGGGGTAGAGATCCTTTTGCAGGGGATGATGCGGAGTAAGTCACCTGATTCTATCACTCACCTCAAAAAAGGTCAAAATCCTTTTTCCACTTCCCTTGGCGCACGATTCGCCTCGATGAATTGACGCACAACCAGTGCCAGTTCCTCGTTTTCGATACCTGGCACGGGGGAGGCTTTTGGTTGACGGGTGTTACCCCACCCTAACCCTCCCCTTATAAAGGGGAGGGAACTGGATTGGATTTCCGGTTTGCCCCCAAAATATCGGGGGGACTAAGGGGGGTAAGTTTGTGATGAATGGCTTGGTGTTCGTCAAGAGAATGCGATCGCACTTTCCATATTACTTGAGCGATCGCACTTGTGATGATCCAATGCAAGCTTACGCACTAACTCTCATCTGCATAGCGCACTGACTTAATCATACTGCGCGATGGGCCACGCTCCACCGTAGGCGATCGCCCTAACCAAAAGTTTCTGGTGATGACAACTGCTCGAATTATTACCCTTCACTCATTTGAGTAAAGTTCACTAACAAAGTCTTCTTCAATCAATGAAGAAGTTATCCAAACAAACAAAGGAAAAAAACACCATGAAAAAGAGAAACTTGCTGCCAACTCAAACTGCTCCCGTTGAGCGTGATAACACTGGCTCCTCTCGCCAAGAGCAAAAAGGACTGACAGCCCATAGCCCACTGCCAGTAAATATCGTTTTCGTGCAGCCACCTAGCATGTTTTGATGTGAGTGGTTGAACTAGTATGAGGCGATCGCTTGACATAATTACTGTGGTATTGCTTCAAAAGTTCCAGCGCGAATGGCGACGATGATACTTTCTATTATCTAAATGCGATCGCGCCAAAAGTTAAAGTGGGAGTTGAGGCGATCGCGCTGACTGTTATTTAACTGCGATCGCCCTCAAAGCGAAAATCTCAATTTTGGCGTAAACAATTGTGATTATCTGAGTGCGTAGAGAGCTACGCTTCTTGTCGTTAGACATCGCCCGCCTTAACTAAAAGTTTCTGGTGAATTGCCACTGCTCGTCAAATTACGCTTCAAGAATAGCGCGAGTGTTTCACCAACAAAGTCTTCTTCAGCACTGAAGAAGTTGTCTACAAAAACAAAGGAAAAAACACCATGAAAAAGAGAAACCTACGTCCCCAACAAGCTGCACCTGTAGCAAGAGAAACCAACACTAACTCGTCCCTAGGAGAAAAAGGGATAAATCCCCAACAATCAACAACAATATGGCATCCTTTTGCCGGAGACGACACTGAGTAAGTCACCACATTCTATCACTCTCCTCTTGGGGTTGGTGGTTGAACTTTGGGCGATCGCACGCTTCTCTTATCCTACCGTGCGATCGCGCCTGTGAGTTTCTGATGGATTGGTGACGATTGCACTGACTTTTATTTAACTGCGATCGCCCTCAAAGGGAGCATCTTGCTCCCACGACAAATTTATTAAGGGCAAAATTGGGATGCTCCCAGTGCGATCGCAATTAATGATTGAATTTAACCAACTGCAAAACCTGTATATTGCCTCACCAAAGGTTCATGAAATGCTAACACAATATCTTCTTTAGTTGGAAAAGCTACGATTCTTTCTGCTCCCAAGTCGATTTGCATATCAACCCTACCCGATCGAATTCTCAAAGAATCATCTGTAATTACCCAACCTTCTTTTTCTAAGTCTTTTCTAAAAGCATCATGAAAAATATCTTTAGCAGGGATCAATTTAACAATATTTAGACTTTTTTACTTTTAATTATAACACCCATAAAACCCATGCCAGACCTTACCGATATCCCCGGAATTCCCCAAATTTGGACACGCACAAAAGGCGACCCCCGCATTAAAATTGCTATCCTCGACGGTGCAACAGACTTAGAACGCAGTTGTTTTCAAGGTGCAAATTTTACCCAATTTAAACCCTATTGGTCAGAAGATATTGAACTGAACGATGAATACTTTTATTATCTCAACTTATATTTAGAATTTAACAAACAACAAAAAGCCAAAAAATCGGACCCAGACCACGATAAAGAAGCAGCGAAAAAAGAACGAGAAGCATTTTTTGCACCCTTCCCTGAAGCTATTAGACAACGCATCGAATTATCCAGCCATGCTACTCACATTTCTAGCACTATCTTAGGGCAACACGGCACACCCGCCCCTGGTATTGCACCCCTGTGTACAGCAATGAATATTCCCATTGCTTTCGCTGACGATAATTTCATTTCACCCGTCAACCTCACCCACGCCATTAACACCGCTTTGCAATGGGGTGCAAATATCATCCATATAGCCGCTTGTCACCCCACCCAAACCGGAGTAGCCCCAGATTTATTTGCCCGTGCGGTGAAACAATGCCAAGATAATAATATTTTAATTGTCGCTCCTGGTGGCAATGATAAAGGCGAATGTTGGTGTATTCCCGCCATTCTTCCTGGTGTGATTACAGTGGGTGCAATCCGCGACGATGGACAGCCGTTTAAATTTAGCAACTACGGCGGCGAGTATCAAAATAAAGGTGTGATGGCGAATGGGGAAAATATCCTCGGCGCACAACCAGGAACCGAAGAACCCATCCGCGAAAAAGGTACAAGTTGCGCCGCACCTATTGTTACAGGTATTTCTGCTCTGTTGATGAGTCTGCAATTGCAACGAGGCGAACAACCTAACGCCGAAGGAGTGCGACAAGCGATTTTAAATAGTGCGATTCCTTGCGATCCTCAAGAGGTGGAGGAACCGGAACGTTGTTTGCTGGGTAAGTTGAATATTCCCGGTGCTTATAAGTTAGTGACGGGAGAGGCGTTAATACAAAGACCTCACCCCCAACCCCTCTCCTACGAGGAGAGGGGAGTTAGAGAACCTCACCCCCAGCCCCTCTCCTACGAGGAGAGGGGAGTTAGAGAACAAGAATTTACTCCCCACTTCCCTAGTAGGGAACGGGGGGTGGGGGGGTTAGGTCAAGCCGTCGCCACTCACAGCGCCAATTCCCAAACAGCAACTCACACCATTAGCCAAGCTGCTGATGGTGTGAGAGCTAGTGCTAAAACAAACTTAGTCTATGCTTTGGGTAGGCTGGGCTATGACTTTGGTACAGAGGCGCGGCGCGACTCGTTTAAACAACTGATGCCAAATGTAGAGATTGACGGCGTAACGGTTCCTGCCAACCCTTACGATGCAAGGCAAATGGCAGATTATTTAGATCAAAACCCTTCAGAAGCAAAGTCTTTAATTTGGACACTCAACCAGGAACTTACACCTATCTATGCAATTGACCCCAAAGGTGCATTTGCAGCTGATGTTTACGAAACTTTGCAGATGATTTTAGCAGGTCAGCTACAACCCCAAGACAGTGAAGATTACATTGAGAGGGTAAGTTTCCCTGGAAGATTGACTGATAGAACTATAGAACTATTTTCTGGGCAAGTTGTGCCGGTGGTGACACTACCAGTTATCCGGGGGATGTATGGCTGGAAGGTGAATACCCTTGTGAATGCGGCGGTGGAAAGTGCAATTGGCGAAGCAATAACAGCTGATGAAGTTAGATTGCGAAGATCCCTCAGTAGTTTCTTGCAAAGAGTGTATTATGATTTGCAAAATTTAGGGCAACTATCTAAAGATAGAGCTTTAAATTTTGCCGTCACTAATGCTTTTCAAGCCGCTTCCACTTTCGCGGATGCTGTTTCTAGAGGTATGGAACTCGACAGCATTGAAGTCGAAAAAAGTCCTTTCTGTCGCTTAGATAGTGATTGTTGGGATGTGAAATTGAAGTTTTTTGACCCAGACAATGGCCGCAGAGCTAAAAGGATTTATTTATTTACAATTGATGTCAGATATATAATCCCTGTAACTTTGGGTGAAGTTCGTTCTTGGTCTGTTCCTAAATAGTTTATACTCTCAACAGTATTTTTGCGTAAGCGGATTGTTAAATATGAAAAAGAAAACATTGCTACCTCAACTGACTGCTCCCGTGATTCGGACTAATAATACCAGCAGTGCAAGCGATCGCTCTTTCTTTGGTGTAGCAGCACAGACTTATTGTGATATCGCTACACGCCAATGTAATCCTTTTGCTGGTGATGACGCTGAATAGTTCAGCACTTAGACACGGCTGCAAGATCCCCTTTTTCTTTAAGAAGTCGGGGATCTGACCCCCTTTTACCTCATACTTGAGTTAACTGCATTGTTTTGCATCAGCGGGATTGACAAAATCATGTAAATCTGCATCCCAAATGCTGATGTAGATAAAATCACAGTTCTGACGCACAATTTGACCCTTCACTGAACCTGCGGAAAACTGGAAATTATCAGATTGACGATTTTGGATTTGTTGTAGTCCCTGTTTAATTTCTTGACTTGCTTGACCACCTAACATTCCATCTAAAGTATTCTGCATTACTTGGGGGTCTACCGATTGGGCAAAAGCGGCTTCAGTTTGACGTAACGCTCCAGTTTTACGATCAAATAAATAGCCTAAGTCAATTTGGTTTGGAACTACTTTATAAGTGACTGCACGGGTTTTACCCCAAAGTCCTTTTAAATCTTTAGCTGGCTTACCAAGTGTAGCTTCAACGCTGCTTCTTGATGTGCCGGTGGGAAATGCCGGAACTTTTTGCTTGACGCTACTGCTAGCTGATTTAGGCGGCTGGTTGTTATTTTGTGGTGTGGAACGTACCTCTGGTGTCGGAACTACAGGTGGCGGATTTTCTGCTTTTGGCTGCGGTGCTAATGTAGGGGTGGGTGTGGGAGTATCAGAAATTACTGGCTCTGGTTCTGGTATCGATGTGGATACTGCTGGCGGTTCGGGTTCTACTTTGGGGTTAAACGTAGGAATCGGTGCAGGAATTTGTTGCACAGGTGATGGTGATGCTGTTGGGGAAGGTTGGGAATCAATCGCGCTATCTGAGGGTTCGGGATTAATAGCTGAAGGTTCAACTGAAGGAGTGGAATTGCTGACAATAGCTGTTTGTGATTCTGGTTGGCGGGTAAGGTTAGAAATCACTACGCCACTAATTAATCCACCTACTACTAAACCACTGACAATTAAAGCTGGCTTTTGCCAATTTTGCGCCGGAATTGCTTGGGGTGGTGGGGAATATAAGGCTTGGGTTTGGTTAATTGATGCAATAGCGGTGGGACGTTTGGTAGCTGTGGGTGGGACAATATAACTAGCAGATTCCAAGGCATAGAGCATTTTACTAGCGGTGGTGTAGCGATCGCTAGCATTGGGTTTAATCGCTTGATTAAGTACCTTGGCTAAACCGGGGGAAACTTTAGGGGCGTAATTTTGCCAGAGTATTTCTCCAGTTTGCTGGTCTGTTTCTAGTTCTTGTGGTTGTTTACCCGTCAACAGAAAAATTGCTGTTAAACCTAAGCTATAAATATCAGTAGCATAAACTGGGCGACCTAAGGCTTGTTCGCTGGGCATATATCCTGGTGTCCCAATTACCATTGATTGCGCAGCTAATCCTGGGGAACTCACCACAGAACGGATAGTTTCCTTGACTGCACCAAAATCAATCAATACTGGTTTACCATCTTGGGAACGGAGAATAATGTTATCCGGCTTGATATCGCGGTGAATAATTCCTTTGCTGTGGATATATTCTAAGACGGGCAAAAGACTTAAAAGAATTCCCCGAACCACAGTTTCACTTTCGGATGCTTTTGCTTGGATAACATCTCTCAAGGTTTGACCATGAATCCATTCTTGAACGAGGTAAAATTGCCCATTCTCCGAAAAATAGGCATAAAGTTCCGGGATTTGGTCGCTACTTTTGCCCAAATACTCTAAAGTTGCGGCTTCTCTCTCAAACCGCTGTTGAATCAATTGGTAGGTTTGCGGGTCATTACTGATGGGTTTAAGTTGTTTGATTACACAGCGACGGCGAGAAGGCATATGAGTATCCTCTGCCAGAAAGGTTTCGCCAAAACCACCAGCACCGAGTACCTGAATAACTTGATACCGATTGTTGAGAAGGGTTATTGTCATGCTCTGTGAAAGCGTGGACGTCTAGTAGCTTGTCGTGAGACTTTGCCCTTACTAATGTAAACTAGATGGTCTCAAAGCGACCGCGATCGCTATTCATCACATTAACAAATGTGCCCCTACTTGCGATCGCACAAAATTTAACGGTCAAAGCTAGCATTGAGGTGAGCAACAGTTGTAATTAACTCAGCTGGATCTACCGGCTTAGGAATATGCTTTTGAAAGCCGGCTTTTAATGCTCGATTACAGTCTTCATGAGAAGCATAAGCTGTGAGTGCGATCGCGGGAATTTGTTTAATGCGAGAAGATTCTAGTATTCTGATTCGGCGAATAAAATTATACCCATCCTCTCCTGGCATTCCAATATCACTCAGCAAGATATCTGCTTGAAACTGTTCTAAGCGTTCTAAGGCTTCTGTTGCTGAAGCTGAAGCTAATGCGATCGCTCCATGTTGCTCTAAGATAAAAACTAGAAACTCTCGTGTATCAACATCATCATCAACAACTAGTACCTTTACGCCGTTGATGTTTGGCGGATTGTTTAAGGATTTATCAATCTGATTTGTTAGTGGCTGTTGCTTCAGCAATGGGAATTTGACTGTAAAGGTCGCTCCCTCTCCCTCCCCTAAACTTTCCGCCCTCACAGTACCGCCATGCAATTCTACCAAATGGCGCACAATTGCTAAACCGAGTCCCAATCCGCCATAATTCCGGGTAATGGAAGCATCAGCTTGGCGGAAATAGTCGAACACATAAGGTAGAAACTCAGCGCTAATTCCTTTACCTGTATCACTCACTTGAATTTGCGCCTGGGAGTCTACAGCGGCTAGTCGAATTTCCACTCTTCCCCCTGGGGATGTGAATTTAATGGCGTTAGATAGCAAATTCCACACAATTTGTTGTAAGCGGTTGGAGTCGCCTGAGATCGTGCCGATATTAGATTCAATCACAGGTAATATCTGAATCGTTTTGGCTTCCGCCGCTAGACGCATAGTCTCGATTGCTGCGGCTATCGGTAATGCGGGGTTGATGGGAAAGGCGTTCAGGCTGATATTACCCCTGAGGATGCGAGAAACATCTAGCAAATCTTCAATGAGTTGAGTTTGTAATTTGGCATTGCGCTCAATAGTTTCTAAAGCACGCATGGTAATTTCTGGATTCAACTTACCAGAGCGCAAGACTTGTGACCAACCTAAGATAGCATTGAGAGGCGATCGCAATTCATGGGAGAGCATGGCTAAAAACTCATCCTTGACTCGATTGGCTCGTTGAGATTCTTCGTAGAGATGGGCATTGTTGATTGCTAATGATGCCATCTGAGTCATTTGCACCAGAATAGTTTCGTCTTCTGCGGTAAATTCACCTTCATATTTGTCAGAAAGCTGGATTAGACCAATATTTTTGCCATTACTATTAACAAGTGGCGCTGCTAGCCAACCGCGCAGCGGTAGAGACTGAGGAAATTCTTTTGCAAATTCACTCCAAATGGGATGGGATTCTAGTTCAGCCTGAGTCATCCGTATCGGTTTTTGTAGAGGAAAAATCAGTGGTTTTTGCTGATAATTCTGCCATTGTGCGTACTTGTTTGAGAGCGAAACTGCATGAATCGCCTGTGTCGAGTTTTCATCTACCGTAATACTAGTAGCTGATTGATGCGCACCGATGGTTTCACGAGATTGCTCAGTCAGCAATTGCAGCCTTTCTTGAAGCGATAGGGTTGAGTTGATGGTGAGGGATATCTCCGCCAACCTTTGCAATCGATATGTATGCTGCTGTGCTTGGAGTAGATGCTGAGTGCGTTCTGCTTCTGCTCGTTTGCGTTGCGCAGCTTGCCGATAGGCATCGCTAATATCTCGAAAGTAGACAGCAAGTCCATTTGCAGAAGGATAAGCATGAATTTCCAGCCAAATGTCAATAGATTGTGCAAAATCTTCAAATACCAAAGTAGTCTGTTCATTAACTGCTCGATGCAATTCTTGGTAAGCCAGATCTCCAAATACATGGGGAAATACTTCTTCCCATACCTGCTTCCCAATTAGCTCCTCGCGGGTTTTTTGTAACAGCTTCATAGCTTGTTCATTGATATAAATGCAGCACCACTGATTGTTGAAGGAAATAAAAGCATCAGTGATACTTTCCAAGATGTTGGTGACTTCTTTACGTGCCGCTTCTGCTTTGACTAAACTAGCTTCAGAGCGGTTTCTCGCTATCCTCAGTTCTGTATTCAGCGAATTAATCAAGACGGAGACAAATACGAATACAATTAGCTGGGCGATATTTTCCCAACTGCTGGGTGTGACAGAGTAAATCGGAGGGATGAAAAAGTAATCGCTGACTAATACTGCCAAGATTGTCGCTAGTAGTCCAGGTTTGAATCCACCATACCAATTACTGACAGCTACAGCAGCAAAAAATATTACTAGTCTGCTCTTGTTGAGGACGGGCTGCAAAATAAGAGTTAGTAGTAGTGCGACTAACACACTCAATACAGCCATACCGTAATGCAAAATTCGGGGATATCTTACTCTCAACATTTTCCGTTTTCGCTGTTATGGGAACCGCTGTAAATAATTGTTAAATTTGCCCATACTGAATGATGATCTGGCAATTTAAATCCTCATCAGCACACTAATTCTACTATCTAAAACTAACTAAATATAAGCAGGTGGTAAATGACATATTTACGTCATAACTTGGACATAAAATTGCCACATATACCAGTTAGTTTATAAATGCTTTCTTGAATTAAATTATTTAAAGATGACAAAAATAGCTGTTGAGATTTTTTGATAGATGTCATTGATAGCTAAAGTTATTGAGAATAATAGCAGATTTCAATTCCTTGCTAGTTGGATATTTCAATATTTAGTGGAAAAATCAAATTTGCCGCCAAAACAACCAAAAAAAGCATTATCGTCCCACATTTTACCAACAGCTTCGACAATGATTGGTGTATGTGTAACAGTGATTACGTTTTTGCGGACAATGAATTTCCACATGAAAACTTATGCTGATGATATATTAGGAGTTGATACCCTGATATTCATTACTTCTTGTTTTTTATCATATCTATCTATCAGAAACAATAATAATAGTAATTTTGAATTAATCGCAGATAACCTATTTTTAGTAGGGATGTTTATTATGGTTGTTGTTGGCTTACTAATATTACATTTGAAATAATAAATTAAATTGTTTTATTATGAGGTGGTAGATCGTCGCGGACTGGCGTTAAGTGGAGTTGAAGAGTCAATGGTGAAGTGTTAGCGATCGCTTGTTAACTTATTCAAATCTTCAGATACAAACTGGTTGGTGTAGTCATATTTTTATCCGCTACGGTTTTTGTCTAACGGTAATTTCACTGACTTTTTGCAGGTTGCACCCAAGAAAAATAGAAATTATAATGCTTTATTTTCCATTTTTACTAGTTTTTACTGATTTCTTTGTTAATTTTTATAACTTTCTCAGAGACAACGAGAGTTCAGATCCCCGACTTCTTCAAGAAGTCGGGGATCTCGCAGTCCATCAAAATTAATGTAGTAGACTACTTAGCATCGGCAACAACCCATCTGCGATTGTCGGCATCCCATAATAACAGGAAATTAACTGAACTAGAGACAACTTTTCCCGTTTTCAGTGTGTATTCTAACTGCGCATTAACAGTTGCTGTCTCTGCATTTGCTTGCACTAAATTAACTTGTTTAACATATACGCTTTGCACTCTATTTCCCCACCAATCTATATAGGAAACATAGCCATTGGGGTGGAGTTTGCGATTATTTTGGAAGCTAGGAGTTAGCAAATTCCAAGAATTTTGAAACTGACCTTGATTGATATTTGCGTAATAATTTTGTACAGCTTGTTCTGGTGATGGTCGATCAATAGGTGTTGGTGTTGAGGGATAAGATTGCAGAGATGGGGTGGGTGTAGGAGAATAATCAGTCACCCTGGGGCTGGGAATAGTTGTAATTGGGGTTGCTGTCTCCTGTGGTTGATTGCGGATTGTTGCAGAGTCATTGGCTGATATTGTTGACTGTGCAACTGGTTGAGGTTGTTTATTGTTGTTGAGAGCAAAACCAATAACGATCGCACCACCAATCAAACCACCTGCAATTAAACTCGCAATCAAGACTCCTTTTTGTTCATTGTTTGGGGGGTGAGGATTGGGCGGTTGATGAGATGGAGCTGGGCTGACGGGAATTGTATTTTGTTGATGAGATGCGGCTGGGCTGACGGAAATAGTCTGTTGTGTTGGTGCTACTTGTGGGGGCTGATAAGGTTGTGTGGGAGGAAAGGTATTTGCCCCAATTTGCAAGGCTTGTAGCATTTCTCTAGCGCTGGCGAAGCGATCGCGCGGATGATAGGCGATCGCGTGATCAATTACGCCTGCAAATGTCGGACTGACATTTAAAGCATGTTGAGACCAAATAATCTCTCCTGTCCGGGGATCTGTTTCTAGTTGTGGCGGTTGTATCCCCGTCAGCAAATAAATTGCTGTCATTCCTAAACTATATATATCACTGGAAAACACTGGTCTACCCATTGCTTGCTCACTGGGCATATAACCTGGTGTACCAATGACAATTGAACTGGTAGGATTACCTTGGGAATTAAATACCGTTCCCATTGTTTCCCGCACTGCACCAAAATCTATGAGTACAGGTTTTTGGTCGCGATCGCGCAGGATAATATTATCTGGTTTAATATCGCGGTGAATAATCCGCTTTGTGTGGATATACTCTAGAACTGGTAACAAATTTACTAATATTTCCCGCACAGCACTTTCACTAAATAGTCCTTGCTGTTGCATTTTTGCTGTGAGAGTTTGTCCCTCAATCAACTCCTGAACTACATAAAATTGCCCCTCTGACTGGAAATAAGCATACAAAGAGGGTATTTGGTCAGTAGCACCCCCCAAATCTTCTAAAATCGCCGCTTCTCTTTGAAACCGTTCTTGTACCAGTTGGTAAATCTGCGGGTTGTTTTGAATCGGTTTGAGTTGTTTAATCACACAACGACGCTTAGAGGGCATTTGGGTATCTTCTGCTAGGAAAGTCTCACCAAATCCACCGCCCCCCAAAGTCTGAATAACTTGATAACGATTGTTCAGCAGCGTTTGCATAAATTGGCGTTAGCCAGTCAGAATAAGGGTACTTATTGTATACTTTATAGCATTTTGGATTTGGGATTTAACGGGTCGCGGAAGTCCTCATATTCACTGCACCCCACCCCTTAATCCCCTCCCTGCAAGCGGGGAGGGGAGACAAAGCGTCGCTTTGTCGGGGTGGGGTTCTTGAGATTTAGTAAGTAATCAAGCGGACATGATATGATTGGCGATCGCGTCAGCACACCTATGAAAATATCCGATTATTGTCCTGCTATAAATATCTGCTCAACTGTTAAATTTAATTCGGAGAATGTGGGCGACTGAATTTTATCACTACCCCGAAATTGAGTCACTTGATATTCACCATTAATCAATTGATAAAGTGAAAAAGTAGGTTGTTTAGGATTGCCAATAAATTTTCTCGCCCCTAATGCTGCATAGTCAACCACCCAATATTCAGGAATACCCATTTCCTCGTAATCAGCAAGTTTTAAATAGTAATCATCTCGCCAATTCGTACTTACAACCTCTATAACTAAAGGGATTGATACACCATTGATAATAGTGGAAGATTTTTCCCAAAGAGGTTCGGAGCCTAAAGCTGCATCATTGACAATTAAAACATCTGGGAAATAACCTGATTCTCTTGCCGGTGGTTTTACTATTGCTTGATTGGGGATAAAGTACGGAAGATTTAACCTGTCAAACTCCACAGATAGCTTTCTTACCAAAAACCCTTTTACTTTCTCATGTTTACCTGTAGGCTGTGACATTTCGGCAATTTCCCCATTGTGCAGTTCGTAGCGTACCCCAGAGTTTTCGGGATACCAAGCAATAAATTCATCAAAAGTAATTATTTTTGGTACAGCTTGAGTCATAGCATCTTAATTTCTGTTTAGGTTTATCTTTCTTGGATCGCCAGAATATTTATGACATACTTTTTAATTTGGTAACCCCACTTCTGCCCAAACAGCAGTGTATTGAGAAGAAGATGTTGGATCGGTAAAATAATCTAAGTTAAGAATAATTATTTTCTCTTCCTTTGCCAGTGTACTTATCTTTTCTGCTAATTTATAATCAGGTTTTTGTGGTTTATTTTTCCTGACGTTTACTCCGTTAATTACCGTCACTTGCGTACCAACTTTAGGGACAACAGAGGGATAAATAGTAACAGGTTGAGATGTTTGAATCAGGGGTTCTCCAATTGTGGCAGTACCTAAAGTATTATTGACAGCACCAAGCCTAATCCAACCACGAGATAAAGGCTGATTTGCTTGAGTTGATTGATTTTGAGCAATAAACCAATTAGTGATAGGAAGAGCGATCGCAGTCACACCAATTAAACCACAAACCATCAAAATAACTAGAAATATTCCCTTTTTTCCATTGTCTGGATTTGGAGATTGATGAGAGAAGCCTGGGCTAACAGAAACTGTATGTTGAGTTGGTGCTACTGGCGTATTAATTAATGGTGGAGGGTTATAAGTTTGTGTGGGTGGAAAGGTATTTGCCCCCATTTGCAAGGCTTGTAGCATTTCTCTGGCGCTGGGGAAGCGATCGCGCGGATGATAGGCGATGGCGCGATCAATGACGCCTGCAAATGTCGGACTTACATTTAAAGCATGTTGTGACCAAATAATTTCGCCTGTGCGGGGATCTGTTTCTAGTTGTGGCGGTTGTATCCCCGTCAGCAAATAAATTGCTGTCATTCCTAAACTATATATATCACTGGAAAACACTGGTCTACCCATTGCTTGCTCACTGGGCATATAACCTGGTGTACCAATGACAATTGAACTGGTAGGATTGCCTTGGGAATTAAATACCGTTCCCATTGTTTCCCGCACTGCACCAAAATCTATGAGTACGGGTTTTTGGTCGCGATCGCGCAGGATAATATTATCTGGTTTAATATCGCGGTGAATAATCCGCTTTAAGTGAATATACTCTAGAACTGGTAACAAATTTACTAATATTTCCCGCACAGCACTTTCACTAAATAGTCCTTGCTGTTGCATTTTTGCTGTGAGAGTTTGTCCCTCAATCAACTCCTGAACTACATAAAATTGCCCTTCTGACTGAAAATAAGCATATAACGAGGGTATTTGGTCAGTAGCGCCGCCCAAATCTTCTAAAATCGCCGCTTCTCTTTGAAACCGTTCTTGTACCAGTTGGTAAATCTGCGGGTTGTTTTGAATCGGTTTGAGTTGTTTAATCACACAGCGACGCTTAGAGGGCATTTGGGTATCTTCTGCTAAGAAAGTCTCACCAAATCCACCGCCCCCCAAAGTCTGAATCACTTGATAACGATTGTTCAGCAGCGTTTGCATAAATTGGCATCGTTAATAACCAGGATAATCCTCAATATATTTTACTTTGTATGCTGTCGTAAACTGAAGAGTAAAAAATCTAGATATCCTCTTATTTTCAATTATTTATTGCTGATTTTTAGCATTAGCAAATATTGCGGCTGCGTTTGCTGAACCTACATATCGCCAGTGCCAAGGTTCAAAACTTACTCCTTGCTTATTGTTGCGAGTAAAAGACAGTTCAAAGCCAAATTCTTGAGCATGTTTAGTCAACCAACGATAAGCATCAGTATTTTCAAATGCTAAAGTAATATCCTTTTTAGGAGATTTACCATCTGTTAAATCTAAAGCAAAGCCTGTATGGTGTTCACTGTATCCAGCAGGGGCACTAATTTTTGCTGCTTCTTTCTCAGAACCCCGGCGCTTAATTTGGTCTTGAAATAATTTTTGTTGTTGTTCAATAGTCCGGAATCCAGAAACCGGAATAATCCAAATTCCTACTTCTCTGGCTGCATAAGTCATTTTCATAAATGCTTGCACAGCTTCAGTATTCAAATACTCAAAGCGTTGATCTGCACCACTAGCATAGCTACCAATCAACATCATTTGATTGCGTTCGGCTTGTGCGTAAGGAAAATGCCCATAAGCAAGCTGATTAGATGTTGTTGTTTTTTTAACTTGTGTGGTTCTTGTTATTTCTATTGGTGTAGTATTAGTCGGAATAGCAGTTGGTAGGGCTGCGGTATCTAAGCTTGGTTGCGCAGAAACTGTAGTTGTTGCCGTTGGCGAATTTTTAGCTTGAACAGGTACGTTTGAGGTAGAAAATCGCATCATTAAGATACCGCTAATGATGACACTTAGTGCCACAACTGTCGCAATTAGTAAGATTCTGGCAAGATAAGGTAGTTTTGAGAACAATCTCATAATTATTTGCTAATTATTTCAGTAGAGGCTATTTTCCAACGTTGGTCTACAAGCTGCAAATTATAGCGCACTGTTCTGGTTTTAAAGTCAGTTTCTTTAGGCAGAATGTTGCCATTTCTGTCCAGAAGTTTACGGTCTTCGGTAACTTTTACTTGAATCATTGCTTGGTTACCATTGACATAAAAATCGTCTACGCCATCAATTTGTTGTAAACCATATTTGTAAGAATGACCGTCAGTTTTGAGAGAGTTGATAGAACCATCATAGCCAGCAACGTCGGCGTATTGTTTACCAGTAGTTAACTCAGCGGCTGGACTAGAATCATAGGGCGGCGCAAACATGACTTTCTTTGCTTGTAACCAATTATTAATTAAATTTTTTGCTCCTGCTTCTGTCAGTGTCGCTGATGCTACAGGTTTGTCTGTGCGGGTTGTATTATTATTGATAGGTATGCTTGATTGTTCTGTGTTAGGTGTTGAAGGGTAATTTGTTTGGGGATTAGAATTAGACGAGTTTGAATCGATTGATTTAGATGTTGTGGGCGGTAATGTTTGTTGATTATTAATAGTAGGTGAAGGCGATGCGGCTATGGTGTTTGATGGCTGTGGTTGATTAGATAATTGTCCTCTGACTAACCATACACCACCGACAACTAATGAGCCGATCGCACCGCCAATAATTACCCCTTGTTGCCAAGTTGCTAATCCTTTCGGCGATGGCGTTGGATTTGCAGATGGGGAGGATATCTGCGGCTGGTATGGCGGTGGTGCAGCTGCAACTGTTGGCGTTGGGACATAGCCTGCTGTTACTGGTGTGGTAATTACAGTTGGCGCAGAAATTGGTACAGTCGGTGCAGAAATTGGTACAGTCGGTGCAATTGGTGTCTGCAATGCTGCTAACATATCTTTAGCTGTGGGATAGCGATCGCGTGCTGATTGTTGAATGGCTTTATCCAAAATAGCTGCAAAATCGGGGCTAATGTTAAAAGCCAAATGTCGCCAGAGAATATCACCTGTCCCCGGATCTGTGGGGATTTCTGCGGGTAATTTCCCTGTGAGTAAATAAATCGCTGTCAGTCCTAAACTATATATATCACTAGAAAATACTGGTCTGCCTACCGATTGTTCCATTGGCATAAATCCCGGGGTACCAATGACAATTGACTGGTTGGAGTTGCCAGAAGCAGTAATAATTGTACCCATTGAGACTTTGACTGCGCCGAAATCAATTAATACAGGCTTGCCATCAAAGAAACGCAAAATTATATTATCTGGTTTGATATCTCGATGTACTATACGCTTGCTATGAATAAATTCTAAAACTGGTAAAATATCAATTAAAATTCCCTTAACTGCGCTTTCACTCAATACACCTTGCTGTTGCATTTTTTGACTCAAGGTGTGACCTTCAATATATTCTTGTACTAAATAAAACTGCCCTTCTTCTATAAAATAGGCATACAATTTCGGGATTTGATTGCTGCGATCGCCTAGTTCTTCTAAAATTGCTGCTTCCTGCTGAAACCGTTGTTGTATTAATTGGTAAACCTGGGGATTATTCGCCACAGGTTTGAGTTGTTTAATCACACAACGACGGCTTGAGGGCATTTGGGTATCTTCTGCTAAAAAAGTTTCCCCAAACCCACCACTTCCAAGTACGCGCAAAACCTTATAACGATTATTTAATATTGTCAAGGTCATCAGATAACACTCCTATTTAAAAAGCTCACGCCAAGCCGCAAAGAAAATCTCTATATTTTCTGGCTTTGATGCCATGCCCGATATTGTAACTTCATAGTTTCTTCATCTAATTTGTATTTCGCTGTCCAATATCATAAACTCTTAATACCGCGAATAAATTTAATTTCTTCGGAAAAAATTAAATTTTGATAAGTCAACTGAAGCATGAAGGATGAGATATGCAGTATGCAGGATAAAATTAACCCTCCTATCAAGCAAAAAAGCGGAGATAAGGCTTTCTTACACCTGAATTTTTCCAGACTGCAATGCAGCATGAATCAGGGCGAAATCATCTTTTGCAGCCACAGACTTGTACCAATTCCTCATTTCTTTCTTTATCCTTCATCCTTCATCCTTTAATAGCGATTTATGGTACAGCCACCTTCACAAAGTCGGACTGTTTTTAGCGCAAATCCCTTTTTAGAATTAAACAATCAAGGCGAGATTATCTATTTTGAACTCAAAAAACCACAGCATATTTTGGGACGAGATCCCAGTATGTGCGATTTACTGGTTCCGCAACATTGGGAAGTGGTTTCCCGTTGTCAAGCGGTGTTACGCCAGGATGGTGCAGAGTACCGCATTCATGACGGTGACGCGCAAAAACCAAGTAGCAATAAGCTATATGTCAATCATTCCCTGATCACTCCTAAAGAAGGCTATTATTTAACTCATGGACTGGAAATTCAAATTGCCCAAAACCCAAATCAACTGATTCAAATTAAATATTGCAATCCCTCCAACGCACATTCGGTAACTACACCAGCAATCCGGGCGATTTCGTTAAAACAACGATCAATTTTACTTGGACGCGATCCGCAAGCTAATTTACAGTTAGATGCACCGACAGTTTCCCGCCGTCATGCGACGATTGACACTGATGGGCAAGGACGCTACATTTTGCGGGACTATAGCACTAATGGGGTGTTTATTGACGGTAAACAAGTCATGGGGACAGCTGTACTGTCAAATGGTGCGAAAATCCGCATCGGGCCGTTTACTTTAGTGGTACGCGATGATAATTTAGAAATTCTCGATCAAGGCGATCGCATTCGTCTAGATGCACAGAATTTACTTTTAGAAACTAAAGGTAAGCGCCGACTAGATGATTTATCTTTTGCGATTGAACCGAGACAGTTTGTCGCTTTGGTTGGGGGGAGTGGTGCGGGTAAGTCTACTTTAATGCGGACGCTGTTAGGAATTGAGAAAATCACCAAAGGTGTTGTGCTTCTCAACGGTGAAGATTTACAAAAAAACTTCAATTTATACCGCACCCAAATTGGTTATGTCCCCCAAGATGATGTAATTCACCGGGAATTGACAGTTGCAGAGGTACTCACCTATGCAGCCAAATTACGCTTACCGCCGGATATTAATCTGCAACCATTGGTAGAACAGGCGTTAGCAGCTATTAAAATGACTCATCGCCGTCATGCTTTAGTTAGTGATCTCAGCGGTGGACAACGTAAACGAGTTAGCATTGGCGTAGAATTACTCGCCGATCCGAAATTGTTCTTTTTAGATGAACCCACCTCCGGACTCGATCCTGGCTTGGATAAACAGATGATGCAGCTATTAAAGGATTTAGCCCATCAAGGGGGAAGAACAATTATTTTAGTCACCCATGCGACAGCGAATATTACCGAATGCGATCGCATTGTCTTTCTCGGTTTGGGTGGTAGACTATGCTATTTTGGTACACCCCAAGAAGCTTTGAAATTTTTCGGCGTCAGTGATTTTGCAGATATCTATATTAAACTCGAACAAGAGCAAGCAGTTCTTGATTATGCACTGCTATTTCAGCAATCTCCCTTTTATCAACGTTACATTGGCAATCAAATAAATACCGTCACCCCACAGTTAACAAAGTCTTTTGCACCGACACGGAAAAAAGTTTCCTTTTGGCAACAGTGGTTTTTATTAACACAACGGTACTGGCAATTAATTTTACGCGATCGCGTCAATCTTCTCCTCTCACTGTTAACAGCGCCCATCGGGATTAGCCTGATCACCTTAGCCATCAAAGATAAAACACCCTTTGTTTTAGGTACACAACCAGATCCCACACTCGCACCCTTAGCTTTGCAAGTATTGTTTGTGTTTACTTGTGCAGCATTGTGGGTAGGACTTTCTAGTTCTGTACAAGAAATTGTCAAAGAAGGAGCAATTTACTTAAGAGAACGCTTAGTTAATTTGGGATTATTAGCTTATCTTGGCTCGAAAGTAACAGTACTATCAATTTTAGCGATCGCCCAAACTTTGTTGATGGTTGCAGTCATTCTCATCGGCTTTAAATCTCCCCATCCCGAATTAATTCCTTGGCCTGTGGGATTAGCAATTACAACATTTCTCACATTATTAGCTAGTTTTAGCTTGGGTTTATTGGTCTCTACAACTGTGAAAAATAGTAGCCAAGCGAATAGTACTTTACCATTACTCTTGTTACCACAAATTATTTTCTCTGGAGTTTTATTTAAGACAAATGAAGGTGTAAATCAATTTTTATCATGGTTGATGTTAAGTCGGTGGTCTGTAGGAGCTTATGGTTCTTTAGTAGATGTTAATAGCTTATTACCTGATAGCGCTACAGTTCCCCAACCATTTGAACGGACAGTGTATACAGCAACATGGGGAAATTTAAATTTAAATTGGGGAATTTTATTGTTACATACAGCAATTTATTTAATTATTACTTTTTGGTTGCAAAAGCGGAAAGATATTTTTTAATTGTTAATGAGCATTGGGCACTTGTACTGAGCGAAGTCGAAGTAAGTAGCTCAACATAATTAAACGTCAAATGTCATTACGAGCGAAACGCAGTGTAGCGAAGTAATCGCCAGGAATCTATTTTACGTTTTTCAAAGTTGACCTACTTATTGGGCATTGGACATGGGGCATTTGTCCCCCTTGTCCCCCTTCCCTTGTCCCCACTGCCCCCCTTGGGAAGCAGCAGGGCTGTTTCGTTCCCTAAAATGGTTAAAATTGCCAGAGTCAAACGCACAATTTCGGGGAAAAATTTTTGCGCCTTAAGCCATAAATACGTTATTTTTCTTTGCGCCTACCCTTCGGGAAGCCGCTTTGCGTCTATGCGCCTTTGCCTGAGATTATCCTCGATATATTACAAAATAAACTTTTTTTGGACTAAATTAATATCTAGTATATAAAAAAACAAATAAATTATATTATTTATCAGTATAAATATGTATGTCTTTTTAGGTTAATTTGGATGTTTGCAAGCAGTTTAGTAGATTGTGTTCAGATACCCCAATATACTTTCCTAAGAACTGCTGTATCTTTTGCATATTGGATATTGGATTCCGCACCATAGTAATAGCTAATCTTTGTTGTAAAATCTACCCTTGCTGACAGAAAATCTGTTTTATAATCTGCAAAGACTGGGATAATATTCCATTTACCTGTAGCGGATAACAGACATCTCTATCAAAAGCTTTACGTAGGCTGGAATGCAATCATATTGAGGAATGCACTATGTCAAATAGCTCAGGGTTGTATATTTTACTAGTCAGCGTTCATGGGTTAATTCGGGGTCAAAATTTAGAATTAGGACGAGATGCTGATACAGGCGGACAAACGAAATATGTGCTAGAACTCGCTCAAGCCTTAGCGAAAAACCCTCAAGTAGAACGTGTAGATCTAGTCACCCGTTTAGTTAACGATCCAAAAGTTAGTTCTGACTACGCCAAACCTGTAGAAGTTCTTTGTGACAAAGCGCAAATTATTCGCCTTAACTGCGGCCCCCGTCGCTATCTCCGCAAAGAAGTTCTTTGGCCGCATTTGGATAACTTTGCTGATGAGTTACTCAAACACCTGCGACAAATTGCCAAATTACCCAATGTGATTCATACCCATTATGCAGATGCAGGTTATGTGGGTTGTCGGGTGGCTGGTTGGTTAGGTATCCCGCTTGTACATACCGGTCACTCCCTTGGACGTGTCAAACAACAACGATTGTTAGAACAGGGAAGCAAATCGGAAGTTATTGAAAATAATTTTCATCTTACTACTAGAATTGAAGCCGAAGAAACTACACTTGCTAGTGCCGCCTTAATTATTGCCAGTACTTATCAAGAAGTATCGCAGCAATATCACATTTACGACCACTATCAGCCACAAAGAATGGTTGTAATTCCTCCTGGGGTAGTACTTGAACGCTTCTACCCAGTTGGGCAAAATTGGCAGGAACCGCCGATATATAAAGAGTTGCAACGCTTTCTCAAAGACTCGCAAAAGCCGATGATTATGGCGCTTTCCCGTCCGGAAATGCGCAAAAATGTCGCTACTCTGGTGAAAGCCTATGGCGAAGATCCACAGTTACGTCATCTGGCGAACCTAGTCCTGGTTTTAGGAAACCGAGATGATATTACAACGATGGAATCGGGGCCGCGTCAGGTACTCACAGAAATCTTCCAGTTAATCGACCGCTATGACCTCTACGGTTACATCGCCTATCCCAAACATCACGGATCTGATGAAGTACCGGAACTCTATCGATTGCTGGCAAAAACGCGAGGAGTCTTTATCAATCCAGCATTGACTGAACCATTTGGTCTCACCTTAATCGAAGCTACAGCCTGCGGTGTGCCAATTATTGCCACATCAGATGGCGGGCCGAGAGATATCATAGCGGCTTGCGATAATGGTTTGTTAATCGATCCCCTAGATATTCAACAGATTCAGGATGCTCTGCGCAAAGCACTGACCGATACTGAACAATGGCAACTTTGGTCTACGAATGGTTTAAGTAGAGTCCGAGAAAATTTCTCTTGGGAAACCCATGTAGAACGCTACCTCGAATACGTGCGTCAACTACCGCAACGACGAGTCCAATCTTTGCTGAGTCCATTGCGACAAGGGCCAGCCAGCAACCTAACTGATTGGAACATACCCGAAAAAAATCGCTTACCAACAGCAGATCGCTTCCTGGTGTGCGAAATTGATAATACCCTGTTAGGTGACCCAGATGCACTGCAACAATTAATCGATCGCTTAAATAATCAAGGTCACACCACTGGAGTCGGAATTGCTACCGGACGCAACCTAGAAAATTCTTTACAGATGTTGGAAGAATATCGGTTTCCCATGCCCGATGTGCTAATTGTATCTACGGGTACTGAAATTTACTATGGTTCTCAGGTCATTGCAGATATCAACTGGCAAAGACACATCAGCTATCGTTGGCAACCAGACGCAGTACGCCAAGCAATGACAGAACTACCAGGAGTGATGCTACAACCTCCAGAAAATCAAGGTAAGTTCAAAATTAGTTACTTTATTGATGAAGAACAATCTGTGAGTTATCGGGAAATCATGCGTCATTTGCGACAGCATCGGCTTCATGTTAAAGGTATCTATAGTCACAATATGTATCTTGACCTAGTACCAATCCGAGCTTCTAAAGGAGATGCTATTCGTTATTGTGCTTTAAAGTGGGGATTGCCAATCAAACGGTTTTTAGTTGCAGGTGCATCGGGTAATGATGAATCAATGCTAGCTGGTAATACCCTAGCTGTGGTTGTGGGCAACTACAGCCCAGAATTAGAAAAGTTGCGTAGCTATCCACAAGTTTACTTTGCTCAAGGGCATTATGCTTGGGGCATTTTGGAAGCACTCGATCATTACGACTTTTTTGGCGCTTTATCTCAGACAGAACCTGAATTGAACGGACACGGGGATGCAGGAACGCAAAGGCGCGGTGAAGCAATTACAGGAGTTTTATCTTCTTGAATCCCACTGTTGATTCTATGATGTGAAAGCTGCGATCGCGCGGCATATAGAGAACTTTGCACCAAATCATCAAGAACACCCACCAGCAAAGCCGCATCTCCATTCACCTAGTGAACGCGCTTCTCGATCGCCACGATGTACTTCGGGCAAAGCTTGGAGTCCAGATCATTGGCGATCGCATTTATCGCATTTGATGTAAAACAATGGGCGATACTGGATTTGAACCAGTGACCCCATCCGTGTGAAGGATGTGCGCTACCCCTGTGCTAATCGCCCGTAATCCCCAATTATAACATATCTGCCTCTTCTTGAAGACTACTGAGAATAGTACCTCATTTTTCAATCCCCTTGGGGATACTCATCCCATAAGGTTGTGATCTCGCGTAAACTTTGATGATTGCCATTGCCTAAAATTAGATGGTCTAGCAGAGGAATACCCAAAAACTGCGCTCCCGCTAATAACTGGCGTGTCAATTCTATATCTTCTTGGCTAGGTTCAACATTCCCAGAAGGATGGTTATGTGCCACAATCACCCGCGTTGCACCTTGACGAATTACTTCTCGAAAAATTTCGCGGGGAGAAGCTAAGGTTTCCGTGGCAGTACCTATGGTAATGACTTTTGTCCCCAATAAGCGATTCTTGACATCTAATAGCAAGACTCCAAAATGTTCTTGGGTTTGCCACATTAAATTTTGACTCAGCGCCGCCGCCGCCGCCTGTGGGCTATCAATAATTTCACCTTCTGGACGGGATTGAAAGGCGCGTTTGCCTAGTTCTATTGCCGCTAAAATAGTGGTTGCCTTTGCTGGGCCGATTCCGGGAATTTGCATTAATTCCGCCGGGGTAACTTCGCGCAAAACTGCCAAAGGATCACGCTGGTGTTTGCCCAATTCACTTAAGATATATTGTCCTAAACCTACAGCAGATAGTTTTCCTGGCCCTTGACCAGTACCGAGTAAAATTGCAATTAACTCAGCTGTGGCTAAAATTTTGGGGCCATGAGCCATTAACCGCTCACGCGGACGCTCAGTCTCAGGCATATCAGCAATTCTGAGGCAATAAGTCATAGAATAACCGCGAGAATATCTACCATAGTTAGGACTATCTTTAGTTATCCCTTGTTTGCTCGACAAATTATGCTGATTTGAAAAAATATTTAATTTTGATCGCTAGGTAGAAGGGCTGGGGGGAGACGCAACTATCCAGAGGGTGAAAGATGTTGGAGAAAGCGATCGCTTCCATGACACTGCATCAAGGACGATCGCCTGACCCCTCCTTCACTGTTCAATAGATTTCAAAGCTGTAGCCCTTATTCCGTATAGGTTAGAGCTTTACAAGCGTGCCATTCCATCCCCGATCTGAGATCTTTTTCAAAAGGTGACATGCTGCCGATGATGCATTTCTATCATTCTTCAGCAAACCGCTCGGATTTCTCACTCTTTTGCTGTATGCTAGTTAATCCAAGTTAAATTTTTCCCACTATAGTTCCGGCAAAGGTTCTGAGAGGATGTCTGAAGATTCTTGAATAAGCACATTAGTGGCTCTGTGGATCTATATAATAATTCCCATTGCCTAAATTTATAAAATTTTCAGTAGAGCCAGATGAAACTCATAAAAAAATCGGAAAAACTCCTCCTCAACAAGATCAAGATTATGGAGGAAATAGAAGAAAATCTTCAAGACGATACTATTGATGCTCCAGAATCGGCAGCAATAGCAATGGAAAAACAAGTATTGAATATAGAAAATCAAGAACCTAACTATATCCCTATGCGAGATAATCCTGTAGTCCAATCAGTAGGGAATACAGGATGGCAGGTTTCGGAAATTTGGAAGGAGATTAGATTGGATAATTTCTAGTAATAGCTAATGACAAAGGAACATCCCACCAGATCTAGGTACTAGAGAAGACCGATTTTCATACTTAGTTGTGAGATTTTGAGGTTTTGGTGAGCAAATCTAGTATCCTAACTCCGGCAGAGCCGAGAATGATTCCATCTGTCAATTGTCCATGAGATTATAATTTGGCTCAAGGTTTCATGTCTTAATTTTGTGTAATTAATGAAACTGATGGAGGCTAGTATTAATGATTGGCAAGAAATTTAGTTGTGAATTCACAGAACTTTAGCTTTTTAAAGGTAAGCAGATAGTGAAAGTTGCGCCTTGATTGGGCGTGCTAGTAGCTGTAATGCTACCTTGATGAGCTTCAATAATCCGCTTGGCGATCGCTAATCCTAAACCATTACCACTACTTTGGCGTGAGGGGTCTGTTGTATAAAATTGTTCAAAAATTCGGGGTAAATCACCTGACTTGATGCCTTTTCCCTGATCTTGAATTTGAATAATCGCTAGTTTTCCTTTGCTGTATCCAGAAATCAAGACTTGGGAGTTGGCGGGTGAGTGTTTGATAGCATTATCCAATAAGTTGAGAATCGCCTGTAGTAGCCGTTCTGGATCGCCTTGTATCATTAGCTGCTCTACGTTTACTTGTAGAGAAATTCTCACGGTTTGCATTCGCGGTTCCATTGCATTCACAGCACGGTTAATCAACCCCTGTAATGAGATGGTTTGTTGTTCGAGTTGGGTAACTCCTGCTTCTAAACGTCCTAAATCTAGGAGATCGTGAATTAATCGTGACAAACGTTTGATTTCGCTGTCGATAGTTTGAAAAAAGCGATCGCGTAATTCTGGTTCTTCATATGCTCCGCTTTTAAGTGCGTCTACTGTTACCTGAACGTTACTGATCGGAGTCCGCAGTTCGTGGGAGACGTTGGCTAAAAACACCCGACGTTCTTGATCTAGGGAAGCTAAGCGCTCACTCATCCGGTTGAGTTCTGCTGCTAATTGATCTAACTCATTGTTTTCCTGGATCGTTAGCTTATCACCAAAATGACCGCTACCCAAGCGAATGGCAAAGTTCTGCATAATCTCAATTGGTTTTGAGAGACTGCGAGCCAAGCGACTGCTAATGAATGCACATAGTATAATTGTGAGTGCTAGGGTGCCTAAAACACTCCAAAACACTTTTGCAAACTGCTGCTGAAACTGCTCTAGAGTAATAGACATTCGCAATACACCCAAAAATTCACCGTTGCGTTCAATGGGTCTAGCGATGTAGAGGCGATCATCGTTGGATAAAACTCCTTTGGCAATTCCTTTTTGGATATGATTTTGTAGAGCTGCGCCCATTCCCGCAACCTCATACCAGTCTTTCACCTGAGCGTCTAACTTTGGGTTAGAAGTGGCTATCAAGCTACCTTGTTGACTAAAAACACGCAGCGTCACATTTTGCGGTGCGCCATACCTTTGCACTAGCAACTTTACCCGGGGAATATCTTTTTCTGCTAGTGCATCTGCAACACTTTCACTCAACGCACTCGTCCAGTTATCGAGATCTACTTGTCGCATTCGCATGAAATATTCAGAGAATGACCACAAAATGTAACCTGCTAACAGCGACGTTCCAAAAGCTGTCAGCATCAGGTATGTGCATAACAGCTTGGCATGAATTGTGTTTAATTTAATTCGCCTTAAGTAGCCTCTCATGTAGGCTTGTCCTCTGAACGACGACGCAACACGGCTTTGATGCGTGCTAACAATTCGCGGGTATTGAAAGGCTTTGTAACATAATCGTCTGCGCCTGCTTCTAAACCCCAAACTTTATCGACATCCTGATCTTTAGCTGTGAGCATGACAATGGGGACATTAGAAAAGGCGCGAATTCGCCAACAAACTTCCATACCATCAACTTCCGGTAACATCAGATCCAGCAAAATAATATCTGGTACTTGCTTGTGGAACTGTTTGATTGCATTATGCCCATCAACAGCTGTACTCACGGTGTAGCCTTCTTTTTGAAGTGTATATGTAAGACTGTCGCGCAGAGCAGCTTCATCATCCACGAGTAAGACGTGTGGCATTTGAGATTTTCAATTATAGACAACTTTGAGTATTTATAATTTGTATAATTATCTGTCTTAAGACATCTTTCTTAAGTAGGAAATTTAACTTCACAGGCAACGTTTAACTCTTAACTCTTAACAGGGAAACCCACGCGCTCGAGCGTGGGGTTGTGACAATGACGCTGTTTTTCCTCGCGCAAAGCGTCTCGAAAAACATCTTTTTTAAAACTGGGATTTAGACCCAAAACTAAAATTTTTGATCACTGTACCCCGTTCCCTGTACCCTGCTCCTTGTTAACATTTTTATCGTCATCACCCAATATTTTCAATAATCTTCTAGCAACTAAAACACCGACAACGCCAGCACCAACTAATTCCACTGCTTGCACAACTTTTTTGCCGACATCTTGAGAGTCGAGGTGATGGTGAAAAATTTCTTCATCTACCCATTCAGTTGTGGCTTTAAAGTCATGAATTGGTGTTGGTAGTAGGGTTAAATAAGTTCCTTGACGAATTAAATGGGCTGGTTCGCCTGCTACTTCAAAAACATTGAATAAGTTAGCAGCAGCATCATTTAATCCTAACTTCAAGAGAGTTCCCCGGATGTTAATTTTAGCTGGTTCTAGTTCTTCTTTGAGTGCGATCGCTCTTAAATTCCTAGCAATATTCGCTCCTTGTTGATAAGCAACTTGGGCTGTTGGTGGTAAGGATTTATTCTCAACGGCTGCACAATCACCACCTACAAAAACTTCTGGAAAGTCGAGTAGTTGCATCGTGGAATTGACTAAAAGACGATCGTGATGATCTCGATGTTCTTGGGTAATTGGTAAATCTTGAATCAGAGGATTGATAGAAGTGCCAGCTGTCCAGATTGTGGTGTATGTTGGTAAGGTTTTAACTTGATTGTTACTTTGATATTCAACTGCATTGGGATGAACAGCAGTGGCTGCTGCTCCCGTCAAGATTTCAATTGGTGCAGTGCGTTTTTGTAATTCTGTTTCCGCAATTTGGCGTAGTGGATCGTTAATATCGCCATCAAGGATTTCTTGGCCGTGATTAAGTAGAATCACCCGGATTTCGCTCGAATTTCCTCCTAAAGCGCTATACCAAAGTGGCAGAAAATCTGCTAATGTAGCTGCCATTTCTATCCCAGAAGCGCCACCACCAACCACGACTACTGTTAAAAGCTTTTGGCGTTGTTCTGGATCATCAGTTTGCAAAGCTCTTTGTAGACAGTCGCGTAAATGCTTGTCAAGAGCGATCGCATCTGCTTGTGTCCAGAAAGGAAAGGCATTGTCTTGAGCGCCTTCAACACGATGATACCCAGTAACACTCCCCAAAGCTAATACTAAGTTACTGTATTTGTATTCATCTCCCGAAACTAATTTGACTTCCCGTTGATGCAGATCTATCGATTGCACCGTATCTTGAACAAAGATGACACCACTACCCTGAAGTAATTCCGCAAAACGCGGTACTACTTGAAAGGTATCCATCTCGCCATCGAAATATTCATAAAGTAACGGTTTAAAGCAAAATCTCTCATTTTTATCAATCAAAATTACAGAGCGAGGATAGCGATTGTGAGCTAGGTGTAATGCTGTAAATAGTCCGGTAAAACCACCACCGACAATCACAGTTTGATAAATTGGGCTGTTCATAAAATATTTCCTAACTACAAAATAGGGAAAGAAGGATTCTTATCCCTTGGGTGTGGGATTGTCTTGTGAAGAACTTATCTAAATCAGTAAAACAAACGCAATAAAAACAATGCTCAGAGCAAACGCAAACATAATAGCGTATTCAACTCTCCGGCTAAAAAATCCCACAGCAGCAACAAGAATAATCGCTAGTACGCTAATAGCAACGTACTGCTCTTTTTGTAAACCACGAGCAATTAGAGGGTCTTTTCCTGGTGCGGGAGTTTCTTCAATTGCTTTTGGTGATAACTCCGAAGCTGGTATTTCTTGGAGATATAAATTCATAATCAATGCTCCTGAAAGCCTAATAAAAATGTGTTTACGCTTGCCAAATATAGAGAAGTGAGAAGAGAAAAACCCAAATTAAGTCTACAAAATGCCAAAATAAAGTAGTTGCACTCACACCAAAGTGACTGTTGTTGTAATTCCCCCGAATGAAGGAACGAACAAGCATAATTATCTGGAGAATGACACCAGTTAGAACGTGCAGTCCGTGAAAACCTGTTAATAAATAGAATGTGGAACCTACTAGTCCCGTGCTTAAGCCAAAATCAAGTTGACTCCACTCGATTCCTTGACTAATTAAAAAATAACTTCCCATGCAAATCGTCATCAGCCAGAGCCAACGAAATTTAACTAACCGTCCACGCTTGAGAGCATTTTCGGCTGGTTGAATGACAAAGCTACTGGAGAGTAAAACCACCGTGTTAATAATTGCAAAAGTAGACAATTCCGGCCCCGAAACACCAGATGGTAGCCAAGTTTTTGAGTGTGTCAATCGCAGCGCAATGTATGTGAGGATAAAACTCAAAAAAACTATGCTTTCCGACAACAAAAACACGGTAAAACCAAACATACCCTTGCCATGATGGTCTTCAGCACGTCCCCCACGAATTGGTAAAAAACGCTTGAGCCAATTTGGTAGGTATCGCCGCCATCGTTCTAAAGGGATAAAACTTTCATCTACATGAATTACGCCACGGTTCATGATTTTTGTCATTTGTCATTTGTCATTTGTCATTTGTCATTTGTTAAGAGTCAATAGTCAGTTGTCAGTTGTCAGTTGTCCTCCTTGTCTTCCTTGTCTTCCTTGTCCCCTCTGTCCCCCTGCTTCCTCTACCAGCTATTCTTAATGTTCTGAGTGATGATGGTAGTCGGGAGGTTCGATGACTGAGTATTTGGGATCGCCATAATCGTAGGGAGGCCTTCTTACTACTGGAATCTCGTCAAAGTTATCTCGCGGTGGTGGTGAGGTTGTTGTCCATTCCAGTCCAGTAGCAAGCCAGGGATTGTTAGTTGCTCTGGGCCCGTATAGCCAGGAACCTACCATATTGGCAATAAAAGGCAGTATGGATACTCCTAACAAAAATCCCCCTAAACTAGCGATGACATTCCATCCTTGATAATGTGGTTCGTAGGAGGAAATTCGGCGTACCATTCCCTGTAAACCTAGCGGAAGCATGGGGAAGAATGTCAGGTTAGCACCGATAAAGGTTAACCAGAAATGCAATTTGCCCCAGCCTTCTGCATACATCCGTCCGGTAATCTTTGGAAACCAAAAGTAAATGGCAGCAAAGATTGCCATTGTAATGGTGTTAAAGACTATGTAGTGGAAGTGTCCCACTATAAAGTAGGTATTATGAACGTGAAGATCAAATGGTACTGCTGCCAGCATCACACCAGTAACACCACCGAGCAGAAACATAGCCGCACCTCCCATAGCAAACAGCATGGGTGTCTCTAGGTGCAGCTTACTCTTCCATATTGTCGCAGTCCAACCAAATGCTTTAACACCAGTGGGTACGGCAACCAACATTGATGTCACCATAAATAACATCCGCATCCAGCCTGGGGTAGCACTGGTAAACATATGATGCACCCACACGAAGATGCTAACTACAGCGATGCCCAAAGAGGCAACAGCTAATGACCGATAGCCAAACAGGGGATTGCGAGAAAAGGCTGGCAGAACCTCCGCAAAAATACCGAAGGCTGGTAGCGCCATGATGTAAACTGCGGGGTGGGAGTAGAACCAAAATAGATGCTGATAGATAATTGGGTCGCCATTCTCTAAGGGTTTGAAGAATGGTGTGCCAAAACTGAGGTCAAATAACAGTAGTATCAATGCACCTGTGAGGGCAGGCAAATTCACCAGCTGCAACAACTGGGCGCTGAGTGCTGACCAAACAAACACAGGCATCCGGAAGAAGGTCATTCCTGGGGCACGCATCCAAAAGATGGTAGTTACAAAGTTAACAGCCCCCATAATTGAAGAGATGCCAATCAGGACTATACTTACAATCCAAATAAATTCACCGTTGATTGGCTGACCAGGCGGAACTTGCAGACTAATTGGGGGATAAGACCACCAACCGGACTGGGCTGTACCATTGGGTAGTAAGAAGCTAGATAGTAATAAAATACCGCTTGGTGGCAAAATCCAAAAAGAGATGGCGTTGAGTAGGGGAAATGCCATATCCCGCGCGCCAATCATCAGTGGTACTAAGTAGTTAGAGATACCTGCATTAAATGGGATAATCCATAAAAAAATCATGATTGTCCCGTGTAAGGTAAACAAGCCGTTGTAAAGGGGGCGATCGACTACATTTGATTCTGGGGTAATCAGTTCGGCACGGATCAGCATCGCTAATAGTCCGCCAACCAAGAAAAAAATGAAAGTCATCACCATGTACTGAACGCCGATCACCTTATGGTCGGTGCTGAAGCTGAAGTATTCTCGCCAGTTAGTGGGAGACTCGTTTTCTGGCTGTCTATCCTCGCTGAAATTTTCACTAGAATCAAGTGTCATTCATTACTTTCCTTTCATTGGCTATCGCACTCGTATCTGGTGCGACAGTGTACCAGTTGCTTTTAAACAATGTTTTTGGCGGTTGGCTATATTCAGCGATCGCCTGATTTTTGATGTCCGTTGGTTCTTTTTGAGCTTGACTCAGCCACTGGTTATATTGCTCCAGAGATTCAACTTGCACATTGGTATCCATCAAAGCAAAGTAAGTACCGCTGAATAATGCATCTTTTAGTGTGTATTGACCAATACGAGTAGGTGTAACTACAAGGTCAATGTTCCGTCCCGGGACAACATATTGCTGTAAGCGGAACTCAGGGACGTAAAAACTGTGGAGTACATCCTGAGCGTGCATATTGAGACGAGTCCGAAGATTGACAGGTAAGTGTAATTCTTTACTAATAACATTGTCGGGATAGCGGAAAGACCAATCCCACTGCTTGACAAAAACCTCAATAGTTTCAGCCGCTGGTTTTGGTTTGTCATCACTGGCTGCGGCATAGGCTGGTTCCGCTTCTAGAGGTGTATGCAAATGTACAATTTGCCCCAAACCCAAAACATCTAATTGCTGATAAATATTCAAGCCTTGGAAAGCAATCCACAACACTAACAGAGTTGGAGCCGCCGTCCATAAAATTTCTAGCCTGATATCCCCTCTAGATGGATGTCCCTCGCTGTAGTCATTTTTAGGCGCTCGAAAAAAAATTACCGAGTACACCATCATGCCTACAAGCCCAAGAATAATGAATGCGCCAATTGAGGTTAAAAAGCTAAACAAGCTATCTACCTTTTGCGCTTCTTCTGTAGCCTCAGCAGGCATCCAAGTATACGCCAACTGCCCAATCCCATGACTGACAACGAGCAGCACTACTATACAACCAGCTATTACTAAATATTCAAAAAATCTCCACATAAACTTAGAGTGCTTCTCGTTTAATTATCTAGGCAACAAATTAAGTTTTGTGCCTTCTTGGATTAACTTAGCTGCTGTAACGTGAATGCCAAACTCCTCTCCTAAATGCGCTCCTAAAGTTCCGTGAACATAGAAAATACCTAAGATGGCAATACCTGCTAATAAGTAACTCCACTGCACTTGTCTAGAGGTATTTTTGCGCCATTTGTAGCGTTGAAAACCTCTCCATACGGTCATAGCCACAATGACACCCAACAATAAAACACCACCCAAACCATGCAAAAGCATTGTCAAACCAGGACTTAATCCCCAAGCACTCTTTTTATCAACTATTGGATTTGCCAGCAGTAGCTCAAAAAAACCAAAGGCGACAGTAATAAAGGTTACAATAGATGCTGCTAATAGGTTGTACCAACCAACATCAAAGAAGCCAGAACGGATGGCGGTTAGTCCCAAAAATTTAAAAATTGGTTTTTCGAGGGGAAAAATAGCGCCTGCTATGTCAAAAATGATGGCGATGATGAACAAACCCAAGGTTAGATGTACTAACTGTGGGTGCAGAGGAATTTCGTAGGGTAATCCGTTAGCGCCTAACCTCAATCCTATAGAGTCCAGGAGTTGGGGGTTCATGGCGAAACTCCCTGCTTCATAGCTTCCACAACAGGTTCAACGTGCAATCCATATACCCAAAATAATTTACTTCCCAGATATACTTGCAAGAACACCAGGCAAATTAAAAAGGTTGCAATACCAAGATAAGCAGGCGGTATTTTTAGCGGGTTGCGATGACGAATTACAAACCGCCAACCTGTAATCGCCGCCACGATCGCTCCCAGCGACCAACCCATAATTGTGTGAAAATTGAGTGTGGGCTGGACTGCTGGATACACTTGTGCTAGGCCTGCTTCAAACTGCCCAAAAATTATCGCGGCAAAAATTGCGATCGCTGCCACCAACATATTCCAAAAACTCACCTCAAACAAACGTGCATTGCGGCTGAAATAACCCACCACATCGCAAACGAATGAGAAAAACACCATTGCAATTACGAAATGGACAATAATTGGGTGTAAGGGGTCGGGATATGGGAGATTTTGGCTATTGAGAGGCAGAGCAGGCATCACTTTCTCCTTATATTAACCAGATAATAACCAGACGCAGTTATAGAGGTTAATTTGGCTTTTACCCTCTTTCATCTTGGGATTTTATTTAATTTTTCTGCTGAAAATTACTCTCCAAAAAAACCATTCTAAGTAACTATTGCCTGAGAAATACAGCAAAAAAACTATCTTCAGGATGATTTATTAGCCATTTAGATTATTTATTTTTGTTACTTATATCAAGAAAAACATATTTATTTTTAATGAAAAGTAATAAAAATACAATCTCATAAAATTTATTTTTTGGTTAAGAAACAACTGCTGACTTCATCTTTTAAAGATTTCATCCAAAAATGAAAATTAGATGAAATATTTCTAGACCTTAGGATAGAAGTGTTGATTCATCCAATGGTTGGAGGCGATCGCTACTACAAACTTATACAGTGATACCAGAATCAGTCCAATTGTTTGTAAAACTTTAGATATATCCATGTTATTTTTATCACCAATATACAATTAAAATAAAAGTCAATTTGATTAGCAATCTATATCAATAACCAAGGTTGTTAAATCAATTAACCAAGCTTTAAATGCATAAATAATTAACAATAATAAAAAGTATTATAAAGCTTAAACTTTCGGCATTAGCGACACTAGAGCTATTCATTTTAAGGAAACATTATGAGCTATTCTCCTTACCTGCTTAAAGGTCAAAAAGCACTGGTGACAGGCGCTAGTTCTGGCATAGGTGAAGCTGTGGCTCGGTATTTAGCTTTATCAGGTGCAGCAGTAGCGATTAACTACCATTCTGAAGCTGAAGAAGCTCAAAAAATTGTTGATGAGATTAAAGCTAATAATGGTGAAGCTTTTGCTATTAAAGCTAATGTTAGTCAAGAAGACGAAGTAAAGGCGATGTTTAGCCAGACGCTGGATCAATTCGGTACTATTGATATTCTTGTCAGCAATGCGGGTGTTCAAAAAGACTCGCCGTTTGTAGATATGAGCCTTGAGCAATGGAATAAAGTTATCGAGGTGAATCTTACAGGACAATTCTTGTGTGTGCGAGAAGCAGCAAAGGAGTTTTTACGCCGAGGTGTACAGCCTCATATTTCATCTGCCGCAGGTAAGATTATTTGCATCAGTTCAGTACATGAGATTATTCCTTGGTCTGGTCATGTGAATTACGCTGCTAGTAAGGGCGGTATTAATATGATGATGCGGAGTATTGCCCAAGAACTTGCTCCTCATAAAATTCGTGTTAATAGTATTGCCCCTGGTGCGATTAAAACTCCCATCAATAAATCAGCTTGGGACACTCCACAAGCAGAGGCGAAGTTATTAGAATTAATTCCCGCAAAACGAGTGGGTGAAGTGGAAGACATCGCCAAAGCAGCAGTGTGGCTAGCTTCTGATGACTCTGATTATGTCAACGGTACAACCCTGTTTGTAGATGGTGGCATGAGCTTATATCCAGGTTTTGCAGATAATGGCTAGAAAAAGACTGCCTTCTGCCTTCTATTATTTACGCTTATGGCATCAGATTCTTCTAAAAAAACAATTTTTGCGGCGATGGCTGCTAATTTAGCGATCGCTATTAGTAAATTTATTGCCGCCGCTATTACTGGCAGTTCGGCGATGATATCTGAAGGGATTCATTCAGTTGTAGATACTGGCGATCAATTGTTGCTACTTTTAGGCATTCGCATGAGTCAAAAGCCAGCAGACGATCGTCACCCGTTTGGTTATGGACAAGAACTTTACTTCTGGACTTTAATTGTTGCTATTCTCATCTTTGCCATTGGTGGCGGAATGTCAATTTATGAAGGTATCACTCATTTAATTCACCCCAGTCCTTTAGAAGACCCAATGTGGAATTATATTGTGTTGGGTATAGCGATATTATGCGAGGGTTATTCTTGGACTGTAGCTTTAAAAGAGTTTTTGCCCACCAAGGGCAAACAAAATTTTTGGCAAGCCATTAAAGATAGTAAAGACCCGATAGTATTTACTGTCTTGTTTGAGGACTCTGCTGCCATTTTAGGTTTATTCGTGGCTTTAATAGGAATCTTTTTAGGACATTTATTTAATAATGTTTATTTTGATGGTATTGCCTCAATTATTATTGGCATAATCTTGGCGATAGTAGCCGTACTACTAGCAAGAGAAAGTAAAGGGTTATTAGTTGGTGAAAGTGCTAGTTCTGAAACTATAGCAGATATTCGTTCTGTATCTAAAACAGAACCAGGAGTACAAGAAGTTATCCGCGTGCTAACGATGCAGCTTGCTCCACAGGAAGTATTGCTAAATTTAGAAATTCGATTTACTAAAAATCTTACAGGTGAAGAAATAGCATTAACTGTTGAAAGATTAGAAGCAAAACTTAGTCTGAAGCATCCAGAAATTAAACAAATTTTTATTGAAGCGAAATCCTTAGCTGCTACCCGTAAATCTTCGGAAATTTCTCAAAAAATTAATGTAAATAGAGAAAATTAATCAACACATAATTTCTCTGTTTCCTGTTCCCTCCCTCAACAATTACTTATGGTAAAAATTATTGGTCAAGCACAGGCTTTCGGTTCACCTGGTATTACTCCCCGGTGGACTCAAGCAAATAAAGATGGAGTCGGAACAGCTTATTCTACCTCCAGTCGCGTTTGGTTTACTGTCTGGAATGGTGTTGTCACAGAAGTCTACCATCCCACAGTCGATAAACCCCAAATTCGGGATTTGCAATACCTAATTTCTGATGGGAAAAGCTTTTTTCACGAAGAGAAACGCCATCTAGAATCAAAAATGGAACCGATGTGGACTCATGGTTTAGGATACCGCGTCATTAATTCCGATCCCCAAGGGCTTTATACAGTGATCAAAGAAGTGATTACTGACCCACATTTATCCTGTATTTTACAACACACAAAATTAACAGGAGAGAGTGAGTTTATCTCCCAACTCCAGTTATACGCCTTGTGTGCGCCGCATCTAGAAGTGGGGGGTAGTGGTAATAATGGTTACGCGATAGAAGTTGCGGGACATCGAATTCTCACGGCTGAAAAACAAGGAAGATGGTTGGCGCTGGGTGCAACGGTTCCCTTTAAGCGTCTTTCTTGTGGTTACGTGGGTAAAAGTGACGGCTGGACAGATTTGGCTGACAATTTCCAGATGGATTGGGAGTTTGACTCGGCTTTAGATGGTAACCTGGCTTTAACTGGAGAACTCAATTTAGATGGTAGTAAGGAGTTTACTTTAGGACTGGCATTTGGTAGCAATCTGCATAATGCGATTTCTACACTATTTCAGTCGCTGAATCTGCCTTTTGAAGAACAGAAGCAATTATACAACGAACAGTGGATGCGATCGCGCAACGGCATCAAATCATTAGAAAATGTTTCCTACGATCGAGGCAAGTTGTACCACAACAGTATTAGCCTACTGTTAGCACATGAGGATAAAAGTTATCCCGGTGCGTTGATTGCTTCTCTGGCGATTCCTTGGGGTGAAGCTAAGGATGACGAAGAACAAGGAGGATATCACCTTGTCTGGACAAGGGATATGGTTAGCAGTGTAGCAGGTTTAGTGGCGGCTGGGGAAACTGATACAGCAGTGCGATCGCTGATTTATCTTGCTACCAGTCAGCAGGAAGACGGAGGATTTGCCCAAAATTTCTGGGTTGATGGTGAACCCTACTGGAAAGGTATCCAACTCGATGAAGTAGCATTTCCTATTCTTCTCGCATGGCTTTTACACGAAGAAAATGTACCCCTAAACTTTGATATTTATCCGATGATTTTGCGGGCTGCGGGTTATTTAATTCGTCATGGCCCCGCTACCCAACAAGAACGATGGGAAGAAAACTCTGGTTATTCACCATCAACATTAGCATCTAATATTGCTGCTTTAATCTGTGCTGCGCAATTTGTCCGTGAACGTGGAGATGAAGCAACAGCAAAGTTTATAGAAGAGTACGCTGATTTTTTAGAATGTCACATTGAAGACTGGACAGTAACTACTGAAGGCACTTTAGTTCCTGGCATTAAACGGCATTATATTCGCATTACTCCTTCAGATATTAATAATCCTCAACCCAACGAAAATCCTAACAAAGGAACTGTTTTGATTACCAGTCAACCGCCTGGGGAACCATCAGAATTTCCTGCTAAGGAAATAGTTGATGGGGGATTTTTGCAATTAGTACGTTACGGAATTCGTAAACCAAACGATCCGATTATCGTTGATTCTGTCAAAGTAATTGATGCAGTTTTGAAAGTAGACACACTCGTTGGGCCTTGTTGGCATCGTTACAATCATGATGGCTATGGACAGCAAGAAGATGGAAGTCCTTATACGAATTGTGGTAAAGGACGTGCTTGGCCTTTGTTAACAGGAGAACGGGGACATTATGAACTAGCTGCGGGTGGTGATGTTAAAACATATATCAAAGCGATGGAAGGATTTGCTTCAGACACTTGTTTGCTACCAGAACAGGTTTGGGATGAAGCAGATAAACCGGATTTACATATATATTTGGGCAAACCAACAGGTTCTGCGATGCCTTTAATGTGGGCACACGCAGAGTATATTAAACTGCTCCGGTCAACTCATGATGGTCAGGTATTTGATTTTATTCCAGAGGTAGCTAATCGCTATTTAGGCGCAAGAAAACAATGTAAATCACTAGAAATTTGGAAATTTAACCGTCAAGTAGACAAAGTTAAAAGAGGTCATACACTGCGAATTAACGCTTTAGCATCTTTTCAGTTACACTGGTCAGATGATAATTGGCAAACCGTCAAAGATACGCCTTCTAATTCCACAAACTTAGGAGTAAATTTTGTTGATATATCTATTTTTGATAACCAGCAACAGCCAATCAACTTTACCTTTTTCTGGCTTGAAAGTAACAAATGGGAAGAGCGAAATTACACAGTTGCAATTGCATAGCATTAAATAATTAGCTTTCATCTTATCAAAGATGATGATAAATTAGTCTGATACCAGTTGTCTAATAAGGCAACAAATTTTATGAAATTATTTCGGCAAGTTTTCAGAGGTTTAATTATTGATAGTGGCGGTAGATTCCTAATTTTCACCGTACTGATAACTGGCTGTGCGAATTCCACTTCAGCCACGAAACAGGAACAACCAAAGCCAGCGATTACAAACAATTCTAGCCCTAAAACTAACTCTGCATCTAATCCTCCACGTTGCCAAACTGAACAATTATCAGTCAGTAAAGTGTCTGCAAATGCAGGCGCGGGAAATGTCGCCATTATATATGCTTTCACAAATAAAGGATCATCGCCCTGTAACCTCTACGGTTATCCAGGATTTGCGTTGTTAGATTCCAAAGATCAGCCTCTAAAAGAGGTGAAAGTGATTCGTACGCCAAGACAGCAGTCTCCACAACAAGTGACTCTACCTCCAAATGGGCAAGCCTCTTTCGATATTGCTTACAACCAAGTCCGAGATGTTGGTCAATCCTGCCCAACGTCTGTGAAGATTGAAATCACGCCGCCAAACGCCTACAACCACTTCACCCTGCCGGAAACAATAAATGCTTGTACAGGCAAAGTCAGAGTTAGACCAGTACAATCAGGCATTATCCAATAATTGCGATCGCCTGCAATCGAGATCAGCCTCAACAGCATGAATTAGGTGTCTCAATAGTCGGTTGTACTGCCGTACCTAAAGTCTAAGTTTTCGGATAGGCGATGCGTTGGTGATGAAACTGTTGCCAAACCTGGACAAAAATATGCGCAATTTGAGACATTTCTTGCCGTGTTAATCCGGAATCGATTAATTGATTATCCTGCCAACGTGCTTTAAGGATTTTATTTACCATTGCCAATGCGGCTTCGGGGGTTGCATCTTTTAGCGATCGCAACGCTGCCTCACAAGCATCAGCCAGCATGGCAATTCCTGTTTCTTTGGACTGGGGAATCGGGCCGTCATAGCGAAAATCTGATTCCTGCAACACTTGCTCAGGATTATGTTTCTGTTGCTGCTTCGCTTCTTGGTAGAAATACGCAATTAAGATAGTTCCTTGGTGTTCGGGAATAAATGCCCGAATGGCGCTAGGTAGCTTATAATGACGAGCCATCACCAACCCTTCACTGACATGCTTTTTGATAATTTCGGCACTTTTCCAAGGGTCATTAATAGCATCGTGTTTATTCAGTCCTCCCATTTGATTTTCAATAAATCCTAGAGGGTCATGCATTTTACCAATGTCATGATACAGAATCCCCGCCCGTACCAGTTCCACATGACAATTTAAGGCGCGCGCCGCTGCTTCTGCCAGGGTCGCCACAAACAGTGTATGCTGGAAAGTTCCAGGCGCTTCATGAGCTAGGCGTTTTAATAAAGGTCGGTTGGGATTGGACAATTCAGCCAGCCGAATTGGAGTTGCTAAATCAAATACAGCTTCTAAATAGGGACTTAACCCTAGTGCTAAGATGCTCCAAAGTAACCCTGCCAAACTGTTGAAGGCTGCTCTACCGAGGACAGTATACCAAAGGGGAGCGATCGCCGTATTTACTAACAAATAAACAACTCCCTGCGTCAACCCAATTAAGATCCCCAAAGTAGCTAATTCCTCTCGCGTTCGCAGTCCTTCTCTACCGGGAAATCGCCATTGTCCCGCCATCAATCCGCCCAAAATTCCGCCAGCTGCGCTAGGTATTAAATCATGCCAGCTAAGTTCCGTGCCGAGCGAGAGCAATATTGTCAGCAACCCCATCACAGTACCTCCAATTGCAGTACCGTAGAAGCTACCAATCAGCAAACCAATCGCAGGTAAGCCTGTAAATGATTTGGTCAACAATGTGAGCAACGGCGCACTGAGGATCAGCAGCAGAATCAAGATATAATCGCTACGTCGTAATTTGGCGTTAAACCGTCTTTCTACTAGTCGGAAAACAGCCACTGCCAATCCTACTATTGCCGTAAATCGCGTCAGACGCAGCCAATCGATGCCGCGTTGGCTCAACTGAAAGTAATCTAATAGTACAAAATCAGCCTGCGTAATTTTTTCTCCAGCCTTAACTATCGCTTCTTCTTTTTGAATGCTGACTATCGTCGGTGGTACTGCTTGCGCTGCTTTTTCTGCAATTAGCTTGGTTTGCTCGATGTCTTTAATTAAATTCGCCTCGATTACTGCTGAAAGTAATCGCCTTGCTAAAGGTTGTGCTGTTTTGGGAACAGAAACACTCACTTGCATCTCGATTGCAGAGTTCAAGTTATTCGGGGATAACCCAGGATAGATACCCTGTGCTAACATTCGCTCTAAAGTTTGACGCACCTTCTCTTGAGTTTTCTGCCAATCTGCATCAGACAGGTTTAGGAAGGTGACATCGTAAAGGGTTTGGGGTGAAGCACTCTCATTTTCGCTCAGGGTATTTAGGGTGATATTGTAGCGCTGACGAGAAGAGGCGATCGCTTTTAATAGTTGCGATAAAGCCTGGAAAGAGTTAGACTCTCGGTAAGTTCGCAGTTCCTTAACGGCTAGCTGTTGAGCAGAATTTAAGCCAGTCAAATTGCTATTTTTCTCCAAGGTTCGCAATAATGTCTGCCATTGGGGTTCTGGTGCTTGTCGCAGATAAGTTTGTGTGGAAGTGGACAATACTGAAGTCTTGACAAAGGGGAAATTGCCCAAACTTTCGCGGATTTGAGCGCCTTTTGCCAATAATTGCTGGAGATTTTGGTGAATTTGCTCATTTACTTGTTGATCGACAACCCATACCGCTAAAGCACCGCTCCGAGCTTCCCTGCGTCTTTCCTCTGTTGTTTTGACATCTTCAACATCGGCTTTTCTAGGTGCGATCAGGGTTTGGGGAGCTATCTTACCCACATCCAGTTGTGGTTGGTTATAAAAACGGTAGCCTAGTCCGCTGGAGAGAGATAATACAACCAACACAAACATCCCAGTAGAATAAAGATAGTTTTTCAGATGCATAGATGCGTACTGGGAAGCAGAACTCGCACTGTAGCGACGATTCCAGAGACATCGCCTACTCTTAAGTGCAGTTTGCCTGTAAGGCTTACGAAATAAACTCACACATAACTCCCAAAAAATCTACCAGAAAGAGTGCTTTTCACGTCTACTTGGGCGATATCGATATTACTGACAAATCTATTTTATCTACAATTTTGATAACTGTTAGATGAGGTTTACTAGCTTCTTTTTCTGTAGCGTCGAGCCACATCAATTTTATTAATTTTATTGCCCGAAGCTGTGTCAGTTGTCAGCGATGCACGCTCGTTTCGACTCTGCGGTAATCGAGCCTTCGCGTAGCGTCTCGTAGAGAAGTCGAGATTCAACTACCGCTTGTCGAAATATTGTTTTGATGAAAGTTTAATACCCCGTCCCTGCATGAGCGGTTTTCAAACATTTTTGCCACTGACTACTGTACGGGCGGGTTCACAGATATCCGTACGGGCGGGTTTACAGATATCCTCATTCATTAACAATGATCCAAATAAACCCGCCCCTACACATGATTTAAATAAACTCGCCCCTACTGACAAAACTCTATCCCCTAGCGATGCACTGAGAAGCTCACAGAAGTATGGGTAGAGTTTTTCATTTCGATGTTAATCTTGACGAAATTTTGATTTCTAAAAATTTTCCTATGTAATCCTGATTAATAACTATAAAATCTTCACTATCGCTCTAGAGTATCAACCCAAAGAATGAGGCAAGAGATACTGGATATTATTAGTCGGGAAAGTCAGGTGAGCAACTAGCAATGATTATGAAGCTCACAAATCGCAATCAGCCGATTTACCTATTCCTGCTTACTCCAGAAATATCACTAATTTGGACTACCTTGGATTCATTACTACAAATTTAATTTTCCACTAATATTTTCTGAAAAATATCAGCGTTTTTTGGACTGTAATTATTTTTAATTGCTAATTTTCTTCTAATTTTTGATCACCAAAATTCTGGGATTTATGATAAGCTATTAGGTTTTTAAATTGCACAGTCGCTGATGAAGTTCGTTGACCGCTGACGGTTAACTGTCAACCGTCAAAAGTTAACAGCCAACACGAAAAAATGTGCAACTTAAATGCGTGACAGCTTATTTCACCTATTTATTAAGGATAGATAACAATTAGAATTTTTGTTATTATTCATAAGTTAATAAAAAATTAACTAAAGGTTAATTTTTTATTAAAAAACGTATATTTTATAGATGAAAACAACCTTGTAAAATGATGATTCACCTCACAGAATCCTCAAAGATTTAGTTGATAATCAAAGTCGGATTAGTTGAGATAGAAAACATTTTTAAAAAGGTAAACTATGATGTCTAAATTCGATAAAAATCGAGAAATTTTATGTAATTACTCAGGTTTAGAACTATCAGATGCCCAAAATCTGCTAAAAACGCTGCGACAGTTGCGTCAGGTGGTGATGGAGGAGGGAGAACAAACCTTTCAGGAGTGGCGATCGCACATTGAAAGGGCAGCTTTTGTCAGCAGTAGCCTTAACCTTGCCTATTACTTGGCACTGCGGCGACATGATTTGCGCCAAGTGCAAGCGGCTTTAATGCCTTGGGGTTTGTCTTCTCTGGGGCGGATTGAAGGGCGGGTATTGCCTAATTTAAATGCAGTGATATCCACTTTAGGAATAATTTGTCAAGCAGATCCAGATTCTTTCCCTAGTCGTCCATTAATTGAGGAGTTTTTTGAAGGCGATCGCCTGCTAGAACTGCATACAGATGAGTTATTCGGCAGCAGCCGCAACCAACGTCGGGTGAGAATTATGGTAACTTTACCGACGCAAGCAGCTAGCAATTATGAATTAGTGCGGAATTTACTCCAACGGGGATGTGACTGTGTGCGAATTAATTGTGCCCACGATAGCGCTACCGAATGGTCAGCGATGATTGCTAATGTTCGGATAGCAGCAAGAGAAACCGGTTTTCCCTGCAAAGTGCTGATGGATTTAGGTGGCCCCAAACCGCGAATAGGGATGGCGATCGCACCTCAATCTCCACAGCGTATATACCGAGGCGATTGTATCTTGCTGACTAGCAATTTACCTACCACAATCTCCTCAGACTATTTCCAAGCAAATTGTTCCCTCCCCGAAGTCCTAGATCAATTAAAGGTTGGTGCTAATGTTTGGATTGATGATGGTAGTCTTGGTGCGCAGGTTGAGTCATTAACGCCTGATGGTGTATTATTACGCATCACCCATGCTAAATTGAAGGGCAACAAAATTCCCCACCAAAAAGGTCTTAACTTTCCTGACACTGATTTGCTTCTTAGTCCCCTAACAGAAAAAGACTTGCAGGATTTGGATTTTGTGGCAGTTCATGCTGATATGGTGGGCTATTCTTTTGTACAACAGGCTGCGGATATTGAGCTTTTGCAATGGGAATTACAACGTCGTCAGCCGAATCATCCGCCGGCGATTGTGGCGAAGATTGAAACACCCCAAGCTGTGCGCAATCTTCCAGAACTCATTGTCCAGGCAGCAGGCAAACAGCCTTTGGGAATTATGATTGCTAGAGGAGATTTAGCGATTGAAATTGGCTATCAACGTCTAGCAGAAATTCAAGAAGAAATTCTCTGGTTGTGTGAGGCTGCTCATATACCTGTAATTTGGGCTACACAAGTTTTAGAAAATCTCGTAAAAAAGGGCATTCCCTCACGCGCCGAGATCACTGATGCCGCAATGGCAGAGCGGGCTGAATGTGTGATGTTAAATAAGGGACCATTTATCGCAGAGGCAGTCACAATTTTGGATGATGTCTTAAGCAGAATGCAAGCCCATCAACAGAAAAAGACACCTCAACTGCGATCGCTAACCTCGTGGTAATACTTAACATAGAATTAGTATTAGTTTGAACGCAACGCTTAAGAAAACCCGCTGTAGTGTCTGTGAAACAGCGCTTGTTGATTTGCGCAAAGTGTGGTGTTCACTTTCCGCAAAATTCCTATGCAAATCTAGCATTCAGTTGCTCCCCTCGCTAGCATTCGGTAGCCACTACATGATTTTATATACCTTTGGTACTTGGCTTAACCAAGAGGAGCAACGTTTTTAACAAGCTACTTAGTTGTTAAAACTAATATAGAGAACCGCACAAAGCTTGAAGCTGAACTTCTGGTTGTCCAAAGTGTTGTTGACGACAAAGTAAAACTTGAGCCGAGCGGTACTGATAGTAAAACCGATGGCTAAACCAGCCTAAGGGAGCACCAACAACCATACCAATCAATAAACCAGTTATTAAAAGAGGCAATGGATTACGTCTTTTTGGAGAAATATCTTGCCTGGGAGTAGTATTTTGTATCATTTTGAGTTCTTCACCTGTTCACCTATCTTATAAAGAACAAAAAAGAATGTATATTGGCTTCTCTCTGTGTACGTATTTCCTTTGCTCTCATGCTCTGCGTTGGAGCGAATTTCTAGTGCGCTGTCGCTTCCTGAACTGATGACAGAAAGTGGTAGCCCACCAATTTGCATTTCTAAAAACAGACTCTTCACTAGATTTTCAAAGACTTTTAATTTAAGTTGACACCGATAAACGATTAACACGAACAAATATGACAACTGAACAACAAGACATTTTAACAATTGCTAAAAATTATCTTCAGGCTATAGAAGATGGAAAGACGGCA
>NZ_CAWNLA010000001.1:1372237-2624633 GCF_963875285.1 Calothrix sp. NIES-2100
GCGATGATTTGGGGACCTTAGCTGGTGGTCTGGGCTGTTTCCCTCTTGACAATGAAGCTTATCCCCCACTGTCTCACTGGCAATGTGTGCTCTGGGTATTCTGAGTTTGTCTCGATTTGGTACCGGTCTCCCAGCCCGCACCGAAACAGTGCTTTACCCCCCAGATGTAATCATTACCGCTGCGCCTAAACACATTTCGGGGAGAACCAGCTAGCTCCTGGTTCGATTGGCATTTCACCCCTAACCACACCTCATCCGCCGATTTTTCAACATCGGTCGGTTCGGACCTCCACTTGGTGTTACCCAAGCTTCATCCTGGACATGGTTAGATCACCAGGGTTCGGGTCTATAAACACTGATTTTTCGCCCTCTTCAGACTCGGTTTCCCTTTGGCTCCAGCATTCTCGCTTTAACCTACCAGTGCCTATAAGTCGCCGGCTCATTCTTCAACAGGCACGCGGTCATCCGTTTAATCGGACTCCCACTGCTTGTAGGCTGACGGTTTCATGTTCTATTTCACTCCCCTTCCGGGGTTCTTTTCACCTTTCCCTCGCGGTACTTGTTCACTATCGGTCACACAGTAGTATTTAGCCTTACGAGATGGTCCTCGCTGATTCACATGGGATTCCTCGTGCCCCATGCTACTCGGGATGAAGCTACTATCCTTAAGTTTTCGACTACAGGACTTTCACCTTCTTTGGTGCAGTATTTAGCTGCTTCGTCTAACCGCTAGATTCGTTATTGCTTTCCCACAACCCCAAAAGGTAAACCCTTTGGTTTAGGCTTTTCCCCTTTCGCTCACCACTACACAGGGAATCTCTTTTGATTTCTCTTCCTCCAGCTACTAAGATGTTTCAATTCGCTGGGTTGGCTCTTTCCTGCCTATATATTCAGCAGGTAGTATTTAGGGTTGCCCCATTCGGACATCTCCGGATCAATGTCTGCTTCCAACTCCCCGGAGCATTTCGTCGGTAACCACGTCCTTCTTCGCCTCTGTGTGCCTAGGTATCCACCATCAGCCCTTATTAGCTTGACCACAATTCATTTGGTCTTCACCACTGCAAACACATTCACTTCTTTAATGTCTGTGTCTGCCTGCTTTTTTCGCGTTACTATGCAGTTTTCAAGGTTCTGGCTGGTTTTCACCCAGCAGTCTGGTTTTCACCTGGTTGCTGAGTCTCTATTCCCAATTTTTCACATCGTCTTTAACTAAGACAAACCGAACTTACAATACTTTGAAAGCTTTTACCAATCTCGAACGACCTAGAGTAGACCATCTCATTATCTATTTGCTGTTTGCTTTCAATATTTGAGTTGGGTAGGTCTCCCTAAAAGGAGGTGATCCAGCCACACCTTCCGGTACGGCTACCTTGTTACGACTTCACCCCAGTCACCAGCACTGCCTTAGGCATCCTCCCCCACGAATGGTTGGAGTAATGACTTCGGGCGTTGCCAGCTTCCATGGTGTGACGGGCGGTGTGTACAAGGCCCGGGAACGAATTCACTGCAGTATGCTGACCTGCAATTACTAGCGATTCCGACTTCACGGAGCTGAGTTGCAAGCTCCGATCTGAACTGAGCTACGGTTTGTGAGATTTGCTTGCTATCGCTAGCTTGCTGCCCTTTGTCCGTAGCATTGTAGTACGTGTGTAGCCCAAGACGTAAGGGGCATGCTGACTTGACGTCATCCCCACCTTCCTCCGGTTTGTCACCGGCAGTCTCTCTAGAGTGCCCAACTTAATGCTGGCAACTAAAAACGAGGGTTGCGCTCGTTGCGGGACTTAACCCAACATCTCACGACACGAGCTGACGACAGCCATGCACCACCTGTGTTCGCGCTCCCGAAGGCACTCCTCCCTTTCAAGAGGATTCGCGACATGTCAAGTCTTGGTAAGGTTCTTCGCGTTGCATCGAATTAAACCACATACTCCACCGCTTGTGCGGGCCCCCGTCAATTCCTTTGAGTTTCACCGTTGCCGGCGTACTCCCCAGGCGGGATACTTAACGCGTTAGCTCCGGCACGGCTCGGGTCGATACAAGCCACGCCTAGTATCCATCGTTTACGGCTAGGACTACTGGGGTATCTAATCCCATTCGCTCCCCTAGCTTTCGTCCCTCAGTGTCAGTTGCGGCCTAGCAGAGCGCTTTCGCCACCGGTGTTCTTCCTGATCTCTACGCATTTCACCGCTACACCAGGAATTCCCTCTGCCCCGAACGCACTCTAGCCATGTAGTTTCCACTGCTTTTACAAGGTTGAGCCTTGCTCTTTAACAGCAGACTTACATAGCCACCTGCGGACGCTTTACGCCCAATCATTCCGGATAACGCTTGCATCCTCCGTATTACCGCGGCTGCTGGCACGGAGTTAGCCGATGCTGATTCCTCAGGTACCGTCATTGTGTTCTTCCCTGAGAAAAGAGGTTTACAACCCAAGAGCCTTCCTCCCTCACGCGGTATTGCTCCGTCAGGCTTTCGCCCATTGCGGAAAATTCCCCACTGCTGCCTCCCGTAGGAGTCTGGGCCGTGTCTCAGTCCCAGTGTGGCTGATCATCCTCTCAGACCAGCTACTGATCGTCGCCTAGGTGCGCTCTTACCACACCTACTAGCTAATCAGACGCGAGCTCATCTTCAGGCAGCAAGCCTTTCACCTCTCGGCACATCCGGTATTAGCCACCGTTTCCAGTGGTTGTCCCCGACCTGAAGCTAGATTCTCACGCGTTACTCACCCGTCCGCCACTATCTCCGAAGAGACCGTTCGACTTGCATGTGTTAAGCATACCGCCAGCGTTCATCCTGAGCCAGGATCAAACTCTCCATTTTGTTTCAATTGAGTTTGCCTTTCCGAAATTCGCTTTCGCTTTCGGAAATCCTGCTATAATTTTTGGTTAAATTTTGAGATTTCTCAAAAAACCTATTGACGAGGATTGGTTTTTTCTTAAGCTTTCAAAGTATTTGTTTTTCTCGGTTCGGTTGCTTCGGCTTTATCTCGCCTGGGCACTTATTTAAGTTAGCAAGTCCTTTCTGGTTTCGTCAAGGGGTTTGCTCAAAAATTTTTGGGAAAATTTTGGCGAAGGTTGGCATCGCCTATGGATACAGCTATTTCGCGGCTTGTAATCCCAATTATTATGCAAACGGAGACAAAAAATCAGGCGGCAGAGATTGAGGTGTCGTCAGATTTTAGAGAAATGCCTGATGTCTATAAACAAAACGGGCGTGGAAAATGGAAATTTTCCACGCCCGCAAATTCAAATATCACATAGTATGGCTGTCAGCTTTCTGATGCTGATTCAGAAACTTCACTCGCAGGACGGATGCCAACAATCTTTCCGCCTAAGCGGGCGATGCGTCGCATCTCATCATTCATGCGGTTGTAAGGGACTTGAATCAGAATGGTGCTGCTATTGCGAATCTGATAGCGATTGTTATCGGTTTGGTCGTTCTGACGTAATCCTTCGACTTCATAGACAAACACGCGATTGTCTGAGCTTGAACTTGACCCTCTGGTCAATGCAGATTGTCCCAACATGATGGTTCTATCTCCTATTGTGCCAAGGTGATGCTGGCTACTTTACCGCCCAGCTTATTAATTTGCTGAAGGGTATTAGACAGCTGTTCGTAGGGGACGATGAACTCTTTATTGCTACGACGAACTTTTGGATATCTGGGCAAACTGATACTGGTAACTTCAATGCGGTAGAGACGGGAGGTAGAGCCTGTGGAGGATCTGCCAAAGGTGCGGCTCGGTGAAGTCCCCTGCTTGGCAGCTAAGTATGAGAAACCTTGAGAACCACCGGAAGGAGCGATAATCGCAGAGGCGCTGTTTTTCGCTAAGTCAGCTGCTAAACGAGAACTACTACCTGCTAGCTGGGAGCGATCGCTATTAGCATAGCCACGATAAAGGCGGAACATGCGAGTGAAACCAACTGTTCTCTGACCAACTCCTGTGGTGACTAAGTCACGGTAGTAGGGAACGATCGCATCCCCAAAGTAGGCATCATATTCAGCTGAGTCGATATAAGAATCGATGTCTGCTTCATAACCTTGATTTTGGTAGCGATCGAGATGCTCTATCACTTCCGACTCATCGTAGGGAGCGCGTCCCAGCAGATGTTTGCAGTTCAATTCAATTACCCGCGTGTGAAAATTAGGGTAAAGGAATTTGGTTTTGTATAAATCGGATTTAGCAACCGCCCGCACAAAATCCCGGACAGTCAGTTGACCATTGGTTAGCAGAGACTCCAGGCTGGTAAGACGTTCTGATTGCATTAGGTGATCGTTGCCTAATACCTGACGATAAACTGCCCCAATCACAATCTTGGCATCTTCTGCTGTCCAATTGGGACGCAGTTCAATCGGGCGTGTTTGGTCAAAAGCCGAAGTTCCCAAACGAGATGCGGCGCTTGTAATTGCCACGAATAACTCTCCTTATATATTTGATATGACAAAATTGCTCGGTTTAGGCAGGAGAAATATTTACTACCCGGCTCCCCCGTTGATTTAGTCTTTGCAGGGTGGACGAGAGTTGGTCATAACTGACCAAATACTCACTCATGCTACGGCGGATCTGGGGATTGCGTCCACTGTTTGCTTGCATGAAGCGTACTCGGTAAAGCTGTCCGCGATCGCCTGCGACAGTTCCAGTCAGTCCTTTGCCAAAGTTAGGGGTTTGAATGCTTGTCGCTAAATTTAAAGCGAGATCCTGGGTTAACCACGCAGATTTATTTTTCCCTTGAGCGCGATCGCTATTAGCATACCCCCGATAGATCTGAAACATCCGGCTGAAGCCTACTGTTTTTTGTCCCGGTTGAGTTGCAAATCCGCGATAATAGGGAACGATTGATTCTCCAAAGTTTTCTTGATATTCCACCGAATCAATATAAGAATTGATTTCTGCCTCGTATCCTTTTTGGGTATAGAGATCGACATGGTAGGCAATCTCTGCTTCATCGTAAGGCGCTCGACCAAGTAAGTGCTTATAGTTCAATTCGATGAAGCGGACTTGAGGTGTCGAGTAAAAGAATTTTTGCCGATATAGTTCAGATTGTGCCAACGCTCGCACAAAATCTCGAACACTAATGTTACCTTGCTGCAATAGCGATTCTGCACTTGTGAGGTGTTCGCTTTGCATCAAGTGATCATTGCCAAACACTTGACGATAAGCAGCATGAATCACTGCTTTTACATCTCCATTTGCCCGCAATTCTGTGGGAGGGGTGTTGGCAAATGGCTCAAATCCTAGCTGACTGGCCGCCTGAGAACTAGTCATGAGTGATCTCCTGAATTTCAATCAGAAAAAACATGCCCAGAACCCCACAAAACTGTCCATACTAGTTTTCTAGCATTCACAGCCTTTAGTTGTTCTGGGCAAAAGTAAACCCTTAGCTTAGGGCGTTGATTGCATAGTCAATGTAGGAATTTGCTTCTACAGCAGGATCGCCACTTAAGCCATGATTAGCTTTGATGTACTTGAGAGCTTCAACGTACCAGCTAGGAGACAGATCAAAGGTGCGGTTGATTTCTGCTAAACCACCAATTAAATAGTCATCCAGAGGACCTGTGCCGCCTGCAATTAGACAGTAGGTGATGATGCGAATGTAGTAACCAATGTCACGGGCACACTTGTCTTTACCACGTTGGTCAGAAGCGAAGTTCTTACCTTGCATTTGGGTGGTGTAGGGGAACTTTTGGTACACTGCACTAGCAGCACCAGAAGCTAGGCTAGAAGCTTTACCGCTCAATGCTTTAGCTGCATCCAAGCTAGCAGATGCTTGACGGAAGCGACCAAATGCAACTTGAAGTTCTGTGGAGCTGAGAAAGCGACCTTGAGAATCTGCGGTAGAGACGGCTTCGGTTAAAGGTGTTTTCATGCTGATTATTCTCTCAACAAATATGTATTGGTGTGTGTCAGAAATGAGAAATAATTTAAGTGGCTAAGTTCTAGCCTACTGCGGCAGCAGCGCGATCAAAGTAGCTGCTCAATTCAGCCATTAAGGAGCTACAGTCACCACGGGTAACACCGCTGGGGTCGTTGGCGATCGCGATCGCCGCTTCTTTCATCTTGCTGACACCAGTCGCTACGGAAGCGCCAGGAACGCCCAATGACAAATAAGTTTCACGCAATCCGTTCAAGCAGCGATCGTCTAAAACGCTAGCATCACCTGCAAATACAGCGTAGGTTACATAGCGCAAAATGATTTCCATATCGCGCAAGCAAGCAGCCATGCGACGGTTGGTGTAAGCATTTCCACCAGGAGCAATCAATTGGGGTTGCTCTTCAAATAATGTCCGGGCTGCATTAGCAACGATTGTAGATGCATTGCTGGTAATGCGGTTCACAACATCCATCCGCTTGGAACCAGCAGCTACCATATCTTTCAATGCATCGATTTCTGCATCGCTAACGTATGAGCCTCTAGTATCAGCCTGGGAAACTACTTTGGTAAAAGCGTCAAGCATTCCAGCATCTCCTAAATAATTACTATGCTGTGGATTCAAAGTCGGTTCAAAATTCTGAATGTTGATTTTGGATCGGCATAGTTATTCAACCAAAGATGGCTCCGCTATCATCAGTAAACAGGCAAACATTAACCCGCAAGTTTAACTTGCTTGAAAATCAGGGCAAATTCCGCCCTAAAGTGTTAGCCGTTTACGATTAACTAACGGTACAGCTATCAATCAATTCAATACTGCGAATATCCATAACAACCATTTCTCTAAAACTCATAAGCTCAGTTTGTGAAATAGTTGCTCATCAATTTTTCAGAGACTGAACCTTCTCCATCCAGGGTAAAGAGTTCAGCGGTTTTTTGAACCTGAATCTGATTAAAGCAATCCATTTGTGCAAATTTTGTGCAATTTTCTTACTCTCTTTAGAGATTTGGTTACGAAATATTAAGTAAATGCTGAAACCCTGTGATATCAAGGATTTATTTTATTTTAATTTTGTCTTTAGATTTAAATTTTCGTTACATTGAGTAATGTTTGGATACAATTCGATTAAGGAAACTCCAAAAAATAAATTATGCCAAATTGTAGGGGCGGGGTAACCCCCATTGGTGTCAACTTAAGTCAAAACGCTTATTCCACAGGCATTTTACCCCACCCCTCAATCCCCTCCCCGTTTACGGGGAGGGGACGTTTTGCGTCAGCAAAACTGGGGTGGGGTAGCGCGGATCTTGGTGGTACGTGATTTTGTATCAAATCATATCCAGGCAAGGGTTTCACGTTAAGTTGACACCAATGGGTAACCCCGCCCCTACGAGTTGCGGGTTTGGTAGGTTAATGATTGGAATATTTTTTTATTTGGAAGTCCCTTAAGGGAACTCCAAAAAATAAATTATTCCTTTAAAGTCGTTGACTGTTGACACTTCGAGTGTAGCTCTCAGTGCGGCGCTGTTGACTGTTGAACGCCAGTTCGCTCAACTATGGGAACACCGCTATTGCTCAATTTGACACAGGTGAACATTCTTCTGCTCTTACCCATGTGCTTTATTTGCCTGAAAAACGCTGTATTTCATTTAAACCCTGATTCTCTGGTTATCGGTAGTGCGCAGCCTATAAAAATTGGCGATGTCGGTGTAAAGTTTGTAGATCTGCAAGCAATTTTGATGGATTTATCTGAGCAGCAAATGACGCTTTGATTACAGTAAGATAAATAAATATTTTCTGTTTGGGCTTTGATTTTGGGAAAATTCCTTTGTACAGTCCTACACAGCTATTTTGTGAAGTAGATTCAAGAATATGTCTAATGCAGTTAAAGTATTTTTTTCCTACTCCCACAAAGACGAAGCCTTACGCGATGAATTAGCAACTCATCTGAGCTTGATGAAACGTCAAGGAGTGATTGAAGCTTGGCACGATCGCGAAATTAGTGCTGGTAGTGAGTGGGCAAATGCCATTGATGATAATCTTAACGATGCAGATATCATATTGCTGCTTGTAAGTGCTAACTTTCTAGCTTCAGATTACTGCTATGACAAAGAAATGACACGGGCAATGGAGCGACATGAAAGAAAAGAAGCCCGGGTAATTCCGATTATTCTGAAGCCGACAGACTGGAATGGTGCGCCTTTTGGTAAACTGCAAGCACTTCCTAAAAATGCCCAACCTGTAACTAGATGGCAAGACCAAGATGAGGCTTTTTTAGATGTTACTAAAGGGATTCGCAGAGTAGCTGAAGATATGGTCAAATCAAAATCCTCCTCCTCAACGGCTGTTGGAATTACTGTACCTGCAACTTCCAGCCCTGCTGCAACTAGTGGGGGATTAACTGATCGTCAGCGTCGGCGATTAGAGCAAGACCGGGATTCACTAGAACAACAATATAACTCGGTAAGCACAAAATTAAGTCGGCTGCGCCAAGCTTACTCGATTGAAACAGATGCAGCGACAAAGTTTAGATTAGAAAAACAAATTCAAGAAACTGAAACAGAACTGAAGCAATTAGATCAGCAGCTTGAGGAAATCGAGCGAAAGCTTTTGTAGTTAATTTTTAAACGGCTAGCCAATTACTATGGCATCTATGAAGTCTATTGAAGTTTTTATTTCTTATCACCAAAAAGATCATGAACTGCGCCAAGATTTAGAAAAGCATTTAGCGGCTTTACGTCGGGAGAATGTGATTACAAGTTGGCACGATCGCAAAATCGTCGCTGGGCAAGAAATCAAAGGCGAAATAGATGAGCATTTAAACGAGGCTGGGTTGATATTATTACTAATCAGCCCTGATTTCATGGATTCTGATTATCACTGGACAGTTGAAGTTACACGAGCATTAGAACAAAATGCGGCAGGGAAAGCTCGTGTAATCCCTGTGTTACTGCGTTATGTAGATTGGGAAACTCCTCCTATTGATAAATTGTCACCCCTGCCTAGTAATCGTAAACCGATAAGAAGCTGGACTGACCGAGATGAAGCATTTTTAGAAGTTGTCAAGGGAATTCGAGAGGCGGTGCGATTAGTTGCTAGCTCGAATTCCTCACCCCCCAAACAAACAACACAAGAACTGGAAGAACGTGAATATCAAGTCACAAGCCTGATCAACGAAGCAGATCGTTTACGTGAAGGTAAAAAGTTCGAGGAAGCAGCCCTTAAATACAAAGCAGCCCTCAGCCTTGACCCTAACTCTGTGTATGCTCACAATGCACTGGGGTTTGTTTTAGACAGTTTAGGTAGGCTAGAACAAGCGATCGCCAGCTACCAAACAGCCCTGCAAATCGACCCAAACTATGCATACGCTCACAATAACCTGGGGAGTGCGCTGTACAACCAAGGAAAGCTAGAACAAGCGATCGCTTGCTACCAAACAGCCCTGCAAATCGACCCAAACAATGCAACCGTTCACAATAACCTGGGGGCGGCGCTGGAAAAACAAGGAAAGCTAGAACAAGCGATCGCCAGCTACCAAACAGCCGTGCAAATCGACCCAAACTCTGCAAAGGCTCACAATAACCTGGGGTTAGCGCTGTACAATCAAGGAAAGCTAGAACAAGCGATCGCCAGCTACCAAACAGCCCTGCAAATCGACCCAAACTATGCACCCGCTCACAATAACCTGGGGAATGCGCTTTCCAAACAAGGGAAGATAGAAGAAGCGATCGCTAGCTACCAAACAGCCCTGCAAATCGACCCAAACAATGCAATGACTCACAATAACCTGGGGTTATTGCTGTACGAACAAGGGAAGCTAGAAGAAGCGATCGCTAGCTACCAAACAGCCCTGCAAATCGACCCAAACTATGCACCCGCTCACAATAACCTGGGGTTATTGCTGTACGAACAAGGGAAGCTAGAAGAAGCGATCGCCAGCTACCAAACAGCCCTGCAAATCGACCCAAACAATGCAATGACTCACAATCTTTTGGGGTTAGCGCTTTCCAAACAAGGGAAGCTAGAACAAGCGATCGCCAGCTACCGAACAGCCTTGCAAATCGACCCAAACGATGCATACGCTCTCCAGAATCTGGGAATTGCGCTTTCCAAGCAAGGGAAACTGAAGGAAGGGATTGCAAAACTGGGAGTGGGTATCTGGAAAAAGTTATTTGATAAGTAGAATATTCTCATTAAACTTTCATCGTTGAGGTTCTGAACTCGACGCTTGTTGCATCTTGGAATGTAAATTTAGACAAAAGTCGATAGCGATCGCTATGATCTAAACAACAGCTAATTGGTGACAGCAATGCCTTTTACACCAGCGCCACAACAACAAACCATTGAACTGGGAGAGCAGGGAAATCTCGTTATTCCTGAATCAATTCGTCACCATCTCAACCTGCAACCAGGGGAAAAACTCATTCTCACTCTGGAACCAGATGGCAGCTTGCGTTTAGCTAGTTTAAAGACTCAAATCCAAAACTTGCAAGGAATCTACAAAGACATCGCTCCAGGGATCAGCCTTGCTGACGAACTGATTCAAGAACGCCGCAAAGAAGCTCAATCATGAGCATAGAAGTAAAAACTGCTGTAATTCCACAAAGCAATATTACCAGGATTGCGTTGGGTAAACCCCTTGCCGCTGGCATCGCTTTCCTGGTATTACAAAACTTTACTAAGTATAATTTCAAGCTACATAGTCAAAAAGCATGGTGTTCATGTAGCGATCTGCCCATTCTGTACCAAAGGATTTCTCTAGAACTCGCCGGGTTTTATCATTCTGTTGCTGCTTTGTACAGTAATTGCGTTGTCCTGCCAAAACCTTGGAAATATCCAAATTTGATGTTAAAGGTGTTTCTGTACTAGCAATTTGACAATGGATCGTTAAAAATTCCCGGACGCGATTGAGAAACCGATCTTCTTCTTGAGGGTTTTCGGGACGCACAAACAGACAAAAGTCTGAAAAGATATCACCCCAAGCTGGTAAAGTTCGTGGTTGGGAAAATTCTAGCCGAGATAAAACAGACAATTCTTGATAATAGCGTGGTGGGAGAGTGCGATCGCTACTGACTGGAGACAAATCCGCGATCGCTGCACTAATTGCTCCTCCTCGCCCGCCAACCAAATCTGTACCAAAGATGGGAATGGCATATTCAGGATTGGGGAACATTACACAGTGCAGAATATCTAAGCCATTGCCGACCTGAGCTAATTCTAAATGCAGTTTGCGAAATTGCGGAGTCTGGTAGCAATGATTTTCTATGATTAGCCGTTCGCCTTCCAGGTGTCCCTCAACGTAGCCTAAACCTTCTGGGACAGAGTAAGGGGAGAGATCCAGGTGCTGATGCCAAATTTCTTCAATGGAATCCGCCAATCTGTGGATTAGAGAATGCTGACGGCTTCTTATCGATGTTTGCATAATAATCAGGAATGACAATAGGTGAATAAGTATTAGCTTACAGTTCTCTACCCCGATCTCTGCCTTAGTCTCTCAACGGGTCTGATCGTCATTGAGGGGAGTCAGCGACCAAAAGTATTTTCCCATGCGTTGGTTTTGCAAACAACTACCCACTCTCCTATCCCTAAGTTAAGCGAGGCGAAACTGGGGGATGAGAACGTAGAATATCAATACCTAGCTTGCCTGATATTTTGTGCAAAATGTGTGCAATCCGGGGATAAGATTGATAAATCAACTTGCCCATGCTTTTACTCGTTGTAACCGCCGCAGAATCCGGTTAGCTAGTTCGACTCCTTTAACTGGCTTACACAGATAATCATCTGCACCGACGGTAAACGCTTGATTTGTGCTTTCGGAGTCTGTCAGCACACTCAAGAATAATACTGGCAAACGCTGCCACTGGGGGTCACTGCGGAGAATTTGGCAGAGTTCAAAGCCGTTGATATGTGGCATATTTACATCTAAGACTAGGGCATCGGGAGTGACTGCTTGCAGTACTGTCCAAAATTGTTGCGGATCGGCAAGGGTTGTGACTTTAAATCCCCAAGGTTTCAGTAAGGTGGGGAGAGTGCGTAACCAATCTTGATCGTCATCAAGGATCATTACCTTGTGGGAAATTTGCGGATCTCGTAATAGATTGACTACAGCATCAATCACTTGCTCTGGTGGAGTTGGTGCTGTTAAAAAAAGTTTACCACCCCGGCGCATCACCTCCAGGCGATCGCTCAAGTCACCGCGATCGCCCATAACGACAATTGGCAAATCTGGGTAACGCTGTGTCAATGTCTGCAATGTCTCCCAATATTTACTTTCCTCGGAGGTAGCAGCATTGGCTGGAATTGGGGGTAAGCGTAACATGATAACATCAGGATCTTGAGCTAAAACATCCCAATAAGGCTCAGTTGCGATCAAGGTTTGAGCAATCTCTAGGCGAATTCCCCGACTTACTGCTACAGCCTCTAGGGATTTGTTAAACTCGGTGTCCAAACTCACAAGCAGCAACAAAGGCGATTGCCCATTGGGAACTTGGGACATTTGGATGAGTGTGGTATCATCTATTTCTTGCTGGAGAGCTGTCACCAGTGTTTTCATCAAGGGTGCATGTTTCGGTTGCAATGGCTCTCGACCACCCAACCAATACTCCAATTGACGGGCGACGTGCATTGTTTTGGTTAACCCAAAGACTCCCAAAGTACCTGCTAGTTTGTGAGCCAGTTGTTGCGCCTGTGCTTGTTTTTGAGGTGTGAGTTGATTAGTTTGTAAGTCTCTGACAGTTTGTAACAAAATCGTCATCTGATCGAGACTTTTTGGTTTAGTCGTTGTCCAAGTCTCGTTGAGGAAAGCAAGGTATTGTTGTTGAGATTCGGTTGGCGGCTGATGCAGTGGTGCATCGCTTTGGGTATCTTTAAACCTACCAGAGGCATTAGGAGAATTATTCTCTTGAGATGTTGTAGATAGTACAGTTCCTTCTTCCGTATTCGGTGCTTTTAGGTAGTAGCCCCGTCCATGCATGGTAGCAATGAAATCTTGGGGCGCACCGGCAGCAACCAGCTTGTGCCGCACCCGTCGGATATGGGAACGTACCGTAGCCTCCGAGGGAAAATCTTCTGAAGACCATAATCGGTCTAAAAGTTCTTCAGTGCTAAACACATGCTGACAGTCGCGCAGCAGTAGTTCTAGCAAATCATATTCCATTGTTGTCAGGTTCAGGGGACGACCATTATAGGTGACTTCACAAGTACTAGGGTTGAGGAGTAAATCACCCCAGGTGAGCAAGGGAAAAGGATTATTACTTCCGCGCCTCACTAATGCCCGAATCCTGGCGATCAGTTCTATGGGATCGAAAGGTTTTACCACATAGTCATCTGCGCCTGCATCCAATCCCTGGACTTTGGCGGTAATCGTATCTTGAGCCGTGAGTAATAATATCGGTTGGGTGTATCCCTGTGTGCGGAAACGCTTGCATAAACTGATACCATCCAACTTTGGCAGCATGATATCTAGGACGATCAAGTCATACTCAAAGGTGGAGCCGTATGTCCAGCCCATCTCCCCATCCTTGACAGTATCTACAACATAATGGTGGCTTGCTAGATTTCTAGTCAGGACTTTAATTAATAGATCGTCATCTTCCACAAGCAAGATTTTCATCTGAAGTATGAAGTATGAAGTATGAAGTATGAAGTATAAGGGAGTTCCAAGTTATTGTTATCGGTTGACGGTTGACTGTTGACAGCTTTGAGGGGAATAATTTATTTTTTGGAGTTATCTAAAGTTACTCTATCCTTTGGGGGATGGGCAGGAATTGCTCCAAAAATTCACGGCAATTTCTCTTAGCTCCAACCCAAGACTGCAATGCCTCATCTTTTCCATACACAAAGGGCATATACCAATTTTTGTCATCCTTCATCCTTTTTTGGCGATCATTGCGGTTACCAATGGAGAATTCTTGTAATTTGCTCTGGGAGATCCAGGGAGTTAAAAGGCTTGGTAATTACACCACTGACTCCCAAATCATGAAACTGACGCTTTTCCGCCGTTTGGGCTTTGGCTGTTAAAAAAATCACTGGAATTTGTTCGGTTTGTGAATGAGACTGAAGTTCTTTAAAGGTAGCAATTCCATCCATCTCTGGCATCATTACATCCAACAAAATCACATCAGGTTGTTCACTTTGGGCAGTTTGGATGCCTTCCTGTCCAGAACTAGCAGTGAAAACTTCCCACCCCGCTGTCATTTTGATGCCAAATTGGACAACGGTTTGAATGGTTTCTTCGTCATCAATAATTAAAATCCGCTTCATGCATAGGTTCTCCATCATTTGGCATTTATTATTTCTTGCTTGTATCCACGTTCCTTGCGCGTTTCCTCTGGAGAGAGAAGGAAGCCTCAGATCAGACTTCTCCTGTTGTCTGCCTTGTCCCCCAATCCCCTTTCCCGGATGAATAGCAACTTACGTTACTTAAATAATAAAAGAAGCAGATAGTTACGAAATTTAAATGTAACGCGATCGCATATCTTACAATTAGCGAAGATTTCCGAATTCAAGGGTAATTATTAGTATAATTTGAAGCGTGTTTTCCTCAATAGCATTACTGTCATCCCATAAAAATACTTTTGGTGACCAAAATTATGAAAACATCTCTAGCTGCTGTGACTGCTAGCTTTGCGTTGCTGATAGGAACCAACGCTGCTAGTGCAGCTGTATTGTATAACGGCTCATCAATAAACAGCCAAACACCTGCTCAACAAGGATGGTTGTATCTTGCAAGTAAGATCTCTCCGGTTCCATCAGCGATCGCCACAATTAATGGCACAATTCTTGATACCAGCGGCACTAATGCTAATTATGCCGGATATTTTCGCCAATCTCCGGTTACCCTAGACCGCAGCAAAGGTTATACCATCACTTTCCGAGTGCAAATTAATTCTGAAAGCCACAGTTCCAACAATCGCGCTGGCTTCAGCATGATCGCAGTTAGCAACAAATTAGCCACTGAACAGCAACCCTACGGTATAGAATTAGGTTTTTGGGAAAATAGTATTTGGGCGCAGAATGTCGGCTTTAGCCGTGGTGAAAATGTGGCATATAACACCAAAGCTTCCGGTAAAACATATAAACTAGCCGTTAAAGATAGTAAATATAAATTATTTGTCAATGGAGTGGTCGCTCCCATTCTTCAAGGTAACCTGCGACAATATATAGGCTTCACTCCACCACTAGGTAATAAAAATCCTTACACCATACCTAATTTGCTATTTTTGGGCGATAATACTACATCTGCTAAAGCCAAAGTCACTATAGTTGGTGTTGAAGTCAACTAAGCCAAATTTTTCTATTCTGTAAGCGATCGCTGGCAGTATAATTTTTCAGGTTGAAGTAAAAGGCAGATGGCAGATGGCAGGAGACAGAAGGGAAAATCATATCAAGGTTAATATTCTACTAATTATCCTGGTAATCATGCTGAACTTGCTGCTTAGTCTGAATCAGACAGCAGCTGCTGCACCAGCTACATCTTCAATTTACGAACAGCGAACTATCCACAGCCGAGATGGTATTGGAAAATACTATATCGGTAGAGAAATTGCCCAGGTAATGGGACATCTAGGCGCAGGCTGGCTAGAAAGGCCTAATCGCGAGGCGGAGGAACAGCCAAGCAAGATAGTCAATGTCCTCAATCTCAAACCCAGTGATGTAGTAGCAGATATTGGTGCTGGTACAGGCTATATGAGTTTTCGCATCGCACCGAAATTAACCACAGGAAAAGTGTTAGCTGTGGATATTCAGCCAGAAATGCTGGATATTATTGAGCTTCTCAAAAAACAGAACAATATCACCAACGTTGAACCGATTTTAGCTAGCCTGACTGACCCCAACCTACCACCAGCAAGTGTAGATTTAGCTTTGATGGTAGATGCTTATCATGAATTTGCTTATCCGCAAGAAGTGATGCAAGGAATTGTCAAAGCACTGAAACCTGGAGGAAGAGTAGTTTTAGTAGAATACCGGGGTGAAAATCCTTTGATTATGATTAAACGCTTGCACAAAATGACACAAAAGCAAGTCCGTAAAGAAATGGCAGCGGTGGGTTTAGTTTGGTTAGAAACTAAAAACATATTACCGCAGCAGCATTTAATGGTGTTTCAACGCCTGGGGTAATGTGAAAGCAAAAGTACTTCCACAGCCTGGAGTACTCTCAGCCCAAATTCTGCCGTTGTGTTGTTCAATAATTTTGCGACAGATAGTCAGCCCTAAACCAGTACCACCTTTTTTGCGGGAGTCGGAAGAATCTACTTGTTGAAACCGTTCAAAAATCTTTTCCAGTTGATCGGCGGGAATTCCCTGTCCTTCGTCTCGCACGCGAAATACTACTTCTTTAGGGGTGTTTGAAGTTGGCAAATTCTCCTCAGTTACCAATTCCACATTTAACCAAACCGTCCCCCCTGGTGATGAGAACTTAATCGCATTACTGAGTAAATTTGTTAAAGCTTGTAAGATGTAATCTCCATCTGCCCAAACTAAAATATCCTGTGGTTGTTTGACTAAAGTGATTTCTTGCTGCTGTGCCATTGCTTGCATGGCTTCTGCTGCTTGGATCATCAAATTTGCAGCGTTGCAGGCTTGACAATCTAAGATAACTTTGCCTGATTCTATGCGCTGTAAATCGAGGACGTTATTAACTAAACGCACCAATCTTTCAGTACTTTCATCGGCAATTCCGAGCATTTGTTGCCCTTCGGTGGAGAGAGTGCCTAATCGCCCCGTAGCAAGGATTTTCAGGGCGCTGTGCAAGGATGTCAGGGGAGTTCGCAGTTCGTGGCTGATGACAGAAATGAATTCGTCTTTCATCCGTTCGATGGCTTTGCGATCGCTAATATCGCTACTCAAGGCAAAAAATCCCTTGACGGTTTTCTGCTCATCTAGATGGGGAATGTAAGTGACATCAACTGCTCGCCCACTACCATCTTTTAAAACAATATCATTTTCATAGTTGACAGCTTGCCCGGACAAAGCTGTTTCTACATAAACTTTCATCCGGTGATAGCAATCTTCTCCCCAAACTTGACGCAGATGGAAACCAAAAATTTCTGTGGGAGATTGCCCCAGCCAATCCCGATATGCTTGATTATTAAAGCGATATTGTTGTTGCTCATCCACATAGGCAATTAATACTGGCAAAGCATTGGTAATCAATCGTAATTGTTCTTCACTTTGTCGCAACGCCGCTTCTGCTTGCATCCGCACATTGATTTCTTCCTGCAATTCAGCTGTGCGGGCTGCCACAACTTCTTCTAAATGTTCCAGTAGTTGGGCTTGAGACAAGGCTATACTGATTTGGTCTGCCAATTGTTGCATCAGTTCCAGTTCAAAATCTACCCAATGGCGATCGCTACTGCATTGGTGGGCGATTAATAAACCCCACAGCTGATTTTGGGAGTGGGCATTGAGATTTTGGACAATTGGTACAATCAGTTTGGCTTTGATTTGGAATTGATCGACAAATTCGATTAAACAATCTGCCAAACCCGCCGCCGGATCATGGACATCAGCGATCGCTCTGACTCTTCCCTGAGCATAAAGTTGTTGATATTCTTCAGGAAAGACTTCCTGGGGAAATTCCAGATCCATCAGTGTGGGATAATCTGGTAAGACCGATTCGCTGATAGTTTTGCCAGTCCCATCAGGCAAGACATGATAAATTAGTACGCGATCGGCTTGGAGAATCCGTTGCACTTCTGTAACGGTGGTATGCAAAATTTCCTTAAGTTGTAACGACTGGCGAATTTTTAACGTCACTTCCGAGAACAATTCCACCCGCTGCTGCTGCTGTCGTAATTCCGCCTGAATTGATTCCCGTCGCTGACTAATGTCTCGTAATACCAGCAGATGACAGTGAGGAATGACATTTGGTGTTAAAGTATATTCTACTTCTCGGCGAATCTGGGTAGAAGATGAGACTAAAAGTTCTCCGCTCAACGATTGTCCGGGTGGAAAATTAAGAGAGTTTGGTTGACGAGCAAATTCCGCAGCGATGAAAGTTGATATTGCTTGGCCTTTGAGTTGCTGACGCGGTAGACCTAGTAAATCACAAGCAGCAATATTCATATCTACGATACATAAGCCATCATCAATCAGAGCGATCGCATCATGGGTGTTCTTAAATAAAGTTTGAATCAGACGCTTTTGAGTTCGTCGTTGATGTTTGGATTTTTTCGCGCCCGATTGCGAGTGCTGCTTTGAAGAACGTTTTGACACCTACATCCAGATGTAAGGGAACATTTCCATTTTTTACTGAACTTGTCGAAAGTTCAAATTTTCTCAAGTTAATTTTGGAAAATTTAACAATTTAAACCTCGTTTATTTTGAAACCTGGAGTAGTACGGAACCCAAAGCCCGCTAATACCAGTAGGGAGCAAGATGCTCCCACTACTTTTAAAACTATGGTTCTTAAAATAGATGTGGTTTAAATACAAAAAGTCAGGCAAAAACAAGCAGGCGATCGCTAACTTCCACATGCAACAACACTTCAAGAACTTGGCGCATATATACTAATTCTGAGATAAATAAAGCCATATACTGCGGGGAGACAGCTATGACTTCAGCAGCGAATAGGCAAACCTCAATTATTCGTGCTGAGCGTGGATTAACAATCCCAGGCACACGCATCACACTCTCCGATGTGATGGACTATGTAACAGAGCAATATCCACCTAAATTTATCCAAGGACTATTTGATCTAAGCGAGGAACAAATTAACGCTGCTCTAGCTTATATTAAGGGAACTCCAAAAAATAAATTATGCCAAATTGTAGGGGCGGGGTTACCCCGCCCCTACGAGTTGCGGGTTTGGTAAGTTAATGATTGGAATATTTTTTTATTTGCAAGTCCCTAAGACCAATCGTGCAGAGGTGGAAGCAGAGTATCATCAAGTCCTCAAAGAAGCCGAAGAACTCCGCCAATAATACGAAGAGCAAAATCGTGAGCTAGTAGTGCGAATTGCAGCACAGCCCCCCAAGCCTGGAACTGAGGCGGCTTGGGAAAAACTTCGGGCAGCAAAGGTAAAGCGCTCCTCGAAGGTATGATTTTCTTAATCGATCATCATCTCAAAGGTCATGCTTTAGTTTTCTTGGGTGCGATCGCCAGACAGGGCGTTCTTAAATAAAGTTTGAATCAGACGCTTTTAAGTTCGTCGTTGATGTTTGGATTTTTTCGTGCTGGATTGCGTTAGTGCGATCGCCAGTGCGTCTTTTGAGAAGGAATCGCTGCAAAAAAGAATGTTTTGACATCTACATCATGTAAGGGACATTTCTATTTTTTACTGAACTTATCGAAAGTTCAAATTTTAGAAATTTACCGAATTTTTTTTCGGTATTATGGTTGCATATTGACAATATCTGGAACATTTCTTGATATTTATGATTAAAACACTTGTAATCCTTTCTCCACCTGAACTATTAAGAAAATATACGGTAATTTATTGTATAATAATATAGTGAAGCGGCATTGAGAGGTTGATGGTGTAAGAGCAGACAATACAGGTAACCAATTAGCTAAGTCAGGCGTAATTATGGTGTATCAAAGAATTCACAAATCCTCAAGGTCGAATACCCCAAGCCAAATCAAAAGCTCTCAGTTTGCTTTGCGCCCCTTTGCTGTGTTAGCGCCAGAGGATTCTTATGGATCTCCCACCCAGAAGCAAATAGAGAATGAGGCTTTTGGACTCCAGTTTCAGGAAAAGAGCGGTGCGATCGCGCCTGTAGAACAGGAACGATCAGGTGGGTTACCAACCAAAATGGATGATTTGTGCGTGCAGAAACGAGAAAAAGCATCGCGGTTCGATCACGACTTTAGCAAGATTCCCGTTCATTCTCCTGAAAAACAAGTATCAGGACTTCTTCAGCCGTTTAGATCTGGTGTTCCTCCCCAATCCCAGCAACAGGCGATCGCTTCAGATAGAAATGGGAGGATGGGTTGGGTAAACACAGCTTTTGCAGCCAGAAATACCCAAAGTTATCAGGTGCTACCTATCCCAACCAAGTTGACTATTGGGCAAAAACAAGAGTCGTTACAGCAAATAAGAGAGACAGAAACTTCATCAGCAGCAGAGGGAGGCGCGATCCAAGCGAAAAGCGAATTAGCTCTTGACACTCATCAATCAACAGAGAAATCACACCCCAATCAAACAGGATTACCCGATGCTCTCAAAGCAGGGGTAGAAAATCTATCCGGATATTCTTTCAATGATGTCAGGGTTCATTATAATTCGCCACAACCTGCCCAATTGCAGGCATTAGCTTACACTCAAGGCACAGAGATTCATCTCGCACCCGGACAAGAGGAGCATTTACCTCATGAAGCATGGCACATTGTCCAGCAGATGCAGGGAAGAGTCAAACCAACAATGCAGATGAAGGGAGTACAGATTAATGATGATCGGGGGTTGGAAAGAGAAGCAGATGTGATGGGAATAGAGAGTGCAAAACATCAGTTCACTGCTCATAAGTTGAGTCATGAAATGCAGCCAGCAGGGAGAAGAATGGGGAACCCAGAAGCTTTTGGTAAAGAGATTCAGAGAACTAAAACCAAGAACCCTGAGGTAGTCCAGCGGACGGTGGATTGGGATAAATTAGAAAAATCTCAGGACAACGAATGGTATGGAATCAATCCGAATCAAAGAACCATTCTGTATGGTAAAGAAGAAGCACCTGTTCCCAGTCCATCAGGACTTTATGAACATGGAAAAGATACTGACAAGAATACAAGCGAAAAACTAAATACGTGGCGGCCTAATGTCAGGTTTATACAGAAAAATGAACTTGATGTCAACCCAGGAGCCAATAAGTTTGGGAGCTTGGTAGCGAAATTTTCGAGGCGAGGAGCAGAAACAATTGACTCTTTGTCTCATCAGTTATTGACCAAATCATTATGGAAAAAATTATTGCAATTAGAACAAGAGATACAGCAGTCAATGAAGGAAAAGAAAGGAGTGATTAAAACTCCCACAATGGGTGTGGTTGGCAAAAACGATTGTGCTGCTTGGGCTTTAATGTTGCAGAAACTAATACGGGAAAGCCAACTAGCTGAAGAAAAGAAAAAAGAAGAATCGAGTCGGGAAAATGCATCGTTCGATCTGGATAAAGATGAAGCGCCGCCAAAACCTCGAACTGGGGATGTAATGGAGCATAACTTAGGAGCTGGCTCGGGATCTAGCTATCACGGTGCAACGGCTGTAGCAGAGGATACTTCTAGCCTAGTCACATTAGAGGGACACGTCGAGAAGAAAATATCCGTTCCCGAATTTCATATTCGGAAGGGTCTTTCAGGTTTTGTGGAAGATAATAACGAAGGTGAGCGCTACCGAGAAGCGAATAAGCGCACAGGGACAGTCAAAGTAGTCGAGCGTTCAGAAGGTCTGTCAAAATCATATAAGCAGACAATAGATTTTATAAAAGGTGAGTTGTCAAAAGAATTAAACGAGCAAAACCTTTTATCTTTGATCAGAGCTTACAAGGTTATCTTCCAATCCGGTGGGGAATTGGGATCTTGGAAACCAGATGTACTCCCAAAGGAATCTTTATTACAGCCAGAAGATGAAGTTCCTGTCGAACTAAATCCGCATCATGCTCAGCCGGTGAAACCTCTGATTGAGGAGGTGAACGAAACCGAAAAGGGAATAAGAATGAAGGGAAACCAAACTACCAATTCTCGGGGACAAAAAACGGAATTTGTAGAAGTTGGATTTTACGAAAAGGAATATAGAGAAGATGGAATAGAGTTAAAAGATCAGCAAAAATTACAAGAACTGATGAAAAAAGCTTTGTCAAGCCAGTTTTATATAGGTCAAACCTCAAATTACGCAACTGGAATGATATTAAAAGTGGAGTTAAGCGATTTGATGGAAGCCAAGATGCTATTTCAGGCACTAGTCGATAAGTTGAAAACCAGCGAGTGAATCAGGTGTAACATCTGAATAATATTGAAGCATTTCAAGCGGCAATGGAAGTTTTAATGAGCCGTCGGAATCCTGCTAATCGCTATCCCTATCCCTTGGAGCTAGAGAATCCTGAAGTGGAAGTCGAAGCTATTTTGAGAGAAAAGCTGAATCAGGCAGAGTAGGAGCATGGACACAATCAAGCGATCGCCCCCAATTCAGGGTAATTAAATTTTTGTAGCAGACTGGACAAAGCAGTTTTTCACCTAAAAGTTTGAGGTTGGAGTACTTGCCACATTTGAAACAAGTGCCTTCTAAGTGGATTGTTCCGATTTTAACTTTTACTTTCATTTGTTCTCTGGGGATTCTTGCCAATTCATCATGGCGGCTGGAGTTCGTCAACTCTACCACGCACTACCGATTGGTCATTTGATTACAATGCCAAGCTGACCCAAAAGGCGGAAGAATTGGGTTTTGACTTGGTGTTTGGTTACTCTCATTGGCAACCAAAGGGCGGACTTGGCCCCACACGCACAGAAGCTGGTTTAGATGCATTTATTGCTACTGCATCCCTTGCCAGTATTACCTCACGCATTATTTTAATTGCCACAATTCACGTTCTTTACGGCCCTTGGCATCCTCTCCATCTGGCTAAATTTGGTGCAAATCTTGACCACATTTCCCAAGGTCGCTGGGGAATTAATGTGGTGACTGGACACCGCGCTTATGAACATGAACTGTTCGGTTGGAGTCAAATCGAGCACGATCGCCGTTATGAACTCGCTGATGAATTTGTCACTGTCCTAAAACGGCTATGGTCGGAAACGGAGAATTTTTCTTACACAAGTCATTCTTCCTGGCAGTTTAAAGATGCCTATATTAGCCCCTGACCACTTTATGGACGGCCTATCCTGGTCAATGCTACTGGTTCGGACGCTGGTATCAATTTCGCTGGTCGCCACTCTGATATCGTGTTTATTACTAGTCCTGCTGGTGGCGATATTGAAAGCACACTTGCATCATTACCAGCGCACAGCGCCCGAACAGAAAATAATCGAGGTATGAATTTTAATTCCAATACACTTTGATATCTACAGGATTCATATTTGATTTGTGAAATACACGTAGTTGTCGTCAAGCGCTGCACCAAAAACCAGAACACTTTAGCGAGATTTAGATCCCCGACTTTTTCAAAAAGTCGGGGATCTGAGCAGCAACTTTTGCTTAAGTAAGTGCTATTCCAGAATCCGGTGCGTTGTCACGAAGTTTAACGCACCCTACACATATAATATGCCAGATGCGTAAGTCATGAATTATTTTCGCAGTTTGGTTGGTTGTACGTTACTTACTTGTTTTTTTTCTTCATCTGTGAGATAATTATTGTAATTAACTACGGTTAATCAGTCGATTTACAGTATATTACGCTAATATTCTAGTAGACTACAGCTTTTGAAGCTTCTATATTCAAAGGAAATTTTTTAGCGATCGCCTTTTATCTATATCATTAGACCCATCCAAAATATAATCTAGGCACAAAAAAGTGGTAGAAAGTAAAATTAGAAGTCTACCACTGTGATTTAAAATGTGTATTGTCTTCAATTATATCCAAAAATGCCCATCGAGAACAAAACAGATTTTGGGCATTAGTCACGAACAGTTTCAAGCGTTGCTTGAATCAGCTTTAAAAGAACATATAAAAATCCAGAAGGAAAAAGAAAAGGAAAAAATCAGGATTAATTATCCTGGGGGAGGACGGCAAGAAATATTATCCACTTCCGAGCAAATATGTCTATGCCTGTTTTATTTAAGACAGATACCCACCTTTGAAATACTAGGGATGTTGTTTGGTGTATCTAAAAGTGAAGCTCATGTTACTTTCCATTACTGGAGAAAGATCATCCGAGTAATTCTGCCATCAAGTTTACTTGAACAGATGGAGGGTCAAGAAGGAGATTTCCTGATTGTACAAGAATTATTGACGAATTTTCAACTCTTAGTAGATAGCCTAGAACAGCCTATAAACAGACCATCTGACAATGAAGAACAAAAAAAGTTTTATTCAGGAAAGAAAAAACAACATACTTTAAAAAGTCAATTAGTAGGTCTGCCAAATGGCAAAGATATTATTGATGTAGTAGTAGGATTTCCTGGACCAACATCAGACATCAATTTATTTAGGGAACAACAGAAAAAATTTGATTCTGAACAAAAATTTGCGGGAGACAAAGGATATCAAGGTGGTAAAAATATGACGACTCCTCATAAGAAAAAAGAAAACAGCAACTAACCGAGCAACAAAAAACAGAAAATAAAATTCTGTCAAGTAAACGTATATTTATCGAACATCTAATCAGGCTTGTGAGAATTTTTAAAATAACTTCACAAAGATTTGGGCTAAAGTCAAATATCTATAAAGAAATAATTTTAACAGTTTGTGGAGGAGTGAGGCTACGAATTGGTACTTTAGTTATGACGAGGTAATTATCATTAATAATGATTAGCGATCGCCTTGAATGCATAACTTCATTTTTTGGCTCTAAACTATCAGTAACGATATCAAACCCTAATTGTTACGTTTAAAGAGAATCTACAAGGATTGGTCTCAAAGCCTTGTAGATATTGGCTTGCAAGTTTTAGGACGGGTCTATTGAAGACAGCAGAAATTGATATTGGTGCGACGGGTACAACTCCACCCATTTTGGCACAGGCGAAGGGCGTGCCAGTGGTATATTTAGCTACGTCTCAACCTCGCCCAGTCCAAGGTGCAATTGTGGTCTTGGAAAATTCGCCGATTCAGAGTGTGAGCGATTTGAAAGGCAAAAATGTAAGCTTGAGTGAAGGGTCTTACCAACAACATTTTCTCGCGATCGCTCTTGATAAAGTCGGACTGACTTATCAAGATGTGAAAACTATTCCTAACTCAGCAGATTCTCTCAAAGCTTTCCTCAATGGCGAAATAGATGCTTGGATTACATCAGACTTACATTTAGCAGAGGTTCAGAAAAATCACAAAGTTAGAGTACTGCTTTATAGTTCCGAGTTATTTAGCAATCGCTCTCTTTACTTTACTCATCGCAGTTTTGCCGAGCAACATCCAGATGCTTTATCAGCCTTTATTAAGGCGCTAGAAAGAGTAGATCGCTGGATTGCTACCCATTTCAGCGAAGCGGCTGAACTACTATCCAAAGAAATTAATAATGGGATTGATGCTAAAGGTTGGGAGCAATCTCTAAGAAATAGACCTTGGGGTCTTGTTCCACCTTCTGGGGAGTTTATTGCTGAACAACAATATGCAGCTGATGTATTCTATCGTTTTGGTTTGTTGCCCAATAGTATCAATGTTTCTGAAGCGCTATTAGCTGATCCTTTGAGTGTATTTGAAGCTAATCTCGCACTAGCGGGTAGATAATTGATTCGATAATGCGATCGCCTAAATTTGTAAATGAGAAAATAGGCGATCGCACAAAATTATACAATCTGGCGATTTTGGGAAAAACTAGGTAGTTCTGGAGCGATATAAGCCCAAGATACTGCGGAATCAGTCCAAATTTGATGCACTGGCTTCACTAATTGCGGATTGTCTAAACTTCCAGCTTTCAGCCAGACGAATTGCGGTTTTGCTGGCGCTTTTGTAAACAGAGGTGAACCGCATTCTGGGCAAAATTCGCGAGTAATTTTGTTGCCACTATTCCCCTCTTTTGTATAACTCTTAACTTTACCAGCTACAATACGTAATGCAGCTGATTGTATGCGAACCCCTACATTAAAAGCGCTACCTGTCGTCTTTCTGCAATCTTGACAGTGGCAATAATTCGCTGCTTCTAGTTCTCCGTTATATTCGTACCGCACATAGCCGCAAAGACACCCTCCTGTAACCGTTTCCCCCATACTCTCTCTCTACAAACTTATGCAGATTACCCATTCACAAACTCTTCTGTAAGCAAAAAATACAGATGAGCCACAAAAATCCCTTCTGTACTCATCTGTAGATGTAAAAATTAGCTATTTCGCTAGATATTACAATCCATGCTGCTTAAACCAAGCTTGAAGGCGCTCCCATCCGTCTTTAGCTTCTGTTTCGCGGTAAGAGGGGCGATAATCAGCCAAGAAGGCGTGGGGTGCATCGGGGTAAACGATGACTTCAGATTTACTGCTGCTAGATTTGAGTTGTTCTTTCAGCTTTTCTACTGTATCCAGGGGAATACCTGCATCCTGACCGCCATAGAGTCCCAGAACTGGAACTGTTAGCTTAGAGGCGACATCAACGGGATGCTGAGGCTGACGTTCAGTAGTATCGCCTAGCAGTCGTCCATACCAAGCTACACCTGCTTTAATTTGCGGGTTATGTGCAGCATATAACCAAGTAGTCCGACCACCCCAGCAAAAACCTGTAATTCCGACGCGATCGCCATTACCGTTTGCAGATTTAACAGCCCAAGCTATAGTATCATCAAGGTCTGATAACACCTGAGCATCGGGTACTGTTGCTACTATTGGGCGAATTTCGTCAATATTGCTTAATTTTGACACATCACCCTGACGGATGAATAATTCGGGAGCGTAGGCGCGAAGCGACTTGTCGTAGACATCGCTAAATATCCCAACTTAGCAAAGCGACGGGCAATATCTTGAATGTGTTCGTGTACACCAAATATCTCCTGAATTACCAGGACAATCGGGAAATTTTCACCTGTGTCTGGTTGCGCTCTATAGGCAGGAATTTCACCATCTTTGACAGGAATATTCACGAATCCTGCAACTAAACCTTGATTATCAGTGGCGATAACTTGGTTAGAAATAGGTTGCACTGCTTGGGCAAAACCATTAGTTCCGGTAGTAGCAGTAGAATTAGCGTTGCTCATCTTTTTTTACCTTGATTGTTTCCGTTTGTGGGAGAACTGTAGAGAAATAATGTGTTCCTAATAAATTAGGAAAGTAAAATTTAATGCTTCCAAACAACTCGTAGTGATGTTGTAATCTCTTCAGTGAAATGTCCCGAAGGCTCAACTTCTAGTAGTGCTTGTTTCAAATCTGCTTCAAAAAGCTCTACATTGTCACCGAAGAAAATCTTGAGAGCAAAGGCTGTGGTGTATAAATAACCAAGATAGCTAGAAACTGTCCAACTCTTCTCAAAAGCGACTTCATATACTTCTTGACGAGCAAAAGCTGATTGAGCAATTAGAACTTCATGAGGAGGATCTACGGGAGTGCGAATACCCTTTCCTCTCTGTCCAGTTCGTCGTTGCTCGCCTAACCATTTTTTGACAATTCTGATTGCAGCTTGCTTCCAAGGAAGTGAACTTTCCCAAGGATTTTCATTAGTATTGAGCAGTACGAATCCACCATCATCAGAGAGCAATTCATAAATACGCTCAAGCACAATTTCACGTTGCATCCAGTGAAAAGCTCTACCAATGGTGACTAGTTTAAATTCACCCAAACTATAATTAATTAGTTCTGCGCCTTGCTCAAGCCAGGTAATATTATTTCTCTCGGCGATTTGGGCTTGGCGTTTAGCCTCTTCGATCATATCTGGATCGGGATCGACAGCAACTACTTCCTGAAATTGATTGCTGAGAGGAATCGCGATTAAACCCGGGCCGCAACCTAAGTCTAAGAGTCTTCCTTGACTATTAAGATGAAATATTTCGGTTAGTTTAGCAAATACCTCTGGTGGATACTTGGTTCTGTATTGAGCATAGCTTTCAGCCGCACCCTCAAATAATGTTGGGTCGTAGGTAGGAAGTGTTTTCATGAGATATACCTTGGACTCAAATATGTAATGAACTCACAAGTAAATTGGATATTTTGTCAAGTTTTTTCTGGCTTCAGATTCAGCAATTTATTGTTTGGCTTTTGTTTGTAACTAGAACCATAGTCTGATTTTCCTTAGTATTTTTTAGACACTAAAGCAGTCAGTTATTTGGAAAGTAGAGTGGGCTTTAACCACTCTACAACTGGCAAGAGGAAAGTTATAAAAGGCAACAAGTGAGTATTATATCTGTTGGACTATTAGTTGTGTCCGTGTTGATGACGACAAGTTAAATATTTTGCAACAAAAACATATATAAGTCTGATATAGTGTTTTGCCTACACTGATTTCAATAAGCTCCGTTGATTCCAATCTTGGTGGATATAGCGCACCACACTATCGGCTTGATTAGAATCAATCACATGGGTGGCGTGGCGCTGTAATTCTACAGTAGCGTTGGCAACTGCGATGGCACAATCGGCAATTTGAAACATTTCGATATCGTTGTTATGATCGCCAAAAACAACCAATTTATTGCTTTTCAATCCATAGGCTGCTTGCAGGGTGAGGATTGCTTGGGCTTTAGTCGCTTTATGGCTATAAATCGTTAGCCAATACCAGCCTGGGTTATAACTATTTTCATAATGATAAGTTTGTATCCTATCTCCATATCTTTCGTGGATTGCGATTTCTAATTCAGATAAAATCTCTATGTGATTAATAATGGTAATACAAACTATCTGGTCGCGGAATGAATCGGTTAAATTGGCGATCGCGCGTAATCGTTTATCTTGATGAAGCAGGCGATCGTTAATATACCACTGCATTCCTTCATTGATAATTTGTTGGTAGTAACAACAATCTTCTGAACCATTAAAACTAGAAATAAAAGGAACACATTTAAAGCTGCAAATGAGTTGATAGATGTCTTCGATGATTTCCGTTTCAATGCTGTTGATTATCTCATGACGACCAGATTCTAAATCAGAAATAAACGCTCCATTAAATTCCACAATTGGCAGAGGTAGTTTCAATCCACGAAAAACTACACCCATAAAAACTACACTGCGAGCGCTAGCAACTGTAAACATCAATCCATCTTGTAGTAGTTCCTGCAATTTGTGTTTACTATAATCTGACAGCACCGCATTATTTGTGAGTAATGTCCCATCTAAATCTGAAATATATATTGTGTCACTCATGAGAATATGTAATAGATGCAAGCACGTAAATAATTGAGACTAGCAATTAGTTTAGCAATAAATGCGATCCTAACCATGCTGTTCATCCTGGCTTAGGCTGATGTTGGTCTTCTTTTTTTAGTTTTAATTTTTACTTTTTTAATTTGAGTTCCATAAATATTTCTGCTATTTCATTTTCATTATATTTATCAATCTCTTGAAATCCATATTTTTCAAAAATTTTCCTTGCTGCAATAGATTTTTTCATCGTATCCAATCTTAATATATGTAATTCGTTTTTTTTGCATTCAATAATAAATGTTCCATTAATAATGTACCTATTCCTTTACCCTGATATAAAGGTAAAAAAAAGTACCTTTTAATCTCTCCTATTTTATCTATTTTATTTAATATTTTTAATGCAATACTACCAATTACTGCGCCATTTTCAATCATAATCCAGAAATTTCCACCTGGACTTTGGTATATATTTTCAATATTCCTTATATCAGAATGTAAGCCAGTTGGATCAAATTTATATCCTCTGTACGAAAGCGTTATTTCCAAAAATTCTTCCAAACTAGCCTGGAATTCGTAACTGTATGAGATTAATTCCATTTCTTTTATATCGATTTAACAATCCCGTACTTACCGGAAAGCTGTGCTACTGGTACTTCTCCCTGCTTGCTCATTGAAAAGTCCGGCTTATTTTTGCTAAATGCGATCGCTTCATCTATATACAGCCCCTCATCAGCAAAATAGCCTTACTCGCGAGCCTAGTACGATAGAGAGAACAGCCTGCCACTGATCTCATTCAAGATCTTCTTGAGTTTGACATACTCCACTAAAAGGATTTGACAGACATCAGCGCGACTTATTCTCCAGTAAAGCTTCGTATTTAGTCAAGATTAAAGATATGTAACTTAACCTGAATTCGGAATCGGCAAAGAGGCAGCTAGTAAACCGACAAGAACGTCAAATCCAGCACCAGTCCTAACGCGGAATCTATTTAGTAAAGCTAAATATTAGCTTTACGTAAATTTACATAATCATATATTTTATTGTCTAAGGACTTGAATTTTACATATAGCTATGTAATACTCCTAAATTAAACACCGTTAAATTGGTCAACAAACAGTATTATCTAAATTTTGGAGCAAATACTGCACAGCGAAATTATTCACATTCTCGTCATGGTAATGCACAGAAGGCTTCTGTGAGTCATGTCTGTGGTTTGGTTGCTGGTGGAAAGTTAGTGTTGCAAATAAAGGGGTGAAGCTCGTGAGCGCAAATCAATTAGCGTCTCTTGCGGTATCTACCAATAATCTAGATTTAGAAGCCGATGTTTTAGTAATTGGTGGTGGCCCGGCTGGTGCTTGGGCTGCTCACAATGCAGCGGTTAATGGAGCTAGGGTAGTGTTGGTTGATAAAGGCTACTGTGGTTCCAGTGGAGCAACTGCGGCGGGTGGTACTAGTGTCTGGTATGTGCAAAACCCAGAGCAACGGGAAACTGCGATGGCTAGCCGAGAAGCGCTAGGAGGATTTTTATCAGAGCGTTCTTGGATGCGGCGAGTTTTGGATCGGAGTCAGGATAATCTTCATCAGTTAGGAAACTGGGGTTATCCTTTTCCTTGCGATCAACAAGGGCAACCCTATTATCGATCGCTCCAACAAGGTGCAGAATATATGCGCTTGATGCGAAAGCAAATCAAGAAAGCTGGCGTGCAAATTCTCGATCATAGTCCTGCTTTGGAATTGCTTGTGGATGTAGAAGGCGCGGTTGCTGGGGCGCGGGGAATTCGCCGCCAAGCTGGTGGGCGCTGGCAAGTGCGAGCTGGAGCGGTGGTAATTGCCACTGGTGGTTGTGCGTTCTTGAGTAAAGCCCTCGGCTGTAACGTATTGACGGGAGACGGTTATTTAATGGCAGCAGAAGCCGGGGCGCAACTTTCAGGGATGGAATTTTCTAACGCCTATGCTCTAACTCCTGCCTTTGCCTCTGTTACAAAAGGCGCTTTTTATCGTTGGGCAACCTTCACCTACGAAGACGGCACAGTGATTGAGGGTGCTGGTTCCCAAAGAGGACGCTCTATAATAGCCAAGACATTACTAACTCAACCAGTGTACTGTAGCTTACACGAAACCCCAGAGGAAGTACGAGCTTGGATGAGAACCATTCAGCATAATTTCTTCTTACCCTTTGATCGCAGTGGTATCGATCCCTTTAGCCAACGTTTCCCGGTTACCCTCCGTCTAGAAGGCACAGTTAGAGGTACTGGCGGAATTCGGATTATAGATAATTCTTGCGCTACCTCCGTACCAGGACTTTATGCGGCGGGAGATGCGGCAACCAGAGAATTAATTTGTGGAGGCTTTACAGGTGGTGGTAGCTACAATGCTGCTTGGGCAATGTCTTCTGGCTATTGGGCAGGGGAAGCAGCAGCAGATTATGCAAAGCAATTAGGAACCACAGCACATCAAAGACAAGTGCATTCCCTTGGACAGGCTGGAGTATCAAACAACGCTCAAACATTTGAACCGCAAGAAGTGATTAGTGCTGTGCAAGCAGAAGTCATACCCTACGATCGCAATCTCTTCCGGACTGAACGTGGTTTAAACGATTCTTTGGAACGCTTGCATAGTGCCTGGCGAGAAGTTCGTGATAGTGCCGCCCCAACAGAAACCCAAACATTACAAGCGCGAGAAGCCGCTGCAATGGTAGCCACAGCCCGTTGGATGTATACCTCAGCTTTAGCAAGGAAAGAAACTCGCGGTATGCATAAGCACCAAGATTATCTTCAGGAAGATCCCAAACAACAATATCGCCTGATTAGTGGTGGCTTAGATACAGTCTGGGTAAAGCCTGAACAAGAAGTAGTCAACAGGGAGTTAGTAGCACTGTGATTGAACTAGTAAGTGAATCTCGCTGCATCCAATGTAATCTTTGTGTTAACGCCTGTCCTACCAACGTTTTTGATATCGTTCCAGGTGGTGCGCCAAGAATTGCCCGCCAAAGTGACTGTCAAACCTGCTATATGTGCGAACTCTACTGTCCAGCAGACGCATTATATGTCGATCCCAACGCTGAGGAATCAGTATCAGTGGATGAAGAGACTTTGATTGCATCTGGGTTACTTGGTAGCTATCGGCAAAAAGTAGGTTGGGGAAAAGGACGAACACCCGCCGCTAAAAATGAGAAGTCAGCTTACTATTACCCAGCCATGCTGAACAATAGCAATCTCGCTACCGATGCCCAAGGCAGAATTTTACCTTGGGGAACCCAGGCTTCTACAGAGAAGGCAGAAAAGGTTAGCAATAGTCCTTGAAAATCAACTTTTACAGTATCACTGTTTATGAGTTCCCATGTACTTGAGCGCAATTTTTGCGATCGCCTTTTAGCTTCAGTTACATCTGTTGTTCTGTTACTCAGCCTGACAAGTTGTGCTTCAGAGCCAAAAACCGACGCTTCTACTGCAACTGACGCAAATTCACCAGCAGCAAAAAATCTAGTTCTCAGAGTCGGTTTCATTAGCACTGAAAGTAAACTACCTATCGGGCCTGAAGGCTGGGCGATTGAAAAAGGGACATTAACTCCAGCGCTCAAAAGCTTGGGTGTAACAGAAGTGAAATTTATTCCTTTTAATGGCGGCCCAGCACTTAATGAAGCCCTTTCGAGTGGTCAATTAGATATGGGTTTGTATGGCGATACTCCCGCCTTAGTTGGCAGATCCGCCGGACTCAAAACCCGATTGATCAATCAGACACGAGTGGGTCAGAATGCTTGGTTAGTCACCAAGAAAAATGGCCCGCTTTCAGTGTCACAACTCAAGGGTGAGAAAGTAGGGGTGGCTAAAGGTACTTATCCTCATCGGTATTTACTAGGTTTGCTAGAAAAAGAAGGCATAGCCAAGAATGTGAAAGTGGTACAAATTCCCTCTGCTGATGCCAAAGCCGCACTAGAAAGAGGAGATATAGCCGCCTATCCGTTTGCGATGGGAACCGGGCCTACAGTAATTTCTCAAGGATTTGCCTCAATTGATCAAGCCAAAGATCATGAAGGATTGGTAGGAACAGGTGTGAGTATTGTTACCGAAGAGTTTCTCGCCAAGCATCCAGACTTACCACAAAAGTGGAATCAAACTCGCCAGCAAGCGTTGCAAGAAATTAAGGGAAATCCCGAAGCATTTTATCAGTTTGCAGCTAAAGCTAGTGGTGATGCACCATTGGCCGTGGTGAAGGAATCTTATCCACTCAATCTTTATCCTAATGAGCCTTTTACACCAGAAGGGTTAAAACTTTTGAATTCAACAAAGCAGTTTCTCGCAGACCAAAAATTGTTGAAGTCAGATTTTGATATTAAAGATTGGCAGGTTCCGAATCCTTAAATCTCTGCTAAAAGCTACTCTCGCTTTATGTGGATAAAGGGAAAAGGGTAATTTATCCTGACTCTTTATCCCTTTCCCTAATTTTGGTTTTGTCTCACGCATAAAAGAATACATATATAAGGAGTAAAGTTTGTGAATAATTATATTCGTCAAGATTCTTCAGAGAATATTTCTCAGCTTAATTTGATAGCAGATGTCTTAGTAATCGGAGGTGGGCCAGCAGGAACTTGGGCTGCTTGGAGTGCAGCTATTAATGGCGCAAATGTGATTTTGGCTGATAAGGGTTACTGCGGTACAAGTGGCGCAGCCGCAGCATCAGGTAATGGTGTGTGGTATGTACCACCAGATGCAGAACAGCGAGAAGCAGCTATGGCAAGTCGGGAGGCGATGGGGGGATTTTTGTGCGATCGCAATTGGATGACTCGTGTGTTGGATCGCACCTATGACAACATTAATTCGCTTGCAGATTGGGGTTATCCTTTCCGCGTTGATGCTGATGGTACAGTCATCCGTCGCTCTTTACAGGGGCCGGATTATATGCGGTTTATGCGGAAAAAAATTAAGCAAGCAGGTGTCAAAATTTTAGACCATAGTCCAGCTTTAGAATTGTTGGTGGATGCAGAAGGCGCTGTGGCTGGGGCTTCTGGCATCAATCGCCAATCTGGGGAACGCTGGACAGTCCGAGCAGGGGCAGTTGTAATTGCTACTGGTGGCTGTGCTTTCTTAAGTAAAGCCCTGGGTTGTAATGTGCTAACTGGAGATGGTTTGTTAATGGCGGCTGAAGCTGGTGCAGACTTCTCTGGGATGGAATTTTCTAATGCTTATGCAATTTCTCCCGCGTTTTCTTCAGTTACCAAGACTCGTTATTATGACTGGGCATCTTTTACCTATGAAGATGGTACGGTAATTGAGGGCGCAGGTTCTAAACGTGGTCGTTCAGTGATCGCCAAAACTTTGCTGACTCAGCCAGTTTATGCCCGCCTTGACCAAAATATGGATGAGGAAACTAAAGCTTGGATGCGGTCTTCTCAGCCGAATTTCTTTGTAGTCTTCGATCGCGCTGGAATTGACCCCTTTACCCAACGTTTCCCGATAACTCTACGTTTAGAGGGAACTGTGCGCGGTACAGGTGGGATTAGGATTGCAGATTACACCTGTGCTACTTCCGTTAGCGGACTTTATGCGGCGGGAGATGCGGCGACTAGGGAGTTGATTTGTGGTGGCTTCACAGGTGGAGGTAGCCACAATGCAGCTTGGGCTATGTCTTCAGGTTATTGGTCTGGACAATCGGCGGCTACCTATGCTTTGAGTTTGGGTGAGAAAGCAGCATTGCGGAGTGTTCGCAGTGTTGGTGAAGCGGGATTGCAAGGTGCAGGGAATCATCGCGTATCGCCAGAAGATGCGATCGCCGCTACTCAAGCCGAAGTCTTCCCCTACGATCGCAATCTCTTCCGCAGTGCAACTGGTTTGAGTGAATCCTTAGACAGACTCAATCACCTGTGGAAAGAGATTCGCAACAGTCAAACTCCAGATGATAGCCAAATTGTGCGATCGCGCGAAGCGGCGGCGATGGTTGCTACCGCCCGTTGGATGTACAACAGTGGTTTACAACGCCAAGAAACCAGAGGAATGCATAAACGGGAAGATTATCCCAAACAAGACCCCAATCAGCAATACAGAATACTCAGTGGTGGATTAGATAAGATTTGGGTTAAACCTGAGTCAGCAGTTGTCAGTCGGGAATTAGTCACAGTGTGATTTTTGGGCATGGGGCATAGGTGTAAAAAAAGATGACTTCAAAGCTTTTTTCTCTCACCTTTTCCCCATAATCGAACCAGACTAGGCAAACACGCAGATTTTTCAATTTATCATCAAACAAGGTATGACTTATGAGCTTAAATAGCCAAGTACTAGATAGACCAACTTCTTTTGATTTGCCATACGTAGAGGCTAACCTCACATACCTGATGCCGATGACAGATAGACTTGTCAACTATACTTATGAACCACCATCAGGTATTCCCCGCACTAATGGCATATATCAATCACACAAGTTGCCAATCTACAATGCTCGTTCTATCTCCAACAATATTTCACTAGATCGAGACGGTTTTGGTTTTACTGAGCATAATACCAGCGTCCGTAACTTTTACGATGAAGACGAAATTCGCCAGGTTTATTACCCAGAAGCAGAACAGTTATTAAAAGAGGTAACTGGTGCAACTCAGGTAGTAATATTCGACCATACCTTGCGTAATGCCGAATTGATGAAGCAAGATATCAACAACGGCATTAAGGAACCTGTGAAGCGCGTACATAACGACTTCACAGCTAAATCTGGCTATACACGCGCCCGTCTAGAATTAGCAGCACGGGGTATAGATAATATTGATAGTCTGTTACAACAACGGTTTGCCATCATCAATGTTTGGCGAGGAATTGGCGAGACAATTCAAGAATCACCATTAGCAGTGTGTGATGCTCAAAGTATTGCACGAACAGACTTAGTAGCTAGTGACTTAGTGTACCGCGATCGCGTTGGTGAAACTTACGCCATTACCTACAACCCACAACATAAATGGTACTACTTTCCGCAAATGCAAAGAAACGAAGCGCTATTCATCAAGTGTTTCGATTCCGCAGAAGATGGACGCGCACGTTTTGCTGGTCACACTGCATTTGAAGATCCAACTAGCCCAGCAAATGCACCTCCAAGAGAAAGTATAGAATTACGGACTTTCGTTTTTTACCCTGCATAGATTAATAATGCTGAATGAAAAATTTGTAGGTTTACAATATATTGTGAACCTACGATTTCATGCTTTTGTCATATTGAATAATAGTATTTTAATTTAAGGACATAATTCGTAATTATATAACATTACAGCTATACCTACCGGAATCACAGCTTTTGTAGCTACTAACTTAGATGATTTATTCATCCTCACACTGTTATTTTCTCAAGCAAATGCCACTTTCCGTCATCGGCATATTGTAATTGGCCAATACCAACTATCACAATTACAGTCTCAAAAGTATGTAATGGAAACAGCTAGAAAACGGGCGCAATGCTTTAATCAAACTGGTGGAACTTTGGGCATCTACGCCAATAAACCAAAAATAACGCACAGGTTCCTAGCCCACAACTCATTGACTAATGTTTGTTAGACATTCAATATTCACTTAATTAAAATAGTCACATATGCTGCTTTTGGAGCATTATCACCGCAGATAATTGGTATTGGTTTAGTAATTGGTTTAGTCGCTATACCAGCTAATTTTGTAGGCAAGCATATTCTTAACCAGATTAACACTCAACAGTTTCGCCAATTAGTATTAACAACAATGGCAATCAGCGGTTTATGGATACTGTGGGGGCAAAGAGATTTAATCGGCTTTTGGTAAAAGTCGAATTTTACTCACACATTACTTCTTTAAAACAAATTTAAAACAATTACAATAAAATGGTTGTCAGATATTTAAGCACACCCTGCAAGGCTATAAATCAAGCTGCTGAGTACTAGCAAGGTGATCGTAACAAATCTCCAGTTACGCATTTTGAGGAAAGCGAAAAAGGAAATTACTATCCGCAGGATGGGGGTAGCCACAAGGAGTAATAGTCCAGACCTTTGACGATGTACGAATAAAGAGAACCAGGTGAAGCAGAACGGCTAGCAAATTGATTAATGTTGATGCTAACTTGTGCGATCGCAGAATCACAGTCAAGTTTTTTCTTTGCCTTAAATCTCTCTTACCCAGATTCTCAAAGAACCTAGTGGCTCAAAATTGAAAGTCTGCAATTTGGTAACTTCCTGTCCGGTTTCATAGCCGACAATCGGTAGATCGGGAAAGATGTCAATTACCTTAGCAATGCAACTACACAAAAAATTCTCTGCATTAGCGGTAGGTGTAAAGATATTCGTCAGTCCCACGGAATCTACAGCACGATTTGCAATTGCCCCAGCAACAATCTGATACTCTTGATATGCAGCGATGACAGCAATATCCTCATTCGCCAGCAGAGAAGGTAAGAAGATGGGCGGTTGCTTTTGGCGCGTCTTTTTTGCTGAATCACCATTCCACGCAGCTTCCCAATCAGCCAGATCGGACTGTCGATCGAGTTTGACCCAACGCACCCCAACGATATTTACATCTGGTCGAGGCTGCGATGCCGATCTATAGATCCATTCTGCTTGAAACAATAACCGAAATCCCAATGGAGCTAAATCGAGCTTACAGAAACTATCCTTGACTCCCCATTCCCCAGATAACCCAGACTTGGCAAGATATTGAATCCACTCCATCTGTTCAGTAGATTCTTCAGTTCTCGATAAAGTTACAGCGTTGGGATAAAAGCGGGGGGTTTCATGTTGATTGACCCATATTGTGTCCATGAATTTACCCGGTTTGCCGTGGATTTGGCAAATGGTATCGCACCATACAGCATTATTTCGGACTACTTGGTTTATTCGCTCCTTGGACATTAGGTTGTCAATCTAACTGGGTAGTTCATGGGCAATTCGATCCATTTTGCCCCTGCCTAAAACCTCTAGTTTCTAATACAGAATGTAAATTTACATTCTACATTACTTCACGTTAACCGAGTGTGTTATCAACATCTCAACATAAATATTTTGTTTTAGCAATTTATGCCAATCTTTCGTAGCTGATGCTTGATTATCCTCTCATTGATGCAGTATCATGATAAAAGTACTGTTATTCTATAGATTAATAGTAGTATAAAATTTGTTGTCTAAGAAAAAGTTTTCTTAACTGCTACAAGTCCCGAAAAACCGCAATTAATTATTAATCAGTGATGCAGGTAGAGAAAGTTTATTACTGCCAATCCAAATAGAGTATAAACAAGGAAATTCATTAAAATGACGCAGAAACTTGCCCAAACGCAATACCCTGTTCATGACTTCATTCGGAGTCGTTGGAGTCCGAGAGCTTTTGCCGATCGCTCAGTTGAGCAGGATAAACTACTCTCATTGCTAGAAGCAGCTCGTTGGGCACCCTCTTCCTATAATCATCAGCCTTGGAGCTTTATTGTTGCCACCAAAGATGATCCAACGGAATACAATCGTCTACTTAGTACCTTGGTAGAGTTTAATCAAGGATGGGCGAAAAATGCTCCGGTACTGATACTCGCGGTTGCGAAAATCCGTACTGATGATGGGAAAACAAACAGACACGCATTTCATGATGTGGGACTGGCGTTAGAAAACCTGATCCTTCAGGCGACAACTCTTGGTTTATTCGCCCATCAAATAGCGGGATTTAATGCAGACACAGCCAGGGAAACATACCAAATTCCAGAAGACTATGAGCCTGCAACTGTGGTGACAGTTGGCTATCCTGGCGATTCCGAAAGCCTCCCCGATGGACTACGCGATCGCGAACTGGCTCCCCGTGTCCGCAAGCTGTTGAAAGAATTTGTCTTTACTGGACAGTGGGGGCATACCTTACCCTTATTGAAAGACTAAAGATACAGACTGAAACATACTCCAAAGGAGAATACGAAGGAAATTAACAAGGAAGAATTTTACGAATAATTTAGGATTGTTATATGACCCAAGAACATTGGGCTGCGGTTGATCGCTATATCACCGACTTGTTTGTCCAGCCTGACCTCGCCCTAGATGCAGCGCGCCGCAAACGATCGCCGATGAAATGGAGCAATGGCTCACCGAGGAAGGGTCTGATGGATTCAATGTCATGTTCCCTTATCTACCGGAGGGGCTGAATGATTTCGTAGATAAGGTTGTGCCAGAACTGCAACGACGTGGGATTTTTCGCCAAGAGTATGAAGGTAAGACACTGCGGGAAAATCTGGGACTTACTCGCCCCGCTAATCGCTTCTTTCAAACCACAACCGCATCTGTTAGCTAGATGCAGCTATTAAAAAAATTATCACAGAGAAAAACAATGACTCAAATTGAAGAAAAAGCTTTAGATTCCGCCTTTAAGTTCGCTGCTCCTATCGCAGTCAACTCTCCCGAATTGCAAACTCTGTTGGATTTTATCGCTCTGGGAGCAACTGAGCGCGATCGTGATCGCATCCTTCCTTTTAATATCATCGACCTGATCCGGCGTTCCCGGTTGGGTGCATTGCGCATCCCCGTTGCTGAAGGTGGCGCTGGTAGCACTGCACGCGAACTGTTCGAGGTTGTGATTCGCCTGGGTGATGCCGATCCCAACGTCGCTCACATCGTGCGAAATCATTTCTCAGTTACAGAGAGAATTTTGCGTTCTGAACGCAGCGAAAGGAATCGTCGATGGTTAAAAGCCGTCGTTGATGGCGCAATTATTGGACTTGCTACAACCGAACTGGAAGCCAAACGCTCTGGTGGTGGTCAAGTCGTGAATACAAAATTAACACCTGATGGCAACAGTTATCGTCTGAATGGTACGAAGTATTATAGCACTGGTAGCATTTATGCAGACTTAATCTTCGTGCGTGTGTTAGCGCCAGATGACACTACAGCGTTCATACTCATTCCTACCAACCGTGAGGGAATTGAACTTGTAGACGACTGGGATGGCTTCGGGCAAAGGCTAACAGGTACGGGAACGACTACGTTCACTAACGTCCGCGTTGAGGCAGACGAAGTAATTCTTGATACAGACATAGACAAAGATAACCTGCCTTACAACATTGTGCCGCAATTATTCCTAACTGCGATTAACGCTGGTATTATTCGCAGTGTGTTGCGGGATGCAAAGGCGCTGATTCACAAACGCCCCAGAACCTTCTACCATGCGGTAGCCGAGCAAGCAACAGATGACCCCCTATTGCAGCAAACTGTCGGTCAAATTTCTGCTAATGCCTTTGCCGCCGAAGCGATCGTTCTCGCCGCAGCCGATACTCTCGATCGCCTTGCTGCTGCCAAAGCCCAGGGAGAAGAGGCTGAGACAGAGGCAGCACTAGCAGCTTCTTTAAGTGCATCCAAAGCCAAATTGATTGTCGATGACTTGGCACTACGTTCAGCCACCTTATTATTTGAAGTTGGTGGGGCTTCCACAACCAAAAAAAGCTCTAATTTAGATCGTCATTGGCGCAACGCCCGCACTTTGGCATCACACAACCCAAGTCATTTTAAAGCCCGTGCCATTGGCGACTACGAAATCAACAACAAACCACTGCCCACACGAGGATTCTTTTAATGTGTAAATAGGGCAGAGGGAAGGGGATGAGGGAGATGAGGGAGTATGGGGAGTATGGGAAGAGGAGGGAATGTAGGGAGAAATAAATAATGACAAATCACCAATGATAAATGCCCCATGCCCCAGCTATAATAATTGACAAAGCTGTCGCATATCATTAAAAACTATTTTAGCTCCAGCCTCAGCTAAAGCAGTGCGTAGACGCGCAGAGGCTTGTCTTGAGACATCGCTGTGATGGGCATAGCCAAAAACAGTCATTCCATCTGCGGATGCTGCTTGTACGCCCGGTACAGAGTCTTCAATTACAGCACAATATTCTGGATTGGTATTCATTTGCTCGGCTGCATAGAGATACACATCGGGAAAAGGTTTGGGGCGTGAAACATCATTAGCGCTATATATTTTGCCATCAAATTTATGTAGAAGCCCCGTTAATTTCAATACCATTTGAATATGGCGGTGGCTACTATTTGATGCTACACATTTGGGTAATGTAATTTGCTCCAATACTTCTTTAATTCCTGAAACTGCCTGTAATTCTTGCTGCAAGAGAGCCATTTCTCGTTCTTTACAAAGTTCCATAAAGTTTTTGGGCAATGGTTTGTTATAAGATGCCTCGATAATCTCTAAACAGGTTTTTAAGGACTTGCCAATAAATTTTTGAGTTACTTCTGTATAAGTGATAGGAAAGCCAGCTTCAGTGAGCGTTTCTGCAAAAATACGATTAAGAATTGGTTCGCTATCAACCAAAACTCCATCACAATCAAAAATCACAAGCTCGAATCGATTTTTGCCCATTTTTTTGCCTCAAATTTAGGATTTTATCATAAGATTGATAATTATTTATCCTTTAGTTTTTAGGAGCATTTTCCAAGGATTTTTCTATATATAAGATTATTTATATTAATTTTTTAATTAAATTAATTTAAAAGTAATATTATTTTATTTACATATTCTGGATTTTTGATTGTTAAATAAAATACATTTATCGTGATATCTCTAACTGTTTGATATCTTCATCTTTAGGCAGGTCTAACTCTATAAACTTTGGCCCGACAATCAGAACTGTTACCATCATTAATAAACTTGTCACCATGATGATGCTCACCACGTTGGGGTCGTCAAAATTACTTGTACCTACTAATAATGCTGCGGCAAAATTGCGTTGGGCTGTTCCTACTCCTAACACTCTTTGAGTATCAATACCAGGCCCGCCTAAAAGATAACCAACGCTAAAGCAAAAGATAATAAATACTGCACAAACAAATATTGCACCTGTTTGTAATAAACCGATAATATCGTTGGTGTGAATTATTAATCTGACTACTAACCCTAACAATAATCCAGTACTAGATAATTTGAATAAAATAGGCTGAATAACAGGAGCGATCACCGCAAATTTTGCTTTGATAAATAGTCCAATTACTAAGGGGCTAATCATCATCAATAACAAAGGTTTGCCAATATCCCAAGAATTGATTTGCAATCCTTGCACCACTAAAGGAAGTACCATTGGCATATAAAAAATAGTGCCAGACATCAGCAACATCATTAATCCCACAGAAAAGGCTATATTACCCTTAACTATTTGAGCAAGTTTAGGCAAAGCTGGCGGGCCTGATGCTAATGCCATGATGAGTAAACCATCTTTGAGTGCTTCACTCAGAGGTACTATTTGTACTAGTATATAAACAAAACTTGGCACCAATATAAAATTTGTCACCAAAGACAATATGACAAGTCTAGGGCTGCGGAGTGGTTCCCAAATTTGTTTGATGGTGAGACCTAAACCTGCACCTAACATAGTGAACACAATGAATGTGAAGAGTGCAAGTTTGTCGATTATTACTAATATTTCATTCATGATTTATAGGGCATGGGGCATTGGGAATGGGGCATGGGGCATAGTTATTTCTTCTTTGCTTCCTAATTTCCATGCCCCATATCAAATCTGGATTACTTCAAGTCCAGGCTGACTTGTTGTAAGTTACCAGTGAAAGCAAAGGGTACTTGGTAGGTGTCAACAACGGGAGTACCTGTATCTCTGCCTACATCAAAGGTTTCGTCTAGGGCTAAACGGTAAGCGATGGTTTTATCAACTCGACCTTCGGCTAAGAGTTGGTCATTGATGAATAATTTGCCGATTCCACCTGCACCTACACCACCGTCATAATCAAAGTTGAACCGGATTGTTGATTTACCGACGGGTAATTTTTCTGGTGATTGGATAGTGTAGCGGGCGGTATTGGCATAGTTGTAGATATATGTAGGCTTGCCATCCTCAAGGAAAAAACTCCAGCCAGCAAAGCGACCGCCTTGGGTTAGAATTACACCTTCTGCCCCATTTTCGGGAATTTCTACATTGGCTGTAATAGTGAAGGAGCGATTTTTCAAATTTGGGGCGCTACCTTCTGGAATGCCAACTGTACCTGGATAGTAGGTGAATGTTGTGCGTCCTCTGGTGAGGTTGGGACGAATTTTAACATCAAATCTTTCAGCAAGGCGATCGTCTAGTGGTAATACGTTATGCTTCTGGGCTTCTTTTAAAAACAATTTTTGCAGTTTTTCTAGCTTTTTGGGGTTTGCCTTGGCTAGATTATTCGCCTCGCTAAAATCTTCGCTAATGTTGTACAGTTCCCACTTATCTGTATCAAAGTTGCCTTTTGCAGTTCGTTCCCAAGGTAAGCGACCATGACGCGCCGCCGCTATCCAACCTTCATGGTAAATAGCTCGGTTACCTAGCATCTCGAAATATTGAGTTTCCCGATGGGAAGGCGCATCAGGATTGTCAAAGGTATATGCAAGGCTAGTACCTTCAATTGGTTGTTGCTTGACACCATTTACTTCTTTAGGGACAGTAATTCCCGCTACTTCTAAGATAGTAGGGGTAATATCAATGACATGATGAAATTGGCTACGGATGCCACCTTGGTCTTTAATATTTGCGCCCCAGGAAATCACCAAGGGGTTGCGAGTACCGCCAAAGTGAGAGGCGATTTGCTTTGTCCACTGGAAGGGGCTGCTAACTGCCCATGCCCAAGCAGCAGGAAAATGGTTGAATGTTTTGGGGCTACCTAAGTCATTATATGCAGCTAGCAGTTGTTGCAGATTTTCGGGTACACCATTGAAAACTTGCAGTTCGTTGACGCTACCTGTTAATCCGCCTTCGGCACTAGCACCGTTATCTCCCACAACATATATGACTAATGTGTTATCCAGTTCTCCCAGTTGGTCAACAGCATTAATTAACCTACCTACTTCATAATCTGTATGACCTAAAAATCCAGCAAATACCTCGGCCATGTGAGCATAGAGTTTTTGCTGTTCTGCTGAGAGGGAATCCCAGGCTGGCAGTTCTTGAGGGCGGGGGGTGAGTTGGGCATTAGCAGGAATTACACCTAGTTGCTTTTGTCGGGCAAAGGTTTCTTCGCGTAATTTATCCCAGCCTTGGTCAAATTTACCTTTATATTTCTCAATCCACTCTTTGGGGGCGTGGTGGGGTGCGTGGGTAGCGCCTGTGGCGAGATAGGCGAAAAACGGTTTTTCTGGCGCAATGGATTGTTGGTTGCGAATCCAGGCGATCGCATGGTCTACTAAGTCAGGTGTCAGGTGATAATCTGGCTTGTTGGGTTTATCTATCCGTTTAGTATTTTCCACTAAAGCCGGACTCCACTGGTTAGTATCACCACCAAGGAAGCCGTAAAAATACTCAAATCCTAACCCTGTAGGCCAGCGATCAAAAGGCCCGGCGGCGCTGGTTTCAAAGTCTGGGGTGTTATGCCATTTCCCGAAAGCCGCTGTATTATAACCATTTTGTCGCAGGATTTCGGCAACGGTAGCAGCACTCTTAGGTAAAACTGTTGTGTAGCCAGGATAACCTGTAGCTAATTCTTCAACTACCCCTGTATTCACGGAATGGTGATTGCGTCCAGTTAACAAAGCTGCTCTGGTAGGAGAACACAGGGCGGTGGTGTGAAATTGGTTGTAGCGTAATCCTGTTTCGGCTAGGCGGGTTAAGTTGGGTGTGTCCACCGGGCCGCCAAAGGTACTGGCTTGTCCAAAGCCCACATCATCTAGAATTACTAGCAAGACGTTGGGGGCGTTGCTTGGGGCGCTGATGGTTTGGGGAAAGTCTGGTTGTGAATCTTTGTAGGTGAGGCCGATTTTACCCTTAAACTCTGGTAAGGGCAGAGGCAATACTTCAGATGTAGCTGCTAGGGCGGGGCTATTGATCGTTAACAAAACGATCAGCAATGATAAAGCGATCGCCTTGGCAATTTCTGAAAATAAATTCCAGTGCTTGGATTCAAACTTCATTCTTGATCCTTTCTGTAGTCAAGTTCTTCACTAAGCGAAATCCGATATGAGTTGTTCCCGTATCCGGGGCTTGAGATTCTCTCGCTGCTGGACGGAAGCGACTGCAATAGTTAGGCGCACATAAATAAGAACCACCTTTAATTACATGTAGGGCTTGTTCGCTGGGTTTATTGGGGTCAAAACTTTGTTCTGGGCCTGTAGGATTAACACTGTGGGTTTTGTGGTTATGTCCTGGCATAAACCAATCGGATGTTAATTCCCAGACATTACCGGTCATGTCATAAAGACCATAACCGTTGGGTAGAAAGGAACCAACGGGGGCAATACTTGCGTAACCATCTTTTTTGGTATTGAAAAAGGGAAAGATTCCTTGCCAGGTGTTGGCTTTTTTCTCCGAGTATTGATCACCCCAAGCATAAGTGGCACCATTTAACCCACCACGAGCAGCATATTCCCACTGGGCTTCAGTGGGTAGTGATTTTCCTGCCCATTGGGCGTAAGCTACAGCGTCTTCGTAGGCTATATGAACGACTGGATACTTATCTTGATGGGCGATAGCGCTTTCTTTTCCCAAGGGATGTCGCCAATTCGCCCCAGTCTGCCAATGCCACCAACTTAGTTGTTTTGCTCCTGGTTGTACTATTGCAAACACTAAAGAACCGGGTAATCTCTGCTCATCTGGCAAGTCGGGAAACTGTTCTTTTGATAAAGGACGCTCTGCAACTGTGACATAACCCGTCGCTTTGACAAACTCTGCAAATTGTGAATTTGTTATCTCATATTTATCGATACAAAAGGAACTAACTCTTACCTCTTGTGCTGAGAGTTCTTCTATATAACCTGAATTATCCGATCCCATCGTAAATGTCCCGCCTGGAATCATTACCATTTCTGAAGGACAGGGATTTAGGGAAGTGGCAAAGGCAGGAGAAATGATGAGTGCAATCGCTACTCCTGTAACCAATAACAGTGCTAAAAAACTTTTACTTAACACAGTGGTGTTGACTGCTAACATGAAGAAATCAAAATGACTCAATATTGCTGATAAATATTCATCAGTCTATTAATATGCAAAAAATTAGCAATTTTTCATTCATCAAAAATTATCATGAATTTGCACTAATTTAAAAAACTTTATATTGTTTTAAAGCCGTATCATACTTTATGTCGATAGATTTACCGTAATTAGGACAATATTGATAACCTACCTCTTAAGCAAAAATAAGTCAAGAACCTAGTTTGCTAGCATTGATATAGCTTGGTATTGTGCTCTTATTCGTAAAAAATGATCATTAATACTAGTTATGTTGTTATTGTTGACAACTTCTCAACTATTGTGATAAAGATTGTAACTTCAGCAAAGCTTTCTCTTAAAAGCAGCGCCTTTAAGTGATGTTACAGATTGTAAAAAGGCTTAGCGATATGCCCTGTCACCAAAAGTTATCAACTTATGACATAGTCTTTGCTATTTATGAGCGATCGCATTTCAGCGCATAAATATTATCAAGCCGTTTTGCAAGAAATTTCATATTAGAAAATACATTGTTCTGTGCCTCTGCTTCTTCCTCTGTTGAATATTTCAAAGCATAAATTCCTGCTGAATGTGCGGCTTGAATTCCTACATCGCTATCCTCTATAACAACACAAGATTCGGGCGGGAAGCCCATCTTCTTAGCTGCATATAAGAATAAACCTGGGTCAGGTTTCCACGAGCCTATCTCATAAGAACTAAACAAGCGATGTCTGACGACAAGCCGCTCCGCGTCTACGCCAAAATAATGCGACAGATCAGTTACATTTAAAGCCTTGCGAATTTTTGCTATCGGCGCACTTGAGGCAACACAAACAGGATATTCTAATGTTTTTAACATCTCTGGAACACCTGTTATTGGTTGCAAGGAAAATTCAAATAATTCATTCACCCTTTGACGATATGTTGCCTCAAAATCAATAGCTAACTTTACGCCATATCTTATTTCTATATCCGCTAAAATTAAAGCTAACTTTCTGCCACGATATCGACAAATCAGACTATCAATTGATTCATTGATAAAAGGTAGCAAATCGATAAATGCTTGGTTACAAAGCCTCTCACTATCAACTAATGTTCCATCTAAATCAAAAATGACACAAAGATGCTTCATTTATGAAAAACGACAAAATAAATTATTCCGTTTCATATCGTTGACGGTTAACAGTTAACAGTCAACCGTCAACCGTCAACAATAAACTAACTTTGATAAGGTCGCGGTAGTTGGCGCAGTTTATGAGCAGTATCTAATTCACTATTGTTTTTTCTGCCATATCCCCAACCTAAGATGCGGCGATATTCACCCATAATGCCAGTTTCAATTAAATCATCCTCGTTGACTGCAATATTAGTATGAGACTGGGGTGCAACATAGAGCGCATCTGCTGGACAGTATGCCTCACACATGAAACAAGTTTGACAGTCTTCCTGGCGCGCGATCGCAGGTGGTTGGTTGGGAACTGCGTCAAAGACATTGGTAGGGCATACTTGAACGCAGACATTGCAATTAATGCACAGTTGATGGCTGACAAGCTCGATCATGATACTGAAGCTATAGTTTGAGTTGTGAATACTGGTGGTTTAGTAGTCTCATCTGTAATCCAATCCCGTCTTACCCAAAGCTTATCTAAGCCGCCTGTAGCTTGGTAATAACGCTGATTGGGATCGGTTTCGGGATAATCTATGCGAATATGTTCGCTGCGGGTTTCTGTGCGATGTAAAGCGCTAAAATATCCCCATCGTGCTACAGCCGTCAGAGCTGCTGCTCGTCGAGAAAATTCTACATCGCGCACAGTATCTTGTTTGGGATTCCCTTGTACTTGCTGCCACAAAGTTTCTAATTTGGCGAGGGAATCTAGAAGTTTCTGCTCAGAGCGCAAGTAATTCTTCTCCAAGGGGAACACCTCGGCTTGGACACCACGCACGATCGCCTGACTATCGAATGTTTCAGATGTGGGAGAATGCGATCGCATTCCCGTTTTTCCAGCAGGATGCACAACTCTTTCATGAGCATGAGTGCCCAGACTTTTCGCAAAGGCGGTTGCACCTTCTCCTGCCCATTGTCCTGTAGAGATTGCCCAAGCAGCATTAGTAAATACAGCCTGATATATTAGGCGTGACGATTTGGATGACTGCACCGTCAGACTATTAGCAGAATTATTTGATGAAATTTTTTAACAGACGCGATCGCACTGAATTAATAAAATCTTTCGGCTCATTACTATTTACCCAAAGTTAGGTAGGAAATTATCTAGCACAGCAACTCTTTGGAGTAGGTTAGTAACATTTTTTATTAAACTACGGTAAATCAGTCGAGCTACTGTATTTTCTGCAATATGAACCTACCACAGTTCACCTCAAGAAGCAAGCTTGAAAATCTCACCCCTTGTTTTTTATCGCCATATATGCAAATCTCATATTTATAAAATACGGTTTATTGGTCGAATTACCGTAGTTTATGGTTTGAGAAATTAAACATTAACTTTCAAACGCTGATTGCCAAGGTTCTGAACAGTTATGCCGCCTGAGCCTAGAGAAGGGAGTAAGATTTCAAATTCCAGCAACTAGGCTCACTTTTTTCTTAAACCCTAGCTAATTATGAGCCAAAGACTATCCCACAGTTGCAAAAAATGTGTGGATGACAACAAATTTTAGATAGTGCAACACATCATTAAATTTTACAAACAGACAAAGAACAGACTCGAGATTACGACATATAAATTCGCGTTACAAAAATTCAAGATTGGCAGATTAACTCGGCTCTGTTCCAAATCAGTGAACAACTCACACACAGGAGCAAAATATGACTGCTATTATCACTCGTCCAGCTTGGACAATTGAATTTGAAAATGAAACTATTGATAGGTTAATTGATAAACACGCGCCCCATATTCCGAAAAAGCGCTTGCAAGAGCCAAAAGCGATCGCTACAGCCGAAGAACTAGAAAATTTCTACCATTTCCGTGTTGGTGGTGCAGCCCATGATTTATTTATTGTGCAAGTTGTCGCCAACGTTATCGATAAAATTCCCGATCCAGAATTGCAGTTATTTTTAAGTCGCCAATTAGGTGATGATGGCGCACATGCAGAAAATACTCGTCGCCGTGTAGAAGCTTTATTTGGTCAAGATCCCATTGACGATATCCAAAAGCAAGTACAAAAGCATTGGGATTTTATGGGAGATATACCCCGACATGGGTGGTTAGGCTTTTTAGCTTTTGAGCTGCATTATGAACATCATATTGTTGCCATTGGTTCATTAAATCGCCGTTTATCACGGCTGTACGATCCAGAATCCTCCAGCTTTGCGACAGCGAGAATTATCCCAGATGAAACATTTCACCGTGCAGGTGTTGCAGAGTGGTGGTTACGTAAATTTGATAAAGCTTCGCCAACAGAAAAAGCTGAGTTAGCCGCCCAGGTTATAAAAGCAGACGAAGAAGTACAACGCCGTCGCAATCCCTATTTAAAAGAGCATGAAAAAGTTAGCCGTCGCGCGCTGGGTATTGAAGTTGAGGGAACAGGTGTAATTTACGATACTTGGCGACAAGAGGTATTGTCTTACTTCTTAGATATTCCAGTTTCTCAGTTACCTAAACTCGTCAGCATTAACGATTAGGACGCAATCTAAAATATCTCAAGGAACCTATTATGGCTGTAACTTTAACTCGAAGCTGGAGTGTAGAGTTTGAAAAAGAAAACCTGGAAAAACTCTTTAGTCAGCACGCGCCACACGTACCATTAACTCGCGAACATCCCAGCCGTCCGCCAATTACAGAAGCAGAAAAAGATCATTTCTATCAATATTGGGCTGCTACTGGTGGTCACGATCTGTCTATTGTGCAAGCTGCGAGTAAGGCAATCTTATTGATTCCCGACCCAGATTTGCATTTAATTTTGAGTAGACAAATTGGTGATGACGGCGCACATGCGATCGCTTTTCGTGAAAGAGTCATTGCTCTAACTGGACGCGATCCGATTGACGATATTCGTAAAGAAGCTGCGATCGCATCTTGCGCTCCTACTAATTCAGCTAATGCACCTACAGAAAAACCCCAAGCCAGCAAGCTAACAGTGCTGAAAATGGGGCATCAAAAAGGGATGGCGCTGCTGAATATCCTCAAAGCCCAAGGTAGCCTAGAGAAGCGCTTACAACCTCAAGGTATTTCTGTAACCTGGAATGAATTTTCTTCGACTGCACCTTTACTTGAAGGGATGGGTGTAGGGGCGATCGTTTTTGGTCGTGGTGGTGGTACGGGAAGCGTCTTTGCTCAAGCGGCTGACAAACCTTTTGTGCGAGTAGCTGCAAGTACCAGTAGTACTAGAAGTTCCGCCATCCTGGTGAAAGAAAATTCACCGCTGAAAACTCTTGCTGATTTAAAAGGTAAGAAAGTCGCTTTTGCTAAAGGTGCAAGTTCGCAATATATGATCGTGCGTGCTTTAGAAAAAGTCGGTTTGAAATACACAGATATTCAACCTGTCTATCTCACGCCAGCTGAAGCTTTACCAGCCTTTGAACGTGGTGATTTTGACGCATGGGTAATTTGGGACCCTTACACTGCAGAAGCTGAACGTAAGCTGCGGACTCGTCTTTTGGCAGATAATACTACAGTATTTGGCGAAAAAGCTGCTGTAGAAAGCCCAGGATTTTATTATGCTGCGCCAGATTTTGTCCGCGATCATCCAGATATTGTGAAAATAATTTTGCAAGAATTGGAAAAAGCAGGTAGTTGGGCGAAAAGTAACTACAAAGATTCAGCTAAATTACTTTCCAAACTCTACAAAGTTGATTTAGCCACAATGGAAATCGTAGAGGAGCGTGGAGGCGATCGCAAAGTATTACCTGTAACTGATGAAGTTCTCTCAGGCTTACAAAATATGGCAGATAGCTTCTACGAACTCAAAGTTATTCCCAAGAAAATTGATGTCAAAGATAAAAACTACAACTGGGTTCCTGACCAGAAATGGTAAAGCTTTTCTGAAGTAAAAAAATATTCCATCACTATTGTTGACGGTTGACCTTGTACATTGAACAGTCAACCGTCAACAACGTTCAGCAGAATAATTTATTTTTTCGAGTCCTCTAACTTGCTTTTTATACGAATTTGTGGCAAATTACTCTTGATAAAATGGCTAATACCTATCAAGTTACTGTAGTTTAATGAATGATTTTATCAAAACTAGGGTTAATAGATGGTAATCAAGCTTTTTTTGCGAATCAAATGCTGACTTATACAAATTAAAAATGAGCCAAATTGTAGAAGAAGTTCTGGCGGCTAATCTTACTTACACTCAAAATTTCGGTGATAAGGGTAATCTCACCATACCCCCAGCTCGTCGGTTTGCAATTCTCACTTGCATGGATGCGAGACTTGACCCAGCTAAATTTGCTGGATTAGCTGAAGGAGATGCTCATGTAATTCGCAATGCAGGTGGACGTGCTAGCGATGATGCAATTCGCTCTTTAGTGATTTCTTACAAACTACTTGGGACTCGTGAATGGTTTGTTATTCATCATACTAATTGTGGGATGGAAACCTTTACGAATGACATCATGGGTAATTTACTTGCTAGTAGCCTCAAAACAGCCCAACTAGATGAAAATGGTTGGTCTAATATTGGGTCTGGGCCAGGAGCAAACGAAGGTAAGTTTATCAATTGGTTGACTATTGATGATCTAGCTCAAAGTGTTTACGCAGATGTGCAAAGGATTCGTTTGCATCCGTTAGTTCCCCCAGAAATTCCTATTTATGGTTATATTTATGATGTGAAAACTGGGCAATTAATTGAAGTGCCTGAAGCCACAAAAGTTGGTCAAGCTCAGTAGTTTCACTATCAGATATACCTGCAAAACTTATATCAATTCTCCAAAATATGGCTACACTATAGGCAGCAGAGGGGCAGGGGGTAGGGAGCAGGGGGAGAATTATCTGTAGCCTGAATTTAGAGAAATGGTATTACTCTTTTGAGAAAGTAAGCTCCGTATAACATTCTTTGTAAGAAGAAGATTTAAGTAGGCAGTTAAATCATATCTACCCTCATCAAAAGGATATAAGAAGAATAAATATATACAGCAAAACTGAATTTTTTATTGGCGATATTCCGTACCAAATGTACGTTCAGTATTACGACCCAACACATAACCAAAATCCGGTTCCTATTGTGCTTTTACATGGAGGCTTTCATACAGGTGCTTGCTTTGTCCAAACACCCGATCGCCGACCAGGTTGGGGATTGTATCTAGCAGAACAAGGCTGGAAAACCTATATTGTTGACTTACCAGGTCATGGTCGGTCGGGTTTTGTACCAAACTTTTCCGTGATGCCATATCAGAGGATAATCAATGCTACCGTTGCACTCTTGAAACAGATTGGCCCATCTGTCATTCTGACTCACAGTATGTCTGGTGTGATTGGTTGGCAGATAGGAAAAACTCATCCCCAACTAGTTAAAGCTATCATAGGCATTGCACCAGTACCACCAGCCGATTTATTACCCGCGATCGCCAAAGACTCTGACGAGGCTTGTCCTGAAGATCGTCCACGTATCCAATCATGTGAAGATACTAAAAAGTACTTCACCAACTCAGATACTTTTCCCAAAGAAACATTTGAAGATTATTTTCGCAGTTTGGTCGCTGAGAGTGCGCGGATGAGTAACGAACGCAGAAATGTTGAAGGACAAGGGCTTTATATTGGCGACCCGCAGATACTATTTAATATACCCATCTGTGTAATTACAGGCGACCAAGACAAGCGCCATCCTTATGAAGTAGACGCAGAAACAGCAAAATACTTTCGGGGTGATTTTATTTGGCTTCCGGAAGTTGGATTTCCTGGTCACGGTCATTTACCCATGCTGGAACAGGGTAATTTAGCTATTGCTAACTTATTTATCAATTGGTTAAATAGTAAAGGTCTATAAGTAAATTAGAGAGTACAGCATTGCTGTACCCCTATAATTTGGTGCATTCTTTTTTGAAATTGGTATTAGTATCCTGCTTGTTTATTGACTATATTCCGTAAAGGTTGACCATTTCGGAAACGCTCTAAATTATCCAGAAATAAGGCGGCAATGCGCTCTTTTAATGCTGGGGAAATTGCGGAAGTATGCGGTGTAATGAAGAGATTCGGTAACGACCACAGAGGGCTTTCTGGTGGTAGGGGTTCAATAGAAACTGTGTCTAATGCTGCACCTCCAATCCAGCCTTCAGTGAGGGCTTTAGTTAATGCTGATTCATCCACAACCGCACCACGACCAACATTAATTAAATAACCATGACTGGGGAGCGATCGCAGTACTTTTTCATCAATTAAAGCTTTGGTTTCTGGTGTCAGAGGTGTGGCGACAACTAGATAGTCAACTTCTGGTAATAAGGCGTGCCATTCATTTTGACCGACGATTTTATCAAAATTTGGTAGTGCTTCCGGACGACGACGACCACCCCAAACTCGCGTTCCAAAAGGTTTAAGACGAGATGCGATCGCCTGTCCTATATTTCCAGTACCGAGAATTAACACAGTGGAATTTGCTAACTCTGGCAGTACTAACCAGCTTTTGCGCCAATGGTGCTGATCGTGAGCCGCTTGCAATTGTCGTAACTGCTTGGCGTGATGGAGAATCAAACTCAAGACAAATTCGGAAATGGGAATTGCATGAACTCCTGCGCCATTAGTCAAGAGAATATCGTGTTCCAGAAAAGTGGGCGTGAGAATATGATTTACACCCGCACTAGGAGTTTGTTGCCAACGTATTTTAGGCGCAGTTTCTAGGACTTTGTGTAGAGTTGTAGGCTTCAATTTAAACCCATTCAGATAAACTTCAGCATCACTGGGATCGCCATCAAAATTACCATCACTATCTACCCGGACAAATTTTGTATCTGATGGTAAATTTGGCTCAATTTCAGCAGTTAGCTCTATAGGTAAAATTAGTTTTGTCATTGGTCATTGGTCATTTGTCATTTGTCATTTGTCACTTGTCATTTGTCATTTGTCATTTGTTATTTGCTGTCAGATCAACTAGGCTGCTGATATATTTCACAGCCTAGTTCAAAAGTATATGGCTTACGAAAGCACGGGTTCTCGCTGTTCGGTTTTGTTTTTCAATACGGTTGGTAATTCGCTAGTTAAAGGCTCACCTTCTACTATTTGCGATCGGAAGCCATCAGGGCCGACGGGGATATCACCAGTAATGGTGGTGCGATAAAGTACGCGCTCAACTTCTATATGATCTAGATCCTGGGGTGCTAAATGTGCAGTGGCGCGGTTATCCCAGAAGGCAATGTCACCGTTGTTCCAATGAAAGCGGGTGGTATAAGCAGGTTTGGTGATCTGATTAAAGAACAACTCTAGTAGTAAATCGCTTTCTTGTGGCGATACGTCTAGAATGTGGGAGGTAAAGCCAGGGTTCACGAATAATGCACGTTCGCCTGTCTCGGGATGCACCCGCACGACTGGGTGAATGGAAACTTGGGGATTGGCGGCGATGCGTTGTGCAAGTTTGCTATTGCTGGATAAACGCAAGCGTGCATTGAAGTGATGTTGTGCTTTTAATGTGTCTGCTAGCGCCTTCACGGGTGCTGATAGTCCCTCATAAGCAGCAACTAAATTAGTCCACTGTGTGTCACCACCAAAGCTAGGGACGTTAACGGCGCGCAAAATAGAACCTGCTGGTGGGTTAACAACTGCTGTGACATCAGTGTGCCAACGGCTCTCGTAGCTGGAACGACGGAGGCCATTCTTCCGTTCGTAGCGACTGCGATCGATTGGCAGGATTTCAGCAAAACCTTCGATTGGTTCATCCTCGTGGGGATGTGCATAAGTCACTTCGCCAAAACGAGATGTAAAAGCAATTTGTGCTGCATGGTCGATGTTCTGATTGCGAAAGAATATGACTTTCCACTTCAACAGTGTTTGGCGAATTTCGGCTATGGCTTCATCGGATAGAGTCCGGGAAAGGTCTACGCCACCAATTTCAGCACCGATAAAACCAGCTACTGGTTTGACTTCAATATGCTTGTTACTCATTTAATAAATTCTCCAGAGGTTTACCTGGGCGGTGTTGGCACTTGTTTACTTCTTTGGTGTTGCTATCAAGTGCACGAGATCAAAGGAAGCGATCGCAACTTTCAATATAATACACTAAATCGATAAATTTACCGTATTATAAAATCATCCAACACAGTACTTCCCCTTCCTCATCTCCTCATTCCCCAATTAATTTGGAGTTCACCATGTCAAAACCACGTTATGGTATTTGGGCACCTGTTGGTGGCAACTTTGGCCCTTTAGATACTCAAGAAGAACCGATTGATGCGAGTTATGAGCGATCGCGATCACTAATTTTAGCAGCTGAACGTTTGGGGTATGTGACAACTTTGGTGGCACAGCACATCGCCAATCCACGCAGTTTAGAGTTAGAGCAGTTAGAAACTTGGACTGCTTCTGCGGCGTTGGCTGAGGCTACAGAAAAAATTGAGATTATCGCCGCTATTAAGCCTTTACTATTCCATCCTGCTGTTCTCGCGAAAATGGCCTTAGGAATTGACGCTATTAGTCGGGGACGTTTCGCCATCAACTTAATTAGTGCTTGGTTCCGTCCAGAAATGGAACGCACTAATATTCCCTTTCCTCCCCATGATGAACGTTATCGCTATTCTGGGGAATGGTTACGGGTTGTCAGAGCTTTGTGGAGTGGGGAAAGGGTTAACTTCGAGGGAGAATATTTCAAAATCACAGATTTGAGCTTACGTCCTACTTCCATCGCCAAACCCTATCCCCGGATTTACCTTGGTGGCGCATCCGATCCCGCCCAGATTTTAGCGGCTGAACAAGCAGATATTTACTTTATCAACGGTCAGCCAATCGAAGATGTGCGTCAGGTAATTAAACAAGTATTGAACCGTCCGCGATCGCTACCTCAACCAGTGCGTTTTGGTTTATCAGCCTTTGTCATTGCAAGACCTACCGACACAGAAGCGCAAGAGGAACTACAGCGACTCACAGAACTTCAGCAAAGAGAAGAACATTTGAAATTAAGCGTGGCTAAAGGTGTCGATCCAGACGCAGTCATGTTTCGACTCTTCGCTAAAAATCCCGCCGTTGGTGGTAATGGTGGGACAGCCGCAGGCTTAGTTGGCAGCTACGACACAGTTGCTACAAGAATTGCCGCTTTTTCTGATGCAGGTATCGATACATTTATGCTGCAATTCAATCCTTTTGTCAGGGAAATGACCCGCTTTGCCGAAGAAATTATGCCTCGTGTCCAGCATTTACAGCCTGTATAGGAAAATGGGTAAGTGGTAATTAGTTATTTCTCCCTCATCCCCCTCATCCCCCACCTCTCGCGATCAATCTAAAATCTAAATAAGGAGACGAAATATTGTCCCAACTGCCAATACAATCTCTGACTTTATCCCCCTCTCAAAAATCTTGGGTTTTGTTAGGTGTGGGATTAGGGGTGTTTATGTCTACCCTAGATGTGGGCATTATCAATGTGGCTTTACCCACTTTGGTGCAAAGCTTTCACACTAGCTTTCCTATGGCCCAGTGGGCTGTTTTGAGTTATCAGTTAGTCAGTTCTGGTCTAGTTTTAGGTGCAACTCGTCTAGGAGATATGTGGGGCAAAAAACCCCTATATCAAGCAGGGCTGATTATATTTACCTTAAGTTCACTGTTGTGTAGTTTCGCGCCTACTATTGAGTGGTTGATTGGTTTTCGCGCACTTCAGGGACTTGGTTCGGTATTTATCTCCGGACTGGGTTTAGCGATTGTTACAGAAGTCTTCCCCGCTTCCGAACGAGGTCGGGCGGTTGGGATCATTGGTAGTGTAGTGTCACTGGGGATTGCTTCTGGGCCCTCTGCTGGTGGGTTGTTGTTAAACTTGTCAGGTTGGCAGAGTATATTCCTGATCAATGTGCCCTTGGGCATCATAGCTAGTTTCCTTGTGGCGCGGTTAGTACCACCGTCTATACCTAGCGATCGCAAACAAAAATTTGACCCATTAGGAGCCTTGTTAGCTTTATGGACTTTGGGTAGTTTTGGCTTAGGTATGACGATAGGGCAAAGCGAAGGCTTTAGCAGCATTAACAGCTTCGTCTTACTCGCGATCGCCGCCCTCAGTTTTGTAACTTTTCTGGTAGTAGAAGCCATCCTCGATCAGCCATTACTAGAACTGCATCTATTTCGCAATCTTCAGCTGAGTACCAGTTTGCTCAGTGGTTGGCTAACATTCACTGTAATTGGTGGTTCTTTACTGATTACTCCTTTCTTTTTAGAGCGAGTCAAGAACTATCCCACAGCCAAAGTCGGGTTACTATTAGCTTTTTCGCCAATACTTAGCGGATTAGTTGCCCCACTCGCTGGTATACTTGCAGACCGCTTTGGTACAAGATTAATTAGTTCAATTGGTCTGGGATTGATGATTGGGGGTTGTTTGGGTATCAGTACTTTTGATGCGGGAATTACTGAGATAGGGTATATATTGCGTTATTTTATTTACGGTATTGGCTTAGGTTTATTTCAATCGCCCAATAATACTACTGCGATGGGTGCAGTATCTCGCGATCGCCTGGGGATTGCTTCTGGCTTGCTGTCTTTATCGCGTACCTGCGGTAATACTGTCGGCGTTTCCCTGATCGGTGCAGTATTTGGTGGTTTAATCGCCAGTGTAGCTGCTGGTGCAGATGTATCCGTGGCTCCTCCGGAAGCGATCGTTACAGGATTCCAAGGAACCTTTCGGTTTGCGGCGCTAATTCTGTGTGCGTCTGCGGCTGCTTCAGTTTTCAAGTTACGCCATGAAGTACCCCAGAAGGAAGACAAGGAGGACAAGGGGGACAAGGAAGATATGTGTTTGTAACTCCTAAACGGATTGCTATATTTCGGGTAATTATTTATCTCCATTAACAAAATGATAGAAATTAGCCAAGCAAAACCAAATTATATTGAAGCCGTTAAGGTTTTTTATGGCGAATGTGGTTATGGAGGCGGGCCTATAAGTGAAGAAGATTTGATATTTATTGCTCAATTAGAGAACAAAATTATTGGTGCAGTACGTTTGTGTCCCAATACTGATTTTTTTGTGTTGCGAGGAATGCAAGTTCTAGCGCCATTTCAACGCCAAGGTATTGGTACGCAACTGCTTCAGATATGTACTAAGCAATTAGTGAATCGAGTTTGTTACTGTAAGTAGGTCAACCTTAAAAAAGATAAAATAGATCCTTTGCGATTACTTCTCTACGAGACGCTACGCGCTAAGCGAAGCTATGCCGAAGGCTTTACGCTAAACTACGTTCCGCTCGTAATGACATTTGACGTTTAATTAGTTTGAACTACTTATTCCTTGGGAACATTTGCGCTCCTTCTATCAACAAGTAAAGTTTCAAGAAGTTTCACCAGTCGAAGTTCCCATCCTATTGCGCGAGCGATTTGATAATTATATTTTTAGGAAAATGAACGTCATTTTAATGCGTCGATTGCCGATTTTATCACAAATTTTATGAATCGCAGATGCCAAACATAAATTTAGAAATACGACCTTATAAAATAACAGATGAAGCACAAGTAATTAATTTATGGTATCGATGTAATTTAGTAGTACCTTGGAATGATCCTAAACAAGATATTGAACTTAAATTGCAAGTCCAACCAGAATTATTTCTTGTTGGTTTGATTAAGACTCAAGTTGTTGCTACTATTATGGCTGGATATGAAGGACATCGTGGTTGGCTCAACTATTTAGCTGTAGCACCAGAGTATCAAAGACAAGGTATTGGGAAATATCTCGTTGAGCAAGCAACTATTAAACTGAAGTCCATAAACTGCCCAAAAATTAACATCCAGATACGTAATTCAAATACAGATGTTATTCAATTTTACGAGCATCTAGGATTCAAAATAGATGATGTTATAAGTATGGGTAAACGTTTGTGAAGAGTGGCAAAGTTTGGTTTAGCTGCACATTAACGCCCTCACCCTAGAAGGGTGGGGCTATAATTACAAAGCCTGCCTGCGCAGGCTAAATTATATGCATCTTCATATTGAATTGGTATAAGTAAGTCGGTGGAAATAAACACAACTGAATTCAGAAATATAAACCAATACGGTTCAGTTAAGGATAATTGTAGGTTGGGTAGAGCGATAGCGAAACCCAACAAAGCCGCGAGAATGTTGGGTTTCGTCCCTCAACCCAACTTACACTAAATCAGGTTTTTGACGCTAACTGAACCGTATTGAAATATAAACAGGTTTAAAACCCTTACCAATGACAAATGACAAATGACAAATAACAAAACTTACTTAAGGTTTCCAAATAGCATCTTTGACTTGAAAGGTTTTAGGAATTAGCTTTTGACTGTAGAACAAATCAACTACTTGTTGTTGTTCAGCAATATATTCATCCTTCATTTCAAAGACACCAAAATAAGGACGATTTTTTAAAGAATATTCCAAAACCTCTGGCTTATATTTAGTTTCTACTGCCAAAAGTTTGGCAACTTCAGTAGAATTAGCTTTCGCCCAATCTTCTACTTTTGTTTGTTCTTCTAAAACGATTTTGACTAAATCGGTGTGATTTTTGGCAAAGTTTGCTGTAGCAATGTAAAAAGCGCGTTGAGGTGCGACATCGGAACCTCTAACTAATACGCGCACGCTACCATTTAATTCTTTAGAAGCGAGATAAGGATCGCCAATAGGTAAAGCATCGACATTACCACCTTCAAAAGCTGTGGTACTATCGGGAATTTTTAAGTAAACAGGTTGAATATCAGTCAGCTTCAGTTTTGCACTTTCTAAAGCTTTGAGGACAAAGTATTGTAGTGCTGTTCCTTTCTGAACTGCTAATTTTTTCCCCTTTAAATCAGCAAGGGTTTTAATCGGAGAATCTTTAGGTACAATAATAGCCTGAGCGCCTGCATTTGAACCCGTCGCCGCCACATAGAGGATGGGATTACCACCAGCTTGAGCAAATACAGGTGGTAGATTTCCTACGTTTCCAATATCAACACTACCAGCAGCCATTGCTTCCATCATCGGAGGGCCACCTTGGAAGGATATCCATTTAACTTGAATACCTTCTGGCGCAAGTCTTTTTTCTAATAATCCCTGCGCCTTCAGCAAATTCAGTCCAGGTGTACCGCTTTGGTGACCGATATTAATCACCTTTAACTGTGAAGAACTAGGAGAGGGTTGTGCAACGGGAGAAACGTTACTTTGTGAGGTATTTTGCGAACTACAACTAGCTAGGGCTAAAAGCCAAGTTAATAAACAAGTGGCGATCGCAGTTAAAATATAGCGACGGGTTTTCATATTTGCAGTTGAAAAGGTGACAGGCTAATACCCGTCACCGATGAAAATTGAGGAAAATTAATAAAGAGAAGCCAAAACCTTATCAGCAGCGGCGCGGAATGCACTCGCAGCACCAGCACTCATATCTCGTGGCGCACAGATGCGATTTCGCAAATAGGCGAGTGTAATAGCTCCAATTGCAGCTATCTTGGGATCGATAGTATTACCATCTTTACCACCTGTGCGTCCACCTGGTAGAGGTTCACCGTTACCGTTGATGAGGTAATCAGCAAGCAATCTCAGGTGAAAATCAACCACCTCTTGAACTGCTGAAACATCGCCATCTACAGCTAAGGCTTGTACGCCTGAGTTTCTCAAAATATCACCAATAGCTGCTTCTCGATTATCGCTCAATCTCTCCGCAGCTTCTGCACGAAACTGGATGGCTTCGCTTTCTGCGGGATCTAAGGGTAAAGGATTTCCAATCGGTTCTACACCCCATCTGCGGCGTAAAAGTAAATTGTTGGTGATATTATCCGATTTCACCCGATGATAAGCTGGGCGTTGATTTAGTGCTGCAAACCAAGCATTGATTCGGGGATAACGGGGATTACCTTTGATGTGATACTGTCGATAAACTGGTAAATTAGCCGCTAATCTATCGAGATGGGGACTGTAGAGAATGTCTACCAAGCTAAAATTGCTAAGAAAATAGGGGCCGGGATATTTACCTAAAGTTTGTTCAAGTTCATCTAATTTAGCTTCAAATTCTGCTTGTAACTTAGCTAATTCATCAGCATTGTTAACTTTTTCTCTGAGGAATTTGTAAGCAATATCTCTAAAACCGTTTGTTTCTGATTCCTCTACCCATTGTCTCGCAACAGCGTTTTCTTCTGGGTCTTCTGGAAATAATGCTGGCGTAGGAAATCTTTCTTCTAAAGCTAAGAGAATATCTTTAGATTCATACACTAACTTGCCTTCAATTTTTGCACCAGGTACAAGGGTAGTCGGTACTAAATCAGTATACCATTTTGGCTTATTACTTAAATCAATAAACTCTGTCTCAAAAGGAATTTCTTTTTCTTCTAAAGCAAACCAAACCCTCTCACAAAAAGGACACCAAGAATTAGTATCTCTATATAACAGAACTGGTGCTTTAGTGTCTGGGGGTAGTTTATGCAAACTGCTGGGTATAGGTGCAGTAGATGGAGCTTGTCCTGGTCTTTTTACCCTCCGCGCTGGGGTATTTTTTCGAGCAGTTTCTAAGAGTTGTTCCCAATTAGATACAGCGTCTTGAATAGCCATTTTTGACACCTATTTAAAAATATGTCGGACGACCTCGAAACTTAGAGCAATCCTATGGGATTGGGGAAAGGGGAAAGGTAAAAGGGGGAAAGGAATTGAAAATTCGTAATTACGTTATGAATGGGGATTTAAACTGAGGAATATAACCCTCAATTTAATTACGAATTAGTAATTATATTGAATTACCTAGCTTTATGGGGAACGCCAGAAAATACAAATAATTGTTGCTCTTTCGGTGCAGGTAAATTTTCACCGACGTAACGATTAATACCTACTCCCATATCTCCAGTGGCGGTGAGTTTAAACTTAACTTCTTCAAATTGAGATGCTTGTAAAACTTTCCGCACAGTGTCAGAGTAAGCAGTACCGTTAGAATGTCCGCGAGTCCAGAGAACAAAAGCACCTTTTTTACTGAGAAAACTCAAGTTATCTAGCAAGCGTTTAAGTTCGCCTTCATCAGCCAAATTACCAAATACACCACAGACAATCACAATATCTGCGGGTACAGCGCCTACATAATTAGCGGAGATAGTTGCATCACCATTGATAAATTCTATTTGCTTGGCTAAACCCAATGATTCTATAGTTGCTTTTCCACGTTCAACTAAGTTGGGGTTTAATTCAACCAGTCTTGCATAGACATCTTGGGCGCGGGGGTGATTTGCTAAGGTTCCGAGTAAATCTCTACCATCGCCAGCGCAAACACTAACTACACGGATTCTTCCAGCTGGTGATGCATCTAAGCTGTAGGTGATGTATTCCCGCACGATTTCTAGGCGTTGTTGTAATTTTGGTTCCGTATTATAGAGATCGTGCCATTCAAACCAATCTTTTGGCATAAGGGGTGATTCCCATTCCTTGCAAACTGTGGCTTTGCAGTGTGATAAGCACGCTGCACAATAAATAACTACGGCAAATCTATCGATTAACAGTATTTTGCAATGAAGGCACAGTATCACAGATGTAGATGCAAAATCAAGTCTGCTGGCAATACTGTTCTGTAAGCTTATTTATGAAGACTCAGTAAGAAAATCCGGTAAGAAATGGCTTCTAAATCAAAGCTGTGAATCACTTGTAGTCAATAACTGAGTTAGCCAGTGCTGAGCAACTTCCTTGCTTGGTCGGGGCTTCGCAAGCTGGGGGAGTAGGGGTAGCTGGGGTGGCTGGGAAAGATACGATCGCATCAACCTAGTAAATCTGGTATAAACAACTGCAACACTTGTCCTTAATGCTGTTCTGAGGCTAGTGAATGGCAAGAAAACAATAGTCTGATAGGCGATCGCCCACAACAAATTACTTGCAGTTTCATCTGTTACTGTTTACAGTTTGCTATACATAGCATTATTTATATAAGAATTTTATGGGAATCGAGGGTGTTTGGTGGTTTTTTAAGATTCAAGAGTCTGATTGGACTGAGATTAAATCTGACTTTGACAGAGCAGCAACAGGAGTAGACAGTCTACCTGAAGTTCAATCATTTGTTTTGCGTCCTGTAGCACCGCCTGTTACCCCAAAATATGCTGAGGCAGTTGTCGCAGGTGTGCTGGCAGGTGCGGAACTGGGTAAACGGCTTTTTCATCGCCCATTTCACGAATTAGCATTCAAAATTCTGATCGAAAAACCTGAGTGGGAGTCTAGTGAGCGTCTAGTTGAATTTGCTTTACAATCAAGAGTCTTGCCTACTGTCGTGTTAATGACAGGCATAGGTCATGAACGGTTTGCTCAACTGCCGGGTTATTTGGGAAATATGCTGCTGCATCCGCAAGAGGTAGCTAGTGCTTTAGAATTAGTCTCGCACACGCTAGATGTTGACTGGCAAAGCTATTCTACTAAAGCTAAGTGTACTTTAGACTACGGCGGCCCTCCAGGCTCAGAGTTTGACTTTGAAGCTGACGCAGATGTGGCTAAAATCTTACACGCGCTCCCCAATGCTTTGCAAAAAGTTAAGAATGATGAGGCTGGTCTACTGGTCTTAAGTTCGTGGGGTTTTCCAGATACAGATACTCCTCAAGACTCTAATACGGTAGCAGAGTCGGATGATATTGAGTTTTAAGTTTGATACTTGAAGGTAATATATAGGTAATTATTTAAGCACTTTAGTGTTATTAACAAGCCCCCACTATTGTCATGCAAGCTTGATTTGTTATTCAGTTCTGCCTCAATGCTTTACCCATCTACTAGGTACGACCGCATAATAGAGATGCACAGCATTGGCTCTCGAAACCATTGATATACTTGGATTTTTACACCTCAAGTAAGAAATTCTCGTTTTGAGTTTCTTACTTTGATGTTTCTGAGAGCATTTTGACAATCTCCTGCAAAAAAGCGATCGCCCTCCAAATCAAAATTCCTAAATAAATATTTCATAGTTGCAATTCATTGCAATATTCCGTAACTTCTCGGTTTTTGATTCCCTGATACTTGATTAACTGCTGATGAATGCAGTAGGATAATTAAAACTCGGTTATTACACGTATTTACCGTAGTATTGAGTATTTCTTCTCTAAACAAGTTTTTTAACTGCTACAAGCCTTTGGTAAGCAGCAATCAAATATAAAAAGGTACATAGTATTTTAGAGATTGGGACTTTAGGTGGTTACAGTACAATTTGGTTAGGGCGATCGCTTCCGGCTGATGGTTACCTGATTTCCTTGGAGGCTAACCCAACACACGCCGAAGTCGCCCGTGGTAACATTGCTCGCGCTGGTTTATCTGATATCGTAGAAATTCGCCTCGGACGGGCGCTAGATACACTTCCACAAATCGCTGCTGAAGGGCGTAAATTTGACTTGATATTTATTGATGCAGATAAACCAAGCAATCCCGATTATCTTGCTTGGGCACTCAAGCTTTCCCATCGTGGTACTTTAATTATTGCCGATAATGTTGTCCGTAATGGGGCAGTGATTGATGCTGCTAGTGACGATTCTAACGTACAGGGTATACGCCGCTTCAACGAATTACTTGCAGCAGAAACCCGTGTTAGTGCTACCGAAATTCAGACTGTAGGTAGTAAAGGGTATGACGGCTTTGCGATCGCTGTTGTCACTGGCGATATTTGAATTGTAGATGCGATCGCTATTAAGTTAATTTTGAACTGCTTCTAACCAGGACGATAAATCAGCTACACCTGTAAAATCTAACAGTGCTTCGCCTAGATTTTCTAATTGTTCTAGAGAAAGACTATCAATGCGATCGCGCAATTCTTGCGATAATTCACCCACCCGTCGAGTCAACAAACGAAGAATGAGCGATTTTGCTTCTTCTTCCTTAATTTCGCGGTAAACTCGTGTTTCCTTGAGCGTGATTCCTAGCATTGACTCTACCTCAGTTCGAGTTAATTGTTCAAACTTGTAAACCATTATGGTCACGATCATCTCTATTATGGCGCGACTGGCTCTTTCTGGGGCTTCTTGAGATGTTCTGGTTAACAAATACCGCGCTTCTTGGGGTGCAATCTCATCATCTACTGTTGTCAACACCATCAGCGCTACCCATACAGGTAATTGACGAATATCACCCAACTCATCTAAATATATGCGATGTACTTGTCCACCGTTGAGTAATGAACGATGGGGATAAATATCAGTTTGTTCGAGAGTGCGAGATGGGTAAATTATGACAGCTTGCCAATCATTAAATCTGTCACGGTTACGGTAAAAATATAGCGAAGATTCCGCAAATACTCTTTCATAAAGCCTTTCGTCTTTCTGAAACTGGACTTCGCAAAAATAGACAATCCCCGGAGTATCATTTTCTGGTGGTAGAAATACGCCATCAATTTCAAACTTGGGTTCTTTAATGGCGACTGAATCAAATCGATAGGATTCAGCATTTATTGGGGGATTTGTCAAGAGTTCAAATAATAAACTAGGCGATTGTTGAAACAGTTTGTAAAAAATTGAATCTCGGCGCATGAAGCATTAAATTTCGTCGATTTGTTGAATCTGCTCCTTATTAAATCATCTAATTGTCAGAGACGCGATAACCCTTGTCTGTACAAGTTGTCATTTGTAGGGGTTTGAAGGCTATTTACTTTTATTAGTAGAGTTTGGTGCAATGAAGAAATTAAGCTGAAGGTTTGTAATTTTGGTGGCTAACTATCCGGTTTGTAGCTCAGATAAATTATTATCGCTGGCTTTTTCAGGTAAAAATCCACCTGCTTGCATTTGCCATAATCTATAGTAAGCACCGCCTTTTGCTAGTAGTTTACTATGAGTACCATCTTCAACAATACGGCCTTGATCGAATACTAAAATGCGGTCGAGATGGGCGATGGTAGATAAGCGATGAGCGACGACAATGACGGTTTTGCCATTCATTGCTAAATCTAGGGTATCTTGAATCGCTTTTTCGGTGATGGAATCGAGGCTAGATGTGGCTTCATCTAAAATTAGGATGGGTGCATCTTTGAGGATAACGCGCGCGATCGCAATTCGTTGTCTTTGTCCTCCAGATAGTTTCACCCCCCGTTCCCCTACGAGAGAATCATAACCCTCACTCATCTGAATAATAAAATCGTGAGCGTAAGCTTTGCGCGCGGCTTGAATTACTTCCTCATCAGTAGCTTCAAGTCGTCCGTAACGAATATTTTCTAGTAAGGTGCGATGAAACAAAGACGGATCTTGGGGAATTAAGCTAATTTGGGCGTGTAATGCATCCTGTGTCATATCGCGAATATCCACCCCATCGATGAGAATTTGTCCAGATTGGGGATCGAATAGACGCAAAATTAAATTGACAAAAGTGGATTTTCCCGAACCGGAAAAGCCTACTAATCCTACACGCTGTCCTGGTTGGATAGTAACAGAAAGGTCGTGAAATACTTGTTTTTCCGCCGAATAGCTGAAATTAACGCGCCGAAACTCGATTTTTCCGGTAGTGATGGAATGAGCGATCGCATTTTCTCGATCAACTAACTCATGGGGTTGCACAATAGTTAAAACACCATTGGCGATATTACCAATATGTTCAAATAAATCTAAAAATCTTCTACTTAAATTGCGGGCTTCGCTAATAATTAACAGTGATAAGCTAGTTGCTACTACAAAATCAGCAGTTGCGATTTTTCCTTGACTCCACAAAGAAAGCGAGTAATACAAAGTAGCAATTTTCAAAATCGCTGCGGATATAAACTGAAACCAGCGAATGCGTTCTGAGTACCAGTTAGCCTTTCTCACCTCTATGATTTCGCGCCTAAATCGCTCATTTAAATAGCGTCTTTCAAAACCTAAACGCGCAAACAATCGGCTAGCAGTCAGATTTGTAACTGCATCGACAATGATACCAGCTGTTTCACTTCTAGCGGCTGCGGCTTTGCGGGAATGAATTCGACAGCGAGTAGCTAACCAAAAAGAAATACTGATAAATAAAACTGCCCATATTCCCACCAATGCAGCTAGAGGCGGATAGGCACGATACAGTAAAATGATAGCGACGATATAGACAATGATGACTGACATAAATTCAGAAATCAGCATTTGCATTGTCTGGGTAACGCCGTAAGCAGTTTCGTTAATACGCTGTGCTAAAGCACCTGCAAAACTACTACTTAAGTAGCGATGGGAATGTTGCTGTAAATAAGCATAAAGTGAGCGAATAATATGCTGGCGGTGGATGGGATGGAGAATAGTTAATAACAGTCCCGAAGAACGCCCAAATACGACTTCACCTATACTTAAGGCAGTGAATAGCATTAAGGGTTGACTGATGGTTGCAAAAATCTCACTGCTATTAACCGTTGATTTTGTGACGCTGCGGATAATTTCGCCAATGGCATAGGGTAACATAATGCCACAAGTCGCGTGGATGATTTCTAAAATAACGGTTGCTATATACCACCAGCGAAATTGATTGACAAAATAGCAAATAAACTGGAATGAATTCGGCGGTAAATTTGGTGCTTCAGCAGCACGTTGAAAGAATTTAAATTGTCTGAGCTTTTTTGGCATTAAAGTTAATTTTCTCGCTTTAATTCAAACTTTTAACTAACATCGCAACTAATAATTTCAAAAATGATCTATAACTATAATTTTAGTTAAATCAGTTTTATTAAAAAGTAAAGTTTAACCTGTATATATAGCAATCCGGAATCATTCGTGAGAAAACACTGAGATAAAAATCCTTATTTTACAGGCATTAAAGCCTTAATTCATTCTCACGTATCATTTAGGAATGCTATATATATTTCACGTCCATGAAATATCGTAGACTTTTCATATTTCATTCTTATTTTTTCTATGACTCTAACTGATGCTGTATTTGCTGGGTTAACAATGCCAATAATATCAGGAAATTTGAATTGCTCAAATCCATATTGAATTGTTGCTGATGCGGCTTCAGTTGCTAAACCTTTACCCCAAAAATTGGGATCTAGTCTATATCCAATCTCTCTTTCGTTGACATTATCAATTTGCTCAATGGCGATTCCACAGTAACCAATCAATTGGTTGCTTTCTTTGAAAATGACAGCCCATTTGCCAAATCCAAACGTTTTGTAAGAAGTTATAAAATTATCTATTTTATCTTGAGTTTGCAAAGCTGAGAGAATTCCTGTAGGCGAAAATTTCATTACTTGGGGATTTACAAGTATTGGCGCAAGTTGATGCACATCTTTTTGCTGGAATTCTCGCAGAATTAAGCGTTTTGTTTCTATAGAAAACATTCTGGCTACATTAGCTCAAGGGTGATAAAAAGAAAAAAATAGACGGCTGAACCAACCGTCTGCTGCTGTTACATCAATTCCTAACTAACGCACAGCATCACCTTTGCGATATTCGGCGGTGATATCGTCTAACTTTTGTTTCAAGTTGTCATCGAGTTTGACTTCAATTGCTTTGAGAGTGTCATTCAGTTGTTCTGGACGACTAGCGCCAATAATGGGAGCAGTGATTATCGGATTAGCTAAAACCCAAGCTAATGATAAAGTCGTGAGGGATAATCCGGCTAAATCGGCGACTGTGCGTAATTCTTCAACTGTGTTAAACTCGCGATCGCGCCAATAACGATCTTGATAACGTTCTGCGGCTAAACCTAAGGTAAAACGAGTTCCTTGGGTGGGGCCTTGAGCAAGATTATGTTTACCAGTCAGTAAACCCCCTGCCAAAGGATTGTAAGGAATTACACCCAATCCTTCCTCTTGCGCTAGGGGTAAAAGTTCGCGCTCAATCTCGCGGAACAACAAATTATAGCGAGGCTGAATCGAGACAAAGCGAGTTAAATTCCGCACATCAGCCCGACCTAAAGCGCGGCTGAGTCGGTAAGCTAAGAAATTAGAAACCCCGATATAACGTGCTTTACCAGAACGAACTATGATATCTAGGGCTTCGAGAGTTTCATCTAAGGGAGTTGACGTATCATCAGAGTGTAATTGATACAAATCAACGTAATCGGTTCCCAAGCGTTTGAGGGAAGCATCAATCGCATCTAAAAGATGTTTGCGTGAAGCACCCTGATCCCAAGGTGCAGGGCCTACCTTGCCTACAGCTTTGGTAGCCAGTATAAAATGTTCGCGTTTACCTTTCAGCCAGCGCCCAATAATTTCTTCAGTGCGTCCGGCTGTAGCAACTCCACCGCCTAAAGGATAAACATCGGCTGTATCTAAAAAGTTGATACCAGCATCGGCGGCTTTATCGAGAATTACTCTGGAAGTTTCTTCATCAGTCTGCAATCCAAAGGTCATAGTACCAAGAACAAGGCGCGAAACTGTCAAGCCAGTTTTACCGAGATTTGTAGTTGGTAAAGTCATAAAATAGTTCCTAATGCTATTAATGTGAGATTTAAATGCGGAATATTTGGGCTTTTGCTTGGGGTGCTTTGGTCGGAATTCTTGGTGGATTAATTGGTTTGGGTGGTGCAGAGTTTCGCTTACCAGTTTTAGTTAGTATTTTTAACTATCGAACCCTACAAGCAATTATTATTAATCTCATTGTTAGCCTCATCACTGTAACTTTTTCATTCATTTTTCGCAGTGGTGTTATTGGTCTTGAGAATGTTTTTGCCAACCTGACAGTAATCATTAACATTCTGGCAGGTTCTCTTATCGGCTCTTATATTGGGGTTAACTATGCAACTAAAATCAACGAACGAACATTAAATCGGATTGTTGTTGTTTTTCTATTTTTCCTAAGCTTTATACTGATCGGGCATCATCTCATTTTCAGTTTTCAGAGTCTGCAACTGCCCAGCTTCCTAAAAATTGCTATTGGTTTTTTAGCAGGAATTGTCATTGGTATATTCAGTAGTATGCTTGGTGTCGCAGGCGGTGAGTTGATTATCCCGACAATCATTCTGGTGTTTGCAATTGACATCAAATTAGCAGGAAGTTTGAGTCTGGCAATCAGTATTCCCACTATTATCATGGGTTTATTCAAATATAGAAGTCAGCAACGACTTCAAGAAGTAAAATCAGAGCAAATATTCATTGTTTCAATGGCATTTGGTTCAATAATAGGAGCGTTGATTGGCAGCATTTTTTTAAGGTATGTAACCAATTCTTGGTTGTATGTCATCTTGGGTGTGATTCTATTGTTATCGGCTTTTAAATTAGCAAAGCACAAGCCAGCTGCATAAAGCATCCGTTATTACTGAACCAAATCGATTAGGCTATTACAGAAGCTTCACGACGGCTTTGTGAAATTAGCCATTGTTGCAATTGTGGGTTGCTGTAGACTTCATCGGCAATAAAATGATCGCCATCAGGCAGTAGAGTAAAATCTACTTGACCTTTGACTTGGCGCAAGGTGGTGACAACCTGCTCTGTATCTTCTATTGATAGTTTTTCGTCTTTTGCACCTTGGAAGATTTGGATGGGAATTTCTTGAAGTGCAGCTAGTTGTGTTGCTTCCAATGTCTTAGGTGCGCGCCCGGAAACTGCTACCAAACCGGCGAAGCGCCTAGGATTAGAAGCGGCGATATGCCAAGCGCCAGCTGTACCTAAGCTGAATCCAGATATAATTACGCGGGACGGATCGATGGGTTGGGAGGCGATGAGATTATCTAGTAAAGCAATGACATCTGATTCTCTTTCTACCCAAGTTTGCCCTTCAGGAAGTTGGGGAGCTGCAAAGACGTAAGGTAAAGGGCTTGACTCATCTACAAAACGTGGTAAACCCCATTTCAACAGTATATTTAAATCGTTACCGCGATCGCGCGCTCCGTGCAAAAACAGTACCAGGGGTGCAGGTTTATTCGCATCATCAGCCACGGGTGAAAAAAGATAAGGTAAGGAACTATTGCTGATTTGTTGTACTGACATAGGTGAATCCTAAATAATTGGGGCATGGGGCATGGGGCATTGATTATTTCTCCCCTGCACCCGGCTCCCTGCCCCCTTGCTTTCTTGTCTCTCACTAACTCACCGCAACCTTCGCTGGTTGTTTCCAAACTGCGGCGGCGTACAATGAGTCTTCAAAGTCGGGGGCGATGTTATTACCAGTAATGCGTGCTTCATGCTGTTCCCAATCAGCGAAGAATAAATCTTGGCTGATGCGGGACACTATTGCAGGGATGTCACGGCGAATGCTGGGTACATCACCAATTGGCAAGCCAAAGCTGACAAAACCAGCCGGATTGAAGACATGAATGTCTTTGAGATATGGTGCAGTACCAGGTACTTTCTCTAAATATTCGTGGGCTTTGCCGAGGTAAGGGTGCGTTCCTAAATCTTCGTCGCGCTGTTCGGCTGGTGGCTGGTAGCGATCGCGCCACAAAGCAATATGCTGTGAAAAGTCGGCTAGTTCTGGGCGCTTTGTCGGGTCAACAAAGTAACCAGTACCAGCGATCGCAAAATCAAACTCGAAAACATCATCGTTCACCTGAGCAATAATGCGATCGCCTTTTTCCCTTGCAGATTTCCAAGGTGCAGATAGATGCAGGTAAAAATTAGGAAAGGCGATTACCCGTTCAATTGCATCAGGTGGTGGTGTGGAACCTACTTGCCGAAATCGCCAAGCTTGAAACCAGCGAGCTGTATCAGGTAGTTCTGGATAGTTGAAGTAAGCACCAGGATAGCCACGCACACGATTGATTGGTAAAGATGCGATCGCTTCTCTGCGGGCAAACAGATGTACTTCCTTGGCTCCCGATTCCAGCGCTACCCCAGCAGCATCAAAAGCTGAAGCCGCCGCACCCAACACCGCTACAGTTTTACCCTGCAATGCTTCAAAGTTAATCAACTCGGAGGTATGTGCATATAAATTGCGTGGTAAATCAGCTAATACAGGCGGTATATACGCGCCACCAGTACCAGCCACACCGTTAGCGAAGATAATTTTGCGGGTAGTTTCTATTTGCGATACACCGTTTACCTCAAGGTGTAGGCGCAAGAAACCTTCAGCAGGCTCAACTCTTACTAACTTCGTCCGGTAACGTACTGAAATACCGAGAAACTGCCGATACCAGCTAAGATATTCAGCCCAGAGTACTCGGGGAATCCGGTCAATTGCTGCGTAAGCTTCAGCACCATGTCGCGCTTCATACCAAGCTTGAAAGGATAATTCCGGAATGCCTAATTCCGGGCCTGGTAGGTTCTTCGGCGTGCGGAGCTTTTTCATCCGCGCTCGTGTTAACCACACGCCAGCATGGCTCTCATCCTCGGCTGCATCAATCACCGTCACGCGACCGATACCTGCACGCCGCAGCGCAAACGCAAAGACACTACCGCTACCACTACCACCAACAATTGTGACATTGTGGTCAATACCTGGGCGATCGCTCACCCAGTTTTCCGGATCTGGGCCGATGAGGCGCAGTGCCTCACGAGCGCGAAAATCTAGGTCAGTCGTTGTTGTCATGTCGATTTCCCGTTATGGATTGGGGGAGAAGAGGCAGGGGAGCAGGGAGCAGGGGGACAAGGAATTTTAGATTTTAGATTTTAGATTTTAGATTCAAACCCAATCCAAAATCGCAAATCCAAAATCCAAAATTGAATTGCCCTATGCCCTTACGAAACTTTTATCTAATTGTGGTGATTGGATTTGAGCTACTTGGGATTCGATAGCTGTACCCTTGAAGAAGTTGGAGTTAGCTTCGGTGTAGAACTTGTAAGGATTAGCGAATACGTAAGCTTTGAAGTCAGCTTCGGAAATTACGCCTTCTTTCACCAATTCCCAGCTTTCTGCGAGAGGATCTGTCAAATCGGGTACATCCCAGTGACCGACATCTGAGGAATAGATGGCGTTAATCTTCACGTTTAAGGGATTGGCTTTGTCGTTGAATGCTGCGCCGATGGTGCGATCGTCAGACTCGGAACCAAAGAAGAAACTATTCACCCAGCGATCGCGGATATCTTCAATGCTTTCAATTCCAGCTGCGGCAAAGTCTTCTAATTCCTTACCAACTGGTTGACGGCTATGACGCGCAAAGGAAGAACCTAACACAATCTTGGCTAATTCTTCTTTGGTGAAGGAATACCCTTGGGTAATTTCGCCACCGAAGCGCTCAAACAACTCGAACAACTCATCAGCGTTGGTCAAGTCTGGGTTGTAGTTTTGTAGCCCCTGAAGATTACGCTTGGAATAACGATCTACTAAATGAATGTAGACATGAGCGCCCCAATCTGCGCCACCTTCGAGCATTCCTACGCGCAATTGTGGGAAGCGTTTGGTGACACCACCAAAGAACAACGCCTTCGCAAAAGCTTGGGAACCATCGGCAAAGTGACCGATATGGTTATTCATGTAGTTGCTGATGGAGGAGCGACCAGTCCAACCTTGGCTGCCGTAGTGGGTAGTAATGGGCACACCCAACTCTACAGCTTTAGCCCAGAATGGATCGTAGTCATATTCACTATCCAGCCCAAAGAAGTCTATGTAAGAAGCATATCTAGCAACTTCTGGGAATTTATCAGCAGGATATTTATCTGCGATCGCTTTAATTGGTCGTTTTACACCACCAGGAATATTTGCTACTTTTAAACCTAGTGTATTTACCGCAAATTCTAATTCCTCAATGGCTTCTTGAGGAGTAGTCATGGGGATACCAGCTACCACCGTCAGGCGATCGCTATATTTGCGATATAAATCAGCATGATAGTGGTTAACGGCTCTTTGCAAGGCTTGGCGATTCTCTGGGCTAGCTCCAGCAGGCGCGAGGACATTATTGGGAAACAGTACAGAATAATCTGAACCTTGTTCCGCCTGACGTTCATACAATAATTCTGGCAGGATGTAGGTAGCTAAATCTAGAGTATTTTTGGTCACTCTCGCCCACCAAGGAGAGCGAATTGTGCGATTGTATTGACGTTCTTCAGGTGTTTGTTGATACCAGTCTTTGCCATCTTTTTTAGAATTGAGGCGAGAGGATTCCGCCTTGCGCAATTCGTCTACAAGTTTTGCACCGCCATATTTAGCAATGTAATCTTCCAGCGCTGGTGTGAAATCGTTGGTATGAACGTCGGTATCGATTACTGGATAATCTAGGGTAGCTCTGATTGCAGCTGAGGGTGATGTCTTTAATCTGCTATATTCAGTCATTTTTTTCTTCCTCATATTTAGCTAAGATTTTCAGGTTATGTAGAGCATCAGGAAAACTTAATATTCGGAGGCGCTCTACAAAAAACACGCTTGAAACAGTAGAGTTTAAGCATGAGTGAAAAGTCCAAGAGAATTATTTGGAGGGTTATACCAATTCAAAATTAATAGGACTTACGCAAAGTTAACGGAAAAATGTAGACGCGCCAGCGGCTTCCCGTTCGACGCAGTCGTTCCCGCAGGGTAGGGTACCGCAGAGGACACAGAGTGCACAAAGGAATAAGAGTTTGAGAGGTTTTGTGGGTAAGTCCTATAATGCTTTCTTGATGTAGATCTGCATCAGAATCTTTGTGAATTGGAATAACGCACCTAGCAAAATTTATGCTGATACCAATTTTTCATTTGCTTGTTGTGCAGCCAAACGATTACCTGGACGACGTAAGCCAAGGTTTTCGCGCAAGGTGCTACCCTCATATTCAGTGCGGAATAGTCCGCGTTTTTGCAGGATGGGGACAACTAAATTTACAAAGTCATCTAATCCTGTAGGTAGAATTGGAGGCATGATATTAAAGCCATCTGCTGCACCGTTGTTAAACCATTCTTCTAGTTGATCGGCAATGGTTTCGGGAGTACCAAGTATAGTCCGATGGCCTCTTGCAGTAGCGAGAGAGCGGTACAACTGACGCAGCGTTAAACTACCGCGAGTAGCTAAATCTTTAACTAATTTCAGACGGCTCTTATTGGTGTTGGTGTCGCTTGGTAGTTCGGGAGCTAGATCGTCTAGAGAATATTTCGACAGATCCACACCTTTGTAATAGGTCTTTAAAATACCCCAAGCGACATCGGGATGAATTAATGATTGTAGAAATTCGTATTTCTCTTGTGCTTCTTCTTCTGTACGCCCAATAATTGGGAAAGCACCAGGCATAATTTTTAAATCATCCGGGGAACGTCCATATTTTGCCAATCTACCCTTGATATCGGCATAAAATTCCTGAGCATCTGCGAGGGTTTGATTAGCGGTGAAAATTACTTCAGCAGTACGCGCCGCTAAATCTCGCCCAGCTTCCGAGGCTCCAGCTTGGACAATTACGGGGTAACCTTGAGGCGGACGCCCGACGTTTAAGGGGCCTTTAACGGAGAAATGTTTACCTTTATGGTTGAGTATGTGTAGCTTCTCTGGATCGAAATAAATGCCTGATTCTCTGTCACGAATAAAGGCATCATCTTCCCAACTATCCCACAGTCCTTTGACGACTTCGACAAATTCTTCCGCCCGTTCATAACGCAGGCTGTGATCTGGGTGATTTTCCAATCCAAAATTAGCTGCGGCGTTATCATTACCTGTGGTAACTACATTCCAACCGGCGCGTCCTTTACTCAAATAATCTAGAGAAGCAAACTTCCGTGCTAGGGTGTAGGGTTCTTCGTATGTAGTTGAGGCGGTAGCGATGAAACCGATGTTTTGAGTGACTGAAGATAAAGCCGAGAAGAGAGTCACAGGCTCGAAATGGGCGATTTTACCATTACGACACTGATTTTCGCCACCGTTACCCCAAACTCCTGGGCTATCTGCAAGAAAGACTGCATCAAATAAGCCTCGTTGGGCTGTTTGGGTAATTTCTTTGTAATGCTCGAAATTCAACCCTGCATCTATTTGCGCGTCAGGGTGTCGCCATGCAGAGATATGATGTCCAGTGGCTTGAATAAATGCACCTAACCGAAACTGACGTTTTTTGCTCATCTACTTTGTTCTCTTCTTCAATAAATGCGGTTCGCTAATAGCGATCGCTTTTTTCACAACATCAGTCATCATTTGACTGCTGCTAAAAAACTTTGGCTGATTTCTAACTGCTCAAAACTCATGGCTTGGCTTGATAACCTGACACATCTTGGTCAAACCCTTATCAATAGCTAGTAAGTGACTTATGAAAAGACGAAAGTTTAAGCTTTCCACTACTGACATACGCCCAAAAAATAATTGTATCTGGATGGCAGATTTATAAAATCCTTTGACTGTAAGGCTTTGAGGTAATCATGTCTGATATAGGCATTCACCCATAACTGGACAATCAAGATACAGCTTACACAATCAATCCAAAAAAAGATGTGCTGGCAAACACAAGTGTATGATATACGAATTATTAGGTTATCAAACATTAAATATTGCAAAGCATCTAGTGAGGGGCTGGGGGCTAGGGCGTGTTTTCAAAGTCTTAGATCCCCCCTACCCCCCTTAAAAAGGGGGGCGAAAAGACCTCAAATTCCACGCCACTTGCTACAAGTCGGGGAACCGCAAGGGCGCAGTGGCTCCCCTTTTTAAGGGGGATTTAGGGGGATCGAGAAATTTAGAAGGCTAAACGAGTAGTTTGCAAACACGCCCTAGAGAAGGTATGCGCAAGGCGATCGCTTTGCCTATCGCAGAGAAACCATCGTTCGCAACGAGGATATTAAAAAAAGTTATTTGCTGGCTAGCTTTTCATACAGAGATTTAACAAGATGAACGATAAATTTATGCTGGCTGCTTTAGCTCAAAGCAAAAAAGCTTTACCAGAATGCTTACCAAACCCACCAGTAGGTTGTGTCATAGTCCATGCTGGCGAGATAGTAGCAGTAGGATATACCCATTCACCAGGAAAGCATCATGCTGAGGCTGATGCACTTACTGACATTCAAGGTCAAGATTTACCGTTTTTGCAAATGTACGTCACTCTTGAACCTTGTTCTTTTCAAGGACGCACACCTTCTTGTGCTTTGGCGATCGCTAAAGACCCCCGCATTCAAGAAATATATGTCTCGCTAGTCGATCCAGATCCGCACAATAACGGTAAAGGATTAGATATTCTTAAACAAGCAGGAAAAACAGTTCATGTCGGTTTGTGTGGCGAGGAAGTGAATCATTTTCTGGAAAAATATCTAATAAAGTAAATATGGTGAAATTAGTAATGTTTGATATTGATGGCACTCTTACTGAATCCAATCACCTGGATGATGAATCATATTTACAGGCGTTGTTTGAAGTATTTGGTGTTTCTGAGGTATCAAGCGACTGGGCATCATACAATCATGTAACAGATGCTTGCATTTTAAAAGAAGTTTGCCAGCGTAAACTTGGTCGCATTCCTACATCTAGAGAGGTTGAGGTATTTCAACAGCGTTTTTTAGAATTACTTGTTGATGGCGCACAAGCAAGTGGTGGAGTCAAAGCGATACCAGGTGCATCTGATATTTTGAATAGGCTACTCGTGTCTGATGACTATCTCTTAGCCTATGCGGGAGGCGGTTGGGCAGCATCAGCGATGTTCAAGTTAAAATGGGCTCATCTTCCCATTGATAATATTCCTTATGGGTTTTCGGATGATGACGATTCGCGAGAGGGCATAATGGCGATCGCTCATTCTCGCTCTGAAATCTATTACAATCAGAGTTTCTTAGAAGTTGTATACATTGGCGATGGTGTTTGGGATAGTCGTTCAGCACGTAAGTTAGGATATGCATTTATTGGTATAGCTTCAGACAATGCAGCCCAAGCATTATTTAACGAAGGTGCGACTGATATTTTTCCTAACTACGATGACTACGAGAGTTTTTTGCTAGCTTTAAACAAGTCTAAAGGCATAACAAAAGGTGCAACTGTTTCATAAGCTTTAGCGGCTTGCAATACTAGTAAATCTCTGTATTTAGCGGCGATAATTTGGATACCTACAGGTAAACCGTTGCTGGTGAAGCCGCAAGGTACAGAAGCCGCAGGTTGTTGTGTAAGATTAAACGGATATGTAAACGGTGACCAATCGTGTTGGGGATTGTCAATATATGACGGGGGACGATTTTGTCCGACGGGAAAAGCAGCTACGGATAAGGTGGGAGTAATTATTATTAAGGTAGAAATTCCCACCTAGACCTATCCTAAAATAGGAAATTTAATGGGCGATCGCTAAACTCACATGAGGTCACTCGATCGCAAAAATCTCTGTCTACAGAATACTTGATTATTTCGGGATTATCTGATATGATTGCTAATTTTTATTAAATACTAAAAATCTATCAAGTTACCGTATATTATTAAATATCATTAACCAAGCTACAGGAATATAAAGTAGAGAAGAGCTTGGTTATCTATTGAGTATATCTATTGCAGGCAGTAGATATCAGACTAAACACATCTAGGAATTCATCTCATGAGCTTAGATCTACAACTATCAGGTAAAACAGCAATTGTCACAGGTGGTAGTGCGGGTATTGGTTTAGCGATCGCCAAAGCGCTCTATAGTGAAGGTGTGAATGTAGCGATCGCAGCTCGGAATCCAGAACGGCTAGAGAATGCCGTCAGCGCGATTCAATCCCTATCCACACCAGGGGCGAAAGTCATTTCTATCAGTGCCGATTTAACTCAGACAGAAAGTGTCGAGCGAGTTGTTTCAACCACATTGGCACAATTTGGACAGATTGATATCTTGATTAACAACGCAGGTTCAGCTCGTGCAGGCTCTTTCCTAGAGTTGAGCGATGATGCTTTTGTGGATGCTTGGAACCTCAAATTACTAGGCTATATCCGTTTGGTTAGAGCTGTTGTACCCCATTTAAAGAGTCGGCGTGATGGGCGAATTGTCAATATTATCGGTGGCGCTGGACGCACACCTCGACCAGGGTTCCTGCCAGGCGGTACGACAAATGCTGCCCTATTGAACTTCACGCGCGGCATCTCTAAAGAACTAGCCAAAGATAATATTCGCATTAACGCCATCTCACCTGGTCTGACGGCAACAGAACGTGCAGAAACTTTAGCAAAGCAAAATGCTCAGGCCCGTGGTGTGAGTGTAGAAGAAATTAAAACAGAATCCTTGCAATCTATTCCTTTAGGAAAAATCGTCAAACCAGAAGAAATAGCTGCACTAGCTTTATTTTTAGTATCTGACCTTGCTTCTTCAATTACAGGTGCAGAGATTTTGGTTGATGGTGGACACACCCCTGGTGTTTAGATATTGACACATTTCACAATGACTAGAAACAACAAACAACTGAGACTGGGTGCATTTCTACATCCTACCGGACATCATATAGCGGCTTGGCGGCATCCTAACGCTCAGGCCAATCCTCTCGATTTCCGGCATTACAAGCAACTGGCACAGACAGCCGAACGAGGAAAATTTGATATGATTTTCCTGGCAGATGGGGTAGCTGTACGAGACCGGAATAATAATCCAGAAGTGTTGAGTCTTAATGGTAAGCTCGTACACTTTGAACCCCTCACCCTACTGTCGGCCTTGTCCGCAGTTACAGAAAATATTGGCTTAGTAGCAACAGCCTCCACCACCTACAACGAACCTTTTCACATCGCCCGCAAGTTTGCATCGCTAGATTATCTTAGTGGTGGTCGTGCTGGCTGGAATGTTGTCACCTCTGGCACAGAAGCCGAAGCCAAGAACTTCAACCGAGAACAGCACGTAGAACACGCACTACGCTACGAACGTGCTCAGGAGTTTGTCGAAGTCGTCACTAAACTCTGGGACAGTTGGGAAGATGATGCCTTTTTGAGAGACAAAGACTCAGGGATTTACTTTGAACCTGATAAGTTGCACGTTCCCAACCATAAAGGCAAACATTTCTCGGTACGTGGCCCCCTCACACCGCAACAGATTGCCGACCAATTAGAAGAATGGTTTTTAAACGATGGGGCTGATGGCTTCAATATTATGCCGCCTTATTTACCTGATGGTTTAAAAGAGTTTGTAGATTTAGTTATTCCCGAATTACAACGCCGCGGTCTATTCCGCACAGAGTACGAAGGTCAAACCCTCCGCGAGAATTTGGGATTACCCCGTCCGGTTAACCAGTTCAGCAAAATTACCAACTCCCCTGAATTAGCAGGTATATCTGTATAGAGAAGAATATGAGTCAGAAAAAACAACTCAAACTAGGTGCATTCTTACCAGACGCAGGACATCACGTTGCAGCTTGGCGACACCCCGAAGCCCAAGCCGACGGAGGGCTGAATATTCAGCATTACACGCAGCTGGCACAGACAGCAGAACGGGGTAAATTTGATATGGTATTCCTCGCAGATGGTTTAGCCGTCTGGGATCGAGGACAAGGTAAAGAAGCTTTTAGCCGTTCGGGACAATTCAGTGTCCACTTTGAACCGCTTACCTTATTGTCGGCTTTGTCTGTGGTGACAAAGAAAATCGGGTTGGTAGCAACAGCATCAACCACTTATGAAGAACCCTTTCACCTCGCCCGCAAGTTTGCATCACTAGATTATCTTAGTGGTGGGCGTGCTGGGTGGAATGTTGTCACCTCCTCAGCCGAAGCCGCAGCCAAGAACTTCAGCCAGGAACAGCATTTAGAACACGCACTACGCTACGATAGAGCAATAGAACTTTTAGAGGTTGTCACTAAGCTTTGGGACAGTTGGGAAGACGATGCTTTTATCCGCGATAAAGAAGCAGGCGTTTACTTCCATCCTGAGAAATTGCATATCCCTAACCACAAAGGTAAACATTTCTCAGTGCGCGGCCCGTTGAATGTCGCCCGCCCGATTCAAGGATATCCGGTGATTGTGCAAGCTGGTTCTTCAGAAGCGGGGCAAGAACTTGCTGCACGCACCGCAGAAGTAATTTTCACCGCCCAGCAAACTCTCAAAGAAGCACAAGCGTTCTATAGCAGTGTTAAGGGAAGACTGGCAAAATATGGACGTTCTCCCGAACATCTCAAGATTATGCCCGGTGTATTTCCGGTAATTGGTAGCACAGAGCAAGAAGCGAAGGAGAAATATCAGCAACTTCAGGATTTGATTCATCCGTCAGTAGGATTAGGTCTGCTTTCCAGCCTAACAGGTGGGCATGATTTATCGAAATATCCCTTAGACGGGCCGCTACCCGATCTACCAGATACCAACGGAGGAAAAAGCCGTTTACAGCTAATTAAAGACCTAGCCCAGCGAGAAAATTTAACCATCCGCCAACTGTATTTATGGATTGCTGGCGCACGCGGACATCGGACAATTTTAGGAACACCAGAGCAAATTGCCGACCAGCTAGAAGACTGGTTTGTCAATAATGGGGCTGATGGCTTCAATATTATGCCGCCTTGGTTACCTGGTGGTTTAGATGAATTTGTTGAGTTTGTGATTCCTGAATTGCAACGCCGGGGTTTATTCCGTACCGAGTACGAAGGGAACACTCTACGGGAAAATCTTGCTTTACCCCGTCCGGTAAATCAGTTTACCGCAAAAGCTGCTGCTCCAGAATTGGTGAGTGTTTTGACTTAAGATCTTTGGTTATGGTAAAGCACAAGAGTAGCTGCTAAGGAAACTTTTACCTTGTTAGGCATACTGACAGTTCTTCTGTCCTCGTTTTTCTTGTCATTTCACAACGTTACCGTCCGAGTTTTATTCTCAGAACATCTCGTACTGAGTTTATTTTTACTCGGTGGCTACGTTAAACCAGATTTGCAGAATTCTTTCTTGCTGATGTTTATGCGAATGCTACTAGTGGTTCCACTTATGGCATCTGTATCATTCAAATTATATCCATCTGCACCTAAAGAATTCCAAAGCCTGTTTAGACGCGATCGCCGAAATGTAATGCTCCAAGCCTTTGGCTGTGGAGTACTCATGTTTGTGTATATTACCTCACTCTACATTGCCATTGGCTTGATTCCTACGGGAATTGCCCTCACCCTCTTTTTCACCTATCCCGTGTTTACAGCATTGCTGTCTTGGAAGTTTTTTGGCGATCGCCCCACACCCTTCAGTTGGCTAGTGATGGGTATTATTCTAGCGGGCAGCGTTCTCACCGTTCCCCAATCTTCTGCTACTGACAGCAGTAATACCATTGCGATCGGCATTTGCGCCAGCATTATTGCTGGTATTTTTAATGCCTGCTATAACGTCCTCGCCCAAAAATGTTTAGAGAAATTCCATCCAGTTCCTTTTACCTGGATTAGTTTTGCCTCAACTCTACTGCTTTCTGGTATTAGCTTACTGTTCTTTTCACCTCCCAGTGCCCAGCTTGATTGGACACCTATGTGGGTTGGCAGTATTTTTTCGGGTTTGGTGAGCTTCCTCGGACACGCTCTCAACAATTTAGGGATTCGCACAATTGGCGCAACTACCGCCTCTATCGTCGGCGCTAGCAGCCCAGCCATGACAGCCCTCGTTGCATGGGCAACAATTAGCGAAACTTTAAATCTAATTCAATGTGTAGGGATTGGGATCGTTACATTGGGGATCGCTTTGTTGAGTCGAGAAAAATTTATGCGTAAGCGTAGTCCGTCGAATTAGGAGATGAGGGGGATGAGGGAGATGAGGAAGATGAGGGGGATGAGGGAGATGAGGGGGATGAGGGAGATAATGCGAGAATAGCAACTACCAATGCCCCATGCCCAATGCCCTATGCCCAATATCCTATTTGATCTAGATGGAACTTTAACTGATGCCAAGCCTGGTATCACTCGTAGTATTCAGTATGCTCTCTCGGAACTTGGTTATACACCACCAGATGCTGATGAATTGGGTTGGTATATTGGCCCGCCAATTCAAGAGACTTTTTCGCTGTTACTAAAAACTTCAGATGAAAAGCTGTTAGCACAGGCTATTTCACTGTACCGCGATCGCTTTTCCACGATTGGATTATTTGAAAATTTTCTTTATCCCCAAATTCCCGACACTCTCAAAACTTTGCGCGCCTATGGTTATAAAACCTTTGTGGCTACTTCTAAGCCTTACATTTATACCATCCGTATTATTGAATATTTTGGCTTATCGTCGCTGTTTGATGGTGTTTACGGTAGCGAACTTGATGGAACCAGGAGTGTAAAAGGCGACTTGATACAGCATATTTTGCTGACAGAGAATCTTTCACCTTCTACTGTGATTATGGTAGGCGATCGCAAACACGACACGATCGGAGCCAAGAAAAATCAAGTTGCAGCAATTGGCGTTACTTATGGCTACGGAACTCAGGAGGAATTGATAACTCACGGTGCTGACTGGATTGTTCATTCTCCAGATGAGATTGCTAAATTGCTTGTTCGCGGCTAGGAATAATGAATTTCACCATTAGAAAAGCAATAGAATCAGATGCACAAGAGATCGCTCAAATTCTGGCAGAATTGGGTTGGTTTGCATGGCTTAATTCCACCTCCCCCGAAGATGCGATTGCGCGAATCTAGCAGCACATTGCTAGTTGTCATACAAATGGAAGTCACTCAATTTATGTCGCTGAAAATACCGAAAGTCATGTAATTGGATACGTTGCAGTTCATTGGCTACCTTGTCCATTTCTTCCCAAACCGCAAGGTTATATCTCCGAGTTATTCATCCAAGAGACTGCTCGTGGACAGGGTATCGGCAAAAATTTGCTAGCAACCGTCATATCAGAAGCCAAAATCAGAGATTGTTCGCTGCTGATGTTGCACAACCACAAACAACGAGAATCCTATCACCGGGAATTTTATCGCCAACAGGGCTGGATCGAACGTGAAACTATTGCCAACTTTATCTACCCGTTCAATGAGCGATCGCCATCATCTCATCTTGAGTTTTGATTTAGCTTGCTCAAACATCCTCTGTATTTGAACATGATTGATCCCCAAAATTTACCTTTACTCCATAGCTTACTTCTATTCACTACTGCTTTCAATGAAATTTTTATCTTACTAAAGATAGATGTATTTATAAAAAATATGCATTGAGTTTTGGGCTTGCTGAATCAAGGAGACATTCAAGGGCAGGTTTTTCAAATTCGGTCTAATTTGTACACTTTGGTAGCTTCGCCAGATTTACCTCAATACTGTTAATAATTATTTGCAATCTTGACTAAATACGTGTATTTACAGGAGAATAATCTTTACTTATACTAATGAGGAGATCGACCCTTGAGTAACGCAAACTTGGCACTCAAGAAAATCACTACCGAGATTAGTGGAACAGTTTTCTCTTTGCCTTACCACGTAGCCCGCGATCGCGGTTACTTTGCTGAAGAAGGGCTGGAGATTGAGTTTGTTAAACGCAATTATGGCGATCGCCCACCCAACATTACCCTGATTGACGATCACCGTCAGGTAAGTTCTTTCGGTGGGACTTCTCTTTTTGAGCAAGGCCAAAGCAACCTTTACCGCGCTTGCGAGTGGGGACAAGTACGCCGCACCTACGACAGTTCTCGTGGTGGTCAGGTAATAGCCAAGCGAGCTGCTATTGCTAGTCAAGCCATCATCGTGCGTCCAGACTCACCCTACAACATTCCCCAAGACCTAGCTAACGTACCAGTTGGTGTCAACTTCCATCACGGTTCTCATTACATTGCCATCCAAACCCTTGAAGGCTTTCTTCCTCCAGAAGAAATTAAAATAGTTCACATTGAAGGCGGCAGTCAACCCAAACAATTTAACCGCTTTGTAGCTTTGCGTGATGGCCTTGTTGATGCGGTTGCTGTCATGGAACCCTGGATTACAGTTGCAGAAAAACTAGGCTACAAGATTATCGCTGAGGCGCACTACGTCGGTCTAGAAATTGCTAGTCCAGACTTAGATAAAGAAAGCTTTGAGGCTATCAACAAAGCCATCCGTCGAGCGGTGAAAGATCTGCAAAACGATCCCATCCCTTATGTGAAATAAATCTCTGCATCTCTTATTGGAGTAAGAATAAGCGGATTGAAGCATTGCAGAATGTAACTTTAACTATTAATGCTGGTGAATTTGTCAGCTTAATTGGCCCTAGTGGTTGTGGCAAGAGTACGTTATTGAATGTGATCGCGGGATTAATTAGTGTTGGTACAGAAATAAATGGTAGTTTTAACACCAGTGGTATCAAAGAAATTGGTTATTTATTCCAGAAGCAAACTTTGTTACCCTGGCGGACAGTAATAGATAATGTGACTGCACCTCTAGAAATTCGTGGTGTACCTCGGACTGAAAAAAGAAAAAAAGCCTTGGCAATGCTAGAAAAATACGGCTTGTCTGGGTTTGAAAATAGTTTTCCTAGAGAACTATCGGGAGGAATGCAACAGCGCGTGTTGCTAATTCGGACGTTGATTTATGAACCGGATGTAGTTTTACTTGACGAGCCTTTGAGTAGTCTGGATGCTCAAACACGCGCTCTCCTGCAAGATGAATTCCTACGATTGTGGCGTGATACGGGATGCACCTTTGTTTTAGTCACTCATGACCTGGATGAAGCGATCGCACTTTCAGAGCGTGTATTTCTCCTAAGCTCACGTCCTGGTAGAATTGTCAAGGAATTTAATATTGATTTACCTCCAGAAAGATCGGCGATCGCTATTCGTACCGATCCTAAATTTCAGAAAATCCAGCGTGAGTTGTGGTCAGAACTAACCACACAAGTCTTACAACAACAAGACCGAGGATTTGCTCTGTTTAAAACTTAATTAATATGAGAACTATCCGCGATCGAAGTATAACTCTCGGGCAGTCTGTTCTGTCGCTTAACAAGAAAAAACCAAAAAATTCTCATTCTTATCCCAATCAAATCGGATGGAAACAACGCATATTGCAACTAGCAATACAGCTGACACCCTTAGCTATAATTTTGCTAGTGTGGGAAGTTGGTACAGGAGCATTTAACATTCCTCCGTTTATTGAACCAGCACTTGTTGGTAAACCAAGTGCGATCGTCCAAGAAGTATGGCAACTATTATCTAGCGGTAGTATATTTCGACATATCTTTGTAACATTCCAAGAGGCGATGTCCGGGCTAGCATTAGCAATGGCTGGTGGCGTTAGTCTGGGAATCTTCCTAGCTTATTCTCCAGCCGGAGCAAAAATTACTCTTCCTTACGTTCAAATATTTAATTCTCTCCCTCGTATAGCCCTAGCTCCCTTTTTCATTGTCTGGTTTGGTATTGGATTACTCTCAAAAGTATTACTAGCAGCTTTAGCCGCTTTCTTTCCTATATTTTTTACAACTTATCAAGGACTGCAAAGTATTGAGCGCGAGTTAGTTGCAGCTTTTCAGGTCATGGGCGCAAATCGCGCTCAGATGTTGTATATGGTTGTATTGCCTTCAGTTCTCAGTTGGGTAATTGCTGGTATTCGCACAAGTTTAGGTATGGCTCTTGTAGGTGCTTTAGTAGCGGAATATATTGGTTCAACACAGGGTTTAGGTTATCTGTTAATGTCAGCACAGGGAACTTTAAATGTTAACCAAGCTTGGGCGATATTAGTAATTTTGGCATTAATTAGCGTTTTACTTGATTGGGGGGTACGTGTTATAGAGGCTTACGTTTTACGGTGGCGACCCAATCCTAGAGAGCTATAGAGTCTGCCATTTGAGTGTAAAGTAGGGTGTAAAGACTCAAGATATTTTCCTGATTAATCACACTACAACCCATCTACTTTGATACTTAATGACTATCTAGCTTGTAAAAATTTTTGAGTTTATTAATTTTATTGAGACGAGAAGAATATCGCCTAATCCAGCAACTCACAATAACTTTATCCATTGTTATTTAGCAACAGATGTAGAGCTTGTAGGCAATTCAATTTTCCATACCTTAAGGAAGAATATATGACTACGACTGTTTCATTCGATCGAGTTTCTGATATTGATGATGCTACGCGAGGATTTCCACCAGGAATTTCTGAGCAAGTGACAGATTTTATCCTCAATTTAGTTTCGCCAACAGCAGATACCAAGTTTTAGGAAACGGGGATTGGTACTGGTAGAATCGCTGTGCCAATTGCTAAAAGAGGCTATTCCTATACTGGTGTAGATATCTCAGAAAAGATGCTGGCTGAACTACACCAAAAACTAGAGGGAGTGTCTCATAACCTAACAGCAATTAAAGGAGATGCGACTGCTTTACCGTTTGATGACAACTCCTTTGATGTGGCGTTGGTTGTTCACGTTTTTCACCTAATTTCTGCTTGGAAACAGGCGCTAGCAGAAATTCGCCGCGTCCTGAAACCAGGTGGTATTTTGCTCTACACTCACGGATACGCTAACTCTGTGAGTGCTGGTTCAGAGGTGAATGCATAGAGGTGGGAATTTAATGAGCATTGGAAAGCTATTTTAGAAGGCTATGGTCATCCTTTACCGCGTTACGGTGCAACGGAAGAAGAAGTTTTAGCAGAGTTAGAAGCACAAGGTGCAACTTTAGAAACTCAAATCGCTACTCAATGGCGAGTTGAAGATACTGTAAGTAAATTGATAGAAAACCAAGAAAATAAAATCCAAAGTGCAGCTTGGAGTATTCCTGATGATATCTTTCCTTATGCTATTCAAGATTTACGAAACTGGGCTTTAGAACGCTACGGTTCGCTGGATTATATTTTGCCTCAACAACGTGAATTCAAGATTGTTGTAGTACGCAATTGGGCTTAAATCGAAGATTTTTGTAGGGTGGGCATTGCCCACCTCCAATAATTGAAAATAAAGAAGTTATGAGTGCAAGAGAAAACTCTCTCATATCAATAGGAATCGTACTGTTTCCTAATGTGACGCAGTTAGATTTTACAGGCCCATACGAGGTATTTGCCAAGTTACCAAACACGCATTTACATCTACTAGCGGAAACTTTAGAACCTATCCGAAGCGATCGCGGTTTGACTTTTTTACCTGACACCACCTTTGCTCAATCCCTACCTTTATATGTGCTATTTGTCCCTGGAGGGCCGGGTATTGATGCAAAGCTGGAAGATAAGAAGTTTCTCGATATTCTCAGCTTGATTACCAACTTTTTTGTTACCAAAATTTTCGGATGAGTTTTGTAGAAGCGATCGCAACTACTAAATTTATCAATATATTTTCTTCTTTGATTGCTACCATGATTTTTTGAAGCAAGGGCTAGTTGATTACAACTTAGGAATCATCCTTGGCGTGACAATGTTTATAGGTGGAATAATTGGCGGTCGTCTAACTCTTAAATTGAGCAATGTCTGGTTACAACATATTTACCTGACGGTAGTTGCTATCTTAGCATTTATTACATTGCGGAAATCTCAGGCGCAAAATCAGCCAGCTGGTACGATTGATTTGTTAACACCTTTAGCTTAGAAAAAACTTGAGTAACTATCTGTATTTATGTCTATAGCTAAACCGCAGTTAATTAACATTGCAAATTTGCCAAATACAATCATTAGCATTCGTTTAATTACACGCGATGAACTTCCACAACTTCTGAGTTTATATCAACATTTGAATCCAGTCGATGCGCCTTTACCCAGCGATAATATTTTGCAGTCGATGTGGGATGATATTCTAGGCGATACACGCCTTTTTTACATTGTGGCTGACATTGCTGGTAAGTTAGTATCGACGTGTAATTTAGCGATCGTTCCTAACCTGACACGCGGCGCACGTTCATATGGCATTATTGAAAATGTTGTTACTCATACCGATTATCGAAAACAGGGATTGGGTACGCAGGTGCTACGTTATGCTTTAAATATTGCATGGCAACGAAAGTGTTACAAAGTAATGCTTTTAACTAGCTCAAAACGTGAGGAAACTTTGCGCTTTTATGAGCAAGCAGGATTCAAACGCGGCGTGAAAACTGGATTCATCGCCTTACCACCAGAGGGATTATAAGGCTGTATCTGCATTATATTTTCGTTTGCTTTCCTATCTTTTGAATTGCTTTTTGTGCGTATATACTAACCTCCAGATCGGGATCGGCTAGGGCTTGTTGAAGGGCATTTAGGGCTTCAATTTTACTCAAATTACCAAGAGCGATCGCAGCTTCTTTTCTCACATCTGAATACTCATCTGTTAGCGCTTCAATTAGTGCAGGTAAAGACTGTTTATTCGGTATTTTCTGCAATACTTGAATGGCAAATTTTCTCACCTGCCAATATTCATCTTTCAATGCTAATAGTACAGTAAGAATAATTTTAGGATCGGCGTGAAGTGCTAGAGGCTTGGCTGCATTGCGCCACACTTACCAATCTGTATCCCGTATTAAGTATTACTCAGTAAATTTACGATATCTGTATCCGCAAAATGACCTAAAGTTATAGCGATTTTTTGCACGGCGGTACTTTCGTCTTGCAAAGCCACAATGAGAGCATCAATAGCCGCCTCTTCTCCCAAGTGTTGCAGAGTTTTGACTGCGACGAGGCGATCGACTGATGTAAGCAATCGCAACATTTCCAACCATTAATTTTTTTTCATAACCTATCTGGGATTGCTATAAATTTTTTCAAAAATCAAAATGGATTGCCATATTTTCTATAATTTTATTAAACAGATATTGTGTTTTATTTGAAAAAATGATTAATTTCAGATCTCAATAGAGGTATTAACAGTTGAATTGGATAGTTTTCTGTTACTCTCTTCCCTCCAAATCTTCTTCCAGTCCGCGTGTAACGCTGTGGCGACGACTGCGACGAATCGGAGCCATCTCTCTTAAAAGTAGTATTTACGTTCTGCCCGATCGCGATGAGTGTATTGAATCTTTCCAATGGCTAGCGCAGGAAGTGCAACAAGCAAAGGGAGAAGCTTTAGTAATGCGGGTGGAACGATTTGAGGGACTAGCAGATGAAGAAATTATCGAATTATTTCGTCAAGCCAAGAGTGAAGAGTATCAAGAAATTGAAGCCCTAGCACTGGAATTGGAAAAATCTCTCAGTTCCAACTCCAGCTTACAAGACCGTAGCAGTTTGCTGGAAACTTTAGAAAAACTGCGAAGACAACACAATGAAATTGCTCGTGTAGACTTTTTCGATTGTGTTGATGGACAACGCCTAACAATTATCTTAAACCGTATTGCTCAAGTCCTCTCTGCAACTTTATCTGAAGCTTTAGAGATTCCCCATCAAGCTATTGCTGAATACCAGAATAAAAGATGGGTGACTAGACCCAGACCATATATAGACCGTCTCGCCTGTATTTGGCTAATTCGCAGATTTATCAATCGAAATGCCGAAATTCGATATTCTCATGCTGTTGCACCTGATGAAATTTCCTTTGAAATGAAAGATGCCATATTTGGACATTGTGGCAACCTTTGCACCTTTGAGGTGATGGCGAGAACATTTGGCTTGAATCAACCAGGAATACAAGCGATCGCAGAAATTGTACATGAAATTGACCTGCGAGATAGTCAGTATGCGCGTCCTGAAACCCCAGGAGTAGATGCGCTTTTGCAGGGTTGGTTTTTAGCAAACCTTTCTGACACTGAACTAGAAAGCTGTGGAAGCAAGCTATTTGAGGGTTTATATGCAGTGTTCTCCAAACAGCAGGGTTAAGTAATGTGTAACAGTAGTTGCAATTTAAATAAACACCTATTACAGTAAACAAAATATTTCCAGAGACTTTATCCCCACTCTTGCTTAGGCAATGAAGTATTCTGCATTTCTGGTGCTGTGTTCTGTTGGGGGATTGGCAATTTTTAGCTCAACGATCGCTAAAAACCCAGTGTTGCCAATTTTGGCGCAAACATTGGGCGCAAATCCAGCGACAATAGGAGCGATCGCCGCAGCCTCAACACTAACTGGTATCCTAGTTAGTTTTCCAGCAGGCTTATTGAGTGATTATTGGGGTAGAAAACCCTTGCTACTATTAGCAGGAGTAGTATTTTGCAGCGCACCCCTAGCTTACTTGTTAGTGTCCACCCCTGGAGAATTGGCACTGGTACGGGTATATCACGGACGAGCAACGGCAATTCTCGGGCCAGTAGCAATGGCTTATGTCGCTGATTTAGCACCTACCCGTAGAGGAGAGCGATTAGGCTGGTATTCCTCTTTTACGTTGGGAGGAAGAGCGATCGCTCCGATAGTTGGCGGTTTACTCCTCACTATCAGCACTTGGCAAGCTGTTTATGTAGTATGTGCGATCGCAGGGATTTTAGCTTTACTGGGAATGAAACTGCTACCTAACCAAACTTATGGAACAAATCGTCAGCGAGAAGCTAGACAAAACTTATCTTTAAATCGAATGGCAATTAGTAAGATTTTTTACAATCGCACAATTCTCATTACCAGTTTAGTAGAAGCTGCTCAATTCGGAGCTTTTGGCGCGGTTGAAGCTTTCTTACCTCTATATGCATTGAGTGTTGGCATTGATAAAGCTGCTGTAGGATTGGTTTTTAGTAGCCAAGTTGGGGTAAAGGTATTAGCGCGTCCTTTGATGGGTCGAATCAGCGATCGTCATGGACGCAAGCGACAAATTATCTTGGGTCTGCTGCTTACTAGCGTATCAACATTTTTATTTTATCAGACTAAAGCAGTATTTTTACTGATATTAATTTCTGCGGTGTTTGGATTGGGAATTGCGATCGCCTCTGCTGCCACATCCGCCTTAGTTGCAGATTTGGCTCCAGCAAACAGTCGTGGTACTGCATTAGGAATTATGAGCGCAATTATGGATATAGGTCAAGCCAGCGGCCCTATCTTGTTAGGAATCCTACTGATGTATACCTCTTATCAAATCAGCTTTAGCGTAGTTAGCGGATTACTTTTAGCTACTGCTGTGCTTTTTACGTTGACAGCAACAGAAACTTCTGCAAAATCGGAGGTTTGAAATGGTTGTATTACCACCACAACCGCTGGTCTGTGTTCGTACTGTCGAGATCCCGAAAGAAAACGAACAAGCCTTCTTTGATTGGATCGAATCAAATCGGGAATTAAGGCAAAGATACGGCATTCTCATGGAGCGGATTCTCCAGCCTAGTGACGGTAAAGGAGACTGGTTAATTATCACTATGTGGGAGAGCGAAGAAAAATTTGAGAAGTGGTTAGTTGCAAAAGAAAAGCCAGCCGTTGATGCTTCTCCAGGTCATGCTCTCGTCAAGTTTGGCAAAATCAAACGCTACAACACTCAAGCTGGTTATTAAAAGGAGAATCTATATTATGAAATGGGTAACGCGCAAACAAATTCGAGTCAATCGCCTAGCAACTGCTTGGCTAATCCAACGATTTGTAGATAAAGAAGCGGAGTTTATTTTTGTCGAGCCAGATCGAGTTGCTGAAGTCCAACAGTCCGATCGCGCCATTGGTTTTGATGCACCAGGAGCCAAGTATGCTCATGACAAAGGTGTTACCTCCTTTGAACAGATCATCCAAGATTATGGTTTGAGCGATGCTGTGTTAGCAGAACTGGTCGAAATTGTTCACGCTGCTGATATCCCCGGAGCTATCGATCAAAGACCAGAAGCCAGTGGACTAAAAGCAATTAGCCACGGCTTTCCTTTAGTCACCACTAACGATCGCGAAACTCTGCAAAAAGGATTCTTTATCTACGATTCTTTATATGCCTATTTGCAAGCACGCCAGTCTGCAAGCACCATACCAAAATCTGTTGGCGTAGGGTGATAGGCGCGCATTCAAACAAGTTTTTCATCAAAATTAAGGAGCAATTAGCCATGCAAACCGAAATTACCAATGAAATTGGTTTGATTCCCTTACAAGCTGATACCAGTCTTTTAAAAGATCCGAAAAAATTCAGCAATGGCGACCTGAAAAGCCTAGAAGATATAGCTCAGTTCAACCCTCGTTTCTTTGTTCGGCGGCGGATTTTCTCTACCGACTCCATGCACTTTAATATCTACTGCATTGAGCCAGGACAATCCAACCCATTACACAAACACTCAGGAAGTGATGAAATTTGTTACTTTGTGCAAGGAACAGGAGATGTAATTGTTGGTGATGAAATTGCGGCTGTTGAACCTGGAGACTGCGTTCACATTCCCAAAGATGTAGGACATGAAATCATCAATACTGGTACAGAAAGAATGATTGTGGTTTTGGCTCAGTCTCCTCTTCCCTGTGCTCATGAGAAAGTACCCAACCCGCCAACAGAATTTCGTCGAGTTAATATTAGCCGTTAAAGTTTTTGAGCTTTAACTAAGTAACCTACCCAGATATTATTTGGGTAGGGTGACTTTTTTGCTTAATCACGAAGACGATCGCAATACCAAATTTCTCTCACCGATACAACTTGTCATATTCGCTAGGTACTTTCCAACCAAAAGCTTTTGTCAGTCGGTTAGAAAGGCTAAATTGAGCTGCAATTTCGCCAGCTTCTAAAATTGCTTTATCAGAAAGCCCTGCTTGGCGTAATGGTTCAAGGTCTTCTGGAGAAAATTGACTAGAATTTTGGTTAATTTTAATCGCAAAGTTCACCAGGGCGAGTTCCCGTTCTGTGAGTGCAACTTCCTGATGGTTAAGTGCCAATGCATCAGGAAAAACTGGGTCTTTAATTACCTCTCGCAGATGTGCTTTGTGGGTAATAACGCAGGATTCACAGTGATTGGATGCAGAAGAGACGATCGCAATTATCTCTCGTTCCTTATGAGAAAGTTCTCCCTCTCCATGCATCAAAGCATTGTAGTAGTTGAACCAAAGCAGTAGATATTCGGGGTTGAGTGAATAGCCCAGAAAGAAACTATGAACAAAGCCAAAGCGATCGCGCTGTTCTTTAAATAATGCTTGTACTTGTGGCGGTAAAGTTGCTTCTTCAGGTACTTGTAACCATGAATTGACGGTAGCCTTCTGATCTTGAATAGCTACAGATTTTGATTTGGCAACTTTTGCTTCAGGTGGCTGTAAAACCTTAGATTTGCGACTGTTTTTAACCATAATCGTAAGTAAGTCGGTGGAAAAAAACCAAACTATGTTACGAAACGTAAATTGGCTTGAAACCCTTACCAATGACAAATGACAAATGACAAATGACAGTCCTCGCCAGTTATGTTTAATTGCACCGCCCTACTTACCTAAATAAATTGAGGGGAGATGAGGGAGACAAGGGGGACAAGGGAGATGAGGAAGCAGAGGATAAATGACCAATGACAAATGACAAATGACTATTGCCCCATGCCCAATGCCCCATTCCCCATTAAGAATACTGAGTAATAATCGGTAACTCTTGATTCAGCACCCAATTACCTATGTGATTGAGTTTATAATCGACTGGATCGTGGAGGGTAAAGGTACGCAAGTCACGCCAATAGCGGTCAAAGCCGTATTTAGTAGCTGTGGATCTGGTACCCGTGACTTCAAAGATACCGTTGGTGATATCCAATCCCACACGGGTAACTAAGGCTTTGGCAGAGAAAACGGCGATCGCTATTTCTCCTCTTTCCTCAAAAGTCAAATCAGATCCTTTATCCCAAGCTTGTTGCACTTGGACGGCGGTGCGATCGCTCAAAGCAATTGCGGCTTGCAGTTGAGTCCAAAATTCCCCATAATGCCGCAAAATATATGGGTCTTTGCTGGCGCTGTCTACTCCAGAGGTAATCCAAGGTCTTGTTTGAGTTTTGGTATACTCTTTAGCCGCAGCTAGCGCCCCTTCTGCAATCCCCAAATAAATGTAGGTTTTGGTTAATTGAGCGATGATTCCCAAAAATGTAGCAAAAGCACTATCAGAAGGATGAGGATATCCCAGGATTTCATCTTTTTTTACCAAGATATCATGAAAGGTGAATGTATCACTATCTGTACGCCGCTGTCCGATATTGTCCCAATCTTGGTTAGAAACTACACCAGGCCTGTCTTTAGGAATGACAAATAACCAGGGTGCTTCTACCCCATCTTGGAGGGCAGAGAAGACACGCAAATCTGCGTAGGCGCAGCCCGTCGTAGACATCGCCACACCAGTACCAAAGCTTTTTACCCCATCAACCCGGAAATTTTCGCCATCGGGGGTAATTTTCAGTCTGGTATCCCTTGTATTGATGGCATTTGCCCAAAAGAGATTTTTTTCGGCTGTTTCGCGGTAATATCTTTCTTTTTGCTCTGATGTGCCAGAGACATGAGCTAAAGCTGTTAAATTTAAGTGATTGCCGTACAACTGTCCAACAGAACCATCTGCGGTTGACAGTTGTTGAATCACCTTAAAAGCTTCTACCCAAGTTGCACCAGTCCCGCCATATTCTTTGGGTACGACTAAAGGTAATAAGCCACTTTCCCGCAACAGTTGAATTTCTATATCGGGAATTCCCGCTTTTTGGTCTCTTTGGACTGCGGTAGCTGTAAGTTCCGCAGCTACAGAAGATGCTATTCCAATCCAATCTTGAGATTCTTCTTTAACTAATAGTTGCACCATCGCGCCTCTTAATTACGAATTTTTCTAAGCTGCTTCCGAATCTAGGGCATAATCAGGCGAGCGATCGCTATCTTGTTTCGTCATCACTCGTTGTAAAATCTTCTCCACCGTCTTCGCAAATTCTGCATCTCCCCGAGAACGAGGACGGGGAAAATCAATCTTGAGATCTAGACCAATTTGACCATCTTCAATCAACACCACTCGGTCTGCTAACACTACCGCTTCTTCCACATCATGGGTAATTAGCAATGCCGTAAATTGCTGTTCTTGCCATAAATTTTCTAATAATTGCTGCATTTCAATGCGGGTTAAGGCATCTAGCGCCCCTAATGGTTCATCTAGCAGCAATAGCGAAGGATGACTAGTTAAAGCTCTAGCTAACGCCACCCGTTGCCGTTGTCCACCAGAAAGGACAGAAGGCCATTCGTTAGCCCTGTCTTCTAATCCCACCGCCCGCAATACTTGTAAAGCCGTCTGCTTTGCTGCCACTTTGGAACTAGAACCCAGTAAGCCTAATTCCACATTAGCAATCACTCGCTGCCAAGGTAGAAGTCGCGAATCTTGAAACATCATCCTGATAGTGGGATTTATCTGCTTGTGGGATTGTTCATCATTCAAAAACACACCCCGGCGGGGTTAGTTGGTAGTTATGACACCGTAGCCGCGAGAATTGCAGATTTTGTGGAAGTAGGTGTAGATACCTTCATGCTGCAATTCCAACCTTTTCCCCCAGAAATGAAACGTTTTGCTGAAGAAGTAATGCCACGAGTGCGATCGCGAGAACTCGTAGCTTAATCTGCAATAATCAAGGAAAGTTTTATGAGTGCAACTTTAACTCGCCCAGCTTGGACAACTGAGTTTGAAATTGAAACCATCGATAAAATCATTGCCAAACACGCCCCAAATTTTCCTACTACTCGCATTCAAGAACCGCGACAATTAACAACAGCAGAAGAGTTCGAGAAATTCTATCGCTTCCGCATTGGTGGCGCAGCCCACGACTTATATATTGTCCAAGTTTGTAGCAAAATTATTGACCAAATACCCGACCCAGAACTGCACCTATTTTTAAGCCGTCAAATAGGTGATGATGGCGCACACGCCCAATTTACTCGTCAACGAGTTTGGGAATTATCAGGACAAGACCCTACAGCAAAGATTGTAGAAGAAGTAAAAAATTACTGGGAATTTATGGGCGATTTACCCATTCGTAATTGGTTGGGTTTCATAGCCTTTGAATTACATTATGAACTGCATATAGTCGCCCAGCTAATTTTAAACAGCCGTACTACAAAAATTGTCGATCCAGTAACTTCTAAATTTGCCAGTCAGACAATTTTACCTGATGAAGCCGTTCATCGTTTTGGAGTTTTAGCTTGGTGGCAAAGTAAATATGATAAAGCCTCACCAACAGAAAAAGCAGAAATAGCCGCCCAGTTATTAGAACTAGACGAAGAAGGACAACGACGACGCAATCCTTATTTACAAAAACATTTGCAAATTGTCCACGATGCGACTGGTGCAGAAATTGAAGGAATTGGAGTCATATATGATGCTTGGCGACGGGAAGTATTCTCTTATTTTCTAGATATTCCCATTGCCAAACTTCCTCAACTTGTGAGTGTGAGTGAGTGATGCAATAGAGTTAGTGTTTCCAAACGTGTTCTCTTTGTAATCGCCCCCGATTGGGGGCTTTCTGAAAATCTTTAATTAATAAAAAACAATTTTGTAGGGTGTGTTGTCGCGTAGCGCAACGCACCGTCCGCGATTATCGATACTAAATATTGTATTTGACATTAAATTTTTAGCCCAAACAATATTTTAACTTTTTCCAAACAATCATAATGCTAAGGAGTACCTATGTTCAGCGAACTTACAAATAATTTATTTTCTTGGATAAACGAGAGAATATTACAACCAGTTTATAAACAAAATATCAACAATTTTATTCTCTTTTTTATTATTGGTTTTGGATTGAGTCTTACCCTCGCATCTTGTACCCCAAATAAATCTACAGATTCTGCTAATGCGGCAAAACAAGAACCGCAGAAAAGCCAGTTAACAGTGTTAAAAATGGGTCATCAAAAAGGGATGGCACTTTTAAATATTGTGAAAGCACAGGGAAGTTTAGAAAAGCGCTTACAACCTCAAGGTATATCTGTGACATGGAACGAATTTTCTTCTACTGCACCACTTTTAGAAGGTATGGGTGTCGGTAGTATTGTGTTTGGTGGTGGCGGCGGTACAGGAAGCGTATTTGCACAAGCTCTAAACTCTACAAAATTGACGAACCAACAATGGAAATTGTGGAAAAGCGAGGAGGCGATCGCAGTGTCTTACCTGTAACCGATGAAGTACTTTCAGGGTTACAAAGAATGGCGGATACCTTCTATGAAGTAAAGATTATTCCGAAAAAGATAGATGTGAAAGACAAAAATTATAACTGGGTTCCCGATCAGAAATGGTGAGTTTGTCATTAGTCATTTGTGTTAGGATTTATCTATTCATGAAAGTGGGATTTTGTCAAGTTTAAAAAAAGGCGATCGCATGAATATTAAACGTCGGTTTTTTGTGATAGCAACTGCATCTTTTATAGCTACAGTCACTAGTTGTAGTTCACCGCAAAATAATGCTGCTAACACCACAAATAGTCCTACAGCCACCACGGCTGCAAATACAGTTGCAACAGGAGCAAAAGAGAAAATCAAAGTCGGAGTTTCACCAGTTCCGGCTGGTGAGATTTTGGAATTTGTGAAAAAAAATCTTGCACCAGAAGCAGGATTAGATATTGAAATTGTCACTTTTAACGATCCAGTGCAGAATAATACTGCGTTAAAAGATGGACAAATCGATGCTAATTACTTCCAACATATTCCCTATATGGAGGATTATTGAAAGCGCAAAAATCTCCAAATGTACGCTTTTACTCCCCAGATACATTTAAACCCTGTAGGAATATTTTCTAAAAAATATAAATCTCTGGCGGAGGTTCCTAATAAAGCTTTAGTGACAATTCCTGATGATATTAGCAATGCTCATCGCGCTTTAAAAGTATTAGAAAAAGCAAAGCTAATTAAACTCAAAGCAAACGCCCAACCTGCTAGCCCCAAAGATATTATTGAGAACCCGAAAAACCTACAGATTAAAGAAATACCTGGAGCGCAAGCAATACCCACTCTTCCTGATGTGGATTTAGCGGGAATTACAGGTAATTGGGTTGTGCAATCTGGGATGAAAACAGATAAAGATGCTTTAGCATTAGAGTCAGCGCAAAATCCACTTTATGCGGTGACTGTAACTACATTAGCAGGAAAGGAAAACGATCCGAGAATTCAAAAACTTCATAAATTGCTCCGCGATGACAAAGTAAAGCAATTTATTAGAGAAAAATATCAAGGCGCAGTACTTCCTATTCCTTAATTTCTTCCTTTGCGCCCTTCGCGCCTTAGCGGTTCGTATCACGCAAAGACGCCAAGGCGCAAAGAGTAGAAGAATTTAACTTTTATTTATGGAGAAGTTTGTAAATGATAGAGTTTATTGATATTCGCAAAATCTACCACCAAGGCGAACATAAAATAGTAGCTTTAGATGGTGTAAATCTACACGTTAAAGCAGGTGAAATATTTGGCGTATTAGGACAAAGTGGTGCTGGTAAAAGTACCTTAATTCGCTGCGTTAATCAATTAGAAAAACCTACATCTGGTTATGTAAGAGTTAATGGACAAGAAATAACATCTCTTAGTGGTACGGCTTTGCGTCAAGCACGCCAGCGTATAGGAATGATTTTTCAACATTTTAATTTACTCAGTTGTAGAACTGTAGCTGAAAATATTGCTTTCCCATTAGAAGTGATTGGTTATAGTAAATTGCGACGCAAAGCTAAAGTTGAAGAATTACTTTCGTTAGTGGGTTTAGAAGGTAAAGCCAATGCTTACCCCGCACAACTTTCTGGGGGACAAAAGCAACGGGTGGGAATTGCGCGTGCCTTAGCGGGAGAACCAAATGTATTACTTTCCGATGAAGCAACATCAGCCCTCGATCCCCAAACTACACGCTCAATTTTAGAACTATTGCGTGACTTGAATAAACGCATGGGACTAACAATTTTGCTGATTACTCATGAAATGGGTGTAGTTAAACAAATCTGTGATAGCGTGGCGATACTCCATGCTGGTAAGGTTGTAGAACAAGGTAGCGTTAGCGATTTAGCAGCACAACCGGATTCTTTATTAGCTAGAGAGTTTTTTCCCCGTTCTCATAACTATATACCTCGTCCTGGGACAGTTTTAGCAACAGTCGCATTTGCTGATGAAAGTGCGAGAAATTCTATATTTACTACCTTGACGCGCCGTTTTGATATTGATGTGAATATCCTCAATGGTAGCGTAGAAACTGTAGGCGATCGCCGTGTCGGTCAATTTCAAGTTGAACTTGCAGGAATTAAGGTAAAGCAAGCTTTGGAATACTTACATAATTCAGAATATGCTGTTGAGGTGCATTAATGCAAGGATGGGAATTAATTAACAGTTTATTGCTTGCAAGTCAGGAGACTTTTTACATGGTGGGAGTCTCCGCCGTTGTGGCGATATTTTTGGGTTTACCTGTAGGTTTATTGTTAGTAATGACTAGCCCTGGTAATGTTCTCTATGCTCCCAAGCTTAACAAAATATTAAGTGCAATAGTTAATACTGGGCGTTCTTTTCCATTTATTATTTTACTTGTAGTTCTTACGCCTTTAACACGATTAATTGTTGGCACTTCTATCGGTAGTACCGCCGCACTTGTTCCCCTAACTCTTGCAGCGATTCCCTTTTTTGGGCGGATTGCGGAAACTAGTATTCTCGAAGTAGATAAAGGGTTAATAGAAGCAGCAGAAGCAATGGGTTGCGACTATTGGCAAATTGTGTTGAAAGTTTTGATTCCGGAGGCTTTACCTTCGATTATTTTGGGGGTGACAATTTTAATTGTGAGTCTCTTGAATTCTTCCGCAATGGCTGGGGCTGTTGGTGGCGGTGGTTTGGGTAATTTAGCTATTCAATATGGCTATCAACGGTTTGATGTGGGAGTCATGTTTGCCACAATTATTGTGCTGATTTTGTTGGTGCAGATTATTCAGTTTTTGGGTGATTTGTTAGCACGACAGTTGCGGAAAAAATAATTTTTTTAACGCAAAGTAGATAAAAGAGATACTTTGCTAACTTCTCTGCGTGAGATTTTAATTAATTTTCAAAGTGAAATTTGTTTATGAAGAAGCAGCATTTACTTCCCTTCTCAAAAACTAGTCGCCGTTTCTTCCTGACAGCAGGAAGTGCATTTACCACTTCACTTCTTTTTGCAGGTTGTAGCCGAATTTCTGGAACTGTCGCTAAAGCTGAAGAAGAGGAGACAATTAAAATCGGGGTTACGGGAATAGTTTCGGAAGATATTTTGAAATTTATTAACAAGAATCTCGCGCCTCAAGAAAAGTTAAAAATTGAGGTAGTGAAATTTAATGACTGGATACAGCCTAATACAGCATTAAGAGATAAGGTAATTGATGCTAATTTCTTTCAGCATAAACCTTTTATGAATAATGCTGCGAAGGAACTGAAAATTAATTTGGTGCCGTTGAATACAATTTATCTCAATACTCTGGGGCTTTTTTCTAAAAATCTCAAGTCAATGAATGAAATTCCCCAGAATGCGACTGTGACTATTGCTAATGATGTAATTAATAATGATAGAGGATTGAGATTATTAGCAGCCAATGGTTTAATTAAGTTAAAAGATAATATTGGCGAATTTGTGACGCAAAGAGATATTGCAGCTAATCCTAAAAGTTTGAAAATTAAAGAAGTAGAAGGTGTCCAAGTTGTCCGAGCGATTAATGATGTAGATTTCATTGTTTCTTCGGCTCAAACTGTTGCTTTAGCGGGGATAGAACCTAATTCTATGGGTTCGGAAACTGCTAAGGATAAAAAATATGCTCTTGCTTTAGTCACATTACAAGGGCGAGAAAATGAACAGAAGATTCAAAAGTTAAATAATCTCCTTGTTAATCCCCAAGTCAGAGATTTTATCAATAAAGAATATAAAGGTAGATTAATACCCGTTTTTTAACCCTCTTTCCTCTGTGCCCTCTGCGTCTGGAGTGGTTTAATAAATTTTCAACCGCAGAGGCGCAGAGAACGCAGAGAGAAAAAATCAATTAATATTTATAGCAACGGACACATAGCAATCCTATCTGAGTTGTGAAAATCTTTTTTTAATGAACCGCCAAGTACGCCAAGTACGCCAAGGATAAGAGAAAAAAACTGAGAGTTTGTAAATTTCACAAATGATTTAGGTTTGCTGTAGATTGGCGAAAGTTAATTATAAATTCGTTAAGTGTTTCTGTATCAACTAAAAATGCATCGTGTCCATAGGTTGATTTTAAGCAAACTAGTTGAGCATTAGGAATAAAATTTGCTAATTCTTGTTGTTCTATTGGCGGATAAAGAATGTCAGAATCAATGGCGACAACTAAAGTAGGTTGTTTAATACTTTGTAAAACAGATTCATAGTCTTTACCTTGAGCGATATCATGACTATCCATCGCTTAAGTTTTACCAGCTTCTAATCCGCCTTTAATCCCAAAGTTTAAGACTGCGCCAAAGCCGTTTCTCAGATATTTTTTCGCTCGCTGATGATAAGGATGATGGTGAAGTCCGGGATAATTAACCCAGGCAACTTGTGGTTGCTGTTCTAACCACTGGGCTAATTCTAAAGCATTGCTGACATGGCGATCTACACGTAATGAGAGAGTTTCTAACCCTTGTAATAATAAAAAGGCGTTAAATGGACTCAAAGAGGGGCCGAAATCTCTTAACCCTTCTACTCTGGCGCGGATAATGAAAGCAATATTCCCAAAAGGACTACCGACACCAAACACTTCTTGAAAATTCAGCCCATGATATCCGGGAGATGGTTCAGTAAAAATGGGAAATTTGCCATTACCCCAGTTAAATTTACCGGAATCGACAATTACCCCGCCAATAGAAGTACCATGACCACCAATCCACTTAGTTGCAGATTCGACTACAATATCTGCACCATGTTCAATTGGCCGCGCTAAATATCCACCTGCACCAAAGGTATTATCAACAATTAGGGGAATGCCGTTTTCGTGAGCAATATGGGCTAAGGCTGCAAAGTCAGGAATGTTGAATTGAGGATTACCAATAGTTTCAACATACAATGCTTTTGTGCGATCGTCGATCGCCTGACGGAAGTTTTCTACATCATCGCCTTCGACAAATTTGACATTTATCCCTAAGCGTGGTAAAGCGACTTTGAATTGATTATAAGTGCCACCATATAAAAAACTGGTAGAAACAATATTATCCCCTGCTTGGGCGATCGTGCTTATAGCTAAAAATTGTGCAGCTTGTCCGCTAGAAGTCGCTAATGCGGCGACACCTCCCTCTAACGCTGCGATTCGCTTTTCAAATACATCCGTTGTCGGATTCATGATTCGCGTGTAAATGTTGCCAAATTCTTGCAACGCAAACAACCGCGCCCCATGCTCCGCATCGTCAAAAGTGTATGATGTTGTCTGATAAATTGGGACAGCACGCGCATTTGTTCCTGGTGCTGGTTCCTGTCCAGCATGGACTTGCAAAGTTTCAAAGCGATATTTTTCAGACATAGACAATTACTGCATCAAATATATTTTTTAGTAGTAGCACCATCAATATACAGCAAGTCTATCGACTTATAGTATTTTATCAGCCTACGCCATAGGTGCAAGCAAAAAGGAAAAGGGAAATAACCTTTTCCCTTACAAATCTTTACAGAGTTATTGTTTCATCACATTTAGGTTATGGATTCATTTTCTCTAGCAAACAGAGTGTAAAAAACTGATGGACGCACGCCAACATATTTAACAACCAAAGCACCTAACCAAATATTCCAGACAATCATGGTGAAACTTGTTGCGATCGCTGCTCCAGTAATATTAAATATGGGAATTAATATCGCATTCAAGACTATATTCAGTAAGGCACTAGCAACAATTACAGGTAAAGATTTATTTTGATGACCAGTCATAATCATCAAAATTCCCACTGAACCACATAAAGCATTTACCATTTGTCCCATAATCAGAATTTTCAGGGACAAACTCGCTTCAACAAAACCTGCACCAAATAGATTGAGAATCGGTTGAGTAAAGGTCATTAGTAACAATGTCATGGCGACAGTCGGCCAGAAAATCCAATTAGTTACGCAAGAAACCACCTTTTGTAACTCTGGGATATCGCCTTTAGTGTACAAAGTTGTAAATACAGGTGCAGCTACCATATTTACAATTTGTAAAACAAAACTTGTCCATGCGGCTGTTTTTACTGCTGCGTTGTAAATACCAGCAGCTTCCGGGCCGATAAATGAACCAATCATCACTGTATCTGTTTGGCTTAAAATCCCAAAAGATGCTTGTTGAATTAACAAAATCACCGCGATATTTAACCACTCACGGTAAGCATAAACTGGCGTTGCTGCTTCAAAGTTACTGTGTAATTTCTTCCACAATAAGTATAGTTGCACGACAACAATCACGATAAACATACCGGAGGCGATCGCAATCATTGGTATGCTAGTCAAATCATCCTGGGTTTGCATAAATACAAAGCCACCAGCCAGCACCAAAACAGGCCAAATAATTTGCGATGGAATAAAGGCTACAAGAATATCCTCCATCGCCCTTCCTGTTTCTTGTTGGAACCTAGCCAAACTCTGTAGTAATACTAATCCCATCCCCAACAGTAGCGGAGTTGCATAGACAAAACTATGGTAATAATTAATAACTAAAATTGTCCCTGTAGCGCAGATAATTAACAGTAAACTGTTGGAAAATACGAGTAACCAACAACCACGAACTAAACCTTGTAAACGTCCCCATTCCTGCTTAACTCGGTATTCAGGAAGCAAACGCAAAACCGTAGTAGGTAAACCTAATTCTGCGGGAACTGCTAATAATAATGACCAAGACATGACATATTCATAAATGCCATATTCAGTTCTTCCCATCCACTGCGCCAGAAATATTTGCAGGAGATATATCAAAACTAAACCAGTCACTTGAATGATTAAAGCCACAATAGTGTCTTTAGCCAGTTCAGCTAATTGAATGCTTCCTGACCTTTGCGAAACTGACAAGTTTGTCATAATTACCACCTCAACACATGAGGAGAATTGTTAATAATTGAAAAACTGAGAGGCGATAGCTCAAGATTGAGTCTGATGTAACTTAGACAAGCTTTGACTTTTTATATTGCAGAGTAAATTAGAGAAAATGCACGTTTTCTCTAATTTGATTATTGGGAGAATTATTAATTGATAACAACTCAGGTATAGGTATAACCAGAGATAAGCTAACGCCCGTCTAAATTGCATAACTAATTATCAGGGCTGTTAACAGTCAACAGTCAACAGTCAACATTAGGGAATTCAATCATTACTTAGTTGGGTTGAATTTCGTTCTAGCCCCTCACGAGAAAATCTCACAACCAAATATGAAAATCTCTCTTTCCTAGCCCCTATTCCCTAGTCCCTAGCCCCTATTTTCAAGTTAGCCAACGTCAAACCTCAATATTTCCGACCCCCTTTTAAGGTGATGCGTACTGAGTATTAACCTGGGATCGATTGGGATACCTAATCTTGAGATATTGACTTGTAAAAACATTATTTACATCTGCCTTTTACCATTCAAAATTTTCCTATCTGAACGATGATGTGAGAGGAAAATTTATGTTTTTTCTCTCGTCATCTTAAAAGAGTATAAAATTTTTCGTTCAAGCACATTGAAGCAGGAATCAAAAAAAAATAGATATTGAAAAAACTACATATTTTTTTAATATTTGTAAAATATACTTATTTCGCCAACCCTGATTCTGCAAAAAAGGTAGGTGAAATACAGGTAAAATTTGTGCGCCAATATTGATTCACCAGCAACGCTAGTTTGATTCACCCGCTAACCATAATACTGCATACCCAGGCAATACCAACTCACAAAAACCTTTATATATAAGATTTCTGCTCATGGCAATGCCTGAACTCAAAAAAATCTGGGCTTGAGATTATATAGTCAAGCAAAAAGATGGTATGCTTAATTTTAATCTACGATATATATATCGATTTTACGTAGATTAATGGTTTCACCTCTCAAATTAAACAAATACGGCTGCTGCTTCAACTCTCAACAATTGAGATGAAGGAATAAATTGTGGTGAATTATTTACAAGAGCATTACTTTCGCTATAAACAAGCGTATTCTACCCGGAGTTTTTTACTTGCTGTTGCATATCTGAGTTTGATGGTTACTGGTTGCAGTCAAAAAACGGCTGTGAATCCGCCAGCTAACTCCAATTCTGCCTCACAGGTTGTGAGTAACAATCAAAATTCCGAAAAAAATTCCGAAAAAAATAATTTAGTTCGCTTGGGATACCAAAAAGGCGGGATTATTCCTATTTCCCGTCAGCGCGGCGACCTAGAAAAGCAGCTAACAACGCAAAATATTAAAGTTGAATGGACTGGCCCTTTTGACCGATGTGCCACACTGTTAGCAACGAGGTAGGGAAGGGAGATGAGGGGGACAAGGGGGACAAGGAGGACAAATGCCCAATGCCCAATGCCCAATGCCCAATGCCCAATGCCCAATGCCCAATGCGTAAGTCTGAATCCCAACAGTTAAATCTCAAATCTGGAATTTTATGACTCACACAACTATTCTTGAATCCTTAGCCACAGACGAATGGTTTATTGATAGTCCTGACTTAGGTGAGTTTGTGGCGATCGCAAAACAAATTCTCTCACACACAGCAGGCGATCGCCAAGAAACTCTCAATACCCTAGAACCCCATTTTGCAACACTTCTAAAAAAACAAGATTGGTTACCAGAACAATTCGCCCAACCTAATCACCATAGCGGTTTAGGCGGTGGTATTGGAGAATGGTTGCTATATCGTTCTCAGGATCGTTCGCTAACTATTTTTAGTTTAGTAATTCCGCCTAATTCAATTACACCTGTTCACGATCATTTATCTTGGGGACTGGTAGGTTTGTATAAAGGCAGACAAGAAGAAACTGTTTACCGTCGCCTAGATAAGGGTGATGTTGCAGGACGGGCGCAGTTACAAAACCTCGGTACTTATAAAGTAAAAAGTGGTGATATTTATCGTCTGTTACCGCCAGATGGAGATATTCATTCAGTCAAAGCGACAACAGTATTTACTCCCTCTATCTCCATTCATGTAAAGGGAAATGATACTGGTAATATTTTGCGACACCACTATCACCCAGAAGCAGAAAGCGTTAAGTCTTTTCGTTCTGGATATTCCAATGCACCTTACAGAGAAAATTCATAAAGAACAACCGGAAGACTATGCCGAGATTTGATAGACCCCAACCACCAGTTTTTGCAAAAGTCGAAGATGAACGCCTTTACCGCAAGCAACGCCTAGCGGCAGCATTTCGCCTATTTGGACGTTTTGGTTTCAGTGAAGGAATCGCAGGCCATATTACCGCCCGTGACCCAGAATTTACTGACCATTTTTGGGTAAATCCTCTAGGAACTTACTTCGGCCATATCCGTGTTTCCGATTTAATTTTGGTTGATAGAGAAGGCGAAGTAGTTAAAGGAGATGCGGCTGTCAATCGCGCCGCCTTTGCTATTCATTCTCAAGTACATGAAGCCCGACCTGATGTCATTGCAGCCGCACACGCCCATTCTCTACATGGGAAATCTTGGTCAAGTTTAGGTCGTTTACTTGACCCTTTAACTCAAGATGCTTGTGCTTTTTATCAAGACCACACCATTTTTGATGATTATAAAGGTGTAGTTCTTGATACTTCAGAAGGTAAAAGAATTGCCGAAGCATTAGGAGAGAAAAAAGCTGTCATTCTTCGCAATCACGGCTTTTTGACAGTAGGAAGAACAGTAGATGAAGCTGCTTGGTGGTATATCACATTTGAGCGCTCGGCTCAAGCACAACTTTTAGCTGAAGCAGCAGGTAAACCAATTTCTATTGATCATGAAATTGCTATTTTAACCCATAGCCAAGTTGGAACTCATGCAGGTGGCTGGTTTAGTTTCCAACCACTTTATAACAGAATTGTCCGCGAAGAACCGGATTTGTTGGAGTAATGGGTATAGGGAATTGGGCATTGGGCATTTATTATTTATCTCCCTTCCCTTATTCCAATGCTTAGGTGCAATCCATTGTAAACATTGCAGATTTTCTTTGCTGGTTGTAAAAAATCACTCAAATGTCAGAAATTTAATCTCAAACAATGATGTAAAACTTATGCAACTACGAGCAATTTTGATGAGAGCATTGTTGACAAAGATACCCAGTAAGAATGAGAGCGATCGCAAAAATTACTATCTGTGTATCAAGAGGCGAGAGCATCTCAGCAAAAAGTTGCTGATAAATTGACATCACCGTCTGCAATCATAACTTATTCATAACCAAGGTAAACATTATGTTTCATGGCATAGAAAAGGAATTGTCGAATGGTGAACCTTGGTCATTTGGTCAATATTCCCAGTTACCACCCGATATTCAGTTATTAGTAGAACAAGAACATATACAGCGAGATATTTGGGAATTACCTTACCCACAATCTAAATGCCATAGAATAGGTAAATTACAATTTAAAAAACATATTTCAGCCTGGAAACTACGTATATTTTGAAAGCTTTATTTAGCAATCATAAAGTTTTGGAGACTGCTTTAGCCACTTTTTGGGTGGTATTCAACTGAGCTAATAGCAAACAATGTTGGGCTTTGTATCAATATTCCCAAATTAATCACACTAGATAAGCTGTCATGCATTTAAATTGGGTACTCCGAACTGCTGTCACAGTTCCAGCATAAGGATTTAGTGTTTTAGCCTTACCCGATCTAAATAACGAACAGCTTATCACATTATTGAAGCGATCGCAATTCTCAAAAACTAAATCGCCAAAGTTTATTGGGTGTAAAATGGGTGTAAATATTGTGAACAAGGCTGAAAGTGTTGGAAAATCAAGGTTAATAAGTAATACTTATGACACTCCTCCATTACGCTTGTCTTTACAAGGCACACACCATCGTTTAAATAATCTGCTTATTTTAAAATTTTATATTTTTGCTCCATAATGAGTATAAGATAAGGTTAAATTAAAGTATAAAAAGGTTAAAATAATATAATTAAATTTTAATTTAACAATAATAATTTTATTGAATATTAAAGATAAGGGCTAATTATTATTAGCTTGTTCTTTGACTTACTATCAACTACTATTTTATCATTTCATCAATAACAGGGTCTTCAGTAACGCATCATATCTTTGATATTCCTGTAGTTCCGATTTTCAGCCTTTGGCAGAATTTATATAAAACCAGATTTCTAAAAAATAAACTATGAATCTTAATATCAAACGAGTTGCTATTGTTGGTGGAAGTAGTGCAGGCTTGTTGTCAGCAGTGACATTAAAACACTTTTTTCCTCAGCTTGAGATCTTACTGATATATAGTCGAAAGCACGCAGCAATAGGTGTAGGTGAGTCTACAACAGCTTGGTTTCCTCAATTTTTACATGAACACCTTAATATTTCCCAGGAAGAATTTTATAAATCAATTTGGCCAGTGTGGAAATTGGGGATTAAATTTGAATGGGGAGTTCCCGATATTTCTCATTTTAACTACACATTTGATCGGCAATTTAGATATGATTCAAAATCCTTAAGTAAAACTCCCGGATTTTATTGTATGCATGACATGAGGCAAGCTAGTAGATATTCAATCCTCATGGATAGGCAACATTCACCATTATTACATGATGGTCAAGGAAATATTAAAATACTTGCTGATGGCTTTGGATATCATATAGATGTTTATGAATTTATAAATTATTTGAGTACAAAAGCATCATCTTTGGGGGTTGATATTCAAGAAATAGAAGTTCTTGATGCTAAATTAGATGAGCAGGGAAATATTCAACATTTGTGTTGTGAAGATGATTTAAAAATTGAGGCAGATTTATTTATAGATTGTTCTGGATTTAAATCACAACTTCTTCGGGGAGTATTAAAGTCAGAATATATATCTTTTAGCGATCGCCTTTTTTGTGACTCTGCAATAGTCGGAAACTGGAAGCGCCAAACTCCAATTTTTCCGTTTACAACTGCAACAACTATGAATTCTGGTTGGCGTTGGCGAATCGATTTAAGAGAACGAGTCAGCTTTGGATATGTCTACTCTTCTAGTTTCTGTAATCAAGACGAAGCTATTCAAGAATATTTGAGCCTTACTCCTTACGCAACTGATGACTTAAGAAAAATATCCTTTAAGTCAGGGAGATATAGAAGGTTTTGGGTTAATAATGTAGTTGCAATTGGTAACGCTTCTGGATTTGTAGAACCTTTAGAATCTACAGGCCAGCACATGATTGTTGAAACTATTTGGCGAGTAGTGCTAGCTTTACAAGATAGCAATCTTCGTCCATCTCCCAAGTTAATCGACGCTACCAATCAGTATATTGCTGATTTATGGGATGAGATTTGTGACTTTTTAACCCTGCATTTTAAGTTTAACCGTAAGTTAGATACCCCTTTTTGGAAGTATTGTCAAGAAAAAACTGATTTGGGATCTATGCAAAATCTTGTAGATCTTTATCAAGATAGTGGGGTTTGTCGAGCGATCGCTCATTTAATCCCTAAATCTAGCATTTTTGAAATAGATGGTTATTTAACTATGTTATGCGGACAACAACTGCCAGTAAAACACTTAAAGCCTCTAACTGAGAGAGAAAGCTCAGAATGGCTGCAATATCGTCAAATATTACATAAAAACCTAGAAGGCTCTTTAAGTCCTCAAGAAGCATTTCATATTTTGGAGAACATTTGGTAGGTTGTTACACCTTTAAATCACATCATCATTGATGAGGTTAGTTGACTGTTGACTATTGACTGTTGACTGTTGACTGCGGTACGGGTGGGTTTACAAGTATCTTCGCTTTTATAACCCGAATCTCGGTAAACCCGCCCCTACAGACTGTCGAAGAGTTGACTGTTATTTTTTTGTTTGAGTGGGTTTAATTACCTGTGTTAACTTTGGCATAAAAATACCATGCTTTGAGCAGTAGTAATAAGTAAAAATGCTACTTTATAAATTTTTTTCTAGCGTAATCTATATTGATTAATCTTCATATCAAATTTCTGTGTTAAGTTATATAGATTTTTATTTTTATAAAAAATAACTAGGCTGGAAATATTATCATGTCTGAATATATTTTTAGATAATAGAAAATTAAATTTTAAAATAAAATAATCAAAAATTTTCGCTCTAAAAAAAGAAAAAAATATATGTTTTTTTCTTAAAGAATTTATTTAAATAAATCCTTGTTATTTTGAAACCGCCACAAAAAATCTAGCTTTGGTTTATAAATTTTTTATGAATAGTATTTTTTTCAAAGATGTATTCATGCTATTTTTATATCCAACAGTAATTCTCATGTGTAACACGTATAAGGAGTAACAAGCAAATAGCTGTTTAGTATGATAATCTGAACGCTTAACGCCTGTACAGCGGAGAAAAAGCTTGTATCCACTTATAGCGAGATATTACTGTATCATCCCAATGGGGTGAGGAATATTCTGTTGTAAAAGTAATTTCTTATAAGACATATTTTCTAACCAAAAAATATGTCTTATATCAGAATGGATTTAAATTTCAACTAAATTGTCATGAACAGAACTTTAACACTCCAGAACGTAGGTATTGCTATTGCAACCAAGAACCACAATCCTAGTGTTCTTACTCCTGATTTTCTCAAATATAGTGGAATTGTCCCTGATGATTGGGAACTGGCACAACAACCAGTTGTAAGCAAGCAAGCTTCTCAAGTAGTCTTTAACAATGCTTTGAGCATTGTTGCTCAACCACAACTTTTAAATTTTTTAGAAGTGGTAATTAATAAAGAAATTACTGATATTCAAGCTCCAGGCATTACTCACAGCTACATCAAAGCACTACCAAATGTAGAATATCAAGCAATAGGGGTAAATTTAAAAGGCTATATCCTGGAATCCCAGTTAGGTAGTAATCAAACAGTGCAAGATTACATGAATTCATTACTAGCTCCTGCGGCTTGGCAAGAGGTTGGTAATGCACCTGTTCTACCAACAATTCAATTAGCATTTACTCTAGATCGGTGTGAATTTAGCTTAGGAATTACAGAAGGGAAACTTTATGTAACTGAACAGGAAACTGTTCCTATTGTTTTATTCACTGGGAATTTTAGCTACGCTGTGACAGGTAACAGCAAAGAAGAAAAGCTACAATCCCTCCATAAATTAATAGATAATTGGCAAACAGATTTAAAGGATTACGTAGAAATTATCAATACTAAATTTCTGCAACCTGAAATTTTCATACAAAATGCACCAGAAAGAATCACAACTGAGATATTAGTTCCGCAACTTTAAAATATCTCAATCACAGTTAAAATTTGGTAAACAAAAAGCTGGATGATATAAATTTATATCAACTATCATCCAGCAATTGGTTCTTTCAAACAATAAAAATATTACTAGTCAACTAGATAATGTATTTACTCACACAATCAAGCAACTGGAATACTTAATTTATGCTAGACAGTAACTCTTTTTCAGAATCTAATTCTAATTCTTTAGTTCCAATAAACCAAATTTCTAATCCCAATGAAATACTTTTTATTGGATCAAACATTGACAATTACCAAAATTTATTAAGTAATCTAAATACAAATATCCAAGTATTTCAATTAAATCTAGACAACGATATATATGACATTAGTAATGTTTTAAGCGAATATTCAAACATTTCTGCTATTCATTTCGTCACTCATGGTAGCGATGAGAACATACAACTAGGTTCGACTAATTTAAATTCCCAGACTTTAGGGAATTACCAAAATAATTTAGCATCTTGGAGAAATGTTCTCACAAATGATGGAGATATTCTCTTTTATGGGTGTAATGTAGCTGCAAGTGATGAAGGTTTAAACTTAATTCAAAATATTAGTAATATTACAGGGGCAGATGTAGCTGCTTCTGATGATTTAACGGGAAGTCAATTCCAAGGTGGAGATTGGGATTTAGAAGTTAACACTGGTAATATTGAAACCATTCTTCCTTGGCAAAGTACAACTTTAAACAACTTTAATTCTGTTCTTTCTACCATTAGCAGTGACACCACTATTAGCAGTAATCAAACCTATAATGATGGATTAACAATTTCTGGTGGTGATGTAACCATTAGTGGCAATGTAAAAATATCAATTGATGGAGATTTTCTCCTAGAATCTGGTAGAAAAATTACTGGTAATAATGATGGTAATGCTGACAGTTTAACTATTGAATTAACCTACAGTGGTGCTACTGATTTACTTGTAGATAAACTGGAAAATTTAGATAATGTCACGATTCAAGGATTGATTGGTGGGCTGGGGCTAAACAATATTACGATTACAGCCAAGAATATCAATATTGCTGATAGTGCTACATTACTGACTCGCCAAATTGGTCTTACCGATTTTAACAACGGCAATTATATTACAGCCAACTCAATCGGTGCATCTGGCGATATCACCATGACAGCCAGAAATATTACTATTGGTGATTCAGCAACGACTGCTGCAAATGGTGGGGCGGAAATACTAGCTAATGTAGAAAGTGGTAGTAGTTATACAGCCGGTAAAATTAAATTAAATACTTTTGATAAAGATACTCGCGCACCTTTAGCTTTTGGTGGAACTTCACAGCTATCAAAAATTAGCTTAGATGAAGCAACTTTCAAAGGTGGCAGTATTGAAATTAAATCTGAGGCTAAAGATGTTGCCTACAATAAAGATGTTCCTCAAGCTGTAACTGAAGCTTTTGGGTTCTTTAATCTAGATGATTCGATATTATATCAACTGCAAAGTTTAGGCATTCCTCTGGCTGTGCAGGTTCGCAGTTCAGAGTCTTCCGTAAAAATTAATAATTCAACTATTAATAGTAGCGGCGATGTGACTATTTCCTCTGATGCAGAGGTTGATAGTTCAGTCGAAGCTATTAGTATGACAGGTAGTGTAGCTGAACTAGCATTATCGGCAGTATTAGGTAAGCAAGTGAGATTTGCTGGTGCTGGTGGTAATGCTAAAGGTATTGCGGAAACTACTATTGACGGTAATAGTATCATTACTGCCAGTGGTGGTGTTAATGTCAAGTCTAATGTGAAGACAACTGCCAAAGTCGAAGCTAGTATCTTTGCTAATGCCAATACACTGCTTGTTAATAATCTGAAGGTTGGAAGTTTTAACTATCCTGAAGATGCAGTTGATCTGGGTTTTACAGCCGCCGCCGCCGTAACTAACACTACATCTAAAGCCACACTGGGTAGCAATTCCAGCATCACTGCTGGTGGTAACGTCAAAGTCGATGCTATTGGTGCAGTTGATAGTCAAGCCAAAGCAAAAACAACTGTTTGGATCAATGGTAAGGTAGGCATTGGTGTTGCTGTTAACGACGATAAAACAGATATTCTCACTACGGTCAATGGTAATATCACGGCGGGTGGGCTAACTACAGTTAAGGAAAAAACCACTTTTGATAAAAGTAAGATTAATAATAATACCATCAGTTTCCAAGACGGTCACACATTTAAGACAGGTGACAAATTTGTCTATGGTGCTGATTTAGATCCAGCAGGTTTACTGACTAAGGGCGCAGTTTATGATGTTTTAGTCCTAGATGATAAAACTATTGCCCTGACTCCAGAAAATGCCTTAGATGGTGTTATTGATATTGATAATAGTCAAGTTAATAGTGGTGTTCAGCATGGGTTTAGTCGCCTGGATTCATTGACTTTTGACGGTTCTAGTGGCAGTGTGATCAATGCTGATACTGATACACTGACCATTAATAATCATGGATTGGTACAGGGACAAAAAGTTATTTACTATGCCGATCCAATTACAACGGAAGATGAAGAAGTTGGTGATTTACAAACTGGTGGCACATACTTTGTCATTTTCGTTGATAACAATCATATTAAATTAGCAGAAAATCAAGATGATGTTGTTAGTAATACTCCAGTTGATTTAACTGTAACTGTAGGTAAAGAACATCGAATCTCGTTCTATGACAGAAAAACCGAAGACACTCCAAAGTTTGATAGTGCTACAGCAGTAAATGCTACTAATGATAGTATTACTATTGCCAATCATGGTTTGTATACTGGTCAACTGATCACCTACAACAATAATGGCGGAACTTCGATTAGTGTTGCGGCTGGTAACACTAATGAAGCCATCAACAATGGTGAGAGTTATTTTGTCATTAAAAAAGATGACAATACTATTAAATTAGCAGCAACTTATCAAGATGCCATTGATTATGATATCAGCACAGACACGGGAACTGCTATCAATATAAGTGCTGTTGGCTCAGGCGAGCATAAATTCACTTATGAAGTTGCGGAATTTACCTTTGATCCTCAAAGTTCAATAGTTGACAGTGAGAAAAATATTTTTACTGTAACAAATCACGGTTTTAAAACAGGCGATCGCATCCTCTATGAAGTTGATCAATCTGTGGCTAAACCAGCAGAAACAGTGAGTTATCTTACCTTTGAACCCACGGATAAGACCAGTTTAATAAATGTTACCAACAACAGTATTAATGTTGGCAACAACACTTACAACACTAAAGATACAATCACCTTTAAGCAACTGACTGATTTAGGAGTTTCCTCCAATACTCTCTACGCAGCACCATTAACTTTAGGTCTGACTTTAGATAAGAATCAGCAGTATTATATTATTCGCACCGATGATAATACTGTTAAACTGGCACTGACTTTAGATGATGCCAATAATGGCAAAGCAATTGACATCAGCAATACCCGTTGTAGTAATGTCAATACTACAACAAATACTATTACAAAAGCGAATCATGGTTATCAAACAGGAAATGTCATTGACCAGAGTAATTTAAATGCTCTGCTGGAGATTAGTCTAAATGCAAGTGATAAGTATTATGTGATTCGTACCGATGATAATACTATTAAATTGGCACTGACTTTACAAGATGCAAATCAAGGGAATGCTCTCGATTTAGTCAGTACAGAAAATAGTAATGTCAATTTGACAAATAATACTATTACTAAAACCAGTCATGGTTATAAGACTGGTGACACAATTAACCTAACAGATTTAAATATTCTCCTCAATGTCGGTTTAGCCAAGAATAATCAATATTATGTAATTCGCAACGACGATAACTCAATTGGACTGGCACTGACTCAAGCTGATGCCAATGATAATATAGCTCTTGATTTGACTGGGACAAAATCAAAGAATGTCAATATCCAGACAAATGTTATTACTAAAGCCAATCACGGTTATCAGACTGGAAATGTAATTGACCAGAATGCTTTAGCAACTCTGCTAGAGAGTATTACTCTAGATCAAAATAGTCAATATTATGTAATTCGCAACGATGATAGTTCCATTAAACTGGCACTAACTCAAGCCGATGCTACGAATGGTATTGCTCTTGATATTACTGCTACACAATCTAGCAACGTTAATGTCAGTACAAACATTATTACCAAATCCAGTCATGGTTATCAAACTGGCGATGTCATTAGTCTAACTACTTTAGCAACAATATTAGGTACTACCACAACCAGTTATAGTGGTGCAAATTCCACCAGCTATAGTGGTGCAGGCACAACAGACTTTAGTGGTGGCGAAGAGACAACTAATTACAAGGCTACTTTCCTAGATGTGAATCTAGAGACGAATAATGAGTATTATGTAATTCCTGACGGCAATAATTCGTTTAAACTAGCACGGAATGCCACTGATGCCAGGAATGGTATTGCTCTTGACCTGATTAGTTCATCAAATAATAGTAGTTCTGTGAATTTGACGAACAATACTATTATCAGAAATAATCATGGTTATCAGGTTGGCGATAAAATTACTCTGAGTGATTTACAAACTCTGATTAATACGGCAACGACTATTTACAGAGACTCATTTACGCTCAATTCACCACTTTATAAAAACGATAGCTACTACATTATTAAAGATGGTAGTCAGAATATCAAACTCGCACTCACTGAGGCTGATGCGGAAAATGGTGTGGCGATTGACCTAGTTGTATCTTCTGACCTAGATTTAACGAATGATACGATTTATTTGCCCGGTCATGGGCTAAAAACAGGGGATAAAGTAACTTATCAAGTTGACTTTTTAGGTGCAACTGGAACGCCGATTCAATATGACAATAATGGGGTAAATACTCCTTTAGTTGCAAAGCAAGATTATTGGGTAATTGTTGAAGATGCTAATCGGATTAAAATTGCTCTGAGCAAAGTAAATGCAGAGAATGGTCAATATTTGAATTTAACTGTGGGTTCAACGGATGCGTCGCACAGTTTTGCAGTCACAGATAAATTAACCGAAGGCGATAATCCCATTGAAAATCTTGCGGATGGTAGTTATTACTATGCGATCGCCATCGATGCTAACCGCTTCATGTTAGCAGAAACCGATGGTGCAGCCTTGTTAGCAGACCCAATCAAGCTCAAGGGTGATGCCATTGATATTAGTACGACTGGCTTAGATCCTGGTAATCATGGCTTGAGTCCAGAGAAGTTTTTAACTTTTGATGGTTCTAGCGCATCAATTGTGAATGACACCAATGATACTTTAACTATTGCTAACCACGGATTAGTTAACGGTCAGGTTGTCACTTATACTAGCGATGCTACAGCAAAAGAAAGCATCGGTGAACTGACCAGTAAAGAAGATTATTTCGTCATTGTCGTTGATAACAATACGATTAAACTGGCAAATACGTTAGATGATGCGGCTAAAGGCAATGCTTTAGATCTCAACATAGCCGCAGGCAATACCCATAAATTAGCGTATGAGAAATTTGCTAAGACCACTAAGACTCCTAGCAATATCAACAGCAGTAATGACACCATTAGTATAGCCAATCATGGACTAACCACTGGTGATTTTGTTACCTATAACGTCAGTGGTGGTACAGCCATAGGGACAGGAACTAACAGCACCTTAGTTGATAAAACAGGTTATTTTGCCATTGTTGTGGATCAAAATACCATCAAACTAGCCGCAACACTAGCAGAAGCGATCGCAACTACTCCCACAGCCATAGATATCACAGCTGATGGTACTGGTACTGATACCTTTAGTTACGGTACCAGTTCTCTCACCTTTGACCCCACTAATATCCAAGTTGTCGATCCAACTCAAGAAACCTTTACAATCACCGATCATGGTTTCAAAACAGGCGATCGCGTCCTGTATCAAGGAAATACAGTCCTCAATCAATCCATTGGTAATCTCACTTCTGGTGAATATTACTATGTAGTCAATATCGGTAAAGACAGCTTCAAACTAGCAGCTACCAAGGAACAAGCCTTACTAGCAGAACCAGTCATCGGTGAACACACATTAACTGCTGTCTCCGACCCCGTAGGGATTTCCATCAAAGCCGACTTAAAGAAAGCCACAGATGTAATTGACACCAAAGGGGCATTGGGTTCTGTTCCTAAATGGCGAGACTTGCTGAGAAATGCACCTATAGGCTTAATGGTGGCGGCTGGTGCAGGGCTAACTAACGCTATCAATCCCAACACGATTAAAAATGAATTAAAGAAAGGTTTGAAAATTGAGGCCAAAGACCAACTTGCTCTGGGATTATCTGTCGGCGTTAATTTGGTTAAGCATACCGTTAATGCCACTGTAGGTGGGACGTTAAACTCAGGTGCAGACATTAACATTGAGGCATTAGGTAGTCAATTCTTCCAAAACCTAGTTGAAGGTTCAACTAGCTTAGATGAAGGTGCATTAAATGTTGCCGTTGCTGTTGCTGTAGGCTCATTCACTAATAACGTGCAAGCGATCGTTGCCGATAATGCGGTTATTGATGCTGTAGGGAAATTAGATGTCACCTCAACTTTAACTTATCCCCTCGCCCTGAAGAGCTTAGTAGAAGATACCAACTCCACAGATGAAAAAACCAGGTCAAAAGCGATCGGTAAATGGGCAGATTTAGCCTTTGATTTTCTCTTTGGCGGCAAATTGGGATTAGATAATTTCTTTAATACTTTCGTCAGTACCAAGAACAAAGGCAAAGTCAATTACACGAAAAATAAAGACACCAAAGCTGTCACTGGTAATTCCCAAGGAGTAGATGTTGGTATTGCTCTGACAGCAGCATTTAACTTATTTGATAACGACTCTAGGGCTATCATTGGTTCTGGAGCCAGAATTAATCAAAATATCCAAAATAACACCCAGGCTGTATCAGTAAATGCTGTTACTGATATTACCCTGCTGAATATGGCAGGAATTATCAACCTGGATTTAGCCCTAGATGTTGCATTTAAGGGTAACACCAGACAGGAGATTGGGAAAGGCGGCAGAAAACAGTGGGAAGAAGTATTTAATATCTACGGTAATCGCGCCAAAAATGGCTTTGGAGCATCGGTATTGTTCCAAGGGATGACCAATAAGACCATTGCTAAAATTAGGGATGCAGCCAGAGTGCATACAGGCTCTCTCGGTGATGGACTAGAGGTAAAAGCCAAAGAAAATGTCTTTGTCCTCGACCTGAACCAATCCGGGGGACAAGCCGATGATATCGGTTTAACTGGAACAGGTGGCTGGGCATTACAAGTCAGCGATACCATCGCTCAAATTGGCAGTGGTGTGATTATTGCGGGTGGGCCACTTTATCTCGATGCCGATAGTAATGTCGGGCGGATTAGTTACTTTGGCGCGCATCAAGCCTCAGCAGGCAGTTTGGGTATCGGTGCAACTGTCGCTGTCAACAAAGTCATCCGCAATACCAGGGCAGTCATCGGCAATGAAGTGCAACTCAAAGATGATATTAATGTCGAAACCATTAACGATCTTTTCTCCTACTTACAAGTCCCAGACGCTCTGACCATTTTCAACACCAAGGGAGAAATTGAGAACTATAACACCGGTGCTAATTTAAATATCGACATTACAGGCAACAGCAACATTCTCAACGCCAAAGGCCGTAAAGTTCTCGATGTCAATGCTCGCAACAGCGGCTACGTAGTTTCAGCTACCTTAGCAGGTTACGTAGCCAGAGAAGCCGATGATGAGAATAACAATGTCACATCAGGGACAAATGCTGCTGACAGTCCCAGTGGTTTCGGCTTAGGGGTGGCTGGTAGTGTATCGGTGACAGATGCCGATGAAAAAGCTCAAGCATATATTAACGCTACTGGGAATATTCAGGTTTCAGCACCTAGTACATCTTTGGGGGCAATTGACCTCTACAGTGAAAATGAAACAGCCTTCGGTACTGGTTCTGGGGCGACATCATTAATTAAATCCCAAAAGCAAACTACCAAAATTGGATTAGCTGGGGCTGTTAGCACCAATAATATAGAACACAACACTCGCTCCTTTATTAATGGTGCAAATGTTATCACCAATAATCACGTCACCCTGAACGCCGAAGAAAACAGTCGGATTATTAGCGTTGCCGTTGGTTTAGCTGGTGCGAAGGTAGAGCAAGATCCAGCTCAGGGAAATGGCACAAGTGTGAATACCTTCTCTGGTACAGGCTCGGTAACTTGGAGTAAGTTTGATAATATCGTCGAAGCTTTTGGCAAAGACACCACCATTAATCTTTCTAGTGGCAATCTGTCTGTAACTGCTACAGATAATTCTGAGATTATAGGTGTAGCTGGGGCAGTCACGCTTTCCTTAGTACGCGGCAACTTGAGTAATGCTGCTTCTGGGGCTTTTGGGTTAGCGGTAGCCGTCAACCAAATTGATAATAAGGTGCGCGCTTATCTGAGTAATGCTGTAGTACAAGCAGCTGATGTCAGTTTAGATGCCACTTCCACAGCCGAGATTTATGCTGTCACTGTTGGTGGTACGTTCTCTGATGCTTCCTCTGTAAGTTTAGGTGCTTTTAGTATTAGTGGTACTGGTGCAGGCTCACAAAACAAGATAGATAGCACCATTGAGGCATTAATCGAAGCCAATAGTCAGGTGACTACTACAGGTACAGGGGCAGTCGCTCTGAGTGCAGTTGATGACAGTTATATTTTAGCGATCGCCGGCGGCATTGCGATCGCCTCGGCTCGTGGAATCGAAACATCCGCAGCCATTGGATTTGGTGCAGCTATCTCCAATAACACCATCACCGCCAAAGCTAGAGCTAAAATTGACAAATCCAAGGTGACGGCGGCAGGTAACATTACTCTCAACAGTAAATCCACAGCTAACATCTTTGCTTTGAGTATATCGGCAGCTGGTGCTGGTAGTTCATCCACAGTTGGTAGTGGCTTTACTATTGCTGCGGCTGGTGCAGGTTCCAACAATGAGATTACTCAAACCATTGAATCTGTAATTCTCAATGGTAGCGATGTCAAAAATATCAATAGCGGTAGCAAGATTGAACTGATTGCCATTAACGACAGTGAAATTGATGCCGATGCGGGTGGTGTAGCTGTAGCCGTAGCTTTGGGACAAACCAGTGCCACATCGATTTCCGTGGGTGTCTCGGCGGCTGTGAATAAATTTGATGCCGATACTCGTGCCGAAATTGACAACTCCAAAGTCACATCTCCTGGAGACATCACCCTCAAAGCTGACTCCACCACACATATTAATGCTGTCGCCTGGACTGGTGCAGTAGCAGTAGGCTCCTCTAGTACCTCCACTGGCTTGGCTTTCACTGGTGCGGGTGTCGGCACAGGTAACAAGATTGATAACATTATTGAAGCGCGCATTGATAATAACTCCACTGTAATTAGTGGTGGCAACATCAGCCTGAGTGCCATTGACGATAGTCTAATTGACGCTGATGCCGGGGCGATCGCTCTGGCTCTCTCTCGTAGTTCAACTGCTGGTGGTGCTGGTTCTGGTTCATTGGGTATTGCCATATCTAAAAACGACATCACCAACGATACCAACGCAACTATCGATCAAGCCACTGTAAACACCAGCAATGGCAAAATTGAACTCACAGCGAAATCAACGGCAACCGTGAATGCTCTGAGCCTCAGTGGAGCTTTTTCTGGCACGCTGACTGGTGGTGCAACTGGCAGTTTTTCTGGAGCCGGATCGGGTTCAGGAAACACCATTAAAAATACTATCACCGCCAAGATTCGCAACAATGCCAATGTTGATGCCACAGCAGACATTAAGGTAGAGGCAATTGATACTTCTACAATTACGGCTGATGCGGGGGGATTTGCGATCGCTGTTTCCTTGGGGAATAACACAAGCGTTGCTGGTAGTATTGGGCTATCGATCGGCATCAACGACATCGATAACACCATTCAAGCCCTGATTGAAGGCACTAATACCACCGTAGACACAACTACAGGTGGAGTTACTGTCAAGGCTACATCTGACTCCACCATTGATAACTTCGTTCTCGGTGGTTCTGTGGCAGCTGCTATCGGTTCTACAGCTATTGCCCTAGCTGGCTCAGGTGCTTCGGGAGATAACGAAATCAACAACACCATCGAAGCCGCAGTTAAAGATAACGCTGTAGTCACCGCCAGAAACAAAGTCTTAATCTCAGCAACAGATATCTCCGATATTACCTCCGATGCTGGTGGTGGATCTCTGTCATTTGCATTTAGTGGCAATAATGCAGTTGCGATCGCCATTGGTGTCGCCTTAGCTAACAATACAATTAATAACCAAGTTTCCGCCTACATCGACAACGCCAAAGCCTCATCCACTAACAATAACTTAGAAATTACTGCTGACTCAGAAGCCACAATTACTGCCAAGAGCGTAGCTGTATCAATTGCGATCGCGGTTGGGCAGAGTGTCGGTGCTGGTTTCAGTGGTGGGGGAGCAGGAGCAACCAACGTTATTCTCAGCAATACCAACGCCTACATCAATAACAGTACCATTAATAACGTCGGTGACTTGAAGTTAACTGCCACCTCCGACAACACAATTGATGCTGATGTTGTAGCGATCGCTGGTAGTGGAGCTGGAGGTGCAAGTGGCGCAGGAGTAGCCGCCGCGATTGGTGGTTCTTTAGCGAGAAACTACATTGGTTATGAAGCCAATGGCAATAAGAAAGCTGATGCTGCTCAAGTTAGAGCATATATTCAAGATTCCAGTATCAATGCTAGGGGAGCATTAAGCCTAACAGCTACCGCTACAGATACCATTACCGCCGATGTGGGAGCAGGAGCATTAGCGATCGCTGCGAGTTCAGAACTGGCTGTGAGCCTTGTAGGTGCGGGTGCGGTCGCTGAAAACAAAGTTGCTGCTAAGGTGAAAGCATTTATTGACGGAGATGGCGCAACAGGTATTTTTGCGAATAGCATCGCCCTCAAAGCTGATGACACCACTATTAATACAGCCAGAGTCGGAGCAGCATCCGTCGGCTTATCCTTGTCCGGTACTTCCTCAGTGGCAGCATCCATTGGTCTAAGTATAGCTCGTAACAAAATTAACAATGAAGTCCAGGCTTACATCCAAAATGCCAACAACAAAGTCGAAGCCAGAAATGGCTCGCTGACAGTAGAAGCTATTGAAAGATCCACAATTACTTCTAATGCTGTAGCTGTATCTGTCAGTTTAGCCATATCCCTCGACATATTCTCAGCATCATTGGCACTAAGTGGAGTCGGAGCAGAATCAACGAATATTGTCAACAACAGCGTCAAGGCTTACGTTGATGGCAGTACTATCGAAACCAAAGGCGGAAACGATAAAGATATCAAGCTTGATGCTCAAAGTACCTCTCAAATCTCTGCATTAGCAGGAGCAGTTGGCGTTGCTGGTTCAGGTGGATTATTCGCCGCAGCCGGTACTATTGGCGTTTCCCTAGCTAGAAACCTGATTGGCTATGACTCGATTACAGATGACTCAGGTTACGGCAACGAAGTTTTAGCATACATCAAAGATTCCACTGCTACTTCCACCGGGGATATCAAAGTTTATGCCACTAACACAGACACCATTGAAACAGTATCCTTTGCCGCTTCAGTAGCGATCGCAGTAGGTATTGGTTTAGCTGGAGCTGGTGCGGGGGCTGAATCAACCAGTAAAATGGCTAGCAAAGTCCATGCTTACCTAGAAAATACGCAAGCCATTGCTGGAGTTGATTTAGAAGTTAAAGCCACATCCGATAGTCAAGTTACTAAAGCTCATACAGTAGGAGCTGCGATCGCGGCTGTCATTGGTACAGGAGGAGCGGTATCTGTTGCTGCATCTAACGTAGTCAATGAAATTAAAAATAACGTCCAAGCTTACGTTAAGAGCGACACCGCTAAAAAGATTGAAGCTACCACAGGCAATGTCTTCATCTCTGCGGATGTGTCTCGCGCTCGTATTAGTAATGTTACTGCCGTTACAGCTTCCATTGCTGTTGATACTAGTTTGAGTGGATTCGCTTTCAGTGGTGGTGGCGTTGGTTTATACAACACAATTGATAATGATGTTGATGCTCACATTACCGGCCCTGTGACTGTCAATGCCACCAAGGGAAATGTTAATGTTCTCGCTAGTGAAGATGCTTTCCTTTCGAGTGATGCTACAGCCATTACCGTTGCCGTATCCCTGATCAGTGCTGCTTTAGGCGTGGCGATAGTTGAAAACAAAATTAACAGCACAATTCAAGCTTGGGTTGATAATGATTCCTCTACAGCTTGGACAACTGGTACTCCAGTCACAACTATTAACTCAGTCAACACTACAGTCTATGCAGATTCTATTGCCAACATTGATAAAACCTTAACTGCGGGTGTTTCTGCTGCGACTGTCGGTATAGCCGGCAACGAATCCGAAGCCAATATTCAAACAGCAGTCAAAGCCTTTGTCGAAGGTACAAAACTGGCATCAACTGGTGATGTGGAAATCAAGTCAACAGCCAACAACCGCGCCAGAAGTTCTGCAAATGGCGGTGCAGCAGGTGGATTAGCTGTGACGGCGATGGTTTCCCATGTCAACTTGGGTAAAGGAAATGATGTCAACGAATTAGAAGCAATCCTGGGAGACGGTACACAAGTAACAGCCAAAAACTTGAAAATTACCGCTACCAGCACCGATGACTTGTTAGCCGAAAGCGTCGCCGCCGGTGCAGGTTTAGTAGCAGCCGGAGGAGCAAAATCTACCCTCAACAGTGATTATGCCACCATTGGTCAAATTGGCGACAATACCAAAATTACAGTTCAAAATCTCTCCATTCTCTCCAAACATACCCAAGATGTTGATTCCGCCGCCGACAGTTTTAGCTTCGGTGCAGGAGTTGGTAACGGTGCAGGTGTAGATAATGAAATTACCTCTAAAGCCAATGTCGATATTGGTACTAACAGTAGCGTCACTGCTGATACCGTCATCATCAACGCCATCAACCGACTGAACAAAGATAAATTTGTTAATGCTCAAAATCAACAACTCGGCCCCATCGGATTAGTCAATTCAGCCAACCTGAAATCAGGCTCGGCTGGTGGAGGAGTCCTGACAGTTCTAGAAAGTGGCACAGATATTGGTACATCGACGAATCCCTTTGAAGCTTTAGTCAATATTGGCAACAGCACTAACATTACCGTTAATGGCACAAATGCTAATCCAGGTACGCTGCGAATTGAAACCTTGAATGAAGTGACTGCCTATGATTTAGTCATAGTGGAAAGTGCCGGTTTGTTTGCAATGGGTGTGGGTTTATCGAGAATAGATGCCAATACTCAAGCTGGGGTGAATTTAGATGGAGCAACCTTAGAAAATAAAACCGGGGATGTTTACCTCACCTCTCGTACCGACTCAAGCTTGAATCCTAGTGCCAATCTCCTGATCCTAGCAGGAGGTTCACCTATTTCCGCCGCCGTTAATGCTGGCGATGCCAAAACCACTACTAATGCTAGCAATCAAATCAAAGTTGATGATTCAGTTATTAAAGCTAGTGATATTCGTCTCTATGCGGGACGCGATAGCTTTGCAGTTTCCAACCTCATAGACAGTTTCGCTAATGCCGAAATTACCACCGCAAGTCTTGGCTTTGGTATTAGTATTCCGGTCTTAAATGCAACCATAAACGAAACTAACAAGGTAGATATTACAGGCACAACTCAGCTTCTCGCCTTGGAAGATGTTAACCTAGTTGCGAAAAAAGGTGTTGGTGCAGGTTCTGGTCAAAGAGCCAGAACCGATGGATTAGTGGTGAATTTAGCAATTCCTCCCTACGGTTTCCCACTTACTCCTGATGCTTCCAGACCGACTATTAAGGCAACTGATAATAGCATCAGTCAAGTCAACATTGATACGACTACTAGCATTGAAGCCGGGATTAATAACAAGGCATTAGTCCACATTAAGCCTCTGGACTTGAGAAATAGTAGTGGTACTTTAGTAAAACAATTAGATGATTCTAAACTAGGAACACTACTAACTAAAGCTGAGAAAATCGCTCTAGGATTACCAGAAGATGCGGCTTATGAGTACAGCAGTTTAGATTTGGATAAAATTGCCTTTAGCATTTCTACAGGTACGGTTGTACAAGCGATCGCCGGTTCATATAACAAAGGCAACGCCGGCCATTACTATCAATATAAACTCCCAACGACAGGGGCATCCGATGACATTGTTCTCCAAGATGAAGACTTTTCTAATACTGCCAGATGGACAGATTTGGGTACAACTCTCACCGCAGAGCAGCAAGCAGAACTAGCAGTTTATCGCAGTGATGTCACCATTACCTTAAAAGCTCAACTCAAAGATAAATTCTACGCGATTAAACCCAAAGACCTAGATAAAATCAGCTTGTCCTATGCCAATGCTGGCAACCTGTTATTAGATCAAAGGGAGAAAATCCTAGCTTGGATAGACAATCATGCAGGAAATACGGAAGCGATCGCTCGTTATCAAGTACAGTTGGCAGAAGTAGAAGCCACACTCCAAGAATTAGGTCTGTTTGAGACGATTCAGGTGAATGGGCAAACTGTCAAGGCTGTCAAGAAGGAATTAGATATTATCTCTGTCAACCTGCCAAATATTTACGCTGCTCCCGGTGGTATCTTTATCGAAGCCGACAGCATGACAGCTAGCAATTTCACTAGCTTAGTCGGTAGCGCACTCAAAGCCAAAGCAGGCGCAGAAATTGACATCCTCAACCAGTCACCTTTTGCTATTAACGTTAATGACACAATTATCCGCGATAACAAACGAGTCACCGTAGTTGATGGTAAGTACACTGTTCTGCAACCAGGAAATGTTTACGTTAACAACGTGCTGGCGGGTGGTGCAAGCGTTAGTGTTACACCCAACACAACAGAGGTGAAATATGGTGATACAGTCTATCGCTATAAAGGAACTGAAACCACACAATTAGCTCTCTCAGAAATTAGTTACGACACAGATAATAATTGGGAAGCTACCACTACAGATGCTAGTACCTTTGTCGCGGGGACAAATAAATATATCGTAGAACGCAAAATTATCAGCATTATTCAAGATTCCTTTGCTGATAGTGCTTACGATACAGGCACAATCGTCTTACCAAGCATCGATCAGGATATGTACATCATCGGCGATGTAATCAATGAAGCTGGTGATTTGTACATTAATAACCAAGAAGGCAGTATTAACGTTTCTGGGGAAATTAGAGCCGAAAACGTCACCATTCAGGCAGCTAGAGACTTTAACCTCAACAGCGAAGACTGGTTCCACACTAATCAAGATCCCCGCCAGTACATTGATTATGATGGTGCAAGAAGCGCAGTATTTAACACTGCTGGCAATGCAGATTCCGAAACTTACAGCAATACAACCAATGTTGGCGGACAAAACCTGAATGCAGCCATCAACCGCAACGAATCATCAATTTTAGCTCAAGGAGCAATTTCCGTTACCGCACGCTACCTCAACGTTAACGGCTTAATTCAAAGTGGTGTCAGCACCGTGACACTGAATATCGCTGCTAACTTTAACCCTGGTACAAACACCCAAAGCTTTGTTGATGAAAATGGCAATGTGCTAGCAGGTATTAGCTTCGGAACAGAGAATGTACCTGTAAATGGTTACTTTGATGCCGCAGAAAACGCGATCGTAGTTGAAGATATCGTTCCTCAAGGTGGTAGGATTACCCTTGCTGGGCAAATCTTCAGTACAGGTAACGGCAAACTGAAAGTTGCTAATGGTTATGCCAATGTAGACATTAATAACCAAAGTAATTACAAACTCATTGTCAACCGCATAGATAACACTACCAATCGAGAAGGAATAATTACGATCGTTGACACCTACAGTAACGCTAACCCGAAAACAGTCAAAAAAGTCGAGTACAAAGTCAATGGTAGTAACATTCAAGAAACAACCTACACAGGAACAATAGTTCCCGCCGCTAACGGTAATATTTCCACCATTAACTATACTCCTGTAGGTTCGGCGATTTCCCATACCTTTAGCGATGATATTAAATATCAACCCACACCAGGATTACAATACACCTGGACAGAAGGACAAGAGAAAACCAGAGTTGTCATCAACAAGTACGAGCAGAATAGCTTTAACCTCCTTGGTTTTGATTGGGATGACCTATCGGCTGATGGCATTCCACCAGATACAACAGAAACCACTTTCCGTGACGATCAACCCTTACTTGAGTCAGAATCTCTAACCAGCAACAACCTGGTCAACTTAATTAAAGATACCTCCCAAGTTAGGAATATTGCTAATAACAAGATATACCGCTACATAGGCAATAATGCCAGCAACGTATTACTGTCTACCCAAAACTTTGCTGATACTACTAAATGGCAAGATACTAACACTACTAGCATCACCAGCATTACAGATCCAGCAAACAACAAGTTTGACTCAGATATCCTCTACACTATCAGTTACGAACAAAAAACTGATAACACCGTAGACTTAATTAAAGACATCTCACTAGTCAGAGATATTGCCACTAACAAGATATATCGCTACAAAGGTGATAATGCAGATATACCTTTGTACACAGACTTTGCAGATATCACTAAATGGGAAGATACTAAGACTACTAGCACCACCACTATTACAGATCAAGCCAACAATAAATTTGACAGCAATTTTGTCAATACTGTCAACTTAGTTAAAGACACCACACAGATTAGAGATATTGCTAGTAACAAGATATATCGCTACAAAGGTGATAATACCAGCATAATCTTGTATCAAAACTTTGCGGATACTACTAAATGGCAAGATACTGGCACTACTAGCACCACCAGCATTACCAACCGAGCAGAAGATAAATTTGATAGCAATTTTATCAACTACACCAGAGTAGTTGAAAATTGGACAACCGGCGGTGGTTGGTTAAGGAAGAAAACCTATCACACCAAAACCACAACTACTATCGGACTCAAAGACTTTTATACTCATAGGCTCAAAGCTGATAACCCAATTGATATTGACTTCATTCCAGGAACAAATACACCGAATATATCCATTGAGTCCGAAGGTGATATTTATTTACAGGGTAATATTGAATCACCTGATAACGGCACAGTTGAGCTAGAGTCTGACAACGGTTCAATTACCAGTGCCAACAATAATGCAATTTTCGGTGCTGTAACTAATATCACAGTTGGCGGTGACTTTAAAGCTCAGATTCAAGGCGGAACTCAAACACCAATTAATATTAGCGCCGATGGAGATATTGAATTAACGGTAGTTTCGGAAGATAACAATAGTAATAGTTTGGTTGTTGGTAACATTAGTTCCACTAACGGTAATGTCACTATTAACGCCGCCGATGGAATTACAGCCAAAGATAACACTTCTTTAATTAAGGGGAATAAAGTTGAGTTAATTGCTGAAGATGGTGCTATTGGTAGTGCGTCCCAAGTAATTCGAGTTGATAGTAACACGGCTAATTCCGGCGGTTTAGCCGCGAAAGCCGATGATAACATTTACATCACCGAAACGACTGGCGACTTGAACTTGGTAGAAGCTACATCTTGGAATGGAGACGCAGCAATTGAATCTGAAAATGGCGATGTACGTCTAGAAACAGTGAATGGTTCAATTCTGGATGGAATTTATGAACTATTCTCTACCACTACAGTAGCTAGCAGTCCTAATTACCAGTATTTAATGTCCCCAGGTTTACGCCAGTTCTTGTATCCTGATACGAACTTCTTAGGATTTACACAAAACACCTCCACACCAGAAACAGCAAATATCATTGCTGATAAAGTAACACTGATAGCTGGTGGTAATAATGGTCAATTGGGACAAATTTCTAGTGCTGTAACCATCGATTTAACCCAAGGTTATGCACAGTTAGCAGATAGCCAGAAACAATTACTTTCCATCGCTACTGCTGAAGATGTAGCTGGTGTTACCTACCAAATTTATGAATACATTGGTAGCAATACCACAGGTGCAGATATATCTCAAGGCAACTTCAGCAACACTAATTTATGGAAGAAACTGACACCTGACTTTATTACCCAAAGTACACGCACTTCTCCCCAATCTGTTCAAATTAGTAACGGCAAAACTGTTTTAGTACAGTACGCCGATCAAGACTACGGACTCTATAAATATATTGGTTCTACAGCGACTTTAGATTTAGCTAATCAAAGCTATGAAACACCGAGTTTGTGGCAAAAGGTAACTACAAGCCACGCTACTAACGATAACGGGACAGCTTTACAAGTAATTCCTAACACCACAGTTGTTAGAGATAGGAATTTTATTTACCGCTATGTAGGTGCAACTACTACAGGTGTTAATCTCTTGGGAATAGATTACGCCAACGATAGTAATTGGCAAGATATTACCTTCAGCCAAAACGCCAATGAAAATCGTTTTGATAGTAGCTATACAACGGTTGTTGAAGTAATTCCTAACGTCACCTTGGTTCGAGATGATAATACTATTTACCACTATATCGGCTCTAGTACAGTCAATCTGAAACCATCAGCGGTGAACTATGCTAATAATCCTGATTGGCAAGTTGACACTACTTTTGAATTAATCGAAAACTTTGTTCAAAACACCAGCCAAAATCGCTTTGAAAGTAACTTCCGCAACCAGAATAAGACCTTGCTCACTGGTCAATTGGTAGAAGATAGATTTAACGTCACTCATTTAACAGTCCAACTCCGAGATGATGTCAACCTACAAGCTACTGATGCAGTTACCATTGATGCTGGTAAGGGTGTTGCTGTGGAAGCTACTGGGACATTGCAAATCAATCATGTTAAATCTGGTGGCGATGTCAGTTTACAAGTAGCTGGAGCAATTACTGACCTGAATACAGATTCCACTGCGGCAATTACTAGCTTTGGTGACTTGGTTCTCAAATCTGAGGGAGCAATTAATAGCACAACAACCAACCCCTTACGCATCCAAGTTGCCTCATCTGGTAGATTGAGTGCCGAAGCTGTGGGTGATATTAACATCCAACAGGTAGCTACAGATGCCACCATTAATAATCAATCTCAAACAATTTCTGACCTGTATGTATCGAGAGTGACTGCTGGTGGTAGTGTTTCTATTCAGGTAGCAGAAGGGGATATGACTGTTGGTAAGGTGTCTGCGGGTAATTCTGTAGACCTGAGAGCGCAGAGTGATATTTTCGATGCCTTTAATGATACCAATGCCACGGTAGTTAATATCTTCACTGGTAATGTAACTGCACCAGCAACGGGTAATGTTTACCTGCAAGCAGGCGGAGATATTGGCACTAACAGCAACTTCCTTGATGTAGAAATTAAAGCTGGTAACTTTAGCGCATCTGTTGGTAACGATGTCTTCTTACACAGTGTTGCTTCTCTAAATGTTGCCGATATTGTCTCTACTGCTGGTGATGTCAACTTAGATGTCGATGGGGATGTGAAGATTGACCCAATTACAGCCACAAAGGGTACAGTCACAATTAATGCCGACGGCTCAATAATTGATGCCCTGGATGATGACAACAGCGAAATAAATGCTGTTAGTATCAAGTTGACGGCTGGTGGTGCGATCGCTAGTGCAGCTAACCCCTTTGATATTGACTCATCCAATGCTACACCGGGAACGGTTACAGCTACAGCTAACGGTGGAGTTTACTTAATTGAAACCAACGGCGATTTGCGAGTTGACTCGATCAAGTCCCAAACTGCAGATGTCACACTCTTAGCTAAGAATGGCTCAATTCTGGATGCTAACGGCGACGCAGTTAACATTGAGGGTGTCAACATCAACCTCACTGCTACAGCTGACAGCATTCTCACTGCTACAGCTGGCAGCATTGGCGAAGTTACCAACGATTTAGAAATCGATTCCGCAAAACCAACGGCTGGTAAACTCAAAGCCACAGCGACTAACAACATATACATCACGGAAATTGTTGGCGGACTGAATATTAACAGTGTAGATGCTGCCCAAGGTGATGTTCGTTTAACTGTCAAGGACACCGCCGCCACAGGTGAAGATTTACTCCTTGATGGTACTGCCCAAGTCACCGCCGCCAATGGTTCTGTCACTCTGCGAATTGGCGATAACATCACGGCTGATGCCAATAGCCTGATTTCTGCCCAGCAAAATATCACCATCCTTGGTGATTACAGCAATGCTGACACTGTAGGAACTACTGTTAGCTTGAATGGTCGAATTATCGCTGCCAACGTCTTAATTCAAGGTGAAGCTAATGCAGATTCAATTACTCTGCGTCTCCAAGAATTAGTCGGTAATACCTCGGTACTTGGCGGTAACAGCAACGACACAATCATTGTAGATCGCCTGCCATCCCTAGATAAAACCCGCCGTGGTCAAAGCAGCCGAAACAACCTTACCCTGGATGGTCAAGCAGGCAGCGATAATTACACAGTCAACATTACAGGCAGTGATACCGACTACATTATTAATGTGTTTGACACGGGAGTTGATACCCTTCAGGATCAATTAACTGTCTTCGGTACAACTGTTGCAGATAATTTCCTTCTGCGGGCGGCTGAAGATAGAGTAAATGGTGTTGCCTTTGTCGCCGCACTCCACGGAAATCCATTTGTTGATGTGGAACGAATCAATTACACGCTGAAACTAGAAAAACTCAACGTTAACACCCAGGATGGAGATGATACCGTCACCTTAGATGATAACTGGGCAGAAACTACTATCAGTGGTGGTAGCGGTAACGACAACTTCCAAGTTGGGCAAATCTTCAAGTCGCAACGAGATGCTGCTGCTGGAGTCGCTGCTAAAGATGTATTTGCGACTGTGCAAACAACTCGCGGCTACTTAAGTAACGGTGTCAGCTTTACTACTACCCTGGATGGTGATGCAGGTAATGATACATTTACTGTCTACCGCAACAAAGCAGTACTAAATCTTAATGGTGGCGATAACGATGACCTGTTTGTGATTCGCGCCTTTGCGGAAGAAGGTTCTAGTGATAATAATGTCACGGCTGGTCAGGGAGTAGATAACATTCAATACGTTGTCAATGCCCCAGTTAACATCAACGGCGGTGATGGTAATGATACGCTGAAGGTTATCGGTACAGAATTTGCTGACAAATTTGTGGTAACAGCTAATGCTATCTCTGGCGCTGGAAGGACAGTTAATTACACGAATATTGAGACGGTAATTATCGACGGTGCGGAAGGTGACGACGAATTCTATGTTCTGTCTACTAATACAGGAGTTGTCACCAAGCTATTCGGCGGACTGGGTAGCGATCGCTTCAGCTTGGGTGGCGATGCGCCGACAGTCGCGGCGGGAACTAACTCGTTACCAGCGCAAGAAGGTTCTCACAAAGTTGATGGTATCCAAGGTCAACTAATTATTGATGGCTACGGTGGCGACGGGTCAACCTCCTTAGCTGAACCTGTACTGCTTCCTGGCGAAACAAATTTACTCGCCTCTACAGGAAAGGTATTTGCTTACTCAGCCGCCAATAACACCATGACTGTGGCGACAGCAGATGTACTCAGTCTCCTGAATAACCTAATTGGCAAAACTTTGGAAATCAGCCGAGGTAATGGACTGCGCCGATTCTGGCGGATTATTGGCGTGACTCAAAACAACGGTCAAACTGTACTGACGCTGCAAAACCCCTCACTACCTGACCCAACTTGGGGAACACCCGATGCTAACAGTGAATATACCATCAACAATCTGTCACCTAATTTCTTCGTCAATGAAAATGAAACCCTGGATGTGGTGACTGCATTTAATGATGGTACCACCGCTAATACTTCCGGCAACTTAACAGCAAATACTCTCACCGGGTTGGGAATGGGTGCAACTGGAGTTACTTACAACAACTTTGAGGTTGTAGAAGTCTTGCTTGGTCAAGGTAACGACCAATTCACAGTTGAGAAAACAGCAGACGGCGCAATGACAGCCATTCACGGTGGCGGTGGTGATGACACAATTACGGTGAGCGATCGCGGTGGAGTCGATTCCAGAGGTAAGGATGCACCACTAGCAATCTTTGGCGATACCACCCAAGACGGTAGCCGTTACACCGACACAGCAAACCAAGTCAACCCAGGATTTGCACGCAGTTTCACCAACCCCGGTAACGATATTATCAACGCCTCAGCTGCCACAAAGAATGTCGCCATCTACGGTGGTGCAGGTAATGACACCATTACAGGTAGTCAAGCAGGTGACCAAATTGCAGGCGGTTCCGGCGATGACAACATCAACGGACAAGGCGGCGCTGACCACATCTATGGTGATTCTGGCTTTAACCTTGACACTGCCACCAGGGAATTGACAGTGCCGAACGTCAATTCTAGCGTTAACACCTCCCGCGATGCCCTCACAGTTGGCAATGACACTATCGACGGCAGTAGCGGCGACAACATTATTTTGGGTGACTACGGTATCATTACCCAAACCCCAGGAACATCGAGAATCCTGAATACTGGAAATGTCATCCAGGTAGAAACTGCTAATCCAGGCAGTAGCGGCAATGACACAATTACTACTGGCAGTGGTCAAGATATCATCCTGGGTGGTAATGGCAACGACACCGTAAATGCTGGTGATGGTAATAACATTGTCATCGGTGACAGTGGTAAGGTAGCGATCGCTAATGGTCAACCCCAAACCATTGAAACCACAGACGACAGCCTGGGCGGTAGCGACAGCATTACCGCAGGCACGGGTAACGATGTCGTCCTTGGTGGCTTCGCTGGCGACACGGTAACCTTGGGTGCAGGTAACAACATTGTCTTGGGTGACAATGGCAAGGTGGATTACACCACCGATGGCAACCTGGCAACGGTTGACCTGATTTACACCAACTCACCCAGTTTGACTGGCAACGATGCAATTACCACAGGCAGTGGTAACGACATCATCCTGGGCGGTAATGGTAACGACACCGTAAACGCTGGTGATGGTAATAACATCGTTATCGGTGACAGTGGCAGAGTCACCAATGTAGCTGGTAATATCCATCGCATTGAAACTACCGATAGCAATCTCGGTGGCAACGACACAATTACCACAGGCAGCGGTGAAGATATTGTTCTCGGCGGCTTTGCTAGCGACAGCATTACCACAGGCACAGCTAATGATATTGTCCTGGGTGACAACGGCTACATCAGCTACGTTGAAACCGATAACAACCCAGCCGATATAGACCGCATCAAGACAACCAATGTCAAAGATGGCGGTAACGATACAATTAACTCTGGTGCTGGTAATGACTTTGTATTCGGTGGTGTTGGCAATGACCAAATTAACGCAGGCGATGACAACGACCTGATATTTGGTGATAACGGTGTGGTTGAAGGTGACGTTAACGCCAATCTCCTGCCATTATCAACACTGACTAAGCCATTCACCTTTACTTCCATCGACACGGCGAACACAGATGCTAATAATAACCAGCTTGGTGGTAACGATACTATTTCTGCTGGGGCTGGTAAGGATATTGAGATCGGCGGACAGGGTAATGACGCTATCTACGGTGAAGCGGGTGATGATGACATCATTGGCGGACACAATGTTGCTGGCGGAAATGATGGTAATGACATCCTAGACGGTGGTACAGGTAACGATGCGATCGCAGGTGATAACGCCGCCATTCTCCGCCGTGGTGATGCCCTCAGTCCGCGTATCCGCACGCTCAACGGTCAAGTCATCTATGATGCTAATGGTACAGCCCAAGTCAACGGTAGTTCACAACTCAACCCCACGGGTGCGGAAGAACGGACAATTACACTGTTTGACCACTCCTACACCCCAGCCGCCAACACCTTTGGTAATGACAGCATTGCAGGTGGCGCACAAAATGACGTAATTTTTGGTCAACTGGGCGACGATAGCATTCAAGGTGACGGTGCTGTTTCCCTGAACACAACTACCGCATCCGTAGAAGATTTCGCTGGTGTTGGTACTGATGGCGATGACTACATCGAAGGTAATGGCGGTAAAGATTTAATCTTCGGTAACCTGGGTCAAGATGATATTGTCGGTGGTAGTTCTAACCTGTTTAGCTTGACTGCGCCAACCCAGCGACCTGATGACGCTGATACTATCTTTGGTGGTGCTGGTACTGATATTGCCCGCAATGACTTGGGCGATCAATCCGCTAACGGCCATGCCCGCGATGCTGACTATATCATCGGTGATAACGGTAATATTCTGCGTTTAGTTGGCAGTAACGGTCAATTCCTCACCTTCAGCTATGACTTATATGGTTCACTGAAGCTGATTCCCCGGGCTATGCAATTGCTGGATTACACTCAAGGAGGTGCAACTACCGATCGCGGTACGGCTGATGTACTACACGGTGAATCCGGTGATGATGTCATCCACGGTATGACTGGTAACGATGTCATCTTTGGCGAAGGACAGGATGATGACATCTACGGCGGTACAGGAAGCGATCGCATTTACGGCGGTGCAGGAGAAGACGGTATCCTTGGTGATGATGGCAAAATCTTTACCAGCCGCAATGGACTCACCGAAACTCTCTATGGTGTTAATACCATCAACGCCCAAACCAACATCAGCATTTCTGGACAATTCACAGGCGCTTGGGTTTACATTACTGGTCGCTTAAATAAAACAGTTGATTTAGCGGCTGAGACTTTAGGCGGTAATGACACTATCTACGGTGGTTTAGGTGATGACTTCCTCCACGGTGGTGCAGGTGACGATGGTATTTCTGGTGCAGAAGCACAAGCTACTTTCTACAACAGCAATCCAGTTACTAATACCAACACACTAGGCTACGATCCAGTAACCCGGAAACTGGCTGCTTATGATGCCAACAATCCAGTGGCGAAAATTGCTAATTTCTTCCTCAACTTTGATGCTGTTGATGCTGCGGGTAACAAAATTAACGACGGTAAAGACAATATCTTTGGCGATTCCGGTAATGACTGGTTAGTCAGTGGCACTCAGAATGACCGTCTCTTCGGTGGTTTGGGTGATGATGTCATCAACGCCGATGACAATCTTGATACAAATGGTGGTTTAAACAATCAACCTGATGCGCCAGCATTTGCTGACCGCGACTTTGCCTTTGGTGGTGGCGGATTAGATGTACTGATTGCTAACACAGGCGGCGATCGCTTGTTTGATTGGAATGGCGAATACAATAGCTACTGGGTACCATTTAAAAACTTTGGTAATCCTACCGTTGTGCGATCGCCGTCTCCCGCTATCCAGCAATTCCTGCTCGATCTGGGTAAATCAAGCGGTGCTGACCAAACTTTAACTGAACCAAATGGTGAACTTGGTTTAACCACCTCAGGCGAAAATGGTTCCCCACGCGATCCCCAAAATATTAAGTTCAATGGGCAACAGGACACCCAAGGTGCACCAGAAGACGATCGCGCTACAGGTCTTCCCATAGCTTAAGACCATTGCTAGCATCATCGCAGCAATTTCAGCAAAAACACATTATTTCCTGGAGGTAGCAACAAGGCTGACAAAATTTAAATAGACTACCAAGCTAGAGGCACAAGATGTTGTGCCTCTAAAATTATCTGTTGAAGGTGCAAGTTAGCGAAAGAATTAGGAAGTGAAGTACGCCGGCAAGATCCGCTGAAGCCGGAGCTTCAAAAGAAACAACCATCAACGTTTCGCGTCTCATTCGCCGTCGCCTCCTTGTACAAGTACAGATTGGTCTTACACAGCGTCTCTGGTATTGCTACCTTTATCTCCTCAAAGGAGAACCCGCGCAGCCGCCCGCCTCCCGCAGGCAGTTTTATTACTTTCTCGTACATCTGTGTATGGCTTATTTTTTACCGCAGAGCGCAATCACAAAACTTGTTGCCCCGATCGCAAGAATTTTCATGGCATAGGATGTATCATAGGTAGAAATTGCTACGCTTTACGCTCCGCCACTTTTGTCAGCCAAGCAGAGAAATTACCACAAGTGTCATGCAATACAGCGATTGTGACCTTCAGAACTTTTTCCTGGTCATCAACAAACACACTGTTGAGTTTGATCTTCACCGCTCCTGCTCCCAAAGTTGAGGATAATGAGCGATCGCTTTTGGGTCTGTTATTTGATTAACAGGTGATGGGAGAGAATTAGGCACATCGCGTTAATATAACCTCAAAAGGTAACTAACAATGACTCAACGAGAATTTCCCAATTGGGAATCGCTTTATCAAGAACAAGCCGTTGAAACTATGCCTTGGTTCAACCCAAGCTTAGATCCAGATGTCGAATCAGCCCTCCTCACCCTAGAACTGAGCAATGCTTCAGTGCTGGATTTGGGGACAGGGCCAGGAACCCAAGCGATCGCCCTAGCCGAACGAGGATTCCAGGTGATGGCGACAGATTTGTCAGAGGCGGCCATTAATCAAGCAGCAGCAAAAGCAAACCAAAAGGGATTGGAAATTTCGTTTCGGCAAGATGACATTCTTAACAGTCGTCTGGAACAATCTTTCGACTTGATTCTCGATAGAGGATGCTTCCACGTTCTGCCACCCCATACCTATGGTATTTATGTGCAAACAGTTGCAAACTTGTTAAAGCCCAAGGGCTACTTGTTACTGAAATGCTTCTCTCACTTGGAAACAAGAGAACAAGGCCCTTACCGCTTTACACCAGAGGAAATTCAGCAGATATTCAAAGAGAGATTTAATCTGCATTTGGCTAAACAAACGGTCTATCATGGGACACTCGATCCCCTTCCCAAAGCGCTGTTCTGCATTCTGGAAAAGCATTGACTGTTTGGGTGATCTCGCAAGTGCGCTGAGAAAGTTTGTCCATCGGTTCAACTGCATACATCTTTGGCGTATGGGGAGCGATCGCTATCATCTCTGGTATTGCTGCACTTCTGGGCTATACTTTGTTCAGTCACTTCTCTCAAGAAGTTATCGCCGCAACTACTGCTGTAGCCGCAGGTGCGATTTTAGCCATGATTTCAGACACCATGATTCCCGAAGCTTTCGAGCAAGCCCATGATTTTGCTGGGCTAATTCTTGTCTTGGGATTTTTGGCTGCTTTTGTTTTGAGCAAACTTGCGTGAGAATTAGAGCTTCAACCGTTTGAGGTCTGATTGTTTCTATCTAAAGTAGAATCAAAATTTCATATTGATTTCACTTTTGCGTGCCAGCGTAATTAAAGAAGGCTTTTAGCACTGGGTTGAGTATGCGGCTGATATTAGTTGAGGATGAAGCAGATTTAGGCGCAGCAATCAAAGAAGTCCTAACCCATGAGGCGTATGTAGTTGATTGGTTTCTTGATGGTACTCAGGCATGGCAATATCTAGAAACTGGCTGGACTGAGTACACGCTAGGGATTTTTGATTGGATGCTACCAGGAATTTCCGGTGTAGAGTTGTGTAAATGGTTGCGATCGCGCCAATTAATTCTGCCTGTTTTGATGTTAACTGCAAAAGACCGCATGGAAGAAAAAATTATTGGTCTAGATAGCGGCGCAGATGACTATTTAGTTAAACCATTTGATATGGCAGAACTACTAGCAAGATTAAGAGCATTACAACGCCGCGCTTCTTATGTTGGGACAACATTTACACCCCAAATTCAACCCCGACGCTTACAAGTAGGTTGTTTAACTCTTAATTACATCACACATGAACTTACTCGATATTATCCTCATGGTGAGAAGCAATTATTATCTTTAACTGCCAAAGAATTCCAATTATTAGAATATTTCATGAGGCATCCTAATCAAATTATCAGTCGCGACCAAATTATTAATCAGCTTTGGGAAATTGGTGCAGAACCATGTAGTAATGTAGTAGCTGCACAAATTCGCTTATTAAGACGCAAATTAGGAGAAGAAGATAGCGAATCATTAATAGAAACTATCTATGGTGTAGGCTATCGCCTCAATATTCAGGCTGCTGATTTTTGTTAACTTGACAGCGACACTTGGAACAAGGTTATAAAAATATGCAACGCAATCTCATTTTCCACCAGACTCGGTTGCGGCTAGCAGCTTGGTATACCCTCGTGATGGGTGGTATTTTAGGGCTATCTGGATTGGGCGTGTATAGTGTAGTTGCCCATACATACTATGAAACTATAGACCAGGGATTGCAATCAGTAGCAAAGGCATTACATCAAAGTATTGAACCAGCTTGGCAGCAACCTGGACATTTAGAGCAACTTGCTCAAGAATTTTCCTTAGAATTATGTATAAATCAAACAAACTGTTTGCCGAAAAAAACTATTATTAAGCAACCAATTGCGGAGGCAGCTAATTCAGTTAATTACTATATACGCTTATTGGATAGTTCGGAAAAACTATTTGCAATTGCAGGTATGTCATTTAATAATTTACCAATGACTTCACCATCAAAACAATGGCAAATCCTCACAGATTCTTCTGGCACTAGATACCTCCAAATCACTTTACCTTTATATACTCAAAACCAGCTTTCGGGTTATTTACAGTCAGTGGTGTTGTTATCGCCTTGTTGCCTGTAGCCTTTCGCAATCATGCTGGGTTGCGAGATATGTTACTTACAGGTAGTAGTGATTCATTGTTGGCTGCGATCGCTCTTGTTGTTCAATTTAGCTTAATTATTTTAACCTACGGCTCTGGCGCACCGGGAGGTTTACTAGTTCCTACCTTAGTCTTAGGAGCTGCCCTTGGCTACTTAGTAGGTGCTACACAAGAGAGTTTACTGGGTATGAGTGCTGCCACAACCTACGCCCATGTAGGTATGGCGGCATTTTTTAGCGCTGTCTCTAAGTTAACTAGCTTGAAAATAAGGCAGCTATGCTGGAGGCAGAGGGCAGAAGCAATACTACTCGGTTAAGCGTTTTGAACTCAAAATTGGTTTTGGGGAAAAGGTTACTGGGTTTGGGTTAAAGGTTTTTTCTTTCCCCTTTCCCATTCCCCTTTTTCCTCTTAAGCGAAAAGTATTCAGGGCAGAAAGATAAAGATTTTCATGCCCTCGTGGAATCGGAGACTGCTGATATGTATGCCATCCGCTTGGCACATAACCGCGCCCTAGTCTCCTTCCGCATGGTTCCCAATCCCAATATTCCCAAGGATACCAACATCATTCCTTTCCCCATCAAACCTGATTACACCAAGCAAGGCAGACTCGATGGTGTTGTTGGTTATGACCAAAACGGCAAAGTCCTAGATCCAAATTATCCCGAAGCTACAACCTACGGCGAGTACAGCTACTTCAAACCCAGCGAAGCTTATACCAATTTGAAAAAAGAATGCGACAGATGGTAGGGGCATGGCACTGCCGTGCCCTCTAGAATATATTGATGTGTCGCAAACATTATTTGAATTGGTATTACGCCCTGCGCCAACGCATTCAAGCTGAAGAAACCCGCTTGCGTACCTACTACGAAGACTTCCGCACCAAACCCCCCGGTGCCACTGGTGTTTTAGCTGGAGGACTCACAGGCGCGATCGCTATTTTCTATACACTAGCACTGGCACCCGTTTGTAAGCAGGTGTACCACAGCGCGTTTCTGTTCTGGCCTTAAAAATAACATTCACTTCGGGATAAAACATCAACGCTGCGCCTTCCCGTACAGCACCGTAAATCACTTCCACGTTCTCTAGTTTGTCAGCATCGCCCTGTACTGTGACGCGATCGTGTTCGGCTAACCCAATCTTTTGTGCATCTAAGCGATTCATCAAAATGCAGTGGCGATGGGGCATTCCCCGGTACTGATCGTCAATTTTGTAAACCACCGTGTTGTGTTGGGAATAGCTGCGTCCGGTCATTAATGCTAGCACGAGACTATTTGCTCTATCATCAATATCAAAGTCTTGAGGTTGAGGTAGAGCCAGATTCGGCAGTGGCGTAGTCAACATTTTGGCCTTACCTGACGGCGTTTTGAAATGGGGTTCGGTGACGATGCGCCCAGAGATGATAAACTCTTCGCTGGTGTCGTCAATCGTCGCGATTTTTTCATAGCCGGGAATGGTTGTAGCAATCAGTTGCCGCACGTAGCGAGTATCTTGCAGTTTGCGCCACTCGACAGGATATTCACCCAGCAGCCGATGAGCTAGTTCAGTTAAAAACTCGACCTCGGAAATTAAATCTGCATCCTTGAGGTGAGTTTTGCCTTCATCATTGAGGCGCACAAAGTTGTTACCCGATTCAACGGTGGTTTTGTGGGGGTTTTCAAATCGGTTGAGGACGGGAATGATGATTGTGTGAGTTTTCGCCAATCCGTGAAAGTGCCCAATGTTGGGTTTAGTAGCGAGATAGATGATAGTATCGATGTTACCCAATGCCCGTTTTGCCTGGGCTGAGTCAGGATTAGCACCATAGAGATTGCCGCCTACACAGATAAGACTATCCACTTTGCCCGCTTGGGCTGCTTCGATCAGGTCACGAGTATGATAACCAGTGGGTAAAGAGAGCGATCGCCCCAACAACTGCTCCAAAGCCTGCTTAATTTCTTCTTTGAGCTTTACGGTGACACCCATTGAGCCAAAGCCCTGCACGTTGGAATGTCCCCGCACAGGCATGACTCCGGCTCCCATTTTGCCAATCTGTCCGCTAATTAACGCTGTATTGGCAATGCTGTAGACATTATCGACACCATTTGTATGTTGGGTAATGCCCATTGCCCAACCAAAAACCACAGCTTTTGATGTCCCGATAATGGTTGCGGCGGCGGCAATTTCTGCCTGGGACACGCCGCAGGTAGTCGTGATGGTTTCCCAAGAAAGCGATCGCGCCTGTTCTAATACTGCTTCCCACCCTTGGGTATGCGCTTGCAAAAAGTCGTACTGCACAAACCCCTGTTCAATTAACGCTTTTTGAATGCCCACAAACAGCGCTACATCACTACCGGGAATCGGCTGAAGATATAATGAAGCAATTTCAGAACCAGGAATTAGAGATTTAACTGGGAATGCCGGAGAGCCAAATTTCACCAATCCAATTTCCATCACGGGATTGATCACAATCACTTTGCCACCCTTGTCCCGCAGTTTGATCAGCTCATTCATCAAACGTGGATGATTGTAAGCGGAATTTGCCCCTGCTAAGACCACACAATCTGCCTGCTTCAAGCTTTCCAGGCTGACAATCGACGTGTTTGTGCCAAACATCTCCTTGAGTGCGGTTGTAGAAGGAGCATGGCACAGATCTGAACAATCTGCCAAATTATTGGAACCTAGGGTTCGCAGCAGCAGTTGTAGTAAAAATGCCGCTTCGTTGGAGCCACGCCCGGAACTGTAGGATGCAACTCGCTCTGGTGGTTTCTTAAACGCAGCTTTGGCGATCGCATAAATCTCTTCCCAAGAAATGCGCTGATAATGGTCACTACCTGAGCGTCGAATCACTGGGAAGCTAAGTCTTCCCAGGCGATCTGCTTCCATAGAGGATAGCTGTTGTAGGTCAGTAATCTTGTGGGAATCAAAGAAGTGGACTGGAACCGGAGGTTGGATTTCGGCTGAAATGGCTTCTACACTTTTCATGCAGCGTTGTAGTTTCTCACCCACTTCATTGGTGAATCCACCTTTTTGTCCACCAGTCCCCCAGGAGCAGGACAGGCAAGCACTCTTGTGAAACAGAGTTTTCCACAGATGTGGCCCTTCTGGTGATAGTGTGTGCTTTGCCCAATACTCAATTACAGGCAACCCACCGCCAATTTCTGGGGTGTTTTCATTGGTTTCGTGGAAGGGCGGTTGGGTCCCGGAGTTGGTATCCATCTAGTTGCAGCGACAAATCAGTTCATTTTGTGCAATTTAATCTAATTTACTGGACATGAAAATTCCTCATTAGGTAGATTTTCGCGCTCTCTACAAGTATGGGACGGAATACCCGCTCTTAGCTCGACTTTATCCAAAATTAAGAACTCGGCTTGACTGAGCCAGCAAAAACCCTGGTTTTTTGGCCAATACTTTTTCCATCTCATTGATTTGCGATTCTGTTCAAAAAGTAAAACTACCTTCCTGCAATGGTTTTAGCGTCTGGTTTTGGTTTTCGTAAAAATGGATAAAGTCGAGCTTAGTGGAGTCGCAACTGTCTACGGCAGAAATAGCATCGAGTATTCCAAAGCAGGCGGTTCTAATCGCCAGCGCAAACCATCTACTTCACCAGTTCCTGTTGTTGTCGAAGCTTCCCCTACTCAACCGACCCCAACTGCAATTATTCCAGAAGCAACTAACGGGCGAGTTAAGAATTAGCATTGAATATCTGCATTCAGCGATCAGCTATTATGCTTTTAAGTTGCACAATCCATAGTCAGGGCTGTTGACAGTTGACCGTTGACAGCCCTTATTAGTAATCTTACTGGTGCCCATTGGTGTCAACTTAACGTGAAAGCCTTATCAAGACTTGATTTTGCCTCAAATCGTCTACCATCAAGATCCCCGTTACCCCACCCCAGTTTTGTCTAAAGCCAAAACTTCCCCTCCCCGTTTACGGGGAGGGGATAAAGGGGTGGGGTAAAACGCTTGTGGAATAAGCCTTTTAACTTAAGTTGACACAGGTGACTGGTGCCGTGCCCCTACGAAAGGATCTGTGGTTCAATTACCACCGAAACTGCTGTAAGGAGTCGTGTAAAAATAAGTTAAACAATTTAATATTTGTAGTGCGGGACGAAAAGCCCGCGCGAGCTTTCCGGCTCGCACTACTTATTTTTACTTGATGCCTAATTTCATTGTAAATAAACCCGCACTGTAGGGGCGGGGTTTCCCCGCTCTTGAACAAAATTTATGCAACTAAAACGTCACCACACTCCGAATTGATTCACCTTTGTGCATCAATTCAAAAGCATCATTAATTTGTTCAATCGGCATTACATGGGTAATCAAATCATCAATATTTATCTTCCCATCCATATACCAATCAACAATTTTCGGCACATCTGTACGTCCCCTAGCGCCACCGAATGCTGAACCTTTCCACACACGACCAGTTACTAGTTGAAACGGACGAGTACTAATTTCTTGTCCCGCACCCGCAACACCAATAATTACACTCACGCCCCAACCTTTATGACAGCATTCTAAGGCTTGACGCATCACCTTAACATTGCCAATACATTCAAAGGTGTAATCAGCACCGCCTTTGGTTAAGTCTACTAAGTAGGGAACTAAATCATCTTCTACTTCCTGGGGGTTAACAAAGTGCGTCATGCCAAACTTTTCAGCTAAGGCGCGTTTGCTGGGATTAATATCTACCCCCACAATCATATCCGCTCCCACCAGGCGCGCTCCTTGGATGACATTTAAGCCAATACCGCCTAAGCCAAAAACTATTACCTTTGCCCCTGGTTCGACTTTAGCTGTATAAATAACTGCACCAATTCCTGTGGTCACGCCACAGCCAATGTAACAAACCTTATCAAATGGGGCATCTTCGCGAATCTTAGCTACGGCAATTTCGGGCAAGACTGTATAATTAGCAAATGTAGATGTACCCATATAATGATGAATCATTTCGCCACCGATACTAAAGCGACTTGTACCATCGGGCATGACACCGCGTCCTTGGGTAGGGCGAATAGCTTGGCAAAGATTGGTTTTCAGGCTGAGACAATATTCACACTGACGACATTCTGGAGTGTAAAGGGGAATAACGCGATCGCCCCTTTTTACACTCTTGACACCAGCACCTACCTCCACCACTACACCAGCACCTTCATGCCCTAAAATCGCGGGAAACAAACCTTCAGGATCGTCGCCAGAAAGAGTGAAAGCATCGGTATGGCACACACCACTGGCTTTAATTTCTACCAATACTTCCCCAGGTTGTGGCCCTGATAATTGAACCGTTTCAATAGTTAACGGCTTACCCGCGCCGTAAGCGACTGCTGCTTTAACTTCCAAAAGTCAGCCCTCCTGTATGTAAGTTGCTTTATTGGGCTGATATGAGTTTACCGAAAGTCGGTGGTAAAGGGGTAGGGGACGGTTGACGGTTGATGGTTGACTGTTGTAGGGGCGGGTTCACCGATATCCTCATTTATTAACAAAGATCCAAATAAACCCGCCCCTACTGACTGTTGACTGTGACAAATGCCCAATGACGGCAGTTGCTACAACGGGGGGAACCCCCGCAACGCACTGCCTCCCCAATGCCCCATGCCCCATGCCCAATGCCCAATGACAAAAAATTATAAAAATAATGTAACTTTGTTAAAATGTCATTCTCTAGTTTAGATTATTTAAAGGTGGAAATAGTTGTTTGAGCAACGACGTAAACCTTGTGCTAGCAGCAATCCGCCGATAAGAATTTGTCAATACCGCAATAAATTTATTTTCGTTACAGCTTATGAATCCTGCCCTTACAAAAATTGGCGCTCAAATGTCTAACCTGACCGGCGTTCGAGCGATTATGAAAGATATTGTGGAAACGTTAAAAGCTAATGCTGGGCAGGAATTAATTAATTTGAGTGCGGGTAATCCGTTGATTTTGCCGGCAGTAGAACGATTATGGCGCGATTGTACGGCAGATTTACTCGCTAGCTCTGAATATGGTGAAGTTGTTTGCCGTTACGGTTCTAGCCAAGGTTATGCACCTTTAATTGAGGCGATCGCTAATGATTTTAATCGCCGTTATGGGTTAAATTTAAGCGATCGCAATATTTTAATTACTCCCGGTAGTCAAACTCTCTACTTCTACGCCGCCAATGCCTTTGGGGGTTACACTACTACAGGTGAACTCAAGGAAATTGTCTTACCTCTTTCCCCTGACTACACTGGTTATGGTGGAATTTGCTTAGATCCAGAAGCATTAATTGCTTACAAACCAGCTTTAGATATTGATGCACCTGCCCATAGATTTAAATATCGTCCCGACTTCAGCCAACTGTCAATTACAGAAAAGACAGGTTGTGTAATTTTCTCTCGTCCCTGTAACCCTACAGGTAACGTCCTCACCGATGACGAAGTCAGAAAAATTGCGGCTTTAGCTGCACCTTACGATGTGCCAGTATTTATTGACTCAGCTTATGCACCTCCCTTCCCGGCGCTGAATTTTACAGATATGTCGTTGATATTTGGCGAAAATATCATTCATTGCACCAGCTTATCCAAGGCGGGGCTACCAGGAGAGAGAATTGGGATTGCTATTGGCAATGAAAAGGTGATTCAAGTTCTCGAGTCATTTCAAACCAATGCTAGCCTGCATTCGTCCCGGTATGGACAAGCGATCGCAGCTCGTGCTATCAATTCGGGAGCCTTGGCGGAAATTGCCGAACAAGTCATTCGCCCATTCTACCAAAACAAGTTTAGTGTCTTAGAAAATACATTAGATGCTTCCATGTCCAAGGACTTACCTTGGTTCCTCCATCGCGGTGAAGGCGCTATCTTTGCTTGGTTGTGGTTAGAAGATTTACCAATTAGCGATTGGGAATTATACCAAGAATTAAAGCAAGTAGGTGTAATTGTTGTTCCTGGTAGTACATTCTTCCCTGGTTTAAAAGAAGATTGGCCCCACAAACAGCAATGTCTCCGCATCAGCCTCACCGGTAGCGATGAGGAATTGGTAACAGGAATGCGCCGTTTAGCGAAGGTAGTTGAACAAGTTTATGAGCGTTCAGCTGTGAGTGCTTAGTAAAAGAAGGCAGCACTTCGGCTTCGCTCAGTGACCACAGGCAGAGGGCAGAAGGCAGAAGGTAGTCATGATAAACTTCGTACACTGCCAAGTATGTAAGTAGCTTTTTTCCTTTACCTTTTCCGCTTTCCTTTTAAGGACATTAGTCCTAAGCCACAAAACTTCCCCTCCTCGCTTGCGGGGAGGGGTTAGGGGTGGGGTTAAAAGCCTACTGCATCCAAACGAGAAACGCTGTAATTAAATAATGGGAATGAACCGCGAAGAAACGAAGAACGCGAAAAAAGAAAGGAAAAAACAGACTAATCCAAAATCCAAAATCCAAAATCCAAAATTGGACGATTGGCTAGATATTGGTAAAATTGTTGCAGCTCAAGGGTTGGCTGGGGAGTTGCGGGTGTATCCGAATACTGATTTCCCGGAACGATTTGAGGTAGCAGGAAAGCGGTGGTTGTTGCGTCCTGGGGAGACAGAACCGCAACCTGTAGAATTACTTGCAGGGCGTTACGTTGAAGGGAAAAATGTGTATGTGATTAAATTAGCTGGTGTAGACGATCGCAACCAAGCTGAGGATTTGCGCGATTCTAAATTAATGGTACCAGCAAGCGATCGCCCCGAATTGGCAGAAGATGAATTTTATGTTCCCGATTTGCTAGGCTTGGAAGTGTTTTTGCAAGCATCCGGTGAACTTTTGGGCAAAGTAGTAGATATAATTCCCGCTGGTCATGATTTATTAGAAGTAGAGTTAGATCCGGAATTTGCACCCAATAAAAAACACAAGAAAGTTTTAATTCCCTTTGTGGAAGCGATCGCACCTGTTGTAGATCTACAAGCCGGTCGCATTGAAGTTACACCCCCACCAGGGTTATTGGAAATCAATGATTAAGTTGTCGGTTGAATTAACCGTGTACTAACCACAGGGTTTGCGGAAGTCACCACAGGGTTTGTGGAAGTCACCACAGGGTTTGCGGAAGTCACCACAGGGTTTGCGGAAGTCACCACAGGGTTTGCGGAAGTCACCACAGGGTTTGCGGAAGTCACCACAGGGTTTGCGAAAGTAAGGAAATACCAAAAAATAAATTATTCCAAATTGTAGGGGTGGGGTTTCCCATTGGTGTCAACTTAAGCCGAAAGCTATATCGGGCAAGCGTTGTACAAATCCCCCATGCCCTCATCCCCTAACCCCTTCTCCCCAGGGAGAAGGGGAATTGGATCTCTAGCTCCCCTCTCCCAGGGGAGAGGGGCTGGGGGTGAGGGCGAAACCTTTTCACCAAGCGGGTTTCACGTTAAGTTGACACGTATGGGGGTTTCCCCGCCCCTACGAGTTGATAGGCTCAGCAAATTGATGATGGGGATGTTTGTTTATTTGTCAACTCTCTAACGAAATTTGCTAAGAAAGTGCGATCGCAATTCAGTCATCAGCATAAGTGGGATCAACGATCACACTTTTATCTGGCAAAATAGTATTGCAAAACAAAGCATTTTCCCAGAGTGCGCTAGCTTCACCAGAGGCATCAGTTAGGTTAGCATTAGTCAAATTCACACCAGTCATCTGGGCACCTATGATATTAGCTCTAGTTAGATTGGCACTAGTTAGATTAGCACCAGTCAATTCGGTAAAACTCAAGTTGGCTTCGGTTAGATTAACGCCACTTAAATTGGCATAACTCAAATAAGCTTTAGTCAGGTTAGCGCTACTGAGGTTAGCTCCACAGAGGTTGGTAGCACCAAGGTTAGCTTCACTCAGATTGGCACCATTAAGATTAATCCCACTCAAATCGTTACCAATAGGATCGTTATTACTCCAGTCTGCACCACTCAACTTGGCATATCTCAAGTCAACTCCACTAAAATCTCGCTCCCCAGCAGCATATCGTTGCAACAACTCCTCAGCAGTTATTCTCATCTATTTACCCACTCATCCGATCGCATCATATTGCGATCGCTTCTTGCAAACCATAAACAGCAATGTCACCAATACTTCAAATCTTGCTATCCGGTGCTAAAATCCAAGCAGGTTAGATATGCCTTCCTTCAGCTTATGGTTGCTCAAGCCGAATCATTAAACCCAACAGAAGTCATCTACCCGGATAGTGACGGACAGCCAATGGCAAATAATACTGAACAGTTTAACTGGATTTTGGTCATCCAGCAAAATTTGGATTGGTTGTATGCCAATGACCCAAATGTATTTGTGGCGGGAGATTTGTTTTGGTATCCTGTGGAAGGACGCAATAACATTGTAAATGCACCAGATGTAATGGTGGTGTTTGGTAGACCAAAAGGTAAACGTGGTTCTTATCAACAATGGTATGAGTCAGGAATTGCACCGCAAGTAGTGTTTGAAATTCTTTCTCCTAGCAATTCCCAAGATGAGATGGATCGAAAACTCCTCTTTTACGATCGCTACGGCGTTGAGGAGTATTACATTTACAATCCGGAGAAAAATCAGTTAAGAGGCTGGCTGCGAGGTGAAGTTGGGTTAGATATCATTCCCGCGATCGCAAATTTTTCCAGTCCCCGCTTAGGAATTCGCTTTGATTTATCTGGCGAGGAGTTGCAAATTTATCGTCCTGATGGCACAAAGTTTTTCTCTTATATAGAAATTTGTCAACGCCTAGAACAAGCCGAAGCAGCATTAGCAGCAGAAACAAGGCGAGCGCAAATTCTCGCCGAAAGGTTGCGTCAAATGGGAGTTAATCCCGAAGATTTGATGTAATTTTCTCCTCTTTTATCTGACACTTTGTCCTTGGTAACTTCCAAATTTGGAGTTACGGGACTCAGAAACCAACAACATTTTTGATCCCTGTTGATAGTTCGCTGTTTCCTCTACTAATTACCGCCCAAACTGCTATAAATGTCTGGCAAAATACTGTTTTATAATGTTTTAATACCTGCAAAAATTGGGAATTTTAATTTTAAAAATAATCTTAAAAATATCTAACTTTCCTGCTAAATTTGTTACGCTGTCAGAGAATTCTTAGTTAGGTATTTCTTCACATTTTTTTTAGAATTGACCAAATATCTTTATGGAAAAGGAATTCCTTGCTACCTTCTTTGAGAAATTCAGGAAGAATTTGTCACGGGTAAGATGACACTCAGCCTCTAGATAAGTAAACTTGCATACTGTTTGAATGAATTCGTCACCATCCTCTTGTAATGGAGTTTTGATATGACTTTAGCAACTCCGATCCAACCAAAGCCTTTATCTGATGAAGAATTGCAGAAAATAAACGCTTACTGGCGTGCAGCTAATTATCTTTCTGTAGGACAAATATATCTCCTTGACAATCCGCTGCTACGAGAACCGCTGAAGCTAGAACATGTCAAACCCAGGCTGTTGGGACACTGGGGAACTACACCTGGACTGAATTTTATTTACGTTCATCTCAATCGTGTAATCAAAAAGTATGACCTCAACAGCATCTACATAGCTGGCCCTGGTCATGGTGGCCCGGGAATCGTCGCCAATACTTACCTAGAAGGATCTTACAGCAAATATTACCCCAACATTTCCCAAGATGCTCTTGGGATGAAGAAGCTTTTCAAACAATTTTCTTTCCCTGGTGGGATTCCCAGCCACGCAGCACCAGAAACGCCTGGTTCAATCCATGAAGGTGGTGAACTGGGTTATGCACTCGTCCACGCCTATGGTGCGGCTTTTGACAATCCTGACTTGATTGTGGCGGCGGTTGTTGGTGATGGGGAAGCAGAAACCGGTGCTTTAGCTACTAGCTGGCACTCGAACAAGTTTATCAATCCTGTCCATGATGGTGCTGTACTGCCAATTTTACACCTCAACGGGTATAAAATTGCTAACCCAACTGTTCTCTCACGGTTGAGCCATGAAGAGTTAGAAAGCTTATTTATCGGCTATGGTTACAAACCTTACTTTGTCGAAGGTTCAGACCCCGCAGCTGTGCATCAGCAAATGGCAGCAACTTTAGATACAGTAGTTAGCGAAATTCAAAGTATCCAAAGAGAAGCCAGGGTACATGGTTTCACAAACCGTCCCCAATGGCCGATGATTATCCTCAGAACCCCCAAAGGTTGGACAGGCCCCAAAGAAGTGGATGGGAAAAAGACTGAGGGTTTTTGGCGATCGCATCAAGTTCCCTTTGGGGAAATCGCCAAAAAGCCAGAACATCTGAAATTATTGGAAGATTGGTTAAAGAGTTACAAACCTGAAGAACTCTTCGACGATAATGGGACACTAATTCCCGAACTAGCAGCATTAGCGCCTAAAGGACATCGGCGCATGGGTGATAATCCCCATACCAATGGTGGTCTGTTGCTACGCGACCTGAAAATGCCAGAATTCCAAGACTATGCGGTAGATGTTCCCCAGCCTGGTAAAGTCGAAGCCGAAGCTACCAAAGTTACAGGAAAATTCCTGCGGGACATCATGCGTCTTAACCAAGACTACAGCAACTTCCGCATTTTCGGCCCCGATGAAACCCAATCGAATCGTCTAGACCCGGTATTTGAAGTTACAGACCGGACATGGGCGGCGCAAATCCTTCCCGAAGACGAACATCTATCCCCCGATGGACGGGTGATGGAAATTCTCAGTGAAACTTGCTGTCAAGGTTGGTTAGAAGGTTACCTCCTCACAGGTCGTCATGGATTCTTCTCCTGCTATGAAGCATTCATCCACATAGTAGACTCGATGTTTAACCAACACGCCAAATGGCTGAAAAGCACCCTTGACATACCTTGGCGCAGACCAATTGCTTCACTTAACTACCTGCTAACATCCCACGTTTGGCGACAAGACCACAATGGCTTTTCGCACCAAGACCCTGGTTTTATTGACTTGGTAGCCAACAAAAAATCAGAAATTGTCCGCATATATTTACCCCCCGATGCCAACACTTTATTATCGGTAACTGACCATTGCTTAAAAAGTCGGCATTATGTCAACGTCATCGTTGCGGGGAAACAGCCTGCTTTGCAATACCTGGACATGGACGCAGCGATTAAACATTGCACCAAAGGCATTGGAATTTGGGAATGGGCCAGCAACGATAAAGGTAGCGAACCAGATGTAGTCATGGCTTGCGCCGGGGATATTCCCACCTTAGAAACCTTAGCCGCTGTGGATATTTTGCGCCAGCACTTCCCAGAATTAAAAGTGCGGGTAGTCAACGTAGTCGATTTAATGACACTGCAACCAAAAAGTGAGCATCCCCACGGGTTAAGCTACAAAGACTTTGATACAATTTTCACCACCAACAAACCGGTTATCTTTGCGTTTCATGGCTATCCTTGGCTAATTCATCGCCTAACCTACCGCCATACCAACCATCACAACCTGCATGTGCGCGGTTACAAAGAAGAAGGAACCACCACCACTCCCTTTGATATGGTTGTCCTCAACGATCTCGATCGCTTCCACCTGGTTATGGATGTATGCGATCGCGTGCCACAATTAGGATCTAAAGCAGCTTATGTCAAGCAAATGTTGCAAGACAAGCTCATCGAACACAAACACTACATCGACAAACACGGCGAAGATATGCCAGAAATTCGCAATTGGAAGTGGCCTTACTAAATCCTAAATAACGTCTAGAAGGGGATGGGGGAAGATTGCGATCGCATTTTCCCCCATCCCCTCAATTTTTTTGAATTTGCAGATATTGTATCAGCCGATGAGCGATCGCTTCTTTTGCTCAGAATCAAAAAGTTGTAATTTATTAGTATTGAAAGCCAAATCTTCCTGATTGCTTGAAGTCCTCTTGTATCTTAACTTCACTCGATTCCACCAAAATTGCGATATTGAAATTAGCATATACCACACTTTAGTAAATCAGTCTGTGAGCATTACTACAGATGTAGTTTATATAACTTATAACTGCTGTCATCCGAGTTTTCCATGAAGTTTTACTAAAATTGATAGAGGGTTTTGAAGACCAGAACAGTGAGTAAATGCTTTGCTACGGTTAAAATGATTGCTCCAAACTGCCGATTTGCAAGATTCCTATTAATATTAGTAAAACTCATATAAAATATCGCAGTTTACTCAGGGATAAAATTCACATTTACAAATACTTAGTTTGGTATTATTATCAATAATAATTGGATAAAATCCTGATTTAGCATTAAAACTGGCTAATTTAGCCACAAATAAATATCGCTTTTTGAAAGCCAATAATTTAAATTTATTGGCGTTTTTTGGAGATGCCGCTCGAGTGAAATAAAAAACTTAGCTCTAATAAAAGATGTTGTATCGTTCCATATTTTATTTAATTGGTCAAGCTTGAATAGCTGTTCCACAACTATCTCCTTTGATTGTCCTTTGAGAATTTTCTCGATGGAGATGCATCTACTAAGTTTGAGGTAACGTTGATGAAACAACCAAGCAGACGCAGGCGGGGTGTCATCCTGACGCTAAAAGGCTGGGATAAATTTCAAGCTGCCAAAACTCAAGTTGAATTTGATGAGAATGGTGGAGATAGCTTTTGTTTAGAAGAACTGAGCGATCGCACTCGTTTAGCTCTCCACACTATATCGAGAATTTTGGCACGCTTGGAACCCGTAGATAAAAGTTCCTTGCAATCTGCCTTCGCTGCCTTTAATTTAGATTTATCTCCAAGCGATTATACCAGGCCTACCTCGACCTTAGAGGAACTAGAAACTCGACAAGCAAACCCACAGTATGATTGGGGTGAAGCACCAGATGTATCTGTGTTTTTTGGTCGTAGTGAAGAATTATTGCAGCTACGACAGTGGATATTAGAACAACGGTGTCGTTTAGTTGGATTGCTGGGAATTGGTGGTATTGGCAAAAGCACATTAGCAGTGAAGTTGGGGCTGCAAATTCAAAGCGAATTTGAGGTAGTGGTGTGGCGCAGCCTGCAAAACGCACCGCCAGTAGAGTATAAGCTGACAAGGATACTGCAATTTTTGCTTGGGGCATTGGGAAAAGAAATGGTAATACCTGAATGCTTTGATGAAAAACTATCAAAGTTGATGGAATGTTTGAGCAATCACCGATGTCTGCTAATTTTAGACAATGTTGAGACAATTTTATCTAGTGGTAGTCAAACAGGACAATTTCTTCCAGGTTACGAGGGATATGGTCAATTACTGAAGCGCTTTGGCGAAGTACCCCATAATAGTTGCATTCTGTTCACTTCCAGAGAAAAACCTAGAGACATCGTACCGTTAGAAGGAGAGAGAACAGGAGTGAAGTCGCTCCCATTAAAAGGATTAAATTTTACCGAGGGACAACAGTTATTTCAGCAAAAAGGACAATTCACGGGTACACAACGAGAATGGCAAGTACTCATCAAGCATTATGGCGGTAATCCCTTAGCGCTGAAGATGGTAGCAGCCGGAACCCAAGAGCTTTTCAATGGTAAGATTGCCTCTGTTTTAGAGTATTTGGAACAAGGAATACTAATTTTTGAGGACATTGGCGACTTGTTAGAATGCCAATTTCAGCGTTTGTCAGCAGTAGAAGCGGAAGTTATGTATTGGTTAGCAATTAATCGAGAACCGGTATCCCTTGCTGAGTTAGCTGCTGATGTCATGAAATTTTCTTTCAAGCGTCAGTTACCGCCTGCAATCAAATCCTTATTGCAACGGTCATTAATTGAAAAAAGGGGCGAGCATTTCTTCCTGCAACCAGTAGTGATGGAATATATAACGCAGCGATGGGTTGAACAAGTTTATCAAAAAATTAAGGATAGGGGAATCAAAAATACCCAAACTCCCACTCCCTAATCCTTGTCATGTGGAAGTTTTATTGTTTGCGATCGCTTTTTTGATATGGTTGGTAAGAAGGCGATCGCCCCTTGTAAAGTATTAGATGTCATCGCTCTATCTATGAAAAGTATTCTAGTTATATGCAATACTAAGGATTTCGCCAAATTCCCTATAAAGCAAAAATGTATGATGAGTTTTATTCCTTCTACTAGTTCTAATCCTGATAGTTATAAGCAGTATTCAATATATCGTAAATACTATCAGCTACTAATTCGTAGCTCTCTTTTGTGTATCCACCGCCCAAGACCATAGCACATGGGATGTCAAGATTTATCAGACTATTCAAAACAAATTTATCTCGCTTTAAAACTCCTTGCTTAGATATACTCAATTTGCCTAGAGGATCTCTTTCATAAATATCAGTACCAGCATTAAAGAAAGCAATTTTTGCATCTCTTTGATTCTCTATAAATGAAGGTAGTTCCCTTTCTAATTTATCAATGTATACAGAATCATCTGTACCCTGACTAAGAGGAATATTAGCATCTATTCTTTTCCTTGCCCACATATCTAGGGGATAGATATCTGCATTATACATATCAAAAATAACAACACTTCTATCCTCATAAAATATCCTGGCAATGCCATTGCCTTGATGAGCATCTAAATCAATCACAATAACTTTATCATCAGATTTTAACTTTCCACTTTGTTTAAGCTGATAAATAGCAACACCGATATCTGAATAAATACAAAATCCATCACCTTGTTCCCTGCTTGCATGATGATATCCACCAGATAAATTGACAGAGATTCCATCTTCTAATGCGCATTCTGCTGCCATAATAGTTCCCCTTGTTGCTAAACGCATAGGATATAGAACCTTTTTATCAATCAGTTTATTAGGAACAAGTGCTAAGGGTGGTATTTCAAGAGCTCGAGAAAGATACTGAGAATTGGTGATCAATTCAGACAAATATGCCTTGGTATGAACAGTAGATAATTCATCGATTGAGACTTCTGTTTCTGGGCATTTTGTCCAATTATCTAACTTTTCACCAAATTTATTTTTAAGTTTTTTCCATGCTCGTCCATACTTACAGCTATCAAATAGATGTAGCTTCTCAAGTCCAAAAAATTGAATATCATACTTAGGTGAGAAAATAATTTTAGGCTTAGGCTTAATTTTAGACATTTCAGGTTTACCTACATTATTTACTAAATTAGTTGGCTTCCAAGTGACACTCAACGAGACGGTCATTAAAACTGACCCAATCATGAATTGTCCATTTATTTTCGGTTTCATACTCATGTAACGTTGCTACAACATAATATGTTCCAGCAGGTGGTCTCTGATAAGGAACAGTATTTTTAATCTGATGAGACTTCATTTCTTTGAGTGTACCAAATTGTGTTTCAGCAAATACATGACCATTCTCATTAATATTTGCTATGTCATTGGGGCTGCTTGTAGCCCATAATTGAAGCTTGAGAGTCCCACTAGTTATACCCTTGCGATTATGTATAAGTTTATCGGCTCTGATCTCTACCGTAGAGCCGCTAATCGTATATCCTACGGTTCCCTCTATAATTAAAGGCTTTGAAGTGATCTGTCCATTAACACTAACCCAATCATGAATTGTCCATTTATTTTCGGTTTCATACTCATGTAACGTTGCTACAACATAATATGTTCCAGCAGGTGGTCTCTGATAAGGAACAGTATTTTTAATCTGATGAGACTTCATTTCTTTGAGTGTACCAAATTGTGTTTCAGCAAATACATGACCATTCTCATTAATATTTGCTATGTCATTGGGGCTGCTTGTAGCCCATAATTGAAGCTTGAGAGTCCCACTAGTTATACCCTTGCGATTATGTATAAGTTTATCGGTTCTGATCTCTACCGTAGAGCCGCTAATCGTATATCCTACGGTTCCCTCTATAATTAAAGGCTTTGAAGTGATCTGTCCATTAACACTAACCCAATCATAAATTGGCCATTTGTTTTCGGTTTCATACTCATGTAACGTTGCTACAATATAATATGTTCCAGCAGGTGGTCTCTGATAAGGAACATTATGTTCAATATTAGGATAATGATACCCTCCTTCGAGGGTATCAAATTGTGTTTCAGCAAATATATGACCATTATCATTAATATTTGCTATGTCATTGGGGCTGCTTGTAGCCCATAATTTAAGCTTGAGAGTCCCACTAGTTCCACCCTTTCGATTATTTACAAGTTTATCGGCTCTGATTTTTACCGTAGAGCCACTAATCGTATATCCTAAGCCTTCTATTGTTGAAGGCTTAGGGAAAGCTTGTGAACAGAGATGATTAGCATAATTTATGACATCCTGTGGGCTCCAAGCAGGATGCCAGGAGTATTGACTAGTAGCAAATTCAATTCCTGACATCCATTGAAGGTTATTAATAACAACATGACAACAATTAGTGCCAAATAGTTTCCACAATGATGTCTGCCAAATGTTTTTATAATAAGCAATACTATAATTTTTAGGATTCGGTAAGTTGGGAATAACAATAATTTTATCTGCGTTTCTTTTCATTTGGTAACAATCTTCATCGTATTTCTCTACAATATTACCCTTAGAAGTTTTCCACAGGTGTTTCCACTCTTTTTTGGGAGTGTCGCCTGGATAAAAACTAACATAAGTGTAACTACCATCCACACCCGTTATCTTCATAGAGGCATGACCGAAGTCTAAGCCTTCTTTCCCTTGCCAAACATACACCTTTACTTCTGCAATATAGACCATGTTTGTTCCTTGAGTTTATTGCATTTAACTATTTCAGAAATGTTGAATGTCAATACAAAATTTTACATACTTGGTTAGAGTAATTCTAATATTAGGATTTCTAATTGACGGAATTTATGTCACACATATCATGTTAAATTTATCAAGTGTGTAGGTTCCATATATCACAAAAAGTTCTATGAAAACAAGTAAGAAAGATCGTAGTGACCTTATTGTTGCACTTTTAGCCACAGCTATTGGATTAGGGTTACTGATGATTATGGCTTTTACATGGCCTACTGATCTCCTTGTAGAAAGGTATATTTTGTTTCTAAATGGACTGTTTGGTTCAGGAATTGGTTGGTTGATAGGAATATTGATTTCACCTTATAGTAACAATGAGAAAAGTTCGTTTAAAACTTATATAACAGCTGCTCAAGGGTTTATTACGGGGTTTCTCGTTAGTAAAATAGATAAAGTTTTCGAGCTTGTCATTCAAGATTTAACTAATAATGCTGCCGCGCAACAAACAATTTTAGTGCGTGTAAGTTTTTTTGTAACTTCTGGTACTTTTGTGGCAATATTTACTTACATAACCAGAAATTATTGGGATGGTTTTGAAAAAAGCGAAACATCAAAAACTACACAACTACAAGAAGAGCCATCCACTTCTTTATCTGAAAAAAACAATGAAAACCATAATGACAACTAATAGTTTTCGAGATTTAAAACTGAATTAGAGACCAATACTACTCGGTTAAGAGGATGTTTTAAAAGTTTTGAGAAGTCAAATGGCTGGACATCTTAAAAACATCCACTTTGCTAAATTTGCTACTCCGACCCAAAATCCCTACATCGTGGTGTTTGTCAAATGCATCACCTCTGCAATAATGCTCATTACTGAATTTAAAGATTTATTCTACAGTTTGCGTGTTTTCCCTTACTGATGCCAGGCAACTTTAGCAAGTTAATTTCAACTTAAGCCTTTCGTAACCAAACGAGTGCGATCGCCACATCACCCTATCACCAAAACTGCGATCGCCCACATCACCCTATCACCAAAACTGCGATCGCCCACATCTACTCCATCATTAAAAGTGCGATCGCCTAAATCACCCCATCATCAGAAGTGCGATCGCCCAAATCAACCTCATCAGCATAAATGCGATCGCCTACATCACCCCATCACTAAAAGTGCGATCGCCCACATCAACCCCATCATCAAAAATGCGATCGCCTTTACAAAAGTATGAACACCAGCCTTTCGTAAAAAAAAAAGTGCGATCGCGCACATCATCCCATCACCAGAAGTGCGATCGCTGATTTTACACAGTTGCGAAGGATGCGATCGCTTTTGAGTCTTTTGAATGGGACTTTTATGACAGCGTATATGCTACCATGTAAACATGGCGATTAAAATTGTAGTTGATACTAGCGTTTTTATTAGTGCGCTTATTAGCTCTAAAGGCTCCAGTCGAGAACTCATTCGACGCTGCTTGCAAAGAGAATATCAGCCTTTGATGGGCAATGCTTTATTTTCTGAGTATGAATCAGTCATTCAGCGCTCAGAAATTATCGCCAAATGCCCATTAACGAGTGAAGAAATTTCGACTTTACTAGCATCATTCATGAGCGTCAGTCAATGGGTCTATATCTACTATCTATGGCGACCGAATTTAAAAGACGAAGCTGACAATCACTTAATTGAATTAGCAGTTGCGGGAAATGCTCAAATTATTGCCACTCACAATGTCAAAGATTTCCAAAATGCTGAATTGTTATTTCCTAACTTATTAATATTAAAACCCGAAGAAATTATTAGGAGTTAAACAAAAATGGCAACTTTAACTATTCGTTTACCAGATGATAAGCACAACAGATTAAAAGAACTTGCTCAAGCCAAAGGTATAAGTGTAAACAAGCTAATTGAAGAACTTTCTACCATAGCTTTAGCAGAATTTGATGCCCATACAAGATTTAAAGCAATGGCTGCAACTGGTAACCCAGAAGAAGGCTTAAGAATACTAGCTAAACTTGATACTCTGACAGAATAGAGCTTGTTGAGCGATTATGCAAACACTAACCGGAGGCGATCGCCTACATCAACCCCATTAACAAAAGTGCGTAGATAGCTACGCTTCTTGTTGCTAGACATCGCCTGATGGTCACACAATATGATGATGAGTTAGGGATAACGATTACATTTAGCAATCATCCAGTGGCAAAAGCAGCAGATATCGGCAGTAAGCGACTAATTAACCTCGCTCCCGATGCTTGGGTGCAATGGGTAACACAGCGGACTGATGTCGTAGCACAAGAAATTCTCGGCACAGAGTTTCAGTGGATTAGCCGCGAAACAGATGTGTTGATCAAAGCATACAGCAACACCTGTGGAGATTTTTTGATTCTTAACGAGTTGCAGTTGCGTTATACAATACAGATGCCTTTACGCATGAGAGCTTATGCCGCCTTAGCGCAAGAACGGTATCAACTACCAACCTATCCAGTACTCATCAACATCTTACCACCCCCATCTACCGTCACTGTTGTCAATAGTTACGAAGCAGAATTTTTGGGATTACGGGCGATTCAAGATTATCGCGTGATTAACTTGTGGGAAGTGGATGCAGAAATTGTGTTTAGCCAACCACTACCCTCATTATTACCATTTGTGCCGATTTTGCGAGGAGGTGGAGAAGCATCAATTGTACAACGAGCATTAACTCAACTCCGAGCTTCGGAACAACTCAATGAGTTAGAACCATTGCTAGCATTTTTTGCTAGTTTTGTACTAGATATGCCTTTAGTGCAACAAATCATGAGGTGGGATATGGCGGTATTACGTGAATCACCTTGGTATCAGGAAATTCTCACTGAAGGTGAGCAAAAAGGTTTACAGCAAGGTTTACAGCAAGGTTTACAGCAAGGTCTACAGCAAGGCGTACACCAGGGTGCGCGACGACAATTAATGCGGGTATTACAACGGCGTTTTGGCGAAATTCCCCAAGCAGTACAAACAAGGCTGGAGGGTGAGAGTTTAGAGCAATTAGAAAGTTTAATGGATGCGGCGATCGCTGTCAGTTCTTTAGATGAATTTCTCAATAGTCTTTCGTAAATTAAGTAGATTGGCGTAAATTAATACAATATGTTCTGTCATTGCGTTCGCGTAGCGTCTCGTAGAGAGGAACGTAGACACGTAGACGCTTCGCTCGCAATGACATACAAAAAAGTGGGATGCTCCCTTTTGCTCCCCCCAACCCCCCTTGAAAAGCAAAGCTGTTTCATTGCCTTAAAGACTTAAAAAAGACTTGCCTTGTTAAACAAAGTCGTAACCTTGTTAAACAAAGTTGTAACCTTATTAAAGAAAGTTGTAACCTTGTTAAAGAAAGTCGTAACCTTGTTAAAGAAAGTCGTAACCTTATTAAAGAAAGTCGTAACCTTATTAAAGAAAGTCGTAACCTTATTAAAGAAAGTCGTAACCTTGTTAAAGAAAGTTGTAACCTTGTTAAACAAAGTTGTTGCTTTGTTTAACAAAGGACTCGTGTGTACACCGTAGCCTCTTAGGAGAGGCGCGGTAGGAGTAGCTTTTATTATTGGAGAGGCTTTGATTTTCTCCCCTTCCCTTGTAGAGAAGGGGCTGGGGGTTAGGTCTCATATCGGTAAAAACGATACTTTGACTGTGACAAACATAGCATTGAGTATTACTTCACACCGCAATTTCCTTCAATGCGTGCAAAATTTGCTCAATTTCCTCAACTGTGTTGTAGTGGGTTAGCCCAATCCGCACTAAGCCACCAGTAGCTTCTACACCTAACTTTTCAGTCAAACCGATCGCATAAAAATGACCATGCCAAGAAAATATACCGCGATCGCCTAATGCTTTGGCAACACTTTCCGGGCTTTGTCCGGCTAATCGAAATCCAACTGTTGGTGTGCGGGAAGTAAAGCGCTCTTGATTGGTAATACCATATAAGGTTAAACCAGGAATTGCTAACAATCCGGGTATGAGTTTGTGGCTCAATTCTCTTTCGTATTGTTGAATTGCTGACATCGCTGCAACTAAAGCCGCACGGCGACTGTGATAAGCTTTGGCGATCGCAGACGCAGATTCATCCCCGGATGTGAGAAAACTGGGACAGTGGAATGTTTCTAAACCTTCCTTCTCTGCTTCGATTAAAGCGGAAATTAACTCGCTATCCACTGAAGGCGATACATGACAACCGAGTTTTGTCAAGTAATTAATCGCCGCCACCAATCCAGCCAAACCTTCAAAATTCAAAGTCCCTGTTTCCCAACGCGATGGGACATCATCAGGAGCAGGTTTTACCTTATATGGAGTTAAACGGGCAAGATGTTCTCGCTTACCATATAAAATTCCCACATGGGGACCGAAGAATTTATAAGCTGAACAGGCGAGAAAGTCACAACCTAGGGCGTGGACATTGATCGGCGCGTGAGGTACATAATGGACTGCATCAACAAACACCAAAGCACCAACAGCATGGGCGAGGCGTACCACAGCGGCGACATCGTTGATTGTCCCCACAGCGTTAGAAGCGTAGCCAATAGCGACTAACTTAGTCCGGGGATTAATTAGCCGTTCCAGTTCAGCCATATCTAAGGTGCAGTCTTCGACATTGAAATCTACAACCTTGATAATTACGCCCTTTTCCTCCAATGCATACCAAGAGGAAACATTAGCGTAATGGTCAAGCCGCGTCACCACAATTTCATCACCTGGGTGCAATTCCCGACCAATAGCGCGACTTAAGCTAAAGGTCAGGGTGGTCATGTTAGCGCCGAATACCACCTCATCACTGTAGCATCCCAGTAAATCAGCACTAGCAGCACGAGCCGCCGTAATCAGTGCATCTGTCCGCGCACTGGTAGCAAAAGCCCCGTGGGAATTAGCATTTGACCTCACCAAATAATCGCTGATAGCATCAAGTACAGCACCAGGTACTTGAGTTCCACCAGGGCCATCGGCAAAAATTACAGATTCACCGTTGATTTTTTGTGTCAGTGCTGGAAACTGAGCGCGTATCCATTTCAGGTCAAGCGGTTGCATAACAATCTCCTGGGGTCAATGGTTATTGGTCATTTGTCATTGGTCATTTGTCATTGGTAATTGGTCAATGGTCAATGGTCAATAGTCAATAGTCAATAGTCAATAGTCATTTGTCCCCCTCATCCCCCTCATCCCTAGTCCCTAGTCCCTAGTCCCTAGCGACACTCTTCAAAAGATTCATCGGGCCGTAATCCTTGAGGAATTGCATTTGCTGTTGATTTCGCACGAGTAAAGCACCGGCGAATCCTAGTGAGTTCACAGAAATTCCTTGGAATTCTTCTTGCGATCGCGGTACTATTAACATCCATTCTCGCGTAGCTAAAAAATTGTAGCCACTAGATTGTTTGTTACCGTCAACTGCGCTGATACCCACCGTCTTGAGTGAGGCGTGATAAAGTTCCAATGTTGTTTTTGCTGCTGTTTGTGGCGACTGTGCCCAATTGGGATCTAGGGGTACGAAAGCGTGTGTAAAAGGTAACCCCGGTATAGAAGCGTAGGCGTAGCCCGCCGCAGGCATCGCACCCGGAAATTCTGCTGCTGCGAACAAAGACTGAATCGGTATTGCCGCCCCTGTTGTTGTCAGTGGTAATGGTACAATCTGCAAATGCTTGTGTCGCTGACTAGCACCTGCAACCTGACCGCCGTTGTAAAATGCTAAACCCTCACCTTCTGCCAAACAAGCCCACATCGCCGCAAAATCTTCTAAAGTCAGTAAGCTTTCCTGTTCCTCAAAAGCGCGAGTAATAATTAACAAGTGATGGTCAACAACATTAAATTTATTCAAAATGCAGACATGAGTTTCAGAAATATCTGCGACATATAAATCGCGATCGTAGGGTAAAAAAGGGTTAAAATCCTTGCCAGATTTAGCAGATTGTTCAACCTGCTTCTGTTTAGCCGCATCCTTGCGCACAAGATTTGACAAAATCCTGACCAAGAACTTTACACCACCATCCTCAACAAACTCAAACTCCGTCGGTATCGACAACAAAGCCCCGCATGAATAAGCGTATTCAGTACGTTCCCTGACACTTTGCCATAAAGTGCCAGGTTGCAATAATATTTTTTCCTGTGTCATATCAAGTCCGGATAAATATTTATGATTACCAAAATTGTTAAATGTCTTTCATGAGCGAATTTTGAATTTTAAATTTTTATCCTTCCGGAGTCCATTTGCGAGTACATTTTAAGACATCGCCTGCGATCGTGTAATCGCACTTTGCCAAAAAGCTCTGTCCTAAAAGACCAATTGTTCTTTCAGGTGCGATCGCTACCCTGACATCATCTACCTGAGCGCCACCAACTTCCACTGAATTTACCATACCAACAGGCCAAACCACTGTTTGGTTATTGGCGACCCTAAATGGCATTGAACCCATCGCCTCTACCTTCAAAGCTTTTGCCATTTTTGCGGTAATAATTGTCATATCAGCACCTGTATCCAAAATCATCGGAAAAGTTTGATTTGTATTAAAGGTAACATCAATAATTACACTCCCACCGCGAGTTCTGTTAATTCTGGCTGGGCCTCTTTGGGGGAGATGAATGCTTAAAGCCATCAAGATCAAAAACAAGGGCACTACCAATACTTCCATATTCTCACCTCTATCTTAAGACTGAAAAACGAGTTTGTAGATTATGATATTTTGTAAAAAATATCACTCCCTCCCAGGGTATATTTTTGTTGATGAAGAGGACAAACAATACAAAATTCAAAATGATGAGGGAGATGAGGGAGACAAATTACAACTGACAACTGACCAATGACCAATGACCAATGACCAATGACAAATTATGTTACAACCTCCATCTTTTCAACCAATTACCCAACGTCCAGCATTAAAATTACCAAATAATGCCAGAGTTGCTGTGTGGGTAGTCATGAATGTCGAACACTTCACCTTTGGTAAATTAGGAACCGCGATTCAACCCCATTTAAATAGTTACCCAGAAATTGCTAACTATGGTTGGCGAGACTATGGAAATCGTGTAGGTATTTGGCGATTATTTGAACTATTTGCTGAGTTAGAAATTCCGGTAACAGCAGCAGTGAACGGCGAAATTTATCAGCTTTATCCAGAAATTATGGCAGCTATGCAGCAACATAACTGGGAAATTATGGCGCATGGCATTAATAATTCTACTGGACACAGTGACCTGAATCTGGCAGAAGAATCGGAAATAATTAATCAAACTTTAGATTTATTACGCCAAGCAACTGGCAAAACTCCACAAGGCTGGTTAACCCCAGGATTTTCGATTACAGAATCAACCTTTGAACTATTACATGCTGCCGGAATTGTTTACACTGCTGATTGGGTGAATGATGACCAACCCTATTGGTATCCTTTACCTAATGGTCGCTTGCTAGCGATTCCTTACACTATAGAAGCAAACGATATTACCTTATGTTTAAGTAACCGCTTTTCGGGTGCAGAATTTGCCCAAGCTATAGAAGACCAATTTGACCAATTATGGCAGGAGGGAGAACAGCAAGCCAGAGTAATGGCAATTGGCTTACATCCGTTTATTGTTGGTCAACCACTAAGATTAAAATATTTAAAACAGTGTTTGCGAAATATTAAAAATAAACCAGATACCTGGTTAACCACAGGTGAGGGTATTTATAAATGGATGAATGAACAAGAAAATTCGTGAGATGTGCGTACTTTGCAGTTGCTCAACTAAATCGCAAAAAATCAACAAAACTATGTTCAAAAAACTAACCTACCCTGCAACACAGACAAATAACAAATGACAAATGACCAATGACCAATGACAATTATGACAATTATGACAACTCCACAAACCCAAGTTTTAAAAATTCCTGTAATTGATGCCAATACAGAAAATACCAAACCCTATGGACATCTGTTAGGCGATGATGTCAGCAAACCGGGCTTAGGAATTCCCTTTTACCAAGAACGAGTATTAGAAGGGGAAAATATTGACTTTACCTATCGAGGAACAGCAACTTTTAGAACAGCAAAAATTCTCCCAGGATATCCGCCAATTATATGGCTAGAACGCCATATGTATATGACCCAAATGTTTATTGGTTTGGGACAAGCATCATTTATTATGGTGATGGCACCGCCTAATCATGAAAATGGCGAAAACTTGCCAGATTTAAAACAAGTGCAAGCACTACGGTTCCCGGCAGGTTATGGACTTTTGCTACATATTGGCACTTGGCATGATTTTCCCATAGCCTGCGATCGCCCTGTGGTGATTCTCACCGCCAATTCTGATGAAGTTGTCACCGCTTTAAGTCAAATGCAGAAACCAGATGAGATGGATCAAGGCGATGTTTATAAAATATCGCTGCTCAAAAGATTAAATTGTGAAATTCATCTCGATGTTTAAGAGGTTGTTTGTAAAGTATCAAGTTGTATCAAGATCCCCCCTAGGGCGTGTTTTCAAAGTCTTAGATCCCCCCTACCCCCCTTAAAAAGGGGGGCGAAAAGACTCTCAAAGTCCCCCTTTTTAAAGGGGATTTAGGGGGATCGAGAAATTTAGAAGGCTAAACGAGTAGTTTGAAAACACGCTTTAGTCCCCGTTAAAAAAGGGGGGAAAACTTCTTAAAGTCCCCCTTAAAAAGGGGGATTTAGGGGGATCGAAAAGTTTTTGATACATCACCGACAACTTTTAAAACATCCTCTAACTGTAATTGTTACCCTAGGAATTTACATGATTATTGATCCTGCGCAAATTGATCCGAGACATAGCTATCAATTACTGATTGGTTCGATTGTTCCCCGACCGATCGCTTGGGTGTCAACTATCGCCAATGATGGTACACCTAATATTGCACCATTTAGTTTCTTTATGGGTGTCAGCGGAATTCCCCCAATCCTAGCCATATCAGTTGGTTCGCGTCGTGGCTCGAAAAAGGATACCTTAGTAAATGTCGAGCAGTCTAGGGAATTGGTAGTCAACATAGTTTCCGAGGAAGTAGGGTATCAAATGAATCTCACTAGTGGTGAGTTTCCCCCAGATGTTGACGAGTTCAAAATTGCCGGACTCACCCCTTTACCCTCAAAAAAGGTACGTGCGCCGCGAATAGCTGAGTCACCGATTAATATTGAGTGTCTACTCCAGCAGGTAGTTTATGTGGGTAATGAAGGTAACAAATCAGGGTTAATTATTGCGGAAGCAGTGCTTTGGCATATCCGCGATGATTTACTTACGCCAGAAAACACCATTGATGTAAGTAAATTACATGCGATCGCTCGCCTATCGGGAAATTGGTATAGCCGCACTGACGATTTGTATGAAATTACTCGCCCTACACAGCAGCCACCTAAAACTTGAGCTAGCTGCAAGATCCCCGACTTTTTCAAGAAGTCGGGGATCTGAAGATGATAATTATCCACTAGCGCCTTCAATTGGCTTATGCTACATTAAGTAGTGAATAGTAATACAGCAGCAAAGCTATGGTTTGGGTTCAGTATACCCGACTGGTGCGCCAACCGCTGGATTGAGCGTATACCGCCGCGTAATGCGTTACTACTCAATGGCTTGATTAGCTCAGTGGTAGAGCAGCCGAAATGATCGGCCGGGCGTAGGTTCGAGTCCTACATCAAACTCCGGAAGTTAGCTCACTGGTAGAGCGATCGACTCATAATCGATTGGTTACAGGTACCCTTCGGGAAGACGCTTCGCGTCTACGATTCCTGTACTTTCACCCAACCCTGTCCGGGTCAAAAGACACTACCCTTTTAAGGTAGCCCATTTAACTTTATTCAAAACTCTGTGATGTAGGTGCTTACTACTAGACATTACCTAGTGATGTCTGTAGTAACAGTAAAGAAGCTAGCGCAAATGCATGACTCCCTAACTTGAGTATGTCCCTTCGGTTGACAAATCCAAATTGCTGGAATTGTCAAAGCGAACGGCATATTTGAGTGCTATTTTCTGTTTCTGGATTACCCAAGGGTAGTTTAGGAAAAAGTAGCAATCTTAATCCAGTTTTGGAGATGTATTTGTCCGCAACTGAACTGTAAACACCTACATTTGCAGAGTTTAAAAATATATTGTAGTATATGTATTATATGTGTAGTAAAAGTCTATTAACTTCTTTAGTAATAAATCCCTTCTGCCCTCTGCCTTTATTGATAAATTTCTCCTATGCCAAACTTCGATAACCAACTAGAAACCTTTCATGCCCCAAATCGCCAAGCATGGCGGGAATGGTTAGAGAAAAATCACCATAATTCTATTGGTGTATGGCTTATTTATTACAAAGTAAAAAGTGGTCAGCCAAGTATTAGATATAGTGAAGCAGTCAAAGAAGCTTTATGTTTTGGTTGGATTGACAGTAAAGTTAACTCCTTAGATGAAAATCGTTATATGCAAATATTTACTCCGCGCAAACCGAAAAGCGTTTGGTCAAAGTTAAATAAGCAGTATATCGAAGAACTTATTGAACAAGGTTTGATGACTGAGGCTGGGTTGAAAAAAATTACAACCGCAAAGCAAAATGGTTCCTGGACTGCATTAGATGCCATAGAAGCATTAATAGTTCCTGATGATTTACAGCAAGCATTAGCTGCAAATGAAATAGCCAATCAATATTTTCAGGCATTCAGCAATTCCGTCAAAAAGAATATCCTCTTTTGGATTGAAAGCGCTAAACGTCCAGAGACAAGGTTAAAGAGAATTGAGCAAACTATAATTTCAGCAGCACAGAATAAAAATCCTAGGGTGTAAATGTTTTTATTAAACTTTCTACGTCGGCTAAAACTACCTAAATTATCTATGAAAATTTCTTTTTGGAAAACTTTCTATATCAAACCTAACGAAATTGGCATTTTATACCACCGCAGTGATTTTAAAAAAATCTTGCAGCCTGGAACTTATACTTATTTTGGTTGGCATTGGCAAGTAACAACCTTTGACTTGAACCAACCAGAAGCTAAGATTGAGAACTTGGAACTGTTGCTGCAAAATCACAGTTCAGAGTTACAACAATACTTAATAGTTGTCCGCACAGGATTTAATCAAGCTGCTTTAGTGCGCTTGGGTCAAACTTGGATTAGTGTTGCACCAAATCAATTACGCGCTTTTTGGCGTGGTTTTATTGAGGTAGAAACTCATTTGTTCAACTTAGAAGAAAGCTTGGAATTACCTGCTGAATTTGTACAGCAAATCTGGAAAATTGCTTTAAATGGGATTACGAAGTTTCAAATTTCTGAGTATCAAATTGGCTTGCTGTACGTGCAAGGTAACTTTGTGCGACCATTAGAACCAGGTGAGTACACTTTTTGGTCTGTGAATCGAGATGTATCTCTCCAGATTCTCAGCCGGATTGTTCCCAATCCCAACTTTCCCTTGGAAGATGTGTTAATTGAGAAACATCCGGAATTTGTATCAGATTATTGTACAGTAGTACAATTACAGAATCAGCAAGTAGCAATTGTCCGCTATCAAAGTAAAGTCATTTCCATCCTAGCGCCATGTAGTCGTAAGCTGTTTTGGCAAGGTGTTGAGGTAGAGGTGATTGACATTAGTAATGATGCTAAATTGCCATCTCGTTTAATTGCAGAGTTAGTTTCCGGCTTACCTGAAGCTTTGACTCTCAGTCGCAGCAGTCTGCATATTTGCGAAGTACCAACACAACATATTGGCTTGCTGTACGTTAATCAAGAATTTCAAACACAACTCCAACCAGGAAAACATGCATGGTGGGTGTTTGGACGTTCTTTGCAAACGGAAGTATTTGATTTGCGTCAGCAAGCTCTGGAAGTATCTGGTCAAGATATCCTTTCTAAAGATAAAGTACCTTTGCGCTTGAACTTAACTGCTGGCTTCCGTATCCTCGACCCCTTGAGAGCCAAAAATAGTTTATCGGATATTGCTGGCTACTTGTACAAAGAGTTACAGTTTGCTTTGCGTGGTGCAGTTGGGGAAAGAACTCTAGATGCGTTACTGGAGGATAAAGGCGCGATTGATAGAAGTATCTCTGAATACATTCGCCAAAAAACCGCAGACTATGGAATTGAAGTAGATTCGGTTGGGGTGAAAGATATTATTCTCCCCGGTGAAATTAAAACTATTTTGAGCAAAGTAGTGGAAGCGGAAAAAGCAGCCCAAGCGAACGTAGTCCGGCGTCGTGAAGAAACTGCTGCAACTCGCAGTATGTTAAATACAGCTAAGGTGATGGAGGATAACCCCGTTGCATTGCGTTTGAAGGAGTTGGAAGTATTGGAGCGAATTGCTGAGAAGATTGAGAAAATTCAAGTTAATGGTAGTTTGGATAGCATTCTTACGGATTTAATTCGGATCAATCGTGAGTAGAGTTCGATAGAAAATAAGAACCCCTCTCCAAACCTCTCCCCGCAACGGGGAGAGGCTTAAATACAATTATTAAACCGCGTTAGGTACAGAAATCTGAACTTACAGCGTCTTGCAGGTAGGGGCACAACAATGTTGTGCCCTGATAATTATCTGTACTTCACTGCTTTGCAATTTGCTGTATTCAGGTCAGATTTTGAGTTTTGCTAAACCTAAATAACGTATCCCTTCTGGAGAGACATCAAAACGACAGGGTAATACTTCTACACCAAGAGCGATCGCATCCCGCAATAACTTACCATATATCGGGTCTGTGCGATCGCCAGGGGCAAACTCTGTACAATCACCCCGATTAATAAAATACAGCATGACTGCACGGCTTTGGGGTAATAGCGCCATCAGTTCTCGTAAGTGCTTTTGTCCCCTTGTGGTTTCTGTGTCGGGAAACAGTGCTAAATTACCTTCAGCCAAGGTTGTATTTTTCACTTCTAAATAAATTGGGCGTTCCTCATCACTTCCTGTCAAGAAAAAATCCACGCGACTTTTTTTGTCTTGACCATAAACTACTTCGCCCTTAATCTGGCTATATTCACCCAACTCTGGGAATAAATATCTTGCCAAAGCTAACTTTACTATCTGATTTGGCAAAGCAGTATTCACACCTACCCAAGTAGGGTAATTATCATCCACCTGAATCAATTCTAAAGTGTAAGCTAGTTTGCGGTTAAGATTAGCACTTTTAGATAGCTGCACTGCACTACCAAGAGTCGATACCCCAGTCATCGGCCCTGTGTTGGGACAGTGTGCTGTCACTATTTCCCCATTCGTCAGTTGCACATCAGCAAAAAAGCGCTTGTAGCGCTTGAGTAGAATCCCAGGATATAAAGTTGGGTAGCGATAAAGCCAATCCATAATTTTGACACTCTCCTCTACGAAAGCAAGGAGATGATTGAGAGCTAAACAAGTTTAACTCTAAAGGATTACCATTTTTACTTTCTGATTTCAATTCTAGAAACCCTACCCTCTTTATCATAGTTTGGTCTTTTATGTAGTTATTTTTACGACAAGTTAATAAAAAGTAGCATAGAATAGATCTTATCAGCCTCCTAAAAGAAAAAAAGTTAGGAGGATTGCAATCTGCAAGTAGGTAAATCCTATGCAAACAGTCCGGGGAATAACGGAATTAGAATATGCCTTTCTGTTTACCCTTAGAAAGGTAAATTCCATCAAATTAGAAGGGTTTAAACAATTTTTTAATGATATGCCTGTTGATCCTTACATCAAAGGCAATTATCGTTCTCGCAGATTATCTCGTTTTACCGTTAATGGGAATGAGTTGATTAAACTACCTCATGGTTATTTCTACCAAAGCAAAGATTACAATCCATTGTTGGGAGATATTAAAAGAGAGTTTGCAGAATTAGATAGTGCACTCATAGAACTTGATATATTTAAAAACCTTATCTTCGCATTTACTGATTCTTGTAAACTTCATCCAGAGGCAGAAATAGGAGTTCATCAAATTAGGATTAGCTGTTCGCCTGATAATTTGGGTAATCCTGCGCCGGAAGGTATCCATAGAGATGGTACAGATTTTATCGGTATTTTCTCTGTTGATAGAGACAATATTCAAGGCGGTGAAACACATTTGTATACAGCCAACCAGGAAGAACCAATTTTTAGTAAAGTTCTAAATCCTGGAGAACTTTTGTTGGTCAACGACCATGAATTTTTGCACTTTACGACTCCGATTAAACCAGGAAATAACACTCCAGGAACAAGGGATGTTTTTGTGCTAACTTCTCCAAGTTTGCTTTCTGATTAATACTATTTAGAAATAGAAAAACAGAGCAAATTGAAATATTTTAAAATCTCCAAGATATGGGGAATTGAATCTAGTCATTTCCCCAGCTTTTTTTATTTGCGATGGGAAATCATTAAGTCAGTAGGCGCGATTAAACCGAACTATGTAAAGTTTTATATGGTGAAAGGGAAAAGGGCCTTGCTCTGCATTGATTATCGGTCATCAAATTTTCGCAACTCATCATGTTCAACACCGCCTATTAACAAGGCAATATAATTGACGTAGGCATTACTGACCATTATTTCTCAGGATGCTTTGCTGAATGGCATTAAGTTAAAGTGAAATTGGCGAAACGCTGACAATCTCAAGGTGTTCGCTTTATCTTGGTGTCAGTTCTGGTGAGTATAGTGACACCAAGGAAGGATTATTGTATGGAAATTGCAAATTCCATTGGAACATATTTAATTCAACGGCTTTATGAACACGGTGTTCACCATGTATTTGGTGTACCAGGGGATTTTGTTCTTGGATTTAACAAACTTCTAGAAAATAGCTCGATTCAGTTCATAAATACGTGCGATGAACAAGGAGCAGGTTTTGCAGCAGACGCTTATGCTCGGTTAAAAGGATTGGGTGCCGTTTGTATTACATATTCGGTTGGAGGGTTGAAGGTTACTAATACTACAGCACAAGCCTTTGCTGAGAAATCTCCCGTTGTGATTATCAGCGGTTCACCTGGTACAAATGAGCGAATCAAAAATCCACTGCTGCATCATAAAGTGCGTGACTTTGATACTCAGTATAAAATTTTTCAGGAACTCACCGTAGCTTCCACTGTGCTGAATAACCCCGACACGGCTTGTCAGGAAATTGATCGCGTTCTGGCTGCTGCCCTGCGGTATAAGCGCCCAGTTTACATCGAGATCCCCCGCGATTTGGTCAACAAACCTGTTAATCCCAACTATCAGCGAATCAGTCAGCCAGATATTAGTAATCCTGATACCTTGGCAGAAGCTCTTGCAGAAGCTGTGAGCCTGATCGATGCCGCTCGTCAACCCGTTATACTGGCTGGCGTTGAAATGCATCGATTTGGGTTGCAGGAAGCTTTGCTAAAGCTAGTTGAAAAAACGAATATTCCGGTAGCGGAAACCATTCTGGGTAAATCGGTAATGAGCGAAATGCACCCCAACAAAATTGGAATTTATGCAGGTGCGATAGGAAATGAATTTGCACGTCAGTATGTGGAGTCTAGCGATTGCCTGATCTTGTTGGGTGCATTCCTATCTGATTTCAATCTGGGTGTGTTTACAGCTCACCTCAATCCGAAAAATTCAATTTATGTGACTAGTGAAAAAACATCGATTCAGCTCCACAATTATGAAGATATTCGGTTACAAGATTTTGTCCAAGGGTTAATCGAAGCAAACATTCAACGTCGAGAACCAAATCTCCCACAAACTTTCAAGCCGCCTACATCCTACTCTCCTGTTCCACATCAGCCGATCGCGATCGCTAGATTATTTGAGCGGTTGAACTCCTTCTTAGGCAACGACATGATTGTGATTGCCGATGTGGGAGATGCTTTATTTGCAGGCTTAGATTTATTTGTTCACGATAAAAGCCGATTTGTATCATCTGCCTATTATGCCTCTCTAGGATTTGCCGTTCCTGCTGGCTTGGGTGCTCAGTTTGTCGATCCTCACGTTCGCCCATTAGTTTTGGTTGGCGATGGCGCATTCCAAATGACGGGAATGGAATTGTCTACAATCGCTCGCTATGGATTGAATCCAATTGTCATCGTACTCAACAATCGTGGATATGGTACAGAACGTCCGATGTTAGATGGCGCATTCAATGATGTGTTGCTCTGGCAATACAGTCGAATTCCAGAGGTTTTGGGTGTAGGGCGCGGGTTTAATGTTCACACGGAAGATGAGTTAGAAGTTGCATTAGTTGAAAGTCGAGCACATACTGACAGCTTCTGCATTCTGGATGTTCATTTAGATCCACACGATCAATCGCCTGCTCTGAAGCGGTTAACCGATACATTAGGAAAACGAGTCAAAGCTTAACTCTCTTTTAACCAGAGATTGAGGCTTAAGAAGGGATGTTTTTGTGCTGACTTCTCCAACAAGGAGTTTTTTAAGAGGTAGAAAAATAAAAATGATCCTGCAAGTGTGCAACGCCTGATATCGTGTCTGGTTAAAGACTTCTCATTAAGGCAGCAGGGGGCAAGGGTTTTTGGGTTTTCTGCATAGATTCGGGAATTCTAACTAATAGACATCTCCGAAAATGAATGTGAAAGCCTTGTGTATTCAGGGTCAATACCCCATTTCTGGAGAAGTCTAATTAGCCGGACTTGATATGACGCTTAGTTAGTTCAATGTGATTAACATAGGAAATGAGCTAGAGTCACGGTGAATACTTACTATAGTCATAACTAATAAAAGCCATGAGTGACGAATTCTATAATCGAGGATTGGAAAGAGCTAAGCAAAAAGACTATGCTGGAGCGATCGCGGAATTTAATCGTGCTTTACAGGTGACACCTTACTTTCCAGAAGCTTACTTTCAAAGGGGGTTGGCATATTATGACTCAGGGGAAATTCTGCAAGCTGTGTCCGATTACACCGAAGCGCTGAAGCTGAATCCGGAGAGTGTAGAAGCATACTACTCCCGCGCCTTGGCTAGGGTGGCGTTGAAAAATCTGGACGGTGCGTTGTCAGATGTTGAATGTGCGATTCGCCATAATTATAATTATGCCGCAGCTTATAGCCTGCGGGGGATGGTGCGACGCAAACAAGGGTATATTCATGATGCGATCGCTAATTTTAAACAAGCAGCCCAATTATATCTAGCGCAAAAGGATACAGAAAATTGTCGTCTGTGTTTAGAAAGGATTAAACAGCTACAACCACCAGAAAAACCAGCGGTTCAGCAATCTAATTCTCCCAGTGTCACCATCACATCCGAGAAGGAATATTTTACGCAACTATTAGATAAGGCAGAACAGGGAGACACCAAGGAAGCCATTGAAGATTTAAACTGGGTGTTACAAGCCGATCCGCAAGATGCACAAGCTTATTGCTGTCGGGGGGTGGTGCGTTGCAAAATGGGTAACTATCAAGGTGCGATCGCTGATTTTAATCAAGCTATTAAATTAAATCTTCAAGATGCAATTGTCTATCGTAACCGAGGTAAAGCCCGTTGCTTATTGGGCGATTATCAAGGTGCGATCGCTGATTTTAACTCTGCACTGCAAATTCAACCCGAAGATGCTTTAGTCTATGTTGCCAGAGGTAATGCTTATCGCGCTATGAGTAATTATCTCGCGGCAATTGCTGACTATTCCCAAGCAATACAAATTAATTCTGAAGATGCCCAAGCTTATTATAATCGGGGTATTGCCCATACTCATTTAGAAGAAATGCAACAGGCTATCGCAGATTATCAAAAAGCTGCCAGTATTTTTCTGGAAAAAGAAGATTGGGATAATTATCAACTAGTTTTAAATAGCCTGAATAAAATTCATAAGTCTTTACCCGAAACCAGAAACCACAAATATAATCTTCTCCGTCAGCGATTGTTGCGCATGGTGGGTGGACAATGGGAAATTGCCCAAAGATTAATTCAGCAAAAGAAAGAATACTATCCCCAAATGCCAGAAGAGTGGTATATACAAAAAGTGATTGCAGAATTAGAACGCGATCGCGGAATTTAAGCAAATTAATTCAAAATCTGCCATAATAGGCAAATGCGATTTTTTACCAAGTTTTTAACTACATTCATTGCAGTATTGCTACTACCTATTATCATGGTTTCTGCGCAAAATCCTACAGTTAATCCCGGAGAAAACCTTGTTACTGATGGTATCCCACCAATACCTGCATCGCTGACAGAAACAGTAGACCGCTATACCCAGTTTCGCTCAGCTAGTCTTGCAAGTTGGCATCCTAGTCGCCGCGAAATGCTGATTTCAACACGCTTTGGTGATGTCCCCCAAGTACACTTAGTCAAATTTCCTCTAGGGAGTCGCAAACAGTTAACGTTCTTCCCGGAACGAGTAGGTGGGGGAACTTTTCAACCCACCGAGGGAAAATATTTTGTGTTTAGCAAAGACATTGGCGGTAATGAATTTAACCAAAATTACCGTTATGAATTAGCGACGGGGGAAATTACACTTCTAACTGATGGGAAGTCAAAAAATAGTAGGGGTGTGTGGTCGAACCAGGGTGACCGGATGATTTACACTTCTACCAGACGCACGGGGAAAGATAATGATTATTACATCATTGATCCAAAAAACCCGAAAAGCAATCGCCTATTGGCACAGGTTGAAGGCGGTGGCTGGGGTAGTTTAGACTGGTCACCAAGCGATCGCCAATTCTTAGCACAGGAATACATATCTGCCAATGAAAGCTATCTGTGGCTAATTGATACTGAATCAGGTGAGAAGAAACTAGTCACACCAAAGGGCGGTAAGGAAAAAGTCGCCTATTATGGCGGCGTATTTAGTAAAGATGGTAAGGGTTTATATGTCATCACTGACCGCGACTTTGAATTTTCCCGGTTAGCATACATCGACTTAGCAACATCAAATTATACCTATCTCACCAGTAATATCCCTTGGGATGTTGAAGACTTCGACCTTTCCCATGATGGTAAACACATTGCTTTTGTCACCAATGAAGACGGGGCGAGTGTGTTGCATCTTTTGGAAACAGCCACAGGTAAAGAAAAGCCATTGCTAAAGTTACCTGTAGGAAATATATATGGTGTAAATTGGCATCGCAATAACCAAGATTTAGGCTTTACCTTAGTTTCAGCCCGCACAACCGCCGATGTATACTCGTTAAATATCCTCAGCAATAAAATTGAACGCTGGACAGAAAGCGAGACAGGGGGCTTAAACACCGAGAATTTCCCCGAAGCCCAACTCATCCGCTGGAAGAGTTTTGATGACAGAAGCATCTCCGGCTTTTTGTATCGTCCCCCGGCTAAGTTTAAAGGTAAGCACCCAGTAATTATTGATATTCATGGGGGGCCAGAAAGCCAGTCTCGGCCATCATTTTTGGGACGGGGTAACTACTACCTCAACGAATTAGGTGTGGCGATACTGTTTCCTAACGTTAGGGGTTCAAGTGGTTACGGCAAAACCTTCTTAAAATTGGACAATGGCTATCTGCGGGAAGACTCTGTGAAGGATATCGGTGCATTATTAGACTGGATAGCAACGCAACCAGACTTAGATAAAGACCGAATTTTAGTCACAGGGGGAAGCTATGGTGGCTATATGTCCTTGGCTGTTGCGACTAAATATGGCGATCGCATCCGTGCTTCTATAGATATAGTCGGCATTTCTAACTTCGTCACCTTCCTTGAAAAAACCGAAGGATATCGGCGCGATCTGCGAAGAGTAGAATATGGTGATGAACGCGATCCGAAAATGCGAGAATTCTTGCTGAAAATTTCCCCTGTGAATAATGCGAGTAAAATTAAGAAACCCCTATTCGTGATTCACGGCAAAAATGACCCCCGCGTTCCTCTGAATGAAGCCGAACAAATTGTAGCCACGGTCAAAAATAATCAAGTTCCCGTATGGTATTTGATGGCTAAGGATGAAGGACATGGATTCAGCAAGAAGAAAAATATTGATTTCCAATTCTATGCAACTGTGATGTTTATCAAACAATTTTTGTTAAATTAAGTGAAAAATATTGCTTGATATTCACTCGTAAGGGCGGGGAGACCCCGCCCCTACAATTTCGGATAACTGTACTAAAGAACAAAAAATATGGATAAACTTTTACTTTGTATCCAGCAATTTGGAGAAGCGGCGAGATTGCATGTTGACGAAGCTATTTTATTAGGAGAAATGTGCTTGCTCCCAAACTTGTGCCATGAACCAGCCACATTTGAAGTTATTAGCGCATTTGTAAATAGTGTGAATCAACAAAGTATATCCTGGGAAAAGGATAGCACTAAAAATAATATAAAGAATTTTTGCATTACTCTTCTCTAATATAGAAATCCGATTTGATTTATGAATATCCACTAGCCAAAGAATGATATTCTGCAATTTGTTGTTGCTGCCAAGCTGTATCTTTTCCTAGTTCTTCAGCTAAAATTGCCGCAACCCGAGGAGCTGCTTCGATACTGGCGATCGCATCTAAGAAAAGCGATCGCGTCCTTCGTGCTAGTATGTCTTCTACTGTACAAGCCAATTCATAGCGAGTAGCCCAACGCACTTCTGCCTCTAAATAAGGCAACCTGGGATGCAGTTGGATATTAGCACCAGGTAACTCGCGAATCATCTCTGCATCACTCCCATACACATCCAGGGGTTCTGCTGACACAGTTTCAGTCCAGCCGTGTAAATGCAAGTTAGCAGTAATTGAAGGATGGGGGGAGAGATTCACAAGTTGAATGGCTCGATCCACTACTTCCTCACCCATTTTGCGATAAGTTGTCCATTTACCGCCAGTAATCGTCAGCAATCCCGAAGCAGAAACAGAAATCACATGTTCGCGGGAGAGGGCTGCGGTTGACTTGATTTTTTCAGCTTTTACTAATGGACGTTGTCCGACAAACACACTCAATATATCTGCGGGAGTGGGCGCAGGTGTAAGATATTGGGCAGCGGTGTGCAAAATAAAGTCAATTTCCTCTGGTAGCGGACGGGGTTCATAGGCAGTATTTTCTACAGGGGTGTCCGTAGTGCCAATCACCACCTTCCCATGCCAAGGAAGAGCAAACAATACTCGCCCATCCGCAGTTTTAGGAATCATCATTGCACTATCACCCGGTAAAAACCGCTTATCTACTACCACATGCGCCCCTTGGCTAGGAGATAACATCGCCGCCGCTGTCGGATCGTCCATCCGCCGCAAGTCATCCACAAATACACCTGTGGCGTTGATTACAACTTTTGCCTTTAACTCAAAAATTTCCCCGGTTTCTGTATCACAAGCGCGAACACCTTTGACTTGTTCGCCAAATTTGAGTAAACCAATCACTGGCAGATAATTCAAAGCCACGCCATTGTAATCTAGTAAAGTGTGCCACAAAGTAATGGCAAGGCGAGCATCATCAAACTGCCCATCATGATAAATAACACCTCCCCGGAGTCGATCGGTTTTAAGAGTGGGGATGTGCGATCGCGTTTCTTGTTCGCTCAGAAACCGACTATGACCTAAACTGAGATTACCAGAAAGCAAATCGTAAATTTTTAAACCCGCACCGTAGAAAAGTTGCGTCCACCAAGTATATCCAGGTACAACAAACTGCAAATCATGCACCAAATGAGGAGCATTGCGGCGTAGCAGTCCCCGTTCGTGTAGGGCTTCTTTGACTAAAGCAATATTTCCCTGCGCCAGATACCGCACTCCCCCATGCACCAACTTAGTCGAACGGCTGGAAGTTGCTTTAGCAAAATCATATTTCTCTAAAAGCAGCGTTCGGTAACCACGAGTAGCCGCTTCCACCGCCGTTCCTAAACCCGTCGCTCCACCACCAATCACAATCACATCCCACTCATCAGATGAGCGGATTTGCGCAATTAAATCTTGACGAGCGATCGGCTTGTTTAGCATCATTACTTCTATATTTTAGATTAGCCCTTTCAAGGTCGATAAAAATTCCTCTGTAACCTCTCATCTCTGTGTTCTCTGTGCCTCTGCGGTTAAAAAATGACTTTTGAACCGCAGAGTACGCAGAGTACGCAGAGAAAAAAATAGATTTTACGAGTCACCTTGTCCCCCCATCTCCCCTACCTAAATCGCGTCTGCGCGATCGCTCGCCGCCATGAATCGAGTAGTGTTTGTCGATACTCAGCGCTAATTGCCGGCTCAAAGCGTTGTTCCATTTGCCATTGTTGGACAATTTCGGCTTCGCTTTCCCAGTAATTTACAGCTAAACCTGCTAAATAAGCAGCACCTAAAGCTGTAGTTTCTGTGATTTTCGGACGGACAACCGGCACACCTAAAATATCTGCTTGAAATTGCATCAGCAAATCGTTACGGGATGCACCGCCATCTACCCGCAGTTCACTAAGCTTGAGCTTAGAGTCAAGACTCATCGCCTCAATGACATCAGCAGTTTGATATGCAATGCTTTCCAATGCTGCACGGGCGATATGGGCACTTGTGGAACCGCGCGTTAAACCTGCGATCGTCCCGCGCGCGTAGCTATCCCAATAAGGTGCGCCTAAACCGACGAATGCAGGGACAAAATACACACCGCCGTTATCAGGAACGCTGTTTGCTAATTGTTCAATATCTGCGCTGTGCTTAATAATGCCCAATCCGTCCCGTAACCACTGCACAACCGCCCCAGCAATGAAGACACTGCCTTCTAAAGCATAATCGGTGCGTCCATTAATTCGCCAGGCGATCGTTGTTAGCAGCTTTTGTTGGGATAATATGGGTTTATCACCTGTATTCAGGAGTATAAAACAGCCTGTACCGTAAGTATTTTTCGCCATACCAGATTTTAGCGATGCTTGTCCAAAGGTTGCCGCTTGCTGGTCTCCAGCAATTCCGGCGATGGCAACGCGACTACCCAAAAGTCCTGCTGATGTATATCCATACACTTCAGATGAACTCCGCACCTGGGGAAGCAGGGAACGGGGAATATCGAGAATGGACAGCAATTCATCATCCCAATCCTGGGTGTGAATATTGAATAACAGGGTTCTGCTAGCATTAGTTACATCTGTAATGTGCAGTTCTCCCTGAGTCAGCTTCCAAATCAACCAACTATCCACAGTTCCAAAAGCTAGTTCTCCACTTTGGGCTTTTTCCCGCGCACCAGGTACATTATCTAGCAACCACTTGATTTTTGTGCCGCTAAAATAAGCATCGATGACTAATCCGGTTTTGGTTTGGAATGTTGTTTCATATCCAGATGCTTGGAGGCGATCGCAAACAGCAGCCGTACGCCGGTCTTGCCAAACTATAGCATTATGTATGGGCTTACCGGTTTTGCGATCCCAAACGATTGTAGTTTCCCGTTGATTAGTAATCCCAATCGCAGCAATATCACTGGCGCGGATATCAATCCTAGCTAAAGCTTCATTCGCCACACCAATTTGGGAAGACCAAATTTCCTCAGCATCATGTTCCACCCAAGCCGGCTGGGGAAAGATTTGTGTAAACTCTTTTTGCGCAACTGTGAGTATATCGCCATTGCGGTTGAATACAATTGCACGGGAGCTAGTAGTGCCTTGATCAAATGCCAGAATGTATTTATTCATAGAGCATATATTTAACTAAATTTGGGGGTTTAAGTCCCCTGCTTCTATCAAGCCGCGTGTTTTGCGTCCGGGTAAAATCTCCGTTACAAAACGTAATTGCGCTCTTTTTAGCAATTCCATATACTACATGACAAATTTATTCTTACCAGATTTTACACTAATTAATAAATCAAATTTTAGTATAAATTGCAGTATAGTAGATAATTTTGGGTAACACCAAGAAGAGCAACAATAAATTGTAAGATAGATTTTATGTCTACTGAGTTAGCTGCTGAGACTCTAATACCACTTTCTATTCAAGAACGGAAAGCATTGATTTTACATCATGCTTCATTAATTGATGTGATTCATATCGCCGATGAAGATTTGCATACAGCATACAAATACGGAAGAGTTATTTCCTCAATAGCACCTGCTTATTTTCAATATCAAATTACACAAGACAAACAGAATGGCTCGGTTTTAGAATTAGATATACAATCTCAGTTAATTAGCCGTAAAACTGAGAAATTCGCAGATGATTTTATTGACTGGTTAAAAGCAGACTTTGAACAGAAAAGTGCCATACTTGAACATCATCCTAACCCGCGAAATCTTTTTGAACTATGTGGGGCAAAATTGCTAGTAACTAGCAACTCAGTGACCAGGAGCCTTAGCACAAAAATGGGGCGGCTTTGGGAAGAAATAACTGATATTAGTCCTTATGTAATTATCCCTGAATTTGAATTTGGAATTAAAATTAAGGGAGTAGATATTATTCTTGTAACCGAAGAGTTAATTAAATTTGCACAGTTAAAAACTTTAAAAGGTACATTAACAGGTTCACAAACAAATAGAGCCAAAAAAGAATTAGGTATTTATGATAAGCCCTTATTTATCGCAGTTTTTGATTTAGGTGATTGGACATTTAACGATCCTAGAATTCCTCGCATTGCTGGTAAAGCATTTTGGAATAAGATTCATATGGAATATGACCTGGTTGAAAACCATGTAAGAAATATGTTACAGAAAATTGATAATGCTTTTGCTGAGTTGGCTGCTAAGTAAATTTTATAAATAAAACAGGGAAAGTTGTTCAGCTATCTCTTTACCTTTTGGTTTATTTCCTTGTATTAAACTAAAAAGATAAATCCCTATTTCTTTTGCTAGTAGTACTGGTACTGCATTACCAATTTGTTTATATTTAGAAGTTACCGAACCATAAAAAATCCAATCATCGGGAAAAGTTTGGATTTTGGCAGACTCACGCACACTTAAAGAACGCAACTCTACAGGATGACACATATCTGTAGCTTTTTGGTGTGGACTTGTTGTGATTGTTGGTGAAGGTTTATCCCAAGATAGTCTTCTATAAAAACCGACTTTTCCACCTCCCGAATTATAAGCACCTCCCATAGCTTCTTTTTTTAATTCTTCTGGTAAATGTCTCCAGTTTTGTCCGGCTTTTAATAATCTTAAAAATTTGAGACGACTTTCGGAATAAGCCATAAACTCTGGAGATGGATCAATTAAACCTGTTAAAGCATCTCTTAAAGTCAGCCATTTAGGTAAATTTTGACCATCTTTACTATATTTAGCCAGAGGAAATGTAGCTGCTTCTCCATCTCTAGAACCAATAAAAACTACACGTTCTCTGTTTTGAGGAACGCCGTAATCGGCTGCTTCCAAAAGATTATAAACAACCTTATAGCCTAGAGACTGCATTTCTGCTAAAACTACTTTTAACGCAGCACCTGCGATTTCATCAGGTTCTAAAGGTGGGTAATTTTTTCCCCGTTGGTTAATTGGCCTGTGACGAAGAGGAGCAGAAAGCAATCCTCTCACATTTTCCATCAAGAAAAAACGGGGTTGAACTTCTTTAACAATGCGGATAAAGTCCATGAATAAACTACCGCGAGGGTCTATAACTGAACCTCTTTTTCCTGCGGTACTAAATGGCTGACAAGGTGGACCACCTGTTACTAAATCTACTTCACCTGGGCGTAAGGCTCTACCTAAACCTAATACTTTTCCCCCTTCCTCAAGTAATTGTTGAGAACTGACTTTTTCTATTTCTCTAGGAACAGCACTTTCTTTAAGAAATGGTCTATTAATAAAAATTGTGCGAGTGGCATCTGGGTCTTTTTCTACTACACTTACTGTATGAAATCCTGCTTTTTCCATACCTAAATCCAGACCAAAAGCGCCTGTAAATAAGGAAATAGATATAGCTTTACCATCTATCATAGTTCTGAGTCCTAAGTAATTAACAAAATTAATATAATTTAGGACTTACGCACTCGTGACTAAAAAATAAGCCTTTGTGATTACTACTCTTCGCTCGTAATGACGTAAAATTTTAGTCTGTGCATAAGTTATATAATTAATTTGCTATCTTACCAAAATATTAAGTACCTAAACAAAAATATTTATAGTCATTGGGAGCGGAGCGTCTCCATCAGGAGAAAAGAAGCAATCCTATAGGATTCATATTTGATTTTTGAAATACACGTAGCCCACCAAAACCATAATACTAAATATGATTTTTTTGTCAAATTACATCTGTCGTAGGGGTTTAGCACTGCTAAACCCTCCACAGTGCGGATCTATTTACTGCTAATAATGTTTTTTCTACAAATAATTCAGCAGAAAGTTCTGCATCTTCATACTGTTGTCCAGATCCCCGACAACTTCTGCGAAGTCGGGGATCTAATTTTGCACGAATGATTTAGGACTGCTATATAAATAAAGAAAACAGCGAAAGTTTTTCAGTCATCTCTTTCGCTTTTGGTTTATGCTTTTCTCGCAATGACAAGGGTAAAAGGACTAAAGTAGAAAGGGCGACTGGAAAATCCTCCCAACCGTGCAGACAACACGAAAACCAATATTGCTGACGATGTTGTCGCGCTCCGCCCTAACGATGTCGTAGCGAGACGGGGAACGACAGTATCTAGGATTACTGAGCCAGGAACCGCCCCGCAGTACGGCTAGTTTTTGTTTTTGATCAAGATTATTATCATCAACCCAAGGACTGCTATCTGTTGGCGCACCTTCATATTTATCATGCCAATCGTCGAGACAGCATTCCCATACATTCCCATGCATATCGCAAAGTCCAAAGGCGTTAGCTACTCCAAAATTCCCTACTTCTGTTGTTTCTTGTCGATATGTTCCTTCCACCCCTGCACCATAAGTTTGGGTAGCATTATAGTTGGCAAGTTCTGAAGTGATTGTTTCACCAAAATGAAATGGTGTAGTTGTTCCCGCCCGACAAGCATATTCCCATTCGGCTTCGCTAGGTAGGCGGTACTGTCTTTTAGTCAGGGAAGATAAGCGATCGCAAAACTCAACCGCATCGTCCCAAGAAATTTGCTCAACGGGGCGATTTGCACCTTGAAAATTAGATGGGTTTGGTTGTAGTTCTCGGTTAACTTGGGGGAGTGCGGCTACAGCTTGCCATTGTGCTTGGGTAATAGGATATCGCCCCATGTAGAAGTTAGGAACTGTTACCTGATGTTGTGGCCTTTCATTATCGCTACTCTCTAATTCCTCCTCCGGCGCACCCATTAAGAATGTCCCAGCGGGAATTTCTATCATTTCGAGTTCAATACCTTCTGCTAATACCTCAATAATGTATTCTGCTTGACCTTGTTGACGGTTAATAATCCATTCTTCTTGTTCGCCTAACTGACGTTCTAGGGTGGCTATAGTGAACTGAATCACGCCTAAATTTAATCGTTTGCAAAGAGAATGTCCAAGTCCGCGTTCATCTTGCTGACGTATCTTAGAATCATATCCTGAACCATCCATAGAACCGCCGCCTGCAATTCGGGCAATGTCCCAAGTCTCTAATTTTCTACTCAGAATATCTCTGTTTTCTATAGCTTCTTCATATGTTACCAAAGTGAAGCCAGATGGACAAGTTTCGCCACTAACTCTTAATATCAAATCTTCAAAATTAGACAAGCGACCTCTAAAATCTATTCTGCCTTCATTGGGATAATTCAACCATCCCTCAAATAACTTGCCTGTTTGATGTCCTGACCAAAAATAACTATTTTCACTATCTTCTTTAAAAGTAAAGCTAGCAGCAGTGCGATTATGCTCAAAACTCCATGAGAGTTGTTGTCCTTCTATTTGCACATTTTCAATTACTGCAAAACCAAACCGAGAACGAAACTTTACTTTACCTTGGGTCGAAATCGATAATAATTCTAGTCCTTCGTGCCAAGTACCAGTTTCTCCACCCCATTTAACTGCACAAGTATATTCCCCTGCATATAATTGGAAAATTGGTTGATTATTATCTATTATTTTTTGTAAATTATTGGTTGCAATGTCTTCGGCAAATTCGGCATAATTACCACCGAGATTGCGTAAAACTTCTACTGCAACATGGGCAAAGGGTAATAAATTTACTTGTTTTTCTTGACTAAAATCTGGCAGATTTAACAGCAATGCCGTGAAGCTTTTCAGGGATAATCCCATTTTTTCAGCGATATATTCAGATACCACATCTAAAACATTCTCGGTTTCCGCTAAACGCATTGCTTGGTTGAGTAATTTACGTACTCCTTCCACAAAATCATATTCATTTTTCTTCCTTTCAATCATGCCACTTAAAAAGACTTCTGCCACATTTACTGGTGTAGATTTAGGTAGCATAGTCTTTTGAATCAGATGCACCACAGGTAAACTCACAGGAACAGCCGCCATTAATCCAGCTAATCTTTGGGCTGTAGATGAAGCGGTGGCTAAAAATCGATCTACAATTGCTTCTGGTGATGCTTCAAAAGTTTGAGATTTTACTGTTTTGTTTACTTGTTCTTGAAGAAATTCCAGATCTAAAACAACGGCTGGTGTTTGGATTCTGCCATAACCTGCAACCACTTTCGCCCAGGCTTTGAGCGATTCAGGTTCTAGGGTAATAATCGGTAAATTTAAGGCTTGCTCTATATCTAAATCTTCCCGACAAATTAATTTAGAGTTAGGTACACCAGGGTTAAAAGCACTCAATTTCACTTTATAACCTAAACCTAACTCACTACTTAACCACAGTCTTTCCGGGAAAAGCTGCATAATTGCAGTTGGGGATTGATTTGACCATTTTTGTAACCACTGATAGATGGTTTCTTGTTGCCAAATAGTAGATACACAATCACTGACGAGTAAAATTAAGCCTCGTCCATTACTATGATATAATTCTCGATAATTAGATTGAGAATATTTTTTTTGCTTACCTTTTTTTCTACTAACTAATTGTAAATTACCTTGAGCATCGCTTGATAGATTCCAAGTTCTGACAGTATAAAATATCCCATAATTCTCTAATATTTGGGTTAATTCATTAATGGTTTCTTGCCAAATGAATGAAGAACGGTTTTCTTCTACCACTAACTCCAGATTTAACCAACGTTCAGGTTGAGGTTTTGTGATCGGTAGCCAAATCTCCTGTTCGGCAATCAAAGCATCTACAATCTGGTTAACAGTGGCTTCAACATCCAAAGTTCTTTTAGAAGTTGAGGGAACTTTACGCATCAGAGGACGCAAAGCTCTACTAATTTGTAGTTTGTTTGGTAAAGCAGGTGCAGCAGGGGTTTGAAATGGTAAACCCTCTCTATTTTCTTCAGTCTGCGACTTTTGAGGTAACGCAGCTAAGGGTGGCGAATAAATATTAATAGCAGGCTCAAAGGGTTGAGCAGGTTGAATATTTGTTTTTTCAGAAATAGTTGGGCTTTCTGTTAAAGGTTGAGGCGCTTTTTCTCTGATTTGAGTAGTTTCTACTCCCATTTGCTGAGCTAGCAAAAGAGTATCTGCTATATCCTCATCACTTAGTTCTAAACGTTTCCTTAAACCACTACGCTCTAATATATTAACAAACCGTTTCACTGCGTCATAGGCAGAATCTTTACTCATCTTCTTCAACTTGTCCTAAATCTTGCAGCAGTTGTTTAATCAGTCCATCTTTAGTATCAATGCGTCCTTTTGTCACCATAAATAGAGCATTGAGAAGTTGATCGTTGGCTAGGGTTTTTGTATCTCTTGCTGCAATAAAATTATCAACTAATGTATCTAGAGCTTCATTTGTTAATTTGGTGGAATCTTCCGAATCTGCTATTTCTTTACCTAAATGAGCCGCAATTATTTTCACTAACTGTTCTTTATCTGGCTCTTTCATCGTTAGCCGTAAACAGCGTCTCAAAAATGGTGGGGGGAAATCTCGCTCGCCATTACTGGTTAAGATTACCAAGGGAAAGGTAGTACAAATTACTCTTCCTTCGATAATTTCGTGACTAATATCTGCGGTATATGCAGTCCGCACATTAACTCTGGGAACTTCTTTTTTTAGCCTCACTAACTCCTCGATTTCAAACCGTCCCTCTTCAAAAATATTTAACAGGTCGTTAGGTAAATCAATATCACTTTTATCAATTTCATCGATGAGGAGAATCCGGGGTTTTGGTGATGGAAGTAAAGCTGTCCCTAGAGGACCCAAGGTGATATAGTCTTCAATGCTACTGGCTTGTTGTTTCTTTTCTGCTCTGGGAGACGATTTTGGGGAATTTGGCTGCTGTTTGACTTCTTGTAAGCGAGCGATCGCATCATAGTTATATAATCCATCTTTAAGAGTAGTCCGAGATGTGATCGGCCAATATAAAACTTCCCCTAACATCAATTCTCTAGCTACCGCATAAGCTAAGGATGATTTACCTGTTCCTGGTTTACCTGTGATCAATAAAGGTCGTCGCAGGTATAATGCTGCATTAACCATATTGATTTCTTCTTCACGAGGTTGAAAAGTTTCACCTCTGACTTGGCTGCGGCTTTGATTTGGGTTAATTTCTTTACCAAAAGGTCGCCACTTGGGAGAATCAGGTAAATCCCAATCATCGTGAGGTTCACTATTTCCTGTAAAAATTTGCCAGTTAGTCATAAAATTAATCAGTTTAGAGTTTGTTTTCGGTTAATAGCTGTTCGGGTGGTAATAAATCGGGGTCATCCCACAATAAGCATAAATGGTTAATGTTATTATTCCCTTGTGCTTTTTTGTTTTTAACATGGGAAGGTAATTCTTTTAAACAAATATCATTCTCTTCATTTTTTAAAATACTCTTGAATTTTTCTTCAATATCAGGAATCTGTTGACGAGTCCAGAGGGCTAGGGGAAGAGCAGATTTGAAAATAATTTTTCCCAATACATCTCCTTTTTCAAAGACGCTGGTGATGGTTACAGCAATGACGTTTTCCTGTTTGATTTGATCGAATAAGGTTTTTTGATTATCACTAGCGCCTAAAATAAAAACACTAGTAGCATATTCTTCTAATTTATCTTTAAATGTATTTGCTTTGTCGCGCCATTTAAAAACTGGTGGACTTTTACCTCTTAATCTATCTGCACACCGAATTATTACTTCATAATCTTCACAAATTCCCGTAGTAAAATCCTCTTCACCTGGTTCATATTCTTCGGTTTTCCAAGAATCAAAATCATGATTCATCAATTCAGATGGCAAGAAAATATGAATCTGCTTTATGGATTTATTAGCTTTAATTAAACTTTGTTGAATTAAATTTATGGTGACTTTAGGTAAATTGCTTAAATTTTTATCTGTAGGAATTTCTGATTTATTGTCAAATTTAAGTTGTTCACAATCAGAGAAAGATTCTCGCTGATATTGACCTAAATTTTTGATTAGCCATGCTTCAACAACATAATTATCTCCCGATTTACTAATTGCTATCATGAGACAGGGATGACATTGCTGTTCTCGTTGTCGTTGCTCTTTGATTAATTGTTGAATTAATTCATCAAAGTCTTTAATGTTTTCTGTTCCCCAGTTGGTTAAATCATTAGATAAAGATGTTCCTGTGTTGCTCAAAGATAAATAGCCGACAAATTTATCTAGATAACTATAATTACCTTGGAGCGGCATATTTAACTCATTAATTATTTCTTCTACTGTTTGCGGTTTGGTTTTATTCAACTTACGTACTTGATATAAAGATGATTCATAAGCAGTAAAAATTATAGCCTTTTCCGGTTCAAAGTATTTTTGTAATACATTAATAAGTTTGTCTAATTTTTCCTGATTTTGATATTGTTGTTCAAGCTCTTTTAATTTAGGATTATCGGGTTTGTCTTGATAACAGGCTTGAAAAAGCTTTTCTAGCTTTCCTTCAGGAATTGCCCATCTAGTTACTAAATTAAAGACAATATCTGTAAGATTATCACCCCCGGCGATCGCTTCCAGATTTTCCCTCAATTCAAAACTAACCACCATTGCTAAATCATTTTTACTAGGATAAGCATAAAGAATGGCATCTATTAACTGTTTTTTCTTACTCTCTAACCACGATTCCATAGCAACTTATAATTGTTTTGACTAACTTTTAGCTTTAGTTTCAACGGGATTAATTAAAGGAATAATTAAGTTATATAGAATCAATATAGTTGAACCATAAACAGGGCGGTAAAAACTTAATGATGTAAAAGGTTCTCCGAGGGCAAATACCCAAACAATAAACGCTATGGTAGAGATAATAGTTTGTTTAACTGCTGGAGGCTTTTTTGGTTCAGATGTTTGCCGGAGAATATAAACAGCAGTCATTACTGTAAAAACAATCAATAAAATCCACAAGATAGTATTTGTAGGAATCCCAGCGGCACTTTTAATTAATCCGGTAATTGCAATCCATCCGCCGACAATTTCTGTAGGAATATATTTAATTAGCTTGGAAAAATAATCATCAATTTTTCCGGAATCTGATTGTGCTTCTAATTGGCTACTAACTATTCTCCGTCCCATGTTTAACTCCTGAATAATTTAAGCTAAATCTGCCTTAATTTCTTGATAAATAGCTGCAAATAAAATTCCTTCCCTAATTGTGCCAAAAGTTTTGGCTCTTTGAGCATGATGTAATGCAACTAAACACCAATCTTCATCAAAACAAGGTGAGCCACTGGAACCTAAAGCCGTTTTATTCACATATTGAACTAAACCACTATGATGATAAACTCCTGTGATGCCATCGCGACTGATGGAAAGTTTCATGGAATCGCCTTCAGGATGTTGTAAAACACTAATTCCCATTTTCTCAATCGGTAACTTTCTCTCATCCCAACGCGCAGGTGTAATGTCTTTGCTTTGGTTAATTTTAGATTCTACCTGTAATAAAATATAATCTAGATTTTCAGTTTTACTAAAACGTAAAATCGGTTTTTGGTTATCTAGTTTAAATAAATTCCCAGATTTTTCACCACCATCATCTGAAGTAAAGTAGCCAAATTTCAATACAGCATCACGAGCATTGTTTTCTATGTTGTCTTCTTCTGTCGGCTGAAAAACATGATAATTTGTTAATACCTTATTAGGAGTAATCAAAACTCCTGTGCCCATAATCTTGCGAGATGGGATTTCAATCCGACATACCGATGCAGATTGTTCAATTGCTCGTTTCAAAAATCCTACATCCAAGTAATCAGTTTCAGATTGCAGCCAATTTTGGAGTTGAATTTTATCAGTTTCGCCTTTCCAGTTAATATCGGGGCCAAAATCTGTTGTTGTTAACGGCAATTCAGTAATAAACCGTTGATTAAGAACAACTGATTCATAAAATGCTTTAAGTTCTGGATTATCAGGATTAGTTTCATAGGCGGCTAAAATTAACCGATATATTTTTCCTCTGGGAATTGCCCACCTAGTTAATAACTTAAAGACAATATCTGTAAGATTATCACCGCCGGCGATCGCCTCCAAGTTTTCCTCTAATTCAAACTGAACCATCATGGCTAAATCATTTTTAGTGGGATAGGCACTAACAATGGCGTTAACTAGCTTTTTGAGTTCAGCACCAGATAGTTTCATAGTCAATTTTCAGAAATTATACAAAATTAAGCTCATACCACCCTGAAAAGGGATGGGATTTTGTGTTGACGGTTGACGGTTAACCGTCAGCAGTCAACAGATAACAATTTGGGATTTTATAATATAGCTCCAATTACCTTGTTCTGGGTATCTGATATTAAACTTATTTATAGATGATATTGCCGATGGAAAAATTAAGCTAGGCAAGATGCCTAGGCTAGAGACTATTTTATCCGCTTCATCGATAAGATGATTACTGCACAGGGTTTTTATATTAATTTATATGAAGCTTGCAGATAATGAAGATGCATATATAGCAGATGGCAACGCAAGTGAGTACAGATAATCATCAGGGCACAACACTGGAGACATCCAATTTTTTAAATAACCAATAAATTTGTAGTCCGAGTGTCTCGCTCGATGAATGAACAACAGCGAGCTTTTCGGCTCGCACTACGGAATATGGGTAATTTATTTTTTGTAAGTAATTGCTCCGGCGTAGCCCGCCGCAGGTATCGCCAATATAGCAATTGGGTTCGCCGATATAGCAATTGGGTTTCCCAATATAACAATTGGGTTCGCCGATATAGCAATTGGGTTTCCCAATATAACAATTGGGTTCGCCGATATAACAATTGGGTTTCCCGATATAGCAATTGGGTTTCCCAATATAGCAATTGAGTTCGCCGATATAACAATTGGGTTTCCCAATATAGCAATTGAGTTCTCCAATATAACAATTGAGTTCTCCAATATAACAATTGAGTTCTCCAATATAACAATTGGGTTCGCCGATATAACAATTAGGTTTCCCAATATAGCAATTGGGTTTCCCAATATAGCAAAGCCCCTTACCCTTTGCCCTTTTCCCTTTCCCCTTCCCAAAAACCCTAATTTTTAATTGATAAACTTAGTTGCTCTCAATTAGAAGCCGAACAAGCAACAGATGTGAATGCCGGAATATGGGGTGTAACTTTGGGCACTTCTGCAACCAGCAAGATATCCCCATTGGCATCAACTACCAAACCAGAAGCTTCCACAATCGCATTAGAAGCAGAAGAAATTGCGGAAGTAGTAGTGACTAATGTGGCAATTGGTTCAATTTTTTCTGTTAGAGAGTTTTGCGATCGATTTGAGAGTTTCACCCATTGTGCTAGGGTACTAGTATCTTGTAATGGTTCAATGGGACTGTAAGGTAGGCCACCGCGTCCTGTGATGATAAATGAATTGGCTTGTTGCTTACTACCAGGCTTGCAAGAGTTATCAATTTGCCCGGAAGCATCCACCAGAGTTGAGGGGAGTTGGACTAAGCCGTTACGGGGGTCTACCTCTGGTGTGCTGATAGTTACATTACCGCTCACACCCAATTCGGAACTAGCAGTGATACCGCTCTGTTGTGTTTCTTGTGCTTGGAATCCAATGCCGAATATTCCTTGAGTAAAGATGTTAATATTACCACCAGTGCCACTGTAAGCATTGGCTGTGATGTTGCTGTCTTCCTGGTCAACGGCGATGATGAAGGGACTATTAATGGTGATGTTACCACCATTGCCACCAGCTTTATCTGTGCCGGCTGTGGCAGTAATGTTGCTGTTATGACGCAGGAATAAGAAATCTTTAACTTCTAGAGTAATTTCCCCTCCTTGGCTACTTACAGTTGCGGCATTAATAAAGGCTTGATTATCTAAAGTTAGAGTCCCAGCTTGCAGGGAAATATTGCCACCTTGACCGCTTCCTTGACTATTTACTCCTATCCCCGCACCGTTTTTAATGAGAAAAATTTCAGGGTCAATGGTAATACTGCCACCTACACCTGTTGAACCTGTTTCTGTATTAGCAAATATTCCGGTATTTGTGCCGTCTAAGGTAATGCGATCGCGGACTTTTACGTTGATATTTCCCGCTTTTTTTGTACCGGATGTAGTGGTGAGGAATTGGGAGCCGTTATTGGCGGTTAAAGTATGAGAATTGATGTTAATATTACCGCCTTGACCACTATTAATAGTAGAAGCTGAGATTTTTACGCCATCATTAATATTTAAGTTTTGGGTAGTAATTTGAATATTGCCAGCTTCCCCTGTACCTGTACTTTCAACTGCTAATTTTCCAGATCCTGCAATGTTAATATTTTCCGGTGCTGTGAGAATTAAGTCACCACCTTTACCACTGGCAGAAGTAGAAGCAGAAATAGTGGAATTGGGGAACAGGGTAATATCTAAATCGGGCTGATTTTGGTAAGGATTGAGTTGTAATGTGCCTGCGGGGGCTTGTCCTTGGGTTTCGGCAAAAATCCCGACAATGCCTGCTAGGTCTAGTTTGGAGGCGTTTAAGGTGATGCTACCACCGTCTTCGGTGTTGGTGGCGGTGGCGGTGGCGGTGGCGGTGATGCGGGCTGTATCGGATACGGTGAGGCTAGGAGTATTCACAATGATGTTTCCGGCTTTACCTGCACCAGTTGTTTCGACGGAGATAATCGGGGCAAAGTCTTGAACACCGATACCGAGATTAACTAGATTAGGTGCATTGACTGTGATTGTACCGCCATCACCCTTGCCTGTAGTTGTGGCGAAGATTTGAGCGCCATTGGCTACTGTTAAAGTCGGAGTATCAATGGTGATGTCTCCGGCAAAACCTTCTGCTGTGGTGGAAGCGGAGATTTCTGAGGTATCTGTGAGGGTTAAGTTGTTGGCATCAATTTGAATATTGCCGGCGTTCCCTGTGCTGCTGGTGTTGCTGGCAATTTTACTATTATTGAAAGTAACAGTACCAGGACTGGTAATCTTGACGTTGCCTGCGGGGTCACTGCCTCTGGTGTCGCTTTCTATGCGACTATCTTTAAATGTGAGATTACCTGTGCTGGTAATATCCACATTTCCTGATTGACCTACTCCGCTAACATCCAGGGTAATATTTTCGTTTTCATCAGGAGCAGCTAGGGGATTCTTGATTGTCAACTGTTTACTAGTGATGATATTCGTATTTGTCAGCGATAAATCCCCAAAACCGTTAATTTGAACATCTCCAGATTTGGAAGCAGAAGACAGAGTTAAGATATCTAAATCTGTAATGTTATTTTTAGCTGCTAAAGTAACGTTACCACCCGCTCCTGAATTTCCGGTTGGAGAAACAGAAAAGGAATTCAAGGTTGCGGAAATAATATTCCAATCTATATCTAGATTCACATCTATATTCCCATCTATTGCACTGAGAGTAATTATTCCACCATTTCCCGCGTTTTCTGAAAGTGAAAATGAGTAGGAGTCAAGGCCTTGTGTCAAGATATTACCCTGTGTGGTAGTCAGGGCAATTGCACCCCCAGATTCCGCGTTTCCTGAACGTGAATATGAGTAAGAGTCAAGGTCTTGTGTAGAGATATTACCCTGTGTGGTAGTCAGGGCGATTGCACCCCCAGAACCCGCGTTTCCTGAATCTGAAATTGAGGCGGAGTCAAGGCCGTGTGTAGAAATATTACCCTTTGTGGTAGTCAGGGCGATCGCACCCCCTGATCCCGCGTTTCCAAAAGCTGATTGTGAGGAGGAGTCAAGGTATTCTGTAGAAATATTACCCTGTGTGGTAGTCAGGGCGATCGCACCCCCTGATCCCGCGTTTCCATCGCTTGAATCTGAGTTAGAGCGAAGGTCTAGTGTAGAAATATCACCATATGTGGTAGTCAGGGTGATCGCACCTCCTGAACCCCCGTTTTCTGAATCTGAATTTGAGTCAGAATGAATGGATTGTGTAGAGATATCACCATGTGTGGTAGTCAGGGCGATCGCACCCCCGTTTCCCCCTGATGAGCTGGAGACTGATCTGGAGTCAAGGTATTCTGTAGAGATATTACCTTGTGTGGTAGTTAGGGTGATCGCACCCCCTGAACCCGCAGTTCCTAAATCTGAATTTGACTCGGAGACAAGGTCGTGTGTAGAGATATTACCCTGTGTGGTAGTTAGGGCGATCGCACCTCCTGAACCCACTGCGGTTTCACCTGCTGAGTAGGAGTTAATGTCTAGTGTTGAAATCTTACCCCGTGTGGTAGTTAGGGCGATTGCACCCCCTGAACCCGCGTCTCCTGAACGTGAATTTGAGTAGGAGTTAATGTCTAGTGTTGAAATCTTACCCTGTGTGGTAGTTAGGGCGATCGCACCCCCTGATCCCGCGTTTCCTGAATCTGAAGATGAGGAGGAGTTAATGTTTTTTGTAGAGATATTACCCTGTGTGGTAGTTAGGGCGATCGCACCCCCTGATCCCGCGTTTCCTGAATCTGAAGATGAGGATGAGAAGGAGTAAAGGTTTTGTGTAGAGATATCGCCCCCTGTGGCAGTTAAAGTTATATTACCTCCACTCAGTTTGTCACTAGTATCAACACTAGTATCAATATTACCTAAAGTTAGGTTAACACCTGTAATCTCAGCTTTTCGTCCATTAGTTCTGATAATATCGGCAGTATTCATCCGAACATTACCGATTCTATTTGCATCAACATCTGCCAATATTTTAATATTATTCGCAGCAGCCAAACTGCCATTAAACTTAATATTTTCTGTCGCTGTTAGATTAACTTCCCCACCTTTTCCTATCAAACTGACAGCGTTAATTTTGCCTACATTAATATTTCCATTTGTCGCATTAAGATTAATTGAACCGCTATCATCAGATAGAATTGGATTACGAAAAATCAGTTTTGTCCCGTTGGCAGTTCCCCAAGGAGCAGTTTCGCCTGCTTTGTATAAAACGCCTGAATCTTTTTCTGGATAAACATCTGTTACTTCTAATTTCCAAATTCCTCTAGGATTTTCCCCATTAAAAGATGCTAACCCACCTTTTCCTGTTGGTTTAAATCTACCTCGGAAGGGAGGTGAAGCATTATTAATACTGGTCGCTGCACTATCATCTAACAAAGTATCTTGAAAGTTATCTCCGTTAGAGCCTACACGAGAAAATAACTCCAAATTTCGTCCAGATGGTGAAATCAGATCAACTACTAAATCATTATCCCAAGAATGCGATGCTGAAAACTGTACATCTAAATCCCCGATTGGTTGTGACTCTGATACTTTGAATTTGAAGGTAAAAGTAGTACTTTTAAAAAGCTCAATATCAACCTCCTCCTCATTATCAAGCTCGTTTTCAGGCTCATTTTCAAGCTCATTCTTAAGATCATTATTATTAATAGTACCCCCAGCATCGACATCAACTACAGCAATAATATCTCCGCCTTTCATAAATTCAGTATCAATATTCCCTAATGTCAAACTCGCTCCCGAAATAGTAATATTTCTGCCATTTGTTTTGATAGTATCGGCAGTAGCCATTTTAAAATTACCGATTCCATCTCTATCAGCATCAGCAGTAAATGTGATTTTACCGCTACCATTAGTTAGATTTAAAGTGCGATCGCTTAAAGGATTAATTGTAATATTATTGGTTGCCTGCAATATCAGATTTGTGTTTCCAGACAAACCTTCTAATTTTGATTCATATATCGTTGTGGGTGCTGCTTTATTAATTTGACTCAGCGGCGCGCTCAGTATAGAACCACTAATACCAGAATTATTAAGAGCAAAGCTATCTGTACCATTTCCAGAACCATTGGCAATAATGATATTTTTTGTGTCTAACAGCAGCCTTCCAAATAAACCTTTGATGGCACTATTATCTACACTCCCGCGAAAAATCAGGTTTTGTTTACCAGATACTTGCACTAAGCCACCGTTACCGGAAACAGAACCACCACGGGCGGTAATATTGCCATAAAATCCTGTGACTTCATCTGAGGCGATAATGACATTGCCACCATTGCCAGTAGAGAGTGCATTGGCATTAATATTTACTCTGGGCCCAATATAGGTGCGTTTTGCTGTGGGAGTTGTACCGCTACCTTGAAAATCGCCCCCAATCAAAACTGTCCCACCACCTTTATTAGCAGAGACATCTATCTGGGCATTATTCAATAAACCAACCCGCTCTCCTAATAGTTGTACTGTACCACCAGGAGCTATCAAAGAACCCGTGCTAGTAACTGTACTCCCAAATAAAGTCAAATCCTTTCCCGCATTAACTGCTAATTTTCCCGCATTAGATATATCTCCCTGATTCGACGTTGTTTGCAAACCAATGGGGACATTTATTTTCAGTAGTGGCGGTGCTTGGGGGTTAGTGGCGCTAAACTCCAACCCATTCCCAAACACAAAACTATTTGCAGTACTCCCGACAAAGGAACCATTGACATCCAAGCGCGCATTAGCTCCAAATACAATCCCATTGGGATTCATCAAAAAGAGGTTGGCGTTACCCAAAACCCCCAAAGTTCCCAGAATCCGAGAAACATTAGTTCCCGTCACCCGTGTCAAAATATTCTCAATGCCACTGGGATTGGTAAAATATGCTCCTCGTTCTGAGCCAATATTAAATTCACTAAAGCTGTGGAAGAGGTTACTTCCGCGAATTGCACCCCCATCAATTCTCTGACTGGGAATTCCTTTAATTGTATCCGGTGTGACAACTGCTCCTTCCGTACCAAGGGTATTATCTGGAGTGATTTGCGCTGTTGCTGAGTTAAAGGTAGTCAAACTCAAGCAGGTAAAGCTGCTGACCAGGAACCAAGGGAAAATGTGAGTAAATCGCACCACCACTACCTTTTTGTGTTAAAAATGGCTTTTGGGAGTATTGTACTATCTTTCCGAAGATCATTTTAGTTACGAAGTACGAAGTACGAATTAGTAATTATTACTGACTCAGGAAGAGTGGTTTATTGCGCAACGCGAGTCAATTGTCAATTGTCAACTGACGCGAAATCCCACCCCTTGAAGGAGTGGGTTTCCCGTCGCTTTTGATAACTAATTAGTCGGACTTAATATCAGTTGTTGCGATCGCCAAAATAGCAATTGTAGTGCCAAGAATGGCAAATGGGCACCAGAAAACTTCTCCTCAGCATCCGCAGCTGCCTTAATCAAGTCTTAAATCCAACAAGATATAATACGCGGATACAATTTTTCCGCGTTCTTGACCAATCCCCAATCCTTAATCAAGAGTTTCTGGCAATTAATCATCAAGAGAGAATAAAAATTATGTCGGTGAAAGATAGTGTTGTATTAATCACAGGGGCTAGTCGAGGTATTGGTGCGGCCACTGCTCGATTATTTGGAGAGCAGGGTGCAGCCGTTGGTGTTAATTATTACGGTAATCAAGCCGCAGCCCAGGAAGTAGTTGACGATATTCAAGCAGCAGGTGGTAAAGCCTTAGCTGTTCAAGCCGATGTTCGCGATCCGCAACAAGTCGAGACAATGGTGAAGCAGGTAGCTGATGCATTTGGAGCAATTAATACCCTGGTGTTAAATGCCAATGCTTCATTTAAAATGGCTCCTTTTATCGATCACCCTTGGGAAGACTTTGAAGCTAAATTACTCGGTGAACTCAAAGCTGCATTTTTCCCCTGTAAAGCAGTCGTTCCCAGCATGATTGAACAAAAACGAGGCTGCATCATTGCAATTAGCAGTGGAGTATCACGTTACCCAATGGCAGGATCTATCTCTCATGCTACAGCCAAATCTGGACTAGATGCGTTTGTGAAAAGTTTAGCCCTGGAGTTAGGACAGTATAACATTCGCGTCAATGCAATTGCTCCTGGTTTGACATTGACCGATGCGACGGCTTTTATTCCAGAGGAATATAAAAATCATTTGATGGAGATCACGCCACTGAAACGCAACGGTTTACCTGAAGACATCGCCGGGGCAATCATGTTACTAGCATCTGACGAAGCCAAATTTATTACAGGGGCTTATTTACCTGTAAGTGGTGGACAACAAATGCTATGAGCTAGCTTTGTAAAATCATAATTGCGATCGCACTCCTCAATTCTCAAGTGCGATCGCTCTACATCCCACACCCGCAACTTAAAGCCAATTACCAATCAGTACATAGGCAGACCAAAAGCGGGGTGCTTTGTATTTGGCATCTTGGAGCAACTTTAGCTGAGCAAGGCGGAGAGCTTCAGCTTTGCTGATGTTACCATCCTTGAGTTCTTGATAGAAAAGACCGACAAACTTAGCTGTCGCTTCATCATCAATGTCCCACAGAGATGCCATTGTACTTCGTGCCCCTGCCCTAACCGCAACACCAGCTAGACCGAGTACGGCGCGGTTGTCTCCGGCTGCTGTCTGACAAGCACTCAAAAATAATAGTTCCATGATTTGAGATTTACTTCCATTTCGACTGCGCAGGATTCTGTCGAACTGGGTGACGTTGATCGGGCCATCGGCAGCCAAAATAAAGGTATCCTCAGCACGGGAACTAAACTCACCGTGGGTTGCTATATGCACTATGTTAAAGTTAGCAGAATTAATTTTGCTCTCTAGTGCTTTACTGGTGAACTGCTGTTCTAGAAGTTTGGTTGTGGCTATTCCGGTTTTGGCGATTAACTCGAATTCCTTCTCAATTGCAGGTAAAGGCGGATATTTGGTATATCCCGGTGGAGAATTTATGAGTCCGGCGGTAATTACTCTCAGCTGCTGTTTTCCTATGGGTTTGGGAGCGAGAAGTTGCAGACCGAGATTGAGAGCAACTGCGTATTTTTCCACTAAATATTGTTTGCCATCGTACAAAGATGCCATTGGGATATTGCGTAAAACCCCATCGAGGAGAAACACCAGGGTTTTCACTCCAGATGTTTGTAATTCTGACTCTATCGGTTTGATCAGCCAATTGTAAACCTGTTGTAACTGGTTGCTCATGGCTTTGCTGGTATGGTTTCTAGTCAGATTTTGTCGCAGTTGATTCGCTATTTTTTCTACCTCTGCTTTCGGGATGCTGGTGGTATAATATCGCAGGGGTTGTTGCGGAATTTTGACAATTACCTGGAGTGATTCGGGAAGAATCATCGGGTAAAAGATTGCAGTTGTGGGATTATCTTGGTCTACGAGTTTATCCAGCACTACTGTCTGACCTTGCAAACAAGCTTCCCGGAAAAAGTTATCTAATTCTGCCAATTGCAATGCTTCAATGCGCTGGCGTGCTTTCTCTAGGGTTTGTTCATCAGGTTTACCTTGTTGCGATTTTAGCAGTATTTCTACTGATTCTCGATAGACTGGTTCTACACTGTCACGGAAAGAGAATTGCACATTCTGGTTAACAGCTACCAAATCACTGCGCAGAGATTCCAGAGTTGCCAAACTCGCATCATAGGCAATAATTGCATCGGGAATATTTCCTTGTGCTTTGAATAACCTTCCTAATTGCCATTGCCAACGATAAGCAATTTCTGGTGCATTGTAGGCTTGGGTTAATATTAAAGCCTGCTGGGTGAGTTTTTGCGCCTCGGACAACTGCTGTGTCTGTTCGTAAAAATTGCCTAAACTACCCAAAGCATAAGCTTCTGCTCGTTTATCACCTATATTCCGGGCTTGTTGAATTGCTGTAGCTAGGAATTGGGAATTCTTCAGTGTTAAATTCTCACGCCCTAATTTTACCAGATTTTGCACAAAGTTAATCCGGGCATAGATAGCGGCATGACTGGGGGGAAGTTGTTCGATTTGCGATTGAATTACAGGTAATAAAGTTTGCACATCGGCTGATTTACCATCTTCAATCAAGAGTTTCAGTTGATTGAGATGTGCTTGAACTTTGATCAGGGGTGAGGAAGATACTTTAACAGCTTGTTGATAAAATGCGATCGCTTCTGGTATTTTCTTCTGGGCAACAGCATTATTCCCCAAGCTTAACAAACTTGCGGCTATATCACTAGGCGATTGCAGACGTTGGGCAATTTCCAGACTTTGCTGGAGGATTTTCCCTGACTCTGGCAAATTACCCACTAACTGGAGACTATCACCAAGCGATCGCAAACTGATGGCTTTTTCTAAAGAATCTGGTTGTGATTGTAATGTCTGCTTTACTTCATTCAGTATTTTTCCTGATTTTTGATAAAAACCTTGGATGCGAAAAGCTTGGGCTTGATTGATTTGCGATCGCACTACGCCACTATTATCTTTGATTTTGGTATAAATCTCTGCTGAGTGTTGCCAACTACTCAAGGCTGAATCTGTTTGTCCCATCGCCAATTGTAGACTAGCTTGCACATCCAGAGATTGCGCCAGCACTCCTAAATTGGGTATTTTTTCAGGATTACCTTGTAATAATTTTAAACTTTCTGTAATTGCCTGTTGTGCTTGATGCCAATCACCAAGTTCTTGGTAAGCAAGAGACAGATTACTCAGCGTCGCCGCAAGTCTTACCGTATCGCCTTGCTTTTGATATTGCTCGACTGCTTGCTGCAAAAATTTTACAGCTTCTGCAAATCTGCCGGCATCATATAATAGTTTTCCCTGTTGCAAGTTAGATGAAGCAACAGCGATTAATGTCTGCGCAGTTGTCTGGTTGTTGGCAGCAAGTTTGCCAACAGCTGGCGAAATATGCGTACATATTATAGTAGTTGCCAGTACCAGCGCCAAGAAAGAATATATTTTAGCTTTGAATTTCATTTAAGTCTTGTTGGGATTGCTGATCTCATTGGTGTCAACTTAAGTCAAAACGCTTATTCCACGGGCATTTTACCCCACCCCTCAATCCCCTCCCCGCAAGCGGGGAACTCGGGGCCCCCTCTGGGGATTAGGGGCAGGGAGGTTTTGCGTCAGCAAAGCCGGGGTGGGGTGACGCGGATCATGATGGTAAGCGAGTGAGTTGAAAATCATGTCTTGGTAAGGGTTTCACGTTAAGTTGACACGTATGAGCATTGCTGTACCCGCTATTTACTAGAACAAGCAACAGGTGTCAGCGTCGGACTATGGGGTGTAACTTCAGGCGCTTGTGCAACTAGATACATTTCTCCATTCTCTCCTCTTAGCAATCCTTGTGCTTCCACAATCGCCTCTGGGGGATGATTGCTTACTTTGTTGATATTACTAGTATGATTAGTCATATTTTTATCATCATCTACTATCACCCACCTTTTCACTATAGAATCAGCTTGCAGAGAGTCAAAGGGATTAGTAGCCACACCACCCCGTCCGGTGATGGTAAATGAACTGGATTGTTGCTTACTACCTGGATTGCAAGAGTTATCAATTTTCCCGGAAGCATCCGCCACATTTGAAGGTAGTTGGACTAAGCCTTTACTAGGGTCTACCTCTGGTGTGTTGATAATTACATTACCGCTAATGCCAAATTCAGAACTTGCCGTGATACCGCTGTTTTGTGTATCTTGTGTTTGGAATCCAATGCCGAATATTCCCTGAGTAGATATGTTGACATTACCACCATTTCCCCTGTAAGCATTGGCTGTGATATCGCTGTTTTCCTGGTTAACGGCGATAATGAAGGGACTATTAATCGTAATGTTACCACCATCACCACCAGCAAAATCTGTACCGGCTGAGGCAGTAATATTGCTGTTATGACGCAGGAATAAGAAATCTTTAATGTCTAGAGTAATTTCTCCGCCAGTATTACTAGCAGTAGCGGCATTAATAAAGGCTTGATTATCTAAAGTTAAAGTACCAGCACTCAGGAAAATATTGCCGCCTTTACCACTACCATTATTATTTACGCCGATGCCTGCACCGTTTTTAATGGTAAAAATTTCAGGGTCAATGGTAATATTGCCGCTATCACCTGTTGCAGCTTTTTCTGTATTGGCAAATAATCCGGTATTTGTGCCGTCTAAGGTGATATTATCCCGGACTTGGACGTTGATATTTCCGGCTTTGGCTGTACCGGATGTATTGGTGAGAAATTGTGCGCCGTTATTAGCGGTTAAGGTATGAGCATTAATGTTGATATTACCGCCTTGACCATTCATTGTTGAAGCGGAGATTTTGACGCCATCATTAATATTTAAGTTTTGGGTGGTAATAAGAATATTACCTGCATCGCCTATACCCGTACTTTCAACCGCTAATTTTCCTTTCCCTGCAATGTTAATATTTTCCGGTGCAGTGAGAATTAAGTCACCACCTTTACCACTGCCAGAAGTTGAAGCGGAAATATTAGAATTGGGGAACAGGGTAATATCTAAATTCGGCTGATTTGCGTAGGGATTGAGTTTTAATGTCCCTGCGGGGGCTTGTCCTTGGGTTTCGGCAAAAATCCCGACTATCCCTGCTAGGTCTAATTTAGAGGCGTTTAAGGTGATGCTTCCACCGCCTTCGGTGTTGGTAGCTGTTGCAGTGGCGGTGGCGGTAATGCGGGCGGTGTCGGATACTGTCAGACTAGGAGTGTTGACAATAATATCCCCAGCTTTACCTGCGCCAGTTGTTTCTACAGAGAGGATTGGCGCAAAATCTTGGACTCCTTTACCTATATTGACAGAATTTAAGGCGTTAACGCTAATTGTACCGCCATCTCCGCTACCAGAAGTTGTGGCGAAGATTTTACTACCATTAGTCAGGTTTAAAGTTGGGGTATTGAGTACAATATCCCCTGCATTACCAATACCAGAAGTGGCGGCAGAAAGGGTGACACCATCTGTTAAATTCAGGTTTTGAGTGGTAATTTCAATATTACCTGCATTGCCATTGCTAGAAGTTTCTACAGCTAATGTTCCTTGTCCGCTAATATTAATTGTTTCGGGGGCTTTGACAATTAAATCGCCGCCATTACCACTACCGGAAGTGGAAGCAGATATTTTTGAATTGGGGAACAGGGTAAGGTTTAAATCGGGATGATTTTCGTAGGGTTGTAGTGTTAATCTTCCTGCGGGGGCTTGTCCTTGGGTTTCGGCAAATACACCGACTATGCCTGCTAAATTCATTTTAGAGGCGTTTAAACTAATGCTTCCACCTTCTTGAGTATTAGTGGCTGTATTTGTGGCGGTGGCGGTGATGCGGGCGGTGTCGGATATGGTGAGGCTAGGTGTATTGACAATGATATTTCCGGCTTTACCTGCGCCGCTAGTTTCTACAGAGAGAATTGGGGCGAAGTCTTGAACACCAATACCGAGATTAACTTCATTCGGTGCATTGACAGTAATTGTACCGCCATTACCGTTACCTGTAGTTGTGGCGAAGATTTTGCCGCCATTGGCTAGTGTTACAGTGGGAGTATTGAGGGTAATGTCTCCAGCTTTACCTTCTGCTGTGGTGGAGGCGGAGATTTCTGAGGAATCTGTAAGGGTTAAGTTGTTGGCATTAATTTGTATATTGCCAGCTCGACCTATGCTATTGGTGTTGCTGGCAATTTTACTATTATTGAAGGTGACAGTACCCGGACTAAAGATGTTGACGTTTCCTGCGTTGTCCCTGCCTCTGGTGTCGCTTTCGATGCGACTATCTTTAAATGTGAGATTACCTGTGCTGGTAATATCTACATTTCCTGATTGACCTACTCCACTAATATCTAGGGGAATGTAAGTAATGTCTTCCCAATTATATCTAGGATTCTTAATTGTCACCTTTTTACTAGTTATGATGTCAGTATTTATCAGCGATAAATCTCCAGAACCATTAACTTGAACATCTCCAGATTTGCCAGTAGAAGATAAAGTTAAAATATCTAAATTTATAATGTTATTTTTAGCCGTTAAAGAAACGTTACCACCTTCTCCTGAATTTCCAGTTCGAGCAACAGAAAAGGAGTTCAAAGTGGCGGAAATCATATTTTCATCTAGATTCCCATTTATATTCCCATCTCTTGCACTGAGTGTAATCATTCCCCCAGTTCCCGCATTACCTGAAACTGAATATGACAAGGAGTTAAGGTCTTGTGTAGAAATATTACCCCTTGTGCTAGTTAGGGAAATTGCGCCCCCGAAACCCCCATTTCCTGAAAGTGCATCAGAGATAGAGTTGATTTCTTGTGTTGTGATATTCCCCAAAGATGTGAGGTTAATAGCACCGCCATTTCCTGTATTTCCAGTTGATGAATAGTTAGTTGAATTGGTAAATATTCCACTATTAACTTTTATATTGCCATTGCTACTGGTAAATTCAATCTTTCCCGCATTGCCTGTATTATCATTAATCCTATTGAGGAAAGTAGAAGCATTAACCGCTCCATATCCTGAATCTTGATTAGTCGGATTAATCGTAATATCACTGGCAGCTTTAATAATAATATTTCCGCCATTCCCATTAATTACTTGCTCGCTATTAGACCTTAGCCGAAAATTGATGAAAACATTTCCCCCAGAGAAAAGCTGAATATCGCCGCCATTGGTACCATTACCATGACTGGTATCACTTTCTATAGAGTCAATTGTGATATCTCCTGTTGTGCTAGTCAGGGCGATCGCACCCCCATCACCTGCATTTCCTGATTCTGAATAGGAAGAAGAGTTAAGACTTTGTGTAGTGATATTACCCTGTGTGCTAGTTAGGGAAATTGCACCTCCAGAATCTGCATTTCCTGAACTTGCATCGGTGGTTGTATGCAGTTCGCCTGTTCTGATATTACCCAAAGATGTGAGGCTAATGGCACCGCCATTTCCTGTATTTCCACTTGCTGAATAATTAGTTGAGTTTGTATATATTCCTCCATAAACTCCTATATTGCCATTAATACTGGTGATTTGAACTTTTCCCGCATTGCCGATATGATTATCGATGGCATTGGCGAAAGTAGAAGCATTAATAGTTCCAAAGCCTGGATCTTGACTATTAGGATTAATTATGATGTCACTGACCGCTTTGATAATAATATTTCCGGCATTGCCATTAGTTACGTTATAAGTATCAGACCATAAACCTAAATTGATGAAAACATTTCCCCCAGAGAAAAGCTGAATATCGCCGCCACTGGTATTAAAACTATTAATTACATAACTTCCTATTTGATTAGCTGTAATATCGCCTCCTGTAGTAGTCAGGGATATAGCACCTCCAGATCCTGCATTTCCTGAATCTGAAGCTGAAGAGGAGTCAAGGTTTTCTGAACTGATATTACCCCTTGCACTCAGGGATATTCCACCCCCATCACCTGCATTTCCTGATTGTGAATAGGAGGAAGAGTTAAAATTTTGTGTAGTGATATTACCCTGTGTGCTAGTTAGGGAAATTGCACCCCCATCACCTGCATTTCCTGAAAATGCATCGGTGGTGGTGTTGAGTTCGCCTGTTGTGATATTACCCAAAGATGTGAGGGTAATTGCACCGCCATTTCCTGTATTTCCATTTGCTGAAGAGTTCCATGAGTTTGTATATATTCCACTATTAACTTTTATATTGCCATTTATACTGGTGATTTGAACTCTTCCCGCATTACCGATATTATCATCACTCCTATTGAAGGAAGTAGAAGCATTTACCGCTCCATATCCTAAATATTGATTAGTCGGATTAATTGAGATATCATTTTCAGCTTTAATCGTAATATTTCCGGCATTCCCATTAATTACTTGCTCGCTATTAGACCTTAGCCCAAAATTGATTAAAACATTTTCCCCAGAGAGAAGCTGAATATCGCCGCCATTTGTACCATTACCATTACTGGTATCACTTTCTATAGAGTCGATTGTGATATCTCCTGTTGTGGTAGTCAGGGCGATTGCGCCCCCATCACCTGCATTTCCTGATTCTGAATAGGAAGAAGAGTTAAGACTTTGTGTAGTGATATTACCCTGTGTGCTAGTTAGGGAAATTGCACCCCCATCACCTGCATTTCCTGAAAATGCATCGGTGGTGGTGTTGAGTTCGCTGGTTGTGATATTCCCCAAAGATGTGAGGCTAATTTCACCACCATTTCCTGTATTTCCATTAGCTGAATAGTTCCATGAGTTTGTATATATTCCACTATTAACGTTGATATTGCCCTTAATACTTGTCAGTTGAATATTTCCAGCATTACCAGTATTCTTATCGCCCCTATAGAAGGAAGTAGAAGCATTTACCGCTCCATATCCTAAATATTGATTAGTCGGATTAATCGAGATATCATTTTCAGCTTTAATCGTAATATTTCCGGCATTCCCATTAATTACTTGCTCGCTATTAGACCTTAGCCCAAAATTTATTAAAACATTTCCGCCAGAAAATAGCTGAATATCTCCACCATTTGTATCAATACTATTATTTGTATAACTTTCTATTCGATTAGCTGTAATATCTCCTTTAGCATTAATATAAATAGAGCCACCATTATTGCCATTAGCATTAGTTGAAATTGTATCTACATTAATACTTCCATTTGTCGCATTGAGAGTAATTGCACCGCTATGACCAGATATAACTGGAGTGCGAAACATCAGTTTTGTCCCCTCAGCAGTTCCCCAAGGTGCAGTTTCACCTGCTTTGTACAAAATACCTGAATCGCCTGCACAACAATCTGTGACTGTTAATTGCCAAATTCCTGTAGTATTCTCACCATTAAAAGATGCTAACCCCCCTACCCCTGTTGGTTTAAATCTCCCTTGAAAGGGAGGTGAAGCATTATTAATACTTGTATCTGCACTATCATCTAACACAGTATCTTGAAAGTTATCGCCATCATTTCCTATACGATTAAATAACTCCAATGTTTTCCCAGATGGTGAAGTGAGATCAACTGCTATGTCACTATCCCAAGTATGTGATGCGGAAAACTGTAAATCTAAATCTTCTATTGCTTGTGACTCTGATACTGTGAAGGTAAAAATAGCAGTTCCTTCAGTTCCACTCGCAGGAATATCACCCCCAGCATCTACATCAACTGTAAAAATATCTCCGCCTTTCATCAAGTAAGTATCAATATTGCCTAATGTCAAACTCGCTCCCGAAATGCTAATATCTCTGCCATTGGTTTTGATAGTATCGGCAGTATCCATCTGAAAATTACCGTTCCCATCTCTATCATCATCAGCAATAAATGCGATTTTACCGCTACCATTAGCTAAATTTAAAGTGTTATTCGTCAGAGCATCAACTGTAATATCATTTGTCCCTTGCAATATCAGATTTGTATTTCCAGACAAACCCTCTAATGTAGTTTTATCAACTGTGGCATTATTGTTTTCACCAATAGTCAGGTTTTTAGTATTGAGGAATAATGTAGCTGTAGCGATATTTCCTCTAGTTATTAAATTTTCTGTACCTGTTAATTGTACTGTTCCCTCTGGTGCTGTTAATGTGCCTGTATTAATCACATTTGCAGAAAATAAATTTATATTCTTACCAGCATCAACAGTTAAATTACCTTGATTATTAATCGTCGCTTGCTGATTGCTCAACGCATTGCTAAATAACGCCCCTGGTTTGACTGTCAATAAATTACTACTTTGAGGATTAGTAGCACTAAATAACCCATTTTCACCGAATCTCATACCATCGGCAGTAGTCGCCGTAAAAGAACCACGAATATCTAAAACTGCATCTTTACCAAAAATTATGCCATTGGGATTGATCAAAAACAGGTTAGCGTTACCCAATACTCCCAGAGTTCCCAGAATTTGAGAAGCATTATTTCCCGTTACCCTTGTCAAAATATTCTCAATTCTACTGGGATTGGTAAAATATGCGCCTCTTCCTGAATCAATATTAAATTCACTAAAGCTGTGGAAAAGGTTCGCCCCGCGAATTGCACCCCCATCTATTCTGTCACTGGGGATTCCTTTAATTGTATCCGGGGTGACAACTGAGTTTTCTCTACCAAGAGTATTATCTGGAGCTATTTGCGCTCTAGCTGAGTTAAAGGTAGTCAGAGTTAAGCAAGTAAGGCTGTTTACCAAAAACCAACGGAAAATACCAGTAAATCGCACCACAACTACCTTTCTTTGTGAACAATCTGCTTATGCGGGTATTTTACTATCTTTTTAAGATTATTTTAATAGTTCAGTAAAAATGACTAATTAGTAATGATTATTCATTCAGCAAGAGTGGTTGATTTAGGCGCTTGGTGAAGAAAGTGCAAGATATCCAGATATATGCACCCATCGCAAATGAGTCATAACTTATACCAATTTGAAAAAAGAATGCGACAGATGGTAGGGGCACGGCAGTGCCGTGCCCTCTAGAATATATTGATGTGTCGCAAACATTATTTGAATTGGTATTACCCACTCAAACCTTGAGAAGGGGGCTTTAGAGGTTCTTGCTACTTGGTGTTAAGGCTAAAAACTAAAACTGATGTAGATGTAGGTTGAGTTGAGGAACGAAACCCAACGTTACAGGACTTACGCACTGTACAAATTAATAATTATATGAATTTACCAAATTCGAGAGTTTCCGGCTTTGATGAATCATTCCTTTGATGGGAGATAGATCCGCGCTATGGAGGGTTTAGCACTGCTCATTGGTGTCAACTTAACGTGAAACCTGCTTGGTGACAACGTTTTGCCCTCACCCCCAACCCCTCTCCCTGAGGGAGAGGGGAGCCAGAAATTCAATTCCCCTTCTCCCTTGGGAGAAGGGGTTAGGGGATGAGGGCGTGGGGAATTTGTACAACGCCCGCCCTATATAGCTTTTGGCTTAAGTTGACACGTATGAGCACTGCTAAACCCCTACAATATGTGTGTTTTTTGAGGATAGTTAACTGTTGTAGCGGTGCCTTCACAGACATTGTTGTCAACTTACAGCATCTTCCTGTAAATAGACCACATTTGTCGTAGGGGCACAGCACTGCTGTGCCCTGAGAGTGTGGTTCAACTACGTGAAAACTGCTGTAAAAGCAGAATAGCTGATCGCTGAATGCAGATATTCAATGCTAATTCTTAACTCGCCCGTTAGTTGGCTCTGGGATACTTGCAGTTGGGGCACTTTGAGTAGGTAAAGCTTCCGCAACAACTGGAACTTGTGAAGTAGATGGTTTGCGCTTGCGATTAGAGCCACCTGCTTTGGAATACTCGATGCTGTTTCTACCGTAGACAGTTGCGACTCCACTGAGCATTCGTTCGGAAAGTTCTGAGAGTTCTTTGTCCATCTGGATGACTGCTTTACGCGATTCATCGAGATTGGACAACAGCGTATTATGGGCTTCCACCATTGCACGGGTATTATTGATTAGGCGGGAGTAGGCTTCAATAGTTAATCCATGTCCTAAATTGAGATTTTCATCTATGGATTTAAGTAGAGCGAGACGACGTTGGGCTTTGTCCACAGCAGCAGAACCGCGAGTTTTGAAAGACATGGTAGATCCTCCTGAAATAGTTCTCTTTTAAGATATTAGGATGAGCTTATGGATGAGATGGGTAGATTTGTGGAATTAATCAACAGTAAAAAGCAATATTTAGGATTTTTTCTGTATTTTTACTCATTTATATGGTTTTTTAGGTTATCTATCGTAATTAGCAATTGGGTTCTCCAAAATGTTACAGCAGATTTCACGTTGGTGAGGTACAAAAATACCCCACCCGCGCTATCGCGCACCCTCCCCGAACTCGCGGGGAGGGTTGGGTAACTCGGGGCTCCTTTGGGGATTAGGGGCAGGGTGTACCTCATGTAGTTGCAAAACGCTGTAAAAAAGTCGCTGAGTAAATTACTTTAACTAAACAAGAAATTAGCACCAAACAAGTTGTCACTGAAATTTGTACTGGTGAAGCCAGTTGTACCTGATAAAGTCACCAATAACTGACCAGTTCCAAAACCAATATTATTAGCAATACCATCACCCAGACGCAGTAAAGTATTACTACCTGATGTCATCACATCAATATTAGGAATACCTGTCAACTGGATTTTATCAGCACCGACACCACGGACAAATTGATAAAGCGTATCTGCACCATCACCAGAAGCATAGTTGACAATATCTACAGCACTATCAGCAGCACCTAGATAGAGTGAATCGTCACCAAAACCACCTGTGAAAGTATCTGCACCTGCTTTAGCATCGAGGATATCTGCACCTCCACCACCAATGAGAATATTAGCTGCTGCATTCCCTGTAATCCTATTAATCAGGTCGTTACCAGTAGCGTTAATCGCAGATGTTCCTTGTAAAGTCAGATTTTCGGCGTTATTAGTGGCTAAAGAGTAACTAACAGTGCTGTAAACTATATCCGTTCCTTCATCAGCAATTTCTGTAATCATGTCTCCCACGTCATCCACATAGTAGGAATCATCTCCAGTTCCACCAATTAGGGTATCTGCACCTGCTTTACCATCAAGGATATCGTTACCTGCAAGACCTGTGAGAATATTAGCTGCTGTGTTCCCTGTAATCCTATTAGCCAGGTCGTTACCAGTAGCGTTAATCGCAGATGTTCCTTGTAAAGTCAGATTTTCGGCGTTGTTAGTGGCTAAAGAGTAACTAACAGTGCTGTAAACTATATCCGTTCCTTCACCAGCAATTTCTGTAATCATGTCTCCCACGTCATCCACATAGTAGGAATCATTACCCGTTCCACCAATTAGGGTATCTGCACCTGCTTTACCATCAAGGATATCGTTACCTGCAAGACCTGTGAGAGTATTAGCTGCTGTGTTCCCTGTAATCCTATTAATCAGGTCGTTACCAGTAGCGTTAATCACAGATGTTCCTTGTAAAGTCAGATTTTCGGCGTTGTTAGTGGCTAAAGAGTAACTAACAGTGCTGTAAACGTTATCAGTTCCTGCACCAGCAATTTCTGTAACGATGTCTCCCACATTATCAACATAGTAGGAATCATTACCAGCACCGCCAATCATTGTATCTGCACCAATACCACCATTGAGGATGTTATTAGCACTATTGCCAGTGAGGGTATTATTTAAGGTATTGCCTGTACCATTAATTGCAGCAGTTCCGGTTAAGGTGAGATTTTCCAGATTGGCTTTTAATGTCCAAGTTATAGAAGATTCAACGTTATCAATACCTTGATTTAAGAATTCGGCAATGACATCTCCCACATCATCTACCACGTAAGTATCATTGCCAGCACCACCACCTAATAAATCTGCACCTGTTCCTCCGTTCAAGTAATCATTTCCGTTACCACCACCTAAATCATCATTTCCTGCACCTGCTTTAATCCAATCGTTACCAGCATTACCAATAAAGCTGACTGTACCTGCAAATGCGTTTAAATCAAAGCGTTCAAATCCGATTATGGTTGTACCAGGGATGTTGACTTGATTGGTGGTGTTATTGGTATCAATGGCAATAGTATCAGTTGCAGTTCCCTCGATAATGATCAGGGTATCTGTGCCTGTGTTACCGTTAATGGTGTCGTTTTGTTGCAGGTTAGCAAAAGTGCTGGTGATGGTGTCATCTCCACCTTGAGCATCTATAATATCTTGTTTGGGTGTAGTGGTCAGGGTTTCACTGCTGCCTGTACCTGTGATGACATTAAGAATAAACTTACTGGTATCAATAATCTTTAAGCCTCTAACAGAATCAGCAACATAAGTGTAGTTGTCTACTACTTGTACACCGTAAGCATCGCCATCAGTATCATAATTGTCCTTGAGGATGGGGTTGATAGGATTACTAACGTCGATGATTTGTAATCCTGAACCACTATCAGCAACATAAGCGTAGTTGCCTACTACTTGTACACCCCTGGCATAGCCACTAGTATCATAACTGCCCTTAAGGATGGGGGCATTGGGATTGCTAATGTCGATGATTTGTAATCCTGAACCACTAGCAGCCACATAAGCGTAGTTGTCTACTACTTGTACATCTTGAGCCGACCCACTGGTATGATAATTTCCCCTAAGTATGGGGGCATTAGGATTGCTAATGTCTATTATTTGCAGCCCCGAATAATCATCAGCAACATAAGCGTAGTTGCCTACTACTTGTACACCCCTGGCATAGCCACTAGTATCATAACTGCCCTTAAGGATGGGGGTGCTGGGATTACTAATGTCTACTATTTTCAGTCCTAAAAGATCATTAGCCAAATAGGCGTAGTTGCCTACTACTTGTATGGCATAAATATAAGCATCGCCACTGTTACTGTAATTGCCTTTGAGGATGGGGGCATTGGGATTGCTAATGTCTATTATTTTCAGTCCGGAAGGTGCTTCAACGACATAAGCGTAGTTACCTACTATTTGTAAATCAATCGCCGCGTAAATAGTATCATAATTGCCCTTGAGGATGGGGGCATGGGGATTGCTAATGTCTATTATTTGCAGCCCCGAAGTACTATCAGCAACATAGGCGTAGTTGCCTACTACTTGTATGGCATAAGCATAGTCACTGGGATCGTAATTGCTCTTGAGAATTGGGTTAGTAGGATTGCTGATGTCTACTATTTTCAGTCCTTCACCAGAATCAGCAATATAAGCGTAGTTTCCTAATACTTGTACACCCCTGGCATAGCCACTAGTATCATAACTACCCTTGAGGATGGGGGCAGTGGGATTGCTAACGTCTACTATTTTTAGTCCTGACCAAGTATCAACTATATAAGCATAATTATTTATGATTTGTACATCAAAAGGAGAGCTGCTTATGAAAGGAGAGTTACTGGTACTATAATTAATTATGAGGACAGGAGAATTGGGATTGCTAATATCTATTATTTTTAGTCCCGCACCAGAATCAGCAACATAAGCGTAGTTGCCCACCACTTTTACACTATAAGCATAGCCATCAGTATCATAATTGCCCTTGAGGATGGGGGCGTTAATATTACTAATATCTATTATTTGCAGTCCTTTATCTTGATCGGCAACATAAGCGTAATTGCCTACTACTTGTACATCCAGAGCAAAGCCACTGGTGTCATAATTTCCCTTAAGAATAGGGGAATTGGGATTACTAATGTCTACTATTTTCAGTCCTGACGACCCATCAGCGACATATGCATAGTTACCTACTACTTGTACACCATAAGCACTGGCATTATAAATGTTTTTGAGGATGGGGGAATTGGGATTACTAATGTCTACTATTTTCAGTCCTGAATATTGATCAGCCACATAAGCGTAGTTGCCTACGATTTGTACATCCTGAGCTTCAAAAAGAAGGGAATTTCCCTTAAAAACTGGATTATTGGAGTTACTAATATCAATAATTTCTAGTGTATCCCCCACTACGTAGGCATAGTTCCCCACAACTGTCACAGCATTTGCATAACTTAAACGCTCCCAGAGTCCAACTAATGTAAGTGCAAATACTCCCTGATACGCTTTTAATGTTTCCATACTAAAAATCAGAGAAGTCCCATGATTTTCAGGAATATTAACTTCTAACTTCCAATTTCCACCTAAAGCTGAATTTCCCGTTTTTGTTGCTGAGGCGCTAATAGTTGCGTTGGTAATCTCATGTAATTTGCTAATAAATTCTTCCCCAACATTCCCCGCAGCGACATTACATCCATAGAGTAAAATACTCTGGCTTTGCCAATGCTGCAATAAAACAGCATATTTACTGATGTTGTTTAGATTCAGTTGACTATTACCTAAATACAAACATCCCGGAGAACCGTGGGAAACAATGTGAATGGTGGTTATTTGGGGATTTATTTGTAAAAATTCTGTAATTTCCTCAACTCCGTCTCGATGTGAAGACAGAATAACTGCTTCTACTCCTTCAACAACTCCTGTCTGTAGGGTTTTGTAGTCGGAAACAGAAGGATCTATAAAGACAACTGTAGAAGGTTGATTTAGCAAAGAATTGTTCAACGTATTTTTGTCGATGTTCACGAGATAACGAAGTGTGTTTTTTTGTTGTATTTTGGCTGATAAATATTTAGCTGTATTATCAGCTTCCTGCATTGCAAGGGTATTATCGATGAGGCGAGTGTAAGCTTCAATAGTTAATCCATGCCCTAAATCTAGATTCTCATCTATGGATTTAAGCAAGGTGAGACGACGTTGGGCTTTGTCCACAGCATTAGAACCGCAAGTTTTGACAGACATGGTAGATCCTCGTTGCATAGTTCTCTTTTAAGATAGTAGGATGACCTTATGGATGAGATGGGTAGATTTGTGGAATTAATCAACAGTAAAAAGCAATATTTAACAGTTTATCTGTAGTTTTACCAAAAAAGTCAACTGAAGGCGCTCAGTATGAAGCATGAAATTACCCCATCCATAAAGCAATACGCTTGGTGTTAAGCACAACAGTAGGTTGGGTTGAGGCGCTCTCGTTACCCAAAAAATCGCGCAGAACGTTGGGTTTCGTTCCTCAACTTAACCTACATGTATAATTAGCTGGACTTGATATCAATTCTGGATGAACGTAATTAGTAATTGGGTTTGCCGATATAATAATTGCGATCGCCAATCTAGCTTTTGGGTTTCCTGATATAATAATTGCGATCGCCAATCTAGCTTTTGGGTTTCCCGATATAGCTTTTGGGTTTCCCGATATAGCTTTTGGGTTTCCTGATATAATAATTGTGATCGCCAATCTAGCTTTTGGGTTTGCCGATATAATAATTGCGATCGCCAATCTAGCTTTTGGGTTTCCTGATATAATAATTGCGATCGCCAATATAGCTTTTGGGTTTCCCAATATAGCTTTTGGGTTTCCCAATATAACTTTTGGGTTTCCCGATATAACAAATGCGATCGCCAATATAGCTTTTGGGTTTCCTGATATAGCTTTTGGGTTTGCCGATATAATAATTGCGATCGCCAATCTAGCTTTTGGGTTTCCTAATATAGTAATTGCGATCGCTAATATAGCTTTTGGGTTTCCCCCTTTCCCCTTCCCAAAACCCTAATTTTGAATTCCAAAACCCGAACATGCAACAGCTGTCAATGTCGGACTATGGGGCGTAACTTGAGGCACTTGGGCAACTAAAGAGATATCTCCGTTCTCATCTACTATCATTCCCTGTGCTTCCACAATTGCCGCTGGTGTCTGGTTGCTCATCCTGTTGATATTACTATGATTATCAGTAATATTTTTACCCTCATCTACCGTCACCCATTGTTTAATGGTAGAATCAGTTTGCAGAGCGCCGTAGGGATTATCAGGTAAACCACCTCTTCCAGTAATAAAGAATTCGCTTTGATTTTCGGCTTTTTGAGGTTTACAGGCTTGGGATAGTTGAGATTGTACTGGTCTTTTTGGTAATTGTGTTAATCCCACAGATGGATCTATAGCTCGATTAATCTCCACTTCCCCGGATGTCCCAAATTCCGAACTGACAGTGAAGTCGTTAAAGCGGGTTTGTGCTGGGCGAAACTGAATTCCCAACACACCTTCGGCGTTAATGTTGATTTTACCACCGTTACCAAACTCGGCATTAGCAATGATATCGCTACCTTGTGTACCAATCGAGGGAAAGGCAATCAAGAATTTAGTGTCAATATTAATGTTACCGCCATTAGCTATATTATTCGCAGTAGCAGAAATCAAGCTTTCATTTTGTAGTTGCAACCAATCGGATATTTGCAGTCTGATATTTGCGCCGCTTTGGGTATCACTGTTTCCGGTTTCAGCGGCAATTATTCCTTGGTTGAGGAACAGGGAATTAGCGGTAATATCTACATTACCTGCTTGTCCTTGGGGACTACTCACGGTGACTTGTGCGTGATTGGCGAGATTAAATTGACCGGTTTTCACGGTTAAGTCACCAGCCACACCGTCTTTTCCTGTGGCTGCTACTGTTAAAGCACCTGCACTCAATTCTACAGCCTCAGCGGCGTTAACTCTCAGGTTTCCGGCTTTACCTGTTTGGGTGGAAGCTGAGATTTGACTATTGTTCACCTCTAGGGTTTGCAATCCCTGGAGTTGGATATCTCCACCTACACTTGATATAGTGTTTGCAGAGATTTTCGCTCCCGATAGCAGATTTAACTGTGGGGTGTTGATAGTGATATTTCCAGCTGTACCAGTACCAGTAGCTTGGGTTAATAAGCGACTCTGGTTTTGCAGTAGTGCGAAATCAGCAGCATTAACCGTTAAATTTCCCCCTTTACCGCTGCTAGAGGTGGAAGCAGATATTTGCGAGCCGTCGGGAATTGTCAATTTTTTGGTAATAATATTGATATCTCCGGCGCTACCATTATTACTGGTTTCTACTGTTAATTGACCATCGCCATGAATATTTATCGCTTCGGGAGCAGTTACAATTAAATTACCGGCATTTCCATTACCAGAAGTTAAAGCAGAAATTTTCCCCCCATCTGACAATTGCAGATTTAAGGTTTGTTGATTGTCATTGGGTTGGAGGATGATTGAACCTGCGGGCGCTACACCTGCTGTTTCTGCAAACAAGCCACCCCCACCGGAAAGTGTGACAGCAGCAGCATTGACGGTGATTTTACCCGTTGGTTGTTTTGTGGTAGCAGTCGCAGTTGCAGTTGCAGATACTTTGGCTTGACTGTTAATGTTTAAGGTATCAGTAGTAATTGTGATGTCTCCAGCAGCTCCGGCATTACTCGTTTCGCTGGAAATGGAACTATTATTAGAGAGCAAGACAGAACTGGCATCTTTGATAAGAATACTACCTGCATTACCTGTGGTCGAGGTTTCGCCTCTAATATTACTACTATCGATGAAAATTTGGTCAGCAGATAAGTTAACGACACCTGCATTCCCTGCATTGAGGGTGCTGCTTCTAATGAGAGAATTATTTTTGATATTAATCAAGTCATGAGCAGTTAAGGAAATTGCTCCCGAATCACCTGTATTAAAGGTGCTACTAGTAATAAAACTTTTGTTGTCGAGTAAAATTGAGTTAGTCGCAGAGATATTGATGTCCCCACCTTTACCTCCCACAGATACACCGCTAAAACTGCTGCTACGGATAAAAGTTTGATTCATCGCGATTGCTGAGGCGGTGATGTTAATTGCTCCGCCATTTTGCGCACCGAGAGTTCTGCTATCAATAAAATTATTATTCATCGATACAGAATTAGCTGCATTAATATTGATAGCACCAGCCGGACTTAACCCAGAACTGCCACTGGTAAATGTACTATCATTAATGATGATCGAGTCACCAGTGGCATTGATGTTGACTCCAAAGGGAAAACTACCCGAACCTCGTCCATTACTTAAAAGACTACTTCGGTTAATGGCAATTGAATTAGCAAGGATGTCAACTTGGCCGCGATCGCCTAAACTATCATTAGCACTAGAGATGCTACTATCGTTGAGGATAAATCCAGCATCAGCAATGATATTAATCGAGCCACCATTCCCTGCACCAAAGCTCTGAGTCAAAATCCGGCTATTATTTTCCATCGCCATGCTTCCTGCATCGATGGTAATTGCTCCACCATCGCCCTTACCTAAAGTTTGGCTTTCGATTGTGCTATTACCAATGGCTACGGAATCAGCAGTTACCTTAATTGCTCCACTGCCATTTTCCCCAAAACTACTACTACTCAAATAGCTGTTATTCATCGACAGGGAACGAGCATCTAGGGTAATTGTGCCACTACTGCTAGAAAATCTGCTGTTAATCAGATTAATGTTATCAGCTTTCAAGGCGAGATTCACAGGTGCAAAGATATCAGGCGGTTTCACCAAGGGGTTGATATTAGCACCATTATTGAAAATGATATCTTTTGCTGCTTCTAGGGTGAGACTACCAGTAGCCAGTACGGATTTATTCACAATGATATTGCCATTACCGAGAGGCGATCGCAATATGACAGGATCTGGGAAAGTAACATTACCCAGTAGGTTAATTGTACCGCTACCATCAGCCCGACCAATGGTAATCGCAGCAAAACCATCGGTAAACCGACTCAGTTCATAATTATGTAAGAAAGTTGCACTGAGATCGATATCATTTCTCCCCAATTCCAGATTTAATGACGGTGTTAACGGTTGAATCAGCAGATTCCCACTACCAGTCACCGTACCCACAATAAAATTGCGATCTGCTGTCAGGGTAATATCTCCATTACCGGAATCCAGGGAAGAGACATGAAAAATCCCTTCGAGGTTGTTACTGTCGCCAAGTAAATTTATATTTCCCCCTGCTGAATTGATGGGAGAGATAATAAAAATACCCTGTTTATTAACGCTAGTACCAGTCAAGCTAATATTACCACCCCCGGAATTGATGGGGACAACAGTTAAAATACCTGGATTGGTATCACCATTTCCTTGAATTGCGATATCTCCCCCACCTGTGGAGATAGAGTCATCGGGAGAAAATAAACTGGGAACAAGTTCGACTCTCCCAAAACCAGTGCGATCGCTATTCCCATTCAATACAAGATTTAGGCTATCAGTTGTCAAGGTATTGCTGTCAGCGATCGGTGCATTAATCAAAATATTATTCTGAGCATTTAACGTCAAAGTTTTCCCTGTACCGATACCATTAAAATCTAGTTTGGCATTGAGAGTAATATCCCCAGCTTGAGAATTTGCGCCAGCTGCTGTAGTTGATATCGTTACATTCCCAGATTTGAGCGCATTCACAATCACATTCACTTCAATCCGGGAAGTATCACCAGTTGTCTGGAAGGGATTTGTCGCCGTGATATTGTTATTCCCAGTTCCAGCGGCGACAATTTCAATATTATTCGGATCAATCAGCCAATTCCCCCCAATTCCTCTTGGCGCTTGCATATCTGGTGTCGTGGTAATATCAAGAAATTGATGCCCACTAGTTTCTATAAAACCACCATTACCACCCAGTAATCCCCCACGAGTGCTAATGTTGCCGTATATTTGCGCCGTATCTTCAGCCAAAATAATTATACTGCCACCATTACCCAAAGTTTGGGCATCAGCATGAATATTTACATCAGGTGCAATATAAATTCTCTGTCCATCATCCCCACCAATGAGAACCTTACCACCAACTAAATCAGCAGAAACATCTATCAGAGCATGAGCGAATAAACCAACCCGTTCTCCTAATAGTTGTACTGTACCACCAGGAGCAATCAACGCACCGGTGCTAGTAACTGTATTCCCAAATAAAGTCAGATTCTTTCCCAGATTAACAGCTAAATTTCCCCCATTAGCGATATCTCCCCCATTTGCTTCTCTTTGCAAACCAATGGGGACATTTATTTTTAGTAGTGGTGGTGCTTGAGGATTAGTAGCGCTAAACTCCCACCCATTCCCCAACACAAAACTCTTCCCAGCACTCCCCACAAAAGAACCATTCACATCCAAACGCGCATTTTGTCCAAAAATAATCCCATTGGGGTTAACAAAAAACAGGTTAGCATTACCTAAAACCCCCAATGTCCCCAGAATTTGAGAAACATTACTTCCCGTCACCCGCGTTAAGATATTCTCAATCCCACTGGGATTAGTAAAATAAGCTCCCTTTCCTGCTCGAATATTAAAATCTGTAAAGCTATGGAAGAGATTCCCGGCGCGAATAGCCCCCCCATCAATTCTGTCACTGGGAATCCCTTTGATGATCTGATTAGGAGTAACAACAGATTTTTCAGCACCAAGGGTATTATCTGGAGTAATTTGCGCTATTGCCAAATTACCGGGAGTCAGATTTAAGTAGGTGAGACTACCAGTCAAAAACCCAAGCAGGAAAGGGATAAATCGCATCGTACTTTTGTACTTGTGAGTTTTAGCTTATGGCAAATCCTAACTTAAGTTATACCAATTCGTAAGGGTTGGGGATATTTGCAATCAATTTTTGATTTATAGCGTTTCTCTGTTTATTTATTGAGGTACAGTCACCCCACCCCCAACCCCTGCCCCTAATCCCCACTCCGTGGGGGCCCCGAGTTCCCCGCAAGCGAGGAGGGGGCTATTTCAATTTTCAATTGTAAGAAACAGAATATTTGTAGGTTTAATTACAGTCAAATTCGCCAGTAAATCGTTAGGATATTGAGTTATTGCACGGTTAACAATTCCTCTAGGAATCATACCCACAGGAGTAACTACCATATACAAAAAAGTAACTACATGAAAAATTATGTTGCAATCAATTGAAGGATTATATAAACACGGACAGATAGAACTTATAGAATTACCTGAAGACATTGCAGAGAGTCGTGTTATTGTCACTTTTTTAGATACAAAAACCCAGCAAATAAAAAAGCAAATAATGCAGTTTGGGATGTTTTCGGGAAATCAACAGTCAACAGCAGCAGATTTTCAAATTGCTGATTTTTCTGGCAATCAAGAAGATAGGTTAGACTGGTGATAAGTAGTTATGAAATACGTCCTAGATACTCATGCTCTCGTCTGGTTTCTTGAAGGTAATTCCAGATTAGGCGCAAATGCTAAAGCAATCCTTTCTCACCCTGATTCTCAGTTAGTTATTCCTGCAACTGCCTTAGCCGAAGCTATTTGGATAGTAGAAAGAGGTAGAACTTCTATTCCCGATCCAAAAGATGTAATTTTAGCAGTAGAAGCTGACCCCCGCGTAGTAATTTATCCCCTAGATAAAGATATAATTACCATAACTACGAGCTTATATTGTATTAATGAAATGCTCGATCGCCAAATTGCAGCAACTGCAATAATTTTAGCAAATAAAGGTGAACTTGTGAAGTTATTAACTAGCGATAAAAATATCACTGCGTCGGGTTTAGTTGCGATTGTTTGGTAGTTTGAAGATAAAGTACATAGCAGCGTAGACGCGCAGCAGTTTGTCCTGAGACATCGCCTGTTGTGTCAGAGCGATCGCCTTGCAGAACACCTCAAAAAAAGCGATCGCCTTACAGAAAACCTCAAACATCAAGCGATCACCTGTTGTGGAAGATTAGTGCGATCGCCCCGGTAGAATAATAATTTACTAAGCTGTTGCAAATTCTGTAAATTTTCTCACATCTGGAGGCTGAAAAGCTAACACAATATCGCTGCTAGTTACACCTAACTTCATTAATTCAGTCGCTATTCCCTCTTCTGTCCAGTCTTCTTCTATGAAAATTTTTTCATTCTTAATCCGAATATGAACATGAGTATATTTAAGTCGTTTGCTACCTTGCCAATCTACAGTTAACCAGAGATAATGATCGTGATTTTCATCAAAAACTAAACAATTTTCCGCAATTTTATCAGGTGATTGACGAGATAAATTATCATATTCAGTTAGCACCTGTTTAATTAACTCTCGATATTGGGTTAATTTATCCATAAAGTAATTTCCTCCCTTTCATTGTTAAACACAATAAATTCAATTTGCTGAAGTTTCACCACTGCTTGAATAGATTTTCTTTGAAAGAAAGTCTCAAATACTGTATCTCTGATTGCTAGATAAATTTTATAGTTTTTACTAGCTAGTTGTAAAATATCGCGGTATAAAATATATTGACCTAGAGCATTTTCAAAATCTCTCATGGGAGAAGGACTGATAAAACTCTTGATTTCTACAACTATTTTACGTCCTTCTTGTTCTGCTAATAAGGCTTTTTCTACAAATAAATCAGCATAAAGTTCTGCATCTTCATACTGCAAAAAATAAGGGTCAGCTATAATTGTCCAGCCATCTTTAATTAAGGCATTTTTAACAGCATCATGGTAAATATCTTTTGCTGGCATTTCCTTCGTGGTAATATTGGCTAGATATTAAGTTTAGTTATTATAATTATACTCACTGACCAAGAACTTCAATATCCTATGCCCTGAAAATTACACTCCCAAAGAGCGATGTCTACGACGGGCTACGCCTACGCCTTGCAGAACACCTCAAAAAAGCGATCGCCTGTTGTAGAAGTGCGATCGCCTGTTGTGGAAGTGCGATCGCCTTGTAGAACACCTCAAAAAAAGCGATCGCATCCCACACCCGCAAAATCTCCCAAAATGCGTAGACGCGCAGCGACTTGTCGTTAGACATCGCTTTGGAAGAATGGAGCGTTAGCGTAGCTTACCGTAGGTATCGCTTTATTTAGACATTCAATTCTCAATTTTACGAATCCGAATATTTGTCGGTGTAATCACAGTAAAAGCTCCCAGCAACTCGTCAGTATGTTGATTTATTGCACGGGTAACAATGTCTGCTTTGCTGATTGTAGACAATCCTGATAAGCGAGTTAGCACAACACCTGAAGCGATACGGCCTAAACGGAACACTAATTCACCAAAATCTTTATCCGATGTCAATAATAGCGCTCCCTCCTGATTAGCCAAGTCCAGCACTTCATCATCAGAAATCCCCGGTTCCATTTCGGGAACGTACCAAACGATATGACCATCTTGGCGTAAACGTTCAACTATTTGCCGATCTAGATTCTCGTCTGCTAGAAAGTTCAAGAAGCATTCTCAACAATGGGATAAATCACATCATATCGTAAAGCCTCAACCGCAAAGGATAAAGCTGCTTGAATTGACTCGCGCGTGAGTCGCGGATGTGATTCTAAAATTTGCTCTGGAGTTTCACCAGCAGCTAACTTTTCTAAAATCAACTCAACGGTGATGCGTGTCCCAACAATCACTGGTTTCCCCATCATTACCTTTGGATCGGATACAACCATTTGTTTAAGCTGCTTTTGCATAGTTTTTGCTCTTTGCTTGCTTTTTCTATGATGACACTACCAGAAGCGATCGCCTGTTGTGCAAGTGCGTCACCGATAGCGTAGCGTTAGCGACGCAGGAGCGTCACAGCCGGTCGTAGACATCGCCTTGTAGAACACCTCAAAAAAAGCGTAGACACGTAGTGGCTTGTCGTTAGACATCGCTTAAAGCAACGTTAAACTGCCGTAGTTGTCCGTAGATTTAACTTGATCGGGTATGCTGTGGTTTGGTTATTGTTTATATATTATTGTAGGGAAATGGTGATGCCTACCACAGAACAGGTGCTGAAATGTTTTCAGCTGTGCTGCGACCTTACCAGCAAGTACTGCTCTATTGACCTAGTAACTATGGATAAGCGCACTGGAAACGTAATTATTCTGGCAAAAGAGGAAATTAATCTTGAGATTAAGCCTACTGGAGAATGGGAGTTTGTATGAGTGTCAAACCAGACTTTGCTACCATGACCACAATTGAACTTCGAGCCTATGTCCTAGAACACCGAGATGATGAGGAAGCCTTACATGCTTACCTCGACAAGCTACACGTCGAGAAACCAAGCTCACGGGTATATCAACCTGAAGAAGACGTAGCTGAAGCGATCGCAGAATACTTGAAAGATAAAAGACGCAAGGAAATATAATCAAAGCGATCGCCTGTTGTAGAAGAGCGATCGCCTTGCAGAACACCTCAAACATAAAGCGATCGCCTGTTGTGGGAGTGTGATCGCTTTGCAGAATACCTCAACAGAAAAGCGATCGCCTGTTGTGGGAGTGCGATCGCCTTGCATCATACCTCAAAAATCAAGCGATCGCCTGTTGTGGAAGAGTGAGCGAGCAACTGTCATGGGGTATATTTTCTGCGTTCCAGCCGAGAATTTAGGAGTCTAATGGCAAAATTGAGCAGCGATAAACAGTCTTTGTAACTGCGCCAAATACTTTCATCAGTTCCTATATATTGTTAGGTTATGCTTATCACTAAGCTATTGCGAAGATACCCAGCCTTTGATAATGGCCTTAATAATATTTATGTAGTGACTGTCCAGCGAATTCTCGATAGCGACTTCGCCACCAGATTTCAAAGCGCTGACCACACGAGACTTTAAATCAGGCTCAGCTTCATCATTGACATATGCAACTTTTTCAGCTTCAGTAGCACTAGGGTTGGATTGTTCTAATTGTTGTAGAAGTTCTTGGATTTCAGCAGCAGCTTCGGCAAGAGTCTGTCTTTTATCAGATCCATAGTTAATATTGCCATCTACTACATAATTGCCGTCTTGGATACTAACCCGCCTATCAATCCCGTCGATATAAGAACCTCCATTTTGGATAATAATCTGCTTAAATTCATTTACAAAAGACGATTGTGTGTTGGCTATAGCTTTTTTGAAGGCATCAAGAGTAGCAATTGTAATCAGTCCTAAAACAATCACTAAAGCCTGCTGTAACTCAGCAGTCATATCAACTATGACTATAATTAAAATTATTGATATCAAAATTATTGAGAGATAAACTGAAATAAAAACTTGAAGTCGCTTTTCTAATTTAAATGCATTTATTAAATCGAACTTAGGGTCTTGCATCTCTAGACTCCTTAGATTTATTTTCTTGTTCATTTTCTATAGACAGGAGTTCATCCGAGTCTTTTGTAAAGCCCTTCAATCCATCTAAAAACCCACTTATTTCTCCCAAAGAATAGCCTAGCGGTTTAGCTAAACCTAAAATCAAGAATAATAACCCAGCTAAAGGAACAGTTTGTAAAAAATAAATTCCAACACCTATTGAGACAACACTAGCTACAACTTGCTGACTACGGTGGAAAAGTGCTTTTTGTTTTGCTTCTTGAAGTTGGATCTCTGCTGATTTTTGTGCATAGTCTAATCTTCTAGCTTCTAGGTCTAATTCTTGAACTTTCTGCCTTAGAGAAATAAGCTTTTCACACTCCTCTACTGTTCTTGCTTCTATAAAGCGATCACTTAAAGCGTCTTTGTAGACTTGGATATCAGACTGATTTTCCCGTCTTGCAAGTAATCCACTTTGAGGTTGATCGCGCAGTAGAGTGATTTTTCTTTGTTGTTCCAGCCCCGCTTCCTCCATTTTCTACCTCTGCTTTGGTAAGCTGCCATTGTTTGTAAAATAGCATCGTACAACTTGATGTTGAACACTAACAAATAACCTTCAACTACCTATCCAATCGATAATTCAGGCAAATTAACTTTTAATTATACTAAAATATAGTGTATAATTATTGACTTATTTATTAAAAAAATATAAGTATCATTCTAAAAACCAGGTAAACAGTTAGAGAATAGCTTCCGCTAAGCTAGCTTCTTTTTTATATATATGAAATGTCAAATAACATTAAAGGCACGGTAATACCGTGCCTTTAATGTTATTGGTTATGTATTCACCTACTCAATCCCTTCAATCCGGTCTTCAACTTCTTGGTATAACTCGCGGAGGCGATCTAAATTCTCCTCGCTAGTCTCCCAATAACCGCGTCCATTCACTTCCAACAAAGTTGATACAACCTTGCGGAAAGAATGGGGATTAAGATTCATCAACCGTTTTTGCATTTCTTCATCTTTGATGAAGGTTTCATTGGTATCTTCGTAAATCCAGTTATCCACAGCGCCGGCTGTTGCACTCCAACCCATTGTGTTTACCAACCGCTTGGAGAGTTCGCGCACACCTTCGTAACCGTGAGATAGCATTCCCTCGTACCATTTGGGATTTAATAATTTAGTACGAGCATCTAAGCGCACGGTTTCTGATAATGTCCGTACCTGGGCATTAGCTGTGGTGGTATCTGCAATATAAGATGCTGGTGTTTTACCATCACCCCGCAGGCTTGCTACTAACTTAGTAGGATCTGAGTCGAAGTAGTGGGAAACATCGGTTAAGCTAATCTCCGAAGAATCGAGATTTTGGAAAGTCGCATCCGCAGTTTTCAAAGTGCTTTCAAAAATCTTGCGGGATTCGTCCATCATTCCGGGGTTATCGGAATTGAAAGCGAAGGATTTCCGGTTGAGGTACATTTCCTGTAATTCGGCTTCGCTGTCCCAGGTGCTGTTTTCCACCGCCAAGTTGATATTTGACGAGTAGGAACCAGAAGCATTGGAGAAGACGCGAGTTGCTGCTTGACGGAGATTAATTCCCATGTCCTCAGCTTGTTGCAAAGCGTGTTTGCGGACAAAGTTCATTTCTAAAGGTTCGTCAGCCTCAGCCGCCATTTTCACGCCCTGATCTAACAGGTTCATTTGGTTGATGAACAAGTCGCGGAATACACCAGAACAGTTGATGACAACATCAATTCTCGGTCTACCCAACTCTTCTAAAGATATTAACTCTAACTTGTTCACTCTTCCCAAAGCATCGGGAACGGGGCGTACACCCACCATCCACATGATTTGCGCCAGTGATTCCCCGTAGGTTTTGATGTTATCGGTTCCCCAAAGCACACAAGCAATAGTTTCCGGCCATTTACCGTCATTTTCAGCTTTGTTTCTTGCCAACAGCCGATCCACAACTATTTTCGCTGATTGTACAGCCGCAGTTGTGGGAATGGATTGGGGATCTAAGGCGTGAATGTTCTTACCTGTGGGTAATACATCCGGGTTGCGGATGGGATCGCCACCGGGGCCAGGTAGGATGTATTCGCCTTCTAAGCCTTTGAGTAATCCACCGAGTTCGTTATCTGCACAAACTTGCTGCAAACAGAATTCCAAATACTCAAATAGTGGCTTTAAGGCGGCGTTATCAATTTTGGTATAGCCTGCTTGATGCAATGCTTCTACCCAAGGTTCTTTTTTACCCATGTTGAAGAAATTCAACCGGGAAACTAGGGAAACTCGCCCTTCAGCGTCGGTTTGCTCTTTCACAAGGGCGCTAACAGCGGCGCGGGTGGCTAAGGTGATGTCTTGCAGTAGCTGGACATCTTCTAAAATACCTCGGTCATTATTTTGGTAAATATCGTCAATGTTACGCCCAATGCTGTTGGCGATAATTCCCGGTAAGCCTTGAAGTCCTTCTTCTTGACGATCTAGGCTAGCAATGTTGACGAGAGTGGCGATCGCTTCTTCGGCTGTTGGTGGTTTACCAATAATATGCAATCCACAAGGCAATAACCTAGATTCAATTTCCATCAGCTTGCGGTACACGCTGCCAACAATATTATCCCGTTCATCTTCGGTCATATCCTTGGCATCAGTTTCTGGCAAGTTGATATCCTTGTCCAGGTTCACCATCCGGCATTTATCCATGATGGAGTTAACAATGGGGATACCGCGTCCTGTATCTTTCAGGGTTTGGTAAGAAGCAATCAACTCGCTGAGTTCTTTCAAACCCTTGTATAAACCAGCATTCTCAGCCGGGGGTGTCAGGTAAGAAATTGTTTCAGCATAGCTCCGGCGCTTGGCAATTGTCGCTTCGCTGGGGTTATTGGCTGCGTAATAATACAGGTTAGGAATTGTGCCAATTAGTTGGTCTGGGTAACAATCACCAGACATCCCCATCTGCTTACCGGGCATAAATTCCAGAGAACCGTGAGTACCGAAGTGTAACACGGCATCAGCTGCCCAAACTTGCTCTAGGTAGGTGTAGTAAGCTGCAAAACCGTGGTGAGGACTAGCGGAACGGGAGAATAACAACCGCATCGGATCGCCTTCGTAACCAAAGGTAGGCTGAACACCGATAAACACATTACCGAAATGCTTACCATAAATCAGCAGGTTTTGCCCATCGCTGTTGAGATGTCCGGGAGGTGGGCCCCAGTTTTCTTCTAAGCGTTGAGAGTAAGGTGTCAGTGTTTCATATTCTGGCACTGACATTTTATAGGCGATGTTAAGTTCCGGGCTAGCGTACTGTGCTTGAGCATCGTGGATGACTTCTTGCATCAGCGCTTCGGCTGATTCCGGTAATTCCGGTAAATCATAGCCGTTATTCTTGAGGGCTTTCATCACCTCGTAAATGGAACCGAACACATCCAAGTAAGCAGCAGTACCCACATTCCCCTTATCGGGTGGGAAGCTGAAAACAGTAATGGCAACTTTTTTATCCAGCTTGGGTTTGCGGCGGAGATTAGCCCATTTTAAAGCGCGTTTGGCGACAACTTCCACACGGTCTTGGAGTGCGATCGCTCTGCCGGTAGTACCATCTCTACCTGATAAAATTATCGGTTCAATTGCTCCATCCAATTCCGGTATGGCAATTTGCAAAGCTACTTGAATTGGATGTAACCCCAAATCGCTATCCATCCACTCTTCTGTGGTTTGGAATACTAAGGGTAACGCTACCATGTAAGGGCGATTTAACCGCTTGAGTGCGTCAATGGCTTTGGGATGATCTTGTCTAGCCGGGCCGCCTACCAAAGCAAACCCAGTCAAAGAAATTACCGCATCTACTAAGGGTGTGTTGGTAGTTGGTTCATAAAAGTAGGCATCCACAGGCTTGGAGAAATCCAAACCCCCGGCAAATACTGGTAGTACTTTGGCTCCGAGTGATTCTAACTCCTGGACGATCGCCACATAGTGGGCATCGTCGCCTGTAACTAGGTGAGTACGTTGCAATACCAACCCAACACAGGGAGCTAAAGGATCTTTGAGATCCTTGGAGATATCCTTCCGGGTTGTGTACCAATTGAGGTATTCTCTCACATCTTCAAACATATTTGGAGCCAGGGGATGCCAAATTCCCAAATCGGGATACACCACGGGCGCTTGATATGTCGTAGATGGTAGATTTGCTTTTTCTACACCTTTTAATACGTATTTATCAGTCAGCATCAGCAAGAAGTTTTCCAGGTTTTCTGGTGAACCCCCTAGCCAATACTGAAAACTCAGCATGAAATTTCGAGCATCTTGTGCTTTGTCCATTGGCAGAAACTTCAGCACCTGTGGCAGAGTTCGCAGCAGTTTCAACATCCCATCTTGGAAGCCTGCACCGGATTTTTCCTTGCGCTTCCGCATAAATTGCGCGATCGCACTCTTGGATTGCCCCAATTGTGCCAAAGAAAAGCTGCCCATTTTGTTCAGGCGCATTACTTCCGGCATTGAGGGGAAGACAACAGCCACATCTAAGCGATCGCGGTATGGTTCTACGGCCGTTACTACTTTCTGTGCTAAGTCTTCAATGAAAATCAGAGAGGCAATAAATATATTCGCACTCTCCATATCCCGCTTGAACTCCTCGTAGTTCTCTGAATCTCGGAGTTCCTCAATTAAGTACCCGCTGATTTCAATCGCCAGATTGGGATGGTTAGCGTTAATGGTGCGAACAGCTTGCGACAATGCACTCTGGTACTGGGACTCAAGCACGACATAGACCACCTTGATTAAATTACGTCCGCGTAAATTATCAGGCGCAATATGTCTGATGGTGGACTTGACGTGGGTGAACATGCAGATAAGCTCCTTTGATGCGCGTTCTCTACTAGAAGTTCATCACGGCTGATGCTGCCGTTCGTAACTTCAACTAAAATTTTTAGGAATATGAATTTTTTTTATCAGAAAATGCCTACCAAATGGTCATTTTGTCGTCTAACTGACACAAATCGATAAACATAATGACATATTTCTTTGCAGATATTGCTTTTTATTGAGAGTATTTGCTACACTGATTGTTAAAAAATGTAAAGCAAATACCGAGCGGCAGTTTTTATTGCGCTTCCCATCTGCCAATTTAGTTGTCAGTTGTCATCAGGGTCGAAGTGTGGGTGCAGTTTTTATTTTGTAGTTTAGATATTTACTATTTAACCATAAAGCGATATTAATGAAAAAGTCCATCCACGTTCATTGAGTTTTTGGGCATGGGGCATAGGGCATGGGGAAGAAATTACCGTGTCCGCCGACAAAATATCTAACCGTCGCGCACCATCCAAACCAACATACCCAGTAATATTTCCACTGGGGGAACGGTATAATCGTTTAAATCAATACTTAGTGTTTGCCCTGATAATTTCAAAAATCGCCAAACTGTACCACTGCTGACGCTGCCATAAATTGTTTTAATTGGTATATTATTAGTCTCATTGAATTTTTGTGCAGCAATCATTTCTGCTGCACATTGTCCTAAACCCGGTTTTAAATCACCTTTTTTCGCTTCAATAATTACAATAACAGGAGCTTCAATAAATATTTGTTCGGGTGAACGGCTAATTAAAAAATCACACACTCCACTTAAGCCTAAATCCGGTGCGACGGTAAAATCTTCACCCGAAAAAAAGCTGACTTGGCGTTGGAGAATTTTCCGAACTTCTACCAGGATAGGACTAATAATTAACTCGGAGCGAGCTTTTTGGGAACCAGTTGCAGTTGCTAGTGGTAGTCCTTCGCTTAATGCTTCTTTGAGGTAAGAACTAGGTTCTACGGGCGGCGTTTCCGGTAAAAATCGCTCGTTTTCAACAATAGTTAAGTTAAATTCGCTTTTGACTTTTGACAGCGAGAAGTCGCTATAAGACACGATCGATATGATTAAATATTAATTTATTAGTATTGATAATTGTAAAAATAGGTGAGCTTCAGATCCCCGACTTATTGAAGAAGTCGGGGATCTTTTAAATCACTGTGCTTGATTATCGTCTGTTTGCGCCTGTAATTGTTGCACTTGCTCAAGAGTTAAACCTGTGATATCTACTATTGTTTCAATATCAACACCTTTGTTAATCATTTTTCGGGCAATTTCTTGAGCTTTTTGTTCTAAACCCTGTTCTAAACCCTGTTCTAAACCCTGTTCTAAACCCTGTTCAAATCCTTCTTTAAGTCCTTCTTGCAAAATATCTTGATAAATTACAGATTCGCGCATAATATCACTCCGCAAAATTCTTTTAATCACGTCTTTATTTAATACTAACCCAGCTAAAACTGCTGTTGATGCAGCAACATTACTGCGAATGCGGGTGTCATTGATTGCTTCAATAGCTTGAGCAACTTCTTCTAAGGTTCGGCTTTGATCGTTGGTTTGACTTAAAGTTGCAAAAGGTAACAAACCTGGAGAATTTAAAAATAGTTCGGTTGGCTGTTCCCAAAGTCTAATGACTTCAAATCTGTGCTGCGTATTTTCTAAGACAAATTCCGTTTGATAAACTAGCTCAGAATCGTTTGGTTGTAAATAAATTACCACCTGACGCATCCGTTTTTGGGGAAAACGCCGATACAGGCGCAGGCGATAATCAGCCATGCGAAAGGGAATATCGGCTTTGGGTAGAGTTTGGAATTCGAGATGGAGAACAAGTTCATCCGATTACAACAAAATTAGTGCATCGGCGCGGATGGGTTCGAGGGATAATTCCGATGGACTCAGTTGTGTGAGTGTAATTGGCTCATTAAGTAGCCAAGTTGCAAAGTCCCTGGAAAATGATTCAGCAAGAAATTTACATACATTGTCAAACATGGCCTGTAATGATATCCGTTAGGAACGAATGAGGTAAGATTTGCCTCTTGACTAATAACTTCTAACTATTCACTATTAACTCATGACTCCAGTAGATATCCTGATTCTCTCCAATGGCCCTGGGGAAGTTACAACCTGGGTACGTCCAGTAGTAAAAGCATTACGGCAACAATTGGGCAACGATCGCTCTGTTGTGAGAATTTCCGTAGTTTTATCTCCTTGTCCCCATGCTAGCGGTAAAGAAGCCGCGATCGCACTTTCATATCCAGAAGTAGACCGAGTTCAGAAAGCCGAGTATTTTTGGCAGTTTTTACTCTGGGGCAAAACTGTTGATAATTGGGATTGGAGAAGTCGCGGAGTAGTGGTTTTTCTGGGCGGGGATCAATTTTTTCCCGTTGTCATCGGTAAAAAACTGGGATACAGCACAGTAGTTTACGCCGAATGGGATGCGCGGTGGTACAGTTTGATTGACCGCTTTGGCGTGATGAAAGCGAAAGTTGCTGAACCCATTCCCACCAAATATGCGCACAAATTTACTGTAGTCGGGGATTTGATGTTAGAGGCTAAGAGTTATTCGTCCTTAACCAAGGACAAAGGACAAATGACAGAACTCATCGGTTTGTTACCTGGTTCCAAAGCCGCCAAGTTATCTCAAGGAGTACCATTAACATTAGCGATCGCTCAATACATCCACGCCCAAAGACCCCAAACCAAATTTATCATTTCCCTAGCGCCAACTTTAGATTTACAAACCTTAGCTAGTTTTGCCGATCCCCAGAAAAATCCGTTTGTGGAAACCTTTGGATTAAGCGCTACTTCCTTAATATTAAGAGAAGATAAACAACACAAACCAATACTAAAAACAGCCACCGGCTTAACAGTAGAACTGTGGCAAGAATCCCCTGCCTATGAAATATTATCTCAATGTAGTATCTGCTTAACTACAGTCGGAGCCAACACCGCCGAACTCGGTGCTTTAGCCGTACCCATGATTGTTTTGCTTCCAACCCAGCAACTTGATGCTATGCGTTCTTGGGATGGTTTACCAGGATTGTTAGCTAATTTACCAGGCTTAGGTACGACATTTGCTAAATTAATTAACTGGCTATTTCTCAGACGCAAAGGTTTACTAGCTTGGCCGAATATTTGGGCACAGTCAGAAATAGTACCTGAATTAGTAGGAAAACTCCAGCCACAAGATATTGCAGACATGGTATTAGATTTACTAACTCATCCCGAAAAACTAGAGCAAATGCAACTCAAGCTACGCCAAGTCAGAGGCGAAGCAGGCGCAGCCGAAAAACTAGCCATTTTGGTGAAGGAAGAGATAGAAAATCAGCCTCCACACAAATGACCAATACTTCGGCTTCGCTCAAGTGACCAATGACAAATGACCATTGACAAATGACCATTGACAAATTACTACTTCAACTTTTCATATGCAGCCAAAATAACTCTTTCAGTTTCCTCCCAGCCAATACATTTGTCTGTCACCGAAACACCATATCGTAATTCATCTTTTTGGCAATTAACTGGTTGATTCCCTTCATACAAATTCGATTCCAGCATCATCCCCACAATCGAAGTATTGCCATCAACTACTTGTTGAATCACGTTTGACAAAACAGCACCTTGTAACCTGTAATCTTTATTCGTATTCCCATGACTACAGTCAATCACAATTCTTGGTGGTAAATCAGCTGCCTTTAATTTCTGTTCTATCAATTGGACATTTTCCGCATCGAAATTGGGCTGATTACCACCGCGTAAAATAACATGACCGTAGGCATTACCTCTAGTTTGAAATACGCTTACCTGCCCATCTTGATTAATCCCTAGAAAATTATGAGGAGTTCTAGCAGATTGCAGAGCATTTAAGGCTACTTGAATGTTACCATCAGTACCATTTTTAAAACCCACAGGCATTGACAGTCCACTGGCCATTTCCCGGTGAGTTTGTGATTCGGTTGTGCGTGCGCCAATGGCAGACCAAGCAAGAAGTTCACTAATGTATTGAGGTACAATCGGGTCAAGTGCTTCTGTAGCCGTAGGTAAACCGATTTCGGCAATTTGTAACAATAAGCTACGGGCAATTAACAAACCATTTTCGACATGGAATGAATCATCCATCTCTGGATCGTTAATCAATCCTTTCCATCCTACTGTAGTTCTCGGTTTTTCAAAATAAACCCGCATCACTAACAATAGTTTATCCTGGACTTTCTGAGCCAAAATCTTTAATCTTTGTGAATATTCGATTGCAGCTTTGGGATCGTGGATGGAACAAGGGCCGACAACGATGAATTTTCTTCTATCTTGAAAGTCTAGGATTTTTTCTAGTTCTTCCCGATATTTCAGAACTGTTTGTTCAGCTAATTTAGTTAATGGTACTTTTGCTTTGACTTCATTTGGAGTTAATAAAACGTGAGAACTCTCAATGTTGGCATCGAACAATGTGTGGTGCATGGAGCAGATCATGTGATTTATGCTACTATACAGAGGCTTAAAAATTATACACAGTTTCTACACCAAAACAAACTGTAAAATCGTAGAAATGTTAAAAAACTCAATCTTATAATTTCTTAGTTTTTGCTTTTGATTGTATTTTATTAGACACAATAAATGCTTTGAATTTCTTAGCTAATGATTCCAAAATAAAAGGGGGTAATATTTCCCCCTCTTCTAAATTACTCAACTGTTTTTAGGTACGAGTGTAATTGATTACTGCCAAACAAAAACTTTAGCTTCATAAGGCCCAATATCAGTGATGATACCATCGTCACCTGCTTCCACATCATAATTAGCTGTCCATTCGTGCCATGTGCCAGCACAAGGAAAGTTAGGAACATGATATCCGGCTAGGAAATTTTCGGAAAAATTTGCTACCACTACAACGCGAGAACCTTCATCATTCCATCGGCTGTAAGCTAGCACTTTTGCGTCTGGATTTTCATGAATAAAATCAATATTCTCAGTGTAGAGTGCATGGCTATTTTTACGCAAGTTAATCAAGCCTTTATAGTATTCAAACAAACTAGCATTTAAGTCATTACTTAGTAGTGTCCAATCGATTTTGGCTGATTCAATTTGTTTAGGTTTATACTCCCCAAATTCTTCACCCATCCAAACCAATGGTACACCAACAGAGGTAAATAGAATCGCTACTCCTAATTTAGCTCGTCTAAATGCTTCTTCATCAAAAATATTCCGATTGCCCAATTCTACCATCAGATGGTTATGGTCATGGTTGGTAAGGTAATTTACCACATTGGTAGCACCCATAAAACCTTGACGTTTACTATCAATTACGTCTTTGAGGTTTTCTAAATCAAAAGTGTCACCACAAATGTGAGCCAGAACTGTATGATAAAAACTGTCATGCCAGCAACCATCCATTGGGCCATCTATATTGGTAATGCTGGTAGTTTCGGGAATGTGTTCGGCAATATTGTAAAAAGGCTTTGTACCAGCAGCTTTTTTCGCTTCTTGAACAATCCAATGCATAAAATCATAGTTGGCAATTTGTCGCGCCGCATCGTAGCGAATGCCATCTATATGATACTCTTCAACCCAAAATCTGACGGTATCACCGATAAATTTTCTAGCTGGATATGTATCTAAATTTTCGTCGTAATGTTCGTAGTTAAACTCAGGGCCCCAACTATTATCAGGGTCACGAGGCTCATGGTGATACCAATAATCATGGTCAATTTGTGTTAATGGACTAGAAGATTCTGAATGATTATAAATACCATCCGTAATCACACGAATGCCTCTAGCATGACACTCATCGATTAATTTTTTTAATCCCTCTGTAGAACCATAACTGGATTCAGGGGCAAAAAAATAGCGAGGATTGTAACCCCAGCTATAGTCACCAGGATATTCTTTAACGGGCATTAACTCGATGGCATTGATTCCCAATTCACATAAATAATCTAGTTTCTCCACAACATGTTTATACTTACCTCGTGCATAAGGATCATCCTCACCACCAGAAAAGTCCCCAACATGCAATTCATAAATTACTAATTCGTGGTCAGCAGGTAAAGGTTTATCATCATGTTGCCAAACATAAGTATCAACAATCCTTTGCCCATCTTTAATGTGGACAACACCATTATCTTGACCGCTTAATTCGTCAATATCAGTTGCATAAGGATCTGTTACGTCAACCCATTGCTCAGGCTCAAGGAACCATGAGTTTGATTGGACGCGAAATTTGTATTTATAAACCCCATCTTCTAGTTCAACAGATGTGCGAAAATAACCATCATCACCTTTTTCCATAGGAATTTCTTCCCAATCAGAAAAAGATCCAATTAATGCAGCACCTTTATTATAGGGAGCGAATAAATTAAATTCAATTGCCTTAGCCATATGATTATTTGGAGTAGAAAATCTTGGTTAAAAGTATTTTCTTATTCCCACATGAAATTAGCCAATCGCCCTAGAGAGATAATTAAATACTTATTTCCTCTATCTAGGGGCATAAATTAAAATAATTCGTAATTGATAATTCGTAATTCGTAATTTACGTAATGGGGTGTAGCGCCTAACAGATTAAGAGCGTTAATTTAACCCTGAGGGAAGTCGAATGGTGAAAAATTAAGCGCTTAACTCGTAACCGCTTAATTACGAATTACGAATTACGACTTAGTAATTATGTGAAAATTACTCTATGTTGCTGCTTGGTGGATGCATGTAACTATATAACCAATTCGCAGCGGTTGCTCTGCGAGTTTGCCTAGGGCCAAATTCACCGATTTTATAACCTTTGAAACCCAACTTTTCTTTCAGTATTTGTTTGTTCTCTTTGGGAATAGAACGAGTTAATTTCACTGTAGCGGGGCGACTGTCAATAAAATCTGGTGGTTGTGGGTATTCATCTCGCCATTCTGATGCTACTTCGCTACTGTCCCATTCTTTAGTTGATGAGTTGTAGCGATATCCTAAGTAGTACCATAGCAACTGGTTGACTGTTAGATCATCAATTGTTTCGTTGAGAATTGCCCAAATAGTTTCTGTATTGAGTGGTGGCAAATTAGACATAAGCAAGTTTAAATTCTAAATCTACAGGTTGGGATGTATTGATGCTTAACAGTCCCCAATCTCTGATTTTAGTTGTGCAGATGGCGATCGCGATCGCACTGATAAACAATTTATCGAAAATTTTGAGTCGAAAACCCCGTCTCAAAACCCGGTAAACTGGAAATCGTCAAGCATAGACCAGTCAATGCCGAATCCTACACCAATACCAAAGCTAATCCGCGCCCATGTTTTGATTTCTGGCCGAGTCCAGGGCGTTGGTTATCGCTACGCTACAGTAGATACAGCTAGCCAGTTGGGATTAACTGGCTGGGTGCGAAACCTTCCCGATAGTCGTGTGGAAGCAGTCTTTGAAGGGGCGCGGGAAGTAGTAGAAGACATGGTTCGCTGGTGTCATGGTGGCCCTCCGGCGGCTGTGGTACAAAATATTGTAGTTGACTACGAAGAACCGGAAGGCTTGCGGGGATTTGAAGTCAGGCGTTGAGGCTAAATCTCCTAAATTTAGATAAATTTTCCGCTAGGAATGAATATAAACCACATCTATTTTGAGAACCATAGTTTTAAAAGTAGTGGGAGCATCTTGCTCCCTACTCTTCGTAGCGAGCTTTGAGTCCCGCACTACTCCAGGTTTCAAAATGGATGAGGTTTAAGCTTTAAAACAATGACAATATGCGTTTAATAATTTATACACATATTAATGTAGAGTTTAGTATGCTTCACTAGATAATTTTTCTGATTTATCTTGCTTGGCGTAATAAAATAGGGAAACTACTTGCTGATTTTTTTTAAATCTAATAGGACTTACGTAAAACATAACGAAAGTAGCGGTAGTTGATGAATGGAAGCAACGCAAGAATCAGGTTTTCGGTCACATCTTGCGTAAGTCCTGCCTAAGTAAAGTTTAGTTTAGAGTATGTGATTGCATCGGTATTGATAAAAATTGCAGCTATATTTTTAATATACCTATCCGCTAATGAAGGTAATAACCCTAAAGGATAAACACTCATCATTAATTTGCGGCTACTTTTAATAAGTTAGTTTGAGATTAAGTTATGTTAATGCACTCCAAGGGTAAAAATAACCAAATTTGGAGTTTGACTAGACTGGCAACAGTAGGATTAAGTCTAGCAGCTTTGAATTTAGCCACAACAAATATCACTTTCTCTCAGCCAGTGGTAGCACAGTCAAGCCATCTGCTAGCTAAAGCGTCTAGGGAACTACCAGTAGTAAAATCAGCGGCTTTGGGTGTCAATATGAATGTACCTTGGTCAAAGCCTGTGAAAATTGAAGACCCTTTTGAAGGAAATTACCTGGGTATTTTTGACCGTAATTACTTCTGGAGCAACTTTGTTAATAATAATGCTAGGGTTGTGGTAATTAGCCTGTGGAGTCGTAACTCAATTCGTGTTCTTTTAGCTTATAGCGCTCGCAATTGCGCTTATCGCTCATACTATCATGCATTGTTAGCAGCACCTGAATGTTTGATTTCTCACAACACCCTCAAGATTACTAACCTTTATATCAAAATTGGCGAACAGATCTTTCGCTTAGAAGGAAATAACGGTACATTTAAAGTCAGCAATGAGTTAGCAACTGCTCTGAAAAACTCCCCAGCTAAAAATGTCACTATTAGACTTTTGTCCGAAAGTGGAGAAACGGTTGATAGCCAAATCGGCAAACGAACTGTAGAAGCTTGGAAAGCTGTTTACTAAAGGTAAAAAAGTAAATAATTGTGATAGAGAAAGTTATACCTAGATTTGCGAATCTAGAAACTATTACCCTGAAAATTAAGCATTTTAAACATAAATTTAGGGTAAAATTGTTATAGATCGGACTCCGATTTATTATTGACCTTAGCGCATTCAAGATACTGTCCATGCAGCTACTTCAAACAACCGACAAAGATTTTTCTACCAAATTCAAAGCACTTGTAAACGATCGCCGGGAAGCAACTGTTGATGTTAGCGGGACAGTAAGAGAGATTCTGGCTGATGTCAAAGTCCGTGGTGATGTGGCAGTTGCTGAGTATACCAGCCGCTTTGACCATTATAATTCTCAGTCTTTGCATTTGAGTGAGACATTTATTGCTGAACTTGCAAATCAATGTCCGGCTGATGTGCAAGCAGCATTAGAATTAGCAGCCGAAAGAATTGCGGCGTTCCATGAAAAACAACTGCCCCAAGATATCGGCTATACGGATACAGTCGGCGTAAAGTTGGGTTTAAATTGGGTAGCGTTAACCCAAGTGGGGATTTATGTACCCGGTGGACGGGCTAGTTATCCGAGTTCGGTATTAATGAATGCCCTACCCGCGAAAATTGCCGGCGTTGATCGGATTGTAATGACAGTACCAATGCCGCGTGGTGAGATTAATCCCGCAGTATTGGCAGCTGCTAAAATTGCCGGTGTAACAGAAATATATGGTATTGGTGGGGCACAAGCGATCGCAGCTTTAGCTTATGGTACAGAAACTATTGCCCCTGTTGATAAAATTGTTGGGCCTGGTAATGCCTATGTTGCTGAAGCCAAACGCCAAGTATTTGGCACAGTGGGAATTGACAGTATCGCTGGGCCATCAGAAATTCTTGTAGTTGCAGATGATAAAAATAATCCCGACTGGATTGCTTGGGATTTACTATCGCAAGCAGAACACGATCCCAGCGCCCAATCTATTTTAATTACCGATTCGGAAGAATTTGCCCAAAAAGCGATCGCATCTGTTGAGCAAATTTTGACAACCCTAGCAACAAAATCAGTAGCTAGCGCCAGTTGGGAAAAACATGGCGCTGTAATTATTGTCAATGATATAGCCCAAAGTATTCCCCTGCTCAACCAGCTAGCACCAGAACACGTAGAACTGTGTGTAGATAACCCCCAATTGCTTGCCAACCAAATCAAATGTGCTGGTAGCCTATTTTTAGGACGCTATACACCAGAAGCCATTGGTGATTATTTAGGCGGGCCAAATCATGTCTTACCAACCTCCCGTTCCGCCCGTTTTGCTTCTGGCTTAAGTGTCTACGACTTTTTGAAACGCATTACCTATTTAGAATGCGATCGACAAGCATTACAGAAAATCGGCCCAGCCGCTGTCACCCTAGCAACAGCAGAAGGACTACCAGCCCACGGCGGTAGTGTAGCTATACGGTTAGCAGATGACTGTTGACTGTTGACTGTTGACTGTTGTAGGGGCGGGTTTAACCGACATATCTGTTTTCTGTGTAAATATCTCACAGAACCCGCCCCTACAGACTGTTGCCCAATGCCCCATGCCCCATGCCCAATAAAAAACCAGGTAACTCAACCGCTACCTGGTTTTTTTTAAATCACAATTTCCAGACTGATTGGAGCAAAGCACTGCTATGCTCCTAAGGGACTTACAAAAAATAAATTACCCATATTCCGTAGTGCGTTCGCGTAGCGTGTCCGAAGGACAAACATCTTGCTCGCTTTTGTACATCAGCGAGCGAGACGCTCGCACTACAAATTTATTGGGTATTTAAAAAATTGGATGTCCCTAATTATTGTCTAAGCAAATTAGACTTTGGCAGCTGCCTTGGTGATCATTTTGAGTTCGCCTTTAGCGTACTTAGCAGCAAAATCTTCCAAAGAAACTTGCTTAATCTTGCTAGCGTTACCAGCGGTACCAAATTGCTGATAGCGTTCTGCACAAACCTTCTGCATATAGGTGATAGAAGGCTTGAGGAAGTGACGGGGGTCAAATTCCTTGGGATTTTTTGCCAAAGCTTCACGTACCGCAGCAGTAATTGCCAGACGGTTGTCGGTGTCAATGTTTACCTTACGTACACCGCTCTTGATACCTTTTTGAATTTCTTCTACAGGTACGCCGTAGGTTTCAGGAATTGCTCCGCCATACTCGTTAATTACAGCAATTAAATCTTCAGGTACGGAGGAAGAACCGTGCATTACCAAGTGGGTGTTGGGCAAACGGCGGTGAATTTCTTCAATGCGGCTGATTGCCAAAATTTCGCCAGTAGGCTTACGGGTAAACTTATAAGCACCGTGGCTGGTACCAATAGCTACAGCCAAAGCATCTACTTGGGTTTGTTCTACGAAGTTAACAGCTTCGTCGGGGTCGGTCAGCAATTGGGAATGGTCGAGTGTACCTTCAAAACCATGACCATCTTCAGCTTCACCCGCACCAGTTTCTAGAGAACCTAAGCAACCGAGTTCGCCTTCAACGCTGACACCCAAAGAATGAGCTACATTCACAACTTCGCTGGTAACACGGACGTTGTACTCGAAGCTTGCTGGGGTCTTAGCATCCGCTTCCAACGAGCCATCCATCATGACGCTGGTGAAGTTGTTCTTAATTGCTGAATAGCAGGTAGAAGGAGCATTGCCATGATCTTGGTGCATGACAATGGGAATGTGAGGATAGGTTTCTACCGCAGCCAAAATCAGGTGGCGGAGGAAGTTTTCTCCTGCATAGTTACGAGCGCCACGAGAAGCTTGTAAAATTACGGGGCTATCTGTTTCAGCAGCAGCCTTCAGGATCGCCTGAATTTGTTCCAAATTGTTAACGTTGAAAGCTGGGATGCCGTAACCGTTTTCAGCCGCGTGATCCAACAACAGCCTTAATGGTACAAGCGCCATAGATAGTCCTCCTAATGTGGTTGTCAGCTAGTCGGTGTGAGAGAAGCGTAATTATTTACCATTATTGTAATTGTTACGCTAATCTTAAGAGTTTTTTCAACATATAGGAAATTATAACTATTGAATGGTGTTTATGTTGAAAAAGTTTACGCTACAACTCATAAATGTGGCTTATATTCACGATAGCTTACTGTAAAGTCTGCTACGCCACAGTTTGGGGCTTTGGTAGTCCTGTATGCTAGATGATTGCTCAAAGGCGATTTCTACAACGGATTACGAGATCCCCGACTTCTTTAAGAAGTCGGGGATCTGACCTCTACAACAGATGTGATTTGGACAAAAAATCATATTTAGTATTTTTTGTCAATCCACAAGTCCTAACTCATTGATGGTGGTAGTTGCTCGAAAAATGCTGCGTGTTCAGGAGATTGCAACCCTGTTTGTAAAGCCGCCAGTACAGACTGCATATTCCCCGTTAATAATTCTGGTACTGCTAACCACAAGCCTGGAAAAACCCGACTGCGCAGAACGCCAAGATCATCAGGTACTAATTCCAGGTACTCACCCTGTTCTAAAGAGAACCAACTCAATTTTTGCTCTAGGACTTGCCAGACAATATATTCTTTGACACCATTGCGGCGATAAGCTTGTTTTTTGCCATGCAGGTCAATAGCTACGCTACTAGCAGCAATTTCGACAATTAACTCAGGCGCACCTTCAATATAATCATCCTCACTCACTCTTGCTTGACCTCCTGCTTCTGGGGTGATGAGGAGAACTGCATCTGGCTGAGGTTCATTATCCAAATCTAGGCGTACAGTTGGTTCAACTCCCAAAGCTACGCCTGGTGTAGCTGCTTCATAGTTACCGAGCCATGTAAGAATCCAGCCATGAGGTTGACCGTGACTTCTAAAACGCAAAGCAGCAGGCATAATATAGACAATTCCCTCGATTAATTCAGCCTTTTTCAAGTTTGTCATGGCATTGTAGCGACGCTCAAATTCATAACGGGTGAGTTTGTCGCCATTTTCCAATAGGGGAATTATCCGATGCTGTGCAGGTGTTTTCACCATAATGATGGTATTTTCGGTTTAGCCTAAGTCTATCCTACCCAATAGGGGAAATTTATTGTAGGGATTAGGCGTAGGCGTAGCCCGTCTTAGACATCGCACTTTGTACGTCTACAAAATCTCAATTTAAATTAACCTAGAGATGTTTACAACAGACTACGGCTAGGCTTTCTTATTGTGCAGAAAATGAGGCTATAATCAGATATAAAATATTTATATAAAAAGCTATGTCAACTAAAAGATTTGATATTAACCAATTAGAAATAACTGTTAGTGAATTACTTTCTTTGCTTCAATATGACAAAGAAATAGTCATCACTAATGGTAACATTCCTGTTGCTAGATTGACCATAGTTAATTCTCTTGAACAAATTATCTCTGAGTCAGAAAACAACCCCCAGCCTGGATTAAATTTAGGGGCAATGGTAATGAGCGATGATTTTGCTCAACCTTTACCAGATGAATTTTGGTTACAAAATCCATGAAATTACTGTTAGATATACATACGTTTATTTGGTGGGATAGTGACCCTTCAAAACTCTCTAGCAGAGCATTAGATTTATTAACAGATAAGGATAACCTCAGGTTATTGAGTGTTGTTAGCCTTTGGGAAATGCAAATTCAACACCAATTAGGTAAACTCACGTTAAATAAAGCTTTAAAAGAAATTATTGCTAGCCAACAAAACAATGATATTGAAATATTACCAATTAATATTGATCATATTTTAGCTTTAGATATATTTACCCATTTATCATAAAGATCCTTTTGGTCGGTTACTTATTGCTCAAGCTAATATAGAAAATGCTGTGATGATTAGTCGTGATGCTGTTTTTGCTAATTATTCAGTCCAGTTAGAATGGTAATTTATTTTCTAGTTTAGAAAAGCGATCGCGGGCATGGCGTTGTAGCGACGTTAAAATTCGTAACGGGTGAGTTTGTCGTCATTTTCCAATCGGGGAATTGTCCCATGCTGTGGAGAGGTTTTCACCATAACGATGGTATTTAGGTTTAGCCTAAGCTTATGCTAGCGAACTGGGGAAATTTACGCGATCGCCGATACGGGCATATTACCCCATCTAGAAACCCCAGAAGTCTTCATTGGGCTATTACAGCGACATTTACAGTAATTGCGCGATCGCTTTTCTTAAGGCACTTTGATTAAAATACCCATAGTGTGGGCACTACCCACCGCCCTAAGAGGTTGTTTGAAAAGTGGTTGGCTGTATCTTCACACTCATTGATCCCCCCTAGCCCCCTTAAAAAGGGGGGAAAACTTCTTAAAGTCCCCCTTTTTAATACCAATTTGAAAAAAGAATGCGACAGATGGTAGGGGCACGGCACTGCCCATTGGTGTCAACTTAAGTCAAAACGCTTATTCCACAGGCATTTTACCCCACCCCTCAATCCCCTCCCCGCAAGCGGGGAGGGGACGTTTTGCGTCAGCAAAACTGGGGTGGGGTAGCGCGGATATTGGTGGTACGTGATTTTGTATCAAATCACATCTTGGCAAGGGTTTCGCGTTAAGTTGACACGTATGGGCACTGCCGTGCCCTCTAGAATATATTGATGTGTCGCAAACATTATTTGAATTGGTATAAAGGGGATAATGGGGGATCTAAAACGTTTTGCTACCCACGACAGGATTTTTCAAACATCCTCTAGCCGATGCTAAAAATAATACCTTTACAACCCACTCAAAATAATTCCATCCTTAGCCCGCATATAAAGCACAGGTGTTGCAAAATCAGGTTTATCTAAGCCGACTTCCATTGAAATGGTGTTACGGGTGGATTGCATTGCTGCATCTACAGGCTTACCCAAAGCGAGAGTGCGGTAAAACTTGTCAGCAAACAGCTTAGCGGTAGAGTCTAGGATGGAATATTGCATGGCGACTACTGCGGGTATTCCCCGACGCACTAAGTTAGGTGCTATACCTGCAAATGCTTGGTTGTCAGACACCGCCGCACCTTGACAGGAATTTAGCACGGCTAACCCTAAGCTGCGCTTGCCTAAGAAGAAATTAGCGAAACCCTCATCATCTACCCATTTGCATTTGCCATCTTTCTCTACTAGGGCAATATAGCCTTGATTGTTCTCAAATTTACCGTGACCAATGAAGTGAAAAACATTGTAAGGCTTTTCTTCCAGCTTTTGATCGATGTTGCGGATGGTAGCTCCTAGTAGCACATCTAACTCAATTTTGCCTGCATCTATGTATTTTTGCAGCGCGTCACGGATCAGGTTTTCTTCGCCAGTAACATCTAATTGCTTTAAGTCAGTTGGGCTGGAGATGACTAACAGCACTTTCAGCGGTAAGCTAGCGGCTTTGATGTCGCGCTTTTGCAGGGGAACGTCAACATAACGCGACAGTACAGTTTGGGTGTTATTTCCTAAGAAAGTGTTAGTAGCTTCATCATAGAGAAATTCCCAAGGTAGGGCGGCTAATTCGGGGGAATCAAACACTAGGCGCAAGCGTACCTCGTAATTATTTGCTTGTGCGCCTGCGATTGTCGCTTGTAATCGTCCGTGAATCTTTGTCGGGAATAGCGCTTGGTAGAGTTCGCCACCTAAAGCTTTGAGTAAATCGGTATCTGTTTGGCGAGACTCAATTAGTTTTAATGTCAGCTTAATTCTGTTCATTTCCAAGCGCAATTCGCCCCATTCGTCGCCCTGTTCTGAGGAAGCGCGAATTTTGCGGTCTGCTGTCACTAATATTTGGAAATCGTGGTAATTTATCATCGGTTGATTTTTGAATGATTTATCTCTGGCTTTAGACAATTCTTGTTGTAGTGGTTCAAATTGGGATTGTAGATTAACATCATCAATCAGCCTACGAACATCTACCATTTCATAGCTGTTTTCGCATTCAATTCGATATCGCCCAGCTTTCAAGCGCTTATACAAATTATCTAAAGGGTAAGAATGAGGTGTTAGGCTTCCTGTACAGCTTTCGCAGTTGCAAGGAACAAGTGTGTCATACTGCAATCGCTCAAAAGATTTATGGATTTTATCTAGTTCGTGAGTGACAACAGCTAGCAATTCTTTCTTGCGGTTTCCTTCTACACGGATTTTAATTTCTTTAAGATTATAATTTTCAATAACTTCTGCACGAGTTTGGTCTTTTTCGAGAACAACGCCGCTTCTCCAAACGAGTTTTTGTTGCTCAATCCAAGGATGGGTTTCTACAATGAAGCGAGTGATAATACCCTTGGGCATGAACTTGTATTCGTAGCGTAAAATTAAGTTATTTGTTTCATTCCAAGTATATTGAGGTTTGTCGATATCGAGTAATTGCGGTGCAATATAATTGTTGGGACTATTAGGAATTGGGTAGCAAAGTTTAAACCGCATCATTAATTGTAGCAGTTCATCTTGCATATCAGCATATTCGCTATCTTTCCAAATATCTTGAAGATTTTGCTTGGTGAAACGTCCCAGCTTTTCTTTGACGCTTTTATTGTCTACCACTTTGTAGACAGCAGTAGTTGCCCATTCTGGTTTGAGGATGACACAGTGTTTTAGTGTAGAATCATCTTGAAAGTGTAAGCAAACGCCGAGGTCGTGGAGATAGCGACTCAGATCAATCTGATATTTATCGTCAGTTAAATTATTAACTCGGCAAAATTCCTTGTATTCATAAAAGCTAATGTAGTTGCGGGAGTGATTTTCTAAAGCAGAACGGACTCTTAACCAGAGTTTTGGCAGAGGTTTGCCGACATGGGGAAGTCTACTAATGTAGTCTTGAATAGCTTGTTTGATATCTGGTAAACCACGATTGGTGGCTAGGTTAGTTGCTAGGATTTTCTCTAGATTAGTAAATTCTCCCCGCAATTCTCGTTCATTAACTTCACATTGACGGTCTTGTTTTTCGTTTTTAATAATGATAACTGGGCTATTTTCACTTAAGAGTTCAACGACCTTCAACCACCAGTAAAAGTCTGTATTTTCTTTGCGAGTATCAGCAACTAACGCATAAAGAGAACGTTTGGTGAGAAAAAACTGATGTGTTTGATGGTAAATTTCTTGTCCGCCAAAGTCCCAAATATTAACGCGAAAATCTTTGCCATTGGGTTGGGTGAAATGCCACCGGATTACCGCAATGCCTTCGGTTGATTTCTCATCCGGCTGGAGTTCGTAACTTTCATTTTGAATTTTATTAGCTAAAGAGGTTTTACCTGCTCCTCCTTCGCCAACAATCAAGAATTTTGCTTCGTAGAGGTCTTCACTTTCTTGTTCTAGTTGTTGTCTATAAAAGTTAATAATTGCTATTAATCCATTTTTTCGGATTTCTGGCGGAAGCGTAATTAATTCGTTGCCTCCGAGTTTGAGCAATTGCAAGTTGACCAGTTTTCCAAATTCCGCTGGCAGACTATTGAGTTGATTACTGCCCAGGTCGAGCAATTGCAAGTTGACCAGTTTTCCAAATTCCGCTGGCAGACTGCTGAGTTGATTACTGCTCAGGTCGAGCAATTGCAAGTTCTCCAGTTGTCCAATTTCCCCTGGCAGACTGCTGAGTTGATTACTGCCCAGGTAGAGCAATTGCAAGTTCTCCAGTTGTCCAATTTCCCCTGGCAGACTGCTGAGTTGATTACTGCCCAGGTAGAGCAATTGCAAGTTCTCCAATTGTACAATTTTCTCTGGCAGACTGCTGAGTTGATTACTGCCCAGGTAGAGCGATTGCAAGTTCTCCAGTTGTACAATTTTCTCTGGCAGACTGCTGAGTTGATTCCTGTTGAGGTAGAGCGATTGCAAGTTCTCCAGTTGTCCAATTTCTCCTGGCAGACTGCTGAGTTGATTACTGTTGAGGTAGAGCGATTGCAAGTTCTCCAGTTGTCCAATTTCTCCTGGCAGACTGCTGAGTTGATTCCTATTGAGGTAGAGCGATTGCAAGTTAACCAGCTTGCCAATGTCAGGCGGTAAAGCTGTCAAATTGTTACCAGAGAGGTAAAGTTCTGTTACACGCTCTATTGCGGCTTGTTCAATTACCTGTAGCAGTTCTTTCTCGGTCATTAGCGAAATTGCTGAACTATTAGCCAAAGAGTAACAAAATATTCTAAATTACAGCCATTTATCTGTAAAAAATGGCACAGGCGTGTTATTCAGTATAAGCTGAAACTAGAAATCCCTTCAGTGTTGCCTCTCAAAACGACTTTGACGACGATCAAAACGACTTTGATGACGATAAATACGACTTTGATGACGATAAATACAACATTTACGACGATCAAAACGACTTTGATGACGATAAATACAACATTTACGACGATCAAAACGACTTTGATGACGATAAATACAACATTTACGACGATCAAAACGACTTCGACGACGATAAATACAACATTTACGACGATAAATACGACTTTGATGACGATTTTTAAAAAAATTTACGTATAAACAAGGAAAAATAATCAGATTGATGCTAATTTGTGGTTAATTTTTCCGAATTATTGCTCATAGAGATTTATTGTTGCCTTGGCTAGAGTATACGCAGTCATCCTCTGATTTACTCCAGGAGCGCATCTTATGGCAAGACCAAAACGTAATTCACCTACTCTCGAAAAAGCTCTACGGCGAATTGCCGGAATGCGATGGATTAGCCCGACACTAGACTTTGGCAAGGGATTGAATGTGACAGAATACGACAACCTCATCCAAAGTTTGCAAAACGAGCTATCCAGCTACAATACTTTAATCTCTACCCTAGATGAAAAGGCAGGTCGCATCTCTCAAATTGAAGCAGAATTAAACCGCTATTCAGAAAAGATGTTAATGAGTGTTGCAACTCATTATGGCAAAGATAGTTTGCAATATGGTCAGGCTGGAGGTAAGCCCCGCAAGAGTTCATCACGCCGTTCTCAGAACTCTCAACCTGCATCTGAGACTACAGTTACATCTGTGAATGGTGCAAACAAAAACGGTAAAAAAAGCTCTGTTGCTTTACCCTAATCGGTTAACGGCATAATGCAAGCGATTCGCTCTTGTATAGCGCTTCTCGCTTGAGTCCAATACAGACCTAACCCCCAGCCCCTTCCCTACTAGAGTTGGGGAGTAAGATTCAAAGCCTCTCTCCTTTTAGGAGAGAGGTTTGGAGAGAGGTCAAAGTGTATTGCATCCACAAGAGAACCGCTATATCTGGTGATAAATAGAGCGATCGCTCAAAGTTAGGATAGTTGTAAGGTGATTTTCGAGAAAGAAAATACCTGTGTTGGCGACTTTCGACACTTCGACAAGCTCAGTGCATCGCTTCGCTCAACTCTCGACTCTGGAGTTGGTTGAGCGAAGTCGAAACCAACTGCGGCGGTATATTTATTCCTCTAAATCGCCTAAACAATAAAACTCGCTTCAACTTTGATTTCTCAAGCATCGGCGAGCATTGTTTCCTTTAAAATGGGTCGCCCGGGATTCGAACCCGGAACTAATCGGTTAAAAGCCGAGTACTCTACCGTTGAGTTAGCGACCCGTTCCGTTGTTTTCGCAACTTAACAATCATAGCACAGACATCTGTAGTTTTGTAAAGGGGTTTAGAAAAAATTACCTGTTAACTTTACAGATGCTTGGTAACTAGTACCTGGCTCTAGCACTGTCAGATGTTCGCCACTGTTGAGCGAGTTGCGGGGCGCACTCCAAGGCTCTAGACAATAGAATTCTTTACCCTTGACTGTCCAAAAGACTAATATAGGATATTCTTTGCCATAATCCAGAGTCAATCTTAATTTTCTGCTGTTATCTACCACAGAAGCAGATTGACTGGTTAGCTGCTTAAAGGCAACGTCGATTTCATCCAGACTAAAATCAAATTTACCATAAAACGGATGAATTGACTTAGTTTTCTGGTCTTGAAATTCTCCAGAGGGGATTGTCACCTCTAGCTGATCTTTGTTAGATGTGAGGAAGTAGGGATGAAAACCCATAGAAAAAGGCAATGGTGTTGATGACAAATTCTGATACTGCTGGCGAATTTCTAAGGTATTGCCTTGCAGTTGGTAGGTAAAAGCCAGTTGAAACTCAAAAGGATAAACAGCGCGTGTTTGTTCGTTACTGTTAAGAACTAAAGTTAGACTAGCGCGATCGCTTGTTACTTGCTCAGTCACTTGCCAAGGTAAGTCACGGGCGAAGCCATGTTGTTTGAGAGTGTAGGTTTGACCGTTATGGGTGTAAGTGTTATCCGGCAAATTCCCACAAATCGGAAACAAAATCGGAATTCCGCCCCTAACACTCAAATCCGGATGAGTAAACCGTTCTGCGTCTAAATAGAGAACTTCTTGCCCTTGAACGCGCCAACGGGTGATAATACCGCCCCGTTCTGGGACAACTTCCACTTGGGAAAGGGCGGTTTCATCAGAAAGAATATAGGTTTTGTACTGCTGCTGTTGAATTGCTATAGAAAACACAAATTTTACTCCTAATTATGTATAAGGCATGGGGCATTGGGAAGAGATGGAGAGGATAGGGGAGATAGGGAAGAACACTCCCTTGTCCCCCTTGTCCCCCCTGCTCCCCTGCTCCCCTGCCCCCCTACTCCCCTACCCCCTAACTTACTCGTCTTCTGCAAACACGAAACGATATAACTCACTAGGATCTGGTTCAGGGCTACTTTCAGCGAACTTAACCGCGTCTTCGATCACTCCCTGAATTTTGCGATCGATGCCTTTGAGTTCTTCGGAATCCGTTAAGTTTTGCTCAACTAAATAAGCTGCCAACTTCTTAATTGGATCACGGGCAAACCAGAATTCTTTCTCAGCCTTGCTGCGCAATTCGTCTGGATCTGCCAGGGAGTGACCACGGAAACGATAAGTTAACGCTTCAATTACTGTCGGGCCTTCTCCTGCACGGGCGCGGGCGACAGCTTCTTGAGCGACTGCACGCACAGCCAGCACATCCATTCCGTCTACTTCCACACCTGCCATGTTAAACACACTGGCTTTTTTGTAGATTTCTGGGTCAGAAGTGGCGCGATCGTGAGCCATGCCAATTGCCCACTTATTATTTTCTACCACAAAAAGAATAGGCAGTTTCCATAAAGCTGCCATATTTAAAGTTTCAAAAAACTGACCGTTGTTGGCTGCACCATCGCCAAAAAAGCAAGCGGTAACTTGGTCAGCGCTTTCATCTTTTAATACTTCGCGGCGGTATTTACTTTGAAAAGCTGCACCTGCTGCTACAGGAATACCCTCAGCCACAAAAGCATAGCCACCCAGTAAGCGATGTTCCGCAGAAAACATATGCATGGAACCACCACGCCCTTTGCTGCAACCTGTGGCTTTGCCAAATAACTCCGCCATTACCTCTCTGGCTGGGACTCCCGCACTCAAAGCGTGAACGTGGTCGCGGTAAGTACTGGACACATAATCCTCTCCCGGTCGCATCGCCCCTTGAATAACGCCAGTAGAAACAGCTTCTTGACCGTTGTACAAATGAACAAAACCAAACATTTTGCCCCGATAGTACATTTCGGCGCATTTGTCTTCAAAAGATCTTCCGAGAACCATGTCCTCGTACAACCGCAAGCCTTCTTCTTTGGTGATTTGGACTTTAGCGGCATTAAAAGTGGGTAATGTACGTTCTTGAACCATTAGTTTGTTTAGTATCCCTGTCGCATCAAAGTGAAATTTACCGCGCGTCGCGTGTTGGTTGTCTTATCTTACAAAGTTCTGAGCCAAGGTTTTTGCGATCGGACTTTGTGATTTGTCAATTGTCAGTTGTTTTTGGATTTGCTTCAATGCCCAATGCTACACCCCTAAAACTGACAAAATCCCTATTCCCTTGTGGATGAGGATTTTTAACATTTTCCCGAACTGGCTGCGATCAAGCATTAGCTATTTAACAAGCTAGGCCGCAACAGGTAATTACTCACAGTCAGGGTAAGAAAATCGCTCTTCTCCAGTTATTAGCCCCCAGTCCAAGCGCCCCTATCATGTGATTTATCACACAATGAGGACATAAAAATCTCTCTTTCCCATGCCCAATGCCCAATGCCCAATGCCCAATGCCCAATGCCCAATGCCCATTTTCAAGATAGTGTTTGTCAAAGTCAATGCTTAAAACCGATGTACCACAATGAACATGAGGGAATGGGTGAATTTTTTACTTTTAATTTTTAATTATCAATTTTTTGCCTAGGTTTTGTGAGGATAGTGCCAACAAGTCCAAACCCGCCGTGTCAAGTTAACTCCGCACCCCTTTATAGGCTAGCAATCAGGATAGCAAGTTTCTGCATAGCGATTAACAATTTGGCAAAAATCAGGACAAAACTTCCTCATCGAAATAAATACTCAGGTAGATAATTGTAATTTAAATCTAGGAATGATATGATTTTTTTCTCTAGTTATCAATAGGAAATCTACCAAGCGGTGATTATTCCACCGGATACAAGGGTACTAATTTAGAAATTCCTAAAAGAATTAATCATTAAACCTCGTGGACATGAAATAAGATACTTGTCACCAGTGAGGAAAAGGTTACTATGCAGTAGGTCTGTTTTAGTGGCTATCTCAGATCTGGTAAAATCAATACGCAAGTGTTGATGTATTGAGTAGTAACCGTTGTTAAAAGTGTTTAGGGTAGGTACACCCAAAATGTATCCCCAACACCAAGACAGCAATACTCAAACTCTTGAAGATAAATCAAACACATAAAATTAGTCAAGTTCGTCTCAATGGTGTAAACCACCAGAGAGTCAGAGTAGTCAGATAGCTTTACATTCCAGAAGCTAGCTTTATACTAGCCAAGAGGCTTTACCAGAAATGGAGATACACCAACATCTGAGTAAAGTATAAAAGGCTAACTTGCCTTACCGATCATCCTGCTGCCTCCTGCACGGGAGAGTCAGATATTTCTAGAAATACAAAGTAAAAAACTGATATTGGCAAGAAAACCAGAAATTTTATCCTCTGGTTTCAAAGGCTGATAGCGGTTAGCAAAAATCAAAATACTAAGAATTAAAACAAAAAGCTGACGCTTTCTAGGCGAAGGCAAAATCTGGGTACTAGAATATGACTCAAATTTCGGGAAGATTCAAAACAAGTTGTTGCAATATACACTTGTGGTGTAAAGTCAACACGGTATTATTATGGCACGGTTTTACATGCCTAGAATGCTCTAGATGAATTTATGTTGATCACGGTGCAGGGGAAGTAGGCTGTGCGAATTCCGCTAGATTACTACCGAATTTTAGGACTACCGTTAGCGGCAAGTCAGGAACAATTGCGGCAGGCATACAGCGATCGCATTGTACAATTGCCGCGACGTGAGTATTCTCAAGCAGCAATTTCTTCGCGCAAACAACTCATAGAAGAAGCTTACGTGGTTTTATCAGATCCAAAAGAACGTAGCAGTTACGATCAGCTGTATCTTGCCCATGCCTATGACCCTGATGGTACTGCCTCTGCGACCGTAGCAGTTGAGAATCGTCAAGGAAACAATCATGGTGGGACTGACTCACAAAATCTCAGCATTGAAATTTCGCAGGAGGAATTGGTTGGTGCTTTACTGATTCTACAAGACCTAGGCGAGTACGAAATAGTACTAAAACTAGGTCGCCCCTACTTAGTCCATAAAAACAGTGCAGCAGATGCCAAAATCGGCGATCATCTAGGCGGCGAAGCAGCCTTGGAAGACCGCCCTGATATTGTTCTGACCATCGCTTTGGCTTGTCTAGAACTAGGTCGAGAACAATGGCAACAAGGTCATTACGAGAATGCTGCCAATTCTCTAGAAACGGGTCAAGAAGTGTTATCTCGCGAAGGGCTATTTCCCAGCGTCCAGGCTGAAATCCAGGCTGATCTTTATAAATTGCGACCATATCGGATTCTGGAATTACTAGCTTTACCAGAAGTCAATACTGCGGAACGTCGCCAAGGCTTGGAACTATTACAAAACATCTTAGACGATCGCGGTGGCATCGATGGCAACGGCAATGATGAATCCGGTCTGAACATAGATGACTTCCTTCGATTTATCCAGCAATTGCGCTACCACTTAACAGTCGCAGAACAGCACAAGTTATTTGAAGCAGAAAGCAAACGTCCTTCTGCTGTTGCTACTTACTTGGCTGTCTATGCCTTGATAGCACGGGGATTTGTTCAACGTCAACCAGCTTTGATCCGTCAAGCCAAGCAAATGCTGATGCGTTTGGGCAAGCGCCAAGATGTACATTTAGAACAATCCCTATGTGCGCTGTTATTAGGACAAACCGAAGAAGCCACCCGTGTTTTAGAACTTAGTCAAGAATACGAAGCTCTAGCTTTCATTCGCGAAAAATCTCAAGAATCTCCAGATTTGTTACCCGGACTTTGTCTATATGGCGAACAGTGGTTACAACATGAAGTATTTCCCCACTTTCGCGATTTAACAAAGCAGCAAGCTTCTCTCAAAAACTACTTTGCTCAACCACAGGTACAAACCTATTTAGAAGCTTTACCAACGGATGCAGAACCGACTAACGAATGGTCTTTCATTAACCGCCAGCCTTTATCGCCCCAGCAAACAAACAGTAACCACCATCCCAATAATTCCACTGGAGTTTCTCGACAATTCCATCACAACAGAACACCCGATCCTGATTTACCACCAACTACGCCAAGGGAAAGGCTTGAGTCTCCCAACTTCTCGCCACCCAGATGGAACAAATCATCTACTTCCACATCCGGTAGAAGTAAAACACCAGAAACTCCCGTAACACAGTTTACGGCTGCGGAACGCATAACTAGAGAACCGAACCATAGCATCAATGGTTCAGCTAATGTTTCTCCACCAGGACAAACACAACAGCGAAGAAGGCGAAAGCCCAGTCAACCTTCTAACCGAGAACGTCGTCATCCGCAAAGACGGCGCAGTTTTGCCAATTCCTTAGAAGGAAAAACGCGTCTAGTGTGGACTGTGTTGGTTTCTTTGGTTGTAATAGTAGTTTTTTGGTTCATAGTCTCCACAACCTTTGGATTTGTCAGAAATCTCTTGTCCCCGCCACCAGTTTTGCAAGGAGAACAATTATCAATAGCAATTAACACTCCACCAGTAGACATTCCTGACAAAAACAGCAAACCTCTGACACCAGAGGGATCTTTAACAACTGCAACCGCAGAGGAAATCATTCGGACTTGGTTATCTACCAAAGCTGCTGCTTTAGGGCCAAATCATGATCTTGATAGTTTGCAACAGATATTAATTGGTTCATCTTTAGATCAATGGCGGACAATTGCCAAAGAAGAAAAGGAGAAGAACCGCTATCGGCAATACGACCATAACTTGAAAGTAGAATCTGTAGAGAAAACTGATGCCAACTCGAATCGCGCCAGCGTCGAAGCTACGGTGAAGGAAGTTACACAGTTCTATCAAAATGGTCAAATCAAGAAGTCTTCTGACGAAACTTTGCGAGTTCGGTATAATTTGGTTCGGCAAGAAAATGTTTGGCGTATCCAGAGTATGTCCGTTGTCAATAAGATCAGCATGATTTTTTAGCAACTTTTGATCCTCAAGAAAGTCTTCTGCTAGCTACTATTTTCAGAAATACAGAGTTTGACTGAGTGGACGTAGCCTCTTCAGTTCACTCCCAAGCTGATAACTATTTAACTGGGTGATCCCCTGAAGGGATCACCCAGAAATTTTATTGGAAGCGACGGGAAACTGCCTCCCCTTTAGTGGGTAGACGAGGTTGTTTTGCCCGTCGCTTCGGGCATTGGGCATTGGTAGTTTCTTCCCGATGCCCCATGCCCTATTCCTCACAATACGGTTCGGGTAAGGGGGAAAGGGAAAAGGGCACATTCAAACCTTTCCCCCTTACCCCTTAACCCATCCATTTTCAGAGTGAGATGAGCTTCAGGATTTATTGACGCTGTTGTTTTTAGTGAAAATACTGCTTGAGAAAGTTCCGATCCTGTACTGTGACTGCTTTTGCCATATTTGTCATGGAATATTGATATTTGCTCTGAATCGGCATTAGCTAGGAATCATAATGTCATCAAATGATAACAATCTGATCCCCAAAGGGCTGATAGATTCGTGAAAATGGCGAAAAAGCGTCTTGCTACCCCTTGATCCCTGGACAGAGTTATTGCTTAATATTTATTAAAGAAGCACTCCACTTGATCCCAAAGAAATGCTGATTGTGGCATGACTTGGAATTTAAAGGAAGTGACTGTCAATTTAATAACAGTTTAAAAAACTACAACACTGGGCAACACCAGGAGCCAGGAATAAGAAATTCATCTGGAGTATATGAGATGTTAAATACCATTCTGTAACCAGAGGAAATCATTTACCTTTCAAACTACTGGAGGCCAAATTAATGGCAAAAGAACGCCCGCCGCTAGACGAAATGACATTGCGGCAATTACGCAGAGTGGCTAGTGAATATGGTATTTCTCGCTACAGTAGGATGCGTAAATCACAATTACTAGCATCGATTCAAGAAGTTCAGCGCAACAAGTTTTCGCTCAGTTCATCTCAATCACTGGAGGCACAGGAAACCGTGGAAGCAGCAAAATTTGAGTTAGGTCAAGTGGATCGTAATGGTGGATCTCTGGCTGATGTTGATGAGGGACTAGCAGATCTACCTGCTGGTTACGGTGAAAGTCGGATTGTACTTTTACCCCGCGATCCTCAATGGGCTTACACTTACTGGGATATTCCCAATGAGCATAAACAAGAACTGCGTCGCCAAGGAGGACAACAGCTAGCGCTGCGTATTTATGATGTTACCGACATCGACGATCTTGAATACCAAAGCCCCCACAGCCTGCAAGAATATCCTGCTGATGAGTTAGCGAGAGAATGGTATCTACCAGTTCCGGTGAGCGATCGCGATTATGTCATCGATATCGGTTATCGTGCTGTTGATGGACGCTGGTTAATCCTAGCTCGTTCTGCACGAGTCCACATTCCGCCTGTTTATCCTTCTGACTGGATTGAGGACGTTTTCGTTACAGTCAACTTTGAAGAAGATTTGCGTGGTAAGACTGTTTACGAATTGGTTCCCCCAGCTAAGAAGATTGCGACAACAGCCTATGCTGCTAACGGCGGCAATCCTATTTACGACCAAATCTTTGGTATGGCCGAATCTGCCGAAGCGCAACGGGTTGCAGGTTCTCTGTTTGGTTCCATGCAGCACGTAGCTGGCTCTGTACCCCCAGAACAAGCCATCAGCTCCTACATTTTCCCATCTGGTGTGGGTATGTGGGCAGTTCCCACCACTTCTGGTTTAAACATGTCTGGTGTAGGAATGTCAGGCGTTGGCTTCTCCGCTTCTGCTGTACCTGTACGTCCACGCAAGTTCTGGTTAATTGCGGATGCTGAATTGATTGTCTACGGTGCAACTGAACCAGATGCTACTGTAACCATTGGCGGTCGTCCAATTAAGCTGAATCCAGATGGTACATTCCGCTTCCAGATGTCCTTCCAAGATGGTTTAATTGACTATCCTATCTTGGCTGTTGCGGCTGATGGCGAGCAAACCCGCTCGATTCACATGAAGTTTGAGCGTGAAACACCATCTCGCAATACCAATACCAAAGATGAAGCCGTTTTAGAGTGGCTGTCTTAATTGTGGATTCTCAATTAACTCCAGATTGAATAATATTTTTTTTACCCGCTATAGTAATTCTGTAGCGGGTTTTTGCACATCAAAGGAACTGGGGAAGGGGGAAAGGGGACAAGGGAGAATATGGGAACAAATGACAAATGACAAATGACTAATGACTTTTATTCAATATGTCTAGATTATTTTTATTATCTATCTTCATCATCCTGATGAATTTATTATCAGGCTGTAAAAATCTGGAATCCAAAGCAACCCAAGAACCAGCCAAAACTGGCTGCATTGGCAAAAATGCTAATTTTAGTATTGAATTTTTCAAAGCCAATAACCAAGGAAAAAAATTTGACAAAGGCATCAATCATGTAATTATTTTGAATCCGCAATCAGCAAAATTAGATTTTAAAGTAAATGTGGGACTGGCGCATAAGCTCTATGCCAAAGATAATCAGGGAAAATTGCGTAAGGAATATGTACCAAAACAATTTCGCGAAATCATCACTGATGCAAATTCTCAATTAAACGGACAAAAACCAATAGCTGCAATTAATGCTGACTATATAGGCACTGATAATAAACCACAAGGATTGAATATTTCTCGCGGATTTGAGTATTCAGGAGCCTTTAAAACTAAACGTTCTTCCTTTGGTATATCGGGAGGAAACCCTCAAGATAGAAAAGCCACCATTCAGGCTGGAAGAAGAAGTAATGAAATTCTTAATTACAACTTGGTAGGAGGTAATGGCAGATTTTATCGTGGCGGTAAATTTAAAGATATTTGTCCAGATTTAGGAGAATTTGCCTGTAAGCAAGCAACAAACCGTTCTTTAGCTGCCATAACTGACAAAGGTTATGTAATTTTATTAGTTAATGATGCTAAAGCTAATTCAAATATTGAGTTTTCTGCTAATAATCAAGAATTACTACCAGATGAATTTGATAATGTTCTAGAAGGTATTGCTCGTAATAATTGTTTGGGCAATATTCAAGAAGGAATTTTGTTTGATGGTGGGATGTCACCAGGATTATATTACAACAATAAAATATATGTAGAAAATGCTGGGCCTATTGGTTCAGTATTTTTGATATATAAAAAGTAATCTCATGTTCAGTTAAGTCTCTACTTCAAGTGAAATTAGCGACAGATAGGCACACAATACCTTTTGATTAAGATGAAGTTTTAGTTATGTCTAATGTAGCTTTGGTATTCTAAATAGCTAACTACTTGGTAAACGCATTGCTCAACAGAGAATTGATGAGTCAAACAAATAATCTCTGGATTTAAAGGTTCTTCGTAAGGGTCAGATATGCCAGTAAAATGTTTAATTTGTCCTGTTCTGGCTTTGGTATAAAGCCCCTTAACATCACGGGATTCACAAACTGCTAATGGTGCTTGAACGTAAACTTCTACAAAATTGGTGGTTGTTTGTCTCAATTCCTCTCGAATTTCCCGATAGGGGCTGATTGCAGCCACGATCGCTATCACCCCATTTCGACTGAGCAAGTTAGCAACAAAACCAATCCGTCGGACATTGATATCTCTATCTTCTTTAGTAAATCCAAGTCCTTGAGATAAATGGGTGCGAACGACATCACCATCAAGTAATTCTACTCGGCAATCCCGCGATCGCAGTTCTTGAGCAACAGATAAGGCGATTGTTGTTTTACCCGCCCCACTTAAACCTGTTAGCCAAAGAATTAGACCTTGATGGTTCATAACTCGTTTTTTCTTCATCTATGGAAGAGTGCGATCGCACTTTACATTATTTGTGGGAGCGATCGCTCATCTAAAATGTGTTAATTTTTCCTAGCTAAGGTGCTTTTCGATGCATCAAAGGTACTTTTCGATGCATCAAAGGTGCTTTTCGATGCATCAAAGGTGCTTTTCGATGCAACTAAAGTCGGCGTTGGATGAATCGAGATGATTAAAGCGTTACGAAATTAGCGGCAGTCAGCGTCGTCGTATTTATACCAGTCAGCTTCTACTCCATGAAGACTGGGCAAGGTTAATGTTTGCAACTTCAATGCAATCAAGGTGCAAGCCAATGCAACAAAGTTGCTCTTCGATGCACCTAATCAATTTGTTGAGTGGGCAAGCATTTGCTCACCCAAAAAACTTAAACAGCTTTGCTGTATCTTGCATTTTTTAATTGCGTTAGCGTAGCAGGGCGTAGCCCATTGCGAATTGTGAATTGGTATTAAACGATCGCCTTTTACTTACGGCTATGTGCCGCAAACATTTTTTGAATCGATATAACTACTGCGGTTTTAGAACATTATCAGCAAACTGCCCTTTCACATTACCCGCAGGAGCATACTGACAAACTACATAGAAGCCATCGTACTTAGTACCGTCAATTGTTGCAGGGCCAGGTGCAGCACCACAGCCGACTTTGGTACTGCCCTTCCAGACTACCTGAGTAAAATGCCCAGTTGAGCCAGAAAATACAGGGTTGTTGTAGTCATAATCTTTAATTTCACTGTACCAGTCCTGAACTGCTGCGCTACCTAAGTTTGTTGACTCTCCACCCCAGTATATATTCTCTCCTACATTGTTTCGATTGGTACTGTGTTCTAAGTCACCTTTAGCTGCTATGGTTTGTGCCCAGGCTTGTGCGCTCTCGTTGAGAGTATTATCGATGGTCACGTTAGGACTTTTATGCTTGGCTCGATAAGTGTTGTGTGCAGATACAGCATCGCTACGCAGCGCTGCTAAGTCAATAGATGTCTGTCCTAAAACAAGGTGATTACCGATTGCTACTCCAGTGAGTCCGATAGCTAAAGTTGTAGCTGTTGTCAAAGTTAGAGTCGAAAAGAATTTATTCATGATTTTATGTCTGTTAAGTTAACTTTTCCAAGTCAATGCAACTAAAGTGCAACTTGGGAAAAAAGGCGGAAGATTCATCGCCTCATCAGTTGAGCCATCATTTTTTATTTAGGCAATCGCCCAAATTTTGCTGTAGCGAAATCGATTATATAGCGATCGCCTCTGTTAGCGCCTCGTACAAAGATCCAAGTTTTGACTAGGATCTTTGTCCTATATAATTGATGCTTATACTTATTGGCAGTGTGAAAATTTTGCTGTGCTGCAAAATGAAAGAGTGCGATCGCACATGAGATGACTCGTAGATGCGATCGCACTCCTTGAATGTGATATTTAATGTGATAATTTTTCCTAGCTCATGATGCGACTAACTTTTTGCGGCTAGGACGCTTGTAATCTGATTTTTTCTTCAATCCTACCGCTTGGGCTTGATCGCTATCTAATCCATATTGTCCGCGCACAACTTCTTTCATCGCTAATACCGCATTGTGAAATTCCCATTCTGCTAATCGCGCAGCATCAGCCGCAGCACGGTATAAAGCTAGTTTCTCGGTTTCGGCTTGTTGCTGAGCCAACATAGCTTGATAAGCTTGCTGTAATTTGGCAGCAGAGGCATCAGCACGGTGAGTTTCGTAAGTAGTAATGGTTTGCAAACCGTGCCACGAACTAACATCTTCACTAATTACTTGAGGGCGTAAACGGCGTGTTGTGTCTTGGGTAGCCATATTAACATACTGTTGTAAAGTATATATTTAATGTACCCATTGTCACCATAAAGCTATCAGTACTAGGAAATTTTTAGATAAAACAGGCTTTAAGAAAAGGATAAGCTGATTTTTGCTCTTTGATGCATTAAAGGTGCAAGCCGATGCATCAAAGGTGCAAGCCGATGCATCAAAGGTGCAAGCCGATGCATCAAAGGTGCAAGTCGATGCATCAAAGGTGCAAGCCAATGCATCAAAGGTGCAAGCCAATGCATCAAAGGTGCAAGCCAATGCATCAAAGGTGCAAGCCGATGCATCAAAGGTGCAAATTAATGTATTTAGCCAATTTGTAGGGTGAGCAAACATTTGCCCAGCCAATACTTTTAAACAGAGGTAAAATTGTTCTGTGTCAGCGTGGTGGTATCAAACCCAGTCAGCACCGCTAAAGTTTGATTGCCTAAACGAATCTCATTACCAAAGAAAGATAACTGACTAAAACTCAAACCAGACAAGCCGATGTCACAAAGGTGCAAGTCAATACATCAAAATTGCTCTTGAATACAACAAAGATGCAAGTCAATACATCAAAGATGCAAGCCAATGCACCTAAATAAGTTGTCGAGTGGGCAAACACTCGCCCACCCAACACACTTAAACAGAGATAAAATTACTTTGTGTCAGGGTAGTGGTATCAAACGCAGTCAGCACCGCTAGGGTTTGATTACCTAAACGAATCTCATCACCAGAGAAAGACAACTGACTGAAACTCAATCCAGACAAGCCAATCTTATCGCCTTGACCTAAACTAAAATCAGTAATCGTATCTCGACCTGCAGCTTTCTCCAACACGAAGATATCGCCACCACTACCGCCAGTTAGGATATCATCAGCTTTGCCACCATTGAGGAAATCGTTACCCGCACCGCCAACGAGTAAATCTTGACCATTTCCACCCAAGAGAGTGTCGTTACCGTCACCGCCAGAAAGTGAATCTTCACCGTTATCACCTTCGAGACGGTCGTTACCAGCTTCACCGTTAAGTGTGTCATCACCGTTACCGCCTAACAAGGTGTCGTTGCCAGTACCGCCATAAAGCGTGTCGTTACCATTATCACCCACTAGGTTATCGTTGCCAGCATTACCAAAGACACTATCGTTACCGTTGAGTGCATTAATAATGTCGTTGCCAGATGTACCGTTGATATTATCATTTTGGTTAGTACCGTTGAGGTTGACTCCCACAGCCACTGTCACCATCGCTACATCTGTGCCACCATTGCCATCGCTGACGGTGTAGTTAAAGCTGCCATTGCCAGTAAAACCTGTGGTGGGAGTAAAGACGATATTGCCACTGTTATTTAAGCTCACAGTACCGTTAACAGCGTTACTCACAGCAGTGATGCTTAAAGTAGAACTGTCTACATCTGTATCGTTAGCTAACAAGTTAGCAGCCAGTAAAGTCAAAGGTGTATTTTGATTGGCGCTAGCAGAGTCATCACCAGCTACAGGTGCATCGTTAACAGGAGTTACCGTTAAATCAAAGGTATCGTCAACACTGGCGTTGCTAGTGTCAGTTGCAGTAACTTTAATGCTAATTGTACCGTTATCTGGGTCATTGGGTGTGCCGCTAAAGGTACGGGTATTGGCATCGAAGCTTAACCAAGTGGGTAGGGCGTTGCCGTTAGCGAGGGTGGCAGTGTAGGTTAAGCTGTCACCTGCATCAACATCGACAAAGGTGTTGGCTGGAATGGTAAAGCTGAAGAAGCCATCTTCTAGGGTGTTTTGGTTAGCAATGGCATTTGCTACTGTGGGTGCCTCGTTGACCCCCCCTGTAGTCGCCCCGAAGAACAGGATATTGCCGTCAAAATTCCCGACGAAAGCATCGAGATTCCCATCGCCATCGATGTCGGCAAAAGTGGGAGAGGCATAATTACCCACATCCGTGAGTCCGAAGTTCCCCGCTTCAGATGTGAAAATCGGAGCCGTCGCCGTTCCCGTGTTGCGGAAGAACGCCGTATTGCCGCTACTATTCCCGACGAAAGCATCGAGATCCCCATCGCCATCGATGTCGGCGAAGGTGGGCGCGGCATTATACCCCACATTGGAGAGTCCGAAGTTCCCCGCTTCTTGAGTAAACAAAGGAACCGTCGCCGTTCCTGTGTTGCGGAAGAACACCGTATTGCCGTTAGGTTCCCCGACGAAAGCATCGAGATCCCCATCGCCATCGATGTCGGCGAAGGTGGGAGAGCCATAAACCCCCACATTGGAGAGTCCGAAGTTCCCCGCTTCTTGAGTAAACAAAGGAGCCGTCGCCGTTCCCGTATTGCGGAAGAACACCGTATCGCTTAAGAATTCCCCGACGAAAGCATCGAGATCTCCATCGCCATCGATGTCGGCGAAGGTGGGTGCGGCATAAAAACCCACATCCGTGAGTCCGAAGTTCCCCGCCTCCTGGCTGAAACTGGGAACCGTCGCCGTTCCCGTGTTGCGGAAGAACACCGTATTGCCGTCAAAATTCCCGACGAAAGCATCGAGATCCCCATCCCCATCGATGTCGGCTAGAGTGGGCTTGGCAAAAGACCCGACATTGGAGAGTCCGAAGGAGTTGGTCACGGGAGCGACGAAATTAATCGGGGGCGGTGGGGCCGGTTGATTCTCGAAGAACAAGGTATTGCCGGCAAGATTCCCGACGAAAGCATCGAGATCCCCATCGCCATCGATGTCGGCAAACGTGGGCGCGGCATAATTACCCACATCGGAGAGTCCGAAGTTTCCCGCTTCAGATGTGAAAATCGGAGCGGTCGCCGTTCCCGTATTGCGGAAGAACACCGTATTGCCTAAGTATTCCCCGACGAAAGCATCGAGATCCCCATCGCCATCGATGTCGGCAAACGTGGGCGCGGCATGAGACCCCACATTTGTGAGTCCGAAGTTCCCTGCTTCAGAGGTGAAAATCGGAGCCGTCGCCGTTCCCGTATTGCGGAAGAACACCGTATTGCCGAAGAATCCCCCGACAAAAGCATCGAGATCCCCATCGCCATCAATGTCGGCAAACGTGGGTTTGGCAGAACCCCCCACATTGGAGAGTCCGAAGTTCCCTGCTTCAGATGTGAAAATCGGAGCGGTCGCCGTTCCCGTATTGCGGAAGAACACCGTATTGCCGTAGCCTTCCCCGACGAAAGCATCAAGATCCCCATCGCCATCAATGTCGGCTAAGGTGGGCGCGGCATAAATCCCCACATCGGAGAGTCCGAAGTTCTCCGCTTCTTGAGTAAACAAAGGAGCCGTCGCCGTTCCGGTGTTGCGGAAGAACACCGTATTGCCGGCAAGATTCCCGACAAAAGCATCGAGATCCCCATCCCCATCGATGTCGGCAAACGTGGGCACCGCATAATTACCCACATTCGTCAAGTAGTTAATCGGGGCGATAAATATTGGGTCGGTCATAGTTGATTTTCTCCTTAGAGTTAAGATATGTGTTTGACGGCTGTCGCTACAGCTTGGTTTAGTGGCTCCCATTGCCAGTTCAACTTACGTAGTAATGGCAAGAGTGCAAGGTCGGTGAAGTCGTCCTTCGGATAGCTCACCTGTATCTGTCGGCATCCGTTTTTAACTAATTCGACTTCTAAAGCTTGGATTAAGCGCGTTCCGATGCCTCGATTGCGGCACTCCGGCAACACCAACAACGAAATCAGTTCGGCTACGCCATCACCTAAGAGTTCGGCTATAGCAAAACCGACGATTTCCCCGTCTAGCGACGCGGAAAGTCCGATCAATTCTCCCCGTTGCGGTTGCGTCTGCCAGCGTTGACTCAGGCGGGGAAAGGTCAGAGCATCATAGGGTAATAAATTATTCGGATTGAGATGGTAAACACGCTGATATTTGATCGCAGAAGGGGTAATTTCTCTCAATTTGGGCAATCCAGCCACGGGGGCTTTCGCTCCCTTACTGGGGCGTTCGGCGGTGGGTTTGGTAATGACGATGCCTTCCGAACCGGGAAACGTCACCAGACGCTCGATCTCATCACTCTGGAATCCCAAAGCTTGGGGACGGCGCACCCCCGGCAGCACTACCACATCGAACAATTCCTCGACTGCTCCTTCTAACTGAAGCCAATGCAGCACTTCTCCCGTCGTCAGCGAAATTGCCATCAAGCCACATTGAGGTACATTTCCCTGCTTGGCTAACCGTTCCTCTAAGACTAATCCGGTAAAGGTTCTCGCCCGGAGTTTCGATAATCCCACCAGTGCCACATCTCCCCAGAAGGCTAAACCCCTGACGAATCCCGGACAAAACGCAATTGGCACAAATTTTTCGCCCTCAATAAATCCCAGTTCCCCCGTTCCCGAATTCAGCAGCCACAATTTTCCCTGATAAAACCGGGGTGAATGGGGCATCGATAAACCCCTGACAACGATCTCGTTACTAGAAACCTCGATAACCACCCCGCCATCAATCCGACAATTGCGCCATCCGGCTGCTGTATCGGTACTACTGCAAGCCGTGACATAGGCGGGTTTTCCCTCCACCAACGCCAACCCGTTGAGGTGGCAGCGATCTTCCGGCACCAGTTTTGAGATGAAAGACGGTTGCCAGATGGGGACGAAACTATAGTCGTCACTGAGCGTCGCCAGACAGCTAAAATCAGTATTGACAAAAATGACTTTCCGTGAGTCGTCCAGAACGACATCATGGACATTGAGATCGCCTGTGGTGTGGGCAACACGGGGTACGTAGAGGCGATCCGCTTGCGGATCTTGCGAAGCGATCGCGCCCTGAATTTCTCCTGGGGACAGGTGATTGTCAAATCGCCATATCTGATAGCGAGTGCTGAGGTAAAGCTGTTCTCCTGCTGCATACAGCCCCATCGGTTTGTCGAACAAGCGTTCATGAAGCTTCAAACGTCCTTCAGGGGAACTGCCAACGAAAAACAGGCGATTCGTCTGATAGGTGCTGAAGGCTAAACTGATGTTCTGTTGGTGCAGCCAGTGGGCTAACTCAAGGGAGGTATTGATGTTTAGGGTTGGGGAATTAATGGTCATCAGATTAGGGTAAGGACAAACCGACGGGGCTAGACAGACTGGCATGAAATCAGGGATTTTGTCACAGTAAAGCGCCGAGTAAGGTGGAACCGGAACGAGGTAAACCGGAGAACGAGTGGATTTTGGCAGTCATTACGGTTAATTAGTTTTGATATGAAAGCTTTTATACTTATGGGTTGCGATCGCAATTTTGTTGGGGTGAAGTGGATTATAGAGCGATCGCCCTTGGCGTTCCCGCAGGGTAGCTATGCCGAAGGCTTTACGCTGCGCTAACAGATGCCTGCGGCAAGCCGCTGACGCGTCTACGGCGGAAGCCGCCGCTCCGACTTTTCGCTACGACGGGCTACGCCTACGCACTTGATATTATTCGTGAATTGCTATGACTTTTTAAGGTTATGACGCTTGTACAAAAGGTGCAAAGTAATGCAATCAAGTTGCAAGCCAATGCAATTAAGATGCAAGCCAATGTCACAAAGGTGCAAGCCGATGCAACAAAGATGCAAGTCAATGCAACAAAGATGCAAGTCGATGTAACTCAATTGCAAGCCAATGCACCTAAATAATTTGTCGAGTGGGCAAACACTCGCCCACCCAACAGAACTTACACAGAAACAAAGTTGCTTTGCGTTAGCGTAGTCGTATCAAAGCCAGTGAGTATTCCCAAAGTTTGATTACCCAAACGAATCTCATCGCCAGAGAAAGACAATTGACTGAAATTCAACCCAAGCAAGCCAATCTTATCGCCTTGACCTAAACTAAAGTCAGTGATTGTATCTCGACCTGCAGCTTTCTCCAACACGAAGATATCGCCACCACTACCGCCAGTTAGGATATCATCAGCTTTGCCACCATTGAGGAAATCGTTACCCGCACCGCCAACGAGTAAATCTTGACCATTTCCACCCAAGAGAGTGTCGCTACCGTCACCGCCAGAAAGTGAATCTTCACCGTTATCACCTTCGAGACGGTCGTTACCAGCTTCACCGTTAAGCGTGTCATCACCGTTACCACCTAACAAGGTGTCGTTGCCAGTACCGCCATAAAGCGTGTCATTACCATTATCACCCACTAAGTTATCGTTACCTGCATTGCCAAAGACACTATCGTTACCGTTGAGTGCATTAATAATGTCGTTGCCAGATGTACCGTTGATATTATCATTTTGGTTAGTACCGTTGAGGTTGACTCCCACAGCCACTGTCACCATCGCTACATCTGTGCCACCATTGCCATCGCTGACGGTGTAGTTAAAGCTGCCATTGCCAGTAAAACCTGTGGTGGGAGTAAAGACGATATTGCCACTGTTATTTAAGCTCACAGTACCGTTAACAGCGTTACTCACAGCAGTGATGCTTAAAGTAGAACTGTCTACATCTGTATCGTTAGCTAACAAGTTAGCAGCCAGTAAAGTCAAAGGTGTATTTTGATTGGCGCTAGCAGAGTCATCACCGGCTACAGGTGCATCGTTAACAGGAGTTACCGTTAAATCAAAGGTATCATCAACACTGGCGTTGCTAGTGTCAGTTGCAGTAACTTTAATGCTAATTGTGCCGTTATCTGGGTCATTGGGTGTGCCGCTAAAGGTGCGGGTATTGGCATCGAAGCTTAACCAAGTGGGTAGGGCGTTGCCGTTAGCGAGGGTGGCAGTGTAGGTTAAGCTGTCACCTGCATCAACATCGACAAAGGTGTTGGCTGGAATGGTAAAGCTGAAGAAGCCATCTTCTAGGGTGCTTTGGTTAGCAATGGGGTTGGCGACTGTGGGCGCATCGTTGACACCGTTGATGGTCAGGTTGACTGTGGCTGTACTAGTACCACCTTTGCCATCACTGATAGTATAAGCAAAACTGTCGTTGGCAGTAGCTCCCACACCCAAGGATTCAAATTTAGCGTTGGGGTTGTAAGCAAATGTGCCATTAGCATTAAGTGTTAACAGCGCACCAGAAGTTAAAGTAATTTGATTACCCACATTCGCAGCATTGCCGTTGACGGCACTGACAGTAAGGATATCACCTGTATCGGGGTCAGTATCATTAGTTAAGACATTACCGTTAACAGCAGTATCTTCATTTGTGGTTACGCTGTCGTTTGTCGCTGTTGGGTTGTTATTTTGTACTTCGTAAGTTCCAATATCGACTGTGCTGCCACTAATGCGGTTAAAACCTGTACCGCGTTGGTCGGTGGTGACACCAGAGGGAACAAAGGCATTATTGCCAGCGTTGATGGCGGCTGAACCTGCGACTAAGGCGTGGGTTTGGGTTGCGCCACCGTTGTTAGCAAGGGCAGCAAGGACTTGGTTGATATCCGTGATGCCAGCCGAGGCAAAGGTGATATCGCTTCCTGTGCCGATAGTGCCGGATGCACCAGTCAGGCTACCAATGAGGTTGTTGGCATTTCCTGTCACCGCGCCGGAAATATCGGGGGATTGATTCCCCAAGTCGAAGTTGCCCGCAATGATAGTGTTTTGGACAGTTAAATTGCCGAAAGAACGAAAAACTCCTCCGCCACCTCCTTCATTTTGGATGTTTTTGGCAGTGTTATTAGTAATTGTGCTGTTGATGATAGTACTGCTGCCACTAAAACCAAAAGAGCCTATGCCACCTCCAACGCGATCTGCTGTGTTACCACTGATGGTGCTATTAATTACAGTGAGAGTGCCACTACTAGCAATTCCGCCTCCAGAGTTGCCCGTCGTACTATTGCCAGTGATGGTGCTGTTAATTATAGTGAGAGTGCCGCCATTCCCAATACCTCCACCGTTAAATGCCCGACTGTTACTAATGGTGCTGTTAGTAATGGTGAGAGTGCCGTAATTTGTGATGGCTCCACCATAACCACCATTACCTTCGGTAATTGTCAAAGCATCAATTGTACTATTTATTGGCCTACTGATAGGAAAAATGCTGAACACGCTGGAGGCATTGTTGCCACTCACTGTCAGTTGATTTGCCCCAGTTCCTTGAATGGTGACATCATCAGTAATTGTCAGTTGCCCAGATGTCAAAGTAATGGTATTAGGGGTGGCATCAGTGAATACGCTACCTGCAAAGGTAATGGTATCTGCCCCAGCAAGGGCGTTAGCATTGAGAATTGCTTGCCGCAAGGAACCTTCACCGGAATCGTTGGTGTTGGTGACGACGGTATCATTGGCGGCAATGGTAACTGTGGCAGTATTGTTTGTACCGTCAACGGTGTAGCCAGTACCAGTGTCTAAGTTGAGTTTGAGGGTTTCGGCTGCTTCAGTTGCAATGTCGTCAATGGCTGCTAGGTCAAGATCAACAAAGCTTTGGCCATCGGCAATGGTGACAGTTAAGGTATTGCCAGAAACGTTGACGCTACCACCATTGAGGGTATAGTCAGCCGTCGAAGCTGTACTAATACCATCAATAGTTAGGTTAATGGTTAAATCTCCTGTGGTGTCGGTGCGAGTTAGGCGATAAACACCGTTGCTACCACCTTCATTGGCTGTGGCTGTTTGTGCCGTAATGCTGACAGTGGGAGCAGTTACAGGTATTTGTGTGCCGTAGACATCATCATTATTAGTGAGAGTTCCAGCATCGTTAGCCGCACTGTTGCCGCTGAAGGTAGACGAACCGACAAAATCGATGGTGCCAAGAACCGTGGGCATTCCCTGGTTATTATTGTTGGTGTTGGTGGTGGACTGCATGATGAAGATTGCCCCACCCAAGCCTTGACTTGAAGACGGCGATGAACTTAATCCACCTACAGCCGTGTTGTTAGTAAAACTGGTGTCGCTGAGGGTTAAAGAACCACTGCGAACAAAGATACCACCCCCTAAGCCAGCACCGGAGCCACCATCAGAAGAAGAACCTTTGCTGCCGCCGCCAAAGCCACCCAAGCCACCACCATTTTCACTGTAGCCACCACCGCCGCCGTAGCCACCATTTCCACCAGTACTGGAGTTATCACTGCCACCACCACCACCAAAGCCACCGTTACCATCAAATACACCGCCACCACCGAAGCCGCCTTCGGGAAGACCTTTAGGGTCTCCCCCGCCACCGAAGCTGGTGCTACCGCTGTAGCCACTATTGGAACCACCATCGTAGTTTCCGTTGCCACCGTAGCCACCGCCACCGCCACTGGCGTTGCCAAATAGTCCACCGCCGCCGAGGGCGCTGCCATTGCCAAACATACCACCACCACCGCCGCCACTCAAGCCGATCGAGCCATTACCGCCTTGCGCTGTGTTATTACTGAAAGCGACATTAGTTAGGGAGACATTGCCATCATAAATAAACAAGCCACCTCCCAAGCCAGCACCACCACCGCTGCCACCGCTACCGTTACCGCCTTTGGCGCGTCCGTTGGTGATGGTCAGGTCAGAAATACCGACGGTTCCCGACAAAATGAATAAGGGGCGTAGGTCACCATCATCATTAATACCGTTATTGTTGGCATCGCCACTGATGCTCTTGCCGTTGCCTACAATAGTGATGTTGCTGTTCACCAGGGTTTTCATCACCCCAGTGATGCGGACATCGCTATTAATGGTAATGGTGTCATCCCCTGCGATTTGGTTCGCTTGGAGAATTGCATAACTGAGTGTACCTGCGGTATTACCGCTACCGTCATCAGTGGTTTGGTTAACGATGAAATTTGCCATTTGATACTTTTCCTGTTGTGTGAATTGAATGAGTAGAAACTTTCACCTTTAAAAAAAGGGGAGTCAAGATTTAACCGTTGTGTCTGTTGGTTGGGCAACAATCAAATTCGCCGAACTATTGCTAGGATTTGTCCAAAAAGACAACTGATTAAATTGGGTAAATAAATCCGGTGGCAAAATGGTTTGCCTTTCTTGCAACTCGACTTTAGAACGAACTGTGTGCAGTCCTTTCAGGTTGAGTCGGTTGTCAAATTCCGGTGCATCATATTGGACATTTTCAAAGTCATGGTCGAATGGTTCTTCTTCTAAAAATTGATAAATTAAATGCAAAACCTTATCCGGCTTTTGCGCTAATAAGTCGTAATCGACTAACAATAACCGCGAGCTATATTCGCTATAAAAAGCTTCTTTAAGAGCGTTATAGGCAAACCCCACTAACCGTCCCCCTTGACTCAAGGCTTCGGTACGGGTGTAAACCGTGGCGCGTTCGGTGGGGTTGTTAAATAAGCGAGAAACATCAAAGGAGTTTTTTCTGACTAGTCTTTCGATGCTGTCCATAATCCAAGCCACATTCCGCACACAGCAAATTACTTTGGAGTGAGGAAATAATTCGTGAATTAAGGACAATTTGCTACACCACAAGCGGTTAGTGTCGAAGATGACTTGTTTATCGGTTTGGGACTGGTAAAATGTGGAAAAAATATTTAAAGTTAATGCCCGTTTTTGCTCTGGGGTGATGAATACGGAAAATTCGTTGTCTTCGCTCATAGCTTCGAGCATTCGATTTACTAGACTACCCACAGGGCTAGACATACTGGCATGAAACTGGGGATTTTGCCGCAGTAAAGCGCCGAGTAAGGTGGAACCGGAGCGAGGTAAGCCGGAGATAAAGTGGATTTTGGCACTCATAATGGTTAATTAGCTTGATTTGTCGCCTGGAGAAATTGAATGTTTCTCCAGGCGCGACATTATTTAATAACGAATTAGCATTGAGGCTAAAAAAAGCGCAGCGTGATTGTCCCCTATGCTGTCTGCGTTGGGGATGAAAGCTAGAGCTTGATAGTCTGCTCGGCTAGGCGTTTGTCTAAATTTTTGATAGTGAAATGGATTATAGAGCGATCGCCCCAATCACCGCATCGAACAAAGATCCCAGTTTTGACTAGGATCTTTGTCCTATATAATTAATACTTATCTTGAATAATGAGAGTTGCGATCTTCACCACACGGTAAAGCTGAAGAAACCATATTCTGAGGTAGTTTGATGTGCGATCGCATTTTCTTTTGTTCTCAAATGCGATCGCATCACCAATCACCCAAAAAGGCTACGATTTTAGACTGTTACGAAATTAGCAGCAGTCAGCGTCGTCGTATTAATACCAGTCAGCGTCGCCAAAATTTCATTGGTGGAAGTCACTTTGATATTGTTACCTGAAAAACTTAATTGCCCAAAGCTTAAACCACTATACAATCCAATCAAATCACTACCCTTAGAAAAATCAGTAATGGTATCAGTACCTTCCCCAGCAGCAAAAGCAAAAATATCGTTACCATTGCCACCTGTGAGAATATCGCTGCCAGCACCACCATAAAGGAGATCGTTACCATTACCGCCATTGAGGCGATCGCTACCACCGCCACCATAGAGAGTATCGTTGCCATTACCACCGTTGAGGCTATCGTTACCCGCGCCGCCATCCATCAGTCCATCGCCATACAAGATGTCGTTGCCATTATCACCGTTGAGGCTATCGTTACCCGCGCCGCCGTAGATGGTATCGTTGCCATTACCACCGTTGATGATGTCGTTACCAATGCTGCCAACCAGGTTATCCGCTTGATTCGTACCATTACTGTTAAGACCGACAGCCACAGTCACCGTACCAGTATCAGTGAGGCTACCATCGCTGAGGGTGTAATTAAAGCTGGCATTCCCAAAGAACAGAAGATTTGGCGTAAAGGAAACGAAATCATCTGCGGTGTTGCTGGCTGTGCCGTTATTGTTCAGGACGGCAGTACCGTTGGTAGCACCGCCCACAGCAGTGATGCTTAACGAGTTGCCATCGGCATCGGTATCATTTGCCAGTAGGCTACTAACTGGGATGTTGACAGGAGTTGCAAAGAATGTAGTAGCAGTGTCATCAACAGCAACAGGGGCACTGTTGGTGACAGGTTTTTGTGTGCCGTAGACATCATCGTTATTGGTGGCAGTTCCCGCATCGTTAGCTGCACTGTTGCCGCTGAAGGTAGATGAACCGACAAAATTGATAGTGCCAAGGACGGTGGGCATTCCCTGGTTGTTGCCGTTGGTGTTGGTGGTGGACTGCATGATGAAGATTGCCCCACCTAAGCCTTGACCATTTTGAGAACCCGTGCCACCTGTAGCTGTATTGTCAGTAAAGCTGGTGTTGTTGAGGGTCAAAGAGCCACTGCGGACGAAGATACCACCTCCTAGTCCAGCACCGCCGCCGCCGCGGCCATAGCCGCCGTTGCCGCCGCCGAAGCCGCCGGAGCTGAAGAAGCCATTGCCGCTGTAGCCGCCGCCGAAGCCGCCGCCGCCGCCGCCATAGCCGCCGTTGCCGCCGCCGTTGCCGTAGAAGCCGAAGCCGCCGCCGCCGCCGAAGCCGCCGTTGCCGCCGAGCTTCTGGCTGCCGCCGCCGCCGCCGCCGAAGCCGCCGCTAGCACCATTACTGCTAGAACTCCCATTCCCACCGCCACCGAAGGCACCAATACCACCGCCGTAGTTGCCGTTACCACCGTAACCGCCGTTGTTGTTAGTGTTTGCTGCAAAAAGTCCGCCGCCGCCGGTGAAAATGCCGTAGCCGCTGACGGAATTGCCAAACATCCCGCCGCCGCCGCTGCCGCCAGCACCGCCGCCGCCGACACCGCTACTGCCGCCTTGTGCGGCGTTGTTACTAAAATCGACATTGGTTAAAGAGACGTTGCCATCATAGATAAACAAGCCGCCGCCCAAACCAGCACCGCCGCCGCCGCTGTTACTATCTCCGCCTTTAGCCCGTCCGTTGGTGATGGTCAGGTCAGAGATATCGACAGTTCCCGACTGGATGAATAGGGGGCGCACGTCGCCATTATCGTTGATGCCATTGTTATTGGCATCGCCGCTAATACTGTGGTTGTTGCCCACAATGCTGATGTTGCTGTTCACCAGGGTTTTTACTACCCCAGTCACACGCACATCATTATTGAGGGTAATGGTGTCATCCCCTGCGAGTTGGTTAGCTTGGAGAATTGCGTAACTGAGGGTGCCTGTAGTAGTCCCAGTGCCGTCATCAGTAGTTTGATTAACGATGAAGTTTGTCATTTGATTTTTTTCTTTTGTTGAGTTATTTGTCAGGTGGGCAAACAGCAGACGACTAAAGTTTTAGTACGTTGCTAAGTCAATAGATGTCTTTCCTAAAACGGAGTCACTGCTCATTGCTCCTCCTGTTAGTGCAATGGTTAAAGCTGTGGCTGTTGTTAGGGTTAAAGTTGAAAAGAATTTATTTATGGTTTTGTATTTCTTGAGTTAACTTTTGTAAGTCAATGCATTAAAGGTGCAGGTCGATGCATTAAAGATGCAAGCCAATGCATTAAAGGTGCAAGCCAATGCATTAAAGGTGCAAGTCGATGCATCAAAGGTGCAAGTCGATGCATTAAAGGTGCAAGCCGATGCATCAAAGGTGCAAGCCGATGCATTAAAGGTGCAAGGCGATGCATCAAAGGTGCAGCTTGGTAGGGAAGGGGAAAGATTTAAAGTTTCATTAGCTCACCGCTTCTATCGGCTGGGCGACAATCACATTCGCCAGACTATTGCTAGGGTTCTTCCAAAAAGACAACCCATCATACTGAGTAAATAAATCTGGCGGTAAAATTGTCAGTCGCGGCTGAAACTCGACTTTGCGACGCACCTGATGTAGTCCCTTAGTATTGAGCCGATGATCAAATTCCTCAGCTTCGTATTCCACATTGGCAAAATCATGCTCAAAGGGTTCCTCTTGTAAAAATTGATAAATCAGCGATAGGGTTTTATCAGGTGCTTGGGTTAATAAGTCATAGTCCACCAAAAGTAAAGAAGCACTGTATTCGCTATAAAATGCTTCTTTGAGGGCATTATAAGCAAACCCCACTAACCGTCCCCCACCACTCAAGGCTTCAGTGCGGGTGTAAACTGTGGAACGTTCGCCAGCATTATTAAACATCCGCGACACATCAAAAGCATTTTTTCTAATCAGCCGTTCGATGCTATCCATAATCCAAGCGACATTCCGCACGCAGCAAATCACCTTTGAGCCAGGAAATAGCTGTTGAATTAAGGACAATTTGCTACACCACAAGCGATTAGTATCAAAGATGACTTCTTTTTCGGCTTGGGGTTCGTAAAATGTGGAAAATATAGTTAAGGTTAATGCCCGTTTTTGCTCAGGGGTGATAAAGACAGAATATTCGTTGTCTTCGCTCATCGCTTCTAGCATTCGGTTTACCAGACTACCAACGGGGCTAGTCATGCTGGCGTGAAACCGGGGGTTTTGCCGCAGTAACGCTCCGAGTAAGGTGGAACCGGAACGAGGTAAGCCGGAGATAAAATGGATTTTGGCAGTCATGACGATTAATTGGCTCTGATTTATTGCCTTGACATAGAAGCTTTTGTACCTGTGTGTTTTGCTTGTACAGGCTTGGCAGTTGTTAAAATTTTGTTGTGGCGAAATGAATTATATAGCGATCGCCTCAGTCACCGCATCGGACAAAGATCCAAGTTTTGACTAGGATCTTTGTCCTATATAATTAATACTTATCTAGAGTAATGAGAGTGGCGATCTTCACCAAGCCATAAAAAATGAGCAAGGCTGGTTTTTGCAATGCTCATGCATCAAAGTTGCTCTTTAATGCATTCAAGGTGCGAGTCGATTCATTAAAGGTGCAAGCCATTGTACAGCGATCGCCTGAGTGAGCGCATCGGATACTTGTCCTATTTTTGACTAGGATCAATGACCTATAATGCACTAGGTCATTGATCCTATATATCTATAATTTTGTTCTGTTTTCTGATTTGCTCCCATCAACATTCATCTGCGCGAGTAGCAGTAAACTACAGTGAAATTACTGCGTTATCTATAAAACAAGTTTCTCGTGAAATCAGGTAATGACTATTATTTCAAGCCTTTTGGGTATATTTGCTGGCATTTGCCTGTATGTTGGTCTATTACACCTGCTAATTGCTTCTGCGCGATTAAAATCTGTGCTGCACTTCTGGTTTGGGTTAACCTGCTTGCTGGGTGCTAGCTATATCTTGGCTCTTATAGCCAAATATAAAGTCACTGATGTAGAAGATTATATAAATGCCAGAAAATTGACATCTTCCTTAGGGTTTCTTTTCACAATTGCTTATGTCTGGTTTGTGGCTTTATATACTAAATTTAAGCCAGTACGCTTACTGTTGGCACTGAATAGCCTCTACGTCATCTGCATCTTAATTAACCAAATTTTACCCACTGGAATTCTCTACTCCCAAATCAGCAGACTATCTAGCATCTCTTTGCCTTGGGGCGAACCAATTACCCACCCAGAAGGGACACTCAATCCTCTATTCGGGTTCCAATTCTTAGCTTTAATCAGTAATGTAATTTTTACTTTTTACGCCTGTTACCGTCAATATAAACTTGGCGAAAAGCAAGCTGCACTGATTTTGGGTTTGAGTCTGGCGATTTTTGTAGGAACTGTTCAATACGATCGCCTAATGGATTTGGGAGTGTTCAAATCTCTATACCTCAGCGAATATGGATTTCTGTCCTTCGTGGTGATTATGAGTCTACGCCTGACGAAGGAGTTGATGCAAGCGGTGAAGCTACGCGAACAATTGATGGAAAGCGAACGGCTACGCAAGATTGCTGTGGAAATTGAACGAAATCGCCTCGCCCGTGACTTACACGATTCAGTATCGCAGACGCTGTTTTCTGTGGCGACAATTGCCGAAGCTTTGCCTAGAGTGTGGAAACGCAACCCAGAAACAGCCCAACAGGGATTAGAGGAACTCGTCCAGCTCACACAAGGAGCGTTAGCAGAGATGCGGAATTTACTGCTTGAGTTGCGTCCCAATGGTTTGGCAGAAAAACTATTAGGTGAATTACTCAAGCAGTTAACCAAAGCCATTTCCGAACGGGTAAATTTTCAGATAACAACAATTGTAGAAAGCGATCGCTCTGTATCTAATGAGGTAAAGCTTGTCTTTTATCGAATTGCTCAAGAAGCACTAAATAATATTATTAAATATGCTCAAGCTACGCAAGTTTCAGTGAGTCTCTACAGCGATTCACAAAAGATAGTTTTGCGTATAAGCGATAATGGCTGTGGTTTTGACCGTAACAACATACCATCTGGTCATTTAGGGATTGCAATTATGAAAGAACGGGCTGATTCAATTGGTGCTACTTTCCATCTAGAAAGCTCTCCAGGGCAGGGAACTGAAGTTATTTTAAGTTGCAATGAAGGTCAGGTAAAGAATTAGGAGAGACTGAATGCTATGTCAGATTACTCATTATGAAATGATATTAAGCCTTTATTAAATAAAAGTAAAAATTTTTCAGTAAAAACACGTTTAAATGAAACAATAATGTATTAAAAATGATTATAAAACCCCAAATTTATATATGGAACATGCTCAATTAGTCAAACCAATTCGTGTCGTTACTGTTGACGATCATGAAATTATGCGGGGAGGTATTAAATTTCTCTTGCTAGCGTTTGATGATATTGAATTAGTGGGGGAAGCGCGTAATGGAGATGAAGCAGTACGTTTGTGCGAACAGCTGCAACCAAATGTAGTGCTGATGGATTTGATGATGATCGGGATGAATGGAGCAGAAGCAACAAGAGCTATCTGCAAAAAATACCCGCAAATTCAAGTTTTAATTTTGACCAGTTTTTTTGAAAATGACTTAGTACAGCAAGCAATGCAAGCCGGAGCCATTGGCTACCTGCTCAAGGGTGTCTCGATTGATGAGTTGGCAGATACCATACGAGCCGCTGCGATCGGTCGTTCTATGTTGACACAAGAGGTTGTTCAGGCGTTGCTGCAACCGAGCAAACCATCATCCCAAGCTGTCTATGAACTGAGCAGGCGTCAACAAGAGGTATTAACACTGCTGGCTTTAGGATTGACTAATGAAGCGATCGCTCAACGGATGAAGTTGAGTCCTTCTACTATTAGACATCATGTCAGTCAGGTACTAAATAAGTTAGGAGTAACGAACCGCACAGAGGCTGCTACCAGGGCAGTGCAAGTTGGATGTGTTTAATAGTGGTTTTTTGTAGTTAATGAAGAGATGATTGGCGAAGATTCAAAAAATCGTGCCAATGAGTATGCTCCTCGATCATTCGCGGAGATTGCGCTTTCGCTGCCAATAACGTTTTTGCCTTTGAGTTTCCATGTATTCTCGCTTGAGTTGCTGGATATCGTTACCCTCAGCAAACAAACTATCTAGACCGATAACTTCCTCTTGAGGTAAAACTCGCAAAAATTTGAAAATCTTAAATTTAGAACGAGACGTACCAGAAATAAGATACATAAAATAGCTGATGCCAATCCAGGCGATCGCACTAAATATTACCGTAAACTCACTCACCAGCAGAATACCAATAAGTTGAGCAAACAAAAGATTTGGCCCACCACCAAAAAATAACCCACCCTTTAATGAGCTTTCTTGAGTAAAAAAATCTTTAGCCCAGCTATAACTGCTAGGGTCTTGACTAAACAGCCCTACCGCTACTGTTCCCCAGATTCCACAAACAAGATGAACAGAAATAGCACCTACTGGATCGTCAATTTCGCACTTATCTAAGATCACAGATGCATAAACAACCAGCGCCCCACCAATAAAGCCGATCAAAGCTGCACTGGGAATATTAACAAAAGCACAAGCAGCGGTAATACTCACACAACCAGCTAAAATACCGTTAATCATAAATGAGAGACTAGGTTTTTCATAAAACTGCCAAGACCAAAAAGTAGCACCCATTGCTCCCATTGCACCAGCCATGAGAGTGGTCACAATAATATGAGCTATAGCTTCGGAATTAGCTGTTAGTGTTGAGCCGGCGTTAAAACCATACCAACCAAGCCAAAGAATAAAACAACCAAGAGTTGCAGCACTGAGATTATGTGCGGGGATAGAAATGATTTTTTTGCCGTAAAAGCTTGTTCTTTGCCAAGAGCGTTTTTCGTTTGGTTGAAATTTTCTATATTTTCCTAAACGTGGCTTTAACAATACAGTTCCGATCAAAGCAGCCCAGCCACCAACTGAGTGAACTACAGTTGAACCAGCAAAATCTCTAAAACCTAGCTTGTAGAGAAAACCACCTCCCCACATCCAATGGCCTGTGATGGCATAACTCAACACTAAGAAAAAACTGAAAATCATAAATGCAGCGAACCTAATTCTTTCCGCAACCGCTCCGGAAACAATAGTTGCAGCAGTACCAGCAAAGGTTAACTGAAAGAAAAATTTAGCACTCAGAGGAATCGCTGCCCATTTTAATGAATCAAAAATTCCTTGGTAATTGTTTTGTATTGCAGGGCTATTGTCATAACCTTGTAATAAAAAACCTTTTGTGCCGATAAATTCATTCCCATGACCAAACATGAAACCGAAGCCTAAAATCCAGAAGGCTAAAGCAGCAATAGCAAACACAATTAGGTTTTTGGCTAAGACAGTTATGGCATTGGCGCTGCGACAAAAGCCAGACTCTAACATAGCGAAGCCTGCGTTCATAAAGAACACTAAGCACCCAGTCAACAAAACCCACTGGGTATTATCAGCTACTTTATAACTAGCTGATGCCGAAGTTTGAGCAGCTGTAGCATGAGAGATGCAAACCAGGATGAGCAGGGTTAATACAGGTAAAACAGCATACTTTAAAAGCCGAGTTTTTTTTGACTTGGCTTTCAGGCTTTTTGGCTTAGGCATAGAGAAAGAGCGTGTTTTGATGGTAATACCGTAGGAGTTTATGTATGACTTATTTATACTTGTATCAGAGATATTTTCAAAGTAAAACTTTTAACAAGTTTTATCCGGATTCTAGTGATTACCAAGCGATCATATATAATCAAAACTACATACTAGTAAATATTAGGACGTGTTGATAAATTTAGTAAAGTATTTTATTTTACATTAAGTTTTGGCATCTTAGGCAAAGCATAAAACTTCACAAACTCACTATGAATTTCCCGGAAACGTTGTAAATTTATCGGAAGCAGTTAGTAGCTTGATTGTGTGGAAATTTTATCTAAAGAATAAATTTGGTTATTTTTAGGTTAATTCAGGCGATTAAGCAGGGTATCAATTATCTAAAATCAATAAAAATCTAGTCTCGATTATCAAAAATTTTTAGGAAATAATCCTAAATATAAAAAAGTCTATCTGCATTATTTTAATAATCTTTATTCCCAAATAAATCCCAAAATAATGGCAATCTTTGACTCATTCAAATCATCAGGCTCAAAACAAGATAATTGCTTATGTATTAATTTAAAATGCCTACAGAAGCAGAAAAAAATTAATGAGAGTTATTGCCAAGATTGTGGCTCTGATTTGCTCTTGAATGGGCGTTATCGGATAATTGATGTATTGCATCAACAAGAAATTCAAGAGTGTATGCTTTATGATGCTATTGATATGACCGATGGCGGCAAGCCCAAAGCAATCAAAGTTTTGTACACAAATAATCAAGAAGCAATATCTCGGTTTAACAGAGTGGCATATGTTGTAGTAAAACACTGGGTTCCTGGAATTCCTCAGGTAGATCAAGGAGGATACTTCCCGATAAATTTTCCCGATCAAACAGTAGCTTATTGTTTGGTTATGGAGAAGATTGCCGGATTAAATTTACAACAATGGCTGGAAAGTGGAAATAATCGCTCTATCACCGAAGAAAAAGTAATTTATTGGTTGGAACAACTGACTATAATTTTAGGCAATCTTCATCAAAAAAACTTCTTTCATCGTGATATCAAACCCGCAAATATCATGTTGAGAGGCAAGAATGAAGAGCTAGTATTAATTGGTATTGATGCTATCAGGTCAATCACGGCAGCTGTTGTAGAGGGAAAAAGTATCAGCAGAATTGGTACAAAGGGTTACGTCGCACCAGAGCAAGAAATAGGTCAGCCTTTACCCCAATCTGATTTTTATGCTTTGGGCCGTACCTTTGTGCATCTGTTAACAGGTAAAGCACCAAATAATTTTGATGAAGGAGCAAATAGGAAGCTGCTTTGGCGTAACAGTATGCCAAAATTATCAAGTCCTATCGCAGATTTGATTGATAGTTTGATGGCTTGGTCTCCAGGAGATAGACCTAAAAATACAGAAGAAATTTTACAGCGCTTAGAAGAAATTAAACGCAATTTACAACTTGAAAATAAAAGTAAACAACAGCTAACCTTTAAGAAAATTGTTGGTTTGATAGTGTTTGTATTTTTGGCATTTCTGGGCTATATAGCTATTAATCCCCCAAAACCTGCAAATATCAGCCCACCAACTGCTGCTTCACCGTCAACAACTCCTTCATTAAATCCAAAATGTAAAATACGTCTGGGAAAAAGCGTACCAGAGTCAAGCGCCCTAGCCAAGGATGTGTATCAGATTTTGCAAGATCAAAAAGTTGTCAGTCAAGATCCAGAAATTCGGCAAATTGAGGTTTTTAATGTGATTCAATCGGATTGCGACTTAAACATATATATACGTTTATCTGGCAATAAATTACTCAGTTCTAGCCTAGAAAATAAAATTACCAACATCATCAAGAATCGCTTTGATTATGTTGGTAATATCAGAGTCATCAGGTATTAGTGAACAGTGTTTCATCTTCACTCTTCTTTACTAATCCACACAATTATAAAGATTTAATAACATCTGTGATGGCTGAAGCGATCGCCCAATTGTGAGACTTACCCTTAAAAGTATTCCCGCCAGCAGCAGGGCAGTTGTGATACCCGAAAGCGCTACTCTAGAGGTGATAGCTTAAAATAATCTATGACACCGGAAGAAATTGCGGGTACGCTAACAAAATTATTTGGGACAGCATCTGTAGGTGCGATCGCGCCTGGATCGTGGCAAGTAGAAACTGCTAATTTTCGGTTGTTAGTGCTGCTTACCGAAGATGATACTTGGTTGCGGGTTTTACTGCCCATTGTGCCAGTAGCAGCAGCACAACCATTTCTAGAACAGTTTTTAGAAGCTAACTTTGATGAGACTCAGGAAGTACGCTACGCTTTGTATCAAGGAGTCATGTGGGGAGTGTTTCAGCATAACAGCGCCACTTTGGTGAGTGCAGATTTGTCAAGTGCGATCGCTCGTCTCATAGCTTTACATGAAGCTGGTTTAAATGGTGTCTTTAATCGATTGATCGAAAATCGCATCCGACAAATTGTCCAAGCGGCAAAACAGCAAGGACAATCTCTTCAGTCCACAATGCAAAATCTCGAACGTTTTTATACAGAAGGACTACTCGGAGAAATCGAGCAAACTCAAGAGGCACGGGAACAAGTGTTAGCTGTGTGGCGGTATCAACTAGAACGTATGTGGAATGAAATAGAAGAGTAGGCAATTTATAATTTGTTAGTGTGCGATCTCGCAAATATTTGGGGTGCTATGGACATAATTCAAATTCTCAAAGAAGACTACCAAAGATTTCCTGTTAATCAGACTTATAGCATTTATGCACCGGATGTTTATTTTCAAGACGCTGTTTTTAAATTTCGTGGTGTTGCACTCTATAAGCTGATGATTAATTTCATCAAGACTTTTTTTATCAATCCCCAAATGGATTTGCACGATATTCAATCTTTGGGAGATACGATTAAAACCGAGTGGACACTCAGTTGGAATAGCCCCCTACCTTGGAAACCAAGAATTTCTATATCTGGCTGGAGTGAATTACGTCTCAATCCTGAAGGTTTGATTATTTCTCACATTGATTATTGGCACTGTTCGCAGTTGGATGTGCTGAAACAACATGCATTTTCTTTAAAAAATCGTTAATTAAAATACTGTCAACAGCAGAATAGGCTTTAGTTGGTTTTGATTAAACTAGAGTCAATAAACTTCTGAGCAAGCAAATATACAGATGAGTGATCGCACTTAACCCTCTGCTAGTCTTATTTATGCTACAATTGCACTACTTTTGTAGTTTTAGGAGCTAGTTGTGATAGTTGATGATGTTCAAGATTTTGCTGATCGCGTTAAAAAATTTTACTACTGTAGGGCAGATCTATGTGAGAAGTTGATCAACGGAAAGGTTAGCATTGAACGGGAGGACATAGATATGATGCCACCCCAGGATTATAATCCTTTTGGCAATTTGTACATTGATTCTTATGTTGTGGGTTGTACAGCATTGGATGGTTTATCGTATATATATCAAGTACTTAACTCACCACAAAAAGCAAATATAACGCACCAAGAACGGTTCGTCTCTTTTTTACTCCACCCGAATATACAACAGGATTTAGAGCGAGTGAGTACTCCTTTCCTGAATTATTTTTTAGAAAAAGAGGGAATAGAGGAACCTTTTAGACAAGAAATTAAAAATAGATGGATAAACAATAAAGGGGATAGATGGACGGGTCAGTCTCATAGGGTTTATTGCGATCCAAGAATTGATGAAATTAAACTTGTTTACGAGGATTGCCATAAACAGAATTCTATTCCGCCTGAAATGACTCTCAAAGATATAGAAAAGACGCTGAAGAAGTTCACATATGCTGCTTTAATTTATAAATTCTATCGTTGCGCATTTGTTCATGAGTTTAGAGCTTCTGATTATACTGCTAGTTTCAATACAGGGAAACAAATCTCTATCAGAGAGTTCGGCGGTTATATGCTACCTTCTGGGAAATTCATACAACTACATGAAGTAAAACCTCAGTTAGATGTAGGTATTGGTGTGTTAACAGAAAGTATTAGGAAAGGTGCAAGTATTGTCCATACTTTAATACTGCAAACACAATGTATAAATATTCCCAAAAACTCTACCGACCAGATAAAGCTAGAGATAAAGGCAAAATAGTCATGTTAGCACATCGAGTTTCTTATCCAGTAACGAGTTTGATGCGCTGAGATTTTATAAAAAATGTGTAGACATCGCCTGGGTAATGAGCAGCTAGTTTACCCGTATGGCTTGATTCTCTGTCACATCTATATATTGGTAAGCTTCGCCTTGAGATGTCCTGCCATAGCATTTATTCTCTTGAAACATTGATAATAGAGATAGCGTAAATAAATGTAAACAACTCTCAGGCAGGGCAGAATTATCCATGCGTGTAATTTTAATGACAGGGAAGGGTGGCGTAGGAAAAACTTCTGTAGCTGCTGCTACTGGACTCCGTTGTGCAGAACTAGGCTATCGCACACTGGTGTTGAGTACAGATCCCGCCCACTCCTTAGCGGATAGCTTTGATCTGGAACTAGGACACGCACCAAAACAGATTCGCCCAAATTTATGGGGTGCAGAACTAGATGCACTGCAAGAACTAGAAGGAAACTGGGGTGCTGTGAAGCGCTACATTACCCAAGTTCTGCAAGCCAGAGGTTTGGATGGAGTACAGGCGGAAGAATTAGCTATTTTACCAGGCATGGATGAAATTTTTGGCTTGGTGAGAATGAAACGCCATTACGATGAAGGCGAATTTGAGGTATTAATTATTGATTCAGCGCCTACAGGTACAGCATTGCGATTGCTGAGTTTACCTGAAGTTGGTGGTTGGTACATGCGCCGTTTTTACAAACCATTTCAAAACATCTCGGTAGCACTTCGCCCTCTGGTTGAACCTCTGTTTCGACCAATTGCTGGTTTTTCGCTACCAGATAAAGAAGTGATGGATGCGCCTTACGAGTTCTATGAACAAATAGAAGCTTTGGAAAAAGTACTAACTGACAATACTCAAACTTCAGTTCGCCTTGTCACCAATCCAGAAAAGATGGTGATTAAAGAATCTCTGCGCGCTCATGCTTATTTAAGTTTATATAATGTTGCCACAGATTTAGTGGTAGCTAATCGCATCATTCCTGCCGAAGTCCAAGACCCATTTTTCCAACGCTGGAAACAAAATCAACAGCAATATCGTCAGGAAATCCATGATAATTTTCATCCTCTACCTGTGAAGGAAGTTCCACTATTTTCGGAGGAAATGTGTGGTTTGGCAGCCTTAGAAAGACTGAAGGACACACTTTACAAAGACGAAGATCCCACACAAGTTTATTACAAAGAAACAACTATCAGGGTTGTACAAGTTAATGACGAATACAGCTTAGAACTGTATTTACCTGGGATTCCCAAAAACCAAGTTAACTTGAGTAAAACAGGGGATGAATTAAATATTACTATTGGCAATCACCGTCGTAATCTAGTATTGCCACAAGCGCTAGCAGCACTCCAACCTGCTGGTGCAAAAATGGATGAAGATTATCTGAAGATTCGGTTTGCTTAATATGTAATAGGTTAATTTGGCTCGATTGTCCAGCCGGATTAAACTTTGCTGTTTGTACAGGCGTAATTGCGTCTGTACTTTTTTGTTTTTATCCTCAGCGGAAATCGCTCTTAGTGTGAGAGATTCACAAAACAGTTCTGTGGCAAATATTTTTAGTTAAAAACCTAAAATTATTGGGTTTGCTATGACAACTAAAATATAAACTAAGTAGTCAACCTGAGACATAGTATACCTAAAAACATAACACACTTAAATGAAAAATTCTGCTTCTGCTTTTTACTGAAAATATTGACACTTACCAGCTTATTAAGCTGTTAATAAGCCTACACAATAATGTCAATATATCTCCAGTTCTAGATTCAGGAATATTTTGAAAAGAGTTAGTAATTATTCTGTAAACAATAATGATTTTTGGTGAACTAATAAATAAAGGTTTTCAATAGTTACTATACCGTAGTTTTACTGAAGACGACGTAAAAATTAAATTTAATAATATTTTTAGATAAAGATTTTTTATTTTTTATCAATAAAGAATTTTAGCACGATAAGCAATGACCCCGATCGCAAAAACAGACTTGCGGTTAAACCTTGAACAAGAAGGATTATTACGCCGCATTACAAACAGTATCCGTCAAACGTTGGACTTAGAAGATATTCTCAAAACGACGACAACAGAAGTGCGATCGCTACTCTCAACTGACCGAGTCATGATTTACAAGTTTCATGCCGATGGTAGTGGTCAGGTCATTGCTGAATCGATTTATAACGATAGATTACCATCGCTTCTGGGGCTAAATTTTCCGCCTGATGACATTCCCACCCATGCGCGAGAACTATTTATCAAGTTACAAGTGCGTTCTCTGGTCAATGTGGAAACACAGCAGATTGGTCACAGTCGAGTGAGTAACTTAGAGACAGGAAAAATTCTCAGACAAGACATTCATTATCGCCCTGTCGATCCCTGCCATGTCAAATACCTGACGGCGATGGGAGTCAAGTCTTCTTTAGCTGTGCCCATTTTATGCCAAAAAGAACTTTGGGGTCTTTTGGTGTCTCATCACGCCCAAAGCCATGAGATTTTAGAGTCAGAAATTGAAGTGGTGCAGATGGTAGTAGATCAACTATCAGTAGCGATCGCCCAGAGTAGCCTCCTCACCCAAGCCCAGAAAAAAGCGGAACGGGAAGCTAATATTAATCGCGTTGCTACTCTACTTCATGCATTGCCGACAATCGTACTACAGCCTGCTTTAGAAGCCACTGTAGCTGCCTTCGGTGGTTCTGGTGGTAGGCTTTGTATTAGACATAATGCTTTTAATTTGCAAAATAGTAAATTTAAAAGTTTAGCCGAATGTTTAATTCCCGGAAATGATTGTATTAGGCTTTATATTTGCGGACAGCAACCTGTACTAGCAGAACAAACCATCTATCCCCTCATCGAACAATCTATTGTTTGGCAAGAACATTATCAATCTAGGGAGTATGATGTTTGGGCAATTTCCGACATCTATCAAATGCGTAATATGCGAACTGTGCAAGTTGCTTTTCAAGGAACTAAGATTCGCAGTATTTTGATGATTCCACTCACTTATCGCCAGGAGTTAGTCGGTTATTTAAGTATTTTTCGGAATGAAATCGACACAGAAACCTTGTGGGCAGGTCGATTCGATTCAGACCAAAGGCAAATTTATCCTCGTCAATCCTTTGAACTATGGCGCGAAACTAAAACAGCACAAGTTCAAAAATGGACAGATGCAGAAATAGAAATGGCCAGAGAAATTGGTAAACATTTTGGCTCAGCAATTCAGCAATATGAACTTTATCAACAGGTACAAACCTTTAATAGCAATTTAGAAAAACAAGTTAAAAAGCGGACAATAGAAATGCAACGGACAGCCGAACAACAACAGGCTGTATTTGGAGTTATTGCTAAAATTCGCGAATCTCTTGATACCAAAACTATTTTTCAAATCACTACTAAAGAAGTTTGTCAATTAATCAAAGCCGATCGCGTTTCTATTTATCGCTTTGATGCTGAGTGGGGTGGTGAATTTGTCGGTGATTTTGAGGTAGCTAGTCCCCACTGGACAAATGAGTCGAAGCTGGGAGTAAATACAGTCTGGAATGACACTTACTTACAAGACACCCAGGGAGGACGTTACCGCCACAACGAAACATTTGCGGTCGATGACATCTACAAGCAGGGCTTTACCCAATGTCATATCGACAATTTAGAAGAGTATCACATTTACGCTTTTGTACTTGCTCCCATCTTTGTCGGACAAAAACTTTGGGGTTTGCTATGTGCTTATCAACATTCTGGTTCCCGTCAATGGCAAGATTCAGAAGTTAACTTTATGAGTCAGATTGCAGCCCAACTTGGGGTAGCACTCCAGCAAGCTGAATTACTCAGGCAAACACAGCAGCAAGCATTAGATTTACGACAAGCAGCAGAGCAACAACGGGTATTGTTTGAAGTTGTTGCCAAAATTCGCGAATTTCTTGACTTAGATGCAATTTTTAAAATTACTACTCAAGAAATTTGTAAAGCATTACAAGCAGATCGTGTAGCGGTGTATCAGTTTCACCCAGATTGGAGTGGTGAGTTTATTGCTGAGTTTGTCAATCAGGGTTGGATCAAGCTGGTAAGTCCAGAGAGCAAGACAATTTGGCAAGATAGTTATTTACAGGAAACCCAAGGTGGGCGATATCGTCACAATCAAACCTTTGCAGTAGCTGACATCTATCATGCTGGTCACTCTCAGTGTCATATTGAGCTTTTAGAGAAATTTCAGATCAAAGCATATGCGATCGCCCCAATTTTTATTGGACAAAAACTCTGGGGTTTGCTCGCAGCTTATCAAAACTCTGCATCCCGCCACTGGGAAACCTCAGAAATTCAGTTTTTAGCTCAGATTGCCAATCAGCTTGGGGTAGCACTCCAGCAAGTTAACTTATTCTTGCAAACTCAGCAGCAAACAGAACAGCTAACTCAAACTCTACACCATCTACAAGAAACCCAAACTCAACTGATCCAAACTGAGAAAATGTCCTCATTAGGTCAGCTGGTAGCAGGTATTGCCCATGAAATTAATAACCCTGTAAACTTTATTTACGGTAACCTGGCTCATGTCAGTGAATATGCTGAGGATTTACTCAGTATTTTGGAGCTATATCAACAGCAAGTTCCAAATGCTAGCGCCGAAATTTGGGAGCGAGCCGAAGAAATTGACTTAGAATTTGTCACCGAAGATTTACCCAAAACTCTCACTTCGATGAAAGTAGGGATTGATCGCATCCGTCAGATTGTTTTGGGGTTAAGAAATTTCTCTCGTCTTGATGAAGCGGAAATGAAAGCGGTGGATATTCACGAAGGTATTGATAATACCCTACTGATTTTACAACATCGCTTAAAAGCAAAGCCAGAAACCCCGATGATTCATATCATCAAAAATTACAACGAGCTGCCCTTGGTAGAGTGTTATGCCGGACAATTAAATCAAGTATTTATGAATGTCTTGAGCAATGCGATCGATGCTTTAGAAGAGCAGAGAGTCTCTATATCTGAACCCCATAAAAGTCAAATTACTATCCATACTTCTATGGGAGAGATGAAAGACAATATTAATAGTGTAGTGATTCGCATTGTGGATAATGGACCTGGTATACCAGAAGCTTTAAGAGCAAGAATATGTGACCCTTTTTTCACGACAAAGCCAGTGGGTAAAGGTACTGGCTTAGGGTTATCAATTAGTTACAAGATTGTCGTAGATAGACATGGTGGTATATTTAAATGTGATTCTGAACCAGGTTTAGGCACAGAATTCTGGATTGAAATTCCCATTTATCAAAATCGTCCTCAATAGCCGTCATGAACTGCGTACACCAGAACACATGAAAATGAGCATGGGGCATTGAACCTCGGAGTATCTACATTAGCGATCGCCCTTATGAACGCATGAACATCACAGGCGTTCAAGGCTTAACAGAAGCTGAAAAAGCCACATTTAAATCATTAGGTGCGGTGGAAGAAGGAGCGTAAACCACTAAATTAAAAACTAATAATTAAGTATGTACTTTAAAAATAATTCACTTATGGCAAAGGTATTAAAGTTCTGAGCATAGTAATTACCTCAACAGTTATTTCGGGTGGTGCTTTACAAAGAAACTCCGCATTTCTTTCTCGCCAATCAAACGATTTTACCTGATCTGCCAATACCACCCCTGATACTGCTAAACCTTCTGGAATTACCACCTCAAAAGGATATCTCTTAACTTTTGTAGTGATGGGACATACTAAAGTTAATCCAACTCGGCGATTATATTTAAAGGGTGAAACTATTATTGCAGGTCGCCTACCCGCTTGTTCACGTCCAACTTGGGGCGTAAAATCTATCCAAACAATATCGCCCTGTTGCGGAATGTAAACTGGTGAATCAAAAGATTTCACGACCTACTGGTTCTCCGCTATCGATTTCACTATGCAAATTATCTGTTGTTACCTGTGACAGTAACTCATCAAGGTCATATATTTTCTCACGAAATCGGGGTAGACTGCTTGTAATACTTTGCAGCGCCAAAGATTCTACAGATTGACCAGTTAACTCAGCAAAACGATGCAATTCCTCAAGTAGCGATTCTGGTATTTCAAGGGTTAGCTTTTGAGTAGCCATTTTTACTTATTTGAGTGATACAAAACTACTTTTGTAGTCATTAGGGAATTCACCCTCTTCGATACCTATGATATCACGGGCATTAAAATAATTCGTAATTGATAATTCGTAATTCGTAGTGTAGGGGCGGGTTCACAGATATCCTTGTTGGGTATCGACAATCCAAATAAACCCGCCCCTACAGATAGGTACTACCCCTAACTCAAACTTGCTCCACTTATAGACGAACGGTGTTTCACCGAAAATTACGAATTACGAATTACGAATTACGAATTACGAACTAGTAATTAGTTAAAGGCTTAACTTCAGCAGAAATTTCCCCCCTCAAAGAATTAGGCGCAATAAAGGAATGAAAAATGTAAAATTAATTTCTCAGTTGCACCGGCATAGCTAAATAAGTCATCTTCAACCCACCCAGAGGTGTAAAAATTACTGGAGTTAGGCTTTGATTGAGATGCATTTGAATTTCTGAAGATGGCAATTCTTTCAAGCCTTCCATGAGATATTTGATATTAAAAGCAATATCTATATCTTCTCCAGATATTTGGGCTGACATTGACTCTCTACCGCTACCGACATCTTGAGATTCACAAGATAATGTAATTTCTTGGTTACCGCTATCAATACTGAGCTTTACAATATTATTCTTTTGATCGGCTAGCACTGCAATCCGCTCCAAAGTGCTTACAAATTGTTTGCGATCAATAGTGACTTGGCGCTCAAATTGACGGGGTATGAGTTGCCGATAAACTGGATATTGTCCTTCTAAAGTGCGACTGGTCAAGCGTTGATTTTTCCAGGCAAACACAACTTGACCTTGATCTAAATATAAGGCTACAGGTTCATCATCAGCGGAACTATGAGCTAACATCCGTTGTAGTTCGCGCAGCGCTCTAGCTGGTACTGTCACTTCTAGTTGGCTACTATTTTCCATAGGACGCTCATTAGTAGTTTCTACTACTGCTAAACGATGCCCATCAGTAGCGGCAAATTCCAGAATGTCTTGTTTAACTGTTAAATGCACTCCAGTGAGTACCTGCTTAGTTTCATCTCCACTGGTAGCAAATAACGAACCCCGTAATCCTTCAATTAAGGCGGCGGCGGTTAAATGAATTACTTGGGAATTTTCAATTACGGGTAGTTCGGGAAATTCTTGGGCCCCCATTGCGCGCACTTGATAATGTCCGCTCTTTGGTGTCAGGGTAACAATTAACCCCTCACCTGTAGATGTTTCGGTTGCTGATTCATCGTCTAAAGTGATTTCTCCCTCTGGTAGACGAGAGGTGATGTCTAGAAGTAATTTAGCAGGAAGAGCGATCGCTCCTCCTTGCCATACCTCAGCGTTAAAGCTAGTGCGGATACCCAAGCTGAGATCGAAGGCGGTTAAGCTTACTTGGTTAGTTTGTGCATCCGCTTGTAGCAGCACATTGGCAAGTACTGGATGTGTCGGTCGTGACGGTACAGCACGGCTGACAAATGAGAGGTTTGTACTGAGATCGCTTTGGGCGCAAACTAATTTCATGGTCAGGTTCAGCTTGTGAGTGTCTATATTACCACTCTAGAAATATTTTTTAGTTATTGTTAACAAGCAGCTTTTATTGCCAAACTGAACGATTCTGAAATTGCGTTACATATTCTTGACAAGCGTTGGTTCAAGCTTAGGTAGTACAGAAACTTCTAGTGGGTCGTAGCCTAGCTGTTGAGTAATGCGTTCCCTAGCTAAAACTCGGTACTCCCAAAAATGCTCGCCCACAGCGCAGAGGGACAAATACATATTCAGAACTTGGGGCTTTTTTCGTACCAGCGTCCATAGTTGTCCCCAAAATTGCCCTCTAATTTCCGGTCGTCGTAAGCCCTGATGCCAGATTAATTGGGCAACAAGCCGCAACTGCCTACCTAAGGGAACTTGCATTGTTTGTGTTCCCCTTGCTGGAGGAACAATATTGAGGCACTGCTGAAAAGATCTCCGAAGATAGTTCGCGGGTTCGTACAACGTCCAGAAACCTTCTACATACTCTCTAGCAATTTCGGCAATGGGGCGAGTTGGAACGAAATTCATCAAGGTATTTTGGTCTCCGGTAGCTGTGACACCGACACCCTCTATTAAACGCTGCTCTTGTTGGAGTCGGTTCCAAAGGGCAGTGTTGGGTAGCGCTTGGAGGATGCCTAACATCGGTTGAGGAATACTGGTTTGTTCAACAAACGCTTGAATTCGTTCACCTGCACCGGAGCGTTCTCCATCAAAACCGAGGATAAATCCGGCATAGATCAGTAGTCCCGCTTCATTGATCTTATGACAAGCTTCTACTAGGGGGTTGCGCGTATTTTGCATTTTGCGCGTCACGACGAGGCTGTCTTGGTCAGGAGTTTCAATGCCGAGAAAGACAGCATAGAATCCTGCTTCTACCATCAGCTCTAGCAATTCATCATCTTCTGCTAAATTCACAGAAGCTTCGGTCATGAAGGTGAAGGGATAGTTGTGCTGCTGCATCCAAGGAATCAATTCTCTTAAGAGGCGTTTGACATTGCGTTGATTGCCGATAAAGTTGTCATCGACAATAAAGAGTGATCCTCGCCAGCCTAAATCATAGAGAAATTGCAACTCTGCTAAGGTCCCAGAAGGTTCTTTAGTGCGCGATTTGCGACCGTAGAGAGAGATGATGTCACAAAATTCGCAATTGAAGGGACAACCGCGAGAAAACTGAATCGCCATCATGAAGTAGGCATCTCGTTTCAGCAGGTCAAAGCGGGGCATGGGGCTTTGAGTGACATCCGGCTTCTCTGCGGAGCGGAAGATTCCTTGAGCTTGTCCTTGGGCGATCGCTTCTAGGAACAGCGGAACTGTCATCTCTCCTTCATCCAGTATGAGATAATCTGCTCCTGAAGCTTGGGCATCTTGGGGGACTGATGTGGGATATGGTCCCCCCACCGCTACTTTTTTGCCTAACCGTACACCTTTTTGAATTAGGGCGTGGAAATCCGGTTTCTGCACTAGCATGGCAGAGATAATCACTAGCTCACACCAGTCCCAATCTGCCTCTGTCTCTAGGCTGACATTGCGATCGTAAAATCTCACTTGCCAATCTTTAGGTAAGAGTGCCGCAACGGTAATAATTCCCAGGGGTGGAATGGCCGCTTTCAGTCCTGCCATTTCCATCGCGCGATCATAAGACCAAAAAGACTGAGGAAACTGGGGGTAGAGCAACAGTGTTTTCATACGATCCTTCTCTTTAAGATCCTTAGTGCAGCATTGCTGATTTTTGCACAAGCGGATACATAAAGATTCTGGCAAAAGTTAGATTTTTTGATGGCGAGAGCAACCTATTAATTAAAATTAATAGGTAAAATAATCACCGCCCCGTCAAGCTACCTTATTGATCAGACCATGACTACGCTGTTCAAGGGATTTAATTTGATTATTTATAATTTTGCTTTACCTTAATTCAACATCTTGCTCAAAAACTAAGATAAAATCATTTACAGTTTTTTTGTACTGAAAACCATAATCTAACAAAGCTTGCTTTAAAGTTTTTAACTGAGATTCTTCGATTTGATTCTTGAGTTCTATCTCAATAGCTTCATGATTTACTGTAAAACTAAAATATTCTTTGAATTGATTATAATCCCAGTTTAGTTGTCTAGCTGCATTTAACTCGATGGCAGCTAATGTATCATCAAATTTGCTTGTAACCATGAGTTTGTTTGTCCCCTGAGCTTAACTACATTTTAACAATCACAAGAGAGAAAAAACTAAAAGTCAATCTTCATGAAGAGAAAAGAAGAGCGGCAACAAATTTTTAAATTTAAAATCTACCTTTTGATAAATGTATAGAAGGGAATTATAGAGTATGAATTTATAGTTAATTGTTCTCAACGTCCACAAGCTATAACCTCGAATTTATCCAAAATTAAGAACTCGGCTTTCCTAAGCCGGCAAAAACCCTGCTTTTTTGGCCAATACTTTTTCCATCTCATTGATTTGCGATTCTGTTCAAAAACTAAAACTACTGTCTTTCAATGCTTTTAAGTAGGTGGGCATAATTAAACGTAAGATGTCATTGCGAGGAGGAACGACGAAGCAATCGCAAAGACCAAGATTGCTTCGTTCCTCTCTTCGAGACGCTACGCGAACGCAATGAAAAAACATATTATATTTATTTAGGTTGATCTACTTAGCGTCGGGTTTGGGTTTTCGTAAAAATGGATAAAGTCGAGATAACAGGATGTCTAAAAACTCTGTTGTATTGAAGACTTATAGATCCCCCTAATACCAATTCAATATGAAGATGCACATAATTTAGCTTGCCTTCGCAGGCTTTGTTTGTTTAGCCCCACCCTTGGTGGGTGAGGGCGTTAATTGAAACAGTGAAGGTTTAAAACCGAGTGCAATTGTGGGCGAAAAAGTCCTTGTATCTCAAGGTAAGTAAAAATCCCACCCGAAGTGTTTGGCTTAGTTCTAGCACTTACGCATTGATAATAAATACAAAATATGTATTCTCAAAAAACACACCTATTGTAGGGGTTTAGCACTGCTAAACCCTCCATAGCGCGGATCTATATCCCATCAAAGGAATGATTTATCAAAGCCGGAAACTCTCAAATTTGGTAAATTTTCAGGGGAAGCTTGGGCGGAGATCAGAAGAAATATTTAATACTTCAAGAGACATCCTTTAAACCTGGACGGTAGTTGCTACAAGTCTCTTAACCACCAGGGCGCACGATACTATACCAATACCTTTGGCGGGTATTGATGGAAAAATTGGGATACTCCCTTAAACAAAATCCCTACCCGCAACGGGATAGGGATTTTTAACTGATTCTGATTATTGAATCGGTGTTCGAGCCGATATGAGTAGCTTACAAGATATGCTGGAAAAATTCATTTAAGCAGGAATAACTTGCGCAATCAGTGAACGTTTATCGAGTGATTGAACTTTACCTACTTGACTGAGATCGCTGACAATGCGTTCTAGTAGTTCTCCAGCCTTTTCACGATATTGATGTTCTCGACCTCGTAACCGAATGGCAAACTTCACTGAATCGCCTTTTTTCAACCACCCAAGCGCTTGCTCGATGCGTAAGTTGTAATCAGCTGCACCCACGTTTGGACGGAACCGAACTTCCTTGACTGTAGGTCTAGCACTCTGGCCCTGACGCTTTTTCTTTTGATACTGAAGCTTGCCATAGTTAAGGATCTTGGCTACTGGAGCGTCTTTGCCTTCGGAAACTAAAACTAGGTCAAGCTCTAGGCTCAGAGCTAATTCTAGAGCTTCATGCGTGTCGGTCAAACCACGATTGTTATTTTCATGGTCAATCAAGAAGACTTGAGGTGACTTGATTTGCGAGTTAATTAGTTGCTTTTGGACTACGATAATGGTTTCCTCTCAATTTTTCAATACTTCGCGAGTGCAAGTAATGCTAATGCAAACTACCTACACTGACCTTGTGGTACAGTTTAGGCTTCCCAATTCACAGGGGATTGCCTCCATAACTCCATAGTTTTATTGGTCTTATATCTCCTTCAAGGGCAGAAGTCCTGGTTCCCAAGACCCAAATCTTTTTCTTGAAACATCTACCTTCAGCTTGGTTTTTACTTATGGCATTGATGGTCAAGATATGTTTATTTTAGCAGATTTTTTTCGTCTGGTTGTTGTAGTCTTTCTGGTTTTCGCTACGCTCAAATTTGGTCAGACTACACCCCTGCTCTCACTAGCAATTCATAAGGCAGCTCGCCCTGCGGGTTTCCTAGCTTGTAGCGACTGCCGTCGCCACGCTGATCTGGATACAGGTCAGTGTGAGCCTTGTTGCTGTTCAAGGTAACACAAAGCTAACTATGAGTCCATGATGTTTAAAATCATTGTGTAGATTTTGCCTTAATTAACCTAAAAAGTATCTTCACATCATATTATGTATTATCTACTACCAAAATCCAAATGAATTCAATAAATTAAAGTCCGATTAAACTATCGCCAATATTTTCAGCAGTAACCTCTCAAATACAATAGCACGCTGCTTTAGTCTGTTGTCTACATCAAAGGTCGATGTCAGACTCAGCAGGTTGTGCTATCCTCCGTACTTAGTAGGAAAATGTTTATATGAACTTATATAACGCTTTTTCCAACTTCCCTGTTAAAAGTTGACTGCTGTGCCATAGTGAGAATTGAGAGTTAATTCGGTGACTCGTTTGTTTTTAGTATTGACAGGTTTTTTGTTTTTGGTATTTACAGACATTTCTCCGAAGCTTAAATCTCTACATATTTATGATTTCGGAGACAATCTATGTCAGTTTATGTAGGCAATCTTTCTTACGAAGTTACAGAAGAAAGCTTGAATGCTGTGTTTGCAGAATATGGTTCCGTCAAGCGAGTTCAGCTACCTACTGACCGCGAAACAGGTCGTGTACGCGGCTTTGGTTTTGTGGAAATGGGTACAGATGCTGAAGAAGCTGCTGCCATTGAAGCTCTTGATGGAGCAGAGTGGATGGGACGAGACCTAAAAGTTAATAAGGCTAAACCTAGAGAAGATAGAGGATCGTTCGGTGGTAACCGAGGTAATCACGGCGGACGTAACCGTTATTAAGCTCTAGGGTTTGAAACTGTAACTTTATTACTACCCATATATTGAAATATCTCCCCATTCCAGAGGAGATATTTTTTTTGTTTTCCCACTCAATAGCACTCTGGTATATTGAAATTATTAGGACTGACCCACTCGTGAGGTGTAATCAGCCTTTGCTAATACTTCACTTTGCTCGTAATGACGTGAAATCGTAATTTGTGGTTAAGTCTTGGACTTTTGACCTTTATAGGACGCGGAGAGTGGGAGACGCGGCGACGCGGAGAGTCGCCTGTGTTTTGGGTTCAACGCGAATGGTTTCAAGAAAGAGACTTTAGTCGTGGAGAAGAAAAAAGACATTCCTTGCACCGAATCAAGAGGCTTTAGACACTTTAGACATGGGGTGTAAGAGCGTCCAGGTGTGTCCCCGTGTCCCCGTGTCTTCTTCAATTTTGACTGACTCGGCAGCGGTACTAGCTGTGGAAATTGTGGATAACTTGCTCTAATTAAATGTTTAGGATAGTTTCTTCAGCTGCTATCTGTGGAAAACTTGTGGAAAAACCCCGAAGTTTTTCCACAAGGTAATTATACTTATTTGAAGTTTTTGCTAAAAACTATCAAGTTTTCCCCAATTTTTTCCACAAACAATAATTTTTTTCCACATCTCAATGAAAATATAAGATATTTTTAAACTTAGCTTAATATTCTGGTACAAATATTTGACTGAAGGCTGTGGAAAACGGCAAATAAACAATCAAGTTGAATGTTAGGAGCGGCTATGCATGTTGATGCGATCGCTCAGTTGACGGAGGGTGTTGGCTAAAGTGCGATCGCTATCTCGCAGTTGGATAATTTTGTCACAACTGTAAATCACCGTTGTATGATCTTTACCACCAAACTCTTCGCCAATTCTCGGCAAACTCAAATCTGTATGTTGGCGCATAAGATACATCCCTATTTGCCGTGCCCAGCTAATTTCTCGTCGTCGGGAATTGCTTTTTAGGTCTTCAATGGAAACTTGAAAAACATCAGCAATCACCTTTAAAATTACCTCTGGAGTAGTGGCTACTTTCTGGTTTGGTGTTTCTAAAACTGGGGCGATACTGTCCACTGACATTGGTAAACCCCAAATCGAGATATAAGCGATCGCTCGCGTTAAAGCTCCTTCCAATTCTCGAATATTAGAAGTGTAGTTAGAAGCAATATACTCAATGACATCTCGAGAAAGAAGAATTTTTTCGTATTCTGCTTTCTTCTGGAGAATCGCCATCCTGGTTTCTAAATCCGGGGGTTGAATATCAGCAATTAAACCCATAGAAAACCGGGAACATAATCTTTCTTGAAGGCTCTTAATTTGGTTAGGAGGGCGGTCTGAGGCGATGACAACTTGCTTGCCAGCTTCATGTAAAGTATTAAAAGTATGGAAAAATTCTTCTTGAGTGTACTCTTTACCCTCGAGAAACTGAATATCATCTACTAACAACACATCAGCCGCCCGATAATGCTCGCGGAAACTTTGCATACTATCTTGACGGATAGCTGTAATTAAATCATTAGTAAACTGCTCAGTAGAAACATAAAAGATTTTGCAATCAGGACAAATTTCCCAGCGATAATGTCCAATAGCCTGCATGAGGTGAGTTTTACCTAAACCTACACCACCGCATAAAAACAAAGGATTAAACTCCCTCCCTGGATATTCTGCCACTGCTAATGACGCAGCGTGAGCCATCCGATTATTGGCACCGACGACAAATCTGGAGAATACATACTTGACATTTAATTCACTAGTTTTTTGTTTATTTTTAGCAATAGTCTCAGAAACATTACTTTGGACTGGTAATTCCCAAGCAACTTCTCGCTCATGCAAATGAGAAACCGCCTCACCCTGAGCAACAGTCAGATAAATTTCTACAGGATGTCCGAAAATATCTTGCACAACATTAGCAATCGTGTTGATGTAATATTTTTGTAACCAATTCCGAGCAAAAGGATTAGGAGTGCAGATTACCAAGCAATTATTTTCTAATCGCTCGGCGCTAGCAGTTTTAATCCAAGTTTCAAAGGTGGGACGGGATAATTCTAGCTGCAATCGCTCTAGTACCTGACTCCACAAATTGTCTAAGGGAATTTCCATGTTTAATCGTCACAATAGAAGTTATAAGCAAGCACCAAGTTAGCACTCACATGCTCTAGACCTGGAACAAGCTTTTAAGTTGTAATCATTTTGGGGCATACCCGGTAGGCAAGATCCTACCACCCACTGACTAACACGGAGACGCAACGACACATGAAGATAAACACCTGTATTTGTGCAGCCCAAGATATTATTACCCAAGGTTTACTCCAGAGGCAGAGTAGAACAAATCTGATGTCGATGCTACTTAAGGTAAGTTTTGTGGTAGCCCTTGGGGGCTGCTCTCTTTTACCTGCTAAAACCATTGAGACGCAACAAAATGATCCAAAGTCTCCGGTTGTGCCCCAGAATACAATTGCGCCACCAGCAATTTTTTCATCCTCTGGCGATCCTAACTTTGTGGTGGGAGTAGTACAAAAGGTGGGATCTGCTGTGGTTCGCATTGATTCATCCAGAACCGTCACTTCCCAAGTACCAGAAGAATTTGAAGATCCATTTTTCCGGAGGTTTTTTGGCGATCGCGTCCCAACGCAGCCCAGACAACGGGTAGAACGGGGTAGTGGTTCGGGATTTATTATTAACTCCTCTGGTCAAGTTTTGACCAATTCCCACGTAGTAGACGGTGCTGACACTGTAACCGTTACCCTTAAAGATGGTCGGACTTTTAACGGTAAAGTGCTGGGAGAAGATCCGGTTACCGATGTGGCTGTAATTAAAATTGATGCGAATAATCTGCCAACCCTGTCTCTCGGGAACTCCGATGTTTTACAACCGGGAGAGGCTGTAATTGCGATTGGTAATCCTTTAGGTTTGAATAATACTGTGACATCTGGAATTATCAGTGCTACAGGTCGCTCTAGCAGTGATATTGGTGCTAGCGACAAGCGAGTTGATTATATTCAAACTGACGCAGCGATTAACCCCGGTAACTCTGGTGGGCCATTATTAAATGTTCGCGGTCAAGTAATAGGGATGAATACAGCGATTATTCAGGGCGCTCAAGGTTTGGGATTTGCGATTCCGGTCAACACTGCACAAAGAATCGCCCAAGAATTAATTGCGAACGGTAAAGTCGAGCATCCTTATTTGGGTATTCAAATGGTGACACTGACACCAGAAATTAAAGAAAGAATTAATAAAGAATTAGGCGATCGCATTACTCTGACAACTGATAAGGGCGTTTTATTGGTTAATGTGGTTCCGCGCTCTCCTGCATTTGTGGCTGGGCTAAAAAGTGGTGATGTGATTCATAGTATTAATAATCAGCCTGTTAGTAAAATAGAAGACGTACAAAAACTGGTAGAAAATAGCAAAATTGGCAATCCTTTACAAATGCAAATAGAACGCAATGGGCAAATTTCTCAACTAGCAGTCAAACCGGCTCCTTTACCTGTGCGGCGTGAAAGTTAGCAGGGGGCAGCACTTCGACTACGCTCAGTGACCGGGGGGCAGCACTTCGACTACGCTCAGTGACCGGGGGAGAAGGGGGACAAGGAGGAGTGTGGGGAGTGTCGGAAGTTTTTTTCCCATGCCCAATGCCCAATGCCCAATGCCCAATGACCAATGACCATTGACTATTGACTATTGACAAATGACACCAATTATTGAATTAGGTAATCCCATATTGCGGCAACATGCTAGCTTGATTGATAAGATTCAAGACCAGGATATCCAAAATTTAATTGAAGATTTAATGGCAACAGTTGCTCAAGCTAATGGGGTGGGGATTGCTGCACCACAAATCGCCGCATCCTATCGTTTATTTATTGTGGCATCTCGTCCTAATCCCAGATATCCTCACGCCCCACAAATGGAACCTACAGCGATGATCAATCCAAAAATTATTGGGCATTCTACTGAAGTAGTTAAAGGTTGGGAAGGTTGTTTGAGTGTTCCGGGCATTAGGGGATTTGTTCCTAGATACCAAGCGATCGCAGTTGAATATACCGATCGCAATGGCAAATTACAACAACAAGAATTAACCGATTTTGTAGCGCGGATTTTTCAACACGAATATGACCACCTCGATGGCATCCTGTTTGTAGATCGTTTGGAGAGTACTCAGGACATGATTACAGAGCAGGAATACCAACAACGTTTTGTCAACAATACTTAATCCAAAAGTATAAGCTAATGCGCGTCTAAATTGCATAAATACTAATAAGGGCTGTTGACTGTTGACTGTTGACTGTTGGCTGTTGACTGTTGACTGTTGACTGTTGACTGTTGGCTGTTGACCGTTGACTGTTGACTGTTGACTGTTGAGCGTTGACCGAGGATGAGGGAAGGGGGACAAGGAAGACAAGGGAGACAAACTGGTGGTGAATTTATGATAACTTTTGAGCCTTTGAGCTTGGAATGTGAGTTTTTCAGCCCAATACATTTCTCTTGGGTTGCGATTGTTCAGATCCCCGACTTCTTGAAGAAGTCGGGGATCTCGGAGCGCGTCATAATTAGTGTGGTAGACCATCAGCGTAACTGAACTGTATTGCTTTTAAGCCTGGAAGTTGCGGCTTTGAGGCTGGACGTTGCGGCTTTGATGTCGAAAGTTGCGGCTTTAAGCTTGAACGTTGTGGCTTTGAGGCTGGAAGTTGCGGCTTTGAGGCTGAAAGTTGCGGCTTTGATGTCGAAAGTTGCGGTTTTAAGCTTGAACGTTGTGGCTTTGAGGCTGAACATTGCGGCTTTGATGTCGAAAGTTGCGGTTTTGATGTCGAAAGGTGCAGCTTGGATGTTGAAAGCTGCACCTTTAAGCCTGAATGTTGCGCCTTTGAGCCTAATTTTTGACAACTGATAACTGACTATTTAACCTCAAACCTTTCCTCGCTAATTTGTCTACCTTCTAGGAACATCTGTATTTGCTAATTGCCAACTGGTGCGATCGCATTGATAGTATAACGACACTGAGTATCCCAAATCGATGTATGAATCTGGCGAGTTTGATAACGGTTTTGCTTGACCATTTGACCGTTGGGATCAATCCAATAAGAACTTAGTCTACTCAGATTACGGCTTTTTCAAGCCCCCAGCTTTAGCTATGGGGTTTATGAAAACTCCTGTTAACAATTTTAATTAATCGAGAGCCAAAATAAGTTAAGGTTTTTTCACAGAGCATAACCTGAGATTGCCACCACTGGCCAAGCTACCATCAGAAATCCAACCATCTTTAGGATAGGCGATCGCAATCCAATTTTCCCCATTCACTTCGACAATTGAAGCCGGAAAACCATTTGGTTTGACAGTTCTTCCATTAGCCACTACTCCCAATTGTCTCGAATTCGCCCTTGGTTCCTCCCGAATTACCAAGCTTTTTTTATTCTGAGAAAAAACCCGCAGACAATTGACATCACCCAAACTCGGTTTAATCGCAGTACTGCTGTATTTATGTAAAAAACGTCCCCCAGACCAACAGCCATATTCTACTTGTCCCGTACCAATGCGCTGAACTGAATTACTCAACCTAAACCAATAGTCAATTTTTGTATTAGGTTTCCTATCAGTTTGACAAGCATTCTCAAAATCTAAATATCCCCCTAATTCCAAATTAGAAAAACCCGAATTAAAATCAGCTTTAGCAGCTTGTGCTTGTGGTCGCCACAAACTCCAGCCTGGTTCTGGCTGATTGCGAATACCATTAGGATCGCCAGCTTTTGCCTGTACAGCCAGGGGCGATAATAAGCATAATGTACCAACCATCCAACTTAAAAACCGGGTAGGAAAAACTTTAATCATGTTTGCTATATGACTGCTATATAATTGCTCTTGATTGAGTCGCTCTGTCATAATTAATCACAAATCCTGTTAAAAACTTCAACGATTTTTGAATGAAACACCTTGAAGGTAAAGTTGCCTTAGTCACAGGTGCTACACGGGGAATTGGCAAGGGAATTGCTATTAGTCTTGGTGAAGCAGGTGCGATCGTATATATTACGGGTCGCAGTTTAGATAAATATACTACCAGTAATGGTATCTCAGGTAGTCTTGAGGAAACTCGCGCTGCTGTTGAGGAAGTCGGTGGTGTATGTATTCCTGTACCAGTAGACCATAGTAACGACGAGGAGGTGCGATCGCTTTTTGATCGCCTTCAAGATGAGCAGCAGGGACAACTTGATCTGCTGGTAAATAATGTTTTTTCAGGAGTCCAAGCCTTAAGTGATGCTCAAGGAAAGCCATTTTGGGATTTTGAACCCAGCCTTTGGGATAGTTGCAACAATGTTGGTTTGCGTAGTCACTATGTTGCTAGTGTTTTTGCGGCGCGGATGATGAGCAAGCGTAACTCAGGATTGATTTGTACTATTTCTTCCTGGGGGGGGTTGTCCTATATTTTTGGTGCAGCATACGGTGCAGGTAAATCAGGATGCGATCGCCTAGCTGCTGATATGGCCGTTGAACTCAAACCTTATAACATCGCTTCACTTTCACTATGGCCAGGTATTGTAGGCACTGAGCAGATTTCCCGCCTCACATCTCAAATGAACGAAAACAATGCTACACAAGAGAAAAACTCATTAATCGCTGAACGCTACAACTGGGAAACCCCCTTACTCACAGGACGGGTGATTGCCGCACTAGCAGCGGATTCCAACGTGATGCGCCGTACCGGACGAGTGCAGATTGTTGCGGAACTCGCTCAACATTATAAACTTGTAGATCAAAATGGCGATCGCCCTGTATCCCTACGCTCTCTGCGTTTTTTGATACCTTATGCATTGCCTGTGCTGAGAAAGTATACATGGCTCATACCAGATTTGAAAGTGCCTTGGTTGCTCTTACTACTAACGACACTCAAATCACCGCAAATTTAATACACACTTAAATTAATTACTTTCTAGTTAATCTGATGACATCAAAACCCTGATTTTTGTTAGGTTATAAACATCATTTTCTGTCAAAATTATTTAGATGAGTTTGCCTTGAATTGTTAATAAATTTCATTAAACAAAATAATTCTACCTATTGTGGAAGAGAGAAATGACCCAGCTAAATAAAGCTGTTGTACTGATCACTGGTGCATCTGGCGGGTTCGGACAGGAACTAACCCGACAATTATTAATGGCTGGTAGCCGACTGATTTTAACTGATTTAGATGAAGCTGTTCTGCGCCAACGAGTTGCAGCAATTCAAAACGTAGTTTCAACTGGAGAGGTTCTTGCCTACCTAGCTGTTGATCTTGCTACTCGTGAGGGATGTGAAATCCTTTATAGTCAAGTTAAAAAACTCGATATACCCATCGATATATTAATTAATAACGCTGGTATAGCATACTTTGGTCGTATGGATGAAGTTCCTAGCGAGAAATGGGAGCTACTCATGCAGATAAACCTACTAGCACCAATGCGGTTAAGTGCCCTATTTGTTGCTGATATGATTGCCCGCCAAAAAGGCCACATCGTCAATATTTCATCGCTAGCAGGCTGGTCAGCACAAGCTGGGATGGCTCATTATGCATGTAGCAAATTCGGTTTGCGTGGCTTCAGTGAAGGACTTTTTAATGAAGTCAAAGACCATCAAGTAAAAGTTACAGCTGTTTATCCCTTTTTTAGTCGTACCCCAATTCTCCAATCACAAAGTTATGGAACTTTAAGTAAACTAATTGAGAATGGTTTTCCCGAAAGTTTAGCAACCGACCCAGCCAAAGTAATGCGCGCAACCATTCAAGGAATTGTTAACAATCAACTGCACGTATTTCCCGATCCAACTGCTAAAAGCGTCCATCTTCTGAAAAGATATTCTCCCTTGCTATTGGACTTGATTAGTAATGCATTTACCAGGAGGTTGAAAGTTGGTCAACGTAACTAATTCTAGTAAAAATCAAAAGATATTTGATACTACTGACAAACATCTGATTATCGGGGCTGGGTTTGTCGGATTAGGTATGGCTCAAGTACTCAAATCTGCTGATATTCCCTACGATCAAGTTGATGCTAGTGACGATATTGGCGGTAATTGGTATCACGGCGTTTACGAAACAGCACATATCATCTCGTCACGCAAAATTACCCAATTTTCCCATTTCCCCATGCCGGCTCATTATCCCGACTTCCCCAGCGCTCAGAATATGAGGAATTACTTAAACGCCTTCGCCAATCATTTTGACTTGCGTGAGCATATCGAACTTAACCGTACAATTAGTTACGTGCGACCAGTCGAAAATAATCTCTGGGAAGTGTCCTTTGCTCATGGAGAACAGCGAATTTATAAAGGAGTGTTGATTTGTAATGGTCATCACTGGTGCAAGCGGTTTCCGCAATTTCAGGGAGAATTCAACGGAGAAATTATCCATTCTAAAGATTACAAACACCCAAATCAACTTACTGGGAAAAGGGTTTTGGTAATCGGTGGCGGAAACTCAGCTTGCGATGTTGCAGCAGAAGCAGCCCGCGTCGGCGCTAAATCTGTTCTGAGTATGCGTGAATCAGTATGGTTTATTCCCAAATCATTTGCAGGAGTTCCCGTAGCCGATTTGATTAAATGGTGGATGCCAGAATGGTTGCAACGGCTGATGGCTTACGGGATCATCCGCCTGACTTTCGGCAACCATAAAAATTATGGTCTATCTCAACCCAAGCATAGAGTTTTTGCCAAGCACCCAACTCTGAATAACGAGGTTCCCTATTATATCAAACACGGAAGAATCACCCCCAAGCCAGGTGTGCGTCGTTTGGATGGTTGCGAAGTGGAATTTGTTGATGGTAGCCGAGAAGCATTTGACTTAATAATTTGCGCCACTGGCTACTACGTCGCCTATCCGTTTCTACCTGAAGAACTTCAGCGCGTTGAAGGCGCAGCAGTTCAATGTTATGGCGGCTCGTTTTTCGCCGATTACAAAGGACTGTATTTTATTGGTTGGGGCCAAGCAAGAGGCGGGGTAGGATCGCTGATTTCAGCTTACAATTCACTTTTCCTCCGGTTTCTCAAACTCCAGGATGAAATAAATGTGCCTATCGGTCTGGTTCTCAAAGAAATGGGACAACAATTACCAAAAACTCACCTTGCCGATCCGCAGCAAATTTTTAGGCAAGTAAAGATTGTTAATTTATTCTTTAACTGGATTGCTAAAAAAGCACATCAAGTTGATAGCAAATATCCTAATTTTCGTAATAACCCACTTCCATCTGCACAAAGTATCGAGAAAACTCAGTCATTAGCAAGTTAACAATTGAAAAATTTGTATTTGCACCAAATCAAATAAGTACAGGACTTACGCAACTGGCAGAGGCGATCGCTAAATTTTAGTATATGTGTATTGGCAGGACTGACGCAACTAGTCAAGGGCGATCGCTAGCTCCTACACACAGTTCTATTGTGATAGGGGGTTTACCCGATTCCTGGCTGTAATTTTGCAGGATACACAATCGTACCCAGAAGATATTTTTGTGCCGAATGCGGAGATTTGGATGTGTTGGAGGAGTTACTAGGATGATTGACCATGACAGGCTTTTCAAAGAATTAATATCTACATTCTTTGTTGAATTTCTCGATTTATTCCTGCCTCAAGTAGCTAGCCAAATAGACCGCGATTCCATCCAGTTTTTACCCCAAGATGTATTTACTGATGTCACATCTGGAGAAAAGAAAGAAATTGATTTGCTGGCACAATGCCGCTTCGAGCAGAAAGAGACTTATTTTCTAATTCACGTTGAAAATCAGTCTTATACTGAGTCGGAATTCGCCAAGCGGATGTTTAAGTATTTTGCCCGCTTGCATGAAAAATATAATTTACCAATTTATCCAGTTGTGATTTTCTCCTTCGACGAACCAAAACGCGCTGAACCTCAAAATTACCGTGTCACGTTTCCCGATTTAAAAGTGCTGGAATTTCAATTTGCAGCGATTCAATTAAATCGCCTAAGTTGGCGAGATTTTCTAGCGCAACACAATCCAGTCGCAGCGGCATTGATGGCGAAGATGAATATTGCTGTATCAGAACGTCCGCAGGTCAAGGCAGAATGTTTGCGGTTGCTAACTAAGTTAAGGTTAGATCCAGCGCGGATGCAATTAATTTCTGGATTTGTAGATGTGTACTTGGAACTGAATGCAGCAGAAGAAGAAGTCTTTCAATCTGTAGTCGATACAATGGGATTAACTGAGCAGGAGGTATATATGGAGATTGTCACCAGTTGGGAACGGAAAGCAATACAGGTAGAACGACGGGCAACTATTACTAAAATTTTGAAGCTGCGTTTTGGGGATATTGATGCTTCATTAGAAAGCATTATTCCCGCTTTATTACAATTGTCACCCGATGAATATATGGATTCACTCTTGCAAGCTGACCGTGAAGAGTTATTATCGTGCTTTCAAAGGGAATCGTAATTTGATAAAAGTGGATGTGCTTGACATTTTACGTTTAATTATGCTCACCTACTGATTCAAAATTATTATGGTTCAAGAGCAACAAACTACTAAAATTGCAGGTATCTATGAAGTTTGTATTGGTGTTCCCGAACCAATTTCTGCAATTCAATATTGGGAAATATTTGGTTACCGCATTGGTCAAATAGGGGAATTAACCGCAGATGTAGCCAAGCAATTATATGGTGTAAATTCATCTTTACGCTCAATTCGCCTGTATCACCAAGATGCCGATCATGGATTAATTCGGTTAATGGTTTGGCAAAATCCCACAAATCAGGGATTAGGAACAGCTTCAATGAAAATCAAAGGAAATCGTTGGGCAACTGCTTTAACATCTGATGCATTAACTATTTTAAATCATGCCGAACAAGCAAAAGCCGCTGGTTCGGATATTCGTTACACCAACCCTTATTGGGAAATTATATACAACAAAGAAAGAAAAAGCCGCCCCTTTATAGATCCAGCGGTTGGGGTGCGAGAAATGTTGTTATTGCAACCATTATCAAGACAAGTTTTCTTCCAAAGATTTGGCTATACAATGCCACATTATGGGCAAATTAACCAAAATGCAGCATTTAAGACTAGCCAGTTTACTCACATGGGGTTAATTGTCCAGGATGACAGCAAAGAAATTCTGAACTTTTACGAAGATGTTTTAGGTCTGCTGCGTGTACGTGATGATGTCGAAACTAGCTATGAATCTTCACTAGCAGGACGAGATTTGTTTGATCTCAACCCTGGTGAAAAGTTTATTGTTACCGCCTTTGATGACCCACGTTCCTCTGTGTATGATTTCATGAATGCACGCAGTGGTAGACTTTACATTGTTCGTTTCCCAGAAACCATAAATTTAGAGTCGCGGTTTGAAGCAGCACAACCCGGTAGCTTAGGGATGTCGTTATATACCTACCGCGTACAAGGAATTGAGACATATTGCGATCGCATTCAAAACAGTTCAGCCCAAAATGTCACCAACATAGTCAGTAACGAATTTGGCGAGATGAGTTTTTCCTTCCTTTCACCCGATGGCTATTTCTGGAATTTAGTAGAAAACTGTTGAAGGTTGACAACTGACAACTGACAACTGACCATTGACAAATGACTAAATCCAAAAAACGATGGCTGATGCTAATTTTACTAGCTTTCATATCTGCCCTATTGCTAGCGATCGCATCTACAGCCATCAGTATTTATTTGTACGGTAATAAAGTTGATACTACTAAAGCAGATGCAGCAATTGTTTTAGGTGCAGCCGTTTGGGGTGATGAACCATCTCCAGTTTTTCGAGAAAGAATTAATCATGCTATTAACTTGTATAAAAATCAGCATGTTAATCAGATAATTTTTACTGGCGGAGTTGGTGAACCTAATGAAGCTGCGGAAGCGATAATTGGCAAAAATTATGCTTTAGCACGACAAGTAAAATTAAATGATATTCTCACTGAAACCGAATCACGAACAACTTACCAAAATCTCAAAAATGCCCGTGCAGTAGTAGCCACTTACAAATTAAATAAATTTCTCATTGTCAGCGATCCATTGCATCTTAAACGAGCCGTACTGATGGCAAGAAATTTAGGCATGGATGCATATCCATCACCCACACCTACCACTCGCTATAGTAGTTTCCGCAGTCAGATGGATTTTCTGATACGAGAAACTTTTTTTTACTTTGTCTACCTCGTGTTTAAAATTTAACTATTAACTTAATTTTGCCAATTTTCCCGGAAAATAATTCTGTCAAATTGTCAGCAACCTCAACCGGAAGATAGGGCGGAAGGTTGGAAATAACTATTAAAAGATCCGACCAAAAATTATGTTGATGAGAATTTGGGCTGTTACTGTTTTACTAACTTATTCTTGGTTAATGCCTGAGGTCATAGCTGCTGAACCAATCACAATTGTAGCAGCTTCTCCACAAAGCGATGCTCAACCAATTATTGTCAATAAAGCTGAATTTGGCGTACAAAGAATTGATTCCCAAGGTAAAACAACCTTTATCCCTACCTTTAGAGTGCCACTTCAAGAAGGAAATAAATACGGCTGGCAAATTCAACTCAAAAACTACAAAGGTGCAGTCACATGGAGAGAAGTTCTTAGATTACCAAAACGTCCAGAAACCTGGAGTGTAGATACTGGAGAAGATCTCATCATCTCTCCAGATGGTAAACAAGCAGTAACGAAGCGCACACAAAATACTACTGATGGTGTGATTAAGAATTTTTGGACGATCGCACCAGGCGACCCTGATGGTAAGCATAAGATCCAGGTGTATATTGATGACCGCTTAATTGCTGCTTTTGAGTTTGAAATTGTGCCGTTAAAACAGCCGAAACCAACAGGTAGAATTTAGCAGCGATCGCTTTCGGGGTGGGATCTCCCCACCCTTGATGACTAAACCTCAACTTTATAATCCAGTTCGTGTTCATCCCCCGGTAAACCGCGAAAACCCCAATTATGCTTGGGGTTCTCGAAAATTGTAATTTCTAAATCTTGCCCAGTAATACCTACCGAAAGCGATCGCTCAAACAACAGCCGCATCAATTGTTTTTTCGCTGCTACACTCCGCCCTTCAATCATACTGAACTCGATGATGGTATAACGGTCAGTGCGCCCAGATGGGTAGTAAAAGTCTGATTTATCCAGTGGAAAAAAGCGATGTGCCCGCTTATTTGCAGGATAATGTAATGCTTCCATTACACAACTATGAATAACATCTGAAAGTTGCTGCTTGATAGGATTTAAATAATCCTTGATGCCGTAAATTTTCACTTGAACCATAAATTAATCCTCTTTTTGAGCAAAAATACTTCTTTAGATAGTGTCTGTAACAATAGAAATATGAAGCTACGTGAGCATAAAAATTACTGTTCAGACTACTAAAATTGATATTTATACTCTGTTCAATAGAGCCATCAACAATATAATTGAGATTCGTCTTCATTAGTCCCAAACTAAGCAGTATCTTAAAAATAGAGAGTTGATACTGTTTGAGCAGCAATGGTAACTTTAAGCGAATTTCAGCAGTTAATCGAAAAACAGCATTTATGCCCTGAAACTCTGCCAAAAGCTCTACAAGCACTGTTTTATGACAAAAAAGGTAATTGGGACAAAGCCCATGAAATAGTGCAAAATGCCAGCGATGCTGACAGCGCTTGGGTGCATGGCTATTTGCACCGCAAAGAAGGGGATTTGAGCAATGCTCATTACTGGTATCGCCGCAGCAATCAGCCAGAGTTCTCCGGAGGACTCAACCAGGAATGGGAAGAAATTACTTCTTGTTTACTGAAAAAGGTGAAATAAGCATGGACGCAGCAGAATTGATCCGCCGTTATGCTGGAGGAGAGAGATATTTTCCGGCAGCAAACTTAACTAAAGTCAAGTTAATTGCAGCCAATTTACCAGGAATCAATTTATGGGGAGCAGACTTAAGTAAAGCTAACTTAGCTAAAGCTAAACTATGGGGTTCAGATTTAAGTAGAGCGAACCTTGCACAAGCCAACTTAACTAGAGCAAATTTAAGTGGTGTCAAGCTGAATGAAGCAAATCTCCGGGGAGCCAAGCTGAACTTTGCCAAGTTGTATGGAGCCGATTTAACTGGTGCTTACTATGATGAAAGTACCAGATTTTCTTTCGGTTTTGACCCAGTTAGTCGAAATATGCGCAAGTTTTAAAATACTGCGTAATTCAAGGCGGAGAAATTACAAATGGCATGGGGCTAGGGATGAGGGGCTAGGGATGAGAGAGATGAGGGGGCAGGGGAGACAAATAACTTTTGACTTTTGCCCAATGCCCAATGACGCCACTTGCTACCCTGCGGGAAGCCGCTCCGCGTCTACAAGCCGGGAAACCCGTCCAACGCAGTGGCTCCCCAATGCCCAACCTGTTGTATTTGGTACATTAAGCAATGAAAGGAAGAAAAACACGGCGGAATTTCTTGCTTACCAGTGTTGCTGTAGCTAGCAGCATTATCGGCGCGGATACGTTAACAAATAATACTTCTGGAACAGCATCAGCAACAATTCCAGAACGAGTTTTAGGACGCACAGGAGTAAAAGTCCCGATTTTGGGTTTGGGAGGTGCAGGGACAAATACGCCACTAGATAAACCAGATAAAGAACGTGAAGCTGTGGCGATTATTGAAAGAGCGATCGCACTTGGTATTCGTTACTTTGATACTGCTAGCAGTTATGGAGCAAGTGAACTTCATTTCGGCAAAGTACTCCCACCCCATCGTAGCCAGATTTTCTTAGCAAGTAAAACAGCTAAAAGAGATAGAGATGGCGCATGGCGAGAACTCGAAAGTTCACTAAACCGTCTCAATACAGATCATCTAGATCTATGGCAATTGCATCACGTTTCTTTTCCAGAAGAAATTGACACTATATTTAGTGCATCTGGTGCAATCAAAGCTTTAGAAGAAGCGATGCAGCAAAAAATTGTGCGGTTTGCTGGAATTACCGGACACCACGATACACAAGTAATAGCTGAAGGAATACGTCGCTTTCCATTTCATACAACACTTATTCCCATCAATGCTGTAGAAAATCATCATACAGACTCATTTATTAAAGGAGTTTTACCATTAGCAAAGCAACAAAACTTAGGTGTAATTGCGATGAAAGTTCCTGCTTATGGAAAGTTATTACAAGCAGGTGCTTTGGATAATATACAGCAAGCTTTAGGTTATAGTTTGTCTCAATCTGGGGTTCATTGTTGCATAATTCCGGCTGATAGTGCGCAACAGTTAGAAGAGAATGTTCAAGCAGCAGTTTCCTATCAACTTCTAACTAATCAGCAATTAGCAGCAATTGAGCAGCGTACTGCCAATATCTGGCAAGAGAGTACATTTTATCGGGCTTGGAGCTAGAGGTGATTTATATAGTTAGATGAATAAATTAATCAATGAAACACGAGTGATTCTAATTGGTGGCTCCTCTCATGTAGGTAAATCTACCCTTGGTCGATCTTTGGCGGCCAAGCTTGCTTGGAGTTACCGTTCTACAGACACACTCGCTCGGCATCCCGGACGTCCTTGGGTGAGTGCAAATGGAAAGGTTATTCCAAAGTACGTAGTAGAACATTATAGATATCTTTCTGTAGAGGCTCTTTTTGTAGATGTATTGTCGCATTATGAGAAAAATGTGATGCCGCAAGTCGAGGCTATTGTTCATTCTCATGCGGCTGATTTATCAAAGGAATCCCTGATACTTGAGGGATCTGCGTTATGGCCAGGATTTGTAGCGAATTTAGTTGGCGAAAATAATGTTAAAGCGCTTTGGCTTACGGCTAGTGATCAACTCTTCCGAAACCGAATCAAGCGTGAAAGTAATTTTTATAATGTGTGTGAGGATGAACAATATCTAATTCAAAAGTTTCTTCACCGGACTCTGTTCTACAATAAACTTATGAGGGAAGAGGTTGAGTGTCTTGGATTTATATGTATTGATGTAGAATCTGTGTCAATGGTAGACGAACTTTTAAACAAATGTATGGAATTGATGGATGTTTCGTAAATAGGTGGTGTTAACGTTTTTAACTAACTAATTATTTTAAATTGCTACTTTCTAATTTTACTAAATTCGCCGTATCGGGAAAATCGCTAAATACACCATCAACTCCTAAGCTGAAAAATAGCTCATATTCTTTTTGGGGATTACCTTGAAAGTCAAGCGGTAAAAAGAAATCTTCATTGCGGAATGTCCAAGCATGAACTAGTAAAGAAGCTGCATGAGCATCTGTAACTAATGATGTAGGAAAATGCAGTTTTTTGTTACTATCAATTGGGACTATCATATTTTTATGAACGCCAATCGCTTGGGCATATTCAGCAATTTCTTGTAATCCTGATTTTGTGGTTAAATCTGCATAGCTGCAATCAACATTATTGACTATAAAATCATAGGGTTTACCAGTGTTATTCAGCAATTGCACCAAAGGTAAATCGGTTTTTGTCGCTAAATATTTGAGGTTGCTAACTTCAAAAGACTGAATGAAAATCGGTGCATTTGCTCCTTGATAACCGTTGGCTTGTAAAGTGGCAAGTAGGGTATCTTCTAAGGGTAATCCAATAGATTGAAAATATGTTGGGTGCTTTGTTTCTGGATAAATGCCAATAGTCCGCCCAACTGCAATACTTTTAGTTTGAGCTAAATTGATAATTTCTTGCAGTGTGGGAATGGTAAATAATCCATCATAGTTTGTATTTTGCGATCGCACTTGGGGAATTCGCTCTTTTGCCCGCAGTGTTTTCAGTTCACTCAAGGTAAAATCTTCAGTAAACCAGCCTGTTTTGCTTTCCCCATCAATGATTTTGGTAGTTTGACGTTGGGCAAATTCTGGATGCTGGGCTATATCGGTAGTTTCGGAAATTTCATTTTCGTGACGTGCAATTAACACGCCATCTTTGGTGATAACTAAATCTGGTTCAATATAATCAGCCCCTAAATCAATTGCTAGTTCATAAGCAGCTAATGTATGTTCTGGACGGTAGCCACTAGCGCCTCTGTGTCCAATAATGATTGGGGCTGTAAATTGCGCAATTGTATTCATTAACCCAGATTCCCGATTAATATAATTATTGTTGTTATTAGAGTCTATATTTTTGGGAATACTCACAAACTTAAAGTCAATAGCTATACTAGCAAAACATCGTTAAATTCTATTCGCTAAGTATTTTGCAAAAAGTCAATGATACAGAGTCAGTCACAAACCAAGCGCGTAGAAGAACTACGTCAGTTGTTGCAGCAAGCTAGTTATGCTTATTATGTCCTAGATGCACCAATTATGGAGGATGCAGTCTATGACCAACTATATCGAGAATTGCAACAACTAGAAACCCAGTATCCAGAACTGGTGACACCGGATAGCCCCACTCAGCGCGTGGGTGAAAGACCGGCGACACAGTTTACATCGGTGCGGCATAATATCCCGTTATATAGTCTGGAGAATGCTTTTAATATTGATGAGTTGCAAGCATGGGATCAGCGTTGGCGGCGACAAGTCCCCAAAACTGACACAGTAGATTATGTCACGGAATTGAAAATTGATGGTTCGGCGATCGCACTTACTTATCAAAATGGCGTTCTCACTAGAGGCGCAACTCGCGGTGATGGGGTGATGGGTGAAGATATTACCCAAAATGTCCGCACAATTCGTTCAATTCCTCTACGGTTAAATTTTGACGGGTTAGAACCTTTAGAAAAGGTGGAAGTTCGGGGTGAGGCGTTTCTACCTTTAGAAGTATTTAAACAAATTAACGAAGAAAGGCAAAAAGCAGGTGAGCAATTATTCGCCAATCCCCGCAATGCTGCGGCTGGTACACTGAGACAATTAGACTCCCGCATTGTCGCCCGCAGACGCTTAGATTTCTTTGCTTATACCCTGCACATTCCTGGTAGAGATGATGCCAGTATTGCTAATACTCAATGGCAAGCTTTGGAATTGTTGCAAAAAATGGGTTTTCGCGTCAACCCCAACCATAAATTGTGTCCTTCCCTGGCGAATGTGGGCGATTACTACAACTATTGGGACACAGAACGGCTGAATTTACCTTACATGACCGATGGGGTGGTAGTAAAGCTCAATTCCTTTAAGCTGCAAGAACAGCTAGGATTTACGCAGAAATTCCCGCGTTGGGCGGTAGCATTGAAATATCCCGCAGAAGAAGCACCTACCCGCGTTGAAAATATTGCGGTAAATGTGGGGAGAACCGGAGCGTTGACACCCTTAGCAGAGATGCGTCCAGTACAATTGGCGGGGACGACAGTATCAAGAGCTACCTTACATAATAGCGATCGCATTGCCCAATTAGATATCCGCATTGGCGATACAGTCATTGTTCGCAAAGCTGGGGAGATTATCCCGGAAGTGGTGCGGGTACTTAAAGAACTGCGTCCGGCGGATACACAACCGTTTATTATGCCGAGTAATTGTCCCGTTTGCGGACAACCGGTGGTGCGTGAATTAGGTGAAGCCGTTACCAGATGTGTCAACGCTTCCTGTGCGGCGATTCTTAAAGGTGCAATTGAACATTGGGTAAGCCGTGATGCTTTAGATATTAAAGGAATGGGAGAAAAACTAGTACATCAACTTGTGGATAAAGGTTTAGTACATTCCGTCGCTGATTTGTACAACGTTACAGAAGCGCAGTTATGTAGCTTAGAAAGAATGGGACAAAAATCAGCACAGAAATTAATTGATGCGATCGCTCAATCAAAAACTCAACCTTGGTCACGAGTGTTGTATGGTTTAGGTATCCGTCATGTTGGCAGCGTCAATGCCCAATTATTAACCGAGAAGTTTCGCTCTGTAGATAAATTGGCTCAAGCTAAACAGTCAGATATTGCGCTTATTTACGGAATTGGGGTGGAAATTGCCGAATCTGTACACCAGTGGTTTCAAATTGCTGCCAATCAAACATTAATTTCGCGCTTGCAAGCCGCAGGTTTAGAGTTAGAAACTACCCAAGAAACAACAATTACTGAAGGTAATCAAAAACTAGCCGGGAAAACTTTTGTTGTCACTGGGACTTTACCCACCTTAAAGCGAGATGACGCGAAAGCTTTAATTCAAAAAGCCGGCGGTAAGGTAACAGATTCAGTCAGTAAAAAAACAGATTATTTAGTTGTGGGTGAAGATGCTGGCTCTAAATTAGCTAAGGCTGAATCCTTGGGAATTCCTCAATTAACTGAAGCGCAGTTTTTGGAAATGTTGGCAGAATAGTCAATAGTCAATGGTCAATGGACTGTGGACTGTTGACGGTTGACGGTTGACTGTTGACGGTTGACGGTTGACTGTTGACTGTTGGAACCTTGGCAAAAGAGAAGTTAAAATTGCAAGCAAAGTTCAATTCTAAGAGAGAACTATGAAGACTGCTGAAAAATTAGCTGCTGGTTGGCTACTCACACTCGGATTCATGTTTTTAACTCTATCAGTCTCAGCAGGAATTGAGAAACATAATATCTTGAAGCCAATCCCAAGCACGGATGAAGACTCAGGGATAGAATTTCCCAATAAAGACGCTCTTTATCTCCTTGATAATACGGCTCGCCAAGGTCTAATTTTTGGCGTTCCTACTTTAATTTTAGGGGGATGGCTCAGTTTAGGATTGTATTATCAAAGCAGGCAAGAGAAAAAAGCTCTAAATCAACAAATGAACGATCGCCTGCAATCGATTTTTTATCAAATGCTACAAGAAAATAAAGGGCGCATGACGCTTGTCGGCTTTGCAATTAAATCAGAATTACCTGCAATCGCCGCTAGAGAATATTTAGATGAGAAAGCTAAAGAATTCAATGCAAATTTTAAAGTCACCGAGGATGGCGCTATATCATATCATTTTGAACTCTAAATTCAATCTCAGTTAGCGGTGAATATTTCAACGCCGCTATGTTCTCCACCAATTTACGTCTAAGTCTGATGACGCAGATTTTTTTAAGTATAGCCGCTGTTTTAGGCGGTTTATCTGTTGCCGCTGGAGCCTTTGGCGCTCATGCTTTACGGGACAAAATCAGTGAGCGATCGCTCGAAATTTTTGACACTGCCTCTCGTTATCAAATGTACCACGCTCTAGCACTGTTGTTAGTAGCTTTACTGCTGAGTCGCACCGAGTCGCCGCCATTCACCCTGATCGCCAGTGGTTGGCTGTTTATTATTGGTATTGCGATTTTCTCAGGGAGTTTGTACGCCCTGAGCTTAACTGGTGTGAAATCTTTGGGAGCAATTGCACCTTTAGGAGGCGCTGCTTTTATCGCTGGTTGGGGTGCTTTAGCCCTTGCTGCTTGGAGTTTAAAGTTGTAAACCTTAAGGAGTTAGAATGAAACATTTCTAACTCCTACAGCATTTTTTACCGTAAACCAAATATACAGGTAGTAGCACTACATTGTTCATACGTGTCAACTTAACGCGAAACCCTTGCCAAGATGTGATTTGATACAAAATCACGTACCACCAATATCCGCGCTACCCCACCCCAGTTTTGCTGACGCAAAACGTCCCCTCCCCGCAAGCGGGGAGGGGATTGAGGGGTGGGGTAAAATGCCTGTGGAATAAGCGTTTTGACTTAAGTTGACACCAATGAACAATGTTGTGCCCTGATGATAATCTGTACTTTTCGCGAAATGCGATCGCTCAACTTATACCAATTCAAATAATGTTTGCGACACATCAATATATTCTAGAGGGCACGGCAGTGTTCCCTACCATCTGTCGCATTCTTTTTTCAAATTGGTATTACAGCATCTTCTGTGTAAATGAACCACAAATAGACCTCACTTCCATTCCTCTCTCCCCAACGCTAGTAGGGAAGGGGCTGTTGTTGTGAGGTCTCATAATTGTCGTCTAAATACATGAGAACTGCTGTAATTAACTTGTCACTATCACCGACTTTTTGCGGGAGGGACGCTTGCGATCTGATTTTTTCTTCAATCCCACCGCTTGTGCTTGATCGCTATCCGAACCATACTGACCAAGTACAACTTCTTTCATGGCTAATATAGCATTGTGGAATTCCCATTCTGCTAATCTCGCAGCATCAGCCGCCGCACGGTATAAGGCTAGTTTCTCGGTTTCGGTTTGTTGCTGTGCCAACATCGCCTGATAAGCTTGCTGTATTCTGGCTACAGAAGCGTCAGCACGGGTTGTATCGTAGGTGCTAACTGTTTGCAATCCGTGCCAAGAGGTAATATCTTGACTAATCAATTGCGGGCGTAACCGATGTGTTGTGTCTTGGAGAGACATATATACATTCCTGAAGAACTATATATTTAATTTGCCCATTTACTCAAAAAATTTAACAATAAGATAAAATTTGCCGATAAAACAAGATTAGAAACAGTGGTTAAATCATTACAGTGCGATGCAATGGCATATCATCTCGATGTAATGGCATAACAGCTCGATGCAATGGCATAACAGTTCGATGCAATGGCATAACAGTTCGATGCAATGGCATAACAGCTCGATGCAATGGCATAACAGCTTGATGCAATGGCATAACAGCTCGATGCAATGGCATAACAGACGAATGTATTAATTATCGCTTTCACTCTAGAGCGCTGAACATTGTGCAACAAGGGGGAGTAAGAGCGATCGCTAATTTTGGAGACTGCGTTAGCTCTTGTGTAACACATGAAGTGATGCGATCGCTCTTTTGTCGATGCATTAACACTTTTTTCTGCCTTCACCCGACTATCACTAAAATAGGAACATAGTATGGTAGATGATATATATGAATATCTCTTTTACTCCAGAGTTAGAGCAATTTATTCAAAGTCAAGTTACAAGCGGTAAGTATGCCTCAACAGAGGAAGTGATTATTGCGGGTATTAAACTGTTAGAGGAAAGGGAATCTATTTACCAGGGTAGATTTGAGGAATTACAACGGGAAATCATGATTGGGGTCGAAGCTTCGGAACGTGGGGAAGTTATTGACGGAGAAATGGTTTTTCATCAACTAGAACAAAAACTACAGCAGCGTCGTCAGCAGACTGCTCAATGAGTAAATACGCGCTTCAAAATTTAAGCAGAGAACATGAAGGCGATCGCTCATGGTAGTTGTACACTGTCTCAGTTGAGAGCCGCTTAACATTGTGCAACAAGGGGAAGTAAAAGCGATCGCTAATTCTATAGACTGCGTTAGCTTTGGTGTAAGGCATGAGGTGATGCGATCGCAAACACTGGATGATATTACTTCCTTCAGTTTTGACAACTAGATTATTTTATATGCATATTTGTCAGTAAATAGGCTAATATGAACTATAAAAACGTGATTTTACGTGAATGATTGTAGAAAAAGTTTCTTATTATAAACGAATTTACGGGAGATTAGCGCTACTCTAATTAAATAGAGGCAATTGAAAAAAGACTAGTAACAATTAATTATTTTGAGCTACACATAGTTTCATGCTATAGGTTAATATTTACACCTATTTAAATTCTCGAACTTAGAAAATGTTATCGAAAGTTAAAGAAATTGGACGAACAATTCAGTCTATTTTAAAAAATCCGGAGGAGTTAGTTAAGCAAGCTGAACAACAAGCTCAAGAAGGTGAATACCAAGATGCTCTGGATTTACTGGATCAGGCTCTCGTTCTCAAGCCCAAAAATTCTAATTATTGGTATTGTAAAGGAAAAATACTGGCTTATAATCTCAAAGATTCACGACAAGCTCTCGAAGCTTTTGATAATGCACTGAAGTTTTGTAGTTACGAAAACTTTCGCAAACAAGTTTTGAATGGACGCGGCAATGTTCTAAAAGATTTACGACGTAATGAAGATGCTGTCGCTGATTATCACAAAGCGCTAAAGATAGATCCCAGTTATTGGCAGGCTCGTAAGGGTTTGGGATGGCTACTATTTAGTCGATTTCATGAATACTCGACTGTTTTAGCAATACTGGATGAAGGGTTGCCACTATCTCAAGCTCAACTCAAGGATTTACGTTTGGGAGTACGTCAATATCATCAACAGGGTTGCGGACAACTCCATCGTGCTAAAGGAAAAATTCACTACAAGCATGGGTTGCAGCAGCCAGATCCCTACTCGTATTGGAAGGAGGCTAAGAAAAGTTATGAAGAAGCTCTACGGTTTTTAACTGCTCAGATTTTTCCGAAAGAATATCTAGAGGTAATTGAGGATCTAATTCAAGTTTGTTTAGCGTTGGGAGAAATCAAGGAAGCAGAACATTTGCAAAGAGAAGGCCTAGATTTGTTGAACCGTTTGTTAGCGCAGGCTAAAAGCTTTCGGCAAAAAAGAATTCTGACTCTTCAATTTACAGGTTTCAATCAATTAACTGTAGATATTTGGGCTAGGAAGGGGAAAATTTTAGAAGCTTGGCAAACAGCAGAACAAGGAAAAAATATTTGTTTGAAATGGCTGTTATGGGAGCAAGATTTATCAATCCCTAGCTATGAACAAACTCAGGAGCTTCTCGATACTACAACAGCAATAATTTATTGGCATCTCAGCCCTGCTTCGCTTACCACTTTTGTACTAAAATCCAATACCATAATTCCTGTTCTGATTAATCCAAGCCCATCTATCAACCACAGCAAAATACCAGAATCTCTAAAACGCCTACTAGAATTTGAAACATGGGTCAGCGACTGGGATAAATTATATGCAAGCTACCGAGACAAGGCAAAAGAAAATATTGGAGACAAGCAGAAATCTCCTTGGTTAATCAGTATGCAAACTAGTCTCGAAGAATTCAAACGCATTTTAGATATTCCTGCGATTGAAGCTGAACTCACAGGTATCAACAATCTAATTTTGATTCCCCACCGAGATTTACACCGTTTTCCCCTCCATGCTCTGTTTAATGAGCGTTTCACCACTATCTATCTGCCTAGTGTTCAGGTTGGACTGAATATGCAAAATCAAGATTCGATGGAGGAATGGCATAAAAGACCGCTACTAAATGTGGATGATCCTGCAATTGACGGGATTGATCCAATGCCTTATGCTCAACTAGAATCCGCAATAGTTCGGCAACAATTTACCAACTCTACTGCTATTGTTCAAGAAGAAGCCACCAAAGCTAATGTCATTGCGGAGTTAGATAATAATTATCGTGTATTTCATTTCACAGGTCACGGAGAGTATAACAGCGATCAGCCCGAAAACTCCCGACTTGGCTTGGCTAGTAACGATTACATAAGTGCAAAAGAAATTAGCCATCTCAATCTTGAAACCTATGATTTAGTTACGATTGCTGCCTGTGAAACTGCTTTGACTGGAAACCAAAGTATTACGACTGAATATGTTGGGCTAGTTAGTGCTTTTCTGCGGGCTAAAGTTAGTTACGTCTTTAGCTCTTTATGGACAGTTGACGAAATTTCCAATGCCTGGATTATAATTCGCTTCTATCAATTTCTTCAAGAAGGCATGACTCCAGCAAGGGCATTGAACCAAGCACAACAATGGCTTCGTACTGTTACAAATGCTGATCTAGCAACTTGGCTCTGCACTCTTAGTAATATAGAAGGGCTAGATCCATTGATTAAACAAGATTTAGAACAGCAAGCATATAGACTTCAAGAAGACTCTAATAGTACAATTAAACTAGTCCAGTCTCCATATGTTAATCCCTACTACTGGGCAGCTTTTACCCTCACTGGAAGAGGTTTTGTATGAATCCCTTTGAAGCTAGAACACTTGAGGCTTTTCTAAGGGCTGTTTCTCAAATGGAGGAACCGCTGTCGCAGGACTTACAACGGGAAATTCGTAGAGTAGGCCGTGCTTTAGAAAACCATGAGCTTGATGTTATAAAAGAGATACCGAGCTTAATGAGACAAGATGATGTTCTCAATGAGCAATATCAACTTGCCTATAGAACCTTGCAACAGCAGTACCAAGCTCAGGAACGAACAAAGAGTTTAGCAATTGCAGTAAATGGGTCACAATCCCTTGATATTGAAACTCAGATTGCTCAGATTTTGAACGCAGATGATATCCCTGAAGCAGCAAAAAAGTTTGTCTCTCGCTTGGATTCTCAACTATCTGATAGTTTTAAGCAAGCTGATTTTTGGCAACGGGGAGATCATGTGATTGCGCTAGCAACAGGAGGTGCTTTTCTGGGAGTTTTATTAGCTCAAATTCCTGGTGCTATTATTGGTGGACTGCTTGCCGCTGTCTATGCATGGTTTACGGCCCCACAGACTAGATCGGATAGGAATGCTTAGATGACTCAGAAGTATATATACGGAGCTTGGTTTATCCTGACTTGTCTCGCTACGCTGGTTATCTTAGCCATCCGTTTTCGTCGAATTTCCAAATTGACACTTAAACTTGATGAGTTTATTGACTTAGCGCTTTCTGTGCTTGGAGGGGTCTCTGGTATGTATCTAATATTTCAAACTTGGTCAAATTTTGACCAGCTTCAAAAGATAGTTAGCAATGAAGGTTTGGTCGCAATGACACTCGGTGGAATAGCCTCCATTTGGTTTTGTGCTGGTAAAATCAGGGAATTATGTGTAAAACCTTGAACTATTTTGGCTAAGTGGCAGATCACCAAAGAACCAAAACTTTAGCGCGATCGCTCCATATCCTGCGCTAGCCAAAAGTCTGTATCAGAAAATACAATTCTTAAAATAAATGCTCGTTTGAGGAAAAGCAGGTGAGCTACTTGTAGTAATTCTCCAGTAGTATCACTAATACCTCAAACCATGATATCTACCCTTCAAATCTCCCCCGAACTTTGCCAGACAGTTCTCTACGAGAGAATTAATGATGCTAGCTTTGATGTGCAGCGATTAATGGAAGCCCAGCAGTATAGCCAAGCGCTGAAATTATTCCATGAAATTCTCCACAATGCTGCACTCCTGAGTAACCCTGAACAACGGGATTATGTAATTTTTTATCTGATTCAAAATGAACTGTCTGTTTTTCAACCCTTGACTCAACTCCCGCGCCAGGAGCAAGATAAGTGGATTGAGTGGCTCAAGCAGGTGCAGCAGTTTGCGCTGAATTTGGGCAAAAATTCTAGTTTAGCGATCGCAAAAAATCTTGAACAAGTTGCAAAAGGTTATCAAACTCTGGGATTAACCGATCAAGCAGCGATCGCACTTAAACAAGCTACTCAAGCAGCATCTCAGATTCCCGAAGCGATTAATCGCGCTAATGAATGTATTCAACTCGCCAGAATTTGGCTGCAATTCTCCAACCAAGCCCAAGCTAAACAAGCATTAATCCAAGCATTGTCAGCGGTGGCGAAAATTCCCACTGACGATCCCTACGCCCAATGGAATTATTTGTTTGATATTGCATCACTATACATTAATGTGGGTGAACAACAACGCGCCTTAAAATTAACTGAACATATTGATAATGAATATTACCCTAATGCAATTCGTCAAGAAGTGGTGCGTGATGCGGTAAAAAGAGGAGATTTGCACTTAGCTCAAGCTGTCACACATAAAATTCATGGAGCTGAATACCAAGCTAATGCTTTAGTACAAATGGCGGTTTATTGGGCTATTCATCATCACATTCGCCGGGGAAATCGCCTGTTTGCCCAAGCTTTGAAACGAGTGGCGAAAGATGAGCGGAAAGAAGCTGTACAATCAACACTGATTCAAACTTACAGCACATCCGGTCAACTCACCATTGCTCTCAATGCAGCTCAACGACTCACCCAGGATGAACCCAAAGCCTTAGCATTAGGTGCAATTGCAGTTGCTTACGCCAAAGCCAAGCAATTCCCGCAAATGCAACAAGTTCTTGCCCAACTTACAAGTTTAATTCAATCGGAAACTGCGGTAAACTCTGTTGGTTACGTCAACAATATACTGCAAGCTGCTGTGAATGCCGAACAGTATAATTTGGCGATGACAATTTTAAATGCGGTGCAAAATAACGCCGACTTTCTCACCAAATCCGGTTGGTATCGGCAAATTGTGCAAGCACCATTGCGATCGCAACATATCGATCAAGCACTGGAACTAGCAAAACAGATTCCCAATAATTTTTGGCCGGAGGAACGCAATCTTAGCTTACAAGAAATTGCGATCGCCTATGGCATTACTAAACAATGCGGTAAAGTAATTGCAGTTGTCACACAAATTGAAAATACTAACTTTAGCCCTTATCAAGTATTAACACTGACAGAACTGGCAGCAATTACATCTACACCAGAAGAATTTACTTCTTTAATTCAACTTGCAATTACACAAACACAAGCCTTAAAACCAATTGAGCAGAAAGCCTTAGCACTGGCGGCGATCGCTCAAGCTTATCTGCGTTTCGGGGATAAAGAACGCACACAATATTTCCTCCAGCAAGCTATCCAAACAGCGCAGCAGGTAGAAGATGAGGAAAGTCGCGGGCGTTTACTCAAGCAAATCGCCGATTATTTAATTCAACAGCGACAATATACTGTGGCTTTAACCATTGCCCAGGCTAATCCTGTTTCTTACTTACAGCAATCAAGCTACGATGATATCTTCCAACAAGCAGTTTCATCATCCGCCTTTGATGTCGCCTTGCAATTGGTAGAACTGGAAACCCTACCGGATAGACAAGCACCGAAATTAATTGCGATCGCTAAAACTTATACTCAACTCCAACGTTATCAAGATGCAATTGAATTACTCGATCGCGCCTTTGCGGTAGCTCAACAAATAGCCGATCCCGAAAGCCGCATTATTCAAGTCAGTGAGTATACCGAAGTTCCCGATGAAAGCGATCGCGCTCACCAATATACCCGCTTAGTGAAGTTATATGTCGCTTTAGGACAACAAGATAAAGCCCAAAAAGTAGTGGAAAAAATTCTCTCAACATCTCTGCGTGATTACCTGCTAGCTTGGATTCATTCATGAAATATTGCGTATGGTGATTGAAATGTGAAAAACATGTTGAAAGTGATTGAAAAAGCTCTAGATATTAATATCTAGAGCTTTTTATTTGTGTTATGCCAATTTGAAAAAAAATGATACATCTGTAGGGGCGGGGTTTCCCCGCCCTTCGCGACAATCCATATTACCCGCATTTTTCACAAACAGTAGGGGCGGGTTCACAGATATGATTCCATAATTCACGACTATCTGGCTTAACCCGCCCCTACGACCTCGGGACAAAGAGAAAGCTTAGATTGAAAAAGCTCCTTCTCCCAAGGGGAGACGCTGCGCGAACGCCGCTACCGCTACGCGCCTACGCCCAAATTAATTAACTTGTCACCATCACCGATTTTTTGCGGGAAGGACGCTTGCGGTCTGATTTTTTCTTCAATCCAATCGCTTGCGCTTGATCGCTATCTGAACCATATTGTCCGCGTACAACTTCTTTCATGGCTAATATAGCATTGTGAAATTCCCATTCTGCCAATCTCGCAGCATCAGCCGCCGCACGGTATAAAGCTAGTTTCTCAGTTTCCACTTGTTGCTGTGCCAACATCGCTTGATAAGCTTTCTGGATATTTGCCACAGTAGCATCAGCACGGGATGTGTCATAAGTGGCGATGGTTTGCAAACCGTGCAATGAACTAACATCTTGGCTAATGACTTGAGGACGCAAACGATTTGTTGTATTTTGAAGAGGCATAGATGCACATGTACTCAACTATATATAATGTGCCCATTTCTCTCAAAAAATTTACAATAAGATAAAATTTTTCCAGAAAATTAAGATTAGACAGGGTTAGTTAACACTTACAAGTCTACGTATTAATATAACACAATACGGTTCACTTAAGATCCCCCCGCCTGCGGCGACCCCCTTAAAAAGGGGGTAAAAGAGGGTTATTAGCCCCCCTTTTTAAGGGGGGTTGGGGGGATCTTCAGAAGATTAAAACGTTAACTGAACCGTATTGTAATATAACAGCCCGACGTATTGGCATAACAGCCCGACGTATTAATATAACAGACCGATGTATTGGCATAACAGACCAATGTATTGGCATAACAGACCGATGTATTGGCATAACAGACCGACGTATTGGCATAACAGACCGATGTATTGGCATAACAGCCCGATGTATTGGCATAACAGCCCGATGTATTAATATTGCAGGTGGTTGTATTTTGACCTACACCAAAACAATTGATATCATGTCCGGTTGATTACTTACTAAACCGCAAGAACCCCACCCCGCAAAAGCGACGCTTTGTCTCCCCTCCTCGCTTGCGGGGAGGGGATTAAGGGGTGGGGTGCAATGATTGTGGGAATCATAACTAATTACTCGGACATGATATGACTATCTTGACTCAACGTGCAATTGCACAGACACAAGCTTTTGCACGGGTGGCGATCGCTTTTTTATATCTGCATTCAGCAAAGGAAAAACTCAGATCATTTTTCCTCTCGCCAGCCATTTAAATCGTGTAATACCAATTTAATGTGAAGTTGCACATATCTAGATCCCCCTAAATCCCCCTTAAAAAGGGGGACTTTGAGAGATTTTTTCCGGTTCCCCCCTTATTAAGGGGAGCCAGCGTCGTGGGCGGGTTTCCCGACTTGAGACGACTGGCGTGGGCTAGGGGGGATCGAATTCTATGCAGCTTCATAAAAAATTGGTGTAACACATAAAAGATGTCTGATGTGAAACGAATGATTCAATAAACGGGAATTTTGTAGTATATTTGTAATATAAAATCTCAAACTTGTTGAGCAAATGAAGCGTTCAAGAAGCAATAGCTGCAAATTTTAGCATACCTAATTTATGTGTTAGAAAAGTGGGCACGCGATCGCATTCCAATTTTTCGTGTTCCTGTTATTTTTAACCATTTTTTGGCTATCTCCAGTTTTGTCGGGTGTATTAGCTCATTGTCACGCAATAAAAAACAACAAATTATCTAAAAAATTATCACAACCATGACACCAGCAGACCTCAAAGCTTACCTCGATAACCTGTTGAGCAAAAACTTATCTCTCAGTACAATGATTTGGGGCGCGCCGGGAATTGGTAAATCTAGCATCGTGGCTCAAATTGCGCGCAAACATCAAATCGATTTTGTCGATGTGCGCCTGTCTCAACTTGCGCCTACCGATTTACGGGGTTTACCTGTAGCTGAAAACGGTATATCTAAATGGTATCCACCGGAATTTTTACCTTGTGAAGGTAAGGGTATTTTATTTCTCGATGAACTGAATATGGCTCCCCCAGCCATGCAAGGTGTAGCCCAACAGTTAATTCTTGACCGTCGTGTTGGCTCATACGTAGTTCCTGAAAATTGGTTTGTCTGGGCTGCGGGAAACCGTAAAGAAGACCGTGCAGCAGTATTTGATATGCCTTCACCCCTAGCCAACCGCTTTTTACACCTGCAAGTAGAAGCAGATTTTGATAGTTTCAAAGCATACGCACTATCTACGGGAGTTCACGAGCAAATTATTGCTTTTCTTTCCTTCCGTCCCAGCTTATTGCACAAACTCGACCCCCAGCAGCCATCATGGCCATCGCCGCGTTCTTGGGTGATGGCGAGTCAATTACATGCAGCTGAATTAGATATTACCCCCGCTGTCGGGGTAGGAACGACTGCTGAGTTCAATGCTTTTATCAGACTTTATCAAAACTTGCCCGATTTAACAGATATTTTCTCAGGTAAAGGCGATCGCATTAAATTTCCCACCGAACCATCAGTTCGTTATGCCACAACCATAGGTTTAGCCATCCGCGCCGAATCAGCGAATCAAGCACACAACGCCTTCACCTGGATTTCCCAAGCAGCCGCAATGGAATGGGTGCAGTTATTTGCAACCGATTTATTCCGCAGTATGCGCAGTAAAAAGAAAATCGGAGCATTAGCGCAGTTAGTGCAAAAAGACCCCAAACTCCAGAAGTTTATGCAGGACTTTCAAGAATTGATGGGGGGATGAGGGGGGCAGGGGAGCAGGGGGGACAAGGAGGACAAGGAGGATAAGGGGGACAAGGGGGACAAATGACAAATGACAAATGACTAATGACTAATGACTAATGACAAATGACTAATGACAACCTAGACAAAATTATCAGCGCTTCTATGCTGCGGTTGCGAATGAAGTCACCGTTTTTTGCAACTTTGGCGTTGTTTGCAAGGGTGTTAATTACCGAAAGCGTTCCCACTGCGGCGACAGATGGGGAGGATATTTTTATTAATGCCAAGTTTATGCGTAGGCTTTGCCCGCCGCAGGCATCGCTTCCTTCATCCCAACTTGATGGCTTATTATTACACGAAGTCTTGCACGCTGCACTTTTGCATGTCCCCCGCCGTGGCGCACGAGAACGGCAACTTTGGAATGTGGCAGCTGATATTGTGGTTAATGGGATGATTGCCCAGCAAGAAAATTTTAAACTCCCTGCGGGTGGTGTGCGCGATCAAAAGCTAGAGCATTTAAGCGTAGAAGAGATTTATGAATTGTTGCTCAAAGAGCATAAAACTTGTCCTCAATGCGAAGCTGATTTATTGTATGAAGCCATAGATGGGAAATCTGGCGGTAGTTTAGATGCAGCACGACAGAAAACTTTAGAAACTCATTGGCGAAATGCCATGCAACAGGCGATCGCAGTTGCCCGCAGCAGCAATAATCAAGGTAGTATCCCGGCGGGAATCCTGCGAGAACTCACAGCAGTAACTCAAGGACAATTAGATTGGCGTTCTTATCTATGGCGTTACTTAGTGCGAACACCTACAGATTTTACAGGCTTTGACCGTCGCTTTATCGGTCAGCGGCTTTACCTCGAAGCACTCGAAGGCGAAAGTGTAAAAGTATTCGTTGCAGTTGACACCAGTGGTTCAGTAGGCGAGAGAGAACTGCGGCTATTTTTCAGCGAAGTTGTGGGAATTCTCAATTCTTACCCCCATCTTCAGTGTCAGCTTTATTACGCTGATGCCGATGCTTACGGCCCTTATGAACTCACCACAGATAGTCCCCTTCCCAAACCTGTAGGCGGTGGCGGTACATCTTTTGTGCCTTTCTTTGATAAAGTCAACGAACAAAGTGATTGGTACAGTAGTGGTGTTTGTGTTTATCTCACAGATGGCTATGGTACATTTCCTCAACAACCACCAAACCTCCCCGTATTGTGGGTAGTTACTCCCGGTGGGCTAGACTTGAATCAATTCCCCTTTGGTGAAGCTGTTAGGCTATTGTCTGTATAAGTAGGTCGGCGTAATTAAACATAACTGGCAATGGCTGTCATTTGTCAATGGTCATTTGTCATTGGTAAGAGTTTCAAGCCTATTTACATAAAGTACATAGTTTGATTAATTTCCACCGCCTTACTTAGTCCGAGCATCATTTTGTTGGAAATCTTGCTATGTCAGACACTCCTCATTTATTAACCCAAACGGAAATGCTGTCTTTACTACAAAAAGGTGTAGGTTTTTGGAATGAATGGAGAGCAGAGGATTTAAAACTTTTAGAGTGTATCCCTGAAGAAGATTTAAGTAAATATTTAGCACTGAATTTAATTGAAGTTAACCTCAGTGGAGCCAACCTAAAACGAGTAAACTTTCGCCAAGTTGATTTAAGTTGGGCAGATTTAAGCGGTGCAGACTTAAGTGAAGCAAAACTCTACAAAGCCAACCTTAGCGGTGCAAATTTAAGTGGAGCAAATTTGAGTAATGCAAATCTCAATGGTGCTAACTTAACTGCGGCTATTTTGCAAGACGCAAACCTTAACGGTGCAAACCTCAGCCGCACTGATTTGAGTGAATTTGATTTTAGTCAAGCTATCCTGCATAAAGTAAATTTCATCAAAACAAATCTCAGCAAAGCTAACTTTAGAAATGCGAATCTCCGTCAATGTAAATTTACTCACGCAAATTTAGAAGCAGCCGACTTTCACCAAGCTGATATGAGTGGCGTAAAACTAGGTCGAGCAAAGTTAGTTAGAGCTAACCTCAGTGAATTAAATCTGACTGGATTGAACTTGAGCAGAGCAGATTTAAACGCAGCCAATCTCAGCCAAACCAATCTTACAGCCGCGAATTTGAGCGGCGCAAACTTGTATGAGACAAAAGTTAGTGGTGCAAAATTCAATAAAGCGAATTTGAGTAATATTATCCTGCAAGCGACTGACATAAACGAAGCTGATTTAAGTGGAGCCAAGTGGAAAAACTCTCAGCTTTGGGGATTTAATTTCAGTGAATTTAATCTCAATGGTATTAACTTCAGTGGCACAAACCTCAGACAAGCAAACTTCCGCAAAGCCAATCTCATTGGCGCTGATTTCAGCAACGCAAACCTTCAAAGTGCAAATTTTCAAGAAGCAAACCTCTTAGGCGCTGACCTCAGTCGAGCCAATCTACAGGATGCAGACTTCTTAGGTGCAAATATCTTAGGCGCTGACCTCAGCAGTGCTAGATTATCAGGTGCAATTATGCCGAATGGGACAAGGTATAAATGAGATGAGGAGACGGTTGATTGTTGACGGTTGACGGTTGACGGTTGACAAATGACCAATGACAAATGACAAATGACCAATGACAAATGACTAAGCAACAACGTTGCATTGTTTGCAAGGCAACTTTTATACAAGCGCATAATTTTTACTCTGCAATCTGTGAGAAATGCGGAAATTTAAACTACAGCAAACGTCAGCAAAGCGCTGATTTGCAAGGAATGATGGCTGTTGTCACAGGTGCTAGGGTAAAAATTGGTTATGGTGTAGCGTTGAGATTGTTGCGAGACGGTGCTGCTGTAATAGTGACAACTCGCTTTCCTCACGATGCGGCGAAACGATATGCAGCTGAACCAGATTTTCAACAATGGCAAAATCGACTGCAAATTTATGGACTAGATTTGCGACATCTCCACAGTGTTGAGCAATTTACCCAACACATCCTCAAGTTTTATCCCCGACTCGACATTATTATTAACAACGCCGCGCAAACAGTACGCCGTCCGCCTGCTTTTTATCAGCATTTAATTGAGTTTGAATCATTACCTTTACAAAATTTATCCCCAGAATTGCAAGCTTTGGTTAGTCATATTCATACGTCTGATAATTTCCTTCCAGCCTTAGCTATTCAAGAATTAAAAGCAGAAAACTCAGCTTTTCTCTCGCAAATTCCCCTTATTCCCGAAGATAAAGCCGAAAATTATGCTTTATTTCCGCCGGGAATGTATAGCGATGATGGACAACAGCTTGACTTGCGTCCGTTTAATAGCTGGTTGATGAGAGATGATGAAGTCAGTATTTTGGAGTTATTGGAAGTGCATATAATTAATGCGATCGCACCTTTTATCATTAATAGCAGACTCAAGCCGTTAATGAGCAACCAAAAACAAACCGCCAAATACATCATCAACGTTTCTTCAATGGAAGGGCGATTTAACGACGTTGACAAACCTTGGCGACATCCTCACACCAACATGGCAAAAGCTGCACTCAATCAAATGACTCGCACCTGTGCCAAAGAATATGCTAAACACCGTATTTTCATGAACGCAGTAGACCCAGGATGGATTAGCTTTCAACATCCTGTTCAGCAAGCAAAATCTATGCAAGAACGCGGTGTAAATCCGCCCTTTGATATTATTGATGCGGCGGCGCGAATCTGCGACCCCATTTATCAGGGAATCAACGAAGGAAAAAACCCCTTCGGCAAATTATTCAAAGATTATATGGAAATAGACTGGTAACTCCAAAGGAGACAAGGAGGACAAGGAGGACAAGGAAGACAAGGAGGAGTGGGGAGAAATAACAAATGCCCAATGCCCCATGCCCAATGCCCCATGCCCAATGCCCAATGCCCCATGCCCCATCGACCAGGAGATGCAGGTGCGAATCCAGCTGTTGCTATTTTTGAAAAAATAAGTTATATAATAATTTAAGTCTGGTTAATTACTTATTATTAAAATCTCCCTGCGCCCTCGCTCCCCCGCCGCCCCTAATCCCCAATGCGTGCGGTCCCCGCGTCCCCCGCGTCAGCCCTAATGATAAGTCTTAACCGGACACAATATTATCTGGCAGTGTGGCTTAATGGTAGAGCGCCTGCTTTTCAGGCGGGAGACGACCGTTTGATTCGGTTCACTGCCACCAGCAACGTAGTTCAAACAGCAGAATTCCTTGGAGTAGACCAGGAGATGCGGGTGCGATTCCCGTCGTTGCTATGCAGAATTTATAATTTCGTCTACTGCTACACAAGCTTTATGGAAGCGTTCTTCCCAGGAGCCGCTAATTAGGACATAGCGCCTATTTCGAGATTGTAATTCAAAAATACAGCGATCGCGAAATTCTGTTCTCAGATGAGGTAAGTAGCGTTGGTTATCGTCAACCCAAGGCACATCTACATCTAAAACTAAATACAACTCATACTGGCGCTGTTCTGCTTGTTGATAAATCCACTGGGGACATTTACCAAAAAGCACATCACTCCAGATGGTAGTTGTTATCAGGTCAGTATCGCAGAACATCACCCGGTTTGCCTGTTTAGCTAATGCATCTTCAGCAGCGATTTGTCCCCTAGCAATAATTTCTATGTCTGCAAAATTACATCTCCCATCTTTAGGGTCTAGCCAACCACGGGCATACTCACTAACATAAATTGTGTTGTAATGTGCTGCCAAGTTTTGCGCTAAGGTCGATTTACCTGTAGATTCCGGCCCAAAGATGCAAACACGACGCAGGAAATAAGGACGGACACAAGGTGGGATATAATGCCAGTGAGCGATCGCATTTTCCCTCACCTTCGTTCCCGATATTGGTACTAAACTGCGAGCATGGTCTACAGGAATATAATTTGCACCTAAGATTTCCGCCAACTTCCAACCATAATCTTCCGATGCAAATACATAGTCAGGCCCAGTTGGTAGCACCCGGCGAATAGTATCATGCCAAATCTGCCAAAAATCCGGGTGTTCTTTTGGTTCTTGGGGATTTTCATCAGTTACATGCACCACATCCACATCAGGAAACATCTCCCGCATCCAACCATAGCGGAGATGTCCGGGAATTGGCTCAGATTTAATCGAACAAACTAAAACTGTGAGATGCTTAACATAGTTCCGGGCAAAATCAACAAGGTACTGATGTCCAAGATGTGGCGGCATAAATTTGCCGAGAATCATACCAGTAGCCGCTTTTTCAAAGCCTTGTTCCATGTCAAATATCCCAGCACCGCTAACACGAGAAACACTACATACAGTCCAGTTGTTGGGTAAAGTTTTTTAACTGCGTACACCCCAACAGCCAGTACATCTACTGTAATCCAAAGTAGCCAGCACTCCAAAACCTTCTTTGCCATCAACCACTGCGCCACTAAGCTGATAACAGTAATAGCAGCATCCCAATATGGTAAAGCTGCATCAGTGTAGCGATGCATGACAAAACCAAGGGTAAAACTAGCTGCAATTGCTACCCCACCCCAAACTATTGCACCCAAGCGGGTAATCCGAGTTACATGGAGTTCTCCCCTATCCTTTCCCCCATGTAGCCAAGCGTACCAACCGTAGATTTGCAAAAAGACATAAATTACTTGCAGAATTGCATCTGAGTACAAACGGGCTTCGTAGAAGATGAAGATGTAGAGAAACACCATCACCAAACCTGTAGGCCAGCACCAGATATTTTCTGTGACGGTTAGCCAAACACTTATTAAACCAAAAATCGCAGCAAGAATTTCAATTTGACTCATTTAAAGTCAGTTTTTTAACTGTGATAGTTTGCTGAGTCCAAATTTTAATTTAATACTTCTAAAACTTCCACCTCATGAGTGATGCTTGTAGGCTTAGGAATAGGTAAACCTTCTTCTCGCATTCCTTCTATATGAAATTCAATTGCTTCTGCAATCATCTCCTTGACTTCTTCTATGGTTTCACCCGTAGCTATGCAACCAGGTAAATCGGGGACATAAGCAGAGTAATTACCTTCAGCCTTTTCAATCACCACTGCATACCGCATGAATATTCTCCTTACAACTGTGCTTGCCTCCAAATACTACTTAGGTGATTTCCGAGAAAGAAAATACCTGTGTTGGCGAGTTTCGACTTCGCTCAACTCTCGACTCTGGAGTTGGTTGAGCGTTCGCGTAGCGTCCCGCAGGGAAGTCGAAACCAACGGCAGCGGTATATTTATTCCTGTAAATCGCCTTAGAGTACCAGGAGCTAAGTCATCAGACAATTTACCAGGAACTGTAACTACACCAGATTTATCAGGATGTTTGAATTGTCTATGACTACCTTTAGTTCTATCAAGATACCAACCATCTGCTTCTAGACGTTTGATAACTGCGCGTACTTTCATGCTACTGCTTATCTGTACAGGTGAAATTTCTTTTACAGATATAGTGCCTTTATAGCTGATGAAAGTAAATACAATTTTGTGGCAATTTTGTCCGTCATTTTTACGCTATATTTTAGCATTCTTAGTGATCAATCAACCAATAGGACGATGGCCAGGATTGACAGCATGAATATACTCACTACCAGAATGGGGTCTGCCACGTTTATAATAGGCTTCTTCTGGTTGCCCCCAACCTAACTGTAAAATTATTTCTAAAAAGTTAGAATTCTCCCATTTACATAAACTTGCCCATTCTGTTCTTTGGGAAATTCTTTCTACATCAATTTTGTTAATTTGCTGGTATTGTTTACTGTTATTAAAACTCAGGTACAAATCCATGTCTGAAGTGACTTCATACCAAAATTCTAGTATAGAATTTTTGGCAGATTGTAATATACCCAAGTCATTACTTAAAGCAATTAACTCACTATCTATTTGGGGATAACACACAGTTTTCCCCTTAACCTTCACTTCATGCCAGATAATTCCTGACACTCGATGTTCTCTTTGATAGTCGTGAATGGCAGCTTTAAAGTCTTGATAGGCAGTAAACTTTTGCAGCCCATCAGTTCTGATAAACTGGTCAATTAAAGGATTGCCAGAAACGCTTACTTCTAACTTTAGGCGTTCCCCTTTGAGGCAAGCTTGACGTTCGGCTGCCAAAATTTGGATGAGTTCTTCGGTAGTATAAACCTTTGACATCAGAACACACTCTAATTAGTCATTAGTCATTGGTCATTGGTCATTAGTCATTAGTCATCTAATATGGACTATAGACTATGAATTAACTTCTTCTGTTGTTAACTCAGATTATTTAAAGATTATCTCTTGGCAAAATTGGGAATGTAGTATCAGATATCACTAAAAATTAGGCTAGACACAATTTGGTCTAGCCCCAAAGCTACTTACTTAACTCACTACTGAATTCATTGAAGGAACGCCGCTTTAACTGTACCGACTCGGTACGGGGTAATAAATCGAACACTTCACGAAAGCGATCGTCTATTTCTTCAAAAGCAACTTGACCCTGCTTATTTAAAAGCACTTTACCTGATTGATCAAACACTACAACTTGAGGTACACCCCCAGAGTAGTAATATCTTGGATCTGTAGGGTCGTCAGTTTTTTCGGATGGGATGGTGTCTACACTCAGGGGGATAATCTCTACTACCTTACCGTAGAATTCCTGTACCCGTGAAATTGTAATCGCGTATTCCTTACAATCTTGGCTGTCATCGACATAAAAAGCCAAAAAGATAGGTTTATGCTCTTTTAGGGACTGTGCTAATGTCTGTCTGGGAGGAATTAGTGAACCATTACCAGCATAAACTACGAAAATATTTCCGTCGTAATTGTCATCCTTAATACCAGCAACTGCTGGTGGGATATTTATAATCAACAAGCACGCAAGCAGCACCAAAGCTTTAGAAATCAATTGTTGCCAATGAGTTTTTTTCTGTAAAAAAGGAAACTTTAAGCCATTCATCAAAAGAAACCTTGTGAGCTACTATTTTGTGAGTTTTTGCTGAATTCAGCAAGTAGCGCTGGATATATGATTACGTCCTTGCACCATTTTTTAAGATAACTCTTCTGGGGACGGGAAAGATTGGAGATTGGGGGATGAGGGAAGGGGGAGAAAGAAGCAGAGGGGACAAGGAGGACAAGGGGGACAAGGGGGACGAGGTAGTGTGGGGAGTGTGGGGAGTGTGGGGGGATGATGAAGACAAATGCCCCATGCCCCATGCCCGATGCCTATTGACTATTGACTATTGACCATTGACTATTGACTATTGACAAAATTAATTTAAGCTATTACCTACAGTGAAAAACAAAATACAACTTATAGATAGATTCAGACTGGGTTTGGCGGTGTCGGTGGCGAAAGGCGTGACGTTTATGGTGCGATCGCTCCGCCTCGGTGCTGCTAGTGTATTACCAGGCTCGATTGCTCGTAAAATTGAACCCAGGCTGTTGCAATTATTGAGTCAGCAGGTAAAACAAGGGACAATTCTCATTGCTGGGACTAATGGTAAAACTACCACATCGCTGCTGTTACGGGAGATTCTAGAACGCAAAGGCTATCGTGTTTCCCATAATTCTACAGGCGCGAATCTGGAAAATGGTTTGATGACGGCGCTGATGGATAACGCCAGCTTAACGGGTAGCTTGGATGTTGACTATGCGATTTTGGAAGTTGATGAGAACATCTTACCTAGGGTATTAGCACCGATTCAACCAAAGCTCATCATGTGTTTAAATTTGTTTCGCGACCAACTCGACAGGTACGGCGAAGTCGATACTATTAGTAAACGCTGGGGAAGTGCGATCGCTACTTTACCACCCCAAACCATCGTAGTGGCAAATGCTGATGACCCGACTATTTGCTATCTCGGTCAACAATTAACCCAACAGCGCGTCTCGTTTTTCGGTTTGACTGAACCAGAACATTATTTAGAAGCCATTCCCCATGCTGTTGATTCTATCTATTGCCCCAGATGCGGACAAGCTCTCGACTACGAAGGCGTGTATTTGTCCCACATGGGCGAATATAGCTGTTCTAAATGCGGCTTTAGTAGAAGTCAACCCAGCCTTAACAGCAGCGAATGGCCGCAAATTCTTGTAGGGTTGTACAACAAATACAATACCTTAGCTGCTGCCACCGCTGCCCAAGAATTAGGCGTTGATGAGGCGACTATCCGCGATACCATTCCCCACTTCCAAGCAGCTTTTGGACGTGCGGAAGATTTAGAAATCAACGGTAAAAAAGTGCGGATTTTATTATCGAAAAATCCTGTCGGGACTAATGAAACAATTCGCGTAGTCACCCAAAGCACAGATAAAACTACTTTGCTGGTATTAAACGACCGAGTCCAAGATGGCGAAGATGTATCTTGGATTTGGGATGTAGATACAGAAAAACTAGTCCAGCGTGGAGGTACTTTAGTTGTGAGTGGCGATCGCGCTTATGATATGGCCTTACGTCTGCGTTATAGCGATCCCAACCCTAACAGTAATTTTAATCTAATTGTGGAAGAAGATTTACGTGATGCTATAAACACAGCATTAGCGCGGACACCCAAAAACGAAACCCTGCATATTTTACCCACATACACAGCCATGTTGAGTGTCCGAGAAGTCTTAACTGGGAGGAAGATTCGGTAATTGGGCATGGGGCATTGGGCATTGGGCATTGGGCATTGGGCATTGGGCATTGGGCATGGGTGATTTCTCCGTGTCCCAGCGTCTCCCCCATCCCCCTTCCCTTGTCTCCCTTGTCCCCTAATCCCTACATCCTAGCCCCTAGCCCCTAACCTATTGCAACTTCACGGCGGCGCGTTGAATCGGTAGCACTTCTTCTAAAGTCATCTCATGGTCAGCTGTGAGATGGCTACTACAGCAAATTGTACTAAAGAAGACTTGTTGACCAACTAATGCGGAAAAATGTTGTTGTAAAAGTAAGCGGGAGGTAATATCTCCTAATAATTCTCCCAGGTCTTTGGTAAGTTGGTCTTTATCATCACGGTGAACCATTCTATATTTAAACTTGGTTTCACCTACTAAATCTTTCACAGCCGAATCAAAATTATCTTTCTTACCTTGAACATAAGCAAAAGCTTGTTCTTCTAAGAACTTCCATGCTTCGGGGAAAATCTCCCGAATTTTTTCGAGATGATTCTCTGTTTGGTAGACTAATGTAGCAGTTTTACAATCCATAAAGTAATATTTCAGGTTGTGAAGCAAACCTATGACAATCTGTAATCTTACGACTCAACAGGAAAAGTGAAACTGAATTTTTGTAATTCCCTGATAACTCATTTGGGATTATCGGCAAAATGTTACTGCAAAACTGTTACATAAACTACGAATAAACATAGCAATTAAGACAAATGTGCGATATGCTTACCCAGACTCTAGATATACACCGGATTCTGCGCTCATAAATAGAAAAAGATATGAGTGATTCATTTATGCAAGAGACACAACTAAGGATAAAAACTTTCTGCTTCCTTCTGCCCTCTGCCTTATTTTCAACTTAGACGGTCATGTGATAAATCACACAACTGCGGCAGGAAAATCTCTCTTAAGAGTCAACAGTCAACAGTCAACAGTCAACAGTCAACACTATTTTCAAATTAGATTATATGACTTCTCAAAAATTTGAAATTACAATTGGTTGGTTATATCCGACGCTGATGAGTACCTATGGCGATCGCGGTAATGTTATTACTATAGAACGCCGCGCTCAATGGCGGGGATACAGTGTTAAAGTTTTACCCTTAGATCAAAATGCTACCGCAGAAGATATTAAATCTGTAGACTTGATTGTCGGTGGTGGCGCACAAGACCGCCAGCAAGAAATTGTCATGCGTGATTTGCAAGGTGTAAAAGCCGATGCCATGCGTGAAAAAATTGAAAATGGCACACCGGGAGTATTTACCTGTGGTTCACCCCAGTTACTCGGACATTATTATGAACCCGGATTAGGACAACGCATTGAAGGTTTAGGAATATTAGATTTAGTCTCCGTCCATCCTGGTGAAAATACCAAACGCTGCATAGGTAACTTAGTAATTGAAGTTACAGCCTCTCGCCTAGCGCAAGATTTAAAAGCCATGACAGGTAGCACACCGTATTTAGTCGGCTTTGAAAATCACGGCGGACGCACCAAGCTGGGGAAAGTCGAAGCTTTGGGAAAAGTAGTTTACGGTTTGGGCAATAATGGTGAAGATGGAACTGAGGGAGCATTTTATCAGAATGCGATCGCAACCTATTCCCACGGCCCCCTGTTACCAAAAAATCCTTTTGTCGCAGATTGGTTAATTCAAACAGCATTGCGCCTGAAGTATCAACAGCCAATTACCCTAGAACCCTTGGATGATACTTTAGCAATGCAAGCACGGGAAGCCATGTTTAAGCGGTTGAAAGTCAATTTACCAACACCAGCAGCGGCTAACGTTTAATTCACTTTAGTAAGGACTGAAGTCCTTAACTCAGCAAACGCGCCGAGAATATTAGATAGTGCTACTTTAAAATCTCCGCTTCGTTGCCAAACCGCCTGGGAATGAATTCCAAGGCTAATAGCTAAAGTCTACTAAAGTAGACTCGTAAGGATTTCAGTCCACTGAAGTGGACTTACGCTATTAGCCCGGAACTTCAGTTCTGGGCGAGATGACACTCAGCAAGGTAATGACAAGGGTTTACAGGGTAGGTTTCAAGCGTACTACATCACAGCATATCAAAAGGTGATGGGTTAAATATTATGAGCAAGCCAAGTATTAAATATGATGAAACAAGCGATACACTAACTGTTTGCTTTGAACCAGGTTCGCCAGCAACAGGAATAGAATTGACCGACCATATTCTATTGCGAATTAATCAACAACAGTGTCAGGCGGTAAGTATAGCTTTTTTTGACTATTCCGTGTTGGCGCAAAAAACAGAGATGGGAACCCGCAGCTTTCCCCTGACTGGCTTATCTCAAATATCAAGCGACCTCAAAGAGATAGTTTTTAATATTTTGTTGACTCCCCCAGTGTCCGATTTTTTGCAGCTTTCTGCTTATACAGTATCTCTCGTAGAAACTATTCCAATCATTTCACTCCAGCCCATACTTGTTGAAATGACTAAAGCCAGTGCTTAACGGTTTATAACGACAGCGTTTGAGTTAGGGCTTAGCTGAACAGTATTACTTTTCGCGCCTAAATTCAGCAATGCCTGAGTGATAATGATATATTACCCTCAGAATCCGTAAAAATTGATAGTACTAATGTAGTTGGTTACTGAAACACTACTCTTACTGAGATGCTCCCACATATTCCAGTCAATTAGGTGCATGAAGCGGGATTGTATTTGATTTCAAGATACCAGTATGACAACTACACCTCAGCGTGTCCGGCAAACAATTCAACAAGCGAAAGAGAAACAGCTTAAAGAATTAGATTTAAGCAATTATTTGTGGACTGACGAGCAGGACAAATCAATAGAGATTCCTACTGAGGTGTTTGAACTCAAATGGTTAGAAGTCTTGAGTTTAAGAGGCAACGAAATCACGACAATACCGGAAGCCATTACCCGCCTGCAACACTTAACTAAGCTGGATTTAAGCGGCAATCAAATAAAGAAGATACCGGAAGCCATCACCTGCCTGCAACAATTAACTTGGCTGGATTTAAGCTACAACCAAATAAAGAGGATACCGGAAGCCATCACCCGCCTGCAACACGTAACTAAGCTGGATTTAAGCGGCAATCAAATCACGACGATATCAGAAGCCATTACCCACCTACAAAAATTAACTTGGTTGAATTTAAGCTACAACCAAATCAGAACGATACCGGAAGCCATCACCCACCTACAACAATTAACTTGGCTAAATTTAAGTTACAATCAAATCCGGATGATACCGGAAGCCATCACCCGCCTCCAACAATTAACTTGGCTAAATTTAAGTTACAACCAAATCCGGATGATGCCGGAAGTCATCACCCGCCTCCAACAATTAACTTGGCTGAATTTAAGCCACAACCAAATAACAACGATACCGGAAGCCATCACTCACCTGCAACAATTAACTTGGCTGAATTTAAGCTACAACCAAATAAAGAGGATACCGGAAGCCATCACCCGCCTGCAAAACTTCAATGAGCTGAATTTAAGCTACAACCAAATAACGACGATACCGGAAGCCATCACTCACCTGCAACAATTAACTTGGCTGAATTTAAGCGACAACCCCATTGAAAAGCCACCACTAGAAGTGGTTAAAAAAGGTATTGGCTCGATTAAAGATTATTTCCGACAAGTGGAAGCACAAGGAACAGATTATCTGTATGAAGCAAAATTGCTGATTGTTGGCGAAGCAGGCGCAGGTAAGACAACACTGGCTAAGAAAATTGAAAACCAAAATTATCAACTTCAGGAAGAAGGTTCAACAAAGGGTATTGAGGTCATCCAGTGGCGTTTTTCAATGGAAAATGGGCGCGAATTTCGAGTTAATATCTGGGACTTTGGCGGACAGGAAATTTATCATGCCACCCACCAATTTTTCCTCACCAAGCGTTCCCTCTATACCTTGGTAGCAGATAATCGCAAAGAAGACACCAATTTTTACTATTGGTTGAATGTGGTGGAATTGTTGAGCGATAATAGTCCAGTAATAATTATCAAAAATGAAAAGCAAGACCGTCCCCGTGAAATTAATGAACCACAATTGCGAGGACGATTTACCAACCTAAAGACAACCTTAGCAACTAACTTTGCTACTAATCGGGGTTTAACGGAAGTTCTGCGAGAAATTAAGCATTATATTACCTCTCTACCTCATATTGGCACAGCACTTCCCACAACCTGGGTGAGAGTTCGGGAAGCCTTAGAGAATGACCCACGTAATTACATTAGTTTAGATGAATATTTGCAAATTTGCCAAAAAAATGGCTTCACCCAAGATAAAGACAAATTGCAATTAAGTAACTATCTGCACGATATAGGCGTGTGCTTACACTTCCAAGAAGACCCGATTTTAAATAATATCGTCATCCTTCAACCTAAGTGGGGCACTGATGCAGTGTATAAAGTTCTGGACGATAAACAGGTAATTCTCAATTTGGGCAAGTTCACCTGGAAGGACTTGCAAAATATCTGGCATGAAGAACAATATGCCACAAAGCAAGGCGAACTTCTACAATTGATGATTAACTTCAAGTTGTGTTACGAAATTCCTAACAATCCTAGAACTTACATCGCGCCGCAACTTTTAACTGAAAAACAACCTGAATATTCCTGGAACAAAGACAATAACATCATCATACGTTACATTTATGATTTCATGCCCAAAGGCTTGATTACCCAGTTGATAGTCGCTATGCATGGGTTGATTGATGAACAAAAATATGTCTGGAAAAGTGGAGTTATTCTCAGTCAAGATAATACGAAGGCAGAGGTAATTGAATATTACGACAACAGAGAAATTAAAATTCGCGTTGTAGGTCGGCACAAAAGAGATTTATTAACTCGTGTTACCTACGAAATCGATAAAATTCATGCTTCTTACAAACAGTTAAAATTTAATCAACTCATTCCTTGTAATTGCTCAGTATGTAAAAATCAACAAGAGCCACACTTTTATAAATTTGAAAATTTAAGAAATCGGATTGCTAATCAAAAATATGATGTTGAATGTGATATTAGCTATAAAAAGGTAAATGTCTTGGGATTAATTGATGATGTCATGGACAGAAGCCAGTTAACTCAAACAGAAACAAATAGACTATGTGGTGATATTTATATTAATACTGACAAGATAGACGTTTTGCAACTACAACAAGGAAATAATGTGATGACAGAACAGCCAAACAATCAAGAAAATTCTAAACCGGAAGTACAATTTACACTTCCGTTTGCTTTTAGAAACGGAATGTTTTATGTATTTTTATTCTCAATTGTATTTAATACAATAGGCATTTTTGCAGGGTTATTACCAATTTATTCTTTAGCGTTAACTATTATTGGTACTGTTATTATTATGACATTAATTGGAGTTTTACAACTTCGTCAGGACGATCGCCTTTCTGAGAAATCTTTTGTCGATTTAGTAAGAATGGTTCTAAAGCAGTTACCTTTAATTGGTAATTTGATAGATATGTTTCAGCGTAATAAATAAGTCGGTAGGGCTATGGCTTACAAACCCTGATATGGTGGGCATTGCCTACAGTATCCCATTTTGCGTATCTGATAGCGATCGCAATTGTATAATCCTGAGATGTGCATACTCAGGTCTATAATACAAAAATGCGATCGCGCTTTCACTATATTTAAACTCAAAAGTCAACTTTTGCGACTCGTAAATTAATTTTTACAACTCGTCAAGCAACTTTTACAACTCGTAAATCAACTTTTGCGACTCGTAAATTAACTTTTGCAACTCGTAAATCAACTTTTGCAACTCGTAAATTAACTTTTGCGACTCGTAAATCAACTTTTGCGACTCGTAAATTAACTTTTGCGACTCGTAAATTAACTTTTGCGACTCTTAAATCAAAGTTTAGAAATCGTATAGCTGCTATTACACTTTACCATCAATAGCCCCAAACTCAGGCGTGAACTGCTTCTGCATCCAATTTTCGGTATCGTCAGGCGATCGCAAATGTACAATTCTTAGATGGGCATACTCAGGTTTGGTAAATAGCTGCGGATATTCTCTGCGCTTTTGATTGTAAGTCTTCAGTGCCCACAAAATTACGGAATCACGACTAAAAGTAGTTTGCCATGTTTCGCGGTTGCCATTGCAGACTTGTTGTTGTGTCACTACCCGCGACAGAGTTCGCCGCAATATTCGCCTCATCACTACAGCCCAAGAATAATCTAACCACACAACTGTGTCAGCTTTTCCCCAAACAATATCGCGCACGATACTGTAGTTACCATCAACCACCCAACTATTACCTGATATTGCTTGAGAAACCCTCTCGCGCATGACAGCGTTTGGTGCTTCTATCCAGTTGGGTTCCCAGTGCAAGTAGTCTAATTCTACATGGGGTATATTGTGGCGAACAGAAATTTGCCGAGCCAACGTCGTTTTTCCTGAACCTGTGGTTCCGACAACACAAATACGCTGCATATAGTAATTTTATGTCAGATGATGCATTATTACTACACTAGCCAGGGGTCAGATCCCCGACTTCTTCAAGAAGTCGGGGATCTCGCACGTCAGTTGTGTGTCAGTCTTAGCATAAACTTACGTCTGGGGTAGGATGCGAATTAAAACACTAAAAAATTGCCAAAAATCTCTAGCTTATTGCCTATATCTAGGAATCAATTTATCAATCAAATATTGCTGCTATATAATAGACGAATAACTCAATTATTATCTAAAACATACAGTAATTGTGAGCAATCAAAGCGCTGAAAACTTACTCAATATTCAGCTAGAAACAGCCGCAGATGATGGCTACAAATTTAGCTGGTTTGATTGGTTTTGCTTATGGTATCCTCCAGGCTGGCTAATTTTATTTAACCGTCACTGGCAGCATTACCATACAGACCCCGATGGGTGGAATTGGCTAGAATATATATTATTTTTATTGCCTGGGGGATTTTATCTAGGGCTGCTGATGCGTTGGCTCCGTCTTGGTTGTCGTTCTCCACAAAAAGAAGTTGAGGAATTTAATCCCAAATATCAAAGCGCATTTGGCGAAGAAATTCTTGCTCCCATTGTGAAATATTATTTTCATGGGGAATTACAACAAATTGAAAATTTACCGTCAACAAGTCCATTGATTGTCGTCATGAATCATGCAGGAATGAGTTTTCCTTGGGACTTTTTGACCTTGGCTTATTTATTAAGTCAAGAACGAGGCTGGATAGTGCAACCTGTAGCAGAAGTTTCATTGTTCGAGCATCCTTGGGTAATTTGGTGGTTACCGCCGGGATGGTCAAACGTTTTAGGTGGTGTGCGCGCAGAATTAGATGATTTTACAGCAGCCATGCAGCAACGTAAAATTCTCCTTTATGCACCAGAAGGTTTACGCGGCCCGCTAAAAGGTTGGAGAAACAGGTATCAACTGCAAAAATTTGATGTCAGTTTTAAGCAGTTGAGCGATCGCTATCAAGTTCCGATTCTCCCAGTAATTTGCCTTGGTAATGAATATTTGCATCCTTGGACGGTAAATCTTAAAAAATTGCAAAAATTATTCAAATTACCATTCTTACCCTTATCGCCTTTAATGCTGCTGTTGATACTCTTTCCCTCAATGGGAGTTTGGGCTATGAAAACTCGACTACGTTATTTTATTCAACCTTTGGAACAAATAGATATAGAAGCTCCTGCAAACAATAAACGAGCCACCACTTATCAAAAAGTGCAACAATTTAGAGATAAATTACAAATGCAAATCAATCGGTTGGTCAATAGTCAATAGTCAATAATCAGTTGTCAGTTATCAGTTGTCCTCCTTGTCCCCCTTGTCCTCCTTGTTCCCCTTGTCCCCCTTCCCTCATCCCCCTCATCCCCCTACTCTCCAGTACCACTACCGAAGCGATAGCCTTTACCATAAACAGTGTGAATTAACTGACTTTCACCTGCAACCTCAATCTTACGGCGCACCAGGCGAATTAATGCAGCAATCACATTGCTACTTGGTTGTTCCTCATCTTGCCAGAGATTTTGCATAATCTGGGCGTGAGTTAGCAGCTGTCCACTGTGTTCCATAAAATATTGCAGCAATTGGCTTTCTTTTTGAGATAGCTCAATTACTCGTTCTTGACGATAAGCTACTTGGTTTTCAATATCTAGTTCTAAATCAGCTACTATCAAGCGTCCGGTTGTGGTGCTGTATGTCTCCAAGCCAGAACGACGCAACAAAGCGCGGACTCTGGCTAGCAACTCCCGCAGTTCAAAAGGTTTCACTAAATAATCATCCGCACCTGCATCTAAACCTTCTACTCGGTCATCTAGAGTATCCTTAGCAGTGAGAAACAGCACCGGAGTAGTTTTACCTTGGCGGCGTAATTCCTGACAAATTTCCAAGCCTGTTTTTCCTGGTAACATCCAATCTAAAATTAGCAGGTCATAACTGCCTGTTTGTGCTAAGTTGCTGCCATTGATGCCTTCATAAGCCGCATCTACACTATAGCCCTCACGGGATAACACGCGACTCAAAGGGCCAGTTAATTCAATTTCGTCATCAACTAATAAAATTCTCATACTGCTTGTGGTCAGTCTTGTTGAAGCCAAGATACACAAGGCTTTCATTATGTTGGATATTCTTTGCTATTCAAATGCTACTCACAATAGGCATTTTTATCCTAATTTTTAGCGATCGCCAGCCTTCTGAGCCTGGGGATAAGTACTAGTACAGCATGGCGCAAATCAATATACCATTATAAATGTCTGAAACTTTTACAAAAACGTAATTACGAATTCCAAATTCCGCCCTGCGGGACTAGTACACCACGGCGTAAATAGCGCAAAGTTGAGCCAGTGTGTTGGTGAGGCAGCGCGTTGCGGAGCCAGTCGCGTGGGCGGGTTTCCCGACTTGAGCGAACTGGCGTGAGGTTCCCTCCGTTGTAGCGACTGCCGAAAGGGTTCCCCGGCTTAAAACAACTGGCGTTGGCGGTGTCGGTTTCCGTCCCGCCAAACTTTGTAAGAGAAGCAGACCATTTAAAATCCCTAAAAAGCCCATTCCATAATACTTTTGACTTCTGACTTTTAGTTACTGAGCCTGTCGAAGTATGACTTTTGACTAACGCGCAGCGGTACTAGTCCGTATTTTCAAGACAGGTATAGAAAATTTATCTTCCCCATCCTGCATAAATTCAACTTCAATTCCTGAAGGTAGTAAAGAGGGAGTTTCTCGTAATTGAGGTTGAGCCGTCATGCAGATCCACTAACTTTGATGATTTACGATGACAACTGTCAAAGGGTGCAGAAGGAAGGAGATATCGGATTTACGCTATGGGTTGGTGTAGAGATATCCGCAATCCTCCGGAATTGAATTTTATACTTTTGTAGTTTTGTTTCAGTACAATTAGCTATAAAATCTAGCCCTTTTAATACGTTCATTTGTACTATTTTTATCCATAAAATATATGCTCAATAAACTCTTACGTAATCAGACTTACGAGGTTTTCTGGAAAAAAATACAGGACTTACGCAACTGGCACATATATCTTCCCCTATGGTGGACAAGAGTCAAGAGTCAAGGGTCAAAAGGAGCCAATTTTTTGGAATTTGGAACGCCAGTTGCTTCAAGTCTCTTAACCCGCCCAACGCACTGGCTCCTTTTGACTATGGACAACCTCTACGACAAAAATATGACACTTGCGTAAGTCCTAAAATAGTCACAATTCTCTGTTACCCATTAAATATTTGTTGCAATTCAAATAATTAAATAACAATATGGTGTTAGATGAGACAATAGAACTCTATCGCCAAAAACTTGCAGCATTTGAAGAGACTTCTGATGTATCAGAAAAGGAAGTTTTGAGCGTTTTGACTGCTCGCGATCGCATTCAAGCTGCATTAAATGATATTCCTCAAAAATCCGATGAACAGTTACTTCAAATTATCGAGCTTGATACTCGCTTAAAGCAACAAGCTCAGAAAATTAATCAACTAACTAAACTTGCAGACTGGCGTACAAACCTGAATGTACCAGTCACATCTTGGTGGTGGTTTCTGCAACCTCCTAGTCATCCCTTAGACAATTTTGACTGGCTTTGGAATGCACTTACTATCGCCTCTCTGACAGGTTCTTTGAGTTTAGTGATAGATATTTCCACTCGATTTTTGAGTGGGGGAGCAGGTTTTTTAAGTTCATTTGCTGTCATTTCTCAGAGTGTATTAACCCTATTAACTGTTGGTGGTGTGCTAACAGAAGCAGGACGAAAAGGAATTGAAGAAACTTTTTTACGTTTTGGGATAAAGACTTATTTTTGGCAAGAAACAAAATTCGGGTTATCAGCTTTACTTTTAGTAAGTTTGATTGGCTTTAAAGCTTCACTTCCCGAAATTGCTAACTACTTTAATCAAAGGGGTTTGAAACATTACCACGCTAGTGAATGGGACAATGCAATATCTGACTATGAGCGAGCAATTAGCCTCGATCCAGACAATGCCGAGGTTCACCATAACTTAGGGAAATTGTATGAACAATTACGAGATGTCAATAAAGCACAGACTGAGTATCGGTTAGCTATTCGGGGCAATATAGCTATTGCCTACAGCGATTTAGCACGATTGTATCTAAATGAAAATAAGCCTGGAGAGGCTATCTCTTTACTTTTTAAAGCAAAAGATGTAGAGCCAAAGCTAGGTCAGACTATATCAGAAGACGACAATATTTTGATGTATGAAATACGAAAAAATCTAGGTTGGGCGAGATTCGAGCAAAAACGCTACGCCGATTCTAAAGCACTTTTAGAAGAAGCGATCGCCATTAATGACACGATTAATTTAAATGTCATTCATCCCACTCGTGCTTCTGCTCACTGTCTGTTAGCCCTAGTTTTAGAACAGGCAGATAAACCAAAAACAGCACCAAAAACAGCACAAAAAAAAGTACCAAAAACAGCATTAGTGCAATGGAAATTATGTAATGCTTATGGCAATCCGCGCATACCAGAAGAAGATAGGTGGATGGACATGGCACCGCAAAACGTGAAAAAAGGAGAAGAATAATGCCACAAGATTCTGCTAAGATTACTCAATTCAGCGGCGTAGTCCAGATTAAACGGAGTAATCAACAAAGTTGGTTATTAGTAAATGAAGGCACAGAAATCCGTTTAGGTGACATTCTGAAAAAACAACCAGGTGCTAGTGTCACAATTCGCTGTAGTAATGGGAGTAAAGGAATATCTTTCCCAGATGATCAAGCAACGGGATTACTCTCTATCTGTCCGACAGTATTTCGCAATGCCAGCGATCCTGCCATTCCCTATACTATCAGCCCACGGGATACCCTAATTCTTACCAAACAACCTACTTTGCGATGGCACGCTCCAAATGATGCCAATCGCTTCAAGGTGACAGTAAGAGGTCAGGGATTGAATTGGACAAAAGAAGTTAGCCGAGAAGATGTTTGTCAAGGGGATATCTGCGAACTCGTTTATCCCGACGAGAAGCCATTGCAACCGGGGATCAGCTACAAGTTGGTGATTGAAACAACAGATACAAACAGATCTTCCGAAGAGATTGGAGTCCCAGGACTGGGATTTCAGCTGATAGATGAGGATAAAGCACTTGAGATCCAAAATACTGCTCAGGAGATTGAGCAACAAGAATTATCTGCTGTGGAAACAGCATTAAAGCTAGCTGAACTGTATAATCAAAAACTTCTGACAGCAGAAGCGATCGCTATTTTAGAAGCTTTACCAAACGAAGACAAGAACGCAGTTGTTTACCGCCAACTCGGTGAACTCTATTACTCAAGCAGACTCCCTTCGGAAGCTGAAGTATACTACGAAAAAGCAATTGCCAAGGCAGATGCCGTTGGGGATAAATCGGAACTAGCAGCAGCACAGGTTGGATTAGGGGAAGTGAACTGGACTCTTGGTAAACAACCAAAAGCGCGAAGTTTGTTAGAAGCTGCTAAAGCAATATACACAGAATTGGGAAATGTAGATATGGTCAGTTACTTAGAAAAACGACTGCGCGAAATGGCGTAAAATTCGTAATTCGTAATTACCATTGCATAAGGCTTTTAGACATTTCAAATGGATGGTTTATTTACCGCATTTTGTTCAAATACCCGATTTAAAAAAATTCGGGTATCTATAACCTATCGTAATTTGTGTAGCGGACTACATATTATTAAACTAGGAGCAAATTACTTATGCTTCAGAGTCAAGAGCAATTACAAATACAATCACAATCTAGAATACTAACTCTAGAAACAATAGCGTTCAAAATTTTAGAACAATTTTGTTTGGCGTTGAAAAACTATAACTTAACAATTCAATGCCTTGAGCAAGTACGGTTGATTATCCAAAAATTAAATAATTGTCGAGCCGAAGAAAAACTGATACTAATTTTGGCTAATTTATATTATCTGCAAGGAAACGAACGCTGGAAAAAATCTAATATTTTACAAGCCTTACAATCGTGGCATAAATGTCTCGATTTCCGTGAAAAAATGAAAAATAATCAGTTAGAAATGCTAGTTTGGCAAGCTTTAGGTAATGCTTACAATTATGGCTTTTACAATCGAAGTAAGGCAATAGAGTACTTAAACGAAAGTTTAAAAATTGCCAACGAACTGAGAAATGAGAAAATCCAGGGAAGATTACAGGGAGATTTGAGCGCTGCCTATGGGGCTTTAGCTGTAGATGATGATAATGTAGTGGATACTCAGAAAATTAATCAAGCAATTAACTATGCTCAAAGTAGCCTCAAGATAGCCCAAAAATATCAAGATATTGAAGCCGAGTGTCAAGCTTTAGAGCATTTTGGTTATGCATACTTTTTAAATAAAGAATACAAAAAAGCTATTAAATCTTACTTACATATTTTCAAAATTGCCCGTCAATATCAACTTCCTGTTGCCAAAATACAAGCTTTGCACCATTTGGGAGAACTTTATTTATACATTAAAAAATATCAGAAAGCATCATTTTGTTTTGAGTGGGCTTTAAAACTAGCTCAACAACTCCAAGACGCTCAACAAGAGGCAATGGGATGGGTAGCCTTGGGGAGAGTTGCTAAAGGACAAAAAAATATAACTGACGCTATTAATTACTACAAAAAAGGAATTCAAATTGCTGAGAAGATTCGCAGTACTCTAAAAATAGAAGAGAATACAACATCATTTGTTAATTTTTGGGCAAGGCATTATAGAAGTCTAATTCTGTTACTTTGGCAAGAAAAACACTTTGAAGAAGCCTTTGAGTTCGTTGAACAGTCAAAAGCCCGAGCCTTTCTCGACAAACTTGCTAATGCGAGGATAGGCTTGCGGGGAAGAGTGAGCGGTTATCTTTTGAAACAGGAGCAAAATCTGAGAAACCAAATATTGTCCCTGCGTAGCAAAGACCCGAATCATAAGTTACTTTCCCGCGAAAAAGACTACAACAACTTATTAGAAAAGTTGGAAATCCAGAATCCGGAGATAGCAAGCTTAATCAGTGTTGATGTTGCAAGTTTAGCTGAAATTCAGAAAGAATTAGACACAGAGACAACCTTGCTAGAATACTTTGTTACTGATGAGCGTACACTGGTTTTTATTATTACTCGCGATCGCTTCCAACCAATTAATTTAGATGTGACTCGAGCAGAACTCAAGGAACAAATCACTCTGTTTCTGGATTTTGCCAATATATCCGAACACCATCCCCTGGAACTGAAAAACCTCTACAATTACCTAATTGCACCTCTGAAATCTTACCTACCCACACCCAGACTTACCATCGTTCCGCATAATATTCTGCACTATCTCCCCTTTGCGGCTCTGACTGATGGGGAACGCTACCTAATTGATGACTATACTCTGGTAAACCTTCCCTGTGCGAATGTCTTACGCTTTTTGCGAGGTAAACGTAGTCGAAGTACTAACAGAATTTTAGCGCTTGGTGCGCCAGATAACACATTTGATAAATTATTAGCTCCTTTAAATTTTGCCCAAAAAGAAGTAGAGGCGATCGCCTGCCGATTTCAAACCAAAGCTTATATAGGAAAAGATGCTACTGAAAGCCTTGTTTGGTCGCAAGCCAAAAAAGCTGAAATTTTGCATATTGCGGCTCATGGGAAGTATAATCCCAACACCCCCCTGTTCAGTACTATTCACCTAGCAATGGATGACAAAGCCGAAGTCGCCCAGAAAGACGGTAGGCTAGAGGTTCATGATGTTTACAAGCTAGATTTAACCACTTCTACAAATCTTGTCGTCCTGAGTGCTTGTGAAACTTTTATTGGCAATACTCAAAAGGTCAGTCTCGGAGATGAAATTATTGGGCTAAACCGAGCCTTTATCTATGCTGGCACACCCAGTGTAATAGCGAGCTTGTGGAATGTAGAAGATCGAGCAACACAATCACTCATGAAAAAGTTTTATCACTATTTAAAAATGGGAATGGATAAAGCCAAGGCCTTACAACAAGCACAGATTGCAGTGCGGAAAAATCAACCCCATCCCTCTTACTGGGCGGCCTTTGTATTGACGGGAGATGCAGAAAAAATTAATCTCTAAATCCTTGAAGCGAGAACTTGAATTTACTACTCAAATGCTACTCAAAATTATTTTCGATGATTTTTCAAAGGCTTGATGGGCAGTTAAATTAGTCTAATTTCTGAGTATCATGTTACTTATGGTCAGCATATCGAGATATTCTCAATGATGAACCGCCGATTTGCCAAGGATACCAAGGACGATAATGTTGACTGTTGCATTGCCAAAAGGTGAACTACTAAAAAATAGCATCCGCCTACTGCAATCTGTAGGATTGGATTTTAGCGCTTTTTTAGATGCAGGAAACCGCCAACTTCAGATTGTTGACGCTAGTGGACAAGCGAAAGGACTGTTGGTGAGAGGTCAGGATGTGCCCGTTTATGTAGAATATGGTCAAGCACAACTAGGTATTATTGGTTATGATGTGCTGCGCGAAAAACAGCCCCAGGTTGCACAATTGGTAGATTTGCATTTTGGATACTGTCGGATGTCTGTAGCAGTTAAAGCATCCAGCCCTTACAAATCGCCTTTAGATTTACCAGCAAATGGTCGAGTAGCTTCTAAGTATGTCAATTGTGCGCGGGAATATTTTCAAAGTCTGGATTTGCCCATAGAAATAGTGCCGCTGTATGGTTCAGTAGAACTAGGGCCGATTACCGGCATGTCGGAAGCGATCGTCGATTTAGTTTCTACTGGACGAACTTTGCGAGAAAACGGTTTGATTGAAATTACGACATTGTATGAAAGTAGCGCCCGGTTGATTGCCCATCCGCTGAGTTATCGCCTGAATATGGGGAATTTACATAAATTGGTAGAAGATGTGCGATCGCATATTTTGTCTACAGTTTAAGTAGCGGTAACAGGAAAATGCCCTTACACAGGATGTAAGGGCATCAAAATCTTCTAAGAAACGGTAAAAACTACGAAACTATGCTGTATGAGCGGCTTGTTGCTTGCGCTTCATCCACAACCCAAAAGCTGCTGCGATCGCCGTACCAGCAATGGTTAGAGGTTCGGGAACTTCTGGTGGTGTTTCCAGATCGATCGAAGTAGCAATTGAGAAATTAGATTGAGATGTATGTCGTTCTGCAAAGAAGAGATTTAAATCATAGTTTTTCCCTAGGGTAAGACCTAGAGTATCAAGATTCACAGTTCCTGTCTGTGTTTGGTGAACACCACCAAGATCTATGACTCGTTGCTTATTAATGAAAACCCACAGATCGTCATCACCACTAAATTTAAAGGTTTCTCCACCTTTATAGGTAAACTTGGAAGCAATTTCATAAGTAAAGTGGTAGTTGTGGTTACGTCCCTGATTGCCCAATAACTCACCGTCAATCGGGAAGAAACTGTTGTTAGTATACGAGAAAATACCAGGAGGATTGCCCGTATCGTCTAGCGTAATACTATACTGTTTGCTTTGATTCACACCTGCAACATCGTTATACCATTGGTTAAAGTTTTCTTCACCACTAGTTGTTGGGTTACCTGCTTGGCCTGCATATACTGGCTTACCGTCTGCACCTAGGGTTGATGTCACAATACCTGGATCGCTCTTGATTAATTTTTCAAAGTCTGGATGGTTATCGTTAAAGTCTCGAATTGTTCCTGTTAAGGTGATGGTAGCTGCACTGGCTGAGGAAGCAGTGAACATAACCATGAGACTTGCACCCAAAGCTTGCAGTAATACAGCGGGTTTCATCATAAGTTAATTTCTCCAAAGAGGTAATTTTTGACAACAGAAATCAGAAATCTGGTAACACCTGGACAAAAAATACAGTGTACATCCCGTTGCAGCAAATTGTCTTCAGACAAAAAATCACTGGTTGGAAAATATGGATGCAGAGCAATGAAGTAGATGATATTCCTGAAACAAATCGAAAGTTTGCTTACACCTAATACTAGTGATATTTCGGTTAAGCTCCTGTATTTTTTTTACATGATTTTATAGATAGTATGTCTGTTAAACGATCAAAAAACAATGACAATACGTATTCTTTATCAAAAGAATATAAAATATTTTTCTACTTCATACAATCTTTAACAAAATATCAATACAATCAGATGGAATGTATATTGAATTTTTAAACTATACGTAGAAAAGCCACCCTCGTGCGCAGGTTAAAAGCGTTGAGAGGAGTGGCTTTGGGCATTATGCCCACCCTACATTGAAAATTTTTGTCGCTCCCGGCGAAAGCCGCCATACTTCAGTTAGAGGTCAGCTTACTGCCAAATATAGAGCAGAAGAAACAAAACAATCCAGATGACATCGACAAAGTGCCAGAACAACGAAGTGGCATTCACACCGAAGTGGCCAGTGTCGTAATTACCGGGAATAAAAGAGCGAATCAAAATAATCAGCTGCAATAAAATACCGGTGAATACGTGCAAACCGTGGAACCCTGTAAGTAGGTAGAACATTCCACCAAACACCCCAGAGGTGAAACCAAAGGCGAGGCTGTTCCATTCAATCGCCTGTCCTAGCAAAAAGTAGCTACCCATAGCCATTGTGGCTAAGAGAAACAGCCGAAATTTCCTTAAATCGTGGCGTTGCAGGGCACGTTCTGCTAAATAAATCACAAAGCTACTAGAAACCAGAATGACTGTATTGATTGCAGGGTCTTTGATTTCTAGACCAGAAACACCAGCTGGTAACCAGTTAGGAGTCGTGATTTTGTAAACAATATATCCAGCGAAAAAACTCAGGAAAATGACGCTTTCTGAGACTAAGAAGACCATGAAGCCAAACATCTTATTGCCTTCTTCGTCGTGGGTATGTTCACCACCTGTGTGATGTAACTCCCCGGATGCAACATAACTATCCATTGCTTAAATTCTCCTTGACCTTGCAGACTGCGGCAGCTTTAGTGATGGGTAATAAGGGGCTAGGGACTAGGGAGTAGGGGCTAGGGAAGATGATTTTTCGGTTTTTTTTGTGAATTATGTTCATTTCCAGGCAGTAGGGTGAAAATATTACAACCAAACATGAAAATATTACCTTTTCTGCCATCTGCCTCCAGGACACTGAGCGAAGTCGTACCCTACGGGAAGCAAGCTACGCGGAGCGTCTCGTCCCTTGCGCGTCTCCCCGAGTGAGAAGAGAAGTGTCCCCTCTGCCTTATTTTCAAGTTTGATGGGAAGGGAAGAATTAACAACCCGCAGAGAACGCAGAGGAGCCAGTGCGTTGCGCGGGTTTCCCGCGTTGTAGCAACTGGCGTGGCACAGAGATATAAGTAGAGAATTTCACAAAAGACTCTGTGCTAACTCTGCATTCCTAGGGCGTTGAAAAAGTTACTTCCTTCATCTCTCTTTAGGAATGCGACTTGCTATGAGCTTCAGCAATCAATGGTTCAGACTTACCGTAGCCGTAGGGTTCGCTAATGACGATGGGAATTTCTTCAAAGTTTTCTACTGGGGGTGGTGAAGAAACCAACCATTCCAAGCCAATTGCCCGCCAAGGGTTATCAGGTGCTTTCTCACCATGCATCCAGGAAACTACCATGTTGAAAATGAAAGGTAAGGTAGACATTCCCAAGAGGAAGGAACCAAGGCTAGCGATGATATTCCAGAATTCATATTCTGGGGCGTAGGAAGAAACACGACGTAGCATCCCTTGCAATCCTAAGGGGTGCATGGGTAAAAAGTTGAGGTTTACACCGATGAATGTCAACCAGAAGTGCAATTTACCCCAGCCTTCGTAGTACATCCGACCGGTCATTTTGGGGAACCAGTGGTAAAAGGCTGCATACAAGCCCATTGTCACCGTACCGAAGAGTACATAGTGGAAGTGACCAACTACAAAATAGGTGTTGTTCACATGCACATCAACAGGTACGGAGGAAAGCATAATGCCGACGATACCGGCGAAGACGAACAAAATCAATCCACCTAGGGCAAATAGCATGGGTGTAGTTAGTCGTAACTTACCACCCCAAATGGTTGCTACCCAAGCAAATACCTTGATGCCTGTGGGTACAGATACCAACATCGTTGTGAACATGAACAGCATCCGCATCCAAGCAGGTGTACCGCTGACATACAAATGGTGTACCCAAACAATGGCACTAACTGCGGCAATCAAGATTGATGAAATAGCAACTACTTTGTAACCAAATAGAGGTTTACGGCTATAAACAGGGAAGATTTCGGAGAATATGCCAAAGATAGGCAGGATAATCACATAAACAGCAGGGTGGGAGTAGAACCAGAAATAGTGCTGGAACATCACTGGATTCCCGCCCTTACTGGGATCGAAAAAGGCAGTACCAGCGGTGAGGTCGAGTAGCAGCATGACTGCACCAGCAGTCAAGGCAGGTAGACCGAAAAGTTGGATAATTTGGGCGCTAAATACTGCCCAAACGAACAGGGGCATCCGGAAGAAGGTCATGCCTGGCGCCCGCATCTTCACGATTGTGGTGACAAAGTTAACTGCCCCCATAATCGAGGAAACACCTGAGATGGCAACTGCCAATAACCAGATGACTTGACCGTTAATCAAGTTACCTGTGGGGTTTTGCAAACTGACTGGTGGGTAAGCCCACCAACCGGCTTGGGCTGGGCCTCCTGGGACTAAAAAGCTACCCATCAAGAGAATCCCGACTACTGGCACCATCCAGAAGGCGACGGCGTTGAGGCGGGGAAAAGCCATATCTCGCGCCCCAATCATCAAGGGCACTAAATAGTTAGCAAAACCAACTAGTGAGGGAAATGTCCACAAAAACAGCATCACTGTGCCATGCATGGTGAACATACCGTTGTACACGGTGCGGTCAATGAGGTCTGATTCGGGGGTGATGAGTTCTCCCCGAATGACCATTGCAAAGATACCGCCAACGAGAAAGAAGATAAATGATGTGACGAGGTACTGGATACCAATAACCTTGTGGTCAGTACTAAAGCTAAAGTATTGCTTCCAGTTACCTGGGGATTCGTGTTGCGGCTTTCCACTAGGGAGACTGATGCCTTCAATAGGGATATTTGTCATCGGTTAAGTTCCTTTCAACCAGGATAGTTGACTAGTGGCGCTGACCCAGGTGCTACAGTAGCCCAACCAGTTTTGACTGACTGACTAGCGGCTTGGGCGTACTCGGAAGCTGCTTGATTTTCTGCGGGCGCAAGTTTGTTGGTTGCTGCTTGGGCTAGCCATTGGTGGTAATCTTCTGGAGATTCAACTACCACATCTGCGTGCATGGTTGCAAAGTATGTGCCGCTATATTGAGAATCGGTTAGTTGGTATTTACCTGGGCGAATGGGAGTGAATTCAAAGTCAATATTATGGTTGGGAATGATGTCTTGCTTCAGGCGGAATGCGGGGATATAGAAGCCGTGGAGGACATCTTCTGATTTCAGTGCCAAACGGATGCGGCGATCGCTTGGCAGATGAAGTTCAGTACTGGTAACATTTCTTTCTGGATAGTGGAAAACCCATGCCCATTGTTTGGCAACTACGTCAATGTTTTCCACTGGTACCAGGTTGGACGCGGTGAGGGGGAGACTTGGTGACGCGGCGACAGAAGAAGTCCCCGTGTCCCTTTGTCCCCGCGTCTCCTTGTCTTCCATTGGTGCTGCATAAGCTGATTCCATTCCCATTGGATTATGCAGGTGAACCAATTCCATTGGGCCTTGAATGCCCATCTTTTCATAGACTTGGTAACTGTAAGCTGCAATCCAAAATACTAGCAGGATGGGGATAGCTGTCCAGACAACTTCTAGGGTTAAATTACCCTCAATTGCTGGGCCGTCGCTCAAATCACCCTTAGCTGCGCGATGGAAAATGATCGAATACATGAGAGTGCTAGTCACACCCAAAAAGATAAAAGCACCTAGGGTGACCAAGAAGCTGATTAAATCATCAATCAGGACAGATTCAGCCGCCGCTTGTGGAGGAAGCCAGGTATAAGCCTGCTTACCAATCCAGATACTCATAACAGTAATAGCGATCGCGCCTGTTATCAGTGTAAAAATATTTAAAGTCTTCTGAAGTTTCATGGTCTATTGGTCATGGGTCATTGGGCGTTAGTCATTGGTCATTAGTCATTGGTCATTGGTTATTGTTAGTCACAAATGACAAATGACAACTGACAAATGACAATTAACTACTTAAACACTGTGTTCAGGTCTTGGCCTAATCGCAACAAACTATCTGCTGTATTGTGAACACCAAATTCGGCGGCTAGTTGTGCCCCTAAAGTGCCGTGGAGGTACAAGAGAAACATCACGAATACACCTGTGAGGAGATAGCGCGATCGCACTTGTTTCTCTTCATACCGGCGGGTAACAAAGCGCTGGTAAGCTCTCCAGACAGTCATACCGATAATGATCGCTAATAACAACACACCACCGATACCATGCCAAAGCATTGTATCCATCGCCTGCAATCCCCAAGCACTTTTGATGTCAGTTGGCGGTTGTGCTAGCAACATTTCGTAAAAGCCAGCCGCCACTGTGAAAAAGGTAATGGCAGATGCTGCTACCATGTTGTACCAGCCAACATCAAATAAGTTGTCACGTTCAACAGAAATTGCAAAAAATTTAAAGACCCATTTCTGGAAGGGAAATACTGCCCCAACAATATCAAAGGTAATACCAATGATGAATAGACCTAGAGTCAAATGGACTAAGTTCGGATGAACCGGAATACTGTAAGGTAAGCCGTTTGGGCCTAATTGCCCGCTTAATTGATTAATGAGTTCTGAGTTCATGGCAAAATACCGTCTCTGAGTGCTTCAACAACGGGTACTGTATGCAGTCCATATACCCAAACCAATTCATCTCCCAAGTACACTTGCAAGCCAACTATTGCTGTTAAAATTAGCCCTGCACCGAGATAATAAATTGATATTCTCTGTGGGTCGCGGGCACGAATTACATAGCGCCAAGCTGTAACTGCGGCAATAATTCCTGATAGTGACCAGCCAATGAGTGTATGTACATTTAGCACTGATTTAGCAGCTTCGTAAGGATGTGCTAAACCTGCTTCAAATTGACCAAAAATGATGGCGACAAAGATGGAAATTGTCGCGATTAACATATTCCACCAACTCACCTCAAATAGCCGAAAGTTACGGGTGAAATAGCCAATTACATCGCAACAGAAGGCAAACAACACCATCGCAATTACAAAGTGGACAACGATGGGATGGAGCGTATCTGGATACGGTAAATTGTGGTCATTCAAATTTGTTAGATACTCAAACACGGTATTCTCCTAGGCATATCTGTTTTACCTCAAACAAACTTCTGCGATTGATACCCTAGAGATTTCGCTACAACTTCTCTACCATTACCGGAATATAGAAATACATATATTTGGGGCGATATCCGGTTGTTTTAATATTAGGTTCGTGGTAGAGGAGTTGAGTGATAGAGTTCAATCGTCAGTGAAGGGTTTTAGTCTCGATTCATTGGTTCATGGGGATTTTTTGAGATAACGACTTTTGCTGTTGACCAAAGAAAATCGCCGTTTTCTCTTTGATTAATTAAACCTATCTATTAGCTTAAGGATTTTTTTAGTAGTTGTCAAAAGAGTCTAAATAAAAAATTTAGGAGTAGTTGTTTTATCAAAAAACTGTTTTGTTATATGTATCGAAGTTAGCAGCTTGATAAAACTTAAATGTAGCAGCCGTTATTTTTGTTAAATAGGTGACATTTTCATATTATTAATTTGTGATTTTCAGTACAAAATTCTTGAATTGGAGTAGTTGCTCTCAATTAATTTGCTGCAATTAATCAGCAATGTATGTTGATTATTCCTAAGGTGAAATCTCTCAAATGTTGGTGATGATAGGATTTGAGTCCGCCAGATATATATTAATTAAGGCTTTTACAATTTATAGCAACCTGTAGAGCAATAATATATCTTGCAATAGGATTATTTAGCAACAAATAAATTCAGAGCTATTTAAATTGTGAGTGGAATGGAGAATGCGTAGACGCGCAGCAGCTTGTCGTAGACATCACACGCCGTTCTGGTTTTATTCCCCAAAAGGGGATGCAACTAGTAAACACCCAAATTTTACCGTTTTAAACCAAAACTGGAAGACCCTGTTTCCAGGCTACCTGTATGATTAAAACAATTCATAGCGAGGAAAGTAACATGACTACTTACAAAATCGAATTAAAAGACGGGATTTTGCGAGTTAATTTTGGTGAACCTGCCCAAAATGACCAAATTGTCAAGGATGCAGCCGCGCGACTAGAGGAAATGGCACAGTCGGGAGAACTTGCAGGAGGCCCTCTATTGAAGATTAACGGGCCGATCTCTATACCTGTGGCGTTTGTGTTAGCACATAAACTTGCTCATATTTACGGTGCTGTTGGTTTTTTTGATCCTAAAATAGGTAAATATGTGATTTCTATCACACACAATCCCACGTATAAATTAGGAGACTTAGTTGATTGAGTGGCTGATTTGACTCTCCACAGTTGCGTAAATTTGGTGATTTACAGTGATGATAACAGAGAGAGCGATGAGCGATCGCATTTGTATCCTTGCGTTCGTTGCTGGAGTGCGAATCAAAATTGCTGGAGTATGTACAGATGACAACACAGATGGAAAATACAAATTCGATCACAACTGCGATCGCTTGGTGTTTGGCTTGGGGCGATGAACGACAACCTAAGCATAGCCTGGAAGTGTTGCGGCAAATGCGCGAGGCTTTGAATGATGGGAAAGAAGTACCGGAGGAAGTTCAGGCTTTAGTGAAGCAAGCGCAGGAATTACACAATTTAGAGTTTCCAGATACTCTAGAAAAATTAAAGCAATTACCAGAGAAATATCCTCTGCTATGGAATTCTAAAATTGGTTTAGTTTATGGTGGTGCTACTAAGATTAAGCAATATGTGTTTGAAGAATCTAAACTCCCAGATATTCGTGGCGCTTCTGGACTTTTAGATAAAATTAACTTGGTTGAGTTACCTGCTTTCTTTAATGTAATTCCAGAGTCAACTATTGACAACTACAATGCCGAATTTCCAGAAATTAAAAGATGGCTGAATAAAAATTTTGCTTGTAAACCTAATTTATCAGATGCTTTAATTCCTGAACTAATTATTTATTCAACTGGTGGTAATATCCTTGCTTTTTGTCCAGCAGGTTTTGTAGATAATTTAGCTAATGCTATAGAAAAACGTTATACCCAAAGAACCCTCACTGCTAATTCTTGTGCAGTTGGAGAAACTTTTAGAATTTTAGAAACTAGCTTAGGGTTGCTTAGAGATAATATTGCAGAAACATTTTGGCTGGAAAAATATCAGAAAGAGTATCAAAATAGCATTGTTGAAGCGTATTTCGGAAAAATTGATGACGTATCAAAACTTGAAGAAACATTTAGAAAGCATAAAAGTTTTAACGAATTAACCACAAAGTTAGCAATTCGTTTTAATCAACGCCGTAGTGGAAATGATAGCGAAAAACGTCCGACTCGTCGCTATCCGCCAATGTTTGAAACTCATCCTTACCTAAGAAGAGATGAAGGTGAGAAACGTTCTGCTATTGCTCAGATAAATCAACTAACTGGTAAACCTTATCTTTCTGAAAGTGTAATTTATAAACGCAGAATAGGCGATAGAGCAAAAACTAGCATTTCTGAAACACCCAAATGGTATCAACATACTGGGCTAGAATGGGAACCTGGAATAATTGAAAGTTGGCTAGATAAATTTGTGGATTTTTTGCAAAATAATTCCGAACAACGTCAGAAATATTATGGCACTAAAAACGATGGTAATAAAGAAATTAAAATTGCCCAATCTTTAACTCAATTGGGCAAAGTAAGTAATAACTATGTAGCATATATATATGCCGATGGTAATAACATGGGTGGTTTTATTCAAAACATCCGCAAACCGGAAGAATATCAAGAATTTAGCCAAGATGTGGAAAATGCCACAAAATATGCTGTTTATCAAGCTTTAGCATACAATCTGCATCCTCGTGAAATTAAAGGTATTAGTGAAGCAGAATCAAAAGTTCAAAATGGAGATTTAATTCATCCATTTGAAATTATTACGATTGGTGGTGATGACATTTTCTTGATAGTACCAGCAGATAGAGCTTTACAAATTGCTAAGATGATAGGTGAGCAATTTGAAAACATACTTTTAGAGAAAGTCAAAATATCCGGAGTAAAAATAAAAGGCAAATATAAGATAGATAAGAATTTGCTAGTTTCTAATAAGCACCATCGCTTTGCTGAAACCATATCAGAAGAGGAACAATGTAAACTTAGTATGTCAACAGGTGTATTAATTACTGCTTACAATACACCAATTTACTATGCAGAAGATTTGACAAACCAGTTGATGAAATCTGCGAAAAAATATGCTAAAACTCTCAAAGAAAATGGCTATTCTGGTGGAACGATAGATTTCTTTACTATGAAATCAGTCACCATGATTTCATCAAATATCGAAGATTTTCGCAAACAAGCATTAACTATTGATAACCGAGGTGCAAAACTTAAGCTTTACTCTGCACCTTATACACTACCAGAATTAGATAAACTTTTGAAATCTATTCGCGCACTGCAAAAAGCTGAATTTCCTAAATCACAACTTTATCAAATTCGTAGTTTTCTAGAACGAGGTAAGCGAACTGCTAGTTTAAATTATTACTATTTTCGTCATCGACTGAAAAAAGGACAAGACGCACTGAAAGCCGATTTTGAAAATATCTGGTGTCAAGCAAAAACTAATGAAGGTAACATCGCACCTTGGATGTACAATCTCGAATTCAAAATATATGAAACTATTTGGCGAGAAATGGTAGATTTATTTGATTTAATTACTTTTTCAGAAATTGAATCTCCACAACCATCACATAAGGAGATTGCACCATGATAAGACTTAGTGAATTATCCAGCACTAACACAGTTGAAACTTACACAATTACTGCCATAATTGACTCAGCTTTATGTGTAGGCGCAGGAGGTTCTTCTGGTTCCTTAGCAGATAAACCGATTATCAGAAATTCACAACGTAATTTACTAATTCCTGGTTCACAGATAAAAGGCCGTGTACGTCATGAATGTGAAAAACTACTGCGTGGTTTAGGGTGGGAAATTTCTGAATCTCCTAATGCTGGAAAAATGGTTATTCGTAGAGATAATGCGCCTTCTACATTTAATCGCGATGAATACAAAATTCCGGGATATGAAAATACATATCACTGTTTAATCAGCCAAATTTTTGGCGATCCAGTTTTACCTTCACGAATAATTTTTGACGATTTAGTATGTACAGAAGAACCAGAAAATTTACCTGAATTCTTGCGGACTGGTGTGACAATAAATCGCCGTCGTCGTAGCGCCGAGGAGAAAAAACTATATTTTATCGAAACATCACCTGCAAATGCAAAACTTCGATTTCAAGGAGAAATTCATATCCAACCCAGCTTAACACCTGAACAACCAGATTATGCAAAAGCATTAATTTGGGCAGGTATAAGACAAATTCATGCATTGGGGGGAAGTAAGTCAGCAGGTTTAGGATGGTTACATTGGGAGTTACCAAATATTGATGTATGTGCTGAAGTTTGGCAATTTTTAGCAAGATGTGAGATTAAATGAAACGTATTCAATTAGAGATTAAGGCGTTATCTCCCTTAGCCATTTCTCGACAAAAACCAGGCGGTTCAGTTAGTGAATGTGAAAATTATATTCCTGGTAGTGTGATTCGTGGGGCGGTTGCCAGTGAAATTTTAAAACAATCAGGTCAGCAATTTAATAATCTGAGCAAAAATGGTGGTGATTTTCAAGCTTTATTTTTGAGTGATGAACCTGCGATTTTTCAAAATGTTTATCCGGCAAATGTAAAAGCTGAGAAAGGTAGAATTTTTCCCCAAGATAGGATAAAAGAAATAAAGTTATTACCTGTTACTGCTTTGAGTTCCAAAACTAAACCAGGATTTTGCAGAAAGAGAAATGGAAAATGTTCAACTGAGTACAAAGGAGCTTTTGATAGTTTAATAGACAGATTTTGTGCTGAATATTATGGTTTACCTTATGATCCTAATTGTCCACAAGATGGAGGGAGAGTTGAACCATATAGCAATTTTTATAGCAAAGTAGGTGGGATGTATTACAATTCTTCGGTTAGTAAACGCCTCTTAACAAGAGTCGGGATTAATCGCAGAAGAGCAACATCTGAAGAAGAAATATTATACAGTATTGAAGTTATAAATGAATCGGAAACTAAAAATAATAACTCTTTAGTTTTTAGGTCATCTATTTTAGTGCCAGAGAGTGTAGAAGAGTTACCAGAAAACTTGCATAAGTTTATCAACGATAATTATAAAAATTTTCGCTTTGGGGGTTCAACTTCACGAGGCTTAGGAAAGGTAGAAATTAAGGCTAAATTAGGAGAAATTATCCAAAATATCCCAGAAAAAATAGAATTATTTAATGCTACATTCTGGAAGCGTTGGCAAAAATGGTCAGTTTTTGGTAATCCAATTGCGGAATTACCTAAACGCACTTACTTTACTTTAGATTTACAATCAGACGCGATTTTAACGGATAAATGGCAACGCACTACTGTGATTTCTGAACCGATGTTAAAGCAATTTGCAAATATTGAAGATGATTCGTTAAAACTTGAAGTTGCTTATAGTAGTTACGATTATCGTTCCGGTTGGAATGCTGCATGGGGATTAATGAAAGATGTAGAACTAATCACAAATAAGGGTGCAGTTTATTTATTTAGCACTATAAAACCAGAAATTTGGTATAACGCTTTAGCTGATTTAGAGTTACAAGGTATAGGGGAACGTACTTGTGAAGGTTTTGGACAAGTAGAAGTTTGTAATGATTTTCATCTTGTATTTAGAGAGGAGGCTGCATGACAAATTTTTCAGCGCAACAAAAGCAACTTAAAATTCAGCAAGTAATTCGTCAATCTGAAGATGAATTAGTCAAGGCTATTCAAACTGCATTAAACGATACGACCTCTTACGATAAATTAGAAGAGTCTCAATTTCGTAATTTAGTTCGTGTTGCAGATACTACTGAAAGCGTAGAAGTGATTAAAAACTTTTTACTCTATCAAGTTGGAAGGGATAAAAAGTGGGGTAGAGGTGAAAATTCTCTGGCTCACAAAATTATTAATGATATAGACGACAAAATTAAGACCATAGCTAAAGATATTAGAACAAAGTCTGATGCGGATGAGTTAAACCCTATTTGGATAGAGTTAATTCGCCGTTATTTAGGCTATGGCGCTCGCTATTTGGTTTACAAAAATAAAGGTGAAGTTTAAATTATGAAGAGGGTAGCTATGCCAAAGATTGTAGTTTCTACTGTAGGAACAAGTTTATTAACAAATCAGATTGATGTATACACTGATCCTGAAGAGTATTTTACACATATACAAAGATCAGCAAATGATCAAGAAGAAGAAATAAGTGATAAAGCTAAAAAAACTATTCTCGACTTGAAATATAGGGCTGAGGATAAACTTGATAATGCTAAGAACACTAAAGAAATTAGAGACACTAGTGCCGAACTCAATGGTATTTATGGCTTATACGGGGGTAATCTAGAACAAGGAAAATTAGATATACATTGGCTGATTTCCACAGATACCTATCAAGGTAGAATTACAGCACAAATTGTTAAAGAATTCTTAAAAGATAAAGGAATTAACGCTCAAATACAAGTACCTAAACAACTTTCAACATTCAATACTGAAAGGTTTGCTGATGGTATTGATGAGTTTTTAGAATGGTGGGATACAATTTTCTTGGCATATAAAGACAGTCATCAGATTTATTTTAATCTTGTAGGTGGTTTTAAAGCACTACAAGGTTATGCAAACACCATCGGGATGCTATACGGTGCTGAAATTATCTATATATTTGAGGGTAATTTAGATTTTATTACGATACCTAAATTGCCACTCCAGATTGATTATTCTGTCATAAAGCCTGCCCAATTTGCTATCATGGCTTCATCTGTAGATATTTGGGTTAAATTATCAGAACTTGAAAATGTGCCAGATAGTTTAATATTTAGAGTTGGAAATGAAGCAAAACTGAATAACTGGGGAAGGTTGCTTTGGAATAGATGTAAAAGAGACTTTTTAACAGGTAATAAACCAGTTGCTTTCCCACGTTTAATTTATGATGATAATTCTTCTTTTATGAAGGATTATCAAAGAGATAATGTTAGTAAACAAAATAAATTTGATTTGCATGAAGTATTAGCTGAAGTTTCAGCTTCCATGATTAAGTTTAATGGAAACACTACTCGTTTTGACCCTAGACTACATTTTACTAGATATGAAGGTGGACAAAAATGTGAAGGAGGAGTAAGAAAGAATGAAATTGATCATTTTTATATTAAAAACACAGGCTGGCGTGTAAGTTGTATTGCCAAAAATGGCAATTTATATCTCCGCCATTATGGAAAGCATGATGATGTCAACGACAACCCCTAATTATCTTATGTTCGACACATTTAAAAATCGTCTAGAAATCACAGGTACACTCACCACAATCACAGCACTACGCATCAGCGCAGGTGGTTCTAGCGATGTCAGAGGATCGGATTTACCTGTAGTTAAAGATGCTTTAGGTAATCCATTAATACCAGGTTCTAGCTTGAAAGGTGCAATGCGATCGCGCCTCGAAAGTTTCCTTAGAGGTATTGTAGGAAATAATCGCAAACTCGTGGCAAATCCAGCCATTGAGGATGAATGGTCAATTACTTCCCAGGAAATGAAGCAGTTAAAAGATGCTTACGATGATGACCAAGCTTTGACTGATGAAATTCTCAAGCATACTGATTTACCATCTTACCTGTTTGGTTCACCCTGGATTGCTAGCAAATTCCAAGTCCGAGATTTAACTGTAGTATCTGATACTTGGTTTGGACAATACCAGGAAAGAGACGGTGTAGCCATTGATAGAGACACCGAAACAGCCGCAGACGGGAAACTCTATGATTTTCAAGTAGTTCCAGCAGCGACACAGTTTGAGTTTAAGGCTGTAGTCGAGAATGCAGAACCTTGGGAATTGGGTTTATTGATGATTGGCTTACACCAGTTTGAAACTGAACAAATACCTCTGGGTGGAGGGCGATCGCGTGGCTTGGGTGTCGTTAAACTAGATATTGACAAGATGCTGTGGATTGATGTCGATAACAACCCGGAAAAATTGTTGCAATACTTGCAAACATTGGTAAATGAAGATACCAGCGATACATCAATCTATGAAGATGGTAAGCAGTTTAAAAATACTTGGACACAGTCTTTGATCAATCATTTAACTGACAAGTTAGCTCAAAATTCTACCAACTCAATTGCTTCAGGAGGGTAATTATGGCTTTCAGCAGTTTCAAAACTATCGGTGAGGTTCTCAAGGCGTTCCAAGTTACTTACACGGATGCGAATTTTATCAGTGAACTTGCTTTTACTGTTTCTGATTACTTCCGTGAAGATTTAGAACTGATGATGCGGGATGCTGTTGTTAATAACTCAGAGTTTGCTATATGCGAAAATCTGATTTATCCCGTACTCAAAGAAGTTTGGAAGACTTATCGCAGTAAATTTATTTTATGGGGTCATAAATCATTGAATTATGATGAAAATTTATCAGGTTTCCCTGAATATATTTTGGCTAACCGTTCACCATTAGGTAAAGTTGTCTTTGACAAGCCGTACTTCATTTTAGTAGAAGCCAAGCAAGATGATTTTTCAACAGGTTGGGCGCAATGTTTAGCAGAAATGATTGCATCCCAAAGACTACATGGAGAAGATGACATCGTTCTCTTTGGTATTGTTTCTAATGGAGATGCATGGCAATTTGGCAAATTAAAAGCAGATAAATTTACTAAAAATATAATATTCTACAACATTTATGAGCTAGATAAATTATTTGCTGTTGTGAATTTTATCTTTCAACAATGTGAATTGCAGCTAAATAATTTAGTTGCTGTCTAATCTGCAATATTTCTTCAATTAAATATAGCTATGCATAAAAGATTTGTTAACCATTGCACTATTGATGTAACCCTAATTCCTGACGGGGCGATTCTCATTAAATCGGGGAAGGAAGGGGCTGATCCGACTAAGCCTGATATGGAATTTGTGGAAACATATCATGCAGGGGGGCGTTCTATATATTTACCTGGAAGTAGTTTAAAAGGTGCAATCCGCGCCCATGCGGAAAGAATTGTCAGGACTGTAGGCGATGATAAACCCAACTCCAAAAAATTACCTTGGGCTAATGATCCGTTAAGTGATAAGTACGATTATCTCAAAACTAGAGATGGTAAAGATTTACCTGCACCAGATATTTACAAACTCTCTAGTTTTACAGATCAAATATTTGGTAATACTTCGATTGCTAGCAGATTGAGAATTGAAGATGCTTATCCAGATAAATCTCAGCCTCTGAAAATTGAAGAACGAAATGGCGTAGCAATTGATAGGGTTTTTGGTTCGGTAGCGGTGGGGCCTTTTAATTATCAAGTTTGCACGGCTGGGGAATTTAAAACTAAAATTCATTTGAAAAATTTCACTCTCTCTCAGTTGGGTTTAATTGGTTTAGTATTGCGCGATTTAAATGATGGTTGGTTTGGTTTGGGTTTCGCAAAATCTCGCGGGTTGGGTACTGTAAAAGTGAAATTGAATCAGGCGACTGTGCAATATCCTGGTTGTGTTTTGTCGGAAGATAAACGCCAAATTCAGGCTATTGGTAGTCAAAAACAATGGGCTAATACTTTTCTTTTAGGTGCGGGAGAGTTTTTAACAGATGAAGATGCAAAATTATATGGTTTCTCTCAACCAGATTATCAAGATACTCCTGTAGCAGCACAAGAGATGGATTTAGGTTTTGGTGTCCAACTTACTTGGCGGGATGGTACGGTTACAGATTTATTTGAACGGGCTGTTCGGTCTTGGAGTGGTTTATTAGGGGTATCATGATGAAGCCTTTTGTTGTATATAAGAAAAAACCTTTATCAGTACAAGACTTATTAAAATTAATCACAAGTTTGGAAAAATTGGCAGTTGAAAAACTGACATGTGAACCAAGTTACTATTTCTTGCGCTGGACTCACAAAGTTAGTAGAGATTGGAAAAAAGCACCAATAGAAGAATGCTTTCCCATGATTGAAGGTCAAATGTTCAATCATTATTATGAATTAAGGTGGAAGTACAAGCGTCAAGATGTGTATGAAGTTTTACTTTTAAGTAAAGATAGTGATGAAGTCTTGATTTCAAGCATCGCCAAAGATTATCCTGACTTTGCACCAGTTGGTGAACATTGGCATACTCAAGACAGAGATGCTCATTTACATTCACCTACAGAAACCCGTTTTCCTAAAGGATTTCCTGACAAAAAATCAGATATTGCTCAACGTTATTTTATCGATAAACAAACTTCTACAGTTCATTTTGTCGCTTTGACAATTAAACAATAATTATGACAGTAAATCGTCCACAACGACCTCAACCACCTAACCGTTCTAGTGGTGGGGGTTCATCGTCAGAACTTCCGTCAAAACCTTATGAATTCGTTTCGTTTCCCCAAGAACGCCCTAATTTACAGCATCCGGCTGGACATCATAAATATTTTAGCGATCGCCTGCATGGTACTTTATATCTTACCCTGAAAGTGCAGACTGCTCTCCATGTCTCTACTGGGGTGGTGGTTATGGGTAGCGATATTGGCAATAACCGCATTCCCTTAATTAAAACAATGGTACAGGGTGTTGACCAAAAGCTCTCGATTCAAGGGAGTTCTCTTAAAGGTTGCATCCGGTCTGTATATGAGGCGATTACTAATAGTACTTTAGCAGTTATTACTAATAGATATAAAGATAAAATTCCCCCAGAACGCTTACCTTGTCGTCACAAAGAACAACTTTGTCCAGCTAGTAGAGTTTTCGGTGCAATGGATTGGCAAGGTTTGCTAGATTTCAACGATGCGAAATGTGAAAATATCAGCTTTTATACAGGGTTTATGCCTTCCTTGTATCGTCCCCGTCCTGATGAACGTGGGGCATACTTTATTCGCGGTCGAGTTGCGGGACGCAAGTTTTATTATAATACTATCAAGGCAATTGATAAAGGTCAAAATTCTGGAATTCCTGTACAACAAGCTGGCAGAGAATATATTTTTAACACTCAATTACACTTTAAAAATTTGACAGCGGAAGAATTAGGAACTTTATTAATTGTCTTAGGACAAGATGCTAAATATCCGATGGCTTTAAAAGTTGGCGGTGGTAAACCGATAGGTATGGGAACAATGACTGTCAAAATCGACAAAATCCACCAGCCGCAAAATCTCAAACAGCGTTATTCATCCTATAATCTCAATCAATCTGATGAGTTGATTGGGGAAAAATTACAACAATTTATCAAGGAAAAAATTCAAGCAGCACATTCACAGCTGATTCAAAAACAGCAACTAGAAGAACTCGCTGCGATTTTGCGCTATCCAACCGACCGTGAACCCCCATCTGGAGTGTACTAAATTATGACAATAGCTGAGTTATCTTCGGAATCTCTCACAGATGCACAGTGGGAAATTGCTCATGCGATCGCCCAAACACTGGTCAAAGATAATACAGATGTCAACGAATTGGGTAAAGCTGTTGCTTATCTCCGCGCTTCTGTAAATCAGCCAAATGCCACTTCCAGGTTTTTCCAATACCTGAAAACCCTCGTCAGTAATGGTAGACAAATTGGACACAGTAGTAAAACTACCGATTATTACCGCAGTATTGAGAGAGCTTGTAGTGATTATCTCAAAAGCGTGACCGATGCTTATACCATGCTGCAAATTTTAGGCTGGGTATCGCGCCTGATGCGTTATTACAAAGATGCTGGCGTTCCAATTGGGGAAATTGCGACTCCGACAACGCCTGTTTTTGAGTCAGCGCGTCAAGTGGAAATTGCTAAAGCTACTAATACTCAGAAGTTTACAGTTGGTCAAATTGTAGAAGCTAGAGTTACTGCTATTAAAGGGAATAAGGTAACTTACGAAATCCTGGGAGCTATAAAACTAACTGAAAAAGAACCAAAAAAAGCACAATTACTTAGTGAAGGGCAAACAGTTAAGGTTGAAATTTTAGACCTGAAAGAAGATGGGAGCATCAAGAAAGTTAAATGTATTGAATAATACAAAAATAATTGCTTGTTATTTTTATGTTGCCAAAGTAACATTAAGATAGTATTCAAAGTTTAATATTTTGGGTGCTTAAACTTTAGATATCTGAACTCAAGGAGAAAAAAAATGTGTCATTAACCCGAAATAATCACAACAAACTGATTCAACCGTATCCACAACCTCTAGTTAGCGTATTTAATACAAAGAAGGTAGTCATGCTCAATATATCTGTGTCAGTACAAGTCACAGTCTGTTCTGGTATATCTCAAACCCAATCAATGGATCGTCACCCCTCTGCTCTACAAAGTGACGAAGTGGGTAAAAAACTCATCAAATCTCACCATAATTATAAAAAACTTCCTCAACTGGTAGGAATATTATCTGCATTTCTTGTTGCCGCTAATAATGGTGTACAGGTCTGGCAGAATTTACGTAACAACGTAAATATTAGCTCTCTTTCTGATCAGTTATCTAGCGTTGAGCAAGTCCAGCTAGATTCTAGAGAAACTGACTAAAAATACGAAAGCCTTGCTTTTGCAAGGCTTTTCCTCCACTATTTGTAAGTATTTACCAAAAATTAGTTAAAACAGTCAGCCAACTTTTTCTTATCTTGAGACTAACTTGACTTTCTTAGCTTGTAACGATACTGTCTTAATTACTAGGGGAAATATGTGTTTCAAATACCTAAAAAGGACTTATATCTTACCCCGCAAGGGGATTGAAACACGCTCCTAGACGTTGATATTACTGTTGATTCAGTTTTTTCAACTTCCCCGCAAGGGGACTAAAAAGCAGGTATTATATTTATTTAGGTTGTTCACCCATACACTTAGGCTTAAAAAGAGCGATCGCTTTTCCTTGCAGTTTTCTAATTGATCGATAAAATATGAAAATTTGAAGGAAAATAGGCGGATGAAAAATGTGATGCCAATTTAATTCATGATTTTGTGTTATGAATTGTCGTCAAGGGCGGGGAGACCCCACCCCTACAAATTCATCTGTTGCATTCTTTTTTGAAATTGATATTAAATGCGTATTTTAATAAACATGAAAGGTGAAGATGAAAACAAAACCTTTTAGTGAGTTGCGCAAGAGAATGACACCCGAACGCAGGGCGAAAAGCAAAACTCGTGCTAAACTCGCACTACTTCATATTAATTTGATGGAACTCCAAGAGTCGTTGGTTTTGACAGAGGATGATTTGGAAAAAGACCTCGGTAGTGTTGAATCTATTCTTTCTAATTTAGAAAACCAAGAGGATATTCAAGTTGTAACTCTCTCACGTTATATTCAGGCTCTTGGTGGAAGTTTAAAACTAGTAGCTAATTTTCCTAATGAGGAGAAAGAAATTATTCTTGCTCAATTCGATTGATGGCTAATTATCTTGAATAAGGGAATAGCAAAAAATAAATTAACCCAAATCGTAGGGGCGGGGTCTCCCAGCCCAGACCGACGAGTTATAAAATAAGCAAATTGATGATTGGGATATTTTTTATTTGTCACCTCGCTATCCCAAAATACCGCCGTCACCCTAGAAGGGTGCGGCTAATTGTACAAAGCCTGCATTCGCAGGCTCAATTTCTTAGCCCACGAAGGTGGGCTTTGTAACTATAGCCCCAGGCTTCTAGCCTGCGGGCGGTATATCGGGTATGCGAGAAAACTATTTGTGTCAGTATTGAGCGAAGAGACCATAAAGCGAATTTATACGCCAAATATTCCGATAAAAGGTCAAAAAACTAAATTATCTCCTAACAATAAATTATTTCTCTCGATACAAAAAAATATTTACAGCGACATTAATTAAGTTATTTACAATTTGTAATATATTGCCGAACGCCCTCTAAAACAACAAGTTCAGCAATTACAACCTGGTTAAAAATCCAATTTTTACTTTACAAAAGTCAACAATTGTAGAGTTAATTGGTAATTACGAATTATGTTGAAATTGATCCCTATTTATTTTTAATTCAATCTATGTGATCTCAGTTGTCTAAAGTTAATGAAAATGCGATCGCTCATGATCCATATCATCCCCTGTTTCTGTTCCCTGTGTTTCTTCAAAGTGTGTAGACACCAAGCGGCGAGTCAAAAGACATCGCCCCTAGCCGGAAAATTTATCCCCCTTTGGGGATGAAACCGCAGTAAAATATTCCACATTATTTGCATAGCAAGCAGCGATGGCAAGAGCAGCTACATCTACCAGTCGCAAAGCCAAGTCTAAAACTGTGTCTCCCGCACTTCCTAAGTGGACGGATGACACAGAATTGGTGGGATTGGTGTTTGACCTTGAGGCGACTAGTTCAACTTCCCTCTATTCCCAGTACACAATTGGACTTCATGCTTGGTTTCTTGACCAAGTAAGGCAATTCAACCCCGAACTTTCGGCTTATCTCCATGATGGGGAGTCAGAAAAGCCCTTCAATATTTCGGCGCTGGAAGGTCAACTCCTCCCTAGTGGTAGACAACTGCATCTAGAAGCCAAGCAAATTTACCATTGGCATGTTAACGCTCTTTCCCCAAGGGTGGCGCAGTTTCTCGGTCAATGGTTAACCCAATTGCCACAAACTTTAGCTTTAAGAGATGCACCTTTGCAAATCAAACAGGTGAGTATCGCCCATCCACCCACCACCTACGCTCAATTGTTGCAGTCAGCTTTAGAGAAACAAACTAATGTTAGTCTGAGCTTTGTCTCACCTACCAGCTTTCGCCGCAAAGGTCATCATTTCCCCCTCCCGGTTCCCATGAATCTCTTCCACAGTTACCTGCGGCGCTGGAATGACTTTTCGGGAATGGCTGTAGAACCAGAAGCTTTTCTCGACTGGATAGACGAAGGAGTAATCATCCACCAGCACCGCTTAGAGTCAGTAAAAGTGGCGGCTGGTAAACGGGGTTCGGTAACTGGGTTCACCGGCGCAATGTCCTGTGGTTTGAGTAAAGCAGCTTTAGCAAATCCAGAATTTACCCAATTGTTTTATGCCTTAGTCAAACTTGCACCTTACTGCGGTACAGGACACAAAACCACTTTTGGACTAGGACAAACGCGCTTGGAATGGGTGGAACCAGAACCACATACACCCACCCAGTTACTCACAAATTTGCTGGGAGAACGGATTGCGGAATTAACAGCGATATTTACAGCCCAACGCAAACGCACCGGAGGCGATCGCACTGATAAAATAGCCTCAACATGGGCAACAATTCTCGCCCGCCGGGAAATGGGCGAATCATTACAAGTAATAGCCCAGGATTTAGAAATGCCCTATACCACCGTGAAAACCTACGTCAAATTAGCCCGTCGGGCGTTGAAGCAGGAAGAGTGAGGGGGAAGGGGGAAGGGGGAAGGGGGAAGGGGGAAAGGGGGACAAGGAAGCAGAGGAAGCAGAGGAGAAATAACCAATGCCCAATGCCCAATGCCCAATGCCCAATGCCCAATCCTAATAGATTTGATTATCGTTAGAGACGAGTTTAACTTATTTTTCTTATCATTCATGCACTCCGGTGTCAATGAGTACATTTTTCATGTACTGATAATAATATAGTTAAAATAAAGTTTTGTGAAGCGAGGACTAGGAATGTACATTGTACAGATTGCCTCGGAGTGCGCTCCTGTAATTAAAGCAGGCGGTTTAGGGGATGTTGTCTACGGACTGAGTCGGGAATTAGAGATTCGCGGGCATTGTGTCGAGCTAATCCTGCCCAAATATGATTGTATGCGCTACGACCATATTTGGGGACTACACGAAGCCTATCGCAATTTATCTGTACCCTGGTATGGTGGAGCAATTAATTGTTCTGTTGAATGCGGTTGGGTACATGGAAGGGTGTGTTTCTTCATTGAACCCCATTCTCAAGATAATTTCTTTAATCGCGGTTGCTATTACGGCTGCGATGACGACAATATGCGCTTTGCCTTCTTTAGCAAAGCTGCTTTAGAATTTTTACTGCAAAGCAACAAGCGACCTGATGTAATTCATTGTCATGACTGGCAAACAGGCTTAGTTCCAGTTATGCTCCATGAAATGTACAAGTATTATGGCATGGAGTATCAACGAGTTTGCTACACCATCCACAACTTTAAGCATCAAGGAATGGGCGGTATCGAAACTCTCCAAGCTACAGGTTTAAATCGCCCAGAATATTACTTCCAATACGATAAGTTGCGTGATAACTTCAACCCCTTTGCTTTGAACTTTATGAAAGCGGGGATTGTTTACGCCAATGCTTTCACCACAGTTTCACCAAACCACGCTTGGGAAGCGCGTACTAGTGAAGTTGGTTGTGGTTTAGGTCATACTTTGCATTTGCATCAAGATAAATTCCGTGGGATACTCAACGGGATTGATTACGATTTTTGGAATCCAGAAGTTGACCGCTACATTCCTTCTAACTATACGCAAGACAATTTTGAACAAAAATTTGATAACAAAAAAGCTTTGCGAGAGCGGCTCATGCTCCGCCAAGATGATAAACCAATTGTTGCTTACATTGGTCGGTTAGATAATCAAAAAGGCGTGCATCTTGTGCATCACGCTATTTATTACGCCCTGAATAAAGGAGCGCAATTTGTATTACTAGGTTCCGCAACTGAACCAGCAATCAATGCGAAATTCCAGCATGAAAAACAATTTTTAAATAATAACCCAGATGTCCATTTAGAACTGGGCTTTAACGAAGAATTATCCCACCTGATTTATGCCGGGGCAGATATGATTGTTGTCCCCAGCAATTATGAACCCTGTGGGTTAACTCAAATGATTGGCTTGAAATACGGCACTGTACCGATTGTGCGCGGTGTTGGTGGTTTGGTAAATACAGTATTTGACCGCAACTACGACCAGAATTTACCACCAGAAAAACGCAATGGATATGTGTTTTATGAGAGTGATAATCAGGCGCTTGAATCCGCAATGGGACGGGCAATTGATTTGTGGAATTACTCTCCTGAAGAGTTCCGCGAATTAGCTATTCAAGGTATGGAGTATGACTACTCATGGAATGTTCCTGGTGGGGAATATGTAGAGATTTACGATTGGATCAAACACAAATGGTAGTTTCAGTTCGCTTTAATCTGGCTGCATGAAACACAGATAATAATGTGTAGCCAGCAGAGTAGTTGAGACTCTACCTTTAGCTCAAAATTTTCTCTCTCAGGAGGCGGCTTGTCCGCCTTTTTCTGTCTCGACTACGAGATAATACGGTGAGATAAATATGATAAATCAGCATATACAGGATGCGATCGCTCAACTGCAAGAATTTGCACAAGGCAAAAGTTGCTTCAACTGAGGTAATCAAGTTGAAGCAAAACATCAACTCCTGATTTTATCAGGTTTGCGGAGTCTGCCAGTATTTATACGCTGTTGTGGCGATAAACTTGTCAATTGTTTGTGTAGCTTGGTTTTTGGCTGGATCAAATGGTAGCATCCTGAAAACGCTACTAAGTTGCTACTAAAATTAGGGCTTTTTTGTGGGTTAGATAAACTGGTTAAAAGAAAAAAGCGATTGCCTCCAAGAATGGCGATCGCTTTTATTTGGTGTAATTTATGTGAGGGTAAGCCATACCCTAGAATCAATTGTGACTTCCCATTTTACGTAGGGTCAATGAACTTCATCAAATCCTTAACAAGGTATGGCTTTCAAATGAATTTTTACGATTGGCTCAATTTAGTTGAGGCGACGATTCAATACATCGAGCGGGAAGCTCAGATAAAAAAGACCCTTGAAGACAGGCTAAGCGACAAGGATCTTCAGTTGCAGCAGAAGGAGGAGCGGATCATTTTCCTTCAAAACCAACTTACCACTGCTAGCACTGCTCTATTTGCGGATTCTTTGCAGTTGAGTGAACTACAAGACAACTTTGATCGGTTATCGGAACTTGTTAAGCCCCCAAATGTTAAGCCCCCAAACGAAAATGACGCGAGTTGATATGGTGGTCAATCGCGTCAAATTTAATTTCAGGGTGCATCTATCGGTTACATCATATTTTAAGTTCTTAGAGATTCCAACCGATCTAGTGTTTGTTCAATATATTTTTGTGAAGTCAGCATCTCTCTCTGAAATGCTAAAAACTGCGCTTCGAGCATAGATATTCTTTTTTCAATTAAATCGCTTCTAGTATCAAAATCGCGGTATAGGCGATTATGCAAATTAGCTATTACCCAAATTCCCCCGACAAGGGGAATTAAACTGATTATCGTATCTATGAATTTCATAGTATAATTCCTTTGATAACATTTATTTAATGAGCCATTATCAGGTGTATTTTATTGGCTCATTATTCTTTATATTTATTTTATATTTTCTAACGGGTGATTGGGAATGAGGAAAACACTTGATTAATGCAATCAAGTGTTTTTCTCTTTATTGATTTATTTATCTTGAAAGTAATTGGTCAAGCTTAAAATTGATATTTGCAAATTCCTGGGTCGAGAGAATTTCTTCTGATGTATCGTCTACTCCGATGTATTGCCATACTGTAACTTTGGCTCTAGGAAACCATCGAGGTACTTTAATACTAGTAGCGTATAACGTTGAAATCTTGTCAAAAAGAATTAGATTAATTCTGTCTAAAAATAGTACTTTCCCTTTAACTAAAGTTGCATCCTGACTACCACCGACGACTAAACCAGTACTAATTTTTTGGTTAATATATCCTGCAAAGTTCCAAATTGAGCCTTCCGGAATATCTGTTTCTATATTGACCGCAAGAATAAATTTATCAAGGCTAAAAGGGATAACTATTTCAGAAATGGGGTTAAGTAAATAGCGCCCATTTTGTAAAGGAACTTGTATAGCAGCGATGTCTGTATAATATAAGTCTTCCCAGTTATCTTTGTTGTTTAATTCTACTACTCTCATACTCTCACTTTTTCTAGCTGCGAGAGATTACAAAATCAACATGATCTGCGAACTCGTCTAACATCTCAAATGGGTTTGGGATGCCGTAATACTCAAGTTTATCAAGATAGTCAATAATATCTATCTTCCCTGCTAGCCAGTCTCTAGCGGCTTGGTTGATGGCAAGCATAGCCTGAAATTCAGATTCAGTTGCTGTACCATCAACAGAGACGGATAGCAAATCAATCGCATCATTTGGAGTCCAAATAATTCCCGTTCTTGCTGCTATCTCGCTCATTAACCCTCTGGAGTAAATTTATAAGTATTCTTACCGTTGTTGCCATTCACAAAAGTGGTAAAGCCAGATGAACCCTTGATATCCGCTACGGCTGCATCATACTCTTGCCCCCCAGTATTTTGACCAAATGCAGCAGTAACTGAATCTACATCAGGCTTGAGATATTTTGCTCCAGTTATACGACTAGGTTTTTTTTCCGTACCAGGCACAATTGCCTTTAGTGTTAGCTTTGCAAATTTGTATTTTTTAGCATCGATCAACAATGGATTTGTCAGAGCGCCAAATTCTGTTTCAGTTGTGGTATAGCTAGCAAGAAGCGTTCGGAGAACATTAGCGACCCCAGCACCTTGCCCGGTTTGACCATCAGCAATTAACCGCGCCGGTAAGTAAACTTTTGTAGTTCCGGCCGTGCCAAAGGGAGAAATATATCCAGCTTCTCGTGCTATCTTTGCTCGCTTAGTTTCATCGGTAATTTCCGCATATTTAGTCTGTCTTTCTGCTGGTGTGGATTCTAGCCATAAAATGTATTTATCATATCTAGCCTTTTGTAGCGGATAGCGTTGTAAGTCCCTAAATCCCATAAAGGTTAATCACTTTGTTCAAAATTTATACATAATCTTACCCTCAAAAATGCTTAAGATTTTTTATAGAGACCTCTAGAGGTTTTTAGCTCCATAATTTTTAGGTTTAAGTAAGTAATAACCGCAAATAATTAAGGATATTTAACCAAACCTATATTTCGCATAGTTGTATCTAGTAAAAACACTGGGGGGACAAGAGCGCCCAAAGAAATATACGCACTTCTAAAACGGAGTACTGCAACTGGTCTAAATCTGCGTTTTTGTACTTGCTTGCCAAGAATAGTTATTTTACCTGCTGTTGCGGTTGTTGTACTAGGCTTTTCTGGATCATTGATTAAAACCTTATCAGAACGGAATGGTACGTCAATAACATTACAAATTTTCTCGTAAATTTCTACACCATCTGACTTAGCATTAACTAATATGTAATTGCCCTTTGCAAATCCATTTTCTGGATCGGTATAACTAGCAGCTTTATTACCACAAGTATAGGTTATACCCCTGCCCCCAGACAGAAAAGTCGTTTTAATTTCATTAGCTATTTCTGTCATATCTGCTTTAGTAATTGCTGGCTTACTATGCCCACTAGTGCAGGCGAATTTCATTAATCTTACAGTTTTTTCATGTTGCACTGGAGATTCTTCAGTAGGCGTTGCTGAGGCATCCTGAGAGAACACAAAAAATAATTGAGGGTGACCTGCTAGTGGAGGAGCGTTACTAAATGTACTACCATACATAACCGCTAGATTTTTTCGCCCATATCCAATTACATTAAAGAATAAGTTATGACGCATATTCATTATTGCGTCATTGTCATCATCAGTAATTCTGCAAGCTAATTTTAAAGATGACCTAGTGGATGATAAGTCACCAGTCCCCTGTACGTCATTAAAATATCTATCTACTCGTCTATTAAATTCAGTTTTATAAGTTTGCTGTAAATGCTCGAACGGGTTAAAGTCGTCAGGTAAAGTCACAATTAATCTTCTCCGTCAAACAAGTCTGAAAAATCAAAAGAAACTGGCTGTGAATTAGTTTTACCAGTCGCCTCTACTGCTTTTAATACATCAGGTTCAGGTGTAGCCGGTGCTTTATTTCCTGCCTTGTCATCCTCTTTAATCGCTTTAATAAATTCGGTAGAGGAGTCAGTTAAAGCAGTGGTGGCCGTAACCACATCAACGGGTATTTGTGTCACCATTTGGATGGTATTTGCACCTTCTTGCAGATTTTGTAAAAATCCAGTTACCCGATTAAATTTAGGCTGAGGATTCATCCAACCATATGCACTTTCTAAAATCACACCACCTTTTTTAAGAGCGTTACCAATTTTGCCAGTATAAGAAGCGATTACCTCTGATGCTTGCAATATTATTTGTGACAGATTTAAAAAACTATTCAAAATATTGGTAGTAGCCTGATAAATTCTATTAGCTTTAGCCCATCCCTCGGATAGCGTTGTGTAATTGTTTTCACCAATCATCCCCTTAATTGCATTTTCAATAGTATTACCAATAATCTCATCTACATTAAGCGGGTTATTATCTTTGTCTTTTGGAAGTATCAAAGACAGTACATTATTGATTGCACCTATCAAAGTTTGGGCAATATCATTTGATAGCATTGCAGCATTATGAACCGTAGCCGCGAAAGTGAGAATATTTAGAATTCGGTCGAGGTGGGCCCATTCATAAAATTTACCTAAGCTACCAGAAATACCCCCAATAACCTCAGCCCCTAGCTTTGTGTTGATGGTATTTAATAAACCTAGTTGAGCAGCATTCGCGCCAGCGTTAGCGACATCCAAACCATTGATTTTATCGTTGAAATTCTGGTTAATACTATTAGTTGCATCATCAATTTTTCTACCACTACACCCCCCGTTCATGCTTCTACACATTGCCGTCCCTGTAGCATTTTCAATCTGAGGAAGTGTAGGGATACTTGGCTTGATTGCACTAGCTGTTAATGCAGGGATGAAAGGTAATTTACTCAAGATTTCATCCGTCTTTTTAAGTCCTTCTTGGTTCACTTTGTCGGCTTCTCCTAATTTGCGTTTAATCTCCTCAAATTCTTGCCTTGTAACCTGTTTGGTATTAATTCCTCCAGTCTGTTGAATCTGCTCCTTGATTTGACCGATTTCTCTATCTGTATTTCCTTGTCTCTGTTTAAGCCTATCAATCTCTACTGGTGTAGCGTTGATAATTTCAGGTGATGTTACTACCCCATCCTTGATCGTGCTGATTTGTTGCTTGAGTTGCCCTATCTGTTGCCCTATCTCGGCTTTAAAAGTGCCAATGGGAATTGTAATCGCATTCTGAATTTCTGGGCTAGTTACTACCCCATTTTTAATTTGGCTAATTCTATTTAGAGCGTTATCAGCCTTGTTATCAGCATTATTTGCAGTGTTATCAATGCTGCCAACTTGCCCTCGTAGAGTTGATAACCCTTGCGCAGTGTTAGCGGCTGTACTTAATGCGATTCCCCCTAACTGTAAAGCTGCTTGCGCGGCTTGATTAGCTTGCTGAATTTCGCTATCCTGCCTACTATTTTGTTGCTCAACAGTTCCCACCCGCCCACGTAATCTAATAATATCAATCTGGGCGGCTTGTGCTTTGACATCAGCGACAGTGGCGATATCTTCAGCATTTTTGGCTCTAGCATTGGCATTATCTGCAATGGTTCTAACGCCAGAAATCTCACCCAGTGCATTTGAAAGCTTGGTATTAAGAATAGGAATAGTAGATTCAACCGTAGCGACTCTTCTATTAATTTCCCCGATTTCATAATCTATTCGCAGTTGACCATTTTCTAAAGCATTTATTTCACCACGAGCATCTTCTAGTTGACTTTCAACTGTTTCTAATCGTTCAGTGTAATTATCAATTCTGGTGTTAGCTCTAGCAGCATCTTTAATGCCTATATTTGCAATTTCTGCTGCTCTATCTGCAAAGTCTTTCGCTCTATTAGCTAGCCTTACACCTTCATTAGCAGTTGTTTGAGCATTCCTGGCAACACTTAGCGCTTCTTGGATTTGGACTGATTGCCTGAGAATAGATGCTGTATTTTCTTTAACTCCTTCATTAGCTTTTTCAGCCTTAGCATCTGCTCTTTCAATTGCGTATTTATTGAGTTGAATTAATCGATAAATTTTACTATCTTCTCTTTCTAATACATCGATTCGATGTGATAATGCATCAAAATTTGTGTTGCTAGCCAACAAGGCTAGTAATCCAGTCGCTACGCCTGCAAGTTGTACGAGTAAACTAACTACTGGTGCTAGTGGTGCTAGTTTACTAAGAAGTGCCTTAATTGGTGTAATTACGGTTGTAACTTCTTTAGCAATTATGAATCCTAGTATTGGGATTAAAACTATCTTTGCTTTGTCAACAGACTTGTTAATTAAAGCCTCTTCATCTACAGGTTTTAAACCAGCTATCTTAGAATAAATATCATTAATTTGTTGCTGAAGTTTATCACAGCAGTCACACTTACCAGCACAAGTAAGAGCTTGCTGAAGATTGTTAATTGTTAGAGAAGCACTCATTTGTTAACTACAATTTTTATTCTTTAACTGACTAGATAACCCTTCGATTTTTGCCCAGTCACTATTTGAAATACACACCCCGCTGCATCCAGTACCACAAGCGACTTCACAAGCTTCTAAATTGGCATAAATTCCTGGGGTGCTGTAAGTCGTGCTGGGAATGCAAGCCCCATTAATACAGTCATACTTTGTTGCTACACCGCAATTTGGATCATCCTTGACGAATGAAGTAGAGACAATCGGCTGAACATTGCAGCCTGAACTTGTCCACAGTTCAAGATTTCCCCGGACTTGTGATACTAAATAATCTTTCCCGCTCTGGCACTGCAAAGCGGGATAGTCCAGTTCATATCCTGAAAATGTATATGAATAATTATTTCCCTGGTAGCTACTAATGATTGTCCAGCTACCAGGACAACCGTATTGGGGATGTGGATCTGACATTAGTAATCATCCGGATCAAGAGTTGAGCCGGTGTCAGGTTTGGCTAGGTTGATTGTCAGTTGATCTACCCGGTAAGGATCATTGTTTGTGCCACGAGTAGTAAAGCTACTAAAACCACTACTTATATAAATACTCTGGTCAGTATTAGCATCAAAATTAGTTTGAGTTAAATAAGCCTGAGCTTTCAAAAGAATCGCCACCAATAAACTCTCAGCCGAGTTTGAACCGCTTGCTGTCAGCCCGGTGAGAGAAGATTTAGTAATAGTTAACGTCGTACTATCTTGAGTAGCGCTCGCGCCAAAAATTTGGACTAAAGTCGGTTCTGCCATGATAAAAATGCATAAAGTTTTTACTATTATGCATTTTTAAGAGTAAAAGTGCGATCGCACTCATTACACCAATACCGCTGTAACTTCTCACCAGACTTGCGCACACTAAACCCGTGCCGCATAATTTTTAGACTTTGGCAGTAGGGACAAGTCAAATTACTTTTGTCCATTGGGGTCTTTGAGTTTATCGGGTTTGACATATTCAAACCTGCCTGTGGGATGTTCTACCTGGAATTTTCGCGGGTTTGATGTAAAGCCGACAACTTGCACCAAGTCCCCGTCGAGGAGTGCTGACTTATTCACTTCCGGCCGCCACTGCTCGCAAAGTTTGGTGATAAACGCCTCAGCGTGTTTTTCTAACTGGGCGATAGCATCATCTTTTCCTCGTGCCGCGATCGCTACTTCCATATTTTTCCCGCCAACAGATATCTGCCACCTAGTTTTATTGTCAGCTTGATAACGGAGCGGAGTGAAAACGACTGATTTATTTCTTCCACCCCAAAAAGGATTAGGTAGGGGTAATCCGGTTCGGGGGCAATTTATTTCTTTTCGGGTGGGTTCAGTCTCGCGATCGCTATTGCTATTTTTATTTTCTAGAAAAGTTTGGAAAATATCCGGAATATCTGGATCATCTGGATCACGCTTGCTGTGACTGGGTTCTAGATGATCCAGATATTTTGATGTATCTGGATCAGGGATCGGGTTGTTGCTTGTGCTACTGTCGTAATTTTGCGGATACTGATCCAGATGATCCAGATGTGGAAAAATATCTGGATCACCTTCAAAGACTTGCTGTGACTGGGTTGATCCAGATGATCCAGATGATCCATTGAAATTTGAAAATTTTCTGAACCATTGACGTAGCGCACGACCGTTAACCCACTTTCGCCTTTGTTCCCATCCTTCCTGACGCATGACGGAAGATACGCGCCTTTCCGCTAGCTTGTCTTGGCGACCAGTTTCAACGCCCAAAGCTGTAAACAAAATCTCATGAGTTGTCACGCCTTCTTCCTTGCCCTGTATAAATGGAATGATTATTTCTTCCCAAGGATCTGATGATTGGTAATTCTTATTCGCTTCTGATTGCTGGGCAGCTTCAGCATGAGTTAACCACCACTGATGCCCGGCTTGGTAAAGATGATTAGCGGCCGCCCAAATCAGATCGCGATCGCGAATCAATTCGTCTATGGGGATAGCTTGAGAAACGGGAACAATCCAAAATCTTCTATTTCCTGTGGGGTCGTGTAGTAATTCTGTTTCGTTAGAAGTCCCGACTAGTACACAGCTGCGGGGGTGTTCTTTTATTTCCCGGTCGTAAGGTGTACGAAAAGCGTCAACACTACTGCTCATGAATTTTTTCATTGAGCCAACGTCTTTTCTCTTATATATATGCTCTACTTCGGGAATCTCTAGCCCCCAGAACTGGTGCAGCTTCATCAACTCGTCTTTTTCGTTGCTGTCGCTGAGTTCATCGGTAAACCAGTCAGAACCAAATAGCTCCTTCCAGAAGGTACTTTTCATTAATCCTTGAGCGCCAACAAGAATACAGGAATCATCAACTTTACATCCTGGCTGTCTGGCTCGAGCGACAGATGCTATGAGTGCTTTTTTCAGGTAAGTATTATGTAGTGGATCTGGAGTCCCAAAATATTTAAAAGCCAAATTATCTAAAATTGATAAATCTGGATTGGGGAACCTGGAGGACAAGGAGTCAAGGTACTCGACTACTGGGGAGTAAGCATTAGCTTTGGCTATCGCCATAACGATAGAGTGAGCGTCTTCTTTGGAAATATCTATGTCAAATTCCAGTGCTATATAGAGCTTCAAGAGGTCTAAATCTAATCGGGAATCTTCCAATTCAATGTATTTTTTTAGCCGATTAAGCCGGATAGATTCCCCCCAGCCTTGCTTGATAATTTTATAAGCACGATAGATTTTAGATTTTTTATTTTCGTCCTCAAATTCAAACTCTTGGGATTTGCGCTTTTCTTCTAAATCTTTTCGCCATTCCTCAATCGTGAGTGCATCGTCAATTAATTTTTTAAATTCTTCAGCCCCTTTGGCAGAGATAAAATCATCCATCCCCTTTAAATCCAGGGATGGGAGAACGATGATCATGACCTTAGAACCAGTCGCAGACAAGTCACGCGCCAACGATATTAAAGCGTTTTGGACAGGTCTTTTTTCAATAACATCCGCATCAAAACAGAGATAGAAAGTACGACCAAAACCTGCAAAAGAGTCTAGCCAGTAATGCAATCTACCGTATTTCCTACAGGTACTAACCCCAGGAATGCTAATTGTAGGAATGCTCAAACTCAAACCTGCACCTGCTTTCTTAGCCCCCTCAGTGATAATTATGGGGATAGATTTATCTTTTAATATGTTTTGCCAGTAGCCCTCTGTGCCCGTATTTAAAAATAGTGGGGCTGCACTACCGCCAGTAGCACCCAGATACTTTTGAATTTTGCCGTTTTTATCAAATTGGGCTGTATCTGGCTTTACTTGTACGCCTTCTAAAGTGTTCTCACCTGTTAATGGGTCAATGCCGGAAACACACCACGCTGGAACCAGATGATCTGAATGTTTTCGGCGACGTTTAACATTACGATTCAAGATTTTATCTATTTCTCTTGCATCATTAATCGTCTTGCAATTGCTGGTTATTATGTGGTCAGCAACCGCGCTAGATTTCCATTCGTTCCAGTGCTTTAGGCTGATATCTTCGGGAATGTTTGCGGTATAATTGTTATTAGGTTGAATCGTATTTATCATTTTGAATTAATCCTTTTTATGTTAGTGGACGGCCCTTGCTGTCTATTTTTTTGTGCTTGGTTAAACGTATTCATGGCTACAGGTAGTTAAAAAGGTATGTCATCAATAATGCACCGGATATTTACCGTTACCCCTATCCTCTTCATCTCATTCTCGTAAGCTTCAATGATGTTATAGGGTATGTCTAGCATCAGTTCAGGGAATATCAAATCTATGCATACAGTCGCTAGGGTTTGACTGTATGGAGATAAGAAACTGCTACGAATACTGATAGGTGGTTTGTACATTTTGAGGCTGCATTTAGAAAAATCTTTGTGATGTATTGCAGCCCATAACCAGCATTTTTCAATTTCTTTAAGCATTTATTTTTTATAACGTCAGGTATTCAACGAAATAAGCCATCTGAATTTCAGCGTAGTTAGTGGCTTTTTCTATGGAGGTAAGTGGTTTAGTCATTGTTTATTGGTGATTGGGCATTGGGGATTTACTTATTAGTGCGATCGCTTTTTGGTTCCCATCTTTGCTCAGGCAACCAGTCGTGACCACATGTGCGGCATATCAAGCTAAATAATGTCAGCGGCTTGCTCATGGTGTTAAAGGAACCGCATTTTGGGCATGGATCTTTGAGTGGGTTATGAGTCATAGGTTATTGGTTATTGGGCATTGGGCGATCGCATCGCTGATCAAGGAAATCAGATAATTTACGCTTGATGGTTGAAATGTCTTGAGATAAATATTTTTTTGCGTCTTTGAGCCGAGACAAAGCACCATACAAATAAGCATCAGTTGTCTGTGCGTCATTAGTGCCTTCGGCAATTTCTTTTTTTAAATCCTCCAGACATTCAATGGCAAAGTCTAGGGCGCTTAAATGTTCGCCGAAGGTATCAAGGCAATGATCGATTTGCGGTAGCAAGTAATCAGGATCTTGTGGTGAATGGCTGTAGGTTCTCATAGGTATTGGTTTGGTCATTGGTCATTGGGCATTGGGCATTGGGCATTGGGTAGAATGCACCCATGAAAAAGCAGCCCATCAGATGAAGGACTGCTTACTTGTTTGAAGCTTCAGTTAATTGTTCTCGAACTTGTTCAAAGTCTTGAATACGGTCTTCAAGCTGTTTTATCTCAACTTGGAGATTCTTAATAGCACATTTCTTTAGTTCAACCTGCTCGCGGTACTCGTCGATCAGTTGATCAACAACTCCCCCATCCGTTCCACTTCGGAAATTGAAGTGACTTGTCCCCGTGCTATTCGTTCGATCAGCTCGCTCCGACTGATGCCCAGAATACTCGCTTTTGAATCCAATAGTTCCACCCCTTCCGGAGTGAGTGTTACTGTTACGTCTTTTTTCTTCATGCCGTGAGCTGCCGTCTTGGTTTTGCGTCCCATGTAATTGTTTGCCCATGTAAACTACCCCTATTTTACCCGTGTGAAGATTGCAATTATTCCCCATGCAATGCTAACATTTCGTTATCACATGGGCAATAAATAAATACTCACACAAAACAGACAGAAATAGCAGCCTGTCGCCATTGAGGCAATCAACGATCTGCTAGTGCTGAGTAGTAGATATACCTAATTCTCAACTCCCTAAACCATGCAGAGATAGCAGCCTGCAAGGCATTGAGCCAAATAGCAACGACCTGCTAGGGGTAACAGTCAACTGACCATCAAAAAACTTGGGGATTTATGCAAGAACTAATTGACCAACTGCAAGCTATTGAGACGCTACTAGAGAATGTGACCGACTCACCAGAATACCTGAAACTACTGGAAGCTGACTGCTACAGCCCAGATATTACGCTTGGTGATTCCTTACAAGGTGTACGTCAAGCATTATCAATTTGTCGGGATGGGAAACAAAGAATTCCCTACTCAAAGGAATTTACCGCGCCAGGAGCGATCGCCTGATATGACGGGCACAAAAAAGGCTAAAGTCCTACCCTATTAAGGACTTCAGCCTTATTCTTCTGCTTGTCATTTGTTCAGTAAAAGTCAACTATCGCTTATTTATGAATGAACAACAAGTGACGAATACTTCAACTTCTAATGGAAGTAAACCTCACACTAGTCCAAGAAAAGGTAGACCTAGGCAATGGAAGGATCTATCTCAAGATCCACTTGCTGAGGGTTTTGATAGTCATAGCGCTGACTATATTGTCGGTAAATCTCCATTAAGTTGGTCAGTTGTCGAACCCGGTCAGTTATTTTCTCGCTCAAAGACCGGGAAAAACTTACATGTAAAGCTCAACGACGGAAGGGCCATCAATTTAGATACCGGAAGACCGATCGAAATTAAACCGACTATGCGTAACTCTTGGCAAGTTTGGCTAGTTACCAGTTTTAACTCGATTACAGCTAGTAAAACAGATTTTTAAAGGCGATCGTGTTTCTGCACGGAACGCAGATCGCCTAGTACATCAGAGTACACAAGGATTTTACCAGATGGACAACCAACTTTACTCGATCTGGGGGATGACGAGTAGTTATGAATCTAGAAGCTGAGACTCAAGACGCGATCGGCTTAACCTCAAACCAACTTGAGCCGGAAGTAACGGAAACTCAGCCAGAACCCCAAGTCACGATTTACGACTTTGCCAGGCTCATGGACTGGAGCGATCAGCCCGCCAATTCTCAGCCGTCAACATAATGTCTCAGGACAAATTCACCACCGGACTAGGGGAAGCAATGGCCGCAATTCTCTTTCTATTCCTCATCCTTCCCCTAGCATCCCTTTCTCTCAAAGCTTCAATTGAAATCATGAACTCCTCAACCTGTAAAATTAACAATGACAACAGATGATTCACAAAAAATAGTTGTTGAAGTTCCACATAGTTCGGGTAACTTCACCCCTATTCCCCATGCCCCTCAAGCTTCAGGACTGGAAAAATTTCGGCAACACTGGCTAGAGATTTTATCGCCACCTGATAATCCGGCTGATTTGGCTTTTGACAGTTTGGGGACGATCACCATTACCGCATTGATAACCAGTTTTGCTTTGTTTACCCCATTGCCTAACTTTATTCGGGTAATTGGCTGGATCTTCATCCTTATACATGCGCTGTTTTTAGTACAGATATTACGTTATATCCCGGAAATCAGGTCAATCATGTTTTTTAGATTGTCCTTAGTCGCTATTGGTATTGGGATAGGGTCATGAGTCGGGAACAAATTAAACAAGCCATTTACGATGTGCTGACCGATCACTGGTGTCCTGAACAGCTAGCAGCAGAAGCGGCTACCATTCTCAGCCGACACTACCCAGATGCATCACTTCTTAAGGCAACAGAAGAGCAGATTTCTCTAGTTCGGAAGGCAAAAGAATACGTGGTAGGGGGTGAAAATGAGTGAGTTACACCCGTCCCAGGTACATTTGTACTTACTAATGCGAGATCGTGCCAAAATAGCATCTTATTTATGTCTTGGCAGTGCAATTTTTGCGTTAGCGGCCGCAGTTGATTTAAACCAGAAAGCTGTAAAGCCCTGGCTTTTAACTGGTGCTACAGCTGCATTAATTGGCGGAATAAATCTGAGAAAATCTGCCAAACAACTGGGGGACTCTCTAGGAGATATCGAAATAGCATCAAAGCATAACTTCGCTGTTTGGGTAAAGGCGAAAACTTTACCCACAGCACAGTTAGCTGTCACTGTTGGCAGTATCGATGTCAATTGGCAACCTGAAAATTTAATTACCGATCCGGTTAACTATATTCAACAAAAGCAAAAACACGTTGCTTTGATTGGGGGGACTGGGGATGGTAAAAGTACTTTCACACAATACCTTTCATCTAAAATTGGTGGACAGGTTGTAGTGTATGACAGTGACGCTAAACCAGATGACTGGTCATGGATTCCCCAGGAGAACGTCATCGGGCGTAAAGGTAATTTCGCTGCCATCCATGAGGGCATGGGGAATGACCTCCAGCAACTTGCGGAATTAGTAGAGCTTCGGGGAGACAAGGGGGATAAAGTACTAGTCGGTCGTGAGCGTTTTCTGATCGCCGAAGAATTCCCCATACTGGTGGATGAGTGCGATAACGCCCCAGTTTGGCTGAAGAAACACGCCAAGCGCGGGCGGCGATATAAGCAATTCATCTTAGCGATCGCCCAAAATGACACGGCTGAAAACTTCGGTCTAGCAGGTGATAAAGATACTCTTTACAGCTGCTTCTGCTTAGTGCGGTTAGGTCAATTCGCCTATGAGCAAGCCCGTAGGCTCAAAGACCCCAAGCTTGAGCAGTGGTTAAAAGCTGGAGGTAAAAAGCGGTTCATGGTTGATGATTTTCCTTGCGAATTGGATCTAAGTAACTGGGGCATAACTCCCGATGCATTACTTCCAGCTACTGATGAAGAAACACCCCCAAAAATCGACCTTAACGAATATGAGCAATTCATTGTTGATTGGGGAAAATCTCATCCGGGGGAGATTTTAAAAGCCCGCATACTGCTGCAAGCAAGCCGACTATTCGACAGGATGACACCAGATGACATCAGAATTATCTTTGCTTCCCTAGCAGATCGCTCGCTTGGAGCAGTTGAGGGAACCGGCGATCGCTTGGGCTGGAAGTGGACACAATAACTCACAATATTGTCTACAGCTTGCCTACAGCACGTCTACACCTTATCAGCACTGCTTTTTAGCTCAGTTACTCAGCTACTCTAAAATATTTTCATTTTGCAGTAGCTGAGTAACGGTCAACTCTCAACGGTCAATAGTCCGTCTACAGCGTCTACAATTTTTCGCCCGGAAAAATGCGCCTGTAGACGGCTTAAACCGTTGCTACGCAAGCGTTTTAGAATCTGTAGACACTTTTTAGGGGGGGGGGATAAAAACATGAAATTTCGCCAAAAAAAGCGATCGCCTCATCTACCTAAAAAGCGATCGCCGTTGTCTTAACACTATAAGGATTGTGACAATTCTAACCGCATCAAAAAGCGGGTTTTCTCTGGACAATTAGAGAAAACCCGCGTAAGAACTGAGTTTTACAAAATCCAATGGAGAAGATTTTACTAGATTTATGAGCAATTCTACCTGTCTAAACTGCAATTATTCCTACTTAAGCTAATGGGCGACAAGTGGATAGCAACGGATAAGCGAACGGGCAAACTCATTCTTCGATTTAAAATCAAAAATCATCCCAAGCAATTTTTTATTGCCACCGGTTTAACTGATACTGCGGCCAGTCGCGAACTAGTTATAAGCAGGCGTGATTTAATCGCCAGCGATATCAAACTTGGTATTTTTGATGGCACTCTTGCGAAATATCAATTTACTACCCACATAACAGCCCCACGCTCAATTGATGTCAAAAATCGATACCAATACGATTTAGCCGAACTTTGGGAGCGTTTTACAGAGTATAAAAAAGCTATTCTCGAACAAACGACAATTAGAGCCAATTACCGGGCTACCCAGCGCTATATAAGCAAACTGCCAACGACGAAGCTAGAAAATGCCCCACAAATTAGGGACTGGTTTTTAAAAAATACTACTCACTACATGACTTGGACTTTACTCGTGAGATTTAGCGAGTGTTGCGACTGGGGAATTGCTAGCGGGCTGATAGCCGATAACCCTTTTGAAAAACTCAAAATTAAAAAGCCGAAAAAACGCTCTACAACTGAAGACCATAGAGCATTCACCCTAGAGCAACGCGATTTAATTATTGAAACTTTTGAAAGTCACAGGCTTTATGCTCACTACGCACCCCTAGTTAAATTTCTATTTTGGACGGGGGCAAGACTGGGTGAAACTTTCGCTTTGACCTGGGGAGATATTCGCGAAAATTGCACCCGGATAGAAATTAACAAATCCTGCAACCTTTACGGAGTGAAGAAAGGAACCAAAAACGGTAAGCGCCGGACATTTCCCACAACTGAGGGGTCAAAAGTTCAGCAACTTCTACTCGATATAAAACCCCCGCCGGAGTTTTACCGACCGAGTGAACTAATTTTTCGCTCATCAACTGGCCGCCCACTCTCTACTGATATCCTTCAGAATTTCTGGAATGGTTACAGCGGGCGGGAAGCGAAATTTTACCCAGGTGTAGTGCGATCGCTCGCGGCTGAGGGTAAATGCCCATATCTCAAGCCCTATGCTTGTCGCCACACTTTCGCCACTTGGGCGATCACCAGTGGTATCACCCCGGATCGTGTAGCTCTGTGGATTGGGGATGAGGTGACGACGGTCTTAAAATTTTACTGCCACCCCGATATTGTCGATTCTGAATGTCCTGATTTTTAAAAACATATGAAATTCGCTCAAGCATCCAGCTACGCTGAGGATTATCAACAAGTTTGCGCTCGCTACTTGGCATCGTTGCAGCTAGAGGAGCAAGCACCTGAATACAAAAAAGCACAACAACATATTGAGGCATTTATTGAAGAGTTAAAAATGGCGAAATTGTCACTGACTCCATCTTTGAAGATGAATGTTGAAGCATTGCAACTATTGCGTCAAGAATTTAAAAATAATTGGTTGAGTTTCTTTGAAGCAATCTCAATCGAACCTCGATATTTTCAGACTTTTGAAGAATTATTACAAGCTTTAGAACGAGAAATGGCTGTACCGTATGGGGATTTAGAATCTCATGAAAAAGATTTTCTTCGTGGTTGGGATGAGGTTTATAGCAAAGCTTGTTCTGAGGCTGACCGACGAAAACACGGGGCAAGTCCTAACTTAAACTGGTTTGAGCAGTAGTAGGCGTTCAACAAACGTGATTTAAAAAGTTTACGCGCGAGAGTGAAATCTGACATTAGTTATGGAAATCACAGCTTACCCCCTTTCCGGACTTTTTAGGTTGATAAAACAAACCCCAGATTATGAAAAGAAAAATTTGCTGTTGGTGTGGTAAATCGGTCGGTTATTATCCAGTGAAAGAGCTTGATTTTTAAAACAGATGAAATTGTCATTAGTTAATCCCGATATAGCCGCAGTAAAACTGCCCTATTAGAGAGTTATCAAGAGCGATCGGAGTAAGGTAAGTATGTACTATGTTGCTTGGTGGTACTCGGTAGAGGCTTCTACCGTGATTTACGACGTGATAAAAAATCCCACGGAAAAAGATAATGTAGAGTTTTCCGGGAGTTACGAAGAGTGCATCGCTTACGCAGAAGCTAAAAACTATCAAAGTCAAGAGTTCTGGGATCTTCAATAACGATCTAAAACTCCTATACCTGGGTGCAGGGGTTTTGAAATGTCTCCAAGTTGTCTCTAACTTGTCTGTGACTTCCTACGAAAATCAACCAATGGATCTAAACAACAGCAACGCCGCAAAAGACAGATTTTGCTGTACCTGTGGAAAATATTGCCGGGAAGATGAATCTTACTTTCCTGAATCAGTACAGTGTGGTTGGTGCTACACCTTACAGGACTTCAGAAAGCAGAAGGTATATTTCATAATCCCCCACAACTTATTAGAGTGAATCCTCAATACTTTAGAAGGATGAGAATAAATACTCATCCTGTTACGCTACTAAATTGCTACTACGCTTTGGCAGTAGCAAAGTCTTGATTTTACTGGGCTGGAGAAGTTTGCCAGTACTTATACGCAGCATAACCCATAGTTATAACACCAGTGATAATGGCAGTTTCATCAACTTCAAATTCGGGGTGGTGTAATGGGTGATTAATAATTCTTTCTTTGTAGCCTACACCCAAGCGAAACATAGAACCAGGGGCGTGATCTAAATAAACAGAAAAATCTTCTGCGCCCAGGGAGGGTTCGGGTAAGACTTGGACGCGATCGCTATTCCAAGCTTCTTCTGCGGTTGATTGTAACAATTGTGTCAGGGCATAATCATTTTGGACGCTAGGTACACCTTGGTGATAATTGACTTGATAACTAGCACCATAGGAATGGCAAACACTAGCGACAATTTTTTCAATCCAGTTGGGGAGTTGGGCGCGGGTTTCGGGATGGAGCGATCGCACTGTTCCCAACAACCGCACTTTATCGGCAATCACATTCGGCGCTCTGCCACCGTTAATTTGCCCTATGGTTAATACTACAGGACGTAGGGGATTTTGTGTCCGGCTAATTGCTTGCTGTAGAGCAGAAATTACTTGCGACGCAATCCAAATAGCATCAATTGCTTCATGGGGACGTGCGCCATGTCCAGATTCGCCAATAATCAAAATCTCTAAATCATCGGCTGCTGCTGTCAATGCGCCATAACGCACGCCAATCGAACCGGCGGGGATGGAAGGAAAAACATGCACGCCCAATATAGCCGAGACATCTTTCATCGCCCCGTCTGCTACCATCCAACTTGCGCCTTGGGCAATTTCCTCTGCTGGCTGAAATAAAAACCGGACTTTACCACCTAACTCTTCTGCCATTTGGGATAGTACCATTGCTGTTCCTAACCCGACTGTGGTGTGGACATCATGACCGCAAGCGTGCATCACATTGTCGGCGCGAGATGTGTATTCTAAGCCAGTGCGTTCTTGAATTGGTAAAGCGTCCATATCGGTGCGAATTGCCAATAAACGCTGATCGCTACTATTAACGCGCAGTTCGCCAATCACACCTGTTTTGCCAACACCTTCCTGCACCTGAAGACCGCTAGAAGACAACACACCTGCAACAAAAGCAGCTGTTTGGTATTCCTGACCGCTGAGTTCTGGGTGCGCGTGGATGTGGCGACGGATTTCAATCAGACGAGGTGCTAGCTTTGTGGCTAAGTCTTTGATCTGGTTAAGCATGAATTGATCGCAGTTGACAGGTTAGTTTCCATGATAAAGAAGCGTTAACAAATCGTTAACTACTGTACTATCCCAATAGCTTCGCTAATTTTCGGAAACGCCCGCCAAATCGATAGCTTGGACGCTATCGATCCAAAGCCTGCTAAGAGCAGCCTAAAAACCTCAAAGCCCGCTAGACCCCGCCCTTAATTGTAGTGGGAGCATCTTGCTCCCTCAGGTCAAAAGCGGGCTAGAGAGCCATCACTACAACAAAATAAATTTACACATTTGGGATGCTCCGCTATTTCTTCTGATTAGGTTGTGCTTCAGTACCTTCTTGTAACGACCAGCCATAGGGCTTGTCTGAAGTGACCACACCATTAGCCAGAGTTGTCAGTCGGAAATTTGCCGCCCGGAAATTAGTGAACAGTAATGTCGCACCTTTGAGGTTAGCTGCTTCTAAATTGGCGCTAATAAACCCAGCATAGGAGAGATTAGCGTTTTCTAATGATGCTGATTTTAAATTTGCACCAGTGAAGGAGACACCAGTCAGATTGGCAGAAGTGAGAATTGCAGTTTCTAAGTCCGCCCCAGTGAGATCTCCATATGTCAAGTTCACTTGCGATAAATTGGCTGCTCTCAAGTTAGCCCCGCGTAAGTTGGCTCCAGTTAATGGAACTTGAGTCAGGTCAGCACCACTTAAATCGCACCTGGGACAATTTTTCGTTGCTTTCAATTGGTCTAAGTCTTGCTGATTGAAGGCGATCGCTTGTCCTGCGAACCCAAAACAAGCTAACAGGGTGAGGGTAGTGGCAATCTGGAGTTTCATATTTTTTAGGGATATTCACAAAAATCAGATTTAATAGCAAGTCCCATTGAACACCTATAATACTGAGACTATCCTGAGTCTTTCCCTCGATACCGAGAGGTTATCCTGTGGCTAACACCACTAGAAAGGCACAGTGACTGGATTACAGCTAATTCAACGGTCACGGACAAGGTATAAAAACTATATTGACTGTCATACTTAAACATATCCGAATTTTTCGACAAATCACAGCTAATGAAGCGACAATGAAGAAGTTATAAAATTCTTATAAATTATGGTGATTGTACTACCCAAAATAAAATTTAGGGATTAGAATCGTGTCGTAACGAACTATACTGAACCTTCTATAGACTACCATATATGAGATCCCCCTAGCTCAACGATCAAGAGCAGCTAGGGGGATCTTAAATTTTGGGCATTTATTTGACGATCGGGGGAGACGGGGACAAGGAGGACAAGGAGGACAAGGGAGATAAATACCCAATGCCCAATGCCCCATGCCCAATGCCTAACGCCATCCTAATAAGCGCAACCCAGGTACGATTAAGTAATAACTTACTCCTAACCAGAAGCTCATCAAAATGCCTTCAACAGCAAAAAAAGCAATGGGTATTAATACTTGATGCCATTGGATCGGGCTAGAAAATTGGAAGATAGTTGGTAGAATTTCTAAGCGAATTGCACCAGCAAATAACAGTGCAGTTCCTAAAGAAGCAATTACAGCGTAGACTATACGATGGCTGCGCAGTCCTAAACTCAAGGTGAGTAGGAAAACTGCAAACACAATTGAGATGACTAATCCTTCATTACTGTTTCTGGGTATGGTTAATTGCAAAATTAACCAAGCTAAACTGTAACTGATTGTACCCATGAGTGAGACGACGAAAAACCGCCGTCGCTGGGCAAAACCTCCCGCTACTGTTAGTCCCCATGCGGTTCCTAAGCCAGCGATCGCAAATACTAAAACGGATGCTATCGATACTGTTTGCTCTTCGGTAAACAAGCCTGGTAGCTGATACAATATCTGTTCTGCAACTCGATCGCCGAAAATTGTCCGATAAGCCAAAAAGAACCCAGCGATTGTACCGAGTATAGCCCCACTCCCGGTAAGTATCATTGCCCAAATAGTGATTAAACAGGCCAGTATAAATTGGGCGATCGCCTTCAAAATCAATAGGGTAATTTTACTTACAGCCTGGGTAAATTCCCTTAAGGCTTGTTTCACTGCTTGCATGAACAGTGTCAACCGGGCTGATGCTTGCTGAAGACTATTTTTAATGAAAACAGATAAAGCTTGTGGCGAGGAGACTTGAGTGATTTTAGCTAAGCGTCTTTGAATAATTTTGGCATTTAAAGGACGCGATCGCTCATCATCCTGCACCATGTCATCTAATAAATCTGCCAATCTGGGGTTAACATTTACCCGATTGCGCCATTGCAATAACCCAGATTGGGGATCTTCCAATTCTGGCGGATATTTACCTGTAAGTAATTCAATCATCGTTCGCCCAAGAGCATAAAAATCTGCACTTGGCCCCACATGACCGCCGATAACTTGTTCTGGTGGGCTGTAACCTGAAGAAAATAACCGCGTAGAACTGGATTGCGATCGCACTTTAGCGTCGCTAAATTGTTTTGCTCCGCCAAAATCAATCAATACTAGCTGATTTCCCCCCATTCCTGGCAAAATCATTGATGTATTTGCAGTGGGGGTACGTAGCATTAAATTAGAAGGTTTGATATCCCTGTGAATAATCTGGCGTTTGTGCAATTCCTGTAAAATTTGCACAGCTTGGGTCAGCCAGTTTAACACCATCTCTTCCGGACAGCCTTGAGGATAGTTTTTCAGTACTTCCTCTAAAGTCTGACCATTAATTTTTTCCATCACCAAACAATGCAGTTGGCGTGGTTTGGGATTAGATAAATTTAGTAAAAAATAGCCATCAGCCTCGACTCTAGGCACACCCGGATGGCGTAAACTTCTTAAAACAGCAGCTTCTTGTCTAAACAAGTCCAGTGCCTTGGCTGAACTTTCCACCAAGACTTTCAGCACCTTTTCTGTATGAGTTTTTTGATCCCAAACCGTGTAAATCTGGGCAAATCCTCCCGCACCCAAAGGCTGGATTGGCACATAGAGGTCTAACAGCTGTAACGGTGCGCCACAGCTATTGCAAAATTTGTTTCCCCAAGGTTGAGGATAGGGACGTTGACAATCGGGATTTATGCAGTGAACCGCAGTCTGAGTGTTGTGGGACACAACCGCTAAAATACAAAGGCTGACTCGATTTTAGCGTTTCTTTAGGTTTCTGTATGAGAAGAATGCATCGCTCACCGTGAGTCTATCAGTTATTGCCTTCGATGCGATCGCACCCTGTAGCGGAGTTTCAAGCTGCTAATCTGTGCAAATTTTCCCACTGGGATTGCAGCTGAATTTTATCCGCCTGCGCCACCTCCACCACCATGATTTCTGAGGGATTTGTGGAGTTAGCAAATTGGGAAATGATGCGATCGCATTGCGCAATTTTGGTTTGCAGCTCTACTAGTTCGTCTACTTGGTTGGCTTGCTCTTCCATATATAACTCCAACTCCTGCTGCGCTTGTTGCCAAACATGATTGGCAGACTCCCCTCGTAAAAGGGAACGCACAAATAATGGCAAGGGTACGGCAAATTCTTCGTATCTGGCGGCAAATTCTGTCCCCACCTCCGCATCTAAACGCAAGATTAAAGAGCGCTCTCCAGTCTTCGCTCTGTGTCACTGCATCACTTTTTGTGGTGGTTTGGGTGTTTTGTTGGCTTTATTGAGCGATTTCATCAGTTGACGCACTTGCTCAACGGTGAGTTTTTTATTTTTCAGCAGTTCAATGATATAGCCATATTTCTCTTGACAATATATTATATGAGTATAACAACGTTGTCTCTTCGATGCAATGCAATTAGTTGAGAAACACATAATTAACAAACAACACAAGTTTTGGCAAGAATGTGATTATTTAGCTTTACAGTCTAAACATCTTTACAATGCTGCTAACTACGTTCAGCGTCAATATTTCTTTGAAACTAAGAAGTATTACAACTCAATTGATATTTATAATCGAACCAAGAATTTAGCAGCTTATCGTTATTTGCCAACTAAAGTTAGTAAGCAAATTGTCCGGAGGATTTCCGAAACTTGGAAAGGGTGGTTAGCAGCATTAACAGACTGGTCAAAGCATCCTGATAAATATCTTGGGCAACCAAAAATGCCAAGATACAAGCATAAAGAACTTGGGAGAAATGTCGTAATCTATCCGCTCGATGCCATATCAAAACCAGCGTTAATCAAAGGTGTTGTTAAGCTTTCTCAGTCTCATATTCAGATACCAACACAAGCTAAAAACATAGACCAAGTCAGGATTGTACCCAAGCTAAACCATTATGTTATTGAAGTTGTTTATACAGTTGATGAAAGAGTTAAATCTACAGGCAAATACTCAGCAGGTGTAGACTTGGGTTTAAACAATTTAATGGCTATAACATCCAATCATCCCGGTATCAAGCCGCTCTTGATTAATGGTAGTCCATTAAAAAGTATTAACCAATTCTTCAATAAACGAGTGGCAAAAGCACAATCTATAAACGCTATGGCGCAAGTCAAAGAACTTTGGGATAAGCGTGATAGAAGGATTGATAATTATCTCCATACTAGTACCCGCCGGGTAATTGATTGGTGTCAGTTAAATGATATCGGTCAATTGATTATCGGCAAGAACTCAGGATGGAAGCAATATATCAATATTGGCAAAAAGAATAATCAAGAATTCACCAAAATTCCTCACGCTAAATTAATCAGTTTACTGACTTACAAAGCCAAGTTAACAGGGATGACAATTGTCCTCACTGAAGAAAGCTATACCAGTAAAGCTAGTGCATTAGATGGTGATGAATTGCCAGTATATAACCGCAAAACCAATAATAAACCTGTGTTTAGTGGTCAGCGTATTCAACGAGGTTTATACAAAACTTCCACTGGTAAGTTCATTAATGCTGATACCAATGGAAGTCTAAACATAGCTCGTAAAGTAATCCCAAATTTTATGGATGGGATAGAGGGATTGCCGTTTATCCCTGTAGTTTTAGGACTTTGGACTAGGATTACAAATGTAAATGTCTAGCCTTATCTATCGTTGGGTAGTCTTGTCCAGATTTTTACAAGCGGTTTTGCTATTGGAATTTATCTGACCACAATGGGTAAAAAAATGCGATCGCAGTTAGTGATGTGCGATCGCGCGTCAAAATGAAATTTTGTGCAGGCTGGTACTAGTCGTTATGTCCATCCCAAATTAAGGGGAAAGCAGAATCGGAAAATGAGGGAACATCAAGATTATCGCTGCGACTTTCTTGATCCAAAACTTTGACAACCTTGTTATAGATATCTTCTGCTTGTTGCAAAGAATCACCGATGCTGGTTAATCCCAATTTGCCAAACTGGGAAAGACAACCCATCAGATGAAACACTGTCCCTGTCTCAGTGCAACTATCAAAATGCAATCTGTGGTGGGCAATAATATCCATTAAATCGTTGGGTAATAATCCTTGATAACGGTCTTTTTGCAGGTTGTCGGTGGCGATGTAATATTTAGGACGACCTTGTTGACTGTAAAATAAGCCTGTAGAAAGGTCATAGCGCCCATTAGTTAATAATTTTAGGGTCATGAACGGGTGAGTAGTGCCGCCTTTACGTAGGTTAATTTCGATCGCCTGCATATCCCACTGGCCATTTCCCTGGTCAACGGCGATAAAATCTACACCAAATCGTTCTAAAGCACCTTTTTCGGCGAGTTTTCTGCCTACCTTTAAGCCTAACTGCTGCAATTGCAACCGATAGCTTTCGTCTGCGGGAAATCGACAACCTAGATAAATCTGACCGTCGGGACCGCCTAAAATTTGGTCATGGGTGGAAAGAATTTCGATTTCGCCTGTGGGTGTAATGCGTCCTTGGACACTGGGCGATCGCTTATTTTCCCCTTCCACAAAAGCCTCTACAATCGCCCCTAATTCCGAGATCCGCCCAGAAAAATTTGCCCAAGTTTCTTGGGAAGATTGAAAGCTCATGATTGCAAAGCGATCGCTAATTGCTGCTACTCGTTTAGCACTAGTAGCTTCTCCTGGAGCTACATTCATTATCGGTCTTAAATCTAAGAGGGCATTTCCCTCGCCCGAAATCCCTTCGTTAAGTTTGACTACTATCCGTTGTAATGTTGGCTGACGTTCCCACAAATCGCTAGCGGCTTGTGCTAAATCTTGTGGATTCCATACCCTTTCGCTACCATCTGGATGGGGTACACCACTTTCGGCAAATATTTGACGGCTACCACTTTTTGACCCCCAAATCTGCAAATCTGGCGCAGCTGCATACAGTGGGACACCTAATTTTAACGATAATTCTGCTTCCAAAGATGTGGAATTATAGCACACCATGAATGCTTGTTCGTGCCTGACAGCTTGACGAATCCTCTCTAGCAAACGTGGACGTTCTAAAATCTTTTGAGTCAGGGGTTTAAGAGAAGAATCATAAGTAGAAAGTAACAGTAACCGATTGCGGGCGTGGGAAAAAGGAATTCCTGGTAACAGTTGGAGATAGTAATCAATAATGCTCGGATGCAGGGGCATTGATGTTACATAAATTAACCTTGTGCGGGGATTACGCAACCGCATCAAAGAAAATAATAATCGTTCTTCATAATGTTCGCAGCCTTCGATTTTTTGCAGTTCACGCTGGTCAATACTCAAAGAAGGAATAATTACAATATCCGCCTCACTGTTGTCAAACAGTTCGATAGTTTTCCAGCGATCGCGCAAAGTTGATTGCAGACTCCGAAACGGATCAACCTGATCTAACTCAGAAACATTTAATGTTACCATAATCCCTGCCCTGTCTTGATTTCAAGACTGTAATATTAATATTTTACATCTATGAGGATGGTTTAGAATATCAGCAATAAGGACTAAAAATTTCCGAGAGTAGATAACATCACCGCAGCTAATTCTTAATTCATAATTCGTAATTTATCTGTAGATTTCTTATGAACTCTAAAGTTCGTCTCGCTATATAATGTCTGTCTAATTGCTGATCAAAAAAATCGCCATATTCTTGTGTATCTCTATCGCTGCTTTCGTCTGAATGATCACTATTCAAGCGGATTAAATATTCTGGCTGGTGGATTTGCATAACATAATTAATAGTTGTTAAAATCCTCACTTGGAGAGATTTAATTAAAACAATGGGATTAACTATTCATTATCAATTTAGTTTAAATAATGCAACTGTTACTCAAGCCAGGGAAAAAGCGATCGCTTTACATAATTTAGCATTGCAACTGCCATTTCAGAGAGTTGATGAATTAGTGGAAATCGCCGGGGATGCTTGTGATTTCGAGCCAGATAATTGTGATGACCCCTATGCGTTGATTAAAATAAGGGCTGGAAAACCCATAGAAATCGCTATGGATACCTTTTCTTGGCAAAATCCTACCTATATTATTGGTTTTAATTCTCTAGTGGGAGAAGGTGCTGAAAATTCTGTATTTGGATTGGCTATCTACTCAGCCATGAAAGATGTTAATGATTGGTCTTGGACTGGTTTTTGTAAAACTCAATATGCTAGTAATCTTGAATATGGCGGTTTAGAGAATTTTCTCAAGTGTCATTTGCTGATTGTGAAAATGCTGGATTTTGCTTGCGAGTTAGGGATTACTTGCGATATTACCGATGAAACGGGTTATTGGGAACACAGGAGTATAGAAAAACTCGCCGAAATTCTGCACCAGCATAATATTTTAATCGCAGCTTTTACGGGTCAACTCAAAGATGACTTAGCTGCTAAGGGTATTACTTCTACTCAGTCTCCGATTTTTGATTATCCTAATTTTGAGTATTTGGAAGCTGAGGGTAAATCAGCATCAGATTTATAGTCAATAGTCAGTTGTCAGTTGTCATTTGTCAGTTGTCATTTGTCAGTTGTCAGTTGTCATTTGTCAGTTGTCAGTTGTCAGTTGTCATTTGTCATTTGTCATTTGTCATTTGTCATTTGTCATTTGTCATTTGTCATTTGTCATTTGTCATTTGTCATTTGTCATTTGTCATTAGAGATTTCTCCCTTGTCTCCCTTGTCTCCCTTTTCCCATTTCTCCCCACACTCCCCACACTCCCCACACTTCCTCATCTCCCCGCCAATCTATGTTTAAGGTTTGCGAATATATCCCCATTTACCCTCAATATTAACTAAGGCTATCCCGTCAAAAAAAGGTTTAGCAGAATCGAAATTTGGGGTAATAATAAATTCGGCATACTGATTAATATATCCCCATTTATCTCCTAATTTAGCAGGAGCTAAACCTTCAGAAAAAATATCAGCATCATCAAATTGGGGTTGAATAATGTAATTGCCGTTTATATCTATATATCCTAATTTATCCTGGAATTTAACTAATGCTAAACCTGCGGAAAAATCTCTAGCATCATCAAAATAAAATTTAATGATTCCATTGCCCTGTTTATCAATATATCCCCACTTTTCAGCTATTTTGACGGCGGCTAAACCTTCTCTAAAGGATTTTGCATCGTCAAAGTTGGCGGGAATAACTAGGGGAATATTGTTACCAATATATCCTTGCCCAATATATCCCCATTTTTCAGCTTTTTTAACGGCTGCTAAACCTTGAGAGAATGATTTAGCATCATCAAATTGTTGCTTAATTTTCAGGTTACCGACTTTGTCAATATAGCCGTATTGATTGTTCAGTTTTACTAATGCTAGTCCTTCTGAACAAGGTTCAGCTTGATCGTATTCAAAGCGGTTGAGCAATTTACCTGTTTTATCAATATGCGCGTATTTATATCCCATTTTGACGGCTGCTATACCTTCAGAAAATGGTTCAACCCAGTCAAATTGCGCCTTTAGGATAATTTCCTGTGCTGGATTTTGCGAGATATAATGACTATTGATGCGCCTATGGGTAAAGCTATTGTTTTTGATTTCTTTGGGGTCGAATTTAGCAGGTGACTTAGCATAAAATTCCGATTTTAGCAACTGAGCTAAAGCGTTATTATCTTCGCGTAAACCTTCATAGGAAAAGAGAACTTCTCCTTGCAGACCAACAGAACGATTATAGTTTAACGCCTGGACTAAATATTCTGGAGAAATCCGATAGTTACCTTGTTTTAACAGCAACCCAGGGATGAATTGGGGTAATTGTTGTTTGGTAAAATTCTTAGCTAAGAGCCTATCGATATCTCGCTTATAAGTTTCAAAATCTCGCCAATATAACTGCGGATGAATTAAATCAACTAATCCTAAATCAACCCAAGTTTGGGCATCTTGCAGGTAATTTTCATAACCCCAAGGATAAACACTGGGAGCCATTGAAATAATTAATTCAGGATTGATACTAATTATTTCCCGGTAGAAGCGGGTTAAAAAATTGGAAAGGATATCAGCGCGCCACTGTAACCATTGTGGATCTTTGATATTTTCTGGTGGGAGGCGATTAAATTCCTGATTATAACGAGCAACAGTTTTGTCATCGTAACCCGCTTCACTGGGTAAAGCGGGAAAGCGATCGTCTCCTTGAATTCCTGCTATTTTATAGTTCTTAACGACTTCTAAAAATAAACTTAATAAGAAGTTTTGCACTTCAATATCAAAAGCATTAAGCCAAGCAAAGCCATTTTTAACAACTAATTTCTTAGTCGCATCAGTCGCCGCCCATTCTGGTTTTTTGGTGAGGATTGTATCATTTTGTTTTTGATAAGAACTAGCAAAGCCATATTCAAACCAAGGGATAACGGCAATATTAACTCGTTTGGCTTCAATTATTAATTCGGCTAAGGGGTCTCTACCTTGAAATCGTTGATTAATTTCTACCCCAAAATTTTCTCGCATCACTTTACTGGGATAAATGGTTTCCCCATTATTCCAAACAACAGGAAATACGACATTAAATCCAGTGTCGGCGAGAAAATCCATCGCCTCTGCAATATTTCGTTGAGAATTTAAGACTTGGCTAGATGTTGTCGGAATCCAAATACCGCGAATTTCCATGAATCAGGTTATGCTTGATTTATTGATATTTGCTCTAACTAATGCCAATCCATCTAAAAAAGGATGAGCTTCATCAAATTCTGGGGGAATAACAAATTTTCCCGTTTTGTCGATATAACCCCACTGATTATTGATTTGCACTCGTGCCAATCCTTGCGTAAAAGCATCGGCTGCATCAAATTTCGGGGGAATCACGAATAATTCTATACCAGGGATGTACTTGTGAGGTACAGTCGGAATTCCGAGAACTCGACAAATTAAAGCTGCGATTTCGCCTCTAGTAATGTTTTGATTGGGCTGTAAGCGTCTGATGTCGGGATAGTTGACAACAATTGACTTTTCAGTTGCAGCTGCGATCGCACTTGTCGCATAACTGGGAATTTGGGCGAAATCGTCGTAATTTTTCTTCAAAATACTGACTGGATCAGTTGAGGCTGGGTATTTCAAGCCGGAAGCTAACGCCACTAAAGCTTGCACCCGCAGGATAATTTCATTAGGTTTAAATACCCCATTGGGATAGCCAGAGAGATAATTTGTCTGATATGCTTGGGCGATCGCCTTAGCCGCCCAATGATTAGCCGGTACATCTGTAAAGGTAATGGGAGGGCGAGATGCTGGTTGTTTTGGTAAACCTGTAGCAATAATTGCCGCAAATTCCGCACGAGTTACAGGTGCAGTCGGGCGAAAAGTACCGTCTGGATAACCTCTTAATATATTTCGCCCAGCAGCAGCGAGAATAGATGCTTTTGCCCAATGGTTTTGAATATCTGAAAATTTGTCATTTGTCATTGGTAGGGGTTTCAAGGCTGTTTATGTAAAGTACATAGTTGTGTGCAATGGCCTACTCTTATCACTGCAAGGACAGGCATCTTTAAAGGTAGCAAAAATCTGGTTAATTTCCAGGTATTATTGCCAGTTACCAACTAATACAAAAGGTGCCCAGTAGTATGGATGTTTAAACACAGAATTTAACTTTCCAGATAGCAGAAATAGTTGGGCATTACGCAAAGCTTCAGCTTTTTTTTGGTTTTGAGATATCTGTTTATAAAACTCAATCATTAGCGCCGCAGTTGCTTCATCATTGACAGTCCAAAGCGTCGCCAATGTACTGCGTGCGCCAGATTGGACGGCAATACCAGCTATTCCTAAGGCGGCGCGGCTATCACCGGCTGCTGTTTCGCAAGCGCTGAGAACAAGTAAATCTATAGCCCCCTGTTGATTTGTTTGGCGAGTTTTGAGTACAGAACTAAAATCATTGACACTTAGGCGTTGATTCCAAGTCAAAATGAAGGTATCTTCTGCTTTAGAACTAAATTTACCGTGAGTTGCTAGGTGTAATATTCCCCCAGGAAATGACTTAACAGCTGCTTCTATTTTCTCCTCAGTAAAATTTTCATCAATAAAATTTCCCCTAGTCGCTAATACATCTTTGATTTGCGCCAGTTCATATTTCACACCAGGGATTGCGGGAAAATTATCCCTGGCTTCACTTAATCCGCCAATCAATGCTTGTAATCGGTTGTTGCTAACAGATTGAGGGGGTAATAATTCTAAACCTGGTGTAATGGCAATGTTATATTGTTTCTCAATCAAATATTGTTTTTTTTCTTGGTCATAAAGTGCAGAAATTGGGATACTTTGCAATGTACCATCCAAGACAAAGACGATATTTTTCACCCCACTATTTTGTAAATCGGATTCAATCGGGCGAATCAACCATTCATAGACTTGCTTTGAAGTTTGTACAAAATCGCGAGAACTTCTCTGAAATATTTTTTTATGTAGTTCCTTAATGGTTTTTTGGAATTCCTGTTTCGGCACAATCACTGTATGTAATTTCAGAGATTTATTTTTTTGCTGGTGTGGTAATGAGAGGATAATTGATAAGCGATCGCTCAAAACTACAGGATAAATGACAGCGGTTTGTTTCTGTTGATCGATTTCATCAATTTCTACGGGTTTAGCGTCTAAACAGGCGGTACGGAAAAAGTTATCTAGTTCCGCCAACTGCAATGATTCAATCACTTTTCTGGCTTTATCTAAATTTTTGGCACTAGGTTCGCCAGTTTTCGGTAAAAGCAAACTCACATATTCGCGGTAGACTGGTTCTACTTCATCGCGAAAAGAAAATTGGGCATCACGATTGACGGTAACTAAATCGCGGCGGATAGATTTGAGGTTTTTGACTGCTTGATCGTAAGCGGCGATCGCACTTTCTTCATCTGCTTGCGAATTACCAGCAGCGCTGAGAATACGTCCTAACTGCCATTGCCAACGATAAGCGATATCCCGTGCTTGAATTCCTTCAGCTAATTTTAGCGCTTGCTGAGTCAAAGTTTGCGCTTGAGGCCATTGCTGAGTTTGTTCGTATAAACTTCCCAATGTACCTAAAGCATAGGCTTGCGATCGCACATCCTCTAAAGTTTTAGCCTGCTGTAATCCTGTAGCCACAATTTTGGCAGCATTACACAGAGAATCCGCAGATTTGCAAGTTTTATCAGCAATTTCTCCTTGAGATAACACTCCGGTTTTTGCTAGTTTCAGCATCATTTGCGCAAAGTTAATCCGGGCATAAATATTACTACGACTTGCTGGTAAATTCTCCACCTTAGCTGACAAACTGGCGATTTTCGAGAGAATATCCTGGGACAAACCTTGAGTTGGGGAAAATTTTTCTGGCAGAGTTGTTAATAACAGCCGGAGTAGATTCAAGTGTGCTTGTAAATGCGATCGCTTCTGAGAAATACTGGCAGATCGTTCATAAAACTGTACTGCTGCTGCAATATTTTGCTGTGCTTGCGCCGTATTCCCCAAACTTAATAAAATTTCTGCCAGCCTTTCTTGTTCAGGGTTTTGTTTGACTGGGGTAGTATTATCTAAACTTGATTTATTTTGGAAATTACAAAGTTCCTCAGCTTGCATTTTTTGGGCTTGAATCTGACAACTTGCTGTTAATACTTCTTGAGCTTTCTTCACATCTCCCAATACAAGTAAAGTATTACCAAGACTCAGCAATCCAGTTGCTTTCAAGGAAGAGTCTGGTTGTTTATCTAAACTCAGCTTAATTTCGGCTAAAGTGTTAGTAGCCCGACGGTAAAGTCCTAATGTTTGTAGTGCTTGAGCTTGGTTAATTTTACTGCCAATTTTTCCGATTTCATCGCCAATTTTACTATAAGTAATTGTTGCCTCTTGCCAACTACTTAAAGCTTTTTCGGTTTCTCCCCGTGCCAGTTGTAACTGACCTTGAGTATTCAGTGCTTGCGCAAGAATTGATAAATAATCTTTGCTATCATTTTGATTTTTTAATAGCTGTAAACTTTTGTCAGTAGCTTGTTGAGCATCAGCTAACTGTCCTAATTGTTGATAAGTTAACGAGAGATAATTTAATACCAGCGCTTGGTTGAGTTTATCGCCTGTAGTTTGAAATGCCGCATCAGCCTGCTGAAAAATATTCAGCGCCGGCGCATATTGTTCTTGTTGATATGATACTAAACCTTTATCTAATAAAACCTTGCCGTTTCCAGCTTGATTCTCTGAGATTTGTGGATTAATAACTGCGACAAGGGGAGAAATGGGATTAATTATATTGGCAGATGAATTGAGAAATAAGGTAGTTAGAAATAAGAGTATAGACATAGATAAGTAGGGGTAAGAGGTAAGGGGGACAAGGGGGACAAGGAAGACCAATGACAAATGACCAATGACAAATGACCAATGACCATTGACTAAAATGGCTGTGTATAAATGAGAGAAAAATAGAGTCCGTTTTCTTGCCAGGTGTTTTTATTAGGAATATCAATACCGAGAGGAATACCCCAGTCAAAACGTGCTGTTAAATTATTTTGTTGCCATAAAAACCCGATTCCAGTGGAGGCGATCGTATCGGGATTAAGTGTAGTTCTCCCTGGTTGAGAAATATTCCAAGCTGTCCCAAAATCGATAAATGGGGTAATTTGTAGCAACCCATTAACTTCGGGGACACGTAATATTGGATAGCGCAATTCCGCAGTTGCTAAAAAGCCATTATCTGCTAATATTTGGTCTTGACGATAACCCCGAACTGTGGACTGTCCTCCTAAGCCAATCTGTTCGGAGGCTAAGAGGGGTCTATCAGCTAATTGCACATCTGCACGGACTAAAAATAAAGTTTCTGGTGCTAGCAGTCGCACCCACTGCGCTTGTCCCCGCCATGCGAAAAATTGACCATCTGGCGCATCTTGATTAATTGTGGCATCAAAGGCATCTATACCTAAACTAAATTGCGATCGCGCCGCCAATACTTGTTGGCTACTACGTCTAGTCCAGTCTTGAAACAACCGCAACACAGTTACTTTCGTTTTACCATCTGCACTCGCACCAGGAGAAGGAAAGGGAAGCCGTTCTCCCACCTGCGCTTGCAAAAAGCCGACATCACTATCTCTATGACTAGCACTAACTCCCACTGCAAATTCTGTTGTCGGAGTTTGTACCAGGGGTTGGCGAAAGCTAATTCCATACTCTTGGGAAGTCCCTTGAATATCTAAAATATTGAACGGTTCTTCAATCACATTGCTGGATGCATAGCTATAGTTAAACTGCAAAGTCCCATTGCGGGGATTTATTGGTAATTTATAACTGACATCTACACTATTACTACCATCGGTGTTGGCATAACCAACGCTTAATCCATCTCCCAAACCTAACAAATTCGCCTGATTAAGTTGGATTTGTCGCTCAAAGCTACCTATACCTGGTGTACGATTATTATCTAAGCTAATTTGGGCGGTAAATGTTTTTGCTTCAGCAACTTGCACAGATAAGACACTAACACCCGGATTCACACCATTTCCTAGTTCCGCAGAGATATTTTTAATTAATGGATCTAATTGTAATAATTGCAAAGCTTGCAGTAATTTCTTTAAATTTAAAGGTTTATCTGTAGCTAAAGCTAGGCGACTTCTCACATAGTCAGGATTCAGCCTGCTTGTACCCCGAATTTCAATACTTTCTAAACTACCTTCCAAAACTTGAATTTTGACTACACCACCTTCGATTTTGAAAGTTTGGTCTGAAGGAATGTAAGCCCCGGAATTAACATAACAAGGTAAATCTGTATTTTTATTTTCTGCTTGACAACCTTTAGTATACAGTTCAGTAACTTTATCTGCTGCTTCTAATAGTTGAGAAAAAGTCAGAGGTTTATTAATAAAATCTTTCAGCGTTGCATCTAATTCTTGTTTAGTAAAAACAGTGCTACCCACTACCTCAAAACCAGTCACCTGAATTGTTCCTGGTAAATCTTTAGGAATTGTTTCGCCAGTTGGAGATGTGGGATTAGTAACAGGTGATGACGGAAATAACTCTTCTAAATTCGGCAGTTTTGGTAATGTGGGAGTTGGTGTAGTTGGTTGTTCAATTTGTCGGTCTATATCTTGTACAGGTGGGTTGGCTGGTGTTTGTGCTAAAGACTTAGGAGTGAGAAAGTTAAATAGCAAAAATGTAAATATTAATCCCTTTATCCAATTTTTAATTTGTGTTTTTTGTGATGCATACATATATATATAGTGATTCTCGATTAATAAGATTAAGGTTTTTCGTGTTTTATCGGTATTTCAACTGTCCCAACTACCAGGGTATAAGTTGGTGACTCTACCAAAGTTGTATTCGATGAAAGTTAAAACCGCTACAAATAGCAAGTTACCAATTCATAAATGTTTACCAAAACGTAGCGATCGCCTTGGTTTCTACCTAGCAGCACAGCTAGAGGAGTTAAACCAAGTAGCAGAAGATTGCGGTGTCTGAGAAATCAGGGTGACTTCGCCTTTGTTGTTGAATACCCAACCTGTAGCAGGCATAATTAATACAGTCTTTTGTTTGCTGGAGGTGAGGTTGGTAGTAGGTGCTGAATTGCTCTGTTGTGGGGTATTTGCCCGAAGACGAATATCTTCCCACACTGGCTCACTACGGACAAATTCATCAGGATTATGCGGTAATCCACCACGTCCGGTATCAGTAAATGCACTATTCTCTTTTTCATTGACAGCATCGCAGTTTTGGGCAATTTGTTTGCTAGGGTCAGTGGTATTCGTGGGTAGAGAAATAATACCTTTGCTGGGGTCAATATCTGGGGAACTGATACTGACTATGCCATTTAACTGGGGGTCAGTTTGGGAAATGGCTGTAATATCATTGGTTTCTAGAAATTGGGGTTTGAGTGTTTCCGGGTCGATTGTGCCTAATTTCTGCTCAATTTCTTGTCTAGTCAGGGTTGCTAAGCCAATGACTCCTTTAGCATTAATTTCGATTCTTCCCCCACGACCCCCAAATGCATTAGCGGTAATGTCGCTATTTTCCAATACAGGAGAAACTAGGAAACCATTTTGAGCATTAATCGTAATTTGACCGCCATCTCCACCTGCACCTTGTTGACCTGCGGAAGTGGAAATATGACTTTGATTACGTAATAGTAGTAAATCTTGTACATTGAGTTCAATACCGCCACCTTTGCCGGTGCTGGTGTCAGCGGTAATTGCAGCTGCATTTTGGAGAATCAGGCGATCGCTTTGCAGTAAAATATTACCAGCATCACCATTCCCGTTACTGTCTACACTAATTCTCGCACCGTCTGTAACCATGACTAGGTTAGGGTCAATATCGATACTGCCACCCTTGCCTATAGAACCAATTTCGGTATTAGCAAACAAGCCACTAGGATAAATTTTGTTGTTATTCTCACCAACAGCAATTAGGCTGAGAACATCCTGCAATTTTTCAGGAACCTGAAGCACAGGATAGCTTCCAGATAGCTTGAGACTATCTGTGATATTAAATTTTATTTTTCCTGCATCCCCATTAGTAGTATTAGTTAACACTTGCCCACCATTTAGGGCGATAAATTTATTAGCATTAATCGTAATTTCTCCACCTTTTCCTATCCCTTGGTTCACAGAAGTGCTAATAGTGCTGAAGTTGTCAACAGAAATTAAGTCATTAACATTCACCGAAATAGTTCCCGCATTTCCTTTTCCGCGAATACTCACATCTAGTGAAGCACCATTGGATAAGGATAGAGAGTTAGCATTTTCAATCAAAATATTACCGCTATCGCCATGTCCTTGACTTTCTACACGACTGTAAATAGCACTTGATAAGAATATCTCGCCATTTAAATCTATGAAACCGTCAAGTGTAATTGGCCCCTGAACATTAAGAATTACGTCTCCAGCTTTGATATTGCCAATGGGTTTGCTATTTTCAATGCTGTTATTTATATGAGAACCATTTTTTAGAGACAGTGAACCAGCAGTAATATAAATATTACCACCATTGCCTTGAGGCTTTTCATTATAGTTAGTAGCACCTACGGTGCTGGCAATTGTACTTGGTAACATCTGGCGACCAAGAGTTCCCAAACTATCAAGCGAAACTATATCGGTAACATCAATGCTGATATTGCCAGCATTGCCGGTTCCCAAAGTACTATTATCTATCTGCCCACCATTGGTCAAAAATAAAGATGCTGCTTTGATGTCAATATTTCCAGCATTACCTTCACCTCCAGATTCTACATTGCTATGGATTGCACTTGGCTGTATATAATCAGTTAAAACATTAAAATTATCCTTTAAAGCATGAAAGCCATCAAGGCGGACTTGCTCAGTAACATTAATGTTGATATTGCCAGCATTGCCGACTGCCAAAGTACTATTATTTATTTCAGCACCATTGGTCAAAAATAAAGATGCAGCTTTAATCTCAATATTTCCTGCATTACCCTCACCTCCAGATTCTACATTGCTATAAATTGCACTTGGTGTGATTTTATCATCGATAATCTTAAAACCATCCAGGCTGACTTGCTCAGTAACATTAATTTTGATATTGCCAGCATTGCCGGTTCCGAAAGTACTATTATCTATAGTGGCACCATTGGTCAGAGATAAGGATGCTGCTGTAATATTAATATTTCCTGCATTACCATTACCTCCAGATTCTACATTGCTATAAATTGCACTTGGTTGTAGAAAATCCTGGAAAACATAAACACCATCAAGGCTCACTTTACCGATAACATTAATGTTGATATTGCCAGCATTGCCGTCTCCCGAAGTACTATTATCTATGTAAGCACCATTGGTTAAAAATAAAGATGCTGCTGTAATCTCAATATCTCCTGCATTCCCAAGTCTTGTTGTCCTACTTTCTAAAAAGCTATTGCTAACAGTAAGAATACCAGTATCAATAAAGATACCACCAGCATCAATTGGTTGATTATTACCATCAACAATACCAGAATTGTTGGTGCTTAAATGAGAATTATCACTAATTCTGATTTCTTTGGGTGAGTAAGTTGGACTATATTCTTCTGATTTACCAAACAATATACGTCCAAAATTACCTTGACTAGAAATTTGACTCTGGTTTTTTATTTCAACTAAATCGTGGGCATTAATCACAATATCTCCAGCTTGTTGAGTACCTGTGTTTGTGGTACTTAAGATAGAATTGTCAATAATAACTTTTTGCGGCAGAAACAACTTATCAGATGAGTCTTTAAAGCCACCAATCTGAATCAAACCGAAGCCTTCATTTGCATTGTTATTACTTGTGCTAATAATAAAGCTTTTGTTTTGAATTAAAACCTGTTCACGAGCATAAATAGAAATTTCTCCTGCCAACCCTGTATTTTGATTCTTGCTTTGTAAGTTGGCACGATCTATTGTGAGTGTTCCTGTATTAATGTTGATATTACCTGCATTCCCTGGCGCTCCATTTTCTACAATACTAAAGACACCAGTAGCAAATTGACTGTTGCTGTTGCTAATAAATAGAACATTCTCCGCAGCATTAATATTCACACTACCAGCATCACCATTTCCACCTTGACGGATGAGAGTTTGCAGAGAAGAATAGCCATCTCCTTCAGCTATAACTGATAAATTACCGGTAGTGATATTAATATCTTTACCATTGCCTCTACTTCCATTTTCTACAGTGCTGAAAACAGAACTATTATGGAAAGTTACAGATTTACCCGCATAAATATTTACACTTCCTGCATCGCCATCGCCAAAGCTAGCACTGGATAATTCACCATCTTTCACTAATAAGGAATTGTCCGCTATTAGTGTAATATCACCTGCATTACCTGTGAAACCTTTATAAGACCCGGAGTTAATATATTTGTTAACAGTAATATCGCCACGAGAATTGATAATTGTAGAGTTGCTGGCTCCGGTAATTTGTCCATTTAATGTTATTTGACCTGGTAAACTATTGGCTTGATACTGATTAGTTAAAAAAACAAGTCCGTTTACTGGTTGAATGCTGACATTACCATCAACGGTAATATTTGCACTTGTTGGTGTATTACCTAAAGCAAGTTCAGTGGGAGTTGCTTGACCTGTTAATCCCAGAGGAATGCCAATTGCTTGGGTTCCAGCGCGAATATCTAATGTGGCTTGATTACTACCATCAATATTAACTGTGTTAACTATATTAGTATCAAATAGATTGTTAACTGTTTCTTGAATCGAATTATCCTGTGTATCAGTGCTTGTAATTGTCACATCACCTGTAATTTCTACACTTCCTCCTGCAAAAATGTGCAAAGAAGCGCCTTCGTAACTGTTAAAATTAACATCCCCACTTGCCCTGATAATGGGGTCATTAGGGCTGAAGAGATTGCCTAAATTTCCGTCTAGTTTTTCAATGCGAAAATTACCACCCGCCCAATATTGAGCATCTCCGGCTACAGTGTTGTTACTACGCAACACCATATCTGCACCAGAGAACAAGCCACTTTGAGGGTGATTCAAAGCAAATATATCTATATTATGATTACCTTGTAGAATTAACTTCTCACCTGCTTTAACAATTAAAGGATTAACAGCCGTATCGCGCAGTTTGACTGTATCAGTAGCTTGCAGCGTTAAATTTCTACCTGCTTGTAACTTACCCTGTAAATCCAGATTACCACCTACCAGAGTCAAATCTTGCCCAACAATTAAATTCCCGCTATTGCTAATACTTCGAGATTGATTTGCAGCAAACTGCAACCCCGGATGCAAGCTGACTATTAGTAGTGGCGCAGCTTCGGGATTGGTAGCACTAAACTTCAAGCCATTGTCAAACACAAAGCTATTAGCTGTCGTCGCCAAAAACGAACCCGCAACATCTAAACGTGCATTCGCCCCAAAAATAATACCATTAGGATTGAGGAAAAATAGATTTGCTGTGCCATCCACACCCAAAGTCCCGAAAATTTTCGAGGGGTCGTTCCCGGTGACGCGAGTTAAGATATTTTCAATGCCTGCGGGATTAGCAAAGTAGACTCGCTGTCCCTCGCCGACATTAAATTGTAAGAAACTATGGAATAAGTTTACACCTCTAGTAGCTCCGCCTTCAATTAAGGTTGTCGGTAATCCCTGAACGTTAGCATTTGGTGTCAGTTTTGTGGTTTCTGCACCTAATGTAGAATCTGGGAGAATTTGAGCTTGTGCAGAATTCGTCAATGCAGTCATCAAACTAGCGATCGCTAATAATTGCCATAACTTTTGGCGATTAGATGGAACCATATAAGTATTGTCCTGGTATATTATCTGCCATTATTTATACATTTTAAACATAACAAATAAGTATTTTTCTGTACAAAACTTAATTTTACTCATCTAGGGCAAATGGTAAAAATTGTGATTTTTTTATCACTTTTTAGTCACAGGACTTACCCAAAAATGATCAAAAACCTTAATTTATAAAACCGCCAAGATACCAAAAACGTTTTCTGGTGCGTCGGCTTTTGCCAACGCGCAGCGTCTCACCCGGGAGAAGAATTCGTAGAGTGTGCTGACTACGAAACTTTATGTACTATTGACTCTTAGCAGCACAACTAGAGGAATTAAACCAAGTAGCAGAAGATTGCGGAGTCTGAGAAATCAGGGTGACTTCGCCTTTGTTGTTAAATACCCAACCTGTCGCCGGCATAATTAATACTGCTTTTTGTTTGCTGGGGGTTGGGTTTGTCGGATGACTAGAAACTGCTTGTTGTGTATTAGTAGCCGTGAGGCGAACATCTTGCCAGACTGGATTACTACTGACAAATTCATCAGGTTTGGGAGGTAAACCACCACGTCCAGTATCAGTAAATGCACTAGCTATTTTCTCATCGACAGCGCCACAACTTTGGGCAATTTGTTGGGATGGGTCACTAGCATTTGTGGGTAAAGATACAATACCTTTACTGGGGTCAATATCCGGCGAACTGATGCTGACTATACCGTTTAATTGTGGGTCAGTTTGGGAAATGGCGGTAATATCATTGGTATCCAAGAATTGGGGGTCAAGTTTTTGGGGGTTGGTTGTACCTAATTTCGCTTCGAGTTCTTCTCTAGTCAGGGTTGCTAGTCCAATCACTCCCTTGGCGCTAATTTCGATGATTCCACCGCTACCAGAGAAGGCATTAGCCGCGATATCATTGTTTTCTAAGGCAGCAGAGACGATAAAGCCTTGATTTGGATTGAGATTAATGGCGATCGCACCGCCATCACCACCCGCACCTTCTTTTCCTGCGGTAGTGGAAATCACACTTTGGCGGCGAAATAGCAGTAAATCTTGCAAGTTGAGTGTAATCCTACCACCTGCGCCACTGTTGGTATCTGCTGTAATCTTTGCATGATTATCCAAACTCAGGCGATCGCTTGTAATGCTAATATCACCAGCTACACCCGTACCCTGACTATCTACAGAGATTTTCGCTTCATCTTTAATGGTGACTTGGATTGGGTCAATGTTGATTGTACCGCCATTGCCAGTAGAGTTGACTTCCGTATTGGCGAACAGTCCACTATATTGATTAATTGGGCCGAGGATGCGTTTGACTTCGCTATCATTTTCCGGTAAAACGAAATTGTAAGTATTTTGAAGTAAATCGAGTTGGTGTTTCAGTTCATTGAGTTTTTGAATGTAAGTAGGGTCTGACAGAAGAACTATAATCTGATCGATTCCATTAAAGTTATTAATCAAGTTTTTAATAGGTTCGAGTAGACTGCTAATTTCTGGATTCTTTGCCACTAGCAGAAAATCATAGCTATTTGTAAATTGATCTAGTCGGTTTTTCAGTTCATTAAGTAATTGAGCCGAACTAGGATCTGCAAGCAATGCATTCAAGTTATTAATCAAGCTATTAATCGGGTTGAATATTAGACCATTTTTTTTGTCATTTTCAACTAGAAAAAGATTGTAAATAGCTTTTATAACCTCAATTCGTTGCTTTAGTTGATTAAGTTGTTGTTCATATGCATAATTTTTTCCAGCAAGTATAATATTATCAGTTGCACTAACTTTGATACTACCTGCTGACCCACTTCTATAGGCATTAGTGATAATTTGCCCGCCACCTGCCAGCTGAAGATTATTCACATTAATATTGATATTACCACCGCTACCACTACTTTTAGAAGAAGCGTTCAAAACACCTCCATCACTAATATTTAAACTTCCCGTATTAATAGTGATATTTCCCCCAGAACCAGCATTTGGTTTTTGACTTTCAGTATTCACAGATAATCCACTGTAAAATATAATCAAAGGTGCTGATCCGGATATATTAACAGCAGCCGCAGCTTGGTCTTGATCGGGGAGAGGATTAATAGTAATATTGCCACCATTGCCACTAGCAAAAGTTTCCGCATTGATTCTCGATCCCTCAGTTAGGGAAAGATACTGTGTTTTTATATTGACATTACCTGCATTCCCACTGCCAAAAGTTTGGGCATCTATTCTTGATGTTTTACCCAAAGAAAATGATTGAGTAATTATATTAATATTACCTGCATTTCCCCGCAGATAAGTTCTAGCATTTAAAATAGAATTGTCTGTAAAAGATACTGTTTTTTCAGCCCTAATAGAAACACTACCACTATCTCCTGACCCCAAAGTACTAGCATTTAAGATAGAGTTATTTGTTAAAAATAAAGCAGCAGCAGTGATATTGATATCACCACCACCCCCACCTTCTTGATTAGATAAAGTTTCGAGATCTACTAAAATTTTATTGCTACCAGTATTGATACTACTGTCCGCAAGGGAGACTGCACCATTATTTGCGTTAACAGTTATGCTTCCGGCTTTTCCAGTTCCTAGAGTATTAGCAAATAGCGAACTTTTATTTACCAAGGATACTGAGTTGGCGGCAATATTAATGTCTCCTCCCTTCCCGGAACTATAAGTTACAGTTTCCAAATTACTGTTAGTTATCAATAAATCTCCCAGAGATTTAACTATGATATTGCTTACATCATTCCCATCCCCAAAATTACTATTATTTACTAGCGAGTTTTCTATCGTTACTTTTGTAGCTGCAATAGTTATATCTCCACCAGTTTCAGAGATTATATCGCCATTCTGACTAATCGTATCTTGAGCTTGTAGGGTTAAATTTCTGCTAGCTTGTAACTTCCCCTGTAAATCGAGATTACCACCTACTAGCGTCAAATCTTGCCCAACACTTAAATTTCCATGATTGCTAATAATTCCCGATTGATCAGCCGCAAACTGTAACCCCGGACGCAAATTTACTGTCAATAGTGGTGCGGTTTCGGGATTGGTAGCACTAAACTTCAAGCCATTTTCAAACACAAAGCTATTAGCTGTCGTCGCCAAAAATGAACCCGCTACATCTAAACGCCCATTCGCTCCAAAAATAATACCATTGGGATTGAGTAAAAATACATTTGCTATGCCATCTACACCCAAAGTACCATAAATTTTGGAAGCATCGTTACCTGTAACGCGAGTTAAGATATTTTCAATTCCTGTGGGATTAGCAAAGTAGACTCGCTGTCCCTCAGCGACATTAAATTGTAAGAAACTGTGGAATAAGTTTACCCCTCTAGTAGCTCCGCCTTCAATCAGAATTGCAGGTAAGTCGTTAACATTAACATTTGGTGTCAATTTTGTAGTTTCTGCACCTAATGTAGAATCTGGGACAATTTGCGCTTGTGCAGAATTCGTATTAGTAATTAATACAATTATCAATCCCAATTTCCCTAATTGTTGGCGAAAAAATGGCAACATGTAAGTATTACCTATGGCGAATTAATTTATATGTTTTGATAGGTTCGCAGTACGCATTGACAGTGCTGAAAAATTCCGGACTAAAGTCCTGACTACGAACTTACGAATTATTGTTAATTTTTAACAGCACAACTAGAGGAATTTACCCAGGAAGCATGAGGAGTCTGAGAAATCAGGGTGACTTCGCCTTTGTTGTTAAATACCCAACCTGTCGCCGGCATAATTAATACTGCTTTTTGTTTGCTGGGGGCTGCGGTTGTTGGAGTGTCACCGGGCTGCGATGTATTACTAGCCCTGAGACGAACATCTTGCCAAACTGGATTACTACTGACAAATTCATCAGGTTTGGGAGGTAAACCACCACGTCCAGTATCAGTAAATGCACTAGCTATTTTCTCATCGACAGCGCCACAACTTTGGGCAATTTGTTGGGAAGGGTCACTAGCATTTGTGGGTAAAGATACAATACCTTTACTGGGGTCAATATCCGGCGAACTGATGCTGACTATACCGTTTAATTGTGGGTCAGTTTGGGAAATGGCGGTAATATCATTGGTATCCAAGAATTGGGGGTCAAGTTTTTGGGGGTTGGTTGTACCTAATTTCGCTTCGAGTTCTTCTCTAGTCAGGGTTGCTAGTCCAATCACTCCCTTGGCGCTAATTTCGATGATTCCACCGCTACCAGAGAAGGCATTAGCCGCGATATCATTGTTTTCTAAGGCAGCAGAGACGATAAAGCCTTGATTTGGATTGAGATTAATGGCGATCGCACCGCCATCACCACCCGCACCTTCTTTTCCTGCGGTAGTGGAAATCACACTTTGGCGGCGAAATAGCAGTAAATCTTTCAGGTTGAGTGTAATCCTACCACCTGCGCCACTGTTGGTATCTGCTGTAATCTTTGCATGATTATCCAAACTCAGGCGATCGCCTGTAATGCTAATATCACCAGCTACACCCGTACCCTGACTATCTACAGAGATTTTCGCTTCATCTTTAATGGTGACTTGGACTGGGTCAATGTTGATTGTACCGCCATTGCCAGTAGAGTTGACTTCCGTATTGGCGAACAGTCCACTATATTGATCCATTGAACCGAGGAGGCGTCTGGCTTCGCGATCGCTTTCTGGTGAACCCACTTGTGCTTTGAATTGTGCAAGTCGTTGTTCGTATTGCAAGTCCTGACCTGCGATCGTAATATTATCAGTTGCAGTAATTTTGATACTCCCGGCTTCTCCGCTTTTAAAGGTATTGGTGAGAATTTGTCCACCCCCTGTAATTTCCAGATTCTTGACATTAATTTCGATATCTCCACCAATACCGCTACTGTTAGAGGAAGCGCTCAAAACAGCACCGTCTTTAATGTTTAAATTACCAGTATTAATCATGATATTGCCACCAGAACCAGCATTTGGTTCTGCACTTTCAGTATTGACAAATAAGCCACTAGAAAAACCATTTAACGGTGCTGTTCCAAATATGCTAACAATAGCAGCAGCTTGGTTTTCATTGTTAAGCGGACTAATAGTAATATTCCCACCTTTGCCACTACCTAGAGTATCAGCATTGAGTCTCGAACCTTCTGTTAATGAAAGTAACTGTGTTGCAATATTAATATTACCTGCATCACCACTAGCAAAAGTTTGAGCATCGATTCTTGATGAGCTACTCAAAGAAAATGACGGAGTAATTATATCAATATTACCTGCCTTTCCACTGCCGAAAGTTTGAGCTTGAATCAGCGATTCATTACTGAAATCAACAGACTGGGCTTTGATATTAATATCGCCAGCATCTCCCTCCACATAAGTGCTAGCATTTAAAAGAGAATAGTCTGTAAAAGATACGGTTGTATCTGCTGTAATCTTAATCTTCCCGCTAGCTCCTGACCCAAAGGTGCTAGCATTTAACCGAGAGAAATTTGTTAATAATAAAGAACCAGTAGTGATATTAATATCACCGCCACCACCCTTACCTTCTGAAATTGGTTTGTTGGGATCTAATTTAATTTCATCGCTACCAGTGTTGATACTACTATGAGAAAGTGAAACTACACCACCATTTGTGTTAACAGTGACGCTTCCTGCTTTTCCAGTTCCGAGAGTATCAGCTAATAGAGAACTGCTGTTGCTCAGAGATACTGAATTAGCCTCAACACTAATATATCCTCCAGAACCTGAACTATAAGTAGCACTTTCTAGATTACTGCTAATTAGAGATAAGTCCCCAAGAGATTTAACAATGATATTTCCCGCGTTTTGCTCCAGGATAGTTTCTATATCCTTAAGTTGCACTTGGTTGCTAGTAGTCAAAAAAGTTTGAGCAAGCGTTACCTTTTTAGGGATGAGCGATGTATTATCAGAATCGTAACCAATAAAGATATTTCCGGAATTGCCATTACTAAAAATTCCGTTAGTCAGGCTGCCATCACCAGCAGAATTTTCGATTAAGGAAATATCATTTAAGGCATTAATAATTATATTTCCTGCAAAACCACCACCACTATTAGTTGTACTCACTCTGGAGCGATTTAAGATTACCGAGCCTTGGTTGGCAGTAATTTGAATAGAACCAAATAATTGCGCAGTATTGGCATAATTATCATTAACAGCCAAGCGCTTACTTTCACTCATAGCTTGGCTATCATTAATAGAAATATCTTTTTTATTGGCATTAATAGATATATTTCCCGCTGCTCCCAAGCCGTTATTATTGGTTTTTAACTCAGTTCTTTCCAAAGATATTGAACCAGCATTAAAACTCAGATTACCTGCATTACCTGTCCCACCTGCTACATCACTAACAATTGCGCTATCGGTAAGAGAAAGTGAGCCTATAGATTTAAGATAAATACCTCCAGCGTTGGCTATACTCTGAGCAGCAGTCACATTACTAAATATTTTGCTATTGGTAATTGATATACCATTAACACCTGCAATGTTGATATCACCAGCACTACCATTTAAACCAGGGTTATCAGTAATCAGGGAAGAATCAACAATATTCACTATACTGGGAGAAAAATTTGCATCTTCTGATTTGCCAATAAAGATTCGCCCAGCATTTCCTAGACTAGAAATCTTACTTTCATTCTCAACTCTCACTTCTTGAATAGCACTAATATTTACATCTCCAGCATAGCCTACACCAGTGTTTGTAGTATCAATTTGAGAATTATTTAAGTATACAGAACCACCTGTAGATTTTATATTGATGCTGCTAAATAATTTACCAGGATAATTTTCATCTACCTCATCAAAATGACTAGAGGCTTTGATCTGACCAACATATATATCACCAGGAGCCGCAATAAATACATCTCCAGCTAAACCATTGGGCGTTGTAGAGATTATTTCTCCCAACCTTGTATTAATTCCCCCATTTTTACTTATGAGAGTAATATTACCTCCATTACCACTACCAATCCCACCTAAATCGGAGAGTAAATCACCGCCAATGAAGATATTGTTATTGGCAATTAATTGAATATTATTATTACTATCAAGACCTAAAGAAATATCAATTGCTCCATTAGTTTCAATGTCACCTCGCGAATCAATAGTGACATTACCAAAGGTAAAGATTGCTCCTGTTTTGATGTTACCAGGAAGTCCATTAGGTGCGTACTGATTAGTTAAAATAATGTTGCCTTTTATCGGTTCATCTGTAGGAGACTTATTTAAGTTGAAAATGCTACCTATTTTGATATCTGCATTTGTCCTCGGTGCATTTGGATTCACTGGCTCAGTCATACCCGGAATAGGATTTGGTGTTAATCCTGGAGTTCCAAAAGCAGTCGTTCCGGCGCGAATATCTAATGTAGGTTCCCCTCGACCGTTGATAGCAACAGAATTCGTACCATTGGACAAACTAATGGATAGCGGTACATTTTCTGCGATCGCATTGCCAGGGTTAATTATATCTGCACCTGTGATTGTAATATTTTCAATATTCACAGCACCCCCTGCTAAGATATGCAAAGAAGCTCCTTCATAGTTACTAAAACGGACATCCCCACTCGCCCTGATAATGGGGTCATTAGGGCTAAATAGATTCCCTAAATTTCCGTCTAATTTCTCAATGCGAAAATTACCACCTGCCCAATATTGAGCATCTCCCGCTACGGTATTGTTACTGCGTAAAACCATATCTGCACCAGATAACAAGCCGCTATCAGGGTGATTCAGGGCAAAAATATCTATATTTTGATTACCTTGTAGAATTAACTGCTCACCTGCGTCAATTAGCAAAGGATTAGTAGCTGTATCTCGCAATTTGACCGTATCTTGAGCTTGCAGCGTTAAATTTCTCCCTGCTTGTAAGCTACCCTGTAAATCGAGATTACCACCCACTAGCGTCAAATCTTGTCCAACACTTAAATTCCCGCTATTGCTAATACTTCGAGATTGATTAGCAGCAAACTGTAACCCCGGGCGCAAACTGACTGTCAGTAATGGTGCGGTTCCGGGATTGGTAGCACTAAACTTCAAGCCATTGTCAAACACAAAGCTATTAGCTGTCGTCGCCAAAAACGAACCCGCTACATCTAAACGTGCATTCGCCCCAAAAATAATACCATTAGGATTGAGGAAAAATAGATTAGCCCGACCATCCACACCCAAAGTCCCGAAAATCTTCGAGGGGTCGTTACCGGTGACGCGAGTTAAGATATTTTCAATACCTGCGGGATTAGCAAAGTAGACTCGCTGCCCCTCGCCGACATTAAATTGTAAGAAACTGTGGAATAAGTTTATCCCTCTAGTAGCTCCACCTTCAATCACCGTTGCAGGTAAGTCTTTAACATTAACATTTGGTGTCAGTTTTGTAGTTTCTGCACCTAATGTAGAATCTGGGACAATTTGAGCTTGTGCAGAATTCGTCGATGTGGTGATTACACTACTAGTAGCGAGTAGAATTACCAACCCCAATTTCCCTAACTGTTGGCGAAAAAATGGAAGCATGAGAGTATTGCCTGTGGAGAATATTCAGGTGTCGTTTATACGCGATGCCAGATAAAAATTAAGTATATTTTTGGATGAAAATCATCCAATATTCTACTCATCTCCTCAGGAATTGGCGAGGCTGATGATTTTATTTATGCAACAAAAAACCCCATCCCAAGATTGGGCGGGGGGTAGGGGGGAGAAGGGGACAAGGGGACAAGGGGACAAGGGGGACAAGGGAGACAAGGGAGACAAGGGGGACAAATGACAAATGTAGGGGCGGGTTCACAGATATCAAAACTGATCAACGATGATCTAAATAAACCCGCCCCTACTGACAAATGACAAATGACAAATGACAAATCACTATTGACAAATCCCTTTTAATTCGTTGGTTTGGGAGCAGTACAACAAGGTAATAGAGGCTTATCTGTAACCTCCTCAAGGTTCACTGATTTCAATAAATCTGCCCAATATTGTTGGATTTCCGGATTGCTAGGATTTTGACGGCGTAAATCAGCTAAAATGCTGATTGCGTTTTCCCAAAAGCCAGCGGTTGCATAAAGAACTGCACGATCTAAAGGCTTTGGTGTCTCCTCTATCTGAGCAGCAATGTTTTCGTCCTGCAAGAGTTGTATTTTCCCTTCTTGATAGATATCTTGATCGCGGTTATTCGGATCGCAAATCATTGCAAAAGTCCAAGTATACTCTTTACCTGCTGTTAAAGCTGGTTGGTTAGCAGGTAAGGTTACACTAACAATTCCAGCTTGCTCAACTGGTGGGAAAGTTTCTTTATATAACGGATCGCTATTCTCATCTTCCCGCAATGCAAATTCTAGTCCTGCTAATGTTTTAGAAGTTTGAGGAATGTAGAACAAGAATGTTGGATGGTCTTTTGTGGTATGTTGAGCTTCTTTGCTTGTGGGAATTAGGGGGATGAAAACCTGTGCATTCTGGAAGCAAGCTCCCCGTGATGCTGCTGCTCTGACTCTACCAGGTTTCCCGGCAACAAAGACAATCAAACTCTTGCGACCTTGAATATAAGTTGTAACATTTCTAATTGCCGCCTTGGCATAAATATCTCCAGGGCGTACTTGCGCTGCTTGCTGAAAAAAATTCAAAGCTTTGCGGTAGTTTCTCTGCCTAGTTGCTGTGTAACCTTGACGCATATATTGGTCATAAGCAGAATCCGCCTGTGCCACTTGGAAAATTGGATATGCTGCTAAAAGTTTGGTTGTGCTGACAACAACAAAAGGTAAGCATACTAAAACAGCAAACAGATAACTTATCCAGAATTTACGTTTCATAATATTCAAATCTGCTGGTACTACTGTACCCAGTTTCTAATACATAAGACTCCATCTGTGTATCATAGGTTTCTCATTGGGCATCCCTTCTCTGCGAGACGCTACGCGAACGGCTTCTCTGCGAGACGCTGCGCGAACGCTCAGGGCAAGTGGGCATTGGTTAAGAAATTTTAGACTGTGGACTGTTGAGTGTTGAGTGTCAAATTCCTTTAAATCCCATATCGGCTTCTATTTGCTGTTGCATCTGGGTAGAACTCGATTTACCAGATGCGATCGCGCTTTGAGTTTGACGCCCAATGCCAAGCTGGCTGAGGAATATGCCTACTAAAATTAAGCTACCACCAATATATTGAGGCATAGTAGGGACTTCATTTAGTACCAAAAAAGCACCAATGATACTTACTATGGGTGTAAATGAGCCAATTAAGGAAGCAGTAGATACTGTAGCAGTTCTTAAGCCTTTAATCCAAAATGACTGGCCTAGCACTACAATCACAGCACCATAAACTAACATCCATTGCCAAAGAAAAGGTGAGGATACATCCATAAAATGCTCTCTACCATAGATTTTTAAAGCAATGCAGAAAAAAATCACGGTTCCTAGGGCAGTACGAAATATATTGTAAATTCCTAAAGGAATCTGCGATAAATATTTTTTACCAATAATTGTGGAAACGGATGCAACCAAAGCTCCTATTGCTGTCAAGATTTCTCCTAAACCTAATTTTAGACTCCCCATGTTCATTATGACTTCGCTAGGAGGCTGAAGGAGAATTGTGAGGCTAACACCAATAAATGCGGCGATCGCACCGCCAATTTCCCACTTAGTTACCCGTTCTCGCAATAACCACACCGAGAAAGCTAATGTTAACGGGGGTTCTAAGCGTCCAATCAGAACTATGTTGTTGACTGGTGCGATCGCTAGTGCTTGGAAAAATAAACCAGGAGCCAGCGCTCCCGATAAAATGGCTACGGCGGTGAGACTGATCCAATCGGTTTTTGATAGCTGGCGTAAATTCCCTGGCTTCCACTGTCGCCAGTAGATTGGGATCATGACGATCAAGGCGCAAAGATTACCGACAAATAAGACATTACATAAGGAAATGGGATTGCGATCGCCGATTAAGTGATTAGCACCAATTTCTGTTAGCTTGCGGGTGACTGCACTAGATGCTCCAAAGATGAGGATTGCTAGCCAGAGATATATGTGCCCGGGAATTTGAGGCGTGAGGCTGTGTCGTCTTTTTACTCTAGTCACAATACACCACTGCTTACTAAGTTGTCCTCATCCATTCACAATGAGGCTTGGCTAAAAAAATACTGAAATTACCTGTTAGTTTAAAATGCCATTCCTCTATGAGGAAATGCTGAGAAGCAAATTAATTTTCTCAAGGGATAAATTCATCAAAATCATGGTTGAGTTTCAGATGAGCTTCAGTCTCAACAGCCATAGTGTGGTTGTTCCCAAGATTTCCCAGATTAGGAGTAACAAATGAAACTCGCCGCCATGCTCACAAGTGTTGCTTTAGTTGGTTGTTTTACAATTTGGGATGCTCCCATTAAAGCAATCAATCCAATACTTGCTCAAGCTTCAGCCGCCGAAGCCAAAGATGCTACAGGCTTAACTCCTCAACAAAAAATTGAATTTCTCGCCAAGCATAAAGGTGAATTTGGCAGTGGTGACGCTTTACGTCGTTACTTCTTTGGCGATCTAGAGCCAATTGCTGTACAGCCCGGTGGTGCAGGTATGGTGGTTAATCTTTACAACAAAACCAATGATGTCACGATCGCCTACTGTACTACCTACGATGTGGTTGTGGCGGTCAAGAAAGGCAAAGTAACTAAGTTTGCACCAGACGAAGTAAAGTAAACTCCACACTCAAGTTAGTAAAGATAGGGGAGACAAGGGAGACAAGGAATTTTCCCCGCGTCCCTGCGTCCCCCCGTCCCTGTGATTGATAAGCCTTGTTTATGGATACTATCCATAATTATTTGTCAAGTTGTGTTGACTATTTGTAACAAAATTGTTAAACTTATTTACATAAGTTAACAAAGTCAAGAGAAAAAAAATTATGTATACAACTGTTAATGAAGACGGCGTTCTCAACAACTACGCAACTGAACCCCAGATGTACTACGCCGAATACCCTGCAATTTGGGAACAACGCAAATATCTTTTACAAGCTGGATTCGCGACATTACTTGTCACCACCCTCGTTTTGCTTGGCTTGAGTGTTAGCTAAGATTTTTTGATTTCGGTATCAGGATATCGCATCGTCATTTACCTCTTCCCCATCACCTCGGTTGATCGCCGGGGTTTTTTTTGCTGTGGAGCGCCTTTTAGTTTTCGATGGAAGTGCCTCCTCTACGTATTTGTTCAAAAATCAAGTAGTAAGTAACCACGCAAAATTAATTACAGTCATTGCGAGCGTTCGCGTTAGCGTCTCGTTCGCGTAGCGTCTCGCAGAGAAGAGAAGCGAAGCAATCCCGTCCCTTGCGATTGCTTCATTCCGCTGACGCTCCTTCTCCCAAGGGGAGACGCTAACGCGAACGTCGCTAACGCTCCATTCGCAATGACATTGTGTAATTAATTGTGTTTAACTACTTAATTCTATATAAAAACTCCCAACACCTAAGTGCTGGGAGTGTACAACTCTAACTAACCTTTACTAACCTCCAGAGAAAGCGGAAAATATCCTAGGACTTAGCTTCGCTGACAACGCCTAGTTTTTCTTGAATTTTCTTCTTAGCAGCTTTGAATTCAGTAGCTAATTGTTCAGTTTGCTCGCTGCTTAAGTTGTTGCGAATAGCTGCAAACATTGTGCTTTCTTCTTGACGGATATGGTCGCCAATTGCATCCATCAACTGTTTGACTTTTTCTTTGAATTGAGGTGAAGAGGGGCTAAGAGCCTTAATTTCTTCTAACTCTCGTTTTGCTTGAGCTTGTTCGTCGTAAAGTTCTTGGGTGTCAGCCGCACCGTAGAAAGCGCGTACTCTTGGGTAAACAACTTCCTCTTCAGCTTCAGCGTGAGCTGTTAAATCCTTGTAAATTTGGCCGAAGTACTCTTGGATTTTTTGGGGATCGTTGCTTTGTAGCAGTTCGGTGAACAGAGTATTTACCTTGCTGTGATCCGCACGGATGACATCCTGGATATTCATATCCTTTTTGTCACTGTTTTGGGTAACTGCGCTACCTACTACACCACTGACTGCGGCTAAAGCATCTTGAACCCGCGCCCAAATACCTTGATCGGCTTCTTGTCCAGTGAGTTCACGAACACCCAAAATTTCGAGAATACCTTTGAGTTGCTCTTGGTGAGCGCGGTTTTCAAAGTTAATGGCGTTCAAAGGTCCGATCGCTAACATCACGTCAGCACCAACTTTTTGCGCAGCCTTGTGCACAATCAAGCCACTCATGACTACTTGATGCTTCAGCAATTCATGCTGAGATACTTTCTCATACAAGCTAAGTTCGGAACCTTGGAACATCTTCCGAGCCTTGTCAACAAATTCGCGAACTGTTTGTTTGGGTTCAGCTTGGATACCATACTGACCGATAACAGTTTCTAAAATGCCCAGGTTTTTTTCGTCATCTTTGATGAAATCCCGGATGCGGTCAGAAATTTCGGAATCCAGACCTTGCTGCAAAAGTTGTTTTTCATTTTCTAGCACCAACTGTTGCAGGACTTTTAGAGATGCCAATTTAACGGCGATCGCATTCCGTTTAGTATCATCTAAACTAACTACCATTTTTCAGTTCTCCTCGGAAAAGCATGATTATTTGTCACTAATATCAAGTTTGCATATTGCTGAGAATCCTTCCCTCTTTCTTTTGAGTGATTACCTTGGTGACTTCAGGTAGATAAGCAAAAAATTACTCAACCAAATTAATACTTCTACTTTTAGATGGAGAAGGAGTTAATCTTTACTCACTCGTTAGATAGATAAATTTTTATTGCAGATTTTTTAGATTGACTCAAAGATAGTCAAACAATTTTGGATTTTAGCGCCAGCGATTTGAGATTGACTGAATCCCCTCTTGGGTTGCAGCTTGGAGATTTGAGATTTGTGCTACTAACAAGCGGTATTGCTTAAACTGAAAAACAAATCCAAAATCCTAAATCAAAAATCTAAAATTGCCAAGGTCAAATAGGAGATTAATTCATAATGGACCAAAGTCCTGGACTAGGAGAGCAAGCGCTTAATAAAGCCGCAGAAGTTGGTTTATCTAGCCAATTAGATGAAGTAGAAAATCTAGATGTCAATATTAAAACCGATCCGCTCAAATTGGTTCAGGGACAGGTAGATGCCGTCTCCATTGAGGGAGAAGGTATGGTGATGCAAAAAGACCTCCGCGTCGAGGAAATGGATATGCAATTCCAAAGCGTCGCTATCAATCCTCTGAGTGTTGCATTTGGCAAAATTGAACTGACAAAGCCTACGGTCGGCAGTGCGCGAGTCGTTTTAACCCAAGCAGATATTAACCGCGCCTTTAACTCTGATTATGTTCGTTCTCAACTGCAAAATCAGAAAATACAGGTCAATGGACAAACCTCAACAATTAACCCTCAAAATGTAGATTTTCGCCTACAAGGTGAGGGAAAAGTAGCAGTTAATGCCAAAATTCTCTTAGTAGAAACTGGTGAAACTCACCAAGTTGCTTTTGAAGCAGTACCCCGCGTGAGTGCAAACGGAAAAAGTGTTTCTCTGGAAAATGTTGAATATGGACAAGGTGAGGAAATCTCGCCGGAACTCACAAAAGCTTTAGTAGATCAAACCAGTGAACTTTTGAATTTGAGCAACTTTGACTTGGAGGGAATGACCCTACAAGTTAACAGTTTAAAGGTAGAACCAGGCAAATTAATCCTCAAAGCTCAAGCTTATGTTGAGCAAATCCCTAACACTGAAAATTAAGGTACTAAAATAATGGAAACTACAGAAACAACCTCGACACCATTTCCCAATATTCCACCAATTATTGAAAGTGACGATAAAGAATATCATGATAGCGGTGTACCCAGTACAGTTGCGATCGCTGGACATCCCCTACACCCCTTGAGTGTGATCTTTCCCATAGCCTTTTTAGCCGCAGCTTTAGGAAGCGACTTTGGCTATTGGTTAACAAAGGATTTCTTCTGGGCTAGGGCTTCGCTTTGGTTAATCGGACTGGGATTGGCTGGAGGTGTTATTGCTGCAATCATTGGACTCAGCGACTTTACGAAAATTGAACGAGTCCGCAAGCGTCAAGCCGGTTGGGCGCATTTGATTCTTAACGTTTCTCTCCTCGTCTTAACACTCGTCAACTTCCTGATCCGTCTAAATAATGTTGAGTCAAGTATTTTACCTTGGGGACTGATACTATCACTGATAGTGGGAACTTTAACTAGCATTTCTGGCTGGTTCGGTGCGGAACTCTCCTATCGTCATAAAATCGGTGTAGTCGGCGCTGGTAGTAAAAGATATCCTTAAATATCTAGGATTCCTAATTGATTTGTGAACACATATGTAGCAGTAGGGTGGGCATTGCCCATCCTATTTTTGTAAGCTTACATTGGGGATGACTACGAATTTATTCATCCCTCACCACATAAATGATCGGGGGTTGTCTAGGTTCATCTCATCAAAATTCAGGAATCAACAATGCAAAAAAAAGTTAAAGTTAAAGTTAAACCTAATTCCAAACAGCAAAAGATTGAAGAGCAAACCGACGGTAGTCTGAATGTACATTTAAAATCACCGCCAGTAGATGGTAAAGCTAATGAAGAGTTAATTAAACTACTAGCAGAAAAATTTAATGTACCATTATCTCATATTCAGATTAAATTAGGTGCGACTTCCCGACAAAAATTGGTAGAAATTGATACTGAGGTTTAAGATTAAATCCGTAGATAGCAATTAGTTAACAGCTATCAGGGTAAAGCTGATAACTGTTAACTAATAACTTTTGATCATCATCATACTGTCAATCTTGTTTAATACTTATATATCCTGATTGAGATTTGACCCGTGCTATCCAAGCTTGAATAGCCGAAAATTCTGCCAAATCAAATCCACCTTCATCAGCTACATGAGTGTAAGCAAACAAAGCAATATCAGCAATAGTATAGCGCTCTCCGACAAAAAACCTGTGAGAGCTTAAATGCTTTTCCATCACTCTTAATGCAGCGTAACCAGGTTCACGTCTTTGTTTTATAGCTTCTTGATACTCTTCGGGCTTACCTAAAATAGAGATTAAAAATCTCGATGTGGCGATGAAAGGTTCATGGCTAGATTGTTCAAAAAATAGCCATTGCAGCACTTGGGCACGCAGAAATCTGTCATAAGGTAGAAATTCTGTGCCTTCACTTAAATACACCAATATTGCATTTGATTCTGCTAAGTATTTCCCAGGTTCAATCTCCAAAAGGGGAATTTTACCGTGAGGATTTTTACTCAAAAATTCGGGTGTTCGAGTCTCGCCTTTGGTTATATCAACTTCTATTCTCTCAAATGGCATCCCAATTTGTGTCAATAGAAGACGTATCTTGTAGCCATTACCTGAAGGTAAAAAATCGTACAGCCGTAATATTTCCATGCCAAAAGTATAATAGGGAATATGTTGAGAAGGTAGGGTTCAAAATACAATATCTTACCAAATGATTTTCCCAAAACCGGATATTTTCTGATTTATATTTAGTATCTGACTGGAGAATAGAATTATCTGAAGAAATAAAAAAATATTAATTATTTATCATAATTTTAGATGTTTGATTTTAATCTATGGGGAAAAATAAAAATATGTGTGGAAGATTCACTTTAAACCAGACAGCAGCAGCCTTAGCTCAAGCTTTTGATCTAGAAGCAGTTCCCGAATTAGCAGCGCAATATAACATTGCACCTACGCAAATGGTGGCGACAGTAGTACATAAACCAGAAAGTGACAAGTGTCAATTTCAGCAGTTACGTTGGGGGTTAATCCCCTCATGGGCGAAAGACCCAGGAATAGGGGCAAAACTGATCAATGCTAGAGCTGAAACTGTAGCCGAAAAACCCTCTTTCCGTTCAGCTTTTAAACACCGACGCTGTTTAGTGTTAGCTGATGGCTTTTATGAATGGGAAAAACAACAGCACAAAAAACAACCTTTTTATTTTCGGGTTCAAAATGGTCAGCCATTTGCTTTTGCTGGTTTGTGGGAGAAATGGCAATCTCCTTCGGGAGAAGAAATAACCTCTTGTACAATTTTGACAACAACAGCCAACGAAGTACTGCAACCAATTCATGATCGGATGCCAGTGATTTTGGCTGCTAACGATTACAATTTGTGGTTAGACCCCCAACAGCAAAAGCCGGAAGTCTTACAGCCGCTATTGCGTCCTTATCCAGCCGGAGCCATGACTAGCTATCCAGTTAGCACTTTGGTAAACAAACCTCAGCATAATACTCCAGAGTGCATTCTGCCAATCGATGAGAACAATCCCTGATAAATCAGTAAAATTAAGTATTAAGTATAGCGATCGCACAATTAGCAAGTGGATACAATTTGTGGCTCTCCCCTTTCAATCGGTTGACTAAAGAGGGAAAATAAGGAGGTTCCGCCGCCCACACGATGTAGAAACAATACAATCGCGTCTCAACAACGACATCTTTTGAGCCAATAGCTGCAACCCCACAGAAGCAAATATGCCAAGAACCCAGAAAAACGATAACTTTGTTGACAAATCCTTTACAGTGATGGCGGATATCATTCTCAAGATACTGCCAACCAACAAAAAAGCTAAAGAAGCTTTTGTTTATTACCGAGATGGCATGTCGGCTCAGGCAGAAGGCGAATACGCTGAAGCCTTAGAATACTACGAAGAAGCCCTCACATTAGAGGAAGATCCTAACGATCGCGGCTATATCCTCTACAATATGGGACTAATCTATGCCAGCAACGGCGACCATGAGAAGGCTTTAGAACTGTACCATCAGGCAATTGAGTTAAACCCCCGTTTACCCCAAGCCTTAAACAACATCGCCGTGATTTATCATTACCAAGGCGAAAAGCTCAAAGAAACTGGGGATCATGAAGGTGGTGAAGCCATGTTTGACCAAGCAGCCGATTATTGGGTGAGAGCAATTCGCATGGCTCCCAATAACTATATTGAAGCCCAAAACTGGTTGAAAACCACTGGCAGAATGCAAATTGACGTATTCTTTTAGTCAATAGTCATTTGTCATTTGTCATTTGTACTTTGTCATTTGTCTGATGACCAATGACCATTAACTAATGACTCTTGACCAATGACTAATGACCAATGACTAATGACCAATGACTAATGACTCTTGACCAATGACCAATGACAATTGACTACTAATAAACAATGATAGATCGTGAACTAGTCCATAAAGTAGCCCTTCTCGCTAGGTTAGAATTAACACCAGAAGAGGAAGAGCAATTCACAACCCAACTGGGAAGTATTCTTGATTACATCGAGCAGTTAAATGAACTAGATGTGAGTGATGTACTGCCAACAACAAGGGCTATAGATGTCAGCAATGTTACGCGCGAGGATGAATTACAGCCCTATCCTGACCGCGAAGCCATCCTCCAAGGTGCGCCTGAACAGGAAGGAGAATTTTTCAAAGTACCCAAAATTCTCAATGCTGAATAGTTAATAGTCCAGAGTCAATAGTCAAAAGTCAATAGTCCAAAGTCCAGAGTAATTAACTTTTACAAATGACAAATGACCATTGACCAATGACCAATGACAACTGACAACTGACCAAGGAGGTAATTATGGGTTTGGGAATCCTCAAAAATGGAAAGTGGGTATCTGAACGGGATCAAGAAGATACCCAAGGCAGATTTATTCGTCCCTCCACCACTTTCCGCCATAAAATTACAGCCGATGGCTCTAGTGGATTTAAAGCTGAAAAAGGGCGTTATCATCTGTATATTTCCTGGGCTTGTCCTTGGGCTTGTCGGACTGCAATTATGCGTCAGTTAAAAGGTTTAACAGATGTTATTGGGTTATCAGTAGTTGGGGCAGAAATTGACCAAAATAGTTGGGAATTTAGCGATGAACCAGGCGCAGTTCCTGATACGCCCAACGGGAGTCAATATCTTTGGCAACTTTACCTCAAGGCTGAACCTAACTACAGTGGGCGGGTGACAGTCCCAGTTTTGTGGGATATTCAACAACAGACAATTGTTAATAATGAATCTCGCGAAATCATGCGGATGTTGGATACAGAATTCAATGATTTTGCGAAAGCAGATGTCAACTTCTATCCTCAAGAATTGCAGAAAGTAGTTGATGAAACAATTGACGCGATTTACAAACCAATTAATAATGGTGTTTATCGGGCGGGATTCGCTACTACTCAATCGGCTTATGATGAGGCAGTAACAGAATTATTTAATGCTCTTGATTATTGGGAACAAGTGTTAGACAAACAACGCTATCTCTGCGGTAATAAAATTACTGAAGCGGATTGGTGTATGTTTACTACCTTGTTTCGCTTTGATGCAGTTTATTATGTGCATTTCAAATGCAACATCCGCCGAATTGTTGAGTATCCTAATCTGTGGAATTATCTCAAAGAACTCTACCAACTGCCGGGAGTCAAAGAAACTTGTAATTTAGACCACATCAAACGGCATTATTACCGCAGTCATCCCAAGGTTAACCCTACAAGGATTGTACCAAAAGGCCCGTTGATTGATTTTGATGCAGATCACGATCGCGATCGCCTAAGCATCTAATCGGCAATCCCTATCTATCAGACTCAGCAATCAACACTATTTAAGAATTCAACCCAACTTATAAGGCAGCTACAATAGTACCCTAAAGAAGGATTAAGCCCGATTTTTGATTTTATGACTTCTGCTACAACTGTAAAAACTGAGTACGAAGCGATTATTGGTCTAGAAACCCATTGTCAGCTGAGTACAAATACCAAGATTTTTTCTACCAGTTCTACGGCATTCGGTGGTGACCCCAATACTAACATCGACCCAGTATGTATGGGTTTACCTGGAGTCTTACCAGTTCTCAACCAAAAAGTACTCGAATATGCCGTAAAAGCAGGTTTGGCACTAAATTGTCAAATCGCTAAATATAGCAAATTTGACCGTAAACAGTATTTTTATCCCGATTTACCAAAAAATTACCAAATTTCTCAATATGACCTGCCAATCGCCGAACATGGTTGGTTAGAAATTGAATTAGTAGATGCTGATGGGAATCCGTCTCGCAAACGCATTGGAATTACCCGTTTGCACATGGAAGAAGATGCAGGGAAATTGGTACACGCAGGTAGTGAGCGTCTTTCTGGCTCTACTTATTCTCTGGTAGATTACAATCGGGCAGGTGTGCCATTAGTAGAAATTGTTTCCGAACCAGATCTGCGTTCAGGGCAAGAAGCTGCTGAATATGCTCAAGAATTGCGGCGGATTGTACGCTATCTTGGCGTTAGTGACGGCAACATGCAAGAAGGATCTTTACGTTGCGATGTCAACATCTCAATTCGTCCAGTGGGACAAAAAGAGTTTGGCACAAAAGTAGAAATTAAAAATATGAACTCATTCAGCGCCATCCAAAAGGCGATTGAATATGAGATTGAACGACAAATTGCCGCCACACAAGCAGGCGATCGCATTATCCAAGAAACTCGTCTGTGGGAAGAAGGTTCGCAACGGACAATTAGTATGCGGACAAAAGAAGGTTCTAGCGATTACCGCTATTTCCCCGAACCAGATTTAGCACCAATTGAAGTTTCAAGTGAACAATTAGAAACTTGGCGCAGTGAACTTCCAGAATTACCTGCGCAAAAACGCCATCGTTATGAAACTGAATTGGGGCTTTCTGCCTACGATACGCGAGTTTTAACAGAAGATCAGCCTGTTGCTGACTATTTTGAAACAGCGATCGCCGCCGGTGCAAGTCCGAAAGCAGCCGCTAACTGGATTACTCAAGATATTGCAGCCTATCTCAATAAGCAAAAACTCAGCATCAGCGAAATTGGTTTGACTCCCCAAAATTTAGCTGATGTCATCCTGCGGATTGAAAAAGGCAAAATCAGTAACGCCCAAGCCAAACAAAAGTTACCAGACTTACTTGGTGGTGTGTCTCCGGAAAAAGCTTTTGCCGGTCAAGAACTGATCACCGATCCGGCTGTGTTAGAACCAATTGTAGATGAAGCGATCGCCGCCAATCCCAAAGAACTAGAAAAATATCGCAACGGTAACATTAATCTCAAAGGCTTCTTTGTCGGACAAGTGCTGAAAAAAACGGAAAAACGCGCCGATCCGAAGCTGACTAATGAATTGGTAGAAAAGAAACTCAATTCTTAATCCCGATTCATCTCCATCGCTTCCTAGATCCCCGACTTCTTGAAGAAGTTGGGGATCTCACCCCTTCGAGTGCTACTTGCTGGGCAAAATTTTTCCAAAGAGAAATTATGATGATGGGTTATACCCCTCAATCTCAAAGTGCTATACTCTGTTGATTGAATCCACCATGATGCTCTAGAGAGCGCTCTCAGTGGCTCTTGTTTTACTTTGCTTAACCAAAGTGAAGAAATTAGCCAAAAAAATAGTCAAAAAATTAGCCAAAAATTTTTGTTAGGGGGTCTTGCCCTTCATCTCATACGTGTTATAATATGCTATATAGATGCACCCTGATGATCTGGAGAGCTGCCCAAGTAGCTCTCTCTTTTTTTTTGTAAAGCTTCCATAACACTTCATCATAACTTTGCAAAAATCAGGCTCAATGATGGGTATTGACCCTCATGCATAAAATGCTATGATCTGCTAATTAGATGCACCCTGATGATCTGGAGAGCTGCCCAAGTAGCTCTCTTTTTCGATTGTGTGGAAACTTGATTAACGACTTAATTATTTTTTGATATTTTTTTGATTGGGGGTCTTGCCCCTCACACCAAATGTGTTATAATCTGATATATAGATGCACCCTGATGATCTGGAGAGCTGCCCAAGTGGCTCTCCTTTTTCCATTTTTGGGCAGGGATGAAAAGATTTTAGTCAGTACTTAGAGACTTTTAAGTAAAAAATATTTCATTGCTATTGTTTACGGTTGACTGTTAACTGTGAACCCTAAACACCTTTCATCCACTCGATACACTTATGCATCTGCTGATGCATTAGATCAAGATGAGCATGAAATCGCCGCCCATGTCCTGGTAATACCCACTCAAATGAGAAATTAGCTAATTTAGTCATTGATTTAATCTGTTCTGACCAGGAATACCAGCAGAAATCGCGGAACGCAACCAATTGGTGTAAGTTTTCTGACCAAGCGAGATGGTCACCAGTAAAAAGAAACTTGTTTTTATAAAGTAGAACAGTGTGTCCTTTGGAATGACCTGGAACTGGGATAATTAATACATCCCCAGTCAATGCAAATGGTTCAAAACCAGTAAGTTTTATTTCCACATTGCGAGTATCCCCAGTAATATCATCAGCATGAAGAATGCGTTGACACTGAAAATGTTCAGCAAACTTTTGATGATCTGCGACATCATCTCTGTGAGTCAGGTACATATAAGCAATTCCGCCCATCTCCTCTAAACGCTTGACTAAAGGCGGTGTAAACCTAGGAGAATCTACTAAAATATTACCTTCTGGATGTTGAATAAAATAGCTAGCAGCAGCGTAAGATTTTTCCGAGTGATAGCCGCAGTGGTAAACATTTTCTGTCACTAATATCGGCAAAGTTTCTTGAGCAATTCTGATATCTTCTGGCTTTGCAACTGTGCCAATAGAATTAGTCGGACAAGCTAAAAGTGCTTGCAGTGCTGCTAATCTTTCTGTGGCATTTATAGGTTGGTGATAAACTGCTGACTGTTCATGAACACGATGAAATACTTCCGGAACCATCCAGCGACAAGTATCACAATCTATACAGGTAGTATCTACATATAAATCGCCGTTAACATTTTCAGGGCGACGCAGTTTTAAATTAGCCATATTAAATAAACCTTTTTTTGCCTAGCTAATTGCTGAGAACGATAAACCCTATATCACTACGCTAACAAAACTCAACTCAAAATATAGAAGTCGTTAGAGGTAAATATATTCATCCAACAGCAATGTTTTAGTTAGGGCACTGCCTATCTAATTCGTAATTTATAATTCATCTACGGCTCTATTTTGCCTGATATCTACAAATCTTCTTATTATGGGTAGTGTATAAAGTGCCACCCATAACGTAATTAGAAATTGTTAATTATCGGCTCAGATATTGGCAATAATGTTTAATTGTTATCATGCGATCGCCACCCTTGGCTAAACTTCTAAATACCCTTCAAATTCCGCAAATTTACGCAAGCGCGGTACACACTGACGTTGATAAAAACTACTTAAAGTTGGAATTGGTAAACCGAATTGCGCAGATAATTCCTTCCAACTAGCTTCCGGAGGAAGACGTTTCAAAATTAATATCTGACAATTTACATCTGGACGGCCTTTAACACAAGTACTACGTAGTTCTCCATTAGTATCAACTTCTACCCACGTCCTCACGTTTTCCAAAATCGGCGGAGCTTCTGGGGTAGCAGCTAGGTTTTCTACAGGGTCAATAGTCTCACTATTGTCACCCGAACCAGACTGCAGTACTTTTAAAGGCACTTTAATAACTTGTTCTCGTTGCTGGTAGAGATAAAAGTCTTGAAGTCGGTGTTTTAGGTATGCATTCAACCAAGTTACAACGCTGCCATAACTGGGATCGTAAGCTTGACCTGTGCTAGCTTCACAAATGTTGCGACAAAAATATAACCAAGTTTGTTGGAGTGCGTCTTGATAATAGGAAGTACTTTCCTTCCAGAGTCTATTTGTAGTCAAGCGAATGATTTGTGTCAGTAACTTCTGACGTTCTTGACTTCCGCGTGGGTATTCACAAGCTTGTGCAACTAAGACGCGTAGCTGTTCATCCAATTCAACCATACCAATCTGGGTTTAAAAAGCAAGAATATCATAGTATTGCGTATAACACTGTCGGAAAAAATTACCCTTTGTCGTGATATTAATTCTCCCGTTTTATAGGGGACATGAGGGAGCAGGGGGAGATGAGGGGGATGAGGTAGCAAAATTATCCTCATCCCTAACTGGAGCCAAATCAGTTAAGGGACTTTCAAGTAAAAAATATTCCATTGCTATTGTTCACTGTTGACTGTTGACGGTTCACAGTTAACAGTCAACAGTCAACGTTTAACGGAATAATTTATTTTTTGGAGTTCCCTCATATTTTTGTAGGTTGTTGAGAATGGTGCTAGATATTAGTAGAATCGACTACCAAACGTCTGCTTGAAGCGGAGGATTAGACAACTTTTAGGCAGATTATTTTAGTGTTATATAGCTATAAACCCATCCAAGAAAAGAAACGTTCCCACCAAGAAGTTGTGATATCGCCAACAGTTAACTTCAATTTGCGGCGGATGTCTTGAATATTCCAGTTGGTTAGCTTGGCTAAAGTTTGCGCCTCTTGTTCAAAGCGCTTAGGCAAGGACTGTTTATATTCTCGCCCTGCTGGACACTTGACTTCACCCAAAAACGGATGTTGTAAAATGTAACGTCCCTGAAAAGATTCGCGATTGGAAGTTTCTTGGAACATCGGATCTTCGGGAAACTTGTTGCGGGTATAACGAATATGCAACCGACTGATGAAAACACTGCTGTTAGATACAGGAGGACGGACACTACGGCGAGGTGCTGGAACTCCACTACCAGAATCGCCATCTAGCCAAAATACACCTGCTTGCTTCAGTTCTTCTGGTGATAAAGGTTCGGCAGAACAAGGATCGCAACTGCTCATATCCCAGGCATATTCTAAGAAAGCAACTTTCCGGTCTTCTTTATTGTAGGCAGTTTGGAACATGGATTTATAGAATTCGCCAAATTCCTCTTTGACAAACAGCGGAATATAGGCATCAGAAGGAATTTTTACCGTCCGGTAGTTGGTAGTTTCTGCCTGTCCTTTTGGCGATAGGATATAGACAATTACATCTTGCTCACTGGCAGCGTTGACCATACCTAAGCGAATGGGCAGCATGAACTTTGGTGATTTGTAGGCAATTTGTAGCGGGCGGAGTAACTGGTAGCTAGATTCCTCAAATTTCTCTAGGTTGACTTTAGCAACAAAGAATTTCATAGCCGAACGGATATAAGGCTTCAGTAAATCTTTGGCTCCTTTAGGGATTTTGTAACCATTTTGACGCAGCCAGGTTTCCAATCCGCCAGATTCTTTAGCACTGAGAATCACAATGTCGTATTCACCAACATTGAAACGCGCCTCAACAGTGACACCCAAACTATTACCACCCCTCTCTCCCTTAAACTCATCTCTAGCTGTAGCTCTAGCTGCGGGGGCTGGTAAATTACCTTCGTAAAGTTGAGCGCAGGGATCTGAGTCGAAATATTCTACCAATCGCGGGGCGCTAAAAGCATCAAGACGTTCAATAATCTTGGGTTGGGCAACATGAACTTGCTCTTTTTGCAATACAGTTGGTACAGGTACAACGATCGCAAAATCTTTGACTTCGCCCTGAAAATCATTAGCCATTGTCAGCACAGTGCGATCGCCATCCCTTGCAATCACCACCTGAGAAGCTTTGTTATACAGTTTGGTATCAGCTTTAGAGACATAAAATCCACAAAATGCCCATGCTGTTGGGGCAAAGCACAGCACAGCTATTAATGCCATCACTATGGAGATGAAGAATCTTAAAGGTTTCATTTGATTTCTCGATTGTGTTAAAGGGGTTAGGGGCTAGGGACTGGAGAATTATCAGTAACAGTAGTGTTCCCATCTTTACTAAGCCAGGAATATTCTGGGGCTGACAAAAAAGCATCAAATAGAATAGTCAATGGCGCTAGGATAAACAGTGCCCAGAAAACTGCGCTGGAAATAAAGAAATAATTCCGCAGTATAAAAGTGAATATGGCAATGCAGACTGCCCAAACTATCCGCCCGATTCTGGCGTTGGGAATTGATCGCGGATCGGTGACCATAAATAGGGCAAATAACAACAAAGATCCACTCATCAAACGATGCAAGTAAACATCCCAAGTCCACCCCAGCCAAAGATTACGAATCGCCTCTAGCAGTGAGTAGGAACCCAAAAAGGCGGCGGTAGTGTCCCAGCGACCAACGCGCTGCACAATCATCCCACCAGTCCCGACAAATAACAGCCCATACCACCAGTCTTCTCCCCACTGTCCGGGAGAAACCCAAGCATCAGAGGTGAGTAATAAGGCAGTAATAATGCCAAAATTCGCCGGATTGAAGAAATGTTTATTCCCGACTTGAAAGAGAAATTTGCTAGCGATCGCACTGGCTGCGGCCAAAGCCATTGTCGTCCAATGATCCGCCCGCAACAGTAAGCTGAGTCCCAATGAGGTAATCAGCGCACTACGAATATTCAGCTTTTGTTCTTGGCTAAACACCGATGACAAAATCCATTGGGTTAATAGACAAGTTGCGATCGCTACCCCAATCAACTCCGGTCGCAACGTCCAGTCCCTTGTCCCAATTCCCAAAACTAGGAACAAGGACAGAAACAGAATTTGATAATCTCGGACATCATTCAACAACATTACCCGTCTACTCCGGGATTACTCGCAGATTTTTCATCAATCTAGACGGATAAATGTGCAAATAATGCCCTTGTTACAGTTTTTGTTACAAACTCAATTTCTGAAGGCAAAGAACAGGGTTAGACCTTTATACAAATTAATATTGCGTATCCATTCGCTACAATTCAAACATCATCTTGCTTACCAACCCTTGAGCTTATGCAAATCCGCAGTGCAACACCAGCCGATGTACCCAAAGTTCTACCAATGGTTGCAAAGATTTGTGCTTTGCATGATGCTTGGGACTCTGCCAAATATGGATTTCTGCCCAATCCAGAACAGCGTTATCAAAACTGGTTGGGGCGTTTAGCAAATAGTGATACCAGTGTCTTTCTAGTAACTGAAGATGAAGAGAATTTGGTAGCGTTTTTAGTAGCGACAGTTGAACGCGAAATACCAATTTATCGGTTACAAGAATATGCCTTTATTCATGATATTTGGGTTGATCCAGAATATCGCCAAAAAGGAGTAGCAAAACAAATGGTGATGCAAGCTGTTGAACGCTTTGAGCAAATTGGGGTTAAGCAAATCAGGTTAGACACCGCAGCCATTAACGAAGCCGCGCGAAAGTTATTTGCATCTTGTGGTTTTCGCATCAGCACTATAGAAATGCTGATGGAATTGAGTCAATAGTCAATAGTCAGTTGTCAATTGTCAGTTGTCAGTTGTTAAGAAGTCCAAAGTCCAGAGTCATTAACCTTGACCAATGACCAATGACCAATGACTATTGACCAATGACTAACCAGCTAAAAGTGTTTTTTCTAGAGGAGTCCAACGGAAAGCGCGATCGCCACCCCTCTCGATTACTACTTTTACTTTTGGTTCTAAACGGGGTAAAGCGGTTAAGAAGTCAATTTCCTGATTGGAAAGAATATGCCCCTCGATAATCCACAATACTAGTCCTTTGGACTTTGGCGGTAACTGTTCTAGGTGAGAAGTGATCAGAGGTGGCAAATAGTATACAGCACCTACTGCCGCACCACTACCAGTACTTTTTTTACCCAAATGAGGTGGTCTGACTCCATGAACTCCTGTGAGATAGGCAGCCAAATCCCCTAGCCCCTTAGCAGTAATGTGGAGAGTTTCGTAGCCAGTTGCACGCAGTCGGCGACGATACCGACCTTCATAACCCCCTTCGGGAGGTACATAAACACCAAGAGATCCGACTTTTTCTAGTTCGCGAATAAAAGCGTTGCCAGTGGTAAGTAGTGCCATAGATATTCGTTCTATCTCTCTTAGATATCTCTATTATTTACTGCGAACCCTAAATTCGGTTCAACAATTAATTTATGATCTAGATTAGGTTTACCTCCTGTCAATCCATTCACATCGCTTTACCTTAACTTTGATACATCTCGACAGGGAAAGGGAATGAGGAGGATGAGGGGGACAAGGGGGACAAATGCCTATTGCCTTCTTGACAAATGACCAATGACAAATGACTATTGACTAAATAAATTTATAGACAAATCTAAATAAATCATTTATATTGTTAGATTGTGACCAATTACGCAAATTAAGTTGCCCTCTTATTGGCATTCTTAGCTAGTGTGAGCATCAAGAGTTAATGACTTGATTCCAAATTTGGAGAAAGCTAGCGTAGAGCGATCAGAGACTGGTACACTGAAAAAGCTTTCGGGTCAAATATAGAACTTATGGCTGGAATATTCAAGCCAACCTTAAGTTCCAGACTACATTCACTCCTGTAGTCCTGAAAAAGTAGGCAAAACCTTGAACAATAGTTTAAGGTGTTTTAGTCGGAGTAGAAACTAAGCGGTAATGTTGGTTTGATCGCATTACATTAGTCTTAGCTAAAGGATACTGAGTGGCAAGATGCTGCTTAAGTCCCACTACAGCACGGCTGTCGCTGACCGTAGGGAAATCCCTTCAAGGCGCTGCCTCCAGAAAGTGCCTAAGCAATTGCTTGGATGAAAGCATTGCTGCACAAAGTGCAAAGCCCTCAAGCCTTGCCTTGATTCCAGAAGTTAACCCTTCCCAAAAAGAAGGTGCTTATGGCTGTTCTGGTGAACTGGTGAGTGAAAGTAAACGGATTCACCAAACAGTAAGGACATAGTTTTTTGTGTCCCGGAAAACTTGGAGTCTTCAAAACGGCTCTAAATTTATCGGTGTACAAAAAGCCTGTCTTTGAGAGTCCGATGCCAAGGTTAGCAAGTAGATAAGGAGAACCAGTTACTGTGTCTGTAGGTATTCTCGGCACCAAGCTGGGCATGACCCAAATATTTGACGATGCAGGAGTAGCCATTCCTGTCACCGTTATCCAAGCGGGTCCATGCACCGTTACCCAAGTTAAAACAAAACAAACTGACGGTTACGCTGCCATTCAAGTTGGTTTTGGCTCAGTTAAACCTAAGGCTTTGAACAAGCCGCTATTAGGTCACCTAGCAAAATCATCTGCCCCAGCGTTACGTCATTTGAACGAGTATCACACAGATACTTCCAGTGACTATGCTTTAGGTCAAGAAATTAAAGCAGATATTTTTAGTGCAGGTCAAATTGTAGATGTAATCGGTACAAGTATCGGTCGTGGTTTTGCGGGTAACCAAAAGCGTAACAACTTTGGTCGCGGGCCCATGTCACATGGTTCCAAAAACCATAGAGCACCCGGTTCCATTGGTGCTGGTACCACCCCAGGTCGTGTTTATCCCGGAAAACGGATGGCAGGACGTTTAGGCGGTAAACGCATCACAATCCGCAAATTGACTGTAATACGAGTCGATGCAGAGCGCAATTTACTGCTAATCAAGGGAGCTATTCCCGGTAAACCAGGTGCGCTGGTGAGTATCGTACCTGCCAAGAAAGTTGGTAGGTAGTCAAGAGTCATTAGTTGTTAGTCATTAGTCATTAGTCATTGGCTAAGGACAAGTGACAAAAGACAAATGACAAAGGACAAATGACAAAGGACAAATGACAAAGATGGTTGAGACTATAGTTAAAAATTGGCAAGGAGAACAAGTCGGACAGACTTCGTTTGAGTTGCGGGTTGCCAAAGAAGAAACAGCGGCTCATGTTGTACATAGAGCTTTGGTTAGACAGCAGACCAATGCTCGCCAAGGAACTGCTAGCACAAAAACCCGCTCTGAAGTTAGAGGTGGTGGACGCAAACCTTGGCGGCAAAAAGGTACAGGTCGCGCGCGTGCAGGGTCAATTCGTTCACCCCTGTGGCGTGGTGGTGGTGTAATCTTTGGCCCAAAACCCAGAGATTATGAATTAAAGATGAACCGCAAAGAGCGGCGCTTAGCATTGCGCACAGCTTTTGTGGGTCGTGTTGACGATTTGATTGTAGTAGAAGAATTTAGCGAACAGCTATCCCGCCCCAAAACGAAAGACTTAGTAGCAGCACTAGCGCGTTGGGGAGCTGCACCAGAAGAGAAGACACTGTTAATTTTGTCTGAGATTGCACAGAACGTTCATTTGTCAGCCCGCAATGTAGAAAATTTAAAAGTAATTGCTGCAAATCAGTTAAATGTTTTCGATTTGCTGCACGCTGACAAAATTGTAGTGACAGCATCAGCCATAGCAAAAATTCAGGAGGTCTACAGTGCCTAACTTCGACCCCCGTAACCTAGCTGACTTAATCCGTCGCCCAATTGTGACCGAAAAGGCGACCATCCTCATGGAGTTAAACAAATATACTTTTGAAGTAACTCCCAAGGCCACCAAACCAGAAATTAGAGCCGCGATCGAAGACTTATTTCAGGTAAAGGTCGTCAAAGTCAATACTTCCAACCCACCTCGGAAAAAACGGCGCGTGGGCAAATTTATTGGTTACAAGCCCCAATATAAAAAAGCGATTGTGACGATCGCACCTGGGGATGTAGAAAAGGTTAGACAACTTCTATTCCCAGAGGTGTAAAACAAAGATGGGTACTCGTTCTTATCGCCCTTATACCCCTAGTACTCGCCAAGTTACAATCTCTGACTTTGCGGAAATCACTAAAACTGAGCCAGAAAAATCCCTGACTAAGTACGTACATCGTGCCAAAGGACGGAACAATCTAGGCCGGATTACTAGCCGTCGTCGGGGTGGCGGACATAAACAGCTTTACCGGATTATCGACTTTAAGAGAGATAAGCGGAACATTGCGGGTACAGTTACAGCAATTGAATACGATCCCAACCGCAATGCGCGGATTGCCCTGGTGATGTATGAAGATGGTGAAAAACGGTACATTCTCCATCCCAATGGCTTAAAAGTTGGGACAAAAATTATTGCTGGTCCCGAATCTCCGATCGAAAATGGGAATGCTTTACCCCTAGCGAATATTCCCTTGGGTACGGGTGTTCATAATGTGGAAATGAAACCTGGCAAAGGTGGTCAAATTGTGCGTGCTGCTGGTGCTACAGCGCAAGTTGTGGCGAAAGAAGGCAATTACGTTACCCTCAAGCTACCTTCCGGTGAAGTTCGCTTAATTCGCCGTGAATGTTACGCCACCATTGGACAAGTAGGTAACACCGACGCGAGAAACTTAAGTGCAGGTAAAGCTGGCCGCAATCGCTGGAAAGGACGCCGTCCCAAAGTTAGAGGTAGCGTCATGAACCCAGTGGATCATCCCCACGGTGGTGGTGAAGGTAGAGCGCCAATTGGGAGATCTGGGCCTGTTACTCCTTGGGGTAAACCTACTTTAGGTGCAAAAACACGCAAACCCAAGAAAGCTAGCAGTAAATTCATTGTTCGCCGTCGCCGTAAATCTTCTAAACGCGGTCGCGGTGGTCGTGAATCATAGAATTTTAGATTTTGCGAAAAGTTGCGTGGGCGGGTTTCCCGACTTGAGCAAACTTTTCAAGAGAGATTTTGGATTTTCGATTGGGTTTACTTATTAGCATCCAGAAATTTTAAAGCTTTATGAAGATACCTAGTCATCCAAAATCCGAAATTCTCAATCCAAAATCCTTGCATCCAAAATCCAAAATAGCACTATGGGTCGTTCTCTAAAAAAAGGTCCTTTCGTAGCCGATCACTTGCTCAGCAAAATTGAAAAGCTGAACGCCAAAAACGAAAAACAAGTGATTAAAACTTGGTCGAGAGCATCGACAATTTTACCCCTGATGGTAGGTCACACCATAGCCGTTCACAACGGACGCCAACACGTTCCCGTTTTTGTCAGTGAGCAAATGGTGGGACACAAGTTGGGAGAATTTGCCCCTACACGTACATACAGGGGTCATGGAAAAAGTGACAAAAAATCAGGTAGGTAGTCATTAGTCATCAGTCATTAGTCATTAGCTAAAGACAAATGACAAATGATAAATGACAAATGACAAAAAAGGAAAAAATATGGCTACTGATACTACTGAAGTCAAAGCGATCGCTCGTTTTATCCGCATTTCTCCCTTTAAAGTACGTCGTGTACTCGATCAAATTCGGGGCAGGTCGTACCGAGAAGCGTTGATTATTCTGGAATTTATGCCTTATCGCGCCTGCGATCCAGTTTTAAAGGTTCTCAGAAGCGCCGCCGCCAATGCGGAGCATAATGCTGGTTTAGACCGTGCCCAGCTAGTGATTACTCAGGCATACGCCGATCAAGGCCCAGTACTCAAAAGATTCCAACCCAGAGCGCAGGGTCGAGCTTACCAAATTCGCAAACCGACGTGTCATATCACCGTAGCAGTAGCCGCTGGCGCTGCTGCTGAATAATTACTAGACACGAAAAAATTGCGTAAAGTAAGAAATTTTAGAGGAAGCATTTGTGGGACAAAAAATTCATCCAGTTGGTTTTCGACTGGGTATTACACAAGAACATCAATCTCGGTGGTTTGCCGTTCCTGACAAATATCCAGAACTGCTCCAAGAAGACCACAAACTCCGTCAATATATAGAACAAAAGCTGGGTAGACTAGCGCAAAACAACGCTGGGATCTCAGAAGTGCGGATTGAGCGCAAAGCAGACCAAATCGACTTAGAAGTACGCACAGCTAGACCTGGCGTAGTCGTAGGTCGTGGTGGTCAAGGGATCGAATCCTTACGTACCGGACTCCAAGAACTGTTGGGTAGCAATCGCCAAATTCGCATCAACGTAGTAGAAGTACAACGAGTTGATGCTGATGCCTACTTGATTGCCGAATATATCGCTCAACAATTGGAACGCCGCGTATCTTTCCGTCGGGTGGTACGTCAAGCTATTCAACGTGCCCAACGTGCTGGTGTTCAAGGCATTAAAGTCCAAGTTAGCGGTCGGCTAAACGGTGCAGAAATCGCCCGTACAGAATGGACTCGTGAAGGTAGAGTACCCTTACATACCTTAAGGGCTGACATTGATTACTCTTACTGTACAGCCAAAACGGTTTATGGGATTCTCGGCATTAAAGTGTGGGTATTTAAGGGAGAAATCATCCCTGGACAAGAAGAAACTGCTCCTGCACCCACAACCCGTGAACGCGATCGCGATCGCGCTCCCTCTCGCCGTCAACAACAACGCCGTCGCCAACAATTTGAAGACCGCTCAAATGAAGGGTAAATCGTCATTAGTCATTAGTCCTTAGTCCTTGGTAATGACAAATGACAAATGACAAATGACAAATGACAAATGACAACTAACAAACCATGTTAAGTCCAAGAAGAACTAAATTCCGCAAACAACAACGCGGACGGATGGAGGGTCTAGCCCACCGTGGTAGCACCCTGAACTTTGGCGATTTTGCACTCCAAGCTCAAGAACCTGCTTGGATTACCTCCCGACAAATCGAGGCTTCTCGTCGAGCCATGACCCGTTACATTCGCCGGGGTGGACAAATCTGGATTCGGATTTTCCCTGATAAACCTGTAACCATGCGTCCGGCTGAAACCCGGATGGGTTCCGGTAAAGGTAACCCAGAGTTTTGGGTAGCTGTAGTCAAGCCAGGGCGGATTTTGTTTGAAATCGCTGGTGTTTCTGAAGAAATCGCCCGTGAAGCCATGCGCCTAGCTGCATATAAGCTGCCAATTAAAACCAAATTTATTGTGCGCCCCCAAATACAGGAGCAGGAGTAGGTTATGCCTCTTCCCAAGGTTTCAGAAGCTAGAGAATTAACTGACGAGAAACTGTCCCAGGAAATTGTTGCTGTTAAAAGACAACTATTTCAATTGCGCTTGCAAAAAGCGACCAGACAATTGGACAAGCCCCACCAGTTTAAACACGCCCGACATCGCCTAGCACAATTGCTAACAGTCGAAGGAGAACGGAAACGGGCAGCAAGTCAACAGTCTCAAGAACAAAAGTAGGAGATTATGGCAGTCAAAGAACGAGTTGGCTTGGTAGTGAGCGATAAAATGCAAAAAACGGTAGTAGTAGCCGTAGAAAACCGCGCTCCTCACCCCAAGTACGGCAAAATTGTAGTTCAAACCCGGCGCTATAAAGCTCATGATGAAGACAATCAGTGCAAAGTGGGCGATCGCGTTCGCATTCAGGAAACTAGACCCCTGAGTAAAACCAAGCGCTGGCAAGTCACAGAAATTCTCAACGCCAAAGCTACAACGTAATAGTTGTTATCAAACTAACAACTTAACAAGGGAGACAAATTGTGATTCAACCCCAGACTTACCTGAATGTCGCAGATAATAGTGGTGCCCGGAAGCTAATGTGCATCCGCGTATTAGGCGCAGGCAACCGCCGTTACGGTGGCGTGGGTGATAAAATTATTGCCGTTGTCAAAGATGCCCAACCCAACATGGCTGTAAAAAAGTCAGATGTGGTAGAGGCAGTAATTGTCCGCACTCGTAAAAGTATAAATCGAGATAGCGGTATGAGCATTCGGTTTGACGATAACGCCGCAGTGATCATCAACAAAGATGGTAACCCCAGAGGCACACGGGTATTTGGCCCAGTTGCCCGGGAACTGCGTGATAAAAACTTCACCAAAATTGTTTCTTTGGCTCCGGAGGTGCTGTAATGGCAAAACAGCCACAACCCAAGGTATTTCATAAAATGCATGTCAAAACTGGCGACACTGTGCAAGTGATTGCTGGTAAGGACAAAGGAAAAGTGGGTGAAGTGATTCAAGCACTGCCACAACTTAGTAAAGTTATTGTCAAAGGCGTCAATATTAAAACTAAGCACGTAAAGCCCCAGCAAGAAGGGGAATCAGGAAGAATAGTCACCCAGGAATTCCCGATTCATAGCTCCAACGTTATGCTTTACTCCACCAAGCAAAACGTCGCCAGTCGCGTATGCTACACCTTCACCGCTGAAGGTAAAAAAGTGCGCAAGCTCAAGAAAACCGGCGAAATCCTGGATAAATAGTCAGCGAGCAAGGGACGATTTTAGATGAGATTTTAAATTCAATCTAAAATCCCAAATCTAAAATCTAAAATTCAAGGTTCCCTGACCAAGCCCAGGGAGAAACAGGACAAAAAATTATGGCGACAACAAGACTCAAAACCTTATATCTAGAGACAATCGTCCCCAAACTGACCAGTCAGTTTCAATACACCAACGTTCATCAAGTGCCGAAGTTGGTCAAAGTTACTGTTAACCGAGGTTTGGGAGAGGCGGCTCAAAATGCTAAAGCACTAGACGCGTCTCTCAACGAAATTGCCACGATTACTGGTCAAAAACCAGTAGTAACAAGAGCGAAAAAGGCGATCGCCGGCTTCAAAATTCGTCAAGGTATGCCTGTTGGGATCATGGTGACCTTAAGAGGCGAGAGGATGTATGCCTTCCTCGACAGACTTATTAGCTTGTCCCTACCCAGAATCAGAGATTTTCGCGGCGTTAGTCCTAAAAGCTTTGATGGTCGCGGTAACTACACTCTAGGTGTCCGAGAACAGCTAATTTTTCCAGAAATCGAGTATGACAGCATCGATCAAATCCGTGGTCTAGATATTTCCATCATTACCACAGCGAAAAACGACGAAGAAGGCCGCGCCCTACTGAAAGAAATGGGTATGCCTTTTCGCGATCAATAAGTTCATCTAAAGAGGGAACGATGGCGGCTAACGACACAATTGCAGATATGCTGACGCGCATCCGCAATGCCAACTTGGCGAGGCATCAAACTACACTAGTGCCTGCAACAAAACTCACCCGTAGTATTGCAAAAGTACTACGAGAAGAAGGCTTTATTTCTGAATTTGAAGAATCAGGAGAAGGCGTAAAACGTAACCTGGTGATTGCCCTGAAATATAAGGGTAAAAATCGCCAGCCACTAATTACCGCCCTCAAGCGCGTAAGTAAACCTGGTTTGCGGGTTTACTCTAATCGCAAAGATTTACCCAGAGTACTCGGTGGTATCGGCATTGCCATTATTTCTACATCCAGTGGGATTATGACCGACCGCGAAGCGCGGCGTCAGAACTTGGGTGGGGAAGTACTGTGCTATGTCTGGTAGTCATTAGTCATTAGTCATTTGTCATTAGTAAAAGACAAAGGACAAAGGACAAAGGACAAATAACAAAGGACAAAAAGTCATGTCTCGTATTGGTAAACGTCCAATTACTATTCCCGCCAAAGTGCAAGTGGCGATTGATGGCAGCAAAGTTGTCGTCAAAGGGCCTAAAGGAGAACTTTCTCGTGTGTTACCTAATCATGTGTCAGTCTCCCAAGAAGGCGAAACATTACTAGTAACTCGTAGGGATGAAACCCGCACCTCCAGGCAAATGCACGGTTTGAGCCGTACTTTAGTGGCCAACATGGTCGAGGGCGTGTCCCAAGGTTTTCAGCGCCGTTTAGAAATCCAAGGTGTTGGTTACCGGGCACAAGTCCAAGGTCGTAACCTCGTTTTAAATATGGGTTACAGCCATCAGGTACAAATTGAACCTCCCGATGGAATTCAGTTTGCTGTCGAAGGTACAACTAACGTCATAGTCAGTGGCTATGACAAAGAAATAGTAGGTAACACAGCAGCGAAAATTCGTGCCGTTCGTAAACCAGAACCGTATAAAGGCAAGGGTATTCGCTACGCAGGTGAAGTGGTCAGACGGAAAGCTGGTAAGACTGGTAAGGGTGGTAAGAAGTAAAAATGAAACTTACTCGTAGAGAATCAAAAACACGTCGCCATCGACGTATCCGTGGTAAAGTTCAAGGCTCTCAAGAACGCCCGCGTTTAGCCGTATTTCGCTCGAATGAGCATATTTATGCTCAAGTAATTGATGATACTCAACATCATACTTTGGTTTCAGCCTCAACTCTAGAACCAGAGTTGAAGTCGAGTTTAGCGTCAGGTGCTAACCGCGACGCATCAGTGCAAGTAGGTAAATTGATAGCAGCGCGATCGCTAGAAAAAGGCATCACCCAAGTCGTCTTCGATCGCGGTGGTAACCTATACCACGGTCGTATCCAGGCACTAGCTGATGCAGCTCGTGAGGCTGGTTTAGATTTCTAAAGTCATTTGTCATCAGTCATTAGTCTTTTGTTCAAAAACAACTGACAACTGACAACTGACAACTGACAACTGACAATTGACTAACAGAGAGCATTTAATTATGGCAACTGGTCGTCGTAAAGCGAACCGCGCAAAGAAAGAAGAAACCAACTGGCAAGAGCGGGTAATTCAGATCCGCCGGGTGAGCAAGGTCGTCAAAGGTGGTAAAAAACTCAGCTTCCGGGCGATCGTCGTCGTCGGTAACGAACGCGGTCAAGTTGGTGTTGGAGTAGGTAAAGCCTCAGATGTAATTGGTGCGGTGAAAAAAGGCGTAGCCGACGGTAAAAAACATCTCATTGACATCCCCATTACCAAATCTAATTCCATCCCCCATCCCATTGATGGTGTTGGTGGTGGAGCTAAGGTAATTATGCGCCCAGCCGCACCCGGTACAGGCGTAATTGCCGGTGGTGCTGTGCGGACGGTACTGGAATTAGCCGGAGTGCGAAACGTTCTAGCCAAGCAACTAGGCTCCAACAATCCACTCAACAATGCTAGAGCCGCAGTCAACGCCTTATCTACACTGCGTACCTTGACTGAAGTCGCTGAAGACCGGGGTGTTCCTATTGAAAATCTCTACACCGTTTAGTAGAGCAAATTTTGCCTCCTCCTTTGTGTAAAAAATTACTATTTACATCATGAGACTCAACGATGCTAAGCCTCAAAAAGGCTCAAAAAAACGCCGTAAGCGTGTAGGTAGAGGTATTTCTGCCGGACAAGGTGCCAGTGCTGGTCTAGGTATGCGGGGTCAAAAATCTCGCTCTGGTAGTGGCACCCGCCCAGGTTTTGAAGGTGGTCAACAGCCATTGTACCGCCGCTTACCTAAGTTGAAAGGGTTTCCGGTAGTTAATCGGAAAATTTACACTACGATTAATGTAGAGAAGCTCGCTTCTCTCCCTGCCAATACAGAAGTAACTTTGGAATCCTTAAAAGCAGCAGGTATTCTGACTACTGTCAAAGGGCCATTGAAAATTTTGGGTAACGGGGAATTGAACGTTCCGCTGACAGTTAAAGCTGCGGCTTTCACGGGTCAAGCTCGTAGCAAAATTGAGGCAGCTGGAGGAAGTTGTGAAGTCCCAGAGTGAGCCAGAATAGCGCACTTAACATGCTAGCCAACTCGCTTCCAGCGCCTGGTTCACGATAAAGGTAGCACTCTATGATCAGTCGAGACAAAGCCCCAACGGCTCAAGAAACTTTTATGCAGATGGCTCAAGCAGCTGGACTGAGAGGTAGGCTGCTTGTCACTGTCGGTATTTTAATTTTGGTTCGCCTGGGTATCTTTCTGCCTGTACCTGGTATTGATAGAGCTAGGTTTCATGAGGCGATATCGGGCAATAATTCCATCTTTGGCTTATTGGATATATTTTCCGGGCGGGGACTTTCGACTTTGGGAGTCTTTGCCTTGGGTATTTTGCCATTCATTAATGCGTCCATTATTATCCAATTACTCACTGCGGCTATACCATCTTTAGAAAAGTTACAGAAAGACGAAGGTGAAGCAGGGCGGCGAAAAATTTCGCAAATTACACGCTATGTCACTGTCGGTTGGGCAATTATTCAAAGTACGGCTTTTTCGGCTCTCTTCCTCCAGCAATTTGCCTTACAACCAGGTCCGTTATTTGTAGCTGAAACTGCGATCGCACTTACTGCTGGTTCAATGTTCGTGATGTGGGCATCCGAACTGATTACCGAAAGGGGTATTGGTAATGGAGCATCATTGTTGATTTTTGTCAATATTGTGGCATCCCTACCAAAATCTTTGGGTGATACCATCGACTTGGTACAAGTCGGCGGTCGGGAAATCGTCGGTCGCGTGATTGTGCTGGTAGTAGTTTTCTTGGCGACAATTGTTGGTATTGTGTTTGTGCAGGAAGGAATTCGGCGCATCCCCATTATTTCCGCACGTCGTCAAGTAGGGCGGCGAGTTTTAGCTGAACAACGTAGCTACCTACCCCTACGACTCAATTCTGGTGGCGTAATGCCGATCATTTTTGCCGCAGCCATCCTGAGTTTGCCACTACTCATTGCGAATTTCACCAAAAATCCGGACTTGGCAAATATCGTTAACACTTATCTGAGTCCCGGTGGTTCTCAGCCTTGGGCTTATGCCTTGGTTTACTTAATTTCTATTGTTTTCTTCAGCTATTTCTATTCTTCGTTGATTGTTAACCCAGTAGATGTAGCGCAGAACTTGAAGAAGATGGGTTCGAGTATTCCGGGAATTCGTCCTGGTAAGGCGACTAGCGAGTACATTGAGCGAGTAATCAATAGACTGACTTTCTTGGGTGCAATATTTTTGGGCTTTGTTGCAATTATCCCCACAGCTGTGGAAAGTGCTTTAGGAGTACCAACCTTTAAGGGACTGGGTGCTACATCTCTGTTAATTCTGGTGGGTGTAGCGATTGACACAGCGAAGCAAGTCCAAACTTACGTTATATCTCAGCGCTACGAAGGAATGGTGAAACAATAGTGACGCGATTAATCTTCTTGGGACCACCTGGAGCTGGTAAAGGAACACAATCTCAAAAATTGGCCCAACACTTGCAGATTCCCCATATTTCTACTGGTGATATCTTACGGCAAGCGATGAAAGACCAAACGCCTTTGGGGGTAAAAGCTCAAAGCTATGTTGATAGCGGCGAGTTAGTTCCCGACCAGCTAGTACAGGACTTGGTACAGGAGCGGCTAGAGCAACCCGATACAAAATCTGGTTGGATTCTAGATGGCTTTCCCCGTAAAGTAACACAAGCAGCTTTTTTGGCTCAATTGCTGGAAACAACACATCAAGGTGGAGAAAAGGTAGTTAACCTAGAAGTTCCAGATAATGTTGTAGTTGCAAGGTTACTCGCCAGGGGTAGAAAGGATGACAGCGAAGAAGTTATTCGTCGTCGTCTAGAAGTTTACCGCTCGGAAACTGCACCCTTGATTAATTATTACGGCGATCGCCAAAAACTGCTCACGGTCAATGGTAATCAGTCCCCAGAAGAAGTCACCACCGAACTGCAAAAGGTAATAGCGTCTTAAGCAAGGTATATAAGGGGTAGACGGGAGAAATCCCAACTTTTAAATTTCTCCCATATCCCAAATTGAGCCACCAGATAAAATTAAGTGCTACCTCTCTATGTAGGGCAGATAGCAACTTTAGCTAAGATATATTAAGAAACTGTTGATATATTTCGTAAAGTATGTTCTCTTGCAGGTGAAGGTACAGCAAAAGAACAGGAGATTGTTGAGTTGAGGAAAAAACAAGTTGTCTAAACAAGATTTGATTGAAATGGAAGGCACGGTTACCGAGTCATTGCCCAACGCGATGTTTCGCGTTGACTTGGATAATGGCTTTAATGTCCTGGCACACATTTCGGGAAAAATCCGCCGCAATTACATCAAGATTTTACCTGGCGATCGCGTCAAAGTGGAGTTAACTCCCTACGACTTGACAAAGGGCAGAATCACCTATCGACTGCGGAAGAAGTAAGTTTATGTAGAGAATATTACCATATAATGACCTTTTTGGGTGTTCCCTAGTCATTTAACTGACTAATTTCCTAAAAAATGCTATAATTCACTATTTGGAGTTAATTAGAAAGGCATGAAAGTCCGAGCCTCAGTCAAAAAGATTTGTGAAAAGTGTAACGTGATCAAACGTCGTGGTCGCGTCATGGTGATTTGTGTTAACCCCAAGCATAAGCAACGTCAAGGCTAGCGACAAGTGGGACACAACCACACCAGACAAAATCCAAAATGCGGTTAAGCGCATTTTTTTGATAGCAATTGCCAGAACAAGAGGGAGAAATTCATTGTGGCACGTATTGCCGGAGTAGACCTGCCACGCGATAAGCGTGTCGAGATTGGTCTAACATACATCTACGGAATTGGTTTATCTCGGTCGCAAGAAATTTTAGCGACTACAGGTGTTAACCCAGACACCCGCGTTAAAGAACTCAGTGATGCTGATGTTGCCGCCTTAAGAGGCGAAATCGAAAGCAACTATCAAGTCGAAGGTGACTTGCGCCGCTGGGAAGCGATGAACATCAAGCGCCTAATTGACATTGGTACTTACAGAGGCCGTCGTCATCGCATGGGCTTACCAGTCAGAGGACAAAGAACTCGCACAAATGCCAGAACTCGTCGGGGTAGAAGGCAGACTGTGGCTGGGAAGAAGAAAGCTCCGGGCAAATAAAAATAATATGTTCATACTTGCTCATCCGAGCAAGATTTACCTTAAATTCACGACACAACTATGGCGCGACAACCAACCAAAAAATCCGGAAGCAAGAAGCAGAAACGCAACGTACCAAACGGTATGGCTTACATCCAGTCTACTTTCAACAATAGCATTGTCACCATTACCGATCAAAACGGAGATGTGATTTCTTGGGCAAGTGCTGGTTCTAGCGGTTTTAAAGGAGCAAAAAAGGGAACTCCCTTTGCTGCACAAACCGCTGCTGAAAGTGCGGCACGTCGAGCCATCGACCAAGGAATGCGTCAAATTGAGGTCATGGTAAGTGGCCCTGGTGCAGGTAGAGAAACTGCCATCCGGGCACTTCAAGGCGCAGGATTGGAAATTACACTGATTCGGGATATTACTCCCATTCCTCATAATGGTTGCCGTCCACCTAAGCGCCGCCGAGTTTAGAAGTGGTGGGGCGATGAAAGCAAGAAGTTCGAGCAAGGAAAAGTCACCTGTAATGCCTGCTTGAACCGAAGAAAAGCAACCTGCTGTGGCAAGATTGTGGCTTTGGAACTTCAGACGGCTTGGGTAACCAAAAGACGATCAAATCCTTCTAAAAAGAAGTTTGAGAACTTTCGGAAAACCCAAAATTAAATACTATCGCCCACAAGCTGAAGTAGGAAATCAAATAGCAACATTTGCAGTTGGCGGATTGAGATACCTAGAGTAAGCTTCAGGGCAAGAACTAAATTCGGGAGGCAAGCGATTTGCCTACTAGCAGCACCTTAAACAGAGGGAGGCAACTCCGTGGCGCAGTTTCAAATTGAATGTGTAGAGTCTACAACTGAGGAAAGTCGAAGCCATTACAGTAAATTTGTCTTGGAACCTCTAGAACGCGGTCAAGGAACGACAGTTGGCAATGCTCTAAGGCGAGTTTTACTGTCCAATCTAGAGGGGACAGCAGTTACAGCAGTAAGGATTGCAGGTGTTTCACACGAGTTCGCCACAGTTCCGGGCGTGCGGGAAGATGTGCTGGAAATTTTAATGAGAATGAAAGAAGTCATTCTCAAAAGCTATTCTTCTCAACCCCAAATTGGGCGGTTACTCGTTAACGGTCCAGTCACAGTTACTGCGGCGCATTTTGATTTGCCAAGTGAAGTAGAAATCATCGATCCGACCCAGTATGTCGCCACCTTAGCTGAAGGCGGCAAACTGGAAATGGAATTTCGGATCGAAAGAGGTAAAGGTTATCGCACCGTAGAACGAGGACGCGAAGAAGCCACATCTTTGGACTTTTTGCAAATCGACTCGGTGTTTATGCCAGTGCGAAAAGTCAACTATAGTGTCGAAGATGCCCGTGGGGACGGCTCAATCGCCAAAGACCGATTGCTATTGGAAGTTTGGACTAATGGTAGTATCTCTCCCCAAGAAGCACTATCATCAGCTGCGGGCATTCTGGTAGATCTATTCAACCCACTGAAAGATATTTCACTAGAACCCACAGATACAGGATCAGATATTCCAGACGATCCTACCGCGCAAATTCCGATCGAAGAGTTGCAGCTTTCTGTCAGGGCATATAACTGTCTCAAGCGAGCACAAGTTAACTCTGTAGCCGACTTGTTGGATTATACCCAAGAAGACCTGTTAGAAATTAAAAACTTTGGTCAGAAGTCAGCGGAAGAAGTAGTTGAAGCTTTACAGCGACGCTTAGGCATTACCCTGCCCCAAGAAAGAAGCTCTAAACACAGCTAAATCAAAACCGTTAGTAATTGATAGTGCATTATTATGCGTCACCGTTGTCGAGTCAAAAAACTAGGTAAACCAGCAGACCAGCGTCGTGCTTTGTTACGGGCGCTAACCACTGAGCTAGTTCGTCATGGACGGATTACTACTACTTTAATCCGAGCTAAAGTACTACGCTCTGAAGTAGATAAAATGATTACCTTAGCCAAAGACGGCTCCTTAGCAGCACGTCGGCAAGCTTTAGGCTATATCTACGATAAAACACTAGTTCATGCTTTGTTTGAGCAAGCTCCCACGCGGTATGCCAATCGTCAAGGCGGTTATACCCGCATCCTGCATACAGTGCCTCGTCGGGGCGATAATGCTGAAATGGCCATTATTGAACTAGTTTAAGTCATTAGTCATTAGTCATTAGTCATTGGTCATTAGTCATTTGCAAAAAACAACTGACAACTGACAACTGACCCTGACGGGTTCGGCAGTTGCTTCAAGTCTCTTAACCCGCCCAACGCACTGCCTCACAACTGACAACTGACAAAGAACACAATCTGTATGTTAGAAAGCCACCAGCCAACAGGAACTCATAGAGTAGCCCTGGTAATTCAATACCTGGGCACTCATTTTCATGGCTGGCAACGGCAAAAGCAACAGCGCACAGTTCAAGAAGAAATAGAAACAGCGATCGCCAAAATTCTTGGGTATCATGTGACACTACATGGTGCAGGCAGAACCGATGCGGGGGTTCACGCCGCAGCCCAAGTAGCCCATTTTGAAGCTACAGGTTTGATTCCACCTCACAAGTGGGCAGCCATCCTTAACAGCTATTTGCCCAATGATATATTAATCAGGGCTTCAGCAGGTGTAGGTAACCGTTGGCACGCTCGCTTTAGTGCAGCCTATCGACGGTATCGCTACACGATATACACTGAAGATCAACCGAACTTGTTTGTGAGACCCTTCAGTTGGCATTATTATTATGCACCCCTAGATGAATCCTTAATTAAAGCTGCCCTGAAACCCCTGCTGGGAAAGCATCATCTCGCTGCTTTTCACCGTGCAGGTTCAAAGCGATCGCATTCTTGGGTAGAAGTACAAGCAGCAGAGTGTCATCGCAGTGGGCCATTACTCCATATTGAAATCCAGGCAGATGGCTTTTTGTATGGCATGGTACGGCTGTTAGTAGGGATGCTAGTACAAGTAGGCACTGGAAAACTTACCCTAGCTAACTTTACACAACTGTGGAAAGCTGAACGACGGGAAGAAGTGAAATATGCCGCACCCCCTCAAGGCTTGTGCTTGTTGCGAGTCGGCTATCCAGATTTCCCTTTTTCCCCAGATGTTTGGTATGACAATCTGCCAAAATTAGTTTTTAGTCAAGAGTCAATGGTCAAAAGTCAAAAGTCAATAGGCAATAGTCTAATGACAACTGACAACTGACAACTGACAACTGACAACTGACAACTGACAAAGGACAAATGACAAATGACTAAAACATACCTTCCTTCTCAAGATACTCTTGAGCGTGAGTGGTACATAGTAGATGCTACAGACCAACGCCTCGGTCGCCTTGCTACTGAAATCGCCATGATCCTCAGAGGCAAAAAGAAAGCCGAGTATACTCCCCACCTAGATACAGGGGATTTTGTGATTGTCATCAATGCGGAGAAAATAGCAGTCACAGGTAAAAAACGTACCCAAAAGCTCTATCGTCGCCATTCCGGTCGTCCTGGCGGGATGAAGACAGAAACCTTCGCCAAGCTGCAACAGCGTCTACCAGAAAGAATTGTAGAACACGCTGTAAAAGGGATGTTACCTAAAAATAGCTTAGGTAAGCAGTTGTTCACCAAGCTGAAAGTGTACGCAGGCCCAACTCACCCCCATGCAGCGCAACAACCCAAAGAACTTAAAGTTAATACAATTCCTGGAGCAGAAAATTAATGGTAGCAGTAGCAGAAACTACTAGCGGTCGTGCCGTATACTGGGGTACAGGCCGTCGTAAGTCAGCAGTAGCAAGAGTCCGCCTGATTCCTGGTAGCGGTCAACTGACTGTAAATGGTAAAGATGGAAACTTGTACTTCCAATTCAACGCCAACTACCTAGGTGTGATCAAAGGGCCTCTAGAAACACTGGGACTAGAGAACGAATATGACATTTTGGTGAAAGCTGAAGGTGGTGGCTTGACCGGACAAGCTGATTCTATCCGCTTGGGAGTGGCTCGCGCTTTGTGTCAACTAGATCCAGATAACCGTTCACCTTTAAAAACCGAAGGTTACTTGACTCGCGATCCCAGAGCCAAAGAGCGGAAAAAATACGGTTTACACAAAGCCCGCAAAGCACCTCAGTACTCAAAACGATAGGCATTGGGCATTGGGCATTGGGCATTCGGCATTATCCCCCTAGCCTAAGCGTCCCTATTCCCTGACATCATCTGAAAGTTATAATTTATATAGATTCACCACAAAAGGAACAATGGCTAAACCTGAGATTCATCCCAAGTGGTATCCAGATGCGAAAGTCTACTGCAACGGTCAAGTTGTCATGACCGTTGGCTCTACTAAGCCAGAACTGCACGTAGATGTTTGGTCTGGAAACCATCCCTTTTACACCGGCACTCAGAAGATTATCGATACTGAGGGTCGAGTAGAGCGCTTCCTGCGCAAGTACGGTATGAGCAGTACTCAAACCTCAGGCGACACAGACAAAAAGTAGCGGGTTGGCTCTGCTGTTAACGACGACCCTGCAATTGAGCTGGGTCGATTGTCATTTAATGCTTGAGCCAATTTGTTATTTTAAGGAGCGATCGCACTCATCATGGCTGAATCATACCTGCTGGATAAACTAAAATCCGTTGAACAAACCTTTAATGAATTAACGCGCCGTCTTGGCGATCCCGATACCGCTAGCAATCCTGATGAGTATCAACAAATTGCTAAGTCTCGTTCTTCTTTGGAAGAGGTAGTTGATACCTATGAAACTTGGAAAGCAACCCAAGAAGACTTGATCGGAGCGCGTCAGGTTTACAAAGAATCGGCGAGTGACCCAGAGCTGCAAGAAATGGCGGCTTTGGAAGTAGACGAACTAGAGCAAAAGCTGGAATATTTAGAAAACCGCTTAAAAATCTTGTTGCTACCCCGCGATCCCAACGATGATAAAAACATCATGTTGGAAATTCGGGCTGGTACGGGCGGCGATGAAGCGAGTATTTGGGCAGGTGATTTGCTGCGGATGTACTCTCGCTACGCTGACGGACAGGGTTGGAGAGTGAAACTAGTGAGCGAGTCACTAGGGGAAATGGGCGGTTTTAAAGAAGTGATCCTGGAAATTCAGGGTGAGAGTGTTTACAGCAAGCTGAAGTTTGAAGCGGGAGTACATCGCGTTCAGCGTGTACCTGCAACGGAAGCTGGGGGAAGGGTTCATACTTCCACAGCTACAGTCGCCATCATGCCAGAAGTGGATGATGTGGAAATCCACATTGATCCCAAGGATATTGAAATGACCACAGCTCGTTCTGGTGGCGCTGGTGGACAAAACGTCAACAAGGTGGAAACTGCTGTTGACTTGATGCACAAACCCACCGGAATTCGGATTTTCTGTACCGAAGAACGCAGCCAGTTGCAAAACAAAGAACGGGCGATGCAAATTTTGCGGGCGAAACTGTACGAAATGAAGTTGCGCGAACAACAAGAAGTTGTAACTTCCATGCGGCGATCGCAAGTGGGTACAGGATCGCGATCGGAAAAAATTCGCACCTACAATTATAAAGACAACCGCGTTACTGACCACCGTCTAGGTCAAAACTATTCCCTTAACCCTGTATTGGAAGGTGATTTAGAGTCTGTTATCCAATCTTGTATCTCTCAAGACCAGCAGGAACGTTTAGCAGAGTTAGCGGCCTCTGGTACTACAAGCTAATTGTTCTAGTGATGCGTAGTGGAAAACCGCTTGTTGTGATGTTACTTTTAACACCGATAAGCGGTTTTTTAATGCAGTATACAGTGCGTCTTCCATTTCCTGAAAATAATGGTAATGGACAAATTCATACTGCATAATATGATTTAACTTCTTCCAGTCATTCAGGGTTGGACAGGTATCAATTAACTTTTCTACTTCCTTTTGCCAACGCGCAAAAATCCGGTAGCTGAAAAAGCTGCTGCAAATGTTACCTTTTTCATCCCAAAAGGAAATACATACCTGATGCTTCAGACAATGAATTTTCTTGATTTGCTTAACCTTGTAGCCTTTGGCTGTTAAAGCTTCTTTTGCCTCAGCGTGAGAAATATACCACTGTTCTGGTTTAATTTTATTAGCAGCAATCAGGCTTTGACCTTTGGGGCGATAGGAGTTAATTTTGCGCGCCTTGTACAACATGATGCACCTTTTATGCAAGTAACAGTCACACCAAAAATTTAGTGGTGGCGTTATCTAACAATTACAATTAACATTGTGCAATTACAATTTTCATTGTAGCAAAATATTGACAACTTTTAATGTCAATTAAAAATTAAAATTGTAGGCTTTGCTCATTAAACTTGTAAATACAGTTGAATAGCTACATAAGCAGTGAACATTGAAAGCAGAGAAAAACTTATTGAAATTATCAAACTAGCTCGTGGTTCCATGAGTCAGCGAGCCTTTGGCAAGCTTTTGGGAGTTTCAGCTACTGCTGTTCAATTGTGGGAAAAGGGTGTAAACGTGCCAGACACCGAGTATTTAGCGAAAATAGCAGCTAGAGCAGGCTATACATTAGAAGAGCTACTCAGCTGCTTAGATGGCAAGCCTGTAGCAGAAACTTCAGATTTAAGTTTAATTTTGAGACAAATCAAGCATATGCCTCTTAGCCAAGTGGCGCAAATTGTTCAGGCTGCGGCTGATAGACTGGCTGCTGTGGCTGAAGCGTCTGGGGATGAAGCTAAAGCTAGTTGAACTAACCCACAAGGCGTTAGTGGCGATAGGAGTTTATTTTGCTTGGCTTACAAAACATGATGCACCTTCTTTCCATGATTTGACAGCAAGCGGTCTGTCGCGAATTTCCGCGATAAAATGAATGAGTATCACTATCTTTAAATCTAGATAGGCTGACATTTAAACTTGTAATTTTAAACTCTAAATTTAATTTATCATTGGCAAGCAAACTTGTAAATGCCTAAATTAAATTATTTATTTAGTGAAAAAAATAGTACAGCAGTGGATTTAGAAGCTAGAAAGAAACTGATTGAAGTCGTGAAAATGGCTCGTGGCTCGATGAGTCAACGAGCTTTTGGTAAGCTTCTGGGCGTTTCTGCTACTGCGGTGCAATTGTGGGAAAAAGGCGAATCTATTCCAGATACAGAGAATTTAGCTAACATTGCAGCGAGAGCAGGCTATACGATGGAGGAACTGCTTAACTACCTAGGTGTTAAGCCAATTTCAGAATCTTCCGATGTGAACCAGATTGTCAAGTACATCAAGTCTATGCCATTGAGTGAAGTAGCGATCATTGGTAGAGCAGTGATGGATAGATTAGCAGCGGCCGCTGAAGCGTCGGTAGATGAAGCAAAAGCCAGTTGAATATTTGTGAGGGGTTGGCGATCGCTCATCTGGTAACAACTAAACTTGTAAATACAGTTGCCCATCATCACTCATCTCTCAGATACCCGACTTCGCAGAAGTTGTCGGGTATCTTGTTGCTATAGCTACACAAGCAGTGAATATTGAAATGCTTTCTAGCTTTTGTGTATGAGATAACACTGGTGACGAGCAAGAATCACAAGCAGGCCATTGAAAAATTCAGCATTCAGGATCAAACTGAGTTTACTGAGTTATTATGGAAACCTCGTGTATTAATTGAGATAATCATAATATCTGCAATTTTTTAGAGGTGTATCTATGCCGCTAGACGATGAATCTTCACCTTGGCAAGTAGAATCCAGCAATACTTTTGTGCCAATTCACCATCAAGGTAATTTAGCCGGTTTCTTAAACAAAGAATATACCGCTCAAATGATTAAATTTTTAAATGACCAAGAAGTTTTAGCTAAAGCTCTTAAATTAGCTTGCACTGATTTAATTAAAAAAACTGGTGGTGACACCACTCAAGTCAATAATTTAATGAAAAAATATATCAAAATCAGTGAGCGTCCAAAGTACGGCACTAGAGCGATCGCCGTTTTATTAAGTGAAAGACAAAAAGCTCTTGATTTGAGTAGTCAGGAGTTTACCAAATTCTGCGATACGTTTAAACTTTCTCCTTCAGAATTATATGATATTTATGCTGGAGAACCAATAGATGATAGTTTGTTAGCGCCACTTGCACGAATTTTAGGAATATCAAAAGAGCAAGTTCTAGAAGTGAGAGATGGTGGTGAAGAATAAAGCCACCAAAAATTAGCTATGTAACAAAGTAGAATTTCGTGAAAACTGATAGTTTATTTTATCGCCTATTTCAAGAATTACCCAGCATCTTCTTTGAACTCATTGGCAATCCTGGTGAAGAGGCAAACGATTATCGATTTTCATCGGTTGAAATCAAACAAACCTCATTCAGAATTGATGGGGTATTTCTGCCCATACAAACAAATGATAGACCAATTTACTTCGTGGAAGTGCAATTTCAACAAGATGACGAAATTTACTCACGATTGTTCGCAGAAATATGTTTATACCTGCGTCATAATAAACCACAGAACGATTGGAACGCTGTAGTTTTATACCCAAACCGGATTGTCGATACAGGAGATATCAAACACTATCGTGAATTCTTTTTCAGTCACAGAGTTAGACGGATTTATCTCAATGAATTAGGTGAGACTGCAACGCTACCAATTGGGATAGCAACCCTTAAATTAGTAGTTGAAGAATCAGATACAGCAATCATTCAAGCAAGGGAGTTGATAGAGAGAACTAAACAAGAGATAAACTCACAATTGCAGCAGCAATTATTACAATTAATAGAGACTATTTTGGTTTACAAATTTCCTAACATGAGTCGGGAGGAAATCGAGGCAATGTTTGGCTTAAGCGAGTTAAAGCAAACAAGATTTTATCAGGAAGCTTTTCAGGAAGGTAGAGAACAAGGTGAGCGCAGTGGTAAGTTAAAAGCAGTACTACCAATGTTGTCCGCCGGGTTGACTGTAGAGCAAATAGCCGCCGCTTTGGAATTGAGTGTAGAGGAAGTTAGGCACGCAGTACAACAGCAGTCTTCTAATTCAGATAGCTCCAGAGAATAACAGTAAAATTTCAGTGCTAAGGTTAGCCAATGTCGAAATGGGTGGCTTTCATTAGGTATATATAACTTAATTAGCTTTGCGCGTGAAAATCTCAGACTCTTTTTTTATCATTCAGAAATTTTCCCTGAAGAAATATTAATTAAATTTTGTTAAGATTGACACGGCGTTAGCACTTCATCCCCCAACTACCCATCCCCTACCTAAGAGAAACTTGATGCTGCGACTAGAACATATCAGTAAAATTTATCCTACAGGTGAAGTTCTCAAAGACATCAACTGGGAAGTCAAACCAGGCGATCGCATCGGCTTAGTCGGTGTCAATGGTGCAGGTAAATCTACCCAACTGAAAATCATTTCTGGAGAAATTGAACCCACAGCAGGCGAAATTATTCGTCCTGCGAGCTTACATATAGCTTACCTCAACCAAGAGTTTGAAGTAGACCCCAGCCGCACTGTCAGAGAAGAATTTTGGACTGTCTTCCAACAAGCGAATCAAGTGCAGTTGTCTCTAGCACAGGTGACAAGAGACATGGAAACTGCGACTCCGGAGGAACTAGATAAATTAATCAACAAATTGGATCGCTTACAACGGCAATTTGAAGGACTGGATGGCTACGGCTTAGAAGCACGCATCGGCAAAATTTTACCAGAGATGGGGTTTGAACCAGAAGATGGCGATCGCCTCGTTAGCGCCTTCTCTGGTGGTTGGCAAATGCGCATGAGTTTGGGTAAAATCCTGTTGCAAAAACCTGACTTATTGCTACTGGACGAACCGACTAACCATTTAGACTTAGAAACAATTGAGTGGTTAGAAAATTACCTCAGAAGTCTGACGACTCCAATGGTGATAGTCTCCCATGACCGGGAGTTTCTTGACCGCCTCTGTACCCAAATTGTGGAAACTGAACGTGGTGTTTCTACTACATACCTTGGTAATTATTCCGCATACCTGCTACAAAAAGCCGAAAATGAATCAGCACAGCTTTCTGCTTACGAACGCCAGCAAAAAGAACTAGAGAAACAGCAAACCTTTGTTGATAGATTTCGCGCTAGTGCTACCCGTAGTACCCAAGCAAAAAGCCGCGAAAAACAACTAGAAAAAATTGAGCGGATTGAAGCACCTACATCTGGAGTCAGAACCCTGCATTTCCGCTTCCCGCCTGCACCCCGTAGCGGACGAGAAGTTGTCAATATTAAAGATTTAACTCATATCTATGATGATAAAATCTTATTTTTGGCAGCAAATCTCTTCATTGAAAGAGGCGATCGCATTGCTTTCTTAGGCCCCAACGGTGCAGGTAAATCTACCCTATTGCGGGTAATTATGGGGATGGAACCACCCACAGAAGGAAGCGTGAAATTAGGCGAACACAACGTTATTCCTGGTTACTTCGAGCAAAATCAGGCGGAAGCTTTGGATTTGAAAAAGACAGTCATGGAAACTATTCACGATGAAGTTCCTGACTGGAAAAATGAAGAAGTTCGCACGCTGTTAGGACGGTTCTTATTTACTGGAGACACCGTATTTAAACAAGTTGGCGCATTAAGTGGCGGAGAAAAAGCGCGTCTAGCTTTAGCTAAAATGCTCTTACGTCCAGCCAACTTACTGATTTTAGATGAGCCGACAAACCATCTAGATATTCCAGCTAAAGAAATGTTGGAAGAAGCACTGCAAAACTACGATGGTACAGCGATTGTTGTTTCCCATGACCGTTATTTTATCTCCCAGGTAGCCAATAAAATCGTAGAAATTCGCGATGGTGAATTCCGCGTTTATTTAGGCGATTATCATTACTACCTTGATAAAATTGCTGAAGAAAAAGAACAAGCCAAGTTAGCGGCGATCGCAGCTGAAAAGGCTGCTAAAAAAGCTGCTAAAGCCTCTAAAGCGTCAGCCAAACGCAAATAATGATGGTGTAGCTTGGATTTAGAACCCCGATTTCTTCAAGAAGTCGGGGTTCTAAACAGCAATTTTTGCTTCAGTAAGTCTGAATTTTAGGTTAATAAATCCATAATCTTGAAGCGCTGATAACTCAGATTATTTCGCAATAAGTTGTTAGCTATCAATCAAATAAAAGTATTGATTTCAGAGAGTGAAGATGAAAAATCATCAGTAAGCCTGAAGCGGAATTACTGACCACAGAGGTTGATTAAAAGCTTTTTTATTGATAATTAGTCCCACACAATTATCACAGAAAATACGCAAAAGTTAGTAAATTTAAAAAAAATCTAAAAAAAACTGACATGATTCATAAAAGAAGTTAATAAGCAGAAATTCACTTGCAGTGGTGAATAGCAATGGTATCATTCGGGTATTACAAAAAGTAAAGGGCAATTTTACTATGACCAAAGCACCTGTTGCTCCTGTGGTGCTAGTCATTTTAGACGGATGGGGCTACTGCGACCAGAAGCGAGGAAACGCTATTGTTAACGCTCAGACTCCAGTAATGGACAGTTTATGGGCAGCTTACCCGCACACCCTCATCCGCACCTCAGGAAAAGCCGTAGGGTTGCCAGATGGACAAATGGGCAACTCGGAAGTTGGTCATTTGAACATTGGCGCTGGGCGAGTAGTACCGCAAGAATTAGTACGCATCTCCGATGCGGTCGAAGACGGTTCTATCAAGCTCAACCCAGCACTTGTCAAAATTTGCCAGGAAGTGCGCGATCGCAATGGCAAGCTTCACGTAGTAGGTCTGTGTTCAGAGGGTGGTGTACATTCCCATCTCACCCATCTATTCGGACTACTGGACTTAGCTAAGCAAGAGCGAATTTCCCAAGTTTGTATCCACGCCATTACCGATGGTCGTGACACTGCACCCTCAGAAGGTGTCAAAGCAATTGGTTCGCTGCAAGAATACATAGACCGTGTAGGTGTTGGGCGCATTGTCACCCTCAGCGGTCGCTACTACGCGATGGATCGCGATCATCGCTGGGATCGGGTTAAACGTGCCTATGACGTAATGACCCAAGATGAAGTGACTGACACTCGTTCGGCTGTAGAAATCTTACAAGCATCTTACGCCGCCGGGGTCACAGACGAATTCATCAACCCCACACGCATTGCTCCCGGTGCAATAGAACCAGGGGATGGAGTCATATTTTTCAACTTCCGCCCCGATCGCGCTAGACAACTAACTCAAGCTTTTGTCAGCCCACAATTTACAGGCTTTGAAAGACAGCTAATTCAACCGCTGGCCTTTGCTACTTTTACTCAGTACGATCCAGAATTAAAAGTAGCTGTAGCCTTTGAGCCGCAGAATCTCACCAATATTTTGGGAGAGGTAATTGCTAATCACGACCTCAAGCAGTTTCGCACGGCGGAAACGGAAAAATACGCCCACGTTACTTACTTCTTTAATGGCGGTCTCGAAGACCCTTTTGCGGGCGAAGACCGGGAACTAGTAAGTAGTCCAATGGTAGCAACTTACGACAAAGCCCCAGCGATGTCAGCAGATGCAGTCACAGAGGTGGCGATCGCGGCCATTGAAAAATGTATCTACTCGTTAGTTGTGATCAACTATGCCAACCCAGACATGGTAGGGCATACGGGTCAGATAGAAGCTACGATAGAAGCAATTGAAAAAGTTGATCGCTGTTTGGGTCGCCTACTTGCTAGCATTACTAAAGTCGGTGGGACAACAATTATTACTGCTGACCACGGTAATGCTGAACACATGCTTGATGATGCGGGTAATCCTTGGACAGCCCACACCACCAACCCAGTCCCCTTAATTTTGTTGGAAGGCGAGAAAGTCAAAATCCCTGGACATGGTACAAATGTCGAACTGCGAACCGATGGCAAGCTAGCTGACATTGCGCCGACAATTCTAGAGATTTTACAACTACCTCAGCCATCAGAAATGACAGGGCGATCGCTAGTTGTAGCAGCCGGATATGATGTGCAACGCAGTCGTACTCCCGCGCAAGTAGGTTTGTAAAATAGATAACAGTTAACTGTTACCTTAACCCTGGCACTTCTGTTTTGAAATTGACTATCTATTTAGATTCCTACCATGACAGTTTCTAATATTGTTCAAGGCATTTGGGCACTTTCCGCCGTTGGTTTAATCGTCTTAGTGCTGCTGCATAGTCCTAAAGGAGATGGTATTGGAGCCATTGGTGGACAAGCTCAACTGTTTAGCAGCGCCAAAAGTGCAGAAAACACCTTAAACCGAATTACTTGGGCATTAACAGTAATTTTTCTCGGTTTAACAGTAGTTTTGAGTGCTGGTTGGCTACCTAAGTAAGCAAAGGGAATAGGGATATGGGGCAAAAAATCCAATACCCAACACCCAACCCCCTAAAAAATTTATTTACACGACAGTTACTAGCAGTTCTCACCTTAGCTATTGGCACAGGACTGCTAGTTATTTTTACTAATCTCCCATCAAATGCTTACTTGACAAAAGTAACATCATATAGTAAAGAATTAATAATTTCCCTCCCCACCTCCCCACCTCCCTCATCCCCGGTTGGTGAGCGAAGTCGAACCACACCCTCCTCTGCCAAACCCCATCCTCTACCGCCAAAACTAGCCCAGTGGCAAGATAACACCAACAGTGGCGATTACTTTGCGCAAATTACGCCCACCCAAGTAGGTTATCTGGTTTGGTCACAGTTTCCCATTCGAGTTTACGTAGAAACACCAACAGCAATTAACAGCCAGCAAGCACAAGCCTGGGTTAACAGCGTCTTACAGGCTGTGCAAGAGTGGAATGTTTATTTACCTTTATTGATAGTAGAAAAACCAGAGGTTGCAGATATTAAAATTTTGCGAAAAGCGCCACCTTTGCAAATTTCCCCCACCGATAAAATTCCCCGTGCGCGTTCCGCCCTAACTACCTACGAGTTATATACCAACAACAAAGTTTTATTGCACCGCTTCACCATATTGTTGAGTCCCAGCCAGACTGGTAATTATGTCATAGCCGCAGCTCGTCACGAACTCGGCCACGCCTTGGGAATTTGGGGACATAGCCCACTACAAACTGATGCTCTATACTTTTCTCAAGTTCGCCAACCGCCACCGATTTCTCCTAGAGATGTGAATACCTTGAAACGGGTTTATGAACAACCGACCAGTTTGGGGTGGTCTTGATTGTCGCTGGAGTTTTAGCAGGTACTAAAAAAGTCATACCAATTCTGCATAAAGATTCAAACTATATGAGGAACGAACCTCAAAGGGCGCAAAGGACACAAAGAAATAAATAAGAAGTCAACAAAATTTGGCGCAGCCTCACAAAGAAATAGCATAAAATGTCAAATTTTACAAACTTTTTTAAACCTTAATTTATAAAGCTTTTAGCTAAACATCACCAAGCGAATTTCTTTTGTAATCTTGGTTTTTGAGACTTAATAAAAACAACAGATATTTGTAAAGATCTGCAAAATGACATTTAAATAAAATCTTGTTATAGCTAGCGAGCAATCCTGTATGTTATGTGGTAGACATTACTATAATATTTACTGCTCAAGTTAAGAGGTATTTATGCAGGCTAAATATATCAAAGCTCTAAGCATCAAGCGAATCTATGCTGCTCGTATTACTACTGGTATAAAAACTATTGAATTGCGAAAGCGTCCAATTGGTATGGAGCTAGGTGATCTTATTCTTTTATACGAAACGGCTCCTGATTCTGTTATAAGGGGAGGATTTGTAGCAGATAAAACTATATCTTTACCTGTTAATACAATGTGGGAAAGGTATCATTCTGTTATGGGGGTAGAAAAAGAGTTTTATGATAGCTATTTTGGTAATTGTGAATTTGCATATGGTACTTTGATTTATAGATATTTTACTTTTCCCGAATTGCCTCTTACAGAAATATATAAGCTATGTTCTGGTTTTACACCCCCACAAGCTACAATCAATTGGCGTGAAGATTGGTATATTAATACTGAATGGATTAATGCCCTAACCAATTGTAGAAATGAGTTAATGCAGGAAGGAAGGCTAAGTAAGCAATTAAACTTATTCATATGTTAAAAACCTTTACCAGTTACTCGTGAGTATTGTAACTAGTTTTTTCTTAAAATGACGTGAATAATTCACCATTCTAGTCCACCTGCTCTCATAATCTTTTCATATTGGTGATAACTAATACTTTGCATATGTTGAGGCACACCATTAATACCAAATTCGCTGAGTCTAGAACGAGGAATTGGGTTTGTAAATGGTACCCACCAACCAAATTTTAATGCCATTGCACACCCTGCATTAAAGCCTTGTTGTTTGATATGATTCTGAATGTCAGGTATCTGATATACGCCAATACCTCCAAATGTTAAAAAAAGATCTTCCGGCAGAGCAATACGGCGTTCTAGAATATAACCCATTCCCCCAATCATGCTATCTGGACTTGAAATATAAAACAATATTGGTGCACCAACAACATCTTTATCAGCGTACCAAGGATGACAGTAATAAACATTATCTGTACGTAGAAAAAGTCTAGAATTAACTAATGATGTTAATTCTGTTTGACTTTTATTTACTTGGATCATTTTTCTAGCCCATCTCGGCTGAATGGGAACAATGTAAGCTTGCCGATTATTAAAAGCAAACCTAACTGGATAAAATAACTCTTCTAAATCGGTAATAGAAAAATTATTAATTTCCTCATTATTATGATCGCATAATATCAGTCTTTCATTTAAGCTATTAGGTAGTTTAGTTTTAATTTGTGAACTTTTTGGAGGAATAAACCAATTATTATTATTTTTAATATGCTCGTTTTTAGAAATAGAGAAAACTGTATTAACTAACTCACTTGTGAAAGAATCAATATCTTCTTCGGTGATACGGCGATAGAAGCAATGTTTAGCAAGAACAAGTTCTGCTGAACTGTTTCCATCAGCACGCTGATATCTACGTTGAGAAATTCCCTCTATGCGAAAACCATACCGTGTAAAAAATGTTAAAAGTTCTGCATTTTGCTCTGATGTGGTTACAATAATTTTTTCAAACCGATTGCTAATCCACTCTCTTATACAATAAAACAGTAAATGCTGACCTAAACCTGTTCTTCTGCTCTCAGGGGCTATGTAAAACAAAGAAAGCTTAGCTGTTACTTTATCTTTTTTCTTCCAAATAACTATTGCACTGATAGGATTATTTTCGATTGATGCTATATTAATACGAGCATTTGCATCATTTAATGTTTTACTCAACCACTTATCAAAGTCTAAGTAAGAATCTTTTAGCGGCTCTAATAAATTTTTGAGGGCATCTTTATCGTCGGGTTGAGAAAGTCTAATAACTGGCGATAAAACCTCTATTTCCGTTAAAAGTGGTAAGTCATTTTGGATTCGTGCAACAGCTTCTGTGGGAGATAATGCTATGATTCCAAAACTAGCACCATAAATTGTCACTTTTTTAAGCAGTGTTTCATCACGGGTGACAAAGACATTCCCACCGCATAATTTATGAGAAGCTAGATGCAAACAATCGCGATAGCCATGTTCTGCATTACGAGAACCAAGCTTTGCGTTTGACCAAAATTTTTGAAACAAGTCTTGAGCTAGCGAATCACGTTCAGCGCATCGTTGTGGAGAAACACTATGAACAGGAAGAATGCCTATACGCTGAGCTATTTCTGGTCTTTGCTTGTCTGCATTTCCTATAACCTCTGCTGACAGTTGCTCTGTTACTACTAACTTTACAGAATCAATAAAGCCAAATCGCAAAAGCAGAACAAGTTCTTGGTCTACCAGTTCATGGATATTAAGCAGATTTAGGAGACAAGATGTATCTAGAGTGAATATTTCCACAAATACTCCAAAAAAATATTAATTTAGTTAAGGATAATCGTTGCAATGTATCGAAAAACTTATTTTAGCTTAAAATTCTATCTATGTAGGCATTGGTGCAATCTCTCTAATGCGATCGCACTTTTGCCGTTATACATCAAATAAACAAACCAGAGTCAACCCGAAAGAACTCACCCAAAGCCTTAGCTTGAGCTTTACTGATTTCTAGCTGTCCATTAATCACTTCCGAAACCACAGCTAGAGAACCAATAATACCAACCAAATCTGATTCTTTGATATCCCTTTGATCCATCAAAAAACTTAATATAGAATCAGGCTGAGATACTTTCCCAGGCGAATAGTATTTTTGTACAAACTTCTCAATTAAAATAATCAGCAACTCATAAAGTTCATCTTCTTCAGGGCTGCGGTTAGGGCGGTGCATTAATTCTTCTACAATAGCTAAAGCTTTTTCATTCTCTTCTGCATTTCTAATCAGTTTTGACTGATACTGCGCTAATAAATCTCTATATTTATCTGAATTAAAAGTAAAGGTCATTGGTTACAGATGTGTCATTTGGGTCTAATCACCGATCGAAAGATTATCTGCTTCCATTTTTTTTTGCGCCATTTCCGTCTTGTTCAAATTTCTTTTGTTCATAGCTTCGCTAATTTGCCATGCAATAACACGTTTTGTAGCAATCAGGTTAATTTCTTCAAGTGTCCCCTCGTCTTCAAAAAGTGCATCAACAGATGAACCGATGTGAGGATTCTTTGTCATCCTTGTAATCACTTACGCTTTGATTGCAAAGTAGGGTTTAAATATTAAATAAGAGAATCAAAAATTAGTGATTGAAAACATATAAATTGGACTATTATTTAATAATAACGAATAGCAAAGTTATAATCCACTTCCACCATTTCTATCTTTCAATATCTTTAATATTTCTGCTAAATCTTCATTTAATATTTGACTCTCTCCAGTTTTATCTAAGATTTTATATATAGCAAGTTGGTTTTTTATAATAATGTTAGTAACTAATTCTAAATTATCTAATCTTTGGTGTAAGACATTTATACGTAACTTAAGTTCATTAATTTGCGTATCGATCATAGAACTTTTTAATATTTATATAAATAAAATATATACCAATAGATATAATATTTTATCAATCCTTAGATAGAGGCTTTTATTAAGAAACATAGTAACAATAACTACATTCAATCTTTTCAAAGAGTGTAAATAATTATACTTATAATTTCTCAAGTATCGGCTAAATATTTGCTGTTGAGAGATTCTGTAGCCTATAAGACCAAAGCAGCAATTAGCTGCACCGTTCTCTGGTTTCAGATTCGGTACAGCTAATCAAAATTTAAAGCAGAACCCTTACTTACAATCTATGACTTAACGGTAAAGGTCGCTGTAGTAAAACTTCGCGATACAATTGTTCCAACTGAGTAATATTATCAGTGAGGGTATAGCGTTCTAATACACGCTTTCTCGCTTTCTGCCCCAACACGGTTGTTAACTCAGGATGATCTTGGAATAGTGGCAAGAGGGTTTTTAATTGCGATCGCACTGTCTTGGTATTTAAAACTACCCCTGCTCCTTTTTCCAATACTTCTCCATCTGCACCCACATCGGTGGCTAAACAAGCCAGCCCACAGGCCATTGCTTCTAAGAGAGATAAAGATAGGCCCTCTACCAACGAAGGTAAAAGAAATACATCTGCTCCCCGTAATATTTCGATGCGTCGGTTTTCATCAGCAATAAATCCTAACCAAGTAATCCCTTCCTCTGCACCATAAAACGGCTGTAAAGAAGGCTTCAAAGGCCCATCGCCCACAATCAGCAACTTGCTATCAGGCTCCATGTCGGACTGCTTCCAAGCACGTAGCAGAGATTCGACATTCTTTTCCGGCGCTATCCGACCTTGATAGACAAATAAGCGTTTGGCTTGAAATTCTGCTTTGATTTGAGAAGTTCCGGGAGCATATTTAGTTGTATCAACTCCGTTGGGAATCACAGCCACATTTTCTTCCCGTACACCCATCCGCGCCAATAACTCTCGCTGAATTTGGGAAAATACAATCACGCGATCGTAGTTATCTAAAAAGGGTGCGTATAGCTGATATGCCAAAAGTTGTGTTCCAGAGATGAGTTTTGCCCCTTTACCTGCAAATGGTGTGTGGAATGTCGCAATTAGGGGCAAATTCAGTTGCTCACAAATTTCTGGAAGAATAAAGTCCAGGGGAGATAAAGTCAAAGAAGCGTGGACGATATCTGGTTTAATTTCCCGCAACGAATCACTTAATACTTTGGTTGCTTTAAAGGTGGGAATTGTGTAAACCTGAGACTTGTAAAGGAAGGGTAAGGGAACTTCTTGAAATTTTGGCCAATTATCAGGTTCAGGTTCTTCTTGGGCAAAGTGGAGAAAGCTAACTTCATGCCCTCGGTCTAGCAAGGCATTTGTAATTTCTCGACTATAGGTGACATTGCCGCAAAATGGTGATTTTTTTCCAATCCAAGCTATACGCATTCTTTATTTAGTTATAACAAGAGCGGGTTTAGTATTTAGTTATCTTTCCTTTATGCTTTCGCTTTTATCTTGTTGTCATCACTGGCTTTTTAGTAATCATCAAACACCATCTTTTTATCCTCAGAAATTAGGCAAATTTTCAGCTTTCTTTAACTAGTAAAAAATAACTGGAATAAAGATCACATTCAAACTTAATCAAGGACTACATCCTCAACTTTGATGTTTGAACTTCCAACAAGCAGCACTAGTTTATTTATAGCTTTAGTTATCTAGCTTGAGAATTTGTTAATAGATATGAGTTAATAAAAACCCCTTTAGCTAGGATTCACAATGCTCCCTAGTTATGCCTATGGTAATTTATGGCTGAGTTCAGTCTATCACGAAAACTTCAGCTTTCAGTAAACGATTAATTATCTCAAAGTGATAATTAACAACTACCGATGAGCGTTATACCAGGTAAAGATACCTCCAAAAAAGACGATTACAGCTAATGCCAAAAAGACAGCTTGTAATCCAATAAAGGTTTCTGCTACACCAGCTAATGCTAACGGTAAAGAAAGGGCGATATTAATGACATTATTTTGCAGACCAAAGACTTTACCCCGCATTTCTGGTGGGGTTTCTGTTTGGATTGTGGTTTGCATGGGAATGCCGACTAGTGCCCCAAAAACACCCAACAGTGCTACTAACAAAAGCACTATCCATAGCTGTGTTGTAAAGATGGATAACCCAATCAGCGCCGCTGCCATACCCAGACAACCACAAAGACTTAGGGCAGTATAGGAGAAGCGTTGACCAAACTGACCGAGAATTGTTGCTCCACCTGCAATCCCTACACCACCAGCTGCTAGTAAAAAGCCAAATTGAGAGGCTTTCATGTTGGGAATTATTTCTGCCATGCGCACAGCTAAAACAGTTAAGGCGGCAAAGATGGAAAACAGGATGATCAGTTGCACTAAAGCGCTACGAACACGATGATTATCTTTGAGATAACGCAATCCATCGCGCAAGTCAGAGAAAACATGGGGAAATTCTGTGGCTGCGTCGTGAGGTTTTTCTTTGGTGACGAGGAAACTCAAAATTAGCCCCGCGATCGCATAACTCCCACCTACTAAAATTTCCTTACCTAATCCGCCATTACCACCCAGATTTCGCCAAAGTTGATCCGCGATCGCTAACAGTGGTTCCCCGACAGCAAAGCCAACAATCACTGAGGCCATCATTGTTGTGGTGTACAGGGAGTTAGCTGAGAGTAAATGCTGTTCTTCCACCACCAAAGGAATTGCTGTTTGTTCTGCTGGGGCAAAAAACTGTGTGAGGGTGGAGACTAAAAAAGTCACGCCTAAGATGATCAAAAAACCTACAGGTAACACTCCCACTGGTTGCCAATCATGGGTAAACCATAAAAGTAAGGGAATGACTAACACCAAAATCCCCCGCCAAATATTGGTGGCTACTAGCACTGTCTTTTTTGACCAGCGATCCACAAACACACCAGCCACAGAACCAAATAGCACGGCGGGAATGGTAAACGCCATCATTAAAGCTGATACCCAACCACTAATGCTTTGATGGCTCGCTTGAAACTGAGTATTGATCAAGGCAATCATCAACACCAGATAAACTTTATCTGCTAGTTGGCAGAAAACTTGACCACCCCACAATGCGAGGAAATTAGGGTTTTTTAATACTGGTAAAAATCCCTTTTGGGGAATATCATTTGATTCTTCATCTTTACCTGAATCAGTCCCATTGACACCAGGCGGCTCTTTTGCGGAGGTAATAGCTGCTTGGCCATTAGCCTCAGTCTTTGTTGATTGATCTTCTCCCTCGATGACATCAGGTTTTGATTTTTCTGATGTCCAATTGTTATTGTTTGGCGAAATCTCCTTAGGGGAAATTTCCTGGTTATTGATTTGACTCGGCCGAGACTTAGGAACAGCACTCAAGTGGCTGGGTGCGGTAGAATCTGATGCTCTATTCTGTTTTTTGGCGTAGCTCGGTGACAAAGGTAGGATTTTGTGATCCAAATCAGACGGTTGCATCATGGTTGGCAGCAAAATAAGAATCGATTAAAGTGGCGGAGCGAATTTGACGACCCAAGTGATACTGAGCATACTGGCGCAGGACTTGCTCTACTGATAACCAATAGTCATCTTTGGCGGCATTAATATGCATTATCTCTGGTTGTGACAGATGCTGGAGCATATCAAGTTCTCTAGCATTTAACCGCCCAGAAATTACAGGTATTTCTTGTTCATGCACAACTGTTTGGTAGCTAGCAAAGGGGGAGGTTGGGTTTGTGGGGGAATCGGGCGATCGCGGTTTTGAAGAATTGATTTGTCTCTCCCGCTGTTTTTGTTTTCGCAAGTCTTCCCAAGTCTCCAAGCAAACTGTTCCACCAGCAGCGATACTAAATCCTACCTGCCAGTGGGGGTCTGTAAAATTTGGTATCAGGGGACGTTGCGTCAGACAACAAACTTGCACCTGAGGTGTCAGCCCTGCCAAAGCTAAAAGGTGAAACACTCCATGAGCCAGATGTGCTACAATACCAGCTTCAGTATTAGACCTAGCTTCCAAGCGATTGAGATGTTCGTTGAGCAACTCATAAAGTTCTTCTTGGGGTTGTTCGCTCAAAGCTTGACATAGGACGATTTCTGCTAGATATTGGCTGGCAGCTAATTTACCTAAATCTTTAGTCAAACCTGGATAGGTTTTTACTGTTTGTGCTTGTGTAATTTTATCGAGCGATCGCCCTTTAGAAATCAGTAGCTCATTGACTACAAACATTCCACTCCTACCACCCAGGCTAGAATTGTGCTTACGTGCCCCTGGGGCAACTGCTCGGATTAAACCGAACTCTTTTGTCAAAATTGTGACTATTTTATCCGATTCTCCCAGTGCCTGGGCTTTAAGATTAATTCCCGTTACTTGATAAGTTTTACTCATTAGCCAAGAGTCCGTAGGGGCATATCTAAGGGCAGACGCAATATTTCGTTTAAACCGCCCGTACATTAGTCATAAGTGATGAGCTGAGTACAAAACACAAATGACTATTCCACCTTTTCCGGGTTATTGCGCTGGCGGATTAAATCAATACCGCGAGACGTGCCTAATCTAGTAGCACCCGCCAAGATTAATTCTAGGGCTTGATGAATGTTACGAATACCGCCTGAGGCCTTAATTCCTACCCTTTCTTTTACTATCTCCTTCAAAAGTCGCACATCTGCCACCGTCACACCCCCATTCCAACCGGTACTGGTTTTTAAGAATGCGGCCCCTGCTTCCATAGATAATTCTGCTGCCAGTTTCTTTTGCGGATCTGTCAACAGGTTAGTTTCTAAAATTACCTTGACAGTTTGCCCAGTTGCTTCACAAATTTCGGCAATTTCCCGGTGGACTTCTTCCGTTTTACCAGCTTTTAACCAGCCCAAGTTGATGACTACATCAAGTTCAGTGGCTCCATTTTCCACTGCTTCTTGAGCCTCGTACAGCTTAACTGCTGAAGTCGTCGCCCCGGTAGGAAAGCCAATTACTGCACAGACTTTTGGGTTTTTACCGTGAAGGAGTTGTGTGGCTTGCCTCACATAGGTAGGGTGCAAGCAAACCGCCGCAAAATGAAATCTGTCTGCTTCTTCACACCATTGCTCAACCTGCTCTGGAGTAGCCGTTGGGGATAACAGGGCGTGATCGATAAATGGCGCAATATCAATGTCTGGATAGTCTGCTGCCATCGTGCCTTTTGCCAATTATTGATTATTAATCTTTATAAAAAATTAAAACATTTCTTATATATATATTAAACCACATTTATTACGAGTTTATCCTGAAAACCAGGCTGCTGAATAGGTTTTAGATAAGGGCTTTACAGCTAGCCTGAAATCACCTACGTAGTTATAGTGTTTTAGCTAGGGACTAGGGGAAGCAGGGCTAGGGGCTAGGGGAATCAGGAACAGAGAGCTATAAATCGTAATCAGGACTTTAGTCCTGTTTTCTAAAGCACAAAGCGTGCTGACTCCGAACTCATCAAAACTTTGACGATGAACCACTAGCTGCTAAGAAGTTGAGAATAGTTTCAGCTAATGCCTTTGATGCCAAATATGGCACACCATTACCAATAGTTTTAAACATATTGGTGAGTGACATATCCTCTGGAAGTGCGAAATTTGCAGGTAAAGATTGAATCGCTAAAGCTTCGGCGACAGAAATTCTTCTAACTTTGTAGGGATGTAAATGTACTTCATTATTGCCATAACAAGCAGTTGGTGAGTAGCGCCATCTGTGCAGGCGTTTGAAGGACTTTTTAGAATCATCTCCCTCATCAACTGAAGCGAATTTTGTGATACCGGCTCTAGGTTGAAAATAATGTCTAGCATTGGGATGTTGCAACACATTATTTTTTCTAAACCAGTATTCCACTGTGAGTTCTAAAGGAATATCTTCAGGACAAGGAATTACAGAATCTTCTTGAAATCGTTCGCATTTACGCCAAGGGTAAGCAAAGACTTTTTCTTGAGGATATAAAATGTAATTTTCCCAATGTAATATATTGGCAGTTAGTAATTTATCACTACCCATTTCCTTAATTAAGCTATTTCGTAAGCCAATCAGAATAATTCTTTCTCTATCCTGGGGAACACCGTATTCAATGGCATTAATTAAGCGTTCTGTTAATATATAGCCTGCAATTTGTAATTGTCGCTTTAAAGATTCAAAAAATAAACGATGTTTTTTTGTACGCCACAAACCTTTAACATTCTCAAATAAAAAGAAATCAGGTTGATTACGACAAATTAATTCGATATAAGACGCAGAAAGTTTACCATTGTCTCCCAAATGCCCTTTATTTTTCCCTCCAATTGAAAAATCTGGACAAGGAGGCCCGCCAATAAAGCCAACAATATTATGATATTTACGACAGTCTTGGACTAATTCCCCCAGACGTTTTGCTGGTAATCCTTCTAGAAGTTTAGTTACGTCTGCTGCTTCGCCCTGATGATATCCGTATTCAGGCAATGGTAGGTTGAGAATTTCCCGTGAATAGCGGTATGCTGAGATGAATGGGGCAAATATTTCATTGACATAAACAATATTAAAACCGCTAGTTTCAAAACCTAAATCGAGGAAACCAGAACCAGCGAAGAAGGAGAATATACAAGAGCGAAGACTCATTTTTAAAATATATATTTCAGCAATAAATTTTTATCTAATTTAATGAATTATATATTTTTTTAATAAAAAAACCTACACATATGACATAACCCTAAAGCATTTGTATAAAATATTTAGCAAACCATCATCTGAATACTGTATAGCTAAATAAAGCTATAATCAACAATTAAATCACAGGCAATAACTATGGGTTACTAATTAATGGTATCTTTATTTATCAGAATAATTTTACTTTGATTATGTCCTTATCTGATTGGGAAAAATTATTATCTGAAGGAAAACATGCAGTTGAAATAGTTCGTATAGGTTTACGCAATCGAGGTATTAATGTTGGCGAGTCTATAATTACCGAATTTGGTACAGATGAAGACATTCCTGTGTACAGTACCGATAATCAGCGTAAGTTATTTTGGATATCAGTCAAAAGTGTACCCAGTCGGGTTGAAGATCCTCGTGTTCTACCTGTGGGTTATCGAGGCTGGATGTGTGGCGAAGTTGAAAGCAAGCAATGGTTTAACCCCCCATCTGCCATTATTTGGTATTGTTCAGCAACTCGGCTTGCATGGGGTGCTATTCCTCCGACTCCTCCAAATAGGCTGAGTACTAGATGGTTTATTTTCCCTGAGCGTTGGGGAAAGGTTATAGACAAGCGCAAAACAAATCAGTTAAATCATAAGGTGTATCTTTACCCAAGCTGGCTTGTACCGCCAGAGTCAATCATCAGCAAAGAAGAAATTATTGCCTATATTCAACAGTTAGCCCAGCAATAATTTAGATATAATGTGGCATTAAAAATAAGTGTAAATGCTAGAGGTCAAGGTTGACACAAACTCTGTAAGCTTTGATATAAATTGATTTAAGCCATAATCTATTGCCTTGCCCAAACACATTCAGCCTGAACAGCCTGAAAATGCTATATTTTATTCAAGTTGGCGCAACTGTACCTTGAAAACCAAATATATCAATACTTTCAACTGTGGGCGGTTCGAGTTAATTAAAATCCCTCACAGGGATTGAAATTCCACCAAAGTCCAATGTTTTGCAGTTGGGCGGCTGGTTACAAATAATTAAAATCCCTATTAGGGATTGAAACAGCGAAGCCGTCGCTGTGGTATTGCTATCAACAGGTTACAAATAATTAAAATCCCTATTAGGGATTGAAACAAGAATGGGAATGAAATTATTTCAAACCTATTCTTGTTCCAAATAATTAAAATCCCTATTAGGGATTGAAACTTAAGGGTTGAAAATATGCCTGAACCTTTCGTTGATCTTGACGCAATTTTTAATCTTGCTGTGAAAGAAACCGAAGAATTGATGAAACTCGGCTTTGATATTAGCGATCCTTGTGCTGTCACATCACTAGAATGGTACGCCAATAAATATCCAGAAATTGCAGAAAGGTGTAATAATGCCTTGCTAGAACTCATTGAGAAGCAAGTTGCGACTACTCCTGCATTTGTTGGTGCTGCTTACTCTGAGAATGATTTAGATGCTTTTTAAGTAATCAGTCAGATCGTGTTTGGTTGAACAATATTTAGTGATATTAAAATTAGTTGCACGCAAAGACACGAAAAAAACTTCGCGTCTTTGCGCCTACTTTGCGGGAAGGACTCCGCCGAATGCGTGAAATTATCCGACAGCCTTCTCAACAGCAACTTCTGGTAACAAGCGCTTTACACCTTGCTTAACAAAACTTTGCAGAAAAGTTATCTGCTGATTTTGCTGGAAGACATTTTGTAAAGTTTGCCGCAACTTCTCCAAATTCAAGTTATTACCAGAATCTAAAGCGATTTCCTGTTGTTGGAAATACTCTACTAGACTTAACCCAGCTACTCTGGTGAGATAAGCTGCACTTACTCCCTGTACCACGCCACCAGCTACAAAGGTGACGGCGTTACTTTTGAGAACAGTACTCACAGCTTTTGTCGAAAGTTCAACTAAACCCAGTTTCAGCATTAAACTTCCCATTGTTCCAGCTACGGTTTGCGCCTGTTCCAAGGAGAATTTCTGCTGATAGATATTACCTAAATCCATTACCATTTGGGCATTAATCGCCGCAGTTGCTAAAACATCAAGTGCGGGGACTGGGTTTGCAAAAGCAGCAGCCGCAGCTATCCATTGATATTGTTCTATAGCTGGGGTAGCGCGATCGCGTCTGACTCCATTTAGCCAATTTTTCGCCTCAGCTTTCAGCAACTTAGCTTTTCTCCAGGTTGTTACCCAGACTAATTTTTGTGCTTGCTGGGCTAAAACTTCACCCAGTTGCTGTGTCAACTGCTGGATATCTGCTGCTGGTTGTTCTAACCACTCTTGTACAGAACCGTCAGCTTCATGTTTCCGGACTTTGATGGGAATGGGAGAGGCTGCTGTTGCAACTAAATTCCCCTGTGTCCGTTGTTTCAATGACAGCAAGATACTAGCACGTTCGTCTGGTAAATACTGGTCTTGTTTGTTGAAAACCAGCATCACAGGCAGATTTGCGGCTTTTAGCTGCTGTAAAGTCTGAAATTCTGAATCTGTTAAATCCCCGTTGGTGAGGAACAGGACAAAATCCGATGTTTCTACTTCTGCTAAAACATCTGTGTCTGAGTTGTCACCAGCTTTTATAAATAAAGGTGCTGTTTCGTAGAAGCTGACTTTCTGCTTGATATCTGCTTGCCAGCTAGATTTTAAAATTTCCATCAAGGTGGTTTTACCCACCGATTTACCACCAGTAACAGCTAGTTTAAGTTCTTGCCGATCTAAATCTAAGAGTAATTGGTTAACTTGTTCTCGTAGGTTCCCTATGGCTGGATGATTTTCGGATTCTTGTACCAGTTGGTTAATTACGGCTTCAACTTTAGCGATCGCACTTTCTACATCTGCTCGTTCTACAAGCTTAATATCTAGCTGCTCTACACTACTAGCTTGCGGGCGATTTTTCTGGAATAACCACAATCCCCCACCAATTGCTAAAGCACTCAATAAACCAAACTCACTGACTTGCACTATAGAATCGTGCCAACTATCTAACATCCACAGAGAAAAGGACAGTCCCAATCCTCCCACTAAAATTGGTCGTTGCAATTTCACAACCATGACTCTCCGCGCTTTTTTGACTATGCCAATTGTAGATTTTAGATTTTAGATTTTAGATTAAAAATTATTCCAGTTGATGCCCCGACACCACTTGCTTTATGGCGGGAAACCCTGCTACCGCAGTGTCTCCTTCTACTAGGTCGAACAGATCCAAAATCAAAAATTTAAAATACTTGAGCCAGGTACTCTTGTGCTCAATGAGTTTGTCAAACTTTGGTCGGGGTTAATCCAAAATCGGCAATCCAAAATCCCAAATTAATTGATGGCTTCTACTCCAGAATAAAACAAATCCCCACAACCTTGAATGTTTGTGGGGATTTATTTTTATTTTGATTTGGTGGCGGGAAGTGGATTTGAACCACTGACCTTCGGGTTATGAGCCCGACGAGCTACCAGGCTGCTCTATCCCGCGTCGCTCTCTCGACTTCTTTAATATAACCCAAAGTCAAAAGTTTGGCAACTACAAAAGCGATAATTCTCCAATTACTTCTAAACGCTTGTATTTTCCTAAAATCATAAACTTCTCAGCTAGGCTTTCGGCGACGCTGGGAGTAATCCAGCCCATCTGCTGAAGCAAGTGAATCGCCACAGCATATTTTGCTCGCTTTGCCCCATCTACAACTTTAATCGCCAATCCCATGCCTTCCCCAAGCCTGCCTATGCACTGCACTCCTTCTGCACCAGCTTTACTGACTAATTCCCCAGGAGTTAAGCGCATCAGTTCCGTATCAAATTCTCCATCTCCGGCTACCATTGTCGGGTGATGAGTCATAGCCCGGACAATCCGCTCCATATCCAAAGTCTTACCAGAGGCTAGCAAGGCATACAGCGAACCCATCTGCCCAAGTTGCATCAGGTAAGTTGGTGCGCCACAGTCATCATGAACACTAATAAATTCTTCTGATGGCATTCGCAGCAATTCTGCTACTTTGCTCAGAATTAACTGTTGGACTGGGTGTTTGCGTTCTAAGTAGTTAGTCAAAGGCCAGTGGCGTTGCTGACATACGGCTAACATTCCCGCATGTTTACCAGAGCAATTGTATTCTAGGGGACTTTTCTTACCTTCTGGAATCGGACATTGGAGTGTGCTGGGGTCAAGATCGGCCCGCCACAAGATATTAAATACTTGTCTTACTTGCTCTATGCTACCTTTGTGGGAACTAGTGATGATTGCCAAATCCCGATCGCTGAGGTCGTAACGTTCTAGTGTACCTGTGGATGTGACTGCAAGGGCTTGAAATGGTTTGAGTGCTGAACGGACAAATGCCGCAGTTTCCGCATTCCCAGCAACGGATAAAACCCGTCCCCGTTCGTCGCAGACAACAGCTTGGACTATATGCCTCGATTCAATAATTCCTTCCCGGAGCAACCTGACTTCCAAGGCTGCGGCTTGAGTTCGTTTTCCCATTGTCATGGGTTAAAATTTATCTCTATTTTGTTATTTTTTATGATTTGTTTGTTACATGTCAGTTGTCATTTGTCCAAGAGTCATTTGTCGTTTGTCCCATGACTCGTGACCAATGACCAATGACCAATGACCAGTGACTATTTATAACAAATGCCAAACTATACTACCAGCAAGAAACATTCCTGCCAAGCCAGCAAAGGTTAGTTGCAGGCGGCCGAGAATAGGTTTGATTTCGTATGTGGCAATTAAGCGATCGCGGTTTAGTACTTCCTCTGGTTTTGTCCAAGTTTGACCGTCATACCAACCAGACTCTTCATAAAATACTGTGGGGCTAAACAGGCGATCGCTCACATAATACCAGCCTAAGTACAATCGTACTAGTAGCAGGATTACTCCGATACTCGCGCCTGCTGCACCAGAAAGAATAAATTGGACAATCTGCTTATGTGGTGGAAAACTGGCTGCGGCTACAGGCCCTGCTATCACCCAGGATAAACTCCAAAGCATGAGCATTTTCGTGATATGTTCGCGCCAATTTAAGGCACAATCACGAAATAGCCAAGATGTTCTTAATTGTTCGTACTCATTGAGTGGTTGTTGTTCAGTCGGAACTGGGCAATTAGAAACCGAGGATTTGATCATGTTGGCTTACCCCCACCGTCATCGGCTGTTGGAAGTTCTAGACGTTCAGCATGAGACCAGAATGCTTCTAAATTATAAAACTCCCGCTCCCTGGGCATCATGATGTGAATAATCACGTCGCCGTAGTCTTGCAACACCCAACTCCCTTCTGCTTTACCCGCTGTCCGCAGGGGATGGCGTTGCAGTTCAGTTCCTACTTTGTCTTCAATGGCTTCGGCGATCGCCCTTACTTGTACTCGAGAATAGCCTGTCATTACCACAAAATAATCTGCCAGGTAAGAGACATCTGCTACTCTTAGCAGCAAAATTTCCCCAGCTTTGCGGTCTGAGGCGGCTTCGGCCACAGTTATCGCTAATTTTCTACTATCATCGTCAGTTTGGTTTGGTGCGCTAGCGATCGCACTCTTTTTCAAAGATAAAGATTGTATTGGGAAATCTCCTTGGAAATAATCAGACATTAAACCTCAGGTGCTTTATGCCTTTCGTTACATTTTCTTACAATTTTTAACAACTAATCTTGCTGTTTAAACTGTTTTTTTGCATACTAACAAAAAAAAGGGCTGTATGGTCATTGGTCAAGAGTCATTGGTCATTGGTCATTGGTCATTGGTGAGTTGAATTTTATACTTTATACTTGAGGTGTATGGGTATATAAGCGAACGTAGGGGTTTAGTAATGTACTAAACCCCTACATTGGTAAAATTAGGATTGCCGATTACCAGACATGGCATTTTTTGACTGCGGCTGGGTATTTAAAAGCACAAAAAAGCGGTTGGTCTGTGACTACCGCTACCTGCTAATGACCAGACAGAAGCTTCTCGGTGCAAGATTAAACTTCTTGGTTCGATATTTTCGGAGAGTGAATTACTGGATCATCTACCACCAGAGATTCACATAATAACTCATAGTTATTTAAAGCTTGCTCAAAGGCATAATGTTCCACAGCATACTGGCGACTTTTATAACCTAAAGTCTTAACTTTCTCCGGATTTTCGTACAAGTGCAGAATCGCATTTGCTAAAGCCTGGGGATCTTCTGGAGGAACAACAAAACCACCACCACTTTGTCTGATGGCTCTGGCTGCTGTACCATTTTCTGGTACAGAGGCAATTAATGCCCGCCCACTGGCAAGTAGGAGTTGTATTTTTGAAGGCATGTTGAAAGATACAACATTTTTCTTTTGCACAACTAAACCAACATCCGCAGCTGCTAACATCTGTGGCAAATGTTCTCGCGGTTGAAATGGCAGTAACAAAACGTTATCCGCACCATAATTGAGACAGTCCTGTTGCAGTCTCTGTAATCCTTTAGCCTCGCCAGCGATCGCAAAAACAATATCAGGGATATCCCTTAACATAGCAGCAGCTTTAATCACTGTTTCTAAGCCTTGGGTAAGAGCAATGTTTCCAGAATATAAAACTACAAATTTGTCCTGAAGATTGTGTGTGGCGCGAAATTGATTATTTTCTTGAGACAAAGGACGAATAAAACTCACATCAACCCAGTTAGGAATTTGGACAATTTTGTCAGATGGTACACCCTTCTTGAGCAAATTATCTACAAATCCATCAGCAATAACGCTAATTTTAGTAGCGCTGTGATAAGCAAACTTCTCTAAGTGCGTAAACAGCTTGATGAGTAATTTATTTTTCAGTAAACCTAAATCAATAGCTGCTTCTGGTAAAATATCTTGAAGATTTAAAATCACAGGGCAGTTATGTAACAACCCTAAAAGAGAAGCCGGTAAGCAAACAGGTAGTGATGGTGACGTGGAAATAATCACATCTGGTCGCCAGCCCAGCAATGCAGGCAAAAAACTGGTTACTAAAAAACTAGCATCTAACAATATCCGATCAAGCAGGTTTGGTTCTGGACGAATCCAAACATAACTCCTTTGAATTTCAACTCCATTTTTGTATTCTGTAAGATACAACTTACCCCGATAGCTAGAGTAGATTTGACGTTCAGGGTAGTTGGGCATAGCAGTAACTACACGCACTTGATGTCCCCGCTTTACCAGTCCCTCTGCTAATTCCGTCATCAGCGGGGCAATACCAATCGGTTCTGGATAGTAGTTGTAGGAGTAAATCAAAATCCGCATAAAAAATTAGTCAGAATTATCTGGTTTTTTATTGAAAAACAATATTTATTCCCAAGATTTTTTGAACTTCTGACACACCCTAATTCATTGTCCCTTTAGTCTCTTCCTCTGTCATTGATTTTTCGTTGAAGATTAAGTAAACTTTGACATACCATACTTAGGTAACAGTCAACTAAACTGTAACTAATTGAATCCATTATGGTCATTAAGAGGAGTGATATTACTTACGTAGAATTTTTGTATTTTATCTTGATGAAGATGAAAAGATAGCAAAGTTTTAATATTAAATGGCGAAAGTTAGAGAATTTGGGATAAAAACTTACGAGTTCGCTCTTGTTGGGGTTTGTTGAAAAACGAGTCTGGTGTCGCTGATTCGATGAGGGAACCACTATCCATGAGGATTACTCTATCAGCAACTTCACGAGCAAATCCCACCTCATGAGTCACTACTACCATAGTCATGCCGTCACGGGCAAGACTGCGCATCACATCCAAAACTTCTCTAACCATTTCCGGATCTAAAGCTGAGGTTGGTTCATCAAACAGCATGATTTTAGGTTGCATAGCTAAAGCACGGGCGATCGCTACCCGTTGCTGCTGTCCCCCAGATAATTGTCCCGGATATTTATGTGCTTGTTCTAAAATTCCGACTCTTTCTAGCAATTGCATCGCCGATTCTTGTGCTTTAGCCTTCGTCCACCGACGTACCCAAACTGGTGCCAAAGTAATATTTTGCAGTACTGTTAAATGGGGAAATAAATTAAATTGTTGAAATACCATTCCCACTTCTTTGCGAATTGCATCAATATTTCGCAAATCATTGCTCAGAGTAATACCATCTATCACAATTTTGCCTTGTTGATATTCTTCTAAGGCATTAAATGTGCGGATAAAGGTAGATTTTCCTGAACCTGATGGACCCATCAATACGACTACTTCACCACGGCTTACTGTCAAGCTTACACCTTGAAGAACGTGAAATTTTCCATACCATTTATGAACATTTTCCGCAACAATTATCGGAGTTAATTCTGACATAAAATTTTCCTTTAATAACTAATGACTAATGACTATTGACTAAGCTGCTTTTCTAAGCGTCGAGAAGCCAGGGACATGGAGTAACAAAATATCCAGTAAATCAATCCAATAAATAAATAAACCTCTCTATAACGTCCGAGAAATTGCGGCTGCGCCACAATTGAACGGGACATTCCGGTAAGCTCTACCAATCCCACCAAAGATAAAAGCGAAGTATCTTTAAATAAGCCAATAAATTGACCTACAATTGCCGGAATAACCGCACGTAAAGCTTGTGGTAGTACAATCAATATAACGACAAATAGAGAATTAAATCCTAGTGCTTTTGCAGCTTCAATTTGTCCCCGGGAGATAGCCTGAAGTCCGCCGCGCACATTTTCTGCCATGTAAGCAGCACTAAATAAAACCAGTCCTGTAATTGCTCGCACTACCCGATCTAAACGTAAATCGACTGGGAGAAATAATGGCACCATAATCTGTGCAAAAAACAAAATCCCAATCAACGGTAATCCTCTGATAATTTCAATGTACAGGATAGAAAACCAACGCAAGACAGGTAAATTGCTAGTGCGTCCTAAAGCTAGTAAAACTCCAATGGGGAAAGAAAGTACAATACTAACTGCTGCCATTAATAAGGTGAGTAGCAAACCGTTCCACAAATTTGTCGATACAGATTGTAAGCCCAATCCACCACCAATTAACCAGAGAATTACACTAAAAGATAATAACCATACTAGGGAAAGCCAAGGAGCTATTACTTTCGGGAATTTTCTCCCAATCCCCAATCCGACAGATAATAAAACAGCAATTAACAGCAACCAGAGGCGGGATGTAAAATCCAAAGGCACAACCCCTAAAAAAACAGCAACCATTAAAGTAGAAAGTGTAATTCTCCGCTTTGTTAAAGGTTGTTGATTAGAAAATACACCCCAAGTTACAGCAGTTAAAGTTGCAGCGATCGCCAGCACAATCCAAACTCGCCAATATAAGGATGGGGGAAATCTTCCTACTAAGAATAAACGTAAATTAACTTGAATGACCGCCCATTGTGCTTGGGTAGTTGTCCAAATAAGAATTCCCCTGACTAACCAAATTAGAAATGCTAGACAGACAACAGTCAGCAAGCTGTTGTACCAAGTGCTGAAAAGATTTTTCCGCAGCCACAGTAATTGAGGATTTGTCATTTGTCATTTGTCAGTTGTCAGTTGTCAGTTGTCAGTTGTCAGTTTTCAGTTGTCCCCCTTGTCCCTCCGTTCGCGCAGCGTCTCCCCTTGGGAGAAGTTCTGATCGCCGGACGCCGGCGCTCAGACTTCTCTCCTTGTCTCCCTTGTCCTCCTCATCCTCCTCATCTCTCCTGAATCCGCACCATGCGGTTGAAAAAATTCATGACTAGAGAGATTGTCAAACTGAGGGTGAGATAGGTAAGCATAATGAGTAAGATAGCTTCTACCGCCCGCCCGGTTTGGTTAAAGGTGGTAGAGGCGACAAAATAAATATCCGGGTAACCAATGGCGATCGCTAAACTGGAATTTTTGGTCAAATTGAGATATTGGCTGGTCAAAGGTGGGATAATTACCCGCAAGGCTTGGGGAAAAACCACCAATCGCATCACCAACGCTGGTTTTAAACCTAGCGATCGCGCAGCTTCCCATTGTCCTTTTGGTACTGATTGAATTCCCGCACGGACAATTTCGGCAATAAATGCACCTGTATAAAAAGTTAAACCCAGTAGTAAAACTGAAAACTCTGGAGACAAAGTAAACCAAGGCAATTCTGCACCATTTTGACTCAGGTAAATCCATCCCCAGAGAGAAATTTTATTTTCCGCCTTGGGAAAACCAAGGAAAACCGCAAAATACCAAAACAGTAATTGCAGCAGTAAAGGTGTATTCCGGAAAATTTCTACGTAAACTAAGCTAATATTCCGTACTAGCCAGTTATCCGAGAGTCGCGCAATTCCTGCACTTACTCCCACAATTGTCGTCAGAAAAACTCCAGCAATTGCAACTCGCAATGAGTTAATCAGTCCTACCCACAAGGCGCGACTATAGGTATCAGTTGGTTTGTAGGTAATCAGAGTTTCACCAATATCAAAAGATGCTTGCTGTTTGAGAAAATCAAAGCCAAACTGAATACCTAGTTGCTGTAAATTGCGGTTCAGGTTACTCCAGAGTATTGTGACTACAACTGCTGCTAAAAATACAGCGATAAATTGTCCGGCGATGCGCCAAAAACGGCGATCGCGCCACAATAATTTTAGGTTTGTCATTTGTCAAGAGTCATTTGTCATTGGTCAAGAGTCAATGGTTAATGGTCAATGGTCAGTTGTCATGGGTTATGAGTCAACAGTCAAGGGTTAAGCTCGCAATTTTAGTTTTAAAGGTGCTGCTTCCAAGCTTAAAGGTGCAACTTCCAGGCTCAAAGGCTCAACTTCCAAGCTTAAAGGTGCAACTTCCAGGCTCAAAGGCTCAACTTCCAAGCTCAAAGGCTCAACTTCCAGGCTTAAAGGTGCAACTTCCAGGCTCAAAGGCTCAACTTCCAAGCTTAAAGGTGCAACTTCCAGGCTTAAAGGTGCAACTTCCAGGCTTAAAGGTGCAACTTCCAGGCTCAAAGGCTCAACTTCCAGGTAAAAAGGCTCAAACTACATCCTCACTTCACCATAAATTTTGTCCTCCTTGTCTCCCCGAAGTTCTGATCGCCGGAAGCCGGCGCTCAGACTTCTCTCCTTGTCTCCCCCATCCCCCCACATCACCGGAAAGGTGGAGAATAGAGTAATCCGTTTTTTGACCAAAGTTGATTTTGACCACGGGCTAGATTGAGTTTTGTTTTTGGGCCGAGATTGCGATCATAAACTTCGCTATAGTTGCCAACATGCTTGATAATTCTGGCTGTAAAGTCGTTGGTTAAGCCAAGGCTCTCACCAAGGTTCCCTTCTGTTCCTAAAAATCGCTTGATATCTGGGTCATTACTAGTGGCAAATTGTCCCAGATTTTGAGAATTAATCCCTAATTCTTCGGCTTTGACTAGGGAATAAACTACCCACTTCACAGTATCCGCCCATTTAGTGTCACCTTTGGCGACTGCTGGTGCTAGTGGTTCGGAAGAAATGACTTCATCGAGAATTAGGTTATCTTCTGGTTTGGGTAGAAGCGATCGCCGCGCCACTAACGCAGAACGGTCAGCTGTAATTCCGTCGCAACGCCCCTCTGCATAGGTTGCAAAGGTAACGTTGACATCCTCAAAAACAACAGGTTTGTAAGTAATACCCCGTTTGCGCATTTGGTCTGCTAAGTTCTGCTCGGTAGTCGTCCCAGTTTGAACGCAGATGGCCTTGTCTTTGAGGTCTGCTAAGGATTTAATCCCGCTAGTTTTGCGAACCATGAGCGCTTGACCATCATAAAAAACAACAGGTGCAAATTCCAAACCAACGGAGGTGGTGCGACTGAGTGTCCATGTGGTGTTGCGGCTGAGAATATCTACTTCCCCGGTTTGTAAAGCTGTAAACCGTTCTTTGGCGCTGAGATTGCGATACTCTACTGCATCTGGGTTGTCAAATAAAGCCGCTGCGACGGCGCGACAGACATCTACATCAATTCCGCTGTATTTACCATCAGTTCCGACAAAGCTGAATCCTGGAACTTCACCACTGACGCCGCAAATTAGCTGACCACGGTTTTTTACCGTATCCCAGCGATTTTTAATTGCTGGTGCTGTTTGGGTACTAGTTGTGTTAGTTGTACTGTTATTTGCATTTCCTGAGTCGCCACCACAAGCACTGATGGCAAAGATCAGGGGTGCGATCGCTAAAATTAAAGCTGATTTACGCATAATTTATGATGACCATTTACCAAGCAAAAATGTGTTTTCAACTACAATCTCTCTGTGAAAGCAAGTAGATGTTTGTAATATAAAACTTTTTGGGACGCTAGCTGAAAAATGGGGACTAGGGGAACCAGGACTAGGGGAACCAGCAGTAGGGTCTAGGGACTAAGGGCTAGGGAAGAAGAATTTTTATCGGAAAAACTGTTTAGAATTTGTGTGTCTAAAAATAAGATTTATCGGGTTTAGTGATTTTTAAACCTGCTTCATTGATACAGATAAATTCTCTTTTATTTGCGAAATTATTTGTTAATTATGGCAATATACAAGAGCATTCTTATAGAAGATAATAACTAAAAGTTTTATATTATAAAGTAGTATTTTTTGGGCTTTGTATAGAATAATTTTTAGGTGATTGTGTAGGGCTAAAAAAATTCAAAAGCTGAGAAAAATAGTTTTTTAAGATACCCTGACAACGGGTTCCTCAGTTTAAGAAGGTGAGGATTGGGCGTAGTATGGTTTTGTTAATCAACAAAAGCTGGATTGCATACTTCTAAAAAAGCGGAAGTAACTGTACTAACTTAGGCATCTGCCACTAGCAGGTTAAACTAGGTGTGGTAACAGCTGCTCCACCATTCCTTATGAGGCTATTATGGGAGCTAATCTGAAACAGATTGCTAAATACTTGGACAACCTTGGTTGGGACTACCGTTTTGATGATGAAGAAGACCGGATTATCACAGGTGTGGAAGCTGATCACCTAGATGACTTCCTGATAGTTGTGCAATTGGATGAGGAGGGGAAATTTTTTCGGGTATTTGCGCCTCAAGTTCTGGCTGGAGTGCAAGAGCATCCTTATAAGGGAGCTATCCTACAGACAATGCTGGCGATTTCTTGGGAAACCAAAATGCTGCAATGGGAGTACGATCCATCTGATGGTGAAATCCGTGCCATTATCGAGTTTCCCCTAGAAGACTCAATCCTCACAGAGAAACAATTTAACCGTTGTTTAAGCGGGTTAATTCAAATTGTTGATAGTATTGCAATGCCTCGCCTGAAAGAAGTGATGGAAACAGGTCACGATCCTGGGAATATAGAACTTGGCGAAAGACTGTTACTGAGTATTCAAGAAGAAGCTCCGGGATTACTAGAAATCCTAGAAAAAGCAATGGAAGCCAGAAAAAGGCGGGGAAGTTTTCCCAACGAGTGAGGCGGATTATCACTTAAATAGCTATACTCCAAAGTGATACCCTCACTATATACTGAATTTTCTAGGGCTGGATTTTATGACATCCTATGCAACCTCCTCTGCCAAAGCGGAAATGAGTGAACTTCGGCGATTGAAAGGCTTACTACCGCCAGAATTGCAGAGCTGGGTCACTGTTGAAGGCACAACTGAGGTCAATCCACCCCTGATCCGTAGCGAAGAAATTGGCAAAGACCAAGTAGAAATTCAAATTGACTTGGTGAAATGGGATAGCCTCGCAATGGATCAGCGTAATCTGCTGTTTTGGCACGAAGTCGCCCGCATTCAAAATGACACAATTCCCAAAGATGGTTGGGAAATGGCAGCATTGGCTATCGGTTTAGGTGGTGCTGTAGGTGAGTTGTGGGTACAGGATGGATTGTTACTGGTTTTAGCATTGGCACTTTGCGGCGTTTCCGGCTGGCGGTTATACCAAAAAAATAACGGGGAAAAACAACTAAAAGAATTAGTTGATGCTGATGATAAAGCGATCGCACTTGCAACTCGCTTTGGTTACAGCTTACCCAATGCTTATAAAAGTTTGGGTAGCGCCTTAAAAACTTTGATTGACACCACTGCTAGCAAGCGCCAGCGGTCTAGATATGAAGCTAGGCTCTCTGCCCTCAAACGCAGTGCTAATAAGGCAAAATCTAAATCTAGGCCTGTCGATGAAGGTGGATTTTAATCAGCTGTTCCATCCGCTCCTTGGTTACCATTCGGGACTAGGGAGCAGGGGAGCAGCACTTCGACTCCGCTCAGTGAGCAGGGGGGACAAGGGAGACAAGGGAGACAAGGGAGACAAGGAGGATAATTGAGCAATGCCCAATGCCCCATGCCCCATGCCCCATGCCCTCTTACAACTGATTTAACATTTTATGAGTTTGCGGTACAACACGGACGTGCTGCACAAACTTTTTCATTAAGGCTTGCCACTTCAAAACCTGTTCTGGAGAAGGGGCAAGTATAGGTTTTTCTGCCAATTGTTCAAAGTCAGCTAAAGGTGTGACAGGTTGTAAAAAAACTGGGATATCAGGACTCACATCTGCCACTAATAAAGCTGAACGCTCTAATTCAGTTGGCTCTGTGTTTTGTGAAATAATTATCTTGACAAAAACATCTAAATGTGAGTCATAACCTAATTTAAGGCATTGAGCGTGTTCTTGCCAATAGCTTTCACCGCTAACACTAGGTAACTTGAAATCCATGCCTATGGAATCTAAGTAGGGCAGAATCATCGCCAATTGTTCTGGGCGATGACCTCCAGTCTCCAGATAGATGGGTAGATTGGTGAGCGATCGCACTTGCGGTAGAAATAAGGCCAAAAAAGGGGTATGAAGCAAGGGTTCGCCCCCAGTTAAGCTAATGCTATCGTGTAGACAAGGTAGATTTTGCCGTTCAACCCATTCTAATAAAATGGGTAGGGGTACAGGATTGGAATGTACTTCAAAGTCACGTAAGCCTGGGGTTCGCTCTATCTTACAAGTTGCGGGTGCATTCCAAGTATGGGCGCTATCGCAAAAGTGACAGCGTAAGTCACATAAAGCAAAGCGAATAAAAATTTGTCTTGTCCCGACATTGAGTCCTTCCCCTTGAATAGCAGAAAAGACCTCTATCAGGCGTGCAGTAGGATTAACCGTAGTTTTAGAAGTCATGGGATAATAGCAATGCGATCGCGCCGCGTCTTCACAACAGCAAGTAAGTTTTTTGAGCCTCTTGTTTTATTGTGAATCAACGCTATTCATCTAGAATCTCTCCTAATTCACTAGCAATTAGTCCTGATTCCTACTAATTCTAGATGAGGATAGGTAATTACATTAGGACACAATTAATGTTTGGCAGCTTACATTTACACGGCAACTACAGTGCAGAGCTTCATGACTAGCCAACCTAAAGAGGTCGATTTTCTGGTTACTTATTTAAATGAAATAGCAGTAGTGCATATACCTGCCCGCTTGAGTGTGCTTGAGGCTGTAGACTTTAAGCACACTTGCCAAGAGTTAATCTTTGAAAATGCACAACTCAAACAAATCACTATTGACTTTCACCAAACTACTTTTATGGATAGTAGTGGTTTAGGCGCCCTGGTCAGTAATTTCAAAACCGCCAAGGAAAAACAAGTACTATTTATACTCCGTAATGTAACTCCTTCGGTAATGGCAGTCCTCAACCTCACAGGATTGGATCAAGTTTTTCCAATTGAATCATCAGGTATTGTAGCGCAAAAAGAACAACATGATCCCTTAGCTGCTCAAGTATCTTCTGGTCGTAAGGTTGAGCAGCTACCTACTACTCATCCTTCTGTAGCATCTTGGATGAAACGGTTGATCGATATTGTGGGAGCGCTCTTTGGTTTAGTAATTACAGGCGTTTTGCTGATTCCCATTGCGGTTGCTATTACAATTGATGATCCCGGCCCCATTTTCTTTAGTCAAACCCGTTGTGGTTGGATGGGGAAACGTTTTGAGATTTGGAAATTTCGCTCCATGTGTGTGGATGCAGAAGCCAAAAAATCTCAAGTGCAAAACCAAGTGCAAGGTGCTTTTTTCAAGAATGAGAGCGATCCCAGAGTGACAAAGGTAGGGCGCTTTTTACGGCGAACTAGTCTCGATGAATTGCCACAATTTTGGAACGTTCTCAAAGGAGATATGAGTTTAGTTGGGACTCGACCACCGACACCTGATGAAGTAGAACGTTATGAAGTACCTGAGTGGCAACGTTTAGATGTTAAACCAGGAATGACGGGCGAATGGCAAGTAAATGGCAGGTCAAAAGTACGTAGCTTTGAAGATGTAATTCGCTTGGATTTGCAGTATCAAAAAAATTGGAGTTTACTGTATGATCTTAAGTTAATTTTCAAGACTATAGGGATTCTATTTCATAAAAATAGTGGTGCAGTTTAACCAATTACCTGCATGTTTAATTGCTCGGTAATTGATAACTCACTAAATTAATTAATCTGTGCTACTCAGTTGCCTTTCTTCTGAGTAGCACAGATTTTTTATTAACTAATGTATATAGTTGAAAGCGATCGCACTTGGCAATGAATGAAGGGTGTGGCCTACAACTTTACATTACAATGTCTGATTCAAGGAAAAATTCTGTAGATGTCTTTGCGGTGAGCAACCCGTTGGCAGATTAATGTTTTTGTTTCTTGATCCACAGTAATGCCAATCCGATAATCCCCGACTCGAATCTTATATTTATCAGTATAGCCTTTGAGCTTTTCAAGATATCCTAATTCAAAAGGATTTTCTGATTCAAGTTCTTGAAACACAACGGGTTCTACGCGGCTTTGAATCTCTACTGGCAAAGCAGCAAGTTCTTTCAAGAATCGCTTAGTGTATTCAACCTTCCACATTTTCACCCATTAGTGATTTATAATATTTTTTGGCATCATTTTTAGAGAGGCGTTCTTCATCCTCTACTTCCTCCATCAGTTTTGCTAAACCGTAATCTTCAAGAATTTCTTCAATCTTTTCAAACTCAGCAATGGGAATTTGGACTGCTATAGGTTGCTGATTCTCATCAAGTACATAATTTTTATGAAATTCAAGCATTTTGGTAACTTCTAGCTTTAATTAGCTATTACTCTACTTATAATAAAACTATAAATGTCTAAGATGCAGTAAAAGCATTTGTCACCTTAATTTTAGGCTGTATATATTTGAAAGCGATCGCACCTGGAGAATTGAGGAGTGCGTTGGCGTAGCCAGCCGCAAGCATCGCCTGAATTGCTCTTTACTAAACCTGCTTCAACCAAAAGCAGGGAGTTAGTTAAAGCTATGTGTCTTCAGCCAGCATTGATTCTTTAACTGCTTGCACTAACTCTTCTTCTGTACATTGATACAAATCTCGCAGGCGAAATACTTGCCATACTTCCATTTTCGGCGTTGTTCTCCCTTTTTCCCAGTTACGAATGGAAGATTCCGCGCAGTCTAGTTCTTTCGCTACATCTAAGACTGTAAGCCCTGCACGATCTCTCAAGGCTCTTAAATCCATAGCTGACTAGACCTTTGATCTGATTTTAAACCGTTAATATTTAACGTTAAGTATTGACAAAATATATTAGTTTGCACTTTAATCATCATTGAAGAGGCGTTAGTGCATCCCCGGCAAGAGACTTGCTAACGCCCTTCACTAAACTGCTTATGGATAAATTAATCATGCCACAAAACAACGAATACAACGATTTCTCGTTAGAGATTAAAGCGAACGCATACAAAGAACGTTTGAATCCTTGGGCTATTACTCGTTTACTTCCAGATATGCAACGGGTAACTATCGCTAGATTTCGCACTCGATCTGATGCAGAAGGTCATTTGCAACGGTTACGTCAACTCATACCTGACGCTAGCTTTATGGTGGTTTTTGATTGTCAGCGTGAGGAAGTAGTGATTTAGAGGAATTGCGATCGCACTTGGGAAATTGAAGGGGCGATCGCAACATAAGTAGAAGGTGTGTTAAAGCTACCTGTCTTGAGCAAGAAGCATTGATTTTCCTCATACTTTTTCCTAACTAGCATTATTTATATATAAAATATAATCAGCTATCTGGTAGTAGAAACCCGTCTATTTAATCTAATTAAATCCTATGCAAAAAATAACTTTAAACTCTCATGTTGGACAAGATGGAATATTACATTTAGATATTCCGGTAGATGTTACTAATGCCGATTTAACTATTACTGTTATACTACAACCTATTACTGATTCTCAGCCAGAAAATCAACCTAAAGGAAAAGGTTGGCCTGCTAACTTTTTTGAAGAAACTTCAGGCTCTTTGAAAGATACTCCTTTAGTTATAGATTCCGAAGGTGTGTTTGATGATTTAGAAGAGTTTAAATTGTTATGAAATATTTACTAGATACAAATGTATGTATTAAATATTTGAATGAAGACTCGATGATTCGCCAGAAACTTGTTGAAAATATTGATTTAGAAGCTATTGCGGTTTGTTCAGTTGTGAAACTAGAGTTGTTTTATGGAGCGATGAGGAGTGATAATCCAGATCAAGTTTGGGCAAAAGTAAAGCGATTTTTAGAAGTATTTATTTCTTTACATTTAGATGATATTTCAGCTTTAAATGCAGGTAAGATTCGCGCTCAATTAGCTAATGCTGGTACACATATTGGTTATAATGATTTATTAATTGCTTCTATTGCACTGTCTCATGATTTAATTTTAGTGACTCATAATACTAAAGAATTTGTCAGAGTTGAAGGATTAAAAATAGAAGATTGGGAAATTGAATAATATAGTTGAAAGCGATCGCATTTGGGAATTGAAGGGGCGAGCGCTCATCAGATAATTATCTTGTCTACTTTAACAAGTACTCAATTTCCTCATCACTAAAACCAAACTGCCGAAAAATCCGCAACACATAAGCAGGAGACATTTCTCCTGCACCCATATCTATAGGAACTACTCTACGTTGTCCATCAACTTCACGAGTATATAAGCAATGATCGCCTTTTCCTTCTCGATAAAATGTGCAGCCTCCTTTTTCTAAAAGCTTAATTAGCTCTTTTGGTTTTAGGGAAGGTATATTTTTAGGCATATACTTTCCTTAATTCATATATCTCTGAATTTTGTTGTTTGTCCTCTAATAGTAAAAATTCATGTAGTTCTTCTATAGAAATTGGAGATTTATAGATATTAGTTTCAGTTTCATAAATTACTTCAAAAGACTCAATTGCTTCTTTTAACTTGCTAATGGCATCATCTTGAGTCTTTCCCTGTCCTACAATTCCATTTTCTAAACACAAAGCAATCCAATAGCCAGCGCTTTGCCTAAGTACTACAGTGTAAAAGTTCATTAGTTTTCAAAGTACTTTTTGTTATTTACTATTCTAGGCGATCGCAAAATCAGTATATAGTTGAAAGCGATCGCACTTGGGAATTGAAGAGTGCGATCGCTGCTTAATTAGCAATACAATAATCCGCTTGTTGAAACGCTGCGAGTTAAAATTTTCATCACTTTACCTGGTTCAGAAGCCGCTAAAAGCGGACTCCATTCACTAATCTCCGCAAAACCCAGTCTATAAAGAGTGTGAACGGTATTTGTGACTGTTTGGCGCGAACCGATGACAAGAACACTAACAGATTCTCTGTCTGAATCTGGTTGCATAGAAGGTAGAGTGCTTTTGTTCATTACAGTTGACCTAAAAGTTTATGTTCGTATATCCGAACATAATTAGTTTAGCATCTTGTTCGTAGTTACAAACATTTACTTGCTTATAAGCCTCTGACAAAATCGGAGGTATGGGAAAAGCAGGAAAAGCCCTCAAACGGGTACTAGAAATTTATGGCATTACTCAAAATCGATTGGCTGTAGTGATGGGAGTCAATCGTTCTAGTGTTTTTGGCTGGGTAAATGAAATTGCAGATCCACCAGGGGATACGGTGGTAAAAATTCGCAAGGCGCTTCAAGAAATTGAGCCTGCTGCGGCTGAGGAGTTTGTCAGGCTGTTCTGGGAAGATTTTGAAAAGCAAGAATTGTAATTGAATGGATTATTGCTGAAAATCGGAGCGATCGCATTTGGGAATGAAGAGTGCGATTCTTATGTATCATGATTTAATGTTAGTCACTCATAATACTAAAACGCACACACTTCACAACTCCATACCTCTAAGGAAGAAATTGTAATTTATTCATCTCTTGTTGTACGCTAACTGCTATTTGTAATGTCTCATCTAGAATATTTGCATATTCTGTTGCTTTTTGGCTTACTTTTAAGGCGTTTAGTGCGTTCAAATTTACTTGAAAGTTTTCAGCTTTAAAATTCGGATGTTCTCTTAATATTCTTTCAGTTTTTAAAGCACGAATTAAGTCTGAACGAGTAATAGATAGAGCTTCAATAACTTGTTCTCTGTTATTTAAATTAACTTCATTCCCAACCGCTCTCAACTTATCTATCACTTTTATATCTTCAATTAATTTATTGTATTGTTTTATTTCCTGAAGTATCAATTTGATTAGTTTATATTTTCTTTTTCTTTTATTAAATATTATTGGCATATATATATAGTCCAGTAGTATATCGGGTATATACATTATTAACATCGTTAAAAAGAATGGAATAACAAACATTACAAAAGGATTAAAGAATACAACCAGCTTTACAGCATCTGTAATAGTGAGATTTCGTTTAACAAAATATATTATAAATGCAATAACACATACAAGTTCAGCAATGATGCCTAATACAATAGATTCTTTTTGACTTAATTGTCTTTGAATGAATTTATTAAACTCTTTCCATTCCCTTATTCGTGAAATACCAACTCCTAAAAGTGAACTCCACTGAACATAAAACGCTAGTGCAGTACCGAATTCCTCCTTTAAATTAATATGAGAAAAATTAATCTTGCTGATATTTACTGTATATAAATAAACGTAATAAAGGAAAAAAATACCAGCTATTACAGAAAACAACGGGTGAAACATAGAGTATATTCTATTATACGTTGTATTTCCATAACTATTTTTCCTCATGTAGTAACGAAAATCTTTAAATGTTTGATCTATATTTATACCTGTCAACTTAACAATTTCAGCTTTGGTAATTTCTAAATCATTTAATTGTCTTTGATTATTAACTACAGAATCATTCGATATTCCTTGATATAATGAATAATTATGAATAGGTGAGATGGATTGATTATTTATTTGAGGTGGTTGACGAGAGAAAAATGTTTTTTCATTTTTATGATGTTTTCTCTTATACTCTTTATATGCGATAAAAGCTGAAATCACACCTGTTATCGTTGAGACAATTGCTAATATAAGTTCTAACGACATGATTATTGTTAAATATGAAATATTGAAAATATGCTGTATTGAATTTAACACAGCTTTTCAAGCATTGCCAATTGACAATATTCCCTACTTGTAAATTAATAACTAAGGTTGGGACGGTCTACTACTTCTCTTAAGATACAAGGTTGGGTTGAACGTAGTCACACCCAACCTACACAGCTTAAGGTTTTTGACTTTGATAAATTATATTTTTTTTGGTTGATTAGGCGATCGCAAACTCAGTCAATTTACGAGTTTCTGGAGAGTGAAAAGCTAAAACAATATCTTCTTTCGGTACACCTTCCCTTAATAACTCAGTAGCGATTCCTTCTTCTGTCCAATCTTCTTCAATGTAAATCTTCTCATTTTTAATGCGAACATAAACAGTAATTGCAGTAATTTTTTTCTCGTCATGCCAACCAACTTGAAACCAAATATATTGATCTCTTTGTTCATCCAAAGCTAAGACACTATCAACTCCAGAAGGATTAGGAGTTTGTGATGCTAATTGTTCATATTCTGTGAGAATTTTTTTGATTAAATTCCGATAATTTGCTAGTTTATCCATTTAACAATCTCCTCTGTTTTCAAATCAACAATTATTAGAAGTAAATTAGTCTCTTCAATTACTAATAAAATTGCTTTTTGCTGAAAAAATGATTGATAAATAGCCCTACTAATCCCTAAATAAATTTTAGTTTCGGGCAAAACAGCTTTTAATAAAGTACGATAAATAATATATTGACCTAAAGCTGTTTCAAATTCACGTATCGGTGAACGACTAATAAAACTTTTGATTTCTACAATAATTTGTTGTCCATTACGTTCAACTTCTAAAGTTCTATCAGCAAGTAAATCAGCAAATAACTGAATTTTTTCATATTTAATGGTATAAGGATCAGCCGTAATCGTCCAGCCATCTTTAATTAAGGCATTTTTTACCGCATCATGGTAGATATCTTTTGCTGGCATTGTTACCCTGCAATAACAGATAGGTGGGCATTACACCCACCTGATAAAACTATACCAACAAAGCCTGCTGCTCCTTACTAATCACTCGCCCTTCATCCTCAAAACCGGCGATTTGATCGAAGTTCAAATATCGATACAAATTCTCAGCGAAAGGATTAATCTTCTTCGCCACAATATCCAAGTATTCTTGCACTGTGGGAATGCGTCCTAACAATGCACAAACTGCGGCTAATTCGGCGGAACCTAAATACACTCTTGCACCTTTACCCATGCGATTATTAAAGTTGCGGGTAGAAGTGGAAAATACAGTTGTGCCATCAGCAACTCGCGCTTGATTACCCATGCATAAACTGCATCCTGGCATTTCTGTCCTCGCACCCGCAGCACCAAAAATGCTATACACACCTTCTTCTTTAAGTTGGTATTCGTCCATGCGGGTTGGGGGTGCTATCCACAGGCGTGTTTTTACTTCACCTGCGCCTTCCAATACTTTCGCTGTTGCCCGATAATGACCGATATTTGTCATACAAGACCCAACAAATACTTCTTGCACTGGATCGTTAGCAACTTCCGATAATAATTTCACATTATCGGGGTCATTGGGAGCGGCAACAATTGGTTCTTTGATTTCGTTCAAATCAATTTCAATTATTTCGGCATACTCTGCATCTGCATCAGCTTCCAGTAATACGGGATGGGCTAACCATTCTTCCATTTTGGCGACACGACGCATGATCGTACGCTCATCATGATAACCTCTGGCTATCATATTCTTTAACAGCGAGATGTTAGAACGCAGATATTCAGCAATTGTTTCTGGACTCAGTTTAATTGTGCAACCTGCACAGGAACGTTCTGCTGATGCATCTGTTAATTCAAAGGCTTGTTCAACTTTTAAATCGGGTAAGCCTTCGAGTTCTAAAATCCGTCCAGAGAAGATATTTTTCTTGTTCTCTTTCTCTACTGTTAGCAATCCTTTTTGAATGGCGACGTAGGGTATGGCGTTAACAATATCTCTGAGGGTAATTCCTGGCTGTAATTCTCCTTTGAATCTTACCAAAACTGACTCTGGCATATCCAAAGGCATGACACCCAAAGCCGCAGCAAAGGCGACTAACCCGGAACCTGCGGGGAAGGAAATACCTAGGGGAAAGCGGGTGTGAGAGTCGCCGCCAGTTCCGACGGTGTCGGGTAGTAGCATCCGGTTTAACCATGAGTGGATGATACCATCACCAGGACGTAGGGCAACGCCGCCGCGTTGGGCGAAAAAGTCTGGTAAGTCGTGATGGGTTTTGATATCCACTGGTTTGGGATAAGCTGCGGTGTGACAGAAACTCTGCATCACTAAATCAGCACTGAAACCAAGACAAGCTAGTTCTTTTAACTCGTCGCGGGTCATGGGGCCTGTGGTATCTTGGGAACCAACGGTAGTCATGATGGGTTCGCAAGATGTACCGGGGCGCACACCGGGTAATCCGCAAGCTTTCCCTACCATTTTCTGGGCGAGGGTGTAGCCTTTACCTGTATCTTCTGGTGCTTGGGGACGGATAAACAGAGTGCTGGGTGCTAAACCGAGTGCTTGGCGGGTTTTGTCGGTGAGGGTACGCCCAATTAACAGCGGAATGCGTCCACCTGCACGAACTTCATCGAGAATGGTATCGGGTTTGAGGGTGAAGGTGGTAATAACTTCGCCGGCTTCATTGGTGATTTCGCCTTTGTAGGGATGGATGGTAATCACGTCACCGGTTTCTAACTGGGTGACATCACACTGAATCGGCAAAGCACCGGCATCTTCAGCTGTATTAAAGAAAATAGGCGCGATCGCACTTCCTAAAATATATCCCCCAGCGCGCTTGTTGGGAACAAAGGGAATATCATTTCCCATGTGCCACAATACAGAGTTGATCGCAGATTTACGGGAGGAACCTGTACCAACTACATCACCTACGTAGGCGACAGGATGCCCTTTTTTCTTTAATTCGGCAATGGTTTTTAAGCTTCCTGGTTGCCGTGACTCTAGCATCACTAAGGCGTGTAAGGGAATATCCGGGCGAGTGGTAGCACTTTGGGCGGGGGATAAGTCGTCGGTATTCGTTTCACCAGGGACTTTGAAAACTGTAACGGTAATTGTTTCTGGGAGTTGGGGACGAATCGTAAACCACTCAGCTTCCGCCCAAGAATCAATTACGCGCTTGGCAAAGGGATTAGTTTTAGATAACTCCAAAACATCATGGAAAGCATCATACACCAACAGAATTTTGCTGAGGGCGTTGGCGGCATAGGCGGCGATGGGTTCCTTTCCTTGTCCCCCCATCACCAAGGGGGTTTCGGAAGAGTCGGAAACCGAGACGGTGGGAGTTTGCAGCAATTCAATTAAAGATTGGACATTGTAGCCGCCTACCATTGTCCCTAGTAATTCTACCGCTTGGATACGCGAAATTAAAGGGCTTTTAGTTTCACCTTTGGCAATAGCAGTCAAAAACCCAGCTTTGACATAAGCCGCCGCATCTACTCCAGGGGGTACGCGATCGCGCAATAAATGCAATAATGTATCTTCTTCCCCTTTGGGCGGATTCTTCAGTAATTCGCACAAATCTGAAGTTTGCTTTGCATCTAACGGTAAAGGGGGAATTCCTAATTCTGCTCTTTCTACAACGTGTTGACGATATGATTCCAACATTTTACGCTCCAAATATTAGCCACAGATGGTTTTAGTGTTTATAATCACTGCCTATATTTCAGGAGAATTCAAGCTTACAAGTCTTCATCCACAGTATCAACAGGTAATCAGTCTCCCTACTTGAAGTTTTTTGGTCTGGCCAGGACTTATAATTATCACTGTATAGCGACTTTTGCCAATAAATCTATTTGAAAATAATTCCTGAATTGACTTTTCTCCACTTGGTTATGTGTCTATTCATCAGATAAAATATTTCCTTTGTTAGTTAAGTTACACTCTTTTTGTATATGCCCAAAACTTACAGCGTTGAGATTCACCACCAAGACAAAATTTATACTTTGCAAGTGCCCGAAAACGCAACTATTTTATCAGTTGCTCAATCTTCTGGTTTGGACTTGCCGACTTCTTGCGGTGCAGGTGTTTGCACAACTTGCGCTGGTAAACTTAGCGAGGGAACTGTGGATCAAGCTGATGGTATGGGCGTTAGTCCAGAATTACAAAAACAAGGCTATGTGTTGCTTTGTGTCGCCAAACCTCTTTCTGATTTAAAACTTGAAACAGAAAAAGAAGATACACTTTATCAGTTGCAATTTGGCAGAGACTAATTAAAGGATCAAGGATGAAGGCTAAAGAATGAAAAATTGACGGAAATTTCTATCTTATAGCAGTCCTAAATCATGTGTGAAACTTTCCAACTCTCGATTATTTCTCTTACCCTTGGCGTACTTGGCGTACTTGGCGGTTAGTTAAAAAATATTTTCACAACTGGGATAGGATTGCTATAATACTTCATCCTTTCTAGAAAGCGCTAATCACGAGGCTAAAGCAGAATGACTACCCATTTTATTACCGCAGAAATTGACCTCCAAGAAACTGCAACAGAGTTAGAGCAAGTAATTGCCGCCGAATTGCAAAAACAGGGTGAACCTTTACGTTGGGCAATTACCTCTGTGGATACAGAACAGCAAAAGGCGACTGTGGAAGCTGTTGTCACCACAACAACAGCTGAATAATTAGTAACTAGTTCTGAGTAGTGGAAAATGAAGCAAAAGTTAAGTTACTGATGACTAATCTGACTACTCAGCACTCAGGAATTGTTATGCAACGTCCATATACTGCTATTTTAATTGTACCAACTGGCGTTGGAGCTGCGATCGGCGGTTATGCTGGGGATGCTTTACCAGTAGCCAGAGTTATATCACAGGTGTGCGATCGCCTCATCACCCATCCGAATGTCCTCAACGGTGCAAGTTTGTACTGGAACTTACCCAATACTTTCTATGTTGAAGGTTACGGACTTGACAAATTTGCTGCTGGATGCTGGGGATTGCGTCCTGTACATAGAAACAAAATAGGTTTGCTTTTAGACCAGGGGATAGAGCCAGAATTAAAGCTGCGACACTTGCAAGCAGCAGATGCAGCCAGAGCGACACTAGGCTTAACCCTGACAGATTATGTAATTACAGATACGCCATTAAATATAGAATTACGAACATCGCCATCTGGTATTAGTTGGGGGACAATTGGTAACCCAGATAGTTTATTAAGAGCAGCAGAGGTACTAATTAAACAAGCGGGAGCAGAAGCGATCGCAGTAGTAGCCCGTTTCCCTGATGATATGGAAGAGGAAGCAGTCGAAAACTATCGCCAAGGTAAAGGCGTAGATCCCTTAGCAGGTGCAGAAGCCGTTATCAGCCATTTAATCGTGCGTAGCTTTCAAATTCCCTGCGCCCATTCTCCCGCATTAGCTGCCGCACCACCAGATGCAAATTTATCTCCCCGTTCCGCCGCCGAAGAAATAGGCTATACTTTTTTACCGTGCGTTCTTGTGGGTTTAAGTCGCGCACCACAATTTATCATAGATAAAGGAACAGTCCAATCTCGAAGAGAAGATATTTGGGCAGATCAAATTGATGCGGCGATCGTACCAGCAACCGCTTGTGGTAGTAGTGCAATTCTCAGCTTAAATCAAAGCCGATGCCAAATTATCACAGTTGCGGAAAATCAAACTCAAATCCAAGTTCCTCCCCAACCTCTAGGGATAAAATCCATACAGGTAAACTCATATTTAGAAGCAGTCGGCGTTTTAGCAGCACACAAAGCAGGCGTTAATCCCTCTGCTCTGAGTCCGCAAATAACTTCATTACAGCAACTTATTTATTAGTCATTTGTCATTAGTCATTTGTCATTTGTGAATAATCATTAATTATTTCTCCGCGTCCCCGCGTCCCCTTGTCCCCCTGCCCCTCATCCCCCTAAACACCCGTGGTTGAACAACAAAAACAAGAACCAGAAATTCCCTACCTAACACGCATCCAAGTACTGGGAGCGATGGGAGCGACTGCTATCATTTTGTGGATAGTCGCCAAACTATGGTTACGCTTTGGTGAAGTATCTATATTTCCTTGGCGCTGGAACGAAAGAGATTTACTCTTGGGGGTGGGGTTGGGATTAATCATCACCACTTTGAGTGGCTTAACTTATCGCTTTGTCCCAGCCTACCGTAAAAGTGCAGATTATTACCTGGATTTGGTACTCAAGCCTTTAGTTTTACCAGATATCATTTGGCTGGGATTGCTACCGGGGTTAAGTGAAGAATTATTATTTCGCGGTGTGATGATACCCGCCTTAGGCGCAGATCATGTTGCTGTAATTGTATCAAGTCTTTGCTTTGGCGTATTGCATCTGAGTGGTTCTCAGCAATGGCCTTATGTACTGTGGGCAACCATCGTCGGCTTAATATTAGGATACAGCGCCCTTTTTACCGGTAACTTATTAGTACCGATTATTGCTCATATGATGACGAACTTGATTTCTAGTTATATGTGGAAGTTGCGAAAAGTATAGAGAAAAAATTACAGAAGGGAACTGCAAAAAATAAATTATTCCGTTAAAGTCTTTGACGGTTGACGGTTGACGGTTGACGGTTGACGGTTGACGGTTGACAGATAAGTTGGCAAGAAAAATTCAATTGATGTGCGATCGCCGAATCCATGCTCACCTAAAATCTGTAGAGAGCGACGCTTGTTGTCGCCAGACATCGCCTACCACTTCTGATTTTTTGATTGAGAACCGCTATAGCAACCAATAATTATTAACAAATATCACATTTCTGTCTACTGCTTGCTTAAGTTTAGGAAGGCTGAGAAATATATATGTAGAGAAGATAACAAATGCTCTCAAAAAATTTCTGGAAGCCTTCCCTATGAATCTACCTCTACAAGCTGGCAAAAATAGCATATATCGCTTCTCTACAATCACCGCAACTGTGATAATTTTGATAGTTGCGGCTGTGTATGGACAACCAAAAATATACAGCGCTGTAGCACAAACACCTAATACGGGTAAAGTCACCCCACCGCAAAACCGGAAGGCGGAAGCAGATAAACTTGTGGAAACAGGAACTAAGCAGCTTGATGAAAATCAAAATGAAGCAGCTTTGGAGTCTTTCCAACAAGCACTAGCTATTTATAAGGAAATTAAAGACCGTCAGGGAGAAGGTAAGGCGTTGCAAGGTTTAGGTAATGCCTATGTTTTCTCAGATAAGAATGAGAAAGGGATTGAATATTCTCAGCAAAGTTTAGCAGTTGCACGGGAAATAAAAGATCGTACATTAGAAGGAAAGTCTTTAACTATACTGGGTGTAGCGTATAAATCCTTAAAAGACTATACCAAATCCCTAGATTACCAACAGCAAGCACTGGTAATTGCCAGAGAAATTAAAAATCGTGAACTTGAGGCAGATAGTTTACGGCGTTTTGGTCATCTTTACTATGCCCAAGAGAATTATCAAAAGGCAAGTGATTACTATCAACAAAGCTTGGTAGTAGCACGGCAGATTAATAACCGGAAGTTAGCTATTGCTGCGCTAACTAGTTTGGCGGATAGCTATAACTCGCTGAAAGATTACCAGAAAGCAATTGAGTACTATCAACAAAACCTAGCAATTGCGAAAGAAATCGGCGATCGCCAAAGAGTATTATCGACTTTAATATCTATAGGTAATATTTACTCTGATTCTCTAAATGATTACCAAAAAGCCATTGATTACTATCAGCAAACTCTAGCGATCGCTAAAGAAATAAAAAACAGTGAATATCAATCTGTCAGCCTGCAAAATCTTGGTACTGTTTACAACTATAAACTCAAAAATTACCAACAAGCCATTAATTATTACCAGGAAGCATTAGCACCTACACGAGAAATTAAAGATAAGAATCGGGAATTAAATCTTTTATATAACATCGGCAAAGCCTACCAGTCTTTAAAAGATCAGCCAAAAGCTCTAGATTACTTCCAGCAGAGTACTAAAATTAACTTAGAAATTAAAAAACTCAATTGTGAATCACGAGATATTTATGCTTTTGGTGCAGCTTATGGAGAGTTGCAAGAATACACCAAAGCAATTGACTATTATAATCAAGCTTTAGTGATTGAGCGAAAAACTAACAAGCGTGATTGTGAGTTAGATATTCTAAAATCTCTAGTTGATACTTATAGTTCTCTAAAAGATTATCAAAAAATAATTAGCACCTCTCAACAAGCTTTGATAATTTCTAGAGAAATTAAAGACCGGGAAAGCGAATTTAAAATTTTAGCTTACGGTTTTGGTAAGGCATATAATTCACTACAGGAATATGCAAAAGCAATTGAATATTATCAACAAAGTCTCGCGGTTGTGCGGGATTTAAAGAAGCGCGAGCAAGAATCTGATTTGTTGAATGATATAGGTAGCATTTACCACGATTCACTTAAAGATTACCCCAAGGCAATTGAATATTTCCAGCAAGCATTAGTTATTGCTCAAGAAATCAAAAATCGTTCATATCAACTCACGGCTGTCAGAGGTCTTGGTCTTGCTAATTATAATTTACAGAAATACCAAAAAGCTATTGAATACTATCAGCAAGCACTAGCTATTGCTGAAGAAATTAAAGACTGGGAAAAAGAAACAAAGGTGCTGATAAATTTAGGTAATGCTTTTAGTGATATGAAAAACGAACCTAAAGCAATTACCTACTATCAACAAGCTATCAAAGTTGCGAGGGAAAGCAAAGACCGGGATTTAGAACAACGTACCCTAACGCAAGTGGGATTGGCTTATTCAGAACTGGAAAATTTACCCCAAAGTATTGAATACTATCAGCAAGCCTTAGTAATAGTAAGGGAAACTAAAAATCGTGATGACGAGGGTAAGATTTTAATGCTTTTAGGCAGTACTTACAGCTACAGGGGCAACTTACCCAAGGCATTTGAGCTACTTCAACAAGCATTATCCATCACCAAAGGAACTGAATTTGAAAGTGATGTTTTGGTAAATATTGCTGCTATTTATATGGCACAGGGAGATCATCTCAAAGCCATTGACTTTAGTCAACAAGCCCTAGCAATTGCCAGAGGCGAAAATCCCTCAAAAAATGGTCAGCACATTAAAAACCATAATACAGAAGGGCTAGCATTAATTATTTTAGGTGCTGCTTCCTCTCGTGGGCAAAATGATCATCAAAAAGCCATTGAGTTGTTACAACAAGGCTTGACTATTGCGCGGGAAAGTAAAAACCGTTTTTTAGAATCAACTGCTTTGAGTTACTTAAGTCTTACTTATATCAGTCTCAAGGAGTATCCCAAAGCAATTGATTTTGCCAAACAAGGTTTAGCTATTGCCCAAGAAATCAAAGATCCATTCGTCGAACTACTAGCCCTACCTTCACTAGGTATTATTTACGGGAATTTGGGAGACTATCCACAGGCAATTTCTTTTTACCAGCAAACTCTCACTATTGCTCGCAAAACTCAAAATCATTTATTTGAAGGTGGTACACTGCTATTATTAGCTAGCATTTATGATAACCAAGGAAATTCTCAAAAAGCACTTGAATTGGTGCAACAAGCAGCAACAGCATTTGAGGAAAGTAAAAGTCCTGTATTGAAAGCTACGGCGCTAATGAGTTTGAGCGGTATTTATGAAAGCTTAAAAGACTATCCAAAAGCTATTGCTACAGGCCAAGAAGCATTGACTATTGCGAGGAAGCTAAAAGACCGATCGCTAGAGTATAATGCCTTAGAAAACTTAGGTTATTTTTACCGCAAATCGGGACAAATTCAACAGGCGATATCCTTATATGAAGAAGCATTAAAAACAAATCCCACTCCCAATATTCCAGGAAGTGGTAGTGGTGCTTATACAGGTTTAGCTCGCGCCTATCGCAGTTTAAATAAGCCACAGAAGGCTATTGAATATTATCAAAAAGCTGTTCGTGGGTTAGAGGAAGTGCGGCAAAAAATTCAAGGTTTACCGCCACAGTTGCAAACATCCTTCCTACAAGCTGGTCCCAAAGGAGAAACCAAAGCAGATACTTATCGCGAGTTGGGTGATTTGTTACTTGCTCAAGGTAAGATAGCCGAAGCACAGCAGGTATTAGATTTGCTGAAACTGCAAGAGGTGAAAGATTTTCTGAAGATTAGCCAGAGAACGAGGTCACTGGAACGACCTACTGACCCTAATACAAACGCCATCCTTGATAAAGCAGTAGCTTTGGGTAAAGAACTAGATGAACTAGAAAAGATTCAACCAGCAAGTAAAAGAACGAGTAGCCAACAACAGCGAATTGTAGAATTGCGAAAATTTCAAACAGATATTCGCCAAAAGTTTGGTGAATTTCTCAAAGACCCAGAAGTGGAAAAACTAGTAGCAGAGTTACAACAAAGCACTGGGGGAGACAATATTAATTTAGAGACGCAAGTAAAAACTATCCAAGATAATCTTCAGCGACTCAAGCAAGATGCAGTAATTCTCTATCCTTTAGTTCTTAAAGACCGTCTGGAATTGGTGTTAGCAACTCCCTACGGGCCTCCTATTCACCGCACAGTTGCCGTAACTGAAGAACAACTGAATAGTACCATTAAGAAATATCGCAGCGACTTGCAAACTCGGACTAGTAATCCTAAAGTTTCTGCTGGTCAACTCTATGACTGGCTGATTAAACCTATCGAAAAAGACTTAGCCCAAGCCAAAACCAAAACCATTATTTACGCTCCCGATGGCAAACTGCGTTATATTCCGTTAGCGGCTTTATATGATGGTAAACAATGGTTAGTGCAACGCTTCCGCATCAATAATATTACTGCTCTGAGCTTGACAAATTTCACCACAAAACCACAGCCGCAAATCCAAGTTTTAGCTGCTGCATTTGCTAATTCCCAACGTAATGTTGATATCAAAGTTGGCAACAAAGATTTCCAATTTCAAGGACTAGAATTTGCAGGTCGTGAAGTGGAAGGAATAGCAGCGACAATTCGGGATACTAAAAAAGTAGTGGATGAGCAATTCAACCCAGATATTGTTTACTCAATGAATGATTACAATGTTGTGCATCTCGCCACTCATGCAGCTTTTGTTGCTGGTCAAGCAGAAGATTCTTTTATTCTGTTTGGTAATGGTAAATATGCGACTCTGCGAGATGTGCAAAACTGGAATTTACCTCATGTAGACTTAGTTGTGCTGAGTGCTTGCGAGACTGGCTTGGGTGATAAGTTAGGCGATGGGAAAGAGATTTTGGGCTTTGGTTACCAAATTCAAAGAACTGGAGCAAGAGCAGCTATTGCTAGTTTATGGTCTGTTGATGACGGTGGCACGCAAACTTTAATGAATGCTTTCTATACTGCATTGAAAAAGCCGAATACGACGAAAGCTGAAGCGTTGCAAGCTGCACAAATAGCCTTAATTACTGGGAATAATCAGGCTGTGGATCAACAGCGAGGGATAGTAGTAGAGCCAACAGTCCCGAATAGCCAACCTAGAACAGCTAGCAATAACCTCAGCCATCCCTATTATTGGGCACCGTTTATTCTCATTGGTAATGGCTTATAATCCTTCCAGATCTCCGACAACTTTTACGGATGCTGCTGGTAAGACCCCTCGCTTACCCAACAGACCGCCGTCACCCTAGAAGGGTGCGGCTAATCCAACAAAGCCCCAGGCTTCCAGCCTGCGGGCGGTCTGTTGGGTAAGCGAGAGAAGAGTATATATCAGTATTGAGGGGTCAGACTCACAATTCGCCAGCAGCATCCTTTTACGAAATCGGGGATCTAATTATCGCCTTTGTGCGGCTAGGGCGATCGCCTGTGGTAAAATTCGATGTTCCTCAAGTTGAATCCGCGCATGGAGAGTGTCTGCGGTGTCATCTGCGAGGATTGGTACTGCTGCTTGCATAATGATGGGGCCACTGTCTACTTCTAAACAAACTAGATGCACCGTACAACCAGTAATTTTTACCCCAGCTGCTAAAGCTTGTTCAACTGCATGGATACCTTTAAAACTCGGTAACAAGCTGGGATGGATATTAATAATTCGCTCAGGAAAGGCATCAATTAATACTGGTGTTAACAGTCGCATCCAGCCAGCTAAAATTACCCATTCCACATCGTACTGCTGTAAACTTTGTACAAGTTGCCCATCGAACTTTTCCCGGTTTTTGTAATCGCGGTGATTCAACAATACCGCTTCTACACCCCGATTCGCCGCCCGGATAGCAGCCTTAGCATCAGGATTGTTGTAAATTAAAACCTGAATTTGGGCGTTTAGCTGTCCTATTTCAATAGCTTGGGCAATAGCTTCAAAATTGCTACCATTACCAGAAGCGAGAATACCTAATTTTAAAGGAGTGGTAGATGTAAATTGATTACTAGAAATATTGGGAGAAATTAAACTAGTAGTAGCACTATCTGTAATGGAATTATCACTCATAAGTCAAGGTCAATAATTTTGACATTCTCCGGTACTTTCGGATTATCAGACACCTTGGTGAACAAAGTTGCTGTTCCAGAGAAAGCCGTAGGTCTAGGTTGACCGGGGTCAGTGTTATCTAATTGCAGCCGCAACTGACCATCAGCAGTCAATTCAAAAATTGTCAGTGCCTTTTTTTGATCTTTAGAGATGATGACATCAAGATGCATTGGTTTTGGTGTTGGGTCAATGCTGTACCTAAATTCCACAGCCATCGGCTTTTGCGAATTAGGGGAAAGAATATATAATTTACCATCTGGTGAGAACACAAAGGTGAGTACCAACTCTGATGAAGGGTCTTTACTTTGCCATTGTCCTATTAGTTGCTGCGCGATCGCATTTGTTGGCTGATTTATTGGCGGTGTAGTTGGGATTGGCGCTGGTGTGGGTTGAGCCAGCACAGCTGTGTCGAGATTCATTGATAATGCTATAAGTAAGCTTTGAGTCAGCATTGTGCTGGCGATCGCAAATTTGCCAAAGTAGGGTAAGATTTTCAGCATTTCGTTGAGCCAATAGATTTACCGGATCTTAGCAGCACCTCTTTCTAGAATCACACCCTATCGCATTCAAAAGCGAAAATAGCTATGACCAAATCCCGTTCCTCGCAAATGCAACTGCTAGATAATGATACAGTCGCCGCCTGGATTTTTCTCACACCAGCACTGATTTTACTAGGTCTATTTATCATTTGGCCGATCGCCTATTTGTTTTACCTCAGTTTCACCGCTGGTAGTTTTACCTCCTCTGGCACTTATCTGGTAGGCTTAAAAAATTACTGGCGCTTGCTGTTAAATGCCGATTTTTGGCAAGTTTTAACTAACACCGCTTACTTTACTGGCGCCACAATCATTCCCAGTTTAGTGATTCCCTTAGGGTTAGCAGTATTATTAAACCGTTCTTTAGCTGGGCGCGGCATCATCCGCAGTGCCTACTTTTTGCCTTCAATTATTTCCCTAGTCGCCGCTGGTTTAGGATTTCGCTGGCTATTTCAAACCACTGGCCCCGTGAACGGATTTTTAAATATATTTGGCCTTCCCTCTATCCCTTGGTTAGGTGACACATTTTGGGCTATGCCAGTAATCATTTTAATGAGTATTTGGAAACAACTCGGCTTTAATATGGTCGTGTTTTTAGCAGGATTGCAAGCAATACCCCCCAGTCGTTACGAAGCAGCCGAACTCGATGGTGCAAACGGCTGGCAACAATTTTGGCATATTACCCTCCCCGGATTGCGACCGACTTTAATTTTTGCGATTGTTACCACTGCTATTTTTACCTTGCGGAGTTTTGAGCAAGTTTATGTGATTACAGGTGGTGGGCCACTAAATTCGACCAACTTGCTGGTTTATTACATTTACCAAGAAGCTTTTGGTCAATTTGATTTTGGTTATGCAGCCGCAGCCGCAACGGTATTACTAGCAGTCACCCTAGTGTTTGTGTATTTGCAGTTGCGCACTTGGGGCGAGGAATCTTGAGGACTTTCTCTAGTATCTCCACACAAAAGAGCGATCGCACATCTTAACTAATTCCCAAAATGCCTAACACTAGTTGCAATTTATTACAAAAATCTGAGAAAATGAGAAGAATATGAAAACAACCTAGTAACAAGATTACTGCCTGTGAAACTTGACTCTACACCCTTGAGCCTTTCTAGCATATCTCAGACGGAAAACCAGCCAGAACTAAAAGACAGTACTGATATTAATTTAACGACTGCAATCATTGAGCCGCTTGAGGCTGTAGTAGCCGGTACTCCAAAAAAGCCAGAAACAGTAGCAGTTACTTTTATTACAACCTTCGTCACCATTTTTCTAGCAGAAATTGGCGATAAAACTCAGCTATCTACCTTATTAATGAGTGCAGAATCTCATGCACCTTGGGTAGTTTTTCTAGGTTCTGCGGCTGCATTAATCACTACAAGCTTATTAGGTGTATTGTTAGGAAGTTGGATAGCCAACCGACTCAGCCCCAAAACCGTAGAGAAATCAGCAGGTGTGATGTTGTTGCTAATTTCCGTCATGCTGTTTTGGGATGTATTCGTTGGTCAATAGTCATTTGTCATTGGTCATTGGTCATTTGTCTTCCTTGTCTTCCTTGTCCTCCTTGTCCCCCTGATCCCCTTCATCCCCTTCATCCCACGTAAATAATATGGATTGGCATCTTTTAGGACTAAGCTTTATTACAGTTTTTTTATCAGAATTAGGTGACAAGAGCCAGTTAGCGGCGATCGCCCTTTCTGGTCGCAGTCAATCACGGCGGGCTGTATTTTTTGGTACTGCGGCTGCTCTATTGTTAACCAGCTTATTGGGAGCATTAGCAGGGGGAGCAGTTGCAGAGGTTTTACCCACAAGGTTGTTAAAAGCGATCGCGGCTGTAGGATTTGCCATACTCGCCGCACGCTTGCTATTTTTCAACGATTCCGAATCAACACCTGAATAAAGCGGCATCGTTATTACCATATATTAATAGGGGGCACAACATTGTTGTGCCCCCTACTTTGTGTAATTTTACCTAAGATTTTAATCTTAAGCTTCCTGTTTCCAACAACAATTTAAAAGCGCACCACCAGCTATCAGCTTGAGCGCTTCCAATACCCAATAACCACCGTGCAGCAAATTCATCGTCGCCGGAATAGTAGTCTCTGCATCAAATGCATTGAGATGCAATCCGATCGCACTCATCTGCGGCGTTAAAAAATAAGTATCCAGCAAAGCTATAACTAGCAGCAGCACAGACAAAACAATTCCGTTGCGCCGCCAGCTAACTTGGGTTTTGCTTAAAGCTAGTACGCCAGTTAAGACTACAGCAGCAGACAATAATTCCACACGATTAAAATTCCAAAAAATCACATAGCCAACTGTCGAAAAACTAGCTTGGGTCATCATGCCAGAAAGGTATAGACTAGGCATAATTACCCAATCTAAAATTACACTAGCGCTGAGCCAAAAGCCTAAAGTTAATAGAACAGCAGGTTGCCAAAAAGACTGCTTGAATTGAACGTTAGAAATAGTAAGCATAAGAATAATTGCTGTGTTGTATTTCTAGTTTCAACCTCTAGGCATGACTTTGACAACACTTATCAATTATCCTTTACAAACCAATTGCAACTTGCGAGAAAAAATAGAATGATTATTGAGTTTTATTAATTACTTACTGCAATAATTAAGTTTATTTAAGAATGTTTAAACGTTAAAGTACAGGTTCTGCCCGATGCACGGTTGCGCATATAAAAAATCACATACAATTACTAAAGCCTAGATTTAGCAAGGATTTTGAGGCACTATAGCGGTTCTCGTTTGGATGCAATAAACAAGAGGGGGTTTCCTGTTCGCGCTAGACGTTTTCTACTCATGATGTATCACTAAGAACATCAATTCCGATGTTCTTAGATTACATCTTATGGTTCCTTTTTGCTTAAGTTGACACCAATGAGCACTGCTGTGCCCCTACGAATGATCTGTATTCTATGCAATTGAGAACCGCTATATTTCCGTTTAAGCGCGGATCTTTTGGCCCCTCCCTCTGCCTCTTTGCTGAATTGCAGCATAAGCTGCAAGAACTCAAACGATCAGTTGACGATTGAAATAATGCCAGAGAATCTTCGAAGAATAGCTAAAGCAGCTTCAAGTACACAAAGTTTTTAACCGTATCCAAAGTATCGTTTTAATGATAAGAAATATTTTTCATACACTTCATAGCTCACATATGCAGTTAAGTATGTTAAAGAAACAGAAAGAACAAGTGCAACATAAAAGTTGTAATTCTGATGACCTATGCAGGTATAAACTAGAGGATGAAAAACGTACAGACCATAACTTATTTTTCCCGTAAATACTAAAAAACGATTTTCTATAATTTGAGAAATAAAATTTTGAGGCTTTTGGATTGATAGATAGCCGACAACACAAAAATAAAAAACAGCTATAACTGTAAATTTCATAATTTGTACTAAATCCATATGTTGACCACCGATAAATAGCCAGCTAATCAACATTAAAATAAAAGAAAAAATTCCAATATTTAAGAAATATTTTCTGTATACAAAAAGCTTATTCCTATATTCTAGATAGGCAAGTAATGAACCAATAGCAAGGGCATCAAATCTGCATAGAGTAAAGTAAAACACGCCTATATCAAAATTAACTAGGATGATACGAATGACTACTGATAACAAAATAATTCCCAGAGATGCCCATATTAAATGCATTCTTGGTAAGAAATATACCAACAATGGCCAAAAAAGATAAAAGTGTTCTTCAACAGCTAGCGACCAAAAATGAAGAGGTCCGCTACTTGGCAAAGTCGTAAATGTACTTGGAATATTTTGCATATATAAGTAATACCATATTTGATGACTTAACGGTGGTGTATGACCTATTTTAAACAAGGGTAAAATAAAGTAAGCTAATATCAAAAATCCATAATATAAAGGAAAAATTCTCAATGCGCGTCTGATATAAAAATTAGTAAAATATTTTTTTTCGGTTTTTGTAAATATTAAAATTCTAGTAATCAAAAAACCAGAGAGTACGAAAAATAGATCTACACCTGTTTGACCAAATACAGCAACTTTACTTAGAAAAGAACTGAAAGGTTGCCAGTGGAAATGGAAAAACATTACCATTAATGAAGCAATCCCTCTAAGTCCGTCTAGGGCATGGATATAAGTAATTTTTTGGTTTGCCATTCAAAATTAATCAAATTTGATTAGCTATCTTAAGATTGGGATTTAAATACAATCGCACTCACTGCACATCAAAGTTTTTTCAAGTGTGGTTGCGGGGAAAGCACATCTAACAATATACTCAGTATTTAAATGGAATATTCGCTCAAAATCATTGCTAAATCTAGTTTTTAGCCATTATATGTGTTTTTTTATAAGAACACCGCACATCAAGCAGAACCTGTACTTTAAGGTCACTGCTAACTCACCGCACTAGTAACAAAATTTAGCTCACATATCACCCCATAGGTGCTTTCTTATCCTCCTTATTCTGGTTCCCCAGTTAAATCTTGTTCAAGAATGCGGCGGACATGAATAAATTCATCTGCTGCGGATATCTGAAGTACATCTTCTACTTTTTCCCGGACTCTGCTCTTAATAGGTTGAGCAGGGTTACCTGCATAAATTATCATTGGTTTTAATGAACGCCCAGTCACCCCACCTAAAGCCAATACTGCGCCGCGCCCAACTGTAACTCCAGGGCCAATTACCGACTTAGCTGCAATCCAACTACTCTCATGGATGTGAATTGGTGCAGGAATCAGTTTAAAATCTGGATGATACCAGTCATGGTTACCGGTGCAGAGATAGACTCCTTGCGATAGACACACATGACTTTCAAGGATCACAGGCGCAAGGTTATCAATCCAAGTATTTTCCCCAATCCAAACAAAATCACCAACAGTCAAACGCCAAGGAAACTTTACCCGCACACCTGGTTTAACGCGGACTTGTTGACCAATGGTAGCGCCAAAACTGCGAAGTACCCAAACCTTGAGAGATGAAACCGGTAGCAAATTACTCTCAACTATAGGCGAACCAACAAAATGCCACAAAAGTTGCTTCCAGTAGGCTGCGCCGGGAGTATAACTATCTAAGGTATATTTATCTAAATGCATAAAATCGGTTATTTAATATTAGGATTAAGGCTAGCTCCAGTACGTCTTGAGAAAATCCAGAGCAAAGAACGACCAATATCTCTCAGAATGTGGGTAATAGATTCTTTAGGCTCCTTTGAGGGGATGGAGACAGAGGTAAAGGTAATGCCTTGGCTACCCAGAACTAGAATGGCTATAGATTTTGCCCTAGGCATGTGAAATTCGGAGGTAATTAAATAAATATGCTGAATATGACGTTTTTTAAACTCAAAAACCAGAGAAGTAAAGTTAGTAACAGTGTCAACAGCACGGTAGTCCAGATGAAGACGGCTGTTGGGGATATCTGCGTTCTGGAAAATGCAACGAGCTTGTTTAGGGCGCATACCACTAGAAACCCAGATGTCTAGAGTGGGATGTATTCGGGCAAATTGGGCAGTGAATTTTTCTCGATCTGAATCGCCACCAAGGGTAAGAATAGCTTGAGGGTAGGGGGCTTGGTAGGATGCGATCGCTATTCGGATGGGGATAACACTGAGCGACACTAATATAATACTGACTAGGCTCAATTTGCCATATTTTTTGAGTTGTCTATGCAACTGTTTCATGTGTTTTCAGCACTTTTACACCAGGTTGCATATATTTAAACCACAAGCTAATTTCTTTATTTCTTTCCTTGCGTCTATGGATGAGATTTAAAAAATTTTTGCTAAATTTATTCGGGATTAATTCCCATTTCTCGCAGTCTTTGTGCTAATTTAGCAGCTTTTTGTTCTGCCTGTTGGGCACGTTGGCGTTCTTGTTCTACTAACTCACTTCCCCAAGGCAATAAATTTCCTGATTTATTCCACCAGCGTAGCCAATAGCCTTCCAATTCTGCTTCTCTCTTCATCCAAACGCCCAAAAATAAGCCCAAGGCTTCTATCCAAAAGCTTCCAGTTTCATCTGGGGATTGTTGTTGATACTTACTCTGCTCTAATAAATAGACTTCTAATACCCCGATTTGAGGATGAAAAATTACGTAGACGGGAATCCTTAAAATCTGTTCATAAAAGTACCACTTGGTCTGATTTAGGCGATCACTAGCAGGGTCAATTTCATCTATTATCCAGACTCCCATTTGCAAATATTTTGAGTTAGCGATCGCCTGAACAAATAGTTGAGGACAGACGAATGCTATTAGCAAGGGATTGATACTGAGCAATGGCACAATGTCACTGATATATCACTGATTTTTCAGTTGGTTCATCAGAATGATGTTTTAATTTTTCTGCTTCAATCAGATGAATTGCCAGCAGCACTTCTGCTAATACGCGCTGGAATGCATAGTAAAAACCATGCCAGCCGTCGAGAATACCTCCTTTAATAATTAGGCAATAGAACAAGATAATGATGGGCGCAAGGATTTTTTGTTTACGGATGCGATCGCCTAAACTGAGTTCATGTGTGGGAGTTTCTAGCAATTTCTTAGCTTCAATCACCATATAGCGATCCTGTGCCCATAGCCAACGACTCAAGGGTTTGCGATCGTCATGGTACATGTAGGCTGATAATTTACTTGATTGACCCTTAACTTCTAGCAGTTGAGTATGACCATCATCAATATAAATAGCTTGAGATTTTCGGAATAATACCTGGCGAGGAGGTAGTAAAGTACCGTGCAGGGCTTTACCAAATACGCAGTATTTAAACTGTACAAAGTAACCATTAACAGGAGAATATAGAGACAGGTTTTGAATCTCTGCAATCAGTTCATCCGTAACAATGTAATCTGCATCAAGGGCAAGAACCCATTCAGATTCAACTTTTTCTAAACCGTAGTTCCATTGTAAAGTATGAGTATCAAATTGCCGTTGAAATAGCTGAATTTGAGGATATTTTTGGAGAAACTTTAAAGTTTTATCATTACTATAACTATCAATGATCACTATTTTTTTTGCCCAGGTGAGTTGTTTGATATTTCTCTCAATATTGAGGGCTTCATTGTATGTCAAAATGAGCGGGGTAATTGCTTCTAGCATTAGGGCTTTATTCACGGAGATTATTTGGACAAAAGAGGCGTGCTAGAACACAACATAGTTTTCCAGAGATAAGGAAGTCTACCAGCAAAGTTAAATTTGATATTTGTATATTCTTCTGTTTCTAGTAGAGCAGTCATAGATGCTACAGAAAAGAACTTGATATGACCCCCATCCCAGAGAGTAGTGAAGTGTTTATCCATCTTGCCGGAAACAGCAAGCACCAGATTCTTAAAATAGCCATGATAAGGTGTTGTTAGAATTAAACTACCATTTGGCTTTAGGCATTTTTTGGCAGTTCTAAGTATTTCTCTAGGATAAAATAAATGCTCAATTACCTCAGAGGCAATTACAATATCAAATTTCTCTCCTAGTTCTGAATAAGGAAGATTGTAAATGCTTCCTTGAATAAATCGACACTCGGGAAAAGTATGGCTCGCAAATTTTACACCAGACTCAGATTCTTCAATGCCAACAACTTCATAACCATTCTTTGCAATGAAGTTGCTCAAACTGCCATTACCACAGCCAATATCTAAAACACGGAGGGGACGTTGCTTTTCCAGAACGGAAGCCGATTGAGATATCAGATCCAACAGAGGTTTAGTGAGATAAGTATGATGATGTCCAAGTTCAGCATCAGTATATAAATATTCATATTTATTAGCAATCATAGGTGTAATCAATTATTGTTTATATTTGATGGTGATAGCAAGCAGGAACAGGCTAATTGTTGAGGATTGTTTGATAAGATGAAATCAATTTTGAACCTACACGCTCCCATGTATAATTTTCCAAGATAAATTGACGAGCGCGATCTCCCATTTTTTCTGCTTGTATGGGTTCTTGTAAAAGTTGAATTAACACATTAGCTATTTCATCAGCATTAATATCAATAACACTAGCAACTTTAGCTTCACCAGCTTCCGGAAAATTACAACCAGTAGTGATAACACAGGGTAAACCAGCTGCCATACCCTCCAGCACTGACATACTAAAACCCTCAGAATAGGAAGGAGAAACGTAGATGTTAGCCGCTGCTAAAGCCGCATATTTTATAGTACCTGTTAGCATTCCAGTAAAGGTGACAGCATTTCTACATTGTGCGTCAACAAAGTATCTTTCAGCAGTGGGTAAAAATCCTATATTATCTTGCCCTGCAATAATCAGGTGAGTCTCCGGAAATTTTTGATTTACTTTAGCAAAAGCAGGTGCTAATAAATCCAATCCTTTTTTGGGATCAATACGACCTAAAAATATAATTAAATTTTTATTACGAGTTTCAGGAAACTCTTGATAAAAAATATCTGGGTTGGGAAGAGAGTCAAAATCTGTGCTATTAATGCCATTAGGTACAAAAACTAAGGGAATTTTTAAGTCAAGAAGGTTTATATGTCTAGCTTCGGTAGAAGCTGTCATTTGCAGAGCATTGGCTTTTTGTAGTAATGGCTTTTCCAAAAAAGTAAAGTAAAGTTTTTTCTTCCAAGCTTTATAAGCTAATGCCCAAGGCTCCATCATGCCGTGAGGAGTTGCAATATATGGAACTTTGCGAAATTTACAAGCCCAATGAGCAGCTAAAACTGGATAGGAAAATATAGCATTAGTATGTACTATATCATAATTAGATACATTTTTAAATAACCAATTAGTCATTGACCAAGTAAACTTGTAATCTAATAAATTTACATAGGGAAAATACTGTACACGATAAGAATCTTTTTTTATCCATTGATTTAGAGGCACATCTAGGTTTGTCGAACCATTGGCATTAGTAGCGATGATATCAACACTCTTACCTAATTTAGCGACCGATTCTGCTAATTCAAGAACAATTTTTGTAGGACCACCATAGATATTTCCCAAGGCAGGGATAACCATCAAAACTTTCATATTTGTTTATATTTAATGGTGTGATAAAGAATATTTAACTGCTTGAGTTAATTGTTGAGCGAAGTAGTCAGGAGAATACTTTTGAATATGCTCTAAAGCCGCCTGACCCATTTTCTGCAAGCCAATTTGCCCTGAGCTCATTTTCACCATCAAATCAGTTAGCTGTTGAGAATCTCCAGGATCAAAACCATAACCGTTGACTCCCTCAATGATTAAATCTTCATAACAGCCACAGCGATTGGATACTAATATAGGTAAACCTGCTGCCATTGCTTCATTTACTACTAATCCCCATTGTTCTTGAACGCTGGCATGAATAAAACAGCTAGCATGGGCAAAATAAGGTAAAAGTTGATCCTGTTGAAGAAATCCAGGCAGATGAATGTAATCTTTGAGTTTCTCAGTAACAATTTGTTCTTCTAGTTGTAAACGTAATTCCCCATCACCACAAAGAACTAAATCCCAAACTTTAGCACCTGCTGCTTGACGATAAGCGGCATAAGCTGAAATCAGAAATGGTAAGTTTTTTTTAGAAACAAATCTATTAATAGCTAAAAAGAAAGGCTTATCTAACGGGGATGGTAAGGATTTGATACGATCAGGATGAAACACATGATTACCAACTACGTCATAACCTAGAAAAATAGCTTCAGCAGGCATTCCTAACTTGAGCAAATAATGTTTTTGTGATTGTCCTCCTACTAAAGCGGCATGGTATCTTTTAACTAGCCAACTTTTTATTTTTTCTTTCCACCAAGAACGAGGCTCATCATGTTCTGTCGTTTCCGATAAAAGAATAGCTGGTTTACGATGCCAGAAACACCATAACCATGCAGATAGCATGGAAGGACGAGCATAACCAGCAATTGCTAAAACATCTGGACTAGTCTCATTGAAAATGGATATTAACTTGGAGAACAATAGACTGAATTTTGCACATTCCAAAGCACGATCATCAATCACTGATATAATTTGGCAAGGAAATTCATCAGGTTGTGTTATCCAGGGATATTCTTTTTCTAAACGAGCTAATTCAATACCAAAAAGAGTCCACTCTCGAGAGGAACAAGCATGATGGGCCGCTTGAACCCGAGCAAGATGATAAGGACCGTAATTAGTAAACAAAATTGCTATTTTCAGATGTTTATGAGCGTGATTCATCATTATAGTAGTAATAATAAGCAGCAATTCTCTGTACTCGGCGATGCTCAAAGTGTTCGAGACAGCGGACAATAATATAGCCAAAAATCATAGGCCAAAGAACGAGCAGGGTAATATCTCGTCCTAAGTTAGGTGTAACACCCAAACCTATTAAGAAAAGAGCCAGTCGTAATATTGATGCTCGCTGACTCCACAGGTATCCTAAAAAAGCAGCCCATAACGCCATTAAAATAGCAGGTGCAATCGGTCCAAACCAAAAACCAAAATTTATGACACCACGTCCAATAAATCCGGCTGAAATTGTTGCCTGAATACCGCTACTGGGATTACGCAGAAGATTGTATTCATGCCCTAAGAGGGGTTTATCTGTCCATAAAAATCGAGGTATAATGTTTAGGAATTCAGCTAAGTAGTCCATACCATACTGTAAAGTTAACTGCCCTTGTTCGTAAAAATGATTGATATAAAATAATTCCTCAGCCATATTCAAGCCCAGATGCTTAGTGCTGGGATTGAGAGTAGTAGTACCTTGGAAGTAAGCATCAATGCCTGTATTGCGAAAGCTAATTACGATTAACATCAAATAATTAATAACAAAAAATAGTCCTGCTGAGATTACTGCTTTTAGCCACCATTGTTGGCGGGAAGTCAACAAATATGTCAGATATGCTGGCATGACTACAGCAAGAAAGGCGTTTCTTGTGCCAGAAAGATAGAAAGACGGCCAACTAATGGCGATCGCTATTAAATTGATGACTTTCGCTTGAGGTTGACGTTGAAAGAAAAATAGCACGCCAAACATTGCACAGATCAGGGCGTAAATGTATCCAGCAGCTGATACTATAAAGTCAGTTTCAACTCCCACTGCACCCCTACTCCACAGTTTGGGTGACCAGCGCCCACCATGCGGAAATAAGGCTTGGAAAAAATCCCAGTTTAATCGGCTGATACCATAAATTAGCAAAAGCAGCCAAATAAAAAGCAATATTTGCATTAGCCGATTGGGATTTAGGGTGAACCAGTTGAATTCAGTTACCTTAGATTGATATTTTTGTAAGCTATGGCTAAAGTTGGGTAGTAGCAAACGGAAGACGATCAGAAAAAGGCAGATTTGATAATAGCCTTGCTCTATAATGAAGTTCTCAAAAATGGTCAAACGTTCAGGAGTATAGAAGACTTCAGTGAAGTACCACATCCCAGTAGTTAAGTAGGTCACCAAGGCAGGGATAGCCCAACTCTGATATATTTTACTGAGTGCCTCCACAAATAAGAAGAGTAATAGGACTGCGTCAATGTAATAAATAAAAGGGATTTCAAGAGTTATGGGCATAGTTAGAATCTCAGCAGGTGTTCAGCAAGAGAGTCGAGTGTAAATTGTTGATTAAGTTGAGATTTTTGCGCTAAGGCTGTCAGCTTTTGTGGAAACTCAAGACAGCGTTGTAAGGCATTGGCAATTGCTTCACAACTCACGTTATCTAAGAGCCAACCGTTGATATCATCCAATACCACATCACCACAGTAAGCAGAAGCAATTATCGGGAGTTTCCAAGCTTGCGCTTCTAACTGAGTTAGCCCAAATCCATCAGATAGCGTTGGGAATAAAAACACATCAGCTTGTTGATAATATTGATCTATTTCACTACGATTAACATGACCTACCCAACGAATTTGAGGATGAGTTTTAAGGTGAGGTGGAATGTTAATCTGCTGAGAACCCACAATCCAGAATTCAATGGGATATCCTTGCAGATGTTCTACTGCTTCCAAGATGGCTGCAATCCCTTTTCGTAAAATTACTTGTCCTAAAAACAAGACCCTTAACGGGCGCTCTTGAGAAAATGATTCTGGATAGGTGCGGCTAGAGTGTTTTACGACTTTCGGCGGAGTATAGGCTAAAGGAATTACATGGATTTTATCAGAATTAATACCTACCTTTTCTATTAGCTGACGTGACCAATGGGAATTGACAATAATACAATCAGCCAATGCACATTCTTCTTGCCATCTTTGCCAGTAAGAAGCAGGAACAAGTTCACAGTCTGATTTATATTGTGGATATTTTTTATATTCTTGAATAAGAATTTCTTCCTCTAAAGGTCCTGGATCTATTTGTCCTAAAATAGTAAACCATCCCTGTTGTTTAGCAAAGCGAAATAATTCTCTTGCCGCGTAACTATAAGAGAATAGAACTGGAGGATATTTAAACTGTGTATCTGACTTTTTCAGTAAATTAATTGCTTGCTTTTGAAACCAATAATTACGAGCAATTATTTTATTCCATCCTGATTTATTTTGTGCTTTTTGGGCAATTTCAAAAATAATTATAGATAAATTAAATGCATAGACTGATGCTTGAGATAATCCAGGATGGAAGCGTTCTTTTAGTGCTGTGATAGATGGAAAACTTAAGGTTCCAAATGGAGATTGAGGCTCAACCCAAGTATCAGTGATTAGGTGTGCTAACTGTCCATTTTCATGTAAAGTTCTAGGAATAGCGTAGTTTTCTCTAGCACCAATTTGACAGCAAATCCAAGTTTTGGAAATTTTATTCATAGCTGTGATGCTAATTTTACGATAAATTTAATTGAATAAATCTGTACTAAATCACTATTGGCTTTTTTCAGCTAAAATAGCTTTGATTGCTATTTCAGATTTATTTTAACGAATTTAGAAAAAAATCTAAATCATAGCGATCTTAAAGACTGAAGAATTCTGAAGGCAAAACGATCGCAGCAATATGGAAGTATGCTCCACACATAAATCATCCATTTCAAAAATATATTTTTATCTAGTGTTTGTAAAGCATACTCAAAACCTCTATTACGTTCTGAGTAATAACCTTTTTCAGAAAATTCCATTGAATGTATTAGAATTTTTCCAACTAACCTAAGCTCCAGTGCTGAATCAAGAAGATTCATCTCATGTGCCTTATCTCTAATTGCAATACAGGAATGAATAACGCTTTGTATATAATCATATCGAAATGTTTTTGTGCCTACTCGTTCTGCTGAATGCTCGCGCCATAGCCCAACTAGATGTTTTATAAATTGACCTTTTCCTCCTGCTATTTTGACACGAGCTTGAAACTCCCAGTCTTGAGAACCCGTTAGCTCCTCATTCCAGAAACCAACTTTTTGCAGATAACTACGACGATAAATAGCTCCCATTGTATGCCAATGGTAACCAGCAATATCTTTAGGAATTCCAGAAAAATTTGACCCAATTGGGTTGAGATTATTAATAGGTTGAAGCTTGGAGTCTACTATAACAACTTGTCCATAAACATAGTCTAGGTTTATATCTTCTTCAAGTTTACTCAACAAAGGAAAAATAGCATTTTCCGCGAGTACATCATCGGAGTCCATAAAAAAGATGTAATCTCCAGTTGATCTAACAATCCCACGATTTCTAGAAACTTGCGCGCCAAGATTTTTTTCATTCCTAGCTACGATAAGACGAGTAGGTGATTCAATCTGTTGCCACTTAGCGCAGAGAAATTGAGTCTCATCATTTGAGGCATCATCGGCTATGACGATTTCATATACAGGTGGAAATTGAATCAAAATTGACTCAACTGCTTCAGCCAATAACCTCGCACGATTAAAGGTTGGAATAATAATCGATAATTTCATTAAATAAAATTAAACACTAATTAATTTCTTTAAATTGATTTATATTTGATTTTACGAGCTAATTTTTGGGCAGGATATTCAAGAAAAACGTAAAACCCATAGGCAACAATAATACTTGATAAGAAAGTTAAAATTGGCACCAAATTAACCAATAAAATTTGCAAAGGTAAAAAATCGAGCTTCAGGATAAATCTTGCAAAAGATTCACCTGCACTCGCGAGGGCTTGATGAGTTGCATACCAAGAATAAGATATAGTGCCAAAAAATAAAAATATTCTTCCTATTATATTCTTTGATAAAGAATTAGGATGCCATACTAAAACCGTAAAAAAAGTAGCAATTCCAACTAACCACTGATACAGGTTTGTACCAGATAATACTACAATATTGCTTAGTATAGTTAAGACAGTAATGATAGTTAAGTTTGATAAATGTTGACGGTATTGCATTGCGCAAAAAATACCTAATGCAAAGTAAGGTATATATTTAATAACTTGTAATGGCTGACAAAATGGATAAATAAAAACAAATAAAGACAATACTATAGGGATTAGGCTCACATATATAGACTTTTTCGAGCCAAGGTAACGAAACCAAGGATAAAACAGACCTATAATAATGTAAAATTGAAATTCAACAGCAAGAGTCCAATAGGCACCAAGAATCCACTGCTCGTGAGTAAAAGGTATTAAATAGAGAAAATGATAAAGCAGTGTTTTGAATGTTACAAATGAGGGGTTACCATTGGGTGCTAATCTTGTTAAAGTGGCGAACAATAAACAGCTAAAGATGATAGAAGCAAAGTATACTGGTTCAATACGGACTAATCTTCTGAAGAGAAATTTTCTATAACCCTTTAACTTATAGTTTTCACTGAGTGAGTAAGGTAAGATAAAACCAGAAATCACGAAAAAGGCTATGACACCATAAATACCAAGATTGTTAAGCCAACTAAAATATTGATTGAATATTGCATAAGGTGGACGACCGATAATATGTTCACAAACAACTAAAAAAGCTGCTATCCCACGAAGTATATGAATGGAATCTAAATATTCATAATTATCTATTGTAGGGTTTTTTTCGAGATTACTTCCTGTCAAATCCATACTAATTATTTAAAATATTTTCTTAAATCTAGTTGTAATTCTGAAAGACAATGTTTTATTTGTATGTCGTTATAACCTAAATCGACATTAGTGTGCATTAGCGAAACCGCTTGACTGTTTGCATATTCAATACAAGGAAAAGAATATAAAGATTTTTTACAATAAACTCCACTTTCTAGATGAGCTAATTTTAGCCAGACATCATCTGCTTTTGGACAAGCGTTAGATATTAAATGCCAATCTCGAAAGCGAGAAGATATTCGTTCTGGAAAAATTAAAACTCCTCCACAGCCAACTGGAAACAAACCATAAGAAGATTGGCCAAAACTCTGGATATCTTTATCCCAAGATGCATAGGGTAAAATTTTCACATCGGGGGAAATTCTCATAAGATGGCAACGATGTGCAGTACATGATTGACCGTCATCTGAATTGATTAAAGATTCATACCAATGTTTTGGATAAAAAATATCATCATCACAGATTACAAATGGTTGATTGCTTACAGTAGCTAGAGGTAGCCATTTTTTATGACAACCATAATTTTGGGTTTGGTGAAATTCGACAATACTCGCTTGAAAGAGTTCAATTATTTCAGGATCTAAAAGTTTGTAATCTTTATAAGAAAGCCAAACATAAATTTTTTCTGGCAGCTTACTTTGGTCTAAAAGATTAAGTAGCACTAAAGGCAAGCTATCGTATCTCAGAGGGTAAGAAGTTAATGATATGGGAGGTAATTTACTGCTTCCATAAATTGGTAAGCTTAAGCAACCTTTTTTGGCTTCTTTGAGCCTTTTTCGCATAAACTTAGTTAAGATTAGTGATAAACCTCTTCTAAATGTTCCTCTATTTTTTAGAGATTTAGAAAGAATGTAGCCCTCGGAAGAAGTGCAAAGATAGTAAAATAAGTTTTTTTCCATACTTAATTTTCATTGACAGTATTCTTGTAAAAATAGAAATCTGAGAATGAAGTCGTTCCGTCATCACCATTATATGGATATATGTTTGGGATCATTTTAATGAGTTGCCAATTAGGTTGGTTTTTTTCAACCCATAAGGAAAAAACTCTGTGTCTTACGTGAGGGGCTTGATCTGGTTCGTTATTATTACTATTAGAAGAATAAATACATACAAACTTTTTTGACGATTCAAATAGAAGAGACATATATTTATCAAAAACAACATCTTCAACTAGATGAAAAATAACATCTAAGGAAAGGGTCAATTCAGCTTTATATTTAAATTTTTGTATGTCTTCATGGACTTTTAGTTCTAAAAAAGATTTACACGGATCGGCAGAAAAAACCTTACGGCATATTTCAATTGCATGAGGACTAATATCAAAGCCAATATAATGGTCATATTTGGCATAACGTAATTGATTGCCATCGCCACATCCAAATTCTATGACTGTTTTAATAGAATTATCTTCAACAAAAGAGTTAATTATATTAGCTTTAAACATAGCAAGTTTATTGTATGATCCCGAACCTGAATTTCCTCCAAATTTATATCTTTGTCTCCAATAATATGATGATTTGAAAAAGTATTTTTCAATGTATTGTTCAATTTTGTTGTTAATTTTTAAGAGAATTTTAACAATAGAATGTATGTTAAAAATTGTATTTTTCATATTTATATAATTAGCAAAAGTTTTAATTATGATTTTGAAAAGTAAGTTTTGCAGTTAGTTATATTTAGAAATTAGTAAATGAACGAGAATAAACATTTATTTGTTTTTTTCCTACTAATGAAGATGAAAAATTTTCTTTAGCCCAAAATGAGGCATTTTTACCTAAGGTATTTGCTTTTTCAAGATTTTCTAGAATCCAGTGCAAGCCGAAAATTAAAGAATCAAAATCTCCAACTTCAGCTAACCATCCATGTTTAAGGTGACATACTGCTTCGGATGTACCACCAACACGAAAGGTGACAACTGGTGTTGCTGATGCTTGGGCTTCAAGAAGAGTCATTCCAAAGGTTTCCATACGCGAGGAAGATACAAAGACATTACATGCTTGAAAAAAACGTTTTACCTGTTCAGTATTCGATAAACGTCCTAAAAAGCGACAATGAAGGTTTGAGGGTGTTTCTAATTCGCCATCCCCGAATATGAGTAGGGTAGAGTGATCGCAAAGATATGAAGACTGCGAAAAGTATTGTATGAATTCTGCAATGCCCTTATATGCATCTGTTACAGTTCGCGCGCCTAAGCCTATTACTATACGATTAGATGGTATACCAAATTCTTCTCGCAAAGGAGTTGTATAGCTTTTTTCAAAAAACTCAGGTGAGATGATTGGTGGAATAATTGCAATATCGGTAGTTTCAGAGAATAATGGAGATTGGCGAATGCAATGAGCCATCCAATTACTATTAGCAATAGGAATGACGTTGTAGTCTTGAATAAATTTAAACTTGTGTAACCACTCTAATCGACTCCATCTAGAGAAGGGTTGCTTTAAACTAGAGCAGGAGGGACATCCCATTTGATAGAGATCGCATTCCTTATATACGACACATCCGCCAGATAGCATCCATAGATCATGGGCTGTCCAAAAAACAGGAGTGTGAGGTTGGATGAGATTACGGAGACCTTTAAAGCCAATCCATCCTGTGAGACCGTGTAAGTGAATTATATCTGGTGGATCTAATTCATCTATTGCCCACCGATCTAAACGAAAACCAGTGTGATAAGGTTCTGTTGCTACACGATTTAAAACCGATCGCGTTGCACGGTTAACAATTGACTGTAAAAAATTCGTGTTGTTTGATAACTGTAAACTTCCTGCTAGAGAATCACCATGCTTAACTAACACAATACTTTGATGCCCTAAAGTATTTAAAGAATTGCTCAAACGGATCGCATATTGACCAGATCCTCCATAAATTGTTTGTGTAATATGCCAGATTTTCATCAATTTAAATTTTTTTTGATTAACTCCAATGGATATAAATTAATAATGTTCAGTTAGCGGCAAAAACCTTAAAATGCACAAGTTGTGGAGACACTGCGTTGGACGGGTTTCCCGGTTTGAAGCAAGTGGCGTTCAAAGAACGTAGACGAGGCTCACCCTTCAGCAGAGGTATTAAAATGAGCAACTATGATTTATTAACTCAAATGAGTCATAACAATTAATTAAAATAACACACTTGTTAGCTTTTAACTTTTAATTTTCCAGGAAAAACCGACAACAAATTTTTTATCACAAAATTAACATTAAAAGATTCAAGAGGTTGCGCAATTATTTTATTTTTGAAAGGTTGAGAAAAATCTAATGGATTAGACAAATCACGGTTTGTTCCTAAAAGATAATCATGGTATTTAAAAAGTCCACCAATTATGTGATTGGAAAATTTTATCCAAGTCGTTGGTATTTGCATAGATTCTGCACAAATAATACCATGTAATGAAGATGACCATACTTCCTCAGAACTAGCTACTTCTTCTATAAATTTTTCAATCGGTAAATCCACATTTATCAGATTAAAACCCATTTCTCTAGCAAATTTTTCACCATTAACTCTGTCAACATAATGTGGTATTACTGAACACTTATATTTTTTGTTCTTGGGTAGGGTAATAAGCCTAGAAGCTATTAGACCTGGATCTCCATATATTGCTGGAGCCGCAATGCCATTTTCTTGTAACTTCTGAGCGCTCAAAGGACCTCTCACAGCTAAAGCCTTAAATAACTTTAGTGGAGTACTCAGGTTGTCAGATATTAATCCTGTTCCCCAGCAGGTATCGTATTTCCCAGCTTGACTTAAAATGCTCCCTGCCATTAAAAGACGGTGACATGACTTATGGGGACAATAAACTGCTTTCTTTCCTGTAAGCTTATAATAAAGCCAAGGATTCAAGTCATCGCCCCAGTTTCTTTGTATAGAATTAGCCCAAAAAAGTGAATTACGCAGTTCATATTTGAAGAAATGTGCCACTGGACGCAGTACATAACTAATTTTTCTCACGGATTTTTATAACCTCTAGCTATATAAATAAGTGAAATATGAATAATATTTATTAGAGTTTTTCATCTGCTAACCAAAATGTTGATTTTTTAAACCCAAATTTATCAAAAAATAAAGCATCTTCGAGCCTATTAATGTCAATATTAATATGATATGGCGTAATTAATTGCAGTAGTTTATCTACACTTACATATTTAAATTCGATAGCATTAATATAATCTTCTAAGGGACGTCCTATTGATAAGAAATAGTCTTTAAATTTTGTATCATCACCAAAAACTCTATTAGAAAACTTTATCCACCTGACAGGTATGGAATAACTGTTAGAAAAGACTATCCCATGAAGCGAACTTGAAATAATTGCCGAACAAAGAACAATTTCATCTATAACTTTCTCGATATCACCACTGGCCATATTAATTACTCTAACATTTTGATCGTTTTGATATAGATGCGCCACTTCCTGATATTCAGTAAAATGTGGAATAATGCCTAATGAATATTTTTTAGTATTTGATTTGGGTTGATAATATTTACTAATAATAAGTCCTGGATCTCCATAAATCGGAGGACATTCACATTTTATTTTTAAAAGTGCTTTTCTAGTTAATGGACCTCTAACAAATTCTATAATACCTGGATTCAGCTTTTGATTCGCACTTCTAATTCCGCTACCATAGACTGTAACACTATAAGAACAAAGTCTCATGATGCTGCCGGTTGAAATAATCATCTTTGGCTTGATATTTGATAACCGCAAAAATTTTGCTAATTTTTTCTTAAAGAAAGAAAAATTACTATCAAGTAAGCTAGGCTTTTTTGAAAGCGATGACTCTTCAGCACGCATAGCATCGACATTCTCAACTTTACAAACACGCTGGAGATAATATGGTGTGACAAGATCCCCTACATTGGTACTTCCCCACCAGTAGAACTTGACTTTTTCTAAATCGAGAAATTTATTAAACTGAGGAAAGTAAGTAGAGATATCATCTGTAGATAAAACATCAATTAAGCAATTTTGCCATTTTTTATGAAAGTATTTTTCTGTATAACAGGAAAAATATGAACATTTTATCCAAGGTTTACTAACTTTATTAGTAAAATGAAAGAAAACACAGTTGTTAATTTTTTCTTCTGCAAATGTTAAATAATCTGGGCTGTTACGATAAACTTTAGGTGGCGATAAAATATAATTAAAATCTTCATGTATTAATAATGGTTTTATTTCTGGATATATAAGTTGAAAAAGAGAAAAAAGACTATCATCACCAGATCGAGGAATTGAATTAACAATACTTTCAGAGTAAAGATTGGTTATCTTTTCTAGAAAATCTGTGGCAACCATAGTTTCATTTTTAAAGTAAATAACACCGGTTTGTACCCTGTATTCTGGAATCGATTTGTATTTCCAAATCCGAAAAATTGTTTCTAGATCATTTTTAAGTAAATCTTCAATTTTGCCAATGCTGACACCTGCAAAATAGTTAAGTTTATTCCAATCAATTGAAACTGATGCGTTACAATAAATGTCACCGTCAATATAAATACTATATTCATAACCACGTTCTAGAAAGCATTCAGGTCCAGCAAATAGATAGTAACACTCCACAGGATAAGAAAAACTTTTCGGAAATTGATAATCAAGATTTAACTCAATAACTGAAATGTTATATCTAGATGCAAACGCTTTAGCTTTCTCAGAGAGTTTTCGAGAGATTATAAATAGATCGATATCGCAATTCCATTTGCGGATGGAAAGTAAACTTACAACAGAGTTCTGTATATAAGATTCATTGCATGTGGAGTAAGCACAAACTTTCATATAAATTACCTTATAGATTGAATTATTACAGATTCTAAAGGCATACTATAGGCATCTATTAAAATCTCAATACGCTTCTTTTTGCTGGTTTCATTTAAAAAGTATTGAGGCACATGTTTGCTGAATTTGCCAATATACTTATCAACTTTAAATTTGAGTTTTTGATAATTATTTACATAAGAATTATTGTAATGTTCTCGTAGAGCTTTGCCACTGTAATGTTGGATAAAACTATTGGGGTTTAATTTTGAATTATTGTTCCATTTTTGATGTTCTATAGTTCCGACAAAATCACAATCTTTAATATATTGTATAAAGTGTCCATTTTCATAAGGAGCTTCGTTTTCAGGTAATATATATGAATCAGCATTATCAAGAATTTTTTGAAAAGTGTATCGCACTTGTTCATCTCGATTTTTAGCAATAATCACGCCTGAATTTATTCTTCCAGAGATGCCTGGTGCAAGATATAAAGATTTTCCCTCTTGAAAGATACTCTGTATAGATTGAGCAAATAAGCGAACTTCGCAATCTGCATCAATGAACATAATAAATTCATATTTCAATTGGCTGGCTGCAATCAATAAGGGAACCTTGAGCCATGCTGCATCATGTGCAGTAAGTAACCACGGAGATGTTGTAACTACGGCATAATCGTAAGAATTCTTCAGCGAATAAGCATACTGAGAATCAAGGCATGAACGAAATAAATGTTGGTAACCACCAATGGCTAAAGACAAAATAAGGGTGTTAGACATATCCAAGAGTTAAATTTTTCTTTTTAGAACCTGTCTTAATTTATATAGCTGTATCTATGTAATAGCCTACTTCCTAAGAAGTATATTTATCTTAATGTTATTGTTCTAAACTCCAATTATGGTTGATATAAATAGAAGATTTTTTGCTGGGTGGAGAAATTTTTCCAGTACCAAAAAAATCTCCTTCATCGACCTCGAAAGAAAATGCATCTACAATCCAGTCAGCCACTTCCCTACGTATTTCACAATATACATCTACCCAGTAGATACCTGGAGTCAATGGCAGTTTTGGGATGCTACAATAAATAACGTTAGTTCCAATTACTATGCTTGGTTCCCATGCAATAGCAATTGTAGAACAATGAAATAAATACTGCCCTTGTCTATCTTTTATACCAAGAGCAATCATCATTTCGTTTCTAACTTCACTCTTTGAATCTATTTGGATTTTAAAGATGAGCTTTTGCCCAGACACTCCCCTGTTAATAATCTGTTGTTGATCATTGCAAAGAGAGAAACTTATAAATCTAGCTTTTCCATTTCCCTTTCTATCAGTTCTGCTCTCAAGAGGTATTAATGTTAACTTATTAAGAGTGTTGTTTGTGTAAAACATAACCGCCTTATCTATAGAAGAATATAGTTGGTTTTTGCCTTCCACTAAAACAATGCCCTGTGAACACAAGTTAGATACAGCTGGCATATTGTGACTCACAAACAACACCGTCCGTCCTTCTTTTCCTACATCCTCCATCTTCCCCAAACACTTTTTCTGAAACGCCGCATCCCCCACCGCTAAAACTTCATCAACAATTAAAATCTCCGGTTCTAAATGTGCTGCGACTGCAAATGCTAACCTTACATACATCCCCGATGAATATCTTTTTACTGGGGTATCTAAAAACTTTTCTACCTCTGCAAATTCAACAATTTCATCAAACTTTTTCTGAATTTCAGCTTTACTCATTCCCAAAATCGCACCGTTGAGAAATATATTTTCTCTCCCTGTTAATTCTGGATGAAACCCCGTTCCCACTTCTAATAAACTGGCAACTCTGCCCTTAATTCTGATGCTTCCTGTTGTGGGTTCAGCAATTCGACTTAAAATTTTTAAAAGAGTTGATTTACCTGCACCATTACGCCCAATAATACCAACTTTGTCACCTTGTTTGATTTCAAATGATACATCCTTTAAAGCCCAAAATTCTTCAAAAGCATAATTTTCAACTTTAGTTTTAGGATTAATTAAATTACCCAGAGATTTAGCTTTATTAGTAACGACATCCCGCAGTGCTGTGTAGCGTTCCTGTTGCTGGTGACTAATAATATATTTTTTCCCGAGGTTTTCAACACGAATAACAGTATCAGACATCAAATATCTACTCTACCCAACAATTAAATATTGAAACTTACAAATTAGCCAAACATCTACATTGAAATGCTGTTACTAAACTTCAGATTAAATCACGTCTGCAAAAGTGCGTTCCATTTTGCGAAAATAACAAATACCACTCACAAAAAGTAAAATTACCAATCCTAAAGACAGGAGAAAACCTGGTAAATATAACTTTGCATCACCGCCCAAAATCGCCCAACGGAAACCATCAATTACCCCTACCATTGGATTCAAAGAATAGATAAATCGCCATTGCTCTGGCACAATGCTGCTGCTAAATCCTACTGGTGAAATATAAAGACCAAATTGCACAATAAACGGCACAATGTAACGAAAGTCTCGATATTTAACATTTAAAGAAGCTAACCATAATCCTGTGCCCATTGAGGCAGCAAAGGCTATACAAACAAATAAAGGTAGTGTTAAAATTCGCCAACTGGGCACAAAATTATACCAAGCCATTAACCCTAACAAAATTATCCCCGAAATCAAAAAGTCTACAAAACTCACTACTACTGCACTTATAGGCACTACTAAGCGAGGAAAATAAACTTTCGAGATTAAGTTGGCATTGCTAATCAAACTATTGCTGCACTCTGAGAGAGAATTAGCAAAGAACTGCCAAGGCAACATTCCAGAAAATATGAGGATTGGATAAGGCGCACCCAGAGAGGGTAACTTTGCCAATTTCCCAAACACAACTGTAAACACTAGCATTGTGAGAAACGGACGAATTAGTGCCCAAGCAATACCAATTGTCGTTTGCTTGTACCGCACTAATATATCTCGCCATGCTAGAAAGTAAAACAGCTCTCGATAGCGCCACAAGTCTTTCCAATATTGCCTTTCTGTGCGACCAGCTTCAATTACTAAATCTGGCTGAGAAATTGAATCTTTCATTTTACTGAATTAGCTAACCTTGCTTTCACCATCATCTGCACTACATCATTCATTTTGTATTTTGCCTGCCATCCCAGCTCCTTCTTAGCTTTAGCTGGATTACCTCTACCTACCTCTAAATCTGTAGGACGTAGCAAGCTATTATCTATCACCAGATGCTCACGCCAATCTAAATTTACTGATGTAAAGGCTGCGTCAACAAAATCTTCTAGTGAACTACTCTCTCCTGTCGCAATTACATAATCATCGGGCTGTTCTTGTTGCAGCATTAAATACATTGCTTCAACATATTCTGGCGCCCAACCCCAGTCACGCTGAATTTGCATATTTCCTAAATAAAGATGTTCAGCACTACCTTGAGCAATTCGACAAGCAGCAGCAACAATCTTTTGAGTCACAAATCTTTCTGGCCTGAGGGGAGATTCATGATTAAATAAAATTCCTGAACAAGCAAATAAACCGTAAGCTTCGCGGTAGTTAGCAACTTCCCAAAATGCGGTGGCTTTCGCTACAGCATAGGGACTGCGGGGACGAAATGGTGTAGTTTCATCGGCTTCTGTAGAGCCAGTATCGCCAAAACTTTCACTAGAACCAGCATTGTAGAGTTTGATGGGCGCACATAAAAAGCGAACGGCTTCTAGTAAATTGAGAGTACCAGTAGCTATACTTTCTAAAGTTTCTACTGGTTGTCCAAAGGATAAACCAACTGAACTTTGCCCTGCTAAGTTGTAGATTTCATCTGGCTGGATTTTTGTGAGTACCTGCAACACACTGCGAAAGTCAGTTAAAGCCATTGACTCTAATTTTATTAGCTCTCGAATCCCTAAGTAAACCAAATTTGAGAAGGAGGAAATCTGAGCATCACGGGAAGTACCACAGACTGAATAGCCTTGATTGAGAAGCAATTGCGCCAGGTAAGCTCCATCTTGACCTGAGATTCCACAAATAAGGGCTTTTTTCATGTGTGTTAAATAAGCCAGCTAGAAGTAGTTGATTCTGCCACAACTGTCATTGGTCATTTGTCATTGATCATTTGTCATTTGTCAGGTTTTCTACAAAATAAGGGACACAAATTGTTGTGTCCCGATAATCTTTGCTGAAGATGATCGCCATCAGGAGTTGGCAACAGAGGCTAAGTTAGCTAACCAGTTCCTGATCTGCGGTATTATGCCTTATCTGTGGTTTCTTGATCCGTCGGAGTAGTTGCTTTGGGAGTACTGCACTTGCGTTTTTGTTTCTTGGAACCTCCAGCCATCTCATATTCATTGCTACTCATACCATACTTACAAGCTACGCCCTTGAGCATTAGCTCTGATAGTTCAGCAAGCGTTATAGCTAACTAAGTTTGACTTTAATTAAAGTTATGAATGTCTTGTTTATTGCAACTAATGCGTATAGCAAACTAAGTTTGACGTTCATCAAACTTATAAAGACGTTAATCATAGAACACGATAGGATTAGCAGCGATAGCTACTGCCAGTAGATGATTGCCTGATAACAAGTTGCGTTCTAAGGTGTCATTTTGACCGAAACGAATGGAGCTTGAAGCTTTTGCTTCGCTCAAAACGACAAATTGTCTAGCTGACTCGTTTTGTTGTTCCTAGTTGACAAACCGAAAATCGAGAATGCTTCTGTGACTCATCATCCGGGAGTGCCGAGTTGTAAACTCTCCTACAGAAGGATTCTGGTGTGGATTATTTACCCCCGTTGCTTGTTGCCAAAGTTCTGGCGGTGCTAGTGACAACTCATAAGTAGAGTCGCGCTTACAAACGTGATACCACTTGGTTTGTTGGCATTCATCACACCAAAAGGCTTCTAACCATTCACCTTCCAAGGGAACCGCTGTCTTGGCTGCTACTAACATCAAGGCCTCTCGGCGCCTGATTCCCCGTTGTTGTAGCTGTCCTGCTTGTTCAGCAAACAACCCGTATTTTTGACTCATACTATTCATGTAGCAGCTATGCACCAGACAATATATAGCTCGTCGTTTAGAACGTTTTCGATTTCGGTCACACCTTCTCTGCACTTCGGCCCTCCGCATCAGTAGACATTAAACAAATCCACAAGAAGGTTGCGTTGAAGGGACTGAGATCAAAAAGACCATCAAAGCCCACTCCTATATCAACAGTGAGTTATTCGGTTTAAGAAGAAAAATTTGTGAATCAGCGCAAGTTCTAGGGAACATGCTTCACGAGCATTTTCTTTGGCAGCAGGTATAAGTAATTCTGCTGAGAGAGAGTCTGCATTTACCTGCTTGCAAAACATTACTTTCGGAGTTAGCCTTCCAAAAAGGTAGACGCACTTTGTTTATATAGCCGCCAATTTCAATTGTCAAGCTAGCAATGAAGTTAAATTAATACGAGTTTGGTAATTATTATTGGTAATAACACCCAAACACTTTATGAAACAGCCTTTTGCAGGACTTTTAAGTATTGTTTAGCAATGATTTCCGGCGTAAAATGCGACTGCAAATACTTACGCGAGGCAACACCCATGTGTTCTGCTAGTTTTCGGTCATTATTGAGTCGGCGAATAAATTCCGCTAGTCCATAACTGTCACCATTCTCGAAACTAGCGCCACATTGGGCTTCTGTAATCAGTTGTCTTAAGTAAGAATACTCTGAACAAATCACGGCTACTGGACGGCCTGTTGCTAAAGCTGGGTAAAGCTTGCTGGGCGCAACTAAACTTTCCATCCCAGCTTCTACGCTGACGAGAGAGAGATCGCAAGCTGTCAAAGAATAGGGCAGTACCTGTTTTTCTTGATACGGTAAAAACAGGAAATTGCTGAGTCCTAAGTTATGGACTTCTTGGATAAAACTGTCATGTTTTGGCCCACCACCAATACAAACAAACTGAATTGGCTCGTTTTGGAGTTGTTTGGCTGCTGCTAAAATGGTGTCCAAATCATGACACCGCCCCATGTTACCGGAGTAAAGAACTGTAAATTTGTTAACTAAGTTATATTTCTTAGCAAACCAGTTATCTTTTTTTACAATCGGCACAATCAAGTCAGGATCTCCCCAACTGTGAATCACACTCACTTTATCCGCTACTTCTGGACAAGTTGCTACTACCCGCTGTTTCATCGCCGGACTTAGCACGACTATTCCTTTGGATTTTTGCCAAATTTTTCTGTTGAGTGCTTGCCAGAATTTTGCCAGCCAGTGATTTTGAGGGATTACTCCGAGAGCGATCGCAATGTCTGGATAAATATCATAAATTAAACACACATAAGAAAGCCCAAAACACAGGTGGGCGATATATCCCACAATTGGTAAAAATGGCGGAGCTGAAGTCAGCAACAATAGATTTCGGCGACGGACACATCTGATGAGATGCAGCACAGCGCGCAAGGTAAATAGGATACCATTGATAGCTTTACCACGAACCCGCCGCGACCACAACTGAGCAGAGCGCGATCGTTGAATTCTGACAGGACCCACTTGTTCTACTGCGGGCGCACTAGCAGTCCCAAACGCATACCCAGGTTGACCTGTAAACACCTCAATGTTGACTCCCTGTTTGCTTAACTGGCTTACTAGTTCTTCAATTAACTGTCCCGTAGCAGCGTAGTCTGGGGGAAAAAACTCAGTGATCACAGATAAGTTCAGCGATTGACCATACCAAGCTTCCTTTACTCCTAGAGACTCCTGCGGAACTATAGAAGGAAATACAAATGTGGAAAAATTTTTGCCATTATGTTGTCTTCCATCCTCGAAGTTAACTTTCTCACTTGACAACAAGTCTCTATCAGTTTCAACAAATTTCTGATTTTGAGAATCTTTGTGTGTGGATTTGGTTAGCAACGATTTTTTCAGCCATTCACTGAATGTCATTGGCTACATAGTCCTTTCAAAATGTTTTAATAACTTCAAGTCACCTTGACAGCAATTGAAGCATAAATCTGCTTTTTTGGGTTAAGTGTTGCTGTTAAATTCCTTTATAATCGATGTTTATCTAAATTAGTGAAAGCGCCAAAACTTTTGTAAAAATGTTGTTGCTTTTTATTAATTGAGATAAAATTTTATACTGTACATCCCCTACTTGTAAAAAAATAAGGCTATTTTACTTTGAGTGAATTTTATTTTACAATTATTACTTTGAAAAATAAAAATCTAAAACTTTGTATTAGCAAGAGCTTCAAAAGTTCGCGGTTATGAGGTAATGAATTGTGAATCTCCTCCATAGCAAATATTTTGAATACTTTTTAGCATCGTCGCAAATGATGCTTTAAGTACAAAAAAATATTTAAGTATAATTTTAAACTAATTACAGAGATAAGTCCTATAATACCCTCAAATTAGCTTTTAGCTAGTGCCAAAGCTTCGGTGAGCGACTCTGGTGCTACTTAATTAACTGAGCAACATACAATACCATATTTATTCCAATAGTCAATAAATTAATAAAAAATAAATAGTTTTTGCCTGGGTTTCTGATTGCCTCAGGTATCTCATGTCTAAACCAGACATATTGCAGATGACAAAATAGCTGCAACTAACATGTGTCAAGCTATGGGGATTTAATGAAATTAATCTGTTATAGCCTAAGTCAAGAGAATTTACAGCTTGTATTCTCAGAATAGGTATTTTTTCTATGGGTAATGTTGATGTATATTCGCCGTTAGAATCGCTAAACTGTCAATCCCATCCAAAAATTAACCACTTCATTAGCTCTGAATTATAGCTAATCAGAACTTTCTGATTCTTAGCCACTATAATCTAGTACTGGGTCACCGTGGCGGTTTCCCATGATCTCGCCTCAAAAGCTTCTATTCTAGAGCATGTCTGCCAAATTATGTCTATGCAAAACTTAATATATACGTAATATCATAATTAGCAAAAATGCTGTAGGCTATCTAGCAACCCAATGAAAATCAACTTAGCAATTGGGTAATGGTCATTAGTCATTTGTCATTAGTCTCCTCTGCTTCCTCTGCCCCGGTCTTTGAGCAAAGCCGTTCGCGGAGCGTCTCGTCCCTTGCGCGTCTCCCCTTGGGAGAAGAGAGGCGCTGCTCCCCTGCCCTCTTATCTCCATGAAAACTGACTTTGCGTGTAATCAAGGTTCATAATTCTCACTTAAGTAAATTTTATACTAAAAATTATTAACAATACTCAGGCTTACTCAAGACAAGCCAGAATATACTTGCGCAAGTATAATAGCGTTAACATTGCGACAGCACACATTCTTAGGCTAAGTAAAATGCACAATACTCTATTCATGCCCCATCCCTTGATGGGTAAGGTAATTTCATGCTTCAGTTGACATTAGTCAGAGTATAAATACTGCAATTGATGAGATTCTAAAACAGCTATGTAAAAAAATCTCAATCTTTGGGAAATCTATGGAGAAAAGCAAATAAATTTCTGTCGTAATAAAAATATTAAATTTATCTATTTGAGTATTGACATTTCCAATTGCACCACTTAATTAGAATTACAACAGCGTGCTTTACCTGGCTGAAAGCTCTCATGAAAAGCCTTACCTAACTAATTACACAATCCGAATTAATAATGGAGAACCATTTTACTAAAACCTCAAGTTACGAACGGAATGGAAATTCTGCCCATCCAGTATTTCCACCTCAAATTCCATTAGGGTTTGAACAAGAAAGTAATGATTGGAATTTCCGGCAATTACTAGGCATTTTACAGCGAAGAGCGTTGATTATTGTAGGAATAGGCACTGTGGTGATGAGTGGTGTTACTTACTCAACATTGAATCAGAAGCCAGTCTATGAAAGCAATTTTCGACTCTTAGTAGAACCGCTCACTGACGAAAAGTCATTGCTGCAACTTACCATAGATACAGGCAACTCAGACAAGTCAGGAAATCTAGATTACGAAAGTCAAATTCAGGTTCTCAGAAGTCCTGAATTGATGGCAGATATCGTCAAGCAGATCCAATTTTACTATCCAGATATTAACTATGATTCTCTACTTAAATTTTTAGTTATTCGTCGTTTAGGCACAACTAAGCTGATAGAAGTCAGCTATCGAAGTAGCGATAGTAACCAGATTAAAATAGTACTAGATATAATTGCTAAATCTTACTTAAACTACAGTTTAGAAAAGCGGCAAACTAAGTTAAGGCAAGGAGTGCAATTTGTTGATCAACAGTTACCTACTATCAAACACCGAGTAGATAATCTGCAAAAAGAGCTACAGCTTTTTCGCCAAAAATACGACTTTATTAGTCCAGATGCTCAGGCTGCGCAAGTTGCAGAACGAGTCACTACATTGAGTAATCAAAGACTGGAAATTGATCAAAAATTGGCAGAATATCAAGCTATTTTTGCAAATTTGAAACTAGCACAAGGAGAAACAGCAGCGCTAAATAATGCACCTGGATATCAGGAAATATTTGGGAAATTACGTCAATTAGAAGCTGATATTTCTGGAGAATCAGTACGCTTCCAACAAGACAGCCCACCACTCAGAAGTTTGCAGGAGAAGAAAAAAAATCTATTAACTTTGCTCCAAGAAGAAGCACGGCGTAGCATGGGAGTAAAATTTGCTGAGATCACAACTCAAATTCAAATTTTAGAAGTACAGAGTCAAGAACTGAGTAAAGCAGAACGCCAACTCGAGCAGGAAGTTAAACTATTACCAGTTTTAGCCAGAAAATATGCTGAACTCCAACGAGAACTCCAAATTGCAACTGATAGCTTAAATCGGTTTTTAACTACTCGCGAAACCCTACAAATTCAGGTTGCTCAAACAGAACTTCCCTGGGAATTGATTCAAGAAGCACTTCAACCTGAAGCACCGATATCACCTAATATTCCCCGCAGTTTGACTCTCGGTTTGGTAGCTAGTTTACTTTTAGGTATGGGTATTAGCTTACTCATGGAAAAAGTAGACAATACTTATCATAATGTTGATAGTTTAAAAGAAAAGATGAAACTACCTTTGTTAGGAGTTTTACCTTTTGACAAGAAAATTCAAAATCACTTATATTACAAGATAGAACGCAGCTCTCCTTCAGAAAAAACACCATTTAGATTTTTTAGAAAAATTTCTAAATTTTCTAAGAGTTTACATCGTAGCCCAGGAAGCGATCGCTACTACGGTCAAGGTAGATTTTGGGAATCTTTACAGGTACTGTATTCAAATATTCAACTACTCAATTCCGATCAACCAATTAAATCCTTAATTATTAGTTCAGCATTACCAGGAGATGGTAAGTCTACTGTTTCATTCCAATTAGCCCAAATAGCAGCTGCTATGGGTAAACGAGTACTACTTGTGGATGCGGATTTACGGCGGCCTCAAGTTCACCTATTAACTGATTTAAATAACTTATGGGGATTGAGTAGTTTAATTTCGACAAATATACCAGCAGGGCAGGTAATCAGGCAAATGCCAGAGATGAACAACTTATCTGTGGTGACTTCAGGGCCAGTACCACCAGACCCAGCAAGGTTACTTTCATCAGAAAAGATGAAGCAACTGATGGGATATTTCCAAAGAACCTTTGACTTAGTGATTTATGATGTTCCCCCCATAGTTGGATTAGTTGATGCCAGAATGCTAGCACCCTACACTGATGGGGTAGTGTTAGTTGTAAGGATAGACAAAACAGACAAAACAGGGTTGATGCAAGCTCAGGAAAGTCTTAAAATCTCTCCAGTCAATCTCTTAGGCATTGTGGCTAATGGGGATAAGACTAAATTTAAAGGCTATAAACATTACTATAAGAGTTAATTCCTAAAGCTGTTGCTGCAATCAAAATATCTGCCTCTTGTATTGGCGTACCTTTCCTTGTTAAATCTGTATGAATTTCGCAGGTTTTTTCGAGAATTCAAATATCATCTAAGCTCGACTTTATCCAAAATTAAGAACTTGCTTTTCCTTACAGGGCAAAAACTCTAGTGGTCTGTCCCATTAATTTTGATGAGCTGCGACAGCTCCTCTACTTCGCAGAAGTAGAGGAGCTAGAAGAAGTTTAACTCAGCTTTGTCTGAAGAATTTCTTTTATTTTTGTAATGACAGATTTAGCATACTCAGAATCACTAAAATATATATCAGCAAAACCTTCGTTTACAAAGCCAATGCGGATAGTATAGTAAGTATGGATGTCTCTAGACAAGATATAACTATTAGTGAATATACTAAAACCTGCAATCTTACTATAAGGAGTGAATGACATATTCATCCCATTTATGTCTTGTGTGATTTCTAAACCTGTGTCGATAAATGTCCAAATGCTGACAGGACTACTGTCTTCCGAATTGCGTCTTTCACCTTTAAATAATACTCTCATAAACTAATTATTAAGTGCGTTGGTGCGTTGCGCTAAGCGAGACCCTACCCATACGTCGCATTCTTGTTTCAAATTAGTATGATCAGCTTGAATCTATAAAAAAAAGGGCGGGCTTTCCGGCCCACCCCACAAAATCAAGAGAATATTCTGTTACTAATTAACCCAACAATGCTTTCGCTTTAGCTAATACATTATCAACACTAAAGCCAAACTTCTCTAAACAAACGCCGCCGGGAGCAGAAGCACCAAAGCGATCAATGCTGACAACATCGCCTTCGGTGCCGACATACTTGTGCCAGCCAAAACTAGAAGCAGCTTCTACAGCCAAGCGCTTGGTGACAGCTTTTGGTAGAACAGATTCTTTGTAAGCTGCATCTTGTGCTTCAAATAAATCCCAAGCAGGTAAGGAGACAACACGAACTTTCTTACCTTCGGCTGTGAGTTTTTCAGCTGCGGTAACAGCGAGGCTCAATTCTGAACCGGTACCAATGAGGATAATATCTGGTGTACCTTGGCTATCCACTACTGTGTATCCACCCTTGGTTACACCTTCAATTGATGTACCTGCTAAGTTGGGGACATTTTGACGGGTGAACGCTAACAGAGTAGGAGCATTTGCCTTTGCTCTTTCAATCGCTACTTTGTATGCACCAGAAGATTCTGTTCCATCTGCGGGGCGAATTACTGTGAGGTTAGGAATAGCACGCAGGGAAGCCAGTGTTTCTATTGGTTGGTGGGTGGGGCCGTCTTCACCTTGTCCAATTGAGTCGTGGGTCATTACCCAAATTACCCCAGCTTGGGACAAAGCTGATAGGCGGATGGCAGCCCGCATATAATCTGTGAAGATTAAGAAGGTTGCACCGTAGGGAATTAATCCCGAAGTATGCAGCGCGATACCGTTACAGATTGCGCCCATGCCATGTTCCCGCACACCAAAGTGGATGTTGGGGTTTTGGTAATTTCCTTTTTGGAAGTCGCCTTTGCCCTTGATTTCAGTGAGGTTGGAGTGGGTTAAGTCAGCGGAACCACCAATCAATTCTGGTAAAACTGCTGCCAGTTTGTTCAAGCAAGTTTCTGAGTGTTTGCGGGTGGGGAGTCCTTTGTCTTCGGGGGTGTAGGTGGGTAGTACCTTATCCCAACCATCAGGCAGTTTGCCGCTTATGTAACGCTCAAATTCAGCTGCTTCTTGGGGATACTTAGCTTTGTAGTCAGCAAAGGTTTTGTTCCAGTCGCCTTCGTAACCTGCGCCACGTTCAACAGCTTTGTGAGTGTGGTTGAGGACATCTTGGGGAACTACAAAAGGTTCGTATTCCCAACCCAAATTTTTCCGAGTCAAGGCGATTTCGTCTGCACCCAAAGCAGCACCATGAACACCAGCGGTGTTTGCTTTGTTGGGGGAACCGTAACCGATGGTGGTGGTGACTTTAATCATCGAAGGCTTGTCTGTGACAGATTTTGCCTCTTCGATGGCAATGGCTATCGCTTCTAGGTCAGTGTTACCATCTTTGACATGCAGAACGTGCCAACCGTAAGCTTCAAAACGCTTAGAAACATCTTCAGTGAAGGCTACATCTGTGGAACCGTCGATGGAGATGTGGTTATCGTCGTACAGAGCGATAAGTTTGCCTAATCCCAAGTGCCCAGCGAAGGAAGCCGCTTCACCAGAAATACCTTCCATGTTGCAGCCATCACCCAAAATCACGTAGGTGTAATGGTCAACAATTTTGGCATCGGGTTTGTTATATTTAGCTGCGAGGTGGGCTTCTGCTATTGCCAAACCCACGCCATTGGCAATTCCTTGACCTAGTGGGCCTGTGGTAACTTCGACACCAGCGGTCATGAAGTTTTCCGGGTGTCCGGGGGTTTTGGATTCCCACTGACGGAATTGCTTGATGTCCTCAATGCTGACGCTGTCGTAACCATAAAGGTATAGCAGGGCATACTGCAACATTGAACCGTGCCCAGCAGACAGGATAAAGCGATCGCGGTTAAACCACTTAGGATTTTTGGGGTTAAACCGTAAAAAGCGATCCCATAGTACAAAAGCCATCGGAGCAGCGCCCATCGGCAGCCCTGGGTGTCCCGATTTTGCTTTTTCTACGGCATCAATAGCCAAAAAGCGAATCGAGTTAATAGAAAGTGTTTCGAGGGATTGGGTTGCAACAGCCATAATCAGATTGTTTTTAACGACGGGTTAGCACTCTTGGTAGCTCACACACACTTACCGGGGAGACAAACAAGGTTGTGGATTTTTCCCCTTGATTGCCTGATTGTTTTCACATTCCCCCTATCCTCATCATCCCACTGCCAATTGTTGATGGACAAGCGGGATATGTTGATTTGGTGGTGATAAATCCAGCTAATAATTGGGTTGTTTTGAACCCTTGGTTAAGTAGCAAATGACATCTAGGATACTTTTGCTACTAACTTTCAGCAGAGCAATCAGCTGACAAATGGGGAATTTTTTAGATGTACTTCTTAAAGGCTAGCGTGACATTGTGACCACCAAACCCAAAGGAATTAGATAATGCCACGTTGACTTTTTGAGCGCGGCTAGTGTGAGCAATATAATCTAGGTCACACTCTGGATCGGGATTTTCTAGATTGATTGTTGGTGGAACTTGATCGTTAGCAACCGCCAGTACTGTGGCTACGGCTTCAATACCTCCAGAACCGCCCAAAAGATGACCTGTCATCGATTTGGTAGAGCTGATAGCTATTTTATAAGCATGGTCGCCCAAGGCTTTTTTCATCGCGGAGGTTTCAGTGCAGTCATTAGCTGGGGTGCTGGTGCCATGAGCATTGATATAGTTCACCATTTCTGGGGTTAGTCCCCCATCTTTGAGCGCTAGTTCTATGGCTCTGGCTGCTCCCAACCCACCAGGGACTGGGGAGGTCATATGATAAGCATCACAGGTCATCCCATAACCGACCATTTCTGCATAAATGCGAGCGCCTCGACTCAATGCGTGTTCTAGTTCCTCTAGCAGCAAAATTCCCGCACCTTCACCCATGACAAATCCATCGCGATCGCGGTCAAATGGACGGCAGGAATTAGCCGGGTCATTGCGAGTCGAAAGTGCCCGTGCGGCGGCAAATCCAGCTACACCTAAAGGTGTAATCGCCGCTTCACATCCGCCGCAAATCATGGCTTTAGCATACCCCCATTGAATTTGGCGAAAAGCATCTCCGATGGCATTGGAACCAGCTGCACAAGCGGTTACAGAGCAGGAATTGGGGCCTTTAGCTCCGGTATGAATGGCTGTTAATCCCGCCGCCATATTCGCGATCATCATCGGGATCATGAACGGACTACAGCGATCGGGGCCACGGTTCAGGTACACTGTTTGCTGGTCTTCTAAAACCTTCAGTCCACCAATGCCAGAACCAATAATCACACCCACTTGTTCTGCATTCAGTTCATTAATCTCTAAACCTGCGTCAGATAACGCTTGTTTTGCCGCCGAAACCCCAAATTGGGAAAACCGATCCATGCGCTTGGCTTCTTTGCGCTCCAAGTAATCATGTGGATCGAAGTTTTTTACTTCACCAGCAATGCGGCAATCATGGCGAGATGCATCAAAAGCTCTGATGTAGTCAATGCCATTACGACCACTCAACAATCCTTCCCAATATTCAACTGGTGTGTTGCCAATTGGTGTAATCGCGCCAACACCAGTTACCACAACGCGTTTACGTTTATAATCTGTCATGACTAAGTTAAAGGTGGCGAGAAAGCAGCAAAAAGGTGACTAGGGACTAGGGAAAAGCAAGAGGAACCCGGACTAGGGTATGGAGTTTTTCCTGATCCCCAATACCCAATACCCGATCCCCAATCGCTTTTCAGGCAGCAGCTTTGTCTTTGATATACTTGACGGCATCTTCAACCGTTAAAATCTTTTCAGCGGCATCATCAGGAATTTCAATCTCAAATTCTTCTTCAAAAGCCATTACCAGTTCCACAATATCTAGGGAATCAGCGCCTAAATCGTCAATAAACGACGATTGTGGCTTGATTTCATCAGCCTCAACAGTCAGTTGTTCAGCGACGACTTTCTTAACTTTTTCAAAAACGTCCGTTTCTTGGGTCATAGATAAAAATCCTTAACCAGTTGCTATGATCTGCTCTTTATGGGCGACATTGTTTTGAGCATATACATCTTATCGGAAAGCGCGATCGCCCGTATACTGCCGAAGAATTTTCTGACAATTGGGCGATCGGGTGCGCATACGCTGTCAACATGTGTCTGTTTTGCAATTCTTACTGATTTTTTTTACAATGTCCAAATCCGGATACATAGCCTTGCAAGCTACACTGGCAAGGTAACAACAAAAAATTTATTGTTGAGAGCTATTGCTCTGTGGCAAATATACTTCTATGGTATCTCAAACGCTAAAATACGCTTACTTTCCTGGTTGTGTTGCTCAGGGTGCTTGTCGGGAACTTTACCAATCAACTCAAGCTTTAACCCAAGCACTAGGCATTCAACTCATTGAACTGAAAAAAGCCGCTTGCTGCGGTTCTGGCACTTTTAAAGAAGATTCCCAACTTTTAGAAGATACAGTAAATGCCCGGAATATTGCTTTAGCAGAAGAGTTAAATTTACCTCTACTCACCCATTGCAGCACTTGTCAAGGTGTGATAGGTCATGTCGATGAACGTCTCAAAGAATGTCAGACTAAAAAACCAGAATATATTCAGCAAGTGAATAATCTGCTGGCTAAAGAAGGTTGTTTACCTTATCGCGGGAGTACAGAAGTTAAACATCTTCTCTATGCTTTGGTAACAGATTACGGTTTAGAAGAAATTACCAAACGAGTTACCCGCAAGTTATCTGGATTAAAATGTGCGGCGTTTTATGGTTGTTATCTTCTCCGCGCTCAAAAATCCATGCCCTATGACGACCCCTACCGTCCGGAAGCGATGGAAAATGTTTTTCGGGCAGTAGGTGCAGAGCCAATTTATTATCGAGGTCGGACTCAATGTTGCGGTTGGCCCCTAGCTAGTTACGCTACTACCGAATCTTTTAAAATGGCGGGGACACATATTCAAGATGCTTTGGCTGCTGGTGCTGATTGTTTAGTTACCCCTTGTCCTTTGTGTCATCTTAATTTAGATTCTCGTCAGCCAGAAGTAGAAAAGGTAATTGAAAAGAAACTGGGTTTACCAGTGTTACATTTACCCCAATTAATTGCTTTGGCGTTAGGAGTTAGCCCAGAAAAATTGGGATTAGATCGTCACATTGTTTCGACAAAACCAGTATTAGAAAAATTAGGATTTTAGGGATTTCCAAGAAAGTAATTAAAGTGAGCTTCCAACGAATGCTGTTCGTTGGAAGCTCATTTTAAGTTAATTGTTTACTTCACTGATATAGTTTAGCTTCCAGCTGTTTCAATATCTTTTTAGTAGGATCATTTTTATCTGCATTTTTATCACCTTGAAATAGATTCCAAGCTAAAAAACCCGCACCTAATGCTACAAGTGCAGCCCCTCCAGTCATGGCACCAACCCCACCAAGTGCTGCAATAGCCGCACTATACGCTGCTGCTCCTGATAAAGTGCTAATTGCCGTACCTGTGCTAGCTACACCAAAGGTAGTGACAGCAGCCCAAGCAGTACCAACGGCAGCAGTGCTGGTTGCAACTCCTACTCCTGCTGCAATTCCTAATTTCTGTTGTTCCTCCGGTTTCATTTGAGTAAAATTAGCAATAGAAAGTAGTGCAGCAGCACCAATCAAAGCAGCTCCACCTGTTGCTACTGTCAATCCTCCCAACATTCCTAATCCACCAGCAGCAACAGAACCTCCTCCTAACAAAGCTAAGGTGGCATTAGTTGCTGCGCCTCCAGATAAAGTACTTATAGCTACTCCTGTTCCTGCTTTCATCCCAGTTACAGATGCAATTTTAGTAGCTGTTGGAACAATACGGGATGCTTTCTGAACTGACTCTTTTGCTATTTTGACTACATCAGTGCCAGATTTATTTTCATTAAGATTTTGGCTTGAACTATTTATTGGCTCGCGCATTAATTTATAAATAATTTTACACTCTTCTGGAATAGGCGAAGCCAAAATTAAAGATTCTAAAATTTGTAATGTTTCTGTATCATCAACTGGTTTTCCATCTCTTATTTGTTGATATACATTAAGTAGGTTTAATTTGTTGAAAGCATCTTTATTTGCAGAAGTACTATCAATCAAATTGATGATAAATAAATCTGTAGCTTTTGCTTGAGATGATAAACTAAAATGAAAATAAAATTATTTTATTTCTTCAGGTAAAAATGAATGATCAATAATAGAATCAAGTTGCTTAATTACAGAAAAATTAGTATTATAATCTCCTGCTTTAATGTACTGATAAGTTCCTTTAATAAGTTGCTGTTGATTTTCTTTTAGGTCTGATAAAGCTAGAGTATCTTCAATGCACTTATCCAGTTTACGCAATCGGGAATTATGACTAGCAATGTTGTATTGTTGGCGTAATAGCGAATCCAATTGAGACGAAGAAACAATAAAGTCTAATAATCCTAAAGCAGCAAAATCATCTAAATATATTCCATCTTTAATTTTTTCATATACTTTTTTACATCTTATTTTACTATCAGATTTAATATCTGTCTTGTCTATTAAATTAAATAAAATACTTTCTATATTCTTTTGTTTATCGAATAATGTATGCAAAACAATTTTAATATCTTTTTGATAATCTGATGATTGAGATAATACCTGCCGATTGATTTGCTCTCTAATTTTTGAGAATAAATTATGCTTTTTCTCTAAGCTGGGTCTTGTAAAAGATAATTCATCACCTTCACTAGTATTAGTAGGGATATTAATATTCAAGCTTTTACCTGATCTCAAGGTTATGGTTGTAGTACCACCTTGTTTTGCTGTTTTATAAGGTACAAAGGTGTGATATAACTCATATTCTTGGGGTTGGATGTTTGATTGGGTCATAGCTTTTAACCTACTTAAAGAGCTTGGTAACAATACAGCTACTCAACTATCGCTGCTTCGACAAGTGGCTAACAACCGAACAAATACCCATAACAAAACTGACACATTCAAAATCTATAGGGAAAAACACTCTTGTTGTTCTGGTCTAAATTACCCTAGCGTGTAGAGGCTTGCTTGAGACACTTCCAAAAGGTTTGGAAGTCTTTTAATTAATAATCCTAATGGTCTATGTGATTAATTTTGATTGACTGCAAGAACCCCGACTTCTACAAGAAGCCGGGGTTTTCAGCACCATTAATTCTTAATTACGAATTACGAATTACGAATTACGAATTACGAATTACGATCAGACCAGACATCACCCGTTGCTGGCGACTCAGAAGGTGCGATGGCTGCGCCAACGTCTCCGACGATCGCACCTTGGCTATCTCCCAAATTAATTTTGACTACCTTCTTTTTGACTTCTTCTACCTTCGGCAGTGTTAATGTCAAAATGCCATTCTTAAACTCGGCTTGTACGCGATCGTTTTGGATGGGCACAGGTAGATTAATAATCCGTTGGAACTTGCCATAGCGGAATTCGGAACGGAAGTAACGGCCTTCTTCTTTCTTGCTTTCTTGGCGAGTTTCACCAGCAATTGAAACTGCTTCTCGTGTGACATTCACATCTAAGTCTTTGCCTTCAATACCAGGAATTTCGGCTCGTAAAATGATGCTTTCGTTGGTATCCTGCAATTCAATCGCTGGTGTCCAAGCTTGTGTGATTTGCGAGTTAACTCCCCCTAATTCATCAAACATTCTATCCATTTGACGGCGGAGATTTTCCATTTCTGAGAAGGGTTGCCAACGTACTAATGCCATAAGTTGATTAACCTCCTGAAAATCAATGCTATTAACTAAAGTTGGGCTTGAGGTAATTGGTAATTTAAAAAAGTAACCTGTGATTTGTTTCTGGCGCTTTGTTATCGCCTATGTTTATATATTGGATGAAAACGAAAATTTAGTTATTGGGGGAAACCCTACTAGTGGTAGTAGTGCTTCCCCCAAAAGAGTTAATTCCTCACTTTTGTTCTTGGCGTTGGAATTGTTTCACCAATTTATATATTTCTGGTAGCCGGTTATAAATCGCACATACCTTGAGATATAGTTTGTGGGGAATGGCGGGAGTACCAGAGACAATTTCTCCGGGTGCAACATCGTTGTGAATTCCTGCTTGCGCCGATGCGATCGCACCGTCACCAATTTTTACTTGATTGACAATTCCGGTTTGTCCAGCCAGGATGACGCGGTTGCCAATTTTTACGCCTCCAGCCATCCCAGATTGACCAGCGATCGCACAACCAAAGCCAATTTTGCAACCGTGACCTATTTGGACTAAGTTGTCAATAATTGTATCTCGACCTATGCGTGTTTCTCCCACAGCAGGGCGGTCAATGGCGCTGTTGGAGCCAACTTCTACCCGGTCTTCTAAAACAGTGTAACCGGATTGTTCCATTTTTACCCAACCAGTACGGGTAGGCACATAGCCAAAACCTTCTGCACCAATGACAACACCACTATGAATCACACAGTCTGCACCAATTTGGCTGCGTTCGTGGATGGTACAGTTAGCGTGTAAGGTAGTGCGATCGCCAATGGTCACATCTGGATAAATCACCACATTCGGATGAATAATTGCACCATTACCAACTTTCACCCTGGGCTGAATCACCACATGGGGGCCAATGTAAACATCGCTACCAATTTCTGCCGTGGGGTGAATCACAGCAGTAGGATGAATTTCCGGACTGGGACGGTATGGTTGATAATAAAGGGCGATCGCTTTCGCAAACAACAAACGCGGTTCTTTTGTGGCTATCCAGACAATATTCCGTTCTTGTGCTTGCGTCTGTAATGTTTTGTCCTGAGGTAAAATCAACGCACTCGCATTGGTTTTACCCACCCAAGAACCAAATTTAGGCCCTTCTACATAGCTGAGATTACCTGCGGTAGCTTCATCAATGGCTGCTAATGCTGTAATATCTGGGTCGTGGTTTTGATTAGCGTTGAGGCTGTGGTCTGTAACAATGTCACCAAGTTGGCTGACAATTTCGCTGAATTTCATGTTATTTATTCATGAGTCATCTACAAAGGCAAGATAATTGTCGCTCTTTGTCAGCAAGATGTTCACAGTTGATACTTAATTTTGGGCATTGGGCTTGTGGCGGGACACTGGGCACGGGGAAGAGATGGGGAAGAAAACTCCCCACACTCCCTCATCTTCCTCATCTCCCTTGTCTCCCCTAGCCCCTACCACCAGCGCAAACTATGATGTAGGGGCGATCGCTCTGTGAACCGCCACCAAATTGCTAAAGTTAATTGACGAGAAATTTTTTCAGCACTTCCTAGTTTGTCAACGGGATAACGAAACCAGCACACCCGCAAGCAGCGAGGAGAATCATAAGCTAATAGCCAGATTTTTTCGTAGCGGACTAAATCACTTAACCAAGCTGGTTCTATCTCCTGGGCTTGGATGAAGTTAGCAAAGGCGATCGCATCTGACCGATGTTTTTTGATACCCTGTGGTAAATGGGTTTGGGCATATCGCCAAAATAAATCATTGAAATTTTTACCTAGCACCCTTGCAGTACGTGGTAGTAGTTCGCGCACTTCTCCTAACCGCTTCCACTTAAGAGAATTGGCAAAAATATTTACCTGCTGGGCAGAAATTTGTGCTAACTGCTGTGTCTCCTCATCACTAAAACCCAACTCTGCGCCAACGGTTTGCGGGTTAGCAAAGAAACGCTGTCTCAATTCAGAATTGGTATAAAGTTGGGCTAAAACTTGCTGTGTTTGTGCTAACCCCATCGATGATGACTCCTACCGATTTCTCTTGCTTGTTCCAGTTCTCCGACTAATTCTGCAAACAATGGCAAGTTTTCATCCCGTTCGAGAACAATCCCTTTAACTGGAATCTTGGCTACCACTTCATCCATAAGTTCCCAAACTTCCACTGGGGTTGACTGGGAATGGCTGTCAATCAATACACCATCATGCCAATGTCCACCGACGAAATGCAACTGTACTATCCGTTCTGTAGGTAATTGGCTGAGAAACTCATGCACATCATAGCCGTGGTTAACAGCGTTAGTATGCAGGTTCGTCACATCCAACAGCAACCCACAATCAGCACGTTCTACTACTTCCGCTAAAAACTGGGCTTCTGTCATTTCAGCACCGGGAAGCGTCACCATGTAAGTGATATTTTCCAAAATTAATGGCACATCAAGAAAGCGACGCACCTCGGCTATATTGCGACAAACAACTTCCACAGCTTCTTGGGTATAAGGTAGTGGTGATAAATGTCCGATATCAACACCACCTGCTTTGGTAAAACAGATATGTTCACTCCACCAAGGCGGGTTAAGCTGCTTAACTAGTGCTGCTAGTTTACGTAAATAATCTTCATCCAAACCTTCCGCACTGCCTAATGACAAATTAATAGCATGGGGAATTATCGGGAAATGCGCCGCCAGCAATTCTAATTCCTGCTGTTTATACCAAGGTGCATCTAAATAATGTTCCGCAACAATTTCCAGAAAGTCTACTTGCTGACGGTTGAGAAATAAATCGCTTTTAAATGGTTGGCGAAAACCTAACCCCACACCTAAAGTCGGGAGATGAGATAATATCATGTCCGGTGGAAGACTTATCATTGTATTTATTAGTTGCCTTCATATATTAACTATGCCAGCAGAAACTGTTACCCTTCAAATACCAGAGATTATTTATCAGCGTTTGTTAAATACAGCCCGTGCAACCCATCGTTCCCTAGAAGATGTAATACTTCGCGTCTTACAAATAGGTAGTCCCCCTGCATGGGATGACATACCATCAGAGTTTCAAGCAGAAGTTGCGGCATTGGATAAATTAGATGATGACAGCTTGTGGCAAATAGCCTGTGCAAACAAAACAACGAACGACATGGAGCGATACAACATGTTGCTTGAGGGTAATTCTAACGGTACTCTGAGTGAGGAAGAACGTTTAGAGTTAATGACACTCCGGCACGAGATGGATCTTTTTATGTTATGCAAAGCCCAGGCAACGGTGTTACTTCGCTGGCGGGGGCATAATATACAAAATCGGTAATAAATAGTGTCTACGTATCTTCCTGAAAGTTTAAAAAATCGAATTGTTTTCGCAGATTTTGCACGGTGTTGTTATTGCTTAACAACTGAAGCTAACAGTGGTATACCAATGACGTATGACCATATTCTACCTGTTTCTAAAAATGGAGAAACAAGTTATGATAATCTTTGTTTAGCTTGCCGTACATGTAACGAATTTAAAGGGGATGTAACCGAAGCTATCGATCCATTATTAGGAGAAACTACGGCTCTTTTTAATCCTCGCACACAAAAATGGTCTGAACATTTTGCATGGAGCCTTGACGGCACAAGAGTTGAAGGTTTAACTGCTGTTGGTAGAGCCACAGTTGCACGTTTACGAATGAATAATCCAGTTATCATTGTTGCTCGGGGACGTTGGGTTATTAGCGGTTGGCATCCACCTAAGGACTGATATTAATAGTCGCTATGGCTTTTTCCCAAATTGAATGACATATTTTTAGACTTTAAATCTTGCTAACCTCCACAACCGCCACCACAGCCACCGCAACCACCACCGCAGGAACTACCACCACCACAGGAACTACCGCTACTACAGGAACTACCGCTACTACAACCGCTACTACTACTACAGGAACCACCGTCAGAGTTGCTTTGTCTGCTACTTGTTCTAGTTGGTTGTGGGGGAAAGAATATTTTGTAGTATGAGTCGTAGAAAGTACCAGCTAGAGCCTCAACACCAAATAATGCTACGACCAAGTTATAGTCAAATGCAGAAGGGATGCTAAATTTTACCTTGGTTTTCGACTCAGCAAAGGTTTGTTGCAGTTGCTGGAGATAAGCTTGTCCTCGACTACTTAAGCGCGATCGCCTACTCACAAACCAGAGAATAAAGATAATTGATACGACACCTATAAAAATCAGAAAACTTACATTATGCCGTCCCTTTCCTAAAGCAATTAAGAGCTTATAACCGCCTAGGATAAAAATAATTGTCGCTGCAATCAAGCCAACTTTAATATTCGCTGCTTGCCATGTTTGATTGTATAGCAATTGCTCATTATGTAGCTGCTCTTCGTAAATCTGGCAGGATGATTGCACTTTTGCGGCTATTGACTCTATAGATTTGATTGCTGGAGTAGAGGAAAAACTAGCAAGAACCTCACGTTCTATAGGCTGTAGATCAGATAAATTTGTAGGATTTGCTGTTTTGCTAATTAATTGTTCAGCAACTCCTAAATAACTTCTCTGAATTAAATTTAAAATCGCTACCTTGACAACTTCTAATGCTCCCGAACGCAAGTAAGCAATTTCGTAGGGATCTGGTTCGCTCGGAATTAAAGGCAAAGATTGATTTTTTGTGGGATCTTTTACGAGCCATCCACAGACTATCATTATCAAGATAATGACGCTGCTATACAACAGTAGAAAATGCGGCCCGTACATATCTGCAATTGGATTATGTAGCAAGGCATCCATAAACTTTACTCCTGATTGGCACACCACTTACTGTTTTGGGAATTCATAATTTAGAATTCCCATCAATCAATTACCAGGCTGGCAACAAGAGCGCTATATTTATTCACGCTTATATGTCTCTACACTGTGAGTCACAACGTTTACGGAAAACATTTACATTACAATTATACTACACGTAACACAATTATGTAAATCTGCTGCCTATAGGGGACTGTTGACTGTTGACTGTTGACAACTAACAACTGTACGGGCGGGTTCACAGATATCCTCATTCATTAACAAAGATCCAAATAAACCCGCCCCTACTGACAAATGACAAATGACAAATGACAACTGACAAACTATCTAGGTAATTTAGCCCCACAGCTTTTACAAAACCGAGCATCTGCATCGTGGAAAGCCAAACCACAATTCGTACAAATTGTTTCTACCTGGTTAGCAGTTTTTACTAATCGCTTAATTAAATCACCTACTTGCCAAGGAATTAGGGCAATACCTGTCAAAATCATCAAAACTGTGAGCCAACGGCCTAATTCTGAAGCTGGTGTCACATCACCAAAGCCGACAGTTGTCATTGTCACAATCGAGAAATACAAGGCATCTAAAAACGTAGCAAAATCCTTAGGATTTACAGGATGTTCAACTTGATAAATTAAACCAGAGTAAACAAATATAATGGCAAATAAAGTAAATAATATTCTGGCGAATATGACACCATCTTCAGTGCTAATACTGCCAAAGAAAAATCTTTTATCAATAAATCTGATTAATCTTAAAATCCGGAACCATCTCAGTAAACGAATAAAGCTCAGATCCACCGCTCCCAGAAAAAATGGTAAAATAGCTATTAAATCAATAATCGAATATAAACTAAAAAAATACTTAATTTTATTTTCCGCACTCCACAGACGCAATACATATTCAACTGCGAAAATTACAAAAATAGCAGTGTCTACAATATTTAACTGACACCGGATAGAATCCGGAATATTATAAGTTTCTGCCACAAAAATGCCTGAAGACAAAAGCACCAGTCCGGCAATAGTTAAATTAATTACTTGCCCTACTGGTGTATCTATATCTGTTAAGTAAAATTCGGCTTTTTCTCTACTAAGTAACATATTTAACGGTTAGCTATTTTTCAGAATTGTGCAGCAGAACATTTAAAATGCGATATTCTTAACTAGTATCTTTTTTACCCCCTAAGTTCATATGCAACCTGAAGATTTTATGAATCTAGCACTAGCAGAGGCCAAAAAAGGTGATGCACCTTATGGTGCAGTGATTGTGAAAGATAACGAAGTAGTTGCCGTAGGTCATAATACTGTAAGACGAGATAACGATCCATCTGCTCATGCAGAAATCAATGTTATTCGTAGTTTAACAGCTAAAATTAAAAATCCTTCTTTAGAAGGTTATACTATCTATACAACTGGCGAACCTTGTCCAATGTGCGCCACCGCTTGTGTTTGGACTGGGATATCAGAAATTGTCTATGGTGCTTCAATTCAAGATTTGATTTCTGTCAAACAATCACAAATCGATATCTCTTGTGAAGAGGTGATTGCTAAGTCATTTAGAGATATCAAAGTAACTAAAGGTATTTTAAGAAGCGAATGTTTGTCATTATTTAAATAACCGTCCCTTGCGTCTACATTCGCCAATCCAAGCTACGCAGTTTATCTTAATTAGGAATTACGAGTTATGAAATTCTCCAATAACTTTGATGTCACCCACAATGTTATTGTTCAACTCTTCTAACTCCTCGGCTGGAATCCACCATTCTGTATGATATGATGCACCGACTTGATGAATTTCGTATTTATCCATGAATACTTTTTTGACTTCAAAGCGTGTAACATAACCTAACCCGCTGTCCCTGACATTCCATTTAGTAGCAATTTCCTGAGCATATTGCTCGTTTGTAACTGGGTAAAAAATCGGCTGTTCGGGTAATCTCGGCGGCCATTTAGTGTAACCGCTTTGTTTAACTAGTTCTAATTCTTTTGGGCCAGTAGGGCGATATAAAGTTACGGTTTCATCCATATTTACCTCTTGCAGAAAAACTCTTGAATAAGTTATGTTTTATTGCTGACTATTTGAATTCATAATTCATAATTAATCATCCACATTTAAATAGGATAAATATGTATTAGCAAAAATTGCTGCTTGGGTGCGATCGCGCAAATTTAGGCGATTTAACATATTAGTAACATGATTCTTCACCGTCCCCTCAGAAATGTAAAGTTGTTTGGCAATTTCTCGGTTACTAGCACCTTGAGCAATTAACCGTAAAACCTCTTTTTCTCTAGGAGTAAGTTCTGCTAAACTCGGCGGTATTGCTGGCGATTGGTTTGCTTCTAAACTCGGAAACTGAGTCAACAATTTTTTCACTATTCCTGGCCCTAGTTGAGTATAACCTTTGTCAACAGCACGAATTGCTACAGCTAATTCTTCCGAGGGGGTATCTTTCAATAAATAACCCATCGCGCCATTTTGTAGCGCTGCTTTCACATATTCATCATCATCAAAAGTTGTTAATACTAAAACCTTGATATCGCTAAACCGCTTTTGAATTTCTCGGGTAGCTGCAACTCCATCCATAATCGGCATTCTAATATCCATTAGGACTACATTTGGCTGTAATTGCTCAATCAATTTAATTGCCATTTCCCCATTTTCCGCTTCTCCGACTATTTCCAAATCTGCTTCTAGTTCTAATAATGCTCTCAATCCTTGACGAATTAAATTTTGGTCATCTACCAGCAACACTTTAATCATCTATTCAACCTAAGAAAGCGGCATATCAACTATAATTTTACAACTATGTCCAGGGGTGCTGATAATATTAAATACACCGCCAACGGCTAAAGTGCGATCGCGCATACTCTGCAATCCAAAACCAGTCGTATTTTGCTGAAAATCAAAGCCTATCCCATTATCCTGAATACTTAAACGTAAATTTCTCGGAGTTTCCTCTATTTCTATCCTCACTTCGGTTGCTTTTGCATATTTGGAAATATTTGTCAAGGACTCTTGAAGAATGCGATAGATGGTAGTTTTAAGTTCATTAGGTAGAGAATTTTCTAAATTAATTATACAAATTGGTGAAAAGCCATTTGCATGATGGAAATCTTCTAATAATCCCTGAATCGCTTTTTCTAAAGATTGCTCTTGCAAAGGATGAGAACGCATAGCAGACACAGAATGTCGGACATCTTGTAAAGCTTTAGAACCTAATTCCTTAGCTCTTACTAAGAAACTTTGTGCTTTATTGGGGTTAGATTGGGAAAGTTTTAAAGCAGTTTCTAATTGTAAATTTAACGCAGTCAGTGAATGTCCTAAAGAATCATGTATTTCCCGAGCAATGCGATTACGTTCTTCGAGAGTTGCTTGATTTTCAATCCTGAGAGCATATTGACGCAGCTTCTCGTTAGCAATAGCTAGTTCTTCACGGCTTTGACGTTCAGATAATACTGTATTCATCAAGAGTAAGACAAAAATTAAGCTTAAACCAAATAATAGGGATAGGCTGAGAGTGAAAAATTGAAAGCGTTCTTGTGCTTGCGGCGATAGGGGAAAGTTGTGCAACCGCCGCTGTAGTGTAAGCAAAAATAACACAAATGAAATCACTGTGACTACCAACCGCCCTGGTAAATTAAATATTAAGCAACTACGAGTTACTAAAATTATGTAGATAAAAGGGAAAAGTCGAGAAATTCTACCACCGATAAAACCAGTGATTAAAATTAAAATTATTTCGGTAACAGTGTAAATTATTTTAGTTATTTGATTACCAGTCGGCAATCTCAAACCCATTAAACCAAAAATAATCAAACTACTAGTTGAAATAATTAAACTTTCAGGTGTTGGTTCAGGAAACTTAGCAAATCGCGGTGATGGATTTGGCATGACAGCAGTTATGGTGGCGATCGCTAGTAAGATCCACTCTAAATATAGGAGAAATCGAAAAGGATGATTGTGAAATTGAATTGGGAGTTTCATTGTATTTTAATTTGGATGAAATCAAGTTAATGTAATTTGATTAAATTGGTTTTGATGATGAATGTAAACTATTAATATTAAGGTAATGATGCTTAAGATTGAGTAAACCCATGAGATTTATTTACGCATATCTACTTAGTCAATTTCAGTCTATTTAAAGAGAAATATAAAAATCATCTACTTGGTCAGTAATTTTATAACCCTAGTTTAAATTACATTGATTGACTAGTATTATTGTTCACAAATAAATAATGACTAAAGTCATGGATACATCCATGACTTTCTGCTCATGTGGTTGCTAGCGATAAGTTCTTATGATGGTGACATCCGAAAAGGAACACACACACGAGGTCATCCATGAAAGCCAAAAAATTATCACTATTAGCTGGTGCGATCGCTTTAACTTTAACTGCTATTCCTTTTGCTGCTCAAGCCCAACGCGGGGTAGGTTCACACTTCAACGTTGCACAAGCCACAAATGGACAAACTCCACGTAAAGGGCCTTGGGCAGAATTGGGGCTAACAGATACACAAAAAAGCCAAATCCAAGCAATTCAGCGCGATAGCCGCAACAAAATTGAACAAATTATTCTTTCAAAAGTCAACTTAACCCAAGAACAAAAAGATAAGTTAAACGAATTAAAGGCACAAAGAGGTCAGCGTCAAGCAGGTGAACAGCGAGGTCAGCGCGGTAAGAAAGGAGGTTTTGCTGCACTGAATCTAACCGAAGAGCAAAAAACCCAACTTAAGCAAGCAATGCAGTCTGCGGAAGTTAAGCAAATCATGCAGTCATCCCAACAACAAATTCAAGCAATACTAACTCCCGAACAACAGCAAAAACTTCAACAACTTCGCCAGAATGCACGCGCACGTTGGCAACAAAGACAACAACGCAATCCTAACCAAGGTACACAACCTTAAAATAATTCCTAATTGATGTGTTGTCAGATCCCCGACTTCTTAAAGAAGTCGGGGATCTGATCGCAGCTAACCATTTAGAAATATAAAAATATGATGCAACCCAGCAGCGCTTCATCTAATCCTGTTCCTCGCCTGCAACAACTTTTAGATATACTCGATCGCCAAGCAGAAGCACATGGATTAGCTGTTCCCCAGATTGTTTACATTGAGAAATTGCGATCGCTTCCTCAAGGAACTTTTGGTAAAGCTTGGGCTGACTTATTAGAGCAAAACAACCTCAAACCCTTTACCACAGGGCCTCGCCGCAAACAACTCCACGATGGTATTCACCTTGTCACAGGTTATGGTACAGATTTGATTGGGGAAGCAGAAGTACAAGCTTTTTTATTAGGAAGTAAATTTACACTGATTAATTTCATGCTGGGTTTAGGATTGTTGCGCATCATCCACAAAAATCAAAATTATCGCCAGCATCTAAGTTGGGATAGACTGTGGCAAGCATACCAAAAAGGATATCATTCCCAATTAGACCCAGATAAATGGCAACCAGAATTACTTTGGCACTTACCTTTAACTGATGTGCAAGCCTTATTTGCAATTAAATAAATCAAAAATCAACATAAGTGACCGATAATAACTATATTAAGAGGGGAAAATGGCAAAGGGAAAAACCTTTAACCTTTCCCCTTTCCCCTATAAAATTATACATAGTTCAGTTTAATTGCACCTACTTAGTTATAAGGGTGCGTTACACTTCGTTAATGTATTAACTTGATCTCATGTGCCATAGGTTAGGCTGTAGGAGTTACCGATCTACTTAGAGCCATGCGTGTTGCAGCGATATTGGGTATGGCGATCGCAACCTTAGTTGGATTTGCAGGATATACTCTAAAACCGAGTCCAGCAATTCAGTTGCAAGATGGCACAGTATATTTTGCCTCACCACCGCGCTTAGTTGGGGCAGCTACTACTTATAACGAAGTTTATGTCTGGGGTGCAACCTATTACTTTACCCTCAGCCTCCCAGAAAATGCCGGAGAAGCACTGCAAAAAGTCACAATTAACCAGCACGAAGGAGTAGATTATATTCGCTTCAATCTCAAAGACAGTTTTGCCTTTGAAGGAACGAGTTCCCATGAAGGACAGAAGCTAGGATTCAAAGATGCAAATAGCGAACGTAAAAGTCAGACAATATCACTAACATTTGATCCACCAATATCTCCGGGAAAAACCATTACAATAGCTCTCCAACCTCAACAAAATCCCACAGTTTCAGGTGTTTATTTGTTTGGAGTCACAGCTTTTCCTGCTGGTGAAAAATCTCACGGGCAATTTCTCGGCTATGGCCGACTACAGTTCTATAATCACGGCCACTCTATTTTTTCACCGTTTGGGTGGTAGTTGTCAATGGTCATTGGTCAAGAAATTGTGGACTCTTGACTGTGGACTTTTGACTATTGACTCTGGACTCTTACTTTTCCTTAAAAGTCCAAACACCTTCATCCCAATCTGCATCTGATGGGGGTGATTGTATCCAGTGCTGACAACGACGCTGGTGCAACATAGCAGCTTTATCATTACCGTCAATCGCTAAAACTTGGGTAAACTCGGCTTGTGCCTGGTCGAATTGTCGATTAAGGTAATACTCACGCCCTTTGTGATAGCGTTCAATTACTTCTAATTTTTTGCTAGAAATAGGATCGGAACGCAAACTTAATAGTTCGTAGATAGCTACTGGCTCATTTCTGCCTTTGACGCGAATATAATCTAATTCTCTCGCCCAAATATTGTCGCGGCATGGTTTATAAGTATTATCGCTAATAATGATGTCACAACCGTATTGTTTGCTGACACTTTCTAGTCGGGAGCCGAGATTCACACCATCACCTATGGCAGTAAATTCCATTCTTTTACTAGAGCCAATATTACCGCTAATTACAGTATCAGAATTAATGCCAATACCGATGTTAATTCTCGGTTTATTTGCTAGATAGCGACGGTGATTAAATTCTTGTAAGCGATGGCGCATTTCTAAAGCTGTTTGTACTGCCATCCAAGCGTGTTCTGCCAATGGTAAAGGAGAACCAAACACAGCCATGATCGCATCGCCAATATATTTATCCAGGGTGCCTTTATGTTTAAAAACGGCTTCTACCATTGATTCAAAATATTCGTTGAGCATACTTACAACTTCTTCGGCTTCGAGATTTTCCGTTAAAGTTGTATAGCCACGGATATCAGAAAATAGAATGGAAACTTCTTTGCGATCGCCTCCTAATTTAGCATCATCTAATTTCAGTAATTCTTCTGCTAATTCCTGGGTCATGTAGCGATACATCGTACTTTTGAGGCGCTTTTCATCGCTAATATCTTCCATCACAACTAGCGCGCCCCGGATTTGTTTGTGATCGCTAGCATCAGCAATTGTATTAATCGATAAATTTATACTATGCCCTTCTGTGCCAGTAGTTATGAGAGTGCGATCGGGGTAATACTGCTGTCTATGTTTGCGGTCGGCTGCATTTAAAGCTTTATGACACCATTGACTAAAGTTACCTTCTTTAATTCTGATCGCCTCTTGAATGGAGAGACCTTCTAATCGGTCTTGTTCTTTTAGATCTAACAAACGTTTAGCACTTTCATTTGCAGCAATAATCAACCCAGATTTATCAGTTGAAATTACTCCGTTAGAAAGACTGCGCAAAATATCTCGCTGCATTTGTTCTTGTTGTTTAACTGTGGCAAATAACTGAGCATTTTGCAGCGCTACTCCTGCTTGAATATTAAAAGCTTCCATGAACTCTTCATCATTATGATCGAAACTTGCTTGGAAGCATTCCGGAGCCTTTGGCCAATGAGAATGATCGTAAGCTGGAAAATCTCCAGATTTTCGTTTATTTATTAACTGGGTAACACCAATCAATTGTTGATCGGCGTTAAAAACTGGCATACAAAGTAAGCTACAGGTACGAAAGTTAGTTTGTTGGTCAATTTTTTTGGCAGTATCAGAATCTGGATGGTCATATAAATCAAAGGGAATATTCAATTTTTTACCTGATGCAGCTACTATCCCAGCAAAACCTTTACCTACGGGAACTCGTAATTCCTTTGTGCAACCATCATCTTGAGTAATTTTTGTCCACAATTCTTGGCGATCGCGGTCTATCAACCATAATGTACTGCGATCGGCATTCATTAATTCTTTGGCTTCGTCCATTACCCTTTTGAGGGTATCTTCTAAGTCAAGATTGCTTTGAGAAAGCGATTTAATCGCTTTCATTAGTGCTGCGGCTGCTCTTTGTTTTTGGGTGGCTACATAAAAGGAGCGCGATGATTCTAAAATCAATCTAATTGAAGGAGCGAATTCCTGAAATAAGGTTTCATCCGCTTTTGTAAAGCCTTTAGTATCAATACGTTCGGCAATTGGTGCTTCGGGATTATGTACAGGTTTTAATTTATTCAGTAATTGTACTACTGCAACTAATTGTCCTTGTTCATTCAATAATGGCAAAGCCAACATTGTATATGTACGGTAACCAGTGATTTTTTCTTGTTCCCGCGCAAATACTGACCGGGGATCTTGATAAAAATCATAGGGAATATTGATAACTTTTTTGAAAGTTGCGACTTCTCCAGCAATTCCTTTATCTGCGGGAATGCGAATTTCTAAAGAGCGATCGCCATCTCCCTCAGCTAAAATTGACCATAGTTGTTGCTTTTCTTCATCGAGTAAAAAGATTGTGGTGCGGTCTGCTCCTAGCAATTCTCCAGTTTTGAAAGTAATCGAATGCAACATCTCTTCCAGGATTGTATCAAACCCATGAGAATCTAATCTTGTCAAAGTTTGATGGACAATCTGTAATTTCTGTTCGACTTCTTTAACAACCTGTTTAAAAGTTTCCTGAGTCAGGGGAGCCAAAAAAGAAGAAATAGTACCTTGTCTTTTTGCCAGCGCACCTACTGGAACAGTATTTTCTTGTAAATAGCCATTTTCTGGATTGCGAACCCCAATAATTAAATCGGCAGTCTCATCAAAACTAGGTTGATGCGATGACATAATTAGCTTTATGTATATAATGGTTATATTTTAGAACTGTGATTTAATTGTTGCAGATGGCAACAATTTCCGGACATTATCCACAGTTTAATCTGTTGTTGAGCTAGCGTCATCCTGTGGAAAACTGGGTCAAGTTATTTCGCTGTGTTCACGCCCCTGCCGATCAGCCAAAGGATCGGTGATGATAAAAATTTGCATCTATATTGCCAGCCACCTTCAGACTCCCAAATCTAACAACAATCAAGAAATACCCCAATTCAGGCTGACTGTAAAGAGATCCTACTGATACATTGGGAAAATCTCAACCAACAATTCATCAAATCGCGTAGTTAAATTTAATACATGAACTTACTCATAAACACAGGGAACAGCCAATAGAAAAGAAGACAGGCAGAGGAATAGGTCGTCTTTGCATATATATATAGTTACGTTAGAGTAATTTTGGCGACATTAATCCACAAACTCTATGATTAATATGTAGCTCATTGCTGAGCGGCTGTCGCGCATCTAACACCGCACATTTTTGCCTGTTGACTGTTGACTGGTGACTGTTAACACTCAGCAGTCCACGAACCGCATAAGTGATTGTATAATTTAAAGGTATAACAGCTTAACCGTCAAATGGGTGCTACCTGCAACGTAAAAATCAGGGTTTGAGGGAATATGCTTGTTTCACACTAGATAAATCTTCGGTCACAGACTGGGTGTGTACTACTGAGTAACTTTTTACTCATACCAATCTCCAATCGCAAACGCCACTACTGTCTTACCACTACCCGTTGGCAGATGTAAGGCAAAATCTTGTGTATGAATCAATAACTTTTGGTATCTCCGGCTAAATTTTTTACTTAAAAATTTATGCTTCAAGCTGTTAAGTGGTGATAAAATTCAAAGGACAGTTTTTGCTATTTGTTGTTTTTTACACAACATAATAAACCACCTTTAAACAAAGATTATAGAAATTACTGCCTCAACCCTTAAGGTCTAAAATTAAATACTAAAAAAATAATTAACTAAGCATTCTTGAATCACCAACTGAATCAATAGAAGTATAGTGCCATTTACTCGCTTAACTCACACTAAGCAATATCGAAGATGATGATAATTACTCATTTAACTTATGATTTGAAGCCGCTAGCACCATCTAAAAAAATATTTATTATTTAAGAATATTATGATTGATCTTTCTCAAATTAAATTGATTAATGTGATTTGATTATCCAGCTTATGAATTGAATTCGTAAATGTTATAATAATGCAGAAATGCAAGTATTTTTCTGCGTCTGATACTAACAAGAAAAAGGAAAAGAGCTAGTATGCGACGTATTACTGAATTTGAAGGTTTAAGAGCTATTCTCGCATGGTGGGTGGTCTGGTCACACCTGTTACCCTACAGTGGTATTCAAATCATTAATTTACCTATCTTCGCTGCCTGGTTATTCAAAGCTGGCTACGCCGTTGATGTTTTTATAATATTGAGCGGATTCGTAATTTTTCTCTTATTAGATAGTTTACCTAAAAAAAGTTATATGCAGTTTATAACAGAAAGATTTTTTAGGATTTTTCCGTTATTCCTAGTTGTATTTGTAGCTGCAATAATTTTGATGCCACTAAAAGTTTTTGTTTTTACGAATGGTCAATGGCATAATATTAAATTTGCTGCGAAAATGCTCCAGGAAGCACAGAATGGATATAATTATTTTGCTGTTCACATAATCTCTCATTTAACAATAATGCATGGTATCATTCCCGACAATTGGATACCAAACAGTAGTATTGCGTTCTTAGCCCCGGCATGGAGTATTTCTTTGGAATGGCAATTCTACCTGATAGCTCCTTTCTTGATTTTGTTGAGCAGGCGTTCCTTAGTTGCATCTTTTGCTACATGTTTGATAACTATTATTTTCGGTCAACTTATTTCTCGTGTTCTCAAATTTGGATATGGAGCATTTTTACCAATAAAATTTGAATTTTTTGTCATCGGTATTTGCTCTTATTATGCCTACAAATATTGTGAAGCCAACTCCAAAGCCATTTCTAAATACTTCTCTGCTGTCTCAACAGGTTTAATTATTATCTCCTTCTTAACTATTTTTATTCCTTATAAGCCTATCGCTGTCAAAGCTATTCCACTGACTATTTGGTTGATACCATTAGCTTCTGCTATTGCAAACTCCATTAGTATTAAGTTTCTACCCCTCAATTTAGTATCAAATATATTGAATAGCACTCCTTTACAACAATTGGGCAAAGTTTCTTACTCTACCTACTTGGGTCATATACTAATTTTTTGGCTCTTAATGTGGTCGTTGTTGAAATTTATTCCTAATGTTAACCAGAGTACAGTGTTAACCATGCTTAGTTCTGTGGGAGTCATAACTGTTATCATTACATCTTTTGCAATGTACTACTGGATAGAAAAGCCATTCATTAAATATGGCAAACAGTTTTCGCAGAAAATGTCTGAGTCGATAAATCCGTGAAAGCTTAAGGTAATTACACTTTTGTCAAGAGGGCGCAGGGAAGGGTGACAATCCAGCTTGGAGACTGGCTTTCGCAGATATTTAAGCACACCTAAGTCTTGATTTTATTCAACTAGTTTTAAGTTTTTTCACTGAGTGATAAAATTTACTTTGTCTTAACTTCTCACGGATGAAGTATCGAACCCTTAATTTTTCCTCCTTTACTATCCCCACCACTCCCGTCGGATAGGGAATTTTGTGGAAGAGGTTAAAGTTTTGTAAAAAAAATAGCTAACTGCATAAAAGCTAGATAAGAAGGCGATATCTAAGCAAAGACACTGAGATTTACATTAACAGTGTCTCAAACCTGATAATTTCATCTTTTTTTCCGAGGTAAATTTACTATGGTTCAAACATTAGAGCTACCAAGTACAGCAGTCAAGAGTACCTACACTCCGCCTAATCCCAAACCTTTATTACCCGATCTAGAACCACCAACTCCACCCAAGGAGACTGAACCATCGCCAAGTGACACTGAACCATCCCCTCCGAGTGAGACTGAAGAACCTCCACAGCCCGAATAAAAATTTATCTGACTCAAGGGACATCCAATTTTTTAAATAGCCAATAAATTTGTAGTGGGAGTGTCTCGCTCGATGAATGAACATCAGCGAGCAAGATGCTCGCTCTAGGGAATATGGGTAATTTATTTTTTGTAAGTCCCCAAATTAGGGGTCAGCTACCAGGTAAAATAGATTGCTAATGCCTTACCAGACGCTATTAATAGCGTTTTTTTTATGGGTGAATTTTTGATCAGAGGCAAATTCTGGAGATGGGTCAAATTAGCAAAAATTATGCTTGGCAACTGCGCTTAACAAATGTTGGGGGATTGACCTTCGGCCTAAGCTTGTCGATCGCTAATTGTGTATTTGCCCAGAGTGCCATTATTCCCGATAATAACCTCGGCAATGAAAAATCTCAAGTTATCCCAAATTACCTTGATGCTACTGAAGCGATCGCAGGCGGGGCAATTCGCGATCGCAATTTGTTCCACAGTTTACTAGAATTTAACGTTAGTGAAGGACGTTCAGCAGTTTTCCTCAGTCCTAACAATAATATTCAAAATATTCTGGTGCGGGTTAGTGGTAATAACCGTTCTCTGATTCTTGGCAACCTTGGTACACTGGGTTCTAATGCCAACTTATTTTTAATTAACCCCAACGGCATATTTTTTGGAGCCAATGCCAGACTTAATATTGGTGGATCATTTGTAGCTAGTACAGCCAGCGGGATTAAATTTGCTGATGACACAGTTTTTAGCGCTACTACTCCCCAAACAGCACCTTTATTAACAATCAGTACACCTGTGGGCTTGCAATTTGACAAACCAGGGGGAGAAATCAATCATTACGGAGCGCTAGAAGTACCCACAGGTAAGACTTTAGCCTTAGTTGGTGGTAATATTAACGCGATCGGCAACGGTAAGTTAGACGCCAATCGTAGAACTCTGAAAGCCACAAGCGGACAAATAGCTATCGGTGGAATATCAGGATTAGGGACAATCAACATTAACCTTGATAGCCAAAACCAACCTTTAAGCTTTCCAGATAACGTCACACCAGCAGATATATCACTGAAAAATCTAGCTGTCATTTTAGCTGATGGAGAGGGCGGTGGTTCTATTCAACTACAAGGTAGACAAATTAAACTCACCGATGGTTCTATAGTCCAATCGGATACCCAAGGTAGTGAAAATGGTAGAGATGTTGTTGTCCAAGCACAACAGTTAATTCTGCAAGACGGTTCCCAAATCACAGCTGGTGTTAGTTCCACAGGAACAGGTGCTGGGGGAAGTTTAACGGTAAAAGCCACTGACTTTGTGCAAGTGAGCGGAACTATTCCCCAAGGTACGCCTGTTGTTGAGGGTTTCCCCAGTGCGTTGAACACTAGAACCTTTGGAGACGGTACAGTTGGGGCGTTGACTGTAGAAACCAGAAAAATAATTATTGAAGGTGGGGGAAATATCAGCACTACCGCTTGGCGGGGTAGAGGTAATGGGGGAATGTTGAAAGTAACAGCCTCGGACTCGATTATAATCAGGGGCGCTTCTTTTCAAGATTTTCCCAGCGGCTTGTTTTCTCAAACTCTAGATTTAGGAAATGCGGGGCCTTTGATAATTGATACCAAGCAGTTCATTGCTCAGGATGGAGCATCGGTCACCGCAGGTACAGGTAGGTTTAGCCAGGGTAAAGGAAATAACCTGACTATACGGGCTTCTGAATTTATAGATTTAAGCGGAACATCACCCCGCGATAAAGATCCCAGCGGCTTATTTGCTCGCAGTCGCGGTAGTGGAGATGCGGGTTCCTTGTTCGTGACTACAGAAAAGTTAATTGCACGGGATGGGGCGCGACTGACTGTAGAAGCTTTAAAGTCAGGAAATGCAGGTACACTGGCAGTTAATGCCCGTGAAATTCGTTTGGATAGACAAAGTAAAGTAGTTGCGGAAACTGTATCAGGTAATGGTGGTGATTTGACATTACAAATAGAAAATTTACTGCTGTTACGCGATCGCAGTCAAATCTCTACTACCGCAGGCACTGCTGGTGGTGGTGGTAATGGTGGCAATATTACTATCAATACCCCTAATGGCTTTATTGTTACCGTCCCTGAAGAAAATAGCGATATCACCGCTAATGCTTTCACAGGCTCTGGTGGTAGAGTTCAAATCAACGCCTTTGGTATTTTTGGCATCGAACAACGCAGCCGCGAAGACTTGGTAAGATTGCTCAACAGCAACGATCCAACTAAACTCAACCCCCAACTGCTACCGACTAACGATATTACAGCAATTTCTCAGACAAACCCGACTTTAAGCGGTGTAGTCAATATAAATACACCAGATGTTGACCCGAATAACGGCTTAGTGAACTTACCCACCCAACCAGTAGAACTCAAAGTAAACCAAACTTGTCGAGCGATCGCAGCTAACAATAAAAGCAGCTTTACGGTTACTGGACGTGGGGGTATACCTTCAGATCCCACAGCAACCCTCAGTGGTGATGCTGTGATTGCAGATTGGATTGCTCTTGATCGAGTTCGACACCCATCTTCTCAACCCACCGCTAACTTAGATTCCCTAAAATCTAATACTGCAAACATCGTAGAAGCTACAGGATGGGCAATCAATCCTAAAGGGGAGGTAGTACTTACCGCGAATACATCTACTGTCAACATTCACACTTCTTGGTACAAGTCAACAGATTGTACTACATCTCAACAAGCCGCAACGATAATTCGTAATTGATACTTGACGACTGAAGTCGCTTGCTCTGACATAATAAAGAATGTTTGTTTTTTGAATAAATTCAGGAGCTAGTGCAGTCTTGGGTTTTGCCCAAGTGAAGCATAGCAGCTTGGGCTTGTATTTCAATTACGAATTACGTTAGCGACGTACTCCTTCGGAGAAGCAAGCTACGCGTCAGCGTCTCCCCTTGGGACAAGGAGCGTCACTCGTACTGAGCGTTCGCGTAGCGTCTCGCAGAGAAGTCGAAGTATTACGAATTACCCAGCCACCCTGTAAATGATGTTAAGTGAGGTATTTATGAACTGGATCAAGGTTATTGCTGAAAATGAACTACCACCCAATCAGCGCAAAGTGGTAAAAGTAGAAAACCGTTCTATTTTACTAGTTAACCAAAACAACCAAATTTACGCATTAGAGAATTCTTGCCCGCACATGAAAGTATCCTTGGAAAAGGGCAAAATTACAGATGAGGGGACGATTGTCTGTCCATTTCACCGTAGCGCCTTTGAGATGTCTACTGGTAAATGTACGGCTTGGATTACCTTTCCCCCTGGTGTGAGCAAAGTGATGGGTATGTTCTCTAAAGAAAAGGATATAGCTGTTTTTCCCACCCGTGTGGAAGAAGGAAATATTTGGATAAGCGTGTAATAGTTTACTGAGTATTGACTGAAGGATGAAGAGTAAGGTATTAAGAGTTAATGAGAATTTTATACTTTACTCTTCATCCTTGAGGCTGGATTTGGGATAGAGCGATCGCTTGCTTAATTTGATTGTAGTGAAGTTAGATTTATCCAGGCTTTCTTAAGACAGTTGGAATTGTCTGTAGTAATTGGTTAAGAGTATAGGGCTTGACTAAAAAAGCTTGCACACCAATACCATGAACTTCTAAAAGTTTGCGATTGGATGTGAATCCGCTGATAGCAATAATTTTGACAGATGGATTTATATGTTGTATTATGCGAGTCGCCATTAAACCATCTATCGACGGCATCTGTACATCCATCAACACTAGGCTGATTTCATTTTTGTGCTTAGTGTAGAGAGATATTGCTTCTACCCCATTAATAGCGGTGATAGTTTTGTAATTGTATTCTGCGAGTAATGTTTTGGTAACCTCTTGAATAGATGCTTCGTCATCTACAATCATTACTAATTCGCCGTTACCTCTAGGTAAATTGCAATCATCAGCTTCCTGTGTTGAACATTGCTTAATAGCTGGTAGGTAAACACAAAATTTACTACCTTTTTCCACCTCACTATTTACTTGCATAAAACCACCGTGATTTTTAACAATCCCCATCACAGTGGAAAGTCCTAATCCCGTACCTTTACTTAGTTCTTTAGTAGTGAAAAAAGGTTCAAAAATGCGCTCTAAAAGATTTTCTGGTATACCGCAGCCTGTATCAGAAACAGCGATCGCAACATAGGGGCCTACTTTTGCCTCCAAATTCATCCTGGCATAGTTTTCATCAACAAAAAAATTGGCGGCAGAAATGCTGAGGATACCACCATTAGGCATGGCATCATAAGCATTGACACACAGATTCATCAACACCTGATGTATTTGATTGGGATCTGCCAAGACTGTGAAAAGATTTGGCGTTGATATATCAATACAGACTTCAATGGATTTGGGAAATGTACTACAGATAATCTGCTCAATTTCCTGAAGCAGGTGTTTAATTTGTAATAGAACTTGCTTACCTTCCGATCCGCGTGCAAACGATGTAATTTGCTTCACCAATTCCCCGCCGCGTTTCGAGTTATCTGCCAAAATATTCAGTAATTGGCGATTTTTATCATCCAAATTGGGAAGTTTATATAGTAGCAGTTGCGAAACCGTTAAAACGGGCGACAGGATATTATTTAAGTCGTGGGCAATGCCGCTTGCTAAAATCCCAAGACTTTCTAGGCGTTGTGTGCGATAAAATTGTTGCTCCAGTCGTTTTCTCTCAGTAATATCAGTATCAACAGTGAGAATTGATTCTGGTTGTCCCGCTTCCGAATACATGAGAGTCCAGCGACTAGAAACGATTAATTCTTGCCTGGATTTCGTGATTTTCTGGAGATCCCCGCACCATTCTCCTTGCTCAAGAACAGTTCTGAAAGCTTCTTCTATTTGCGGTGATATTTGCTCATACAAAAATTCATGACATTCTTTACCAAGAATCTCTGCTGCTGTCCAGCCGTACAAACGTTCAGCACCTTGACTCCAAAACAAGATTTGGTAATTCAAATTGCGGACAAAAATTGCATCTGGTGAAATATCAATTAAAGCAGCTTGTTGGTGAATTTTCTGTTCTGCTTGTTTGCGTTCAGTGACATCTCTGCCAACAGCTTGTAGTTCAATAACTTGATTTTCCTGATTGCGGATCGCCGCCACTTCCCATTGAAACCAGCGGATACCGTTGACTGTGAATGCACGTTGCTCTTTTGTAGTCAAGCGATAAGGTGGCAAAGTTAAAGCTTGCATATTTGCCATCACATCAGCTAAATCATCCGGATGGACAAACTGAAATAGTGGGTGTCCGAGAAACTCATCCGGTTTAAAGCCGAATGTTTCAGCCGCAACTGCATTGGCGAAAGTCAACCTACCATTCATATCGATGCGGACAATCAGATCGGTTTGGCTCTCAAGTAAATTACGGTAAAGTTTCTCGCTTTTCTCTAGCTGTTTAATCAGGCGCGTTTTTTCTAACACTTTTTGAATAGCAAGGCGAAACCCGACTGCTGTTGTATTTTTTTTAATCAGATACTCAGCAGCACCGCTTTTCATCGCCTGTAATGCTATCTGTTCATTTCCGTGATCTGTCAGCACGATCACAGGTAAGTTTGTTAAATCTAATTCAATCTTCAAGTCACTGATAAACTCCAGTCCATCCATATCTGGAAGGAGATAATCTATGACAATTACGTCCGGTAATTGCTGCTGACATATTAACAGAGCTTGTTTACCAGTCTGGGCTTCTAAAATTTTATAGGAATGTTGCTGATCTCGCAGCAAATAGCGACGATAGGTTTCTCGCTCTTCCCAAGATTCATCAATGAGCAAAATCAGTGCTATTTCAGTCATAGCTCCTCCAAGAATATAGTGATAAATTTCAGTAGTCTTCGCTTCTCCCTCCCCGATGGCAAACATGGTAAAGATATACAGCTTTTGTTAGCTGTGTTCCAATCAACCGCTGATTGAATTAGGACAAACAAGCTGAAAATCAGCAAGATATTCAATTTTGCACAGATTTGGGCGATCGCACTATTCAATGCGTTCTTTGTTAACAAAGTCCGCAGACAAGAATAAATTCGCTTTATTTCAGTTCCTTGTGATATTGATCAAGTGTTTTTGTAATAAAAATCATCCCTAGGAAATAGAATGTAATATTTCTATTTAATCCTCAAATTTGATTTGATTTAAATTTAATAAAAAATTTTGAAGAACTTGTGAGGATAAATTTTATGTGCAGGTTGTGCAGCTAATAGTAATTTTCAAAAAATAGGCAGCAGATGCATTTTTCAACCTAGGGTTTCTCTAGCGATGACAAAAATTCATTATACGCACTAGTTAAAATAGTATAAAGATATACAATTAATTATTAAAAAAATTTCTCGCTCTGGAAATGTACCGTTTTGTAAATTGATCTAATGAATGTTTCCAGAAATTAAATTATTCAATTAGCAAGGGCGAAGATATTGAGCAAATTCTTTCTCTCCCTCTGCTCCCCTGCTCTTTCTCTCACTCTGCTACCCCTAGCGATAGGATATTTTTTTAGTTGGAAGTCCCTATTTCCGATCCAAACGCGCTTTCAGATCAGCTGCAAAGTCTTCATATCTTCTGAGGGGAGTTACCTCCACTTGAATACGCTGGCCATTTTTCTGCATAATGGGTAAATCCAACATAATTTGATCCAGCAAATCAGGAGTTGGAACATCAACAATAGCAATTACCCGTCTGACACCAACACATTTCCATAAGTCTACAACTATCCCTGCTGCTTTTGCTTTGGCAGCAGCTTCAGCTTCTTCTGACCAAATAGCAAAAAGTTCTGTCTGAGATAGATCGTCAGGGTACTCTACATGAAAATCTATGTGATATAGCATAAGTAACTTTCCTGTCCAACAAGTAGATATACTACCTCAGTATGAGTAGATCTAGCTCGTTCCGTTATTTGTTAATGACGATTTGATATTAATCATCATCATCATCATCCGTAGAGTTAATTAATTCCTCAGTATTTGCTTTTTTATTGTGACCTTTGTGGCTGAAAAATGAGCGATTCAGCCGTTTCACCCCACTCAGGGTGATCAGCGTTAGTACTCCTCCTAATAATCCCATTTGCCACAAACCACAACCGATCGCAGCTCCCAATCCCGCCGCAGTCCAAACACAGGCGGCTGTAGTTAAGCCACGTACTTTCGGAACAGCAGATTTCCTCGGCGACTCTTGGAGAATCAATCCCGCACCCAGAAATCCTACACCAGTAGCTACACCCTGAATTGTGCGACTCAACGCATTCGTCGCCGCATAAGGACTATCACCCTCAGCTTGCAAAGGTATCATCACAAATAAAGACGCTCCCATACTCACCAACATGAATGTTCTCATCCCTGCTGGTCTACCTCCTTGCTGACGATTCAATCCAATCGTGCAGCCTACTATCAAGGCCAGAGTCAGTCTGAATGCTATTTGTAGCCAATCATTAGCATTAATTAACATCGGCCCCATTGCCATATTGCTCCTAGCGATAGAACTGAATTTTGCCCCTATTCTCAGTAGGCTGGAGGCTACTTACAGTTTCGATACAAATGTAGAAGTATAACAAGTTAAAGCTAATTTAACAAAAGGTTATCAATAAGTAAATTAGTATACACAAAATCGCCATGAGGCTCGTCCTCTTCCCGACAGAAATTTTCTGTTTGTATCAGAAAACCCCCTTGCTAGACTCATAAGAATATGCGATATCTGTAATCTAAACTAAAATACACTATATTTATCGTCTTGCCGTAGTTTATTTAACTATAAGACTTATGCAGTTATTATCGTTCATTCCTTCCCACAACGATGGATGCTATTTTGGCAAAGCTATGGCAGAGGAACAGTGTTGCACAGACGGTAATAGCATTCATTGAACAAAGCAAAAGTTAACAGGGAAGAACTGCGTCTATATCCTAGAAAAACCTGGGAGATTATCAGCAATGTTGCACCAACAAATTGACCAAAAATTATCAGAAAAAAAAGCATGGGCATTGCGACGGCAGTTAGGTATACCCAATAATAAACGTTTGTGGGTATTAGCTTGCATGGATGAACGGTTACCTGTGGAAAAAGCCTTAGGAATTAATGAAGGGGATGCTCATATTTTCCGGAATGCAGGAGGTTTGGTGACAGATGATGCAATTCGTTCAGCAATGTTAACTACCCAGTTTTTTGGCACCAAAGAAATTATCGTTCTTAATCATACTGAGTGTGGGATGATGACTGCCTCAGGCGACTTTTTGAGCGAAGTATTACACCAAAAAGGAATTGATGTGGATCGAGTAAATATTGATCCGTCCCTACCAGAGTTGCAGCTACCAAAAGGCTTTTTTTCTAAGTGGATTAAAACCTTTACCGATGTAGATGCAATCTGTGTCAAGCAAGTAGAATTGTTGCGTAATTCTCCCTTGATTCCTGAAGATGTGGTGATTAATGGCTATATCTGGCAAGTAGAAAGTATGAGTTTGCGCCGTCCCTATGAACGTTTGAGCCAAAAAGTGAATACATCTGAGGAAATGGAAAGACACACAACAAACTGAATCAATTGTAGAAGTAGGAAGTCTAACTGAATGACTCATATTCTGGCGATCGCAAACTTTGTCCACAGAAAGACTATATATTGACTTGATTAGATAACAATTAGTAATGAAGTTTATACCTCCGTTTGTGTGTAGCAGATGGGTAATTATATCCATCTACTACCTTTCTCAAAAATTGAACGTAGCTATCATGAATTTAGTCAGCTATTCAAGGCTAAACTAGATTTAAACTGAAAAAAACTATGATATTAAGATTTTTTTGATAAATCAGGAAAAATTCTCCTAACCTCTGCCTGTAGTAGATGAGTATGTTTGACTATCTACTACTTTTCTTGAAAAAATGACAAATCATTAATGATTTTAGGAAATAGTTGTATTAGCTAACTAAAATAATTTCTATTTTTGTCGTGTAAAGGCGAATACTATGAAACAGGAATTTGAGTTTCTATCCGAATTATGCGATTTTTTATATCCCCCTAATTCTTATTATGGACAGTTTCAGCCAGAGTATGTAGTTTTTCATGCTAATCTCCAAGAATTTCAAGAGCGAGTAAGTTATATTTGCGATCTGCAAACAGGTGATAAAATTTGTCCAGAAGCCGCTGACAAACAAATTCACGTACTCTGGAAACAATAGAAACGTGCTAAAAAACAATTACATGGGGAGCTAGCTGAAAAATAGCAACGCTGAGACTAGAGATGGGGGATTTTGATGAGAATTAGGCGCGATCGCGTTTGAGGAGCATGTATGGCAATTCTAAAACTAGAAAATGGCACTCTATACCAGGATTTACCAGAGATTACGCGAGAATTGGCATCTTTGAATATTCAACTCAATCAGTGGAATGTGGGAAGCGATCGCCAATTGTACCCGTTATTAGCACAAGAAAGCCTCAACGAAGATGAAAAAGAACAAGTATTGCAAGCTTTAGATGGCTATTTTGAGCAATTGCAACAAACAGCAGGCTATCAGTCACGGGATCTGATCGTACTCCATCCAGGAATTCCCAACCTAGATGAGTTGCTAGCAAAGTTTGCACAGATCCACACCCATGCTGATGATGAAGTTCGCTACATCATCGATGGAGAAGCAGTTTTTGGCTTTGTACGTCCCGATGGTAGCCAAGTAGAACTCACAGTGCAACCACAAGAGTACATCAACGTTCCAGCCAACACTGAACATTGGTTTCATCTCACTCCAGCCAAGCGAGTTAAAGCAGTGCGCTATTTTATTAGTACGGAAGGCTGGGTTCCTCAGTATACAGCTAGGGAAATTCGCATTCCGCAAGCTGTAGGCTAAAACAGTTGAAACAATCTAGACTGGGAGGATGAGACTTGAGGCGAATTGTCTTTTGCGACTTTGACGGTACGATCACAGTTGAAGAAACCTTTGTAGCGGTGCTAAAAAAGTTTGCACCAGAACTATCAGCAAAATTACTTCCCGAAATGTATGCACGAAGGCTGACACTGCGACAGGGAGTCAGACAAATTCTTGAATCAATTCCTTCTTCACGCTACACCGAAATTTTGGAATTTACTCAAACCCAACCAATCCGCCCAGGATTTGTAGAACTGCTAGATTTTCTAGAGTTTCAGGGAGTACCATTAGTGGTGGTTTCTGGCGGGTTGCAAGGAATGGTGGAAACTGTTCTCGATAGGTTAGTGGAACGGGTTCATGCGATCCATGCTGTAGATGTAGAGACTAATGGTTCTCACTTAAAAGTCCTCTCCCAATATGAGGGAGGTACAGAATTAATTGCGAAAGTAGAAGTAATGTCCCAATATCCGGCGTATCAGAAAATTGCGATCGGTGACTCCCTGACTGATTTAAATATGGCACTTCAAGCTTCTGTTATCTTTGCGCGCGATCGTTTAGCCGAGTATTTAGATGAGCAGAAAAAACCCTACATTCGCTGGGATAACTTCTCGCAAATCCGCGACTATCTAGCGAATTTGTGGAAATGAATCATATTCTATGACAAACCCAATTCTCACCGATTATCGCCTTCGCTTTGAACTCATCAACACCGCCCGCAGCTTTTACCAAAAGGGTTGGATGGTGGGAACAGCAGGAAATCTTTCCATCCGTCGAGAAGATGGTAGCTTTTGGATTACAGCTAGTGGTTGCTCTAAAGGAGAATTATTACTTAGTGATTGTGTGCGCATTGATCCAAATGGCAAAGTACAAGAATCATCAACTGACTTAAAACCTTCCGCTGAAACTGCTATTCACCAGATACTTTATACCCTCTTCCCAGAAGCACAAGCCTGTTACCACATACACACAATTGAGTCCAATTTAGTTTCACAGTTTGTACCAGAAGATCATCTCCCCTTACCACCTTTAGAAATGCTCAAAGGCTTAGGGGTTTATGAAGAGAAACCTAGTTGTGTAATTCCCATCTTTGCTAATCATTTACAAGTTTCCCGCATAGCAGCTGAAATTCAACAGCGCTTGACAACTACTCCGCCACAAATACCAGCCCTCCTCATCCGCGATCATGGTGTCACAGTTTGGGCATCTTGCACCACAGCAGCCCGTAATTATATTGAGATAGTACAATATATATTCCGCTATATGGTTGCTGCCCGTAATATAGGGATTTGGAAGGGGGACAAATGACAAATGACAAATGACAAATGACTAACCAAACTATTCGCGTTGTTGCCCGTGTTATTGCTTTACCTGACAAAGTAGAAGCACTCAAAGCAGTTCTGTTGGAATTAATTGAGCCAACCCGACAGGAAACAGGTGCTATCACCTATGAACTTTTGCAAAATCAGCACGATCCGACTGATTTTACTTTTGTCGAAGAATGGACATCTAATGAAGCTTTGAATATTCATCTAGACTCACCCCATCTCCAAGAAGCAGCGGTGAAATTAGAAGGTTTAGTGGCGACTGCACCGGACATTCGCCGCTATTATCTTATAGCTTAGTTCACATCCTTTGATTGCGATTCATTGCGATCGCCTGGGTATAAAAGCTCAAACTCATCTTATACAAAGAGTAGGACTAGATATCATAGATATCAACAAAAATCCTGTTTCACCTCATCAATGAAACAGGATTCTTGTGTTTATGAAAATATTAAACCTGGCATCGAGCTATTGTGGCAGGAGGCTACCCTCAAACTATCGTCGCCGCAGCAGCGTTTCACCTCTGAGTTCGGGATGGGGTCAGTGTGGTTCCACCGCGCAATAGACACCAGGAAAACCTGTCGATTTTGGATTTTGGATTTGAGATTTTAGATTGGATATATCAATCCAAAATCTAAAATTTAAAATCTAAAATTCACAAAACCCTGAAGACTGCAAGTAACGCGATTGCCAAAGATTGTTGAGGTCAAGCCCTCGGTCTGTTAGTACTCCTTTGCTTCATACATTGCTGCACTTCCACATAGAGCCTATCAACCTGTAATCTACAGGTGACCTTACCTACATTCGTAGTGAGAGCACTCATCTTGAGGTGGGCTTCCCACTTAGATGCTTTCAGCGGTTATCCGCTCCGCACTTGGCTACCCAGCGTTTACTGCGGGTACAATAACTGGTACACCAGCGGTGCGTTCCTCCCGGTCCTCTCGTACTAAGGAGGACTCCTCTCAATGCTCTTACGCCTGCACCGGATATGGACCGAACTGTCTCACGACGTTCTGAACCCAGCTCACGTACCGCTTTAATGGGCGAACAGCCCAACCCTTGGGACGTACTTCCGCCCCAGGTTGCGATGAGCCGACATCGAGGTGCCAAACCTCCCCGTCGATGTGGACTCTTGGGGGAGATCAGCCTGTTATCCCTAGAGTAACTTTTATCCGTTGAGCGACGGCCATTCCACTCTGCGCCGTCGGATCACTAAGGCCTACTTTCGTACCTGCTCCACTTGTAGGTGTCGCAGTCAAGCTCCCTTTATGCCTTTACACTCGCCGCACGGTTTCCAAGCGTGCTGAGGGAACCTTTGCGCGCCTCCGTTACCTTTTAGGAGGCGACCGCCCCAGTCAAACTGCCCACCTGAAACTGTTCCTCTACCGGGTAACGGTAGTAGGTTAGAATTCTAGCTTCGCCAGAGTGGTATCTCACCGTTGGCTCCCTTCTCCCCACAAGGAGAAGTTCAACGCCTCCCACCTATCCTGCGCAAGCGAAGCCCGAACACAATTCCAGGCTACAGTAAAGCTTCATAGGGTCTTTCTGTCCAGGTGCAGGCAGTCCGTATCTTCACAGACATTCCTATTTCGCCGAGTCTCTCTCTGAGACACCATCCAGATCGTTACGCCTTTCGTGCGGGTCGGAACTTACCCGACAAGGAATTTCGCTACCTTAGGACCGTTATAGTTACGGCCGCCGTTCACCGGGGCTTCGGTCGTCAGCTTCATGTTGCCACTGACCAACTTCCTTAACCTTCCGGCACTGGGCAGGCGTCAGCCCCCATACCTCCTCTTACGAGTTCGCGGAGACCTGTGTTTTTGGTAAACAGTCGCCTGGATCTCTTCACTGCGACCCACTTCATCAGTGGGCACCCCTTCTTCCGAAGTTACGGGGCCATTTTGCCGAGTTCCTTAGAGAGAGTTATCTCGCGCCCCTTGGTATTCTCAACCTCCCTACCTGTGTCGGTTTCGGGTACGGGTAACATATGTTCATCACATCTCCAGCTTTTCTTGGCACTATCATTGACTACGCGGAGTTCGTAAACCCCTCCCAAACCAATCAGGGTGTAGTTATCTTTCATGCGTCCCTGGCTATGCTCCCATATCTTAGTCCGGGATTAGTAACCCGGTGTCCATCGACTACGCTTTTCAGCCTCGCCTTAGGTCCCGACTAACCCAGAGTGGACGAACCTGGCTCTGGAACCCTTAGGGTTTCGGGGTGTATGATTCTCACATACATTTGCGCTACTCAAGCCGACATTCTCACTTCCGTTTCGTCCACAGCTGCTTGCCGCTACTGCTTCTACCTACGACGGAACGCTCCCCTACCGATTTATCGTTAGACAAATCCCACAGCTTCGGTACATCGCTTAGCCCCGTTCATTTTCGGCGCGAGAGCGCTTGACTAGTGAGCTATTACGCACTCTTTCAAGGGTGGCTGCTTCTAGGCAAACCTCCTAGTTGTCTGTGCACTCTCACCTCCTTTATCACTTAGCGATGATTTGGGGACCTTAGCTGGTGGTCTGGGCTGTTTCCCTCTTGACAATGAAGCTTATCCCCCACTGTCTCACTGGCAATGTGTGCTCTGGGTATTCTGAGTTTGTCTCGATTTGGTACCGGTCTCCCAGCCCGCACCGAAACAGTGCTTTACCCCCCAGATGTAATCATTACCGCTGCGCCTAAACACATTTCGGGGAGAACCAGCTAGCTCCTGGTTCGATTGGCATTTCACCCCTAACCACACCTCATCCGCCGATTTTTCAACATCGGTCGGTTCGGACCTCCACTTGGTGTTACCCAAGCTTCATCCTGGACATGGTTAGATCACCAGGGTTCGGGTCTATAAACACTGATTTTTCGCCCTCTTCAGACTCGGTTTCCCTTTGGCTCCAGCATTCTCGCTTTAACCTACCAGTGCCTATAAGTCGCCGGCTCATTCTTCAACAGGCACGCGGTCATCCGTTTAATCGGACTCCCACTGCTTGTAGGCTGACGGTTTCATGTTCTATTTCACTCCCCTTCCGGGGTTCTTTTCACCTTTCCCTCGCGGTACTTGTTCACTATCGGTCACACAGTAGTATTTAGCCTTACGAGATGGTCCTCGCTGATTCACATGGGATTCCTCGTGCCCCATGCTACTCGGGATGAAGCTACTATCCTTAAGTTTTCGACTACAGGACTTTCACCTTCTTTGGTGCAGTATTTAGCTGCTTCGTCTAACCGCTAGATTCGTTATTGCTTTCCCACAACCCCAAAAGGTAAACCCTTTGGTTTAGGCTTTTCCCCTTTCGCTCACCACTACACAGGGAATCTCTTTTGATTTCTCTTCCTCCAGCTACTAAGATGTTTCAATTCGCTGGGTTGGCTCTTTCCTGCCTATATATTCAGCAGGTAGTATTTAGGGTTGCCCCATTCGGACATCTCCGGATCAATGTCTGCTTCCAACTCCCCGGAGCATTTCGTCGGTAACCACGTCCTTCTTCGCCTCTGTGTGCCTAGGTATCCACCATCAGCCCTTATTAGCTTGACCACAATTCATTTGGTCTTCACCACTGCAAACACATTTCATTCATTAAATGTCTGTGTCTGCCTGCTTTTTTCGCGTTACTATGCAGTTTTCAAGGTTCTGGCTGGTTTTCACCCAGCAGTTTGACTTTGAGATTTGTCAATTGCTGAATTTAACCACAATCTTTGATTGTATCATACTGTCTTTGTCATCACAACCATTATACCGTTTTCAGCTTTTGACTGCCATCGATATAACTTTGGCGATTTTCACAAGGAAGTACTTGATGTGGAGGTTAGCGGACTCGAACCGCTGACATCCTGCTTGCAAAGCAGGCGCTCTACCAACTGAGCTAAACCCCCTAACACAATTCAAAATTCAAAATTCAAAATTCAAAAATAATTTATTTCTTACTTTTGACTTTTGACTTTTAACTTTTGACTTGCTTCAGGTGGGCCATCCTGGACTCGAACCAGGGACCTCACCCTTATCAGGGGTGCGCTCTAACCACCTGAGCTAATAGCCCATAATTGAACCTCATCATAGTTTGAAAGCCTCAACAATTCCTGCGACCGACCTAGAGTAGACCATCTCATTATCTATTTGCTGTTTGCTTTCAATATTTGAGTTGGGTAGGTCTCCCTAAAAGGAGGTGATCCAGCCACACCTTCCGGTACGGCTACCTTGTTACGACTTCACCCCAGTCACCAGCACTGCCTTAGGCATCCTCCCCCACGAATGGTTGGAGTAATGACTTCGGGCGTTGCCAGCTTCCATGGTGTGACGGGCGGTGTGTACAAGGCCCGGGAACGAATTCACTGCAGTATGCTGACCTGCAATTACTAGCGATTCCGACTTCACGGAGCTGAGTTGCAAGCTCCGATCTGAACTGAGCTACGGTTTGTGAGATTTGCTTGCTATCGCTAGCTTGCTGCCCTTTGTCCGTAGCATTGTAGTACGTGTGTAGCCCAAGACGTAAGGGGCATGCTGACTTGACGTCATCCCCACCTTCCTCCGGTTTGTCACCGGCAGTCTCTCTAGAGTGCCCAACTTAATGCTGGCAACTAAAAACGAGGGTTGCGCTCGTTGCGGGACTTAACCCAACATCTCACGACACGAGCTGACGACAGCCATGCACCACCTGTGTTCGCGCTCCCGAAGGCACTCCTCCCTTTCAAGAGGATTCGCGACATGTCAAGTCTTGGTAAGGTTCTTCGCGTTGCATCGAATTAAACCACATACTCCACCGCTTGTGCGGGCCCCCGTCAATTCCTTTGAGTTTCACCGTTGCCGGCGTACTCCCCAGGCGGGATACTTAACGCGTTAGCTCCGGCACGGCTCGGGTCGATACAAGCCACGCCTAGTATCCATCGTTTACGGCTAGGACTACTGGGGTATCTAATCCCATTCGCTCCCCTAGCTTTCGTCCCTCAGTGTCAGTTGCGGCCTAGCAGAGCGCTTTCGCCACCGGTGTTCTTCCTGATCTCTACGCATTTCACCGCTACACCAGGAATTCCCTCTGCCCCGAACGCACTCTAGCCATGTAGTTTCCACTGCTTTTACAAGGTTGAGCCTTGCTCTTTAACAGCAGACTTACATAGCCACCTGCGGACGCTTTACGCCCAATCATTCCGGATAACGCTTGCATCCTCCGTATTACCGCGGCTGCTGGCACGGAGTTAGCCGATGCTGATTCCTCAAGTACCGTCATTTTTTTCTTCCTTGAGAAAAGAGGTTTACAACCCAAGAGCCTTCCTCCCTCACGCGGTATTGCTCCGTCAGGCTTTCGCCCATTGCGGAAAATTCCCCACTGCTGCCTCCCGTAGGAGTCTGGGCCGTGTCTCAGTCCCAGTGTGGCTGATCATCCTCTCAGACCAGCTACTGATCGTCGCCTAGGTGCGCTCTTACCACACCTACTAGCTAATCAGACGCGAGCTCATCTTCAGGCAGCAAGCCTTTTACCTTTCGGCACATCCGGTATTAGCCACCGTTTCCAGTGGTTGTCCCCGACCTGAAGCTAGATTCTCACGCGTTACTCACCCGTCCGCCACTATCTCCGAAGAGACCGTTCGACTTGCATGTGTTAAGCATACCGCCAGCGTTCATCCTGAGCCAGGATCAAACTCTCCATTTTGTTGAAGTTTGTTTTAGCTCTTTTGACTGTTTTTACACCTCAGTCCGGTGATTTTCTTTACTGACGCAAGAAACTTGTTGTATACTGGCTTTCAAACTATAATATTTTCAAGGTTCGGTGTCCCTGTCGGCGTCGCTTTTTCGCTTCGCTCTCAGGCACTTATCCAATATATCGAGCCCATCTTCGTTTGTCAACTAGTTTGGCAAAAAAAATTTTCGGCTTTGTTTTGGCGTCCCAAAACTCCTCACAGTGCTGGGTTTAGGTCACAATGGTTGATGCACTGTGCTGACGAAGGAAAGGTAGAGCGTGAATTTTCAGTCGGTAATAGCTTCATTGCATGAATTTTGGGGCGATCGCGGTTGCTTGATTGCTCAACCCTATGACATTGAAAAAGGAGCAGGTACTAAGAACCCCCATACTTTTTTAAGAGCATTGGGGCCGGAACCTTGGGCGGTTGCTTATGTGGAACCTTGCCGTCGTCCTACAGATGGACGCTATGGGGAAAATCCCAATCGCTTTCAATACTATTATCAGTACCAAGTTCTGATTAAACCTTCACCAGATAATATCCAAGAGATTTATCTAGATTCTTTGAGGGCGTTAGGTATTCGCCCGGAAGACCACGATATTCGGTTTGTGGAAGATAACTGGGAAGATGCGACTGTCGGAGCCTGGGGTACTGGTTGGGAAGTGTGGTTAGATGGAATGGAAATTACTCAATTTACCTACTTCCAACAGTGTGGGGGAATTGACTGCCGTCCTGTATCGATTGAGATTACCTATGGATTGGAGCGATTGGCAATGTACCTCCAGCAGGTGGAAGCCATCACGAAGATCCAGTGGACAGACAATATTACTTATGGTGATGTGTTTCTCCAAGCAGAAATTGAACAGTGTACTTATAACTTTGAAGCGTCGAATCCAGAAATGTTGTTGACACTGTTTAATTTGTATGAGCAGGAAGCTACGCAATTGACAGAGCGAGGATTGGTTTTACCTGGCTTAGACTATGTAATTAAGTGTTCGCATACTTTTAATTTGCTGGATGCAAGGGGCGTAATTTCAGTCACTGAGCGGACTCGCTACATTGCCAGAATTCGTCATTTGGCAAGGAAGGTGGCTACTTTATATGTTGAGCAAAGGGAGAAGTTGGGTTTTCCGTTGCTGAAAAATGCTGTTGGTTAAAGGGTTAGAGCTGATGCAAACATTGCTTTTATGCTGAATTTATTGAACTGCCAAGATGCCTTCGCGTTAGCGTCTCGTTGGCGAAGCCTCTCGAAGAGAAGAGAAGAACGCTAAGAATCCATAGAGTCCGCGTCAATCCTAACAATAGAGACTGACAGATTAGGATAAATATAATACCAATTCAATCAATGATTGTGCGTCATGGATGGTTGTAAAGGCCGGGGTTTCCCCGGCCCTACAAATGCATCTGTCGCATTTTTTAAATTGGTATAACTTGATGAGATTTCTCTAACCTCCTTTTTTTGAGGGAGGTTCGGTATTATTTTATAGAGCAAATAGTGATGGTGTGTGAGAAATGGTGAATTGGCGTGAGTTGTTAGAACCAATCGCTGCTTGGTTCCGTTCTCTTGGACTCCCGGAAGCAATTACCCATTGGGGACATCCGTTGATGATGGCGATTGTTGTATTTGTGATGGGTAGTTTTGTAGCACTGGCTGGTTGGCGGGGAAGACTTGTTGAGGATAAAGATGCTGCTATTAAAAGTCGCAGTGACCATCGTAAACTAGCACCTTGGTTATTTTTCTTTCTGGCGGCAGGTTATACAGGTGGGGTGCTGTCTTTGGTGATGCAGCGTCAACCAATTTTAGAAAGTCCCCATTTTTTGACAGGTTCTATTGTGCTGTTACTGTTAGTTGTTAATGGTGCGATTTCTTTGAGTGGATTTGCTGGTAATAAAGCGATATTACGTACTATTCATGCTTATTTAGGTAGTACAGCCATTTCTATTTTGTTTCTCCATGCTTTACTGGGGTTTAAATTGGCCACATCTTTTTGATACAGTTATGGCAAAAAGTTCTAAAAATAAAGCCAGTGACTCCTGAGACTTGAAGTCACTGCTTCTACAAACAAAGCCCGCAGATGCGGGTTTCATTTTATAGTCAGAAAATATTTGTATAAAAAGTCTTATGATTCAGGCTGGCGGTGTAATTATCTGTGTTGGATATATTCTAGGGCTGCTATTTACAGCTGTGCCTTGGGGTGGTGTGTGGATTTTGATTTTAGGAATATTGGGTGCAGTTCTGTTAAGAAGACGTTACCCCAACTCACTGAAAGTTACTCCAAAATCAGAAAATGCTGGGATGAAAACCAAGCTCACATCCAGTGCTGGGCTGAATACTCCCCATCCTAGAATATGGCTAGCTGCTGGTTTGGTGGGCTTGCTTGCTACTTTCTATTTTCAATGGCGAGTACCAGAACCAGCAGCAAAAGACATTAGTAAGTTTGTTCCACCTGGAAATAATAGTAATCAAGAACAACTGGTAATTGTTCGTGGTGCAGTCGCAAGTACACCCCGTTTGACTCGCAGTCAGCGAGGACAATTTTGGTTAGAAGCGACTCAGCTAGATGAAGTCAAAAAGGATGATGGGCCAGCAGGAGTAAGTAAGGGAGTAACGGGTAAATTATATGTAACAGTCCCGATACTGCGGGCTACTGGTTTATACCCTGGTCAACAAATTGCGGTAACGGGGGTTTTGTATAAGCCAAAAGCAGCATCAAACCCTGGTGCTTTTGATTTTCAGAAGTTTTTGAAACAAGAGGGGACATTTGCGGGTTTGACAGGGAGACAGATAAATATTTTAGATGAGGAGCAGCGTAAATGGGGGTGGTGGCAAGTTAGGGAGCGAATTGTGCGATCGCAAGTTCGTGGTTTAGGTATCCCTGAAGGGCCACTTGTGAGTGCGATGGTTTTAGGCAGCAAAGCTGTTGATTTACCTTACGATATCCGCGATCTATTTGTCCAGGCAGGATTGGCTCATGCTTTAGCGGCTTCGGGATTTCAGACTTCGCTGATTTTGGGAGTGATATTACAACTGACAAGGCGTGCAAACAAAGGAACCCAATTTATTCTCGGTTTTTTGGGGTTAATTATTTTCCTGAGTTTAACTGGTTTTCAGCCTGCGGTGTTAAGAGCGGTAATTATGGGTTTTGCTGCATTGGTGGGACTGGCTTTAAAAAGGAAGGTCAAACAATTAGGCTCACTGGTACTGGCGGCGACTTTATTATTGTTATTTAATCCTTTATGGATATGGGATTTAGGTTTTCAACTGAGTTTTTTAGCGACGCTGGGATTAATTGTGACTGTACCACCAATCGTGCAACGCTTGGGGTGGTTACCACCGGCGATCGCTTCTTTGATTGCTGTTCCCTTAGCGGCGACGATTTGGACTTTACCTTTGCAACTGTTTGTGTTTGGGGTGGTGCCATCTTACAGTTTATTACTAAATATTGTTAGCACTCCCTTAATTTCTGTTCTGAGTATAGGTGGAATTATCAGTGCCCTAGCTGCATTAGCTTGGCCAGCAGGCGGCAGTTTTTTGGCTGGATTTTTGCACTACCCCAGTGATTGGCTAATCAAGTTAGTAGAATTTTTTAGCAAGTTACCTGGAAACTCGTTAGCTGTTGGCAGTATTTCGCCTTGGCAGATGCTAGCTCTTTATACGATTATTTTATTAGTTGTATGGGTGCGTTGGTGGCGGCAACGCTGGTGGTTTGCGAGTTTTATTGCCTTAGGTTTGGTACTTATCCCAGTTTGGCATTCTGCTAACAGTTTATTTAGGATCACTGTACTTGCAGCAGGTGGAGAACCGGTTGTGGTAATTCAAGACCGAGGAACTGTCACTGTGATTAATAGTGGAGATGAAGGTACAGGACGCTTTACAATTTTACCGTTTTTACAACAGCAAGGTGTCAATCAAATTGATTGGGCGATCGCTACTGATTTCCAAGATCATGAAAGTAGTGGTTGGTTGGAAGTATTGCAACGATTACCCATCAAAAGCTTTTTTACTTATCCACCCAAGCCAGAAGATGTGATTGAAACTCAGGTAATTCAACAGGAAATCCAAAAGCGTCAAGGGATTTTTCAACCTTTGAATGTTGGTCAAGCAATCACTGCTGGCCCGGTGGTGGCGCAGTTAATCAATGACCAATTGCCAATTTTACAATTGCAAGTTCAAGGGCAAAATTGGTTACTAGTAGGTAATCTGAAATCTAAGGAGATACAACAGCTAGTCAAAGCGTCCGGTTTGACACGCCCACAAGTGCTATGGTGTGTGCCTGAGTCTTTGAAAGATTTGGTTTTAGCATTACAACCACAAATTGCGATCGCATCTTCTGCTGATCTGGAACCAAAAGTTTTGTCTGAACTTAGCCAAAGTCAGACAAAACTGTTCTTTACAGGACGGGATGGCGCGATCCAATGGACTCCGAATACGGATTTTGAAGCCTTTATCCAAGCCACAGAAAGTAAATCTTCGGTTTTGTAAAGCCATTGATGTTGGCTTGAGGCGATCGCATTACACATTTCTGTAAATAAGAAAAAACCCTACTTGTATGATGTTACTTGTAGGGGCGCAAAGCAAATTTTACAGTTAGTGATTAGTTGCAGTTTCGGCGATTTTCATTGATAATCTATCTGGCTAGAGGTATACTTCTAAAGTATTAGTACCAGCATAGCTACGTTTTTTTACTTATATGCCGAAGTGCGATCGCGCTCATCAACTTTCGATTGCACCTTTGGATTCCCTTGAATACTATTTTGCTCTTCTGGATCTACGGCACTGCTGGTTAATGTAAGTAAAAAAAGTAACATTGGTATAACTAGTAAAGCTATTGGTATGGGAATAATCAGTGAAATTAGCCACCAAGCTAAACTTGACGCAAGAGCAAGCAAAAGATAAATCATTGTTTTGCGTTAACTCATAAGCTGCTATGGTATCTCAGCGCGTAAAAATTGACTTGAGTAAATATCACCAATTTTTTTCTCTGCTCAATATTACGCATACTAACTACATAGTTGGCAAGAGCGAAGTGAATAAATGCTACAAATAAATTACCAAGTATTAAGAATTTAAAAGAATACTTGCGCAATTGAGAAGAAATTAGCAAAATGCACCTTGCTAAGAGCGATCGCTTTGTTGATTATGATGTTATAATTGCTGAGGATATGCCTTTGCATTTCCCATAATTCACAGGTTGTAGATAGAGTAAAGATGCTCTAATCTGTCAATCAATAGCTGGAGAGGTGTCCGAGTGGTTGATGGTGACGCACTCGAAATGCGTTTTGGGGAAACCCAACGGGGGTTCGAATCCCCCCCTCTCCGTTTTTATTATTATCTATATATTAAGGGTTTTAGGGCTTTATTCTATTGAAGCCCTTTTTTGATTGGTTGAAGTTGTTTAAATAATTACAGTCATGAATATTGCTCAAGGATAAGAAACCGCGCCCCTACATATTTATCTATCGTATTTTTTTGCCAATGGGTATTATTAAACTTTTACGCATTAATAAGTTTTGTGAAAAAATTTTATTTTACTCAATTTATCTAAATAAATTTTACCTATCTACCAATAACTTAGCTCTATGGGTAGCTAATAGATTCTCTTAGTCATATCTTTGAGGCTGTTCTATTATTCTATTTTTAATAATAAAAAGTTATTTCATAATCCTCACAGACCATCTTGGCAGAATTAATTTTCTGTGTTATCACAGATTAAATTAACTTCTTGTGAAAGAAATAATACTAGTTATTAATAATTATAGAAAAAGTCATGTAAATAATTACATTATTTCAATTTATTGGATATTAATAAATAATAAAAGATGAAAATCATGCATATTAACGGTCAAGATGTAAACCAAGTTTTATATATTAATCTAGGTACACATAATAAATGGCGTCATAATTGTATTTACAATGATAATACTATCCGCCTAAGCTATGTAGAAGTAGATCATCAACTTTGTCTTGCAGCTAAATGGACTGAAGTTGAAGAACAGTTAAAAATTTTCCGAAATGGGAATAAAAGAGTTATTACAAGTGATAAAAATCAAATCCAGAAGTTCTACCAATGTGGTGAAGACACTTTATGGATAACTTTTTTTATGCAAAAATTATGGTGGTGTTTTGCAAAAAAGGAAGTCACTCAACGAACTGATGACACAACAAAAGAGCGTGCTGTTATAGGGAAATGGAGTTGTGATAATCTTGTAGGTGAGCCTCTAGAGTTGAAATATTTCAATCAAGAAATACAAGAATTTCGCTGTCAGCAGACAATTTGTGAATTGAAGAAGTTCAAGCCAAATATTGTAGCTGCAATTAATACCGTACAATCTCCCAAAATAAAAGATGATTTTTTAGAAGATTTTCCTGAATTAAAGAATGAGAAGCAGGAAATTGTCATCCAAAGAATCAAAAGGTTTCAAGATATTGTAGTGCAAACAAAAAATAAATACAATAATTGCTGTCAATTTGAAAATTGTGGCTTCACTTTCAAAAAGCATGATGGCAGTTTATACTCGGAGGCACATCATTTACTTCCTTTATCTAAAGAAGGTTCACAGGCAGTGGATAATATTGTCATTTTATGCCCAAATCATCATCGGATGCTACATTATGCTGATGTCAGAATCGAAGATTTTGAAAACAACAGACGCACTGTTAAAATTAATGGAGAAAGTTGCTATTTAATTTATAAATAATAATGTTTAGATAATTTATAGTAGAATTTACGCACTATCAACAATTAAAGGTGCGTTAGCCTACGGCATAACACACCCTACTTCAAATTTATATTGCTTCACATATATTAAATTTTTCTTATAGAGTTACTTAAGTATAACAACTAAATAGCTTTTTTATTTTTGAGTGTGATGTTTGCAAGAAAAATTGCTTCTAACTATTCTATCTTTTCTCTAACCCAAGCGCGAAAAGATTTTAACAAAGCAATTTCGCCCATAGTTTTACTTTGCTGGATAAATCTGCTGATATCGCTGACAGATACTAGGGGAAAAGCAATGCTAAATTCATGCTCAACATATTGTCTATTTAACAATTGATAAAATTTTAAATCTTGCCCGTCATATCTCCAGAGTTCAGGTATACCCAGTGCTGAATAAATGCCAAATTTGTTGACTGAACTACTGGTAATATCAATTTCAATTGCTAAGTCAGGTGGTGGATCGGTTTCTAAATTTAGTGTTTCCCTTCCCCTGACTCTCAATTCAGTTTGTATATAGTAGCAATTGTCTGGTTCTATACCTCGATTTGCTAAACGACGTTTCAATGTTGTAGAACCAGCACTTTTAATTTCTCTTCCCAATTCTTCTACTAAAACCAAAATCAAGCGATCAAATTGAATTTTGGGGTTTTCATGTTCAAACAGTGGTGTCATAATTTCTAAAGTGCCGCAGTCATAAGCAAATCTAGAACCTCTGTCTTCACCTGTATCTCGCAATAAGGCTTCAAAGGTTTCCCAGCTAACGTTATATAGCACTGTTCTTTGTTCGGCATGAGGTGACTTGATCAGCATATTACAATAACTCTTCCGTCAGAATAGTAGATAAGATTCCTAAAATTTTACCTATATCATTAATATAATATTCATTCAAATCAATCTCAACTACCTTTCCCAGCAACTTGAGAAACTTCCAGTTAGTTCCACTGGTAACAGTTCCATAAATTGTCTGGATGTTGTTTCCTTCGCGTTCATTAAATAATTTCGCGGCTAGCATCTCTGCTACACATTGACCTAACCCAGCATTGAGATTTTCTTTTTTGGCTTCGACAATTGTTATTACTGGCGCATTAAGAATTAGTAGTTCTGGAGATAGGCTAATAATAAAATCGCAATTTCCATTTAACCCTTGTGCTGAATCAACAGTAAAATCAATTCCTGAGAATAAACTTATTTGATTATTTAAATATTTTCTAACAGCAATTAAAATAGGTGCAATAATCATTTCTGAGCGTGATTTTTCAGTATTGCTGGCAAGAGCTAAAGGGAGATTTTCTTGTAATGTTTGTGCGAGTAATGGCGGACAAGTTATTTCTGGTATTGAGGCGAAAATATTAATTTTGTCGGCAATAGTTAAGTCAAAGGTTTTTCTGACTCTGTCTAAAGTAAAGTCACTGTATGACATATTATTTACTCTAATAAATTCTCCAGATATTTGAATTGTGCCAATTATGAGTATTTTATTAAGGATTAGATAAACTTTTGAGTTAATTGTAAAAAATTCTCTACAATAGGCGTTAAACGGCTTTGCTGCCAAATTACAGCAGTTTCTATTACAGGTATTTCTGCTAGTAGAGGACGATAAACTACACCAGATCTTTGAAGATTCTGAAGAGAAGAGGGTGTAATCGCCACACCCATTCCAGCTGATACTAGTCCAATAATTGTTTGCATTTGAATCGCTTCTTGAGTAATGTGAGGTTTAAAATTTTCCTGTTGAAAAAGGCTCATGATGCGATCGTAAAGTCCTGGTGCTAGATAACGGGGAAACACGATCAAAGGTTCACTTAGGAGCGATCGCACACAGATGTATTCTTTTTGCGCCAATGAATGAGTTGAAGACAAAGCCACAACTAAGGTTTCTTGGTGAATACACTGATAAGATAATGTGTCATCTTCCAAAGGCGGATGACCAAAACCCACATGAATTAGGGAATCTCTCAGTGCTTGCTCTTGTTGACTTGTCGTTAACTCCAGTAGGACTAGTTCTACTTCTAGAAATTGCTCGCGAAATTGTCGCAAAATCAAGGGTAATAAGTCGTAAATTACCAAACTAGTAAATCCTATTTTCAGTTGACCTGTTTCACCTCTTCCAATCCTTTGAGTCAGTGTCACTGCTGTTTCTAGTTGCAGCAGTAGTTGATAAGCCTCATTTAAAAAGACTTTACCAGCTTCTGTTAGCTGTACTTGTCGCTTAGTTTTGCGATGAAAAAGTTCTACTCCTAGTTCTGCTTCTAGCTGCTGAATTTGTTGACTCAGCGGTGGTTGCGCTATATGCAGTCTTTCGGCGGCTTTACTGAAATGTAGTTCCTCAGCTACAGCAATAAAGTAGCGCAGATGTCGTAGTTCCATATTTTTGATATTTTATAAGTCTCAATTTTAAATAAATATATATTGGACATCTTAAATAAAGTATACCTATGATACTCTACAGAGATTTCCTCGATGCCGCAGGTGAAAAAACAATGTCAGAGAATTTCAAAAGTAAAGTTGTCACACAAGGGGTGCAGCGATCGCCTAATCGCGCTATGCTGCGTGCAGTAGGTTTTCAGGATGAGGATTTTAATAAGGCAATTGTTGGGATTGCCAATGGTTACAGTACAATCACCCCCTGTAATATGGGGATAAATAAACTGGCGCAAAGGGCGGAAGTTGCTGTAAAAACTGCGGGTGCAATGCCGCAGGTGTTTGGCACAATTACTATTAGTGATGGGATTTCGATGGGAACGGAAGGGATGAAATATTCCCTGGTGTCGCGAGAAGTAATTGCAGATTCGATTGAAACCGCCTGTACAGGACAGAGTATGGATGGTGTGTTGGCGATTGGCGGTTGTGATAAAAATATGCCAGGGGCGATGCTGGCGATCGCGCGGATGAATATCCCTGCTATTTTTGTTTATGGTGGCACGATTAAACCGGGACACTACAACGGGCGTGATTTAACTGTTGTCAGTTCTTTTGAAGCTGTCGGTCAATACAGCGCTGGTAAAATTGACGAGAATGAACTAACACAAGTCGAACGCAATGCTTGTCCTGGTGCTGGTTCTTGCGGTGGGATGTTTACAGCTAATACCATGTCTTCGGCTTTTGAAGCAATGGGGATGAGTTTACCTTATTCTTCGACAATGGCGGCGGAAGATGCGGAAAAAGCTGACAGTACAGAAAAATCTGCATTCGTCTTAGTAGAGGCGATTCGCAAACAACTGTTACCCCGCCAGATTATCACCCGCAAATCGATCGAAAATGCGATCGCTGTCATTATGGCAGTAGGTGGTTCCACAAATGCAGTATTACATTTTTTGGCGATCGCGCGCGCTGCTGGTGTAGAACTAACTTTAGATGACTTTGAAGTTATTCGTGCCAAGGTTCCAGTATTGTGTGATTTGAAGCCCAGTGGTAAGTATGTGGCTACTGACTTACACAAAGCTGGCGGTATTCCCCAAGTGATGAAAATGCTGTTGGCGCATGATTTGTTACATCCTGATTGCATTACTATCAGTGGTCAAACCATTGCAGAGGTATTGGCAGATGTACCAGATGAACCGTCTGCAAATCAAGATGTGATTCGTCCTTGGAATAACCCCATGTATGCCCAAGGTCACTTAGCGGTTCTGAAAGGCAATCTGGCAACAGAAGGGGCTGTAGCTAAAATTACAGGTGTGAAAAAGCCAATCATTACTGGCCCAGCACGAGTATTTGAATCGGAAGAATCCTGTTTAGATGCAATTTTGGCAGGTAAAATCAAAGCTGGTGATATCCTCGTCATCCGCTATGAAGGTCCCAAAGGAGGCCCCGGGATGCGGGAAATGTTAGCCCCCACCTCAGCCATTATTGGCGCTGGTTTAGGCGATTCTGTGGGATTAATTACCGATGGGCGGTTCTCCGGTGGTACTTACGGTATGGTAGTCGGTCACGTTGCACCGGAGGCAGCTGTTGGGGGTGCGATCGCGCTTGTGGAAGAAGGTGATAGCATCACAATTGATGCCCCTGCACGTCAATTACAGTTGAACATCTCCGATGAAGAATTAGCCCGTCGGCGTGCTAATTGGCAACCTCCCGCACCCCGGTATACTAAAGGCGTACTAGCTAAATATGCCAAATTGGTAGCTTCTAGCAGTCTCGGTGCAGTTACGGATTTGGATTTGTTTAATTAATTGCTAATAAGCTTTTAATTTGGAGGCAGAATGTTTCCGGCTAAACTCAGAAGCGGAGGCGGGCTGCTTCCTTTTTAATTTTTATTTTTTAAATAATTATTACTAGTATTTTTAATTAAATCAGCTATTTGTAAAGCTTTAGTGAATTTACCAATTCATAGCCTTTTCTTAATCTTAATTCAGTAAATTCTTGGTGATTATTTACACGAGCAAAACTGCTGAACGCTAAATTTCTGCGCTGAACACAAGAATACTAAACGCGGTACGACCTGTTTAAAAATAGGTCGGCATTTTGTGCAACCTAATTGATACTTGCACGAATCTCATTCTGAGCAAAGTATTTTCACACATCGATTTGCTTACTAAATTATGGCACCTACAAACTTGAATCCTGGTGATATTGCGATCATTGGTTTTAACACTACTAATCCAGATAGCCTGCGTTTTTTGGTGCTTGCAGATATTGAAGCAGGCACAACTTTTAACATTACAGATAACGGTTGGCTCTCTAGTAGTGGCTTTAGAACTGGTGAAGGAATTCTTACCTACACCGCTCCCACAACAATCTCTGCTGGTACAGTTCTGACTTGGGTCAACTCAAGTAGTAATAACTCACCTGGGTTTAACTCCAATATTCCTAGTAATTTTGCGCTGAATACCACTGGTGATTCGCTGATAATTTTTACAGGAACATTGGCAAATCCAGCACTAATTTATGCACTTAGTTCTGGTGCATGGAGTAGTAACGCGACTAGTGCCAGTACATCATCTGAGCCAACTTTGACGAATGGAGGAACCTTGGTAACAGGAACTTCCTCGGTAGCCGTACCCAACAGTAATGGTTACTATAATGGTTCGATAAATTCTGGAACTAAAGCACAATTACTATCTGCTATCTCAAACCCAGCAAATTGGACAACTACACCTAGTACAACAGCAACTAATTTGTCTGATTGGCAATCATCTTTTACGATTACTTCAACTGTTAACCCAAGCGTTAACCTCTCAGTTAGCACTAACTCAGGAACTGAAGCAGGCACAACAGAAATTACTGTAACCGCTACAGCTTCCAGTGCTGTTACTGGCGATCAAACAGTGAACTTGAATGTTGCTGGAACGGGAATTACAACAGGAGACTATACCCTCAGCAATAGCGTCATTACAATTGCCAATGGAGCAACCAGCGGTTCTGTCACCTTTAAAGTTGTAGATGATAACCTATTTGAAGGTGCTGAAACCGCAGCACTGACAATTAGCAACCCCTCATCAGGCATTGCTTTAGGCAACACAATTGCTCAGAATATTGCGATCGCAGATAATGATCCTGCCCCAATTCCCAGCGTCAACCTTTCCGTTAGCAGTACCTCTGGTTCGGAAGCCGGAACCACAGTCATTACAATTACCGCCACGGCTACCAACGCTGTTACTGGCGACCAAACGGTGAACTTGGGTATAGCTGGAACAGGAATTACAGCAGAAGACTACAACCTGAGTTCTAGCACTATTACAATTGCGAATGGGGCAACCAGTGGCTCTGTAAACTTTACAGTTGCAGACGATACCTTAGTTGAAGGAACGGAAATTGCCACCCTGACCCTGAATAATCCTTCCTCTGGAATTACACTCGGCAATAACACCAGCCAAAGCATTTCCATCGTCGATAACGATGTCACAGCTAACTTGGTCAACAGCATCACAGTAGCTGGAAATGCCACTGACTTGTATCCTACCAATGGCGGTACTGGGGGAGCAAACGTCAATCGTTTAGGTGGTTTTGGTTCTGATTTCTTCTACGACTACCGAACCGGTTCTTACTATGGACTAGTAGATCGAGGCCCTGGTGGCGGTACAATCCCTTACCCAACAAGGGTAGAAAAGATTGCCTTGAATGTTGACCCGAATACTGGTGCTGCATCTGGCTTCCAGGTGGCACAAACCATTCCCTTCTACATCCCAGCAGGTACAACCTTAAATGGTGTAACTTATACAACCGATACACCGTTTAATGGACTGAACTCTAAACTACTGCCAGATGGTAGTAATGGTAGCCTTCTAGCTCAAAGCCACGACCCAGAGGGGTTTGTCGTTGGTGCTAATGGCAACTTCTTTGTTTCCGATGAGTACGGGCCTTCCATCTACGAATTTGATCCAACTGGAAAGTTTGTCCGCGCCTTCACACCACCCAGTAATGTCATTCCTAAATTAAATGGTAGTCCCTACTATGCAGGGGATGTCACCGCTACCACAGGTCGCCAGGATAACCGGGGTTATGAAGGATTAGCAATCAGCCCTGATGGTACAAAGCTATTTGCAGTATTCCAAGATCCCCTGCAAGAAGAAGGCACACCAAATGGACGCTCTAGCCGCAATGTGCGCATCGTCAGATATGATGTTGCCACTGGTCAGAGTGATGCTCAGTATATTTATCAGTTGGAGAGCCTCAGCGATATCAACGCTCGCATTCCTGGAACTACCAACGATTTTGGCTCAACGGCTCAAGGTCGCAACATTGGTATTAGTTCCATCGTGTCCCTTAACAACACCCAACTGCTGGTATTAGAGCGAGATAACCGGGGTGTGGGTGTAGATCCAGCAAGTAATCTTCCCATTGGGTCAAAGCGGGTTTATCAAATTGACTTAACTGGAGCTACAGATGTTAGTGGTATTTCTTTGGCGGGAACCAACACGCTTCCGGCGAATGTAACCCCTGTAAGCAAGTCCCTATTCTTGGATATTGCTGGAGCGATTCAAGGTGCTGGTCAAACAGTACCAGAGAAAATAGAAGGATTGGCGATTGGCCCTCAACTAGCAGATGGTTCTTTCTCTCTACTGGTAGCCACAGATAACGACTTCAGCGTCACACAGAACGGTACTGGCACTCAGTTTGATGTGTACACAGATGGCACACAACAGGCGATTGACTCGGCTCCACCAAGTTCCGGTGCAACCCTGATTCCTAGCTACATTTACTCTTTCAAAACCCAAGCTGGAGCGTTGGATATTACGCCTGTGTTTGACTTTAGCGCCGCCAACTACAGCGTCACTGAAGGCAATACACCTGGCTTCTCTAATAGTGCCACGGTGCGGGTGACTCGTCGCGGAGATTTATCCAGCACTGATACTGTGCAATTGCAACTGAGTAATGGTACAGCAATTGGCGGTGGTGCAACTCCTGCGGCTTCGAGCAAGGGGCCGAATAGTTCTCAAACTCCCTATTTGCTGCCAGTTGTCTCTGGCGCTACCTTCACCTCAATTTTCACGGCGGGCGATTCGGTAAACCTCAAGCCTGATGGTACAACACCTTACCGTATGGTGGGTACTCCCGATGGTCTTGGTGCTTTTGATAACGGCGATGGCACTTTCACTGTACTGATGAACCATGAAATTGGCGGTACTTCTGGTGTTACACGCGCTCACGGTTCTGCTGGTGCTTTTGTCTCTAAATGGATTATCAATAAGTCTGATTTATCGGTTGTCAGTGGTAGCGATCTGATTCAGACTGTAAATCTTTGGAACGGTTCTAGCTTCACCCCAAGCACTAACGTCTTTAGCCGCTTCTGTTCTGCTGATCTGGCTGCTGTTTCTGCGTTCTATAACAGTGCTACAGGATTAGGTACAAGCGATCGCATTTACCTCAACGGCGAAGAAAATGGCAATGAGGGGCGTGCTTTTGCCCACATCGCCACCGGAGCAAACGCTGGCACAACTTACCAGTTACCTTCCTTGGGTAAGTTTAGTTGGGAAAATGCTGTAGCTAGTCCCACAGCTAGTAACAAAACCGTAGTTGCTGGTTTAGATGATGCTACTGGGGGTCAAGTTTACTTCTACATTGGAAATAAAACTAATACTGGCACGGAAATAGATAAGGCCGGACTAAACAATGGCAAACTGTTCGGTGTTAAAGTTACTGGGCTGGCAAATGAGACCGACTCAACCAAGTTAGCTTCTGGAACTCGGTTTACGCTGGGAGATTTAGGCAACGTCCAAAATACAACCGGGGCTAGTCTGCAAACCGCTAGTGTTGCTGCGGGGATTACAGGTTTCTTGCGCCCGGAAGATGGAGCTTGGGACCCCTCAAACCCCAGAGATTTTTACTTCAACACCACCAACGGCTTCAACAATCCTAGCCGTCTCTGGCGACTCCGCTTTGATGACCCAACTAATCCTGAGTCTGGCGGTACGATTGAAGCAGTTCTCGATGGAACTGAAGGACAGAAAATGTTCGACAACATGGCGATTGATCGCTATGGACATATTCTGCTCCAAGAAGATGTCGGAAATAATGCCCACATCGGCAAAATTTGGCAGTACGACATTGCTACTGATACACTCACCCAAGTTGCTCAACACGATCCCGCTCGTTTTCTTTCAGGCGGAGCTAATTTCCTCACTCAGGATGAGGAGTCATCTGGCATAATTGACGCTCAGGATATTCTCGGCCCGGGCTGGTTCCTGCTAGATGTACAAGCACATTACGGCATTAGTGGCGAAGTGGTCGAAGGCGGTCAACTGCTGTCGTTCTTCAACCCCGATACCTACAAATCTGCTGTCGATTATAACAACAGTGCGATCGCACTGACGTTCAATCCAGGTGAGACCTACAAAGATATACAGATTCCGATTGCTGGAGATTTCACCCCGGAAGCAAATGAAACCGTCAACCTCAGTTTAGCTAATCCTAGTGCTGGCACAGTAATTGGTAGCAAACAGCCCAATGCTGTATTGACAATTGTCAATGATGATATTGCACCCAGCGCCCGTATCCATGACATCCAAGGTACAGCTCATCGCTCTGCCTTGGAAGGGCAAAATGTAATTAACGTACCAGGTATTGTCACTGCCATAGCTAGCAACGGATTTTACTTACAAGACCCCAACCCTGATACCGACGATCGCACTTCGGAAGGAATCTTTGTCTTTACTAATTCCTCTCCTACAGTTGCAGTAGGCGATTACATCCAGGTTAGCGGTAAGGTTTCTGAGTTCCGTCCTGGTAACAATGCTAACAACCTGACAACCACGGAAATTATTAATCCCACAATTAATAAGCTATCGTCAGGTAATGCTCTGCCTACGGCTACAATTCTGGGTAACGGTGGTCGCACTATTCCCACAACAGTGATTGAAAATGATGCCACTAATGTAGAAAATAATGGCACATTCGATCCGGCTAGCGATGGTATTGACTTCTATGAAAGCCTAGAAGGGATGCGGGTGCAAATCAACAACCCAGTTGCTACCAGCCCCACCAACAGCTTTGGCGAAGTTTGGGTGTTAGCAGATAACGGAAATAATGCTACTAGCAAAACTGCACGGGGCGGTAGCTTAATTAACCAAACTGATTTCAACCCCGAACGGATTCAAATTGATGACAACCTGTTCACTGGGGGAACACCCAAGGTTAGCGTGGGTGCTAAGTTGGGAACAATTGTGGGTGTAGTAGACTACAACTTCAACAACTACGAAATCCTGCCAACTACTGCTCCTACTGTAGTTACTCTCAGTACCCTAACTAAAGAAGTAACAAACCTTACTCCCACCAATAATCAACTAACGGTTGCTACCTTCAACGTCGAAAATCTTGATCCAGGCGATGGTGCGACTAAGTTTAATAATTTGGCTGACAGAATTGTGAATAACTTGAAATCTCCAGATATCATTTCTCTGGAAGAAATTCAAGACAACAACGGGGCAACGAATGATAGTGTAGTTGATGCCAGCGTTACTTACCAAACATTAATTAATGCAATTACAGCAGCTGGTGGTCCCACATATCAATATCGGCAAATTAACCCAGTAGACGACACTAATGGCGGTGAACCTGGTGGTAATATCCGCGTTGGTTTCTTGTTTAACCCCAATCGTGTCAACTTTGTAGACCGTTCGGGCGGTACTTCCACCTCTAATACTACAGTCAGCAATGTCGGGGGAACTCCCACGCTTTCAGCTAGTCCTGGTTTAGTTGACCCGACAAACTCCGCCTTCAACAGCAGTCGTAAGCCATTAGTTGGTGAATTTACTTTCAACGGTCAGACTGTGTATGTCCTTGGCAATCACTTTAACTCTAAAGGTGGCGACCAACCTTTATATGGGCCGAATCAACCACCAACACTCAGCAGTGAAGTGCAGCGCCAGCAGCAAGCCACAATAGTGAAAAACTTTGTCGAGAGTATTCTGGCTATTAACCCCAATGCTAATGTGGTTGTAGCAGGTGACTTGAATGATTTTGAGTTTTCCAATCCCCTGAATACACTCAAAAGTGCAGGATTGAGCGCTTTAATTGAAACTCTACCTGCAAATGAACGTTATACCTACAACTTTGAAGGTAATGCTCAAACTCTCGACCATATCCTAGTAAGTAGCAACTTGTTAAGTAAACTCGATGGGTATGATGTAGTACATATCAACTCCGAGTTTTCCGACCAAGATAGCGACCACGACCCCAGCGTTGCTAGGTTTAATCTGTTAGGTAATCAAGCCCCAACGGCGGTCAACCTCAATAATCCGCTCAACAGTATCAATGAAAATAGTGATACTAGTATTCGAGTCAAGATAGCAGAGATTGCGATCGCCGATGATAATCTGGGTACAAATAACCTGAGTCTAACTGGTACAGATGCGGGTTCCTTTGAAATCGACAATTCTGTGCTGTACCTCAAAGCGGGAACTAACCTGGATTACGAAAGCAAATCTAGCTACAACGTCACAGTTGCAGTTGATGATTCCACAGTCGGTAACACTCCCGATGCTACTGCCAGTTTTACCTTGACTGTCAATGATGTCAATGAAGCCCCCACATCTGTTACATTCAAAAATCAAACTACTAGCCTAGCCGAAAATAGTAATACTAGTATTCGGGTGAAGGTAGCAGATATTGCGATCGCCGATGATACTCTGGGTACAAATAACCTGAGTCTAACTGGTACAGATGCGGGTTCCTTTGAAATCGACAATTCTGTACTGTACCTCAAAGCTGGAACCAACCTAGATTATGAAACTAAATCCAGCTACAACATCACAGTTGCAGTTGATGATTCCACAGTCGGTAACACTCCCGATGCTTCTACTGGCTTTACTTTGAGTGTGACTAACATTAATGAAGCACCCATTGCTAATAACGACAGCGCCACTACTACTGATATTCAGTCCATCACAATTAATGTTTTGGCAAATGATAGCGACCCAGATAATGACACATTATCTATCAGTAGTTTCACTAATGCGACTAAAGGCACAGTAGTTAAGAATGCCGATAATACTCTCACCTATACTCCCATTAGCGGTTCCTCTGGTGCTGATAGCTTTGTCTACACTGCTAGCGATGGTAAAGGTGGTACTGCATCAGCAACAGTAAACCTGAGTGTTAATCTGGCTAGTAATACAATTACTGGCACTTCAGGTAAGGATAACCTCAAAGGCACTAACAGAGACGATATTATCCGGGGTCTAGCTGGTAACGATTCCCTAACAGGTGGTAACGGCAATGATACCCTTTATGGTGGTCAGGGCAAGGATAATCTTCAGGGAGGAAATGATAACGACACTCTCTACGGAGATGAAGACAATGATACCTTAGTTGGGGGACTTGGTAACGATACCTTATATGGTGGTAGCGGCAATGATGAGCTTCAAGGCACAGATGATAACGACAATCTCTACGGCGATGACGGCAATGATACCTTACTCGGTGGTAATGGCAATGATTTGCTAGTAGGCGGTAAAGGAAAGGATACCTTGACTGGTGGTAGTGGAAGCGATCGCTTCTACTTAACTGGTAATAGTATTGGTGAATATGATAAAATCACCGACTTTAAGCCCAAAGTTGATACGATCCTCATCTCCAAATCAGAATTTGGTTTGAGCCAAGCCCTAGGTATACTAGACACCAGCTTATTCAGATTAGGTACAAAAGCTACAACATCGAGCGATCGCTTTATTTACAACAAAAATACAGGTAACCTGTTCTTTGATGTAGATGGAACTGGTAGCACAGCACAAATCCAAATAGCCCAGTTAACGAACAATGTAGCACTTACCAGTAGCGATATTACTGTAATTGCATAGTGTCAGTGGTCAGTGGTCAGTTGTTTTTTGAATCTGGTTTAATACCCATCGAAAGATACTGACTAGTTATAGGTAGGGGTTTAGCATTGCGCTTTACCCTTAGAACTAGCCCTTTCAAGGTGACTAACGGAAAGGCGTTGTTTCAGTGCTAACACCCTGAGCTATACCCTAAGATTTTGGGCTTTTTAAAGGTTGAAACAACCAATCTTCGTTCCAAATTTCATCACCTTGAAAGGGTTACCCTTAGAACTTACGCATTGACCAATTAGACAAAAAATGCAGTATGTTTCTATACTATGCTTTTTATCTACGTTTCCCTCCCTATGTGACAGTTTAGGGTGCTGAATTTAGGTTGTATAAATACTGTTACGATATATTATTATAATTAATATCTTGAAAATGGACGGACAAACCAAATTATACAAAACTATCCGGATCAGTATTATTGCTAGCCGTAATGTTCAGTAGGTAAGCGCGAAAATTCATAACTACGTCATTGCGAACGGAGAGAAGCGGAGTAAAGCAATCGCAAGGGTTTTGAGGGATTTACATTATGTTACATAGTTAGGTTTATTCATGCCTACCTACTTATTTTATTCAACGATTTAAAAAGAGAAATCCAATGAACATCCACCTTCGCAAAATTTTGAGAGTAAAATTTTTAGTTCTTGGAAGCATCTGTATTAGTGGCTGTAATGTGCAATACTGTGTCCAAAACTGCGAGATAAATCCTGTATATAACTCTCCGCCGATTTATTTTGAGCAGAACAATAATCAACCCAAAACGCCTAACCCTCCGCAATGAGCCTCAAACGTCCCTAAATCCCCATGTTTTCAGATCAAATCTGTTTTAACAGGACTTAAACATTTTGGGGGTAAAAACAAGCCTCAAAGCTATACAGGGCAAGGAAAACACAGCAAAGGTTCAAAAAAGCTTGTTTTGACTGCACCAGTAAAAGTCTAAGTTATTTGGCGCAACTTTTGAGAGCGTAGCTACAAGGTTTTCAGGCTCTAAAAATTACAGGGGTTCAAATGGTACGGCTAAAAGTTAGTTTTTTTTCTGAAACCTTGTCTGAGTAATATTTCCAGGCTCAACATGGCGGCAAAATGCCCTTTGGCTACTTTTACCCCCGATCGAGAGTAATTTAGATATGCAGCCTGAAACCTTATTATTCTCTCAGCGCCTCTACACATCTGCGTGAGACAATTCATCCTGCATTTATGCAAAGCTCCTTTTTTAAAAGAATATCTTTATACAGCTAGTATTTAAAATCAAAGAAATGGGACTTAGAAAGGAAAAAATCTTATTTATTAGATTATTAGCTACTGTAAGTCTATTTATCTCAAGCTGTAATATACAAATTTGCCTTCCACTATCAACTTGTAAGCAACCTGTAACTTATCAAAATCAACCTACAAAATATCCTTCGGGCATTTTTATCAGCAAAGATGGTTTTTTTGTCTCATTTGATGAGAACACACAAAAGCTGATTATAAAACATCCTAAAAATACTAAACATAATCATAGTTTCCAATTAATAAAGATACAACATAGTATTGATAATTCCAATAAGATGCGTCATTTATATTTTTGGCATAATCAAGGTTATCAATATAAAGTCGCATGGCGACCAAAAGAAAACCCTGATATCATACGTTTAGAAATATTTGGCGATGGCGATAATGTTAATACACTACTGACAAAAGACCGGAAAGAACATCAAAAATAATTCTTAGATCAAAGTTAAAAAATCTTTCAAAGAGTTTATTAAGCTAAAGTTAGCGATTAAAATGAAAATATTCCAATAACCATTGATAGGTAAGAAAATTCCATTGGACACTTTCCGCATATTAACTTCATACTTTACTTTCGGCGTATATTGAAAGATATTTTTTTACCATATCCTGACTATTCAAATAAATTATAAATAATAGGTGCAATTTATCTATTTTGTTTATATTATAAACATTTTTCGCTTGATAAATTTTTGTTTACTCTAGCTCCTTTCGACTTCTTACAGCTTTCACTATTAGTATTAGAACTGTCATTGGGTCTGTTAACCGAGGTAGTGTTACCATTACCCTCTACATCTATAACTTGATTACCATTACCATTATATTGTTTACTCTTAGAATTATCATTATGTCCTGGCTCAATACTACAACTATTGAGCAATGTTGCTAAACTTGTAATTAATACCAAAACAAGAGTTTTCTTTATTGTTAAGTTAAACATTCTTATGCACAATATATAGCCTTATAAAAATAGTTGTAAACTAACGATTCAATTCCTAAAATATAAATATGATTTTACATAAAGGGTGGAATTTTGTCAACACAAATTTCCAAACAGATTTTACTTTTACTCAAAGAATAAAGTTAGGTAACTTAGAAGATTTATTGTGACTATTCTTTATTGGAAACAATTTTAGGGACTGAGTATACAGGGGTACTCAGTAGCGAGGATTTTAGTGTTTACAATGGCTATCAAGCTGTGCAAGAGCAAAAATGTTTGGCTCATCTACGCCGTCAAAGCATCTCTGTGATTGTTTTTTTGCCCAAGCTCTATTGGCTGACTCTCTTAATTACAAATCTCGCCCGTCCCTACTTCCTAAATATTAGACCTGAACCGTTACAGAGAACCTTTTAACACTTTTAGTTTTTATCAACCTATCTATGGCTCAATATTATTGATTTTATATAACTTAACTATCCCTTTATTTAATCATATTGAATGTTAAAATAAAACTTAATAAAATTTACCCAGCAAGTACGGAATGTAGGGGCAATTCATGAATTGCCCCTACGGTAAATCAAGGCTTTTACGTCATTTTTGCGTAAGTCCTAATTAATAACTAAATAATAGCCAATGAAAGATTTATCTGAAAATGAACAGAGAGAATTAATAGGGAAGTTTAGAGATGCTATCATTAGTGCTTATCCATCTTTGAACTCCTTAAAGATGATGTTTGAGCCTAAATTCGGTGTAAATCTGAATACGATCATAAACGATACAAGTACTTACTCATCGCAAGTTCATCAACTATTGACTGAATGGGCAATTTCCCAAGGACAATTTAATAATCTATTACAAGCTGCTTATGAAGGCAATTCCGGTAATGAAAAACTCAAAAAGTTTTATGAATCAGTAAATAATAGGGAGAATCAAAAACCAAATACTTCAGGTCGAGACATTGTTAAGCCGCTCACTCCACCTCTAATTAATCCTCGATTTAAATTTTTCTGTACTATCTTCTTTATCTTATTTATTATAGGTGGATTTTTTAATCAAATTTTAATAAAATCCCTAACAACAATATCTTCTCCGACTCCAACCAATAGTCCTATTCAAAAGTGCAGAACTATAGCAAATGCAGGAAAAGGTTCATCAATAATAGAATGTGAAGAACAAAACGAACTATGCACTTATTCAATATCGGGGTCTATTAAACAACTAAAAGGTTGTCGTCCAAAATCATAAATTGTTTACAAAAACAGAACATAAGAGACTGGAGAATCCATCCTTGCTCGTCAGTTATATCTGCCGTAGAACTCGCTTTAATTCAGCGTTTCTGCAAAGCGACAACTACAGCTAGAGTGCGAGCGCTCACTTCTAATTTTAGGACTTACGCATTTAGTTTTCCCTTATTTTTTTACTGCATTTTTTGTCTAATTTGTCAATGCGTAAGTCATAGGACTAGCCCTTTCAAGGTGAACGTTTGTACTATTGAATAAATAATGTTTTTCACTCTTTTTTGGGATTTTAGCGCAGGCGATCGCTTAATTTATATCCAAAAATTTTTTCTTCAATTCCAGCCGATGCCTGAAATGCGGTAAAAGCTTAGATAGTACGTATGCTCACCTTGAAAGGGGTAGTCCTAGGACGTGTTTTCAAACTCAAAAAGTAGGTTGAGTTAAGCGAAGTGAACCCAACAAAGCCACGAAAATGTTGGGTTTCGTTCCTCAAACGCCACTTCACTCAAGTCGGTAAATCCGCCCACGTGAGTGGCTCCCCAACCTACATTTAAGTCTAATTTAAGTTTTGAAAACAGTCCCTAAACCTTATCATCGGCAAAAACTCCACTCGCCGGGTGGAGTTTTTTATTGCGATTTTTGTAGAGAAATTAAGATTGTTGCTGCCCACATTTCACACAGCTATAGTTGAGCTAAAGTGCGAATTTTCATGAAACACCCCAAAGATGGGTTGCGGTTTCGATTTTAGCTTCGGTAAAATGTTCTATGGCTTCTCAAATAGGCATCAATTTATCAGCAGAAATGTGGCAACGCTTTCAACAAACGAAAGATTTTGTCAGCAACTCAGCACAGCAAGCAAGCCAGTCTGTCAAAGAAACTACAAACCAAGCTACAGAAAGAGCTATTAATACAGTTACGACAACTTGGGAACAGGCTAAAGGTTCTGTAGCACAAAGTTTGCAAACAGCTGAACAAATTAAGAGTACAACATCGCAAGCAGTACAAACAGCGATCGCTTCTTCGATGAATGATTGGATAGCACAACACCCGATATTTTTCCAGCTAGTCCAAATACTCGGTTGGGCAGCTAATCACCCCATTATCAGTTGTATAATACTGGTATTTATCTTAGCGCTTCTCTGGAGCTTAATCAAAGCGATCGGGCGCTTAATTGAAGTAACTAGTTGGACAATTCTGCGAGTTCCCATCAAATTACTTCAGGCTTTGATAAAAGTGAGCTTTCTCTCTTTGAGTAAATTTGCGACTTTTACTGTTCAAAAAATGACAGGCGCTCAAACAATAGATACAACTGCGCTACCGATAAATTCTCAGATAGAGTATCAAGATAAACAGCAAAGATTAGCAGAAATTTCTCATAGACTCGAAGCAATTCACAAAGAACAGCAGAATCTCTTGCAAGAAGCAGCAAGCTTAATGGCTTCAGACACAAATGATCTAAAAATGCTAAATGGGAAATTAAATAGTAATCAAAATAAAACTGTAGGCAATAGGCAATAAATATTTGGCACATTATTTATTAAATACAATTGATTTAATTTTTGAACTACTATAAAATTCATACTTAATTTTTGAAAGATATGTAGTAGGCAATGCCCACTAGCTCAGGGTTTTGCTGGGCATTGCCTACATTTACTGAGAATTGTTCAATAAAAAATCGCATTATTATACATCACGACAATATGAAACTCAGCCTGTGTATGATTGTGAAAAATGAAGAAGCTACACTACCTAAATGTCTCAGCAGTGTGAACAATGTCGTAGATGAAATTGTTGTTTTAGATACAGGTTCTAGCGATCGCACTCCAGAAATCGCTACAGCCTACGGTGCAAAAGTACATCACTTTAAATGGAACAATAACTTTAGTACTGCTCGCAATGAAGCTCTCAAATATGTCACAGGTGACTGGATTTTAGTGTTAGATGCAGATGAGACGCTAACACCGGAAATCGTACCACAGATTCACGCCGCAATTCAAAGTGAAGAATATCTCTTAATCAACCTGGTGCGCCAAGAAGTAGGTGCAGAACAATCTCCTTATTCTTTGGTTTCCAGGCTGTTTCGCCATCACCGAGGAATTAGCTTTTCTCGTCCTTACCATGCTTTGGTGGATGACAGCGTAGCCGCGATTTTAGCGAAAGAACCCCAATGGCAAATTGGCTATTTACAAGGGGTGGCGATTCTCCATAAAGGATATCAAAAAGATGCGATCGCTCAAGGTAATAAATACGCGAAAGCTCAAGCAGCAATGGAACAGTTTCTGGCTGCCCATCCTTACGATCCTTATGTTTGTAGTAAATTGGGAGCCTTGTATGTCACAACTGGCAAAATTAATGAAGGTATAGAACTCCTAAAAAGAGGAGTGAGAACTAGTGAAGAAAACTACGAAATTTTATATGAACTTCATTATCATTTAGGTATAGCTTATAGTCGGTTACAAAATCATAAACAAGCTAGCCTTCATTATCAAGCTGCTATTAAATTACCAATTTACCCGATTTTAAAATTGGGAGCATATAACAATATCGGTAACCTACTCAAAGCAGCCGGAGACTTGAAAACTGCCAAAAAAGCTTATGAAGCAGCTTTGAAAATTGACCCGAATTTTGCTGCGGGACATTACAATTTAGGGATGACATTGAAGGCTTTGGGTTTATTTACAGATGCGATCGCCTGTTATCAAAAAGCCATCAAGTTAAACCCCTCCTATGCAGAAGCTTATCAAAATTTGGGAGTAGTGCAGCTAAAAGTTGGCAATCAGCAAGCGAGTTTAATTGCCTTTAAAAATGCGATCGCCTTACATCAAGAGCAAAACCCCGAAGAAGCGCAAAGGCTGCGTCAGGGTTTGCACGAAATGGGGTTGATGTGAGAGGATTGTTGACGGTTAACTGTTGAGGGTTGACTGTTGAGTGTTGAGTGTTGACATTTGACTAAATGCGCGATCGCACAAATTTCTCCAATCTATCCATTCCCTTTTCAATTGTTGCCATATCTGTGGCGTAGGAAAGGCGGATGTTTTTATCAGCACCAAAGGCGATTCCGGGAATTACTGCTACTTGATGTTCTTCAATCAGCGCATCACAGAATTCCAAGGATTTTAAACCTGTTTTGCTGATGTCGGGGAACAGATAAAAAGCACCATCTGGTTTGGGACAACTCAATCCGGGTATGGCGTTGAGTCTGTCTAGCATTACCTGTCGCCGTTTAGCAAAGGCTTGGCGCATTTCTTCAACGCAGTCTTGCTCACTTTCTAAAGCAGCGATCGCGCCATATTGGGCAAAGGTACACACGTTAGATGTACTATGCCCTTGGATGGTACTTGTGGCTTTGATGATTTCTACTGGCCCTGCTAAATAGCCAAGTCGCCAGCCTGTCATGGAATAAGCTTTAGCAAAGCCGTTGCTAATTAAAGTCCGGGCGAAAATTTCCTTACCCAGAGAACCGATGCTGATATGCTCTGCTCCATCATAGAGAATTTTCTCGTAAATTTCGTCAGAGACAACAAAGATATCTGCATCAACTACTACCTTTGCCAGTGCTTTAATTTCCTCTGGGGTGTACACCATTCCCGTTGGGTTAGATGGTGAGTTGAGGATAAATAGCTTGGTTTTTGGGGTAATTGCTTTGCGCAGTTGTTCGGGAGTAATTTTATAGCCCGTGGAAGCATCTGTGGGTACAATTACTGGCACTCCGCTGACTAAAGTTACCATTTCGGGATAACTGAGCCAGTAGGGAGCCGGGATAATGACTTCATCTCCTGGATCGATGAGGGCGACGATCAAGTTGTAGAGAGAATGTTTCCCGCCGTTGGTGACGATGACATTTTCGGCTTTATAATCTAGACCATTATCAGTTTTCAGCTTCTGGGCGATCGCTTCCCTTAACTTCGGTTCTCCGGCGGCTGGGCCATATTTGGTTTTGCCTTCATCCAAAGCTTTTGCTGCTGCTGCTTTGATATGGGCTGGGGTATCAAAATCTGGTTCTCCAGCGCTAAAACTACAAACGTCCACACCCTCTGCCTTCATTGCCTTAGCTTTAGCTGCGATCGCTAAGGTTAAAGAGGGTGTTACCTGACTTACTCGTGCTGCCAGCTTCATTCTTAATTATTTATTCGCTTAATCTCTAACCTATTTAACAATATCCCACAATCTTGATCGAGAATTGCCTTTTCAGAATTCCTTAGCCCGTCTCGTTAACAAATTCTGGCAATATGAGAATTTGTTTAATAGTAGAGCGTGTAAATATTTGTACTTCTATAATCCGATTTTATTGCTCAATTTAACCTGTGATGAGACAGAGATAGGTATAATTTCTGGCATAATGTAGCAAATTAAGCTTTTTCCCAGCTTATTGCAGGTTTTTGGTGATATATCGGCTCAATGTCAAAGTAAAGCGATCGCTCACAACAGGATATATTCCCTAGAAATAATAGATAATTCACGCCAATGACTGATAATAATGACAACCTATATCAGAATCCAGCAACCGAATATGATTCGCCTTGGAAAGATATTTTACAAACATATTTTTCTGAATTTATGCAGTTCTTTTTTCTCGATGCATATAACGAAATTGATTGGAGACAACAGCCAGAATTTTTAGATAAAGAACTACAAGAAGTAGTAGCAGATGCAGAGATTGGCAGACGTTTTGCTGATAAATTGGTAAAAGTTTATCTCAAGAATGGTCAAGAAAAGTGGGTATTAATTCATGTAGAAGTGCAGTCTCAAGAAGAAGCAGATTTTGCGGCAAGGATGTATACCTATAATTATCGTATCTATGATAGATATAAAAAATCGGTGGCTTCTTTGGCAATTCTGGGAGATGATAGAGCAAATTGGCGACCTGAACAATTTGGTTATAGTCTGTTTGGGTGTACGTTGAATTTTCAATTTCCCATTATTAAGTTGATCGATTATCAACAACGGTTATCAGAACTAGATAATGACAGTAACCCATTCGCAACGGTAGTAATGGCACACTTGGCGGCACTGAATACCCGTAATAACCGTAACAACCGTAAAGAGCAAAAACTGGCATTGGTACAAAGGTTGTATGAAAAAGGGTTTGAGGAGCAGGACGTTATTAATTTAATTGCGTTTGTGGATTGGATGTTGACTTTGCCACCCAATTTGGCAGCAGAGTTTAAACTAGAAATACAACAACTGGAGGCTAGACGACGGATGAAATATGTAACTTCCTTTGAACGTATTGCCAAGCTGGAAGAAGCATTATCATTAGTGACACGACAACTCAATCGTCGTCTAGGTACTGTTGATGAGGCATTAGTTGAGCAGGTGCGCTCTTTAACTATTGATGAGTTGGAAGCATTAGCCGAGGATTTGCTTGATTTTACCTCGATGACTGATTTAACTAATTGGTTGTCAGGAAGGCAACAAAATTCCTAGTCTAAAAGCTTCTCCAGGGCAATAGGAAAGAATTTTTTCGCAAATCAGATATTAGCAAAATTTAGATATTCTAGAGGGCACGGCAGTGCCCATTGGTATCAACTTAAGTTAAAACGCTTATCCCACAAGTCTTTCACCCCACCCCTTAATCCCCTCCCCGTAAACTCTGAGGGGACGTTTTGGCTTTAGACAAAACTGGGGTGGGGTAACGCGGATCTTGATGTTAAGCGATTTAATTCAAAATCAAGCTTTGGCAAGGGTTTCATGTTAAGTTGACACGTATGGGCAGTGCCGTGCCCCTACAATCTGTTGCATTTTTTTCAAATTGGTATAATCACGAATTATTTTAATTTGGGTAATTGAGTTCGGCTAATTTGACGATCGCATCAATCAATTTAATTGGTTCAACTGGTTTAGAAGCATACATGTGAAAACCAGCTTCTAGCGCGTCTTTTGCGTCTTCTTCTCTAGCATAGGCTGTTAAGGCGATCGCGGGAATTCTGCCGCCTTTTTCTGCTGGAAGCCCTCTAACTTTGCGGATGAGTGTATAGCCGTCTTCTTCTGGCATTCCAATATCGCTAATTAAAATATCTAATGGGTATTGTTGAATTGCTGAAAGTGCTTCTTTGACTGAATTAACGGCTGTGACTTCAGCGCCAGCTTGCTGGAGGGCGACGGTAAGAAAATGACGAGTATCAGTATCGTCATCCACTACTAATAGCCGTAAATTTTTCAGGGGTAATTTGGGTATGGATGCAGCAGCAGCTTCCTCTGAGGTTTCTGGGCTTTCGTGGGGTTTAGCTTCTAAAAAGGGTAATTTTACAGTAAAGGTTGCACCTTTTCCTTCACCAGGGCTGTCAGCGTGGATAGTTCCGCCGTGTAATTCTACTAAGTGACGAGCGATCGCTAATCCTAATCCTAATCCGGTGTGACTTCTCGTGGTACTGCCATCGGCCTGACGAAAGCGATCAAATACATATTGCAAAAAGTCGGAGTTTATGCCTATCCCTGTATCATTCACCTGAATTTGCGCATAGCTGTCTTGGATTTCTTTACCCCTAATCGCTGATAATCTGATTTCTACTCGCCCGTTTTGGGGCGTGAATTTAATCGCATTGGTGAGTAAATTCCACACAACTTGTTGTAAGCGATCAGGATCGCCAGAAACCATAAATGGTGAGGCTAAATGGTTAGATACAGAGACATAGCCGTTATTTTCTCTGTTATTTTTGGCTTTTTTCCTAGCTTCGTCAATGTTACCCGCTTCATTGGGTGCAATCACAAACTCAAATAGAAGATTTTTGGCTTCGGCTTGTAAACGTACAGTATCTACTGCTGCGTCAATCACCGTTACTAAATTGACTGGGCAAATATTTAAAAATAGTTTGCCACGAATAATCCGTGAGACATCTAAAATATCTTCAATTAGCTGTTCCTGCAACAGTGCATTGCGTTCAATGGTTTCCAAAGCACGGGCTGTAGCTTTCTCGTCTAGTTTACGATTGCGCAGGAGTTTAGACCAACCAAGAATCGAGTTTAGAGGTGTGCGCAGTTCATGAGATAAGGTGGCTAAAAACTCATCTTTCATGCGGTTGGCGGCTTCCGCTTCTTTGAGTGCTGCTTGTTCGCGGATCAATTTGGCGCGTTCTTCTTCAGCTCGTTTGCGATCGCTAATATCTTCTACTGTCCCTACATAACCGATAACTTCGCTTTTAGCGGAAAGCATCGGTGAAGAACGCAAAGTTAACCACCTGACATCCCCCTCTGGTGTGATAATACTAAACTCGTCATAGCATTCTTTGCCGTCTTGAGCGCAGGTTGACCACTCGGCAAATATGTTTTCTCTATCTTGGGATGCTAGCGATCGCAACCAACCTTTGCCCAAACACTCTTCACCAGAGATCCCTAATATAGTTTGGTAGCGGGGATTGGTATAAGTACAATTACCTTGAATGTCTGTTAAAAAAATGCCTATTGGTGAGTTAGCACATAAAGAACGAAACTGTTCTTCACTCTTGCGCAAATTGGCATTCAAGGCTGCTAGTTGGGCTGCTTGTCGTTCTACCTCTGCCGTTTTTTGAAACAAATCAACAAACGCCGACACCTTTGATTTCAAGATTTCCGGCTCAATTGGCTTAAAGAGATAGTCTACTGCGCCTAGAGAATAGCCCTTAAATACCATTGATTCGTTGGTACTAAATGCCGTCAAAAAAATGATCGGTGTATGCCGCGATCGCTCCCGTTGGCGGATGAGAGTTGCTGTATCAAATCCATCCATCTCCGGCATTTGCACATCGAGCAAAATTACAGCAAAGTCTTGATTAAGCAAACATCTCAAAGCTTGGGCCCCCGATGTCGCCCTTACCAGATTCTGACCTAGGCTGTGTAATATGGCTTCTAACGCCAACAAGTTTTCTGCATGGTCATCAACCAGGAGAATATTGACTGGTAGTTCAGACGGCATTATGGGTATAGACTCCTAGCTAGACTAAAAAATTAGTTTCTATGCTTTTTTATAGACTTTCGACTTTCTGGAGGAGTTTTTCAACTATCTCAGGTTACAGCTTTGAGGAAAAGGAATAAAGATATACTACTTATTTATGCTCAAAGACTTGCTTTTCGTTTCCAAAGCCTAATTGTAGAAAGTTCAACGCTTGCTGTCAAAGACTTCCTTGACTGTTGACTGTTAACTGTTGACTGTTGACTGTTGACTCTTAAAAGATATTTTCAGATCTTCGTTGTGTGGTTTAGGTGATAGGTAAAGATAGATAATTGAATCACAGCAGCGCCTACATCTTGAGATGAAATTTTTGAATATGACTCAGGTTTCCCAGCCACGACGCACCCGCATCTTACCGCCATCTCCCATAGCAGCAGCAGATAAAAGTCGCCGCCAAGAACAACGCGATGCTATTGCTGCAAAATGCCGTGTGATTTTTGAGCGGTTACGTCCGCAACTGATCGCAACCTATGACAATTGGCATATTGCAATCGACCCCGACACAGAAAAGTACCTCCTTGACCCAACATTAAACGGGATAACACAAAAAATTCGTGATGCTTACGGTAAAACTAACGAAGTCAAACTTACTATCTTTCGACTCAATGATACGGGAACCTGTGGTAGGTTATGGCTATAGGCTCATTTGGTGATAACGGTGAGCTATTCTTTGAAATTCAGCTTGTTGCCGTTGATGGCGAGAAATTTTCGCTTGCAGCCTTGTTAGATACTGGGTTTACAGATGGGTGGTTAGCTATCAATACTCAAGACTTAGATGCTTTGAGGTGGCCATTGCTTAGCGCACAGGTTGAAATGACAACAGCACGAGGTAATGCACGGTTTGACATCCATGAAGGCAAAATCATCATCGACGAAACCGAAATTACTATACCTGTTCACGTTGGTGATGAAATTCCCGATACCATTATGGGTTCATAATGGCTGGATATTATGCTTTTGGTTGTCAATAAACCTAGAGGAATATTGACTTTAGAGATTGTGGACGAATAGTAGACAGATTTGTTCAATTGATACCGCATATTTTTTATCCTAACTAATCCTCCTGTAAAGCTTCTCGCGGGCATCTAAGGGTTCATACTGTTTTTCATAAGGTGTGAACTTCAGCGTTTCTTGTCGTCCTAAACCTAAAATGCCAAACCTAATTAGGCTTTCGTAAAGTAAATGATGTACCCTCTGTTGCAGGGTTTTATCAAAGTAGATTAAGACGTTGCGACACAAGATAACATTAAATTCATTAAAAGAACTGTCTGTTACCAAGTTATGCGGTGAAAAAACAATATTTTCTTTTAGGGATGAGCGAAAGATAGCGCTGTCGTAGGCGGCTGTGTAATATTCGGAAAAATAAGTTGTACCTCCTGCTTGCAAGTAATTATGGGTATACTTCTGCATTAATTCTAAAGGAAAAATGCCATCTTTAGCTTTGCGTAATACCATTTCATTCATGTCTGTGGCATAAAGGCGAGAACGATGGTAAAGTCCTTCTTCTTGCAGCAAAATTGCCATAGAGTAGACTTCTTCGCCAGTAGAACAACCTGCGTGCCAAATCCGAATAAAAGGGTAAGTTTTTAATAGGGGGATAACTGTCTTTCTAAAAGCCAAATAAAAACTAGCATCACGAAACATCGAAGTTACATGGACGGAAAGATTCAGTAAAAATCTTTCCATACATTCTTGATCGTGCAGGACTTTTTCTTGTAAGCCAGATATGGTGGTTAAATTTTCCGCATGAATGGTCTTCCAAATGCGACGTTTAAGAGAAGCTAGGGCATAATTCCGAAAATCTAAACCATAGTAACGGTATATGCCCTCTAGCAAAAGGTGAATTTCGATTTCTTCTAATGGCATTGGGTATGGGGCAACACTTACCTATATAACCAAACGCGCAATAAAGAAAGCAACTGTTCTGTATCTACAGGCTTAGTGATGTAATCAGATGCGCCGGCGGCGATACATTTTTCGCGATCGCCTTGCATGGCTTTGGCGGTGAGGGCAATAATCGGTAGGGTGCGCAATTTATTGTTTTGGCGGATTAGCCTGGTTGTTTCATAACCGTCCATTTCTGGCATCATTACGTCCATCAACACAATATCAATGTCTGGTGTATTTTCTAACAGGGCAATTCCTTCTCTACCATTCTCTGCATATACTACCTGCATTTGATAACGCTCTAGCATACTTGTTAAGGCGAAGATGTTACGGACATCGTCATCGACAATTAAGACTTTCTTGTTTGTGAGTAAATAGTCTCTAGAGTGTAGCTGTTCGAGTATTTCGCGTTTTGGTGCTGGTAAATTTGCTTGGACTCGGTGTAAAAATAATGCAGTTTCATCTAACAGGCGTTCTGGCGATCGCACATCTTTGACAATGATTGTATCCGCTAACCGTCGCAGTTCTGTTTCTTGGGTTCTACTCAGTTCTTGACCTGTATAAACGATTATCGGTAAAGTTTTCCCATTGGGTAGCAGTTTGATCTGCTCGATTAATTCAAAACCAGTCATATCTGGTAAGCCTAAATCCAGCACCAGACAATCAAAATGCTGATTGCGAATGGCTTCTAAGGCGGTTGCACCTGTATCCACAGCCGTGGTAGTTACGTCGTTATTTCCAATCAATTCGACAATGCTGTGGCGTTGGGTGTCGTCGTCTTCTACTACTAGCAGGTTTTTTACCCGTCGTTCAATAAAGCCTTTAATTTTAGTTAAGGCTTCGGAAATCACCTCGCTGGTTAAGGGCTTTTGTAAATATGCGATCGCACCGAGTTGTAAACCCCGTTGTCTTCCTTCTTCGACGGTGATGATATGTACGGGTATGTGACGGGTGTTAGGGTTATGTTTTAGCCTGTCTAGCACTGTCCAACCGTCCATTTCTGGTAAGCGGATATCTAATAAAATTGCTGAAGGATGATATTGCTGGGCTAGGGAGAGTCCAATATTGCCATTTTGGGCGGTAATTACCTTAAATCCTTGCTCTCGTGCCATATCTAAGAGGATACGGGCAAAATTAATGTCATCTTCCACTATTAATAAGATGCGATCGTCTTCTGCCAGGATAGCGCGATCGTCATTCAAAGCGGCGGAATTGTGACTAGGGGTGAGGAACTGGGGGCTGGAATTTGTTCTTGGTGTTAAAGTCTCAGAACTTAATCCCCGTAACTCTGGACTAGTTTGCGGGAGGTAGAAAGTAAAGGTACTACCTTGATTGAGTTCACTGACAAGTTTAATTTCCCCACCAAATAAGCGGGCGATTTCGCGGCTAATTGACAAGCCTAATCCTGTACCACCGTATTTTCTACTAGTACTCCCATCGGCTTGTTGGAAGGCTTCAAAAATTACTTTCTGTTTATCTGGCGCAATTCCTATACCTGTATCCCTGACAGAGAAAGCAATAACACTGTGGGCGCGATTCAAGGTTTCTTGGGTAACACTCCAACCCTGTTTCGCTACCTCAACCCGCAAGCAGACTTCGCCACGTTCAGTAAATTTAAAGGCGTTGGAAAGTAAATTCTTTAAGACTTGCTGTAAGCGTTTGCTATCGGTGTAAAGGGTTTTGGGTAAGTTGGGAGCAAGTTCAATTTTAAAGCTCAGTCCTTTGTTTTGAGCGATTTGCCCAAAGGTACGTTCTAGTTGATCGCCTAACTCAGAAAATAACATCTGGTGCATGTCAATTGACATGGTTCCAGATTCAATTTTCGCCAAATCCAAAATGTCATTAATTAAAGTCAATAAGTCAGTACCAGCAGAGTAAATTGTTTGACTATATTCAATTTGCTTACCTGTTAGGTTACCTTCGGTGTTATCTGCTAACAGTCGCGCCAAAATTAACAAGCTGTTTAGCGGTGTCCGCAATTCGTGGGACATATTCGCCAGAAATTCGGATTTATATTTAGATGAGAGGGCTAGTTGTTCGGCTTTCTCTTCCAAAGAACGCCTAGCTTGTTCAATCTCTAAATTCTTTCGCTCAACTTCTTTTTTTTGCAACGCCAACAATTCGGCTTTTTCTTCTAATTCAGCGTTGGTTTGTTGGAGTTCTTCTTGCTGTCCTTTGAGTAAATCTTCGGAAGCTTTGAGTGATTGAGCTTGCTGTTCTAGCCGCTTGTTGGTTTCCCGGAGTTCGTTTTGCTGGGTTTGCAGTTCTTCGGCTAACGATTGGGATTGTTTGAGTAATTCTTCGGTGCGCATGGAAGCTGCGATCGTATTTAAGACGATCGCAATACTTTCGGTAAGCTGATCAAAGAAGGTTAAATGTATCTCGCTAAAGCGGCGGAAGGAAGCTAATTCAATGACTGCTGTCACTTGTCCTTCAAATAACACAGGTAAGACAACGGCATTCAGGGGTGAAGCTTCTCCTAAACCTGAGCTAATTTTCACATAATCACTTGGTATATCTGTTAACAGAATTCTTTCTTTTTCCAAAGCGCATTGTCCTACCAAACCTTCACCCAGGTAGAAGCGGTTAGCTAAATGTCTCCGTTCCCGGTAAGCATAGCTACTCAATAATTTGAGGAAAGCCTGATGATCTGCGGCTTCCATCATGTAGAATACGCCATGTTGCGCACCTACTAACGGCGCTAATTCTGAGAGGATGAGTTTAGATACAGTTTCTAAATCACGCTGACCTTGCAACATGCGCGTAAACTTAGCGAGGTTTGTTTTTAACCAATCCTGTTCAGTATTTTTCTGGGTAGTCTCCCGCAGGTTAGCGATCATTTGGTTGATGTTGTCTTTGAGGATAGCCACTTCCCCTAAAGCTTCCACCGCAATCGACCGAGTTAAATCGCCCTTAGTTACCGCAGTTGCAACTTCTGCGATCGCTCTTAGCTGTGTAGTTAATGTTGCAGCCAGTTCGTTGACGTTATCTGTCAAATCTTTCCAAGTACCCGCCGCCCCAGGTACTCTGGCTTGTCCGCCTAATTTTCCTTCAATTCCCACTTCCCGCGCTACTGTAGTTACCTGATTGGCAAAAGTTGCTAGGGTATCAATCATTTCGTTGATTGTTTCGGCGAGGGTTTCAATTTCTCCCTTCGCATCCAGCATTAATTTGCGTTTCAAGTCCCCATTCGCCACCGCCGTTACAACTCTGGCGATACCCCGCACTTGGGCTGTTAAGTTACCCGCCATCGAGTTGACATTATCAGTTAAATCCTTCCAAGTTCCCGCCACACCTTGAACTTGGGCTTGTCCGCCTAATTTTCCTTCCGTTCCCACTTCCCGCGCCACTCGCGTTACTTCGGAAGCAAAGGAACTGAGTTGATCGACCATTGTATTGATGGTGTCTTTCAACTCCAAAATTTCCCCGCGCACATCTACGGTGATTTTCTTCGATAAGTCGCCATTCGCCACCGCCTTGGTAACTTCCGCAATGTTCCGCACTTGGGCTGTTAAGTTACCCGCCATTGAGTTTACATTGTCGGTGAGGTCTTTCCACGTTCCCGCCACACCCCGGACATAAGCTTGTACGCCTAATTTACCTTCCGTTCCCACCTCCCTTGCTACCCGCGTTACTTCCGAGGCAAAGGAATTTAATTGATCCACCATTGTATTGATGGTGTTTTTCAACTCCAAAATTTCGCCCTTCACATCGACGGTGATTTTCTTGGATAAATCACCATTCGCGACAGCTGTAGTTACTTCCGCGATATTCCGCACTTGGGCTGTTAAACTACCCGCCATGAAGTTTACGCTGTCGGTGAGGTCTTTCCAAGTTCCCGCGACTCCTTTCACCTCAGCTTGTACGCCCAATTTTCCTTCGGTTCCCACCTCTCGCGCTACCCTGGTTACCTCCGATGCGAAGGAGTTTAATTGATCCACCATCGTGTTGACGGTGTTTTTCAACTCCAAAATTTCCCCTTTGACATCCACAGAAATTTTCTTGGATAAGTCGCCATTCGCCACGGCGGTGGTAACTGCGGCGATGTTCCGCACTTGGGCGGTTAAACTTCCCGCCATGAAATTCACGCTGTCGGTTAAGTCTTTCCAGGTTCCCGCCACACCGCGTACATCGGCTTGTACACCCAATTTACCTTCGCTTCCCACCTCTCGCGCTACCCTAGTTACCTCAGAAGCGAAGGAATTTAATTGATCCACCATTATATTGATGGTGTTTTTCAATTCCAAAATTTCGCCTTTAACTTGGACAGTGATTTTTTTGGATAAGTCACCATTTGCGATCGCAGTCGCAACTTCTGCTATATTCCTTACTTGGTCGGTGAGGTTCCCCGCCATCATATTCACCGCACCTGTTAAGTCTTTCCAGGTTCCCGCCACACCGCGCACTTCGGCTTGTACGCCGAGTTTTCCTTCAGTTCCCACCTCTCGCGCTACCCTGGTGACTTCCGATGCAAAGGAACTCAGTTGATCCACCATTGTATTGATGGTGTTTTTCAACTCCAAAATTTCGCCTTTCACATCCACAGTAATTTTCTTAGATAAATCACCCGTCGCCACCGCCGTTGTCACTTCTGCAATATTCCGCACCTGGGCTGTTAAACTTCCCGCCATGAAATTCACGCTGTCGGTGAGGTCTTTCCATGTCCCCGCCACACCACGCACATCAGCTTGTACGCCCAGTTTCCCTTCACTTCCCACCTCTCGCGCTACCCTGGTTACCTCAGACGCGAAGGAGTTTAATTGATCCACCATTGTATTGATGGTGTTTTTCAACTCCAAAATTTCGCCCTTCACATCCACGGTGATTTTCTTGGATAAGTCACCCGTCGCCACCGCCGTTGTCACTTCTGCAATATTCCGCACCTGCGCCGTCAAACTACCCGCCATGAAATTCACGCTGTCGGTTAAATCCTTCCACGTACCCGCCACACCGCGAACTTCCGCTTGACCGCCTAATTTTCCTTCCGCGCCTACTTCCCGCGCCACCCTGGTAACTTCTGATGCAAAGGAATTAAGTTGATCCACCATGATGTTGACGGTGTTTTTCAACTCCAAAATTTCGCCTTTCACATCTACGGTGATTTTCTTGGATAAGTCGCCATTCGCCACAGCCGTTGTCACTTCCGCAATATTCCGCACCTGTGCCGTCAAATTCCCAGCCATTAAGTTGACGTTATCCGTGAGGTCTTTCCACGTACCCGCCACACCCCGCACTTCTGCTTGTACGCCGAGTTTCCCTTCCGTTCCCACCTCTCGCGCCACTCTGGTTACTTCCGACGCAAAGGAGTTTAATTGATCCACCATCGTGTTGATGGTATTTTTCAACTCCAAAATTTCGCCCTTCACATCGACAGTGATTTTCTTGGATAAATCGCCATTCGCCACCGCCGTCGTCACTTCGGCAATATTCCGCACCTGCGCCGTCAAACTCCCCGCCATGAAATTCACGCTGTCGGTTAAGTCTTTCCAAGTCCCCGCCACACCGCGCACTTCTGCTTGACCGCCTAATTTTCCTTCCGCGCCTACTTCCCGCGCTACCCTGGTTACTTCTGATGCAAAGGAGTTGAGTTGATCAACCATGATGTTGACGGTGTTTTTCAACTCTAAAATCTCGCCTTTAACGTTTACAGTAATTTTCTTGGATAAATCGCCATTGGCTACAGCCGTTGTTACTTCCGCAATATTCCGGACTTGGGCTGTCAAATTCCCAGCCATCAAGTTGACGTTATCGGTCAAATCTTTCCATGTACCCGCCACACCTCTAACTTCAGCTTGTACGCCCAATTTACCTTCCGTTCCCACTTCCCGCGCCACTCTGGTAACCTCAGACGCAAAGGAATTTAATTGATCCACCATCGTGTTGACGGTGTTTTTCAACTCGAGAATTTCGCCTTTGACATTAACTGTAATTTTCTTCGATAAGTCACCGTTGGCGATCGCAGTTGCAACTTCTGCAATGTTCCGCACTTGTCCAGTCAGATTACCCGCCATCAAATTGACATTATCAGTCAAATCCTTCCAAGTCCCCGCCACACCCCGAACTTCTGCTTGTACGCCTAATTTACCTTCGGTTCCCACTTCCCGCGCTACTCTGGTAACTTCCGATGCAAAGGAACCAAGCCTATCTACCATTGTGTTGACAATATTGGCAGTTTGCAGAAATTCTCCCTTCAGGGGTCTACCTTCAATTTCTGGGGCAATGGTTTGGGATAAATCGCCATTAGCTACCGCCCTAATTACTCTTGTAGTTTCTGCGGTTGGTTGGACTAAATCTGTAATTAAGGTGTTGACAGAAGTAACGCAACTTAACCAAGAACCGCGAACATTTCCTAAAGAAGCACGTTCGGAAACATGACCATCTTTACCGACAACATTACCGATGCGCTGTAGCTCCGCTGCCATGCGCTCATTCTGCTCAATAATATCATTAAGTGTATCCGCAATTTTCCCCGCTATCCCTGTTTGCTCAATGGGCATCCGAGCAGAAAAATCGCCTTTTTTTACAGCATTTAACGTTTTCAATAGCTGTTTTAGGTCTAGGTTGTCGCTTTCTCTAATTAACTGTTCAGTGGTCATTATCCTATCCTTTAGGAATTTATTTTATATATATTTTTTTCTCCCCATTTTGGCTTGGGGAATACTGTTAACTTCATAATTGGCACGATCTAGGATGGGGCTAACTTAACGCCCATACCTCTATCCATGAAACAAGAGTTTTACCACACTTGTTGGAGCCTCACTTAGCCAATGATAGCCTTTGCATCGTCTAGAGGATAGCTGCTTCACGGCGATTTTTTCAAGTAAATATTTCCTAATTTTATTTACCTATTCCCTTTGGCATATATCCTAGGGGGGAAGATTTTGACGCAACTATGAGAATGAGTAATTTTGCTATCCATAACTCAACAGATATGCAATCCGGTTCGGCTGAGAAAGTTATTTGTTGCGGCAAGCAAAGCCGGGGGAGTGAAGATTTTTGGCTGTATTTTATAGGGGCACTTAACCGAAAATTTAATATCATTATTTATTTTATTTGGCAATAAACATTGCAATTTTGTAACAAAAGTGTTAAATTTAATTTATGAAACATCACAAAACCAAAAAGCAAAACTGATAAAAAGCGGTTTAGTGATTGAAGAATTCGGTAGGCTGAACAACTACGCCATCGAATCTTTGAAAGTAGATGATGGATGAGCCTCGGTTTAGCTTTACTCATACCAATTCAAATAATTTTTGCGACACATAAATTATTCATAAGGGCACAACATTGTAGTGCTACTAACCATTTGTCGCCTTCTTTTTTCAAATTGTTATCAGTATCCAGAAAAACGAGCAAAGACGTTTTAAAAAGCGGCTCTAGCAAATCTGATCAGGCGTGATTGGTATGTTTGGCTTAGTAAGAAATCCGACCATGCTGCTAACGTTAAGGACTTAGAAATCAAAAAGCAGATTAACGTAACCTCGATAGGAAAATCATTATGTCAAAAGAGAAAAAAGGCAACAGAGAATCGAAAAAGCCCAAAAAGCAATCTGATGGTACTAAAAAGGAAAAGAAAGACCCCAACAGACATGATGGGCCGATAACACGTATAACAAAAAATTCAAATGAAAAATGAAATATTGAAGTCTAAGACTTAGCTAGTGAAACATCGAACTCACAGTTTTTCCCCTAATTGAGTTACAGAAGGCAACTATGGATCAGGATATCGAACTAACTTTAGAGCAACAATTTAGCCTCAGAAGCTTTACCGATCAAGTAAAGCAAATGTCCCGTGAACAGGCTCAAGAATTCTTGATATTACAGCATAAGCACATGATGATTCGGGAAACAATGTATAAGGAAATTCTCAAACAAGAGTGGAAATTAGATCAAGATTTCGTCTCTGTGTAAAACCATCGAAGCAATCCTTATTTTGCACAAATTAGTAATTTATTACAGTCAAAAAACTGGGAGCATTAACCATGTCAGCTAACGCAAATATCACTTCCTCAATGAGCAATAAGCGCAACACTTGGCTTTGGGGATTTACACCTCAGACTGAACTCTGGAACGGTCGTTTAGCAATGATTGGCTTCATATCTGCCGTTTTGATTGAAGTGTTTTCTGGTCAAGGTTTGCTTCACTTCTGGAATATTTTGTAGGTCAGCAGTTGTCCTGTTGTGATACTGACCTATTTTACACTGCCTCAAATTAACTGCTGTTGGTAATATACCAAAGGTGAAATATGAACATCATTTCTAAATTCATTCGCATTCCTAAACCGATCGCGGATAAGTCCAGCGTTACCAGTCTCAAAGAGCGTCTTGATTGGGGCGAACCAGCCTTGACAATTGTTGATGTCAGAGATCGCAAAGCCTTCAACGCCACCCACATTATGGGAGCCGTTTCGATTCCCATCAACGAACTAGTTACCCGTGCGATCGCTAATTTTGAACTAATCCGCGACATTTATGTTTACGGTGAGACGAATGAGCAAACTGCCGAAGCCGCATTGAATCTGCGTGCGGCGGGGTATAAAAATGTTGCTGAACTGTTGGATGGTCTAGCCGCCTGGAAAGCAATCGACTATCCAACCGAAGGGTTCTCTGCCAGTAATACCTAGTATTTCGGTAATGCTCTCAAGCTGTTGCTGATGCCAATCGCGGTAGAAACGAGCAAAAATTCTCCGAGGTTATCACATCGGCAACAGTTAAATAAAGCTTTTTAAATGATAAGTAATAGCGATGCCAATAAAAGAACAACCAACTCCCACTCCTTCCCGCCTGATCGGTAACATTCTTCTGGCGCTGGCAGCTTTTTTCCTGATCGCAAATTTTATCTTACCTTTTGTCTTCGGCCCTCAGATTCCTGGTGTTCCCTATAGCCTGTTCATCCATCAGGTGCAGGCGGGGGAAGTTGAGCGGGTGCAAGTTGGTCAAAACCAGATTCAGTTTCAATTGAAAACGGTTGATAACCAGGCTGGGCAAGTGTTCTCTACTACACCCATCTTTGATTTGGGATTGCCCAAGTTGTTAGAAGAAAAGAGTGTTGAATTTGCCGCTGCTCCTCCGCCCAAGAATGCCTGGTTTACCAGTCTTCTGGGCTGGGTGATTCCACCATTAATATTTGTAGCAATCTGGCAGTTTTTTATCAGACGGGGTGGTGGTGGCCCCCAAGGTGTTCTCTCGATTGGTAAGAGCAAAGCCAAAGTTTATGTCGAGGGAGAATCTGCCAAAATAACCTTTGCCGATGTAGCTGGGGTAGAGGAAGCTAAGACTGAGTTGGTTGAAGTTGTGGATTTCCTCAAGACTCCAGGGCGTTACACCCAGATTGGGGCGCGGATTCCCAAAGGAGTGTTGCTGGTAGGGCCACCGGGGACTGGTAAAACACTGCTGGCTAAAGCAGTGGCTGGGGAAGCAGGCGTGCCGTTCTTCAGTATCTCTGGCTCTGAGTTTGTAGAACTTTTTGTTGGTGTGGGTTCTTCCCGAGTCCGCGATCTGTTTGAGCAGGCAAAGAAACAGGCTCCCTGCATCGTGTTCATTGATGAACTGGATGCGATCGGCAAGTCTCGCAGCAGTGGTGGGTTCTACGGCGGCAATGATGAGCGGGAACAGACACTTAACCAGTTGCTAGCAGAAATGGACGGGTTTTCAGTGGAAAATGCCACAGTGATTGTGCTGGCAGCCACAAATCGCCCGGAAGTATTAGACCCGGCTTTGTTGCGTCCTGGTCGATTTGACCGTCAGGTGTTGGTCGATCGCCCAGAGTTATCGGGGCGAGAAGCAATTCTCAAAATCCATGCGCGGAAAGTAAAGCTGGGTGAGGATGTAAATTTGAAAGCGATCGCCACTCGTACTCCTGGTTTTGCTGGGGCAGACTTGGCAAACCTAGTGAATGAAGCCGCACTGTTAGCAGCCCGCAATCAACGTCAAATGGTGGCACAGTCAGACTTTGCTGAAGCGATCGAGCGGGTAGTGGCAGGTCTGGAAAAGAAAAGCCGTGTCCTCAACGACAAGGAAAAGAAGATTGTCGCTTACCACGAAGTTGGTCATGCCTTGGTCGGTTCTCTGATGACCGACAGTGGTCGAATTGAGAAGATTTCTATTGTACCACGGGGTATGGCAGCACTGGGTTACACGCTGCAATTGCCAACAGAAGATCGGTTCCTCATGGACGAAGCCGAACTTCGGGGTCAAATTGCTACATTGCTCGGTGGACGCTCAGCTGAAGAGATTGTGTTTAACAGTATTACTACTGGTGCAGCCAATGATTTGCAGCGGGCGACGGATCTGGCAGAGCGGATGGTAACTACCTACGGAATGAGTAAAATTTTAGGGCCGCAAGCATACCAACAGGGACAACAACCAATGTTCCTAGGCGATGGGATGCCCAATCCCCGCCGGATGATGAGTGAGGAAACAGCAAGGGCAATTGATCGTGAGGTGAAGGAAATTGTGGAAACGGCTCATCAGCAAGCTTTGGATACACTCAAGCTCAACCGAGACTTGCTAGAAGCGATCGCCACTCAACTTTTAGAGACAGAAGTAATCGAGGGTGAAAAACTGCACAGTTTACTCTCCCAGGTTCAAAGTGCAAAAAAATTAACCGTTGCCGATAGACCTAATTTAAATCTTTCAGGAGTTAACTCATGAGTATTATTACGAAGATAATTGTCAATGCAGATGCTGAGGTTCGCTATTTCACGCCTGGAGAACTAGAGCAAATCAAGATATTTGTCAAGAGCAGTGAGCGCCGTCTACGCCTGGTACAAAGTTTAACTCAAAGCCGCGATCGCATTATTAAGGAAGCTGGAAAGCAACTGTTCCAAAAGCGTCCCAACCTGGTTTCTCCAGGTGGTAATGCCTACGGCGAAAATATGACTGCCACCTGCCTGCGGGATATGGATTACTACCTGCGGTTGATCACTTACTGTGTTGCAGCTGGAGATACTATGCCAATTCAAGAGATTGGAGTCGTTGGTGTTCACCAAATGTACAGATCCCTCGGCACTCCCATTGAGTCCGTTGCCGAAAGTGTCCGTGCCATGAAGAACATCGCTACCTCGATGTTGTCTGCTGAAGATGTCGGTGAAGTTGGCGCTTACTTTGACTACCTAATTAATGCTCTGCAATAAGTCAAAGGGCAGCAATCACCTAGGTTGAAAAGAGTTTTGACTGTTGACTGTTGAGTGTTGTAGGGGCGGGTTTAACCGACATATCTGTTTTCTGTGTAAAGATATCACATAACCATTGGTGTCAACTTAAGTTAAAAGGCTTATTCCACAGGCACTTTACCCCACCCCTCAATCCCCTCCCCTTGGCAAGGGGAGGGGAGGTTTTGCTTGAGCAAAGCCGGGGTGGGGTAACGTGGATCTTGATGGTAGGTGATTTAATTCACGCATCACGTCTTGATAAGGGTTTCACGTTAAGTTGACACGTATGTCACAGAACCCGCCCCTACAGACTATTGACTGTTGACTGTTGAGAATTTTTTCATGAAAGTATGCTCAACTGCTTCAGGATTGCTGCTAAATTACAAGCAATGTAACCAATTGCTAAGGTCGATTGATCCTTTAACAGCAAGAGAATTTGCTCCAGGGTTTGGGGGAGAGTGACACCATACACCCGCCAGAGATTTTCCCGGAGTTGATGCAAAATGCGATCGCCTGCAATATCATCAGTACCAGGTCGCAGTAACCAATGAGTCCGCAGGATTTTAAAATGGCGTAAATCTTGACTCTGCACTACCTGTTGAATTTCTTGCGCAGCGTGTTCCACTAACTCATCGTTAACTACTTTCATCACCAAAGGCTGCAAACTAAAGGAGATTTCCCCTGTACCAATCCATTTTTCCAAAAGCGATCGCCTTTCTAAAGCCATAATTGCTTCCAACACCATAGCCGGATCGATGGAGATTAACAGATGAGTCTGCAATCGCGCAAAAGCAACAGGTTCTCGCCAAATTGCTAACCAATAGAGAATATCTTGCTCTAAATCGCTCAGTTGCGCAAACTGTTGTTTTAAAATATCTCGTAAGCGATCGCCAATCACCAGAGTATTTTGAGTCAAAAATGCCGCCACATTTCCCCCAAACACCAACTGAATCAACGGGGTTACCAGTTTCAGAGCCAAGGGATTACCGCGATAAAGTTGAATTAAAGCTGATAGTCCGATTTCTTTTCCTGTAAATCCACGCGATCGCCATAATTCTACAGCTTCTGCTTTCGCTAAACCCTTCAGGTTTAAACAGCGGACTGTTTTGCTGTCAACTTCTATCTGTGGTGATTCGCGGCTGGTGATGATAATACAACTTTGATGGCGATCGCGGCTAATTTTTTGGATAAATTGATTATAAGCGCTCACATCTGCATCTAGCCCATCAAGTATCAGTAGACAGCGCTGTTTTTGTAGATGGTGAATGAGATCGGTGCTTGACTCAAAGTTAGTCAGCAAGCTATCTATGAGAGAATCGAGAGATGGTGCAGAATGCAGCGATTTCCAAATCAAGCAATTAAAGTGTGATTGAATCCGATCAATTAAAGCCAGCGTCAAAGCAGATTTCCCAATCCCAGCAATACCAACAATCATCACCAACTTACAACCGCCAAAAATCCATTGTTCTAATTGAGTTAACTCGCGATCGCGCCCATAAAAACTTTCCACATCAGGCGCTTCATTCCAGTCTAGGAAAGGCGTAGAGATATCTGCAATCATTTCTGATTCTACATGTGAAGCATCGGCGATCGCTTCCCAGTTAGCGATACCCACAGCGTCACAGATAGCAATAAAAATTTCTCGTTGAATGCGATCGCCCTGCCAAAATCGCCGTAAAGTAGCCCTAGAAGTATGCGCATCTTGCCACCAACGCGCTGTACTGGTTTTCGTCCACCCCAGACGCGATCGCGCTTTGTCTACAATTACCAGTCCTGCTGTTGATGCCCTAAGCGAGTTTGACATATATCTGTTAAATAAGCAGATTATTTTAATTTTGGCTTAGTAGTAACAACAACACTGAAAATTTTGGCGATATTTTGCACCCAAACTTCAGTTAAGCTGGAAAATGTCATATTTGGAATCAGGGAGACAAGGAAGACAAATGACAAATGACAAATGACAAATGACAAATGACAAATGACCAATGACAAATGACAAATGACAAACCATGAAACAAATAATCAGAAAAGCTCTAACTTTGCTTTCAGTGTACTATGCCTATCTGCTTGAGTACCGAGCAGAAATGATTTTATGGGTATTGTCTGGTTCTTTACCTATTATTTTCATGGGTATTTGGATACAGGCTGCACAGAGTGGACGCTTAAATTTCACACCTGTAGATTTTGCCCGTTACTTTCTCGCAGTTTTTATTATTAGACAATTTACTGCTGTTTGGGTAATTTGGGACTTTCAAAAAGAAGTAGTTGAAGGTAAACTTTCGCCCAAGTTAATACAACCTCTAGACCCTGGATGGCATCATGTTGCTTTCCATGTTGCTGATAGATTTGCACGCCTCCAGTTTACATTTTTATTAATAATATTATTTTTTCTCCTTTATCCCCAAGCATTTTGGTTACCAAGCTGGGGTAACTTGTTATTATTTATCTTATCAGTAATCCTAGCATTTACTTTGAGGTTTATTATTCAATACACCTTTGCAATGTTCGCCTTTTGGACAGAAAGAGCTACTGCTTTAGACAGTCTTTGGTTATTATTTTATTTATTTTTATCTGGGATGATTGCGCCCTTAGAAGTATTTCCTGAAAGTGTCAGAGCCGTACTTCTGTGGACACCTTTTCCTTATTTAGTTGATTTTCCCGCCAATATTTTGATTGGGCAACCTGTAGATTTAGGGCGAGGATTTTTATCCCTTATAGCTTGGATATTCATCTTTTTTTGTCTGAATCGCTGGCTTTGGCGCATGGGTTTAAAGCATTATTCTGGCATGGGAGCTTAAACAATTAAAAATTAAAAATTCTCTCACTTAACATCATGATCCGCGTCACCCCACCCCGGCTTTGCTGACGCAAAACCTCCCCTCCCCGTTTACGGGGAGGGGATTGAGGGGTGGGGTAAAATGCCTGTGGAATAAGCGTTTTGACTTAAGTTGACACCTATGAATCTCCCCTCCCTGCTGCTTACTCCCAACACAAATTTCCTACAAATTACTCGGTATTGTCTTAAACTTCTGTGGCGAACCCAAAGAATAATCCTCTAACTTAAAATCAGCAAAAGGTTTCTTCTCTAACCGATTCCTCAGCGCTTCATCCAGAATCACACCTTCTGATTGCTTCTTCACACCAATAATAATAATACTTCTTTGATATGCAGTTAAATCTTGAGTTGCCTGACAATCACTGCGTTGAAATTGTCCCAAATTTAATAAACGATAACCCTTAACACTAGATGAATTACTAAATAATTTTTTGACTAAAAGTTGTATTTGCTGAGAACGTTCTAAAGCGCGGCGTTGTTCAACTACTACATCACCTTCACAAGAAGCTGTACCTACAGAGACAATTTCACTGGGATTTTCCATTATCGTCTGGATACCTTCTTGTTCTAAATTTAACTTTAAAGCTTCCAGACTGATAATTTTATCGTTATATTTAATTTGAAAATTACTTCCTAAAAGCCATTTATATTCTATTGATAAAACAGCAATGTTAAATTCAGCAATTCTCCCTTGACTATCCTTACCTGCTTCATAAGGAAAGTAATCTACTTTGCCTTTCCTTTCTGGTGCTTGTCCATAATTAGGCAATGAATTAAATTTTATACCTCCTAAAAATAAAGCGATTAAACCCAGTAATCCTAATGATGCTAGTAATGCTGCTATTAATGCCAGTAGGGGCAATTTTTCGGGCAACTTTTCTGGGGATAACACAGTTGCACTAGCTGGCGCAGGTAACTGTGCAGTTTGGTGATGTGACGGTAAATTTACCGTTGTAGTTGTAGTTGTACTTGTAGTTAATATTTGTTCTATTTCTGCTAAAGACTGTAAAATTTCTTGAGCATTAGCCGGACGATTGGCGATTTCCGGGGACATCAGCCAATCAATTAAATTTAATAATAAAGTAGAGACATGATTGGCACGATTCCGCCAGTGCAAAACATTATGTTGGATATCGTACATATCTAAGGGATGGTATCCTGTGAGTAAAAATACAAAGGTACGTCCCAAAGCAAAAAAATCTGACTGCGGTACAGCTTCGCCATGCATTTGTTCTGGGGCGCTATAGCCAGATGATAAAATTGCGTTCACCCCAGTGAAAGATTTAGCCAATTCTTTAGCTGTGCCAAAATCAATTAACACCAAATCTCCCCCATCTTGCTTACCAAGGGGATCTGGTATAGTGCGAAGCATAATATTACATGGTTTAATATCACGATGCAGGTATTGCTGACCATGTAATACAACTAAAATTTCTAGCAACTGTTTCAACCAGGCGATCGCTTGTGTTTGGGAAATCGGGAAATTTTCCTGTTGCTTTAGCCATTGGTCTAAATTGATGCCGTCGATTTTCTCCATTACCAAACAGTGCAATAATAAACCATTTCTGGTTTGATATTGGAAGTAGCCATCGACTTTCGGTATCCCCGGATGATTCAACTGTTTCAGCACAGTCACCTCTTGCTGAAATAGTTCTACCACCTTCGGTTCATGAGAAATATCCTCCTTCAGTACCTTGAGGATTTTGGGTGTATCCTGTTCGGATGCTTCATAAACCTGACTAAAGCCAGATTTGTCACATAACAGTCGCATCACCCGATAGCGTCCCAGCAGTTGCAACTGAGAACCACAACTTTGGCAAAAGCGATGTTCACCCTGTCCGGATTGATTGGGTTGAGAACAAACGGGATTAATACAAAGGCTCATGATCGGCTAATGGGTAAGATTAAAGATGTAGGATAAAGGATAAAATATGAAAAAACAAAAAAATTGCTAGTCTTACTAGAAAGTCTAGAAATAAAAGTCAATAAGATACAAAGTTTTATTCATACTTCATACTTCATCCTTCATCCTTCCCTACGGGACGCTGCGCGAACATACTTCATCCTTCAGCCTTTTTAAGAAAGCTTCCACAGTCTGGTTAAATGCTTCCGGTTGTGTTAAGAAAGGCCAATGATTACCGGGAACTTGGCAGATGCTTAAGTTTTTTAGATGAGTTTTGTAGGGTTTTAGTTGCCAATCTTGACGATTTACACCTTTTTCGGGTTGTACAAAGAGAGTTGGGAGATAAACTGGCTGTGTTAACCCAGGTACGTCCATGACATCTGCAAAAATGCGATCGCGGGCGGCTATAGTAAATTTACTTCCCCAACTACCATCAGGTTTTTGTTCAATTCCCCCTGCAAAGACTTTTTGGTGTAAGTCAGTCCATCCTTGATATTGGCTTAACTGTTGCGCTTGTTGTTCGGCGGCTTCATAACTGGCAAAAGGCCCCATGCTTTTGAGAAAAGGTAAAACCCGGTACAACAAGGGAAAAGTCAGTTTGAAGTAGCTGGGCATTTTCCAAATAAAGATGGGATCTACCAAAATCATACTCCGCAACCGTTCGGGATTTTGTCTGGCCCAAATCGCCGCTAATTTCCCTGTCCATGAATGACTGACAACATGGGCACTAGACCATCCTAAACGATCCATGAGGGCTTCTAAATCCGCGATCGCACTTGTAAAACTATAATCATCTTCCGGCTTACTGCTTTCGCCATGACCGCGCATATCTGGGGCAACTATGTGGTAATCTGCGGCTAGATAATCCCCCAAGCTAGACCACACTAGGGCATGGTCAGCTAAGCCGTGTAATAGTAATAAGGGTTCTTGTCCTTGGTGCCACTCTAAATAAGACAGTTGAATGTCAGACTTGGATAAGGTTTGACGTATAGGCATCATTACATATCCACCCACAGATAGAAGCTTTGCGCTTATATGTTATCGCGAAAAGAAAAATGCTTGCACCGTGGGTAGGATACTGTTGGTGAATACAGATTGCAACAGTTCTCGCGCTAACCCGATATACCGCCCGCAGGCTGGAAGCCTGGGGCTATCGATACGAAGCCTGCCAAGGCAGGCTGAATTTCTTAGCCTGCCTTGGCAGGCTTTGTTCGATTAGCCGCACCCTTCCAGGGTGACGGCGGGATGTCAGAATAAGTGAGAGATTTTAATTGAAAAGCATTTCTAGCCCCATATTCATGTATGGGTGACGGCGGGATGTCGGAATAAGTGAGAGATTTTAATTGAAAAGCATTTCTAGCCCCGTATCCATGTATGGGTGACGGCGGGATGTCAGAATAAGTGAGAGATCTTACCCCACCTGCGTGGGCTAGATGGTTAAAGTTCCCAGTCGTTAACAAGAGTTTTTTGATTGTGGTGTGTGGCTTGATTTTTGATGTAATTTTCTACTTGCTGAATATTTTGGCTGCTGACGGTGAATGCACCATAACCACCTTGCCATTTGAACAGAGAATTGGTTTTTATTTCATGGGTAATCAGATGAGAAGAACGTCCTTTGACTTTGCCTATGAGTTCAGACACAGTTAAGCTAGGTGGAAAATTTGTCAGAAGATGTACATGATCTGCAACACCACCAATGGCTATAAGGGTACATTTTAAGTCGCTGCACTGTTTAGCGATCGCCGCATAAATAATCTCTTGAATATCTTTAGTTACTAGCGGTAATCTATCCCAAGTTCCCCACACACAATGCAAATATAATTGCGTAAAATTCCTCGACATTGCCCTTAATTTGCCATATTGATCAACAAATATATATTTCCCTCCCTCTATGCCCAAATAACGCCCACAGGCTACAAGCCTGTAGCTAAATAAACGAAGCCCACCTACCCTACCCTGCGGGAACCCCTTCGGGGAACGGGAACGACTTCCTCGTACGTGGGCTGAAGAAAATTAGCCCACGAAGGTGGGCTTTGTACCGTTAGCCCCACCCTTCTAGGGTGCGGGCGGTATATCGGGTTGGCGCGAAAACTATTGATATCGATATTGCCCAGCGATCGCCCTCCTTTGCGCGATATTAAAAATAATAAAGACTGTAATGTATAATGCTCATATATCGGTTATGTGATAAATCATTTTTACTCATTTGAGCATTTTCTGAACATCATGACTAGTTCAGCTAAAACACCGACCGGGAAGACTTCTAAAGGTAAGGTAGCCATCTATATAGAGAAAGGCAGGATTAAAGCTAGACTGCCAAGACAGTACTTTGGAGGCAAGCAACCTAGACCAGCTTTGGGTATGGAGGCTAATGAAGCCAACATGGCTAAGGCACAACGGATAGCTGAACGCATGACAATGGATCTGGAGGATGGTTGTTTTGATGAGACTCTGGTTAAGTACGGTATCGTTAGCGAACTAGAAATTAAAAAAGGTGCTACCACTGCTAATGACCAGTTACCACCTAAGCCTGAGTTATCCCTACTAGAAGTCTGGGATATGTTCTGTGAGTACAAGAAAAAAAAGCTGAGAGAAAGTGTTTATAACAATTTTTTTCAAGGACAATACAAGAGCTTTCTCAAGTCAGCAATTGAAGCTACCAAGTCTGAGGACGCATTAAAAATCAGAAATTGGTTGGTAGAAAATAGGAATCAAAAAACCGTTAAAGACTTACTCTCTAATCTTTCAAAAGCCTATCAATTAGGAATGAAAAGCAAGTTATTATCTCATAATCCCTATGATGGCATGGCTGAAGAAATAGGGAGAGTAGGTGCTAGAGGTAAGGCACAAAATGAAATTGAAACAGACAACGATACCACAGATAAGTCAAAAGCTTATACATGGGATGAGGTACAGATAATCTTTGAGTACATTCAGTCTACGCAAAACATAGCTCATTGGTACAATTTTATTAAATTCAAATTTCTAACTGGTTGCAGAACTGGTGAAGTTGTTGGATTAAGGTGGAATGATGTTAAGTGGGATGAAGAGAAAGTATATATTAGGTTTACCTATGATAGACGTACCAAAAAATTCTACCCATTGAAAAATGACAGAACTTACAAAGGTGATGAGGTTAGAAAGTTCCCTATGCCTAAAGATGGGGAATTGTGGAACTTACTGAAATCAATACCTCAAGGTGAACCTAGCGATGTAGTGTTTAAAAGTAAAAGAGGAACAATTATAGATGATACTGCCTTTCGTAGAGCATGGATGGGGAATAAAAAACAAAAATACAAAGGCATCATCCCTGAGTTAATCAGTCAAGGTAAACTCACTAAATACCTCAGTCCATATAATACGCGCCACACATTTATTAACCACGCCATACATGACTTAGGAATACCTGAAAAGATTGTCTGTTATATGTGTGGACACAAACCAGATGTAAGTAACAAGCATTATCAGGATGAGGCGATATTTATGAAGGGTATTAACCCTGAAATACCTTTTAGTCAGCAACAGTTCTCTGAAGTTCAGATTGATAACCAACAGTCAAGAATTGAGGCGTTAGAAGCACAGAACAGAGAATTAATGGAGATGGTTAGGAAGCTACAAGAACAACTTGAACAAATGAAATATTGCTTGCAATGCGTTTGAACTTTGAGTGATACTTTGTGTCAAAATCTCTCTAAAATCATCAAATGTTTCAACAATATAATTAGGATCAATTTTTACTTTCTTATCTCCAAGAGTAATATTTTTAATATTTTTAGTGACAGAATCTCGTCCAATAGAATCTCCCTCAATATAATCTCTTCCTGTTTTTTCAATATAATTGCCACCATTAGTGGAAATATCTCTTTGATTATTTGGTATTACTTCAATTTGGTTTGTTTCCACTAAGAGAGCTTGTTGGGCTTTAATTATATCTTTACTTCTAAAATGTAATAATACACCTGATGAAAATAAAGTTAACCCTCCAATAGCAAAAAAAACATTTATTGTAAATGCAGCATGAATTAATGCAACTAGTAATGATATACAAAATGAGTTAAGTCCGATAAATAATAATGGATGTCTTGATTTGAGCCTCAAAAAAAGCATTTATATAATCAGTCATTAGTAGACTTTAGTACTTTACACCCTTTATTTTTAGTATTTCTATTTATGTATTAATACTATTATTGCTTGAATATTTATGTAATATAAATCACTACAAAACTGTGATTTTAGTCAACATAACTACCATCTACTCATGTTAGTTAACACTAAGGACATGAAGGAAGTGGTTAAAGCAGAAGACGACCCTGCACAATTCTGCCGCGATGCAATACAAGAGAAGCTGGACAGAAGCAAGCAATCGGATAGTTAGCAGGTCTGAGGTTAAAGGCAATAGAAAAAGTTTTTCTGACAGCTTAAGGTGTAAGAAAGACGTTTTCTTGTAGAAAGGTAAATCGGCTATGCCTGTATACTCCTTAGGAAAGCTTTTAAGTAGGTTTAGACTTTAAATAAGCAAAACACGCTACTGAGAGACTTAAAAGCCATTGCTGGCGATTATAGCGGTCATAATGAAGACTAAAAAGACACGAAAGGCTCTGCGACAATCACTGTCAGTGTTCCGTTACAGCGGACGGGCTATTGGCTTGGTGTGGACTACTAGCCGTAGTTTGACGATTATTCTTGCTACTTTAACTTTAGTGGCTGGTCTGTTACCAGCAGCGATCGCCTATATCGGCAAGTTAATTGTCGATGCGGTGGTGTTGTCGGCGCAAGCGGGTGCAGATCGCAATATTTCTCATGCTTTATTGTATGTAGCATTAGAAGCGATCGCTGTGATGTTATTGGCGGGTACTCAGCGCGGATTGACGATCTGTCAATCACTGTTAAGGGCGCTACTTGGTCAGCGCGTGAATGTACTTATCTTGGAAAAGGCGCAGACATTAGATCTCAAGTATTTTGAAGACTCGGAATTTTATGACAAACTCCTAAATGCGCGGCGGGAAGCTTCAGTACGTCCGCTTTCTTTGGTAACGCGCACCTTTGGCTTAGTCCAAAGTGCCCTGTCATTGGTGACTTACGGTATTTTGTTGGTGAAGTTTTCTGTCTGGGCAGTGATTGTGTTGATTGTAGCAGCGATGCCTGCATTTATTGCCGAAACTAAATTTGCTACCCAAGCTTTTCGCCTCTTTAGTTGGCGCGCACCAGAAACTCGTCAACAGCATTATTTAGAAAATCTCTTGGCGCGAGAAGACTTTGTTACCGAAATCAAACTCTATCAACTGGGGGGAATGCTGCTGCGCCGTTATCGCCATATTTTCCATCAACTTTATGGTGAAGACCGCGATTTAACTCTGCGGCGGGGACTGTGGGGATATCTTCTCAGTTTGGTAAGTACCACAGCTTTTTACCTAGCATACGCTTGGATTGTCATCGAAACTATCCTGGGTAAGATTTCTTTAGGAGATATGACGATGTATCTCACCGTCTTCCGCCAAGGACAGTCTACTTTTGCCGGTGCTTTAACTTCTATTGGCGGGATGTACGAAGATAACCTTTATCTTTCTACTCTTTACGAGTTCCTGGAAGCAGAAGCGCCACAGCCTTGGGGTACAGTTACCATCGGTGTCAATCCCCAAGATGGAATTCGGTTTGAAAATGTCTCGTTTACCTATCCCGGAAGCACAAAGCCTGCATTAAACAATATTTCTCTACATTTACAACCAGGAGCAAAACTGGCAATCGTCGGTGAAAATGGTTCTGGGAAGACGACTTTAATTAAATTACTCACCCGACTTTACACCCCAGACTCAGGGAGGATTTTTCTTGACGGTGTAGATTTGCAAGAATGGGATATAGAAGTATTGCGGCGGCGGATTGGTGTGATTTTTCAGAACTTTGTCCGTTACCAGTTCACAGTTGGGGAGAATATCGGCGTTGGTGATGTCGAATATTTAGATGATAGCGATCGCTGGCAACATGCAGCCCAAAAAGGCATGGCGGAACCATTTATTCAGCAATTACCCGATAGTTTTAGCACTCAACTTGGGCGTTGGTTCAAGGGAGGACAAGAACTTTCGGGGGGACAGTGGCAAAAAATCGCCCTCTCCCGTGCCTTTATGCGAACTAGGGCAGATATTTTAGTATTAGACGAACCAACATCAGCAATGGATGCGCAAGCTGAGTTTGACATTTTCAATCATTTTCGTACCGTCACCCAAAATCAAATGGTATTTTTGATTTCTCACCGCTTCTCCACAGTCCGCATGGCAGATAACATCATGGTGATTGAAGCCGGGAAGGTTGTGGAACAGGGAACTCACGAAGAATTGTTGCAGACTGGGGGACAGTATGCCAAGCTTTTCTGGTTACAAGCTGCGGGTTATCAATAGAAGGCAGCTATGCTGGGGGCAGAAGGCAGAAGGAAGAGATAATTTGATAATACGTTGTGAATTTATGATGTCTTTTGAGCTTTTGAAGGTGAAAGTTGCACCGTGGAACAGGTCGGTTGCACCTTTAAGCCTGAACGTTGCAGTTTGGAACAAGAACGTTGCACCTTTAAGTCTGAACGTTGCGATTTGGAACAAGAATGTTCCGGCTTTAAGGTTAAACGTTGCGGTTTGGAACAAGAATGTTGCAGCTTTGATGTCGGAATTTGCGGTTTTAAACCCGAACGTTGCAGCTTTGATGTCGGAATTTGCGGTTTTAAGCCTGAAGGTTGCACCTTTAAGCCTAATTTTTGACCAATGACCAATGACCAATGACCAATGACCAATGACAAATGACAAATGACAACTGACAACTGACAAAATTATGGAGTAATTACTAATGAAATTGATATCCGAACCACCAATTCCTGTGAAAATTCACAAGATGCAGGAAAGGGTGCGATGGCTGAACCCCAATATTGTGCAACGGGGAATCGACCAAACGAGTATGGTAATTGAAGATCGCCAAAATGATAGAAAAGAATTCTCTTTTATGGTAATCGGTGATAGTGGAACCAAGTCCCATTATGGACACCACCCCCAACGCCAAGTTGCACAATTGATGCTTCAGCACAAAGACGAATGCAGTTTGGTATTACACACAGGGGATGTAATTTATGTGGTGGGTTCCCATGAATATTACCCGACAAATTTTATCGAACCTTACCGAGAATTTCTTGTAGGTGGGGAAAATCCCCAAAATATAGCCTACGATCGCATGGTGTTTAATCTCCCGTTTCTGCCGGTGCTGGGCAATCATGATTATTATGATGTCCCTTTGATGTATCGTCTATTGACAGGCAGTACGCTGCGGCTACGGCGGATGTTACGCTATAAGGATTTTGAAATTGGTTGGCACGGTTCCAATCAAGGAGATGCATATTCACGGGCATTTCTCGATTATCTCACGGCGATCGCATCCCCTGAGGAATTAAAGGAGCATTTAGACAGTCACTACACCGCCAAAACTGATACAGGGCGCTGTTTAGCCTACGAACCGGGAATTTTTACCCGTTTACCCAACCGCTATTACACTTTTAGGTACGGTGGTATAGATTTTTTCGCGCTCGATTCCAATACGTTTAACCAACCTTCGCCTTTACCGACAACCCAAGCGGGTGATATTTCCCGGCGGGAATTGCAAAAGCGCCGCCAGGAAATAGATAGAGAAGAAGAACAGATTTTAGAAACGAGCGATCGCCTAAATCCAGACAACCCCGATGATGCGGAACAACTCGATGACCTCAGTGCCAAATTAGACCAAATTAATGAGGTGAAAATCGACATTGAAAAACAACTCGCATCCCATACACCAGCAACTATTGACTTTGAACAACTAGACTGGCTGCGTAACAGGCTGATTGCATCTTGGAATAACTCTGAGGTTCGGGGACGGATTATTTATCTCCACCATCCTCCCTATGTTACCGAAGCCACGAAATGGCATCAAGCACAAACTTTAGCAGTGCGTCACCGTCTGCGATGGGTGTTTGAGGAAGTAGCGCAAACTCTGGGAAACCAAATCCAAGAACGTCCCATAGTAGACTTAGTTCTTAGCGGCCATGCCCACTGTCTAGAACACCTACGCACCGTTGACACTGGTTACGCTGACTCGCACATCAATTATATTATCTCCGGTGGGAGTGGTCGTCGTCCCCGCCGTCAGCGAACAGAAGGAACTGAATTACTAGAGACTTTCACTGAGATTCCTGGTAGCCCCACTCGCAAAGTCGCAGATTCACTATTATATGTTGGGCGCCAAGGCTACGGTTTTCAAAAGCAGCTTGCTTATTCCTGCGTGCGGATTGATGTCCATGAGGGTAACCCACCTAAATTTACCATCAGACCACTAGTAGCAGAGCGCGTCGGCGAAAATTGGTTTAGCAGTGAATTCGATCCATTTGTTATATGATTTCATGGATATTTCTTAATACTCGCAGAGGGCGGGGAAACCCCGCCCCTACAGCGCAAATTGGTAATTGATAGGAAATAGCTAATACCGTTTCTTTGTTAGCTTTGCCAAATTCTCTTAATCTCTTATTTCTTGGCGTACTTGGCGTACTTGGCGGTTCGTTTTTTTCCTAAGATAATTAAGCGCATCTTCAGACAGAATTGGTATAAATATAAATCATGGAAAAAACATATCTGTCGTAGGGGTTTAGCAGTGCTAAACCCGACAATAGCGCGGATCTATTTATATAACAATCTGTTCTTGCATCCGCTGTTCCAACAATTCCAATAACCCATCAACATCTTTCCCAACTTGTGCAAAACAATCAGGTGGTGTTGGTTCGGGTGCAAACTGAATTAATTTAATTTCACCTTTACCAATACCAATCATCACCACTTCTCTTTCCGGTTGATGATTGGCGACAATTCCCAAAATTTCCTGAAGGCGATTCTCAACCTTATCATTTAATTTCTCAATCTCATCTTGAGGACAGTAGACAAAATGGGGTGCTGGTTGCAAATCAATGCCAATAGTACCTTGACTCTTACCATTTTCTAACCACAATCCCCAAAACAGCGCCGCTAATTCTGGCTGATTTTCTTTGACAAATCTATCCAACTGGCGACGCCACTTGTTATCTGCTGATTCCGGTTGAGTACTACCAAAAAACATAAATAATTCGTAATTCGTAATTCGTAATTCGTAATTCTCCCCTCCCTTTTGGGAAAGCGAAAAGGTTAAGGGGTAAGGGGGAAAGGTTTGAATGGGCCCTTTTCCCTTTTCCCTTTCCCCCTTAACCGAACCGTATTGAGGGGTGAGGTTCTTTTATCTCAAACCTGATTGTACACGCCAGAGACTAGCATAAATACCATCTTCCTCTAGCAGTTGTTCATGGGTTCCGGATTCTACTAGTTTTCCATGTTCCATCACATAAATGCAATTAGCATTGCGGATGGTGGAAAGACGATGAGCGATCGCAATTGTAGTTCTATTGACTGTAATCCGTTCGAGCGATCGCTGAATTGCGGCTTCTGTTTCATTATCTACCGCCGAGGTAGCTTCATCTAAAATCAAAATGGGCGGATTTTTCAAGACTGCACGAGCGATCGCAATTCTTTGTCTTTGTCCACCAGATAACTTTTGTCCTCGCTCCCCGACGATTGTCTCATACCCTTGGGGTAGATGAGTAATAAATTCATGTGCCTCAGCTATCTTCGCTGCCATGATAATTTGTTGTTCTGTAGCATCGAAGCTGCCGTAAGCAATATTTTCCGCCACCGTACCATGAAATAAAAAGACATCTTGACTGACTAAGCCAAGACAGCGGCGTAAATCCCGCAAGTTTAAATTTTGCAGGTCAATACCATCCAAAGTAATATTGCCGGTGTGCAATTCGTACAATCGCAACAAAAGTTTGACTAAGGTGCTTTTCCCGGAACCAGTGGAACCAACAATGGCGATTGTCTCACCTGCTTTTATTTGCAAAGACAGATTCTTAATTACTGGTAATCTATCCTTATAGGCAAAAGTCACATTTTTAAATTCTACTTCGCCTTTGACGGCATCACTAGGTAAGGCGATATCTCCTGTATGTATAGCAATCGGAGTATCTAATAAATCCATGACACGATTAGTAGAAGCCATTGCCCGTTGATATAAGTCAAAGGTATCCCCTAATCTAGTTAAAGGCCAGAGTAACAGCTGGACTAAAAATACTAAGGAACTGTAAGCGCCAACAGAGATTCTCCCGGCGACAGCTTCCATCCCCCCAAATAGCAGCAATACGGTGAAAGCGAATAAAATCAGCATCCGAATTAAAGGGATAAAAGCCGCAGAAAGTGCGATCGCTTTTACGTTACTCTGGCGATAGGCACTACTTTCCTCCGCTACCCGAGCCGACTCATAATCTTCGGACGTGAAACTTTTGATCGTCGTGATGCCGCTAAGATTATTAGACAACCGTCCATTGAGTAACCCGACTTTTTCCCGCACATCAGCGTAACGTGGTGCTAGCAATTTCTGAAAAGCCACCGAACCCCAAAGAATAAAGGGTATAGGTATGATTGCCATCCACGCTATATTGGGAGCCAAAATAAAGAAGCCACCGCCAACTACTACAATAGTCGTGACTACCTGGATGATATCGTTAGCTCCCACATCCAAAAACCGCTCTAATTGGTTAACATCATCACTGAGGATGGACATTAAACCGCCAGTGCTACGTTCTTCAAAATAAGCTAATTCCAACTCTTGGAGGTGATTGTATGCATCCAAACGCAAGTTATGCTGAATATTCTGCGCCAAGTTACGCCAAATCAACTTGTAGCGATACTCAAAAGTAGATTCGAGTATCCAAGTAATCACAGTGATTAAAGATAGAATCAAAAATTGCTTAAAGATATCCTTGATGCCGAATTGAGCAATGAGTGAATCCTGCTGCTTAACTACCACATCTACAGCAATTCCTACCAATGCTGGAGGTGCTAAGTCAAAAAGTTTATTTAAAATCGAAGCACCAGTAGCTAGCCAAATTTGTTGACGATACTGATGTCCATAGTCAAGCAGACGCTGGAGGGGATGCACCGCATGTCTACGCTTTCTTGATACCTGATGAGATTTAGATACTGTAGCCACAGTTAGTCTCAGTCGCGTGCAATTGATATTACCACGAGAGGTGATGAGGAAGTGTGGGGAGTGTGGGGAGTGTGGGGGGTGTGGGGAGTTGAGGGAGACAACCTGTATTGTGAATTAATAATGCCTTTTGAGGCTTTTAACTCCATTAATCAGGCTTTTAGCTCCGTTAATCAGGCTTTTAGCTCCATTAACCAGGCTTTTAGCTCTGTTAATCAGGCTTTTAGCTCCATTAACCAGGCTTTTAGCTCCATTAACCAGGCTTTTAGCTCCGTTAATCAGGCTTTTAGCTTCATTAACCAGGCTTTTAGCTCCATTAACCAGGCTTTTAGCTCCATTAACCAGGCTTTTAGCTCCATTAACGAGACTTTTAAGCTGAAAGTTTAAGCTTGCCCAATGCCCAATGCCCCATGCCCAATGCCCAATGCCCAATGGCATGATAATACAGGAGTTGCTTGTGGAGATGAACACTTGAAAAATCAGCAATTTGCCAATTGGCAAACTATAGTTTTAGGGGTTTTGTTAGCAATACTGGTGAGTATCGGCCTAAATTCGTTTATCATTATTAACCCAGGACAAGCAGGAGTGATCAGTATCTTGGGTAAAGCCAGAGATGGAGCCTTACTGGAAGGTATCCACCTAAAACCGCCGTTAATTTCCGTGATTGATGTCTATGATTTAACTGTGCAAAAATTTGAAGTGCCAGCAGAAAGTTCTACCAAGGATTTGCAAAATTTATCAGCGCGATTTGCGATTAACTTTCGCCTTGATCCTATCCAGGTAGTTCAGGTGCGACGAAAACAAGGGACTTTAGAAAATATTGTCTCGAAAATTATTGCCCCCCAAACCCAAGAAGCATTTAAAATTGCAGCGGCGAGAAGAACTGTAGAAGAAGCAATTACCAAACGTAGCGAATTGAAGGAAGACTTTGACAATGCGTTAGGCGATCGCTTAGACAAATATGGCATAATCGTGCTGGATACTAGTGTAGTTGACTTGACTTTTTCCCCAGAATTCGCCAGAGCAGTGGAAGAAAAACAAATTGCTGAACAACGGGCACAACGAGCAGTGTATGTAGCGCGAGAAGCAGAACAAGAAGCACAAGCAGAAATTAATCGTGCTAAAGGTAAAGCAGAGGCTCAAAGGCTCTTGGCAGAAACCCTCAAAGCCCAAGGTGGGCAATTAGTACTGCAAAAAGAAGCAATCGAAGCTTGGAAAACTGGCGGCGCGCAAATGCCAAACGTTTTAGTTATGGGTAATGACGCCAAAAGCAGCGTACCGTTTATTTTCAATCTAGGTAATACTCAAAATCAGCCCTAATTGTGTCAGTAGTCAGTAGTCAGTAGGGAGTTGTAAAGATATATTGAGACTACCACGCCACTTGCTACAACTTTCGGAACGAAAGCAAAGCAGTTGCTGCACAAAGGTACGGAGCATTAAACCAGAACAACAACAAATGACAACTGACAACTGACAACTGACAAATAACAAATGACACGCCAAGCGCAGTAAATCATCTTAGGATAGTAGGCAATTTCCAATTCAGATCCCAAATCATCACCCAGAAACTCAATCAACTAGATTCATGTCAACTCCTAATCATCCCAATCTCACAGCTGAAGATTCCAGAAAAATTCTCAATAAATTCAACTGTCTCGATATAGCTCCCATCCTCAAGCCCTCAGAAAAAGCTTCAGTGAGGCGGGCGTTAATTCTCATCGCCAGTCTTTCCGATTACCAAATTTTGGGTATTTGTGCTGATACAGCAGAAGCCGGAAAACTGGCGATGAAAACTTATACCCATGCTTTGGGTTATGAAGTACCGAGCAACTTACCCCACATTGAAGGGCCAGTGTATATCAAATTAAATGGCAAGAATGGTTTGTGTTATATCGATTCCTATGCGGGACATCATCGTGGTGTTTTAGTTTCTTGTCAATCTCACAATCCTGGGGGAATCAACGAAATGTATGGACATTTACCTCTGGATTTATTTGTCTAAAATTTGGCGGTGCTAGGTAGGGCAAATGCCTTACCTAGGAAATCAATTTGCAGAACCAATTACTAACTTTTATGAGCATTATTACCCTACAATCAGTCAAGAAAGACTTTGGCATCAAAGAAATATTAAAAGATGCTAACTTTAGCTTAGATGCTACTGATAAAGTTGGTTTAATTGGTACTAACGGTTCTGGTAAATCAACTCTCTTAAAAATGATTGCTGGTCTAGAACCAGTTGATAGCGGGCAAATTTTAGTTAACTCTGGTTCCAAAGTTATCTACCTACCCCAGCAGCCAGATTTAGACGAAAATCGCACAGTTTTAGCGCAAATTTTTGCCGATAGTGGCGAACACATGGCTTTGGTGCGGGAATATGAAGAACTTTCTGATAAATTAGCTCACTATCCCGAAGATAGTCAGTTAATGTCGCGGCTTTCAGTGGTAATGCAAAAAATGGATGCAACAGGCGCTTGGGAATTAGAAACCAACGCCAAAATTATCCTGACAAAATTAGGGATTTCTGACTTTGATGCCATCATCGGTACATTATCTGGAGGTTATCGTAAGCGAATTGCCTTAGCAACAGCTTTGCTATCAGAACCAGATGTTTTACTCATGGATGAGCCAACAAACCATCTTGATGCGCTTTCTGTGGAATGGTTGCAAAGTTATTTAAACCGCTATCGAGGTGCATTATTTTTGATTACTCACGATCGCTACTTTTTGGATCGTGTCACCAATCGAATTATTGAAATTGACCGAGGTGACATTTACACCTATACAGGTAACTATTCATATTACCTGGAAAAGAAAGCCTTAGCTGAAGAATCTGCCATCAGTAGTCAACGAAAACACCAAGGGGTATTACGGCGGGAATTAGAATGGCTTAAACGCGGCCCCAAAGCCCGCAGTACCAAACAAAAAGCCAGAATTGATCGCGTTCACGCCATGCGAGAAACTCAATTTAAACAAGCTAACGGTAAAGTCGATATTTCTACAGCTAGCCGCAGAATTGGCAAAAAAGTTATTGAAATTAATAATATTTCTAAAGCCTATAATGATCGCACCTTAATTAAAGATTTTACCTACGAATTTAGTCCCGAAGACCGCATTGGCATCATTGGTGGTAACGGTGCAGGTAAATCCACATTAATGGATATGATTACCGGACGAGAGCAGCCAGATGCCGGTAATGTAGAAATTGGTACGACAATTCATATCGGTTATTTTGACCAACATTCAGAAGAATTGCTCACAGCTTTGAACGAAAATCAGCGCGTGATTGACTACATCAAAGAAGAAGGCGAATTTGTCCAAATAGCAGATGGGACGAAAATTACAGCTTCGCAAATGTTGGAGCGATTTTTATTTCCCGGTAATCAGCAGTATGCACCAATTCATAAACTATCCGGTGGTGAAAAACGGCGGTTATTTTTGTTGCGCATACTTATGAGCGTACCGAATGTGTTAATTTTAGATGAACCGACCAACGATTTGGATGTGCAGACATTAGCCGTACTAGAAGATTATTTAGAAGACTTTTCCGGCTGTGTAATTGTAGTGTCCCACGATCGCTACTTTTTAGACCGGACTATAGACACCATTTTTTCCTTTGAAGCAGGTGGAGTGCTGCGTCAATATCCCGGTAATTACTCAGTTTATCTTGACTATAAAAAAGCCGAAGAAGCAGCACAGCAAGAAACTGTTAATAAAGAAAAGTCCAACAAGGTAGAGGTAGAAAAACCTGCATCTCAACCCAAAGATTCAGAAACTAAACAGCGGCGCAGACTTTCAAATTGGGAAAAGAAAGAATTTGAGCAATTGGAAGGGAAAATTGCCCAGTTAGAAGCAGAGAAAGCCGAAGCAGAGAAAGCTTTATTGAATGTTCCGTCGGGAAATTATAGCCAAGTACAAAAATTGTACGACCAAGTAGAAGCGTTGAAGCAAGCGATTGATACAGCGACTGAAAGATGGTTAGAATTAGCCGAGATGGAGTCTTAAAATAGTTTTAACTGAAGGTGAGGCAGGTAATTTGTAATGTTTCTAGACTGGTCTTGAATATATTCTAGGATACAACAAGCAACATATTCAGCCAGTTTCACAGGAACAGCATTACCAATCATTTGTTCTAGTTCTGATTTATTTCCTTGAAAATGAAACGTTTTTGGGAATGTTTGAATGTAACTGCGCTCAATTGTAGTTAGAGGGCGCAAGTATTCGTTAATATCACATACATCCCCTTCGTGCTTTTGATATGTTTTGGGAATGGGACGATTCACACCCCGAATTGTGGGACTAGGTTCGTAGATGCTGAAAATAGCCCTTCTTTTATAGCTTCTAGGATGGCGATAAAAATACTCAACACCTAAATCATTACCTAAATAATCAAAAACTGTCATTGGTTTAGGTGACTGATTTTTATGCAAATAATTAGTTAAAGCATCATCTTTTCCATAAAGTTCACCAATTAAAAAGTACCGCTTTCTGGCTTGGGGAACTCCACAATAACTTGCATTCAAAACTGTGGAACTTAAACCATATCCACTTTTTTTAAATATTTCTAAGACAGACTTTAAAGCTTGACTTTTGGCGATTCTGGCAACATTTTCCATCACAAACCAATTCGGCTTGACAACAGAAATGATCTTCGCAAAATTCACAGTTAAATCTGCCCTACCAAGACTTTCATCTCTTTTACCAGCACTGGAAAAATCTTGGCATGGAGGGCCGCCAATAATTATTTCTGGTTGCAAACTCCCAATGAATGTAGATACTTCATCGGCTGATAAGTCTTGTTCATATATAGGATGTGAAAAATTTTTTCGATAAACTGCAACCGCAGGTAACCAGCAATCAAAAGCAGCAACTATCTCAAATCCAGCATTTTGAAATCCCAGTGATAATCCCCCACAACCAGCAAATAAATCTACTGTTATCATTACTAAAAAATCAATCTTAGAGTTGTTAATATACTAATCAAACAGACCCGTTTGTAAAGTGCGATGTCTTCTCTACGAGACGCTACGCGTAGCTTGCTTCCCGTAGGGTACGACAAGCCACTTTGTGTCTACGCTTGATGCTGAATAATTCCCGAAACTGCGATCGCAAGAAAGAGAAAACTAGCAGGGCGATCAATCGTACTCATATTTTGTTGTGATTACAGTATTTGCTGAATTACTGACAATGGCAAAAATAGTTCCAAAGACGCATCTTCCAGACTTACGAAACCATAGCGAGAGTAGAAAGTCTTTGCACTTTCATCTTTTGCATCAACAAATAGACCAATCCCTCCCGCATTGTCTGCAACAATTAAAGCACGCTGCATTGCCTCAATCATCAAAACTTCTCCAATTCCTTGTCGCTGATAGGCTCGATCAACTGCTAATCTTGCCAGTTTTACTCCAGGAACTTTAGATGGGTATTTCTTGAGGAATTTCGCTGGAAATTTTTCTACACGCACTTCACACAATGTCAATGTGAAGAAACCAATTATGATTTCTGGCTGTTCTGTATTAACTAGGACAAAAGTACGGGAAATACCTTTTTGGATATGCTGTCTTGCTGTTTGTTTAAGGAATTGATTTAGTGCTTCATTACCACAGTCAAAGCAATCTCGATCATGCTGCTTACTCAGCAATTCAATGGTTCTCACTAAAAAATCCCTTGTGCTTTTTCAAGGCTGCTTTTAACTTTGCATTCGGTAAAGGAGGATTCTCAATCAGGCTAAATACTGTATCAGCATCAGTTTGTGTCAAAATAATCACTCGTTCATCTTCTATCAATTTTTTTGCTTCTTTTAACGCTGCCTGAATCATAAACTGATTCAAGGTCGCACCAGATAATTCTGCCGCTTTTTGGAGAGTTTCTTGAATACTCACAGGAATCCTGGCTGTGATCCGAACTGTATTTTCGTGTGTATTAGACATGGAGAATTAAACCTCATGTTCTCTTAATTATAACTCCGTGGTGTCATTTTGGCACCGTAGATCCTGGTCTATTCAAGCCATCCTCAATGGGAGCAAATCCGGTGATCGCTTGATACTCAATAACTCCTGAAACTGCGATCGCTTGAAAGAGAAAACTAGCAGGGCGATCGCTTCTTGTTTTCTGTCTCACGAGGTTAGCATCAAAGTACCAACAATCGGCGGTATACTCAATGTATAAACACGCTTATGGTAATTTTCAATGATGGTCACCCAAAAAATCAGCACATGGGGTAACTCTCTGGGAATCAGGCTCCCGCAAATTATTATTCAGCAGATTGGATTAAAACCAGGAGACTTAGTTGCCATTTCCACCGAGGGAAATAAGATTATTCTATCTCCGGCAAGACCCAAGTATACTCTGGATGAACTGCTCAAAGATATCACCCCAGATATGCAGCATGATGAGGTGGATTGGGGCGAACCTGTGGGAGAAGAGACTTGGTAAAAATCGATGGGCGCGTCCCCGACCGTGGTGACATTATCCAATTGGAACTCAATCCCCGTACAGAGAGTGAGCAAGCAGGCTATCGTCCCGTTATGATTATTTCGCCATTAGCATATAATCAAATATCAAATATTGTGCTAGTTTGTCCCATAACTAGCCGCAAAAAGGGATGGCCTTTTGAAGTAGAATTACCAGCCGAAATGCAGACTTACGGCGTAATATTAGTAGATCAGATTAGAGCCGTTGACTGTATAGCTAGAAAAGCTGTTTTTGTGGAAAAAGCGCCCACTGAGTTGATTGATGAAGTTATCGCCAGATTAGAGCCGCTTCTCACCTGACAGTTGTGCGCTTCTCTTTCTTGCGATCGCTCAATTATAGCTGTAACTATCACCCCCCATCCTCTAAAAAAAGGGTGGACTACATACCATCATTTTAGTTTTTAATATAAAGTTATTAACTTTACTCTATATTTGACTGCGGACTCATCAAAATTAATAAAATTATGCTCAATCTGCCAACTCCAGAGTTACGCGATCGCGCTATTCATTTCTTAGAACAAACTCCACGACAACGGCTGCAAATTCTCCAGCAATTAGGTATAGCTCGGTATAATTTTTTAACTCAACTCCGTCTTAGTGAAGCGAATATACACTGTATAATCCGGTTTTTCAACAATCCCAGTCAGCTAAAGTTTCCTAATTTGAGCGGTGCAGATTTATCTGGTTTAAATTTAGACGCAGTAAATTTGATTCGCGGTAATTTATCAGGTGCAAACTTACAAGGTAGCAGTTTAGTTAATGCAGACCTGTTATTTGCTAATTTTACCAGAGCCGATTTGCAAAATGCAGATTTAAGCGGTGCAACTTTAAATGAGACGATTTGGTTAGGTGCTTCCGTAGATAATTGTCAGTTGGGTAATTGTATAGGTTTATCTCATCAACAACGTAAAGATTTACAACTGCGTGGTGCTATGTTTAGCACTTCAGCAGATGATAATTAAACGCCAAATCATATGAGATTGATGAATAATTCGATTAAATTACCTAAAAAATTAATGCTCTTGGGTGCGGGAGAATTAGGCAAGGAGTTTGTCATTGCTGCTCAACGCCTGGGTAATTATGTAATTGCCGTTGATCGTTATGCCAATGCGCCGGCGATGCAAGTTGCTGATTGCTCGGAAGTGATTTCTATGCTCAGTGCTGATGATTTAGAAAGGATAGTGAGCAGACATCAGCCAGATTTAATTATACCAGAAATTGAAGCGATCAGAACCGAAAAACTGTTGGAATTTGAGCAACGGGGAATAACAGTCATCCCTACTGCGGCGGCTACTAACTACACAATGAATCGTGACAGAATTCGGGACTTAGCCAATCAGGAATTAGCGATCAGAACAGCTAGATATGGTTATGCAAATTCTCTAGAGGAGTTGATAGTAGCTGCTGATTTAATTGGGTTTCCTAATGTACTGAAACCAGTGATGTCATCCTCTGGAAAAGGTCAGTCTGTAATCCGGAATAAGGATGAAGTTGAGCAGGCTTGGAATTATGCGATCGCTAATTCTCGTGGTGATACCCAAAAGGTAATTGTTGAAGAATTTATTGACTTTGAAATTGAGATTACCTTACTCACAATTAAACAGTGGAACGCACCAACAATTTTCTGTCCTCCTATCGGTCATCGTCAAGAAAGAGGCGATTATCAAGAATCTTGGCAACCAGCAGGTATTTCTGAAGCCAAAATCTTAAAATCTCAAGAAATTGCCAAAAAAGTCACCGATGCTTTGGGAGGTGCGGGAATTTTTGGTGTTGAGTTTTTCATTACCAACAATGAAGTAATTTTTTCCGAACTTTCTCCCAGACCACATGATACAGGGATGGTGACCTTAATCTCCCAAAATCTCAATGAATTTGAACTACATTTAAGAGCAGTTTTAGGCTTACCTATTCCTAATATAGAACAATTCGCTCCATCAGCTAGTGCGGTAATTTTAGCTTCAGAAAAATCAGATTCAATTGCTTTTACTGGTGTAGCAGATGCTTTATCAGAAAAAGATATAGATATCCGGTTATTTGGTAAACCAAGTTCCCATCCTTATCGGCGCATGGGGGTAGCTTTGGCTAAAGGTGCGAATGTCCAAGAAGCACGAGAAAAAGCCACGAGAGCAGCCAGTAAAATTAAATTAGTTTCCTGAATTTCTCTCTTGAATAAGGGGGGGATATAAGGAGGACAAGGAGGACAAATGACTAATGACCAATGACAACTGACAACTGACTTAAGATGTTGAAAGTGCAATAAGTAAACAGATGAATAATAAAAATAGTAGCAACAGCAACGCCTGATTGCGTTTAATCCAATTTGTCACAGTTACACCAAAGCTTTGATTATCAAGCTGCGGTTGTGACTGTAATTTACTCTCTGCAATATTTTGGTAAAGGGTGCAATCTTTGGCGTAGGGACGTTGAGGAAAATTGCAAGTGTCGTCAGCGTGATAGGTGCAACTATCACATAGATACTCGTCGCCAATAGCACGGTGCAATGGAATACCAGGATGACCGTAAGCTTTAAGAGTTATGCGACAATAAGGACAATTAATAGCCTGATTATCTATAGCTTGATGACAGCGGGGACAAGATACAGTAGGCACAACTTCAGCATCAATAAGTAAACATTTTGATTGTAGCTAATTAGTCATTAGTCATTAGTCATTAGTCATTTGTTCTTTGCACTTTGTTATTCTCCCCGTCAGAGCGTCCCTGTGTCTGTTTGTCTCCCTCATCCCTAGCCCCTAGTCCCTAATTCCATTTCTCCGGATAAGTCAAGATAAAACTGAAGAAGACTTTATAATGAGTCTCCTTGTTAAAATTTATGGAAATGCCCCAACGCGTATCAATTCGCTACAAAGATGCGTCCTATAATACTAACGAGATCCGCTTGAAAACTTTTAGGTTAGCTTTTCAATTGTGGGAAGAAGAAACCAAACCGAGAAAAACCGAGTTGTATGAGTTTATCTCGTCTTGCTTGAAACAAATTGAACGCCAAGATCGTTTTATGATTTCTCTATTATTCCTGGAATTATCAGACCTGATCCGTGATTCTGCTTTAGAAAGAGGAATGAAAGAGGTTTTAATTAAAACATCTTTTAGAGAGTTTGCTTGCGCATTAACAGACTTTGAAGATAAGTCTAAATAGAATGAAAGTTTTTCTATTTGGTAAACTACATAAGCAAGGTTTGAAAGCTAGTACAAAAAGGCAAAAGTCAAAATAAAGAATGCTGAAAGTGGAAAAATTGGTCTTAATTATGAGTCTTGTTGTATAAAAAGGTTTCGCAATCTCATCGCTACCTTGAGCGTTGATTATAGTTATAAACCGCATATCTGATGTGCGTATATTGACTATACATGCAAAAACTAAGATTAGCGATCGCTCTCTTTTTGGGGACAGTTAACAAAATCGCATTGCTCCTGATCGTTTTTATGGGAGCCATTCTTTTCTTTTTTCAGACTTTCTTCTAAAGCTTGAATTTGTTCGCGACGGGCTTCCAATTCTAAAGAACGACGGGCTAAATCTTGATTTTGCAATGTTAAAGCTTGTCTCCAATGTTCTGCTCTTTCGGCTTCCTGTTGTAAAAAATCTGGGGTTATACCAATAGACAGGTAGGCTTGTACTAAATGTAATACCCAATTGGTGGCTTCTTCTAATCTTTCTATGTCCCCTGTTGGGGAAAGTTCGACTAACACCAGTAATTTTTCGCTCATGGTGTTACCTCTTCCTAAAAGAATTACCGCCTCTTCTGGGATCAGCGCCCAAAGATTGTCGGCTTCTTGACGTGCCAACAAGCGCAACTGATACTGTTCTAAAAATTCGTTTTTATTTACCTGGGCTAGATATCGCATGAGTGTAACTTTGCTCCCATTCAAAACTCAAAATTTAGTTTTGATGTTTGATTTTTAATTTTTCGGTTAGTTTAACTTGTCATGGGTAAATTAATCAGAATTTAAGGCTTGAATTTGTTCGCGACGGGCTTCCAACTCTAAAGAACGACGGGCTAAATCTTGATTTTGCAATGTCAAGGCTTGTCTCCAATGTTCTGCTCTTTCGGCTTCCTGTTGTAAAAAATCTGGGGTTATACCAATAGACAGGTAGGCTTGTACTAAATGTAATACCCAATTGGTGGCTTCTTCTAATCTTTCTATATCCCCTGTCGAGGAAAGTTCGACTAACACCAGTAATTTTTCGCTCATGGTGTTACCTCTTCCTAAAAGAATTACCGTCTCTTCTGGAATCAGCGCCCAAAGATTGTCGGCTTCTTGACGTGCCAACAAGCGCAACTGATACTGTTCTAAAAATTCGTTTTTATTAACTTGGGCTAGATATAGCATGAGTGTAACTTTGCTCCCATTCAAAACTCAAAATTTAGTTTTGATGTTTGATTTTTAATTTTTCGGTTAGTTTAACTGGTAATGGGTAAATTAATCCTAATTACCCATTATCCATTGCAGCTATACTAAACCACGCAGGCGATGTCTACAGCAACGCCTGGAGGCGATCGCGTAAAATTTCTGCTTGTTTTTGCGCCTCTGCTAAAGCATCTCGCGCAGTTTGGACTACATCTTTTGGCGCTTTATCGACAAAGTTAGCGTTGCTTAACCTTGCAGTTAGAGATTGGGCTTCCGCTTCGGCTTTGCTGAGGCTTTTCTCTAACTTGGCGCGTACTGCTTCAATATCCACCACACCCTTGAGGGGAATGACGACTTGGACTGTACCCACAACACCAGCAATGGAATTTTCTGCTGACTCAGGCTGTGATTGTGTTTGTTGTAGAGGTTTGTCTGTTGTTGGCGAGAACAACTTTGACCACAACTGTTGTCTAGATTGCGCTGTGAGTAAGTAGCGGCTAGTAACCCAAGTTGTGTAACCCAGACCTACGATTTCAAAGAAAGTTCCAACTAGGGGAACTTCATCAATTGCATTGGTAACACTGTAAGCCAACCGAGTCAAGACAATCGCCACGATAATTAAGCCTATGGTTTTCAAACCCTTGAGAGGTTTTTTGGGAGTAACTGTTGCTTGATTAGACTTATCAGCAATGGTTAAAGTCTCCACCTTAGCCGAATCTTTAATATAGGCTTGTCCGACAGTGAGAATTTCCCGTTCTCTTGGGTTTTCACTTTGCAAATTCACCGTCACTTTTGCTCCGGGCTTAATCTCCGCTTCGGCGCGTAAATTGCGAATTGTGCGGATAGTGTCAATCAAAAGCCCAAATTGTGCTTCAATTTCTGGATTGATTAAGTTACTATCCACTTGGGGATAGGTTTGTAAGGATAAAGTTTGCGGGGAATCTGCTGGTTGTTGGGTGAGAGTTTGCCAAATCTCCTCAGTGATATGGGGCATAAAAGGATGAAGCAGTTTTAAAATTCCTTCCAGAACGTGAGCTAGGGTTTGTTGTGCTACTCGCCGCGATGCTGGGTCAGCATCTTTTTGCAGACGAGATTTCACCAGTTCAATATACCAGTCGCAGAAGTCACCCCAAATAAATTCATACAATCCTTTTGCAGCTTCACCTAAACCATAATTATCGATGTAATTAATCGTCTGTTTAATAACTTGATGGTAGCGCGAAATTATCCAGCGATCGCTTAATTCTGTGGCGAGTGGTTGACCTAATTGTTGCGGCGTTTGACCATCCAGATTCATCATCACAAACCGGGCGGCGTTCCACAACTTATTGGCAAAGTTGCGGGAAGCTTCCACCGATGGCGACTCATCCTTTTTACGGTCATATTCCAGCCGGATATCTTGACCAGCGCCTACCACTTCCTTAACTAAGGTATAACGTAGGGCATCAGTGCCATATTTATCAATTAATAATAGCGGGTCAATGCCATTACCTTTAGTCTTCGACATTTTCTGACCTTTTTCATCCAGCACTAATCCGTGGATGTAAACATCATGAAATGGCATTTTTCCCGTAAAGTGACCCGCCATCATCGTCATTCTGGCTACCCAGAAAAAGATAATGTCAAAGCCCGTTACTAAGGTAGTCGTGGGGTAGTAAGTTGCTAAATCCTGAGTTTCTTGCGGCCAGCCCAAAGTCGAAAACGGCCACAGTCCCGAAGAAAACCAGGTATCTAAAACATCTGGGTCTTGTTCAAGCTGGACATTTTCGCCAAATTGTGCTTTAGCTTTTTCCCAAGCTTCCTCAGCGTTTTTAGCGACGACAAAGGGGGTAGTATCTGTTATTTGTCCGCCCGTTTCACTGACAGCGTACCAAGCGGGGATTTGATGACCCCACCACAACTGACGGGAGATACACCAATCTTTTAGCTTCACTAACCAATCACGATAAACCTTAGTCCAGCGTTGAGGGACAAACTCCGGGGAATTTTGCTGATCGAGGAATTCCAGCGCCCGGTCTGCTAAGGGGCGAATTTTCACAAACCACTGAGTAGAAAGCAAAGGTTCAATCGGAACTTTACCGCGATCGCTATAAGGAACAGTATGCTTATAATCTTCTATCTTCACCAAAAAGCCATCTGCCTCAAGGCGTGCAACCACATTCTTTCTGGCTACAAAGCGGTCTTGTCCTTGAAACTCAAGAGCATTAGCGTTGAGAGTACCATTTTTATTCAGGATGTTAATAAACGGTAGATTGTGACGCTTACCCATTTCAAAATCATTGGGGTCATGGGCTGGAGTCACCTTCACGCAACCAGTACCAAAAGTTGGATCGACAAATTCATCGCCAATAATCGGGATTTCCCGTTGTGTAATTGGCAAAGTTACGGTTTTCCCAATTAAATGTTTGTATCTCTCATCACTGGGATTAACTGCTACTCCTGTATCACCCAGCATCGTTTCTGGGCGAGTTGTCGCTACTTCCACATAACCAGAATTATCACTGAGGGGATAGCGGAAGTGCCAAAGATTACCATTAACCTCTTGATTTTCCACCTCCACATCCGACACCGCCGACTGGGAAGCGGGACACCAGTTAACTAAATACTCTCCGCGATAAATTAAGCCTTCAGCATACAGGCGAGTAAACGCTTCAATTACAGCTTGCGATAAACCCTCATCCAGGGTAAACCTTTCCCGCGACCAGTCCACCGAAACACCTAAGCGGCGTAGCTGATTCACAATAAACCCGCCCGATTCCGCCTTCCATTGTTTAGCGCGGTCTAAAAATTGTTCACGCCCCAACTCATAGCGAGTTTTACCCTCTTTCTTGAGTTGCTTTTCTAGCATAGTGTGTACAGCAATGCTGGCGTGGTCAGTTCCCGGTAGCCATAAAGTATTACGACCCCGCATCCGGTGGTAGCGCACCAGTACATCAATCAAGGAACTTTCAAAGGCGTGACCCATGTGCAAACTACCGGTGACATTGGGTGGGGGAATGACAACACAGTAAGGTTCGCCGCCGTGATTGGGGTCGGCTTTGTAAACTTGGTTTTCTTCCCAGAATTTTTGCCATTTGGCTTCTGTGGAGAACGGTTCGTAGAGACTAGGGAGATTAGGTATAGTTGCGGTCATGCGGGGAAAACTAAGTTTGGAAGGACTCTAATAAATTTTGCCACAGGGATGAAGGGGGATTTATGGAAATGAACCGCCCTTCGGGTTCAGCAGTTCGCAATCGACGCAAAGCGCCAAGACTGCGACTGCTTCACCAAGACGCAGAGAACGCCAAGAGAAGAGAGCCAAGTCAGGAAGTGGACAGGCTCGCTTATGCTGTGATTGGGGCGGCGATTGAGGTACATCGGATATTGGGGCCAGGGTTTTTAGAGGAGGTGTATAAGCAGGCGTTGATTATAGAATTTTTAACCCGTGGTATACCTTATGAATGTGAGAAGTCGGTAACAGTCACTTACAAAGGACAGGAAGTAGGTATAGGTAGATTAGATTTTTTGATTGGGGACTGTCTAGTTTTAGAATTAAAAGCTGTCCAGAATCTAGCCCCAATCCATGAAGCAAAAGTACTCTCATATCTGAAAATTACTAACTCTCCCCTCGCCCTCCTGATAAACTTTAACGTCCATCTCCTCAAAGACGGCATCAAACGTATTATTCTATCTTCTTAATCTTCTCTTGGCGCTCTTGGCGTACTTGGCGGTTCCTTAATTCTATGAAACCTCAAACCTCCCCTTGGACTTACATCCCCACTCTCTACTTCGCTGAAGGTGTCCCCAACGTCATCATCAGCAGCGTTTCCGTCATCTTCTACAAAAAACTCGGCATCGACAACGACCAAATCACAGCTTGGACGAGTTTTCTCTACCTCCCCTGGGTAATCAAAATGTTTTGGGGGCCAGTGGTAGATATTTACGCCACAAAAAGAACATGGATATTAGTCACCCAATTTGCCATGTTTTGTTGCTTAAGTTTAGTAGCTTTATCTTTACAACTCCCAAATTTCTTTTTCGTCTCCTTAGCAGCCTTAACAGTCGGAGCATTTATTTCTGCAACCTATGATATAGCTACAGATGGCTATTATATGTTGGCATTAAGTCCCGAACAACAAGCTTTCTTTGTTGGTATTCGTTCGCTGTTTTATCGCATCGCCGTATTATTTGGTAGCGGATTGTTAGTGGTTTTAGCTGGGCGATTAGAAACCACACTCAATAATATTCCTTTAAGTTGGACTATATCGTTAGGATTTTCCGCCGTCATCTTTGCTATCTTGTTTATTTTTCATCGCTTCATTTTACCTTTACCAGACTCAGATACTCCCCGCCAAACACAAGCCGAAGCGGAAAAGATACCTTTTGTAGATATTATTCAAACCTATTTTCGCCAGGAGAAAATAGTTGCTATTTTAGCATTTATCTTACTTTATCGATTAGGTGAAGCAATGCTGTTGAAGATAGCTTCGTTATTTCTCCTAGACAAACTAGAAAAAGGCGGTTTAGCTGTCTCAACCGAACAATTTGGCTTGATTTACGGAACCTTTGGCGTACTTTCTCTAATTATTGGCGGGATTTTAGGAGGAATGTTAATTTCTCGCTATGGCTTAAAAAAATGTCTTTTTCCTATGGCTTTAGCCTTGAATTTACCTGACTTATTTTATGTATATCTGGCTTATGCTAAACCATCACTAACATTAGTTTATCCCCTAGTTTCCTTAGAACAATTTGGCTATGGACTCGGTTTTACAGCCTTTAGCGTCTATTTAATGTATATTTGTCAAGGTGAATATAAAACCTCTCATTACGCCATATCTACTGGACTCATGGCTTTAGGTCTGATGTTGCCAGGGGCAATTAGCGGTACAATTCAACAAGCAGTGGGATACCCATTATTTTTTGTTTTGGTTTGTTTGCTGACTATTCCAGGGATGATTACTATATTTTTCATTCCATTAAAAGAACCAGTTAAGCCTCCCACTAGTTAAAAATTAACAGGGAAAAGGGACACTGAGCGTTCGCGTAGCGTCTCGCAGAGAAGTCGAAGTGTACCCTCTGCCTTTAGAAAGTAAATAAAATAGCGAGTTTTGAATTTATCCATGAATTATGTTTTAGGAATTGATGGCGGCGGTAGCAAGACTGTATGTGTCTTAATGGATGAAACACGCCAAGTTATTAGTCGTGGGGAAGCAGGCGCATCTAACTATCAAAGTATAGGTATTGACGCAGCGCGACAATCAATTGAATTTGCCATAATGGCGGCGACAGATAAAGCTATACATATCACGAAGCCAATAAAAATTACCGCGATTTGTTTAGGTTTAGCAGGTGTGGGACGTGCAGAAGATATTGAAGTAGTAAAAGGGGTAGTCAAAGAATTACAAAATAGTGAATTTTTGGCAATCAATTGGGCATTACCAGCAGCTAATATTGTCATTTGTCATGATGCTTTAATTGCTTTAGTTGGTGGGATTGCTAATAATGTGGGAATTGTCACAGCCGCAGGTACAGGTTCGATAGTTTTCGGGCGAAATCATCAAGGAGTTACCAAGCGCGTTGGTGGCTGGGGATATATTTTAGGAGATGAAGGTAGCGCCTATAAAATTGCTATTGCGGGTGTACAGGCAGCATTGAAAGCTTATGATGGCAGTGGGAAACAAACGAGTTTGATAGATATTTTCAAAGTTTATCTAGAATTGTCTAGTTTAGAAACTTTAGTGGAATTAATATATCAGCGGGGGTGGGGAGTTACCGAAATAGCTGCTTTAGCAGAAATTGTAGATTTAGCAGCAGCTTTAGGTGATGAAGTAGCGAATAAAATTATTGACGATGCTGTAGAATATTTGGTTACAGCCACCGCCACAGTGATTGAGCAAATTTTTAGCGATCGCCCAATTTTAGAAGTAGTGACTACAGGAAGTGTGTGGCAAGGTAAATCCAAGATGCATGAGAGGTTTTCCGCATCTCTGGCTAAAAAGTTTCCTCAAGTAAAAGTGATGTTTCCTAAGCATGAACCTGCTTATGGTGCGGGTTTATTGGCGTTGCAGAAGTTAAGTAGGGGAGAGTAGTAATTGTTGCGCTGATGAAGGGAACCATAGATAGAAAGCAAGTCTCAACTTGTTTAAATATGAGCTAAGTTTTTTATATCATCTTCGATATGATAAAAAAAAATACTATTACTTGGGCTGATGTAGCTTATGCAGTCCGAATTACTACTGAAGGATGTGACCAAGAATGGGAACTTTTAGAACTAATTTGGGAAGCATGGGAAATAATAATTGAAGCTGGACTTGCAACATATTCAAATCAACAAGAATTTTGGCAAGTATTTCTGCGCTTTTGTGCTATTGTCAGTTTATTTTTAGAATTAGTTGGTGGTGATTGCTGGGAATATTATGTTGAAGTTTACTTATTTGATTGGTTAGAAAATATTAAAAATAGCGCTTATTTTGACGAATATATAATTGAATATATAGATAAAATCCTACCAATTTTAAATTCAGAAATTGACTCAGATAATTTACTGCATTTTGTTGAGATGGATTTAGGGCAAGGAATTTTGGATCTCTTAGATAGAAGTTATGATTCAATAATGTTGCAAGCCATACAAGAATTTAGACAACAACAGCTTGAAAAATATGAAGATGAATATACATTACAAAAAATAGAAGCTGAACAAATTATTGAAAAAACAATTATTAATAATTTACTTAATTTAGCTGAGGTACATGATTACGAAAACAAAGATTATCAATTCCCTATATATAAAACTGCACTTTTAGGAACACACGTATATGATAAAATTTTAGATATAAGATGTCTATACAATGAAAATAATAATGATGAATTTGAACAATTAGAACAATTATATAAAATTCAACACGCAGCTCGGTCATTAGTTAAATATTTTTCAATGTATGACTTAAAACCCAGATATACCCTGAATCAATTTTCTGACAACATAGGTATTGAAGATATAGAGATAAAACGCTGGATACGTGCGGTAAATCGAAAAAGACAAGTAATTTTATACGGTTCACCCGGAACAGGTAAAACATTTATAGCTGAACATCTTGCTAAACATTTAATTGGTGGTGGTGATGGTTTTTTAGAAATTGTGCAATTTCATCCATCATACACTTATGAAGACTTTATTCAAGGTATCCGTCCCCAAAGTGAAGATGGAAAATTAACATACCCACTTGTTCCTGGACGCTTTTTAGAATTTTGCAAAAAAGCAGAATTTTGTCAAGACACTTGTGTCCTCATCATAGATGAGATAAATCGTGCAAATTTAGCTCAAGTTTTTGGCGAATTGATGTATTTGCTAGAGTATCGTGATAAAGAAATTCCTTTAGCTGGCGGTAATACCTTTCGCATCCCAAAAAATGTCCGTATTATTGGCACAATGAATACAGCAGATAGGTCTATTGCCCTCATAGATCATGCGCTTCGTCGTCGCTTTGCATTTATTGAACTTCGCCCAAATTATGATGTATTGCGACGTTATCACCAAAAAACAGGTGTTGCAGTAGAGGGATTAATTAATATTCTACAGCAATTAAATCAAGTTATTGCCGATAAAAACTATGAAATTGGTATTTCCTTCTTTTTAACAGATAATCTACGCGAAGATATTGAAGACATCTGGCGTATGGAAATTGAACCTTATTTAGAAGAATACTTTTTTAACCAGATAGAGAAGGTAGAAAATTTTCGCTGGGATACAATTAAGCAAAATTTATGGACAGAAACCCAGTAAAACACAGAATTATTGAAATAACAGAATATCAAGAGAAGCTATTTACATATCAAGATATACCAGACTCGGTAGGACAGGAATTATATGATAAATATAAAACGCAAATAGAGATAGAATTTCCTAGCTACAAAACAAGACATCAGTGGCGGCTTAAATCTAAAGGATGGGTTGGTTATATTCCTGTAAATCCTGACTTTGGTTTAAAAATCAATCCCAAAGTTCCTATCAAAAACCTCTTCGATATGCTGGAATATGCCTATAATTTGAAGGATTTTCGCTTTCTTGATGGGCTGATGGATTGCGAATCTTTGCAAGAATTTTATAATTATCTGGCTCATTTATTAGCCCAGAAAATTATTGCGCGATGCCGTAAAGGATTATATCGTACTTACTTGCCTAAAACACAGCAGCTTGCCTATGTAAGAGGACGACTGGATATGCAACAGCTAATTCAAAAGCCTTGGGATGTTAAACTCAAATGTCACTACCAAGAACATACTGCTGATGTTGCAGAAAACCAAATTCTGGCTTGGACACTTTATATTATTGGTCACAGTGGTTTGTGTTCAGATAGAGTATCACCAACAGTAAGAAAAGCTTATCACGCTCTCCAAGGATTAGTAACACCACAACCTTATCGTGCAGAAGATTGTATCGACAGACAATATAATCGCCTGAATGAAGACTATCAAATATTACATATTCTCTGCCGATTCTTTTTAGATAACAGTAGCCCAAGTCATGACATGGGAAATCATAAAACTTTACCTTTTCTCATTGACATGGCACATTTATATGAGCTTTTTGTTGCAGAATGGTTGAAGAAAAATGCGCCACAAGGCTATTGTTTTAAACAACAGCATCAAATAGAAGTTGGTCAAAATCGGCAATTTATTTTAGATATCTTACTTTGTGATGCTGCTACTGGCAAACCATTAGCAGTTTTAGATACAAAATATAAATCTCCTGAAAAAGCGGCAAATAGCGATATTCATCAAATGATTAGCTACGCTAACACAACCAATTGTAAACAAGCTTTCTTGGTATATCCAGTTGATTTGAAACAGTCACTAAATATTAAAAGTAACGATATTCAAGTCCGTAGTCTTACCTTTTCACTAGATGATAACCTCGATCGCGCTGGTCAAACATTCTTAAACAAACTCTTCTCTGCGCCTTTACGGTGAGTTTTTCTAACTCTTCACCAAAAAACCGCATTTCCCTTCAAACTCACCCAGTTGAGTGATGCAATAATTCACTTTGCGATCGCCCAATTTTAGAAGTAGTGACTACAGGAAGTGTGTGGCAAGGTAAATCCAAGATGCATGACAAGTTTACCGCATCTCTGGCTAAGAAGTTTCCTCAAGTAAAAGTGATGTTTCCTAAGCATGAACCCGCTTATGGTGCGGGTTTATTGGCGTTGCAGAAGTTAGCAGGAAAGAATTTTTAAGGAACCGCAAAGGCGCAGAGAACACAGAGAGGAGTGAAGAGTGCGATCGCGTACCTGTTCATATTATGGATAGTTGGGGAAGAATTAATTGTAAGTATTTAAACACAATTTATTACACACGTTTACAGAAAATTAAGACATTAAACTTTGATTCTGGGTAGAAACTTCTGTGTAAATAATTCTGTGGGATTACTTATGACTACTCTTGACTAGCCAGATGTGGAATTCCCATGCAAACATCAGTAATATTTCTGCAAAAAAAGTTTCCCACTTTTGTTCAATGGTTATCAATAGCCAAGTGGCAGTATGTTTACTACGCTCTAGCAGCCTTTGATCTACTAACCGTCTCAAGCAGTCTGTACCTCAACCACAAGATAATGAACATTTATACTCAGTCTCTTGTGGTAAATCATGAGTGGGCTGCGCGACTGGAAACCTATTCTGATCTAGGTCAACTTCTAGCAGATGTCAATGCCCCGGGAAATGATGTTTTCGATTCACAGGATGTCAGGTTGGAGTCAAAGAGATTAGAATCTGCCCAGGATATATTTGAGAAGAAATTTAACGTCGTTAGACAAGAGCTACAAACTCAGGTCGATCCAGCACAAGCAACACATTTACTCAAAGATTTGGCTGGGGTGGAAGCAGCAACAACAGAAATGGTTGCTGAAGCCAAACTAATTTTTTCATATTTTCGCCAGAATCAGCCGGAAATGGCTGGCAGACGCATGGCAACGATGGATCGTAAATATCATCAAGTCAATAAAGCGCTGGCGAGATTTCGCCGGAATGTGAGCCAGATTCAGCAGCATCTCTTGGAGCAACAACAAATAGCCGCCAATGTATTTCGACAGTATGAGTTGGCGATCGCAGGCGCAATGGTGCTCATGGTTAGTGGTGTGACGTTTTATGGGCATCAGCTAGCCCAAAAGATGAAATCCGATGCTCAAGAGAAGGAACAGTCAATTACAGAACTACAGCAAGCAGAAGCTCGCTTAAAGGAGCAAACCCAGCATTTACAACTTACCTTAGAAAACCTCCAGAAAGCTCAGTTGCAATTGGTGCAAAGTGAGAAAATGTCGAGTTTGGGAGAGCTTGTAGCTGGCGTTGCTCACGAAATTAATAACCCAGTTAATTTTATCCACGGCAACCTGACTCATTTTCAAGACTATGCACATAGTCTTTTAGCCTTTATCAGACTTTACCAGAAGTTTTACCCCAAGGCTCCACCAGAAATTCAAGCTGAAGCGGATGAAATTGACCTGGAGTTTTTGCAGCAAGATTTGATTAAGGTTGTTGATTCCATGAAGATAGGAACTGATCGCATTCGTGAGATTGTGTTGTCGCTACGTAATTTCTCGCGTATGGATGAAGCCGATTTTAAAACTGTGGATATTCATGAAGGCATCAATAGTACATTGCTGATTTTGCAACATCGCCTGAAAGCCCAATCACATTATCCAGCAATTGAAGTAATTAAGGACTATGGTACCTTGCCCCAAGTCGAGTGTTCTGCTGGGCAACTCAATCAAGTTTTTATGAATATTTTATCCAATGCCATCGATGCAATGGAAGAAAATAATACTCAGCGAACAGTTGCAGAAATTAAAGCCAAACCCAGTCAGATTACGATTCGCACATCAGCTATCGATACCCAATGGGTTGAAATTGCGATCGCCGACAACGGAATTGGTATTTCCGAACAGATTCAGCAACGCATCTTCGATCCGTTCTTTACAACCAAGCCTGTGGGAAAAGGTACAGGTATGGGTATGTCTATCAGTTATCAAATCATCACCGAAAAACATGCTGGTAAGCTCAAATGTTTTTCTACCCTGGGGGAAGGAACAGAATTTTTGATTCAGATTCCCATTCAGCAACAAGTTAAACCTGTTTGAGCAACAAGTTAAACCTGTGTTAGATTTTATATTTTCTATTCAAATCCTGGCAATCAGAAAGTTCCAGAAATCTCCAGCAATACTAACTAATCTAATTTTGCATATAGCAATCCTATATTATTTGTGAAAATTCGCGCTGTCCAGATCCCCGACTTCTCAAAGAAGTCGGGGATCTAATTTTCTATATAAGAGTTATCATCATCACTCAAGTGGGTGATGGAGTAATTCACGGTATTATGTTACAAGTATAATACAAGTAATTTCAAAAGAGGCAAAAAATGAACCATCTGGACTTTTGAAGCCGGACTTGACGAACCCAGCGAATGGTATTCACGCCATTAATCTAATCGTCTACAAAATAGCCGAAGTTCTGCAAGCATCCGGTTATCCTGAACCAACAATTTGGCGTTCTTCTCCCATCACGACGATCGCCAATAACTACGATAAGCTGTATATTCCCAGCGAAAGTTTATCCCGTTCCGCCAAATACACCCGTTACCTCAGTGACGGTAGGCTACTCAGAACTCATACCACTGTGATTATGCCAGAGTTACTTCCTCACTTACACGGGGAACAACTCATTCTCCACCCCGGTATTTGTTATCGCCGGGATGTGGTGGATAAGCGTCACGTCGGGGAACCCCATCAAATGGATGTATGGTTAATTAGCCAACATCAACAATTAGCCAGAGTTGCTTTAATTCAATTAATTACTGTTATTCTCAACTCAATTCTTCCCGGTGTTTCCTATCGCCTAAATGAAACATCACATCCATATACCTGCAATGGTTTAGAAATTGAAGTGTTAGTTAATGGTAACTGGATTGAGGTAGGAGAATGTGGAGAAATTCACCCTAATTTACTTAAAAGAGGCTATACAGGTTTAGCTTCTGGTTGGGGATTAGATCGTCTGGTGATGTTAGTAAAAGGGATAGATGATATTCGCTTATTGCGAAACACCCATCCCCAAATAGCTGCCCAGATGACGAACCTGGAAACCTATAATCAGGTATCTAATAAACCAAGTATCAGCCGAGATATGTCTATTGTCACTGGGATAGATACTGATTTAGAAGATATTTGTGAACAAATACTAAAAGTTTTAGGCAATGAAGCTGAACTATTAGAATCTGTGGAAATATTAAGCGAAACTCTTTACCCGCAACTTCCACAAAAAGCGATTCAACGTTTAGGTATTAATCCCCATCAAAAAAATCTGCTGGTACGGATGACTCTTAGGAGTCTTCATGCGTCTATTTCTCATCAAAAAGCCAATATTCTGCGGGATTGGGTTTATCAACAAATTCATCAAGGCGAGTAATTAGACACGGGGACAAACAGACACGGTGAGGCGGTAACAAAGCTAATTTCTCCATTTCTTTCAAGGAGAGTGATAAAATCTGTTTTTTCCCCTGCGCTCTTTGCGTCCTCTGCGGTTCAATAATAATTGATTTAACCTTATTAGGCACAGAGAAGAGAATAGGACTTACGCAAAAATTACCAAAAACCTTAATTTATTGAACCGCCTTCTCTGCGAGAGGCTTCCGCCAACGCGCAGCGTCTCGCAGAGAAGATGCCAAGAACGCCAAGAGTTCGTAGAGTGTGCGTAAGTCCTAGAGAAAAGAAAACAGATATAGCAATCCGTTTAGGAGTTACAAACACCTATCTTCCTTGTCTCCCTTGTCTTCCTTATCTTCCTTGTCCCTTTTGTTCATACTAAGTAAGTCGGTGGAAAAAAACCAAACTATGTTACGAAACGTAAATTGGCTTGAAACCCTTACCAATGACAAATGACAAAGCGCAAAGTCTGAGCGGAGGTTTCCTCCGATCAGAACTTTGTAAGAATGACAAATGACAGTCCTCGCCAGTTATGTTTAATTGCACCGCCCTACTTATCAAACACCCCCCGCATCGCCAGAAGCGCTGTTCCATAGGCTGCTTCCGTATTTTCTGAGGAAACTACGGGGACTTTTAAATACCTTCCACGTATAGCAGTCCAAGTATTATTAGCTGCACCACCACCAGCCGTATAAACGCGATGTAAGTTATCTGTGCCCATTTGCTGTAATAATTCATACCCCCGCGCTTCTATGCGGGCAATACTTTCTAATAACCCATGTAAAAATTCCCTAGGATTATCTGGGCGTGGTTCTAAGCGTGGGGGTAAATTGGGATCGTTAATCGGAAAGCGATCGCCTGCTTTCAACAAGGGATAATAATCTAACTCGCTGGCTGTGGTAGCATCAATCTCACTACTCAAGCTTTTTAACTCAGCGTCAGTAAAAAATTGCCGCAACACTGCACCCCCAGTATTAGAAGCACCGCCAGTTAGCCACAAATCACCTAAGCGATGGCTGTAAATTCCATATCGCGCATCTTCAACGCGAGTACGACTCAATAGTTTTAATACCAGTGTCGAACCCAAGGAAGTCACCGCTTCCCCTGGTGATTTTGCGCCACTGGCCAGAAAAGCCGCAATACTATCTGTAGTCCCCGCACAAACTAAACAATCCTGGCGCAAACCAAATTTAGCTGCAATTTCTGGGCGTAATTCCCCAATCGGTGTTCCAGGCGGTAAAACTTCAGGTAGCTGAATTGGGATTGGCAAATTTTCCAGCCATTGGGGGTATTTCAACTCTTCCACGTCGTAACCCAGTTTTAAGGCGTTGTGGTAGTCGCTAATACCTAAGCGTCCATGCAGCAGAAATGCTAGCCAATCTGCTTGATGCAGGAAATATCTAGCTTCTGTAAATGTCGGTAACTGTGACATCCACAGAAGTTTGGCAAGGCTGGAAGTAGCACTGACTACTGTATGATTCTCCGGGGCGATACTTTTCAACTGCTCTAGCATCACCGATCCCCGTGAATCGTTATAAAGCAAAGGTGCGTCTTGTGGGTTTCCAGCTGCGTCTATCAGCAAGACAGTGGAAGAAGTCCCATTAATAGCGATCGCCTTAATTCCTCGCCGCAGTGGTTCTGGAATGGCGGCTAACAGCGTCCATAAAGCCTTGTGCCATACATCTATCCAATCAGCGGAAATTTCCCAAGGATACCTCATTTCTGCCTGGATGCTAGCTTCAGCGTCAATCACCGTCGCCCTAGCGCCAGATGTCCCAAAGTCGATCCCCAGAAATAAATCCATAGATTTAGTTACACAACTGGCACAATAAATCCAGGTTAGGGTTCTCAAGAGTCCAGAGTCAAGAGTCAAGAGTCCAGAGTCCAGAGTCTAGAATTTATTGACCAATGACCAATGACCAATGACCATTGACCATTGACCATTGACAGCCTCAACGACAAATCGCCAGACACCCAGCGTTAGTCCATAGATTGATATATTTTCTTTAAAAAGAATAACGAATGACTACGGAGCGATCGCGGCTTTTGTTGCATCTTGTAACAAGATATTCCACAAACCTGGCAAAACAGGGAAAAGTAGTAAACGAACTATTTAAAACGTATTGAGTTTAGGAGGTTTCCAACCATGCCTATATCTAACACTCTCATGTTTGCTGTCACATCTCTCTCAGATACTCAAGTGTACATCGCTTTGGTTGTGGCCTTGATTCCAGGTGTTTTGGCTTGGCGTTTAGCCACAGAACTTTACAAATAAGCTACTGTGTGACACAGTTGTTGGGCTAAGAAGCCTGGCATGAGTGAGTAACTTTGATCGACACTTGTAGCTTTAGGCAAGTAAGTGTTCGACTCTGGCTACTTACGTATGCCAGGTTTCTTTTTTGGCTGTGAATACACTTGTAGCAATTTCCGAAAAATGAAGTAATATGGCAGCTAAATCAAGGCTTAAGAAGGCAGAAGTACTTTCTTCAGAAGGAATACCTGCACGCAAATGCCAGGAATTTGATAAAGTTGACGCTCTATTATTTTCCTACCTACTTAAAACCAGGGACGCGATTACCATATGACAGAGCATAAAGAAATTAATTCTGTATAATATTTGACAATATTTCCTTCTGTGATCTGCCCTTCGGCTTCGCCACTTGCTTGATAAAGGGGAACCCGTCCACTGCAGTGGCTCACTATCTACCATTCTTCACTAATCGGCTTTTTGCGCTGTTCTGCTTGAATTTACGAGGTCTTTTTTACCATCATGAACGCTATTCAACCATCTAGAGAGCCGCTACAACCGATACAAAAACGCCGGGTTGTTCCTCGGCCAAAGCGCCATCTGCGTCAGCGATCGCATCAAGTAATGGCTGTGGAAGTAACAGCCAAGATAGCAGTTAATCTGGCAATTTCAGCAGCAGCAGTTTCCGCCCTGATGCAACTTTTGCCTTATCACTGGTTACAGCAAGACAAATTGCGAGAAATGCGTACTGAAACCAAGCAGATGGAAGGGCGTGTGAATGTTTTGCAAGGACAATTCAGCCGCAACTTCGATCCCTCGCAAGCCAAAAGTATTATGCAACAACAAAGCTACCGATTTGACCCGTCCCAGCGTCAGATCGTGTTGATGAATCAGGATCAAGCAGAAGCAACTAACCAATCCGAGTCATCACCTTAAGCAAAAGCTACTAGGGGCTAAAAACTAGAGTATAGTACCGTTTGAAGCTAGAAGAGATATTGCCTGTTATAGTTATTGTCGCCAAGCTGCACTACTTAATATTTATTAGCTATTAGTTATACAGGGTCGCTATCCTCTACTCACAAATTAGATTTGCAAGTCCTTTGAGGGACTAATCTACAGAATCAGGATGTTCAGGAGATAGCAGTTCAGTTAACCAATTTTCCAGTTGTCTACGCAAGCGCCAACCAGGAACATCTTTTCTATCGGGTATTTGAGTCAACGCACGACGATAATCAGCGATCGCACAATTCCAGTCACCCCAAAGATGATAAGTCCTGCCTCTCTCAGCCCAGATATGACCTTCTAGCTGCCCGAAAAGCAGTGCGACATCAAAATTCTCAATTGCCTCTTCGTATTGCCCTAATTCGCGCCAGGTGATGCCTCTGTTAATGCGTGCCCGGACATGGCTAGGATTCAAATCAATCGCCCGATCATAATCAGCGATCGCTGCGGCTAATTTGCCACAAGCAGCATAGTAGTTGGCGCGGTTATTATAAGCACTAGCCAAACTCGGATTTATTTGCAGTGCTGTGTTATAGTCACAAAACGCTTTTTGGCTTTCACCGCTTTGAAAATAAATCAGCCCACGGTTGTTGTAATCAATCGCGTTTTGCGGATGACGGCGGATCAGTTGGCTTAAAAGTGCGATCGCCTCACCATAATCTCCTCTCTGAGCCAATCTCAAGGCACAAGAGCGTAAATCACCATCTTCTATGTCTAAATCATCTTTGAAATTTTTAGTTTGATTTGATACTGAATCGCATAAGTTATTTTGCTTATCTCCAAAAGCTACATAGGAGTTATTACTCATATTGTCCTGCCGTATATACTTGGTTTTTGAATTCAAAATATAGTTATTATTGTGCTGCCATTTTGTCTGATATGTCAGTTCTTCAGGTGTCTATAATTACTAAATAATTACAACCACAACCATAGAAAAACTTTATCTCATACAAACAATTCATGATCCAATCTCATCATAGATACCTCATCCCCAGGTTAAATTCCCGAAAAACCAAAGATCAATCTCAAAGACTAGTCAGGTAGTGAGAGCGACAACTTGGTAGAATGCCAACAAGCCGTTGATGAGAGATAACGCAAAGCACCCAGGAACACGGCAATGCTCAGAATGGGCAACCCTGTTTTCCTGTAGGCGCAATTATTCAAGAAGCAAATGACTGAAGCCGTCAAGAAAAACAACAATTCCGGCGCGAATCTCCTAGCTTGAACTATGAGGTTGATCCCCGTTGCCGTGTCTCTTTATAGATTCGCATCTAACGGTTCCAGGTTCTAGTTCCTTAATCTGACTTTTAAGTTTTGAGAAAATTTTCTTATGACAATTGCAATTTCTTACCCCGAGTCCCCGGATTTAACTGCTGATGATTACATTGTGATCGGCTTGGCAACCTGCTTTGTCAAGGAAGATGGAGAAGTACATCAAGTAGAAGTGATTGAACCCATTCCCTCTGCGGCTTTAGAAGCAATAATGAAAGGGATTCCCACTTCATATAAGTTTGCTTGGGCGACAACTTTAGGCTCTATCCTGGATGGGGATCAACTCTCAGCACCAAGCACCTTCCCAGAGTCTGCTCAATTTGCAGATGAGTTTGTAACACGGCTATTTGCAGCCGCTCGTACCTATAAGCGGCGTGAAGTTAGCAAATCTCTCATTCCTTTGGGTACAACCTACACAGAGTTGAATTACTCTACTGAACGCAAGCGTGTGCTAAATGCTGCTAGGGTAGTGACCAAAGAAGATAACGTTAAACAGCACTCCCACACCCATAAAGTTCTTTAAATAATTCGTAATTCGTAATTCGTAATTCGTAATACCCTAGAGTTCCCATAGGCTAGGGTATTATCAATTACTAATTATTTAGTAGAGGTTTGGATGAAGAACTTTGATGTGGTAGTTGTCGGTGCAGGCCCGGCTGGGGGACACTGTGCTAGATTGTTAGCAAAAGCTGGGCGCAAGGTTTTGCTAGTAGAAAGATATGCAAACTTTTCTGTAAACAGCTTCTCTAGCGCTGGAACTCCTATAGAAACATTGGCTAAGTTTGATTTACCTGATGAAGTTATCGGTAGTTATTGGCAAGGAATTAAAATTGTCACCACCAATTTAAATGAAACTTGGGATTCGCCAAAATCTCTGGGTGCGGTTTTAGATTTTAGTAAATTAAGAGAATTCTTAGCCAATGAAGTCAAAGCCAATGGTGGAGAGGTTTGGCTGGGGTATTTTTACCTGAGAAAAGTAGAGGAAACAGAGCAAACTATTCTAGTTTTTAAATCGAAAAAAGAAGGAGAGATAAAAGTTGCAGCAAAAGTTGTAGTTGATGCAACTGGCCCATCTAGAGCAGTCATATATAACAAAGGAGAAGCTCAACCATTATTCCACAGTGGGACAGGAATTGAGTACCTCTTAGAAGTAGAACCAGAAGATTATGAAAAACACTGCGATCGCTTAACTTTTTTCCTAGGTCATAAATGGATGCCCAAAGGATATTCTTGGATATTTCCTATGGAAAAATATAAATTAAAAGTTGGTGCAGGATTATTAAATTCACAGCATCAATCAATTCAAAAGGCAGAACCGATAAAATATTATATTGACCTGATTATCAAAGATTATATTCAACCCAAAAATTACAAAATTATCGATATTCATGGAGCAACACTTAAGTATAGCCAGGGATTGCAGGATAAGTATTACAGCAACAATATTATAGCTATTGGAGATGCCGTCTCGACAGTGAATTTCTTAGGCGGAGAAGGCATTAGACATGGTATGTGTAGTGCTGAAGTAGCCGTTAAATATATTGAACAATATTTAAATGGTGAAGCTTCAGACTTTAAAAAATATCAAAAAGAAATGTACAAAATATTTTATAAAAAATGGATAATTTCCGAGAAACTAGGACTAAAGAAATATTTGCTTGATAGTGACAAGATAGTGGACAGGTCAATCACTTATCTAAAATTTTTGAATATTAATGAAATCATGGATTTACTTTTTAACTACAAATTTGAAAAATTTTCTAAGATATTTGTAGTTAGGTTAGCTATTAAAAGTTGGGAATTTTTACGCAAAAGCTTTGGTTTGAAGAGTTTTTAATTTTTCATAACTACACTACATATATATATCGGATTACTATTTGATTTTTGAACAAATACTGTTCTCTAGCTTACCCGAAATAACGCCCGCAGGCTGAAAGCCTGGGGCTTTGTACGATTAGCCGCACCCGGAGGTGACGGCGGGATTTCGGGATAAGCGAGGGGTCTTACTCCTAATTCGCCAGCAGTATCCTTCAAGAAGTCAGGGATCTGAACAACAAGCTACAGAAGATTTAACGATAATTTGTAAATTGTAAAGCTACAGGTAAATCTTCTTGTTTCAAACGCTGAATAATAGCTTGCAGTTCGTCTTTAGATTTAGCTGTTACCCGCACAGCATCACCTTGAATTGAAGCTTGCACCTTTTTAAATTCATCTCGAATCAATTTGGAAATTTGTTTAGCAATATCTTGACTGATACCTTTTTTGAGTTTGATTTCTTGACGCACACGGTTACCACTAGCTGATTCAACTTTGCCAAAATCAAAAATTTTCTGAGAAAGATTGCGTTTAGCAGCTTTTTCTCGAAGAATGTTTTGCACAGAATCTAAAGTAAACTCACTGTCTGTATTAACGTCAATACTTTCCTCACCTAACTCAACAGTAGTTGCAGTATCTTTGAGGTCGTAACGGCCTTTGATTTCTCGCACAACTTGATCGACGGCGTTGACCAATTCTTGTCGGTCAAAATCACTCACAATGTCAAAGGAATAATTAGAAGCCATAGCGCATCGTTGAATTTTGGATGTTGGATCGGAAATAGGGATGAAGTATGAATAAATCGGTCTTTATACTAGCCTATCCTCTATTCCCCCCTTTGCGATCGCAGCCTAAAGCGCAGCAAAAATAGGTGGATGTCATGACGTCATCAACCAAATCCATAAATAGCATTAATTGTCGGTTATGGGCAATTAGCAGAACCTATCACCCATGAACCATTTGTAGTTTTTCTTCTGAATAACTAAACTCACGCCGACCCAGCCTCACGCTAGTCAAAGTAGAAAAGTGTGACAACTTTTCTCTGTTCTTCTGCATCTTTACAAGTTTGTAGCAGAGTACGACTGTCGTGAAATGCAAAGCAAATGAGTTGCTGACAGCGGGAAATAATCTCCTTATTGCAAATGTAACTCGCTTCAGCAAGGGACAGATTATCGTTACTAGGATTTTCGACTAGGTGCATTACCAGTTCTAGCTGCTGACGTGATTCATTGGGCTGGCGTTCTAAGCTTTGGGGTAGAATCACCGTCAACAAATTAGGGTCAGCCCGCATTGCGCCTTTAATGGCGGCAGAATTGGTACCTGTAGCTCCAGAAGTGATCACCCGATTGCCTGATAAAACCAAGGCATAGGTCATCATTTCAATGAGATTCTGGTGCGTAATTGGGACGTGACGGGAACCCAGCAAGGCAATTCGTTTAGAACCTGTTTGCTGGATTGTCGCCAGTTCTTGCGCTAATGTATCGAGGTTAATGAGGTCTATTGACTGGCTCAAAGATGAACATAATGAGATTAAACGACCAAGATATTTTACCAAACAGAGTGTAAGTGCGAAGCTTACTTGAGTTAGATCTTGTTAATAGTCATTGGTCATTGGTCATTGGTCATTGGTCAATAGTCAATAGTCCCCCTTGTCCCCCCCTGCTCCCCTGCCTAAGGTAACGCGGCGGCTGGACTGAGTCCAAGTTTGGATAACAGGCGTTCTAGGTCAAAATGCTCGCTCATCAACTGACGAATGCACTCTACCTTAATTGGTTCGTGGACACGCACTTGTCCAAAAGTGCGATCAACAATTTCTACTGTGGTGAGGGTATCTAAATCAACAGACAAAATGGGAATTTCTAGTTCTTCAGCACGATTGAGGATAAACGCAGGCGGTGGTAGTTGTCCTGTGAGAATTAGGCATTGGGTAGAAGTTTCTAATGCCGCTTGCTGAATTTCGACGCGATCACCTCCGGTTACCACTGCCATATTCTGCCGTTTGCGGAAGTATTTGACAGCAGCGTTCACATTCATTGCGCCAATTGCTAAACTTTCCACCATTAAATCAAGGCGATCGCTACCACAGAGAACTTCGGCTTTTAACTGTTTCACCAGTTCCCCCACGCTAACACTGCGTAGTAACTCACTTTTTGGTAGCATTCCTAACACCGTAATTCCCTGCTGCTCTAAGAACGGCCGCAAAATATTTTTGGCAGATTCTAATTTTTCGGTAGGGATATCATTGATCACAACACCAATCAAGCGATCGCCTATACGTTCCTTGGCAGATAACAGCGCTTCAACCGAAAGTAGAGATTTGTAGCGTGCTACTAACAACACACTGGCATTTAAGACCTCAGCTACTTGCGGCAAAGATAAGTCAAATAACTTACCTTCTGACAAATCACCAGGCCCTTCTAGCAACACCAAATCTCCCCTGGAAATTGGCAAATATTGCTGTACTAGGGACTGCTGATAATCAGTTTTATCTTCGCCAAGCAAGCGTTTTTGCACAGTTACTTCATCCAAAGCCAACATTGTGGGTGCAACCCGATTTTCGCTCAGGTTGAGGCTATGGGCAATGAACTGGACATCTTCCTCAAAGATGTTACCAACAGATACATTGAAAGTTGTACCTAAAGGTTTGCCGTAGGAGATATCCAGTCCTGTTTGCTTTAGCTGATGAGACAAACCCAAAACTGTAGCAGATTTACCGCTATAAGTCTCAGTTGATCCAATCAGCAAATATTTCGCGGATTTTGGCACACATGCACTCCTAAATTCAAAAGGAAGTAGAACCCAGCTTGGTGTTTTCTAATTTTAGGTCGAACTTAGCGATCGCGCTTTGTGACAATCCGATTGATTGCGCTTTGTTTGTCAGTGGTCAGTGGTCAATGGTCATTAGTCAATAGTTTCCCTCATACCGCTCATCTCCCTCCCCCCCCTCATCCGCTGCTTAAGGTGCTGCATTCTCAATATCTAGGGCTAAAGCGCCTTGCGCTTTAGCCCTACTGAAAAAGCTGACTACAAACAGTAAGATCCTATTCTCTACAGGAATGGCTAGGGCGATCGCAGATTCACTCATCTACACGCAGCAGCTTGCGATAAAAAGGTTGGGAGAAATCTGTGAGGCGATTGCGTTTATAGTTGTCCATCAATTCAATTAAATAAGTTATAAACTCAGAACTGGCCATCATCACTTCGTAACTTAGCTCTGCATCGCCGTCAAACTGCATTCGGCAACGGGTCAAGTCTGAAGGTAGACTGGCAACATTCCAGGTAGCGACAAAGGGAATATTGTCACTGGCTTCTATTTTGCGCTGTCCTTCCAAAAAACCTTTTTGGTAAAGACTGATGGCATAAGGTAAGAAGTTGCGCCTGCTACCTTGAATGTAGGGTAGATAAACACTTGCTTGTTGGGCACTGACTGGCTGGAGTTGCTCAATAGACATTGTTAAATATTCCTCATAAGGTACAGTGACTGGGAATGTAGAGGTAGGGAACTCCTCGACCCTACTGTTATCAAGGGATTAAGTAGGTTTCAATACTAAGTATTCCCAAAAATTTCTGGTTTACACATTTTCTGTCAAGCTCATAGGTGGGTATTGCGACAACCTGATTTTGACCTTGCCGGCAGTGCCCACCTGACAAATACAACGGTGTCTGAGCGGTAATTAAGAAGAAATAAGGGTTTAATATTGCTCAAACCCGACAACACCTACTTATGCTGATAACCCCAGAGTCTGTGGGATTAGGGTTTTCTGCCCATTCCATAAAGTTACTGTTAAGAAATATGTGAATGTCAGGTACAATGGGGCTGCATTAGCTTTTATGGAAGCTGAGAGCAATAACAATCAAAAATCTCTTCTATCTAGAGGTAGATGCTGTTATTGTGACTTCTCTCAACAACTAGCTGTTGCTACTTGGCGATCGCTCTACCTAAACTAGAGTTGTCTTTAAAGGGCAATTCTACTGACTCGCAATCGAGTCAGAAAAGGTAAAAAATTACTGCCAATCTCAGGGCTAGCTCAAGGTTGTACAGTTTGGTGTTACCTGATTCTCAGCTTCTTTATCGGCGTAGAACAATAGTGGTTTTTGAATCAAGTAACCTATGCCAGCGAATTTCTGGCCCGAAGAAGATTCTAATGATGAGCTTGCTGGGCTCAATTCTCTGTTGTCTGACCTCTCAGCAACCGAGGAATTAGTAGTAGAGACAGAACCTTTGTTTCTACCATTCCGGTTTCAAGGACGCAGACGCAAAGCAGCTCTAGTTTTGACTATAGTCTGGAGCAGCACAATCGCTCTGCATTTAGTTTCCTGGGGTTTTATATTCGTACTGGGACTAACCACTATTCTGGGTATTCACGCTTTGGAGGTGGTATTTGCCAGACCCCGCCGTCATCCAAAACAAATGCAGCCAGATTTACCTTCTGTATCTGTTTTAGTGTCAGCGAAAAATGAAGAAGCAGTAATTGGCAGATTAGTCAAGAGTCTTTGCAGTCTGGAATATCCAGATGGCAAGTACGAACTATGGATCATTGACGATAACAGCAGTGACAGCACACCGCAGTTACTCACAGAATTAGCCAAGGAATACAAACAACTCAAGATCCTCCGCCGTTGTGCACAAGCTACTGGCGGTAAGTCGGGAGCATTGAATCAAGTTTTGCCTCTGACTAAGGGCGAAATTATCGCCGTTTTTGATGCTGATGCCCAAGTATCACCAGACTTGTTGCAACAGGTAGTACCTTTGTTCCAAAGAGAAAAAGTAGGGGCGGTGCAGGTGCGAAAAGCGATCGCCAACGCTAAAGAGAATTTTTGGACAAAAGGTCAAATGGCAGAAATGGCGCTGGATACCTATTTTCAGCAACAGCGGACTGCCCTTGGTGGGATTGGCGAACTGCGCGGTAACGGTCAATTTGTCCGCCGCGCCGCCTTAACCAGTTGCGGTGGCTGGAACGAAGAAACCATCACTGATGATTTGGATTTGACGTTGCGCCTACATCTAGATGACTGGGATATTGAGTGTGTTTTCTCACCCGCAGTACAAGAAGAGGGTGTGACAAATGCGATCGCACTTTGGCATCAGCGCAACCGTTGGGCAGAAGGTGGATATCAGCGTTATTTGGATTACTGGGATTTGCTGTTGAAAAACCGCTTAGGGGTGCGTAAAACCTGGGATTTACTCAGCTTTATGCTGATTATGTACATTTTACCAACAGCAACAATCCCAGATTTATTAATGGCGATCGCCCGCCATCGTCCACCAATGTTAGGCCCCCTCACTGGCTTGTCTGTTAGCCTATCGATACTGGGGATGTTCACCGGTCTGAGGCGGATTCATCAAGGACAAAAATTCCAGTTTTCTACATATTTACTGTTACTGCTGCAAACCATACGTGGCACTTTATATATGTTGCACTGGTTGGTAGTCATGAGCAGTACTACCGCCCGGATGTCCTTGCGGCAAAAACGGCTGAAATGGGTGAAAACTGTGCATACAGGTGTGGAGAAAGCGTAAAAGAGTCAAGGGTCAAGAGTCAAGAGTCAAGAGTAATTATTCTTCTTGTCTTTGCTGCTCCCTCCGATCTTTTATCTTTTTGTGATTTGACACAAAATTAGTCAAGCTTTCCGCAGTGTTGAGTAATAAGTTGTGAGTGCTAATTAACTCTATAGCAAAACGAGGATAAAGTTCAGAGTGGCTTCCGCCGCTCTGAATTTTTGCTATTTATCGTGCTTTGCATTTGGAAATGAATATTTTTGTTTTGAGCGCAATTTACTTATTTACTCACCCAATCCTCACAATCTTTTCTTATCATGAAGTAAAAGTGAATATTATATCTAATATTCGTTTGTAGCAAAGCGCTATTAGCTTTTTAGTATGGCGTGAAAACATCATCAATTATTAGTTAAGCAGGTTACACAGCAATTAGACGAGCCTATTTCTATAAATCTTTATAAGGATTTGTATTAATGTAGAGGTTGATGAAAAACTATGACAATCTCATCGATTCAGCTGATTAGCCTCGTCCTTGCTGGAATATGCGCTCACATCTGTGGAGGTTTCGCATTTTTTGGCTACATATTTGCTGCTGATGCTACTCCTGAAGACAGATTACCAATGCGTTTGCTTATCCTTGGGATGCCTTGTTACTTCACGAGTATCTTCACTTTACAAGCTTTCGGTTTTAACACTTGCTGGCATCAAGCTTATATCTGGTCACTACTATTATCTGATTTGATACTGATGATTTCAATCAAGAAGAAAAAGTATTTTGTAGGGGTTTGTGGACAAGAAATATTTTTTAGTTTCTATGTAAGTGTAATTGTAGTCGCCAGCCTATCTTTGTATATAGCAATCCTAATTTAATCGCGAGCAATTACTTAAATAAAACTAAGATTTATCTCAATATCATTCAGGAGTCAAAAGTCAGAATTAAATATAAATTTTGTAGGAATGACAGATGAATTGTAGGGGTTTAATACCACCCTAAATTTTTAATACTATTTTGAAAATATAATGCGACAGTAGTACGGGCACGACATCCACAATCTTTTGGTAGATCGCATCATCTTATATAGATTGCCAAAGTTTGTATGGCGGTTTATGACAGTGTAGCTACTTTGGCTTTTTTGGCTTCTTTACTCATCATCGAGATCTGATTCATCGAGCAAATCAGAGCCAACCATAGTGTCAGAAAAGCCTACTGTATCATCTGATAGGCGGATGACTTCTCCTTGGAAAAATTCTGCTAATCGCTGAGCTGCGATCGCTACTTCATCAGTTTCCCAATTATTAGAAGGTGTCGGGGCTGGGGGCGGCGGCAAAGTTTGCACACTGCTGCTAGCTTTAGCTGCTGACTCTGTTTTTGCTAGTGCTGGTGCTGGTGTGGGTTGTGGTTGTACTGGTGCAGGTGGTGGAGTTTGCCTGTCGTAACTAGGGGGCGGTGGCTGCTTAACCATCGATGAGCCGTTGGCTGGAGGGTCTTTCTTCGCTGAAGTAGAGTTTGAGGGCGTTCCGACTTCTAAGCTCACTTTCACTTCCCGTTGGAAAGTTTGCTGGAAAGCAGCTGTAATCATCTGCAAGTCTGATTGTACTTTTTTATGCCATGCTGCTTTCACGCCAACACGGGCGTAAGTACCATCAAATTCTATCAGGTGGCACATTTGCCGTAGCAACTCTCGCCTAGGTATCTGCTGAATATTACTGAGAACTTGCTGCCATATTTGAATAAAATCCGCTGTTGATGTTTCCACAATCTCCTGTGCAGGTGATGCGGTAGTTACTGGTTCTACAGGTAGATTTGATGGCTTCGGTGCCTCAGCTGGCTGATAAACGGTGACACTGTCTGGGGGAGGTGGGGGAGGTGGGGGTAACGGGGTGATACGAGGTTGGCTTGGTGATACTGCTGGTGCGCTCATTCTCGGCTGTGCGCTTACGACGGCTTGCACGGGAATATTTGCACTTGGTAATAATCCCAATAATGTCACCTCTAACCACAAACGCGGTTGAGTTGTGTTTTTAATTTGCTGTTCGGCTTCGCGTAAGTGCTTCTGTCCCGTCAAAATAATACTTGTATCTAGCTTCTGGGCTAATTCAATTAATGCTTGCCAGGTTTGCTGAGTACAAGCAACTAAATCTTGGCGGTTAGGTGCAGTTTTCGCAATGAGTAGATCGCGGTAGGAAGCGGCGAGATTTTGCAGAATAGTCAGTGGTTCTCGACCACGATTGAGGATGTTGCGGGTAGATTCGAGAACTGCTTCTGCTCGATCTTGGGCGATCGCATCTAACAGCGCTAATAAGTCCCGTTCGCTGACTGCTCCAACTAAATCCCAAACTTTGTCAGGTGTGATTTCACCCGATGATAGCCCTAATTGGTCGAGTAGACTTTCCGCATCCCGTAATCCTCCCTGGGCCAGTTGGGCTACTAAGGTGACCGCGTCCAAGGTAATATTAATGTTTTCTTTGTGAGCGATCGCGCTTAAATGCTTGACCATCGCTTCTAAGTCGATGCGTCTAAAATCAAACCTTTGACAACGAGAAATAATTGTCGGCAATACTCGCTGGGGGTCGGTTGTCGCTAAGACAAAGACTACGTGTTTCGGTGGTTCTTCTAGCGTTTTGAGTAGCGCATTGAATGCCTGGGTACTGAGCATATGGCATTCGTCGATCACATAAACTTTATAGCGACACTCCACAGGGGCGAACTGCGCTTTTTCAATAATCTCGCGGATATTATCTACACCTGTGTTGCTGGCGGCATCGATTTCAATCACATCTAAGGAATAGCCCTTAGTAATGCCTTGACAAACATTACATCTGCCACAGGGTTCAGCAGTCGGCTTGCCACTCTCAAGACAATTGAGAGATTTGGCGAGAATCCGGGCGCTAGAAGTTTTACCTGTACCTCTGGGGCCAGTAAACAAATAAGCTGGAGCGATTTTGGCTGAGCGAATCGCGTTGGTGAGGGTGGTAGCGATCGCCTCTTGTCCCACTAGTTGAGCAAAACTCTTTGGGCGATACTTGTGGTGCAGGGGTTCGTAAGACATAAAATTGCAGCACCCAGTCGAGTTTGGGATGATACGATGGGGGTATTTTTCGGTTTAAATTGCCTTCAACGGTGAGGCAAGGCGGGGAGTCCAGCACTAAACAAGGGTTAACCAAATCCTACTCCCAAGGAGTATTCTTGCTTCTTCCCATGAGAAAATGGTTTGGAAACCCAAATTATTGTTTCCAAATTGTTAACTACTGTTTCACAGTTAGTACACTATTTTTATATTGGTTTTGTTACTCAGTTGCTAGATTCTCAATTTAGCTGCTTTCTTATAACACTATTTCAGCTACATTCGTACAGAACCCCAGAGGGTTTCACCTGTGGTCACAGCTCAATTATATCAGACAAGGACGGGGTTTAAAAGTTAAAAAGTTACATTTGATACATTAAAATCATCAATTAGAGGCATCAGCCTTGGTTTTTTCCTGTTGCTGTCGATGTTGTCCTTGCCCGGAAATCAGGCGTGGTTTTTAGCTATTGGTGGCATATCTGGTAAACTACCCAGACCCAAACTCTACTTGAGAGTATTCTTCAAGTTTTGCGTTGTAGCATGAGCAAGAGAAAGTTTTTCTGGAATATTAAAGCTATAGTAAAGTGCGATCGCTACAATCTTAGGGTAAATCATACTCAATGGTGCAGCAGATGCTTAAGCGGCTAATTCAGAGGCTCTTAAAGTTTTTTCAGGGATTGTTTGGTGGGAAACCCAACCGCTCCCCAAATAGGAGAGATGTGCCCAAAGAACCACCGCCAGAACTTACCGATACAGATCTAGAAATTCTGTTCAACGAACTTTTGGAAGGAGTACATCAAGCACGGGGACAAGCATGGGCACTCAAGTGGCTACATAATATTGAACATCGCATCCCAACTGAACGTTGGGTTGAGTGGTTACGGCGTTTAGAAGCAAGATTGCTAGCAGCACCCACACCGAATAATGAATTAGCGGCGCGGTTACTACAACTGGGTGAATTAGGTGTTGGCGAAGTCGGAAACGTTGCCTACGATATTGGGATGCAACTGTTAACCCGCAATCAAGGTGAGCCAATTTGGGAATATGCAGGGACAGATGCTGTCAGGGCTTCACCACCCGAAGATCAAGACTTCTTACCAAGTGCAACAGATACAACAGATACAACAGAGAATGTCCCAGAGGAAGGTTACCAAACCATTACCTTAGAAGAGTTGTTTGGGATGATGCAGCAAGATGAAACCTTATCAGAGCAAATTGCTCAACAACTCGGTTTGGAAACAAACGACCCCCAAGTGATTATCCAAGCATTGATTAATCAGTACCATGCTGCTAATCAAGGGGCTATAGAACAGACAGAATCTTGACTTTCTTGCCCAAAAGCAAAACAATAGTGCCACTACCAAAAATTTGCTCATTCGCTCATTCAAGTTGAGTGAAACCATCCAGTGACTATTGACTCATCCCCTATGCCCAATACCTCATACTTCTCTTCTCCCAAGGGGAGACGCTACGCGAACGGCTTTGCGGTAGTTGAGCGTAGTCGAAACTCAGTATAAGTACCCCAGACCCAATCAAGAGATGACTTATTTCACAAATTTTTCATCTGGTTAATCGTGGCTTTTTACGTAATTGGCGATCTTTTGAACACAACGATGGCTACAATCTAGGTTAAACAAAATCCAAGAGTGTGAAAGATGCTCAGGCGTCTATTTCAGTGGCTTAAAAAGTTATTTCAGCATCCTTTTAGCAGCCAGAAAGCTAGAACTGTAAATGCAGCAAAGGGATACGGGGTGGTAAATTCACCACCCGAACTTACTAATGCGGATTTAGAACTGTTGTTTACACAGTTGCTAGAAGGCGTGCAACAAGCACGAGGCAAACAATGGGCGCTGAAGTACCTGCAACGCATGGAACATCGCATCTCTGATGAGCGCTGGATAGATTGGCTGTTGAGCTTTGGTGAAAGATTATTAAATTCACCTGCACCTAACCATCAGTTAGCAGCAAGGATGATCCAGCTGGGCGAACTGGGGATCGGCAGCATCGGTGACCTGGCGTATGATATAGGTCTAAGCTTGCTGAAGCGTAACTCAGCCACAAGGTATGAAGAAATTGAAGAGCTAGATCATCATGTGACGATGGAAAACACAAGACCGGAAAACAATCGGCCACACTCTCCAGGCCAGGAGTTGATCCGTAATTTGGGCGATCGCTTGTGGGATTATGACGAAGAAGATGAGACGGAAATCCTGCCAATACCCGAAATAAACACTGTTGAGGAAACATGGACAGGTAAATTAGGGGAAGTTATCTGGGAGTATCAAGGAGAAGATACCGAAATTCCCACGCGGGCAACTCTTCTCGATCCAGGAGAAGATGATGAGATTGCTAACTTATTCGATTTGTTTTCTGAGCCGGAAGCAGAAGAAACTGAAACCACAACACCAGTTACTAACCTCAATCCCCCCACAAACCAAACAAGCCAGACTCCGCCAAAACAACAGACCAGCTCAACTGCGCCCACAAACCACACAAACCTGACTCCGCCAAAACAACAGACCAGCTCAACTGCGCCCACAAACCACACAAACCTGACTCCGCCCAAAGACCAGACAAGCTCAACTTCGCCAGCAGAAGATGTTAAAGAAGAATCATCAACAGATGGGACATGGGATAAATCTTTAACAAAATTAGAGCCGAGTGTAGCCCAAGCCTTTGATGAGTTGTTAGTCAGGTTGGATCAAAGTACATCTTTAGTTCAGGAACTGGCTTCAGAACTAGCAATCCAACGCCATAGTTCCCAAATAATTCCTCAACCAAAAATCGACCGCGCCCAAGCTTGGTTTTACCAAGGTCTTCAGCAAGCGAGAAATGGAGATTTATCAGGAGCGATCGCATCTTACAACGCCGCCATCGAAATTAAACCCGATGCTTATGAATATTGGTTCAACCGCGCCTTGACACTATTTCATTTAGAAAATTTGGTCGAAGCGATCGCATCTTATGATAAAGCCCTAGAATTCAAACCCGATTTCCACAAAGCTTGGTATAACCGGGGGGGAATTCTCGGTGAATTAGGCCAATTTGAAGAAGCAGTTATTTCTTTCGAGCAAGTAATCGCCATCAAGCCAGATTTCCCCGAAGCTTGGTCTAGCAGGGGTTTAGCACTGATGAAGTTAGGGCAATTATGGGAAGCAATTGCTAGTTACGACCAAGCCCTACTTTTACAACCACTAGACCCAGAAAATTGGTATTACCGAGGTATCGCTTTAGGTGTTAGCGAGCAGCATGAAGAAGCGATCGCATCTTATGATAAAGCTTTAGAAATTGAACCCAATTACTATGAAGTTTGGATCGATCGGGGTGTCGTCCTGTTTAATTTAGGACAATGGTCAGCAGCGATCGCCTCTTGGGACAAAGCACTCTCAATTCAAGCCGACTTCTATCTAGCTTGGTATAACCGAGGCGTAGCTTTAGAAAATTTAGGCCGCCGTCAAGAAGCAATAGACTCCTATCGCAAAGCTATAGCCATCAAACCCGACTTCCATTTAGCTTGGTACAATCAGGCAGTAGCGTTGTTTTATTTAGGAAAATATCCAGAAGCGATCGCCTCCTATGACAGTGCTTTACAAATTAAACTTGACTACTGGGAAGCTTGGATTGGACGCGGAACAGCTGCTGGTAATTTAGTTAATCCTGAAGCCCTTTCGGGTTTGTTTACTAACATCACAGCCAACAATGCAGCCTTAAAGCAAAGTGGCTATGAAGGTAAATTAGCTAGCTACGAAGCAGGCTTGAAATATGTTCGCCCAGATACTCACCCAGAAGGTTGGGGGAGATTGCATTTAGCGATCGCCAATACTCATTACGATCACGGTAAGAAAAATACAGTTACTCGCACTCATTGGCAAAAAGCCGTAGCTGAGTATAATCAGGCACTCTTAACCTTGACGAGTGAAGATTTTCCCCAGTTGCATCTGGAAGTTTTGCAATCCCTGATCAAAACCCTTGTAGGTTTAGGACAAACAGCACAAGCACAAGAATTCCTACAATACAGCACAAACTTATTACAACAATTACTCAGTGATACCACCCGTACTGATGATAATAAAAAACAGCTAGCTCTAAAATTTGCTGGCTTGAGACAACTAGTAGTTGATTTAGCTGTCGATTACGGTGATGTAGTCGAAGCCTGGGAAATTGCCGAACACGCTAAAAATTCTTGTTTAACCTGGCTGCTGTCAGGTTGGCAAAACGAGATTAACTCACTGAACTATACTGAAGTTCAGCCACTACTCAATCCGCAAACAGCAATTATTTACTGGCATATTAGCCCAGCCGCTTTACATACATTCGTTCTCAAAGATCAGGCTCCTTCGCCCATCCTCATATTTACACCAATGCAAGATACAGGGGTATTCAGCTTAGGCAAAACCCCAATGCGTTTGCATGAAGTTCCCCTTCCTGAAGCAGTGAGACGTGTGATCGCTTTTGAATCTTGGTTGGAAGATTGGAATCAACAATATCAAGAATATTGCAGCCACGCTTCAGATAAACAAAATCAAAGCAACCATTCCTGGCGAGTGGATATGGAACAAAGGCTCTTAGAGCTAAAAAATATTCTCAATATATCGACAATTCTACAGGAACTTGAAGGAATTACTCAACTAATATTAATTCCCCACCGCGATTTGCAAAAATTGCCCCTCCATGTACTTTTTTCCCCAACTTCTGGTTCACCAGGGTTGTCAAATATTGAGGCGAATTTTACTATTAGCTATTTACCTAACGTGCAAACAGGATTAACAGGAAAATCTGCCAACATAGGCGATAAAAACACTCAATTATTCCTCAGCGTTGAAAATCCTCATAGCACAGATTATCCTCAACTAAAATTTGCCAAACTGCAAGCCGAAATTATCAGCCAAATTTTCCCCAATCATTACCGTATCCAGGGGACACAAGCTAATAAAATTGAGGTGCAGAATGCCTTAGAGGATGAATACAATATATTTCACTTTACCGGGCATATCATTCACAATTCTAGTGAACCAAACAAATCAGAATTGGCATTAGCAGATGCAGACAAACTCACATTAGAAGAAATCAGCCAAAAATATTTAGTAAGTTACAACCTAGTTAACCTGTCAGCTTGTGAAACTATAACTACGAGCAATCATCCCATCACTAGCGAATATGTGAGTTTAGTTAATGGTTTTCTGTGTGGAGGAGTCTCCCAGGTTGTAAGTACACTATGGACAGTAGAATCAATTGCCAATGATTTAGCAATCGTCGAGTTTTATCGACGACTACAGCCAAATAAATCAACAGCCACTACCTTAGCTGAAGTTACAGCATGGCTAAGACAACTAACTGCGAGAGAATTAACAAAATGGTATGAAGATTTACTGAATAATCTACATCCCGAAGATTTAAGAATTAGGACGCATGTAGCAACACAAATGTATAGAAGCAGTAAACTTCCGCCAGAGCAAAAGCTATATTGCCATCCTTATTATTGGGCAGCATTTACAATTACAGGTAGGTCAACTGAAGTATAAAGTCTGAAGTCTGAAGTCTGAAGTCTGAAGTCTGAAGTCTGAAAGTACCCAAGCATAAAGCGAAAATTTAAGCGAATGCGTTGTCGGGGCTAAGAGGCTTAAAGCAACTGGCGTTGGAGATAAGACTTCCTTAAATCCACACTTTTCAAAACATAGGGGACTAATGACCAATGACTAATGACCAATGACCAATGACAAATGACAAATGACAAATCTATGGAACCTAAAGCGGAAAACGATACCAGACTAACTTGCGAAGTAGAAATCACATTAGAAGTAATTGGTGGACGCTGGAAAGTCTTAATTATTAGAGAATTAATCGTAGGTATAAAACGCTTTGGCGAATTGCAGCGGGCTTTACCCGGAATTACGCAAAAAATGCTCACTCAGCAACTCAGGGAAATGGAGGATGATGGCATTATTCATCGTGAAGTTTATCCCCAAATCCCCCCCAAAGTAGAATATTCACTCACGCCTTTAGGGAAAAGCCTCCAACCAATTCTCAACGCCATGCATGAATGGGCTGTGAAACATTCTTCTCAACTACGTCGCCATTGAATTAATGAATAGTCATCATTGATAAGTCAAATAATTCTTGATTAACAACTATTTCCTTCACGAACATGAATGAAATAGACCACTATACCTTAGTACTCAGATGTATTTTTTTACCCTGAGATTAGGATAAAGTTACTCGAAATATTTACGAAAAAATACTGTTAATTCTGCTAAATACCTAAATTAATTATTGATTTTGACTCGCAGGAAAATGCATAATCATCAAAAATTCACACCCTAAGTAATTATACGGTTAGCTGATATATTTTTTATCAAATCCCTGCTTAATATTAAATTTGTAGCAAGAAATTAAAACAACACTTGCCGATTACTCAAAATATAGTTAATTTATCAAATATATCTGCTGAGATTAAACAATCACACATGAAAACAAAACTCAAACAAAATCAGACAGAAACACAGAAACACAATAGCAAAGTTATGGAGTTATCAAACTTGACCGAATTAAGTGACCAGGAAGCTGAACTGGTGATAGGTGGTTCTACTAGTGAAACGCTGATAGATAGTATTACAACTCTAGTGCAGAAAATTATTGGCTTAGTTGAAACGTGTTGGGGTTCTGGTGGCACTGGTGGTTCTGGCTCTGGTGGTGGTACTGGTGGTTGAGGTTGTGCTACCTCGTCAGCAATATCAACATTAACTTCATCTTAAGTTCAAACCTTGGTCATGAATTGATATTGAGTCCGTGCAATTATTAATCATGTCTTTGTCACCCCAACCCTATTTTTTTGGGAGAGAAAATAGGGGGAGATCAAAAACTCATCAGCAAAGCTAACTTTGCAATATCATCAAAACCAAAATAGTCAATTTTTCCCGCTCAATGCTAGAGGAATGCGGTTGAATTATTGAAAAAATGACTTACTCTTTAATCTTAATTTTCAGGTGTGTATTACCTAAGTATAGTTATCCTATACAATTTGTGAAAATTCGCAATATCCAGATCCCCGACTTCTCCAAGAAGTCGGGGATCTGAAGTTTCAGGAATAATTTAGGACTGCTATATCTGTGCATCAAATAGGAATACTATAGATATTTTCACGCAAATACAGATTGTCACAATTGAATTAGATAAAGTAACTTTAAAAGTTACGAAAAAATACTGTTAATTATCCTCAATAAGTTATTGAATTTCTATTTTTGATAATGGCATTATCAGCAATCATTAACAGTTTTAGTAATTGTACGGAGAGAATTAATACTTATTATTAAACTGCTGGCAAATATTAAAATAGTGTCAAGTTTAAATGTCAATCATTGACTAATTTTCAAAATACATTTAACTTAAACAATATAGAATTGAAACGTATTACCAATGAGTTTCAACATCTAAAATACTTGTCTTGTCAAGACTTTTTAGTTTAGCTATTGGTTAATTATTCAGTTTATTGGACAGCACGAATGAAAACAAAAAACAAAGAAAATAACCCTAAAAAACATCAACAAAATAGCAAAAATATCCAGATCTTAGACTTGACTGAAGTAAATGACAAGGAAGCTGAACTAGTGGTAGGTGGTGTGTTTATTTGGGGAAGTTCTCTAGGAGGTGGTTCTGGAGGTGGTACTCCGGGTTCCTAATCTTGGTTGGTAAAGTTTCAAAATGAGCAGAGTTTAAATTACCTTTGTAAAGGTGAAACAGTAAAAAATGAAGGCTAAAACCAAAGAAAATAATCCTAAAAAGCATCAGCAAGATAGCAAAATTATTCAGCTATCAGACTTGACTGAATTAACTGACCAGGAAGCTGAATTGGTTGTAGGTGCTTGGACTAGTGGTGGTGGAGGTGGTAGCGGTGGTAGCGGTGGAACTGTTGACCTAACTGGGCAATAAGTCTCGGACTTAGCGGCTACTTAAATTTTGTCTTCAGGATAATCAAAAATCAAAGCAAAATTCAAACAGAAGACACGTCAATCTTGAAGATTTAGAAACCAAGCCCGCCTAAGCGGGCTTAAATATTTGAGCTATGTTGTCAGTGCTTTGGCATATAGCAAGACATTTTAGTTACTCCGTGGTTAAGATGGTATCTTCTACCAAGAGAACAGCAAAAACTATGTCAGCGACGAAAAAACAGAGCAAAATTTTTAACTTCAAAATATTGCTAGGCTTACCTCTTGTTTTCTGGTCGCTGGTAAATATAGGACTGAGCGCTACTGCACAAATTATTCCCGATAATACTCTGCCAAATAATACAATTGTCACTCCCAGTGGTGGGACTTTTAACATTGATGGTGGCACTAGAGCCGGGAATAATTTATTTCATAGTTTTCAACAGTTTTCTCTAGTACAAGGGCAAATAGCCGCTTTCAATAATCCTCTAGATATTCAAAATATTATTAGCCGGGTTACTGGTAGCTCTAGCTCAGATATTGATGGTTTAATCCGCGCTATAGGCACAGCTAACCTATTTCTCATCAATCCAAATGGGATTGTTTTTGGTGCTAATGCTTCTCTAAATATAGGTGGTTCTTTTATTGGTTCGACAGCCAACAGTATCCGATTTACTGATGGTAGTGAGTTTAGTGCTAGCAGTCCTCAAGCAACACCTTTGTTAACAGTGAGTCTTCCGCTAGGGTTGCAATATGGGCCAACTAATACAGGTGTCATCAAGGTCAATGGAGCGGGAAACAATCTCAGTGTCAATAACAATAACTTTTCGGTGATGAGAAACTCTCGGCCAGTGGGACTCCAGGTACAGTCACAGAAAACTTTGGCTTTGGTCGGTGGAAATGTGGAAATGAGCGGAGGTAATCTGACTGCAAATGGAGGAAGAATTGAGCTAGCAAGTGTGGGTACAGAAAGTTTAGTCACACTTATTCCGGTAACTTCAGGTTGGGAATTGGGTTATGAAAATGTCAATAGTTTTCGAGATATTAACCTATCTCAAGCAGCTTCGTTAGAAGCCAGTGGTAATAGTAGCGGTACTATCCGCTTACAAGGGCGTAACATCCAACTAAAGGATGGTTCTGCAATGCTGGCAGATACCTTAGGCAATGGTTTGGGAGGAACGCTAAGAATTAAAGCCTCAGAAACTGTAGAAGTCAGCGGTACTTCTGTATTAGGTTCTCCCTTTGCAACCTATTTATCTACCGATGTAGCACCAGGAGCAACAGGTAATGGTGGCAATTTATTCATAGATACAAAAAGTTTGCGTGTTGCTAATGGCGCTCAGATTTCTAGTGGCACCTTTGGCTCTGGTAACGGTGGGAATTTAACAATTAAAGCCCAAAAAATTGAATTGACTGGTATTTCAGACCTGACTGGGCCTAGCGGCTTATTTACACCAGTAGCACCTGGAGCCACTGGTAATGGCGGTAATTTAGTAATTGAAACAGACAACTTATTGGTTAATAACGGCGGACAGCTATTAGCTAGTACCTTTGGCTTGGGAAATGCTGGAAGCATAAAATTAAAGACCACAAATATACAATTAATTGGCGCTTCACAAGGCGGTATTCCTAGTGGCATATTCGCAAATGTAGAATTTGGTGCCCAAGGCACTGGCGGTAATATAACTATTGACACTGACAAATTACAAGTTGCTGATGGCGCAAAGATAGTAGTTAGTACCTTTAGTTCAAAAGATGGGGGAATTTTAACACTCAAGGCAAAAGATATAGAGCTACTGCGGAGTGCAGCAAGTGTTGGTTCCAGTGGCTTATTTGCGAATGTGGAATCAAAAGCCACAGGTAATGGCGGCAAATTGTTGATTGAGACAGAAAACTTGCGAATGGTTGATGGCGCACAGATAGCAGCGCTAACCTTTGGCTCAGGGAATGCGGGAAGTGTGAATGTGCAAGCAAATCAGATAGAACTTAGCGGTACTTCATCAGGAGGGTTCCCCAGCGGTTTGTTAGCGAATGTGGAATCAGGTGCCACGGGTAAAGGTGGTACTTTAAACATTGATACTCAAAGTTTACGGTTGATAAATGGCGCTCAAATTGGCACAGGTACATTTAGCGCTGGAAACGCTGGAGATTTAAAAATTCAGGCAAATGATATAGAGCTAATAGGTAGTTCTCCTAGTGGTCAAAGCTTGTTGTTTACTCTTGTTACCGCAAAAGCCACAGGTCAAGGAGGAAACTTGACACTAGATACCGACACATTGCGCCTGATAGATGGAGGTCAAATTGCTACTACTACTTTTGGCTCTGGGAAAGCAGGTAACTTGATAGTCAAAGCCTCTGATATAGAAATTTTTGGGGTGAGTGAACAAGGACGCAGTGGTTTATTTGCTAGTGCAATTCAAGGGAGTGGCGATGGTGGGAACTTAAGCATCACTACTGACAATTTAACTGTTAAAGATGGGGGCACGATCAGTGCTAGTAATTTCCATAGCCGTAACCTGAATATTCCACCAGGACAAGGAAAAGCAGGAAATATTCAAATTGATGCTGGTGCGATTTTACTTGATAACACTTTCTCAGAAAATCTAGCCAGCATCACTGCATCTACAGCTTCTGGTGGTGGTGGTAACATCTTTTTAAATGTGCAAGAATCATTAACTGCTCGCAATGGTAGCCAAATATCTGCTGACACTAAAGGTAGTGGTGATGGCGGTAACATTAATATTAATGCTGACTCTTTAGCATTTACCACTGGAGCTTTCTTGACTACTAGTACAGAAGGAACAGGTAATGCAGGTTTGATTAAAATTGATGCCAATTCTATTTTATTGGATGGTTATAGTAATGGGTTATTTACAGGTGCTTTCAGTGAAGCTAAGGCACAATCACTTGGTAATGGCGGTAATATTCAAGTTACAAGTGACTTGTTGAAAGTAACAAATCAAGCTCGCATCTCTACTAATAGTGCGGGATTGGGTCAAGCTGGTAATATCACTCTCAACGTTCGTCAAATACAAACTAATCAAGGAAATATCGTTGCCACTTCTACTCAAACTGGTGGCGGTAATTTAAATTTTACTACTGATTTACTTTTTCTAAATAACAAGAGTTTGATTAGCACCAGTGTTTTAGATAGTACTGGTGGCGGCGGCAATATTAACATCAATGCCGATTTTGTTGTCGCTCACAATCAAAGTGATATTAGAGCTAATGCTGTTTTTGGCCTTGGGGGTAATATTCAAATCCAAACTCAAGGTATTTTCCTGTCTCCAGATAGCCATATTGATGCTAGTTCCAAATTTGGCATTGATGGGATTGTGACAATTACTAACTTAGAAACGAGTAAGAATATTGCCAACACTGAATTACCCAAAAATATCTTAGATCCTAGTCAGCAGATTGCTGCTAGTTGTCGAGGCGATCGCGCAAATAATTTTGTTGTCACAGGACGAGGTGGATTACCACAAAATCCTACTGATACGATCATCGGTCAGACTATTTGGACAGATTTACGTGACCTTTATCCCAAAGTAGGATTAGATAACAAGGGGGTAGAAGAAAGAGCAACAATGGTTTCCCAATCAGCGCAGAAAAACACGCCATCTGTTATTATTGAAGCTCAAGGATTAATAATTAATAGCCAAGGGGAAGCAGAGTTATTAGCTAATTCTCCTAGTATAATTCCTCAAGATTCTAGAAATCCGACACCTAATTGTGGAGCAATATAAGTAACTGTCATTTGTCATCTATTACAAAGTTGAGGCAGTCCGTTGATGGTGAGCCACTTGCGCTGAAAGGCTTCCCCTGCTTACATTTGTGTGACTGTCTCTTAACCCGCAAGGGCGCATTACCTCACCGCTTCGTGTCTACATGAATTGCTCCTACTTATGGTTTTGCATAAATTTTTTAGGCGCATTTTCATACAGCATTAGTATCATCATGAAGGCTGATGCCATGACGCAAAGACACAGGAAGGTGGAGAGATTTTAATTGTAAGTGATTTGCTATTAACAACCTAAGTAATTACACAGGATAAATTAAATATCTTCATCAAATCTCATGTGAATATTAAATTTTCAACAATAAATTAAAATGGCTATTGTAGATAACAAAAAATTACCTTAAAAATATAAAATACAGTTATCAAGTTTAAAGGATAAAAAATGAAGTACAAACTCCAAAAAAATCATTGTATAGAACATAAACAAAATATCAAATTTATCCAGTTATCAAACTTGACTGAACTAACTGACCAAGAAGCTGAAATAGTGGTAGGTGGTTGGGGTGACGTTAATATTGATGATCGTGATACTGAAAAGAGTTCTAGTAGTGGCTCTTGGTAGTGGTAGTCACTGGGTATCTTAGGATTCTAGTTATGGTAGTAGCAATTTCACATAAGTCTTGAAGAAAAACAAACCAAGCCCGCCTGCGCGGGCTTAAATTTTTTATCCTGGTTGCGAGTATTTTTGCCTATGTAAAGACATTTTAGCTACTCCGTGGTTAAGATAGTGTCTTCTACCAAAAGAACTGCAAAAACTATGTCAGTGACGAAAAGACAAAGCCAAAATTTACGCCTCAAAATATTACTGGGCTTACCTCTTGTCTTATGGTCGCTGGCAAATATCAGACTGAGCGCTGCTGCACAAACTATTCCCGATAATACTCTACCAAATAATACAATTGTCATTCCTAGTGGTAGCACTTTTAACATTGATGGTGGCACTAGATCTGGGAATAATTTATTTCATAGTTTTCAACAGTTTTCCCTAATACAAGGGCAAATGGCCTCATTCAATAATCCTCTAGATATTCAAAATATTATCAGCCGTGTTACTGGTAGCTTTATCTCAAATATTGATGGTTTAATCCTCACTCAAGGCACAGCTAACCTATTTCTCATCAATCCCAATGGGATTATTTTTGGTGCTAATGCTTCTCTAAATATAGGTGGTTCTTTTATTGGTTCGACAGCCAACAGTATCCGATTTGCTGATGGTAGTGAGTTCAGTGCAAGTAGTCCTCAAGCAACACCTTTATTGACAGTGAGTCTTCCTCTAGGGTTGCAATATGGGCCAACTAATACAGGTGTTATCAAAGTTAATGGAACAGGAAACAATCTCAGTCTCGATAAAAATAACTTTTCCGTGATGAGAAACTCTCGGCCAGTGGGACTACAAGTACAGCCACAGAAAACTTTGGCTTTGGTGGGTGGAAATGTGGAAATGAGCGGAGGTAATCTGACTGCAAATGGAGGAAGAATTGAGCTAGCAAGTGTGGGTACAGAAAGTTTAGTCACACTTATTCCGGTAACTTCAGGTTGGGAATTGGGTTATGAAAATGTCAATAGTTTTCGAGATATTAACCTATCTCAAGCAGCTTCGTTAGAAGCCAGTGGTAATAGTAGCGGTACTATCCGCTTACAAGGGCGTAACATCCAACTAAAGGATGGTTCTGCAATGCTTGCAGATACCTTAGGCAATGGTTTGGGAGGAACGCTAAAAATTAAGGCCTCAGATTCTGTAGAAGTCAGCGGTACTTCCTCCGTAGGTCTTCCCTTTATCACCTATTTATCTACCGATGTAGCACCAGGAGCAACAGGTAATGGTGGTAATTTATTCATAGATACAAAAAGTTTGCGTGTTGCTAATGGCGCTCAGATTTCTAGTGGCACCTTTGGCTCTGGTAACGGTGGGAGTTTAACAATTAAAGCCCAAGAAGTGGAATTGACTGGTGGTTCAGGCGTTGCTGGTTCTAGCGGCTTATTCACACCAGTAGCACCAGGAGCAACTGGTAATGGCGGTAATTTAGTAATTGAAACAGACAACTTATTAGTTAATAACGGCGGACAGCTATTAGCTAGTACCTTTGGCTTAGGTAATGCCGGAAGCATAAAATTAAACGCCACAAATATACAATTAACTGGCGTTTCACGAGGAGGCACTCCCAGTGGCATATTTGCTAATGTCGGATCTACTGCCCAAGGTACTGGCGGTAATATAAATATTGATACTCAAAAATTACAAGTTGCTGATGGCTCTAGGATAGCAGTTACTACCTTTGGCTCAAAAGATGGGGGAATTTTAACAGTCAAGGCAAAAGATATAGAGCTATTGGGGAGTGCAGCAAGTGTTGGCTCCAGTGGTTTATTTGCGAATGTGGAATCAAAAGCCACAGGTAATGGTGGCAAATTATTGATTGAGACAGATAACTTACGAATGGCTGATGGGGCACAGATAGCAGCACTGACTTTTGGCTCAGGGAATGCGGGAAGTGTGAATGTGCGAGCAAATCAGATAGAACTGAAGGGTACTTCACCAGGAGGTTTACCCAGCGGTTTATTTGCGAATGTGGAATCAGGTTCTCAGGGTAATGGTGGTGCTTTAAACATTGATACTCAGAGTTTACTGTTGATAAATGGTGCTCAAATTGGCACAGGTACATTTAGCGCTGGAAACGCTGGAGATTTAAAAATTCAGGTAAATGATATAGAACTCATAGGTAATTTGAGTAGTGATCTAAGCCCTTTTACTAATGTCACTTCAAATTCTACAGGTAAGGGAGGAAACTTGACCCTAGATATCGGTAGTTTACGCCTGATAAATGGAGGTCAAATTGCTACTAGTACTGCTGGATCGGGAAAGGCAGGTAACTTGATTGTCAACGCCACTGATATAGAAGTTGTTGGGTTTAGTGAAAAAGGGCGTAGTGGTTTATTTGCTAGTGCAATTCAAGGGAGTGGCGATGGTGGTAACTTAAGCATCACTACTGACAATTTAACTGTTAAAGATGGGGGCATTATCAGTGCTAGTAATTTCCATAGCCGTAACCTGAATATTCCACCAGGACAAGGAAAAGCAGGAAATATTCAAATTGATGCTGGTGCGATTTTACTTGATAACACTTCCTCAGAAAATCTAGCCAGCATCACTGCATCTACAGCTTCTGGTGGTGGTGGTAACATATTTTTAAATGTGCAACAATCATTAACTGCTCGCAATGGTAGCCAAATATCTGCTGACACTAAAGGTAGTGGTGATGGCGGTAACATTAATATTAATTCTGACTCTTTAGCATTTACCACTGGAGCTTCCTTGACTACTAGTACACAAGGAAAAGGCAATGCAGGTTTGATTAAAATCGATGCCAATTCTATTGTGTTTGATGGTTATAGTAATGGGTTATTCACAGGTGCTTTCAGTGAAGCTAAGGCACAATCAATTGGTAATGGCGGCAATATTCAAGTTACAAGTGACTTTTTGAAGGTGACAAATCTTGCTCGCATCTCTACTAATAGTGCGGGATTGGGTCAAGCTGGTAATATCACTCTCAACGTTCGTCAAATACAAACTAATCAAGGAAATATCGTTGCCACTTCTACTCAAACTGGTGGCGGTAATCTAAATTTTACTACTGATTTACTCTTTCTCAATAACAATAGTTTGATTAGTACCAGTGTTTTAGATAGTACTGGTGGCGGGGGTAATATTAACATCAATGCCGATTTTGTTGTCGCTCACAATCAAAGTGATATTAGAGCTAATGCTGTTTTTGGACTTGGGGGTAATATTCAAATCCAAACTCAAGGTATTTTCCTTTCCCCAGATAGCCATATTGATGCTAGTTCAAAATTTGGGGTTGATGGGATTGTCACAATTACTAACCTAGAAACGAGTAAGAATCTTGCCAACACTGAATTACCCAAAAATATCTTAGATCCTAGTCAGCAGATTGCTGCTATTTGTCGAGGCGATCGCGACGATCGCGCAAATTATTTTATTGTCACAGGACGAGGTGGATTACCACAAAATCCTACTGATACGATCATCGGTCAGAATATTTTAACAGATTCCCGTGACTTTTCTACAAAAGTCGGGTTGGAGGAAAAGAGGGAAGAAAGAAGACCAAAAATAGTTTCCCAAGCAGCGCAAAATATGCCATCCGTCATTATTGAGGCTCAAGGATGGATAATTAATAGCCGAGGGGAAGCAGAATTATTAGCTAATTCTCCTAATATGATTTCTCAAGTATCTAGAAATCCTACACCTAATTGTGGAGCAATATAAGTAACTGTCAATGGTCAGTGTCATTGATTTTGTAGATAAAATCGAAAATTTTTGGCTCAATAATTGTTTTGTAAATATTCAATAGCAGCTTCTAATTTTGAAGGATATCCTTCAGCAAATCTTTCAAACCACAGTCCTTCAGGTGAGAATTGATCTAATTTATCTAGCCATTCTTTAGCCTGATTTTTTAAACCTTCTCGTTGTTTTGCTTTAAGTTGTTCTTGGCGAATTCGTTCTTGTTCTAATTCTTGTTGTCGTTTCAACTCCTCAGCCATATCACGTTCCGCAAAATCAGTTTTAACTTCTTCCAAAAGGCTATCGATTAAAGAAGATGCTTTTGGTGACGAAGCTTGGATGAATGATTGGGCTATATTTGGCTGAGGTTTTGGCTGGGGTTGAGAGGGTTTTCCTTCTTCGTATTCAGTTTTGAGTTCAGCTAACAGCTTATCGATGGTATCCATTGGCGAGATGGGGGGATTGAGGGGGATGGGGGGACAAGGGAAGGGGGACAAATGACCATTGACTATTGACTATTGACCATTACTAGTCATTAATGGCATTCAGCAACACTTCCGATAGACTCATATCCTCCATATCTTCCATTGTCACTGTGTCACAGATATCAAATTTCGCTCCAGCCCCTTGGAGGTCATCATCTAAAACTTTGAGAAAGCGAGTGGCTTGAGCATCTGTACCAACTTGAATGAAGGAAATGGCTAATTCTTCATCACGATCCATCTTTCGGGAAGCTTCGATAATCACCTTCATGACGGCTTTGCGATCGTCTGGTTCACCATCGGTAACAACTAAAATTGTCTCACCATTGGGTTTAGTTTGATTAGCAGCTTTGCGTTGAAAGTAATCATCAGTGGCGTGTTTTAGCACTCCTGCTAAGTCAGTGGTTCCAGAGGGGTCATTTTCTCGAAAAATTTGTGCTACCTTGGCTGAGGTGACATTTTCATAACGTTTGAATTTTCCAGAAAATACATAAATAGTTATCCCATCTGGGTCAAATTGTTCACATTTGCTAGCTAAGGCTAAGGTAGATTCTTGTGCAGCTACCCATCTGCTTCTACCACCTTTTTGATCTGGGGTAGCCATGCTACCGCTTTTGTCGATAATTAAGGTATAGTCACGATTGTCTAGCATTTCTAACTTCTCCAAGTATTGCGTAAAAAAGTTGAGATTATTTGAGATTATCAATTAGTCAGTTATCGCCTTGATTAATACATCAGTCAGGCTCATCTCTTCTAATTCATCTAAAGTGATGGTGTCACAAATATCAAATTTAGCGCCAATGTTTTGCAATTCATCATCTATCGCATGGAGAAACTTGGTGGCTTTGCTATCAGCACCTACTTGAATCAAAGAAATTCTTAATTCTTGGGGATTTTCCAAGCGCTGGGTAGCATTGATAATTACTTCATATACAGCTTGGCGATCGCCTGGTGTACCATCAGTGACAATTAAAATTACTTCTCCGGCTGGCTTGGTTTTACCCTCTGCTTTGCGTTTAAAGTAGTTATTAATTGCGTCTTGCAGTACACCTACTAGATTTGTACTATCTCCAGGGATATTTTCTGTGAAAATCTGCTTGATTTTGGCGGCGGTAACATAATCGTAACGCTTAAATGCTTTAGCAAATAGATAAATAGTGATACCATCAAGGTCAAATTCTTCGCATCTAGCAGCTAAAGCGTATGTTGATTCTTGCAATGCTGTCCATCTACTTCTACCATCTTTTTGATCTCTAGTAGCCATGCTGGCACTTTGGTCAATAATTAAGGTGTAGTCACGATTTTCTAGCATGGCTGATACTCCCCACAATTTGCTGATAATTAATTAGATAAAGCTAACAGATTTAGTGACGATTAGTCAGTGATTGCATTCATCAAGACATCTGCAAGGCTCATTTCTTCCAAGTCGTCTAAAGTGACAGTATCACAGATGTCAAATTTAGCACCTACACTTTGCAACTGGTCATCTAAAGCTTTAAGAAACTTAGTAGCCTGGGGATCTGAACCAACCTGAATAATAGAAACTGCTAATTCTTCATCCCGATCCATCTGGCGGGTAGCATGAATAATGACCTCAAAGACGGCTTTGCGATCGTCGGGTTCGCCGTCAGTGATCACTAAAATTGTTTCGCCATTGGGTTGAGTTTTACCCGCTGCTTTCCGCTTAAAGTAATTATTGAGTGCGTCTTGGAGTACACCTGCTAAATTTGTCGTCCCAGCCGGATCGTTTTCTTGGAATATCTGCGCCACTTTCGCTGATGTAACATCGTCGTAGCGTTTAAATCTCCCAGAAAACACGTAGACTGTAATTCCATCTGGATCAAACTGTTCGCACTTTCTCGCCAAAGCCAGCGTCGATTCTTGGGCTATGTCCCATCTACTTCTACCACCTGCTTGGTCAGGCGTGGACATACTGCCACTTTTGTCGATAATCAATGTATAGTCACGGTCACTCATCATAGTATTCCTTTGATTGTTACCCTGTGGTTCTAGTCTAACCGTTGGGTAATAGTACGACATCTTTGTCAGACGCTTTGTAATAATGATTTAAGTAGTTAATTATCAAGTATTTTTTTAGGCAAAAATAACCGTAGAGTTACTTAATAAATCCATTTGTAGACATATTACATAATGTAGGGTGGACAAGTTGCCCACCCTACAAACTAAAGACGTAAAAGCTGAGTTATTTTTTGAGATTTATAATTAATGGTGGCGTTTGAGAACACCAAGTTCTTGCTGTATGGGCAATACATCTAAAATATCGGTTTGGGAACAATATTTTAGATCTTCATAGCATTCCAGACGCAACAACCGTTTACCGTGAGTGGCTTGGTGTAAAAGTCCTAACAAGTTATCTTGCCATTGAGTGTAGAGCGCGATCGCACTAATCACTTCATCATTACCAGCTATTTCCTCGGGTGATAACTGAGTATGTTGCAAAATACTATGAGCGATCGCACCTGCACATACTGTATCTTCTAGAGAAAAACTGCCTTCCCAACCTGAACCGACAATCCAGACAGTCTCTGGTTGCTTGGACAAGAGAAAGTTAACTACCGCAGCACGGTTGATCAAAGCTGCTGCTAGTACAGTTGGCGCGTCTTGTACCCGCTGTAAGGCGCGAGTACCATTGGTGGTACTGATAAATAAGCGCCGTCCTTGTACAAGTTCTGGTGTGCAATCGAGGGGCGAATTACCCAAATCAAAGCCAGCTACCTTTGAACCACCGCGTTCTCCAGCTCGTAGCCGTTTGACGGGAGGCCATTTGTCGCTGACTTCCATGAGTTGATCTAAATCGCTGAACACTTGTACAGCTTCGCCCCCAGCCGCCAAAACAGTGGCCATTGTGCTAGTAGCTCGCAGAACATCAACTGCGATCGCACATTCTGGGGCTTGATCTGTTGGTGTCAATTCCGGGGTGTGGTAAACGAATAGCTTCACGTTTTAGATAAGCCTGATTAATGCTGCCGAGAAACATTTTAACCAGTTGATGTCATATAAGGTAAGTAAGAATTCTCAAAGGTTAAGCGTGGGAATGCTCTATGATTATTGTCATGGGGCATTAGGCATTGGGCATTGGGCATTGGGCAAGATCACACTACAGTCAAGCATGGACTTCACAATTCCTCAAATTCCGGAAATTGTAGAGTGTTTTATAGTTTAGCGATCGCGCACCGCTACTAACCGCAATCAATTTATTAAGAATTACGAATTATTCATAAATTTTGTTTAAGTTTTGGTAAAAAATGCATAAGCGTTTGCTACTGCAACAACATCCCAATCCTAGCGCTAGGGCTGCATTCACCCTGGTTAACGAGGCGAAGTAATTCGTAATTAATACCAATTCAAAGACAAATGCATTCGTAGGGGCGGGGTTTCCTCACCTTTGTATACATATTGCACTACGTTTTAGTTAAACCTTGGGAGCATCTTTGACATGATTTGCGATCGCGCCAATTAAATTCAACTTGCTCAAAATATCCCTAGCTTGAATTACTTCACTTTCAGTAATCTTACCCATCCGCCCTACTAACACAATCCCATGACACAAGGATGCAATGATTCTCCCATCAACCTTGTCTAAAATTGCCGGCGCATCTACAATCACTAAATCGTAGCTTTGCTCAAACAAGGCGATAATATCTTTCATCCGCGCTGAACTCAGTAGTTTGACTGGATCTTCTGGTGTCGGGCCAGCAGTTAAAATGTCGATATTTGGATGAATTGGTTGAATATACTCTACAACTGGAGTATTAATTTCATCGACTAATAACAAAGATAAACCCCAATCATTGGAAAGCTCAAGGTTTTTATGCAAGCTGGGATGCTGGAAATTGGCATCAATTACTAGTACCCGGCGATGCATATGCGCAGCACTAGCCGCAAGTCCCAAAGCTAAGGCTGTTTTTCCTTCACCAGCTAGTGTTGAAGTCAACATTAGCGATTTAAAAGGCAGGGAATAATTTAATAATTGAATATTCTGATAGACCATATCCAAATTTTCGTGATATGGCAACCAGGGGCTAGTTTCTACTAGCGCTAGTTTTCGCTGCTTTTGCCAAAACATCTGAGAAAACCGCTTCTTCACACCTATTTTGCCAAGATTTGGCACTGTTCCTAATAGTCGCAGGTTTGTCAATTTTTGTAATTGTTGTGCCGAATAGATGACATTATGATTTAATTGCAAGATTAAGGCTGTCATAATCCCTAAAATCGGCCCAGCTATTAATCCCCCAGTTAATAGAAGTAATCTCCCACTATCTATATAGGTTGCCTGATCTGGTGCTTCTAATAGTTGCCAATCAAATCCAGACTGAGCAATTTTAAGTCCTAAAGATTGTTGTGTCTGGAGTAGTTGTTCCAGGGTTTTGCGATTTGTTTTCACCTCTGGCAGGAGACGATTATACTCGGCGATGAGGCTGGTGTATTTGCTCAATTCAACACGCAGTTGCTTTTGAGACTCAACTAAACTTTTTTCATTCGCCAGAAGCCCTAAAGAAGTTGTCTGTACTTGAATTATTTCTTCTGCTAGCTTTGAGTCAACCCCGAGCATATCATCTTGGGGATTTGCTATTTTGGTAACTTTCTCTCCTAACGATTTTCCCGTCTCTTGTTGCAGTAGCGCCATTTGGCTTTGGTGTTGCTGCTTGAGATTTGCGATCGCTGGCGAATCCTCAGTATACCGTAGTCGCTGCTGAGCCAGTGCTAGTTCAGTCTTTTGAATCTCATTCAGCAGAGTTTGGTAGCGTGTTGATTGACTCAAACGAGAAGAAACTATAGCATTCTCAGATGAAGATGCCATTTTTTGCTCTAGGTTAGCTTGGCGAGCTCGTAGATCTTGAAGTTGGGCGCGAGTAATGTCTAACTGTTTTTGAATATCAGCCACAGATTGCAACAGAATTTTGCTTTGTACCTCTGGATCAACTAAATTATGCTTCTTGCGAAATGCTTCTAATTTTTTTTCAGATTGGCTGACTTGTTTTTTTACTTCCGGTAAGCGCGCGTTAACAAAAGCCAGTCCTTTATTTAAACGCTCATTTTGTTGTTCTACGTTGTAGTTATGATAAACAGTCTGTAGCGCTTGTAACACCTTTTGTGTTTTAACTGCATCTTTATCTTTAAAAGTCACCTCAAATATTTGACTGGCTAGTTTATTAATTCCCGTTCCAGTCTCTAGCCGATTTACATTTAAAGGTGATGTTTCACCCTGTTCTTTTTTTCCTTTGATATCTTCTAAAGTAATATTAGGATAACTAGAACGTAGTAAATCTACAGCTTTCTGGATTAACTGAGAACTCAGCATGACTTTTAATTGCGCCGTGTAGTCTACAGCTTGAACATTGGGATTTTTAACCTCGCTGTCAGCTACTCCCTGCACCTTACTTGAGTCTACCCCTGCATATAAGTTAGAACTTACCAGTATTTGCATCGAGCTTTGGTAAGACGGTTTAGCAAAGATAGCCAAGAGGCTAGCAACTGACATTACTGCAAAGGAAATACCCAATATCAGATAACGTCTGTGAAACAGAATTGAAGTGAGTTGTTTGATGTTAACCGCGTTTTGTGAAGAGTTATTGAGCATTTGCCCTTGGTTCAGACTACTGTTAGTCACTATACAAATCCTCTCATCTCTAAATAATAAATCAGGAAGATTTTGAGAAAATCTCTTGGCATGAATTTTGATTAAACTATAGACGGCATTTTCTGCTAAATGATTCCTAGTTTTCCAAATAAATTGTCTTCAATAATTTTACGGATAGCAATTGTAAATAATATTTTTTGATTGGCTATAACTCAAATTATTAAATCAATTTATTAAGATGTAATTGATACAAAATATCTAAGATTAGTCCTATTCTATTTGTGAACATTACTGCACTTCAGATCCCCTACTTCTTCAAGAAGTCGAGGATCTGAATATAAGTGAAAAGTAGTAAATAGTTAATTATTTTTGTGTATTATTTTTGATTTTTTTGACTGTTTTCTACCTATATACGGAAACAAAAAAGCGGCGGCTGCTACCTCTAGGAAGGAAAAGAAGCAGCAGCCCACCACAAGTGCTTTATAAGATAGTTAATCAAAAGTCTATAGTCAATAGTCAGTAGGGGCAGGTTTTGCGAGATTTTCACTCTCGAAACAAGATATGTCGTCCATAGGGGAACTCCAAAAAATAAATTATGCAAAATTGTAGGGGCGGGGTAACCCATACGTGTCAACTTAACGTCAAACCCTTATCAAGGCGTGATTTTGAATTAAATCACCTACCATCAATATCCGCCCTGCCCCACCCCAGTTTTGTCTAAAGCCAAAACATCCCCTCCCCGCAAGCGGGGAGGGGACTGAGGGGTGGGGTAAAATGCCTGTGGGATAAGCGTTTTAGCTTAAGTTGACACCAATGGCCCCTACGAGTTGCGGGTTTGGTAGGTTAATGATTGGAATATTTTTTTATTTGGAAGTCCCTAGTCGAGAATTTCTTAACCAATGACAAATGACCATTGACTATTGACTAAATCCCCACAGGTTGGGCAGTAGCACCAAGCATGGTCGGATTTATCAGCAGCTTTGACATCAGGGAATAAAGCTAGGGCGGCGTTTCAACTTATCTTGAAATACCGCCCTCATGTTTCTGGCTTCCACCTGCGTTGAGGATTTCCGTAGGTTTGCGTAGCCTCGACCTCTGATCACCCAATGATCGAAGTTACGCCTAGAAACCGTCGAAGACCTTTTCGCTGAGACTAGCGGAGGTCAAAGCGATCAAGGTTCATCACCTTGTCCCACGCCGCCACAAAGTCATGCACAAATATCGGCTGTGAGTCGTCACATCCGTAGACTTCCGCAAGGGCTCGTAGCTGAGAGTTTGAACCGAAGATGAGATCGACACGGGTGCCAGTCCACTTGAGTTCGCCCGTTTTGCGATCGCGTCCCTCGAACACGTCTTTAGCTTCAGAGGTCGCTTTCCATGTCGTGCTAAGGTCGAGCAGGTTCACGAAGAAGTCATTGGTCAACATCTCTGGTCGCTTGGTGAAGACACCGTGCTGGGTCTGATCGAAGTTGGCATTCAGGACGCGCAGTCCACCAACGAGAACCGTCATTTCCGGCGCACTCAGGGTCAGCAACTGCGCCCGATCCACCAGCAACTCCTCCGCCGATAAGGTGTGGTCACCTTTGAGGTAGTTGCGGAACCCGTCCGCCGTTGGCTGGAGTGGGGCAAAGGATTCCACATCCGTTTGTTCCGGCAACGCATCGGTACGTCCAGGCTTGAAGGGAACCTTGACATCATGCCCGGTGTTCTTCGCCGCTTGCTCAACGCCTGCGCATCCACCCAGAACGATCAAGTCAGCGAGCGAAACCTTCTTCCCACCGGACTGTGAGCTATTGAACTCCCCTTGGATCGCCTCCAGGGTTTGCAGCACCGTTGCTAGTTGGGTTGGCTGGTTGACTTCCCAATCCTTCTGAGGCGCAAGACGAATGCGCGCCCCGTTCGCCCCACCGCGCATGTCAGACCCACGGAACGTTGATGCCGATGCCCAGGCTGTCGAGACCACTTGGGAGATAGACAGTCCTGAAGCGAGGATCTTGCCCTTAAGGGCGGCGATGTCCTGCTCATCAATTAATTCATGGGTGACTGGGGGGACGGGATCTTGCCACAAGAACTCTTGTGCTGGGACTTCCGAGCCGAGATAGCGCGATCGCGGCCCCATGTCGCGATGCGTCAGCTTGAACCAAGCACGGGCGAACGCGTCTGCGAGCTGATCCGGGTTCTCAAGGAAGCGCCGCGCAATCGGCTCGTAGATGGGGTCCATCTTCATCGCCATGTCCGCCGTGGTCATCATGGGAGCGTGCCGCTTGGATGGATCGTGCGCGTCGGGCACTGTACCTGCGCCAGCACCATTTTTAGGTGCCCACTGATGCGCACCGGCAGGACTTTTCACCAGTTCCCACTCATAGCCAAACAGGTTTTCAAAGTAGTTGTTGTCCCATTTTACCGGATTGGTGGTCCATGCACCTTCGATGCCGCTGGTGGTCGTATGAACGCCGATGCCAGTGCCGAAGCTGTTCCTCCAGCCGAGGCCTTGCTCCTCAATGCTGCTGCCCTCAGGTTCGGGACCAACCAGCGCCGCATCACCAGCGCCGTGGCATTTGCCGAAGGTGTGTCCACCGGCAACGAGCGCAACCGTCTCCTCGTCGTTCATTGCCATCCGCCCGAAGGTTTCGCGAATATCCCGCCCTGAGGCGACTGGGTCAGGATGGCCGTTGGGTCCTTCCGGATTCACATAGATGAGACCCATTTGAACTGCGGCAAGAGGATTTTCGAGCTCGCGGTCTCCCGTGTAGCGCTTGTCGCCCAGCCATTCGCCCTCAGAACCCCAGTAAATGTCTTCTTCAGGCTCCCAAATGTCTTCGCGCCCGCCCGCAAAACCGCACGTTTTAAATCCCATCGACTCCAGGGCGCAGTTGCCAGCGAGGATCATCAGGTCGGCCCAAGAAATTTTCTTACCGTATTTCTGCTTGATCGGCCAAAGCAGCATCCGCGCTTTGTCGAGGTTTGCGTTATCGGGCCAACTATTGATCGGTGCAAACCGCTGGTTGCCGGTGCCCGCGCCGCCGCGACCGTCGCCGATGCGGTACGTGCCTGCGCTGTGCCAGGCCATCCGGATGAAGAGCGGCCCATAGTGACCGTAGTCGGCTGGCCACCAGTCTTGAGAGGTGGTCATCAGGTTGAAGATGTCTTGCTTCAGGGCAGCTAAGTCTAGGCTCTTGAAAGCCTCAGCGTAGTTGAACGCCTTACCCATAGGATTGGACTGTGGTGAGTGCTGGTGAAGTATCTTCAGGTTCAACTGATTCGGCCACCAGTCTCGGTTAGACGTACCACTACCTGCCGTGAATTTCTGAACTCCGCCCATAAAAGGGCATTTGCTCTCGCTGCTCATAGTATCTCCTATCAAGTGTCCAGAATCACGGGGGTCTGCGGTCAGTGAGTTCTGGTTATCAGCAGTTGTCAATTTTTGCGGTTCAGTCATAGGTAGAGAAATTCTCCATATAAGTTATTCAGATTGCCCAAACTAAATCTTGGTCAGTAAATCAACGGACGTTCTCTTGATCGAACCTATTAAAACGTAGTCGTAATGACTACGTTTTAATAATCATAATCGTTATGACTATGAAATGCAACTAACTTTGTTTTGCATCTTGGGAATCTGGCTGGTCATCTAAACCGGAAACTGAAAAATGATTTGTACTATCCGACAATGAACGAGCTATCGAGCTACAACGTTTTTTGGAGAGGGTATTGTTGACAACTAGAAATAATATACTGAATGTTTAGTAAATCGATATACCAGCAAGAAAACTTAAATAGATGACATATTGCGTATAAATGCTATTGTCATTGTTGCCATGCTATTGAGAATATCGTGAATTTTTAAGTAGTATTTAATACTGATATTTTGGCTAAAAAGAGTCAATGGTCATGTGTCATTAATTATTCTCCGCGTCACCACGTCTTTTTGTCCCACACTCCCAACACTTCCTTGTCCCATTCATCTGTGCGATGATCGGGTGTACGGTAATATAAATGTAATTTTTTAGACAAAGACTTATTTGAATAGTCGGGAAAAGAGTCGTTGATCTCCGAAGATTTGTCAATTACTAATCAAAGCTTTACGTAAACGAAATATTACCCCCTAAGTAAATGACTATAATCAGATTCATAACAAACAGTTGAAAGCGCAAATTTAGTTGCAAATATATTTGCTGTTTTCACAGTATTAACGATACTTGCAGTCAAATTTTAATAGGCATATGTTAGCAGTAGCAGTCGCACAAGTAGAAGAGTCTGTAACAATCTTCCATAACTTAACTAATGAATACGTACAAGCCAAGATTGTACCTATTTCATCAACACATATTCAAGAGATTGAATTAATGTGGAAGCCTCTACTAAAAAAAGAAAACTGTTGGGATCAAAACTTAAATCTCAACAAATATTTAAATAAGCCTCAAACTTATGAAGTTTATGTACTTGAATACGACTCAATTGCTCAAGGTCTAATAGTTTTAGAAGCGAAGGAACGCCATTCCCGGTTAGAAGAAGGCAAAAATTTAATTTACGTAAACTTACTAACTGTAGCTCCTTGGAACCGTGGCGCTATTCAAGAAACACGGAATTATAAAGGAGTCGGAACTTCTCTACTGACATTTGCCATTTCACGTAGTTTTGACTTGGGCTTTCTAGGAAGAATAGCTTTAAATTCTGTAAAAGAAGCTGAAAAATTTTACGAAAAAATGCCTTTTTTAGTTGCGGGATCTGATTTATTTGAAATGGGTGGACAGGGCAATATTGTCAGTCTAAAATATTTAGAAATGCCGGAAGAAGAAGCAGAATTAGTGATGTTAAATTTATATTTAACTAGTTCTTTAAATTAGCATTTAGACTAACTCTCGCCGCCTGGGCACATCATAAACCATGAAGTCATGAGCCATATTGGTACTGGGGAAAATAGCTCTAGCTTCTTGAAGTAAATCTTTCAACTCTAAATTGTTGCCCGGAGCATAGCGGGGACTGAAATGAGTCATAATTAAGTGATGTGCTTTTGCTGCTAAAGCTGTTTGTGCTGCCATTGTGCTGGTGGAATGTAGCCGCTGAAAAGCCATGTCTGCATCTTGATGGGCAAAAGTCGCCTCGTGAATTAACACATCTGCATCCTGTGCCAATTCCACTGCACCTTCACAAAAAACTGTGTCTGTACAATAGGCAATCTTACGTCCAATTTCTGTAGGACCACATAATTCTTTGCCATTAATCACTCGCCCATCAGTCAAAGTCACTGTTTCACCCCGCTTGAGTTGACCATAAACTCGACCTGGGGGAATCTGTAATTCCTGGGCTTTTTCGATATCAAAACGTCCTGCTCGGTCTTTTTCAGCTACTCGGTAGCCAAAAGCTGTAATGCGGTGATGCAATGGCCCACAGATGACAGTAAATTCATCATCTTCATAAATGACTCCCGGACGGACGGCGTGAACTTTTACAGGATAAGAAAAGTGGGTATGGGAGTAACGTAAAGCACCTTGGATATATTCGTTTAATCCAGGTGGACCATAGATATCAACTTTTTCCACATTACCAGCCAAACCGCAACTAGCAAGCAATCCCATCAAGCCAAAGATGTGGTCGCCGTGCATGTGGGTAATAAAAATTCGGGATAGTTGGCTCATTTTCAACTCACTCCGTAAAAGTTGATGCTGAGTACCTTCGCCACAATCGAATAACCAAAGTTCTGCCCTTTGGGGTAATCTTAAGGCAACGCTGGAAACATTGCGCGCTCTTGTGGGTACACCGGAACTTGTCCCTAAAAATGTGATCTGCACAGCGTTGTTTAGCCTTCCTCTTGCTCAATTGGCCGCTCTATTTTATATAGTGGCATGGTTTTAAAAGATGCGATCGCTCTGCAAATATACAAGAACCACAATTTGTTGGGTTTCACTGTTACACATTTAACTTGCTCCCTTAGGCACCCTACAAGAGTTATAGACATTTAAAAAAGAACTACAATCAGCTGAAATCCTTATATTTAAAGGATTTCAGAATAAATAGCAATTAAACTAACACTTTCACTTCTGGCTGTACGTTGGCTTCCGCTTCCAGAAACTCAGCTACTTGCGCCTCAATTTCATCCCGCACAATTTGGCGATATTCCAAGAAATGCTCGATTTGGGCACAAACCGATAAATAGCTACTTACGCCACCTGGATTATGTTTATACATATTCCACAGGTTGCGCCAAAATTGCCAGCGTGTCTGACGGCGCACACCTTGTCGCCAACAGATGATCAGCAACGCCCGGATTACCTTCCAGTTCAATGGTTTTTTCGCACCTTTGCCCTTTTTGGGGTAGGTTGCTTCGCCCAAAATCCGGTAGTGACGGTAGGCGCGATCCAAAAACCGCGATGGCTCATACAGTTCCCAGAACGCTTCTACATATTCGCGGGCGATATCTGCTAAGGGTCGAGTTGGGACAAAGTTCATCAATGTGGTTTGATTGATGTTGGCTCCTTTGCTACGGAGTCGTCCTTCTTTTTCCAATCGATGCCAAAGGGCTGTATCGGGAAGGGCTTGCAGCATACTAAATAAGGCAGTAGGAATAGCAGTTTGTTCCACAAACTTAACGATGCGTGCGCCGGCTCCTGGCTTTTCACCATCAAACCCAATAATAAAGCCCGCCATCACTCGCAACCCGGAGCGGGTAATTGTATGGACTGCTTCACTCAGGGAGTCTCGCGTGTTCTGGTATTTCTGAGTAAAGGTGAGGCTTTCTTCATCGGGGGTTTCAATTCCCAGAAACACCGCTCCAAAATTGCACGCTACCATCAAATCCATCAGTTCTTGATCTTGGGCTAAATCAACTGAAGCCTCTGTGGCAAAGGAAAATGGAAAGTGATGTGCTACCATCCAAGGCTGAAGTTCCTTTAAAAATAATTTGACGTTGCGTTTATTGCCGATGAAGTTGTCATCCACCATAAAAATGCTCCGCCGCCAACCGAGTTCGTAGAGGTAATCAAGTTCGGCTAACAGTTGTGCGGGGTTTTTGGTGCGGGGTTTGCGACCATAGAGAACAATAATGTCGCAGAACTCACATTGAAAGGGACATCCACGGGAAAATTGTACCGACATCTCCGCATAGGCTTCAAATTCTAAAAGGTCAAAGCGCGGAATCGGGGTGTTAGTAACATCTGGTTTTTCACCGCCAGAGCGAAACACACCTGTACGATCGCCTCGTGCGATCGCTTCGACAAATAAGGGCAGTGTGATTTCCCCTTCATCTAAGATTAAGTAGTCTGTTCCTGGGGCGCTGACTTCATGGGGTAGGGCTGTAGCATAAGGGCCACCAACAGCCACAGCCTTACCCCGAATCTTCGCTTCCCGAATCTGCTCTAGCAAATCTTCTTTTTGCACAATCATCGCCGACATAATCACCAAATCTGCCCAAGCCCATTCTGCTTCGGTGATTTGACGCACATTCCGATCTACTAGCTTGAATTCCCATTCTTGAGGTAGAATCGCAGCTACAGTCACCAATCCCAAAGGCGGTAGCATTGCCTTACGGTCTAATAAAGCCAGTGTTTTTTCAAAAGACCAAAAACTTTTGGGAAAGCGAGGATATACAAGTAAAACTTTCATTAAGGTGATTAAAGCCTAAATTTTGTTGCTGGGTTAGTTAATACTAAAACTGAAATGGTGCTTATATTTATTTGCACTTATATTTAATGTAGCAAAAGCTATAATATTGTTCCCGATGCTATAAATAATTGCCAAATCAATCCCTTACTCAGTAGCCTTTAAGCGATTTGAGCATTTAGAGACGTTGATTATATCGGTATTATATTTTACATTTAAACAAGGCTGAATACAAACTTAAAAAGTTTAAAAGTACTGCTCATTTAATGGAAACTTGACGATCGTGATGTAATTTTTAAATGCTATTTTTTCCCAATGTTTCGAGCCTATTACAAATAGGAAATTGGGATTAAATAAATAATGATATAAAAAATTAATTATAAATGGGTAATATCAATAACTTATTACCCATTTTTTATTTAGGTGTGGAAGATGACAGTGATTAAGGGCAGAAATGCCAACAAAAAGCCATGCCAGGAATGCAATTGAGCCGCTGGGATTGGTTCTGGGGGTGCTAAGAGAGCATCGATTCTTTGTTCTAAGCGATCGCCTGTTGGTGAACCTAAAGCTGCACAGCAAATTTCTGAGACTACCGGGGTATTACTGACTACTAACAGCAGTGATTCTGCTAGTACTAAGGGGTCTACCTGGGATGCAGCATAACCATCGGCTCGGAGTTCGCGCAAAACTAACAGTTCTTCCCACAACGAGTCTGTATTGGGTAACCACGCCGTACAAGAACGCACCCAACCCAGCCAGAAAAACCAAAATGTGTCTCGGTAATGATAATGCCCTTGCTCGTGCGCTAGGACACTTTCTAAATGCTCCCTGGAGAGAGTTTGGAGTAATCCTTGACTGAGTACTAGTTCGGGTTGCCAAAAACCGATTTGACCGGCAAAGAGTGCGCCTGTGTTAAGTAGCCTGATTTGTCTGTTGCCAAAATTTACCAAAGGACAGTTACGGGCAGATTGTACAGACTGCCAGCCTTCAATGGCAAGCTTGATGCAGAAAATGCTAAAAAATCCCAGATAAATTAGCGCTAGGAGATAACTACCCCAGCCAGTATACATACCTGCCATTTTACCTTGGGGGCCCATGCATAGCACGGCGATCGCCGTCATGAATAGCAGTAAGGGAGGAAAGAGAAATAAAAATAGCGATCGCCGCCAGCGCAGATTCCAATTACCTTGGGGAACTCTCCCAAAGGATCTTAACCCCCAAGCTACGGAAAAAGCAGTCAAAATCATGATTAAATGTATCATTTCCCCTCCCTGGCTTGACGTGCAGCTTGAATGCGTTTGGCGATCGCTTCTATTTGGTCGCTGGCTGTTTCATCCAGACTATCAGCAAAAGCAGCAACTACATCGGGATTACCCACCGCCAAAAATCGCTGCAATTGCTCGTGTGCTTTGATTACCTCTGCTTGTTGTTTTGTCAGTAATGGTCGCCAATAGAATGCTTTGCCTTTTTTGTCGCAGACTAGCCAACCTTTATCAGTGAGGCGGCGCATGACGGTGGTGACAGAAGTATAAGCTAATTCCCGGTTAGGGTCAGAGAGAATGCGATCGTGTACATCCTTAACTGTAGCTGAACCCAGTTCCCAGATGATCTGTAAAATTTCTGCTTCTAGGGGGCCTACGGACAGTTGTTTTGGGCGGTAGTCGGGTAAAGGAGCCATATCAATTTTGGATGGGAGATTGTGGATAAGTAGATTGAACGCGAACATTCCCCTCTCGATGAGATCGACTTAGCCTGAGTGCGCGTAGTCGTCAACGCTAAACACCTATTCTGTTTTCAGATTACCGTTGATTGAAACTGCTGTTTCATCTTTAGGCAAAATTCACAGCAACTCAGCAGGCGATCGCGTGGTCATCATCATTTTTAATTATTGAAAAAAATTATTATTTGCATTGAAGTTCTCAATTCCTACATTAACCAGCAATCTCAGCTGTTAGCTAGTTGTTAACCTTTATTTAAAGGATTTTCATCAGCAGAAAATTTTTAGTAAAATTTATATATATTAGTAAATACTTGCATTTCTTATTGACTTCAGTTACAGTCAAAGCAGGTATACAAAAAAACACCTGATATCTATTTCAGGAGTTTAACTCAATGAAAGAGTAGATACCAAAACTAAAAACTGAGTAGAGCTAGGAAAATTTGCGTATTTTTTGAAAAATATGTTCCTGCTACTCAAGTTTCAATAGTTATCTGCTAACCTATACTGGTGATTTTATTAGCCTAGCTCTTCATGAGTCAAGGCGATAGAATAGATTACTCAGATGATAAATATAAATTTTTTTTCTGCTTTATTGAGAATTATTTGCAATATGTTTTTAGATACAAGATGTAGTAACCAATACCGAAAACGCGATCGCTTCAACAAAGTAGTCTCCATAAGTATCACGAGACAACATCAAGGAATAGGAGTAAATTGGCGAAAAAAGATTGATTTTCTGCAATCTTGGGTGAAGCGTCCAAATTTATCTGCCAAATGGCATATAAATAAAAGTCTGTCCACAGATGTAAAGACAGAGACTACAAATGGCTATATGAATTATTTCATGAAAAATTTAAATAATTACCGAAATTTTAGCCAAAAGTTTAACTGTGATTTAAGCTACATCAAAGGCTTAAGTAAATTGCAGCTAAAATACTTCAATTTTGGCTCTTTTAGCAAGATTAAGCAAGACATTGTTCAGCAATTGACAGTTGTTCAACAGTCGAACTATCAGAGATACAAAATTAACTTTGGAATTACTGAAGAAGTTCTACAACCATTTCCTAGCTCTATTATGGAGATTTTATTAACCGGAAATAGGTTTAGTAGAAATGAATGTTATAAAGTGGCTACTTAGTTGGCTCTAAGAAATGCTAATTGTTTCTTACTGTTGCATTTCCCTTGTCAATTGTAGCCCAACTCACAATTTTAGCTTTGATGAACTTGTCCATAAAATTTAAGAATGAGTACAGATAGATGAATACCTTTTTTTGTTCAGATTACTCAAGACAAATAGGAGAAAATGTTATTGGTACTGCCACCCATTACGAAACGTATATTTTGGTTGAATGTCCTCCGCCTTGGACAACAGAAGCCTTTAATTCTAAATGGGTGCCCAAGGATTTAAGAATCTTGGTAGAGGAAGTAAAACACGCTAAACTACCAATGAGATTTTTGTTAATTGCTAACGATCAATCGCACAAAGTAGAACAAACAACTCTGTTGATTTATCAAAAACAAAAGGGATTAAATCAGGGATACCAAAAACATGAATTTCAATTGACGAATATTCAGCAGGTAGCTGGATTTGTCAAAAGATTCTTATGGGGTAGTATTCCTGAGTATGAAAGAGAAAGAAGTATTACTAGAGATATTTTAGTATGTACCCACGGCAGCCATGATAAATGCTGTGCTAGATATGGTAACCCTTTTTATTTTTATGCTCAAAATACTATTGCCCATTTAGATTTGGAAAATGTGCGGATTTGGAAATCTAGCCATTTTGGTGGACATCGATTTGCACCAACAATGATAGATTTACCAGAAGGGCGATATTATGGTGAGCTTGAGCAAGAATCATTCAAATCGATTTTGACTCGGACTGGAGATATTAACTGTTTAAATCAGGTCTATCGAGGCTGGGGTATTCTACCAATTCCACTCCAGATTTTAGAAAAGGAATTAATTCTTCACTATGGATGGGATTGGTTTAACTACAAAGTAACAGGTAAAATATTAGAACAAAGCCTAGATAATAATACAGTACTAGCTGAACTAACTTTTGCCAAAACTACAGGTGCGCTATATACTTGTCAAGCGAAATTAATCAAAGATGAAAGCAAAGCCCTAGAAATCAAGAGTTCTTGCAATGCTAAGCAAAGCGCAGTAGTCGTTAACTATACTGTAGCTAGTATCTGGCTGGAAGCTCAGAAAGTTGTAACTTTGAGTGCATAACTATGTGAGGACTGAAGCAATTGGCTGATTATTTTACCGCGATTTATTGGCAAGTAGACCATAAGATATGAGTCCCGACAAAGGATATGGTTAATCAAAAAAATACATAGTGTTTGGACTCATGAAATTAGCCATTTGCTAAAGTCTGGCATTAATTTAGCGCTATGCATAAGACGAAGCTGGAAATTGCATCTACAAATCTGGAAAAATATGTACGGATGGCTAAACCGTGCCTGGACTTTGTAGAGGGATAGCCGCTTCCATGCACACAAGAGAAAAGTCATGTAATGTCTAGCTTTGTCTAGATTGTATGTAGCAGTGTGACTAATACCTAAGATAGGTACATTATGATTACGAGTAATTTGCTGGACGTAATATCAAGTACTTGTTATTCGATACTATGTCCATGAATAAGTAATTATCGTAGACTGTACCTATGTCTCAACCCCTAACCAAGCCTTCCATTCCTTACTTCTCCTCTGGCCCCTGTTCCAAGCGTCCCGGCTGGTCTGTTTCTCAGCTAGAAAACGCCTGTGTTGGTCGTTCCCACCGTTCCAAAGATGGTAAAGCCAAATTAGCAGCAGTAATTGAGCGTTCTAAGAAAATCCTTGGTGTTCCTGCTGATTACCGCTTGGGTATCGTTCCGGCTTCTGATACTGGTGCAGTAGAGATGGCTTTGTGGTCACTGCTAGGACACAAACCCCTTGATATCCTGGCCTGGGAAAGTTTTGGTCAGGAATGGGTAAAAGATGTCACAGATGAGTTAAAGTTACCTGATGTTCGTCTGCTCAAAGCACCCTATGGCAAGTTGCCCGATTTAGAATCGGTTGATTTTAGTCATGATGTAGTATTTTTGTGGAATGGTACAACTTCTGGTGTCAGAGTACCAAACGGCAATTGGATCAAAGATGACCGTGAAGGACTGACTATTTGCGATGCTACATCCGCAGTATTTGCGATGGACATACCCTGGGATAAATTGGATGTGGTGACTTACTCCTGGCAAAAAGTATTAGGTGGAGAAGCACAACATGGTGTGATTGTACTTTCCCCCCGTGCTGTGGAACGCCTCGAAAGTTATAAACCAGCTTGGCCTATACCCAAGCTATTTAGAATGACACAAAAAGGTAAGCTAATTGAAGGTATTTTTCAGGGAGATACCATCAATACGCCATCAATGTTATGTGTCGAAGATGCCCTAGATGGATTAATCTGGGCAGAAAGTATTGGCGGACTTCCTGGCTTAATTAATCGTAGTCAAGCCAACTTAGGGGCGATCGCTCAATGGGTTGAGCAAAGTGATTGGGCTGATTTTTTGGCAGAAACACCAGAAATTCGCTCTTGTACTTCCATTTGCTTGAAAATTATTGATTCTTGGTTCACTAGCCAGACACCAGAAGCACAAGCAAAATGTGCTACCCAACTAGCAAAACTACTGGAGAAAGAAAAAGTAGCTTATGATATCGCCGCCTACCGTGCTGCACCCCCAGGATTGCGCATTTGGGGTGGAGCAACAGTCGATACCGCAGATATTGAGGCTTTACTTCCCTGGTTAGACTGGGCTTACAGTACAGTCAAAGCCGAATTGACTTCTGTGGTTTGATCTGATGCTAATCCGCCTTCGGTGATGTAATTTCAAGGGAAGTGGGCGCGGGGTTTCCCCACCCTCACCCCCAGCAGGGGGTGAGGTTCTCCATCAGACAATTCTCTTTCTATGCGATGAAACATCATGTTCTCCATCATGTAGTTTTCGTTTTAGTTTGGAGCTAAATCCTGTGCATCGAACTCACGTTGAATTAAGAATTGTTTGAACTTTCTGCTGGTTACTAACATTTGGCGATATCTTCGTTAAAAGTCTTGTCCCAAACTAGCTTGACATCAACTTTTGAGGGAATTACCCCTGCTGGGAAAAATGTATTAGCAACTTTTTGCTGAGATGCAATCGCCTCTTGAGACACAGGAAGTAATTTTTGCGATCGCTGTTGTTGTCCTTCTTGGGCATCTTTGTAAACAATGTCTTCATCAATATTGATGGCATTTGCATAACTTTTAGACCACTGTTTGAGATTGGATTCTCGCCATTGTTGTGATTTTTGCAAGTGACAGAGAAAATCTGCGATCGCACTAGGATCGGCATAGTTTTCCTTTTATTCCTTATATGGTGCGTTGGAATATCCAGAGCGAAAAGATTTGACACTTCGTTGTTCTGGGTGATATTGGTGGCGCAAAATGTTACCAGTATCATTCCCCATGACATGAATGGAGATGGAGGGAGTAAATACTGTTGTCGCTTTCACAGAGTGAATATCTCCGTCAGGCGGTAACAGACGGTAAATATCACTACGTTTCACTTTATAGACACCGAGGTTTTGTAATTGGGCGCGTCCTTCTACATCACCGTTATCTAGGCGACGGTAGACAGTTTCTTCTTGTCTGCCTTTATACAAACCCACAAGCCCCCAAGATAAATGATCGTGGACAGGAGTAATGGAATTGGGCGGAATCACCAAACTAAAGATAGTCAGTGACCGATCCTGAGAACGATACAGCAACCATTGCCCAATTCCACCTCCCAAACCGCTATGGTGAATTGGTTGGGAGAATTCCTCTGGTAACCAATCTTGTTTTTTCAGGAGTGTAGCAAAATGGGGTTCTAGAGTATTGAGGGTTTGTTGGCGATCGTCAGTAGTGTGAGAGATAATTTTTTTAGCGATCGCCACAAACTCACCTAAGTCAGGACTATCAATAAACCATTCGTCTGTTTTTAAGGATTCGAGAATAGTTGTATAAGTCATAAAATTCCAGATTTGATTTGATATTTAACTTTTGGGGTTAAGACTTACGCATTATGTATTTTTTGTCATTGGTCATTGGTCATTTGTCATTTGTCCTCTGTTTCCTCATCTCCCTTGTCCCCCTTGTCTCCCTTGTCCTCCTTGTCCCCCTTCCATTCCCTACCTCGCCGCAGTAGTTCCCAAAGGACATACAGAAGCTGCAATATCTACTCGTTTAGGAAGAATTCACCACAATTTATTCCTTCATCTCAATTGTTTCGAGTTGAAGCAGCAACGATGTTGGTTTAATCTGAGAGGCAAAGCAATAATCTACGTAAATCCGATTGACATGTCGTAGATTAAAATTAATCATACCATCTTTTTGATTGACTATAAAACTCAAGTCAATATTTTTGTTATTTAGGGTCTGGGGTAATGGCAAATTCCCCATCTTTACCGAACCATCCCCCGGTTATCATGGGCTGAATTTTCAAGAAGTATTTGGTGTCGGTAGTCCTTGTGGGAATATTGCTTTCATTATCCGCGCCAGAGTAGAAGGATGATCAGTTATATCGTTGATCTGAATTTGAGCTTTTCACTCTAGTCATTTTGTGGCTGCAACCCTGTAATCTCGTAGAGTAGCCTTCGTGATTCCATCCGACCTTGTATCAATCCCTGTTCCTTCAGTCGATGCAGAGACTGATAAAGTCGATGAAATCCCATAAACAATGTTTTATGAATTTCCACTGCCCGAAGTGATCCAGCTTTTTTTAGTAGATTGAAAATTTCAGATTCATCTTTATTCATCAAATCATTCACGGAAAGTTTAAATCAAGATCAGTACCTTTGCTGTATCAGTATTTACGAGAAACAAAGTAGAAATAAAGTAACAAAGTTTATTCTACCAATCGGTATTCTTTCATGAGATTTCTGTCTAAATTTTTGGCAGTTTTAACTTCTTCTTTGGGTTTAGTGTCAATCAATTTTGCTGTTTCTATGCCTGCCAAAGCAGCAGTTGTATGTGAATCAGGGACAATTAGTAATTATCAAAATGGTTCGTTGGCAACTTGTATTCTTGGTCAAGATATGAGCGTGCAGGTTTCTAGCCCCACTTCCGCAGTAGCTACTTTTGAGTGCAAAGCCAAAAATTTTATATCTTTTGATGACAAAGGACAGTTTACAGGTTGCCAACTTTCACAGGAAGTACAACTCATAAAAGGTAGTTCAGTTGAAACGTGTCCAGCAGAGTACAAAATAAATGTTTTGAGTACAACGAATGGTATTCAATCCATTAGTTGTAGTCCCTAGTAAATAATGTTTAGATCGCCGATGAACACAGGGCGATTGACTCTAGTTACTTGTTAGATCGCGGTATGCCGCTTTGATTATGCGCACTAAAATATAAGCGATCGCCGGATCAATATCTTTAGCCGAGTATAGCAGGGTTGCTATTTCTTCAGCAGTATCGACTGGTTGCTGTTATTCAAGCCGTAATGACAAGTAAACACCCGTGCCAGCAGTGCATCAGGTGTTTTTTCGTCTTGTCTAGAGCTTGTCGAGGTGTGTCTGGTCAATTCGTCAACGGGTTCTGTCGCCTTTCTTAATACTTTATATGCAAAATACGGTAAACCAGTGAGTTTGCCGTATATTAAAATATGGAACCCCAAATAATATTGATAGTTATTGACTCCAATGGCTCCTAGTAAAACGCTGCATCTATCAAACGAACTTTACCAATATCTGTTGTCTATCTCTCTGCGAGAACCAGAATTACTCTTCAAACTGCGGGAAGAGACGGCGCGTCATAAGAGAGCAAATATGCAGGTAGCACCAGAACAAGGACAGTTTCTCGGTTTTTTAGTCAAACTCATTGGAGCCAAGAAGACTCTGGAGTTAGGAGTTTTTACAGGTTATAGTTCTCTGAGCGTGGCCTTGGCGCTACCACCTGACGGTAAAATTATAGCTTGTGATGTCAGCGAAGAATTTACAGGAATCGCTCGTCGTTATTGGCAAGAAGCAGGGGTAGCAGAAAAAATTGACCTGCGACTGGCGCCAGCCATCGAGACTTTAGAAAAATTATTGGCTGAAGGTGAGGCTGAAACCTTTGATTTTGCCTTTATTGATGCCGATAAGGAAAACTATTATGCTTACTACGAACGAGTGTTAAAGTTAATTCGACCTGGTGGGTTGATTGCTGTTGATAATGTCCTTTGGTCTGGACGTGCAGCACAACCAGATGTTCAAGACTCAGCTACCAATGCTATCCGAGATTTTAATAGCAAGCTGCATCTTGATGAGCGGATAGATTTAAGCTTGATTTCAATAGCAGATGGACTCACTTTAGCAATCAAACGTTAATTAATCATGACAGGTAAATTAGACGGCAAAGTCGCAATTATTACCGGAGCTTCTTCTGGTATTGGTGAAGCCACCGCCCTAGCACTAGCAGCAGAAGGAGCAGCAGTAGTACTAGCTGCTCGCAGAGGCGATCGCTTAAATGCCCTAGCAGAAAAGGTTGCTACCATTGGTGGCAAAGCTTTACCTATTATTACTGATGTTACAGACGAGACTCAAGTACAGAATTTAGTCCAGAAAACCAAGACAGAATTCGGTCACATAGATATCCTCGTCAATAATGCAGGTATTGCTGCTGTGGGTGCGATCGATGGTGGGAATACCGCCGATTGGAAGGAGATGATTAATCTCAATCTGTTGGGATTGCTGTATGTCACCCATGCAGTATTACCCATCTTGAAAGCTCAAGGTGCAGGGCATATCGTCAATATTTCATCCGTTGCTGGGCGAACGGCACGAGTTGGTATTGGTGTATATAACGCAACAAAATGGGGTGTCAATGGTTTTTCAGAATCCTTGCGGCAAGAAGTTTGCAAGCAAAACATCCGTGTGACTATTATCGAGCCTGGTTTAGTTAATACAGAGATTAATGACCGAATTTCCGACCCCATAGCCAAACAAAACATAGAAGCACGTCGTAGTTCTGTGACACCGTTAGAAAGTGAAGACATTGCGGCCGCGATCGTTTACGCCCTGACACAGCCATCCCGCGTAAATGTGAATGAGATTCTCATTCGACCAACACTACAAGATTGGTAAATTTCTAGAAATCCGGGCAAATAGGAAAGTTCAATTATTGGTAATTCCTAATTCCTTTTTGGATTTTTTTAACTGCTCCCACACTTTTTCAATATCCTGATAAGCTTCTTCCGGCGAAAGTTTACCGTTTGTTTCCAGGCAGGAAATATAAGCAACTTTTTGAGAAAATTCTTGAAGATTCGCATTGAATACTAAGTTCTGTGGTTTCACTTGACTATAGTAACGACTGCGAGGATACATGAAATTATCTTTGATGATGCGGTTTGGTTCTGTCATCATATTCACCTGCTGGTAATCTAGAAGGCAAAATAGTAACAAGCCCTAAATTTATTGGCATTGCTACTTTCACTAGATTAATTAGTACAGTTTATGATTTATGAATACGTGAATTTGCTGAATATCAAACATGAAATTTTGGCATATCTACCGTATAGTACCGAATTGGATTGCTATGAAAGTCGCTTCTACCCATATCTGCTAACAGAGGTTGATTGTAATACACATTTGCTATTGCTAATCCACAGGCGATGCCTAGGTTGGGCTACGCCTACGCTAAGATGAAAATAGCCGTCCGATTCGCTAACAGATTGCTAAATGCAGTTGTATTGTTGAGCGTAGACTGCTCTTGAAAATCCATAGATATTTAGTTAATGTGTTGAGTTATCGCTTAAGTTGCGGACTATGGGAGAGATTTTTCCCAACATACATCAGAAATAAGTCGTAGACATTCTTGTTTTTGTCGCTACAATTTCTCAGGTCTGATGGATGAATATAGACATCGTCAAAAATTTGTGACCCAGCTTTCATCGTAGGCAGGAAAATTGCTCACAAAAACCCGGATATAGTCAGCTATGTCTATTAAAAACCGCAGATAAATGTACATTCATGTACATATAACCTCAAAATACGTTAAATAGTTTTATTTACAGTATTTTAATACTAACCATATAGAATAGTTACATAAAAGCTTCATAACAGCAAGTTTTTAATAGCAAATATTCCCTAGGGTTAAAAACCTTGTACTTGAGTTGATTGTGAAAGCATTGTATGTCATTATCTACAGATATAGGTATTAAATACGCTTAGTAAATAAACTGATAGTTATTTTGCTCAGGATTTAATATCTGGTATATATAACTGTGAGGTAAGATACTTAATATGAATCCAAACCCAAGCTTCACAGTAGTTGAATCATTGAGCCGATCAAAGTACGGAGAGCCAACACAAGGTGACGATCGCCTTGTGATTACCCAACACTTTGTAGCTGTTTTAGATGGAGCTACGGATACCTCTGGTGCTAGTTATAACGGGCTTTCTCCAGGTAGTTTTGTAGCAGAAATAGGCGCTCAAGCTTTAGAAAGTCTTGCTCCTAATAGTAATGCTACAGAAGCCATTGAGCAGTTAACTCAAGCAGTAAAACAATCTTTAGAAATAGTTAAATCAGATAAAATTCCAATTTTTGCCCCGTGTTTTGCAATCATCATATTCTCGAATGCGCGTCGAGAAATTTGGCGGGTTGGAGATTGTCAATATTTATTAGACGGAAAAGGTCACAATCCCCTCAGCAAAGTGGATGAAGTGACGACTCAGTTACGTTCTTTGATTGTGCATTCCTATCTGGCTCAGGGTAAAACAATTGCAGAATTATTGCAAAACGATCCCAGTCAAAATTTCCTTATATCTATATATAGGTTGCAAGCATTCCTATCTAATTCTCCAACAGAACCTTTTGGTTACGGTGTGATTAATGGCGATCAAGTCCCTAAGAAATACATTGAAGTCATCAAAATTCCTGAGCAAGTTAAGTCGGTAGTTCTTGCTAGTGATGGTTATCCAGATTTAAGAACAACTCTGACACAAAGCGAGACAATTCTCTCAGAAATTATTGCTAAAGACCCTTTATTTTATGACCTTTATCTAGGACAAAGAGGACTCGCACCAGGTAGAGAGTCATTTGACGATCGCACTTATGTTAGCCTTGAGTTACATAATTAATACATTAGGAACTAGGGAAGGAAGGGGACAAGGGGGACAAGGAAGCAAATGACAACTGACAACTGACAACTGACTATTGACAAATGATTCGTGAAATCATCTCATTAATAATTCTATTAATTTCGTTTTTTTTGGTTTGGTTGATTACCGACCAAGAATGAAAACTTTGCTTATTTATTTCTGTGGAGGTATACCTACTTTAAAAATCTGTCAATTGAGTGAGATAGAAATAGCCTACTAGAGAAAGAAGTTTCCCCATCCGTTCGCTGACAATATAGGAGCAAGTACAGCAAAGCTTGTCTTTGACTTGACTTATCCTACTCAGTCCCAGGGAATTATATGATGAAACGTTTAATTCTTAGTAGCTTATCGTTACTGCTAATCTCTACAGCCACCGCACCTGTTTTCGCATCTGAAAAAATAGCGGTCAATTCTACAGCTTTAGCTAGCAACTCGCTTTCTACAACTCGGATAGAACCTTTTAATCTTGTTTCTTTGGCTTATCAAGGTTACTTTGAAGACCAAGGTATTCCTGGTTATAGTGAACTGTTTTCGGCTTATCAAGCAAAACAAATCACTCCTAAAGATATTGTTCGCAGTGCAGTCAACACTAACAGGTTACCTTCAGAGGCTTTGAATGACCAGGGATATATCAATGCAGTTAAAAATACACTAGATGGATTTGGTAGAAATATCGTTCCTTAGACAGTTAAACTACGGTAAACTAATCAGTTTACCGTAGCAAAGTCGAGATAGTTTCATCTTACCAGAAATTTTGTGCGATCGCATAGCATTTATTTTACGCTTAGATAATTTTGCAACCGCTGATTCAAAGTACCTGTGTGTAACTCAAACAAATGGTTGTCGTAGTCATAGAAATATAAAGAACTTCCTTCGCCTTCAATACGGTTTCTATCTTCTTTGACATCCACTCCCAAACTCTTAATTCTCGCAGCATAAAGTTCGTAGTCTTCTGCGGCTATTTTAAAAGCTATATGATTATAGGTTTTTTCGGCTAAAGGTTCACCCTCCATAATCGCAATCCACAAGCCATTGATCAGGAAAAATTTTTCTTTGGAGATAGAGAAAATTTGCTCACCACTCGCATATACTTCTTGAGCATCAAATATGCTTGTGAGAAATTTTGTCATTTTCTCCAAATCCCTGACGATAAATGTAAAATGGCTGATACCTTGAATCATTTATCCTTCCATACCCAAAGCTTGAACTAGTGTTTTTGTCAGCAAAATTTGACAATTATATCGAGGAATTTTTCCGGTTCAAAGTAGTTAATAACAGCTTGGAAGACATTGCCCAAACTGCATTGTGACTACCTCCACCTGTAAAGCCACGACAAATCAACTCTCTAGTTGCCGCATCTCCCGCAGCGTAGAGTCCACTAACAGAGGTAGCGCAGGTGTAATCTGCAATTCTGATGCCGCCTGTACCGCGCACAGTTCCCTCTAACCGTAGGGTAATGGGGAAACGTTGGGTAAAGGGATCAATTCCAGCGCGATCGAAGACCACAAAGAAATTAGGCTGAGAAGAACGCATCCAATACATCAGCTACTAAATTGAGATCGGAAATATTGTCTGAAGACTCTTTACCGATATGATTATTCACGAATTTACTCCTTAAATATATACGCCTCTGCGTGAGACAAACCTAGAATTAGGAAAAGGGATAAAGAGCCAGGTAAATTACCTTTTCCCTTTATCCACAGTTCAGCGAGAGTAGCTTTCAGCAGAAATTTACGGATTCGGAATCTGCCAATTTATATCAAAATCTGACTTCAACAATTCCTGGCTTGCTAAAAACTGCTTCGTTGAATTCAATTGATTTGCACTCACAAGCGTCACCCCTTTATTTGCAACACTAACTTCTCACCAGAAAACAGACATGACTCACAGAATTTTTCTGTGCATGACCATTACGAAGATGTGAATAATCTCTCTATACAGTACTTGATTCAAAAATTATAAATACTGTTTATTGACCGATTTAACGGTGTTTAACTTATGAGTATTACATGTCTATAGGTAAAATTCAAGTTCTTAGACAATAAAATATCTGATTACGTAAATTTATGTAAAACTAATTATTAGACTAACTAAATAGAGTTTCGTTGGCATCAATTTCAGAAAGTGGAAACCCACAAACAAAAGCTCACAACGAACGAGAGTATGAAAATTAACCTTCCCTAATTCCTAGCCCCTAATCCCTAGTTCCTGACACAATAAAAATTAAACCCGGATAGCTCAAGGCATAAAGATGATCAAAGAGATAACACGCCGCAACTTTATCGCAACTGCTACCCTTGCTACAGGCTTTGCTCTAGCAGTACAACCTATTTCGGCTCAAGTCATTACCACTGATGCTAAAGGATTAATCGCAGGTGCGGTGAAAATACCTGTGCAAGATGGTGAAATTCCGGCTTATAGAGCGCAACCAGCGACGGGCGAGAATTTCCCGATTGTGCTGGTGATTCAAGAAATCTTTGGTGTACACGAACATATTCAGGATGTCGCCCGTCGCTTTGCCAAGTTGGGATATTTAGCGATCGCACCTGAATTATTTATTCGTCAGGGTGATGTGTCAAAATTAAGCAGTATTGACGAAATTCGCCCGATAGTAGCTAAAGTACCCGATGCTCAGGTACTATCTGACCTTGATGCCACGGTAGACTGGGCTGTAAAATCTGCAAAGGGAAATGCTGATAAATTGGGTATTACGGGTTTTTGCTGGGGTGGTCGCATTACTTGGTTATATTCAGCACATAATCCCAAAGTTAAGGCAGGTGTGGCCTGGTATGGGCGAATAGTTGGTGATGCAACTGAACTTCAACCCAAACATCCCGTAGATATTGCGTCAACGCTGACAGTTCCAGTTCTTGGACTCTACGGTGGTAAAGATACAGGTATTCCCTTGGATACAGTAGAAAAACTGAGAGAACAACTCAAATCCAGCAGCAGCAAATCAGAAATCATCGTTTATCCCGATGCACCCCACGCCTTTTTTGCTGATTATCGCCCCTCCTACCGGAAAAAAGAAGCGAAAGAAGGCTGGAAACGCCTCCAAGCTTGGTTTAAGCGGCATGGTGTTTAATACCAATTCGTAATCAATTTTCAACTTGCTATAAGTCTGCGAAGGGGGCAATGTCGGTATTGCCGATAGTGTGATCGCAGTTGCCAACGCCACTGTCGAGTTAAAACGCCACGCCACCCATGTGATTGACTCCAATCAAGCCGATAGCGTGGTACGATATATCCACCAAGATTGGACTCAACAGAGCCTACTCAAATTAGTGTAGCTCGTCTGGCGATCGCAAAACACCATGTCAGACTCATATAGCAATCCTATTTCAGTTGTGAAAAATATCGGTTTTGGCTGTTGACTGTTGACCGTTGACTGTTAACAGTCAACAACTTTGCATATAATATTTCACAAATCCAAGAGCGGATTGCTATATATGTTTTTGTTGCAAAATATTTAACTTGTCGTCATCAACACGGACAGACCCAATAGTCCAACAGATATGATACATACTTGCAGCTTTCCCTGTTGCATTTCCTAACTTTCCTCTTGCCACTCGTAGGGTGGGTGATGCCCACTCTACTTTTTGAAAAAAGCCAAAGACTATTGGTCTGTCCCATTAATTTTGCTGGGTTTTTGGTAGTGCGGGCCGAAAAGCCCGCGTGAGCGTCTCGCTCACACTACAGTCCCTCATAACTTATGGGACAGACCACTAGTTTATTTGGGATGCGATCGCTCAAGCCCCCATCTCAAACTCTAGTTTCACCATTTCCAGATAGTTTGCAATATTTAATGTTTGATAAGCTAATAATTCGTATATCATAAGCTTGTGTTTTCCAGTACAGATTTTTTTGGGTGTACTGTGTAAGCTTTATCTTGAGCGTCTAGTCATAGGTCAATACCTGAGTGCCAGACACGATTACCTCAAAGCTTGACTTTTAAAGGATTTTATAACTCTCAATCCAAGTTTGCATTAGCGATCGCACTACGTCGCACTATCTTAAGAATAGAAAAAAGCAGATGAGTACAACACGCAAGTTTCGTTTAGGTGCATTTATTCAAGCTACTGGCCATCATGTCTCTGCATGGCGACATCCTGATAAGGGCGGGGAGACCCATTGGTGTCAACTTAAGCTAAAACGCTTATCCCACAGGCATTTTACCCCACCCCTCAGTCCCCTCCCCGCAAGCGGGGAGGGGATGTTTTGGCTTTAGACAAAACTGGGGTGGGGTAACGCGGATATTGATGGTAGGTGATTTAATTCAAAATCACGCCTTGATAAGGGTTTGACGTTAAGTTGACACGTATGGGGGAGACCCCGCCCCTACAAATAACATCTGTCGCATTTGATCACAGGGAGGCGCAAAGATTTATCTGTAGCCAGATTTTAGAGAAACAGCATTCAATATAGGAATTACGCAAAAAACCTCTCAAACTCTTATTTCTCCGTGTACTCTGTCTTGAAAAGTTCTGATCGGAGGTTTCCTCCGATCAGACTTTTCGCTGCGTCCTCTGCGGTTTGTTTTTCCGTTACTTGTGCTTAAGTCCTGCAACACTCAGGACTCGATACTCAGGACTGTTCACTGATGCTTAAACCCTACTTTTTAAAGCGTCTTGTTTGCAGATCGCCTCCTACTAACCTGTACTTGATGCCCTACATAATCTGAAAATCTTAGCCAAATAGAAGGAAAAAAAGATGACTGAATATAGCAGATTAAAAACTTCACCCTCCGCTGCAATCAGAGCCACCCTAGATTATCCGATAATCGACACCGACGTTCACACCAATGATTTCACGCCTGCTCTGGAAGATTACATTGCTAATTATGGCGGTGCGAAACTTGTAGATGAATTGCGGAAGGCGGAATCATCTCGTCTTAACTCCAAGACAAACGGTAAAGACTGGTATCAACAAACTCCTGAAGAACGCCAATACAACCGCACAATTCGCTCTCCTTGGTGGGCGAGAGTTACCCGCAATACCTTAGATTTAGCTACTTACACCCTACCTGCCTTACTATATGAACGTCAGGCGGAACAGGGATCAGATTATTCTGTACTATTTCCCAATAATGTTTTAGCACCAGCGGGAGCCAGTCCAGAAAACCGTCAAGCATTGCAAAGAGCGGTTAATCACTATCATGCTGATATCTATCGTAAATATAGCGATCGCCTGACGGTAGTAGCTGGTATCCCCATGACTACCCCTCAAGAAGCTATTGAGGAATTAGAATTTGCAGTAAATACACTAGGTTTAAAAGTAGCAAATATTCCTGGTGGTGTAAAGCGGCCAATTAAAGCGATCGCAGATAAATATCCCGCAGATAAATTCCCCGAAATCGCCAGATATGCCTCATATATAGATTTCTTCGGGCTAGATAGCGAATATGACTACGATCCATTCTGGGCTAAAGCCGTAGAATTGGGTGTGCCCATTACTACCCATTACGGCAGCCAAGGTTGGACTGGTCGCTCGTCTATCAGCAACTACATGAACAACCATATCGGTCACTTTGCCGATGGTTCCCAAGCATTTGCGAAAGCGCTGTTCTTTGGTGGTGTCACCAAGCGTTTTCCACAGTTGCGCGTCGGGATGCTGGAAGGTGGTGCAGATTGGGGCGCTCATGTCTACATTCATTTAGTGGATCGTTACTCCAAGCGAAATCTTCAAGGGCTACAAAACTACAACCCAGACCTTACCAATGCTGATGAATTATATGAGTTGTTTGAACGCTTCGGTGGCGAAATCACTCAAGGATATTCCCTCAGCAAAGAAGAATTAACCAAGAGTGTACTGGGTTCTTCATTCGGCCGTCATAGCCGTCAACCAGTTGGTAAGGAATTAGAAGATTTTGCCGCAGCTGGAATTGAAAAGATAGAAGATATTCGCGATCGCTGGGTGAATAGTTTCTTCTTTGGTTCCGAATCTGACGATCGCACCATCGGCGCAGCATTCAACGACAAAGCCAATCCCTTAAACGTGAAGATTAACGCCATCTATTCCTCAGATGTCGGTCACTGGGATGTACCCGATTTGACAGATCCTCTCGCAGAAAGCTGGGAATTGGTGAAAGAAGGCGTAATTTCCGAAGCTGACTTCAAAGCTTATGTATTCGCAAATCCCTACAAATTCTACACCGAAGCTAACCCCAACTTCTTCAAGGGTACAGCCATCGAATCCCAAGTAGCTCAAATCGAATTACCACAAGTAGATAAAAGTTTCGTAAGGGCATAGGGTATGGGGCATTGGGCATTGGTTATTTCCCCTTGTCCCTCAATCCCCAGTCCCCTAAACTATCGACATGACAACAACGACTGATCTCGATTTTGGCGCTCGTGAGGCACTACGCCTAATTGGCACCGATCCAGAAAACTGGGTGAGCGTAGACGCGTTCGCGGAGCGTTGCCGCAGGCTAGCGGCTTGTCGCTAGACATCGCCCAGGCATCGACCATAATGTCACAATAGTAGGTGGTAGTGGCTCCGGTAGCGTCTTTGCATTTGCGCTGCGGCGTTATCCTGGTGCTTACTTCAACTATCCAGAACTACCTGATGCAGCTCGCTGGTTCTAGGCTTGGCGCTTTCGCCAGGTAGGTTCCACATCACCACCGGACGCAATTGAGCGAGTAATTGCTTTCTCCAATTTCCAAGGTGCAGATAGGTGCACCTTGGAAATCGGCACAGGAAAAAGGCGATCGCATTGTAGCTCAGGTAAACGATGATACTTTCGAGTTTGATTTTGCGATCGCTGGTACTGGCTACTTTGTTGACCTCATTCTTCGTCAACTAACTCGACGGGTGGGAGAATTACCTCAAGAACTGCGCGTAGACGCAAAGCGGCTTGTCGTACCCTACGGGAAGCAAGCTACGCGTAGCGTCTCGTAGAGAAGACATCGCATTGAAAATTTATCCCCAGAACAATTAGAAAATCTAGGCGAAGCACTTTTAGATTTCACTGGTTTGAAAAACTCTGCTGTGCAAGCCTTAGCTGTAGATGTAAAGAGCGATCGCGCAATCAGTATCTTCACAAAAGCTCATGTTGTTCTAATCTGTTGAAGAAACTTGATATTCAGCTCTAGTTTCGTTCCTAGCCACAGAGAATGCTCTGTATGATCTGCCACATCATCACCCGTTGAAGGATGAACAAGAATGTCCAAACCTTCACGATTGAGCATTAACCAAGGAACAACCTTGGCAAACTGTTCTGGAGAGAATGCAACTTGATACATTGATATTGGATGAGGGCCAATAGGCTTGTCATGCCAACGTCCAAGCTGGACATCAAAATTAGCGCCTAATCCTTCCCGTATACGTGCAGCCGCCTCACGGGTTGCTGTATCGAAGTAAACATGAGCGTGAAAACCAGTGATTTTAACAGTATTTTCTGTCATTACTCTTAACTCCCCTTATACAAATTTTGGATTTTATCTTATGGATTTCCATCAAACAATATTACTTATTTTAAGGCGATAGTATTGCTTTTAATCTTCAAGAAATAAAACTTTTACACGGCTCAAAAACGCTTACCCATACTAATAAAATCATCTATTTTGAAACCAAGATGCTCATAAAACCGAAGAACATCTATATTTGAAGTACGTATCTGTATATTAATTTTCAGGCAATTCATAGACTTGAGTTTAATAGTTGCTTGCTCAACCTTATATTGACCGATACCTTGCCGTTGATATTCGGGCACTACAGCTAAATAGTTGAGCCAACCGCGATGACCCTCATACCCTGCCATGATAGTGGCAACAACTTGAGTTTCAATCAGACTAACAAGGAATAATTCTGGTTGTACTTGCAATTTGAGCCGAATATCTTGTTGAGGATCATTCCCAGGCACTACTAAAGTGCAACGATCCCACAAATTAATTACTTTTTCTTAATCTTGGTCTTGATAGGTCTAGGCACCAAATTGATGTTTTGCATAAGTGATATTTCCTCAACTACTTTATTCATTTATGTCCTAGTAGTAACACACGCCTAAAAGTTGCTTGCTCTGCATATACGTACTATGTAATAATCTAAATTAAGTAGAAATTTTAAAATCTTTGAATAATCTACCATGATACTGTATTACATCACCTTAAATAATACAGATGAAGCCCGCAAAATCGGTCGTACTTTGTTAGAAGAAAAACTTGCTGTTTGCGTCAATTGGTTTCCGATTACCTGCGCTTATATATGGCAAGGAGAAATTACAGAAGAGCCAGAAGTAGTGCTAATTGTCAAAACTCAAGCAGGTTATCGCCATGAGATTGAAAAATTAATTAGTCAGCACATTAATTACACTAACTTCATAGCGGAAATATCACCCACGAATATTAATGAAAAATTTTTAGCATGGCTGAATGCTGAAGTTCCCATACGTTATTCAGAGTAAGGATTGGGAATGGTCGGAGGGTAAAGGAGTTAAAAATTAATTCAAAAATCACGCCTTATGTCTTTAAAAGTTCAGATATGCACCATTGATGTAAGCATTTTCCTTAAAGAAAGGCACGCAATCACTAACATTAAAATCTGCTGCTAATTCAACATCCAACTCATAACCTTTAGCAATCAATTCTTTCCCGGATCTGCATTTTTTTAAGTACGCTAGTAAATCATTTTTCAAAGCATAAAATGTGGCTACAGCAGTTTCTGCTTCCGGAGATAAGCTCCCATCCAAAAAACTCAGAATTGCTCCAGCACCAATTAAATCTTCAAAAGCTGGTCGCAGTGTCCCATCTTCCCATTTTTCACCGGCGGGAATTACTGCAATTCTTGAACCATATTTTTGTGCAAATTTTGCCACGGCTTCAGGGTTACGCAAGCAGCCAGCTATTGTTGGAGTCTTACCAGTTAGCAATGTTAGAGTTGAACCATTTGGAGAAGGTATAACTAACTTAGTTCCCGCAGGAATTTTAGTTAAAGATGCAGGGGAAAGTGAATAACCTGCTTTTGACATCCGACCTTTTGATAATTCTGCTTGTACAGACTTGGCATAATCAATTGCAGAATCATCTCTCCATTGATATGGATAAATGATTGCGCCATTGTTGGTGGCAATTTCTGTCGAAGTTGAGAAAGAGAGAACATCGACAATAATAATGACATCACTAATTGGTGCAAGTTGAGCAACTCCTTGTGCCCCCCACTCACAGCGTAGATCAAATTCTGCTTGGTCATAAATCATGTTTTTAATTCGTGAAAATCTAAAATCTCAAATTCGGTAAGACTAATTCGTGGACGCAAGCCTAAGATGGTGTCTTCCAACCTGATGTTAGAAGCCCCATCCGCCTATGCTGTGGGGTAGTTCACTTACTTTGATTACGTAACCTCAAAACTGAAGCCGTCGCAGCAACACACAGAATTAGCGTTGCAAAACGAAAGGTGCCTTGGAATCCTGTAACAATAGCCTCCGGAGGAGCAACAGATACATCTGCACCAGCCGCAACACTAGCGATTAAGCCGCCAAACACTGCACCTATCAGGGAAACTCCTACGGTATTACCAGAGGTACGTGATAAAGATAGTAGACCTCTTGCAAAAGTCCCAAATGCGTGGGAAAAGTAGGTTAGATTTGGGTAGCATTGATGACCTACGAACAAGTAAAAAGCTTAAAGCCAGAAGACTTTAAACGCTTGTGTGGTGTAAGTCCGGAGACTTTTAACCAGATGCTAGAAGTAGTGCGATCGCACAGCCAACCAAAACAAAAAACTTTCCCGACTCTGGGCGGAACCAAGCACTAATCAAGTTGATGGCAAAACGTCCACGACTAATAGCGTCAATCCCTAACGCCATCTTAGCCAGAACAGCAGGATGAAATAGCAAAGGCTTAATGGCAGCGATAATCTCTATTTTTTCTGTCGCTTCAGCTAAAGCCGCAGAAGCAGTCCAAGTTTCTAGTTGCTCTAACTCTAAACTGCGTGGGTTAACGAGGTGCTGTGCCACCAAAGTTGTAGCGTACCCTAAACGTTCAGCTTCTAAAATCAGCGATCGCGATCGCTCATAACTAGCATCAACAGGTTCTTCTTCAGTATCTAAAGGGCCAAAGTTACCACCAACAGGTGCCCAAATACCATAGCGTGGTTCTGGCATGATGAACTCCAAATGAAGTAGGAAATGGAAAATAGGGAGAAATAATCAAGATTATCCAGCACTGCGTTGGATTCTTTTTATCATAGTCTCCTGAATCAATTATGCAACGCCGAATTTTATTTGCAGCCAGTAACAGGCGTTCCAGAGATGTTAAAAACCCTGGAATATCCTGTTTGTGTTGCTTCAAGTGCGCCAATGGCAAAAATTCGCAAGGCTCTCAATGTAACCAATCTGTCGCATTACTTTGGCGTAGACGCGGAGCGGCTTGCCGTCAGACATCGCTTGTTTAGCTCTTATGATATTGGCTCGTGCAAACCTGAACCCGGTTTATTTTTATACGCAGCAAATAACATGGGATTCTTGCCTGAATCTTGTGTTTTCATTGAGGATAGCGATGTGGGAATTCCAGCCGCACGTTCAGCAGGAATCTATGCTTTAAAATATTCTTGTGATGAGGAATTAGCGGAAAGAAACAATGTATTTTCTAATATGAAATTATTGGCAAAACAGCTCGATAAGATTTACCAGAAGAAATGCGATCGCTCATCACTAGTTAAGAATATGTAGTTAGCACTCCAATGGTAGAATGCTAAATTTGAGGCAAAAATATGGGTCAAAATCGGTTCGAGCTTGTGATTTTTGATTGTGATGGAGTTTTGGTTGATAGCGAACCAATTCTTAATCGCATTTTTGCAGAAACGCTCACTGAAGCTGGCTTTCCTATCACCTATGCAGAAGTAACTCAAAAATTTATTGGCAAGTCCTTAAAAACCTGTTTAGAGATTATCGAGACATCTTACAAAAAACCATTGCCCAAAAACTTTATGGAACTTTGTAAAGAGCGAGAAATCGCTCCCTTGCAGCAAGAACTAAAACCAGTTCCAGGCATTAGCGAAGTATTGGAGCAGATTACATTACTTAAATGTGTGGCATCAAATAGTAGTCACCGTCATATTCAAATGGTATTGAAATTAACGAAGCTTCTACATAAATTTGATGGCAAAATATATAGCGCTAATGATGTTTCACGCCCCAAACCTTTTCCCGATGTGTATCTCTATGCAGCCAAGCAAATGAATACAAATCCAGAACATTGTGTTGTGATTGAAGACTCTGTAACGGGTGTGCAAGCAGGATGTGCGGCAGGAATGACCGTTTTTGGCTATGCTCAACATAGCGATGTCTCACGACAAGCCCTTCGGGTTCGGGGGTTCGCAATCGACGGGAACCGCCAAGACTGCGACCCCCTCACCGCTGCGCGTCTACGCACTGCTCTTGCTGAGGCTGGAGCTAAGATAGTTTTTAACGATATGCGGCAGCTATCTCAACTCCTGTAAGCATATACTTTAAGGTACAACTCATAGTATATTCACCAAGAGTATCGATATCTCAGCTCTATGCCGTCTCCACAATGTTTTGGCTATTTCTGGCAAAATTAGGGCATATTGAGGAGATCATATAGAACTAGCAGTCTCCCTAGCAGCTTCTCGCAGCCGTTCCACATCGCGCATGGGTGGGGCACCAAAGAGCCGCTTATACTCCCGGTTGAAGTGTGAGGCATCATCGTACCCCACTCGATAGGCAGCACTGGTAGCGTCAAGGCTTTCCCCCAACATCAGACGGCGAGCCTCCTGGAGCCGCAGTTGCTTCTGGAACTGCAAGGGACTCATTGCAGTGACAGACTTGAAGTGATGGTGAAAGCCCGAGACACTCATTCCCAGCTCGCGGGCAATGCTTTCAATCCGAAGTGGCTCGTTAAAATCTTTACGAAGTCGCTCCACTGCTCTGGCGATGTGGTAGGTGTAGCCACCCAGAACTGCAATATGACGGAGCCGATTACCTTGCTCTCCCATCAGGAGTCGGTAAATGATTTCCCGCTTAATCAGTGGTGCGAGAACATGAGCTTCAGCAGGGGAATCTAGAAGCCTGACGAGCCGCACTACAGCATCCAAAAGATTTGCATTCAACGGACTTACGTCAATCGCTTTCACATCAGCACGGCTGCGCGATGAGGGATACCCTGCCTCGACCATCACTGAACCAACGAGGGTGGGGTCGAGATCCAGGCGAAGGCTAAGGTACGGTTGCGCCTTTGACGCTTCCAGAATTTGGCTGACAATTGGCAGTTCGACCGTAGCCAGCAGATAATGCATCGGGTCGTACTGATAGCGATCGCTGCCCAGAAGAACTTCTTTGCTACCCTGAGCGATCGCACAAAAGGCAGGGATAGAGACACTATGAAGGCATTCCGAAGGCGAAGAGGAGCGGTTGAAGTGCAATCCTTTGAGCGGCTCAATCGTCCCATCATGACGAATAGCCTGTGCAATCCGCTCTTTCAGTTCGTCTCTGTTAGCTTGCGCTCTGTCTACCTCGCGCTTTGCCTGCGGGTCGTTCATTAAATCGATATCGGAAGTTTCACTCGTTTTGCCAGCGTTCATTTCTAAGTTTGCAGGATTGTACAACTATCTTAGACGATCGTCTTATCGCTTGCCCTTGAAGATTCTTAGAATGAAGCTAAAGTAATGAAAAATGATTTCGGCTTCTTATAAGCATTCTGGATTTTTATTCAAGAGAAAACTCAGTTTTGATTGGGCAAGAGACTTGCCTGCTACCACCCGAAATGGCATCAAGTGAAGGAATTAAGAATATGGACATTAAAAGAAGTGGCTCACAGCCTTCAGCCAAAGGACTGTCCGAGTATTTTACAAGTACTGTCCGCATTGACCCCTTATTTGAGGCGCACGAACCAGCACGCACGTCTGGAGCCAGTGTCACATTTGAGCCTGGTGCGCGGACAGCATGGCACACTCATCCATTAGGACAGACCTTGATCGTAACGGCTGGCTGCGGATTTGTACAGCGATGGGGCGGCCCTATTGAAGAAATTCGTCCGGGGGACACGATCTGGTTTGAGCCGGGTGAGAAGCATTGGCACGGTGCCACGCCAACCACAGCGATGACGCACATCGCTATTCAGGAATGGCTTGATGGTAAGCCTGTGGACTGGCTGGAAAAGGTCAGCGACGAGCAGTATGGAGGAATATCTTAGTGTTGTTGAGATGGTTTTCCATCAAGGGGAAAAACTGCCAGCAGAGAATGTTGATTTTGGTTCTCGCCCTTGTGAGGATACGCCAACGGACTCATTATCCTCGGAAAAATAGATGGTGGCATCGAGGCATTTAATGTACCTGGCTCTGTAGAAGTGAAAATCGAGCTTCAATCGCAATAAAGAGGGTACGGAAATGATTAAAGACAAAGTTGTGATTATTACTGGTGCATCATCAGGGATTGGTGAAGCCAGTGCAAAATTGCTTGCAAGCAAAGGCGCTAAAGTCGTATTGGGCGCGCGACGCGAGCAGCAATTGAGACAATTGGTTGATGAAATTCAAAAAGCTGGCGGACAAGCATTTTATCAAGTGATGGATGTGGTTAACCCATCGGATAACGCCCAGATCGTCAAGCTTGCCAAGGAAACATTTGGAGGCGTCGATGTTATTTTCTTGAACGCTGGCATCATGCCCACTTCTCCACTTTCTGCCTTGAAAACTGATGAATGGCATCAAACGGTTGATATCAATATCAAGGGTGTGCTAAATGGTATCGCTGCGGTGTTACCAACTTTTATTAGCCAAAAGTCTGGGCATGTGATCACAACTTCATCGGTCGCTGGATTAAAAGCTTATCCAGGTGGTGCTGTGTATGGTGGGACGAAATGGTTTGTACGCGATTTCATGGAAGTTCTACGTATGGAATCTGCTCAAGAAGGAACTAACATTCGGACTGCGACAATTTATCCTGCTGCAATTAATACTGAGTTGTTAGATCGGATTACTGACCAAGATGCGGCTGAAAAAATGACAGCGTTGTATAAGCAATATGGTATCTCACCAGATCGAGTAGCCAATGTTGTGGCGTTTGCGATTGACCAGCCAGAAGACACAAACGTGAACGAATTTACGATTGGCCCAACCAGGCAGCCTTGGTAAGGATAGTGCTGGTGGTTCGGCTGAGTGCGATCGCAGCCTTGCAAGAGATTACCTCTGGCGGTGCAGAGTCGGTACTGGAGTGTGTGGGCAGCGAGTCTAAAGTGACAAAACAGGGTTAGGCTCGGGTCATCTCTGTATTCAACATGGTGTCCAACAAAAGACGCTTTAGTGTCTTCAAGTCCCAGCGCAAAGTCACTAGACCCACACTCGTCTACTGCGGGGATAATTCTAACCTTTAATTTAAAGACAGGAGTTCAAACAATGCAAAAACGAAAACTGGGAAACAGTAATCTGGAAGTTTCGGCGATTGGGCTGGGCTGCATGGGAATGAGCTTTTCCTATAGCCCACCCAAAGACACGCAGGAGATGACCGCTCTTCTTCGGGCCGCCATCGAACGCGGCGTTACATTCTTTGATACCGCCGAAGTCTATGGCCCGTTCACAAATGAAGAGCTTGTGGGCGAAGCCCTCGCTCCCTTCCGTGGGCAAGTGGTCATCGCCACCAAATTCGGATTCGACCTGAGTCCTAATTCCGATCCCCGTGGAATGAAGGGTTCACCTGGGCTGGATAGTCGGCCGGAGCGCATCAAGCAGGCTGTAGAAGGTTCGCTCAAGCGACTCAAGGTGGAGACAATCGACCTGCTCTATCAGCATCGGGTTGACCCAAACGTGCCGATCGAAGATGTGGCGGGAGCGGTGAAGGAACTAATTCAGGAAGGTAAGGTGAAGCACTTTGGACTCTCGGAAGCAGGAGTGCAAACGATCCGTCGCGCCCACGCGGTTCAGCCTGTCACTGCTCTTCAGAGCGAGTATTCGCTGTGGACGAGGACTCCTGAAAAGGAAGTGATACCGACCCTTGAGGAACTCGGAATCGGCTTTGTCCCTTACAGCCCCCTAGGTAAGGGTTTTCTCACTGGCAAGATGGACGAAAGCACAACCTTCGACAGTTCTGACTTCCGCAGCACCCTACCTCGCTTCACGCCCTTAGCTCTCAAGGCGAATCAGGCTTTGATTGATCTGCTAGGCAGCATCGCAGAACAGAAGCAGGCGACACCGGCTCAGATTGCGATCGCCTGGCTGCTGGCCCAAAAGCCTTGGATTGTTCCGATCCCAGGCACCACCAAGCTGCATCGCTTGGATGAAAATATCGGGGCCATCTCAGTCGAACTCACGCCCAACGATCTGCGTGACATTGATGATGCCGCCTCCAGGATCACGGTGCAAGGAGCTAGATACCCCGAAAAGCTCGAGCAAATGACCGGTCGCTGAGCGGCAAAAAATGTGTTCTCTGCTTGCATTCCGTAGCTAGCGTCGGGCGGTAAATGCAAGTGTGATATCAATACGGTTCGGTTAAGGGGGAAAGGGAAAAGGGCCCATTCAAACCTTTCCCCCTTACTCCTTAACCTTTTCTCAGACCCTAATATTTCACGTCTTATCCTACTTTTTATTGGCTAATTATTGCTAAAATACACGTTAAATTTATCAATTTAAAGTAGTTTATAAATTATCTAGAGGCATCAACGTGACTCCGGTAGGAAAGCACAGAATTTCAGATAAGGCAAACCAGTTCACAGAGTCAGTCATTCGCGAGATGACGAGAGTCGCATTACAGTATGGTGCTGTGAATTTGGCGCAGGGATTTCCTGATTTTCCTTGTCCAGCAGAGTTAAAAAGAGCCGCAATTGAAGCAATTTCCGAGGATATTAATCAATATGCGATCACTTGGGGCGATAAAGCGTTTCGTCATGCGATCGCAGAAAAAGTTAAATGGTATTTAGGGTTAAATATTGATCCAGAAAGACAAATCACTGTTACCTGCGGTTCAACAGAAGCAATGGCGGCGGTAATGCTGGCTACTCTTAACCCTGGTGATGAGGTAATCGTATTTGAACCCTATTATGAAAACTACGGTCCCGATGCGATTTTAGCTGGTGCAATTCCTCGTTATGTATCCTTACATCCCCCTGAGTAGGTATTCCCTATTTTATCCCTCAAGGAGCTTACTATGTGTTTGCTGAAATTTCCAAATTTGGTTATCAAACTGATGTGGACTTCGCTACATATTTAATTAAAGAAATTGGGGTTGCCGTAGTTCCTGGGTCTAGCTTTTTTGCGCAATCAGAGACGGCTAAGAATTTTATTAGATTTTGTTTTAGTAAGCAGCCAGAAACTTTAGCAAAAGCAGGAGAGCGATTACTAAAATTACAATTAACCCCTGAGGGGAATTCAAAATTCAAAATTTAAAATTAATAGGAAGTCAGCGGGAAACTCTATCTCCTAGTGGTTGGAGTTTTTTTATATTATACCTATTTAAAAAAAGAATGTGACAGTTGGGTAGGGGCACAACATGTTGTGCCCTTATGAATAATTTTATGTGTCGCCAAAATTATTTGAATTGATTTAGGTGGGATGATGCAACAATAAAAAAAGGTGCGCGATCGCACCTCATCACACCTTATTCCTAGAGAGTCTATTGAATATCCAAATTTCTATACTGCAACTGCGGGTACTTTGTAATAAGCAGGTTCATTACCTGGCTTCCATTTAATATTGCAACCGATACTTGGCTTTTGTTCCCAAGTAATCACGCGATGTCCGGCGACAAGCCGCTCCGCGTCTACGCGCAAAACATCTTCAATGGCTCTGCGTAAATCAGCACCAGTCACAGGTTTATCATTTTTGGGACGGCTATCATCCAACTGTCCCCGATAAGCAAGCTTGCGGTTAGCATCAAACAGGAAAAAGTCTGGAGTGCAAGCAGCAAAGAAGTTTTTCGCAGATTTTTGGGTTTCGTCGTAAAGCAGAGGATAGGATAAATCCAATTCTTTGGCAAAGGCTTTGAGTAATTCTGGCGCATCTTCAGGGTGGGTATTGATATCGTTCGCGCTAATCGCCACAATTCCAATATTGCGATCGCTGTAATCTTTACCCAGTTTTGCCAATTCCCATTTAATATGTTGCACAAAAGGACAATGGCGGCTGAGAAATATTACTAACAATGCTTTTTTATCAGCAAAGGTAGAGAGTGAAATTGTTTCACCTGTAACCACATCTGGTAAATGAAAATCAGGTGCTAAAGTGCCTACAGGTATCATTGTTGAAGGGGTCAGTGCCATAGATATAAAACTCCTTGAGATTTAAAGTAAATATTTTGGGTCAAGAGTCAAAGGTAATGGGTAATGGGTAATGGGTAATGGGTAATGGGTAATTTGAATTTCTCCCCTTGTCCCTAATCCCCAGTCCCCAGTCCCCATCCTATTTTTGACTGATTGTGGGTGGTGTAATCGCTGCATACTGTTCATCCGTCAGCGTCGCTTCTTTAACATTGATCGGTTTAGGAATCAAGGCGTTTTTATAGAAGTAATCTGCAACTCGTTGTTGTTCCCTAATTAAATCTGGCGAAATGGCTCTTAATCCAAAACTACGACGGCTGATTACCAAATCCATCACATCTGGGGGTAGTTTTTGAAATGGTAAAATTAACTTGGCAGTATCCTTGGGATGCGCCTCAGCCCAGCGCTCAATTTTATCAATTTCTTCAATCACAATCCTAAGCAGTTCTGGATTTTCAACTGCAAACTGTTTTGAACCGATATAGTATCCACCAGGTGAATCAAGTCCTTCGCTAGTTTTAATCACCCGCGCCTTACCCAATTTTTCAGCTCGCGCTAGATGAGGATCTCCAGTTACCCACACGGGAATTTTCCCTTCTAAAAAAGCACTCGCCGCTTCTACGTTGGGTATGCTCAAAACTTGAATATCACTATATTTCAGACCCGCTTCTTCCAAAGCTCGGAGGATGAAATAGTGAGATGCAGAAGCTTTTTGGAAAACAACTTTTTGTCCTTTAATCTCTTTGATACTCTTAATCGGAGAATCTGTTGGAACAGCGATCGCACTTCCTTTCCCAGAATTTTCAGTCCGTCGCCGACCCACAACATAAGTGATCTGAGCGCCAGCAGCTTGGGCGAAGATGGGCGGAGTTTCTCCGACAGAACCCAAGTCTATTTTGCCGACATTCATTGCTTCCATCAGCTGTGGCCCTTGGGCAAATTGTGCCCATTCAACCTTGACACCCAAGGGTTCTAGCCGCTTTTCTAATACCTTGGTGACCCTAACTAAATCGCCTGCTTGTTGATACCCCATGCGGAGTACCTTAGTTTTGATTTTTGAGGTATTAGCATCCGATACATTGCTAGCAGGAGATTTATTATCTGCTTTTTGGCTTTGTTGTGTACAACTAACTAACGTCAACGATGTAGCTATGGTTAACAATCCAGGGACTACAAGCAGTGTAAAGCAACGAAAGATATTGATATATGAAGGTTTAACTGTGGCGGTCATAGGTTGTCTCTAAAATAGCACTGTGTTAGGGAGGTTAAGGACTAAGGTGTTTTTAGTCAGACGACCCTAAAAGGGTGAGCAAATCTGTGTTGGCTAAGTTTTCTTAGTTGGATTGGAGAATACTTCTAACAAACAACGAACAACAATAAATACGTCGATATTTGTTTATACCCTATAGATGTCAAGGGAATTAATTTGGAGGGACAGTCTTTCAAATCAATAATTTTTTGTACCAGCAATAACTTTAAGAAAAAAGCAGCAATTTTAGCTTGATTCTTAAAGCATCTGAATGATTTGTCTGTGCTGTATGTGCATCAGGCAAATTAAATACTGTTATTCGACCGACTTACCGTTGATTATTTAGCAGTATTGCATAACCCTCACGACAATACAAGTCTTCAGTTAACAAAGTATACGTAGCCCTAAATTTATTAATTACTAATTTTTAGATAAACTAAATTTATGTCAAAAGGAGCTTTCATCAGCTTTACAAGGCTTTTTCTGGTGTTGACAACATGATATAAAGTATTATACGGTAAGACGAGCGATTAACCGTATTTAATTAAGTGGCTGGTGTAGATACTTGTCAAAGTAATCTCAAAATTCATCATCTCCAATACCTCATCACGTAAAACACAAGGAAAGTAGTTCATGACTAACCTAAAGCTTTACTTCGCCAAAGCCTCAACTTTCTCCCAAAGAACCCGTGTTGTTTTGCTAGAAAAAGGAATTGAATTTACTCCTATTGAAATAGACTTACAAAATAAACCCGAAGGCTACACGCAGATTTCGCGTTATGGTAAAGTCCCTGCCATTAAACATGGGGATTTGGAGATTTATGAATCTGCCATTATCAATGAATATCTTGAAGAAGTCTTTCCAGAGCCAGTTTTATTACCCCGCGAACCTGGTGCAAAAGCGATCGCTCGTATTTGGATCGACTACGCCAACACCCGCTTTGTCCCTGCGTTTAACAAATTACTGCGCGGTAAAGATAGCGCTGAACAGGAACAAGGACATAGAGAATTTATCGAATCCCTCTTATATATAGAGCAAGAAGGATTAGGTAAGCTGTCTGGAAATGGCCCTTACTGGTTAGGGGACAAAGTAAGTTTAGTGGATATCAGCTTCTATCCCTGGTTTGAGCGCTTACCCCTTCTAGAACACTTCCGCAAATTCAGCCTACCATCAGAAACACCACGTATCCAACAATGGTGGAATACATTGCGCGATCGCGAATCAATTAAAGCTGTGGAAAATCCTGTCAACTTCTACATAGAAAGATTTAGCAAAGTGCTTGGTGAACCTACCGCAGTCGGTGCGGCTCAAAAATAGAGTAAGATATTTTCGCCATAAGTCCCTGCACATGAGCAGTAGCAGATCAATATTTATAGCTTTAATTTAGACAATTGGTGCAATAATAAGTCTTTGTGGCAAAATATTTTGAACCACAAAGACTTATTATTATTTAATATTCCAGACTACATGCGAGATTTGTTCAGCCCTGGAAGCGCTTGAGCATATTGATGCGAAATCAAAAAACCTCAATGCAAAAACCGTTGCGATTTATTATTTACTCTATATTGATGATGGTCAGCTTAAAGTTAGTCTATTAAACAAATATTTTTATATAAAATCACGCTTGATCCCAGTATTAAACCTACTTATTCTCACAGATTAATTCTCAAGCTTCGTAGCATTAGCATAGATAAAATAATGCTCTGTCAATTTTACATCAGCTATAAAACCGAATTCTGTCAGATGCTTTTGCAGTTCCTCTGGCTGATAAAAAACTTTCACAATTTGAAATTCTTGCCCATCATTTAACTTCCGGCTTTTATATATACTGCCATCATCATTAAGAATATGGTTATTAGCTGTAGATGTGGGTTCAAAGCGCGAGTCAATAATAAATAATTGCCCACCGACACGCACAGATTTATAAACTTTTCCTAGAAATGAGTTAAGTAATTCTGGCGGCACATGCGATAACCAGAAAGAGAAAAATACTAAATCATATTCAGCATCAGGTTGCCAAGCAAATAAATCTATTTGCTGATATTCTACATTCGGTGAATTTAACTTGCTGCGATTAATTGCAATTACTTCTGCTGAAGCATCAATTGCAGTAATTTTATTACCAATTTTTACAAGTTCTTGTGTCCAAATTCCCGTTCCACAAGCTAATTCTAAGATTTCGTCAGCTTGTCCAATTTGTTGTAAAGCTTGTTTGACAATCTCAATTTCTTGAAACCAGCGCTGGTTTATTTCCTCACCGCGATTGTAACGCCCAAGGCGATAGAACCACTGATCGTATTCGTCGGCTCTAGCACGATAGTAGGCAATTTGTTGTTGCAGAATGCGATCGGTCATTGCGAACGGCTCATCTGCTCTCATCAACTCTTGATAAATCTTACTTTAATTAACTGTATTTTGGTACATATACCGTAGTATTATGCTGAAATAATTCCATCGCTAGGTTTCTAGGCTACGCCTCAGAGACAGATTGTTGTTTTGTGATTTTTATCACTTCAATCTACGGTTATTCAATCCATTTACTGTAGATGGTTTGGTGTTGCCTAGGTGTTTACTTTTAGAAACAGAGTATTTATGTTGTCCAAGCTCTTTTCATCTCGAATATTAAACATTTTTCTTGAATCTCTGCAAAAGTTTCAGCAGCGAAGAATCCGGATTTTTTCTATACTATTTGCAGTTGGGCTTGGCTTAGTTTTATTTGTTTCAGCTTGTTCTTCAAGCACAAGCCAGCAAGCAACAACAACACCAACCACAACACCCACAGAACAGACAACGCCAACACCTAATCAGAGTCCAGCAGTCAGCAGTAATACAGTTAGGATCGGCTTTCAGAAAGCGGGAACTATTTTAAGTGCGTTAAAAACCAAAGGCGATTTAGAAAAAGCCTTAGCGGCTTCTGGTGCTTCTGTTACCTGGAGTGAATTTCCATCAGGCCCGCCAATGTTAGAGTTTATGATGTGGCGGTGAGATAAGTTAATGAGTAATTAACCGCGATAAACGCCGATAAAAAACTCTTTGCTAATGACTACAGATAAAATCCAAATTAGATTGGCTGAGGGTAAAGATGCAGAGCGAATTGCAGTGCTTTGCGATCAGCTTGGATATTCTGCTACGTCGCAACAGATAAAGCAACGCCTTGTGCAATTTTAAAACTAGGTTTTGAGCAACTCTCTTTAAAAGAGGTAGTTTGCTTTACCATGACCACAAATTTAGCATCCCAGCGCGTCATGCAAAAGTTAGGATTTCAATATGAACGCGATATGATGTATGCAAATTTACCCCATGTATTTTATCGCCTTAAGGTGACAAATGACCTAAGTTAATTAATCTCAAAAAATCTGGTGTGCAAATGCCTCTTTATGATTCAATTGGTAAACAATATACAAAAACTCGCGTTCCGGACTATCGCATTGTCCAGAAAATAATTGACTTACTTGATTTACCGCAAGGTAGCATTATTGCTGATATTGGGGCGGGTACTGGTGGCTACTCACAAGCACTAGCTAATCAAGGATTTTCTGTTTATGCTGTTGAACCATCATCGGTGAAAAAGGAATGTCCGACAAATGCAATTACAGTGCAAATTCCGTTTTTGTTACGTTAAGGCGGCCAAATTATAGTGAGGTGAGCATTGCCCACCTTACAAATATATTAGTTTTTATCAAAAAATGAGAGGAATAAAAAGGTGATCGCTAAACTATACCTATTTTATTAGGATTCAAAATGTCAGCAAATATAGATTCTGAATTAAATGAATGGTTGGAAATGTTGCGATCGCCTGATGTAAGCGATCGCTTGGTGGCGGTAAAAACCCTGCAACACTTGGGTGATGAGGCGGCTATTGATGCGCTAATTGTCGCTTTGCAAGACGAAAGCACCGCCGTGCAAAAAATCGCTGTGACTGCTTTATGGGAAATTGCCAATCCCGTTGCTGTTCCGGCTTTATTACCCTGTTTAGCTTCACCAGATGGCGAAATTCGCAGCGAGGCGCTGTCAGCTTTGGGTGAGTTGGTATCTTCCGAAGATTTGTTGCTGTTATTAGATGGGTTACAGCAACAGGATATCAACCTGCAATTGAACGTGTTAATTCTGTTGCAAAAGATACATGATGCCCAGTCACTCCCGGCGGTGCTATCCTTTTTTAAGTCGGAACATCCCCAACTGCGAGAAGCGGCTGTCACGACTCTTAGCTATCTCAATCAAGTGCAGATATGCCCACCCGCATTATCTTTAATCCGCGATCGCGATGAAAATGTGCGTCGTGCGGCTGCGCTGACGTTAGGGCATTTGGCAGATGCAGAGATAGTAGATTTACTTGGTAACGCACTAAATTATGATACCGATTGGCAAGTGCGCCGGAATGCTGCCAAGTCTTTAGCACTTCATCCTGATGCCAAAATTATTCCGACTGTATTAATTGCAGTGAAAGATGAACATTGGCAAGTGAGAAAATTTGCTATTCAAGTATTGCAGAAAATACCTGATATACAGTCTTTACCTGCACTAATTGAAGCGCTAACAGATGAGTATTCAGATGTAAGAAAAGACGCTGCAATCGCTCTTGGCAATTTGGGTATAAATGAAGCTTTAAATGCCCTCAAACAAGCGCTAGATGATCCCGATCGTGAAGTTAGTATCTACGCACAAAAGGCAATTCAGAAAATTGGAGAGGGCACGAGAACATAATGCGGACACAGCTTTATAATTACTCTGGAGGTGCGTTGCGCTGAGCGACAACACAACGCCAGTTGCTACAACGGAGGTTCCTCCGCAACGCACTGGCTCCCCTACATTTTTAAGCGGAAGGAGTTAATAAATCAATTGTACTTGCTGGCTGATTTTGTGATTGATATTTCCGCAATGTGATAAACGCTAGGATACCAACTACTGTTAAATAAATACGTTGTAACCAGACATTGCTCAACTTGAGAGTTAAACGTCCGCCAATTATTCCACCTATAAACATTGTAATACCAAGGATGATTCCTAAGTCGTAATCGACTATTCCTTGCTGCAAAAAAATTATAGTGGCAATTAAGGAAGAGAATATATTGATAAATTTAGTAGTTGCGATCGCTTCCACGAATGTCATCCGAAACAGCATGACATAAGCTGCTGTGAGGAGAGTGACATAACCACCACTGAAAAAACCTCCATAAATACCAAGAATAAACGTCACTACATAGCCAGCAATTTCTGCAATGCGTGGGGGTATAAGTTGAGATGGGCTGACTCCAGCATGACGATTAATTACTGATAATATAGCTACTACTATCATGGAAATAGAAATTATCAATGGCATTGATTTAGAGGGCAAAATCAGTACTAATAATGCTCCTAAAAATGACCCTACTATAGTTAATAACGTTAGTAATGGTAAGCGTTTAGGGTTAATTACTTTTTTGCCAATGAAAGGTAATGTTCCCCCAATACTCATTAAAGTCAGTGCAAACATATTGGTAGCGATCGCAGTTCGGGGTTCTATGCCAAATTCCAGCATTATAGGCACAGTAATCAGCGATGTGCTACCAGCAATCACGCTAAGAATGCTGGCAAAGAAAAAGATTCCAGCCAGCAGAATTATCTGCAAAATATCCACAGGTTAATTTTTAAAAGACTGATATTTAGTATTTTATTATTTGATTTGTTAATTATTTTCTTACTTATTAATTCTTAAATTCGGTAAAGAAATATACCAATATTTTTAGTAGCTTTTAGATAATGTTGGTAACAAATAAGTTGGTAATAGCGGTGTCTAGATCCCCGACTTCTCAAAGAAGTCGGGGATCTAATTTTTAAAATAAGTTGGTAAAAAAGCTGAGAATAAAGTAGTGTTAAATGCAGAGTTTGTTGAATTTAATTTTTTCCAAAAATGTGAAATAATCTATTAATTTAAGATTCGGCTAGTTACAATTGGGCAACTATCTTTTGAATAATTTGCCGACGTGTATCTTGACGATTTTGGCTAGCAGCTTTGACGCTGTTGATCAAAACCTCCGGCGCAGTGTGGGGAGAACCACTGTTAAAGGGGGGTTGGGGATTGTATTCTATTCCTAGTTGAATTGATTGGGCTATTACGTCACCGAATAATTCCGCAGCTATCACTAATCCAAAGTCAATTCCCGATGTGACACCACCGCCTGTAATGCGATCGCGATCGATGACAACTCGCTGTTCCACTACCTCAACTCCAAACAACCCCAACAAATCGAGGGATAGCCAGTGAGTAGTGGCGCGATAGCCTTGGAGTAACCCAGCCGCAGCTAGCAGCAGAGAACCTGTGCAAACGGATGTTACATAGCGGGCTGTTTTTGCTTGAGTTTTCAGGAAATCAAGAAAATTCCTATCTTCAAGTTTGGCATCAATACCTGGCCCTCCGGGGACAAACAACACATCTAAGGGTGGAGACTGAGAAAAAGTGGTATCAGGTAAAAACGTCAAACCGCGATCGCTCCGGATAGGTTCTAGAGTTTCTGCTAGCAGATATAAACTTGTATTGGGTAATTTGGCAAAAACTTCGTATGGCCCTGTGAAATCTAACTGCGTCACATTAGGGAACAATAAGATTCCTATTGAGATAGGAGGATGTGTTTCAATAGCACTCATGACTTATTTAAACTTTAAAATAGATAAAATATCAGGGCTAATATTTGAATTTTTAATCATCAGAGGTGGGAATTGCCCACCCTCCAAAAATCACCGATTTAATTTAAGCCCAATTGCGTACCACAACAATCTTGTATTGACGTTCTTCGGGTAAAATGTAATCAAATGAACCGTAGCGTTCTAAAACCCAAGTTTTTAAATCCTGAATAGCACGCGGAAAGATATCATCTGGGATACTCCAAGCTGCACTTTGGATTTTATTTTCTTGGTTTTCTACCAATTTACCTACAGTATCTTCAATTCGCCATTGGGCTGCAATTTCAGTTTCTAAAGTTGCACCTTGTGCTTCTAACTCTGCTAAAACCTCTTCTTCCGTCGCACCGTAAAGCGGTAAAGGATGACCATAACCATCTAAAATAGCTTTCCAATGCTCAGTAAATTCCCGTCTTGGCTCATTCACTTCTAAAGCAGCATTATTAGAGTTAGTTTGACCGTGAGTGTAGAGAAAAATACCACCTGGTTTCAAGACCCGACGAATTTCTGCTAGCGCCTGTTTCCAAGCAGAAATTAGGTGAAAAACATGAACAACCAACGCCACATCAAAGGAATTGCTATCAAAAGATAAAGCAGTAGCATCTCCTTTAATTGCTGTTAGTTTATGAGACACACCCTCTACCTTTTGGTGCAGTTCAGCCAACATCTTTTCTGAGACATCTATACCAGTGTAGGAATAGCCTTTTTTAGCAATTGGGACAGCAATTCTCCCAGTACCAATACCCGTTTCATAAAACTTAGTATCTGCTGTTGCTGAAACCAAATTTAGGATAAAGTCTGTCACTTGCTCAGATATTCCCGGTGGAAATCCTCTGGTAGCATCGTAAATATTAGAAACGCGATCAAAGGAAACAGTCGTAGTCATATATTAGTTAGTTGTCAGTTGTCAGTTGTCAGTTGTCATTTGTCAGTTGTCAGTTGTCAGTTGTCGTTGTTAAATACAGATGACTGATGAGTGTTAGAAGAAAATAGGTAATGTCATCATGGATTAAGTCCCCAAATTAAAATGCGCTTGTAGGGGAAGAAAAATGGACGTTCGTCTGGTAAGATGCTGAATAATTTTTGTTGATATGTGGCTACAAATTGCTCATAAGTTTGGGTATCTAACTGCGTTTCATAGGCGGTGAGTAACGTTCCCCGATACCATTCCACTACAGCTTCTCGTGATGGTAATAAATGCCCGTAAATTTGTAACTTTACTTGTTGTTTAACAAAGCCTAACTTATAAAGTAGTTTAGCATAAGCTACTGGCGAAAGTACTTCTAAGCGTCGCACATATCCATTTAGTTCTTGACTAAATTCCTTTGCTGTCTTTACAGCTAACTGATGCACTGGCTCATCATCCATTGCAGGAATTTGTATTGCTAATTGTCCGCCTGGTTGCAATTTGTCTCGTAATTTAGCAAATAATGTTTCGTGTTCTGTTACCCACTGTAAAGCAGCGTTAGAAAATATAACATCAAACTTACCGTCTCCTGGGTTATCCTCAATTTTTCCTTGCTCAAACCGCAACCCATTACCTGCAAATTGACTCGCTACAGATAACATTTTTTCGGAAGCATCAATTCCCACAGTCTCCTTTGCAGCTAATGTTTCATGGAGATACTTGGTTAACTTTCCAGTTCCACAGCCTAAATCTAAAACTCGTAAATTTTCTTGAGGACTCACCAAATCTACTAAGTCGTAAAATGGACGACTTCTTTCTGATTGAAATCGTTCATATTGTTCTGGATTCCATTTATCTGGCATTTTGATACCTTATGAAAATAATTCGTAATTCGTAATTCGTAATTATATTTTTCTCGTTGGTAGATAGGTTGATTTCATACTGCTAACAAAGAAACATGAGCAGAAACTATTTTCCATCCTTGAGGAAATTTATACCAAGTCTGGCTTTGTCTCCCAAAACGCTCTACATTATTGATAATGCGGCGAAATTCTAGAGTTACAGTTGCTGTATCCTTACCAAAAGTCACAACTTTAAGATGAGAAATTTCGCGTTCAATTTTTGGGTTAGTTCGAGAGGTGCGAAAATTGCGAATCTCTTCACTACCGTAAAGATTTTCTGTTACACCAAAACGTACTACTTCTGGTGCATCCCAAAATAAACTATCCATCACCTCTAAATTGTTATTGGCTAAAGCTTCTTCGTACTTGAGGTATAAATCAGTTACTTCAGCTACAACAGCAGGATCATTTACTGTAGTCATTGTTGTTATTTATTTACAAACTCCGAATTATTTTGTCACAAAATGACCTATGTATAACAGGCAAAAATTTATAGCATGAAAAACACGAGGCATAGATTGTTTGCTGTCTGTCGCCATACATCACCCCTAGCCATGAACAAAAAAGTAGATAGTCATACTGAAGGCAACAAATATAACAAATTTCTGAATTAATTGGGGTTTAAGTCTACGTGCATAATGGGCGCTTAAATATCCACCCAAAGAACCAGCCACAGCCATTAAAATCGCCTGCTGCCAAACAATTACGCCTGCAAAAATAAACGGGATAATTGCAATTCCATTAATACAACTTCCTAAAAATGCTTTAAAGGCATTGATTGTATGAATATTTTTGATACCTAAAAATGATAGGGTTGCTAACATTAAAATTCCTAAACCTGCGCCGAAGAAACCGCCGTAGATGGCGTAGACGCGTTCGCGTAGCGTCTCGTAGAGAAGCGGCTTGTCGTCAGACATCGCTAATTGTGCCAAGGCTAGGTTAAATATCGGTATAGACTCTGGCGTTGATTTCTCACTTTGAAGCTGTAACCATCCTCTGAGAGCGTCGCCAAAGGTAAATACTAAGTAAGTCGGTGGAAAAAAAACAAACTATGTTACGAAACGTAAATTGGCTTGAAACCCTTACCAATGACAAATGACAAAGCGCAAAGTCTGAGCGGAGGTTTCCTCCGATCAGAACTTTGTAAGAATGACAAATGACAGTCCTCGCCAGTTATGTTTAATTGCACCGCCCTACTTATAACCTTATGACATTTAATCTGTTAACAATGACATTAATCTGTTAACAGTGACAAATAATTAGTTAATGTACAAATGATATTGAAATGTTTCAAATTGCCGATAGTGCGTTCGCAGTTGCTAACGCCACCGCCGAGTTAAAGCGCCACGCCACCCATGTGATTGATTCCAATCAAACCGATAGTGTGGTGCGATATATCCACCAAGATTGGACTCAACAGAGCCTGCTCAAATTAGTGTAGCTCGTCTGGCGATCGCTCATTCTTCGTCAACTAACTCGACGGGTGGGTGAATTACCCCAAGAACTACGCCTAGACGCATTCGCATAGCGTCTACGAAATGAATTCCCAAATTTTTACCGAAAAACTGGGTTTCCTCTACTCATGCTGGAGAAATCTTGTATGAGCAAGTTGGGTCTATGAATGAAGAATCTTCGCCCTTATAGGGCGGAGAGTGTCAAAACTATCTGGCTTAACCCGCCCCTACTTCTTCCGGCGGACATAGCTAACCCCATCAAGCCAGATGGTACTGGGATCTGTGGGATCGGTGATCAGGATGCGATGCTCGCTTGAGCCATCATCATAAGTGATATACAGCGTCAGCCCTTCAACGCGATAAGTACCGCGCTGATTTGGTGCTACATTGCTGGTAGCGATCGCTTCGTTACTTGCACCTGCACCGTTACCACGCACAACTCGGCCATCTGACGAAAAGCGATAGTCCTGCCAAGCTGCAACCGATTGGCTACCGCCAATCGCCACGTTACCCGTACCTGAGAGTGAGCGAAATAACCCGTTAAGCTTGAAGTTATTCGGTAATTTCGGATATGTCTTGGAGAAAGGTAACGCCTCCCAAGCGTCCTTGTTTGCCAGTTCTATTTTGCCACCCTGCTTACGCCAACGTGTCCATTCATCGGGGTTAGCCCGTTTGTGAGCTGCAATACCGCCGCTGAAGGAAAGCCCTTCAACGTTAGTCAAGGCTTCACCGTTGCGAAACAGCACCACAGGATAGATATCGAGGACGATAAAGCCACCGATGCCCATTTTCGGGCGAGAATTAAAACCAAAGCTATCAATTTGCTTGACAATTTCGCTGTCCGATGCGGAGGTAACATTCTCAGGAGTTTTGGCTGGCGGCTGTGCAGCTTTTTTGGGTGTTTTGGGCGGTTTACTCACCAAAGAGAGAATTTGCGGTGATACCTTGGCAAATTGGGCATCGGGTATCTGGGACAAAGACACCGCCGCAGTGCAAGGATTAATATTGGCGTGTTGACGGGCGATTTGTTTGGTGATCGTAGACAAAGCTAGTTCGAGTTGCTGCTTTTGCGTGGGGTGCTGATCGAATTCAGGTAACCGTGCGCGGATTTGGGCGACACCGTTGGTAGTTTCCCACGCCTCAACCTTAGCAGCATCGCTAGCAGCGAAGCCGCTACCTTGGTTGCATTGCTCGGCGAAGTAATCGAATGTCATCACAGTCAGCGCCGCCTTCATGAATGGCTCGCTTGTGACATCAGGGTTTTGCGCATATGCACCCCGCGCCGCAGCCAGTGACAGCACCAGAGTCATGGCAATAGCATTTACTCGCATACAAACTCCCATATCGTGACGTTAATGGTTGAATTAAACGACAGTAGATATGTGTATCACCCACTAATGCAAATTATCTCTGTTTTGTCGGTTGCAATGAAGCGTTATGTCGCGATCGCTTCACAATTATTTATTGAAAAAGTGAAGGCTACACAAACAAAGCCTGCCTACGCAGACTAATTATATGCATCTCCATAGAGAATTGGTATTACAGCTTACAGCAGTTTCGGTGGTAATTGAACTACAGATCCTTTCGTAGGGGCACGGCATCATTAAGATTATTATATATACCAGAAGATTGTCGGTGCCGTGCCCCTACCGCGTGGTCTATCTAATTGAAAACTGCTGTAAGTTGACACCTATGGACTCAAAGCTTACCGGCTCAACATACAAATTATGTGTTAATATGCGGCGACAAAAATTACCCAGCACCCAACTGGAGAGCATAAAGGTTGGCGTAGACACCTTGTTGGGCAATCAGTTCTGTATGAGTCCCCTGTTCGATAATTTGTCCTTGCTGAATCACTAACACCTGATCAGCCTGAGTAACAGTACTGAGGCGGTGGGCAATTACGAAACTAGTACGACCTTGCAGCAAGCGAGCGATCGCAATTTGTACTAGGGCTTCGGTGCGGGTATCTATACTGCTGGTAGCTTCATCGAGAATCAAAATGCGGGGGTTAATCAACACCGCACGGGCAATACTAATCAGTTGGCGCTGTCCTTGGCTCAGAGGCGCACCGCGTTCACCTAATTGAGTGCTGTAACCCTCTGGCAATGAGGTGATAAACTCATGTACATTCGCCATTTGTGCAGCGGCTTCGATATCTGCTTGGCTAGCTTCAGGAGCGCCAAAGGCAATATTTTCCGCGACAGTACCACTAAATAAAATATTATCTTGCAGGACGATGCCAATTTGACGGCGCAAACTAGCTTGCGTCACACTACGTACATCAATATCATCAATTTTGACCGCACCATCTGAGACATCATAAAACCGCAAGATTAAGTTAATAATCGTCGTTTTGCCTGAGCCGGTAGCCCCAACTAATGCCACCATCTGTCCCGGTTTAGCGTTTAAATTTACACCTTTGAGTACCAGTTGCCCGGTATTATAGCCAAACTTGACATTCTCAAAGGTTACCTCACCTTGAATTGCTGGCATTTCAGTAGCATCGGCTGCATCGTTGAGTGTTGATGGTTCATCTAACAGCAGGAAAATTCGCTCTAATCCAGCGAAGGCGGACTGAGCTTGGGTGTAAAATTGACTGAGGATTTGGATGGGGCGAAAAAACTGCTGGACATAAAGTAAAAAGGATGTGACTACACCCACCGTTGCGCCTCCGGTGACGGCGAGATAGCCACCATAAGCCAAAACACCTGCGGTTGCTAGGGTATTAAGAAAATCAATCGATGGCAAAAATGCCGCAGTAATTGCTACCGCCTCAACATTGGCATCGCGATTTGCCGCGTTGAGAATATCGAATTCTGCTATGTTAGTTTGTACACGATTAAATGCCTGTGCTTCCCGCACACTGCCAATATCTTCTTCTAACTTGGCGGAAAGTTCACCGATTGTTTGTCTGGTAACACGAAATCTGTCTCTTGCCCAACGGGCAAACAAGCTTGTTGTCACAATCATTACAGGCACAACTAAGTTGCTTAACAAACCGAGTTGCAGGTTAATCGAAAGCATGGCAATCACAATGCCCACCAAACTGAAAGTGTTGCCTAGCATTTGGGCGATTGTCTGTCCAAAAGCCTGATTTACCGTGTTGACATCATTCAGCAGACGGCTCATTAAATCGCCTGCTTCGCTGCGATCAAAAAAGCTCAGTGGTAGACTTTGAATTTTAGTGAAAATGTCTTGTCGCAGTTGCGCCAGTAATCGCTGCATAATCCAACCGACGCGCATAATTTGACCGCGAATTGCCCAGACACCAAGTCCATAGATGAGCGCTAGTAAGCCTAATAGCAGCAGCAAACCCTGCAAATTACCTTGTGCAATCAGGTGATCAATTGACCAACCAAGTAATAAGGGACCGATCGCCTGGGTTGATGCACCAATTAAGACTAATGTCAAGGCAATGGGAATTTCTTTGCGGTAGGGTCGCAAGTATTGTAAAAAGCGCCGCAAGGTGGAGAGTTGCTGAGTAGCTTGTTGCTCAGGTGCAACAACTGGGCCGATACCTCTCATTTGTTCTCCTTCTGCTTGACTTGAGATTCCAAAATCGCACCGTAGAGTGGGCTGGTTTGCATCAACTCCTCGTGAGTACCTTGAGCTACCAAGCGTCCTTTGTCGATCAACAAAATCCGATCGGCATTCTTGACTGTAGTAATGCGTTGGGCGACAACAAAAGTTACACAGGCTTTTTGGCGCATGAAGTTATCGAGTTCGGCTTGAATTTGCGCCGCAGTTTTCGCATCTACAGCGGAGGTACTGTCATCCAAAATCAGAATACTGTAATCGGTGAGTAGGGTGCGGGCGATCGCTATCCGTTGTTTTTGTCCCCCAGATAAACCTATACCCCGTTCGCCGACAATCGTTTCGTAGCTATCGGGTAAGCTGGCGATGAAATCATGCATTTGGGCAGTTTTGGCGACTGCAATTACCTCTTCTAAAGTGGCATGGGGTTTTGCATAACTGATATTCTCGCGGATAGTGCCAGAAAATAGGGTGGTTTCCTGGAACACAATGCCGATATGGGATCTCAGGCTTTTCAGTGTAAAATCCCGCACATCCCGACCATCAATGCGAATTGCGCCATTTGTGACATCGTAAAAGCGAGGAATCAAGTTCATGACGGTGCTTTTACCGGAACCTGTCATACCGAGAACGGCGATTAGCTCGTTAGGCTTAGTTTCAAAAGAAACATTCTTCAGAGCTTCGGTGGTGGCTCCCGGATAACGAAATGAGACATTTTCAAAAGTAATTCTACCTGCACAGGAGTTAAACTCGATGGCTTGGGGGCGATCGCGAATTTCCACCTTTGCATCTACCACTTCGTAAACTCGTTGCGCCGAAGCCGCAGCCGATGCGATCGCCGGTGCAGCAAATCCAATCAGTAAAATCGGTTGGAGAATCAACACTAAGTAGGAGTTGAACGCTACTAGTTCCCCAATCGAGAACCTATTATCAATTACCTGTGCCCCGCCATAGGCAAAAACTGCCAAAGTCACCAAATTACTCAACAAAAAGATAAACGGGAAGGTATTATGGATGGCATCAATGGTCTTCATGTTAGCTTTGACCAGGGCATCATTGAGTCTGGTGTAACGTGACCTTTCCGCAGACTCCCGCACAAAAGCTTTGACTACTCTAATCCCCAACAAATTCTCTTGCAAGACAGCATTCAAACCACTCAGCTGTTCTTGTACCTGGCGGAATAATCGCTCATTGCGGGTGATGAATTGTGCCATTAACCATCCAGCCATCGGCACTACTGTTAAGGTAATTAGTGCCAATCTCCAGTTCATCAACAATATAATGACTGCAACACTCACCAATGTCACCACTGCACCGATGACTTGAATTAAGCTAGTGCCAATAAATGTGCGGATTTGCTCAATGTCGCTAGTAACGCGAGTTAGTAATTGGGAAGTTTGGGAGCGATCGTGATAGCTAAAACTGAGATTTTGAATTTTGCTGAAAATCTTGTTGCGTAAATCATAAGCCACACCTTGGGAAGCCGCTTCCGCCCAATAGCTTTGGCCAAAATTAAACAAACCCCGCGCGATCGCCGCGACTACCATCCATGCCCCACTCTCCAGTACAATTTGTAAGTTGTGCGGGGCTATACCTCGATCAATCCCCCAGCGAAATAATTGGGGGGTAACTGCATTCGCAACTGTCAAAAGTAAGAGACTTAAAAAAGCTCCTAAGGAAATCCAGCGATAATTGCTCAAGCTCACCAACACACGCTGGATTGCTTGCATCGATGAATTTTCTTTGAGTTCTGATTCTGGTAGCAATGAGATTCACCCTTGGATCTTTAAAAGATAGAAAAAATCTGCTCAAAACCCCTTGGATTAAGCTAGGGGAGAAAGCTAATTGGAGTATTAATCCTGCCTTAACAAGCTCTTGATGTAATCACGAGTTACTTCAAAAATTGTGTATTTCTTATACTAAGCATATATTTATAGTTTCTCCTATTCTTCTTCAGACAGAAGAACTTTCGTAATCTTTTCTTTAGTTATTGTAGTATTTTTACTAGTAAAATAATTTTCGCAAAAATCTTGATTCCCTCAACTCAAGTTAAGGGCGATGGGTAGAAATTCTGTTTTTTGTCGCCAGACATCGCACTCATAAGCTTAGGGATAGAATGGGCATACTGTTTCAGTGAGGAGATCGATACCATGCCTAAATAAAGTTCGTCGAGAGAATTTTAGCATCAGGCGATCGCGCTACGGAGTTGTAGTGGTAATCAACCTTACATGAGGATAAGCAAGAATATTGCCATCATTAGTCATTAAAGGACAGTCATAAGTCCTTGCAGTAGCAACGATAATCCTATCTGCGGGATCTTTATGAAATTCCCCTGGTAAGGAGTAAAATTCAATAGCGATCGCCGGGGTAATAGAAATTAAAAGGATTCCTTCTTCAGCCAAGGCTATAGAAAACCACTCGTTCAATGGCTTAGGAAGAACTAAACGACCTTGATTGACTAATCTGGCAATTTCCATTCATACTAATACTTGATATTCCTATCCCATAAGGACGAGAGTTTTCAATAATTTCTTTTTGCAAATTCGTAATTTGGGGGGAATCTTGGTTCCACCAAACCCAGATATGGGTATCAAGAATAATCATTCCTTTTCCATATCCCATTCATCAGCCGGGAGTCCTGACTCTTCCGGAGTTCCATAGAAGACAAAAGGTTCTGTACCTGCCAAAGCAGGTTGACGTTTTGGCTTAGTTTCTGTATCTGTAATCATACAACTCAGCTTTTCTGTGATCACTTCATTGAGAATTTCTGAAACCAGATCTTCTACAGATATCTGTTTAAAAGCCGCAGCCTGAATCAAAATTTTTTGAGCTTCCTGGCTAAGATGAATATTTGTAGTGAGCATGGAGAGTACCTCTTAATTGGATGATTATTACTCTATCCCCTACATTCATAATTGTAGGTTGGGTTAACGTTGTGAAACCCAACAAATGGGTGAGAAACAGGAGATGGTGTTAGGTTTGGCACTTCCCTCGAATCCATAATTTTCTCACAAATATCGATGGAATTTGGATAAATAACAGTCGAGATAATTTTAGCATCAGGCGATCGCCCCGGAATCTTTGCATCTGCGATCGCTTCCTCTATCCATAAAGTCCTGACTACAAACTTAAAATCAGGAAACACCAAAAAATAAATGTGTAACGAAATGCTACACTCACAATAGCTACAAGCAGAAATCGTACCTTTTTAAGTACATGAAATGGCTATTAACAATTGCTCTGATTTTGAGCAGCACCACCCAATATCCAGCAAAAGTTACAGCCCAAACACCACAACCAGCAACTCCTAAGCAGCCTGTGCAACCAGTTCCGACACCGGCTACATCTCAAAAACCAACCTCTCGACCAGTTTTTGTGTTGCCAAAAATACCTCCTCGATTAGGTACTGTATCTGGGCGGAGAGCCGGAATGGGTAGTCGGGATAATTGTCCGGTGGTGACAACTGCACTCACCGCCTTAGTACCTTTGCAAGCAGAACAAAAGCAGCGTAACCAAACAGACAAATCAGATATCGGGATTGTCGAGGGACTAACCACCGCCCAAAGACCGACATTTTGGTTTTACGTTCCCTACACTCAGGATTTGCCTAACGCCAGCGCTGAATTTATCTTACAGGATAGTGCAGGAGAGGATATTTATAAACATGCGATCGCTCTTCCTCCAAAGCCTAGTGTCGTTGGTGTTTCTCTCCCGGAAACTGTGACAGCTTTAGAAGTCGGTAAAACATATCATTGGTATTTCAAAGTCCGCTGTCAGCAGCAGACAGCAAGCGTTCCTGTGTATGTAGAAGGAGACATCAAACGCATCAATTTAGATTCTCGTGTCATGCAGCAATTAGAATCAACAACAGATCCCCAAAGCAAGATAGTAATTTATGCCAAAGAAGGGATTTGGTTCGATGCTGTAACCCTGCTGGCACAATTACGCCTAGCTAATGATAATGATGCATCTATTAAAGAAGATTGGCAAAGTTTATTGCAATCGGTCAACTTAAATAATATTGCTACGGCTCCTATATTAAAAACTGAAAAGTGAAAAGATCATCCCCATAAATGGCGTGGCGATTTGGGATTTGAACGGGACGTATTGTAAAAATTCGCCCTGTCCAATAGAGGGCGGGGAAACCCATTGGTGTCAACTTAACGCGAAACCCCCTTTGTAGCAAGGTTTTTGCCCTCACCCCCAGCCCCTCTCCCTGAGGGAGAGGGGAGCCAGAAATTAAATTCCCCTTCTCCCAAGGGAGAAGGGGTTAGGGGATGAGGGCGAGAGGGTTTTTGCACAATGCTTGTCCTATATAGCTTTTAGCTTAAGTTGACACCAATGGGGGAAACCCCGCCCCTACAGGCTTTGCAATTTAAAACTGTACTTCAGCGCTCCCAAAACCGCTATATTTTAGGATTTACGCAACTAGTACATAATGGCAATTCCTGAATAAACCCTACCGTAAATCAAGGCTTTTACATCATTTTTGCGTAAGTCCTGTATTTTATGAAAATTCGCCCTGTTCAGATCCCCGACTTCTTCAAGAAGTCGGGGATCTAATTTTGCTAAATAACAGCAACTAATTACGAATTAAGTAGGGCGGTGCAATTAAACATAACTGGCGAGGACTGTCATTTGTCATTTGTCATTTGTCATTGGTAAGGGTTTCAAGCCAATTTACGTTTCTTAACATAGTTTGGTTTTTTTCCACCGACTTACTTACTACAACCAATTACCAACTAAAACATAAGGTGCCCAATACATTGGACGCTGATATTCAGGAGATTCAAGTAGCTTTAATTGAGCAACACGTAAAGCTTCAGCCGTAGTTTTACCTGTTAATAACTGATGATAAAATTCATCAATAAAAACAGCTGTAGAATTATCGCCAATTTGCCACAGAGATGCTAAAGTACTCCGCGCACCAGCACGCAGAGCAACTCCTGCTAATCCTAATGCAGCGCGGTTATCTCCGGCTGCTGTTTCACAAGCACTCAAAACCAGTAACTCAACAGGCTCCGTGCGTTTTTGCTCTCTACTTTTAAGTAAGCTATCTAATTCACTAACATTGATACGTTTATCAGCTGCTAGGATAAAAGTATCTTTTGCTTTAGAACTAAATTGCCCATGAGTTGCTAAATGAACAACTCTAAAAGGTTGAGCGTTAATGGTTTTTCCTAAAGTCGTACTTCTAAAATTGTCATCTAATAATGTGGTTGTTGATAAGCCCGATTCTTGAATTAATTTCAGTTCAACTTTCACGTTAGGAAGTGGGGCAAAGTTTTCGTTTTTGGGTGGTTGCGATAGTCCTCCAGCCAGAGCATTTAATTTGTGCTGTCCTAGCGGTTTAGGCGTAAATAGTTGCAGTCCGGGGCTAACAGCGACAGAGTATTTTTGCACTAAATACTCTTTGCCATCATACAATGCAGACATCGGGATATTTCGCAATAACCCATCGGGAATAAATACTAGAGTCTTGACTGGACGATTTTTGAGGTCTGTTTCCACTGGTTTAATTAACCAGTTATAAAGCTGTTGCGAAAGTGCTTGAAATTGCCGATTAGCATCGGGTTCGACTATTGTCTCGCGGATTTTGGTAATGACTTCTTCTACTTGTTGACGATTGACTTGGGAAGTTTTATGTATCAACTCTTGTTTGGGAAGTTTGACGATAATTTCTAAATTATTATCGAGAATAATCGGGTAGAAAATAGCAGTATCTGGGTTGTCACGGTCTACTACATTATCCAATACCACAAATTGGTTACTTAAGCAAGCTTCGCGGAAAAAATTATCAAGTTCGGCTAATTGCAAAGCTTCAATTCGCTGACGAGCTTTATCTAAATTGGGCTTTCCTTGTCCTTTTTCTTGTAAAAGCAACTCTACAGACTGGCGATAAATTGGTTCGATGCGATCGCGAAAATTAAATTGGATCTCTCTGTTAACTGCAACTAAATCAGTGCGTAGAGACTGAAGCGTGGAGACAGCTGCATCATAAGCAGATATGGCTTTTGGGATATTTCCCTGTGCTTTATGCAAGCGTCCTAACTGCCACTGCCAGCGATAAGCTATATCTGAAGCATCAATTTTTTGCGCCAAAAACAACGCTTGCTCGGTCAAATCCTGGGCTTGTGTCCATTGATTATTTTGTTCGTAAACTTCTCCTAAGCTACCCAAAGCATAAGATTGGGCCCGTTGATCGCCGATGATTTGAGCTTGTTGAACGCTGCTGGCGAGAATCTCTGCAATGTCTCTTTTGTTAAACCCCGTCCTTAAGGACGGGGTCTTTGTGGTCAAAGTCTGCGCAAAATTGATTCTGGCATAAATCCCCGCTTGAGTTGTCGGTAAACTAGCGAGTTGCGATTGGATGATCGGTATTAATGTTTGCGCTGCTGCTATTTGTTCATGCTCAAGAAGCAAATTGAGTTGATTGATTTGGGCTTGAACTTTGGTAAGTGGGTTAGGCGCAATTTTGGCAGCATTTTCATAATGAGCGATCGCATCTTTAATTTTACCCAACGACCTAGCAGTATTACCGAGACTAAATTCCGTCAAACTAACTTCTAGAGGCAGTTGCAGACGTTGAGCAATTTCTAAGCTTTGTTGTAAAGTTTCCTGGGATTTTTCTACTTCGCCTAATTGTTGTTGGACATTACCAAGCGATCGCAAAGCTGTTACCTTAACAAGCGAATCAGGCTGAGCTTTTAACTGACTCGATACTTCCTCCAATATATCCAAGCTACGACGGTAAAACCCAGCCACTCGTAAAGCTTGTGCAAGGTTTATCCGGCTGCGCATGACTCCCCCATTGTCACCTAATTTCCGCCAGATTTGCTCTGCTTGCTGTGATGTTTTCACAGATGCATCAGTTTGTCCCCGTACTAGTTGCAATTCGCCCTGAATATTGAGAGTTTGTGCCAGAATTTCCCACAAATCAGACTTGGGATTGTTGACATTTAACCTTTGATTTGTTTCATCCCAGCCCAGTAACTTTAAGCTATCGTCAATACTTGCATAAGCTTCTTTCCAAGAGCCGAGTTGCTGGTAGACAAGGGAAAGATTAGTCAACGCTGCGGCTTGTGCGAGGCTATTGCGTTGTTGTTGATAAATACGCACAGCTTGTTGTAAAACAGTTACCGCTTCCGTTAACCGTCCAGCCTGATAAAGCGCTTCTCCTTGCTCCAGAAGTTGTGGTGGTGTCGTAGCTGGGGGTTTATTAGTTTGGATATGAAACCCGTCTGGTGAATTTATCTGAATTTGTTTAGCAAATGTGCTGGGGATAATAGTCAGGAAAACAGTAAGAGTAAATAATACTACAGGAATTACCGCAAATCTAACTACTCGCTTAGTCAGCCAAAATAAATGCATATTTCACACCTTACTGAGATACAGGACAAGAAGCAGATGATTTTGATTAACCCATCAATATTAGAAATCGAGCCACCTGTAACTCGGCTAATAATGTTTTGAATGTTTGCGCTATTATTCAAAAATGCCTCAAAGCCAGTAGGAACCGAAAAATCTTTGAAGCTGTGGAAGAGATTAGTTCCGGCTTGACTTCCGCCTGAGATGTTAAAAGTTTTGCCTTCTAATGTGACATTGGAATTATTTGGCACAGTCCCATCTGGGGTAATTTGGGCAACTGAGCTATTGGCTGACAAGGCTATAACACTGACAAAGGCAATTCCTAGACCTTGCAAGCATTGCAAACGCATAGCTCTTTTAGACATTGCACTCTCCTAATAAACAGGAAATATAGCTCTTGATGCTGAATTAACAATATAGATATCAACAAATTTTACTTATGCACAACACAGGATATTAGCAAATTGGCAATGCCGAATCAAGTGCATAAAATTCAACTACTTACTCCTAATTAAAAATTAGTCAGGTAAGCCAAGCTGAAAACGCCTGATTTTTCACAGTGAATAAAATCTACTCACTGCTACCAATTAAAAATTAGTCAGGTGAGCAAATAGGAGATTACCTGCTATTCAAACCCTAATCTGAAATTTAGGAGCAACACAATGACCATTATCAACAATCACGGTGTAGATATGAAGCGCAAAATCTCTGTAATTATTGCCGGAACAATGCTGGCTGTCACTGGTTTTACTTTGCCTGCATCAGCGAATGAATCTAATACAATCGCTCAACAAAAAATCGGTGAACAGCCAAAAACATTGACAATAAATGTACAACCAGGAAAAAGTCAAAACTCACCAACGGGTTCTCAAAATAGTTTGCAGTTCCGATTGGCTCAAACTCGTGTTGGCGGTTGTGTAGTATCGGTGCAATCTGGTTCACTGAATGTTCAACAAGACCCTAGTACTAATAGTAGAACTATTGGTTCATTGAAAAATGGCACTTGCGTTGGTTTAGAAGTGACTGATGGTAGTGAAGGAAATAGTTGGACAAAAATGGTTTCCCCGATTGAAGGTTATGTTGCCAGACCTTACCTCAAAAATTCCCGCATAAACCAGCGATTTGAGCGCTAGACTGACGATGATAAGCAATTAAAAATTAGCTTCGTTAACGCAGCTACAAAACTTCTGATTCTTCACAGTTAATCCAAAAAATCTCCTGACAATTAAGAATTAGAGTTCACATACAGGCTCAAACTAATGCCTGATATATTCACGCTTCAAGCACAAAGCGATCGCACTCATCACATTCATCGTACTATCATCTGTGCAAAGCAATACTGAACCTATTGCTCAAGAACTCTAATACGCTGTAAGTTTGAGTCTGTTTACCACTTTTACACCATCGCATATTTCACACCTTACTGAGATACAGTACAAGAAGCGGATGCTTGCCAAGAACTGTGGGGGTTGATTTGCGGAGCTTGCGCCACTAATTCTATATTTCCATTGCGATCGACTACCCAACCCGAAGCTTCCATAATTCTCGTTGCATGAGAATTAGTTGAAACTGTTGTTGCTTGTGGCTGACTCGTCGTGTTGACTGAATTTTCTGGTTGTGTTTTTAATCTCACCCAAGCTGATATAGTCCCTAAATCTTGTAAAGGTTCAGTGGGATCGATCGGTAAACCACCGCGTCCTGTAGCCACAAACTTATTTTGGAATTGCCGACTTCCAGGTGTGCAAGCATTGGAAATTTGGCTAGAAGCATCAACTAAATCAATCGGGAGTTCGGTTAAACCGCGACTGATATCTACTTGCGGTGTAATGTCTATAGTGCCGCTTAAATCAGCAGTTGCGCCTTTAACAGTAATGTCGCTAGTGTTTGGTGAAGGTTCATTGCGGGGCTGTATGCCAAATATCCCCGCAGCATTAGAGATCCTCACTACCCCGCCCCGGAAATTAGCGGAATCTGCTCTAATATCGCTATCTTCTGATGGAACAGCAATAATAAAGCCATTTTTGGCATCAATGGTGATATTACCGCCAGCGACCTTATCACCACTGGCATTAGTAGTGATGCTGCTACCTCGACGTAACATCAAAAATGGTGAGTTGAGAAAAATGTTTCCCCCACCTCCAGTAGTGTCAGCGCGAATTTTTCCTTGGTTGTCTAAAAAGATAGAGTTAGCGTCAACTGTTAATGCGCCTGCTTCTCCTGAATCTACACTGCTGACTGTGACTTGTGCCTGATCTTGCACGATTAAACTTCCTGTATCCAGAGTCAAGTCACCGCCTCTACCTTTACCTGTAGTTTCCGCCGAGACAATCGAGCCATTACCACGGATAGTAATAGATTCAGGCGCTGTTACCGTGAGCGTCCCACCTTTACCGCTATTGAACGTCGCTGCTGATATTTGCGCACCATCTTCTAAATTAACCAGCAAATTCTGCCCGTCATTCAGGGGTTGAATAGTCAAGTTACCAGCGTTTGCTGTACTGCGGGTTTCTGCAAATAGTCCGCTATTAGCACCGAGTTGCAATTCTTCGACATTGACTACGATGTCACCAGCATTACCACCTCCTGATGTAGAAGTCAGTAATTTTCCGCCTGTCGTTGTGGTAAAAACATTGGAATTGAGTGTAATATTCCCACCTGGAGCATTAGTTACAGTTGTAGCATCAAATACAGCATTATCAACTACGCTCAGATTGGTGGTTGTCAGGTTGATGTCACCACCTGCACCAATTTCAGCAGAGTTTATATTACCCAATAAACTATTGTCGCCACCACTACTTGAGCGTAAAGCGCTACCAGCACCAGAGATATTAACTTGCTCAGTTGCATTGACGGTAATTTCTCCCGCCGTTCCCCGTCCTAGTGTCTGAGTTTGTACGATTCCCCCTTTTTTTATCTCCAGTAAACGTGTTTGCAAGTCGATTGTGCCACTATTTCCCCTTGCGCCTCCGGCTACCCCGCTTAAGATTGAGCCATTGTCAATAATCATGGAATCTGCATTGATGGAGATGTTGCCTGCATTGCTATTTTGCCCAAATGTTGTGGTGGCGATCGCTCCTCCATTATTAATGATGAGTCTTCCGGTTTCTATTTTCAAGTTACCTGCACTGCCAGTGGAACCAACGGTTGTTTGAGAAAATACACCGCTGGGAAATACAGTTCCTTCGGGAGGTTGACTAGTAGTTCCATTTGGAATGTAACCACCAAGGAATGTACCAGGTGGAATTTCAACACTGTTAAAGGAATCATTTTGTAAAAAAATACCTCTAGGTATTTTGGTTGTTTCGCCCGTTAGTTCTACTTGATCGGAAGCAACTAATGTGATGTCGCCACCAGAGCCGGTGCTGTGGGTGGAAGCAGATATTTGTGCGCCTGAAGTTAAGGAAATTGAAGGAGCGCTAATTTGAATAGATCCCGCTTTGCCTGAACCAAATGTATCGCTAGAGATTGTACCATTATCAAAAACAAAAGGAGCATTGCTGTTAATAGCAATGTTTCCTGAACCAGTTGCTCCTGAGGAGTTAATTGAACCTCTGGAATTCAGTATGTATGTTTCAGCAGAAATGTCATCTTCTTGAAATTTGATGCTATCACCAGCGCTGATTGTTATCGCTCCCCCCGCATCTGCGGTTCCTGAGGAGGAGAAGGACGAAGAGTCTAGTGTTTCTATATTAATATTAGCATTAGCATTTAGTGTTATCGTTCCCCCTGTGCCTGCGGTTCCGAAGAGAGATGAGGAGGAGGAAGACACTGTGCTGGTAACAATATTTGCACCAGCGTTAAGTATTATTGCTCCTCCTTGATTTGCAGTTCCGAAGAGAGAAGAAGAAGAAGAAGACATTCTTTCTGTATCAATATTAGCATTAGCCTTGAGTGTTATCGTTCCTCCTGTGCCTGTGGCTCCCAAGAGAGAGGTATAAGAGGACAGATTTTGTGTATTAATATTGCCACCAGCACTGAGTGTTATCGCTCCCCCTCCACCTGCGGTTACCGAGAGAGAGGAGGACAAATTTTGTGTATTAATAATGGCACCATTGCTGTATATTATCACTTTCTTTATAGCTAGGGAACTCCCTATAGCTGATAAATAGGGAGATATGGACGAGGAGTTTAGGGAATGTGTACGAATATCGACACCAGCGCTGAGTGTTATCGCTCCCCCTTCACCTGGGTTGGAGAAGGAGAGCGACTGAGAGAAGGAGTCTAGAGAATGTGTATTAATATTTGCACCAGCAGTAAGTTTTATCGCTCCTCCTAGACCTGGGGTTCCTGAAAAATAGGAGCCGATATTCAGGTATAATGTATCACGGTCTATTGAGCTACCTATACTTCCCGCTGTCATTGAGGAGGAGTTTAGAGAATGTGTATTAATATTTGCACCAGCAATAAGTGTTATCGCTCCTGCTGCACCTGAGTCAGAGTCGGCAAAGGAGGAAGATTGTATATCTTGCGTATTAATATTTGCACCAGCACTGAGTGTTATAGCTCCCCCTGTACCTGAGTCAGAGGAGGAGATGGAGGAAGAGTCAACTTGACCATTAATGATAATGTCTTGGGCTGCGTCTAGGGTAATAGTACCCCCATTCCCAGCACTGCCACTATCGGATCTTGTTCCGGAGTCTAAATTGCCAGTGATTTTGATGGTGTTGGCAGCTTTAAGGCTAATTTCCCCTCCCTGAGCCGTACTGCCTAATTTAGAGTAGGAGAAAGATAACAAATCGCCAGTAGTAATACTGCCATTGGCTGCTTCCAGGCTAATCGAACCCCCGTTGGTGGTATTAGAGTTCTGATAGTTAGGAATTTGTTGTCCATTAGTGCTAATGAGTTGGGTATTCACATCCCCTGATGCTGCCAAAAGACTAACTATCCCCCCAATGCCATTAAACGGTTGTAAGACAATATCTCCACCTATCGTAATTCCCGAAGGTACAGTGCCAGTACCGTAAGTAGGTATTAAGCCAGAATTCACTCCCCCGTAAGTTAGATTCGACTGTCCTGAACGTAGAATTAATGCTGAGTGAGTACTAAGGGTTTCTGTATCTGCTCGTATAGGAAAAGAAGTGATATCATCTGGGCGAGTAATATAGATGTCACCTTGGAAACGAATATCACCTGTAGCTTCAACTAATAGCGAGGCTCCTACATAATTGGCTGCAACATCAACATTGCTGTTAGCACTTATAATTGCGCCATATTTACTAACAAAAGTTGCTAATCCTCCAGAGCTACTACGAATCAAAAGACTGTCATCACTCTTAAAATTGCCACTTTCAGAACTTATTGTATCAGCAAAAAAAGTTAGCTTACCTCCAGTTACAGAACTAGTTGTGATGTTGCCATTGCCTGATATGAGGTTAATAGCGCCTCCATTTCCTCCTGCGCTATCAGTAGGAAGAGAGTTAGAGTTTAAATTCTTGGTAATAATATTACCGTTAAAAGCAATAATATCAATTGCTCCCCCTTGAGATGCATTGCCAGATCCAGAGTCTGAGGAAGAGTCCAAATCGCCAGTGGTAATGTCAAAAGCAGATTCAAGGCTGATGTTACCCCCCTGAGCCGTACTGCCAGATTCAGAGTATGAGTAAGAGTCCAAATTGCCAGTATCAATAATGCCCTTGGCAGTTAAAGCGATCGCACCACCCTGACCTGCACTACCAGAATTACTCTCAGAGTAAGAGTCCAAACTACTAGTTTTAATACTGCCGTTGGCAGTCAAAGCGATCGCACCTCCCTGACCTGCACTACTAGATCCAGAGTCTGAGGACGAGTCCAAATCACTAGTAGTAATGTCTTTAGCAGATTCCAGGCTGATGTTGCCTCCATTTGCCGTACTGCCAGATTCAGAGTATGAGTAAGATAATAAATTACCAGTTTTAATACTGCCGTTGGTTGCTTTAAGTGTAATATTGCCACCCTGACCTGCATTGCCAGAACCAGACTCAGAGGAAGAGTCCAAATCACCTGTGTCAATACTGTCTTTGGCAGTTAAAGCGATCGCACCTCCATCACCTGCATTGCCAGATTCAGAGTATGAATAAGATAACAAATCACCTGTGTCAATACTACCGTTGGCAGTTAAAGCGATCGCGCCTCCATTTTTAGCCCCATTTCTAGTATCTAGGGTTTGAGTATCAATTGATCCCCCACTTTTTATTTCAATTGCGCCACCATTTGTAGTAATTGCTTGGGTAGTGACATCCCCTGATGTTGTCGTTAAGCTAACTTTTCTAATTAACTCATCATTAATTGGGTTTAAGGTCAGGTCTTGTGTTAAGTTTATTCCTCGATTGCCAATCAGTGTGATATTTCTACCTGCTGTTAACTGTCCCTGTAAATCAAGTTTGTCAGCTACTAGGGTTAGGTCTTGTCGGGATGCTAAATTTGCGGTACTTTTAATAGTCGCTCCTGGCTGACTTCCTTCATATTGCAAACCAGGTGTAATATTTACTCTCAGTAATGGCGGTGCTTGGGGATTTTTAGCACTAAATTCACTTCCATCAGGAAATTTAAAACTGTTGGCGGTGGTTGCAGAAAATGAGCCGCCAATATTTAACCGAGCATTTTGCCCAAATACAATCCCATTGGGATTAAGTAAAAATAAGTTGGCTGTACCGTTAGCGCGAATTAAGCCATCAATATTAGAAATTGAATTACCTGTGACTCGTGTGAGAATGTTTTGAATATCCAGTCCATTATTGAAAAAAGCTGTACCGCCATTGGGAACAGAGAATTTATCAAAACTGTGGAACAGATTAGCGCCTGTTGTGGTTCCACCCTCAATCTTGATGGTATTCCCCTCTAATGTGACGTTGGAATTATTTGGTAGAGTCCCATCTGGGGTGATTTGGGCAACTGAGCTATTGGTATACAAAGCTATGACACTGACAATGGTAATTCCTAAACCTTGCAACCAGTCTAAACGCGCAGTTCTCAAAGACATTGCACTCTCCTATAAACAGGAATTTTAGCTCTTAATGCTCAATAGACTTCTTGCATAAATCACAAAATACCAAGCCACCCAGACTTTGACACAAGTCAAATTCTCCCCAAGAGAGTATCCGGGGGAAAGGCTGGGAATGGGTTGTTAGAGAAGTGTTGCAAGATGTGTAATCAAGAGTATGTGTATCGACAAGCTCAACTGATGCACAAGAGAGCATATTAGCAAATTGGCACTGCCGAATCAAGTGAATAAAATTCAACTACTGCTACCAATTAAGAATCAGTCAGGTTAGCCAAGCTCAAAACCTCTGATTTCCAACAGTGAATAAAATCTACTCACTGCTACCAATTCAAAATCAGTCAGGTTAACTAAGCTCAAAACCTCTAATTTCCAACAGTGAATAAAATCTACTCACTGCTATCAATTAAAAATCAGTCAGGTTAGCCAAGCTCAAAACCTCTGATTTTCAACAGTGAATAAAATCTACTCACTGCTACCAATTAAGAATCAGTCAGGTTAACCAAGCTCAAAACCTCTGATTTCCAACAGTGAATAAAATCTACTCACTGCTACCAATTCAAAATTAGAGGAAAAGCAAACGCTCTGACCTTTAGTTCAAAATTCCATCGGAAACTTCCGAAAAAACAAGGAGAAAAATTTGATTTAGTGATTACTTGAGGTGTATTTGATTATTTTTTGCCTCTTTTCGATGATCTAACAACCAAAATTGCGAGGAAAAACACATGAAAAATCAAATAGAGAATCATCTCGACAGCCGTCTATTAAAACAGACTTGGCAATTTATGCGGGCTACATTTTCACAAGCACCTGAAAAATTCAAGCAGTTAGCAGAAAGTTTGCCCGAATTGTTTACAGACAGCGAAACGGACATCAATTTGCGAGAAAAGCGAAAAGTCTATCTTGTTATTGCTAAGTTTCTCCGGAAAAACTTTCAAAAACCACTTCCTGTTTGTTTGGGAGCCGCACACATCCTTTGCGATGAAGATGACCCCCGGTTACTGCTAGACGGCGTGCTTGATAACGAGACTGAAAAGTTAGCGACATCTGCAAAAGAAGTGATCCTGAGCATTAAGGTGCTGTATGAGCCTCTACCAAATCGCTCTTACAATCGCCGGATTGAAATCTTATGGCTCAAGAATGACAAACCAACGGTGGTCAAAGTAGAAGAAGAAGTTTCTTGGGATTATCTTCCTGGGGATATACGCGAAGAACGTCTTCATTCTGGTGCAGATCCCCTTACCTACAAACTCTATCAACAGGAGGCTTAATTCATGGACCCAATTACAATTGTACTCATGGGTATACTGACATTAGGTGCTACAGCTACTGTAGTGTTCTGGCACCAAATTCTTGAATGGGGTGAGAAAAACGTATTTCCCTGGTTTGAGCGCCACCTTCCGACTATTGCTCCTTATGTACGTAAGGCTTTCTCTCGTGTTGATAACGTTGTCACCAGTGTCCGAATTGCTATTAAAGAGGCTTGGAACAGGGTGAGCCAGTACTTGCTCAAGCAGGTTGTAGAACTGAACCGCCAGACATCGAATACTTGGGTTCAACAAGTCACTTCTTGGGTAATAGATGTCTCTGGTTATAACAACAAGCCTGTAGTTAAACAAATTACCACAGAAACGGAAGTTTCTTGGGATAATTTACCTGAAGATGTACGCAAGAATTTGCTGCGCCAAAAGCAGACATCTTTTTCACAAGATGTTACCGAGATTCGCAAACAGGAAATGGCTTTGGTTAATTAACTCAACTCTCGCTTCTTGATAATGTCCGAGTGGACATTATCAGGAATAAGTCAATGAGTTATCGCGATGATTTGGGAGTCGGTCTTTCCCGATTTAAATGTGAGATAGACCGACTCTATATCTGAAAATTATCAGTTTGAGTAAATTCAATATCCAAATTTATGCGACGAACTGAATGCATAAATTATGCCCCAATAAATATCATTAATCAAATTCAATGAGGTGGTATATGCCTACAGGATGGAAGATAGAATCGGCCAAATCAGAATCAACAATATCAAAAGATAATCAACCTGAGAATAATTCTACTGTCAACGGTTCCAAGCCAGAAATGCCGGAGATGGAACGACTAGAAATATTCATTCCTGAAGCTCCGAAGCGCAAGATTGACGATCTGATTGTGCCAACCATTGTCCGTGAACGAATTGAGACTGCACTAAATCGCATTCTGTATCATGACGTGCTGTATCACGAATGGAATCTGAAAAAGATTGACCCTCAAGGTCGTCGGGTAGCAATTAATATGTATGGTCTTCCTGGAACAGGAAAAACGTTTTGTGCAGAAGCGATCGCACATTACCTCGATAAAAAAATCATCAAAGTGAACTATGCTGAGATTGAATCTAAATATGTCGGCGAAACACCAAAAAATATTACCGCCGCCTTTAGAAAGGCTAGCGAAACCAATGCTGTGCTGTTCTTTGATGAGGCAGATTCTATTCTGGGAAAACGCTTGACAAACGTCACTCAAAGTGCAGACCACGGAGTTAATGTTAGCCGCTCGGTGATGCTGCTAGAGTTAGATAAGTTTGATGGTGTAGTAATTTTCGCTACTAACCTTGCAAGCAACTATGACGGAGCTTTTGTACGGCGAATTCTAGCTCACATTGAATTTGAACTCCCAGATGAAGCTTGTTTGGTAAAGTTATGGCAATATTTATTACCAGAAGAAGTGCCCTGTGCTGATGGTATGACATCAGAATGGCTAGCGCAAGAGTCTGTTGGACTAGCGGGGGGAGATATTTTGAATGTAGTGAAGTTAGCTGCTTCCAGTGCAGTTACCAGGAAAGGGAATGAGCGCTTAGTAATGCAGTCTGACATTAAAAATGCGATCGCACAAATTAAGAACGCTAAAGAAAAAATTGGCTCAACAGTCGCCGAACGACAAACGAGCGCTATCACAGCTGTTACTGAAAGGGTGTTGACTCCTGACGAACTCCCCCCTGATATTCGAGAGCCTTTTCAACAAGCTGTCTCCAATGCGTAAGCAAGATTTTATCCTAAATTAAAGCGGTTAAAACTCCTACATCTATATATTGGTATTAAGAACTGTCATATTATTAAATTAAATGACAGTTATTTTTCAGTTGTAAAGGAAAGTATTATTTAACTCAAAGATTGTGGAGTACTGGAAAATTTCTGACTATTTTGGATAAGTAGCACAACAACACCACTTGCAACCACACCAACAACAGAGGGAATAAATGGTAACCATAGCCCTTGTTGAAAAAGCGCGATCGCACAAACTCCATATAAGGCGAAAACCATTGCAACTATGACCCATCCCCGATCGGGGCGCGATCGCACACTCCAAACAATCAAACTCCCACCTACAGACCATGCACATATCCAAATCATATCGCCCCAGAAAGGCAACACCCAAAGAATTGGACGGTCATCTAAAACTGCACTTAAAACTTGGCTGACCATTTGCGCTTGGATCAATACCCCTGGTGTTTCCAGGTAAGGTTGCTGCGCAGCAGAGTAGGGAGTAGACCAAGTATCGCTGATGGTGTTAGCTGTCACTCCCACGATCGCTATTTTATCTTTGAGTAATTCTGGGTTCAATTTATTGCTCAACACCTCTTCTAGAGAAACTCTTTGATAATCAGTATTGCGGTAGTTGACAAGTAATTGCATTCCGCCTAAATCAACTCCTTGTTGATAACCACCACTGCGCCCAGGTTTTAAGCGGTTCCAGACTTTAGAGCCAAATTTTACATAATCTTCCTGAAAATCTAGTTGAATTTTTTCCCTCATTAAGTAACGCGCAGCTAATTGTAACGAGAGCGAATAAGGCGTTTTACAAGTTGAAGAAGGCTCTTGATTCATCATCAAAATTTGGCGACGGACGATCCCATCTGGATCTTGAACTCCATCGGTAAAACCTTGACGTTCTATAGGTACGTCTTTTGGAGCCTTCACACCTTGGGGGTCATACTTGCGATCCAGGCTTTTGCAGACAACAACAACATTCTCTTGAGCCAATTCAGTAGGAAGTTTGATCGGATTTGATTTATTTGGCGGATCGGCAAAGTCTCTGTAAATATCTAATCCAATAACTCGCGGTTGATACTTTTGTAATTTATTCAGCAATGTTGCTAAAGTACTATCGGAAACTGATTTCCAACCTAGGGTTTTTTCTGAGCGAGATTGTATATCTTTTTCTGTGATTTCTACAACTATCAATCTTGGCTCTTGCTCTTCCTTTGGTCGCAGTCTTAGCATTTGGTCAAAAGTTTGTAATTCGATTTTCTCAAACACTCCCAAGTATCTTAAACCCACTGTGGAAGCTGCTATAATCAAACTACTAATTATTACAGTCCAAACTTGAGATTTTCGGTAAGAAATTGTACCTTGGTTCGCTACTTTACCCACAAATTTAGTATCGCCCAAATTGCCCCGCAATTCTTGCCAAGTAGTCGGCACAGTTGTCGGATTTTGATAAATGACCGGTAACCAACTAGCACAAGGAAATTCATTTTCCCATCCCTGAAGTCTTTCTCTGGCTTCTCGCACAGCCAAGTAAAATGGTTTGCTAAGAGCAAAAGCCAGCAGAAAGTTTTTTAAGAATTCTTGGGCGATTAAATCTGGCACTGCTTCCCGCATGACAATCATTTGAGGAATGTTTAAATCAGCTAAATTTCGTGCTAAGCCAATTCCGTTACAAGAATTGAAAATTGCCAGTTTTAAACCGCGTCTGATTGCTGTTTTTAATGCATGTTTTAACTGCGAAATAGTTAAATTTTCTGTTTGATTGAGGCAAATTTCTCCTATTTCTCCGTCAGCCAGACTAGCGCTATGTCCAGCAAAAAATAGAATATCCCAATTCTGATTCCAGAGATGCTCGTCCAGTTGTTGCCTGGTTGGTTCGACAATAAACGTGGTTTGGGCATCTGTTAAACTTTTTAATAAAGAGCTATCTTTATCAATATCAATACCATCTCTGTTACCGAGAATTGCCAAAATTTTGACTTTACCTGTGGCAGATTTTTCTAATACCTGAGGAGATGCATATTCATGATTAGTCAAACCTAATTCTGCTTTTGGGTAATCTTCAAAAAAATGCCACAGATGCCAAGGTAATTGATGTAGTAGAACAATATTAGTTTCAATAATAATTCTAATTTCATCATCCCGACTGAGTAGAGTCCGCAGCTGTCGCTCAATCTTCTGAAATGATTCAAATTGCAACCAAGCATTGATATTTAGTTGTAGCTGTTGACACAATTGCTCGAAGTCATTCACAGAAATATTGGTTACGTCTTGCGAATGCACTTTGATCCGTTGATTGCTACCCAGACGTTGATGGACAGCTTCGTAGAGTAACTGCCATCTGTGGTAGAGTTCACTTAGTTCTGGTGCTGCTGGCAGACTTCCTGTTAATTTTACGGGTACAAATTGGTTGTGATGCCAAAGTTGCGCCGTAACTACAGGAAATCCATAATTTAAATCTCCTCCTAACAAGCTGATGACGACTAGTTTACTCATAACTTAAGTGGACTTTGCCATTAGTAATTAACTAGAAGACTGTTACCCTTTTGACAAATGACAAATGACTAAATCAAAAAATTTTCTGTAATCTGGTAACTATCAAGCGCTACTTGGATGGTAAAACATTCTCCCACTTCCCCATCAAAGAGTTTCAATTGGACGTAGATATCTTGATTTCTGGCTTGTACTTGTTGAATTATCTCTGCTTGATCTGAAAGTAAAACTAGCTTGATATTAGCGGGTAGATAGGGTTGATTACCAGCTGGATGTAGCTGCACGCGAATACTAACTTGTTGGTTAGCATCTGGGATGAGGGCGACTAGTAAGATTACTTTTTGTGTATCTATTTCCATTCCCAAGTCAATCAACTTGGCGCGTTTGATACTGGCCCCACCTAACCCAGAGGAACTGCGAAAATTGAAAGCTAAACTGCTGGAGTTTGGCGCAAAAAAAGTCTCTATAGCTTGCCAAGAAGCATCGTAAATTTCTTCTAGCCAACGACTGAGATTAACTTGCACATTTAAAAATTGCGATGGCTGTTGCTGTTGATATAAATAGTGTTGATATAAATCTTGCCGCCACTGTTCACTCTCTAGTAGGCTTCCCCAAGTACTAAAGGGTACAGCTAATCTAGTAAATGTTACTTCAGTACTGCTTAAGCGTTGTAGCAGATTTTTTACTTGAGCAGGCGCTAATTCTGGTAGTGGAGCGATCGCAGTTTTCATTTCTTCTCCTCTACAAAATTGATAGCTTAAAAAGAACGCATTTAGGTCTTTTGTTAAATGCTGTACATCTAAACAATAAGTTCTATCCACTGGATCGTAGTCAGCTAAAGATTTCAGATCTTTATGGGTAGTGTAACCCCAAATTCTTACCCACTCCCCATCCGGTTTAACTTGTACAGCTAAATAATAGTCCGCTGTCCAACTGGGAATATCTACCCATTCTTGAGGAACTTCTAACTCGCGATCGTCAATTGCTTCACTGGGAATTAAAACCACTCGCCTTTCCCCTAACAAGATTGCTGTACCATTGACAAATTCCCAAAACGCAGGAATACCGGGGGAACTGTACCAAACACTCACATGGGAAACATATTCAGTTTTTACCCAATTCAAAAACCCATCAAGGGAAATTTGATTGATGTAAGCACGCCAACGACTGCTAGGTGTGGCGTAAACTTGGCTTTCTTGCCAAGAACTTTCCTGTAGTGACGGTGATATTTCTAACAATAGTTCTTGCGGTTCGATAAAAGCGGAAGTCATTTTTACTACCTCATTCAGGATAACGTCAGCTAGATTCGCCATAGTCAACTTGCAACCATTCTTCTAAAGCGGTACTCATATCTTTAATTAGGTTGGAAGTCACAGAAATATTAAGTCCATCTTGGCTCCATTGGATCAATGCTGTGAGCAATGATTCTCTAGCTTTGAATAGCCTGCGAGAAACCGTAGGCTGACTCATTTGTAGGCGTTCTACAATTTGTGGCTGAGTCAGTCCCTGTTGGTAGTAAAGTTTAAGTATTTCCTGGGTTTTTACCTCAAAATTTTGTATAGCTTTTAACAAAATATCTCGAATCTGAGATTGTTGATTTTGTTGATCTTGGTCATCCTCTGCGGCGATCATATCAGCGATTAATGAAACGGAGGATGGATCTGGCAAATCAAAAGTTGTTGTGGAGTCATCGTCTGATATGGCTAAATTTAGAGAACTGACAGGGGGATACAGATAAGCACGCACATACATAGCCGCTTGGGTTAACCACTTTTCAATTTTCTCTGTTGTGCATTCTGCGATCGCTGGAGTTAATTGATTTTGTCGTTCGCGGTTGTAGAGGTTGACAATAGCTTCCCAATGCTGGCGATTTGGATCTGGTAGCGCCTTTGTGCCTCCTGGTTGGTTTTGGAGATACAATTCCTTGAAACAAGTCCAAGCTAGCCGATATTGGGCAATTACGGTAGGTGATAATCCTGCTTGATCGAGAGCTTCTAAGAACTGCTTTCTGCTGACTTTGCGTAACAATCCCCAACTTGTACAAATATCAGCTTCCTTGCGTTGGCGTAAAATATCTTTTAGCCGACTGGCGATCGCTATTGTCCCATAGGCTTTTAAGTTAGAAGATTTTTCTGGGTTAAAGCTTTTGAGAATTGTTTCGATTTCCGCATTCGCCATTTGAAAGTAATCAGCTAGGCTGTATTGGCTATGTGTAAATCTGGTAATTGTTTTTTTAGCAGTCCAGTAACTTGATTCTTGTAGATAAGCACAAAGATGCATTCTAGCAAGGCTATGAGATTGTTCTCGCCAGTGCTTGTGCCAATATAGTGCCCAAAAGTTTTCTGAGTTAGGGACTTCTGGTGAAGACTGTAAGCAATTTTGGATACTGCGACGCAGTTTGATATCAATCAACCATTTGCTAAAACTGTCTCTTTCCAACTGAACGAAGGTTGAGAACATCTCCGTAATTTCTTGGCGAGGACGCATAAGCAATTCAACATTTAAATTTATCTGAAATTCAGCAACTATCACAGCCGCAGATACTTCTACGGCTAATTGCAGGATACTGCCATCAAGTGTGTTAGGGCAATATTACCTTCTTTTGCGACTCACAGAGATTGAACGTAAAAGCCCACTCACAACACCTAGAAAGTCAATCAGTGCTGTTCAGTCTGGGTTTTGGACTTTCCAGAAAGTAAGCGATCGCTATCTTAAGCCGATCGGCAATTATTCAACAGTGAATCAAGTTCTTGGACAACTTTATAGGGATTTTTGCCCCTAAATACAGATGCGATCGCAGCTTCATAAGGATTTCTGCCTGTTTTCTTGATGGCGGCGATCGCTGTTTTATTTGATAATCCCCGAACACTCGCTAACCATGCGGCTAGTACATGACCAGTACGCCCATTACCACCAGCACAGTGGACAACTACTTTCTCACCTTGTTTGTCTGCTGTAATTAAAAAAGGAAGTATTTTCGTAGTGAGTGTTTCTAAATCACATAGGTGGAAGTCTTCAATTGGTGCCCAGCAAACTTGCGCAGCCCCAAATTCTTGTTCATATTTATTTACCAGATTCAGGGAATAATTAACTAATTCCTTTTCAGGCAGAAGGCAACAAACTCGCTTAATATCTTGCTGCTTCATGAACTCAATCCAATCATGCACATTCTGGTTTAAATACCCAGGACGCGCCGCACCAAATACTATTGGTTCATTCTCCCCGGCTGGAGCAAATTTGTACATTTTTAACAGCTAGATCTGAATATTCTAATTTTAACTTTAGTTTTAACTAGTACATCGCAGCATCATTAAAGCACCCATGACAAATGACGCAAGAGCAAGGAATTCAATTATTTTGAATGCGTGAATGCGTGACTCTTGACTTCCGCGCAGCGGTACTAGTGCTTTAGTTTTTCTTTTTGCAGTATTTCTGTAATTTTGTGGGCAGCAAGCGGCCGGTAGAAGAAATAACCCTGTACATCCTCACAATTGATAGATTTCAAAAAATCGAGTTCTTCTTGTTTTTCCACACCTTCAGCGGTAAGCTTTAACCCTAGACTCTGACCTAATACTACGATCGCTTTGACAATATGAGCTACTTTCTGATCTGTTGACAATTCTTGAACAAAAGACTTATCGATTTTTAAATGGTGCAGCGGTAAAAGCTGTAGGCGCGATAAAGAAGAATGACCAGTACCAAAGTCATCAATAGAAAGATAAACACCCATCTGCTTTAAATTTTCCAGCACTGTTGTGGTGAACTCTAAATCTTGAATAGCAGTTGACTCTGTAATTTCTAACTCTAAAAACTTCGGCTTTAAACCTGTTTCTTGTAAAATGCTAGTCAAAATGTCCAGTAAATCCGGTTGGCGGAACTGTTTCGGAGAGAGATTGACAGCGACAGTCAGCTGCGGTAATCCTGCTTCTTGCCAAGCTTTATTTTGCCTACAAGCTGTTCTGATTACCCATTCACCAATGGGGACAATCAATCCACTTTCCTCAGCCAAGGGAATAAAGATATTAGGCGCTACTAGTCCCATATCCGGGTGTTGCCAACGTAGTAGAGCCTCCATGCCAGTAATTGCTCCCGTTTTAATATTCACCCGTGGCTGATAATACAGCATGAATTCTTCCCGTTCTAGGGCATAGCGTAAACTCTTCTCTAAAGTTAGGAATGCAGGTGACTTAATACTTAGATTAGGACTGTAAAACTGGTAGTTATTTCTACCAGCATCTTTTGCGTGATACAAGGCTGCATCCGCATGTTGGATTAGGGTTTCAGCATCAGGGCTGTTGTCATTCAATAAGGCGATGCCAAGGCTAGCACTGATATAGAGTTCGTGCCCTTTGATTTCAAAGGCATTCGTTAAAGCTTTGAGGATTTTCTGCGCTATCTGTTTTATTTCTTCTAGAGAATTTACTTGGGGCAGTAAAATAGTAAATTCATCACCCCCCCAACGGGCAGCGGTGTCCCCAGTTCTCAGGCATTCTTTCAATCTTTGAGCTACCGATTTTAACAGAATATCTCCTAGTGTATGCCCCAAAGTATCATTTATCACCTTGAAACGATCTAGATCGAGAAACATGACAGCGAGACTATCCGGATTGATACCTGCATTAGGTAAAGCTTTATCAAGGGAATGATTAAACTGAAGGCGGTTAGGTAAACCTGTGAGTAGATCGTGAAGAGCTTGGTAACGAATTTTTTCTTCTACTTGCTGACGCTGCCAAGCACCACTGATACTGGCTGCCATCGTCAACAAGGTAGACTCTTCGTGTCTTGACCAGTGACGTGCTTGTGAACAATCTGCCAAGCCTAGGTAACCCCAAAACTTTTCCTCAAAACACAGCGGTACTAAGAAGATTGATTGAATTTGATCTCGGAGGAGAATTTTTTGTTCAGTGAGAGGAAATTCCTGGGTGAGTCCAATAATCGATTGTCCCTGTGATAGTGCAGTGTACCAACGCTCTAAGCCAGCAGACTGATAAATCTGATTGTGCCAGTGGGGCTGCGATCGCTCAATATGCGATCGCGTCCATTCAAACAGTAGACTGACGGCCATTTCCCCTGTAGTCGGATGGAGATGGTTTTTGAACAGATAAGTACGGTCTACTGCGGCCGCTTCACCTAGTATAGCTAGAGCTTTTTCCACACCGCTCTCGTAGTTCATTTCGACAAGCAAATAATTAGCAGCTTCCGCGACTGCTTGTAGTAAACGGTCTCGCTGGCGCAGTTCGGCTGTAGCTCGCTTTTGCTCTGTAATATCCCTAATAATAAAAGTTCTAATCAAATCACTTTCTGGAAGATAATGAATAGATTGTTCAAAAATTTCTGAACCTACTTCCACCTCGCGAACGAAAGAATTTCCCAGGCGATTTTTAATTGCTTTGAGCAATCCTCTCAAGACTGGGTGTTGCTCCCCGGATTCCCTCAATTTGGGAAATTTGAGAGCTGCTGCGGGATTGAGATATATCACTGTTCCCTCTGTATCCATTTCGATAATCGGATTAGGAATAAGTTCTGGGAAAGATGCTAGACGCGCGAGTACTGTCTCACTAGCACCTTCAAAGTTCATATCGGGAGTGATCAGAGTCTCAAAAGGATTGACCGGATGGGCTTGCTCCGATAGGTAGGTAGATATGTCCTCAACATTAAAAGATTCAGAAAAAGCTTTTTCTGACAAGTTGGAAATGGCGTAGTATTTCGCACTAACTTGGTTATTACCAAATGCAATCACGTCTCCGTGCTGGAGATTATGAGAGTAGCATTTATTACTATTTACGAATAAACCATTCGTACTTTTTTTTCCTTTGAAATCACCATCAATAATCCGAAAGCCATATTGATCGGTCTCTGGAATAGTCACCCTTAATAAAATGGCATGTTGTCTCGATACCGATCGCGAACGGAGGACAATAGCGTTTCCCGAATCCCGACCGAGAGAATAAGTAGCCTCTTGTAGGGGAATAGTTTGTTGCCCCTGTAAGTCTTTGATAACCAAAAGGTGACGTATTTTTTCCCGTTCATTTTCTGGCATACCTTTTCCTCAAATTCTCATATCTTGGGTCTTACTTAGAAAATACTCATCCAAATAATTTGAGTTTTTACTTCAAAGATAAAACTACTCAATTGACTTGATTAGTATTTATGAGAGGATAGCCTGCCCCTTATGCTTTGGATTTGGCTATCTGGAACGATATGCCTAATTATTTAGCCAGGGCTTCCCAGAGGAATCCTAGCTGGTTTCTCAACTCACTAGAATGATTGGAAAATTTGGGCTTACGGTCACATCTCTCGACTTTTTGGTGTATTCACTACCAGAATAAATTCAAATAGGTCGGAAAATGTATGGTATATTTGCGGATTTTTAGAAGATTAACGAAAATTCAACCTGCCTTTGTTTATCTAGCAACAGGGTAATGGTGATAACCCGATTTTTTGTAATTTATTGAGAATTTTCTCACATGTGTGGTTAGGGACTTCCAAGTAAAAAAATATTCCCGAAGCTATTGTTGTACGGGCGGGTTTAACCGACATATCTATTTTAGGCGTGAATATCTCACAGAACCTGCCCCTACAGACGGTTCACAGTTAACCGTCAAACGTCAACAGTCTACCGTCAACGACTTTAACGGAATAATTTATTTTTTGGAGTTCCCTTAAGCGATGTCTGATGAAAAGCTGCTACTCTACGAGTTCTGCTACCATGCTCTAAGGGATTCGCCCAACGCAATAAGCATCTACGCTAATATCTCTCAAATATCTGACTAAGGTTTTACTACTAAAAGTAAAGTTTAATTGCAAGAATAATTCCCCTCTAGCTAATAGTGATAATTTATTAATCAGAGCTAACAAGCTTTCCTGGCAGATCCAACAGCCACAGTCCAAAAGTTAAATTAAGTTAAGAGGTAAAAACGCTGTTTCTATATCTGTCTCGTCAACTAACTACAACACCCAAATCGAACACTTACATTTCCTCAAATTAGTGCCTCCAGGGGGGCGATGTGACTGATTTTTTAATCTCTTTGCACAAGTGATATAATCAGTACAACCCCAGATATTAGCGAGAAAAGAGAGGAAAACTAAGCTAGTAGTTTGGGTGTTGTTGTTTTAAATATAGAAATTTATCAAGATATTGTTTTAGCGATCGCCTCACCTCTAATCGCTGATTAACTGGACAAAACTGGACAATAAATACATACTTCTAAATACTGATATGTATGACAAATTATGTAAAGCCCTTCGGGTATAGCTTCGCTGCGCGGTAAGCGAAGCTAATGACCCACTTTCACCCCATTTTTCAATAAGTTGAGATTATGGCGATATTCGGTATCTATCTCGTGGGTAAAGCGTCGCTTGCCTAACATTTGCTAAATGTAAAATTCTCGCTGTTAGTCTTTCTAGCCCAATCGCTAATCCTCCATGTGGAGGCATTCCGATTTCAAACATTCGTAGATGATGTTCAAAAGACGCGGGATCAATACCACGGTTATGAAGTGCTTGCTCTAAATCAGAGCGTTTGTGAAGTCGTTGTCCACCTGTTGTGATTTCAATACCTTCAAAAAGTAGGTCAAAGCTTTGAGAAGCTCCGCGATCGCCTCGTGGGTGTGTGTAGAATGGTCGTCCTGTAAGCGGAAAGCCAAGTACAAACACAGCAGATATTCCTGTTTCTGACTCTGCTAGTTGGCAAAGTTGGCGTTCTGCTTCTGGGTCTAGATCATCTATCAGATCGGTACGACCAAAGTAATGCTTGAGCTTTTCTAAGCATTGTGCAAATTCCCATATAGGGATATCAAGCATTAGCGGTAATGGCTTTGAACGATATTTTTCCAGTATGTGAGAGTACTCTTGATTGAGTCGTTCAAAGATGAAGTTGAGGAGTTCTCGCTCTAACTGTATGACTTCTTCAGGACTTTCGATAAATCCTAACTCAATATCTAAAGAGTAATATTCAGTCAGGTGACGGCTACTAGCGTGTGGTTCAGCACGATAAACATGACCAGTTTCAAAAACTCTTTCTAAACCAGCCACAGCTTGTTCTTTATAGAATTGCGGACTTTGAGCGAGGTAAGCTGAACGCTCAAAATATTTGATTTCAAATACATTTGTTCCGCCTTCAGTTCCGCCTGAAACTATTTTGGATGTGACTATTTCAGTGAAATGTCGCTCCCTTAAGAATTGCCGAAAGTAATGCAGAATTGCTGCCTGTATTCTAAAGATGTCACCAACACTATGATTACGCAGTGATAGCGGACGGTAGCTCAAAATGGTATCAATGCCGATATCAGCTAGATCGGCATTAGAATTGAATGGCAATAAATGAGTTACTGAATTGAGCAAAGAAATTGCTAATATTTCCACCTCAAAACCAGCACGGGCGCGGGAGTCTGCTCTGACTTTACCTCTAACTTCGACAGGCTCGTCTGGCTTCAGTGAAATTTCCCGTAACGCTTCGGAATCAGCAACACACTGAATCTCGCCACTACAGTCTTTAACAATGATGAATGTTGTGCGAGCCAGCGATCGCAAACGAGAAATCCAACCTCGAATAATAATTTCTTCTGCAATTGATGAGTTGAGGGAGGCAATTAGCCTTCGTGTAATAGTCTCCATATCATAGGTTCCGCAAAATAACTATCAATAGGCTCAGGCTTTAGCCTGCACTATCCATTGCTGGAACCATAGAATGGCGGTACCATCCAGCTTCCACGAACTCTACTTTCGGCTTGAAGGAAAGTTAATTACAAGAACGTGGCACTCACTTGCTGCGATATCGTTGCAGATACGTTTTACCCTACTAATGCCCACTTCTGACAGTTTGAGACTGATCGGAAATCTCCTTTTCAGGTAAACCTCTCCGAGGGGTCTATCCTCTTCTTTGAGTTGAGGAAATGATAACGTTAAATTCAATGAATATCAAGGGGCAGATACAACGTTGCCGACACAAACTTTGTAGGGTGGGCATTGACCAGATATTTGTGTTTTGGTGGTCATTGCTCACTTTATTGATAACCCCATCAGAGTGTCTTGCGATCATTAGACCCGTCCAAAATATAATGCCAGATAAAAATATTACAAAAAATAGGAATATCTAAAACTATAGATACACACAAAAAAACACCGATAAATATAGTCAATTTATCGGTGCTGCTCTGTGTTGATTTTGTCTTGAAAGAGGTAGAAAATTGCAGAAGGATTCAGTAATCAAAAGTTATCTTTCAAAATAGATTCTGAATCCTGAATTCTGCTTTAATTTTCATCACGCCCATGTACTTGTGCAGGCGGACTCGTCGCTTCAACTGCGGTAAACGATTCGAGAATCTTATATGTATGGTTTGCTCCTTTCGGAACCACCCAAGAATCTCCAGGTTCTAATAAAATAGTTTGTCCTTCAATATGTAACTCAGCGCGACCGTTGATTACATAACCGACTGTTTCATAGTCGCGGGAAGTTGGCGGTTTATCTTCGCTTGGTTGTTCATTTTCCCAAAGACGCATTGCCAAAGTCTTACCAGATGCAAGATACTTCTGACCGAGTTTACCTTTAGGAGAATGGGTAGAGTCTACTTTCTTAACGCTGGTGTCACTCATGGTTTTAGTACAACCTTGATACAGTTATCTTTTTTGTGCTTGAAAATTTCGTAGGCGTGGGGCGCTTGTTCTAGAGGTAGGCGGTGGGTGATGATAAATGAGGGATCGATGTCACCATTTTGGATATGTTCTAGTAATGGTTTGACATACCGATGAACGTGAGTCTGTCCCATTTTGAAAGTCAAACCCTTGTTCATCGCCGCACCCATAGGTATTTTGTCCAAAAAGCCACCGTAAACTCCGGGAATAGATAGGTGACCGCCTTTACCACAAGCTACAATTGCTTGTCTTAAAGCTGTGGGTCGGTCTGTTTCTAGACGTACTGCTTGCTTTACCTTGTCGTACACCGCCATCGCGTCTGTACCATGTGCTTCCATCCCCACAGCATCAATACAGGAGTCAGGGCCACGACCTCCGGTCATTTCTTTGAGTGCTTCGCCTACATCAAATTCTTCGTAGTTGAGAACTTCGGCTTTACCATACTCTTTAGCCATTTGTAGGCGTTCGGGGATGCGGTCGATGGCGATAACTCGTTCTGCACCTAACATGTAAGCGCTTCTGATGGCGAATTGTCCGACAGGGCCACAACCCCACACAGCGACAATATCACCGGGTTTGATGTTGCAGTTCTCAGCGGCCATGTAGCCTGTGGGGAAAATGTCGGTTAAAAATAATACTTGCTCATCCGTTAAACCATCAGGAATTTTGAACAAGCCAACATCGGCAAAAGGCACTCTAGCGTATTCTGCTTGCCCACCAGCGTAACCGCCTAATAAATGGGAGTAGCCAAATAGACCTGCGGGTGAATAGCCCATCTGCTTTTCTGCTAACCAACCATTGGGGTTAGAGTTATCGCACAAAGACCACAAATCGCGCTGACAGAAGAAACAAGAACCACAAGAGATAGTGAAAGGAACGACGACGCGATCGCCTATTTTCACATGTTTAACACTGCTACCCAGTTCAACGACTTCCCCCATAAATTCATGCCCAAGGATATCACCTTTTTGCATTGTGGGAATATAGCCATTGTAAAGATGCAAATCGGAACCACAAATTGCTGTGGAAGTGATTTTGATAATTGCATCACGGGGGTTGATCAGTGTGGGATCGGGAACTGTATCCACCCTTACATCATTGGCTCCATGCCAACAAACTGCTTTCATAATTATTAATCCTTAGGCTTTAAATTTCTTTACTTTGCCAAAATTAATATCTTGATTCACGATTAATCGTGATTTTATTCTTAATCAAGAAATTACTGACAATTTATTATTGCGTTTCTTACAAACAGTAGGGGCTATTTCACAGATATGATCAAATTATTGACGGCTATCTCGCTTAACCCGCCCCTACGGCCTTTAGACAAAGGGTAGGGGCTATTTCACAGATATGATCAAATAATTCACGAATATCTGGCTTAACCTGCCCCTACTGAGTTTGAAAAAAGGAGTAAGAAATTAAGGATAGTATGGGTTGGGCAGTGCCCACCCTACAAAGCTTATTACTAATTCCTATTACCAGGATTAACGACATCTCCTACTTTGTTCTTCACTGAATTAACAAAGTCTTTTGTCGCCCGAGGAGTGTCTTCATCTAAGTTTAGCTTTTCGCGAATATTATTAGCAGCTTTGCCGAGTTTGTTTTGGCTATTTTCAATCGGGTTATTGTCTGGTGTACCTTTGTAGTAGATACCTTCTGGGGTTCTTACTGTTTCACCACTATTGCTATTGCTGCTACTGGAACTATTGCCATATCTACTATCGCCATAATATCCTTGATCATCCTTCAAATTTCGTCTGATATTATCGCCAGAATTTGGTTTTAGGGCATCTTTAGCTTTTTCCAACAAATTCTTATCACCGCCGGTATTGCCAACGTTATCGGGTGTGCCTTTGTAATAGATACCTTCTGGTGTTTTCACAGTGTCGGCTTGAGCTAGCATTCCATTACTATAGCCGAAACTTTGCATTCCTAAAAACGCCAAACCTAGCATAAAAACAACCACAATCCGGCGCACGATCGCATTTTGAATCCAAGCAAATACACGTACCATAGATATCCTCTGTTACATTACAATCTGGTTATTGTTAATAGCTATGAGCTATTTCACGGTTTAAGAACAACTTTGATACAGTTGTCTTTTTTCTGTTGAAAAATCTCGTAACCGTGGGGTGCTTGTTCTAGCGGTAATTTGTGGGTAACAACAAAAGATGGATCGAGTTTCCCATCCAAAATCATGTTGAGTAACAAATGCATATATTTCTGTCCATGCATTTGTCCCATTCTGAAGGTTAAACCCTTGTTGATAGCAGCACCGAAGGGCATTTTGTCTACGAATCCACCGTAAACACCCATAATAGAAAGAGTGCCACCTTTACGTGCAGCTACCATCATTTGTCGTAGTACATGGGGACGGTCGGTTTCTAATCTCAGCTTTTGTTTTGTCTGATCGTAGAAGTCTTCTAAACCGACACCATGCGCTTCTAAACCCACTGCATCAATGCAAGCATCGGGGCCACGGCCACCAGTCATCTCTTTCAACGCTTCGCCAGCATCAACATCTTCGTAGTTGATTGTTTCTGCTTTGGCATACTTTCTGGCCATTTCTAGACGTTCGGGAAAGCGATCAATCGCAATCACTCTCTCTGCACCCATCATGTAGGCGCTAATCATGGCAAACTGTCCGACAGCACCGCAACCCCAAACGGCTACGGTATCACCGGGTTGAATATCACAAAATTCGGCTCCCATATAACCGGTGGGAATAGCGTCGGAGATAAATAGCAGCATCTCGTCCGGTAATTCGGGAGGAACTTTCACAACACCCACATCCGCAAAAGGTACGCGCACATATTCTGCTTGTGCGCCTGCGTAACCACCTAACAGATGCGAGTAGCCGTAAATTGCTGAGGTAATATTGCCGTATAATTTCTCTTCCATCCAACCTTTGGGATTGGAATTATCGCACAGCGACCACATATCACGCTGGCAATAATTGCAATAACCACAGCCAATTGTTGAAGGAACAACGACGCGATCGCCTATTTTTAAATTATGGACTCCCCTACCTACATCTACCACTTCCCCCATAAATTCGTGACCGATAATGTCACCTTTTTGCATTGTGGGGATATAGCCACCGTAGATATGTAAATCTGAGCCACAGATAGCTGTGGAAGTAATTTTGATAATAGCGTCGCGAGGGTTGAGAATTTTCGGATCTGGTACTGTCTCTACCCGGACATCGTTGGCTCCATGCCAGCAAACTGCTTTCATAGTTATTAGTCCATAGTCAATGGTCATTTGTCATTGGTCATTGGTCATTTGTCATTTGTGTTGACTACAACTGACAACTGTACGGGCGGGTTTACAGATATTTCTCGCTGATTAGCAACAATCTAAATAAACCCGCCCCTACTGACAAACCCGACTATTGGCGTCCTGTAGGTTGACCTTCTGTGGTGGCGATTTCTCCGGCTTCCATGAGCATTTTGAAGCGGCGTAAATCATCGCCGATTTGTTGTTCTGGTTCTTCACCGAAGAGTTTTGCGATCGCAGCACTCAACTGCCCACCAGGAATGTTATATTCTAGAACTACCTTGACTTCTGTACCTCTGTTACCGGGTGCTTTTTGAAAGCGAACAAAACCAGAATTATCTACATCTGCACCTTCCACCGAAGCCCAAGAAATCAATTGATTTTCCCGGTCTTCTAAAATGTCTGCATCCCATTCCACACTGTTACCCAAGGGTGCATTGGCAATCCAATGAGAACGGGTCTGGTTATACACCGTAACCGATTTGAGATGCTTCATGAATGTCGGCAGATTCTCAAAGTTGTGCCAAAAGCGGTAAAGTTCATCTATAGGCTTATTAATGGTTACCGTCTTTTCAACTTTGATTGGTTTATTCATGCCTACGGCTTCCTGTGCTTGCTGAATCGTGCTTTGTTTGGTTACACCTTGATATATCAAACCTCCACCAGCCAAAGCCGTTAGCGCACCTCGCAACGAGCCTTGTTTCAAACCCATCAGCACCATAGCGCCGCCACCGATTAAAGAAGCCCAACGTTCAGCTTCACTGGCTTCACCTTGACTGGTGTTTGTTCTATCTCCTGGTGTCGCAGTCACTTTTTTTTCTCCCGATTACAGTACAATGACCAGTGAAGGCGCAAAGACTCTCTTCTTCTCTCTCTGTGTTCTTTGCGCTACGGACACTTTCCTATTTGGGAAAATTCCAGCATGGAAGTGTCCTCTTCTGAGGTTGTCAAACAAATTACATAGCTGTAGCCGCACCTGTGGTAGGCTTGGGCGGCTTAACTTCGGCGGTGACAAGTCGGCGATATAGGGTAACTAATCGCTGTTCACATGTCACTAAATCTTGATAAATTTGTTTTAAAAGAGCGGTGGCTACGGGATCGGTAAATTGGGCACACAAATTACCAATATCGCCAACTCCTGTTTGCAAATCGCCTAAAGCGCAACGTATTTGATATACGTCATCGCTACCAGTCAAGCTGGTTTTTACTTTGGCGTATTGTTCGGCGATATTTGCAGCTAAGGAGGGTTTTTCTCCCAATCTATCGAGGTAGGTTTCTAGTTTTTGGATATGGTGCTGTTTAGTTGCAATTAGTTCTTGAAAAATGGATCTCGCGTCTGTATTTGATTCTTTTTCGAGATACTTCTCCAATGCTTCCAAAGAATAACGCTCACCAGCTAAAGCAGTATTCAAACCTTTAACGATATCGCCTTTTGTTGAACCACCCCAAGCATCAGCCAGTTTCCACCATTCAGCAGATGTATCGGTTTCATTGGGTAATGCTGCGTCTTTTCCACCGTAACCCAGACGGCTTAAGATAGCTGTGGTGAAAATCCCTAAATCACCAGGTTCACGGGAAGTAAGCAAATTACCATCAACTACTAGCGGTTCATCTATATAATTTGCACCAGCATTGATAATGTCTTTGCGAATTGCACTGAAACCAGTAATGCGTTTACCTTTGAGTAAATCGCCTTCAATCAAAAGTTGCGGCCCGTGACAGACAGCGGCTACTAATTTTCCTTGTTGTACAGCTTCTTGAACAAAGCGTACTGTATTGGGGTTACGGCGCATTTTATCAGGAGCCATACCGCCAGGAATTATGACTGCGTCATATTCAGCTGCGATCGCTTCTGTGGTGGTAGCATCAGCTTGAGTGCTAAGTTTACCTTGTTTACCCTTATATTTCTCATTCATCCGGGAACCAAGGATCACTACCTCCATTCCCGCTTGTTTTAAGCCATTATAAGGCACAGTAAATTCTGCATCTTCAACGTTATTTTCAATGAGGATCGCAACTTTTTTCTTAGCTGAATGACTGTTATGATGTACCATCTGATTTTTTCCTGGGTAAAATAGTCAACTAATTTGGTAATTCAATTCCTAAAAATGGCGGCATTTTTTTGCCCTCATTCAGTGAGGAATTGTTTACTATGTCGTAGATGCGGTAGTAAACAGTTCTTCGTAATCGTGAGAGAAATGGGTGTGAAAAGCCGTAAATTTTTCTGGTGGGACTGCATTTTGCAAAACTGCAAATACAGCGCGCACATGATTTACAGCCATTATTGGGTCAATATTTTCTTTTTGACTTGTACGGGCTATAAACTCTTGGAGATTAAAGGATTGAGCAGACTCTTTCTGACTTGCTTTTAGATAGTTGCGTAGTTCATCAGGTAACTGTGCAGCTAATTCCTGGGCTTGAGCCGATCCAATCCGTTCTTCAATTGTTTCTAGTGTGGCAAAGATAGCACGTTCTGCTTCTGCACGAGAATTTGATTGAGCTAGGCTTTGTACGTGGGTAATAAACTCGTTGTATTCCACTTTCTACCTCCGGGGTTTCCCAATAAATGCTGTGATTTAGCATTTAGGTAGTTGCAAGCAATCATCAAATTTAAAAAAGATTAATTGCATAGATTGTTAGAGGATGTTTGAAAAGTCCTGTCGTAGGTAGCAAAACCTTTTAGCTCCCCCTAAATCCCCCTTAAAAAGGGGGACTTTAAGAAGTTTTCCCCCCTTTTTAAGGGGGGCTAGGGGGGATCGATTAGTGTGAAGATACAGCAAACCACTTTTCAAACAACCTCTTAAGTTTTTTCAATAAAATATCAGTTATGAACAATAAGCTATTAAGCAAAATACTTTGTTTATTAACTTATTGCCCATAACTAATAACTTCAACTACACGGGGTTTGACCATGAATTCATACTTACCAGAATATGTTTCAAATACTCAATGATCGTCGTTCTCAAGGGATAGATTGTTTTCTTTCTAAAGTAATACATCCCTAGTTAGACAAGCTTTTTTGTGGAAAAGGTTATGGTAAAGAGGCTGCAAACTTGAAGAATTATGCCAAATAATCATCAACCAGAAATCAACCCTGAGGATTTACCCCAAGAAATCACCGAATCTTATGGCACTGGTGTTAAAGAAGTTCCAGGATACAATATCGGTGGTCGCTCCATGCAAGCAGAACGGCGGGAATATACAGAAACTAGCCCCGAACTCACTGGTGGTGATGTTGATGCTTATTGGGAAGATGCAGATGCTGTGGGAGATGAAGCTGTGGGTGGTACTGCGCCGACTCCCGATCAAAATGTCACTGAGGAATTAGAAGCAGCAGTAGGGCTAGAAATGAGCGATCGCACTTTTCTCCGCACTAACGATATCTTAGAAGAGCGTGATGATCGCCGTTGGGAGTTAGACCCCAAGTCCTCTGAAGATTATCAAGAACGCAGAGAGTAATCCTGCAAAAATTATACTTCAATCTTCTAGGTTGGTTGTGGGGTTGAATGCACATTAGTCATTGTGCATTGATTTTCATGCTGGGGTGCAGTATCTTTACTTAATTAAACTAGTAAAAAAGAATGCGACACATGCATTCGTTGGGGCGGGGTTCCTCCGGACTTGGCTGTAGTATGGCCAAGCGATCGCCCATAGTATAGCTGAAATAGATATCAAAAAAGCAGGTTTAAATCGTCTAGATTTGAGCTATGCTAGACTTAGTCTTGCTTTCTGTTGTTAAGTTAAGCTAAATCAAGTAAATCTCTGTAATGCGATCGCAACTGACTTCAGTGGGGCTGATTTCAGAAGGGTAAATTGCCAATGCTAACCGATGATCAATGAAGCGCCAGCCTTTAAATGCAACGGCGCAGTGTCCTCCACAAATCATTGTCTCGGTTAAAGTGATAAAGCTGAGCTAGTCCCAAATCCAACAAATCCAGCCTTAACACGTTTGATAGCAAAGGTGAGTTACCTCTAGGTCGTGCTTTTATAGCGTAATCCTGACTGCTACTAAATTCTGAGTCGGCTTGAGAAATTTTGCCAACCTCAGGTTAATTTTTGAAAAGTTTAGTTTATTTGGTTGTCTATATAGCCATAAAGTTATATAGACAATTAAAAAGTTAGGAATTGAGTATGAGTACCGATCTAGCAACCAAGTTACGGGAAGGAACAAAAAAATCCCATACAATGGCAGAAAATACAGCGTTTATGAAATGTTTCCTCAAAGGGATTGTGGAAAGAGAACCCTTTCGGAAACTAATAGCGAACTTGTATCTAGTTTACACTGCCTTGGAAGAACAGCTTCAGCAATATAGTACTCATCCTGTAGTCAGTCTGATTTATTTTCCCTTGTTGAACCGTAAAGCCAATTTAGAGAAAGACTTGGCTTTTTACTACGGTGAAAACTGGCGCGAGCAAATCTCAGCACTAGAAGCAGGTAAAGTTTATGTGGGGCGGATTAATGAAGTCGCAAACACAGAACCTGCATTATTAGTTGCTCATGCTTATGTTCGCTACATGGGAGATTTATCTGGCGGACAAAGTTTGAAAAAAATTATCCGTTCCGCCCTAGATTTACCAGAAAATCAAGGAACTGGACTTCATGAATTTGAGCAACTACCTACAGTTGAAGCCATCAGAGCATTTAAAGGACAATATCGTGATGCTTTGAATGCATTACCTGTAGATGATGCTTTAGCTGAAAAAATTATCGCCGAAGCTAATTATGCATTTGAACTCAATCGCGATGTTGTTCATGAATTAGAAGCAGATGTCAAAGCTGCTATTGGGGATCACGTTTTTGATTTGATTACGCGCCAAGATAAACCCGGTAGCACAGAACGTTCACCTGGTAATAATTCAGTAGAACTCGTAGCGGCTGAATAAGCATAAAGCATGAAAAGTTCAATTTAGAGAAACTCTAGATTTGGCGTTGCTGAATATGAGTATGAAACCCAAAAATATCATCTTTCAAACTCTTATTCTCTCTAGCTCTGCGTCTAGGAATTAATCCTAATTCATACTTGTTTACAGCAACGCCCTGATTTGTCCTGAATTTTGTAAATTTTTCGATTGTGGCTATCTTGACTCTACAAATTAGATACCCATACGCATAAAATACGACAGAAATTTTCTGTATATAAAACCCAGTTGCTAGCTATCTATGACTGGAAATAGTGTGTTGAGGGGAGAAGGGGGACAAATAACAAATAACAAATAACAACTGACAACTGACCCTGACGGGTTCGGCAGTTGCTTCAAGTCGGGGAACCCGCCCAACGCACTGCCTCACAACTGACAACTGACATTAAATCATTCAAGGTTCTTAGCATGATGAAACTGGCAACACAAACAGTAGAATTCAACTCGGCGTTACTCAGAAAGTACGATCAAGCTTTACCTAGATATACAAGTTATCCACCAGCAACAGAGTTAAAAGAAAATTTTGGCGAGTTGGATTTGAGAGCAGCTATTGCAGTTGGCAATTATAAAAATACGCCCCTATCTCTCTACTTTCATATACCTTTTTGTGAAACTGCTTGCTATTTTTGCGGTTGCAATACAATTATTACCCAAAGAAAAGAAATTGTAGACCCTTATCTCAATTATGTTGCTCGCAATATCCAACAATTTTCTAGCTTAATTTCTTCTAAGCGCCAAGTTCATCAACTACATTGGGGAGGGGGAACACCTAACTATTTAAGTTTACAGCAGGTAGAATTTTTATGGAATAATATTAATCAACAATTCAGCTTTGATGAAAATGCAGAAATCTCCATTGAAATCAATCCCAGATATGTTGATAGAAATTATATCTTTTTCTTAAAAAGCTTAGGCTTTAATCGGATTAGCTTTGGCATTCAAGACTTTAACCCGCAAGTGCAAGAATCTATTAATCGCGTCCAACCAGAATCTATGCTTTTTAATGTCATGGAATGGATTCGCGATGCGGGATTTGAGAGTGTTAACGTCGATTTAATTTATGGCTTACCTTATCAAAGTCTGGCTACCTTTAAAAACACAATAGCCAAAACCATCAAACTCGATCCCGATAGAGTGGCTGTGTTTAACTTTGCTTATGTACCTTGGATGAAGCCTGTACAAAGAAAGATTCCCCAGTCAGCATTACCTCAAGCTTCAGAAAAATTAGATATTCTGAAGATGACAATTGAAGAATTAACTGGAAATGGTTATTGGTTTATTGGGATGGATCACTTTGCTAAACCTAATGATGAACTAACCATCGCCCAACAAGAGGGTAAACTCCACAGAAACTTCCAGGGATACACAACACAACCCGAATCCGATTTATTTGGCTTTGGTATTACTTCTATAAGTATGCTGCACGATGTTTACATTCAAAATATTAAGCAGCTAAAAAGTTACTACCATGCTATTGATTTAGGCATCATGCCCATTGAAAAAGGAGTAAGTCTCAATCGCGACGATATTCTGCGTCGGACTGTGATTATGGAATTGATGTGTCAGTTCCGCCTTTCAATTGATGATGTGGAAGAAAAATATCATATAGCTTTTGATACGGATTTTAATGAATATTTTGCTAGAGAATTATCTGAGTTGCGATTGCTAGAAGCTGATGGCTTGATTCGGATGATACCCAATGGTATTGAGGTAACACCGAGCGGCAGATTACTGATTAGAAATATTGCCTCCATCTTCGATGCTCATACCAGACAGCGAAAAAATGCAGCTTTTTCTAAAGCAATTTAATTTGAAGGATGAAGTGTGAAGTATGAAGTATGAAGTCAAGAAATTCATCCTTCATCCTACCCTTCGGGAAGGGCAAAGCCCTACATCCTTCATCCTTCCTTAGTCCTCTTAAAGCAGCAGGAAAAAAATTATGCGGATCATGATGATTCAACCCAACTATCATTCTGGTGGTGCGGAAATTGCTGGAAATTGGCCACCTAGTTGGGTTCCTTATGTTGGTGGAGCATTAAAGCAAGCCGGCTTTACCGATATCCGTTTTGTTGATGCGATGACAGACTATATTCCTGATGATGTTTTAGCGGGAATTATCGCTCAATATCAACCGGATGTGGTACTAGCAACGGCGATTACGCCGATGATTTACCAATCGCAAATAACGCTACAAATTGTTAGACAAGTTTGCCCCCAAGCCAAGACAATTATGGGCGGGGTTCACCCTACCTATATGTATAGTGAAGTGCTAAATGAAGCACCTTGGGTAGATTATATTATTCGCGGCGAAGGAGAAGAGATTACAGTTAATTTACTACGCGCGATCGCTAATGGTACAGATCAGAGCGATCGCCGTAATATTTTAGGTATTGCCTTCCTCGAAGATGGTAAAGTCGTAGCTACACCAGCCCATCCCCCAATTGCTGACCTGGATACCCTCACCCCAGATTGGGATCTCTTAGACTGGAAGAAATATATCTACACTCCTCTGAACGTGCGCGTAGCTGTGCCAAACTATGCGAGAGGATGCCCATTTACCTGTCGTTTTTGCTCTCAATGGAAATTCTGGCGCAAATACCGTTCCGGTTCTCCCAAGCGCTTTGTCGATGAAATTGAAATCTTGGTGAAAAAACACAAGGTAGGCTTTTTCATTCTTGCCGACGAAGAACCGACAATCAACAAACCCAAATTTATTGCGTTATGTAACGAATTAATCGAACGCAATTTAGGTGTGCATTGGGGAATTAATACCAGAGTCACAGATATTTTGCGCGATGAAAAAGAATTACCCCTTTACCGCAAAGCCGGATTAGTTCATGTTTCTTTAGGTACAGAAGCCGCCGCCCAATTAAAGCTGAACTTGTTCCGCAAAGAAACGACAATTGAACAAAACAAGCGGGCGATTCAATTACTAAAGCAAAATGGGATGGTTGCCGAAGCCCAATTTATTATGGGTTTAGAGAACGAAACCCCGGAGACAATTGAACAAACCTATAAAATGGCGCTGGATTGGGAACCAGACATGGTGAACTGGAATATGTTTACCCCTTGGCCATTTTCAGAATTATTTCAGGAATTAGGCGATCGCGTCGAAGTCCGAGATTATTCGCAATATAACTTTGTCACGCCAATCATGAAGCCCAACGCAATGGAACGGGAAGAAGTTCTCAAAGGCGTGTTGCGCAACTACGCCCGGTTCTATCTGCGGAAAACGCTAGAGTATTGGTTTGTCAAAGATCCCTTTAAGCGAAAATATCTTTTAGGCTGCTTAAAGGCTTTTGCCCAAACTACCCTCAACAAACGCTTCTACAACCTGAAGCGGGTGAAATATAAAGGACTACATGCCGAAATCGAGTTAGGTTTTGATAAATCGAAAATTCTCACTCGTGAACAAATTGCCGAACGCAAAGAACAACATCCAGAATTGTCAGCCGATGTGAATTTTACTGGCAATACCGGCGATATTTCCGCTTGTGGCGCACCCAACGATCTGGAATATCATGGTGATGAGCAGGATGTACCCAGCATGAAAATCTAACTTACAGGCGATCGCTCAATACTTCTCTTCGCAAATACAAAAAGAGCGATCGCTCAACAAAAATTTACATTACTTATAATTTCTTAACCTCTCAAATTGCGATCGCAATCCTCCCAAATTCAACAACATCGTAATTACGAATTATGCTGGCGTTGATTTCTCTCAAAACTGCGGACTTTAGACAAAGACTATTAAAAGTTGCAATGACACTTTTTAGTTTCACATGAATTACTAAAACTTCTCTAGGTGGCATTGCGAAAATCTACATTTAGAAACAGTGAATGGAAATAATTTTAAAACTGTAAAACGACATTTGCGCCTAAAGGCATGATAGCGGTAGCAAAATGAATAGTTTGGTTATCAGGATTACGCCACTCTTTAACCAGAACAAACTCAGTCTCGGGATCGTAAAACAAAACAGCTAAAGATATTTGACCTTCCCAGCAATAATGTACATTGCCATCATGAGACAAGTATACTGCGCCTCTACCGTGCCCATAAAAACCACTGATAGCAGTTCTAGAAAGAGTATTCCAAGAAACATATTTCATAACGCTACCTCTCTGACTAATATTTCATGTCGTTTCCATTCCACATATACTTATCAAAACATCACTCACCCGTATAAAAACTGAGATTATTTATAACTTTTTTTTGAATAAAGGCAATGGTACCCTGCGGGTTCTGCTTCTCTACGAGACGCTGCGCGAACGCAGTACGGCTACACTCGCCAACCAGGTAGGAGGTAGAAGGCAGGATGCAGAAGAAAGAAACTTATTTTTCCCTAAAAATCTCTCTTCCTAATTCCCCTATTTTCAAGCTAGAGGCTTATGTAATCAATCAAACAACCAGCACATAAACATTCTTCTTCCCTAGGGCGTGTTTTCAAAGTCGCCGTCACCCTACAAGGGTGCGGCTAGCTCTACCAAGTCCCTTCGGGTGACGCTCCTTCTCCCAAGGGGAGACGCTTCGCGAACGTCGCTAACGCTACGCTAACGCCAGTCGCCTGCAGAGGGAAACCCTCCCGCAGCGCTGGACTCACCGCCTGCGCGGACTACGAGAAATAAGGCTTTTTAGCCCACGCAGGTGGGCTTTGTTAATATAGCCTCAGGCTTTAGCCTGAAGGCGTTTGGGGTTTGAAAACACGCCCTAGCCCCTAACCCATAGCGCCTAACCCCTAATCCTGGTTCCCCTAGCCCCTAACCCCTAACCCCTAGCCCCTATTCCGGTAACATGAGTAATTATCAATCAGGCTGAATCAATAGCTTATGTCTTCGACGCCCCTAACATTGAACTTGATTGAAGGTTCTGTCTCCTTCAGTTTTTCACCCCAAGCAGCACAGGAATTAAAAGCAGCTTTGGATGAATTAGTGTCTCGGCTGAAAACTGTCGCTGCTAAAACGACTCCAGGGGCAGGAAAAGTCACTCCCCAGGCTCCTGTAGAATATCGCTACACTGGTGAGGTATTTTTAGAAATTTTCTGTAATCCAAATATTTGGCCGACTCCCTTCGCTGCTAAAGTCTTACTCACGATCCGCGACTTGAGTATTCGTTTAACTACAGAGGCGGAACTCACTCGCGTGATTGAAGACGTTAATCAGTACCTAGAGCAAGTTGGCTAACTGTGTTTACATTGTCAGGCTTCTTCTGAAAAATTACCGGAGCAGTCTACAATTGGAAACTGCCCCGGTTAGGGAATGTACATACTATACTCAGGTGGCGAGATCGGATGTAACTGAGAATTAATTACCGATGCGATCGCTAAAACGAAAACTTGTATAAATCAGACTCTAATGCTTCTGTCTTAATGGCAATTTAACATCCTGGATTTGGAGTAATGGTCATTAAAACCAGAGATTATCCCTTAAATTTGCTTCTCAGCCCAAAATCAGAAATTGAGTATTGATTAGTCGTTATCCCATTCTTCACGACCAATCAGATCGCCAATGCGATCGCGTAACAAAAAGTCACATTTTTCTAGTTCACATTCAACGCAAACCCACTCTCTGGCAGGGATGTATTGGCAGAGTGTATATATTGGCTGTTGCCGGCTGACCATTCCCTTCTGCACCAGTCGGCGTGCTTCGTCCTGAATTACATCCAAAGAGTAGTAACTGATAGAGGGCACCGTATTCACACTCATGATTTTTTCTCACAAATTACACGTAGATAGTGTTCCCGATATTTAGATGGAACAAACATGACAACAATTAGACTTGTAGCTAAGGTTTTGTAGTTTGCTATACGGAACTAATTTCATTTTGACGCTACATATCCTCAAATTATCTTAAGAAATGTAAAGAAAGTCAACATATTCTGACATTATGAGTAAATCTGCTTCATATAAGAATACCAGGGTAGTCAACATAACCTGCTATGCAGTCCCAATGAATAAAAGTTCATCCCCATGTAGATAAATGAGCATAAGGCATTGGGCATGGGGCATGGGGCTTGTGGCGGGACAGGGGGCAATACTAATGATTCTCCTTCCCTTGTATCCCTAATTTCTATGTTCAAGGCAGTCAATCATGGAAAAAACCCATAAATAAGCATGAAAATTCCTTATACCTAGTCCTCAGTAGGCAGTCATCTCTTGCAGAAATTAGAGTATAAAGTGTTGCAAAGTATTAGGTTAAAGTACACCAGGAAACCTTACAGCCTTTCATCTGTTAATTATTTCTTAAAGAAATTTTCTTTGCTGTATTAACTTCTACACTCATGGGGCATTGGGCATTGGGCATTGGGCATTGGGCATTGGGCATTGGGCATCCCTACCCTTCTCCTGACGGAGACGCTGCGCGAACGAGTTCTGCTTCTCTACGAGACGCTGCGCGAACGCAGTAAGGCTTGCGAGAGGGCAAGTGAGCATGGGGCATTGGGCATAAGTCATGTATCCTCTGCTTCCTCTGCTTCCTCTGCTTTCTCTGCTTCCTTATCCTCCTTGTCTCTAGCTCTATCCCCTGAATCTATAGTCACATTGAAACAGACGTGACTCGATAACGTCTGTAAACTGAGGAGCGAATTCTCAGGGATTAATTGTTCCAGAAGTTACTTTGTTGTTTAAGTTACTGATTCCGAAAATTCATCATCATCTTTGTCGGCATTATTCTCATCGTCTCCTGACGCATTTGCGGATGGACGTTCATCTTTGAGTTGGTTCAATAGTGTCAACACTCTATTACCTCTTTCTATTGAACGGTCTTCAATAAATATTACTTCTGGCGTGCGACGTAGCCTTACCCGCGCCCCAAGTTCGCTGCGGACGTACCCTGTGGCCGACTTTAAACCCGCCATTGTTTCCGCCTTGGCTGCTTCTGTGCCATAAATACTGACGTAAATTTTGGCATGTTGTAGATCCCCAGAGACATCAACATCCGTTACACTTACCATTCCTGTACCCACACGGTCATCCTTAATGCCGTTGAGTAGCATTTGGCTAACTTCCCGTTTGATCAATTCAGCAACGCGGGAAACGCGGCGATTTGTAGCCATAAAAATTCTGCCTCCTCACAGAGGTTGTATAACTTAACAATAGATAGAAATCAGGGAGAACAGTGCTTGCCCAACTGTCTGTAGGGCAAACCCCCCTATAGCGCCAACCTAGATTGTACTTAATAGCCCAGCATGGCGCGGAGCGTGAAAGTAACGAAGGCCAAGCTGCCAAACAATAAACCGATGAGGGGAATCAAGGTGATTGGGCGTTTCAACAGTGGAAACAATGGCTCAAATGTATTCAAAAAAATCCCTGCGAGGATCGTAATCAAGTAGCGGGGGTAGCGAAAGACGTTATCCCAGAATCCGTCAAACATTTATTTAGACTGCCTTGTTATAGACTATAAGTTTGTTTTGATATGCGTGTTTCATTTAATTGTAAACGATACCGCCTGAAATTTAATAAATTCCTATAAAATATGATTCGTTAGTTTATAGTGGTTAGATTTAGTAAATAAGTTGCAATGAAATGGTAAGCCAAATTCCTCAAGAAATTTGCCCACGTCCTTTTTTGAAGTGGGCAGGTGGTAAAAGTCGGTTAATTCAACAATACCTTCCTTATTTACCTACCAAATATAAGACTTACTATGAGCCATTTATTGGAGGCGGTGCTGTATTTTTCCATCTCCAACCACAAGTGGCAATTATCACTGATATTAATGCGGAATTAATTACCACATATCGCTGTGTTCGGGATCAAGTTGAGGATTTAATTTGCTTATTAAAAGAACATAAATTTCGTCATAATCGAGAATACTATTATACAGTAAGAGCGAATCCGGGAAACACTGCTTTAGAAAAAGCCGCGCGGTTAATTTATTTGAATAAGACCTGTTTCAATGGACTTTATCGAGTCAACTCTAAAGGTCAATTTAATGTGCCCATAGGCAGATACAAAAATCCTAATATTTGTGACGAAGCTTTACTGCGAGCAGCCTCAGTAGTACTGGCGCATACTCAAATTAAACAAGCTGATTTTGTAGAACTATTAAATTACGAGACCAGCAGTGATGATTTTGTCTTCTGCGATCCGCCTTATCATCCTATAAGTAGTACTAGTTATTTTACAGGTTACCATCGTGATTCTTTTGATGAAGAAGACCAAGAACGTTTGAGAGATACTTGTGCAAAATTAGCCAATCGTGGTGTTAAAGTTATGGTATGTAATTCTGATTGTGAATTTATTAGAAACTTATATCAGGAAATAAATTTTAATATCTATCCCATAGCGGCATCACGGTCTATTAATTCTAATACTAAAAAACGCGGCATGATTTACGAATTATTAATTACTTCTTATTAAGAAAACCAATAGAAATATAAACTAGTGGTTTAAATAATGTAAAGAATTGAAATATTTTCCCAATGACAAATGACCAATGACCAATGACAAACTAAATTAACAATGTTTATTTGCCCAAGCGATAAATCTATCTAAGTTATAAACGCCTAATAAATTTCGATTATACATAACCTGTTGCCTGAGCCATTTAATTGCTCCTTCTCTCATGCCTTCACCGCCAAGCACCACAATAGTTGGTGCTGGGTAAGATTGCTGAATATTCATATTTAAATAAGGGAATTTTTCATCAACCGATCCCCCACTTTCTTGCCATTTACACTCAATAATTAACCCAGGAGGGCTGACTGGTAAACCAACAACATAAAAGTCCACTTTTAGAGCAGTTTGATAAATTCCTGTACCAATGGAAACCTGCTTGGCGTAGCGTTTTGGTAATAAAGTGGCAGTTAAAAGAAATTCTTTGGTAACATGACTACCGACTTGGAAATAATTATGTCCATTCAAGACTGCTTCAATATTTCCTTCTAAAATATTTCCCGACTTATTTGCCCGTGCGCCTTGAGTCATAGTCATCCTGAATCCCTGTGCCAAAATCGCCCTTGATTCTAGGATTCCACAGTAGCAGTCACAGATGGTATATTATTTCATATGAATTTTCAATTTTGCATCAAAAAAGCTGAATTATAAACAGAGAAAATTCAATTTTTTTAGTACTTTTGTACCAAACTGTTTGAATAGTTCCCATGTGTATTTAAAGTCATAATATTATGACTGCAAAGCAATGACTTTACCCCCATTCCTGTCTTTTGTAATCAGAAGGGATGGAGGTAAAGTTAGATATTTGATTGTTTCCACAAGATGAAGTTGATAAAAGATTAACTGACTGATTGCAAAAAACAGACGAGATGGCTGCAAGCCCGATACTAATTCACTTTTACTGCAACGAAGATTCATCAAGCGAATCAGGGAAGGGAGACGCGGGGGGATGAGGGGGCAGTGGTTCGACACTTCGACAAGCTCAGTGCATCGCTGCGCTCACCAACCGGGGCAGGGGGGACAAGAAGGACAAGGGAGACAAGGAGGACAAGGGAAGGGAGACAAATGACAATTGACAAATGACCATTGACTCTTGACTCTTGACTCAGCCTGTCTGAGCTTGAGTATTACCGTTGCGGATAGCCCATGCTAGGTCTAAAAGTTGAGTCCAACGCTTTTGCAGTTGTTTGGGGGTGCATTTGAGGGTTTTGGCGATCGCTTGGTCGCTGTGTCGTGCTGTTTTTAATTGTAAAATTTGCTGTTGCTGTTCTGACAACAAGCTTAAAAATGTTTGCCATTGTTGAGCAGAAAGACCCAATCTATGCTCTAAACCAGCACCTAACCATTGATGTACCAATTGCCAATGATGTTGCTTGGCGAATTTTTCTACATGATATTTAAAACGCTGTTGCAGGTAGTCGCGCTGACGGCTGCTCAAACCGAGAATTTGGTCAATTTCTGGTGCAGAAAGGTCTTGTAGCTTCAGGGTGAGGTAATCTACACAATCAGATTGACCTTGAGCTTCTAAATAACTTATTAATTCAGCAATGACGCGATCGCGTTCTGATTCTTCTGATGGATCAAAAGTATTTTGGGCGATCATCTGGGATCTTAGCTGTTGCACCGCCGAGTTACGCTGGTAAGCTTCTCCTTCTTCACTCTTGGCAGACTCTACCGCCATTTCAATATCTACGGTAGTTTCTTGCGGCTGGCGACGGGCAAAGCCTTGGGCACGTAAAATAATTAACTGCTGACTAGCACTCCCAGGTAAATTAATGCGGCGCTTGGCATATTGTTCTGTAAAAGCCATGTACTCTGCTAATTGCAGCTGAGTGCGTGGTGTGTAATCTTCAGCTAATTCATTTTCTCGACGGAAAGCTTTAATCGCTTCGATATAAAATGCTTGTAAAAAATCTTCAATCAGGTTGTAACGTCCCTGAAATCCCATATCTGAGCCGGAAATAGTAACGTGGCGATAAACCATAGCACCTAAATTGCTATGTAATTCAACGCGTCCTCTGCGTGAACCCAGTTGGTAGTAACGCAGACACTTTTGCAGACGATGTCTTGCTAGCGTTAGCTGCCAAGCTTGGATTTCTCCTGATGTTTGGATGCGGGTGCTTTTATCACAAATCCGTTCCACTTCTTTTGCTATGCGTTTTGCTACTGCTTGCACACACCCAGGTGCAGCTTTTACTTGAGATTGGATTTCTTCTAATAGCAGTTGCATCAGAGTATCGATGTTGCTGGCTGTTACTTCTTTGGTGGAAACTTGGAAGTCAAAAGCAGATGTAGAGGTTGGCAGATTAGCAAGGTTAGCTTTCATAACTTTTACTAGAAGTGGTATTGCACCGTTATAACAATGTCCATTCAGCACCTGAGTCTAGTCTTGGTTAATAAATTTGGTATTTATCCATCAAGACTCGCTGTGAGCACTGCTCACATATATGACTGTAAGAAATCTGAAAAAGTTACAGGTTAGCATTGTGTCGGTTTTTTAACAAGCAACCTCATCCAGGTGGCACAGGGCTATTTACAATTTGCTAAAATTCGCCCAAAACGATTACTGTGCCTCACTTTGTCGTTATCCGCTTTTACCTGTTCTTTGCACCTGTAATTAGGACAATTGTTAAACTGGAGCTTATTTACTTAGATTTTCCGAAATTGACGAATTAGCCTGTGAAGTCTAGTTACTAAACCCAGGCGGCTACTTCTTCCCAGCCTAAACCTCGTCTTGTCATCATTGGTTGATCTCCGGTCAAGTCCAAAATTGTAGACACTTCATATGTAGGTTCCTCGCCAGTATCTACAATTACATCTACCAAGTTATCCAAACGGTCAAATAGTTGCATCTGAGACAAATTAGATTCTGGATTATCTCCCATCCCATTATCTACCTCATCTGGCGGCAGATGAGCCGAAGTAGAAATAATGGGATTACCCAACGCTGTCAGTAATGCCAGACATACAGTATGATTGGGCACGCGAATACCAGTAGTTTTTCGCTTGGGGTTTTGTGCTAGTCTTGGTACCAATTTAGTAGCAGGTAATAAAAATGTGTACGGTCCTGGGATCAGGCGCTTCATAATTCGATAGGCTGTATCACTTACGAAGGCATAAGTCGCCACATTTGAGAGTGAAGGACATAAAAATGTCAGTGGCTTGTCATTTGCTAGCTGCTTAATTTGCCGTACTCGTTCTACCGCCGACTTGGCATTCAAATCACAACCAATTGCATAGACCGTATCAGTAGGGTAGAGCATTACCGCGCCGCTAGAAAGTGCCGATTTTATTTCCTCTATACGGCGGATTTGAGGATTATCAGGATGGACTGTGAAAATTTTTGCCATAAAAAATTTGGGAAGGAAATTTGAGGGTTTTGCATTGTCAGAAAAATATAAAATTGAATACTAGATCGCTCAGCAGTAAATACGACTATATTAAAGCTGTTAATCAGGAATAGTAAGTTATTCAGTTCTCAGTCGTCAGTTATGAGTTTGTGTACTGTGTACTATTAACTGATGACTATGTACTGATGAGTAATTCATATATGACCAAAGTTGCTTATCTTCAATGTCCATCGGGGATTGCCGGTGATATGTGTTTGGGGGCCTTGGTAAGTCTGGGTGTGCCCTTAGAATATTTAATTGAAAAACTCCACGGATTGGGAATTCAACAGGAATACCAGTTAAGGGCAGAACTTGTCCAACGTCATGGTCAGCAGGCGACCAAAGTCCATGTGGATTTAGCACATGAGCATGGACACCACGATCGCGAACACGATCATTATCATCATGCACGCCACTTGCCAGAAATTGAGCGGATGATTCTCCAAGCTGGTTTACCATCAAGGGCAGAGGCTTGGAGTTTAGCTGTATTTCGGCAACTGGCAGTAGCAGAAGGTGCTGTACACGGCATTTCCCCTGAAAAAGTTCATTTTCATGAGGTGGGAGCCGTGGATGCAATTGTGGATATTGTCGGTACTTGTTTAGGGTTAGATTGGTTGGGTATTGCCAGTAATGACCAAGGATGGCCCCTACTCTACTGTTCACCGTTTCCCACAGGTGGGGGAACAGTCCGCGCTGCACATGGACAAATGGCAGTACCCGTACCCGCAGTTTTGAAGTTGTGGGAAATGCGGGGCTGTCCAGTTTATAGCAATGGTATTGAACGAGAATTAGTAACACCTACAGGAGCCGCGATCGCTACTACTTTAGCGAGAGATTTTGGTTCACCACCACCCATCACCATCCAGCAAGTAGGATTGGGAGCAGGTTCGGCAAATTTGCCCATCCCCAATATACTACGGCTGTGGTTGGGTGAAAGTAGCAGTTTACAGTCAGATTTTACCAATTATGGCGATACTAACCCAAGTTTAGAAACTATATCGGTTCTGGAAACTCAAATTGATGACTTAAACCCCCAAGCAATTGGCTATGTATTTGACGCATTGTTTGCGGCGGGCGCCGTAGATGTCTTTACTCAATCTATAGGCATGAAAAAATCCCGTCCAGGGATATTACTAACAGTGATTTGTCATCCAGAAAATTTACCTAACTGTGAAGCAGTTTTATTTCGGGAAACCACAACTTTAGGCATTCGTCGCACCACTCAGCAACGTGCCATTTTACAACGGGAAATTCAACAAGTAGAAACTGAATATGGTAAAGTGCGTGTCAAGGTTGCTTGGCAAGGAAAAGACGTAATTGCTAACGTGCAGCCAGAATACGAAGATTGTGCCGAATTAGCACGCAAATACAATCTTCCCTGGCGTGAAATTCAGCGGTTAGCGCTCCACAGTTGGTATTTAAAAAGGCTGACATAAAAATAGGGGCATGGGGAGACAAGGGAGACAAATGACAAATGACAAATGACAAATGACAACTGACACAGCGTCCCGCACTTAAGCGCAATAAAAAATAGGGCAAGGATTTCGCCTCGCCCTATGTTTAACCGATGAGTAATTTAAGTTAACTTATCTAAATGTCCCTTTCACTGCATCCGCTGCATCTTCAGCTGAACGTTGGACATTGGTTTTAACGTCTTCGCCTGTACGTTGGACATTTTTGCCCACACCTTCAGTAGCATTCTGGGTGTTTCCTTTGAGATTTTCAATGCCGCGTTGGGTTCCTTTAGCAACACCTTCGCCTAATTCTTGAGCAGAGCTACCAATATCTTCACCGAGGTTTTTCACTCTTTGACCCAAGGGTGTACCTTGGCGATAATTGTCTACATATTGGTCTACGCTGTCAATGCCCTTTTGATTAATATTTCTTTGAGCATTGTCCCGCAGACCTTTACTTCTCGCTTCTGCGGCGCTTTGATCACCTTCTGCTCGGGAATCTACATCATTAAAGTTGTTCATCCCACCTTTAGGAGAATTGAGATCATAACTTTTTGTCGGATCGTAACGTTCGGCATTAGGTGGTTGAGAACCAGGTTGCGGTGGCTGTGCAGCTATTCCGGGATTATTACAAGCTTGTGTCAGCATGAGGAACATACTGGCTACAAAAGCTGTTAAAACTTTTGCGGGACGAATGTTTTTGAACCAAGCAATAACTCTTTTCATTCTGCTACTCCTTACGTTATTTTGTGGAATTTAAACTTTAACCAAGATGGTTTTTGGCTATATTTACCCTGGAAAAATCCAGTGGTAAGGCAAAATTTCTATCTGCCGACTGCTGGATTTTTCTGTAGTTCAGGTCTAGCACTGGCTTCGTCTGCCTTATTTTGTAAAAAGCCGGAAGCATCTTTGAAAGTTTCTTTGACAGTTTCTAGTCTGTCTTGAATTCGGTTACCGACATCTGATTGGCGCTGAATTAAACCGCCTGGTTCAGGTTGTTGGAAGTTCTTTTCTGTAATTAGGGGTAATTCGGCTTCTTTTTGAAGTCTACCTGCTGGTGTTTCTGCACCAGGGTAAAGTATTTCCGATTCTCTATTTGTGGTGGCTGTGGCAATCAATAGTTGTGAATTTAGCTCTAGTGAGCTAGCTTGATCGCGCTGATTCTGGTTGCTAGAGTTAGTTACTGTGCTAACTATCAAAAATAGACTGGCTAAAAATACAGTCAAAATCTGGTGCAGCCGTAGTTTTTTCAATAAAGCTGTCAAACGATTCACTCATTCCTCCTCGCAACTATGAGCAAGCTGACTTTCGCCGAGCATTATTTATTGTTCAGCGAGATTCCCGCTTGTTTTTAGTTGACTAATTTGGTTTCAACAATTACCAACAATATGGCTTTTGAATAAGCTTTTCCTCTAGCGTAGGTCACATGTTTATTGCATCTAATACACTGTTTTTATCTAACCCAAGAGAGATATTATATAAGTAGATTAGCTGCTGATAATGATTACAGGTATTTCAGCTATTTTTAGGAGTATATAATTTTGTTTATAAATTAAGTTCTCAATTTATATTTACTAATATAAGTTTGTTACGTAATATTAACTATAGATGAAATTATAAATCCTAATAATTAATAGACTTTTGATAAGCAACTATGTACAAACGGTAATGCTTAGCATTCAAAATTTTTCTTTGATGATAAAATTTTAGGGTTTGTAGTTAAATAGCCAAAAAATTGTCAAAATAAATACATCAACTTATTTAAAATCACCAGCATGTTGAAGCCAAAAAATTGTTTATATAGCTGATGTAGCATAAAATTTGAGATGTTCAGTCCTAGAAGATTTAACCGTTAAATTACTGGAATGTGGAAAAAAATTTTACGTTGGATAATTTTAGGCGGAACGCTGTTTTTTTTGGGTAAAGCCTTAAAGGATCACTGGCAAGAGGTAATCAATATCCAGATTGATGCTATAGGATGGGCAATTTTGGCGATCGCTACTGGTGTAACCTTATTAGCACATACTTGGGCGGGCTGGATCTGGACTTGGGTTCTCCAAGAGCTAAATCAACCTGTAGAATCTTTAGTATTCATCCAGGTTTACCTGAAAACAAACATAGCCAAGTATTTACCAGGTAATGTATGGCACCATTACGGTCGAATTGTTGCTGCGAAAAACGCTACAGGTTCTATCGGTGCGGCTACCCTAAGTGTACTACTAGAACCGCTACTGATGGCGGCTGCTGCTTTAATTATCGTTGTTCTATTTGGCACTCAACTTGCATCTGCTAATAGTATTGTGTGGCAAATATTACAATTTCTCTGTTTGGCTGTGATACTTGCTGCGCTTCATCCCCAATTTTTAAACCCAGTTATCCACTTCCTGGTGGGATTGAAAGCCAAAAAGGACAACAAGGATAGCAACGAGAGCGTTAATCTCAAGATTGAACGCTATCCGTTGCGCCCATTGTTAGGAGAATTGGGCTTTTTGGGATTGCGTAGTACTGGGTTTATCTTAACTGTTTTCGCTTTGAGTCCTTTAAACGCCAGTCAAATTCCCTTGTTGTTGGGGGCTTTTAGTTTTGCTTGGTTGTTGGGTTTTGTGGTTCCCGGTGCGCCTGGTGGGTTGGGTGTGTTTGAAGCAACGGCGATCGCACTTTTGCAACATCATTTTCCCACAGCTTTAGTCATTAGTGCGATCGCCCTCTATCGTCTCATTAGCATTATCGCTGAAACTGCTGGTGCGTTCTTCGCTTGGCTTGACGAACGGCTGACTGAATCTTAGTTGTAAAAACTCAACCCGGCTTCATTTTTGTTTATCTAGTTTCAATTGTGAAAATACACGATAATCATCTAGAGTTAGAGATTTAAGACTAGACTGTTCTTTTCTCATCGTAATCAAATTGTATTCAATATTCTCGGCATATATTGCAAAAGTAATATTAAAGAATTCGAGAAAATTGATAAACCATTGACATTCTTTCTCTGGAAAGTTCTCGTAATAACTAATTAAATTAGCAATTCTAATTTCTAAATGGCTGCGGGAATTTCTCGAAATTAAAATAATTTTTAGGAGGATAATTACTAATGTGAGTGGATTCCCACCGGACAGCAATAAAATAAATAATGGTGAAGGTTCTTTGCCGTTTTCGATAGTCAGGCAATCAATTAATCGGTTACAGGTTCTCAAAATTAAATTATTATTGATCATTTCTTCATTAGATTCTTGTTTCCAAGAAGATAACTTCTCTGATAAATACTGAATTACAGTATTTACTAAGTCTTGATTATCTACAGTATAAAATAAATATTTCTGGACAGTTTCTTTAAAGCTTCTCAGGGTTTGATTGGCGGTTTGCTTGATAAATATATTCGCTACATTCTCATAACTAAATGCACCCTTTTTAACTACTATCATTTTAATGATGCGCAAAACATTATCTCCCAAAATAGTGGGATTTTTATAACGTGTTGTACTTGAAGATGCAGACTGAGAACGAGCAATATACATTGCTAGATCAAACTTAAATTTGTCTTTCATTTGTTTCGAGAGCTTTCTGGCTACTTCTTGCTGCTCCCTGGGCCTTTTCGCATCAAAAGATTGAGCTACTAATAAATAAGAAGTGTAGCGATTAGCCCAATTACTGTCAGTTTCATATTTTTGGGCTTGTTTTTTGTATTTGTGAATTAAACCCTTGAGTTCTTTATAGTCTTTACTCTCAACAAAATTTTTCAGCCAATTTTGGAAAATCTTAGTTTGAGTATGCTTGTTATCTATCTCTGGTTTATAGCTTTCAAATAATTTAATTAATTGTTGAATATGCTGATATTTCCTTTGAGCTTCCCAATTATTAACTATTATATAAAAACACCGTTTTAATGTATAGTAAAACTCTTGCTCGGTTTCCAGAAACGAAATTCCATAAATTCCTGTAGCTTTACTTAACTTAACTGAGTCAAGAAAATCTATAAACAACCGCTTAAATTCGGTTAAAACCTCATCAGGTGGAGATTTTTGGACAATTTCCACCAAAAAACTGTAGAGTCTTTCCTGTGCAATTTGGTGATTGCTCTGTTGAGACTTGTACTTAACCAAATCTTGATTTTCCTGACTACTTTGTAAATTATTACTTGTCATGCCAGTACTAAAGACCCAAAAGCTTGCTAATTTCTTTTTATCAGCTTAACCTTGATGAACAATAGCATCAATCTATTTTTCAAAAATTAAATAATTTTTGTTAGAAATTTTATTTAAAAAGATTAAAAATCTGCTAAAACCACCTAGAAATTACTGAGATTTATCACAAGAAGATTGACTATTAGGACTTCCATTGGCAAAAAGACCGAAATTGTCGGGTGCTTCAGCAAATTAGACAACGGCTATGCTTTCAATCTTGAGGACTGAGATGATAGTCGGATAATCACTGATGATAAAATAAGTTCATCCAACTCGTTTTATGCATGGGATTTCGCGGGCATGGGTAATGGGACATGAGAAATAATACCAATGCCCACTTGCTAGATACGGAACCTTGTGAAACTTTAGAAACTGCGATCGCCCCACTCAAAGCGAAATAATAGAAGTATTTCCAGCTTTTTGTGATAGGAAATGTCAGTGATTATCTACTGGCGATCGCAACTATACAGAGACACTATTTGAGTTAAGCGGCAACTTGAATTAAGCCAGGCTGATATTGAAGAATATCTATTTCCTTTTGAGAAAGTACTTTAGGTTTCATTTGTTGCAGATCGTGCAGCACGATTTTAGCAGAATCGGTAGTAAATTTATAGTACTCCGTTAAAGACCCAATGGGATAATTAAAACTCTGATATCGGTGTTTGAAATACTTCTCAACATTCCCTCTATGTTCCCAAGTTCCCAGTACCTTAATATCAACAGTTTGGTAATGTGCAACTAAATTTAATTTTATTTCCGCCAATCTGTCTTGAATCGGTCTTTGGGTAACTCCAATTTTATAGATGATTCCTTTATTTGTTTGAATCTCTAAAAAATAGAGTTTACAGGCTAAGATGCGTTGGAGTTGGACACAGTACAGTTTGAAATCAGTGATTTTGTATGCTAAATCTGGGGCGTTTTTGTGCAGAGCGTGTTCAAAAGCTAACTCAAGTTTCAATAAATTTTGCAGTAATAGTGGCTGCTGCACTTCATTGAATAGCGGCAAATCTAGCGCTCCTACAGGAATTTTACCCAAATCACTAAATTCATATTCAGGTGGAGTTAGGTATAGGTTTTTTCTCAACATTCCTGCTTTGATCAACCCCGGAAAAACTAAATAATAACTAATAGGGTAATTTTTGGCTCCATACTCTTGCCAAAGCAATTTTAATTGTGTCAAATCCTTACCTGATAGCTGAATGTTGAAATTGTTATAAAGTGGCAGAGTGGGAAATTCTCGTTTAGCTACGGGGCGACAAGTTTCGCCATTATGAGCAAAATGATGTTCTTTGATTGTGCCTTTTTTAGCAATCAAACTACCTTGACAATAAGGGCACTTAAGTAAAGTCTTACCCTTGCTAGTATCTTCAATAGATACTAATTTTTCTTCTTCATCTACACCATATTTGAGCCACATTTTCACACCAGAATTTTAGCGTAAATTTGCTCTTACTAGTGTGCTGCAATTTTTGACAAATGTCTCTATCTTTGGGGATAAAAATAGGTTCTTAAGTTTAATTTAACCTTGAAAAATCTAAGCGCAATTAAGCATAAATGCGAATTTTTATATATGCGCCATTGTTCAGTCATGCTGATGCTTTGGTGCGCATAAAAAGACTAAGGTAAAATGCTACTTGAACTCAACAATAACAAATAAACTTGGAGAGCGATCGCTTCTTCGGTTCCAAAGCTGGGGTAACTTTTGGGGTCAATTAGTAAATATTTACACACGGGTAATCAGCTCTAAGTTATGCCCGTTGGGGTCATAAAAATAGAAACCACGTCCCTGTTTCCTGTGATTGATTTGACCTTTATTTTGATGCATGGGATCGCTACTATATTCAATACCTTTCTCTTTAACCCGCGCAAATATGGCATCAAATTCCTCATCACTCACATGAAATGCATAGTGATGCGACTCAAACACGTCACTAGCGGCAAAATCCAAGGTTAATGTGTCGTTAATGCGAACAGCAGCGAAATGTCCTACGCCCGACTCAACCTTCAAATTAAAAATACTTGCAAAAAACTGTGCCGATGCTTCTTTATCCCTTGCAGGTACAATGGTGTGATTTAAAGTAATAGTCATGCTACACCTGTAAAAAACTTATTGGTGTTAGTTCTAGGATGACTCCTTAATTCGAGTTTTGCCATCTTCCTTGGAGATTATACGTAATAATTCATAGCCTTAGATTTAGTTGAAATTATCAGCGTTCTGTGAAATATTACACTGGTTAGCAAAAGCTAGAATATTGGCAAAAAATAGTAGGACGAGGCGATCAAACTTCCAGCGTATATGAACACTTTTGTGCGGCTGGCGTTCGTACTTCTGACTTCCGTCCCCCAGCCGACCCGCTATCACCGATGTTGATGGTGGGGCCTGGTACAGGAGTATCACCGCTAATTGCCTTCCTTCAGTACCGTGAAGCCTTACAGAAACAAGGAACTACCTTAGGCGAAGCTTGTCTGTACTTTGGCTGTCGCAATAACAGCGATTTTTTGTATGGCGAGCAACTGACAACCTGGCAAAATCAAGGAGTGTTGACCGATCTGCAAGTGGCTTTCTCCCGCCTCACAGAGAAGAAACTCTACGTGCAAGGCTTAATGCAGGAAAACGCACAAAGCTTATGGCAATTTTTGTGCCATCCGCAATCTCATTACTATGTCTGCGGTGATGCCAAGATGGCGGATGATGTGTTTGAAGTATTTATGGCGATCGCCAAAAAGCAAGGGAAACTCAACCACATAGAAGCGGTACAATTCTTTGAGCGGATGAAGCAAGAAAAACGCTTCCATACCGATGTGTGGGGTGTGCAGTTGAACTTCAAGCAAGCTATCCAACAGCTACAAAAAGACAACTATTCCAAAGCAGAACTCTGGCTTAACCGCGTCAAAGAATCTGCTGATGTCTACAGCCCAGAGTCAAACCCGATCTTTTACGAAGTCCTGCAAAAGCACTTCCCCGGCGCCCTACCCATGTCTACTTATATACAAATGACCTATGAGGCGTTAGCTGCTTACGGATTTGATGATAAAAATACGATGGGGATGACTACCCTGTGTCGGGATGAAATTACCGAGCCATTTTTGGCTGAAGTGATCCGTAAGTGGGGTGAATCCTTCAACTGCTCAAGCTTGGCGGGGTTTGTGATGATGGGCAAAACAGCTTTAGGTGCGGCTGTTGACTATGTGCCAATTGTTGATGACAAACGGCGGTTTGCCTTTTACGCCATGCCTCACATTGCCATTTCTCAAGATGGGGAAGTAGGCAAAGTCTACCGCTATGGTATCCAAAAAGTTTCTCATGCTTGCAGTGCATTGGAGGCGATCGCCAAAGAACTTTTGTCTGGTCAGATCAAATTAGAGATAGATATGGAAGATGTCGAACAAACCATCGTTCGACAAAAGATTCTTTCTACCATTTACTATGGAAATAAACCTGACTTACTAGAAATCACAAAATTGGCATCGCAAATTGTTTCTCGAGATATTCAAAAACTGCTCAGTAATGTAGATACAGAGGTATTTAAATATGCAGTAATGACTGGAATTCAAATTCACGGGCCGATGGATACAAACTGGATTTATCCTCAAGAGTTTTATGTCGTTGGCAGCGATATTCCCGGAAATAAACAACACCTCACTTTATTTGAGGATCTGCAAAAAGAGCAACAGCTGATGATGCAGCCTAGTTTAGTTGGTTAGTTGGTCGCTGTTCACTGATTCAATCTTGAATATGTTCAAACAGAATTTTGAGATATTTATCTAAAGATTTAGTAGGTGTTTCTTTTCTCCACATGGCAGTGGAGCGGGCGTAGTATATGGGATGGTGAAGCGGCATAAATACAACTTGGGGATGGGGCAGGGCTTGTGCCTCGTTGGGCATGATTGCTACCCCTTGCCCTGCGGCAACCAACGTAATCATTGAGGCATGGCTATCAGCAAACAGGTGCAGATTTGGCGTGAATCCCGCTTCGTCGCAAACACCCCGGATGCGATCGTTTCGCCCTGGAAAGGTGTCTTCAGACATGCCGATAAATTTTTCCGATGCTAATTCCGCGAGATTTATCGAGGATTCCTGTGCCAATCGATGGTTATCTGGTAACAAAGCAACAATCTGCACTTTTTTCACACATTTGACTGTAAATTCTTCGTCTAACTCATCCGGTGGATTGCCCATAAAGGCAATATCGATCGCACCCTCTCGCAATGCTCTAACTTGTGCAGCAGGCGGCATCTCCTGCAAACGTACAGCAACCTCAGGATAGGTATGTCCAAAACGGTGTAGGGTTTGACCGAGAAAAGTCTGGAGGATGGTTGGGATATAGCCAATAACCAAAGGCTCCAAAGTATTAGTGTAATCAGTCTTGAGGGTTTGCACTGCCACATGACTACGATTCAAAATATTTTTTGCTTGTGCGAGAAAAAATTGACCCGCTTGTGTGAGTATCAAGCCATCAGATTGTCTAACAAACAGCACAACACCGAGTTCATCTTCCAGGTTTTTGATTTGACGGCTTAAAGCAGGCTGGGAAATAAACAGTCGGACAGCAGCACGGCTAAAGTTGAGTTCTTCTGCAACGGTGACAAAATATTTCAGATGCCGTAATTCCATGAATTGTCTCAGGTATGCCTAAAAGTTATAGCTGAAAAAATTATAAGGCATTAAAATTAAATTTTAAAATTATTAAAATCTGGATTTTTGCAAAATACAAAATATTATTTTGGCAACATTATTGTGCGGTTTTATAACTTAAGTGGGAAAAGTGGGAAAAGTAGGTTCTTTTAAAGAAATTATTGATTTATTCATGAGGATATGGTAATATTATATAGATAATTTTTATATGAATAAAGTTTCATTCTTAGCTCAAGAATATGGGTGCATCCAAAATGTGTAAATTGATTTTTTTAGAGTGATGGCTCTTTAGCCCGCTGATTTGACATTAGGGAGCAAGATGCTCCCACTACAAATTTATTAAAGGTAAAATTGGGATGCTCCCAATAATATAGATTTAACGAAAATAATAATGAGAATAAAAACTTTCAAATCTGTCAGGACTTACACAACGGCAATAAAGCGGGAAGAACATCCACACCACTTTTGCCTCCCTTACAATTTAAGGTTTACTAATGATTGACCTTGATAAATTAAATGCTGAACTGTAAGAAATCGGACACTTCCTCAAAAGCAAAATGATTTGTAAACACGTTTACGAAAATACTTTCTTGAAAAAATTGATAAATTATACAGCCGAGGAAAAAATAGAGAACTGTTAAAAAGAAGAAATCTAATACACGCGATCGCTTAACGGGACTGAGAAACTAGCTTCTCCATTCTCAAACAGAATTTGGAGATATTTAGCTAAAGATTTACTAGGTGTTTCTTTCCGCCACGCAGCAGTCGATCGCCCATAGTAGATCGGATGGTGGAGCGGCATAAACACAACTTGGGGATGAGGCAGGGAGGCTCCTTCACTCGGCATGATTCCAACTCCTTGCCCAGCGGCAACCAGAGCAATCATTGAAGGGTGACTATCGGCAAACAAATGCAGATTTGGCACGAAGCCAGCGCCACGACAAACATCACAGATGCGATCGTTTCGCCCTGGATACTTTTTTTCAGACATGCCGATAAATTTTTCCGATGCCAGGGAAGCTAGATCAATCGAGGATTCATATGCCAATCGATGTGTATCCGGTATCACAGCCGCAATAGGCATTTTCTTCACACATTTGACTATAAACTCTTGTTCTAACTCATCAGGTGGGTTGCCCATAAAGGCAATATCGATCGTGCCCTCTCTTAATGCTCTAACTTGTTCACTAGGAGGCATTTCCTGGAAACGAATGGCAACTTCAGGATAGGCAAGTTTAAAGCGGTGTAGGGTTTCACCAAGCAAACTCTGGAGGATGGTTGGGATATAGCCAATAACCAAAGGCTCCAAAGTATTGGTGTAATTAGTCTTGAGACTTTGCACAGCCACATGGCTACAATTCAAAATATCTTGTGCTTGTTCAAGAAAAAATTGCCCCGCTTGTGTAAGTGTCAAGCCATCAGATTGTCTCAGAAATAGCATAACCCTCAGTTCATCTTCCAGGTTTTTGATTTGACGACTTAACGCTGGTTGGGAAATAAACAGCCTTCCAGCAGCACGGCTAAAGTTGAGTTCTTCTGCAACGGTGACAAAATATTTCAGATGCCGTAATTCCATGAATTGTCTCAGGTATACCTAAAAGTTATAGCTATCAGAATTATAAGGTATTCGACACCACTAAAGTGTTGTATTAGGCTAAATTATTTTCAGTAATTAATTAGCGGTTCGTAATTCAGAATTAAGCAATTCAATTTGAGCTTTGGTTGCCAGAGTTGCCAATGTTACCTGATTCTGAGCAATTGGATATATAGCTATTTAAATAAAAAATAACGATTTGATTAATTTTTAAGAATTATGTTGAGGTAATCTGCACTTATTAATTCAATAAATTTGGGTTTGAAATTAAAAATATTAAATTAATTTTCTAAAACAAAAATTTGCTGCAATTATAAGTTCAAGAATTACAATTTATTAATTAATTACTAAGCCTAAAAACTAATAATTGAACTTGATAAGTTTGTTTTTGAGCCGGAAAGTTTCAACTTTCTCAAAAACAAAATGACTTTTAAACCCGTTTACCAAAATGTTTTGTTTAAAAAATTGATAAATTATGCAGCCGAGGAAAAAGGGATAACTATTACAGCAGAAGAAATTCAGGCTGAAGCCAATCGCCAGGGACGGGAGAAGCATTTGGAAAAAGCGTCACCTAGCATGGTTAGCCGATCAATTAGTCACTCCTGATGATTGGGAAGAGGGAATTCGCGATCGCTTTTATTGAGATATTAAATACAGGTTATCTATATCGCCACCCAGCCTACCCTTTAGCAGACTCATCATTATTAACAGAACCCGCCCAATTTTAGTAGGGATAAGGCTAATCACTGGAAAAGGTGATTAATTCTCAGGAAGATTTTGAATTTCCGCTCAAACATCCTCACTTATTTGGCAATGCGCTGCTTGCAGCTAAACGCTTAAATTCGTCTAAGCTGTTATTGAACCGTAGGAACACGTCCGATATTCGCGAGCGTTCACCTGTCAGTTTCACCCATAACTATTGTGCGATTTACGCAATATGGAAACGTGTGAACTACCTACATATACGCAATTGAAAACTGATGATGGCGCAAAGCTGTTTGCACAACTGCGTTCTAGGTATGCAAGCATAAAATACTTTCAAATATTGTTTGGAACTGAACTTCTTTTCATCTGTATCATGTAGAATATATAATTTACAGGTTGTGAAGCAATGAAACGTTGCTCCAACACTAACTTTAGTATTATTTATTTTAATTATATTAATTCTGGCGATTATTTTTTTTTATGTAAATAGCTAAAATTCAGCTTTTTGAAAAAGTTACAGAGCTTGTAATGACCAATAACTAAAGAGATTTATCAGATATTTATTAATATTTTCAGGAACTACTTCATCAAAAATTTATATAAAATTTCTGTATGATTACGATATATTTTTTATTATAGTATTGCTTAGCAAGTCAATAGCAAGAGTAAGAGGTTGTTTGAAAAGTCCTTAGCGATTTATTAAACAGCATCTATCTTGAGACATAGATTTTTTTTCATAATCTAGGTTGATTGTGAAATTCTATACTGTTGGCTGTTATTTGTTGCATATTCCCTTTTAAAAAACTCCAGTTCTCGAATTGAATCGCATGGTACAACACCAGAAAATTCAAAAATTTCCCAAAATATCTTAAAATTATCAGTTACATAATTGTGGATGAACTTCTGAAATCTGTAGAACAAATTCTGCCAGAACGTCAGCCTCTTGGATACGTTCAACGGTTTGTACTTCACCAATCATGGTTGGGCAAAACCTATGGTGAGATGGCTAAGGATTCGGGCTATGGTGCTGACTACATTAAAGAAATAGGTTCTCAGTTGTGGCAAGACTTATCTGAAGCACTAGGGCAAAGAGTGACAAAAAAGAACTTACATTTAGTATTCAATAAAGTTCAGCAAAATAGTAAACATCTAAAAAGAAATCTACCTCAAAAAAAATCATTGCTCGTTGAGTCGGCAGATAAGCTTTCACTAGACTTAATCTCAAAAGAGAAAATGGACTTTCCTAGCGGGCCTGTCCCGGTAAATTCTCCTTTTTATATCCCTCGACCTCCCCTAGAAGAACTAATTTGTAATGAAATCATGCAACCGGGTTGTTTGCTGAGAATCAAAGCACCTAAGAAGATGGGCAAAAGTTCTGTGCTACACCGAATGATTGCTCACGCTAAACAGCAAGGTTATCACACTGTTTATCTAGATTTTCAAGAAGCTGATGAAGAGGTTTTTGCTTCGCTAGATAAATTTTTGCGTTGGTTTTGTGTCATCGTCAGTCAGCAGTTAAACCTGTTTCCGAGTCTAGATGATTTTTGGGATGCAGATATGGGCAGCAAGGTAAGCTGTAAAATTTACTTTGAAGCCTATATATTGCAATACATCGATAATCATCCGGTAGTCTTGGCTTTAAATGAAGTCAATCGCATTTTTGAACATCCCAAAATTGCACAAGATGTCTTACCGATGCTGCGATGTTGGCACGAACAGTCCAAGCAGAATCAAATATGGGAAAAACTGCGGATTGTGGTAGTTCACTCTACAGAAATTTACATCCCGCTGAATATCAATCAGTCTCCGTTTAATGTTGGGGTAACTGTTACCCTAACACCGTTTACCTTAGAACAAGTACAAACCTTAGCATTGCATTACGGACTCGATTGGGCAGCCAACGAAGAAAATTTGAAACTTCTAGCATCCCTACAAGCAATGGTTGGTGGGCATCCCTATTTAGTAAACCTGGCGCTATATCATCTGCGTCAGAGCAAAATGCCACTAGAAGAATTATTACAAACAGCATCCACACCAGCAGGAATCTACAGTCAGCATCTTCGAGAACTATTAACTCTACTGCAAAAAGAACCGCAATTAATCTCTGCGATGCAGCAAGTGGTAGCAGTTAATGAAAGAGTAGAACTAGATGCGATCGCTGCCTATAAACTAGAAAGTATGGGTTTAGTGCAACTAGAAGGCAATCAAGCCCGTGTCAGCTGTGAATTGTATCGTCTTTATTTTCATCAACAACTCATCAGTAAAAATTCTACTAAACTTTTCGTTAACCTGTTACCAGAAAATAACTGAATCAATATCAAGCAGATTAGCAATCAACCAGTCCTAAAAAAAATTAAAAAAAATAAAATTTTCTGAACACATGAATAATTATCGATACCAAGTTGGCGGCACGCTAAATATTGATGCACCTAGCTACGTTGAACGACGGGCAGATAGGGAAATCTACCAAGCCTTGAAACAAGGAGAGTTTTGCTATGTTCTCAGTTGCAGGCAAATGGGTAAATCCTCACTTTTAGTCAAAACTAAACACCACCTACAACAAGAAGGCTATAAATGTGCCACTATCGATCTAACAAATATTGGTTGTGAAAACATTACTCCACAACAGTGGTATAAAGGGCTTATAGGTGACTTATGGTTGGGTTTTAAATTAGTAAATAAGCTTAATTTAAAATCCTGGTGGCAAGAACATAATGATATTTCTTTAGTACAAAGGCTCAGTCGATTTATTTCGGATATACTGTTGGCTCAATTTCCTAACGAACATTTTTTTATTTTTATTGATGAAATTGATAGTATTAAAAGTTTAGATTTTTCCGTTGATGATTTTTTTAGTTTAATTCGCTTTTGTTATAACCAAAGAGCAATTAATCCAGAATATAACCGCATTACTTTTGCGATTTTTGGTGTAGCTACACCAAACAATTTAATTTTATATAAAAAGCATAATACGCCATTTAATATCGGTAAAGCTATAGAACTAGAAGGATTTACATTTGATGAATCTCAACCACTAGCCAAAGGCTTAGAAACTACAGGCAATAACCCTAATTCTATTCTTAGAGAAGTGTTGTTTTGGACAAAAGGTCAACCTTTTCTTACTCAAAAATTGTGCCATCTATTAGTCAATTCTCTACAAAATAATATAGACAATAAGCTAAAATTTATTCCTGGAAATGAAACTTATTTAGTAGAAAATCTCGTGCGTTCCTACATTATTGATAAATGGGAATCACAGGATGAACCAGAACATTTACGCACAATTCGCGATCGCATCCTCAGAAACGAACAATTTGCTGGTAGTTTGCTAGGTATTTATCGGCAATTATTACAAGGAATGGAAGTACCCACCGACGATAGTCGAGAACAAGTAGAACTGTTATTATCTGGTTTGGTGTGTAGAAAAGAAGGTCGTTTAACTGTCAGAAGCCCAATTTATCAAGAAGTTTTTAATCTCGAATGGGTTGAAAAACAATTAGCCAACTTGCGTCCTTATTCTCAAGCCTTTGATATTTGGTTAGCTTCCAATCAAGAGGATACATCTCGTCTATTGCGCGGACAAGCTTTGATTGATGCTAAAAACTGGGCAAATGGAAAAAGCTTGAGTAACTTAGATTATCTATTTTTAGCTGCTAGTGAAGAATTAGAGCATCAAGAAATACAACAGTCTCTAGAGGCAGAGCGTGCTAAAGAAATTGAAGCCCGACTGAAGGAACAACAAAAAAGACAGGCGCAACAAAAAAAATCTACCAAAATAGTCACATTCCTATTGGTAGGGATGACAATTAAATTTGTCATTTCTTTAGCGTGGGGATTTTCACTATTACGTCAAATTAATTCCTTAGAAACTCAAGTGAAATGTATTCCGATAAATCATCCCGGAACAGCAAAGATAGTCAAATCTGACTTGCCTGGATGTTGATGATTTACATCAGCTAATTGGGATGCATTCCAGTTTTTATTTTTCAGCTAGAGAATTGGACTGGCATTGCGTAAAGCCTTCTCTTCGAGAGGCGGAACGACTTAGACACGTTAGCGTTAGCGCAGCGTTAGCGAGTCTTCGAGCGTCAGCGGTAGCGACGTTCGCGTAGCGTCTCCCCTTGGGAGAAGGAGCGTCAGTGGCTTCCCGTATGGTAGCAATCCTATGGACTTGTTCTGAGTGTGAGACTGTGCGATTGCTTCACTCCTCTTCGTTACGTAAAGCTCTCCGGGCATGGCTTTGCTTAGCGCAATGACATGCAAAAAAGTGGGATGCTCCCATGACAAAGAATATGGTATTTTGTCATGAATCAATAAATTTGTCTGGTTTCTTGTTTCAAACCTAATTGAGATACTATTTTTCTAAAAAGTGGGAAAAGTGGGAAAAGTAGGATGTTTTGTATAAATCATTGACAGCTTTATTAAAATATTGTAATTTTACAAATCATAAGTTAAGTAAGTCGGTAGAAAAAAACCAAACTATGTTACGAAACGTAAATTGGCTTGAAACCTTTACCAATGACAAATGACAAATGACAAATGACAGTCCTCGCCAGTTATGTTTAATTGCACCGCCCTACTTAGAGCTTAAATAAAAACTTAATTAATCAAGTTAAATTTTTAGTAAAAAAGAAGCTAGTTTCTATACTACTTCATTGGCAATAGTTGATACTAGTGGTAAACCTGTTGCACCTGGTAGCACTTACAAGATCTTTTTGGATGACAGAACTACTGATAAATATACTTTTGTCCGGAATTATCAGATGCCGTAATTCTATGAATTGTATTTGGTATACCTAAAAGTTATAGATGTGATAACTTTTAGGCATTCGACTTGACTGATGTGTTCTATTAACCTAAATTTCAGGAGTCTTTTATTTCAGCGATCGCATCCAGATGAACACCAAACAACTTGGGGAAATATCAGCATCATCAACGGCAACGATTCTGGTTTTTACATCCGATTTTCACTATTTACCTGCAAAAGAATTTGTCAGTTGGGTGACAACGACTGATCGCTCTGAGGTTTATGGATTCAAACGTTTGGGGGCGTTCGCGCAGCGTGCCGAAGGTATCGCTACTTCCACAAGCCTAGTTAGTGGTGAGTGGTTCAATTTAAACTTAAATTCTCAAAAGATTTTACCAGAAGAGTTTGACGGTGCTGAAGCGGCAGTAATTTTCATTATGCCGACAGACTTATCTGAGGTGGTATCGCTGACTCGTTCCTTGATAGATATCGCGCAAAAGCAGGGGATTCGCCGTTTAGCTTGGGTTGCACCTGCTTGTCCAAGTGGACAGGTTGGGGAACGCTTGGCCGAAGCCGAAAGCCTAGTACGTGGATTGAATATCGAAACTCTCATCTTACGTCACGCGCCTTTATTTTCCCAGATGCTGGGGCAGAAAAAGGAATTGAGGTTTCGCCGGACTTTATCCTTACCCCTGGGTACTAGTAGCTTACCTTGGTTAGAGCCAGAAGCGATCGCCTTTGGTTTATCCAAGTGGTTGCACGGTGAAATCAACAACCAGCCTCCAGAAATCTTAACAGGTTTGAGTCAACTTAGTGGTGCAGATATCGCCTCAGAAATATCTGCAATCCTGCGACAATCTCTGTCGGCTCAACAATTTGCCCGCTTGCGATTTGACGCCATCGACCTCGATCAAAGTGGACACATTGACGCTCAAGAGTTGCTTCCCTACCTCTTAGATTTAGGATATAGCCACGATGAATGTCAATCTATCCTAGAACAGGCGGACACAGATGGTAGTGGTACAATTGATTTTGACGAATTTGTCTATGGGTTAGAAGCCCATTTAAACCGAATTCTTGCAGATGTGCCTACAGAAGTTCGCTATTTTGATGTCCCAGCATCCGCAGCATTACACGATGCAATGGCTCTGGGAATGAATGGCAAAGCAGCCCAATCGCAACTAGATTGGTTGGTGGCATTAAGTGAATCTGGATTAAGCAATCAAGCAGAAGCATCAGCCCAATGGTTAGGGCGAAAAACTCTTGACTTGAGACATTGGATTGCTCAACACATTCTAGAACTCATTAACGTCTATATATTGCCGGGACGCGGTATTTTAACGATTAGTGAGGGGTTTGTCGCCGAAAAACCAGGAATAATTACACGGCTGCTGCAAGCAAACGATCGCCTGTTAATTGGAGAGCGATCGCTTGATGGCGAAATCCTAGAATGGTATTGGGCAGATGAAGATAGCAATAACCTAGAAGAAGTTCGCTATACTCCCGAAAATGGTGGCGAACGCATCCTAAGATTAAAGGATGGCAAAATTGCTAGTTTATCAGTGCGTGGACGTTGGAGTGGGCGACGATTAGCCATTCAGCTATTTTTTGAAGATCGACTCCTTCCCCGTTGGCAAGTGGCATTATTCCGCGAGTTAGGAGAACTGCAAATTGAGGAAGTAACGACATCAGGAGCCGATAGCGATATCGTTTGTAATTGTACGAAAACAACCTGTGGCAAAGTGCGAGAACTGATAGATACAGGTTTAGATTCTTTAGAGGGAATTGTCGAACAAACACAAGTCACAATGATCTGCGGTAGCTGTCAGCCTTTAGTCGAAGAAATGCTAGGTTCAGCAAATCTGGCTGTTGCAGAACTCGTGAACAAAGAAGATTTGGGGCGGGGGATGATGCGCTTCCAATTTTGCCCAGTGTATGAACAAGTCGTGGCTTCAAAACCTGGACAACATCTCTTGATTCAAGGACGGGTGGATGGTTCTTGGGTGACTCGTGCTTATACTTTGAGTTCACCAGCCGATCAAACTGAGCAGTATGAAATCACGGTGAAACGAGAAGAATTAGGATTATTTTCCCGTTGGTTGTGCGATCGCGCTGATTCAGAAGCTCTATTACGCATCTCTGCGCCGAGAGGTGAGTTTTTCTTAGAAGATGAAAACCCCGTCATCTTTTTTGCGGGGGGAATTGGTATCACTCCCGCGATCGCTATGATGCGAACTCTGGCGAATCGCGGCGATACCCGCAAATTCCATCTCGATTTTTCAGCCCCCCATGCAGAAGATTTAGTCTTTCTCACAGAACTAGGGCAACTAGTAACTACTCACCCGAATTTAAGCTTTACAGTTCGGGCAACTCGCCGGACAGGTAGACTCACACTTGAAGATGTGCAAAACCTTTATCCCTACACAGAAGAAACCGTTGCCTTTATGTGCGGCCCCGAACCCTTTATGGATGGAGTGCGCAGCTATTTAAAAACAGCAGGTTGGCCGGACTGTGCCATTCGTCAAGAATTATTCTCCTCGAAACTGAATGAAGAAGGTAACGTTCAAACTGCCATCCCGCAGCGTCCAGCGGTACAACTAGCAGGCGGAATTACACCCATCGAGCAGATGAGCATTTACGTCCAACCGATTAATTCCGTTGCCCAAGAAGCCGAGGTTTTCCTCAAGCAATGCTATCTCGAACAAGGTTTAGCAGAAGTTTTCCTCCCTCGTTGGCAAGAAGTCAAGGAATCAATTGAGCTTACAGGGACTTACGAACATACTTTAGATGAACTAGTTTACGGCACAAAGCTGGCATGGCGTAATAGTAACCGCTGTTTGGGACGCAACTTTTGGCGCAGTTTGCAACTCCGGGATATGCGCCATTTACAAACCGAGGAGGAGATTTTTCAAACATTAGTCGAACACATTAAGTTTGCGACTAATAACGGCAATCTGCGCTCGACGATTACGATTTTAAATCCAAATTTAAATATCAAAGTTTGGAACAATTTAATGCTGCGTTATGCTGGGTATCGTCAACCAGATGGTAGCATTCTTGGCGATCCTGCCAATGTGGAATTAACAGATCAGGCAATTAAATTAGGTTGGACAAGAGAGTCTAAAACCCGCTTTGATGTCTTACCTTTAATTATCCAAGTAGGAGAAGGGGAACCCAAATTGTTTGAAATTCCCCCAGAAATTATTTTAGAAGTTCCGATTTCTCACCCTCGCTATGAATGGTTTGCAGACTTGGATCTGAAATGGTTTGGATTACCTGCTGTTGCTAACATGATGCTGGATATGGGAGGAATTCAATACCCCACACCATTTAACGGTTTTTACATGGGTGCAGAAATTGGTGGGCGGAATTTTAGCGATACGTACCGCTACAATATGCTACCGATTATTGCTGAAAAAATGGGTTTAGATAGCAGCGAAAATATCACGCTGTGGAAAGATTTAGCTTTGGTAGAAATGAATGTGGCTGTGCTGCACTCTTACAAACTGCATGGCGTCAGGATGTTGGATCACCATACTCTAACTGATTCCTTTATGCAATTTGTGGATGAAGAGCAAAAATGCGATCGCCACGTTTATGGGGATTGGCGTTGGTTACTTCCACCGCTATCGGGTTCAACCACTCCTGTTTACCCTTTAGAGTTTGAAAATCGCCTGCTCAAACCCAACTATTTCTATGTCCCAGATCCTTGGGAAAAAGAACCATCTGCTGGTAAATGTCCGTTTCATCATCAGGCGTAAATCATATTAAAATTCAGGATTCAGAAACACTAAAGTTCTGAATCCTGAGTAAATAATTTTCCCTATTATTCATGAGGGCACAACATTGTTGTGCCCCTACTCATATCTTGCACCTCTACGTACAACCTCAGGTAAAGTCCAAAGATGCGCGATAAAGCTACCTCATTTTTATAGGTTTTTATCGCTAAATTGAGGGTTTTGGTTTGTTACTGAGTAATAAAATTACATCAATTTTTCTTGGTGCAAGATGTGAGCCTACTCATCTGTCGCATTTTTTTCAAATTGGTATTAGTTAATTACAGTTTGGATTATAATAAACTTTGTTTGTCAACTACCCAAATGCAGATTTATGAAAATATAATATATTCTGATATAAGAAAATAAGAAAGAATTAATTTGGATAATTATTAATATGTTGATCGGGAGCATCCCAAATGTGTAAATTGATTTTTTTGTAGTGATGGCTCCCTTGGTCGCTGACTTGACATTAGAGAGCAAGATGCTCCCACTACAAATTTATTAAAGGTAAAATTGGGATGCTACCTCTTGATTTACTTCTTCATCAAAAATTTATATAAATTTATTGTGTTCTTGCGGTATATTTTTTTTGAGGTATTCCTTGTCAGACCAATAGTAAGTGTAAGCAAACATATTTGTGTTTGTCATACAGGCATTGCACATTTTAATAAAAAATTAACTAATTTTTAATCATTTTTTAATCATGAATAAAAGTTAGTTAACAAAGTAATAACTACTGGCTTGAACTACCAAATATTCTCCAGTTTTGTTGCAGCTAATTCTTTGATGTTTCAAGATTTTTCTGGTAAATATTAACTGCTTTGACAGCAAAAGCGGTCAATTTAAGCATGAAGTATAAAACTATCTACTGATAAAAATGGTAGGAAATGTAGCGATTTTTTAGCCTTCATCCTTTTCAGTGAATTATTCACCAAGTTTTTGATTCCACATGAATACTTTTGGAGTAATTTAAATGACATCAAAAAGCAGTAATAAAGTTCCTGACGTCAGCGTTAACGCCACTCCCACAAATCCTGTACCCTTGATTCAGCAAGACCTTTACTTTGGACTAGATATTCCCGGAGAAGGAAAGTTATCTGATGCCGAGTTCCAAGCATTCTTAGACAAAGTTATTGCACCCCGCTTCTTCGGCTTGACCAAGTTCAATGTTAAAGGCCAAGTCAAGGATGCTAACGGCAAAATTAATAAAGAAAATTCTCGACTCGTCACCATAATTACAGAAGATACACCAGCTAACAAAACTGCGATCGCCGAAGTGCGAGCAACTTACAGTCAGCAGTTCAATGGTAAGGGTTCGTTGCAAGTCACCAATGCTGATGACCTGAAAATCAACTTTGGCCCTGCTGCGGATTTGTTTGACAATTCCGCCACACCCAAGTTGATCGAGGTAGACGCATATTTTGGACGCAACATTCCTGGTGATGGAGAAGTTTCTCAAAAGCAATTCCAGAAGTTTATCGACAACGTACTTGCACCCAGCGTCCCCGGATTGACGATTTTTAAGGCTCAAGGACAGGTGCGTTCGGCAAACGGGAGCATCACAAAGGAAAACTCTCAAGTCGTCAAGTTGATTTTAGAAGATACCTTGGCGAATGAAACCGCACTCAGCAATGCGTTGAAAACCTATCAGCAAAAGTTTAACGGCGCTGGGGAATTAATCGTAGCCAATCAGGATGTCAAAGTTAGCTTTGGCGCAGCCGCCGATTTATTTGATAATTCCGCCACACCTAAGTTCATCCAGGCAGATTTATACTTTGGACAGAACGCTCCCGGCGGTGGTAGCATTTCCAAAAATGCGTTTCAGAAGTTTGTCGATCGAGAAATTGCACCACGTTTCCCTGGCTTAACACAATTTGATGCCAAAGGGGAAGTCAAAAATGCTGCCGGAAAAATCGTCAAGGAAGATTCCCAGGTAATTAGACTGATCTTGCAAGATACATTAGCCAATGAAAAAGCCATTAATGATGTTCTCAACGCTTACAAGACCAAGTTTGGTGGCGGAACTCTGGCAGTATTCGATCAAGATATCACTGCCAGCTTTTCTACCGGACAAACGTCAAATCTAACTAGCGATCAACTGGTTTCCTTTGAACTCCAAGATGTTTTGATTCCTGCACAGTCAGCTATAGCCGATGTGAGTGTGAATCTCGACTACAAACCAGGATTAGATAATAGTCAGTTCCGCGATATCATCCCAGTTGCGAAGTTTGTCAAAGATAAGCTGGCGAATTCTAAAAATCCGAATGAATTCTATGAAATCATCAACAAAAATCTCGCTACATCACTGCTGAATAATCGCAGCTTTGATTTAAAATCGGTTCTGGAAGAAGCATCCATCACACTGGATGTGGCACCAAATGCAAACATTCCCTTCGCATTTAGCACCACAGTTGCGATCGCTCCTAATGGCAAAACTGATGCATTAGTTTCCTTTGAACTCCAAGATGTTCTGATTCCTGCACAGTCAGCTGTAGCCGATGTGAGTGTGAATCTCGACTACAAACCAGGAGTAAACAATAATCAGTTTCGCAATATCCTTCCAGTGGCTGAGTTTGTCAAGGATAAGCTAACGAATTCTCAAAATCCTGGTGAGTTCTATGAAATCATCAACAAAAATCTCGCTACATCACTGCTGAATAATCGCAGCTTTGATTTAAAATCGGTTCTGGAAGAAGCATCCATCACACTGGATGTAGCACCAAATGCAAACATTCCCTTCGCATTTAGCACCACAGTTGCGATCGCTCCTAATGGCAAAACTGATGCATTAGTTTCCTTTGAACTCCAAGATGTTCTGATTCCCGCACAGTCAGCTGTAGCCGATGTGAGTGTGAATCTCGACTACAAACCAGGAGTAAACAATAATCAGTTTCGCAATATCCTTCCAGTGGCTGAGTTTGTCAAGGATAAGCTAACGAATTCTCAAAATCCTGGTGAGTTCTATGAAATCATCAACAAAAATCTCGCTACGTCACTGCTGAATAATAACAGCTTTGATTTAAAATCGGTTCTGGAAGAAGCATCCATCACACTGGATGTGGCACCAAATGCAAACATTCCCTTCGCATTTAGTAACACGGTCAAAATCACGACCGATGGCAAAACCGATGAATTGGTTTCCTTTGAACTCAAAGATGTTTTGATTCCGGCACAGTCAGGTATAGCCAACGTCACCGTTGATTTAGACTACAAAGCAGGAGTAGACGATAGTGAGTTCCGCGACATCATACCAGTTGCGAAGTTTGTCAAAGATAGCCTGATGAATTCTAAAAATCCGAATGAGTTCTATGAAATCATCAACAGAAATGTAGCCGAGCATACCTTCTCCAATTTAGGATTAGCGTCTGTCTTGGACTCCCTGACTATTACATTGGGTGTGGAACCAAATTCAGGTATTCCTTTCCCCTTTACTGACACAGTTACCGTCACCGCAAACGGAATTACTCAATCCCACGGGATAATTTAACTCGCGCTTAACAGTTTGACTACTGGGATTTAACTTAAAAGCGTTGACAACTTGATATTGATGTAGGTCTTGGTTGGGAGTCTACACCAAGGCCTACTGCTTCTATAATTACCTATTTAGGAGCATTGAATGATACTTTAAACACTAAAAAACAGGGGTAAATTTGATTTGAAATTTCTCTCGGCTATACCTAAAAGTTATAAATCTAATGCTTATAAAGCATTGGATTTTAGGGACATGTTTTATTAATCTATAAATCAGTACATTTATCAGAATCCTGTTGTCCCATTCTGCCGTTATCTTTGCAGGCATCCTCCACGAGGATTGGCTGAACCACCAGATGCAGATTATCCCTTTGTACTGACCACAGGTCGTCTCTACGGTCACTGGCACACCCAAACGCGCACAGGTAGGATTGAGAAAACGCGACAGATTTTGTTATGGTAACGATCCTGAAGCCCCTGGTAACTGGCTTTGGGGAGCCTTAAAATAAGTTGTCACGGATGAATATCGTGTTTTGATCGCAATAAATAACTGCTGGCCGCAATCAAGAGAATTGAAATCGCAAGATAGAGCAGATCAAGAGTTGTTGAAATTGGCATTTCTAAGACTTTTTTAAAGAAGCCAACTACAAGTACCATAACAATAACTTTCAAAACTTTGTCTTTTAACTGATCGAGTGATTTAATTTCCAAAATCTGAATTTCTTCATTCTGCCTGCCAATATCAATTTTTGAGATAAATAATTCATAAATTCCAAAGCTAAATATCATTAAAACAATCCCAATTAAGTACATATCAATACCACCAATAATGCCACTGAGGATACTTTTAGCTGTTTCCTCATGTTTAAAATGTAAGTATCCGCTTAATCCTGAAATAATTTCTGCGCTACCCAATATAAATAAACCTAGTACGCTAAAAACCCCAAACAAGACAGGGACAATCGCCAAAAATCTGACTGTCCACAGTGTAGTTTCTACAAAATGCTCTAATTTTTGTTTATGGTTCATCTGTTAATTTATTGCTGGTATCGGGATATACATTAGATTATGTAAGTATAATCTAGAACTCTATCATAATCCTTGATAGTTTGAACAGCCACATGACTACAGTGCTTATGTGAGTTTCAATCCATTAACATGAATTAAAAAGAATATAAAGCTTTATTCATTGTCAAGGTTTTTGATTGGAAGACTTAATACGAGTTGTGAAATATAAAGCTGGAGTATAGTAAGGCTGAATCTGAGCTATTTTACGACGGCTACAAAATATTTAAAATGTCATAATTCCATAATTTTACCGGGTATGCCTAAAAGTTATAAGTGCCATGCTTATAAAGCATTAGACTTTACGGACATGTCCTATTAACCTAAATTCTTAAGGGTTTTAATATTCGGTAGTTAAATTACTCGTCAGTAGATGTAATTAGCGAAGGAGTGTGTTACTTGCTGCAAAATGTTACGTTGTTAGGTGTGTTGGCGATCGCTATCGGTGCAATTCCTGGTGCTGTGAGTCGCTATTATCTGACTGAATTTTGCAAAAGAGCCATAGGTACAAACTTTCCTTACGGCACTTTTATTATCAATTTCACAGGCTGTTTATTAATGGGCTTTTTCTTCACATTATTTAAGGGGATTAAAGAATTTCCCCCTGAGATAGATTTGCTGGTAAGAACTGGTTTCTTGGGTTCTTACACAACCTTCTCAACCTACGGATACGATACATTTACGTTGTGGCGAAATGGCAAGCAGGGAGCCAGCATTTTTTACTGGGCAGGTAGTGCGATTTTAGCGGTAGTTGGTATTATCTTAGGTCGTTATTTAGCGCAGCTAATTGTCGGCTCATAGCGATTCACTTCAACAAAAATACCAATTTTCATCTAATTACCTCATTAAAAAGGCAACTTTTAATAATGCAAATTACTTTTCTTCGTACTGTTATGGCGATAGCTTTAGGTGCGATGCCAGGTGCTTTAGCACGCTACTTGATAACTGAATTTACCAAAGCAACTTTTGGTAAAGATTTTCCCTATTATGGGACATTTTTTATTAATGTAACTGGGTGTTTTATCATTGCTTTGTTTTACACCTTAAACGAGGAAAAGTTTAAAAATATTTCACCGGAAATTCGGTTAATAATCGCCACTGGTTTTTGCGGAGCTTATACCACTTTTTCGACTTACGGATTAGAGACGTTTACCCAAATAGATAAAGGCAATACAACAGTAGCTTTAATCTATTGGTTAGGCAGTATGGTAGTTGGGATGCTTGCTGTGCAATTGGGTGTAACTTTAGGTAGCCTTAATTCTAAGTCAAATTAAGCTAACATCTACGAGCATAAATATTGAGGATCAGGCAGTCATTCTGCTTAAGTTGACATGACTGCTACTCCTTAAACTACTGCAAGCAGAGCAATTATTGAGGAGTTTTTTTCGGCAAATAGCAACTTGAGGATAGGCAAGTTTATGGTAAAAGCATCAAAAAAGGCTGTCAAAAAATTATGGCTTAAAGAAATACTGATATTTAAAGGTTCTGTTATTCCAGGAGTTTTGGAACGTGCGCTCTTCTGTGGCGCATTTGGCATTCTGATTTCCTTTCTTTACTCCAAGCAATTGCCAGTTTCTCAACCCATTTTAGGTAGTGTAATTCCCAGTATTGTTTTAGCTTTATTGCTAGTTTTTCGTACTAATACAGCTTATGAGCGATTTTGGGAAGGAAGAAAACTCTGGGGTAGTACAGTTAACACTATCCGCAATTTAGCTTGGGAAATTTGGGTTGCAGTTGACGAAGTTGAACCTGGAGATAAAGAGCGCAAAATTACTGCATTACGTTTATTGCCGGCGTTTGCGATCTCCAAAAAGCTATATCTCCGTTATGAACCAGCTAGTGAGGAGTTAAAACCTTGGGTTTCGCCCTCTCAATATAGCAGGTTGCAAAATATTCAAAATATGCCTTTAGAAATTTCTCGTTTGTTAGGAGATTACTTACAGCAGGAATACAAGCGAGGTCTTTTAACTAATTATCAATTGGCTAGTATTCACACTCTGATGAATAATTTGATGGATAATGTAGGTGGCTGCGAACGCATTTTGAAAACACCAATCCCCCCAGCCTACGTCATTCATTTAAATCAATTGGTACTTATCTACTGTTTAATTCTACCTTTTCAATTTGTCAAAGATTTAGGTTTGTGGACAGGTATATTTGTCGCCATTGTCAGTTTTGCATTGTTTGGGATTGAGGAAATTGGCGTGGAAATCGAAAATCCCTTCGGTTACGACCATAATGACTTACCACTAGATAAAATTTGTCAAACTATTCAGAACAATATTGAAGAATTCATTGCTTATCAAACAAATCAAGACAGTATGGAAACCTAAATTAATTTCTCATACAAAAATAAAAATATCTAGCAGCCAAAAGGCAAAGCATATAGAAATAGGAAAATAATTTATCCATATTTCGTCTATTCAAGTAAAATAAACTAAGATGATTATGGCAAATACAAACAGGTAAGTTAGGCGCTCGAAGATGGTGAAACTGATAAAAAGATCAACTTGGTTAGATTTAGCAATTGATGTAAGAAGTTCTGTTATTCGTGCCATTTGGCGACGAGTACTAGCTACTATGATATTTGCCTTTCTAATTGCGATCGCCTATCACAAAGGAGTTGCCGTTAACCAGCCTACTCTAGCTAGTTTAATCCCTGGAGTTGTCCTTGGGCTTTTACTGGTTTTTAGAACTAATACAGCTTATGACAGATTTTGGGAAGCTTGTAAAATTTGGTATGACTTGCTCAATGCCAGTCGCATTTTATGCCGAAATATTTGGACAATTGTTCAAGTCAATAATCCCGAAGATTTACGAAATAAAATATTTAATATTCGATTGATAGCTATATTAATAACAGCGATTAAGTTACATTTAAGAAATGAGAATATAGATGACACAATTGAAAAAAATCTTACTAAAGAACAGTATTTAGAATTAAAGCAAGTTCATAATGTACCAATCAGAATTATTAATTGGCTTGCCGAATATTTTGGACATCTTTATCACGACCAAAAAGTAATTCCCTACCGATTGTTTGTTGAATTAAATCGCTCTTTAGACCAAATAACAATGTTATTTAGCGGCTGTGAACGAATTTTAAACACACCGTTACCCAGACCTTATTCAATTCATTTAAAACATTTATTATTGTTATATTGTTTTGCTTTACCTTTTCAATTTGTACAGGCACTAGATTGGTTCACTATCCCGACTGTAGGAATTATTAGCTTTGCACTACTAGGAATAGAAGATATTGGGGTAGAAATTGAAAATCCTTTTGGTTACGATCGCAATGACTTACCTTTAGACCGATTTTGTCAAGAGCTACAAGCGGAAATTGAAACAGAATGGATTAATTGTGAACCCAATAAAATTGCTTCAGGAATAAACCTTAAAGAGAAATAGCGATCCCCCGCTCCTTGACATCTCAGTATTTCAGCTTGATAGTCATGAAAATACCTGCTCAAATACTTGTAAATTAGGAAAAAACAATCATGAAGTTAGACAAGTTTGTTCTAGCACAAAATATGGCTTTCCTGATATCTATCCCTCCAGAAAGTAAACTAGCTAAATTACTGGCTTTTTGCCTGAGTACAAAAGCTAGGGAAAATACTACAGGAACCAAAATATTGGAAATGACTTATGAGCTAATGGAAAATCCCTCTAAGTTGCCTTATTGGACTCAAGACATTATGGGACAGGATTTAGATTACACTACTGAGGAATGGAAAGCCCTGGGAGAAATGGGTATTAAGGATGCTAATGAGTTTATGGCTACTATATGGCAGGAATTAGAAAGTTTGACTTTATAAGTGCTGTTTTCAAAATCCGAGGTTCTATAAATTTTAGAAACAGCATTAATAATATCCAAGGAGGAGCATCCATCTGGGAAAGAATTTCTCAGGTTGTGGATTTGGCAATATCAGGGGTAATACACGAACGTAGCTATAACATATTACCCTGGTGCCACTCTGGACACCGATGAAAATAGAACATTGGATTTTAAATAGTTATAAGAGTAGGTATCACCCTATAAATAAAAAATGAAGTCGCAAGTCGCTTTTCGCAAGTATTGAACTAAGCCAGACACTTCGGGTGGGGTTTTTACCTACCTTGAGATACAAGGACTTTTTCGCCCACAATTCCACTCGGTTTTAAACCCTCACTGTTTCAATAAATATTTATTGTTTACTTTTAATTTTCTAGGTGTGTACAAAGTGACAATAAGGAAAACAGTATGTCTTTAAATGTTGAAATTTTAGAGCAGAGTTTTGCAAAAGTTAAACCCCGTGCTAATGAATTTGCAGCCAGCTTTTACGATAATCTTTTTCAAGCACACCCAGAGGTAAAGCCGTTATTTGCCAATACTGATATGGTAAATCAACAAAAAAAGCTGTTAAATTCTCTGATTTTGGTGGTAGAAAATCTCCGCAATCCAGAAGCTTTAAGTCCAGTTCTCAATGCACTAGGCGCGAGACACATCGGCTATGGTGCTATTCCCAAATATTATGGGCCAATAGGGGAAGCTTTGCTGCTCACATTTGAGCAGTATCTTGTTGAAGATTGGACTCCTGAAGTTAAAAAAGCTTGGCTAGATGCTTTTACAGCTATTACTGCATTGATGTTAAACGGTGCAGGTGTAGATAATGCACCATCAGTAATTAAATTAGATAAATCAGAGATAGCAGTCAATTCAGAACAACAAGCATCTATAAAACCAATTGAGCAAAAATTAGAGGAAATTCCCCTAGAACCAGCCCAAGAAATTTTCACAGAAATTCCAGAAAAAGAATATTCAGAATTACCTATAGAAATATTAGTAACCAGTTTTGAAAAAATTAAACCCTGCGGTGACGAATTTGCAGCCAGCTTCTACGAAAATCTGTTTAAAGCGCACCCAGAAATGAAACCACTGTTTACTAAAACAGATATAAAAAACCAAGAGAAAAAATTGTTAAATTCTCTGGTTTTGGTAGTCGAAAATCTCCGCGCTCCCGAAGCTTTAGGGTCAGTTCTCAAAGCTCTAGGAGCTAGACACGTCAGCTATGGAATTATTCCCAAATATTATAGACCACTGGGGGAAGTCCTGCTGGTAACGTTTGAGCAGTATCTCCAACCAAATTGGACTCCTGAAATCAAAAAAGCTTGGCTAGATGCTTTTAGAGCAATTACTGCGTTGATGTTAAAAGGAGCGGCGGAAGAATCTGCACATCAAGTTGTCCAAGCAGAGAAACCTGTACCAGCTGAAAAACCTGTAATTTTAGCAAAATCTACAACATCAAAAGCCGAAATAGCCAAAGAATCTCAGCTATTGCAGCCCACAGCAACACAAGAGAAAAAATCTTTGATATCAATTCAGTTTGATGGTGATGTTTTAAAAGAAATTATTAATAATTTTACTGTTAATTATCAGCAATTTCAGACCAAAATTTCAGAACAGCCATTAAATCAAGTCCTCAAACAAATTCCTCGGAAACTTATTGATGCTTTCTGGATCACACCAACATGGATAATCGCTATAGCTTCAGCAGTCATTTTTACGGTGGTTGTTGTGATTGTCGATGATAATTCTGTGTTGGGAAAGGCTTTCGGTTCTGCTGACACTATTAGTTTGGTAGTGGCGCTAGTTTTATTCATTAAGGAAACTCCAGATCGCCGCAAACAATTTCACTATCAAGCTTGGAGTACAATTGATGCAGCGCATGGGGTAAAAGTCAGTTACGCTAGAATTCTCGCACTTCAAGATTTGAACGAAGATGGTGTTTCTCTCAGAGGTTTGGATGCTCCTAGTGCAGAGTTAGTAGATATTAATCTCCCCAATGCTAATTTGAGTAATGCCAATTTGATTGAAAGCGATTTGACTAATGCCAATCTCAGCCATGCCAATTTAGATAATGCTAATCTCTCTCAGGTTAAACTTAGTGGTGCAGATATGAGTCATGCAAAACTGGGTTTTGCTCGCTTGAGTCAAGCTAATCTCAGTAGTGCCAATCTCAGTGGTGCTAATTTGATTTGTGCAGATTTGAGTCATGCCAACCTGAGTGGTGCGAATTTGAAGGAAGCTAGTTTGAGTGGTGCTAACCTGGAGGGAGCCTACCTGACTGGTGCGAATCTTAAAAATGCTAAAGTCAGCGATTATGAACTCAGAAGTGCTTTCAAGGAAGGTGCGATTATGCCGGATGGTACAAAATATCGCTCTGAGAATTAAGCTCAAGAACAATTTTTTTTCGTCAGTCACTATAGGGAAACCTGCGTACACCGTTGAGTTTAGCTGTTTTCATAGGATAGGGATTACTGCAAGCATCAGAACTTTGTCACAGAGGACAAATTTTAAACCATTTGAATGCAATTATATACCGAGGCGATCGCACTGCTGACATCTGCCCCTAGCTGACTAAAATTTGCCCTCTATGTTTGCCGCCATTGTCATTTAAACTGGAAGTAATAGATATTTTAAATCTATCAATCAATTCAAGTCTAAGTTACAACTTAACCTAAATTAAACCTTTACTTAACCTCAATTCAAACATTCAGAATAGAAATTAAATTATCTTTGGTTGTTCACTAGACGAAAATCAATTGTTCAGAAGAGTTTAAGTGAAAAATAATAATTTAGCTTAAATAATTTAAATTGGGTGCAAACAATTATGAGTAAAACCAAAAAGACTAGCAAAAGTATTAATTTAACTAATTCTCAGTATTACTTTAATCGAGAATTAAGCTGGTTGGAATTTAATCGGCGGGTGTTGCATGAGGCGTTAGATGTCCGCACCCCCTTATTAGAAAGACTGAAATTTACTGCTATCTTCAGTTCTAATCTAGATGAATTTTTCATGGTTCGTGTTGCACTGCTTAAAGAACAAGTTCAAGCACAGTTCAGCCAGCAAAGTATCGATGGACGCACCCCACAACAACAATTAGAAGCAATCTATCAATGTCTGCATCCAATGGTGATGGAACAGCATCGTTACTTTGAGCAAGTGCTGCGCAAAGAAATGGCATCGCATGGTATTCATCTTCTTAATTACATTGATATTACTCCTGAACAGCGTAGTTACTTACAACAACTATTTCAAAACAAGATTTTTCCCGTTCTCACCCCCCTAGCAGTCGATCCTAGTCATCCCTTCCCCTTGATGGCTAATCTCAGTCTCAATTTAGCAGTCGTAGTCAAAGCTCCCAACACAGGAGAAGAAAAGTTTGCTAGAGTTAAAGTCCCAAATATTCTACCTCGCTTTATCTCGTTACCCCAGGAATTACAGCAACATAATGGTAAGTTAAATTCCTGGACAGGTGTGGCTATAGAGCAAGTTATTGCTCACAATTTAGAAGCTTTATTTCCGGGGATGATTATTAAAGAATATCATCTATTTCGCTTAACTCGTGATGCAGATTTAGAATTAGCAGAAGAAGAAGCGGATGATTTATTATTAGCAATTCAGCAGGAGTTACGTAAGCGTCATTTTGGTGGCTCTGTAGTGCGATTAGAAATCCAGCCATCAATGCCTGATTCAGTCCGACAGATGTTAATGGCAGAAATGGAACTGGCTAAGAGTGATATTTATGAGATAGACGGCTTATTGAATTTGAAAGATTTAATGTCGTTTATGAAATTGCCTTTGCCTAACTTGAAAGATCTAACTTGGACACCAGTAATTCCACCCCGTCTGCGTCATTTCCATCAACCTAGTAAAATCGCCAATATAGATGGTGAGGAAAGCAATATTTTCGCAGTAATTCAGCAAAAAGATTTGCTAGTACATCATCCTTATGAATCTTTCCGGGGTTCTGTAGAGTTATTTATTGCTCAAGCTGCTCGCGATCCCAATGTATTAGCAATCAAGATGACTCTTTATCGCACTTCGGGAGATTCGGAAATTATCAGTTCTCTGATTAATGCGGCGGAAAGCGGTAAACAAGTTGCTGCGATCGTCGAACTTAAAGCTCGCTTTGATGAAGAAAATAACATTACTTGGGCTACTAAATTAGAAAAATCTGGTGTTCATGTAGTCTATGGATTGGTAGGACTCAAGACTCACACCAAAATCGTGCTGGTGGTGCGTCAAGAAGGAGAAAATATCCGGCGATATGTTCATATTGGTACGGGAAATTATAATGCCAAAACAGCCAATTTATATACTGATGTGGGATTACTAAGTTGTCGAGAAGATTTAGGAGCAGATTTAACCGATTTATTTAATTATTTGACAGGCTATTCTTGCCAAGATTCTTATCGCAAGTTGCTAGTATCTCCTGTGAATATGCGTACTCGCATTATTGAGTTAATCCACAGAGAAATCGAGCATTGTAAAAACGGCAACAGAGGTCATATTATCGCGAAAATGAATTCTTTAGTTGATGCCGAGATTATTACCACTCTCTACGAAGCTTCTCAAGCGGGGGTAAAAATTGACTTAATTGTCCGGGGAATTTGTTGTTTGCGTCCGGGAGTTCCCGAAGTTAGTGAAAATATCAGAGTTATTAGTATTATCGGTCGGTTTTTAGAACACTCGCGGATATTTCACTTCTATAATAATGAACAAAGTGAAGTATATATTGGTAGTGCTGATTGGATGCCTCGCAACTTAGATCGGCGGGTGGAAGCTGTGACACCAGTTGAAGATGCCGATATTGTACAAAATTTACAAAATATTTTAGCAATCATGCTATTAGATAATCGACAAGCGTGGGAACTACAATCAGACGGTTCTTATATGCAACGTCACCCCGATGAAAATGATCAAGAACGGAATGCCCAAAATATTCTGATGGAAAAGACACCGTAATTATAGAGCGCAAGTAAATAAATATATGGCGGTTCTCAGCCCTTGAGAGGTGAACCCCACCCCCAACCCCCTCCCCGCAAGCGAGGAGGGGGCTATGATGCATTGGTGTCAACTTACAGCAATTTTCAGGTAAATGAACCACAAACAAACCTCACTTCCATTCCTCTCTCCTAAGAGGAGAGAGGCTTTGATTTTCTCCCCAACGCTAGTAGGGAAGGGGCTGGGGGTTAGGTCTTTTCATTGTGGTCTAAATACATGAAAACTGCTGTAACCCTGTTCTGTCACTCTCCGAAAACATTTGCTATTGCTGAATTCTAGAGCTTTTGCATAGCAAGCGATCGCACGATTATTTCCTAATTACAAATACCTGACCCATTTTTTTCTAATAGGAAAGCTTGTATTGATTGCCTCATAAGGCTTCTAGCAATCGCCCTTCCGGAAAGTGACAGAAGAGGGGTAACGTGAAACTCTTGCCAAGACGTGATGAGTGCGTTTTTTCGCTTCCCATCAAGCAAGATCCGCCGCGTCACCCCACCCCAGTTTTGTCTAAAGCCAAAACTTCCCCTCAGAGCAGGCTCTGAGGGGATTGAGGGGTGGGGTAAAATGCCTGTAGAATAAGCGTTAGAAGCACAATTTGACACGTATGGCTATGATGTAGCTCATTTGATGAGGAAAAGCTATATAACTAAAGCCAACTTTGTTTTTTGGCATACATAATACTGGCAATCACAATTAATATCATCACGCCGATGACGAGAGGATAAGCCAAAGGTTGATCTAATTCCGGCATATATTTAAAGTTCATACCATAAAAGCCAGAAATGAAAGTGAGGGGTAAGAATACTGTGGAAAGGATAGTCAGGCGATTAATTCGTTCACTGGTTTTGCTAGCAGTATTGTCGCGTTGAATTTCGAGTAATTCTGACATCCAGATTCTCAAAGCTTGGTATTCTTGCCAAAGTTTATCGACTTGATGAATCAATTCTTGAGTGAAAAGTTCCTTGACTGGCTGGGTTAACCATTGGAAATCTTCGTAATCCATCATAGCTAAAAGAGACTTGATGCTTTGAAAATTACGCCGTCCACAGCGAGTAGATTGCCTCATTGTGGCAATTTTTTTGTAAGTTGATTCATCACCAGAATTATCTAAAACTGCATCCTCTAAATCATCAAGTTGTCTAGAAATATAGTCAAATACAGTATAGTAATTATTTAAAATATCTTTATAAATGAGATATAAAATATAATCTATGCCCCAATTTTCAAGATTGATAATTCGTCTTTGAATATTGTTGCTTAAAATACTTAAAATTCTAATTTCTGTATCTTCAAAGGTGATGATAAAGTTGTTTCCCACAATAATACTGCCACGCACTATCTCAAATTCGCGATTTTTCATTTGATTAGTGAGAATTTCATAGCAATCAAATAAACAATCTTCTATATCTTCATCAATGCCGATAGGAAAATGGTTGAAAATCATGTCAACACGAGATGGCTTGATTTTAAATTGGTTGATAATTTTCGCAATAGCAGTGCGATCGCGGAAGCGAATACAGCGCAACCAGATATTGTGAGGGCTATTAATCCTTTCCAGGATGGCATTGACATTGTTACTGGTGAATACTTCCAGATGATTCTGAGAAAAGGTAAGCAGAATTAGCATATCCCAATCCTAATTGAGCCGTGAAAAAACACGGTTATTGGAAATCATACCTTGAGAGTTGTTTCACCTGAACACTGTAACTGTGATAACGACAGGTTAAGAAACAGTTGCAAAGGCGGAGAAACCCAAAACATGCATCTGTTTCATTCTTTTTGCCAATTGGTATTAGTTAAATTTGAAGAGTGCGATCGCTCACTAAATGTCACCAGCGCGATTCATTGATTATTGATAGTTATTGCACTGATGGTTTGGAGGCTACAGCTAACACCACAGCAGCAGGAATTTCCACACTACCGTTGGAGACATACTTTTTTGCTCCCTCGATAATTGCATTCTCAATATTGTGGCGTTGTGTTGTGGTTTGCATTGCCAACATCGGCCCCAGCCGCGCTGTACTTGCAATCACTGTGGGTAAGACATCTTCAGGTGTGGGGAAATTCCACAATATAGGCAGTTCGGTAACTGATACGGAGGTGAATCCGACTGCTTGCAAAGCTGTTTCACATTCTGTGGGTTCGCCAAAGCGGAACAAAGGTGGACCTGGAGGTAGATCTACATTCATGTTGCCATGAGTCTGCACTGAGCCGAGGATCAGTTTCATGAAAGGATTACGGGTTGGTGGTGTCCAGCAGGTGAAAGCATAGCGCCCTCGGGTTTTGAGTACTCGCCAAGATTCGGCGATCGCTTTTTGGGGTGCGGGGAAATGCAGAATACCCAAGTTACAGACGATGGCATCAAATCGAGCTGACTCAAAAGGCAGATTTTCGGCATCCCCAGTATAAAATTCAGCTTGGGGACAACGCGATCGCGCCATCGCCACCATATTCTCTACCAAGTCTAAGCCAGTGACTATGGCTTGTCTGCCCACCGCCGCCGCACTCAGCCATCCAGTACCACAAGCGACATCCAGCAATTGCGTACCATATCCCACGCCGACTGCATCTAAGATGGCTGTATTCACCTGAGATGTTACCTGGGCGATCGCGCGATCGTATGTTTGCGCCACTCGAGAAAATCCGTCATGCTCAAATTGCTTGAAAGCTTCGCGATCTATGTGAGAATAATCTGTCATATTTTACCTCCTGGCTACTTGCCAAAATTCAGAAACTTTAACCCTAATAAAAGCGCCGCCACAGTCCCGGCTACAGCAATTTCCCCTTGGGTAATTTTCTCTAAAACCGATTTTACAGGAATTAATATAACTTCAATTTCTTCTGTAATATCTAACTGTTGTTCTTTGGCTTTTATGACATTTTCTGCTAAAAATAAATGGATTTGATTAGTATCTTTACTGGGCTTATCGTATAGAGTGGCGATTTTTCTCACTTGTTGAGTAATATAACCAGTTTCTTCTGCCAATTCTCTAACCGCTGCTACTTCCGCACTTTCTTGTTGTGGATCAAAACTTCCTGCTGGCAGTTCGATGAAAAATTCACCGACTGCGTGTCGATATTGCCGCACAAATACAATCTCTTGATTGAGAGTAATCGGTAAAATTAAAGCTACTTCTGGTTTAAGATTAACAAAATAATCATCGATAATTTTGCCATTAGGTAATTCTATTTCATCTTGCCGCACTTGGCACCAAGGATGATCTAATACCATTTTTGATTTTAAGATAGTCCATTTTTTGAGGTTGGTCATTTGTTATTTGTCAATAGTCAGTTGTCAGTTGTTATTGGGCATTGGGCATTGGGCTTGTGGCGGGACAAGGGCACTCTTGCAACAGTCAACAGTCAACAGTCAACAGTATCCCCTGCCCCTGCTTTTTTCGGTAAAAAAGTATAACAGATGTATTCAAACAACAATACTTTAGAGCTAAAGTGTGATATTTGTGTAATTCGCCCTAGCCTGAAATCAAAATATCTATGCAAATTCAAGTAAAAGTATTTACTGTCAATAAGCGGTTTCCCTTGACGATTAGTCGGGGTACAACTGCACAGACAACAAATATCTGGGTGAGTGTTTCTCAAGATGCGATTGCAGGCTGGGGGGAAGCATCACCTTTTGGTGTCGGCAATCATGGGCAATCGACTGATAAAATCAAAGATGCTTTGCAGCAAGTTACACCGATTTTGCAGAGATTCAGCCCGTTACAACGGCAGCAAGTTGAGGAAGAGTTAATCAAGATGCAGGTTCCTTCGGCTGTGAGGGCGGCGCTGGATATGGCTATGCACGATTGGTTGGGGAAGCGCGTCGGCTTACCACTGTGGCAACTTTGGGGACTCGATCGCGATCGCATCGTCCCGACTTCAGTCACTATTGGCATAAATTCTCCCGCAGGAGCGCGAGCTAGGGCGCGGGACTGGTTACAATTTACAGATGTCCGTCTTTTCAAGGTAAAGCTAGGTAATCCTGATGGCATAGAAGCAGATCGGCAAATGTTATTAGCAGTTAAAGAAGAAGCACCAAATGTGGAATTTTTTGTTGATGCTAATGGTGGTTGGAGTTTGAACGATGCGATGGAAATGTGTAATTGGCTGAGTGATTTAGGTATAAAGTATGTAGAACAGCCATTGCCAAGGGGAGAAGAACAAAGTTTAGCAGAATTAAAGGAGCATACACCGCTGCCGATTTTTGTCGATGAAAGTTGCTTTAGTTGCGCTGATATTCCCCAACTAGCAAACTATGTTGATGGTATTAATATCAAACTGATGAAATCAGGAGGCTTAACAGAAGCAATGCGAATGGTAAATACAGCAAAAGCCTATGGTTTGCAAGTCATGTTTGGTTGCTATTCTGATAGTTCGCTAGCCAATACAGCAGCAGCACAGCTAGCACCTCTAGCTGATTATTTAGATTTAGACAGTCATCTGAATTTAATCGACGATCCTTTTATGGGTGCATCGATTCAACAAGGGAAAATTTTGCCCAACGATTTACCAGGTTTGGGGGTACAACATAGTGCGTTTGCCACTTAATCAACGAATAGCTATTTTGCTGCATGAGGGAACGGCTGGAACTCAGGGCAAAACAGGGTTGTCACTTTTACGTTACAGTGAAGCCCCAATCGTCGCCGTCATCGATCGCGAATGTGTAGGAAAATCTTTACCAGAAATTACAGGTATTAAGCGTGATGTACCAATTGTTGGATCTGTAGCCGCATCTTTAGAATACAAGCCGCAAGTTTTGGTAATTGGTATTGCACCCAAAGGCGGTGCTGTACCAGATGATTATTGGCATGAACTCAAAGATGCGCTACAAGCTGGAATGTCATTGGTGAATGGTTTGCACACACCATTAGCAACGATGCCAGAATTAAATGCACTGCTGAAACCAGGGCAATTAATTTGGGATGTGCGCAAAGAACCACCGAATTTAGACGTTGCTAGCGGTTTAGCACGTACCCTTCCCTGTCGGCGGGTATTAACTGTGGGAACTGACATGGCAATTGGGAAAATGTCAACCAGCCTAGAAATGCATTGGGCGTCAAGACTTAGGGGTTGGCGTTCTAAATTTTTAGCCACCGGTCAAACTGGTGTCATGCTAGAAGGAGATGGCATAGCCTTAGATGCCGTGCGAGTAGACTATGCTGCTGGTGCTGTCGAACAAATGCTGATGCGCTATGGCAAAAACTACGACATCGTGCATATAGAAGGACAAGGTTCTCTGTTACATCCCGGTTCAACAGCAACTCTGCCCTTAATCCGTGGTTCCCAACCCACTCAACTAGTGTTAGTTCATCGATTTGGACAAACTCATAACCGCAATAATCCCCATGTACCAATTCCGCCTTTACCAGAAGTGATCCGGCTTTATGAAACAGTTGCTAGTGCAGGCGGTGCCTTTGCCCCTGTGCGAGTAGTTGCTGTTGCATTGAATACGGCTCATTTAGATGAGACGGGGGCTAAAGAAGCGATCGCCCAAACAACAGCACAAACTGGATTACCCTGTACTGATGCAGTCCGTTTTGACGCTAACATCCTGTTAGACGCAGTGATGAGGAATTAAAACCGCAGCGCATCATATTTATCGGTGCGTTAAGCTTGGCTGTAACGCACCCTTGTAATTTTTGCAAAGTAATGCGATCGCATTATCACTTCATGGGTAGACGCTGCATCGGCTTGTCCTAGACATTGCTTGACTTTTAAAACAGTCGCGACAATTTAAGTTTTACCTAATATCTTACACCTACACTTAGAAGTGTGAAGCTATACAAACAGAGCTTACCTACCCTAAAAAAGCGCAAATCCTGTTTGAGGTAACGGGAACGACTTAGTTGTATGTGCGCTTAAATTTATGATTTTTCCGGTTGTTGATAAAAATATATGTTTATTACAACCGGAAAAATCAGTATTAATACTTTATTGCCAGATGTGAGTTACTTTATAATCATATCTAACTTCCAACTTGATCAAAAAACTAGCCGAATTGGCTACATCTGTTTTATTCTCTCTGCTAGAGTATTAAAAATATAGAATCAAAGACTTTAATAGGCGTAACTGCATATATTTTGCTGTGGCTGCATAGCAGCTAAAAATGCCTGTTGCTCTATTCTTATGGTATGGGAGGAATAAGAATAAGATGTCCCTAGAAATTTTAGAAAAAGTTAAGGAATTCCTGATCAGACTTGTCAAAGATGAAGGTTTTCGCACTCAATTGATGAGCGATAAAGTTGACGAAGTTAAAAAAGTTATAGAAGATGGCGGCTATAACTTTTCGCCAGAAGAATTTGAAACAGCAACTATCAAAATCTTGGAATTAAAAGAATTAGGTGAGTTTCACGAACTCACAGAACAAGAATTAATCGGGGCTGTAGGTGGTATTACAAACATTGGTTCAATTACTATTCAGCCACTTTATGGAGTTATCGTCGGGACTCCGAAAAAATGCATTCGTCCATGTCCAAAGCCAAGGCCCTGGCCGCAACCGCTGTATGGAATAGTCGTTGATCCGCCAATAGTCATCGATCCACCAATAGCACAGCCACTATACGGTGTAATTATCGATGATAGACCAACATCATAACTTTGGTGGTTCACCACATTAATTTTGATCGGCTGCTTTATCCCCGACTTCTTGAAGAAGTCGGGGATCTAATAAGCAACCCTTCATAACTATAAATGATGGCAATTTTTGGGGGAGAGGATGACATATCAGCGCACAAGTTATGCTGTTTGGGAAATCACTTTAAAATGCAATCTCGCCTGTAGCCATTGTGGTTCTCGCGCTGGTAATGCACGCACCAAAGAACTGTCTACAGAAGAAGCATTAAATCTCGTGCAGCAGATGGCAGAAGTCGGGATTAAAGAAGTTACTTTGATAGGTGGTGAAGCATTTTTGCGTCCTGATTGGTTGGAAATTGCCAAAGCTATTAATCAAGCAGGAATGCGTTGTGGTATGACTACAGGTGGCTATGGCATTTCTTTAGAAACTGCACGCAAAATGAAAGCCGCAGGGATTAATACTGTCTCTGTTTCTATTGATGGCTTAGAAGCAACTCACGATCGCCTGCGGGGAAAACCAGGTTCGTGGAAATACGCTTTTAAAACCATGAGTCATCTGCGAGAAGTTGGTATTACTTTTGGTTGCAATACCCAAATTAATCGCCTCTCAGCGCCGGAGTTTCCTAGTATTTATGAATGCATTCGCGATGCTGGTGCTGTAGCTTGGCAAATTCAGCTAACTGTACCGATGGGTAATGCAGCCGACAACGCAGACATTCTACTCCAACCTTACGAATTACTAGATGTTTACCCCATGATAGCCCGCGTGGCTCGTCGTGCTTACAGCGAAGGTGTGCAACTCCAGCCAGGAAATAATATTGGCTACTACGGCCCTTACGAACGGCTGTTGCGGGGACGGGGAACCGAGGAGGAATGGACATTTTGGCAAGGCTGTGCTGCTGGACTTTCCACCTTGGGAATTGAAGCTGACGGTGCAATTAAAGCTTGTCCTTCCTTACCTACTACAGCTTACACAGGTGGTAATATTCGCGACCATAATCTTAAAGATATAATTGAAAACGCTGAAGAATTGCGGTTTAATTTAGGAGCAGGAACACCAGAAGGCACAAAACATTTGTGGGGTTTCTGTAAAACCTGCGAATTCGCTGAACTTTGTCGTGGTGGTTGCAGTTGGACTGCTCATGTGTTCTTTGATAAGCGAGGTAACAATCCATACTGTCATCATCGCGCGCTTGTCCATGCAGAAAAAGGTTTAAGAGAGCGAGTTATTCCCAAAGTGAAAGCTAAAGGGCTTCCTTTTGATAATGGGGAATTTGAACTGATAGAAGAGGCGAACGCAACACCTTTCCCGGAAAACGATCCGCTACATTTTACCAGCGATCGCATTCAATGGTCTGGTAGTTGGCAAGAAGAACCTGAAAATGCTTACTCTGTGGTTGGGTAATTTGGAGGAAATATGGACTTCTCAGCTAATATTGAGACAAATACGAGCGAAGTAGAGAAACTATCCCTACTACCACGTTCAGCTTGGGATAGACAATTGCCTTATTTCAAAGCACTATTTAAAGCCAAACAAGCCTTAGATAAAACTTACGGAACTGTTAAAAAATAATACCAGAAATGTATTTTTCTGGCTGGGGCTTAGAGCAGCTTTTCCCAAGGGGTGAGTGAAAGGAGCGATCGCTTTTTTTACTATCAATGACAGCAAATTAGTTCAGAGGTCGTACAAAGTTTTAAACCAATTTACAAATATCTGTGCATTTGGATGTATCGGATTTAGAATTCGCTGCTTAATGGCATCATGTAGCTGTCGCCCTGGTGGATGTTGCCAAGCTAACCATGTATAAATGTGAGCTTTATCAACATGAGGATCTATAAATAACGCCCCTCTATTTTTTGCTTCTGCTACTACCTCCTGAGCATATTGCCAGAGAGGCTCACTCTCATCTGGAATCATATAAGCTAGGAAAGTTTCTAACATACCTCGCATCAGGTTATCTGGCATAATCCAGATACCGAATTTGATGCCATTGGTGCTGATAATTAGTCCTGTCTGTGGTATTTGCTGAGGAATTGTAGGGATACTTTGCAAACAAGCATTTCTGATACTTGTCCAACGTGCTGAGGCATCTTCATCTGCATCTATTATTATACCTAGATTTGTCAGTCCTGATGCTTGTAGCTCAGTAGATATTAGCTCTGCATTAATATTTTCATAACCTCCACAGTCTTGTATAAAGACAATCGGCTTGTTTTTCTTTCCCCAAGGAATTCCATTATTTTCTATAAGTTCTGGTATGACGCGCAGATCATCTGTTCCTTCTACCAAAAGCTTCTTGGGTTCATAACCTTTGGCCATTGCTAACGCACCTCAATTTCTCTTTCCGCAGCAATGACAATTTGAGATTCTTTAAAAACTATACTTTTATCTTTACCTCTTTCAATCCTATGAATCCTAATACCATCTTCAGTTACATCTTCCTCTTGTACAATAGTGGCTAAACTTGTCCAACAATCACTATTGTGAGTAGTTGCGAAAACTTGCACATTTAATCTTTTGGCTGTTTCCCAAATCAGTTTCCACATATCTGACATAGCCGTAAAATGGAGTCCCGTATCAATTTCATCAACAAATAAGTATCCATCTTTAGCACACACTGTAGCTAATGCAAGTCCTAAGATACGCCAAATACCATCACCCATACTGCCAATTGGTACACGCTGATTACTATCAGAAAGAAGGATAAAAAAACCGCCCCGCGAATCAAAGGAATATCTGGACTTTCGAGAACTAACTGGAGCAATCCGTTGAATTTTAGAGTCTATTCTATGAAGTGCTTGCTCTACAAGTTTTTCTTCAGGCGTTAGTACTATCTGATCAAATAGTTCAATCATCTTCTCGGTTCCTAGAGAAGATGATGTTATAAATTGTATTTTTGGTGCTGGATTTTTAGGATCTCTACGCAATTGACGAGTATAATCCTCTACAGGAAGTCCGCCATTAGCTGATAGTGGTAGTCTCCAAGGCTTTTCTTCTCGACCATAATTCCACTTAATACTGAAATCTAGTTCCCTTAATGCATCTGGGACTTCATCATATAGAAACTCAGGTGATGAGCTAAGTTGCTCTTTTGAAAAAATTTTGCGTTCTTCTATTGATACAATAAGCTCCTCTTGAATATTGCCATTAGTACCGGTTATTGAAAATTTGCTTCCCAGTTCAATCTCGTGACCATAAAAAAGGTGACGAACATCAAGCTCTTTATCTGGCCTTAACCTACGTTCACTACGCTCATCATCAAAAAAATATTCACTCCGGTTAGTCATTGTCTGGCGTAGTGGATCAAGATTATTCCGTGAGCATAAAAGTTGAATAGCTTCGAGTATTGATGTTTTACCAGTATTGTTTTTGCCAACTAGCAGATTTATTCTACCAAGCTGCTGAAGCTCGAAAGATTGGAAACTACGGAAATTATTTATTTTTATCGTCTTCAACATAATTTTGCTAGCCGGAGACAACAAAGAGATAATGACTGGTATTAGTATACGCAGCTTTGACATCTCTCAATCTAGCAAACATAGGTGGCTCTTTTCACCTCATGCCTCTACATCAGCGCTTTCGGCTTCTTTTTCCACAAGCTCAAACTGCACTTTGTTGTATAAATCTTGCAAAGAAATTTCAAAAGGTACGGTTACAAGTGCGATTGCTTCATCTTCTTCATCGTATTCACGCAGCGCCCATTGTTTCTTACCAGTTTTGGAAAATTGTTCTACATAAATCCGATTTTGATCGATTAATAAATATTCTTGAAAAGTGGGAATTGTCCGGTAAGCCTCAAATTTACCTTGGCGATCATAGTTTTTGGTTGATTGTGATAAAACCTCCACAATTATTTGTGGATTCACAATTATATCTAAACGATTGTTGAAATACTCTGGTTCATCTGCCAGAATCATCACATCTGGATAAGTATAAGTACGCTTTTGAGCTATCCATAAACGAACATCACCCATATACACTCGGTAGTGTTGTTTTTTGAAAGCAAAATTTAAATCAGTACTTAAATTGAGCGCTATTTGATTGTGATTTAGTGTACCACCAGCCATTGGAATTATTTGCCCATCAATATATTCGCTTTTGTAGTCAGCAGCTTCCTCTAGTTGTAAATATTCTTCTGGGGTGTAGTATCGCTGTTGTGTGATTTGCATAATTTTTTGAGATAGCGATCGCATTCAACGAACAGTGTAACGTGGTTATCCCCACAATCTCCTACCTGCTTTGCCATTTAATCTTTCATGGCTATTTTGCAATAAAGCGGGAATATCTAATTCTTCAGGACACCTGGGTAAACAATCCCCACATTCTGTACAACGGTTCGCTTTCATTCCTGCAAACCAGTGACCGGCATTTTCAAACATTCCATAGCGATATTTGCTATAGTCTGTCATGTCATATGCCACTGCTAGATTACGTAATCGCAATACCTCTGGAATATTAATATTTTCCGGGCAAGGTAAACAAGCATAGCAAGAGCTACACTTATCAGTTCCTAAAGCAATTTGCTGTTGATTTGCTAACCGTCCAAAAGCTGCAATTTCTGCTGATGTTAATTCATCTACACTGTCAGCAACCCGCAAAGGAGCAATTAATTCCTCTGGGTTGGCTGGCCCTATACTCAAGGTAGTAATCCGGCGATCGCTCAATAAAAATCGATAATTTAACTCTAAGGGTGAAAATGGATCGCACAAATCTTTTAAGGTTTGGGGTGGTGTGTAAAGTCGTCCCCCTTTATCCGCAGGAGAAATGATAAAAATCCCCATGTCTTTCTCCGTCGCTAGCTGAATAGCTGGTGCATGGCGTTGGAAAAAATAGTAATAATGCAGATTGACAAATTCAAATAAATCTGTATTTATGGCTGCTTGAATCAGATCTAACGATCCGTGAGTAGAAAAACCCACATGTCGCACCCTACCATCGGCGATCGCTTCTTGTACAGCCTCTATACAACCAGATTGCACCAATTCTAGATGTTCCCAAGTATTTAAGCCATGAATTCCCAAGCAATCTAGATAATCTAGCTGCAATTTTTCTAAAGATTCATCAATATAGCGACGCATCGTGTCAACATCGGCTGTCGGGGGAATTTTGCTAGTGATGTGAAGTTGGGAACGAGGTACAGATAACCCAGCTTTGAGTGCTTTACCAAAAAACTCCTCACTTTTGCCGTAACCTCTAGCAGTTTCTATATGATTAATTCCCAACGCCAAGGCTGTTTCGATGGTTTGCTGCGCATTTTCAGCATCAGCCAAATAGCGCATTGTTCCCAAAGAAAAAACCGACAGGTGTAGATTAGTTTTGCCAAAGCGTCGATATTGCATATAGTCAGTTGTCAGTTGTCATTTGTCATTTGTCCCATGCCCCAATGCAGTTCACTTAAGCATTTCTTTCTTCTCTCTGCGTCCTTCTCTGCGAGACGCTAACGCGAAGGCGTACTTGGCGGTTGATTAAAAAAATAACCTTGATGACAGAGTTTCAGCCTTAACACCAAGCCTATTGTCCCATGCCCAATGCCCAATGCCCAATGACTCGTAAGAAGAAAAAATAAAGAAATTGTGTGCTTTTCTTTACTTCTTCTTCCTAGTTCTTTATGGTTTAATTTGTTGATTCTTTCTGGTTTAGCAATTAGCACTTCCGTAATTTTCTAACTTTCGCCATTACCAAAGCGTTTGATCAAATCTTCAGGACGGAGATTAGAAACAAATTCGCGGAATGCTTGTTGTTCTGCTTCATCAGCGTCGCGATCAACAGGGATAGAAGCATCAGCAATGACTTCTTCCATTACCCAAATGGGGGTATTGGTACGCAGCGCAATGGCGATCGCATCGCTAGGACGGGAGTCAATTTCTTTTGTTGTCTCGCCGTGCTTGACAACTAATGCTGCATAAAATGTATCCTTTTGCAAGGAATGAATAATTACTTTTTCTAAAGTCAAGTTCCACGTTTCCAGAATATTTACAATTAAATCGTGAGTTAAAGGCCGTGGAGGCTTTTGACTCTCTATTGCTCCCGCGATCGCCCTAGCCTGTTCCTGACCGATATAAATTGGCAATGCACGGCGATCGGAAGCATCTTTCAGAAGTACAATTGGGCTGCGGGTTATGGCATCTAATGCTATGCCAGCGACTCTCATTTCAATCATTGGCTAAGCCTCTACGCTCCTTGGAGTACTTGGTTATTAAGTATCAAATAATACCCTAAATGGGTTAAGTCCGGGACAGGAATAAACATAGGCATTTGTTCTCTATAATTGCTGCTATTGAACTCCGAACTTGATGTGAACACCAGATTAAGTCAAAGTGGTCTACTTAGACAATATCCTTCTTACCCAAGTATGCCTTGTCCATGATGCTAATGTGATAATATCCCTATCTTAAATAACGTCAGAAAATATACTCAGATTTTGCAACATTTATGGAGGGAATTAGCAGTAGTTTTTCGGCAAAATTAGGCAATAAATAGATTTACTTTGGCAAACAAGCTGTGTTTACAGGATTGATCCAGGCTTTAGGAACCATGAAACCCCTTGGGGGAGATTCTTGGCAAATTACTTGTGTAAGTCAGTCATCTGATTTAATTATGCAGGATCTGGCTTACGGCGACAGTATTGCCGTTGATGGCGTATGTCTGACAGTGGAAGAAGTGTTAAAGGATGGTTTTATCGCCACTGCATCCCCAGAAACTTTGCGCCGCACGACTTTAGGAGATGAGGACACACCACAGAAATGGGTTAATCTTGAAGCTTCGTTGCGGGTAGGAAGCAAAGTAGGCGGTCATTTTGTGATGGGACATGTAGACGGTGTTGGGCGGATGGTGAGTGCCCAACAAACAGCTAGTTCTTGGGAAATGACCTTTATAGCAGCTGAGGCGATCGCGCGGTACATTGTCCCCAAGGGTAGTATTGCTGTCAATGGAATTAGCCTCACAGTAGCCGCCTACGAGCCAGAACTCTCTCAATTCACAGTGGCGGTAATTCCCCTCACCTACGCCGAAACCAATCTCCGTGATTTAGTTCCTGGTAGTTTGGTGAATCTCGAAGGAGATATTCTCGGCAAATATGTCGAAAAATTCCTTTATTCTGGCAAACCAAACCCTAACTCTGGGGATAATTCCAGTTCTGCTGACATTACACCTGCATTTTTAGCAGAACACGGCTACTTGTAGAAGGATGAAGGATGAAGGATGAAAGCTAAAAATTTCAGCCTTCATCCTTCAGACTTTATCCTTCCTAAGAGCCTGGTTCCTTGGTTAACTGGGCTGTCTGAGAGCCTTGAACCAAGTGACTCAGAGCGGTCTCTAATTCTACACCTGGGTCTACGGCTACCCAGCCGTTTGCTGTCAGGTGGCGGACTTCAAAGTGCAGGTGGGGGCCTGTAGAAGCGCCAGTGCTACCAACTTGGCCAATGACAGTTCCCGGTTCTACCCACTGACCAGGTCGCACATAGATTTGTGACATGTGACCGTAGAGAGTTTGTTGAGCTGAATTGTGGTTAATGGTGACAGCTAAACCATAACCACCCATCCAGTCAGCAACCTCTACTTGACCTCTAGCAGCGGCTAAAACTGGTGTACCCGTAGGCGCGCCTAAATCTGTACCAGCATGGAAGCGGCGATCGCCTGTGATCGGATGAACTCGCCAGCCAAACAATGAGGTAATTGGCGCGGGGATAGATAGGGGAAACATCATTCCCTGACCGCTATAGGCAACTCTGCCTACGAAAGAAATTTGGGGTAAGGTTGACGCTAGTGGAAAATCATAAACAACCGTACTCGGACGGGGTGCAACATTCCCATCAGCCATTGGTGGTGGTAAAGTCCCAGCGCTGGGTGCGATCGGGGTGGCGCTGACTCTGGTGGTAGAAAAATCGCTGGGGTTAGGAATAAACCGACTAGGATGATATTCGCTCTTAGTCACGCTAGCTGCAATGCGAGTAGCAACATTATCAGGAACAACTTGCTGATTACGCCATCTGCGGGTGTTACCAGTAGATGCTATGGGTCTAACAACGGGAGCATTTGCTAAATTAGCAGTTTGACTTCTGCGCAACCAACTGGGTGATTCTTTGCCATTATTACCCGCTACAGGCTGATTGACTGGTGTTTTAGCACAAAGACTACCCGATATAGCTTGTCCTGAGGGCAAAGTCGCTCGACAACCACTTGAGCGTTCGGTAATGATTACAGAATTAGGTGCTTGATAATTAGTACCACCAGCTTGATAATCAGTGGGGTCAATATAGGCGTTATTGTAATCCTTCTGGGGTTTTACTTCCGTGCTACCCACAGGGCTGTTGGAGTTGTTGGCTGGTTGAGCAATTTCTGGAAGTTTCTCAGGTACAGTGCGTAACCGTGTAGGTGTAGGTTTTTCCGGGTTAACTTTAACTGGCGTAACCTGCGAAGTTTGTACTTTGGGTTTTAAACGCCGGATGATCACAGGTTCAGCAGCTTCGATTTTCGGTTGAGACTGTCTGACTGGCTGTGAAGATTGGGATACATTTTCCCTTTGTAATCTTTTTTTGAGTCTGGTTCGCCGTTCGGAAAATTCTACCTGGGGTCGAGTTACCTCTGAGCTTACAGTATTTTTTTTAACTGGATGTGTAACTGCGGTCGGTTGAGAATTTTCAATAGTAGGAACGATGTTGTCTATAGATGTTTCCGTTTGCGCTAACACCAAACTATTGCCCAGGAGGCTAAAGCTACTGAGCCAACAGAGGCTCTGTGCTGGTAGCGTAGAAGCAAAGCGTTTTGTTGTGATTAGCAAACGTTTATGGGCAGAGTGATTTGGCTGCGTCATTTGTTCTCTCAAATTTTGTCTCAATAGTCTAAACAGAATGATGCCGGTGGTTTGTCTTGCCCAAAGAGCGAAATTTTGAACAAACCTTAATTTAAACCGAAGATTTTTGATAACCCAAACTGATTGTACCGGGTTCGATGTAAATTTCTGGTGCGATTACTTTCTCTGTATTATAAGTTTCTACATTTACTCGTAAATTTCCCTGGGGTGTGACCCCAACTATTGTCCCCACCAGATTATTAAAGTGTACGCGATCGCCCATATTGGTCAGTAAATCTAGATAGTGAGATAAGAGTATGTTTACTCCTTCTTCAAAAAGGCACTCAATACCGGATTCTATTCCCAATAAAACCTTTGAGGTTAACATTTCTAGACAGGATATTGGTTTTACAGGCTGGGATGCTTGCCACAATTCTAAGTTGATTCCGGTTTCTGGTACTGGGTTTGCCCAGTTAATCCCCACACCAATGACTGCTTGGGTGATTTTTCCTCCCTTGACTTTGGTTTCCGTCAAAATACCGCCTAGCTTGCGACTATTTAAAACTAAATCGTTAGGCCATTTAATGCCAACGTTGACACCGCAGTTACGCAATTGAGCAGCAATACCCCAAGCCGTAGCCAAAGTTAGTTGGTAACTGTCTGTAGCCTCTAATTTCGAGTTAATCGCTACCGAAACATATAATCCCCCATTAGCAGAAATCCACTGGCGACCCCACTGTCCACGCCCAGCCGTCTGCTGAGTCGCAATTACTACACATCCTGGTTGGCCCCCCTGTGCCAGCAAGTTCCAGAGGGTTTGATTCGTTGAAGTTACACTATCAAAAATATGTAAAGAAAATGGTAAATATGAATACTTCCGCCCTGAATGCAGGGCTGCTGTCAAATATTGCAAATCAAATCCCACGCAGTTAACCCAAATCCCGTTGTACAAGTTAGCATTAATTGACTGATGATTTTCTGTTTAGGTTTGGTTTAAGATGCACACTTGGCACTGGAGCAATTGGCAAGGAATGCCCTACCTGACTTGTAGTCTCCTAGAACCTTGGTCACACGGCTTTTTCACCCAGCCGTTTTGGCCACGTTCACCCCAAGAGTTAACACAGGTGCTGCAACCAGAGGCATCAGTTTATCGCTTGAAGCAGGTTCATGGCAACACTGTACTTACCCCACAAGAAATTGAAAGCAAGTTAAGTTCAGACTCTGATGATGATTCGGCTTTAGCCGCAGCCGACGGTTTAGTTAGCGAGAAGGCTTTGCAAGCGGTGTGGGTCGCCAGCGCTGATTGTACACCTGTGCTGATTGGCGATGTCAACACCGGACAGGTAGCGGCAATTCATGCAGGGTGGCGGGGGACTGCAAAAAAAATTGTCCCGCAAGCGATCGCCCGTTTGCAAGCCCAAGGTAGCAAGCTGGAAAATTTGCGCATAGCGATGGGGCCTGCGATCGCTGGGGAGGTTTACCAAGTCTCAGTGGAGGTGGCTGCGGAAATTGGGGCTAGCATTATACCACATGACGACGAACAACAAATAGTTGCTGCTTTGCATGAACTAGCCAATTCTCCGTTGATTGCCGATTCTGACCCTGGTAAAGTCAGAGTAGATGTGCGCCGGGTAAATACCTTACAAATAGAAAGCCTGGGAATTAGCGGCGAACAAATTGCGATCGCGCCTTACTGTACTTACCAAACTCCAGAACATTTCTTTTCCTACCGTCGAGAACAACAGAAAAAAGTCCAGTGGTCTGGGATTGTGAGCTTGAAGTATTGACACTCCCTGGTCTAAGGGAATGTTTTGCGATCGCGATTTAGATCCGCGACTTCTTCAAGAAGTCGGGGATCTAGACAGCAACTTGGTACTACAAAAACTGCTGTAATTACAAATTACCTCGCCTCGCCAATCAAGGTAAATGCAGCCCAAGCGCTAGGATGAGGATGCTGTTTCATCGTTGTCAACATCGCTTGACGCAACGCCGTAGCTTTATCAGGATTTTTCTGTAAATCACGGTAAAATTCCCCCATTAATAAAGCCGAAGGACTATCGGGAATTGACCACAAAGTTACAATTACACTCGGCGCACCCGCAGAAATTAAAGCGCGAGATAAGCCAACTACACCATCACCTGTGAGTTTACCTTGGGCGGTATCGCAAGCACTTAATACAACTAATTCCGCGTTGATTTTTAAATCTAAAATTTCATTTGCAGTTAGCAAGCCGTTATCTTTACCATCAGGGGCGAGAGCCACCGCACCAGGGACACCCAAACCTTTAAAATCATCAAGTAAGCCGTGGGTAGCCAGATGAATAAATCTGGCTTGCGGTAATCTTTGCATCAAAGCGGCTTTAGTAGCATCTTTACCAGTGATGGCTTTGGTATTCAAAATTTCAGCAATTTCTTTTGCTTCCGTTTCTGCACCTGGTAAGGGAGGTAATTGTTGCGGTGGTTCGCCGATTTTGGGGGCAACGCTGGGCATGGTAGGATTGCCCATAACTAGCGCTTGATTACCGGAAACTCGTTGGCGTTGTTGGCGAGTTAGATCTAATACCTGAATGGCTGGGGCAGTGAGGATAGTGTGTTTTTCAATGAGGTATTTACCTTGCTCATCTTGTAAAGCTGCGAAGGGGACAAGGAATAAAGATGATTGCGGTATAAATGTTACTCGCTCATCAGGATTTTTGGGTAAAAGGTCATTAATGGGATTAATTAGTAATTCGTGAAGCTGTTTGAAGCGGTTTTTGGCTTTGGGTGAATTGGGGTTGTAACTTACGTCAATACCACCGCGACCACGACCTCTGACACCTATTGAGTCGCGGCTGTTGGTGACTAATTCAGCTAAGGTTGTATTATCTTTTTGCCATAAAGGTTTAAGGTCAGCTTTGCGGAAGGTAATTTCACCTGTGGGTTTGATTACCCAAATGTAGAGTTCTGATTCATGAGATTCTTCTTTACCCTGAATCTTGAATTCGTTATAAATAATTGAATATTCAACAAGTGTCGCCTTTTGTTGTTTGGCTATTTGTTGCAGCAGGGATAATGTGGGTTCTACATTTGCAAGGGCATTTTTACCAGACAAACGTGAATTTAACAAATCCACCAGCGCCCTACTACGTCCTTGCTCGGAGATTAAGAGTGCATCGTTGGTTTTATTCTCAGCAATCAGTACTTCTTGTAGGGTGCGGTAGGTGCGAGCTTGTTCTTCAAAAATTGAGATTTTATAAGCATCGTTGTTACCCAAGTCTCCTCGGATAGATTTTAATACTTCAATACCAGCAAGCAGGATTTTTTCAGCTTCTGGGAGTTTGCCAGATTTTTGGTAAGTTGCTCCCAGATTGTTCAGAGACTGCCATTCCCCTAAACGATCTTTGATTTCCCTAGCGATCGCCAAAAACTGCTGCTGGTAGTCAATGGCTTTGGTGTAGTCTCCCAGTGCATCGTAAGCATTTCCCAGATTGCCCAGAGATTGTCCCTCACCATTACGGTCTTTGATTTCCCTAGCGATCGCCAATCTCTGCTGCTGGTAGTCAATGGCTTTGGTGTAGTCTCCTAGTGCATCGTAAGCAACTCCCAGATTCCCCAGAGCAGCACCCTCACCATTACGGTCTTTGATTTCAAGAGCGATCGCCAAGAACTGCTGCTGGTAGTCAATGGCTTTGGTGTAGTCTCCCACTGCATAGTAAGCAACTCCCAGATTGCCCAGAGCAGCACCCTCCCCTAAACGGTTTTTGATTTCCCTAGCGATCGCCAATGTCTGTTGGAGGTAGTCAATGGCTTTGGTGTAGTCTCCCAATGCTTGGTAAGCAACTCCCAGATTGCCCAGAGATTGTCCCTCACCATTACGGTCTTTGATTTCCCTAGCGATCGCCAATCTCTGCTGCTGGTAGTCAATGGCTTTGGTGTAGTCTCCTAGTGCATCGTAAGCAAGTCCCAGATTGCCCAGAGCAGTACCCTCACCTAAACGGTCTTTGATTTCCCTTTTGATTGCCAAACTTTTTGAGTGGTAGTCAATGGCTTTGGTGTAGTCTCCTAGTGCATAGTAAGCAAGTCCCAGATTGCCCAGAGCTTTTCCCTCACCTAAACGGTCTTTGATTTCAAGAGCGATCGCCAATGTCTGTTGGAGGTAGTCAATGGCTTTGGTGTAGTCTCCTAGTGCATAGTAAGCAACTCCCAGATTGCCCAGAGATTGTCCCTCACCTTGACGGTCTTTGATTTCCCTAGCGATCGCCAATCTCTGCTGCTGGTAGTCAATGGCTTTGGTGTAGTCTCCTAGTGCATAGTAAGCAACTCCCAGATTGCCCAGAGCATTTCCCTCCCCTTTACGGTCTTTGATTTGGCGATAGATAATCAGTGCTTGTTGCCAAGATTGTAATGCAGCTTCAAATTGACTGATTTGATATTGCTCATTACCTTGCTCAAACAATCTATCTGCTTCGGCTTTGCGATTTGCTGGTGTTTGCGCTAGTACTCTTAACTCTCCCGGTGAGGTTGAAAGGTTGAAAGCGATCGGTGTGGAAGCAGTGGCGATAACTAGGGCGAGGAAACTTAGACCAATGTTGTGAAAACGCATATTAAAGGATGAAGGATGAAGGATGAAGTTAGGATTGGGTAGGGGAAATATAGGGCTTAGGTAATTAAATCAAGTTGTTTGATGGAGGAAGATAGGAAATAATTGGTGAATTTGGCTAAATTTTGGGATAATTTAACCGCAGCACCAGCGTTATTTAATGGCTTGTTACTATATAGCTCTGAGCAGGGTGGTGCTTATGCAGTTTTGAGGGGAAGCAATTACAACCAAAGGCAGAAAACAGTCCCGATGAATCGTAGGGGTTTAGCACTGCTAAACCCAAAAGCGCGGATCTATTTACCATCGACGCAATTGTCAATGCGTCATACCAATTCAAATAATGTTTGCGACACATAAATTATTCGTCAGGGCACAACAATGTTCATTGGTGTCAACTTAAGTCAAACGCTTATTCCACAGGCATTTTACCCCACCCCTCAATCCCCTCCTCGCTTGCGGGGAGGGGAAGTTTTGCGCCAGCAAAACTGGGGTGGGGTAACGCGGATCTGGATTGTTGCGAGAAAAAGCAAAATCATTTCTTGGCAAGGGTTTCACGTTAAGTTGACACGTATGAACATTGTTGTGCCCCTACCCGGTTATCACATACTTTGTTCAAATTAATATAAGTCCTAATTCATTCACGGAGCTAAAAGCCTCATTCACGGAGCTAAAAACCTCATTCACGGAGCTAAAAGCCTCATTCACGGAGCTAAAAACCTCATTCACGGAGCTAAAAGCCTCATTCACGGAGCTAAAAGCCTCATTCACGGAGCTAAAAGCCTCATTCACGGAGCTAAAAGCCTCATTCACGAGGATAAAAGCCTCATTCACGAAGATAAAAGCCTCATTAGCGACTTCCAACTAAATTCCTGACTGCGAACTTTCAAGGTGCGATCGCAACAGCAATCCGCTTGAGAATTTGTAAAATTGCATACAGTTCTCTATTAGAAGTAAACAAAGCAAAGACCCGCGATAAATCATATTGTGGCGTAGGGGCTTGCGTTAATTTAATAAATAAAACATCATCCCCATTTGTCACCATACCAAACACAGGTTTATCAGGGTGAGGATTAGCCATTAGATAAGCCAGTGCTTGCGGAACAGCTGACCAAGCCGAAAGCGTGGTTTTTTTGGACTCTAACACCACTACCCAAAATTGATTTTGCAGCACCAAAACATCAATCCGTCCCCTTAGCACTTCCTCAACATCATCTAGTACCAGTTCTACAGATGATTCCGCCTGAATCTTAAAAGGTGGGTCGTAAAATCCTGCTAGTGCTAGCAAAGGGGAGACTACCAGTAACATGACTGTCCCCTCTAATAAATCACCTTCACCACGGTGATAAAGATACCTACGCCGCAACACATCTAGAGAAGTTTTTTCAACTTCAGTAATTTCTGGTAATTCTGCAAACCATTCTGTAAAAAACTGCTCAGATTCAATACGGACTAGACCAAATCGAGTTTCCGCATCTTTTAAGGTAGTAATCGCTTCTGTAATTGCTGCTGTTTGAGTCATAGCTTTTTACAGGACTGAAGTCCTGACTACGAAATTTTCAAGTTAGCCATTCACGAGAAAATCTCACAACCAAGTATGAAAATCTCTCTTCGCAGTCAACAGTCTGTAGGGGCGGGTTAACCGAGATTCCCATTAACAATCGAAGATATTTGTGAACCCGCCCCTACAACAGTCAACACTATTTTCAAGTTAGTTACGGAAGAAATAATTCCGCAAAAGGTATGGTAATTTCGGGAAAAGCTAATGGTGCTATGACTGCATCTTGAGATAGAACAACTACCTCTTGGTAGCCTGATTCTGTTGGTTGACGCAAAATATAAACTTGGCGTTCAAGAACATCTAAAATCCAGTAATCTGCAATATTTGCTCTGGCATAAATCAGAGATTTTTCATTAAAATCAATATCAAAAGTACTATAGGAAACTTCAATTAACAGTAATATTTCTGAGGATGTAGGGTGATGATCGCCATAAGCTGCTGCATCAATGCGGACTACGGCGATGTCTGGTTCTGGTTCGGAAGTAGCCAGAGTAATAGGTAACTGAACGCGAATTTCTGCCCTATTTCTGAGTAAATCTTGAAGATAGCGGTCAACGCGCTGGGTAGTACCTGCATGGGGTGGTTTTTGTGGACTCATTTGAATTATCCGACCATCTAAGAGTTCAACTTTATCCTCAGGAGTGAGAATACCAGCATCAATCATGCGGTGGTATTCTTCTATAGTCCACAAGCGATTTTGGGTTGCAGTCATGGTCTTTATCCCCCTATCGTACAGCCTACTGTTTTCTATTTTCTCTTATTTGTCAGTTGTCAAAAAGTCAACAGTCAACAGTCAACACTCAACAGTCAACAGTCATTTGTCCCCCTCATCCCTCATTCTCCCTTAATCTTCTCATAGTTATTTTTATAACTATCAAGTTTCTCTTGCACTTGTTGAGAGACAAACGTACCTTCGGGAATAGCTTGTAATAAATTGATTGCTGCTTGGAATTTAGCTTTGGCTTGCTGTAAAATCACTGATTTTTCCGGCGCATTTTTAACTATAAAAGCAGCTTCCTGGGCTAATTTATCCGCAGCTTCTAAATTTGAGGCTGCATTTTTTTCCAAGGTGACTTTTTTACTAATAGCGCTGTAGTTTACCCGATATTTAACTAATTGATTTTGAGCTTTGTCAGAAACAGATGTGCCTTTGGGAATAGATTCTAGCAAGTTGACTGCCTTTTGCCATTTAGCTTGTGCCTGCTGCCAACTTGTGAGAGGTAATGGTGTTTTCTGAACTAAAACAGCAGCTTCCATGCCTAGCTTTTGTGCTGATGTTAAATTAGATAGAGAAGTTTTTTCATGTTTGAGCTTTTGCAGGTGCTGTATATGGATAATTTGATTTGTAACTATCCAAGTACCAAAACCCAATATCAATAAACTTGCACTAATTACTAAAGCTGAATGTACTGGTTTTTGGGTGAATATTTTGCCCAATTCTGCTATTTTTGGACGTTGGGGAAGATTGGTTAAGGCTTTTTCGGCTGACTCTAACAAGTTCTTTGTATCTACAACTAAAGCCTGAATTTTTCCTTGAAATAATTCGCAGTCATAAATAATATCTGCCAAGGCTTGACATTTACCACCACTGGATATGATAAATCCGTATTCATCGTCAAACCATTCTAATTCTAAGCCGGAATTACCACAAAAGGCTGATAAATTGAGTAATATCAATAAAATATTTTGTGTATTCTTAATATTGTCAAAGACTTCTGTAGATTTTTGCTGTACTTGCAACAATTCTGCTTGAGAATTAATGATTTGCTGGAATTGCTGCTGTAAAACTCTAGATTTACCATAAGCTAAGTCAATCTTGAGTTTGGCTGACAGTTCTTGGAATTTACTTGGTAAGCTGGGATAGTTAATATTACAATTAAGTTGATTAATCAATTGGGAATTACTTAAAATATCCTCAGCTATTGTCTGAAGTAGTTGTCCCCATTCTAGCCAACGGAAAATTTTAGATTCTAAATCATTTAAAGATAGTTTGGATAATCCATTACCAAATTTTTCGGCAATAAATTTTTCTCCAGTTGTCAGCAAGGGTTTTACTAAACAACTGTCAGAGGTAAATAGGGTACTTTCTGTACCCAAAGAAAGTACAGCACCAGCCGGACTATTAATTTTTACCACAGCTAATTCTTCAGCGATCGCACTTTGGAGATTGCGAAGTTTTTCTTGAATAAAATTTAGCCGGATGATTTCTTGCTTAATGGCATGAGAATCACCAACAGTCAGCTTAAGACTCTCAACAAGTTTTGTCAATTCATGTAGAAGCTTTTCGAGATTAGCCATAAATATCCCTTGGGGATGGATCGAAGGAAGGCTGAAGTATGAAAGATGAAGTATGAAGCCTGTTGCAGCTTGGTATCCTAGTTGATTGAAAAATCTCAGGATCTATAAAGCTAGAATTCCCAGAAATTTTGTTAAAGTAACAACTTAAGTTGAAAAATTGGCAGAAAATTTCAAACTACCCCGTAGCTAAGGCATGAATGAAACTGATTTAGCTTTTACTCCAGCACTGGATTTGGCGCAATTGATCCGTCGCCGGGAAGTGTCGCCCCTAGAGTTGGTAAATATATATTTAGAAAGAATTCAGCGGTTAAATCCCCAATTAGGAAGTTATTTTACGGTAATGGCGGATTTAGCGATCGCAGATGCGAAAGCCAAAACCGAAGTTCTCGCCACTACAAAAGAACTCCCGCCATTTTTTGGTGTACCGATTTCCATTAAAGATCTCAATGCTGTAGCAGGTGTACCTTGTACTTACGGCAACCCGGCTTTACTCAACAATATTGTGAACTATGATGATGGGGTAGTGACACGGATTAAAGAAGCTGGGTTTATTCTTCTGGGTAAAACCGCCACTTCTGAATTAGGTTCTTTTCCTTACAGCGAACCTACGGGATTTCCCCCAGCCAGAAATCCGTGGAATTTAGACTACACCCCTGGTGGTTCTAGCGGTGGTGCAGCTGCATCAGTAGCAGCTGGGTTGAGTGCGATCGCCCAAGGTTCCGATGGCGGTGGTTCGATTAGGGGGCCTGCGGCTTGTTGTGGTGTGGTAGGAATTAAGCCATCACGAGGAAGGGTGACACATGCGCCTGTAGGCGATCGCCTTTCGGGAATTGCTACTAATGGGCCGATTGCCCGTACTGTTGCGGATGCGGCTGCACTTTTAGATACAATATCTGGTTATTTCCCCGGCGATCCTTACTGGTTACCTGAACCACAGCCATCATTTCTCGCCGCTACGCAAAAACAACCGGGGGAATTACGCATTGCTTTTAGCACTATCATCCCACCTTTGGGTGAAGCAGACCCTACCTGTGAACAAGGGGTATTGCAAACAGTCCAGCTTTTAGCAGAACTTGGTCACAAAGTTGAACAAAAATCGCCAGATTATAGCGGCTTAGTTGAACCGTTTCAAATTGTCTGGCAAGCTGGGGTAGGTGCTGCGGGAATTCCCGCGCCAGCGTTACAACCATTCAATCAATTTTTGTTAGCGCGATCGGGTTCAGCGGCGGAATATTTGCAAGCTGTAGCGCAAATGCAGATGGTATCACGGCAAATTGTCGGATTTTTCCATAACGTTGATGTGTTGGTATTGCCAGTGTATCTGCATTCACCAATTCGGGTGGGAGAATGGGCTGACTTAACTCCAGAAGAAACATTCCAAAACATTATCAACTGGGTAGCACCATGTCCAGCAGCCAATGCGACTGGACAACCTGCGATCGCACTTCCTGTGGGTTTTGATAGTAACGGATTACCGATTAGCGTACAGTTAGTTGGTAAACCAGGTGGTGAAGAAACTCTGATCAGCCTAGCCGCACAACTAGAAGCTGCTAATCCTTGGCTTCAGCATCGTCCAGCCTTGGCGACGTAATCTTATGCAAGCCTCTTTAGAACAACTCTCTAAAATTACCGTGTTTGCAGATTTAGAAATAGCAGACAAGGTAAATTTGCAACCACAAACCTTGGTAAAACGTTATACCAAAGGAGAGATTATTCTACATGAAGGCGATTCCTTACCCGCCAAATTATATGCTGTTGTCAGTGGTGCTATTCAAGTTACCAAAACAGCAACCACAGGTAAAGAAACGATTCTGCGTACCTTAACCAATGGGGAAATTTTTGCTGCACCTGCTTTGTTAGGTAATGGAATTTCCCCCGCAACTGTAACTGCTGAATCTGATTGCGAAATTCTCACAGTAGAAAGAGATGCTTTATTAACAGCTATCCAACAAAATCCGGAGATTGCTTTACGGATGTTGATGGTTTTTAATAATCGGATTCAGCAATTGCATGAAACAGTTCATGGATTAGTTTCCGAAAGGGCGATTGTCAGACTGGCGAGGTTAATTCAATATTTTGCTGCTGAATCTGGAACTGAATTAACTCCCCAAGGTGAGCATTTAAAAGTTAAATTATCTTATTATCGCATGGCGCGGAGTGTGGGGATTTCTTACGAGGAATGCGTGCGTTTAATTAAAAGCTTGAAGTCGATAATTGCTTATAGTCGCGGTGGGAAGATGACGATAATTGATATGCAGAAACTAGATGCGATCGCCTCTGGTGCAATATCACTGACAGATTAAGGTGAAATACCCAAGAAATGTTTTGCGAATTCTGCAACACCTGGCGATAGTTCCCTAGCCAAAGCATTTTGGAGTAAGGGTTTTAGCATTTCTCTTTGTAAAGGAATGTTTAATTCTTTAAAAGCCTCTGCCATCAGAACCAAGCAAATTGACAAATGTGATGCTACAGAACGAACTAATACTCTTTCATCTTGGATAAACGATAACAGTTTTTTAACAAATACCTTCATATCGCCATGATACCTCATAATATATAAAACATGAAGTATATTCTCAACTTGATATTCCGTAAGTGTTGGATCATCAATTCTCTGGAGTAAGTAATTATATGCTGGCTTACCAAGTTTGATAATTTGGTTAGAAATATCTTCAGATAAGCTTCTACTATGGAGCCTGATGATGAGCTTTTCCAAGATTTTATTTTCTTCTGTCATGGCTATTTAGGATTTCAATAGTCTATAACTGTTTCTTATATAAGCGAATTCAAAGTATCCAATGATAGAAAAATAGACTATGAAGGGAATACTCTACTTGTAGTCTACTATTTAGTAGAGCGGCACTGATGAAAATTGTCGAAGAAACCCGCACCAGATTGCAGGTAAAGCACCAACCAATAAGAATTTGGTTCAGCGGTGGGATTATTTTAATTTTCGGTTTGAGCTTTTTGATTTATTGCATATTTTTTGAATCTGCTTCAGCTAGTCTAACTTGTAAGCGTCCCCAATCCGACTTAGTGAACTGTGAATTAAAGCGGTTTAATTTACTAGGAGGTATGAATAAGCTGAAAATTTTTGAGCCTCAAGCAGCATACATCCAGACACATACCAGCAGCAAAGGGGAACGCAGTTATGAAATTATCATTGTGACACCCGTTGATAAATATGCTTTTTTATCACATCTCAGTTATCAAAAAAATCAGGAATTAGCTGGAGAAATTAATAAATTTCTGAATTCTCATGCAACTTATTACTCTGTATACGAAACCCAGCACAGCTATGTATTTTTTGTCAGCTTATTTATGTTGATACTTACAGCTATCGGTGCTTTTTTGGCGACAACACCTGTAAGCAAATGTACTTTTTACAAAAGCCTTAATAAGGTATTTATAGAGCGTAAAGGCTTACGTAGTCAACAAATCATTGAATATCCTTTAGAATCGATTTTGCGTTTTGATATCCAAGAGAAGCAATTTAAATACTCTAAGCTTTACCGTGCTGTGATTGTGTTGCGATTTTACCAACAAATTCCCATCAATCCAGAATATACAAATGAAAAGAACGTACAATATATAGTTTCTCGGATACGTCACTTTCTGAATATAGGTAATAGTTAATTCTCAGACTAGCCCTTTCAAGGTAACTGGAAAAATCTGTGTTTTCTCTGCGTTCTCCGCGTCCTCTGCGGTTAAACAGTAATTTATATAACTAGAGAAGCGAAGAGAACACAGAGATAATAAGTCACAGAGTAATGGATTGCACGAGAATTTTTATCCACCTTAAAAAGTCTGGTTATAATATTGACATATTTACACAAAAAATAGCCATTTTGGCTGCTTTTTAGGAAAACATAGCCAAAATGGCGAGATTATTTAGGCGAATTTAGCTATATTCAAAACAGTATCTAACGCCAGATACTTTACTGTCAGTCTAATCCTATAAGTTGTTCTGTTAAATTAGGGATTTGCAATTAACAAAATATCCCATTTTTAGAGCGTGTAATGCGCTGCTATAACTTCGTTTACCCGAAATGTAGCAAAGTAACAAGCACTCTATTAATATCAGATAATTTATTTTTTGATGTTCCTAATTTATCAGAATTGATAAACTCACATCGCCTGGTATTCTGCATCAAAAATATGCAAACAGACGATGTTTTTTGTGCTTGCTTACTGAAGATAGCAAGAATTTTTGCTTTTTTCGAGGAATCCTAGATGTATGTATAGTGTATCAGTCAGATATAACCTGCAACTAGCAAAAAATTATTCATACTGACGCACCATACTAACTAATAGCTGTAGGGCTAGCAATGCCAACCCTAAAGAAGATTCCGATATATCTAAAGTAAGTTGCTTTTGTATAGTCTCTAAAGTTGACCAAAAAAGAAAAAAGCCAATTGAGGTTAAATTGTATGGGACAGTTAAACATAGACAATCTCGATGATGAACCAATTTCGTTTGATTTAACTGACGAAGATGTGCAATCTATTAAAGGTGGGGTAGCGGCAATAGAGGATATATCTATTCCTCCGAATCGTCCGTTTCCTATTAAGATTACCGCGATTCGTATCCACCCCATTCGGATTTATCCGATTCGCATATTTGTCATCCAAATTAAAGCACCGCCTCCAGTAGATCCACTTGCGGCAATTTAAAAATAATAGTCAATATTCATTGGTAATTTATCAAGAAGGCAATAGGTAACAGTCTCCTCTACCCTCTGCCTTTCTTATTCAACTTTTCAACCACGCTTTTAAAGTAAAAATTCAAATAATAATTTTGCTGTCAGTAGCATCAAAGGAAAGTTATGAACAAAGTTAGTGAGTTAGCAATCGACTATTTGCAACGTTATAATTGCCAAGTTTCTGAAGATTATAAAACTTTGTTGAGGGAGGCGTGTAATCTTAACCCGCCACCACATGGTAAGGCATGGTACGGTAAATTATATCGTCAGTATTCCCGTGACGCTGAATGGTTTGCTAACTCCTTAATCACCAACGCAACTGAAGAAGGTAACGGTGCTAGAGAAGTTTGGCAATTTGCTAACCACATCGGAAATCAGCAATTTGCAGAGTTGGTTCGCAGTCATGCTATTGATGAATCGCGCCACTCAAAAATGTTTGTGGCGCTACTTAACATGATTTTTCCGACAAAAATAGAGGCTGATTTTCGCACTGAATTGCAAGCTTTATCACCTGAATACTATCATCACAAACATCCATCTATAGAACCAGTATCTGCTGAACAGGTGCTAGATGAAAAACGAGTGATGGATGAAATTATCCAAATCAATCTCCTAGAAATTCGGGCTTTGATTCTACAACTATTGCTACGTCCTGTATTGCAAGCTTATGCAACACCTGAGAATTTACCTAGAGTGACTCGGATGTCTGATTTGTTAATCTATGATGAAACAAAGCATATTGAGTATTCTGGTTACTGCATTGGTAAATACATGGAACAAGGCGATGCCTGCGGCGGGCGTAGCCTACGCACTTGGGTAAGGGAGATGATGATTTACCGTCAAAAAACAGTTAACGAAATGTTTCTCGAAGATGTAGAACTAGAGAGTTCTGTTGGTAAAACTGTTTTAACAACACAATAGTCAGCTTTACTTGTAGATTTCCCGCATTTCTCACAAGCAGTAGGGGCGGGTTCACAGATATGATCAAATTATTCACGACGATCTCGCTTAACCCGCCCCTACGATATCTGGGCAAAGAGAAAGCTAACGTAGGATTTGTAGCGTGGGGATTACCCAACTATTATCAAGCAGCTACAGTCAATTTATCATGTTCACGCGCAGCGACAACGAGAATGAGACACAAAGCCGCGATCGCTTTTTGCCATTCTTGGCGTATCTGGGCATTTTCTACACCAGCAAATAACTCCACCAAACGCGGAACAGAAGCCTCTAAAGCTGCACGCGGTACAGGGCGGTGTAAATCTACTAAGCTAGTCAGACTTTCGCGATTATGGACAAACCCAATTACCCAAGCTGTGGTATGGTCTGGGCTATCTGGAACACGCTTCACTCCTAATTCATTTTTCAGCCAGTTATAAAAAGGTGGTAGTTCTTTGGCTAAAACTGCGCCTGCTGTTGGTAATGTTTTCTTCAGCAAATTACTGTCTAAGCTAGTTAGTTCTTGATTTAATTCAGGGGATTTGAGAACTTCGGTTAGCGGCTTTGAGAGTATTGCTTCTACCTGAATCGTTGAAAAGCCTAAGTTTTGGCTGAAAGTTGAAATTAGCGATCGCATAATTTATTCCTCAATTACTTTTTCTGAAAGTATGAGCAGAAATGACAGATTTTCTTGTGCCTGTAAAGCATGAGGTGTATTAGCAGGCATAAAAACTAAAACACCAGGTTCAAGAACAATATTTTCACCTGATAAATTCAGGAAACCCTTGCCTGCAATGACGTTGATTGTGGCATTGCGTGTGACCGTATGTTCAGAAATTTCAGTGTTAGCTGCTAGGCAAAATAATGTGTATTGACAAGCTTTATCTTTGAGCAACACTTTGCTGAGAACTCCACTACCGGGATATTCGATTTGTTCTCGCAGTTGAGTAAAAAAAGATTGATTTGTTGTGATTGTAGAACTCATATTTTTCGTGATGTTACTCAGCAACAGCGCATATAATTATGTAGCCCAATTCATGGCGGTATTTATGAAATATCTGGCGCATTTCTAAAACCCGCTGACGGATGGATGGCTGCGTCAAAATATTCCCAAGAATCCGCATAGTGTTAAAAATTCCTTCTTCTTGCAACATCTTTCTCACATTTAATAAATTCAGAGAACCAGTGAGATGCTGCTGCACTTCTAACTCAGCTGTTGTCAAAGCAGTAATCCAGTTAGCTTGTGAAAGTGGTGTAGAATTAACTCGAATTACCCTTGCTAAATCAGCACGAATTTCTTCTTCCTGGTTACGTGCTAATAGTTCATGAGAGAGAAATTTTCCTCCCGGTTTAAGATGATGATGAATTGCAGCCAAAAGCTTAGCTTTCCCCTGGGGAGATTGCATCGTGAGAATGGCTTCTGCTAAGACATAATCAAACTTACCAGGTATTTTATCCAGGTGAAATATATCACCTTCAATGATTTCAATTTGATTTTCTAAGCCAGCCGCGCGAATATTGGCACGCGCACGGGTAACACTATCAGTATCTTTTTCTATTCCTACTACTTTTACATGGTAGCGTTGCGCCAGAGAGATAGCACTATAACCAAAGCTAGAAGCTAGCTCTAAAACGGTCTCTCCTGGTTGAAAATCAGCCCATTGAAGTAATTGTTCGGTAGCTATCCGTCGACCGGGACGCAGATATTTTTTGCCTGCGGCTGCTAAGACTTGATGTCCGGATGCAGTGGGGAAATTGAGAGTGGAGTTGGTCATCTGTGCGACCCTCTGAAATGATCTTACCCTCAATTTGCCAAAAATTTATCATGCTGTCTTTGAGGTAGCTCAAAGAAGAAATAAAGATGTGGCTGTTTGCAAAAAATGTCGATTAAACTATGAATAAACTGTTGCTGGGTATAAAAAAATGCATCACAAGACAGCTAGCACATGGTTGATTTTGTTGTTCTTGATATTTGTGGGTTTTGGAGATAGCTTCCTACCTAAACCCTTAAGTACTGCCAGCTTACATACTCGCACAACAATCAACCAATTTTTTGTTGGGTTGTTTCCAGATTGGGAACCCAAAACTAATCCGTATTCACGTACAGAAAGGGCCCTAGAAAATACTGAAACAGGTGGTTCCAGGAAATAGAAAAAAAAGTTGCTCCCCTAGATCCCCGACTTCTTCGAGAAGTCGGGGATCTAAATTTCACCATACAGGCAATATATTGATGTGTCGCAAATATTATTTGAATTGGTATTAGTAAAATGATTCTTTGGTTTGTGTTTTGGTGTTTCCCAAACCAATCTTTACAGCAGTTTTCACGTATTTCACCACATCGTCAGGGCACAGCACTGCTCATACGTGTCAACTTAAGTCAAAACGCTGATTCCACAGGCATTTTACCCCACCCCTCAATCCCCTCCCCGTTTACGGGGAGGGGAAGTTTTGCGTCAGCAAAACTGGGGTGGGGTAGCGCGGATCTTGGTGGTACGTGATTTTGTATCAAATCACATCTTGGCAAGGGTTTTACGTTAAGTTGACACCAATGAGCACTGCTTTGCCCCTACAGGGTGGTATTTTTACCTGAAAATGGCTGTAAGGACAAAAACACAAAAGTTAAGCATCCTAATATTACATTTGCTCTCTAACACTAGGATGCTTAACAATAAAAAAAATGTGTTTGTGAAAACCTATATTAGCCGACAGAAACTTTTAAACTGCTGGGTTGTGCGAGATTACCATGCAGTACCACACCTCGCTGATTGGCGTACAGGTGACGCAGAATAATGTAAATTGCCTCAATTTGTTCGGCTGCACCTGCTTTTTCGGCAATTTCTTCTAAAGAAAGGGCAGTTTTTTCGTTTTGCAGCACTTCTAGGACACGTTTTTGTAAGTCAAGAATAGCAGCGGCGGCTTTTTTACCAGCTTCTACCCCTGGTTGATGGTAAGCGTTGATGTTGACCAAGCTAGCATAGAAGCCAACAGCACGCTCATATAAAGCAATTAACGCCCCGACAGTACGAGGATTAACTTGGGGAATGGTGACTGTAATGGAATCGCGGTGATTTTCGTACAGCGCTTGTCGAGTTCCTTGGAGAAAACCAGAGAGGTAATCGCCTGATGTGACTCCAGGATCAATTTCTGGAGATGGACTTTTACGATCTTCTAAAACTTCGATTAAGGTAGCAAAGAAATTGGGTACACCTTCGCGCAACTGCTGTACATAAGCGTGTTGATCTGTTGAGCCTTTGTTGCCATAAACGGCGATACCTTGATATACGGTGTTACCATCTAAGTCTTTTTCTTTACCCAAGGATTCCATTACCAGCTGTTGCAAATACCGGCTAAATAAAAGCAGGCTGTCCTTGTAGGGAAGCACAACCATGTCTTTTTCACCCTTGCCATTGCCAGCATAGTACCAAGATAAGGCAAGTAGGGCGGCGGGGTTATTTTTTACATCAGCTTGTCGGGTAGCATCATCCATTTCTTTCGCACCTTCTAGCATGGCGCGAATATCAATGCCTTGCAAGGCGGCGGGTACTAAGCCAACAGTAGACATTTCTGAGGTGCGTCCTCCCACCCAGTCATACATGGGGAACCTCGCCAACCAGCCTTCAGCCTTGGCAATTTTATCCAGGTTGCTATCGACGCTGGTAATAGCTACGGCATATTGGGCAAATTCCAAATTTTGCCCAGCGTAGGCTTTTTTCACTTCTATCATGCCATTGCGCGGTTCTGGTGTCCCCCCAGACTTGGAAATCACCAAAACCAAAGTACTGGCGAGGCTATTGCGCAACTGAGTGAGAATGCGATCGATACCCGCCGGATCGCTGTTGTCGATAAAGTGAATTTTTAGGGGTGGGAAATCAGGGGACAGGGCTTCAGCGACAAATTGGGGGCCTAGAGCAGAACCACCAATGCCAATGGAGATAATATCAGTAAAGCGATTAGCTCTAGGAGGATGAATAGCACCTGTTTGGATTTTTTCTGCAAAAGCTTCGATTTGTTCTAAGGTTTGGACAATTTCTTGAGTGAGTTCTGGAGTCGGTGCTAAATCAGGATTCCGCAGCCAGTAATGTCCAACCATGCGATTTTCGTCCGGATTAGCGATCGCACCCTTCTCCAGTGCTACCATATCCGCAAACGCCTTATCAAACTTCGGCTGCAACGATTCTACAAAGGTATCATCAAACCGCATCCGACTGACATCAAGATACAGTCCTAATCCCTCGTGGAAATATAACCAATTCTGGTATCGTTGCCAAAGTGCCCTAGCATCCATAAGGGAAATCTCAACTTTAAGTGTTTTTCAAAAACCAGTTTAATGTAAGGTTATAGCGATCCCTGCTTTGTCTTATACAGTTTTAAGTGTTGACCTAAGCTCTGCCCTTAGACATCTGGCATAGGTATGACACGCAAAAACTTTACAATTTCACCGATCACTTCTATCCCAATTAAATAATTATCTATCGTAAAGCGGTGATATATACCTTCACTATCAAGTTGCCGCAATTCTGGGACAGAACGCATCTGCCAGTGGTGGGCGAACTCAATAAAGACAAATTCATACACCTGCTCATAAGCAGATGCTTCTAAATTCTTCAGGTCTAATAAAAAAGACCTAGCATAGCGCACTTCTACAATCACTAGGCCTCACTCAGAGAAAAGTTAACAGTCGGATCGCTTCTTCTTGGGTTAAGATGTCCCACGGTTGCTGCGATCGCTTGATTTGTTCTATGGCTTGGAGCATATAAAGGTCACAATACAGGCTGTGAAGAACTTCCCAAGTGGTTGGCAAATGCTCATCCGGTAATTGATCGATTAAGTGATGGATTCTCGTTCGCAGTAAATTCATATATTTTCTGATTACCCCTAACCCAAAAATAGTATGCCCACAAATTAGGCGATCGCTAACCGTAAGACGGCACGATCCTTTACAATCTGGGGACTAGGGGCTAGGGGGCAGAAGGGATGAGGGGGATGAGGAAGACAAATGACAAATGACAAATGACAAATGCCTAAATTTATATGTTTGAATATTTAATTTTTTTAGCAATTTCTACAGCCACCTTTGCGCTGTTCAGTTTGGGACTGAATTTGCAATGGGGTTTTACGGGGTTAATTAACTTTGGTCATATTGCTTTTATGACCTTGGGAGCATACACAACGGTATTGTTGACCTTAAAGGGTGTCCCCATACTATTGTCGGCGATTTTTGGGTCTATTGTCGCGGCTTTGTTGGGCTTGGTAATTGGTTTCGCTACTCTGCGCTTGCGAGAAGATTATCTGGGTATTGTCACTATCGGTGTGGGCGAACTGATTCGGTTGGTGGTGAATAACCAGGATTTACCTGTGGGTAATACTTGGATATCTGGAGCTTTTGGTATTCAAAGTTACCCAATACCTCTATCGACAACGCCTAATTTATTTTTTAGATTGCTGATGATGGGGCTGCTGACGCTGCTTTTGGCTGTAACTTTGTTTTCTTTGTGGCGCTGGATAAATAATACCAGAATTTCGGGCGTTACTGAGACTTTGACAAGAAAAACTAGCAAACAAGAATTTGCATCCCGTTTGGGAGTAGGGATTGTCTTGGGGTTGTTGGCGATAATTATTTATATTTCGGGAATTGTTACCCTGTATAACTACATCCCCAAAGCTGGTTTAATGGTGGTAGCGCTGTTGGTATTAGGATTTGTATTCTGGCGGTTAGAAATGTTAGTGCGATCGCCTTGGGGTCGAGTCCTCAAAGCGATCCGCGAAGATGAGGAAATTCCCAAAGCGCTGGGAAAAAATGTCTTTTGGTATAAACTACAATCATTAATGTTAGGCGGTGCGATCGCGGGAATTGCTGGTGGGTTCTTCGCTTGGCAACTGAGTGCTGTTTACCCAGATAATTTCCAACCACAGCTAACTTTTGACGCTTGGATTATGGTGATTTTAGGTGGTTCGGGGAATAACATCGGCACAATTTTGGGTGCGGTGGTTTACTTTGCTTATGATGCATTGACTCGCGAATTCTTACCGAAAATCATTCCCCTTGACGAAGCCCGCCTGGGTGCATTTCGCATCATGGTTATCGGTTTAATTTTGATGGTACTGATGATTTGGCGTCCCCAAGGTATCTTAGGGAAAAAGGAGGAACTTACCCTTGGTAAATAACCAATCACCCCAACTTCCCCTACTGGCGGCTACTGGACTTTCTAAAAGCTTTGGTGGAATTAAAGCCGTTAATGATGCCAACATAGAAGTTGCAAAAGGCAGCATTACAGGTTTGATTGGCCCTAATGGTGCTGGTAAAACCACTTTTTTTAACTTACTTTCTAATTTCATCCGCCCAGATAAGGGGCGAGTGATTTTTGACGGTGAACCGATTCATCACCTGCAACCATACCAAATCGCCCAGCAAGGCATAGTCCGCACTTTTCAGGTAGCCCGGACTCTCTCGCGGTTGTCGGTGTTAGAAAATATGCTCTTAGCGGCGCAAAAACAAACTGGTGAGAATTTTTGGCAAGTACAATTACAACCCCATGTGGTGGCGAAGGAAGAAAAGCAACTCAAAGAACAAGCGATGTTTTTGTTAGAGTCGGTGGGTTTGGCAAAAAAAGCCCATGACTACGCCGGTGGTTTATCTGGGGGACAAAGGAAGCTGCTAGAAATGGGGCGGGCGCTGATGACTAATCCCAAGTTGATTTTGTTGGATGAACCAGCAGCCGGCGTGAATCCGAGATTAATTGATGATATTTGCGATCGCATTCTCAACTGGAACCGCCAAGACGGCATGACTTTTCTGATTATCGAACACAATATGGACGTGATCATGTCCTTGTGCGATCGCGTTTGGGTACTTGCTGAAGGTAAAAATCTCGCCGACGGTACACCCGCCCAAATTCAAACTAATGCCCAAGTTTTGGAAGCGTATTTAGGGAAATAAACTTATATGAAATTCCCAAATAATCTTGGGTAAAAGGCAAATTAGTATATGCCCAAGAAAATTAGAGAACTGAAAAGTTTATTACTGCGATCGGGGTTTACCTATAAACCAGCAAAGGGAAATCATAGCAAATGGATACATCCAAAATTATCTAAAGCTATTATCATTGCTGGTAAAGATGGTAGTGACGCTAAACCATATTTAGAAAAGCAGGTTAATGAAGCACTAGAAGAATTAAATAAAATAGAAGCAGAGGACAAGGAGGAACCAGAAGCATGAAATATACAATATTAATTCAATGGTCAAATGAAGATGAATGTTATGTAGTTTCATTACCTGATTTCCTGGATGTTATGCAGCCTTGTACTCATGGAGACACTTATGAGGAGGCTTTGAAAAATGCTCAGGAAGTTTTAGAAATGTTAATCGAATCGTATTTAGAAGATGGTCAGCCTTTACCAGATCCACAAACATTAGGTAAATCTTTAAAAGTGGCTTAATTCTTAACTGGAACCGCCAAGACGGGATGACTTTTCTGATGATCGAACACAATATGGACGTGATCATGTCCTTGTGCGATCGCGTTTGGGTACTTGCTGAAGGTAAAAATCTCGCCGACGGTACACCCGCCCAAATTCAAACGAATGCCCAACTTTTGGAAGCGTATTTGGGAAAATAGCGAATGCTAAAATCAAGGTAGTAATTATAGTGTAAAAAGCTTTTTATGTCAATAATGACAGTCAAAGACTTAGAGCAAGTTCAAGCCGCTTTTACCCAAGCAGGTTTAGATTACCAACTGGAACTCGATAATGGGAAAATTTCAATAGTGGGGCCATCAGATATTGTATCCAGCGAAATTAGTAGTCGTCTCATTGCTTTTCTGTTTGCTTGGGTAAATCCTCGTCGTTTGGGAAGAGTGTTTGATTCGGCTGGCGGTTTCATTATGCCAGATACAAACCTCAAAGCACCCGATGTTTCCTTTGTTCGCGCTTCCCGGCTGCTCCAAAGTCCTCGTTACTTTGGCGAACTTGTTCCTGATTTGGTGGTAGAAATTAAATCTCAGAGCGATAAAATTAAACTTATAGCCGCTAAAATTTTGAAATTTGTGGAGATGGGAGCGATCGTCGGCATTCTGATTGACCCTGATGAACAGACAGTTACAATTTATCGCTCTACAGGCGAACCTAGAGTTTTAGAAAATGGCGAGATTTTAACTGTACCAGAACTTTTTCCTGGTTGGGAATTGCCCATTACTGAATTGTGGCCTCCTATCTTTACTGAGGAAGAAACACAAATTTAGTGAGAAGGCAGACGGCAGAAGGAATCCCCATAAAATAAGAACTAGCAGTGGGCGTGAATCCGAGATTAATTGATGATATTTGCGATCGCATTCTCAACTGGAACCGCCAAGACGGGATGACTTTTCTGATTATCGAACAGAATATTGACGCGATCGTGTTTGAGTGCGATCGCGTTTGGGTACTTGAATGTTATTGATGAGCAACTGCGTTGGACAAACTCTCCAACTTGTAGCAAGTGGTGTTATTACTGATAATTATTTTTAGTGCCATTTTCTATTTTAAATACGCCAATAAACCCCATTTTCTCGCTGCATTAATTGAGAAGCAATTAACTCCCGCCTCAGAGTGGCGCAATCAGGATGATAACGCTTGAGTGTTTCATTTACTAAGCGTTCGGGGTACTGAATATCCGGCTCAAATTTGCTTGCTAACCACTTGAGAATGACTAGGCGCTTTTTGCGGCTTGCGGGAATTTCCTTGAGGTGTAGCACAAGTTCATCACCTGCTAGATAATTTTGCAGCACCTTATTAGCCCACAAATCACTATCAAAATCCTCAGATAAAGATACTATTTTCTCTGGTGTCAAAACTGTCTTACTCAGGTTTTGCAATGTTTCGCTTTCTAACCGATAAAAGTGGGTGTTACCCTCAGGGTGCATACTCACCAAATCTAATTCTTTTAATTTGGTTAGATGATGGGAGATTGTCGGTTCTTTGAGTTGTAATAGCACCGCCAATTCCTCGACGCTGCAATCCCGATTAGCTAAAATACCGAGAATTTTTAATCGACTCTCGTCAGCCAAAGCTTTGAAAAAGTGCAGCAAGAGTTGAAACTGCTGGTTATACATAACTTCTAATTAGATAAGCATCTAATTAGAAGTATATCTAATTATCTGTGAATCTGCTCAGGTAACCCCATCTTCTGGGAAACCGAATTAGAGACTGGTTTTCACATCTGTGGTATATCGCCAATAAACCCCCTCTTCTCGCTGCATTAACTTGTAACCAATTAACTCTCGTCGCAAGGTAGCGTAGTCAGGATGATAGCGTTTGAGTGTTTCATTCACGGTTCGTTCTGGGTACTGAACTCCTTCCTCAAATTTATTCACCAGCCACTTGAGAATGACTAGGCGCTTTTTACGGCTTGCGGGAATTTCCTTAAGGCGTTGTCCTTCCTCTGTATTATTGCCATTACTCTCTAAATAGTTGCTCAAGACTTTGCTTTCCCAAGCTTCAACATCTACATCCTCAATTAAGGAGGCCATTTTCTCTGGGGTGAAAATTTCCTTGCTAATATTTTGCAAAGCTTCGCTATCTAATTGGTAGAACCGGCTATTACCCTCTGGGCGCATAGTCACTAAATTCAGTTCCTTGAGTTTTGACAAATGATGGGATACTGTCGGTTCCTTGAGTTGTAATAGCACCGCTAATTCTTCAACACTGCACTCCTGGTTCGCTAAAATACCTACAATCTTTAATCGGCTCTCATCTGCCAAAGCTTTGAAAAATTGCAGTAGAGTCTGAAATTGTTCTTTCCTCATAATTTGTTATAATCAAATTCGACCCCGATCTAATTAGAATGAAATCGAATTAGTCATGTTGTTCTCCTCTGAACAAGCAGAGGAGTGTTTTGCTTGATTGTGAATTATTGTTAATTCTGCGACTCGTTCTGTCACAAGTTGAGATTTCTTAAGTTGTTCTTTACATTTCGCTATGTTCAGACCATTCTCAAATAGAAACAGATGGAGAGGAAGTACATCCAAACAAGGTACTTCCTTGGTACAAGCAGCTAGATTTTTAGGTGTAGACCAAAGTACTCTGTATATGGCTTTGCAAAAAGGACAAATTCCTACCAGCAGAAGAAATGGGCGCACTTTTATTAGTCAAGGCGCTTTAATGGACTATCGCGCTAGAACCAGACCTCTGTTATAAGCCGCTGACATTCTCATAAAAGGCTACAGCATTCCTATTCCTGATGTCCACTGGATAGGAATGCTATTTGCTATGTTTGGCGGAACCTCACCCACCCAGCCTCCCTCTCCTTTTAGGAGAGGGAGGGGTAAGAAAAATCATCTCCAATCATAAAAGATACTCTTCTCCCCTCTCCTCAGAGGAGAGGGGTTGGGGGTGAGGTCATTGATGCCTCGATACCATGTGATTAACTTTTTAGTGTATTTTCTACTAATTATTTAATAATTTTGGTAGTCGAAGTTTAGGCGATCGCTTGAATATCTTCCTTCAAAACATTCAGGCGATCGCCTAATAAACACCGTATCAACGGTTGTTAAAAGGTATTTGGCGGATTTTAGATCGGGATGTATCCAAAATTCCAAATTAATTTAGCTAAACTGCTCTTCTGCGTCTAAATTAAATAACATTTGCAGAGTTTGCATACATCGCCGTCTGGCTTCCACATCCTGCTGCGCTCGTAATTGCACCATCGGATCGTGTAAAATTTTGTTAACTATTCCTCTTGTGAGTGCCTCGATCACCTCTTGATGTTTCTCGGCAAATTCTGAACCCAAGCGCGACAATGCTTTTTCCAATTCTTGCTCGCGGATGGTTTCGACTTTATTGCGCAGACAGCTAATGGTGGAGACAGTTTCTAAACTGCGCCACCACACATCAAAAGCTTCTACTTCCTCATCGAGGATTTTCTCAGCTTCTTGAGCCATCTTTCGACGACTTTCGTAATTTTGCGCCACAACCGCCTTCAAATCATCCACATTGAACGCCTTGACATTGGCTAGCTCATTTACGTCTGCATGGACGTTGCGGGGGACGGAAATATCAAATAGCATTAGAGACTGGCTCGGCTCTAAAACCATTTCTAATTTGGCACGATCTAAGATGGGATCTGTAGCTGAAGTACTGGTAAATACTATATCGCTCTGGGAAATTACTGTCATCATTTCCGACAGTGGTTGAATATCCAGGGGCTGATCGGGGAATTGTTTAGCCAATTCTAGGGCGCGATCGCGAGAGCGATTTAAAATTCTAATTTGCTGAGCGCCTTTAGAAATTAGATGCTGTACCAACAAGCGTGACATTTTCCCAGCACCGAGAATCGCCACACGACAAGCGGCTAAATTTTCCACTTTCATGTGCGCCAATTCCACCGCCGCCGAACTAATGGAAACTGCGCCAGTACCAATGCTAGTTTCCGTACGAACTCGCTTACCTGCTGTTAAAGCTTGTTTAAATAACCGATTCAAAATTGTTTTTATACCATTATATTGCTGACCCAGTTTGTGAGTATTCTTCACCTGAGCCAGAATTTGTCCTTCGCCGAGGACTAAACTATCTAAACCTGCTGCTACGCGCATCATATGCATCACAGCGTCTTCATGCAACAACATAAACAGGTGTTGTCGCAAAGATATTACAGGTAATTTACTGTATTCGCCAAGAAACTGAGTTACTTCCCGGATACCGTGTTCTGTTTCACTTGTGACGATATAAATTTCCAGACGGTTACAAGTGCTGAGGATAGCAACTTCGTCAATATGGGGATAGCTGGTAAGTTGAGCGATCGCGCTTTCTGTTTGAGGTTCTGGGATGCTCAACTTTTCCCGGATTTCTACTGGGGCTGTTTTATGGCTTAACCCCACCACTGCTATATTCATCTGCTAATTGGTAATTGCTAAATGGTAAATGGTAAGTGGTGAATGGTAACTGAGGAGTTAGGTAGGGAATTGATCGCTCCTAACTCCTCAGAGTTTATTGCTTAGTGCAATTGTACGTACTTCGGCTGATCGAACATATGAATAGTATCCACAAAGCGCGCAGTTTTTGACTGGTTGGAAATAACTAGGCTTTGAGTTCTAGCTCCTCCATGAAAAAAGCGTACACCCTGCATGAGATTACCACTGGTAATACCGCTAGCAGCGAACAGTACGGTTTCACCGGATGCCAGTTCATGGGCATCATAGACCTTATCAGGGTCATTGATATTCATTGACTTGAGACGATCCAAGTTAGCTTCTTTGCTTTCGCCAATTAACCCTGTTTTGACGATCGCAGGATCATAAATCAGCTGACCCTGGAAATGTCCACCTAAAGCACGCATAGCGGCGGCGGAAATTACACCTTCAGGTGCAGCACCGATACCCATCAGGGCGTGAATATTCGTTCCAGCAAAACCACAGGAGATAGCTGCACCCACATCACCATCAGAAATCAGTTGTACTCTCGCCCCAGCGTCGCGGATTTCTTTAATTAAATCGTTGTGGCGTTCGCGCTTCATGACGACTACCACAAGTTCTTCAATAGAGCGATCTAGACACTCGGCGAGAATTTTGAGGTTTTCCGTTGCTGATTTGTTGATATCTACTTTGCCTTTAGCTGCTGGAGGCGCTGCTAACTTCTTCATGTAGAAGTCAGGCGCGGCAAATAAGCCACCTTTTTCCGAAATTGCCAATACAGCCATTGAGCCTGGTTGGCCGTATGCTACCAAGTTTGTACCTTCACAAGGATCAACGGCAATGTCAATTTCGATGAGTTCATCTGGGTTACAGAAGTCTTTAGCATCTGGACGGGAGCAGATACCCACCTCTTCCCCAATATATAACATAGGGGCGTCATCGCGTTCACCTTCACCAATGACAATGCGACCGCGCATATAAATTTTATTCATCCGTTCGCGCATTGCTTCCACCGCTACTTGGTCAGCAGTGTTCTTTTCGCCTTTACCCATCCACTTAGCGGATGCGATCGCGGCTTGCTCTACGACCTCAATAATCTCTAATCCAAGTGTATTTTCCACAGAGTCGCCCTCTCAACTGCTTGACTTAGCGTCGTTTTATCTAGCTATTCCAGTTTTCAAGTCTACCAAAGGGCGTATACACAAAGAAAGCAACTCCATTTCTTTAGTACATTCCTTAACTTTAACAAAACTGGTGTTTCCAGCCATCAATGCGGAAATTACTCTGTGTGGCGATTACAAATATTAATGAAATCTCCACAAAACAGTCGGTTGCGGTTACTCTTGCACAGTATTAACTTTAATTAAGCATTTTCAAAACCTGTGACCAGTTGTCTGACATTTTCATCCAAAGCTGCAACATAGTAACCACCCTCTTGCACAAATAAAGTCGGCAGTTGAAGTGACTTAATTTTTCTGCCAATTTCATTGTATGACGTAGACTCAAGCGCAAAACACCCTAGCGAGTCAGATTTAAACGTGTCAAAGCCAGTTGCTACGATTGAGGCTTCTGCTTTAAAGTTTGATATGACCTCAATAGCTTGCTCTAAAGCTGGGATATAAGCAGCTTCATTCGTGCCTGGAGGTAAAGGAATATTCAAATTATACTTTTCGCCTGCGCCAGCACCACGTTCGCTGTCAAAGCCAGTATAAAAGGGATAAAAATTTGCTGGATGACCGTGAATTGAGATTGTGAAAACGTCACGGCGCTGATAAAAAATCTGCTGTGTACCGTTACCATGATGCATGTCAATATCGAGGATTGCAACTTTGGAAAACTGTTTGCGGAGTTCTTGGGCTGCGATCGCGGCATTATTCAAAAAGCACATACCCATTGCTTTATCCTGGGAAGCATGATGTCCGCTTGGTCTACACAAAGTATAAATAGCAGCATCTCCCTCTCGCAGACACGTTACTCCTGCAATCACCGCAGATACACTCCCCAATGCATTTCTCCAAGTATATTCACCGATAGGGGCTGCACAATCAGCGATGTACCAACCCGCCATAGCAACTGGATTGTCGTTAAACTGAGCTATCTGGCGATGGGGGAAAATGTTTGGTACTATTTCCGTACTAGCATCTGGCATTTGTGACCAGTTTGACCAAGCATTTTCCAGATACTTAACATAAGCTTTGTCATGAACTGCCAGAATATATGGGTGCAAGTCTAGCTCACAAGGCAATACCGAAATTATCTCACATCCAGCCTGTTCCAGTCCGGCAAGAATTTTACTACCTCTTTGTGCCACATCTGGATGTTCGACAAAGTTTCCTCGCCGGAGGAATCTTGCAGGCCCTGGAGCATCAAAATAAGGGCTAAGTACCGTTCTCATATTTTCTATCTGAGTTTTGAATATTTGTTGCGCCTACGTTCTCGAAAACCATAGAAATATATCTATGTCGTTCTTTGGTTAGATATGCGAAATATTAACTTATGCAACAGTATATTTTGAACCCAGAAAGCTATTTAGAGGTAAATCGTGTTTATTGACTACATCACACTTATGTTGATCAATATGGTAGCTGGGTTATTTTTACTCGCCGATTACGTATATCGAGGGATAGATAGCGATCGCCAGAAACGGTGGGTTCCTGGTTTTGGGATTACAGGGGCGATCGCATTGACAACTGGGTTACACATGACCTTTACCTGGCCGATTACAGGTAGTTTTAACATCGCTTTTGGGGAAACGACGCTTTTATTTGGCATATTGTTTATTGGTAGTGCGATCGCTCTTTCCTTCGGCTGGGATCTAGCCACACTAGCAATTTACGCATTCTTCGCTGGTTCAGTTGCAATTGTTATCGGTATCCGCATCATCAACTTAGGGATGACACAGCAACCATTAATGTCGGGAATCGGCTTTATTCTCACCGGCTTGAGTGGCGTTTGTGCCGCACCAACTCTTTACTGGAAAACAAACCGAACTTGGCGGTTAATTGGTGTAGCAGTATTAATTATAGCAGCATTGATTTGGGCATTTACTGGTTATTTAGCTTACTGGAATCATCTAGAAAGTTTCCAAAAGTGGGTTCCAACGCCCATGCGTTAAACCTATCCCGCCCCTGGAAGGGCGGTTGTCCCTTGTCTCTCTTACCCGTTGAAAAAGGGGGTTTCCCGCCGTCTTTGATGAATAACTCCGGATTTACTCCAACCCTAAAATTTATCTGACTGGAGAAAATCCCATCGGTCCACGAGTGACACCAAGCTGATTTTGCAGCTTTAACTCCCGCCAAAGTTGGGAACCTGTAATCTCACCTTGTAGGAGTTGACGGTAGCAATGTATTGTTTTACTCACTTGCTCTGGTGACTCATTGACAAACTCAATGCGGAATTGCCTCAATCCCAAATTTATCAGGCGCTGTACGTACTCGGCTCCTGTTTGGGCAGTGCCGTTAAATACAGTATTGCGACAACCGACATCTGCTTTCAGGACATGTTCACTACCCACGCGATCGCGCAATTTTACTTCTTGTTTTTCACAGGGTCTTCCACAGTTAGTGTAATCTGTCCCCGTAGAAAGAAAAGCACAAAATACACAATGCTCCATGTGGAACATCGGCATATGTTGGTGAATTGTCACTTCCAACCACTGGGGTGGACAACTAGTCAGCAGGTCTTCGAGTTGAGTAATATTTAGGTCGTAGGATGCGGTTAACCGTTCTAAACCATAGCGCTGTTGAAAGTAATCTGCGGTTAAAGCGTTAGCAACATTGAGTGAAAAATCTCCGATACAACGGTCTGAAGAAAAGAATTCTAGCTGATCATAATTGCGCACCAGATAACCATCTGCATTACAGTCACGCACTTGTTGCAAAATCCAGTTTTCCCCAGGTTTGGTAATTCGGGGAGGCGCAACCCAGATAGAGGGGATGGTTGACGGTTGACTGTTGACTGTTGACTGTTGACGGTTGACGGTTGACGGTTGATTTACTGGTTCTTTTTCTTGTCCTCCTTGTCTCCCTTGTCCTCCTTGTCCTCCTTTTCCCCCTTGTCCCCCTTGTCCCCCTTGTCCCCCTTGACGCACTATCTGCACTGCTTCTCGATAAAAGCGGGGGTCTTCAAATTCACAGTACAGTGTCTGAATTCCCGCTTGAAGTGCCGCTTGGAGTTGCTTGAGGTTGCGGACTAAAACAATGAGTGAGGGGGATGAAGAAGACGCGGGGAGGGGGAGATGCTCTGACGCGGGGAGTAGGTTTTGAAAAGATACATCAGAACGTAGTTCCCAGCGTTGGGGTTGACTGCGTAACTCTGCTAACTGAGATACTAGATCTCGCCGCATTTTGTTCAACTCACTCACGGGTATCATCACCGCGCCACTGAGGTGATTGGTGAGCTTTCCTAAACAGAAGGGAGTATTACCCAGACGACCAAATTGTTCTTGTAAGCGTTCTGTGGTTAGGGGTTTGGTGTGTGCTTCGACTAGGGATATTGTAGAATCCACCTGGACTACATGACCTTGTTGATCGCGGGCGATCGCAGTTAATGGTTGATCGATTTCGCCATAAATCTCTAAGTCAATCGGACGCTGAAATTGGGGATTTTCACCCGCAAAACTTTGCCGTAATTGCTTATCCAGTTCTGGATCGCTAGTTTTCCAAACGCGATCGCCTATATGTACCCGGCGGAAATTGAGGTCACTGCGACCAAAACTCAGCAATGTCTCCCTTCCCTTGGGCGTGACTGCATACACTCGCCCACCTTCTTCCTTCGCCTCTGGATGACCGGAATCGAAGACAATTCCATCCCCTGGTTTAACTGGTGCTTCTAATCTAATTGCTACCTGTTCATTACTAATGCGGATAACTTCACCCAGGTATACCCCGCGCTTCTTCCCAAACCGCCCATGAACTAATTCCTGATTGTTAATTCCCCCAAACCAACCTGTGTAAATCCCGCGAGAAAACGCCATTTCCAAGTTATATCGTTCCCGATTAGACTCCGCGTCAGAGCGTCCCCGCGTCAGAGCGTCCCTTTCTTCCATCGCCCGATCCAACGCTTCCCGATAAACACGAGTAACATTAGCCACATACTCTGGTGTTTTCAGACGACCTTCAATTTTCAGAGAAGTTACCCCTGACTTCACCAAATCAGGCAGAACTTCCAACCCTGCTAGGTCTTGGGGACTGAGGAGATATTTGCGATCGCCTAAATTTACAACTTCCCCGTTAGCGATTAACTCGTAGGGCATTCGGCAAGCTTGGGCACATTCACCCCGATTGGCAGAACGCCCGCCTAAAGCTTCACTCGTCAAACACTGACCGGAATAAGCGACGCACAAAGCACCGTGAACAAAGACTTCTAAAGGTAAAGAAGCTTGTTTCTGCTGGATTTGCTGTTGAATTTTATTGATTTCCTTCAGGGAACATTCACGGGCTAGCACCACCAAATGACAACCGAGGGACTTAGCAAAATCCACCCCAGCTGCACTAGTGATCGTCATCTGCGTAGAAGCATGGATAGGGAAATCAGGTGATAGGTGACGAATGAGACGACATAAACCCACATCTTGCACAATCATCGCATCCACACCTGCGGCAATAATTGAGCGAAGATACTGCTCTACCTCTGGTAGTTCCTGGGGGAAAATGAGTGTATTGACTGTCACATAGCCCTTCACACCTCTCAGGTGGAGAAATGCCATTAATTCGGGTAAATCCGCCTCAGTAAAATTTTGTGCCCGCATTCTAGCGTTGAACCGATCCAAACCAAAGTAAATCGCATCCGCCCCATTTTCCACAGCAGCTTTGGCGCATTCCCAATTACCTGCTGGTGCGAGTAGTTCCGGGCGTTGTCGGGTGAGTGAGTTGGGTTGAGTTTGAGGGCTGTGGGGGCGATCGCTTTTCATCAGGCTGGAGTAAGTTTAAGTAGCACCATAGTGATTTTATCGAAGATAGTCAGGGATTGTGGGTGAAGAAGAGCGATCGCAATATTTATTCCTTTTGCAGAGGCAGGGGTTTCCCCGCCCTCTAAGACAACACCATATAAGGCATCAAGTAAAAATAAGTAGTGCGAGCATCTTGCTCGCGCGGGCAAGATGCCCGCACTACAAATATTAAATTGTTCAACTTATTTTTACACGACTCCTAACTTCCAATCCGCTTGACTAAAACAGATTCATGATTGGCAGAATTGCGATCGCAATTAAGTTGGACTCTTTTGGGGCTCCTGCTAGTCTAATCAACTTGTTTGTCAATAGACTAGTGATGGCGATGATGATGAACCAGCCATTTGACAAAAGGGTTAATATACTTATAGTTAGCAACACAATTAAGATGTTAACTACATAAGGTAAACTATTGTGGATAACTATGAAGATTTTTATCAAGTTATCAAACATCAGATAAACCAGAAGTGATAGAACACACGAAGCTCCTAGTATACCAACAGATTCCCATCTACCAAAATCTAAATTTAGTAATGCTGCTTGTGATGCGGCTGCACTTCTAGCACCACCTGTGCAGAGAAGGATTGCTAAGCCTATACTAGAGGCTATTCCATCTGCGATCGCTCCTCTGGCTGCAACAATTTCTGGTTTATCTTCTCCCTCATCCATTAGTCTGCACATTGCATTTGTAGGTAATCCCCATAACATTGAGGATAGTAATCCTGCTAATATGCCATCCCATGATTGAATAATATACTCTGTTGGTTCGGTTGAATTAAGCTCTATTTTTTTATAGTGGAAAAGTGATTGTAGAGAGTTTCCAATAAATAAAGAGCTTACTAATATAAACATGGGTTGCTCAATCGGTAAGTTGATTACAAGTACACTTAGAATACTTGTAATTATTAGTGAGAGAACAGTTAGTTTTTTATCTTTTGATAGCCTGCTTATTTCTATCCAGATACCTAATGATATTGCAATTGCTAATCCTTTATGAACTTCTGTTATTTGAAACGCTGTCTTTCCTATACCAAGGATTAGGAAACTGCCAATAAAGCACCCTAGTATTTTTCCAGTTGTGTATGAACTTATATTAGTCCATACTAAATTAATAGGTTGACTATTGTTTTGTAGTTTATCTGGAAATTCTTCATCTCTGTTTCCTGTAAGTAAGCTAATTGCTTTAATTCCTGAGCTGGTTGCATCTATCCCTATAATTAATCCACAGGCTAATTGTGGGTCAGGAATACTTAGTGATGCAAGTAGAATAAATCCTATATTAAATCCTGGTATGAGACCAAGTATTATTCCTACTACACTTCCAATTAAGAGTCCAGTAATCATTAGTTCTCAACTGCCAATACTTCTTTTGTGGTTTCTGAATAGTAGATTGTGTTGTTTCCTAGTTTTAACTGGCTGTTCAATTTTTTGCTAATTTTAAGTCTTTCAATGTAAGGAATTTTTCCTTCATCTATATTTCTGAACTCTAGGTAGTCTCCGTTATCAACATTTGGTATTGTTCCAATTGTTAGTTTAATCATTTTTGGTTTTTCTATATTTCCAGAAGTATCTACTACTGAGTAGTCAAATTCAGGTAAACCTATTCCTTCTACTGAATAATCATTAATTACTTTTACAGGCACTTTAACTCGATTACCTGGGGTACCCATTTCGTTTAATTGGTTATATCTTTGATAAACCATTATGTGGCATCCTTGGGAACCTTCTGTTAGAGTTACTATTGCTTTACCACTACCAGGTGAGGATTTTTCTACTGAAACCACAACTCCTTTTAAAATTCCTCGTTCCCCAGCTTTTAGCTCACACAGATTTAGCAGCCCTGATTTTTTAGGTTGAGATGCCCCTAGATGCATAATCCCCAGACAGGAGATTAGTAGTAGCAAATTTAAGCCCACTAGAAATCCCTTGTTTTTACTCATTTTAAACCCCAGCTAAATAAATATATACTCCTGTTAGTTCTTGAACCTCAGGAGACATAATTTTAGTTTGCTTAACTGTGGCCTATATTGTCGTCAGTAATTTTTCTACTAGCAGAGAAGTTATAATAAATTTTTTAATTTATTACTGCATTGGGTATATTAAGGGATGTTAGATGATGAACTTGTTTTACATGTCCTGAGTGGCCTTTACACTTGAGGTAGTAAAAATTTATTTACACTTCTGGGGTTTCTTTGATTTCTGCAAAGTAGCCGTCTTTTTTTAAATACTTTTTTGCCAGATTTCTAAGGCTAATTTATCCCCACTTTGTAAAGATTCAATTAAAAAGTACGCTGTATTTACCATTTCATAATATAACTCTAGAATAGAGATTTCTCCCTTAAAATCTGTTTTAGAGTAATTGACAAATGACACATGAGCAATTACAAATTATTTTCAGACACCTGAACGATCGCCTGTCACATACTGGGAATCTTTGCTACCAATCTCAAGTTGAAAATCAGGCAAGATTTTATACGGCTTAAGAACTCTCTCAATATCTTTACGTACCGTATCCAAGCCATCACCATCAATAATACCATTGTCCCTAAGTGCACATACAAAAGTTTGCAGGCTTCCCTGTTCGGAACTTGGTAAAAACGGGTGCTGGAGGATAAAGCGAATAATTGCGATTAACCGTTGGAAAGTGGCGACATCAGAATAAGCGTGAGGAGGTGAAACAGAGATGGGGGAATGGGGAGAAACGATGGGAATAAAAGCAGATGCAGAGATAGTATTGATGTTAATTAGAGAATTTTCTTGTAACCAGTGTAAATCAGAAGCGATCGCCTGGGCATCAGCGTAGATATGACCGGACAATTTGCCGATGATAGCGGTAATTTCCGCTAACGCGCTGGTAAATTGGGGAACATCACCAAATATACCTTCGAGGATACTCGGGTTAGTAGCTTGTAAATTCCCAATTCCGGGATAGCGAATAATCAGCGAAATGAGATACATTAAGCGTTCAAAATCTAGCAACCGAATGTAAGCGTGAAAAGTTAAATAGCGATCGCGGTTAGTGCGATTGATGAGACTATGGGGTAAAAGTTGGATTTGGTTGAAAATTTGGGAAATATCAAAATTTGGGGAATTGACATCAACTTTCTTGACAGTCGCAAAACCTTCAGCAGTGATGGGGGGGAAGTTTTGCAAAGATGCATACATACTTTCATTGACACTCCTCGACCTAAAGGTACGAGGATTCTTGGTTCAGCGAGTCCACTTAGACTAGGCTCCTTGCGTTACCTAACCCAGAGGTGGTTCTCTCCCCAAGCTTTAACTTCCGGTATGCCCTACCGTAGTTGCGTTGCTGAGGCAATGCGCCCTTGCGGTTTCCCGACTTGAAGCAACTGCCGTGCAAAATTTGTTTTTTGTTTAATGCTGGTAGTCTAGCTCCTGTGAATCTTTTACCTACTTTCAGGTTGTGCAAAAGCACGCTCTAGAGCAACTTGTAGAACCCCCTAGATTCAGTTGTCAAGGTACAGCGTCTACGTGTTAGGTAGCAATCGGGTTTTTAAACAGGTTGATTACCCGTCCTGTTCAAGTCATTTTACCATTAAAGTCGCCCTTCCAGGGCGAGGTTTTAGACCCAAATTTTCGATAATTTAGGACTTACGCAAAAAAACTTTCAAACTCTTATTTCTCCGTGTACTCTGCGTCCTGGAGCGGTTTGTTTTTCCGTTACTTGTGCGTAAGTCCTGTAATTGATTGAATCGGTATAAAGTCTGGTTTGAGTTGAATCCGTTTCCATTAATTCACTCCTTAAAAACAGCAGCGATATGTCTAGAATCTCGCAAATTACAAAATATTTAAATTTCCATTAATTCTACTTCTCAAAAACAGCAGCCACCAAGTTGAAACTGATAACGATAAATTCATACTCACATAAAATTGGTATTACGTACTAATAAGTTATACCAATTTGAAAAAACAATGTGACAGATGGGTAGGGGCACAGCAGTGCTCATACGTGTCAACTTAACGCGAAACCCTTGCCAAGACTTGATGAGCGAATTCTCTCACTTAAAATCAAGATCCGCGTTACCCCACCCCGGCTTTGCTGACGCAAAACCTCCCCTCCCCGTTTACGGGGAGGGGATTGAGGGGTGGGGTAAAACGCTTGTGGGATAAGCCTTTTAACTTAAGTTGACACCAATGAGCAGTGCTGTGCCCAGAGAATGATTTATATGTCGCAAACATTTTTTGAATCGGGATTAGTAGCAAAGTTAAAAGATATCGCAGATTCTTTTGAGTGAGGTTATCTGCGCTTAACCTAAAATATAATTATTCTTAACTCAATCGATGAATTTTTAATCTAGTTTATCTTTGGGTTAAAATTAGGCTGAATTTGCCATCGATCATGACAAAACTTAGTTACTGATAAAACTATCAATTATATATTTAAAAGTAGAGAATTAATTAAGTTAAAATTGATATATTTTACATGTTGTTGATTTTGCTTTTCATAAATTTATCTTAGTTTTCTCTTAATAGAGATAAATCACTTTGTCTCCATGAGATGAAAAAATTAAGGAGCAAATTGTGACCTTATCAAGGCGTAAATTCTTTACCCTAGCAGGCACAGGAACTGCTGGTGCTTTGATATTATCTCCATTGCAGGCTTTTTATGCTAAGCGCGCTTTTGCAGCAGGCCCCTATGGTTCTCTGCAATCTGACCCGAAACGTGTGTTGGATCTACCTGCGGGATTTTCTTATGTGAGATTGTCAGAGACTGGACAAACAATGAGTGATGGCTACAAAGTTCCGGGTGGACATGATGGTATGGCAGCATTTCCCGGTACAAATGGTAGTACTATTCTGATCCGTAACCACGAACTCAACTTCTCATCGGGTAAGAGTGTGGGCGCACCAAGCAGTAAGAAATATGATAGCCAAGGAAAAGGTGGCACAACTACTTTAGAAGTCAGTTCCACGAGGGTATTACTCAGACACCACGGTTCTTTAGCAGGTACTGACCGCAACTGTGCGGGTGGCCCAACTCCTTGGGGTTCTTGGCTAAGTTGCGAAGAGAGTTTTGAAACTGGTAACAAGAAGCATGGCTATGTATTTGAAGTCCCTAGTAGTGCAACTAGTTTCGTCACGCCTGTACCCCTGGTAGCAATGGGTCGATTCAATCACGAAGCCGCAGCTGTAGACCCCAATACAGGCTATGTATATATGACCGAAGACCGGGGAGATGGCTTGTTATATCGCTTCGTACCGAACACAAAAGGTAACTTGAGTGCGGGAGGTACACTGTATGCTTTGAGAATTCAAATCAAACCGAAAGCAAATACCAAAACAGGATTTACAGTTGGTCAAGCCTACACAGTAGATTGGGTTCGCATCACTAACCCCGATCCTTCTAGTGATACAGTCAGGGTTGAAGGTTATAACTTGGGTGCAGCTAGGTTTAGTCGTGGCGAAGGTATCTTTTATGGCAAAGGAGATATCTATTTTTGCTGTACTAACGGTGGTAGTGCTGGATATGGTCAAGTCTGGCGCTACACTCCAGCGACGGAAACATTGCGGTTGTTTGCAGAACCTAACAATCGGGGTATTTTAGATTACCCAGATAATATTGTCGTTGCACCCAACGGTGATTTGTTCGTTTGTGAAGATGGCGAAGACAGTGAAATCTTTATTGTCGGTATTACGCCAAGTGGCACACTTTATAAATTTGCGCATAATGCATTGAATGGAGAAGAGTTTGCGGGAATTTGTTTCTCTCCAGATGGAAAAATCATGTTTGTGAATATGCAGTCACCAGGAATTACCTTTGCGATTAAGGGCCCTTGGTAAGGTTTCTCAACGGGTGGTGTAAAACCAATTGGTGGGGAAACCCCGCCCCTACAAATGCATCTGTCGCATTCTTTTTTTACAGCAGTTTTCACGTATTTGCACTACATCTATCGTCAGGGCACAGCAGTGCTCATACGTGTCAACTTAACGTGAAACCCTTACCAAGACGTGATGAGCGAATTCTCTCACTTAACATCATGATCCGCGTCACCCCACCCCGGCTTTGCTGACGCAAAACCTCCCCTCCCCGTAAACGGGGAGGGGATTGAGGGGTGGGGTAAAATGCCTGTGGGATAAGCCTTTTAACTTAAGTTGACACCAATGAGCAGTGCTGTGCCCCTACAGTGTGGTATTTTTACCTGAAAATGGCTGTAAATTGCTATTGGTACGAATTCATCAAAATTAATGGGGTGGGGTAAGAGCCGCGATCGCATCAATGTTGGTCGCGGCTCACTGTATAATTACATTTCTATTCAAAGGTTTTCAACGTGCATCTCGATCGGCGAAGCTAGATTTACAGTTAAAAAATTTTTAATAAAACAACCCCAGCATGAAACGAACTAAGAAGTCTCTGCTATTAGCTTTGAACTGGGTGTTACTCTCTTTTGGCACATCGATTTTTATTATTCTCGCCCAACCTACAGCACCCGTTCCCGCCCAATCGCCTGCTTCTACCACGGTTGAAACTACTAATACACCCAATTCACAACAGACTAGAGAAGAACAGCTATCAAAGCCGGTTGTCATCCCCCAAACTACACCCTCTGTTGAGAGTACACCACAGCCGACACCTACACCCAAGCCAGATGAGGCGGACGAACCAGCACCCACTCCCGAAGAAATCGCCCGTCAAGAAAAATTGATCGCCGCAGACAAGCTTTATCTGGCGGGACAATTTGCAGAAGCGGAAAAAATTTATCGCGAGGTGAAAGCACCTTTTGCCAAAACTACTCAACCCCAAGAACTCAAACCAGCAATAATTGATCCAACGCAACTATCCCCAGGCGGAAAAGTTTACTGGCGAGAATCAGAAGCGGGAATAGCGAAGAAGTTACAATCAAAAACTTTAGTACCTCTGCAATTACTGGTGGAACAGTATCCGGAGTTTATTCCCGGACATATTCGATTTGCGGAAGTTCTCAAGCAATACGATCGCTCTCCACAAGCATTAGATATATTAGAACGGGCAGCTTCACTTTATCCCAACCAACCGGAACTCATTAAAGCCAGAGTTACAGCCCTCGCAGAAGCCCAAAAATGGATGGAAGCTTCTTTAGCCGCCCGTCAATTTGCGATTCTCAACCCCAAAGATCCCCAAGCTGGGGAGTTTACCAATTTAGCAGAAATTCATCTTAAACGTTACAAAACCCATATTCAAGCTGAGATCAGAGGTAATGCGATCGCAAATATTCTTACAGGTGCATTAGGTTACGCTGTTACTGGCTCTCTACTAGGGCCATTTTCTGCCCTTGATTCTACCATCTTGCTGCTACGGGGGGAAGAATCCATCGGAGAATCCGTAGCCAAACAAGCCAAAGAACAACTTAAAGTGATTACCGATGAGACAGTAGTTGCCTACGTCAATGAAATCGGACAGAAATTAGCCAAAGTAGCCGGACGGAATGAATTTAAATATGAATTTTTTGTAATTCCCGAAGAAGACCTTAACGCCTTTGCCCTGCCTGGTGGGAAAATCTTTATTAATGCAGGTGCGATCGCCAAAAGCAACTCCGAAGCCGAATTAGCTGGGTTAATCGGCCATGAATTATCCCATGTAGTTTTATCCCACGGCTTTCAACTAGTCACTCAAGGTAATTTAGTTGGCAACCTCACTCAGTATCTTCCATTAGGCGGCATTATCGGACAACTCTCAGCCCTAAGTTACAGCCGCGACATGGAACGTCAAGCAGATACCCTCGGAACCCGCTTAATTGTCGCCACAGGTTATGCGGCTGACGGCTTACGTAACTTAATGGTGACACTAGAAAAACAACAAAAAAATGCTCCTCCTGGTTGGTTATCTTCTCATCCCGGAGGTAGTGAGCGAGTCAGTTATTTAGAAGATATGATCATCAACAGCAACTATAACCGCTACACCTACGAAGGAGTCGAACGACACAGCGAAATTAAAATCAAGGTAAAACAGCTACTCAAAGAGAAAAAAGCAGAAGAAGAAAAAAAGCAGCATTCTCGATGAACTAAAACCAAAATTTTTCGTCACTGAAGCTATCAATATCCTTACCTATTTCCCTAGAGGATGATTTATGTCATCACACGCTTTGAAGTTTGTACTTTTGAGTAGTTTAGGATTATCCTGTTTCCTGGGCAATTCCGCAGCATTTGCCCAAGTTGATAATTCTGGTGGTGTTGTTGTCCCCACAGACTCCACCGGCTCACCGACACCAACAAATACACCCGTACCAATAGATACATCAACAGGTACACCTACTTCACCCACAGCCGATAGTAATACTCGCTTTAGCTGTCAGATGTATAACGGTCAGTATACCGTCATGTATCAACCCCAAAGTCAACCTGGTCAATACTTTGCTTGGGCAGCACCTGCGGCTTTGGGTGGTGGCTGGGACCCACAAAAACGCTGTGCAACAATAGCCAGTCGTTTAGAATTGTATCGTCCAGACGGCTTACAAGAACTCCAAGTAACCAGAGAAAATAACGAGAATATTGTCTGCGTCACCACAGAAGCTAATTCCACCTGTCGAATTGTCCTTACCGTACCCCGGGAAAAAGACCCCTATACTGTCCGCAATAGCATCTTCCAAAACTTAACCACAGCCGACAGCGGACAGCAAACCATCGCCGTCAACACCTACCGCAATCAAGGCGGATTAGGCGATTTATATAACCTAACTCGCACAGCTTTAGGTGGGAATCGCGTTTCTACCGCTAGAAGTGGTATCAATCTTAAACCTTTCCTCGATCGCAAAGATGGTGGTACTGGTAACGGATTGAAGAATGGTGTCGCATTGCGTAACCGTTCCACTAGCCAAACAAATGTTCGCCAACCAAATAATAGCATTCGCCTCAACCCCGATAGATTCCGCCGTTAATTAAAGGGCAATGTGTATCTACTCAAACGCGCTGCAAAGGATCTAACAGCGCGTTTTTGTTTTTTACCCCACCCCCAACCCCTCCCCTTGGCAAGGGGAGGGGCGGTTTTGCGTCAGCAAAGCCGGGGTGGGGTCAATACGGTTCGGTTAGTGTTTTGATCTATCCAAGATCCCCCCAACCCCCCTTAAAAAGGGGGGCTATTTTTCCAGATTTACCCCCTTTTTAAGGGGGTCGCCGCAGGCGGGGGGATCTGGGTTTCAGGCTTCAGTGCGTAAGTCCTAAATTTATTTTTTGGAGTTCCCTAACGGGGCTTTGAACTCCATTAATGAGGCTTTGAACTCCATTAATGAGGCTTTGAACTCCATTAACGAGGCTTTGAACTCCGTTAATGAGGCTTTGTAACTCCGTTAATGAGGCTTTGTAACTCCGTTAACGAGGCTTTGAACTCCATTAACGAGGCTTTGAACTCCGTTAACGAGGCTTTGAACTCCGTTAACGAGGCTTTGAACTCCGTGAATCAGGCTTTGAACTCCGTTAACGAGGCTTTGAACTCCGTGAATCAGGCTTTGAACTCCGTTAACGAGGCTTTGAACTCCGTGAATCAGGCTTTGAACTCCGTTAACGAGGCTTTTAGCTCCATTAAGGAGCCTTAATGCCCAATGCCCAATGCCCAATGCCCCATTCCCCATGCCCTATTGCCTAACTCTTCCCGCCAAAGCAGCGACGATGTATAGTAATTGCGTGGGTTCAACGGGTTTGGCAATGTGCATTTGAAATCCGGCGGCTAGGGCTTCTGTTTGTTCAGCATCTCCAGCATAAGCGGTGAGGGCGGCGGCGGGAATTTGCCCCCCAGCTTCAGCATCCAGCGCCCTTACCTGACGAATCAAATCGTAACCGTCTTGTTCTGGTAAACCAATGTCTGATAGCAGAACATCGTAGCCGTTAGGGTTAGCTGTTAAGGTTGAGAGTGCGGCGTTAGCTGATGCAACTGCTGTGACTTCTACTTCATACTGCTCAAGGATAATGGTAAATAACTGGCGAATATCAGCTTCGTCATCGACAATCAGTACCCGCACACCTGCCAATGAGGTAATATTTTCAATTGGGATTTCTGGCTGGTTTTGTAAGGCAATCAACTGTCTATTACTGGGCAGAGAAATTTCTGGGGAGTGAGTTGGCAAGGGTAGCCTGACTGTAAAAGTTGCTCCTTGTCCTTCACCTGGACTTTGTGCTTCAACTGTACCACCGTGGAGTTCTACTAAGTGACGCACGATGGAAAGCCCCAGCCCTAAACCAGGGTTTGAGCGCCTGCTGCTACCATCAGCTTGACGGAAGCGCTCGAAAATATAGGGGAGAAAGTTGGGTTTAATACCTTGCCCTGTGTCGCTAACTTGAATTTGAGCGTAAAAATCAGTGTACTGTAGCTCAATATCAATTCTGCCGCCGACGGGGGTAAATTTAATGGCGTTAGAAAGCAAGTTCCACATCACCTGCTGTAAGCGATTGGGATCGGCATTGATTCTTATATCTGTAGGATCTAGCCTAGATTCAATTTGGATATTTTTGGCTGCGGCTGAGATCCGGACAACGTCAATGGCGGCTTGAATTACGGGTATAAGTTCAATAGGCTCAGCATCCAGACGCAGCCTACCTGCGGTGATGCGTGAGATGTCTAACAAATCTCCAATTAACTGGGCTTGAGCGATCGCACTGCGCTCAATTGCTTCTAGTCCTTGATTAATTATCTCTTGAGGGAGATCTGGCCTTTGTAGCATCTGTGCCCACCCCAGTAAAGCATTAAGCGGGTTGCGTAGTTCGTGGGAAAGAATTGATAAAAATTCATCTTTGGCGCGGTTGGCTGTCTCCGCAGCAGTGCGGGCTGATTGTTCTTGAGTTAATAGCTGTGTGCGTTCTGCTTCTAGTTGCTTTTGCTGGGTGATATCTTCAATTACTAGGAGAATTAATTGCATATTGTCGATTTGCGGCATTCTCCGCGCATTTAGCCGCATGATTTTGTGCCCGATCGCCTCAAAGTTATGCTCTACTTCTAAATCTTGAAATGGGGCATTGCTGGGGATAACATCTTCTAAGAGCGATCGCAAGCTGGGTATATTCCATTGTCCGTTACCGAGTTCAAAAATCAACCGTTGTTCTGTTTGTGTGGATAGCACTTGGAAGGTTTCGTAGAAAGAGCGGTTAGCTTTGACTACCCGTAAGTTTAAATCTAGCACCACTATGGATTCCCGCACGGTATCTACTATTGCCTCGGCGTAATCTCTTGATGCTCTGATCTGTTCGGCGCTGCGTTTGAGTCCGTCAATGTCAACCAATACCACCACCGCACCGTCAATTTTATTATCTATTGTCCGGTAAGGTCGGATACGCAAATCATACCAGTGTCCTTCGGAGTCTTGAACTTCCTGGCTTTTAAAGTTGAGTGTACTAATTACTTCTAAAATTTGTGGCTCTAAATCAGAAATATTTAATCTATGGTTAATATCACTCAATGGTCGCCCCACATCCGTGGAAATCAGGTTAAAAATTGTGCCAGCTACCGGAGTAAAGCGGCGAATCTGCAAATCACCGCCTAACATGAGAATGGGAATATTGATATTACTGAGCAAATTCTGCAAATCATTGGTCACCTGAGTGGATTCAAAATTCCGCCTTTGCAGTTCGTCGTTAATCGTATTTAATTCTTCGTTGGTTGCTTGAATTTCTTCTTTAGCAGTTTCCAATTCCTCATTAGTACTTTGCAATTCTTCGTTGCTAGAGAGGATTTCTTCGTTAGCAGCTCTGAGGTTTTGATTAGTGGCTTGCTGTTCCTCAATAATTGATTGCAGATATTCTTTAGTAGTGGCTAACTCCTGTTTCAGTGTGTTAATTTCTTCCTGTGCCGCCGCTTGTTTTCCCCGTGCAGATTTGATGTGGCGATCGCTCCCTGACTCAAAAACAGTATTTGCTGGCGATGGCATATCTGTAAACAGTACTAAAAAGTAGCGTTCATCACTACTGTGAGCTTTAAACGGCACAACATCAACCCGCACCAGCCTGACTTGACCGTTCTCGATTATTTGAATCCCTTCTTTGCGCACTGTTGTCTGTCGCTGTTTTGCTTGGTGAATCGCCGTGCGTAGCTCAAGCCGCAGTTCTTCCCTTGCCATTTTCAACAAATTAAAGCTAGGTCTACCTGGTGGCGGTTGCAGATAGGAACTAGTTTGTCCGCGAAATTGCACAATTTCTAAATCGTAGTTGATCGCTACACCCACCGGAGCATAGTTATTTAACACTATTTGGTCGGCTGCTGTGTGCATTTCCATCTCAGTCCAACCATTTTCACCCACTGATGGCTGCGGCGTATTTACCTTGAGGGGGTAGTTGCTGGCGATTAAATCTATACCCAACCGCGCCGGAACCATTTTGCGGCTATAAATTTTGTACTTTCTATCCGCTATACTAAACAAATCAGAAAATTCCCCTACTGTTTCTGAGGTGCCTAACATCAAAAAGCCAGTGGGCTTGAGACCATAATGAAAGATTGGTAGGAGTTTCTTCTGTATCGGGGTTCCTAAATAAATTAGCACATTGCGACAGGTAATCAGATCCAGTTGGGAAAAAGACGGATCGCTCATCAGGTTTTGCCGAGCAAAGATACACAACTCCCGCACCGGCTTGCTGATTTGGTATCCACCTTCTACCTGGACAAAGAACCGCTGGAGACGTTCTGGGGAAACTTCTGTGACTTGATTGGGTTTGTAGAAGCCAATTCTAGCAATTTCAATTACCGCCTCATTGATATCCGTAGCAAAAATCTGGATCGTTGTAGCGATTATTTGATTGGACAAAAATTCCAATAAGGAAATAGCGATCGAGTAAGCTTCTTGACCGGTTGAACATCCCGCTACCCAAATGCGGATGGGTAAATCTGGTGTACGTTCATGGGTAATCAGCGGAAATACTTTTGTCTTTAAGGCTTCAAAAGATTCCGAATCGCGGAAAAAACTGGTGACAGTAATCAATACATCCTGATACAACGCCATAACTTCTGCGGGATTTTCTTGCAGATAGCTGACGTAATCTTCCAACCTTTCCAGCTTGTACAAAATCATCCGCCGCAGAATGCGCCGCTTGAGAGTATTTTGTTTGTAGTGGTGAAAATCAACCCCCGTAGCAGTTCGTAGCAGACTAAAGATAGTTGAGAGAGCATCACTGCTAGCTGGAAGTAACTCAGCTACCTCAGTCTGTGTGGCTGGCGGTGGTTGGTTGATATAAGGATGACGGCTCAGTTTTACCAACTCCTCAGCAATCTCTCGCGGGGTGAGAATAAAATCTACATTACCCGAAGCTACAGCCGTGTTCGGCATCCCAGTGACTTTTGCCGATTCTTGACACTGAGCAAAAGTAATCCCTCCAGCTTCTTTGATAAATTCTAGCCCCCGTGTGCCATCGCCGTCACTCCCCGACAGCACTATGCCAATCGCTTTGTTTCCCCGATCCTGTGCTAAAGATATCAAGAAAGCATCCACTGACATAAAAAATCCGGATGTTTTTTCTCTAGGAGACAGTTTCAATACTCCCTCAACAATAGTCATCTTGGCATTAGGTGGAATCACGTAAACATGATTCGGTTCAACAACCATCCCATCCCGCACTTCCACAACAGACATAGTGGAAGCCCGTGAGAGAATCTCACTCAACAAACTTTTTTGATTCGGACTCAAGTGCTGAATCAGCACAAATCCCATCCCGGTATCATTGGGCAAATGACTCAGCAATTGTGTGAAAGCTTCCAATCCACCTGCTGAAGCTCCCATCCCCACAATCGGAAATAATTCATTTTGATGATTCTGCTGCTCTGGATTCGATGATTGCTCAGCAGGGGAATCGGATTGAGATTTTTTGGTAGACCGCCTACGGTTCATGATGTTAGTAGGTAATAATTTGGGGTGTGGAGCTAATTGGTTTAAAAGCAATGATTATGTGTATAAATGCGATTCAAAGTATACTATTGTGTATATTTGCTTTCCTAACTCTCTGAATAATTTTTATTTGATGATGCTACTTAACATAGCGTGATAAATATTAATATTAGGTAGAGCATTGCCTACTATATCGAGGTTTCGCTGGGCAATACCACCCTTTGCTGAAGCTTTCAGTGTATATAACTTTTGCAATAATCAAAGCGGATTCCTATATTTTATTTAGGTATTGCTGGTAGATTATACTATAATTAATAAATCAATGATTCTCTCACTAGATAGAAGTTGAAAAATAGGGCATAGGGCATAGTCAAGACTACTCATACCAATTTTATGTGAGGCTGCATATTAAAGCTGCAAGGCTAGAAGCCACTGGCTCTATGAACAAAGCCTGCCTAACGCAGGCTAATTATATGCATCTTCATAGAGAATTGGTATCACCTCAAAATATTCAGTTTGGGTTATTTGAGCAAAGAAAGGCTTCAGGGCACGAGGCAGCTATGCTGGAGGTTTTAGAATATAATTCTTCCCTTTGTAGGACTTACGCATAACGAGAGCGAAAGTAGCGGTAATTAATGAATGGGAGCGAGGCAATAATCAGCGTTTCGGTCATATTTTGCGTAAGTCCTACCTCTATATTAAAATAATAGCCTCAGTTGAGTTTCGTGGGCGTTATTTCTTAAAATATCTCAAGTTATAACGGTCTTGATATTTGGCGATATAGTCTACATTTTTCTGTTCTAATGGTGTAAGTAATTTACTAGGAAATTGTGTTGGTGAATATGCCGGTTGATACCAAGGTTGATTATTAAAGTAATCTTGTAATCCCGGAGTATCAAACCGCCGACCATGAATGGCAAATATCCAATTACGCATAATATCTAATTCAAAAGCATCTTTACCTGCTAAATCTGCATCTGTAACCATTCTTTGGGAAAGCCAAGCATAATTATTGGCTGTGGCGTTGTTAGTTGGTGGTGTGTAGGTATTTGGAGAAGGTGAAAATGTGGGAGTGGCGATGGCTTGTGGTGTTGAAGTTGGTTGTTGTACAGGAGACGGTGAACTAGTTGGAGTTTCTTTAATTGGGGATGTCACATTTGACGATGTTTCTGGTGTTACTGTTGTTTGGGCTATTGGTTGGGTAGGTTTTAACACCTGACTAATAATTACAGACGCACCAATTAACCCGCCAGCAATTAAACCACCAATGATAAAACCGTTGCGATTATTACTTTCCCTTAGAAGGGGTGCGGTGGTTGGCGGTAAGGTTTTCGCTGGTTGAGCGATCGCACCAGGACTGAGAGAAATGGTTGGCGGTGGTGGTGCAGAATTCACCTGCGCTTGCGTCGGTGCAATGGGACTTGCTATGCTCTGTAAAGCATCCAGCATAGCTCTCGCTGTCGGATAGCGATCGCGGGGATGATAGGCGATCGCCCGCTCGATGATATCTGCCATCATCGGACTAAGATGACTTGCATATTGTCGCCAAATAATCTCCGCCGTCTGGGGATCTGTTTCGATTTGCTGTGGTTGTCTCCCAGTCAGCAAATAAATGACAGTCATCCCCAAACTATATAAATCGCTAGAATAAACTGGTCTACCTGCCGCTTGTTCGCTGGGCATAAATCCCGGTGTGCCAATTACAATTGAACTGGTAGGATTTCCTTGAGAATTCACTACCGTTCCCATCGATTCCCGCACTGCACCAAAATCAATCAGTACAGGTTTACCATCACGATGGCGGACAATTATATTATCCGGCTTAATATCGCGATGAACGATATACTTACCGTGGACGTATTCCAATACAGGTAACAAATTCAGCAATAATTCTTGCACAGCAATTTCACTAAATAACCCTTGCTGTTGCACCTTCGCTGTTAAGGTATCTCCCTCCACCCACTCCTGAACTAGATAAAATTGTTCACCTGTTTCAAAATAAGCATATAAAGTTGGGATTTGGTCAGTCGCACCGCCAAGAGTTTCCAAAATCGCTGCTTCCCGTTGAAACCGTTCTTGCACAAGTTGGTAAATCTGGGGATTGCTGTGAATTGGTCTGAGCTGTTTTACCACACAACGGCGCTTTGAGGGCATATAACTATCCTCTGCCAGAAAGGTTTCACCAAACCCACCAGCACCCAATGTGCGGATAACTTGATAGCGATCGTTCAACAGGTTCATTTTAATTTGTAATTCGTAATTGGTAATTATAAATACGTAAGCTTCCTTTAGGCGATTTACAGGAATAAATATACCGCCGCCGTTGGTTTCGACTTCGCTCAACCAACTCAGAGATCGAGAGTTGAGTGTAAAGCCTTCTTTTGTTGGGTAGGCATGGCGGGTATTTTCCTGTAAGTTTATCCACCGAGGGATATAGCACCAGAAAGAAATCCCGTCTCTTTAAGCAGCAATTGTAGTTTTGCGCGATCAAGTTTCGTATCCTTGTTGTTATTTCCCCACATATCAGTAAAGAAGTCTTGCATCAGCGCGATGATACTGCGGTATTTAACGATGCTGGCAACATAAAACTCATCTAATATCAGGTCTTTGTCGGCATGGATCTGCTCGATGTTGTCGAGTAAAATGGATCGCAGTTCATAAGACTGTAAACCTTCTTTGATACCATATTTTTCCCTGATTCTGCGCTTATTGTTCTCTGAACATGAATCATAAGACGGTCGAATCAGGTGTCCCAGATTCCGCAGGATTTCTCCATAGTCGTAAAATGTGTTCTCCTCAAAGAAAGACTCTTCATCTTTCGTCAATGCAAAACTCCGATCTAGCGCCAAACCAAAATCAGTCAAATAAGTTTGTTCGCCGTCGGTGAGAACGTTTTGAAAATGGGCGTCGAAGTGGATGATTCCTTTCGTCTTCAAAAAGTCAATCGTTGTGCGTAAGTCATCCAGGGGTTTTTGAAGTTTGTTGGGATTGTCCCGCAGCCATGTTTCCAGAACATACGGGATATACTCTAGGAACAAAACTAACTCATAATCGGCGATCGCTCTATCCAGCAGATAATTCCCGGCATTTTCACTATTTCCCCAGTACTCTACATATCTTTTGTGATGCGACCTATCTACATCCGCCCGCCGCCCGGAGAATGGAATAATTCGATAATGGTACATTAGTGGGAAGGTGGCGATCGCCCCTTCTAAGACCCAGTGCGTTGTTTTGAGATGAGTCACAAGTTCACGGAAGACTCCAAAACCAGTGGAACCGAAGCCGTAATTACAGTAAGTCGGCACATCGTAGAGGTTTCTGGTGGAGAATAGGTTGTCATATTCGAGGTTTGTCACCGGAATGCGTTTCACAAAGACTTTGGATTGTTCAAGGACGATGATGTGATTTCTCCCCCAACCCGTGCTTGACTCATTCGACTCAAGATTGTCAAACAGAGAACACAATTGTGCATTATTCAACTGAGCGATGTATGAACTCAGATGGAAATATTTCTTCCTTCTGAGTTCTAGATCATTCTTAACCATTTTCCTTCACCTCTAAAAGAAGTAAGACTCTAAAATCTTTTTGGGATTTTTGAGTCTTACTGGTGGGATTTGTGCTCCAATACTTGTAAGGTGTATTTTCGCTGAATTTTACTGCCTAATTAACTAGCTCACAGTAGATAGTTGGCGCTGGAAGAAGGCTTCCAGAACTCTTTCTGCTATTTGCCGACTAGTTAAACCGAGTGCAGCCTTAGATTCATCTGGTGTAGCATGATCTACTAAGATATCTGGTATACCGATGCGCTTCACGGGAACGACAACATCAGCATCGAGTAGGGCTTCGGCTACCGCAGAACCAAAGCCACCCATGACGCAACCTTCTTCTAAGGTAACAACGCGCCCAATTTTCTTAGCTAAAGGCAAAATCAATTCCGTATCTAGGGGTTTGGCGAAGCGCGCATTGATGACGGTGGCTTGAATACCATGTTCGCTGAGAATTTCGGCAGCTTGCATACTTGGGTAAACCATTGTGCCATAGCCAACGATTAACACATCATCGCCAGTGCGGAGAATTTCGCCTTTGCCGATTTCTAAAGGTTCCCAGCCTTCTTCCATCAACGGGACACCATGACCATTACCACGGGGGAAGCGCATGGCGATCGCGCCTTTGGTATAGTTAATCCCAGTGACGATCATCTGTTGCAGTTCGGCTTCGTCTTTGGGTGCCATCAATACCATGTTAGGAATGCAACGCAGATATGCAATGTCATACATGCCTTGGTGTGTCGGCCCATCAGCACCGACAATTCCCGCCCTGTCTAGACAGAAGAACACTGGCAGGTTTTGAATGCAGACATCGTGAATAATCTGGTCGTAAGCACGTTGCAGGAAGGTAGAGTAGATAGCAGCCACAGGACGCATTCCTTCACTAGCTAGTGCAGCAGCTAGGGTAACAGCGTGCTGTTCCGCAATCCCCACATCAATATATTGATTGGGTAGTTTGGCTTGGAGTTTATCTAAGCCGGTTCCTGTAGCCATCGCCGCTGTAATTCCGATAATTTTCGGGTTTTGTTCGGCGAGTTTGACTAAGGTGTGGGCAAAGACTTTGGCGTAAGCTGGAGGTTTCGGCTTGCTAGAAGGAATTGCTTTCCCTGTTGTCAGATTAAAAGGATTTTGGGCGTGGTAGCCTACTTGGTCTTGTTCAGCAAGTTCATAACCTTTACCCTTGGTAGTAACCACATGCACTAAAACTGGCCCTGCTATTTGATGCGCTTGTTGGAAGGTAGCAATTAACTCTTCTAAATTATGCCCATCTACTGGCCCGATGTAGGTAAAGCCCAGTTCTTCAAACACTGCACCCACCTTGGGAACCGCTAACCGCTTCATCCCTTCTTTGATGCGTCCCAGTTCGGGAGACAAGGATTCACCCACAAAAGGAATGTGCTTGAATTGTTCCTCAAAATTATCCTTAATAAATTGCACAGGTGGGCTGAGGCGCATTTTGTTGAGATAGCGAGGAATTGCACCAACGTTGGGAGAGATAGACATTTCGTTGTCATTCAGCACAACCAGCAGGTTAGTTTTGGGTAAGTGTCCTGCATGGTTGATTGCTTCTAACGCCATACCGCCAGTTAAAGCACCATCACCAATTACAGCAACGGCTTTAAATTTTTCCCCCTTCAAATCACGGGCTAACGCCATACCCAAAGCGGCTGAGATACTGGTGGAAGCGTGTCCCGCCCCAAAGTGATCGAACTTGCTTTCACAGCGCTTGAGATAACCAGCGACTCCATCTTTCTGTCTGAGAGTATGAAAGTTGCTGTAGCGACCTGTAATTAGTTTATGGGGATAAGCTTGGTGTCCTACATCCCAGATAACTTTATCCCGATCTAAGTCCAGGGTCTGGTAAAGCCCTAAAGTTAATTCTACAACACCCAAACCTGGCCCCAGGTGTCCCCCAGTTGCGGCTACCGTTTGCAGGTGCTTATCTCGGATTTGACGGGCAATTTGTTGCAACTGCCGAATCGATAAGCCGTGTAACTGATTGGGATGGGTGATTTCGCTCAGATGCATATTATAGGGTTTTCCTCTCTAATCTCTACTTCTGAATATTCTCTGATTTTCCCACGGTAATGTTGCTTGCAGAAGCATACTTAAAATAAGTTGCATTTCCACAGTTTAATTTGATAATTGACCATCTTTGACTCCGAATTTTCTCATTGATGAATCACCCAATGCTCTTGTATAAGAACTTGGCTTGGCTTGGTTCTATTTAATTTAACAAAATGTAATAAAACTTGCTGGCAAAATTTTGTACAATTAACAGCTTTTTATTATACGGATGCCACCGTGAAATTACTTGCTTTAAATACTTTACAAAAGTGTCCAATTTAAGTGAAAATAAACCACAATATCAAGTGAGATTTATCTACTAATTATTTTTTATCTATAGTAATTTTCTGAGCTAGGGTGACTTCCTGAGTTGTGGTTTAAAAATTTAAATATTAATCCTATATTTTAGGATACTTTCGTAAACCCAAGGAAAAAGTATGCAAGGATTGGCGAAAAAACTCACTTTGACAACAGGAGCAGCTTTGGGCATAGCAATGGCAGGAGCCTTTCCTGCTCAAGCTGTGACCTTAAACTTTGCCTGGAATGGGAATGCAGGTTACTCAGCTAAAGGTTCGTTTAATTATGACGAGAATACAGCCCCAGCAACTTTTTCCGAAAGTGGGCCAGGAGCAACTAATTTTTTGCGATCGCTGAATATTTCTTTTTTCAATCCTCTGAATAATCTCATTGCCGCTTATGATAATGTGGTCAATGGCAACGCAACTGCTCAATATTTCAAATTTAACTTCAACACAGTGAAGCAAGAAATATTTGGCACAATAGATTTAGGCGGCGAAGTAGCAGGCGATACTTATTTGTCAGGAACAGTGGGTACGAATCTCTCTTTATATCAGGTTCCGCTATCTGGTGCTGATTTCATCGTGGATAGTAACTCAGGAGCGATCGCAACGGCAAATGTGCCGGAACCAAGTTTGATTTTAGGTATTTTAGCCTTGGGTGCGATGGGCGTAACCTACCGGATTAAGCGACAACTTACACATTCACTCAAATAAACTTGATTTAGATCCCCGACTTCTTTAAGAAGTCGGGGATCTACGCAGCAGTAAGTAAGGTGCGTTAAAGCACACTACAAAATCGATTTTAAGGTGATTGTGGGCTATCTGGAACACCAGGAACAACTGGTGTATCGGGTTGTTTTTGTTGTCGTTGCAAATATTTACTTAATACATCAGCCATATCCCCCCTAGTCATGGGAAGTAATGGGAAGATATTTCCTTGGGCATCTGTAGTCAGAAATCCTTCAGTAATTACAGTAGCGATCGCTTGTCTTGCCCAACTCGGTATTGATGCTGCATCTGGATGGGAAGCAAGAATGTCCTTGACAGTTTCATCAGGAAACTGGAATACACCGTAAGCTTGGGCAAAAATTGCTAAGGCTTCTGCTTTGGTCACTTTTTGGTTCGGGAAAAACAGATTACCCCGATAACCTTTCATTATATCAGTTTTTAAAGCTATTTGAATATCATTAAATGCCCAATGGGAAGGGGGTACATCTGGAACTACTACATTTTCTTTGCTGACAGCCTGACGTTTATCTAGCCGAAATACTTTTACCATAATCGCCGCTAATTCTGCGCGATTAATTAATCTTTCAGCATAAAAATTACCATCAGCAGAGTTTGTCATCCATTTAGCAGCAACTACTTGTTGAATTGCTTCAGATGGTTCACTGGCAGCAGCTTGCGCCACTGGCAATACATAAATTATGGGCAAGTTTTGGAGTAAAAAAACTAAAGATAAAGTACTGATAAACTTATGCATAATTATATTTTTACTAGTCAACAGTCAATAGTAATTTGTCATTTGTCATTTGTCATTTGTCAACAGTCTGTAGGGGCGGGTTCTGTGAGATCTTTACACAGAAAACAGATATGTCGGTTAAACCCGCCCGTACAACAGTCAACAGTCAACCGTCAACCGTCAACCTTCCCCTTTGCCCCTGAAACCGAGAAGTAAGCGCAAAATGTATGTAACTTTGGGTTATGTTCATTTTAGATAAGTTTTATGGAGCATATTTGGGAATGACCGTAGCAGCAGACCCCGTGAAGTTGATGAAGCAAGAAGTTGGCAAAGCCGCCGCTGCTTTAGTCAAATCAGGTTCGATTGTCGGGTTGGGTACGGGTTCAACCACGGCGTACACCATTCAGTTTTTGGGCGAACGCCTCCAGTCTGGTGAACTCAAAGATATTGTAGGCGTTCCTACTTCGTTTCAGTCAGAAGTGCTAGCAAAGCAATACGGTGTTCCTCTGACTACCTTGGACGCTATTGATCACATTGATATTGCCATTGATGGGGCGGATGAAGTTGATCCGCAGAAGAATTTGATTAAAGGTGGTGGTGCAGCCCACACCCGCGAGAAAGTGGTAGATTACTTGGCAAATCAGTTTATCGTCGTCGTGGATAGTGGAAAGTTAGTAGACCGTTTGGGTTCTAGCTTTGCCGTACCCGTAGAAGTTATTCCAATGGCGATCGCTCCTGTGACTAATGCTATCAAAAAACTTGGTGGTAAACCAGAACTCCGTATGGGTGTGAAAAAAGCAGGCCCAGTCATCACCGACCAAGGCAACTTCGTTTTAGATGTGCGATTTGACTCAATTGACGACCCAGTAAACCTCGAAAAAACCCTGAATAATCTTCCTGGTGTTCTCGAAAATGGTATTTTCGTCAATTGCGTCGATTTAGTCTTGGTTGGCGAAGTTAAAGATGGGCAACCACTGGTAAGGCAGTTTTGATTAGGGAATAGGGCATGGGGCATTGGGCTTTAAGGGAGCATCCCAATTTTGCCCTTAATAAATTTGTAGTGGGAGCATCTTGCTCCCTAAGGCAAAGTCAGCGGGCTAGAGAGCCATCACTACAAAAAATAAATTTACACATTTGGGATGCTCCCGGCTTTAACAATGAACAGTTATCAGTACCATGCCCCTGTTCACTGATAACTGATTTCATCCCCCCACACTTCCCACACTCTTTGTTTGCCCCATGCCCAATCCTAAACTTTAACAGCCTCAATAATACTCACTATCGAAGGGGTGGGAATAATTCGGGTTAGTTGAAAGCCAGCAGATTTTAGCAGCGCCCGATATTCCTCCTGTGTACGTTCTCGACCACCTGCCATGACTAGCATATTCAGATCCAGTAGCTTACCGAATGATTGTTCGTTACCAGGGGCAATGACTATTTCAAATAGCAGTAGTTTGCTATGCTGTGGCATAGCTTGATGACAGTTTTTCAGGATAGTAGTAGCTTTTTCCTCATCCCAGTCGTGGATGATGTGCTTGAGCAAATAAGCATCTCCACCTTCTGGGACTGACTCAAAAAAGTTGCCTGCAACTGCTGTAACACGATGTGCAATATCTTCTGCTTGCAGCTGTAGTTTCGTAGCTTCGATGACTTGGGGCAAATCAAAGATAAATCCCTTCAGCTTTTGATTAGCTTTAAGAATTTGAGTTAACAAACTGCCCTGTCCACCTCCAATATCGACAATGTTCTGAAACTCTGAGAAATTATAGCTAGAAATAATTGCTGCTACTTCAACAGCAGTTATATTCGTCATTGCCTGATTAAAACGCTTCGCATCTTCAGGATGTTGGGCGTAGTATTCCCAGATATTGATTCCGGTGGCGTTATCGAAGGCAATTTCGCCTGTTTTTAGGCTATGTAGCAAATTATTCCAACCTAAAGAGTGATGGGTTCCCAGTTCAGAGATCGCAAAAAAACGCAGTGAACCAGGAACATCTGTCTGCAATGTTGCCGCTAAAGGCGTTAAAGAAAATTTGTGATTTTCGTCTTCAGCAAATATACCGACACTGGCAAGGGCACGTAGTAAGCGGTAGAGAGATAGCGGATGAGTTTCGGTAATTGCAGCTAGTTCTTCGGCAGTTTTGGGACGGTCTATGAGGTAGTCGGCGATACCAAGTTTAGCAACTGCATAAATGGCCTTTGATATCCAAAAGCCAGAAATCATTTGCAGCATGGCAATCGGTGGGGGTACAGGAGTATTTGGATTGTTATTGAGTTGAGTCATATAATACATTTCCTTGCTTATACTTAGGATTCAAATTGAAACGCTCAGGAGTGCAGAGTTTTTGTTTACAATTTTTCCAGAGCTAGTTGCATATCGGCGTTTTTCCACGCTGTGGCAAATTTGGTTTGAACTTCTTGCGCCTCAGTAGTTTTATTTAATGCTTGCAAACTGGCTTGCAAGCCAAATAAAGAACGCCCATTTAAGGGATGTTTTTGTAAATCTGCATAAAATATTGTTTCTGCCGCAGCATAATCACCTTTTGCTAATAGCACCCCCCCTAATGCTTCCCGTGTTGGTATGTACCAGTCTGGTGGTTCCATGTAATTAAGGGCATCTTCCTTCTGTACTGCTGTTTCGAGGAATTTAATCGCAGATTCATAGTCCTGCTTGGCTTTGGCAATTTTTCCGTCTAACTGGTTGCTGGCTATCTCTAAAATACTACTGGCTGGACTCATGCCGATAGTTGCGTTGGCGGGAATTGTTTTTTGGGCGTTTAGCAATGCAGTGCGATCGCTTGCGGCATCTTCAAGTTTACCAGTGGCAGCGTTAGCCATCCCATGAGCAAAATACCACAATGCTTTAGTTGTAACTAATTTATCATCTGGCACAGGAGATTTTAAAATTGCATCCCAGTTACTAAAGCGTACCTGAATCAACAGTTTAGTCCCCAGATAACCCTCAACCATTGGGATTTCCGACACAAAAGGTGTAGCCATAGATACTAATTTATCTGCGGCTTCCAGTGCATCTTCATATCTGCCTGCCATCGCGGCGGCTACTGCCAAAAAATGGACGTTATGACTATAGTAGGAAGCCGGATAAAAACCCTGGATGTGATTTTTGCTGATGTAACTTTCATCTTGAGCGATCGCTAATGCATTTGACTGCATGGCTGCGGTATAATCTCCCACCAGAAAATAAATATGGGAAGGCATATGTACTAAATGTCCGGCTGCGGGAACTAGGGTTTCTAGGCGTTTGGCACTTTCCAAGGCGCGTTCTGGAGTCAGCGAAGCTTCCACTGCATGGATATAATAGTGGTTGGCTCCGGGATGATTCGGGTTGCTTTTAAGTACTGATTCTAAAACAGCGACAATCTCTTCAGTATCTTCCCCAGGTTTGCCGTCTTTAGTCCAGAGTTGCCAAGGGTGCAAATCCATCAAGCTTTCGGCGTATAGTGTCTTGGCATCCAAATCTTGGGGATAACGCTTGACTACATCTGACATGGCGTTTTTATAATCTACCGCCAGCTTGTACAAATAAGCGTGGGAATTGTTAGAGTAGCGCTTTGCTAAGGCGTTAATATAGTCTTGTTCTGCTGGCGATGCTTGCTTAGACAAAGTTACAGCTTGTTGGATGGCTTGATATGCTGCTAATTCGCGATCGCTGTCCACTTCCAAGTTAATATTAGGCCCAAGCGCCAGAGCAATACCCCAATATGCCATTGCTAATTGCGGATCGAGTTTTGCCGCATATTTAAACGCACGCGCCGCCTCATCATGATTGAAGGCGTAAATCAAATTTAACCCTTGATCGAAAAACTGTTGCGCTTTGGTATTCTGGGTAGAAACCTGATGGTGGTGCGTTCCCAATCCAGGGATTAAAGCATAGGGTTGTTGTGCTTGGGCAAAAGCTGCACATGGAAAAATTAAGCACAATACCATTGTCCAAATTACAACTAAGTATTTCATTGTCTAAATTCCCATTTTTTAAGCTTTTTTCTTATTGATATCCAAAAGCCAAAGTTTTTCTAAAGTGGCTAGCTTGTGGCGTAGAACTCTAGCGCGATATTTCTTATAGGCATTTAAAGCGACAAATAAGCAAACATGAATAATCATGATATCTAGCCAAATAAAAGTATTAATATATACAGAATTATGGTGACTCTGTTCGATATGAACCGAGTCATTTATTAAATGATTGTGATAATGTTCTGGCATAAGCACCCTCCAGAGATTGAGATATTTGTTCTAATACAAGACTTCATACTGAATCATATAGTTTTCTGATCGGAACGGAAGTAAATGTCATTGGGCATTGGGCATGGGGCATTGGGCATTTATCTCCCTTGTCCCCCTTGTCTCCCTTGTCCTCCTTGTCCCCCTTATCCTCCTTGTCCCTCTCTATGCCCATCATCGCCCCAAATCCCTCATCTCTGGCTAATTTTACGGTTTCTTCGTATTTTGTCAGGAAATCGTAAATATTTAATGAAATAAGTTGCTACGGCTCAGTATTATTGCGATAATTTTGACGAATAATATTTTACATTCTAGAATCACAAGAGGCATAAATATTTTCGCTCAAGGGTCATTGGTTCTTGGTTATTTTCATTTGACTCTGGACTGTGGGCTATTGACTATTGACTATGGACTTTTGACAGCCTTCACTAAAAATCTATGATAATTGTGTAAATATTGGCAGTATTTTTACGGAAAGTTAAAATTTTTGATGAAGAGTTATACAAGAAATCCGCTGCAACGAAGAGTAGGATTATCTGGGAATGCTGAAAAATATTGAAATGTAAAAACTGAGAGTTTATGAACAGAAATTTGCTGCTTCAAGAGTTAGCGATCGCAATTGCGGCGAAGAATCTCAACCCGACGGTTCTCAATCCCGACTTTTTAAAATATACCGGGGTGGTTCCTAGTGATTGGGAACTGGGGCGATCGCCAGTATACGCCAATGGTATCGCCCAGATAACTTTTAGCAATGGGCTATCAATTGTGGCGCAATCCAACCGCATCGTTATCGCGGAGGCTATTGGAAACAAAGAATTACAGGAAGTACAAGTTGCGCAAATTGCTTGTCAGCTAGTCGAAAAGTTACCCAAGGTGGAGTACCAGAGTGTGGGTATTAATCCTGTCGGGTTGTTTATGTTTGACTCGGAAACACAAACCCATCAATACTTATGTCAATACCTCCTGTCTCGTGGTTCATGGCAAGAATTTGGCGAAGAACCCCTTCAAGCTGGGCTTCAGTTAGCTTACACCCTCAAGCGTGGTCAACTAATTTTAGGAATCAATCAAGCAAAAGTTCAGTATCCCGATAAATCAGAATCGGCAATAGTGTTCTCTGGTAACTTCAACTATCCTTTATCTGGTAACTCAGATAGTGAAAGACTACTAGCCATACAGCAATTGATTCAAAATTGGCAAGATGATTTAAAAACTTTTCGCCAACTGCTAGAAGAAAAATTCTTACCGCCCGTCACACAACCAATCAACATTTTCCCCAAAACGGCGGGTGTTTAATAATTCGTAATTCTTAATACTTCGACTTCTGGTGCGTCCGCTACGCGCTAAGCGTTGGCGCAGCCTCTCCGACAGGAGAAGCTATGCCGCAGGCTTTACGCTCAGTACAAGTTCGTAATTCATCTACGAAGAGTCTTTCTGTTATGGGTGGGGACTAATCCCATTATTTATAACAATGAGCTGAATATCATAATAGGATTCATCTTTGTGTCTTCCCTGTGGGTAAAGACTCTGTATCTATACATCTATGCGTGAGTCTGATAAAAAAATGGCGCTTCTGACCCCAATAAATTATTAATTATTTCTACTAAACCAATTGCATCTATAGGACTCCTATTTGATTTTTGAACATATACGTAGGGTGGGCAATGCCCACCGTATCCGGGTTTTGGTGGGCATTGCCCACCCTACAAATACTTAGATTTTTTCAATAATCAAACCGGATTGCTATATCATTCCTAGCACTATTCCCAAATGGTCAATATTCTTGATTTCAATATCTTTGATATTAAACATGATCGCAAAGTATCTAAGAGGATGTTTGAAAAGTTGTGAGGGGTTAAATTTTATGCTAATCGCCGCACCATAATTCGGATCATCGCAATGTAGATAAACGTTTCTGATGTTTCGGGTAATAACTCATAATCTCGGACTAATCGGCGACACCCCATCAACCAACCAAAAGTACGCTCAACAACCCAACGCTTCTTGAGTAAGAGGGTGTTTGAAAAGTTTTGAAGGGTCAAATTTTATGCTAATCGCCTCACCATAATGCGGATCATGGCAAGATAAATAAAAGATACGATTCATCTGTGGATTTAATGGTGGTAGGAAAAATAGTATTAGTCCTTGAGAATACCAATGTTGGAAATGCTCGCGTGTCAATTTACTCCGATGGACAGAAGCATTCAAATCATCGGTAATCAACCGAAGCTATTTGGGAGTACTCAATTACTATTTCAGCAAACCCTAATTACTATTTTCACCTCCCCATGCCCCTTGGGAGCCACAAGCCCCATGACGGCAGTTGCTACCCTGCGGGAAGCCGCTCCGCGTCTACAAGCCGGGAAACCCTTTTGGCAGTTCCTCCTGGGGGAAACCACGCCACTTGCTCCACTTGGGGAAACCCCAAGACCGCAGTGGCTCCCCAAGATCGGACTGCCTCACCAACGCACTGCCTCCCCCATGCCTTCAAGGATTGGTATTTAACCAGACTTAAGATAAAATCGATGAATGCTATATAGAAGATTTGGACGCACAGAATTACAGATGCCACTGTTTTCCTGCGGTGGGATGAGATACCAGTTCCAATGGCAGGATGTGTCCCCTGGTGAGATTCCCCAAGATAATCAGGAAAATCTCGAAGCAACTATTCGACGGGCGATTGAGTTGGGCATTAATCATATTGAGACAGCCCGTGGTTATGGCACTTCGGAAATGCAATTGGGGCGAATATTACCGAAATTTAAGCGCGAAGAGTTAATTGTTCAAACTAAAGTTGTCCCCGTAGCAGATCCTCAAGAATTTCGTGAGACATTTGAGCGATCGCTTAATTATCTCCAACTAGATTACGTGGATTTACTAGGAATACACGGTATTAATAATGACGAAAGCATGAATCACAGCATTCGGACTGGGGGCTGTGTAGAAGTAGCGCAGCAGCTACAAGCAGAAGGGAAAGTGAGATTTATTGGCTTTTCCACCCACGGAGCTACAAATACGATTGTGCAAGCAATTAATACCAATCTCTTTGATTATGTCAACCTGCATTGGTACTACATTAATCAATGGAATTGGGCAGCAATTGCAGCGGCTACACAGCATGATATGGGGGTATTTATTATTAGCCCATCGGATAAAGGCGGAATGCTGTATAAACCACCAGCAAAATTAGTGCATTTGTGTGCGCCTTTGAGTCCGATGGTGTTTAACGATTTATTTTGCCTCAGTCATCCACAGGTACATACCCTGAGTTTAGGCGCAGCAAAACCCCAAAATTTTGATGAACATATAAAAACTTTGGAATTGCTGGATCGCTCAGACGAAATTCTACCACCAATTTTGGCAAGGTTAGAACAAGAAGCGATCGCCACTTTAGGAGAAGATTGGGTAAAAACCTGGCGAGTTAATTTACCCACTTTTGAACAAACACCTGGTGAAGTGAATATTCCGGTGATTTTGTGGCTGTGGAATTTAGCGATCGCCTACGACATGGTAGACTATGCCAAAATGCGCTACAACTTGCTAGGTAATGCGAGTCACTGGTTTCCTGGTAACAAAGCCGACCGACTAGAAGAACTAGACTTACGCCCATGTCTTGTGAACAGTCCCCATGCAAATAAAATCCCCCAAATTCTGACGCAAGCACATCAGCTTTTGGGGGGAGAGGAGGTTAGGCGGTTATCTCAGAGTTAGGGGCTGGGGGCAGAGGGGACAAGGGGGACAAGGGGGACAAGGAAGAAATCACCAATGCCCAATGCCCAATGCCCAATGCCCAATGCCCAATGCCCAATGCCCAATGCCCAATGCCCAATGCCCAATGCCCAATGCCCATTGACTATTGACTCTTGACTCTTGACTCTTGACTATTATTTGCCTTGGGAATCACTAGTACTTTATCTACCCGGTTACCGTCCATGTCCATCACCTCAATACGCATTCCTTCCCATTCAAAATGATCGGCGGCGGCGGGGATACGTCCTAGGTGAGTGATGACAAACCCGCCTAAGGTTTGATAGCTACCGTGTTCTTCTGAGTCCCACTCTTCCATCTCAAAGATTTCTAAAAACTCTTCTACAGGTAACATCCCATCTAACAGCCAGGAACCGTCTTCCCGTTGGACGGCTTGGGGTTGGTCTTGTCCTGGGTCGGCGGGAACATCACCGACAATTTCACTCATAATATCGTTGAGGGTGACTAGTCCTTGAATCACACCGTATTCATCAACTACTAGCGCCATGTGGGTAATGGTTTGCTTAAATAATTCTAAAACTTTTAACCCACGGGTACTTTCGGGGACAAATACGGGTTGTCGCAATCCTACTGTTAAATCTAAGGGTTCACCTTTAAAACTTCTCGCTAATAAGTCTGTCACGGGGATCACGCCCAGGACGTTATCTAGTCCTTCCTGACAAACCGGATACCGGGAATAAGCACTGTCAACCATTTTTTGGCGGTTTTCTTCCGGCGCATCGTCCAAATCGAGCCAAACAATATCAGGACGGGGTGTCATAAAGGAACTGACGGGGCGATCGCCTAGGCGAAAAACTCGCTCCACCATATCCTGTTCGGCTTCCTCAAAGGTTCCCGCCTCTGTACCTTGCTCAATTAAAATTTTAATTTCTTCTTCTGTGACTTGCGGCTCTGTAGATGGTGTAATCCCTAACACCCTTAACACCATTTCCGTAGAAGCACTTAACAGATAAACTGCGGGAGAAGCGATCGCGGCTATAGCTCTCATCGGAATTGCCACAAACGCCGCAATAGCTTCTGGGTTGTTTAACGCTAACCGCTTTGGCACTAATTCACCGACAATCAACGACAAATAGGTAATAATCAAAACCACTAGCCCGAAGGAGAACGGTTGACTATAAGCAGCTAAAAACGGTATAGCCTTCACATAAACCGCTAATTTCTCAGCAATAGTTGCTCCCCCGAAAGCACCAGTCAGAATCCCAATCAGGGTTATGCCAATTTGAATAGTCGAGAAAAATTGATTCGGAGACTCAGCCAGCTTCAATGCTTCTCTGGCTTTGAGGTCTCCTTGATTCGCCATCTGTTGTAATCTTACTTTCCGTGCCGAGACAATCGCCATCTCCGACATAGAAAACACCCCGTTGGCAATAATTAATACCAAAATGATTAAAATTTCAAAAGTCATGGAGGACATGTTTAGAATTGCCGCTATCAAGAGCGAACTTAGCTTAACTTTTAGTATCTAGTATTAAAGGCGCATCGATAAACGCTTTAATTGTACATAAACTCCTAAGTAATGGGCATGGGGCATTGGGCATGGGGCATGGGAAATTGGGCATTGGGCATGGGGCATGGGGCATTGGGCAATAGTTAACAGTCAACCGTCAACCGTCAACTGTCAACTGTCTTCCCTGTCCAATTTCTTCGCCCCAAAGAATCAGACGGTTGTTAACAGTATTTACAATAAGTGACATCAGCTGCCTCACAACGACTTGCATTTACATTAAAAGTTATGGCCTTTTCTTCTATTGTGCGTGCTTTAGCGCGATCGCCTTTAACTAGTGAATTTATTTCTAAACTCAACCGTCAACAGGAATTGCGGTTAAATGGTATTCCCCGCCTCCCTAAGGGTTTGGTCGCTTCTGCACTAGCGCAAAATTCGGACAATAATTTATTTGTGGTTTGTGCCACTTTAGAGGAAGCCGGACGCGCCTATGCACAGTTAGAAGCGATGGGATGGAAGAATGTTTATTTTTACCCCACTTCGGAAGCGTCCCCTTACGAACCATTTGACCCAGAAACGGAAATGACTTGGGGACAAATGCAGGTGTTGGCTGATTTGGTGAAAATTCAAGAGTCAACAGTCAACAGTCAACAGTCAACAGTCAACGGTCAACAGTCAACAGTCAACAACCAACAGCCAAAAATGGCGATTGTGGCGACTACAGGGGCCCTACAACCCCATTTACCACCACCAGAGGCTTTCATTCCTTTTTGTCTAACTTTGAAAAAGGGGATGGAATTTGACTTAAATACCTTCAGTACGAAAATTACTACTTTAGGCTATGAACGAGTACCCTTAGTGGAAACAGAAGGACAATGGAGTCGGCGGGGTGATATTGTTGATATCTTTCCTGTAGCGTCCGAGTTACCCGTCAGGCTGGAATGGTTTGGGGATGAAATTGAGCAAATCCGGGAATTCGATCCCGCAACTCAACGTTCTGCTCTTGACAAAGTTGACCAAATCATTCTAACTCCCACTAGTTTTGCAGCGATTGTGACCGCAAAACTAAAGAATAGTACTGAATTAACAGTACTGAGTGCTGAGTCAGAATTTGACACAGAACAACTTGAAGGTAGTCGTCGGTTTTTGGGTTTAGCTTTTGAGCAACCAGCATCACTTTTAGATTATTTGAGCGAAAATACCTTAATTGCCATTGATGAGCCAGAACAATGTCATGCGCATAGCGATCGCTGGGTAGAAAATGCTGAGGAACAATGGTCTTTGGGAACTGGGGAAATTGGGTTAGGTGCTTTACAATTGCCAAAAATCCATCGGTCTTTTGAAGATTGTTTAGCCACAGCGACGAAGTTTAAAAAAGTATATTTGTCAGAACTGGCAGAAGAAAATAGTGGTATTAATCTAGCTAGTAGACCTGTGCCGGTGACACCACATCAGTTTGCGAAACTGGCTGACACATTACGCCAAGAACGCGATCGCAATTTTTCTACTTGGCTAATTTCGGCTCAACCTTCCCGTTCGGTTTCTCTACTCCAAGAACATGACTGTCCGGCGCAGTTTATCCCTAATCCCCGCGATTACCTCGCAATTGACAAGCTACAAATCAACCATATCCCTGTAGCACTCAAATATTCTGGGTTGGCGGAACTGGAAGGTTTTATTCTCCCTACCTACCGCTTGGTAATAATCACAGACAGAGAATTTTACGGACAGCATTCCTTAGCTACTCCTAGCTATATCCGCAAGCGTCGTCAAGCTGCGTCGAAGCAAGTAGATCCTAATAAGCTACGTCAGGGGGATTATGTAGTTCATCGCAGCCACGGAATTGGTAAATTTATCAAACTGGAAAGTTTGACATTTAACGATGAAACCCGTGATTATATTGTGGTGCAGTATGCTGACGGTTTGCTGAGAGTGGCAGCTGATCAGGTAGGTTCTCTATCTCGGTTCCGGACTAACGCCGATAAAGCGCCAGAACTGCACAAAATGACCGGGAAAGCTTGGGAAAATACTAAAAATAAAGTCCGCAAAGCCATCAAGAAATTAGCGGTGGACTTGTTGAAATTATATGCAGCGCGATCGCAACAACAAGGCTTTAGTTACCCACAGGATATGCCTTGGCAAGAGGAAATGGAAGATTCTTTCCCTTACCAACCTACCACAGACCAACTCAAAGCCACCCAAGATGTCAAAAGAGACATGGAAAGCGATCGCCCGATGGATCGTTTAGTTTGTGGTGATGTCGGTTTCGGGAAAACAGAGGTAGCCATTCGCGCAATTTTCAAAGCTGTCACTTCAGGTAAACAAGTCGCCTTACTTGCGCCCACAACCATCCTGACTCAGCAGCATTACCACACCCTCAAAGAACGTTTTGCACCTTACCCGGTAAATGTCGGTTTACTCAACCGCTTCCGCAGTGCTGAAGAACGGCGAGAAATTCAAAAGCGGTTATCAACGGGAGAATTAGATGTAGTTGTGGGTACACATCAACTTTTAGGTAAAGGTGTAGCCTTCCGCGATTTAGGATTGTTGGTAGTCGATGAAGAACAACGCTTTGGGGTGAACCAAAAAGAGAAAATTAAAAGCCTGAAAACCCAGGTAGATGTGCTGACACTCTCCGCCACACCCATTCCCCGCACCTTGTATATGTCTCTGTCCGGGATTCGGGAAATGAGCTTAATTACCACACCACCCCCATCCAGACGACCGATTCAAACTCACCTCGCCCAGATGAATTATGAAACTATCCGTACAGCTATCCGTCAAGAACTAGACAGAGGCGGTCAGGTATTTTACGTAGTTCCGCGAGTTGAGGGAATTGAAGAAACAACTACAAAATTGCGGGAAATTATTCCCTCAGCTAGATTTGCTGTGGCTCACGGACAAATGGATGAAGGACAGTTAGAATCAACCATGCTCACCTTTAACAATGGTGACGCGGAGATTTTGGTTTGTACGACAATTATTGAATCTGGTTTAGATATTCCCAGAGTCAACACGATCTTAATTGAAGATGCCCACCGCTTTGGTTTAGCGCAATTATACCAACTCCGGGGTCGGGTGGGACGGGCAGGGATTCAAGCTCACGCTTGGTTATTTTACCCCCAGCAGCGGACATTATCTGAGGCGGCACGGCAGAGATTACGGGCAATTCAGGAATTTACTCAATTGGGTTCAGGATATCAGCTAGCAATGCGCGACATGGAAATTCGGGGTGTAGGTAACTTGCTAGGTGCAGAACAATCCGGTCAAATGGATGCGATCGGCTTTGATTTGTATATGGAAATGTTGGAAGAATCGATTCGCGAAATTCGTGGACAGGAAATTCCCAAAGTTGATGATACACAAATTGACCTCAACCTGACAGCATTTATTCCCGCCGATTACATCCCCGATGTAGATCAGAAGATGAGTGCATATCGTGCAGTCGCAGCGGCGAAATCGAAAGACGAATTAACACTGATTGCAGGTGAATGGAGCGATCGCTACGGTACAATTCCCCAGAGTGCTAATCAATTATTACGCGTCATGGAACTCAAGCAGCTAGCCAAGAAATTAGGATTTAGCCGCATTAAACCAGAAAACAAACAGCACATCATTTTAGAAACCCCAATGGAAGAACCAGCTTGGAATTTACTAGCGGCGAACTTACCAGATCATCTCAAAACTCGTTTTGTCTACTCTCCTGGTAAGGTGACAGTGCGAGGTTTAGCAGTGATGAAGGCAGATTTACAATTGCAAAGCTTAATTGACGCTTTTGTGAGAATGCAGGGAGCAATCCCCGAAGCCGCTATTGTTTGAATAGTTGGGAGCATGACAATTTAGTGAAAAAACGACAAGTGCATGATGCTATATAAAGTTCCATTACTGCTGACACCCCAATCTGAAGGCGGATTTACCGAAACACACAGCAAGTTACTGTTAGGGACTTACAAAAAATAAATTACCCATATTCCGTAGTGCGTAAAGCCTTCTCTACGAGACGCTGCGCGAACGGCATAGCTTCGCTTAACGCGTAGCGTGTCCAAAAGACAAACATCTTGCTCGCTTTTGAACACCAGCTTCCTTTACGCTCGCACTACAAATTTATTGGGTATTTAAAAAATTGGATATCCCTGACTGGCTTTATTTACGCCGTGCTGCACTAGTTGTATGTTGTAACTACAAAATGTAGCTACAATTAAGCTATGGAATTTGAATGGGATGAAGACAAACGTCTTGCTAACATTCGCAAGCATGGGATTGACTTTATCGATGTTCCAGCAGTTTTTGATGGAGACATCGTAACGCTTGAGGACGATCGCTTTAACTACGGAGAGCAGCGATTCGTCTCTTTTGGCTTGTTGCAAGGGCGACTTATTGCCATTGTCCATACAGAACGAGAGAATTGCACCCGCATTATTTCCGCCAGAAAGGCAACTAAATATGAACAACGAACCTACTTTGAACAAATCGCAGACTGATTGGCAACACTTAGATGCCATGAGTGATGAAGACATAGATCTATCTGATTGCCCTGAGATCACCCCAGAACTGTTTGCCAAAGCAACAGTTAGACGAGGCTTACCTAACGCTAAAACTAAAGCTCAAGTCACCTTACGCATTGACAGTGATGTTTTAGACTGGTTCAAATCCCACGGGCGTGGTTATCAGACTCAAATTAACACCTTACTGCGAGCATACATGGAAGCCCATAGGTAGTGAAACTTTTCTTCGTCTCAACAAGATGTTAATAATGTAGGAGGCAGTTCTTATTTGAAGTGTATTTTAAGTTTATATTTATGGTCAAAAGAAGAATTTATGTCAGTTGTCACAGCTAAATCTTACGTAGAGTATCGGAACAATGCTTATTTAGTTGCAGGAACTCGGATATCTCTAGACTCAATAGTCTATGCTTTTCAAAAAGGATTATCACCTGAAAGCATTGTGCAGTCTTTTCCGTTACTAACACTTGAACAAGTTTATGGAGCGATCGCATTTTACTTAGCTAATCGCGCTGAGATTGACACTTATCTAGCAGATGAGGAAGCAGCATTTGATGCTATGCCTCAACCAATACAAACTACTGACCCTGCTTTATACAACAAGCTCTTGGTAGCCAAAACAGCAAAGGAACAGGCAGGATCGTGAATGTTCGTTACCAAGCCGATGCTGATTTAAATCAGGTAATCGTCACAGGAGTTCTGCGACGAGAACCCAGTATTGAGTTTCAAACCGCCTTTGCTGCTGAGTTAGGAGGTTTGAAAGATACCGAAGTATTGGCGATCGCAGCACAGCAGGGACGTGTTCTCGTTACCCATGATCGTAAAACGATGCCATCAGAATTTGCTCAGTTCATCTCCAATAATCACAGTGCAGGAGTAATCATCGTTTCCCGAAAGCTATCAATCGAAATTGTTATTGAAGAACTAGTGATGATTTGGGCAGCATCCAGTGCCGAAGAGTGGGTTGATCGGATTGCCAAGCTACCGCTATAAGACCGAATTATAGTGAATTTGAGCGATATCATAAAAAAAGTCCGCACCCCTGAGAGGGTCGGACACGATAAAATCAAAACTTTCAGATCAATCTATCAATCTAGCCCATAAACTTATGAGGTCAGGATACCCCGCTGAGCCAAGTCCATAACTATTACGCTATAGCAACCACGATAGGCTGCTTCTTTACGACCCACTTCAGCAGGTTTTCCCTTGTTGTCTTCATTTTCCTTAAGTACGATTCCAGCCATCTCGTCGAGCGTAGCTTTTAGTAGTTCTTCAGGTTCGACTAGCCACTCTAGTTTACCTTGCTGCCAAGCCGCACGAGAAATATTTGCTCTGAAGGCTGCTACCATTGGGTAGAGCCACCCAAGGTGCAAATGCCCATTAATTATCCCACCAGCGTCGCTAATTTTGCTTTATCGATGGTTCCGCTTGATGGAATCGGCAAAGTACGATACTCATCCGCTGGAATGCGGAATTTTACTTGTTTTATCATTATTTTTTCTCGATAACACAGTGGGTTATGCCCGCTGTAATTAACAAGAGCGCTGAATCAGAGGCTTGATTAAGACTCTAGATTTTGTTCAGTGCTGGTTACTAGGTTTACTATAAGCTTGCTCTAATTGTCAAGTGATCGCTGATCAATAGAGTCAGCATTAATACAACTTTTTTTGGGGTTAATAGTGTGAGATGTTCTTGGGTTAGGTAGTTGGAACAGAAGCGATAAGGTTGAGCGATCGCTCTTTCTCTAGCAACACAACCAGGAATAGGTAAAATAAAGAATTGAGTTAGTCTGGCAGTTCTAAAGGCAATCCCTAAATGCTACAAACAGCATCCAGAACTCTGACGCTGGAGGAGTTTCTACAATTACCAGAAACCAAACCCGCCAGTGAGTATATTGATGGTCTAATTATCCAAAAACCGATGCCACAAGGCAAACATAGTGTGGTACAAGGAGAACTTGTACCTGCGATCAATTTTGTAGTCAAGCCAAAGCGTCTGGCTCGTGCATTTCCAGAGTTGCGCTGTACATTTGGGGGGCGTTCAATTGTACCTGATATCGCAGTTGTCGTCTGGAGTAGGATTCCCCGCGATGAGAATGGGGAAGTTGCTAATATATTTGCGATCGCTCCAGATTGGACAATTGAAATCTTGTCCCCCGATCAAAGTCAAACAAAGGTAACCAAAAATATTCTCCATTGTCTCAAGCATGGAACTCAAATCGGTTGGTTAATTGATCCAGATGAGCAAACTGTGTTTGTTTATCGTCCTAAGCAAGAAACTGAGGTGTTTGATCAGCCTGATGCAATCCTACCTACACCATCGTTTGCGAGTGAGTTACAGCTTACAGTCAAAGATTTGTTTGCTTGGTTATTGGAGTGAGATTGAGTCTATCTTTGAGAAGTTGAAACAGAAGCGACAAGGTTGAGCGATCGCCAAAATTGAGCGAATAATTATTAATTCGTAATTTAAGGTGACAGAATTCCTAAGGTGCATCGGAAAATCATACAATTGCTGGCGTACCCTAAAAATATATGTAGAATTTTTATGGGTATTATCATTCGTGAGAGGTTAAGAGCAGATACCATTTGTCATCGCTCAATTATAAAACCAAAGAACTATACTTTCTTGGTACACGCGGATTTTAATTGATATGTCACCTTGGACTAGTCTGATAACTGCTTTGACACTGGTACTCTACTTAGTCATCACAATTAATGTTGGTCGAGCTAGAGGAAAATATAAAGTACCACCTCCACAAATGACAGGAGATCCCGACTTTGAACGAGTGTTGCGCGTCCAACAAAATACCCTAGAGCAAGTGGTTTTGTTCTTACCTGGTTTATGGTTATTCTCTTTTTACATTAACCCGTTATGGGCTGCTGGTATTGGTGCAGTTTGGCTGGTAGGGCGAATTGTTTACGCTTGGGGATACTATCAAGCGGCGGAAAAACGGATGGTTGGCTTTGGTATAAGTTCTCTTAGCGGTATGGTTCTACTTGTAGGTTCGCTAGTTGGTATCATCCTATCTTTAGTGCAGCCTTAATTTATCTGCTCAGAAGCGATCGCTAGTTTTGTTAACATCAAGCTTCTAACCAAGCTTGCAAATCAGCCAAACTCGTAAAATCTAGCAGTGCTTCCCCTAGATTTTCTAATTGTTCTAGGGGAAGAGATTCAACACGCGATCGCACATCTTGCGGTAATTCTCCTACCCGCCGAGTTAATTGACGGAAAATGAGCGATTTTTCTCTTTTTTCTGCTTCTTCTCGTCCTTCTTCCTTAATTTCCCGGTAAACTCTCGTTTCTTGGAGCGTAATTCCTAGCATTGATTCAACCTCTTTACGACTCAATTGTTCAAATTTGTACACCATTATCGTGACCAATAACTCAATTATGGCGCGACTTGCAGGTTCTGGCTGTTCAATAGAGGAACGCTCAACTAAATATCTCGCCTCTTGAGGTGCAAGTTCATCATCTAGGGTAGTTAACACCATCAACGCCACCCACAACGGTAAAGCGCGAATATCCCCCAATTCATCCAAATATATCCGATTTACTTGGTCGCCATTGAGTTGGTTGCGATGGGGATAAATGTCACTTTGTTCAATACTACGTGACGGATAAATGATGACTATTTGCCAATCACTAAACCTGTCACGGTTGCGGTAGAAATATAATGATGATTCCGCAAATACTCTTTCATACAGCCTTTCGTCCTTTTGAAATTGTACTTCACAAAAATACACCACTCCCGGACTTTGATTTTCTGGTGGTAGAAATACCCCGTCTATTTCAAACTTCGGTTCTTTGACAGCTACAGAATCAAATTTGTAATCATCGGCATTTGCTGGCGGATTTGTCAAGAGTTCAAACAGTAAATTCGGGGATTGTTGGAATAGTTTGTAAAATATCGAGTCTCGCCGCATTCCAGAGTTTTACTGATTTTTTGGAGATATATGGCAATCTTACGTGATTTATAAAGCAAATGGATTGCTATTTTTCTGTTAAAGTTTGAAGAAGCATTAGGGGGGATTAGCACCGAAGCCGCGCCCACAGCCGCCAGAGTGAGTGCATTGGTAAAAGATATTCAAAAAACAGGTGTACCGACAATTTTTGCGGAAGTAACAAATGATGCCAAGTTAATTACAGCAGTCAACAGTCAACAGTCAACGACTTTAACGGAATAATTTATTTTTTGGAATTCCCTTAGCGAAACGCATCCCATGAAGTTTTATGATGAATTGCTAGTTACAGGCCAGTGCGATCGCTCATCATGAATGTATTTCTCTTTGATAACCCACAACTTAGCTTATTTAGTGACTGGCAAGAGTGGCTAACTGTCTGGGCATATTTAAGTTTGATAGTCTTCGTCATCTGGGGTGTGTTTACCGCCCAGAAGCGATGAACATTACCGCTTGAAGAAACGGCATATCAGTTCACCTGGGTCTTTGTCGGCAAATGGTACAAAAGTCCCATCTTTGAGAATTTTAACTTGAGAGCGACAGTTATAAACTTTCGTCGGCTCTTTGACATCATCTACACTCACAGCGGCTTTGTATTCCCAATAATTTTTAGCGCTGCGTTCGATACTGAGAATGCAAACACGATGTCCATGATAGTTTTGGCATACAGCAGCATTAGCCGGATACGCTACCGAGAAAAAAAGTATCACTAGCAGTAAAAAAGTTACATATCGAATCGCGCTCATGTAAACAAGTAGAGAACCATACTTTGACTTGAGGATAAACTCTACCACATCAAGTTGCTATCGGCTGCATCTGTTACTCTATGTTACTGGAATCAACAATCAGAGAAAAATATGTAGGACTTATCCTGGCAAAATCTGTATTCCACTCAACCAATTTGCCAACTAATTGTAATTAGTGCATTTAAATTATGCAAAAAATACATATATGGGTTTGAATCATAACCAGATAGATGCGATCCTCATTAGTGGGAATAAAGATGAACGCCCCTGGTAATAACCGGGGGCTTTTTGTTTTCAAGTTGAAAAGTGCTACATCAAAAAAGAAGCGATCGCTTTTTTAAGCCTTAAACGTCAACACAGGACTCAACCGCGCTACTACACCCACCATTTGGGCTTCTACCTGCACATCAATTACAGATTGAATTGGTTTATAAGCGGCTGGTGCTTCCTCAATTCGGCGTTCTTCCCGTAGGGTGATGCAGTCAACTCCAGTTAATCCGAGTTCGGCTTCACTTTGAGATGCACCTTGGCGATTTAGATCAAAACGAGATTTTACTCTTCCCGCCCCATGTGATGCAGAATTGCAAAATCTCCGATTACCCTTACCCACCATCAAGTAAGAATAAGCACCCATTGAACCTGGGATAATTACAGGTTGTTCTGCATAGGCTGGACAAGCACCTTTGCGCGTTACCCATCCTCGACCTTCGGGTAAGGTGATGTTGTGCGGTAAGTCGTAAACTAGAGGTGCTTCCACATCGCCGTAAACTTCCCGCAAACGCAGACGTAGCAGTTCGGCTAACAACAAGCGATTAACAAAACCATAGTTAGCCGCTGTGGCTTCAGCTTCTAAGTAACTGGCGACTAATTCAGGATGGGAATGCACAGAAAGGGGAAAAATCTGTGATTCTGGGTATTTCAAACCTTTTGGCCAAGCTGCTTTGGCTCTATCTCGCCACATTCCCGCAATGTACTTACCCACATTGCGGGAACCAGAGTGAACCATGAAAGCTAACTGTCCCTCACGCACTCCCCAAGCGTGAGCCAAGGCGCGATTTTCCACTTTATCCACCCGTTGCACTTCTACAAAGTGATTCCCAGAACCAATAGTTCCTAGTCCGCCATCGCGTACTAGTCCATCATCAGGTACTAATTCTTCAGGTGCAAGTTTCCAGTTACCATCCATTGAACCACCTAAAAAGATGCGTTCGCCCTTGGCGTTGGCGGAGCCATCGCTTTCCTGTGCTAGTTGTTGGATATCAGACTTAACTACACTCCCCCTAGGCTGATCCAGCATCACATCTAACCAACCAGGAACCCCATACTGAAACAATGCCCGCATGGCATTGGCAGTCATTGTTACATCACGGGTTCCGAAAAAGTAATCGCCTTTCATCCTTTCGACAAACATGTCACGCTTGGCGAGGAATTGCTCGATTGTCAAATCGGCTACATGCAAACGCATTCCACAGTTAATATCAGAACCGACAGCCGCAGGGATAACTTGATCAACAGTTTCCACTACAGAACCAATGGCAATACCTGCATCACCAGGGTGAAAATCAGGTGTAGCACAGGCTCGGCAGACACATCCACCGGCTGGGTGACGAATGCTGGCGAGGTTTGCTAACTGCTTTAAAGCTTTAGCTTCTACGGGGAAGTTTTCAGGGAGGAGAACTTCGGCTACAGTACCATCATAAATATTACTTAAACGAACAGAATAGGTATGGTTGTTGTAACTCACATCCAAACCCTGCCGAGCTAAAGCACGCAAGAGACGTTGAAGATTTTTTGGCTGCATGAAAATTTTGTCGAGTCTGGAATGAGACTCTCAAGATTGAATGAAGAGGTTAGGAGACTTGGGTTCAGCAGCCACGTCTCAATTGTGTTGAGCCGTTTTCCCAGAGTGTTGGGGAAAACAACAGGTTAATTCTTTTGATACCACAAAATTTATGAGTTTGACAAGTATTTTGTAGTACTTTGTATTTCATAATTTTAGCTCAACCAAAGCTGTGAACAAATGTAAACTTTGGCAAAAAACTTGTAAAACAACTGGACTCTCCAGTCGAAGGGAGAATTTAGGATAAATGTAAGGTGAATCGCAGTCAAGGATTCTTGACAGATACGCCTGAGCAGAGAGCGATCGCCCCTTTGGAAAAGAAAGGAGCAAAAATATGATTAGCAAATCCTTAGTTTATGGGCTTTTAGGTTTAGTTGCAGGTAGTGCTATTACAGGTGGATCAATAATATACAGGGTCAATGCTGAACAAAAAACTCCATTGACATCTCCTCCTGGCTGTATGAGTAATACCATGTCACAGCAGATGGTTGGGAAACAGGCGATGGATCAGCATTTCATCGAAATGATGATTCCCCACCATCAAGGTGCAGTTGAAATGGCGGATTTAGCTTTGCAAAAAGCTAAACATCCAGAAATTCAAAAATTGGCAGCAGCAATTAAAATAGACCAGACTAAAGAAATTGAGCAGATGAAAGCCTGGTATCAGCAGTGGTATGGGACTGAAGTTCCTAGCACCTCCACGACTGGTATGGGGATGCATCACGGTATGGGTCAGGATTCGATGCACTCAGGGATGAATCTGGAGTCTTTGAAAAATGCTGCTGACTTCGACAAAGAATTTATCCGACAAATGATTCCCCATCACCAAATGGCTGTGATGATGTCGAGAATGGCTTTAAATAGAGCTTCTCACTCACAAATTATTAATCTTGCTCAAGCTATCATCAAATCGCAAACTGCTGAAATTCAGCAAATGCAGCAATGGTATCAAGCCTGGTCTTGATCTATTTTCCCTTCAATCATCTTAAACTTATGACACTGAAACTCACTGTTCCTAACATGGCTTGTTCGGCTTGTGCAAACACTATTACCAATACACTTAAGTCTATCGATGCCAATGCTAATATTCAGGCAGATCCGAAAACTAAGCTTGTAAGCGTTGATACTCAAGCCTCAGAAACCACTATCAAAGAAGCGTTGGCTGCTGCTGGTTACCCAGTTGCTTAATTTGTGATTGTTGATTGTTGACAGTTGACGGTTCACTGTGAACAGTCAACCGTCAACAACTCTAACCTTTATGGGACTTCCAAGTAAAAAAATATTCCATTGCTATTGTTGTAGGGGCGGGTTTAAGCGAAATATCTGTTAGTAGCGTGAATATCTCACAGAACCCGCCCCTACTGTGAACCGTCAACAGTCAACGACGTTAACGGAATAATTTATTTTTTGGAGTTCCCTATGACTTAGCGAAGTACTTGAAAATTCTCAATTGTCAGATATAGTTCTTCATCAGCTATCTGAGCGTTGTAATCGATATTAATTTGAGTCGGGTAACCGTATCTTGCAGAATAGTTTACATCTAGGCTGAAAGCTTGACGCGCGATCGCATCTTGAATCACATTAAACAGCTTAGGAACTGTATTGTAATTTTGAAAATATTCCGGATTATTAACTGGTTGACCTGTCTCTACAGAAGTGATGGATTTTGTTTTACCGTTACGGACTTCAATCACTACTGGGCCCCTAGCGTCAGGGATGCAAAAGCAACCATTACTAAATGTATAGCGATAGTTAACAATATTTTGCTTCTCCCACAAACGGCGATTAAATTCTAATCTCCGCTGATTCAAGTTAGTACGTATCGGCGCTTGTGCTATCTCTATGGGAGGTTGAGACATTACTGGTAGGTTTAAACCTGAAAATATTAAAAGTCCTGCACTAATAATTATAGGTAAACGCATATTAATCCGTTTAATTTCAAAAACCTGATATATATTTTTTCTCTGACAAGTTTAAATTTAGTTTATCTTTTGAGTAAAATTAATTAATTTTAACATCAGATTTTATCATTAACTATCCGTCTTAAAAGCTGTAATCAAGTATTGTCAATGCTTCGCCCGAAATTCTTGCCGATATTTTGAAAACTTGGTAATCTTTTTATTGCATATTTACTAAATATTGTCAACTATTATAAGTTAGATTTTACGTTAAGCCAGTAATCAACAATAGCGAAAATAGCGAAAATCAGCTACTGCTGAAGCAGCACGAGCAAAAATTAGTAATGTTTACCACATTTATTGCAGTGCTGAAATCTACCTGATCTACATATAGTTTCCTTACCAATGAAAGAGAAAGTAATTAACCTGCTTTTCTAAAGTTAAGTCACAGTGTTGTGAAGATGGAATCGCCAAAAAGGGTATTGGGAAAATATTGAGGTTTTTCCAAGATCCTCTTAAGAGCGATCGCCTGAAAATCAACGCCAACATTAGCAAATAGATTACAGGTAGGAAACAAGTTTATGGCTCAAGCAAAAGAATTACAACCTCCGCAACAGCAAAATCCTCCTGGTAATGAAGCCGAAATGACACCAAAACCTCAGTTTGATGACTCAAAATACCGAGGTAGTGGTAAATTGCAAGGCAAAGTAGCGTTAATTACTGGTGGTGATAGTGGTATTGGTCGGTCTGTTGCCATTTTTTACGCCAGAGAAGGGGCAGATGTGGCAATTATGTATAAAGATGAGCAACAGGATGCGGAAGAAACAAAACGGTTGGTAGAAGCAGAAGGTAGACGCTGTTTAACAATTCAGGGCGATATTGGCGACGAGCAATTTGATCAGCAAGCTGTAGAACAGGTTGTGAAAGAATTGGGACACCTGGATATTTTGGTGAATAACGCCGCTGAGCAGCATCCACAAGAAAGTATTGAGAAGATCACAGCCGATCAATTAGAGCGTACCTTCCGCACCAATATTTTTAGTATGTTCTTTCTTACCAAAGCCGCCTTACCTTATCTCAAAGAAGGTAGCGCCATTATCAATACTACATCAGTTACCGCTTACAAAGGTAGCCCCCAACTGCTAGATTACTCAGCGACAAAAGGAGCGATCGTTGCATTTACCCGTTCTCTATCACAATCGCTAATAGAAAAAGGAATTCGTGTGAATGGTGTAGCGCCTGGCCCGATTTGGACGCCACTTATTCCCTCTACCTTCCCTGAAGAAAAAGTTAAGAGCTTTGGTACTCAAGTGCCAATGCAGCGAGCCGGACAGCCGGAAGAAGTTGCACCTAGCTATGTATTTTTAGCATCAGATGATTCCTCCTATATGTCGGGGCAAATTCTGCATCCGAATGGCGGCGAGGTTGTGAACGCCTAAGATTTTGTTGGGCATTGGGCATTGGGCGTTGGGCATTGTCGCAAGCTGACTATATATAGGGTAAAGGTTATCATTATTACTGCTGCAAACAAATATCTGCCAAATGATCACCAAAACCACCAATAACCAATATCCAGTTGATGAGTTGCTGCTGCGGCGTTGGAGTCCTGTAGCTTTCTCTGAGCAACCAGTTGAAGCCGAAAAATTATGTACTGTTTTAGAAGCAGCAGCATGGGCTGCTTCTTCTTTTAATGAGCAACCCTGGAACTTTATCATTGCAACCAAAGACAATCCGGCTGAATTTGAGCGTTTATTAGGTTGCCTAGTAGAAGCGAATCAACAGTGGGCAAAGAATGCTCCAGTCCTGATGCTGTCTGTGGCAAAGCTTTATTTTGATCGCAATGGTGCCCAAAACAGACACGCTTTTCATGATGTCGGAGCAGCTGTTAACAACCTCGCCATACAAGCCACTGCATTAGGGCTATTTATCCACCAAATGGCGGGATTTGATGTAGCCAAAGCAAAAGAAGTTTACAACATCTCTGAGGGTTATGAACCAGTTGCGGCGATCGCTTTGGGTTACCTAGGAGATCCACAAACTCTGCCAGAAAACTGGCGACAACGAGAGTTAGCCCCACGCCAGCGCAAATCTCTAGAAACGTTTGTTTTCTCTGGCAGTTGGAACCAAGTTTCACCTCTAGTCAAAAGCCAAGATTAATACCTGCAAGATCCCCGACTTCTTTAAGAGGTCGGGGATCTGAATAACACTGATTTTTAGGAATTAATAGAACTGCTATATCTTGTTTTTATCATCAAAAAATGTGCTGATTCTATAACATTACAAATCATTGAGAAAAAATATGTTTTCTATAACCACCTAACTCTACGACTATTTTAGGGACATCCAATTTTTTAAATACCCAATAAATTTGTAGTGCTAGCGTCTCGCTCACTAATGTTAAAAAGCGAGCAAGATGCTCGCACTATGGAATAATGGGTAATTTATTTTTTGTAAGTCCCTTAATAAATAAAATCGGATTGCTATATGTCAAAAATCTCGGATGATTTCTAATGTACTAGTTGCGGTGCAGTATGTAGGTTAAATATCTGGTTAGATAGGGATTTATAGTTAAGTTCTCACTTGTTTGATTGGGGAATAAAATATATGTGTATTACTTTAGATATAATAATGACTCATTGTTTGTTTTCCTAAGTGGAGAAACTAATGGGTCGCGCTAAAAAGGTTGTGCTGGCATATTCTGGGGGAGTAGATACCTCCGTTTGTATCCCCTACCTCAAGGAGGAGTGGGGTGTGGAAGAAGTGATTACGCTAGCAGCAGATTTAGGTCAAGGAGACGAATTAGAACCAGTCCGAGAAAAAGCTCTAAAATCGGGTGCGAGTGAATCTCTGGTGGCGGATGTGAAAGACAGCTTTGTTAAAGATTACGCCTTTGCAGCGATTCAAGCTAACGCGCTCTATGAAAATCGTTATCCCCTGGGAACTGCACTGGCTCGACCACTAATTGCCAAGATATTAGTAGAAACAGCCGAAAAGTATGGTGCTGATGCGATCGCTCACGGTTGTACTGGTAAGGGTAACGATCAGGTGCGCTTTGATGTCTCCTGTGCGGCGCTGAATCCCAATCTGAAAATCCTCGCACCAGCCAGAGAATGGGGAATGAGTCGTGAGGAAACCATCGCCTATGGTGAACGCTATGGTATCCCCGCACCAGTGAAAAAATCCTCTCCTTACAGCATTGATAAGAATTTGCTTGGCCGTAGTATCGAAGCTGGTTTACTGGAAGATCCAGCTAATGAACCACCAGAAGAAATTTATCAGATGACTAAGGCGATCGCTGATACTCCTAATGAACCAGAGTACATCGAAATTGGTTTTCAACAAGGCATTCCTACAACCATCAACGGTGTAGCCAAAACCCCAGTAGATTTGATTGAACAACTCAATCAGCTAGCCGGAAATCATGGGATCGGGCGGATTGATATGATCGAAAACCGCTTGGTAGGGATCAAATCGCGGGAAATCTATGAATCACCCGCGATGATAGTGTTAATTCAGGCACACCGGGATTTAGAAAGCTTAACTTTGACGGCAGATGTAAGTCACTACAAGCGCTCTATTGAAGAGACTTATACCCAATTGGTTTACAACGGTCTATGGTACAGTCCTTTGAAAGCAGCCTTAGATGGGTTTATTCAAAAGACACAAGAGCGAGTCTCTGGAACTGTACGACTAAAGCTGTTCAAAGGTAATGCTACCCTTGTGGGACGTTGGAGTGATAATTCCCTTTACACCCCAGATTTAGCAACCTACGGCGCTGAGGATCAATTCGATCACAAAGCGGCTGAAGGCTTTATTTATGTTTGGGGTTTACCAACACGCATTTGGGCACAGAACACTAGAAGCTAGAAGATGAGGAAGTAGGGGGAGATTAGGGAGATGAGGAAGCAAGCTAAAAATCTAGAATTCTACCTCATCCACCCCACTTGCTACAACTTTGGAAACCAAAGCAACGCAGTGGCTCCCCTTATTTACCTCATCTACCTCAAAGCGCCTATTCTCCCGCCGCCCGCTTGACTTGGCGAGACTCTAACCAGATGGGTACGACGATTAAAGCCACCAAAATCAGTAAGGCGGCGATCGCAAAATGGCTCACCCAGGAAACCAATTGTTCTAAAGAAACAACTCTTCCTGCGAAGAAAGCTAATGTTACCATCACGCTTGCCCAAGCACTTGCCCCTGCTAAGTTATACACAAAGAATTTACCGAAGGACATATCAGCTATACCAGCTAGTGGCGCAGCAAATATTCGCAATAACGCAAAAAAGCGGCCAAAAAATACAGCTTTAACAGCATTTTCACTAAATTGCGCTTTAATATTTAGTAGTTTTTCTTCAGAGATTCGGAATAACTTACCAAGTTGTAGCAAGAAACTCCAACCACCGAGTCTACCAATCCAATAACCACAGGTACCACCAATTGCAGCACCCGCAACGGCGTCCCCTAGCACCAGCCAGTAATTAAGTTCATTACTGCCTGCAAGAAACCCACCAACAAGGGTTACGGTTTCACCAGGAAGGGGAATGCCCAAATTTTCTAGCAAAATTCCCAAAAAAATTGCCCAATAACCATAATGGTGGGCGAATTCCTGGATGTTTTCTAGGGAAATCAACTCAAGAGACATTCCGCACCGCCGCCTTTACAAATTTTTACTTGTACTATAATCTTTGCTCCTTTTTGGCTGGGGTGTCAATCAAGCCATTTTTGGGAGTTCTTAGCTTCTATTCTAGACTAAATATTAACTCTAGGGTATTGACTGTAGCTACTTTCTAAGCTAATACCATAGCCGTATAGTTACTGAGAGTAAGTATAATCTTTTTATAAAAAATTTATCATAATCCTAATTAATGTAAAAATCTTGTAAAAGATACACAGGCTACTGTAATTCTTAGTAGCTTATGCCTAATATTGTGAAAGTTAAGACAAATTATACGGCATGAATACTGAAAAATTTTGTCTGGTCTGCACTTGATAATGCCTTATTTATTGAGGTAAATACAGAAGTTGCATATCCAACGAAAACTCGGTATTAGTGCCAATTTTGTCTTTTGTACTATAGTGTTGCAATTAACTCCGTGAAATTCATGACTCCCAAACAAAAAGCTCCAGTGGTTTTGTTCAAACCCCAAGGCAGTATAGACTTGGAAGGCGGAATTGCCTTAAGTAACGAAATGTCTCAGGTAGTACCACAGTCCGATCAACTTTGGGTGATAGACCTAATAGAAGTGGATTTTATGGACAGTTCTGGCTTGGTTTCCCTAGTCAAAGGATTGAAAGCAGCACACCAAAGTGGTTGTCGCTTAGTTCTGTGTAACGTCAAAGCGCCTGTACGGTTAATTTTGGAATTGACTCAGTTGGATTCAGTCTTTGAAATCTTTCATACCTATGAAGATGTTATGACTGTCACCAACGAGCGCCAGCTATTAATAGCGGGGTGAACCCTTAATTATACCAAATAGTAGATGGTGAGTTCTAACTATTTTAGTCATTTTTAATAATTTCCCTATTAACATATCCTCACCATCATTAACATTAACAGACTTGTGCTTATTAAGGTTATGCGAAATTTACATCAGCTTAATAGCAGTTGTCCTGCGGGTGGTATGAGCGCATAGGGGTAGGGAGGTAGGAGCATACCGAAACAGATAAAACCAGGGTTTGGTGTTCCGAACTCATGGTTTTATGAATATCCAGGAAATTACAGAGGTCGAAGACGGAATTTCCCTTGAACGTAAATTATTATTAAGTATTAGGTACAGCAGAAATATTAGTTTGCTCAGATGCTGGACGTGGAAAAGTCGGCAGATCGATGCCACCATGATTGGCATTACGGCTTTTTACTGCCAAACGGTAACTGACGCTTTGCAGTTCTGCTTGCAGTTGGCGATTTTCTCGTTGTAGCATTGCCACTTTTTCGCGCACAGGGGCCATCCGCTCCTCAAACTTGCGCCGATAAATTTGCGGTAACTCTTGTACGACTTGCTCTAACATCCGACTGCGATCGGTTAATTCTTGGACTGATTGACGTAATTGGTAAATTTCCCCATCACGGGCTGTAATTTGCTCTTGGTAGAAAGTCACCTGTTGTTCAACAGCTTGCAATTGTTCTTGCAAAGCCTGTAACTGCTGTAAATCTTGTTCCGGCTCCGCTTTTGGGGGCATAAAAGTAGTATTGCCCTTAACTAGCCGGAAAAGCTCTTGAGATAGTTGTTGCACTAATTGATCGCGAAGTTGCAACTCTTGGCGCAACTGCGATACTTCGGTAGAGAGAGCTTGGATGTCGTTTGTATCAGATTGGCTCACAGTGGCTTACAGCTCCCATTCAGAATCTTGTCCACTTTTAAGTATAATTTCGGTCATACTGCTGTTGGCAAGTAGTTGTTAATTTAGCATTACTATTTAATTTAGGCAGAAAAAAGGTAAATTTTTTATAGAGAATTTATATTTGATAATTGTGAACCTAGGTATAGCTCTACTAACCTTATTTGCTTTTCCTAGTCAAGTCATTTACTTGGAGTTTTATCTTCCTCGGGGCTAAGTGCTGAGGTTTTATTCCTCAGCACTTATTCAGTTAGACTTGCTTAAGCGGCAGCAGCCACTTTAGCAGCTTTTTCTGCATGGACTTCCTGTTTGATTGTCAGGTAGCGAATGACTTCTTCACTCAAACGCATAGCTCTTTCTACAGGAGCGATCGCAGTTCCCGGGCCAGTATAGTTAAATTGAATGTAAATGCCATCGCGGTGCTTTTTAATTTCATAAGCTAGACGACGTTTCCCACGATTTTGAATTTGCAGATCTTCAGCACCGTGTTCTTTGAGCAAGTTTTGATATTTATTAATTGCTTGCTCTACCTGTTCGTCTCCCAGATCGGGACGCAGGATGTACATTGTTTCGTAAACTATCGACATGGTTTTAGTCTCCTCATGGACAAATTGGCTGCTGATGTTAATTTATACGTATTAACTGAGATTACTCTCAGTACTAATCAACATCTGAAGCAACAAGGAACTATAATCTTACCAGTTTTTCATTTGAATCTTGAGCCAAATCAACACTGAAGTATGAAGGATGAAGGATGAAGGATGAAGGATGAAGGATGAAATTACCTTACTGCCTCATCTTTTTCAGCCACAAGGGGACACCCCTGTGGTGAAGCAGTCTCCTGACTAGGCTTTGGGGCTGCAATTTTTTGTTCCTACATCCGTTACATCTTCATTCTTTTTTGTCAATAGCTATCAGTTTCAGGCTAAAGGCTCTACCTTTGAATGTTGGCTCTATTGTGTTCTCAAAAAGCTAACAGCTTTTAATTGCATCCAAAAGGATATTAATCAAGGTTATGGCGCAGCGCTATGTGCGAGTTCAAAATCCGGAGGGACAGATTTACTATGGGTTATTACAATTATCCCTCAACGTCCAGGTGCTAGATGCTCCGCCCTGGTTACAAGGACAACCTACAGATTTAATCTTGGAACCAGAGAATTATCAGATTCTGGCTCCTTGTGCTCCCTCAAAAATTGTCGCGGTGGGTAAGAATTATGCAGACCATGCAGCAGAAATGGGGACTCCCGTACCAAGTGAACCACTAATATTTCTCAAACCACCGACATCTATTATTGCCTCGGAGACGGAAATTAAATATCCGCACTTGTCGCAACGGGTAGACTATGAAGGGGAATTAGCGCTGATCATTGGCGATCGCACCAGTGACTGTACCCCAGAAGAAGCCCAAACTAAAATTTGGGGTTATACTATCGCTAATGATGTCACAGCGCGGGATTTACAAAAAAAGGATGGTCAGTGGTCACGAGCCAAAGGTTTTGACACGTTCTGTCCTTTGGGCCCGTGGATCGTCAGAGAATTAAATCCCGGAGCGAGATTACAGACTTTTTTGAATGAAGATGTCAATCCTGTGCAATCGAGCTGTATCGATCAGATGGTATTTCCGCCGGATTTTTTAGTATCCTATATCAGTCAGGTGATGACCTTGCTGCCAGGGGATGTGGTGCTTACAGGTACACCGGAGGGTGTAGGCTCTTTGCACCTAGGCGATCGCGTCCGTGTAGAAATTGAAGGCATTGGTCGCCTAGAAAACACTGTGGTAGCTCGTTAATTGCTAACGCACTTGCATGTAAACAGCATCAGAAATTGCGGGAATTTCTGCGTAACGTCCCATTAGCGACTGAGCTACAGAATATCCTATTGCTGCAACTAGACCGAGAAAGATTGTGCTGGCTACTGTTTCAACTGCAAAATCTACACGAGGGAGTGCGACAACCCGCAAAATTATGCTGCCCAGAAACACAACAATATCTAAAAGGATGGCCTGCATAGTGTTAAAACGAATGAAATGAATAATTTTTTCATTTCTCACCACCAACATGAATAAGGCAAAGAAAACTATCAGTTGCCCTATCTGTCCTAAGCTATTGTAAATGGCAACAATAGGGGCAAGCGGTAAAAGCAGGACTTGTAGTGCGGGAAATTGTCTTAATAAAGACACATAACCGAACATTAGCCCATCAATTAAGGGCAGTAAATAAGGTAAGCAAGCAAGAATCCGGTCGGACACCGTTGTAGACCCGCGCCAAGCCATTGTGCGTTCTCCTGTGGCTAAATTTCAACAGTTACTTGAGCCTAGGATAACGCAGTTCACTGGTCTTGCTAGCAAATCTAATTATTCTATATTGGCAATGCGGAAACCCATCATACACTCATATTGCTCTGGTTGCTGTGTGTTGATCGTGCTTACTTGTTGACCGCAACGCAGTTGACCGTGACTCCAACGTGGTTGTCCGCTGCGATCGGCTAGTAAACAAGACTGACAAACCTTCCCAGGGGCAAGGATTTGATCTTCCATTAAAATGACTAGCATCTTATACCTCCTGTAAATCCTCACTGTAACTGTGATCCACATTTCACTGAGGAAAGGATTGGTAATCTTTGATGTCTTTTGAGCAAAAATGCGAGCGATCGCTTACGGCTTTCGCCAATCAAACAAAGTTGCTTAGTAGACTCTAAATTTATTGTATGTTGTGTATAGTAGAAAGGAGATTTTTTAGTAAAAAGTAATACATAAGTTTCTTGAGTCTAGGTCTAGTGCCACTACACAAAATTCCCAATTCAAACAGCTTTGATTCTGGTCTTTTGTCAAGTTTTGCACTGACGACTAATAATAAATAAGTCAGCAGAAATTAACATCAATCGTCAATAGCCATTGAACTATAGACAGTGAACTCTGTAATCTTGACTGTGGACTATTGCTGCGATGTTACACCCAGCCAAACCCAACCTTTGTGCAAATTTCCCTAAGGATAGCTGAAGTGAGTAAGACTAATTCGGATTTTTTGAACGCTAGCGATCCAGCGATCGCTGATCTACTTAATCAAGAACTTAAGCGTCAACGTGACCATTTAGAGTTGATTGCGAGTGAAAACTTTACCTCCGCTGCTGTATTAGCGGCTCAAGGTTCTGTATTGACAAATAAATATGCCGAAGGACTCCCCGGTAAACGCTACTATGGCGGTTGTGAATTTGTCGATAAAGTTGAGCAAATAGCCATCGACCGTGCCAAACAGCTATTTGGTGCTGCTCATGCTAATGTCCAACCCCATTCTGGTGCCCAGGCTAATTTTGCCGTGTTCTTGACACTCCTAGAACCAGGGGACAAAATTATGGGGATGGATTTGTCTCATGGGGGACATTTAACCCACGGTTCCCCGGTGAATGTGTCGGGTAAGTGGTTCCAAGTGAGTCATTATGGCGTTAGCCAACAAACAGAACAGCTAGACTATGAGCAAATTCGTGAACTAGCGCTCAAAGAGCGTCCTAAGCTCCTAATTTGCGGTTATTCGGCTTATCCCCGGATCATTGATTTTGAAAAGTTCCGCAGTATCGCCGATGAAGTTGGTGCTTACTTGCTAGCAGATATTGCCCATATTGCTGGATTAGTAGCTACTGGTCTTCATCCTAACCCCATTCCTTACTGTCATGTAGTGACTACTACTACCCATAAAACTCTCCGTGGCCCTCGCGGTGGTTTAATTTTAACTGGGGACGCAGAACTTGGTAAAAAGCTCGATAAATCAGTTTTTCCTGGAACTCAGGGCGGGCCTTTAGAACATGTAATTGCGGCGAAAGCTGTAGCTTTTGGTGAAGCTTTAAAGCCAGATTTTAAAACATATTCTGCTCAAGTTATTGATAATGCTCGTGCTTTGGCAGAGCAATTACAAAAACGGGGAATAAAACTAGTATCCAATGGTACAGATAATCATTTGATGTTAGTAGATTTACGGTCTATTGGCATGACTGGAAAACAAGCGGATCAGTTGGTGAGTGGTGTCAATATCACCGCTAACAAAAATACAGTTCCCTTTGATCCCCAGTCACCCTTTGTTACCAGTGGTTTGAGATTAGGTTCACCAGCCATGACAACCAGAGGATTAACAGAGGCAGAATTTACCGAGATTGGTAATATTATTGCCGATCGCCTGCTCTCACCAAATTCCGAAGAAGTTGCGGCTGATTGTCGGCGAAGAGTAGCAGCATTATGCGATCGCTTCCCCCTATACTCTCATCTAGAAATTCCCGTACCAGCCTTAGCATAGGGCTAGGGGCATGGGGCATGGGGCATTGGGCATTGGGCATTTGTCCCCCTTGTCCTCCTTGTCCTCCTTGTCTCCCTCATCCCCCCTGCCCCTTGCCCCTAGCCCCTCATCAAATTACCTTTAGAAAATACAGATGCCTCCTCAGATTTATCATCTGATTTCCTTCCTAGTGGCTGCTGTAGTCGTTCTTTGGACTACACCAGATGTTAGGAACATTGGTATAAAAAGTGGACGTGTAGATCAACCTGGTGGGCGCAAAGTTCATCAACGCCCGATGGTACGCCTGGGAGGAGTTTCGATTTTCGCAGGTACAGTCACCTCTTTACTAATTGTCTGGTGGTTAGGTGGATTTGGCAGTCTCCCACCAGAAAAAGAATGGCAAATTTGGGGTGTCACCTTGGGTGGTCTTGGCTTTTTTCTCATTGGTTTAGCCGATGACTTGCTTAACTTGTCACCCTTGTCGCGTCTACTGATGCAAATAATTATCGCAGCTGGCGCATGGAAAGCAGGCGTAAGTATAGATTTTGTTACGGTTCCCACAGTAGGCATTGTTAATCTAGACTGGCTGAGTTTACCGATTACAGTCATTTGGCTAGTAGGAATGGTCAATGCCATTAACTGGATTGATGGTTTAGATGGATTAGCCGCTGGGGTATCAGGAATTGCAGCTTTGGTGATGCTAGTTGTCGCGCTATTTATGAATCAATCAGCCGCCGCCCTCATAGCCGCCGCCCTTGCTGGTGCAGCACTAGGATTTCTCCGCTACAATTTCAACCCCGCGCAAATCTTTATGGGAGATGGCGGGGCTTATTTTATGGGATTTACCCTCGCCTCTGTGGGTGTAATTGGTTTGGTAAAAATCCCGGCTTTCACAGCTGTATTATTGCCTTACTTAATTCTCGCAGTGCCAATTGTCGATATGTCAGCCGTGATTTTAACCAGACTGCGAAGTGGCAAATCTCCGTTTACGGCAGATAAAAGCCATCTGCATCATCGGTTACTCAAGGCTGGTTTATCCCATCGCTGGACAGTTTTGTTTATTTATTCTTTAACCGTATGGGTTGGCAGTTTAGCATTGGCTATTGCTGGTATCCCCAGCGGTATTACCTACGCCTGTGCGGCTACTTCAGTTATTAGCTTTGCTATCTGGCGAGTTTGGAAACTTTCTCGGTAAAATCGAATATTTTCAATAAAAATCCCAATATTGATTTAACAAGCCCACAACCTCGTAGGGGTGGGGTTTTCCCATACGTGTCAACTTAACGTGAAACCCTTACCAAGACGTGATGAGCGAATTCTCTCACTTAACATCATGATCCGCGTCACCCCACCCCGGCTTTGCTGACGCAAAACCTCCCCTCCCCGTTTACGGGGAGGGGATTGAGGGGTGGGGTAAAATGCCTGTGGGATAAGCCTTTTAACTTAAGTTGACACCAATGGGTTTTCCCGCCCCTACAATTTGGGATAATTTATTTTTTGATATTCCTTAAGTCTCTCCCCGTTGCGGGGAGAGTAATGGAAGTGAGGTTCTTGAGAATATGTCGAACTGACGTTAAAGTTATAAATTTAAAATCTAAATCTAAATCTAAATCTGATGAGTGCAGAAATTATTTGTGTTGGTACAGAAATGCTGTTAGGAGATATTCTTAACAGCAATGCCCAATATTTAGCGAAACAATTAGCCCAACTAGGTATTCCCCACCACTATCAAACCGTAGTCGGAGATAATATCGAGCGACTAAAGCAAGTTATCGAAATTGCTAGCTCAAGGGCGCAAATTTTGATTTTTACAGGTGGTCTTGGCCCCACCCCAGATGACCTCACCTGCGAAACCATTGCTGATTTTTTTGGTGCGCCTTTGGTAGAACGTGCCGAAATTATCGAAGATATGACTGAGAAATTTGCCCAACGCGGCCGGGTGATGAGCGCTAATAACCGCAAACAAGCTTTGATTCCCGAAGGTGCAGATATTTTACCTAACCCCACAGGTACAGCGCCGGGGATTATTTGGCAACCCCGTCCAGAAGTCACAATTTTAACCTTTCCCGGTGTGCCATCGGAAATGTATCGGATGTGGGAAGAAACAGCAGTACCCTATCTCAAAAGCCAAGGCTGGGGTCAAGAAATCATTTACAGCCGCAGTTTGAGGTTTTGGGGAATTGGTGAATCTGCTTTGGCTGAAAAAGTCGCCTCTTATTTTGACTTGACTAATCCCACGGTGGCACCTTACGCAGGTAATGGAGAAGTTAGACTGAGAGTTTCTGCTAAAGCTTTGTCGGAAGCAGCAGCAGCAGATTTAATTGCGCCGATTGAACAAGAAATCAAAGAAATTGCTGGCTTAGATTATTACGGTGTTGATAATGATACCTTAGCCGTAGTCGTTGGGAAGTTATTACAGGCATCGGGAGAAACGATATCAGTAGCTGAATCTTGTACTGGTGGCGGATTGGGGCAAATGCTGACTGATATTTCTGGTAGTTCGGAATACTTTTGGGGTGGGGTAATTTCTTATGACAACTCTGTGAAAGTAGGTTTGCTGGGAGTTAACCCAGAGGATTTGGCTAAATTTGGCGCTGTAAGTGCTACTGTTGCCGAACAAATGGCACTTGGAGTCAAAAACCGCCTTTCTACGACTTGGGGATTAAGTGTAACTGGAATTGCAGGCCCAACTGGCGGGACAGATACAAAGCCTGTGGGTTTGGTTTATGTCGGTTTAGCTGGGCCTAAAGATGAAGTCACCAGTGTTGAGTATCGGTTTGGCTCAACGCGGACTCGTTCTTATATTCGCTATGTCAGCGCCTGCGGTGCATTGGATGCGCTGCGGCGGAAGTTATTGACAAGGGATTAACGCGATTTACTCACTATTTAACATTAGCCGTCACCCTTGATGGGTGACAGCTAGTCGTCCTGATTTATCATTTCCTTCTGCTCTTAGTCAATTCTTAATTTAATCTAATAATCTATAAGTATATAAGTAAACTTTACTACACTAGTTTGCAAAGAATATTTATCAGCTTTTTGAAAACTCAAATCAAGCCGACAATATGCTTTAATTACTGGAGAAATAATGAACCGAGAAAAAGTTATATCTAGAGAATATAAAATTCTGCTCAAAAAAGACTCGTTTGCTGGTGATGAGCAACAACTATTGAAAGCTGCCAGCGATTTTTGGCAAGCATTTACGCAGGTTATCAATAATAATAATCTTGTTATCAAGACAGATGGTAGTTTGTCAAAGATTGCAGACACGCGAATCATTAAATTCTATGACACTGATCAACGTCTCTTACATGAAAACGATTACATATTGCGTGAGAGATACAAAGTTGACAATGACAATGATAACAAGGAAGTAACTCTGAAATTTCGTCATCAGGATCGTTACATTTCTCAAGCGCGCAACATGAGAACTGGCTCGCCAGATAAAGGAAAAACGAAATTTGAGGAAGACATTAAATCTCCCTTTACAGTGTTATACAGCTTCTCGACTACGCAAGAAATTTCTCCTAATGAGAATTTGAGTAGAATGCAAGATGCTGCACGATTATATCCAGGCTTACCAAGTAAGCTGATTCATTACTTAGAAAAGGAAAAAATTAAAGTAGTAGGAGTTCCTGTACGTGAATTACTAGTCAAAGGAGCGAGATTCCAGATTAGAAAAGACCCTGAGCTATATTCTGAGTGTGCTTTGATTATTTGGTATAACGACAGTGGCGAACAACACAAACCAGCAGTAGTCGAGTTCAGCTTTAAATATGGTGATAAAAATGAAGACTACAGTGGAAAAATGGCTCAACGGTCTTATGATTTATTCCAAGGACTGCAAAAAGAACTAACGTCTTGGGTAGATCCTAACTCTATGACAAAGACAGCTTACATCTATAGCGTTTCTAATTGAGTTGTAAAGAAAACCTTTTGTCGCCTTCTTTTGTTTAATTAGTACCACTATTTCTAGTTTCAAGATGCTAGTATTTCGCTGAGAATAACGACAAGTAAAGCGGGAACATTACGAAAACCTTGATCGTTAGTAATAAATTGATTGCAGCTAACAGATAAAGCCGTTGCAGCATGAATAGCGTCTGGTGTTTTGAGGTTAGTTGTAGCCCAAAGATTAGCAGCTTGTCGCAGTATTGATTGACTAATCGGTATTAGTTGCATTGCCGATGAAATTAAAAGCTGCTCATAAGCGTTAATTAAAATTGAGTTAGAATTTCGCAGAGTGTAGAACCAAAGTTTCCATCAAAACTAATTCACTGCTAACAATTCCAATTTCTGCTGCTTGTAGTTTTAACCATAGAGGTGCAAGCAGTGGAACATACTCAGGAAACTTCTCAACGCTATAAATAACAGTTGACGTATCTACATATACCAAGTTAGAAGCGGGAATATTTAGCGTTCCCATGATTCCCGTTCCTCTTTGAGATACTTGTCTACTTCTTCGGTAGTTTTGAAAAGCTGTCTCCCTGGTAATTCGTTGAGAATATCTACTGCTGAACGCTTTTTGGGTGCTACTTTTTCTGGCAAAATCACAAATACATCAACGCGATCGCCAATCTCAGCCTCTGGAACTTGAATTTCTATTTTGTTTCCTGGTAAAACTTTGGTTGTGATCCGTAAAGCTGATTGCATGGGTTTTACCTCAATATTTCTGAATGATTTAGGGGAGATTGTTGTTTTCTCTATTGTCCTATAGTCTATAGAGAGCGGCGATGCTTAGACCCGGAGCGGCTTGTCGTAGACATCGCTTATTTATTGCTCCCATCGTCATTATTTATTAAATCTGCAAGGGTGCGTTAGAACTCATGTCCATAACGCACCCTTGTATCACAGAAGAAGTGCTAGTTAGCTGAAGCTGTAGCTGCTAAGCCATTGTGTCTCAGCAAGGGAGTGGTACTAGGTTCACGTCCCCGGAAGGTTTTAAACACTTCCATCGGGTGTTTACTACCACCAAGGGCTAGGACTGTATCCCGGTAGCGTCTACCTGTAACTTTGATTGCTTCTTCGTCTTCTAGTCCAGCTTCTTCAAAAGCGGCAAATGCATCTGCACTCAGGACTTCAGCCCATTTGTAACTGTAGTAACCTGCGGCATAACCCCCACCAAAAATGTGCCCAAAAGCACACAAAAACGAATCTTCTGGGAGTGGTGGTAAAACGGTGGTAGTTTTGGCAATGCGTTGGCGGACATCGGCTGGGGTTTCATTACCACCAGGGCGATAGCGTGAGTGTAGTTCTAAATCTACACTGCTAAAGTGGAGTTGCCGCAACATCCCACTACCGCTCATATAATTGCGTGCTGCTATCAGCTTTTGATAATAATGTTCTGGTAGCGGTTCACCTGTTTGGTAATGTTTAGCCATGCCAAACAAGGTAGGTTGCTCATAACACCAGTTTTCCATGAATTGGCTGGGTAGTTCGACGGCATCCCATTCGACGTTATTTATACCTGCTGCTCCGGTATAATCCACTTTGGTGAGCATGTGCTGCAAACCATGTCCAAATTCGTGGAATAAGGTTTCTACTTCATTGAAGGTCATTAAGCTGGGCTGACCATCGATGGGGGGAGTTTGATTACAAATTAAATATGCTACAGGTAAGCGGACGCTAGTTACACCATTTTCGATTATTCTACCACGATTGATGCAGACATCCATCCAAGCACCACCGCGTTTTTCTGCTGGGCGACTGTAAGGGTCTAAGTAGAAGTAGGCGATGGGCGCACCGGTTTCATCGGCAATTTGGAAATAACGGACATCTTCATGCCATACTGGGGCTTGACCATCGGCGGGAGTGACGCTAACGCCAAATAGCCGTTTCACTAATCCAAATAAGCCGTCTAGTACTTGGGGGAGGGGAAAGTAAGGACGTAATTCTTCGGCTGTGAAGGCAAATTTTTCTTCTCGCTGGCGTTCCGCCCAAAAACCAATATCCCAGTGTTTTAAATCAAGAGCTTCTTTTGCTCCTTTAGATAAAGCAAAGTCTTTGAGTGCGGCTAAATCTTTCACTGCTGCATCATAACTGACGCGACGCAGTTCTTCGAGTAGGGCTTCGACTGCTTCGACATTGGGAGCCATTTTACTCGCTAGGCTTAATTCCGCAAAATTTTTAAAGCCGAGTAAACCTGCAAATTCTTGTCGCAATTCTAAAATCCGCTCAATGAGGGGATTATTATCTAAATCACCGTCAGCAGCACGACTAATAAATGCTTTGTACAGCTTTTCGCGCAAATCGCGTCTGGTACTGTGCTGCATAAAAGGCCCGTAACTGGGGAAATCTAACGTAATCCGCCAAGGGCCATTCTCTGGTGTGGCATTTTCTTCACCAGCTGCACGGGCGGCTTGGGCTGCTAGACTGAGTAAGCTTTGGGGTAAGCCGTCGATTTCTGCTGTGCTGGTGAGGGTTAAGCTAAAAGCTTTGGTAGCATCTAAGACATGGTTGGAGAATTTGGTGGAAAGTTCTGCCAATTCCAGTTGAATGGCGTTGAAACGTTCTTTTGCTTCTCCTTGTAAACCCACACCAGAAAGTTCCGCATCCCGAATTGCCGCTTCGACAATCCTTTGCTGTGCTGATTCTAAGCTGTTCCATACCTCACTGCTACGGAGAGCTTTAAAAGCATTGTAGAGAGGTTGGCTTTGTCCGAGTTTGGTGAAGAACTGTACTACTTCTGGTTGTACTGCTTCATGAGCTTCACGCAGTTCGGGACTATTTTTTACACCCATTAAATGGTTGACTATCCCCCAACTCCAAGACAAGCGTTCTGTAAGTTTGTCTAAGGGTTCTACTAAACCACTCCAGGTAGGCTGTACACTAGTTTCTAACTTGGTAAGCTCGGCATCCAGTTCTGCTAGCAGCTGCTGGAAGGCTGGTACTACTTGCTCTGGTTGAATTTCTGTAAAGGGTGGTAAGCCAGCACCTTTAAGTAGGGGATTGTGAGAAATAATGGCATTTGCATTCATAATGGTGTGTGAGATGCGATCGCTATCGGCAATAATGATTTCTATTTATATATCTCTAATGTAGCGAAATGTAGCGATCGCCGCGCCATTTCGGAGCTAGCAGCAGATATCACTAGCTGTATAATTTTGGTGAGCGATCGCTACATTCATCAAGATGTTATTCTTGTGGCAGTTGAGCCTGAGATTGACTATCTACTTCGGGCGATGGTAAGTCAAGCACACAGCGAGGATAACCATCAATGACTACGCTAAAGTTAAAAGGTGTCACTCGTAAAGAGACTTTCCCATCAAATCCTAGCAGCATAGCCAAAAAACTAGTCAATAAAACAGTATATAGAAAAATCCAAGCGTTGCGTTGTGGGCGATTCACAGAGTTCATCCTTTTGATTGAGTAGGTGAGTGAATCCCTACGCCCAAGTTATGCCAACAGCCAAACAGTCAAAGTAGATGCGTTAGTGATAAAATATGAGTAGAGAAAAAATTAGTTAGTTGGCTCGAATCTGTAATTATTAACTTGGGTTCGGGCTTTTTCATTGGCGATTCGGAAATTATCCAGAATCGCAAAAGCCGTTAATCGTTGTACTACTGTTGTGCATACTAGACATTTCGTCCATATTTTCAGCATGACCCTGATTGTTAATTTGATAGATGCTTAGGGTGGGATTGGCGATCGCCTACTGTAAAATAGATCTAGTTGTGAGCCAAAATCCAGTTTCGCAGCCTGTCAATCAGTTCACTTTGATTTCTCGCATGGTTTCCCATCACTTCAATCGCTGCAATTAGGGTACTTTGATCAAGCTGATTACCATGTAAGGATTTGCTCCACGAACTCAGGGTATTAGTAACAAATCTAATTTCCACCAATAAACCTAAAAGCGACTGACTAGAAGCTTCTGAAGAACGATACCCGTTTAGCAATTGATCTAAAAGTAAACTTTGCATGTGAGCATTCTCCTCGATATGTGCCAAGGCGATACGTTTCATCTTGTTATCCAGCCGTCCTCGACTTAAAAGTTTCAGAGCAAAGTTGATTTCATTCACCCTAAATTTCAATTGCTCGCACATTGAACAATTAAATTCATTGAAGCGCTTATTAATATGATCGGTTTCTACCTGAGGGCTGATTTTGCTAGTGTTCATAGTATTCATTTGATAACAAGCGGCATTAATTTAGAAATTTGCGGTAAATTGCGGCTATATGCCTTCCTCTTGCCATCTTCAAGTGTTTTTTATTTCCTGTCCAGTATCTTTAGACGTAAAAAGCTGAAACCACCCGCCTTCAACTAGAGGAATTTGAGCAAGTAGCGATGTCTGTCCAGCAGCCAGAAACAAAAGCGTTAATAAAACTAGAATTTTTGCCGGAAATCATTTTGAAAGTAATTAGATATACATTATTCTTGATTAATTTTATGTATTAATCACAATAAAACTTTGTGGATGCTAATAACGGGCGCTAAGCATATTCACAACGCTTTGTACCTCTTTGTAAAGTAAAAATAAAAGTCAGTCTAGAGATGAGAGCTAAATAGTAATATAAATATTTGTACGCTAAAAGACAGCAGACAATATCTAGAGAAACCGACAAAATAGACAAAAAGAAGTTTAATAATCAATGATCAAACTTTTAGCGATGATAGTTTTAACATTTACCCAAGCAATTAGCTCTAGTTTCTAGAATACTCAAAAATTACCAAGCATAGTAGAGGGGATAGAAATGACAGCAATCATCATCGCTCAAAAAATCTGGGAAGAATTAAAGCAAGCTTATATAGAAAAATTTGGTGGTTCGCCAAAGCTACTGATTACTGAACTGAATAATGTTTATCAAGATAAAACCAACAGCTTTAAAGATGTAATATCAGATAAAACTATTCGGAATTTTTTTAATAGTAATGAACCAATCAAGATGCAAGAAAAAAATCTGAACTTCTTGTGCGGTGTATTATTAGGATGCGAAAGTTATCAACAAGCGTTAAGACAACAAGCTGCTTTAGAGCAAGGCGAACAACCAGATCTCGATAGCGAGACAGATTGGGTTGCAGATTATCAAGAATATATCAGGGCAAAGTGTAGCACAATGAAAGTGCTGACAATGACTCAGCCTGTGCAACTAGATAGTATTTATGCCAATGTAAATGTTCTCGAAAGTGTTCAAGCCAAGCACCAAAAAACAATTGAAGAATTGCGTTTGAACTTATCTAGCGATTTCAGATTTAGTCGTCTGAATTATCGGGTAAATGGTCAAAATATGGCAGCTTTTGATGCAGTGAAAAAATATCGCCAGCTGCTTGTTTGGGGTAGTCCAGGAGCAGGTAAGACTACATTTTTGAAACATTTAGCAATGTCTGCTGCAAATTTAGCAAATCAACCTACTCCCGTTTTAATTTCATTAAAAGCATTTGCAGACGCAGAAGACAAACCCAACCTGATTGATTTTATCGCCAGAGAATTCATTCAATTTGTTTCTCAGCCAACAGAAATTGTCCAGCAGTTACTAGGTTTAGGTCGCTGCTTAATTTTGTTAGATGGATTAGATGAAGTTGCAGAACTAGAAAGCAATCGCATTTATCGTAACATTAATACTTTAGTAGAACAATATCCCAAAAATATCTTTGTATTAACTTGTCGTTCTGGTGCTTCAGATTATACATTTGAACATTTTACGGAAGTAGAAATCGCGGATTTTAAGGAAGCTCAAGTTTTGCTTTTTGTCAAACAATGGTTTGAATTGTGCCAAGAACCAGATTTAGCAGCTAAATTTTTAGCAGAATTAGAAAAAAACAGTTCTATTAAAGAGCTAACCACAAATCCGTTGCTACTGACTATGTTGTGTTTGGTATTTCAAGATAACTATGATTTTCCGAGAAATCGCTACTTACTAACTGAGGATGCTGTAAATATTCTTTTACGCAAATGGGATGCTAGTAGACGGATAGATCGGAATGCAGTTAATAAATTTAACTTACCATATCAACGCAAAATCAATTTGTTGAGTCAGATAGCTTATACAGCTTTCAATCAAGAACCACAAAAGTATTTTTGGCTGCAAAGAGAGTTAGAAAGAGTAATTGCGGATTATCTCGAAAATATTCGCGAAATTTCTCCAGAAACCCTGACTGATGAGAGTCAAGAAATTTTAAGAGCAATTGAAGCTAATCACGGATTACTCGTTAAGCAATCCCAAGATTTTTACTCATTTTCTCATCTGACATTTCAAGAATATTTCGTTGCACATCATGTAGTGGAAACACGAAATACAGAAGCTTTAAACGAAGTTATCCAACAGCATTTAACCAAGCGTCAGTGGCGAGAAGTATTTCTGATGATTGCTGGAAGATTGGCAAATACTGATGATTTTTTCAAAATGATGTTTTGGCAAATTAATATGCTTGTGGCAGGAAATAAACCTCTACAAGATATGTTGATGTGGTTAGATAATGTAACTACTTTACATGGTGTAAAATCTAGTTCCTGGCGAGCATTTTATTTGTTTGTCGATCAGGTATTTGAATTATATAGCAATTTACAGACAAAAGTTGATTATAGCTTAGCACAAGAACTGGCTGTTACTTTAAGAGCAATAAATAAAGAAAGAAACAGCATTCATCTGCGTTCAATACTATCTGATTTTGCTTTTGATTTAGTTAACTTTCATGCACAATTGATTGCTCATAAAACTCAGGAAAAGGGATTTGAATCTCAAAACTTAAGTCCCCTGCTGAAACAAGAACTTCCTGCTAGCGACCAACTTATGACAATGCCTGAACTACGAACTGAAGTAAGTTTGGTTGATAAAAATAGTGGCTTAATTTGTATCACTAACTCAGAAGATAAAAATCTTCCTCAAGCATCGCAACAACTGCAACCAAATTATTCTTTTGTGCAAATTCATCATAGCAGCGAGGATGGATATAATCAGAGCAATGATGCTGCCGATCATCAAAATTATATTAATGAGGATTTAGCAGAGTTTCTAGTTTTCTTAAAAGAAAGCTTACCTGATGAGCAAGCACCAGAATCAGATGTCCTAGATTGGGCAAATAGATTGCGCTCGGCAATGAGATTATATTTAGATATTGGCTGGAATGACGTTAAATTTACCCAAGATGAAGTTAAGACTTTGAAAGATTATTTCTACGCTAATATTGTGCTACTTAAATGTATTCAAAGTGATAGTTACTCAACGAAAGAGTTACGCAACCAAATTATTGACCATCTGTTACTGCCCAGTCAACGGATTCCTTCAGCATTGTTAACTGTTAGCTAGGTAGAAGGCAGACTGAGCGAAGTCGAAGTGTGCAAGGTATTGCCCAGATTACATCTTACTACTCAGGGCATGGTGTTGGCTTCTTGGGTTTTACAGCAGTCTTCACGTAGTTTAACCACACTCTCAGGGCACAGCAGTGCTCATACGTGTCAACTTAACGTGAAACCCTCTGTGTGACAAGGTTTTGCCCTCACCCCCAACCCCTCTCCCTCAGGGAGAGGGGAGCCAGAGATTAAATTCCCCTTCTCCCTTAGGGAGAAGGGGTTAGGGGATGAGGGCGTGGGGATTTGTACAACGCGCGCCCTATATAGCTTTTAGCTTAAGTTGACACCAATGAGCAGTGCTGTGCCCCTACGCACATGTGGTCTATTTACCTGAAAATAGCTGTAATAAGTAAATAAACATGATATAGCGGTTCTCACTTGGATGCTATACAACCAAGGGCGGGGAAACCCCACCCCTACAAGCTTTGCGATTTAAAACTGTACTTCACCGCTCCGAAAACCGCTATATAAAACGCGATCGCATTTTCACCACAGAGTTGCTGGTGGTGACTACAGAGTTGCTGGTGGTGACCACAGAGTTCTTGGTGGTGACCACAGAGTTCTTGGTGGTGACCACAGAGTTCTTGGTGGTGACCACAGAGTTCTTGGTGGTGACCACAGAGTTCTTGGTGGTGACCACAGGAGAAGTTAATGCTTTTTCTCCCTCCTAACCCTGATCTCCAACCGCCCACCAGCCAGAATTATGTATGTTCTTTTCCGCTGCTTGCCGGAATTTACCATTTAATACTATGATAATCAGGTACATTACAGCAGTTAAAAAAATTGCTACTTTTTATGGGACAGCAAGTTAAAAAAGTATGTCAGCTTAAACTGGGTGGACAGTGGAAAGATGGCTGTTGTACTGATAATCCACCAGTGGACAATATTTCTCTCAAGTTTAATGCGTTAGCGAAGCTTACCGTTCGCGTAGCGGACGCACCAGAAAGTATCGCATCTGCTGTTGAACAGTCTCCGATTGCACCAACTAAGTCACAGCAAGAGTTACACCTGGATACGCTGGGTAGTGCTTACTGTTAATCGTCACCAGCGAATACTTGTTTAAAGTCCCAACCGTTACCTATTTGTACTCCTTGAATAGACCAAGTAGGTGAGCCATCATCAATCCCCGTATGCTTATAAAAAAGCATATCTCCATTCGATTTGATGGCGTAGATAGCACCATTATCACCTGCAAATACTTGTTTAAAATTCCAACCTGTACCTATTTGTACTCCTTGAACCGACCAAGTAGGTGAGCCATCATCAATCCCCGTATGCTTATAAAAAAGCATATCCCCATTCGATTTGATGGCGTAGACTGCACCATTATCACCTGCAAAGATCTGTTTAAAGTCCCAACCGTTACCTATTTTTACTCCCGAAATCGGCCAAGTTCTTGAGCCGTCATCAGTACCTGTATGCTTATAGAAAAGCATATCTCCATTCGATTTGATGGCGTAGACTGCACCATTATCACCTGCAAAGATCTGTTTAAAGTCCCAACCGTTACCTATTTTTACTCCCGAAATCGGCCAAGTTTTTGAGCCGTCATCAGTACCAGTATGCTTATAAAAAAGCATATCCCCATTCGATTTTATTGCATAGATTGGGGTTGCTAATGCAGAAAATGACCACAAACTTAAAATCGCCGAGATGGCTAATGTATTTAAAATTCTCATTGCCTTTCATCATCCTTAGGGTTTGAAAAATCTGTCCTGGCCAAAGATGAAGTTTTTGCAATTATCAAATAATTCAGGAGCAGATATCAAATTTTAATTACATTACTTTACGGAGGTTAATATTCGTCGCCAACTGCTGTAAATTTTCCCTTCGCCATCTAGCATCGTTTTGGCGATTTGTTCTCACTTCCAAAACCCGAATTCCTTGAGTTGGGAGTGGGTTTAATTTTTGTTGCAACTGCTCCCAAGTAGACATCAATTCATGCTCTACATTATAAGTAGCGCATAACTGGGCAAAATCAATATCCTGGGGAGTGCCAAAAAACTCTTCAAAGGGTGGGTCAAATTTGGCAATGGGTAACATCTCAAAAATCCCCCCACCATTGTTATTAATTAACAAAATTGTCAAATGTCCGACAAACTTGTTGCGGATTAAAAAACCATTGGTGTCATGCAACAAAGCCAAATCTCCGGTTAACATCACACTACTTTGCTGGCGATGGGCGATTCCCAAAGCGGTGGATAATGTGCCATCAATACCATTAGCACCCCGGTTAAAATGCGATCGCACTTCTAAATTATTTGGTTGCCAAAAAAATTCCACATCCCGCACAGGCATACTGTTGGCAATAAATAAGGGCGTTCCTGGTGGTAAAATCTGGGAAAGTAACCAAGCAGCTTTACCTTCAAATAACTCTGCCATTGTCCCCAAAGTTTGATCAACAGCCACCCTGACTTTAGCTTCTGCATGACACCACAATTGCAAATATTCTGGGAGTGATGCGGGAGTATTTTCTACCTTGTCCCCCTCATCCCACTTTTGACTTTTGACTTTTGACTTTTGACTTGATATGTCCCCCAATTCTGCAATCGAAATTCGCAGGTGAGTTGTTCTCCCATGCAATGGATCAAGATTTTGGTCGCTCTTATCGATTACCCAGCGTCGTGGTTGTGTATTATTTACCCAAGTTCGCAGTTCTTTACTGGTAGGCATTTCTCCGACTTGAATTACCATTTTTGGTGCTAGCTGTTTGGCTAATTGGGGATTTCGCAGAATCAGGTCGTAGGTAGAAATTAAATAAGGGTTGAGGTGGGCATAATTTCTCAGGGGGGAGAGTCCCTCAGCCAGAACAGGCCATTTTAGAGTTTGGGAAAGTTGGGCGATCGCTCGACAATAATCTTGGGGTTGCTGTGGTTGGGCAACACCAGCGATAATAATTCCGCGATCGCATTGTTGCCATTCATCGGGAATGGGGAATGGGTACGGGGCAATGGGGAATGGGAAAGTATTTGTTAGTCCAGCAAAAAATTCTTCAAATTTCAACTGAGATTGTAAATCACTCAAGTCAATTCCATCCGGAATCGGTGCTAAGGGGTCACGTAAGGGAATATTGAGATGTACTGGCCCTGGTGTGGGGGTTTGTGTCCGTTCCCAAGCATGAATTATTGTTTGTCGCAGATAGCCCAGCATTCCCATATCTGGTGAGGGTAAAGCTAATTCTGTCTGCCAGTTGGGATATCCACTATACAATTTAACTTGATCGATAGTTTGCCCAGAGTGACAATCCCGCAATTCTGGTGGTCTATCAGCAGTTAATACCAAAAGAGGTACGCGACTTTCCCTAGCTTCAATCACCGCCGGATAAAAGTTAGCCCCTGCTGTTCCCGAAGTACAAACCAGTACTACAGGTTTTCCACTGGCCTTGGCTTGTCCCAAAGCAAAAAAAGCGGCGGAACGTTCATCAAGAATCGATATGACTTCAATATCAGGTCTTTGTGCAGCAAAGGCCACTGCTAGCGGTGTAGAACGTGAACCTGGACAAATAACAGCACAAGCCAACCCTAGGCGCTTGAGGGTCTGAGTTAAGATATCAGCCCAAAGTTGATTAACATTGCTATAAGCGATCGACATTCCAGCAAACAGAGCGATAAGTACATCGTCAACTACTCAAGCCTATACTGCAACGGGACAAATCCAGCTAAAATCCAGAATGCTTTCATTCGCACTCTGACTATTATGGACTGCATTCATTTAACGGCAATTCGTGGCTATGGCTACACAGGGTTTTTAGCTGAAGAACAGGTTTTAGGACAATGGTTTGAGGTAGATGTCAAGTTATGGCTGGATCTGAGTACTGCGGCTGCTTCAGATGCGATCGCAGATACTATAGATTATCGCCGTGTGATTAGCTTGGTGCAAAACCTGATCAAGACATCCAAGTTTGCTTTAGTGGAAAAGCTAGCCGGCACAATTGCCGATTCTATTCTCCAACAGAGCGATCGCGTTACACAAGTCCAAGTTATTCTCACTAAACCAGCCGCACCCATTCCCGACTTTGGCGGCAAAATTAGTATTGAATTGACAAGAACTAAGCCCAATACCTAAATCACATTAATAGTCAATAGTCAATGGTCATTGCTCATTGGTCATTGGTCAAGGTTAATTACTCTGGACTATTGACTTTGTACTTTGGAATAAAAAAGAGTTATTTTTTAACTATTCTTTTTCCCGCTTAACATTTCCTAATCCGGATTTTTTCCCAAAATATTTGATACATTTGAATATAATTTTTTTATTGCTTTTAGTATCAAACATTCATCTTTTTATCTTTACATAATGGCATCTAAATTTAGTATAAAAATATACTAAATTTAGAAAAAACTCTGTGAAGTTGCCAAATTAGCTACATTAACATTGTTAAACTAATCATCAAAAAACCTCACCCAGAAAGAGATGAGGTTTTTGTCTGTAGGGGCGGGTTTATTGAGATCATCGTTGATCAGCTTTGATATCTGTAAACCCGCCCTTACAGTAGTAAATATAGATTTATACAGTCCACAAAAAAGTATTCAATCAGTTTAAAAACAGTTGACAATTAGGGATTGAGCAATGGGCTTTACCTCTACAACTGACTTATGACACAGGAAGCCTGGTAAAAGGTGTAGCAAAAAAAATCACCAGACTTGAAACAGCCAAGAAAAATTTGATGTTATTTCTAAAATGGCGGTTTTTTGGTTACTATATCAACATTTCAATTCTGGACTCTCTTACGTAAATCCCGCATACATTTGTGCTTTTTATGATTAAAGATTGCCAAATTGCCAAATTAAGTCTTGTGTTTTTGATAATTGTATGGGAATTTACATTTAAAAATATTATCTTGCGTTATTAACTGGATATTGACTGTATCCGCAAAAGAAAATTTATGTAAATTGAAAACTTAGTTATTATTTTACTCTAGGCACTACACAGCTCTATTATAGATTGATTATTATAGGATTATTGATTTTCAGAGTGAGTCGAGACTGAAAACAAAATCTGCACCTTAGCCAACAGATTAGTCTAACATGTTCGCCCACAAAATCCTAGTTGTTGAGGACGAAAAGATCCTAGCTTTTGATATAAGAAATAGTTTGCAGAAGTTAGGATATTCTGTTCTAGAAATTACTGCTTCTGGTGAAGAAGCCATCAGAAAAGTAGCGGAGGTAAATCCACATTTAGTATTAATTGATATCTGCTTAGCAGGGGAAATTAATGGTATTGAAGTTGTGGATATTATCCAAAACCATTTCCACATACCCGTTCTATATTTAACGGAGTATTCAGCAGATATGAAACCAAATAAACAGCGACTAAGTGAGCCTTTTAGCTATATTCTCAAACCATGTGCCGAAAAAGACTTACATTTTGCCGTCGAAATGGCTCTTTACAAGCACCAAATGAACAAAAAATACGAAGAAGAAAACCAGAGACTCACAGCAATTATTAACAGCATGGGCTGTGCCGTAGTAGTAACCTATGCTAATGGGACTATCCAAATGATGAATCCAGTAGCAGAAAGCCTCACAGGTTGGAAGCAAGATGAAGCCTATGGCAAGGATTTAGGAGAAGTTGTAAACTTAATTGACAAAGATATGGATGAAGTAATTGATAATTTAGCCGCACAAGCAATAGAAGCAGGTGAAGTTTTGAGTTTACCGGATAACTGTAACCTGCTGGCTAAAGACGGCAAAATCATCCCAATTGGCGATTCTGTGGCACCTATCCGCGATGTGGATGGTAATATCAGTGGTGCGGTTTTAGTGTTTCAAGATATTACTAAACGCAAACAAACAGAAGCGCAACTGCTACGCAATGCTTGTCACGATCATTTAACAGCCCTACCCAATCGAGTTTTGTTTATCGATCGTCTCAGACAAACAATAGAACGTAGCAGACGGCGAAATGATTATAATTTTGCAGTTTTGTTTTTAGATTTGGATGGCTTTAAAGAGATTAACGATCGCTTTGGACACACAACAGGCGATGATTTTTTAGTAGCGATCGCTCGACGTTTAGAGTCATGTTTACGCAGTGGCGATACTGTAGCTCGATTTGGTGGTGATGAGTTTGCTGTACTCATAGAGGATATCAAAGACGTTACAGACGCTACTAATGTAGCTAAACGCATTCAAGAGTCTTTAAGCGAACCACTTCAGCTCAATGGAAATCAGATAATTCCGACTGCTAGCATCGGGATTGCTTTGAGTAGTCATGGTTATGAAGAGCCACAAAACCTGATCCGGGATGCTGATATTGCTATGTACCGTGCTAAGCGCCAAGGAAAAGCTCGTTATGGCGTATTTGGATTCAATTTTTAGTCTTCAGTTGTGAGCTATTGGTTTTTTCCATTAATCACAGAAGCAACAAATATATATTTGAATCCGCTAAAATGTCTACTCAGCCTTAATGGTGATGATGACATTTGAACCTCTGCGGCAAATTCCATCATCAATAGTGACTCCACCATTTGCAATTTAGCTCTCTATTCAGTTATCAATAGAGAAGTATTTAGATTAACTGACGTATCTACCATTTACTGGGCTAGATTGTCATAGCTAGCTTATGTATCATGTAATCAGCAGCAAAATCTAAAAAGATTTTGAATTTATTCTCTGCTATCAATCCTATTGAATTGAATCGAAAAATTCTGTGATGGAAAAAACCGAAAAGCAAAAAATGCTCTCCGGCGAGTTATATTTTGCAGAAGATGCAGAACTAGTAAGCGATAACAAACGAGCCTGTCGTCTTTTGCGAATGTATAACGCTACAACCGAAGAACAGCCGGAGGAAAGGCGGCTAATTATACAAGAATTATTCGGGAGAGTAGGAAAAAAAGTATCGATTGTACCGCCATTTCACTGTGATTATGGCAGTAACATTTATGCAGGCGATAGATTATATATGAACTATGGTTGTGTCATTTTAGACTGCAATACAGTTCATATTGGTGATAATGTCTTATGCGCTCCTCATGTGCAGATATACACCGCCTACCATCCTACCGAACCAGAGATTAGGCTGACTGGCAAAGAATTAGCCGCTCCAGTTAAAATTGGTAATAATGTTTGGATTGGCGGCAGTGCAATTATTTGTCCAGGTGTAACAATTGGTGACAATACCACTATTGGTGCTGGTAGTGTAGTTGTCAAAGATATACCGAACAATGTTGTTGCTGCTGGCAATCCCTGCCGTATTATCCGGCATTTATCCTAAAATTTGCTTAAAATTTGTATCCTCTAGCCAGCCAATATTGCCAATCTGCAAGGGCTTCTTGGCTTTCTTCATCAGCATCAATTGCTTCTATTTCCGATAGCCGTGCCGAATACACATCATCTTCTTTGCCATTAATATAGGCTACCTCTACAAACATATCTTTTTCACACTCATCATCAGGAGCCATTCCCAAAACTTCAACTTGTTTTTCTTGGGGTGATGATGATTTGCGCCCCTTTTTTGTCCACTTGGCGATAAAGGGAAAGTTGACAGCCTCTTCTAGGTAGTAGTACCAAGCCATCGCCCTGTCTTCTTTGTCTTCAGCATCGGCAATGATTTCCGTTTTAATGCGATGCTCGCGAATTGCATCCAGTTCAACACTAGGCATAAGATCCAGACTTGCGTAGGATTATTTTTGAACTATGTATACTACCTTTTTGGCGATCGCCTGTCAATTTTTAAATGTTGTCTGTCCCAATCGCCAAATCAGCGAGTCATAGAAATATATCAAATTTTGCTACTTTATTCCATAAAATCAGGAATCTCCCTTGTTTAAATCTGATTGCAAAGTTTGGTGAAGAGTATCTTATGTTTATGCTTATCTTGTTCAATTTGTCAAGCTCAGTTTATACAAAATTAAATGAGCTTACCCAGAAATTGCAATAATCCCAATTATTTTGCTTAAATGTCTTAACTGTCTACTTATAAATATTTTAAGTGTCTTAACTGTCGTTGCATTTTATCTTTAATATTGAGAAGATAAAAATGACTTCAACAAAGTCATACATTTAGAAAAATCAAACAGCATAAGTTCAAATTAATGCTCAATAGTCTGAAACTAAAAAGTTTTGGACTGCGGAAATTTTTCTCATGTTAAGTATGCAGTTGCATCTCAAGATCTGGCAGTAAATAAAGAGCGCTTCTGCACAACACTAAACTATCAACAAAAACAAAGAGGTAATTTATGAGCAATATCACCGAAGCAGTACCAGCTTCAGAATATATGAAAAAGAACTTAGGTATTTCCGAAGCTCCATTGGAAGCATACCTAAACTACGGATATGCATTGCTCGCTATTGCAGGGGCTGATGGAGTGGTTTCAGAAGCCGAATTTAACTGGTTAATCAGTCATCAACGCTTGGTTGGCGCTCCAGAAGAAGTCGTTGAGAAATACAAAAAATTTGACTACAAAAATGCTGATTTAGAAAACTTACTGAGTAAAATTACAGTTGATGTTGATACTTGGTCAAAATCAAGAACATTGCTGTATCATGCAATTCAAATGGCTCGCGCCGATAATGATTACTCAATTGAAGAGCAAAATGCTGTTAAAAAAGCAGCTAAACTTTTGAAAGTTGAAGACGATATTGCGCTTGCTCTCAACAGGTTGGTAGATACAGAAGAAGCAGTAACTGCATTACGCAAGGCGCTAATACAGACTGACATTTTAGCTTAACTGTTAGCTGCAATCAGGCTTTCAACGCCTCTCTCCGTTTCTCTTAGAGGTTTGGAGAGGGGTTATAACCCACATTCCGCACCCAGAACTGTCACAGCGAAGAGATTGGGTATCAACTTCTAGGTTTGGCTGGTGTGGATTGCATTTCTTTGTATTATTGGTAGTGGATAGTGCGATCGCTAAAATTGACCGAATTTTAGATTTTAAATTTTAAATAATGGAAGTGAAGATTCACCGAATTGTAGATTTTAAATTTTGGATTTTGGATTGGGAATAAATCTAAAATCTAAAATCCAAACTCTAAAATTGATGCCACCGAATTTATTCGGGTAATAAATCCACGCATCCAAAATCTAAAATTTATTGATAGGTTCCCCTGACTTGATTACTGGAGTCAATCTAAAATCTAAAATCTAAAATCCAAAATTGTTTGACGGTATTTTGGGTCATAGTAATCGCATGGTTTTTACAATCGGGAATTATTGATGGATAAAGCCATCAGGCATAATTGTACCCGTCATGAATGTTTCACTCATATCTGTGGCATTGAGATTCGCTCCTGTCAAGTTCGCCTCACTCAAGTTGGCTTCGCTTAAGTCAGCCCCACTTAAATCCGCCCACTGCAAATCCGCTTTCCACATCCTCACTCCACCCATTTTGGCTCCACTCAAATTAGCACCCTGCAAATTTGCTGCACTCATTGAGGCCATATGCAAATTAGCATCACACAAGTCTGCATCATTTAAACATGCACCACTGAGGTCTGATTCATTGAGATTAGCAGTTGTTAGCGCCGCTTGGCGTAAGTCAGCTCCACTCAAAATTACTTCCGATAAATTCGCTCTCGATAGTTTTGCACCTCTGAGATTTGCTTGACTTAAATTAGCCCCACTTAAGGATGCACCACTGAGGTTAGCACCTTGGAGGTTAACTCTACCAAAATCTACACCTCCCAAGTTCGCTCCCCGCAGGTCTGCTTCTGGCAATTCTATGCCGTTAAAGCTTCTTTCTCCTGCTGCATATCTAGCTAGAAGTTCTTTTACATCCATCATTGTTTAGTTCTCAGTAACTTAGTGTTAATACTTACTTTTTCTGTACCTAACATTTCAGTTTCAACAACAGAGCAAAGCTACAACACGCAGCTAAATTAACTAGATTATTAATGCTGAAACTAATTGCAAAATCTTTGAGCAGCAAGAAATTAAGGCTGATTTAGGTGATAAATTCAGCTAAATCGCTCAGGTATTACAAGTGAAGATTATCGGCCAAGAGCAAGCGTAACATTGATTGATTTGATTGACGCTCTACTAAGTTTCAGAGATTCTCACACAACAGACGCTTTAGCAAAGATAGATTAATCTAAATTAACCATTACTCCTCATTTTTGGTGATTATGAGTTAAATGAATCATAGCATTCTACAACCCTCAGCCAATAAATATTTAAAATATAATAACTAATATGATTGCTGTTGTTATGTAATGCAATCTTCTGTAAAGAATAGAAGTTTTAATAAAAAATATTATATATCCTTGACAATTTATATATTTCTTGCATGGCTATTTATTTAAATTTTTGTAGTAGCGCTGCTCAAATTATAAAAATAATATCACATATAGTAATCCTAAATGATTTATGAAATATTTCATAAAGGTTTGTTGACTGTTGACTGTTGATAGTCAACAAACCTTTATGCAAAGTTTGACAACTGCTACACGGATTGCTATAAGAGTTTTATTTGCTTTGTCAAAATCAGTAGGCTTCAGATACCTGACTTCTTAAATCAAAAAGGGAGATGGTTGCAGAGAATGATTTAGGATTGCTATAACATTCCTATTTGAGTAGTGATTTTACTGCTCTAGGCAGTTAGCAATCACCAGTAAATTTATTAAATAATCATTTATGATTGCTATATCATTAGCGCTTAACAATGTTACCGTCATAAAGTTGACACAAAATTTACACATGATAGCCATACTAGTGAAATACAAATTTAAGAAAACGTAAATATTAAACCATGTATACTATAAATAATAGTATTAGCTGAAGTTCTATGTATTCCAGATAGCAATCCGGTTTGATTTTTGCAAAACCTACCTATTCTGAAAGCTTCGGGTTAGTGTAAGTAATACCTATGTGGAGTTCAAAAATAAAATTATAGCCTTATAGCCTTATATATTAAATATATAAATTCCCAGAAATGCTATGAAATATTCATTTTTCCAAAAACTTAAATACCAAATTAGCAAATTGACCCAATGGTTTGTAGATACACCCGAAAGATCGCTTTTAGAAGCTTACAAAGCGGCTCAGGTAATTAGAAACATTGAAATTGAGCATTTTGGTAATCAAAGAATTTCCGCTGCTTCAGGAAATTATACTGAAAATGTCATGTCTTATTGGCAAAGTTACCTGAATAAGAATTTAATTATAATTCAAATTAGGCTAACAGAATTTCGGCTAAGTCGCTCGATGTTAAATATTTCTCAGAGTGAGATTTTAGAACAGCTACAGTTTATTGATGATGTAATATCTAAGTATCAACCAAGACCAGAACAAATTATTAACCGTAACCCAAGGGAAAATTTATCACCGCTACCAATTAATAATCAAAATAATCACAAAGTTAATCCATCTGATATTAAAATTCCTCACGTTCCTCCCGTAACTCAGAAAACTGGATTTTTACCACGTTCTTTAGGTAGGACAATTAATAGAATCCAATCGGATTTGTCTCCGCAAGCAGAAGCAGAATTTATCAGAAATTATCAGCTTACCCAAAGACGGACAAGAATTGCACTGAGATTTTTCTTGATTTTAATTCTCGTGCCACTTTTAACTCAAAATATTTCTAAGCAATTATTGATTCATCCTATAGTAGAAAGAGCTAGAGAAGAAACAACCGCTCAAATTTTTCTGAATACAGAGATGGAAGAGAAGGCTTTGAGCGAATTGAAGACTTTTGAAAATAGGCTGAAACTGCAAAGTCTATTACATGAAGCCCCAGTACTTTCTGTTGAGGAAATTCAAGAACAAATTCGTGATAAAGCTATTGAGATAGCAGAGGAATTTAGTCATGAAAGTAATAGTGCCATCAGTAATATATTTGCTGATTTACTTTCGCTAGTTGCTTTTGGCATTGTAGTTGCCATGAGTAAAAAAGAAATTGTAATTGTCAAGTCTTTTTTAGATAATATTGTTTATGGTCTGAGTGATAGTGCTAAAGCTTTTTTAATTATTTTATCTACAGATATATTTGTCGGATTTCACTCACCACATGGATGGGAAGTACTACTAGAAGGTTTAGCAGAACATTTGGGGCTACCAGCGAATAGAAGTGCAATATTTCTCTTTATTGCCACATTTCCTGTGATTTTAAATACTATATTCAAATATTGGATATTCCGCTATCTCAGCCGTTTATCTCCTTCAGCATTAGCTACGTTGAAAGAGATGGATGAGTAATTGATAATAATAAATGGTGTAGATCAATGCTTTTTCGTGATAAAGTTGTTTGGATTACTGGAGCATCCTCTGGTATAGGTGAAGCATTAGCTTACCAATTTGCAAATCAAGGTGCAAAGTTAATTATTTCCGCAAGAAGAGAAGATGAATTGCAGAGAGTTAAACAAAATATCAGCAGCGAATGTTTGATTCTTACTCTTGATATTACAGACTCTACATCATTAGAAACAGCAGTAAATGCTGCGATAAAGCATTACAACAAAATTGATATTTTGGTCAATAATGCAGGTATCAGTCAACGTTCTTTAGTGGTTGATACCCAAGAGTTAGTTGACAGAAAAATTATGGAGATCAATTATTTTGGTACTATCAATCTTACTAAAAGAATTCTGCCATATATGATTGCCAATGGTGGTGGGCAAATTGCGGTTATTTCCAGTATTGTTGGTGCAATGGGCTTTCCATTACGTTCGGCTTATGCAGCATCAAAACACGCCTTACATGGTTTTTTTGAAACATTACAATTGGAATTAAAGCCTGAGCATAATATTTTTATTACCATTCTCTGCCCTGGAAGAATTAAAACCAATATTTCCTATAATGCTTTAAATTATGATGGCAGTTTATATGGAAAAATGGATGCAGGACAAGAAAAAGGTATGAGTGCTGATATTTGCGCTCAAAAAATCTTAAGAGCTATTTCTCAAAAGAAGCGAGAAGTATATATTGGTGGTACGGATATTTTACTAGTCTATTTTAAAAGATATTTACCCAGATTATTTTATTGGATAGCTAGCAGAGTTAAGCCAACATAATTCGTAATTCGTAATTCGTAATTCGTAATTACAAAAATCAGATTTTATCTGAGGTTTTATATCCAACTAACACCTAGCGGTTAGACTCTATGGTGAGAAGCCAAAGCACAAGTTTGATTAGAATCGCCAACTTCTATTTGTAAAGTCGAATGTTCGATACCGAAATGGTCGTGTAGTTCTTTGCAAGTCTGGATGAGAAAATCATCACCGGGATGACCATCAGGAATTACTAAATGTGCAGTCAAGGCTGTTTCAGTTGTACTCATAGCCCAAATGTGTAAATCGTGAATTTGGGTAACACCAGGAAGTTCGGATAAATAAGTTTGCACTGCTAGAGGTTCAATATTTTCTGGTACAGCATCTAATGCTAAATTCACGGCATCTTTTAATAATTGCCAAGTTCCAACTACTACAACTGCAACAATTATCAAGCTAACAACTGGGTCAAACCACAGCCAGCCGGTGAAAATAATCGCAATACCAGCTAATACAACTCCCAAAGAAACTCCCGCATCAGCAGCCATGTGTAAAAATGCGCCGCGAATGTTTATGTCATGTTTGCGACCTGACATAAACATTAAAGCAGTGATGGTGTTAATGACAATTCCTACCATCGCCACAGCAATGACTGTACTTCCGCCTACAGATGCAGGGTTACTAAAGCGTTGGACTGCTTCCCATGTAATTCCGCCCATAACTAATAAAAGCGCGATCGCATTGATCAAAGCCGCTAAAATTGAAGAACGCCGCAGTCCATAAGTATAGCGTTGGCTTGGCGGTCGGCTACCTAAAAAGCTGGCTCCCCAAGCCAGTAATAATCCTAAAACATCACTCATATTATGCCCTGCATCAGCAAGCAAAGCCAGAGAGTGCGCTAAATATCCATAAACTACTTCAATAATTACAAATCCCACATTGAGGATAGTACCAATCATGAAAGCGCGGCTGTAGTTACTAGTACCATGTTCATGATGATCACTGTGATGATGATGATGATTATGTGCCATCTTTGATACCTAAATAACAGCCTACTTCTTAATATTAGTTTGCAGAATATTTGTGCTAAGCGCCACTAATTTAACTTAACATTAATCTTCTTTTTGAAATAGGAAGAAAAAGAAAATTTGCCATCCGTATAGCAGAAGTTAAAGACAATCATCGCCATTATTTTCTTAGATAAGAGTATTGATTATTGGCACCGCAAATGCTCTGACACCAAGAAATATGATGAAATGATGAGGATGAATCATGAGTAACTTGGGATATGCCAGTTTGTTTATCGTTATGTTGGCAGCATTGTTAGCAGCGATCGCGCAAATGGGGATGGCATTAGACGAAGCAGATATTGGGCGCTTTTCTATTTGGACTGGTATTGCTTCTGTAATTGCTGGTTTACCGATGATTTTGTGGTAATTAGCGTTAATAGTCAATAGTCAATGGTCATTTGTCAATGGTCAATGGTCAATGGTCATTTATCAAGGTTAATCCCTCTGGACTATTGACTCTGGACTCTGGACTCTGGACTATTGACTATTGACTATGAGTAAAAATTTAACTTACTCCTCGCAGTTTGCGAGTATTATCAACTAAACTCTGCGCAAATTCGTCAAAGCGTTGGGAGAGTTTTTCATCTGTGAGTTTACCTTCAGGACTGAAAGCAGCCCAGGCTTGTCCAATAGCAATTTGTTCAGGAATTACCCAACCATGTACCCAACGAACAATTAACCGGAGGTCATTGAGTGCGTTACTATTTGACTGTCCCCCCAAGACGCTAATCAGTCCAGTCACCTTACCAGACAATTCATCAAAGCTCAATAAATCTAGTGCATTTTTCAGGACACCACTAACACCGCCATGATACTCAGGTGTGGCTAAAATTATACCATCTGCATTAGTCACAATATCCTTCAGGCGCTGAACGTCTGGGAAATCTGGATATTCTTTACCACCGTTACAAAATGGTAGCTGCAACTGCCGCAAATCAAGAATTTCTACTTCTCCACCCAATGCTTCTACCCTTTGTGCTGCTAGTTGTAAAGCAATCTGGGTATAGGAGTTGGGTCTTAAGCTACCACCAATACCAACAATTTTCACCATAAATTCACCTACAAAGTCAATAACAAAATTTACTAATAGCTACTATTACGCAAATTCTTAAAAAGCGGAATCATTACGATTATGTTTATTTTAGCAATTTTGTTGCAAAATATGTCAACTGAAGGCTGAAGTATGAAGTATGAAGTATGAAATTACCCCACCCATAAATGTCAATAGTCCAAAGTCCAGAGTCATTAACCTTGACCATTGTCCCTAGAGACGCAAAGTGTAAAAAACCAGTTTAGTTAGATTTTTGTCAAAATAGATACTATGTATATAGTCTAATGAGGCATATAGCCACCGACCAATCTGGGAGGCTCAAAGTCAGGTTTTATTTTCATTCCCCTGATTCAAGGGAGTGTATTCCGAAAACATGATGGCGAAACACTGGGAAATGGTTTTGTCTGGAAGTTAAACTAGATGAGAAAACATTTATTTCCCGTTATTTCAATTTTGGCTAGAAGAATAGGCATAAAATCAGCGCTCAGCTTTTGCCACCAGGAGAAAGGTAATTATTATGACAGTTTTAGGTAAAAAAGCATTGAACAGACAGCCATCGGCAAAGCGTGTTCCTTGGGCTGGTGCATTAGCAGCCAGCTTAATATTATTGCCAGGGATTGTAGCTGGGAATCCAGCCTTGGCGCAAAAAGCAGAGCGCAATCCCTTAACTTATGGGGAGTTGATCAAGAAAACAGACAGAGGGGAAGTTGCAAAAGTTGAGCTGGATGAAGCCGAAAATGTCGCTAAGGTATATTTGGTAGGTCAAAAAGATACACCAATCCAGGTGAAACTTTTAGAGCAAAACACAGAGTTGATTAATAAACTCAAAGAAAAAAATGTGGATTTTGCTGAAGTTTCCTCGGCTAACAGTAGAGCGGCTGTCGGGTTATTGATTAACCTGATGTGGATTTTACCACTAGTAGCTTTAATGCTATTGTTCCTGAGACGCTCCACCAATGCTTCTAGCCAAGCGATGAATTTTGGCAAATCACGAGCTCGCTTTCAAATGGAGGCGAAAACCGGCGTAAAATTTGACGATGTCGCCGGGGTGGAAGAAGCAAAAGAAGAATTGCAAGAAGTCGTCACATTCTTGAAACAACCAGAAAGATTTACGGCTGTAGGCGCAAAGATTCCCAAAGGCGTGCTGTTAATTGGCCCTCCGGGTACAGGTAAGACTTTACTAGCAAAAGCGATCGCGGGGGAAGCAGGCGTTCCCTTCTTTAGCATTTCCGGCTCAGAATTCGTAGAAATGTTTGTGGGTGTGGGTGCATCCCGTGTCCGCGACTTATTCAAAAAAGCCAAAGAAAATGCTCCCTGTCTGATATTTATCGATGAAATTGACGCTGTTGGTAGACAACGGGGTGCGGGTATCGGTGGCGGTAACGACGAAAGAGAGCAAACCCTAAATCAATTGCTCACGGAGATGGATGGTTTTGAAGGTAACACAGGCATCATTATTATTGCTGCCACAAACCGCCCTGATGTCCTTGATGCAGCGTTACTGCGACCCGGACGCTTTGACCGCCAGGTGATTGTTGATGCACCGGATCTCAAAGGACGCTTGGACATTTTGAAAGTTCATGCCCGGAATAAGAAAATTGATCCTAGTGTATCCTTAGATGCGATCGCTCGCCGCACACCAGGATTTACAGGTGCAGATTTAGCTAACTTACTCAACGAAGCGGCAATTCTCACCGCCAGACGCAGAAAAGAAGCAATTACCATCTTAGAAATTGATGATGCTGTAGACCGGGTAGTGGCGGGGATGGAAAGAACTGCCCTAGTAGATAGTAAGGCTAAACGGTTAATTGCTTACCACGAAGTTGGACACGCCTTAGTCGGAACCTTACTCAAAGACCATGATCGCGTGCAGAAAGTCACACTGATTCCGCGCGGACAAGCACTGGGATTAACTTGGTTTACACCCAACGAAGAACAGGGGTTAATTTCCCGTTCCCAACTCAAAGCGAGAATTACCTCAATTTTAGGTGGTCGCGCTGCTGAGGAAGTTGTTTTTGGGAAGCCAGAAGTCACTACTGGTGCAGGAGACGACTTGCAGAAGGTAACAAATTTAGCACGACAAATGGTCACTCGATTTGGGATGTCCACCTTAGGCCCATTATCTTTAGAAAATCAGAGTGGAGAAGTCTTCTTAGGCCGGGATTGGATGAATAAATCAGAGTATTCTGAAGAAATTGCTGCCAAGATTGATGCCCAAGTCCGGGAAATTATCAATACTTCCTACCAAACCGCAAAATCAATATTAGAACAAAACCGCGTAGCTTTAGAACGCCTGGTAGATTTGTTATCCGACCAAGAGACAATTGAAGGCGAACTATTCCGCCAAATTGTTGCTGAACATACACAGGTAGCTGATGAAAAAATAGCTGTATCTCATTAGTAGTCAAGCTAGTGGTTGGTACTTAATTGCTAACTACTAGCTACTCAATAAGAGAATTGTTGGATGGGCAATGCCCACCTACGCAGGTTAAGGTTTTTAGCGCTAACAGAACTTAGGCAATACTTAAATTAACCCGCACGATCGCATCGTTGAAATCATTGTCACCGCCATTTGCTAAATCCTCAAAGCCAAAAGAGTTATTTCCTAACAAGCGAATGTGATCCTTTTTGTCAGTGTTAGCTCCCAAGAAGGGGAAGTAAACTGCTGGATCGTTATTAGGATTGCTATCAAGTAACGCATCAGGTCTACCATTAGCAATAATAAATGGTGCAAAGATGGAACCAGGTTGGAAAGTTCCTGTGTAAGTTGCAGTACCTTGGTTATTAACTGTCAAGTCAATACCTGCAACACGGTTACGAATTGCAGCTTCAATATAACCAGCTTGTCCAGCGAAAATATCTGCTTTACCATCTGAGTTGGTGTCAATACCACCATTCTCATCAGCTACTTGATAGAAACCGATGAAATTATCGAAAGCTGCTTCTCTGTTGACCACAAAATCAGCTTTTACCTGATTTGTGACATCCCGCAAATCAATAACTTCTCCTTGTGGCTTTCCTTGCAGATTTGTACCTAGAGGTAATGCATCATTGGTGGACTGAATTTTCACCACCAGATCCTTAAAGTCAGTAGTGCTATTACCATCCTTATCCTTCCAAGCGAGGGAAAACTGATCAGAACCCAAGTCTGTAATCTTTTGTTTTAAGGGGTCAGAAAATAGTATGTCTGTCAGTGGGGTAACTCCAGCGCGTACAGCATCAGTCGTGCTGTTTCTTATTAAATAGAATCTCAAGTTTTCACCGGAATTAAATTCCAGCAGATGTGTCAGATTGTTAGTATTAAAGCCATTGGGGAGATTAGCAATAGCAGAGAAAATTACTTTAGCTCGGTCTAAAGCTGCTTGGGCGTAACCTGCTGCACCTGGTGCAATACCATTGATGTTACCTTGAGCATCATCAACGGTAAACGCTCCTAGTTCATTGACAAGATTAGAGCTTCGTCCGGTGAGAGTAACTTGAAGTTTTGATTTGCCACTGCTATTAAAGATGTTAAAGATATCATCAGCAATTTTTGAAAGCTTCAAGGTAGGTGAGCTGTTGCTTTGTTCGACAGCTAGTACAAATGTGTCAGTTGCACTTACACCATCATTATCTGTCGCTTGTACCTCAATTGTGAAACTTCCAACATTGGCATTAGTTGCTGTACCGCTAAAGGTGCGAGTAGCAGGATTAAATTTCAGCCAACTAGGTAAATTACTGCCATCTTTGAGTGTTGCTGAGTAAGTAAGACTATCACCTGCATCGATATCGCTGAAGGTGTTGGCATCAAAAGTAAAGCTGAAGGCTGTATCTGCTGAAGTGGATTGATCTGCGATCGCATTTTCTAAGGTGGGTGCATCATTAACGTTGTCTACAGTCAAAGAAAAATCATCGCTGACTGTTGCGCCCGAAGTATCAGTTGCCGCCACTTTAATATCAATAATACTGATATCGGCGTTAGTTGGTGTACCGCTAAAGGTGCGAGTAGCAGAATTAAATTTCAGCCAACTAGGTAAATTACTGCCATCTTTGAGTGTTGCTGAGTAAGTAAGGCTGTCACCTGCATCGATATCACTGAAGGTGTTGGCATCAAAAGTAAAACTGAAGGCTGTGTCTTCTGTGGCTGTTTGGTTGGCGATCGCATTCTCTAATATTGGTGCATGATTAGTATTAATGACTGCCAAAGAGAAGATATCACTGACACTTGCCCCAAAATTATCAATAGCGCTAACTTTGATGTTGAGTGTGCCGACATCGGCATTAGCAGGAGTACCGCTAAATGTGCGGGTTTCTGCATCAAAGGTAAGCCAACTTGGTAAAGCGTTGTCGTTATCTAAAGTTGCTGAATAGGTAAGGATATCGCCTGCATCTACATCAACATCACTGAAGGTGTTAGCAGGAATTGTGAAGGTGAAAGTGGTGTATTCTGTAGCTGTGGCATCAGCGATCGCACTATTTAAAATCGGTGCGTCGTTAACGTTGTCTACAGACAAAGAAAAATCATCGCTGACTGTTGCGCCCGAAGTATCAGTTGCCGCCACTTTAATATCAATAATACTGATATCGGCGTTAGTTGGTGTACCGCTAAAGGTGCGAGTAGCAGAATTAAATTTTAGCCAACTAGGTAAATTACTGCCATCTTTGAGTGTTGCTGAGTAAGTAAGGCTGTCACCTGCATCGATATCACTGAAGGTGTTGGCATCAAAAGTAAAACTGAAGGCTGTATCTGTTGGGGTGGATTGATCTGCGATCGCACTATTTAAAATCGGTGCGTCGTTAACGTTGTCTACAGACAAAGAAAAATCATCACTGACTGTTGCGCCCGAAGTATCGGTTGCCGCCACTTTAATATCAATAATATTGATATCGGCGTTAGTTGGTGTACCGCTAAAGGTGCGAGTAGCAGAATTAAATTTCAACCAACTAGGTAAATTACTGCCATCTTTTAAAGTTGCTGAGTAAGTAAGGCTATCACCTGCATCAATATCGCTGAAGGTATTGGCATCAAAAGTCAAGCTGAAGGCTGTGTCTTCTGTGGCTGTTTGGTTGGCGATCGCACTATTTAAAGTCGGTGCATCGTTAACAGCAGTAATTTCTAGGGTGAGCGTTTGAGTCGCGGTTCCACCATTGCCATCGCTGACAGTATAGCTGAAAGTTCCTGCACTGCCATTGGCGTTAGTAACTGGGGCAAAAACTAAGCTGGTTAGTTGTTCGGTGGTTAAGCTGGTGTTTGCGGTGACGACTGTATTGTTAGGTAAGCGAATTTCGCCTTTGGTTGTTTCTGGGACGGTGGTGACAGTGATAGTTAAGGGATCGTTATCTGCATCGGTTGGGATTGCGATCGCTAAAGCAATCGGTGCAGCATCTTCTAAGACTGTGAGTGTCTTATTCGCTTCCGTGACTGGCTCACTATTTTCTGAAATAACTGGTTTATAGACATAAATATTTGAAGAAGCGTTGGTGGCTCCAGCAACTAGATTATTTGCGGTAGATTGAAAACCAATGTAGCTTCCATCCCCGCTGATGGAGGGATTGATACTGTCTGCACGTGTTTCACTATTAAGTGATGGGCTGACTAGTTTTGTCTCACCAGTGAGGCGATCGCGCAAATAAATATTGTTGTAGGAATCAGGGTTGTCTACTCCAAGATAGGAAGCAAGGGATTGGAAGACGACATAACGCCCATTCGCACTTATAGAAGGTCGGCTACTATTACTGTCTAATTCTGTTTCATCACTGGTAAGGCTGACTCGCTCAAGAGTTTCGGCTTGCAAATCATAAACGAAGATGTCACCCGTCTCATTAGTATCTCCTGAAACCAGATTGGAGGCGAGGGAAGAGAAGACGACATAGTGACCATCGGCACTTATTGAAGGTGATAAACTAATTTCATTTGCCTCAGTTCCATTGATACCAATACTGATGCGTTTGGTAGTGCCTGTTTGGCGATCGCGCAAGAAAATATCTCCAACCTCATTGGTATCATTAGCAACTAGATTAGAAGCGTAGGAATAAAATACTACATAGCGTCCATCTGCACTAATTGCCGCATCTGGACTCAAGCTATCACTATTGCTTTGGATGCCCTCATTAGCAACACTGATCAACTCGGTTGTTTCAGCTTGGAGATCGCGTAAGAAAACGTCAACTGCGCCATTGGTGTCTCCTTGTACCAAGTTGGAAGCAATAGAGGAGAACACTACATAGCGCCCATCACCGCTAATCGCAGCTAGATTGCTAACCCCATCGGCTTGATTTCCATCATTGGCGATACTAATTCTTCTGGTTGAAGCTGTTTGTGTGTCGCGAATGAAGATGTCTCGAACGTCATTTGTATCGTTGTCTACTAAATTAGATGCATCGGAAGCGAAGACAACATAACGACCATCATCACTAATGGCAAAAACCTCACTCTTGCCGTTGGCTTGAGTTTCATCATCACTAAGGCTAATTCTCTCCAGTGTATTGGTTTGTGAATTACGGATGAAGACATCTGAAACTCCGTTAGTATCACCCGCAACTAAATCATAAGCCGCAGATGTAAAAGCTAGAAAAAGTCCATCACTGTTTGGAAGGGGAGTTGTGCTATCGCCATTTCCTTGTGTAATTGCTAATAAAGAGTCTGACTGGTTAACAGATGCTTTCACCGCTGAATCTGTTAAAGCGAAAGCCTCCAAAGTTGAAAGAAGTTGTAAATTATCGCTAGGCTCCTCAGTAAATCCTAGTGGGCTTAAGTTACGCTGATTCTGAGGACTATTATTTTGTCGCTGCTGACCATCCCAGGTGAGGTTTAGCCAACCTGAAGGAAGTGATTGTCCAACTCCGATTTGACCTTTAACACTGCCGCCTAACTGGAAACCCTTACCTAATGAGAATGATCCTCCAAGATCATAGGATAGAGTTTGAGTAGTATTTGTATAGTCAATACCAACATTAACCTGATAACCAGGCAAAGCTTTAGAATATGAAGCTTTGGCTGTAAAGTTATTAATAGTTGACTCAATCCGTGATTGAGCAGGGGCAGGGTTGTGTTTTAACACACTCTGAAGCCCAGAAATGGTAATATCTTCCAACTTGCCTAGATAAACATCTAAACTGATACTTCCATTGGCAATTGGTTGTTGATATTTTAAGAAATCATTATCAACGGATAATCCATAAGACTTAAAAGCCTGATAAGCTCCAGGAAGGTAAGCTTTGACAGCAGCCTCTCCTAAACTTCTAATTTTCTCTTTTCCAATTGCAAGGCCTTCATCCACAACTTTTTGTCGAACCTGTGGTGGACTTTGATTGAGAAAATATACTATCTTGTTAGTATCAGATTGAATAGCAGAGAATACTTTGTTAACACCGAAACCAAACAAATCTTCAGTTCGCTGTCTTAAATTTTCCTGCCATGTTTTCAGAGGTGTCTCAACATAATTTTGAAAAGCTGCTTTTTGAACATTTTGTGCTAAGTTTTCAATATTTTGCTTACTGGTTAATGAAAATCTTCTTGCTGAATCAGCAGCTAAACCAAGACTGCTATTAACTTGAGTTGATATAGAAGCAGTATCGCTTTCAACGTTAGTTCCCGAAATATTGGCTGTAGCTAAACTTAGCCTGCTATCAACTTGATTTGATGTAAAAGAAGTATTACGAGCCACGCTATTTCCAGAATCCAAAATATTTGCGGTAGCACTACCTTTAACATCAAGATTCCATCGGAAATCTAACACTTTATCTAATGGCTGACTAAATCCTGTAACTGTAGTTGTAATTCGGTTAGTAAAAGTTTTCCCAGGGGCGATACTATTAGGAATAGTAAAATTAAGCTTGGTTTCTCCAGTAATTTCATCGGTAATATTGCTAGTGGGTTGGAGATCAGCCTTTACAAACTCCATTCCTTTGGGCAGAATAATCTCAGTCGTCGCATCTGTGGCACTCTGACTACTATTATTAGTGAGATTAACTGTATAAGTGAGTTCTGGACTTATACCAATTACACCTTGATCGCTAGAGATTGAAAGATCTAGATTGGTAATAGGATCTACTTGTAATTTTGCATTGTAATTATATAAACTGTATACGGGGTGCGGTAAACCAATCCAGAAATAGTAAGTACCAGGTTCCATTACCCCAAAAAAATCAATTGTTTCATTACTAAACCCTGTACCACCACCTCCGGTATACTCAAACTTAAGATCACTCGTACCTAAGGAGCTTACAGAAGCAGTAGGAATATATTCGGGGGGTCCATCAACAAAACTTCCTGATACAAATACAATATTAACTTTACTAGCTGTATCAAGAGTAAATTTAAAGAAATCAGCTTCATCTCTATAATCAACAAAGTCAGAACCTAGATAATCATTAATTTCAGTAGTTTTCTTTGCACTTCCTAAAGTACCTAAATCATAAGCTGTACTTGTATTATTACCACCTGAATCTAAATCAGGGTATGAAAACTCTGCCTTAAGACTAATCCCATCTATATTAATGATTCCTGTATCATCTTCAGTTTCTAGCTTCTGTAACTGACTTTCATTTAGCATATCTCCACGTACAAAAGCCGCGAAAATCGCCCCTTCATCACCAGGTGCATCAGCAGTATTAATTTGGGTATCAACCCAATGACCAAATTCTTCTAGTAATACACGAGCGATCGCTCCTACATCTCCCTGATGATTTGTGATAAATTCCTGTGATAGATAAATCCTATTCGTCGCTGCTGCAAAAGCTCCATTCGCTCCATTTATATCTGCTGCATGGCGAACCTCTATCTCAGGAAAATCACTAAAATCTCCGGTTATCCAAGCCGTCGCCAAAGAATCAACATTAACCCCCTCCCCAAAAGCGATCGCCATCTTTTGACCAAAATCTTGCTCACTGGCAAAATTCTGTAAGTAGTCTTGTGCTAAAAACAGAGCTTGTTCTACGTGGGTTAACTGTGTTGGATCAAGGATTAAAGAAGACTTGACAATTAAATTTTTTCCGGCGATGCGTGCATTGTTCATATTTTGGCCAGGTTTTATAGATCAGACGAGAGTTGACGCAGATTCTTTGGCTGAAACCTACTATCCGAATATTCTACTGCATGGTATAAAGTTTGACAGTTGGAAAAGGTCGGAAAAAGTCGGATCTTTTTAGTAGATTTACGTAAACTTTTTGGCTAAATAAAGCTTATGGTGCGAATATCATAGTTAATTTAGTTCTACATGATTAAATGACGATTGAAGAAGCGATCGCACTAGTTGAGCAATTATTGAAACGAGGACGCTTAACAAGAGCGTAAGAGCTTGTATTTCGCCACACCTGGGAAGGGAAAACCTACCTAGAAATGGCCAAAGAACTCACTTACGATCCAGGTCATATTAAAGATGTAGGATCTGAACTGTGGCGATCGCTCTCGCAAGCTTTAGGAGAAAAAGTTACCAAAAATAACCTGCACGGAGTACTGAAGCGAACCCGACCGCCACAACAACCCATCATAAATTTGGGGGAAGCAATCGACGTTTCTCAATTCTATGGACGTACTACTGAATTAGAAACCCTGAGCCAATGGATTGTGCGCGATCGCGCTCGTGTGGTGACACTGCTAGGTATGGGTGGCATGGGTAAAACCGCACTTTCGGTGAAGTTAGCAGAACAGCTACAGGTCGAATTCGAGTACGTCATTTGGCGATCGCTACGGCACGCACCTGTTTTCGGTGACAAATTGACGGATTGCATCAAAATCCTTTCTCATCAGCAAGTTACCACATTGCCCGCTGACCCTCATGAGCAAATTACCTGTTTAATCGAGTACCTCCGCAAATCTCGATGCTTGCTGATTCTGGATAATTTCGACACATTATTGCAGCAAGGTAACCAGGCAGGCTGTTACCGTGAGGGCTACGAATCCTATGGCGAACTCTTGTGGCGATTGGGAGAAACACAACATCAAAGCTGTGTCCTGATTACCAGCCGAGAAAAACCTGCTGAAATTGCTGCCTTAGAAGGTGATTGTTTGCCAGTTCGTACCCTTGCTTTATCAGGATTAGAAGTCGCCGCCGGACAAACAATTTTGACACTCAAGGGTTTATCAGGCACTGAAGACGAAACCCGCCATCTAGTTGAGTGTTACCGTGGTAATCCACTAGCTTTGAAAATTGCTGCCACCTCAATTCGGGACTTACATGAAGGCAATATCGCTCGTTTCTTTGAGTGAAGATGGGAAGATACTAGCAAGTGGGAGTGTTAATAAAACAACGTGAGTTTGACGAATAGGAAAGCCCAAAAAGCTTGTTATGTATGAATTTGCACAACTGAGCATCCAAAAAGGCGATCGCGCATTTTCGCTAACTCCCGCCAATGTTGATGACCGAAAACCAGTCCCAGATAGGACTAAGGACTTAATTGGCAAACTGTTTAGTGACCAAGAATATATCTCTCAAAACCTTGTAGATGTTGGGTTTCACTACGTTCAACCCAACCCAATACTTTTCGGTTAGGGGGAAAAAGGGGAATGGGAAAAGGGAAAGAAAAAACCTTTAACCCTTACCCTTTCACCTTTTACCCAAAACCAATTTTTATTTCAAAACGTTTAACCGAGTAGTATTGCAACCCAACCTTGACGACAATCCTGAACACGCAATCATTGCTTAACCACTCAGTTGTGATTCAGCAATTCCTACTGGACAAGAAACATTTGTTCCGCCTAAACCACAATACCCACCAGGGTTTTTGGCAAGGTACTGTTGATGGTAATCTTCAGCGTAGTAAAACTCAGGTGCAGGCAATATTTCTGTGGTAATTTTTCCATAGCCTGCATCTTTGAGGGCTTGCTGATAAGCTTCCCGTGAGGCTTCTGCTTGCTGACGCTGGTTTTCCGAATATACGTAAATTCCGGAACGGTACTGCGTTCCCGTATCATTACCTTGACGCATCCCTTGGGTGGGGTTATGGCTTTCCCAAAAAACTTTCAACAATTGGGAATAACTCACCACTGTTGGATCAAATACCACCAATACCACCTCATTATGACCAGTTAATCCGCTACATACCTCTTGATAGGTGGGGTTTGGTGTGAATCCAGCAGCATAACCAACTGCGGTAGTATAAACACCTTTAACTTGCCAAAATTTGCGCTCTGCACCCCAAAAACAACCTAAACCAAATAAAGCTATTTCTAATCCGTCAGGAAAAGGTGCTTTTAGCGGATTACCGTTGACATAGTGAGTCGCAGGTACGCGCATTTTTTCTGTTCTTCCTGGTAAGGCTTGTTCAGGGGTGGGCATTACTGCTTTCTTACCAAATCCAAATATTGCCATTGCTTTTTCATAAATCTCTTTACCTTACTTAATATTTTAACGATTTTGGTTGACGATCGCTTATTGTGTCAATTGACTGTTGACTGTTGACTGAATTTACAAACGATTGATCTCTTTGGTAATCAGTTTCCAACCTTCAGCTTCGCCGATTACCTTCACGGAGTCTAGGTAAAGACTATTCTCAGCAGATGCATTCACGAGAAAATAGGGTTGTCCGTTGTAGTGCCAATAGTATTGCAGTTCACCTAAAGAAGCGGGAATAATTGTGCGATCGCTATAAAAATCCAAGGATGGACGACTGTAGGCAAAGGATGTGTAAATCTTCTTGACGGTGGGATTAGCTTGTGCGATCATGCTGGCGACTGGTTTGACTGGGTAAGCATCCCATAATTCCCAAACCCAGTAGTTGGTTTTCATCAACAACAGCAGTGAAATATAACTTCCCCAAAACAGAATCTTCAGGAATTGCCCATCGCCTCGTTCGGCGTAAATCGCTGCTAAAGTCATAGTTAAGGCAACTGCTGCACAAATTACCTGTAAGTCTGTTTTCGGTACTGCACCGGAACTAAAAAAAATACTTCCCGCAGAAGCTGCTAAAGCCATCATCGCCAACCCAGCGATCCAAGACCGGGGATAGGATGTGAGTAGAGGTAAATTTTCTGTTTCTGCGATTTGCGCACCCAAGGCTAAAGCTAGGCCGGGATAAATTGGGAATAAGTACCAGAGAAGTTTCGTACCCATACAAGAAACGATCAGCAGGTAAACACCACTCCATACCAGTACGAGTTTTGCCCAGCTAAGATTGCGATTTTCCCAAGTTAAGCGTAAGCTTTGCGGTAGAAACAGTAGCCAAGGCCATGCATACATGGCAATTTCTTTGAAATGGTACCACGAGACTTGAAAACTATCTTGTGAACCGATGCCAAATCGGTTGATGGCTGGATTGATAAAAGCCATCTGAAGGAAAGTGTGACCGTAGTGCAGTAGCTGCGCACCATACCAACCAAGTGCTGGTAAAATACCGATGGCGATCGCTATCCACAGATAGTAACTACTCAGCAGTCGTGGTGTATCCCACAACAAAAATACAATGGCGATCACACCTAGCAATATGCCGAATATCCCTTGCGTCAGGCAAATTAAGCCCAAGCCGATACCAATACCCAGACAGTAACGCAAATCTCGGCGCGATCGCAATACACACAACATCATCACCATCAAAAAACTTACCACCGCGCCATCTAACATCGCCAATCGCCCATGACGCACTACAGGTAGCATTGTCAGGTAAATCAAAGCGCTATAAATAGCCGCCCATCGTTGGCGAAATATTTCTCGCCCAATGCAATACAGTAATGGTACTGAACAAGCTGTTAAAATTGCTCCAGGTATGCGCGTAGCCCATTCATTAACGCCTTTGAGGTGGTAAGCCAAAGCAACTAGCAAATGCATTAAAGGCGGCTTGTATGGATAAGGTTCACCGCCGATTGTTGGGTAAAGCCAACCCAGAGAATCTGCTGGGGAACGCAAAATTTCCCGGGCGACCTGTGCCACAATCCCTTCATCCCCATCGCGCAGCGGTACTCCTCCCAGATTGACGCTAAACAGTAACACTGCTGCCAATAGCAGGACAATTAGCCATACGCCATCAATCAATTTATCAACTGTGCGATGTTGTTTTCCTAGATGACCCCAAATAAAGCTTCCTTCTTGCATATTCTATGATAATCATTTTGCTTGCTGGTTTGATTACATAGAGATCAGAGCGAATCTCTCATGTTGCCACCCAGTAATAACCTGTGTGTTTAGCAATTGCTAGATTCCAAATTAACTCATTTTTTCCTATTCGGAAAATTTTTTCTGGAGAAAATTGCCTAAGTTTTTTTTCCGGTTCTTATTATCAAGAATATTTTTTAAAGAAAGATATAAATCATACAGATTTATAAGCCTTGGTTTCCCTGAGTATCTTTTGTTGATTAATCTAAATTTTATGTGAAAACTCTCATGGTGTTTGCTGTCTATTTATTTAATTACTAAGTTTCTCCGCTGCCTGATTTGCAGAATTTCTAGTTACAGTGTTTCTCAGGTGAACTATACACGTAAGCTCATCAATTAAATTCCTCTGACTTGTAATTTGAAAAACTAATAATTAGCTAATTTAATTACAAAGTGGAAATTCAACCCATGATAAATAAATAGAAACCGCGTCATCCAGACAAACACCGTGAATAAATACTCGTGGGGAAAAGTTGACTGATAACGGTTGACTGTGAACGGTCAACGGTCAACAGTCTAATTGAGTTAATGTGCAAATTAAATGTGGAACCAATACGGTTTGGATAAGCAATTTTCATCTCCCTTTTGATTTGGTAAAAGGTTAAGGGGTAAGGGGGAAAGGTTTGAATGGGCCCTTTTCCCTTTTCCCTTTCCCCCTTAACCGAACCGTATTAAATGTGGAACAGCTTAGTTACTATTAAAAAATGAAAATAATCTCTAAAGTCCAATCTGTATCTTGACGAACAATCTCAATTTGACGAATAAATTCTCGAAAATAAAATCTGCGCTCGGATTCTGATAAATCTAACCAAAATTGGGGAATGGAAACAGCAACAGCAACGGAACGTAAATTAACTGGTGGAAGAGTAGCTAACTTAGCTTGGAGTGCAGAAATTTCTGTGCGGAGTTTGTATGCTCTTAAGTTTGCTGTTTGGGTATCTAAAACTCCAGTTTCTATTAAAGCAGGTAACTGAGTCAGTATTTCTTGCTGACGAGCGATCGCATCGACTAAACTATTCTTCATTGCATCTAATTGAGGAAAATTCATTCCCGCCACTGCTAGGGGTAATTCTTCGCAAACTTTGGTAATTATCTTGTGCAAAATTTTCTCATAAGCAATAGCGCGACATTTGGGACGTTGGGGACAGCTAATCGGACGTAAATAAAGATACTCTTTGTTTTGACGATGTTGGGTGACGCGGGTAACAGTCATGTGGGATTGACATTCCCGACAAACAACCAAGCCTGCTAAAGAACGGGGTGCGCTAGCTGTGCGAGATGGTAAACGACTGTTACGGCGCAAAAGCCTGTCAACTTGGGCGGCTTCTTCTGGAGAAATTATCGCAACGTGGGTATGAGAAATAATTTCGCCATCTTGGTAAGCGGTATTGCCCCGATATACTGGATTAGTTAGCCAGCGTCTTCCTGTAGTAACAGAGATTTTTTTACCGTATTTTTTGGCTAAATAACGAACAGCACCCCGCAAGGAACCATAGAGTATAAATTGTTCAAAAAAATCTTTAACTACCGGGGAAGTACTGCGGTCTACAATGTATTTATCCTTACTGCGGCGGTAGCCATAGGGAGGCTTACCTGGTGGCGGTGCAGTTGCCAAACGACTACGGGCGTGTCCTTGGCGGATACGCCGACTACGTTGTTGACGTTGAATTTCTTGTAACAATTTCAGCAACTGTGCCCGGAGGCTGCCCTTTTCGGAAGTGTAAGGTTGTTCAGTAGCAATTACTACTATACCCATTGCTTCCAATTCATTCAGGCGATCGCCTACCTCCCCAACAGTATCACCCAACTCTTCCAAGCGCCGGATTAACAGATAATTTGCCGGCTCAAGTTTGCAGTCAGTGAATAATTGCTGTAATTGCGATCGCGCAGCGTGTCCGAAGGACTCTCGCCCTCCCAAATCATGATACACCCGATCCACTTCCCATCCCCAATCATCAGCATCAGGAGGGTTTTCTAATAAAGGATCGGTGTAACTATAGGCAATGATTTTCATTTAGCATTGGTCATTGGTCATTGGTCATTGGTCAACAGTCAACAGTCAACAGTCCCCTCACTGCTGACTCAATTCGATAATATTCCCATCCGGGTCTTTAGTGAACACAGCCGGACGACCTGAGGCGCTGGCTTGGATAGGATAATTGTGATTGAGTAACTCTTGTTTGGCGATATCTAAGTCAACAACAGAGAAAGCAACATGGGGGTTGCGTCCCCATTTTTCGTTTTGGTTGTCTGTGGGAGAAGATGGGGCGACTATCAAGTGAATTTGATAGTTACCAACTTGATACCATGCTCCAGGGTATTTGAGGGAGCGATCTATTTTCGCTAGTCCTAATACTGTGCCATAAAATTGTTCAGAGCGTTCCAGGTCAGTAACGAGAATGGCGGTATGCAGACTGTTGGTAATTTCCATTGTCTATGAGATGCGATCGCGTTTCTTTCAATTTTCACCTATTTCTACCACCTGGGATGGAGGGATGCGCCATGAATTAAGAACATTCCCGACTCAAAATCACTTCTCCATTTGGTAATCGATACATCCCTTGCGGTTCGACAATGCGATCGCCAATTTTCCATTTGCGAGGGGTAACATTACTAGGAACAGACTGCAAAGTGCCAGTAGGATACGGTGAAAGCGGTGCATCACCAGGACGTTCCGGTAAGCCACCTGAACCTGTAACAAAGAAAGTCCCGCCTTGTTGATTGTTGCGTCTGGCAATGCAAGTATTAGCCAGTATTGCGTTAGTATCAATCACATTTTCAGGCAGTTCTGTTAAACTGTTTTCCAGAAAACTGATGTCGGGTACACCTGTAATGCTTCCAGAAACTGCACCGCTAGCATTGACATCGACTCGTTTATTTCCATCAAGTGTGTTGATACTTGCAGCATCAGTGGTGAAGGAAGTAGGGCGATATATGGGAGAACTGAAGAATATGCGGGTGTAAAATGTAATATCGCCGCCTTTGCCATCACGGGCAAATGAGAGAATATCGCTGTCATTCAGGGCAATAATTGAGTTAGCGGTGAGGGTAATATTACCGCCTCCGCCAGCACCACTAAAAACATTGGTGCGAATGTCACTATTACCAAAAAGGCGGATATTTTCAGCAGTAAGATTGATATTTCCTCCAGAAGATTGTAAGGAGGATGTCAATATTTGACTATTATTTGCATTCAAGTTTCTTGCAGTAGTCAAATTAATATTACCTGCTTTTCCTGTGCCTTCACTCGCTGCAACAATTTGCGCATTATTAGTTAATTCAACTGCGTCAGCTTTGATGATTAAATTACCTCCATCCCCTGAACTTGTAGTTTGAGTTGAGAGTACTGAACCATCGCTAGCAATGAATTCTCCTGTTTCAATGGAGAGAGTTCCGGCTTTTCCTGCACCTAAAGTTTCAGTTGATATTACGTTATGACGGTTTTTGTCAGTGGGTGATATACCAGTCATTACTAATGAATTAGTCGCCCGAATATTAATATTTCCAGAGTTGGACTGACCGAGATTATTTGTATTTTGCAAATTAATATCATTATTTATCTGTGATATTGCAGTAAGTATGTTCTGCTGAATTACTGGATCTAAAGAATTATTGGTTTTTGCTAAAATATCTAAAATATTATTACTGGTGGGGTCAAAGCTACTATTAGTTAATTGACCGCCATCGCGTATATTTAAATTTTCGGTTTCGATATTAATATTACCACCAGATGCCGCACTAAAAGAATTAGCAAATATGCCGCTATTTGACAAGTTGATAGAATCGGAAGTTTTGAGTGTTATATCACCAGGGTTTCCTTGTCCCAAAAAGCTAATAGTTCCAATAGACGATACATTTTCTAGATTTAATATTTTAGCAGAAATCAGAATATTTCCTCCAGCACCTTGAATAGTTGAGTTACCTAATCCAACAGAGGAACTAGATAATGTACTATTATTCAAGTTTACAGAATTAGTAGCTTGTATTGATAAATTACCTGCATTACCTTGTCCGCCATAGGTTGCAGTACCAATACCAGCCAAATTCATGTTTAAGTTTTCTGTATTAATTAAAATATCTCCGCTATTTCCTGTACCAGATGTACTTGTACCAATGAAAGTAAGTCCATTAACACCAGACATATTAAGATTTTGGGTATTAATGGTAATATCTCCACCTTTTCCAGCAATTTCTGTATCTGTACCAATGCTAGAAACACCGGACATCTTGAGATTTTGAGTATCAATGATAATATTTCCGCCTGTCCCAGTAGCATATTTCAATGTAGCAATATGAGCTTCATCAGAGAGTTCTAACTGTGATGCTTGAATTTTTATATCTTTACCATTTACATTACTAATGTTGGCTGAAAAAAGGTTAGATTGTCCAGCGATTTTGATATTATTACCTACCAACTGAATTTCCCCAGTACCATAACCATAAGTATTGATGAGTGCTTGCTTAGTTAAGGAAATATCTGCTTGAGCAACATTTGTGGGGAATATTAAATCAAAATTATCACCATCTATATTTAATCCAACACTACCCTTTTGAGCCAATCCTCCTAATTCAACTTTTCCACCAGAAGCTATGATTATGCCATCATCCAAAATGACATTACCGCCTAAGAGTAAAATACTTTTACCATAAGCAGAAGTAATTCCTGAGTTTGTATTTGGATAAAGATTTGCTCCTCTTGATTGATTAATAATTGACGCAGGTTGTATTTGATTAAAGAAAAAAGCCGAAGGGTTAATCGTCAAAAGTTGCGGAACTTCGGGAGTAGAAGCGCTATATAATCCTTGGTTATTAAACTTTACTGCATCCGCAGTGGTAGCAACGAATGAACCAGCAGTATTAAGGATAGCATTTCTTCCGAAAATAATGCCATTGGGATTGATTAAAAATAAATTGGCCTTGGAAAAAAAATAATTACTTTCGTCAAGAGTACCCAAAGCACCAAAAATAAGAGAAGGGTTTTTTCCTGTCACCCGTGCCACAATATTTTGAATATCAGCGTTAGGTGTACGAAAATAAGCACTGCGTCCTTCACTGACATTAAATTCCCGAAAGCTGTGGAATAAATTAACACCTCTAATTGCTCCTCCTTGAATTAATTCTATCGGCAACCCAAGAAAGTTTTGTTCTACTAAAGAACTTTCGGATTTGAGCGTGTCATCAGGGACAATATTGCTACTTTGAGCTAAGGCTGATTTTCCAGCTACAATCCAAACCAGCCCACTTATTACACTTAGTTGTGTCAGAATTTTTATAATTTTTTGCACGATTTATAATTGCGCTAAATTGCCAGATACCCGACTTTTTAGAGAATATAGCTAGCGATTTAGGGGTAAGACTCCTCGCGTACCCAACACACCGCCGTCACCTCCGGGTGCGGCTAATTTAACAAAGCCCACCTCCGTGGGCTGAATTCATTAGCCCACGGAGGTGGGCTTTGTAGTGTTAGCCCCAGGCTTCCAGCCTGCGGGCGTTATTTCGGGTAAGCGAGAGAACCGTATATATCACTATTGATGGATCAAGCCCATCATTCGCTAGATGCATCCTCTAAGAAGTCAGGTATTTTTCTTATTTTATTGATTGTTAACAGTAAATATACTTGATTATAGCTAAAATACAAAACTAAATTGATAAAATCTTTGCCGTAAATATACTGTGCTAAAATTTCAGCATATCAGTAAAATTTTTTTCATGCGTGGTTGGCTACTATCTTTATTCCTGTGTAGTTTGACGTTTTGTTTGTGGCTGGGTAATGTACCAATAACAATCACGCCACGGGAATTTACAGGAGTAGTCAGCGCCCAATCTCCTGATGCAAATCAACTGGTACAGCAAGGGCTAGAACTTTACCAAGCTTCTGATGTGAAAGCAGCTATTACTATCTGGGAGAAAGCTGTAAATATTTACCAACAAAATCACGATGCGCCAGCAGAAGCGATCGCTCGCGAAAACTTGGCGCGGGTGTATCCAGAAATTGGACAAAGTGAACAAGCAATTATCCAGTGGAACCAAGTTATCGCCTACTATCGCCAAGTAGGAAATTGGCAGCAAGTGGGGCGATCGCTCACTGAACTGGCTCAGGTGTATAGTAGTTTAGGACAACCCACAACAGCGATCGCTCTTTTATGCAATCCTGATCACAACAATGATTGCAGCCGTGACAGCGCTTTACAGTTTGCTCAGACTTACAAAGATTCTCTTGGTGAAGCTGCTGCTTTGGGAAGTTTGGGTGATGCTAACCGACTAATAGGAAAGTATGATTCAGCAATCAGAAATCTCGAAAAAAGTCTAGATATTGTTAATAAATTTAATATATCTGCTTTGCGCGTTTCAGTTCTCAATAGTTTGGGTAATGCGCATATTAGCCAAGCTTTAGTGAACCATCGACAAGCAGATTCAGCAAAACAAACGGGTGATGATGATGAGAAAAAATTCCTAGATGAAGCTCAACAAGAAGATGAAAAGGCTTTGAATTACCTGCGGCAAAGTTTAGAGTTAGCCAGTAGCGATCATGATGTTGCAGGTGAAATGCGATCACACTTACAAATCATCCCCATATATTACCGCAAACATGCCGCCACCGAAGCAGCAACCAGCCTACAACAAGCAATTAACCTGCTAGAACGTTTACCTGAGAATCGCAGGCGTGTGTATGCAACTATCGACTTGGTGCATTTATTAGAACCTATTACCAGTGACGCAAAATCTTTTAGAGTTAGTTGTCTCAAACCTGACACATCAGCCAAAGCAACAGATTTACTCAATCAAGCAGTGACAGTAGCCCATAAAATCGAGGATTTTCGGGCTGAATCCTTTGCTTTGGGAGAATTAGGACATATATATGAATGTCGTCAAGAATATGCAAAATCTCTGGAAATTACTAATCAAGCCAGATTAGCAGCCGAACAAGGCTTAAAAGCACAAGATAGTTTATATTTGTGGGAGTGGCAAACAGGACGCATTTTACAAGCATTAGGAAAACCGGATGCAGCAATTTCCGCTTATGAACTAGCAACTAATACCCTAGACACTATTCGTCGTGATATTTTAACGGCAAATCGAGATATCCAATTTGATTTTAGAGAGACAATTGAGCCAATTTACCGCGAATTAATCGCTTTAAGATTGAGTCTGGAAGAATCACAACAAACTGCAAATAAATCGTTAGTATCTCCAGATAGCACGAATAATTTAGGTTCGATTATCACGACGATGGACTCACTGAGATTAGCGGAATTACAAAACTATTTTGGTAACGATTGCGCTCTGGTTTCATCTGGGCAAAAAAATATTACAGAAATTGGTAATCAGACAACTGCATTTTTAAACACTATTATCTTGGAAGATAAGACTGCGGTAGTTTTAACCTTGCCAAAAGGTCAAAATTATTTGCATTCGATTTCTATTAAACGTCAAGATTTTATCGACAATATAAATACATTTCGCATAAGTTTAGAAGCCTTTCGTGATGCTCCTCTTGGGTATGACAATAAAATAGCAAAACAAATCTATAATTGGTTAATTGAGCCTTTTACTAAAGAACTTCAACAGTTTAATATTAAAACATTAGTATTTGTGCAAGATGGCATATTAAGAAGTGTACCGATGGCTGCACTGTATGATGGCGAGAAATATTTAGTTCAAAAGTATGCGATCGCCACAATTCCCACTTTAAACCTGACTGATCTTAAACCTTTAGAACGGCAAAAATTGCGGGTACTTGCATTGGGTTTAACTGCCAATGCTACTATTGACGATCAGAAATATCCAGCAAATGCTGGTGTTTTGAGAGAAATAAATGAAGTGTTGCAGAAGATTCACGGAAAGAAACTACTTAATGATGATTTTACCAGCGATCGCCTAAATCAAGAACTCGATAAACAAGCCTACCCAATTATCCACATTGCCACACATGGCGAATTTGGTACAACTCCAGAAGATACATTTATTGTCACAGGTAAAAACGAGAAACTCTCATTTCAGAAATTAGAAAAGCAAATTCGCAAAGTTACCCGCAATAATCAGCTATTAGAACTATTAACCTTAACTGCTTGCGAAACCGCAGTAGGAGATGAACGTGCTGCACTAGGATTAGCCGGGGTTGCAGTCCAAGCGGGAGCAAAAAGTGCCTTAGCATCCCTGTGGGCAATTCAAGATAAATCTACAGCAAAAATTGCCATTAGTTTCTACAATAAATTGGTAAGCGACCCGAATATCAGTAAAGCTGAAGCTTTGCAATTTGCTCAAAAAGAATTGATCGAAAATCAAAAATTAGAAGAGCTAGAATATACTCACCCTGCTTATTGGTCGCCTTTTATATTAATAGGAAATTGGTTGTAGAGTTAAGAGCATGGAGAGTATCCCAAATGTGTCAATTTATTTTTTTGTAGTGATGCTTCCGTGGGCGCTGGCTTGACATTAGGGAGCAAGATGCTCCCACTACAAATTTATTAAGAATTATTTTAACTCTTGTTCAGCAGCTATAATTTCTTGCAGTCGTAAAGCTTGTTGCTCTAAATCTTGCTTAAGATTTGGATCTGTACCTTTGCGACTTGCTTCTTGTTTTTCTAACTGACTGAGTTCTGCCAATAACTTGAAAGTTGATGCTTTATTTGCAGAATTATTGAGTGTTTCAGCTAGTGCATCATACCAAAATCCTTGTTCAGCATATAAATCCGAACGTTTCCCCAATTCTTTTGTCTGCAAAAGCTGATTTTTTAACTTAGGTGGTATTGCTACAACTTCAATGTTCGCCCTAACAATTAAATCTTCTGAAGGATGGTTAGGATTACACAACAAAGCAACTTGCCATACATACTTTTGTCCCACCGCTAAATTAATTTGTTTATTAGCAAAGGAATATGTCATAATTCCTGGCGAACTTTGCATGATTGTTTTGACAACCTGCTGAGGTTTGCCGTTAACATATTCATAAAGACGAAATTCAATGTCCCGACTGGGAGAATTTGGTACAAACCAAGCAAATATCGGTTGTAAAGAAACCGTTTGTCCAATATAATCAACGGGAGCAAGTGCTGTTAGGCTTGTCTTTTCATTTCCCGTACATTCATTAGTTCTACTGCTATTTGAACCTGTAGGAGTTCTAGGACTAGAAGGATTTGCAGGTGGTTTGTAGGTAGCTATAGCTGTAGTTGTCAGTGTTAAATAGAGTATAAAAGTGCAACTAAGCAGCAGTTTGTTAGTTAAAAATTGGTGAATTAAGCAGAAATACTTACTCATGGCTACTAGGCTACTGGTGTGCGATCGCAAACTGTAACTGTAGATGCTTACCCCATAAATAAGAATACAGAATTTAGCGCATTTTTACCATTCACGCCCAAAAAATTAGGACTCAGAAAGTCCCAATTTTTTGGCTCAATTGCAAAATTCGCCTTTGTGAGCATTTTTGCAATTGGCTTAGATGTATTGATATTACAAGCAACCTACAACAGGTAAGCAAACTTGCGGTTGAGGAATAGGATTATTATTTGATGATGGTTGTAAAACGCGAGGTTTTGGCGTATCAGGAACGGGAGCAAATGAACCATCAGGATTAATAATAGGAATATTCCGAAATTTGGGTGGTTCACCATGAGTAAAATAGCCGGGTACTATCTCCAATAAACTTATGTAAGGAGTTGAAGTAGGTATATCATCAAAAATGATAACAGCTTTATATTTTATATTCTTTACGAAATTCATTTGAATAACACCACCTTTGCCAGCCATATTTTTTCCAACTTGAATCGTATTTGGACGATATTCATTACCTTCGTTATCTACAATTTTATTATTGTTAGTGTATATATCAAAACCTCTGTCTTCATTACTGCTAAGAAAAAGAGTACAACTAAGTCCTCTCTGTTTTCTTCTACAGGATTTTAGATCCAATATGTAATTATCATATGCTTCTGTTTGTATCGTCTCATCACTATCAGGTTTCTGGGAACTTGAATTTGGGCTTTGTACAGGTTTTCCACAGACAACTTGAGCCGATGATGTTTTTATGCAAACTTCATCGGGAGATGCTAACACAGGAATACTGAATATTGATACACCAAATGTGCAAAGAGTCATCAATAGACTGAATTTAGGAGATTGAGAAGAAAAAAATGATTTCATGAATTTGATTAACCTCTCACTTATGTATTGACCTTATCCGAGAATCATACTTATATCTAGAAACACCCGAACAAATAAGCCACAAGCTACTAACTGAATTAAGTCAAACCAACAAAGTCCTGAAGATTTCCAGAACAATAGCGGAAACCGGAGAAAAAATTGCGCGATCGCTAAAGCTACAATGAAAATTCCCGCTTTATTAAAAGCCACAGCAGCTGGCAAATCAAAATGGTACAGAGAAACAATACTTCTTGTTAAACCGCAACTTGAACAGGGTAGATCGGGATAATTTGTGGCAATATAGCTGGGAACCGTAGGTAACTCGAAGGGGAGATAAGCCTCTACCTCGCCGGGAATCGAAACCCCAAGCGGATAGAGTAAAAAAATCACCGCAAGTACAAGTAAGCTGTAGTTAACATATCGATACTCTTTGTAGATGTCCGGTAAGTGCTTAAAGAATTTCACAATTACAACCAATGACAACCAGTACTGCTGATTAACGCCTTTGTTCAAGGCCTTGCTGAATACCCTGTTGAATGCTATGACTAGCACCATTTAAGGCGATCATTTGAGTACCAGAAATTACTAGGCCAATAGTACTGATAGTCAGTGCTACTAAGGGAAACACCTTCGACTCTCCCTTGGAGTAAGCCAAGTAAGTAGCTAATCCACCCAAAAGAGAAGATGGCAGTGCCAGCCAGAACGCAAATGCTCCCAAACAGGGGATGAAAGATGCCAGCATACCAATAATTCCAAAAACTAGCGCAATTACCGACATTACAGTAGTTGCGGCTGAAGCTTCCTTTGCCATATCTCATACTCCTTATGGTTAAGTGAACAAAGAATTGGACAAAAACTGATTAGTTTTCGTAAACTTGTGGTTGTGGTGCTGCAACGAAATAGGTATAAATTTCATTGCGATCGCGTTTGATTAATACAATAAATAATTGAAGAGAGAATTTGTTCGCCGTTTCTGCCAATTAGATTGCACCTTTGTGCCAATCTGGTTGTATATCTTTGCCATTGCAATCCAAAGTTTGCAGATTGGGTGTCTGTATGGCATTGAATATGGGAAAATATCAAGCATCATTGGCAAGATGCGCCATGACTAGATCCCCGACTTTTTCAAAAAGTCGGGGATCTTTAGCTAGGCAATTAAAGTAAAATCACTACTACTCAAAGTAATATCAGGATTCCCTAAACGGGCAAACTCAAACACTGTGCCTGTACCTAAGACATTACCATCCCTGTTGTAAAATAAGCTACCACTATCTTGGCTAAACACAATCCGCGCACTGCTAGCGTTGACCAAGTTATCACCAGTGACAACAGCAAAGTTAGTAAAAGCTTGTCCTACAGTATTAGTAATAGCGTTAAAGGTAGCTTTACTCAGTACAATCTTGTCTTGTCCCGCTTCAAACTCGGTGATGTAATCAACACCTAAGCTTGTGCTAAACACTCCATTACCTTGGAACAGATATCTATCCTTTCCGCTTCCACCAGTGAGCATATCATTACCATTACCTCCCCAGAGTAAGTCATCACCAGTTCCACCAGTGAGAATATCATTACCATTACCTCCCTGAAGGGTGTCATTTCCTCCTAACCCTTGCAGTTGGTCATTTCCGTCACCGCCAATCAGAGTGTTATTCAGTGCATTACCAGTGAGGCGGTCATTACCTGTGCTACCAGTTGCATTTAGTGTCTGGCTATTACTGAGGTTGATATTCACAGACGCAGCATCGTCATTAGTAATGGTTCCAGTTACAGCTGTTGTCGTACCGATGGTGTAACCAGTTCCCGTTGCTAGGGTAAGAATAACGGTTTCATCACTTTCAACAGTGGTGTCTGCTGTGGGGTCAATAGTGAGGGTTTTTGTACTACTTCCGGCTGCAAAAGTAATTGTTCCGGTGGTAGCTGTAAAGCTGGCTGCACCTGTTTGGGTGTAGTCGGTGTTGAAGGTAGCTGTACCAGCGATCGCATATTTCACGGTTAAGGCATTGGTGGTGCTGCCGGTGCGAGTGAAGGTGTAAACTAGGTTGGTGCTGCCGTCTTCACTTACACTAGGCGGACTTCCTACAGCAACAGTAATGCTTGGGTCTGGATTCGTAATGTTGGCTAATTGTAGGGAATAGTTAGTGTTGACGTTGGGATTTGGAGCAATTCCCACATAATAATTCCCCGATGCTCCCAAAGTTGCACTAATTTGACCGTTGCCACCAGCACCAACATAAGTAGAGTAAAGTTGTTCTCCACTCTCAATCAATCCATCATTGTTGCTATCGTAATAGATGAATGCATCAACATAAGATTGACTGACTCCATTCAACAGCAAACTAATATTACTTGTGCCTGTTAGAGAGAATTTATAGTAATCAACTGGGTCTACATTTCCCACAAATTCTTTGAAAGTTTGAGTCCCAGTCAGATTGCCAATATTGTAAGCAGTGCTAAGTGTGTTCCCAGGATTGGAAGTAAGAGAAGGCGGTGCAGATGTGGCTGATAACTGTAGGGAATAGTTAGTGTTGACGTTGGGATTTGGAGCAATTCCCACATAATAATTCCCCGATGCTCCTAATGTGGCAGTAATTTGAGCATTACCACCTGCTCCAACATAAGTAGAGTAAAGTTGTTCTCCATTCTCAATCAATCCATCATTGTTGCTATCGTAATAGATGAATGCATCAACATAAGATTGACTGACTCCATTCAACAGCAAACTAATATTACTTGTGCCTGTTAGAGAGAATTTATAGTAATCAACTGGGTCTACATTTCCCACAAATTCTTTGAAAGTTTGAGTCCCAGTCAGATTGCCAATATTGTAAGCAGTGCTAAGTGTGTTCCCAGGATTGGAAGTAAGAGAAGGCGGTGCAGATGTGGCTGATAACTGTAGGGAATAGTTAGTGTTGACGTTGGGATTTGGAGCAATTCCCACATAATAATTCCCCGATGCTCCTAATGTGGCAGTAATTTGAGCATTACCACCTGCTCCAACATAAGTAGAGTAAAGTTGTTCTCCATTCTCAATCAATCCATCATTGTTGCTATCGTAATAGATGAATGCATCAACATAAGATTGACTGACTCCATTCAACAGCAAACTAATATTACTTGTGCCTGTTAGAGAGAATTTATAGTAATCAACTGGGTCTACATTTCCCACAAATTCTTTGAAAGTTTGAGTCCCAGTCAGATTGCCAATATTGTAAGCAGTGCTAAGTGTGTTCCCAGGATTGGAAGTAAGAGAAGGCGGTGCAGATGTGGCTGATAACTGTAGGGAATAGTTAGTGTTGACGTTGGGATTTGGAGCAATTCCCACATAATAATTCCCCGATGCTCCTAATGTGGCAGTAATTTGAGCATTACCACCTGCTCCAACATAAGTAGAGTAAAGTTGTTCTCCATTCTCAATCAATCCATCATTGTTGCTATCGTAATAGATGAATGCATCAACATAAGATTGACTGACTCCATTCAACAGCAAACTAATATTACTTGTGCCTGTTAGAGAGAATTTATAGTAATCAACTGGGTCTACATTTCCCACAAATTCTTTGAAAGTTTGAGTCCCAGTCAGATTGCCAATATTGTAAGCAGTGCTAAGTGTGTTCCCAGGATTGGAAGTAAGAGAAGGCGGTGCAGATGTGGCTGATAACTGTAGGGAATAGTTAGTGTTGACGTTGGGATTTGGAGCAATTCCCACATAATAATTCCCCGATGCTCCTAATGTGGCAGTAATTTGAGCATTACCACCTGCTCCAACATAAGTAGAGTAAAGTTGTTCTCCACTCTCAATCAATCCATTATTGTTGCTATCGTAATAGATGAATGCATCAACATAAGATTGACTCACTCCATTCAACAGCAAACTAATATTACTTGTGCCTGTTAGAGAGAATTTATAGTAATCAACTGGGTCTACATTTCCCACAAATTCTTTGAAAGTTTGAGTCCCAGTCAGATTGCCAATATTGTAAGCACTGCTGAGTGTGTTTCCAGGATTGGAAGTAAGAGAAGGCGGTGCAGATGTGGCTGATAATTGTAGGGAATAGTTAGTGTTGACGTTAGGATTTGGTGCAATTCCCACATAGTAATTCCCCGATGCTCCTAATGTGGCAGTAATTTGAGCATTACCACCTGCCCCAACATAAGTAGAGTAAAGTTGTTCGCCACTCTCAATCAATCCATTATTGTTGCTATCGTAATAAATGAATGCATTGACATAGTTTTGAGTCACTCCACTCAAAAGCAAAGTAATATCATTTGTGCCAGTCAGAGAGAATCTATAGTAATCAACTGGATTTGTATTCCCTACAGCATCATTGTAGTTAAAAGATGTGAGAACACCAATATTGTGAGCAGTCGCTAATGTACTTCCTGGCATATTGTTCCTTGTTTTATTTGGATTAGAATTTACGCACTGTACAAATTGACATTTATGTTAGTTAAAATTTGGTAGTTGCAAGCTGTTGGCGATAACTTTTAAATAAGTAGAGTAGACATTGGCTTGTTGTTAGACATTAGTTAACCTGTAAATTTCATCACCATAAAATCGCCTTTGATTAACAGAATAAATAGTTAACATCGGAATTTGTTAGCCATTTCTGCCAATTGCATTGCACCTTTGTGCCAATTTGGTTGCACATCGTTGCCAAATCTAGTAGAGACATTGCAATGCAACATTTCTACATCGCGTGTCTGTATGGCGTTGAGTATGGTAAAATACCGAAAATCATTGGCAGGATGCGAACCACCGCATAATTGGCGCTCTTGAGTTTGCGATCGCGCTTTTGTTGAATTGCTGAAAGAATAATTACTTGTTAAAATAGTCGCCAAAACCAAAGTTTATTAGCAGACCAAGTAAGCTGACAAACCATCCCTTTTGGCTCATGAGGATAGCGCTTAAATTCACCACCTAACTGTTTTGCTAAATTTTGAGCTAGCTTGGTTCCAAACCCTAAATGTGGCGATAAATCAGCCATTGTCTCAATCTTCAAACCGTTATCTGCTACGCGAATTACATTTTTACCATGCTCTTGAGTACAAATGACCTCAAGACGAGTAGTACCATGAGCATATTTTTTGACATTACGCAATGCTTCTTCTAAAAAGCTGCAAAGACTCCGCTTTTGTTCAATAGTTAAATTGCGTTCATCCATCGCCTCAAACTTGAGTACCTTGTGTTTGATATTGTCAAAATAAGTAGAATCTCGCTCGATAACTTCGTTATAAACTTCAAAAAGAATGTCATCAAGTGGCTGAGATAAATCTAATCTTTGCGCTTGTTGAAAATAAAAACTATCTACTTCACTGACTGCTTCTCTTTTGACTAAATCATAAACATCGCGCAGTTCTTGATTTAGTTGCTGAAGTTTTGATACAAATTCTTGAGGTGATAAACTTTCATCACTTTGCACTTCTCTTAAAATTATATTCAAAGTTTGCAAGGGATGACTATGAATTGTATCGAAAATTTGGTCAATAATTAGCTGTCGGTCTTGAATGCGGTAACGTAATGCTTCATCATATCGATAAAAAGCTGCTAAACCCACACCATTAAATACTAAAGTGAAAAAAGCCGGGACAATTGGCACCCACCAACCGATAATTATTAATCCATAACAGATGAGAATTAAACAGATAGTAGCAATAGTAATATAAAGAAGCATCTTTAAGGGATTGATAATCACACGCCCTAAGCTTAAACCTAACATCCCCCAACCAATAATCCATAAATACTCCCATCCATCTGCCCAAACATTTATCATTGGTCGATGATCTAGTACAGCACTAACTAATTCACTAACCACATGTGCTTGGATTTCCACACCATAAATTAGAGCGGCATTTTCACTATTGATTGCAGACGAATTAACATAATCTTTAACACTAGGGCTAGTCATGCCAATTAAGACTATTTTGCCGCGAATCCAATCAGGATTAATCTTGCCACTTTGAATATCTGCAAGCGAAACCATATGAAAAGGTTTACGTTTATTGCGAAAATTAATTAATATTTGACTACCACCTGCATCTGTTTGTATATATCCACCTGAGTTTGGCTGAAACCGGGGTAGCTTAGTTGCATTAAATCTCATACCATAAGGGTCACCATTTACATTTTCTAGAGAAACCCCCTGAGTATTTAAATAGATTTCTGCTAACTTTAATGTCCACGAAATTTTCCATTCATTTTGGCGATTTGCAGCAGCTAATAAACTGCGGCGTTGCTTGCCATCTGTGTCAATTACAGCATCAGTAAAGCCTATCTGTTCTTGCGGTAAATTTGGCGGCTGATTGAAAGTTGAACCACTGCGGTCAGGTAAAATTTTTTCAACTGCAATTAAATTTTTAATTTCTTGGAATGTTTTAACAAGTTCTTTATGCCCTGGTTCTTGCGGTAAGTCTCTAATAATATCCAGTCCAATGACAGCAGGTTGATAAGTTTTTAATTTGTTCAATAAGGCGGCAATATCTCGGTCAGGAATAGGATAGGCTTTGATTGTATGAATATCATTTTCATTAATCCCGACAATTAAAATTCTTTCATCAATTGATTCTTCTGGACGCAGTCGCAGAAATGTATCAAATGCAGCCCACTCCAAAAATTGTAATGAACCCACTAGGCGTAGGGACGTTACAAAGGCAATGGTGGTAAATCCTACACGCCAAATATTATTGGCTGAATTAATTTTTGTCCAAATTCGCCGCATCATACATTTTGTTTCTTATAAGTTTTAGTTGGTCATTTATAATTAACTCTAAATATTGAATATAGCGGTTCTCACTTGGATGCAATACAACCGAAGGCGGGGAAACCCCGCCCCTACAGGCTTTACGATTTAAAACTGTACCTCACCGATCCGAAAACCGCTATATTGACTTTTAACTAATCAATTAAACCTTCTTCTCTTGCGCGAATTTCTGCTTGAATTCGGAGATTTTTACCCTTATCTGGATAAACTCCCAAGACATCATAAATTTTAGTCCAATAATGCCGTACTGTTCGTTCACCAATATTCATCCTTTTGGCAATAGCTATATCTTGTAAACCTTCTTTACAAGCAAGTTGTAAAACTTCTAGCCATTCGGGTTTCAGTTCCAAACCAGAACGTATCTCTCTAGGAGTATTATGCAAACCTTTCAGAGACCAATCAACTTTGGTTAACATTTCACTCATGGGCACACTTTTGTCTGCAACTGTAAAACCGCCTTCGTGATTGCTAATTGCTGCTTTTAGCCTGACTAAAGCACGATAATTGGCAGTTTGAACCACAATATTGAGAGTCGGATATTGACGCATCAATGTTTTAAGTAGTTGAATACCGTTATCAGGTTGGGCAGTTCCTCCCATTGTTTCTGGCATAGCTAAGTCAACTATAATCAAGTCAAAGGTGACATTTTCTAATTCTTTGAGTGCTGATTTTACGGTTTGTGTTTGAAAAATTTCAGCTTCTGGGTACTGTTGTTTTAATACATTGACGGTTGCATATAAAACAGATTCGTGGTCATCAACTACTAAAATTTTCTGTATGTTTGATTTTGGTACAAATTTATCCATAGAGTTTTTTGCTATTAAAAATTTAGTGTTTTGAACGGAGGGGCTAGCTAATTGAGAAAATAAATTTTCATGTAAATTGCTTTTCTCAATTCAAATTATTTGGCAAATGTCGCCAACGAAAGTGCCATATTGCTGTATTATATTTATGCTGATAAAAGCATTTCCCCGATGTCAAAAAATTAAAGGCGTGCCGAAGATAATCTAATTCTGTAAAATGCCAAATATAAGTCTGCTGGGATATGTTTAAATCAGTGCAGCAAACCATGAGTTCATGGAAATTACCTAGTGTTTTCACACTTACAAATATAGATAATTTATTAGGAATATTTGAGAAAATAATTTGCAGCAATTCTTCGAGTGCTATCAAAATAACGCGAATAGTATAAAGTGATTCAGGCGGCCATTCAGTTGGCAATTCCATTTGCAAATTTAATTCGGGAATGCGCGCTCGCCATTTAACTAGTACATGCTGAATTGCTAGCGGTAGACTGTCTTCAATATGTGCTGGAGACAAGTACTCACTCAGTTCTTTGAGAGAATGATGAAACTTCTCAATAGTTGCTAAGTAACATTGCTCTGGCATCTGTTGATACAGAGAAGGATTTAGTGAGGATATTTCTAACTGTCGTCGAATAACGAATGATTCTTGTAGCAAGTCATTGTGAATCATTTCTGCTTCCTGATACATTCTCATCCATTGCCTGCTATGCCACCAAATTAACGCTCGTTGTGTTTGCTGATGATATAGTAACAAACACAACACAACTATAATAGAGGTAATCAGAACTACAACAGATGAAACAATTAGCATGTGTGTATTTTAGAGAAGTAATTTTCTACAATCACATTAGTATTTAAGTTTCATGTAGAGGACAAAGATTACTTAGTTTACTTTGTTTTCATTTGAGGTAGATGGTAAGAAATAGCCAAGCTATTGGCATAAAAGTGCAACCATTATGACTAAAAATGAGTTATGTAGGATTGCTATCTGATTTTTTAAATACACTTAGCCCACCTGGGTTTTGGTGGGCTTAAGGTTTAAGTATACTGTTGAAATCTTGTCGTTCTTTGTCTTTTTCTGGTGAATTATAAAGACCTCACCCACCCAGCCTCCCTCTCCTATGAGGAGAGGGAGGAGTAAGAAAAATTAGGCTTTTTACTCCCCTCTCCTACGAGGAGAGGGGTTGGGGGTGAGGTCAAAATCCTGTGCATCTAACTCACGTCTTTTCAATGCACTATCCAATCTACTGTATGAGATTCGGTGATATTGGGAACTTCTAAGCGATGCTTTAACCGATAAAGTACTGATTCTGGGATTTTGGCAGTGCGATCGCGGTTTCTCCGTAACAGTTCTTGCCAAGATGTTTCTAAATACACGATACGAATGTTTGCTTGATAATTAGCAAACAGCCGAACCAGCATTGAGCGCAATTGCTGACTGATGTTGGTAGCATTCCAGACAAATGATTGTCCATTGCGCAGATATTCTTTAGCTAGAGCTTTAGCTGCATTTGCTACTACACTTTGGTCATCGTTAGGCTCAATACCCATTGTCTGCCGCAGTTTATCTAGAGAAATTACTTGCCAATCAGGGAGATTGTCTGTAATCCAGGTGTCTTTTCCCGCACCCGGTAAGCCTGACATGAGTACTACCTGAAACCGGGTATCATCGTATGCTTCATAGTCTGGGTTGCCATGTTCTTTTAGGAAATAAACAAACCGACTGTGGGCTGAGGGAAATATTCGCGGTTGGTGAAAGCAGTGATTTTCCTGACAAAATTCGCGGAAAAATTCGATACGTTCGAGTAATTGGGCTTGATCGTTGCAGTAACGCCCTTTTACGTCGGCTTCTGCTAGTAAAGCTAGTAAATCGCAACGGATAATTTGGCTAGCTTTGATAATTGACCGTTCGGGGTTGGGTTTGTCCCAAAACCATAGGGGTAGACTACCGTATTTTACCAAAGATGCGATCGCCTCTCGTTCTGGTAATGGTACATGCAAATCCCAGAGAATCTGCTGTGCCATTTTTGCACCTTGGACTACGTGACCTTTCGAGGAGATAGCACCATCAGCGGCGATTTCCGTGGCCGCAGGTTTGGCGACATCATGCAGTAAAGCTGCGGCAAATAGCAAGGAACGTTCTTTAGCTGGTAATGTCCGCCATTGGGGTAAGGCGACTAATGCCTCACACACTAATTTTGTATGAATCAGAACATTACCCTCAGCATGATAACGTGGATCTTGGGGACAATCAGCGAGCGATCGCAGCCAATCAAATTCAGCTTCTAATGCTGTCCAATTAATCGACCAATCGATTTCATTAGGGCAATGGGGGAAAGACCACATAGTAGAGTTCATAAGGGACTAGGGGCTAGGGGTTAGGGACTAGGGCGTGTTTTCAAAGTCGCCGTCACCCTACAAGGGTGCGGCTAGCTCTACCAAGTCCGCCTGCGCGGACTAGGAGAAATAAGGCTTTTTAGCCCACGCAGGTGGGCTTTGTTAATATAGCCTCAGGCTTTAGCCTGAAGGCGTTTGGGGTTTGAAAACACGCCCTAGGGGCTAGGGCACAAGGGAGACAAGGGGGACAAATGACCAATGACAAATGACAAATGACTATTGACCATTAAACAAATCAACATCTGTACGCAGAAGATTGGGTATAATTGGGCGGTTGAGCCAATGCCCATCGGATTGCTGGATGGTAGTTAAAAAACTGGAACGCACATATTTATAACGCGCAATTACCGTATCTTCTGGTTCAACTTTGATGTATAAACCTTCCATCAAGGAACTTTGATCAGTTTGTTTCAGGGAACGTTCAACATCAAGTCCTTGTTCTTGACAAATTTCGCCCAAATGTTGCAAATGTGCAGCAGTTTGATAATGGGACTTACCCACCAAAGCGATCATTTGCTGGTAAGATTTGAGCTTCCCAGTAAACAGCACGGGTACAGAAACCAAAGGTAATCCGCTGAGTAATTGCTGACGGCTTTTGGTGCTAAGAAATACTTGCTGTTGTAAATCCAGCACATCGTATTCTAAAAAGTAATGGGGTAAGGCATCATAGAATACTGTGTGCTTGGCGTATAGCCATTCACCAAAAACAATATAGCGACTTCCTAATATTTGCCAAAATGCACCAGCGTGAGTATGCGCCCACTGTTTGAACAAGTTAAAATGCTTTTCGCGCAATCCCCCTGTTAAATAGTGTCCCCGACTTTGCAGTCGGAGTTGACCATTAGCTGCAAAACTAATCGCCGCATTTGCACCATCAACTTTTTCTTCAATGACTACATACTGTTCTTTGAGTGCATCAAAGGGGATACAATCAAGGTCTTCATCCCCAGGTTGCGATCGCGAACCCTGTATATGATGGGTACGCGGATATTTATAAATTTGTTCCATGACTTTTCTACCTTGGTGACGGAAATAAGGATGAAAGATAAAGTTTTTACTTCACATCCTCAGTAGAAGCCGATATACAGCTTCTCATTCACACTTCATCCTTCAGATGACTGCAATCAAATAAATTTGTGACGAATCGCAACGAATCAGCAAATTTCTTAGATGCTTGATGTCATTATTTCTCTTGCGTAAATAATTTAGTAGTCAGGACTTTAGTCGTATATTTTGCAGCAATCAAGTGCTGACTACAAATGCATGAAAATTAATGACACAAACCACTAGATGCTTTGATCCAAGAATTGCTACCGTTCGTCATTAATCTAGATTTGATTGAGATGAGGGACTACATATGCCGTTACCTTAGTTTTCCAAGAGTAGTATTTTTATCATACTGATACTTCACCAGCTTGGGCAATATTTCCGGAAACTGTATCAGACTCACTCAAAAGCCAGTCAATTTTAAGCCAATTTCACGAATTTTTGCACGGTAGCACACCAGCATCAATGGTGCGTTAAGCTGTTGCTAATGACTGAAGATTTACTTTTAAATCGATTCTCAGAACTTAGGACTCAAGATGACTGAAGTAACTGCTCCTCCTCTAGATAGTCGCATTCAAGAACGGTTGCCAACAATACATTATCAGGTAGCAATGCCCCAACCAGAAACACATCTGTTTGAGGTGACTTTGCAGATTGTAGACTACCCTGCTGCGACTCTTGATTTAAAATTTCCTGTCTGGACACCAGGCTCTTACTTAGTGCGAGAATACGCTAAAAATATCCAAGATTTTACTGCTTTTGCTAACGATCAACCTTTACGTTGGTGGAAAAAAAGTAAAAATCATTGGCAAGTAGATAAAAGCAATGTTTCACAATTAACAATACGTTACCGTGTGTTTGCCAATGACTTATCAGTACGCACAAATCATTTGGATATAACTCACGGTTATTTTAATGGTGCGGCACTGTTTTTTAGACTACCAGGTTGGGAACAGCAACCAATTCGCGTCACTATTGTACCTCCCTACCCACAATGGGAAGTAACTACAGCGCTACCAACAGATAATCAAGCAGTGAATACTTTTTATGCTGCTGATTTTGATACTCTTGTCGATAGTCCTTTTGAAATTGGTAGTCATAATTTATATCAGTTTGAGGTTTTGGGCAAACCCCATGAATTAGCAATCTGGGGACAGGGAAACATTCAACCACAAAATGTCATTCCTGATATCCAAAAAATTATCGCAGTAGAAGCACAGATGTTTGATGGTTTACCCTATGACAGATATGTGTTTTTCCTACATTTATTTCATCAAGCTTATGGTGGTTTGGAACATAAAAATAGCTGTTCTTTAATCTATCAACGCTTTGGCTTTCGTAATCAAGACAGGTACGAGCGCTTTATGCAATTGGTAGCCCATGAGTTCTTTCATTTGTGGAATGTCAAGCGCATTCGCCCCAAAGCTCTAGAGGTTTTTGATTACGACCAAGAGAACTATACACAATCTTTGTGGTTCTGTGAAGGCACTACAAGTCACTATGATTTACTAATTCCTTTGTGGGCAGGAATTTATGATACCAAGTCATATTTAAATCATTTGAGCAAGGAAATCAGCCGCTTTCTCACCACACCAGGACGGAAAGTACAGCCGCTTTCTGAGTCGAGTTTTGATGCTTGGATTAAACTTTATCGCCCAGATGCTAACAGTAGCAATTCGCAAATTTCTTATTATTTGAAAGGGGCGATGGTTTCTTTGCTCCTAGATTTATTAATTCGCGCCAAGCATCGTAATCAACGTTCTTTAAATGATGTGATGCGGCAAATGTGGCAGCAATTTGGTAAAGCAGAAATTGGCTTTACTCCCGAACAATTAGAAGCCGTAATTGCATCGGTAGCCGACATAGATTTAGGAGATTTCTTTCAACGTTATCTGCATGGTACAGAAGAGTTACCTTTTAATGATTACTTAGCACCTTTTGGCTTACAATTGGTGGGTGATTTAGAAGAAGAACCATTACTAGGTGTGAAAGTTAGCACTGAGAATGGGCGGGAGATGATTAAGTTTGTGGAAGTGGGTTCACCTGCGCAAAAAGCGGGAATCGATCCAGGTGATGAGTTACTAGCCATTAATGGGATTAAGGTAACAGCAAATAATTTAAGCGATCGCCTCAAAGATTTCCAGCCCAAAGATATTATTCAAGTAACAGTTTTCCACCAAGACTTACTCCGTTCTGTAAATGTCACTTTAGCTGATCCACGGGCTACACGCTACCAAGTGATTCCATTACACAATCCTGATGCGGTTCAGCAAGAAAACTTAGCTGGGTGGTTGGGTGTTCACAAACATATTGCTTGAATTCCGTTCACTGCAATAACACATTAGGGAACTCCAAAAAATAAATTATTCCGCTTACAGTTGTTGACTGTTGACTGTTGACTGTCAACAGTCAACAGTCAACAATAACAATGGAATATTTGTGTATTTGGAAGTTTGAAAGAAATGTGGGATTAGAGGCTTTAGCAATGCTAAACCCCTACAGTTATGGGGCGACACTCAGCACTATTAAGATTGTCTGAGCCGAGAGTAACAGTAATCTTAACGTGTAAAAAGTCTGGAATACTTCGATTTTGTCACAGCAATAGGGAACTCTAATATTAAGTTTACTTTTAAAGGTTGCTATGGCTTTCCAGACTAAAGGCTATTTCCTAGTGTTAGGCGTAACAAAGTGGTTATTGCAGATTATCAATGGACTGAGTATTGCTAACAAAATTAAATTTGGATATGCGATCGCTCTTGGTGTAGGAATTTTTGGAACCACAATTGGCTTAGTTATGGGCGATCGCTATCAGCAACAGGCTTTGATAAAAGAAGAAACCGCTTTTAAGGAAATCAATATGCTTCATCGTTTGCAAGCCAGTATCCTGCAAACGCGCACCCATCAACAGCAACTCATTCCATTAATAGGAAACCCAGAACTGTACAAGGAAGAATACAGTCATATTACTCATAAGCATACGCCGGATATTAAGCAAGTTTGGTCGGAACTCCAAACTTACACTACAACTGCTGATTATCTCAACGATCAGCATACTGAAAATATTCCTCAGATGTTAGCAACTTATCAGGTTGTTCCAGAAACTTATCTCCAGCAACTTGCAATACTGCTCAAGCAACTTGATCTATCGCCACTCACTGAAGATAAAATTGCCACAGCACAAAAACAATTGTTGAAGTTTACTAACAGTGAATTGGCACTTAAGTTTGATGGATTATCTGATGATTTGGTAGAAGTTATCGCTGCTTCTTATCAAGACTTAAAAATAGCAACCAAAGAGTTTCAGGCAGCAGAGAAAATACGCATTCAAATCATAGTCGGTAGTATTATATTATCAGCAGCGATCGCAACTCTGTTAGCCTGGTTAACAAGTCGCACTATTACTCGCCCTGTGCAAACACTCACAAATATGGCGCAGCGGGTTACCAAAGAATCTAACTTTGATTTGCAAACGCCGGTGACATCAACAGACGAAGTAGGCATACTTGGTGATGCTTTTAATCAACTTTTACAACGAGTTAAAAGTCTCTTAGAAGAACAAAATTTAGCTGCTTTGCGTCAGCAACAATTGCAGGAATCCCAATTGCTTCAAAGTGAGAAAATGTCTAGCTTAGGACGAATGGTAGCTGGTGTTGCTCACGAAATTAATAATCCAGTAAATTTTATTTACGGTAATTTAGAACCTGCTATTAACCATGTAGAAGATTTATTAGAATTATTGCGACTTTATCAGCAAGAAATTCCCAATCCACCGCCAGCAGTTGAGGATTTCGCCGCTGAAATTGATGTGGAATTTGTAGAAGAAGATTTACCCAAAGTTTTGCAATCAATGAAATTTGGTGCCGATCGCGTCCGCCAAATTGTCTTGAGTTTGAAAAATTTCTCCCGTTTGGAAGAAGCCGAAGCCCATGCGGTTAATCTGCACGAATGTATTGATAGTACGTTACTTATCCTCAATAACCGGATTAAAAAAGGAATTACGGTTGAACGGAATTATGGCGATATTCCTCATATTGAAGGTTTTGCTGGCTCACTCTATCAGGTATTCATGAATATTATTAACAATGCGCTGGATGCATTGGAAGGAAAGCAAAACACTCAAGAACCACCCAAAATTGCGATCGCTACTGAACGTCAAGACAACAACTGGGTAGTTGTGCGGATTGCAGATAACGGTTCCGGTATTCCCCTAGAAAATCAAGCAAAAATTTTTGAAACTTTCTTTACCACAAAACCCAGAGGTGTTGGTACGGGAATGGGACTTTCAATTAGTTATCAGATTGTAGTTGAGAAACACCAAGGACAACTCACCTGTAAATCTGAGGTGGGTAGGGGTACAGAATTTATTATTTCTCTCCCCATTCGCTTACAACCAGCTGAAGCATCATCTGTTTTAGCCAGTTCCAGTTTATACCCCAGTTGCGAACTACCCGAAAAAATAAGTATTGGATAGATGAGTTTAAGGTGTAATTGCCAACAAGACACCCTGCTATGCGATCGCGCGAATACCAACAACATTAATCACAAACTCTTGTTGTGATTTCGAGTTAAAGGCAGCCAAGTTTCCATCAGGACTGAAAACTCCGGGCAAATAGTAGTCCCGATCTGACAACTCGCTAATTAATCTATTGCTGCGGGGATTCCACAGCTGAATTCGCTGTTGTGGTTGGTTGGTGATTTCGGCGGTGAGAGGTTTGTAGGGTAAAAATAAGTTGAGAGGTAGAGAATGCAATTTTTCCCCAGTTTCGATACTCCATTCTGTGAAAAGACTTGATTTTTGAACAATGATTCTTTTTCCATCGGGGCTAATTAATGCGTGAGTTACACCAGGACAGGTTAGAGTGTGGAGTTGCTTTCTTTGCTGTAAATCCCAAACTTTGACGACTTTCTGAACATGAATATAACTAATGGCATATCGACCATCTGCACTAATATCAACATGGCTATACCAGGCAGAACCCTCGAAAGCATAGGATTGACCAGACTGGAGATCCCAAACCTCGATTTCAGGGCTGTTTTTTTTGCTACCAACGACCAGAGTTGAACCATTCTTGCTGATCGCGAGTGACTTTACATGGGTTGATCGCCCTTTTAAAGTCCGGATAATCTCTCCCGTGGTTAATTTTCGTTGACGAATATTGCCATCTGAATAGCCGACATAGCAAGATTGCCCATCAGGGCTAGCTGCGATCGCCGTACTAAACCTTAAACCATCCTCAAATCCTGTTAAGGTTTGCACTAACTCACCGCTTCTCAAATCCCAAATCTTGACGCTGTTATCAAACAAAGCGACTAGCAACTGTTGACTATTAGGCATGAAGGCAAACTCAGCCTCGTACAAACCCCCATGCGCACTATAACTACCTTCAACCTTGACCAGAGGCTCAAACAAATGGTATGGCATATTCTGGAGCAGAAACTCTTGAACCTCTGGTTGTGGTTGTTGTCGCAATATCATGTACGCCAATCGCTGAAGATATTCTGTTTCGTCCACTAATGCCTGTTTTAACAAGTCCAGTCCAGATTTTCTACACTTCTGGTTAAATTGTTGAAGTGCAGCGTATTGTTCGGCAGACAAAGGGCTGGCTAATCTTTGTATTACCCCTTCTATTCCACCTAAGACAGCTGCACCACTCATCGGGGAAGGCGACTGACCCCCTAGAACAACATCAAATTCCGTCGGCTGTTGGCTATCTGGCATAGGAAAAGTTGAATGTCTCTATTCAAAATAGTTTGATTTGGTTATAACAGAACAGAAACCAATATCTGTAAGCAAAGCTACTGAAGACTTAAATTAGGCTAGAAAAAATACTGATGCTTTCAGGCTGGCAAACAACTCGCATTTTTCCTCAAAGAGGAGCAGTCACATGGCTAGGGAAACGACATATCTGGAGCTTTCTGATGGTAAGTCGCACAAGTTCTATGAGGTGACAATCAATGATGTAGAGGTAACGGTACGCTATGGGCGAATTGGCGATGCAGGTAAAACGACTGTGACGGCTTATGATACTCCCCAAAAAGCACAGGTAGAAGTTACAAAGCTGGTTAATTCTAAGCTGAAAAAAGGCTATGAACGGGCACAGAAGGGCGATCGCACTAAGCAACCAATTTCTCGAAGCGATCGCCGTTTGGCGCGGTTAAACCATCTCCGGCGCACTGGCTGGAAACCCTTGATTAAACCTACTCTTGATGCTCCCTTAGCATCTAAGTATCTCGGTAAACCTTGGCTTAGTCCTGGTGCAACTCATCCTCATTGTTCTAGCTGTGGAGGTGCGCTAAACTTTCATTTGCAACTAAATCTGCAAGAATTACCTGAAAGCTTGCAAGGCAAATTTGGCACTGGACTATTTCAACTATTTACCTGTTTGTCTTGCTATGTACAATTTCCCCAAATTGTGGCGCTTCCTGAATCAGCATCAACACGATCAGAGGTGGAAATTAGTGCTGAAGATGCTGCAAACCTCAGTAAATGGGCACCCTATGTAATTCAACATAGTTGCATTGATGACTTTCATGGTCGCTATATGCTGCAAATTGTCGGATGGCAACCCTTTGATGACTATCCTTTTTATGAGGAAGCACAGGAAACCTACGGTACAGAATACAGCGAATACGAAGAAATGTTGATATTCCATGTTGATGAGCAGGATTGTGAATACTACGAGGAAGACGACCCCGACAGACCTACACCAGTAGATATTCAATTAGCTTGGAATAGAACAGCAGATAAGCTTTCGGGGTGGGGCTACTGGGGACAATCTGTAGAGCATCAGTATTGTCGAATCTGCGGTCAACCCATGCAACTCTTCTACCAACTCGGTCACGGTATTGAATACGAAGGCTATCTTGGATTGGAATATGAGACTGATAATGTCTGGCTGCTGTTTCAGTGTGCCGAACATAAAGAACAATTTAACTGCTATTGCAGTGCGTTTTAGTCATTGGGCATTGGGCATGGGGCATGGGGCATGGGGCATTGGGGATTTGTCAAGAACGCAACCGTCAACGGTCAACAGTCAACACTCAACACTCAACCGTCTTCTACCTTACTTATTAAAATACCTATGCATTTAAGTGTAATCATTGCATTACTGCTGCTGTTCTTGGGGCCATCTCTATGGATTGGCTATCAGGCATTTATGAGATTTGGCGGAACGTGGATGTTGCTGTTGCTACCGATCGCCTGGTTGGTTGGTTTGTTCATGGGGGCGATCGCGTCCATGTTCGTCACTGGAATACTCGAATGGCTAAGTAATCTCAACCAGCCACCTGCTGAATCGGGTTCAATGGGTGGGGTGGCATGGCTGGGTATCTGGTTGGTTATAGCATTAATAACTAGCCCATTTTTTGCCGCCGTCTCTACTTGCCTAACTGCAAATTTCTTATTGCCTGCATTGAGGAGATATTATGGCTGAAAATTTGTCATCGTCAGAAAAAGAACTCATTATCTCTCAAACTCAATCTCAGTGGCGGAATATCAGCAGCACGCCTCTGGATTTAGAGCAAGCAACAATTGCAATTCAAGCATTGTATAAATTTGCCGGGTTGGCGCAACCCGAAGTCCAGTTTGTTGCGAGTCCAGCGGCGGCGAGGGAGAAGGTTGAGCAACAAAGTATGCAGTCTGACTGTATGTTATCTGAGTTATGGGAGGTGTTGCGCGAAGATTTGTGGCGTAGGCTTAGCCCGTCGCAGACATCGCTCTCTAGTAGCTTAGGAACATTGCAAAATGAATTAACCCACAGTATCAAAAACCCCCTATCTGAGTTCTGGGAAGGCTCTTTTGGGCGCATTATGTTGGATGGATTAACTGAAGTTTTGGGAGATTTTTTAGCAGATTGTCTGTTACCAGAATGGGGTATTTGCTGGGCTGCAATGTTTACAGCAGCACATCGGCTGGGAGTTCCGTTAGAGCAAGACAAATACAATCTGTTTTGCAACTATATGCGACAGGTTGGTTGGCTGTTTCCTTACGAAGGAGTAGCGATCGCAATTCAACGTCCTATAATTCGCTTTAATAGCGTAGGGGAAATTCATGGCGAAGGAATCCCTGCAATTGAGTTTCCTGATGGCTTCGGTGTCTATGCCTATCAGGGAATCAATCTGCCAGAAAAGTATGGTAAACTCCACCCAACAAACTGGCGTGGTGAGTGGTTGCTAGAACAACGAAATGCGGAACTGCGGCGAGTATTGATTCAAGGGATTGGCTATGAAAGGATTTGTCAAGATTTGCAAGCTAAGGAATGCGATCGCTGGCAAGATTACACTTTACTGCAAATTGAGTCTCAAGTTGACGTTGAACCAATACATTTACTGAAAATGACTTGTCCCAGTACTAACTTTATCCATGTGTTGCGAGTCCCACCAGATCTCAATTCTGCCCGCGAAGCCATTCGCTGGGTAAATTGGGGAATTGATCCGACTGAGTTTGCTGTTCAAAGCTGATGGTTACAAAATTTCATCTACCAGAACTGTACCACCCTCACAGAAATCTATGCCCAGATGATAATCTGACAAAAGAGCAGTACCAATTAGCGGACGACGACCCATCGCTAAAACCGGAATCTCACGTTCTATCCCATTCCAGAAAATTGTGGCTTGATGAACGTTCGTTACTATATGGGAATTGTCAGCCAAATTAGCTCTCATGGGAGCCAGATAAACTAAATCAAGGTCAGTAATTACAGCAGATGGCAAAGTTAAAAATCCTTCAAAGCCTGTATCGACGACACACTCAATTTCTACTGGGGGTCGTCTCGGAGGAAGAATAATTACACCTATACGCGCCTGACGCCCAACTACTGTCCCCTGTATCACTGCGCTATTCTCACCAACGTACCACCCACCGCATAAACGGCATCATAACCAATCCGCTCTGTCCAGATGACAGCATTAGGTTGTTTCGCTTGCAAACGATGGCAAGACACAACTAAATCATCATCAATTTCATAATCGCCACTGTCAATATCAATAGAGATAATTTTGCCAATATTCTCTGGTATCTCTACTTGATTCCGGATACTTCTTTCGTAGAGTTCTCCGCCTTGTTGCGCAATTTCTTCTTTGCTGAGTTGAGGATGAGCCATATCAGCAACCTCCTTTGTTCAAGTTGCTAGATTTCTACTCTATCTTAAATCATGAATGTGCTGCGGTATTGCATCAACTATAAATCCGCTGTGTCAGATTATCGATTGCTTAATCTCCTACACCAAAATTATTGTCTGCGATCGCATCTTCAGAATGTGGGTAAAAATATTACCTCTATTTTCATTGCAGCATTGAAAACCCATCTCCAGAGCGTTAAGCTATTAAAGCTCGATGCCTAACATGGTTATTAGTGTTTTTTCACATCATCAGGTGTTATGACTAACCCAATCCTAGACTACAACCCCAGCGGCGTAGGTGAAATCAACGGTAACCTCTTAGGTTTACCCTTCGATTACGAGTCTGCAAACCTGATTGTGTTTGGCGTACCTTGGGAAGTCACAGTTTCCTACGGCGCAGGAACCGCCAATGGCCCGCAGCAGATTTTGGATGCATCTACCCAACTAGATTTGTTCGATTTCGATCATCCTGATGGCTGGAAACAAGGAATTTTTATGATGGAAATTCCCCAAGATATTTTAGAAAAAAATGAATACTATCGAGGTTTAGCCGCCAAAATTATCGATCGCCTCGTCCAAGGGAAAGCACTGACAGATACGCCTGATTTAACACCTGTGCTTACGGAAATTAATCAGGCTTCCCAACAGGTGAATCAATGGCTGTTTGAAAATTCTCAAAAAGCAATCAATGATGGTAAGCGAGTTGCAGTCATTGGTGGCGATCACAGTTCACCTTTAGGTTACTTTCAAGCATTAGCAGCAAAGTACCCAGATTATGGCATTTTACACATAGATGCCCACGCAGATTTACGGGATGCCTACGAAGGGTTTGAGTTTTCCCATGCGTCGATCATGTTCAATGCCATAAAAATACCGCAAATTTCCAAGTTAGTGCAGGTGGGTTTACGGGATATTTGCCATGATGAAGTGCAAATTATTAACCAATCAGGCGATCGCATTATTGCCTATTACGACCCAGCCATAAAACAAAAACTCTACTCAGGAACAACTTGGATTGATTTGTGTCAAGAAATTATCAGCCATTTGCCCGAATTCGTCCACATCAGCTTTGATGTCGATGGTTTAGATCCCAAACTCTGTCCAAATACAGGTACTCCTGTTCCTGGCGGTTTGGAGTTAGAACAAGCGTTTTGTCTGTTCCGAGAATTGGTGAAGAGTGGCAGAAAAATTATTGGCTTTGATGTCTGCGAAGTCGGTGATGCTGAGTGGGATGGCAATGTGGGGGCGCGAATTGTCTATAAATTGGCGAATTTCCTGGATTTATCTCAGCAATAAACCAGGCGATCGCGTTTATACACATACCCGCCTATATAACTCTTTACTCAGATAAAAAAAACTATCTTTAGATAGATGCGATTCGATTCTTGAGTCTGCCAGATTAAAAACATTAAAACCAATTCACACTCACTGGAGATGAGTTTTCGGTTCGGTTCACCTAAATAACGCAATTTGCGCCAACCAAGGTGACAGTCAATTGCAGATATCAAGGAAAAACAGTTTTCCTTTATCTGAAATATAAGTCCAAGTGACAAGGACTTTTGACCGCTGAACCCTACACATTATGAAAATCGCACAAATCGCACCCCTGTGGGAACAAGTTCCGCCTGTGACCTATGGTGGAACAGAGTTAGTCGTGAGTCGTTTGACCGATGAACTGGTACGCAGAGGTCACGAAGTCACGCTGTTCGCTTCTGGTGATTCCCAAACTCTAGCTCGTTTAGAAGCTGGGAGTCCTCGTGCATTACGCTTGGCTACAGATATCCAAGATCCAATGATGTACGACATCATGCACGTTGGTAATGTTTATCAACGGGCGAGCGAATTCGATATTATTCACTCCCACGTAGGGGTTTGGTCTTTGCCTTTGGCTAGTGTGGTCTCAACACCAACAGTGCATACCTTACACGGTATTTTTACCCGCGATAACAACAAAGTATTTAGGCAATATAGCACACAACCATATATCAGCATTAGTGATGCCCAACGGCTGTTAAACATTAATTATGTTTCTACAGTCTACAACGGTATCAGTGTTGAGAAGTTTCCGTTTTTTGCGGAGCCTCAAGATCCGCCATATTTGGCATTCTTAGGCCGCTTCTCACCCGAAAAAGGGCCACAACACGCGATCGCCATTGCCAAGCAGACCGGTTGGCGCTTGAAGATGGCTGGTAAAGTGGATGTGGTAGATAAGGAGTTTTTTGAAAAAGAAATTGCTCCCCATATCGATGGTAAACAAATCGAGTTTCTCGGTGAAGTTAACCACGGTCAAAAAGCCGAACTTTTGGGTAACGCAGCAATTACGCTGTTCCCCATCACCTGGTGCGAACCCTTTGGGTTGGTGATGGCGGAATCTATGGCGACGGGTACACCAGTCATCGCCATGAATATGGGTTCTGTATCCGAAGTAATTGCTAATGGCGAGACAGGTTATGTCTGCCAAAGTTACGATGAAATGGCGGCGATGATTCCCAAAGCCTTAAAACTCGATCGGAAAAAATGTCGCGAACACGTAGAAAACAAATTTAGCGTTACCCAAATGGTTGACGGCTATGAAGCAGTCTACGAAAAAATCGTTGGCGATCGCAACTTCCGTCATTGGTTCAATGCAGCAATCAGAAATTCTTTGGAATCTCTGACATCTTTGACCAAGTAATTGCTAATTCGTAATTCGTAATTATGAAAGTCCGACAGAATCTAGGTTTTAGGGCTTGAATTTGTAAATAGTCTACTGCTCCCTGTATATGGGAGCTTTTTTGTGGGAAAAGATATACTTGGGGCGATCGCAACTTATATGATGTCCGGTAAATAACTCTTAATTTGATACTAACTATATCTGCTACTTCGATCGGTTCTACCCTAATTAGCCATTAGCATATAGCTTAAGCTTAACCTGGACGAACGCACTTGCATTATAAATGAAAGTCCTCGTTTTGTCAATAAAAGTTCTAACCTTTTGAATAAAAGTTCCAACCTTTTGAATAAAAGTTCCAACCTTTTGAATAAAAGTTCCAACCTTTTGAATAAAAGTTCCAACCTTTTGAATAAAAGTTCCAACCTTTTGAATAAAAGTTCTAACCTTTTGAATAAAAGTTCCAACCTTTTGAATAAAAGTTCTAACCTTTTGAATAAAAGTCCTTGTTTTGTTAACCAACGATCGCAAATCTTGTCTGTTGGCTCAAAATTGCACGTAGGCATAGCCCGCACTTCGGCAGAGCTACCGTGACCATCGTAGACATCGCCTAGCCAGTGATTAAACAATCTTAGCGTAGAGATGCGATCGCGAATGATATCATATCCTTTCAAATAACCGTCATTGCGACCCTAGGGAAGCAATCCCAAAAAATTCCACAACCCCTGCGATTGCTTTGTTCCACTTCGTTGCACTCGCGGCGGACATATTAAGGGTAATTTGCCGGACATGGTATGAACTTGGGATAAGCCAGTATTACTTTTGTCATGCGGTAGGTTCCTGCGCGTCTACGTAATTTCCCAACCCTAGAGCGAGTTTGAAAACACGCCGTTTTGAAAGCCAAAACAAAGTACCAGAAAAAATCCGTATTATGCTGTTTTGGGGAATTCAGGCTGGCTTTATTGTATTCATAGTATTGAAATATCTAAAATTCACATTAGATAAGACAGTGTATAAGCAAACCCGATTTATCATTAATATCTAGCCAGAGTAGCAAAAGAATATTTGCATACTGAAATATTATGTCATACAACCCTGCCCTGCCATGAACGATGAAATTCCAGTCAAAACAATCTTAGTGTTGTCAGCCAATCCCAAAGGTACACAGCCACTACGTTTACATGAGGAAATCCGTGAAATTAAGGAAGGGTTGCAACTAGCGAAACAACGCGACAGATTTAAGATAGACTCGGCAGAAGCAGTACGCCACAGAGATATTTCCCGTTCTATACTGAATTTTGAACCCCAGATTGTCCATTTTTCCGGACATGGTGCAGGGGAACCAGGCTTAATATTTGAAGATAACACCGGACAACAGAAGCTAGTCGATGCAGAAGCATTAGCTGGATTATTTAAATTGTTCGCAGATAAAGTAGAGTGTGTATTACTTAATGCTTGCTATTCCAAGATTCAAGCTCAAGCCATTGCTCAACACATTAATTATGTTATCGGCATGAGTCAAGAAATTGGGGATAAAGCCGCTATTGAATTTGCCGTTGGTTTTTACGATGCTCTGGGGGCTGGAAGAGATTTTGAATTTGCATATAAATATGGTTGTCAAGTCATCCGCATGGCAGGGATTCAAGAGCATTTGACACCTCAACTGTTGAAAAAAGAAGATTGGCAGGGGAAAAGTATAAATACCACCTATGTACCCACTTCCCCCCCACCCGATGCTCGCACAACAGCCGAGAAGCAACGACAAAAACAGGAGACTAATGACCTGCCCTCTGAAAAGGGAGTAGACTACACCAAACTGCGCGACTTGCTAGCAGCAGGCAAGTGGAAAGATGCAGATCAGGAAACTCTAGTTGTGATGCTCCAAGCCACTGGCAGACAAAAAGAAGGCTATTTAGATTCCAAATCCATCGAAAACTTCCCTTGCACAGACTTACGCACTATTGACCAACTTTGGATACAATATAGCAAAGGGCTTTTTGGCTTCAGTGTGCAAAAGCGCATTTGGGAAAGCGTATCAAAGGACCACGAAAAGTTTGGCGATCGCGTCGGTTGGCGAAAAGGAATGTTCTTAAACAAAGAATGGCTCTCGTACTCCCAACTCACCTTCTCCCTCAATGCCCCCCAAGGGCATCTACCTAACGGAATACAAAACAGGTCGATTGATGGCGAGCATGGCAGAGTGGTACTCTTGTATGGGTTCGAGAGCAAGCGGATTCGGATTCTCGCGTCCAGACTTGAGACTTGTGAAGTTTAACATATAAGCCTTTCAGAAATTTTTTAAGATTTATAACACAAGCCATTCCCACGTAATCATCAACATTGTAGAAATCCGATACCTGGCACTGGGGGGTGATAGCAGTTCGCCTCAATGAATATCCTTGCTACCTCCTCTACTTCCATGCTTTCTGTAACTTTTTGTTTGTCCCAAGGTAACGTCATCTGTCCTGGGAAAGATTTTTTAGGTTTACCCTTTATCTGCATTCCTGCTAGCAAGCGACTACCCCAATGGTTCTTTTTTTCTGGTTTGGGTTTGGGGCGATATTTTTTACAAAAGCCTCGGTATTTAGCAGCACATTCATCCAGCGTTCTACCCAGTTGTAAAAAAGCTGGATGCCATTGAGTGATACCATCATTCCCTAACCTGTCGTGAACGCCATAATTGCTGAAATCATAGAAAAATCCCTGCTGTATTCCTGCGGCTTTTGGGTTAGCATGAATGTAACGTAGGGTATTTAATCCCCTTTTTGTGTCGGTGTTGGCAAAACCGCTGCTGTGATAACGCTTCTCCCAAAAATGTCCTGTACGGTTCAGCATCCGGTTAAAGCACATAGCGGTATACCAATTAAGCCAGTGCATTATTTTGGGCAAATCTGACCCTTGTGCGGGTTCTAGCAAGTAGTGTACATGATTGCTCATGATACAAAGAGCATAAAGCTTAAACCCATACTTTTGCTGTGCTTTTTTGATAGCGTAGAGAAACACTTCTCGACATTCTAAACGGGTGAGTCGAAATTCGCGGTTAGGGACTTCCAGAAATTAAATTATTCAATTTGGAGAGCGAAAACGATTGTGAAATTCTTCCTCCCCTGCTCCCCCTGCTTCCCCTGCTCCCCCTGCTCACCACAGCGATGGGATATTTTTTTAGTTGGAAGTCCCTTATTGCACCGGGTGGTGATGTGATAGGAGAATCCTGGTTGTAAATTGCGGGGATAACGAGGCATGAAAATTTTGGCTAGTTTGTCACAAAGTATAGATCCCCGACTGTTTGGAAAAGTTGGAGATCTGCGAGAGTCTGAGAGGTTGTTTGAAAAGTGGTTGGCTGTGATTTTAGGCACTAATCGATCCCCCCTAGCCCCCCTTAAAAAGGGGGGAAAACTTCTTAAAGTCCCCCTTTTTAAGGGGGATTTAGGGGGATCTAAAACGTTTTGCTACCCAAGACAGGACTTTTCAAACATCCTCTGAATGATAAATGGTGGAAAATACGATTCGCTATCATCAACGCATAAAAGCCAAGTCCCATACAATAATAAACAGGCAAGGGGGATGTAAACAATGCAAAGGTAAAATAGATGTGCGACAAATCCCCATCCCTCAGAAATTACTATGAAACAAATTACCCTTGCAGAACTTCCCGAAACCGTTCAAAACCTAATTAACCAAGCTCAAAAAACTGGTGAACCTCTCACTATCATCCAAAATGGTGTCCCCTTCGCCATCATATCCCCCATTCAAAAAAAATCCCTCCTGCAAACACTTTCTACCCTTGAACCATTAGACGAAGACTTTGCTGATGTGGACGAAGGATTATTACCATTAGATGATATTGAGTTTTAAACATGAGTTATTTATACTTGTTAGATACAAACATCATTTCCGAACTAATTAAAAATCCCAGAGGCGTGATATTTTCAAAAATCCAAAACGTCGGAGAAGATAGAGTTTGTACAAGTATTATCGTAGCTTGTGAATCAAGATTTGGAGCCAAAAAAAAGAACTCTCAAAAACTCATAGAAAGACTTGAAATTATCTTGGCTAGTATTGAAATACTACCCCTAACTCATCCCGTAGAGCAATATTACGCTCTAATCCGCACAGATTTAGAACAGCAAGGTAAACCGATTGGCGGTAATGACTTATTAATTGCTGCCCATTGCTTAAGCCTTGGTCTAACTCTCGTCACCAATAATGTGCGTGAATTTTCCCGCGTTTCTAATTTAAAAGTAGAAAACTGGCTCAAACAGTGAGTTATTCCGCTGAGGAATTAGCGCAGGAAATTGGTGGCTGGGTGGAGGGTGTGACTGAAGGTGGTTACTGGATTGTCACAACACATCTATTTGCGATCTTTGCTATCCGGTTTTTAGTCATTCAACAGGGACAACCTCCTTTGGAAGCGATCGCACTTTTCCTTGGTACAATCGTACTTCCCTGGAGATTATTGTTGCAGCGAATTATATATTGTTTAACCGAATTATTTCTCTACACCATCCCAGTAAAATTTAGAGTTAAGCTATGTAAAGTCCAGGTAGCTGTAAAAAATGGTTGATCTCAAAGAGAAAGTAGACATCCTTGCCAGAAAATTCGTTCCTTCCTATCGATTTCTGCGCACCCAAGAATCCACAATCGATCGCAGCCATATACTGCAAACAGAACTGAATGCTTTTTCAATTAAAGTCCTAAACTGGAACATCGCCAAGAAAAGTTATGACAAGAATTGGGTGCGAGATTTTTTAATCATCCTAGAGCAATATCAACCAGACTTAATTTTTCTTCAAGAATTCCGTCTAGATATAGATGCAGAAAATCTGGTGGAATTGGTAAATATGAGTTGGAACTTTGCGCCTAACTTTATTGATGCTCATCATCAAAGTTATGCGGGCATTTTAACAGCAGCTAAAATCAGCCCGCTGCATAAAAGAGCTATCATTACTAAACATTATGAACCAATTATTAAAACTCCTAAAGTCTCGCTCATGGCTGAATATCCCTTATCTAATAACAAAGACAGTCTCTTAACTATCAATAGTCACTTAATAAATTTCGTCAATATTCATAAATTTAAAACCCAATTGCATGAATTAGAGCTAGCACTATCTACCCATAAAGGGCCAATTATCTTTTCGGGAGATTTCAACACCTGGAGTCGCAAAAGAGCCTTACTTCTTTATAAAGTAGCTACGCGATTGGGATTAATGCCAGTGGCTTTTGCACCGCACCACAGTAAGAACATTAAACGCTTCCTCTTATCACCGCCGCTAGACTATATATTTTATCGCGGACTCAAGGAAAACAAAGCCAGTGCTAAGGTACTAGAACATATTTATTCATCAGATCACAAGCCATTATTGGCAGAATTTTCTTATATTAATACTTAATAAAAAACTCCACCCCCTTGTGAATGGAGTTTTCGTCAGTTGTAAGTGGCAAAAACGCCTAAAAACCACGCCACTTGTGGGATGGGGTATTAGACTCCTTCCAAAAACAACTGATAACTGACAACTGACAAATGACACGCGAAGCGCAATAAAATTACAAATGTTAATAGATAGTAGTGCCATAACTATTTATAGTGCGGCGACAGTTTTTGTTCATGCTTTAGGAGTCGCCCATGCAGCCCATGCAGTGATGACAGTGCGTTCTTCTCAAGGTGCGATCGCCTGGGGAATTTCCTTAATCACTTTTCCTTGGTTAGCTATTCCCTTATATTGGGTTCTAGGCAGAACTAAATTTCATGGATATGCTGAAGCTTTGCGCTCAGTTTACGAACAACACTATCAACTAGCTCGTCAAACCTACAATGATATTGCCCAATTTCAAGTGGCACTACCAGACAAGTTAGCACAGTTGCAACCATTAGCTAAGGCGTTTACCGGAATTCCCTTCACATCAGGTAATGCAGCCGAATTGCTGATTAATGGTCAAAAAACTTATGAAGCAATGTTAAGTGCGATCGCCTTCGCCACCAATTATATTTTGCTGCAATCATACATCGTTAATGATGACCAAGCTGGTGAAGAATTCAAACAAGCATTAATTGACAAAGCCAAGCAAGGAGTAAAAATCTACTTTCTCTACGATGAAATCGGTTCTAACAAACTATCTCGCGTCTATCTCCAGTCTCTATGCAAACATGGTATTCAAGTCAGTGCATTCCACACCACCAGAGGTAAAGGTAATCGCTTTCAACTCAACTTTCGCAATCATCGCAAGATTTTAGTAGTAGATGGTGAAATCGGATTTGTCGGCGGTTTGAATATTGGTGACGAATATTTAGGCAAAAATCCCCGCCTCAGTCCTTGGCGTGACACCCACATGAAACTACAAGGGCCCACAGTCCAAAGTTTACAAGCTTCATTTATGCAAGATTGGTACTGGGCGACGCGAAAATTTATTGACGTAAACTGGGAAATAAAACCTAACCGAGAAGCCAATCAAAGCGCGTTTGTTTTACCTACAGGCCCCGCAGATAAACACAAAGCTTGTAACCTGTTCTTTGTGAATGCAATCAATGAAGCCCAAACCCGCCTGTGGATTGCTACTCCTTACTTTGTACCTGATGACGCAACTTTAACAGCCTTAAAATTAGCTGCAATGCGCGGTGTAGATGTGCGCATTCTCTTACCAAATCGCCCCGATCATTTATTTGTTTACCTCTGTTCTTTTTCCTACTATAGCGAAATGGACGCGATCGGCATCAAATTATATCGTTATAAACAGGGATTTATGCATCAAAAAATCATCCTCATTGATGAAGATATAGCAGGAGTAGGCACAGTGAATTTAGATAATCGCTCATTTTTCCTCAACTTTGAAGTCATGGGTTTTGTAGCCGCACCGAAATTTGTAGAAAGTGTAGAGAAAATGTTAGAGGATGATTTAGCGGTTTCCGTTACAGTTAATTTTTCTGAATATCAAAAAAAACCGCTATGGTTTAAGTTAGCTGTGAGAATTTCTCGGTTGTTGATGCCATTGTTATAAAAGGTAGAAGTCCATCGCTTTCCCATTGAATTTTGAAATTAGGGACTTATACCAATCTACAGCAGTTTTCAAGTAGTTGAACCACACTCTCAGGGCACAGCACTGCTGTGCCCTCTAGAATATATTGATGTGTCGCAAACATTATTTGAATTGGTATTACAAGTAAAAAAATATTCCCGAAGCGATTGTTGACTTTTCACAGTCAACATTCAACAGTCAACGGTCAACAAATTTCAGCGGAATAATTTATTTTTTGGATATCCCTTACCATACATACCTCTACTTCACTGGTATTTTATCTCAACAGTTAGATGTACCTCGTTTTGCATCATGTAACGCTATGAGAGCGAGTAGTGATAACGTTTGGGAAAGATAAATTTGTGGATATCAGCAGACGGGATTTATTCAAAGTAATTTCTACTTCCGGTTTGGTTGCAGTCGGATTAGCAGGTGCAGAAGCTTTGTTCTCAGAAGTCTCAGCCCAAAATAAACCAACTTCCACTCAGACAAGAAGCGGCGAAATGATTTACAGAACCTTAGGACGCACAGGCGAAAAAGTATCTGTCATCGGTTTAGGTGGTCACCATATTGGACGACCAAAAGAAGAAGAAGAAGGTATCCGCCTCGTCCGCACTGCCATTGATCGTGGTATCAATTTCATGGATAACAGCTGGGACTACCATAACGGCGGTAGCGAAGTTCGCATGGGGAAAGCCCTCAAAGACGGTTACCGACAAAAGGCTTTTTTGATGACGAAGATAGACGGACGAACTAAAGAAGCAGCTACTAAGCAAATTAACGATTCTCTCCAACGGTTGCAGACAGACCGGATTGATTTGCTACAGCATCATGAAATCATCCGTATGGAAGACCCAGACCGGGTATTTGCTCCTGGTGGCGCAATGGAGGCTGTATTAGAGGCACAAAAAGCTGGTAAAGTTCGCTACATTGGCTTTACTGGACACAAAGATCCTCTAGTGCATTTAAGGATGCTAGAAGTTGCAGCGCAAAATAACTTCCGTTTCGACACAGTACAGATGCCATTAAATGTCATGGATGCCCACTTCCGGAGTTTTGAACGTCAAGTTTTACCCAGACTTGTAAAAGATGAAATTGGTGTTTTGGGTATGAAATCAATGGGCGATCAAAATATTCTTAAGAGTAATACAGTCAAACCCATTGAATGTCTCCACTACGCTATGAATTTGCCTACTTCAACGGTAATTACAGGCATTGAAAGTATGGAAATTCTCAACCAAGCGTTTGAGGCAATACGCACTTTTCAACCGATGAGCCAACAACAAGTCAGGGAACTATTAAATCGTACTCGTGAAGTGGCATTAAAAGGTCAGTATGAACCATTTAAAACTTCTAGTCAATTTGATAGTACAGCGAAGAATCCTGAGTGGTTAGGTTAACAATGTTTACCTGAAGTAGGGGCGGGTTGATTAATCAACCCGCCCCTACTACTAGTCTGTCAATTTTGTTTTGAGAGATTTTTGGTAGTGTGTTCGCGTAGCGTGTCCGCAGGACAAACGTCTCGCTCACACGGGCTTTCCGGCCCGCACTACAATCCATCACCTTTATTTTGACAGACTAATAATTTTGCGATATTGCTAATTGCAATTACACTATTTGAGATTTAGCGTTGTACTGTGTTAGAGATATCTCTACCTGCTTTGGCAGCACTATTCTTGACACCACCAGCAGTTTCCTTAGCACCTTCTACATAGCCCGAGCCAAATTCTTTCAAAGCTTCTGCTGATTGTTGGCCAATCCGTTGCAATCGTTCACCAGGAGCGCCTTTTGTTTCACGAGCTTCTTTATTCCATTGACCTGTTGTTTTGGGTCTTTGAGCATCATTTTCGTTTACTCTTTCACGAACTTGTTCACGCAATTCTCTACTACTGCGTCCAGAATCGTCACGGAACTGTGTGCTATTGCGTCCATAATCAACATTGGTGGTTAGTACGATCAAACCCACTAGGACAACAGATAAAAAACGCTTTACTTGAAATCCTTGAAACAAAGAACTGATCTGAGCGATCGCATTAGAAATCAAATTTTTCATGCCAATATTCCCTTGGTAAATTCTCGATGATTTACAGAGTTTCGAGATATCATTGGCTCACTCCAAATTTAGCTAATCCCATGAAAAACTACAGTCAGTTTCTCTGGGAAATTAACCTAAGCAATGGAGTTATAGATTAAGTAATAAAATATGGTATATTACAACCTATTTTGCCGCCAATTGTCTCTTTTGATTACAAATTAAGACTAACTGGAAAAAATTATTAATCCCTCTAACAAAAGTCAGAGTTTGCTAAAAAATCAGTTTTATAAATCACTCAACGAGGTATGAAAATCTCTCTTAAGAGTTAACAGTCAACAGTCAACAGTCAACATATGTGTATATAAAAATACTCACATCTGTTTTCATTTCTGAAATAAAAATGCGAGTTGTCTTAATTGTATTATTCAATAGTCAATACAGAGGTAGTTGCCAACCCTAGTAACCACTATAGTTTGCTGTTAATGTACATCGTCATATTCTGCTGTTTCCACTCGTCTTGCTTCCATGCGAGGGGGTAAGAACTCAGCACGACGTACAGGAACTAACGGCGGTGTCGGCCCTTGGTAGGGGTGAATTACTTGTACAGTCCGGCCAGAGCGCTGTTTTGGTGAAAACAAAGCCAATACCCCAGCGACGACAACGCCACCGCCAATGGTTAGAGTCATACCCCCTACCGCCCAAACTATAGGTGAAGACCACCAAGGTGTTTGAGGTTGTAAAGCGTTTTTCTGATTATTTTGTTGCGCGAATTGCAGTTGTTGTTGCTGCTGGTTGTAACTTTGGAATTGCCACTGGAGTTGTTGATTTTGCGTTCTCAACTGCTCGTTATCGGTTTTTAAACGCGCCATCTCCGACTTTAGGGTTTCCAGTTCAGCCCGCTGATCTGAATTGGGAGCAGTGGGGGGCTGATTATTGGGATACATCGGTTGCCCATAGGGATATTGGGGCGGCATCACCTGGGGCGCTACTACTGTAGCCGGCATTTGTGGGGTGACCGCAAAATTAGGTTGTAGAGAATTATTACCTGCCCCTTTGAGCAATACTAGAGCCGCTAGACCAGCTACGGCGACTCCGCCGATAAATGCCATACTCTCACTCATCGCCTAAGCCCCTCAACTGCGACGTAATAATTATCATTTTTAACTTACTCACTCTCACACTCATAATGTTTTCGTCTACTTCACTTCAACATAATACCCAAAGTATCAGCGATGTTAATAGCCAGTTTTAGCACAGCATGATATCTGCTGCTCATATTCCATATTATATCTGTTAAATTATCTACCAATCCTAGCCAAAAAAACTACACTGTTATATATTTTTAAACTACTTTGCCGATCTCATCAATACTGGTATAAATACTAGTGTTACTTCGTCTTGAGATCTGCTTTGAGACTTTGACAAAATTCGGCGATCGCATTTAACCCTTCGTCGGGTGTACCTTCTGCTAACCGTTTCACAAAAGCGCTGCCGACGATTGCGGCATCTGCACCCCAATCTCTTACCTGACGCGCTTGTGCTACTTGGGAAATACCAAAGCCTACACCAATAGGCTTATCTGTAAAACTACGTATTTCTTTTAGTAAATCCGCAACTCGCGTTTCTATCTGCGCTCTCATGCCAGTGACACCAGTAACACTGACTAAATAGATAAATCCTTGGGAGGCGCGAGCGATCGCTTCTATTCTTTCGGCTGAACTGGTGGGCGCTACCAACAAAGTTAAGTCAATTCCCATCTCGCTTGCTGGTTGGAGTAACACAGAAGCTTCTTCTAAAGGTAAATCCGGTACTACCAAACCTGCTACCCCAGCCGCCGCAATTTGTTGAAGAAACTTGTCAATCCCCCGGTGCAAAATCGGGTTGTAATAAGTAAACAGGACGATGGGCGCTTTTAAATCAGGAGTAGTTGCTTGCAACATTTCCAGTACACTATCCAGCGTGGTTCCCCGTTCTAGGGCGCGAGTAGCAGCGGCTTGAATTACTGGCCCATCTGCCAATGGATCGGAGTAGGGAACCCCTAGTTCAATAATGTCTGCCCCACTGCGATCTAGAATTCGCAATGCTGCTGCTGTTGTTTCTAAATCTGGATCGCCAGCTGTAATAAACGGAATCAGCGCACACTCTTTATTGCGTCCTAGAGTTTCAAAGCAGTCGGAAATGGCAGTCATTGGTCAAGATTCAAGAGTCAGTTGTCATATCCTACCAAACAACGGACACCGAACCAACGACCAATGAGTACTCTAAAGCTGAGTTTGTTTTTCCTCTTCAATTTCCGCTTGAATTTTGGCTAGTTCTTCGGGAGTCAGTTCGTCCAGCCGCTTTTGGAAAAACGCTTGTTCATAATCTTCGCGCTGTTGATGGTAGGTCATGTTTTTACCCACCGCACGGAAAACATAGGTAGCTAGCCAGCCTAGCAAACCACTGACTAGCAAGACTTGGCTCCATATCCCAGCTTGTTGACCATCTAAACCTACTAGCTGCAAGCCTAGATATCCTATGCCTCCAGCAACAAAAACGCCAAAGCCGATTCCTATAGCATCAATGCGTCGCATGAGAATTATGACCTACCAATCTTGTTAAACTTCAATTTGTCGCCGCTGGGGTCGAATATTTACAAATGGCGATAAAACCAACAATCCGGGAAAGAAGAAGAACACCAGAAAGTACATAAAGGTACGCTCTACAGAACTAGCTACATACCAGCGCAGCTTGAGGTAGAACAGCACAGCCACGGGAATGACTAACAAGTAAGCTCCAGCCAAAGCTAGATACAGCAGGGCTACAATCATAATTTTTCTTCTGAGATAGACAACAAGGTTGATGACATCTATCTTCCATCATAGGCTGAATGCCTAGACTCAGGGAAGTAGGGGAATTGGGAATTGGGCATTGGGAATTGGGCATTGGGCAGAAAATTTTTCTGGGATTGGCATCAATTTACTATTTGCGCTTGCAATTAATTATTTGATGTGTTACCTTTGTTGAGGCTTTTGTGAAGAAGGTCAAAGCTACCCAATATTAAATAAATGGGGATGCTAATTTAGGTGGCGATCGCCAAAAAGACTTCAAAAGCTGCAAAGCGATCGCAAAATACTGTTGCTAGTTCAACAAGTATTTGGCACAGCCACCAAAGCAGTAAAATTGCTGTTTGTGAACAAAATTTTTAAATCTAGTTGCACAAAAAACGCAATTAATGCTAAACTAAAAGACGGTGTATTTGGTTTATCTAAATATATCTAACTCCTAACTAAACATTAGGGGGGTGTGGCGGAATGGTAGACGCTACGGACTTAGAAAACTGAGCCTTGATAGAGAAATCTTTCAAGTGGAAGCTCTCAAACTCAGGGAAACCTAAATCTGGACACAGACATGGCAATCCTGAGCCAAGCCCAAAAATTAGAGATTTTTAATTTTTGATTGAATCCCAATCAAAAATCAAAAGTCTAAAATTGCGGGAAGGTGCAGAGACCCGACGGGAGCTACCCTAACGTTAAGTCGAGGGTAAAGGGAGAGTCCAATTCTCAAAGCCGAAAGTTGCGAAAACTATTAGGCAGTAGTGAAAACTGCGGGAGAATGAAAATCCGTTGATCGTAAAAGGTCGTGTGGGTTCAAGTCCCTCCACCCCCATAAACAAATTAAATTTTTAGTCTTTTGTGTCAGGTTGTTGTACCTGACAGTGACTAATTATTTATCATATTTGCGCAAAAAAGCGCTGATTATTTACTGTATCACAAAGTCGGTGTAGCACTGGCTATGATTTCAGCGCCGGAATGCAACAGGCGATCGCAACTGGTGAAATAATTGATGTACCTTTACTTTGATGATGTGCGATCGCCTGATTTCCCTCTGCGATACCCTAGAAGCCAAACTAAAATAAGGACGAGACAGTAGCGAGAAACTGATGGAAGTCGCAGCAAAGCAGGTGTTAACAGCCTGATAACATCCTTGCGTTTCGGATTCAATCAGCTTGCAGGCGATCGCAAAATCAGTGTATTGTCTGTTCACGAGGAAAATATCCTCATTAATGGAGTTCAAAGACTCATTGACGAAGTTATTTTTTACAGTATTTTTTACGTATTTGAACCACATCTACCGTAGGGGCACAGCAATGCTGTGCCCTCAGAGCGTGGTATCTTTACAGGAAGATGCTGTAAGTTTGCATTCTTGTGTTACCTGAAATTGCAACTAAGGATCGCCTGAACAACCTTTGCAACTGGTAGAGGAAATGGCGTTAGCAGAACTTTTCCGGGACAAACAATCACCTTTTGTGCGAGCGATCGTATCTATTTGCAGAACGCCGCAGTGATTCGCTAGGCTAATGATATTCTAGTTATTCTGAGGCTTGCTGTGTATGGATGTTGAAGCCAAAGCGACTGCTACAACTGCTACAGATAGTGTGGAATTGCCATCTACTAATACTCGTAAACCCTTGGAATTGCTGCGAGATACTGAGGCTTTACTACGTCGTCCTGCTGTCGCCAAACTCGTGCCGATTTTACCACCCAAGTTGAGTAAAAAATTACAAACAGCCTCATCTGTAGCTGAGGAATCTTTAAATGAACTAGCAGAAATTAACTTAGAAGAAATCGGTGACTTTGATTTGCGTCCTGCAAGGATTCGTGTAGGTTTAAGCTTTGTTGGTTTTGGTGCGTTGATGATACTGATATTGTTGCTGCACTTGAAGACCTTAAATCTACAATTTCATTCAGTTGAACAAATGCAGAGATTTTGGTATCAATATGTGTGGTTTGTTTGCTTGGGTGTGGCGGGAATGTTTATCTTAGGTAGAGAAACCATGCGTCCAATCCGCAAACGGCGAAAATTACCAAAATAATTGGCTAATTTTAATAATTTAATACTGCCAAATGTGGCTGGGTACATATACCTTGAGGAGCCATTTTATATGAATCATGACGCTTTTATTGTTAAACCAGGAGCGAAGATTTCTTTACAAAAGCAATACGACCCAGCCTATAAAGCTGATTATCAGCAAAAAAGTGACGCTGAAGGCAAACTACAAGCAGATATTCAAAGATTAGCTTATTACCAAGATATTCTCTACGCCCAAAATACCTATGCATTGCTGATTATTTTTCAGGCAATGGATGCTGCTGGTAAAGACAGTACAATTAAACATGTGATGTCTGGTGTCAATCCTCAAGGTTGTCAAGTATTTAGTTTTAAATCACCAAGTGCAGAAGAATTAGACCATGACTACCTTTGGCGTTCAATGAAGGCTTTACCAGAACGTGGTCGGATTGGCATATTTAACCGCTCATACTATGAAGAAGTATTAGTAGTGCGTGTACATCCGGGAATTCTCCAAAACCAGCAACTTCCTCATTTTCCTAAAGAAAATCATATCTGGCAACAGCGTTTTGAAGAAATCAACAATTTTGAAAAATACTTAGTAAATAATGGTATTATTATTCTGAAATTTTTTCTGAATGTTTCTAAAGCCGAACAGAAAAAACGCTTTTTAGCCCGGATTGAATCCCCAGAAAAACATTGGAAATTTTCCGCCAATGATGTGCGTGAACGAGCTTTTTGGGATGATTATATGAGTGCTTATGAAGAGACTTTTCGCCATACTAGCACTGAATGGGCACCTTGGTATATTATTCCAGCCGATCGCAAATGGTTTACACGCCTTACAGTTGCAGATATTATTTGCACAAAATTACAAGCATTGAATCTGAAATACCCGACTGTAAGTGAAGAACATCAGCAACAACTTTTACAGGCCAAGCAAATGTTGGAAAGCGAAGATTAATTTATTAGTCAATAGTCAATGGTCAATGGTCAATGGTCAATAGTCAATAGTCAATAGTTAATAGTTAATACGGACATTTCTCACGCTCAAACACTTACCCGACCCCTTAATCCCCTCCCCTTACTAAGGGGAGGGGAAGTTTTGCGTTAGCAAAGCTGGGGTGGGGTGACGCGGATCGTAATGGTAAGTGAGTTAACTTATAGTTAATGGTCAACAAATTATCGACTTTCGACTATTGACTATTGACTATTGACCTTAGTCTTATTTTATTTGAAAATCGCACAAAATCTTTTCAGATAGTTCTTTAAGCGGGGATATCTTGTATACCTATCCACCCGCTTCTTCTGAGGCGTTTATTTTTAGCAAACTCAGCATTAGTATTTTTGCGCTGCGACAGGATTGTAGGTAAATCCTCCACTACCTCTTCTAAGAATGAACTAGTATTTCTTTCCCCTAATACTGGCATTTCTTGCCAACAGTGGCGGCAAAACCAGTATACGTCAGAACCGCGTAGATGTTGCAGCATTAAGTTAGAACAGCAAGGACAGTAACTCATATTCCGGAAATCCTTTTAATAAAACAGATTGAAAAATATAGATAGTGGGAATAAAAAAACACTCTTGATGACTACACGATAATTTTGAAATGTGAGGATCTTGTGAGGAAAGTTATGTTTTTTACTGTTTATTCATACTTTTATACATTTCGTAATACTTCACTCAAATGTGTGACCAGTGCGTAAGCTTATTCAAAAAAAACTGTAGGGCTTCCTTGTGCTACTGTGTCTCGGCTGTTTAAGAAGCGTGAATTTGATCAACTATTTCCTCACAAGATCCTCAAATTATCTTCGTATAAACATAAGTGTGGGGCTGAGGAGCAGAAAAATTTGCTACATCCCGCTCATACCAATTTCGGATTTGAGATTTTGGATTGATGGATTCGGGATGAAAAATCCTGACCATGAGACAGTTCCAGAATTCTCAAACAATACAACCGATCCCAAATTGGTAGGAAGTATCTCTATTCAAGGAATTTAAATCATGCTAGAAATGCTGCACGATCAAGAAGCCGAACGCCAAGTCTCCAGAGAACAGGCTTTAGTGTTACCTTTGGGTGAAGTTGGGATTGCAGATATTCCTTTAGTAGGTGGTAAAAACGCTTCTTTGGGAGAAATGATTCAACAACTGAGGCGCAAAGGGGTGAAAGTTCCGACAGGATTCGCAACCACTGCTTACGCTTATAGATACTTTATTTCTGCGGCTGGTTTAGAAACTAAACTCAGAGAGATTTTCGCAGATTTAAATGTGGAAGATATGAATAATCTACGGCGTTGTGGGAAACAAGCTAGATTGCTCATGCTCCAAACTCCGTTTCCGTTACAATTGCAAGAAGCGATCGCTCAAGCTTACCAAAATCTCTGTGAGCAATATGAGGCTGATACCGATGTCGCTGTCCGTTCTAGTGCTACTGCGGAAGACCTCCCTGACGCTAGCTTTGCAGGACAACAAGAAACTTATTTAAATGTCCACGGGCTGGAAGGTGTATTACAAGCTTGTCACAAATGCTTTGCTTCTATTTTTACCGATCGCGCTATTTCTTATCGACAAATCAAAGGTTTTGACCACTTTAACATTGCTTTATCGGTCGGTGTGCAAAAAATGGTACGTTCTGACCTGGCTTGTTCCGGTGTCATGTTCTCCATTGATACGGAAACAGGTTTTAAAGATGCGGCCTTAATTACTGCTGCTTACGGTTTGGGCGAAAATGTCGTCCAAGGCGCAGTTAACCCAGATGAATATTTAGTATTTAAACCGACATTAAAGCAGGGATATCATCCAATTTTGAAAAAACGCCTTGGTAGCAAAGAAATTAAGATGGTTTATGACCTTGGCGGCTCAAAATTGACCAAGAATGTTTCCGTTGCACCCTCAGAACGTAACGTATATGCGCTTAATGATGAGGAAATTTTACAACTAGCTCACTGGGCTTGCATTATTGAAGAACACTATTCCCAAGTTCGTGGTATTTATACGCCAATGGACATTGAATGGGCAAAAGACGGTATCACTAATGAACTGTTTATTGTCCAAGCACGTCCAGAAACAGTACAGTCCCAAAAGACAGAAAATGTGCTGCGTAGTTATCACCTGGAATTAGGAGAAAACCCCTTACCAAGTCCCCTGGTTACAGGTCGAAGTGTTGGTGAGATGATCGGCAATGGTAAAGTCAGAGTCATCTTAGATGTACATCAAATTAATCAGTTCCAACCAGGAGAGATACTGGTAACAAACCGCACCGACCCCGACTGGGAACCAATTATGAAACGTGCGAGTGCGATCGTCACTAACTCTGGTGGACGCACTTGTCACGCCGCCATTATTGCTAGAGAATTAGGAATTCCCGCGATCGTTGGTTGTGGTAATGCCACTACTGTATTAAAAACTGGGCAAGAAATCACCGTCAGTTGTGCTGAAGGTGAAACAGGTAAAGTTTACCCTGGTTTATTAGCTTACGAAGTTCAAGAATTACCATTAGAAAAATTGCCCCATACCCACACCCAAATTATGATGAATGTGGGCAATCCTGAAGAAGCATTTGGCTTTGCTGCTATTCCTAATAATGGGGTAGGATTAGCACGGATGGAATTTATTATTGCTAACCAAATCAAAGTCCATCCTTTAGCATTAATTCACTTTGATGAGTTAAATGACGAACTTGCTAGATACAAAATTGCTGAATTAACTGGCGAGTATGAAAATAAAGCACAATTCTTTGTGGATAAATTAGCTGAGGGTATTGGAACTATAGCAGCAGCTTTCTATCCCAAACCTGTAATCGTTCGCCTTTCCGATTTCAAGAGTAATGAATACGCCAATCTTTTGGGTGGAAAACAATTTGAACCCAACGAAGAAAACCCAATGATTGGCTGGCGTGGTGCTTCTCGTTACTATGACGATCGCTATCGTGAAGGTTTTGCCCTAGAGTGTCAGGCGATGAAGCAAGTACGAGATGACAAGGGCTTAACCAATGTAATTTTGATGATACCGTTCTGTCGTACCCCAGAAGAAGGTCAACGTGTATTAGCAGAGATGGCAAAACATGGTTTAGTGCGGGGAGAAAACGGTTTGCAAGTCTATGTCATGTGTGAATTACCTAGTAATGTCCTCCTAGCAGATGAGTTTTGTGAGATATTTGATGGCTTTTCCATTGGTTCAAATGACTTAACACAATTAACTCTCGGACTAGATCGAGATTCAGAATTAGTAGCCCATCTATTTGACGAACGCAATCAAGCTGTCAAGCGGATGATTGCTAAAGCAATTCGCACTGTCAAAAAACACGGACGTAAAATCGGGATTTGCGGACAAGCACCCAGCGATTACCCAGAATTTGCCAGATTTCTCGTAGAACAAGGAATTGATTCCATTAGTCTTAACCCTGATTCTGTACTGAAGACACTGCTAGAAATCGCCGTTGCAGAAACAGTTAAGCAGTGAAATGTGAGACTGTTGACTGTTGACTGTTGACTGTTGACTGTTGCCCAATGCCCAATGCCCAATGCCCCATGCCCAATAACTATTGACAAAGGACAAAAACTATGGTTAGAAAAATTTTGGTTGCTGTGAATAACTCGGAAATTGGTCAGCAAGTTTTTGACCAAGCTCTATCTTTAGCAAAAGCAATTAATGCTGAATTAATGATAGTGTATGTGCTTTCGCCATTTGATGAGCGCTACCCAACTCCTCCTGGTATAGCCACAGATGGTATTTATCCACCCTTCACTACTGATGATATTAACTATTATTTGGGACAGTGGGAATCTTTAAAATACGAGGGAATCGAACTGTTAACATTGTTAACTAATAAAGCGATCGCTCAAGGTGTTAACGTTGAAAATACTCAAGAATTTGGCGATCCCGGTCGGATGATTTGTGAAGTTGCTCGTAATTGGCAAGCCGATCTCATTATCCTCGGTCGTCGGGGGTTGAGTGGAATCAAAGAGTTTTTCTTAGGTAGCGTCAGTAATTATGTATTGCATCATGCCCATTGTTCCGTGTTGACGGTGCAAGGGGTAGTTGACGATTCTGCCGCAATTCCTGAAGCAGCGGTAGTATAGTCAGTCTGATTTTACCTGGGTGTCAATAGTCAATAGTCATTGGTCATTGGTCATTGGTCATTGGTCAAGAAATTCTGAACTGTTGACTGTTGACTGTTGACTGTTGACTGTTGACTGTTGACTGCGGTCACTGAGCTTGTCGAAGTGTTGACTGTTGAGAACTTATTGGCGCTGGCGTTTAAGTACCAACGGCTACATACATTCCAAAAATTTGTTAATCTGGAATAGAAAAAATATCCTGTAGGGATAGAATTTCATCCATTGAAATCCTGCGAGGATTAAGTTATTATACCAACGCCCGTTGGTAACCACTGTAACAAATAATGAAGAGTATATGAGCCAAAATTTAGAGATTCAAGAATTTGTCATAGCGATCGCAGTTAAACAGCAGAATCCCACAGTTTTGACAGCCGATTTTCTCAAATATAGTGGCATCGTCCCTAACGAATGGGAACTCGCTCGCCCACCTGTCTTAACGAATGCTGGAGCTCAGGTAGTCTTCCAAAACGGTGTAAGTGTAATTGCAGAAGTCAATAGAGTTGTTTTCTCGGAATTAATCGCTACTAAAGAAGTTAAAGAGGTATCGATTCCGGCGATCGCTCGCAAGTATATTGAAACATTGACTCAAGTCAGCTATCAAGCGATTAGCATTAATTTTCGGGGTTATGTCCTTTTCGACCAAACAAATAATACATCTCGTAACTTCATTTTTGGCAAACTGCTGAAAGCAGGTTCTTGGCAAGAGTTTGGTACATCTCCTGTCCAAGCTGGGCTGCGGTTTATTTACACCCTTAAAGAAACGCAACTATTCTTAGATATTAATGAAGTTGGATTACAATTGCCGGATCAATCCCAGTTACCAGCAATTTTGTTCTCTGCTAATTTTAGCCATCCAGTAGCTCAAGATGATACAAGTCAGCGCTTAGCTAACTTAGTTGAGGTTATTGGCAACTGGCAAAGGGATTTAGATACTTACAAAGAAGTGATTAATACTAAGTTTTTAACGTCAGAGAGCTATCAAGTTAACCTAGCACCAAATGAACCCCTAATTTTTCCGAAGTAAGCAATTTGATTGAGTAGGTGGGATATCGCTCCTTTAGATCCCAGACTTTTTCAAAAAGTCTGGGATCTGGTCATTTTTGGCTATTTCTTCTGGGCACAACCATCCAAAACCACATTACCAAGGATAGCGGTTGCTGAGTAAGAATAATTTTTGTCTGACATACCATCACTACAAGCGCTAACTTGCCTGATAATTAATATATTGTTGCCTGTGCCCTTTAATCGATAAACTCGCACCAAGTTTGCAGGACGACCTGAGGCACTTAAGGGTGTGACATAAGGAAATGTTTGTTTTGGCTTGTCTGGTGAAGAATAGACAATTGCGCGTTTGCTGACAGTAATACTCCAAAATGGTTCTGTACCGCTAGCAATAAATTCCTCGTTATCGGCAGTTTCTGCAACAACAAGATTATTGCTATTCATCAACAACAAGGTCATACCAAGTCCCAGGATCGCAATAAATGAGGTAAAGGTTTTCATAGAAATTGGGGTTTACAATATTAGAAAAACTCGATCGCAAGGTGACTCAATCAGCCGTGAATCATCATGGGGCAATGCCACAAAGCAGTAAACGCACTCATTACACCCTGCTAGGACTGCATCCCTCGGCATCGGTAATCGACATCCGTCGCGCTTATCGAGAACTGAGTAAACGCTATCATCCTGATACTACCGACTTACCTGCTACTGTCGCCACTGCTAAATTTCAGCAACTCAATGAAGCCTATGCTACATTGAGTAACCCAGAACGCAGGTTAAGCTACGATTTGAAAATTGGCTATTCTCGCTTTGGCGTGATTCAAGCACCCGCTGATTTGAACCATCCAGTGGCAAATACCTATGACTGGTCAAAATCAGCTTACCTTGATGCTAGCGATCGCCCCCTCTCATCCGGTGAAATCTTTGCTTTATTTATGTTGGTGTTGACTTTTTTGGGGTGTTTGTTACTCGCGATCGCTATTGGTTTAACGCGCGGTGAAGCTGCTTTCCAAACACAACTTTCATTACCAAATCCCGTCACTCAACAGCAAATTAACCAATTATCCCCATCAGGTAACATTTTGTTAATTAAAAATTATTATTGTTAAGGTTGAATTTTTACTAATTATGGCTTTTATTCCCCCGGATGCACCCCTTTATAACCATACCCTGCCACAAATTGAACAGTGGCTCAAAGACCAGGGCTGTAAACAAGATGACGCTCAATTACATTGTTGGCATGTGCAACGGCCTAATTGGCAAGCTGACCTCTCCCTCGATGTTGAGCAAATTACAGTCCGCTATATCGAAGCGGGAGAAAATAGGCAAGATATTCAACGCTCATTCAAATATTCCCTCAGTCGGGAAGATATTGAACAGGCGGTTTTTTCTGGGCCATAAGCTAGAGAAAGACATGGAGACTGGGAGATGGGGTGACGTGGAGAATATTTCAGTTCTATTCCCCGCGTCGCCACGTCGCTATGTCCTTGTGTCTTTTAAACACTCCCAAACCTCCGCTCCCGTTGCTGGTAGGCAGATAAGGCGCGGTGAAATTCAACACGGTCAAAATCTGGCCAAAGAGTATCGGTGATATAAATTTCTCCATAAGCCATTTGCCAGAGAAGGAAATTTGAGAGGCGCATTTCTCCGCTAGTACGGATTAATAAATCTGGGTCAGAAATACCTGCTGTATAGAGGTGGCGTTCAAATACTGCTTCATCAATTTCATCGGGTTGGAGTAGACCTTGCTGAACTTTCTGCGCGATCGCTCTACAAGCCTGTAAAATCTCTTGTCGTCCACCATAATTTGTGGCGATTGTAAACCGGATGCTGCGATTATCCTTAGTTTCTGCCATTGAACGGGAAATTTCTGCTTGGAGCGATCGCGGTAGGGCATTTAAATTGCCCACAAACTGAATTTGCACATTTTCCTCTACCATTTCCCGCAATTCTTGGCGTAACACTCTTTGGAATAGAGTCATCAAAAAGTCAACTTCTTCCTGGGGTCTTTTCCAATTTTCTGTGGAAAAAGCATAAGCCGTTAACGCCTGAATTCCCCAATCTTTACAACAACGCAGTAAATCCTTGAGCGCATCTACACCAGCTTTATGACCCATAATTCGGGGTAGACCTTGACGTTTAGCCCATCGACCATTGCCATCCATAATCACCGCAACGTGCTGGGGCAATAGTTCTCGTTTTAAGCCAGGGGGCAATTCTTGCAGTTCAGTTTGTTGTGCTGTCATTTTTTGTCTCGAGAAGCGGTCGATGGTAATCTGAATAACCGTGAAACTAGTGCTAGTGCCTTAGTACTAATCTGACGACCCAAACTTAATAAACCAGGAGCCACAGCTTCCCGATCTACTGTTGGGGATAATAGAGCCTCTAGAGTCTCTTTTAGTTTCCTAATCGTCAGCGGTCTATTTAGAATTCCCCGTTCCGCTAAGGAAATAGAACCAGTTTCTTCTGATACAACGACACAAATGCAATTTTCGACACGCTCAGTAATTCCCATCGCTGCCCGATGGCGTGTTCCCAACTGGCGCGAGGCTGTACGTCCCGAAAGTGGTAAAATTATACCCGATGCTATAATCCGTGAGCCACGTATCAAAGTTGCCCCATCGTGCAACAAAGTTTTTGGTTGAAATATTGTTTGGATTAATTCTTTAGTCACCTCAGCATTCAGCCTTACTCCTGGTACAGAAAAATCTCGCTCGTCAATTGGACCTTTTGTTTCCAAAATTAATAAAGCTCCAATCCGATTTTTTGACAGTTCTTTGACAGCCTCAACAATTTCATCAATTACACTATCGGATTTAGGTACTGCCAGACTGGATGGTTGAAATAACTGACGGAATTCGCCACGGCCTAATTGTTCTAAAAATCGCCGAAATTCTGACTGGAGAGCAACTGCCATCGCCACTGCGCAGCCAATCACTAACTTTTCTAGTACGAAATTTAACAGTAGTAGCCCCAACCTGTTACTGAGTGCTGAGGCTAACATTAAAATAATAAATCCCCGTACCATCCAGAGTGTACGGCGCTCACTAATAATAACCAGTATCATATATGTCAGCGCCAACACGAATACGATATCCAGAGTCCAAAGCAGCAAGGACTGCGACCATCCCGGGTTTGTCAGCCATTGCTTCCACAAATATCTCATGACATCTGGATTACTATTTTGCCTCTAAATACAGTGAATTAATTGTCAAGAGTCAAGAGTCAATAGTCAATAGTCAATAGTGAACATTTATTAACTCTCGACTTTTGACTAAAGAAATGTGAAGTTTAAAGGATGAATGATGAAGTAAAAACTTGGTATATGCTGATTTGGGGTTTCCCCAACTAGCGGAGTCAACCGCTTGCCGAAAAAATCAGTCTTTTTGTACATTTATTCCCCATCCCTTTATAGGTGGGGTAATTTCATACTTCATCCTTCATCCTTCATCCTTATTTCTTAAGTCTTTCTGGTAGGCAATCTTGTCGAATCAAGTCTTGATACGTTTCGCGCTGCAAAATCAAATTTGCTTCGCCGTTTGCCACTACAACTGCTGCCGGTCGGGACAAGCGATTATAGTTAGATGCCATACTGTAATTGTAAGCACCTGTTCCCATTACTACGAGAATATCCCCTGGTTCAGTTTTTGGTAGTTGGGCATTTTTAATCAAAATATCCCCGGATTCACAATGCTTACCAGCTATTGTGACAGTTTCTGTTAAGGGAGCAGACATTTTATTGGCTACTACAGCTCGGTATTGTGACTGGTAAGTAATTGGGCGGGGATTATCTGACATTCCGCCATCAACTGCCACATAGGTACGAATTTCGGGAACAACTTTGGTTGAACCAATAGTGTAAGCCGTGACGCAAGCTGTGGCAATTAGCGATCGCCCTGGTTCACATAATAACTTAGGTAAGGGTAGATTTGCTTCGATGCAGGCTGCTTGCACTACTTCACAAATTGCTTTTACCCATTCGTCGATACTGGGAGGATCATCCGATTCTACATACCGAATACCTAAACCACCACCGACATTCAATTGAGTAACATTTAAACCATACTTGGCCGCATCTTGCAACCATTGCACCATCACCTGAGCTAAATCCTGATGGGGTTGGCGCTCAAAAATTTGCGAACCAATATGAGCGTGTAAACCTACACAGTTCAAAGCCGATTGCTGACTGACAAAGGTAAAAACTTCATCTAAATCGTTGGGATCGAAGCCAAATTTACTGTCTAAGTGCCCTGTGCGAATATATTCGTGGGTATGACATTCTATACCTGGTGTTAATCGCAACATAATGGGAATCGACTGAGGGTCAGAATTTTCTGCTGACTCCTGTGCTATTTCCACCAAGGTCTTTAACTCATACCAGTTATCCACCACAATGGTGACACCAGAGGCGATCGCTAAATTTAGCTCTGAGCGAGATTTATTATTACCGTGGAGGTAGATTTTTTCTGGGTTAACACCAGCGCTCAGGGCGGTGTACAGTTCCCCCCCAGAGACGACATCGATTCCTAAACCTTCCGAGGCAACGATCGCGCAAACTGCCAAACAATTCCACGCTTTAGAAGCATAAAGTACTTGAGATTCCCCTTGATAGTATTGCTTGCAAGCATCCCGGTATTGCTGACAAGCCAAACGTAGGGTTTCTTCATCTAAAATATAAAGAGGCGAACCAAACTGCTGCACTAGGGTTGTGATATCACACCCACCAATTTCCAAGCAGCCATGACTATTTACTCTAGCCGTCAAGGGAAGGAGTTCTTGATTGGGCGAAGTGTTACGCCTTGGAGGTAAATACTGACTACCAGCATGTTGAACCCCAATAGGGTGAGTCGATACCATAACTATAAGAGTTGTCCTTGTTCAATTTATGGGCGTGAGTGAGTCTCCCGATTCCCAGTTTACAAAGGGTTTGTAATCTTATTCAAATAAATGTGATCTCATTAGACTTAAAACTTCAACCACTGACATCAGATGATCTGAGTGCAGTGCTAGAACTGGATAAAGCCTGTTTTGGTGGTCTTTGGACATTAGAGGGCTACCAACGAGAGTTGGATAGTCCTAACAGTGATTTACTTGGTTTATTTTCCCCAGTCTCTAGCTTGAATTTGCTAGGTATGGGTTGTTTTTGGTCAATTTTAGAAGAAGCCCACATCACAATTTTGGCAGTACATCCCCAATATCACTGTCAAGGTTTGGGACAAGCTTTACTCTATTCCCTCCTGAAGACAGCTAGCGATCGCGGTTTGGAGCGAGCTACCCTCGAAGTTAGGGCTTCCAACTTAGCGGCTATATCTTTATATCAAAAATTTGGCTTCAAAACAGCTGGGCTTCGGCGGCGTTACTATCAGGATAATGGCGAAGACGCTTTAATTCTTTGGCTTGGCGATCTCCAATACCCCCAATTTCAAACAACTTTGCACCAATGGCAGACTATGGTGAGCCATCGCCTCTCTAAATCCTCTTGGCAATTTCTATTTTCGTAAAATGGGCATTGGGCATTGGGCATTGGGAAGAGACGGGGGATATGACGAAATGCGGAAGAAAACTCCTCAAACTCCCTTATCTCCTCATCCCCCTAGCCCCTTGACAGTTGACTTTTTACCCTCTTCATGAAAAAAATATATTTCCTTTAAAGAATTTTTATGAGTATTAGTTATAGTTTTTAAAATTTTTATTAAAAAAATAAATAAAATTTTGATAATTCTTGACTTAGATAAAAATATATGTTAAGTATAAATGTTTGGAAGTGGTGATAAAACAAAGACTTCCAGTGTTTTTTTGTGGGCAATCATAGCTAAAAACCCTGGTCATCTTGTTCTCCTCAGTACAACAACCACACAAAAGTAATAAATATTCAGGAATTACGCCATCAACTTGGGTGATACTTCTAGGATGTCTTGATTTTTTGATACAGATATCCTAAACCTTAGCCTGTGCTAAAATCAGCGTACCGGCACGACGCAGGTGATGGGAAAAATGCCATGTTTGAACGCTTCACAGAAAAAGCTATTAAGGTAATCATGCTGGCCCAAGAAGAGGCCCGCCGCTTAGGCCACAATTTCGTCGGCACTGAGCAGATCCTCTTGGGTCTGATTGGTGAAGGGACGGGAGTTGCAGCCAAAGTGTTGAAATCAATGGGTGTCAATCTCAAAGATGCCCGAATTGAGGTAGAAAAAATCATAGGCCGGGGTTCTGGCTTTGTCGCGGTGGAAATACCTTTTACGCCACGGGCAAAGCGGGTTCTAGAACTATCCTTAGAAGAAGCGCGCCAATTAGGCCATAACTACATTGGCACCGAGCATCTCCTGTTGGGCCTGATCCGGGAAGGGGAAGGTGTAGCAGCTAGGGTGCTAGAAAATCTAGGCGTAGATCTATCTAAGGTAAGAACCCAAGTTATCCGGATGTTGGGAGAAACGGCGGAAGTATCACCCGGTGGCTCCTCCAGCCGCACCAAAACCCCAACTTTGGATGAATTTGGCTCGAACCTGACCCAAATGGCAACGGACAACAAACTCGATCCAGTGGTGGGACGCGCCAAAGAAATCGAGCGAGTTATCCAGATTTTGGGACGCCGGACAAAAAATAACCCAGTGCTGATCGGCGAACCAGGGGTTGGTAAAACAGCGATCGCCGAAGGTTTAGCGAGCCGCATTGCCAACAAAGATGTCCCCGACATCCTGGAAGATAAGCGCGTAGTCACTCTGGATATCGGCTTGCTGGTAGCAGGAACCAAGTACCGGGGTGAATTTGAAGAACGTCTGAAGAAAATCATGGATGAAATCCGCTCTGCGGGTAACGTGATTCTCGTAATTGACGAAGTCCACACCCTAATTGGTGCAGGTGCGGCGGAAGGCGCAATCGACGCGGCGAACATCCTCAAGCCAGCTTTGGCTAGAGGTGAACTGCAATGTATTGGCGCGACAACCCTGGATGAATACCGCAAGCACATCGAGCGAGATGCAGCCCTAGAAAGACGTTTCCAACCAGTAATGGTGGGAGAACCCTCAGTTGATGAAACAATTGAGATTTTGTATGGTCTGCGCGATCGCTACGAGCAACACCACAAGCTGAAAATATCCGATGAAGCTTTAGTGGCTGCGGCTAAATTATCTGATCGTTATATTAGCGATCGCTACCTCCCAGATAAAGCCATCGACTTGATCGATGAAGCAGGTTCGAGAGTTCGGTTGATTAACTCCCAACTACCACCAGCAGCCAAAGAGTTAGACAAAGAACTGCGACAAATCTTAAAAGAAAAAGATGATGCAGTTCGCTCCCAAGACTTCGACCGAGCTGGGGAATTGCGCGATCGCGAAATGGAAATCAAAGCCGAAATCCGCGCCATTGCTCAAAGCAAGACCAATGGCTCTGGTAACGAAGGTCTAGAACCCGTCGTTACAGAAGAGGATATCGCCCACATCGTCGCCTCCTGGACTGGCGTTCCGGTGAACAAACTCACCGAATCCGAATCCGAGAAGCTGTTGCACATGGAAGACACCTTACATCAGCGTCTCATTGGACAAGAAGATGCTGTCAAGGCCGTTTCCCGAGCAATTCGCCGCGCTCGTGTCGGTTTGAAGAATCCCAATCGACCTATCGCCAGCTTTGTCTTCTCAGGCCCCACTGGTGTTGGTAAAACCGAATTGGCTAAATCCTTGGCTTCTTACTTCTTCGGTTCCGAAGAAGCAATGATTAGGCTCGATATGTCCGAATATATGGAGCGTCACACCGTCAGCAAACTGATCGGTTCACCTCCAGGTTACGTTGGCTATAACGAAGGCGGTCAGCTAACCGAAGCAGTGAGACGTAGACCTTACACCGTGGTGCTATTCGACGAAATCGAAAAAGCTCACCCCGATGTCTTCAACATGCTGCTGCAAATTTTAGAAGACGGTCGCTTAACCGATGCTAAAGGTCGCACCGTTGACTTTAAGAACACCTTGCTGATTTTGACATCTAACATCGGTTCCAAGGTAATTGAAAAAGGTGGTGGCGGTATCGGCTTCGAGTTTGCTGATGATGCTAGCGAATCGCAATACAACCGCATTCGCTCCTTAGTGAACGAAGAACTGAAGCAATACTTCCGTCCAGAATTCCTCAACCGTCTAGATGAAATTATCGTCTTCCGTCAGTTGAGCAAGGCCGAAGTTACCGAAATCGCCGATATCATGCTCAAAGAAGTATTTGGTCGCCTGACCGAAAAAGGTATCACCTTAGAAGTCACCGACCGCTTCAAAGACCGCCTGATCACAGAAGGCTACAGCCCCAGCTACGGCGCAAGGCCATTGCGTCGAGCAATTATGCGCTTGTTAGAAGATAGCTTGGCTGAAGAGATTCTCTCTGGTCGCATCAAAGATGGCGATACAGCGCTTGTTGACGTTGATGAAAACGGTAACGTTCAAGTCAGTTCGGAACAGCGCCGGGAATTGTTATCTCAAGGCGTTGAGTAAGATTTAAAACTTCAGATTTGGGGTTAAATCTCAAATTTAAAAATTCAAGCGGTAGAGTATTCATTGCTCTACCGTTTTTTGTTAACAACAAAACTTCTTCAGCTTTGTATTGGACAAAATCCTTCGATTAATGAACGGGTGCTGGCTCATTTTGATAATCTTAGTGCAAAATATACAATTTAAATACGTACATAGATATGGTAGCGTATTTGATAAAGCTATCCCCTGTGTTAGATTGATCAGATAAGCACTAAATAATTTTGAGCCAATAAGGCCTTTACTAAATGTAGAAACCTATTTTCATTTTTATATGAGTCAATTAGATAAAGCTCTACGTCAATTTGAAGCTGTTGAGGCGAATTTAGTTAAGCTGGAAAATTTATGGAATTTGTTACACAAGAATATACCTGTTGGTATTGTATTTGGGACAAATAATATTTATGAAGATGCTTGTCGTTCATATGAGCATATACTCACAGTTCTACCATTTATTGATGGTTGGAAACCAATAGCATTACCTTGTACTCTTGATGAGATTGCCCAAGGGCGTCTTGATGCACATGAAGTTGGAGTCCTAGAAATTGAACTTGAACTAGAGCGTAAAATTGAACAGCCTGGTAAAGAACTACGGGAGTATAGATTCCGTTTTAATCAGAAACGGCGTAAGGTTATTCAAAACTTAGTGCTACAAACTTCTAATGAAATAGATCAACTACTAGATAGGCTGCAAAAAATTTATCCTATCGACTATGAAGATGAAGTTGACTATGAAAATGAAGAATATATTAATAAATTACAAGAGATAAAAAAGAAAAAAATTGAAGATAGTGATTGGCAGACACTCGGCAATAAGATAAAGCAAATAGATGTATTACTGGGTAGCAGTGTACCTAGGCCTCCAAGGTGGAGTGATATGCTACGTCATATCTCCTATGCACAAATTAATGATTTGAGAGATATTGTCCGGTTTGATTGGCCAAGTGTTAAGAAAGGAATTAAAGCATCACTATACGCTACGAATGAACCAATTCCAATTGAGATTAATGATTTAGCTGAACTTGTTGTATCAAATTCTTCAGGTTCTATTATTACTAAGTTAAATTGGGAAAAGCTTTCTGGTGAAAACTTTGAACGTTTGATATTTAATTTAGTAACTTCGGAACAAAGCCATGAGAATCCGGAATGGTTTATGCACACTAACGCCCCCGATCGTGGTCGGGATCTGTCTGTTTATCGAGTTTATAGAGATAGATTGAGTGGCGTAATCCGTAGGCGCGTTATTATTCAGTGCAAACATTGGCTTACTAAAAGTATTTCTTTACCAGATCTGAGTGCAGTAAAAGATCAGGTAAAACTTTGGGAACCACCAAGAGTAGATATTTTAGTAATTGCTACAACAGGGCGCTTTACCGCTGATGCTATTAGCTACGTTGAGAAACACAATCAATCAGATTCCGCTATGACGATTGAGTTGTGGCCAGAGAGCCATCTTGAGACTGTCCTAGCTTCAAATCCTGCTTTAGTTGCGGAATTTGGTTTACGATAGTATCCCTTTAAGTCATCAAGTTCAACGCAGGATGTGCAAGATATTTATTGGTAAGTTGGGTTGAGTAAAATAGGTAGGATTCCAAATTGAAAGATGTAGTATTAGTTGACATTTCTGGTATTGTCTGATGATAAGGATTTTAATCAAAAATCAAAAATATGTATAAAATTAGTCTTTTACCTATGTCCAAAGAACCTTAAACTAGACTTCTGCGATTCATATTTGCTATAAAGTAGCTGCTTGGAGTTTGAAAAAAATCCTAGCGATCGCACATAATTTTGCCTTGAGATACAATCAACCGTAGGGGCGGGGTTTCCCCGCCCTTGACGACCATATATAATACCCAATCATGGATTTGATCGGTATCAGCAAATATAGTGAATTGATAGAACTATCAAAATCTATGACTCAAACAGAAAAGACGCAGAAAGAAACAAACATCAGCCGTCGTGAATTGATGAAATTGCCATTAGAAGAACGACGACGGATATTAGCAGAACAAGCTGAGTTAATGTTACCTCACTACCAACAAGATAAAGAATGGCAAGAATTAGATACAGGAGAATTTGTTGATTATTAATAGATAAATTAATCAAACAGCTATATGTCAATGTACAAAAGTATTCTTTGGTTTAACAGTTTAGGTTTATTTGCAATCATTATTCTCATACTTGCTACTAAAGCATTTGATATATCAGCAGGGGGATTATTTTTACCCCCTCCGGCTCCAGAATATCCTAGCGCCGGGTTATTAACACATACTTTTCAAATATTATGTTGTGTACCGCCGTTAGTTTGCGCTTTTAGTTTTGCTTTACTGAAAAAAATCAACCCTGGGGGTAAAAACAATAAATTTATTCTTTTTTCGGCATTATTAACAGCAGGCTTTTTAATCAATGAAATTTATCGAATTCACGTTATTGGTACACAAATTGGTATTCCTAAGTTAGTAACTATCTTCATTTATACTACTATTGGCATTTCCTACGGATTGACTTTTAGAAGGCAATTTAAATCAACACCATACATCATACTCTTAACTGGCTTAGGCTTATTATTGATTGCTGTTACAGTAGATTCACTACGCTTGAGTGGTAATGGAACTCCTAGCCTTTTAGAGGGTATACCTAAGTTGTTGAGTGGGTTGAATGTGGCGCTTTATTTTTGGTTTGTCTGTTATGATGAGGTTCTCAATTCACTTCATTATTATAAGAATTAATAATTTTCAACCAGCCTTGATCCTTTCCCAACCTGTATATATATTGAAACGTTCTCCCCGCAGAAATCCAATTAAAGTAATCCCGAATTCTTTAGCTACAGAAACAGCTAAACTGCTGGGAGCCGAAACAGAACAAACAATCGGTACTCCCGCAACTGTGGATTTTTGCAAAATCTCAAAGCTAGAGCGTCCACTAACCATGACAATATGATTATTTAACGGTAATTCGTCACTCAGCAAGGCTGAACCAATCAATTTATCTAAAGCATTATGACGACCAATATCTTCGTGTAAATTTAAAAGTTCTCCTTGCGCATTAAATACAGCCGCAGCGTGTAAACCTCCTGTAGCAGTGAAGATACCTTGAGCAGCCCTAAGTTTTTCTGGTAGGCTGTAGATAATTTCAGGTGTAACTATAGGCCCCTGGGGAATGACTGGACAATTCCGCAAATGCAAAGCCTCAAGGCTAGCTTTACCGCATACTCCACAAGCACTATTAGTATAAAAGTGACGTTCTAACGGTTGTAAATCTGGAATTAACTCTTCTCGAAGTTCTACATTTACTATGTTATAACGCTGCTCTCCATCTACAGATTCATCCACGCAATAACTCATGCGTTGAATATCTTTTTTAGAATTAATGACTCCTTCACCGTAGAGAAAACCAGCAGCTAATTCAAAATCTGCTCCTGGTGTTCGCATGGTAACAGCTATTGTGCGATTCTGCGAAACTAGGCGAATCTCTAAAGGTTCTTCTGTGGTGAGATGATCAAAGCGGGTACGCATTTTGCCATTTTCTACCACGCGAATAGTAGCTTTTGTTTTGCTTCCCAAAGGCTTTGTCATTAGTGAGATTTATTGTGTTTTGCTTTCACTTTTATGCCATTTTTATAAAGTCTCTGGGTCAATACCTAATTCTCGCAGTTTTGTAGCTAGGCGTTCAGCACGTTGTTTTTCTTGTTCAGCTAGTTGCTGTTGTTGTTGTGCGCGTTGCTTTTCTTGTTCAGCACGTTGCTTTTCTTGTTCAGCACGTTGTTTTTCTTGTTCAGCACGTTGTTTTTCTTGTTCAGCTAGTTGCTGTTGTTGTTGTGCAAATTCTTCTGGGGTGGGAATTACCTGTCCTTCGGCGGTAAAATAGCGCAATTTACTTTCATGGATACCTAAATATAAACTTAGCTGTTGACTCCATAATAAACCTTGGGGATTTGGTTCTATAGGTTGATATGTTCCACCTACCAAAATAAATCCAGCAAATTCTAAATTCTTGGGGTCAAACCAAAAGTATTCGGGAGTGCGAAAGATATCTTGATAAATTTGTTTTTTTAAACCTTTGTCAACTGATGCAGTGCTAGGAGAAAGTAATTCAATAATTAAATTGGGATATTTACCGTCTTCTTCCCAAACAATCCAACTATCACGAGTGCGGTTTTCTGTGTTGCGGACGATAAAAAAATCGGGGCCGCGAAAATCTTCTGACCTGCGCTGACGTTGGCTGTAATAAATAGTAATATTGCCAGCAGCAAAAAAATCATCAATATGTAGATAGTCTCGCCACCACCATTCTAAGCATTTTAATAACAGCAACATTTGCTGTAAATGTAGATATGTTTCCAAAGGCGGTTCGTCACTCAATAAATCACTGTTTGGAAATATAACATTTTCTGGTGTTGGTATATCTTTGGCGACGGACATGGTTTTTTTGTTGGCTGATTTAAGTTTATCGGGAAAGGCAGCACTTCGGCTCCGCTCAGTGAACAAATGCTAGAAGGGACAAGGGAAGGGAGACAAATGACTAATGACTAATGACTAATGACTTTTGACAACCCTAACCTTTTTCCAAACGTGCGATCGCATTATAATCGGGTACACCTTCTACGGAACGTTTACTTTTATCTAGCAGTATGTTTCCTTCAGGCCAATGTACTTGTAGGTTACCTGGTTGAATCGGTGCTAAATACACTTTTCCTGGTAACTCGCCTAAATCATTTTTTACAATTACGCGATCGCCATCTTGTAATCCTAATTTTGCCGCATCGCTGGCATTCATTAACACTGCTTCTCTCACCGCCCCAGTAATGGCATCTTTGGGTTCTTGTACCATACTATTAAACTGCTTACCCCGGCGGGTAGCGACAAAAAAACAACCTGGTGGTAATTGTTTTTGTGGTGGCGATAAAGGTGTAAAGTGCGCTTTCCCATCGGGTGTTGAAAAATTCCAGCCAAAGCATAAATGGGAACCACCATACTGGAACTGATCGCCCTGTTGTTGTAAGTGTTGAATTCCGGCATATTGAGGAATAACTTGGGCGATTTCCTGGCGCATTGCGGCTGTATTCTCAAAAGACAACTTATCTGCTAAATCTGGCTTCACCCACCTTGCTAATTCCATAAATACTTCCCACTCTGGACGCGCTTCGCCAATACGTTGTCCTGGGATTTCGGGACTGAAAATTACTCGCCGTTCGGTGCTGGTTTCTGTGACTCCCCCAGGTATTTCATAGCGAGTTGTTGCAGGTAAAAGTACTACTGTATCTGCTGGTTCTACTAACATTTGACTAGACAGTACAATATCCATATGCACCCGCAAGGGTATCTGCTTTAAAGCAGCTTCCACATAATCTGGTTCTGGGAGAACTTCGAGGAAATTACCCCCCACAGAAAACAATACATCTAATTTTTCTTGATGGGCTGCATTAATCATCTCCGGCGCAATTAAACCTGGAGTTGTGGGAACTGCAAAACCCCATTTTTTACTTAATTCGGCAGCATTTTCTGAGTTAATCGGTTTACCACCAGGAAAAACAGTGGCGTAACATCCCATTTCTGCACCACCTTGCACCCCAGAATGACCGCGAATTGGCATTAAACCGCAGCCTTCCCGACCGACAAAACCTTTGGTGAGGGCTAAGTTAATGATACTGCGCACATTATCTTCACCGCATTCATGCTGGGTAATTCCCATACTCCAGACAAATACAGCTTTGTTGGCTTTAGCAACCATTTTCGCAAAGGCGTACATTTGATTGCGAGTACTTCCAGAAAGCCGTTCTAATTCTTCCCAAGATTGGCTTGCTAGTACTTTTTTGAGTTCTTCAAAGCCAGCAGTGTAACTGTTAATAAATGACTGGTCTACCCAATCATTAGCAATCATCTGCTTAATTGTCCCATTCAAAAATGCCATATCTCCGCCCAAGCTCACCAAAAAGAAATCTTCGGCAAACTTGGTACCAAATAAAGCACTTTCGACAATTGAAGGTACCCAGTAGCGTTCCATTCCTGGTTCGCGGTAGGTGTTAATTACGACAATTTTTGTACCAGCTTTCTTGGCATAGTGGAGGTACTTCACCGTCACAGGCTGATTGTTAGCTACATTTGAGCCGATGAAGACTAATAAATCCGTACCAATCCAGTCTTTATAAGAACAAGTTGTAGCCCCCGCACCGAGAGTAGATTTAAGTCCCGCAGTACTGGGAGAGTGACAGATGCGGGCAGCGTTGTCAATATTATTACATCCCATTGCCCGCACAGCTTTCTGGGTAGCATAGTAAGTTTCGTTAACAGTGCCGCGACTGGTAATATAAAAGCTGAGGCGGTCTGGCGTGGTTGCCCGAATCCGACTGGCGATCGCTTCTAAAGCTTGATCCCAACTGACACGGCGAAAGCCTTTTTCTCCTCGCTGACGGATCATCGGATAGGGAAGCCTTCCCAAATCGCGTAATTGGGCACTTTTTTGAGTTTGTAACTGAGAAATATCCTTTAACAACGCCGTGTCAAAAGCTGGCATAGTATTCATTTGTAACAGCCGCAGCCTGACATTGCACAGATGAATACCGTCAAGCGTCCAATCTTTCATGCCGGTGGTTCCCAAAGCGCAACCATCACAGACACCTTTATTTAAAATATTCCAGGCGTAAGGTAATTGCTTGCGAGATAGCCAAATTGCGCGAAAAACTTCCCAATAGTTATTTGGGTACTGTTCGCCAATGCCAAAAGGCTTCCAACTAGCCCAGTGTTTCGGTGTCCAAAATCTTGATGGTTTGGGCAACATAGCCAAATCTGATAGATGTGGTGTGTTTCTTTTAGGCTATCGCTTTGTAGAAAATTTGAGTAGCATTTGAGCTAAATTTATTATTTGGGCATGGGGCATTGGGCATGGGGAAGAAGTCTACCATGCCCTAAAACTCCGATCCGTGTGGAGTTTTTCATAAAGATGGTTAGCGGATTTGGGTTATTTTACTGAGAACTCTGGCTGAAAGGCTTGCAGTATCTGCTTTGCATAAAATTACCGATCGTTTCAGAAATTCTGGGATTAGAATGTGTAGTAAGTAATATCGATTTTCTAAGCTGACAACTTATGAATCGCTTTACATCTTTTATTCTTGCAGGCTCATTAGCATCTATAGCCACTTTGGCGATCGCTCAATCTACTGACGCTACAACATGCGTACTTTCCCATAATTGCGACTATAATACTTCTTATACCTATAAACCTCAGATTGAGAAGGATGTAAACCAGAATCTCTACAAAACTGGTATTTTGAGTATGTTCGTCATTATTGTGACAACGAAAATAGCACAAACCGCCTTAGAGTCGTGGCTGAGTAAAGAGTAAAACTGCCTAAAGCTCACCTAGCAACTCTACGTATATTTCAAAAATATAAATCATTAGTCAATAACAAAATTCCCGACTTCTTGAAGAAATCGGGAATTGTTGTCTTTGAGAATTCCTCAGAATTATCAATTTACCTGAAATTAAACTGTTACCTTTGCTGTTACTGGTTCTTTTTTGCCATTCTTGCGTGTCAACAATCCACCCATACCAAAAGCCATCAAACCAAGGATTGTGCCTGGTTCTGGTACAGATTTAGATGGAGATGTAGCTTGATAAGTACTTTCAAATTTGTCACTATAACCACCAGAACCACCAATACTTTGAACGTGTGTAGCGATTGCTATGGTTCCAGTTTTAAATCCATTTTCGATATCACTAAATGTTTTGCCGCTTGCCAAATTAAATATGATTGATAGAGACTCACCTGTATCTACACCGTCTTTCTGATAGCCACCGTTGTTAACACCAAAAGTTAATGCGGTATCGTTCTTAGTCCAACCTAGACTCGCAAGATTTGCAAGTTTATCAGTTTTGAAATTTACTCCTGTTGTGTTACTCAGACTGGAATAACTCAAGAACTTATTGAAGTCAGTTTTGCCAAAATTAATTTCGGTAATTGACGCATCTTTTGCTCCAGTATTGTTAAATGTAAATTTAACTTTTCCGGAGCCTATATCATCAATAGAGGTTTTAAACTGGGAAGCTACATTGATGGAACCATTATTAGTTCTGTTCGTGAAGCCCAACTCAAACGCCTGTGCTGGAATTACTTGCGCGGCAAAAGCAACACTAGTTGTTACTAACAGCGCAGGAACAAATGAATTTATCTTCATATAAATTGAACCCCAAAAATTTTTCCCTTTTGAAAATATACTCCCAAAACTTTCCTAATAGCTTTCAGAGATATTAGCTTTATTAAAATTTTAATCTTTACTCAGTGGAGTATTTATACCTTAGATATGTTAATTCTGCAATAATCTATTTTCTTGGTTATAGTTCTGGCAAGTATTTCAGCACTTTCAATCAATATCAAGTATAATTTTGGTCTGCTGATACAGAATAATTTAGCTTGATGAGCGCGTTTAATTCCAGATTAAATAAATATAAAGATGTTGAATATTAACTAGAGCAGATTTGATTTAATCTACTAAGTATCAGGTAATTATTGATGATAAATCTCAGTATTTATCCATAAGTTTAATTTTTATAATTTAATTAAAAATTAAACTAGTGAGAAGCGCACACAACAAATATTGCGCCTGCAATACACCTTCTTTAGGTAGGAATTTAGCAATGAAGGAGTAGGGTGAAGACGCTAATTTTGATAAAGTTTGCTTGATATTGATTGATCAATTCCTAGTTATTTCCACAGAGATACTGCTATCCCATCACTAAGCCTTAAACCTCTTTGATGAATATAAGCTAAATTTGAGGGTAGTAAAAACCGCAAAATTAGCAACAATTAAAGCAATATGCGATCGCAAACAGCGTCAGCAGTGCAAAAGTGCGATCGCTTAATACTACAGCGCCTCTGGTGGGGAAATATCCGGCCCAACAATCACACGGGTAGTTCCAGACTTTAGTCCTGGTTTCGTGGTGGTTTGCTGCTTCTGGGTTGACTGGGGTGAGAATGAAGCTGGTTGACTATCCACATCAACTTGAAGCGTTCTGTCAGAATTTTGTGCTTGATATACTAAAGACAATCCTCCCACTGCTCCAGCCACAAAAGCTGTATAACCTAGATATAAATGCATCGGGCGGATTTCCAGTCCTAACCCACCACTAGCCTTTTGCGCCTGACACCAAGATGGTAAAGCTGCTTGCGATTTCACTGTCTCCGGTTTAGGTAAAGCAGCTGCTAAAGCTGTACCATTTAGCCCTAAAGCATTTCCAATGACGCGAATAAAGCCACGAACAAACACATCTTCTGGTAATAAATCTATATTCCCCTTTTCTAGTGCATTCATATGATGGATTGGTACATGAGTATGTTCTTTAAGTTCGATTAAAGACCATCCTTTCGATTCTCGTGCTTGCTGAAATTTTTCACCTATTTGGCGTAAATTTGTTGCATACTCTTCATTTACACAAGGCTTACTTTGTTGTTCCACTTTAGGTGGTTTGGGATTCTGATTCAGCCACCGTTTCCAAGCCGTTGCTGTAAATTTAGATTCGGGTTTTTTTGCTAAATTTGCAGATTTATCTACCTGTGATGGTAAGTTGTCCTCACTGGTATGAGTAACAGTTTCTTGGGGTTGTGATGAATTACTAGACTCTTCTTTTTGAACACTAGGAGAAATACTAGTAACATCTGTCTGTTGGCTGATATTTGTCACTTGTTGAGGATGTGTTGCAAATTGCTGAAATGTTAAACCAATAGCTTCTCTACTGACAGCTTTAAATAAAATGTTGGCTTGTTCAGCCGATGAACCTAGCAACTTCTGTAAGGTAACTAAAGCATTGCGATAAACTTTACTGCGATGCAATTTCGCTTCAATTTCACCAAGCAGCGATCGCAATTCATCTTGAGAAATTTCAATAGGAGTTTTTCCGGGAACTGTGACTAAATATACAGAGTTACTATTCATAATTTAAGTATCTTCCAGTACTGGAGCAAATAGTAGTTCTACCTGTATAATTTCTTCTTTTATTTGCTACCTGTTCCGGATTATTAGGATGAGTTTTTTAGTCGCTGCGCGTGTCATTTGTCATTGGTCATTTGTCAATAGTCAGCTAAGTTCAAATATTAGTCATTTATGAGGTGTGTAAACTTGTTGAACAAAATCATCCACCCATTGCATATATTGCACACCAGCTAAATCTGCAACGTCGTTGTGTCCGGCGCCAGGAACTAAAATTAGCTGTTTGGGTTCAGGAGCGATCGCATATAGTTTTTGGCTCATGAAAAACGGCACACTTGAATCGGCGGTACCATGTATGAATAAAACTGGCGTTTTTAACTTTGGTAATTTTTTAATCGATTCAAATCGCTGTGTCAGGATTAAATCGACGGGGAACATGCCAAACAAGTTCCTATAAGCTACTACTTCCCGAATTGAAGTGAAAGAACTTTCCACAATTACTCCAGCCGCATCTGGATGTTTGACAGCCAAATCAATGGCTATTGCACCCCCTAAAGAATGTCCATAAATAAAAATATCTCTCGGTGGAATCTGTAGCTGCTGTACTAAGTAATTCCAAGCTGTAGCTGCATCCTGATAGACTCTGTTTTCATTAGGAAAAGCACCTTCACTGCGCCCATAACCCCGGTAATCAATGAGCAACACAGAAAACCCTTGTTGATAAAACCGAGAAGCATGGGCAATGTTTGCACCAATATTGATCCCATTACCGTGCAGATACAATAAAACTTTGGCATTCGGTTGTTTAGCTGGAATCCACCAGCCGTGGATGTGTTCTACCTGACGCGATCGCACTGGTACTGGTAACCAAACTTCTTCATAAGCAACATTAAAAAGCTCTGGTGTCTTTTCCAGAGTACTAGAAGGAAAGAAGATAAACCGAGGCTGCTGAATAAAAAGAAACACACATAGGCCAAAATAGGCGATCGCGGCAATAATTGCGAAATAGAGTAGCACCTTTAATAACAAATCTAATGGTAGTTGCAGCTTGTCTATTCTCATGTACCTAATTAAGTGAAATCACGAGTATCTGTAAACATGAAAAAATTTCCTAACTGGTAGCCTGGTAATTGTCCAGCTAGGATAAACCCGAACAGAAAAATTTTAATGAGCTTGAATTATCAGTGCTATTATATACAAAAATTTACAAAAATTTACTATTTAATTTAGCTAGGGGCTAGGGAAGGGATGAGGGGGATGAGGGAGTGTGGGGAGTGTGGGGAGTTTTCTTCCCAATGCCCAATGCCCAATGCCCAATGCCCAATGCCCCATACCCATTTTCAAGCTAACTGTGGTTGATTCAAGTGCCAACTAGTGGATTGCTCATAAGCGTAAGCTACTTGAAACAGTTGGTCTTCCCGTAGTACTTTGCCAATTAGCTGCAATCCAATAGGTAGCCCCTGGTCATCAAATCCACAAGGCACACTTAAGCCTGGTAAACCGGCAAGATTTACAGGAATCGTCATCAAGTCAGTTAAGTACATACTTAAGGGATCGGTAGTTTTTTCCCCGGCTTTGAAGGCTGTAGTGGGAGCAGTAGGACAAACTAACACATCAACTTGTTCAAAAGCTTTTTCAAAGTCTTGCTTAATCAAAGTCCGGACTTTTTGCGCTTTGAGATAGTACGCATCATAATACCCAGCAGAAAGGGCATAAGTGCCAATCATAATCCGCCGTTTAACTTCTGTACCAAAACCAGTAGCGCGGGTACGAGTGTACATTGAAAGCAGATTATCTGCGTCAGGAACCCGTAAGCCATACTTAACGCCATCATAACGAGCTAGGTTAGCTGATGCTTCTGATGGGGCGATGATGTAATAGCTAGGTAAACCGTAGCGGAAGTTGGCACAGGAAACCACATGAATTTCTGCGCCCAAATGTTGTAGTTGATCGATAGCTTTGGTTACTGCTTGTTCTACCACCGAGTCCAAGCCTTCACCAAATGTTTCTTTGATAATACCGATTCTCAGCTTTTTTCTGGCTTTGAGGTCGGGTTTTAAGCTAGCAGCGTAATCAGGAATTTCCACTTTCAGACTAGTGGAGTCTTTGGCATCGTAACCTGCGATCGCACTTAATAATATTGCCGCATCTTCTACTGTGCGCCCAAATGGCCCTATTTGATCCAAAGATGAAGCGTAAGCTACCAAACCATAACGAGAAACCAGTCCGTAAGTTGGTTTCAGCCCGACTACACCGCAGAACGAAGCCGGTTGGCGAATTGAACCGCCTGTATCAGAACCAAGGGCGACAACACATTCATCAGCCGCCACCGCCGCCGCTGAACCTCCAGAGGAACCACCGGGAACCCGTGATAAATCCCAAGGATTAGCCGTGACTTGGTAAGCAGAGTTTTCTGTGGAACTACCCATTGCAAACTCATCCAAGTTGGTTTTTCCCACCATCACCGCCCCAGCATCTGCCAGTTTTTGCGTTACCGTTGATTCATAAGGCGGCACAAAATTTTCTAAAATCCGGGAAGCGCAAGTGGTGGTAATCCCTTTGGTACAGAGATTGTCTTTAATCCCAATAGGAATCCCTGCTAGCAGTCCAATTTCCTCACCAGCCGCGATTTTAGCATCCACTGCACGAGCCTGCTCCAACGCCTGTTGTGCAGTTACACACAAGAAACTGTGTAATTTCGGCTCTAAAGCTTGGATCCGGTCTAAAGCTTCTTGGGTAATTTCAACAGCAGAACGTTCTTTTTTAATTAATTGTTCGTGCAACTCGCGGATGAATGCCATGATTGCTCCCTTTGTGACTCAAGTCCTTGATTTTAGTACATTATGATTGGGAATTGGGCATTGGTCATTTGTCAATGGTCAATGGTCATTTGTCTCCTTTGTCCCCTCATCTCCCCTGCTTCCTCTAGTCCCTAGTCCCTATTTTCGTGTAAAAGTATAGCAGTGTTCGCTCTGGAATAGATTTTGTAGTCTGGGCATTGCCTGAAAATCCTGATAATTTTAATAAATTAAAGCATTGGCTAAATTTACGTAAGGAATTAATAAATAATATGGTCAAAATAGTAACACGTAAATCTTTAGGCGAACAAAATGTTTATGACATTGGAGTAGAGCTAGACCATAACTTTGCCATCAAAAATGGTTTGATAGCTGCCAATTGTTTTAATAAATCGCATTCAACTGCTTATGGCTATGTAACTTATCAAACAGCATATTTAAAAGCTAATTATCCTTTAGAATACATGGCCGCCTTATTGACGGCTAACAGTGGCGACACCGACAAGGTGCAGAAATATATCGCTACCTGTATGAGTATGAACATTCAAATCGAGCCGCCAGATATTAATCGCTCTGGGGTAGATTTTACGCCAGCAGCAGACAAAATTTTGTTCGGATTTTCGGCAGTAAGGAATGTGGGACAAAATGCGATCGCTTCGATTCTAGAAGCTAGAGACGAAGGCGGAGATTTTAAATCCTTGGCAGATTTTTGCGATCGCATAGATTTACGTGCTGTGAACAAACGGACTTTGGAGTCGCTGATTTATTGTGGTGCTTTTGACAAAATCCAATCTAACCGTCACCAGCTGATCCAAGACCTACCACTAGTTTATGATTGGGCACAATCCCGCGCTAAAGACCGAGCCAGCGGTCAAGGAAGTATCTTTGATTTATTAGGGGGATTTGCTGCTACTAATGATAAAAAAGCTAATAATGCTTTTGAAACTGCACCCAAAGCTCAAGCGGTTGAGGATTTCCCTCCACCCAAAAAATTACAGATGGAAAAAGAGCTTTTGGGTTTTTATGTATCAGACCATCCCCTCAAAGCTATTAAGCAATCATCCCTAGTTCTCGCTCCAATTAATCTTTCACAATTGGGGGAACAACGGGAAGATACAATGATTTGCGCGGTTGTCATGCTCAATAATGTCAAAAAAGTGATGACCAAAAAAGGCGATCCAATGGCAATTTTGCAAATCGAAGATTTAACTACTCAATCAGAAGCAGTAGTCTTTCCCAAAACTTACGAACGTATTAGTTCCCTGCTGGTAGTTGATGCGAGATTGATTATCTGGGGAAAAGTAGACCGCCGAGATGAACAAACTCAATTTATTGTTGAAGATGCCGAAGTAGTTGATACTGTAAAACTGATCATGGTAGAATTAACTCCCCGACAAGCAGACAACATAGAAGAACGCGATCGCCTCAGAAATGTGTTGAAAGAACTATCAGGAGACAAAGAAAAGGCTAAAATTCCCGTTATTGGCATAGTCCAAGCCGGGAATTCCCGTCAACTTGTCCGTTTTGGTCGGCAATTTTGGGTACAAGATTCTCTGAGCGCTGTTATAGCTCTGGAAAATGCTAAATTCCGGGCTGATATCAAACCGCTGACAGGAAGTTAAAATCTCAAGAACACAAACTCTGTGAAAAACACAGTTTACTGCATCATTACTTATATTTGCTGCATGAGCTTGACATAACATTTACTACTACGTCAACAGTATATAACCGGATACAAAATGCTCTGGAGTCGGTTTTTTGGTTACTTCTGCGGATGATACTTTCCCTGGTTTAATGGTATCTTTTGATGCTATGCCGTTTAGGCAATTGTCAGGGGAAGGAGCTAAGACTTGATGATCGTCAATGATCTACATAAATTTGTCTCATATTGTAAAAGAATTCAACCCCAAACACAGGATGATATCAAAAAGTTTTTTGAAGGGGTGATTGTTTTTCCCTATGACAAAGAGCTGCTATTACAAGCTTATTTATTTCTGAATATTAAAACATTATTTCCCTCATGTTATGAATTATTGTTGTTTGAAAAATCGCCAATTGCCGATTATACTGATTTGGGTAAATGTGATTTTGTCTACCTAACTAATCGTGGTAATCTGTTTTTAATCGAAACTAAATTTATTGATACAGAAGCTACAGGAGCCACAGAAAGAAAAAGAAGAAATAAGCATCGAAACAAGGTTTTTGAGCAAGTTATTACTTTAAAAAGCCGATTTAGTGAATATTGGAATCTCAGACAAGAACAATTAGAGTGCGGAGTTTTTACGACAGATCCAGAAGTGGATTGGCGGGGTAATGGTGTAAATGTAATAACTAAAACAGTAACTATCGAAAATCTGGAAAAATGGCGCAGGAATTATCAAATTATGAATGACTAATACCAATTTGGAATCCGCAATTAAGAAACATCGTAGTCCGTGCGTAAGTCCTGATAAAAATATCTTCATTTTTTGAAGATATATTGCAATTAATAAATAAAAGTTATATATCTTCCACAAAATCCCCTTGTTCTTAAAGAAGTCGGGGATCTGAGAGCTTAATGATGTTCACAAATCAAATCTTCCCCGCACAAAGACAAGCAGCAAAGCTAGCATAGCAACTTCGTCACATTTTCAGAAGCAAAGAAAGGCGATCGCCAACCAGGGAGATGAGGGGACAAGAGAGATATGGGGAGTGTGGGGAGTTTTCTGCCCAATGCCCCATTCAACAAAACTTAAAGATATGAAACTGCAACTACAGCCCAACCGATAAACTGTAAAAGTTATGCTGGTTAAAGTGGTATTAGATAATTTTTTTATGAAAGTCTCTAGTACCACAAGCCTTTGTAGTCTCCAAAAACTTTACTGTTAAGGCAAAAAGGCGAAACGACCCTAATAGCTGCACTCACCAAAATTATAAAAGAGGTAAGGAAAAAGTGTTAAGGACTCTTTTCGTAATCGTCATTGGTTTCTTACCGTCCCTGTTCTCCCTATGGATCATCCGTAAAACTCATTTGCGGACACGTTTAAGGATGAGACAAGCAGCCATGAACATGTCAGGGATGCGGGTAAGGCAAAATCTCAGTCAAGTCCAAGGTGATGCCACAGGCATCACCTACGGGGAACGCTATTATCTAGAAGGGGTTGGTTACTTAGTAGGCGACATTAGCTGCAAATTCAATGCTAGATCTGGCTATATCCGCTGTGCTGTCAATCCCAACGGGCCATGTCAGGGATGTCGCCACTACGAACCAAAGGAATTGGCTGGGAGTGAAAATCGTATTTAATAATATTAAACTATGTGAACTTTCTCTATCTAGGGTAGACCATCCACTCTCAGAAAAATTTTTCAAAAAATATTTATATTTTGGGGATGAATTGATATTAAATAACCAAATGTTCTTGTCAAGTAATTAATACATTACTTGCACTAAAATATTGATTGTTAATAAATGTTTTTAACTTTTTATAACTCTATGCTAATAGTTTTAAAACCTAAAAGTTAATCTATAATATACTTTTTTTCAAAAAAACTTCTAAATTTAGTATTGCAATACCAGATAATTGAAATACACCAAGGTAAAATAGAAATAAATTCAGAAATAGGACAAGGAACAGAATTTACAATTCTCTTGCCCATAAAAACGAAAAATATCGAGTAATATAAATGCAATATGTCCTTGTCCGAGTAGCCGCAATCCCCGATAAAATATATGACAATTTATTTTTATAATCTTCGCGAACAATATGGTTGTTTCTCCAACTTTTCAGCCCACGGTTTTGAGTTGGATGGGTTATATTGGTCTACCAGCGAACATTATTTCCAAGCACAAAAATTCGTTGGAACCTTGCATGTTGAACAAATTCGTCTAGTCAAAAGTCCTAAAGATGCAGCGAGAATGGGACGCGAACGCAGCCGTCCCCTACGCCAAGATTGGGAACAAATTAAAGATGACGTGATGCGAAAAGCAGTATTACGCAAATTTGAAACCCATGCAGATATTAGGGAAATTTTACTTTCCACAGGCGATGAAGAAATTGTGGAAAACTCTCCGATTGATTTTTACTGGGGTTGTGGAGCTGATGGGAGTGGTAAAAATATGTTAGGAATCATTTTAATGGAAGTCAGAGCAACACTCAGCTGAATCACCAAAAATTAAGGTTTGAGGCTGGACTTGTGGCGCATAGGTGATGAAAAACTGGTCAGCGTGAAGATTTACTGATAATTTGGGGAATACTAAATGATATCACCAAACTTAACAGGACTTGGTCGATGTCTACAGGCGGATGGAATCCTAACTTTAAGAATACAGATCCCTTAAATGTTCCACAACAATATGGAAAATTAAGGAAGCGTAACACCATTACCCATGATTTTGACCAAGCTTCATCAGCAGAAATAACTATTTCCCAAGAAAGTAACGGCCAGTTATTAGAAGCATCCAAACTACTACGTCAAGGAGTCCAACAGCAACAAGCTGGTGATTTAACTGCTGCAATCGAGACTTTAGAAGCATCTCTGGTGCTGTTTCAAGCAGTAGGTAATTCTCCTAAACAGGAACAAGTGCTTTCCTTATTAGCATTAATAGCTTATACAGTAGGGGACTACCAAAAAACTATTTTCTACTGTCAACAGTGTTTATGCTTGATGGGGGAAACATCAGATTTATCAGTGCGGATACAAGTGCTTTCTCATTTAGGAAATGCTTACCGTCACCTCAACGACTATGACAAAGCTATTGAGTTTTTAGACGAGAGTTTGAAAATCACCCAGCAGCAGCAAGACAAGCGCTCTCAAGTCGCAGCTTTGAATAATCTGGGTTTGGTTTATAAAGCTATAGGTAATTTTGAACAGGCGATTAATTATCAAGAACAAAGTTTAGCAATTGTCCAGGAACTGCAAGACCATTGGGGTGAGGAACAAGTCCTCAAGAATTTAGGTAATGCTTGGTATGCATTGGACGATTACCCAAAAGCGATCGCATACTATGAACAATGTGTAATCTTATCACGCTCCCTGAACAATCTGCGTAGTGCTGTTCTTGTCCTCAAGAATCTGGGTAATGCCTGCTATGCCTTAGGCGATTATACCAAAGCTATTATTTATCATGAAGAGCGTTTGCAAATAGCTAGAGAACTTCAAGACAAGCGAAGTGAGGAACAGTCTCTCGGAAGTTTAGGAGTTGCTTGTGAAGCTTTGGGTGATTACAAAAAAGCAATTACATACCATGAACAACGTTTGTTTTTAGCACAGGCGATGAAAGACGTTCGTAATCAAGAACAAGCCCTTGCTAGTCTCAGAATTGCTTGTTACGTCTTAGGCGATTATGCCAAAGCCATGCAATACCAAACAATTAGTCAATAGTCAATAGTCATTGGTCATTGGTCTAGGATTAGCCCTGGTTCCTTGACCGCTAATCCCCAGTTAGAGATAAACTGAATTAGATGTGAATCAGGAAATTTTTAGGCGATCGCTAATTAATTGGGACATTCAAAGACCGATAATACCAGAAGTACTACACTGAGATTAGACAGGTGCTATTGATTCCGACTTCGAGATTTTCATGAGCAGCGATACCCAACTCAGTCTATTTGACGACTCCAGCTTTAACCAACGAGATCTGATTCCCACAGACGCTAAAATTCCCATACCTGCCAATACTTATTCTGACATGACGGAGTTGGCACAGCACTGCAATCAGTGTCACCGTTGTGGATTAGGAGACAACCGCACTCATGCTGTCGTTGGCCGGGGAAACCTCAAAGCACAGATTATGGTTGTTGGGGAAGCGCCAGGTCAAAATGAAGACGAAACAGGCTTACCGTTTGTCGGCAAATCCGGGCAGCTGCTAGAGAAAATCTTAGCCTCTGTGAATCTCAGTACTGAGCAGGATGTATATATTGCCAATATCAATAAATGCCGCCCACCAGAGAATCGGGTTCCTACTACTGAAGAAATGGCAGCTTGCTTACCCTACTTATTAGAACAAATTCGACTGGTAGATCCCAAAATTATTTTGTTAACTGGTGCAACTGCTGTTAAAGGTTTAACTAGTGATAAACGCGCTATTACGAAAATTCGCGGACAGTGGATCGAGTGGGAGGGGCGTTTGTGTATGCCAATTTTCCATCCTTCCTACTTACTGCGGAACCCTTCAAGAGACGTAGGAAGCCCGAAATGGCTGATGTGGCAGGATATACAGGCTGTGCGTGCCAAGTACGATGAAATTCGGGCGATCAAGTAATATGGAGACAAGGGAAGGGGGACAAATTATTGTTGACTGTTGACTGTTGACTATTGACCCAAGGCTCGTTTTCCTAAAGATAAGCAAATTGCATCGTTTTGTGGGGTATGAATGCGGCTGCAAAGGACATCACGATAGTGTCTTTCTAAGGGGTTATGGCGCGATAAGCCAGGATTACCAATCAGTTGCAGTCCGATTTCCACGGCGCGAATGGCGTTATTTGTGGTGATATATTTTACGGTTTGTGCCTGTAATACTACGTTGCTGTCATAATTGGCGGCATCGATATCGTTGGCTAAACCATAAATTAGGCGATCGCTTGCATATAGTAAAGCTTCCATTTCCCCGATCGCTGTTTGAAAGCGGGGTAGTGTTGCTAAACTCGCTCCTAAATTAGTAGGCGATCGCTCATTTAAATATCCTACTAGCCAATCTCGCGCTGCTTTGGCTACTCCCTGGTATAATGCACTCAACCAGAGGCTATTACCAGCTAATTGCAATGGATCGGCAGACGACCAAGCTGATAATGGGCGAATATCCAAAGCATTCTCTACAGGAATTAAGACATTTTCTAAAATCAAGTCGTGGCTACCGGTCGCCCGCATTCCCAAGTGATCCCAAGTTTCTTCAATGCAGACACCAGGTAAATTTCGCGGTACAAGAAAATTACCCACTCGCGGTTCTATTTCTGTTGTGCGTGCCCAAACCACAAAGTAACGCAAAATTGGGCTGCCTGTCGTGTATATTTTATGTCCATTTAATAGCCAACCATTAGCAGTATATTCCGCAGTGGTTGCAGGTAATCCGCCCCGCGCTGGTGTACCTAATTCCGGTTCCACACGGGCAGCATTTATTAAAGCAATACCTTCTACCGATTCTTTACACAACCGCTGATAAATGTCATCTGGCCAGCGACGGGTACGTCCAGCATTGGCGTGTTGTAAATAATGCATTGTCAATACTAAAGCCGTAGCCGCATCCCCACCCGCTATGGTTTCAATCACCCGACAGACAGTAGCATATCCTACACCTTGACCGCCAAATTCTTGGGGAATAGTCAAATTTAGGAGTTGTGCTTGCTGGAGGGCGGTAAAATTCTCAAAGGGGAAAGAAGCATTGCGATCGTGAACTGCGGCGCGAGTCGCAAACTCAGCAGCTAAGGCGGCGACACGCAAAAATAAATCGGTGGTAGATATTACTGGAAATGTATTAACTTTGACCATATTTACTTCTTTTGTGTCAGCAAAGGATGGGTGAGCAGATATCTATACGCGATATGCGAGTTATTATTAAAAATTATCAGATATCTTCAGGACTTACGCACAGGTCACGGAAAATCAAACCGCTCCAGGACACAGAGTACACACAGAGAAGTCTGAGCGTCGGCTTCCGACGATGGCTTCTCCCAAGGGGAGACGCTGCGCGAACGCCAACGTCTTCGACGAACAGAACTTCGGTAGGAATAAGAGTTTGAGAGGTTTTTTGCGTAAGTCCTAATCTTATATGATAAAAATATTTACTCGGTCAGCAGTAGTTCAAGCTATATTTATTTTTCTCAACAATGCCCAATCCTAAAGGTAATCCAGAAAATTTAAAAAAATTTGTCACCGACAGAGACGAGCCATTAACACAAAGAATGAATTTACGCATTAGCAAAGGAATGAAGGAGGAATTATCAACAAAAGATAACCCTCCAGAGTTTTGCCGTCAGGCGATTCAAAAAGCACTAGATGAGGATAGAAAGAGTAATGAGAGTTAAGAACTTATAAATAGTTGTCGCTACAGGATTATGAAAGAATTAATGATACTGCAATATGGTGGGCAGCTCACACCCAAATCAGCGCGGTAGGGGTTTAGCAATGCGCTTTACCCTGACGACAGATGTAATTTTCTCAACAAACATATTTAGTAGATCTTGACATCCTCACCGACCTAAAGGAACGGTGATTCCCAAACCTCACGATTTGAGTTTCTGCTTCATAGCAACTGCCTCCACCCTCAAGGAGTTTTATGGTCTTATGTTCGCTCCACAGACTAACCCCGCTAGTCCAGCGGTTTTATGTGTCGAATACCCAAAAGGAATTCTTATCTGTTGTTTTGATTCTAGGGATGTTTGCCATTGCCCTATCCTCTTTTCCCGGTCTACCGATTTGTCTGCGCCGCCAATTTTACTGGACTTCGCTCGTTAGGCTGTCTGAATCCATCGTCTCGGGTGGGTCATTGACCATCTATATTTTAATATAAAGCCGTCCTACAAGGACGGGGTTTCTACCCAAATTGTCGATGAAAAAGCTGATTAACAATCCAGAAGATTTTGTCCGCGAAAGTTTACAGGGATACGCAGCAGCTCATGCTGATTTAATTCAAGTGAGTTACGATCCTACCTTTGTTTATCGAGCCGTTGCACCTATACCAGGAAAAGTAGCAATTATTTCTGGTGGTGGCAGTGGACATGAGCCGATGCACGCGGGTTTTGTCGGACAGGGAATGCTGGATGCAGCTTGTCCGGGAGAGGTTTTCACTTCACCAACTCCTGACCAAATGCTAGCAGCTGCTCAGAAAGTCAATGGAGGGGCTGGTATCCTTTATATCGTCAAAAATTATAGCGGCGATGTGATGAATTTTGAAATGGCAACGGAATTAGCTCGCAGTGAGGGTATCCGAGTGCTAAATATTGTGATTGATGATGATATCGCAGTCAAGGATAGCCTTTATACTCAGGGCAGGCGGGGTGTAGGCACAACAGTACTAGCAGAAAAAATTTGTGGTGCGGCGGCGGAACTGGGTTATGATTTGCCGCAAATAGCTGATTTGTGCCGTCGGGTAAATTTGCATGGACGGAGTATGGGAATTGCTTTAAGTTCTTGTACAGTACCGGCGAAAGGTACACCAACATTTACATTAGGCGATCGCGAATTAGAAATTGGGATTGGGATTCATGGTGAACCTGGTAGAGAACGCATCCCTTTACAATCGGGAGATGAGATTACCGAAAGATTAACGCGATCGCTTATCGAAGATACAGGCTATCACCGCACAGTCCGGGAGTGGGACGAAAACCAAGGGGAATGGGTAGATGTAGAATTGACAGATCCACCATTGCAAACAGGCGATCGCGTTTTAGCTTTTGTCAATGGTATGGGTGGTACTCCCATTTCTGAACTATATTTGGTCTATCGCCAACTAGCACAAATCTGCGCACAGCAGGGATTGCAAATTGTCCGCAATCTCATAGGTTCTTATATGACATCTTTAGAAATGCAAGGATGCTCAATTACCCTCTTGAAATTAGATGATGAAATGCTCAAGCTATGGGATGCACCAGTTAAAACACCAAGCTTACGCTGGGGAATTTAGGGGACTCCAAAAAATAAATTATTTCGTTAAAGTCGTTGAGAGTTGACGGTTGACTGTTGAGTGTGAATTGTCAACAATAGTAATGGAATATTTTTTTACGAGTAAGTCCCTGAGTGGAAAGCGATCGCGTTAACGATTTTTTGATAAAGTGATGCTTTGTCAACGCCCTTCACCTCTATGTCGTCCCAGGTATCGCTCCCCCAATCGCTCCATCCATACCTACCGCTCACCGCTCTTGCGCCTATGCAGGATGTGACAAATCTCTGGTTTATGAAGGTGATTGCCCACTATGGTAGTCCTGACTACTTCTTTACTGAGTATTTCCGCGTCAATGATACCTCACGGCTCAATCGTCACATTCTCTCAGCAATCACCGAAAACGACACCGGTCGCCCGGTTTTTGCGCAAATGATTGGCGAAAGCATTCCCGACTTAGTCAGAACAGCAAAGGAACTCTGCCGCTATAATATCGCTGGCGTTGACTTGAATATGGGCTGTCCAGCACCGCGAATCTATCGCAAAAATGTCGGGGGTGGATTGCTGCGAGAACCGGAAAAAGTGGAGCGGATTTTGGGAGAACTGCGACAAGCAGTCAACGATCGCCCTTTTACTGTCAAAATGCGCGTAGGCTTTGAAAATACAGATAACTTTGACAAAATTCTCGATATCATCAATCGCCACAGCATTGATTTGCTCTCTTTGCATGGTCGCACGGTAAAAGATATGTACCACGGGGTAGTGAAATATGATTTGATTGCGGAAGCCGTGAGAAGAGTTGATTGTCCAGTGCTGGCTAATGGCAATATTAACTCGGCGACAACAGCTATGGAAGTGCTGTCTCAAACAGGGGCTGCGGGTGTAATGGTGGGACGCTGGGCGATCGGGAATCCTTGGATTTTTCATCAAATTCGCCAGGTTTTGCGAGGAGAGCCGATCGCGCCCGTTCCTTTAGTAGAGGTACGCAACTATATTGATCGTTTATGGCAAACCCCCACAGCGTCAACTATGCCAATGCGATCACGCGTAGGCTACATGAAAATGTTCCTTAACTATATTGCCCTTAGTGTTGACGCTGAAGGTCATTTCCTGCGGCTGATGCGACAAACCCAAACCGAGGTAGAAATGTTTAACCTGTGCGATCGCTTTCTCCTGACTGATATTACGAAAACTTTAGCCCTCGCACCCTACGCAGGCGTTCCCTAAGGGAACTCCAAGAAATAAATTATAGCGGTTCTCGGTTGAGTCCAATACACCTTGCAAAGAAAAGGGACTAGGGGCTAGAGGCTAGGGTTTTGTATTTAATGCAAATGAAAAGCGCCCAAATTGTAGGGGCGGGGTCACCCCCATTGGTGTCAACTTAAGTCAAAACGCTTATTCCACAGGCATTTTACCCCACCCCTCAATCCCCTCCCCGCTTGCGGGGAGGGGAGGTTTTGCGCCAGCAAAACTGGGGTGGGGTAACGCGGATCTTGATGGTAGGTGATTTAATTCAAAATTAAGTCTTGATAAGGGTTTCACGTTAAGTTGACACAGGTGGGTCACCCCGCCCCTACGAGTTACTAGGGTCGCTTGTCGAAGCCAGTATAAAGTACCATAGCTTGTCCGTTTGCGGTTGTTCTTGCCGGAATCTCGTCTCTTTTGAGCATTTTGGTGCTGTTAGTGCGTGTTTCCTCAACCCAGATTTGATAAGTATCTTTATCGAAAAATGCCTCAGCTACTCCGGCGAAACTCGCACTAGCATTGACGATGCGGAAAAGTGGTTCTTGTGGATTTTGTTTACTAGTGGCATAAATGAATCCACCGAGAAGTTCTGTAAACCCCCCATTGGTGGTTTCGATTTTTGTTTTACCCCTCTCTGTCTTCAAACCCAGAATCCAGAGTGTAGCACCATTATTCACCAGATTAGTTTCTGAACCGCTCTCCAGATTTAGCTGGCGTGCCCAAATGTGTTGCGCCGGGTTGAGAAATCTGAGTTTTCCCATGACAGCATCATCAATGAAAAGGTCGCCACTACCTTCGCTTTCCAGATCCAGGTGAGTGATACTACGGTAAACAACAGTGCGATTAGCAACATTTTTCCATTTTAGCTTTGAGTTATACCCAACAGAGAAGTTCTCAACAATCAAGGTTGGTTGCTTACCGTTGTCTGCTACTATCTCGCCATTACCTTCAAATCCTCCCCCAGTACTGACAAATCTTTGCACCTGTCCTCTGAGTTTTAGGGAACCGTTAATTGTAAACCTACCATTTGGCACCAAGACTGTGGTTGCACCAGAATCGATTGCAGCTTGAAAAGCATCTGTATCATCCTTTTTATCTTTGGGAGTCGCGCCAAACTTCTCAACACTCACCCAAGTTTTTGGGTCATCCCATGCTAGCTTAGGAAATTGCTTAATCGGCAGTTGTAGAGAATTCTGTGGTGAAGCAAACTTAGAAAGAATGGGACGGGAAGTAAATTCATCAATTGCAGCTTTATTTATGCTCTTAGCCGCCTTGCGTGCATTACTGGAGAACACGCCGCTGTAGCCAGAAGTGACGACGTTTCTGGCGTAGATAAACCCAGCGGAAGCAATTGCTGAAGTATTTTTTGCTCTACCACTACCGGTCAGTTTGGCATTCACCAGAGTTAACATACTTCCTGGATCTTTGTCTTTATTCGGATTTCTGCCATTGATAATTGCTGGTACGGAATTAAAACTACTGAACCCCTCAAGGCTCATTACTTGTCCGCCATTGTAAATACCTGCTCGGTTTTGCTCGCGGACTGTGATGTTCTGCAACGTTACGCTGTTAAGAACATTGTTTGTCCGTATCCCGTGATCGAATCCCACAATCTCAACATCTTCCACCAGCAGCGGCCCAATTTCGCCATGAGTGAGTGCTAATCCTGTTGTTCCTTGTCGGTCAGGAGAGATGATTTTCACACTGCGAACTGCGCCTTGATTGTTGGCGGCAAAATTTAGTCCTTCTGCTCCCGGATTTTTATTTCCGATATTAATAGTGAGATTTCTCACCGAATTACCAAAGCGCTGCGCTACCTTACTCGCTTTGAAATCTTCAGATTTGGGATTTAAGTCAGGGTCAAAACCTGTAGAAATTACTGGTCGCGGCTGGTTAGAATTTTGGAAATTGGGAGAGTTATCTTGGAGTTGAATAATCACTCCTTCTTTACTTTGTCCTTGCAGCACAGTTCGCTTGTAATCGGAACGCCCACGCTTACCTTTAGGCCAGTAAAGGGAATTGGAGATATTATATACACCATTGGGTAAATAGATTACTCTGCTTCCGGCGGGAAACTTACTGAGTGCTTTTTGGATAGCTTCAGTATCATCTTGGCTATCGTTGGGTCTAGCGCCATATTCTGGTGCAGTCACATCGACTATCTTTGCATTCTCTGGATAGACAATATTTTCTTGGGTTGAGGCGATCGCAGCTCCTAAAGCAACAATATTATTTTCAGCAGTTTTGCTCGAGTCAACGCAAGTAGTTAGGAAAGTTATTAAAAATAATAAAGGGAGTAGTTTTAAGACTAATGACCGAGGAAGAATCATAAACGCCTATTTCCTTGGCTAATTTCTACTTCCCACTTTTACACGAACTTAACATACGTAGCCGTACAAATTCGGATATATGGCTACATTACCTTAGCTAATATTACCAAACTCAACAGAGGTGAGAAATGGTCAGTAGAGAGCAGATTTTGCAATGGTTACAGTCATTTGCCACCGAAATAGAGCAAAATAAAGAATATTTAACCGAATTAGATGCCGCGATCGGTGATGCTGACCACGGTATTAATATGGATCGCGGTTTGAAAAAGGTGATGACTCAGTTACCAACTGTCGCCGACAAAGATATCGGTAGCATTTTCAAAGCAGTTAGCATGACTTTAATTTCTAGTGTTGGCGGTGCGAGTGGCCCTCTTTATGGAACTTGGTTTTTACGTGCTAGTACAGATGTTACAGATAAGCACGAACTGACTGAGCAAGATTTAGTGAAATTACTTCAATCTGGTTTAGATGGGGTACTTGTGCGTGGTAAAGCCCAATTAGGAGACAAGACAATGGTAGATGTCTTATCTCCCGCAGTGGTAGCTTTTGCAAAAGTTGTCGCTGAAGGTGGAGATACAGTCACAGCTTTGCAGCAAGCTGTAGCTACCGCCGAACAGGCGCTGAAAGATACCACACCGATGTTAGCCAAGAAAGGACGGGCTAGCTATTTGGGAGAACGCAGTATCGGACATCAAGATCCAGGGGCTACTTCTGCTTATTTGATGTTGAAATGTTTGTTGGAAGTAGTTATCTGACTATTTTATCTTTGGCGTTGCTGAATCCAAAGATGAAATTCTGAAATTAGAATTTTTTCCATCAGTTTCTTTGCCTCTTTGTGTAAGACAAATTTGTCTTCTTTAGGACTTACGTAAGTGTCATATTTTTTCAGCCAAAACCGTCCATAGTCAAGAGTCAAATGTGCAACAAACCTTGACTATTGAATCTTAACCAGAATATATCTGCCAGTTGCGTAAGTCCTGTTCTTAATCAGCAACATCAATTTTTGACTATGATTAAGGTGTTACCTCACTCTCACCACGGATAATCTTGAAAATATCTTTGACGATTTTGTTACGAATATCTATTAAATTAGTATCGTTCCATTTTTTACTTTTAAGTTGATGAAAATACTTAACTAGGCGATCGCAATGGTTTTCAAGATGTCCATTATAACGCTTTTGCCCGCAAGACTTTTGCAAACCAGGAGTTATAGAATTAGGAGTGGGCAAACTCTCTAGTAAATTATCAATCACTCGCCAATCAGAAGTTTGATCGTCCAAGAATAAAATTACTTTACATGTAGCCGCCCAAATTTTGCCTAAGTCAGCAAATTGTGTCAGACGGTGCGGATATAAACCCCTGACTAACTCATCGCCATTTTGAAATATTCTTTCGCAATAAATTTTTCCGTCTTCAGAATCTCTTCTGGCTATAATTCCATCTTCCGCGATCGCTGAACAATAGGTAAACATTTTAAAGGCTTTATTTAGCCTAATTTTCAGTTCGCTTTCTTTGTGTTTATCATCACATAATTCCAGCATTCCCATCGCAAAAATTATAATACTTGAATGTGTCCCAAATAAGTAGATTGATTGGTCTTCTTCTGGACAGATTTTCTTTAATATAGAAAAATCAATATTTATGACATTTTTTGATTCATCATATCTTTTCTCAGATTCTGCACTACCTTCTTTCAGTTCTTGAATTAATGGGGCAACTTGGATTTGGATGTTACCATAATTCTCATAATACTTATGATCTCTAATAATATTAGTGATTTTGCCACCATTATCTTTAATTTGCTGATAGCATATTTTCCCACTTTGATAATAACAAATTATTGCATGTTCTATCAATCTTCTTGCCCAATCTATACACTCTTTTTTACTGAATTCCTTATGTGGTGATGGTTCGTAATCTCCTAAATAAGCAACCATGAGATAACACCAGCTTTGATAAGCAGTCCACGAAGAATATAATGCTGTACTCCCATCTCTAGCTGCATAAATTCGTGCCTTTTCCAGCAAACGAATTGGCTCTATAAAGCTATTAAATCCGCGACTGGGAAGGTCTGTATAAGAAGATGTGAATATATAAAGTTTAGCCCGGTGTGCATTTATTCTTGAGAATAAATAGAAAAAAGGATGAAAGTTACTTTGAGCGCAAGCACTAATACTATAATATTTTCTTAAAAGTTGCTTCAAATATTCCTCAGCATAATTTAAACTTTGTATAGCTGCTCGAATTGAGCTAGAGCGTTCACGGGTTGATTGAGTATTGTCAGAATCGACATCATCCTTTAAATCGGTTAAGTAATGATAACGAAACTGACATAAATGGTATTTTGCTAGTAGTAAATCTCTGAAAAAATAGTTTTTCCCTTTTCTGGCTTTTTCTATATGAGATTTGAGAACATCTAAATATTTTTTAGCAATGTGATAAAGACCTTCTTTGAGATAACCTTCAGCAATTGCTAGGTGAGCATCATAAGCTACTGAAGTCCAAGGACTATCTGCATCTTTTTCGATAAAATTATAATCATGATCTACAGTACGATATCGATTGTGAAAAATCGTTTGATTAAGATAACCCTCCATTGCTTTCAAAGAAAATGGATAGAAATTTAAATAGCTTTCAGCTTTTCGGAATGCATTCAATTCCTCAACACGGTAGCAAAGTTGAGTTAGATATCTTACAGGATTAATTCCAGTCTGTTTAATTGCTCTTAATCTGGCATGAAGTGCAGCCTTTGCAGCCACTTCCACCAAATCAAAACCGCAGTATTCACCGTAAGCAGTTTCATAATTACCTACTACTGTATCGTAAGTTTTATTCTCTTTCAATGCATTTTCAATATCATCTTTTTTGCAGAGATTAACTAAAGTATACGACCGGACTAAGCTAGGACTACCAAAAAAATCATTGTTACTTAAAATAGTACGAGCTACAGGGAAATAATCGATTATTTCCGGGATATCCCATAAAAGAACTTTATTAATTGCGGCAATGATATGATAAACAGGACTCCCGATTCCTGTGATTTCTTCAAAAAATTCTAGTTTATTTTCTCTTTTATTAAAGTAACTGCTTTGCTTCTCTTCTCCTTCAAAGGCTGGTGTATAATTTTCGGGAAATCTTACGTAAAAATGGACTTTTATTTTATAAGCAAACTGTTTTTGTAGCCCATTAATATCTTCTTTATCTTCCTTCCCACCAACCAATTCCGGATTGATTAAACCATTTTTATGATATTCATCTTTTAGATATAGAGGTAAGGGCTTTGTTTTTTCAATTTCAATATGTTTAATATTAATGGGAAATTCATCAGTTAAAATTTCGTTCTCAACAATAGAACGAGTTAGATGCTCAATAAAAGCAGGAGATAAAAAATTAGAATTCGTCTGTAATTCTTCTACATTTTTAGTCTCTAGCAAAAGTGATTTAACTTGCCTAACTCCACATTGCAACTCAAGTCGGTTAATTTCCCTTTGAACTTTGTTAACTAAATTGTCTGTTTTATTTTTTTTGTGAGTTGTGTCTAAACCTTGATACTGTTCTTTAATTAAGTTTTTAACTTGGCGTTTAATTATATCTGTATGTGAAATGTTTTCTCCATTTTGTCTATTACTGAATTCAGCCTGCTTTAAACAGTGATAAATATTTATCGCTCCCTTATAAAAGGAGATAACGTCTTCATATTTTAAGCCTTTGACTGTATCAGTAACAATTTCTAATAATTGTTGTAGTAAATTATCTCCCGGATGTATGGGAAAGTTTAGTTTTTCCTTTTCTGCAATACTTAGTTGATAAAATGTGCGAAATGCCCTTAATTTTTCAGTTCTTGTTAAAATACGAGGAATTTTGTTTTCTGGAGTCTGCGCTTTTTTCTTTTCCCAGTACTCTTGAATTGCAGAGAGAATTTCTACTAACTTTCCGATAGTTAGTCCGGGAACAGGTTGCTCCGATTGTTTTTCATTTTGCTCATAGTACTGAGGAAAAACAGAACGCAGAACACGCCTAATAAAAATCCGATTATTTGTTTGACCCCATTGCTTGGCTATACTACTTTCATTAGGTTTCGGGTTTTCTTCTGTTGGATTCAACCCTAAATCAGTCAAACATTGCAATAAGTATTGATAAACAGACTTATCACGTTCTTGGTCTTCAGAGCTACGTCGTCTTGTCTGTGAATCTTGACTTTCAACGGAATCTGAGTTTGAAAAACTGTTGTTACTAATAGACTGCTGATTTCGTTTACTCATATCTAAGCTTCTGTATTTCTATAATTTAAAGATATTTAAAGTTCAAGCATCGCCAAAACCTCCATTTTTTTTTGTACATTTTGTACAAGATTTTCCAGTTCAACTTACTACTATCAGCTTAGTGTTAGGTTATGTACCAGCAATCATCAAACTCAGCATCTCCAGTATCTACAGTATTTATGGCCTATGCTCACTAGTTGCTCCAAGTGTGGCGACCAAATGCCCAGGCTCCTCTGCCTTTTGCCTGGTTATATTTTCCTACAATTAGAATAAATGGTGTTTATAGTATCGTACATCTTGAACAGCCAAGATATATTTTTTGTACATCTTGCATAGTCGGTCTGTAAACATATAAACTTATTATCTTAGCATAGGTCAAAAAACCTGTAACAAGTGAACTGTCTTCTTAATTATGAACAGGAGTGGTATGAAGATATTTGCTTACCATGCCGAAGATGAAAACCCAGTGTCCAAGCATCGTGGTATTGATGCACTTGCCACTGCTTTAAGAAGAGTTCATCTGTCTGGGATTAAAGCGAATCAAATAAAGCACCAGTTCCAAGAAGTAGAAGACAGCTTAAAAAGCTTATTAGAAAGCGAAACAGAACCGATAAGAAGTTTTGTTGAGTCAAAAAAACACTCGATTAACTCTGAATTTGAAAGTGTAAGCACTCAATGGTTTAGTTTTACTAAAACGCACATAGTTAAGTTTCGTCAAAAGTATAAGAGTATACCTGTTTATGGCGCTCAGGTGACTGTTGAAGTTGATGAAAAGAATGAACTGTTGGCAATCAACTCAGCTATTGGTGATCCTAATGGACTCAATGCATCTCCTCAAGTGGAACGCGATGAAATCAAACATTTGATTGAAGAAAAGAAAGGTTATAATTTGGCAGATGTAACCTTAAATCCAACTCTTTACTATTACTACGACTCAAACAACAAGTGCTGGCGACTGGTTTATATTACCGACATTAGGTACAAAGATCCCGAAAATCAAGTCAGACAGACAGAAAACAATAATGACTTCAAACCTATACCAGAAATGGTAGACTATGTAATCGATGCTCATACTAAAGAGATAGTTGTAGAACTACCTCGTATGAGAACGCTTCAGAAAAAGTTGAGGTAGAAACAAGAGGATTATATGGATCGATGGGAGGAAGACAATGATTGATTGCTTTGGTGACCCCTGTTCCTCCCATTGCCCGCAAAACTCTGATTCACAACTATCAATCCTAGAAAACAGCGAACTCAGTGTATGCAGCTATAACTTTGAGTTTCGTAGTTACCAGCATCACAAAGGAGATCTTCCTGGAGAACTACTAGTTAACGGTAATTGCATAGAGCAATGTGTGACTGCTCATAATAATGTTACCGAGGTGGCAAATTTTATTCAAAATGTACTCCAGTACCAGCCAACCAATGGCAGTACTGCACAGTATATTTGTAGTATTAACTGTGTTGAAAATTATGATCAAATAGAGTGGCAATATGCCGCCTGGCTTGATCCGTACGAACAGGCGATCTTTGGACAGTGCATGGTCAACGGAAAACTACGTTCCCTTGCAGTTGCTCAAGACATAGTTGCTCATGAGTTTTTCCACGGATTAACCTATCAGATAGTAGGGTTGGATTATTATGGGCAGTCAGGGGCGCTAGATGAATCCTATGCAGATATTTTTGGTATTTTGGTGGCTAATTTCCAAAATAGTGATATTGAAACATGGAACTGGGAGCTAGGAAGTGGCTTTGGTGACAATGGTCGAGCAATTCGGAGTTTAAGCAACCCTGCTATCTACGGTCAACCGGAGCACATGAATAATTACCGCATTTTACCTGACTTTGATGATTACGGTGGTGTTCACTACAACAGTGGTATTCATAACAAAGCGGCTTATTATTTACTGAGTTCTCAGGATGCTGAAGGTAACTACCTCTTCGATGCTACTTCTGGAGCTACACTTTTTTATCTAGCTTTAAGCCAGTTGTCCAAACAATCAGTCTTTAGTGATAGTCGGCGTGCTATTCAGCAGGTTGCCAGAACCCTATTTCGCCAAGATTCTAGCAAGTTAGAGAAACTTAGAGCTATTGCTACAGCTTTTGACAATGTAGGGATTGGTGATAACATCGGAATTTTTGAGTAAGGGATTTGTTTATCCTTCTATTAGTAAACTACCCAGAAGGTGGTCAGACCCCCGTCGGGGTCTGTTAGTTTGTCAGCCTCAATCGACTAAATTCGTCTGGACAAGAATACTAACGCAAGATTTAAGTGAATATACGGTGTTGCAAAGAAGGCATTTGCCGACGGACTTGCTCTAGGCGAGAGGGTTTGATTTCCGCGATCGCTATTCCTGGTTGTTCGCCAGCATCAGCTAAAATTACACCCCAAGGGTCGATAATCATGGCGTGTCCGTGGGTTTGTCTTCTGGCGTAATGAGTGCCGGTTTGGGCAGGAGCAATTACGTAACAGGTGTTTTCAATTGCTCTGGCTTGTAGTAATATTTGCCAATGGTCTTTGCCTGTGAAGGCAGTAAAAGCCGCTGGTACAAACATTACATCGGCTCCTTTATCTGCTAAATGTCGGTACAATTCCGGGAAGCGGACATCATAGCAAATAGAAAGTCCCAAATTACCCAATTTTTCTGAAAAATACACAGGTGGCAGTTGCTTCCCAGCCATGACTGTGCTGGATTCTTGATAGGTGTTGCCGTCCGGGACATTTACATCAAACAAATGTACTTTATAATACCGACAAACTTCTTGTCCGTTGGGGTCAATGAGTACAGTGGTGTTATAAAACTTACTTGTATTATCGACAAGCACGGGAAAGCTACCGCCCAGGATGGTCACTTGAAAACGCTGGGCCATTTTTTTCAGAAATATTTCGCTTTCACGGGCGATCGCTTCTGCTTGAGCAAGTTTGTCTTTTTCTTCTCCCATAAAAGAAAAGTTTTCTGGCAAACTCACTAATTCAGCACCTCGACGCACGGCAAGTTCAATTAATTCTTCCGCCTGTGCCAAATTTTTTTGTAAATTGGGCACACTAGTTAATTGGATAGCAGCTGCTAAATAAGGCTTCATAGCTTAGACAAAAAACAATGAATTGTGCGAGGTAGATTCTCAAATATACCGTTACTTAATGAACTGGGGAAATCAGTTAGACCAAGGTTAGCGTTGCTTTTGTTTAAGAAGCTGATTATACTCATCGTCTTAAGATCAATCTTGCTATGGGTTATAGTCATCTGCACACATTGAGCGCTAGGTTGTTATCAAATGTTGATAAATGCTCTTAGCTGTGGATACCTCTGCTCTCGTTCAAACGTTTATTGCTGTATTTGTCTTAGCGGATGCGATCGGTAATATACCAGTCCACATATCGGTGTAGTTTTGGGTATTGTGGCAGCAATGTTTATGAGTTGGGTAATTTTACGTCTGGGAACCCACATCGACAAATGGATTGGTGCTGAAGGTGGGGTAATTGCGACTCAGCTTTTTGGTTTTCTGTTGGCGGCGCTGGCGGTGGAAATTGGTAGTACGGGAATTCGGGAGTTATTCTTTTAGTACCTATTCCCCAAGTTCTCCTACTCTCAATTTTGCTTCTTTACGTAAAATCATCCGGTAGGTATGGCAAGATAACTGCAATTCATCAGAGTCAGGAGAGACATTTAAAGGATGAATCCAGTGCGATCGCTGCTACAAGTGTTTGGTAGCCGCAAGATGGCGGCTTTATTATTCCTCGGCTTTTCATCTGGTTTGCCGTTACTCTTAATCGGTAATACCTTAAAAGCTTGGATGACTGTAGAAAAGGTAGATTTGGCAGCTATTGGCTGGTTTAGCCTAGCGAGTTTACCTTATTCGTTAAAGTTTCTCTGGTCGCCGTTTCTCGATCGCTTTACTTTGCCCTTTTTAGGGCGGCGGCGGGGTTGGTTAGTTGTGACGCAGCTGTTGTTAGTAGTTGCGATCGCCATTATGGCATTCCAGCAACCTAAACAAGCATTACAGCTGCTAGCCATTAACGCCATAGTCATTGCTTTTTTAAGCGCAACTCAAGATATTGCTGCTGATGCTTACCGCACGGACGTTTTGCAAAAACTGGAAATGGGCGCAGGCGCAGCCGTTTTTATTTTGGGTTATCGTCTTGCGTTGTTAATCGCAGGTGCTTTAGCATTGATACTGGCCGATAGAATACCCTGGTCGTCAGTTTATTTGTTGATGGCTCTTATAATGGGATTGGGGATTTTTGCCACTTTGTTTGCACCAGAACCAGCCCAAATTAGCCCTCCAGCCTCTTTAAGCGCTGCGGTCATTTTACCTTTTGGCGAATTTTTCCAGCGCCAGGGAGTTATGCGAGGTATTTTCGTGCTTGTGTTCATTACTCTCTACAAACTGGGTGATGCTTTACTGAGTAATATGACCACGCCGTTTTTGCTGCAAATGGGTTTTAGCAAAACCGATATCGGCGCTATTCAAGTAGGTATGGGATTAATCGCTACCATAGTTGGGGCGCTCTCCGGTGGGGCAATTTTAAGTAAAATCGGCATCAATCGGTCACTTTGGGTATTTGGTGTTCTCCAAGCTGTGAGTAATTTTGCGTACTTATCTCTAGCTTATATCGGTCAAAACCATCAAGCTATGGTTCTAGCGATCAACATCGAACAGTTTTGTGGCGGTTTGGGAACTGCTGCCTTTGTGGCATTTTTAATGAGTATGTGTAACCAGCAATTTTCCGCCACCCAGTATGCTTTGCTTTCTAGCTTGATGGCTGTCAGCCGCGATATTCTCGCGTCTCCGGGTGGGGCGATCGCCCAAAGCACAGGTTGGCCGTTATTTTTTATGATTACCATTGTTGCTGCTGTCCCAGGACTGTTGCTGTTACCAGTATTTGCCCCCTGGAACCCACAACCAGTAGCAATTCCTAGACCTGGACTTGAAGAAGAAGAGGATGTATGGGAAACCAAGTAGTTATTATTGTTGGTACGTTTATCCTCTTGCTGACTGGCCTGCTACTAGGCTATGTCCTCTCGCAATTAGTATTAGGATTTTTGGGCTTTAACCTCCTAAATTTTTTGGGAGCACTCAGCCTGATTCTGATTTTTGGCACGCTGTATTACGTTTTATTTTGGCAATTGCGCAGAGAACAGATCCAATCAGAGTCATTCAATAGCGGAATATCAAACCAACCAGACACATTTATATATGAGAACGATATCAAGAATCGCTTGATTGCTCGGTTGGATGGTGACATAGATACTGCTGAACGGTTAATTGCACAAGCCAAGGAGAATTTTCCGGGGATGTCTGAAGATTGGTATGTTGAGAAAGTAATTGATGATTTGGACAGCGATCGCTCCTAACTTTTGTTTGCGATCCCCTCAACACAGGTAAAATAAATCAAGAAAACTTTACAAATCTATAGCTAGGTGCTGATAAAGTACCTAGTTCATGCTCATCCAAATTATGGCTATTTTTCGTCAATACATTGCTCCTTTGTTGGTAGTGCTAGTATTTATCCTGGCTTTAGTAGCAGTCAGCGCCCGCATCTTTTTACCCTCAGATATGGCCGCCCCAGCACCGATTGAAGAAGTCGGGGTAATAGTTCAGATGAGTGCTATTCGTGCCTGAGCCACTGCTACCAGGGTACAGTATTCGCCTAGGCTCCGCCTTAGATCGGGCGCTACTACTCAAATTCATGCAACGGAGTTACCAGGATATTTTTCCCCCAGGAGACTTTTCCCACCTCGCACAAACAGTCGAGCAATACTTATCCAGTAACACGCCCTTGTGGTGGGTAGATGAGGATAGAGAAGTAGGGGAACAAGACAGGGAGACCAAAAGACGCGGGGACAGGGAGAAAGAACTCTCCGCGTCCCCGCGTCCCAGAGTCTTTGTTTCCCCCTCATCCCCCGTTGCTTGTCTCTGGGTAGGAAATGCCATCGATCAAATTAATGGAAGTCGCCATGCGCATATATTTCTGTTATATGTTGTTCCAGAACATCGGCGGCGGGGTATTGGGACAGCGTTGATGAAATATCTAGAAAATTGGGCTACTCAAAGAGGCGATCGCCAAATTGGGTTACAAGTATTTCAATCGAACCAAGCCGCTTTGAATCTTTACGATCAACTTGGTTATCAAACCCAATCCCTGTGGATGGTAAAATCACTCAATATAGAAAAATAAACTAGTGCAGCATGGCAGCAAAACTTAGGCAGTTAAAATGTAACAGACATAAAGTCTTCTGCCTTCTGCCTTCTGCCTACTGCCTGATTGCACTATTATGTATGACGAAGAAGACCTAAGCCTACTTGATATCGAAGTCGAACTAGAAAGCCCCTTGGATCGCCTGGAGCCACTTGCTGAATCAGAAGTGGCAAAACCCGATCCGGAAGAAATGCTCGCTTTGTTAGACAATTCCCAACCGCAGCAACGAATGCTAGCGGCGCGTGCTTTTTGCGACATTGAAGATGAACGGGCTATTCCCCATCTGATCCGGCTGTTAACAGATACCTGTCCCTTAGTGCGGGTAAGCGCAGCCTATGCCATAGGGCGCAATCCAAGTCAAGATGCAGTAGAGCCTTTAATTACGCAACTCAACCGAGATTGGAACGGCTATGTGCGTAAAGGTGTGGTTTGGGCTTTAGGAAATTGCCGCGATCGCCGTTCGTTAGCACCCCTAGCCGACGCTTTAAGAACTGATATTTCCGCTGTGCGTTTGTGGGCTGCTAGCGCCTTAGCACAAATGGCAGAAGTCAGTTATGAAGCAGTTCTCGGAGCAATACCACCACTGATTGAAGCCTTAGTTAAAGATCCAACAGCCGCCGTCCGCAGTAACAGCGCTTGGGCGATTGGGCAATTGTGCCGCGAACTACCATCTAACGTAGTTTATGCCACAGCGATCGATGCTTTAATTGAAGCCTTTGCCGAAGATAAAGATTTAGGTGTGAGAGAAGACGCTAAAGCTTCACTATTAGGTGTAGGCGATCCTCGCGGTTTGCAGTTAATCGAAACCTTAGAACAAGAAGGATGGTTTTAGATCGCGTTGCGTGAAAGGCGATCGCACACGCATCCTCATATTTTCCACCATACATATAGTAATCCTATATGATTTGTGAAAATTCACCTTGTCCAGATCCCCGACTTCTTGAAGAAGTCGGGGATCTAACTTTTCGCGAATGATTTAGGACTGCTATATCTTGCGATCGCTGTCCCGTTATATAAAAGCTGCAATTGTCGTCTCCAAAATGGCAATTGTAGTGTCCGAAATGGCAATTGTAGTATCAAAATCAGCAATTGTAGTGTCCGAAATGGCAATTGTAGCGCCCGAAATAGCAATTGTCGTCTCCGAAATAGCAATTGTAGTATCAAAATCAGCAATTGTAGTGTCCGAAATGGCAATTGTAGTATCAAAAATGGCAACTGTAGTGTCCGAAATGGCAATTGTAGTGTCCGAAATGGCAATTGTAGTGTCCAAAATCAGCAATTGTAGGGACACAGCAAAACCTGTGTCCTCACAAGAAATCTATCGATATTAAAATTCCCCTAAATAATTACCCATTCCCCATTCCCCATTCCCCATTCCCCATTCCCCATTCCCCATTACCCATTACCTTTCCCCAATCAATGTAAACGCCGCCCAATCGCCGGGAGACGGAAATTTCTCCTTGGTTTTCAACATCGCCTGACGCAACGCCAACGCCTTATCCGGCTGAGTTTGCAAACTTTTATAAAATTCCACCATTAAATATTGTGTCGGTGCATCAGGTACTTGCCATAGGGACACTAGCACACTGGGAACACCCGCAGTAATTAAAGAACGCGACAACCCAATCACACCATCACCAGAAAGTTTCCCTTTCCCGGTTTCACAAGCACTTAAAACTACTAATTGCGCATTAATTTTTAAATCTAATATTTCCTCAGCTTTGAGTAAACCATCATCATTACCCGATGGTGCAAGGGCTATCCAGCTACCCAAACCCCGGTTATCATCCGCCCAACCGTGAGTAGCTAGATGAATCACATCAACTTGCGATAAGCGTTGCAGAATATTTGCTTTAGTTGCATCTTTACCCACAATTGCCTTAGTTTTTAATAAATCGGCAATAGTTTTTGCTTCTTGTTCCGCCCCTGGTAGTGGATCTAACCGTGTTCCCGATTTACCTGGTTCTGTAGATACTACAGGCATAGTAGGATTACCGACAATCAAAGCGTTATGATAATTAGTTTGTCTCCCTTGCTCTAATTGATGAGTAAAGTCTAACACCTGAATTGCTGGGGCAGTGAGAATGGTATGTTTTTCAACTAAATATTTACCTTGTTCATCAAGCAAAGCTGGGAAAGGTGCAAGAAATAAAGAACCTTGGGGAATGAAAATAACTCGCTCGCTAGGATTTTTTGGTAATAGCTTGGCGATATCTTTAATTAAGATATCATGCAGTTTTTGTAATGGCTTTTTAACGTTTGCCGCCTCAGGATTTTGACTGACAGTAATACCGCCGCGACCTCTACCCACACCAATATTTATCCGACTATTGGTAACCAATTCATCTAAAGTAGTATTATCTTTTTGCCACAGGTGTTTAAGGTCAACTTTGCGGAATGTGACTTCCCCTGTTGGCTTGACAACCCAGATATAGAGGTCTGATTCTTTAGTTTGTTGTTTACCTCCTACTTTGAAATCATCAGTAATAATAGAATATTGAATGAAGGTGGCATTTTGCTGTTGAGCAATTTGTTTAATTTCAGCAATTGTTGGTGCTTGCGGTGATTTATCCGCCTGTTTATTATTAGTAGATACACGAGATGCTAACAACTCAACAAACGCCCTAGCGCGACCATGTTCGGCAATTTCTAAAGCAGCATCGGTTTTATTTTGGGCGATGAGGACTAGTTGTAAAATTCTGTAGGTGCGGCTTTGGGTGTCAAAAAGTGAAACTTTGTTAGTATCAGCTAACTTTTTACCTCGCAGAGATTCAAAAACCTGAATTCCCTCATACAAGGTTTTCTCTGCTGCGGGAAGATTACCAAGTTTGTAGAAAGCAGCTCCTAAATTGTTTAAAGACTGTCCCTCGCCTAGTCTATCTTTAATTTCTTTGGCGATCGCTAAACTCTGCTGCTGGTACTCTATCGCTTTTGGGTAGTCTCCCAATGCATAGTAAGCAATACCGAGATTACCCAGAGACTGTCCCTCCCCTAATTTATCTTTAATTTCTTTGGCGATCGCTAAACTCTGCTGCTGGTACTCTATCGCTTTTGGGTAGTCTCCCAATGCATAGTAAGCAATACCGAGATTACCCAGAGACTGTCCCTCCCCTAATTTATCTTTAATTTCTTTGGCGATCGCTAAACTCTGCTGCTGGTACTCAATCGCTTTTGGGTAGTCTCCCAATGCATAGTAAGCAAGACCGAGACTACCCAGTTCCTGTCCCTCCCCTAATCTATCTTTAATTTCTTTGGCGATCGCTAAGTGCTGCTGCTGGTACTCAATCGCTTTTGGGTAGTCTCCCAATGCTTTGTAAGCAAGACCGAGATTACCCAGAGACTGTCCCTCCCCTAATTTATCTTTAATTTTTTTGGCGATCGCTAAGTGCTGCTGCTGGTACTCAATCGCTTTTGGGTAGTCTCCCAAGTTAAAGTAGGCAAGACCGAGATTACCCAGAGACTGTCCCTCCCCTAATTTATCTTTAATTTCTTTGGCGATCGCTAATCTCTGCTGCTGGTACTCTATCGCTTTTGGGTAGTCTCCCAATGCATCGTAAGCAAGACCGAGATTACCCAGCGCCTGTCCCTCCACTAATCTATCTTTAATTTCTTTGGCGATCGCTAAAGTCTGCTGCTGGTACTCTATCGCTTTTGGGTAGTCTCCCAATGCATAGTAAGCATTACCGAGATTACCCAGAGACTGTCCCTCCCCTAATCTATCTTTAATTTCTTTGGCGATCGCTAATCTCTGCTGCTGGCACTCAATCGCTTTTGGGTAGTCTCCCAATGCATCGTAAGCATTGCCGAGATTACCCAGCGCCTGTCCCTCCGCTAATTTATCTTTAATTTCTTTGGCGATCGCTAAGTGCTGCTGGTGGTACTCAATGGCTTTTGGGTAGTCTCCCAAATCAAAGTAAGCAAGACCGAGATTACCCAGCGCCGCACCTTCGCCTTGACGGTCTTTGATTTCACGGTAAATAATCAGTGCTTGTTGCCACGATCGCAATGCTGCTTCAAATTGACTGGTATCAAACTCCTGATTACCTTGCTCAAACAGTCTATCAGCTTCGGCTTTCCGCGCCTGTGGGGTTTGGGCTAACGCCTGGGTTATTCCCACTGTGGGTAGGTTGATGGGTGTTTGGGCGATGGTGGTGAGTAGGGCGATTAGGCTCACAAGTGCGATTTTCTGTATTTTCATGGTTGTTACTCAGGTGTCCCTTTCAGTAACATATATCTCTGTGATGGCGAAGCCTATGCAGTTTTGGGCATCCCTTCGGCTCCGCTCAGGGCAAGTGGGCATTTGTCCTCCTTGTCCCCCTTGTCCTCCGAAGGCTGAGCGAAGTCGAAGCCTGTCTCCCTTGTCCCCCTTCGCTTGTCCTGTGAAGCATCAAGAATTTTCTCGCACTAAGTGAGTATTTATTCACCTAATTGTTAATTATTAAAAAATAATAAAGAAATCTGCATATTACTTCTGTTCAGTACTGATAGATAAGTGCTTCAACTAGAAGCCACAGTCATCAGCTGTCAATACAGTTACAACAGGATTACAGTATGCTTCAATACACTGAAAAGCCCTGCTATGTTTGCAAAAAGATGATTCGTTACCGCATGGAGGTAGAGATTACCCCAGGTGGAACTAGTAAAATTTATTGGCAGCCAATCGGTGTGACTCCAGATCAACCAGATATCAACAAATGTCCCATATGTCGTCGTCAGGTTTCTAGAATTTTTGGTTATTCTTTGACAGCTTGTCTAGGTGTGAGTTAAGTAGTCACATAGCGATTTTATGTAGGTATTGCCGAGAAAGGCTGATACGGTAGATATTTGAGGTATGCGGCAATACCCATTGTTTGATTTTTGTTCTCTTAGGCATTACCAAAAAATAAAATATTGAAAATAAGTTGGCTTCATATCCCCTTTTTCTTAAAGGATACTGCTGGCGAATGGTGGGTTTGACCCCTCAATATTGATATACAGTGTTCTCTCGCTTACCCGATATATCGCCCGCAGGCTGGAAGCCTGGGGCTAACGCTACAAAGCCCACCTCCGTGGGCTGAATTTTCTTAGCCCACGGAGGTGGGCTTCGTTCGATTAGCCGCACCCTTCTAGGGTGACGGCGGGATTTCGGGATAAGCGACGGGTTTTACCTCTGATTCACCAGCTGTATCCTTAAAGAAGTCGGGGATCTAAGATTTCACGAATGATTTAGGATTGCTATAGACAATCATTCACCACAGAATCACAAACTTACAGCAGTTTTCACGTAGTTGAACCACACTCTCAGGGCACAGCACTGCTGTGCCCCTACGACAAATGTGGTCTATTTACAGGAAGATGCTGTAAATATGAGTTTTTCCTGAGTTTACCCTAAATTTTGATTGAACAATTTTCCTATGAGATTTTCATCATAACTTCAGCGCTATTTAGGGTAACCGTATCAATATGTTGACTTATATGAGGTGCAGCAAATTATGACAACTCCAACCCAGGAAGAAATCAGATTAGCAGCAGCCCACAATCATCAAGTTCATTGGCGCAGATGGGGGCCATATTTGAGCGATCGCCAATGGGGCACGGTCAGAGAAGATTATAGCCCTAATGGTGCGGCGTGGGACTATTTCACCCACGATCAGGCTCGTTCTCGCGCTTACCGCTGGGGTGAGGATGGGATTGCAGGGATTTGTGATAATCATCAACGGCTGTGTTTTGCGATCGCCCTTTGGAATGGTGAAGACTCGATTCTCAAGGAAAGAATCTTTGGGTTGACAGGAAATGAAGGTAATCATGGGGAAGATGTTAAGGATTATTACTTCTATTTGGACAGTACACCCACTCATTCCTACATGAAGGCGCTGTACAAATATCCCCACAGGGCTTTTCCTTACTCTGAGTTAGTTAAAGAAAATCAACGGCGCGATCGCCTACAGCCAGAATTTGAACTTTTAGATACAGGTATATTTGACGATAACCGCTATTTTGATGTTTTTGTGGAATATGCGAAAAATTCTGCTGAAGATATTCTGATTCAAATTAAAGTAGTTAACCGAGGGACAGAAGCCAAAATTCTTCACTTATTACCTACTCTTTGGTTTCGCAATACTTGGTCTTGGAATGGAAATAATGTTAAACCTATTCTCAAACAGCTAAATTCCGGTAATAGTTGGCAAATTATTCAAGCCGATCATCCAACTTTAGGCAGCAGGTGGTTATATTGTCAGCAATCATCGGAGATTCTATTTACAGAAAATGAAACGAATCATCAGCTATTATTTGGTTCTCCTAATCAATCAGCTTATGTAAAAGATGGCATTAATGATTATATTGTATCTGGGAACAAACAAGCTGTAAATTCCGGTAAATTTGGCACGAAAGCTGCTGCTAATTATGTTTTCACAGTGGGTGCAGGCGCAACGGAAACTGTTAAATTAAGATTGAGCGATATACCAAATTTAGCCGCACCTTTTGACTTAGAATTTGATACAATATTCTTGGATAGACAACAAGAAGCAGATGCATTTTATCAACGAATTACGCCATTTCCCATCAGTGCAGATGAGCGAAATGTGCAACGACAAGCATTTGCAGGAATGCTGTGGAGTAAGCAATTTTATCACTACATCATCGAAGATTGGCTAAAAGGCGATCGCAATACACCACCCCCACCGCCAGAACGTTGCAAGGTCAGAAATCGGGAATGGTTCCATCTGTACAATGAAGATATCCTTTCTATGCCTGATAAGTGGGAATATCCTTGGTTTGCAGCTTGGGATTTAGCATTCCACACCATTCCTTTAGCAATGATTGACCCAGACTTTGCCAAATACCAATTAGATGTTTTAACGCGGGAATGGTATATGCATCCCAATGGGCAGATTCCTGCTTATGAGTGGCAGTTTAGTGATGTTAACCCACCAGTTCATGCTTGGGCAACCTGGCGGATTTATAAGATTGAACAAAAAATATATGGACGCAGCGATAGAAAGTTTTTAGAAAGAGTATTTCAGAAATTGATGCTGAATTTTACCTGGTGGGTAAATCGCAAAGACGCTGAAGGTAATAATGTCTTTCAAGGGGGATTTTTAGGATTAGATAATATAGGAGTATTTGACAGGAGTGCTACCTTACCCACAGGCGGACATATCGACCAATCTGATGGTACTAGTTGGATGGGGATGTATTGCCTAAATATGTTAGCGATCGCCTTAGAATTAGCCAAAACCAATCCTGTTTACGAAGACATCGCCACCAAATTCTTTGAGCATTTTCTTTACATAGCCGATGCGATGAATAAAATTGGCGAAATCGAAGCTAGTTTGTGGAATGAGCAAGATGGATTTTACTATGATGTCCTGAATTTACCTGAAAAACAGATTACCTTAAAAGTCCGGTCAATGGTCGGGTTAATTCCTTTATTTGCGATTGAAACCATTGAACCAGAAACATTAAATATGCTTCCTGGCTTCAAAAAACGCTTGGAATGGTTTATCAAAAATCGCCCAGATTTGCGGCAAAATGTCGCTTGTATGCTAACTGAAGGGATGGGTGCGAGAAGATTATTAGCAATTGTGTCACGAGATAAACTCAGAAGTATACTGCAAAAAATGCTCGATGACAACGAGTTTTTGAGCCAATACGGTATTCGCGCCCTTTCTAAATTCCATGCTGAACATCCTTACATTTTTAATGTTGATAGTTGCCAATTTTGCGTAAATTATGAACCAGCGGAATCTAGTAGTGGTTTATTTGGTGGTAATTCCAACTGGCGTGGCCCCATCTGGTTTCCCGTAAATTTTTTACTCATTGAATCTCTGCAAAAATTTCATCATTACTTAGGCGACGATTTCCTAGTAGAATGTCCTACTGGTTCTGGTAAAATGATGACACTGTGGTCAGTTGCATCTGAATTATCTCAAAGATTAATCCGCATTTTCTTGCAAAATTCCTCTGGGAAACGACCAGTTTATGGTAATACAGAAAAATTTCAAACCGATGCACATTGGCGAGATTTGATGCTTTTTTACGAGTATTTTCATGGCGATAACGCAGCCGGAATTGGTGCGAGTCATCAAACGGGATGGACAGGTTTAGTAGCTAAACTCATCCAGCAATGTGGGGAATATACAGCCCAAAATCAGCAACCGGAGATAGATAAAAAAACTCAAGCGATCGCCTTATATTAATAACGGAAGTTGCGAATTATCTGGTGATGAAGGGGGATAGGGAGACAAGGAGGACACACTTCGGCTTCTCTCAGTGACCGGAAGACAACTGACTATTGACTATTGACTATTGACAAATCCCAGGAGAACATAAATTTTGAAGACTGAACAAAAAGAGAATTCGCGACTACGTTGGATTGATTTAAATCCCGCGATCGCATCAGTCGATGAAAGTACAGATATCATTGCGGGACTGACTCAAAATCCCAAAACTTTGCCCTGTCGTTACTTTTATGATGATCGAGGCTCAGAACTATTTGAGCAGATTTGCGACCTAAAAGAATACTATCCTACTCGCACCGAACAAGCAATTTTAGAAACATACGCTGCTGAAATTGCCCAAATGACAGGCTCTTGTAATTTAATAGAACTAGGTAGTGGTAGTTCGCGGAAAACTCGCCTGTTGCTAGAAGCATACAGCGAGATAGTTCAAGAACTAGAATATTACCCAATTGATGTTAGTAGCGGTATCCTGAAAACAACTGCTTTGGATTTGCTACGTCAATACCCCAAATTAAAACTTTGTGGTGTAGCGGGAACTTACGAACAAGCATTAGCCCAACTTCCCCCAGCAGAATTAGAAAATCGGCTGTTGATTTTCTTAGGAAGTACCTTAGGTAATTTGAATGACGAACAATGTAACAAATTCTTCACCCAAGTTCAACAAGCTTTAAAACCAGGAGAATTTTTTCTTTTAGGGGTAGATTTGCAAAAGCCGATAGAAATTATCGAAGCAGCTTACAACGATTCCCAAGGAATCACCGCAGCTTTTAACCTCAATATTCTCAACCACCTCAATCAAAAATTCCAAGGTAATTTTTTCCTGAACAATTTTGCCCACTGGGCATTCTACAATCAAATAGACAATCAAATCGAAATGCATCTGCGGAGTTTAACACAGCAAACCGTCGTTCTAGAAGCTTTAGATTTGGAAATCTCTCTCCAAGCGGGAGAAACAATTCGCACGGAAATATCCCGTAAATTCCACATACCTACGTTAATCTCAGTGCTAGAAAGCCATTCATTGCAAGCATTACAGGTATGGACAGATCCCAAAGCATGGTTTGGCTTGATACTTTGCCAACGTCAGTGTATAAATACTGAGTGTCCTTGAGGGGGATGAGGGGAGTGTGGGGAGTGTGGGGAGTGTGGGGAGTGTTGGGGATGAGGAAGAAAATACTTCCCTGTCTCCCCCCTCTCCCTCATCTCCCCCCCTGCCCATGCCCAATGCCCCTTCCTACCCTTCCTTAATTTGCACACCCGCCTTTTCTGGGTCAAAATCTTCGGGAAAATGGGTATTGCGATCGCAATCTGCTTTATCTAACTTTGCGCCTGTTAAATTAGCTAAACGCAGATTCGCGGAAAATAACAAAGCACCCCGCAAATCAGCATCTTTGAGATTAGCGCCACTGAGATCTGCAAAGCTTAAGTCACAGCCTCGAAGATTAGCACCACTCAAGTCAGCTTGACTTAAGTCAGCCTCGCTCAAGTCAGAGCCTTTGAGGTCAACACCTTGTAAATTAGCATCACCCAGTTCCGCTTTGCTAAAGTTTCGTTTTCCCGATGTGTAGCTCTCCAGGATATTAGCTACAGTATTAATGGGCTGTTGAGCATTTGTTTCTGTCATTTCCTCACGAGTTCCTCAAATTTTTTTCCTAGTTTCAAAGCTATAGCCATCACCACAGTTTCATCAAAAACCAGTTTCATCAAAAACAAGGAAGGAGGGCTAACTCATGCCATCCCTTAATTTGTTAACTGTTTTTAATCCCTCAAATTATTGGCGAAGCGGTATTTGTACTATACCCTGGCAAGCGATCGCTCAACAATTTCAAATTTCACCAGAGGAACTCATTTTAAGCGATTTGCGCGACCTTTCACATCAACCGCTAAGTGCCCAAATTGACCGAATTGACCCAGAAGACCCCGGACGTGACACCCTGGTTTTCCATCTACCCCAGCCCATTCCCCCAGGAACGGAAGATGATGTCTTAGCCTCAACCTTTATCCGCATAGACCGAGGTAAAGCAATACAACCAGGAAGCGGTGAACCATACTTAGAAGTAGTCTCCGGTGACGATAGACGAGAACGGGGAGTTAGATTTGTGAATAACCGCCTGATTGTCTGGTTTAATTTAATACCTGCACCCGAAGATAATCAACGCAACTGGTTTTCTGGTTCAGCTAGCAGCGTCCAACTAGATCGCCAAGAAATGCTCGATCCATTCCCAGCTGCGATGGGGGAATGGCTAGGACAAGATCCAGAAAAGCGTTGTATGCAGGTGAGTAAACTCCAGTTACCGGGACTTTCCTATCCTAAATCACCGCACTATCAAGTCTCTTTGTTCAATCATTCTTATCGACTGGTATCTCAATCAACTGGCCCTGTACGTGCCACAATTACCATAGCTTCCGAACCCTTCGATTATATGGGGACAGATCCGGTTACCGGTCATAACCGTCATTTAGTATGTGAACTGTATCGCGTCATTAGCTTATATGCTGGCGCAGATTATTTGATTGAGGAATCATTCGTCAAAGGAAAACCCAAAGCCCCTGAAGACAGGGTAGAAGGTGCAGAAATAGTCAATCTTGACTTTGGCTTGCAATATTTTGCGCACATGAATTTGGGACAAACCCAGGACATTGAACAAGTCTTTCCTGTCCCCGATTGGTTCGCCGTTGGTTCAACAACAGAACCTTATGCAGCTTATGGTTTAGCAAATAACTTGCATATTGAATCGGTAACACACCCCCATGAAGGTAATAAAAGTTGTTTTTCCTGGCAATTATTACCTGGTAAATCTGCAAAATGCTTGCACCTATTTATGCGTGGTCAACCACAAGGATTTGATGCGCGAGTTGGTCATTCTTGGTATGAGTTGATTTATCGACCTCTCAAAGCGGAAATTTATCCAGATCCAGCGGTGAACATTCCACTTAAAAATAGTAGATTAGTTCCTGCTTGATGCCGAATAATAATTCAAATTGGCCAAAGAAAAGCAGAAGGGAAGAATTTATTTTCCCTCTGCCACAAAGTTAACAAAAAAATTTCTTAGGGTGGGCATTTCCCACCTTAAAAAATCACACTCCTTGAACTTTATTTACAATTAAATAGCCACGATCGCCTGCAACGTAAAAGTACAGATAATTGTAAGGGCACGGCACTGCCGTGCCCCTACCCGCGTACCTCATTTACCTGAAATACGCTGTATAAGTTTAACTTAATACCAATTGGAAAACAGAATGCAAAAGATGGTTAGTAGCACTACAATGTTGTGCCCTTCCGAATAATTTAAGTGTCGCAAACATTATTTGAATCGGTACGAGTTCGATTTATATATTTACCTGATCAAAAGAATAACCCCACATTTATGTGAGGTTGCTTGATATCTTTAGGTTCAGCTTTTTGTAAGTAGAGGCAGGAGCTAGGACTTCTTCTAACCTTCTTGTATTTTAGAGTACCGTAATCGTTATTACCTCAGACATTACCATCAGCCAGTTTGCAATGTGTCCAATTAAGGTGAGTGTATGTGCTGAACTATGGGCAGCTTTTTATCTTTTCGTGGCGTAAACTTCCATAGGTACTTCCGTGATTTCCGGTTCAACGGCTGTTAAATGTTGCTCTAAAATTTCTAAATTGCGAATATTTGATTTGTAAAAAGCATCAAATAAATCACCTACTAAAGGCACAGTACCAACAACCGCTTCCAAACCCACATTGAAAATCATTTTGGCTAAATCTTGGTGCGGTATACCGAAGCGTGTGGCTAAAAATATGATATATGCAGAAAACGCGGTACTAATTAAATCACCTGCACCAGGAACTAAGCCAATTATCGGGTCGATTCCTATGCGAAAACCAATCCCAGGAATGCGTATAGATGTATCCATGAGGCGGCTGAGTTTGCGGATGCGGTTGAGAGTAGCAAGGCGTTTAGCAGCGTCCATAATTTACGATATTTACACTATTATTAGGTTGCACCACTTTGGATTGCTTGTCTTGTACCGTTAGCAAGAGTATCAGAGCCAGCGAATTTATCCCAAGAAAGAATCGAAAATCCTAACTTGAAAATAGGGGCGAGGAAAGAGAGATTTTCATGGGTGCTGGTCTGTTGGGTAAAATTCTTTATTCAAGAAAGAGCATCAACGACACTGCTCACCATACGTGGTTAAATTTCTGCCAAGTTTTCTGATTGTCGTTTTTACCAGATGGCATCTGAGGATTGATGTATAAGAATGCCGCTAAAGCTACTCCAATCACTAATACTACACCCAGAATTCGCCAGAAATTACTAGGAAGTTTCTCAGGTGTTTGTTGGTGTGTCCTGGGTTGAAAAATTGTCCCCTCGGTTGCTGGTTGGGGTACGGGGCGCGGTTGATAGATTGTCCCCTCGGTTGCTGGTTGGGGTACGGGGCGCGGTTGATAGATTGTCCCCTCGGTTGCTGGTTGGGGTACGGGGCGTGGTTGATAGATTGTCCCCTCGGTTGCTGGTTGGGGTACGGGGCGTGGTTGAAAAATTGTCCCCTCTGGTTTGCTGACTTCAGGATGATTTACAGCTGAAGCCGCAGCTGAATTTTGATGATGATCTGGATGTGGTGTAGGACGGGGTTGAAAAATTGTCCCCTCTGGCTGGTTTTGGGCAAATGCTTGCAGAGGTCGCGAAACGGTTTCTGGCTCTAAATCTTGATTTGGCAAAGCTTGAGGGCGAGGAATGGTGTCTTCCTGTCCTTGGTTTTGGGCAAATGGTTGCAAAGATCGGGATATGGTTTCCCGATCTGAACTTTGATTTTCCCCTGGACGGGGTTGAAAAATTGTCCCCTCTGGAAGGCTTTGCGCCATCGGTGTCAGGGGTCGGTTGATGGTTTCTTGATCTGAACTTTGACCTTCCTTAGGTTGGGGGCGAGGAACGGTTTCATTTTCCCCAGGGCTAGGCTCAATTTCTATGCGCGATCGCGGTATGGTTTGGTTGTCTACATCTTGATGATAGTTTGGTTGTGGGCGAATAATTGTTTCATCTTGCCCAAGGTTTTCCTCAACTGGTTTTAGCGGTCGCAGTATAGTTTCGCCATCATAGGCGGGAGGTATAGTTTCTGCAAGTTTACTCTGTTCAGGTATTAGCGGTCGGGGTATGGTTTCGGAATTGTTAGCTGGTCTGGGTACAGTGGGATGAAGTGCTATCGCCTCGTCAGACTCTACATATTTAGCCGCCGCTTGCAAAGCTTGATCCAGTTCTGCTACACTGGCGAAGCGGTTCTGGGGATTTTTTTGCAGACATTTCAGTACTACTGCTTCTATTTCCACTGACAAATGCTCACACCCTGGTTGCTCCCGCAGGGGCTTCGGTGGTTCATAAGCATGAGCTAATACCCAAGAAGCTTCGCTGATATTATTCGCTTTGACGCTTAAACCAAACGGATCTCCTCCACCCAGCATTTCATAGAGGATCAGTCCCAAGCTGTAAATATCTGCCCTGGAGTCTAGGTTTTTATCGCTTTGCAGCTGTTCCGGTGCGGCGTAGCGAAATGTCCCAATAAATGTATTCGTGATATTCGTTTGTTCTGAAGATTCATTACGGATTTTTGCCACCCCAAAATCCAAAATCTTCACCCACTCGCCCAAATCTGTGGGCACTAAAAATATATTGTCTGGTTTGAGGTCGCGATGGATGACTTTAATATGCTCAGTGCTTTTACCCCCATCCCGTTGTAAATTTACTCCCGCATGGGCTAGCTGTAGACCTTTACAAACTTGCGCGATAATACTGACAGTTCGCTTTACAGATAACCGCTTTTCCCGCAGCAGTAATTGTCGCAGTGTTTGCCCCCGCAGATACTCCATTACATAAAACGGATAACCTTCTGTTGTCACACCACAATCACTAATCTTGACAATGTGGTCACTTTGCAGCGCTGCACAGACTGCTATCTCACGCTCAAAGCGCTTGCGCATCTCTTGTGATGCCACTAGGGTATCTTTGAGTAACTTTAACGCTACCTGCTGACCAACACGGGTATCCATTGCCAGGAATACTTCTCCCATGCCACCACCCGCTAACCGTTTGTCTAAACGGTATCGTTGGTTGTCACCAATAAAGCGCCCATTCCAAGAATTTGACGATGGTAGTGGGGATGTCATCTGATAGAACCCATGCTAGTTACTTTACAAGTTTTAATAGGTTACAAAAATAAGTATTATTCACACAGCAAGTTTTGTTTGCCAAATACTAGTATTTTTTATTACTCTTGTTTATTTCTGGCTCTAATTTCAGCTTAGCATATTAATCAGTTCCACCTATACTGGACATTTTATCTCAATTCTTAATAAAACCTTAAAGCCAGGACTGATGGTAGTGCCAATTTGTTCCTCATATTAAATTTAATCTACTCAACAATAATTACTAAGTAAGTCGGCGGGAATAAACCAAACTATGTTGCGCAATGTAAACATGCTTGAAACCCTTACCAATGACCAATGACAAATGACAAATGACAGACCTCGCCAGTTGTCTTTAATTGCGCCGACCTACTTAATTCGTAATTCATCTTTGAGTCGCAAGCGACTTCTACAAATAGCTACGTGATTACGAATTGTTACGCGAAGGGCTAAAAACAGGGAATTAGTATTTTTATTACTCAGTATGATCGGATTTTGTTGAATCTTGAGTCGTATGTAGCAGGTATCCAGATGAGTAATGCACCTCGATAGCCGCTGTCACAGCAGTACTGAAAGACTTGTTGGAGAATGGTCTAGTCAGTGACTCGATTACTGTTAGTGTTGGGGATGTGATTGTGACTGCTCTACCACCAGATCTGATTACAGTGGGAATTGACGAGCGTGCGCAACTGAATTTATTTCTCTATCAAGTCACACAAAATCGCAATGTTGATTGGGTATCTCCAGAATTTCGCAGCAAAAATTTACGTATAAATAAAAACTCCCGCTCTCATCCGCCACTAGCTTTAGACTTGCATTATTTACTGACAGCTTATGGTGCCAAAGATTTTCAAGCAGAGCTGTTACTAGGCTATGCTATGCAACTTTTCCATAGAACACCTGCGATCGCGAATGCTTTAAAAAACGCCTCTACACGAAATCAGAATAATGTGTTTTCCCAAGCTTTAGCTGGTGTATCTGTCTTTGATTGAGCTGAGCAGATTGGACAGATTAAACTCTCTCCAGAATTTTTTAACATGGAAGATACTTCTAAGCTATGGTCGGCGTTACAAACTCACTATCGTCCATCAGCTAGCTATCAAGCATCAATGGTGTTAATTGAGAGCAATGACGCTCATCCATCGGCGGATTTATCTTTGATGTCATTGTCCCAACCAACTATTGAACAAGCGATCGCCTCAGGGGAAACTACACAATTAATCGTTGTCAATAGTACATTAGTAATTCGCGGTAAGCGGTTACGCGGTGAAATTACCAGAATTCGCTTGGGCAATTACGAGAAATTACTAGTACCTAAAGTTGTAAGAGAAACGCAAATCAGTTTGCCCATACCGCCGGATTTATCCGCAGGTGTACAGGGATTGCAAGTCATACATCTGACAATGGATCACCAAGGACAAAAGCAGCAAATTGAATCAAATGTGGCAGCTTTTGTACTCCATCCCCAAATCACAGCCGCGATCGCCCATTTCATCGAACGCACAAATGGCTGTTTATTATAGCTGCTGATGCAGGAGAAGCCATGCAGATGAAGCATATACTCAGGGCGGCGCAGACAGAATATAGCAAGTTAGAGAAGCGGTTGACAGAAGCAGAAATTGGCGAATGGAGATGAGGGGACAAGGAGGACAAAGAGGACAAGGAGGATAAATGACAACTAACAGCAGTTCAAAACCTGAGATAATACATTAACTGAGCGATCGCATCTGGTGGCAGCGCCAAGCGTTGCTGAAAATCAACAAGATTGCGGTAAGGCCCTGCTGATAGACGATTTTGCACCACTGCTTGCGCTAGAGATAAATCGATAAAAGGTATTTTTGCCAGATTCTCTACTGTAGCTGTATTTGGATTAACTAAGGGCGCGAGACAATCGAGAGATTCTTCGTCATAGTAAATAAAATTCAGCAGTGGTTTGATTGGCTGTAGTCGCTGTACAGGAATGGCTAAAGCTGCGGCAATATCTTCAATACAGTAAAATTTAACACCAGAACGTGAAAGTTCCACAAGCGATCGCGCTTGGTGAATAGATAAACCAGGTAAACGTAACCAATCATCTACAGTTGCTTGATTGGCATCAATCTGAATACCCAGTTGTACCGCTAGCTGAAGTTCTTCCCCAGATTGTAATCTGTAGTATGGGTCATTGAGGAGCTTGGTACGGAGTTTTTGCAACCTGAGATTTAAAGGGAGCCAGTTTTTCATAATTTGTGCTTTCTTTCAAGAAATTTGGTCTAGCAGCTGGCGACGCTTTTGCTCAAATTCGTACTCCGAAATCAATCCATCTTGGCGCAGCGCATCTAACTCACGCAAAGCTTCCGCAAGTGCGCTTACATTATTGCTGACTTGCTGTGAGTTCTTGATTGCTGACTTACCAAAATTAAAATTCCGATCAAAAGCTTCTTCATCCTGAGCCAAGTACCAAACCCCCTCAATAGCACTAGCGACTTTGGGGATCGGTGTCCAGGAAAGCAAAACATACAACAGTCCCCAGAAAGGCTGTCCCAAATAAAACTTATGTAATCCTGAAATGGTCAGCGTGCCAGAAAAAGCTAAAATAGCTGCTACGCTGCGACTTTTTCGCTTGGTCAACATATTCCCCAATTTAGCATTTGTCATTTGTCATTTGTCATTTGTCATTTATTATTTCTCCTTGTCCCCCTTCCCTCAGCAGGCTAACACTTTTAACGGTACGCAATTTCCTCATCCCTTTTGTCTCGTTAGTCTTATTTTTTGCCTGCTCCCCTAATCTTTATACCCAATGCTAATTTTTTTGCATAGAGGTAAAATTTTTTATAGGGGCTGCCTGAGTTCTACAGCAAATACTTATACTGACTAAGACTTACGCACTGTAAAAATAGAGCATGATAAGCTATTAGGCTTTTAAATTGCACAGTCGCTCATGAAGTTCGTTGACCGCTGACGATTAACTGTCAACCGTCAACAGTTAACAGCCAACACGAAAAAACGTGCAACTTAAATGCGTGACAGCTTATACATTTACTAGTCAGTAACAAAGCCAGGTTTTTGTCAATAGAAATTGCAACCATCCTCAGATTTTCCTCACTTTTTATACATACTCTTAATATAAAGGTTTCAATCAAGGCAAATTCATGTATCCGAAAACTGCTACAGCCAAAGCTCAGACTTGGTAAAAATAAACAACTTTTTGACAATCCGTAAATCCTAGTGGCAGACTTAATATGAATCTATTGTATTGATTTCTGCTACAGGCTATCAATTTGAAATAAGTAGGCTATATTCAAAGAACCGATACACATAGGAAGTGCTCAAGTTCTTTATATTTGTTTAGAATTCATTGAGAATCTCTATGTAATAGAGTATAGTAAACTACTCACATTTGAGAGAATTCCTCAGCCCGCAACAATCTTGAGCCACAATTCTGAGTCCAGTTAGGTTTAGCAAAAAAATCAACTTCTCAGTTTTAAGTTTACTCAATTGTTGCAAAATCTTTACCTGTTGTTACTAAAAGCACTGACCCCCATAATGCTGAAACTAAGAGTCAAACCAGTGGAACAGAGATTAGAGGAAAATAATATTCAAGACGGTGTACAAAAATACGCTGACCGTCACTATCAGCGAGCTACTCAGTATGCCAAGCAAAACAACTGGACAAGTTGTGTGCAAGAACTACGAGAGGCTATCAAGCTAGAACCCAAAAATAGTGACTATCATGCACTACTAGGTGTTGCCTATTTTCAACAAAATTTTATGGGAATGGCAACGGTTTATATTCGGCAAGCATTAAAATTAAATCCCCAACACCCCGTAGCTTTGAAATACGTTGCCAAGTTGAACATTAATGAATGTCAAAACACGAATCCTAAGTCAGTGCCTATGTCTTTAAGCATTGCTAATGTCTTAAGCATGTTTGCATCCCGCTTAGGATCTTGAGTCAAGTGGTGAAATTTCGCTAAATAACCGTAATCCAACCGTAGCTTGTTCCCTTGATGATTGCCCTAGACTAGAATGAAAATATAAGCAAAACCATAATTTACTGAGTGTTAGCGCTCAGTTGAATATTAAACAAAATGGGATTCTTTGATTCTGAAATAGTTCAGCAAGAAGCAAAGCAGCTATTTGATGATTATCAAGCTCTAATCAAGCTTGGTAATAACTACGGTAAATTTGACCGTGAAGGCAAAAAGCTGTTTATTGAGCAGATGGAAGCCATGATGGATCGGTATCGCATCTTTATGAAGCGCTTCGAGCTTTCAGAAGATTTCATGGCGCAGATGACTATGGAGCAAATGAAAACGCAGCTAGGTCAATTTGGGGTTACCCCCCAACAAATGTTTGACCAAATGCACCTTACCCTCCAGAGGATGAAAACCGATCTGGAAAAACAAGCATAGAGGTTAGGGGTTAGGGAAACTAGGGCTTTTGCTGTTAAGCGCAAGCCAAAAGCTTTTTCATTGAAAGCTCAGGGAAACTCCCTCCCCAAGAGTTGCTGTGCCGCCGTCTAAGTCCTTTTGGCGAAGGGCATTGGGGAGCCACTGCGTTGGTGAGGCAGTCCGATCTTGGGGAGCCACTTGCTCCACTTGGGGTTTCCCCAAGTGGAGCAAGTGGCTTGGTTTCCCCCAGGAGGAACTGCCGAAAGGGTTTCCCGGCTTGTTCGCGCAGCGTCTCCCCGAGTGAGAAGCAAGTGGCGTCATTGGGTATTGGACATGAGAAAGAAAACTACCCACACTCCCCCCTAGCCCCTAGCCCCTATTCCTTCTCATTCGCTTTGGGGCGAGTAAATTGAGATGGCGATTTAAAACTCTGCACTGGTACATCTTTGAGCGCTTTCTGCATAAAGTCGCGCCAGATGGGAGCTACCATCACGCCACCAGTAGCACCGCTAGCCAATTGTCTGTTATCGTCCCTACCTACCCAAACGGCAGTTGTTAACTGAGGCACTGTACCCACAAACCAAATATCCTTTTCTGAGGATGTTGTGCCCGTCTTGCCTGCGGCGGGGCGACCGATAGCAGCATTTTTACCAGTCCCCTCACTAATTACCGATTGCATAACATTAATAATTGCTGCCGATGCCCAAGGGTCAAGAACTAATTGGGGTTTTGGTGTGTTATCTAATAACACGTTACCGCTACTATCGGTAATCCGGGCAATGACTGTAGCTGGTGACTGCCAACCATAATTAGCAAAGGTGGCATAAGCACTAGCCATTTCCAGTGGTGTAACACCAATTGCTCCTAGAGGTAAAGAAGTCACTGGCTCCATCGGACTCATAATCCCCAAGGTGCGGCAGGTTTCGATGACTTTATTCATCCCTACAGCCTTACCAACTTTAATTACAGGGATGTTGCGCGACTGAGCTAGGGCAGTACGAATTGACATCGCTCCCGAAAAACCACCATCATAGTTTTTCGGATAGTACCAACCATCACCATCTCGATAGCCAACTGGTGCGTCTACGACTGTTGAATCTGGTGCAAACTTGCCAGAAGCAAAGCCAGTGTAGTAAACAAAGGGCTTAAAAGAAGATCCTGGCTGACGTTGAGCTTGGGTGGCGCGGTTAAATTCGCTAGTTTTGGGATCTACGCCCCCTACCAAAGCTTTGACGAAATGTGTGCGGGGGTCAATTGCCACCAAGGCCATTTGATTCTTGGATAACCCCTGTTCCAGAAGTGTGTTATGCCACTTAACAACTGTTTGCTCAGCCATTTTTTGGAAATCGGCATCCACAGTAGTTTGGACTCGCATACCACCTTTGAGTAGTGCGTCACGCCCGAACTTCTTCGCCAATTCTTGGGCGACTGTATTCGTCACATAGGGTAATGCACTACCTTGGAATGAGCGAATTTTACCCAGTTTGATTTCTTGCTTGAGGGCATCGTCGTACTCTTGTTTGGTGATCCAATTCAAGTCCACCATCCGCCCTAAAACTTCTTTTTGTTTTTGTTTTGCCAGCTTCATGCTGACAAAGGGGCTGAATTCTTCTGGCGCTTGAATTAAACCGGCCATCATCGCCGATTCACCCAAGGTTAAATATTCCGCTGACTTGTTAAAGTAACTACGTGCTGCTGTTTGCACACCATAGTTGTTATGACCCCAATAAACTTGATTGAGGTACATCTCCAAGATTTGGTCTTTAGAGAGAATTTGTTCTAAGCGAATTGCCAGTACTGCTTCCGCTATCTTACGGGTAAAAGCACGCTTTTGAGACAAAAACAAGTTTTTGACCAACTGCATGGTGATGGTGGAGCCACCTTCTTTGACTCCACCAGCTATTGAGTTAACAACTATGGCACGGCCTACACCTGTTGGATTGATACCATGATGGTTGTAAAAATGACCATCTTCGCTGGCTAATACTGCTCTTTTGAGATTGGGAGAAATTTTATCTAGAGGTACAACTTCTCGGTTTGCTTCTCCATGTACACTTGTTAAGAGTTTTCCTTTTATATCATAAATATAAGTAGTTTCTGAAGGAAAGAAGTTACGTAATTGCCTGACATCCGGCAAATTACGGAAACTAACAGCCAAGCCCACCAATCCGCCCGCTACAATTGAGCTTGTCAGCATTGTGATTGATAGTAGAGTTCCGCCAGCTACCTGACCTACTCCTTTCAAAAACTCAAAACCTGATGAAGCCTTATTTTGGGCTTCTTTGTCTTCAAAAGTCCTAGACGACACGGCGATTTCACTTCCTCACTTGTAAATATAACTGTAATTGATTTGCCGAAGCAAGGCGGTTAATTTTTTGCAATTATAGTAGTTTGGCAGGTAAGACAACGGACAAATTGCCAGTGAATACAACCAACTTAACTTCTCTCGGTCAAAATTTAATTAATAGCGAATCTCCTAGTATGGCGCAAGATATGAATTGGTTGCGTCGTGGGGTTGTGGAAATTTTCCCACAACCTACTGATGCTGACAGCGAAATTGAAAGTTTAGAAAAGCGTTTGGCAACTACAAATCGACCTTTAAGGGTCAAATTGGGCATTGATCCAACTGGTGCTGATATTCATCTTGGTCATAGCATACCGGTAAGAAAACTGCGAGCTTTTCAAGATGCTGGTCATACAGCAGTTCTAATTATTGGTGATTTTACGGCTCGCATTGGCGATCCGACTGGTAAATCTGAGGTGCGTCGCCAGCTGACAGAGACAGAGGTAGCGCAAAACGCCCAGACTTATCTTGAGCAAGTACGTCCTATATTGGATTTTGACACACCTGGAAGGTTAGAGGTACGCTACAACTCAGAATGGCTCTCCCGCCTGGATTTAGGGAAAATTTTAGAGTTACTCTCGACGATGACGGTGGGGCAGATGTTAGCTAAGGAGGGATTTGCAGAACGTTATAAAAAAGAGAATCCGATTTTCCTCCATGAGTTCCTTTATCCGTTGATGCAGGGTTACGATTCGGTGGCAGTGGAGGCAGATGTAGAATTAGGAGGAACTGATCAGAAATTTAACATCGCTGTGGGGCGAGATTTACAACGTCATTTTGCGATTAAACCCCAGTTTGGGTTACTGTTGCCAATCTTAATTGGTACAGATGGTGTGCAAAAAATGTCTAAGTCTCTAGGTAATTATGTGGCCTTATCGGCACATCCATCTGAGAAATATCAAAAATTGCAGGGTGTTCCCGATCAACTATTACAACAGTATTTTGAGCTACTGACAAATTTAGCTTTGGATAAACTACCAGAAAACCCACGCGATCGCCAATTACTTTTAGCATGGGAAATAGTCAGGCAGTATCATGGCGAAGCAGCAGCAAATCAAGCTAAGGAAGCCGCCGATAGCGGTGGGAAAAAAGGTGCAATCCCAGAATTTTCTTTGGCTGGGATATCGCAATTTCCCGTAAAGTTGGCTTTTCTGCTCAATGCTAGTGGCTTGTGCAAAAGCAGCGGCGAAGGCAAGCGGAAAATTCAAGAGGGTGGAGTTTACCTAGATGGCGATCGCATTACTAATGTTGATACCACTTTTGAAACACCTGATGAATTAGCTGCTAGAGTTCTGCAAGTCGGGAAAAACAAGTTTGTGCGCTTAGTACCATGAACACCGAACAGCGAATTATTGTACCTTTGGATGTACCCGATCAAGCCAGTGCGATCGCCCTTGTAGAACGGCTACCACAAGTCAGTTTCTGGAAAGTTGGCTTGGAGTTGTTTACCAGCACAGGGCCAAGTATTCTCGAACTGCTCAAATCCCGACAAAAGCAGATTTTTCTGGATTTAAAGTTTCATGATATTCCTAACACTGTGGCTGGTGCTTGTCAGGCAGCGGCTGGTTATGGGGTGGATTTATTGACAATTCACGCAAGTGCTGGTATAGATGCTCTAAAAGCAGCAACGGCAGCAGTACAAACAGGGGCAGCACTTGCGGGTGTGAAACCGCCCAAATTAATTGCTATTACCTTGCTAACGAGCATTTCCAGCAGACAGTTGGCGTTTGATTTAAAGATTCCCTTGGAATTGCCAGAATACGCTCTGTCAATGGCGCTACTCGCTCAAGAAACCGGATTGGATGGGGCAGTGTGTTCACCTCAAGAAGTGGCACAGCTACGACAAACTTGTGGGGATGATTTTCTGTTAGTTTGTCCCGGCGTGCGTCCGACATGGGCAGAGAAAGGCGATCAAAAGCGATCGCTCACCCCCGCCCAAGCAATCCAAGCCGGCGCAGATTACCTAGTCATTGGGCGTCCCATTACCACCGCTGCTGACCCTGAGTTAGCTTGGAAGAGAATTTCACAGGAGTTGGTCAATAGTCAATAGTCAATGGGCATTGGGCATTGGGCATTGGGCATTGATTATTTATCTCCCTTGTCTCCCTTGTCCTCCTTGTCCCCCCAGCCCCCCTGCTTCCTGTCCCCTTTCATGCATGGTGATGAACGTTTTCTCATTAAGACTGCCCTTGAACTTCTGGCTGATGGTTTGTGGCTGCTTTTTAGTAGTTAACAGCATTGATAACCTAGCCTTTTCCCAGAACCTCTCTGTGTCAAAGGATAAAGTGGGGTCGGCTTGCGTTGAGCAAAATATCACTACTTTAACTACCTATCTGTTGCGGGATTTACCTAGTTACACCAATCGTGTGACGCAACGGGCCCGCCGTCGTAGCAGAAGCAGTGAAGTTTATAGCTATGTGCTATTAGCAGGGAGGCCGGAGTTTACACCCTTGCCCCTAAATCCTGGGATTGACAACACAGATAATGATAAAAGTGCAGCATCAGGAGTAGAGCAGGTTTTCTTTACTACTTTAGAACGGCAGTATATAGGGGGAAAAGCGGTGGAATTACAACAATTCCACTGGCTGTTGTTGACAAAAACTCAAAGCGGTTGGCGTTTGGTGATGATGTTTACCCAAACGGGGTCATCTGGGAAGCAAGAACCGCTATCTCCGCCACGGGATAGTAGCAGCAGCGCGATCGCACAAGCAATTAATATTTGGTTGGGGGATTGTCAGGCGGGAAGTGTCAGGATGAGGAATTAATTCGTAATTGGGCATGGGGCATGGGGCATTGGGCATTAACAGACGGAACTACTAATTATTTTAAAATTCCCTGGTTTGCATCTAAAGTGACTTCCTGACCTACTGGTAAGGCTGCATTACATTTATCGTGACCAAAAGGTAAATCAGCTACAACAGGAATACCTAAATCACTCAGGCGATCGCGCAAAACTTCTTCGGCTGTAAAGCTAGGCACATTTACTGGCGGTTCACATCCAGTAAATCCACCTAAAGCAATTCCCCTTACTTTAGACAAAGCACCGCTTAAACGCCACTGGGTCAGCATTCTATCAATTCTGTAGGGTGCTTCTGATACATCCTCAAAGGCTAAAATTACACCAGCAAAATCTGGTTTAAATGGTGTAGCTAAAAGATGGGTTGCTACTGTGAGATTACCTGGTAATAGTACGCCAGTGACTACACCGCCACCCCAACCATTACCTTGAAGCGGTTCCAGGGTACGACCTTCGACTAAATTAAATAATCGCTCACATGACCAATCTGGCTCATTGGCGAGTGTAGTTAACACAGGGCCGTGAACGCTAGAAATCCCCACATTATAAAGGCTCCACAACAAAGCTGTAATATCAGAAAAACCTATCAGCCACTTGGGATTTGGGATTGAGGATGATTCAGGTTGCCAATGTTCGAGGATGCGGGTGCTACCGAAACCACCTCTAGCGCAGAGGATACCCCGGCAATTGGGATCTTCCCACGCGGCTTTAAGTTGATCGCGACGATTTTGGTCTGATCCGGCTAGATATCCGTATTTATCTGTGATTGTCGGGGGAACATCTACTTGATAACCACGCGATCGCCAAATTTCGATACTCTGATAAAAAGTGTCAAATTCTCGCAAAGCACCACTAGGGGCAATGACTCGCAGTAAATCACCAGGTTTGAGAGGTGGGGGTAAGATTGTAGATGGCATAAATTAATTACATTTATTTTTTGAATTCAGTAGAAATTTTATGCGCCAAGGAATGAGAGTCAGTCTGGTACTGCTAGCAGTTTTAGGAAATTTGGCATGGTACTCTAGTGCCAAGGCAAATTTTAAAGGCAACCTTACCGTAGAAATTGATGGATTTAAAAATAAACAAGGGCAAGTCTGCGCCAGTATCTTTGCTAAGAGTCAAGGTTTTCCTAATGAGCGCGATCGCGTAGTCCAAAGGCAGTGTACCAAGATTACCGACATTCCTGTAAAACTTACCTTTGAGAATTTGCCAGCAGGTAGCTATGCTGTTGCTGTAATGCACGATAGCAATGGAGACTTAAAACTCAATCGCAATAGCCTAGGTATGCCCATCGAAGGCTTTGGATTTTCCAAAAATCCCGAAGTTCGTACCAGTGCGCCCAAATTTAGCGAAGCAGCTATTGTGTTAGCAGGGCCAAATACCAACATCCAAGTACATTTGAAATATTTTTGAGTTAATGGGCATTGGGCATTGAAAAGAATCTTGGATTTTGGATTTACGATTTTAGATTATATTTCAATCTAAAATCCAAAATCTAAAATCTAAAATTTCTTGTCTTCCTTGTCCCTCCGAAATTCTGAGCGCCGGCGTCCGGCGCTCAGACTTCTCTCCTTGTCCTCCGAAGGCTGAGCGAAGTCGTTCGTGCAGCGTCTCGCAGAGAAGCCTGTCCCCCTCTGCCCCTTATTGATCATTCTCCTGCTGTTCCGGCGAACTTTCTTGATCCGATAAAACACGGATGCGATGAATCTGATTCAAAGCATACCTCGCTGTTGACTGCACTTCTACATCTGGATCTTCTACAGCATGGCGTAATATCTGGCTTACTTGGGACATCATGTCATAAACGCGAGTTAAATCGCGGATGGCATTTTGTCGCACTTGGGGGCTTTCATTTTGGATTGAGATTGCTAATGCACGGTTCATGGGTTTGAGGGTGCGCATACTGATTTCGCTTAAAGCTGCCAAAATTAGGCTGTGTTGTTGCGAATCTGCATTTACCATCAGGTCTAGCAACGGTTGAATCGCCCGTGAATCTCCTTGCTGACCTAAATCCCAAATAGCTTTGTGTCGTTTTGCGGGGTCGGGACTATATAAGTCGTTAATCAATTCATCAACTATATTAACTTTGGCTAGACGGGAAGTGTTGGCGGGAGGTAACAATTTTGGGGTCATAGATGCTGTAACTGCTGGGGAATTGCTCGCCGCTGCATCATCCTCATGCTGAGATGGACTGGCGTTTGACTCTGGTAACAGTGGTATGGTTGAGTCTTTGTCAGCTTCAGTTTTTGTTTCAGTATCTATAGTTTCTGACTGTGGCGATTTTTGGGACTGAGTGAACCTGCTCACAAAGTAAAGGATTGCACCAATAGTTCCTAGCATCCCCAAGCCTAAGAATGACCACCAAACAAAATTATGCTTAGTCGAATGCTTTTGCGCACTGGGCTTGGAAGTAGGTACAGGCGAGGCGGTAAATGATGTTTTGGCAGCAATTGCTGATTGCAGACTTTTCCTAGTTGTGTTGCCAAAAATGCCGTCTGCTACCAAACCCTGTGCTTTTTGAAATTTAGCTACAGCAGTTTTTGTAGTTTCTTTGTACTGTCCATCTGCCACATCGTTGTAATATCCCAACTGTTTTAATTGGGTTTGCAGAGTTTCTACATCCGATCCTGTACTATCGGCGCTGAGAGTAGTTTCTGGGACAATTTTAGTGGTACTGGTTTGTGCCAGTATCAAGATTTTTGGGGTTAAGTTAGGTATCGCTGGATTCGCAGGTGTCTGGTACAAACCCAGGGATAGAAAACAAGTCAAGATAGGGACTGAGGAGTGGCATGGCCTCATATTACTAGTTTTGGACAACGGGTATTTTTGAATTATTCGATACCACGATAACTTTAACTAGTCTAAAATCTAACTTTTATTTTGACAAAACATTGAGTTCCCCACAGGGGTTGCCGTTGGCATCGCCTTCTGAGTTGCCGCCGGCATTGCTTGAGTCAATTTTCTCATGATGGGTCTACCTGAATACACAGATATATTAATTTTTAGTTACAAACAAGTTAAATTTCTGCGCATGATGTGATAATCATGACGCTTCATATGAATTTTTATTCATATGAATGAATATCCATAAATGTGAAATGGTCAACACAAATCAGCAGTTTGACTGTGTAGACAAGCTGAAAGTACTGGCAGATGAAACCCGTCTGACTGTGTTAAAAATTCTGATGCATAGTCCCATGCAGGTGGGGGAGATAAACAAGATTCTGGTTATAGAACAAAGTCTGCTTTCTCATCATTTGCAAGTTTTGCGAGAGGCTAAATTTGTGGTTCGAGAACGCAATGGTAAAGCATTCCTCTACCGCCTAGCGCCAGAGGTGGAAATAACTACAGCTGAAGCTTTGAATCTTGGCTGTTGCATCCTCTCGTTTAATTAATAAGATTGAAATCGAGGTAGTAAGTGAAAAATTCACAAATTATGCTTCCTCTGGCTGTAGGCTTGGCAAGTTGCTTGTGGTTGCAAGGTTGTTCTTCATCTCAGCAAACTGGAAATAACAGTGCAGGTAAACCTCAAGGAAAACTAGTACTAACCGGCTCCAGTACCATTGCACCATTAGCAGCAGAAATGGGTAAACGGTTTGAATCTAGCCATCCAGGTGTACGAATTGATGTCCAATCTGGAGGTTCTTCCCGTGGTATTACTGATACTCGTCAAGGTGTGGTAGATGTGGGTATGGTTTCCCGCGCCTTAAAGCCAGAGGAAAAAGATTTAACAGCATTTACTATTGCCCGTGATGGGGTGACGGTGATTCTGTACAAAGATAATCCTGTAAAATCTTTAACTGACAAGCAGGTTATAGATATTTATACTGGCAAAGTCACCAACTGGAAGCAGGTGGGGGGTAAAGATGGAACGATTACTGTTGTGAATAAAGCCGAAGGTCGTTCTACTCTGGAATTGTTTACCCACTACTTCAAGCTGAAGAATACGGATATCAAAGCACAAGTAGTCATTGGTGACAATGAGCAAGGAATCAAGACTGTAGCCGGCAACCCTAACGCCATCGGCTATGTTTCTATTGGTTCGGCAGAAAACAGTGCCAACAATAAAGTACCGATCAAGCTGCTACCAGTAAACGGTATAGCAGCAACAACTGCAAATGTGCAGAATAGTAGCTTTCCTATTTCTCGCCCGTTGAACCTGGTAACGAAAACCCAACCCCAGGGATTAGCCAAAGAATTTATTGATTTCGCACGATCGCAGCAGGTAAGTGACATTGTTAAACAGCAAAACTTTGTCCTCGTCTCTAAATAAAGACTGGTGGTTAATTTGGATACTGCGATTTTTTGCGGCGATCGCGGGGGCGATCGCACTGTTAATTATTTTCTTTTTGATTCTAGAATCTTTACCAGTCCTGCAACACGTTGGATTAACTCGCTTTTTTACCGATGCCTCTTGGAACCCCACCGCCGGCTTTTATAACCTAATACCAATGTTTTGGGGAACACTGCTAGCAATGTTTGGCTCAGTGTTAATAGCTACTCCTATCGGCATTCTTTCCGCAGTCTTTTGTCAATTTTACGCCCCAACCGCAGTGGCACAAATCTATCGCCGCCTGATTGAATTGCTAGCGGGAATTCCTTCTGTCGTCTATGGCTTCTGGGGATTAGTGGTGCTAGTTCCCTTAATTGGCAGGATACATCCACCAGGGCCTAGCCTATTAGCTGGCATTGCCATTCTCACAATCATGATTTTACCGACAATCGCCCTGGTAGCCGATGCCAGTTTAGCGAAAGTCCCTGTATCTTACCTCCAGGGTGCAGCCGCCTTAGGATTATCCCGATGGGCGACTATTTCTAAAGTAGTGTTTCCGGCTGCCAAATCGGGATTATTCACCGGCATGATTTTAGAAACCGGTCGTGCGATTGGCGAAACAATGGCAATTTTGATGGTGTGCGGTAATGTCGTGCAAATTCCGCGATCGCTATTTGATCCGATTCGTACCCTTACAGCTAACATTGCCTTAGAAATGGCTTACGCTACCGGCGATCACCGTTCTGCACTCTTTGTTAGCGGTTTAGTGTTGATGGGGTTGATTGTACTGTTAGTTGCTGTTGCTGAAGTGATGAGTCAGGGAAAGATTTATGACTGAAGGACGAAAGGGGAAAATAACTAATATCCAATGCCCAAATCCCAGAGATTGGCTACCAACAATGATTGTTTGGCTAAATGCTGTGCTGGTAACTGCCATATTCTTGTGGATACTCAATGATATTTTCTGGCATGGTATCGGCCATTTATCTTGGCAGTTTATCACCACGGAACCTGTAAACGCTGGTAGAGAAGGGGGAATTGCACCGATTTTAGTTTCCACCCTCTTAATTATGGCGGTGTGTATGGCAGTTTCCATCCCCATTGGTGTAGGAACAGCAGTTTTTCTGGCAGAATTTACCCCAACTGATAGTATGTTTGGCGGATTGGTGCGGCGTAGTTTAGATGTTTTAGCTGGTGTACCTTCAATAGTCTTTGGGTTGTTTGGGAATGTCTTCTTTTGCAAAATTCTCGGATTGGGATTTTCTATCCTGTCGGGAGGGCTGACTTTAGCTTGTATGGTATTACCAATCCTGATTCGTTCCACAGAAGAAGGATTGCGGGCGGTTCCCCAGGAGTATAGATTAGGCGCTGCAAGTCTTGGTTTTTCCCGGACAACTACCCTATGGGAAATATTATTACCCGCCGCTGTCCCCGGTTTAGTGGTGGGATTGGTGCTGGGGATTGGGAGAGCGATCGCCGAAACGGCTGCTTTAATATTTACTAGTGGCTATGTCGATAGAATGCCAGAATCACTGTTAGATTCGGGACGGGCGCTTTCAATTCATATTTTTGATTTATCGATGAATGTCTCTGGTGGAGATAGCAGTGCTTACGCCTCAGCATTGATTTTACTGTTCTTGCTGCTGTTGATTAATGGTACAGCTGCATGGATTGCCGAAACTTGGTTGCACAGGAGAATTATTAACTGATGACAAAACCAGAATTCTCTCCCACCACTACGGAAACCTTTCAACCATTGATTCAAACTGAGAATTTAACGCTGCAATATGGGCAAAAAACAGCCTTTGCAAACGTCAATCTCAGCATCAATGCTGGGGAAATTCTGGCTTTAGTTGGCCCTTCCGGTTGTGGAAAAACCAGCTTTCTTTGTTGTCTCAATCGCTTGAGTGATATGATTCCCCAGTGTCGGGTAAAGGGGAGAATTCAAATCGGGAATTTAGATGTACTCCATCCCAAGATAGATGCGATCGCACTCCGGCGTAAAGTTGGCATGATCTTCCAAAAGCCAAATCCTTTTCCTTTATCTATCTGGAAGAATCTGGAATTACCTCTGCGAGAACATGGTATCAATAACCGCGAACAAATTGATGCGATCGTCGAGACAACCCTCACTGATGTGGGATTGTGGGATGAAGTCAAAGACCGATTGCATACTTCCGCTTTAGCCCTTTCTGGCGGACAACAGCAACGCTTGTGTATAGCGAGGGCTTTAGGTTTGCAACCAGAGGTTTTACTATTAGATGAACCTTGTAGCGCCCTCGATCCGATTTCTAGTGGTGTAGTTGAAGATTTAATTACCAGCCTGCGGGGGCGTTATACCTTGCTAATTGTCACTCATAACCTCGCACAAGCCAAGCGCATTGCCGATAGAGTCGCCTTATTTTGGGTTCAGGATGGCGTTGGTCAACTAATTGAATCGGGGACAGTAGCCCAAATCTTTGAATCTCCCCAACATCCTCTAACGGCTGCTTATGTCACAGGTGCGAGAGGATAAAATATCAACAATCACAATTCTTCCTGAGAAACAAGTAAAAATTGGTAGTTTAATTAATTCGTGCTTCTAGCCAAGATGATAAATCTGTCAAGCTAGTAAAATCTAACAGTGCTTCACTCAAATCTGCCAAAACAGGTAAAGATAAACCAGAAATTTTGGATTGCATTTCCTCAGATAGTTCTCCTAGGCGCTTAGTCAATTGTCGGGAAATCGCATTAGCCATTACTTCTCGTCCTTCTTCTCGCCCTTCTTCCTTGATTTCTCGATAAACTCTCGTTTGCTTAAGTGTTATGTCTAACATTGACTCTACCTCCCTTCTGCTTAATTGTTCAAACTTGTACACCATAATTGTCGTAATCATCTCTATTATGACGCGACTCGCTGGTTCAGTTACTTCTTGACTAGTTCAGGGTAATTGAAAGTTTGGGTCAATTTATAACCCTTCATAGGTGAAGGGTTAAATCATCAGGTCAAAGTAATTTTACACAATTCATCAAACAGCAAGTTAACCACTTTGCTCATTAGCTTTCCCTGGATGTGCTTACCTGCTAGCAGTTTCTCACCTTGTTCACTGACGTTTGACTTAAGTGAGTCACGGTAGTCAAGTAACTGTTGAGTCAGTTCACTCTTGGGTAGTCTGCCAGTTTCTACCCCGGTGAGAACATATTGCCAGAGGCTACGCCGACAAAGTGATGAGCCGCTGGCCTTTTCAATTAGTCCGTCTCCGGACTGCTCTAAAACTGTACCCATCCCCAAGCGCATCTTGAAAATGTCCCGGCTGCGATGGCGTTTGATGCGTTTGGTTTCACCAGCAGTTCGCCTGATAATGGTTTCACCGCGAAGGCGATCGCGTTGAGTCTTTTTCACCTCACGGACTTCATACTCAATTACTGGTTTACCATTGACTCCCAAGAATGACTCGAATGGGTAAATCCTGGTGAGGAGACGCGATCGCACTCTCAGCCCAAAACCGAACTGATCAAACACGTTCATGTAAGGCTCAAAAGCTTGCTGTAAAAGCATTTCACTGATTCTTGCTTCTAGGCGCTGCTCATAAAGTGAGATGTCACACATCCAATCAGAATGCAATTCTAGAATTGGGTCAATCTCAATTCCATACTCATGAGCAATGGATTTTTTGTAGAGATTATCAAGCCGAGTTTTTCCGGCGGGTGAAATTTCACTCTTTCTGTTAGCTAGCCATCCCCAAAGCGGTGGTAATAAACCTGACCTAGTGGAAATGCTCTTGGTGTGAGCGACTTCGGGGAACTGCCAAGATAAAAGTTGCCTGCTGTAATTGGCGATTGGCGACTGCACCCGGTTGAGATGTTCTAGTTGTTGGCACAAATCCCGGAGTTCATCAATCGGTTCGGGGCGGTGCATGAGGAAATATCTCATGTTGATTTCCCCAATTTCTGTTTGGTGGTCTGGGTCGTGACCGTAAGCGGCCATTGCCAAAGCATCAGCAGCATCGCTTTTATTAGGGAGATTTTTACCACCTCGGTAACGCCTCAACTCTACATGACCCACCCACAAAATTTTGATTTCTAGCTTTTTAAGAATGGATGCCCACAGTTTTGAGTAGTGGTTTCCTGTCGGTTCTAGAATCGCATAATCAGGTTTAACTTCTGTTAAGTAATCAGCAAAATCAAAAGCTGATTTTTGCTTTTTTCTAGCATCAGGATTAGAGTAAAAAGCCGGATATAAACTTGATGCTTTATTCCTGGTTTTATGCCAATAAGCCTGCAATCCGCCCTTGGGGTATTGTGTTAAAATATGGCAAGTTACACTTGATTTACTAACATCAATTCCCAGAATAGTTAATTCAATTGTCATGGTTCTGTTGCGACAAGGTGAAGGTGTAGGACTGGCATCCTTGATTAACCCGAACTAAACAGCGCACGAATCACCCTAACGCCCCACACTTGAGGGGCGCGATTCAGGAGTAAACGCAATTCGGGGAATTGATAAAGAAGGCTGCGCATGAACTAGTAAACGCCGCAATTTTGTAGCGCAATTCTGGTTAAACGCCGCACTTTCTTTTATCAACTGACAGATTGCTTTGGACACAATCCGCGACTCTGGCAGATGCCAGAGTTTCGGCTACTGTGTCAAAGTAGCCATCATCAGGCGGTTATCTGCTGCCAAAATCTCCAGTGACTTCTTTAGCAAGTCTGGAGAATCTGATAGATATATGCCGAAAAATTTCTTCTAAGTCATTCTCTAGATCTGTGCTATTTTCCATTAGCTTTAAAGCCAAATCAATTTTGGCTTTAGCGTGAATTAATTCGTGCCAAATTGTGTAATAATCCTAAGCTGGATCTGGTTGTGGTAAATTTTCATCATTCATAAATAAATATCTTCCTAATCCTCGTCAGGTAGCCTCATCAGGCGGTATCGTCATCTTCATCAAGTTCATCGTCGTCATCTGTAAAAATTAATTCGCTGGTAATAATTTCTCCTGTTTTGTTCCTTGCTGATTCGAGTAAAGCTATCATTTCCTCATCGGCTGATGCGCTCCCAAAATTTTGTTTGGACATCAGGGTTAAGCATTGCTCAATTTTGGATTTGACGTATTGCAATGAGTGCCAAGCCAAATAATAATCCCATGCTGGATCTGGCTGGTGAGTTTCTAAATTTTTATCACTCATAAATAAATATCTTCCTCATCTTCATCATCACCCAAATAATAAGGGGGCATTTCACCCCATGATGGATGCCAAAAATCATCCTCATCCAAGTAGTCACGCCCACATAATTGTGGTTTTTCACCAGGCATTAAAATCATGGTTATGCAGCGAGAAAATAATTCAGCATATCCACAATCGGGGTCTTTTATATCAGTCCAGCAGTAACAATTGTTGATATAAAGTACTGTTTCTGTGTGCCATTCGAGCCGGAAAAATTCATAATGCCAGCGTTGTTTATTCCCCCAATCTTGAGGGCGAGAAAATTCGACAATTGGGGTATCTGCTAATGTGCCATCATCATTTACACCGTAGATGGCTACAGCGTTATGAACTTCGGTTACTTGTTTTTTTGGAACAGGCTCAACTTTCTGATCGTGTTCGGGGTTCCATCCCATGTTAAATAACTCTTTGAGTGAGTCAGTCATGGGCATTCGTGACACAATTGTGTCAATAAAACTTCTAACTGATTTGCTAGATACTCCTGTATTTTCAGGATGTCTTAAGGCTAATTGCAGTTGAGAAATTATCTGCCAAGCCATCAATGGTGAAATACTTAGCTTGATAATTGGCTCATTTGATAGCTGTTTGAAATCGTTACTAAATTTTGCTAATAGCTCATCTTGGTTCATGACTCCTCATTTTTTGGGTAACATTTACATCGCTGTTCTGCTTGTTGTAGGGCGGCGATAATGGCATCGGCGTTCTCACTGTAAAAAACTTGAGTATCGCCGTTGTGCCAAACCACAATAATTACTGTTTTTGGTTCGGTAGTATCTTCCATAACTTGCCGGACTTGGGCCAAGTTGACCCACCCGGCACTAGGGGTTTTGCAAGTAAACACTGTAGGAACTGATATGATATGCATGGTTAAAGCTTCAATCCGCTCAGTAGTGGTTTGAATTTTTGCGATCGCCTTCCTTCAAAGACCGCGATCGCAAAAAAAATTAGAAATACTCCGCTATCTGTTCACTGGTAAGGGAAGCATCGTTAGTGGTGGATGCTTCCCCAGCATCAAAAGGGATGTCATTGATGTCGGGTTCTTCTGAGTTAGGCTTTTCTTCCCCGGTTAGCTTGTCTTTTTCGGTTTTGAGTTTCGCGACTTCCTCCGTCAGCTGTCGGCGTTCTCGCTTCAATTCTCGGACATCAAACATTAACTCGAAACTCTCTCTAGACTTGCGCTCTACCAGTTCCATCAAAGATGTGATTGCTGTTTCTACATCTTCATCAGGGGAAATTTCCGCCCCAAGCTGCAATCGCCGGGATTCATAATTTCCCAGGTTAATTACTCGTTCGCACGAAATTGTTTTGATTTGCATTTTTTGTGTGATAGTTACTCTGTAAACGTTTCAAGTCTTTGAGTCACAAGCGCGATCGCACTCCTCAAAAAAGTGCGATCGCGTTTTGGCATGAGTTATCTTTGAACTTCAGCCGGCTTTTGGTCAAAGACCACCTGAAATTTAGTGCTTAAAGGACTCAGCCCACGCAAAATGCTCATGTAAGCTTCAGCATCAGAGCGAGAGCGAAAGCGAGCAACGCAGATATTTTGAACGTCTGATGAGCAGCGGAAAACAGCCCACGGTCTAAGGTCATCGCGGTAATTCATAATTTACGGTTCCAATTTCTAAAAAAGTCCAGCGTCAAGCCCCACCAAGCTGTAACGCTGGTGTTTTCATAAAACGTTTAACCAACAGAAACTCAATTTCCTAGAGGAGGAAAGCGCCAGGTGTGACGCTGGCGAATCATAGTAAGTGAAGTAAACGATTAGAGAGTTTAGCGTCTAAATTTATACCTCCTAATTGACACAGCAAACTTGAGAGCGCTCGAATGAAGTGCGATCGCGCTTTATGACTTTTATGAACTGCGAACATTAGCTCGCTAGCTCCGAACATTAGCTAGCCAGCTCCGAACATTACCTAGTGAGTTGAGGGTGTTTCCGCGCCGGGGGACTATGCCAAGTGGTGCGGGTGCTTGCTCCTGAATTTACCCTCACAGGCACGGGGGCAAGGGTGAGGGGGGAGCTAAATTAGTTTTGTGAAAACAAAACTAATTTAACATAATCGTACACCCAAAAGTATCAGTCAAGCGTGAACACAAAACTTTTTGTGCAGACAAAATTAAAATAGAGAAAAGGTTATGAGTAATAGCAGCGATGACAACGCCACAAAAGCCCGGAAGACCAAAGATACTCCCGGAACAAGAGGCAAGGCTGTCAGTACGGCTTTCCCTGGAACAAAGGGAAGCTCTACTAAACAAAGCCAAGTCTCTGGGGTACAAAGATACATCTCAGATGATCAGGGGACTAGCAGCGGGGGAAGTGGGCATAAGCCTGGCTACCCCAGAAGCTCAGATCTTGGGAAAATTCTAGAGGCCGTCAAGTTACTTGAGGAAAAGCACCTTTCTTATGTCAAATCGCACCAGCAGCGTCTGATCACTAGACTTGACGAAAGCAAAGAAAGTGAAAGCGACTTCAGAAAAGCCATACAAGAGCTTGAGGCACAAATATACGAATTGATGTCTGAGAAAAATATCCCAGACCAGCAATAAAACCGTCCCGCCCGTGAGGTGAGGACGGATTTTTAATGCGCGATCGCACTCCTCACTACAAAGTGCGATCGCGGTTGTCCAATGACCAATGACCAATGACCAATGACCAACAACAAACCCAAGAAAAAGACCGAGGTCTTCAACACCGGACAGGTTGAAGAATACCAAATTGGACTGGAATTTGAAGAAATAGAATGCCCTACCTGTGGCGGTGGTGGCGAAGTAGTAGAGGAGTGGGAAGGAAACACTTACCGAGACTGCTGTGATGATTGCGGCGGTAGTGGTGTTTTTTATCTCAAGTCTTATTAACAGCTAACAACCTGATTTCAAATGCTTAAAAATGTGCTTCCTAGCAGCTACAACCGCTAGGAGGCAAACTACAAAACCTGACTAAATTATGACATTAAAATCCCCAAAAACTCTGTCACCTAGGACAGAAAAAGAACTGGCATTTTTCCTTGAATATAATACCATTCCTCTGACTCAAGCATTGTGGGAATGGATAGCAATACAGGGAAAGATAGGCACTCAAATCGAGATTGACCTAGAAGACTTTGAGAAATTCACCGACAAGCATAGAGGTAGTAAATTTGCTCGGTGGTGGATGAAAAAGAAATTTCACTGGCTAGTTAACAACCGCATAGTTCACATCGTTAAAGAATTTAGCAATACAGCATACAGAGTAATTTTAAGACCTTTTGACTGGTTAAAACCACGTAAAAAAAACTCGCAAAAACACTTGCAAAATTGCAACTCAACTTGCGATTTAGACACCTCAAACGAGCAATCTGTCGGGGACGGGGTGAACAACAACAACACTCATATTAATAAGATATCTGAAAGCGAACGTGATGAGTTACGTAAGGTACTTGAGGTTGTCAAACTTTGCGAGCAATACGGTTATGACCCACTTGTTGTAAAGAAATTACCACTCAATCCTTCTATTGCTCAAATCAAAGCCAACTTAGAGCAATGGTCATCACAGCAGTATGAGGAATTAGAAAGGCGCTACGACATTCTAAAACTTTGTGCTGATTATGGAATTTATTACAATCCTCAGACGACTGGTACTCAAGAATTATTTGAATCATCCATTGAGAATGTTGAATTAGCACTCAAGCACTTTATTAAAAAGGGTGGATTTGAGAAACGTGGCAATGGTAAACCAATTATCTCTAATCCTCAAGGTTGGTTGATTAAGTGCTTACGGGAAGGTTGGTATTATATCTGGCCCGATAAAGTCCAAGACTTTTTTGACATCTTGAGTAATTTCCTACCAAAGAACATCCCAAGAGATTACTCCTAAAACTCAAGAAAGAAAAAATAGCCGCAACAGCGGCCCATCTACATCTACCTATCAAAGGAAAATTATGTCAGATTTACTCTTCGACCGTCAGCAAGTCCAAATTTTTAAAAACTGGATACGCCGTCGCTTTATCACCGAAGCTGATTTCCAACAGATGCCAGTAGCAGTGGCACTTGCCTGGTCAGAAGCATTGAAGGAAATGTCAGAATCCGTTCGCTATGAGATAGTCCCGTTTCGCCGTCGCGGTGGTGAGTCATGAGGCAGTTAGATTTATTTGACTTGAGTGCGATCGCGCCACCGCCACCCCCGGCTATTTACGATCCGGCTTGGGATGATAAAGTTGATACTCAAATTGCCAGTAACGGGTTTGATAATTCCCGTACTTCTCCTGAGTGTCCATCGTCTCAGGAGAATTTTTCTGATACTGTTCTGGAGCAAGTTACACCAGATACCGAACAAAGCTCAAACCTTGATTTTTCTGTTCTGGAGCAAGCAAAATCAGTTACAAGGCAATCTGCTCCAGAACAGTGTCATTGGGTAGAAAAGTATACAGTCACCCGCCACGGCAAAGAGCATTATTACTACCGCTATTTGTGGATGTCCGGTCGCAAGCTGCACCACGTTCATATACCAGGGGGAAATTCCCAAAGTGCGATCGCAAAAAATCGAAAATCGGAAGTTGAAAGTGCGATCGCGGATGGTCAAACACCCGGCGAAATTCAAATTTTAATCAAATCATGGAGCAACTAACAATGGAAACAAGTCGAGAACAGCATCTGCAATGGGCTAAACAAAGAGCGCTGCAGGTACTTGAATATTACGGCAGCCCCTCACAAGCACTTATCTCTTTGTCTAATGACTTGATGAAACATTCCGAACTTAGAACTCACGCGGCCATAGAACTTGGTACTCAACTGTTCATTGTCGGTAAGCTAGGCACGGTTGCTGCAATGCGTAAGTTTATTGAAGACTGTAGCTAGTCCTCACCAAACAGTAAGTCTGGGTTCTCTTGCAGCAGCTTCTGAAGCTTCCGCAACTCATCCCAGGCACGGGTTTTAATATCTAATTCCCTAGAGTGCTGGTTTGAGTGGTAACGAGTACGTTTGTATTCAATGTACTTTTCGATTACTTCCAAGACTAAAAAAATATCCCCCGCTCGCTGAGAGATATCCACAGAAATGTTATGAAATTCATCAATCTTTCTAGCATACGCCATCACTGGATTTTCTAGCGTGATGGGTACGCGAATGGTTTTAGTTTTCCCATGTCGCCAACTGCTGCCACTGTCCCAAGTTGTTTTATTCCTTGCCATATCGCCTCAAGTGCCGTGTCACACGGCAATTTTATCAATAGCTCCGAACATTAGCTAGCTAGCTCCGAGCATTACCTAGCAAGTTGAGGTTTGCCAACCGACATCGATGTTTATCCCCCTTGTCCCCCTGCTCCCATAGTGTCAAGCATTCTCAATAAGGTAGTTTGAGGCGATCGCCATTTTTAGAGGCCCGCCCGTAGGGGTGAAAGCGTTGATTTTTCGTGATTATTTTCTGACAAAGTGCTTAAAAGCAAAATTATTATTGCCAGTTTATTGCATTAAGGGAATGCGATCGCGTTCTCTTGGGAGATGGGGTGCATCATCAAACGCGATCGCGGCAAGCAAACAACAATGAGCTAGATACAACCCTGACTCTACGGGTCGATTCTAAGCGATGGCTGATAAAGTTCGTCGATTTCGTCCCAGGCCATGTCGGCCAAATTCTGCAAAGCTTTCGCCAAGTCATAAGGATGATCGTAAATTCCTGCCTGGAGCCGACTGAAGAAAATCTCAATTTGGAGAAATAGTAGTTTGGCGTTCATAGAGTTGCGATCGCCTCCATAGCGTCATCGTCCGAAATTTCGATGTAACGCGATAAAACCTTTAAATCTGTGTGTCCTGTAATTTTTTTGATAGTCGCCAAACCGACTCCGCGCTTTGCCAGCTTGGTGATAAAAGTCCGGCGGGTAGTGTGAGTGCTGATGCCCTTAGCCGACAAACCCGCCTTATCCACAGCTGATCGCAAAATCATATCAGCCCAGCGCAAAGTAATTGGCCCATCACCTGAGCGGTCAGGAAACAGCCAAATAGAATCACTCTCAGGCTTGTAACTAGCCAAAGCCTCTTTGAGTACCGGATGTACAGGCACTTGTCGGGCTTTGCGCTTCCCGTCCGGGCTTCGCTTACGAGTTCGGGCACGGAAATTAATAAACTCCCTAGGTTTATCTTCATCATCAAAAACATCATTAATTTGCAGTTGCACCAGTGCCCCCCAGCGCTCACCGGTGTACCAAGCTAAATCTAAAAGTAATTTGTACTTACGGCTTCTAATCTGCTTGCGGATCTTAGAATAATCCGTGTCAGTGATCACAGCCGATTGTCCCTCACGGTTATTTTTCATTGACAATAATTGACGTATTCACACTTCCGGTTTTACCTGTTGCATAGGTAAAACTGGAATATTTAAAAAATTAGTTATTAGTAATAACTCGCTCAATCGTAGACCGTGTAATACTTCTACGTCCTCAGTGATTATTCTTGTTTTACATAAAAGAAGAAGATTTACTATTTTTTACGATGCGAATAAAACTGATTTATTCACATCAGCTAAAAATCAGTTTTATGGTTAAACCATCCTTAACAGATCTCTTCGGAGCGAATGCAGCCCAAAGTAGCACAAGTGTGACCATCAGTAAGACCGATTTAGCCGTCACTGGTTTGACCGCAAGCGGTAGTAATACCGGAGAAGAATTGTTAGTAGCATTGCTGAAAATGTGGCAATCCACCGCAACTACTACACGCCAAGATTCAAACCCAGAACAGCAAGTAACCATTGAGGATAGTTATCAGCAAATTGTGACAAGGAATAATACCCAGTATCGACAGTTTTCAAAGACTGTTAACTTGCAAATTGAGGACACCACATCAACAATTGATCCAGACGATTTTTAATTATGAACAATTTGAGCTTGGCTCAATGCTTTGGTAAGAATTCATTGCAAAATTCAAACTCATTAGTAATTTACAAATCAGATTTACCAGGATTAACACCTACTGCCATTAACACTGCTGAAGAATTGGTGGTAGGTATTTTATTAAAGATTTTGGAGAATTTTGAAGGCTCAATCACTGATGAAAATGGCAACACAATTACAGATGTTTTTGGCTTACCAATCACTTACAACCAAGGTGATTTTGTGAATGCATTCAATTTATTTTATTGGAGGATTAACTATACACAAAGCAATGGCATTAACTATAAAAACTACCAGTTAGTTTTCAGTACTTTTGAGATTTGGGACGGTGAGACATGACGCAAATCAAAGATGTAGTTATCACAAAGACAGCGACTAGCAATGGTGACTATTTAATCCTCCAAAATCCTGAGACAAACGAGACTTATAAAATTACTGTTGCTAACTTTCTAGCTGGTTTATCAAGTGGCGGTAGTGGTGGTAGTAGTTCGCTAGGGAATTTTATATTTCTTGCTCATTTTGATGGCTCAAGCTTCACAGATGAGAAAGGAAATGTTATCAGCACTTATGGTAGTGCTTCGCTGTTAGACACACAAAAAAAATTTGGTACTAAATCCGCCAACTTTACCGGAGGAAGTGATAAAGCCACAGCTAACTTAATTATCCCAGCAGACAGTAACATTACCATTGAGTTTTGGGTATGGTTGAACGTTGTCTTCAACAGCAATAATCAATATGGTTACTTTGCTGAATTAGCTGTAGCTGACAAGGGTATTACTTTTGTTCATAATCGTTCAGGTGGTGCTACCACTTGGGCTAAAAAATGGAATTGTTTGGTAGGTGATTTTGATTCTGATAGTTACATTGAATCGGTGTCAATTCCGAGCCTTGAACAATGGCATCACCTTTGTTTAAGTCGGGTAGATGGGACAAATAGATTTTTTATTGACGGTGCATTGCAAGGAAGTAACACCAATGCTTTAAGCATAAAGAATCCTACTCTAGCTTTAGGCGTAAGTCCTTATAATCAAGCAACCTATGGGGCTTACAACGTCTCGCCAATGCAAGGTTACATTGATGAGTTTAGTGTGTCACTCACTACTCACAGAACTGCAAATTTCACCCCGCCTACTGCTGCATGGAGTTAATCATGTCCTATTGCAATATTGGTGATAAACCAAAAGTGTATTTTCAGTTTGGTAACGGTAAAGAGGAAATTTATCAATCAAATGAATCACCCATTGATGTGAGTATTGAAAATTTCTCTTTAGACACCGAAAATTATAGTCCTACTGGATACCGTATTGAATGGTATTCAACAAATAACGGTGTACCTCTAGCTTTAACAGTTAGAGATTATCAAATTGTGGACACTGGAAGCGGTAACGGTGTTTATAGATATGTTCTTTATGCAATGAGGTGTGGTGATGCTGAAATGTTTGAATTTGGCAATATTGACATTAACCAATTTGGTGTAAATCCGGCTATTGTTTGTTCGACGTCAAAACCTGAGAGACTCAAAGCAAGATTGCATATTAGAAAATCAGGTAGCACAACAGATATATTTACAGCAGTTGGCGACAGACCAGGTAAATTTAGAGTAGCTTGCAGTGATTGCCCACCGGGGACTTGTAGATGTGAATGTGATCACTATCCCGGATATTGTTGTTTACCTTGTAATGAAGTCAAGGGGAATATTCGGGCAATTACTGAATTGGTAAAAAGGTTAAATCATGGCTGATTGTTGTGACGAGGTAAAGGCAGAGTTAGCCGCGCTTAGGGCTGAGGTTGCCAAGTTAAAACCTGTTGATGAAAATTCTATTATTGATAAATCTGTTGATAAAGCAAAGTTAGTATTAGTACCAATACTAGGGCTAATAATTGCAAAAGAGGTTACAAGTAAATTTGAGGCAATTAAGGCACTTTTAAGACCACTTCAAGAGCTACTTAAAAAACTGGCTCCTTTAGCGCCAGTAGTTAGTCTATTATTGCAGCTTGCCGGGCTGGTGACTGGAATATTAGCTTTGTTAGCTAGCAATACCAATTTTGATGCTCTTTCTCATAGAATCGATGTATTAGAAAATGCAGACAGCAAGATTTATCGGTTAATTCAACTCAATAAATATGCAATTGAAAGAGCAGATGCCAAAGCTGAAAAAGCCAATGAAGGTGTAAAAGCCAACACTGAATCAATATTAAGACAAAGTGTTGAAATTCAGGAAGCTAAGGTATTAGCACGTAATGCTCAAACAACCGCAAATGAAGGAGTCAGACTTGCGAATAGAGCTAAAGACTTTGCAGATAGGGCGGCGGAAATTGCAAATATTGGAATCAATCGAGCGAATAGAGCTAATGACAGACTTGACAATGTTGAGCCTTTGCTTGAGCTTGTCAATGAGGTTACGATTCAACACACTGGAGAAATTAACAGTTTAACTAATCAAAGTTATCAGCTAAGAATTGACGTTGATTATCAAGCAGGACAAATCAACGATATTAATTCTAGGCTGCCAATTCTTGATAATAAAATTTCTAATGCTCTTGGTGAAATATCAGGAGTAAAAAACACTGCGCAGAGTGCTTTCAATAAAGCCAGAGAAGCAGAAGATATTGCAACCGTTGCTGATGTTAAAGCACAAGTAGCGCAAGTTGATATTTTAAAATTACGAGCCAAGGTTAACACTTTAGAACAAAGTGACAAGAGCCAGGATTCAGAAATTCAGCAAGCCAAGCAAGCAGCACAAGCAGCTTTGCAATTAGGAGGAATTGCCTTAACAACAGCCGCCAATACTGCTCAAGGATTATCTATTCTACAAGGACAGATTGGGAATATTGATAACACTGCAAACAATGCTGATAACAAGGCTGACAACGCATTAAACAGGATTAGTCAAATTAAAAATGGTGTAGTAACTAGTCCTGAGATTCAAAACGCAATCGCTATTCCTATCGGCAGCTTTAAAGCTGAAATAGGTCAACAAATAGGACAACTCAAGCAGCAGATTAGCACAATCAAAGATGGTGTAGTAACTAGTCCTGAAATCATTAACGCTACACCAGTTGAAATTGACAGACTTAAACAGAGACAAGGAAATACTGACAGAGAAATCGGTCAAATCAAGGAGCAGATTCAACAGACTGGAGGAATCAATACCAAACAGGTTACAAGGCAAGAGTTTGAAGAGATTAAGCGAAAGTTGGGAGAAGCGGACAAGGTGAATCAAGAAGGACTTAAAAAAACAGATGAGATACTTAGTAAATTACCATTTATTCCTGCCCTAACGGCTAATGCAATCAAACCCAGCATTCCTACACTTCCCCAAATCGAAAATGCCACAGGAACGGCAATGTGTAGGAGCATGAATGGTGGCTGTAGTGGTAAAAAGATTGATGATGCAACAAATAGTATTAACCAAAATTTCAACGATAAAATCAATGGGCTTGATGTTGCTAATACTGGAGCTAATGCAGCACAACTTGGACTTCTTAATACTATCAACACTAAATTAGGGGCTGAGGTTGTCGGTGGTATATCTGGTAGTTTGGGTAAATTTTATGAATGGGCACACCTCGACCGAATTTTAAATATTCTGACCTTCGCGGCAACGGTTCACAATGCCGCTATGCTCAGTAACGACATTGTGCAAACCTTGATGGGTGCAATTAACAATGTTTTGAGTTTAATATTGCCCAAGGACAAAGATAATAATCCCATTAACGTAGGTGCAGTTATTGGTAGCACTATTGAAAATGCTATTAAGGGAACGATTGGTGAAAATAATTACACCACGCTAACCGAGGGTTGGGCTAAGGCTAATAGAATTTACCAGGCAACAACTAACATTCTTAATACATTCCAAAATTTAACTTCTACCGTCCTCAATGGATTAGAGTTAGTTGCTGGTCAAACTGGGAAAATCGGCAATGCTTTAAGAGCTAGTGGTGAGGTGTTGGAATCAGCCTATCAATGGATGAATCCACAGCCCAAGATGAATCGAATTACTACCTTTTTAGAAGGATTACAAAATGGGGCTTCTACTATTCAGCAAGTTACCCAAGTCCCCCTAGATACGATTAATGCAGTAACTGAACTACAAACAGCTAATACAGAATTTCTAAAGGCACTCAAGGAAGATGACAAACCAGAAAATAAAGCCCCAACTGTAGAGCAGCCCCAAAAATTGGCTGAAGATAAAGCAACAGCCAGAATTGCATCTCAAGGATTGGAATTATTTGATATTCATTTGGAGGCTGACGACTAATGACATTACCTCCAGATTTTAACCATTGGGAACACTTACAAGATATGCTTCGGCTTTATCACAATAAGTTGGTAAAGTCATATTTTAAAAATCAGCCAGACGATGATATTTCAACTCCTAAGCGGGCTTTAAAACAAGCTTGTTTAATAGATGATGCTGATACTGTATCTATGACTCAACTTCGTTTGTGGTTGTTTGAAATCACAGTGGGTCATGCCCAAAGCATTCAAACTCCTATTTATGGCATTCCTGTACAGGAATACCAAAGAGATTCAAAGTTTAGACCACAAATAAAACTGTACTTTAAAGAACCATACGACTTTGAAAAACACGGCGATGGAACTGAACAAGTACGAGGTGAAATTGGATTTAGAATCATGAATAAAACGGCTGATACGATATCACGAACCGACGCTGAGGAATACGCACTTGAAATTAAAAATGAATTTGCTACACCTCCATTAGTTTGGAAGAAAGGTAAATACAAATGCACATATTTAGATTTAGATAATGGTTTTGATTTACGTCTGTTATGCGTTTCTAAAACTGAAGGTCAGTCTACAGTGCAATCAGTTTTAAGAATCTTAGATAAAACTTACAGTGATAATAATTTTCAATTCATAGAAAATACCAAAGAGTTCCCCGTTAACCCAGGAACACATCGCGTATATGGCAGAACAGTCAAAAAATTTAGACAACGCCCTACTGCTGATGTGAAATTTACCCATGCACAGTTAATTATCCCCGGACAGGTAAAACCTGTAAATTTAGTGTCTGTCAATGGACGACTGAGAAGCGTTATCCAAAATGTCACTTCGGCGTAACGCTACAATCCTTTTTCGAGAAGTTAACTTCTCACTGGTTCAATTCTTCCTAAAATGCAGTGTTAGCTTGGGTTTGAAGATTTTACTAAATCAAATAAATTAAAACCAGATGGGAAAATATTCAGACATTCGTCGCGGTGTAGAACTCAATGCAGCTCTTACCAAGTTACGTGCATGGGAAGACTTATCTAGAACTGCAAAGCAGACTTTGTATAAAGCACAACGCAGTAATGCGACAAGAGTCAAGCCTAACCGCGTTAAAGGTTACGTGGAATCATTTGGTTTGGTAGGAAGAATTTTTCTCCCAGTTAAACTGCTATCAGGCACTCAATCGACAGATACAACTTTAATCGGCATAGTTCGCACCGCAGTATCAACCAGTAGTAGAACTCGTGATAATGGTTTTACTGCTCCTACTGGTAGCGTGCTTCTCGACGGATTAAATGGTTATAAAGCGGCTAAACTTTCTTTGACAGACCGTGGATCAGAAATAACAGGAGAGCAAGCCAAATCACGGATTACTGACACAGCATACAAGCGCTATGCTACAAAAAGCGTTTCTTCTCCTTTTGGTGCAGAAGCAGACGGGACTGAAACTTACGCTGAGGCTGTTGCAGCTATTTCTGATCAACAGCCAATTAAAACCTTTTTAGCAAGTGAAGGTAACCGCGTTTCGTTTACGCCAGAGGTACTCTAATTATGGGTATCCTGTGCTTACCTGAGGATTACCGCGATTTATTAATGGTATCGGTTGGTGACTTGCGAGATTTTCACGGGATGATCGCCATTAATCAAGCTTCTACCGATTGGCTGTCTGGCTCCTTAGACACAGGGACTTACTTTGATACGCTCGATCACTTTGGCTTAGATCCATTTGCATTTGTGCATCCGGTTGAACAATTAGCTCAAGGATTCATTACTGAGCGACTTTGGCTATGAGGCAATTGCAATTAGGCAATTCTGCAAATTGGGAACTGATACACAATGAAAATATTTCGGCGGTATTTCTTCCCAAACAAGGGGGCGGTTATAAAGCCGTCCCTATACCTGAGATATCTATTGCAGCTGCATTAGATGTTTTTGTTGTAGCGGTTCGGATTGCAACAGTTGTTCCAGAAGGAAGAACTTGGAGATTTGCGGGATTTCTTAAGCAGAATGTAACAACAGGAATCGCTGCTTTCACTTCCGCAGATGCTAGTTTTAACAGACGATATTCTCTGTTTTTAGACAAAATAAATTTGATTATTTTCCCGCAAATATCCACCGATTACAGTATTTCTATTAAATTACCTGATTGGTTTGAAAATGCTGGTATTGCAATTTGGCGATATACGGGAATTGACACTGATTCAACAGAAGAATTAGTTAACCAAATTAAAAATGTAGACATTCCTAGGCTGGAAGCCAAGGTTGATGCTTTATCTTTATGAATATTCAAACCTCAATAGCATTGGCTGCTTTTCTCCTGGCCCTAGGGGGAAATATCACCTGGCTTTTCTTCACCTACGGGAACTCAGAGAAGCGCAAGCTGGCAGCAGAGAGGGACTTCAACCACTTGCGGAACAACCAGCAGAACATTTCTGATGGCATCGCTCACGGGTTTGACGAGATTGAGGACAAGCTCGACGCGATCGCCCGTGACCTGCTGGAAATCAAAGTCTGGTTTATGCGCAACTTCAAAGAGCGCGATTAACTCTTGTGGGGATTCTGGTTAACAAATACTTTGCTGCTTCTGGTGCTTGTTCTTCTTCTACCGTAGTCAGTACCATCAGCGCTACCCATAAAGGTAAGGAGCGAATATCTCCTAATTCATCTAAATACACCCTATGCACTTGGTTTCCATTGAGTAGCGTTCGATGAGGATGAATATCACTTTGTTCTATACTACGCGAAGGATAAATTATGACTATCTGCCAATCGCTAAATCTAGCACGGTTACGGTAGAAATACAGTGAAGATTCTGCAAATACTCTTTCGTAAAGCTGTTCATCTTTTTGAAATTGGACTTCGCAGAAATAGACAACTCCAGCACCTTCATTCTCTGGTGGTAGAAACACTCCATCAATTTCAAATTTGGGTTCCTTGACAGCTACCGAATCGAATCGATAGGCATTTGCATTTATCGGACGATTTGTCAAGAATTCAAATAGTAAAGTAGGAGATTGTTGAAACAGTTTGTAAAAAATAGAGTCTCGACGCATGAAGGATTTGACTTAATTTATTTTTTAGATCAGAGATATATTTGATCATAATAAAAACTCACTGTATACAATCAACATACCTTCTCAGATCATCATTAAATTTATCAACAAACTATATCCCGTAAATTAACCAGACTGAATTTTTCTCAATTTGCACTATGGTTAAGGTAAAATTTCTGGCTCTGATTCTCTCACAGCTAGGGTGATAGGATTTACTTTCTTGGCAGTAGATGCTTCTAAAATAGGTTGCTGATGTGTAGTTGTGTCACTCACATTAACTGTTTTGTTTGCTGACAAGTTATCGCGCTGATTGATGAGATAGATACTAACTAAAGTTAGACAAACTCCCATCCATTGCAAGGGACTGAGAACTTCTGAAAGGAAGATATTGCCAAATAGTAGGGCAAAAACTGGTGTGAGAAAGGTGAGAGAACTGAGACTAGTGAGATTACCGCTAGAAGCAAAATAGAAAAATAAACCGTAGGCGATCGCACTGCCAAATATTGTGGCATAACCCAACGCCAGCCAATCAGATGGGACAAGATTCTGCCATTGCTGGGATTCTAAAGCTGATGACATTCCCCATAATGGCAATCCACCGATAATCATATGCCATCCTGTAGCTACGACCGGATCGGCGTATCGACAAACAAACCTAATCAAGACTGTTCCTACAGCCATTGACAGCGCTGCTAACAGCATTAACCACTCACCGCTAGCAAATAACTGTTCCCAGTTGCCGATGCTAATATCTACACCAGAACCGAGAACATGAAAAATCCACTCATCGGGCAATCCAATTAAACTGATACCAGAAACCCCTAATCCTAGTCCTAGCCATCCCCAAAAACCAATCCGTTCTTGAAATAGCCACAACGACATCAAAGCTACAGCCAAGGGTTGAGAATCAATCATCACAGATCCCAACCCGGCGCTAGTTCTCACTAATCCTTCTGCCAAAAAGCCTTGAAAAAGTGTTCCATCTACTAAGGCAAATAAGCCAATCCATAGCCATGCATCCCATCCCTTAGGTTGGGGTCTACCCATTAATGCGGCTGCTATCAAAATTAACACCCCTGCTGGTAGCAAACGCACTCCTGCCATAAATAGTGGCGTAGTGTGGGGTATCACTCCTTTCATTGCTACCATTGCTGTACCCCACAAGAAAAACGGGGCGATTAGTAGTAGGGGAGCTATGGGAAGATGAGATGCACTGATTTTCAGCTGCATGGGTTTGCTGATGCCTTAGGTTATTAGGTGCAAAAATTGCTTTACCTAATTTTACCTAAATATGTCTTTTTGTGAAGGAAATCATACTTAACTGTAATTAAAGATACTCAATAGTCAATAGTCATTAGTCATTAGTTATTTCTGTGCGTCCCCGTGTCTCCTTGTCCTCCTTGTCCTCCAGCCCCCCTGCCCCCCTGCCCCTATTCCTCAGTCTCCGGTGGCTCAAACTTGTAACCGTAACCGCGAACAGTTTTAATATACTCTGGCACATTGGTATCTACTTCCATCTTTTTGCGTAGTTGACCAATATGCACATCAACTACTCGTCCATCGCCAACATACTCACAACCCCAAATTTTCTGAATCAGCTGGGAGCGACTCCAGGCTTGACCAGGATGGCTGGCTAAAAAATGTAAAATATTAAATTCTAAAGCAGTTAATGATAAAGGTTTGTCGTTAAGTGTCACCTCTCGGCCATCTGGGTTAATTGCTAGCTTGTGGAAAACGAGGCGTTGTGGTGATGAGGGGTTGATGATGCGGACGCGCCGCAACAAGGCTTGGACACGAACTTCTACTTCCGCTAAACTAAAGGGTTTAGTCATAAAGTCATCAGCACCAGCGGACAGGATCTTAATTTTGTCGGCTTCGTCAGTGCGGCTAGTCAGTATCATGACTAACACATTAGTGCGCCGCTGCATTTCTTGACAGAGGTTATAGCCAGTCGTATCTGGCAAATTCCAATCCAAAATCACTAAATCTGGGTTTAATTGCTCAAATAAAGTCAGCGCCGTCTTGCCATCTGCCGCCGACTCTATATGATATTTTCGGCTTAAAAAGCGATATATAAGATTCCGAACGCCATAGTCGTCATCGACAACAAGAATCTTGGGATTAGTAGCAGTAACCATCACCATAAGTTTCTAGCCCTTTATTTATATGGCGATTCGCTATGCGATCGCTAATCTGCACGAAGCTATCTTGACAGCTTCTATCTATGCTTTCACATTTTTTCTTCTGGGAGAAGTTTTCCAACTTTACCTCGGCTGCTGATAGATAAAACTCGATGATTATTCTCAAATCGCTACTGCTCGCCAGACATAGCCTCTGTATAACTCAGCTACACTTACTTGAGTCGTGAAGTTTCTGGAAGCTTTAGCTCTTATATTTGTTTCCCAACTATGATTTTTCTGACGATTTGGTAGTTTTATATTTGTATCACGATTATACAACAAAATAAATTTTGCCTTTGATAATTCCAGGCAACACAGTTCTGGTATTGCTTGGTAATTGATGATTAGTCATCACTGGAAATTTCTCTGAATAACAAGTATTAGTTTTCTCACCAGATTTGTCTATCTGGTGAAACTTGAGAAGCTAAATTATCAACTAAGCCTATGTATTAAAAATACTAATATACTTTACTTTCCCTTAACCAATGTATGCACCTGCTATTTGGATATTTAAACATCCTCATCCCTTTGTGCATCAAGGTTTGTGAGTTTTCGTTTGACTGTCGTTCCTAGCAAGTAACGATGCAGTTCGCCGCCAACGGCAGAGGGAATCAAACCAGATCCAAGAACTGATCAAACAAAGGTAGTTCTGCTGTCCCAGGGGAAAAATATATTTGTGAATTGTTATAACATGCGTAGCAAAGTAAACAGAAATATTACTTTATTCTGTGTTTTTACTTTTTACTTGTTATAGTGTCTTTGCTTGGAAGCCAGACCGCTAAGCTTCGCTCGTGGTGCTATTCTCTGTATTTATTGGGGATACCGAATTGAGTTGATAATATTTTTAAAGCCGCAAGATTCGCGAATAACGATCGCAAATCAGTCTATCTGAAGACAGAAGCTGATAATCTTCATACCAGAGAAAGAGCAAATGAAAGTATATTTTTAGATAAATTGCTGTTAATGTAATCAGCAAGAGATAGTTATGGCTCACAATTTAGTAGATAATATCATTCCTCAACAGCCACCCATAGAACCACAATCTGATGCTCATGTACTGAAAGCTCGTTTAGAATGGGGTGAACCAGCGCTGACAATATTAGATGTGCGCGATCGCAACACCTATAATGAAGGTCACATTATGGGCGCAATGCCAATGCCCAGTGACGAATTGGTAAACCGAGCAACATCATCTTTAGATAAAAGCCGTGATATTTATATTTACGGTGCTACCGAAGAGGAAAGTGCTAAAGCTGTACAATCACTTCGTTCTGCGGGGTTTGAACATGTATCTCTCCTCAAAGGTGGTTTAGCAGCTTGGAAAGCAATTGGTGGCCCAACAGAAGGCAGTATTGAAGCACTAACTCCTCCCAGCGCTGGTGACTATAATGTTGTATCTCGGATGCAAGAACACGTAGACACTCAGAAAAAAGAAGTGTAGCTAAATATGAGTCATTAGTCATTAGTCATTAGTCATTAGTTATTAGTTATTACAATGACTAATGACTCTGTTTTAGCGAGAATAATTAGTGTTCAAATATATCCTTAAATTGCAATAAATCTAAGGATACAATCGTTGGCAGAGCTTGAAAACATTCTTGAGCAATCTGCCAACGTTCTTCTCTTTTTAGCATGGCAATAAGTTTTTGTTGTACGCTGAGTAAATAGCGAACATCGTTAGCGGCATAACTGAGTTGTTCCACAGATAAATTATCAGCATTACCCCAATCAGAACTTTGAGCGCTTTTATCCAGCTCTACTTTTTCCAACTCTTGCACGACATCCTTCAATCCGTGACGATTGGTATAGGTGCGAGCTAACTTACTAGCTATCTTGGTACAAAAAACAGGCTGTACGGTAATTCCTAGGTTGTAACGCAAGGTAGCAATGTCAAAGCGTGCAAAGTGAAAGACTTTGAGGACATTAACTGCTTCCAAAAGTTTTTTTAAGTTTGGTGCTGTGGTTTGCCCTTTAGCGATCCGAATTGCTGTTACTTGACCCTCACCGTTGCACAGTTGGACGAGACAAAGCCGATCGCGCTGTGGTAACAATCCCATTGTTTCTGTATCAACAGCGATCGCCTCTGATTTTAAATACTGGGACAGTGCAGCGTCACTAAGGTCGCGATCGCTTACCTGAAAATCTTGTAATGTCATGAATCACTCAAGAATAAATGCAGTGTCCCACAGAAGCAGGTTCTATTAGACACTACATTATTATTGTGCAAATAAATCAGAAATTCTAGCCATTTTTAAGGGACAGAATCCAGATTTTTGCTGAAAGCCCCAGGTTTTTGCGACTTTACCGCCTATTTCATCCAAATAATCATCGCTATCAATTTAGTTTGTTCGCAAGAAAATTTGCGTGAGATAGACTTCACCTTGGGAATTGGTCGCCACACCAATTCCTGTGAGATTATACTTACCTTGGATGTTTTTCAGATGACCCGGACTGTTCAGCCAACCAATCATAGCTTGTGATGCGGGATCGCTATATCCTTGGTTAAAAGCGACATTTTCTCCGGCACTTTTGTAGATAATGGGGAGAACTGTTACTCGCTCTTTAAATCCCTGATGGCTAAATGGAACTTTACCACTAGCCATATTTTGACTATGAATTCTTGCTTGCCGAGTGATACTTGCATTGAGGCTCAACTTTGCCAAACCTTGAGAAACACGATATCGATTAATTTTATCAAATACTGATTTTTCTAAAGCGGTAGTGTTAAAAGCAGTAGTTGATGCTGCACCTTGATTTAAAGAAATCGATAAAGGTTTATTATCAGTAGGTTTGTTTGTGGAACTGTGACCTGCAATAGGAGCAGTTGTTAATCCACTAGCAAGGACAAGCGTACTTAAAGCTATGCCAAAAGCAGTTTGTCGAAACATGGAAATTACTGAATGCCTAGAGTGATAAGACTTCTACTCTAACTTATTATTCCTAGCAGAAATACTAGGATAATATAAAGGATTTATGAACTTTAAAAAGTTTGCAATTACTTTAAATTAAATATATCAAATCACCTCCAAAATTAAACAATTAAACAGCGCTAATCATGCTTCAGATGTTTTAGCTTCCTCTACTATATGAAAATTATTTGAATCTTTAAAAAAGATAATGTAGTCTCCCCTAGACAAATGTCACTGTCACTACATTTTTAATTAAATAAATAAATGTATATGCCTGTGATATTATCCCAAGTTGTGTTAGCTCGCATTATTTGCTAGGCAGTCAGTGTTGTAGAGACTTTGATACAAAAAAGATTAACTTTATTGCGCTGCGCGTGTCATTTGTCCGTTGTTAGTTGTCAGCGATGCACTGAAGCTCACGAAGTGTTGTTTTGATAAAAGTTTAATACCCCGTCCCTTGATGGGCGGTTTGAAAACATCTTTGCCACTGACTACTGTACGGGCGGGTTCACAGATATCCTAATTCATTAACAAAGATCCAAATAAACCCGCCCCTACTGACAAAAACTCCGATCTGTGGGTGAAGTTTTCTTTATGTTTTTTTAATAATTTTAATTAAGTAGTCTTCGGTTATTACTCAACATTTAAAAATGCAACATATTAGCACAGACAACAGCCACAGAAAGCGGCAGCTTTCTAAGGCTACGTTGCAACCCTGTCTATGAGGGAAGGCAAGGGATATCAGGGAGTGTGGGGAGTTTTCTTCCCCATCTCTCAATACGGTTCGGATAAGCAATTTTCATCTCCCTTTTGGTTTGGGAAAAGGTTAAGGGGGAAAGGTTTGAATGGGCCCTTTTCCCTTTCCCCCTTAACCGAACCGTATTGCCCTATCTTTTCCCAATGCCCCATGCCCTACGCAGGATTTAAGAACTTAGCGACAGTTTGCACATCCTTATCACCACGTCCGGAGCAGTTAATCACAATTCGCGGACTACCAGATAGTTGAGGACAGAGAGTTTCTAGGTAGGCGATCGCATGGGATGTTTCCAATGCTGGGATAATTCCTTCTAGCCGCGATAATTTTTGGAACGCTGCTAAAGCCTCTGCATCTGTCACACTGTAATATTCAGCGCGCGCCTGATCTTTCAAATAGCTATGTTCCGGCCCCACTCCGGGATAATCTAACCCGGCACTAATTGAGTGGGCTTCAATTACTTGCCCATCCTGATCTTGCAGCAGATAGCTCATGGCTCCGTGCAACACACCAATTTGTCCTTTTGTCAAGGTAGCAGCGTGTTTATTAGTATCAACACCTTCTCCCGCCGCTTCAACGCCAATTAACCTTACAGAAGGTTCATTAATAAACTCATAGAATAGCCCCATTGCATTGGAACCACCGCCCACACAAGCCATGAGAATATCCGGCAAACCACCCCACTTTTCTTGGGCTTGGGCGCGAGTTTCTTGTCCAATCACGGCATGGAAATCACGTACCATCATGGGGTAAGGATGGGGGCCTGCTACCGAACCGAGGATGTAGTGAGTAGTTTCCACATTTGTCACCCAATCCCGAATCGCCTCAGAAGTTGCATCCTTAAGTGTTCCTGTTCCCGCAGCCACCGGACGGACTTGGGCACCCATTAATTTCATCCGGAACACATTTAAAGCTTGGCGTTCCATATCGTGAACGCCCATATAAATGATGCATTCCAGCCCAAAACGAGCGCAAACCGTTGCTGTCGCCACTCCATGTTGTCCTGCACCAGTTTCGGCAATAATCCGTTGCTTGCCCATGCGCTTTGCCAACAACACTTGACCTAGGGCATTATTAATTTTGTGCGCGCCAGTGTGGTTTAAGTCTTCTCGCTTTAAATAAATTTGTGCGCCTGTTCCATCTGGGCGAGCATAATGAGCAGTGAGACGTTCCGCAAAATATAAAGGCGTGGCACGTCCTACATAGTCTCGCAGCAGTTGTTGCAGTTCTGTGAGAAAATCAGGGTCATGGCGATATTGCTGATAAGCTGCTTCTAGTTGAGCAAGCGCAGGCATCAATGTTTCCGGGACGTACTTACCGCCAAAGCGTCCAAAGCGTCCTTGTGTATCGGGAACAGAAGCAGTAGATGGGTAACTCGGAGATATGGGTGTGGTAGTCACGGACTGATCTCTACGATGGTACGAACTCCAATTATAGAAAAATCTGAGATGCTTAGGATACAATGTGCGATCGCTCTACAAAAATCAACATTTCAAAAGCTTCTCACTGAGGATTTTTGTATATTTTGAATGTCGCTGTATGTTTAGCTGGCTATACAAAGCATTGATCCTAAAATCCCATCTTTTTCTGGGTAAAGTAATTTTATAGTTCTAACTTTGACTTTTGATTAAAATTTATGCCTTCTGACAATTCTTCTGACAAACGCTTTGTCTATCGCGAATTTGGTAATGGTCACGATAACTCGCCTGCTTTAGAACGACCCACTGTCGAACTCCCACCGCAACAGCAAAATCTCAAAGTGCAAGCTACCCGCAAAGGGCGTAAAGGTAAAACTGTTACAGTCATTAGTGGTTTTCAGTCCAAACCGGAAACCTTAGCTGATTTGGTCAAACAATTAAAAACTCAATGCGGTACTGGTGGCACACTTAAAGAAAATGAAATTGAAATTCAAGGCGATCATAAACAGAAAATTGTCGAAATTTTAACTAAGCTTGGTTATAAAGCCAAAATCAGTGGTGGTTAGTCAGGATATTGTCTGGAACTACCACAGCTACTGAGCCAATCGGCTAATGTTATCTTTGAGATGTTAAAAGATAACTGGGCAGTTGCGACTCGGTTAAATACAAGTCTGCTCAGTATAAAATTTGCAGGAGGTTTACATGGATTTAATTCGGATTCTGGCTGCCATTTTTCTGCCACCTTTAGGGGTATTTTTGCAAGTAGGTATTGGTAAAGATTTTTGGATTAATATCATCTTGACCTTTTTCGGCTATCTTCCGGGAATTATTCACGCCATATGGGTAATTGCTAGGAAATAATTCTTCATCAAGTGAGATTGGGTCTGCGATCGCTATTTTGTTTAATTAGCGATCGCACATAAAATAAGAATTATTACAATTTATTTATAAATATGATTGATAAGTTAGCTCCCCGACTTCGTAAAAGTTGTCGGGGATCTGAAACAGACGAAGTTTCAGCATGAATATTTATGTCGATTTCATGATACAAGTGGTTTTCTCTCTGTGCGATTGAACAGAATATATGTAAACCTATTTGAAATCTTCGTTTCAAAAATCATGAAAGAATTTTCCCTTGGTAATAAAAAAATTCCAGCGGGAAAAAGAACGCGACGGGATTTTTTAATCTATGCCGTCGGTAGTAGTTTAACCACAGTAGCGATCGCATATCTATTTCCCAAACCTAGCCAGAGTCGTGAGGTAGATTTAGAAACACTTTGTTCCTTATACCCGCAAAATTCGCGTTGTCAAAATTATCTTCCTGGAGTTAAAGCGCAAGATACCGACGGCAAGATAATTCAGGCTGATACACTATTAGCGATCGCCACCCCGGGAATTCCCATTGCTGTTAAGGGATTGCCAAATGATAGCGTCGATTATCTCATTATTAAAGACGGCCCGCAAATTGCCGAGTATGCCATCAATCCGATTTGTACTCATTTAGGATGTACAGTTGAGTGGCATCTCGAGAAAAATCACTTTATTTGTCCTTGTCACGGGTCTCAATACGATTCTTTGGGTAGAGTTGTTCACGGCCCGGCTAAGCGTTCTTTACCTCTGATCACAGTAGTAGTCAAGCAGAATCAAGTTCGTTTGGTTGAAACCAAACCTGCGATCGATCCGCGTTAATTTTCTCAATGTTTTTTCCAAAACTTATGAAAATCAGGGCACAGCAATGCTCATACGTGTCAACTTAACGCGAAACCCTTGCCAAGATGTGATTTGATACAAAATCACGTACCACCAATATCCGCGCTACCCCACCCCAGTTTTGCTGACGCAAAACGTCCCCTCCCCGCTTGCGGGGAACTCGGGGCCCCCTCTGGGGATTAGGGGCAGGGATTGAGGGGTGGGGTAAAATGCCTGTGGAATAAGCGTTTTGACTTAAGTTGACACCAATGAGCAATGCTATGCCCCTATAGTTTTAACTATTTAGTTAGAACTTTTGATGGACTCTCGGTTGGTTTTGCACGTTCCTGCTGGTAAAGTTTGACAACTTTTTGGACATAGGTAGCAGTGAAGCCGCTGTTACAGCCTGTATAATTACCAGTCATCCACCAACAAGCTACGCCATTCACCGCCGCCGTTTCGTTATTGTTGCTAGCGCGAAATTGCTGGTTTAACTCCCGGCGTGTGATGCAAGAGACAACTTCCCGTGCTGTCGTGGGGCTGTTTTCAAACTGTGTCGGTGTTAGCTCTTTTTTCAGACAATATTTTGACCACCCTTTGAGGGTTTCTGGTTTGACTTGCCATTGACTGTAAAGTCCATCGTTTTGAGAGCCTGTTTGGGGTGCAGCCAATCGCAGCGCCTCTACCATCGCCCCAACTTGAGCATCGGAAATCGGCTGTTGTGCTTGCACTAATAATGGCGACAGTCCTAGGCTGACAACCACTCCACCAAGTAGTAATCCTATGAAGTTTTTCCTCATGACTTTGGACTTAATTTTTAAAGACCAAGATGTAGCATACTACGTATTTACATTTTGTAATAATTTTACTATTAGCAGTAAAACTTAGCTTGAAGGCGATTGTGGACATGAAGCCACGATTTTTGCCTACATAGCTACTTGTATTTATTTTTCATCTGTGTCTAGTCTGCACTGAGAAAGCCTCCTTTGTAGTTAGGTTTCAATCTCCCTACCTGTTCATGACCGATATAAGATCAGATTCCTATCTGATGAATGGAAATATACCTAGTAGTTCGCCAAGGAAACTTGGCGGGGAAAAGGGTAAGGGGTAAGGGGGAAAGGTTTTAAATCCCTTACCCTTTTCCCTTTCCCCTTTCCCCAGCCCTCACCTAACAATTTTGGGTTGGCAGACTACTAGGTAGGGTTAAAGCTGCGTGTTATGGATTCCTAGTTGAAGCTGGGTCAAGAATTTCTCAATTCTGGACAATGGACTATTGACTATGGACAGTTGACAACCCTAACCTTTATTTATGGCGTGGATTGCGTGAGTTTTATCTATAATTGTCGCTGAGCGTGATTTATCGGCTAAAGTGGCGAAGTCAAATGATTTGGCAGTAGACATTGGATAATTCCGCAAAAGCTGAATTATGCTAGATGCTAAAAGTGGTGTGCCAACAAAAAGGTTATTGATGGACTTAGTTCGTCACTACTGGCTTGTATAATAACTTGTAAACGTTTTCTGCTGTTGGACTGCACTCCTGATAAAATTGCCGTACTGCATCAGTTAGCATGTTAATATAGATTTTTTTTTAGCTGAAAGCTACTGCTGCTCAAATAATATATTGAGCTAGTCAAGTGGCTAAAACTCTTTTCGCTGAAACTAAAAAATATCAAATTATATATGATATTAAATAGTACCAGTAAATAGAAATTTAATAAAGAATTAAGCCGAAAGAGGGATGCATTACTCATAATTAACTTGATTGTCCACCAAAACATCTTATGAGCGAGTTGGAACGGTATTATAGAATCTTGGAATTAGAGCCTGGTGCCACACTTGATGAAGTGAACCAGGCTTATAAAGATTTGGTTTTTGTATGGCATCCCGATCGCATACCCCAAGACAATCACCGTTTACAACAAAAGGCACAAGAAAAAATTAAAGCAATTAATGAAGCGCGTGATAAATTGCGTTCTCTCAAAGTTAAGCATCAAGGAGCAACTTACTCACAGCCTTACACACCGCCTTACTCAACGCCTTACTCACCACCATCACCTCCGCAACCGAAACAGCCACCACCAACAAACCATCAATCAACACAGAAAAATCATGATTTGAGTGGTCAAGACTTTAGTCGGGCAAATTTGAGTAACAAAGATTTATCGGGAAGAAACTTGAGTTTTGCGAATTTGAGTGGTGCGAATCTCAGCGATACTTTTATGCACAAAGTTAATTTGAGAGGTGCAAATTTATCAGAAGCAAATTTATTTAGAGCCAATCTACTTTTAGCCGATATGCGAGAAGCAAATTTGCGCTCTGCTAATTTAATTGGCGCAGATCTCAGTGGTGCTGACTTACGGGGAGCCGATTTGACAGGTGCGCGGATTCGCTCTGGCGATCGCCTTTTGGTGAAACTGATCGGCGCTAACTTAGCTGGAGCCATTATGCCTGATGGTGCAATTCACCAATAATTTGATTTGTCGGTTGTCGGTTGTCATTGGGTTAAGATTTTCATGCTTGGTTGTACCAAAACTCAAGCGTGAATGCCTGGTGATGTCTGCATTACAAAAGTTATCACACTAATGGACGCTAGACTGATGCTTAATTGTTGAGATGATTAAATTCTTACAGACAATGTTTAGCAAACACCGTCTACTCTGGGCGGTTTTACTATTAGTTACAGCACTGGTAATGACGCTAGGGCTTTCCCTGTCTCAAGGTGCAGTACCTTTGAGTGGGAGGGAATTATGGCAAGCAATTATTCACCAAGGCGATCCGATTAAGCAGACAATTCTCTGGGATTTGCGACTCCCGCGCATTGTCGCCGCTTTGATTGTGGGTGCAGCTTTGGGAATGTCCGGCGCACTGCTGCAAGGAATGTTACGCAATAGTCTAGCCGATCCGTTTATTTTAGGTATTTCCGCAGGTGCAGGGCTAATTGTCATAGTTATGGTAGTGTTGCAAATCTTCCCGGCGGCTATTCCCTTGGCGGCTTGGCTAGGAGCAATTTTAACTTCGGTGATAGTGATTTTTCTCGGTCGTGCGGGTTCAGGAATTGCAGTTGAGAGGTTGATTTTAGGCGGAGTCGCAATCAGTTCTTTATTTGGTGCAGTGCAAAGTACATTACTGTTATTAGCCGAAGACGGTCAAATTCAAATTGCACTTAACTGGCTGGTGGGTAGTTTGAATGGAAGGGGTTGGAAAGAAATCACCACTGCTGGCCCCTACATTATCTTGGCATTGCTGGCGGGATGTTTGCTGGCGCGATCGCTTAACGTGTTGGCTTTGGGAGATGATTTAGCTTTAGGTTTGGGGGTATCATTAACGCGATCGCGTCTATTAATTGGTGGTGTCGCCACTTTACTCGCCGCAGGTGCAGTCAGCATCAGCGGCTTAATTGGCTTTGTCGGTCTTGTCGTTCCCCACGGTGTCCGCCTGATTGTTGGTACAGATCATCGCTTCGTTTTACCACTTTCAGCACTAGCAGGTGCATGGTTACTCATCTTTGCCGATTTACTCTCTCGACTCGGAGCCATAGAATTACCAGTAGGTTCCGTCACCGCCTTGCTTGGTTCACCGTTATTTATCTGGTTACTTTATCGCCGTTCTGCTGGAAGTGGGGGATGAGGAGACTGTTGACTGTTGACTGTTGACTGTTGACTGTGTTGCCTTCTTGACCAATGACCAATGACAAATGACCATTGACCATTGACAAAAAATGCCACTAGAATTACAAAACCTGACAGGCGGTTACAACACCACGCCAATTATCCAAAATATTAACCTCTCCTTGCAAACAGGGGAATGGTTAAGTTTAGTTGGTGCGAATGGTTCTGGTAAGTCTACATTACTCAAATTGCTCAGTCGCATTCTCTCGCCACAACAGGGAACAGTGCTACTCGATGGTCAAGCAATTCACTCGCAACCACCGAATTTAGTTGCCCAAAAATTAGCATTGTTACCTCAACAACAAACTGTTCCTGTGGGTTTAACGGTGCGACAATTAGTCAGTTTAGGACGTACACCACACCAACCTTGGTGGCAATGGGAATTAACAGCCAAAGATAGGCAACAAGTAGAAGCAGCGATCGCCAAAACCCAACTAGAAAAATTAAGCGATCGCCTCGTTGAACAACTCTCAGGCGGTGAGAGACAACGCGCTTTTTTAGCTTTAGCATTGGCGCAAGAACCGCAAGTTTTATTGTTAGATGAACCCACCACTTATTTAGATATTAACTATCAATTACAACTCTTAGAATTACTCAAAGACCTGAATCAGCAACAGAATTTAACTATTGTCACTGTGTTACATGAATTGAATTTAGCTGCACGTTATAGTTCCCGAATTGCTTTATTAAAACAAGGTCATCTGTGGGATGTTGGTACACCGGAAGCTGTTCTTACTCCCGATACCATCGCCCAAGTATTTGGGGTGGAATCGGTAATTATCCGTACACCTGTGGGATTACAAGTTTGTGCGATCGCGGCTGTCTAGATTCCCTGCTTACACGTATATTTTTACAAGTCAAATCAAATAGAATTGCTATATCACGTTAAATTTGCTTAGTACTCGTATTTTCCTCATGCTAAGTTAATAGCGATAATTGCTAATTACTTTGAATAAATAGATAGAATCATCAACTAGATAAGCAGCGAATTCAAATTAACAAACTATTCTATGTTACACAATAAAAACTTCTGGGAATACTAGTTAATAACGGAAACATTATTGACAGTAATTTGTGTAGATATGCCGACTGCATTATTGAAAATTACCGGATACCGAATTGATGAACAAATCTACGCAGGAAATAGAACTGTTGTCTACCGGGGAATCAGAGAACAAGACTTACAGCCTGTAATTCTGAAAATGATGCGGAATAACTCTCCAACTTTTAGCGAATTGATTCAGTTTCGCAACCAGTATACTATCTCGAAAAATCTCGATATTCCCGGTATCGTCCAAGCCTATAGCCTTGAAGAATATGGAAATGGCTATGTTTTGGTAATGGAAGATTATGGCGGTACTTCTTTATCTAGTTATCTAAATCAATATACTAATTCCGGTAAATTTACCCTAGACGAATTTTTCCCGATAGCCATTGCAATTACGGCGACACTTGGTGAACTCCACCGAAAACGCATTATTTATAAAGATGTTAAACCTGCTAATATTTTGATTCATCCGCAAACCAAGCAAGTTAAACTAATTGACTTTTCTATCGCCTCACTGTTACCACGAGAAACCCAACAATTGCAAAATCCTCATGTTCTAGAAGGGACTCTTGCTTATATTTCTCCTGAACAAACTGGCAGAATGAATCGGGGGATTGATTATCGTACAGATTTTTATTCTCTGGGTGTGACTTTTTACGAGTTATTAACTGGAAAGTTACCCTTTGAATCATCAGATCCAATCGAGTTAGTTTACTGTCATATTGCTAAACAACCAAATCAAGTCAACAGTCAAAATATTCCTCAAGTATTAGGTGACATAGTGTTGAAATTGATGGCGAAAAATGCAGAAGACCGCTATCAGAGTGCTGCTGGTTTAAAGTCTGATTTAGAGCTGTGTTTTTGTGAATGGCAAGAACAAAGAGCGATTCTACCCTTCCAACTTGCGCAAAAAGACATCAGCGATCGCTTTTTAATTCCAGAAAAACTCTATGGTCGTCAAAAAGAAGTAGAGACTTTACTGACAGTATTTGACCGTGTTGCTGGTAATAAAGAACAGATAAATCAACCCTCTGAACTATTAAATCGAAGCGAACTGATTCTCATAACAGGTTTTTCTGGTATTGGTAAAACTGCGGTGGTTAATGAAGTTCAAAAGCCCATTGTCCGGCAAAGGGGTTATTTTATTACCGGTAAGTTTGATCAGTTTCAACGTAACATTCCCTTCTCTGCGTTTGTACAGGCATTGCAAGATTTAATGGCACAAATTCTCACCGAAAGTGATGCCCAAATTACTCAATGGCAGCAGAAAATTCTGGCGGCGTTAGGAGATAATGCTCAAGTAATTATTGATGTAATTCCTGAACTCAAAAAAATTATTGGGACACAACCACCAGTAACAGAACTTGTTGGGAATGCAGCCCAGAAACGATTTAATCGTTTTTTTCGCAAATTTATTCAGGTATTTACAACTCCAGAACATCCATTAGTGATATTTTTGGATGATTTACAATGGGCAGATACGGCATCACTTAAGTTAGTCCAAATGCTGATGAGTGAAAGGCAGATTAGGCATTTGTTATTAATTGGAGCCTACAGAAATAACGAAGTTTCTCATACCCATCCCTTAATGCTGACCTTAGAACAAATTCGGACTTCTCAACATCCAAAGGCAATCACGACTATTAATTTGGCTCCCCTCACTGCTACAGATATAAATCATCTGTTTACAGATACCTTGAGTTGTAAACTAGAGGAAGCATTGCCACTCACACAAATAATTTACCCAAAAACCCAGGGAAATCCTTTTTTTACAATTCAAATTTTGAAAACACTTCATACAGATGGACATATTAATTTTGCATCGGAGATTGGTAGTTGGCAATATGACTTGAATCAAGTACAAACTTTAAACCTGACAGATAATGTTGTGGAGTTTATGATTCTGCAATTGCAGAAGTTACCAAAGGCGACGCAAGATGTTTTAAAGTTAGCTGCTTGTATTGGTAATACCTTTGACTTAGCAACACTAGCAATTGTTTATGAAAAATCTCTCACACAAACTGCAAGTGATTTATGGTCGGCTTTAGCTGAAGGGTTAATTATGCCCACGAGTCAGACATATAAGCTTTTTCAACAAAAAAATGAGCAAATAAAGCCAGAGGATGAACTTGCTGCTGAAGACTCCAGCTTATATTTAACTGAAACTGAAGTTCATTTTGTAGCTCACCTTCAACATTGGTCTGCATATCCTGCTGAAGATAACCATTTTCCTTCTCAAGATTATATATATGAATTCCTTCACGATCGCGTCCAACAAGCAGCTTATTTTTTAATTGACGAAGCCCAAAAACAAATCACTCACTTGCAGATTGGCAAATTGCTGCTGCAAAACATCCCGATTGCAGAACAAGAGGAGCAGATTTTTGAGATTGTTAATCACCTAAATATGGGATTACAGTTGTTAACTGCACCCCAGGAACGAGAAAAAGTTGCGCAATTAAATCTACAGGCGGGACGTAAAGCTAAAGCTTCTACAGCTTATGCTACAGCATCACAATATTTAGCGATCGCTATGCAGTTGTTGGCTGAAGATAGCTGGCTACAACAGTATAAATTAACTTTTGACATTTACAAAGAACGTTCAGAAGTTGAATATCTCAACAGCAATTTTGAGCAGTCATATATCCTGATTCAAAAAGCATTAACACAGGCACAATCAGCAGTAGAAAAAGCAGCATTATATAAATTATTGATTGTACAGCACACACTGCAAGCAGATTATGCAGTAGCTATTCAAGTTGGTAAACAAGCTTTATCACTGTTAGGTATTAATTTACCTGAAGAAAATATCAAGTCTGTGATTGATGCTGAAATTAAGGCAATTAAAGCCAGTCTAGAAAATCAAAAAATATCGGCAATTTTAGAGTTACCTGAAAATCCCAATCCTATTTATCGTTACGCAATTCAGTTACTGATTGATTTAGACCCACCTACTTATATTACTTCGGCAATTGATTTATATATCTTGGTTACACTCAAGGCTGTCAATCTGTCGATTCAATATGGAAATGTTGCTGAATCTGCTAAAGCCTATGTTAATTATGGTTTTCTTTTAGGTTCTGTTTTTGGAGATTACCAAACAGGGTATGAATTTGGAGTTGTGGCTACTCAACTAGCTGAAAAATTTCACCACAAAGGTCAAAAATGTCAAGTTGATTTGTTGTTAGGTAGTTGGTTACATAATTGGATAAAACCCACTCATTTAGCCATACCGATCAACAATGCTGGATATCAAGCAGGACTGGAATCTGGAGAGTTACAATTTGCGGGCTATAATCTTTTTGGTAATATATGTAATCAATATTTCCAGGGAATTAACCTCAATAATATTCGCTTGGATATCTGTAAATTTCTGCCCTTTGCACACCAAACACAAAACACGCTATTAACTGAAATGTTACTGGAAGTGCAAAAGGTGATAGATAGTTTAATGGGCTATTGTAATTATCAAGATTCTGTAGAATGCCGTCATGTTAGTCAGACACCAATGGCGCTGGCGATCGCTCATATTTTGCAAGCCCAATTAGCTTATTTGCAAGCACAGTATCAGCTAGCTTTGCAGTACATCATCCAAGCCGAAGCTTATCTCCCAGCAATTTTAGGTTTTACAACTTCGGCTAGTTATCCCTTTTATCATGCTTTGATTTTAGCTGCTCTTTATCCCCAAGTTCCACCGTCAACCCAAGAACAATATTGGCAAAGTCTAATTACCCATCAAAACCAGTTGCAAATCTGGGCTAAAAATTGTCCAGAAAACTTTGAGCATCAATATTTATTAATTCAAGCTGAGATGGCTCGAATTAGCAAACAAGAATTCGAGGCGATGGATCTTTACGATCGCGCGATCGCTTCCGCCAAAGCTAATGGGTTTACGCAAAATCTCGCCCTAGCTAATGAATTAGCCGTTAAGTTTTGGCTAGGAAAAAATAAAACCAACATTGCCCAACTCTATTTAACTGGGGCGGTGAGTGCTTATACTCAGTGGGGAGCCACAGCACAAGTTAAATATTTACAAGCACATTATCCCGAACTGTTGCCGCCACATAAAGCTTTATCGCCGAAGGAATTAGAATACGATCAACAATCGACTATCTCTACCAGTAACATCAATTTCTCAGCCCAATTAGACTTGGCTGCATTTTTAAAAGCTTCACAAGCGATCGCAGGAGAAATTCAACTCGATCAACTCCTGTCAATTTTGATGCAAGTCATGCTGGAAAATGCTGGGGCGAAAAAATCTGTACTTTTATTGTGCAAAAATAACCAGTTAGCCTACGCCGCCATCGCCGGTTTGGATGAAGGAAAAATTTTCTCGCACACAAATGTTTCAGCCATACAACCAGAAGAAAGCCAAGATATCCCACTGACAGTGATCAACTACGTTAAGCGCACCTTAGAACCTTTAGTAATTGATGACATTGTCACCCAATCTCGATTTATCCACGATCCCTACATTATCAAAAATCAACCGAGAAGCGTGTTGTGTACTCCAATTATCAATCAAGGTGAGTTGATTGGTTTGCTGTATTTAGAAAATCAACTAACATCAGGAGTTTTCACACGCGATCGCCTAGAAGTTGTGCAACTATTGACAGCACAAGCCGCCATCTCTTTAAAAAATGCTCAACTCTACACGGATTTATCAACAACAACAGCTTCACTCAAGCAAGCCAACTCCCAATTAGCAGAATATTCGCACACTCTGGAAGCAAAAGTTGCCGAACGTACAGCGCAATTAGAAGAAGCATTTAAAAACTTACAAACTGCGCAAGCACAACTAATTCAGAATGAAAAAATGTCTTCTCTGGGACAATTAGTAGCAGGAATTGCCCATGAAATCAATAATCCCATCAGCTTTATCTACGGTAATCTCACCCCAGCTAATGAATATATTGATGATTTAATGTTTGTGTTGCAATCCTATCGCCAACACTACCCTCATCCGACACCACAACTTCAAGCGCAAATTGCCCATATTGAACTCGATTTCATCACCAAAGACTTGCCCAAAATCCTCAACTCTATGCAAGTAGGTGCTGAGAGAATTCGAGATATTGTCATGTCATTGCGAAATTTCTCGCGTCTCGATGAAGCTGAAATTAAAGCCGTTGATATTCATGAAGGAATTGATAGCGCGTTGATGATTTTGCAAAATCGCCTGCTAGCAAACCCAGAACGTCCAGAAATTTGTGTGATTAAAGAATACAGTCAACTCCCAGCTATTAAATGTTATGCTGGACAACTAAATCAAGTGTTTTTAAACTTACTGATGAATGCAATTGATGCTTTGGAAGAATCGATTAGAAGGGGGAAAATTTTGGCTCAACTCCAAATTTATATCCGCACACAAATCTGCGATTCAGAACAGATTAAAATTGCCATTGCTGATAATGGTATGGGCATTAGTGACAGTCACAAGCCTTATGTATTTGACCCCTTTTTTACTACCAAACAAGTTGGACAAGGTACAGGTTTAGGATTATCCATTAGTTACCAAATTATTGTAGACAAGCACCAAGGACAGTTAGAGTGTCAGTCAATACCAGGTGAAGGTGCAGAGTTTATCATTACTCTACCAATACGGCGAATTACTAATTCGTAATTTGTCATTGGTCATTGGTCATTGGTCATTCGTAATTAACTTTTGGTGTAGTAGAAGATATTTTTTTAGAAAATTCCTGTCCTTTCTAACTCTAACAACATTTCTTCTAGAAGTTCTTCCATCATATCCTGGTTCAAAGAATTTAAAACTGTTGGTCCTGCCATAAATTCTTTGATAGTGATTTTTTGTTGTTGAAAATCTTGAACAAAATCCCGAATTTGAGTAACTATAGTCATTTGCGCTTCTATTGTTTCTAACATCTTGTCAATAGAGTCAATACCTTGTTTCGCCGCTTTACGGTGATCGGATACCATCGCCCCTTCAGGAGTATTTTTCGCCTGATGCAGTTCCCGTTTCAAATTATCATATTGATTTGTGAGAATTTGATTTTGCTGTTCTAGTATCTGACATTTTCGTGTTAAATCATCTTGACTATTATTATCAATATATTCTCCCAAATCATGTTGTTTTTCGATTTCCAACAGCCTTGCTAAATCACCTTCTTGGTAAGCTTTATTAATTTCCTTCATGATTTCTGTATGGTACATTTGCGTCTCGCTGTCTGTTACCTTATCAGGATGAAATATTTCCGCTAACTTCAGAAATATCTGCCGAACTTTTCGAGATTCCTCTTTTCTGTTGTTCGGCTCAGTTGTTAAATGTTGTTCTTGGTGTTTAGCACCAGGGGAGAAATCATGATCTTGCTGAAAATCTTCAAATAGTTCATCTAACTCTGAATCTTCTGCTGGGCGAGGGATTTTTGGACTGATGATTCCCGCTACCTGGAGATTACGATAAACTGCTTTGATATTTTTCTCGGTTTGTTTACCCAATTTTCTTTTAGTAAAAATTTCATCAAATAAAGCATGAATTTCCCGATCAATATCTGCCATTTTTTGTAAGCTGGGACTGGCTCGATGAAATATTTCTGTTGCTAAAGAACGCATTTTTTCAACAAAGTTTTTCAGTTCAGTCCGCTTACGTTTAATTTTTTTCAGTAGCGATTGATGTTCTTTTTCTAGAGTTGCTAAGCGGATATGTAATTCGGAGAGAGCCAGTGGTGTTGATTTGAGTGATTGAGGTTTCGATGAGGTGGTTCGGGGCATAAAAAATATAGCCAAGTTCAAGGGTTAAAATTTTCACAACAGAACTGTTAAGTCTGCGGCTCAATATTTACAGCAGATATCCTTTTGATGATACAGGAATGCCGGAATACTTTTTTCTGTGAGATTGCTCCCAATAGGCCTGTAGAGAAGTAGGAACTAAGAATTTTGATAAATGATTGACATTTTTAATGCGATCGCCGACTACCACCGCCAGAAAGAATTTTACAAAAATTTTAGGATTGCTCTCTACTGACGATTCCAGAATGAGCTGAGTAGATATTGTAGATCCTTTGAAAATCAAGTACCATCTGACGAAATATAAATACACCCGATTGGATAATTCTACAGGAGGTGACGTGTGATAGGTGGCGCGTGCTATTGGTAGTAATACCAAATCTGATGACAGCAATTTGACCAAGGCTGCCTAAGTCAAAAAGTTGAACAGTTGAACTGGTTACATAAAATTTCTTATATTGCCCTATTTATTTACAGTACATGAGGAAAGAATATTCATATGTCAATTTGGCTATTGGTGGCAATATTTTCTTATCTTTTGGGAGTCATTATCCAATGGCTACAACTGAGCAATAAATTTCAGGAATTTGAGGAATACACTAATTTTCCTATTGTTTGGGCTGCAAATGTAGTCTCAAAATTGGGCTGTTTAATCGAGGCTTTATTTTGGCCTTATAGCTTATTTCTTGATAACGAGTGCTAGAGTTCATTTACCACTCAGCTTGACCAATTGGTCTAACTCTTGCTGCATCTGACTAACAACTAATTCATAACATTCATTAACATACTGGCGATCGCTCGCCGCCTCTCTGCCATAATGTTCAAACTTAATCGGTGGACAGACCCGTGTGTGAATAGTTACAGGAAATGGGATATTGGGCAAAGGCCCCATAGATAATCCCCAAGGTAAGCCTAGATAAATCGGAAATACTAACGGATCAATCCCAAATAACCAAGGCATTCCTAATTTGTGCAGTTGCTGCACAATGTTATAGCAATCAGTCAGTACAATCAACGTATCGTGGGCACCGGTGGAAATTACAGGTACAATCGGGACTTGCTCTCGCAGCGCTAGCTTGATAAACCCTTGTCGTCCGGCAAAATAGATTTTGTTACGTAAAGCATAAGGTCTAAAGACATCTTCCGCCCCACCAGGATATACCAGTACACTAGCTCCGGAGCGCAAAGCAGTATAAGCCATTTTGGGATGAGCGATGATTGCTCCCACTTTTGCTACTAGTTGGGCGATTGGCGGAGCTACCTCCCAAACGGTGGGATGCATCAAACCGTAGATTGGCCTGTCTACACCAAATCGGCAAAACCAGTCATACATCATCATCACCATATCAGGAGAAGCTAGTCCCCCATTGTGGGAACCGACAAATAAAACTTTCTCTTGGGGTGAGACATGCTCCCAACCACTAGTTTGCACTCGAAAATAGTGGTCATAGAACCACCCCATGAGTGGCATGAGTGATTCAATGAATCTTGGATCTCGTTCATCCAAAGACCAACCAAGTTTTTTCTGGAGGTGATGTTGTGTTTCTGACATCCAGAAATCTTAACAGAATTCATCAAGCTCAGACAATCACTACTGTTGAGATTCTAGGGCATGGGGCATGGGGGATGAGGGGGTTGAATGTTGAGCCTTTGAGCTTGAATGTTGCGCCTTTGAACTTGAATGTTGCGCCTTTGAACTTGAATGTTGCACCTTTGAAACTAAAATTTCAAGCATATATCGATTCAATCAATGATTGTTTGTCATAAATCGTCATCAAGGTTGGGGAAACCCCGTCTTTACAGATGAAAAATGACCAATGACAACTGACAAATGACTAATGACAACTGACCAGGTTGTGATACTATCTGCGAGACGAAGCTATAAGGTACTGAAGATGACTAAACTGCGGGTGGGTTTGCTGTTTGGCGGTCGTTCTGGGGAACATGAAGTTTCGATTAGTTCAGCACGGGCGATCGCTAAGGCTTTGAGTGCGGAGCAAAATGCTATTAAGTACGAAATACTGCCTTTTTATATTCAAAAAGATGGTTTTTGGCAAGCTGGGTCAGTTGCACAACAAGTTTTAGCTTCTGGTGTGGCTATCCAAAATCCAGCTGCTACTCCTAATCTTTGGCAATTCCCACCACAGACACAAGAGGTGGATCTGTGGTTTCCGATTCTCCACGGTCCTAACGGTGAAGATGGCACAATTCAAGGTTTACTCAGCTTGATGCAAGTTCCGTTTGTCGGTTCTGGGGTGTTGGGTTCAGCAACGGGGATGGATAAAATTGGCATGAAAGTCGCCTTTGCTGGAGCTGGACTACCCCAAGTTAAGTACAAGGCGGTAACTAGAGCGCAAGTTTGGTCAAATCCTTGTGTATTTCCGAAATTGTGTGATGAAATTGAGGCTACTCTGGGCTACCCTTGTTTTGTCAAGCCGGCAAATTTAGGTTCATCGGTAGGAATTGCCAAAGTGCGATCGCGCCCTGAATTAGAAGCGGCTTTAGATAATGCTGCTAGTTATGATCGCCGGATCATTGTGGAAGCGGGAGTTGTCGCTAGAGAAGTAGAATGTGCGGTTTTAGGCAACGATCAACCCCAATCCTCTGTTGTTGGCGAAATTACTTATAATAGCGATTTTTATGATTATGAAACAAAATATACTGAAAGTAGGGCAGATTTACTGATACCAGCGAATTTGCCAGAGGCGATCGCTAGTCAAATTAAAGACATGGCCTTACAAGCTTTTGCCGCTGTTGATGCTGCGGGGCTGGCAAGAGTAGACTTTTTCTATGTAGAAGCTACAGGTGAAGTGTTGATCAATGAAATCAATACCTTACCTGGTTTCACTGCAACTAGTATGTATCCCCAACTTTGGGCATATAGTGGCAGACCTTTCCCTGAATTAGTAGACAAATTAATTCAACTAGCTATAGATAGAGATTCCACTGTCCAAAGATGAAAAAAAAGAAATTGGTAGCAGCAAATCTATTTCATGCTTCATCCTTTATCCTTCATCGGTAGCTAAAACTGCACACAAAAGTTACTTAATTGCCAAATTTGGCTACGGATACCTGAGACTTGAATCCTCCAGTATGATCTTGGATCAAGAGGGGTACAAATCTGAAAGTAATCTATGGAAAATAGTCAGAGTGTACAGCATGAGCCAACCCAACCTACTGGGGTCACTCCAGAGCTGACAAACAGTAAATCGAAAGCAATCAGTAGCTCAAATGTTTTGATACATCTATTCGCACGCCATCCTTGGCTGTTGTTGATTGGGTTATCAGGAATATTTTTTGCCAGTGCTGTGCTTGCTTTATATAATTTAGGTTCTGTAGGGAATGTCCAACAGCCAGAAGAACCAGATAAAAACCAAGATGTAGCAACTGTAGCTGAAGCAGTAATCAATACGCCCTCTGCGAGTAACAATCCTACACCCTTATGGATGGTTGCAGCGATCGCTCTGAGCTGTGCTAGTGGTTGCTTAATCATTTTGCGCATCCTCAACCGTCCAGCAAAGGGTCAAAAAGCCCACAAACAAGTTAAACGCTATCCCACACGCTCAGTAGCAAGCCAAGCGCACAAAGTAGAATCACAGCCAGTCAAAAATCACCAAGTCTTTGTCCCATCTCCATCACTCATGCCCCTAGCCTCAATGCAATCTAGAACCAAACCACTGATGACTGTTCTACCCCCAGAACACAGCTATCGTGTGGAAAAAAGCAAAGAGTCTTTGGCAGATTTGATGGATCTTCGTAAACAGAGTTCTTTGTCTGCTATCTTACGCAACTAATAATATCGTTGTCAAACAACAATCTGTCAACTTAATTATTTTGTCAGTAAGGATATGGAATTACCATATCCTTATTATGTTTAACATATAGGTATCTGTCTCCATCGACGCGATCGCCCGCAACCAGGGTATGAAAATCCCTCATCCCTAGCCTCAGCGCCCCTATTTTCCAGTTAGATAGAGTTAAATTGATGGGTGATCCCCCTATTTAATGATCGCGCGTAAAACCCCAACCCAAGAGTGGGTGGGGCAGCTGACGTGTGGATTCTGGGGAATTTGCTCCATTAAAAAATTAAAATGCCAACTTGGCAACCCACTTAAATTTGTTAAAATTAAACTAAAAGAAGATAAACGACTTCAAGGGTATAGTTATCAGGGTCTACCTAGCTATTTAATTTCTTTCGTACAAGCTGTGATATTCGGAATTTTTCACAGCACAAAATATTGCTACGCATAATTTATAATAACCTGGTTGCAATGGTTTGAGATATTTCCCATATTATCTAGTACACCGGGCGGGTAAATAAACATACTATTCCAAATGGCGCAAAAGCCGAGAATATAAGACTTTTGAATGCGTGACTTCCAAGGCAGCCGTACTAGTTGCATTTGGAAAAATTATTAACGATATCTGTTATCTATTTAGGCATTCAAAAGATAATTGAGTTCCGCCGCTAGCCATTCTTTAAACATTTTATCCAAAATTTCTTGATGTCTTGCTGGTGTTAACTCAGCAGGAATAAATTCTTCTACCATTAAAATGTAACTTGATTGGTCTATAATTAGTGGGCCTAATATATCTCCTGGTCTAGTGCTAAACACAACGGCTGCTATATCTGGCTTGAGATTCCAACGATAAAATTTGCCTTCATAACCACAGTTGATGCGGCGTTTCTCATCAATGTCATAAATGTGAGCAGCCTCATAAAAACTGAGTTCCCCTTCTTCTATTTGATAGCAGATTTCTTGAGCTAACTGTACATGTGGGACAACTATTTGATAGAGGAGAACTTGATCGTAATCAAGCTGATTCTCGGAAAAATACTTTTCGACATCTTTGTTAAATAAAATCTCGGACAATTTTTTAGTTAACAAAGTATCGCGAATTCCTGCTTCCCAATCATCCGCAACAATCAGCTGATCTGTTAGCCATGCTAAAGTGTCACTTGCTTTTACTAAACGATGTTCATAGCGTAGCCGATCTGCCTCAGCCTGAATTTCTTCTGAAGTCAGTTTTAGCCCTCTTTCTTCAGCAGCTTTATCAATAATTTTTTGATATAAAATGTTATTACACAATTCTTTTATCTGCAACGTCTTTTTCAGATGGGTAGTAATATCTTCTGGAAAAATAATATGGCCTTTGAAGTCAATCATTTTTGTCTGAGTAGTCATTTTTTCTAAATCTTGAATAATGTTGGTATTTACGATGTTGCGGGTGTCATCGGTCAGTTGTTTTTCGTCTCGTTTAATTCCTGATTTATGGGCTATATCAATATATCGAAAGCCTCTGACTACTGACTAGTACAGGTTTAGCATTACGCTTTCCTCCCAGCACTGACAAAATCTCCGATCCGTGGATGGCGATTTTTAATATTGTTTTAACCCTATTAATCAACAGTAGAACTGCTGTTTTTTGTTCTACTAGGTGAGCTAAACTGATATCTGGCACCATTTTCAAGGTTTAAACAAAAGGTAACCAGTAGCCACCCTACAAAAATTGCCATAAGGTAACTGGTGCAAGATATGACTAAATGGGCTAGCATTTAGCTTGCTCAAAGCTGATTAATTGATATTTATAGATTAGAAAATTATTGGCCAGAAATGTGGTCATTTTGGCGAAAAATTTTTTTTATTGTTTTAGCATAGACTTATGCTATTTATTGTTCTCAAGTTTGGGACTGTGCCCTGGACATAAAATCGCCAATCCTGATTTTGTGGGGGTGGCAAGGAATTCGTAATTCCTAATTACCTGTCAGGATGGCGGTTAATTTAAGCGCCCACTTTACCAATACAGCAGGCGCGTCAAGAGCAACTATTTAAAATTTTTGCAGAACTTACTGGCTGGCGGTACTAGTTTTTGCCTGGATTAAATAACTTGTGGAATATATTATTGTTACTAACTGCTTCTGGACCAACTAATAAATTACTGCCGCCATTTAGACTAGTCTGTTTTTTGTCGGATGTTTCCATATAATCTAGGTCATTGATTTTATTTAAGACCTGAGTGGAAGCCCGTTGGTTAGAGCTATTCATGGAAGATTGCAGGCTGGCTGATAGGTTTCTACTAGTAGTAGATACGAGTGTAGTTTGAGGTTGGCTATTTTCTTTGATGAGACGGCTGTAAGTCCGCTGGGGAATAAAGTGAAGTGGGTTGTAACCCACAAAACGCAGAATTAGCACACAAGCCCAAGAATATCTACCTTCCGTAATAGCCTCAATTACTTGATTTAATTGTTCAGGACTAATAGCTTTTTGATAGTTTTTTTGAGGAGAAGAAATTTGGTAGCTCATAAAATTAATCCTTATTGAACTTGCTTAACTAGAGGTTTATAAATTGATCCCGCCTTTTTGCAGTTCCCTGATTGGTTCTAGGATAATATCTGCAATGCGACGACGACGAATAATAATCTCAGCACTAGCCGTCTGACCAGCTTTAAATTGGACAGTTTGATGATTTGTTTTCACATAATTACGGTCTAGTGCAATTTTTACTCGGTAGACTGCTCCCAATTTCTCATCTGGTTTACTATCTGGGGAAATCGATATAACTTTACCTTTAATCACACCGTAATCCTGATAGGGATAAGCGTCAAATTTGACTTTTGCTGTGTTTCCTACCTTGATAAAACCTGCTTCTTGAGTAGGTAAAACGGTCTCAAGAATCAGTGGTGCATCCTCAGGAGCTAATTCGGCTATCGTTTGTCCTGGTTGCACTACTTCCCCGCTGTTGTTGACGTTGAGAGACAAAATCATTCCATCAACGGGAGCCGCTAAAGAAAGCTGTTTTAATTGAGCTTTTGCTTGCTGTAAGAGTTTTTCAGTTTGTTGGATTTTGGCATACAACTGAGTTTTATCTACTTCTAGTTTCTGAATTGTTTGCTGGGCTTGTAACTGGACTGTGTTACCTTCAGCTCGCTTCTGGTTTAGTTGTTCTTGTAGTTGCTGGGCTTCTGCGAGAACTTGTCTTAAACTTGCTTGCAATCGTTTTGATTCGGCGATCGCTTGTTGAATTTCTCCGGTTTGTTGGGTAATGGTACGTTGACGATCGCCCAAATTTTGTTGTGCTTGAAATATTTGGTCTTTGGAGATTGCACCTTGCGCTGCTAATGATTTTAACCGTTCTAATCTTTCCTGTTCGGCACTCGCAGCGGTATTTAGTTGTAATAATAGTGATTGTCCAGTATTAGCTCTTTGTTGACCTTGAGTGATCGCTACTTGTTGGCTGTCAATCTTAGCATTAGTTTGGCTAATTACTGCTTCTTGTCCCTTAACTTCCGCATTCGCGATCGCTACACGGGTTTTTGCTTCTAATTGGGTTTTTTCAATTAAGGATTGGGTTTGAATTAATTGAGTTTTATAAGATGCAGTCTCTTGCGCTAACCGCTCAACTTCATTCAGGGCTATTTCTCTGTCGAGTTGTGCTAATATCTGTCCGGCTCTTACCGTCTCACCTTCTTTAACATCAATGCGGGCTATCTTCCCTGGGACAACTGCATGGATTTTATATGTCTCTCCTTGGGGAACTAATCTTCCTGAGGCTTTACCGACTTCGTCAATTTGTCCCACGGTCGCCCAAGCCATCACAGATATTCCAAATATGACTCCGCCTAATACTATTTGATAGGGAAGAGATGAGGGCGGGTCGTCTAGTACTGTTTGCAAAGAACCAGACCAGTTTACTGATTCAGCCGGAAATGTCTTGGGAGTTGCTGTGTGGAAATTGTCTTGTAAATTAGCTCCCTGCTTGGTCATTACCTGTTCGGAAACAGCTGTACCTCCGTAAAGGAAAGCTGTCTCTGATGATAAATCTACTAGCATGTCACCTTCATCAATAGCCAAAGATGGCTCTGGGTTTGGTGGCACGACTGACGGATTTACATTTTGATAAACTAGAGATTTTAAAAGGATTTTCATGGAAGCTCTCTATAATTGAAACTTCGCTGTTGCCAGTTACGGTTTCTACCAAAATAGCTTGACTCATTGTCAGGCTTTTGTGCTACAGCAATTACTATTTAAATGGTGACCATCTCAACAGTATTGCTTGTAAATCTTATCGACTAGGTTCACTACCAAGTGAAGGATAACTAGTTTCATCGACTATTTGTAATTAAAGTCTATTTAGCAATGGACTTTAATTTTTTAACTGAGCAGTAATTACTACCTCCCAATATCCTTACATAATGAGTTATGATAACTCTGTAGTTATTGATGACTTATTATGTACGTATATACTTATATCATAATCTGTCTTGGGAATGACATTAGCCAAATTGGCTAGTTTTTTTGATTAAAAAATGTATTTTTTCTTCCCATCTTGGCTGTAAATAAAAATCACTACCAAGTACTAAACCTTTACACCTTACTATTGCTATTTTTGGCAAAGTAGGGGGTTTTTGTTTCTTGGCATAAATCTGCCATCAAATACTAGCTGATAACTTAACTTCAATAAACTTAATTCATGAAATCTTTTTGATTTTAAAACCTTGATGAAGTTATCAAGGCTGTCAGTATATTTACTAATTTACTCCTGATTTGACACCAAATTCCCTAGCTTAATTGATAAGAATTATTTCCCCTGTGCCATATTGCTCAACTTAATAATATGACTAGTGCTTAAGTGTGTATTTGTTGTTTTGTCAATGTCTAACTAATAAATTTTTGTCCCTAATTCCGCAATTTTTCCACATTACTATACGTTGATCAAAACAGCTTAATTTTAGATATCAATTTGCTGCTGAGCTAGATGATAGTAAAGACCTTTGAGAGCGATGAGTGTCTCGTGTGAGCCTTGCTCAACAATCACCCCTCGATCTAGTACAAGAATGTTGTCGGCATTTCTGACTGTAGAGAGGCGATGGGCAATGATAAAGGTAGTGCGATCGCGGCTGATGTGCTGTAAATTCCTCTGAAAGCGACGTTCGGATTCTGTATCTAGAGAGCTAGTAGCTTCATCTAGAATCAGAATTCGGGGATTGGGTAACAGCGCCCGAGCGATCGCAATCCTCTGTCTTTGTCCACCCGAAAGATTAGAACCCCGCTCACCGACTTTAGTGCTGTATCCTAAAGGCAAACTTTGGATAAAAGCGTGTGCTTCTGCTAGTTTACCAACTTCCACCACTTCTTCTAAGTTGTATTCTTCACGATATAAAGAAATATTTTCTAAAATCGTTCCCGAAAACAGAAAACACTCTTGTGGGACTACTCCCAGTTGACGGCGCAAAGATTGGAGGGAAACATGGCGGATATCGTGCCCATCCACGAAAATTCTTCCCGTAGTCGGATGATATAAACCCTGTAATAAGCTAATTAAGGTACTCTTACCCGAACCACTCCGACCCACAATGGCAATTGTTTGACCAGGATGGGCCGCAAAGGAAATATTTTGTAGAATATTGCGCTCATCATCGGCATTATAGCGAAAGGTCACATTTTCAAACTCCACATCACCTCGCAGTTTGGGCAACACCATCATTGCTTTTTCCGCTGTTTCTTCTGGTTCTGTGTTAAAAATATCATCCAAGCGTTCTACAGAAACCATGACTTCCTGCAATTCATCCCACAGACCCACCAACGACATCACCGGGCCTACCACATTACCAATCAGCATATTGAACGCTACCAATTGACCGATAGTGAGTTGGTCTTGAATTACCAGTGTGGCAGAATACCAAAGTAATGCCGTACTACCTAGGGTATTAATTAATTCACTAATAACTCCTAAACCAATGCCCAATTTATAACCGCGAAATTGGGCATTGATCGTACTGGTTAAATGTTCTTCCCAGCGCCAACGCAACTCATGCTCTGCTGCTGCTGCCTTGACTGTAGCCACTCCTGTGAGCATTTCTACCAGGGAGGAACTTTGTTTAGCGGCTTCATTAAAAATTTCTCGCGATACCTGGCGCAACATCGGACTAGCAACAACTGTCAACAGGATCAGGGGTGCGAGGATTGACAGCACCAAGATGGTTAAATGCGAGTTGTAATATGCCATGAGGGCTATATAAACAACTGCTGTCAACACATCTAACCAAGCGCCGATCGCTTGACGGGTGAGAAAGGATTGGATTTTCTGGTTTTCCTGAACACGGGTGAGGATATCACCTACATGACGTGAGGCAAAGAACTGCAAGGGTAAGTTTAAGGCATGGCGAATAAATCCACTAACGAGGGTTAAGTCTACCCGATTGGAAAAATTCACTAGCATGTACTGGCGAATACTCCCCAAAGCAATGCGCCAGATACTAAACACCAGCATCCCAACAGCCATGACTTGCAAGGTGCTTAAGCTTTTGTGTACTACTACCTGGTCAAGAATGATCTGTGTAAATAGGGGAGTGATCAGACCAAACACTTGCAAGAGTAAAGAGGCTCCGATGATCGGGATCAGCATTGAGCGGTAAGGCAAAAATGCGCCCCAAAATCTTCCTAAAGAGGGTTTGGATGAAGGTGTTTGCTGGAGTGTCGGTGTGGGAGTTAATAACAGTGCGTATCCCGTCCAGCCTGCTTGAAAGTCCTTGACACTCAGCTTGCGCCGCCCAACGCCCGGATCGGAAACCATCACCTGATTTCCCTTGACTGCGAACACCACTATATAGTGATCTCCTTGCCAATGTGCAATCCAAGGACGTTTCTGATCGACTAAGCGGTTAAAACTTGCGCGTACTGGTCTGGCTTGAAATCCTAAGTTTTCTGAGGCTGCGGCTAGGCTTTTGAGGGAGGCTCCAGAACGTCCCACATTGGCTAAATTCCGCAGCATATTGATACTAAATTTTTTCCCCCAATATTGGGAGATCATTGCCAAGCAAGCCGCACCACAATCAGAACTACTCTGCTGTTGAATGAAAGGATAGCGTTTGCCAAACAAAGGGCGGCGGTACTTATTGGGATGGGGAAATTCGATTGATTGGGAGTTGGGTTGTAGGCCTGAGGGCTGCTGATGCGGTGATTGCTCCTGGGATTTCGGTTGCTCTAAGAACATTGTGGGCGCTACAGCAGCTCTGCGAGTGCGGTTGGGTGAGCCTATAGTTTTACCTGCTCCCGTCGCCGCAGGCGTTGCTCCATTCTCTTCTTTCTCGGCGAGCATGGGAATAATTGCTAGAGCTGCTTCCCAATGTTCTAGGGGTAGCTTATAAGCGACCACATCTGTTTGCGCAATCCAATCTGTGGGTATTTCTTGGGGATATCCCCAACTGTCACCAATCAACAGCGGTGGTTGTGATGGGTTATTTTGACTTTGAATCTCTCCACTACGTAAAAAGAAGCGTCCACTATTTGCTGGAGTTGCTTGCGTCAGCACAGAGCCAGCAGGGACTTTGATTTCTCCTAGGTAGGGTAAAAACTCTTTGAGAGTATGGCTGGAAAGTAATGTCTGACGACCAAGTCCTTTTTTAACAGTTTCTTTTGATTCCTCTGTTGCTTCTTGTTGGAGTTTAGATTGTTGTTTGCGGAGATCTTCTTTGAGTTTGGAACTTGCTGCCCGTTTTTGTAAATCAACTATAGTTTTAAAGAACAGCAACATTTGCCGATTTGCTGTGGCGCGTTGCAAGTAATCTGGCAGTTGGGGTAGTTGTCCTAACCACGTCTGGAGGTTGGCTGTCGGTATAAAAGCAATGATCCCTGTACTGGCGGCGATCGCTCGGTAACCTAGAGGGCGATCATCAAATAACTCATCTGTCCCACAGCTGTCTCCCGCCTCCAACAATGCAGATGGTACTTCCCTTTGTGCCGCTGCATCAAACCCCACCAGTCGCACTCGACCTTGACAAACTATGTAAAAACCCTGCTGATTTTGTTCAAACTGAACAGAATTTTCTGTTGTCGGGAATGTACTATAGTTTACTATCTCCTCTCCTAAAGAAAAAACGTTGAATTGAAATGCTTGACTAAATTTCAATACTAAGTTTTTGTTGTCCGGTAGTAAATTGAGCAGTATCTCTTCTAGAAGCTGGCGATTGTTACCGTCTGTCCTAGCAATACCTTCTTCCACTTCTCCTAATATCTTTTTCATACAGTACCGAAACTTGACAGGTTTGTTAAAAGTTTATTAATTTTTTTTCAGCGAAAATTTGGGAATTGTTAAAAAGCACACTATCAATCTCCCAACTTACTGGTGTTTAGATTGCGTAAATTGCTCTTTTAATTCCTGAGAATTTTTATTCAATTTTGATTCCTGACTGCAAAGCATTCAAAATTTGGTGACTCTTGCTGCCAAAAATCTCCGAAAATGGATGACTGCTCACTATTACAGTATTGTCAACACCAATTCCGGTTTTTTAGACATTACTAAATGTTTTTTAAAAAAACGCAAAACTTTGGAGTCATACCTTGACAGGGGTGAGTTCTAGATGAAATCTTTTTTCTGGCATTACAACTAGATTTCCAAGGGCAGGTTTACCGCTTGTGCAACCTTTACCTCATCAACCCTAGATAACTTCCGTGCTTCATACATATCAGCGTTATATGAGAGGGATAATTCTCAATGCGTCACTCTGAATGGTATTGAAAGTTCAGGACATGAAATGCTAAACTAAAAATTTACCTATCGAACCTGTTTACCTGTCCTAAACTAGCAATTAAGACAGATTGCACCTCAATAATATAGGGACTTTGTAGTTCCAGACAATGTTTTTAGAAGATTGTATAAGATACATAAGACGCCACCTGGGAAAAATTAGCTAGCCAAGCCGAAGGGTTTAAATATTTTTGCTGCTGCCTAGGCTTCGTACGTACATACACAAGAATACTAAGCATTTACCAATTGCTTTGTCAAGAAAGGGAGACTCGAAAAACCCCAATTCAACCGAAATTTACGCTATTCTTTACCATATCCTTACAATCAGGAGCTTTTTATAAAATTATGGTAAAAATTAGATTTCCCTAATTTCAGTAAATTAGATTTTTTTGTGCTTTTTGTAACTTATTATAAGTAGGCAGAAATAAGACTAAATTACACTCTAAATAACATTAAATTCTGATTAAGTGTAAGTTAATCATAGGTGAATATTATGTGGATAAAAGCCAGAAGCTAAAACAGAACAGGGTTTGCGCAAAGTTTATTGTTTCTTAGATGATTGTGTTTATTTGCATCTTTCTACTTATATGTCTGCAATGTCTACCTTTAGAATGAGGTCATGAAAATAGTTGTATGTTATGTCATTCATGAAAAGTTGACTGCCCTGAGCCTGTCAGTTGTCATCCCTACAAATTGACAAAATCCTCATGAGACTTGTGGGTAAAGATTTTTAAAATAACCAATTGCCGTAATTACTAAGCCTCACTCAGACAAAAGTAAATTATACCGTCTAGCGTGGTTAAGGTAAGTTTAACGAGTCTTGCATATCTCATCCTCTAGCTAGACGTACAGGACTTGATAGATTTTTTACAATTCCAGGGGAAATGTACCTCTAGACACCAGCGATCTAAAAGCATCTTTGTTGAGGAGACAACTAATGAGGTCGTGACCTACTCAGATTTCTAGGACTTAGTCATGTATGAGCTAGTTCAAGCTGCCTTAAATAGTGATGATAAAATTGCTCTGCGCCAGTTAATTTTGGCACTCAAAGCTACTGATAAGCGTTACTTCCTGAGAAATGAGATTTTACAAGCTTTTGCTGACTATTGCGAGCAATCCCATCGACCTACGTACTTTTACCATTCTTCTTCTGTAGGTAAACTCATTCACTACTGTCATGAAATCATTTTAGAAGAGGACAATACTTGGTTTGTGGTTCGTCCCCGGATTGCGAGCCAGGAGGTTTGGCGATTAACAACCGCAGGTACTCAATTTGAGCAAATGACACCCCAAGCATTACTGGATGTGAGAGATCGTCTGGTTAATCGCTACCAACCCCATATTTTAGATATAGATCTGCATCCCTTTTACGCGAATTCTCCCACGATTAGCGATCCGAGAAATATTGGTCAAGGTCTAGGCTTTCTCAACCGTTATCTGTGTAGTCAGGTATTGACAGATCCACAATACTGTTTAGATGTATTATTTCAGGTATTACATGGATTAAACTATGATGGCATTGGCTTGCTGATTAACGATCGCATTAAATCAGGCGACGAATTAGCCCAAAACATGCAGCAAGTCCGCAAATTCCTGAGTCAGCAGCATCCTGACACACCATACGCCAAATTTCGCTGGGAATTGGAAGAACTGGGTTTTGAACCAGGTTGGGGTAACACAGCTTCGCGCATGGGCGAAACTTTAGAACTTCTCCAACGCTTGATTGAAAATCCCCAGCCGGCAATGTTAGAAGCATTTGTGGCGCGTGTTCCCGCTGTCTTCCGGGTGGTGCTGATTTCCATACATGGTTGGATGGGACAAGAGGGAGTTCTCGGCAGAGATGAAACCTTAGGTCAAGTTGCTTATGTTCTCGAACAAGCGCGTAGCTTAGAAAACAAACTGCGAAAAGAAATTGCACTGGCTGGACTTGACCTTTTAGATATTCAACCCCATGTAATTGTTCTGACGCGACTAATTCCTCACTGCGAAGGTACATTTTGCAACCTGCGGCGGGAAAAAATCGCTGGGACAGAAAATGGCTGGATATTGCGCGTACCTTTTGGGGAATTTAACCCCGAAATTACCGAGAATTGGATTTCTAAATATGAAATTTGGCCTTATTTAGAAACATTTGCCCACGATGCAGAAACAGAACTACTAGCTGAATTTCAGGGTAAACCCCATCTATTAATTGGTAACTATACCGATGGTAACTTAGTCGCCTTTCTCCTGTCCCAACGGCTGAAAGTCACCCATTGCCATATTGCCCATGTTTTAGAAAAGCCAAAAAATTTATTTAGCAATCTTTACTGGCAAGATTTAGAGGAAAAATATCATTTCTCAGCACAATTTAGTGCAGATTTGATCAATATGAATGCAGCCGATTTTATTGTTACCTCATCCTACCAAGAAATTGTCGGCTCACCGGAAACCATCGGTCAGTATGAGTCATACAAGTGTTTTACCATGCCCCAGTTGTATCACGTAATTGATGGCATCGATTTGTTCAATCATAAATTCAACGTGGTACCGCCGGGAGTTAGTGAGGACATCTTTTTCCCTTTCAATGAAGCAGAAAACCGAGATCCAAAACTGCAAGCACAAATCAACGACTTACTTTTTCACCGGGAAGATTCACAGATTTTGGGTCACTTAAATCATCTAGAAAAACGACCGATTTTAACTGTAGCTCCCATAATTTCGGTTAAAAATCTGACTGGATTGGCTGAGTGCTTTGGTAAAAGTCAGGCTCTAAAAGAGCATTGCAACTTATTTATAATAACAGGCAAGTTGCATACATCTGAAGCCGCCAATGCTGAAGAAGCCGCAGAAATTCAAAAACTTCACGACATTATTAACCAATACCAACTCCACGGACATATTCGTTGGTTGGGGATGCGTCTTCCTAATAATGATATTGGGGAAGTGTATCGAGTAGTTGCGGATAAAAAGGGTATTTATGTCCACTTCGCTCGCTTTGAAGCCTTTGGGAGAAGTATTTTAGAAGCCATGATTTCTGGCTTACCAACTTTCATCACTCAATTTGGCGGGGCTTTAGAAATTATTGAAGAGCAAGAAGATAGATTTACGCTGAATCCTACAGATTTAGAAGGCTCTGCTACAAAAATAGGGGATTTCTGTAACCAATGCGATAGCCATCGGGAATATTGGGATGAAGTTTCCGATTGGATGATTCAACGAATTCGCAATAAATACAACTGGAAATTACATAGTAATCAGCTGCTGTTGCTAGCGAAAATCTATGGCTTTTGGAATTTTGTAGCTCCTGAAAATACTGAAGCCAGGTTGCGCTATATGCAAACACTATTTCATTTAATTTATAAACCCAGAGCCGAAAAGATTTTGGAGAAGCATTTGCATCGTGAGTGAAGGAGACGGTTGAATGTTGACGGTTGAGGGTTGACTGTTGACTGTTGACTGTTGACAAATGACCAATGACCAATGACCAATGACCAATGACAAATGACAATGGATATAACAGGTAATTATCGCGATTTTATTTATCAAGACTGGATTTTAATTGAAACCCAGTTTCACCCCGACCAATTGCAGTCTAGAGAAACGATTTTTACAATCGGCAATGGTTATTTAGGAACCAGAGGTAGCTTTGAGGAAGGGTACATGCGTGCATTACCGGCTACTTTTATCCACGGTGTTTATGATGAGGTTCCTGTTGTCTATACGGAATTGGTCAATTGTCCTGATTGGCTACCATTGGTGGTGACGATAAATGGCGATCGCTTTCGTCTCGATCAAGGTGAGATATTAAACTATAGTCGCCAACTTGATGTCCGTCGAGGTCTTTTGAGTCGTTCTGTACGTTGGCGCAGCCCGAAGGGAAGTACAATAGACTTGCATTTTGAGCGCTTCGCTAGCATCGCCGATCAACATGTGTTAGGGCAACGCTGTCAAGTCACACCTCTAGATTTTTCTGGTGTGATTGAAATTCAAGCTAGCATCAACGGTTATCCAGAAAATCCCGGTTTTAATCATTGGGAATGTCTCGAACAAGACAAAACAGACGAGGGTATCTGGTTACATCGCCGCACGCGCAACTCCCGGATTGATATTGGTTTGGCTGCTAAGTTGACTATTTCTGGGGCGGAAGCTTCTTTACAGGTTAACAGTGCGCCTGGTTATCCAACTCTCAGCGCCACCTTCCTGGCGACATCCAATCAGACAGTCACAGCCGAAAAGCTGGTGACCGTTTTTACCTCGCGGGAAGTTGCCGCACCAGAACAAGCAGCACGAGAAAAATTGACTCTTCTACCCAACTACGCAACCCTTCTTCAAGAGCAGGAAAAAGCTTGGGCTGAAATTTGGCAAAAAAGTGATATTATAATCGAAGGGGATCTTATAGCAGCTTTTGCTGTTCGCTATAATTTATTTCAACTTCTCATTGCTGCTCCCAAAGATGACGACAAAGTCAGTATCCCTGCCAAAACCCTTTCTGGCTTCGGTTATCACGGACATATATTTTGGGACACAGAAATTTTTATTCTGCCATTTTTTATATATACCCAACCTGCCTTAGCCCGCAATCTCCTGAGTTACCGCTACCATACCTTAAATGGAGCGCGACGCAAGGCAGCTCACGATGGGTATAAGGGAGCGATGTATGCCTGGGAAAGTGCCGATAGTGGAGATGAAGTTACACCAAGGTGGGCGTTACCCAACGATCCTTATGGGGAAGATGTACGGATTTGGTGCCGCGATCGCGAAATTCATATTAGTGCAGATATCGCTTACGCCGTCTGGTTCTACTGGCAAGCCACTAATGATGATCAGTGGATGGGAGACTGTGGTGCTGAGATTATTTTAGATACGGCCATATTCTGGGGTAGTCGGGTGGAATTTAACCCCAAATACGAACGTTATGAGATTCGCGGCGTGATTGGTGCAGATGAATATCACGAGTTTGTCCATAACAATACCTTCACCAACCGCATGGTGCAATGGCATTTGGAACGAGCGATCAAAGTTTATGATTGGCTCAAGGCTACCTTCCCGGAAAAAGCCAGGGAACTAGAAGAGAAATTGCATCTGGGTACAAAACAGCGATCGCGTTGGCAAGATATCATCGACAATATTTGGATTCTCCAAAATTCTGCCACAGGGATGATTGAGCAGTACGAGGGATTTTTCCAATTATCAGATATCAACTTAAATGAATACGAACCGCGTACACGTTCCATGCAAGCAATCTTAGGGATAGAAGGAGCGAATAAACGCCAAGTACTCAAGCAACCAGATGTGTTAATGCTGCTATATCTGATGCGCCAATCAGGGGAATCTCCCTACGACCCAAAAACCTTACAGGTAAACTGGGATTACTACGCACCCCGCACAGATATTACCTACGGTTCCTCCCTCGGCCCTGCGATTCACGCTATCTTAGCCTCAGATTTAGGTAAATCAGCCGAGGCTTACGAACGCTTTATGCAAGCGGCGATGGTAGATTTGCAAGATGTCCGGGGTAATAATAACGATGGTATACATGGGGCGAGTGCTGGGGGAATCTGGCAAACAGTGATTTTTGGCTTTGGTGGTATCCAATTCACCGAAAATGGCCCTGTAGCTCATCCCCAATTACCTCCTAGTTGGACGCGCTTGAAATTCCAACTGCATTGGCGGGGAAAATGGCATGAGTTTGATTTGCGGAAAGAAGCAACCCTATCTTCTGATATTCGCGGTGTGATTTTTGATTTAGATGGGGTATTAACCGATACAGCAGAATATCACTATCGCGCTTGGCAAAGGCTAGCCGATGAAGAGGGAATCCCGTTTAATCGGCAGGATAATGAAGCGCTGCGGGGAGTGTCGCGGCGGGAATCACTGATGCTGATTGTTAAAAATAGACAGTATACAGAAGCCCAAATCCAAGAGATGATGGAGCGGAAGAATAATTATTATGTAGAATCAATTCAACATATTACACCAAAGGATTTGTTACCAGGTGCGATCGCACTTTTAGATGAACTACGCCAAGCTGGAATTAAAATTGCGATCGGTTCAGCTAGCAAAAACGCCCATACAGTTGTTGAGAAATTAGGGATTGCTGATAAAGTAGATGCGATCGCTGATGGTTATAGTGTGGAAAAACCTAAGCCCGCACCCGACTTATTTCTCTTCGCCGCCCAAGAGCTAGGATTACCACCAAATCAATGTATAGTCGTAGAAGATGCGTCTGCTGGGATTGAAGCTGGTTTAGCCGGCGGGATGTTAACAGTCGGACTCGGCCCGGTTGAGCGTGTAGGTGCAGCTAACGTCGTTCTACCTAGCCTAGCAGGTATTACATGGGTAGACTTAAAAGCTAAATTGAATGCTGCAAACACAATTAAACATTAAGCCATCTCATCAGCAGTTTTAACCATTACTTAAATACTAATTTCACTATCAAGTCGTAAAAATATCCTCCCAATAATACACCTGCTGCCCCGATTAATCCTAATAATGGAGGAACTGGAGCAGGTAACTTTATCCAACCAAACACAACACCGATAATAAACCCTCCCAGCAGGGACATCCCAGCCTGTCTTAAGAAATCCATCAGTCAGTCCTAGTTAATTTCATTAATGCTTTGGTCTAAAGCTTATAACCAATTTGGCGTAAAAAGCTTTGACGCGCCTTGACATCTTCCGGCGTTTCTAATCCTTTGGGTGAAAATCCATCAATCACACCGAGAATACCTCTACCTTGCTCGGTTTGGGCGACAATTACCTCTACAGGATTGGCGGTGGCACAGTAAATTGTACAGACTTCTGGACACTGCTTGATGGCATTGAGAAAATTTATCGGATAAGCGTCTTTCAGTAAAATAATAAAACTGTGACCTGCACCAATAGCGATCGCATTGTTAATTGCTGCATCTTCCAAAGAGCGATCGCTTCCTGTGCTTCTGACTAAACATGGGCCTGAGGCTTCGCAAAAAGCAATCCCAAATTTGACCTGTGAAGATATACCTACCATAATTTCATGCAGGTCTTCCACGGTTTTGATAAAGTGGGTTTGTCCCAAAATAACGTTACAGTCTTCCGGAATTTGCATTGCAACGGCTTTGAGTTCCATGTTGTTTGCCTCTTTATGCAGAACTCAGCTACAACTTTAGTTGTGATGATACTATTTTTGTATTTCTGGGAATACTAATCCCAAGAAATACACAATTCCTTACTTAAGGCTATTTCTCCCCTGTTTTTGTTGCTCAGAGGCGATTATCCCTGAATAATAAGTTTTATTTATCGTATTGAGAAAGAAAAATATTTGCTTCTATGGTTAAGAGTCTCTAAAGTTAAATCAGCCAATCAAGCAAAGATTGATGAGCAAATTTTGCTTTACATAACCTGAAGCAAAAGTCAACAGTAAAACTAAATTTATTAAGTTTAATATATTACAACAGTGGAACTCTCTAACAAATCTGAATACGCACTTCTAGCGCTGTTAGAGTTGGCGAGCCGTTACTCTAGTGGCGAATCTCTACAAATCCGACAGATGGCTGTACTCCAAGATATACCGAACCGCTATTTAGAGCAATTGCTAGCAACTTTGAGGCGTGGCGGTCTAATTAAGAGTATCCGGGGAGCCAAGGGAGGTTACGTTTTAGCACGAGAACCAAAGAAAATTACCTTACTGGACGCTTGGAGCTGCATTGAAGGAGTAGAGGCGGTGACAGCGAAAGTTGAGCAACATGGGAAAACATTAGAAACTCAAATCATTGAAGAAGTTTGGCAAGAAGCACGTCAGGCGGCTAACGCTGTTTTGGAAAATTATACACTCCAAGACTTGTGCGATCGCCGTAGCACGCAACAAAAAAAGGAACTGATGTATTACATCTAACTTGTAGTCAGCACTTTATCCGCATTTCTCACAAACAGTAGGGGCGGGTTTACAGATATGATCCAATAATTCACGACTATCTGGCTGAACCTGCCCCTACGACATCTGGACTACTTCTTCGATGGCTGTTGGGAAATTGAGAGGGTATAGCTATATTCCCGTTGAGATATGTCCCCGACATAAAATGAGTATTCTCCCGCTTGCCAAAAGCCAGCTAGTTCTGCCTTCGCTTCCGAACTATCTGCGAGAACACAGAACTTTCCTCCAGGCCCATCAATTAGCAAAGTTGGCTGTCCTTTACTCTCTACAGTGACGCGCAAATAAGGCAGCGATTTGGGTACTTGAATAACTTGACTAGGTTTAGCAGGAATGTGACCACAATTGCTTTTCACAGAACCTTCACCATTGCCATTCACAACTAATGGGTCGGGGCTAAAGTTGGGATTAACAACTTTGGGTGGGGTCTGCGCCAAATTGGCATTATTAAACACCAAACTCATTGCCAAAGCTGCGGGAACAACCGTAAATATTCTCTGCATTTTCATAAGATTAAATTCATGCTCCCGACTGGTAATCGAGCGGTATTAAGACATAATCTAAGATTTAAGACGATCGTAATCATTTTGTGTTCCAAAAAACTAGGTATAAAATTTGCTCTTTATATATAAAAAATATAAAACATAATCTGGATGAAAAAAGCGTGAAGTATCGGTTTGGTAAGGAAGCAGAAATCGACAACTCTTACTGATATCTAAGCAACTAAAGTACTCAGTATGATTGTGATTAATTAATGTTTTTGTTGATGACCACACCTGTACGATTTGGGAATGTCCGGATTGGCGCAGAAAAATCATGAAATCGTTGCCATAAAGGTGTTTGAGGAATTTATTAAATTGAAATTTCCCAAAAACGAGATGGTGATTTATCGAAAGATGTCTGACAAACATATACATCAGCTAAAATCACAGACAAAACCGAGCCAAAGCTGAGGTAGAAAAGAGTTATGAATCCTCAACCAGAAGAAGACTTGCAGCGTCGCCTCCAAAAGCTAGAGGCAGAGATTAATTCCCAGCCAGAAAAACCAAGACCAAGCACTAGGTGGAATTTTGAGAGCATAAACTCCCAGCTAATGCAATTGCAAAGTAGGTTCAATAGCTTGACTGGAACGAAAAAGCTAGTAGTTTTAGGCGTGACGGTGCTATTAGGTCTAGCAATGGTGCAAGTAGTGTTTAAACTTGTAGCCTCTGCGATTAGTCTGGCAGTGTTGGCAGGGTTGGTGTATGTTGGATACAAATTTTTTGTTTCTAGTAGTTTTCAACAAAAAAAATAGCCGATTGTAACCGCCCTCAAAGCGGTGTAGAAGTAAAGTTAAAGGTAATTAATACGATGGCGACCCCAATTGTCAGGAGACGTAACGATCAATCTAATCGGTCAAACAACCCGGAAAAATCCCATTCACTGTCATTAGTAACTAGACGTTTTGCAGCTTGGACAGCTGAAATCACCTTGGTGGCTGCCACTGGGTTGATTCCCTTCGGCTTAGGCGTGTATGCTAATTCCAACAGCGATTTAAACCGTGTACAGCCTAATCCCGTACTGGTGGTCACAGAAAGAGCGATCGCCCGACCTTTAGCTTTGCCCGTGAGCTATGGTATCCGTAATGTAGCTTGGCCGACGAATATCTTGTGGAGCATAGCTTTATTAGCACCGGTGACACTATCGTCTTGGCAATTATATTTACTGGCAAAAACAGGTAGTACGTTACCCAAGCGGCGATTTGGCATTCGGGTGGTGAACGACCAAGGCAAAGCACCCGGTTTCGGTGCAGCGATACTGCGCGAAGGCGTTGGGCGTTGGACTGTACCTTTATCCGTCGCTTATTTGCTGTGGCGCTACAGCTTAGCCTTTCCTAATGTGGGGATTTTTGCAGTTTTGGCATTGTTAGCGATCGCCGCCGAAGCAATTGGCTTACCATCAAAGCAAGGGCGGCGGGCATTCCATGATATTTTGGCAGGTACTCATACAATAGATGCAACTCGTCCGTTGCCAACTTCACTTTCTGGTGACAACTTGGATGAGGAGGAGTCCCCGGCAGAAAATCAAAATGAAACGACACAGACACATTCTTTATTGGATCTGATCCGGCGTAATCCTAATCTCACCCTCATTGCAGTAGCGCTGGTGAGTATGACATCTGTGTTAACAACCTTAGTAGGCACTCAAATTTACATCCAAACTCAGGAAACTCAGCGCCGAACTCAGCAGATCAACAGCCAACAATTTTTGGAACTGGTAAAACAGCTCAACCCCAACTCGACTGCTACCAATGAAGAACGCCGCAGTGCAATTCTCGCTCTGGGTACTCTCAACGACTCCCAAGCGATTCAATTTCTGGCGGATCTACTAGTTAAGGAAACCAACCCTACCCTAGTGGATACAGTTCAACAAGCTTTAGTGCATATTGGTTTAAAAGCTCTCCCAGAATTAAAAAATCAGAATCAGTTTCTCGCTGGTGAGTTGGAATCTAAAAACACAAATGCATCCCAAGATGGGCAATTACGACAACAGCAGTTACAACTCAATCAAAAAGCGATCAACAAAATTCTCGCTGTTTACAGTGGTCAAAGTCACGGACTCGATTTAAGTCGTACCCAATTAGGTTTCACTAGCGCCGAAGCTAATCCCTCCTTCAACTTGGTATTAGACAAGGTTGATTTATCGGGAATTAAATTCAAATCTGCAAATCTTAATCAAGCTAGTTTTCGTGGTAGTCGCTTTCGCAACGTTGGCGAAGATGGGCGCTGGGATACCTACGACGATGTTGTGGCTGATTTGACCGAAGTGCAAATGAAGCAAGCCAATTTCACCGACGCAATTCTCAGCCGCGTGACAATGAACCGTAGCGATTTGAGTCGTTCCACCCTCAACAGAGCGAACTTATCTGATGCGCGTCTCATTGGTGCTAACCTCAGCAGCACTCAACTAGTAGGAGCCGATTTGCGTGGTGCAGTTTTAGAAAATGCCAGTTTAACCGGGGCAGATTTAGGCGATGCTAAATTGAACGAAGCTGATTTATATGCAGCTCGTTTAGGTCGCGTCACTGCGATCGGCACACAATTATCCTATGCCAACTTAACCAAAACCGATTGGCAAGCATCAGACTTATCTGGAGCCGATTTTGAACATGCTAATCTCAGCAATGCTAATTTAAGCGCGACTCGTTTAACTGGTGCTGTTTTGCGTTCTGCTCAGATGCAAAACGCCAACTTGCAAAATGCTGATTTAAGCCTTGTCGATTTACGGGGAGCCAATGTTGCAGGCGCTGATTTTAAGGGCACAGTTCTTTCACCTACCAAGCAAGATCCAGCAGATCAATTCGTCCAAACACCATCTAAAGGTTCAGTCTCTGCCGTAGTCCAAGGAGTTGATTTTTCTCAAGCCAAAAACTTAGATGCCAAACAACTAGCTTACATTTGTACTCAAGGCGGCCTTCATCCTCGTTGTCCCTAGGGGATGAGGGGTAGGGGGGCAGGGGGAGAAGAAGGACAAGGGAGACAAGCAATACGGTTCGGATAAGCAATTTTCATCTCCCTTTTGGGAAAGGGAAAAGGTTAAGGGGTAAGGGGGAAAGGTTTGAATGGGCCCTTTTCCCTTTCTCCCTTAGCCGAACCGTATTGGGGAGACAAGGGAGATCAATAAGAAATGCCCAATGCCCCATGCCCACTAACAACTGACCACTAGCTACTGATTATTCCCAACAACAGCGATACCATAGGTATTAAAAGGAACTTTAACAATTACAAATGGTGTGAGAAGGCAATGAAGTATCTTTGGTATTTGATTGTAGTTCTGGGGACTGGTTCGCTGTTGAATCTGGCTATGAATATTCAGCCAGCACAAGCTCAAGTTGCCTATGGTAGTTATGTTGGCGTTGGACCATCTGTGGGTTTGAGTGATGGTGCCCAAATTGGTGGGGTGATTGCCTTTCGTTATAAGCTTTTAGAGTCGCCAATTTCTTTCCGCGCTCAAGCTTTAGTCGGTCATGGTACAGCAGTTGTGCCCACTGTTTCTTACGATATTCCCCTAAATTGGCAAACTGATGCCTATTTAGGTGCTGGCTTGACTTTAGCTAGTGGCGATGATCCTTCTCCTGTGGGGAATAAAATCAGTTTTGCTTTGCAACCGGGAATTGATTACGTTGTCCCAAATAGCAATACTGTGATTTTTGGCAACGCCATTATTGCTTTTGATGCCTACCGCGATGGTAGTGGTACTGCTTTTTCTTTGCAAGGTGGTGTTGGTTTAAGATTTTAATTGTTATTGGGCATGGGGGAGGCAGTGCGTTGCGGGGGTTCCCCCCGTTATAGCAACTGCCGTCATGGGGCATTGGGGAGGCAGTGCGTTGGACGGGTTCCCCGGCTTAAAGCAACTGCCGTCATGGGGCATGGGTAAGAAAACTCCCCACATTCCCCACACTCCCTCATCCCCCTTGTCTCCCTTGTCCCCTCATCCCCCCTTGCCCCCTATTTTCGTAATCTTGGGAGCAATTCTTGTGGTTTTCTAGGTCTTAGATCAGGAAACCAATTTTTCCGATGAGGAGTGAATGATGTCTAATATCACACGCCGGCACTTTTTGCAATTTGCGGGGTCTGCTTTAGCTACACTGGGCTTAAGTCAGTTAGATATTATCCAACAGGGGGAACGTTACAGCCAAGTTTTAGCCCAAGGTACAGGGCGGAAACTGGCGCTATTAGTGGGGATTAATGAGTATCAGGGTATACCAGCTTTGTCTGGTTGTGTGAATGATGTGCAGTTGCAACAAGAATTACTAATTCACCGTTTTGGCTTTAATCCCCAAGACATTTTGACTTTAACCGATCGCAAAGCTACCCGCAAAGGAATTTTGACGGCGTTTGAAGAACACTTAATTAAGCAAGCCAAGCCTGGGGATGTGGTAGTGTTTCACTTTTCTGGACATGGTTCGCGGGTATTGGATCGCGATCGCGATGCCTCAGATGGACTCAATAGCACTATAGTACCTATTGATGGCACTTTACCACCAGGATATCCAGAACAAGCAGGCCCAGTGCAGCACATCATGGGACATACACTGTTTTTACTGATGTCTGCATTAAAAACAGATAACGTGACTGTGGTGCTGGATAGTTGTCATTCTGGCGGTGGTAAGCGGGGAAATTTCCGGGTGCGTGCTGTGGAGGGGGGCGAAAAACTTTTACCTAGCCCTGAGGAACTGGAGTATCAACGTCAATGGCTGGGGCGATTGGGAATGTCACCGCAAAAATTTATCGAATTGCGCCGGAAAACAGTTGCTAAAGGTGTGGTGATTGCTAGCGCCAAACGCGATCAATACGCTGCTGATGCTGCTTTTGATGACTTTTATGCTGGAGCATTTACTTATTTATTTACCCAGTATCTTTGGCAACAACCTCTTAATGAATCGATGAAAAGTGCGATCGCTAATGTTGGTCGCTCTACAACAGTCTTCGCTAGGCAAACAGGCAATTTTCAAGAACCGGAATTAGAATCAAATCTTAATCCCCAAAATACTAACTCACCTATCTACTTTACTCCCAAGCCGACAGTTTCTGCGGAGGCGGTAGTTACCGAAGTCCAAGGTGACCAAGTAAAATTGTGGCTGGGTGGGCTTGATTCCGAAAGCTTGGAAGCATTCACACAAAACGCTATTTTCACAGTTTTGGATAGTAAAGGTAACGAACGGGGACTGGTGAAGTTAGAGTCTCGTCAAGGATTAAATGGGCAAGGTAAACTTATCAAGTCCCCACAACAGAAAATACAGCAAGGAACCCTCTTACAAGAACGCATTCGCAGTATTCCCAACGATTTGACTTTAAAAATTGGGTTGGATGATTCTTTAGGAAATAACACTCAACAAGCACAACAGGCTCTACAGGCGCTTCCACGCATCCAACCGAAAACTTTGGGAGGACAACAGGTGCAATATATTTTTGGTCGGATGACTGAGGCGAAGTCCCAAGAATTACGTAAACTACGTGTGTCTAATATACCTGATGTGGGTAGCTTTGGGTTATTTTTACCAGGACTCAACAAGATTATTCCTAGTTCTTTTGGCACTAGTAGCGAAACAGTGAGTGCAGCAGTTAATCGGTTGGAACCAAAACTCAAATCTCTGCTAGCAGCGAGGATTGTCAAGCAAATGCTTGGTAATGTTAATTCATCACGAATTAATGTGACTGCGGCGATGAGTGTGGTTGGGAGTAAAGATATACTTGGTGAATCATTTCCCATACGTGGAATCAACAAGGTAGCTCCGGGGACAAATCAACCAGCGTCTGTCAAGCCTGTTAAGCCTTCTGGTTCAAACCTGGGAAAATTACCTGTAGGTACACAGGTTACTTTTCAAATTCAAAATAATGAATCCTTACCACTTTATATCAGTATTTTGGTAATTGATGCTCAAGGAGAAATGGCAATTATCTTTCCGAATAATTGGTCATCGGCAGAAGATGCTGCATTGGTAGAAGCAAAGCAGAAGTTAGTTATTCCCCAGACTGGCGATTCTTTCAAACTCACAATTGGTGAGCCTTTGGGAGTCTCAGAAGCGCTGATTGTGGCGAGTACCACACCTCTGAGAACTGCACTCAAAGCATTAAAAGAAATTGCCAAAGCTAGGGGATTAGAAAATCGTAGCGCCCCGATTGCTGTGACTAATGAATTATTAGATGTCACCAACAGCTTACTCAATGACTTGGATGCAGGTACGCGGGGGGCGATTAATGTCGAAGGGATACAACTCCCACCTGGAGTGCGGGGGATTGATACCCAAAAATTAGCAGCAATGGCGATCGCATTTGAGGTAGTCGCGGCGGGGGGATGAGGGGGACAAGGGGGACAAGGGAGACAAGGGAGACAAGGGAGACAAAAAGAATTGTGAACTATGCCCAATGCCCCATGCCCAATACCCAATGACTAATTCACCAGCGGTTGGTTCGCTAAATTCTCCAAACCTACCGACTTGAGCAAACTTGTCCAGTCAGCGACAACAGACGCATCTTTTGGTTTGTCTAAACGCAGTTTTGCCGCAGCGGTTAAAGCATCATACCAAATACCATTTTCTGCATACAGGGCTACCTGTTGCTCTTGTGCTGCTTGCTTGAGACTTTCCGCAAGGCGGGAATTAGGGTTAACCCTTTGCACCCATCCCTCAACATAGGTTAATTCTGCTGGTTGTTGGGGGTTGCAGTTGACTTTCACTTTCAAGAACCAATGGTAGATTTTGCCCACTTGCAAAGGTGTAGTGGTTTCTGGTAAAGCAACACTAATAATTCCTGGATTCGACGGAGGATTTACAGCTGAGCGGTATATAGTTTGACTTGGTTTATTCGTCTCATCCTTAATCACAAACTCCATAGATGCGATCGCGGTTTTTTGATGGGGTACAAAAAACCAAAACGTCGAATGTGCAGCGGTTGTTAAACCCCAGACTTTGGTGACGGAAATAGCTGCTGTTTGCTCTGGTTTGAGAGTCTGCTCATAAACAGGAGCTAGCGCCATCAGAGACTCATTCCCACTACCGCAGCCACGACTCGCTGCTCCCCCGCGATCGCCTGCTGCTCCTCTGTCAGGTGGCGGTGGCGGTGGTATAAACTTGATTGGGGCATTGTTTAAGGTAACTGGTAATGCCCAAAGTGCTGGGCAATAGATAACGCTGCCCAATAAAGTCATATTTAATACAACAGTTAATGATATTTTTTGGTAATAGTTTGTCATTTGTCAATAGTCAATTGTAATTGGGCATTGGGCATTGGGCTTCCTTGTCCCCCTTGTGCCCCGGTTGCTGAGCGAAGTCGTTGGCGCAGCCTCTCGAAGAGAAGCACATCCCTCTAACCCCTAGTCCCTCATAAAAGCTACTACACTCGCACTACTTCCCAAGGCGAGGATGGCGGGGATTAAGGGAATCCAAGCGCTGAAGGAAATTAAAAATAGGAAGCAAGTACCGTACATAACAACAACTGCAATTCCTCCGGCTAAAAGTAAGTAAGATACTTTTCTGATATACCAACTAAGTAAACAACCAGTGACAGACCAACACCAAACCCAAATCAGGTCACCCCAAATTGACCAACTCCATAGCAGAGGTCGCCCATCTAAGGCGGAACTTAAAAGTTGGCTGACCATTTGTGCTTGTAATATGACTCCGGGGATGACGAGTGAGTTTCCTTGGTCGGTGTAAGGAGTTAACCAATAGTCATGAAAGCTTTCTGCTGTTGTCCCAATCAAAACTATCCTGTCTTTGATTGCGGCGGCGTTGAGTTTACCTGCGATCGCATCTTGTAATGTAATTTGTGGGGCGATCGCCACTGGTGAAGGCGAAGACCGATAATTTAGTAAAATTTGGTGTCCTAAAGCATCTATGCCCTGATACCCTCCTGTATGTGCTTCTAGGGGGGGAAATTTCACTTTCCCTAATTTCCACATGCCATCAGGTGTAAATTCTAATTTAATTCCTTTGCTGTATAAATAACGTAGTGCTAGTTGTACGCTCAAGGAATAGGATGCTGTACAAGGAGATGCGGGAGGGGGTGTTAAGGCTAAATAGTGACGACGCACTATATGATCGGCATCGCTGAGTGTATTGCTAAAGCCTAAATTGTCGGCGGGAACTTCTGGTGGTGGCGCTACGCCTGATTTTCCAGTTTGCGGATCGCTAACTCGACAAACTGTCACTAAGCGATCGCTTTGCATTAATTTGGCTAATTGGGGAGAATTTTTACTGACTGGATAATCGCGGTATATATCCAAACCAATAACTTGTGGTTGAGCGGCGGCTAATTTTGCTAATAATTGCCCCAGTGTTTCGTCTGCTAGGGAACCCCGGCGTTCTAATTGTTTTTGGGATTCGATATCTTCTTCGGTAACAGTTACCACCAGTAAGCGGGAGTCTGGTTTTTCCGAAGGACGCGATCGCATTAATTGGTCGAAGGCTGCTAGTTCTAAGGGTTGCAGGACACCCAAATAGCGAACCCCCATCCACAGTCCAGCGATCGCCATGCTTAAAAGTAGCATCAGTGATATTTTCCGGCGTTGGGGAACATTGATGAGGTTTTTAGGACTATTAGCCCAATTATTCCCTAATTCCCGCCAATTAATTGGCATCTCCGCCGGATTTTGGCAAATCACAGGTAACCAAGTAGCACAGGGATATTGTGTTTCTAGCCCTTGTAACCGTTCTCTTGCTTCCCTTACCGCCAAATATAAAGATTCTCCCCTTGCAAAGGCTGTCAAAAAATACTTTAAAAACTCCTGGGCGACGCGATCGCTTACTGGTTCGCGCATGACAATGATTTGGGGAATATGCAAATCGCTAAACTCCCACGCCAATCCTAAGCCATCACAGGAGTTAAAAATTGCCAGTTGTAACCCTCTTTCTACAGCTTTTTTCAACGCATACTTTAACTGACTAATTGTTAAACTCTCGGTTTGATTAATATATATTTTACCTGTAATATTTGTTTCCTCAGTACCACTGTGTCCGGCAAAAAATAGAATCTGCCAATTCTGTTCCCATAGTTGGTCTGTCAGGTCTTGGGATTGTGGTTCTACTAAAAATGTAATGTCTGCATTCGGTAACAATTCCAACAACTTTCTGTCTGCTTGCGTATCTATTCCTTGACTGTTACCTAAAATCGCTAAGATTTTGACGCGATCGCTGCTGCTAGTAATTCGGTGTACCTGTTCATAAGCAGGCGCACTCAAGGCTACTTCTGCATGGGGATAGCGTTCCAACAAATCCCAAAGATGCCAAGGGAGTTTTTGTAATCGTAAATCCTTAGTTTGTAAAAGCACACGAATTTTATCCGCAGACATTAGCTTTTCTAGCCATTTTTCGCGGATGTGACGAAAACCTTCGGCAGCAAGCCAAGTGTTAAATGATACTTTTAGTTTTTCCGTTGCTTGCTGACAATCTTCTAAGCTGGGTGTGGGGATAGATTGCTTGGGTAAACCAATGGGGCGAGATGGTAACCTGAGATGGCGATAAATCGATTGCCAATGATGGTAATCACAAGGAATTTCCGTGTTGGGAGGAAGTTTTCCGGTCATTTCCACGATTGGGCGGGCGTTTTCGTCGCCAATTTCGATAGTTACAGGGAATCCCTGCTCAAAGCTACCTTCTCCTATCTTTAAGACGACTAACTTACCCACGGCTAATTCTCCACAGATGGCGATCGCTTGTCACAGTTGTGCGTCTATTTATTTAACTACAAATGAGGAGTTAGCGATTACAGAAAATCACCTCATAACCTTGGCGTTTCCTTGTCTGTTTCCTTTCATCCTCTATTATGAGAGTTAGATATTGGGTCTAAATTCTAAATTCCCAATTCCTAAATTCTCAGAGTATGACACAAACAATCCAAGCTAAAGATAGTGTCAACAGTCAACAGCTATAGTTGAGTTTCCTTCCTCAACCCAACCTTGTATATTGAGAGAAGTAGTAAACCGTCCCAACCTAGGTCAATTAAGACCGCTTCGTAGCAAGGGAACTCCAAAAAATAAATTATGCCAAATTGTAGGGGCGGGGTAACCCCCATTGGTGTCAACTTAAGTTAAAAGGCTTATCCCACAGGCATTTTACCCCACCCCTCAATCCCCTCCCCGTAAACGGGGAGGGGAGGTTTTGCGTCAGCAAAGCCGGGGTGGGGTGACGCGGATCATGATGTTAAGTGAGAGAATTCGCTCATCACGTCTTGGTAAGGGTTTCACGTTAAGTTGACACGTATGGGTTACCCCGCCCCTACGAGTTGTGGGTTTGGTAAGTTAATGATTGGAATATTTTTTTATTTGTCAGTTACTAATATGATTTTTACTTTTCACTTTGTCACGAACCAGCACAGTAGGGTGCAGCATTTTGAGTTGACACATAAGTAACATTTGGCGCTTGTTTAACTAATTCAACTGTCCCATTGCTATTAACTATCCACCCTTGGGCTTCTATTATTTTTGTTTGGTTATTATCAGTTTGGGGAAGATTTGCTTTAGTCGTTTCTCTGATGTTCTCAGACAAATTACGTAAATCATTCCAGGGATTTTGACTTAAGAGAGTGTGAGTAGGATTTTGTGGTAATCCATCTCTCCCGGAAATCACAAATTGATTGTCTCGATTCTTTTTACAACTAGCAACAACTTGTTTGGAAGCATCTATGACATTTTGTGGTAGTTCTTCGGTATTGATTTTGTTTGCTGCATCTGGGTTAGTTATAGTCACAACTCCATCAACTCCAAATTGTGAACTAGCATCAATTTCACTATCAGGAGGTAAAAATATCCCATTAGTGGAGATGAAGATATTACCACCAGGGCCAAAAACAGCATTAGCACGGATATCACTATTATTTACCCCGACAACAAAATCGGCATTAATCAAAATATTACCACCACCGCCTGTACTGTCGGTAACGCTACTACTAATCAAACTATTGTTGCGTAAAAATAGCAAATCGCTATTTAAATTGATTGTACCTCCCCCTGACTGGGTGGATGTCGCGGTAATTTCACCTTGATTAGTGCGAATTAAGTTAGCATCAATGAAGATATCACCAGCTAAACCTAAACCAGTGCTGCTAGTACTAATAGATGCACCACTATTTAATTCTAATAAATTGGTTGTCACCCGAATTGTACCGCCATTAGCCGTACCTTTGGTTTCAGCAGTAATTTTACTATCATTACTGGCAATAATTGATTCTTGGATATTAAGTTGGATATTTCCGCCACTACCATTTAAAGTCGATGCATTAATACTACTGGGTATCTCAGAAGTATTATTCCACATTTCTAAGAAGCGAGCATCAATTTGAATATCACCTGCTTTTCCTTGTCCTGGTGCAATACTGCGATCGCGACTGGGAAAGTTACTTGCTGCAATAGTTGCGCCATTTTGAATAGTTAATTTATCGGTAGTTATGGTTAATTCACCACCATTTCCATTGTTTCTAACAGCATTACTAAATACACCACTACTACCACCAGCAACAAAACCACTTAAACTGATATCTTGTGCCTGAATACTTAATTCTCCTGCGTTTCCATTACCAAAAGTACTAGTGGCAATTTGCCCACCATCAATTAAGCTGAGGGTTTCCGTAGTAATATTTAATTTACCGCCTGCACCTGTGCCTGTAGGCTCAACATTAGTAGCAATAATAGTTGGTAGGGTATTCCCTTTGTTGTTATTAATTTCTAGATTTTTCGCGTCAATTTCTATCTCACCTGCATTGCCTAAACCTGTCGTTTTCGTAATTATTACCGCACCATCAAATATACTTAAGTTATCGGTTTTTATTCTTAATAAACCACCGTTACCTGTTACATTTTTTTCGACATTACTAAACAAACCACTAGCAATTGTCCCAACCGTACCACTTAATTCTATATTTTGGGCTGCAATTTCTAACTTCCCAGCATTCCCACTGCCCGATGTACTATTTTGGATTTGTGCCCCATTTTTAACTTCTAAAATATCAGTTTTCAGGAAAATATTACCACCATCACCATTGGATTGAGTAATAGCTAACAATCCACTAGGAAATTCATCAAATGCAGCACCGATAAATTGAGCTTTTTTTGCAGTAATATTAATATCCCCACCATTGCCTTCACCAGACCAACTACTTGTTGATATTTGTGCCCCATCAGTAACTAATAAATTCTCTGTTTCTAGATTAATTTGGCCAGCATTTCCCCCACCAGAATCAGTGCTAGCAAATATCCCACTAGGCCCCAAAGCACCACCAAAAACTAGTTCTATATCTTCAGCTTTAATATTAACTGTGCCGCCACTTCCTAGACCAAAAGTAGTACTACTAATTTGTCCCCCATCTGTAGCAATTAATTTTTGAGTTACAATATCAATAATGCCACCTTGACCGATTGCATCTGGAGATACATCGGTAGATATTACAGTAGACAAACCAGAATCATTATTAAAGCCACTGACTTGCAGAGATTCTGTAGCTTTAATATTGATAATACCTCCATTTAAACCGCCTTCAGTATTAGCTAATATTGCCGAACCCTCAGTGAGATTGATATTTTTACCAATAACTTGAACGTTCCCACTACCATCACCACTCACATCTATAGAAGCAGCTGCATTGAGATTAATATCGGCAAAATTATTGACTTGATCGTAACTTAAAGATAAACCAGAATTGCTGAAGTTAATTGTGACAAAACTATCTTTAACAGCGCCAATTTCTACTCTACCTTGTGCTGCGGTTACATTACCGCCTACTAAGGAAACTTCACCACCAACTAATGCTAAGGTCTGACCAGATTGTACTTGTAGTCCTACAGGTCGATTTTCTCGGGAAGTGGCAGAAAATTCATTCACAAATAGTTGATTACCCGTTCCATTGACGGTAATCTTGCCCGGATTTGCACCATACTGTAAACCAATGGGAAGGTTAATAGTTAATAAAGGTGGTTCTTTGGGATTGACTGCACTATAAATACTGCCATCAGTAAATTTAATACTATCAGCAGTGCTACCTACAAAGGAACCGCCAATATTTAAAGCAGCATTAGCACCAAACACAATTCCATTAGGATTAATTAAGAATAAATTTGCAGTGCCATTTGCTCGAATTAAACCATTAATTTCTGAGATATTACCACCAGTTACCCGACCAATTATATTAGTAATATCTAAATCATTTTTAAACCAAGCAGTCGTATCTTTTAGGACGGAAAATTTTTCAAAGCTATGAAATAGATTACTACCTGCTCTAGTTCCACCAGTAATTTCTGTGACATTTCCTAAAGTAGAAGTTGCTGATGGAGAAGATATTGTATTGTCAGGAATAATTTGGGCTAAAGTTATGGATGGAGTTAGAAAAAATGAGGATAAAATCCCAAATAAACAAATATTTCCGTGATTATACATAATTTTCCCTATTCAATCTATCCCCAGAAAAGTTACTTATATAGTTCCCCTCAACTCCCCCTGACTAACATTCTCAGCAAAAAGCATTATTTTAATGATATTAAAACCCCGACTTTTCTAAAAAGTCGGGGTTCTGGGTAACTCTTTATTTGTAGAATTTATGCCAAAATCATTTCTACTAGATGTGTAAGTCTAAATGTGTTGTTTGTTTGCGCGATCGCAAACCGAACAAACCTAAAATCAACAATCCCACCACCGCAATAGGTTCGGGAATTTATTGAAAGCGGCGGGAAACTCAATGACTGTGGGTGGAGAGGGATAATAAACCGCCGCTTTGGTAATGGGTAATGGGCCTTTTCCCAATTACCAATTACCAATTACCAAATTCCTCGCCCCCTTGTGGGTGAGGAATTTATTGTGGTTTTTCATCATACCTTTCCCACATAGTACCATTATTTACCTGAAATAGTCCTTCTTGAGCTAAATAGTCAGTTAAATCTTGACCTTGATTCAGGGTGGTTGTACTACTAGCACCACCCCAGCGATTTTGCTTAAACATTTTGTTAATGTTCGTTACAGGTGTACTATTTACCACACCATTAACAGTTGTTTGTGCTTGGCTTTTCAATGTGGATAATTTTGATAAAGATAGGGAGTTAAATGTACTAGAAGCTCGGTTATAACCAATGACATCCAGTGCTTGTAAATCAATATTAGTCAAACTTCTTCTGGTATTTGTCGGTAAAGATGGGTCCATAATTCCCACAGCAACGCCATTAGTACTACGCTTCCAGTGACTTCCTTGCTCGCCGTCTGGTTGATAGTTATTCCAGAAGAAGAAGCTTGATGTTAAACCTTCATTTTCCCCGGTAGATAAATTTGCTATGGCTGTGTATCCTCCGTTCATAGAAAAGTAAGGAGTTGAAGTACCAGTCCCCCCATAAGCCATATTTATTTGACCATCAATGGTGCTGGATGATTTACGAAACAGGTCAAATGCGCTAATATATTTGCTCCGGTCGGTGGTATTAGAATAATTACCATCATTAACAGCATCTATGCCACTGACAAAACCTAAAATATGTCCAATTTCATGAATTAAGACGCTGGTGAGATCAAATTTATTAGTGCCAACGCTACTACTGAGATAATCATTTTGCCAACTAAAGCCAGTATTCATCAAATCACTGAATACAATCACCCCATCTAAATCACTACTGTTTGTGTCCAACAAATTTAAAGCTTTAGCATTAGCTCTAGTCAAATTTAAGGTGTTAAAGGATTTACTTGTTAAGCCTTCCATCTTAGCAGTTATACCGCTCCACAGCAGCGACATAGGTAAATTCGCCACCGCCAGTTCATCATTTGTATTATTCAAAATATTGTTATCGATTGTGCGATCGCTTTTTAAGGCTGTGTAAAAATTGCTGTAACTCACATTGTTCATAAAAGCTGGTACAGATCCAGACAGAACTCCAGAAGGTAATTTGCTAGCATCACTCTTCTTCAGGTGAATATTGATCGTTGCATTGTCTGTGAGATATTCTTCCCATATGTTTGCAGCTAATTCCGCAGCTTGTTTTTCCTCGGTTGTGATTCCTCTATCATATGTAAAGTTTAATTTCAATGCTTGTGCTGGAAGACTACTACCAATCACAGTAATCATTGTTACAATTAAAGAGAGCAATTTACTATTTATACGCATATATGTTGGTGCAAAATCTGCTTTTTTTAGACTCGCTTTTAACTTAGCAGCTTCAAATCATAAAATTTATGAACTAGTAATGAAATGTTGTTCTGTTTTCGTCAAACATTTCATCCGATCATCAAAAAAAATTCAGTAGAAATACTGCTAATATTTCACCACATAAACAATCACCCCGACTTCTGGGAAAAGTCGGGGTGATGGGTAACTCTTAATTTCCAGAATTGATGCAAAAATGGCGTGCAAGCCATGATTTACCGTCGCTTCATGTCATAACTCTAAGATTTTCTACTAGTTGTGTAAGTTTGTATGTGTTTTCTGTTTGCGCAACCTTAAACCTAATAAACCTAAACCCAACAACCCTACCACCGCAGAAGGTTCGGGAACCAAAACAGAATCTTCTTCTTCTTCTCCCAGAACTGACCAAAAACCACCTGTTTGGAAAACCCCAATTTGTTTAAAATGGTCTGCTAAATCATTCACTTGGCTTAAAGTCGTAGTGCTACTACTACCACCCCATTTATTTTGGTTATACATATTAACGGCTTCTACATTGCGATTCACATTTCCTTTAGCAGCCGCCGCAGTCTTGGCTTCTAATTCTAAAGTATAGAAGGATTTAGTCGAGTTTTTCCGTCCCCAACCAATTACATCCATCACCCTCAGATCTAAGTCAGAAATTTCCCGTCTGTGACCTGTAGACAAAGCTGGAGCCATCACACCCAAACCACGATTGACGTTGCTCAGATTAAAAGGGTTTTTATAAGTCTTACTATTATCTTGCTTCCAATGACTACCTTGATAACCATCCCCTTTAAATCCGGCGATTGTAGTGTTGTAACTATCAGATACGTCTACTCCTGTAGATAAAAGACCTATACTAGTTGCTCCATTATCAAGGGAAAAGTAAGTTTGTGCTCCGTGTGCTAGGTCTGCTCCGGCGTTTCCTAGAGTTGAACGTCTACTAGAACTGCGGAATAAATCGAAGGTTGTAATGGCTTGTTCTCGATAAGCCATATCCCAGTAGGAAGTGGAATCTGTAGCTGATTCTAAGCTACTAACAAAACCGAGAATATGACCAATTTCATGGACAGCAACGGTTGTCAGGTCAAATTGGGTACTGGAGTTACTAGCAAAACGTTGATAACTACTGTTATACCATCCATATTGAACACCATTAATTAGGCTATCTAGACTATTGACCAGGATTACTCCATCCAAAGCAGAGTTGTATTTATCAAGTAACCCTATGGCTTTGGCGTTAGCACGGGTAATACTCATTTTTGAAGAAGTAAACCCCGCAGCATGGTTTTGTTCGTATGGGCTAAGAAAGTTAGTCCATAGGAGTCCATCGGGATGAGTAGCACTACCTACGCCTATGGTTTTATAGTTGTTGTTATTGATGGCAGTAATATCGTCAGCAGATAGGTTGACATCATTCAGCATTCTACCCCAGACATCATTAACAGTAGGATTGAGGAAGTATGGAATAGCTCCAGATAGTGCAGTTTGAGTAACTCCGTTTACCTGACGAGACATTATACTGTTAGCTGCACTGTCAATATGTATATTCAGTGTGCCATCATCGCCCAGGTATTCTGACCAGTAACGACCAGCAAATTCAAAAGCCTCTTTTTGTTGGGTCGTAACTCCAGTGTCATAGGTGAAGTTAAAGCTCACAGCTTGTGCTGGAGTAGTACTTGCGATCGCACCAGCGACAGCAGCTATTAAATACAGATATTGGTGTATTTTCAGGGATTTTTTCATAATTTTTTGGTAATTATGGGATTTAATTTAGCAGTTTAAAATCCGCAAATTTATGAATTGCTAATGAAATAGTATTTACTCTTAATTAAATATTGAAGGCTAAAATATAAATTTTTTCAGTATAAATACTGTTAATTGATCACGAATATAAGTTTTTTTTTCAGGGAAAATAGCCCTCGATTTTATAGTAAAGCCGGGGTTATGAGTAGATTGATAATTAAGATATTTTCTGTTTCTGCAACCGCAATTTTTATTTACGCTTCGCGTGTCAGTGGTCAATTGTCAGTTGTGAGCCAGCGCGGTCTTGGGGGTTTCCCCCATGAGCGACTGGCGAACCCCGAAGGGGTCAGTTGTTTTTTTTGAAAGGAGTTTAATATCCGCGCATAGCAAGTGGCGTGGTTTTTAGATGTCTTTGTACGGGCGGGTTTACTGATATCCCCGCCCTTCAACAAAGATCCAAATAAACCCGCCCCTACCACTGACAAAACTCCATTCCTTTATGGGTGGAGTTTTTTATTGCTTATGGGACTTACGCAGGTGTCACAAAAAATTACAGTTTTCTCATTGTAGTCAGCGGTTCTGTCCCTGATTTTGAGGAATAAAGTCTTCACTACGAACTGAAAATAATCTGCTAGTTGCGTGTGTCTTGGCTGAAATACTAAATCTTGTTTTATGGGAAGTCTGCGGGAAACTGCATCTCCTTGAGGATGGAGAGGAACAATCCGCAGGATTTGGTAGTCGCTACCACAGGGAAAACAGACAACCTGGGTATTGGGGAATCATCCTCCGTAGCGATCGCTACTTGAGGACAGCTTCCCCATCCCCAAAAACTCTATCCCTTTTTAAATATAAATTCTTTCTAAAGGTAGAAATTATTACATGATACTCATGGTAAAAATTTTACTGAGTTACCAAGTATACTTGACAATCAAAAGTCAATGTTTGATGAAATCTTTTTTGTAAAATTAGGAATAATTTCTAGTAATATAAAATGCAAGTATACACACATAGCTAAGGCTCTAAGTCATTAATTTTTATCAGTTATTAGTCAGCAGATAACCTGCTAAAAACCTCACAGACTTGAGTCCTGACTATGAACTAATTAGCGAATTAAACCGCGTCTACCTTGAAAATTATAATTTTCATAATATCGATATTACAGACTCACACATAGCGCGAAAAACCAGACTTTGCGCTCGCTAAGTCGTTCTTTTTCCTGCGGACTTGACTGAATATGAAAATCCTGGTTTCACAATGAACAAGGTTTAATAATGAAAATAGCCTTTATAGTTGGATATTTTCCGCTCATATCGGAAACATTTATTATTAATCAAATTACAGGTGTAATTGACCGGGGACATGAGGTTGATATTTATGCTTATCAGCAGAGTAATAGTTTTAAATTACATCCCAATGTCAAAAAGTATCAGTTGTTGAATCGGACTTTTTATCAACCACTAGCACCTCGAAATTATTTTTGGCGGCTGCTGAAGGCGATAAAATTAATCATTAAAAATTATGATAAAAAACCTTTAGTATTACTGCGATCGCTAAATTTTTTCAAATATGGTAAACGGGCAGCTTCGTTGAAATTGCTGTATTCGGTTATACCATTATTAAAATGCGAATCCTACGATATTATCCATTGTCAGTTTGGCACACAAGGTCGCGACGGTATGCTTTGGCGAGATTTGGGAGCGATTCAAGGAAAGTTGATTACTTGTTTTCGCGGCTATGATATCAGTTCGTTTGTGGATAAATACGGGGAAGATATTTATGATGAACTCTTTGCTAAAGGGGATTTTTTCTTAGCAAACTGCAAATTTTTTCAAAAAAAAGCTATTCGCCTAGGTTGTGACGAACATAAGATTGTTGTACATGGTTCAGGAATAGATTGCAGTCAGTTTCAGTTTAAAGTCAGAGTTGCTCCTGAGATAAATGACACAATTTATATTGTGACTACTGCGCGGCTGGTGGGTAAAAAAGGTTTAGAATATGGCATTCGTGCTGTGGCGCAAGTAGCTACTTATCACCCCAATATTGAATATAATATTATCGGTGATGGGCCGTTAAAAACCGAGTTACAGCAATTAGTTGCCGAATTAAATGTTGCTGATAAAATCAGGATTTTAGGATGGAAGAATCAGCCGGAAATTATCGAATTTTTGGATAAATCTCATATATTTATGGCTCCTAGTGTTACCAGTGCTGATGGAAATCAAGATGCGCCGGTGAATACGTTAAAGGAAGCAATGGCTATGGGTTTACCAGTTATCGGGACGCTACATGGTGGGATTCCAGAACTGGTAGAAGACGGGATTTCGGGTTTTCTGGTTCCCGAACGGGATGTGGATGCGATCGCCCAAAAATTAATTTATCTGATTGAGCATCCAGAAATTTGGTCACAGATGGGTCAAGCTGGGCGTGCTTATGTAGAAACACACTACAATATCAACAAGCTGAATGATGAATTAGTACAACTTTATCAAAGTTTAAGTAGTAATAATTTACAAATTTCCGAAAAATCTTTAATGCTAAAAGGAATGTGAAAAAATGAATTCATCTATGAGAATTGATTTTTCAGTTACTATTGTGGTTGTACCACGAGAGCGGTTTAGCTACAGTCGCGAATCTTTAGAAAGTATCTATGAGCATACACAATATCCATTTAATTTAATTTATGTAGATGGAAATTCGCCGGCGCATATTCGAGATTATTTAGCAGCGCAAGCAAAGGAAAAGCAATTTCAACTAATTCGCAAAGATACTTATTTATATCCCAACACTGCGCGGAATATTGGACTGAAAGAAGTTACGAGTAAGTATGTTGTTTTTCTAGATAATGATGTAGTTGTTAGTCCCAATTGGCTCAAGTTATTGGTAGACTGTGCCCAAACCACCCAAGCAACTATAGTGAGTCCACTGTTGTGTCAAGGTACACCCATACACGAGGAAGTACATTGTGCTGGGGGAGAAAGTGGGGTGCGCGTAGAAGGTGACAGACGCAGAATTCTTGAGAAGATTTACGATCAAGGACGAAAAGTTGCAGATGTGCGTCCCAAATTACAACAACAGCAAACTGGCTTAGCAGAGTTTCACTGTATGTTGGTACGCACAGAGATATTTGCGCAGATTGGTTTTTTGGATGAAGCACTGCTTTCCACCAAAGAACATGTTGATTTGTGTATGTTGGTTGCTGCGGCGGGTGGTACAGTTTACCTAGAACCTGAATCTGTGGTGACTTATGTACCAGGGCCACCACTAGAGTGGACAGATTTACATTACTATATGCTGCGGTGGAGCGATCGCTGGGAGTTAGCTAGTTTAAAACACCTGCGGGAAAAATGGAACCTCAGCGAAGATGAGTATTTTCAAAATAAATACAAACGCTTGGGATTCAGGCGAAATATGACAATTATTCGTCCTTTTGCGCGGAAATTGTCCCTGGGTAACTTTGGCTTTCAGGTGATCAATAAAATTCTGCGTCGGATGGATAAGGTGTTGAATCGGTTGATTACTAGTTGGTGAATTAAAAAACCTCACCCACCCAACCTCCCTCTCCTATTAGGAGAGGGAGGAGTAAGAGAAAATTAGGTTTTTTCATCCCCTCTCCTTTGAGGAGAGGGGCTGGGGGTGAGGTCAATGTTGTATTGTCTCACGCAAAGGTAAGAATGAAGCATCAGCAGTCGAATTCTCAACTCAGAGAAGTGATATATACGCCTGAAAGTAGGTTGAGACATCCGCTAAAGTTGGCTCAACAAATGTGGCGAGACTTGTTAGCATCTCGTGAACTTGCTTGGCGATTGCTGGTGCGAGATATTAGTGCGCAATATCGTCAATCTTTTTTAGGAGTAGCTTGGGCTTTTTTACCACCAATTATTATGGCATTGGGATTTACTTTAGCCCATGATGCCAAAGTAATTAATATTCAAGCTACAGATTTACCTTATCCAGCTTATGTCATGTTCAGCACTGCATTATGGCAAACATTTGTGGAAGCTGTAAATGGGCCAGTACAAGCTGTCATGGTAGCCAAACCGATGTTAGCGAGGGTTAACTTTCCGCGAGAAGCGTTGATTTTGGCGAAACTGGGTGAGGTATTTTTTAACTTTGCAATTAAGTTAATTTTAATCGCGGGATTTTTCCTGTGGTTCCGAATTCCTGTGAGTTGGACAGTAATTCTCGCGCCCGTCGCCCTAATTCATTTAGTTTTTTTGGGAACATTTTTAGGGATTTTATTAGCTCCCTTGGGGATTTTATATCAAGATGTATCTAGAGGTCTGAGTTTAATTACAGGCTTTTGGTTATTTCTGACTCCGGTAGTTTATCCAGTCCCAAAGCAGGGAATATTTGGCTTTTTAGTCCAGCTTAATCCTGTCACTCCTTTATTAGTAACAACGCGAGAATTAGCAACCACGGGAGTGATATCCGATCCTTATCGTTTTTGGGTTGTCAGTGCAATTACCTTAATTGGTTTAATTATAACTTGGGTAACATTCCGTTTGGCGATGCCTTTTGTAGTTGAAAGAGTCAGTTCTTAATGATGGATTCTGAATTACTGATTTCGGTTGAGCAAGTTTCTAAGAAATTTTGCCGGAATTTAAAACGGTCTTTACTATATGGTGTGCAAGATATTTGTACAGAGTTAACCGGAGGAACTAGAAAAGGTGATACTCTACGTCCCAAAGAATTTTGGGCGTTGAAAGATGTGAGCTTTCAACTGCGGCGCGGAGAAGCTTTAGGCTTAGTGGGAGCCAATGGCGCTGGAAAAAGTACATTGCTGCGGATTATTAGTGGACTGATTAATCCTGATACTGGAACTGTGAAGGTGAGGGGGAGATTAGCACCATTAATTGCTTTGGGAGCTGGTTTTAATCCGGTTTTGACAGGGCGAGAAAATATCTATGCTAATATGTCGATTTTGGGTTTATCGACTCAAGAAATAGAACAGCGGTTTGCAGATGTGGTAGATTTTGCGGGGATTGCAGAAGCAATTGATGCACCTGTACAAACTTATAGTTCTGGGATGGCGGCTAGATTGGGTTTTGCTTGTGCGGTTCACATAGAACCTGATGTTTTACTAATTGATGAAGTGCTAGCGGTTGGCGATACCAATTTTCGCGTCAAATGTTATCAGAGATTAGCAAAACTGCGAGAAGCGGGTACAGCTTTTATTTTAGTTTCTCATAATCCCCATGTGGTTTTAAATGTCTGTGAAACTTCTGTTTATCTGAAGCAGGGTGAATTGATTAAATATGGTGAAACAGAAGCGGTAATTCGTCAATACGAAGAAGATTTAAGTTTGGGTGGAACAGATACATCTATAGGAAGGATGTTTTTACCGCCAAAGCCGGAGAGTGAAAGCTTAGGTATAGATATTGTTTCTGTTTGCTTTAAGGATGAGCATGGTAATATACTTACGGCTCCTCTTTGTGGGGAATTAGCTTATTTATGTGTAGAATGCAAAGCCGATAAACAAGTGGAAAATGCGAATTTAGGTGTATCTATCACTGCTTTATCTGGACAGAATGAGCGGGTTTTATATATCACTTCTGCTAGCGATAATCAACCATTGAATATTTTACCGGGAAAGGTGGAAATCCAAATGCAGATGCCTTATTTTTGCTTATTGCCCGGTTTATATAGTGCCAAAATATATATCAAAGAAGGTGTGTGTTCTTTTGATATTGTTGAATCTTTTCGATTTATGGTCAAAGCGAGTAAAATTACTAGTCGTTCGTTATTTTATCAGCCTCGGAAGTGGGAAGTGATTAATAATTCGTAATTTGTAATTCGTAATTTATTTGTGAGGGCGATCGCTTTTAAGAGGATGTTTGAAAAGTCCTCTTATGTGTAGCAAAAAGTTTTAGATCCCCCTAAATCCCCCTTAAAAAGGGGAGGCAGTGCGTTGGGCGGGTTTCCCGACTTGAAGCAACTGCCGTGGACTTTAAGAGGTTTCCCCCCTTTTTAAGGGGGGCTAGGGGGGATCAATAACTACTTAAGATCACAGCTAAAAACTTTTCAAACAACCTCCAAGTAACAAAAGTTAACTATAAAATTTTTGACTTCGCTGTTATCGGTAGTTGAAAAACCCCGCCTTTGCAATGAGTTTAGAGAGGATCGGTATTATCTTCCTTCTCGATAGGGGGAAGGAAAATTTATTACACCCTGAATGCGGCGTTTAAGGTTGGGCGGAAATCAGTGCTTTAAAAATTATTTTTTCTGATATGATAAAAAAATCAGGGTATTTGATGATATCTTTGGAAAATACAGGATTTTTTCCAATTATCTTTGTGTTTAATATGCAAGAATGACTATTGTGAGGACACAGTTAGCCTTCTCCAATGCTCAAGACAACCGTTGGATGCGTGAGATTTAGATATTATCTATCAGCAACGCATACAGGTTAAGCATTGCCCAATATCTAGCGTAATTCCTATTGTTGTAAAAGTTGCAATATTGACTTTTATGACTATAAAAACAATGTATGATTTTAACAGTAATTGATGATTTAGCAAGTATACGAAAGCGTCTATCCGCTTTCAGAATCATCAATTTTTTTCAATATAATCAATAAGAAGAAAATATTAAGCCAAGAGGTAACTTAATGGTTGATATATTTTCACGTTTCTGAATCTCTGCGTCCTGAATAACCACTGAATTCACTACCTATCAACTACACCAAAGTTCAGGAGCAACTCAAATGACTATTACAGTCGAAAAAAACCAGTTAAACAACCAAAGCATTTTACAAAATTTTGCTTTTGGTGAAGAAATTGACGAACAAGCTGCGGAAATAATTTCTGGTGGCACTGAGAAATTTAGGATTAAAAATACAACATCGCAGGCAATTTCTTACACAATGGATGGCGTAGAATGTGTAATACAACCCGGTCAAGAACAAAGAATTGTTACCGATATGGGTGGGATCGTTAAATTTGATAGAGATACTCGAGACAAGCAAGTCAGAGCGAAAGGATATGACCTGAGTGATTCTGAACAATATGAATTCCAAGTCGCTCCGTATAATTCCAATCGTATTAATCTCTATTGGGTTTGATTAATGTAATCTGACTTTTCAGATTATTTAGGGTTGACAAAAAAAGTTTTTTCGTGAGGAGTCATTCGTAGGATTAACCCATTTTACTAGGTATCAGCTATCCTAATGGGTTACATATTTTCGCGCTTCTTAATCCTCTGCATTCTCAATAAAGATTGCATTGATTACCAATGAACTAGACTAAACTTCAGGAGAAAATTAAATGGCTATTAATAGCGAACAAACCTTGTTAAACAACCAAAGTATTTTAGAAAAAGTTACTTTGGTAGAAGAAATTGATGAACAAGGGGCAGAAATAATTTCTGGGGGTCAATCTTTCAATGCTTTTGAGGAGAAGCCACCAAAGAAAGGAGAAGAAAGAGAGGATGACAAAAAAGACGATGAAACATTATCTGGACAATTTTTCCAGCAGGCTAATTTTGCATTTGGTCTGGACAGAAGATAGTTAAGAAGCAACAGCAACAGAAATCACTACTATTAAGTAGGGCTTGCTAATGTCACGGTAGGTTTGATAAATCAATTGTTGATTTTAGTAATAACTGATTTGCTAAACCTGCCCTAAAGAGTTAGATGATTGCGATGGATTTTAACATCTTTTTCCACGGTCAATAAAAATTATCTGCGTAAATCCTACCTCAATATAGTCAACTCATTAGACTGTATTTTCTCTTCAACAAGGATTGCGGTTGTAGGTCAAAATTTGCCATTACAGCAAGAATCATCAAAAAAAATTTGATTGAATAAATCAGCAGTAAATATCAAGCAAATAGGTAACTTAATGATTGTTTTCGCGCTGCTTAATCTCTGTGTCCTGAGTTACTACTTAATTGACTAACAATCAACTACACCAAGTTTGAGGAGGAACTTAAATGGCTATTACAGTTGAAAAAAATATGTTAAACAACCAAAGCATTTTACAAAATTTTGCTTTGGTTGAAGAACTGGACGAACAAGCTGCGGAAATAATTGCTGGCGGCTACGAGGTGTTTACGATTAGAAATCAAACAAACTACAACATTACACACACTGTAGATGGTACACAATTCCTAATTCAACCTGGTGAAGAATGGACATATACTGCCTACAGCGGAGGAATAATTGAATTTGATACTGATGGTCGAGAGGGTTACAACTTCACTAAATCATACAATTTGGATGACGGGGGAATCTATGAATTTCAAAACAACGACTACACTGTAGGCAATCCATATGATCTTGATCTCTATTCTGTAGGCTAATCTGGCTTTTCGCATGATGTAGAAAAATCTAAATGTAGGTTGATGAGCTACCGCCATAGATGAGTTTCCCGGCTTGTAGGGAATGAATCAATTTTGGATTTATTTCACGTAATTAATTTGGGGGCTTCAAACTCGTTGAGATTTTAAATTTTGAATCTTCACCAAAATATAAAATTTAAAATCTCAAATTCGGTGACTTTGGACGCACAGAAACCCAACATTGAAGCTACTTTGTTGAATCATAATTTTTCAACGTAAATCCTCATTCCATATAGTCAACTTCTTTCACTGTATTTTCTCCTCAACAATTGCGCCTGTAAATGAAATATCAAATTGTCCTTCAACACAGTGAAGAAGACTGTGGTGCAGCTACTTTAGCGACTATCGCCAAACATTACGGACGCAACTTTACCCTGAACCGTGTGCGCGAAGCTGTTGGTACGGGAGCAAGAGGAACGACTTTATTAGGATTAAAGCGGGGTGCAGAAGCTTTGGGATTTCATTCCCGACAAGTTAAAGCTACTCCCGAACTCATCAAGCAGTTAAATCAAGCTCCTTTACCTGCCATCATTCATTGGAAAGGCTACCACTGGGTAGTATTATACGGGCAGAAGGGTAATAAATATGTCATTGCTGACCCTGGTGTTGGGATTCGTTTCTTGACTCACCAGGAATTAATTACAGGTTGGAGTAATGGGGTGATGCTGTTACTCCTTCCCGATGAAAGCCGCTTTTATCAACAAGAATCAGATAATATTGGCGGTTTGGGACGTTACATCCAACGGGTTTATCCCTATCGGTTTATTTTAGCCCAAGCGATCGCTATTAACATCGCTATTGGTCTGCTTTCTCTCGCATCACCTTTCATGATGCAACTACTCACCGATGATGTTCTCGTGCGGGGAGATACCCAACTATTAACCACTGTGGCTATTGGTGTCATCACCCTGAACTTAATTAGAAGTGCTATTGGTTTGGTACAATCGCACCTCATCGGCTATTTTGGTCAAAGATTGCAATTAGGATTAATCCTGGAATACGGGCGCAAACTCTTACATTTACCCTTATCTTACTTTGAAGAACGACGCAGTGGGGAGGTTGTAAGCCGCATTGCTGATGTTCACGCTGTCAATAACTTAGTTTCCCAAATTGTCCTCGGATTACCCAGTCAATTTTTTATTGCTGTAGTTTCCTTGGGCTTTATGCTGTTTTACACTTGGGAGTTAACTCTGGCTTCGATAGTTGCATTTGTCATTGTCACGACTGTTAACTTACTTTTCTTACCAGCACTGCGACAGAAAACCCGCAACATGATTGTTTCTGGTACAGAAAACCAAGGCTTTTTGGTAGAAACATTTCGCGGAGTACAAGTCCTCAAAACTACCCAAGCTACAACCCCAGCTTGGGAAGAATATCAAGGAAATTTTGGACACCTTGCTAACCTAGGCTGGAGTACGATGCAGCTAGGACTTTACAGCAGCACTATTACCAGTATTCTTTCGACATTTATTAATATTGGTATCCTCTGGATGGGTAGCTATTTAGTAATTAATCGCACTTTAACAATCGGACAATTGTTAGCCTATAACGGCATGAGTAGCAATTTTCTCGGCTTTTTGGGTTCTGCCATTAACTTGATAGATGAGTTTATCACTTCGCAAATAGTTATTCAACGGCTGACAGAAGTTATTGATGCTACCCCAGAAGATGAAAATGACCTGAAAAAGCAGTGGGTAGAAATTCCCGCTTATACAGATATTACTTGCACGGAAATTAATTTTCACCACACAGGTAGAGTTGATTTACTGCAAGATTTTTCTATAACTATTCCTGGTGGTGAAGTAATTGCTTTAATTGGTAAATCTGGCTGTGGTAAAAGTACCCTGGCAAAATTGTTGACTGGTTTATATAAAATTCAATCAGGAAATATTCGCTATGGTGGTTATAATCAGCAAGATATATCTTTAGAATGTTTGCGGCAACAGGTGATTTTAATCCCACAGGAAGCTCATTTTTGGAGTCGTTCTATTCTGGATAATTTCCAATTTAGCTATCCTCATATTAGTTTTGCAGACATTGTTATAGCTTGTAAAATTACTGGTGCAGATGAATTTATCAGCGAATTACCTGATAAATATCAAACTGTCTTAGGAGAATTTGGTGCTAATCTTTCTGGTGGACAAAAGCAACGATTAGCTATTGCTAGAGCCATAGTTACTGACCCACCTATCCTGATTTTAGATGAATCTACTAGCGCACTTGACCCTGTGAGCGAAGCACAAATACTAGATAAGCTTTTAGACCATCGTCAGGGTAAAACGACTATTTTAATTAGTCACCGCCCTCGGGTGATTCAGCGAGCAGATTGGATTGTTTTTTTAGAAAAAGGACAGTTAAAAATTGCCGGTACGCGAGAAGATTTGCTGCAAGTTCCTGGGGAGCATTTAGACTTTTTGGATGATGTGATTTTGAAGATGAATTGGCGTTGAAGAAGGCAGAGGGCAGAAGGCAGAGGGCAGAAGGAACAAGTCAGTGAATTGGTATAACTATGGTTAACAACACAGATTCTTTACACCCAATTCAAACAGATGAATTTATCCCACCGATTAGTCGTTGGACTACCTATGGTGGAGTGTTTATTCTCTGCGTTTTGGCACTAGCAATTCCCGTCGCCGCAATTACTAAATATAAGGTGACAGTCAAAGGACAAGCCGTGGTGCGTCCATCTGGGGAATTGCGAATTGTCCAGGCTGCAACTGAAGGCCAAGTTATGCAGATTTATGTTCAAGAAAATCAGGTTGTTAAAAGCGGAGATGCGATCGCTATTATTGATGACTCCCGCTTACAAACTAAAAAAAGCCAACTGCAAAGTAATATTCAGCAAGCTAAGTTGCAGCTAGTGCAAATCAACGCGCAAATTCAAGCTTTTAACAGTCAAATTCGTGCCGAAGCGGCGAAAATTAACCGAATTATCGCTGCTACTGAGGCGGAATTACGCGATCGCCTGCGCCAATATCAGGATAAAAAAATTACCACGGTGGCTGAATTCCAAGAGGCTCAAGCTAATCTCCATGCTACTGAAGCAGCTTTGAATGCAGCGAAGTTAAAGCAAAAACGATATGAGAGTGTAGCGGAAGCATTGTCTAGGGATAAATTAGAGGAAGCACGGTTAGCTACAAAACAGCAAGAACAAGCTGTATATGCGGCGATCGCTAAAAAGCAACGTGCGAAAACAGCTTTAAATCCCAGTCATGCAGAAGTAGAAATTGCGACTGCTAGAATAGCTCAAGAAAAAGCCGCAGGTGAAAGTAACAAAGCAGTTTTAGACAAAGAACTGCAAGCAATGATCAAGCAACGGATTGAAGTTGAAAAACAGCTAGAGCGCGATCGCAGCGAACTCAAGCAGGTAGAAAATGAACTTAATCACACCACGATTACTGCCACTGCTGATGGTATCATTTCTCAGATAAACTTGCGTAACCCCGGTCAAACTGTCCGTGCTGGCGAGGAAGTCTTGCAAATTGTCCCTAGTTATGCTAAGCAGATTATCAAAGCCGCTGTGGGATCTGAAGATAAAAGTAAGCTCAAAATTGGTCAAAAAGTGCAAATGCGGGTGAGTGCTTGTCCCTATCCAGATTATGGTACTCTCAATGGTAAGGTGGAGGCGATTTCTCCAGATGCCATGACTCCGCCTACAAATAGCCCAAATGGATCTCCCCATCCCAATACTACTCCAAAAGCGTCTGTCCCTGGTGCTTTTTATCAGGTGACTATTGAGCCGGAAAGTCTGGTTTTAGGTAAAGGCAATAATCTCTGTCACATTCAATTGGGAATGGAAGGTAGAGTAGATATTATTTCCCGTGAAGAAACAGTACTGCAATTTTTCTTGAGAAAAGCGCGGTTAATTGCAGATGTTTAGGTTGTCATTTGTCATTTGTTATTTGTCATTGGTAAGGGTTTTAAGGTCGATCAAGTTGTTGCTTTTCTGGTGACAAGCTCCTGAAAATTCAAGAGCTTGCTTTTTAACTAGACAATTTACAGTTTAAAAGAGGTCGTGATTTTCTGTATTTGCTTCTTTGTCAAACTTTGCAGGACAGTATGCACTAGGAACATTGCAATAGCGGCACTCCCAATGGCTTGGAGATTGACAAGGAGGAGTGGTGCTGCTAACTATAGCAACAGTTTGACGGAAAAACTCTTTAAATTCAGTGTTAACTTCTGACGGCGCAATCTCTACTATTCCATTAGGATATACTAGTCGCCCTGAGGGAGCCTGTCTTTGACAGATCTGTTGGCCTTGGGGAGAAAGTGGAAACAGCAGCATATAAATCAAAACTTGCATCCGGTGTGAAGTTTTTCGTTTGCCTGATTTGCAGTCCTCGATAATGATCTGACCATTCTCGTTGACTACAATGTCGGGTTTCCCACCGATGTCGCAGGTTTCCCCATTGATTGTAAAAGAGTTATCGTCCTCAATGTATGCAGCAAAGCCTTGGTTTTTATGCTGTATTGCTCGTTGTTTCACCATGCGATCGTGTGCAGAGGAGTCAAAGTCACTCTCACGTTTGGGAAACTGGTAATTAGCAGATAACCAAGCAGTGTACTTGCACTGCTTGTCTTCGCCCATGAGGCTGGAAAGCCAAGTTACCCAGATATAGGTTTTTAACCGTTTTTTTGCTGGTTGTGTCAATTGAATTTCCTGAGAGGATGTGTCAGACAGTGGTTTATAGGTAGTTGCTGATGTTTGAGATTGTGAAAACGCTTCTTGAAATCCAGTAATTAGTGGTTGATGGATGTCATCTGTAAGGATTCGTTTATGTTTTAGGGTCATGAATACATTTCCAATGCTGACCCAAAGGTAAATCTTACGTATTACCCCAAGCCAAGAAACACTTGATAATCAGCGAAATAGCTATAAAACAAGCTTTACAGCTTGGGGTGTGTTTGGGAATACCCCAAACATTTTCTAGCAGCAGTCCTGTAAAATAGTTACATTCAGCTTGGGGTAGGTGTCGGTTAACCCAAACATGAAGTAAGAAACTTTTGTGATTTACTCAACTTATGGGACGCACAGATAACTGGGGAGAGGAGCCTTTAAAGCGGGCGAAGCATTTAATTAAGTTTTTGCTAGGTTATAACAATAACCAACGTGACAGCTTGCTTGTTCAAGCTTGGCGTAAAATAGATAGTAACCGTCCTGAGCTAGATATACAAACAAGGCTGTTAAATCTTGCCTGGTTACTGAATCAAGACAGTAATATTAAGTCGAAACACGACAGTAGATTAAAGAAAGAAAAAGAAGAAATTCAAAGTATAATTGACCGCCTCAAAACTTTAGATATTGTGCGAGAAAACAGCACAAGTAGTGATAAACGCAAAGGTATACGAAATTTCACGTTTATTCTTTGGCACTCAAGCAAAGAGCAAGAAAATCTGACACAGTTGGAATTAACATGGCGCAACCGTCCCGAATTAAAAAAGTCTAAACTTGAGAAAAATTTATTAGCAAGTGACATACAAATATCTGAGATTCCGAAGAAAGAACTAGACTCAAAACTTAAAACAACTATAAAGACTTATCTCTCAAAGTCTTTTAGCGCTGACACTTTTGCTGAATTAGACCAAGCGGGTGAGCCAGAAACAGGTTCCGAACGTCGCACACAACTAAAACAAGTTTTTATTGATCTTGATGTTCAATTTTATGAAAGACTTAATACACGTAATAGAAAACTAGAACAACTAAGTCTATTTGCTAGGGATATATCGTCTGATGATGATGATAATGATTTTTTTGGAGAAAGTAATGAAAATTTGTCTGCAATTAAATGTCTCTTGCAAGAAAAATTTCTTAAAATTGTAATTATCGGTGGGCCAGGTCAAGGTAAATCTACTCTAGGGCAACAAATTGCCCAATTATATCGTGCCATATGGCTTGAAAAGCCTTATGATTTCGAGGACAAAGTTGAAGTTAAACGTATTCCTTTTCGGGTTGTACTAAAGTATTTTGCTCAGTGGCTTGGGAATAAAACATCTGATAATAATAGCTTAGAAGCTTACCTAGCTGAAGAAGTGAGTAGAGTAACCTTGCGACCAGGAGATATATCTCCTCAAAATATTCAAGACATTTTATTGTGCCAAGAATGCTTGTTAATTTCTGTTCTGAACACTGGAGTTATGTAGCTTTATTCCTAGCTGGTCGAATTGCTCGCGAACTGGGTGATGATGCAGATGGCATTCTCAGAAATGTGTGTCGTGCTGTAGATCGACCGCAACCGATGGATGACGAAAATAAAAATCATTACTTACGACCTGGAGCTTGGTTTGCTTTAGAAGTAGCAGCCGATGGCTCTCTCAGTAAAAATTACCGCGACCTCCAGTGTGAAGCTATCGAGTATGGTTTAGAGGTGTTAGAAACAGGTCTGACGGAGGGACAACGGCGTAAGTTAAGTTCTCTAATAGGGCAACTGTCTGAAAAAGACCAACGCGACCTTTTCCGTCCTATGTTGGAAGGTAAACTTAGCTCAAAGAATTTACCAGAAACTTGTTGGGAAGTCGCCTTGAATCTGTATGGTCGGCATTTTAGAACAACGCAATTCTTTCAAGAGAAGATTGATGTTCTACTTGAGACTCAAGAGAAAAATCTTGTGCTTTCTGCATTAAAGCTTTCTCTGCTCTATGAATCTGATCCTGCATGGATGGTGGAGCGGCTAAAACGTTATTGGTCATTTTGGAAAAATGACATTCCCCCTATATTTTTTCGTTCATACAAATATCTTGAAAATCTGTTAAATATCTGGTCATTATCCGAAGCTGAAGCAACGGAAATTGCTGAAACAATTTGTAAAAATCCTCGCCGATATATTGAGATGTATTCTCGCCAGAAAATCGATTGGGATATGCCACAGCCAAACACAATCTCAGAGCAATTAATATTGATGTTGAGGTATCTTTGGTTTGTCCACAATTTGAGAATGGAAATTCCAAATCGCTCTGATATTGCGATAAATGACGATGATGCCGTCCCAAAAACTGTGCTTCATATAAGAACAAGATTAAACTATAAATCATCTCCTCGCTTATCAGTTCCTGATAACATTGTCAAGGCTATAGATGCTCTGTTACAGCGTTCTGACTTGATGCCTTGGTTACGAGGAACTTTGTGGGCAATTTACTGGTTTATAAATCAACCAAGTCAAGCAAAAGCAACAATTTTTCTTGAGGATATTAATTTAAATAAGCAAATACATAAATTTCTTTATAAGATATGGTATTATTCTGGCTTAAGCGCAGCTTGGCCTCTTTTGACTCTGGCTCTGGAGAGACAAAGAATTGAAGGGCAAAGTACTGTAAATAATTTACTACCTTTCTTGGATGTAAATACCCAAATATCTGTTTCTGAAAGAATTATAGGGGAAATTAAAGAGTATTTTCAACAATCAGAAATAGCACAAAAACAAAAACTTTTGATAGCACTACAAACAAAAATTGGGTTGGATGAACTTTTGCCTGAATTGGTAAATTTGGCAGAACAGATGGGTATAAAAGTAGAGGATTTTGTGGGAGCGCATATTACAGTATATCCTAGTTATGTTGTTTCCGATGTTCGTCGGTCAATGAACTATGATAATGACCAACTACCAAAATTATTGACAACGGCTTATAACCTAATACAACAAGGTGAAATACCAGGTAAATTACTATGGGCTATAATTGATAATAGCTGGATGTTTGACACTGTAATAGTCAAGCAATTTCGTCAACTTCTGGAGTTAATTATTGACACTTACTCTGAAGATTCCGAATTTCCTCTTGCTAGTATAAGCGTAGCTATTTTTCTTAAGTTATTAATATATGATACACAGGTAGAGGAAACAGCTTCTCGTTTGTTTACCACTTTATCGCCAGTTAAAATTTTAGGAATTAGAAGACCTTGGCCTCCTCGTGAAGCTGTTGTCGAATCTGACCCGAAATTCCTCCATTTAATGCAATCTTTGCTCTTCTACAAAGAAGAAGCTGTACGTGTTGGGATATCTCTAATTTTAAAATTAATTATAGACTTTGAAAATCAGCGCCAATACTCTAGAAAATATATATTTCAAGAATTGAAAAAAATTCGTATAGATTTTAATTTGGGAATGAGTTTTATTGCTCATGAAAATAGTAAATATCGTGTGGTAGGTATTACGCTTCTCACTCTATCTGATTATCCAGTTGAAGATAACAAATATCGAAATCTTATTTTAGATAATTTGAAACAACCTCAAACTGATGAGGAGGAAGAAGCTTGGTATCAATTTTTGCAAGAAGTTTATATGTCTGAGGAAAAGTATGCAATGTGGCATCGACTATTGGAAGGAATTTTATGCAAGCCATCGTTTTACAATAGTTCCATCTTGAGTTTAGCAATGCAGCGATACCAAGAAATTAGCAGCAATATTATTGATGCCACAATTCCTGAAATAGATTAAAACTATTGTGATTAGTGTAATTATTTTATGATTGTTTTAAAATTGTGCCGGAAATACTCCAATTGCAAAGGATAGGCAAGAAACTTAATAGTTTTGACGATGTTTGCACGGGGAAAGATACCTGTCATGATGCTAATGAAGACACTTCCTGCACACGTTCTGACAAACTACCAGCAATTTGGGCTACCTCGGTTCGCTTCTCTATGTCAGCCCAGATTTTTTCCCAGTTAAACAGCCACTGGGCAAGGATGCGTCCCAAATCTACTAGTTCGGCAGAGCGATCCACATCAGTATCAATATAATGCGGTACAGTCCATTCAATAAAATATAGGCTTTCGCGCATGAGGCTAACAATTTTATCTTCACCCGTTCCATTCGTTACAAACGATTGAATTTGGGCAAGGTGTGCTGCCAAGTGGTTTAACCGCGTGGGGATATCGTTTTGTTGAAAGCGTTCTCGATCCAGCGTTACTGTATTCATATATCTCCCAAGAATTCGGTAATAATTTGGGCTACCCGTTCTCTTATGGTAACGTCGAGGATTTCCATTGAACGGTTTTGGCGCGGGCGAAGGTTAATAATTGAATCATAGGTAATATTTTGAGTTGAGGGCATATAACCCGCACCCCAAATATCTTGTTGTCGGCTGCCGTCTGCAAGTAAAGCTTGTTCACAATCGTAATGCATTTCACCACCACCAGCCAGGGTATAACGCTCGATGTCAACCGCCACTTTTATATAAAATTTATGCTCCAGAAGCATTTGTTCCATTTGTTCGGGAGTGGCTCGCTTAGGAATGATAACAATCAAATAGATTTCTCCTTGTCGCTCGAATGGGTTACCTTGACTGTGTTAGCCAATGCGATTAGTGAGTTGTATTATCCAATGTCAGCAACAGCATACAGGTAACTCAAGGCTTAATTAATCAAAAATAAAAAGCCAAAAAGCTAATTTTTGAATGACAAACTTATCATAAAAAGCAGTCTAAGCAAGCTCTATATGTAGAGCTAGAATCACCTCGCATGGACAGCAGGGGAGTTTCAAGCATTGCCCAAAATGTTTATCAGCGGTTTAATTTGACCGAACAATTCGCAATTGCGGACAAAATTGTCATTAACTAAAATACCTTCTATCTTCTACTTGTAAAATATTAATTTTTTACACTTAACATTTACGCACAACTACAGGCTGTAGTTGAAGCAATACCCTGCGGGAAGCCGCTGAGCGTCTACATGAATTGCCCCTACATGAAACTACGGATTTTGGCTATTATTAGCGTAAGTTTTGGCACTATTTTCATCTTTGATTTTTTCTCTTGTATAGGTTTTTCCCATTGGTCTACTAGACATAGCTTTGAGTTTTGATGTAAATGACTCGGTGCGATCGCTTGTGTCGGGGGTAAATTGCCCAATGGGATGATGACTCGCACTCGATGGTAGTAGTCGCTGTGATTTATGATCACTTTGGGCCTGGTGGCTGGGTGACACAGCGGCAACTGGAGGTATTGTTGCATAAGCTACAGCTTCTTCTGTATCTTCGCTGATAACTGGTGGCTGTTCGACTTCTCGCATCACTTTCACTGGCGCCAGTTTTCTTTGGCTATAGTCACGCTCTACTTTAGTTGGTGATGGTTCGCCACTCGCGGATGATAAATGATAGTTATTATTTTCCGGACTGACGCTTTTCTTGGCTGGATATAAAACTGGGGTGTGGATAGAAGTTAAGCTTTCGGGAAATTTGCTGCAAATCAGGCGTTCAAATTCCATGTTGAAATGATACGTAGCCTGACCGCGCCGATGCCAAAAGTTTAAAATTTGTTGTACTGAAACTGCTTTGTAACGACCTTGATACAATGCCTCGATCACGGCAATGTGTAGCCACTCAATGGGGTAATTGGCTTGCCAACGTCTAATTAGCTCACTGGCACTATAACCGCTGAGGTCAAAGCTATAGTGAGTTAATAAGGCGGTTGCTAAGTCGGCATAATTGTCTGTAACTGGTGTTAACATGGAGCTATGAGCTTCAGACATAAGTGATATTTTTTACCCATTGCTGATAGGCGAAAGAGCTTTTAAGCTACGGGGTGGTTGCCCAAGTTATTTTAAATTAATAGGAAATGTTTCTTATTCTACTTGGTCAATTGCTTGTATGGGAGACAATATATGGTGATTTAATGGCATTTGTGCGTTGAATTGCCACCAAAGCTTGATAAACCATAGCTGCTACTTCAGCGCGTGTGGCTTCACGAACTGGCACAAGCTGCTTAGGATCTGGATAATTAACTACTATTTGCTGTTGGGTGGCGGTAGCTACAGCCTGACGGGCATATTCGGGTATGGAATTGCGATCGCTATAAGCCAGTAAGTTATTACTATCACCAGCGGCTAAACTTAGTCCGTTGACTAAGGAGACGATCACTTGTAATCGTTGCACGTTTTGATCTGGGCGGAAGGTGCGATCGCTAAATCCGCTGACAAACCCTCCCCTAGCCGCAGTTTGGATCGCTTTCGCCGCCCAAAAATCATTCGCCACATCAGTAAATTCTATGGCTGGGCGTTTAGCCGTGGGGTTAAAAGCCAGCGCCACTAAAGTCGCATACTGGGCGCGATTCATGGGTTTATCTGGCTGATAGCTACCGTCAGCAAAACCTGTAGTTAATCCCATACTAACTAATCCCCGAATAAATGCTTCTGCCCAATGTCCTTTTAAGTCTGTGAAGGAGGGAAGATTAATTTCGGGATTGACTATATAAGGCGAGGCGATCGCTTTTTCTTGACCAATGGCGACTAATGCTTGATAAATTAATGCTGCTACCTCAGCACGGGTGATGTCCCTGACTGGTTCTAGCTGTTCTGTTTTTGGGTAGTTGACTACTAAGAGTTTTTGGGTAGCAACTGCCACACCATTAGTAGCATAACTGGGTATTTGGGCGCGATCGCGGTAGATACTCAACACCTGAGGGTTCCCCCCACTCCATTTCAAACCATTCACAATTGATACTATTGCCTGAATTTTTGTTAAATTTTGTTCTGGTCTAAAAGTGCCATCAGGGAATCCACTAATAAACCCCATATTGGCAGCTCGCACGATGGCTGAGGTTGCCCAATAATCTGGTTTGACATCTGTAAAATTACTGGCTTTGCTGCCATTTGGTGGCGGAAAAGTCTTGGCAATTATAGCAGCGTACTGGGCACGAGTGATCGGGGAATTGGGTTTAAATGACCCATCGGGGAATCCACTGATTAAGCTTTTATTGACTAACGCCTCTACAAAAGCTACAGCCCAATGTCCACCTAGGTCATAGAAACTAGTGCCAACTGATACTTGTGGGGAAGCTTCTACGGTAGTTGAGAGAAAATCTATTGCTCCTTTTACCAGAATCGGATTTAACTGATTCCCAACGGAAACCAGCTGCACTGATGTGACATTTTGTAAATCGAATTCTTGATTATCGCGAAAAATATTACCAGCCGAGTCTTGGGTACTACCTAAATCGGGGATGGCGTTTCCATTCACCAATAAACCACCTTGGGTATTATTAGTAATGACATTTTGTCGCAATACAGGGCGTGCATCTCGTGAAAGCGCGATCGCGGTTTGATTTTCAGTTAGTTTATTATTTGCTACTAAAGGAGCAGCAAAGTCACTAATTGCGATCCCCAAGCCATTTTTCTGAAAAATATTCCGCAACACTTCTCCTTTGCTATTGCGTGCCATTGTTAACCCACTGGCGGCGTTTTGCAAAAATACATTATCTAAAATTGCTGGTTTGGCTGAGCCTGTTGTAAATATACCTTCCCGCGTACAGTTAATAAATGTATTGTTAGATACAGTTGGTGCGGTTGATTCAATCCAGACACCAGTACCTTTATTCGTTTTATTTGTGACAGTCACACCCCTCAGACTAGCATCTTCCTGTAATAGCAATGTAATATTTTGTGTCCCAAAGCTGGGACTTTGATAAGCCCCACCGCCGATAATCACAATCCCTGCGCCTTTGTTGGTTTCGTTACCTACTACAATTACCCCGGGCGGGATCATCAGTGGAAACACCTCACCAGTAGCAGTGCTATATGTTCCCGGACCTAACTGAATAATTGTAGATTTTGTCGATGCTTTTAAAGCACGGGTGAGACTTTTAAACGGACTCAACCGTGAACCAGCGTTAGCATCACTCCCTTGGACAGAGTTGACATAGATTGTGGACAGGAGGGTAGAGTTCACCATTGTTTAAATTATGACAGCGATAAATAATAACCTAGTTATAATCACTCTTATAAAATAAGTGCATCTATTTTGGAAATGGGGGTTAGGGATTAGGGGCTAGGGAATAAAGATGTTCATACTCTGGTTGTGTGTGAGATCGTACGCTTACCGCGCAGCGTCTTTGACAGGAAAAGGTATCGCTTGGGGGCTAGCTAAAGATAGGAGTTTTGAGTTATGAGTTAATTTAACAAGGCAATTCCCTGCCCTCTGCCTTCTTCACAACTCCTTACATCATCAAAATGTCTAAAGAATTTATCATTGGTAGTAAAGTCCGGGTGGTAGCGCTACCTCCTTACGTCAAAACTGCTGAACCTATGCCGATGCTGCGTCCTCCTGATGTGATTCACCTTGGGGAAGAAGGTACGGTAATTGACCGTCGTCCTGGTGGATATTGGGGTATTCGTTTTACCAAGGGAGCTTTTCTCCTTGATAGTCAATACATCGAAAGTACAGATATCCCTTCTGAATCTCAGCCAGAGTCAACTGAAGGATGAAATGGACGATGTGTACTAATTCTCACTTCATCCTTGCTTGTCTCAAATAGTAACCAAGAATTGTAAACTTGTGTAAAGTTATAATTCTGATCTGTACATGATTTCTCGTCGTACTTTTTTAAGCATATTATTTGCCAGCTGTGTTACGCTTTTCAGTTGGCTAAACTTTACTTCTGTTGCTGATGCTCTGGGTGGGATACTGCCAAAAATTAATCAACCTGCACCAGAGTTTACTTTGCCAACTAATACAGGTAATGGTACAATTTCACTCTCCGAATTACGCGGTAAGTGGGTAGTGCTTTATTTTTACCCGAAAGACTTTACCTCTGGTTGCACAATAGAGGCGCGGCGGTTTCAGCAAGACTTACCCAAATATATGGAAAAGAATACGCAAGTTATCGGTGTGAGTGCGGATGATGTTGATTCTCACGCTGAATTTTGTGATTCCGAGGGGCTAAAATTCCCGCTATTGGCAGATACTACCGGTGCTGTGAGTAAAGCTTACGGTTCTTGGATTAGGGCTGTCTCCATGCGCCACAGTTTTATCATCGATCCACAGGGCATTTTGCGGGAGACTTTTGTCAAAGTTAATCCTAATATTCACAGTAAAGAAGTGCTGGCGCGATTGGAGGATTTGCAACGGGTTTAAACCCACCCCTAGGGCGTGTTTTCTTGCGTCTATGATCCCCTTTAAATTGTCATTACGAGCGCAGCGATAGCGAAGCGAAGTAATCCCATCTTCCCGTAATTTTTGCGATCGCTTGTCTGCGACACGCTGCGGACAGGGTTCCCTTTGTTAATGAAAGGGTTCCCTTTGTTAATGAAAGTGTTCGTCTTCTTGACACTCCCCGAAATTTCCAGCATCTTCCCTTAAATAGACCACGTTGTAGGGGCACAGCAATGCTCATTGGTGTCAACTTAAGTTAAAACGCTTATCCCACAAGTCTTTCACCCCACCCCTTAATCCCCTCCCCGTAAACTCTGAGGGGACGTTTTGGCTTTAGACAAAACTGGGGTGGGGTAACGCGGATCTTGATGTTAAGCGATTTAATTCAAAATCAAGCTTTGGCAAGGGTTTCATGTTAAGTTGACACGTATGAGCATTGCTGTGCCCCTACGATGTGGTGCAAATACGTGAAAACTGCTGTAATTTCGGGGATTATTGCTTCATTTAGGAATCCGATTTGATTATTGAAAAAATCTAAGTATGTGTAGGGTGCGTTATCAGCGAGAGTACTGTACCGTATTCTAGACCTTGGTGCGGCGCTTGGCGACAACACGTCTCTTAACCTCAAAATAGATTCTGCCAAATTTGCGATAGGCGTTTACTCATTTGTCTGTAACCGTGTAATTACTGCTGTTTTAGAGTCTAACTTAACATTACTAGGGCTGACATTAATTTACTGTCCTTAGTCGTAGCGGGCTTTCCGTCCCGTACTACAATAGCACTACAAGAGCTATATGATTAATTTGTGTACCTCATATACCTGTAATCTGCTGTAAGTCCTGAACTAAATAGGCTGTCTTAAATATTTAAGAAAGTTGAAATTTGTCAAGTAAAATAAACCGGACTATTATATAGGGATAACCGTACAAAAGTAGGTGGAGAAATTTCGCTAAATTGAAACCAAGAAGAAAAATAGCTCTATCCTAGCGGCTCAACTATTGACTTGGGCATGGACAGGGTACATATATCAACACATATATAAACAACAAGTGGCAAGGAAGAAACTATGTCAGCAAAATTGTTACTAGTAGATGACGAACCTGGAGTGCGCCAAGCAGTCAAAGATTACTTGGAAGAAAGTAGTTTTACGGTTCAAGTAGCTAGTAACGCGAATCAGGCATGGCAATTATTGCAAAAAAATGTGCCAGACTTAGTAATTTCCGATATTATGATGCCCCAGGTAAGCGGGATGCAATTTCTGAAGCAATTACGGGAAGATCCCCGTTTTGAGTCCTTACCAGTAGTGTTTTTGACTGCTAGAGGCATGAGTTGCGATCGCATTCTTGGATACCAAGCTGGTTGTGATGCCTATTTACCAAAACCCTTTAACCCTGATGAGTTGGTTGCTATTGTGGAAAATTTGCTCTTACGGCGAGGGAGTACGATTAAAACCAGCAGTGGCATGACAAATATTGATGATATTATCCGCCAATTTGAAATACTTCAGGAAATGTTAGAGAGAACTTGTGTGTTTCCTCAATCACCTGCGCCAATTAAGCCTTCGCCAATTAACATTGATTTGACACCACGGGAACAAAGTGTTTTAGATCTAGTAGCACAAGGTTTAATGAATAAAGAAATTGCCCGTCGCCTAGACACTAGCGTTCGCAACGTTGAGAAGTATGTTAGTAGATTATTCACCAAAACTGGTAAAAATAGTCGCACCGAGTTAGTGCGCTATGCCCTGGAACATGGTTTAAGTAATTGATTGGGCATGGGGCATGGGGCATTGGTCATTTGTCATTTGTGATTCATCCCCTTCATCTCCCTTGTCTCTCTCATCCCCCTCTGCCATCTGCCTTTTTTTCTCAGACCTTCCTAACGCTGTCTTCTTTCCATCAGCATTTGCGGTTCGACATTTTCCACATTCGGTATTGCTTGTAATTGGGCAATTTTTTGGAAAGCATCACTCATCTTACCTGATTTAGCACGTAACCAAGCAGCATGAGGAGCATAAGCCAATTTTTCGGCGACTTCATAACCGGCTTGATTAATCGCGGCTTGTTGTGACTCTACATCAACGTTTTCGGCAAAGCGAATAAATACTAAACCTGTGGGAACAGCGAGTGAACCTCCTTGCAATGTATAAACCGGGCTGAGTTTATCTGTAATTGCTGGCTTTGGTTCACCAGCAAAAACTGCTATTTTCCCCTCATTCAATACTAAAGCGGCTGTTGATTGCGTAGACATCGCTGTTGGTTGCTGAAAGTGTACAGCGTAGTACCCAGGCTGACGACTGTATAACACAGGCGCATCTTTGCCAATGCGAATTTGTTGGGGATATTCACTAAAGTAGTCTGATGGAAATCTCACTTCAGCAATTGGGGGTAGAGAATTAGCCTGGAGAAATAATTCGATCATCTTGTTTAAATTCTCTTATTTTTAACAGGACTGAAGTCCTCACTACAAACTTGTCGCCTTTAGACAAGAGAAAGTTTCCCCAGATTGCTATTTACTAAGATATTTAAACTTATGTTAGCAATATTCAGGAAAAATCTAGTTAAAGCTTGTATTTACTGGCAATACTAACTTATTTCTTAGCTGCGGCTTACGGGTGCTTCATTTCAGATATGCACATGCAAGCCAGAGGCTGAGATTTACTAGATACCAGGAGATGAAATTATGGTTCAGGTTCGCTATGGTGGTCAGAACGGTGAACAGTATGAACTTGTTATTAGTGATAATCACATTGTAGTTCGTACGGAAAATCGCAGTTTACTTGTAGGCGATCGCCCTTTTGAAGTAGCATCTGTATCACCCGAAGCCCGGAGTATCCTCAAGCAATTTGAGGTAAAAACCCGATTTCGGCAAGCAGGTGTAGAAGTTTTGCAAGTGAAAGCACCCAGGGAAGATGGTGCTTTACGTGACCAAGCTAGGGCAATTCTCAATCAAGAACCCCAAATTCAATTTGCTGGGCGGGTATTGGTTGATCCTCGGTCACAGCAGCCAGTAATCTACACGGAAAACTTATTCGTGAAGTTTGATGATGAAGCGGAAGCTAGCACCTGTGAGGCTGTTTTAGGGCGTTACAATTTAACCATCAAACGTCAACTCGATTATGCCCGTAATGCCTATTTTGTCAGTGCGCCTGCAAATACTGGGTTAGCAATCTTTGACCTAGCCGAAAGTCTACTCAATGAAGAATCTGTGGAATTGTGCCATCCTGAATTAGTCCGGGAAATTCGTAAACGTCAAGCTTTTCCCCAGCAATGGCATCTTAAAGAAACTACAATTAATGGTAAAAATATTAATGCTCATGCCAACGTAGAAGCAGCTTGGAAGTTGAGCGACGGTACAGGAGTGACTATTGCCATTGTTGATGATGGTGTGGATATCGACCATGAAGAATTCCGTTCTGCTGGTAAGGTTGTCGCCCCTAGAGATGTGACCTTCAAAACTAATAATCCCAGACCAGGAAACTCAGACGATCATGGCACAGCTTGTGCTGGGGTAGCCTGTGGTAATGGTAACTTTGGTGCATCAGGTGTAGCACCAAAAGCTAAACTAATGCCTATTCGGTTTGTTTCGGCGTTGGGTTCACAAGAAGAAGCTGACGCTTTTGTCTGGGCGGCGCAAAATGGTGCAGATATCATTTCTTGTAGCTGGGGCCCAGCAGATGGGGATTGGTGGGACACAACCGACCCGGTTCACAAGCAAAAAGTGCCTTTACCTGATTCTACAAGGTTGGCGATGGACTACGCCTTTACAAAAGGGCGCAATGGAAAGGGCTGTGTGATTTTATTTGCGGCTGGTAATGGTAACGAGAGCGTAGATAATGATGGCTATGCCAGCTATTCTAAAATCATTGCTGTAGCCGCCTGTAATGACTATGGTACCAGAAGCGCGTACAGCGACTTTGGCAATGCTGTTTGGTGTGCTTTCCCCAGTAATCACGGCTACAGTTCCCAAACCCCAGGCATTTGGACAAGCGATCGCACTGGTGCAGTCGGGTACAATTCTGGTAAGACTCAACTCGGCGACTTAGCAGGTAACTATACTAATAGTTTTGGTGGTACTTCTAGCGCTTGTCCTGGGGCGGCTGGTGTGGCGGCTTTGATTATTTCCCGTAACCCAGATTTACGTTGGGATGAGGTCAAAGATATCATTAAACGTTCGAGCGATCGCATTGATGAAACTGCTGGCAATTATGATGCTAACGGACACAGCCCTTTCTATGGTTACGGTCGCGTCAATGCCAAGAAAGCTGTAGAACTAGCATTACCCCCACAACCAGAACCCGTCGGTATTTTCAAAGCCGTGCAGGATGTGCCAATTAATGATTTGCAGACATCTACACTCAGTTTAGCGATCGCAAACACCAATGCCATCAAATCTATCAAAGTTGAGGTAGACATCGAGCATACCTACATTGGCGATTTGGTTGTCTCCCTTGTCCCCCCCACAGAAACAGGTGTATTACCGATAATTCTCCATAATCGCCTAGGCGGAGCCACAGACAACATCAAAACCACCTATGATGAAGTCAACACCCCTGAGTTAGCTGCCCTCAAAGGTCAAAGTCCCCAAGGTAATTGGACTTTGGAAGTAGCAGATAAAGCCAAAATAGATACAGGCAAAATTCGCAGCTTAACGATTGAAATTCGGTTTTAAATAGTAGTAAGGACTTTAGTCTTTGACCTTGTGACTAAAGTCCTTATCTACCAATTTTAAAAAAGAATACGACAGATGGGTAGGGAACATTCTTCCTTACCAATCATTTATGTGTCACAAACAGTATTTGAATTGGTATCAGATACCCAACTTTTTCATGCCGCGCTAAATCTTTAGTTTGCCCCTGACCTTAGCTACCTTCACACTACCCCTAAAAAAGTTCCACTATCGGGGTTAATAGCGGTAATCATCTTCCCGTTTTAGTCAAATTCAGCGGTTATTAATACAGTCAAATGCTCTGCTGATGAAGCTCGGTTTGGCGTTATTGTGATTGAAACTAAGATAGATGGTGATGTGTTTCATTACTCGAAATTCACTTATATTCAACCATGACCAAGAAAAATTTGCTTGGCAACGAAATTTTCACGTTGGACAATATTTTCTCACCAGAAGAATGTGCTGAGTATATTACTTTAACCGAAAACATTGGTTATACAGATGCTCCGATTAATACAATCCGAGGTTTTCAAATACGTCCCGACATCCGCAATAATCAGCGTGTCATTTTAGATGATCGGGAAAGAGCTTTTGATTTATGGCAGCGAGTGTCAAATTATATACCTAATACCATTGGTAGATGGCAAGCGGTTGGGCTGAATGAGCGTTTTCGTTTCTATCGCTATGATCCAGGCCAGAGGTTTGCGGTTCATCATGATGGTTCTTATCAGCGACCTAACGGCGAGGAAAGTCTATTAACTTTCATGATTTACCTGAATGAAGGTTTTGATGGTGGTGAAACCCGTTTTCATCTGACCCGTCGATATTATGAACATTTACCTACTATCGCTGTAGTTCCAGTTATAGGTATGGCTTTGTGTTTTGTCCACGAACTAGTACATGAAGGCGCTCCTGTTATCCAAGGACGAAAGTACGTTTTACGCTCAGATGTGATGTATCGTCAACTGTCGAAAGTGTATTGAACTGTAAACGAGATATTTCTGTGATTTGGGAATAACTCAAGCTGCTCATTATATATTCAGGCTTGAGTGTTTATCATTATTTTTGATGCTTGCTAAAATTTGTGTTATTCAAAAACATACTTTTCTGCTACCTTCCAATAGCGAGAGAACCGCTTGAGGTCAATATATCCGGCGTAATCAAAAAACGGTTCTACCTCAAACACTTCCAAGTTTAAAGAACGCTCAATTTCATCGCATATCTGATGAAAGCGAGGACTAGGACTATCGGCTGTTGCTACTAAATCAGCGTTATGTTCTTGAGCAAAAGCTAAAATTTCTTGCGTCACATTACCGCGACGAATTTCTACAGGTAACTCTAGCAAGCATTCATAAATAAAAGTTAGTCGCTTGAGACTAAGTTGCCATTCTTCTATCAAAGCATCATCCCAAACCCAAATCGCAGGCGCATCTGGGTATTCTTGTAAAGCCGGGTTGTAAGGACTTAGACAGTCGCCGTGTATCCAAATTATTTGTTTAGTCATTTGTCATTAGTCAGTTGTTCTTTGTTATTTCTCCCCACACTCCCTATCTCTTCCCTTTTTGCCAACTTTGACTGTTGGGTTTTTTGGTAAATTCTCCTTTGGGAAACAGGCGTTGTTCTAATTCTTCATAACTACCTTCAAAGTCACAATGACCGTAGAGAGGACATTTTTGACAATACACTCCTTTGGTGTAGCGTTCTAAATTCTCGCGGTTGAAAAAATAAGGTTTATGACTAAAGGTGCTGGCTACCCATTGCCATGACATATTATTACTGGCAGGATCGCCGTCTAATAAGTGTTCTAAAAACCATTTTGCACCTGCTTGCCAGCGAATACGTCGCCAATGGACAATATAAGCGGCTAACCACATCCGCATATGGTTATGTAGATAGCCAGTTTCTTGTAATTCTTGACTAAAGTTATCGATGCAAACTAAGCCTGTATTAGCATCTTTGATATTTTGGGGTAACTCTAGCGCGTATTCTGCTACGGTGTAGCCGGTTTTGTATTCTTCTTGGTCTTGCCAAATGTTATTTCCTAGCTTGGCATATAATCTTTGCCAGTAATCCCGCCAACCCAATTCGTTGATTAGTTTTGTCGCATCATCACGGTTTTGGACTTTATCCAATACATAATCGCGAATTTCCCTCAGACTCAAAACTCCATAACGGATATATGGTGAAAGCTTAGTTACATCACCTGTTAAAAAGTTGCGTGTTTTTCCATATAAGGCTGGTTTCACCTTTTGCAAGGCTTTTTCGGCGGCTTTTCTTCCCCCCACTGTATTGCTGACACGCTCATCTCGTTCTGCGGCTTGGGGGAATTGTTCTCGTAGATAAGCTATTAATTCATCTCGACTGGCGAATTCACGCTGCATAAGTTACTTATTTACAAAATTTAACAGATGACAATACATAATACGATAGCAGCTAATTATTGATAATAAAAACTCTAGCAGTTATAAGTTACCAGGGTATTATATTTTTCAATCCAATACCTTCGACAATTTACGAGAGTGAGTTGATGTATGAACTCCCATTTATTCGAGACTGGGCAAAAACAATAAGTCTTAAAAATTACTTCCTGGTTTCCCAATACCTTTGCAAACATTTTTGTAGCCTCTTATTTTGACAAAGGTATTGAATTTAAGTGTTGATTAATTATTATTTTTTTAGGTCAATTTCCCAAGGTTAAAATACCCGATGGCATATCTACAACTAACCTACGATTAGTGAGCCATTGACGACCGAGTAAAACTTCTGGCACTCCATCACCAGCATAAACAGGAATATCAAAAATCTCTCCATCAATTCTGACTGTTCCTGCATAAATATCAAAGTTAGATACACCCCTTGCCATCAACATTGAACGTTCGCCTAAATATTCCCAATCAAACCCCTCCAAGTCCTGCTTATCAATGGCTAACCAATCAGAAAATCCTGTATCTAAAATCACATCAATTGGTAATTCAAATCCATTGGCTGCAATCAATTCGATTTCAAAAATCAACTCCTCCCCATCACCAAATGTTCCTGATATCATATTGTCCCAGCAACTCCAGTCTCGTTAATTTTAAAGACGAAAACGGGACAGTTTGGGTGTTTTTGACGTGACATTTTAATAGCAGTCATCTCATCTTTATCAACAAAATATTCGCGGCTTTCTGGTTCGACTGCCATGTACCAGTTGTAGTGAGTTTTAATTAGTTCGGGTTGGACTTTATCAAAAATGGGCTTGCAGCGTTGGTAAAATTCTTCTTGAGAAGTTTTCCAGGCTTGCTTTTTCTCTTGGGTCCACTGGATTGAGGGAAAAATTCTTCCCCTGCGGGTAACACGGGTGGGTTTGGTGTCGGTCATAGTTGAGTCTCACGAATGGGCAATATCTATAATCTTATGCTCCTACCGATAGCAAATTCTTAACTTCATAAGCAATATGGTTGGCTTGAAATTCAATGATTATCGCAGGCGATCGCTAAATTTTAGTATATCTGTATTCATATACATGGAATTTTTCTCGCCGACTTGGAAAAACTTAACTAAGCAACCTGCAACGGCTTTGTCGGCAGAATTCTCGGTTCTGGTAGTGATTTTCCTTCCTCCTGAAGCATCTCAATGAATGCCTCAATCACCTCTTGACCATTTTTAGCAGCTTCCTCATAAGTTCTACCATGCGTATGAAACTGCTGCCAAGGAAATTCGGGCAAGTGAACCAAAAAGAGTTGATCTTCCTCTGACCATTGAATCACCATGCTGTAGTGATAGCTCATTCTTCACTTTCCTCCTGTTCAAGTCCTTCCAACTTTTCTAGCACCCGTTGAATATTCTTTTCTAGATATAGCGGAGCATCATCCCCATCCTGACCTGGGATAGTTAGGGGTTCTTCAGGTAGCAACGGATGTTTCCAATAAGTATGACTTCCTTTACCTCGACCTGCTTGCAAAACGTACCCAGCTTTTGCCACCATTGCTTTCAACTGTCTGATTTTCTTTGGCATTGCCCCTTACCGCCTACCCCTAATTTATCTTCTCTGCTAGAAATTCAAAAATTCCAGCCTAAAAAAAATCCCTGGTATTTCTACCAGGGTTCAAAAGAGCTATTACCATTTCACTTCTATCAAAGATACTCCTCTCTTCTGCGGCAGGCAGGATGTGGAATGGTTCTCATATGTTACAGCAAAAGTGACATGGTATAAATATTAGCCAGCCATTAGCCAACATTTGCTAACAGTAACTCTCGTTTCTCAGATTTTTGGATTTGTACCTTACCATCGTCGTCAACATCAGCAATGGCTGTGTCTCCAGTAACGATGCGACCACCTAGCAAAGCTTCAGCTAGAGAATCTTCTAACAGGCGCATGATGGCGCGACGTAATGGTCTAGCACCGTAGCTGGGGTTGTAACCTTCTTGAACTACAAGTTCTTTGAAGCGTTCTGTGACTTCTAAGGTAATTCCCTTTTCTGTCAAGCGACCAGCAACTTCACGCAAGAGAATGTCAGCAATTTGCTTGACTTCATCTTTAGAAAGTTGGGTGAAGACGATAATGTCATCAAGACGGTTGAGGAACTCTGGACGGAAGTAAGCTTTGAGTTCTTCATTTACCAAGTTGCGGATGCGGTTGTAACTAGCGTCGGCTTGGTTGTCGAAGTCGAAGCCTAAACCACCGCCACCTTTTTCAATTACCTTGGAACCAATGTTAGATGTCAAGATAATTAAGGTGTTCTTGAAGTCTACTTTCCGACCTTTAGCGTCGGTAAGATGACCGTCATCCAACAGTTGCAGCAGCATATTGAATACATCGGGGTGTGCTTTTTCGATTTCGTCGAATAGCAGGACTGTGTATGGTTTGCGCCGCACGGCTTCTGTTAGTTGTCCGCCGTCGTCGTAGCCTACGTAACCAGGAGGTGAACCAATCAGCTTGGATACGGTGTGGCTTTCCATGTATTCGGACATATCCAGGCGAATCATGGCTTCTTCTGAGCCGAAGAAGTAGGAAGCTAATGCTTTGGCTAATTCTGTTTTACCAACTCCAGTGGGACCGGAGAAGATAAAGCTAGCAATTGGGCGATTGGGGTTCTTTAACCCAACTCTGGCGCGACGGATAGAACGAGATACGGCGGTAACTGCTTGTTCTTGACCGATGAGGCGTTGATGGAGTGTGTCTTCCAGATGCAACAGTAACTCTGATTCGGATTCTGTGAGTTTGTTGACGGGAACGCCTGTCCAGGAAGCGACGATTTGGGCGATGTCTTCTTCATCGACAACAGGAGTTTTGGCTACTGTCCCATTTTCATCGCCGTTGAGTTTTGCTTGCAATTCCAATTCTTGATCGCGCAGTTTCCCGGCTTTGTCAAAATCTTGGAGTCTGACTGCTTCTTCCTTGGATTTAGTGACACCTGCGAGTTCGCGTTTGAGTTCTTTGTTGGGCGAAATCTGAGAATTCCGCAGACGCACGCGAGAACCGGCTTCATCAATCAAGTCTATGGCTTTATCTGGCAAAAAGCGATCGCTAATGTAGCGGTCTGACAATTGCGCAGCTGCAACTACAGCAGCATCGGAAATTGTCACTTTATGATGTTGCTCGTATGCTCCCCGCAGGCCGTAAAGAATTTCAATGGTTTCGGGTACTGTGGGTTCGCCTACCATTATCGGTTGGAAACGCCGCTCTAAGGCTGCATCCCGCTCGATGTGCTTGCGGTACTCGTCTAAGGTGGTTGCACCAACGCATTGGAGTTCACCTCTAGCTAAGGCTGGTTTGAGGATATTGGCTGCATCTAAGCCGCCTTCTGTTCCCCCAGCACCGACTAAGGTGTGAATTTCATCAATCACGAGGATGATATTGCCAACGGTGCGAATTTCATCGACGATTTTCTTGATGCGCTCTTCAAAATCGCCCCGGAAGCGGGTTCCTGCAACTACCAAGCCCATATCGAGGCTGATTACTTGCTTGTCTTGCAAAACTTCGGGGACGTCTTGGTTAATTATCCTTTGCGCTAGTCCTTCGGCTATCGCTGTTTTCCCTACTCCCGGTTCCCCAATCAACACGGGATTGCTCTTCGTCCGGCGTCCGAGAATTTGAATCGCACGTTCAATTTCTTTATCGCGACCGACAATTGGGTCTAACTTACCTTCCCCAGCTAGTTTGGTAAGATTTCTGCCAAACTCTTCCAGGCTGAGTGCTTGCTGGCGCTTTTGATTACCACCTGCTGCGTAAACACTGGCGTTTTCACCTAAATTACGGATCACCGCTGCGCGGATGGTTTTGAGGTCAACGCCTAGATTTTGCAGTACTTTGGCAGCTACACCTTCACCAGCTTCGGTTAAACCTAAAAGTAAGTGTTCTGTATTAATGAAGTTGTGCCCCAGACTATGAGCTTCTTTAAACGATTGCTCAAACAGGCTTTTTACTTTAGGAGTAAAAGGAATTTCTGGTGGTACAAAGCCAGAACCCCTACCAATAATTTTTTCGACCTCGCGACGTGCGTCTTTAAGAGTCACGCCCAATTCGGTCAGCACTTTAGCAGCAACCCCAGTTCCTTCTCCCATCAGCCCGAGGAGAATTTGCTCTGTTCCTACAAAGTTGTGTCCCAGGCGACGTGCTTCCTCCTGAGCTAGCATAATTACTTTAATTGCTTCGGAAGTGAAGTGTTCAAACATAGCGGGTTCTTGCTCCCTTGCTGCTAGGCTTTCGGGTGAAATACTACTCACCCTTATCTAAAGTTTCATGTATTTTCTTAATGACAATGTATCTTTATTTAAAGTTGAATGACAGTAGTGAGAGCCGTAAGAGTTAAGGTGTGGTTGCCGTAGCTTAGGTGCTGACTGCAATACTGAAGATGTGAGAAGTTATCTAATTTACAGTAAAATCTTCAGTGTTTAGGTTGGGCTTTTTTGTGCCTTGACTCTGGGCTAGACTGATAACTCAGGACTCATAACTTAGGACAAACGATGGCTGAAGCATCTGGTGGTAAAGACCAACAGCATCCTTTGCAAAACCGCGATCGCCCCACTATTGATATTTTACTAGCTCAAGAGGCGACAAATTATAATTTAGCAGAACTAGCTCGCCTGAAGATTCGTTATCAAGGCTTTCCCGGTGCGCGAGAAATTCAACAAGACTTGGATAAAGTCTTGCAGCGTTGGGGTTTGACCCAAGCCCAATTATTTGAGAAAACTCGCCAGCTTCACGATGTTGGGGGAATTTATCAAAGTCGTGGCAAGAAGGAAGAACAGGATTGGAATTAGATGGATGGGGGCTAGGGGTTAGGGGCTTGGGGGACAAGGTGAGACAGCGCTGCGGGAGGGTTTCCCTCCGCAGGCGACTGCGAACCCGAAGGGGGGACAAGGGGGACAAGGAGGACAAGGCAAGGGAGATAAATAAGTCATGCCCAATGCCCAATGCCCAATGCCCAATGCCCAATGACTATTACGAATTACGAATTACGAATTATTTGTGAGTTGGCATCAAGCATCGTCTGTACACTTTTTAACAATTCTTGTGATGTATAAGGTTTTGGTAAAAAAGTTGTGATGCTATCATCTAGATTGGCAATTAATTCATGATTAGTAGTCAGTCCACTAACTACTACTATTTTGACTTCTGGATTAATTTTTTTCAGTACACGAATCGCCATCGGCCCATCCATAGATGGCATCATCATATCAATTAAGACAACATTAATCTCTTGTTTATGTTTGGTATATAAGGCAACTGCTTCAATGCCATCTTTGGCAGCTAAAACCTTGTAAGCATTTTTTTCTAAAGCCGTTTTCGTAATTTCTCGAATTGACTCTTCATCATCTACAATTAAGATTAATTCTCCGTTTCCTGAAGGTATTTCATCGTACCCTGTTAAGGCATTTTCTGTTTCAATTGTCTGCGCAGCTTGGAAATATATCTGAAATTCTGTTCCTTTTCCGATTTCACTCACTACTTTGACAAAACCATTGTGACTTTTCACGATTCCAATAACTGTTGATAACCCCAGTCCTGTACCTTGTCCTACGTCTTTTGTGGTGAAAAACGGCTCAAAAATCCGATCGATTATTTCTTTGGGAATACCCTTTCCTGTATCGGATACGGTAATTAGAACATAATGCCCAACCTGGGCATCAATATTCATGCGCGCACAATTGCTGTCAATCCAGACATTTTTCGCAGAAATCGTCAGCTTACCACCGTCTGGCATGGCATCACGAGCATTAATACAAAGGTTCAATAGTACTTGGTGGATTTGAGTTGCATCACCTGATATGTTCCACAGGCTTGGTGTGGCAACATCGATATGCATAGTAATAGATTTGGGAAATGTTTGTTTAATAATTTGTTCAGTTTCTGCAATCACATCTTTGATTTGTAATGTGCTGAATTTGCCTTCAAATCCTCGTGAAAAACATAGTACATGTTTGACTAAATCAGCTGCTCGTTTAATATTAGATTTGAGGATTTCTAGCCATTGTTTACTGTTTTCATCTGCTAGCTTAATTTCTAGGAGCTGAGCGATCATGAGCATGGGTGTCAGCGCGTTATTTAAATCATGAGCAATCCCGCTGGCTAATGTACCAATACTCTCCATCCGCTGCGCCCTGAGAAACTGCACTTCGAGTTGTTTTTTCTCTGTAATATCAGTGTTGACTATTAATATTGATTTCGGTTGTCCCTCTAAATCGCGCATGATTGTCCAACGACTGGACACGATGATTTCTTTACCTGTTTTTGTAATTTGAGATAAATCACCTTGCCATAAGCCTTTACCATTATTATTTAAACTTTTTTCGATGTCTGGCAATTGCGATAACATCTCTGGTTTATAAAGCAGTTGATTGGCATTTTTGGCAATTGCTTCTGCTTGAGTCCAACCATACAGATGCTCAGAGCCTTTGTTCCAAAATCGGATTTGGTTATTCAAGTCTTGGACAATGATTGCATCTGTTGTGACATCTAATAAAGCTGCTTGTTCGCGGATTTGCTGTTCTGCTTGCAGGCGCTCAGAAATTTCTGCTTCCAAGCGTTCATTTTGTTCTGTGAGTTTTTTGGTAAGATTTTGCAGGCGCAGGTGAATTTTAATCCGAGCTAAAACTTCATCATGAGCTAGGGGTTTGGTGATATAGTCCACTGCTCCCAAATTCAAGCCTTTAACTAGATCAACTTTATCTGCAAGGGCTGTTAAGAAAATGACGGGAATATTTTCAGTGTCTGGATTGCTTTTTAACCGTTGACAAGTTTCAAAACCGTCCATTCCCGGCATCAATACGTCTAATAAAATTAAATCTGGTAAGGCATTTTCTGCGATTTCAACGGCGCTGAAACCATCTTCAGCCACTAATACTTTAAAGCCTGATTCTTCTAGATACTCAAGCAATAATTTTAAATTATCATAATTGTCATCTACGATTAAGATGACATTTTGCTGGCTAATCTTATCATCCATTAATCCCTCAAAAAAAATTCAAAATTTGCTAATTTAGGTAAATTTTAAAATTGTATTACTGAAAAAATCTGGCTGATATACAGCATCTATTGTCTATTTTACTCCTCCTATCTACTACCTATCTTTAGGAATTTTAATTCGTAATTAGTTTTTTCCTGGATTTGAGACATTGACAATGGATGGTAGATTAACACGCTTTATGAGTGGAGTGGCTGATGAATAACAGCGATCGCAGGTCTTGCTGATGCTTCGCTTCCTCACCTACTTGCTAAAATTATCACCAAAAGTTGCCCAGACCCGCTAAATTAATTGTGGCTTGCAAATACATTTTCTTTTATGGAACGCCCTATTTTATATTTAGCCATTACTAACCACGGTTTTGGTCATGCGACGCGCATGGCTTCAGTCGCCGCAACGATTCAAAAGTTGTGTCCCGAAGTGCTGCTAATTATGGTGACTACTGCGCCACGCTGGTTACTAGAGTGTTATATCGACGGCGATTTTATCCATCGCCCTAGGGCTTTTGATTTGGGTGTAGTGCAAGCAGATAGCTTGACGATGGATCGAGCAGCCACCTCGGCAAAGTTATTAGAAATTAAGAAAAATCAACATTCTTTAATTGCTGGGGAAGTCAATTTTATTCGTCAAAATCGCGTTCATCTGATTTTGGCTGATATTCCCTTTCTGGCTTCGTTAATTGCTAAAGCCGCAAATATCCCCTGCTGGTCGATGAGTAACTTTGGCTGGGATTTAATTTATCGAGATTGGGGCGGGGAATTTTTGGCTATTGCTGAGTGGATTAGTGATTGTTATGCGCAATGCGATCGCCTATATCGCCTCCCGTTTCATGAACCGATGTCAGCTTTTACCAATATTATAGATGTGGGCTTAACAGGTGGTTCACCTCGCTACACTGCTGATGAGGTGCGATCGCATTGGGGGATTACCGCACCCCTAGAAAAAACTATTCTGCTAACCTTTGGCGGTTTAGGTTTACAGCAGCTTCCCTACGATAACCTGCGCCTTTTCCCCGATTGGCAATTTATTGTATTCGATCAATCTGCTCCCGATTTACCTAATTTGGTGAAAATTACTGACCGAAAACACCGCCCTGTGGATTTTATGACGATTTGTGGGCGAGTTGTCTCTAAACCTGGTTACGGTACTTTTGCGGAGGCTACTCGGTTGCAAGTACCCCTTGTTACCGTTACCCGCGAAGATTTTGCGGAAGCAGCTTTTTTAATTGAAGGGTTGACTAATTATAATCAGCATCAGATCCTTAGCCCAACTGAGTTATTTCAAAGTAGTTGGGATTTTCTGCATCAACCTCTTGTGCAAGCTAAGATATCTGAACCAATTGCGAAAGATGGAAATGAAGCGATCGCAGCTGCTGTTCTGGAATATTTTCAAGTTAACTAAAGCTTTTGCGAGGGTTTAGATCCCCGACTTCTTCAAGAAGTCGGGGATCTAAAAGCCTATTCCCGAACTACATAAGGTAAGTAAAAATGAGCGAAAGAATTTCTACCGCAAGGCACTTTCGGAAATCAATTTTTTCGGAATTCCGAAGATATCAAACTAGTCCCGATGCTGAACCTGATACAGCCTTTTGTCAATATTTAGAATCCGAATATGAAAAAGCAAAAAGTAGGCTATCAAACCTAATTAATCAAGGTGCGTCAGCATCAGATTTAAAGGCTGAAAAAAATGGTTTATTTATAATTAGTATTGGACTTTTTACATTTGGACGATTGGATGTTGCCGAAGATATTGTGGATAACATTCCAGGTGGAAGAGGAAGAGTAAATCATCTTGCTGGGGTTGTGAACAGACTTCTACCATTACCTCCTGGTTTAAGTCCCTTTGGAAATCCGGATGCAATTAAGGAATGGTTAAAACAAAACCGTTGTCGGTTAAGTTGGGATGAAAATTTAGAAACATACATCTTAGAAGATTGATGAAAATGAAGCGATCACAGCTGATGTCCGCAAATATTTTCAAGTTAACTCAATTTAGGAGCGATGAGCGATCGCACTGAGAATCACTTTTCATCGCTCTCCCTCAACTTTCGCTTTCCTTGCATAATAGCAAAGTTGGTGTGGTGGACTACTTGGTTAATGCATCGCTCAAAACCATTCCCACAACCGAAAATCCTACTCAGCAGGATTTGCTGACAACCAGCTACGTAAATCCTCTAGTCCCGTAAAGTCTAACAAAGCCTCGCCAAGCGCTTCTAATTGCTCTAGGGAAAGCGATTTAATGCGTTCTTGAACTTCTGGCGATAATTCTCCCACCCGTTTTTTTAGTAACCGTTGCACAAGTTCTTGTGCTTGTTTTTGCCTACCTTCTTGCTCTCCCCGTTCGTAGCCAATACGTTCACCAGTGGTTACATAGCTCATAGTTCGCTCCTGCTCAAATTGCTTAAATTCTTGCCAAAATTCTGCTTCCAATGCTTTTGGTAAAATCATAACCCAATCAATAAATCGGTAGAGGTTACGAATATCTTTTTCTTGCAGCCCTTGTTCGTATAATCGCCGGATTAAACTAAATTTCCAACTTTTCCGTTCTCCTGGTTTTTTATTCGTCTGTTGCGTTTTCAAATGTGCCATGACAACCGTTGCAAATGGGTTATCGCTCTTCTCTAATTCTTGCCATCGGTTTTGATAATCGAGAAGCTTGACAGTGCCAAATTCAAAATTTAGCCTGGTATTGGGATAATTGTAATTGTATTGATTTGGTCGCCAATTTAGGTCAGCATCGCACAAAATTGCCAAGCTAATGGCTGGTTTACCAAATTTGTCAAATATCCGCAGGTTATAGGAAAACATTCTTTGGGCAAAGTTATCTTCCGATTTGGCTTGAATTTCCACATGAATTAACAGCCAAATTTCTTGTCCTTGAAAAAGCCAAACTTTGACTAATTTATCGGCGTATCTTCTGCCTTGTTCAGCATCACGGCTGATTTGCTGAAATTCTTTATCTAAAAATTCATGGGGACGTTCCCAGTTAATTAATTTGGCTGTTTCTGGGAAGAAAAAATGCATGGCTTGGGGAAAGTATGCTTCTAATATTTCTTTCCACGGTGAATCATTATCGGCTCTTTCTATTTCCTCAGTCATCTGGATTTTTAATTTAATTGTAGCTATGAACTAGAAGCGATCGCACTGCAAATTTAATGGGTGAAGAAACCACAGATTTAGGTAGCGCTGGACTGATTACAATGATGTTTCTTCTTCATTCACGGACATTACTCACAACAGTTCCATCATCCATGATGGTGTTGCAGAGAATAACATTCTTGAGGTGAGCGTTCATAGCATCAGTCAAGTTGGCATCAGTCAGATCCGCACCTTTGAAGATAGCACCACTCAACTCGGCACCGCTCAAATTAGTACCCCTCAAGATGGCATTTTCAAAATTGCAGGTATACAAGTCCAAACCGCTGAGGTCGGCACCGCTGAGATTGGAACGTTCCAAGTTGGCGCTAATCAACCTAGAATTTTTCAGATTAGCTCCCCTGAAGTTAGCATTAGCCAAGTTGCTGTGCCCCAAATCGGCATCTTCCAAATTGGCACCACTGAAGTTAATTCCTCCTGGTTCAAGATCGGACAAGTTGGCTTGTCTCAAATCCGCACCGCCAAAGTTGACACCCATCAAATCGGCGCACTTGAAGTTAGCTTCTCTCAAGGTGGCGTTGCTAAAATTAGCAACTCTCAAATCAGCCCAATAAAAATAGGCTCTACTGAAATTAGCACCACTGAAATTGATCCCAACCAAACGAGTTTTCATCAGATTGGCTCGGTTGAGATTAATTCCACTCAAATCGGGGGCACCAATCGGATTTTCACCATCCCAGACAGCACCGCTCAGGTCAATTCCACTCAAGTCAACTCCGCTAAAATCTCTTTCCCCAGCAGCATAACGCCGCAGCAAATCTTCAGCAGTTATCCTCATCTACTTACCTTCGCAATTACAGGACTGACGTAACTGCCACAGCGCGATCGCTCAATTTTAGTATATATGTATTAATGGAACGGATAATAGACTAGAGCCGCTGACTACAAACTCTTTAAACATTTGTGTGATATATTCTCAATCAACAAGCGTATTCTGACGCTCAGTGGACTTTTAACTCATTGCAGATGACTCATTACCAAAAGCTACTCAGAGTTTCCACTACTGGCAAATCTTTTCAAAATATCACCTCAAAAGTTGAAGCGATCGTTGCCGAGTCCGGGGTGGAAACTGGTCTTTGTACTCTATTTTTACGCCACACTTCTGCTAGTTTAGTGATTCAAGAAAATGCCGATCCTGATGTGCTAGTAGATTTAGCTAACTTTATGGCGAAACTTGTACCAGAATCAGGGAAGTATATTCATGATGCGGAAGGCCCTGATGATATGCCGGCACATATCCGTTCAGCGCTGACCCACACTTCCGAACATATTCCCATAAATCGCGGTCACTTGGTTTTGGGTACTTGGCAAGGTATTTATGTTTGGGAACATCGTCAGCGTAGTCATGTCAGAGAGTTGGTTGTCCATATCTCTGGTTAGAACTTTTGCTTGAGGGGGCTAATCATTAAATATTACTTAAGCCACAGTTTTCTGTGAGCTTAATTGGGCATAAAATAATTAGCCCGCTTGGTAGCTATTGAAATTTAATGAAAATTGCTGACTTAATTACGTGGTTTGAAGAATGGGCAAATCCGGCTTGGAGTGAAAGCTGGGATAATTGCGGTTGGCAGGTTGAGCCGGGGATTTTACAAGAAAGCACTAGGGTTTTGGTGTGTTTAACGCCGACTTTGGCAGTGATGCAAGAAGCGATCGCTAATCATGCTAATCTGATTTTTGCCCATCATCCCCTCATTTTTAGCCCTCCCAAGTCTTTCCGCGTTGGTGAAGCGATCGCGGATATGGTAAGGTTAGCTTTTCTCCACAATATCGGGATTTACAGCGCCCATACGAATTTTGACCAAGTACAGGATGGGACGGCTGATGTTTTAGCTCAAGTTTTAGAACTCCAGGACATCACCCCCATCGTCCCCACCCAAAATGGCTTAGGATATGGTCGGGTGGGCACAATCCAGCCTGCGATCGCTTTAAAGGAATTATTGGCGGTAATCCACACTCGCCTGTCACCCCCAAATTTGATTGTGTCACCAACTGCCGATTTACACCAAGAAGTTTCTCGAGTGGCGGTTTTAGGCGGTTCTGGTGCTAGTTATATTTCGGCGGTTGTGAAAACTGGTGCGACTGCTTATCTAACTTCCGATTGTAAATTTCATCAATTCCAAGAAAGTCGCGATCGCGGTTTGGTTTTGATTGACGCTGGACATTATGCTACCGAACGCCCCGCTTGCGATCGCTTGGTGCAAAAACTACGGTCTTTAAATCTGGATTGGGTACAATTGAGCGATCGAGATGAGGATTTCCGCCAGGTTTTGCCTTAGTTATGTGTATATTATTATCCCTATGTAGAATTTAAATACCCAAACTTCTATCGGCATTTACTGAAAAATGCTGTATAATTGATTATCATATTATTTAGTCTGATTTTCAGTTTGTACGTTGAAAAATATGGCTGGTTTATTTCCAAACTGTATTAAATTCAAGACAATCCAGTATTCAGACAGTATGAATTTTATCTATGATGGGGATCACAAAATAATGTAATTATAATCACCATTGCTTGCTGTTTTATATCAATTTCTAAAATCAGGGTTTATTTCATACTGGAGGTAACAAATTGCTAACTAAGCCCTAATCAACATGATTCGCACAATTGTTGAATCTGCTTTTCAAACTGGATGTCTTAGTGTTGAATCTGAGGGTCTACTGCACCAAGTTCTAGCGACGAAGTGTTATCAGTCAGATGATTTGCTAGCCCTGGCGGCGCTATATGATGCAGTGCGTGCAGGCCAAATTAAACGAGAAGCATCCTCAAAACTATTCATGGAATTTCCCTTAGGGAACAAATCTTGCTGATACCCCTACAGAAGTTGACTTTGGCGTTGCATAGTTGCTCCTAAACGGGACGTGTCACATCAGTCAAATAACCCTCTACTCAAAAACTCTTGCAGTGTTATTGTCTAAAACCATTCAGGACAGCCAGAGAATGAGTTAAGATCAAATACATAGGGGTAAAAGTACAGCCGAGTTCCCGGACTTCCCAGCAATGCCAATGACTACAAGTAGGCAACTCAAACAACCGCAACCAATGCTTGTTTCGGAGTATCTATTATTACATAATGATAGGAAGAACTCACCAGCCAGGATTAACCAAGTTAGGACAAATCCCGAATTGTATGACTTCTATGAAGTGTACAATCGCTGAAGAGACCTGAAGGAGTTTTAGTTTCACCAACGTAGTAACTATGAGGTGATGACCCAAAATTTCCTGAGATTGTGACAACTACACGCAAATCTTGAGTTTGGGTCAAAATACGTAGTTACACGTAACTGTAAAACTAATTTCTTCAGTTTGTTATACGCTGGGGTAAAACCCAGATTTTGAAAGGTTTAACTACGTTGTTTAAAAAGGCAGAAGCAGTACATGCTACACCGCAAGATTTATCAGTTGTGTTGCGATGGGCGGGAGGTATGTGTATTCTTGCGGGACCAGCAACGCTGGATAGAACGCGCCCGCATCATTGATATCGAGGGAGATTTAGTGACCCTACGCTATGAAACAGAAGAAGAGGATGAAGTTTGTTCTTGGGAAGAGATGGTTCGGCTCGAAAGTATTGGTGCTGTAACCCAAAAGCTAGCCTCAGTACCACGCGGTAATGTAGAACCTCTCATGACCGAAGACTGTCCGGAAGCTGAGCGTATCCGCAACCGTTACACTGACTCGAATCCTGAATAAATCAAAATAGTCGAGAGTCAAGAGTCCAGAGCCAATGTTTCCGTTCTGGACTCTTGACTTTTTTGGGCATGGGGCATTGGGCATGACTTATTTGTCCCCCTTGTCCCCTTAACACCAAGCTTATTGAACTATAGGACTCATATTTAATTTTTGAAATACACGTAGGCAAAAAGCGGTGTGGATGTTCCTCCCGCTTTATTTTTATTTCAGTAATAACCAATTTATCTGTATTTTATCTATCATAATAGAATTTATTTTTACGTACAAACACTTTGGGAGCGCAAGGTATAATCTTGTTTAAGTGTTTCAATAGCAACCAAGTAATTCATTTATGTCTAGTGATATTTCCCTAGGACAAATTCCCGATGACAATGCTGGGAATACTCTCGATACAGCTAAAAACCTCGGGACGCTGGGTATAAATCCAAGTATTGCTAATGACTTTGTGGGTAACTTCAATGGGTTAGCTACTGATGATACTGATGATTATCAATTTACCCTGGCTGAAAATAGCACGATTAACCTCAAGGTAAGTGGGTTAAGCCAAGATGTGACTGTGGATAATCCGGGGGAAAGTTTTGAGCGAGCCAACAACCTCGGTACACTGGGTACTACTCCAACTATCGCCAATGTCAAAGTTCTTGAAGATAGCATCAATTCAAGTTTTGCTTTGACTTACACCAAGCTGACTCAATTTGCGGGGTTAGACAATTTCTGGACTCTTTTTGATCAGGCTTTTGGGACAGCGTATAACTATGCTGATGTAACCAAGCTGCGATCGCAATGGCTCATAGGTGATTTTAGTCAGTTTCCTGATATTGAGGTAATTAGTAGCAGTATTTTGGGTAATGCGAATGGAGCTTATGCTACTAGCACGAATAAGATTTATTTGTCAGATGCTTTTGTAGCTAGTGCAACACCAGAAACTTTAATGGGTACGCTGTTAGAAGAATATGGGCATTTTGTAGATGCTCAGGTTAATCAGGTGGATAGTGAGGGTGATGAAGGGGCGATTTTTGCCGCGTTGGTTCAGCGACAGAGTTTAAATGCTGATACTTTGGGGGCTTTAAAGGCTGAGGATGATCGTGCAGTCATTGTGCTTAATGGTCAAGTTATTCAGGTAGAACAGCAAAGTTTTAACGATCCTATCTATGGTGATGCTGGCGATAATACTATCTATGGTGATACTGGGAATGACCTTTTGTATGGTGGGGCTGGGAATGACTATCTTATAGGTGTCAGCATCGAAGACTACCTTTTTCCTGATTACCCTTCATCTCCTAACACCAAGAATAACTTTGGCATCGGAGACAAAGATACCCTCAATGGGGGGATAGGAAACGATTACTTTGTTTTGAATAACGGTAAAAATATTACTTTCTACGATGATGGTAACCCCTTCAGTGATGGTAGCAACGACTATGCAGTGATTACGGACTTTGAAAGACCTAACTATGGCGATTTTGGTTATATTCCTGGCGATTCGATTACTCTGATTGGATCATACACTGACTATATTCTTAATGTTTCTGGTAAAGACACCCAACTCCTGATCAATAAACCAGGAAACGAACCCGATGAACTGATTGCAGTCATCAAAAATCAAACCGGCTTGAGCCTCACTCGCAATTTTAGTTATTATGCCTCACCACCCTCACCACCCTCACCAGCATTACCCAGCATTACCCTAGCCGTAACGCCTGCAAGCGTCACCGAAGACGAAACCCAAAATCTGGTCTATACCTTTGCCCGCACTGGATCTACTACTAACGCCCTTACTGTCAACTACAGCATCACAGGTACTGCGGATAACAATGACTACAAAGGCGCAACTACTGGCGCAGGTAAAACGATCGCCTTTGCTCCTGGTTCTGCGATCGCCACTCTAGAAATCAACCCTACAGCCGATAACAAGATTGAAACTGATGAAACCGTAGCCTTCACTTTAGCTGCTGGAACAGGATATACAATTGGCACAACTACTACTGTTATAGGAACTATCACTAATGATGATTTTGACTTACCCAGTATCAGTTTAGCAGTCAACCCCACCGAAGTTCTCGAAGATAAAACCCAAAATCTTGTTTACACCTTCACTCGCACTGGAGCTACCACCAATACCCTCACCGTCAACTACAATGTCGGTGGTACTGCAACCTTTAATACTGACTATACCCCAATTGGAAGCTCATCCTTCACCGCTTCTACTGGCTCTGTTACCTTTGCTCCTGGTTCTGCGATCGCTACTGTAACAATAGATCCTACAGAAGATACCACGGTTGAGGCTGATGAAACCGTAGCCCTCACATTAGCGACTGGAACAGGATATGCAATTGGTACAACTACGGCTGTTACAGGAACTATCACCAATGATGATATTCCTAAAGTATCAGTGAGTGATGCCTATGTTTCAGTTAACGAGAATCAAAATACTGTTATTAAATTTAGAGTAACCCTCTCACAGCCCAGCAACCAAGATGTAGTCATTGTTTATTCTACATCTGATCAACTTGCCAACTCTACAGGACAGGGAGACGCTAAAGATTATCAATCCATAATTAATGGAACATTAACTTTTGCACCTGGAGAAACAACCAAGGAAATTGCAGTAACGGTCTTTGGGGAACGAGGAGTTTCGGATCAAGACTTAGAAATTTTTGCTAAAGATACTGCTTATCGAAACTGGGAAAAAGAACAAGACGTTGACAAAATTCCTAATATCAAATCCGACAAAATTCCTAATATCAAACCCTATGCCTATGATGATTTTGGCTATTACGTCGATCAATTTTTTGATGATCCGACATCAGATTTTCAAGCAGTTGGATTAACTTCTAATGAAAATTTCTTCCTGAACCTTACCAGCGCTAACAACGCCACAATTGATGATGGCAATGCTATAGGAACAATTTACGATCTGGGAAAAGCGCCTGTACTTGTCAGCAGAGGTACTAAAGGTTGGCAGGATGTATTTAGTGATGCGAATCCCCTTGGCATAGGATTTAATCAATATATTTCTAATCAAACGTCTTTAGAAGCTTGGCTCAGAAAGGTAAGTCAGGCTGAGAATGGTGCAGTAATTTTCCGACCGAATTTAACCGGGCATAGTTTAGGTGGTGCTTTAACTCAATTAATTGCTACTAATTACATTGGTGATTTAGGAAAGGTTGTCACTTTTAATAGTCCGGGAATTTCTTTTTTGGGTACACCGAAAGCCAACATAAACAGCACGACACACTACATTACTTCCTCTGATGTCGTCAGTATGGCTGGACTTAATTATCTTCCAGGTTCATACGTTTTATCTGATTATTCATCATCAGGTATTTTAGGTGTTGTTAATGGTAATACTCACTTATTACCCGTATTATCTCCCCAAGTGGGCTATGACGCTACCCCCCAAGTGGGCGATGACCCTACCAAGATAAGTAACTTCCTCAACAAACCAACTGGGCTATTAATGAGTCCGAAACAATCATCTAGCAATTTGAGCAATTTTTTCTTTACATATTTGCCAGATCCAGATTATTTTGCGTTTCAAATTGCTGTATCCCAAATTAATCCTGAATTTGCAAAAGCCTTAACTTTTCGAGGTACTACTGAAGCATCGAGAATTGTGTTAGGAACGTACATTTACAGTATTTTAACCGATAAAGATATTTCAATATTAATAGCAGCATGGAATGCTGCTAGCAAGTTTTCCAGTAATGTCTGGAACACAATCATTCAATTAACCAAAAACACCGTAACTCCACCGATCAGTAATAATGCTCCTCAATTGCAGGCAAGAAGCAGAATTGCAAATACTTTTGCTGTTCCCACCATTGAAACATCCAGTGAGACACCTATTGATCCGCCCGTTCAAGCATTCAGCGAAGCACCTGTGGAGACATTCGGCGAAACGCCTATTGATCCGCTCGTTGAAACATTTAGCGAAACATCAACCCCAATATCACCTTGGGAAGCATTTTCAAAGTGGACTGTGGGTATTTGGAATGCTAGTCCTGAATGGGATCTGCAAACCTTTACTAATGCAATTGAAGGCATTAACACCCCTCCAGGAGTAGAAAATTCAATTGTCGATCAAGTTGTCACAGAAGATAATTCTTTTAGCTTTACCTTTGCTGAAACTACCTTCATCGAAATTGATGCTGACGACTCTCTGACATATTCAGCCACCCTAGCCGATGGCAATTCTCTCCCTAATTGGTTGAGTTTTGATCCAACGACTCGCACGTTTCGCGGTACTCCAACCAATGATAATGTGGGAAACTTAAATGTCAAAGTTACTGCCACAGATGATTCTGGAGTAAATATCAGTGACATTTTTGCGATCGCAGTTGAGAATGTCAATGATGCACCGATAGTAGAAAATGCGATCGCCGATCAAAATGCTAAACAAGGTGACGCTTTCAATTTCCAAATTCCCACCAACACCTTCACCGATATTGACGCTGGTGATGTCCTGACCTATTCCGCTACCTTAGAAAATGGCAATGCTTTACCAAGCTGGTTAACCTTCAATCCCACAACTCGCACCTTCACTGGTACTCCCAGCAATGATAACGTGGGGAATTTGAATGTTAAAGTTACCGCAAAAGACAACTCAGCAGCAAATATCAGTGACATTTTTGCGATCGCAGTTGAGAATGTCAATGATGCACCGATAGTAGAAAATGCGATCGCGGATCAAACAACCACAGCAGACGTAACTTTTAGCTTTACATTTGATGCCAATACTTTCAGCGATATTGATGCAGGAGACAATCTTACCTACTCTGCAAAGCTAAAAAATGGCGATAATTTACCACTTTGGCTAAAATTTAATTCTGTCACTCGCACTTTTAGCGGTACACCAACTAAGTCAGATGTTGGTAGTCTTGCAATTGATGTCCGCGCTACAGATAATTCTGGAGCAAGTGTCACTGACACATTTTTACTAGATGTCAAACCAAGCAACCTTGAACCTACTCTCAAACTTGCAAAAATTGGTGATGATATCTTTAATATTACCAATAGCATTGCTAAATCCCAACTGCAAGTTACTCTGACTGGACAAAACTCTAATTTTGTGAATGAATTAGGCGTATTTACTGTTGATGATGCTCAAGGTAAAATCAATAGTATTGCACCAGGAGCAGCCGGTTATACCCAAGCAGCTTTAGAGCGAGCAAAGGTAATTTTCTCGGCTATTACTAATCTCCCCAATGGATTTAATACCAACAATTTGACACATTTGCTGGAATTTAACTCCGGTGATAACTTAAGATTTTATTTGCTGAAAAATAGTACAACTGATGCTGTAAAAGCAGGAATCACACCACTCACAGACATTTTATTTTCTGATGCTTTAACACAAAAGATTACAGATTTAGGAAATGATAACTTTTCTCTGGCTTGGAAAGATGGCTCTGGTAATAACGCTGCTGATTTCAATAATCTGGTAGTGAAGATTCAACCCACCAATGATTCATTACCTTTAGGTACAAATTTACAAAGCAAATTCCCAGGTGAATTGATTGATTTACGCGGTGTCGCAAATCAAGTAAAAGCTGATTTTACCGTTAACAGAGAAGCAGCTTTCAATAATTTTATTGGCTTTTATCAAGTAGCTGACGAAAATGGTGGTATTGACACCAATGGAGATGGTAAAGTAGATATTCTCACCGGACAAGCTGGTTATACTCAAGCCGCAATTCGTGGGCGTGTTGCAGGGATTGATTTGACTGTTAATAATCAAGGTACGGCAACTTACACAGGCATTTTCCAACCTGGTTCTATCTTTGCCCCATTTATTATTGCTAATGGTACACCCGATGCTTTACTTGATAGCAATCCCAATAACGATCCAGCCGTTTACTTCCCATTCTTGGGAGCTAACGCTGATAAAGTGGATCACATTCGCTTGTTAGGAAATAATATCTTTGGCTTTGAGGATTTAGCAAGTGGGGGGGACAAAGATTTCAACGATGCGATCGCGCGAGTTAATTTGAGTATTGTTTAAGTAAGTCGGCGTAATTAAAGATAACTGGTAAGGGCTGTCATTTGTCCTTGGTCATTTGTCCTTGGTAAGGCTTTCAAGCTTATTTACGTTTCGTAATATAGTTTGGTTTATTTCCACTGACTTATTTAGGGCAAAACTGAACGACTCGCACTATGCATAAATGCTGAGGGTTTAGCATTGCTAAACCCCTACGAAAAATGTGGTTTGTTATTTTCCCCCTTGTCCCCCTTGTCCTCCTTGTCCCCTATTCCTGCTCATTTAAGGATTCATAGGCGGGACAATAACCTTCCAAAGTGACTTTGAAGTTATACAAGGGGGAATTAGGATTCCAACAACGCTGTCCTCTTTGATGTCGGCAATTACCACAACAATCTACATCTGTCAAGATATAACGATCGCTGTTTTGGTTGAGTAGTTCTCGCGGGGATAAACCTCTTAATACTAATTCTTCGCCTTGCCAACGGGCTTCGATTAAACCTGTATCAGAAAATTGTCGCCAGCGGGGGTCGGCTGTAATTGTGTCTGGAAGGGTAATTGCGATCGCGCTTTCGGATTCTGTCAATTCGCCTTCATAGTTTGTTTCTGGTGCAGCAGGTTGGATAAATGTATCGCCTATAGGCAATTCTACTAAAATGCCTGCGGCTGGCGAATGCAGATGATAGCGGTTTTGTAATTCTTCTAAACTGGTGAGATCGGCTAAGTACGCCGGGGAACCGTGAACAAAAATGACGTGCTGGGGTCGCAAATTATGAATTAATTGGGTAGTACCAGGGCCATCGCTATGTTGGGCGAGGAGATAGCCTTCAACGGTGGTGGGTGCTAAATATTGTTTTTTAACTTTTATATCTATTTTTTCGGGGAGGAGAATTAGCCAAGGGCCTGTTTGGGGTTGACAGTATTGACTAAAATCGGCTGTGGAATCGGTGAGGACAATACAAGGGGTCTTGCCGATATTAGCACGATGTTCTGCTTGCACCCGCCGCACGCGGGGACGCACTCTTTCATCCCAAAATAAGGGTTGATGACGGGCGAAGTTTTGGACTGATGGGGGGAGATGGGGTAGTAGTTCCAAATAAGCATCACAGCCTTTGGCTACAGCACCATCCACCCAAATATCTAAATCTCTACCGGTGAAGTGGTGATGGCTGCGTAACAGCATTAGTAGTTCTTGACCCAATCCTAAGGCAGGTGTCGGGAGTATAACAGAACTGCGATCGCTTATCGCCCGATAAATTCTTTCTGCTAGTTGATTTTCTTGGTTGCGGCGGTGGGTATGGCGTGATGTACCATAAGTGCCTTCAATAATTAAAGCATCTAGCTCTAATCCCCGTAATTCTTCTAACCGCAAGCCTTCTACCAGCCGGGAGTTAGATAAGAAAAAGTCCCCTGTATACAGTAGCTTGTAAGAACGCCGCGAGGTTGTGTAGGTAAGCATAATCGCCACCGCTCCTGGTAGATGTCCGGCGGGAAACAATTCTGCTACTAAACCTTCGTGAAATTCTACAGGCGATCGCAATGGTAAGGCTTGACAAAATTGGGGAATTTCCACCGGATCTCGATCTAACCAGTTTAATGAGAGTAACTTGCTAGTTACCTCACTGGCGTAGATGGCTAACTGGGGAAAAGCCTGATGCAGCGCCAGCAAGCCTCTAGCATGATCGGGGTGGGCGTGGCTGATCAACACTAAATCCACTGGTTGGGGAGAATTGCGTTGACGTGCCAACTTTTTTAACTCCCTCACCAGCGAGGAAACATCCCCCAAACCACAATCCAAAAGGATGCGATACGGCCCCATCCGTATTAATAAACATACGCCCTCATCATTGTGCTGAACACTATAAGGCAAACATTCTAATTCGCTAGTTGCCTCATCCGCATCAACACGAGAGGACGACGAAATATTATCCCTCATTTTCTCCTCCCCTTAAACCTCATTGTCATAGACATATCCCAAAAGCCAAAAATTAAGGGGATTTTTCTGGTTTTGTGACCTAGGGTTAAGTTTCATTTTGCGCCCCTTCACCCTGAAAATGCGGATTTGTTAATGGGGGAGGACACCAGAGTCGAACTCGCCCTGGTTCGGAAAAGTTGGGTAACTAGAAGCCCTCAAATTTCAGTGTGCAGAGCCATTGCCGTGATAGTTATCGGAATCATAAAATCCGTTTTTTGTGCCAAAAAACAAGCACGAAATGGTAAATACTACTGTTAATCCCACTAAAATCAGTTTTACATCCATTGGTTTGCTGCTTTTTACTCAAAGACTTTCATCATATTAATAGAGTGCTTCAGCATCAAGCCTGAAACACTAGAAAATCTTTACTATGCTTCGGTTGATTGCAAATAGGTAAATTTACTGCAATAACTTCAGATTGTAGACGTTTTTGGGCAACCTGTCTATCTATCTATATACAATTCTTGGCATCAAGCTGCACATGTACCATGATTGCGGCTACATAAAACCTAGACAAAGCTAGGGATTACTTGATGTTTCAACGGAAGTATGGAAGCGGCTATCTTTTGCCTAAATTATCTTGTTTACGATTTTTTATTGGCAATATATATTTTATTTGATTTTCCTATATATAGGAATCAGGCTGAATTTTTGCAGAAATTACCTAGTAATCTCTCACTCCAGTGGCGCAAGGAGATTAAAAATTATTTCGGTTCATGGACAGCCGTGGGCGGAACAAATCCGGGCATCCAAAATTTAAAATCGATTGACTATTGACAGGCTTAATGAGAAATATATGATTCTTGCGTCAGTCCTGAACTATTTGGGAATCATAAGGTTGATCGCCTTTTTGAGGGCGATCGTCCTTTGGAATATCTGCATGGAGATAAGAAATGCAGCACATTACACGCAAGCAGCAATCTCTAGTTAAAATCGATCGCCCCTTTGTGATAGCTGCGCTAATTATTCCTATTGTCCACCTGTGTCTGGGATATATCGGTTTATCCATGACATTTGTGAATGGTGCATCAGTATTTTGGCCTTCTCTTGGTGTATTTGTGGCGGCAATGTTGTTGGTAGGCTATCGTGTCTGGCCGATATTATTTGTGAGTGATTTTATTGTTAGCTATATTCTTTTTTTCAAAAACAATTTTTTAATTAGTAGTATCATTCCTGCGGTTAATCTCATCACTCCTGTTGTCGCCACTTTTTTGATTCATCGCTTGCTTAAACGCCGTAATTTTTTAGAGCGATCGCCAGATGTCTTTAAGTTTATCGTTCTCACTATGTTCTGCCCCCTGATCAGTTCCATACTGGCTGCATTAACGCTTTGCATCAGTGGTATTGCACCTTGGGCAGCATTTGGTGATGTGTGTCGAACTTGGTTAGCATCAGACATTACGGGAATTTTAGTTGTTACACCCCTATTGCTGGCATGGTGCCAAAAATCTCCCAATAGCTTTGATCGGCGACAAATTACTGAGTTTGTATTTGTCTTACTTTTGCTGATGGCAATCGATCATGTAGCCTTTTCGGGAGGTTATCCCATTGAATATATGGTGATTCCCCCACTGATTTGGGCAGCAGTTCGGTTTAAAGCGCGGGAATCTACTCTTTTGGTCCTGATTGTTTCTGCGATCGCAGTTTTTGGTACTGTTCGCGGCTTTGGTTCTTTTGCCAAACAAGCTTCGCCGAATGAATCATTAATTCTGCTGCAATCATTCATTTGTGTAATTGCTATCACTACATTTGTCCTCTCGGCGATGACTAATGAAAACCAAAAAGCAGAAACTAAACTCCGACAAGCCAATGATGAACTGGAACAACGAGTAGAAGAACGAACGATTGAACTCAAAGAGGCGAAAAATTTTGCCGAAGTTGCTAATCAAGCTAAGAGTGAATTTCTCGCCAACATGAGCCACGAGTTACGCACGCCGCTCAACGGTATCCTTGGTTATACGCAAATCCTCCAACGAACTGAACCCCTCACGGAAAAAGGACGCAAAGGAATTGAAATTATCCATCAATGTGGCTCTCATTTGTTAACTCTAATTAACGATGTCCTCGATTTATCTAAAATTGAAGCTCGCAAAATGGAGCTACGTCCGGTTGATTTTCATTTACCTTCATTTCTGCAAGGAGTTGTGGAAATCTGCCGGATCAAAGCCGAACAAAAAGTGATTGCCTTTAACTATGAACCTGATGTTCAACTCCCAATTGGAATTCATGCAGATGAGAAACGACTGCGGCAAGTTTTAATTAATCTCTTGGGAAACGCGATTAAGTTTACAGATAACGGGGGAGTGACATTAAAAGTTGAGGTTATTAGTCAAGAACAACAACAACAAATAACTAAATTTAAGCTTCGTTTCCAAGTGGAGGATACAGGAGTTGGGATGACATCAGAGCAATTAGAGAAAATCTTTCTTCCTTTTGAACAAGTTGGAGACTTGAAGCGACAAGGGGAAGGAACGGGATTAGGATTAGCCATCAGTCAACAAATTGTCCACTTCATGGGTAGTGCTTTGGAAGTTCAAAGTCAATTGGGTAAAGGTAGTGTTTTCTGGTTTGAGGTGGATGTGCCAGAAGCTACAGCATGGGCAATGGCTTCTAGAACAATGTCACAGGGAACGATTGCCGGTTATCAAGGTAGAAAACGCACCATTTTGGTAGTAGATGACAAGTGGGAAAATCGTTCGGTAATAGTCAATTTGCTGGAACCGATTGGATTTGAGGTGATGGAAGCTAGTGATGGACAGGAGGGAATTGAGCGAGCTGTTGCCAGTTTACCAGACCTAATTATTACTGATTTACTGATGCCCGTGATGGATGGCTTTACTTTGATTCAGCAGGTAAAGCAATCTGCCCAATTACAAGATGTGGCAATTATTGCTTCCTCAGCAAGTGTGTTTGAAAACGATCAACATCAGAGTTTAGATGCTGGCGCAAATGCTTTCTTACCCAAACCTGTTGCGGCTGAAACCCTGTTGGAATTACTCCAAGTTCACCTAAATTTGGCATGGATTTATACAGCAGAATCACAAACTGATACACCTCGGACAGCAACAAATGATATTTCTCTACCTCCTATTAATGTGTTAAATCGCTTGTATGAATTGGCAAAACATGGCGATGTCGATGGTGTACTCAATGAAGCGAACAATTTAAAAGTGAGCGAGCCTGTCTATTTTGCTTTTGCTCAACAAGTAATCCAGCTTGCCGAAAATTTCCACCTCAAAAAACTGCGAGAGCTATTAAATCAATGGATTAATCAGGTTAACTGAATTTCCGTTTTCATAGTAACTAAATTTATTTGATAGAAAATGAAAGACTCTGATTTTGTTTTGATTGTTGATGATAATCCCACTAATTTGTCAGTGCTGTCACAAGCTTTAAAAGGTGCAGGTTTTGCGGTTCGAGTTGCCGAAGATGGCGAAAGTGCGATCGAACTGGTGCAGCATAAATTACCAGCCTTGATTCTTTTAGATGTGCAAATGCCTGGAATCGATGGGTTTGAGACTTGCCAGAAACTTAAAGCCGATCCCTTAACGCAAACAATTCCGATCATTTTTATGACGGCGCTGACGGATACGGAAAACAAGGTGAAAGGATTCTCGTTAGGGGCTGTTGATTACATTCCTAAACCTTTTGAAGAAGCAGAAGTGATTGCCAGAGTGCGAATGCATTTACAACTCAAGCAACTGAGCGATCGCCTGGAACAGCGAGTAGCAGAACGAACAGCGGCGTTAGCACAGGCACAAGTGCAACTGGTGCAACAAGAAAAACTCTCAATGCTCGGTCAACTGGTAGCTGGGGTGGCACATGAAATGAATAATCCCATTAGCTGCATCATTAGTAATGTGCTTCCTGCTCAAGAGTATGTTTCTGATATTACTAATATCCTAAAATTATGTCAGCAATATTACTCCCATCTGCCACCTGCTATTCAAGAAGCGATCGCCCAAACAGATCTGGAGTTTATTTTAGAAGATTTGCCCAACCTGCTCAATTCTATGCAGTTAAGCACAGAGCGTGTCAAAGAGATTTCTGTGTCGCTGCGAAATTTTGCCCGCTCTGATACTGCTGTGAAGGTTGGAGTTGATATCCATCAAGGACTTGATAGTACTATATTAATTTTGCGCCACCGCCTCAAAGCCTTGGGGCAACGTCCGGAAATTCAAGTTGTTAGACAATACTCTTCGTTGCCAAAGGTTGAGTGCTATCCAGGACAACTTAATCAAGTGTTTATGAATATTATTGCTAATGCTGTTGATGCCCTAGAAGATGTTTGGCAGCAGAAAATGCGAGTAGATAATTTCCTTGTCATCCAGGTTTTCACCCAAATGCTCGAACCGAATTTTGTCATGATTCGGATTGCTGATAATGGCATTGGCATGACAGAGGCGGTGAGTCAGCAGATTTTTGAGAGCCGATTTACCACGAAAGCCGTTGGTAAAGGTACTGGATTGGGATTGGCGATCGCTCATCAAATTGTAGTGGAAAAGCATGGCGGCGCGATTCAGGTTAATTCCACACTCAATCAAGGAACTGAATTTACGATTGTGTTGCCTGTAAACGGCGTAGTGTAAACATAGTTCAAGTTTAAACTAAACTGTTTAGTATATTTAGTATTTTTTTATACTTTTTGCTCACGCTCTACTTAAAAAAGTACGTATTTAAACCAATCATAATTGAAATTTACTTATATAAAATATTTGTACATAAAACATCTAAATACTTAAACATCTAAACATTTATTAAATGTCCAGATGTTTAGATATACAGTAGAATCTGGAGATTATTTGTTTAAAGATCCAAAATGATTATTACTGTGGCGGCGTTTAAGGGAGGTGTGGGCAAATCAACGACAGCGCTACACCTAGCGACATACCTGCAAAACACAGCTGATACACTGCTAGTAGACGGCGACCTGAACCGCAGTGCTTTGGATTGGGCTAACCGGGGTTGTTTGCCATTCAAAGTTGCGGATGAACAGGAGGGGATACAGCTGGCAAAACTCTATGAACATATTGTGATTGATACACCAGCTAGGCCTGATCCAGATGAATTAAAAACTATTGCGACCGGATGTGATTTGTTAGTAATACCTACCACTCCCGATGCGATCGCTCTGGCTGCAACAATGCAAATGGTTGCAGATCTTCAGCAATATAAGACTAATTATCGCATTTTGCTGACTCTGATTCCTCCCCATCCCAATAAAGCGGGAGAAGAAGCGAGAGCAGCTTTATTAAAAGCAGGGCTACCTATATTTAAATCTGGAATTCGCCGACTGGCTGTATTCCAACGTGCGGCTTTAGAAGGAGTACCAGTCAATGCTGTCAAAGACTCTTATGCCCAAATTGCATGGCGCTGTTACGCTGAAGTGGGAAAGGAAATATTGATGGAAACTTAAAAAGAGGTATAAAAATGAAAACCGAACAAGAACGCGAACAATTAATTAAAAATATCAACGTACTGCTAAATCAAGCTTACGACAGTACCCTAGATGAAATTTACGCCCTACTTCTAAAAATCGAAGATGAAGAGGATGAAAACGATTTAAGAGCCTATCATGCTGCTAAAAGTGATAGAGAAAATAATAGTCTTATAGCATGGGGAGAAATTAAAGACGAAATCGCTAATGAAAAAACAAAGGACGTAGCGTGATTTACGAAGTTAAATTTACCAAGGGTGCAAGAAAAATGTTGAGAAAACTATCTCAATAATGGACAGACCGCATACAAGCTAAAATAGATGACTTAGCAATAGAACCACGTCCTCACGGAGTTAAAAAGTTAAAAGGTGAATACAATGCATATCGAATTAGAGTAGGTGATTATCGCATTATATACGAGATTTTCGATGATTTTTTATTAGTAAGTGTTGTGGAAATCGCACATCGTAGTGAGGTATATAAAGATGAAGGTTAACAGTGACGGTAGGCTGAATAATCAGAAAAAAACTAGTCGTTTTGATGATTTGATTGATGCTGCTCGCAGTCGTCAACAACGAGATAACCCACAGCCAATTGAAGCTCAACCCACTTCCTTAAGCAAAAGTACCAATCCTGAATATACCCGCACAACTATCTATTTGCCTAAACATTTGCATCGCCAATTGAAAGCATCTGCTGCTTCTGATGGGCGACAAATGAGTGACATTATGACAGAGTTGATTGAGCAATGGCTGTTGTCTAATAATCAAGGGAAAGAGGGAGCAGGGGAGAAATAACAAATGACTAATGACTAAAACACAATTTCCTCACCTTTTTCGGTAAAGCGCACATCTTTAATTTTCCATTGAGCATTACTCGTCAGGGTTTTACGGACACTGCTAAATAAGGCAAATTGTTCACAACTAGAAAGAGAAGCTATTTGCCGTTTTGAGTTAGGCGCTACTCGTAAATCAACGGTAGCAACACCATTTTTCACATTAACTCGATAATTCGATAAACTAAAGTCGCCTGAATCTCTTTGCTCTAAAATTTTACCCACCGCACCTTTTACAGGCTCATCCGCTGGTACTGCAACTTTCTGGGGAATTAGTTGTTGACATTGAACATCACTTGTGTATAGGGTGACATTGGTGGTTTTGCCAGTGGTGACGCTAGGAGTTGCAGCCGGTGTACTTGGCGTGGGAGATTCTTTAGGTGAAGGTGTCTCTATGGTAGTTGCAGCAGGTGTGTTTGCTGTAGGGGATTCAGTAGGTGCAGGTGTCTCAATATCCTCTGATTTAGCTCTCAGATGAGCCATGCTGGGAGTTTCCCTAGGAAATGGGGATAATGTGCTAGCGGATGTTGTGGTTGGTGCTGGTATTTCGCTAGTAGTATCCTGACTAGGGGTGGAATTAGAACTACAGCTGCTGAGGCTAGCTGCGATCGCGGCCATAATAAATGCTAAGAGATATTTTTTAGTGGTATTTATCGTGTTATGCATAGCTTTGGAGTTATTAGGTTGTGTTATTAACTTCAGTGTTTTGGTTCTTATTTCCGTATAAATTTATAACTTTTGAGCTTGTCTATCCAACCTTGACTTTTTGAGCGATCGCAGCTGTTAAACCTTTAATTTGCAGGACTTTCCTCTTATACCTTGAATTTATAAGTTGCCAGAAATGCTTATGTCTAGCCATGAATCTAGTACATACGACCTCCGTAATACTGAATGGGACGGTGTGGGAATTGACCAATGGGAACCATCTAAGTGGAAACAATGGAAAGCCAAACATTCTCCTTCAGATGAAGGTGTTAAGGCTGAGCGTGAATATCTCAGAATCAAACACGCTATTGCGCAAGCCAACTCGGCATTAAGTTTGGATCGAGTGAAGGTGAAACTTAAGCTAACTAGTGCGAAAACTCTTGGGTTACAAGGGACTTTTCCCTGTAAACCTGGTGATGTTGGCAAAAATGGTAGTCCAAGTAAGCAGTATACCATTTCGTTTGGTTTTTTCGCGAATGACGTAGGTGTAAAAACGGCAGTAGTCAAAGCCAGGGAATTAGATTTGTTATTAATGACAAAGCAATTCCGGTGGACACCAGAATTACTAGGTAAACAAGCGCAGAAGATAGCTTTACCTGAACCGGAGAATTCTACCAAACTTATTAGTGAATGGATTCAGGATTATGAGCGGGAATTTTGGAAGACTCATGAAAAGAATCGTCAAGGAATCCGTACTTGGGAAACCCATTATCTGAGACATTTGAAAAAACTGCCTCAAGATTTACCTCTGTCTTTATCTGCTTTAGAAAAAGCGCTCTTAAGAACTAAGCCTAATACATCGGGGAGGTTTTTCTTAGTATGGCAATTGAAGAAGTTTTGTGAATTTTGCGGGATTAATGGTTTAAGAACCATTGCTGCTTATGCAACTCCTAAGCCTGAACCCACAATTCGTAAAGTACCATCAGATGAAGAGATTATTCAAGGCTTTACTAAAATTGGAATGCCTTTATCAGCATATGCTAGTAAAGAGAATCTCACCCAACCAGAACAATGGCAATGGGCATATGGGATGTTAGCGACCTATGGCTTAAGACCTCATGAATTATTTGCTGTAGATATAGAGGCTTTTACTCACCCTAACAATACTTTTCATCTCGTAAATTTAAATCCTAGTTTGACAGAGGGAACTAAAACCGGTGAACGCAGTTGTGGGATTCCACCATTACATCCCCACTGGGTAGAATTATTTGATTTAAAAAATGTGAAATTTCCTTACAATGAAGGAACACTTAGCAATAAAACGGCAAAAGTTCATATCAGATTTAGAGTGGCTAATTTAGGGTTTAGACCTTATGAATTACGTCACGCTTATGCTATACGCGGACATCGCCTGCAAGTTCCCATAAAAACAATGGCTGATTACATGGGACATACTGTGCAAGAGCATACTAAGACTTATCAAAGATGGATGAATGAGGATGCTAATTTAGCGATTTATCGAGAAGTTGTCATTCACAGACAGGGTACAACTAAGGAAGCTTTGAAGGCAAGAATTAGTGAATTAGAAGCAGAAACCCAGGCTTTGAAGGCGGAAAATGCCACACTTAAAGGATTACTAATTCAGCATCAATTGGGTGAGTTGTTGTCTTGAGAATTGTCAGTTGTCATTGATTCTTTTTGTGTGTCACCTCTTCACTGTTTAAATGCGTCTCCCTCATCGCCCTTATCCTCAAATTCTTTACAAAAAGTGAATTACGAATTATGAACTGGTACTGAGCGAAGTTGAAGTATTACGAATTAACCCAGAAATGTTGTTTGCCGAATTTAATTGGGAACAATAAACGTTGAAGTTTATTTTATTTCCCTAGCTGGCAAGTAACAAAACTATGGCTTGCAATCTTATCTCTGTAGATAAAAATACTTATGAATCCCTGCAACAAGAGCTGATAGAACTACGTCAGATGGTGGGTTCTCAGGACTGCTCTCCCAGTCTACAGCAGATGCGGTTGTTTATAGAGTATACGCCAGCTGCGATCGCTGTTTTTGACCAACAGATGCGCTACCTCTGTGTCAGTCGGCGCTGGCGAGAGGATTATAGCTTGGGTGATGGGGAAATTATCGGTCGCTCTCATTATGAAATTTTCCCGGAAATTCCCCAACGTTGGCGGGAAATTCATCAACGCTGTTTAGCAGGTGCTAGGGAAAAATCTGCCGAAGATGTCTTCATTCGTACCAATGGTACAAGTGAATGGGTGAAGTGGGAGATACATCCTTGGTATGAAGATGGTGAAATTGGTGGCATTATTATGTTTACGGAAGTGATTACTACTCGTAAGCAAGTAGAAGCAGAACTCAAACAACTCAATGAACAGTTAGAAGCTAGAGTAGAGGAACGGACAGCAGCGCTGCATTGTACTGAAGCCAGGTTGCAACGCATCGCAGATAATGTCCCAGGGATGCTTTATGAATTTCGCCTGACACCGGATGGGAAAATGTCCTTTCCTTATGCTTCTTCGAGATGTCGGGAAATTCTGGGATTAGAACCCGAACAAATCACAGAAGATGCGTCCTTAGTATTTAGCCTTGTTCACCCTGAGGATCTCGTAGAAGTACAAAAAGCCACTGCTAACTCTGCGCAAACTCTACAAAACTATGAAAGCGAGTGGCGGATGTTCACTCCCTGGGGACAGCAGAAATGGATTAAGGCATTTTCCCGGCCAGAACGCCAAGAGGACGGTGATATTTTCTGGTATGGTTGCCTATTTGATATTAGCGACCGCCAAATCATTCAGCAACAACTGCAAGCACAGGCACAGTTTTTGCAAAGTATCTGGGAAGGTGTAGATTATGGCATCTTTGTCTTAGATGTTTTAGATGATGGGGCAGAATTTCGTTACGCTAAATTCAATCCAGCCATTCTCAGAAATAGCCCCATTCCCCTGGAATCTTTCTTAGGAAAAACAATCGCCGAAGCTTTACCTGGGGATATGGCATATTACTATCGCCAACGTTACCGTGAATGCTTCAATTTGGGCAAGAGTATATTCTATGAAGAGTTTTTCTATACCGATGATCAAGAAATTTGGTGGCTACTAAATGTCACGCCACTTTTGGATAGCACTTCACGAATTTCTCAGTTAGTAGTGACGGCGACTGACATTACAGAACGCAAACAAGCTGAACAAGAACGACAAAGGTTTGTGTCTCTCATTGAAAATAGCAGTGACTTCATTGGTTTTGCCAGCTTAGAAGGAAAACCAATATTTATTAATGAAGCTGGACTCAAGCTAATTGGTATTGATAATTTAGAAACTGTTCCCGACTTCAGAATTATTGATTGTATCTTCCCAGAAGATAGAGAATATATGCGGCGTTCCATTCTCCCTACTGTCATCAAAAGTGGTTTATGGCAAGGAGAATATCGGTTTCGAGATTTTCAAACTGAAGAACCCATCCCAGTTGATTTTAATATGTTCATAGTTAAAAGTCCTGAGACTGGCGATCCTTTGTGTTTGGCAACAATTACTCGTAATATCAGCGAACGTAAACAAGCCGAAGCTCAATTAAAAGAACAAGAACAGTTCTTACGCAGTATTTATGATGGGGTTCCGCAATTAATATTCATTGTCAATGTTCTAGAAAATGGTGAATTTCGGTATGCTGGTTGTAACTCATCAGCAGAAAAAATAGTAGGAATGAATCATGATAAGATGACTGGTAAAACTCCAGCAGAGTTGCTTGGTTCTATTGCAGGTGCAGTAATAAGTCAGCGATATCAAAGTTGTATAGAATCTGGTACGGAAATTTCCTATGAAGAATGTTTGACTTTTGATGAGCAGAAAACCTGGTGGTTTACTACAATCAATCCGCTGCGAAATAGCGAAGGTAGAATTTATCGCCTCGTGGGGACAACTTTAAATATTACAGAGCGTAAACAAGCCGAAGAAGCACTCCAAGCTAGTCAGCATTTCATTCAACGCATTGCGGATTCTTCTCCCCATATTCTCTACATTTTTGATTTAGAAGAACAACGTAATGTTTACGCAAATCAAGAAATTGTCACTCTTCTGGGTTACTCTCACGAGGAAATTTACCAGATGGGAGATCATCTGATTCCCAATATTATGCATCCAGATGATCGGGAAATTGTCAGTAATCAACATCAGAACTTTCTGACTGCTGAAGATGGTGATATTGTTGAGTTTGAATATCGCGTCAGACGCGCCAATGGTGAGTGGTGCTGGCTCTACAGTCGAGAAACTCCTTTCAACCGCAATGATGACGGAATTATCAAACAAATTCTTGGTGTATCAACTGATATAACTGCACGCAAACAAGCCGAAATTAAATTACAACAACAAGCACAAAATTTGGAAGAAACTCTGCGCGAACTCCAACGCACCCAAACCCAATTGATCCACAGTGAAAAAATGTCCTCAATTGGTAATATGGTTGCAGGTGTCGCCCATGAAATTAACAATCCAGTGAATTTTATTCATGGTAATCTGATTCCCGCCAGTGAATACACTCAAGATTTGTTACGGTTGGTGGAATTATATCAACAATACTACCCCAATCCTCCTGAAGAAATTGCCGCAGAAATTGCCGATATTGACCTAGATTTTCTTAAAGAAGATTTAGTAAAACTGCTCCAATCTATGCGTATAGGTACACAGCGCATTCGGGAAATCGTCCTATCGCTGCGTAATTTCTCCCGCTTGGATGAAGCTGAATTTAAGCAGGTAGATATCCATGAAGGTATTGATAGTACTTTGATGATTCTCCACAACCGTCTAAAAGCTAAACCAGAGCATCCAGAAATGGTCATCTTTAAAGAATATGGTCAACTTCCCCTGATTGATTGCTATCCTGGACAATTAAATCAGGTGTTTATGAATATTTTGAGTAATGCTATTGATGCTTTAGAAGATATCAAAAATCCCCAAATTCGCATTTATACAGAAGTTATTAATAGTAATTGCATAGCCATCCGCATTGCAGATAATGGTAACGGAATTACTCCAGAAATAATATCTAAATTATTTGACCCTTTCTTTACTACTAAAGATGTGGGGAAGGGAACGGGATTAGGTTTATCAATAAGTTACCAAATTGTCGTAGATAGACATGGTGGTAAATTATTTTGTAACTCTACACCCGGACAAGGAGCAGAATTTGTCATTGAAATTCCTGTGACACAGCACGAAGTTAACTGAAGCAAAAATTGCGCTTTAGATCCCCGACTTCTTGAAGAAGTCGGGGATCTAAATCCGCTTTCGGCTGTATGATGGAGTTGGTACTAGTTAGGTGAAATTTAGCAGCGAGGGAAGTTATGTTACTTAAACTCAACCAACTAATTGTACCTGTAGGTCATCAATTATTAATTAAAAATATATCCTGGTCGGTATACAAAAATATTTTGGCTGAATTGGGTGAAAATCGCAGTTCTCGGATATCTTACAGTCAAGGGATGTTGGAAATCATGGCTCCATTACCAGAGCATGAAGTAGCTAAAGTTATTATTGGGGATTTAGTGAAGGCTCTACTAGAAGAACTCGACATTGAATTTTGGAGTTTGGGATCTACTACTTTCGACCAAGAAAAAATGGATGCTGGGGTAGAACCTGATGATTGTTTCTACATTCAAAATGAAGCGGCTGTGCGCGGTAAGGATAGAATTGATTTAAGCGTTGATCCGCCTCCTGATTTAGCGATTGAAATTGATATTACCTCCCGCACTCGGTTTAATAATTATGAAGTATTAGGTGTGCCGGAATTATGGCGATCGCAGGGAAATAAATTAGAAATTAATGTGATGATTAATGGTAAATATGTCACCTCTACTGCTAGTGCTATTTTTCCGAATTTCCCGATTACTCAAGTTATTCCTGAATATTTAATGCGGAGTAAAACTGAGGGGAGAAATGCGGCGATGAGAGCGTTTCGCAGTTGGGTAAGAGAGCAGATATAATTTCAGCTTGAATATTACATTATTAGATAATATGATAAAAATTCTGCCGGAGGTTTAAAAATGGAAACTGCCACCAAAAGACAATCACTCCTTGAATTAATTAACGAGTATCTACATAATGCATCAGAAAGCACTTTAGAAAAAGTTTTAGAACTTTTAGAAGATGAAGAAGATATTAGAGATGCTCGTGCTGAGTTGTTAGATGCAAAAATCAATGGGACTGTATCTTGGGAAGAATATAAGAGAGAGACTGCGTGAGTTATCAAATTGAATTGACTAAAGGTGCAGTCAAGCAACTCAAAAAACTACCCAAAGATGTTAAAGAACGAATCGACGTAAAAATTCAAGAGTTAGCGATAGAACCTCGTCCTAACGGGGTTAAAAAGTTAGAGGATGAAGATTCTTTATATCGTATTCGAGTAGGTGATTATCGAGTTATTTATCAAATATATGATGATATTTTGTTGGTGAGTATTGTGAAGGTGAAACATCGCCGAGAGGTTTACCGAGATGAAAGTTAACATAAATCTCTGAAAATTACTTTTTTTTGACTACCAATTTCCTAAGAAATCCCAATCTTTGACATTTTCTGGCTGTTCAGTTTCTTGTGGTGGTTGGGAAGGATCTGATTGTAGCCATTGAGTGTATGCTCCAGATTCTACCCATTTCAACAATTCTGATGCGCGCATGACACTCCAAGGAATTTGATATTCCATAAAACTAAAAATTTTGGTAACTTGGTCTAATTTATCAAGCTCTTGGATCTGAAACTCACGGGCTTGCTGCATAAAATCTTCGATAACTTCTTTGGTTAAGTATTCAGTTGGTAAACCACCGAGTTTGATGAGAGATGCGATCGCAATATCAATATCCTGACATGCTAATAATCCAGCGCGATCGGCTGTGAATTTCGCCATCATGATCCAGTTGTACAATGCAACTTCAATCCCATTGGCGGCTAATCCGCCAAATCCTAGTGTCGTGCTTGTGATCAAATTTTTCAATAGTGGCATTACCACCGCCAGTTGCTGATATGTCAAATATTTTCCTTTGATGCGGGAAATTTCATGTCCGAAGATAAACAACAATTCGTCTTCTGTGAGCCATTCCAGCGTTTCTAGGTTGACTCCGATTAATGGTTTCTCAACGCCGATAGCATAGGTAGAAATGTGTCCTGTACCTCGGTAGATATACAAATCTGGGAGAGGTTCATCGAGAATCTGACAAGTTTCCACTAAAGCGTTGTGCAATTTGGGAAAGTTGCGCTCTTTGACGCGAAACTCATTACCCAGTGTTGATAGCCGCAGAAGCCGATCTATACCATACTCATTTATCTTTTTGAGTAGGAGTGGTAAACCTGGCATTTTTTGCAGTGCAGCCAAGGCTTTGCGATCAAAGGGATGTTGATAGCTTTCTGCACGCAATCCCTGGAGTATCTTTCGTGTCATCGGTCTTGGTCAACCTTTGTTACTTGTTAAAGTTGATTGTACCGTTGCAGGAAAAAATGGTGATCTTCTTAGATGATTTTTGGTTATGATGCCATTCTCTTTTTTATTTCCTCTATTAATTGTTCTGTAGTCTTGACTACTATACGTCCTGGTTTGGCTCTAACAATTTCCATATAGTGCTGAAATGCGTCTTCATCGTCAGGGTGTGCAATCACGTATTTTCTCAATTCGGCTTCGCTAAGGCTTAAATAGTCGCTCATTCTATTATTTTCTCCCCATTACTAAGAATTTCAATTTGGATAGATTCACCTATCAAAATCACGATTCGGTTGCTTCTTTCATCAAACCTCACCAGGGTTATGTCACGGAATAAATTGCTAGTGTGAACGCAAAAATCAAAAAATGCTTCGAGTTGCTCGACGGTAGGTTTCATTAATTATTGTTCATTTTTCCTTTTTACTAATATTAAAAGTTTCGCTTTTTCTGCCTTTGTCCCCGTACACACCCGTTTTTCATAGGTTTATTTTTACCAAGTTCGCTATAAGTTTAGTGTAGCGATATTAAATCTATTGTGGGTAAGGTTTTCAGCTTGTGCTGAGAAAAAGATTGAGAAAATCACCTGTTTTTGCAAAAAAATGTTGATTAACCCATTTTTCAACCCAACCTACGGCGGCTTTTAAGTTGGGCGATCGCAATTTTTCTCAATTATATTATTCTGTTGTTGTTGTAGCTTGCTTGCCGTTGGTTACGGAGTTAAACCCAATATTTGCGTTGTGTGTTGTGGTGGGAATGTTGGGTTTCGTTCCTACGGGTGAATTGATTGAATCGGACAACTGTTCGATTTTGCAACCTACCAAGCTATCCGACTCGGTTTTATTTTTGGACAGAGTCGCCTCCATCGCTGGACTAGGTCTGGACTCCCTGGTGTACGCCCGATAAATTCCCACTTATCAGCTCTGACTTTGGGGAGTACTCACGCCACAGCCACCGCAACCACGCGAAAACCCACATTGAGGTGACGATACGCGCGCGTGACGTAGTAGCGATCCGCAGACCGGCAACCCCTGGCGAGGTCGAACCAAGAACCGCCACGCAGCATCTGATAATCATTATCATTACCACTCAGCCATGCACTGCCGTCTGTTGGCGCTCCCTCGTAATTATTATGATATTTATCTAGACACCTTTCCCATATATTACCATGCATATCATATAAACCGAAAGAGTTTGGCGGAAATTTTCCCACATCTGTTGTTTGTTGACGATATTCACCTTTGGGTGCAGAGGCGTAAGGGTAGTTTCCGTTGTAATTTACTAAATCGGTGGTGATGGTTTCACCAAAATAAAAGGGTGTAATGGTTCCTGCACGACAAGCATATTCCCATTCGGCTTCGCTGGGTAGTCTGTAGGTGCGTTTTGTCTTTTGGCTTAACTTTTGACAAAATTCTACCGCATCATCCCAACTCACATTTTCTACAGGTTTTGATTCTCCTTTGAAACTGGAAGGATTATTCCCTATAATCGCTTGATACTGCGCTTGAGTAACTGGATATTTACCCATGAAGAAGCCAGGAACTGTTACTTGATGCTGTGGACTTTCATCACTATCTCGCTGTGCTTCCCCTGCTGGCGAACCCATTGTAAAAGTTCCCCCTGGTATCTGCACCATTTCCAAAGTGACACCATTCCCCAAGTTGTCGCTAAAATAATTCGCCTGACGGTTGCGACGGTTGGTGATGTTTCCCTGCGCATTTACTGTCACAACTTCAAAGGAAAAGGTTTGTAAGCGATTTTGTGAAGTGGGAGACTGGGTAACAGTGCTTGCTGGGGTTTTTGGAGTTCTTCTAAAGTCTCCTGTACCTGTTTTTGATGGAGGATAATTTTCTTTTGAACCAAATAACAACCGTTCACCGATAATCGCCAAACCAAATCCCGCACCCATCAACCCGACAGTTTGAATGATTCGCCGTCGTGATGGAAGGGGAGGTGGTGGGGGAGGAGGGGGA
>NZ_CAWNLA010000001.1:2624790-3696275 GCF_963875285.1 Calothrix sp. NIES-2100
GGTGGTGGTGGTGTGAGTACTTCTAATACTTCTGCGGCTGTAGAATAGCGATCGCGAAAGTGATAACTCACCATTTTGTTTAAAATATCAGCGAGGCGATCGCTAACTTTTGCCCAATTCCGCCAAATTACTTCGCCATTGGTGGGATCTTTTGGGAGTTGGTGTGGCTGTATCCCTGTCAAAGCATAAATTCCCAACATCCCCACAGCATGAACATCGCTACATAATTTTGGCTGTCCGGTTGCTTGTTCGCTGGGCATATAGCCAGGTGTACCTATAGGAACTGTAGCACTGGTTTGTTCTTGGGCATTCACTGCCATAATTTCTTTCACTGCACCAAAGTCAATCAGCATAATCTTGCCATCTTGACGACGACGCATGATGTTTTGAGGTTTGATATCGCGGTGAATGATATTTTGCTGATGAACTACGGCGAGAATTTCTAAAATTTCCTCTAATAGCTGAGTTACTTCATCCTCACTCAACCGCTTACCTGGCGAGATTTCTTTACCCAAATCTTCGCCATCAACAAATTCTTGGACTAAATAAAATTCGCCATTCTCTTCAAAGTGGGCAAAGAGTTTGGGGATTTGGTTGTGGAGGTTGCCTAATCGGTATAATGTTTCTGCTTCGCTATTAAATAACCGTCTGGCTACTTGTAAAACGGCTGGATTAAGGTTGTTTGATTTCAGGTGTTTGACAACGCAAAAGGGATGGTTGGGTAAATCCAAATCTTGTGCTAAATAGGTGTCTCCAAATCCACCACTTCCTAAGAGTCGGATGATTTTGTAGCGCTTTCGGAGAACTACACCAATAAACATTAGGTTTATCTGAAAAGAGAATGAATTGTATTAATTCTCCCAGATGTTTCGGTAATGAGGCAAGTTATGTAAAATTTTGCTGTTTTTTCTCACGCAGAGGCGCAAAGGCGCAAAGAAGAATGAAAAAAGATAAGTAAATACACCACGCTGTAGGGGCACGGCACTAGTAAAATTATTGTATGTACCAGAAGATTGTCGATGCCGTGCCCCTACTACGACTTCTGTGTTTAACAATTTTCGTAATTAATCCGATGCTGTAATTTGCGATCGCCTAATTTTAATTCAGGGTTTTTTGCTTTAGGCTTGCTCTATTTAAATTAATCAGTAATATTTTGCTAATAGTGGGTCTATCTGCGCGCACTTTTTCCATTATTTATATAATACTCTGTCAACTATTTAAAAGTCAATAGTTCCATCTTCAGAAACAATAATTTGAGTTGGGGGGCAATGTTTGGTTACCCTGCCTTCAGCCGCTGAGGCGCAAAGAAGAATGGAAGAGTAAATTAAGTACACGGGTGAGGGCACAACATTGTTGTGCCCCTACGATGATCTATAGTTCATCGAGTTGCAATCTGCTGTAAGTTTGTGATGCGTTAAATTCAACAATAGTCTGCGGTTCAAAATGCAATCAATTAATGCCATGCTGTAATTTGCGATCGCCTAAATTTCAATCACCATTCTTGGCAACGGACTCTTTGCTCATGTCGGGCAAACTTTGTCTGTCCATCGAGGCTAAAACCACTCAATATTTTGACTTAATTAATAATACTTTTGGGTTGGTGGGTATATATGCGCGCACCTTTTCCATTATATATATACTACCCTGTCAACTAGGGAAAAGTCAATAGTCCCATCTTCAGAGACAATGGTTAAAGTCTGATTTTCGCAAATTTTTTCTGCCGAAAAATCATACTTAAGTCCGTATGTCAAGAGAAAAACAGACAAAATGGGTAAAAAAGGGGTAGTGAAAAGTAAGAAAAAAGTAAGAAACGGATTTTTTGTGAAAGGCTAGAAAGTAGATATAGAGAGGAAGATAGATGGTACGACCGCGCAAGGCGTTTGCTCAGCATTGGCTCAAAAGTGAAAAGGCTCTGGACGCAATTGTGAAGGCGGCGGAGTGTCAGCAGAGCGATCGCGTTCTGGAGATTGGACCAGGTACAGGGATTCTGACTCGTCGTTTATTACCTTTGGTACAATCTTTGGTGGCGGTGGAAATTGACCGCGATTTATGTGATTTATTAGCAAAGCAACTGGGTAAAAAAGAAAATTTTCTGCTGCTGCAAGGGGATTTTTTAACTTTGGATTTACAATCGCAGTTGGGAGGATTTCCTAATTTTCAAAATCAAAATAAAGTAGTTGCGAATATCCCCTATAACATCACAGGACCGATAATCGAAAAACTCTTGGGTACGATTGCCAATCCTAATCCGAAACCCTATGATTCAATCGTGTTATTAGTGCAGAAAGAAGTAGCAGAAAGGTTATATGCAAAACCAGGTTCTAAAACTTTTGGCGCGTTGAGTGTCAGGGTGCAATATCTAGCAGCATGTGAGTTAATTTGTACAGTGCCCGCAAGTGCATTTCACCCAGCACCAAAAGTAGATTCAGCAGTAGTTAGGTTACGTCCAAGAACAATAGAAACCCCAGCAATTGACCCCCGTAAATTTGAGAATTTGATCAAGTTGGGGTTTGGGGCGAAGCGGAAAATGTTACGAAATAATTTACAACCAGTAGTAGAACGCGATCGCCTGACTCACTTACTGGAACAATTAAAGATAAATCCCCAGGTACGCGCTGAAGACCTCAGCGTCTCGCAATGGGTAACTTTAGCTAATCAACTAGAAACTATGAAGTCTGAAAGCTAAAATTTTCATCCTTCATCCTTCATCCTTCATCCTTTAAAAAATGCGTTCCTACACCCTCATTGCCCCTGCTAAAATCAACTTGTATCTGGAAATCATCGGCGATCGCCCCGATGGATTTCACGAGTTAGCGATGATACTGCAAAGCATCGACTTGGCTGATCAAATTGGTGTGCGTTCCCTCAGCACAGATACGATTCGCGTCCACAGCAAGCACCCCCAAGTACCGACAGATAAAACTAATCTGGCGTACCGGGCGGCTGAATTGATGGTGAAAGAATTTCCGGAGACCTTTGCTAAATATGGTGGTGTAGAAATTACCATCGACAAGCATATACCTGTAGCAGCTGGGTTGGCGGGTGGTTCGACAAACGCCGCAGCTGTGTTGGTGGGGATAGATTTACTTTGGAATCTGGGACTGACTCAGACAGAATTAGAAGAATTAGGTGCGGTTCTCGGTTCAGATGTACCGTTTTGTATCGCTGGGGGAACAGTAATTGCGACAGGGAGAGGTGAGCAACTTTCCCCACTGCCGAATTTAGACAATATATATATAGTATTGGCGAAGTATCGCAGCTTGGAAGTTTCTACCGCTTGGGCATACAAAACTTATCGCCAGCAGTTTGGTAATACATATATTAAGGATACCGCTGACTTAATCGCTCGTGCGAATGCAGTGCATTCCGGTCCGATAGTCAAAGCGATCGCCAATCAAGATGCAGCAGACATCGCTCAAAAATTGCATAATGATTTAGAGCGCGTCGTCTTACCAGAGTATCCCCAAGTTCTCCAACTGCGAGAATTGTTTGCAGCACAAGCTGGGGTTCTTGGAACCATGATGTCTGGTTCAGGCCCTTCAGTGTTTGCTTTAGTGGAGTCGCAACCACAAGCAGAAGTTGTGAAGCAACAAATTCGCGCCGCCATCCCCGACGAAGATTTAGAATTATTTGTGACGCGGACAACTTCACATGGAATAAAAATTGCGTCGTCGGTTTAAGGATGGTGAAGAAGATAAGACAGACGCAGTGACACCTCATTTAAGCAAAGGATATTTTTCTTCTCGCCAACTGAAGTCGTTTAATTAAAACTATTCACTTTTGTTTGCGTCGCTGTGTCTGTTTTTATTGGTAAATCCAAAATCTAAAATCTAAAATCTAAAATTGTATGACCGATCCAAATTCCCTTCCTCAACCAGAGACTTCAGCAGAAGTACAAACCAGTCCAGTACGCTGTGTCAGTGGCGCGATCGTTTCTGGAGGATTAGGATATGCACTATATTCGCTGATGATTGCGATCGCCACAAATTTTGCTAGCAAACCTATACACTCCGATAACCAATTAGTGATTCGGCTAACTTCCGCCGTTCGTACCTTAGTAGTCGGCTTATTCGCCTTGGGTGCGGGAATATTTGGTTTAGTGGCTGTGGGTTTATTGGCTTTAGCAGTCCAGTTGTTAGTGCAAAAGTTGAAAAAGAGTCCTGAGTCCTAAACTTGGAGATGCAGCGCCAAACTCCAAATATACAAGGGTGCGTCAGTTTGAATAAATTCTGGGGATTTCCAGATTTTATCGGACTGACGCATTTTATTGCACATACGTTAATTGATCTGGTTTGTCACTACACCAATGGAATATCCCACAGTAGCTAAAGGATAGGTTTAACCTAGGATTAATGGTCAAAGTAAAAAGTAGCCTAACCCCTACCCTGTTAATGGTTCTATTCGTTGTAAAGTACTTATTTAAGTATTTCAGGGTGTTGGTTATGGCAGACAATAAAGATTTAATTGGAGCTATTAAAGATTTAAGAAGAACGATCATCTCTTGTTCTTTAATCATTAGCGGAATTTTATTTGCAGGGATTGGTCTTTTATCTCTCAGCTTTACCAAAACTTCTTTAGATTTTATGGATTATGGATTTCGCTACTTTTTTGTCTTTTTAGGTGTTTTTCTGATTTTTAAATCCAGTAATAATTTGTAAAAATTAACAACCTCTCTAGCGGTGACGGCAAGTACATGAGGTACATAAATTAATCATATAGCTCTTGTGGTGCGGGTCGGAAAGCCCGCTATAGATATACCTCACTTACATGAAATCCGCTGTCACAAAAAATTTGTCTGCGTAGGTGGGAACAATTTAACTCAACAGACAAACTCCTAGAAATAGGGAAATTATTGTTCCTACCTACCGCCATCTACTGAAAATGACTCTGATCCACAAAAAGCACACAAATTCTTGGTTAAAGGCGGCGCTTGTAGCTGTCATGGTTTCACTACCAACAGCTTGCACGATACAATCAAATCGTATCAATAATATTAATGCATCTCTACCCAAAGCTGAAGCGCAAGAAAGCGATCGCCCTCATCCAATTTATGCAGATGTCCAAGCTTTGGTAAATTTCGGTCCGCGAGTCGCTGGTACACCAGTCATGGAAAAAGCTAGCGCCTATCTCATCGAACGCTATCGTCAAGCTGGTTATGTTGCTCAAGTTCAAACTTTTAATTATGAAAAATTTTTAGACTTAGGTTCCAACCTGATTGTTAATGGTACAACTATTGAAGGTAAGGCACTCAAGGGGTCAATTAACGCAAAGCTTTCTGCACCATTAGTAGCAGTTCCCAATTTTGGCGAACCTAACGACTTTGCGAAAGTGAGAGTGAAAGGCGCGATCGCTATTGTGCGGCGTGGTAAAATCCGCTTTTCCCAAAAAGCCAAGAATGCTGCTGCTGCTGGCGCTATTGGTTTGGTGATAGTCAACAACAAACCGGGGAATTTAACTGGTGCTGAGTTGGCTGAGAAAGTTACAATTCCCGTCCTAGGAATTTCCGGCGATCGCGGTCATCCTTTACTTGTGCAAACTGCAAAAGTTAATGTTAGCCTGAATGTCAATGCACAACAGCAAGTTGTTACCGGACGGAATGTCATTGCTCATCTACCAGGGGTGAATCAGCCAAAATTGATACTGGGTGGACACTATGACTCAGTTGAAAGTTCCCCAGGCGCAAACGATAACGCTTCCGGGACAGCAGTTGTACTGAGAATCGCCAGTAATTTAGCAAACACAAATCTCGCCCATCAAGTTTGGTTTGTCGCCTTCGATGGGGAAGAAGACGGGTTATATGGATCGCAGGCTTTTGTCGAGACAGCTAAACCAGAGTTCCTTGCCGGTTTGAAAGGCATGTTGAATTTTGATATGGTAGGGGTGAACAACCAGCTATTGATTGGTGGAACATCTTCATTAACTGCGATCGCCCAAACTGTAGACTCAGATATCAAACCCTTGGGTTCCTATGGCTATGGTGGTAGCGATCATGCATCGTTTGCTAACAAAAATGTGCCCATCCTGTTTTTCTTCCGGGGTGATGAACCTAATTATCACAGCGAGAACGATAAAACTGTAGATCCAAAACTGCTGGATGAAGCTTCTCAAGTAGGATTAGGTATCGTTAAGCAATTACTGCAAGGTGAATAATATTGTGGCGTGAGATTTTACCGAGATTTAGGGAATTCCAAAAAATAAATTATTCCGCTTAAAGTTGTTAACCGTTGAGTGTTAACTGTGAACAGTCAACAATCACTTCGGGAATATTTTTTTACTTGGAAGTCCCTTATATCAATTGAAAAATGTAGGACGGGGTTTCCCCGCCCCTACGGTTTTAAATTCTCCGCGTCACCATGTCCCCGCGTCTCCCTGTCATCCTTCCAACTGTCCCAATTGCGCAATAATATCTCGGTTAACTTTGAGATAACCAGAATCAATGTGCGTAAAATGGGAACTCAATTTTGGATATGCTTGAGGTAGAGCGTGAAAGGGAATAGATGGGTACAAATGGTGAACTGCATGTAATGGCATATTCCACATCAAAAATCGCACAGGCCAGATTGTGAAGGTGATGCGGGTATTCGTCAGCAAATTAGCGTTAAGAGAACAACCTGTATGTTCTCCCAGTAAAATAAAACGCAGTAGCGGTTGACCAACAATTAGTGGTAGCAGCCAATAAAGTACAAACCAAGGTTGACTAAATGCAATTGAAAATGCGATCGCACTTGCATACACAGCTAATTGTAATCGAGTCGAACGAATCACCTCAGCCCGTGCTGTCTCTGGGATAAATGCACAATCATCTAGTTGACCAATTGCAGCGCGATAATGTCCTTGTATTTTATCAAGCCACCAGGGTAAACCGCTCAGTACTAAAAAATATTCACCCAGGTTGTGCGGTGTCAGATCGGTCAGTTCTGGATCTTTACCAGGAACGCGAGTATAACGGTGATGCCATTTGTGGTAACGACGATAAAAAGTGCTGTTGTAAAATGAGAGTACACCAGCCAACCAAGCCACAACATCATTCAAGCGATTATTCGCAAAAGCAGTTCGGTGTCCAGCTTCGTGCATAGGTGCAAACATACAAGCTAGACTAAAGCCATAGATAACCAACGCAGGTATTGCTACTAGCCAATTACCAAAATTAGTCGCCCACACATAGCCACTACATCCCATCACTATTAAATGTCCGGCTAATTGCACCAGTCCTTTCCAATTAGAGCGATCGTTTAAAATGCTTAATTCTTCAACACTGAGAATTTGCTGGGGATTATCATACCCATCCGGTTTAGCATGTAATAAACCAGTTTCAGTAATGGTATCACTTGTCATAGTTAAAACTCCACATCATCTTTGAGTTCTTAGGCATAGCTCTCAGTCGTGAATTTCTAGCAGAGGGTTAGCAGGCTCTACAATTAAGTAATTTCCAGATACCCCGTTATAATTTAGTGCAACATTTACTAACTGGGTGTAAAAAATTGTAGGGAAATATTGCCCAGTATGTAGTTGCAGATGACACAAATCGCTTCATAAAATTTGCTGAGGCTGAAGATAAGGCGATCGCTTTATTGGATCGAGGAATCCGCCCTTGGTGCGAACTTATCGCCCATCATTGACAAATGACAAATGACAAATGACAGTCCTCTCCTGTCGGAGACGCTGCGCGAACGCCAGTTATGTTTAATTGCACCGCCCTACTTATTTATAATTAGTCTGAATCTGGAAAACTTTACTGTGAGATAGTAGCAAATATATATTTACATTCTCTTGACGACGTTTATTATGCAGCTTAATGGTTCACAGCGCCAACAGTTTCACAAAGCACTGATGAGTGCCTTCCCAAGTCGTACAGACTTAGCTATAATGGTTCGTTTCACACTTGATGAAAATTTAGATGCGATCGCCGGCGGTGATAACCTCTCTAAAGCTGTGTTTGACCTCATTAACTGGGCTGAATCCCGAGGATATCTTGAGAAGTTGATCGATAGTGCTGTTGAGCAAAATCCTCTTAATAAAGAGCTACAAGACTTTGTCGAACAGTTTCTTCCTCAGTCCGACCCGATATCAACAACCTCTGCTACTTCTGGAACTAGTACACCTGCTAGTTCTTCTTCTACAACTAGTGGTGGATTAACTGCTAGCAAGCGTCGCCGATTAGAGCAAGAAACAAAATCACTAGAACAACAATATGATCTGGAGAGCACAAAATTAAGTAGGCTGCGCCAAGACTACTCTGTTGAAACAGATACAGCTACAAAGTTTAAATTAGAACAACAAATTCAGGAAACCGAAACAGAACTGAAACGATTGGATCAGCAGCTTGAGGAAATCGAGCAAAAGCTTTTGTAGCTTTCAGGCAAAGTTTAAATATTAAATTTAATGAGCAATTATTGCTGTTACCACAAACAGCATAAAGCCGTCCGAGAAGTACGGGGTTTTCAACCAAAATTTTCGATAAATGACAAATGACCAAAAACAACAACACCCAAGCTACGACTTGCTTAGTGATTTCCTCTGCTTTCTCATGACACACGGGGCTACAATCTACAACTAGTAATTACATTCTCGCAATGTAATTAATATTTAGTTGTATTACCCCCTCTTTACCACAATGAGGAAATATTAGCTTTCGAGTTGGGTGTTGTTGTTAGTTGACGAGACAGACTATCTAACAGCGTTTTTTACCTCTTTAACTAACGTGGACTCTATCTACTTGGCTGTTTTATCTGCCAGGGAAGCTTTGTAGCTTCAATTATTAAAATAACACTATTAAATTGTGATGGTTCATATTGAAACCAAACTTTACTCGTTTGATAATTTACACATCAATAATTGCAACAATTACTTTACATCTTGTCTGATTGGATAATTGTAGAGACTGTATTCGATAGCAAGTGCGTAGAAAAGTAGCCGCTTGTCGTAGACATCGTAAAAGCAAAAGCTGACAACAAGCGTATTGCTTGAAATCTAGTTTGATAGTTGATTAATGCTGGCTAAAAAATCCCAAAAACAACAACACCCAAGCTACGACTTGCTTAGTGATTTCCTCTGCTTTCTCTTTCAAACGGGGCTACGCTGAATAACTACATCCTCGCAATGTAATTAACTATCAGTTGTATAACCCCCTCTTTACCACATTGAGGAAATATTAGCTTTCGAGTTGGGTGTTGTTGTTAGTTGACGAGACAGACTATCTAACAGCGTTTTTTACCTCTTTAACGAACGTGTACTCTGTCTACCTACTTGGCTGTTTTATTAGCCAGTGAAGCTCTGTAGCTTCAATTATTAAAATAGCACTATTAAGTTATCATGGCTAATACTTGAAACCAAACTTTACTTGTTTGATAATTTACACTCAATAATTGCAACAATTACTTTACATCTTGTCTAATCACATAAATGACCAATGACCAAAAACAACAACACCCAAGCTACGACTTGCTTAGTGATTTCCTCTGCTTTCTCTTTCAAACGGGGCTACGCTGAATAACTACATCCTCGCAATGTAATTAACTATCAGTTGTATGACCCCCTCTTTACCACAATGAGGAAATATTAGCTTTCGAGTTGGGTGTTGTTGTTAGTTGACGAGACAGACTATCTAACAGCGTTTTTTACCTCTTTAACGAACGTGTACTCTGTCTACCTAGTTGGCTGTTTTATTAGCCAGTGAAGCTTTGTAGCTTCAATTATTAAAGTAACACGATTAAATTATCATGGCTAACACTTGATACTAAACTTTACCAGTTTGCAAATATAGACTCAGTAATTGCAACAATTTCTTAAACAAAAGAGCGTCAATTTTCATTTGTTATTTCTCCCTTGTCTCCCCAAACCCTTCTAGTTACCAAACGTAACAGTAATTATCTGGAAAAAGGCGATCGCGGTTTGTAGTAAAAAATAGCAGAACAAATGTTCTAATAAGAATAATAAGCACTTTTAATTAAAGTTGTGATGGAGTGGTGGATGAGGTCATTAGCTCAAAATATAATTGTAGGGATAATTCTCACAGCCTCTTGGATAACTCCAGCATTGGCGCAGCAAGATTTACTTACCCGTGCAGAAGTTTACAAGTTGCTCAATCAAGTGCAATTGCTGCTGAAAGATAAACCAGCGCGCAATGCAAAAAAGTCAGATGTGTTGGTTCCTCAAGATGCACTTCAGACAAAAACGCGATCGCGTGCGGAATTATTATTTAATGAAGGTTCTCTGGCAAAGATTGGTTCTAGTGCTACCTTTCTATTTAAGCCAGGACTACGTCGCTATGAATTACCTAACGGCGTTTACAAAGCAGAAACTATTTTTGAACTGAGAAATGGTACAGCTTTAATCCTGACGCCATCTGGGAGTACGGGAACGACAATCGAAACCCCCCAAAGCCGCATCAATATAATAGCAGCCGCACCACCTCCTGGTTCAAACATATTACCCCCAAATCTGGCAAGTGGGGCTGTAGCTGTGACTCATAACGGTGCTACTAATAGTACCCAAGTTTTTAATTTAACTAATCTGCCAGTTACAGTCACCAATCTCAACGGTACACAAACCCAAACTTTACAAGCAGGTCAAACAGTCACAGTCACCAACGGCGTAATCAGTCCAGTAAAAAACTTTGACTTGCAGAAATTTTACCAAACCAGCCAACTAGCTGCGGGCTTAGGGCCTGGACAAGAAGCAATAGTAGCTCAAGAAGCTCCCAATGTACAGGTAATTCTTAATAAAGTCAGAAAAGAAACCTTAGCAGGATTAGAGACGCAAAAAGTCTGGATAGAAGGATTGTGTAATGTCAATTCCCGTGGTGGAGCCAGCACACTCTCAACTAACTGTATCACCACTAACGATGACCCACTCAGGAGATTTGAAGACGATCGCAATATTGTAACTCCCCCGCCAAGAAGAGATGATACAGGTGGTCAAACTGGAGGAGACACAGGTACTCAAACAGGTGGTCAAACTGGAGGAGACACAGGTACTCAAACAGGTGGTCAAACCGGAGGAGACACAGGTACTCAAACAGGTGGTCAAACCGGAGGAGACACAGGTACTCAAACAGGTGGTCAAACTGGTGGTACAGTGCCAATACGTTAAAAAGCGATCGCCTGCACAACCAAACTGAAATTATTTTAAATTTTCAATTTTGAATTAACCATGCGTACTTTTGAGATTGCGTTTTGTTCATTAGCTACCTTACTGACTTGGGACATTCATCATAGTGCGATCGCTAATCCCATTTCCCAACCAGCAGATTCTCCACAACCAAAACCAGAAAATACAATTGTAGTCCAAGTACCCGTAGTTCCCGGTGACCCGAATAATCCCGCAGACTTTCCTGCAAATGACTCCAATCAACAAACAGATCCACAAGATGTTAAAGACGAATTAGGCGAGATTGAAATCATCACCCCTCGTCAACAACAACCACCACCTCGCCGTCAGCCTAATGTGCAACTATTACTGCGTTCCTCAGCCTTTACCAGTTCTAACATTACAGGTTTTGAAGCATTTCAACCCAGTGATACAGTATTTATCAATAGTGCTACCCTACTAGCAACACCCAAACTAGGAGAAGATACCCGCTTAGTAGCTGCTGCGAGTGGTGGTTTAGTAAGATATGCCGACCAAGGAGACTTTAATTATAACTACCTCAACTTTAATGTCGGCATACAGCAACGAATTGCCACCGGCATGTATGGTCAACTAGGATGGGTTCAGGAGAGACTGTACAGAGATGGTAGTGGCGATCGCTTATTATTAGATGACTCAGTTCGCTTCACCGTTGGGCGACAAGACCAATTAGACAATCGCCTGAGACTAGATTCATTTTACGAACTGCGCGCCAGCTTTGCCACACCCAGCGACCAAAATCGCGTCGCCAACACCTTAGGGGCGCGTTTACGCTATGATATTACACCCCAACTCCAAGGTGCATTAGACTATCGCTTAAGTTTAAGAGATTTCACCCAACAAGAAAGATTTGATACGCAAAATCAAATCGGCTTAGAAGCAATTTATAGCATTAATCCAGATTTTTTTATTAGTGGTTCAGCATCCTACCTTTTCGGTTCTTCATCTGATGCAACCGTGGATTTAGACAACTTTTCTGTAGGTGTAAATATTGGATTCAATGTACCTTTATTTTAATAAAAAACTCCACCCACAAAGGGTTGGGGTATTAGACTAGATCCTTTCAAAAACTGACTTTTGACACGCGTTCGCGTTGGCGGAGCCTCTCGCAGAGAAGCGTCCCGCAGGGAAGCGCAATAAATGCAGGCAAGGCAATAAGCTCACCTGCATTTAAGTAAGTCGGCGGGAATAAACCAAACTATGTTGCGCAATGTAAACATGCTTGAAACCCTTACCAATGACCAATGACAAATGACAGACCTCGCCAGTTGTCTTTAATTGCGCCGACCTACTTACTATGCTCATATTTGCACTCTCTAGAGCAAATGTAAGTTATTAAAAATAATTGCAAGTATTTAAATAGATAGCATATTGTCTGCTGGAGAGCCTGATATTAATGAATCTTGCCGCCAGGGGATAATGTAATTACTAGAAGCGCGAACAAAACCTTGGTAATTTTGATACTCTACCATAAACCACAAGCCATTATTTTTGGCGCCAACATTAAAAACTTGAGCATTACCAGGTGTGTATAGTACTTTATTTTTAACAACAGTATTAGCGGGAATACTTGTTAAAATAGGATACTCAGTCCCAACGCCACTACGACAATTGAGGTCTGTTAATGTCTTAAATGTTGGTGCATTGATAATTTCCCAAACTTCAATATCATTAACTCCAGATTTTTGTTGCATCTCTTCTGTTGTCAGCGAATAAACTGCTAAAAATGAAAATGATTTTTGGAAAACTTCTGCACCTACCTGTTGAATAGAATCAAAAGTAGAAGGAACGGGAATATTTGCTGTTGATTTAGGAAAAATAAGATACTCTACCCCAAATGGTAGACCTTTGATAATTCGGCTTTTATCTAAATTCCAAGGATTTTCGCCTAATGCTTCAATAGTTTTGATTGAACCTTCACCAATTAAATTGGCAGGGCCGACATCAGCGCAGATAGCAAAAACCTCTTGATTACGCCAACGAATTAATGCTAAATCACCTAGTAATTCCTTCAATTTATATGGCATATCGCATATAGAAGTAAAATTCGACGGTAAAACAAAGTAAGGGATAGTTTCCGCATTAACATAATTAGATTCTCCAGTCCATTTGGGTTTGATTAACGAAGTTCCTAATTGACCATATTGCGGATCAATAATCTTAGCGCGAGGTGAACCATCCGCATTTGCATCCATATCACATTTGATATAGATAGCATTATTATCTAGTAATTTTATGACTGATTCTTTCGGTTTATATGGGTGGTTTACAGTTTTTCCTGTTAGGATGTAATCGTCAAGAAAATTTGACCAGAAGCTTGCCATATTTTTTACTCCAAATATTAAGACCCCGTCCTTAAGGACGGGGACTATTTAATCAGATTATCTCACTACCCCATCTGTTATTAATAAGCAAATGGAGTGACGAGAAATTTTCATATCTTGTTGTACTCTATTTTTTTATGTTTGCCAATCAAAATGTTTGATTGCGCAAAGCTGTGTCAGTTGTCAGTAGGGGCGGGTTTATGCGCGATCATCCTTAATCAATGAGGATATCTGTAAACCCGCCCGTAGAGTTGTTTTTTTGAAATCTGGTCTAATACCCCATCCCTGTCTTGAAAAGTTAAGATCTAAGAAAGCCCAATCACTAGACGCGAGGCGACACGCCACTCTCCAAGGGTGGGGATACTCATTTAATTGACAATAACAGCAGAAATAGGAGTAGTTGCTGCTTTTAACTTCTTACCCCGCCACACCTTATAATATAAAATTGGCACAGCCGACCGCGATAATATTAAAGATGCCACTTCCCCAGCCATTAAAGAAATAGCTAATCCCTGAAAAATTGGGTCAGTCAAAATAATTGCTGAACCGACTATCACCGCCGCCGCTGTTAGCAACATCGGACGAAACCGCACAGCGCCAGCATCAATTACTGCCTCTTCTAAAGGTATTCCTTCCTTCAGTCGCAATTCAATAAAATCTACTAAAATAATCGAGTTACGCACCACAATTCCCGCGCCCGCAATAAAGCCAATCATCGAGGTTGCACTGAAAAATGCTCCCATTAACCAATGGGCTGGCATAATTCCTACTAGGGAAAAGGGAATTGCTGCCATAATTACTAAAGGGGTAATAAAAGATTGAAACCAACCGACAACAAGGGCATAAATTAACACCAATACCACAGCAAAAGCTATACCCAAATCGCGGAATACTTCAAAAGTAACGTGCCATTCACCATCCCATTTAATACCAAATTTTTCTGTAGTTGGTGGCTGTTCAGTAAAGTAGGTAGCAATGTTATAGCCTTTAGTATGGGAGAGTTTGTCAATTTGAGATTGTACGTTGAGCATGGCATAAACTGCACTCTCAACTTTACCTGCGACATCAGCAGTTACATACACTACAGGCTTTAAATTTTTGTGATAAATACTGTGGTCTGCTGTTGTGGTTTCAGTTTGAATTAAGTCACTTACAGAGACTGAATTGCCATTTAGTCCCTTCATTTTTAAGGATTTAAGGTCTGCTAAACTGGTACGATTTGCCTGATTTAACCGCAAATTAATGGCTACATCTTCGCGGGAATTGGCATCATGTAGCAAACCCACATTTTGACCAGACAAAGCAATTTGTAAAACTGGCGAAATTTGCGCCGGACTAATACCATTGAGGGTAGCTTTTTCTCTGTCAATTACTAAATGGTATTCTGTTTGTGGTGATTCCATGTACCAATCCACATCCACAATATCGCCAGTATTGTGGTAAATTTGGCGGATTTGTCGCGCTAGTTCAATTTGTTTTTCATAATCTGCACCGTATACCTCAGTTACCAAAGTTTGTAAAACTGGCGGCCCTGGGGGTATTTCCGCCACCTGCACACGGGCGTTATACTGATCAGCGATTTGCTTTAACTTAGGGCGGATAGCTTTAGCAATATCATGGCTTTGGCGTTTGCGATCGCCCTTCGGTAAAAAGTTCACCTGCATATCTGCGATATTCGCACCAGAACGTAAAAAGTAATGTCGCACCAAGCCATTAAAATTGTAAGGTGACGCAGCGCCAACATAACTTTGGTAGTTGATGACTTCTGGTACTGTGGTCAAATATTGCCCCATTTCTCGCGTTACCCTAGCCGTCTGTTCTAGAGTTGTCCCCTCTGGCATATTTAGGACAATTTGCAATTCGCTTTTATTGTCGTATGGCAACATTTTGAGAATTACTAAGCGAAATCCAGCTAATCCCAAAGCTGCAATTAATAACGCCAGTGTCCCAGCAATAAAAGCATTCCCCCATTGACGACGCGCAATTAATGGCCCCATAAACCGCCGATAAAGACGACTGAGAAAGTCTTCCTGCTCATGTCCGTGGTTGTGAGTATTATAATTGCCAAAAAATCGCATCGTTGCCCAAGGGACAACAATAAACGCCACCAAAGCTGAGAAAATCATGGCGGCGGAGGCTCCTAAAGGAATTGGGCGCATATAAGGCCCCATCAACCCCCCAACGAATGCCATTGGCAGAATCGCCGCAATTACGGTTAAAGTCGCCAAAATTGTCGGATTACCCACCTCGTCTACAGCTTCTAGGACAATTTTTTGTAGCGTCTTTTGGCGGTTCCGTGATAACTGAAGTCGAGTTTTGTTTTCGGGAAGTTGCAAATGGCGACCAACATTTTCTACAACCACGATCGCATCATCAACTAAAATCCCAATGGAGAAAATTAGCGCAAAGAATGTTACACGGTTAAGGGTAAAGCCGTAGAATACAAAGCTGGCAAGAGTTAGCGCTAAGGTTACAGGGATCGATACCGCTACCACCATCGCCTCTTTCTTACCCAGTGCAAACCACATAAGCACAGTAACGGAAATGACAGCTATACCCATGTGGACTAACAACTCGTTAGAACGTTCCGCCGCAGTTTCCCCATAATCCCGCGTGACTGTTAGCTGTACATAGTTGGGGATGTAATTATGCTGAATTTCCTTTAACTTGTGCAATACATGATGAGAAACTTGAATTGCATTTGCTCCTGGACGTTTAGCGATCGCAATTGTCACTGCATCCGCTTCACCCTGTTTCTTCCCTTGTCCAAAAAATACATAACTAGCTGGTTCTTCTGCACCATCGCTAACACTAGCTACATCCCGCAAATACACAGGTTGATTATTCGCAACACTAACAACTAAATTTTGTGCATCTTCCGTCGAGCGAATAAAGCTTTGAGTTCTAATTAATAATGATTGATTATTTTGACTCAAAGCACCGCTTGCTAGTTCGGTATTTTGTAACTGTAATGCTTGGGAAATATCTAAGGGAGTCAAACCAAAGGCATTTAAACGTACTGGGTCAATTTCGATGCGTAACTGTCGTTTTTGACCACCAATAATTGTGGTTTCCGATACATTTGGAACCTGCTTTATTTGCTCATCTAATTGCGCTGCAATTTGGCGTAAATCAGTAGCATTAGCTTGATTACTCCACAAAGTTAGAGTCAGAATCGGCACATCATCAATGGCGCGAGATTTAATTAAAGGCTGAGAAACACCAGCGGGAATTTTATCGAAGTTAGCATAGAGTTTGTTGTACAGTTGGACAATAGCATCTTCGCTTTTTTGCCCTACATAAAACCTGACTATGGCAACAGATGAACCAGGGCGAGAGGTAGAATAAACATATTCTACACCAGGTAATTCTTTAATTAACTTCTCCATTGGGAAGGTAACACGCTGTTCTACCTCTTTCGCAGTCGCACCTGGCATTTGTACAAATACATCTGCCATTGGGACTGTAATTTGTGGTTCTTCTTCACGGGGTAAAATTATTGTTGCCCCAATGCCCAATAATAAGGAAACTAAAATAATTAGGGGAGTTAATTTAGAGGCGATAAATTTTTTGGCTAGTTTCCCAACAAAGCCAAGTTTGGATTGATTTTGTAGTTTTGGTTCTGAACTTTTACCGTTCATAGGATATGCAGTTTTGTAAGATGAGGAAGAGAAAACGAACCGCCAGGAACGCCAAGGAAGAGATTTCAAGAGAGTTCTTAGCTGAGAATTTGTAGCCCACACTCTTACATTCCTCTCTGCGCCTCTGTCTTGAAAAGTTCTGATCGGAGGAAGCCTCCGCTCAGACTTTTCGCTGCGCCTCTGCGTGAGACAATTCACTTTATTTATTAGCGACAACCTGCTGTCCATCGCGCAGTTCTTTAACATTGCTAGTAATAATGCGATCGCCTGTTTCTAACCCGGAGACAATTTCTAGTTTGTTATTTTGCACTTTCCCGGTTTTCACCCAGCGTAATTGAGCAGTATTATTAGCAGCAATTACATAAACTCCTTCTAATTGACCCCGCTTAAAAACAGCACTCTGGGGAATCATCATCACTACACGACTTTCACGCGGTAGTTCTAAGCGTCCAAACATTCCTGGCATTAATTTATAGGAATTATCTAGAGCGACTTTTACAGTAAAACTACGTGAATTTAAGTTAGCAGAAGGTACAATTTGCCGCACATGACCACTGATGGAACGGTTCACAGTATCTAGCTGTACTGTCACTTCATCCCCCAACCTCACCAAGGAAATCAAGGATTCTGGGACTGCGACACTTAAACGTAGTCGATTAGTGCTTTCTAATGTAACTATCGGCTGTCCTGGCCCTGCGATCGCACCCACTGCTGTATGTTTCTTGGTAATCACGCCTGCAAAGGGTGCGGTGACAGTGCCATAGTTTAAGTTAGCGAGGGTTTGCTGTTGTCCGGCCTTGGCTTGTTGGACTTGGGAACGTGCTTGTTCTACCCCGCCTTGGGCTTGTTGAACTTGGGAACTGGCTTGTTGTACCCCTGCTTTGGCGCGATCGATTCCCCGGTTGGCTTGATCGATACCTGCTTTGGCTTGTTTGATTCTGGCTTGAATTAATGCGACTTGTGTATTCGCCTGATCCAACTGTGACTGACTAACTGCACCATCTTTTTGCAGCATTGTCATGCGGCGTTGATTTAATTGGGCATCAGCTAATTGTGCTTGGGCTTCTTGTAGTTGGGCTTCGGCTTGTTGTTGTCCCGCCTCGGCTTGATTTAACTGTGCTTCTGCCTGGGTTTTACTAGCCATTGCTTGCGTTTGCGCCGCCGCCGCCACTGTGACACCAGCTTGGGCTTGGGCGATGGCTGCTAATGCCTGATTTCCTTGGGCTTGAATATCTTTAACATCGATAATAGCCAGCACTTGACCAGCTTTGACTGTATCACCTTCTGCCACTGGGAGACTTTTAATTTGTCCTTGAATACGGCTGGTAGTGGTGACAGTTTCCACAGATTCGATAGTACCAGTGAGACTGCTGCCACCAGGTATAGATTCTTGGGTAGCCGTTGTAGTTTCCACCTCTAGAGGTTGGAGATTAGCCGTTGTAGCTTCCGTTGATTCAGACGCATGACGAAATAACCAGAACCAAGCCACACCCCCAAATGCGATTGCAAAAACACTAATCAAGGCAATCATCCGCAGCCGCTTGGGTTTTTTGGGTTGTAGTTCTGGGGCTGGTTCTGCGGTAGAGTCTTTAATAGTTGGTTCCAAGTTGACGGACGATTGATCGTTAAACATAAGATTGATTCTGCTCTCCCATTAATTCAGCATCAAATAGCTAGGGATTGTTTCCTCGTTGCAGAGGATAGCCTAACTGTTGCCATGTCATGATGCCGCCTTGTAAGTTGTAAACCTTACTGTAGCCTTGCTCTATTAACCAACGCGCTGTAGCTAAACTGCGGTGTCCTGACAGGCAAGTAACCACTATTAGTTGATCTTGAGGAATCTCCTTCAGGATACTGCTTTGACTGAGGTAACGTGCTCCGGGAATATGCCCAAGAACGTACTCCATCCAACTGCGCGCATCAATAATTACGAATTGTGCTTGTCGAGATTGCAGTTGTCTAGCGCTTAAGCCAAAAGGTTGGGTTTGATTTTGTTGATTATCGTTGAGAGTACGTTTCATGGGAATTTTAGATTTTAGATTTTTGCTTGGGAGTGATTCTCTTGCGCCTTTTTCACGCACAGGCGCACAGAGAATGAGGATTGATTTAAACTCGACCCATAACCGAGAAAGATTTGATAAATGGCCCTGCCATACGGGGGTCTTTAATCATGGCGAGATAATCTCCCACACGGAATTGCAGCTTGCGTGACATATAAGCCATGCTCAAACCCATCATGTTTAAGCCTTTAGCTACCCACTGTTGCCAATGATCCTTGTCGGCGCGGAGATCCCAGTTGAGTTTTTGCCCATTGTAGATATCTGCATAAACGGCTTTGCCATCCACAATGGTGAGTACACCTCTCGGTTCTGGCTCATTTTCAAAACCATAACCAATTACGGAATTGAAATGAATTTGTTTGAGCGCATCTGCTAACTCAGGTTCTTGATTCCACTTCTCTGCGTAAGCTTGCATCCATTCTTGAGAAAATAATTCTGTCATGTTTTTAACTCCAAGGTTTTAGGGATTGGGGACTGGGTAATGGGGACAAATACCAAATGACAAATGACCAATCTGGCTACTTATTGACCCAAATCAGTAAAACTAAGCTGCCAAGTAGCAACAGCCAAGAAAAAATTCGTCGGATGCGGCAAGGTATCACAAATCACCTCATATATTGCGGAAAAGTTGTTTGCACATAGCTAAAAGTTCGGTATCGATCACGCGGTAGTAGCGCCAAGAACCTTCTCGACGACAGGTCAATACGCCTGCGTCTTTCATCAGTTGCAGGTGTCTAGAGACGTTTCCTTGTTTCAGACCAGTGCGATCGCATATTTCTTGTACAGTCTGCTCTTGATTACATAATGCCCCTAAAATTTGCAATCTTGTGGGTTCTGCAAGAACTTTAAAGCGGCGTGCTAGGAGTTCTAATTCATTGGGGTTGAGTGCAATTTCCATACATCTTTAATAAAGATTATTCCCATAAATTGTGACGATGATTCAACCTCTGTAAAACTCTTCGAGAAATTACCAGATGAACCGTTGTGATACACAAAGCAATTACACCCATAAATAAATGAAGTTTGCCCCATTCAAATTGTAATAAGCTGAACAACCAATTAAGACTACCTACACTTTTTGTTGTCGGGGCAAACCACAATATAAAACCTGTCAATAATGTCAAACTCCAGCAAGTAATTAGTGCTAAAACATCTACTAAGTGAAAGTAAATTTCTAGCCTAATATTGCGTTCATCGCTGTTCATCAGCTTACCTCTGGTGTCTTCTCCATCCAGCCCAAACTGGTATACCATCGTCAGAACGTAAATTCAGAATTTGGTTGTCTTTTTTAATTTGGGCAGCAATGATTGTCGGCTGTCCAGCAAAGGTAATTCTTGAACCTTTAACTTCAATATTGTCTTGAAGCTTGATTTGGATGTTTTGTTGGTTGATGTACCATGCTGGCCCCAAATGCACTGGAATCGCTTCAGTTGCAGTTTTGACCTTTAAATGTAATCCACCAGACATCCCTCTAGGCGAAGAGACGTTATCTATGGCAATTACTTCCCCAGTTATGGTTTCTACAGTTTTCGAGTCATACATTCGTTGGTATGAAGTAGCTCTAGAAGTACATCCTCCTGTACCTGATTGAGCTAGTACAACTGGTACTGAAAGTAAACTCAAAATAGAAATCGTTGCAATTGTTGGGACTATCTTTTTCATCTTTATTTCTCCTATTTCTGGTAAATTAATTTTTTCTATCCAGATTTTGCAGAGAAAAATTTGGGTTTAAAGTGAGAATTATTAGCGGTGCGTTGATACGCAACAACACACCATACAAACAACAAATGACAAATGACTAATGACTAATGACTAATGACTATTTCATTTCCACAGGTTGAGGCTTTTCTAAAAATTCCAAATCTTCGACCGGTTGTACCAGGTTTAAACCCATGAGATTTAATCCCCAATGCTCGAACCAAGGAACTGCTAAACCCCAACGCATTTTAGCTAAGAAAAATTTCTCAAAAGCAGTCTTAGCCCAACTTACCCAAAGCCCTTCTTTCGCTATTGCTCGTCGCCTTTGTTTAGTAATTGGATCGGGTAAAACTTGGTCTGCTAAAAATGCAATTCCTGTGTCTCCAAAATCTGCTAAACAAAGCGCTTCTAAAGTTGGAGCTACCAAAGGAGCAGAAATTACCTTTAGTTGCACAGCAATATTATGAGCTACAGCTACCCCCATTGCTTCAGTCATTTGACCTGTCTTAGGTACACCGATGGGAATGGGAGTTTGTTCTGGTGGTTTGAGTTGAGTAATCACCCCGACACTATATATTGAGGGAAACTGAGGATGTTGGTATGTTGGCAGTACGGGCATAAACCCTTTTTGGTCGGTTAAAGAAGGCGCTTCTCGTAAAAAACGCGGCCCCCGAAAAGGTGGAAGCAGCATACTGTAGGCAAAGGGTAGAGAACGACCATCTGCTAAGTAAATTGTCTCTGGCCCAACATAGCTAATAGCTGTATTCTCCAGTACTGTAATTTCTTTTTGTTTGAGTAATTTTGTCACCAACTCCGCAGAATTTGCCATCCCACCAATTCCCAAATGTCCAATATAGGGTTCTGGTGTAATGAAAGTAATGGGGGCCTGATTGCGTAACCCATATCGCCGTAATAGCCAATCTGTAAGTAATGCAAATTCGTAAGCTGGTCCAAAACAACTCGCTCCAGGTAAGGCTCCTACTACTATCGGCCCTGGTTTTTTGAGAAACTGTTTCCAGCATTGGGCAGCTTTAAGTGCATGAGGTGGATTACACACAGACTGCACATATCCCTGATCCATTCCGGGGATTGCGTCTAATGCTAATTCTGCACCTGTAGCAATCACCGCGTAGTCATAAGGAATTACAGTTTCATTTACAACGATTTGCTGCAACTCTGGCTGAATTTGGCTAACTCCTCCTAATATCCAATCTATTCCTCGATTTACTAACAGATTTTCTACATCTAATTGAATACTCTTAAGTTCTTTAAGATTCAACCCTACCCAAGGCAGAGAAGGAATAAAAGTGAACTTAGGGGTATTAGAAATCAGTGTAATTTGATGTTCTTTTGGCAAGAGTCGTCGCAGTTCGTAGGTAACGGGTAATCCCCCAATTCCAGCACCAATCACCACAATTCGAGCCATAAAATTCCCCCCGGTAACTATTTAATACAGCCAGAGTCAACCAGCTCCTCATACTAGTTACGAGGTTCACCTACTGATACCGCTTTGTAGCAGTATGCGACTGACATCCCACAGCAGTTTTACCTCATAACTCTCATTTCATGATATAACTATATAGTAATACAAGACTTTGGTAAACTAAACCGATAAAAATCTTTACGGGGGATGAGGGAGAAATAACTAATGACTGTTGACCGCGCCAATTTTAGATTTTAGATTTTAGATTATTTCGGTTCATGCACAGCCGTGGGTGGAACAAATCCAAAATCGTCAATTTAAAATCCCCAAGTAGGGGCGGGTTCACAAATATCCTCATTCATTCACAAACATCCAACTAAACCCGCCCCTACCTTTATGGGTGCAGTCAATCCAAAATCGTAAATCCAAAATCCAAAATTGATTGACTGTTGAGCCTTTGACTCTTCCAGAAGGTGCATTTTTATGTATACATCCTTGCTCCTGGCATTTAGCGTTGCACTTATCGCCATCTTTCTCAGATTCTACTTTCGCGAAGAAGAGATAGTAGTTGTTTTGACAAGTACTATTGCCGTAGTCAGTCTGTTTATCAGTTTTGTTTTCAGTCCTTTGGTCTTAAAAATTGTGATTTTAGTTACCTCTATGTGGGGATTGCGGTATTACTGCCGTCGCCGTTCATGTCAGGACGTAGAGTAGAAAGACCCACCAGCAAAGAATTTCAATTATCTTTTCGCAAAAAATATCGCCAAATACAATATATAACTATATAGTAGTATTAGCGAATAAGATATTGGCAAGAGAGATTATCGGAGTCAGCCATCATGTTATTTAGACAACTATTTGACCCAGAAACAAGTACATATACGTATTTAATTGCCGATCGCGCGACAAAATTTGCTGTCCTAGTTGATCCAGTATTAGAGCAGGTGGAACGAGATCGCAAATTGCTCAATGAACTGGGACTAACTCTAAAATACTGTCTAGAAACCCATATCCACGCCGACCATATTACAGGCACAGCCAAACTACGGGAGTTAACAGGTTGTCTGGGGATTGTGCCGGAAAATGCCCAAGTTGCCTGTGCAGACCGCTTGATTAAAGATAGAGAAATATTAGAGTTAGGGAGTGTGAAAATAGAAGCGATCGCAACTCCTGGTCATACCGACAGCCATAATGCCTATCTAGTTAATGGCACTCACTTATTAACTGGAGATGCGCTGCTGATTCGTGGCTGTGGAAGAACTGACTTCCAAGGTGGGAATGCACAAGCCATGTATGACTCAATAACGCAAAAATTGTTCACACTACCAGATGAAACCTTAGTTTATCCCGGTCATGATTATCGCGGACACACAGTTTCTACCATTAGTGAAGAGAAGCAATGGAACCCTCGGTTAGCCGGACGTAACCGCAGTGAATTTGTGCAATTGATGGCAAATCTCAACCTACCCCAACCCAACAAAATTATGGAAGCCGTCCCAGCCAACCAGCGCTGCGGTAGCGTTGCAGCTTAATTCAAATATAGAGAACTCAGTATAAAGGCGTAAAAAACCGAAGTATATAACGAACATAAATATACTTCAAAACCTCTTCACTTCTGCCCTCTGCCTTTTCATAACTACAAGGATAAAATTCGATGACTACTTCTGGTGTAAATAGATTGCAAACAGTGAGCGCCCAAACTCTCAAACAGCTGCTTGAACAAAAAGCTGTGACACTAATCGATGTTCGTGAACCAGCTGAGTATGCAGGCGAACATATCCCAGGCGCAACCCTAGTTTCCCTATCTAACTTTGACCTTCGCAAGATTCCTCAAGATGGTAGCATCGTTCTCTACTGTCGCTCAGGAAATCGCTCGACAATGGCAGCCCAAAAGCTGTTTACTGCTGAGTTTGCAACAGTAACTCATTTAGTCGGTGGTATTGGTGCATGGAAAGAAGCAGGTTTACCTACTACAATCAACCGCAAAGCCCCAATTAGCCTACTGCGACAAGTTCAGATGATTACAGGTTCCTCAGTAGTAATCGGTACATTACTAGGAGTATTTATTTCTCCCTGGTTCCTCCTTCTCAGTGGCGTAATGGGAGCAGGGTTAATCTATTCAGGCATCACAGACACTTGTATATTGGGGATGATGCTGGCGAAACTACCGTATAACCAGCGGAGTAGCGTATGACACTGTGGATTATTGGGCATCTACTAGCTGCTGGTATTGGGCTAAGCTTGGGCTTAATTGGCGGTGGTGGTTCAGTGCTGGCGCTGCCAATCTTAGTTTACGTCATGGGTGTACCGCCAAAATCTGCGATCGCTATGACTTTGGTAATTGTCGGTACAGTTAGTTTATTGGGACTGATTCCCCACTGGCGAGCCAAAAATATTAGCTTAAAAACTGCAATTATCTTCGGTTCCGCTACAATGTTGGGTGCATTTATCGGAGCCAAAATTGCCACACTCCCAATAGTTACCGAAAGCTTCCAAATGATGCTGTTTGCAGTCATGATGTTGCTAGCAGCAGTGTTTATGATTCGCCGTAGTTCTAAGCCTACCGCCGCAGATCCACAACTAGCATTTTATCCTCGACCAGTTTGTAAATATTGCTGGTTATGGTTAATGACTGAAGGCTTAGGAGTTGGAGTACTAACTGGGTTGGTGGGTGTAGGTGGTGGATTTGCCATCGTCCCAGCCTTGGTACTCTTAGGAAATGTACCCATGAAAAAAGCGATCGGTACATCACTGCTGATTATCGCATTTAATTCAGTTGCAGGTTTTTTGGGCTACCTGGGACAGGTTTCTCTCAATTGGAGTCTGATATTATCCTTTATTTTGGCTGCAAGTTTAGGAACAATTCCCGGTGCATACTTAGCTCAGTTTGTACCAGCCCAAAAACTTCAGAAAACCTTTGGTTATTTTCTTTTAGCAGTTGCAGCCTTGGTATTAGTGCAAAATCGCCAACATCCGCAATCATCTCAAATACCAAAACACAGTTTAGATCTAAGGATAGCCAAAAACTACCCAGGCGATCGCACTTGATTGTGAATAGATCCGCCACTGCTTTGAGAAGTCAGGCATCTAAAAGCAGCGAATTTTCACAAATCATCTAGGATTGCTGTATCATCTTTGAGCGATCGCCTCAACATAGCATATTTCCCTAAAAATTTCCGTAAAATATCTCTTTTACAAGTTATTTATTATACGTATATAATAAACATATACTTTTTTAATAGTAAGTGAAAAAAGTTATATGAAACTAGTTAAAAAATTTTTAGCAATATGTTTTCTCTTATTTGGTATTCCATTTTCTGTGGCGATGATGCTAGAAATTATTAATCCCAACACTACACCTAAAGACAAAAACGATGCTGTAGCAGCTTTAACTATTCTGACCGTTCCCTCAACAGTCTTAGGAGGCTGGTTGAGTTGGTCATTATTACAGCAGAAGCGAAAAGAACAAGCATTACTTGTGGCATCAGAACAAAAGCGTCTTGACTTAGTATTCTTAGAATTAATAGATAACAATGCCGGCAGCATAACAGTATTCCAACTAGCGCAAAGTTCGGAAATACCAATCCAGGAAGCTAAACAATATTTAGATGAAAAAGCCAAAGAACTCAATGCTACTTTTGAAGTGAACGAACAGGGCAATATTTTGTATCGATTTACTGTGTAAAAGTAAGCATCGCACCCCACCCCTTAATCCCCTCCCCGCAAGCGGGGAGGGGAGACAAAGCACAGCTTTGGCGGGGTGGGGTTCTTCGGGTTTAGTAAATAATTAAGCGGACATAATATCAGTTATTCTTCAGTTTGCAAACATAGTTTCTAAGAAACTGACTATTTCCGCCCAAGCAGAAGTAGCAGCAACCGCATCGTAGCGATAACCATCATCACGCATAAATGTATGCTCTGCTTCATACATCAGAACTTTGTGAGGGATATTTGCATTCTCTAGCGCTTTAATTATCGTTTGACGGTCGGGTTCTGGGATATGCGGGTCAAGAGTACCAAAAACCAAAAGCATCTGGCCTTTAATTTCACTCACCCGATGGATTGTATCAGCTATGCCCTGACCTAGCTTACCACTGGGGATGCCGGTCGGGTAGCAGCAGACAGAAGTTTTAATTTCCGATTGAAAAGCAGCGCGGAAAGCTAAATGTCCACCAATACAAAAGCCGAGAGTACCGATTTTACCAGGAGAAACGGAACTTTCTGTTTTGAGAAATTCAATTACCGCCCGACAATCAGCATCATAATCCGCGATCGCCGTTCGCCGTGCATCATCATTTCCCCGCATCCGCCCTAAATCATCTGGTTCAATCACCATCCCAATTGGCTCCAGGCGATGAAAAATTTCTGGTGCTGCTACTACATAGCCAAATCCTGCTAAGTAGTTAGCCAGACGAATGATTGCACCACCTAACTGATAAATATCACTGTAAAATACAATACCAGGGTAAACTCCGGCTGCTTTAGGCGCGGCTACATAGACACGCATTAAGCTGTCATTTACTCTTAACTCGACATTGCGCTTAGTAATTTGCACTTTTTTGTCTCCGGGTTAAAATTGAGAACAGCTTGCTGCCGTGATGCCAAAGAAGCATCCTTTGATTATTTCTCTTTTCCCCAGAACCAAAGAGTCATCGGGAAACAATTTTCAATGCTATAGGAGGCGCCCAATCAATATTTTGCTTCAGACTCCAAGACTGTTCGTGTAAATACTGGCTAAAAATTTCCGTATCAGTCCCAGTATTAAGCAGTACAGTTTCTATAGGCATCTGATGTATGACACTATGATAAAGTGCTTGACGTACTAAATAAGGAAATCCTCCTGTAAGTTCCATTAATACTTCTAGTTGAGATTCTGTAAGTTCCAGCCTGTGAAGCTTTGCTAAATCTTCCACCTGCAATCTGGTAAATGGGGGTAGGTCAATTGTTAACCCTAAATTAAAAGGATAGTTATGCTTATTTAAATTCTCATAAATCTGGGGAGAATTAACAATTATTAACCGCAGATTTTGCCAAATTAATATATCTCGATTTTCCTCATACCACGAAGAAAATAATGTCAGAACATCAGGGTAAATCTCAGGATATTCAAATAACTTATTAACTTCATCTACAGCCAAAATAACCGGGTGGGAAATTTCCGGTAATAAATAATTTTGAAAATAAATAGTACAGTTCATCAAAGCTCCCATTTCTTCATCCCAACATTCTTCTAGCTTTGACTCTATTCCTAACTGGTAGGTAACATTAGCACAGAACCAACGCAAGAATTTTTCTAATGAAGTGAAAACTTTGGTTTCAGCCCGATGTAAACTTAAACGGACAGTATGATAACTATGAGATCTGCCATAAGCCAAAATTCTTGACATGAGAGAAGTTTTTCCCATCTTCCGTGGCGCTTTGATGTGGATAAATGCATGAGGTTGCAAAATTTCTTGATAACATATCTGTTCTAAACCACGTTCAATATAAAAGCTAGAAGCCAGAGGAACTTGTCCTTGTGGAGGTTCTAAATCTAGCTTGTGTTGCTTTTGTATCTGCGGTAATTTAGTCTGAAAAAATGTCAATTCTAATCGTTGCTCTAGCACAGCACGGCAATTAGTTCGATTGACTTTTACCTCGAAAATCTCAGAAAGTAATTGCCATAATTTAGGAGCAACTATTTGTCTAATATAATTTTTAGAATAGTTATTTTCTCCAGCAATTTGTGCATAATTTTTTTTATATTCTGCCAGAGATGCAGACAGGATAGCTTTTTGAATAAAAGAGAGCGATTTTCCTGTTTTATTAAAAATTAATGCTTCTGTAGTTTCGAGAATTTGTTCTATGCTGCTCATTTATTTTCAAAACCAAAGATGTTTTATCTGCGAATTCTTTTAGCCATTACTTTTGTTGACTAGTTAAGCCAGTAACTTTAATCATAAAGAAGCTAATTCTAAGTCTGCACAGATAAAGTCAGCATTAAATAAATAAGCTAACTCTCAGGCAACACCCTGCAAAGAAATCTGGTTTAAATTCAGATACTGAAAATCTCTTTACTTCGCTATATAGCGTTTGAGAATTTCTTGGTAACTCATTGTTTTGACTAAATTTATACTAACAATAAACAAACTAGCACACACAATAAATCCGAAAAATTTAACAAATTATTTATATTTTTTCCTAACATAACTTAATTTTTTATCTCAAAACATATGAAGTTTATGCATTGACATAAACTCATAAATATGCATAATAATCATAATTAACTGACAAAAGGTAACTGCCTAGCTAATAGTCTTAGAAGAAAAGAAAACAGAGACATTATTTTGTCATCCGTCAGTAAACACTTGCAAGAGATTAAGACCACGCTGCGATGCAGTCGAAAGAAAGAAACGTATATTGGCGAATGAAAGCGCCCGAAATTTTCTGCTTCCGTCAGAAACGATAAAATATCACCCCTCAAGTTTTGAAAACGCAACAGCAAGTGATTACCAACTCGTGGTTTCAGCCGTCTTCGATTACCTTTAGGGGTTAACGGTGTCCGGAAAAAGTGAAAATCAAGCCCAATCTTGAGAATTTGCGTTCCTGCTCTAACTTCTCTATTTTCGCTCTTTTTCTTCCATACTGATGCATAAACACTACCATAAGTCATCTGTCAATAGAAGAATTCTGACAATCCTACCTAGGTAGTATGGTTACAACTTCAGAAAAAGGTAATCTTTTCAAGAGGTGTACCTAAGGGAATACAGTAATGGCAAACCCAGGACTCGCAAACACATCCTGTTTGACATCGGCGCGATCGCTTTAAATTGTCACCAATACTTAGGCAGTACTATCAAGACTAGTCAGTTGGCAAACAAGTCCAAATATCTAACGCAGAGATAAATATATGACATTTATGACCTTGTATTATTTCTGGCAAAAGTGTTTAAATAGACTAGCACATTAAGTAATAACATCAAGTTTATCCACAAAATTTCTGTCTACTGCTTGGATTTCCATTGCAAATGCAAATATGAAATTATTTAGTTTCATCAACAAGAAAAAAAAGGAAATAAACATGAATAAACAGGCAAACTCTGCACCTGCTGTAGATTTAGTAATCATCATTGATACTAGTGCGTCAATGAGAGATGAAGCACGGAATCTCAGTGATGCGGCTGCCAGTGCGATCGCCAAAGCTAAATCTAGTTGTCCTTCAGATTTAAGAGTAGTTTGGCTGGGTATAGAAAGTATTTGGAAAGGAACAAACTTCGACCAAACTATCAGAAATTATCTCACGCAAACAGCTAAAGTAGCGGAATCAAAACTCCGGGGAAGAAAAATCGGCACAGTAAAATCTGCCGGAGCGCAAGAAGATGGCGCGCGTGCCATTGAAGATATTTGTGAACACTTTAATTGGCGCGCAGGTGCAGCGAGAGGAATTTTTTATCTCGGTGATGAAGCACTCGAAGGTGGTGGAGATAAAACAGAGCAAAAAGATATTCAAGCCGCTGATTTAGCTATCCAAAAAGCCCAAAAAGCAGGAGTTACGGTTCACACCTATTTTGGCACTTCTAATAGCAAACATCAAGAAGGAATCAAAAGCGAATATGCGAGAATTGCGTCCTCAACAGGGGGGCAATTTTTTACAAATAAAGATGCTATCAGTGGTTTTAGTGCCGTCTTAGAAAAAGTTATCTGCGGTAGTCGGACACCTAACACAATCACCACACCTAAAACTATAAAACTCCAACCAGGGGCAGTTTATATTCAAGATTGTGTCACCAATCAATTAAGCAAACTCTATACCCTAGATTTAGTTACAGGAAAAGCTGCTTTTATTGGCGAGATAGTTACAGAAGTTTCTGATATTGCTTTTGTCGGTTCCCAACTATATGGACTCGACCGCGAAGGCGAAAAAACTCGATTAGTGAAAATTGACCTGAATTCAGGTAATGCTACTGTAATCGGAGATATAGGCTTTGCCGCCGCAGGTTTAGCATATAATCGCCAGCGTCAAGCCCTCTACGCCACAACAGCTAAACAACTAATTGCGATTAATCTCGACACAGGTAAAGGTACGCCAGCAGTAACAGTAGCAGATAAAGACTTCAACTGTGGCGAAGTTGCCTTTAATGCTGAAGGTAAAGCTTATATTACCTTGATTGGTTACGACAAGAAGAAGTTATTAGCCAGCACTAACTTGGATACAGGTGAAGTTAAAACTATTGGCGATATAGGTTTTGCTGATGTCGCCAGTATGGAATTTGTTGGTGATGTTCTCTATGGCGTAACCGGCAACTTTTTTAACTTAGGTAAAGACGGACAATTAATCCGCATTGATACTAAAACCGGCAAAGGCACATTAATTGCTACCACTGAACCAGTCGGGCGTTGGGCTGGTATCAGTCTTTATGAACCAGTTACAGCAGCAACAACAGTAATCACCTCAGAAGCACAATCCCAAAAAGCAAAAGTTCCCCAAGCAATTACAACTGCTAAAAAGGAAAGCATGAGTATTTTAACCATCGACACCAAAAACAATTGTTACGTTATTGATGCCAACCAAATGAACAATTTGCAACAAAATGTTGCTAGTTCATATGTGTTTGAAAAAGGTACTTACGACATCAGAATTACTGGTGGTCGCTATAGTTACGCTAAGACAAAAACCGAAGGTGAACCTTTCGTTTTACTTTGGATATATGGTGTCGATGGTCATACCTTCATCAACAAAAATACAGGGTTTGAGGTTGGTGCAACCTGGACAACTTTAAATGGCTATAATGATACCCTGAAGTTAGAAGTTAAAGAAAAAGCAGTTCTCAACGCCTTATTCTTTGATGTCAACAATGCTGAGAATAATGGTGCAATTAATCTGGCAATTAGCAGCAATAAGCCATTTTTTAACCCTCAGACATTAACAGTAGACAGCAAACGCAATTGTTATGTTCTAGATGAAAAATATCTTTCTAGTCTGAAACAATCTGGTGATAATTTTGTTGAATTAAATCCTGGTAATTATCGGCTCAAAATTCGTGAAGGAAATGCTAGCTATTGGTCAGAGAACAAGCAGTTCAATATCGAACCTTGGGCTTTAATCTGGCTCAAAGGTGGAAAAACTATTACCAAATTGACTGGAATTGAAGTTGAAGAAACTTGGCTGTCATTGAATGGATTGAAAGATGAAGTAGTTTTAGAAGTCAAAGAAAAAACTACGCTAACAGGTTTATTTATTGACACCTTCAAAGACGATAATGAAGGGCGAATTATTCTAGCGATAGAGGAAGTTAGTGTAACTGAACTGACTGAAAGATATCAAAAACAAGAAAAGACTTTTACAAGTGTAACAACCGAGACTGTCACGAATATTGAAGGTAATAGTGGAAATGTAAATCGGGAACCAATCGGTGTCAGTAGCTCGATGAACTTCAGCTTCAGCTTTAACGACGAAGAATTTAAGAAAAAATGGGAGCAGCAGTTACAGCAGATTAATGCATCTATTAAAGTCATCGATCAAGCTGATGTCACCCTGGAAGCTAAGTATTGGGATCAACTGGAACAGTGGCTTTTAAAGAACTACGAGAAGCACTTCAAAAACCTGTCCGTAGAAATCGCGAAAGTCAGATTTTCGATGGATGCTTATCAACAGCAGATGGAGTTTAATCTCAACCAGTATTTACAAGGTTGGTCTAGCTATTTAGACAAGCTGCTCGCAGATAAAATCAATGTCGAGATCACAACTAGAATTAACCAGCAAATTAACCAATACGTTGATCAAACTTTTGAGCAAAGAATCCGTAACAACGTTGGCTTAATTGTCAACAATATTGTTAATAAGCAGGAACTCAACCAGTATATTGACCGCCATGTCAATCAACAAATTGACCAAACTTTTGAACAAAGAATACGTAACAACGTAGGCTTAATTATCAACAACCTTGTCAACAAGCAGGAACTTAACCAGTATATTGACCAGCACGTCAATCAGCAAGTTGACCAAAGCTTCGAGCAAAAAGTACGTAATAACGTTAGCTTAATTATCAGCAACCTTGTCAATAAGCAAGAACTCAACCAGTATATTGACAGCCATGTCAATCAGCAAGTTGACCAAAGCTTCGAGCAAAAGATCCAAAATAACGTTGAATTAATCATCAACAGCATCGTCAATAAACAGGAACTCAACCAGTATATTGACAGCCACGTCAATCAGCAAGTTGACCAAACATTTGAGCAAAAGATTCAAAATAACGTCAACTTAATTACACAAAGTATTGTTGCTAACAATACGGAAATCAACAAGTACGTCAACCAGCAAATAGACCAAACCTTCGCCGACAAAATCACGAATAATGTTGAATTAATTGTCAACAGCATCGTCAATAAGCAGGAACTCAACCAGTATCTTGAGCAAACCTTCGAGCAGAAGATTCAAAATAACGTCAACTTAATTACACAAAGTATTGTTAGCGACAATACAGAAATCAACCAATACGTCAACCAGCAAATAGACCAAACCTTCGCCGACAAAATCGCCAATAATGTTGAATTAATTGTCAACAGCATCGTCAATAAACAGGAACTCAACCAGTATATTGACAGCCATATCAATCAGCAACTTGACCAAAGCTTCGAGCAGAAGATTCAAAATAACGTCAACTTAATTACCCAAAGTATTGTTAGCAACAATACGGAAATCAACCAATACGTCAACCAGCAAATAGACCAAACCTTTGCAGACAAAATCACCAATAATGTTGAATTAATTGTCAACAGCATCGTCAATAAACAGGAACTCAACCAGTATATTGACAGCCATGTCAATCAGCAACTTGACCAAACCTTCGAGCAGAAGATTCAAAATAACGTCAACTTAATTACGCAAAGTATTGTTGCTAACAATACAGAAATAAACCAATACCTCAACCAGCAAATAGACCAAATCTTCGGGGACAAAATCAGCAATAATGTTGAATTAATTGTCAACAACATTATCAAGAAGCAGGAACTCAACCAATACATTGACCAACATGTTGAGCAAAAATTAGACCAAAGTTTTGAACAAAAGATACGCAACAACATCAAACTAATTACTCAGAATCTCATCACGGAGAACACTGAGCTTAACCAGTACTTTAGCCAAGAAATAGACAACAGCTTTGAGCAAAAAATCCAAAATCACATTCAAGTGATTACCGAAAACATTATCAATGATAATGATGTCTTCAACAATTACGTTGACCACCGCTTACAGCAAACTGTCAACCACAATACTGATGTTAATAACAATATTGTCAACCTCGTTGCTAACAGTAATCAATTTACCACCAGGATTGAGAATATCCGCAACGAATGGAATGAGACATTTATCAGTTTAGTGACACAGCGAGTTGATGACCTGATTCATATCATCGGTGGTAGAGAAGCATTCATCAAATTAATTACTCAGAACGTCGTGAATAACAATACTGATATTAATCAGTACGTCAGCCAGCAAATTGACAATACCTACGAGCAAAAGGTAAAAAATTATGTCAAATTAATTACTCAGAACATTGTGAATAATAATGACGTATTAAATCAGTACGTCGATCAGCGCTTACACCACAATGTCACGAACAACAACGTGATCATTAACCAAATCTTTGATAACGAGCAAATCACCCAGAAGATTCAGGCTATCTTCAACGATAATTCTCAAATTCACCAAAAGATTGAAAATGTGGTGATCAATAGTACGGAAATTAACAACCGGATTCTCAATTTCGTTGTTAACAGTACGGAAATTAATAACAAGATTAACAACGTCTACAGAGACATTGACATCAAAATTGAGAATGTCCGCAATGAGTGGAATCAGTCATTCATCACTCTGGTGAGACAGTACGTTAATGAACTCATCAACATCATCGGCGACAACGATACATTCAATCTGCGAATTGCGAATGTAATCAACTTTAAAGTGGATGAACTGCTCAACCAAATCTTGAGAATTAGAAACGAATTGACGGTGATTATTCACAACGCAGACAGAAATCTCTATGAGTGGACTTTGGGCGAATTGATGGCGATTAAAGGCTGCTTAACAGATCGCCAAGCTCTTGTTGAGCAGTTAGTTACTTTCAGTTCAGAACTGAGAGTTAAGCTGGATAATACCAACTGCGTAGATATCAATACTTTCAAGCCGTTTAAGCCCCTCTCTATTCCCCAGCAGTTACCAGGAAACAAATAACTCGGTTTGATCTGAGCATCTTCCGGTAAATTAACTACAAATAGACCTCTCTCCTATGAGGAGAGAGGTTTTGCTTTGATTTTCTGCCTATAGGGCGTGTTTTAAATGTCAAAGCAAATAGAGCGTCTTGTGTAAGTGTGCGATCGCTCTTGTAACTAGCGATGTTTGAATTGTCGAAGCGATCGCAGTTTTCAATTACACCGACTCTGTAGAAGCTACTTTTGAGTCTGGGTTTGATTTTAACCGTGTAATGGTGGCTTTACGAGCGTCTGACCTTGTTAAACAAAGTTCTAACCTTGTTAAAGAAAGTTCTGACCTTGTTAAACAACCAGCAAAAATCTGGACTGTTCGCTAGGCACTGATAAGATTACTGCATACACCAAAAGATTGTGGATGTTCCCTACAATATCTCATAGCCAATTATTTGGCAGCCAGATTATACTACCATATAGTAATATAATAAATGTATGCAAATATTAGAGAATCTTTATGTTAGAAAATTCACCTGCTGCTCTAGGGCAAATTGCTGATTATTTTAAAGTACTATCGGAAATTAGCAGGCTGCAAGTTTTATGTTCTTTGAGGTCTGGTAGCAAAAATGTCACAGAAATTATCAATATAACTGGACTGGGACAAGCTAATGTGTCCAAACATCTGCAAATTCTCACCAAAGCGGGGATGATTAAGCGTCAACCCCAAGGGGTGAGTGTGTTTTATGAAATTACAGATCCATTAATTTTTGATATCTGTGAACTAGTGTGTGCGCGTCTTTCCATTCGTCTGGAACAGCAATCGCAGCAGTTGAAGCAGTTAGAGGCGTTAAGAATTAGTCATTAGTCATTGGTCATTTGTCATTTCGAGTTATTTTAATTATCGCAGAGATGGCGATCGCTCTGATTTACATTTGGGTTATTTTGTAAGTAATCTTTGATACGTAAGCAGCCGCGTTGGCGTAGGTCGGTTAAGTCTAAATTCCATTGCTTTAAGCCAGTATCCTCACTTGCACTCATCAGTGTTTTCCCATCGGGACTGAAGCTGATGCTATTAATTTTACCAGGATGACCGAGTAGGGTTTTGAGTAAAGTGCGTAGTTTACCGCCGTAGGCATCGCGGATATTCCACAGTTTAATTTTACCGTCTGCGCTGCCAGAAGCTAGTATTTGGCTATGGGGCAGAAAACTCAAGCTGGTGACACCGCTGGAATGTCCGGTGAGGGTGTTGATTAAAGTCCCGTCAGCGACGTTCCACAGTTTGATGGTATTGTCTAAACTAGCAGCGGCGAGGATGGTGTTATCGGGGCTGAATTTCACAGATGCGATCGCTAGTCCATTTCCCTGTAAAGTTTTGACAAGGCTACCATCAATGCGCCAAAGTTTTACGGTGTTATCGTCACTACCAGAAGCCAGCATTTTCCCATCAGCACTAAAACTGACGCTGCGGATTTTATTTGTATGTCCTGTTAAAGTTTGGAGTAGTTTTTTATCTGCAAGTTGCCAAAGTTTTACCGTATTATCGTCACTACCAGCAGCCAGCATTTTACCATCTGGGCTAAAATCAATGCTAGTTACTCGCTCTGTATGTCCTGTGAGGGTATGAAGTAGAGAACCATTTGCTATATTCCACAATTTAATCGTTTTATCCTCACTTCCAGCCGCGATAATTTTGTTATCTGGGCTGAAATCTAAGGCATAAATTATCTGTTTATTACCTGAGATAGATTTGATAAATACTCCATCTCTGTGCCAAATTTTAATTATCCCATCCCACCCAGCCGCAGCAAACATCTGGTTATCTAGGCTGAAATTCACGCTATAAAATTTACCTTTATCTAGGTTATTTAGTGGATTATTGACTTGCCAAAGTCTTACAGTTTTATCAGCACTAGCAGAAGCAATCATTTTACCATCTTGGCTAAAGCTAATACTATTAATTCTGCCACCATGTCCTTTTAAAGTTTGGTTGATTGTATATTCTATTGGGGATGTATCTTGATTATTCCAGATTTGCACAACTGCGTCATCATCAGCAGAAGCTAGCATTTTCCCATCTGGACTAAAGCTGATGCTGTTGATTTGATTTGTATGTCCTTCTAGAGTTTGTAAAATTTTGCCTTGACGATTCCACAAATTGACAGTTTTATCGCCACTGGCGGAAGCGATAATTTTCCCATCTGGGGTAAATTTCACACAGGTAACTCGTTCTTTATGTCCTGACAGAGTTTGCAGCAACTTCCCATCTGTAGTTCGCCACAGCTTCACCACATTATCTTCACCACCCGAAGCAATAATTTGATTATCTGGGCTAAAGCTAACAGTATTCACCCAGCCATTATGAGCATTCCAGGTATTGATTATAGTGCCGTCAATCCGCCATAACTTTAGAGTTTTATCTCGGCTAGCAGAAACCAGCATTTTACCATCAGGACTAAAATCAATACTATTTACCCAATCAGTATGTCCAATAAAAGCTTTGATGAATTTGCCATCTATATTATATAGTTTGATAGATTTATCTGTACTGGCAGCAGCAATCAATTTATCATCTGGGCTGAAAGCTAGATATGTAAATCTATTTTGATTAGTGGTAATAGTATTGATTAACTTTCCATCTGCACGCCAGATTTTAATTGTTCTGTCATCGCTAGCAGAGGCGAGAATTTTACCATCGTGGCTAAAACTCACAGCGTTAACTTCTTGACTGTGTGCTTCCAAGCGATTGATTTCTTGAGTTTGCGCTACAGCTTGCTGGAGAGTGGCGACGGTTGCTAATTGCATATCTTTATTTTGTGTAGATACTTGGTTAACTTCTCGCCCAGCTTTCACACTAGCAATTAAAGCTTCAAGTTGCTGATGGGATAATAATAATGCTGACGATGAAGCATTTAAAGCTGAAATTTCCCGTAACTGCGCCGCTTGTTTTTGGAAATAAGCGAAAACGCCAAAACCGCTAGCCGCAATACCCAAAACACTGATGACAACAATCGCCCTTTGCGCTTGGCGTAGACGCTTTTTTTGTTCAAATTGTTGGCGTTTTCTTTCTGCTAAACAAGCAGCAATAAAAAGTTGGACATCTTGGGATAATTCATCGGTATATTTAATATAGATTTCTTCCGCCTCAGCTAAACGGATACCTTGCAACAAAAAATCAGATTGCTCCTGATTATGTTTCCATAAAGCTGCGGCTTGTTCAATTTGACGCTGCGATCGCAATCTACTCCGATTTTCTTCTAACCACCAGCGCAAAGTTGACCAATGACGTATCAGAATTTCATGGGCTACTTCTATTGTTACAGCTGATGCCGGCAGAGAGATAATCTGATCGTTAGGACTGACACGGAGAACTTCTGACGCGGGGACGCGGAGAGATTTTAATGATAGATTACCCGAACTAGATATGACAGCATCGTTTTCATCCCCATGTCCCCGCGTCCCCGCATCTCCCCCACTCCCCTCATCATCCACATTCACCACCACCAACTTCGCAGCAGTTAATACTTGCAGAGTTCTTTCCACCAACGCAGCGGGATATTTTTGCACCACCAACTCTGATTTTAATACTCTGCGTCTGGTATCTTCTGTTCCTTCACCTAATTGGGTGAGAGAGAGAAAAATCCACCTAGCACAATCTTGAGCTTGTTTATCTAAACTTTCGTAAACTGCTTGCGCCTTCCGTTCCAAAGCGCCTTTAATTCCACCCACCTGTTGCTGATAAGCTGCTAGAGTTAGTTCGCCCTCTTGGCGGAATTCCCACAACTGTTCTAGGACAAATTCTAACAGAGGTAAATCGCCAGCCGAGTGGTTTAACTCCTGTAGCAAAACTTCCACCAATTCCGACTCGACTTTTAAGCCGACTTGTTGGGCTGGATTAATCATGACACGACGGTAATCGCGATCGCTTAAATTCGGCGGAACCAACACACTAGATTCTTGCAATAAACTCGCCAGTGCGGGAACTTCCAAGCAAGGAGCGATAAAATCAGCCCGCAAAGTAATGACTAATTTAAATTTATCAGACGCATATTCTATTGCTCCCAGCAGCAAATCTAAAAACCGCTGTCTATCTTCACCAGGCGCAAGAGTAAACAACTCCTCAAACTGATCCACCACTAAAACTACCACAGACTCAGGACGACTCCGCAACCAGTAAACAAAGCCTTCCACCCCCTGGTAGAGCATTCCCTCAAGGATGAGGTGGGGAGAGGGGGAAGACAAGGGAGAAATATTACTACCCTGTCCCCCTTGTCCTCCTTGTCCCCCTTCCCTTGTCCCCTTATCCCCTTGTCCCCTTCCCCCTCCCTCTCCCAATCGCTTCGCTAACTCTTCCAACGGACGCGCACCGGGACGCAAGCTTTTAATTAACCAAGAATCACTTCCAGCTAATTGTTTACCTGGACGTAATTGCGCAATTAATCCAGCTTGCACAACTGAAGATTTACCGCTACCAGAAGCACCAACTACAGCTAAGAAAGATTTATGTGCTATTTGACTAATTAAATGCTGGGTTAAAGATTCTCTCCCGAAAAAATATTGTGCATCATCTTCAGCAAAAGCCCTTAATCCTCGGTAAGGACAAATTCGTAAATCTAAAGCTGATTTTTTATGAATGCGTGCGCCAGTTGTGGCGGGGATAATTTCAATTACACCTTGAGTTCCTGATAACCAAAAATTCAGGGGTAAAAATGGGGTGCTTTGGGTTTGGGTAGACAGTTGCACTTGCAATTGGGTAATCCACCCAGCTACAGATAAACCAGCATTTTTATTCGCAGGTTTTAAAGTTGTAATTAGTGTTTGGGCAAATAACTCTGGATTATCTTTTGGGGAAGTTCCCGCGATAATACATTGTCCTTTCTCCGATTCCAACCGCAAATCATCAACCCAATCTTGCAGAGAAGAGACAGTAGTTGCAACTACCGGAAAATCTAAAATAATGATTTGTTGGGCAATTGGCGAACGGCGTAATTGTTGTCTTAACCAAGAACGACTCAGCCAAATATCATCTGATATTAATAATGCAGCTTCCCCAGTCGGAGTTTCTTCCAATCTTCCGCGTAGATATAACAATATTGTTGCGGCTTCCTGCAAAGGACGCTCTGACGCGGAGACTGAGGGACGCGGGGAATTATCAAGAGAAAATTCTGAGGTTTTTTGATAATTCTCTCTCAAATCAAAGGCTTGGTTAGGTAATGAACCATCATTATTATTAGCAAATATACGCTTTTCTCCCTCTCCCCGCGTCTCCCCATCACCGCGTCCCCGCGTCCCCGTGTCTCCCTCTCCTGCTACCTCATCTACTTTGCGATAAGCTAAACCTAAACATTGTTGAATCGCAACACGAATATCTTTAGCAGTAGTTTCCCCCGGACGAGGCAAATATTCCAACTCAAAATTGCCAGTGTCAAGCAATATCTTACTCAAATCGAGAGTCGTCTGAGAACCACTAAATCCCTCAATTACCAGTGCTAATCTCAAAGAATTCGATTCGGCGATCGCCGGAATTGCACCAAGTACTAACTCCCCCACTCCTTCGACAATGCGCTTGGGCGTTTGTAAGGGATACTCGCTAAAAAGTTGGGTGTCTCCCTTGCCGCGTTTCTGCTGATTAATTAAGCGTAATTGTTGATTAGTTTTATCTATATATTGTAACGTTTGATGATAAACATAGCGATAAAGTCCATCAGCAAAAATTACACCTTGGGCATCAGCCGCATCACCATTTAAACCCCGTGTTAAATAATAAGTAAATACCCCATGCCCCAATTCGGGAAATTCCCAAGATTGTTGATTAACATCACAGGAAAGTAACGCATAAAACCCCTTACTTTTACCCGCATTGCGTTGCAAAACCTCAACTAATTGCGGAGTCGGATTCAGTAAAGTTTCTCCTACTCCCCTGAGAGTCATTCCCCCACTATGACAAGCATCTAGCCAGACTAACTGATTTTGTGCCCCGCTTTTACTCAACTGTGCCAAAAGTTCTTTCACAGGTAAACCAGTCTGTTCTAAATTATCTTTATGAGTATCTGCCAAACACAAAAATGCTTCTTGAGTATTTGGTTGTAAGATGCCATGACCAGAAAAATAAAATAAAACTGTGTCAATCGCTTGCACATCAGCGGCAATTTGCTGTAAACTTTCCCTAACAGTGGATAATAGTGGCAATTGCTGGGCAAAATCGTGATAGATTTTTACCTGTGTTTGGGGAAATTGTTCCTTTGTTGCAACAGCTAAAGCTTCAGCAAGAACCTGACAATCAACTGCGGAATAACGTAGAGAAGGAAGTTCCTCATCTTGATATTGATTCACACCCACCAGTAACAACCACAATTTGGGGACAATTGTTTGTTTAGCTTGACTTGAGCGACTTGTAGATACAGCGCGTGGACACATAAGTTAATGGGCATTGGGCATTGGGCATTGGGCATTGGGCAACAGTCTGTAGGGGCGGGTTTATTTAGATCATTGCTGATCCACGAGGATATCTGTGAACCCGCCCGTACAATAGTCAACCATCAACCATCAACAGTCATATATTCGTCCATGATTTCACTATAGGTTGAGTGCGATCGCTTTATGCAAGATTTTGAATAACTACTATGTCTGTACCTCAAGTCTTTATCACACGCCGCTTACCTGCTAGTTTAGAACAACTACAGGCGATTGCACATGTAGAAATTTGGCCGGAACGTCAACCACCACCTTATGATGTTCTCCTAGCAAAAGCCCAGGCGGTAGATGGATTATTATGTCTGTTAACTGACAAAATTGACCGGCAATTAATCACAACCTCTTCACTCAAAGTCATTAGTCAGATGGCGGTAGGTTACGATAACATCGATATCGCCGCAGCTACAGCCCAAAAAATTCCCGTAGGAAATACTCCAGGTGTCTTGACAAATGCTACCGCAGATTTAACCTGGGCGTTACTCATGTCCGCAGCTAGGCGAGTTGTGGAAGCAGATAAATTCACTCGCGCGGGTTTGTGGAAAACTTGGGAACCAGATTTATTATTAGGACCAGATGTAGCAGGTGCTACTTTAGGTATTATCGGCTTCGGGCGCATTGGACAAGCGGTTGCTCGTCGCGCCCAAGGTTTTGAGATGAAAATTTTGTATACAAGTAGACAAAGATGTCAGCCGGAGGTAGAAGAATCACTGAAGGCAGAGTTTGTCAGCTTAGAAACTTTACTCCAAGAATCCGACTTTATCACCATTCATACACCAGGCGCTGAGGATACATATCATCTGTTGAGCGATCGCCAATTTGCCTTAATGAAACCCTCAGCTATCTTAATTAACACAGCCAGAGGCACGATTATCGACCAAAATGCATTATATCGCGCACTGTCGCAAAAACAAATAGCCGCAGCAGCTGTGGATGTCACAGAAATCGAACCCCTATCAATGGATAGCCCGTTACTGAGTTTAGATAACTTAATTATTACACCACACATCGGTAGTGCCAGTAGGCAAACACGGGCAAAAATGGCAGCAATTGCGATCGCAAATCTCATCGCTGGATTAACAGGCGATCGCCTTCCTCATTGCGTGAATCCAGAAGTTTACAGTTAACAGCAAAGCGATCGCTCTCAGCGTTATTTCAATCCCCGCAAGGGGATATTTGCTGACAATTCAGTTTTGCTCACGAGTTTCCATCCCCTTTGGGGGCGAGGTCAGTGGAAAGCTGACGAAATATGTTAGCCCTAAAAGTCTCGTCGCCATGTTTTCATCCCCTTTCGGGGCAAGGTAGGAAAGCCAAAAAAGCTAATGTACCAGTAAGTACATCAATGTTTCCATCCCCTTTCGGGGCATGACACAGCGTATCTTTAATATATAAATATATAATTTTTCAGCTTTTAAAGTCAAATTTGTGACTTATTTGTTACAAATAACGAGTAATTCCTGAGAAATTTCCGCCAAAGTGCGATCGCTTGTAAGTGTAGAGCATAACTGACGCAATTCTTCGGGCTTTTTCACCTCCGGGTGCGGCTAATCGCACAAAAGCTTACCTTTGTGGGCTACCGGTTCCTGCGGGCGTTTTTTCGGGTAAGCGAGAGAACTTTTTTCATCACAATTGAGTCAACAAACCTACCATTCGCCAACAGCATCCTGAGAAAAAATCAAAAATCTACCATTAGTATGATGTAAAAAAAAATTGTAACTTTTGATTGTATAAGTGATAACAAATAGTTAAAATAGACTCTGATTAACTACTCACCTGCCTAAAAAGAGTCAGCAAATTCATCTGTAAGATAAAAATTCAGTGGCTTTAACATTTAAATGCCGATAATTAGTATTCAGGAGAATTACCATGATGAGTACAGTAAACTCGGTACAACTAAATAAAAGCTTGAACGAACTTAATTATCCAATTAGCAAAAAAGACTTAATTAAGAACGCAGAAGAGAAAGGTTTCGACGAGAAAGTGCTGCGGGTGTTGAAAAAGATACCTTATCAAGATTATGAAACCTCCATAGATATCAGCGAAGCGATCGCAAAACTCAAATAGAAAATCAATTCCCACATTTCAACCGCCCCCAAACAATCGAGGGCGGTTTTGTACTTTATATTAATTAGTGAATTTACAACTTATGCACAATGGCTTTATTTGAGCAGCCTTGTTACCCTAACATCATATTCAGTGCCATGTGGATGCTCGTTTTTAGCTTTCTGGAATGCCATACCATCAGCTTTTTCTTTTGAAGGAGCATCAATTTCGTATCTTGTCGTTCCGCGTTGATAAGTATTATCCGTTTTATCGGCAAATTCCTTAATATCTACCAAAACCTCGTATGTATGAACCATTTTGGAGCCTCCATATGTGCAATCTGCACGCTAATTGAGGAATACCTTCAGTATACGGGCACACAAAGGTAGCAGTTCTCAAACTAATACAATTCTTTATCGAACTTGAATAAAGTACTCACTCAATTAAAGGAATAGTTACAAAATAGATTATGCAGTTTATTTCTCAATCTTTTGACATATTTATCAACTTTTCGATAATGATATGCCCCGCAAGGCTTAATTTTTCTTTATAACCAGAGAAAGAGGTAAACAAAGCTACAAATGTGGAAATTTAAGTATATGAGATGAAATTTTTTTTCACATCTTGGCAAGGCTACCTAATATTCCATGCAAAACAATCTGGTTATGTTCCCCAACCTGAAAGGTACAGGGAATACTACACAAATAGCCCAAAAAACAGCTACCAAGTATAAGAATGCTGAACAGCAATTTATAGAGCTGCTAGCTACAGAAAATTTAGATAATCAACTGGAAGAAGACGCTAGCAAAGTCTGGGACTTTGAACAGACCTTATCAACAGCAATAATTGCTGCTTATGGAAACGGCTGTGGTGATAAACAGGCTCATCGATTTCTGCAAAGAATACTGTACCGAATTAATCGGCTAAAGTTTTTTTGGTATGACGATTTGCGGCACTATGAAAATGAGCGATCGCTTTATTTGTTATCATGTCGTAACAAAATTGAAGCGGCTTGGCAAGAGTGGGAACTATCACAAATCGATGTCTCAGCATTGCAACAATTAGATGTGAAACAAGCACTGATTGAACGCGCCACTGTCGATGTCGATCCGCCTTTATCACCGGATAGTCGCTACATTCGTGAAGAAATGAGTGAAGCAGGTTACCGTCACTTACTAGCCATTGGTTCCTTTGATGGCTTAGTAGAAGGTAGTCGGATGACCTCTATTTTAGGCGGTGCGGCGAATGAAGTGCAGTGTACCCTAGTCCGAGTATTTTTAGAAGAATACGGCAACGGTCGCTTATCTCGCAAGCATTCAACATTTTTTGCCCAAATGCTAGCTGAGTTTGGGATGAATACCCAACCAGAAGCATATTTTGATTTAGTACCTTGGGAAGTTTTAGCTTGTGATAACCATAACTTCTTAACCACAGAGCGTAAACGCTATTTTCTCCGTTACAGTGGTGCATTAACCTATTTTGAAGTAGCTGGCCCCGCAGCATACAGAAATTATCTCACAGCAGCGCAACGACTGGGACTGTCAGCGGCGGCGATGGGTTATTGGGAATTGCACATCAAAGAAGACGAACGCCACGGTCGTTGGATGTTGGATGATGTGGCTTTAGCTTTAGCCGAACAGTACCCCAATGAGGCGTGGGAATTGGTACTGGGGTATGACCAAGAAAAACTCATGGGCGATCGCGCTGCGCAAGCTGTAGTTCGTTCAATACGCGAACAAGAAAAATAGCTAGTAGGATTCCCAATCTTCAACAGACAAGGCTTTCTTTAGTGATGATGCGATCGCTAAAGAAGCGGTTCTTGCTGCCTAAATCTAATTGATTCTACATTAAATTTAAATTGAGGTCACATGAAAGAAATATTTTTCTGCCCAGAAGAATCTAATTTCTACTCAAATTGTTTAGAAAACTTAGTTTTGAGAAATTGCCAAAATCCTGAGTCAATTGTTGAATTTGGTTCCGGCGATGGTAGCCCAGTCATCAACTCCTTACTGAGAAATAAATTTGAGGGAGTCATCCAGGGATTTGAATTAAATACCTCTGCTTGGAAAGCTGCAAATTTAACCATTGATGAATATAACCTCACCGACAAATATATCATCAATAATTCCTGTCTCTTTAAATCTGATAAACCTGAAGCTAAATATCTCGTCGCTAATCCGCCCTATCTCCCTGCACCAGATCCAGATATTTATATGCCATTATTATTTGGTGGCATAGATGGCGCTACAGTCACCAATAATCTGTTGTCTTTGGGTTATGAAAACGTGCTAGTTTTAATTTCTAGTTATTCTAACCCTAATAGTACCATAGAACAGGCAAAAGATTATGGATATACAGTGAACAATTTTGTCGTTCTCCCGCTCAAATTTGGTCATTATAGCTCCGAGCCAAAAGTTAAACAGCACATTGAAGAATTGCGGAAACACAAAATGGCATTTTATTCTGGTGAATATTACTTTTTGGCTGGAGTTTTATTTACTAGATGCCAAAATAATCAAACTGATTTATCTCAAGAACTAGCTCAGGTATTAACGAGTTTGTAATTATATACTTTCGGAAGTAAAATACAGCAAATCTTCTAGTAGAGACGTTTCATCAAAAGTCTCTACTAAGCTGATGTGCAGCTAAATTATATAAGTCAAAAACGCAAAATAATTGTAGTGCGGGCTTCTTGCGCGCGTCTTATATACAAATTAGATGCATCGCAGCTTAGCTATGTAGCAGCAAAATTTTATCAAGATTTGGTCTGATATTTGAGACTCAAACTCTAAATTGAGAGTAAGTATTCTTCAATACTGCTTCTATAGAACCTAATTGCTGATAATCTTGGATTAGTTGTTGAGATGGTGTTTCTCGTTTATTCAATTTAACTTTCAGAGGCATTAATAAATCTCGATCGGGGTCATCTTTTAGAGCAAATTCTGCCGCTTGTAACACCTGAGTTGCAGCCAAAAATATCTCTTCATTATCAAATCCTGCTTTGGCGGAAACTTGGTGTAAACCTGCATCGGGAATAGTCGCTCTACCTAACAAAGATTCATCTAAAACTAAGCCTTTTAACAAAGCTAACAAAGCTGCATAAAGTGAAAAGTCATCACAGCTATCAAAAGCCTTAAATTCAATGCGACCCACTTCGGCTGGGATGCGTGCAACTTTTGTCAAAGAAGGAACACTCGAAATAATTTGTTCTGCTGTTTCAACAAAAACCAACGTTGCTGACCTTTTCCCAGTTCTGACAAAAGTTCTCACCGAAAGTCCTGACCACAAACCGCCATCATAAAAAGGCGCACTATAACTAAAAGGAACTATATAGGGGCTGTAATAAGTCAACTTTTTACCAATATCAATTAGCTTTTCTCCCGACAAATCTGCTACGGAAATATTTAAATCTGGGCCGTATGTCACCATGTAAATATTAGCAGTATGTTCATCAGGATAAGCTTGGAGATATTTTTTCTCATAATCATTTAATGGTGGTTGCGGTTCAAAAACAATTTTGTAGGGATTAAAACTAGTCAATACAGGTAAGAAACCATAATCAGCAGCGACATCGCGTAGTAAGAGAAAACTTGCTGATAATTCATTAATTGCACCTTGAATATCAGAGTGTATAGTAGTTCTAATTTCGATACCTTTAGGTAAGCAGTCAATTACCTTATCAGAGTCAGCAAATCTTTCAAACCCCTCAATATACCATCTTTTTGTTTTAATTCCAGCATCCCCAACCCGTAATTGTCCATAATCATTGGGGTATGTCGGTAACCTTTCGACAATTTGGCTAAAATCAGCAAACTTTGTATTTTCAAAATCAGCAAACTTTCCTGCTTGATTCAGGAAAGCAACTTCATGTTCAATACCGAAAAAAAACATCATTATATTCCTACCTAAGATATTTGAAGTTAATCGCAATCTGATGCTTAGTAATAAAACAGGAAATATTTCAGATCACATCTTGAAGCCATCCCAAATATATGAATTTCCGGATGCTACTTGAGGTAGTTTTGTACAGAGTTGCAGAAAATTGCTGTTTATGCCAGCCATCTGAGAGAGATTTGCAACAATGATTGTATCAAAGATGTAATATTTTCTGCAATAACCACAGTAAATTGAGGTTAGAGTCAGATCTAATCTGCTTTTTGAGACTATAAACCTACAAAAACTAACTTAACTCTAGAGAGTTTAAGTAGAAATATTCTCAATCTTTTTTTAATAAGCTCGGAAATTTTAAAAATTCTTTTTCCCTGTTCATACATTTATTTTCTCTCTAGGGCTGAAAAAACCAATTATCACAGCCGCTAAAGTTAAATATGTAGCAGTTTAGTTTCCTTGAAGGTAGCTTACTATGTACTGTATGGACTGAGGACAGCTTGAGGTATGAGTTTATGAAAAGTGTCGTTCAATCCCCCTACAGTAGTGAACAAGTAGCCGCTTGGTTGCGTGGATTGCTCACTATTGCTTTAGCAGATGGTGACTTTGACCCTCATGAACAGCAATTGATTGCTAGTATCACCGAAAACGAATTAGCTCCCAGCATTAACTTTGATTCGCTGGAAGTGATCACACCAGAGGAATTAGCCGCAATTTTGGGTAAAGGGACATCAGCAGCGGAAAATTTCTTACGCACAGCAGTCATGGTCGCGATCGCCGATGGAATATATTCTCCCAGTGAAGACCAAGTTTTGCAACAGTTGTGCCAAGCCCTAGGAGAACCAAAGGACTTAATTGAAGCCCTGCGCCACACCCTAGAACACACAGAACATCTAGATCCGGCGATAGAAGGTTTCCTCCAAAAAGACGCATCCGCCCAACCTTCCATCACAATTGGGCCCCATGTCCCGCCCCATGATGCACTCAACCCCGTACGCGATTGGTTAGATAGACTTGATATTCAAGACCCTAGAGTTGCTCGCTTTTTATGTAAAATGATTCCGTCCCAATGTCCCTTTGAACGGGATGTCAAGCTATTTGGACGCAAAATCGTGCATATTCCGCCATTATGTAAAATTAACCCCCTGTATGAACAAATGGTAGGTTTACGTTTTCGCGCCCTCTCCTATTTGGCAGATGACTGTGGAGAGGATATTTCACCATATATTTAGTTAATAGTCATTAGTCATTGGTCATTAGTCATTGGTCATTAATTCTCCTTGGTCTAGCACTGGTGTGAGCGCAGCATGAGCGACGTTGATTGCGTTACCCTGCGGATGATGCACAAAAATCATCAAGGACAACTGACAACTGACAACTGACCATTGACCATTGACTATTGACCAATGACAAATGACTATTGACTAACTATGCAATTTATCGATCAAGCAGTAATTGAAGTAGAAGCTGGTAAAGGCGGCGATGGAATTGTCGCCTTTCGCCGTGAGAAATATGTCCCCGCTGGTGGCCCTTCTGGTGGTAATGGCGGAAGAGGTGGTTCAATAATTTTTGTGGCTGTGGAAAACCTGCAAACTTTGCTAGATTTCCGCTATAACCACCTGTTTAAAGCAGAAAACGGCGAACGTGGCGGCCCAAATAATTGTACTGGCGCAAATGGCAAAGATTTAATTGTCGAAGTTCCTTGTGGTACTGCTATTTATGATGCCTCAACAGGCGCTTTACTAGAAGATTTAACCGCACCTGGACAACGTTTTCGGGTGGCTGAAGGCGGTAAAGGTGGATTGGGAAATCAGCATTTCTTGAGTAACCGTAACCGCGCCCCAGAATACGCCCTCCCTGGACTACCAGGAGAAATGAAAGTGCTGCGCTTGGAATTGAAACTTTTGGCTGAGGTGGGAATTATTGGCTTACCAAATGCTGGTAAATCTACCTTAATTTCATCACTCTCCGCCGCACGCCCGAAAATCGCTGACTATCCTTTTACTACCCTAATACCAAATTTAGGTGTAGTTCGTAAACCTAGTGGGGATGGTACAGTTTTTGCTGATATTCCCGGATTGATTGAAGGGGCTTCTCATGGGGCGGGTTTAGGACACGATTTTTTACGCCACATTGAACGCACAAGGGTGCTGCTACACTTAGTTGATGCTACAAGTGAAGATGTGGTGGGTGACTTCATGACAATTCAGCAAGAATTACAAGCCTACGGAAGAGGTTTAGCAGAACGTCCGCAAATTTTAGCACTGAATAAAATTGATGCAGTTGACCGGGAAACGGTAGATTTAGAGGCATTAGCTACTGAATTAAATCATCGTTCCTTCGCTAAGGTTTTCTTAATTTCAGCAGTCACCCGCATTGGCTTAGATACAATGTTACAAGAAATTTGGGGAATTCTTGACCAAATTAATGCTGCCGAAGAAGTGGAAGTATTAGGTTAGGTGAAATCCAATGACTATTGCACAGACACAACGATATTATTCACCTGAAGAATACCTTGAATTAGAGGTTAATTCTGAGGAACGCCATGAATATATTGATGGGCAAATTATCCCTATGACAGGTGGAACACCAAATCACAACAAACTTGCTGGTAACTTGTACGCTGCAATTCTTTTTGCTCTCAAGCGTCAGCCTTATGAAGTGTATTATACCGACCAGCGTCTATGGATTCCTAACAGGCAAATTCACACTTACCCTGATGTGATGATCGTCAAAACTCCTTTGGAGTATAAGGAAGGAAGAAGAGATACGTTGATAAATCCAGTATTTATTGCTGAGGTGTTATCAAAATCCACCAAAAGTTATGACAGAGATGAAAAGTTTGCAGCTTATCGGACAATTCCTAGCTTTCAAGAGTATGTTCTAATTGACCAATATAAGATGCATGTTGAACAATACTTTAAAACCGAAAATAATAAATGGATATTTTCGGAATATGAAGATGGCGATGTAATTTTATCCCTGGCTTCTGTTTCTTTTCAAATTACTCTGGCGGATATTTACGATAAGGTAGATTTTAATGTGGAAGAAGAGTAAGTAGACAAGGCAAAAATTACTCCTAAACTTTGAGAAACCAGCGTTGGCGATACATAATTATTGCAACGAGCAACCATAAAAGGACGGTAACAAGCGCAAATAAAAATGAACCGTTGAAGGTTCCAGCCCAAGAAGCAAAAACATTCTGGTAAATCCAATTGTAGGTGCTGGGGGCTTTTTCACCAGTACCGATGTTGGTTTTAACTAAGATTTTAATCAATAAAACCGACGCCACGAAAAGAGCGATCGCATTTAAGCCCATAATTTCAAATGGTTTACTCCAGCGCTTTATCCGCCGCACTTCGATAAGTTCGTAACAAGCAGCTAGCAACAGCAACGCCCAACCACTGGTAAACACAACATAGGAACTCGTCCAGATTTTTTTGTTAATTGGAAATGTCCACCCCCACGCCCAACCAACAATTAAGCAGCCAACGCCAAATAACGCCAAACCAATACTCGTACGTGATTGTACAGGCTGCGAGCGTATCCATTGCCCAGAAAAATAGCCAGCTAATACGCTGACAATAGCCGGAATAGTACTGAAAAGTCCTTCAGGGTCGCCCAGGAAATTGAACCCATCACCTTTATACAGATGAACTTTCGGTATAATTAATCTATCAACATAAGCGCCAAAATTTCCTGACCGCGTCAAAACTCCCGAACCATAACCAGGTACAGGTACATACATCATCGCCAACCAATAGCCGATGAGTAGTACAGCCGCCAATATCCATTGACCTTTACGCGGTAACTTGAGGACTGTTAAGGAAGCAAATAGATAAGCGAGACTGATTCTTTGTAGTACTCCCATCAGCCGAATACTGCTCAAATCGAAAGTCCAAATCCCCTGATTCCAAAAACCGTTGAGTAGCAAACCCAAAGCAAAGAGAATCGCAGCGCGGCGCAAAATCCGCCAGTAAACAGCCGATTGGGGTTTTTCACCTTCAGTGTACTTTGACAGCGAAAATGTCATCGCCACACCGATAATAAACAGAAAAAAGGGAAATACCAAATCAGTAGGCGTGCAGCCGTGCCAATCAGCATGAGCCAAGGGAGGATAGACATCATCTGCTACTCCCGCCATGTTGACGAGAATCATCAGAGCAATGGTAATACCACGAAAAACATCAAGTGAAGTCAGGCGCATAGCAGGAAATTTGTCTTTTGAAGATCTACACATTACTCCTGCTGTTGCAGACGAGCAAGGAAAGTTTCTAGACCAACATACAAGTTAAAATATCGTAAAGGATTAAGCAAACGAACCTTGGCTAGTAAGTACTGTTCTTGGCTGGAGTTTTGCGTCAATCAGTAGGTGTTTGACAGCAACAGCAAAATTTTGCGCCTCAAAAGCTTACCCCTTTTGGTTTTGAACCATTTTTACCTATTTTGAGGTTGAAGCAAATTCCCTAACCCTTGTTGTACAAGCTTTTGAAGGATTTTCGCCATGACACCCTTGACAAACCAATGCCCCAAAAGCTACTTTGATTTCAGGTTGACGCAACTGTACCTTGAAAACCAAATATATCAATGCTTCCAACTCCGGGCGATTGCAATTACAATTAATCCCTATTAGGGATTGAAACGTTTTACAAACACTTTTACTTCCTGCTCTTGTAAAAAATTGCAATTACAATTAATCCCTATTAGGGATTGAAACTTGCTTATTATTCCCATTTCCTCATAAAAAGAAACCACATTGCAATTACAATTAATCCCTATTAGGGATTGAAACTAAACTTTTCATCAGCATCATTAATGACTTGGATATATTGCAATTACAATTAATCCCTATTAGGGATTGAAACCAGCATATTTGAGTTTATCAGCATTCAATCGTTTATATTGCAATTACAATTAATCCCTATTAGGGATTGAAACCAGGTAACTAAACCTAAAGGTGAACTCATAGACGCATTGCAATTACAATTAATCCCTATTAGGGATTGAAACATCTATCAGGTATTGCTAGGCTTAACGCATCAACAATTGCAATTACAATTAATCCCTATTAGGGATTGAAACTGAATCCGGTAGACTCCAACTCGACAGATTCACATTGCAATTACAATTAATCCCTATTAGGGATTGAAACCGATACTGGTAAATCGCCATTGGAAGGGGTGAATTGCAATTACAATTAATCCCTATTAGGGATTGAAACCAAAAAGCAAAGGCTAATATGACAAATCCTACGATTGCAATTACAATTAATCCCTATTAGGGATTGAAACATACTTAGAACTAGACATGTGTGCAACCGGAAGCCAATTATTGCAATTACAATTAATCCCTATTAGGGATTGAAACCCATTTTTCTAGAAGCTCTACAAATATACTATCCATTGCAATTACAATTAATCCCTATTAGGGATTGAAACTTTGCCCATGACCTTACAGAGGAAATCTAGATAATTGCAATTACAATTAATCCCTATTAGGGATTGAAACCTCTGAGTACTGTTCATTGCAGGATTTGAACAACAAATTGCAATTACAATTAATCCCTATTAGGGATTGAAACGAACGGATTGTAGAGAATGCATCCGTCAACGTAGATTGCAATTACAATTAATCCCTATTAGGGATTGAAACAAGGAAATAAACGCCAAAGCATCTGCAATGGGTAATTGCAATTACAATTAATCCCTATTAGGGATTGAAACTCGGCTTTGTGTGGCGGTACTGCTTTCATATTTTATTGCAATTACAATTAATCCCTATTAGGGATTGAAACCCGAAAACAACAAAACCCTTCGACACAAAAATCCGATTGCAATTACAATTAATCCCTATTAGGGATTGAAACAATTGTACTAACATCGCTGGCGATCGCTTTTGAATTGCAATTACAATTAATCCCTATTAGGGATTGAAACTTCGTCTATCTTGATACTCATTTGAGCAGTTCGCCATTGCAATTACAATTAATCCCTATTAGGGATTGAAACCTCGTTTCTGTATTTACAAAATGATTATGGCACACCATTGCAATTACAATTAATCCCTATTAGGGATTGAAACCAAATATAGCTTTCACATATCTCCTACTAAACAAAAAATTGCAATTACAATTAAGTAGATCAACCTAAATAAATATAATATGTTTTGTCATTGCGAGGAACGAAGCAATCGCAAAGACTGGGATTGCTTCGTCGTTCCTCCTCGTTTGGATTAAGCCTTTATAAAATGGCTAAAAGAATCGCAAAGACTGGGATTGCTTCGTCGTTCCTCCTCGCAATGACATCTTACATTTAATTATGTTGACCTACTTACAATTAATCCCTATTAGGGATTGAAACGCCACAATAGAAAAGCCGGGGTAGCCCTGCGGCGACTGAGATTGCAATTACAATTAATCCCTATTAGGGATTGAAACTCGTGCAATCAATTAAAATAGTTGTTTGTGCAATTATCAATTTGGAATTTTTTAATACCCATGCCAGTTAAAGTAGGAGATACTGCACCTGACTTCAGCTTACCTGCCCAAAACGACTCAACGGTAAGCTTGAGAGACTTTCGGGGCAAAAATGCTGTAGTTCTGTATTTTTATCCCAAAGACGATACACCAGGATGTACTGCTGAATCTTGCGCTTTTCGCGATCAGTATGAAGTGTTTAAAAACGCCGGCGCTGAAGTGATTGGTGTCAGTGGTGACTCTAGCGAGTCCCATCAAAAATTTGCTGCGAAGTACAATCTACAATTTACGCTCTTAAGTGACAAAGGCGACCAAGTACGGAAACTATACGGTGCAACCGCTGCCTTTGGTTTGTTCCCTGGACGGGTGACTTACGTTATCGATCAACAGGGAGTTGTGCAATATGTCTTTGATTCAATGTTTAATTTTCAAGGGCACGTTGAAGAAGCGTTGAAAACATTGCAACAACTCGCAGCTAAATAGGGCATGGGGCATTGGGCATTGGGCATGGGGCATTTCTTATTTATCTCCCTTGTCTCCCTCATCCCCCTCATCCCCCTCATCCCCTAGGGCGTGTTTTCAAACTACTCGTTTAGCCTTCTAAATTTCTCGATCCCCCTAAATCCCCCTTAAAAAGGGGGACTTTGAGAGTCTTTTCGTCGCTAGTGCTTATCTAACCGAAGCCAACTTTGAGGCACGCCCTTAAAAAGGGGGACTTTGAGAGTCTTTTCGCCCCCCTTTTTAAGGGGGGTAGGGGGGATCTAAGACTTTGAAAACACGCCCTAGCCCCTAGCCCTCATTTGCTCAAAGACGGTTTTTCTGTAGTGGCAAAATTAGCATTGGCTGTCTTGCCATTCTTACTATGACCGTTGGTGTGGCCATTATTATGGCGGGGTTGAAGTACTCCATAACCGCCGTGGTTACGTTCATAAATTACGTTAATTTCACCGGTTTCCGAATTTAGGAACATATAAAAATCATGACCTACCAGTTGCAGCTGTTCTAAAGCTTCTGTAACAGTCATAGGTGGCATGGAGAAATATTTAGTGCGAACGACTTCACTGGGTAGTTCGGGAGTGCGATCGCCTATTAAATCTGCAACTACTGGTTCTGGTACTACTACCTCGTTAGTTGGTTGAGTTTGAGTCTTCTTATCTTGTCGTCTTTCTTTGTATTTGCGCAATTGACGGGCAATTTTATCTGCTACCAAGTCAATGCTGGCATATAAATTTTCGCTGCTTTCCTCGGCACGGATGACGCTACCATTGGCATATATAGTGACTTCAGCCGCTTGTCTATTAGAAGCAATTCGGGGATTGCGAGCTACGCTAAGGTGCACATCCACTTCGTTTGTGATGTTTTGAAAATGATTAACCGCCTTTTCTATCTTTTGATGCACATAATCCCGAATCGCATCGGTGATTTCTATATTTTTGCCGTGGATGACAAGCTTCATGTAAACTCTCCCGCTCAATATTTATTTGATGTGAATTAGTTTTGTATGAAACGGAAATGCGGTAAGGTCTATCACTGCCGCCAAAACAATATTTGAAGTATTTTGCTGTACTAACGATACGTCTACCATCATTGTTGGTGTATCTGAATTTGCTATTGCGCGTTCCTTTGTGATTTTTCTCTATGTTTGTGTTGGTATATAACTAGTTGTCAATCAATTGACTACCTAAGTGAAAACCCTGAAGCTCAGGAGTCTGAGTAGCATCACTCCGACTTGCCTTTGCTGTTGGAGCAATTTCTATCTGACTATTGAGTAGTTCTTTTTTCTCCTGGGGTGTTCGCTGACTTTGCATAGAGAATGTTACAGTTTTTGATGCAAACAATTTATTTAGACTTCATCAGCCAGTACATTTCTTCTTGTTGTTGTGGCGTGATGCTTATTGCAGAGAACTCCTCCTAGAACCAGTTAGGTTATATATTCAAACTAGCACTTTGTACTTTTATTAGCTGGTTCCGTTGATGTTCCTTTAAAATCCTTTGCATAGCTTGACATTTGTTGACTCTCCCCCAGAGACTTGCAATATTTTTTGTCCCTCAAGTAGTTGATTTTTAGCGGCATCCGTAGTAATAAGCCAATGTCTATGCATCGTTGTTTGTTATATCACCGAGGATTGTTACCTTACTTAGAGGCTCTGGAATGGCAAAGAACGCTGATGAGCGATCGCTTGAACAATCCAAATCTGGATGACGTGTTAATCCTGCTCGAACATCCCCCCGTCTACACCTTGGGACAAGGAGCTACTTTAGAATTTCTCAAATTTGACCTTGACAAAAGTAACTTTGATGTATATAGAGTCGAACGCGGTGGCGAAGTTACTTATCATTGTCCCGGTCAATTGGTGGGGTATCCAATTTTAAATCTGCAACGCTATCAAAAAGATTTGCATTGGTACTTGCGCCAACTAGAAGAAGTATTAATTCGGGTATTAGCAATTTATGGATTGCAAGGTGAACGCATACCCTCATTTACAGGTGTTTGGGTAGAAGGACGCAAAGTTGCAGCCATTGGGATTAAAGTTAGCCGTTGGATTACTATGCATGGCTTTGCTTTAAATGTCTGTCCCGATCTCAAAGGCTTTAGGCAGATTGTTCCTTGTGGTATTGCTGATAAGCCTGTAGCCAGTTTAGCCGAATGGATTCCGGGAATTACCTGTGAAGAAGTACGTTTTCATGTCTCACAGTCCTTTGCGGAAGTGTTTTCTGTGGAATTGGTCGAATGAGGGGGATGAGGGGAATAACTGATATCATGTCCGGTTGATTACTTACTAAATCGCAAGAACCCCACCCCGCCAAAGCGACGCTTTGTCTCCCCTCCCCGCAAGCGGGGAGGGGATTAAGGGGTGGGGTGCAAAGATTGTGGGAATCATAACTAAATTACTCGTGTTTAACAGTCTCTATTATGAGGCTACTAATAAGGTGCAAAGATTGTGGGAATCATAACTAAATTACTCGGACATGATATGACAAATGCCCAATGACAACTGACACGCAAAGCACAATAAAAGCGCCAGTGAATACGGTGTAAAAGCTGGCGCTGGTGTTATCGGTATTTGTGGAAGCATAATTTTACGCAAACTGTTGATGATGCGCTAGCGTGTCTATCCCCCTATGGGTTTCACCCCTAATTACGAATTACCACTATGCTGTCTTGAAAAATCGAATAATTTCGCGGACATGATCGAGAAATTGTCCATCGGTAGAAAGTTGGGCGATCGCATTTCTGGCTTCCCGAGATAGACTTAAGTGTTCGGTTTGATTTGTCGCGCGTAATTCTTCTAAGTTGGCGGCGATTCTGGCTAAGTCACGGCGGGTTTCTTCACTAAAGCGTTGTTGAGTTGCGGGAATTGAGTAAGGTTGTTCTGCATCGAGTTGTTCTTCTAAGCGCTGCACTTTTTGTTCTAATACAGAAAAGCGATCGCGCAGTTCCATAATATCTTCACGGGGATATTGCCATTCTTGGCGAATCATCCTTAACCGTGCATATAAATATTCATAAGCACGGATGGCTGGACGAAGAATAGTTAATAACAACGCAGCACCGGAACTAATGTAGCCTACTGTACTAATACCAGTCGCCGCCAAGGTATAAAGACCAATAGCTGAAAATAAATGTAAAGCTAAAGCTACCCAGAGCGATCGCTTTGCCAACAGCCTGACATACTTTAATTGTTTCTCGTCTACAGGAATGCCTTTTTCTATCGACTGCGCTGCTTCTGCTAAAACTTCTTTAGCCTGAAAATGCACATTCCAGGGTACGGTAACAATTACCAACAGCCACCAAAAACTTGCACCACCAATTACCCAGTCAAGAAAGCTACCAGCGGGTATGTGCAACCATTGCAGCAAACCAAAAGACACCAGCACCACAACGACAATGCTGGCAATGGAACTGATGAAAAAGTTTATATACATCTTTCCTTGCCCCCAATCAAACTATTACTTTGATAATGGCGATACCTGGGCAATTATACGGAAATTATGTGATAGTTTTTCTAGTTGCACATCTACCTAGAGGATCAGATAGCTATGCCAAATTGGTTCAGTATTTTTTCCCACCCTTTCGGGTAACAGCAGTCGCCAACTTTTACCTTCTTGCTGAATTTGCAAATAAACTTCAAAGGGTTGTTGCAGTTGCGTCAAGCGTCTTTTGGGTAATTTGATTGTTAAGTCATACTTTCCCCGCACCCGGAAAGCTGGTAAATTCTCGATGGTGAGGGGTTTTTGCTCACTAATTGCTAGCTTTTGAATCTCAAAGCCTTGGAAATCTAGATCCAGTTTTTGACTCAGTTGTTGTTGAGTTTGTTCTAGTTGCAGTGCGATCGCTTTTTGCACTAACTGGCTAGTTGGTAGCAGCCCAATAGTACCACAAGCTGTCAATAGCATTAATAAGCTGGCTGTCAACACTAGTGCAGCTTGGCGAAGATAACTATGTAGTTGAAAAGAGTCATTTGTCATTTGTCATTTGTCATTGGTCAATAGTCCATAGTCCATAGTCAATAGTCCATAGTTAATAGTCAATAGTCCCCTACTCCCCAAGAGAACCAATTTAGCCAGAAGCCACCTTCAACTGCTCACAATTCGATAGACATTTGCTAATGCTGCAAACCTTTGTTATATTTATTTACATAAATTTACAAATTTTAATTAAATCAATTTGTTCATTCCTCCTTTGGAGTACACAACTATGAAAACTAGAATTTTACATCCATTGCTGGCGACGTGGTGAACTGCTGGAACGACAAATTTTTGATGCAGTGCGAATCGTTGAGTAAATCTGTGTTTTAGAAGATGTTTTACCCCCAATTAATGGATACTAGGGAGTTACTGCAACGGTATAGCCAGGGTCAGCGCGACTTTAGTCAGACAAAAATGCAACTGAGCGACCTGAGCGAATGTTGTCTGTCCGGAATCAATTTGGCTCAAGCTGATTTGAGTGATAGCAACTTGGCTCAAGTCAACCTTAAAGGTTCAAATTTAGCAGAAGCCTTGTTAATCAAAGCAATTTTGTGGCGAACCGATCTCAGCCAGACCAAGTTAATTGCTACCCGATGCGAGCAGGCGAACCTGATTCGGGCAAATCTGTGCCAAGCAGATTGTCATCAAGCAGTTTTGCGTAAAGCAGATCTGAGGTTAGCAAAGCTTCAGTCTACAGATTTGAGTCAGGCAAATTTAGCAGGGGCAAATCTCAGCTATGCCAACCTCACAGGCGCAAATTTAGCAGGGGCAAATCTCAGCTATGCCAACCTCACAGGCGCAAATTTGGCAGGGGCAAATCTGAGTCACACCCAGCTAGCTCATGCCATTGTGATCAATGTTAATTGGTCAGGAACCATTCTGCATGATATTGATTTAACCCAAGTCGATATTAGTCTGAAGGATTTGAGCCAAGCCATCTGGCGGGAGGGGGTCATGGTCGAGACTCCCGTATCCCCTGTGCAAATCGTGACCGGTTTTCCTCAATAGGTGTGGGGAATGAAAAATTCTAACTCTCTGTTACAGGACTTACTCCAATCACTTCCCAAAATTAAAGCTCAAGTTTATTTTAAGGCTGCCTTAACCGCAATCTCCCACGCGATGGAGGACTTGGTTTTAGCGGGGACGGATCAACCCCTGGTGATTGCGAATTTCCAGCAGGAAAGGTATTACCGTCAGGAAGCGGGACGGTATCGGCGAATTGCCGAATGCACCGATCAGGTGTATATTTTAGCGGCTCCAGAAACAGATTTTGCCTCAGCTGCTGTACCCTACGCCACGATTGGGCTAGAACCAACAGATGAACTGGCTCAGGAATGGCATTTGGTGATTGTGGGACAGCAGTATAGCGCCTGTCTGATTTGTCGAGAGTATGCTGCACCCATAGACGCGATCGCTCTGGATTCAGCCAGACAATTTCGGGGTTTCTGGACGCTTGACCCTGACGTCAGCCGCCAAGCAGCGCTATTGCTGCTGCGACGGATTGGGCACTACCGTCCTGACCTAGCTAGCCAAATTAAACAAGCAAAACAACATTATCAGCTAACCGCTTTGCGCAAGAGTGTTCAATCCCAAGCATCTACTTTAGAACCGGATACCCAACTGTTTATCGATCGCCTCGTCACCTATTTACAAGCCGGTCAGTATAAACAGGTCAAAGCCTATCGCCGGATAGTAGCACAGGAGCGACAAGAGCGTTTAGTCAACAAGATTACAGCGGCGATTCGCCAATCCCTCAAACCGGAAGATATTTTGTCGGTGACGAAGCGAGAAGTTTCGCCGTTGTTTGCGGAATGTCGCTGTCTGATATATCGCCTACCGCAAGAGTTGATTGGGTCTAGTTTATGGCGCAAAAATTTGCATCTGGCGACCCATCCCCAATTTCAGCCGCTGCTGAAAGGGGGAAAGATTGTGGCGATCGCTGATATTACTCAGGATTCTGGCATTCAAGCTCACCCATCGCTGCAAAAACAATTGGCGCAGGCTCAGATTCAGGCTTGTCTGCTAGTGCCGATTTGCTATCAGCAGCAATGTTTGGCTGTACTGGAGTTGCACCGAGACAGTCCCCACCTTTGGTCGGTAGGCGATCGCGATTTATTAGCAGCGATCGCCACTCAAGTCGGGTTAGCGTTGATCCAAGCAGAGGCTTTTGTTAACCTCCAGCAGCTCAACCAGCAGCTAGTCGCCATCAAACAAACCCAAAATAATCTGATTGCCATTGTTGGGCACGAATTACGCACACCGCTAGCCACAATTCAGGTTTGCCTGGAAAGCCTAGAGGCAGAACCCGATATGCCTTGGGAATTTCAACAGTCTATGGTAGAAACAGCACTAGCTGATTCCGAGAGATTACGCAGGCTGATTCAAGATTTCTTGCTGCTGTCACGCCTGGAAAGTCATCTCAATACCTGGCAAGTGGAGCCAATTAACCTAGCTGATGCGATCGCCCTGGCTGTCAGTCATCTCCAGGGGGCTTCCCAGCCTCGCGATTTACCGACGATTATCGTGGATGTGCCACCCAATTTACCAATGGCGATCGCTGATGGCGAAGCATTATTTCAACTATTGAGCAAACTGTTGGATAATGCGTGTAAATTTACACCGCCAACGGGTACTATTACCCTGAAGGTCAGGAAAGTGAATATTCGCACAAATCGGGAGCAAACTCAGTCGATGCTACAAATTCAGATTGCAGATAGCGGACGTGGCATCGAACCCAATCAGTTAGAAACCATTTTTGAGCGGTTTCACCAAGAAGAAGGCTTTCTGCGACGAGCTGCGGGCGGAGTCGGTTTAGGGCTGGCGATTTGTCGGCAATTAACACAACAACTAGGCGGGCAGATTTGGGCAACCTCTAAAGGCAAAGGGCAAGGTAGCCAATTTTACTTTACCTTGCCTGTATTCATGAATTGAGAGATGGGGATAAGGCGCAGACACCTTATTGCTATGCCCCACCTACGCCCTCGCCATTAGAAGTTATAACCAACCCCTAATATTAAACCGACGCTAGTTTCATCAAAAAAGGCTGCATTCACAGAACCTGTGAGTGTAAAGCGATTTGCTATCGGAATGTCTACACCACCAGTTGCCATAAAAGCAATATCCGTGTCATTTGACGTATCAATAGCTACACCAGCACCGATAAAAGGAGCGATCGGGAATCGAGTCTGTCCGGTGACGGTATCTGCTTGTCGGGCAAAATCTAAAGTTACGGGAACCAGAACCAGTGTCTCATCCCCAAAAACTGCCGATGGACGCACTGAGATATTACGTGTCAGACCTATTTTGCTGATTACCGAGAAATTACCCACACTCAAAGAATTATTACCAGTTAAACCAATGTTACCACCAACACCGATATAGCTAGGGCCCCCAAGAGTGGTTCTACCTGGTGTAACTGTGCCAGGAGTACTTCCGCCTTGATCGGGAGTACCTGTACCTGGTTGCTGACTAGTCAGGTTAGGTGGAATTAGGACTTGGTTAATCGCATGGATCACACCATTGCTAGCTTGGACATTCGCCTGGATAACTTGGGCATTGTTGACTGCAATTTGATTATTAGCTGTATCAACCTTAACGTCTACATTTTGATCCTCAAGGGTCTTGATTTGCCCGGTTGATAGTTGGCTAGAAGTTAATTGACCAGAAACTACATGGTATCTCAACAGCTTAATCAATGTTTCGCGATTTTCTGGTAGCTGTAATTGCTGTAGAGTACCTGCTGGTAACGCCGCAAATGCTTGATCGGTAGGAGCAAAGACAGTATAAGGCCCTGGTTGTTGTAGGATATCTGTTAAGCCTGCGGCTTTTAATAAAGAAGTCAAGGTTGTAAACGAACTGCTAGATGCAGCCAAGGAAACGATATCTGTACCGCCAGGTTGATTAGTACCACTACTAGCTGCAACAATATAACCAGCAGCTGGAAGATTGCTAGCAATTGGTTGTAACTGTCCCTGTTTTACCAAAGCTTGATATAAAAGTGCTGCGGCTTCGGCGCGTGTTAAAGTCCTTTGGGGATTGAGTTGTCTAACTTCTGGATAGTTAACAACAATATTGCTTTGTGTTGCTGCTGCTACACTATTCACAGCATAATCTGGGACTGATGAAGCATCTGTGTAATAAGTGCTCAAAACACTAGCTGCGCTAGTGCTACTAGTCAAAGCTAAACCACTGCTTAAAGCGACGATCGCCTGTACTTTGGGAATTTGTTCATTGGGTAAAAATCTGTTCCCTGGATAGCCGGACATAAATCCAGTTTCGTAAGCTACCCGAATTGCTTCCGCCGCCCAATAGTTAGCGGGAACATCGGAAAATCCACCAGAAGGTAATTGTCGAACTGGGTTCTGGTTAAAAGCTTTTTGGATCATCGCCGCAAATTGCGCACGAGTCACAGCCTGATCGGGCTTAAAAGTACCATCAGGAAACCCTGCAATCACGTTTCTTTGGGCTAAGGCGGTAATGAATGGACTGGCCCAGTAATTTGCATCAACATCAGATAAGCTAGATGTTGCCCCTTGTGCTATTTTATCGGGCGATGAGACAGTATTTTGAGCTGATCCAGGGCTGGAAATTACAATAGGACTTAATGTAGCAAACATTACTCCTAAAGCTAGCATACTGCTCTTTACAAATGAGCCGCGAAACCAATTAAACATGAAAATTTCCTCACAAAATAAGTAAAGTCGTTGCTCAATTCATTGATGAAACGTGAGTTCGATGCAGATGATGTTTACCTCACCCCAAACGCCTCTCCTATGAAGAAAAAGCTGTAAAAATTGTAATTTTTCTTACTCCTCTCTTTCCTCCTAGAAGAGGGAAGGGGGCTGAAGGTTGCCGAATTCAAGTTAATTAAATATTTGTCAAGTGCTGAGGATGAGATTTGCCTCTCGAATAAAACTACGAATGCGAAATGTTAACTGTTTGAAGTCTAAAAATTTACCAATATAGTCACCCTTCCTTGAATTTCATTATAACCGCTCAAATGTTTGCCCCAGAAAGCAAATCTCAAGGATGATATTTGAGCTTTTCAGGAATCTCCGATCGCACTCAGCATCAAAAAGCTACCAAGGATATCCGAGATTTTTCAATAATCAAGAGAATTAATATAAATGCATGGATTTCTCAGTTGCCCTCAGGTGGGCTGTGACCGAGAAATTTGGTATTCATTAGCCGTCTGATCATTTTGAACAAGCCCAATTACATCAAATTTAAGTTACATGTGTCTAGTTATTAACATACAAGAAAGTCGAGGATTGTCATAATTAATATTTTTAATATGTTACATGAATCCAACAACTAGCTAAAGGCTAAATTTTTCGAGATTTTTTTCCTTCTTTAGATAGTTGACAACATCGCTAATTCGTTGAGACTGAGAGCGAATGAACAAGCTAAGACCAGAAATGAGCGATCGCACTTCCCTGCTTAAAGCATAATTAATCTCTAGTACCACGCTGCAAAATTCGCTCAATCACAATTCCCAATTGAAATCTTGATTTTTGGTTCTGTTGTACTAGTCAGGTTATAGATATTAATCAACTAGACGAGATAATCTACCTTTTCACTTAAGTGTTGGATTGATATTCTCTCTAAAAAAAAATTCCTGTTACTCACTTGATCCTGATGAAATAGCAAATATCAAAAACTAGCATCCTCCTGAGGATAGGTAAAAACGACCGCAATCACGCTCGATCAATTAACCTGTAATCAAGATGACAGTGCTGAAAACAAGGGATAAAGTTAAACCAAGATAAATCTACTGAAAATGCATAACCCATCCTGATATAGCTGACATACTAAAAACAATATGAGTATCCTGCTGCAAAAGATCCAAAATCGATTAATCAAAAATATTTATAGTTTGCCATTTTTGCAACATCAAGCTGAACTTGAGTATCAGGAAGCTGTGGATCAACATATTGCAAATTTACCGCAATTTCCACTACTGAGATGAATCTCATCGAAACCATAAACAGGGTTATTGAACTCAATTTATTGAAAATGTTATAAGCACTTTTCATCTTCCTTGTGGTTTGGGGAAAGGGTAAAGGGTAAAGGGTGAATTCCTACCTTTCACCTTTTCCCTTTCCCCCCTTAACCGAAGCGGATTAGATTGCTAATTGGATGAGGATGCGATCGCCCTACCTTCTATTTCTTCGGTGGTAGCTTTGTCCCCATCTCTGTCCATGCGGAGAACACCAAATAAACCACCAGTAAACCAGCACTGATCAGGAAAATCACAACGTCGTTATTCATGTCTGTAGCTCAACATTTCTTAACAACTCTAACAGTCAACAGTTAACCGTCAACACTATATTCAACCTAATATCACCTCAGTACGCACAACTCCCCCACGTTCATGACGGGCTAATAGTTTAACAGTGCTACCCACAGACCCACGTACAACCCATTCTACCTTTGCCCTGTCTTCAGTAGGGTCACTCTGTCTCCGCGTCGGATGTGAAGGTTGATAGGCGCGTCCCTCTAATTGTCCCAACTCTTCACGCTTGTTACCTGTCTCTAAAGTTACACCATTAGGCAACTCTATTTCACAGATACAGCCTCTTACCAGCTTTTTCTCCAAGGCTTTTTGGGTAACGTAGGTAGGTAACCAGCCTGTATTATGAACTACTAAACACACTCGATATAGATCGTTACCTAAGTTGTAGACACTGGTTTGATAAATTTCCAAACGCGGGGAGATTAACAAATGCCAAACTAACCAATCAGGAAAGCGGGCTATTTCATTTTCTAAAAACTCAGGGGGTGGATTGACCCAAGCATAGATGCTATCCCAACCGCCTAATTCTACCTGACCAAGTTGGGGATGGTCGAAGGGATACCAGTCAACATATGCCTTTCCTGAGAGTTGTTGATCATTCCAGCGTAACAACTTCAGTTCATCTTCTAAAGAGTGTTCTTGATACCATTCGACATGTTTATATTCTTTAATACCTGCTTGACTTTGGGGACTCCAAACTTCGACTGTCCAAGCAAAGACACCGCGATCGTCATAAGCCCAATCATCGAAAGTCCCGGAGATAAAATCTTTGGGATCATAGCGGAAGTCGTGAAAAGCAGAAATAGCGGGATATTCTGTAATTTCCGTAGCTTTTTTCCCAATATATTGATAGGTGCGGAGGTCGTAAAGCGGGAATTCCTCATCGCTGTGGTAGCTGTAGGGACGGATGACTACACCGCCAAAAGTATGGAAAGCTATAGCCCCGGTGATGTTGGGATGAGTTGTAATGAATTGGACAAGCGATCGCACTTCTGTTTCTGATGTGGGATAAGGCCCCGCACCGGGCTGTTGAAATTCTTGTCGCCACATAGTCGGAAAGTTGCGGTTCAAATCTAACCCTGTTTGGGTTGGCTGAATCTTAATCTGCACTCCGTCATAATTTTCGATCCGCCCTTCTGGTAACAGTCGATAATATTTACCACCGGTTTCTGTTGGTTCCCGACGCACCAATAAACGCGGTTCCGTCAGGGAGATTTTCCAAGCGCCATTAGGATCAGGAATGCGCATGAGTAAAATCCGCCCATCCCCATCGATATCTTCCATGACTAAACCATCGTTACTTTCCCTACCTTCAGGATAGGGACGGGTAGCAGAACGAATAAATTTCGGTTTGTCAGCCAAAGCCCACTCCGCACCATCAGGGTTAACACGCGGACAAATGTAGAAGGCGCGGGTGTCTAAACAAGGAGTAATCGCGGGATGAGTACCGTAGGCTGTAACTAATGTTTGCAGCAGATATAAACAGACAATTGATGGTGCTAACTCCGTAGCGTGGATATTACCATCTACCCAGAGGGCTGGTTTTTCTTTGTCTGATCCGGTGGCGAAATTCGTAACAGTGAGAAGCCAGATGTCACGACCTTCATAACTCTTGCCAATACTTTCTATGCGTACCAGGTGAGGAAATTCCTCAGCATAACTATGTAAGATGCTGGTCAGGTCTTCGTAACGGTAGTATTTATCAAAGCGAACATCTGGCATAATCACCCTCTTATGCGCCAGGCGTACATCCTCTACAATACCATTGCTTGCGACTCCAAAATTTTGATAAAAATCTGAGTCACAAAATTTTAGATTTTAGATTTAGGACTAAGGGAACTCCAAAAAATAAATTATTTCGCTTAAAGTTGTTGACTGTTAACAGTGAACCGTCAACAGTCAACAAGAAAAAAATTAAAAATCTAAAATTCGGTAATGGTTATACCAATTCTATGTGAGGCTGCATATTAACGCCCTCACCCTCCAAGGGTGGGGCTAAACAAACAAAGCCTGCCTACGCAGGCTAATTATATGCATCTTCATCAAGAATTAGTATTAGCGTAATATCATTGGGAACATTCGGGTAATTTTTTCTCAGCGTAATTGCAATCAAAATAAATTAGAGCATCCCTACTAGAGTTAAATCGTGTACTTTCGATGTAAGCTAATACTATGGACAAATATCCAATTTATTAGGTGTAGGTTGGGTTGAGGAACGAAACCCAACATTGATCGGGGTGTTAGATTTTTTCAAAAATAAAATCGGATTGCTATATCATTAGCGACATTCGGGTAGTTTTTTCCTAGCGTAAGTACAATCAAAATGAGTTAGAGCGTCGCTACTAGAGTTGAAATTTCCATCCGTGATGTAAGATTCACTGTCTCGACTGGCTTCACGTCGCCAAATTTTCAAGTAGTAACTACTGTTATCATCGGTAGACCATAATTCATAACGATAATCACCTCCATACCCCTCACTATTGAAGTAATCAGCTAGTGCCATAGTTGATATAACCACACAGCTTAATACAGCCAAAAAAGGAATTACAGCTACTTTCAATATTTGGTTTAATTTCATAAATGCGCCATAAATTCACTTCCTCTAGCTTCATTCACAAGTAGCTATTTACACCTCAGTAATAATGTTGAATATTATGTGAAGATATGGAAATAACGGCAAAAATTGCGCTTTTAACGGAAATTGGCTGAGTTGCCGCCTCCGCACCTCTCCCCTAATTTCTAATTTTCCTGTACTAATAAAACTGATTTCACCTGTCGCTTGATGGGTTTCCTCACAAGATTTAGCTTCCCGTAAACAGCCTTACCATTGTAATAAAGTGAAGACGAACTCCCGCCATCTAGATTCATCGCTTTCTTTGCACCAAGGGTTTTCATAAAAGCTGCTAATTCTGGCAAAGACATCCCAGATTTAGCGAGACGAACGTTTGGCTTTTGAGCTACCATGACTAAAAGAATATTGCCATCATCAGTAATGCCTACAGCAGTTCTTGAACTAGGTTGATTGCTACCAATTGCATCTCGTCCATTAACTTTATCTACAAAAGCTTCTTGTTCTGAGGTGAGTTCTGGTAACAAATTGGGGCCACCGCCTACAGCATCGACTAACTGACACCCAGCTAAAGGTGATTCATTGTGGGGAGTAATATCATAAGTGACAGTTTCCCCACATAGATAGCGACGGAATTCTGTGCGATTAAAAATTTTATTTAGGTAAGGTTTTAAGTTGGGATTATTTACAAGTCTTTCGTTAGTTTTGGGATCAGCAACTACACTACCAGAAATCACTACATAGGATGTAGATTTTTGATTAACTGGGTCAAAAAAGCCTGCATTGAAGATTGCTTTTACTTGATGCTTCTTAGCAAATTCGTCTACAGTAGCCACTTTTTCTGACAGCGCAGGTGTGATTAAAAATCGGCTATCAGTGGGAATTGATAGAATATGAACTACGCTTTGCGGTAAAGTCCGTTGTTCGTAGCTGATGGTTTTTGGTGGGGAAGGTGCAACATTTGGCACTATTGATATAGAAGAATGCAACTTAAATAATAGTGGCATCCCGAAACTAACTAGTGTCAGACTCAGCAGCCAGATTTTTTTCACTTGTATACCCAAATTAACTAAATAAATATTACGCTCGCAAATGTGCAAATTCCCGATTTGACTACATCGTATTTTTCTCGACGAGAATGATCAGCCTGTGTTTGCTAAAATATTTTTCAGAATTGGTGGTCATAAACGATCTAGGCGATCGCACTAGCACATCTGTACAATAATGGCGATCGCACCCCAATAGTACTATCTCTCGTGGTACACTAAGACGCTTTCGGTTGATACCACAGGACTAGCTGTAACTTTGAACAGTAGCAACCTCCATCACTAATTTCTTGCTCATGTTCTGCTATCCAATCAAAGATTTGTGCTGCTTTTGCTAAAGCTATCTTTTCGGAACGATAAAGCTTAGGACTAGGACAGAAGGCTTTACCATTGATGTGTATGGCTGCAATATGCCAATAGTCGCTACCTTCACCCTCCGGTACAACTTCTAAAAATCCATCACAGTAAGGCTCAATTATGCCGATGTTCATCTGCCAACCAATTACACTCCAAAAATATCTATCCTACAGTTGCAATTGGTGAAACGCCATCGTACCTCTTGGTTAACTTAGTCAGCAGTAAATCTGAGGTAACTTCACGGGATTTTCAGTAATTCTCTAGGTATAATTCTGACTGGCTAATTTTGTTCATTGTGGACAAAAACTTTTTAAAGAATATAGTCTGTTTAGCAGATGTTGTCGCCTAAAAATGGTCATATGATTATGAGCATCAATTATTCACTATCATTACAGTAATAAAAGGAGCAGGCTATGCTTACCGCCCTGATTTTTTTTGCAGGTTACGCTGCTATTTCGACATTCTTTATTTCTGCGGTTGACTAACAAAACACAAACGCCCATATTTGATTTTTCATATTAGTTAGACGTAGATGCTTCGTGGCTTGTCATCAGACATCGCTACAAAGGGCGAAATACAAACAGATTACCTGTTGCACCTCGTCCTACCCTGATTTGGGAATCTAAGTATGAGGTTGTCCACAGCGCTTCATTTCTCAAAAATTCCAGCACCGGAATTTTCAACTCTGGTAAACTCCAGCTTGAGAATCCAAAGGGCTTTGTTACTTGTACGGAAAACGCCCCAAAAGTCACCTTAGCAACCTGTTCATCTATACCCCATCTCCATACGCCGTCAGCTTGCAAGCGCCATTCTCCCAGAAATGGGAGATCAAACTCAGCACAGTTGGCGGCGGAAATTTGCTCCCGATTGCTGGCTACTAACTTTTGCCACACGCGTTTAATTTTAATTCCTCCCCCAATTTCTCTTAGGGATACTAGCTTTCGCGTAACTACTGTGCCGCGAGAAGCGTAAATTAATTGCCAGCTACCAACCAGCGACGAAAGATGATTGACGCTGAGTGGGCGAACTGTAGGATTTACGTTCTCCAACCGCTGGACAATGCTATCGATTGTTTCATCTGGTGATGGAAATATACTTTGCTGCAAGCCTAGCGCTTCAATTCGTTGCAGCAGTTCAGTCTTTAAGCTAGATCTCTTTGCTTCATCATCCGCCATGTTGATAAGGGAGGGGAAAACTTTACATTTTGTTATGTGCTTTGGTTTTTTGCGCCTCTTATTAAGGTTATCAGCCTTTTGCTGTCAACACGGCTTGACAAGTCGTAACAATTTTGTTAAATTTATTTACATAAGTTAATAAATAGATAAAAAACAGCTATTGCCTTAGGTATTAGCGAAAATTTTTGATTTCGGTATCGGTATCTCTCATCGTCATTTGGTTTTCTCCCCCTCACCTCAGCGCGCAAGCTGAGGTTTTTTTTCATACTGCTCATCCGCCTTGTCTCCCCACAGACTAAGCCCTAGCCTAAACTTACACCTATTTTCAGGTAAATAGACCACGCGGTAGGGGCACGGCATCAGTAAGATTATTGTATGTAGCAGAAGATTGTGGGTGCCGTGCCCTTACGAAAGGATCTGTGGTTAAATTACTACCGAAACTGCTGTAACTAAGATTTTTCTATGCAAGGGAATTTGGTTTGGGGAAAAGGTTAAAGCAAGTTTTTCTTCCCCTTTTTCCCCTTAACCGCTGAGATATCAGTTAAACAGGTACACTGCTGTTCCAAATATCGCGATGCAATCGCCACTGTCCATCTTCTTGTTTCCAGACAACGATGTACTTACCTCTGTCTACCATTTGACCATTGCGATCGCTCAATAAATATTTTCCCACTTCAATTGCTGTATTGTCGTGACTTTCTACCTCAATGGTTTCCAGAGTCGCTTGGGTAATGTTGAGCTGGAAAATGCTTTGCCAAAATTCCTCAATCCCCTTTTTTGTGCCAATTAACTCGCTATGAGTTGGTAAAATTTGACCATCTTTGGTGTACAAGCTAGCTAAAGTTGCTGCATCACCTTGTGCAAAAGTCTGCATAAAGTTCTGGTTCGCTGCTGCAATTGCATCACGAACGCTGAGAGTTTGCGTGATTGTCATTGGCTTGAATGTTGATGCGATAATGGACTTGAATAGTTCGATAGATTTCCTTTTCAGGCTTTGACCTTTGTCTGTCGAAGCCTTTTTTGACTAGATAAGTCGGTATTGCTGGCCGAGTTTCTCCAACACATCCAACGTCCGATCAATATTTTCATAGGTGTGGGAAGCATTTAAGATAAACCGAATCCGACCTTCTGAAGGCTTAACACCGGGATAGACAATCGCGATAGAAAAAATTCCTGCCGCGAATAAGTCGCGATTAAATGCATGTAAAATGTCTGGATCGGGAATAAATATCGGCACGATCGGACTCTGACTATGACCTAAATCAAAACCCATCCCCGTGAGTTTTTGCCGCATGTAGCTATTTTTTTGATGCAGTTGTGCTATTAATTCGGGATTAGCAGCTAATTCATCAAGTGAGGCTAAAATAGCGGCCGCATCTCCTGGTGTCAGACAAGCTTGAAATAGGTAAGAATTAGCACTCCATTCCAGCAAGGGTATATATTTACTTTTGCAAGCGATAAAGCCGCCGATGGAAGCTGTTGATTTGGACAAGGTAGACATGATAAAATCTACCTCTTCCGTCACGCCGAGTTGATGACAAAATCCCGCTCCTTGGTGACCGTAAAAACCAAATGTGTGGGCTTCATCTACATAGAGATGAAAATTATATTTTTTCTTGAGTTGGACAATTTCGCCTAAGGGAGCCAAATCGCCACTCATCGAATAGGCAGATTCAACAATGACAATGAGGTTTTCGTAGTTGTTCCTGTATTTTTTGAGTTTTTTCTCTAAGTCTTCGACTGAGTTATGCTTGAACGAAGCAAACTTTTTGCCGGAAAGCTTAACTCCATCAATAATCGAAGCATGGGCTTCCCGATCGAAAAGTAAAAAATCATTGTTTCCTGGTAAAGCAGAGATGACACCTAAATTGGTGGTGTATCCTGTGGGGAACAATAAAGCCGATTCTTTCCCAACTAAAGATGCGAGTCGTCTTTCCGCTTCTTTATGTAACGAAGACATCCCACCGGATATAGCAGAAGTTCCGCTTCCTGTACCAAATTTTTTCACGGCTTCGCAGACTTGATCGATAATCTTTTGATTTCTGTTTAAGCCAGTATAGTGATTGATACACCAAATGATGCACTGATGCAGGGTTCCCGTAGATGGACATACTAACTGTGCTTCACTGTCACTGCCGAAAAGGGTAAACTTGTCTTGGGAATACAAACCAGCTTCCACCTGCAATTGCTTGTGCTGATAAATCGCCTCAGCTAAATCTTCAAAGCTACTAAAACCATCTGACTTTAATTGTCTTTTGAGCAAAGCTAAGGAAGTTGACAAGCTGACTTCACTTTTAGCCTTTGCGATCGCATTACTTTCGCTCTGAATCTGACGCTCTATTGCTACTGTCATATTGTAGTTGAAGTAAAGTACTTGAATTTTTATTCTGCACGCACAAACTGTTCGACTAAATTCAAACCCTTGTTGAGCAAGGATTGGAGAAATTAGCCAGCAATGTATCAGCACCAATTGTGCTCTCGTAGCAGAGATTAGTCCATAGTCAAAACTAAGCCCCTTAATTTATGAATGGAGATATCAAAAAACACCGCATCATTATTTCCACCCCTTACATTTATGCATGGGGTTTGATAATTTTTAATTCCCCAAAGGAGTTGACAGCCTTAACCAGAAATCTATGACATTTACGTAAGTCCTAGTAATAACTAACGACTAACTTCTGTGCGTCTAAGTGTGTTGAGTGAGTACTATGAATTTCGGTCAAAATCCATTTCTATCGGACAGCATAACTTAATTCACCGACACCAAGGAACTGCGGTAACGATATTGTTCTGGGGCTATTTCTAGTAGATTCCTGACTGATAAAGATTTTGGTGCGTTATCAACAATCCTTTGCGATCAATTTTTACTTGCAGAATCTGCTCGTAAAGTAAATATACCACACCTTAAGAAAAACTGAAGTTTTTTAGATTTAAAGTTTCTGTATTTATACTGAGGGTTTATGAATTAACAAAAAGCTGACTAGGAGAATGCACGTAAACCCAGTGTTGTCAGCCTTAAGAGACGAATTCATGAGTTTCTCAAACAAAGCAATTTATTTAGACTTCATCACAAATACTTAAAGTAAAACAATAATCCAATACCAGCGATCGCAATCCCAACACCTGCGATCGCTCTCAAACTCACCTTTTCACCCATTGCGATCGCGATGGGGATGACAAACAAAGGACTAGTCTGCAACAGTGTGGAAGCAATTCCCACAGATGTGAATTTAATAGCTGTTTGTTGTAACCAAATTCCCAGGTAAGTACCACAAAAGGCTGCAAAAAAACTTGCTAAAATAATTCGCCGAGATTTCCAGTAGGGATCAGAAATTGTCCGCTGCTGGCGAGGTGATATTACTAACCAAAGCAAAATTGTCAATACCCCTGCAATTAATCGTAATAAAGCCGCCCATAAAGAATCAATACTCGCAGTTGCAAATGCAGCCCGAGAAAACAGAGAACCGGCGGTATTTGTAATTGCGGCTAATAAACCAAAGCCTATACCTTGCCATAGGTGCGTTGAGTCAACCTCGCTTGTACCAGGAACTCGTTCTGTTACCACCCAAGCGACTCCCAAAATCGTCAACAGGATTCCGCACCAAGCGCTGACATTGAGGCGTTCTTGGAGAAAGATTGTCGCCGCGATCGCCGTCATCGGTGGCGAAAGGGTTCCCAAAAGTAAAACCTGTCGCGCTCCCAAGTAATTGATCGCCGCCAAGAAAGCTGTATCACCCCAGCCAATCCCCACAGCACCGCTGAGAAAGAGTAAGCATACAGGCATAAAAGAAAGCTTGGGGACAAAATCGCCACTAATCAAAATTGTTAGTAGTAGTAGAGCGATCGCAATTATCCCTTTAATCAAGTTCAGCTGCATCGGCCTAATACGTTGCCCTAAAACACCATAGATCACCGAAGCGACAGACCACAAACACGCAGCCACTAAAGCCGCCACTTCACCATGCCAATCTGTCACCGCCAAAATTAAATAATTATTAAAAATAATCAGCACCCATAAATTAATGCCGGAAACTCTTTAATAATACAACAATTAATTGCCACAAAATTAGCACTGTCTAGCTGAGAGTGCTAATTTTCAGCCAAAGTTTAATACTTATGGTATAAGCGTAAATTCTACTTTTTAGGGATGGCAATCGAGAAAAATTGAGAGATAATTATTGCTATTAAAATCAAAGTTACATATAATTGATTAACCATCGGGAGGACTGGAATGAAATATACTTTTGACTTTGTAGGAGTCTCTCCAGTTTTACAATTTTTTAATCACCAACAGCAGAACCAAAAACAACCACAGCATCAAGGTGTGGAATACTTGGGAAACCATATTTGTACCTTAGATGCGTTCTTAGAATCTGTCGAAACAATTCCCGCAAATTGGTGCTGGAACATGGATCAAGTCGTAGAAACTGTAATTAATTTTTGGTTAAATAACTCAGAAAGTATTAACTATTGGAAAAGACGGTTAACAGATGCCGGTAGAGACAACTTAATAGTAGCCAGAGTGGCAGATTTCACAGCTTTAAAAGCCGAATTTGAATCCTTACTAGGTAGAAATTCGTAAAAATATCCCAAGTCATCAAAATTGTAGTTGAAAATTCATTTTTCATAATTAGTAAGCTGAGAATTGCTCAGCTTATTTCTGTTGGTTAATAATTTTGGGAAAAATCGCTCCTTCTAGATCCACGACTTCTTTAAGGATATTGCTGGCGAATGGTAGGTTTGACCCCTCAATGCTCATACAAATACTTTTCTCGCTTACGCGACATACCGCCCGCAGGCTTGAAGCCTGGGGCTAACGCTACAAAGCCCACCTTCGTGGGCTAAGAAAATTTAGCCCACGAAGGTGGGCTTTGTTTGATTAGCCGCACCATTCTATGGTGAAGGCGGGATTTCGGGATCAGCGAGGTGTCTTACCTCTGATTCGCCAGCTGTATCCTCAAAGAAGTCGGGGATCTAATTTTTCACCAATGATTGCAGCCTTCCTCCCAAGTATTTTGGCAAATTGGGAATATTCTGGGAACTAACTCCACAGCAACTACGTATATTTAATGAGATACAATTTTCAAGCTAGTCAATCACCGGAAAATCTCTAACCCCTAACCCCTAATGTGTCCAGTAGGAGTTCGTACAAGCCGCTCAACTAAAGCCCTAGAAACGGGTGTAGCAAAACTGTGGCTGCTATTGGTGGGCGTGAACCAATATGAGGATGAACAAATACCTAGTTTGAATTACTCAGCATTAGACTGTCAGGGATTAGGAGAAGCATTAAACGCCGCTACACAAGCATTTCCCCAAAAAGAGGTGATGATTTATCACGATTTCGCCTCCCAGCAGCCAAAGTTAGAAAATGTTCGTACCAGTCTCAGACAAATTGCGGCGGCGACTAAACCCATTGACACCGTTCTATTTTATTTTTCTGGGCATGGGATGCTAGATCCATTGAGTCAGCAGGTAGTGCTGTGTCTGCAAGATACTCAAAAATCAAAATTAATAGATACAGGCTTAAAGTTGCAGGAAGTTTTGCAACTGTTAGAAAATTGTTCAGCCCAGCAGCAACTATTAGTACTAGATGCTTGTCATAGTGGGGGGATGACGCTGTGGGGTGCTAGAGGCGAACCAGATCCCCAACTTAACCCCACACCAGAGTTAGTGGAAGTTCTGCGACAACGAGCCGCCAACAGAAAAGGATTTTATGCTTTATTATCCTGCGATCGCTCCCAGCAATCTTGGGAATTTCCCCAATTAGGACATGGAGTCTTTACATACTACCTCATCCGTGGGCTAAAAGGAGAAGCCGCCGACTCCCAAGGTGTGATCGAAGCCGATGGACTTTACCGCTATGTCTATCACCAAACACTCACATATATAGATAAAGCTAATCAGCAGTTACGAGTCATTAATCAACTCAAAAAAGGACGTGGGGACAAATCCATACATCCCGAATATCCCTCACAAACCCCGAAGCGCATTGTCGAAGGAGTAGGAGAAGTAATTTTGGGACTCAAATCCACAACCACCGCATCTTCACTACATCCGCGACAAGCATTAATTGTCGAAGGACTCCCCAAGAGTAAAACTTCCCTAGCTTTGAGTAAAATACTCAGTAGCGCTGGGAGTTTTGAAGTCAATTATTGGACTGTGGGCCGTAAAAATTCCCAGTCAGATGTGCGTAAAGCCATCCAAAAATGCTTACTGTCGGAATATGAAGCCGAATCAACCACTACCTCTACTACAACAGAAGCAGCTGCAACAGTATTGTTATATTTGCGAGGGCAAATTCAAGAGACAGAACAAGGCGAAGCTATATTAGTACTGTCTGATGAGATGACAATTCATCGCTCATGGTTGAAAAAACAGCTACGCCGATGCCGATCGCAACAAATTATCATTTTAGATTGTCCTCTAGAACAGGGAGTAGGCATATCACTGGGCGATTGGCTAGAAGAACTGCAACTAGGATTAGAAACAGGACAGTGTTTAATTGCTGCTGCTGTACCACCCCATGAAAGTGAAAGATTTGCTACTACCCTATTAAAAACCCTCAATCAAGGAATCCAGCCAAGTGGATTCACCGCCGCAGCTTGGATTACACAATTACAAGTGGAATTGGCACAAACAGACATTCAATTATATTTTTGGTTGTCTGGATCTCAAGGGATCATTGAAGTTTTACTAGGCAAAACTTTATATTCTGGTGAGAGTGTCAATGAACAGCCAGATGATTTGAGTTCGGAAGCCGGCATAGATTACACTCATCTGCGGGATTTACTCCAAGCCCAAAGATGGCTAGAAGCAGATAGGGAAACTACAACTCTCATGCTGAAGGTAGGGGGAAGAGAACAACAGCCTTACCTGGATATCAACACCATCAAAAATTTTCCTTGTACAGACCTTTATACTATTGACAAACTTTGGGTAAGTTATAGTCATGGGCGCTGCGGTTTTAGCGTCCAGCACCATATCTGGGAGAATATTAAACATAATTCGGCTACCGATCCGATGTTGGCTTTAATGATTGGTAGTGCCAAAGTTGCTGCTTTTGAAACCTGCATAGATTTTGCCAATCGGGTTGGTTGGCGCCTGAGAGACTCTTGGATTGATTATGACAATCTGATCTGGACAGGCGATGCTCCTATGGGACATCTACCTTATGTCGGTTTTTTGGAACAAGTTTGGCATGTCAAAGTCTTAGGTGTTTGGGAATGGCACAGTGCGATCGCCACTGCTGCTTGGTGGGAATTGTGCGTGACGCTGTTTTCGCGGATTGAGGCTTGTAAAATAGCTAGTTCCGACTAAACGCAGATATCAATATCATTTATCAGGGTGAGGTATGAGGTACATAGAAAACCTGGAATTAGAAGAGAAAGAACTGTATCCCCATATATACTGAGTTTTCTCTACTTAACAGCCGTGAATTTCCTAAAAATTCGCGAAAAATAAGTAAATATACCTTTGTTAATTGAGGACAGACAATGCAGTACACACAATTACAAGGAATTTTTCCCAATATCTCATTTACATCTTGGGAATTAGAATTTACACCTCATCCCTCAGTGCAGTCTAAATTTAAACGTCTGTTAGACATTTTTGGGAGTTTGGTGGGACTATTGATTTTAGCGATCGTGTTTGTGCCGATCGCGATCGCCATTAAAATTGATAGCCCTGGGCCAATTTTCTTCGCTCAAGAACGCTATGGGCTACAAGGACGGCCATTTCGTCTGTATAAATTCCGCTCAATGGTTAGTGATGCCGAGCAATTAAAATCTTTAGTTAATAATGAAGCCAATGGACTAATATTTAAAAACAAAAATGATTTTAGAATTACTAAAGTAGGTCGCTTTTTAAGACGCACCAGCTTAGATGAACTACCCCAATTTTGGAATGTTTTGCTCAATGATATGAGCTTAGTGGGAACCCGTCCACCTACAGGCGATGAAGTTATGCACTATACAGAAAAACATTGGCGGCGTTTAAATGTTAAACCCGGTTTAACCGGGGAATGGCAAGTTAACGGACGTTCTCAAGTGACAAATTTTGAACAAATAGTTGACTTAGATTTACAGTACCAAAATAACTGGCATCCATTGTATGACTTATTGTTAATTGCCAAAACAATCTATGTCATTTTTGGCAGAATTGGAGCCTTTTAACAGCAGAATTCAGCGAATGAAGAGTACAAAACAAAGGCGCGGCGATCGCGCCTTTAAATTAACGTGAGTTCGATAAAACTAAAGAACTTAAATGTTGACTGACCTTTAGCTGGAGCGATTGAGGGATTATTAAATCACTCGCTTTGTTAGATGTTGGATTAGTTGATTTATCTTAAACAACTAGAAAATCCCTCGAAGAAAAATCAGAAGTATTTTCAATGTAACCAATTAAATCAAAATCTTGATAAATATAAGTTGAATTAGTCCCGTAGGTAATGCTAATACCACCTCTAGATGTAGACCAAATTTGGATTTTATCGCCTTGATTGCGATCAAAGTCGGTAATAGTAGTTCCTACAAGGGTATCGGCATTTGGTGTTCCATTAATATTACTCATTGTTTAAATACCTCAAGCTCAAAATTGCTAAACAACTATAATTTGTCTAAAGTTAAACTTAGGGCGTGTCGGCAAAGGTCATAGAGACGCTCAGCGCGAGCAGCACCAAGCTGGCAAGCCGCCGGACTCTTAACGCAAGCTGCTATTACCCACGCTGCTGAAGCAGGGGGCACTGAGCTTCGTGATTTGTTGAAATCAAAGTGTTGCAAATGCGGCGAACTTGACTAAATCTAAAAGGTTGATCGCATTTACTGCTAAATTTCCTCAAAAACCTCAGAAGTTACGCAATTAAGTAGTGGTTATGAGTACTGATGGCGTAAGTTCTGATAGTCTTGAAGATATTTGGGGGAAAATCCCTCAAGCCAGTAGTGTTATTCAAAAGCTGAAACTTCCTGAGCATCAGGTAAAGCAACTTAGGGGAAGTAGCTTAACTTAGGGGATTCCCCGAACTTCTTGCATAAATGGCAATTTAAAGGGTGAGAAGTAATAGCGATCAAACTTGATTGCAAGAACTCTTTTTTTAGATTTAGGGGTGGGGTCGATGGCATTGGTGTCAAGTTAAAGCTTCAGCCCAGATGTCAAGCGACCTGGCGGCGTTGCGTCGGTGTCGTTGACGAACAGCTTTAACCAAGCCCATAGAACGTTGATGCTCTACTAGCCAAGGAATCAGTTGTAGTTGTGAATTGTGCGATCGCGCACGATGGAAAAAATACAAACTGCGGAACACCATTTCCACAGAAATTCGATCTATTGGCTGCTGTAGAGCGATGCCAAAGGCAAGCCGCTTCGCGTCTACGCAACATCAGCGCACAAATCATTGAGAACAGCATAGAAAATCCAAGTAGCATAAACTTGCATCTGCACACCATTAGTGCCGCCAACCCAGAGATAAGATAAACCTAACAACCGTTTTGTCAGTAAAAATGCATCTTCGATTTTCCAACGACGGCGATACAACTCACAAACCGACTGTGGTGAAAGCTGTTGCGGGTCAAGAACATTGGTCAAGTAATGGTACCAAGTTTTGCCCCAGAGTACTGACACTTGTCGCATCGGGTAGCGACAAGGATCAGTATGGTGAAGTCCCATTTGAATAATTTCGTCTTTGTAGTGAGAACCATTTGAAAGTACACGCACTAGCCGATAGCGTATTTTCGCTTTTTGTCTAGTTAAAACATATTTTCCTTGCTCGGTCAGGGTATCAAACCACTCAAATCCATAGAAGCCCATATCTGTGATCAGTATTCCCCCGATGGGTAAACGCGCTGTTATTTCTGACCACCACTTTGTTTCATTACGTTTGGCATCGGCATCAAAAAATGCTGCCACTGGGCGATGAGTAAATGCTTCAACTACCATTAGCATCTTCCCCCCCAAGACTGAGCCTGTTTTTTGTTGCAGTTGTCCCAAATGTTTTTTGACTGCTTCTAGGGTTGATGCATCCGCAATCCATACAGCAGCGAACGATGATGCTACTGATGTCCACATTGGTGGCACTTCCATCTGCTTATTCTTGGCTGCCAGACGCTCTATTACTTGTTCAAACAGCTTGATAAACAACTGAGCTGGTAAAGTCTCTAGGCGTTGAGATAGTGCTTGCCGACTCACCTGCATTGCCTCAACCCACATCAACCCTTCCACTTCCAGGCAGCGTAGCACATCTGTTAAATGCTGTACTTGTCTATACACTAGACTCAATACTATTGCTGCCATCACGGGTAGAGTCAGTACGCGATCGCGCAAGCTACGTTCTTTATCTTTAACATCTTTGAGATTGGCAAATGTCCCTGGAGTTAATAGCTCAATCAACCGTGATTCTATCTCCTCACTTGTTGGAGCAGGAGAAGTTGGGGTAAAAGTGGCGAGCGTGACATGAGCCGCCACGTAAACTCTGAAAGCCTTGCTACAAAAGGATTGCAGAAATAAAATTGCTCTCTGACCCGAAAATCGCTAAAAAAGCTTGTTTTGACTGTGCCAATTGAAGCTTAAGCTATTTGGTACTGCATTTGGTAACGTAGCCATAAGGTTTTCAGGCTGTAAAATTCAGTAGGGTTTAAATGGTACAGCCTTTAATGTTTACCAAGTTAGTCAAAATCTCAATTTTAGGGTAAAAGTCAAAAAATTTTTCTGAAACTCTCTTGGAACATGGGTTTCAGCAGTCGCATGGCGGCTCGTGTCACGCTTGCTACTTTTGCCCCAAGGTAATACCAATTTGAAAAAAGAATGCGACAGATGGTAGGGGCACGGCAGTGCCGTGCCCTCTAGAATATATTGATGTGTCGCAAACATTATTTGAATTGGTATAATCTCACTTTTTAATCAAGCAGGTGGTGTCGCTAAAACAACAACGCAAAATTTGACTATCACTTGTTAACATTAAAGTATTTGGTGATTTGACCGAAGAAGATGTAGCTTCAGTAGTAGACAAAGCTAAAGGAGCAGAGCCCCCAGCCAAACAGTGGACTGAATGCGCAAGAAATAGGTACAGTACCTATTAAATAGGTACTGGCAAACTATTTAGTACCTATTTAACTCGCCCAAATATCCCGCCATTTCACCGTACCTTTATCCGCTAAAATCCAGCGACGGCTAACGAGATTTTCCCGCAGGGCTGGTTGATTTTGCCGCCAGAGAGCATATTTATAGGATATTGCTTTCCCCGCGCTTTCATTAAATGGTATTTCCCCAAACCAAGTATTTTCATTGATATATTCTAAAGCGTAAGCTTTGCTAATATCCCAATTGCCCAATTCTGGACAATCACCTATTACCACAACTGTATCACCAGGTTGAGTCCTCAACCCATTTACCTGTGCCCGCACAATAGTTGTTCCTTTGACTCGCTCACCCAAATAACTCAGTACAATTATTTCTTTGGGTGCTAGCTTTAATCCTAAAATTTTGCCATTTTTAACTTCGATTTGGCGCTGTGTTACTATACAGTTATATTCTCCATCTTCTAATTCGGTATTTTCCACATTAATAGTAATTGCATCTCCTTTATTGATCGCCACAAAACAGCGATAATCTCGATAACTGCGGAGATAACAATAGACATCAGGTGTAATATATTTTTGTTTCTGACTTCCCAGGGAAACCGCAGGATTTAAGCGCCGCAATTTCGATAATAATTGGATATCTTGATAAAGCTGGGAATCTGTGTCCCATTTCTCCATGATCGGACGATTATAAGGATCATTGCCACCATTAGTATCATTATGGAGATATTGCTCTGTCCCATAATAAATACAAGGAATTCCCCGACTAGTGATAATCAAAGCCATCGCCAATCGCAGCAGTTGCGGATCGGAATTTAAGCTTTGAAATCGCGGCATATCATGATTATCAATAAAGGTAATCAATTCTGTCGCCGTATTGTAAAGATAATCCAGATTGAAAACATCTTGAATTAAATGAAATCCTCCCGCTGCATTTTGGGCTATAGCTTGGCGAATTCCCTCACACAAACCAAAGTCTAAAATTGACATTCCCGATTCATTGGCAAATTTGATTGAACTGCTTTTTTTGGGATTGCTAAAACCCCATTCGCCAAAGATGAATACAGAAGGTTTATGAGTTTGAATATCGCTATTAAATTCTTGCCAAAACCAAATAGGCATGTGCTTTACTGTATCAACTCGTAAAGCATCGACTCCTTTATCTAACCATTGCTTAATTGCGGTTTTAATATAATTGCGGTAATCAGGATTACTTTCATTAAAAGTCGCTAATCCTGCCATTTCATAATAGAGTAATTGATATTCATCTTCCCAATCCGTGATTTCGGGATTATGGTGATACCAATGATTGATATCATTGTAATAATCGGCAATTAACACGCCATCTTCGTAAAGTTTACCTTTTTCCCCGTTAACATCAGGGCTGCTGTGATTACACACAATATCTAAAATCAGCTTCATGCCGCGCTCATGTAAGCCAGAAATTAATTTATCTAATGTGCTACTTTTAAATAAAGAATTTTCTTCATGGGGCGCTAAAAATCGGGGATTAATCCGTTTAAAATCTTTTGTCCAGTAGCCATGCATCGCCGCATTCTCAAATTGTAATGCTTCTACTTGTTCAAATAAAGGAGAAATCCAGATGGCTGTAACTCCAAGATTTTTGAGATAATCTAGTTTGTCAATAATTCCTTGTAAATCCCCACCCCAATATTTACCCCACTTTTGCTTAGTGGGATCGTAAAGTTCAGGATGAGCGCCGGGATTATTGCTGGGATCTCCATCATGAAAACGGTCTACAATGATGAAGTAAATTGTTTCTTGGCGAAATTCAATTGCTCTGGTAAAGAGAAACTCAAAATCCGATACCGTTTCTGATGCAACTGTATCTGTATGAAAGCCAGCAGCAGCTTTAGTAGCTTGAGCTTCAACATCAGAATGGGATGAAGAAATTTGCACCATAATTTTATTAAAAAAAGCTAAAGGTTTGATGTACTCTACTGAACTTAGGCTTAGGTAGCCAAAATTTCTCTCAAACAAATTTTACATGGCAGTGAGTATTTTGAGCTAGCCATGAGTATGTTAACGCAGAGTGCGATCGCACCAGTAAAAACCTATTTTATAAGCTGACTATTAAATGATAGGGATGAGTAAAAGTTAAAGGGCGATCGCCACCGGAGAGTAAAATCAGCGATCACCCTTAACACAGTTATCTCCCTATCTCTCCATCTGTCCACTTCTCCAGCGATTTAGCGCTCGTAAATATGCTGTAACTGGAATTTGATAAACTTCAATAACAATCCAAAGAATAATTGCTAAATGTAACAAAAAAGTTAATATAGTCCAGAGATATGGTAACCAGGTAATAAATTGATGTGGAGTTGGCGGAAAATTGTAAGCGACAATACCAATCAAAGTTGTGGGTAAAAGTATAAAAGCAATGGCGGCTAAACCATAGCCCCAACCAAGTTCCACACCTTCTAACTGCGCTTCTGTCCAGCTAAAACCATTCCAACGCCAAATTAGGGGAGGTTGGCGGGAAGGCATTTTGATTTGCTGTTGTTCTACATTAACGGTAAAAATCTCTTGGCAGAAGTCACAAGCCATAGCTTCCATTAATGGCATATGAGTAATCTTACCAACACGACAAACCGGGCAAGGATAAACTCCGTGATAATCGAAAGATGTAGCTAAAATTTTGGAGCTTGGCATCATAATACTTAGTGGCATTAATAAGGTGATTGGGTCTGTGCGGAATTTGACGAGAATAGTGTATTGTCAGATTTTTGACAGTTCATCAACTCCAGTCACCCATGACCCAAATATAGTTGTAATGTCAAGTTAACCCTTTTTTGGCAGATGTGGAGGTATTGACGCGACCAAGTGCGTCTGTTATGGTGAACTATATATAAGGTTTACATGAAAATTATCTAGTTGCGTACCCTAACAATGTTCCACAGCAAATCTTACTTTTATTTTTGGTATAAGGCGGTTCACCGGCGGTGAATTCAGTTTCCTAATGGAAACCGCCAGGTGAACCGCAGAGCAAACTCTGCGGTTTTTGTTTTTTAGGAGCATTTCATCGTCATGATCTATTTCGGTAGTTGGTTTTACGGTTTTTATTTTTGGCCCAGAGCAAGTTCCGGGTAGATAGCGTCATGTCGATGATTCAGAACGCGCCCGGAACTCTCAAGATGAGATTCCGGGCTTTTTCATTCTCAACCTCACCCTCATAACTTCAAACAAGGAGAATTTCCCAATGATTAATGCTAAACTCGCCGCCCAATCCCATCCTAGCCAGCAAACAATTGTCAAACTCACAGAAACAGTCAGCTTTGGGGGAGAAGAAATTGTGATTATCGGTGGCCCCTGTACGGTGGAAAGTTTAGAGCAAATGGAGACTGTGGCGCAAAATTTAGCTGTTGCACCTGTACAAGCCTTGCGTGGCGGTGTCTACAAACCGCGCACATCACCTTACGCTTTCCAAGGTATGGGAGAAGACGGACTAGAAATTTTGACAACAGTGCGATCGCGCTATAATATACCAGTTGTCACTGAAGTCATGTCAATTTCTCAAATTAACATGGTCGCCGCCCACGCTGATATGTTGCAAATTGGTAGTCGTAATATGCAAAACTTCGACCTACTCAAAGCTTTAGGAGAAGTGAATAAGCCCATACTACTCAAGCGCGGACTAGCGGCGACAATTGAAGAATTCGTCATGGCAGCTGAATATATTTTGAGCCACGGCAATCCTCATGTGGTACTCTGCGAGAGAGGTATCCGCAGCTTTGATAATTACACCCGCAACGTCCTGGATTTAGGAGCAGTAGCAGCTCTCAAGCAAATTACTCATCTACCTGTGATTGTAGATCCATCCCATGCCGTCGGTAAACGAGAATTAGTTGCACCTATGGCTAGGGCTGCTGTTGCTTGTGGCGCAGATGGCTTAATTATTGAGTGTCACCCAGAACCAGAAAAATCTGTTTCCGATGCACGTCAAGCACTATCTTTGTCAGATATGGTGAATTTGGTTGCTAGTTTAAAACCTATAGCTACAGCAGTTGGGCGGAATATTTCCGAATCAATCGGGGTGGATTTAAAATCTGCCCCGATTTTTTGTGCTGCTTAAATTATCCTTCCAGGGGATGCCTCAAGTATTAATTTAGAGACAGGCTGATCAATGTATTGTGCGATCGCCTGTCTCTATTTAATGTTCCCCTAATTTGCATTCAAAAGCACAGTTATTTGTTTTCCGCCTAGTACAGGACAAGAGTTTATTTCATCACTAATTCTTAATTTTGTTTTTTGATTTTTAATTGTTCGTTCATCGTTGGCTGTAGTTTAGCGAATGATTAAATTTTGTTGTTAAATTCCGGATAACCGCTCAGGAATTAGAAACATATTGATCAAGCAAATATAATGATATATAGGCAACAGATTTAAGTACATTTATTCAAGATGGTGATGTTTGAACTGTGCTATAAAAAAGTGTAACGTCAGTACTAGGATTGAACAAGTTAAAAATGTCATCTACCTATTAGACGATATTTATACTGTGGTCAGATGAAATGATTAGTTAAGAATTTTTTAATGAAACAAAAATGATGCTGAAACCCTACGTAGTATAGAGGTTGTCACTACTTTAAATAAAGTTAATAATTAAATGTAATGTTTTCATAAAAGCTTTATGTTATTTCAGCATCAATACGTAAATAATGGAGATGTATCTGCAACACTTAGGTAAACTTATCCATGTAATTGCTAGTAACAGCATATACAATGAAGGAAATCAATGTTTACCAACTCTACAGCAACTTAATGTTTGCAGATGGAGGAAAGTTTGCAGAACACACCAAACCAATAATTCTCAATGGAGAAAATCATGAATTTTAAAACAATAAGCATTGGAATTGCTTTGACTTGTGGCACATTCGCTGTAGGTAGCAGCCTAGCACCTGCTCAAGCAGCTTCAATAAATGGAATCCTCAATATTTCTGGCGCAGGTTCATTTGTTAATGGGCCTGAAAAAACACCGTTAGCTAATGACACAATAAAATTTGATCCTACCGATTCCAAAGTTACAAATTCATCAACAGGGACTTTCGCCAGTTACATCGGGCAAAATGTCATCATATCTGATATTGCTCTAGCTTTAAAAAGCTTTACCTCAACCTCAACAGGATCAGAAGCCAATTACTCAGGGACTGCAAGTAACGCATTCTTGAAATTTAGTGATGGGCTGGTATTTAACGTAAACAACCCATTTGATGTTACTAAAAAATCCATTAACAAGACTGCCATAGGTGTCATTGAACAATTCACTGGAACTTTTGTCAAAAATGGCTCAGTTAAAGGGGATGGAGTTATTACTCTCAACCAATTCCGCAAAAACGGATCTTTCTCAATGACTCTTGATGCACAAGAAGTACCAGAACCTTTAACCATCTTAGGCTCGATCACAGCTTTAGGAATGGGAGCAGCTTTGCGGAAGAAACAAGCAGCCCAAAAGCTAGCTAAACAAAAGGTTACAGCCTAATTACCTTTTTCAAGGACTCTAATGTGGAGTAATTGAATTTGGCAAAGTATCAAAACTGTTGTAGTTTATGTGGATTATCTTAGTTGCATCTCACCATTTATCTACCCAAAGAGAAGGCCTTATTTCTCCGAATTTCGCAAGTTTGTAGCTCGAGCGAATTTATCTAAGTTTGTCACAAATTTACACAATGCTGTCATAAGCAGTTGATTCAATTCGTTATAGAGTTACAGGGTGTATTTTCTCATAGTTTTTCTAAGAGAATTCAAGACTAATTCAAACTCTCATACTTGCAAAATACCTTTGTCAGTAACTGTGCTAGATATCAACACAAAAAAGTATTTTTTAATTAATAAAAATTAAAACCTATGATTTGTTAATCAGACATTAATTATCTAACATTCTTAGGGTGCGTTATCTTCAGGGTAACGTACCCTAAATTTTCTTCGCTTCCCGTGTCATTTACCCTCTCTTACAAAGTTGAGACAGTCCGTTATACCAATTCCCGAAAAGAATGAAACAGATGCTTGGGTTGGGTTGTAGCTTGCTTATTCGTAGAGGTACAAAGTTGAAACCCAACAATTACAATACTTTGAGTTGTTGGGTTACCCTGCGGGAAGCCGCTGCGCGTCTACATCCCTCAACCCAACCTTGTATCTTATTTTGTGTGAAACGACATTATATTTGCTGTATGAATTAGCTTTTAGATTAATCAATACGCCCAAAAGCTCACCCCTGGATGACAAAGCCTGGGCATTAATTACGTAAGCAATTACAAACTACTTAAACAACAAGTGTTGCGACTTTTCTTAGTGCCATTCGGCTAAAGCCCTGATTTTGATGACTTTAGTTCTCCCTAAGAATTGAAAATAATATGCTAGTTGCGTCAGTGATGTTCAAAATTTTATATATTTAATTATTTAGTTAACGAAATCTATAAATTAGAAGTTAATCATAACAAAATATTTGCGCATTAAAAAATCAGTAAAATTCCTATTTTAGGAATAATGGTTTTACAAGTATATTGTTTGTAGTTGCACCAGGTTAACTGACAAAACAAGAGATTTATTTGGAATCTGATCTGAGATTAACAACTCACTATTGATTGTTTGTCAGCCAACTTATTAATGATGTTGAAGTATTTAACATCATGTTTTAGTTTGGCAAGCAGCAACTTAAAAAACATCAAATCTACCAAATGAAAGTTAGGATGACAATCATCCTCGGCTCTTCATATGGATTTTCATCGAATCAAAACTGCTGGTAAGTTTGCTCTGCTATCAAGAGTGGCTTTAGCTTGGCAAATAGTACATTTCTCACATCATTTAAAAAACAAATGCATCAATCTTTTCAATACCTGATACCTCTAATTTTAACAACAATTTCTGCTTTTGTTGTCACTCCGTCTCAAGCACAAACCCCGATAGAATCAAATAACATTAGTCCCATATCTTCAGAGCTATCTACCAATTCAGAGAAAACTGTGCCTGATAAGTCTAGTGAGTTAAGCAGTTCTACAAAGCAAAAACCAGATGTAATATCTGAAAATTCTCCTAATTCTACCAGTACGGCTGTAACGACAACAGCTACAACATCTAATCCACGTATTCCCATAGCCAGCAGGATTTTTTCTGTACCTTCAATGCAACAGTAAGTGAATTATGAAGGTTGAAAAAGGAAAAATTCATACTTCATCGTTACCCACAACATACTTGTTCATAGTGAAGGCCTGCAATATCCCAGGTGAATTCTGCTTCTATCAGTGCTCTACCATTAAAAGATAACTCAGCTCGCAATTGTGGATGATCAAAGAGTTGAGTAATAGCAGTAACATACTCTGCTGGTGAATTTGCTCTCAGTGCTGTTAGCGGTGTACCATCACCATCTACCGCTAGTCCTTCTAAACCGCGATCGCTTGCTACTATTGGTACACCAGCCGCCATTGCTTCTAGTGTTTTATTTTTAATTCCAAAACCCGTCCGCATTGGTACAATGCAGACGGTTGATTTATGTAAATATTCTACCATTGCAGGTACACGCCCAGTCACGATCACACCTGGTTGTTTAGTCAGTGCTAAAACCTCTGGTACAGGATTAGCACCAACAATCTCAAAAGTTGTATCAGGATAATTTTCTTGGATTTTTGGCAATACTTCTTGACTAAAGAAAGAAACTGCATCGATATTTGCCAAAATATCCATTGCACCGATAAAAATTAAGCGATGTCCTCCTGGATCGGCGTTTCTATAAGAAAATGCAACTAGATCAACACCATTAGGAATGACAGTAATTTTACTATCAGCGTTGAAAGTTGGTAATTGCAGTTTATCTTCTTGTGTAGTTACCACAATAGAGGAAAACTTAGAACAGTAGTTTTGCTCATAACGACGTAAAAGTGGCAGATTTATTTGATCTCTCAATCTATTTTCGGAAGTACCAGTAGCAAGTTGGTTAAGACAGCTACCGTAAACTGAACTATGAATATCAACTACAGTTCTTAGCTGTTTTTGGTAATCAGGGCGGACATAAATTTCATTCACGCTATGTTCGCAGGTAATCACATCATATTTTCCCGCCTGTACAACATTATCAATCCATGCTTGCATTTCCTTAGAGTGGTGGCTGAGTACACTCGGAGGTGTTCCCTGTTGTAAAAATGAACCCAAGCGTTGAATTTTCTGGAATATTCCTGTTGATGGTTCTGGGGGACGTTCAAAAATTACTAGACGATCCACACAGTTCTCTAATCCTGCGATTTCTGCATCTGTGACAGTGCTTTCGCGTTGAGTTACCAAAGTGATACTATGGCGTTTACTGAGATATTTGAGTAAATTAAATGTCCTGACTTGCGTTCCTCCTGTTGGGGGATAGGGAAACGTGCAGGATATCATGAGGATATTCATAAAATATATCTCTGTAATAATACTATTAATAAAGTTATATATATACCTTGACCTTGACATTGTTGATTGTCAAGGATGAGGTGCTTGGTTAACGCATTATTATGAGTCAGAGAAATTAGGGCGTTGCTGATTGAAAGTATAAATTAGCCTCACGCATTCGACGCAGTCGTTCCCACAGGGTAGGCGCAAAGGCGCAAAGAAAACGGAATATTTAGAGAAATTACTTACTTTGAGGAAGAGTTGGAGTAGGTTGGTAAGTTGAATTAGATCTCAATTGATTGATCGCGAATATTGTACCAAGAGTTAAAGCAATGGATAAAACTGCGATCGCTAAAGAGTTAGCCTTCCAAAAGCATTTTCCTTGCCACTAACTTTATTGTATAAAATTCAGATATTACTTTCCGAAAAACTGTCTATAATCTTTATCATAGTTTTGTCACCCAAGCCTTTACCTTTCATACGTTCAAGAACATTACTAAAAGATGAATACTTGCCATTTTTTTCTCTCTCATTCAATATTTGCTCTATTACTTTAGGTTTGACATTAACCCGTTTTAGCCTAGCGGTAAGCTCCGTTATTTTTAAAGTATTAAGTGCTTCTAATGGTTCTATTTGCTTGGGAATTTTATTGTCAATTTCTTTTAATTTATCATTAATATTTTTAATTTCTCGTTTCAACTCTTCCTGTAATTCATTAGTACGATTTTCCAAACGTGACTCTATATTTGTTAGCCGAGAATCTGTGTTATTAGATAATGATTGCATGAGATTGATCAAAGGGTATTCTATTATATCTGAGTTAGAAGATAAATTATTGGTAAGAGCAGGATTTGAGTTTCTAAACAACTCAATCTGCTTTGTTAAAGCTTCCTCATTTTCATCCTCAATAATAAATACTCCAATCATTTCACCTTTACGAAGATCTATTTCTCTAGCTCTAGCAGCAGCATAGTACTCAAAGTCTCCATCTACCACTTCATAAGATTGTAGACTTGTTCGGCGAACTACAATCGGGTTAATAACTCCTTCAGATTCTAAAATTAACTTGGCAGCTTTTTCTATTTGATCATCTGTAAAATTTGAACGAGGCTTGTTACAAGTAATTTTCTTGACAGCAACAAGTGATGTAGATAATTTCATTCAGTTAAACCTATCTTTTGCAAAACTTCTATTGCTAGTAACTCAAATTCTTGTGCAGCCATTGAATCTGGCTTAAAATCAATAATAGAAACAGGATCAGCTATCTCAATATCTCCTACAATCAAAGATTTTTCAGCACATTTTGCTAAATCATCTCTATCATATATTACTGTGTCCATAACCTGAAGATTATATCGCTTCGGAATAGCTTCTAGCCTTTTAGGTAAAGTGTGTTTTACAAATTGATTATTCGTAGATATCTTACAAGCCAGTACACCTAAAGTTTCTATTGGAGGTTTTCTTATTTGTTTTCTAAATGTATTAACACCCTTGATAAACTCTTTAACGTTAGTTAATCCTTGATTAGCAAATGGTTTTAGATCTGATGGAATGATAAGATAATCAGCAGTGATTAGAGCAATTCTTGCATAAAGATTTAAAGAAGGCGGAGTATCAATGAGTACAATATCATACTTTTCTTGCACATGCTCTAATTTATCAATAAGTATTAGTCTGCTACCATCAAGAGCATTCAAATCTGTTTCATTTCTCATCAAATCAATATGTGCAGGAACAACATCAATTTCGGGATTACAGAAATTAGACTTCCTTGCTACTTCCGAAATAGGATAAAGTTCTTCAGATTGCAAAACTTGAAGAAGATTAGAGTCTTTGATATCATCAAATTCTTCATCATCAAATTTGACTAAACCTGTAGCAAATGTAGTATTTGCTTGACTATCAAAATCAATTAACAATACTCTTTTACCCTTTTTACGAATAGCAGCAGCTAGGTTTACTACAGTTGTTGTCTTACCAACTCCGCCTTTATTATGGTAAACAGCAATCGTTTTCATTGCATTTTGCCTCTTGGTTTCAGAACGTGATTTAGTTTCAGATATTTGAATATCTAAATTATTTATATTCTGTCTTTCTTGTAGACTCTCTCTACCAATTAAATTTTGAATTTCTTTGAGCTTCGTTTCTACTTCTTTACCAGCACACTGAAAAACTAGCCGAATCTCATATTGAACTTTTTCATAAATTCTGATTTCCTTAGCATTGGTTAACAATCCATAGCGCACATTTAAGGTTGTTAAATAATGTCTAAGTCTGGAAACGTGATTATTTAAATTGTGCTTCGGATGCTTCGCTTCCATGACGACACTCAATGGCGAGTTTGCATCTAAAACAAAGGGAACCACTTGCGCTGCAAATGCTAAGAAATCTAAGCGGATGCTACCAAGGACAACTTCTTGATACCAGGTGTCAGGAGTATACCCTAGCTGTGGTAGCAAATATTGAACGATGAGTTTACTTTCAACTTCGCTTTCGTTGCGGCACAGTTCAGGATTAAAAGGCAATCTCTTACTCCATATAGAAAACTGCAATCATGAGAAAGAAGCTGATACATGTTTGATTATTACATCAACTCAGTAGTTTTAAGTAAAGAAATCTTTGACAAAATGTAAAAAATGATAACAAAATATTATTTTATTTAATAAGTAGCACTTATCTAGCGATCCACCACATTAATTGTGATGGGCTTTGAGATCCCCGACTTCTTTAAGAAGTCGGGGATCTGATCCCTAGCAACTCAAGATAAATTGACTACAAATTTACTCAACCAAGAGAATTTATCAAACCGACTACTAATATTTGCTAAGATTCTGCAACTTAAGTCAGGTTGCTATATAATTCTGACTGCCTCAATCGCGTCCATCTCACTGGAATTACTTTATGTATTCCAGAAATATTAAATTTAACGAAAATTTCCATATATCAGGAGAGATGTACGCTACCTACATGGGGATGCGACATCAAAGGACTTAACCAATGGGATATGTAATTGCAACTGCAAATATGAAAGGTGGTGTCGGTAAAACCACCATTACAGTTAATTTAGCTACTTGTTTAGCTAAATATCATGGAAAACGGGTGCTGGTTCTAGATTTAGACAGCCAAATTAGTGCCACACTCAGTTTGATGTCGCCTTTGGAATTTGCCAAGCGGCGGAAAAATAGAAAGACTTTTAGATATCTAATAGATCAAGTTATCACTCCGGAACCGGATGCTAAGTTGACGATTCATGATATCGTTCAATCTAAGGTTTGTAATTTGCCTGGATTGGATTTATTGCCAGGAGATATCGATTTATACGATGAATTTGTTGTTTCAGAAATGCTGCATGAACAATCTGTGATTTTAGGTGAGCAAGATTTTGAAACGGTTTGGAATCGCTTTGAAAGGGTGTTGATTAATAACATATTAAAGTCAGTGCGTGACGAATATGATTTTATCATTTTGGATTGTGCCCCTGGCTATAATCTCTTAACTCGTAGTGCTTTAGCTTGCAGCGATTTCTATATTTTACCTGCTAAACCAGAACCTTTATCTGTTGTAGGTATTCAACTGTTGGAAAGACGCATTGGGCAATTAAAAGACAGTCACGAACATGAGGCGAAAATTGATATCAAAATGCTGGGTATTGTATTCAGTATGTCGAGTGCAAATCTTCTCACTGGCAGATACTATAAACAAGTCATGCACCGCGTTGTTGAGGATTTTGGTGTAGATAAAATTTGTAAGAACCAAATCCCAGTGGATGTGAATGTGGCGAAGGCTGTTGATAGTTTTATGCCGGCTGTTTTAATGAATCCTCAATCTCCTGGTTCTAAGGCATTTATTCAGTTAGCGCAGGAGTTGTTAGAGAAGTTGTAAGGGGAATGGGGAATGGGGAAGGGGAAATGGGGACAAGGGGGATGTGCTTCTCTGCGAGACGCTGCGCGAACGACTTCGCTCAGCAAACGGGGGATGAGGGAGATAAATAAGTCATGCCCAATGCCCACTTGCCCTGAGCGAAGTCGAAGGGATGCCCAATCCCTAAAACTCGCCGGCTAAGGCTGAAACACACCGTTCGCAAAGTAGGGGATGTTCTTTTGATTCTCCTACATGGATCGAGTAGTTCCAACAGCGATCGCACTTTTCGCCATCTGCGTTCACTACCCCAATTCCCCAAGTGTCTGATTGTAGGTTGTATTTCAACCCTTGCAGGGCTTCGGGTGTATCCAATACTTCTACTTGGGAAGTGATGAACAAATAACGCAGTTCATCGATACCGTTACCTTTGACTGGGTTAAGTGCTTTTACTGAAGCTTTTAACTGCTCGTCATTGATATACAGTAAGACTTTGGCTTCTAGGGAAGAACCAATCAATTTTTCTATCCTAGCTTGCTCTAATACCTTATTTACCTCAGTACGCAGTTGCCGGATTTGTTGCCAGAATTCTGCTATGGCTGGATTATGCCATTTTTCCTCGACTTGCACCCAACCGGCTTCAAATACCGATTTGTAAGGTGTTTTGTAGGGGAGATGTTGCCAAATATCTTCAGCAGTGTGACATAACACAGGGGCGATCGCTCGTGCTAAATTCTCTAAAGCTATCTTCAGCACTGTTTGACAACTGCGGCGGCGGAAACCATCGGGTGTACTGATGTAAAGTCTATCCTTGGCAGCATCTAAATAGAAGTTGGATAAATCCACAACGCAGAAGTTCTGCACTGTTTGGAAGAAGCGGAAGAATTGGAAGCTTTCAAAGGCTTCTGTAACTTCCTGAAATACTTCGGTGATGCGGTGCAGCATATAGCGGTCGAGTTCTGGTAAATCTTCAAAAGCTACTGCATCTTTTTCTGGGTCGAAATCATGCAAGCTACCCAACAAGAACCGCGCTGTATTGCGAATCTTACCTCTAACATCATTTAACTGCTTGATGATGTTACCACCCAAACGCACATCGGAGGTGTAATCTACGGACGACACCCACAACCGCAATACGTCAGCACCATAGGCGGGTTCTTTTTTCTGGTCTTTACCACCTGCAATCATCACCTGCGGATCAACCACATTCCCCACAGATTTACTCATCTTCCGCCCTTGTTCATCCAGGACAAAGCCGTGAGTCAAGACAGTTTTGTAAGGTGCAATGTCATTCACCGCTACACTGGTGAGCAAACTTGACTGGAACCAACCGCGATGTTGGTCGGAACCTTCCAAATACATATCAGCAGGGTAGCGCAATTCTTGCCGTTGTTTGGCAACAGCAGCCCAAGATGAACCAGAATCAAACCACACATCCATTGTGTCAGTACCTCGGCGGTAAGACCGACCATTATTACGGTATTGTTCGGGTAACAATTCCTCTACCGACAATTCCCACCAAGCATCAGAACCTTTTTCGGCGATAATTGCTTGGACGTGGTTGATGGTTTCTTCATTCAGCAGTGGTTCACCGGTTTCTTCATCGTAGAATACCGGAATTGGCACACCCCAAGCCCGCTGACGGGAGATACACCAATCAGAACGTTCCGCCACCATTGGCGTGATCCGATTTTCACCTTGGGCTGGAATCCATTTTACCGAAGCGATCGCTTTTAGTGCTTCTTCTCTAAATCCTTCTACCGAAGCAAACCATTGTTCGGTAGCACGGAAAATCGTCGGTTTCTTTGTCCGCCAGTCATAAGGATATTTGTGTGCATAAGCTTCTTCCTTCAACAAGGAACCAGCCGCAGTCAATGCATCAATTACCGCCTGATTTCCATCACCCAGGACATTCAACCCCGCAAATTGTCCAGCTTCTTGGGTAAAGTTACCGTTATCATCCACAGGCGCAAGGATCGGCAAACCATAACGCTGACCAACAATGTAGTCTTCTTGACCATGACCAGGGGCGGTATGTACCAACCCCGTACCAGACTCAGTAGTAATGTAATCACCACCCACAACCACCGGGCTTTCGCGGTCAAATAACGGATGACGGTAGGTGATATGTTCTAATTCTTTCCCTTTAAATGTGGATTTTACGGTTAACTCAATTCCCAAAGTTGCAGCTAACCGTTCCACCAAATCAGCCGCCACAATCAGGTATTTAAATCCTCTCTGCGCCTCTGCGTCTCTGCGTGAGCTTTCCACCACAGCATAGTTAAGGTCTGCATTTACCGCCACCGCCAAGTTACCCGGAATTGTCCAAGGTGTAGTTGTCCAAACAGCTACACCCAAATCTGGTAAATATTCTCCTAGCAATGGTTTAGCAGCTTCCGTCAGACTGGTGATGGGGAAAGCAGCGTAGATACTGCGGGAAGTGTGACCTTCCGGGTATTCTAGTTCAGCTTCAGCCAAAGCAGTCTTAGAACTGGGACTCCAGTGAACCGGCTTCAAACCGCGATAGATATAGCCTTTTAACACCATCTGACCAAAAACACCAATTTGCGCCGCTTCATATTCCGGCTTCAAAGTCAGATAAGGATTATCCCAATCACCCCAAACACCATAACGTTTAAAACTTTGGCGTTGAGCATCTACAGTTGTTAGTGCAAATTCCTTGGCTTTTTGCCGCAGTTGTAAAGGCGTAAGATTTTGCCGTTCTGCTGACTTCATATTCTGCAAAACTTTCAGTTCAATTGGCAAGCCGTGGCAGTCCCAACCAGGCACATAACGAACCTTACGCCCCCGTAGCAACTGGTAGCGGTTAATAATATCTTTGAGAATTTTATTTAAGGCATGACCAATATGAAGTGAGCCATTTGCGTAGGGAGGCCCATCGTGTAGTATAAATAAGTCGCCGGGGTTGTTTTCACTGAGGCGATCGTAAATTTTATTTTCTTCCCAAAATTGCTGAATTTCCGGCTCACGCTTGAGCGCGTTTGCCCGCATATCAAAGTTCGTTTTGGGTAGATTAACAGTATCTTTGTATCTTCCAGTTTCTGTCACAGTTTCATGCCTAGAATTAGTTGTGCAGGTTTTATAAATTATAGAAGATGGAACGTCAAAGGCTCTCGGTGGCAATGGGGGGTAATTTGGCGAGGTTTGAGGTGGGGGCGTTGGTGTTAACGGCAAATATTGCGCAATTTCCGTCATTAGAGCTAGCTTTGGCTAGGACAAAAGACAGAAATGCCCCCCTTGATTTGAGGTCAGATGAATTTCTTTCTAGCGTTTGATGTGTGCTTCTACCGTTGGGAATTGGCGTTGGAAATTAGCCCTAAAAGAGTCTGAAGATAGGGTATGGCATTGATGCGATCGCGCGATCGCATATTGGAGTCATGCTTGAGCTTACCAGACGGAAATAACCTCACGCCCTGAAAGCATGGGAGCGTCAAAACGCATACAATAGTTATAAGTTCTTTAACAAACAGAATAAAATTTGCAGCGTCAGACATATATTCCTAGATAAATAATGACTTTTGGCCGTTAGGGCTTAAGGTGTGAGAAATTAGCTATAAATCTCAAAAACATAAAACAAACTATTAACTAAAATGCGTAATTTTCTGAAACAAACCTTTGCCAGCTTAGTTGGCAGTTTACTAGGACTGATTATTTTCACTGGAATCGGAACTACTGGACTATTATTGCTATTGTTTGCGGCTGCTAGTTCCAAAGATTCAGGGCCGGAAGTAAAAGATAAGTCTGTAGTAGTTTTTGACTTATCAATGAGCATCACCGATGGTGAACCGAATTCCGATCCCATATTTCAGAAGGCGCTATCAGGTGTAGAAGAAAACAGAATGGCTCTGCGCCAAGTTCTGGAAACTGTGGAAAAGGCGCGCCGCGATCCTAAAATTGTCGGTATCTACTTGGATGCAACACGCACCGATGCAACTAATAGCGCAGGCTATGCATCCTTGAAAGAAGTCCGCCAAGCACTAGAGAAGTTCCGGGAGTCGGGGAAAAAGATTGTCGCCTATGGTAAAGACTGGGGGGAAAAGGAATATTACCTCAGTTCCGTAGCAGATACCGTTGTACTTAACCCCCTGGGAATGATGGAAGTCAACGGTTTAAGTTCGCAACCGATGTTTCTCGCAGGTGCAATGCAGAAGTATGGTATTGGTGTTCAAGTCGTGCGCGTGGGCAAATTTAAGGGAGCAGTCGAACCATTTATTCTGACAAAATTGAGTCCAGAGAACCGCGAACAAACTCAGAAATTGTTAGACGATGTTTGGTCAGAGTGGCGGAATGCGGTGGGAGGAAGTCGGAAAATTGCCCCGCAAAAATTGCAGGCGATCGCAGATAATCAAGCATTATTGGAAGCACCAGAAGCTAAAACTAGGGGTTTGGTAGATCGAGTAGCTTATGTCGATGAAGTGGTTACCGATCTGAAAAAATTAACCGCTAGCGATAAAGATGATAAAACCTTCCGCCAAATTAGCCTGAGTGAATACGCCCAAGTTCCCGGAAAATCCGTCGGTTTAGAACGCAAATCAAAAAATGAAATAGCTGTAGTGTATGCTGAAGGCGAGATTGTGGATGGTAAAGGTGGTGATGGCGAAATCGGAGGCGATCGCTTTGCGAAAATCTTCAACAAATTGCGACAAGATAAAGATGTCAAAGCTGTAATTTTGCGAGTTAACAGTCCTGGTGGTAGCGCTACAGCCGCCGAAGTTATGCAACGAGAAGTCAGACTTACTCGTCAGGTAAAACCAGTTGTTGTCTCAATGGGAGATGTCGCCGCCTCTGGTGGTTACTGGATTTCTAGCGACTCCAACCGCATTTTTGCTGAACCCAATACCATTACAGGTTCTATTGGTGTATTTGGGTTACTCTTCAACGGACAAAAACTAGCCAACGATAACGGTATTACCTGGGATTCAGTGAAAACTGCCACCTATGCTGACTCTCAAACCGTTTCTCGCCCCAAATCACCCCAAGAGTTAGCAATTTACCAGCGCAGTGTTAACCGAATTTACAATATGTTTCTCAATAAAGTTTCCCAAGGTCGGAAACTGCCAGAATCCAGAGTAGCAGAAATTGCCCAAGGCAGAGTTTGGTCAGGTACAGCCGCCAAAGCAATTGGTTTAGTAGATGAAATTGGCGGTTTGAACACTGCCATAGAATATGCTGCAAAACAAGCCAAGCTAGGAAAAGATTGGCAAGTCAAAGAATATCCCCAAAATAGCAGCTTTGAAGAACGCTTTTTTGGCAAAGCCACTCAAGAGGCGCAAAGTGCTTTAGGGATGAAAGCCGCAGAAATCAAACCATCCAATCCCCTCACGGCTGAATTTCAAAAACTGCAAGAGGAATTAGCAACTCTGCAAAAGATGAACGATCCCCAAGGAGTTTACGCACGCTTACCCTTTAACTTAAAAATTGAGTAGGTATATCATGTCAATGGTCAATAGTCAAGAAATTCTAAACTCCGGACTGTTGTAGGGGTTCAGATCCCCGACTTCTTGAAGAAGTCGGGGATCTCGCCGGGTTTTCTTTATCCAGCAAAAACCCAGACTTTGTGGCAAATACTTTTTCCATGTCACTGATTTGCGATCGAGTCCAAAAAGGAAAAATACCGTCCCACAATGGTTATTGTCAAGTCATTGTAATTTACCGAAAACTTGGGTTTAAAGCCCCGTGCTTGTAGCACGGCTTCGCATTCTTCGCGATCGCACTTGGAAAAAACTTTTTGGTTTACTGAGGGTATTAGATGTAGTTTTATACTCTTAATATGGGCATTCTATGAGAGTAAAGCGATCGCTTACCCTCAAAAAATTATGGAGTGGAAAAATTGGTTCAATGTTCTCTTCACCGAACGGAATCGTTTACCTACTTATTCGGGAATATACGCGATCGTGGATGTTAATAATCGCGTGTGGTATGTAGGTCAAGCTATAAATTTGCGGAATCGCTGGACAGGCAAAACTCACCACAGGTATCCGCAATTGATTCGTTCAAATCGCAAATTATGTCACAGAATTTATTATCAGCCAGTTCCCATAGATTCTTTAGATCAACAGGAAAAGCATTATATAAATTTGTTTCAGCCTGAACTTAATGGTTGTAAAGTTAAAAGTTATTTACCAAAGCAGCCAAAACTCGAAAGCGAAATTAAGAGATTGTTGAAGGTCTTAAATAAATCAACAATGCTGTTTCCTTTAATTCGCTCTTTAGTTGCTGGTGAATATGAAGACGAAAGCGGAACAATGTGTTTACTCATTATAATTTACAGCAATGACTATCAAATAATCAGTAATTCTATAAATAAAAGGTATGCTCCTGAAGTCAGAAAAGCTTGGATTGAGAACAAGAATTATTGTGGTAGGAATGAAGAAAAATATAACCACAAGTACATATCAACTTACTATTTTAACGGTTATAAAATTGAGTTTTTAGAAGGTTGGGAAATATTAAATTTTTTGGAAACCCCCAGTAATTATGACCGTTATGTAGGTGTTGCCGATATATTTGGTGTCCAAGTAAAAACATTAAAAAATTTAAGTGTTGTTGATGAATTAAATTTAGAAGAAGAATGGAGTTTTACAGATAGTAGTGGGAAGATATCTTTAAGAGATAATGCTTATCTTAAATATCGCCAGCATCTCCTGAAACCAATAACTACTTTAATACATGATCCAACTAACGAAAACAAAGTATACCAACCTGAAATTTTCAACAATATACCAACTGAAAATAAATCCACATTATTGAATTCTAAATCAGAAACTACTCAGTTATCTCCAATAATCTCTCAGCTTCAAGTTGGGGATAGATTAATGTTTATGCTCAAAGAACCTTTTACAACTCACTATATTGGTTTCAGATGGACTGATATTGACTGTGCAAAAGCTACGGTTAAGCAAATTAAAAATACTGAAATACAATTCAAACTTGATTCTGGATTTTCAGTAACTTTGTCATTGAAGGAGTTAGAAGAAATCACTATACATCCTCTAAAAGAATGAAAATTAGCCCAAAACACAATTGGGGGCAAAATTTCTCTGCGTGACACAGAAACACACTTCCTGGTAGGGATAGAAAGCCTCAGAGATTCGTAAACAGATAGCAATCAACAATTACTGGATGGTTGCTCCCGGTAGGTTTAAGGGTTTTGACCCTTATAAAACAAAGCCTCGAACAAATTGAGCAGGTTCAGTTAAGGATAGAACCCCTAAATTTTATTGAAATTTAAAGTATCGGTTATAACTAGATTGTACTGAAAATTGAATTGGCGATCGCACTTCTGGAAAAAACTTTGTGATCTACTGACTGTTAGATATTGATAATGCCTACCTCATTAAATAAATGGTGCGTTAGGACTTGAGTCCATAACACACCCTACCAAATAAAAACCGGAGAAGTCTTGATAATTCACATTCGGTCAAAAATTAATAGTCAAGAAATAGACTGTGGACTATTGACTTTTGACTATGGACTAATAGGAAAGATTAGTCAATGAGTTGGGGAGTGGGAATTTGTCTATCGATATCTGCTTGAGATAACGTGGGAAGTAACCAAGTGCTTTCACCAGTCTTGAATACTTTGGCAGGTTGAACATTCAATTCAATCGCACCAGTTGCAAAATTAGTTCTAGCAATCGACTGTGTACCATCAACAAACTTAACAGCAATTGGTTCAGTTAGTTCTTGTGCTTGAGTACCAGGAGTGAGAACTACCTGACTACCTGCGGGTAAGTAGATACCATCGCAATCCCAATCATCATCGGTGATTTGTCCTGCTGCTAAGAAAAAGAGTTGGGTGGGATATTTTTTCGGTTTATTAGCATAGACAGCCAATGTTCTTCCCGTTTCATTGCGGCACTGCGCCCGCTTCCTAGCTGTTTCCATAGTATACTTTTGAGACTGCAACTGTGCCAATCGTTGCTGAAGTTGCTCAGGTGTATAGCCTGCTTGTTCAGGTGCATTTTGCACAGTTAGAAGTTGATTAAATTCCTGAGTTACCTCTGCATAGTCAGCGCCTTTGGTAAAATCCTTACCCGCCCAAGAAGGTTGAGCAATCATCATGTTTAAAATCAACACAAGAGCAACAAGAATAACTTTGAAAAACTGCATACTTTTCTCCTTTATTTGCGATTAGACTTGCTTCTAAATAAATATCAGATTTTCATCGTAAAAGATATGACTCTTTCAATTGGGGAAAATTCTCCAGTCTGTCTCGACTCACCCAGCGATTGACAAATTCGTTGTCGTGTAATGAAACTTTAATTTGTACTTGCTTATTGCCTAATTTGATGATTTCGGCGGGAATTCTTTGGACATTGGTAGAGTCTGCGCGGGCTTTGTAAAGCCAAATTACTTTTTGACCAACTTGAAAATAGTCTGAATTACTCATTAAAGAAGAGGAGCTTTCTGCCCAAGAAGGGCAAGCAACTACTAAGTTGATTAAAAGTACTAACACAATTAGATAAATGGGTAAATTTTTCATATTTATTTAACTATTACAAACTTTCAGTTTTGAATTTGGAATATTGAATTGTTTTGATCAGTCCTACTAAAAACAGACAGCTAGCTGCTAGGAAAATAGGAGTTAAAGAGGCGCTGTCTAAGATAATAAACACACCTAAGCCTATCAACACAAAGGGAACAAGATGATTGCCATAACGGGTGAGTAAATTAGCGATCGTAACTTGGCAAGTCAGCTTGTATGTCACGTAGCACCAAACCCCAACCAGTACCAGAAAAACTGCAACGATCACCAGCAAACTAGAAAGTGCAGTATGCGCAAATAATGGCATATAAATCCCGACATTATCACTGCCATTGGCGATAGTAATCGCCGCCACACTATAAGCCTGGGGAGATAAAAAATTAGCTAAGGCAGAAGAATGTGAAAAATCGGTTTCTAATTCGGTATCTGATTCAGAATCGCTTTCTGAATTCAGCAACCGATTTAACCCAATAGTAATAGGCACTAAACCCAGAAGTCCAATCCAACTAGATGGTAATACCAAGCCGCCTAAAAAACCCACTAAGCTAGCAATCACCAGAGTACAGAAACCCAAATATTGACCAATTACAATATGTTGATGACGAAAAGTTTTATTAACCTGAGAGAACAATAGAGTGAGGATAACTAAATCATCCAAGTTTGTGGCTGTAAAAGCTGTAATGCCAGTGGCAATAGTAGTGAAGAGTTCGTTCATTTCTATCTATCCTCAATCTAATCGCTGTTGCTATCTAAGTAACGCTGGTTGATGTCTGCAAATACTGAAGAGTTGCTATGTGGTTATGAGTGATATCAAGTCCGCTTAATAACTTACGATATGTCATTGCGAGTGGAACGGAGTGAAAAGAAGCAATCGCTGCGGACTCTGCACTTCACTCCGCTATCGCTGCGTTCGTAATGACAAGTAATTTGCTGAACATGATATGAAGGTATTACATTTCTAATTTAATGGGTAAGTTTTGTCCGCTGTTTGTAAACTAGCAGACTGAACGCAAATATTGTTTTTGATCAAAAGACAGTTATTACTAAGATTCAGAGAGTATTGAGCCTAACCAACAAATGCATCGAGTAAAGTAATATTCAGGCTCTAATGCGATCGCCATCATCAAAAAAGTACTGAGCTTCACCCTTAGTGCAGGTTCAGCTTCTCAACAACTTTGTTATTATCCCCAACTGGTTGATCAACCATAAACGCTTTATTACTGGAACTTTCTTTGGTAAATTTGCTGTTAGTTTGTATATGCAAACCTGGTAAGAAGCTGACTTTAACCTCTTTAATTTGTTTAGATTCAGGTACTAAATTGACTTTTAGCTGATTAAGAACTTGTTGCTGCTCTTTGATAATTTGAGTCAGTTCGTTTAGCTGTTGAGTATGTAATTCATCAAATTTTTGATGCAGCAGTTCAATATTTTGTCCGGCTCTGAGATTCACTTGGTGATCCATTTCAGCATTTCTGCGATCGGTATCAGACTGGCGATTCTGACTCATCAAAACAATCGGAGCAGTGTAAGCTGAAGCAAATGAAAACACTAAGTTGAGCATAATGAATGGTGACTCATCCCAGTGGGGAACCCCAGGCATTAAGTTCATCCCAACCCATCCCGCGAGAACGGTACTTTGGCAAATGAGAAACTTCCAAGAACCAACATGAGAAGCTAATTTATCAGCAAGGCGTTGTCCGCGAGTCCAGTTTTCTTCTGTGGAGTTGTTTTGATTTCCCTGCATCTCTATAATAGAAGAGTGTTTAACTTGTTTGGCATCAACGCTGTTTGATAATGTTTTTTTGATGTTATTCATCATGCACCTGTTTGGTTCGTTGCAGTTCGTGTTTAACCTGATGACTTTTAATGTACGCTGACCAAACGATAAGAGCAAATACTCTTTGTTTTTAAAACGATAGATAAAAGTTATGCTTAATGGTCATTTGTCATTTGTCATTCTTACAAAGTTCTGATCGGAGGAAACCTCCGCTCAGACTTTGCGCTTTGTCATTTGTCAATGGTCATATAATGTCCGGGTAATTATTTATTATTCCCATAACCATTGCACCCCACGCTTTAATCCCCTCCTCGCAAGCGAGGAGGGGAATCAGAAATTTTTTCATGTCTTCTGGTGTAAGCAGTTCATGACGGCTACTTAATCAGGCGGACATGATATCAATGATCATTTGTCATTAGTCATTGGTTATTAGTCATTTGACTTTGGACTATTGACTATTGACTATTGACTATTCTGATAATCTGGGATATTGGGGACGACAGGGACTACCTAGACAAACTTGCCCTGATGGCATATTACTAAAAACACTACTACGAGCGCCAATCACAGCATTTGCCCCAATTTCTACTCCTGGCGCAACAAAACAATCCGCCGCCACCCATACCCCATTACCAATGGTAATACTAGCTGTTTTCAAACCAAAAGCCGGGTCATGAATATCATGGCTACCAGTACAGAGATAAGATTTATGGGAAATTACGCAGTGTTCCCCAATGTGAATTTCATCCAGACTATATAAAACTACATCATCACCAATCCAGCTGTAGTCACCAATAGAAATTTTCCAGGGATAGGTAAAACGCGCAGTCGGTCGGATAAATACGCTTTTGCCAATCCGCGCCCCAAACAGCCGCAGCAATGTACAACGGAGGCTATTTAACGGTTGGGGAGTCAGGGGAAAAGCGATCGCCTGCACAAACCACCATAGCAAAATATACCAACTCGGACGACCCCGGTCAAACCAGGATTGGTCATACTTGCGTAAATCTACAAAGGGTTTGTCATTTGTCATTTGTCAATAGTCAATAGTCAATAGTCAGTTGTCCCCCTTCCCTCATCCCTAGCCCTTAGCCCTAATCTTTTAAGTAGCAGTTTGCTCAATTTCTGGGGTTAAAGATGATGGTAAAGACTGAGATTTTTCAGTATTTAATGTCCCGCCACAATCGCGTAATTCGTAGAGTTTGACTCCTATTTGATATTCATATTGACTTAATAGTCGTCCATAAATATATCCAGCTTTGCCATCTAAAAAACCACGCTGAATAATATAGAATAAAATAAACCGTAACAAAGGTTTAAATGGTAGACGTACCCATACTTTTTTTAAAAAGCGTTTGCGTTGTACGGCATCACCTAATAGATTTGCACCAATGGTTCCACCCTCATCTCGATTGGTTAGGAGATTGTAATAAACACGAGCTTCCCAATTAGAATAACGATTATGTCTTTCTAGCCAGTGGTAAAGGTCGCGGAAATCTTCATGAAGCATATCGTTTTTCAGATAACCGACTTTTCCCTGCAAAATCACATGTTCGTGAACTTCATTATCGCCAGTGTTGGGAATATCTTCTGTATGGAGATTTTCGTAGCGACCTTTTTGATGCTTAAATAACCGCAAATTCCAATCAGGATATTTACCACCGTGACGAATCCATTTGCCTAAGAAAAATACACGGCGGTTGAGATAATAACCAGTATATTCATCATTATTTATTACTTGAGAAATCTCTGACCATAATTCAGGGGTAATTCGTTCATCGCCATCGACAATTAACACCCATTCATTCCGGAAAGGTAGATTTTCTAAAGACCAATTTTTCTTTTTTGGCCAGCTACCATTAAATTTGAATTGCACAATATTAGCACCGAAACTTTCAGCAATGGCGATGCTATTATCAGTACTTTGAGAATCAACTAAAAACACTTCATCAGCCATCTGAAGGCTAGTCAGACAAGCGGGTAAATTTGCTTCTTCGTTTTTGGCGGGAATTAATACAGAAACTGGGATTTTAGATGGCATATAAGATTTTATATAGGGTTTTTATTTCAGTAATTACGCAAGTTTTATAGATTTCTGGTTGCGACTGTCAATAGTCAATGGACTGCTTAAATAAATATTTTTTTGTCTCACGCAAAGACGCAAAGACGCAAAGGAGAACGCGAAAATGTTTAATGCTTAAGAATTTCTAGACTGTGGACTTTTAACTATTGATAACCATAACCTTGATTTATTGTGCCAATTGCGTAAGTCCTAAATTTCATATATTAACTTACTCGTAGAAGCAAGTAATAGGTAATAGATTTTTTCTCTTACTCTTGGCGTACTTGGCGTGCTTGGTGAAGCAGTCCGATCTTGGGGGTTTCCCCCATGAGGAACTGCTGTTAGCGCAGCGTTAGCGACGAAGGAGCGTCACCCGGAGGGCGGTTTGTTTAAAAAATATTTTCACAACTCCAATAGGATTTATATATATTATTTTTTATTAGATGTCGATAGTAGACCTTGAATTGCAGCATTTAAGTAACCAATCTGACAATAGGTATAAACAAGTTTGTCAAAGCGTTCTGCTGGATCAAAGAAATATTGTGATGCTTTATACAAACCCCGGATAAATCTTTCGCTACCCCATTGCAACTGGCTGATACCCGCTTTACCAGCAAGTTGTTCGCGATAACATTCACTGATACCTTGCCACCAACCCCGGTTTAAAAACCAAGAACGGTTCAGCCGTTCTGGGGCAACATTGTGAGCAACTAGTGCTTCAGGAAGATAAGCGACTTGCCATCCCTGTTGCAGGGCGCATTCTGTCATTTGCAGTTCTTCGTTGGATAATAAATTTTTGCCCACTCTCCCGAGATGGGGATCAAAACCGCCAATCTCTGCCAAAAAAGAACGGCGTATAGAGTAATTTAAGCCTCTGGGGGTTAAACCGGGCTGATTAATCAAAATTGGGCTGTCACCCAAATCGTATGCACCCAAATTGCTGGTTAACCCAGAGGATAGCCATTGTGGTTGTCGCACGCCTTGAGGCCATAAAAGAGTAACTTTACCACCAGCGATCGCTAACTGAGAGTTATTGTTGAAGGCATCATAAAAAACTTGCAACCAGCGATCGCTCGCCACTGCATCATCATCTAAATAAGCGAGAATCTCACCACTAGCTACGTTCGCACCAGTGTTACGAGCTACAGATAAGCCCACAATCGGTTCAAATACATACTTCAGGCGAGGATTGCTGGCTCTTTGGGCGACAACTTCACAAGTGCGATCGCTCGATCCATTGTCTACTACCACGACTTCAAAGTTAGCCGCAAAATCCTGTGCCAAAAGACTATCAATCGCTGCACCTAAATAGGTGTCTCGATTGTGAGTACAGATAATGGCAGAGATTTGGATATCTGGCATCGGTATTGATTGTGGATGTGGTTTTTATCAGTTGTCAATTATTTAGTTGTCAGGATTGACCATGACTACTGAATAATGACAACATTAAATAGTTACCTACTGCCTGCTAATCTATCCCAAAAATTACAGACTCACCAACCGAGTTTTTTCGGAAATAATCTACAGAAATTTAAGCTTGTTGAATGTGACTGTGTAAAATCACCAGAGTTTCAGCTAGTTGTCCCAGACGGGTTTCCAGGTACTGCTTGCGCCCTAAAAGTTGACGTAACTTTTGGTAACGAGCGATCGCCATGCTGACAGCCGGAACCTGATCGGGGGGACATGGACGTGTCCAAACTTTACCTGAATCATCCACACCGCATAGACGGTAGCCTGTACGCCCAGATTGTGATAATTTTGCACTAGTTGCACAAATTTCTTCTACATAGTCCATGAGGCGATCGACTTCTGCATGGCGTAATGTGGCTTTTCCTCCCTGTTCAGTTTCTTGGGGATTGCATTCTAACCAACCATTGACAATCGGCCCTTCTAAATAAAGATCTTGAATTTGCTTGAGGATTTGTTGCAATTCTTTCTCCCACCCAACAACCTGTTCTTGAATGTCTGTTAACAGATTCATTGCTAATCCAGGATTGGCGGCGTGGCGATGATTACTGAAGGTAGGCGATTTAAATTTAGGTAGGCTTGGTGTTTTGCTACCACTTTCTGGTGTCGTAAAAGTCTGCACCCCGTTATGCTGAGAAAATACATTCTCGGCGTTATAAAAATTACCTTGGGGATCTGCACTTAAGTCTATTGTTGCTCCTTGTGTATTTTGCTCTTCTGGTGAAGAATTTGCATCACTATTTGTAGATTCAGTTGCCCCAACGCTAATTCTAAATGAGAAAGGCCGCTTTGACGCTGCGCCTGCTTCAGCATTATCTGCGGTAGTTTTAGTCCCTAAATCGTGTAGAGTTGCCTCAATACGTTTCCAGCCTGCTTTCATAAAAATATCCTGAAATTTGCTGTCCCCAGTAGTGTTAAATAATTCAGAATGGGGTTGTTGGGATTTTTGGCTTTTGCCAATGGTGCATCAATGATGCTGGTGCTAATTTTATCTCTTAAAAGATATTTAAAACCAACAATCTCATCCCTCAAGGTAAAAATTAAGTTTAGACATTGTAACCTAAATTAACTAAACAGCGTCAGGAAAGGACTTTGGGTAAAGTTATCTTAGTTACAGGGCCAGCCAGATCTGGTAAAAGTGAATGGGCAGAAACTCTCGCTAAACAGTCGGCGAAAGCTGTTGTGTATGTAGCAACAGCATCTGAAGATCCAACTGATGAAGAATGGCAAAAACGCATTCAAGCACACCAAAAACGCCGTCCCCAGGATTGGTTAACCCTGTGTGTACCACGGGAACTATCTGCGACTCTAGCCGCAGCCAAGCCAAACACCTGCCTTTTAGTTGATTCTTTGGGAACTTGGGTAGCTAATCTTCTAGAGGAAGATGAAATTAGCTGGGAAAACACGATAGCAGAATTGTTAGAAACTGTACAGCTGGTTGCGGCTGATATGGTATTTGTAGCTGAAGAAGCTGGTTGGGGCGTAGTGCCAGCTTATCCTATAGGTCGGCAATTCCGCGATCGCCTCGGTTCTTTGGCACGCCAGTTAGGATTTATCTGCGACACTGTATATTTAGTAACCGGGGGTCATGTTTTGAATCTCAGCGTTCTGGGTTCCCCATTACCACCTGCGGGGGGGTGAGGGGGGAAAAGGGGAAAAGGGGAAAAGGGGAAAGGGTGACAAGCGAGATAAATCAGAAATGCCCCATACCCCATGCCCCACGACCGATGACTTTATGTTCTTAATCGTTTATTCAAGATTTAATGACGTAAAGTTCCAAACTTAAATCTAGAATTAAAAGTATGGCAACCGAACAAGACGTTAAAAAATTTCTAGCCTACTGGTTTCAGTTGGGTAGACAGGTAATAGTGGGCAATGGTAGAGCATACTTGTTGCCGCAACAAGTGCTACAAGGCGATCGCTATAGTGAAGAATTTGAAGAGTGCTGGCAGGAAATTCGCTCGCAGGCCGATGAGTGTAATTTAGAAGGAACTGATGAAACAATTGCCGAACTCCTAACGCCAGCATGGGAACTGCTACCTTGTAGTCGTTGCGATATGCCAGTAGCAATGCGCAATATTGGGATGCCGGCTTTATTTTGTCCCTGTAGTACTTTACCTAATTGGCCTAATACAGAACTGCCATCGCCACGCAGCCCAATTAGTACCCCAGCGCAATTGCAATTAATTCGCGATCGCCTTTGGCAGAAGTCACCTTCAACTAACCACTAACTACCTCAGCACGAGCTGCGATCGCATCAATGCCAATATCATCAAAAAGTGATTTTGTCAACAATTCTTGGCAGGGATACGCGGTATTCAATTCAAAAAGCTGGACAAGCTGATTTGAATCTTAGTATCCACTAATTGATTACCAACTGCTAAGCGATTACCAGTCAACCAAATTTGTTGAGGTTGAAACTGGTAAATTCTGCGCTGCGAATCATTTAAATAGTCTTCTACTGTGCGATTGAGTTGTTTATTCGCTCGCTTTTTCCATAATTTCATTATTTTTTCTATATAATCTGAATTTAATTGTGCAGCATATCCGGCTAAGTACACACCTTCTGCTGTACCTTGAGAAACACTCGAATTAAATGTAAATACCTCTCAAACCCTTACAAATGACCAATAAAAAATGACAAATGACAACCCTCGCCAGTTATCTTTAATTCTGCCGACTTACTTAACTCCTTATTTATTTTTGCTGCCCGCCTTACTAATTTTGGGTTTAACTGTCTTTTGGCCTGCCTTGCAAGCATTTTACCTCAGTTTTACCAGCTATGAAGATATTGCCCAGCCGCCACAATGGATAGGTATTACTAACTTCCTCAAGCTTTGGCGAGATGCAGTTTTTTGGCAAACTTTAACCAATACTTTCCTCTATCTTGTCGGTGTAGTACCGATTTTAGTAATTGCTCCTTTAGGATTGGCAATCTTAGTCAATCAAAAACTCCGAGGAATGAATTGGTTTAGAGCTGCATATTATACACCAGTAGTGATTTCAATGGTAGTTGCAGGAATCGCTTGGAAATGGTTGTATGCAGAAAATGGCTTATTGAATCAGTTTTTTAAAGCTGTGGGTATTTTTGGAGAAGGAATTCCCTGGCTAACTAGCCCTAGCAAAATTTTGGGCATTGTGCCGATTTCTTTAGCAAGTGTTATGGCTGTTACTGTGTGGAAAGGTTTAGGCTACTACATGGTAATTTACTTAGCAGGGTTACAATCAATTCCTGCTGATGTGTATGAAGCCGCAGCAATTGACGGTTCAGATGGTATCCGCAAACATTTGGATATTACTATTCCTTTAATGAAACCTTATTTAGCTTTAGTGGCGGTAATTTCCGCTATTTCTGCTACCAAAGTATTTGAAGAAGTGTACATAATGACCCAAGGCGGCCCACTTAATAGCTCAAAAACAATTGTTTACTATTTATATGAGCAAGCATTTAGTAATTTGGAAATTAGTTATGCTTGCACAATTGGACTGGTGCTATTTTTAATAATTCTGGGTTTATCAGTTTTGCGATTAATTATTAATCAGCAAGGTAGTGATAATATCACAATTTAGAGGATGTCTCTGAAGAAACATCGGGGAAAGGGTAAGGGAAAAAGGGGAAAAGGGATTGAATTACCGATTAAGTTAAAAATGTCATGCCTAACCGAGGGAAGCGCGTAGTTAAGCATCTCATCCACCTGTGATAAATTGCGAAGGCAGGCACACCTGCATTGCCAGACTAATTTTTTGCGCGGAATCTCCGTCCTTACCTTTGGTATAGTAGTTATAAATGTAACTATCAGATGTTTATTTAATTAAGTATGCCAAAGCTCAATGTCCAGCAGAAAAACTGGTTACTTTTCGCGCATGTCGCCTCTGGCGCTATTTGGTTTGGTACTTCTTTATGTATGCTGCTGATTGCTTTGAGTAATCGCAACACAGCAAACGGAGATGAACTATATGCCATTAACTCAGTCCTGAAGCTGCTGGATGATTTTATCATCATCCCCTCAGCAATACTGTCTTCGACTACAGGTGGACTGTTGTGTTGGCTGAGTGTTTGGGGCTTTTTCAAACACTACTGGGTCATCGTTAAGTGGATTACTACAGTCACGCTGATTGTAGTGGGGACAGCTTGGCTTGGCCCCTGGACAAACGCGATTACTGCTACCTCGCAAGCCCAACGACTGCAAGCCCTGCAAAATCCCTTATATATCTGGGATCAACAAACTCTGATTATCGGTGGAATCGGCCAAACAATTTGCTTGCTGGCAATTATCGCCATTTCTATACTGAAGCCTTGGGGACGACGAAAAGTTAAAACTCAAACCGAAACTGTCGCCAGCAATTAATTGAACTACAGATAAACATCTAAACAAATGTGTTTATCTGTAGTTTTTTTTGGTCTTATTTGGATTTTTGCAAGAGTTCTAATACCTAGACTTAATTAATTCCCTTAAAGATATTTTGGATGGCTTTGACTCGCCTTCTTTGATCTAAAGCTATACAAGACCAACGCCAGCGTTCTGACATCAAAGCATAAGTCTGCAACCGACTTTGATAATAAGTGTTCTGTGGGTTTGCACAAATACCAAATAACCCTCGATAAACACCTCTATCTATATCTATGTTGCCTGCTGATAGTTCTCCTGATTCATCACGAAAAGCTTCTACCCTTGCCCACAAAATCGCTTCATGCCCTTGCAATCCTCGGTTGATTGCGGTGCGATAAGCAGAGGGGAAAGCATCACTAACTCTGGGAGATGCTTGATTCCATAAATCAGTTGCATTCACAAATGCTTCTAAGTAGTTTTCAGGATTTAGCCCTACACGCTTCATTCTTTGAATCAGTCGAGGAATACGGCTTTGAGTGCGTTTTAAACATCCAGCATCTGCATTTGCTAAATTAGAACCGCCTCTTCCTTGATCCGAACACCAACCTCTATTTATCAAGCCATTACCCGGATCAATATTTTGAAAATAGTTCTGGGTTTTGCTACCATCAATCTGACAATTTCCCTCAGCTACGCAAATAGCCAGTACTCCCACAGAAGAATTGTTGGCAAATAGAGAGTCGAGTCTTCCAGAATATGAAGGGCTAGGTTCCGAGATAGACTCTACACTACTAGTAACTAATTTAATGGTTGGTATGCCAATTACAAAAGCACTAACAATGGTTAAATATAGGGTGCTGATTAATTCCCAAGCAATCCCTAATAACGAACGGTTCATTCTGACATTAATTACCTATCTGAACAACAAAGAAAATATTAATTTTTGGGCAATCACCTCTGTTTATGAAGAAAAGTAAAGACTGAATAACACATTACTTATAAACAAAAAATTCTCCGGAAACAACAGTGGCAAAGCTCACGAAAATGTAAAATTTATTGCGCTTCGCGTGTCAATTGTCAATTGTCAGTTGTCAGTTGTCAGTTGTTTTTTTAATCTGGTCTAATACCCCATCCCTTTATGGATGGAGTTTTTTATCAAAAAATTTTTGTTGGTACTGAGTCTGCTTAAGTATTGGTCATTGGTGATTGGATAAGGGTCAAGAAATTCTCAACTGTAAGCTTTTGACTGTGGACTATTGACTATTGACTAATTTTTACTTGTGATATCCAGAATTTCGCGTAAGTTTATAAATGAATGAACAATTACTAATTATTCATAATTAATTCGGAATTTACAGGGGAAGACCAAGCAGTAATTGTAACGAAGAATTAGTAATCCTAAATAAGAAATTATTATTGATGACATTTTTAATACTTATTATCTACCAAAAGGCATATGCAAATATCAGGAAATGTTGTAAAAAAGCCAGATATTTAGGCCAATTCCTGGCAAATTTGTCAAAATAGAATTTACTTGCAAAAGGTACTTTGGCAAGGAGTTTCATCTATATCTCACTACACAAAGGTAAAAGTATCATGCAGACAAATTTAGAAGTAGTTCAAGCTGCTGTTAATGCTGCTGAAAATGGCACAAAAACTCTTGAACAAGCTATTATTGAAGCTATTGCCCAAGCACGTACAACCTGCGATCGCAATGGCGATGATTCTGCTAATTGTGCTGTAGCATGGGAAATTGTGGAAGAATTGCAAGCTGAGAAAGCCCATCAACAGCAAGCCAAAAAACGCAAAACCGATTTAGAAAGCTACTGCGAACAACATCCAGAAGCAGTTGAGTGCTTGATATACGATGTTTAATTTTTGCTTAATTTTCTCTCAAATTGGCGATCGCTGATTTAGTGATGTGCTGAATTGCTTCTAAATTGGGCGATGGTGTGGCGCTATCCATTCTCAACCATAAAAGATACTCGATATTTCCCGCCGGGCCGGTAATTGGTGACCAAGTTAACCCTTGATATTTCCAACTCAATGCTTCAGCCGCCTGCAAGACATGGAAAATCGCGTCTGCATGGTCGTTTGGATCGCGCACCACGCCTTTTTTACCAACGCGAGATTTACCAACTTCAAATTGTGGTTTGACTAATAATACTGCTTCGCGGGGCGGTTGCGTTAGTTGCCACAAAGCGGGCAAAATTTTCGTTAAGGAAATAAACGATACATCTACCACCGCTAAATCAGGTATCGCATCGGCTTCAGCATATAACTGCTGTGGTTGTAGTTGGCGTAAGTTTGTACGTTCTCGCAAAATCACCCGCGAGTCATTTCGCAATCGCCAGTCAACTTGTCCATAACCAACATCAATACCGTAAACTTTTATAGCTCCTGCTTGTAGTAAACAATCAGTAAAGCCACCTGTAGAAATCCCCCCATCTAAACAAATGCGTCCTGCTACAGAAATTGCAAAGAATTCTAAAGCTTTAGCAAGTTTCTCGCCGCCTCTGGAAACAAAGCGCGATCGCTCTTTAATCTGAATATGAGATGTAATATCAACCTCTGTACCAGGCTTATCCACAACCTGTTGATTAACGCTGACTTCCCCCGCCTGGATGAGTCGCTGTGCTAAGGCGCGAGAAGTACATAAATTCCTTTCTACTAAAAGTGTGTCGAGTCGTTGTTTAGCCAAATGTAGTACAGGATCGTGAGCATTTTCTATTGTGCCCGATTTGGAGCGTTGGCGCAGCCCGCCGCAGGCATCGCAGTTGGTTTAATCTCTGTTTGGAAAATTTCGCCCACATGAGCTAGGTGAGCGTAAACGTAATTATAATTACAAGGCTAAGATATGGGAACAGAAAATGGCTAAAACAACTTCTTTTGCGATTCTGGCAGCTGTTCCAGAGATGCACCTGCTGTCTGCATTAGAGACAATGGACAAGCTAGTAAATGAAATCAGTGATGAAACAATTAAAGTCGCTTTTGGTAGCATGGCTTTTGAAGTCTTCCGTAAAGCTGATGAATTACGTGGCGATAAAGAAGTAGAAGTATTAATTTATGCTTCTGACTCGCTCAATCAACCGCTAAACTCAGAAGCTTCTTGGCAAGGTTTATATATTGGTCATGCCAATTCTCGTAATGGTAGATATCCGGGTAAATCTAAGTTTCGTCCGCCATCGACTGCAACTGACAAACCTACTTGGGCAGTTTTTTGGGAAGTAAAAGAGTTAACACGGCTAAAATCTCCCATTGCCATAGCTTCTTTAAAGGCTTTAGGTAAAAAGTCTAACTTTCCCTCTCGATTGATTCCTGAAGGGGCGTTACTCATCGAATACTATTAATTTTTGTAACTGAATATGACTATCAACTGTTGAGGGAAATTGTCATATTCAAGATTATTTTGATTTGGCATCTTTTTTGGCAAAATTACTCATTGACAAAACAACATTTTTTTATTTCACGTTGAAGTGAAGCCGACCGCAAAATATTAAGTTATGTTTTAATTATTGTATTGATGAAACTTTTATGGTTATACAAGAAAGCGATCGCTATTGCCAAAATTTTTGTGAGCGATCGCTGTTGATACTATAAAGGGGTGGACATTTGCCCGCCCGTAATATCTAGATATCTGTCTCGCTCAACTCACGAGTGATATGGTCAAATGGTTCATCGACAAAGGCAGTATTAGCTACACCAGCAGCAGTCACTTGTTCCTTGACAAGTTCCTTGATAATCTGAACACCGCGAACTGTTGGACCGATGGGAACTCCTAGAGAATTATAAGTTTCTCGCAGCCCTTGCAGCACGCGCTCATCCAATACATTATTATTGCCAGCAACCAGCGCATAGGTAGCGTACCGCAAATAGTAATCTAAATCCCGCAGACAAGCTGCATAACGACGAGTGGTATAAGCATTTCCACTAGGACGAATCAACTCTGGCAGTTCATCAAATAATTTAGAACCAGCCTGCTTGACAATTCCCGCCGCATTGGAATTGATTATTCCCGCAGCTTGGACGCGTGCGGTGCCACTTTCAAAGTAGGATTTTAAGCTGTCGAGCGCATTCCGGTCAAAATACCGTCCAGTGCCGTCATAATTCTTAATTAAAGTTGTTACTGCATCGCGCATTCCGGTTTCTCCCAATCAATACTATCTATGGTTTGATATTTATCTGGCTGCTTTCATGCAGAGTCATTTTTTTGTGCCAATTACAATATAGATTTCGGCACAAAACAATCTATCCGCTACTTAAGGATTCTATGCCAAAGTTGCCCCTCTAAGATGATATGTTTGTGTTTTGTACAGATGTTACGGAAAGGTTAAATAACCCCTAAACCAGAAAAACTGTAACAAAAACTACAAAATTCTTTAATCTCCTATCCTTAGGATATTCCAGGTGTGTCACAATTGGGTTCAGCTCAGCAGGGTCAGCAAGCTTTGAAGATTCTAGATTGAGTTTATTTAATTGGCAGAGAAGGAGTAACAATGACAACCCCACAAGAAGTCTTGAAATTGATTCAAGACCAAAACATTCAGATGATTGATCTGAAATTCATCGATACACCAGGGACATGGCAGCACCTCACCGTGTACCACAACCAAATCGATGAAAGTTCATTCTCTGATGGCGTACCTTTCGACGGTTCCAGTATTCGGGGTTGGAAAGGCATCGAAGAGTCAGACATGACAATGGTTCTCGATCCAAATACTGCCTGGATCGATCCATTCATGAAAGAGCCAACACTAAGTATAATTTGTAGCATTAAAGAACCTCGTACAGGCGAATGGTATAACCGCTGTCCCCGTGTGATTGCCCAAAAAGCAGTAGACTATTTAGCCTCCACTGGCCTTGGTGACACAGCTTTCTTTGGTCCAGAAGCTGAGTTCTTCATCTTTGATGATGTCCGCTACGACCAAACCGCCAACGAAGGCTACTACCACGTAGATTCTGTAGAAGGTCGTTGGAACACAGGTAGAAAGGAAAGCCCCAACCTGGGTTACAAAACACGCTTCAAAGAAGGCTACTTCCCAGTTCCGCCAACTGATAGCTTCCAAGATATCCGTACAGAAATGCTGTTAACAATGGCAGCTTGCGGCGTACCGATTGAAAAGCAGCACCACGAAGTTGCTACTGGTGGTCAGTGCGAGCTGGGTTTCAGATTTGGTAAGCTAATCGAAGCTGCTGACTGGCTGATGACCTACAAATATGTCATCAAGAACGTTGCCAGAAAATATGGTAAAACCGTTACCTTTATGCCAAAACCAATTTTTGGTGATAACGGTTCGGGTATGCACTGTCACCAGTCTATCTGGAAAGATGGCAAACCTTTATTTGGCGGTGATAAGTATGCTGGTTTGAGTGAAATGGCACTCTACTACATCGGTGGTATTCTCAAACACGCACCAGCATTATTGGGAATCACTAACCCCACCACCAACTCTTACAAGCGCTTAGTACCTGGTTATGAAGCACCTGTGAACTTGGCTTACTCCCAAGGTAACCGTTCAGCTTCTGTCCGCATTCCTCTGTCTGGTACTAACCCCAAAGCCAAGCGTTTAGAGTTCCGTTGTCCGGATGCTACCTCTAACCCTTACTTAGCATTTGCGGCTATGCTTTGTGCTGGTATTGATGGTATCAAGAATAAAATCCATCCCGGCGAACCCTTAGATAAGAACATCTATGAACTATCTCCAGAAGAACTGGCGAAGATTCCTTCAACTCCGGGTTCTCTGGATTTAGCGTTGTCAGCACTGGAAAACGATCACGCTTTCTTGACAGACAGCGGTGTATTCACAGAAGACTTTATCCAAAATTGGATTGAGTACAAGCTAGTTAACGAAGTTAAGCAGTTACAACTGCGTCCTCATCCCTACGAATTTTATCTGTATTACGATTGCTAATTCTCATAACTAGCATCAGGAGGCAAAAGGAAAGAAAGCTGATGAGATAAGTTTTTTACCTTTTGCAACTGATATTTCTTGCTGCTAATTTTTAAGCCACCTTTAGGGGTGGCTTTTTTTTTAGAGTTAATTACTGTCAGGATGCAAAACCCCCTTCAGAATCAAGGGGGCATTTATGAAAGCTGAGACACCTGATTTGTCATTCATGGTGTGTTATTTTCTCCTTCAACTCAGCTAATAATACTTGCAACCTAACTCATACCAGCGTGGCTGCTGCCATAAAGTGTGCGAGTAGCTTGGTCTATCTTTCCTTGAGTGGGGTTCCAGTAGTGGGACATTTCTTCAGGAAGACCGAGTTCTTGTGCGCTACGCATCAGCATCGATTGTTGACGTTTCTTGACTTCTTGATATTGACGCGCCATGATTGCACGAGATTTTTCTTCAATAGACATAACTAAGTCCTCCCTAGTTTTTTATTTATAGATAATTGTTTTTTGTCTCTATGAATTTAATATAGCAAACAATTCTGTAACAATGACTACAAAATTGATTTTTGCAACAAAATTTAACATAAAATCTTACTTTGCTAGGAAAGAAAACCATGTTTATTTATTCCCAAATGCCTATTAAACTCAGACATCTGGCTTAGGGATGCGATCGCACACAGCTGTACATCTGCCTTAAGGTCAATCGCTTATTCGTTACACTTATTTATATTTGAGGAGGAAATTCTCAGAAAGTTCAAAACCGTGCTTGCTCAGATGTTCTTTGATCATCGATTCTGCCCACGGCGGCGATCGCAGCCAAAATCATTTTTCTCCAGACTGCTGTTGTCTTGAGAGAGTACTACTTTACCATCAACAGCAGATGAAAACCTAATTAACAAAAGTTAATCAAGCTATGACAGTTATTTACCCCCGGAAATTTCAGAATGCGATGAGTGCGAGAGATATCCTCAAAAGAGTAGTAAGCGATCGCGAACTGCATCTCATTACCCTCAATCGCTATCGCTACAGCGAACAACGCAGTTGTAAAGACTTGACAGAAATAATTGAACAACTAGATGGACAACCCAAGGAACTGATCAAGGATTTATCCCACCATATATCCGATGAAGCGCGTCATGCGATGTGGTTGACAGATTTGCTGGTAGATTTGGGGGCAGATATTGGTAAGCCACCAGGTACTTCCTATATCGACGAATTCGATCGGCTGATAGACCGAGAATCATATACCACCAAAAGTGACTTAGAAGACGCTATCATTGCCGCGTTAGCAGCAATTAACATTACCGAAAAGCGGGGTTGCGAGTATTTCTCTGCCCACATCTACGCCTTGAAGAAAGCACCACAAACTGAAGAAAACATTAAGATTCGCGAAACCATTGAAAAAATTCTGCCAGAAGAAGCCGGACACGTCCGCTGGGGTAATCGCTGGCTAGCACAAATAGCAGATAAAAGTCCAGAACATCGGCAAAAAGTTGAGCAAGCCAAGCTTAAGTATGCCGCAATTGAACAAGCGGCGTTTGAGTCGGGCGATATCACCTTAGGTGCAGAACTGCGGCGGGTTGCCAAGTTAGTGGAAGTAGCAAATACCTTACCTCTGTGGCAACGTCCCCAGTACCTCATGGAACGGTTACCACAAACATTGCTAGCACCTGAGTTGCAGTTAGTAAGGGTTGAGGCAGCACAAAAAGCTTGGCAGCGAGACCCCCAAGCATTTATGGAGAAATTTGTGCCTATGTTCCTCAATGGGATTCAGAAACAGGAGAAAACGGGGAGTAGAGAGTAGGGGTTAGGGGGATGTGCTTCTCTTCTTTCAAAGGGAGACGCGCAAGGCACGAGAGGCTGCACCAACGACTTCGCGGTAGTTGAGCGTTCGCGTAGCGGACGCACCAGAAGCCGAAACTCAGCAACCGGGAGATGAGGGAGTGTGGAAAGTTTTCTTCCCCCTCTCTTTGCCCTGCCCATACATGTCCACTTGAGCTTCTAACGCTTATTCCACAGGCATTTTACCCCACCCCTCAATCCCCAACAGAGCAAGCTCTGTTGGGGATTTTTTGGGTTTAGATAAAACAGGGGTGGGGGGAGGCGGATCTTGATTGTTGCGAGAAAAGGCAAAATTACGTCTTGGCAAGGGTTTCACGTTAAGTTGACACCCATGCCCCATGCCCCATCTGCTTTATCTGCAAACTTAGCTGGAAATGCTCACTTCAGATACTTTAATAAAAATAAACAGTCTAGGAATCTGGGTAACAGACAAGATAAAGTTAGACGCAGAATACATATAAATCACGATCGCCGCAATTTAGAAGAAGCCTAATAGAGTTGTATAATAAGCCCGTCTCTTCCTTAATAACATCAAAACATTTCGTTTAAGGCTGGCCGAATTTCTGTTTTCTGTACCCTGATAAGGAGCATATGTGGCAAAAAGAAACACAAGATAGTGCAATAGTCCGTTTGGCATTACTGCTAGCGATAGGAACTATGCCTATGGCAGTAAATCTTTTAGTACCAACACAGATACTGGCACAATCTGCAACTGATGCTCCCGCTTTTCCACTACCAAAAACATTGGAAAATGGGACTACAGTGCGGATTGATGGTTCCAGTGGCTTAAGTGCAATCAACGAAAACCTCAAACAAAGTTTTGAAAAACAGTTTTCTGGTACGAAGGTGGAAGTTGCAGCTAACGGCACTGATGCGGCACTGAAAGCTGTGCTAGATGGAAAAGTAGATATAGCAGCACTCGGTCGTGGCTTGACCAAAGAAGAACAAGCACAAGGTCTAGAGCAAGTGCGCTTGTACCGAGAAAAAATTGCGATTATTGTGGGTGAGGAGAATCCTTTCAAGGAAAGCTTGACTAGTAGGCAATTCGCCAGGATTTTCCGGGGACAAATTACAGATTGGTCGCAATTGGGAGGCGCTAAGGGGAAAATTCGTGTGATCGATCGCCCGACAACTAGCGATACTCGCAATACTTTTCGGACTTATCCTAGCTTTAAGACTGCTAACTTTGCTACAGGCGCTACGGCAACTCAAGTAGCTGATGATAACACCACAGAAATTGTCAAACAACTGGGTAAAGACGGAATTAGCTACGCCTTAGCCAATGAGGTATCCCAGCTACCTGGTGTGCGAGTTCTCCAGGTAGATCAACTATCTCCAACAGAGGCTAAATATCCCTTCTCCCAACCTTTAGTTTACGTCTACAAAAAAAATCCCAGCATCGGCACGGCAGGTTTTTTAGGCTTTGCGATCGCACCACCAGGACAGCAAGCCATAGAAGCAGCCAGAACAACTCAAGCAGCTGCTTTCGCCCAAGGCGAATTACAAGCATTGGCGACAACTGCTGCTACCTCGCCTACAGCTGAAGCGACAACCGTTGCTATAGATGCTAATGCAACTACTGCCCCTACCGATACCTCAGCAAATCCTCCGGCTAATAACAAAAACCCTGTGTCAATAGACACACCTTTTTTGCTACTATTACCTTTGTTGGTGCTTGGTGTTTTGGGTGGATTATCTTATTTGTGGACGAAAAGACGACCATCGACAGCTGAGATTGCAGACAAAGATTCCGAATCAACTCTTCCTTCCACTGCCGAAGACGCGAAATTACCCGCAGGCGCAGGGGTAGCCATAACCTCTGATCCAGGATTAACTGAGGATACAACAAATAACGGCGAAGCGGCATGGCATACAGAAGCTCCCGCAGCAGTTGTCAATACTTCTTATCCACACCTGCCGGAAGTGCCTAAAGTAGCATCTGATAGCGAGTTGCCAAAGGCCTCTGTAGCATCTACTGCCGATCATTCAGAAGAGCCTATAGTTGCATCCAATATCGAAAATTGGCACGAAGAACAACCACAGCCAGAATCTAACATTACAGAAAATCTTGCCGCAACTGGCGGTAGTGGTATTGAAGAGTCTAACTTCTATGATAACACAAATCCAACAGGAAATAGCAACTATTCTCTATGGGATTCACCAGACTCTGATCTACCAGTAATAGAAACAGCAGCGACAATTCCCGATTTACCGGATTTTCCAGAACAGACAACAGATGGGGGATTACCAGTAATAGAGACAGCAGCGACAATTCCCGATTTACCGGATTTTCCAGAACAGACAACGGATGGGGGATTACCAGTAATAGAGACAGCAGCGACAATTCCCGATTTACCGGATTTTCCAGAACAGACAACGGATGGGGAATTACCAGTAATAGAGACAGCAGCGACAATTCCCGATTTACCGGATTTTCCAGACTTAGCATTAGATGCAGTTGCAGACGAAGCAGAATCAACTGCTGACGGGACAGAAGAAGAGATCATCGAAATAGTCTCAAATCTGCCAGAACAGACAACAGAAGCAGCATCAAATCTGCCAGAAGATGTATCTGTGAGTAACTTAGGAGCATTAGCTGGTGGCGCAGCGGTAGCAGCAGGCGCAGGAATTGGCGCTTGGGCGAAAATTTATGACAGTAACGAAGATTCAGAAAACAATAACAGCAATGATGCAGCAATAGTTGAGGATAGTGTAAACCTCAGATCCCACACACCCAAATGGGCTTATGTGTCGTGGCTTATTTCCGACAATCAAAAGCAAGCAATACAAGATTCCAGTTCCCGATTAGCGCTGCGGCTGTTTGATGTTACGGATATGGATCTGAGTTATCAGAGTCCCCATCTGGTGCAAGAGTACGAATGTGACACCACAGCACACGATCGCTTTGTGGAAATACCAAAGAGCGATCGCAACTACATCGCCGAAATAGGCTATGTGACAGAAGGCGATCGCTGGGTGAAAATAGCCCATTCCGCAATTGTGCGTGTCTTTAGCAATCCCTTCATCCCAGGTGAAGAAACCGCTGATTTAGCAGACAACAATCTCGAAGACAGCATTATCTTCACACCCCAAACAAAAGAATCAGCTACTGTCTCGTGGCAGCTTGCCGATGTGAACAAACAAGTATTGCAGGATACAGGTTATTCATTGGCACTGCGGATATACGATGTCACCAGTATCGATCTCAGCTACCAAACTCCTCAGTTCATCGAGCAGTATGAAATTGACCCCACAACAGAAAATAGCGTAGTCGCAATTCCCCAGAGCGATCGCGACTACATCGCCGAAATTGGCTATGCTACAGATAGCGAACACTGGGTATCAATAGCTCGTTCCGAGATGGTGCGCGTTTTCAGCCATCATGGCAGCAAAGACAAAGATGATGCTGGCTTAATAGATACAAATGAGACAAATCTCGAAAGCAGCATTATCCTCACACCCCGGACTGCCAAATGGGCTTATGTAACTTGGTACATACCAGAACCTCAAGAGCAAGTATTGCTTGATAGTGGGATTTCCCAACTAGTAATCAAGCTCTTTGATGTCACTGGTATCGACCTGAGTTATCAAAATCCCCAGCTAGTACAGCAGTATGAATGTGAAGTATTCTCACGCGATCGCTTTGTCGCCATTCCCAACAGCGATCGCGACTACATCGTAGAAATTGGCTATGTTACAGAAGGCGATCGTTGGGAATCACTAGCCCGTTCCGCCACTGTTCGCATCTTCAGCCGTCCCTACCCAGATTTTTGGTTTGTGGCCGATGCTGAGATCATTGTCCACGGAGCAACAGAGCCAGATGCAACCGTAAATATTGCCGGACACCCCATTAAAATTAAGCCAGATGGAACCTTCCATTTCCGTGTCCCCTTCAGTGATAGCTTCATCGAGTACCTAATGACAGCAACTTCTGCACATGGAAAACAGACAAAAACCATACATAAGAAGTTCTCCCAGGAAACTCCAGAAGACTAGGACTCCGCCACATTAATTTTGATCCGCAGCAAGATCCCCGACTTCTTTAAGAAGCCGGGGATCTAACATATCGCCCCCTCTGCCCCATGACGGCAGTTGCTACAACGGAGGAGACCTCAACGCCAGTTCGCTCAAGTCGGGAAACCCGCCCACGCGACTGGCTCCGCAACGCACTGCCTGCCCCATGCCCCAATCCCTATTTTCCCGTCAGCTTGGTGAAATATGGATGTACAATACAAATAAATGTTGATAGACTCCTCAAGCGATTCTGCCACAGAAATGAGAACGCGTTGAATCTGCATATTCTGTGCAAAACCTACAGTCAGTACGATTGAGTAAATAGTGGTCTATTCATCAATATTGGGGATATTTCGTTAAATCTATCTCAACAACAAATCAAAACTCTCAGGCTGTTGACTTGGAGATCTGCGCAATCAACGGCATTGAGGTTTATATGCAGCAATTAACAGCATAGTATTTCTGGCTAGGAAAGCGATCGCCTAAATAAAGCACCCATTGGCAACCGTTGAAACAATGAGCTAAAAACGAATGTCCAATGAGTAATGACCAATAACCAATGACAATCTAGAGGAATCAGACAATGGATATTCATACATTTACCAAAGAAAAAGATAAAGATAAATTCCTCACCCAGGAGATAGATTGGCAAGAAACAGAAATTGCAGAAATCAAAAAACAAAGTTCTGCGGTATCAAGTTTGCTTTTCCAAGGCATTCATCGTGGGAGAGTAGCTATTTTTATTGATGGCATAAATCTATTCCATGCAGCATTGCAAGTTGGTCTGGAAATTGATTATCTGAAATTACTTTGTCTTTTAACTGAAAATTCGCGGCTATTGCGTGCATTTTTCTATACGGGAATCGATATCTCACGACCACCAGCCATTCGGCTACGTTCCCAGGAAAAGCAACAGGGATTTCTTTTCTGGATGCGTCGGAATGGCTATCGTGTAGTCACCAAAGAATTCCAACCTTCAGAGAATTATAAAAAACCCAATTTGAATGTAGAAATTGCTGTAGACATGATCAATCTAGCCCCCTACTATGATACTGCGGTTTTAGTAAGTGGCGATGGAGATTTAGCTTATGCAGTAAATGCTGTCACTAGCACAGGAGCCAGAGTAGAAGTCGTTAGTTTACGCACAATGACCAACGATAACTTAATTGATGTAGCTGACTATTTCATTGATTTAGATAGCATTAAAAAATACATCCAAAAAGATTCTAAATCTGGATATAATTATCGCAGTCTATCCAATAGTAGTGTGTAAATTTAAATTTTACATCTATGGTGCAAAAGTCATTAGTCATTAGTCATTAGTCATTTGTGTTCACATAGACGCACTAGCGGCTGAAGACAGGGGAAGACAAAAGACAATTGACCAATGAGAGTAAAAAATGCGAGATGTCAGCGCATTAGCTTAAAATTACATCCCAGGAATAACTCTGCGTATACTGCTTCCCATAATCGAGATGGATATTTTAATTGTTGAAGATGAACTAGAAATTGCGCAATTAATCCAATTATCTTTAGAAAAAGAAGGATTTATCTGCCGGATTAGCCGTGATGGTATAAATGCCTTGCGGATGTTTCAAGAGCAACCACCAGATTTAATCATTTTAGATTTAATGATTCCTGGATTAGATGGGTTAGAGGTTTGTGCCAGAATTCGTCAGAAACCCGGTGCAAAAGATCCTTATATTTTAATGCTCACAGCTAAAGGTGAAGAAATTGATCGCGTGATTGGTTTATCTACTGGTGCTGATGATTACATGATTAAGCCCTTCAGCCCCAGAGAATTAGTTGCAAGAGTCAGGGCTTTATTACGGCGTAGTCTCCGCCAAGGCGGACAAAATCAAGTTAATCGCAGCCAACACTTTATCGTAGATATAGACCAGCGCACTGCTAGTCGCCAGTTAGATTCTCAGCCAGCAGAAATCTTAGACTTAACGACCTTAGAATTTAACTTGTTAAGTACCTTTGTCAGCAATCCAGGTCGAGTTTGGAACCGTACCCAACTAATTGACAAACTTTGGGGTGATAACTTTTTTGGTGATGAGCGCGTAGTTGATACTCACATAGCTCGGTTGCGTAAAAAAATTGAACCAGATCCAGCTAATCCTACTTTTATTAAAACTGTAGTCGGAGTAGGCTATAAATTTGATGACACCACTATGGCGTAAACAAATGAAAAGGGGCTGGCGTTTGACAAAGTCCTTACCTTTAGCATCGCGCCTGTTATTTTCCCACTTGGTAGTGATGATAGTGGGAGTCTTTAGTCTGGTAATCATCAGTAAAATATCCTCTCCCCGTTTCTTTGTCCTTCACTTGGAGCGACTAGAAAATCAAGGATTAGATTTAATAGATATCCGTGCCGAATTGGTGCAAGGATTTGAGACAGCTTGGCGGCGCAGCACTCTCTGGTCGGTGTTAGTTGGTACTACTGCGGCTGGTGGTTTAAGTTACTGGGTATCGAGAAGGATTATGCAGGGATTGACCGATATGGAGCAAATTACCGGACAGTTTGCTTCCGGTCATTTTGAAGCACGTCTACCCATGTCTGATATTCCCGAAATTAAGCGACTAGGTGCTAGTTTTAACCGCATGGCAGATAGTATAGAAGGGGTAGAAGCGCGGCGACGGGAATTGATTGGAGACATGACCCATGAACTGCGAACACCTCTGACAGTTGTACGTGGTTACTTAGAGCAACTAGCTGATGGAGAAATTGAACCATCTCCAGATGTTTATCGACGGTTAGCTAAAGAAACTAAGCGCTTAGAGCGGTTGGTCAACGACTTGCAAGAACTTTCTAAGGCCGAAGCTGGTTATTTAGCAATTAATATCCAGCGAGTAAATTTGCGTCCTTTGTTAGAGGCACTAGTAGAAAAATTTACAGACCAGTTATTAGAGGATGGTCCGGTTCTGCTTTTGGAATGCCCGTCTTCACTGCCTTTGGTATTGGCGGATCTAGATCGCACAGAACAAATACTAGTGAATCTTCTAGGTAATGCAGTAAGATATACTACAAAAGGCTCAATTACCGTCCATGTTTGGAGTGACTCATCGCAACTGTGGATTGCGGTAGTGGATACAGGTATTGGTATCGCTGTTGAGGAATTACCCCACGTCTTTGAACGCTTTTGGCGTGCTGACTCATCGCGCGATCGCCATTCTGGAGGAACAGGTATTGGTTTAACTATTTCTCAGCGTCTAGTTGAACTCCAAGGCGGCAAGATTCAAGTAGAAAGCAAAAAAGGATTTGGTAGTAAGTTTCAATTTTCTCTGCCTTTAGCCTAGCTTAAATAGTCAATAGTCCATAGTCAAGAGTCCACGGCAGGGGGGGAGTGTGGGGAGTGTGGGGTAGGGGAGACAACTGACCAATAACCAATGACTATTGACCATTGACCTCACCGTTATGCAACCAACGTTTCTGGGAAAACTATTCTTAATTAAGAAAATGGTATATTCCTAGACTGTTATGGTAATTCCTCTGTTTTCCAGGGATGCTAGGCGAACGGATAGCTACGCTGAAACAACTGTTCAGATTTTTGGCTATCAAATCACCAAAGAAGTTTATCGGCTAGTTGGCGATGCTGACCAATTCCTCGTTGTCATCAAACAGTTTACAGAAGCTTGTAGTGGCGATCGCAGCGAAATCCTCAACTTACACACAGAGATTTTGTTCGCCATCAAAAACTTCCTAGCGGGGGTATGGAATGCGATCGCTCTTGCGAGTCGAAGTGCGGTCAAGTTACAACCTGCTCTAGATGAGGTGTTTCATGTCCGCAATTAACCTCAAAAAGATTCTGAATAAACAAGAATTACCGCCTCTGCTGGAAAACTTAGCCTACCAGCTGAAAATTGCGATCGCTATAGAACTGGTAGACGGCACAAAACTGATCAGCATTGGCGAGCAAACTTGTGAAAACCGCTATCCTATCCAAGCCTCAGGAGAAATCATCGGTTGGGTTATAGGGGAAGAACAAGCAACTTTAATCGCCAGTTTCCTCTCACTTTTAGCAAAGCAGGAAGCTGAAAAGAAAGAACTGGCTAAAGAACTCCTAGAGAGATATCAAGAAATTGATTTGTTTGAGGATATCTCGACCCAACTGACAACAAGTTTGGATCGGCGACAGATTGCTCAACTCGTACTTCACGAAATGAGTCAATTGATGGAATCTTCTGCCGGAACAATCTTGCTTTTGAATGCAAATGCAACTGTGTTTGAAAGCATTGGTGATTTTGGGGAATTTTTTGGGCAAAATCAGCCAGAACCGGGAAAGGGAATTATTGGGGATATTGTGCAATCTGGTCGGGCTGAACTTGTCAATGATGTGCAAGCCGATCCGCGATTCGGAAACGAGAAAAACATTAATTCGCTGATTTGCGTACCGTTGCGAGCAAAAGAGCGGATATTAGGAGCGATCGCAATTGGCACAACCAAAACCGGCGCATACAAGGCTGAACACCTGAAACTCGTGAGTATCTTTGCCTCCCAAACTGCGATCGCCATTGAAAAAGCTTTACTTTACGAGCAAAGTATTCATGCAACCGCCCAAGCACAAGCCCAAACAGAAAGACTTCAGCAAGCCCTCCATGATTTGCAATTAGCCCAAACCCAGTTAGTGCAAAGTGATAAAATGTCGAGTTTAGGACAACTCATAGCTGGAGTTGCCCATGAAATCAACAACCCAGTAAATTTCATTTGTGGCAATTTAAGGTATGTTACCGAGTACGCCACAGACTTATTGTACCTGCTGCAAGAGTATCAAAAATTCTTACCTGAAATGCCACCAGATCTGGAATCAGAACTAGACAGCATTGATTTGGAATTTATTATGGAGGATCTGCCCAAACTACTGGATTCGATGAAAATAGGCAGCGATCGCATCGTCGAAATTGTCCAATCCCTGAAAAACTTCTCCCGCCATGATGAATCCCAAATGAAAGCCGTCAACGTCCACGATGGTATCAACGGAACGCTGATGATTTTGCGCCATCGCCTGAAATCGGCTGTTAACCGTCCAGAGATTGAAATCATCAAAGAATATGTAGAACTTCCCCTGATTGAATGCTATCCCGGACAGTTAAATCAGGTATTTATGAACATCCTGGCAAATGCGATCGATGCTTTAGAAGAGTCATTAGTCATTGGTCAGTCGTCATTGGCAAACGAATCACAAATGACAAATGACCAAGCGCAAAGTCTGATCGCCGGCTTCCGGCGCTCAGAACTTTGTAAGAGAGGACAAATGACACCCCCAACTATTACCATTCGCACCGAACTTTTCAACAATCAGTGGGTAGTGATTCGCATTGCTGACAACGGCCCGGGGATGAAAGAGGAGATCGTGCGACGCATTTATGACCCCTTCTTCACCACCAAAGAACTTGGCAAAGGAACCGGGTTAGGTATGGCAATTAGTCACCAAATTGTGGTGGAAAAACACCAGGGAATTCTCAAGTGTCGTTCTCAAATAGGTAAAGGTACAGAATTCTGGATTCAAATTCCGGTGAATCCGGCAATGGTAGAAACTATTACGGAACAGATTAGTACAATTTCTGACCCAGCAACCCCAGTAATTTCCCCAACCGCCTCATCTCCCACCCCTGATGCCGAAGGCTTCATTCCCTCCACAACTCCCATGCTGAAACCGACAGATTTGCTAATGCGCCATACTCAACTGCTGCGGCGACTGTCGCAACAGAGTCCAGGTGTTGGGACTGCATCACCTGAGCAAATTTACCAAATGTTCCAACGCCACCCGATTTCCTTAAAGCTTTACGCCACCTTATTGTCTTGGTTTTGTTGTACTAACCCCATCGAACTACACCACTAAGGAAATAACTATGTCTAGCCAACTTGAGGAATACAACCGTCAGCTATTGGAAAAATGTCCTGTTGGTCTGGTACTGTGCCGCATGGATGGGACGCTAATTTATATCAACCCCACCTATGCTGCCATTTTAGGGCGTACTGTCCCGGAAACTCTTAATTTCAGCTATGCCATCGAAAAAGCCATACTAGAAAATTTGCAACGAACTGGTCGCTATGGCCCTATTGAACAGGAGTTAATGCATCTTGATGGGCACTTGGTTCCAGTCAGGGTTTCTTTGCAGATCGTTGAACAGGATGACGAGTCGCTAATTTGGTTGAGTGTAGAGGACATCAGCGACCTGAAGCTTGCCCAATTAGAACGCCAACAATCTGAAAAAATCTTGAAAAAGAGCGAAGCCAGATATCGCTCTCTGGTAACAACTAACACGCAAATTATCTGGGTTAGCACACCAGAAGGAATTTGCTTTGAACTCAAAGACTGGATCGCCTATACAGGGCAAACTTTAGCCGAAGCAGAAAACGGCGGCTGGATTGAAGCCCTTCATCCCGACGACAAAGGCTACACCGGAGAAGCTTGGACTACTGCTGTCACCAACCTCAGCCAATATCAAATTGAATACCGTATCCGTGGAAAGGATGGTAACTATCGCTACTTCTGGGTCTGGGGCGCTCCCGTCATCGAAGAAGATGGTAGCGTTCGCGAATGGATTGGTACTTGCACCGATATTCACGATCGCAAGCTAGCAGAAGCCGAGAATCAGCGTTTAAAAGAAAGATATAGCTCTTTGGTAAAAGCTACCTCACAAATCGTTTGGGGGGCTACTCCCGAAGGATTGGGGATAAGTAGTGAAATGGTCACTTGGATGGCCTACACAGGTCAGACTGAGGCGGAAGTTGGGGGTTGGGGCTGGATCGAGCCTGTTCATCCCGATGATCGTGCCCATTCCTTTGATGCTTGGAGTACGGCTGTGGCGAACCGAGGTCTCTATGAAACCGAATATCGGCTACGTGGTAAGGATGGCATCTACCGCTATTTCTCGGTTTGTGGCGCCCCTGTTTTAGAAGCAGACGGCAGCATTCGGGAGTGGATTGGCACTTGTACAGATATTCACGATCGCAAGCTGGCAGAAGCTGAAAATCAACGGTTATTGGATATGTTGAATCATTCCAGCGATGCCATCATTGTACGTGACATGACCGACAAAATCTTGTACTGGAATCAAGGTGCTGAAAGACTCTACAATTGGATGCGTGAGGAAATAATAGACCAATATATTCACAAATATATCAAAAAAACCTTTCCCAAACCAAAGGAATTAATCGTCGCCGAGTTATTACAGCAAGGAAATTGGGAAGGAGAAGTACAACACCTCACCCATGATGGCAAACAAATTACCGTGCAAAGTCGATGGACATTGCAGCGAGACATGGAAGGTCAACCCAGCGCCATACTAGAAATTAATACCGATATAACTGCCCGTAAGCAAGCAGAAATCGCTCTCCGGCAACTTAATCAAGAACTAGAAGCCAGAGTAGCAGAACGCACAGCGGCCCTGGAAAATACCTTAGCAGAAGCCCAAGGTTTAAATGCTATTTTGGATAACTTAGCTGATGCTTTACTGGTGACAGATATTACCGGACAAATCACTCATTTCAATCCTGCGTTTTTAGCCATGCATGGATTGACAACCTCCAACCTCAAGGGGCACTATCGAGAACTGCCGATATCCGGTTTAGCAACGTTAATTGAACAAACTCAGTCTTATCCCCAAGAGGTATTTGCTGCCGAAATTGCCTTGGCGAAGGAACGCATTGGTCAAGCAGTAGCAACCGCCATCTTCAAGAAAGGGGTAAACAACGAACCCACTGCTTGTTTCGGTTCGGCGTTGCTGATTCGGGATGTGACAGCGGAAAAGGAAATCGACAAGATGAAGACAGATTTCATCTCCACAGTTTCCCACGAACTGCGGACACCACTAACTTCTGTCCTCGGTTTTGCGTCCATCATTAAAGAAAAGCTAGAAACCGATGTCTTCCCCATAATTACCAGCGAAGACCGCAAGCTGCAAAAAACGATTAAGCGGGTGGGTGATAACCTCAACATTATTGTCTCGGAAGCCGAACGGCTGACATCTTTGATTAACGATGTTTTAGATATCGCCAAAATGGAAGCAGGTAAAGTGGAATGGCAGATGCAGCCTCTCGATCCCAGTGAATTACTCGATTGGGCAACCACTTCCACATCAGCATTATTTGAAACTAATGGCTTGCAGTTAATCAGCGAAATGGAACCAGGGTTACCGCACATAGTCGGCGATCGCAATCGTTTGTTGCAAGTGTTGATCAACCTGATTTCCAATGCCGTAAAATTTACCAAAGCTGGTTCTGTTACCTGTCGCATTAAACAACACAATGATGGCATTTGCATCAGCGTCATCGACACAGGTATCGGTATTGCACCGGAAGATCAGCCGAAAGTGTTCGAGAAATTCCGTCAAGTTGGTGACACCCTCACCGACAAACCCAAAGGTACAGGGTTAGGGCTGCCCATCTGCAAACAAATTGTTGAGCATCACAGCGGTAGAATTTGGGTAGAAAGTGAACCGGGCAAAGGTAGTACATTCTCGTTCCTGATTCCCACTTACACCAATCATCACAAAGCCAGTGCCAATCTCAATTTAGATGCACTAGTTAAACAACTCAAAGAACACGTCATCACCACAAATAAGGCGCTGAACGAAAATCGCAAAACTATTTTGGTAGTGGATGATGATATCAATATTCGCGAACTGCTCCGTCAACAACTGGAAAATGAAGGTTATAACGTTCGGGAAGCCAAAGATGGTGTGGATGCGATTCAGCAAATCAAAATCAACCGTCCCGATTTAATTCTCCTTGATGTGATGATGCCCCAAATCAACGGCTTTGATGTCGCCGCCGTTCTCAAAAATGATCCTCATACCGCAGATATTCCAATCATTATGCTGTCAATTATTGAAAACAAAGAACGAGGTTACCACATTGGCATCGATCGCTATCTCACCAAGCCAATCAACACCGAGCGACTCCGCAGCGAAATTGGCTCACTGCTTTCTCAGGGTACTTCTAGTAAAAAGGTCTTAGTTGTCGATCAAAATGCATCAACCTTAAAAACCATATCAGATGTACTGCAAACTCAAGGGTATAACGTAATTGAAGCCTCCGATCCCCAAGAATGCATCAACAAAGCCCTTTCAGTCAAACCTGACATGATCATCATCGATTCCATCTTCTCTCAACAAGCCGACTTGGTGAAAACGCTCAAGTTTGAGAAGGAGTTGGAAAATGTATTGTTCATCATGCTATCCGATCGCTAGTTTCCGCAGGGGGTAGGGGGGATGTGGTACCCTGCGGGTTCTGCTTCTCTACGAGACGCTGCGCGAACGCAGTACGACTTCGCTCACCAATCGGGGATGAGGAGGATAAGGAGGACAAGGGGGACAAGGGGGATAAATTGGATTGTGAACTGACAATACTTTTTGAGCCTTGGAACTCGGTTAATGAGCCTTGGAACTCGGTTAATGAGTCTTGGAACTCGGTTAATGAGTCTTGGAACTCGGTTAATGAGTCTTGGAACTCGGTTAATGAGTCTTGGAACTCGGTTAATGAGTCTTGGAACTCGGTTAACCAGCCTTAGAACTCCATTAACGAGCCTTGAAACCTGAAACATCGAGCTTGCCCAATGCCCCAAGCCCCATTGACAACTGACAACTCACAAACAAAACTTAGAAACTGTATGACTCAGAAAATTCTGATTGTTGACGATGAACCTAATATCGTGACGTTGATGGAACAAGCTCTAGAAGCTTTAGAAGATGAGGGAGTTGAACTGCTAACTGCCAGAAATGGAGAAGAGGCTCTAGAAACTATTAAAACTGAAAAACCAAATCTAGTTTTTCTCGATGTAATGATGCCGAAAATGAATGGTCTAGAAGTTTGTCAGACAGTGAAACACGACTTGCAAATGACTGATATTTACATCGTGATGTTAACAGCTAAAGGACAGGAATTTGATAAACAAAAAGGGCTTGATGTTGGTGCTGACCTTTATCTGACTAAACCATTCCGCCCCAAGGAAGTACTGGAAAAATCAATGCAGGTGCTGGGCTTTTAAGGAAAATTCCTATAAAGGCTGAAAATTGGGTATCGCTCCTGCACCCAACATATTGACAAAGCAGGAGAACAGGGTATAAGAATTGGCGCTTTATCTGGAAAATAAAACATTTGTCCCTTAAGTTTCTATTAAATTACTAAAATCTAGTTACACAAACCCATCTGTTATTAGCCGTCAATTAAATTGACCTCTACAATGCAAATTGCTAAATATACAATGGATTGTCACAAGGTAGTCATGGCTGTGTCATATCCAATTGCTACCTTAAAAAATAATCACGGCAACATTTGACAACCAAACAAACATGAAAATCCCTCTTCCCTAGTCCCTAGTATCTAGTCTCTAGTCACTAGCCCCTATTTTCAAGCTAGATCACTGTAACTAACTAATAATGGATATGTCTACTTTTATCTTAGCTGCATTTTTGGTTAGTTTATTAACTGCCTCTGGTTGTGCGGCGATCGCTTATTTGTTTCCTAACAACCATTCGCGAGACTAATTTAACTATTGTGCTTGCGCAATTTTATCATATATCACCAGCCATTATGTCTATTTAACTTTAAGAATGATGTAGGGTAAATTATGTAGCAGTTTAATTAAGTGCAGAGTGTGTATACATAAAGCACCCATTGTCAATGTCTGACATTGGTGCAAAAAAGGCGATCGCAATTATTTCCTGGGAAATTTAAGTGAATAATTTTTAAGAAAAACTAACTTTTTTTATTTAAAAATAAATTTTATATAAACTATTGTATAAAAAAAAATCAGCCTTTAGTATATTGACTGTCTTAGCAGCAATTTCGAGGAGGCCTAATTTTGGAAATGCAATGGGGATTAAATTTCCTATCTAAACTGATTCAGTTTGAAATTTGGCTATTTCTCGTAGGCTTAATGTCCTCGATTTTTTTTCTGATGTTTAAAAAGAAAATCAATCTGAGAGGATTACTTTTTGAGAAAACAAGTAATCACAAATATAGCCCAGAGCGATTGCAGCTATTGTTATTTACTTTGATATTTGTTGTTTACTACCTGTTTGATGTTAGGCATAACTTAAATGTCTGTAAATTAGGCAATGAGCCTTGTATTATGCCACAAATTCGCTCAGAATTTCTGTTTGCATTGGGAGGAAGTAACTTTGCCTACCTTTGGGGTAAGTTATCTGCAATTTTGAAAGAACGGAGGTCAGAGCGTGCCTGACATTCACAATATTTTTATAATTCTGGCGCTGGTTATCGGTTGTACTCTAACGATTTTTGTAGCTGTTTTAGAAATATTCCTTCTCATATTTATTTGGGAAGGGACTTGGAATTCTAAATCTGATAAAAGAAGAGGAATTAATATCGATATGTTGATTAGTGAAAGCACAGGTGATGCAAGCCTAGCACGCTTTCAGCTATTGATATTTACCTTTGTGATTTCCATGAGTTTAGTATTGATTGTCGCTAGCAATCAACCACCATCTTTTCCGAAAATAATTCCCGATCAGATTTTAGGTTTATTAGGTATTAGCAGTACCTCTTACGTTCTCGGTAAAGCCCTGCAAACTCAAGTCAAAACTCCGTCAAACGACGAACCACCGCCAACCGATCCACCGCCACCAGAGTAACACTCAGATCCTGATTATTAGTGGTTCATGTCATTAATTTTGATTGCTTGTAAGCGCCCCGATTTATTAGATAAGTCGGGGCGCTGAACCTTTTTTATGCCACGGTAGTCAGCTGCGATCGCTTGTTTTCATCTTGCCTTCTTTAGATTTATGTTATAAATCAACTCTGACAGCAGTTTACTCCCCCCGTGGAGTAAATTTCGCTTTGCGCCTAACCACCCAGCATCAAGCAGGAGCGTCAGCCCAGAAATGACTGAATGCTAATCTGGTAGACTAGCCTAAATTTCCAAATATAAAAACTAGTGGCTCAGGGCTGATAATTAATATATGAGTGATATGAGTGAAGCCTTATTTTGTGTGGAAAATCTCCGAGTTGCTTATCAAGAGACTAGTGGAGAAGAACTAACATGGGCAGTGGATGATGTATCTTTTACACTGCAAGCCGGTGAAAGAATGGGATTGGTGGGAGAGTCCGGTTGTGGTAAATCAACATTGGGAAGGGCTGTAATGCGGTTGCTACCTACATCTAGCCGCATTGAAGGGACAGTGACATTTCAGGGTCAGCGAGTATTTGATTTAACACCATCAGAAATACGGAAATTTCGCGGGGAAGCAGTGGCGCTGATTTTCCAAGATCCGATGACACGCCTTGATCCATTGATGACTATTGGTAAGCATTGTATCGAAACACTCCAAGCCCACTCACCAGAATTATCAACACGACAAGCGAAAGAAAAAGCGATCGCCACTTTAGAAAAGGTGAAGATTCCGGCGAGTCGGTGGAATCAGTATCCCCATGAGTTTAGCGGCGGAATGCGACAAAGAGTAGCGATCGCCTTGGCTTTACTTCTCAATCCCAAATTAATTGTTGCTGATGAACCAACTACCAGCTTAGATGTCACCGTTTCCGCCCAGATATTACAGGAATTAACGCGGCTGTGCGGTGAAGAAAACATGGGTTTGCTGTTGATTTCTCACGATTTAGCAATGGTTACCGAGTACTGCGATCGCATTGGCGTGATGTACCAAGGTAAAATGGTAGAAATGGGTGACACCCAAGCAGTATTTCGCCAACCCCAACACGAATACACGCGATCGCTTTTACAAGCAGCTTTGCATATCCAAGCAGTAGATGAAAGTGGCGAATTGATGATTGCGAATGATGAAAAACAGCAATTACCTAACCCACAAGCACAATCGCCAATCTTGCGTGTAACTGAACTCAAGCAGCATTACACTATAGAACCTAACTTGATTGAACGACTATTTAAAGGTCAAAGTCAGACAATTAAAGCCGTAGATGGAATTGACTTGGAATTGTATCCAGGGGAAATTTTAGGATTAGTGGGCGAATCAGGCTGCGGTAAAAGTACCCTTTCCCGGACAATTTTACAACTAATTCGCCCTACATCTGGGAAAGTGGAATTTTTGGGACAGGAATTAACCACATTATCACGCCAACAAATTCGTTCCTCACGGCGACAAATGCAGATGGTGTTTCAAGATCCTCACGCTTGTCTCAATCCCGCCATGACAGTAGGGCAAAGTATAGGCGATCCTTTATTAATTCACCATCTTGCCGATGCGGGTAAAGCCCAAGAACAAGTATTATGGATGTTGGAAAAAGTCGGTTTAACACCAGCAGAAGTTTATTATCAGCGTTATCCCGCCGATTTATCTGGTGGACAACAGCAACGAGTAGCGATCGCCCGTGCGTTAATTACCCGTCCTAAACTATTAATCTGCGACGAACCAGTGAGTATGTTAGATGCTAGCGTCCAGACACAAGTGCTGGATTTGATGTTGCAATTAAAGCAAGAATTTGAATTAACCTATTTATTTATTACTCATGACTTGTGGTTAGCCAGATTTTTGTGCGATCGCATTGCCGTCATGAATGGCGGTAAAATTGTCGAAATTGGCGCCACAAAAAGAATTTTTGCCAATCCCCAACATCCTTACACTAAAACTTTACTAGCCGCTGCGCCCTTATTAGCAAGGGCTTAGGGCGTGTTTTCAAACTCATTTCTTGAATCAGGGGAGGAGGGGGAGAGGGGGAGACGCGGTGACGCGGAGAGCTTTTTGAACAAATTTTCACCGCGTCGCCGCGTCCCATTGTCCCGTTGTCAGCCTTATGTAGTTGCATTCGATACTTTGAAGACACGCCCTAGGGATGTGCATGGAAATAAAGTACCTAATATCCAGGAGCGTGGGTTTCGACTGCGCTCAACCCACGGGCTGAGCGTCGAGGGCTGAGCGCAGTCGTTGGCGCAGCCTCTCGCAGAGAAGCCCGGTCTTTAAAAAAATATCCTATTACTGTGTAGGCAAGGGGGCAGAGGGGACAAGGGAAGGGGGACAAGGAAGATAAATAATAAATGCCCAATGCCCCTATTACGAATTACTTCCCTCAATTAATTTCGGTGCTTTTGGATTGGAACCATATAACTCAACAAATCTCTTAAACAGCAACATCGTTTGATGATTGGAAGCTAAACTCACGTTGAATAGACGCTCAATATTTTTCTCATAGAGATTGCGTAAATAAGGCAAATCTTCAAAGAGAGTTAAACAAGAAGCACAATGCAATAGAATTTGCAGTATTGGTTTAGGCCAGTCTAAGTCGCTGTAAATTTCTATAAATAGATAATGCTCACTCTGCGTCAGAGGTAATGCATAAAACATGACAGTTATTCTCTTACCATTGTATACCGGAATACTGAGTTCAATGGTATAGGGAGTATGTAAAATTAAATCCACCTCAACAATAGGTTGTCGCCAAATTCTTAAAGCATTCAGTGGCGACTCTAACACGGTTTGAAATTTAATGATACCACCGCCGACTGTAGGCTGGAAAGAGCTAATATTAATCACCCGCAAATTGTTCAGGCTAAATTTATGAATCGTTTCTAAATGTTTTAAATTCAACAAATGATAAATTTGGCACAGGTAAGGAAAAGGTAAAATATATTCCTGACTGATCATATGCCGCTTCTTCAACTCAAACCTCTGGTCTTGAGTTGGACAGAGATATGCTTGAGTATTATTTAATTCATTTTCTGGTCTTAAATACAGCCAACTCAAAAAGAAAAATGAGGCGGTAAATAGCTGAAACACTTCCAAAGCCGAGATATAACCATCAGCAAACGCGGCTAAACTTCTATCGGTGATGCCAAAAAGCCACGATGGAATCCCAGCTAGCCAAATACCATTTTTGAGTTTGAGGATAAAAAGAGCAAGTTCTATCTCTAGCGATGGAGTACCACTTTTAGCAGCTTCATCACTATCTTTTTGAATTAGATTAATAGACATAGTAATTAAGAATCAAATATTGCTGACCCTAAAAGTTAATATCTTGAATTACCTCGATCCTAACTATGCCTAATGGGATCAACCTCTACCTTGAGCTGTAAATACAAGCAACAAATATTTTGTGTTTTAACTGTCAATAAACAGTCAAATTTACTATATATATGTTATTCAATCTCAAGAGCAATTTAAAATACAATTATCCATTCATACTCGGGTATGAAAATTAACAATAATCATAAAAATAATCAGACAGAAGAAGTATATATATGATTGGTGAAAAGTCGCTGCCTTCAGATACCCGATTTCTTTGAGAAGTCGGGTATCTAATTTAAAAGAGGAGCAACCTATAGAATTGCTGGCGCTAAGGCTGTATGATTTTTAATTATTTTTGTAAGAATTCCTCTCAAGACGCTAACAATGACTATCCGCCATGCGACTGAAGTTGACTTACCTGCTATTGTCGCAATTTACAATGCTGCAATTCCTAGCCGCATGGCCAGCGCTGATTTAGAGTCAGTGACTGTAGAAAGCCGCCTCAATTGGTTTCGGGGGCGATCGCCTTCACAAAGACCGCTGTGGGTGGTAGAAGTAGACGGTATAATTGCCGGATGGCTAAGTTTTCAATCCTTCTATGGGCGTCCAGCCTACAATAAGACAGCCGAAATTAGTATTTACATTTCGCCAAACTTTCAAAAGTGTGGTTTAGGACGAAAACTCCTAGGACAAGCAATTGAGCAAAGTCCCAGCTTGGGCTTAAAGACTTTAATCGGCTTCATATTTGCCCATAATCAGCCCAGTTTAAACCTGTTTAGAACATTCGGCTTTAAACCTTGGGGACATTTACCTCAAATCGCCGAACTTGATGGTGTTGAACGTGACTTAGTAATTATGGGGCTGCGGATTGGGGATTAGGGATTGGGGGGATGAGGGAGACAAGGGGGATGAGGGGACAAGGAGGACAAGGAGGACAAGGGGGATAAATAACAAATGACAAATGACAAATGACAAATGACAAATGACAAATGACCAAAGGAAATAAATATGTCATGGATGGAATTAAGCCTTGATACCACGAATGAAGGGGTTGATTGGGTATGTACGCTACTGGCTAAAAACAACTTTACTAGTGACGTTCATATTCAGAAATATACAGTAGCAGAGAATGATGAAATCACACCGGATTGGGCGTTTACCATCAGCTTATACCTACCAGATGATGTTTATGCAGATATCCGTGGGTCAGAAATCGCCCAATTACTCTCGTCATTGCAACGCACAGGACTGGCTACAGATTTGCACATGGCTGTAGTTGCAGAAAAACCAGCGCATACAGAAGAACTAGTCAAGCGAATTGGGCAAAAGTTCGTTGTTCTTTCCGCTGATATGCCTTATAGTTCAACAGCAGAGGAAATTACCTTAAGACTTAAACCCAGCCTCGCTTTTGGGAGTGGTTTACATCCAGCAACCATACTCAGCCTACAATTGCTTGAGCGTCATATTACCCCGGAAATGAATGTTCTTGATTTGGGGTCGGGTTCTGGTATTTTGACTGTGGCGATCGCCAAACTGGGAGCAAATGTTTTAGCCTTAGATAATGACATAATTGCTGTGCAAGCAACTCAAGACGCTGTATCTCGTAATGGCGTAGAGCAGCAAGTCACCGTCATAGAAGGTAGTTTAGGATCTGGTAGCGATTTAGGACATTGGCTAGGGGGAGATTCTATTAATAATGTGCCCACAGTTGAAGCAAAAAATCAATTTCACCTGATCGTTGCCAATATCCCAGCGAGAATACATATTGCCTTGGCTGCTGATTATCAAAAAGCGCTGCTTCCAACTAATATCAATGGCGGATTAGTAATTTTAGCTGGTTTTACTGTCGATTATGAGTCAGATTTAGCTGTAGCATTCACAGACGCAGGATTTGAATCTGTCGATTGTGAACGCCAAGATGAATGGGTTGCACTAGCTTATCGGTTGAAATCAGCGTAATTTGTCAATTGGTAAGTGCGATCGCTAATTTCTGCTACTTTACTTATGACTATAACCGTAAACGTTGCTTCTTTTTGGGCAACCTAATCTATAGTCATAGTTTGGCTTTGATAAATGAATTTATTTACCGATGCAGTTGCACAAATAGAAGATGCTTATGATGAGCTAAATCATAAACTGGGTTGGCGCTTCTTATACTCTCCATCTCGCACGCTTTCAAGTAATGTTCCCATCTTTTTTGCAGGGCTTAATCCTGGTGGCAATTCTTACGAACCGCCAAAAGCAAGTGTAGAAGAAGGCAATGCCTACCTTGTGGAAGGCTGGAAAGATGTCCATCATCATGATAAATTACAGCGGCAGGTTTGTTTGCTCTATGAAAAAGTTGCTAACAAACTTGGAACTGTCAACAGAGATATTTTGATGGATAATTCACTGGTTACAAACTTCTGTCCGTTCCGTTCCAGTGACTGGAAATCATTACCGAACCGTAAGAAGTCCGAGGAGTTTTCACGAAAGCTCTGGTTTCATCTACTCACACACATCGTTCATCCTTCAGTTTTTATCTGTTTGACTCATAAGACTTTTGATGAATTCAGGAATTTGTTACTACAACTGGGTTATGTTGAACAGCAAAGCGTCTCCAAATTGACTGGCTGGAAAGATACAACATATACGAAAACATATCTCGTCCGTGATAATCATGATGTATTAATGTTGAGACTCCCACACCTATCCCGCTTTTCCATCATCGGAGACAAACCGAAATACTCAGCAGCCGTGGAAGATTTCACTGATGCAATAGCACGGCAAATCTCAACGTATCCTTTAAACTAACTGGATACTGCATCGAACAAAGTTTCAACTGAGGCAAGGTAAGTATGGATACTTTTTTGCCATTCAGAAGTTCCATAAGTACGTAGTAATTCCAGTATACTTTCTTCAATTTGATATACAGTTTTTGGACTGTTAATGGGACGTTCAGAAGCATCTGGGTTTGTAATGATTAAAGCTGAATCTAAAAATTTATGAACTGTTTGGCGGCGAACAGTTTCCCGCGTATTCGGTTTATATGATTTTCCATATTGCTGTGCCATGAATTCCATCATGGGTGTAATTCCCATTAAAGGAGATGCAGCAGCAGACCAAGGATCATTGGGCTTTAAGTCAAGGAGAGCCAGGAGAGTTAAGGCTGAACGTTCATTAATTTGTGCCCGTGGTAATCCAAGTTCAATTAATATTTGTAGAGCTTCATCAATACGGGCTTTAATTATTAAAGGGTTGTTTTCAGATTGATTTGTCATCCTGAGTAGTGCTTGTACAAGTTGATCAATTTCTGGCTGTGCGGGAAAATCTTCTCCTATACTTAGCCCTATGCTAATTAACTGCTCTGTTGTCGGATATTTTAAATTGCGTAAATCCGTTGCATTAACCTGAGTATGTCCATTAAATAAACGAAAAAATGCGTCTACGAGGCTGGAGTTTAGATAAACTGTAAGACCTCTTGCTAAAGTAATATCTAGCCCCTTTCCATCCTTGTGAAAGTAGTTGAGGTGATTTTCAAAACCTACCCAATCACAATTAACTCTGTCAGCATCATAGACGACTGCAACGACTCGCTTTTTTTCCTCTTTTGTGGAAAATCTTTTAGTCAACACATAATTTTCGTTCGGTACTAACAGAGAAAAAGTTGGTTCTGCATAAACCAGCGCTTGGTGTTTTTTAGTTAGCTTGGGATATTCAACATATCCTGCTGATAAATTCAATGGATATATTAAGGGAACAGTGTTTTTTTCTGGGAGGAGACGCAGATATTCTTTAGCACGGAAATCTACAACACGTCCTGTGGAAACAGTTAATCCCAAGTCTTGTAATGTACAGGTGAAATTCGCCATTTGCTGAATTACCTGCTGACTTAGGGTATCTGGAATAATATGGATGAATTGTTGCTTGTCGTTGGGATGAACTATTTCAGCATAAGCTAAGGAATTGGACATCACAAAATCATCATCAGCATTTGCAGATGTAGTGATGAGTACACGATCAAATTTTTGTTTTTGTTTTATTGCATGAATAATAATAGTTTCTTGTAAAACTTCATCTTCCCTAAAAGCTTCTTCTCTGGATTCAAAAAGATGTATCTGTTCTAAAGCCATCATTTCCAAAAACATTTTACGGAAGTCTTGAAAATACGGGCCATTACAAAAACTACGCGGTGAAATAGCGACAAACTCCCCTCCTGGCTGAAGCAGTTGGGCGGTAGCAGCCATAAAACCTGGATACAGATTGCTGGTTTCTAATCCCAGAGAACGTAATAAGCTACGCACCTGAGATTGAGCATTGATTTTTAAATATGGCGGATTAAGAATAGCGTGTGTAAATCTGAAATTATCAGGATTATCGAACAAACTAGGCTGAAGTAATCTGACAGCATCTTGAATAAAGTCTTGATTTCGGATGTGATATTTCAAGGAAATACCAGCTAGTTGACATTCTGTTTTACATAATTCTAAAGTCTGCTGCAAATAGCTAATTAGAAAAGGATCAATTTCATAAGCAACAATATCTAAATTAGCTGGGCGTTGTGGCTGCTGACAAAGATGAGTCACAAACGCCGCAATTAATGAACCAACTCCTGCGCCAGCATCCAGTAAAGATATGTGAGTCAGATTCAGCCTGTTAAACATCCCAGCCATTAATTCTGCTACTGGCGCAGGAGTGAAAAATTGACCGAGTTTTGCTTTGCGTTTTTGCTGCTGTTTCTGGCTGGCGCTAATCCTCAAAAGCTCTACTTCACGAAGTAAGTTTATAGTAAAGGATTCTACCAAGCTGTTAAATTTTGGCTCTCTACTAGTTGATTGAAACATCAGAGTTCGCTTAGTCTCTAAGTTAATCAACCTCCAGCTTGAAAAATCTGTTCGGCGGTTAAATTCAATTCTGGAAAAGTTGGTGATTCAATGCGTTCTTGAGAGCGAAATTTCCTCACCTGATATTCACCTTCATCCAAACAGCAAACTAAGATTGTCGGTTCTTTGGGTTTACCAATGAACTCTCTCCCGCCTAAAGCAGCATAATCCACAATCCAATATTCAGGAATTCCCATCTCTTCATAATCGGCGTATTTTTTATGATAATCATCACGCCAATTAGTACTTACTACTTCAATTACTAAAGGAATAGATGCTGCAAGGTTGACAGTAGATGCTTTTTTCCAGCGAGACTCATTGACTAAATTAGGTAAATTTAGTACTAGCACATCTGGCGAGTAAGCTGATTCGTTTTCCAGTGGTTTAACTAATGCTGTTTTTGGTATGCCATAGGGCAGATTGAGACGACTATATTCTAACGTGATTTTTGTCGCTAAAAATACAACTACCTCTTCATGATCACCCAATGGCTGTGACATCTCGACTACTACTCCATCATGTAATTCGTAACGTTTCCCTGTGTTATCTGGATATTTAGCAACGAATTCATCAAATGTAACTACTTTGCGTAAGGTTTGACTCATAAATTATTGCCTCGCCTTTATCTAAAAGGACTGAAGATGTAGGGTGTGTTATGCCATAGGCTAACGCACCATCAGAAGGTGCGGCGCTTGGCGACAACACACCCTACACATCGCTCTACCCCAAAAATAGCTTGTAGGCTGGATTCTGATTTTCATCCCAATACCGATACCCCAAGGTATCCAAAAATGCCTGCCACTTTGCCATTTCCTGCGGTGGAACCTGGATACCGACGACAATTTTCCCGTAATCTGCCCCATTGTTGCGGTAGTGGAACATACTAATATTCCAGTTGGGACTCATGGAACCGACGAATTTCATTAACGCGCCTGGGCGTTCGGGAAATTCAAAGCGGTAAAGTAATTCATGTTCTGCTAACGGTGAATGTCCGCCTACCATGTGGCGCAAATGTAATTTTGTCAGTTCGTCGTCAGTGAGGTCGATAGTTTTAAAGCCGCAACCTTCAAAGGTTTCTCGCGTCTTTGTTGCATCGGCGCGGTTTTGAATTTGCAACCCAACAAAAATATGTGCTTCTTGTTCACTAGCAATGCGGTAGTTAAACTCAGTTAAGTTGCGATCGCCTATACATTCACAAAATTTCCGCAGACTTCCCCGTTCCTCCGGAATCGTCACCGCAAAAATCGCTTCCCGGCGTTCCCCAAGTTCGGCGCGTTCAGCGACAAACCGCAACCGGTCGAAGTTCATATTTGCACCGCAAGCCACAGCTACTAAGGTTTGTCCCTCAATTTGCTCCCGTTCGGCGTAGGCTTTGGCAGCTGCGATCGCCAATGCTCCCGCAGGTTCTAAAATTGATCGGGTATCTTCAAATACGTCTTTAATGGCGGCGCAGGTGTCATCGGTATCTACCAAAATGATTTCATCTACATATTGCTGACACAGGTGAAAGGTTTCTTCTCCCACTTCCCGCACTGCTACCCCATCAGCAAATAACCCCACCTGGGATAATCTCACCCGCTGTCCAGCTTTCAGCGATTGACTCATCGCATCCGCATCCACCGGTTCCACACCAATAATCTTAATTTCTGGACGCAACCGCTTGACATAAGCCGCAATCCCTGCTATTAGTCCGCCACCACCAATGGCGACAAAAATGGCATGGATCGGTTGTTGATATTGCCGTAAAATTTCCATACCGATGGTTCCCTGACCAGCAATCACATCAGGATCATCAAAAGGGTGAATAAACGTCAGTCCCTTTTCGGCTTCCAGTTCACGAGCATGGGCATAAGCATCATCGTAGGTATTGCCATGTAATACTACGTGTCCCCCCCGTGCTTTGACAGCATCTATCTTTACCTGGGGCGTGGTAACGGGCATGACAATAATTGCTTGCGTTCCCAAGCGACTGGCAGATAAAGCCACACCTTGGGCATGGTTACCAGCGGATGCGGCAATCACACCTTGCTTTAATAAATCTGGTGGCAGGTTTACCATCTTGTTATAAGCGCCACGCAGTTTAAAGGAAAATACTGATTGCATATCTTCCCGCTTTAGCAACAATTTATTGTTGAGCCTGCGAGACAGATTTGGGGCATACTCTAAAGGTGTTTCCTGGGCAACATCATATACACGGGCAGTCAGGATTTGAACCAGGTAGTCACAATACATGGGCGTTGAGGGGGTAGCAGATGCCGGATGGACAATAATTGTACGCTACTTATGCACGGATAATTCGTAATTCGTAATTCGTAATTCGTAATTAATGAGGCTTTGAGCTTCATTAATGAGGCTTTTAGCTCCGTGAATGAGGCTTTGAGCTTCATTAATGAGGCTTTTAGCTCCGTGAATGAGGCTTTGAGCTTCATTAATGAGGCTTTTAGCTCCGTGAATGAGGCTTTGAGCTTCATTAATGAGGCTTTTAGCTTCGTGAATGAGGCTTTGAGCTTCATTAATGAGGCTTTTAGCTCCGTGAATGAGGCTTTGAGCTTCATTAATGAGGCTTTTAGCTCCGTGAATGAGGCTTTTAGCTCCGTGAATGAATATTTAATTTGCAGCAAAGCAATCTCAGAGCTTCACTACCAAACATTAGAAATACTTCTGGGCAGTGCATACTTGTCAAATTAACATAAAACCCATGTCAAGTCGTGACATTTGTCAGACAATAAGGTTCAGTTAAGCACAGATGCAATACCTCGTAGGGGCACGGCATCCACCATTGGTGTCAACTTAAGTTCAAAGGCTTATCCCACAAGCATTTTACCCCACCCCTCAATCCCCTCCCCTTGGCAAGGGGAACTCGGGGCCCCCTCTGGGGATTAGGGGCAGGGAGGTTTTGCGTCAGCAAAGCCGGGGTGGGGTAACGCGGATCTTGATGGTAGGTGAAGGAATTCACGCATCACGTCTTCATAAGGGTTTCACGTTAAGTTGACACGTATGGGCATCCACAGACTTTCGGTTATAGAAATAACTTATCGGAGCCGTGCCCCTACAATTCGTCTTCACACCAAGCTGATTGATTTATAGCTTCCTCTACCCGGTTGGTGGGTTTGTATAAGTGCAGTCCCCTGTCCCTATTCCCCGCAAAATTGCATAACCCCCACCCTGCTCAGAGCTATAGAGTAATAAGCCAGCAAATAACGCTGGTGTTGCGGTTAAATTATCCCAAAATTTAGCCATATTCACCAACTATTTAACATCTTCCTGCATCAAATAGCTTAATCTAATCACTTAATCCCCATACCTCCCCTGTATTTAACTTCATCCTTCATCCTTCATCCTTCATCCTTCAGTATGCGCTTTCACAACATTGGTCTAAGTTTACTCGCTCTAATTATCGCCACAGCTTCCACACCAATAACTTTCAACCTTTTCGCCTCACCAGGAGAATTACGAGTACTGGCGCAAACATCAGCCGACCGCAAAGCCGAAGCACATAGACTATTGGCAGATAGTCTATTGCAGCAAGGTATTGAGCAATATCAAACCAGTCAATTTGAAGCAGCATTACAGTCTTGGCAACAAGCACTGATTATCTATCGCCAAATCAAAGACCGTTTAGGGGAGGGAAATGCTCTGGGCAATCTGGGACTTGCTTACCATGCTCTAGGAGACTACACCAAAGCCATTGACTACCAGCAGCAGAGATTGGCGATCACCAGGGAAATCAAAGACCGTAAAGGGGAGGGTGCTGCTCTGGGCAATCTGGGAATTGCTTACCAAGCACTGGGAGACTACACCAAAGCCATTGACTACCTACAACAGACATTGGCGATCGCTAGGGAAATCAAAGACCGTTTAGGGGAGGGAAATACTCTGGGCAATCTGGGAATTGCTTACCATGCTCTAGGAGACTACACCAAAGCCATTGACTACCTACAACAGACATTGGCGATCGCTAGGGAAATCAAAGACCGTAAAGGGGAGGGTGCTGCTCTGGGCAATCTGGGACTTGCTTACCATGCTCTAGGAGACTACACCAAAGCCATTGACTACCACTCCTCAAGTTTGGCGATCGCTAGGGAAATCAAAGACCGTAAAGGGGAGGGTGCTGCTTTGGGCAATCTGGGAAATGCTTACGATGCTCTAGGAGACTACACCAAAGCCATTGACTACCACTCCTCAAGTTTGGCGATCGCTAGGGAAATCAAAGACCGTCAAGGTGAGGGACAATCTCTGGGCAGTCTGGGACTTGCTTACTATGCACTGGGAGACTACACCAAAGCCATTGACTACCTACAACAGACATTGGCGATCGCTAGGGAAATCAAAGACCGTAATGGTGAGGCATATGCTCTGGGCAATCTGGGAATTGCTTACGATGCACTAGGAGACTACACCAAAGCCATTGACTACCAGCAGCAGTTATTGGCGATCGCCAGGGAAATTAAAGACCGTAATGGTGAGGGTACTGCTCTGAACAATCTGGGAGCAGCTTACCAAAAATCTGGCAAACTTCCAGAAGCTGAAAAAATCCTGCGTGCTGGTATTGAAGTATTAAAATCTATCCGAGGAGACTTGGGTAACAACGATGCTTATAAAATCTCAATTTTTGAAGAACAAGCTCGCACCTACCGTATATTGCAACAAGTGCTGATTGCTCAGAATAAAATCAACGATGCACTCTTAATCTCCGAGCAAGGACGTAGTAGGGCGCTGGTGGATTTGTTAAATTCACGTTTGTCTGGTAAAAATGCCCTGGCAAATGTAGAACCCACATTATCCCTGCTGCAACAAATCGCCAAACAACAAAAGGCGACACTTGTTGAATATTCAATTATCTATAATGATTTCAAAGTTCAGGGTAAAGAAGAATCTCATGAATCAGAACTCTACATTTGGGTAATCAAACCCACGGGTGAAATTACCTTCCGCAAAGCTGACCTTAAACCTTTATGGCAAAAAGAAAATACAACTTTAGCCCAATTAGTCACCAACAGCCGCGAGTCAATCGGTGTCAGAGGACGTGGCGGTATTGACGTAAGTTACAACCCCAATCCAACTAAGGTAAAACAGCGCTTTCAAAAGCTGTACGAATTACTCATTAATCCTGTTACTGACTTGCTACCAAAAAATCCTGATGAGCGAGTAACATTTATACCGCAATCATCTTTATTCCTTGTCCCCTTCGCCGCTTTACAAGATGACCAAGGTAAATATTTAATTGCAAAACACACTATCCTCACTGCCCCAGCAATTCAAGTATTAGATTTAACTCACAAACAAAGACAAAGAGTTTCTGGTAATCAAGCCCTAGTTTTGGGTAATCCTATCATGCCCAAGGTTGCCCCCAAAGTTGGCGAAGCACCACAAAAATTACCTTCTTTACCAGGTGCGGAAACGGAAGCTAAAGAAATAGCGCAACTGTTAAACACCAAAGCCATTACAGGTAAAGAAGCAACCAAAGCCGCATTTATTCAAAGATTACCCCAAGCGAGATTTATTCATCTAGCTACCCACGGCTTACTTGATGATTTTAAAGGTTTGGGTGTCCCCGGTGCTGTCGCCCTCGCCCCTGATGGTAAAGATAACGGCTTGCTAACTGCGAATGAAATTTTAGATTTAACCATCAACGCCGAATTAGTTGTATTAAGTGCTTGCGATACCGCCCAAGGTAAACTCACAGGCGATGGTGTGGTTGGTTTATCTCGCGCTTTAATTTCTGCCGGTGCGCCGAGTGTAATTGTAACTTTGTGGTCAATTCCCGATAGTCCTTCGGCATTATTAATGGGGGAATTTTACCGCCAATTACAGAAAAATCCAGATAAAGCTTGGGCGTTACGTCAAGCGATGTTGACAACGATGAAACAGCATCCCCATCCCAGCGCTTGGGCTGCATTTACGTTAATTGGCGAAGCGAAGTAATCAGGGACTTCCAACGAAAAAACATCCCAATTATCAATAGACTTCTTGCAAAAGTGTTTTTTGCAAGAGGTGGGAAAAGGGAAAAGGTTAAAGGGGAAGGGGAAAATACAAAACCTTTCCCCCTTTACCCTTCCCCTTTTCCCGACTTCTGCAAGAAGTCTAATTTACCAAACCCATCGCTCGTGGGTGGGGTTTTCCCCATTGGTGTTAAATTGAGCTTCAAACCTAAACCACAAGCGTTTTACCCCACACGCCAGTCCGCTCAAATCGGGAAACCCGCCCACGCGGCTGGCTCCCCTCAATCTCCTCGCCGTTTACGGGGAGATTTTAATCATCAGTGATTAGCCAGACTTGATATGATTCGGGAACGGGACGCGATCGCACTGACAAATTTCAACTATGACTGAAGCAATTGGCAAAGTTTACCTTGTAGGTGCTGGGCCAGGAGATGTAGCATATCTCACGGTGAAAGCGGATAATCTGTTGAAGCAAGCCCAGGTATTAGTATACGATGCCTTAGTAGATGAGCAATTATTGCATTGTGTATCACCTAATTGTCTGAAGTTAGATGTCGGCAAACGTGGTGGTAAACCCAGCACACCCCAAGCAGAGATTAATCAATTATTAGTAAATTACTGTCAGCAGGGGAAACAAGTTGTCAGACTCAAGTCAGGCGATCCGTTTATCTTTGGGCGCTGTACTGCGGAAATTGAAGCTTTGAAAGCAGCCGACTGTGCATTTGAAGTTGTACCGGGAATTTCTTCGGCTTTAGCCGCACCGTTACTTGCAGGAATTCCTTTGACAGATCCAGTTTTGAGTCGCTGTTTTGCAGTCTTAACAGCCCATGAACCAGAAGCTTTAGACTGGGAAGCGCTGTCAAGGCTAGAAACATTAGTAATTTTGATGGGTGGACAACATTTAGCAGAGATTGTACATCGCCTGATTCGCCAAGGGCGATCGCGTCTCACACCCATTGCCATTATCCGTTGGGCTGGAACTGTTAATCAACAAATTTGGACAGATCAACTGGGCAATATTTTAGAAACCACAGCTGGCTTACCGCTTTCACCAGTGGTAATTGTCATTGGTGAGGTTGTTGGGCTACGGAATTACCTCCAACCTGAGAAAATATCCAAAGAGCAGTTAACTATAGCCAAAATTCCCAGCCCTGTAACTATGACAGCTAATTCCCAACTTCCTCTCAATGGTAAAACTATTTTAGTCACCCGTGCAGTGGGACAATCGAGCCAATTTTGCGATCGCCTCACCGCCTCCGGTGCTACAGTCATTGAAATGCCGACTTTAGAAATCGGCCCGCCTTCGAGTTGGGAAGCATTGGATCGGGCGATCGCAAATTTAACTACCTTCGACTGGTTAATTCTCACCTCTACTAACGGTATAGACTATTTTTTTGATAGATTAACCGCACAGGGTAAAGATACCCGTACCTTAGCTAATGTCAAAATTGCCGTGGTTGGGGAGAAAACCGCCCAAAGTTTGAAAAAACGTGGTTTGCAACCCGATTTTATTCCCCCGAATTTTGTCGCTGATTCTTTAGTGGAAAACTTCCCAGAAGAACTATCAGGGAAAAAAGTTTTATTTCCCAGAGTTGAAACTGGTGGAAGAGAAATTTTAGTCAAGGAATTAACTGCAAAACAAGCAGAAGTAATAGAAGTTGCAGCATATCAATCTTGCTGTCCCAGCAGTATCCCCCAAACCGCAGAATTAGCTCTGCAAAATCACGCGGTAGATATCATTACCTTTGCCAGTTCTAAAACTGTGCAATTTTTCTGCCAACTAATTAACAGCAGATTCGCCAATCTTGCAGATGTTTTAGCAGGAATTTGTATAGCCTCAATTGGCCCCCAAACCTCAAAAACTTGTCATGATTTAATCGGACGAGTAGATGTAGAAGCAGAAGAATATACTTTAGATGGATTAACCCAAGCGCTGATTATCTGGGCGAGGGAGAAGAGGGGATGAAGGGACAAGGAGGACAAGGGGGACAAGGGGGACAAGGAGGATAAATGCCCAATGCCCAATGCCCAATGCCCAATGCCCAATGACAAATGACAAATGACAAATGACCAAACGCATCATCGGCTTAACTGGAGGTATTGCGACAGGTAAAACCACTGTCGCTGATTATTTGGCTAGTGCTTATAATCTGCCAATTTTTGATGCAGATATTTATGCCAGAGATGCAGTAGCTCTGGGTTCACCGATTCTGAGTGCGATCGCCCAGCGTTACGGCACAGATATTTTACTCCCAGATGGCAACCTGAACCGCCAAAAGCTGGGGGAAATTATTTTTGCGCGTCCAGAGGAACGCAATTGGGTAGAGGGTTTAATTCATCCTGATGTAGGCGATCGCTTCTTGAGCGCAATTGCTCAATCCTCTGCACCAACATTAGTCTTAGTCATACCTCTGCTGTTTGAAGCACAGATGACTCATTTAATAACAGAAATCTGGGTAGTGTATTGTTCCCCATCCCAGCAGTTGCAAAGATTAATACAGCGCAATCACTTAACTCCAGAACAAGCACAAGCTCGCATCAATAGCCAAATGCCTCTTGCAGAAAAAGCCGCTCTGGCAAATGTGGTGTTAGACAATTCCTCTACACGAGAAATACTGCTGCAACAGGTAGATGCTGCTCTTACCCAAGGTAGCTGATAGTCTAGGTTTTTGGTTATTCGCAATACTGATTACCTTATAGCAAAAAGCACAAGGTATTTGTTAATTAATTTAAATTTCAAATTCCCGGAAAAACACCTATAAAGAAATTAACTGTACATAATATCTTGGTAATTTTACAGTAGACGCACATATTAATATTGCTGTAAAATCTTGGATAAACTAGCATTTATCTTGAGGTTATATGGCTAATTAGTGACCAGATTGATCCAGATATTTGCCATTATATATGGGTCATCATCACCAACACAAATTGTATCTCATGGCACTTAAACAATAATTTTCTTATTAAAGTTAGGTAAAAATAATTTGAAATTATAGATACCAAATTGAAAATTATTTTTAGTGTGTTCCCAAATAAACACTGAAAAATTTGTAGTTGATATTGCCAAAAGGTTCACATAAAGCTTTATAATCTCAAAGTTTAGTTTTTTAGGGTGCTGACTTTTTTGATTTCAGAATAAACATCAATAACTGAACTATATTGACTTATTTTTTAGCCAATATCAGCGCAGTTACTGGTTTATCAACTGAGAGCTTGTACCACGATCAATAAGTGTAGTTAGGATAATACAAACCCGACAACAATTACCATAAGCTATCTGGTGCAAGAGATAAATCAACAGATAAAATCTTGCCTAGGTTAGAAAATTTCACACATAATCTAGAAAAGATTAGTTGTTGTCACAAATTAATCTCTACCTAGCTTAAGTAATATGCATTTAATTTGTGTATTACCAGACGCGGAAATTTTTACTGCGCAAAATATATCTTTGCCATTGACAACTGACTAGTATGGGTTTAGCATTGCTTTTCCCCTACCACTGACAAAATCTCTACTCCCTGAGTGGCGATTTTTACTACCACAGAAACTACCAAATTTAAGAATATCCAATATTTAGGATGCTTCAGTCAGATAAAACCTGAAAATTCCTATAAATTATTCTTATTGATGCATCCTATTAACAGCCAATAATTTTGAATATTTTTCATCCCCTTTTTTTAAACTTAATATTTTGGAGAACTAATTTATGTCGCTTCTTAAAGCAGGTATTAATGTCAGCATGATTTTATTCAGTGTGCTATTACCAATCTTTTCTTTAGCAAATGCATCAAATCTGAAGGAGAGAATACATGATTACAGCAAATTAATTGAGGGACAAGATTACATATTTGAACCACTACAAGGCGTGGGAGGTTATATGACCGCAACCGGAAAAGGTATTAAACCCCGTGATTACATTATTTTGCAATCTGCCTACAAAAATTATCGGTATCAAGTTGAGGAAATAGAGTACTATGCAGATCCGTCAGATATGTGGATAGCTTTGCTGAAGCAAGTAGTATTTGACCAATGACAAATGACAGTCCTCTCCTGTCAAAGACGCTGCGCGAACATCAGTATTTTCATTGCACCGCCCTAATTATATTTATTCTCGATTTACCAAAAAATGGGCAATTAAAGTATTTCTTTCATAGGACAGTAAATAAAGATGCAAAAGATTGCGGTTGTCCTGATCCAGATGCATGATTGCACCATCAACGCCTAATTGGTGATGATTAATCCATCTATTTTGAGAATCTAGCAGAAAACTAAAATAATTGCTCTCATCTGGATGCTGCTTGTTTAATTCTGCGTAGCTTTGCAAAAATGGCGGTACTCCTATTCCTAGTGGCATAGATAAGCCCTTAGCATAATCAGAAATTGGCAATCTAGGCAACTCTTGAAATTTAAACCCACTGATAATTAATTTATTTTTTTCGCCCGTTTTGGTATCAGTAAATAATAACTCAATTTCCTGTAAATTTGCTTGATTATTTACAGGCTTAACGTTCCTCAAGATAGCTTTTTCAAACTTGCCTATTCTCCAGTATTGAGTATTCCAAGTTTGCTCAGGTTGATAAAATCCTGGGGGAATAAAAGCGGCAAATTTAACTACTTTTTGATTGCTATAAAAATCTCGCCAAGTTATCAGGTTTTTGGTAAGTGTAGTTCGGATTTTTCTACTCTGCTCTCCTGATGCAATTATCCTTTCGTCCAAAGGAAAAGTAACATTAGCTGCTTGTTCATCAATGACATTTCTTAGGAGATTAATTTTAATTACAGCATTGCTTGGTTCTTGCCAATGTTCTAATGGCCACCAATAGTCCCAATAAGAAATTTTATTGTTATTTTCAAAAAGATTTTTGTAATGTCCTAATGGGAAAGTAAACCAGCCTTGATAGTAAAGCGTTTTATTGTTATCTTCTTTCGTAAAAAGTGCAATTTCCCAGTAGCCTGCATTTAAGCAATTGTTGCTTAAAGCAATTTCCGAGATATTTTGCTTTTCAAAGCCATCGCCGCCACTGATTTCTATATTTTCTGAATTAGCGGGAAAACTCACCTGCTGTCTGTTCCATTCCCGTTCAATCAAAGCTATGAATTCTAAATTTTTATCTTTTTTAACCGATTCTGGTACTTTAGGAACGAATAGTTTGAGGTCAACATTTTTGATAACTACCTTCGCTGTTTTTGTGTTTGTTGGTTCTAACACAAAATCAAAGTGAGTAGTATCTCTCTTGATAATGGTTAATTTCCGATTAGCATATCTTTGGAAGTTTTTGCTTAATAAAGCAGGATTAGCAGGATACTCACTATTCGAGAGTTCTTTGATTTTGACTGCCATTTTATTAGTGAATTTATACCTGCTGGTAAACCAGAAACCACCCAGACTAAGCAAAGCTAAAAATACAATCAAGGAACTAAATAAAATTTTCTGCTTGGTAAGTCTGAAATTAAATCTTCTCAATAGGGAATTACTGGCGCTGCTTTGCGTTTTGTAAGTTTTATTCATTGATCAACTACCTCTCACACTAAATCCTGTTTAACAGCAGGGCAAAGGAATTTTGATTAGCAATTTCCCCTCTGTTACTCAATTGCTGATACAAATACCACAGGATTTACGCAAAGCATGACCAATGTCAAGAAATTTTTATGAGCATTGAAATGATAGTAACTGTCCTTGATGGTGGGAACAGTTCAAAAATTATATGTGTTTGCCCTATGCTTAAAAGCATAGCCTACAGATTACTGGTTGGTGCAGGCAAATTCGATCATAATTATTAATTCGTAATTCGTAATTCGTAATTATCAATTACGAACTACAAATTGTTTAACTTTCACCACCAACTACGACATCGCGAATTCTGAGGCTGGGGCCGCCACAACCTACAGGTAAACCATTTTGTCCACCTTTCCCACAACCACCAGATTCATCCCAGTAAAAGTCATCACCGATCGCTTCAATATCTGCTAATGTTTGGAAAACGTTACCGGAAAGTGTGACATCTCTGACAGGTTCGGCGATTTTCCCATTTCTAATCATCCAGGCTTCGCCAGCACTAAAGGTAAACATTTCGCCATTAGTCATCCCACCTAACCAATTACGGGCATATACGCCTTCTTTGATGTTACTAAATAAGTCTGCAACTGGTGTTTTACCTCTTTCAATCCAAGTATTTGTCATCCGAACAATGGGGTTAAAGTGATAATTCAGACAACGGGCATTACCTGTGGGTGTTTCATCTAATTTGCCTGCTGTTTCCCGGGAATGCAAACGTCCGACTAAAATCCCATCTTTAATTAGTTGGGTTGTGGTGGCTGGTGTGCCTTCGTCATCGTAAAAATAACTACCACGATGTCCTTCCGGTGCAGCACCATCAAAAATTTGCAGTTCGTCGGGGCCAAATCGCCGCCCGATGGTCATAACTTCCAACAGGTCTGGGTTTTCGTAAGCCATATCAGCTTCAGATAGATGTCCAAAGGCTTCGTGAACAAATAAACCTGTAAGTATGGGGTCAATGACGACGGTATAAGTGTTACCTTTTACTGGTGGTAGAGATAAGGCTGCGATCGCTCTTTGGGCTGCACTCTTAACTTGTTCATCTAAATGTGTTAAGTCTTCATAGGCTTTGCGCGAACCGGTGGTTTCTCTGCCGGTTTGCACTGTTTCGCCGTTTCTGGCTGTGGCGGCGAAGCGCATTTCCATGTCTACCCAAGATTGTTCAATAAATGTACCTTCTGAGGTGGCGATGATAATTTTTTGGGAACTGTCACCATAGCGGACTGAAGTTGTCGTAATTCGTGGGTCAACACTTTTGAGTACATCAGAATAGCGATCGCATAATTCTTTTTTCTGAATCAAGGAAATTTGCCGTGGATCAGTTCCCGTGAGGGGTAATTTGCATACTGTTTGTATTGGGTCAATAGGTGCTAGTACAGTTTCTTCATCGCCCACCATGCGTGCAGCTGCGATCGCTTCTTCGATCCGTTCTTGAATTGTCGAAAGCCGATTAAAACAGCTTAAACCCCACCCACCTTTATAACAAGCGCGAATATGTCCACCCATTGAGATACCTTCGCTCAAGGTTTCTACCTTGTCTCCTCGCAACAAGATATCTGTACCTTCTGCTTGTTCTAAGCGAATCATCAAATAATCTACACTTTTGGAGTAGCGGGCGATTAGCTCAGAAAGCAGATTTTGTGCATCAGCAAGTTTATTCGGCATTTCGTAGGTAGTAACCATGACCAATTGCAATTTATGGTGCAAATATTCGAGCAATATCTGCTACTTCACTACTAGTCTAAGAAATTTCAGTGGCTGTTCCCCAACTGCGATCGCTAGTTTTTCTTTAACCACCACTCACCGGCGGAATTAACACCACTTCATCGCCATTTTGCAGGGGAGTGTCTGGTTCGACAAATATCAAATTAATCCCAAATCGGGTAATATCTCGCAATTTGCTCAGTTCTGGATGTTCGGCAATTAAGCGATCGCATACTGCGCTCACCGGCGTACCTTCGGGAAATTCTAGCACCAGTTCTGATTTGCCATAAGCTTCTTGATAAGCAGCAAATAACTTGACGTTTATAGTAATTGCAGAATTAGACATAAGATTTATTTTTCCCCAGTCGCAAATCTGGGGATTTCTGGTTTTCCGATTGCAAACTTCCAGCAGAGGCTTTCACCTTTGCCTGGTATTATTGTTATGTTTTAGACTTAATTTCAAACCTAAAATTCTTTTGGAATTATAATACTACTTTATATATCGTCAAGTCACATTTTTTTCTGGCGAATTTTTGCGAGTTCCTAGGCATTTGACAGGAAACAGGAGAGATGCAATGATTCGGACTGCCGGCACAGAAAGATTCAAATATGAGGATATGATCCGGAAATCAGGTATCTGCATTAACTGGGAAACACCATCAATAATGATGTAGATAAACTTTGCACCCTCTGTATTTGATTAGCAGTGAAAGCGATTAAGTGGAAATGGCATCAACTAATTTTGGGCTTAAGCTGTCTGCTATTAACGATTGCTTGTAATGGTTTGCTGCATCCAGTTTCCATCAGCCCAAACTCAGGATTCAAAACGCTGAAAGTAGCTACAGATCCCACATTTGTACCGTTTGAGAGCAAAAATGCTAACGGTAATCTAGAAGGTTTTGATATTGATCTGATGAATGCTCTAGCCCAGGTAGGGGGTTTAACAGTTGAGTGGGAAAGTCTACCTTTTGACGGCATGATATCTACATTACAAGCCAAAACAGTCAATGCAGCAATTAGTGGCATCACAATTACCGCCGAACGCCAGAAGACAATTTCCTTTTCCCGACCTTATTTTAAAGCAGGACTAGCGATCGCAGTTCGAGCCAACAACCAAGATATTCAAGACTTGAAAAGCCTTCAAGGTAAAAAGATAGGTGTGCAAATAGGTTCAACAGGGGCAGATTTTGCCAAAACTCTCCCCAACGTCAAAATTATTACATTTAACTCCGGCCCTGATTTCTTCCAAGACCTGCTAAATGGTAATGTTGATGCAGTAATTAGCGATGCCTTCGCTACATTGTATGCCATTAAAGATGGTCATCTCAAAGGTCTTAAAGTTGTGAGCAATCTACTCACAGAAGAATTCTACGGGATTGCTACACCTCAAGATTCTCCTTACCTAGAGACGATTAACAAAGGCCTCGCCACTGTCCTAGCGAATGGTACTTACGAGCAAATTTACCAAAAATGGTTTGACACCAAACCGCCACAATTACCTCAAAAGTAGACAGTCAACAGTCAACCGTCAACAGTTTCTACCTTCCTTGAATCTCACTCGTCGCTGAAGCCAATCATCTCATCGGTTGGTTCATCCAACATTTCTGGTACTAAAGCTGGGTTAGATCTACGTTCTGCTGGTGATTGTTCTCGAATTACATCGTCCATTTTCGCGGGGTGTTTGATTTTGTCCAGCACCTCTGGGCTTAATTGTGATGCATCTCCTTCGGGATTCATCTTTTCGGCTTGATTTGGCACAGTTTCCTTATTCATGATTATTTCCCCAAATTTATACGCCAAGCTTAGATTTTCTGGTTGTGAGGTACACACTATCTGGAGACTGAAATAACAGCTTCTTGAGACACAAGATGATTTTTCAAAGCCAATAGCCTTTACTATAGAAAACGTAAAGATTCTGTATATTTCGTTTCAAAATAGGAAATCAGCAGTGCTACCAAATAAGCCGCCGTCTAGCAATCAAACTCAACGCTGGACATTTTCTCAACTTTTTGGCTTGGCAAAGCGTCATCCTTTGATGATTTCACGCTGGGTTTTATGCTGGGCCGCTGTCGGGACTGTTAGTGGTTTATTTGCTGGTTTGTACTGGAATGTTTTAGAGCTGATTACTCATGAACTGCGACAATTTCAGGGTTTGAGTCTGCTTTTCATCATGCCACTCAGCGGTTTATTAATTGGCTTAGTGATTCATTTTCTGGGAAATCCTGGTGAAATCGCCGTGATTGTTGATAATATTCACTTTCGCGGCGGACGGTTGGATACGCGCAAAAATCCCTCGATGATTCTCGCTTCTCTAGTCAGTATCTCAGCTGGCGGTAGTGCTGGGCCAGAAGCGCCATTGGTACAAGTAACTGGTTCTTTTGGCACTTGGGTAGGCGATCGCCTCAAACTCCAAGGAGAAGACCTCAGATCTATGAGTCTAGCAGCAATGGCGGCTGGCTTCACTGCTTTGTTTGGTTCTCCTCTTGGGGGTGCAATGTTCGCCTTAGAGATTTTGCATCATCAGCATATTGTGGAATATTACGAAGCGTTAATGCCTGCGATTGTGGCTAGTTGCGCTAGTTATTTGGTATTTGCAGCAATTACCCATTTAGGAATCGCACCGACTTGGAATTTTCCCCAATACAACTTAGCGAATATTGATGATTTTGCTGTGGCGATCGCTTTTGGTATTTTAGGGGCGGTAGTCGGATGGATTTTTATGGGGATTTTTCGCAGTTGCGATCGCCTATTTACCAGTATCCCCGGCCCCATTTATGTACGTACTACAGTTGCTGGCTTAGGAATAGGCATTTTAGCAGTTATTTTGCCACTTACGCGTTATTTTGGGCATGAAGAATTAGAATTTGTCGTTAATAATAACTTTACTGCTATTTTCTTGTTACTACTAGCCTTAGGTAAAATGGCTACAATCAGCATGACAGTTACAGGTGGCTGGCGTGGTGGATTTATTATTCCGCTATTTTTTACTGGTGCTTGTGTCGGTAAAGCAATAGCAATGTTAATTCCCGGAGTCAATCCTACTTTAGCGATGATTTGTACAATGGCTGCTATCAATGCAGCAGTGACACGTACACCGATCAGCACCACTTTGCTGCTATCAAAACTAACCAACTTTAGTCCATTCACACCCATACTCTTTGCTAGCTTGATGGGATTTTTTCTGGCGCCGAAAGTTCCCTTGATTGCATCTCAACTCAAAAACCAAACAGAGACGGTTCATTAGCACAATTTTTCTCTAAATTTAAAATTTAGGTAGGGTGTGTTGTCTCACGGAGTAAACGCACCGTACCGATCCACCATCAACAATTCAACGTGCCATACCAAGAGAACACTCGATACAATGGCATTGTGACTTGATGCGCTCGCATCCCATGACTTTTAAAACAGTCGCTACAAATACTGAAATTTTTGAAAAAATCAAATCGGATTGCTACTGCTTATCTCTGGCTTTGTGAGCATCCCAAATGTGTAAATTTATTTTTTTGTAGTGATGGCTCCCTTGGCGCTTCAAAGAAATTAGGGAGCAAGATGCTCGCACTACAATTAATCAGGGCTAAATTCGGATGCTCCCCTAGCTTTTGACTAGACAATAAGTAGGTCAACCTTAAAAAACGTAAAATAGATTCCTGGCGATTACTACCCTTCGGGAAGCCGCTGACGCTCCTTCTCCCAAGGGGAGACGCTACGCGAACGTCGCTACCGCTTCGCTAACGCGTCTACGCTACACTGCGTTCCGCTCGTAATGACATCTGGCGTTTAATTATGTTGAGCTACTTAGCAGCGATCGCATTGTTGACATTTACAAACATCAGTAAAATCCCAGCTTCATGTACGCTACGCTGAAGATGATATTTTCAGTAAAATGTGTATAGATTTTTATCTTTCCGCTAATAACTATTAATTTGCGGTCAGCAACCGCTATGAGAATTCTATTAGTTGAAGATGATCAACTCATTGCTGAAGCACTTGCTAAATCCTTGATAAACCAGCATTATGCTGTGGATGTCGCTAAGGATGGGCAAGAAGGTTGGGATTTGGCTGAGTTATTTACTTATGACTTGATTTTACTCGATGTTTTGCTGCCTAAGCTAAACGGCATTAACTTCTGTCAGCGATTGCGAGCTAATGGTAATCTAACACCAGTTCTTTTATTAACAGCCCAAGACAACAGCACAAATAAGGTCATGGGATTGGATGCTGGTGCTGATGATTACGTTGCCAAGCCTTTTGATTTTCAAGAGTTATTGGCTCGTGTTCGTGCTTTATTACGTCGGGGCGGTTCGGCTTTACCGCCGCTGTTGGAGTGGAAAAATCTGCGGCTTGATCCTAGCACTTGCGAAGTCACTTGTAACGAGAAACTCTTGCATTTAACTCCCAAAGAATACGGTTTACTTGAGATGTTTCTGCGCAATACTCACCGGATCTTTAGCTGTAGTGCGTTGATCGATCATTTGTGGTCATTGGAAGAGCCGCCTACAGATGATACAGTGCGATCGCACATGAAAGGTTTACGGCAAAAACTTAAAGCAGCGGGAGTTGCAGATGATCCCATTGAAACAGTTTATGGGATTGGATATAAACTCAAGCCAGCAGATAGAGAAGGTGTAAATAAGAGAAAATCAAAGTCTTCAACCACTGTTAATGATGGGCGACGGGGACGCAAAGAACAACCCCAATCTCCCCAGTCTACAAGGGAGGAAACTTTTACACCCAAGTGGCTGCAAAATTATGCCCCTGATAACAACGGAAACAAGCCGCCAGCCAATGTGCAAAATCAGGTGCAAAATCAGGTTATGACTGGAGTTGCAAACATCTGGGAACAGGTAGCACAGCAACTTGAAGAACGAGTGGCGACGATTGAGCAAGCTGCTCAGATGATGCTACAAGGTAAACTCAGCGCCCAAATACAGTCAAAAGCCAAGATGGAGGCGCATAAGCTAGCTGGTTCGATGGGAATGTTTGGATCTGATGAAGGTTCGCGTTTAGCTCAAGAACTAGAAACCCTCTGGGACGTAGGTACTAAGTTACAGCCAGAAACAAAAGAGCAAATTTCCCAATTGGTTGTAGCGTTACGTCAAGAATTGCAACTGTTGCACTCGGAGTATAACCAGGAGTTCCTTTGTGATCATCAACTGACAGATGAACGACCTCTGCTGTTGATTGTTAACCAGGATCGGGAATTAGCTGAAGCATTGGCGACAGAAACAAATAGTTGGGCGATGCGATCGCAAATCGCCCCAGATGCGATCGCCGCTAGGGAGTTGATGACGGAAAATTCTCCTGATGTGGTCTTGCTCGACCTTTCAACTAGCGACACTACAGAAACTACTCTCGCTTTACTCGCAGAACTCAACGCCAATCAATCCCCCATACCTGTGCTAGTTTTAACAGACAAAGATAGTTTACTCGACAGGGTAAAAGTCGCCCGTTTGGGTGGCAGCGGTATTTTACAAAAGCCTGTGTCTCCTAATCAAGTTCTAGACACGGTGACTCAAATACTACAGCGGACTCGCTCTACCCAAGCTAGGGTGATGGTTGTAGACGACGATCCCCACATATTATCTGCACTCCAAACTTTACTCATGCCTTGGGGGCTAAAGGTTTATACCCTAGAGAACCCCCTGCGATTTTTAGAGGCAATAGCAGTGGCTCAACCAGATCTACTGATTTTAGATGTGGAAATGCCAGCAGTAAGCGGTATAGAATTATGCCAGGTTATCAGAAATGAACCGCGATGGAGTGGATTGCCCATTTTGTTTCTCACTGCTCATAACGATACCAAAACCAGACAGCAGGTATTTTTAGCAGGTGCAGACGATTACATCAGCAAACCCATTGTAGAACCAGAATTAATGACACGAATACTGAATCGTTTAGAGCGATCGCGCTGGCTGCGGAATTTAGCAGAACTTGATGGATTAACCTTAGTTGCTAATCGGCGCAAGTCCACTGAAGATTTAAATCGATATCTTCAGTTGAGTCAGGGTCATCAACAGCCCTTCTGCTTCGCTATTGTGGAGCTAGACAACCTCAAAGCAATTAACCACCAGTACGGCCATGTGGTGGGCGATCGCGTGTTATCCCGACTAGGAGAACTATTACGCCAGACATTCCACACTCAGGATGTAGTTGGACGCTGGGGAGGTACAGAATTTGTAGTAGGAATGGCAGGTATGACCAAAAGTGATGGAACGCAACGGCTTTTAGAACTGCTCAAGAACTGGCATCAAATAGAGTTTACCTCTGCCAATGGTGAGAATTTTCATGCCACCTTGAGTACAGGCGTGGTTGAGTATCCTCAAGATGGTGCTAATCTCCAAGCGCTTTACCAAGCAGCTGATGCAGTCCTGCGATAGGGAGGTTGAGGGGGTGTGGGGAGTGTGGGGGGTGTGGGGAGTGTGGCAAGTGTGGGAAGAGGAACAAACTCCATTGTGAATTGATAGCCTTTTGAGGCTTTTAGCTCCGTTAACCAGGCTTTGAACTCGGTTAACCAGGCTTTGAACTCCGTTAACCAGGCTTTGAACTCCGTTAACCAGGCTTTGAACTCCGTTAATCAGGCTTTGAACTCGGTTAACCAGGCTTTGAACTCGGTTAACCAGGCTTTGAACTCGGTTAACCAGGCTTTGAACTCCATTAACCAGGCTTTGAACTCCATTAACCAGGCTTTGAACTCCATTAATCAGGCTTGGAACTCCATTAATCAGGCTTGGAACTCCATTAAAGGACTTGCAAAAATTAAATTATTCAATTTTTACAGCAAACACCACGATCCTTATCTTCCTCCTCAGCTTCAACAGCCTCCTGGAACTCCGTGGATCTGACACAGCGATAAGTTATTTTTTATTTATCAGTCCCTTAGCTCCGTTAACAAGCCTTAATACCCCTGCCCCGCCCAATGCCCCATGCCCAATGCCCCATGCCCAATAGGAGCCTATATGTTAAAACTATTACACACATTTTTGACCTCAAGCCCCTTTATCCCCCACGGGCATTGTTATCTGTGGAATCCAGGGCTGGTATGGTTACATGTATTGTCTGATGCTCTTATTGCCCTGGCATATTATTCGATTCCTTTGACGTTGCTTTATTTCGTCCACAAGCGCAGTAAGTTTCCTTTAAAAAGAGTATTTCTGCTATTTAGCGCTTTTATAGTTGCTTGTGGCACAACTCATATTATGTCAATTTGGACACTTTGGTATCCAAATTATTGGGTAACCGGTGCGATTAAAGCAATTACGGCAATGATTTCGGTTTACACAGCGCTTCTACTGGTGAAATTATTGCCTATAGCGCTAGAAATGCCGACTACAGCCCAGTTAGAAACAACTAATCAAGAACTGCAAAAGCAAATTATTGAACGCCAGCGCATAGAATCAGAGCTCAGGCAGATGACATCACTGCAACGGGCGATTTTAAATAGTGCTAACTACACGATTATTTCCACCACACCAGAAGGTATCATCCTCACGTTTAATGCAGCGGCGGAAGAATGGCTAGGGTATGCTGCCCATGAGGTAGTTGGGAAAACAACTCCAGCAATTATCCATGACAGGGATGAAATTGTGAAAGTGGCAGAAGAACTGTCTCAAGAATTGGGTGTGACTATTGAGCCGGGATTTGAGGTATTTGTGGCTAAGGCGCGATCTGGGCAGGTAGATGAGCGCGAATGGACTTACATCCGCAAAGACGGTTCGCGGTTTCCGGTGCTGCTGTCAGTCACAGCTTTGCGTGACGCTGAAAACAATATTACAGGCTTTCTCGGCATTGGCAGCGATATCAGCGATGCCTATCGGCAAGCTGCGCAACGCACTTTAGCAGAAGCAGCACTCAGCCAAAGTGAAGCCACTCTCCGCAGTTTCTTTGACAGCGCACCAATGCTGATGGGAGTTGTGGAGGTGATCGATGATGACATTTTACATATTTCTGATAATGCCGCCGCCGCGAAATTTTACGGTATGACATCAGCGGCGATGCAAAATCGGCTAGCCAGCGAAATGGGTGCGCCACAAAATTACATCAACCAGTGGATTGAATATTACCGCGCCGCCGAACGCAGCCATGCTCCAGTTCGCTTTGAATATGCTCACGAGACACCCACAGCTAAGAAATGGCTCTTAGCGACAGTTTCGGCAATTAATAGCGATCGCAGTAGCCATCCGCGATTTTGTTATGTAGTTGAAGATATTAGCGATCGCAAGCACTCAGAAGAAGAACTACAACAACAAGCATTTCTCCTCGATTTGACTCACGACATGATCGTAGTCCGCGACGCCAACGCCAGGATTACCTTTTGGAATCGCGGTGCAGAAGAGATGTATGGCTGGACGAAAGCCCAAGCAATTGGGCAAATTTCCCATGAATTCCTGCAAACCCAATTTCCTCAGCCAATGACAGAAATTCAAGCTCAACTTTTGCAAACCGGACGTTGGGAAGGTGAACTCATACACACTAAACGTGATGGAACCCCTGTTATCGTCTCCAGTCGTTGGGCATTGCAGCGCGACGAGCAAGGTAAAGTTGAGAGAATTCTGGAGATTAATAACGATATCACCGAGCGTCAACAAGCCTCAGAAGAACTTCGCCACCTTAGTCAGGCTTTAGAAAGTGCAGTTGAAGGTATTTCCCAGTTAGATACTCAGGGACGTTATCTGAAGATAAATCCAGCTTATGCCAGTGCGGTTGGTTATCAACCAGAGGAAATGGTTGGTATGGAATGGGTATTAACCGTCCACCCGGAAGATTTAGAAACATTGAATGCAGCCTATCAACAAATGCTCACCACCGGCAAAGTGGAAGTAGAAGCTAGAGGTGTGCGCAAAGACAAATCGGTGTTTGATAAACAGGTGGTGATGGTGAAAGCCTACGACCGACAGCAGCAATTCATCGGGCATTATTGCTTTATGAAAGATATTAGCGATCGCCGCGAAATCGAACGCCTCAAAGATGAATTTGTTTCCGTAGTCAGTCACGAATTGCGCACACCCCTGACTTCGATTGCCGGTGCGTTGGATTTATTAGCAGGTGGTGTATTGCAAGCCGAACCTGAAGAAGCGCAACGGATGTTAGATATTGCTGCTAGTAATACAGAGCGGTTGGTGCGTCTAATTAACGACATCTTGGATATCGAACGCATCGAATCAGGTAAGGTAGAAATGACTCAGGAACTCTGCGATGCTGGCGATTTGATGACGCAGTCAGTAGAAACCGTTGAGGAAATGGTAGAGCAAGCTGGGGTAACATTATTAGTTTCTCCCCTATCAGCGCCAATTTGGGCTGATCCCGACCGGATAATTCAAGTTTTTACCAACTTACTCAGCAATGCAATTAAATTTTCCCCCCCAGGAGCAACAATTTGGTTGAGTGCGGAAATTTCAGCAGCCACAAAACAAATCCAATTCCAAGTCAAAGACCAAGGTCGGGGTATCCCGGCTGATAAACTGGAATCTATCTTTGAGCGTTTTGGACAAGTTGATGCTTCCGACTCCCGCCAAAAGGGAGGAACGGGTTTAGGTTTAGCTATTTGTCGCAGTATTTTGCAACATCATAACGGGCAAATCTGGGTTGAAAGTACCTTGGGAGAAGGCAGCAGTTTCTTGTTTACTTTGCCACTGCTTTCAGAAGCACAAACGAGAACAATCGAACAAAGGGATCGGGAAGAGCAAGAAAATCTCTCCCCTTTTATGATGATGCCAAATATGGCTTCCCCACTCTCCCCTTTAGTAATCGAGTGTGATGATGATCCCTCGGTTCGGGTTGTCGTGCAAACCATGCTAGAACGACAGGGTTACCGCGTTATGGTAGCGGCATCGGGACAAGAAGCTGTAGAGCAAGCAAAGTTATATCATCCTGATGCAATTATTCTCAACTTGATGATGCCGGGAATGGATGGCTGGGAAACCCTAGCAATTCTCAAACAGCAGCCACACACCCAAAATATTCCTGTGATCATTCTCAGTGGTTTGTTACCCGATGCCAATAAAATTTTGCCCCACAGTATTAGCGATTGGATTGTCAAACCCCCCAATTCCAAGTTGTTGTGTCAAGCCTTAGAAAAAGCTACGGTGACCCAAAATCAATGTATCAAAGTTTTAATTATCGAAGATGACCTAGATTTAGCACAGGTACTCATTGCCCTGTTTAATCGTCACGGTATCGCCACCTTTTATGCCCAAACTGGAAGGGAAGCGATACAGATCAGCCAGAACATTATGCCTGACTTGTTGGTACTAGATTTAGGATTGACAGAAAACGACGGTTTTGCCGTTGTCGATTGGCTACGCCAACATCAACGTTTGTGCCAAGTGCCCTTAGTTGTCTACACAGCCCGTGATTTAGATGAGAGCGATCGCGATCGTTTAAAATTAGGGCAAACTCTATTCTTTACCAAAGGGCGCATTACTCCCCAAGAATTTGAGCAGCGAGTAATTAACTTACTCAACCGCATGATTGGCAATCATAACGAACTCAGCCAAGAGTGAACAAAGCAGCCTGATGAAAATTTTTTCATCGCCATGTATGAAAGGGAGATACGGAGAAATGACAACTAACTATTGTACAGACTCGAAATTTCGCGTCTTGTACCAATGACAAATGACAAATGACAAATGACAAATGACTACAAAACGCATTCTCATCATTGATGATGAATATGATATCCGGGCAGTAGCTGAACTTGCTTTGAAAACAGTAGGTGCTTGGCAAGTTTCCACCGCTGCTTCTGGTATTGAGGGAGTAGCAAAGGCAGTTGCTGAACAGCCAGATGCCATTCTCTTGGATGTAATGATGCCGGATATGGACGGAATTGCTACCTTTCAAGCATTACAAGCGAATCCTGCCACTCAGTCAATCCCCGTGATTTTGCTGACGGCGAAAGCTCAAGCCACCGAAAAACGGCGATTTGCTGAACTCGCAGTCAAAGCCATCATTACCAAACCTTTCAAAGCGATGAAGTTACCTGCTCAGATCGCAGCGGCTCTCAACTGGTAGTCTCAAAAAATTTTTTCCAACTTCTTTTCATCTGCACAATTTCTGCATTTTTGAGTTTTAAAGTAAAAAGCAAGTAGAAAACCACCAACTTGATAACACCATTATGCAGGGTGGAGAACAAATTCACCTCCACCCTTCTTTCTCTTTTTGGACGAGTTGGTTACCTTTCTTTGCTGTGACTCATTGGTGCAATATGGAAGATTTAGAACTATTTCACTTTCATCTAGAAAGAGCAATCTACATTTTAAACTTTAAAGATAAAAAATTAGCAGAATGTTGGGTAACTCAGCTAAACAGTAACATGGGTTTTCAATATACAGAATCTTTTTTAACAGCAGCAGTACTAGAATTGTCTATAACCAATATTGAGACATTTCACTGGGTTTTAGATAATTTATCTGGTTGGAAACCCTATGCTCAGTTATTAGCACAAGTCACTAAATTTATCCTCAATAAGCTGATTAATAAAGGATTTATTCCTAGCCAAGACTTTAGTTTTGATGCTCAAGGTAAAATTTTGCTGCATGAGCATACGAAAGCTGTAATTATGGCAGATACTTCTGATTCCGATCAACTTTTAATGGAAAAAGTCTTACTCACTCCCACACAAGTTTATTCACTAAGAAAATGATGTTTACCAAAAAATCCACTGCAATTCATTTGCTCAAGGTGCTACTACAACCAGTCCGTCAACGCCTTGAATCTTTGAAAATAGAAAATTCCCGATTAGCGCGGTTCGTCTGCACGATGATTCCCGCCAGTTGTCCTTTTGAACGGGAAATTAAATTCTGCGATCGCACTCTTGTTTACATTCCTCCCCTATGTAAACTCAATCCTTTCTACGAACAGTTTGTGGAACTACGCTTCAAAGCTTTAACTTATTTAGCAGATGAGTGTGGCGAAGATGTGACGATGTACTGCTAACACGTTTCCTGGATATTTTCAATCTTTCTTTCCCTGATTACTTGGGGATATATCAGCCAATTCTCTTTTGACACATCATTCCCTGATATTACCAGCCTCCAGATTTAGTTGTGGAGCAAATCTAAAATCTCAAATCCCAAATCCCAAATTGGTTGACGACTGTTTCGCCAATAAAACTAGTATTCCTGTAAAGTTTTCCAGAAATTTTGCTTTTCTGCTATATGTTTAGCAATTTGTGCCTGATTCAAAGGTACTACTGTTGTTGCTGGACGAATCGGCTGTAATAGAGAATTCCGGCTACAAGATAAATTGCTAGCCTTTCTATACACGCAACCAAAACTTATACCCGGTATCCGAAAATAATCACCAATTCGTAATTGTTGGAAAGTCATGGGAGCCTCAACCGATAAAGATAAAAGTTATCAAAGTAAAAACTGATGCAAATAATTTAGTTAGTTATCTAATATTTGCTCTGTAATGTCTATAGTTAAGTGAAGATAATTCCTCTGTCACACATCTTATTGACTGAATTCCAGTAGCTCTAATGCCTGCTGTGTAATCGTTATTTTATTTTTGAGTTTTGAATTTTGAATTGCTTATATTTGGCAGGCTTTTTAGTTAGATGTGCTTAACACTCAGCCAGAAGCCTCTTTGATACAGTGATTGACCATTCCCTAGTCAGGTTTCTTTCTAGCCCTCTGACTTACCTCTCCCGGCAAGAAAAAGCAATATATGCTAGAATTGTACCAGAATATAGCAATTATTTAGGAGTAAATTGGAACAAATTTCCAATTTCTTAAATATAAGAGCTAAAATCTGCGATTTTTGGAGTTTTTTAGGTTATGACAACCTCACAGGAGAGGATTATCCCGACAGATCTGCGGAACGAAATGTCCCGGTCTTATCTGGAATACGCCATGAGTGTGATTGTGGGTCGGGCGCTGCCAGATGCCAGGGATGGTCTGAAACCTGTGCATCGTCGCATCCTCTACGCAATGCACGAGCTAGGTTTAACGCACGATCGCCCGTTTCGGAAATGTGCCCGTGTGGTTGGGGAAGTTTTGGGTAAATATCACCCCCACGGTGACACGGCAGTATATGATGCCTTGGTAAGGATGGCGCAGGATTTTTCCATGCGATCGCCTTTAATCAACGGGCATGGTAACTTCGGTTCTGTGGATAACGATCCGCCAGCGGCAATGCGATACACAGAATGTCGCTTGCAAGCTTTAACTGGCACAGCTTTACTGCACGATATCGAATCGGAAACCGTAGATTTTATTGATAACTTCGACGGTTCCCAACAAGAACCCACAGTTCTCCCCGCCCGTATCCCCCAGTTACTATTAAATGGTTCCTCGGGAATTGCCGTGGGGATGGCAACTAACATCCCGCCGCATAATTTGGGCGAATTGATTGATGGATTAGTGGCATTGATTCACAATCCAGAAATCACCGATCTCCAGTTAATGCAGTATATCCACGGGCCAGATTTTCCCACAGGGGCCCAGGTGTTGGGGACGGCGGCGATTAAAGAAGCTTACACCACCGGGCGCGGTTCAATTACCATGCGCGGCGTAGCTAACATCGAAACCATTGAACAACGGGGACGACCGGAAAGAGAAGCAATTATCATCACCGAATTGCCTTATCAAACCAACAAAGCAGCATTAATTGAAAAAATCGCCGAGTTGGTGAATGATAAACGCATCGAGGGAATTGCAGATATTCGGGATGAAAGCGATCGCGATGGAATGCGCATCGTCATCGAACTCAAGCGCGACGCCTATCCGCGAGTAGTCTTAAATAACCTCTACAAGCAAACCCCACTGCAAGCTAACTTTGGGGCGAATATGCTAGCTTTGGTCAATGGCGAACCCCAAACATTAACAATTAAGCAATTTTTAGAAGTATTCCTCGATTTCCGCATTGAATCAATTAACCGCCGTACACGCTACGAACTGCGGAAAGCCGAAGAACGCGACCATCTTTTACAAGGCTTATTAATTGCTTTAGCACATTTAGATGAAATTATCAACTTAATTCGCCATGCATCCGATGCACCCACAGCCAAAGGTGAACTAATTACCACCTATGGGCTTTCGGAAGTCCAAGCCGATGCCATTTTACAGATGCAACTGCGGCGCTTAACAGCCCTAGAAGCAGATAAAATTCGTCAAGAACACGAAGATTTACAAGCACAAATAGCCGACCTGCAAGATATTTTGGCACGACGGGAAAGAGTGCTGACAATTATTGAAGACGAAGTTTCGCAAATCAAAACTAGCTTCGCCACACCCCGACGCACGATAATTACCCTTGCAGAAGGAGACATCGACGACCTTGATTTGATAGCCAATGAAAAAGCAATCATTTTGCTAACAGAGCAAGGTTACATCAAACGGATGCCAGTCAACACCTTTGAAGCGCAAAGCCGTGCTACCAGAGGCAAAGCAGGGGCTAAGGTAAAAGATGATGACACCATTGAACATTTCCTGACTTGCTGCGATCATGACAGCGTTCTGTTTTTTAGCGATCGCGGTGTCGTCTACTGTCTGAAAGCTTATCAAATTCCTGTGGGTTCCCGTACCAGTCGCGGCACACCAATTGTGCAAATGTTGCCCATTCCCAAGGAAGAAAAAATTACCTCCATTGTCCCAGTTGATGAGTTTAGCAGTGAAGAATTCTTGGTAATGCTCACCAAAGGTGGCAATATCAAGAAAACCGTATTGGAAGCATTTAGTAACATCCGGGCTAACGGCTTAATTGCGATTTCCTTAGAAGAAGGCGACCAACTCCGCTGGGTACGACGCGCTAGAGTAGAAGATAGTGTCATTGTCGGTTCTCGTCATGGAATGGCAATTCACTTTCGATGTAACCACGAACAATTGCGTCCTCTAGGTAGGGCAACTCGTGGTGTAAAATCCATGAAACTAAAAGCCGGTGATGAATTAGTCGGGATGGATATCCTCCCCGCAGCCATTCTCGACACCTTGAGTACAGTTACAGAAACCGAAACCGAAGCCGAAATTGACATCGAAGAAATCATCGAAGTCGAAGAGGTCGAAAATGAAGAATCCGCAGAAGTAGCAGCGATCGCTAGTACTGGCCCTTGGGTGTTGGTAATTACAATGGGTGGATATGGGAAGCGCGTCCCAGTAGGCCAATTCCGGTTGCAAAATCGCGCCGGTCAAGGTTTAATGGCAACCAAATTCAAAAACCGCAAAACCAAAGACAAATTAGCCACCTTGCAAATTGTCAATAGCGATGATGAAATCATGATGGTCACCAATCGCGGTATTATTATTCGGCAAGCCGTGAATGCAATTTCCGTACAATCGCGATCGGCAACAGGCGTAAGAGTACAGCGCCTTGACGAAGATGATGCCATCACCGGAGTAGCTATAGTTCCTCCTGATACTGGCGATACAGGTGAATTAGAGGAGATAGAATGAAGTATGAAGGATGAAGGATGAAGTATGAAGTATCCAATAAAAAAGCTATTTTCATCCTTTAGCCTTTACACTTCATCCTTCATCAGCGGCGTATTTATGGGGCTGACAGTAGCCCCTGTCGGTGCATGGTTCCTCGCGTGGATCGCCCTCGCCCCCCTGTGGGTATTGGTTGTCAAACAAAGTACACAATTAGAAGGTAAAAAGCGAAAATTCTTGCTTTTACCATTACTTTGGGGTATCGGTTATCACGGTTTAGCTTTATTCTGGATTACCGGCATCCATCCCATGAATTGGTTGGGTGTCCCCTGGTTGGCGAGTTTAGCAATTACCGCCTTCTGTTGGACATTCGTTACCCTTTGGGGCGCGGCGATCGCCACTGCTTGGGCAGCTTTGATGGTGCGTTTTGCCACAAAAAAGCCGCTTTTACGAGTCTTAATTGGCACAGCCATCTGGTGCGGATTAGAAGGACTTTGGAGTGCTGGCGCTTTAGGGTGGAGTTATCTTTCATACACTCAAAGCCCGCATAATTTAGTAATTTTACACCTCGGACAACTCACTGGGCCAAATGCCATTACAGCCGCAATTGTCGCCGTCAATGGCTTAATTGCCGAAACCTGGATTCACCGCAAAACCTCTTCCTCTGCGTCCTCTGCGCCTCTGCGGTTCATTAATAAATACTTTGCACTAGCAGCCGGACTATTCATCACCCTACACCTAATAGGTTTTAGCTTATACAGCCTTCCCCTCACCAAACCCCCAGAACAAGCCTTAAAAATAGGAATTGTTCAAGGTAACATTCCCAACATTATTAAACTCAAACCAGAAGGATTACGAAGAGCGATCGCAGGTTACACCAATGGATATTTAAATTTAGCAGATCAAGGTGTCGATGCCGTCCTTACCCCAGAAGGAGCCTTACCTTTTTTCCAGCGTGACTTAAGCACAACTCCCATCATCGCCGCAGTCAAAGAAAAAGGCGTAATTGCTTGGATTGGCGCTTTTGGCGAACAAGGACGCAGTTATACCAATAGCTTATTTACCTACACAGGTAACGGTAAAGCTTTTAGCCGCTACGACAAAACCAAACTAGTACCATTGGGCGAATATATCCCCTTTGAGGCGATTTTAGGACAAATCATTCAACGCCTCTCACCACTGGATGAACATCAAGTTCCCGGTTCACCCAATCAAATATTTAATACCCCCTTTGGACGTGTAATTGTCGGTATTTGTTACGAATCAGCCTTTCCTGAGCAATTTCGCCATCAAGCAGCAGCCGGAGGGAAATTTATCCTCAGTTCCTCCAACGATGCCCATTTTACAGCCGCCATGCCATACCAGCACCATGCACAGGATATCATGCGGGCGATTGAAACCGATAGATGGTCAGTGCGGGCGACAAATACAGGATACTCAGCCTTTATCGATCCTCACGGTAGAACCTTGTGGATATCTGGATATAATACCTATCAAATCCATGCCGAAACAATTTATCAAAGACAAACACAAACCTTATATGTGCGTTGGGGAGATTGGTTAACACCCTTGTTATTAGGTTTGAGTTTATTGGGGTGGTTGTGGGAGAAATTTTACTCTAGGGGTTAGTACTTCACATTAATGTAGTAAGGACTTCAGTCCTTATCTTTGTAGATCATGAGGAATTATATTTAGAGAACGATCGCAACTTGCAACTTACAACAATACAATCAAGGGGTGAACCAAACCGGAGGGATGGAGTCATGGAAGACTTCTCACAACGCAAGCTGTTATCTGCCCTAAGTCATGGAGCGATATTTTTTAGCTCTACAATTGTCTCTATTGGCATACCCATTGCAATTTTGTTAATCAGCGACGACCCGATTGTGAAAGACAATGCCAGAGAATCCCTAAATTTTCATATCAACCTTTATATTTATGGAATTATCTTTGGCTTGCTGGTCATAGTGGGAATTGGGATTTTTCTGTTGATGGGGTTGGGGCTAATCAGTATTATCATGCCGATTATTGCCATCGTGAAAATTTTAAGCGATCGCGATGTCTCCTATCGCTACCCCTATATCTTCCGCTTCGTTTAACAAAAAAGCGATCGCGTCCATACATATAGATTGTACCTCGCCGCAATTAATTATGATCCAATCCAATGCGATCGCCTCCCCAAACTTCCCCCTCATCCCCCCGGTCACTGAGCGCAGTCGAAGTGCCCGGTCACTGAGCCAACTCAAACCGCCCGGTCACTGAGCGCAGTCGAAGCGCCCGGTCACTGAGCCAACTCAAACCGCCCGGTCACTGAGCGAAGTCGAAGTGACCTACCGCCATTCCCCCTGCACCGTAAACGCCGCCCATTCATACGGACTACGCCCCGCTTGCCATAACTTCAGCTGCGCCGCACGTAACGCCTCAGCCGGCTTTTTCCCTTGCTGCAACATTTGTTGATAAAATTCTTGCATTAATGTTGATGTCCCTTTGTCGCTAACTTGCCACAACGACACCGCCACCCGCGCCGCCCCTGCATACATTAACCCGCGTGTCAAGCCTACCAATCCCTCACCGTTGATGTTTTTACCCAGCCCAGTTTCACAAGCACTCAAGACAATTAACTCTGCTGGGTAATCTTGGTTGAATAAATCTGCTAACCGCAAGTAACCGCTGATGGGTTTACCTTGTTGATCAACTAAAGACAGTACAATCCCCGATAACTCCGGTTGGTCTTGATTGACAAAGCCGTGAGTGGCAAAATGTAAGATGCGGAATTGATTTAAAGCGCTACTCGTTGCCCAATTGTAATTTGCATCAAAATTTAAAGCTTTGAAGCTGCTTCCGCCTGGGATTAATTTTAAAATTTCCTTGGCTTCCGTTGCAGTGTTAATTAACCTTTCCCAACCTTCCCGTTTCAAACTTCTGGCGGAACGTTCTAAGGCAGAACGTTCGAGTTCTAATTCTAAACTTTGTAGAGATTTTTCTGTTTTAGCGGATTTTGTCGATGTCGCTGTAACTCGCGGATCTTTAGCGGTGTATACTGGGTCTGCGAGGATGGCTAAAGCTTTTGGTGCGGGTTTACGGTTGGCGATTTGTTGACGTTGAAATGCGATCGTTGATGCAGAAGGCAGACTAACAATTTCATGGTTGACTACTAGCGGTTGATAATTCCAATTCTGCGGCTCAGGTGGTGAACAGAGACTAATACCACCTCCATGACAGACAATATCTTTTGGTTTTTCTTCTCGTGGTGGTGTAGAACTCGGTTGAGAATTTAAATCAACTAAAGCCGCAAAGGGAATATATTGCAAAGCACCATCCGCAACAATGACTAAGCGTTTTGTGCCCAATTTATCTTTTACTGGTGCGAGAATCAGTTGACTGAGTTCTTTAGCAGCGACATCAATCCGCCGAGTTTTGAGATTAGCGCAAGCATCTTCTTTATCAGTTGCAGAAGGGGGTTTAGAAGTGTTCTCGCTAATTAAACAAAATAAATTGATGGCACTTTTCTCTATCTCTTGTTGTTTGGGAAGTTCGTAAGTGTCGAGAGAATTTGGAGAAACCACCCACACAAAGCTGCGTTCTTTTCCCAAGGAATATTGTAAAAGTAGGGTGTCTTTGTCGAGTTGTTGTTGAATTTGCGGTAATTTGAGAATATCTTTTTCAGGATTAGGGTTTGTCAATTTCGCGTATGCTGGGCTAGAAGTACGAATTTTGTTTTGCACTTCCTGATATTGGCTGAGGAGATTTGTGATTTCTTTGCTCAGTCGTTGAATAGCAGCTTTGGTGATGGTGTCGTTTTTATTTGCTGAGGTTTGTAAATTTTGCCGCAGCGTATCTCTAGCATCAATTTGCTGACGTAAATCCCGTTCTTGTTGTATTAGTTCTGGGTTTGCGCCTTTTTTGATTTTGGCATTTGCTTCGTTTAATAATTCTATAAGGCTGCGGGCGCGGGAACGTTCGCTGTAGTGCAGGGCTAATGCGTCGTATCCTTGAGATGGTGATTTTTTGTGCAGTTCCATCAGCAAGTCGATGTAGAATTTGTAAGCATCCTGCTGAGTGGCGAAGTAAGAACTGCGGAGATCTTTGCTATCAATTTTAGTGCGTAATTCTTCGATAATTTTGATAGCAGCTTCTACATTGGTGCGAGATGCTTGGAGATTTCCGCGATCGCGTTCTAGACTGGCGATATTACCAAGGGTAGTAGCTTCCCCACCCTTGTCGCCCACCGCCCGATACAGTGGCAGTGCATTGTTGTAATATTCCAATGCTGTCTGCTTTTCCCCTAAATCGTCGTAAACTCGCCCGATATTATTGAGGGTTCTAGCTTCCCCACCCCTGTCGCCCACCGCCCGCCTCAGTGGGAATGCATTGCTGTAATATTCAATAGCTTTGTGCTTTTCCCCTAAATCGTCGTAAACTAGCCCGATATTATTGAGGGTGACAGCTTCCCCACTCCTGTCGCCTACCCCCCGATACAGTGGGAGTGCATTGTTGTAAAATTCCAATGCTTTCTGATTTTCCCCTAAATCGAAGTTAACATAGCCAATATTATTGAGGATGACAGCTTCCCCACCCCTGTCGCCTACCGCACGCAGCAGTGGGAGTGCATTGTTGTAAAATTCCAATGCTTTGTACTTTTCCCCTAATTCGGAGTAAACATAGCCAATATTATTGAGGGTGCCAGCTTCCCCACCCCTGTCGGCCACCGCCCGATACAGTAGGAGTGCATTGTTGTAATATTCCAATGCTTTCTGATTTTCCCCTAAATCGGAGTTAACTGCGCCGATATTATTGAGGGTGACAGCTTCCCCACCCCTGTTGGCCACCGCCCGATACAGTGGGAGTGCATTGTTGTAATATTCCAATGCTTTGTGCTTTTCCCCTAAATCGGAGTTAACTAGCCCGATATTATTGAGGGTAGTAGCTTCCCCATCCCTGTCGCCCACCGCCCGATACAGTAGGAGTGCATTGTTGTAATATTCCAATGCTTTCTGATTTTCCCCTAATTCGGAGTAAACTCCCCCGATATTATTCAAGGTAGTAGCTTCCCCACCCTTGTCGCCTACCGCCCGATACAGTAGGAGTGCATTGTTGTAATATTCCAATGCTTTCTGATTTTCCCCTAATTCGGAGTAAACTCCCCCGATATTATTCAAGGTAGTAGCTTCCCCACCCTTGTCGCCTACCGCCCGCCACAGTGGCAGTGCATTGTTGTAATATTCCAATGCTTTCTGATTTTCCCCTAATGCTTGGTAAACTCTCCCGATATTATTCAAGGTAGCAGCTTCCCCAGCCCTGTCGGCCACCGCCCGCCTCAGTAGGAGTGCATTGTTGTAATATTCCAATGCTTTGTGCTTTTCCCCTAAATCGGAGTTAACTCCCCCGATATTATTCAAGGTAGTAGCTTCCCCATCCCTGTCGGCCACCGCCCGATACAGTGGCAGTGCTTTGTTGTAATATTCCAATGCTTTGTGCTTTTCCCCTAAATCGGAGTTAACTCGCCCGATATTATTGAGGGTCTCAGCTTCCCCACCCCTGTCGGCCACCGCCCGATACAGTGGCAGTGCATTGTTCAAATATTCCAATGCTTTGTGCTTTTCCCCTAATGCGTTGTAAATTAGCCCGATATTATTGAGGGTGATAGCTTCCCCACCCTTGTCGGCCACCGCCCGATACAGTGGTAGTGCATTGTTGTAATATTCCAATGCTTTGTGCTTTTCCCCTAAATCGGAGTTAACTCTACCAATACAAACGAGTGTAACAGCTTCCCATTGTTTATCCCCCGCTTTACGCCACAATATCAGCGCTTGTTGCCATTTTTCTCTTGCTTGTTTCAGTGATTCTGCTGTACCTTGTTTATAAAGTGCGATCCCTTCATCAATGAGTTTTTCTGCTGCGGCGCGGGTTGCATCTTGTGTTGTGGTTGGCTGTTGGGCGATTTGCGTCTGTTTAAATGTGGCTTTTGCCCCCACTGACTCGGATAATAAAACTACACTCAGTAAGCAGGTTAAAGTGTAAAGCTTAAATTTGGGTTTGATATAGGTGAAGAAATCGCTTCTTATCATTTTATTGTTCATATTCAAGTTGCTAAATTATGCACAGCCAAATTCGTACCGCATCAATGCAGCGTGCAGCGATAAATTATTGAATGATTTTCAGAATATCTACTGAGCTAGATGAAATTTAGTTTAAAGCTTGGATGAAAATTGGCTGAGGTTGGTTTCAGTTTTCGCAACAAAATTTCAATCAATTGTCTGCTCATGGGTGTTTCTCCTCGCTTCCCTGATATTTACCTCTCAGGGGTGAGGGGTTATGCAGTTTTCGCGAAAAGTAATTGTAGGGTGGAATAAGCTGATGTGCAGCTAAATTATATAAATCAAAAACGCAAAATAATTGTAGTGCGGGCATCTTGCCCGCGTCTTATATACAAATTAGATGCGACGCATCTTATATACAAATTAGATGCGTCGCAGCTTATCATTAAAATCAGCTTCCTTTAAATCTCTCACTATCCCGAAATCCCGCCGTCACCCTAGAAGGGTGCGGCTAATCAAACAAAGCCCACCTTCGTGGGCTGAATTCTTTAGCCCACGAAGGTGGGCTTTGTAGCGCTAGCCCCAGGCTACCGGTTCCTGCGGGCGTTATTTCGGGTATGCGAGAAAACTATTTATTATCGCCATTGAGGAGTCAAGTCCAATACGTAAGGGCACCGCACCAATAAATTATCTGCTGTCCCGAAAAATTTCTGATGCCGTGCCCCTACATATGCGTATATTTTTGTAACTTAAATTTTGCAGGGCGATGTTTTAATATAACAAGCCGATGTTATGCCATAACAAGGCGATGTTTTAATATAACAGGGCGATGTTATGCCATAACAGGGCGACGTTTTAATATAACAGGGCGATGTTATGCCATAACAGGGCGACGTTTTAATATAACAGGGCGATGCATTAATATAACAGGGCGATGTTATGCCATAACAGGGCGACGTATTAATATAACAAGGCGATGCAACTCAATTGGATTTAGATCCCCGACTTCTTGGAGAAGTCGGGGATCTGAGCAAATGCAAAATTCCCCACCAATAGGTGATTTTTAGCGCAAAAATCTTCCCTATCTCTGTAGGTTACCTGGTGCTATATGTGAGATAAAAGCGATCGCCTAAATCTTTGAATTCCTAAAATTATCTCTTAAGGGCAAAACAAAGTATCTCTTGTATCCCTTCCTGTAGTGGGATTAGTACCTTTAGCAACCTGACATAATTTTTTTTGCTCATCTGGACGCAACAGCACATCAGTAAAATCTGCGCCATCAACAATCGCCCCATCAAATTTAGCATTCGCCGCAAAAGCACCTTCTAACACTGCATTAGTCAAATTTGCTTTAATAAAGCGAGCCGAATCTAAAGTAGCATTGCTCAGATTAGCTCCCTCCAAATTTGCTGATTCCAGATTTGCAGCAAAAAAGCTCACACCACTCAAGTTGGCTTTACTGAAGTTGCTCTTTTTGAGATTAGCCTTAGTAAAGCTAGAGTCTGTTAAATCCCTGCCTGAGAAATCCGCTTCTATCAAAATTTCTTTATTGTATTCCAGTGCCACAGCCGTAGGCGCAACACCTATAATTGCTGTGATGCCAACTAATCCCCACAGCAATACACTGAGTACACTTGTCCAAATCCGCACAGTTAATTTTTTATTCATAAAAATTTTTAGGCAATGACCAACCCTCCTGCATCTCATTATCCCGACATTGGTGACTTAGGTGAAGACCTAGTAGCACAATGGCTGCAATCTACAGGTTGGTTAATTCTCCACCGGCGTTTTTTTTGCCGTTGGGGAGAAATTGATATTATTGCCCAATATGATGATGCCAGAGTAACTCAGAACTCAACCTTGGCATTCGTGGAAGTCAAAACTCGTAGTTCAGGTAATTGGGATGCAGGGGGAAGAAGCGCTATCACCGTCAAAAAGCAAACAAAACTTTGGCGTACCGCCGAAATGTTTTTAGCTAAATACCCCGAAAAGGCAGATTACCCATGTAGATTTGATGTTGCTATTGTCTTTTGTCAGCCAATACCCAAAAATATCTCTCAAGTGACAATTACTCAAAAACCTCTAGCCAGTTCATTAGTGGCTGGTTACGAGTTTCAACTACAAGAATACATTCGCGCCGCTTTCGACTCTATAGTAGACAACACCTAAGAGAACGCCAAAAAATAAATTATTACCCTTAAAGACGTTCAACCGTCAACCGTCAACCGTCAACCGTCAACTGTCAACGATCGCAAGTTTCTAATCAGTTTCCAAATTGTAGGGGCAAGGCATATATAAGATATCTATATAACCAAAAGTCTTTAAATGCCGTGCCCCTACTTGTGGATTAATTTATTTTGTGGTATTCCTTTATGGCTAAAGAAACTCACGCCAATGTTTCGGGACAGTAGCCTAATCCGCGAACAAACTGTTGCCGGAATGCTTCAATTTCTTCTCGTTCTGGGCTACCATGAGAAACTATGGCTACTTGGTAGCGACGCATCACGTCTACAGGACACTGCCCTGCTTCCAAACTCCAAAGTGCCATTTGCACCCGCATTGGTGGTTCGTAGCTAATTCCTAATTCACTCAGAAAAGCGCGAAAGTCACCATCAACCTGGGGGGAAACTTGACCTTTGAGTTTGATCCTTACCACCCAGCCATCTATTTGATGAATTACGGTGACGAAAGAAACAGGCATCTGGGGTCTGCCGTGCAGGTATTGTATAACCCTCAGAGTTAGACTGGCATTTGCCAGGTAATACAAGTATTCCATGTTGGTGCTTGGGATCAAAGCCAATCCTACATATCTATATTCCTCAATAAATCCATGTTTCCGGTAGGGTAAAAGCCCCCGTTTTTAGATAGGGAGGTTTACCCAATTTTTATATTGAGGTTTCCGTGTTACTTATTAGTATTAATACCTAAAATCTAGGAATTAAATTGAGCAGCAATTCCCTAGAGTTACCTAAATCAGCAAAGTTCAAATAGTCTTCTCAAAGGCAGATTAAATCTACATGAAGCAACAACCAACACAAACCAATGTGAACCAAACCTCGAAGATGCAAGTAGAAAATGTGGAATTAGACTGTTCATTAGCTGGGTATGATTATGAACTTCCGACTGAACTAATCGCCCAAAATCCAGTTGTTCCCAGAGATAGCTCTCGGTTACTGGTGGTAAATCACCGAAGTATACACCATATTTTCAGAGATCTGCCAGAAATTTTAAGATCAGGGGATTTACTGATAATGAACAACAGTAAAGTTATACCCGCTCGATTATATGGCAGTAAATCTACGGGTGCGGAAATAGAGGTGTTATTGCTAGAGGAGCGCCAGTATAACTGTTGGTTGGCTTTAGTCAAGCCAGGAAAACGCTTCAAACCGGGAGCAAAGATTATTTTTCAACCAAAAGAAGGTGCAGCCCGGGGCGATGAGGAAGTCATTTCTCCCTCATCCCTCACCGCCACAGTACTAGAAACAGATCAAGCAACCGGGGGGCGGTTATTGCAATTTGATTTACCAGCGGGAGTTTCTTTGTTGCAATTGTTGGATGTCTTTGGTGAAGTACCTTTACCGCCCTATATCACCGCCTCTGAAGCTGACGATGAACAGTATCAGACAGTTTATGCTAAATATCCCGGCGCGATCGCCGCACCAACAGCAGGGTTACACTTTACTCCCGAATTACTGGAAAGGTTGCGCGATCGCGGTATTAATCAAGCTTTTATAACATTGCACGTTGGCGTGGGCACATTTCGCCCGGTAGAAGTGGAAGATGTCACTAGCCATCAAATGCATGAAGAATGGATTGAAGTTCCCGCCTCAACAGTAGAGCAGATTAAGGCTACTAAAGCAGCAGGTGGTCGGATTATTGCTGTGGGGACAACAGCAGTACGTGCTTTAGAAGGAGCAGCACAATCGGGAAATTTACAACCATTTTGTGGTAAAACCGACTTATTTATCTACCCTGGTTACCAATGGCGGGTAGTAGATGGTCTAATCACTAATTTTCACCTGCCACGCTCTAGTTTGTTAATGCTGGTCAGTGCTTTAATTGGTAGACAAAGATTACTAGATATATACCAAGAAGCGATCGCATCTCGATATCGTTTCTACTCCTTTGGCGATGCGATGCTGATTTTGCCATAAAGGGCATTGGGCATTGGGCATTGGGCATGACTTATTTATCTCCCTTGTCCCCCTTGTCCTCCTTGTCCCCCTTGTCCCCTCATCCCCCTCATCCCCCTTGCCCCTCTGCCTTCTGCCCTCTGCCTTCTGCCTTCTTCACTAACGAATTTAAACTTTTTAAGTTTGAGTGTTAATTTTTCATATTGTGGTGGGTACTTTAAATTTAAGGATCTAAACAATAAGTACAGGCCTGCCACTCATGTTTAAACAACATCAACTTCACCAGTGGTTCCGCAGTTTGTCTCAAGTAGCGCTGCACCGTCAGTTGCTCTCGACTTCCGTTGTATTGTTGGTATTGGCTGCACCAACAATGATTAATTTACCCGGAAGCAAGCTTTTGGCTCAGAACGTTGTGAGTAAGGATCTGGACGCAGCCAGCTTTTTCCAGCAGGGAGTCATGCGCTATAATCGCCAAGACTTGCAGGGCGCAGAAGATGCCTTCCGCCAAGCCTTACAGCGAGACTCTAACCTGGCAATAGCAAGAAATTACTTGGGCAATATTCTCTTACAGGAAAACCGCCCAGATGTTGCGGTACAAGAGTATGCAGAGGCGATTAAGTTAAATCCTAATTATGGGGATGCTCATTACAATTTAGGCTTAGCTTTGCATCAACAAGGTCAAAGAGAAGCGGCGATTACCGCTTATCGTCAAAGCCTGGTGGTAGATCCGACAATGGCAGCAGCCCAATATAATCTAGGGTTAGCACTTTACGAACAAGGACAAATACCGGAAGCGATCGCAGCTTACCAGCAAGCAATTAATCTTGATGGCGAGAATGCCAATGCTTTCTTTAATTTAGCGATCGCCTTACAACAGCAAGGTCAACTTCCAGAAGCGATCGCTGCTTATCAACAAGCTTTGCAAAAAGATCCTAGCAATCCCACAACTTACAACAACTTGGGAAGCTTGATGGCGATGAACGGCCAAACATCTGAGGCGATCGCTGTTTATCAACAAGCTATTCGTCAGAACCCCAAAAATGCTGTGGCTTTCTACAATTTAGGGGTGACTTTATACAATCAAGGTCAGATGAAACAAGCCAGCAGCGCCTTTAAGCGTGCCCGCAAAGAATACCAAGACCAAGGTAACATCGCCCAAGCCGAAAAAATTGGCGAGTTAATGGTGCAAATTGCCCAGATTTCAGCACCTCAGACAGCGCAAGCCAGTCAACCATCCACTCCCACGGCGTTGTCAATCTTACTACAACAGGCAAATCAACCAGCAAAGCCTCAAGAAACACAAAACGAGCCTGTTAATGTCCCAATTTCAGCAGAACCTATGCCTACATCAATGAATGTGCGCTAATCCCGGTACAGGAAAGGTAGTCCTGAGCAAACAATTTTCATCCCCATCCATGAAAAGGGATGAGGAAGTAGGGGGGACTCGCGCCCCCCTTTTGGGGATAGGCTACGGTGTACACACAAGCCCTAAATTCCTTACTAGCAACAGCAAATGCTTATCTTTTGTCCTCTGTGTTCTTTGTGCGCTCTGCGGTTAAAATCATCATTTTTTACCAACCGCAGAGGACGCAGAGGACGCAGAGTAGAGATGTGTCTACATTCTAGCTGGACAAACAATGCCCTGTTTGCCTTTACCTTTTACCAATGACAAATGACAAATGACAAATGACACTTAAGCCAAAGCAACTGCTGTTTGCCAACGTCCCACAGCCTTACCTACTACGGCTAATTCTTGCATCAAGTGGTCGAAAGCATCAGGAGTCAGGGATTGCGGGCCATCTGACAAAGCTTTTTTCGGGTTGGGGTGAACCTCAATCATGAGAGAATCAGTTCCAGCTGCGATCGCGGCCATTGCCATAGAAGGAACAAACTCAGACCAACCTGTACCGTGACTGGGGTCAATCATAATAGGTAGGTGAGTCAGTTTGCGTAAAACTGGCACTACCGATAAATCCAGAGTATTGCGAGTATACTGCCTGTCAAAAGTGCGAATCCCGCGCTCACATAAAACTACATTGGGATTTCCCGCCGCCAAAACATACTCAGCAGCCATCAACCAATCTTCAATTGTAGCTGCCATTCCCCGCTTCAACAGCACTGGTTTCGATTGCGCTCCCACTTTTTTCAGCAGTGAAAAATTCTGCATATTTCTTGCGCCTACCTGGATCATATCCGCAATTTCCGCGATTTTATCCAAGTCGGCGGCATCCATCACCTCTGTAATTACACCTAGTCCGCTGACTTCCCTCGCCTTTGCCAATAATTCCAAAGCACTCTCGCCATGTCCTTGGAAAGCGTAAGGGGAAGTCCGGGGTTTATATGCACCACCGCGTAAAAACTTTGCTCCCGATGCTTTGACGCGCTGGGCTGTCTCGACAATCATTTCCTCATTTTCGACGGAGCAGGGGCCAGCAACCACGACTACAGGATGATGTTCACCAAATACAACTGGCCCATCAGGAGTATCAACCACCACCTCTGAAGCTTCACCGTGGCGGTACTGACGACTAGCCCGTTTGTAAGGCAACTCTACCCGCAAAACTTGCTCAATCCAAGGGCTAACTTCCTGAATTTGTAAAGGGTCTAAATCGGCAGTCTCACCGACTAAACCAATAACTACTTTATGTTTACCAATAATTTTTTCCGGCGTTAACCCCCAGCCAGTTAATTCTTCGTTAATCCGGTTGATTTCTGCCTCTGGGGAACCGATTTTCATTACGACAATCATGATGAATTCCCTGATTATTTGAGTTGCCTTCTTGGTGGCGTAACCTTCTAATTATTGATAAATATAGCGCTCAGTGGTGCTGCTACTGAATATTGAAGGTATAAAATAATTATAAATTTTTAATTAGCAATGTTGAAGTTATAAATTTCAACTTCAACATTTACTCTAAAATTTACCCAACATTACAGTCTTGCGATCGCTGAGCGCCAAAAATCAAACTTTCTTTTGCCGAGTTTCGCGCCAAACATCAACCATGCGTCCCCAATTGATGCCGAATTCAGCCACACCTAGCCAATTGCCAACTCTGTCTTCATCCCATGAGGCAGAAAGCACGCCATAGGTAATTCCCAATACTCCCAAACCAAACAAGGCCATGTTTACCAATAACACGGCAATGGGGGCTAGTCTGATATCCGTATAGATGGTCAGTAGATAGCTGACAATCAATGTGGAAATGCCTAAAGCTGTTGGTATACCACAAAATGCCGCTACTCGCCGAATCATCCGTTGGCTAACCACTTTTGGGATAGCCATTTCCTCTTTGTTAAAGGGTGGTTGCTTAGTTGTTTGTCGCCCAGATTCCTTGGACTGTGCTGGCGGTTGACTCTTCGCTTTTGCTGGTTTTTGGCGCTTTTTATTCGGTTCAAAAGGTAAGGGGCTGTGTTCCGATTCTTCAGCAGACATAAGCGGTATCCTTAACCACGAATTCCCAAACGAGCAATCAAAGCTTGATATTTTTCTCGGCTTTCTTGCTGGACATAGGAGAGAAGACGCTTACGATGACCAATTAGCTTCAACAATCCTCTGCGAGAAGAATGGTCTTTCTTATTTGCTTGGAGATGTTCGCTGAGGCGGTTGATGCGCTCAGTGAGCATGGCAATTTGGACATCGGCAGAGCCGGTATCAGTTTCGTGAACTTGATAGCTGGAAATGAGTTCCTGTTTGCGCTGTTGCGTCAGAGCCATGATCGATTTAATTTCTAGTTTTTCTAAATTTATGCAGCAGTCTCTAATAATATCACAGCCCTCAAGCTATGGGGTGAATCAAGTTGACTTCAGTAGTAGTTCGCCAAGGAAGGCGGGGAAAAGGGTAAGGGGAAAAGGGAAAAGGTTTTTTAGTCTTTTTCCAGCACCGAATTTTTGATGAGTTCGTAGTCAGCACAAAGCGTGCTTGCTGAATCCAGGACTGAAGTCCTGACTACGAAGCAACGAATATCTTGGCTGTGTAGGGTTCTAGGTCAGCAACCAAACCATCTTTCCCTACTTTTACTGGAGTTTTGGTGAACCAATCTTGCCAATGGTCAGCAGTTGGGAAGTTTGCCAGATGATAACCTGCGAGATTCTGCTTTGAGAAATTTACCACAACTACCACTTGCGAACCTCGTTCATCCCAACGGACGTAAGCTAAGAGTTTTTTCTGTGCATCTTCAGCGAAAAACTCGATATTGTCACTTTGCAGAGCTCGATTATGTTTCCTCAGAGCAATGAGTTTTTTGTAATACTCGAATAAATCGCGATTTTCGGGGTTTTCTAACAATGACCAAGCAATTTTCCGGGGTTCAGTCACTTTTTCGCTTTTGCGTTTGTATTCGCCAAACTCTTCTCCCATCCATAGCATGGGTGTACCGACTGCTGTCATCAACAGCACAGCGGCTAATTTGGCGCGTGTAAATGCGGCTTGATCAAAGATACCTCGGTTACCTAATTCTCTCAATAAACGTTCGCGATCGTGTGTTGCCAAGTAATTTATGACGTTGGTAGCAGTTTTATAACCCTGCTCTCTCGGATTTAAAACCTGCTTCAGATGATCTAATTCAAATTTTTCCCCACAAATATGGGGAATTATAAAATAGCGAAAACTTTCATGCCAGCAAGCATCCAGCGGACCCTCTGGTGTTGTGACTTTGCTGGTATCAGGAATGTGTTCGGCAATATTATAAAACGGCTTAGCGACAGCATTCTTTTTAGCTTGTGTGGCTAGCCAGTGCAAAAATTCAAAGTTAGCTAATTGACGCACCGCATCAAAACGAATGCCATCAATGTGATATTCTTGAGTCCAAAAACGCACCACATCCCCGACGTATTTCCAAGCAGGTTTAACATCTAATTTTTCGTCATAGTTATCGTAATTAAATTCTGGACCCCAATAATTCTCTGGATCTTCCGGGTAGTGCATGTTTTCGTAATACCAGTAATTCCTGTCAATCAGCATTAACGGGCATTCTTCATCAGTATGGTTATAAATTCCATCCATAAACACCCGAATGCCTCTACTATGACACTCGTCAATTAATCGCTTTAAATCTGCTGTTGACCCATAGCTAGATTCTGTGGCAAAAAAATGGCGTACTTTGTAACCCCAATTATAATCGCCAGGATATTCATTAACTGGCATTAATTCAACTGCATTAATTCCTAATTCATGAAGATAATCTAATTTTTCAATAGTATCTAGATATTGTCCTCGTTTTTCACTATCAACTTCACCACCAGTAAAATCAGCAACATGTATTTCGTATATTACTAATGCCTCGTTTTCTGGTAAAGGTATATCGTCATAGCGCCAACTATAATCATCAACTATTCTTTTACCATTTTTAATTTTAACCAAGCCTATTTTTTGCTGTTCATCAACATCCGTGGCATAAGGGTCAATCACATCTACCCATTCATCTGGGGAAAAATTAGGACTTTGAGTTTGTACACGAAATTTATATTGATAAATCCCATCTTCTAAATTTAATTGAGTCTGAAAATAACCATCTTCAGTTTTCTCCATTGGCGTTTCTTGCCAGTCGGAAAATGAGCCGATTAAATTAGCTTGTTTATTACGAGGAGCAAACAATTTAAAATCTATTAAACTAACCATTTTTATTACTTTAAAGGATTTTAATTACAATTAATACTGAAAACAGGACTAAAGTCCTGACTACGGACATTTTTTATTGCCATGTGAAGATAATGTTATTAATCCCCCTAACTTTTTGCAAAGCCGGATTTTGTTTCCTTTGCTTCACGGTAGTTGGGGGACTGGTAAACGGTTAACATTACTAAAGAATAAATATTTACTTTCCAGTTAGTTAACAGACATCTACTGAAAGTTAGATACTGGATGAACCAACAGGTACAGATGCATCTGCAATCGAGGCATTTTGGAGGATAGGTTGGCGAGTTTTTAGGTCAAATTTATAGCCATTTGGCAAGATATGAAGTTTAGCTCCGAAAATTGCCAAAGCCTCATCCTTCAAAATTTCGTCAATATTGTTGTGTGTTGCGTCTGACTCATCAACAATTGTGACTGCACCTTCACCAACAACTTCAATTTGGTTATCAGTAACAACCATAGCGGTATTCTCGTCAATACCAAATCCTAAGTCAGCAGGTTCTTGTAATAAAGCAGAAATTAAGCGTCCCAGACGACCACGCTGGGAAAAATGCTGATCGATGATGACTCCTGGTAAAAAGCCCATACCAGGGCCAATATCAACTATTTCAATTCGCGGATTTGTTTCCGAATCACCTTCGATAATCATAGTGTCAGGCATCACCGCAGCGCCAGCACTTGTACCTGCAACAACGACACCTTCAGCAAATCTTTTGTGAATAGCTTCATCAATTTGAGTGTCCTTAAGGATGCTGGTGATGCGGGCTTGGTCGCCCCCTGTAAAAAATATCCCAGTTGCATCATTAATTGCTTCCAATGCGGTTGATGAAGTTGCATCTTCACGAGTTTCTGTATCAACTATCCGAACTTTTTCTGCTCCTAAGCGTTCAAAAACTCTAATATAATTTTCTCCCACTTCTCTAGGAAGTTCTGTTGCTGCTGTCATAATGACGATATGAGCCTTTGTACCTCCCGCACGGCGCAGAAACTCCCGCAGGATTTGACAATCTCCTTCTTTATCTTCAGCGCCACCAATTATCACTAGCTGCCGTTTAACATCAGTCGTCACCATGATCTCACCTAAAATTGCATGTAAGTATTTTCAATAAAGCATGACAATTACATCTATAAAATCATCCATATGGCAGATTAATAACTAAACTGATAAATTTAAAGTTTTATCAAAAAAATCCTTAATTAGTTCAATTATACTATATCAATATATTTAATTTTTTAACATATAGGTAGTTTGGGCAATGTCTAGCATAGCCTGGTTTTGGTGGACATTACTACTTGACACTTAAGATTAAAGCGTCCGAATTTTATTGAATGATTAAAGCTTATTTATATTTCTACACCTTGTTGATAATTTAATTAATTTTCATCATATAAAATTGATAGTTTATAAGCCTATAGAAAATTATTCTAGAGGCTTATCGAATCATTTATTATCTACTTAATAAGGAAAAGTGCCAAGAATCTAGAAAGTTTTTGCTTGTTGAGCAGGATTTGGACAAAAATGTGCATATTTAAAGGTCGATTTTTTCTCAAATTGTCTAATGTACTTGGCTTCTATAAAGCAAGTTGAGTAAAAAAAGACGAGCTTGATCTAGGGGAAGATGTCTGGGTTTACCTTGATAGACAATTTGATACTCATTGCTATCTGCTCCATCTCCATGACCAGAAATCAACTTGAGGTGAAATGCTTGATCAGCAAGTTGCCGAACTTCATTTCTCAATGAAACTTGTGCGCTGTTCATACTTTGCTGTCTCTTAATATACGTATACTAGATATATAAAAATTGGAAGTAGCTTGCACCTTTCAAAGGTTATATTTTTTAGGCAGAGTATTGGTGTAAAAATATTCTTAGTCTCGTCCATACTGAGTCATAAATATAGAAACTGCTTGATTATGCCCTGAGATAGCTGAAAAAATCTCTCAGTAGAGTTAAGCTGTCTGATTGAAGGTTGAGTTTTATACTCTAATTGAGTGGTCAAGCGATCGCTCCCCAAGCAATAAAGAGAATCAATTGAGCGTAAATAGGTCTGGGTAAACGCCACTGTGCGTCCGGACTTCAGGGTGTTTAGCTAGAGGTTTATCATCAATGCTTCAAGAAAAAAGCACCGATGCAGTCCGCATCAATGCTAGAAAAACTGACGTGTTCGATATTTTCAAGTTCAAGCATTACATGGGCCCAAACCCCTATCTGGAAGTAGGGGCCTTAGTATTCGATTTGGTGATGACTGAGTATAGAAAACCTCTGCCGATTGAGGACTATGTTACAGTTATTAGCGATCGCTATCCCAATTTAGCCAATCAAGAATACGAATCCTACGCCCATCTGTTTGCCCAAACTCTATCAGAAGTAGGAAAACTGGAAATGGGCTTACACCTCACCCGTTGGAGTGTACAGCCAAATTCAGATTCTGTGCGCATCGCCATTCAATCGCTTCACGAACGCACAACTAGAGGAGTAGTGTACTTTGTTTGGGATTGGTTTGAAGCGATTAACCGAGATGCAGACTTTCTGTTTGAAGATGAACTAACACGGTTGCAAAATAGATTTAGGCAATCTGTCTACGGTGGCCCCACAGTCTACGCCTTATTGCGCACAGCTTACGAAAAAGGTATTCCCAGTTTTTATTTGTGGGAAGAAGGACTAATGCAATACGGCTATGGCAAAAAACATATTCGTGGTGTAGCCACAACTTTTGATTGTGATAGTCATATAGACTCTGACTTTACCACTCGTAAAGATGACTGTAAGGCTTTCTTAAAAACCTTGGGTTTCCCCGTACCTGAGGGTGATATCGTCACTACCGAAAAAGAAGCTATGGCGGTAGCTAGAGAAATTGGCTATCCAGTAGCAGTTAAACCTGTGGTAGGTCACAAAGGAATTGGTGTGACAGCCGAGGTACAAGACTCAGAAGAACTAGAATCTGCATATGATAGAGCAGTAGTTGCCATCCCAGAAGAACAGCCTACGCGGATCATTGTTGAGAAAAGCATATCCGGAGCAGATTTTCGCTTACTGTGCGTCAATGGTAAATTTGTCGCCGCTACAGAACGCCGTCCCGCATCGGTTGTTGGTGATGGCGACTCTACTATTGATGAGTTAATTCGCCAAGAAAACCGCAAACCTGCACGTTGGGATACACCCACTTCTCCCATGAGTAAAATCCAGCGTGATGAAGCGATGGAATTGTACTTAACAGAACAGCGTTTATCATTAGATAGTGTCATTGAAAAAGACCGCACTGTTTATCTGCGCAAAGTAGCTAATCTCTCAGCTGGCGGTATCAGCATTAATGCTACCGATACAGTTCACCATGACAATATTATCTTGGCGCAGGACATTGCCCAACACTTCCGATTAACTTGTTTGGGGATTGATGTAATTACCAAAAGCCTTTCTGAATCTTGGAAATCTGGTAACTTTGCGATTTTAGAAATCAACGCCGCCCCTGGTATTTTGATGCATCTAAACCCAGCGGTTGGTGATAGTGTTGATGTACCTGCCCATATCTTGGGAACTTTTTTTGAATCAGGTACAGAAGCTAGGATACCAATTATTACCTTTAATAAAATCTCAGTCCAAGAGTTGCAAGAAACAATAGACCATATTCTTTTGCAACATCCTGAGTGGACAATTGGTGCTGTTTGTCGTGATGGAGTTTTTGTCAATCGATCGAAAAAAGTTTTAAGCAAAGATTACAACAGCAATATTCAAAGTTTATTGCGTAATCCCAAACTTGATTTACTAATTGCTGAATATGAGGAGGAAATATTAGATCGGGATGGGATGTTTTACCAAAATAGTAATATGGTGGTTCTAGATAATCCCACTGATATTGAAAGGATTTTAGTCAGGGATGTCTTAGAAGGTTCTACTGTGGTGATTAAGCAAGGAGACAATGTTTCTATTAGCCGTAAAGGGTTAATTGAAGATTACACCTTGGGAGAAGATGAGCCATTTACACGAGTTTATTTGAAAGAAATCGGCACAATTTTGTGAGATTCGGTCTGTGTCATTAATTTAGGGTTGCGAAGCGTCAGCTCCCCGACTTCTTCAAGAAGTCGGGGAGCTAATACCATTTCAAATAATGTTTGCGACACATAAGTTGATATCAATGAACGGCCGTTGTGCCCTTATGACTCACAAAATTGCAATCTGCTCTATATTTAATTGACTTTTTTCCTTATTTAGCTTAAGAGCATCTCAAAAGTGAATTATTGAAATTTTATTTAATTTATTAAGTTAGCTTTCATCTATTGTTAAATTTGATTTAAGAAGACTTTCAGTCCTCCTTATCTGCTCACTGCCTTGTTTGTGGAAAATCTATTCGCTCTTTTTTGCAATTGCCGCAGTATTCCCTAGACTTGCTTTCATGAGAACTGAGGCATGGAACACAGTATACCTCTAGATGTTTTATCTAGCCTGCAAAAGTTATTTGTAGGTTATATCCCCGCCGCTATTGTAGGTGGTTTCATTGGCTACTTCATCAGTATAAATGATACGCTCTATCAGCTAAGCAGGCGGATATTTCAAATACCCCATAGTATCCCTCCTATAGCGTTGCTACCGATTGCTCTGATTGTATTTCAAGATAGTGAAGTTGCATCTGTGGTGGTAATTTTCATTGGCACTCTCTGGTCAATGATTGTGAATACTGCGATCGGAATGCGGCATTTTTACAGACAGAATAAGAACTTGCGTGCAGCAATATTTCATACATTTCATGCTTTCAAAGTAAGCATTTGGGTAGCATGGTTTACAGTTATTGCTATAGAAATGTTGAACGGGCCAAAAGGACTTGGCTTACTGGCCTGGGATGCTTATAAAGTTGGGAATACTAATTACCTGATCCAGGCAATATTTTACATTGGTGTGATTGGCTGTTTACTAGATCAGTTTTTCGATTTCAGTGGCTATCTTCTGGCGCAAATGGTCTCAGTAGGTAACAGATCTACTAACAAGTAAACCACGTCTAATACTAATTTGATTGAGATCGCACCATCCAAACCAAAATACCTAATATCTTCTCTACTGGGGGAATCAAGTATTCAGTTAAATCAATTGTGACAGTGCTAGCTTCCAACTTGAGGAATGTCCACAGGTTACCGCTGGTAAGTCTACCGTAGATTGTGGGAATTGGCTGATCGTTTTTGCTATTAAAGAGAATTCTCTTTGACACTCCTCGCGCCTATTGGTGCGAGGATTCTTGGTTCAGTGAGTCCACTTAGCCTAGACCCCTTGCGGTATCTAGCCCAGAGGTGGTTCTCTCCCCAAGCGTTAACTTCGGGTATGCCCTACCCTAGTTGCATTGTTGAGGCAGTGCGTTCGGTCGCCAGACTTGAAGCACCTGCCGTGCAAAATTTGTTTGTTAGAGAAAGATATATCTTTCTGTACAATGCTGTTAGTCTAGTAGCTGTAAATCTTTTACCTACTTCCAGGTGATACTAGAACTACGAAGTAGAACCATCTAGATTTAATTGTCAAGGTTCAGCGTCTACGTGTTAGGTAGCAATCGGGTTTTTTATGTGGTTGATTACCCTACCACAAGTAATATTTTACCAAAAGCCGCTCCTTGTAGGACGGGGTTTTCAACCCAAATTTTTGATAAGACATGAAGTTTGTTCCGTGAATTCCCCTCTCCTAAAACTAGAAGAGGGGATAGGGGTGAGATTACGCCGGATAAATCCTTAAGCGGCGATTTGGTTCTTCACCAAAACTATGGGACTTGAGCCGATAATGTTCTACCAACTCATGTTGCATTTTGCGGACTTGGGGAGAACGGGGTAATAACTCAACTGGCTGTCCTTTGGGAATAACTATTTGCTCTACAGCAAGTCTAGCTTCTTCTAGGGCATCCATTTCGTCATCGCTACCATTGTGTAACAACAGTTGTAGTTCTCGGTCATCGGCGATTTCTGGGTCGTCAATGTTCAGCAACCGCCGTAAGCCACGAGTAATTTGCGGTATGGTGCTGGACTTAATCATGTGAATGGGTACATGACGGGCTTTGGCCATTTGCCTTAATTTGGCATGGTTTTTGACATGCGATCGCAGTGCCAAAATTGCATCTGCACTATCGATGTCTTTTGTCAATACCACTGGCAAAGATAGCACGCTAATTACCTGCTCTAGTTGGTGGCGGCTAACGCCATAGGGGTAAACGTGCAGTGGCAAATCTTCGCCATTGGGGCCTGGTTTTTTGCCGACACTAAAATCAATCGTATCTGCGTAATTAAACGACTCATCCAGCAAGCGGTCAAATTCACTGCGCCCAGTAACTCTCTCCCGCTCTATAGATGGGGCTGGTAAGGCTACCATCTGTCCAGATGAACGCCAGCCATTAGGTTGGCGAGAGCTAGCGAAAGAGTCTTCCCCATTTGCTTGGCTTGCACCACCGCGACCGTTGACCACTGACAGCTGGCGGGTCATAGACACCTTGCCATGTTCGTCAACAGTTCTGGTTTGCGGGCTAGGTTGGCGACCCCTGAGAAGAGTATCTACCGTGTCCGCAACGCTTTCGTGTACTACCCAGCGTTGCCGTTCTAACATTTCCACAGCAATCTCAAAGGTAGGAGGGGCTTTGCGTTCCAAAACAGTCTTTTGACTGCCCCGGCGTCTCGCTTCGTCATCTCCTAACGTCACCGCTTGGATACCCCCCACCAAATCAGAAAGTGTGGGGTTTTTGATCAGGTTTTCTATCTGGTTACCATGAGCAGTACCTACCAGTTGTACACCGCGTTCGGCAATGGTACGAGCTGCCAAGGCTTCCAATTCTGTGCCAATTTCATCAATGACGATGACTTCTGGCATATGGTTTTCCACTGCTTCAATCATTACTTGATGCTGAAGCTCTGGATGAGCTACTTGCATCCGTCTGGCGCGACCAATGGCGGGGTGGGCAACATCTCCATCCCCAGCGATTTCGTTAGAGGTGTCGATAATTACCACTCTCTTATTGAGTTCATCGGCCAAAACACGGGCAATTTCCCGTAAGGCAGTAGTTTTACCGACCCCTGGTCGCCCCAGCATCAGAATCGATTTACCAGTTTCTACCAAATCGCGAATCATGCCAATGGTGCCGAATACCGCCCGACCGACACGACAGGTCAAGCCAATAATCTTGCCTGTGCGGTTGCGAATGGCGCTGATCCGGTGCAAAGTTTGCTCAATTCCTGCCCGATTATCTCCGCCAAAAATTCCAACTCGCTGAATGCAATCATCTATCTGTTCTTGAGTTACAGGCTTTTCGCTCAGATACTCAGCTTGATTAGGAAAGCGAGCCTCTGGGCGACGGCCCAGATCCAAGACTACTTCTACTAAACTGTCTCGTTTGGGATGATCCTCTAGTACTTGTCGTAAGTCTTGGGGCAAAATGTCTAACAACTTTTGGAGATCGTCTGTAATCGTCATGCTTTCTATGGTGACGTTTTTAGAGATAACGAACGAGCGATTAGCGCTCCTGTTGAGACTTGAGCTGGGAAACGAGAGAATGGGCAAGCTCTACAGCCTGCCAGAGTAATACATCGTCTTCTTCCAGGCGGACAGTCGCCTTAACATTGGTTTTACTCACCTCCTGATTTTCTAACTGTGCCAAAATTGGTGACAGCAGTACACGGGCGTAGCTACCGTAGGCGATTCCAGCAATCGAGGACGCGGAGAGTGGGAGACGTTCTGACGCGGTGAGGGAGTTAGAAGAAACATTCCCCGCGTCTCCGTGTCCCCGTGTCCCTGTGTCCTCTTCTCCTGCTATCTTCAGCAGTCCCATCGCCTTTAACTTGGCAACGGTGTAGCTGTTGGTGCCGCCTGCTAACTGCACATATCCGGGTAACTTAGCTGCCAAAACTTTTTGTCCTAATTTCACCGCCGCTGAAGTGGTGCCATCGCCAATATCTCCACTCATCGGACGACCATCAGTCTGCCAAATTAAGGCATGGGGGCGGGGGTGCATTAGGTCATATAGTGCTTGAAGGTAATCAATCATGCCTTCGCCATCGGGACAGCTGATCGCTACTAATTTTAATTTATCCACCCACGGTGAAATTGCTTGCCATAATCGCTGAAATTCTGCAAACCGCCCTACCTGTGTATGAATCTCGACAGCATCTACTCCTGTTGACATTACTAATGGTGCGATCGCTCCCGGCGTTGACATATATGAGCTTGTATAAATTATATCATATGGGCAAATTGGTATGCAACGACCACAGCCGTAACACTTTTGGGCTACTACACCCGAGTAGTTATCTTTTATACTGTTAAACACAATTGCTTGTGCTGGACAAATCCTTTCACAGGGGCGGGGACAGTCTTGGGGGCACTCAGTCGGATTAAACTCTGCTTTGCGAAAATGGGGGTCTTCTCCATCATTCAGGCTGACCATCAAAAATGGTAAGTTCCCTTTAAAGGCAAAGCCTCGCTCCTGAGCATCAAAAGCTAGATTAGAGGCTACTGCTAGCGCTGAAAGCGCCGCTGCAATCACCGCCGGATCAGCTGCGACATCTATACAGTCAGCGCCCGCCAAAGTGTAGGCTAATGTTAAACTTCTGACCGCAGGTAGATGCTGGAAACTGGCTCCACAGATGAGCTTGAACCAGTGACCTTCTTTGAGGGATTGTAAAGGGGTAAACAGATCAGTCACATCTCTATTATGCTTTTATGAGACTGAAAAATGTAGTCTCTTATAGAGAAAAAATCCTGATTTCCCCATTTTTACTTCTCTTGGGTTTTACTCACCAATTGCGGATTCGGCTGTCAACCCTTGCTAGAAATAGATTTCACTGTTCTTTCAGTATGATGTGTGCCCTTTGGCTCTGATGACGAAATATAAACAAGAGGTATCAGAAATTTAACATTAAAGAACTTAATCACAGCCTGTATCAGCGCGAATAATTAAATTTAGTATAAATGCGTTTAAGCATATTATTGTGTATTTAATTGTAAAAGCAAAAACTTTAATACTCAGGTTGTTGTAGAGGAATTTCCAGTAAAAACTCTGCTCCTTGTCCTGGGGATGAAGAACAAGTTATCTGTCCACGATGCTTTTGCACCACAATTTGATAGCTAATTGACAATCCTAGCCCACTACCTTTGCCTACGGGTTTTGTGGTAAAAAATGGATCAAACAAACGCGATCGCAAGGACTGCTCGATACCAGGGCCATTATCTGTGATCGCAATTTTGACTGTATTGTTGTCTGTTAACTGTGTAAAAATTTGAATTTGCGGATTTTCAATAATTTTGCTGTTAATTGCCAACCCGTTTAATGCATCAATCGCATTATTTAATAAATGCATAAATACTTGGTTGAGTTCACTAGGATAACAAGTAACTAAAGGCAAATCTCCGTAATTTTTAACTATAGCAATAGCCGGACGATCTACAGTTTCCCGAAATCGATGTTGTAGCATTACTAAAGTGCTGTTGATGCCTTCATGAATATTCACCTGCTTCATCACCGCTTCGTCGTGTCGGGAGAAGTTTTGTAGTGCGAGGACTATGTCGGTGATCCGCTCTGCACCTCTATACATAGCACCCATGAGAGTTTGCAGATCCTTAGTTACAAAATTTAAATCTATATCTTTGAGGATTTTTTCAATTTTAGAAGTAGGTTTGGCATATTCTTGTTGATATGCTGTAATAATATTGACTAAATCTTGGATATACTGACCAGCATATTGCAGATTGCCATAAATAAAACTGATCGGATTATTAACTTCATGGGCAATTCCAGCGACTAACTGACCTAGTGCTACCATCTTTTCGTTTTGAATTTGTTGAACTTGCGCAGCTTGCAAATTAGCCAGAGCCTGTTCTAATAAAAGATTTTTTTCTTGTAGTTTAACTTGGTATAACCGCAAATTAATTTGATTTTCAATGCGTAATATAACTTCTGCGCCATGAAATGGTTTAGTAATATAATCAGCACCTCCCACATCAAAGGCTTTAACTTTATCTAAAACATCATCTAAAGCACTAATAAAAATCACAGGAACTTCCGCAGTAATTTTGTCACTTTTGAGTTGTTGACAAACTTGATATCCATCCATTTCTGGCATATTAATATCAAGTAAAATTACATCTGGTAAAACTACTCTGCACGCAGTCAGCGCCATTTTTCCATTTAAGGCTTTGCGAACTTCATAGCCTTGTGCTGTTAACATGGCTGATAAAAGACGCAAATTATTTGGGGTATCATCGACCACCAAAATATTCCCTTTATGATTGTTTTGGTTATTTGTCATTTGTCATTTGTCATTTGTCATTGGTCATTTGTCATTAGCCACTTGTACTGAGTGAAGCGATGCCCTCAGTCTATCGAATGGTTGAAGTATTTGTCATTAGTGATTAGATATTTAGACATAAATTTTTAGTCATGGAACATGGATCAACTATACTTATACAAATGACAAAGGACAAATGACAAATGACAAATTAATTACCATTGAGGTGCGGTTGTGAGTAGATTGAGAACTGATTGCTGTTCTATGGGTCGAGAGAAGAGAAATCCCTGAGCAAATTCACAGTTTAAACTTCGCAATTGGGCTAACTGTTCTATGGTTTCCACACCCTCAGCGATCGCTCGCATTCCCATTGAGTCAGCAATACCAATCATGGCGGGTACTAAACTTATATCTTCTTGATTTTCCTGCATTCTTTTGACGAAAGACTTATCTATTTTTAGTGCATTCAAAGGGAAGCTATGTAGATAACTTAAAGAAGAATAACCTGTACCAAAATCATCCATGACTAACTTAATGTTCCGCTCTTTTAATTGTTCGAGAATTGTTTTGACTGCATGACTATTTTCCATAATTACACTTTCTGTAATTTCCAGTTCTAATTTTTCGGGATTGACTTGAGTTTCATAGAGAATTTCATCAATTTGGGCTATGAAATTCGGTTGTGAAAACAGCCGCGCACTCAAATTGACGCTAATAGTCAGGGTTTCGGGTATGAGTGGGTTATCTTGCCATAAACGTAATTGTTGGCAAGCTGACTGTAACACCCAAGTGTTAATAGCGTTAATCAATCCGGTTTCTTCTGCTATGGGAATAAAATCTGCTGGGAGAATTAAACCACGAATTGGATGCTGCCAGCGCACTAGGGCTTCAAAGCCTGCTATTTTACCTGTAAGCAGGGAAACAATAGGTTGATAGTAAACAAGAAATTCTTGGCGTGCTACAGCTCTGCGCAGATCGTTTTCGATTTCTAAAAGCTGGATGGCTTCCTGATACATTATGGGATCAAAAACATGATATCTAGCTCTACCCAAAGCCTTAGCACGATACATTGCTGTGTCAGCGTCGCGAAGCAAATACTCAGGGCGATCGTAATCTTTATTTCCCCAAGCAATGCCAATACTGACATTCATAAATACCTCATATCTTGTGAGTTTAAAGGGAAGTGATAGCTGCTGAAGAATACGTTCTGCAACTTCAATTACCATATTGATATTGGTGGTATTTTCTAGCAAAATGCCAAATTCATCACCACCTAATCTAGCTATAGTATCCATCGCACTCAAAGAGGATTGTAGCCTGTGGGCAATGGCTAACAGTAATTCATCTCCGACTAAATGTCCTAGAGAATCATTGATCACTTTAAAGCGATCGCAGTCTAAATAAAGAATGGCAAATTGATAATTAGGTTGTTGCTTAGCACGATTTAGAGCCTTTTCTAGCCGCCTGATAAATAAAACTCTATTTGCTAAACCAGTCAGCGAATCATGCAAGGCTATATCTAGCAGTTTACTTTGCAGTTCTTGACGAGAAATGATTTCTGCCTGGAGTTTTTGCAGAGCTTTTTCTAGTTCCCAAGTGCGCTGTTTCACCCTTTGTTCGAGTTCGACATTGAGCTTAATTACTTCTAGTTGTGCTGATCTAAGGGCCAGTTGATTTTGCACCCGTACTAACACTTCTTGCAATTCAAAAGGTTTAGTAATGTAGTCTACACCGCCTACTTTAAACGCTTTTATCTTGTCAAAAACATCATCTAAGGCGCTAATAAAAATTACTGGAATATTAGCAGTCATATCCCAAGCCTTAAAACGCTGGCAAACCTCGTAGCCATCAACCTCTGGCATCATAATATCGAGTAAAATCAAATCTGGCAGTACTGTTTGACAAGCAGTCAAAGCCATTTGCCAGTTTAAAGCTTTGCGAACGTTATATCCTTCTCTGGTCAGCAGCGAGGATAAAACTCGCAGGTTATCTGCCATGTCGTCAATGAGCAAAATATCTTTTTTCTCAGGTTCTAACCGCTCGTAGTTCATTCTAGGTTTGTTTTAGTCAATTCCATAATTTTTTCAAACTGATAGTTGTTGGCTAATTCCCCCAAAAGCCGGAAAATTTGACTTTTTTCTGGAGGTATTTGCGCCAGCAACTCAAAAATCATGTCATCGCTACAGCTAGCTGCGGCATGACGTATATTTCTTAACCATTGATTAGGCATTTGCGACAAATGCCACATAAGTTCAGCTTCGCTAGGAAATATCTCTGTTTGTTGACTAGCAGATGGATTTACAGTCTCTACTGGGATGATATATTTTACACCCAGATGTTCGCTAACTTTTTCTAGTAAGACTTCTTGAGTAAATGGCTTACGAATAAAATCGTCGCAACCGATTGACAAAATTTTCTGTCGTTCTTCTTCAAAGGCGCTGGCAGTTAAGGCAATAATAATAGGTACATGGTTATTTTCTCTACTGGTGCATACTGGGATTGTTAACCATTGGTCAGCCTGGTGGGTGGAGGAGTTTCCTAATCTCCGTGTTTGGTGATGAGATGGTAAAATTTCTTCCTGATACTCCATTTGTTTTTTAATCACTTTTGTGGCTTCGTAGCCGTCCATGATCGGCATCCGCATATCCATCAAAATCAGGTGTGGTTCCCATTCTAAAGATTGGGCGATCGCTTCTTGACCATTAGTAGCTTCCTGGACAGTAAATCCGATAGATGTCAGCATTTTAACTAACAACAGCCGACTTTCTCTGACATCGTCAACCACTAGGATGCGATATTCGCCTTGATTTGGTGCTAAACCAACAATTTGCTGTTTATGTTGCTCCCCACGAATTTCACTAGCAACCGCCAGACTAATTTGAATATCGAAAGTAAATTTACTTCCCTCACCTGGATTACTGGTAACAGTAATATCTCCACCCATCATTTGGATGTATTTGCGGCTAATGGTTAAGCCTAGTCCTGTTCCCTGTTGCGATTGTCTACCAGTTTCGGTTTGTCCAAAAGCTTCAAATAAAAGGTGAAGTTCTTGGGGAGCAATTCCCGGGCCAGTATCTTCCACTTCAAAGTAAAGACGGGGATCGTGATCTTCTGGCGATCCTCCACTGACCCTAACGATCACGTTGCCTTTATGAGTAAACTTGATGGCATTGCCCAAGAGATTTAGTAAAATTTGCCGGAGTTTGCTTTCATCAGTTTGCACATATCGGGGAAGATTCGGAGCATATTCAAATACTAGTCGTAAATCTTTAGCAGCAGCGCGGAGACAAAACATCTCTTCCAAACTTGTCAACAGCCGAATTAAGTCAAAACTCTTGATATTCAAGCTAGTTTTGCCAGCTTCGATTTTAGACATTTCGAGAATGTCATTGATTAAATTCAAAAGATGCTCGCCAGCGCGATTAATAATTGCCAAATTCTCCTGATGTTCAGAAGATAAAGAATTGTCATTGCTCATGACTTGGGTAAAACCTAAAATGGCATTGAGTGGAGTCCGCAACTCATGGCTCATGTTGGCAAGAAATTTGCTTTTGGCACGGTTGGCTCGCTCAGCAGCTAATCTTCCTCTGGCAGCAATTTTTTGGGATTGAATCAGTTGTTTTTGAGTTGTTTGCAGTTGTTGAATAACTTTTAAGAGTTCTTGGGTACGTTTTTTGACTTGTGATTCTAACAGGCGATTGTATTGTGTTAACAATTTGTCTGGTTGTGGAGGTTGAGGAATTTCGGATAAATTAGGCGCAGTGACAACATTGTCTAATTCGTCATATATTGGCATTTTCAAGGCTTCAATCAGAATTGTTTTCTCAGGATAGCGAACTTCTAGTTCTTTAATTCTGAAGCTTTTTCCTGGTAAGGCTTTGGCTCCCGGTAGGCGATATTTGACAACTAGCTGCTTCCTGTCTAGGCTGCGGTAGATTTGCTCAGTGTCGGCCATATAAACTTGGTCAACTGCTGTTGCACCCCGACTAAAAATCTGCTGGCTCAGGCGATCGCAATTTTCATAATTACCTAGCCCCTGAGGTGCTAAAAATTGAGTCGGTTGACTCTGATTTATAGATAAAAATTGATTTAAGGCTGTATGTGTTGCTTGTAAGGTAGTTACAGTTTTGAGCAGATGAGTTTCTCCACTATTTAATGATTTAGCCAATTTACCCAGTTCGTCAGCAGGCTGGTGTTCTCTTGTCTGTTCTAACTTACCGGCAGGGATTTTTTGGACTGATTTATTGAATTGCATCATGAGCTTGATGAACCAGCAAGCAGTGATCAGACCAAATTGTGCAATTATTAAAAAGGCAACTAGAAATAAAAAGTTAGTAGGGTTGTTAGGGTTAATTTGTTTGAACAAGTCAGCTTCGTCAAGCACCACCACAATCAGCCAGTCGAGGCCAAACTCATCACGCCAATTTTTAATATTGACAAAATAACGAGTCTTTTGGGTTGTAAAACTAATTTTTTGTTTGCCAACCACGAACCCCAAGCTGCCAAAATGTTGGCGCAAATATTGAGTTGTGAGTTTGATTAAGGAATTTTCACTTTCTCTTGAAGGTAAAGTGTATGGTAGTTCGGGCGAAGAGTCGGCTACTATTAGTCCAGAACGCTCTAAAATAAAGACTCTGCCCCCATGACCGACGTTGAATTTAGCTAAAAAATTACTAATTTTTGACAATAGCAGATTTGTCCCAATTACTCCCACCAGTTTGTGAGTGCGATCGTAAAGCGGATAACTAGAAGATAGAGATAAATTTTCTGTGTGATTCCTGACGGGCTTGCCAAGATTAACTGCATTTCTATACCAAGCGTCTCGCCGGGGATCGTAATTTTTGACTTCCTTGAGATCGCTGCGATTCCCTTGCTGATCTGTAGCGTAAACATAAAGTTTACCAATACCCTGCTTTTGCGAAACTTCCTGAATCAAAAGTGTACCTTTATCTAGGCGTTCAATACCAATAAATTCACCCTTGGGATTAGCAAACTTGCTGTCGCCAAGATTTAAAACCTGCATTTGTTTCCAAAGGTAGTATCCGGTTGTTTGCAAGTCAGAAAGATTGAGCAAACCTAACTGCATGACATCAGAGTTAAGTTGATTAACTTCCCGAGGAGTTGTTAAGTATTGATCGAGATATTGTTCGATGCGATCGCAGATTTCGCTTTCTAACTCAGTTGCTAGATCTTTTACCGCTGTTTGTGCGTTGTGAAACGAAAGATAGCCCACAAGCCCTACAGTTCCACAAAATTGCAACACAAAAGGCACAATTAAAACAGATTTGAGGGGCATCATATTGATATAAGTTTTCTCAACTAACCGATTGAGAGATTTGACGGGCTGAAGTTTAGATAACATTGTTTTTAGATTTTGTCCCCATTGCTACACCAGGGATACAATTGTAATATAAAATACAAAAAATATCAGAAATAGTACTATTTTTTGGTTCAAATTCCATGACGCACTTCGCCTAAATTTGTATCAAAAATAGCAGCACTTCTGTTGAATATAATTGTTGTTCTTACTTTATTCCTCCTCTACTCAATTTTAAAGTTTGCTTTTAACAGGCAAATTTGCTGAATTTTCTGTGAAAATGTCTCAGCATATTTTCTCTGATTAGGGAAAATATATATTTACACTGATTCGGATTCGCATCTATATTGGTTGAAATTTAACTAATTAACTACAGTATGCAGATCCAGATTAACTGTTACAATTGACACTAGAGCCGATAGGGAATTTTAAATTGTTTACCTCTTCAGTATCCAGCCTCTAAATCTCTGGTTTTAGGCAAACAATCATACATATTCAATTACAAAACTGGAAAAATTACTAGATAATATAGTCGATTAAAAAGTTAAAAAATTTTGGAGATTTTTGCTATTTGTTTTTTTATTTGAAGAAATATTAAAAATATTAAGTAAGTGTTGCGATTTCGTTGCCAATTTGTAACGTTCTGGCAACTGATGCGGTAGATAGTCTTGTATTTACACTCAATCTGTAAAAATGATTAAACCGGGATGAAGCAGCCCAATCTGGCAAAGTTGCTTGTCGCTGCTGGACAAATATTTTTTGAAAGTTGCTGTCAGCTTTAGAGGAGTCAGGATCGCGTGTTGGTACTATGCACCTGCTACAAGGCTGAATTCCCAAAAAGCAGACATCTCCTATCCGAAAGGAAACAGTCTCATCACTTTGAGGGCTAAATAACCGGTCTTCCCAAAATGCTGGTACACCGCCGATTTCAATATTGGCCCGTATCCGACGGCGCATTTGTTCCACACTCACACCAGGAAACCAGGAAGCCACTGCTGTCAAAGTTGCGGTACTAATCACAGTCGGGCCTGGACAGTTGCGATCGTCGGGGAAGCCCATCTGTGAATTTTGCGCTAATGTCACCGCAAAACCAAAAAAATCGCTTAAAGTTGCCTCTAGCGACTGTCGTTCCCGATCTAGATGAAAAATTTCTGGTGAGTCATTGCTGGGAATTTGTAGAGATATGGTTCTCTGAAGAAGTGCAAATTCTGTTCGCAATAAATGAATTTTGGCATGGCGTTTAGCATTGACTACATTACCGCCCTGATCAAAAATGGCAAATTCACGGTCATACTCTAGCGCACCACTAGGAAGAACTCGGACGTTTTCAACTTCCACGCCATCCAAGGACTTAATGGGGTAGAGTACAATCTTGGCTAAGTATGGCATTATACAGCGTATTTCTGGTTAACGAAGTATACAGGTGGGGGCACAACATCTTGTGCCCCCACGATTATCTGTACCTCACCAAAAGTTTTTCGGCCTATTTTCTTATAAGTTTGTAATCACTATTTAAGTCGGTGGATTTTTCCGCACTAATGTGATTCTACGAACCGATTAAAACTTTGACGATAGACCACTAAGTTTACGGATATAAAGGTGATTTATCGAGACCACCAACGTGATTGAGAGGCCAGAAACGCAGCACAGCACGACCGATGATATTTTGCTGAGGAACAACACCCCAGCAGCGGCTGTCATAGCTACTGTTACGGTTATCGCCTAGCACTAAATATGAGTTGGGGGGTATAGTCTGGGATTTTGCCAAGAAGGGTACTTGCTGTGTTGATGAACAAACATCAATGACTGTACGTTGTTGGGCGCTGAGGTACTTATCTTCCTGGAGGGGTTGGTTGTTAATATAGACTTTGCCATTTCTGAGTTCTACTTTTTCCCCAGGTAAGCCAATTATACGTTTAATAAAAGCATCATTGTATTGTTCTCTTTTTAGCTCGTCTGTAGGCGAAAAGACGACAATGTCCCCCCGCTGAGGTTGAGAAAACTTATACTTCAATTTATCCACAATGATCTTGTCTGCCTCCCACTGGTTTGGAGTACCATGCAGGGTAGGTTCCATCGATCCCGAAGGAATCCAGCGAGCTTCGGCAACAAAAGTACGAATTCCTAGGGCTAGAACTATGCTTAATATAACTGTTCTACCTAGCTCTGCAATCCAGGAATTATCAGGTTGTTGACTAGAATTTTTATCAGACACTTGATTTTGCATGAAATTACTGAAGTAAAGAAAAGATGCTGGTAATTAACTCGCCAAGGGAACTATATTTATAAATTTTAACGGCAAAACTTTGCTTTGATAGTTACGTCGCCATTTTTACAGAAATCTACAGATATAACAATAAACTTTTTCTCACTTGCGGCAAAAATTGACTACTAAGAGTGCAACCAAGTTTAACCTAAAAAGATAGTTGTCTGTGAAGTATAGTCCTCTATCTGAATATTGTTAACTCCATGTCATCACCAAAAAGTTTACTAATTCGCCGTGCCCGGATAATTCTACCTAATGGAGAATTCATGGTTGGGGATGTGCTGACGCGCGATCGCCAAATAGTCGAAGTTGCACCAGAAATCTCCACACTAAGCCCAACTAGAGAAATTGACGCAACAGGGTTAACTTTGTTGCCAGGAGTCATCGATCCACAGGTGCATTTCCGCGAACCCGGACTGGAACACAAGGAAGATTTGTTTACCGCCAGTTGTGCTTGCGCCAAAGGGGGAGTAACTTCCTTTTTGGAAATGCCGAATACTCGTCCGCTCACAACTAATCAACAAACTCTAGACGATAAGCTACAACGTGCCTCCACTAAGTGCCTAGTTAATTATGGCTTTTTTATTGGGGCAACAGCAGAAAATCTGCCAGATTTACTGACCGCCAACCCGACACCAGGAATTAAAATTTTTATGGGGTCGATGCATGGTCAGTTACTAGTTGACACCGAAGCAGCTTTAGAGGCTATATTTGCTCAGGGCGATCGCTTGATTGCCGTTCACGCTGAAGACCAAGCGAGAATTAACCAACGTCGCCAAGAATTTGCAGGAATTCACGATCCGGCGATTCATTCCCAAATTCAAGATAATCAAGCGGCACTATTGGCAACTAAGTTAGCATTAAAACTTTCTCAAAAATACCAGCGTCGCCTACATATTTTACATATGTCAACCGCCGAAGAAGCGGATTTACTGCGGCAAGATAAACCCAGTTGGGTAACCGCAGAGGTGACACCACAGCATTTAGTATTGAATAGCAGTGCTTATGAAAAGATTGGCACTCTGGCGCAGATGAATCCACCATTGCGATCGCCCCATGATAATCAAGTCCTTTGGCAAGCGTTACGAGATGGTGTCATTGATTTTATCGCCACCGATCACGCCCCCCACACCTTAGCAGAAAAAGCTCAAGAATATCCCAATAGTCCCTCTGGGATGCCTGGGGTGGAAACTTCCCTTGCTTTAATGTTAACCGCAGCTATGGAAGGAAAGTGTACCATTGCCCAAGTTGTGAATTGGATGTCAAAGGCTGTAGCTGTTGCTTATGGTATTCCCAACAAGGGTGCGATCGCTCCTGGTTATGATGCTGATTTGGTGCTTGTAGATTTAGATACTTACCGCCCAGTCCGGCGTGAAGAACTGTTAACTAAATCTGGTTGGAGTCCTTTTGAAGGTTGGAACTTGACGGGTTGGGCTGTCACCACCATTGTTGGTGGTGAAATTGTCTATGACAAAGGTAAGTTAAATACAGAAGTCCGTGGTCAAGTTTTAACTTTCTTGTAGCCAATCTTTATTTCCAAGTTACGTACTGTAAAACTATAAATCATTACACTTCAAGGTGATGGTATAACGGACAAAGCCATTGCTAGAGATTGTATGGTCAATGGTCAATGGTCAATGGTCAATAGTCATTGGTCATTGGTCATTGGTCATTGGTCATTGGTCATTGGTCATTGGTTATCCGACAACTGACAAATGACAACTGACAAATGACAAAATCAGGATAAGAAATATGACATTCAAAATTTTAAGTTTAGATGGTGGTGGTATGCGTGGAGTCATCTCAGCGCGGATACTCCAAGAAGTTGAGAAACAGGTGAGAAAGCAGAAAGGTCAGAATTTAAATGAGTACTTTGACCTGATTGCTGGTACTTCTACTGGGTCAATTCTCGCTGCCGGAATTGCTATAGGTAAAACAAGTGCAGAACTGGTCGATCTATATATCAACGAAGGTAGGCGGATATTTCCAATCAAACAAAAAAATCGCTACCAGAGGTTTCCTTCATTTTTACAGCCTATTCTCGAAGCATTTTCCCCAAGCAAATATTCTCATGAAGGACTGATTAAAGTCTTAATAGATAAGTTGGGATATAAGAGAATCAAAGATATAGATAGTCCGATAATTTTGATTCTTGCTTACGATACGCTCTATCGCAACACAACATTTTTTACAAATTGTCATCCAGATCTAGGATACCGTTGGTATGATGAATGTTACCTATGGGAAATATGTGCTGCTTCAGCATCAGCGCCTTCGTTTTTTCCCCCCTATAAATTAGAGCCTGTCGATAAAGAGAAATTTGGTAATTGGGTGTTTCCTCATATCGATGGTGGAGTCTCGGCTAATAATCCTGCTTTAGCGGCACTGAGTTTGGTGATGAGGATAAGTCAATCTTCAGATCGGTTTGTTTCTCCCGAAATCAAGCGCAAATATCAACTAGAAAACCTCCAGATGAAAGATATCGCCATACTTTCTATTGGCACAGGACAAACTGGTGAACCATATCAATTTGAGCAACTAGACAAATGGAAGCCTTTAGACTGGGCGCAACATATTACTGATATTTTTATGGAGCCGACATCGGAAATTGATAGCACTATTTGCCGACAAATTATGGGTGGATATGAATCTCAACGTTATTTACGCCTTCAGTTTGATTTAAATGAGAGATTTAAAGCGAAATCAGGAGAAACATATAAGGATTCTCGCATCGTCTTAAAACCGCAAGAGCGAAAAAACAAGTATACAGGTAAAAAAGTCAGTGAAGAAATAGATGACGCTCGCCAAGAGGTTATTCAACAATTGATAGATGCTACATCTGCATATATTAATGAAGGACATACTTACTATACGAGAGATGATGTAGGCCCGAATGTAAAAGATGCGATCGCATCTTTTATTGCTATTAACTAGTGTATCCACCTAAAAATACATTTACAAAGATAAACAACAAAACTCCCTGGAACTAAATATCGTATAAATACCATAAGTTTACGTATAAATACAAACTCACAATAATTTTTATTGGCAGTAGGCGGGAAACTCCGAACCGTGGGTGGTCGAGGTTGCTCAAGAGCCGGCTTGAGATAACTGGCAGGTATTGGTAAACCTTCCCCATGCCCAAAAACTCGATCTCCTTAACCCGGATTTCTCACCACACCTCTCAAAGCCTGCGCTTGTGCGCTTATGCAGGGGAGAGTTCTTGTACAAGTTCTTTCCCCTCTACCCCCCGTACTGCGTTAGGGTTCCTCCCAATAGACCTCCGCCCCATCAAACGCTTAAAGCTTGTGAGAAATGCGGGTTAAGGGTGGAGTTCTTCATGAAATCGGTATGAGGAGTATAAAAATATCTTTTTTGGGTAGAATAATTAATTAATTTATTCAGGCTATTAACTGATTAATCTGATATTTATCTGTATAAACATTGAATCATTGGGTAAAAATTTAGTCTAAATATAGGTTGTAGTGCTGATAAAAACTGGGAGATTTCCTAATTTTTAGATTTGCGCTTTGCTTATTTCAGTATTTTCTTTTCCTTTTCAGTGAATTTGAGAAAATAATTTAGATAAATAAATTTGAATCTGGTATGTGAAAACTCTGTTCTCAAAGAGCGATAAGTGTATATATGCTTAATTAACACAGGTTAAAAATCTGTGGTTAAAAAAAATAGTTGCTTGCTCAGGCAAATACAGCTTGATAGTACTGCTTGACAAATGATTACAGGAATTACCCAACAATTGTTTGCCCAAAATCAAGCATGTAAATTATCAAGGTAATCTCAGGATGAAAAAGCATAGTGCCAGGAAATTAAAAATTTTTCCGAAATATTTGCATGAGGAATTGTTTCTTGAGTACAAGCATTGATTACATCTAGTAATTACTAATATCAATTGGAGAAAAGAATATGACAGATATGTAGGTTCGTGAAACAGCGTCTAACCGTAATCTGTAGCGCTCATTTTTCCAATTGGTATGAGGATACCAATCCGAATGTGAAGGATTTTAGTCAAGACTAACACTTAGTCTGCTGTTGTTTACTTATTCCATGATTTTGAGGAGAAATTAAAACAATTATGTTAATTAATGAGTCTGATGAGCGTGGTAGTGGCAGATAGTAAAAGCATAGTGTCTCTTTAACTAGTTGCCAAAGTGTCAGGGTAATCAACCACTTAAAAAACCCTGTTGTCAAAATTCAGCATCCTGGAAATTAGGAGCAATGGAGGCGATGACTGCACTAAGAGGATAATTACATGAAGTAATTTGAGCTTGGCGATCGCCTTCATTCCCATAAGACAAATCGACAATCAGATAACTATCTGGTTTGTAGGGCATTTTTTCGGCCCATTCGATGGCGACAATTCCCGGTGTAACTTCAAAGCCTTCCCAATAAGTTTCTAAGTTTAAAGCTGCAACTTCTTGTGGTTCTAAGCGGTATAAATCCAAGTGGTAAAGGGGAAGCCGTCCTTGAGTGTATTCATTAATAATTGTAAAAGTAGGACTCACAATTGGTTCGGCAATCCCCAAACCTTTGCCAATACCTTGTACTAAAGTAGTTTTACCAGCACCTAAATCACCAGAGAGCAAAATTACACTACCAGCATCGAGAGATTGCCCAAAAGTGATACCCAAATTTAGGGTGGCTTCTGCATCTGCAAGCACAATTTTCAATTCATCTGCCATGATGAACCCCACTGTACCACCGGAATAACACTTTTGCTAATTTTTCAGGATTGTGACGAACGAAACCTGTTTCATCTTCAAACAAAACATTAGCTGGAACAATTCTCCGCCCTAAAAGAGTTACAGCTTCTCTGTCTAGGAAGACGGGGTGAGAATTTTGTTGAGCGTAGCGGATCAGTGACTTAGCAGAGGGTGATTTTTTATGTACCAGTACAGCATCAAATAGCCGCCTATTCCCAACAGCTGCATCAATGGCTCTAATATGGTCGGCAACAGTATAGCCTTCAGTTTCTCCAGGTTGAGTCATAATATTGCAGACATAAATACGGGGGGCTTTTGTTTGAGCGATCGCATCAGCAATTTCTGGTACTAATAAATTAGGAATCAAGCTAGTATAAAGGCTACCTGGACCAATAATAATATAATCAGCTTCTTTAATAGCTTTGAGTGCTGCTGGTAAGGCTGGCGGGTTAGCAGGAATGCAGCCAATTTTCACAATTCTACCGCCCGCCTTGGGAATGCTAGATTCCCCGTCAATTCGGCGACCATCGGCTAATTCTGCCCAAAGACGAACATCACTGAGGGTAGCTGGTAAAACTTGTCCTCTGACTGCTAAGACTTTGGAACTAGCCGCAACAGCTCGTTCCAAATCCCCAGTAATATCACTCATTGCCGTTAAAAATAAATTACCAAAACTATGACCGCTTAAGCCATCCCCAGCCCGAAAGCGGTATTGAAACAATTCTGTGAGTAACTTTTCTTCATCTGCTAGTGCAGCCAAACAATTGCGAATATCCCCTGGTGGTAGCACACCAAATTCTTGGCGCAAACGCCCAGAAGAGCCACCATCATCAGCTACGGTAACAATAGCACTAATATTGGCGCTGTAGGTTTTCAGTCCCCGCAGCAACGTAGAAAGACCTGTACCACCGCCAATCACCACTATTTTTGGCCCTCGGTACAATCGGTGATGGGCCAAAAGAACATCAATCAGTTCCTCTTCGCCTTCTGGCCTGAGTACCTTAGTAATTGAGCCTACAGTACGAGTTTGTCCCCAAAGTAGCAACATTAAGCCAAACAGCAGTACTAAAGGGCCGCTGATATAGTTGGGTAAGATGTCAGTGATGAATCCCAACAACTTCCTCAGGAATTTTATTGCCCAAAAAATTGGAGTCAGCTTAATCCAAATAGCCAACCCCAGACTCGCCAGCAGTACACCGCCAACACTGATTAACAACCAACGTTTGATGGATAGCCCAGGAGATAACCACTTGAACCACTGGTTCACCCGATGGGGAGTGCGCCGGCGCGACTGCTGTTGCAGAGTGTGGAGGGCTTGTCTGAGAAAAGCAATTGACATACCTGATTCGGTGCAGTGGGACAAACAATGATTAACAGAAAATGTACACTACCTGGTTGAAACACCAAGCATAGACTTATGACAATTTTTCGTTCCAGTAGACTTTGAGTAAGCGATCAACTGAAGTATGAAGTATGAAGTAGGGGCGGGTTCACAGATATTCTCAATTATTCACGATATTTTGGATAAACTCGCCCGTACGAAATTACACTACCCATAAAGCTATTTTTTCGCCCACGGCGAGATGTACTGAGTTACTTTTTTATCCTTCATTCTTTATACTTCTTTAGTCAAAAAACACCTCTGTGGTCAAAGTGAATTGAATGGAAAAACGCATTTTAGGATTAGATCCAGGGCTGGCGATTTTAGGATTTGGGGTAATTACCTGCAAACAAAATCAAGCCAAGATCCAAGACACAACCGTCGAGATGCTAGATTTTGGCGTGATTAGCACGCCTGCGAATACGGAAATGGGACAACGATTGTGTACCTTATTTGACGATTTGCACACCCTGATCGAGGAGTTGCAACCTGATTTGGTTGCGATTGAGAAGTTATTCTTCTATCGTATGTCAAGCACTATTCTAGTTGCACAAGCGCGGGGTGTACTCATGTTAGTCTTAGCACAGCGTCATCTCCCCTATGTGGAGTTTACCCCTGCCCAAATCAAACAAGCGTTAACGGGATATGGTAATGCCGAAAAATACGAAGTGCAAGAGGCTGTGGCACGGGAGTTAAATTTAGAGGAGATTCCTAAGCCAGATGATGCGTCCGATGCTTTGGCTGTGGCTTTAACCGCGTGGTTTCAGGTTTAATTGATCACAAACAATAAAGTTCTTAAGTAGACAATAAAGTCCTTAAGTAAACAATAAAGTTCTTTACTAACTGGCACACTACCTCTCGCCTCAATTTTTAGAGGTTATTAAGGTTGAGGCATTGAGAGAACTTATTGATTGAAAATGAGTTGTGCTTCTGAATTTTTGAATCGGTGCAAATCAGGCTTCGAGGTCAAAACTAGCATTGTTTTGTTTATTAAAATCAATTGACAGATTTGTTGAGGTAGTATTTGATTTACTACTGAAGATAATATGGGTAATTTTTGTCATAATTACAATGTAAAGGTTAAAATACGGCATGTCTACCCAACTAAGCTGAAACTTTAGTATCTAACCTCTATACGGCTGATTACTATTTGCGGTAATTGGTGGATCAACTATAGTAACAGGGCAAATATACTGCTGTTGCTAGCTCTGTTAGGTGTTTGTTTGTGCTTATTCAGTAGGATTAAATGTGATGAGCAATGAAGCTAATACCTGCCGTAAGTATGTTGAACCCAAATTAAGAGATGCGGGGTGGGAGCAGGAACCACACGATTATACTGAGCAGTATTACTTCACTGATGGCAAGATTCGCCCAAAAAACAAGCGTCAGCCTCGTGGTAAACGGAAATTTGCAGATTATTTACTACTGTATAACAGCGAGTTTCACTTAGCAGTAGTAGAGGCAAAAAGGAAATATAAAACTCCTGATGAGGGATTGGAACAGGCGATCGCCTATGCTCAAATTCTCAAAGTGAAGTTTGCTTACTCTACCAATGGCGAAGGAATTGTAGAGTATGACTTCATCACAGGTAAGCAGTCTGATGTGATGAACTCGTTTCCTAGCCCTGATGAACTTTGGCAAAGGTTAAAAGGGGAAGCTAATGAGCAAATTAGCCCAGACATAGCAGAAAAACTGCTGACTCCCTTTTATCCAACACCAGGTAAATCACTGCGTTACTATCAACGAAATGCTATTAATGCAGCACTAGCGGCGATTTTCAAAGGTCAAAAGCGTCTACTGCTAACATTGGCGACGGGAACAGGTAAAACTACTGTTGCTTTCCAAATCGCTTGGAAACTGTCAAGTTTGGAGTGGAATGTTTCTGGAGAATCTCGTTCTCCTAGAATTCTGTTTTTGGCAGATCGTAACGTACTGGTAGATGATCCCATGAATAAGGATTTTTCTGCCTTTAATCAGGAGAAAATTTACAAGATTCAGGGGGAAGCAAAAAAAGGACGTGACCTTTACTTTGCAATTTATCAAGCGATTGGTGATAGAGAAGATAGCTTTGGACTTTACAGGGAATACAGTCCTGATTATTTTGACTTGATTATTGTTGATGAGTGTCACCGGGGTAGTGCTAGGGATGAAAGTAACTGGCGACAAATTCTAGAACATTTTGAACCTGCGTATCAGTTGGGATTGACAGCGACACCGCTACGAGATGATAACGTTGATACCTATCGCTACTTTGGTAATCCCCTTTATACCTATTCCCTCAAACAAGGGATTGATGATGGTTTCTTAGCTCCCTATCGAGTTTATCGGGTTCTTACCCGTTCCGATCGCGAAGGATGGCGACCTAATGCTGGACAAATTGACCGCTATGGAAGAACTATTCCTGATGAAGTTTATCTAACTCCAGACTTTGAGCGCAAATTAGTCAGAGAAGCAAGGACAAAAGCGATCGCACAACATATTACTGATTTTCTCAAAAGTAGCGATCGCTATGCCAAAACCATTGTCTTTTGTGTGGATGAGCCGCACGTTAAGGCAATGATCAAGGAATTACGTAACCTCAACAGCGATATCACCAGAACAAATCCTGACTACATCACTCGCATTACTGCTGAAGCTGGTGATGTGGGTAAGGGACATCTCTATAAATTCAAAGATGTCTTAAATGAAACTCATGTTATTGCTGTAACTGCTAGGTTACTAACAACAGGGGTGGATGTTCCCACCTGTAAAAATGTTGTGCTTGCCCGTGTTATTCGTTCAATGACAGACTTTAAGCAGATTATTGGACGGGGAACTCGTGTGCGAGAAGAACGGGGTAAGCTGTCTTTTAATATACTCGACTACACCAATAGCACAGTATTATTTGAAGATAGAGATTTTGACGGAGAACCCGCCCTCATTAATCAATCGGAGATAGACGATCGGGGGGAAATTCTCTCTGAACATGAGGAGGAACTGGAGTCAGCAGAGTTAGACGAAGCAGAAGATTTGGAAGATGATGACGACAAGTCTGGATTTTGGGGACTCCCAGATGACGATGACGCACCACCTCGGAAATATTACGCTGATGGGGGGAGCGAAGAGATTGTTGAAGAAAGAATTTATGATTTAAACCCAGACAATCAACTGCGCTTGTCTCGATTAATTGACTACACCAGAGAGCAGGTTAGAATTCTTTATCGTTCTACCATAGAAATACAGCAACGCTGGGCAGATCCAGAACAGCGTTCAGAGATTATTGAGTTGTTGGCAGACCGGGGAATTGATTTTGATGAGTTAAAACAAGTTACTAATCTTCCCGAAGCAGACCCTTTTGATTTACTATGTCATATTGCCTTTGATGCTCCGGTGATGACTTGCAAACAACGGGCTGAAAGGTTGCGTCGTAAGGCTGACTTTTTTGAGCGATATGGGGAGGATGCTAGGACAATTTTAGAGATACTTTTGGATAAGTATGCAGAGAAAGGAGTTGAGGAGTTTAATATTCCAACAACATTTAAGGCTAACCGCGAATTTGATAAATATGGAAATGTGGCTGAAATTGCTCAAAGGTTTGGTGGAGTTCAGCAACTTAGGGAAGCAGTAAAACACTTGCAAAACTTATTGTATTCAGCTTAGGAGTAATTTGTGGACGAAGAAGACTGTTTTATTGCTTATAGGCAATTAGAAGAAATTTTAGATTCATTTGATCTAGAGTGGGTTACTGAACAAGTTGATCAGACTATTCGTGAAGGCAAAAATATTGAAGAAAATCAAGGAAGAAATAGAACAGAAGAATATTCTGTTCAAGAGCAACTTTTGCTTTTGATTAATGCCATTGAGCAAGCTGTTGTAAATACTTTAGAAATAGCAACTGAAATGAGTAGATTCTTGTCTGCTCAAGAACTTAGTCAGGAAGTCAGATTTTATCCTTCAGATGAACGAGAAGGGGATTTTTTTGTATTTGCTCCTAGACTACTTGAAGAACGGATATCTTCAGCAAGAGAACTTAGAGATTATTTAAACAATTTGCGATTCGAGGTTAATCGTAGTGTCAATTAATTCTTCCTTAATACAAGGTATTAGAAACAGATTAGGAAGTGCTGTAAATATTGGAGTAACTACATCTAATGCAACATCAGATTTGTTTGAGTTTTATATATTTAGCATAATTATAAAAGCAGCAGAGAATGAAGGTGCAAATGTTTATTACGAAGATATTTTTGAGAGAAACACTAATCATTTAATTTTCCGCCAAAGTCCAGGACAAATATACTGGAATACTCAACCATTTACTCATGCAGTGCTTAATTTTGGCAATAATAAACCATTGTTAGAAGTGCATATTGGAATCAAAGTCAAAGGACAAGCTCAAGTCGCCCAAGAATGTGATGTATGTGTTCTGTATCAGGAAGAAGCTTCAAGATGCCGAAGAAAGAGAGAACAACCCCGTTCGTCTAAAGTGCTTATTGTGGCAGAATGTAAGCATTACAGTTCAGATTTACCTTTGCATTTAGCTCGTTCTTTTATTGGTTTGAACTCTACATTAACCAGACTAGAAGGTGATTGCTATTTTGTTTCAAATAATACTTCCAAGAATGTAATTAAATTATTAGCTAATAAGCCTCACAAATGGGCGCATTATATAGTTCCAGGTAAAACTAATAATCTGAATAAACTTATGTATGCTTTTCAAGTCAATTTTCAAGATTTTAAAGCAAGATACTAATTCTTAATTTATGCCCAAACGCACTACCAAACAAAACGATAAACCCGTAACTACAGCCCAAAAACTAGGAAGCGTGATTAAGTCAGCGCGTGACATCATGCGGACAGATAAAGGATTGAATGGAGAATTAGACCGTCTTCCACAATTGACTTGGATCATGTTTTTGAAACTTTTAGATGATTCCGAGAAACTGCATGAGGTGGAAGCACAATTAGAAGGAATTTCCTATAAACCAACTATTCAACCGCCTTATCGCTGGCGAGATTGGGCAGCTAATGAAAATTTTACGAGCGATCGCCTGAAAAGTTTCATCAACAATGATGAAGCAATTTTACCAGATGGCACGAAAGGAGCAGGGTTACTCGCCTATTTGCGAAATCTCAAAAGCAAAACCGGGCGAGATCGCGCTGATGTCATCGCCAAGGTGTTCAAAGATGTCACTAACCGCATGATTAGCGGGACGTTGCTGTGGGATGTGCTGAATAAGGTAAATGATATTCACTTTGATAAATCAGAAGAGGTGAACCTCCTCAGCACCCTTTATGAGTCCATGCTGAAAGAAATGCGGGACGCTGCGGGAGATTCGGGAGAATTTTACACCCCCCGTCCGGTAGTGCGGTTTATTGTACAGGTGATGGAACCGAAACTGGGAGAAACCATTTTTGACCCTGCTTGCGGAACTGGTGGTTTTTTGGTGGAGGCGTATGAATACCTGAAAAAGAATTGTAGCGCCCAAGATTGGCAGATATTGCAAAAAAGCATTATTGGCGGTGAGGCAAAATCCTTGCCTTTGATGTTAGCGCACATGAGTTTGCTGTTACATGGATTTGAATATCCCGATATTGATGATGGTAATAGTCTGCGGTTTACTATTGCCGAAATGGGTGAAAAAGACTGGGTGGACATCATTCTCACTAATCCGCCGTTTGGGGGTGAGGAGGAAGACAGAATTAAAAATAACTTTCCCCCAGATAGACAAACTAAAGAAACGGCGTTGTTATTCCTTCAGTTGATTATGCGTCGTCTCAGACAAAGACCCAAATCAGGACGCGCAGCCGTAGTTTTTCCCAATGGGGTGCTATTTGGGGATAATATGTGCGCCAAAATCAAGGAAGATTTGCTCAATAATTTTAATCTGCATACCATTGTCCGTTTACCTAATGGGGTGTTTGCGCCTTATACTGGCATTCCCACAAATTTGTTATTTTTTGACCGTTCTGGACAAACGGATGAGATTTGGTACTATGAATTACCTTTGCCAGAAGGACGAAAAACTTTTACTAAAACTAAGCCAATACAGGATGAAGATTTTGCTGAATGTGTGGCATGGTGGAAGAATCGAGAAGAGAAGGAACAGGCTTGGAAGCATAACTTTAGGGAAGCTTATAATCAGGCAATAAAAGAAGCAACACCTCATTGGGATGCTGCTAAGAAAGCAGAGGAAACAGCTAATCAGCTTGCAAAGACAGTTAAAGAATTAGCTGATAAAATTCAAGGTTTACAAAATTCAATTTTGGACTTTTCACCACCGAAAGATGTTGCACAGATTAAGAACCAGATTCAGGTACTCAAAGATGAGGTGCAACAGACTCAAACTGAGGAGCGAAATCAGCGCGAGATTGCTAAAGATGAAAATGCTAAAGGAGATGCTATTTACTGGGCAATTTATAATCTTGATCGCAAAAATCCAAATAATCAGCAGGATTTTGAGCATTTACCACCTGAGCAGTTGGTAGCTGATATTTTGGAGAAAGATAGACGGGTTGCTGAGATTATGAAAGAGATTCAGCAGCTATTTACATAGACAGAGATATGATAATTACCACAATTCCTTTGAGGAAGATTGCAAAACAAGTTTTACGAACAATAGATGTATTGCCTGGCACTTCATATCGCACTATAGGTGTTAAGTGGTGGGGAGAAGGTGCATATGAACGAGAAACTATTGATGGTTCTCAGACAGCAGCTAAAACTTTATCTATTGTTAGAGAATACGACCTAATCATCAATAAAATATGGGTTAGACATGGCTCTATTGCAATTGCAGGAAAAGATGTTGATGGATGTGCTGCGTCTGGAGAGTTTCCAACATTTGAACTTGATTTAAATGAAGTTTTACCGAGGTGGTTACATTGGTATACAAAAACGAGAGAGTTTTGGGATAAATGCGCTCAACTTTCGCAAGGTACTAGTGGTAAAAATAGGATTAAACCAGATTTATTTCTGACTGTTGAAATCCCTCTACCACCGCTGGAGGAACAACGGCGGGTTGTGGATCGGGTTGAGGAACTGGTTGGGAAGATTGAGGAAGTGCGATCGCTACGTCAACAAGCTCTGAAGGAAGTAGAAGCTTTAATGGGTGCAGAAGAAGTCAAAATTTGGACTGACGAAAGCTTAAAAAATGCCCCGACTTTACAAGATGTGACTACTTATCTGTCGCGTGGTCGTCAATCGAAGCAAGGAGAATCCAACCATTACCTAATTAAAACGCAGCATGTTCAAATGGGCAAATATGTCAAGCCTCAGATAACTTTAGCACCTGACATTGCTGCTAAAGTCTCTCCAGAGGCAATTGCTAGACATGGCGATATTCTCATAGCTTGTTCTGCTGCTGGTTGTTTAGGTCGAGTAGCTTATTATACCGCTTCGGAAATAGTGGCTTCAACTGATACTCATATAGCGATTGCTAGAGCAAACAGAGAGATCATACTAGCAGAATACTTATACGCATATTTAAAAGGTTTTCAAGGACAAGTACAGTTAAGAAGCCGAGAAAAAGGTGACTGGACAAGAGAAAAAGTTGGTTTCCGTCTAACTGAATTAAATGTAGCTGATATGAGACGTATACCAATTCCTCTTCCACCTCTCCCAGAACAACGCCGCATTGTCGCCTACCTCGATGAACTACAAACCAAACTAGACACAATGCAACAACTAAGAGAACAGGCGATGAAAGAACTTGATGCACTACTACCTTCTATCTTGGATAAAGCATTCAAAGGAGAATTATAGATAAAACTCACCAATTACCATTACAACCCCTGCTAAGATCGACACTTAACAAAGCATTAAAAAGGGAATTGTGAGCCTTACTCTTCAAATTCCGACTGTCAATGATAACCTAGATGACTTTGATAGCTTGTTTCAACTTTGGCAAAAAGTCAACGAAGACTGCTCAGAAGTAATCTTTGACTTTTCCAAATGTTGGTTTCTACGACCAAATGCAGTAGCTTTTCTGGGTGGATTAATTCGTTTAATTGAATCACAAGGTAGAAAAGTCACTTTTCAACAAGATACTCTTCATAAAAAAGTCAAGATAAATCTGCAACAAAATGGGTTTATGTATGCCTTTTGCCAGGATATGGCACCTTGGCAGGGAAACTCTATCCCGTATCGAGAAGACCCGAAGGAAAATAAAGACGAGTTGGTTCAATACCTAGCCGAGCAATGGCTGGGTAGAGGCTGGGTTCATGTCAGCCCAGATTTGCAAAAGCTAATTGTGGCAACAGTTTTAGAAATTTATGCCAATGCTTTTGAACATGGACGGACAGATATAGGGGTCTTTAGCTGCGGACAACATTATCCTGAACTGAAAGAACTTAAACTGACAGTAGTTGACTTTGGCGTAGGAATCCCTCAGAATGTGCGCGATTTCCAGAAAAATCCCAACTTATCAGCAGACCAAGCATTAAAATGGGCTTTTCAAAAGGGGACAACTACTAGGGGTGGACGAGTCACGGGTGGTATTGGTCTTGACTATTTAAAACAATTCGTTCATATAAATAAGGGAAAACTTCAAATTTTAAGCCATGATGGATGTGCGACAATAGATGAAAAACAGGAAGTTTACGAAAATAGACAAAGTTTATTTGGAGGAACACTGGTAAATATTACACTCCTGTGCGACGAATCGTATTATGCTTTGGAGCTTGAACCAGATGACGAGCCGTTGTTTTAAGGGTGATGTGCGGACTATGAAACACGAAATCCTAACCCTAATAGGCAAAAACTGTATTACACCTGGCGATGGTCAGAAAGTGTATGATTTGGTTCATCCAGAATTATTAGCTTTTAATGAAGTTGAGCTAGACTTTGCAGGAGTAGAAATTTTTGCTTCTCCCTTCTTTAACTTTGCTATTGGACAATTACTTCGCGATATTCAGCCAGAAACCCTCAATCGTCTGTTGAAATTCTCCAATCTTAATACAGTCGGTAAGCAAATACTCAAACTAGTCATCGAAAATTCAAAGCGGTATTACTCCGATCCTGATTTTCGTAGCAGAGTAGACCAAGTGATCGGCGAACAAGCAAATACACAGTAATGCCAGTCAACTACACAGTTCAGGCTGAAGTGGTTGATATCCGGTCTGACGCTCCGAAAAATGATGATATTTTCTTAGTAGATACAAACGCCTGGTATTGGTTTACCTATACTAATGCCAGCATTTCTTCTCGTCCTTATCAGATTACAGATTATCCTTCCTACATTGCCAAAGCTATTTCTGCTAACTCATTGCTGTTATACTGCGGTCTTTCATTGGCAGAATTAGCACACAACATTGAGCAAACAGAAAAACAAATATTTAATCCTAATCCTAAATTTTCATCTAAGGATTACCGCCATAACTACCCAACACAAAGAGCAAAAGTTGTTGCTGAAGTTCAAGCAGCTTGGAGCCAGGTGACATCTACTGCGGTATGTACTGACGTTTTAGTGAGCGAAGAAACAAGCAATGCGGCGCTAACCAGATTCCAAACCCAATTGCTTGATGGTTACGACTTGCTGATACTGGAGGCGATGGACAAAGCAGGAGTCACGCAGATAATTACCGATGATGGTGATTATGTGACTGTCCCAGGTATTAAAGTGTTTACTGCAAATAATAGTGCGATCGCTGCTGCAACAAGCCAAGGTAAACTTCTGGTTAGGTAGATACGCATCGACTTGTCGCTAGACATCGCCTCAACTTTCTAAATTGGCTTTTGAGGTTCTGCTATCTGAACAAAAGTCATCAAGCACAGCTAAGATTATGCACAAAGCTGATTACAGCTTGCGCCACAGTTTGGACATTCTAACGGAAAGCTTAATTTCTTGCGATCGCTTATACTCTACTCTTGATTATGCTTCTTTGTTGGTACTGACTTACTCTTAGGTGTTAAAGGTAAATCTAAACATTTCTGAAGATAAGACGTTAACAAACTCACACTTGTCCGAGATTTAGAAATACGATCTCCAAAAATTACTCGATTCTCCCATTCTGGATTCGAGCGTGACCAATTAATCTGTTGTAACTTATGCAACCAAACTTCCCAGTCTTCAGGGTAGAGTGAGATTAGTTCAGCTCCCAGATGTCCCAATGCTGCCAGCGTTACTCCATGACCATGAACAAAGTCCTGACGGATTTTGCCTGAACTAATTTTACCTTCACGAACTCGCTCCCAGTCTGGGATATTAGCACAGACAGCATTCCAGTAACGAATTGCTAGTTGAATCTGGGTCTCTAAATCAGCCTTCTCATGATTGACCAGTAGAGTCAGAGTAGCATTTCTTATACCACTGAGTGTAAACAATTTCTGGGAACGCATAGGTAAACTGCTGCGTTCAACATCAGTCAAATCTTTAAAGATGTTGACCTCTGTGATTACAGATATTGCCAAAATCATTGGACGAGAGTGATAGCCTAATTCTGGATTAATGCAATTCAAAATTATAGATTTAGCAGTTTTCAATTGCTGAAGGCGCTTTAAACCAATATCTTGATAAAAATGTAGCGGGATAAGCAAATTTCCCAAATCTGGATTTTGAGCGTGAGCAAGTTTGAGCGCTGCAATAGGATTATGAACCGGAAGAACTACAGTTTTAGTATCAATAGGTACTTTTAAGTGACCTAGATTTGCAGTATCTTTTTCTAGATTAATTGCCTCAAAAGTAACTTCACCATCAATAAAGATAATTAGTGGGTAAAAACTTGTATAAAGAGGCTTAGTTATAATATTTTTCGCCAATTCCGCATTAAAGGTTGAATTTAGAGAGCGCCGCACGCTGGCTGGAACCGCCATTTCTTCCTTGAAGGTAAATAGTTCTAGTATGACCTGAACTGGACACCAACAAAGGTAAAATTCACTTTCGTTTTGAATCCCTCTGATCACGGGGAAAACATACTTAAAGGCAGTCATAGTCAGCTTCCCCGCTTGATTATCTATTGGTTATGATACCACACTCTATATATGATTTTTGATTTGCTTTAACCTATAACAAGTATCAATTTTAACTAAATTAATACTGTCCAAGCTAACTTTCGTTGTGTTCTCACACTTCTAAAGTTTTTTTGCCAATCCTTAGTAATGCCATTTTTGTATGTTAAAAGTAACGTACAAGTATGGTATTTTTATTGTAAGTAGTCCAGCAAAAAGCAAAATAATGCTATGGCTAAACGTCGCAGAGCAACTAATCAGGCAGTAATCGATAAACGTATCAGCCAAGGTCGTGGGGAAGGTAGAGGTCACGACTACACCCCCTGGTTGCTGATTCAAGATGTAGCTTCTCAAGGTTTAGCAACACGGACAAAGGGCTGGAAAACAAAAAGAGTCCATCACTTGCTCAGCAAAATGGAGCTTAACTACTTTTATGCCCTTGAATGGTCGCCAATAGTTTACGACATTCGCGAACAATACCCATTACTGCCGTTGGAAGAAACGGTAGCAATTGCTGAACAGTGCGGTATTCCTCATCCTAAAGACCCTAAAACCCAAGAATTTATTGTGATGACAACTGACTTTGTAATCACAATTCCTCAGAACATTGGAATTTGCGAGCAAGCTCGTACAGTCAAACCTGCAAAAGAATTGGATAACAAACGAACTATCGAAAAGTTTGAGATTGAACGCAGATACTGGGAGTCAAGAAACACTAGTTGGGGTATTGTCACAGAACATGAAATTCCTTCCGTTCTAACCAACAACATTGCTCACCTTCATAATCGTTTCTATGCTGATGACTTATCACTCTCCGAGCGAGAGATTGCCCAGGTAAAAAAACTGCTAACTCAGTGGGTAATGCAGAGGGATGAAAGACTCACAGAACTGACTGCCGAGTGTGATGACAGGCTTGGCTTAGAAGCTGGTGATAGTTTATCAGTTGCTTGGCATTTGTTAGCTACACGCCAATGGTTAGTTGATATGAATCAACCCATTAATCCCAGGCAAAAGCTTTTACTACTAAATGTTCAATCTGTAGATATTGATCAGCCAATAAGAGAAATTGGATGAAAATTTTCATTAACCAACTACTGTCCTGGATAAGCGATTTAGAAGAAAATCGCCAAATCGAGCGTGTGCTCTGGATTGATACCTCAGGTACTGATGTAATAACTATTGATATCAATCACCCAAATGCTCAACCGATCTTTCATAAGTACAACCATATAGAGGCGGCATTGGTTGCCAATAGAGCAACTATTTTAGAAAACGACCCCTGCGCTAAGATTATTCCTACGAATCAGCTTTCAGATGTTCAACGCAAATATCGAGATGAAGCATGGAAAGCGATCTCCTTAATTATTGCTCAAGGAGAAAAAGTTTTTTATCCCCATGAACGAAGTCGAATAATCAAGGAAGCAGTTCATAGCACAGGACGTTCAGAGCCAACAATTCGTAAGGATCTACGACGTTACTGGCAAGGTGGACAGACAAAAAATTCACTCCTACCTAATTTTGACTTGTGTGGTGGAAAAGGCAAAGAGCGGCAAATTAATAGTGCCAAAAGAGGTCGTCCTAGTTTACTCTCCATTGCCAAAGATCAAATACTTGGAGTCAATGTTGATGCTGATATTCAGGATAAATTTCGTAAAGGTATCCGGTTATTTTATGAGAATTCTCAAGAAAGATATTTGACAAAAGCTTATCAGGACACACTTGAAAAGTTTTTTGCCATAGCCTATAGAGAATCCTCTAATAGTGTGAAAGTTCCAATTCTGCCACCAGCGGAAGAACTGCCCAGTTTTAGGCAGTTTCAGTATTGGTATGAAAAAAATTGCGATATTACTAAAAAATTAATTTCGCGTCATGGGGAACGAAGATTTAACCTTCGCCATAGGGCAACTTTGGGAGACTCAACTCAAATGGCATTTGGACCTGGTTCAGTGTTCCAAATCGATGCAACGATTGCAGATGTTTATTTAGTAAGTTCTCTCAACCGAAGTCAGACCATCGGTAGACCTACACTTTACTTAGTTGTTGATGTTTTTAGCCGACTAATAGTTGGATTTGTCGTTACTCTTGAACCTTCTAGTTGGTTAGGTGCAATGTTAGCCTTAGAAAACGTTACTGAAGATAAAGTTGAGTTCTGTCGAGGATACGGAATTAACATTACTGAAGCTGAATGGGCTAGTCATCACCTTCCTAAAGAACTGATTGCAGATCGAGGGGAATTTGAAGGATATAACGCTGATAATTTAGTAAACTCTATCCTCAATATTGATATCCATAATACATCGCCTTACCGGGCAGATATGAAAGGTATTATTGAGCAGAGCTTTAATCAATTAAATAATGAGAGAATTCATTGGCTTCCTGGTTCAGTCAAGAAACTTCCAGAGCGAGGTGATAGAGATTATCGACTGGATGGGGTTTTAACCTTACATGAATTCAGACAATTGATGATTTTGTCCATTCTCGATCACAACAATGAGAAATGCATGTATGACTATCCTATGAGCCAATACATGATACAAGATGAGGTTGAGCCTTATCCAGCCAATCTCTGGCAATGGGGAGTTGAAAATAGAGTAGGTTCTCTACACTGGAAATCTCGTGACCTTATCCTCCTAAACCTTCTCCCATCGGCAAAAGCTTCTATTACCCGTGAGGGAATTGTTTTTAACAAACTGCATTATACATGTGAATTAGCTATGCATGAACAATGGTTTGTTCGTGCAAGGAATAAAGGTAGTTGGAGAATCGATGTTGCTTACGATCCGCGACTTGTTAACCAGATTTATATACGTTTAGACAGCGGTAATCGCATGGAAATATGCTATTTACTCGAAGTAGATCAAAGGTTTCAAGGTTGTGATTTTCGAGAAGTAGAAACCTATTACAAACAACAAAGGATAAATCAGCAAGCTGCCACTACACGAAAACAACAGTCCACAGCGGCATTAAATGCTCACACTAAACATATAATTTCTAAAGCTACAGAGGAAACTCAAAAAGCTACTGATGGGCAAAGTAAACGTTCTCGTATTAAAAATATACATAAAAACAGAGAAGAAGAACGTAACCATGAGCGGAAAATTCAAACTCAAACTTTAGGTGAAAATTCATTTTCTGGACAGCCAGCAAAGGTAATTCAAATGCCAAATATCACTCAAAAAGAAGATAGTAATGAGGGGTATGTAGCTGCACCTCAAGAAACTGAAATGTTAAATGAAATATTTGGAGAAATGTGGAATCATGGTAAATAACAGACCCTACAATACTGGAATTTTAGTCTGTAGAGGGCAAGAGATTGTTGCCACTTATAGAGATCCATCAATTGCGAATTATCGTAACAACCCACTTATCGAAGCTTTGCCACCCATATTACGTAAACCTGAAGTAATAAAACGTTTAGCATACTTTCCAGACTATCAAGATGAGGATAGGCATCAGCCTGACCACTTACGTTTACATATGATTCAAAATACTCTGCAATTTTTTACTCCTCTAGGAATTCATCTTGCTCTAGAACAGACAGTTTCGCGACTTATTAGGCTTGGTTACCAAGCTCGAAATCCAATACAGATAGGATTTTGGAAAAACATTAACCAATCAGTGGAATTAATGGATTCCAATGGATTTGTTCCAAGAAGTCAACGTTCTACGGCAAGAAGCTTAACTATACTTGGTGTGAGTGGTATAGGTAAAAGTACAGCTATAGAAGAAATTCTTTATACCTATCCACAAGTAATAAATCATAACCAATATCTTGATAGAAATTTTAGTTTCAGACAACTTGTATGGCTAAAACTTGAGTGCCCACAAGATGGCTCAATCAAAGGTCTTTGTCTTAACTTTTTTCAAGCTATGGATGATATTTTGGGTACTTCATACTACAAAAATTACACTACTAGACTCTCAACAGTGGATAACTTAATGCCCAATGTAGCTCGTGTAGCTTCAATACATGCTATTGGCATTCTTGTAATTGACGAAATTCAAAATTTGAGTGCAAGTAAGAGTGGCGGAGCTAGCAGAATGCTTAATTTTTTTGTGCAATTGGTAAATACTATCGGTTTGCCAGTTGTTTTAGTTGGTACTTACAAAGCATGGAATGTTTTAAGTGGTGAATTTCGTCAAATACGTCGAGGTACAGGTCAAGGAGATTTTATTTGGGACCCAATGCAGGAAGATGAAACTTGGCAGACTTTTGTAAAAACCCTATGGCGTTACCAATACGTTAAAACATCTTGCCCTCTGACACCAGAATTAAGTCATGCCTTGTATTACGAATGTCAAGGTATTACAGATTTTGCTGTAAAGCTTTATATGCTAGCACAAATACGAGCTATCACGACAGGGAAAGAAAAAATTACAGAATCAATTATCAAGTCAGTAGCTAAAGATTGTCTCCGCACAGCTAGGCAAGTTCTTAACGCTTTGAAAGAAACTAATGAAGACAGAAAGCGGCAGATGTTAATCAACTGTGAGGATGTCTACCCAATTGATATTGAACCATTTTTAGAAGAGGCAAAAACCAAACTTGATTTCCAGGATGAAAAATTACTAGAGATGATACTTGTTAACCAAGTAAATTCTGTAGAAATTGAACCGAACCTAACAACAGTCACAGAACCTAAAGAGGCTACTAGGCATGTTGAATCTAAACCAACTATAAAACCTAGTAAGCATCGTCAAAATACAAGAGCGAAGAATACATTATCAGAAATTATAGTTCAAGCAGAGAAGCAGGGCATTACTGCCTATGTAGCGCTCAAGCAAAACGACTATATTCGATCTGCCTCTGAATATCTTATGGAGGAAATAGCAGGATGATTGGTTTTTTTCCTGAACCTTATCCAGATGAATTGCTGTACAGTATTTGTGCGCGATATTCTGATCGAATGCAATATCCAGTTAAACATTCTGTTGTCAAAGAACTCTTTGGTGATAAACGTATCGTTGTAAATTTAGAGCTACCACGCTACTTAGATGATTTGGTTGCAGCTTTACCCCCAGGAAATTGCTATACGGTTGAGAACATAATTGATTACCATACACTGTTACCCTTTTATAGCTCGTTCTCTCCACCAGAGATCACTTTGTCAGTTAGACAAGAAATGAGAAGCAGTCGCTTTCAAGCTTATTATAAACATTTAGGTATTGGCATAGGTTCTTTGGCATTACCCCCTTATCTACGTTTTTGTCCTCTATGTGTTCAAGTGGATAGAGAGCAACTTGGTGAATGCTACTGGCATCGGCTCCATCAACTTCCTGGTGTGGAACTTTGTCCACTACATAAAATTCCTTTGGAAAATAGTCAAGTATCTAGGCAAAATAGGAGAAGCAGGTATCAATTTATTTCTGCTGAGCAAGCTACACATACTAATCAACAACGTTTATTGAACTTATCTGTTCGTGACTATGAACATCTTCTCGATATTGCTCATGACGCTGATTGGCTTTTGAAGCAGCGCAACTTAACTTCAAGTACCACATCTATACACAACCGTTATGTCAAACTACTGTATGAAAATGGTATGGGTACATTCAACGGTAAATTATATATAAACAAAATAATAGAAGCATTCACAAGTTATTACTCTCCACAACTTCTACATCTGCTTCAATGCGAGTTTGATAAACGAAACCAACATAATTGGCTTCTAAATATATTTCGTTTAAGTAACACAACTAAACATCCTATACGCCATCTAATAGTTATTAAATTTTTAGGATATACTCTTAAAGATTTTTTTCAACTTCCTGATGAGTTTAAACCCTTTGGGAATGGTCCTTGGCTATGTCTAAACACAGTTTGTGAGCAATTTCACAAACTAGTAATTGATAAATGTGATATTAAAGTTAATAGCCTAAAGACTAAGCCAGTAGGAACATTTCATTGTTTATATTGTAATTTTATATATTCGCGAACAGGTCCAGACAATAAGGCTGAAGATAAATTTAATAGAACTACCCATATGACAATTTATGGCGCACTATGGGAGTCTACTTTAATTAGGTTATGGAAAGATGAGTCAGTTACTCTCAATGAAATAGCAAAACAGCTAGGAGTTTCCCAGAGAACTGTTAAGCGTCAGGCAGTTTTGTGTCAGATCCCATTTCCAAGACTTAGCGTTGGTAGAACAATTCAGAATAGCCCTACATATCAGCCTCGTGCTACAAATCTTGAAACAAGAAAAATACAAAAATTGCAATTTCATCAAAACAGTATTCTGGAAGTCATAGAAAAAAATCATTTGGCAGGACGAAAGGAACTTCAGACAAAATGTCCAACGTCTTATGCATATCTTAAAAAGTACAATCATGATTGGCTAGAAGCTCATCTACCTCCTCCTAACCATAGTGGAAAATTCCCGCCAAAATATATCGTGGACTGGGAAGAACGCGATATCCAACTGGCAGAAGATGTTAAAGCTTCAGTTGTACATATCAGAAGTATTCCTGAACGTCCTATACGTATCACCAAGGCAGAGATTAGTAGATATATTGAGCAATATTTGTACCACTCATTGTGCTTACATTTGGATAAACTTCCCTTGACAAAGAAAGTTTTAGCTGAAGAACTTGAGACATACGAAGAATTTGCTATTCGTCGGATTGAATGGGCAGTGAGATATTTTCGACAAGCGAATATATGTCCAACACGAAGGCAACTAGAGCGTTTTGCAGGTATACAACCAAAATCTCCTCCTATATTGCAGATTAAACAGGCAATAGACACTGCTCTACAATCACTTACTCCTACTAGAAATTTCTGAAATATTTATATTTTGTTTGTAGAATCTAGAAAACTTCATGCTTGGTTGCTTCCCTAACGCCTATCCAGATGAATTGTTCTACAGTATCTGTGCTCGCTTCCAAGAGCGAATGAACTATCCTAGCCAGATTTCAGTAGTACAAGATTTATTCCAAACAAAAAATGCGATCGCAATCTTTGACCTACCAAGCAGGCTTCATAGACTTGTTACAGCCTTACCTCCTGGAAGCTGTTATACAGTTGACGATTTCATCCAAAAACACACTCTATTACCTTTTTATAGTCCATTCTTGCCCCCAGAGAGACTTCAACTTGTTCGGGAAGATATGTGTGGTGATGATGGCTCAAAAATTCATACACGCTTGGGAATTGTGGCTGGATTTATTGAAATGCCTTCTTACCTGCGCTTTTGTCCAGTGTGTGTGGAAGATGATCGCAAGCAGTTTGGTGAGTGCTACTGGCATCGTCTCCATCAATTACCTGGTGTTGAAGTCTGTTCCACTCATGGAGTTTTTTTAGAGAAAAGTGGTGTATTAACCCACAATCGTAGACGAATATATGAATTTATTTCCGCAGCACAGGCAAATCAAGTAATATCTCCTCGTCCAATAGACTCCTTAAATTCTGCTCACAAAATTCTGTTGAAGATTGCTAGAGACATAGACTGGCTTGTGAATAATTGCCGCTTTGTCCCTGGCTTAGAAGCTTTGTATCAAAAATACCTATCTTTGGTAAAAACCAATCCAGAGTTAGTGACTTACACAGGTAGGATTCGTGTTCAGGAATTATTGAGGCTCTTCAAAAATTACTACCCCTCCCAAGTGTTAGATCGGTTGCAATGCCCACTTGATGAGCAGATTCGCGATAACTGGCTTGCTCAATTAGTGCGTTTGCCTAAAAGGGTTCACCATCCACTACGTCATCTGCTATTTATCCACTTCTTGGGATATACAGCACAAGAATTTTTTGAGCTAAAAGAAGCACCAAAACCATTCGGTAATGGTCCTTGGCGCTGCCTTAACCCTGTTTGCAAATATTTCAAAAAACCGCACATAAAGAATTGTCAGATTACATATAATCAGGAAAATCACAAACCAACTGGTACATTTGTTTGTAGCTGTGGTTTTGTTTACTCTAGGATAAGTCCCGATCAATCACCAGAGGATCACTTTCGATTCTCGAAAATCAAGGTTTATGGTTCTGTTTGGGAAAAGTCTTTAAAAACTTTCTGGGAAGACTCATCACTTACCCTTAAGGAGATTAGTCACCTTTTGGGAGTTAAGGTCAAGACAGTGCTTCGTCAAGCAGATAGGCTGAAGCTTACTTTTCCCCGACCTAATACTAAGGCGAGAGCAACTGAGTTATGTCCCTCACTTAAGCCTCGTGCATTCTCATTTATTCAGGCTCCAGATGTCCTTGAAAGTTGCCGTCAGCAATGGTTAGAGCTAATTGAAGCTAATCCTGAGGCGGGAAGAACACAATTACGAAGTAAAGCACCAGCAATTTATGGTCAGTTATACAAATACGATAAAGATTGGCTTGTGGAGCATCTGCCACCCCCAATAACGAACAATGGCACTATATATGTAGATTGGAATAACCGAGATGCTGAAACGGTAGAAGCAGTGAAGATTGCAGCTCAGCGCTTGAAGCAAGATGTCAATCGACCAATTTGGATCAGCAAGACAGCGATCGCTAATTCTCTTGCTCATCCTGCAAGTGCTTGGGTTAAAAAACATCTCAAAAGGCTACCAAAAACAGCAGAAGTTCTAGCTGAACTGAGCGAGACTAGAGAAGAATTTGCAGTCAGAAGAGTTCAATGGGCTGCTGATTGTTTCCATCAAGAAAATATTGTTCCCCAGAGGTGGCAATTGGTACGTCGAGCAGGTCTACGCCCAGAGACAAGAGAGTTGTGTTTAGTTAAGCAGGCGATCGCAACTGCTTTAGACGTTTTGGTTAGAGACCATGAGTTGAGAGAATAAGTAATTCAGATATTCAACATGTTGAGCGGCGAAAGTCGAATTATCTGACTGAACTACAGCACGATAATGTTGATTATTTAAAACTTCCCAATCAACTACAGTGGTATGTTTTCTATTCGTAACTTTTAAATCCCTATCCCAATGAATTACGAATCTAAAAACGTAAATCCCACCATCATGATGAGCAAAGAAAACTGGTTCAGTTGCTTGATAAGTTCCTAGCCCATGTATTATATGAACAATAGCTCTACCAATTTCGTCTCGCCTAATATCAAGGCGCTGGTTTATAGCAGCAGCAACTTCTAAACTAGGTTGATTAGCTATTGTTTTCCATTCATTAGATAGAAATAAGTGAATTTCAGATGTAGAAGCAACTTTAGCTTCTGCCGGAGTTGAGGTTATACACATAGCTGTTAAATACATAAGAACTATAGCTAAAAGTGCAACCAAGCTCGTACTTAACTTCTGCCAAAGTTTCATTCTGAATCCTGAAAAATTAAAATAATTATAGCTAACCTAAAGTTAATTATTCTCTCAGTTTATAAATACGTCTTCAGTAAGATTACCGAACCGGATAAATTTTAATTTTTCAAACAAAGAAGGCTAAATTTTATTAATACTAAAACTAATATTGATAGACATTAATATGCAACAAAAATGCTGCATTAAAGCAGCATCGAATCTGGAATATTTAGGAGAACCATCTGTAACAAATACTTATAATCAATCCACAATAGAATCTACTTTGTCATCGCTGTCATCTGGCTCATATTCCAAAAGCTCACCTGGTTGACAATTCAATGCCTTGCAAATACCGTTTAACCTTTCTGGTGTTAACCGTGGCATTTCATCAACCTTACGAAGTCTGTAAAGCGAGTTTTCCGTTATCCCTAGCACCTCTGCCAAGTCCTTGTTCCTAACTCGTTTCCGTGCCATCACTTCATTTAATTTCCAGCGAATCACTTTATCCATAGGCATATCACTACATCCCCAGTTTAGTTGCTGCTAGGCGTAGATTTATCTACTTATCAGTCTTCTATTTACAAGTAGATTAATAACATTTTAAGTGTTATTAATCTACGCTTGACTTATGTATACGTGTCACGTAGATTAATTAATAGACAAAAACAAAGGCGATCACCCTCCGGCAAGAGAATGCGATCGCCTTTTGTAGAACCCCATTGATGAGGTCATTAACATGATTACACAAGAAGTAGTTAACAACCAAACTTTGGCGAAATCAGAGTTTGGGGACATTGATCAGTTAGGTGATGCATTAGCACCAGAAATCGAAATTGATTCAGTACCAGATGAATTTGGAGAACTGTATCGAGTTTGGAATAGCTATCATCTGCTGGGAACTTTTTATCAAAACCTTAATGGCAAATGGGTAGCACAACCTTGTAATAGGGATGAAAGACCTTGTTGTGATACCCCTGAATTAGCACAGCTTTTCATCCTTGCCGTCAACGGGTTGCTAGTAGCGGATGTAGCGTAATCCTTAACATAATTTTTTTCCATCACCTAGAGACGTGGTTGAATTCACGTCTCTTTTTTGTCAGGCACAAAGCAACTTATAACCTTTATTTATTAGTACAATTGTACCTGTGACAGTTAAGAACTTTATTGTTTGTGGCTCAACTTGTATGGCGGTTAGTATATTCTCTACTAAAGAACTTTAGCAAAAATTTAGCAACGCCATAATCAGGGTTTCAGGCGTTGCCACTTAAGGACTTTATTGTTTGTGATCAATTGTACAACGAGTCAACCTTCATCCAAGGTGCGATCGCTCGCCTAGATGCAGCATATGATAAAAATGCTTCTAGGTAGGGCAGCATCAAAAAATGAACTATAAACCAGAACCAATAGATACATCTAAGGTAACCATCAATACTGAACACCTGAAATTGACTGAATTACTGGCGAAAAATACACATGAAATCTGGGCACAGCAACGCATAGAAGAAGGGTGGAAGTTTGGCACACAGCGAGACGATGTCCGCAAAGAACATCCTGGGCTAGTTCCTTATGAAGAATTATCAGAATCAGAAAAACAGTACGATCGCAATACAGCCCTAGGAGTGATCAAGATGCTTTTAGCATTGGGCTACCGCATTGAAGGAGAAAGAACTCCCTTAGCAGATGAACGCGAAGACCAACAATTGGCTTTAATGCTAAAAAATCTTAAAGAATCGTCTCAATTAAATTTGAATTCTTTATTGGCGATTAAAAGAGAAACAATTAAGATTAGACCTCATTCCCCAGATATTTATATTGCTTTGGGAGAAAAAATTCTCCAACTAGGCGAACCTTTAATGGCTTATGATGTCATTACTGAAGGACTAAAACACTGGGAAAATAATATTAGATTAAAGCAACTTTTAGCTTTGGCTCTAGCCCGCAGTGGTTCAACTTTAAGGGCTAATTGCCTGTTATTAGAAATGGTAAAAGCGGGAGCCTCAGATCGCGAAACTATCTCGCTTCTAGCTCGGACTCATAAAGACCTTTACTTGCAAGCAACTACCCCTCAAGAAAAACAAAACCAACTTGAATTAGCAGCCCAAAGATATCAACAAGCCTATGAATTAACTGGTAATTACTATCCGGGAATTAATGCGGCTACTATGTTTCTGTTAAAGGGAGAAGAAGCAAAAGCAAGAGAAATCGTTACTCAAGTGCGAGAGCAATGTTTACAACAACCAGAAAAAGATTATTGGCTATTAGCAACTTTGGGTGAAGCCGCCTTAATTTTGCGAGATTGGTCAGCAGCTGAAAAATGGTATGCACAAGCAGTAGAAATCGGAAAAGGAAGGCTAGGAGATATTAGTTCCACCCGCCGCAATGCTAAACTCCTACTGGAGTATTTGGAAGGAAATAGCCAGCGCCTGGGAGAATGGTTTCAAATTCCCCGCACGGTGGTGTTTACCGGACACATGATCGACCAGCCGGGGAGAAAAATCCCCAGGTTTCCTCCGGAATTGGAAACAGAAGTTTATCAAGCTATGCGCGATCGCCTTTCATCTCTGGATGCGAAAATCGGATATGCTTCCGCCGCTTGTGGTGCCGATATTTTGTTTTTAGAAGCCATTTTAGAACTCAATGGCGAGATTCATATTGTATTGCCTTACACTCAAGAAGAATTTATTAAAGATTCAGTCGATGTTATTCCCAATACTAACTGGCGGCAAAGATGCGAAAATTTATTAGCAAAAGCTAATGAAGTGATTATCTGCTCCAATCATAATTTAGAACACAGTCAGGTTTTGTATGAATATGCCAATCATGTTGTACATGGTTTAGGCAAAATGCGCTCCGAATTGCTCGATACAGAACTGATTCACCTGGCGGTTTGGGATGGTCAACCAGGTGATGGATCAGGCGGTACAGCTTGGACAATTGAAACTTGGCAAGCATGGGGTTATGAAGTAGAAATCATCTACCTGGAATCGATGAAAAAAGCATTATTAGCCAATAACCATTTATCTCCCGATTGCCCACTCCAATTAAACATTGATCAACTATCAATCAATGATGGCGAATCTCAAGAAGTGATGGCACTTTTGTTTGCTGATGTTGTGAAATACTCGACCCTAACTGAAGAGCAAATCCCGCGATATGTGGAATATTTTCTTGGTGCTGTTGCCTCACTCGAAGCTAAATCAAATTATGGACAATTAGTAAAAAATACTTGGGGAGATGCTCTATATTATGTCTTTCCTAGAGTCAATGATGCTGGCAATTTTGCCCTTGATTTATGCGATCTGATTCAACAGACTAACTGGTTAGAAAAAGGTCTGCCGGAAAATCTGAATTTGCGGATCTCGTTACATGCAGGCCCAGTTTATCAATATGTTAACCCTGTGACTAAAGATACAAGCTACATTGGCACTCATGTCAGCTATGCTGCCAGAATTGAACCGATAACTCCACCTGGTAAAGTATATGGTAGTCAAGCTTTTGCTGCACTAGCTTGTAGTTTGGGAGTTGAGGATTTTACTTGTGATTATGTAGGACAAATCCCCTTTGCTAAAGGTTATGGCACATTTCCTACTTATCATGTACGCCGCCAAATTAGCGGATAATCACCTCACCCTAAACCTCTCCTAAGAGGAGAGGGGAAAAGAGCAGCTTTTATTAGGGACATCCAATTTTTTAAATACCCAATCAATTTGTAGTGCGAGCGTCTCGCTCGCTGTTGTTCATTCATCGTGCAAGATGCTCGCACTACGGAATATGGGTAATTTATTTTTTGTAAGTCCCTTATTAAAGGGGTGTGAAAATCCTAATTTTTCGTTACTCGGATCTCTGTTTGTAGGAGAGGTTCATCGAACTGATGCTAATTCGGTGTCAGTTCCATTGTCACCTTCTAGGGGCTGACTCAACTGCTCTAAAATCCCCAAAACTTGCTGTTCAAAAGCAACTTGGGCGCGATTAGTTTTACCACCAACAAAAAGGCGATCGCCTTTTTTCAAAGCCCAAATTTGTGAGTGGGAAAAGTAACTCATCACCACACCCAACATCAATAAACCAAATCCTGTGTAAACAATAGGTATACCTGGGTCAGCTTTAATTTGTAAGCCTGTGCTGCCAATTACTTCTAAAATTTTCAGTGTTACACCATTCACTTGGGTAGACATTCCCGCACGTACAGTATTAATTAACTTACCACTGGCATCGTAAATTAATACCATACCTTGTAAGTCTTTGGCGAGTAAGGAAACACCTTCACTTAAATCTGGTTTTGTGGGAATCCATGTACCCCAAATCCGCCCTGCACCTTTGGTATCTAATTGTGCCATTGGTAATTGGAACACCGGGCTATTATTAAATTGAACTTTAACGCCTGAAAGTCCCCAATCGGTTTGATAGAAAGTTACGCCATGATAACGCAGAGGTTGATTAACAAAAATCTTTTTGTGGTCAACTTCCTGTCCTTGCTTATCTAAGACAGACATATCTGAATAAAATTGGTCAATTCCCCCAGCAGGTGTATAGTCAATCCAAAATCGATTAACTCGTACAGACCAATCTTTAGGAACTTGAGATAATGCCAAAGGCCCTGCATCGATAATATTTTTAACCTGAAATGTATCACCACTGGGAACCATTTCTTGGGCGACAAAACCAGTCATTGCCCCCCAAATTCCTCCTAAAAGAATGGTGACAATGCCGATATGCACTATAATCGGGCCGATGCGTCCAACTATTCCCTTACGGGCGTAAAGAATATCGTCTTTTTCTTGAAAAATTTTATAACGCTGGTTCTTTAATATTTGAGTGAGAGTATTTAAAGAACCTGTATCTAATTCTGCACTCAAAGCTAATTTTTGAAATTGTCGCGGTTCATCGTAATATTTCCACCGCTGGGCTGCTTTTAAAGCTGGAAGTTGGCGAGTAAAAGTACAAGCAGTTAAGCTAGTACCAAACAAGACAAGCAAACTCAGAAACCACCAGGTACGATATACATGGTCTAATCCCACTACTTGAATGACCTTCCAAGAGAGGAAACCAAATAAAGCGGGATGTTCGGGGTAGTTAGCTTGGTAAAATGCAGGTGACTGACCTTGTTCGATGACAGTCCCGCTGATGCTAAATAAGGCGATGGTGAGTAAAAGTGCGATCGCTAATCGTAAATCTGTGAGTAAAGGTAACAACTCTCGCCGCAAGAATCGGCCAGGTAATGACCACCAAGTTGATTCTGGGGTCGTGGAATTGTCTGTTGTCATGGCTTAAAAACTTCCCAAGGGAATCCGCGAAATTAAAGAAAACACACCAAATCCTACCAATAGCACACCGCTAACGGGGTTAATCCAACCAGACCAGCGGCGCAATTCCAGCAGCCTTGTAATTGCAGCGGTAAAAGTACCTGCCAAAATTAAGGGTGCAACATAGCCGGCTGTATAAGTAATTAGTAAAACAGCGCCTAAAATTAAGTCTTGGGTAGTTGCCACCCAACTCAATAAGCTAGCTAAAACTGGTGTACTGCAAGGTGAAGCCACTAAACCAAAAGTCAAACCAATAGAATAAGAACGGACTCCCGGCGGTAAATCAGCCGAAATCCAATTAGTTTCACCCAAAGAAGGAAATTGCAGGGGTAATGCTTCCAGTAAGTTCAGCCCCATGAGAATGGCGATAATGCTGACAATTATCGGTAAGCCAATTCCCACTTGACCGTAGACTTTTCCCACAAAAGCTGCTATAATACCCATTCCTGCGAGTGTGGTTGCTAATCCTAATGCAAACCAAGTTGATTGGGCTGCTGCTTGCAGACGGCTTTTCGCTTCATAACCGCCGATATAACCAATGGTAATCGGCAGCATGGAAAGCATACAGGGCGTGAGGCTGGTAAGTAAACCAGCCACGAAAATAATGCCAATACTCACCAAGCTGAGGTGTCCGAGTTGATTAGCAACAAGGGCGTTGGCAAATTGTTCTAGTTTGTAAAGTTGGATTTGCAAGGTCTCAAGCATGGGGCATGACGGGCAGGGAATGCTTACTATGCTTGAATTTTAGCTTAATTTTGGGCAGAGGGTGACGGTTGACGGTTGACGGTTGACTGTTGACAAATGACATCTGACCATTGACCATTTCAATCATCGCTTAGGGTTTCAATTAATAAATCTACTTGCTGCTGTCGCTGCTGTAAAAAAGTCTCGCATTGACGTAAATATTCCACAGCGGCTGTAAATTGGTCAAATACTTGTTCTAATTCCAACTCGCCTGTTTCAATGCGAGTGATAATTTTTTCGATTTCGGCAACTTTAGCCTCATAATTCCCTGCTGTCATTGCATCAGAATTATCAGCTTTATTACGTTTAATCATTCTTGCACTTCCATAACTTTCACTTTAGCTTCTCCCTGCCCTAATTGAATCAATAATTCATCGCCTATAGCTAACTCTGCAACGGAACGGGCGATCGCACCATTTTCTTGTCTAACTACAGCATAACCACGCTGTAATACGGCTTTGGGGTCAAGTGTGGCTAATTTTTGCTTTAACATTTCTAGATGTTGGCTGGCTTGTTGCGATCGCCTGGTGGTAGCTTGAATTAATTGCTGACGTTTCCACGCTAGCTTTTCTACTTCTTGCTTTACTTGTCGATCTAAGCGTAAATGCCGTAACCGATTCTGCAACACTTGTAATTTGTTTTTCGCAGTTTCGCTAGAGTATTGCATTACCTCCTGTAACGCCTCCACGCGCTGCCGATGTTGAGTATACAATTCTGAGAGCGCTGGTACAACCATTTCTGCGGCGGCGGTAGGGGTATGCACACATACATCTGCAACTAAATCGGCTAAAGATTCATCTCTTTGATGACCAATCCCAGTAATCACAGGTATGGAACAATTAGCAAGCGATCGCACTACTCGTTCATCATTAAAGCAAGCTAATTCTTCAACCGCACCGCCGCCCCTAGCTAAAATTATCACCTCGGCACGACCATCTTTTTCTACTCGCTCAATTGCTTTGACTATAGATTCTGGTGCTTGCTCACCTTGTACTGTCGCTGGCGAGAATAATATATGTAACCCTGGATACCTTTGTTTGAGGGTTCTTTGGATATCACCCCAAGCCGCCGCCGTGGGTGAAGTGATAACAGCGATGGTTTGGGGATGGGAAGGAAGCGATCGCTTTCTTTCGGGATCAAATAAGCCTTCAGACAGCAAGCGGTTTTTTAACTGTTGATAGCGTAAGGCTTGCAAACCTGCCCCAGCAGGTAAAGCTTGCCAAACCGATAGCTGATATTCTCCCCGTTGCGGATAAACTCTGAGACTGCCTAAGATAATTAATTGCTCACCGGGAATTGGTGTCTGTGCGAGTTTCGCCAATTGGCTATTCCAAGCTACACATTTAATTCCGGCTGTACCATCGGGATCTTGCAAAGTGAAAAATAATCCACTGCGATGGTGATTAGCGCTGGAAACTTCTCCAGTCACCCAAACTTGTCGCAGGTGTTCATCTTGTTCTAATAGCAAGCGGATGTAATCAGTTAACCCAGCTACTGACAGTGCAGTTTGAGGAATTAGAGAATCGACAAAATCGGAAGTCATCAAGCTTAAAAAGGATACACCAGCAAGCGATTATCCAAATCGTAGCAAATTACTGTATTGAAGGTAGGGGATGTGGTTCGACTTCGCGGTAGTTGAGCGTAGCCGAAACTCACCAACCGGGGGACAAGGGAAGGGGGACAAGGGAGACAAATGACAAATGACCAAGAATCGCTCATCAAGGCGTTATCATAAAGGCTATCTGAAATCATTAAATCGGACTTGCGAGGTGTCTAGCGATGACCATCTCCCTAGAACAATCAAGCCAATCCCCCCTACTGTTCCAGCAGCATGATGCGACCTGGCAAGATTATGTGGCAGTTCGAGATAACCCAGATATTGATTGGCGTAAAATCGCATTTTATCAAGGATGGTTATTGGTTGATATGGGAACAGAAGGGCTGGGACACTCTTCCTTTAGCGATTTGATGACGGCAGTTTTCTTTGTTTGGGCATTCTTGCACCCAGAGGTAGTGCTGCAATCTTACGGACGCTGTTTAATTGAAAAGCCAGACACCCACGCCTGTGCGCCAGACTTGGTGCTGTACAAAGGTGAAAATATTCCTAAATGGAAAACCGGACAGCCGCGTCGGATTATTCTCGATCGCGATCGCCTACCTGATTTAGTTGGAGAAATTGCCGATACAACCTTGGGAATCGATCTTGATGAACAGAAGCAACTTTACGCCAGTTTAGGAATTGCTGAATACTGGGTAATTGATGTCAAAGGAATGCGGCTGTTTGCATTTGGTTTAACAGCAACGGGTATATATCAACCAATCCAAGTTTCCCAGGTGTTGACGGGTTTAGCGATCGCCCTTGTAGAACAAACCCTGGAACGATTAGCCGAAGGAACCAATACCGCAGCAGCAAATTGGTTAATGCAGCAATTGCAAACAGACTTATAGCCCCTCAAACTCCCCAAATAGTTAAGATTAAAAGCATCCGCCTACTGAATACCCGTTATGCCTCTGTCGCGCATAGTCACGCTGATTGTTGGTTTGATAGTTATTTTGGGGCTAAGCCTGTGGCTGATTGACTCCCTGTCGCGTCTCTACTGGCAGTTGTCCTATTCGCCGCTGCTGGGCAATTTATTGTTGCTGCTGTTGGTTGTGCTTATTGCTGGCTTGGTTGCAGCCTTTGTTTATTATGTGATGGTATTACAAGCGGGTGAGCAGCGATCGCGCCGTAAGCGTCCCCGTGTGACACCTGCACAAATTCCCGCAGCTAAATCTGATGCGGCTTCGACAACGTTACAAGCTGTGCGCCAACAGGTGGCACAAATTCAAGATGAAGTTGCTAAACAAGCTTTACTCAGTCGATCGCGGGAAATTGAAGTCAATTTAGCACGAGGGGAAATTCAAGTTGTGGTATTTGGTACGGGAAGTGCTGGTAAAACTTCCCTAGTAAATGCCGTCATGGGACGCATGGTGGGACAAGTTGATGCACCGATGGGTACAACCCAGGTAGGCGAAACTTATTGTTTGCGGTTGAAGGGATTAGAACGGAAAATTTTAATTACTGATACCCCAGGAATTTTAGAAGCCGGGGTGGCGGGAACGGAACGGGAACAGCTAGCAAGGGCTTTAGCAACGGAAGCTGATTTACTATTATTTGTGGTCGATAATGATTTACGCCGCTCCGAATATGAACCACTGCGGGGTTTAGCAGAAATTGGCAAGCGATCGCTGTTAATTCTTAATAAAACTGATTTATACACAGACGAAAATAAAGAAGCTATCTTGGCTAGGTTGCGTCAACGGGTGCGAGGATTTATTGCGACTAACGATGTAGTTGCGATCGCGGCTAATCCCCAAACTGCCCAATTAGAAACTGGCGAAATCTTTGAACCAGAACCAGATATTGTCCCTTTGTTGCGGCGGATGGCGGCGATTTTACGGGCTGAGGGTGAAGATTTGGTGGCAGATAATATTCTCTTGCAATCTCTGCGTTTGGGAGAAGAAGCCCGCAAACTCATCGATGCCCAACGTCGCCGCCAAGCAGATAAGATAGTCGAAAGGTTTCAGTGGATTGGGGCTGGTGTGGTCTCAGTCACCCCTTTACCAGTGGTAGATTTACTGGCAACTGCGGCTGTAAATGCCCAAATGGTTGTGGAAATCGGCAGAATTTACGGCTGTGAATTGAATATGGAACGGGGGCGCGAGTTAGCTTTATCTTTAGCCAAAACCCTTGCTAGTTTGGGAATTGTCAAAGGTGCAATTCAATTATTATCTACAGCTTTGCAAACTAATCCTGCCACGTTTATTATTGGGCGGGCAATTCAAGGTGTAACAGCAGCATATTTAACCCGGATTGCAGGGAAAAGTTTTATTGAATATTTTCGCCACGATCAAGATTGGGGCGATGGCGGGATGACAGAGGTTGTACAGCGACAGTTCCAAATTAATCGCCGGGATGAATTTATTAAGGCTTTTGTTCAAGAAGCGATCGCGCGCGTAGTCAAGCCTTTGCAAGGAAATTCTGAGGTGGTTGAAGAAGCAAATGAGGAGCAAGGAACTCAGAATTAGCTACATACTTACTTAATAGGAGGATAATCGAATATATTCAATATCTGTTATTAACAAATGCCTACGACATCTACCACAATGAAGTCAAAAATGCTTTAATTAAAGATGGATGGGTGATTATTGATTTTTCTGCCGCTTAAACAAAAAACAGTTGCCAATACTTTTCTCAAAATATTGCCCATCTAGGAAATATTTTCCAAAATTAGAAAAATGTTGGGTTTCGTTCCTCAACCCAACCTACGATTATCTACGATATGTTTAATGGTAAACAAAGAAATTGCGATCGCTCATAGCTGTTCGGTAATGCGATCGCTTCCTTCCTCCTGCCAATGACATCTTACATTTAATTATTGCCTACTTAACCTGAAAATAGGAGAACCAGCACTATAGACAACGAGGATAAATGACCATTGACTCTTGACCATTGACCATTGACTCTTAACAAAAATTCATAATGTTTTCTGGTTAAGATATGTTAAATTTAGCCAGATTTTGCGTAAATATTCGGAAATGGTACGATTTAAATATGAATCAGGCGATATGAAATAGTTTCACATGTAATAAGTATGCCGAAATACAGCGTTAATGAAGTTTTAGACATTCTCAAAAGCCTCACAGAGTCAGAAAAGCTGGAACTACAAGAGTCTTTACCTAGTGTTTTAGGTACTATAGCTACCGCCGCTAAAGCTGTAGAGTCTCACTCTCAGAACGTTGAAGGTATCACCATTGGTAACGGTAACTCCGGTATTAATTTTAATCAGCTTCAAGCAGATCGGGGAAGCAACATCAATCAAAGTAAGATTCAAGCTAGGCTTCAGAATGTTGATGTCCAAGAAGCTCTAACGTTACTCTCAAAATTGAAACAAGATATAGCCACAAGTAATGCTTTAAACCCAATTGAAAAGAAAACTTTAGAAATCCCACTAGGAACAATTGAAGGTGAATTAAATAAACCCAAGCCAGACAAAAATTTAGTAGAACAGTCTATGTCCGCCCTGAAAAAGGGTTTAACGGGAGTAGCGGAACTAGCCGATCCAATTTTGAAACTAGCTCCTTTGCTTGCTAAGGTATGTGTCGGGATATGAGTCAGCAATTTCTTAGCAATCAGCAAAATATTAGTAATGTTTCAATTGGTGACAGTAACGTTGTCACCTTTAACCAAACTCAAATTCTGCAAATCTCGGTTGCAGAAATTAAAACCCGTCAATTTATTCAAACCTCTCCCTACAAAGGCTTAAAGAAATTTGAGCCAGAAGACAAAGATTTGTTTTTTGGGAGAGACCAATTTCTCACAGGTTTAGTTAACGAATTAGAACAAACAAACCTAATTTTACTGTTAGGCGCTAGTGGTAGTGGTAAATCATCAGTTATCCGTGCAGGTTTAATTCCTTGGCTTTCACAAAAATGGGGATCGCGGTTAGTTAACTTAATGTTTACTCCAGATGACGATCCGTTTGAATCTTTATATGCCAGTTTATTAGGAAAATACAAGCAAGCTGAAGCCCAAATTGCCCGTCAAGCTAAAGCTGATACCTTAACACAAGTGGTGACAAAGTTAAAGCAGCCTGATGATTATTATTTAATTTTTATTGACCAATTGGAAGAGTTATTTACTCTCAGTCAGCCCGAAAAGCGTGACAAATTTATTGCTAGTTTGGTGCAATTAACTAAAACTAAGAGTAATTATATAAAAATTGTGGCGACGATGCGGGCTGATTTTCTTGATAGATTAAGCCCCTATCCTCAACTTATTGAAGCTACAGATAAGCATCGTCCGATGATTGCAGAAATGCAACCAGATGAGTTACGGTTAGCCATTGAGCAACCCGCAGCCCAGCATGGGGTAGTATTAGAAACTGGATTGGTAGAAGAAATTATTAACGATATCCAAGGACAAGCAGGTTATTTACCTTTATTACAATACACCTTAGATTTACTCTGGGAGACAGAAGTAGAAACTAATAGTATTCAAGACCGCACATTAAATATTAGTACTTATCGAGGATTGGGTGGTGTTAGGGGAGCGCTACAAAAACATGTAGATATTATTTATGATGCCTTATCGACAGCAGAAAAGCTAGCTGCTGAAAGAATATTTTTGAAACTAGTTGGTGTGGGTGAAGATGATGAATTTGAGAGTGGATGGAAGCCAGTACGCCGACGCGCCAATGTTTGCGAATTTAACGACCAAATAGAAAAAGATTTATTAGCGAAATTAATTAATGAAAATCTTTTGGTAAGTAATTCAACTGGAGAATTATCTCGCGATCGCCAATCACCATCCTCAGAATCTACCATAGAAATTGCCCATGAAATCCTGCTGAGTTCTTGGACAACTCTAAATACCTGGATTCAAGAAAATCACCAGGCGATCGCATTACGTAACCGTCTTAACGAAGATGTAACACGTTGGCAAGCTAAAAAAACAGCCGATGAACTTTGGAGTGGGTCAAAGTTAGAGCAGGTTTTAGAATTAAGGAAAGACCCAAATTTTAATCAAGTTCTCGGTGGTTTTAGTATAACAGCAAACAAGTTTATTGATAGCAGCGTGGAGGTGCGCGATCGCCAACGCCTGCGAACAATTATTGGATTATCTGTCTTTTCCACTGTAGCATTAGCATTAGCCGCTTTTTCGACGATTCAGTATCAAAGAGCAGAATTAGGTCAAATTACCGCCCTAGAACAAACCTCAGCCGCCCGTTTTGCCGTTAATCGCAATACATTGGATGCGTTAATGGGAGGTTTGGATGCGTCTAAACGCCTGCGATCGCTTTTTTGGGGTAAAACTCCCGAAATACAGGCGCAAGTGCAGACATCTTTGGCGGAAGCAGTCTACTGGACGCGAGAACTTAACCGTCTCCAAGGACATCAATATATAGTACAGAATGTCAGTTTTAGCCCAGATGGTAAGATTTTGGCGACAGCTAGCTATGACAAGACAGTTAAACTCTGGCGATTAGATGGTAGTTTGATTACAACTTTGGAGGGACACAAAGATGCTGTCATGAGTGTGGCTTTTAGTTCCGATAGCCAAACGATCGCTTCGGCTGACCGAGGTGGAACAGTAAAACTTTGGCAGCGTGATGGCAATCTTATCGACAGTTTCAAAGCGCATCAGAATTCAGTTTTTAGTGTAGCATTTATTCGTGACAATCAAATAATCGCCACTGCGAGCAAAGATAAAACAGCTAAATTGTGGCGAGTTAATGGACAAGTTAATCGTCAACCGATAACAACACTTACCGGACATACCAAACCGGTGAGACAGGTACTTTTTAGTCCCAATGGTCATCGCATTGTCACCATCAGCAGTGACACAACCTTAAGATTCTGGGAAAACAACGGCAAGCCATTGCCACCTTTCCCCGGACATAGTGGTACTGTTATGAGTGCAGACTTCAGCCGAGATAGCCAATTCCTGGCAACTGCTAGCTTAGATAAAACTGTCAAAATTTGGAATCAAGAGGGTAAAGTCATAAAAACCCTCAACCACCCCCAAGAGGTATGGAGTGTGAGTTTCAGTAGTGATGGACAAACACTTGCTACTGGTAGTGCTGATGGAACCGTGCGACTGTGGAGGCGCGATGGGACACTACTTGACACATGGGCAGGTCACGAAGGACAAATTCCCAGTTTAGATTTTAGTCCAGATGGGCAGATTCTTGCTACTGCTAGTAATGATAAATTTACAAAACTCTGGCGGGTGAATCGCGATCGGTTAACTGTTTTAGTGGGACATCAAGACTCAGTAAGTAGTGCCAAATTCAGCCGCAATAATCAACAAGTCGCTAGTGTCGGTCAGGATGGAACTCTCAGGTTGTGGAGTCTTCAAGGTAAGTTACTTTCCACGCAAAAGATTGATCAAGATGGCGTTTATGATGTCAACTTTAGTCCAGATGGGCGATCGCTCGCCACTGCCAATGAAAACAACACCATCACGATTTGGAGTCCAGGGGAAAAAACTCTGAAAACATTCTCCGGTCATAAAAATAGCGTCAATATGGTCAGCTTCAGCCCGGATGGTACACTTGCTTCAGCCAGTGACGATGGCACTGTGAAGCTTTGGCATTTCAACGGTAAAGAACCATTAACTCTCAAAGCAGATAATGGCAGAGTCTTGAGTGTTAATTTTAGTCCCAATGGCAAAATCATTGCCTCTGGAGGTGACGATCAAACAGTCAAGTTGTGGACTTCAGATGGTCAACCAATCAAATCTGCCATTAAACACGACGGCACAATTTGGAATGTTAATTTTAGTCAAGATGGAAAAACAATTGTTACTGCTAGTAGCGATCGCACCGCGAAACTGTGGACTTTAGAGGGAAAAGCGATCGCCACACTCAAAGGACATACAGCGACGGTGTTGGATGCAAGTATTAGCCCCAATGGAGAAATTATAGCTACCGCCAGTAGCGATCGCACTATCAAACTTTGGCGACGTGATGGGAGTTTAATTATGACATTGATTGGACATCAATCGGATGTCAATCGCGTCAGTTTCAGTGAAGATGGTAAATCGTTAATTTCTGCCGGTAAAGACGGAATTGTATTGCTATGGAATGTATCTAATTTAAGTTTGCAGGGATTGCGTCAACAAGGATGCAAACAAATCCGCGATTACCTGCAAACTCATCCCAGTGTTTCACCAAACTTATGCAATTAATCTCAGGAGAACTAAAATGAAAAAGAAAGGCGCAGGTTGGATTCCCGATTATCCAGATATCAAAGACTATTCATTAAGTGGGGATGAAATTCAAAATTTAGCGAACAAAGTCCAAAGCCAAGGTGCTACTGCTTCCATTGAGGATCTAGCACAAAAAATTTATGAAATTTTAGGAGATTTTATTGATAGTCAGCCTCAACAAAAGAATCAGCTAACTTCACTACAAGATGACCTAGAAGCAAAAATTTTAGGGAATCTTCGTTTCGTACCAGTAGAACTTCATAGTGTTATTGAACTAGGAATGGCTGATTCAGAAGTTTTACTGATTAAAAATTACTTGCAACGTATTATTTCCACATGGAAGCAATTTAAAATTAAATATCAACCTGCCATAACTAATACTACATTTGATAAAGAGACAAAAGAAACAGTCGAAAAAATATTAAAAACTCAAAGATATTTACATGTAGATGGTTTCGTCGATACGGATGATATGAAAGCGTTAACCCTATTAGCTCATGGTGTAGACCTAGATCGAGATCTAGAGCCATTTATGAAGTTAATGCAAATAAATTCTGAAAAATATGAATTGGAACTAGATGAATATAAAGATAAAGAACAGCAAAATTCCTTTCCAGAGAAAGAAGAATTGAATGTTATATGTCAAGGATTGTTAACTGTTTATTTACTTCCTCTAATAGTAAATTTAAGGGAAGTGAATACATTGTTTTCTAAGCTTTATACCTGTTATGTGAAAACCCCAGAGAAACAGAAGCCACGACACAGGCAAAAACAGCAAACTGAAGATGTGCAAGAAGCAGTTAATCAGTTGAAAGCTAATATAGTTCAACCCTTAGAAAAACTGAACGAAGCAGTTAATAAAATTTCTCAAGATAGCGATTTTATCATTAATCTTATTAAGAAATTTCAAGATAATTTAATTGCTAAAGATTTTCAAAAAAATGAATTGAGAGACTTCATAGATATCACAGATAATCCAGAAGGATTAAAGAAAAAAATTATCGATCCTCTTCGAGACTTATATCAAGAATATAAGAAGTCGAATGAAAAAGGCTATGGCGAGCTAGTAGAATTTCTGCCAAAAATAACTGAAAAATTATTCACATATCTTAAAGATTTTGAAAGAATGATGGGATTACTTTATATGGCTTATCCGCCCGATATTCCATCAAAAATTTTTGAAAAAAACGAAAATTCAATATCACCACCAATTCCTAAAGTGTTAGTTGAATTGTTCAAAAGAGAACTTGACAATTATACCAATAAAAAAGAATCGCATCTCTTAGATAAAAAAGAAGATAAAATATCGCTAGAACAACTGATAGATGCTCTGAGAGATAATTCAATTCCTGATGAATTATTGGAATTAATTATTGAAAGTTTAGCCCAGATATTGATGCCATTGGGACAATACAGTAACCTCCATGAAGCTGTAGAGCAAGGTTTTAAAAAAGTTTTGAATTTAAAACAAACAAAACCAAATAATTACCCAGGTATGAAAGGTCTAATTCGCGAGACAATAGAAGAATATAATTTGGGTATAGCTAGAAATTATAGCCTGATGATGGAATTGAATTTAAAAGACTTGATTTTAACAGCACTAGAAAAATTTAATACAAAGAGATCAGATCCCAACACTGCAAATCAAACTCAAATAAACCAAGAATATTTGTTAAAAGCAGTAGAAGAACAGAAGCTAACAGTAACAAACAAAGAACTAGGAAATCCGATTCACAAACTTATTAAAAAACCTCTGTTTGAAATTACTGATATGGCATCGATATCATCATGGACAACCTACAGAGAGCAGACTTCATCAAACAATGAGCAAACATCGCTGCAACAAAAGAATATTTTACAGTTTCCTCTCAGTAGTAATATTCGCCAGCAGATTAAAGCTTTAGAAAAACAAGACAACAGTGAAGACAATAGTAAAAAAAGTATATTTTTGTCCTTACCAGAATTTGTAGATTTAACCTATTGGTGTTCTCCAATTGAAGATCAAGGAACATTGAACTCTTGCACAGCCCATGCTGGAGTTGCTTTAATGGAATATGGTCAGAAAAAAAGTTCTGAAAGTTATACAGATTCTTCTGCGCTATTTCTCTACCGAGTTACCCGCAACTTAATGCAAAGAGAAGGAGATTCCGGAGCTTCTGTCAGGGATACAATTAAAGCGATGGTGGCTTTTGGAGTTTGTCCCGAAGAACATTGGCCTTATAACGAAGAAAAGTTTGACGAAGAACCAACAGCTTTTTGCTATTCCTTTGCTGAGAACTACAAAACAATCAAATATTTTCGTCTAGATTACGGACAAATTTCGCGCTACACCCTCCTATGTCAAGTGAAAGTATTACTAGCATCAGAAATTCCCTGTATATTTGGATTCACCCTCTACAATTCTGTCTACGATGAAGCAAATGTCCTCAAAGGACATATTCCTTTACCCAACAAACGCAGCAAAGTGATTGGTGGTCACACTGTAGTAGCAGTTGGTTATCACGATCGCAAGATGATCGAAAATGAAAATGGTTTACCATCAAAGGGAGCCTTGTTAATTCGTAACTCTTGGGGAACTCGTTGGGGTCAAGGTGGCTATGGCTGGCTACCATACGATTACATCATGGAAGGATTAACAGCCGATTGGTGGTCTATCCTCAAAGCCGAATGGTTAGCTACTGGAAGCTTTGGCGCAGGTGCGAGTGCTTGGAACCCCGATAGAGGAGATAGAAATGGTGATATTGGAAAAGATCAAACTGATAAACCAGCAAAGCCGATCAGTACAGATTGATACCAAGTTTATCAAATCTTAACACTGCGACACAAACAAGTGACAATTGACTTTTGACACGCCTAAAGCCTTCTCTTCTCCCAAAGCGAGACACTGCGAGGATCTTGCTGAATAGTAGGGGTACGCTAACAGCATAGCCTCTTGTAGAGAAGCTATGCCGTAGGCTTTACGCTGAACGCGGAGCGTCCTGCACTTAAGCACAATAAAAAGCTTAGTATACTAATTTTTTTAGTATATATTACTTAAAGAAGTAAAGTTGTCATTCCTGAGATCATCCCTCCGTAGAATTAATTAGCAGGTATTCCGGAAACAGGGAGAGAAAGTCAGAAAATCTATATCAGGACTTACTCAGTAACCAGCTCATGACCCACCCCATGATCGGTAAAGTACTACAAGCGCGTTACCAAATCGTCCAAAGCCTAGGTGCAGGGGTATTTGGACAAACATACATTGCTGTAGATATAGAATACCCAGAAAATCCCAAATGTGTTGTTAAACAACTGAAAGTTAGCAATTTGCACCCCAGTTATTTAGATGACTTAAGACTACGTTTTCTCACGGAAACCGAAACCCTCAAGCGTCTGGGACGACACGACCAAATTCCGCAACTCATCGCCTGTTTTGAAGAAAATGAGCGATTCTACTTAGTGCAAGAGTTTATCGAAGGACATCCACTGACCGAGGAATTACCTATTCATAAACAGTGTGGAGAGATTTGGAGTGAAAGCCAAGTTATTGAATTTCTGGAAGATGTCTTGGGAATTCTCGAATTTGTTCACTCTCAAGGGGTGATCCATTGCGACATCAAACCGGAAAATTTGATTAGGCGCGCTTTTGATGACAGGTTAGTGCTAATTGACTTTGGCTCAATCCAGCCAGTAGATTTTGGCGAGGATTCAGAATTACCGATCCATTCAGTTCCTGTTACCTCATTGGGATATATTCCGCCAGAGCAATTCATTGGTCAAACACAGCCCAACAGTGATATTTATTCTTTGGGTATAATTGCTATTCAAGCTTTAACAGGTTTATCACCACTACAATTTAAATTAGATCCTTATACAAATGAGATTATTTGGCATTCTCCACACATCGCAGTTAATGATTATTTAGCTGCTATTCTCAGCCAAATGATTCGCTTCGATTACGAAGAGCGCTTTCAATCTGCGACTGAGGTATTGCATATACTCCAGGAAATGCTATGGGAAACACACCTACCAGCCATCGAAGGACAGGATCAATCGTCCCTAGAGCCAGCAGTCAAAGTTAGCCGTTTACCTGAAAGTTATACATCGACAAAATCGGCTCCCCTACTAACAGGAATGAAAGTAGGGATAGCGGCTAATTCGGTTTTGCTAGGATTGGGAATGTATTCTGTATTTACTAATTCTCCAGTCTATTCAGAAAAAGAAACTTTATATCAAGCAACGGAAGAATATCAAGCAGGAGATTTAAAAGAAGCGATCGCTCTCGTCAAATCGATTCCAAAAGACAGTAAAATTTATCCAGAAGCTCAAGCCACATCTGAAGAATGGCAACAGCAATGGCAAGTTGCTGCTGAACAATATCAATTTGTGGAAGCAGCTGCGGTTGCTGGTAGATGGTCAGATGTACTGCGGATTGCTTCTAATGTTCCGGATATTTTATATTGGCAATCTAAAACGGATAAACTAGTTGCACAAGCACGCACTCATCTGGAAGCCCAAACACAAGATTTATTAGCCAAAGCTTACGAAAGTGCCAATAAAAAAGAGTTTTCCACTGCTATCGAGTATCTCCGTCAAATTCCCTTGGAAAGTTCTGCTGGCGCTATGGTGCAACAAAAATTGGCTGAGTACGATCAAAAGCAGAAAGTTAGAGCTACTTATTTTTTACAAAAAGCTTATAATCAAGCCTCTGCTGGCAAATTTGATGATGCTGTGAAATTTCTGCAAAAGGTTCCGAAAAATACGCCTGTGTATGCACAAGCTCAAATCAAATTAAATGAGTATACCCAAAAGCAACGCCTGCGATCGCAACCTAATAAAGTAGCTACAAAAATCAATTCTGTGCCGAAAAAATCTAACTCAAATAGCCGTTACTATTAATACTGATGCCAAAAATCTTTAAGATAGCTAAATCGGCTATGGAGGGCGGGATTTTCCCGCCCATACAGTTGCATTGTTTGTTCAAATTGGTATTAAATGTAGTTTTGGCTATTTGTAATTAAGAAAGTTGCACATAATTTAGGTTTTAATGTTTGAATTTGTTGCCGAATTTGAGATAATTGGGATTACATCTAATGTCTCTACAAAATATCTAACGTGGTGTCTGGTTGGGAAATAAGGACTTAGGAATTTGGATGGTTGGGACAACTACAGGCTGTGGTTTTTGAATTTGCAGTTGATTCTCGGCTTGCTTTTTGGCTGCAATTGCTTGTTGATAGTCAGGCTTGTATTTGATCGCTTGGGTATAGGATGCGATCGCTTCTTGATAGCGTTTTAAATTCAACAGAGCATTGCCCCTACTATACCAACTTTCGGCATGGTTCGGCTGGTAACGCACTGCTCGATTATAAGATGCGATCGCTTCTGCGTATTTCTGTAAATTGTATTGCGCATTCCCCAGGTTATACCACACTTGATAATCGTTACGCTTTAATGCGATCGCTTTATTATAAGATTCAATTGCTTCAGGATAACGTTGACTTTGATGTAGCGCCCAGCCTCGGCTATACCACGCTTGGTAGTTATCGGTATTGTATTTAATTACTTGATCAAAAGATGCAATTGCTTCGGGATAACGTCGTAGAGTCATCAGCACATTACTTCTAGATAACCAAGCTTGGTAATAATCGGGTTTATATTGTACCGCTTTATCATAGTCTCTAAATGCATCTTCATAGCGGTTTAAATTTACAAGAGAATTACCGCGATTATACCACAAAGCTTCATAATCTGGTTTAATTTCTATAGCTTTATCGTATGCTGTAATTGCATCTTCGTAACGTTTTAAATTATGTAGTGCTAATCCTTTATTATACCATGCTGTGTAATAATCTTTTTTCAACTCAATCGCTTGGTCGTAAGCTTTGATGGCATTTTCGTATTGCTTTAAATTACTAAAAGCATCACCTTTAGCATTCCAAATTTCGGGAGAGTTATTTTCTAATTGTAGAGCTTTATCAAAAGAGGCGATCGCTTCTTGGTAGCGCTGTAATTTTTCTAAAACAAAACCTCTACTAGTCCAAGCGTCCACGTAATCTGGCTGAAGTTGAATTGCTGTGTCATATGCTGTCAGTGATTCTTTATATTGTTTTAAAGCGGAGAGAGTATTACCCCGACCATACCATCCTTGAGCATAATCTGGTCTAATATTAACTGCTTGATTGTAGATAGCAAGTGCGTCTTGATAGCGTTGTAAATCATATAACGTATTGCCTTGTTTATATAATTCTGTAGCATTCTTAGTATGAATGCCATCTATAATAAATATAGCCGCCGCACCACTGACACCCAGGATTAATATCCCTGCTAAAATCTTGGGAATTAGATCTTTTTTATATTGATAGGTTTTTAAATTTGGCAATGCTAACGCGGGAATTAACGCTATTGTTTTAAGAGCAGGTTTTGTTAACTCTTTTATTGCCTGTAATGCGTCTGTTGCCGAATTGTAGCGTTGCCGAAAATCATAACATACCATTTTGTTTAAAATTTGCGCAAATTCCGGCGAAACTTTGGCATGGTTCTGCCAGATAATTTCATTACTATCAGCATCTTTTTCTAATTGTTCCGGCGGTAATCCAGTCAAAGCTTGAATCGCAATTATCCCCACTGCATAGATATCACTGCTAAATTTAGGATTACCTTGTGCTTGTTCACCCGGAAGATATCCCGGAGTACCGATAGCAACAGTAGCTTTAGTTTGAGCTTGGGGAGTAACCACTTGGGTAGTAATTTGTTTAACAGCACCAAAGTCAATTAAAACTAACTTACCGTCTTGCTTTCGTCTGAGTAAATTACGCGGATTGATATCGCGGTGAATCACCTTTTGTTGATGAACAAACTCTAAGATTTGTAAAATTTCCGTCAAAAAAGAAATTACCTCATCTTGACTGTGAGTTTTCCCAGTTACTAATTCCTGACTCAAGTCATGGCCTTCGATAAATTCCTGTACCAGATAGAATTCTGCGTTTTCCTCAAAGTATGCTAAAAGTTGGGGAATGCGATCATGAGTTCCTAATTTATACAGAACCTGAGCCTCTGTATCAAATAAACGTCTAGCAGTCTCTAAAGTTACTGGATCATTAGCCTGAGGCTTGAGTTTTTTCACAACACATTGAGGAGTTCCTGGTAATTGAGTATCACAAGCCACAAAAGTTTCACCAAATCCACCACCTCCCAAATGACTAATAATTTGGTATCTGCCAACAAGTGTGTTTCCCAGCATCTGGTTTGCCTAATTGAGTGCGATAATATCTGATTTCAATCTTGACACAGGCTACCCGGATTCAGAGGGGATTAGGGGATGAGGGGGACAAGGAGGACAAGGAGGACAAGGAGGACAAGGGAGACAAAGACAAATGACCAATGACCAATGACAAATGACCAATGACCAATGACAAATGATTCCTATTAGTGATAACATTCGCATTCGGCATCGGCCGATTATTAATTACTGGTTGATTGGTATTAATATTGTCATATTTTTATGGGAAATCCAACTAGAATTAGGTAATAAATTAGGTGAATTTATTTATAGTTGGGGTGTGATTCCCGTCCAGATTACTGGCGCAATTACAAATGCGATCGCTAACCCAGCAGCTTGGGTGGTTTTCTGCTGGCGGGTGATTGCTTTGCCTGTAAGCATGTTTCTACATGGTAGTTTTAGCCAAATATTAGGAAATCTCCTATTTTTATGGGTTTTTGGCAAAACTTTAGAAAATATTCTGGGTCATGGACGCTATTTAGGATTTTATTTATTAAGTGGTATTTGGACAGCATTAGTACAAATTGTTGCCGAACCAAGTTTGTCAGTCCCATTGATTGGTGCCAATGGTGCGATCGCATCTATTTTAGGGGCGTATATTATGAAGTTTCCTCAAGCCAAAATTGATAGTATTCTTCCCTTAATAATTGTATATATTCCTGTCAAAGTCCCAGCTTTTATGTATTTATTTTGGTGGTTTATCCAACAGTTGTTTTATGGCATTGGCAATTTAAATATTCCCCCTTGGGGCGTTAATCAGTTTAGCATCGCCTACTGGACACAAGCGGGAGGATTAATTATTGGTGCGGTTTTTATGCGATTGCAGAGAAGATAATTGTCAACAGTCAACAGTCTGTAGGGGCGGGTTTATTTAGATCATTGTTGATCCACGAGGATATCTGTGAACCCGCCCGTACAACGCTCAACAGTCAACAGTCAACAGTCAACAGTGAAAACCTGGTACGGGTATTGCTATATGTCTTGGCAATAAAACCGAACTCACAAGGCTCTGATATTGGTCTAATCTATTAATTAGGAAGCTTGAGATTAAGCTATTTAAAACTAAAGATTGCTTCTGATGAGGTGATAGTATGGCACTTATTCGTTGGGACCCATTCCGGGATATCGAACGGTTAGAACCATTCCGTGATATTGACACTTTACAGCGGCAAATGAATCGCCTATTTGATAGATTAATGCCGACAACTAATGGTGGTGAAGGTATTGGATTTGGCTTCGTTCCAGCGGCGGAAATGGAAGAAACTGAAGACGCAATTCATCTAAAGCTAGAAGTACCAGGTTTGTCAGCTAAAGATATCAATGTAGAAGTCACCCATGACGCAGTTTCTATTAGCGGTGAGCGGAAATCGGAAACTAAGACCGAAGAAAAAGGTATAGCCCGCTCTGAGTTCCGCTATGGTAGATTTCAAAGGGTGATTCCATTACCTACCGAAGTTGAAAATGACAAGGTAGAAGCGGAATATAAAGATGGCATTCTCCGGTTAACTTTACCAAAATCAGTGTCAGATAAGCAAAAATCTGTCAAGGTTAATATCGGTTAATTCAGCTTTGGCTAAGGTAGCGATCGCATCTGGATTGTAGTTGAGATGCGATCGCTTTTTTAACGGTTCACAAAACTGCTAGCTCTTCATCCAAGGCGGCTAAAGGATGCTCAGTATCTAACCATGAAACCTGTGCTTCTAACTTGTCACAACATTCTCTCACCAAACGCAGACCTTCATCGCGAGTAAGTTTGGCGGTAGCAGGGGTAAACTCTTGCAGAATATCGGCTTCGATAGTTTGATATTTATCTAATTGAACTCTGAGTTTTGTTAAATACTTGGCACCTTCGCCACCATCTGCGATCGCAAATTGCAAAATCGAATCGACGTAAGCCTTGACTTTGGGGTTTTTAACTCCCTCTGTCGCCGCCGCATATAGTAGTTCACCATTTAAATAGTCAAAATCTGGTACCCAAAGGTAATTTTCATCCAGTTCAAAAGTATGTACTTCCTTGGCTGATCTGACTTTCAACTGCTCACTTCTAACGCGGTGGGCAGCTTTTTCTAGTAGGGCGATGATGGCAATAATTACCGATGGATAATTGCTGTCAATACATCTAATTTCTACAGTTCCCAGTTTGTTGAGTCGGATCGGATTCCAAGCGGATTTGAGTAAGCTTCCTCCGGCTTCTAAGAACAGGTGGCGATCGATTCCGGCTTGATCTAAGGCTTGCAACCAAGCATAATAACGGGCAAATTGCTGCTCTACTAAACTTTCTACAGTCTCGGCATAAGGCATAAGTCCACCGACGGGCTGCAAACCTGTATAAACCCCCTCCCAACCGAAGATTTCGCTACCCCGATAACGAATTGTGTGTGCGGCTAGCCCAATCGCCTCACCTTCATAAAAGGGACAAGCCCGCCCCAAAGAAATCAGCGCTGAGTCGAAAGCTGTAGCCAAATTGTAGATGTTTAGTAGTTCCTCTCGCTCTTTGGCTGTAGAGTTGTAGGATACTGCCACCAGAGGATCAATCACCCCAGGTGGTACTTCCAAATGCAGGTGTGTACCTGTACATTTTCCGGCGTGCAAAAAGCGATCGTAACCGACAGTGCGCGCTTGAATATGGTAATTGGGGTGGTCACGCATGACGGGCATAATATGCAAAGGGTAGCTCGACAGAGGATACAGCCGTAAACCCATCTGTCGTGCTACAGCTAGTGCCAGGTTGAGATTTTTGAGATACTCTGTTGCTAGTTCTGTACCTGAGTATGCTGGCGGCGTATTAATTTCAATTATACTTTTGACGAACTCTGGCACAAAGTATTGCGGGTTTAAACCTTCAGCTTCTGCCATCAAATGACAACCCTGCAAAAACTCATCGCCACGATGACTGAGATCGCCCGCTTCATCTACTAGGAAAAACTCTTGTTCAAGGCCAATGCGACGCTTTAGTACATCCATATTCCAAGTATTTACTTAGTTTAGGTTACTGAAGAAAAGCAGAGGACAGTGGTTAGACTTCGCCCAAATCGAGTTTCGACTCCGCTCAACTACCGCGAAGTCGAGATTCACTAACCAAGTAGGGGACAGCAGGAAAAAGTATAATTTTTGTTTTAAAGTCAGTTCTCTGTTCTCTGCTATGCAGTTTAAATTTATGGAGAAAAATCAACTTGGATCTTCTTGATTCAGTCCCTCCGGATTGATGTGTAAGAATTCCTTTCTGTCCTCTATTTTGTCGTTATCAGCGATCGCTACCCCATCCTACCTATGGGTTGAGGGTGGGGAATTCTGCGTTCTGGTAACAATATTGCTCAAATTCTGAACAAACTCTATTCTCTTATATCAGCCTCAGCTTCTTTAATATTTGCAACACAGCTTCAAAATTAATGGTCAATGGTCAATGGTCAGTTGTCAGTTGCAGTAGGGGCGGGTTTATTCAGATCATCATTGATAAGCGTTGATATTTGTGAACCCGCCCCTACTGTTGTCATTCTCTGCGTCCCCGTGTCTCCTTGTCCCCCTCATCCCCCTCATCCCCCTTGTCGTTGATGCATGGTGATGAAAATTTTTTCATTGGGAGTAGATAGCTGTTCCCTGACTTTCTTGATAAAGTATGACTTAATTTAGAGGCAAAATTCTTCAGAGAGGTTGTATCTTGAAATATTAGAGATTTTGTTCTTACTCCCCAGCCAACGGTGAAAGGGGAGAAGTGCAGCTTTAAGTCTCCCTTTTCGAGGGCGATTTAGAGGAATCTTCACTAGCTTGGTGTATCGAGAATGACTTTTGAGACAGCTTTTGACGGTGATAGATAATTTTTATTTAGAACCTCAATAGGATTGCGGTCATCACAGAGTCTATAGCTTGAGGAGTAAAATTGCTGAAAATCGGCAACTTGATACACACTGATGCTATTTCATTTGCTTGAATAGCTATATTGATAGGACACAAATTCACAACTCGTTATTATGGCTAGTAAGTTAATAGACGTTAGAGAGTATACGGTTAGGGCACATAAAAGAGAGATCCACACTCGTGTTTTTCACTTTATCTGCAAGCAGTGTAATGAGAGTACAAAACGCGAGACTTTTGGACCGCGACCGTTATATTGTGAGCAATGTCGTCCTCCCCAAGCGCCAAAAAAACCGCAGCAACCAGCGGCTAAAGCTAAACCAAGACCGATGACTTACAAAAGTAAATCTGATTTGGATTGATTAATGCCTTATGACTGTTAAGGGACAATTAGAACCTCCTCCTGACACTTACCTCTCTCCACTGTTGGAATTAAGAGACTACTATGCTCGCATTGTAGAAGAGTACGAACGCTTATATACAGAAGCGCGATCGCGTCTCAATCATGTAGAAGCCTTGTTGTCTAACTGGTCAACATCAGATACCACTAAACAGATTACCAAATCTCATGTGACTGATGAAACACCCACTCTTCATGCACAAGAGAAATTATCGCTGGATGACATTTCTGATTCCGAAACCGATTTGCTAGCATCTACTGACTCCCAACTGCAAGAGTCGGAAAATTTGCCGCCACAGAATATATCATCCGTTATTACAGATAACAACGAGTCCGAATCTGCAAGTACCAATGGAGCTAGTGAGTCCTCCCCTGATTCTAGAGATCAATCAATCAAAGGACATGACTATCCGATGTTACCTGAGTATAGAGACTGTATCAATCGGATAGAAGCGATCAAAAGGGTGTTGCAAGCATATAGTGGTACGGTATGTCATATAGATTTCATTGTGCGATCGCTATATGGAGATTTAGAACCAAATATCTTCAAAGTAGTTAAAGGTAGAGTCCAATCTTCACTCACCCAGGGTAAAGGCAGTAGTTGGTCTGCGATTCCCGATGAACCTGGTTGTTATACATTGGATTTAAGGTTGCTCAATGCAAATAATAGCAATGCTTCTACCAAGACACTGGGACAGAAGAAGAAGAAACCGCTGATCCTTCCGAGGACAAAAATAGTCCCGATGCTCAGAGCATTTGAGGGTCAATTTCTGATTGATGCCATCACCTCTCTGTTAAGGCAAAATTCGGGCAAAATTTTTACAGTTGCGGAAGTGATTGCTGGACTTTATGGAGAACTAGATGCTGATGAACTTAGAGAAATCAAAAGTAAGGTGCTGAATGAGTTATCGCGAGGTTATCGTACAGGGCGATTCTCTAGAGTTCCGGAAAAAGTTGGATTGTATACCTGGGACACAAATTTAATGCTAGAACGAGGTTGAAAAGCTAAGTTGCACAGCTAATTATCAAGGCACTCAAGAGTCCAAAGTCAAAATTACCTTTGGAATCTTGACTGCCCTAACAAATTATTCGACTCTAGCACGCAGTGCCGGAGAGCGGAAGAGGGCTTGCAATGCTGCTTGTCTTTGTGCAGATGTTTCTTTTGAATCTTCCCAAAGGCTTTCATAATAGAAAAAGGCTACGCCTAAACCCCGTTCTTGAGCAGCCCGAACCTGGGATTGAATTTGCTGCATTGGTACTGGATTATTTCGCAATCCTGCCATAATTCCCACGCCAGTGGGAATCGATTTCTGCGCTTCTTGAATTTCTTGACGGGAAAGATTAGCTACAAAACTTTGGAGATTGGGACGATAAATTTGCACAATTAGTTCATCGACAATATTCAGCCGTATCCAGTTGAGCCAATCTTGTAGTTGAAATTTGTAAGCAAAGTCGTAGTAATTGGGAGAAACGGAGAAAATCAACCGAGGTTTTTGGGCTTTGACAGCTTGGTTTAGTTTTACCATGAATGCTGTGATTTTCTCGGCTCGCCAGCGCACCCATGCTGGATCTTCAGGACTGCTGGGAGGAGTTTTCTTTGTTTCTTGAGTGTACAATGCAACTGTGTATTTATCGTAGCCAAATTCAACTGGCAAACTCATGTGATCGTCAAACTGAATGCCATCAACATCGTATTGGGTGATGTTTTCCAGCACCAGACTAGTGATAAACTGTTGGACTTCTGGATGGAAAGGATTCAGCCACATCACCTCACCCGCAGCACTAATCGAAGTTTGGCTACCATTTTGCTTTTGTGTAAACCAGTTGGGATGCTCCATTACCAATTCTGATGTTGGGGGAGCCATGAAGCCAAATTCAAACCAAGGAATCACGAGTAGTCCCTGACGATGGGCTTGGTTGATTAAGTCTGCAAGAATATCATGTCCGTCTGCGCCGAGCAAGACGAATGGTTGGATACCTGTACGCTTGGCTACGGCGCTAGGATACATGACATAGCCAGAATTCCACACTACAGGATAGATAGTGTTGAAATTGAGCCTTCGCAGTTTGCTGACTGCTTCGGTAACTTTGGCTCGTTCCTTAAGGATATCAATATCGTTGTTAGTCATCCAAACTCCGCGAATTTCTTCGCGGGGTAGTGGGGGAATCTGAGCGATCGCCGCTGTGAAGTTATCTACCAGTAATATCGTCATACACGATATCAAGACTAGTATCGGGAAAAAACGCTTGTGCAATGTTTGACTAAAAGTGGACGCGTGTCTACGTCGCCAACCTTGAAAAACAGAAATTAATTTCAAAATTAGTTTCATAGGTTTGAATAATGCGTTAGCTACCCACACGCGCAGGCTTTGGTGATGGAATCTACTAGTCATATAGTCTACAAGCATTTATGCCTACTAGAGAATTGATTAACTGGTAGTTATGCCTTCCCTGTGCATCACTACCGACTTGAGATTGTCTAAAGCAGACTCAGCAACTTAGATTATTTGACTTATTCAGTAATGATTAAGTGCCCAATATATCTAGTGTATTTAGGGCAATAGCTGCATTTTTTAGTATGTAACCATAAAATACTGATTAAAAAAGCTACCCACAAAGCAGAGATTTTATCAACTGTGAATAATTATTTTCTTCAGCCAGAGTAGGAAGAATGAGTTGAAGCTGGTAAGCTGAAAGCTGAAATTGATAGATCTAAATTGTAATGGAATGGCACGTAACTGATGCTCAAAGTTTAGCAATCATTGATAGTGAAATTGGCGATCATGTATTTTCGCCAGCGGAATATGAAATTGTCAGGCGGGTAATTTACGCCACTGCCGATTTTGAGTATAAGTCTTTAATTCGCTTTTCTGAGAACGCCTTGCAAGCGGGAGCAGCAGCCCTAGCTGCACATAGCAGTATTGTGGTAGATGTGCCCTTAGTACAAGTAGGGATTAGCTATGATATTCAAAATACCTTTGCTAATCCGGTATATTGCGCCCTGGAAACCCCAACACGTCCGCAAAAAGAAAAAACCCGTGTAGCTTGGGGAATAGAAACTCTAGCGCAGCGTTATCCAGAAGGCATTTTTGTGATTGGTCAGGCGCAAACAGCACTCACCACACTTGTTGAATTAATTGAGGCGGAGGAAATTCGACCTGCTTTGGTAATTGCTACCCCAGTGGGATTTGTGGATGTAGATATTGCTAAAGAACGCTTGCAAGAATCCTTAGTACCATACATTACAACTGACAGCCGCAAAGGAAATGCAATTGTCGCAGCTGCGATCGTTGATGGGTTGGTAGACTTAGCTTGGCAAGCCTATGGGCGAGATCAAAAGAGAGTTAGTTAACTTAATCGCGCCCTCGTCCCCCACGCTCATTCGGTACTCCGAATTAGTGGCGGGATATAAGGTGGGAAAAACCGAAATCGTTCTCAAGCAATCCTTGGCTTCGCGAGTAAGGGCAGAGAACATTTGAGGTTTTTCTAATATTATGTATAGCACTCTTAGCAAAAAATATATATCGTGGTAAGATAGATATATGAATCAGGTGATTTGAGTGCTACACAAGGCTGTACAAGTCCGTTTATACCCATCTAAAGAACAACAGATACTATTAGCTCAAACGTTTGGGTCTGCCCGTTGGTGGTGGAATTACGCGCTAAATAAGTCTATTGAAGTTTACAAAGAAACGGGTAAAGGGCTTGGACGTTCAGCACTCAATGCTTTGCTTCCCGAACTCAAAAAAGCAGAAAATACTGCATGGTTAGCTGATTGTTATAGTCAAGTTTTGCAGGCTACAACACTCAATCTAACTACAGCCTATAAAAACTTTTTTGATAAACGCGCCCTTTTCCCTAAATTCAAATCCAAGCATGGTAAGCAGTCTATTCAGTATCCTCAAAACGTCAAAATTGTAGATGGCAACGTCAAACTTCCAGGCAATATCGGAACAGTCAAAGCCAAAATACATAGACTAGTTGAGGGGAAAATTAAAACTGTTACTGTGAGCAAAACTCCATCAGGCAAGTATTTTGCATCTATTCTGACTGAACTTGAAGGGGAAGCCCCTGTTGGTGCAGAAGGAAAGATTTACGGTATTGATTTAGGACTGAAGCATTTTGCTGTTGTCACTGACGGCGAGAGGGTTTCTAAATACGACAATCCTAGACACATTGCCAAGCATGAAAAAAACCTCAAGCGCAAGCAGAAAAAATTAGCCCGTAAGCAAAAGGGGAGTAATTCAAGAAATAGATATAGAAAAGTTGTTGCCAAAGTGTACGAACGAGTTAGCAATTCGCGGCAAGATTTCCTACATAAACTTAGTTATAAGTTGGTCAGCGATAGTCAAGCTGTCATAGTAGAGAATCTTCATGTCTTGGGCATGGTTCGGAATCACAAATTGGCGAAAGCAATATCTGATTGTGGATGGGGAACATTCACTAATTTTTTAGCCTACAAACTAGAACGCAATGGTGGGAAATTAGTTGAGATTGATAGGTGGTTTCCTAGTTCCAAACTTTGCTCTAACTGTTTCTATCAAGTGAACGAAATGCCATTAGATGTGAGGGAGTGGACTTGCCTTCACTGTGGTACTCATCATGATAGGGATGGAAACGCAGCGATCAATATTAGAGCAGAAGGTATCAGAATGCTAAAGGCGGAAGGTTCATCCGTCTCTGCTGTAGGAGGGGAGGTAAGACCAAAACTAGGGCGAAAGTCCAAGTTGCGGCACTCCCCCGTGAGTACAGAAGCCAACACTGTACTTGGCACTCCAAGTCAGTGTGGGTAGTTCACTATGCATCATCGTCTTCGTCCCTATCTTGCCGTGGGCGACGACGGCGACGGGGTCTATCTTCTGGGTCTTCACGCAAGCGACGACTGACTTCACCAAAAAAATCCTGTCGCACATAAGGGTAATCGCTTACCCATAAGTCACGATTGGGAATATAGACATCGCTGAATTCTTCAATCCTGCCCAAATCTCGGCTATTGGACATGACTATCATTTCGGCAATTAGTCCACGAGTAATAACTTTGTAAGCAGGTCGCAGTGGTGCTTCAAACTCAATGCTAAATCCTGTATCATCGCCTACTTCTAAGTTAATCCGCTTTTCTCGGTTTTCGACAATTACCAACTCCCCTTTACTATTAACAGTTTCTTGCTTACCCATCAACCGATCTGTAATCCACCAATCTAGTATTCGACCTCGGAAAAAGCCGCAGTACTTGTAACGGCGACATTTGGCATTGCGTATACTGGCCTGAAAAACGGGATACCACAGCCAGAAAAATGCGCCAATGATCCCTAGGATAAATACTATTAGATCAAACTCAAACTTGAATAAGACTTTGACCAGCAAAACCACAACTACAGCAACTACAGAAATTAATAGCCGCTGTATGAAGTTAGAAAACTTGCCCCAGTAGTACTTATACTGGGGACCACTGGCAATCAAGGGGATAACTTGTTCAAATTTCTGTCGAGTCAGTGGGACAAGCATTTTGGTTGATTAATGGGGCATGGGGCATGGGGCATGGGGCATGGGGCATTGGGCATTGGGCATGAGGGAGACAAAAGACTATTGACCACTGACCATTGACCATTGACCTTGAAGTTTAAAGTAACTTTTCTAATCCATATACTAATGACTTTAGCTGTAAGACTTTGCGAATGGCTAGTAGTACTCCTGGCATATAACAGGCGCGATCGCTCGTATCATGTCTTAAAGTATAAATTTGACCAGCTGCGCCAAAAATTACTTCCTGATGGGCAATCAATCCCGGCAAGCGGACGCTATGAATCCGAATGCCTCCGTCTGCTAAACTACCCCTAGCGCCAGCGATTTTTTCTGTTTCTTCGACAACAGCAGGGTTGAAAGTTTTACCAATCTCTCCTAGTAATTGTGCGGTTTGAATTGCTGTCCCACTGGGCGCATCAGCTTTTTGATTATGATGCAGTTCGATAATTTCTACATGCTCAAAATATTGGGAGGCGGCGATCGCGGCTTGTTGTAGCAGTACCATACCAATGGAGAAGTTAGGAATAATCAAGCAGCCTGTACTAGCTTTATCAGCAAAGTCTGCCAAATCCTGAATTTGTTCTGGACTTAAGCCAGTAGTCCCCACCACAGGACGAATACCGTAAGCGATCGCACTGCGAACATTGTCATAAACTGAATCAGGATGGGTAAAGTCTACTATCACCCCTGGTGGCCCTTGTCTTTCCCCAGCTACATATCCCAGCATTGGCTCTAATTGATTGGTAATTGGCACTTCTAAAGGTTCGCTTAAACCAGCCAACTCGCCAGCATCTTTATCTTGATGTTCGGGACTGCTATCAATTGCACCCACTAGGTTTAAGTCAGGTGCTTGCGCTACAGCTTTTACCACTTCGCGACCCATTTTACCAGCAGCACCGTTGACAATCACTGGGATAGGAGCTTGATTCGTCATAAATTGAGCAAAACTTTTTTAACCAACAAAGGAATTGTAGAGCAATATTGGGCATGGGGCATTGGGAAGAGATAGGGGAGATGGGGGGAGATGGGGAAGAACACTCCCCACACTCCCTCATCTCCCTTGTCCCCTCTGCGCCTCTGCGTTCTCTGCGGTTCAAAAGAAATTTATCTAACCGCACAGCCACAGAGAACACAGAGACAATTGATTAGGCGAAGAAATTGCTAACTGGTACTGTTCCTAAAGCGGGTAAAGTGCCTGTATAGCCAGTAAGATTAATTAATAAATCTTGATTTGTCTGCAATCCAGTTGTGTTGTCATTGACGATGAGATAAGTACCTAATATTGCACCGCTTGTAACTTGTACTAATGCTGCACTGTTAACAGCTAAAGCTTGGTTACCAGATGTTGCACCGTCTGCATCAGTAAATATTTGATTCACTAAGTCTAGTAAAGTGCCAGCAGTGCTGTCTGTAGCGCGGGTGAAATTAGTTGGTGCTGCTAAGGCTGCACCACTATTATTTAATAAATCAATGCGATCGCTACCGATGGCGAAACCATTAATTTTGTCTGGGGCTGAAATCAACGATTGTCCAAATTGGAATACGTAAGTATTAACACCAATCCCGCCCGTTAAGCTATCAACACCAGCACCGCCATTGAGGGTATCATTGCCGTCGCCACCGTTGAGTTGATTATTGCCGCTATTGCCAACAATTAAATTATCGCCAGCAGAGCCTGTACCATTAATATTGGCTGTACCTGTTAGCGTCAGGTTTTCTACATTGGTAACTGTTGTGAGATTAAAGCTAAAGTCTGCTTGAATTGTATCTGTGCCACTATTTGCCACTTCGTTAATCACATCACTGCTATCAATGATATAAGTATCATTGCCTAAACCACCAATCAAGCTATCAACACCAGTACCGCCATTGAGAGTATCATTGCCATCACCGCCATCAAGTTGGTTATTACCGCTATTACCGACAATCAAGTTATTAGCAGCAGTGCCTGTACCATTGATATTGGCTGTACCAGTCAGCGTCAGATTTTCTACATTGGCGACAGTTGTCAGATTAAAGCTAAAGCCTGCTTGAATTGTATCTGTGCCCGCATTTACCGCTTCGGTGACGGTATCACTGCTATCAATGATGTAGATATCATTACCAGCACCACCAACTAAAGTGTCTATTCCTGCACCGCCGTCGAGTTGGTTGTTGCCAGTGTTACCTGTAATTAAGTTATTGCCAGCAGAGCCTGTACCATTGATGTTGGCTGTACCTGTCAGCGTCAGGTTTTCTACATTGGCGACAGTCGCCAGATTAAAGCTAAAGCTTGCTTGAATTGTATCTATGTCACTAGTTGCAGCTTCGGTGATGATATCACTGCTATCAATGATGTAAGTATCATTACCAATGCCACCAATCAAGCTATCAACACCAGCACCGCCATTGAGGGTATCATTGCCGTCACCACCATCGAGTTGGTTAGTACCGCTATTACCCACAATCAAGTTATTAGCAGCAGTGCCTGTACCATTGAGATTACTTGTACCAGTCAGCGTCAGGTTTTCTACATTGGCGACTGTTGTTAAATTAAAGCTAAAGCCTGCTTGAATCGTATCTGTGCCCCCATTCACAGCTTCGGTGACGATATCGCTGCTGTCAATGATGTAGGTATCGTTACCAGCACCACCAATCAAGCTATCAACACCAGCACCACCATTGAGGGTATCATTGCCGTTGCCACCGTCGAGTTGGTTATTACCGCTATTACCTACAATCAGGTTATTACCACCATCACCTGTAGCGTTCAAATTAGCGCTACCGATGAGGGTAAGGTTTTCAACATTCGCGATCGCAGTTAAATTAAAACTGAGGTAAGCTTCAATTGTGTCAATCCCAGCATTACTGTTTTCTTGGATCGCATCAGTAGTTGTATCAACAACATAAGTATCATTACCTGCACCGCCAGCTAAAGTATCTATCCCTGCACCACCATCGAGGCGGTTATTGGCGCTATTGCCAGTAATTAAGTTATTGTCAGCAGAACCTGTAGCATTGATATTACTTGTCCCCGTCAGCGTCAGGTTTTCTACATTGGCGACAGTCGCCAGATTAAAGCTAAAGCCTGCTTGAATTGTATCTGTGCCCCCGTTGACAGCTTCGGTAATCACATCACTGGTGTCAATGATGTAAATATCATTACCTACACCACCAATCAAGCTATCAACACCAGCACCGCCATTAAGGGTATCATTACCGTCGCCACCGCTGAGTTGATTATTGCCGCTATTGCCGACAATTAAATTATCGCCAGCAGAACCTGTAGCATTGATATTGGCTGTACCTGTTAGCGTCAGGTTTTCTACATTGGCGACAGTTGCCAGATTAAAGTTAAAGTCTGCTTGAATTGTATCTGTACCTGCATTTACAGCTTCTGTGACGATATCACTGCTATCAATGATGTAAGTATCGTTACCAGCACCGCCAATCAAGCTATCAACACCAGCACCGCCATTGAGGGTATCATTGCCATCACCGCCATCAAGTTGGTTATTACCGCTATTACCGACAATCAAGTTATTGCCAATACTGCCTGTAGCATTGATATTGGCTGTACCCGTTAGCGTCAAATTTTCTACATTGGCGAAAGTTGTCAGATTAAAGCTAAAGTCTGCTTGAATCGTATCTGTACCCGCATTTGCCGCTTCAGTGACGGTATCACTGCTATCAATGTTGTAAATATCATTACCAGCACCACCAACTAAAGTATCAACCCCAGTACCGCCGTCGAGTTGGTTGTTGCCAGTGTTACCTGTAATTAAGTTATTGCCAGTATTCCCTGTACCATTGATATTACCTGTACCCGTCAGCGTCAGGTTTTCCACATTAGCAGCTGTGGCTAAGCTAAAGGTAACAGAAGACTCAACTGTATCTGTACCAGAATTAGGTGCTTCGGTTAGCGTATCAGTAGTTGTATCGACGACATAAATATCATCACCAGTGCTGCCAATTAAAGTATCAACACCTGTACCACCATCGATTCTGTTGTTGCCACTGTTGCCAGTGATGATGTTATTTCCACTATTACCGATGCCATTAATGTTACTTGTACCAGACAAAGTCAGGTTTTCTACACCAGTTGGTAATGTAGTGGTTGTATTGGCTGTGAGGGTATCACTGATGGTGACGATACTTTGAGTTTTAGCGAGAGTAGCATTGCTGGGGTTACTCAGATTAACAGTAAATGTTTCATCAGGTTCATTGAGATTGTCATTAAGGATGGGAATGCTAATTGTTTTGCTGGTTTGATTAGCAGCAAAGGTGAGAGTGTTAGTAACTGTGGAGAAATCACTAAGAGCGATCGCACGGCCGTTAGCTGTTGTATATTGAACGGTAATTGTTTGAGTGCTGGGCGCAGATAGGGTGACTGTAACTACAGCATTTGGATTCAGCCCTTCAATTACCGTGACATCGCTAATGCTAATTGACGGTGTAGTCCCGGCAATTACTTTAGTGGTAGCTTGGGCAATTAGGGGAACAGCTTGCAGATTGCCGACATTATCTTTAGCGATGCTGTAGAAGGCATAGGTATTGCCAGTTGCACCACTATACTGGGCTGAGGTAGCTGTGATGTCGTCTTGCCAAAGTGTAAATGCACCGCCATTCACAGATGCAAAGATATCGTAGGAAGCGATACCGCTACCGTTGTCTGTTCCTGACCAAGAAACGGTAAAGTTAGAACTATTCGTGGTTGTGGGTAGGGCAGAAATAGTACTAGTCGGGTCGCTGATGTCAACCGTATTTCGCCATAGTGGTGTAGCAATCGGGTCATTAGTATCAAAGACAATGCTGGCAACCGAGTCAATTTGCGTACCAGTGGTCAGGTTAGCTTTGGGTTTGATACTGTAGTTAACAAAGCCTTCTCCATCGTGGGTAGCGTTATTGGGGGGTAAGAAACCTGCATCGGGGTTAGTTGGTAATTCGCCCGTTGTGGGATCAATGGTGGTTAATTTCCAGGTGGCGGTGCGGGTGGTAGTGTTAAGGCTGGCGTTGAAATCGACATAGTAGCCGATGGTATCGCGCAAATCGACCCTGGTGTTGTAGGCTTGGAGGTCGTCGGGAACATCGATGTAGATATTGCCAAAGCCAAAGTCGCCGAGTTCAAAGGTACTGAGGTCGAGGTCAGCGTCAATTTGGTGAGTGACGGTGACAAAGACTGCTGGTGCAGTGGCTGAGGCTTGGTTCTCGAAGCGAATCAGGTAGGGTAAGGTTTGGTAAGGGGTGAAGTAGCCTTGAGTGCCGTAACCTGCGGGGCCGATGATATCGTTGGGATCGACAGCAAAGAGGAATTCAAGACCTGCTTTACCTAAGTTTGCACCTATTCCCGCTAAACCACTCAAACCTAAACTCTTCCATAAAGATTGTCCTGATTTTGTTGCTCCGGACAGCACATTCGACAACTTAGGCGGAATCATGTATTTGGAACCAAAAGCTGTTGCGCCTCGGCCGTTATAACCCAGCATTTTCCAAGGTATCCAGCCTGTTAAAGCGCCTAATCCTGCGGCTGTTCCTAAACCACCCCAACTAAATCCACCATCAATTCCTTTTTCAATACCGTATCCCAGTGCATTGGTAGCTGCGCCTACGCCAGCCATACCAATAGCACCTCCCACAGTCCCCAAAGCTGCAAGTCCGCCGGTGCCGCCGACAACGCCACCATAGGCTGCACCGCCAACGGTAGCACCAATTAGTCCTCCCGCAGAAAATTGACCACCTGTCAAGGCTGTGCTGATTCCATAGGAAGCTGCACCGACAAGTCCGCCAATAATCGCACCGCCTACAGCTAGAGGGACTAGGAAAGTACCTTGAGGATCGATCGCTCCCAGGGGTTTATTATCAACGTAGGCATATAAATTACTGCTACCACCCAAGAAGCCAATGGGGTCGATGGAAGTAAATTTTCCGGTGTTGGTTTCGTAGTACCTGGATCTCATGAAGTCCAAACCGTTACCTTCATCGGTCACACCCCACATTCCAACATACTCAAAGGGGTTAGCAACGGTTTCTGTTTTGGTTAAATCTTCGCCAAATGGTAAGTAACTGTAGCGATTAAGATAACTGCCTGTCCCACCAGTCAATCCTACTACCGAACCGATCGCATCAACATCATAATAGGTTGTGGCATTGCTACTATCTGTGCGGCTTACCAAACCGACACCGTTGGTATAACGCGCAAGCAAACTGCCTGTACCATTGTATTCCCCAACTACACTCGCCAACCCAACTGGATCGATGAGGTACTCAGTTCGTTGCCCATTTTTCACACTAGCAATGCGATTACCTAGGGCATCATATTCGTAACTCCAAGTACCATCTGGGGTGACAGCACCAATTAAACGATTTTCTTGGTCGTAAGTATAAGTTGAAGTTTGACCACCTTGAGTTTTGCTAATCAGGTTACCATCTAGATCGTAGATGCGACTAACTCCGCCAACGTTGGTGTATTGGTTGAGGTTGTTAGTGGTGTAGGCAGTTGTGACACTATTATCCTTGACAGAAATCCGATTACCTGCTGCATCGTAGACATATTCAATTTTGCGTCCACCTGGTAAGGTAACAGATGTCAGTTGACCGATCGCATCATAGCCATAAGTAGTTTTACCCTCAAGGGTAGTCAGGCTAGTCCTTCGTCCTAAATTATCGTAGGTATAATCAAAGCGAGAATTTACTGAGGCATCAGCTTTATAGTTAACAACATTGGTAATTTGTCCAACTACATCATAGGTGTAGGTTGTGTAAGTACCATTACCGTTGTCTTCCCGTACTACTCGACCTGCACCGTCGTAGGTATAAGCAATAATTCGCGTGCCACTACCATTAGTTAATTCTGAAAGTCTGCCCGCTGCATTATAAGCGTAGTTAGTCGTAGCACCACTTTGATCGACCATCTTTGTCCGCAGACCATTGGCGTTATAAGTAAATTCCACAAATCGCCCAGACCCCTGAGTGACTTTAGTGATGCGATCGCCACTATCGTAAGTGTAACTAAAGCTACTATCTGCATCAGTAGCAGTCAGTAAATTGCCCCGATTATCGTAGGTAAAGCTAGCTGTTGTGCCGTCGGCGTAACTCTTGCTGAGTAAAAGTCCTCGGCTGTCATAGCTGTAGACAATGTTTTGACCTCGACGGTTAACTCCAACAGTAAGATTGCCTTTAGTGTCGTAGCTGTAAGTTTCTATACTGCCATCTGCGTAGGCAATTTTGGAGACATTACCGCCACCGTCATATTGCAGATTGGTAAAGTTACCTCGCTGATCCTCTAAGGTTTGCAGCTTATTAAAGTTAGAATCATAGGTAAACTCTAGTTTTTGACCAAGAGCATCGACGCTACTATTCAAATTACCTTTGCTGTCGTAGGTAAAAGCAGATAGGGTATTACCAGGTGCAATAATTCTGACTACATTACCATTTTCATCGTAGCGGTACTGTGTGATCCGACCTAGTGCATCTTGCAGTTGTCCAATTTGACCGGCATCATTTACTAATAGCTTGGTAATATTTCCGGTGGTATCTTTGACGGTAATACCGCCTGCAAAGTCGTAAGTATAGGTAACGGCTTCCGCATTACCATCAAGATTTTGCTTGATTAGCCTGCCTTGAGTATCATAGTCAAAGTAGTTATGAGTACCGCCAGGTAAAGTAATTGAGCGCAAGGCGTAAGCTGTGGCTCCAGTGTTACTACTGTCGTAGGTGTAGGTAGTTGTGCCATCTGGGCCAGAGACACTGAGCAAGCGATCGCCTGTGGTATCGTATGTGTAAGTTGTAATCCGTCCTGCTTGGTCTGTGAGTTTATTAATTCGACCTTGGGCATTATAAGTGAGAGTGAATTTGTCCCCATTGGAGTGATTTAGGCTTGTTAGTTGCGAACCTGTATAGCCCAACGTAATCCGGTTACCGCTAGCATCTTCCAGATAGTTCAGCTTGCCATCATTGCGGAAGACGCGCACAGTCCCATCTTTTTCTTGGAGACGATACACGCCTGACATGAGGCTGAGGGTAGCATAGTCTCCTGATTCACTGCTATAACTACCATCAGCTTGTTTATTGAAGAAGCGCAAGCTGCCATAGCCTTTAATCCTCACGTTACCATCGCTATCGGCAGTTGCGGTAAAGTCCCAGGGATGCGTCCAACCTCTTCCCAATGCGCCTAAATTGAAACGTTCAGCTATGGGTTGGAGATAGGTGCGTCCAAAGGTTAAAGATAATCCCGGTGTGGGTGCAGTAGCATCAATTGCAGTTGCTAATGTTGTGCCAGGGAAAGTATTGCTAGCTTGCTGGAATTCAAAGCCCAGCAATTTGGCAATATCTGTGGTGGATTCACCCAATTGAGCCAAATAGCTGGCATTTTCATTGATGACTGCTTGATAGCTATCGCTGGTATTGCCAACTGCATTGACAAAGTTATTATAAATAACATTCCAGGCTTCTGCTGATACATAAGCAGGTCGGCTACTATCTTTCAAAGCATTCCAATCAATGGTTGCACCATTTCTGGGGGTGCTGATGTTCAAACTGCCACTAGTAGCGCCGGCTTTGGGACGGAACAGGAAGGAGTAGCTACCTGTTGCACCAGGGGCGAGAACTCCCGCTGCACCCTGAGTATTAATGCCCAAAAATTGTACTGCACTATCAGTAAAGCCAGTTCCGCCTGTGGGACGAAATAAAATTTGACTGCCATCTAAGCTAAATACTGGAACAGGAATATCTGTGTTACCCGCATTGCGGTAAGTAATAATTGCTTCTCCTGTCATCCAAGGGCGCATTCTTCCAGGCGCACTAACAAATACTTCTAGCTGACCGGGCGCCGCACCGTTAACATTAAAGATATCGTTGACTGTCGCTGTCCCCGCAGTATCTGTTACCCGCACATCGTAGGCTCCGGCAGTCAATCCTGCTAAATTAAAGCTAGCTACTAAGGTGCTGCTATTTTGCCAGGTAACTTGGCTAGCGGTGCGGATGGTATTATTGGGGGCGATTAAACTGACGGCTGCACCCGGTGTAAATTGATTTCCCTCAATGGTGATAGTAGTTTGCCCGGCGTTACTACCTGTATTTGGGCTAACTTGGCGAATTTGGAAGGGGGTAATTGTGGTTTTGGGTGTGGCAGTTAAATTTAAGTTGTAATTTGTATTACCGCTATTGCGATAAGTGCGGAGGTAGTAAGTTCCGGCTTCTAAGTCTCTGCTTATTGATTCTGGGGATGTGCCAAAGGCGGTAGAACTGGCAAGGGTGCTGCCATTATTACTCAGTAATTCGACATTGGCATCGGCAGTTAAACCGTTGAGGGCTAAGTTAAAGGTACTGGCTTGAGTCAGTTCAAAGCGATAATAATCGTTACGATCTAACTCACCAACAAAATCGTTTAAGGTTTGGGTTCCGGTGAGGATGCTTAAATCTCTGGCTTCGCTGAGGGAGTTACCGGCTGAGTCTTCCACAGATGTGGCTGTGGCGGTGAGTTTATAGTCTGTTCCCACTCCATAGGTGGAAGCGACACGGGCGTAGTAAACTCCAGTAAATAATAAGGTGTTGATGGCGTTTGTGCCACTGGTAATGGCATTGCCGGCACTATCGAGGAGGGTGATACTGGTACTAGTTCCTGTAGCTAATCCACTGAGGGCTAAAGTTAAGCTGCTGTCTTTGGTGAGTTCAAAGCGGTAATAATCGTAGTTGTCTTGGGAAAGTTCTAGGAAGTTGCCAATATAATCACTGAATGTTTGGGTATTAATCAGAACGCCGATATCTTTGGCGGCGGTGAGGATATTGCCTGCGTTGTCGGCTGGGGTGGCGGGTAAGGAGGTTCCGGATACTTGTAAATTATAGTTGGTAGCACCTGCGCCATATTTATCAACCCTGACAAAGTATGTGCCACCGGCGAGGTTGCGGCTGATATTCTCTTCGGAAATGCCAGCACCGCTAGAACCAGTAATATAATTACCAGCGATGGTGTAAAGATTGAGGTTAGCATCAGCACTCAAGCCGCTGAGTTTTAAATCTACTTTGGTATTACCTGCTAACTCTAGGCGGTAGTAGTCGTAGTTATCTTGATATAAACCGTAGAAGTCGCCAACAAAATCACTGAAACTTTGGGCGGTGGTGGTAATGTTTGTGATTTCTCTGGCTGTGTCGAGGTTATTTCCGGCTAAATCGGCTGGTGTCGCCCCTAGAGATGTCGCCCCGACTTGGAAATTATAGGTGGTGTTACCTGTTCCAGATTTTTGCACCAAGGCGTAATAAGTTCCAGGGAGGAGGTTGTAATTGATATTTTCGTTGGCTGTACCAGTTGCAGATGTGCCGGTGATGTAACCACCATTGCTGTTGTAGAGATAGAGGTTAGCATCTGAACTCAATCCACTCAGACTCAGATTTAAGGTACTATTTTGGGTGAGTTGCAGGCGGTAATAATCATAATCATCTTGGGCAATACCGTTGAAATCACCAACAAAATCGCTGAAGGTTTGGTTGGTGGTAATCGTGCCGATGTTTTTGGCTGTATTGCGATCGCTTCCTGCATTATCTAACGGAATGGCACCCAACGGTGTCGCACTCACTTGCAAAGCGTAATTTGTCCCGACGCTAGCGTTGCTGTACGCCCGCAGAAAGTAAGTTCCCGCGACAAGATTTTTGATAATTGACTCACTCGCTGTGCCAGAATTGGTACTATAGGCGATACCGCTGCCATTGAGGCTGTATAAGTACAAATTCCCATCGGCGGTTAACCCAGTTAAACTTAAATTCAGGGTGCTATTTTGCGCTAAATCTAAGCGGTAGTAGTCTTCATTATCCTCGGCAATACCGTTAAAATTGCCAACAAAGTCATTCAAGGTTTGACTGGTAGTAATTACGCCGAGATTTCTCGCAGTTTCGCGACTATTTCCCGCATTATCTCCCGGAGTTGCGGCTAAGGCGGTAGCTGTTGCTTGGAGAGAATAGTTTGTACCGCCAGTACCATTATTGTAGACGTAAGCAAAATAAGTTCCGGGTGCTAAGTTTTTAGTAATCGATTCGTTGGCGTTGCCAGTGGTGCTACTATAGGCAACTGTACCGCCATTCAGGTTGCTCAGATATAAGCTAGCATCAGCACTTAAACCTGTGAGATTTAGGGTTAAGGTACTATTTTGAGTTAAATCAAAACGGTAGAAGTCGTAGTTATCCTGGGTTAAGCCGTTGAAGTCGCCAATATAATCGTTGAAGGTTTGGCTGGTACTAGTAATAGTAATATTTCTTGCAGATTGGCGATCGCTTAGAGCATTATCTACCGGAATTGTCCCCAGTGAAGTGGCAGCAGCTTGTAATTTATAGTTAGCCGTGCCTGTGTTGTTGTTGCTAACTTCAATAAAATAAGTACCAGCGGCTAAATTGCGCGTAATGTTTTCATTGGTTATTCCTGATGCATTACTCCCAGTAATATAAGTACCACCGCTACTGTAAAGATAAAGATAAGCATCCGCACTCAATTCACTCAGCGTTAAATTGACTGTGCTGGGATTTGCTAGCTGGATGCGATAATAGTCTTTGGGGTTGGTGGTGTTATTAACTGAGTTCGTAACAGTTTGCAGAGTGCTGAGAGTTCCCAAACTGACGGCGGTATCTAAGGCAGAATTGGTGTTTGGTATGGTTGCCGTTGTCGCTGTCGCCGCCGCAGTAAAGTTGTAATTTGTACCGCCATTGCCAATTTTTTGTACTAATGCATAATAAGTGCCAGTTGTCAAGGCGTAATTAATTGTTTCGTTGACAATACTGGAACCTGTCGCAGCTGTAATATAACTACCAAAACTGTTGTACAAGTACAAATTGGCATCAGAACTCAAACCGTTGAGATTGAGGGTAACATTACTATTTTGCGTAACTTGGAATTTGTAGTAATCGTAAGTATCTTGAACTAAACCGTTAAAATCACCAACAAAATCGCTGAAAGATTGGGCGTTGCTGGTTAAATTGCCGATATTTTTCGCAACATCGCGGTTTTCACCAGCATTATCAGCGGGAGTTGTCGCCAAGGAAGTGGCTGAGGCTTGTAAGGTGTAGTTTGTACCGCCACTGCTATATTTTTGCACCCCAACGTAATAAATGCCGGCGAAGAGGTTGCGAATGATTGATTCGTTGGAGATTCCCGAACCGTTGGAAGAGGTGATGTTACTACCAACGCTATCATATAGATATAAGTTGGCATCAGAACTTAAACCAGCTAAGCCGAGGTTGAGGGTGCTATTTTGACTGAGTTGCAGGCGGTAGTAATCGTAGTTATCGTCAGTTAACCCTTGGAAATCGCCAACGAAATCAGTAACCGTTTGCGCGGTGGTGCTGACAGCGCCTAAATTCTTGGCTGTCTCTATGGTGTTACCTGCGTTATCTGCGGGGATTGCGCTTAAAGCAGTTGCAGCGGCTTGTAAGTTGTAGGTTGTACCACCTTCACCATATTTTTGCACTAAGACATAATAAATTCCCCCGTTCAGGTTACGAATAATTGACTCGTTGGAGTTTCCTGAACCAGTGGAACTGATGATATTCGTACCAACGCTATTATATAGATATAAGTTGGCATCAGAACTTAATCCACTTAAGTTGAGGGTGAGGGTGCTATTTTGGTTAAGTTGCAGGCGGTAGTAATCGTAGGTATCGTCAGTTAACCCGTTGAAATCGCCAACGAAATCAGTAACCGTTTGCGCGGTGGTAATCGCGCCTAAATTCTTCGCAGTGTCGAAGCTATTTCCCGAATTATCAGCAGGTGTGGCAGTTAAAGCCGTTGCAGAAACTTGTAAATTGTAATTAGTTCCGCTATTGCTAGCATCTTGTACGAGAACATAATAAGTTCCACTCGCGAGGTTGCGGATAATTGACTCGTTATACAGATTGCCATAGGAACTAGCAAGGGAATAACCACCACTACTATATAGATATAAGTTGGCATCACTACTCAATCCACTCAGGTTGAGTGTCAGCGTACTATTTTGCGATAATTGCAAACGGTAGTAATCATTGTCATCGTTTGCCAGTCCGTTAAAGTTACCGATAAAATCGGTGAGGTTCTGGGTTGTGGTGATAGTACCCAGATTTCTCCCATTATCAAAATTATCACCGGCAGGATCAGCGGGGATAGTGCCTAAAGCAGTGCGGGAAAGTTGTAAATTGTAGGGAGTACTACCTGCACTGTTGCGGTAGACTAAAGCATAGTAAATTCCTGGCGCTAGGAGATTGCTGGTAACGATTTCATTTCCTGTACCACCGCCAAGGGAATTGTTAATTAAGCCACCATCGCTACGATACAGGTATAACTCAGCATTGTTAATTAACCCAGTGAGATTGAGATTGACTGTGCTGTTTTCATTGAGACGGAAGCGGTAATAATCGTAAGCATCGCTATCGCCAACATTTTCGCTAAAATTGACAGTATTTGTGAGAACACCAACTTCTTTCGCCGTTTCTAAAGTATTCCCGGCGTTATCTGGGGAAGTCGCACCCAGAGAAAGGGTACTTGCTTGTAGAGTATAGCTAGTACTACCAGTATCCGGTTTATTGATGTGGATGTAATAAGTTCCGGCGGTGAGAGTGGGAGAAAAGGTTTCGTTATTTACGCTGGAGAGGGTAGAGGAAGCGATCGCTTCTCCGTTACTATTATATAGATATAAATCGGCGTTAGAACTCAGTCCAGTAAGACTAAAACTCACCGTGTTATTGCTTGTCAGTTGAAACCGATAATAATCACTATTATCAGTATTGCTCACAGTCCCCGTCAGGTTAGCATTATTCAGATTCGGAATATTTTGTGCTGTGTCTAACTGTAATGCTTTTGCTTGCAGAGTGTAAGTTGTTTTTCCAGCACCATTTTTACTAACTAGCGCATAATAAGTTCCCGCAGTCAAACTGCGAGTAATTGACTCATTGGCTGTATTTGCACTATTAGACGCGGTAATATATCCCCCCGCAACTGTATAGAGAGATAAATTTGCATCCGCACTCAACCCACTCAAAGTTAAATTAACGGTGCTATTTTGATCTAACTGCAAGCGATAGTAGTCATAATCATCATTAGCTAACCCATTAAAGTCACCAATAAAATCAGTGAAGTTTTGCGGTGTACCGTTGAGAATTCCAATATTTTTCGCCGTATCCAAAGTACTCCCCGCAATATCAGCCGGAGTCGCACCTAAGGAAGTTGCACCTACTTGTAAACTATAGTTAGTCTTACCACTCCCATACTTCTGCACCAAAGCATAATAAGTACCAGCTTGGAGATTTTGCTTTAATATTTCATTAGCTAAACCGCTAGCCGAACTTTGAGTAATATATCCACCATTGCTGTTATAAAGGGACAAATTCGCATCACTACTCAATCCACTCAGGCTGAGATTTAGCGTACTGTTTTGTGTCAGTTGCAGACGATAGTAGTCGTAGTTATCTGCAACTACACCATTAAAATCGCCAATAAAATCATTAAAGCTTTGGGTAGTAGTAATAACGCCAATATTTTTGGCTGTGTCTCTATCATTTCCAGCATTATCAGCAGGCGTTGCACCTAACGCATTCGCAGCAACTTGGAGATTATAATTTGTCCCGCCACTCCCATTTTTATTGACTTGAACAAAATACGTCCCGGCGCTAAGATTGCGAATAATTGATTCGTTTGCTGTTCCACCCGCAGATGTTCCAGCTAGATAGCCACCAGCGAAATTGTAGAGAGAGATATCAGCATTAGAACTGAGTCCATTCAGGGTAAGATTGAGTGTACTGTTCTGAGTTAAATCTAAGCGGTAATAGTCATAGTTATCTTGAACAATCCCATTAAAATCGCCAATATAATCGCCGAAGCTTTGACTACTACTGACAGCACCAATATATCTAGCCGTTTCTCTTTCATTACCAGCATTATCAACCGGAACTGCACCTAAAGTAGTCGCAGAAACATCGAGAGTATAATTCGTCCCCGCACTGTTATCATTTCTGTAAACTAAAGCAAAGTAAGTGCCGGCTGCGAGATTTGTAATCAGCGATTCGTTAGCGATTCCAGATGCTGAACTAGAAGTAATTGTCCCACCAGCCTGATTATATAAATACAAATCCGCATTAGCACTCAATCCTTTCAAATTCAGATTGAGTTTACTATTCTCAGATAATTCCAGACGGTAGTAATCATAGGTATCTTGAGTTAAATCGTTAAAATTGCCAATAAAATCATTAAAACTTTGACTACTACTAATTACGCCAATATTTCGCGCATTTTCACGCTCATTTCCCGCGCTATCTCCCGGAGTTGCACCCAGAGAATTAGCTGAAGCTTGTAATTTATAGTTAGTCGTACTACTACTATTGTTAACGACTTCAACAAAATAAATTCCCGCAGTTAAATTCCTAATAATTGCTTCATTGGTAATCCCCGCCGCCGAACTACCAGTGATATAACTACCACCACTACTATAAAGATTAATGTTGACATCAGCCGTGAAATCGCTCAAAAATACATTCAAAGTACTATTTTGCGCCAGTTGTAGCCGATAATAATCTCTGGTGTTGCTATTATTAACAGAGTCATTGATAGTTTGCAGAGTACTAACAGCACCTAAATTAACTGCTGTATCTAGTACTGAACTAGTATTTGGGATAGTCCCAGTTGCTGCCGTTGCGGAAGCTTGTAAACTGTAATTTGTGCCACCACTGCCAACTTTTTGCACAAATACATAATAACTTCCCGGTGTCAATTGACTAATAATTGACTCTTGCGAAATTCCCGAACCTGAAGAACCTGTAATATATGAACCAAAACTGTTATATAGATATAGATTGGCATCAGAACTTAAACCACTCAAATTCAGCGTTACATTGCTATTTTGAGTCAGATTAAATTGATAATAGTCTTCATTATCAGTAGTTAAGCCGTTAAAGTCCCCAATAAAATCATTGAATGTTTGGACAGTACTAGTTAAAGTACTAATATTTCTGGCGATATCGCGATTATTACCAGCATTATCAACAGGAATTCCCCCAATAGTACTGGCGGAAGCTTGCAAATTGTAATTTGTTCCCCCAGTCCCAGATTTTTCCACTAAAACATAATAAATACCAGAGTTAAGATTACGAATAACTGATTCGCTAGCTGTTCCCGCAGCAGACGAACCCGTAATATAGCCACCGACGCTATTGTACAAATACAAATTTGCATCGCTACTCAATCCACTCAAACTCAAGTTCAGAGTACTATTTTGATTAAGTTGGATTTGATAGTAATCTCGATTATCTTGAGATAGCCCGTTGAAATCACCAACAAAATCGCTCACATTTTGGGCTGTAGTACTAATTACACCCAAATTCCGCGCAGTTTCTAGCGTACTACCTGCATTATCACTGGGAATTACACCTAAAGCTGTGGCGGAAGTTTGTAAACTGTAATTTGTCCCCCCAGTACCAGATTTTTCAACTAAAACATAATATGTTCCCGCGCCAAGATTGCGGATAATCGACTCATTAGCTATTCCCGCATTCGCTGCGCCAACAATATAAGTACCGACACCATTATATAGATATAAATTGGCATCACTACTCAACCCACTCAGGCTGAGATTTAGCGTACTATTGTCACTCAGTTGCAGACGATAATAATCTCGATTATCTTGAGATAGCCCATTGAAATCACCAACAAAATCACTAAAAGTTTGGGCTGTTGTGCCAATCGTACCAATATTTCTCGCTGTTTCTATAGTTTCCCCGGCACTGTCAGCGGGGATAGCGCCTAACCCAGTCGCAGAAGTTTGTAATTTGTAATTAGTCCCACCACTACCAGATTTTTGCACCAAAGCATAATATGTGCCCGCTGTCAAGTTGCGAATAATCGACTCGTTAGTATTTCCCCCAGCAGTGGAAGCGGTAATGTAATTTCCGCCAATACTGTATAAATATAGGTTCGCGTCGCTGCTTAAGTCACTCAGGCTGAGGTTGAGGGTGCTATTTTGAGTGAGTTGCAGCCGATAATAATCATAATTATCCTGTGCCAGTCCAGAAAAATCGCCGCTAAAGTCGGTGTAAGATTGAGCAGTACTAGCGATCGCGCCAATATTCCTTGCTGTATCAAAACTATCCCCAGCTAAATCTGTTGGTGTCGCGCCTAAAGCCGTTTTGCCAAGTTGTAAGTTATAAGTGGTAGTACCTGTAGCAGTACGGGAAACTAATACATAGTAAGTGCCCGGAGCCAAATTTTTACTAATTGTTTCATTGGTTGTCCCTGAGTTTGAAGAATAGGCAATTCCAGAGCCATTGCTGCTGTAGAGTCCTAAATTCGCATCTGCACTCAGTCCACTGAGGTTGAGATTGACGGTATTATTGGCATCGATGCGGAATCTGTAATAGTCGTAATAATCACTATCACCTATCTCTTCACTCAAGCTAAACGGACTCACAAGCAAACCAAGCTCTTTGGCTTGCTCTAAGGAATTGCCAATAGTATCAGTCATGATTGGTACTTGGTGTCACATATAGCTAATTATATTTACTTACGTATATTCTGGGATACTGTATAGTAAAGCTTTTATATTTTTATATAAAGATTTGATGAAGTCGCACTCTGATGAGTCGCGGTGCTGCGAGATCCCCGACTTCTTGAAGAAGTCGGGGATCTCGCAGCACCGCAAAATTAATGAGACAATGCACTAGGTTGTTAATTCCAGGTAAATTACTCAAATACTGGTGACCAAATCTCAGCAACAACTACTTCCCAACCAGGAAGTAAATCAGGGAGAGTTAACACATCGCCATCTCGCAAGATGATTTTTTCGCCAGAACGGTAAACTTCCAGAGTTCTGGTTTTGGGGTCAATTAAAATTCCAATTTGCGTACCCAGGCTGATAAATTCCTGAATTTTTTGGCGGAGTTTGTCGAGGGAATCAGTCTTAGATTTAACCTCAACTACTAAGTCTGGAACTAATTCTGCGTAGTCTTCTGTAGAACGTTTCAGTCTGTCTGCACGTACAAAAGATACATCCGGTGCGCGTAAATCTGTGTTGGGTAATTTAAAGCCAGCGCTGGAACCTGCTACACGTCCTAGTTGACGTGGTCTTACCCAATTACCCAAAAGTCGGGAAAACTCAGTTCCGACTTCTTCAGACTCATAACCTGATGGACTCATGATCACTATATTTCCATCGACTAATTCCATGCGATAGTCAGGATAATTTGCCTGCATTTTCTCCAGGTCTTTGACAGTAAGAGACATAAGGCCTCCGGAAACAGCTGAATTTATCTTGGCATTTCTAGGGACTAGGGGTGAGGGAGTTCTGAGGCCAGATGCGATCGCCACTATTAGCGTCAAAGACAAACAACTGATTTAAATCTAATTGCAAAACAAGGCGATCGCCTGGACGCAAACGGACACCACCACCAAGCTGCACATTCAATAATGCTGATGAATCCGGTAAACTCACGCGAATTAAAGTTTCCCTTCCTAAAGGTTCTACTACCTTTACTTCCACCATCAACTGTGCTGAATTTACAACCTTTCCATCCTGACTTTCGGGCTGCTGTGGTTCGTTAATATAAATATGCTCTGGTCTAATTCCCAAATCTACACTTTGTCCCTGATGCAGTTGTAAACTTGCCTGTAAAGCGGTAGGAATTTCTAATAACTGCCCACTAATATCAAAACCTGAATATTGATAAATTGCAGGCAGAATATTCATCGGGGGATTGCCTAAAAAAGATGCCACCATTTGATTCGCAGGAAGGGCATATATACTTTGAGGGTCACCAATTTGTTGAATTCTGCCGCGATTTAACACCACAATTTTATCTGCCAAGGTCATGGCTTCAACTTGATCGTGGGTTACATATATGGTTGTAATTTCCAAATTTTGATGCAGTTGTTTTAACTCTGCCCTAGTATCATCTCGTAACTGGGCATCTAAATTAGACAAAGGTTCATCTAGTAAGAATACTTGTGGCTGACGAGCGATCGCTCTTCCTAAGGCTACCCGTTGTTGCTGTCCCCCGGAAAGTTGTTTGGGTTTGCGATCTAGCAGGTGTTCTAGGGAAAGCGATCGCGCTACATTCATCACCCGTTCTTGAATCAGATTAGAGTCAACTTTCCGCATCTGCAAGCCAAAAGCAATGTTTTGTGCCACTGTCATATGCGGATAGAGAGCATAATTTTGGAACACCATCGCCACATCCCGCGCTCTAGCTGGGATATTATTCATTAAGCGATCGCCAATAAAGAGTTTACCTGATGTGGCTGTTTCTAAACCGGCGATCGTTCGTAAAATCGTAGATTTCCCACAACCTGAAGGCCCTACCAAAACCCAAAATTCACCATCGGGAATTTCCAAAGAAATATCCTCAATAGCCGTCACGTTGTTAAATCTACGTTTAATGTCTTCTAGACGAACATTTGCCATTATCTGAATTTTGTCAGTTGTCAGTTGTCATTTGTCAGTTGTCATTTGTCATTTGTCCTTGATAACTAAGGACTCATGACTATTAACTCATGACTACTTCCAAGCAGGATGAGCAAATAAAGAAGCAATGACTCGCACTCCCCGGAGTTGATTAGACAGAGGTAAATGCCCTTTAGGGGCGCTCAAATCCCAAATAAATTCATTCGGATACCGTGTCCAGTTATTACCATTTTTCCAACCAATTTTCGCCCAGAAATTATCCCAATTTTTTCCCAAACCTAACCAAAGATCTCGCTGTACTGAAAAGCCAAACTTACCTTCTGAGTGGACTAACCAAAGATGATTAATGGTTTGCAAGTCAACAGCGGGAAAATTGTCCACATCAGTAAAATACAACCATTTTCTTTGTAATGCCGTGGGGCCTGCTACTTCACACATTTTTTCGATGGTGAGGCGATCTGCTGCTTGGAAGTCTTGGACAGCCAATAGCTGTTGCAAGGGATGGTAATTAATCCCGCACTCTGATTTTAGAGGTACAATGCCCTCAGGAAAAGAGGAAAGCAGAAATTGTTTGGCTAATGGTGCATCAGAATTGTAGAGTACTTGGTAGGCTTTGCCATCAATCCAAGTTGCCGGGGTGTCCGAACGTTTCCGTAAGAATTCCATTAATACATCCAATCCCTCATTACCCAAGTCAGCTAACTTTGAGATAATTTGTTGTTGGACTTGAAGAGACCCAGCGATTAACGTTTGTCGAAGGGAGTCGATGTCATTAGCAGGGCCTGATACAATCATTGGGTCTGTCATGCCAATTACTCGTTTTAGCGGGTGCGTGAAAAAGCGATCGCTATGAGGTTTTACCAAAGGCGAAACACTGATAGCGAAATGTAGTTTACTATTTTTGATCGTACAAAATAGCGATCATTTCACTTCATCCCATACCTTAAGTCCGATCAGGGGAAAATCTGCGCTTCACGGGACTAGGGGAACCAGGACTAGGGACAGGGAGGACAGGGAGGACAAGGAGGACAAGGGAGAAGTACTTTGAGCAATGCCCCATGCCCCATGCCCCATGCCCCATGCCTCATGCCCCATGCCCCATGCCCAATACCCGATACCAATAGCCTATCAATCAGGAGTGTGTGAGTTATGTACGACAAGATAAAACCCCCTACAACTGGAGCAAAAATTACCTTCAAGAATGGTGAACCGGTTGTACCGGATAACCCCATTATCCCCTTTATTCGGGGCGATGGAACGGGTATCGACATCTGGCCTGCTGCCCAAAAAGTACTTGATGCTGCGGTAGCAAAAGCATATAACGGTAAGCGGCAAATTAGTTGGTTGAAGGTTTATGCTGGGGATGAAGCCTGCGATTTATACGGTACATACCAGTATTTACCTCAAGATACACTAACGGCAATTGAAGAATATGGTGTTGCTATCAAAGGCCCGTTAACAACTCCTGTGGGTGGTGGCATTCGTTCTTTAAATGTGGCACTAAGACAAATTTTTGACTTATATGCTTGCGTGCGTCCTTGCCGCTACTATGCAGGTACACCCTCACCCCACAAAAACCCCGAAAAGCTTGATGTGATTGTTTATCGGGAAAACACAGAAGATATTTATTTGGGGATTGAGTGGCGACAAGGCAGCGAAATTGGCGATCGCTTAATTAAAATTCTCAATGAGGATCTTATACCCGCCACCCCAGAACACGGGAAAAAGCAAATTCCCCTAGATTCTGGCATCGGCATCAAACCCATCAGTAAAAAGGGTTCCCAGCGCTTGGTACGGCGTGCTATCAAACATGCCCTGACATTGCCCAAACATAAGCAACAAGTGACTTTGGTGCATAAGGGCAACATCATGAAGTACACCGAAGGCGCTTTCCGCGATTGGGGCTATGAATTGGCTACTAGCGAATTCCGCCAAGAAACAGTCACAGAACGGGAATCTTGGATTTTGAGCAACAAGGAGAAAAACCCCAATATTTCCTTAGAAGACAACGCCCGTCAAGTTGATCCTGGATTTGATGGCTTAACTCCAGAGAAAAAAGCGCAAATTGTCAAGGAAGTAGAAACAGTTCTTAACACAATTTGGGATAGCCACGGCAACGGCAAGTGGAAAGATAAAATCATGGTCAATGACCGGATTGCTGATAGTATTTTTCAACAAATCCAAACCAGACCTGATGAGTATTCGATTCTGGCGACGATGAATTTAAATGGCGATTACCTATCCGATGCGGCTGCTGCCATTGTTGGCGGCTTAGGAATGGGGCCAGGGGCGAATATAGGCGATGCCTGCGCCATCTTTGAAGCTACCCACGGAACAGCACCCAAACACGCCGGCTTAGATCGGATTAATCCCGGTTCGGTAATCTTGTCTGGTGTGATGATGCTAGAGTTTATGGGCTGGCAAGAAGCCGCAGACCTGATTAAGAAAGGTTTAGGAGATGCGATCGCCAACGGTCAAGTCACCTACGATTTAGCACGCTTGCTAGAACCACCAGTAGAACCCTTAAAATGTTCGGAATTTGCCGACGCTATTATTCAGCATTTTGGGTAATTAGGGGCTAGGGGCTAGGGGCTAGGGCGTGTTTTCAAACTCATTTCTTGAATAAGGGGAGGAGGGGGAGAGGGGGAGACGCGGTGACGCGGAGAGCTTTTTGAACAAATTTTCACCGCGTCGCCGCGTCCCATTGTCCCGTTGTCAGCCTTATGTAGTTGCATTCGATACTTTGAAGACACGCCCTAGGGAAGGGAGACAATGCCCCATGCCCCATGCCCCATGCCCTGTTCTCTCTGACAACTGACAACTAACAACTGACAAATCCCGAGTTTTTTGCAGCCTGAATCTAAGAAAATAAAAGCTATCTAGATAATTCATTGGCTGCAAAAATTTTTATGACTATTAATCGACGCCATTTTTTGTTTTTACTTGTCGCAGGTACGGGTACTTTGGCTTTAGAAGGTTGTGCTTCAGCAGAGCAATCCCCAACTGGAAACCCAACAAGTCCCGAACCAAAACCAGATACCACTAAAGGGGCGATTCAATTACCACCTTTACCTTATGCCTATGAAGCACTGGAACCACACATTGATGCTAAAACGATGCAGTTTCATCACGATAAGCATCATGCAACTTATGTGAAAAATCTCAATGCAGCTTTAGAGAAACATCCAGAACTCAAAAGCAGAAGTGTTGAAGAACTGTTACGTAAACTTGACAAAGTGCCCGAAGATATTCGCAAAATTGTCCGCAATAATGGCGGCGGACATGTCAACCATTCGATGTTTTGGCAAATTATGAAGCCCCAAGGTGGAGGTGAACCCACAGGGGCGATCGCAACTGCTATAAAAGAAAATTTTGGTAATTTTGCTGATTTCAAAAAACAGTTTAACGCAGCTGGTGCGGCTCAATTTGGTAGTGGTTGGGTTTGGCTGGTGCGCAATAGAAATGGCAAGTTAGAAGTGACGACAACAGCTAACCAAGACACGCCTTTAAGCCAAGGATTATATCCGATTTTGGGTAATGATGTTTGGGAACATGCATATTATCTCAACTATCAAAATCGCCGCGCTGATTACTTAGAAGCTTGGTGGAATGTGGTGAATTGGGATGAGATTAATAAGCGATATGCCGTTGTGAGTAAGTCGGCTTAATTAACTTCAGTTCGATGGCACTTCACCCAAGGTCATCGAACTGAAGTAGATTTTACACAACTGGTATAAAATCGCTCTCTGTAATCAAGCTGTAATTGATACCACTCAAAACAGCCAATGCTTCATTTGTGGCAGTAATCCGAATAGAAGTATTATTGCCACTGGCAGAAATAGTTAGAGCGCCATAAGTTAAACCACCGAATAAACCAAGTTTGTCGATACCATCCTCAAAACCAGAGACGCTATCAGTGCCGTTACCTGAGACGAGAACAACAATATCTGCACCTGTTTGTCCATAAAGTAGATCATTACCCGCACCGCCCATTAAGGTGTCATCACCAGCACCACCATAAAGGTAGTCATTACCAGCATTACCAATCAGGCGATCGCTTCCATCCTGACCGTTGAGTGTGTCATTGTTACTACCACCAATTACGATATCATTACCGACACCGCCATACAGATAGACGCTACCCATCGTGAAACCGGAAGCATCTAAAGTATTGTCATCAACACCACCAGTTAGGGTGACTCGTTCAATATTGCTCAAGCTATCATTACCTAAGCCGATTAGTTGAGTGTTCGTTAAAGTAAAGTTGACATTAGCTGATTCACTGAGAGAATCAATGTTATCGCCACCATCAAGGATATCGTCACCCAAACCGCCATAAAGGATGTCATTACCAGCGCCAGCAATTAGACTATCATTACCATCCTGACCATAAAGATAGTCAATGTTACTACCGCCAATGAGAGTATCATTACCGACACTGCCATAAAGATAGACGCTACCCATCGTGAAGCCGGAAGCATCTAAAGTATTGTCACCAACACCACCAGTCAGGGTGACTCGTTCAATACTGCTCAAGCTATCACTACCTAAGCCGACTAGTTGAGTGTTCGTTAAGGTAAAGTTGACATCAGCTGATTCACTGAGAGCATCAATGCCATCGCCACCATCAAGAATATCGTCACCCGCACCACCATAAAGGATGTCATTACCAGCACCAGCAATTAGACTATCATTACCATCCTGACCGTAAAGTGTGTCATTACCAGCACTACCATCAAGGCTATCGTTACCAGCACCGCCATAAAGGGTGTCATTACCAGCACCAGCAATCAGACTATCATTACCATCCTGACCGTTGAGATAGTCAATGTTACTACCGCCAATGAGAGTATCATTACCAACACCGCCATACAGATAGACACTGCCAATTGTGAAGCCGGAAGCATCTAAAGTATTGTCACCAACACCACCAGTCAGGGTGACTCGTTCAATATTGCTCAAGCTATCACTACCATTACCGATTAGTTGTGTGTCAGTTAAAGTAAAGTTGACATTAGCTGATTCACTGACAGCATCTGTGCCATCACCACCATCAAGGATATCGTCACCCGCACCACCAGAAAGGATGTCATTACCAACACCAGCAATCAGGCGATCGCTTCCATTCTGACCGTTGAGTGTATCATTTCCTTCATAGCCGTAAATAGTATCATCAGTTGTACCGCCATTGAGTTTATCGGCTAAAGACGTACCATCAATGGTCTTTTCCGCAACATCATTGAGATTAACACTCACAGTTTGGATGATACTGGTGTTAGTGCTATCACTGACAGTCACCTGTAATTGAAAGTTAGGTTTGCTCTCAAAGTCAAGGTCATCGCGATCGCTAACCGTAATTTGTCCCGAAGTGGGGTTGATGCTAAAAGCAGTTGTACCATCTTGATCGAGGTCAAGGTTGCCATCAATGATTGTCCAGTTGGAGAATAAGGTAGTTCCTTCTATATCGGTAGCAACTACAGTGCCAACCACTGTACCATTACTGCTATTTTCATTAACGGTAAAGCTTTGATTTGGGCTAATAACAGGAGCATCGTTGACAGCAGTAACGTTAATCGTCTTGAAGACAGTGGTACTAGTCCCGCCATCACCATCAGTCAGGACAAAGCTGACAGTACGGGGAGTAGTAGAAGGATTTTCGGAGACACTTGTATAAGTAAGACTGCGTAGCAAAGCTTGAACCGCAGCAGACGTAGCTTTAGAGGTAAGATTGATAACTAAATCTTGAGTGCCAATACCACCAGTGAAACTACCAATGAGGCTAGTATTGTGCAAAATGCTATTGTCGCTGAGGATTTCAATTTGATTTGTGGTGCTACTTTGAACAATCAGACGGTCATCAGCAGTACCGCCATTACTCAAGCGAACAGTCAATTTACCTGTGTCGAAGTCTTGGGAATCAAAGTCAGCGACAGTTGCAGCAGAATCAATCAAGATAGCAGGAGCATTTTCTGTATAAGTGGGGTTAGTTCCTGGCAAACTGATAAAAGGAGCATCATTGACAGCAGTAACGTTTATCGTCTTCAAGACAGTGCTACTAGTACCGCCATCACCATCCGTCAGGACAAAGCTGACAGTACGGAGAGTAGTAGAGGGATTTTCTGAGACATTAGCGTAACTAATACTGCGTAACAAAGCTTGAACCGCAGCAGACGTAGCTTTAGAGGTCAGGTTAATTACTAAATCTTGTGTGCCGATACCACCAGTGAAACTACCGATGAGGCTAGTATTGTACAAAATGCTGGTGTCATTGACTTGAATTTGATTTGTGGTGCTACTTTGAACAATCAGACGGTCATCAGCAGTGCCGCCATTACTCAAGCGAACAGTCAATTTACCTGTGTCGAAGTCTTGGGAATCAAAGTCTGTGACAGTTGCACTAGGACTAATGAAGATAGCAGGAGCATTTTCTGTGTAAGTGGGGTTAGTTCCTGGCAAACTGATAACAGGAGCATCGTTGACAGCAGTAACGTTTATCGTCTTCAAGACGGTGCTACTAGTACCGCCATCACCATCCGTCAGGACAAAGCTGACAGTACGGGGAGTAGTGGCGGGATTTTCCGAGACATTGGCGTAAGTAATACTGCGTAGCAAAGCTTGAACCGCAGTCGGTGTAGCTTTATAGTTGAGGTAGATGGCTAAATCTTGTGTGCCGATACCACCAGTAAAATTACCTATCCAGCTAGTATTATAATAAATGATGTTGTTGCTGACTTGAATTAAATTTGTCGTGGTAGTTTGAATGCTCAGACGGTCATCAGCAGTAGCGCCATTACTCAAGCGAACAGTCAATTTACCTGTATCGAAGTCTTGGGAATCAAAGTCTACGACGGTTGCATTCGGATCAATGAAGATAGCAGGAGCATTTTCAATGTAACTGGGATTTGTGCTTGGTAAAGTAATTGTAGGCCCTTCATTCCCAACATTTAAAGTGACTGTGGCAATATTAGAATCTGCGTAGGCGTAGCCCGTCGTAGACATCGCATCATTAGCTTTATAGCTGAACGTATCAATACCTTTAAAGCCTGTGTTAGGAGTGTAAGTAAAAGACCCATCAGCATTGAAAATCAGGCTACCATTCTTTGGCCCAGATACTAGGATTGCTTTCAGTGCGGTTTTATCAATATCTGTGTCATTAGTTAATACACCAGCTGCTAGATTATTAGGTGTAGCACGGTATTGAATGCGACCTTTAAAGCTGGTGTTAGCGGAATCGCCATCGCCGTATTCTTGGAATGTAGCATCAAAGTTAAGAATTTCTTCGCCATAACCGTAGATGATTTGGTTAACTGTAAACTGGCCTGTCAGGTTGTTATAGCCGCGTCCATTACCACCGACACTTAAACCAGGCTGATTAGTAGGTTGGGATGGGAAACGTGCTACACCTGTATATGTGGTTCCTGCTGTCAGTGGAGCGTTAAATGGAGCTGCGAAGAAAAGATCCCACCATTGACCCCCACTAGTTGCAGGCTCAGAGTAGCTAATTTGGACAGCATTATTGCTACTGGAATTTGTGGGGTAAGCACGGACAGCTTTGAAATTACCTGTGGCGGTAGTATAGCTATAGTAATCACTCTGACCGATATAATTACCGCGATCGCTATCTAAAGTGAGTGCCGTAGTCGCAGCAGCAGTTGTCAGTGAAGTATTTAACGATACATTATAAGTATCATTTGTTACTACAGGTGTCTGGTTGGTGCTAATAGCTTGACTCGTAACCTTGATATCATCAACCCCAATCCACTCATCTTCCCCATTAGCATCAGTAGTAATGAAGCGAATTTGTACTTCCGCCTTATTGGTGACTTCCAGTGGTAACAAAACGCTCAAGCGTGCTTCCCGTGTGTCATAAGCAACAGAAGAAGTCAAGGCGTTATTAGAAGCATCCGGAACAAAAGCTGCTGGGAGGTTGATAAAATTCCCTGTATTCCCAATGCGGTATTGTACAGCAACAGGTTGAATAGCATCCCGTGTTGAGGTATCTATATCACGTAACGTGAAGCTAAGTTGCAGATTCTGCCTTCCAGTAGCATCTAAATAAATCACTAAATGCGGTGCTGTCGCAGTGGATGAACCTCTAAGGGCAATAGTTGGGTTATTCATAATGAAATCAAACTCTGTAATCCCACTATTTGTGTAGGTACTGGGATTAGTTTGATTAGCATTAACATCAATAGGAGTTGCAGAGCCATCAGCTAGTAAATTTTGTGGGTTAGTACCAGCGCTACTTACCAGCCCATCCCCACGAAAACCCCTAATGCTGGGTACGTTACTCCAATTATCATCAACATTAATTAAATTTGTATTTGACCAGTCTTGGCTAAAGTCGCTGGTTGCTAGTGAATGATAAACCGCAGGAGAAGGTATTGTATTGGACACACCGATGTAGCGTGCTACTGCAAAGTTCCCATTTTCATTACCAACAACAACAATATTGCCATCGGATTGCGTCGCAACTATATTACCTCCTTCGTAGTTACTCTGAATCGAAGTAATAACCTGACCGCCTGTACCAAAGCTGCTATCCAATGTTCCATTAGGGTTATAGGCTAATAAAACAGTTGCAATAGAAGTTTCGTTTTTAACATAACCAGCTACAACGATTTTGCCATTGGATTGAATTGTCAAACTATTGGCACGGTCATTATTACTTAAGCTTACAGGCGCAATGACCTTACCCCCATTACCAAAGCTAGTATCTAGGCTACCGTCAGTATTGTAACGGGCGATCGCAAAGTCTTCTTGGTTAGAGCCATTCCATACACTCCAAGCATATCCAGCAACAACAATTTTGCCGTCGGACTGAACTGCAATGCTATTAACCCAGTCAAAAGACGTACCTATAGGAGTTAAAACCCTACCAGCGTTGCCAAAGCTAGTATCTAGAGTGCCATTGCTGTTATAGCGTGCTAAAGCAAAATCATTATTAGTGCCATTGGACGCAGTTCCACCAACAACAATTTTGCCATCTGGGAGAATTGCCGCAGCATAGCCATTTGTGCCGTTGACTTTGCCACCAATACCAAAACTATTGTCTAGACTGCCATTAGTGTTATAGCGTACTAGAACATAATCTCGACTACCATTGCCGATGTATCCTGCGAGGATCAACTTACCATCTGGCTGAACTAAGACTTTCTGACCAAAGTCCGCACCAAAGTTGGTAATAACTTTTCCACTATTACCAAAAGTACTGTCTAAGCTACCGTCTGTGTTGTAGCGTGTTAAAGCAAAATCTGGTTGGTTAGATTGCGTACTGTCCCAAGTATATCCAGCAACAACAATCTTGCCATCTGATTGCAAAGTAACGCTATAACCATAATCGCTGGCAGTACCTACATGAGTAGTAACGATACCACCATTGGCAAAGCTATTATCGAGAGTGCCGTTTGGGTTGTAGCGTGCTAGAGCAAAGTCAGGAGCATTTAAGGAACCGTTAAGCATGTAAGCATAGCCCACTGCCAAAATTTTGCCATCTGACTGAATTGCAACACTATAGGCAGATCCACCATTACCAACTTTGGTAGTGACTTTACCACCAATCCCAAAACTCGTATCGATTTCACCAGAAAGAGCAAGTACTCCTGTATAGGTGGCAAGGGTTTCTTTTTGGAAAGCCAAAGCTATAGGATGGGAGGTGGGAAAATCTTGTCCGACTTGAACCTGTAAATTCCAATCTCCGCCTAACGCCGCATTACCTGTGGGTGTGGTAGAAGCAGCAATATTTGCTTTTGTCAATCGGTGCAACTTCTGCAAAAATTCCTCACCCGCATCCCCAGCAGCAACGTTACAGCCGTAGAGTATGAGATGTGGAGACAACCAAGTTTGTAACTCTTCGGTATAGCGTTCTAAAGTGCCCAGACTGAGTTGAGTATTACCCAGGTAAAGACAACCGGGAGAACCATGACAGACAATGTGGACACTTTCAACTCTAGGGCGCTGTAAAAGTTTTTGAGTAATTTGTTCAACCCCATCTTGATTTGAGTCAAGAACTACCACCTCAAACCCGGATACAACACTTCCCTGTAATGTTTCATAGCCACTTACAGATGAGTCTAGGAAAAGTAGACCTGAATTCTGAATGTTCATATTATTGGAATTGGTTACTAAAGTTTAGAGATTTAATTGTGATTAAATCTCTTGGATAAGATATAGGAGATTAGCTGTTTAAATGGTAAAAAATCTCAAAAACAGCCATTATGTTGAAAAAAAGCTGATTGTATCCGCGTAATTAACTAAAGAAATAGAAAAAATGACAATTATTCTCCCCTTCCTATTTTGTTAAATACAAGAATTAATTACATCGATATATTTTCTGAAAATCTTATTAAAAAGCTATAAAGCGAAATCAGAATTAAAGTTACAAATATTACTTTAATTCCAGCAACTTACCTCAGTACTTTTTTGCTCAATTCCTTGATTGATGCTGCTCACACCGACAAACCCAGTTGAAGATGCACATCAGTAGTCTCCAGTCTATTACTCAAGACAGTAGAGGAATCAAGATTTTGATGTTAATTTGGTGCGATCGCTCAATTGTCTCTCATCTGCAAAACTTTGCAACTATCAAGCTGTTTGCCGTATGAATTCAAGTATTATTTTTTACTGATAAACCTGTTTAAATCCCCGCGACCAACGCAGTTTAGATGTTTCGCCAAAAGTGGAGAAGTATTTAGCTGTATGTACCAAACTCCGTTTTCATGCTTGAGTCTTACTCCTCAAGCCAAGGGCTACAAGCCAGGGGTCAGTTAGATCATATGTTAAATTTAAGATTAAAATTGCATTAAATGGTGTTTATCAAAAGGTGTTGAAATTAACAACTCTCAACTCTACTCTGCTCAAAGAGCTACTTAAGCACTAATAACAATACCAAAAAAGATATATTTTTTTGATAAATTTTTTTTGTTAACTTTAATTTATGCATTTGCGCATACTAAGATACATGCGAAAATCACATAAGTGAACCAAGTAATACCAATTTGAAAAAAGAATACAACATGTACATTTGTAGTGGTTTCCCCACCCTTGATGACAAACCATGACACTCCACAATCAAACTCTAACTTGTCAGCAACTTAGTTGGTTAAGATACGCCACATGCGTCAGTATCCTCGCATCATCAAAACACTCCGGCATCGCTACGAGACTGTGACACAGTTGAAGAGTAGAGTATCTAGTAATATTAATTACTTATTGTCAGGCGAGCCAAAGAAAAAGCAACAGTATCCTCTGATCAAAAAAATACTCCGCAATCGCTTTAAGATTATCCAACTCTTGGCCAGGGGAGGATCTGGCGATACCTACTTAGCTGTTGATTTGGATTTACCAGGACAACCCTACTGTGTTGTCAAACATTTTTATCCTAAACATCCTCATCCTGCTGTGATCCCGATTGCCAAAAACCTATTTGAACGGGAAGCAGAAAGTTTATATCAGCTAGGCAAAAACCATAACCAAATCCCGACATTATTTGCTCACTTTCATGAAGATGGGGATTTTTATTTAGTACAGGAATTCGTTGACGGTTATGACTTGACGCAAGAAATTGTCCCCGGAAAACCTCTGAGCGAGGAAGCAGTTATACATTTACTGAAGGACATCTTGGAAGTGTTGGACTTCGTCCACCAACACAAAATTATTCACCGAGATATTAAGCCCCACAATATCATGCGGCGGCACTCCGATCAAAAAATTGTCCTGATAGACTTTGGAAGTATTAAGAAACTGGGTATTCAAGGAGCCACCTTAACAATTGCAGTTGGGACTCCTGGCTATATGCCAACAGAACAAGCCAAGGGAAAGCCAAAACTGAGTAGCGATATTTATGCAGTAGGCATGATTGGGATTCAAGCTTTAACAGGTTTAAAGCCTGAAGAATTACAAGAAGATGCCGATACAGGAGAAATAATCTGGCGTGACAAAGCACAGGTAAGCGATCGGCTAGCAGATGTTTTAGACACAATGGTTCACGAACGCCATAGCCAGCGTTACCAATCGGCAGCAGAAGCTTTACAAGCACTGATTCCTGAGTTCAGGTTGTCACAGTACGCAGAATTTTCTGCTCAATCTGAAAATGCTGAGGATAACTCTTTACAACTTTATAAAAAGTTTATTTTGCTCCTAGGAATGGGACTGGGTATTATTACTAGCGTCATCATATTAGGTTTAATATATATATTTTTGCGCACGAGTGTATCGCCGCCAAAGCAACCCACACCCAGACATTCTTGGAGAGAAAATTTTGTGGCTCACCTATCTACTAATGTGGATAACCCAGTAGCTCAAAAATGGTTAAATAAAAACTAGTAAGAGGATGATTAAAATGGCTAAACAATAAAAAAATAAATGAAATTTTCCAGACATCAACTAATAATTACCTGCGTGCTTAATAGATTAAAGATACTGAGATTTTTGTAGATTCAATTGCAAGCAATAACTTTAAAAACATGGACAATACAAACCACGGAAAAGCTTTGATTAAAGAAGATATCGCCATCTTCTTGAGAGGTTTAATTATTGGCAAAGTGCTAACACTGATGGTGATTGGCGGATTGCTATGGTGGTTACTCAAGCCAGGCTTGTTGTCTGGCAATAATACTAATTCCTCTAGCCTGAATATCAAATCCACTTCTAATACTGGATCAACCTTTCAGTCACAGGCTGATGTGCCAACCAACTCATTCAACTATGGTGGTAGCACAACTTGGGCACCTATTCGCCAAGTAGTAGATTCTCAAATCCTCAGCGCTCGCCCTGAACTACAATTGCAGTACTTAAACCCTGTGAACGGTAGCCCTGGTTCTAGCTCAGGTATCCGCATGTTACTTGATGGACAATTGGACTTTGCGCAGTCTTCTCGTCCCCTCACAGATGAAGAACAAGCGATCGCCAAAGCCCAAGGTTTCACACTTGAGCAACGTCAGATTGGCGTTGATGGGGTAGCAGTGGTAGTTAATCCATCGCTTTCTGTGCAGGGTTTAACTGTTGATCAATTGCAGCAAATTTATTTAGGGAAAATTACTAACTGGAATCAAGTAGGCGGGCCAAATCTGCCCATCACAGCTTTTTCTCAAAGACCAGAGAATGCAGATACCATGATTTTCTCTAGCAACAGCGACTTGAAAAAACCAGAACTTGGTTCTAATGTCAAGTACGTGTACTCAACTACAGACGCAGTGCGCCAACTCAGCAAAACTCCCGGTGGTATATATTACGCTTCTGCCCGTGCAGTAGTACCTCAGTGTAGTGTCAAGCCTTTACCAATAGGTCGTACTGCTAGCGATTTCGTTTCTCCCTACCGGGAACCACTGGTGTCAGCTGAACAATGTCCACGTCAGCGCAACCAGATAAATACTGAAGCGATCAAAAATGGCAGCTATCCAATTAGCTCGAAATTGTTTGTGATTATAAAACAGAACAAAGGTCAAGAACAGAAGGTTGGAAATGCCTATGCCAATCTTTTACTTACCGACCAAGGACAACAGGCTATTGAGCAAGCTGGTTTTGTTGGAGTTCGCTAGTGAAGTGTGATTCGTTTTGTTGAGGTACTGATGAGAAATTAGCGATCGCACTAATTCTCTACACTCCAATCTTCAAACTGCAACCCCGGAACGCGGGAAAAGTCACGCTGATTCCGCGTTACCAAAATCGCATGATGAGAAATTGCAATTGATGCGATACGTAAATCTTGCGTCCCAATACGGATTTTTTGCTGTTTTAATTCTGCATATAAATTTAGAGATTTTTCGTCAAAATCAAGTATTCTGATGGTGTTAAAAAACTCTACTCCTTGTCGCAATCCTAAATAGCCCCATCTTAGTCTTTGGACTTCTGAAGATTGTCGGATAGCATCCAACCAACCACGCATTTGTTCTTCAACTGTAATTACACTGACAGCAATGTCTTCAAAATTTATCTGATTTATACGTTGTTGAATCAAAGGGTGCTGGTTTTGAAAAAGTGTGAGACTATCTGTATCTAATATCCACAAACTCATCAAATTTCGTCCTCTGCATCCATTTCTGCATCAAGTTCGCGGCGATAAGCTTTGATGTTTGATACAACATCTTCAAATAGAGGATTATCTTTATACATACCCGCAAATTTCATCCAAGGATGTTCTGATTTTGGTGCTTCTATTTCTTGAGTCACTATTTCTACATTTTTTAGACGAGTATTCACAAGTTCGTGTAAATTATTCAGCGCGGCTTCTCGCGTTTGTGCAAATACCTGAAACTCTGGTAAACCCCAAACTGTTGCTTGATATCCGTCTTCTTTAGCTTCTACTAATACGGAATAGTTAAGTTTAGATAAGTCATTAGCTGCATTTTTTACTAAGTTACTAGTCATAAAATTTACTTGCCTGTTTTTCATCGTGGCTAGATCTATTGTAAATCCAGTGCTGATGAGTCAAAAACTCGGTTTTGGAATTAGGTATCAGATATCAAGCGATCGCCGATCAACCTAAAATAGACTGTAAATCTCAGACATCGCTGTTTTTTGACAACTGTTAATTACGTTTTGGCGCAATTCCCCAAACCTTAATTTGTTTATCAAAACTACCACTAGCTAACATTTGCCCATTAGGACTAAAAGTGATCGCACTTACCCAATCTGTATGGCCATTGAGTGTAGTGATTAACTCGCCTGTAGTCAAATCCCACAGCTTAATCCCATCTTTACCAGCACTGGCGAGAGTTTTCCCATCAGGGTTAATGGCGATCGCATTTACCCAGCTATTATGTCCTGTGAGAGTGCGGACTAGTTCGCCAGTCTGAATATGCCAAATTTTAATTGTGCGATCGCGGCTAGCAGTAATTAAATTTTCTCCGTCTGGGGTAAAAGCTACAGTGGTGACTAAATCCGAATGTCCCACATAGGCGCGAATTAATTTTTCTGTACTCAAGTTCCACAGTTTCACTACACCTTGATAGTCTCCACTAGCTAAAGTGTATCCATCAGGGCTAACTGCGAGGGTATGAATCAAGTTACCAAAACTAGCTAAAGTTGCTAAAGGACGCTGCTGTGGTAAATCCCATAAGCGAATTCCATCCATCGCCCCACTGATGAGAACTTGATTATCCGGGGACACAGCTAAAGACAGGACATTAGTACTATGACCGACAAAAGAGCGTTTAAATTTCTGATTTTTGAGATTCCACAGATTAATTGTGTAGTCACTACTACAGCTAGCGAGGGTTTGTCCATCTGGGGAAATCACCAAAGATTCCACGGCTGTTTTATGTGCTTTGCGAATCGTCCCCATTCGTTCGCCTGTTGTTAGATTCCACAAGCGAATTACACCTTCATTTTCCGCCCCACCACTAACAAGAATTTTGCTATCTGGACTAAAAGCTAGAGATTTTACTGTTCCCCCATGTCCCTGAAGAGTGTAAATTAACTGAGGATGAGCAAAGCTGTTTCTAGGTTGTAAGTTTGGTGCTTCTACGACAGCATGAGCAGTTTTGTGGGAAAACCCTTCCCAAATTGTGGCTGGAAGAGTCATAGCAGCCATAATTCCCAAGACAATATACGGGCGAAGCACAGAATAATTCCTAACTTTTCCCTTGCTGCTCACTGTTTTTTCTCATTTTCTAACGCCTGCTCGCACTTTACTCTACTTTTCGAGCCGCCGTCCTCCGGGCGTATACTGAGGTATGGGGCATTGCGTATGGGGCATTGGGCATGGGGCATGGGGAGGTGGAAATAGTAATTGAGTATCCCGAAATAGTAATTGAGTACTCCCAAATAGCTTCTTAGTATCCCGAAATAGTAATTGGGTTTCCTGAAATAGTAATTGAGTACTCCCAAATAGCTTCTTAGTATCCCGAAATAGTAATTGGGTTTCCCGAAATAGTAATTGGGTTTCCCGAAATAGCAATTGGGTTTCCCGAAATAGCAATTGGGTTTCCCGAAATAGCAATTGGGTTTCCCGAAATAATAATTGGCTTTCCCGAAATAGCAATTGGCCTTCCCGAAATAGCAATTGGGTTTCCCGAAATAGCAATTGGGTTTCCCGAAATAGCAATTGGGTTTCCCGAAATAGCAATTGGGTTTCCCGAAATAGCAATTGGGTTTCCCGAAATAGCAATTGGGTTTCCCGAAATAGTAATTGGGTTTCCCGAAATAGCAATTGAGTACTCCCAAATAGCAATTGCAGCAACAAGGGACTTACAAGAAATACAGCAGATTGCAAGTTGGTGAGGTACAGATAATTGTAAGGGCACGGCAGTGCCCATACGTGTCAACTTAACGTGAAACCCTTGCCAAGACGTGATGACCGAATTATCTCACCTACCATCACGATCCGCGTCACCCCACCCCAGCTTTGCTAACGCAAAACTTCCCCTCCCCGTTTACGGGGAGGGGATAAAGGGGTGGGGTAAAACGCTTGTGGGATAAGCCTTTTAACTTAAGTTGACACCAATGGGCAGTGCCGTGCCCCTACTCGCCTACTTCATTTACCTGAAATACGCTGTAAATTACCTATATTCCGTAGTGCGAGCATCTTGCTCGCTGATGTTCATTTTTGAATGCGTGAATTTTGAATGATTAATGGGGTGGTTTTTTCTTCGTTACAGACAACATGGGTAAAGTTGTACTAGAGGAACGGGATGGTAGGTAATGTTGGACTACAGGCTCCTCTTCTGGTAAAGGGCGACTTTGCTGGATGCGCCAGAGTTTGACACCAACGCTAATTCCGGCTGTTACTAAACCAAAGGTAAATAACGACCAGCTATCATCTAAACCACCAATCAGCGCATCTACTATGCCCATAGTGATTAATAAACTGATGATTGGCTCTTTGCGGTAGGATGACTTCAAAAAACGAGGAAATATAACGTTCATCACAGCTTAATTTGATTTAGTTTGGCTTTTTGTCAATGAAAATAAGTCTTTCCTTCTGCCTTTGGACGCAGTTGGTCAAGGCATTCAAAGTATTATAATTATCTTAAGTAGGAGAGGAAGTGTAGTAATTTACCCTGTTGCAGATAGAATTGCAAGTTTTGGATAAAGCTGCACTTTTGGTGTGTCTCTTAGCCATAGACGGTAAGTCGCCAGAGGTAGTTTCGCTATCTATTACTTAAGTTAAAACCAGCTAGAATACCCAGCTGGTTCAAACTCTTCTAATTACTAGCTTACAACTTTAACGCCTGTGCGTTGTGGCAGATCTACTTGAGACCGAGCCATGATAGCACGCCTTGATTGGTGACGTATTCAATTACCACCATCAAGATGAAGCCAATCATCGCCGCTCGACCATTTAATCGTTCGGCATATTCATTAAAGCCCAGCTTAGGCTCTTCTAGTTTGGGTGTAATAGTTGGCTTTGGTTGTGTCATCATTAACAATTCCTCTCTTATTTTCGGCAAACGAAATTGATCGTGAAAAGTCTGTAGACGTTGCGGCTGTTGGCTGAGTCGTTTTCGACTTAGCATCATCGCACTTAGTCTTCAGACATCAGAACTTCCTTATGTGTGGAACTGACTTGCTATGCTGGTAACTCAAGCAACATAGCTTCAGCAATCCAGCAGCAGCTGTTTGGGACGAACCCATGTAAACAACTGTTTACAATTTTTTATTATTCTTTATATATTTTAGAAAGACTAGGGCAATAGTCAAGGGTAAGACTTGGTAGCACCGTAATGGAAGTTAAGAAACTTAGAACAATTTAGTTAGCAATCCTTAATACGGAAGTAGCCAGTCTAGTACTGGCAGGCTAAAGTGAAACCACAATTTATCAGAGGCTATAAATGGAAATCGGCGTTCCCAAGGAAACCAAGGATCAAGAGTTTCGTGTCGGGTTGAGTCCTTCGAGTGTACGGGTGTTGAAAGAAAATGGTCATGCTGTTTTCGTGCAGACACAAGCAGGTATTGGTGGTGGATTTACTGATGATGACTACATCAGTGCTGGGGCGGAGATTGTTACCACACCAGAATCAGCCTGGAATCGAGAACTTGTTGTGAAGGTTAAAGAACCTCAAGTAACAGAGTATCAATTTTTGCAAAAAGGGCAGATATTATTTACTTATCTGCATTTAGCAGCCGATCGCAAATTGACCGAACATTTAATTGATTGTGGCACTTGTGCGATCGCCTACGAAACCGTAGAACAACCTGGTGCAAACAAATTACCTTTGCTCACACCGATGAGCATTATTGCCGGGCGGTTATCCGTACAATTCGGCGCAACCTATTTAGAACGTCATAAAGGTGGGCGAGGCGTTCTTCTCGGTGGGGTTCCGGGAGTGAAACCGGGCAAAGTAGTGATTTTAGGCGGCGGTGTTGTGGGAACAGAAGCCGCTAAAATCGCTGTAGGTATGGGCGCGATCGTGCAAATATTGGACGTAAATGTCGAGCGCTTATCTTACCTAGAAACTCTATTTGGCTCTAGAGTTGAATTACTTTACAGCAACTCTGCCCATATTGAAGCCGCAGTTAAAGAAGCTGATTTGCTTGTTGGTGCAGTTTTAGTCCCAGGACGTAGGGCACCAATATTAGTATCTCGCGAATTGGTACAAAAAATGCGTCCTGGTTCTGTGATTGTGGACGTTGCTGTTGACCAAGGCGGTTGTGTAGAAACTTTACGCACTACCAGCCACACGAATCCAGTCTATGTGGAAGAAGGTGTGGTACATTATGGCGTTCCCAATATGCCCGGCGCAGTACCTTGGACAGCCACCCAAGCACTCAATAACAGTACCTTACCTTATGTTGTGCAGTTAGCAAACTTGGGCATTAAAGCGCTAGATGTTAACCCTGCATTGGCTAAGGGTGTAAATGTCCATCATCATCGCTTAGTGCATCCTGCGGTACAGGAAGTATTCCCCGACTTGGTAAGCTAATGCGATAACAAACTTGATATTTAGAGAAAGTTTCTATTTATCTAGGAAGCATCGGTGTAGGATTTATGCCTAAGTAAAAAATAGTTTACCAGATCCGAAATTTCGTGTCTGGTAAATTTTCGCATTTAATGCGAACTTGTAGCTCTGGCATAATCGTACCTACCTCCACGTTCTGTGGCACGTTTGTAAGCAGGGCGTGCATGGATACGTTCGACAAATTGCTGAATCTTGGGTCGGCTGTCAATCAGTTCGGCTTGCATAGCGGCTGATTCCAGAGGAAAACTCATTTGGATATCAGCGGCGGTGAATTCTTCCCCAACAAACCATGTACTCTTACTTAGTTCACTTTCTATGTAATCAAAGTGAAGTTTAATCTGAGGCGCGATAAATGTGTCATTTGCGCTACTGTCCCCAGCCCCAAAATGTTTGAAGATGAGGTTCATGACTAAAGGTGGCATTGCCGAACCTTCCGCATAATGCAGCCAATAGGTATAACGTAAACGCTCCGGTGTACCAGATGGCGGAATTAGCCGACCGTTACCGTATCGCTTTATTATGTATTCAATAATAGCTCCTGACTCAGCAATAGTTTCCCCTGCATCTGTAATCACTGGTGACTTACCCAGCGGATGAACTTCTCGCAACGATGTCGGTGCTAACATCGTTTTTTGGTCGCGTTCGTAGAACTTGATTTCGTATTCGATACCTAATTCTTCCAGCAGCCACAGCACTCGCTGCGAACGTGAGTTATTTAGATGATGCACAACAATCATAAGAGCTACTTTCCCTAAATCAGGCGGATATTTGCTTTTGAGTCTTTCAATTTATCATTCGCTCTCTCTACCCGCATCTATCTGCTGATTGCTTTGAATCTTAGAAATGCAAGTTTGTATACTGCTTTAGTCCTAGATGTTGAGAATACAGCAGTGGGCTGATATTGTTAGCCTGAGAAATCTGGAAATTTGCGATCGCCTTTACATTAACAAACACTCAAGCCCTGATTTTCGTAAAACCCCACATACGCGATCGCCCCACTTCACACTACTCCACTACAATATAGATAGACTTTGTTGAGATTTGTATCGTTGGGGATTAGCTGTCATGGCTCCCGCCGTTTTAATTGAAAATCTGCAAAAGCGCTATGGTACGGTTGAAGCCGTCAAAGATGTCTCCTTTAGGGTAGAACCGGGAGAAATCTTTGGCTTACTCGGCCCCAATGGCGCTGGCAAAACAACTACTCTGCGTGCTTTGTGTACACTTACCACACCAGATGCTGGTAAAATCGAAGTATCTGGGATTTCAGTGTTAGATAACCCCAAAGTAGCAAGACAAAAGCTGGGTTATGTGGCTCAAGAAGTCGCTTTAGATAAGGTGCTGACTGGTAGAGAACTACTGCAATTGCAAGCGGCGCTTTATCACCTCCCCAACGCGATCGGGAAACAGCGAATTGAGACAGTGTTGAATTTACTCAATTTGCAAGAATACGCTGATAAAAAAACCGGAACTTATTCAGGCGGTTTACGCAAGCGCCTCGATTTGGCGGCAGGATTGCTTCATGCACCAGATGTTTTGGTGTTGGATGAGCCAACCGTGGGACTTGATATCGAAAGCCGTTTTATAGTGTGGGAATTCCTCCGGAAGTTACGCGCCTCGGGAACGACGGTAGTAATTACCAGCCATTATTTAGAAGAAATTGACGCTTTAGCTGATCGCGTGGCGATTATCGATCGCGGCATTGTGATTGCATCTGGGACACCATCACAATTAAAAGATCAAGTAGGAGGCGATCGCATTACTTTGCGAATCCGCGAATTCTCCCCCATAGAAGAAGCCGAAAAAGCCAAACACCTCCTGCAAGCTTTGCCATTAGTGCAGGAAGTAATCATCAACAGCGCTCAAGGTAATTCCCTGAACTTGGTAGTTACACCCCAGAATGATGCACTGATTACCATCCAGCAAGCCCTAAATACAGCCGGCTTGCCCATTTTTGGCATCGCCCAATCTCGCCCCAGCTTAGATGATGTCTACCTCGCCGCCACCGGACGCACTTTAATGGATGCAGAACTCGCAGCTGTAGCCAATCGCGATCCGAAAGCCGAGAAGAAGCAGAATATGAGGTAGAAAGAGGGGCAGAGGGGCAGGGGAGATGAGGGAGATGAGGGAGATGAGGGAGATGAGGGAGACAAATGACAACTGACAACTGACAACTGACAAATGACAAATGACAAATGACAAATGACAAATGACAAATGACAAATGACAAATTATGAGCGTTACCCCTAAATCTGATATAAATTGGCAGCCAGCAACATCGCCGCCAGGTTATGTTGATGCTACGCCTAATTTCTTTGGTGAATTAGTACAAGAGACGTTGGCTTTAACTCGTCGCTTGTTTATTCAGTTGCAACGCCGTCCTTCAACTTTGGTGGCGGGAATTGTTCAGCCTGTGATGTGGCTGGTGCTGTTTGGTGCTTTGTTTCAAAATGCTCCCAAAGGACTGTTTGGTAGTACGACAAATTACGGTCAATTTCTCGCCGCTGGCGTAATTGTTTTTACAGCATTCGCCGGAGCCTTAAATGCTGGATTGCCTGTAATGTTTGACCGCGAGTTTGGCTTTTTAAATCGCTTACTGGTAGCACCTTTAGCATCAAGATTTTCAATTGTCTTTGCTTCGGCAATCTTTATTATCAGCCAAAGTTTACTGCAAGCGGCGGTAATTGTCGCAGCAGCAGCATTTTTAGGCGCAGGCTTACCGGATGCAGCTGGGTTAAGTGCGATCGCTTTAATTGTCTTTCTCCTGGCTTTGGGAGTCACAGCTATCTCCTTAGGCTTAGCTTTTGCTCTCCCCGGACACATTGAACTGATCGCGGTAATTTTTGTCACCAACCTGCCGCTATTGTTTGCCAGTACTGCTTTAGCACCTTTATCCTTTATGCCTCAGTGGTTGCAGGTAGTTGCCACTCTCAACCCTCTGAGTTACGCTATTGAACCAATCCGCTATCTTTATCTTCACAGTAATTGGGGACTGGGTAGTGTAGTCATGCAGGCTCCTTGGGGTGCTGTTACCTTTGGGGAAGCATTACTAATATTACTTGGCTTTGCTGTCGTCGCTTTATTAAGTATTCAGCCCCAATTGCGACGAACTCTTGCTTAAGATATAAGCATGATTCACTTGCAATTAATTTTGGGTAAGAATCCCATGAAAAAAATGTTTCTACCCCTGACTAGACTCGCGGCGATTACCGTCGCCGGAATTAGCTTTGCCTCTTTGCTAGCGGCTCAACCTAGCTTCGCTCAATTAAGTACACCTGATTCCACTCCTAGCGGCGATCTCAATCAGAATAATGCCAATCCTTTTCCTAGTGGCAATAGTTCAGATTTTAATATGTTTGACCTGATTCACCGGGCAAATTTTGGCACTCTCAACTGGAATTCAGATCAGCAAAACCAGCAACTAGACGAAGCCGCCCTGGAGTTTAGAAAAAGACAACAACAAGCAATTCAAAATGGTGGTAACCTAGGAGCCGCACCCCAAAGTTTACCGATCATCAGACTTCCAGAAAATACACCTGCACAGCCGACAGTACCAGCAAAAAACTAAAAGAATCCCAAACAATCAATTATTCACTAATTAGGGGCACGGCAACGAAGAGATTTCTGTCAAAAGCAAAAATCTTTCTCTACCGTGCCCCTAGCATTAGGGTATTTTGGAATTTTAAATTGCTATAGCCCTAGAGCAGCTAAAACATCACTAGCGTGAGTAGCTGTATTAACGCTGGTATCAACATGGGTAATTTTACCATTGCCGTCAATGACATAGGTTACACGTTTAGCGTAACCACCACCATCAACATCGTAAGACTGGATGAGAGTGTGATTGGTATCAGCCAGTAAAGGAAAATTCAGATTATATTTGGCAGTGAATGCTTGATGAGAAGCTTCATCATCTGCACTCACCCCTAGTACTACAACATCTTTATTGACATACTCATCTACGGCATCCCGAAAGCTACAGGCTTGTTTGGTACAGCCTGGAGTATCATCTTTAGGGTAAAAGTATAAAACAACCGTCTTACCTGCAAAATCAGATAGAGAGACAGTGTTGCCGTTAGTATCTTTGACGGTAAAAGCAGGTGCATCCGTACCGACTGCTAGAGGCATAATGAACCTTCCCTGTTTGAGATTGTTGGGGCATTTGAAATTTTACAATAATTTACAATAATTAAATCAATTACTTCCAAAACCCATCAAACTAGTCAACAGTCAACAGTCCATAGTCCAAAATCTAATGACCAATGACCAATGACCAATCACAAAATTCTCCAATTCAAAATGCCTGTAGCTGATTCTCAAAACCGAAAAATCTTTTCTTATCCTCAAAGTACCGTAGCACGAGCTGAGCGATCGCTTGTGTGTTCTTTCTTCAACCCAGCTTTATTAGCAGCAATGCATCACCAAAGTGTACCATTGAGTGCGATCGCCCAGGAAAACGGTATCAAGCATGGCTACACCAAACGTTTTTTATCAGAATTAGCCTGTGATAACGCCTTAGATTGGCTAATTCAAGTAGGTGTATTGCGGCGCGAAGTCGATGGCCAAGGAATCACAGATAGTTACCGCCTCACTCCCCTAGGTCAAAAGTTAGCTGAAAAATACCAAAATCAAAATTGGCCTAGTCCTTCATGGAGCGATCGCCTACAAAATGCTATCACTCGTTGGCTGAGATTGCCTTTTTAGATTTAAAATCCTCACGGCAGAGGTAACTGTTGACTGTTGACTGTTGACTGTTGATCAATCCTGCATGTCCAAAAAGTTAGGATGAGCTACGAAAAGGGAACAATATATACGCAAGCATCGACCCCATTTATAAAGCCTTTATCATTAGCCTCTAACTGAGCGCGGACAGTAAAGGTACTGATTAACCTACATATATGGGGTAACAGAGGATATAGTTAGCTCTAAGGTATACTCTGGTGTTAGTAGCTGTACGCTTCCGCCTTCCGTGCTAATATCAACTCCCTGGCTTGTTAAATGTTGATGAGCGAATTGCCAGATTACCGTTCAACCGACAAATTCCGCCCCTTATATTAAAAAACCGAAAGTCATTATGAAATCAATTATGGTTGTGGGGACAACATCCCATGCAGGGAAATCATTGATAACTACAGCTATTTGTCGCATTCTATCGCGGCGTGGCTGGCGAGTCGCTCCCTTCAAGGGTCAAAATATGGCTTTAAATGCTTATGTAACTGCTAGTGGTGGAGAAATTGGCTACGCCCAAGCAGTACAAGCTTGGGCTGCGGGAGTTGTACCTTGGGTAGAAATGAATCCAATTTTACTCAAACCCCAAGGTGATATGACCTCCCAAGTAATTCTCAAGGGTAGGCCTGTAGGTAAAGTCAGTGCGGTAGATTACTACGAGCAATATTTTGAACTTGGTTGGCGAACAATTGAAGAATCCCTACAACATTTAGGCACAGAATTTGACTTATTGGTTTGTGAAGGTGCTGGTAGTCCTGCGGAAATTAACCTCAAGCACCGCGATTTGACAAATATGCGGGTAGCGAAATATTTGAATGCACCAACAATACTCGTAGTTGATATTGACCGTGGCGGCGCTTTTGCCCATATAATTGGGACTCTAGAGTTATTAGACCAGGACGAACGCGACTTAATTAAAGGTATAGTAATTAACAAGTTCCGAGGACAGCGATCGCTCTTAGATCCGGGAATAAAATGGTTAGAAGCTCGGACTGGTATCCCTGTCATCGGTGTAATCCCTTACTTGGAACACATGTTACCCGCAGAAGACTCTCTCAATCTCTTAGAGAGGAATTCCCATAAAAGCCTAGCTGACCTTGATATTGTCGTCCTTCGTTTACCAAGAATTTCCAACTTTACCGACTTTGATCCCTTAGAATCAGAACCCACCGTATCTGTGAGATACCTAAACCCCAAGCAAGAATTAGGTCACCCAGATGCAGTCATTATCCCAGGGACCAAGACGACAATTGCTGACTTGATCATGCTGCAAAAAAGTGGTATGGCAGAAGCAATACAACACTATGCAGCCTCTGGTGGTACAGTTTTAGGCATCTGCGGCGGCTACCAAATGCTCGGTCAGATGATCGCCGATCCCGAAGGGATAGAAGGACAAGCCGGAAGATATCAGGGGTTAAATTTATTACCAATTAGAACTGTGATTACAGGGCAGAAAATCGCCCGCCAGCGCCAAGTTAGCTCGAATTTCCCACAAATGGGCTTACCAGTTTATGGGTTTGAAATTCATCAAGGGCGATCGCGCATCGAACAGCAAGCAGATACCCAAGCCTTCCAACCCCTATTTGATGATGTTAACTTAGGGTTAGTGGATAGTTGTCAATCAGTTTGGGGTACTTATCTCCACGGACTATTTGACAATGGGCCTTGGCGACGTGCTTGGTTAAATCGCCTACGTCAACAACGGGGTTTAAAATCTCTGCCTACTGGTGTTGCTAACTACCGCGAACAGCGAGAGCATACTTTAGATTCCCTAGCCAGCGAAGTTGAAAATCATTTAGACTTAACACCCTTTTTATCCTAGGGAGGTTGCTATTTCATGAGTGTTCGCGTCCAATTTTTACCAGATGATGTCACAGTCAATGCTGAAGTCGGAGAACCCCTGTTGGAAGTAGCAGAACGGGCGGGGATATTTATCCCCACTGGCTGTTTGATGGGGACTTGTCACGCTTGCACTGTGGAATTAGAAGATGGAGACACCATCCGCGCTTGTATTACAGCAGTGCCACCCGGACGCGAACAATTAACCATTAATCTATTTAGCGATCCAACTTGGTGATCCTGAAGCCTGATCTTCTGCCGTTCGCGCAGGGTGGCGCAGACAAGGCAAGATAGGGTATTTGGTATGCTATGTGGATAATTGCCGCTATGATTATCGATCAAATCTGATATGCGGCTAGTACAGCACGGTGCAACAAGTTGATTGATGACTAATGCTTCTTACCTGACATTTTTTTCCCAAATAATCCCCTCACCACACCACTGAATCAACAGCCATCGACTAGAGTCTTTGTCTAATGCTGGTAAGACTCGAAAATTAAATACTTCTTGCCACACTTCCACCCCATGCTGGCTGATAAAATCTGCTTCTAAGTCTTTAAATGTCTGCCAGTGACGATCTCCTATAGCAGTAAATATGGGAATGATTGTGTTAACTGAAATTTCAGTAGGTAAACTAGTCATTCTGGGTAATCCTCAAAAATACAAATAAATTGCATTGGTGGCTTTTTCGTATTGATGATTTTAACCAATCGCTTACCCTTACTTCTTGCAAGTGCAAAACAAGCTAATTCTGTTGCAGCCGCTGACCAGTCTCTAGGATCTGTCACTGGGTTAAATTTCTCATCATCAGGGTTGTCTGGTTGGTTTTCCTCCATCATTCTTAATCCAACAGCCTGATTCTATTTAGTCAATAATTTTCTTATTCATAATCTTACATATTTCCTAACAGCAAGCCTAGAAGGGTCATCTGGAGTCTTTCAACTTAATCTAGTTGCATCTGTTGCCCAACTTAAACAATAACTTTGCGCGATCGCATTCACTACAATCCTGCAAAAATCCAATTTTCACCTTCAGACAGTAAGAAATTTACTGCCTGCTTTTACTACATATATCACCCAGCTTTCGCATTCAAAGCGTATTCCTTAAACCTTTCCAAATCAGCCTGAATTGTTGATTCAACCACCCGCCCCAAAAACAAGTTATCCATGATTTTGCCAAGAAAGCCAGGGATAGCGTAGGAAATAGTCATTTTGACAATACTACTACTGTGACGATCATAAAAGCGAATCGCGCCTTGATTTGGCAAGCCATCAATCGATTCCCACTGAATAATCTGATTGGGAATGATTTTGATAATTCGAGATTTCCAAGTAAAATCCAGACCGCCAGTACTCAGCTTCCAAATAGATATCTCTGGATCGTCTGGCGATATCTTCACCGAATCAATCCACTTCATCCATTTTGGCATTTGCTCCAAGTCAGACCAGAGACTCCAGACGAAATCTATCGGAGTCTCTACTTCTACCTGCACGCTATGCTCTAACCAGTCTGACATTTTCCTCCCTCTGCGCCCTTTGCGCCTGGTGCGGTTGGTTATTTTTTGACATTCTCCAAAATCACTTTTGCCGCCTGTCGCCCGGAAATTGTAGCTCCTTCCATGCTATCGATATAATCTTGTTGAGTGTAACTTCCTGCCAAGAAGAAATTAGGCACTGGTGTTTTCTGGTTGGGACGGTACACATCCATTCCCGGTGCTTCGCGGTAGAGAGATTGGGCAAGTTTGACTACGTTGTACCAAGTCATATTTAACTCTCGCGACGAGGGGAATAGTTCATGCACTTGCCCAAGCACATGCTGAGCGATCGCTTCGTTGCTTTGTTTAATAAACGGATCTCCCGGTGTTAGCACTAACTGTAACAATGAACCCTGTCCTGGGCGATAATAATCAGCAGGACTAGTCAGCGCTAAATCGGCAAAGCAAGAAAAATCAGCATCGGCGGTGTAAAGCAAATTATCTATCCCTACTGCATGATTTAGCTGTTTGCGTTTTTCCCCATCTTGCAGTTCTGTCACCCAGCCATCAAACCTTAGCTGTACTGTGGCTACTGGTACAGCATCTAATTTATAAATATTGTCAAATTCTGACCACTTCCGCCACTGTTGAGGTATTATCCGCTGAATCCCCGGCACATCACAAGCAAAGACATAGGCATCAGCTGTAATCACTTCTTCTTGATCGCCTTGGGCAACTAATATACCAGTGACATGAGTTTCTTGGTTTGATTCCTCAAATTGAATTTCCCTCACTTGGCGACGGGTATAAACTTGAGTACCTCTAGCTGCTAAATATTCCAAGATTGGCTTGTGCAGGTATTCATGGGGCGAACCTTCGAGCATCCGCAGTATGGAAGCCTCAGTTCTCACCGCAAAAAACTGGAAGATTGTCAACATGCAACGGGCAGAAATATTTTCGCAATCTATAAATCCTAAGGCGTAAGCGATGGGGTTCCACATCCGCTTAATGCTACCTTGACTACCACCGTGGCGGCGAAACCAGTCGGCAAAGCTAATTTTATCTAAATCGCGAATGGTTTTCATCGCTCCGTCAAAGTCTACCAAACCGCGAACTATGGGGCTAGTACCTAAGGCGATCGCATTTTGTAATTTATCTTGTAGTGATAGTTGGGAAGTCGTGAAAAATGCCTTTAACCCGTTAAAAGGCGCACCCGTGAAGAAACGAAAATCTAAAGCACCAGTGCGCCCTCCTTTGTTGATAAAAGTGTGGGTATGTTCTTTCAGGCGTAAGTTATCTAAGGCCCCCACCTTCTGCATTAAGTCAAACAGTTGATAGTAGCAGCCAAAAAATACATGCAACCCCATTTCAACATGGTTGCCATCGCTATCAACCCAACTGCCAACTTTTCCACCGACAAACGGACGGGACTCAAAAATCTGAACTTCACAGCCAGCATCCGCTAAATCAACAGCAGTTGCTAGCCCTGCTAGTCCCGCACCTACGATTGCAACGCGCATTCCGTCGTTCCTTTTCAGTTTCTTTACAGATTGTAACTGGCCTAGTGTCGGAATTTGCTACTGAATATTCAGTTAATTAGGATTTAGGGGCATAGCAGTGTCTGGTTACACACTCTCATCTTTTAGCAGTCTTAAGTCATGAGCAATACCTCATCACTAGCTCAAGTCAAGGGATTAAGTAACTCAGTACTTACTCGGTAAATACTGAATCAAGACAAGTATTTCCAGTATTTTTGGTAAACACTTCTTACCTACTGGCTTATTTATTGTCTTCTGAGGTGGATAAACCTCTAATCAGTTCCCGAATCACATCGGTTGCAGGTCTACCAGTCAGCTGACAATATTGTTCCAGTTTTTCAGCTTCCTGTGCTGCAAGATTAACTGTTATACGTTTTACGGCCCACTTTTTATTTGTCATTATCATGCTATTTGCTATCTATTAACATCATGAACAACATCTAACTAAAGAATAAAGAAATAATATTCTTAGGATTAGTGTCAGTAAACCAGGTATGCCATTAGTAATAAAAAAGCTAGTTTTCTCAAAAGTTGTTCATTTTCCAATAAAATATAAAATGCAGAATTGATTCGTTGCTGTTGTGACAGGAAAAATAGCGCACACTTGCCGTTAAAGGAAGTTATAGCGGCAAAAGCATCTTGGCTAAGTCTGGCGATTAAATTTTTTAATTCAACGGGCGTTCATAGTCTTAACTCAATCAAAATTTCCTAAATTTTTCTTCAACAAAAGCATATCGCTGACTCGTTAGACTAGTTCCTAAAAAACTCTGGAAGAAACATAATACCATAACATCTCACATTCAAGGAAAGAGGAAATCATTATTTTTAAACGCGCCGTGGTCAAGGTGTTTTAGTTAGAGATGTGCTGTGCGATCGCTAGTCAGAAAGTCCACACTACCAGCTAACTCTCCACAGCAGAAAGTGTTTTCACTATCATTTGACTACTGCAAGCGTACTTGATACTCATAAATGGAGATGTTTATGCGGTCAAGACTTTGGTAATTTTGTTTTTCACTTTTTCTACTAAATTTGATATTGCAATTCAGTAGACTATGACTACCTCATGATAAATTTGGTTACTTACAGTTAATAAATGTTGAACTAACTTAAGGAAAGTTGAGAATGTTATTAACATCTCATAAATTAGTCTATAATTACTCAGCTTTTTTTCATTTACGCCTTCTTATATAGTTCAGTAGAGTTATTCATTTACTAAAAATTATTTTTCCTGATTTTTGGAAACCTAATTGCTCATTTGCTTAGATAAAAATGCAATAGATATGTGGTTTTTTGTCACTTATTTACAAGACCATAATTACTGGATAAATCACTGTTTAATTCTACAGAGGTTATCTAGCTATCAAATTTTTGAACCTGTTTTGTCATCAAACATGAAGCAACTAACCATCACTGTATAAAAAATATTGTACACCTCAATATTTTTTGGGTGCAGTTATTATAGCTATTCTTGCTAAAATTTAAATAATCTTTATTCAAGGGCTAAATAATAGTATTTCTCTGGCTTTATAAAAGAATTACAAAGTCATATGGGTGAATCTAAACTTTCAGTGAATAAGATGAATAAATTACAAAAGACAGAATCAGAAAAAACTTATAAAAAGGTAGAGTTTAAAACAGTTGTGCTAAATTTTAACTAGCCTTACCTTGGCGCTACAATTGGAAGTTTTGTACTAATTTATACTTAATAACAAGGACAAATAGTTAATAGAAAAAGCTCAGAATATAGTTACTTCATAAAGTTTTGAGTAAGTAACTAGCTGGAAAATGGGGCACTGGGGAGGCAGTGCGTTGGACGGGTTCCCCGGCTTGTAGACGCGGAGCGGCTTCCCGCAGGGTAGCAACTGCCGTCATTGGGCATTGGGCATGGGAGACAAGGGAGACGGGAAGGATATAATTTTCAGGCCCTGGTTGCGTGATTTATTACACGACCGTCTAACTTGAAAATAAGGCACAGGGCAGATGGCAGAGGGCAGAAGGAAGGATTAAGATTTTCATCCTTGGTTGTGCCACAACCTAGCGTGAATGGCTAGCTTGAAAATGGGCACTGGGGAGACAAGAAGGATGAGGGGGATGAGAGCCTGTTTATCAGGTTGCATTTCGCTTACGGAAATAGAATAGAAATAAACATGCTCAAAAATGAACCAGGTAGATTACCTCAGGATTAGCTTAATCGACCGCTGCAATTTCCGGTGTCAATACTGTATGCCGGAAGGTGCGGAAATAGACTATATTCTCCAGCACCAACTTCTCAGTGATGTGGAACTCCTCACCCTGATTCAAGAAGTATTTATTCCTGTTGGTTTTACCCGGTTTCGGTTGACTGGGGGAGAACCTTTACTGCGTCCTCATGTGGTGGAATTGGTGAGAGCGATCGCATCTTTTCCCCAAACCCAAGATTTGTCCATGACAACTAACGGCTTTTTACTAGCCCCGATCGCCCAAAATCTCTACGATGCAGGTTTGCGACGCATTAATATTAGCCTAGACTCTCTAGAACCAGAAACCTTTGACCAAATTATCGGCAATCGCGGTCGTGGAAGGTGGGAGCAAGTTTGGCAGGGAATTCAAGCCGCCTATCGTGTCGGTTTCGACCCCTTGAAGCTGAATGTAGTGGTGATCCCTGGGGTGAATGACCATGAAGTTCTCGATTTAGCTGCTTTGACCCTTGAGCGCAACTGGCACGTCCGGTTTATTGAGTTTATGCCTATTGGTAACTGGCAATTATTTGGCGATCGCGGATGGGTTTCTTCTGCACAATTACGGCAACAAATCCGCGATCGCTGGGGATTGACAGATTCTCAAGTTTGTGGCGCTGGGCCAGCCGATGTGTTTCAGATTCCGGGAGCCAAGGGAACATTGGGATTCATCAGTCAGATGTCCGAGTGTTTTTGCGATCGCTGCAACCGAATGCGCTTGAGTGCAGACGGTTGGCTGCGTCCTTGTTTATTAAATGAAAATGGTCAAATTGATTTAAAAAATGCTCTCCGGGCTGGTATCAGTACCGCACAATTACAAGAGCAAGTGAGACATTTATTAGGGATTAAGCCCGAAATAAACTTTAAGCAACGGGAATCTGGCACTGTAGGTACATATACACGTACTATGTCCCAAATTGGCGGCTAGTCAATAATCGTTCTTACAAAGTTCTGATCTAAGGAAGCCTTAGCTCAGACTTTGCGCTTTGTCATTTGTCCTTTGCAAATAACTCAGGACAAATGACTAAAGACAAATAACTATTACGCTTGTCGTGAGTAGTATTCCACCACCAGCAGTTCGTTAACTTGTAGCGCCACCCATTCTCTTTCAATAACACCGTTGACTTTACCAACCAGCTTGGTTTTATCAAACTCCAGATGACTGGGTAGGTTAGCTAGTCCAGGATATTGGAGATTGGTTTCTACCAACTTACGGGATGCTTCTTTATTCCTAACAGCAATTTCTTCCCCAGGACGGCACTGATAACTAGCAATATTAACTACACGTCCATTCACAGTGATATGGCCGTGATTTACCAGTTGACGCGCAGCCGGAATAGTTGGAGCTAGACCCAAGCGGAAGACCGTATTATCCAGGCGCATTTCTAGCAGTTGCAACAGCACTTGTCCGGTAGAACCAGTAACTCGTCTGGCTTTGCGGACATAACGTAGCAGTTGCTTTTCGGTCAAACCGTAGTTGAAGCGTAGCTTTTGCTTTTCTTCTAGACGGATAGCATACTCAGAACGCTTTTTGCGGTTCTGACCATGCTGACCAGGTGGATAAGCTCGTCTAGCACTTTTACGAGTTAATCCTGGTAAGTCGCCCAAGCGACGTACAATTCTGAGGCGAGGCCCTCTATATCGGGACATGTGTTTCCTTAATCTAATCCTGTTTCAACTTTACCCAGACATTTTATTGTGACACTCCCCCGACTAAACAAATAAGGCGATCGCTGATTTGTTCGTCAAGTCAGGGGATTCTTGGTTCTGCGAAAATCCTTGCTCCAGCAGAATTGATTCTACTAGAGTAGAAATATTTTCTTGACACCAGTTGCTTTAAGTCGGTACAACCGACGGCATTTGCTTCAATTTTGGCAACCAAAGCAATACCTTCCCAAAGCAGTGGCTCCCAAGCGTAAAATCCCCAGTGCCCCTAGGTACTCAAATCCATTGTTTTTTGTTTCCTAGTTTCGTAGACTACTCAATCGCTAGATTGGTTCACGTAGTATTTCCACCCGGAAATACTTTTTACGTTGTCTACTTATCTTCGATCAAAATATAGTAGCACATCGAAACAGGAGAATTCCTCCTACAGCGGGTTTGATCCCAGACTCCATCTAGAGTTCAGGGGTAAAAAGCTGTTGAGCACAGGGGATGAGGAGATGAGGGAGATATGGGGAGTGTGGGGAGTTTTCTTCCCCATGCCCAATGACCAATGACTATTGACTATCGACCCCTGACCCTTATTGAATTTTAATGAGTTATGCTCGACTATGCTGCCCAAATTACCTAGATAGATAAGATTGATTGCACTTATTGAGTTAGCATAGCCTTGGGTGTTTGGAGAATGGGAATTTTAAGGAGTAAAAATCGATGAGCAAAAAAGGCGGTTCTGACTATAAAATTTTGTCGGCTAAAGCAGTTAAGGTGACAGCGCCAGTTTTAGCGATCGCCGGATGGTTGGCAACGATGGTTCCTACTATGGCTATCATCCCCTCCTACAGCAGCAATGATTACCGTACCTGTGCTGGTCAGCTATTGCGTGTCAACATAAATGCCAATGCTGCATCACAAGCTTGTGCTGGCGCACTACGTCCACGGGACTTGTCTGCCTGCGTAGTTAAAATTAACAAGGAGACACAAATTAACGCTGTAGAGGCTCTCACTACCTGTAGCAAAGCTCGTCGCCCTGAAGAGTTAGCTAGCTGTGTAGTTGGTATTAGCCTCTATCCTAGTAAGGAGGCAGCTAACCCAACAATTTTAAATTACTGCGGCCGCAGTTTATTGCCAGTGAGTTTTGGTCAGTGTGTCGTAGGCTTACGTAGTGAAATTAAGTCGGCTCTGATTCCCACACTTGAAACTTGTATTAATGGCAGTGATAGAGTTAGTGCCACTACACCTTCGATACTACCGCAAGTTCAAGGAGGCACAGAATTTCGCCCTACTTTTGAAACAACTCCAATTCCTACACAACCAGGTAGTAATTGAAGCTCCCATGCAGAGGGCACGGGAGTAGCACTTCGACTGCGCTCAGTGACCCGGGGACAGAGGAGACAAGGAAGACAAATGACTATTGACCATTGACAAATGACAAAGCTATTAGTCTTCTTTCTTGCCAAACACTAACTGTAAAATCATCGGTATGCCACCTTCTTGGTGATATCTATCTGCCCAAGCCCGCAGCACTTCATCCAATTCTTCCATAGCCTGCTCAAAACGTTCTGGCGGAATATCCAGTTCTTCTAAGGCTCGCATGGAATTTGGTCGCCGTTCTGCCCAATCTTTCATCAGCCGGAAATACCGCGCGGTATCTTCGACCATGATATAAGTGCGCTCTTGGTCGTCTGCTGGCGCGTAAAAAGGACGAGTCAGAGCATAGAAAGGCATACCCCAAGGAGAATCAATGCGCGTTACCGTACCGGAGTAGAGCAGACGGCGCTTGATATGCTCTGCTAAAGCTTCGCTCAAAGGCATTTGATGCTCAAGTGGCATATCCTCTTGCGATCGCTTATGCAAAAATTCAATTAATTCTAAAAACTCAAAAGAAGTAATTAACTGAGCATCAGGCAGATTACTTGGTAGTTTCTGCTCAATTTGCCTTTTTTCTTCGGTTGTCAGACTTGTGCCAGGAATGCGCGATTTTCCTGGACGCCAAGGATATTTTTCCATCCAGACATAAGGCAATTGAATCAAATAGCGAGGCTCCTGAGAACCCAGCATCTTCAGCAATTTCCCTTCAGTCAGGGCTTGTCTGACTTCCTCCACAATAATTTTGACCCGCTTCGGCTCTAAGTGGTGCAAATGTCCTGTCATTCGCAGGTTTTGCCCTTGCTCCAGGTAGGTCATATAAATTGCGCATTTGGCCGCTGTAGCCGCTGCATCTAAAAAAGCCCCATGCCTGTGCCCACTAGTCCGCATGGCACTAAAAGCCAGATAAAGCATGATCTGATCCATTGCACTGGGGCCGAGACGTTTGATCAGATCGATGTCGTTACTCATATAACAGACAGTTAAATAGCACGTTTACAAATTTATTAGCCGTAGGAAAGTAAGTAGTATACACCCGACTGAAGGCAATATTTTCACTTCAGATTATTTATTATGCTTCAACTATGAGGTTGTTGCTAGTCATAATTGTGAATTTCCGCGTATTTTGTGGCACATAGTTACAAAAAATACTCTTGGCGTAATTTATATTGACTGTAACCGTATTATCACTTAGGCATTAATACTTCCTTCTTCTGCTAGGCTTGATAAGTGAGATACTTAAAAAAGTATACTATTATAAGGTGTGTCAAAAATATCTTATCATACTTAGTTAATTTCTGAACCTGTTATGGCGTTTATTTGATACATATAAATGCTCAACAGAAATATTTGAAAATCAGCAGTCAATATAATTAGCTACTACTTAAGGTTGCTGATCAATGTGTGAGAGCAGTAAATTGATATCGTTAATCAGCATTCAAAATTTGAGTTTAAGATTTAGAACTCAAAGGTACTCTTTACAGAAATGAGATATTTTGAATCGAAACTGAAAAACGGATCAGCCTTCACTGCTATCTCTTTATTGACTGTTGCCGGGAGCCAAAAATACACACTTTACATAAAGCTGATTAGTGTGCTCCCAAAATAACTTGTTAGTTTTTTCTTAAATTATCCCTTAATAATATCACTTTTTGAGATTAATTTGCCAAAATTAATCTATTTTTTAATGTTTTTTCACTTATGACTATATTTTTTTATACAAAAAGTAAATTAAATCGAGTTGATATTTTCATCACGAAGGTTAAGTGCAAAGTAGATACAAATTACTTTGGAAATGGGGGATTGGGAATTGGGGAGCCACTGCGTTGGTGAGGCAGTCCGATCTTGGGGAGCCACTGCGGTCTTGGGGTTTCCCCAAGTGGAGCAAGTGGCGTGGTTTCCCCCAGGAGGAACTGCCGAAAGGGTTTCCCGGCTTGTAGACGCGGAGCGGCTTCCCGCAGGGTAGCAAGTGGCGTCATTGGGCATTGATGATTTCTGTGCTTCATAGGGTCTCCTTGTCTCCCTAGTCCTTAGCCCCTAACCCCTAACCCCTAGTTCACTGTGTATTTTATTCCCATCCTTGCATCTCTACTAATTCCATACACAATTGGTTAATTTGCTCTAAGTTAGGTTTGTGAGGCAGAGTTGATTTTGTGTAAGCAGTTTCCATGTTGGCAACTAATTCTTCTGCCATTTTCATCACTTGCTCATAAGAATATGTGCCTTGAAGAATAGCTTTTAAATCATCTGCATCACCGGCTATTCTTCTATCAACAGTAATTTCTCCTTGTTGCAAAATTTCGATTCCACTACGTAGAAGTCTAATGCAATGCATACCATGTTTTAGGTCGAACCCAGACTTTCTTTCCATTTCTGCCCTAGCTGGATTTCTATTTTCCTGCCATGATAAGTAAGATTTCCATTCTCTTAAAGCTACTTGATAATTTTGACTTTTCTGAAGTAGGCGAATAAAATCTTTGCGGCTATTAGTTAGATTTTGTGTGTATTCCAGTGTTTCATCAGGTAAAGTATATTGTTTGAGTACACCTTTAAAATCAATGTCTGCCGTCAGCAGTTTGTATAATTGCTCCGCTTCTTCTAGAAATTCAATTCTGCCTCTAATTAAGAGATAAAGATACTCCAGAAAAGCATTTAGATCATCTTTAATTAGTGGTAATTCGTCTTCTATACCAAAATCTGATGGGATTGGTTTCTTTTGCGGGGGATTTAATAACCACTTGCGATGGCTTTCCATCTTTTTAATTTGGGCGAAAGCATAACCAGAATAAGTATGTTTTACTTTCTTACTTAAAAATAGCTGTTTGTGATTGATTAAATGCTGCCCAACGTTTGTGAGTACAGGATAGTTACCTAACCACAGCAATTCTAAAACATTGGGATTAGCTCCAGCTAATAAATTAAGGATTTTTCTTAATTCATAGATAACTGTATCTTGATTGTTATCCAAAAATGGAAATATTCCTGGTTCATTCCAGCCATTTTCTTTTTGTTCTATGCGATCAAATCCCAAGTAGTACCTTTTAGGGGCGATAAACACACCCCGGTAATCAAAATCAGAATCAGGACGATTTAATCCATAGCCGTGACTACCTGCTAAGCCAATCAGAATTGTTCTTTGTTCAACGTCTATTCTTTTCATTTCAGTTCCTTACAGGCTTTAGCCCACAACCAAGTATGAAAATATCATTCTCCGCGTCTCCCCCTCACCGCGTCCCCGTGTCTATTTTTCAGCTAGACACCCACGGGCGATGGATCGCCTACAACCAGGATATGAAAATCCCTAATCCCTAGTCCCTATTTTTAAGACAGACTTTTTGCGATCGCACAATAGAGAAAATCTGAGCAACGAGATTTGCTGCTCAGACTTTTCGGTGCTGTTCTGTGTCTCAATTAACTACACATCCACAAATTTCTATTTCGGCAATTAAGTGAAAGTTTTTCCGGAAAAATTCCCTGATTGTTTTGTCAATCTACAGGGCGATCGCCCAAACGGCTTTGTCGTTGAGACTTTTAATCCTAAAACTGGTATAGAGTGTTGACTCCATACCAGTTGATAAAATATGATTTTAGATTGTCTGTCTAATTCCTGCTCGGATCAGGTAGACATACTGCAAAAGCTGGCAAAAGCGTAAATCGCTTCTTTAAAAGCAAACACTGGCCAGCTACCTGTACGGCAACCTCAAGGACGATTCCATGACTTACGCAATTATTGAAACTGGCGGCAAACAACTAAAAGTTGAGGCTGGCCGCTTTTACGATATTGAGTTACTGACTGCTGAACAAGATGAGAAGGTTACAATAGACAAGGTCTTATTCATACAGCACGACGGCGAAGTCAACATTGGTCAGCCGCTAGTGGTAGGGGCGACTGTAGAAGGGACGGTGTTACGACATTTTAGAGGTCGTAAAGTCCTGGTATACAAAATGAAGCCGAAAAAGAAAACCCGCAAAAAACGCGGACATCGCCAGGAAATCACTAGACTGTTGATTAATTCTATTAACCTCAATGGTGAAGTGCTAGCAGTGGAAACAGCAGCAATAACTGCTGAAACTCCCGTTCTAGAAACTGCTGCTGAATAATCAATAAAAAACTCCACCCACAAGGGGATAGAGTTTGGTCAATGGTCAGTGGTCAGCGATCAATGGCTTTCGACACCTAAAAACCACCCACGGATCGGGGTATGAGACTCTTTCCAAAAACAACACTTCGGTAAGCGGTAGTTGAATCTCGACTGCGCTCGATTACCGCAGAGTCGAAACGAGCGTGCATCGCTGACAACTGACAACTGACAACTGATAACTAACAACTGACAACAAAAGGAAATTATGGCTCATAAGAAAGGAACAGGTAGTACACGCAACGGTCGTGACTCTAATGCTCAGCGTCTAGGTGTAAAACGCTACGGTGGTCAAGTCGTCCTGGCGGGAAACATTCTCGTGCGTCAGCGCGGTACAAAATTTCACCCAGGTAACAATGTTGGTATTGGTAGCGATGACACTCTATTTGCTTTAATCGATGGTGTTGTCACCTTTGAAAGAAAGGGTAAAACCCGCAAGAAAGTTAGTGTTTACGCACCATCTGCGGTTGCTGAGTCAACCGCTAGTTAGCAAACTTGCCTGGGCAATGCCCAGGCATAAAAATTTATACTCAGTCAACTGTAATGATTGTGATGAGTTCGTAGGCAGTAGTTTAACGCATAAACAAGTGGTTAAACAATAACATTTGCATAGCCGCACCTAAAGCTAAACCTGCCAATGAAAAGATAGATGTTATCCAAAAAGCTTGTCCTTCCTTAAACCCGGCAGCTTGAAAGTCAATTCTTGCTAAGATAGCCGCTGAAATGATCAGTAAGGTGTCAAGAAACATCCGAAACCAGGCAATCATTACAAAGAATAAGAAGGCTGCAAAAACTGAAAAGATAAAAGTCCTGGTACTTGATTTAAACAAGATACTAGAAACATCTGTCATTCTAGTCCAGGGAACGGTTAAAATTCCGACAAACAGCAAAATAGCGATCGCAATTACTGCCCAAGCGAACAAAGGGGCTTTGGTCTCGGATATTACCCAACCTAAGGTACTGTAGCTAAGTATTAATAGTGTCAGGGAAACCCAAGGAACTCGTTGCAAAATCAACATGGGTTAGATTTGTAGTAGCAATTAAATGCGATACCCAAAGGCTTGATTAGATGAGGCTTGGGTAATTTTTGATGGCGATCTTCCGTCAATCGACTAAGTCAGAGGTATAGATTTTGAATCTAATGCTCTAGACTATATCTCTATCATCTGATATTTTCTAGCCTCTAGCAATCGTTGATTATGCTCTTGTCAAAATAGCCAAGCAAGTTTACAGAAAATTCGTAGACAAATTTGTTAAATTTTTTCTTAAACATTTGTAAACTGTTAGCAGCCGAGTAGCCGCGTGTCACATCTTGTTAAGGAAGTATCATGAAACAACTTGTTATTGCTGAGCGCGTATGCCTTATTGGTCATATCGTGTCGATGGTGTTTGGACTTGTAGGCATACTACTAGTCGTGCCAAATGCGGAAATCATTATGAACCTAACTGAGGTTGGACAAACCGCCATGCAGTGGAGTATGGCAGGAGGCGGTGTGGTTTATATGATTTTGGGTGCGGCGGCTGTGTTTTTGTATGCCTATCGAACCTTGGGATTGGGTCGCGCTTTGGCTTTTATGCTGCCCTCAGTGTTGATTTCCTTAGGAAGCGAACTGTCAGGAACCAGCACTGGCTTTCCTTTTGGTCACTATAGTTATCTAAGTGGACTGGGCTATAAAATTGCCGGTTTAGTTCCGTTCACAATTCCTTTGTCATGGTTTTATGTGGGATGTGTTTCTTACTTGCTGGCACGTGCTGGTTTAGAAGTAGACAAAAAACCTGGCTTGTGGCGTCATGTAGGTGCGATCGCATTAGGTGCTTTGTTATTAACTTCTTGGGATTTTGTACTTGATCCAGCGATGAGTCAAACATCTCTCCCCTTCTGGTATTGGCAACAACCAGGCCCATTCTTTGGTATGCCTTACCAAAACTTTGCTGGCTGGATGGGTACGGGATCGCTATTTATGACTGTGGCAGCATTGCTATGGAGAAACAACCCGATTAAATTAGAGCGATCGCAACTCAATGTACCCTTGGTAGTTTACTTAAGCAACTTTGGCTTCGCTACTGTCATGAGTTTAGCTGCTGGCTTCTCTATCCCTGTAGTACTAGGTTTGTTGTTAGGTGTAGCTCCAGCTGTAGCACTTTGGTGGCAAGGTACAAATGGACAAGCTGTGGCTGTGGAAGCAACTCAGGACATTTCGGTAGCCAAGGTCAAGGTAGCTTTGAAGTAGGGGCTAGGGGCTAGGGACTAGAGGCCAGGGGGCAGGGGAGAAATAACTAATACTTATTGCTCAATGCCCAATGCCCAATGCCCAATGCCCAATGCCCAATTCCAAAACATAATATTTTTACAGTGGATGATGCTTTGATATTAGTTAGCAGCTTATCGCTTTTATTACTATTACTGCAAATACCAGCAACAGCGATTTTACTTTCACGCCTATTCAAGGGGCCGACACGCCATCCGCCGATTCAACCCCAACAGCCTACACCTGAGATTTTGGGTAGTGTCAGCGTTGTGGTTCCCACACTGAATGAAGCATTACGTATTAGCCCATTGTTAGCTGGCTTAAGTCAGCAAAGTTATGAAATGCGGGAAGCGATCATTGTAGACAGCAGGTCGCAAGATGGTACGCCTGATTTGGTCAAAGCCGCCCAACAGCAAGACCCTCGCTTTCGTTTATTTACAGATGACCCCTTACCCCCTCGCTGGGTGGGTCGTCCTTGGGCGTTACATAATGGCTTTTTGCAGATTTCCCCAGAGAGTGAATGGTTTTTAGGGATGGATGCTGATACTATACCCCATCCTGGTTTGGTTGCTAGTTTAGTACAGACAGCCGTAGCAGAAGGTTATGACTTGGTATCCCTTTCACCTCAGTTTATTCTGAAATCTCCGGGGGAATGTTTGCTACAACCGGCTTTGTTGATGACTCTGCTTTATCGATTTGACCCAGCAGGTGTCAACACAGAACAGCCAGAAAGAGTCATGGCTAATGGTCAGTGCTTTTTATGTCGGCGTTCGGTTTTAGCTGCGGTAGAGGGTTATACAAGTGCCAGTAGTTCTTTTTGCGATGATGTTACCTTAGCTCGGTATATTGCTGCTCAAGGATTTAAGGTCGGTTTTTTAGATGGGGCGAAGGTGCTAAAAGTACGGATGTATGAGGGCGCAATTGAGACATGGAAAGAATGGGGACGCAGCCTCGACCTCAAAGATGCATCGCCTCGCGCTCAGATTTGGGGGGATTTATGGCTACTTTGTGCAGTGCAAGGTTTACCCCTGATAATTTTACTGAGTTATGGTTTGCTTGCCCCTCAACTTCCTGTGCTTCCCATCCTACTTTTATTGGGGCTAAATGTATTTTTGCTCGTGATTCGCTTTGCAATGCTATTAGCGATCGCTCCTTCCTATGATCGCAAAAGTGCTAAAGGTGGCTGGTTGTTCTGGCTTTCACCTTTAGCCGATCCTCTAGCTGTGCTGCGAATTTTCCTCTCTGCATTCCACACTCCCAGAGAATGGCGGGGAAGGAAGTATAGTACTGAGGTGTAGGGCATGGGGCAAGAGTCAAAAGGCAAAAGGCAAAAGTCAAAAGTGAAGAATAATTAGTTATTTCTTCTCCTCCTTGTCCTCCTTGTCCCCCCTGCCCCTCTGCTCCCCTCTTCCTGCTTATTCTTCTTCACCTCCTACTTGATCAGCGCGTTCCAGTTCCCAGAGAATTTGATTTCCTTCACGTCTTACTCGTGAGACAATCCAGTTGCGCCAGCGCCATTGGTCTCCGCGACTGGTAACAGCGCTAGCATGAACATCCATGAGGTCAGCAAGTTCCGAACTAGTGATTAAGTATCCTTTAGTGGCAATTTCATCAGCAATACGTAAAGTTTCCACTAGGGCGCGCAGTTGTGCCACTCTCATTTCCGGTGGCTTATCATCAATTGGGGTAGAAGAGTTTGTGATAGTTGGCTCCATAGTGGTTACATGTGATTCCAGGGAACTGATTTCTGGTTTATTTGTTTCAATTATTGTCGAGGCTGCTGGATATTCAGTTACTTTTGCTACATTTATTTGATTTGTTTGTGGTAAAGATTGGTGATCATCTGTCAGAGATGATTGTTTGAGTGATGGAACTTTGCCACTAGCAAAAGTACGAGCGATGACATCGCATCGCTCGTTACCTATATTACCAGAGTGACCCCGGACATATTCCCACTTTACTATATAACTATTAAGTTCGTCTAAAGTTTCTAAAAGGTCTTGGTTTTGCACCGGTTTACCATCGGCTTTTTTCCAACCTTTCTTTTTCCAACCTTTGATCCACTTGGTAACGGAGTTGATTAGGTATTCACTGTCGGTATAAAGGGTGATGGGTTGATTTTGTCCAGATGTTTGCAGAAATTGCAGAGCTGCGATCGCCGCTTGCATTTCCATTTTATTGTTGGTGGTATGGTCAGATGCACCGCCTATCTCGTGAATTGAGCCATCACTGAAGTAGACGACAACACCCCAACCCCCAGGGCCAGGATTTCCTGTGCAAGCGCCATCTGTGTATATGCTTTGGATTGTGCGTTGGGACATGGTGAACTAACCGCGTTGGTACATTAAGTAATTTAGCGGCGAAAGCTGCGAAGAACTATATATGTTAACATGGCAAAAATCAAGCCTATACATTTGATTTAGGTAGCCCTTTCAAGGTGGATAAAAATTTTAGTCAAAAAACTCCTTTTTAATCTCTTGTTTCTGTACCTTCTCTGTAACTGTAGTTAAATAAAATACTTTTAAACCGCAGAGGACGCTCCAGAGCGCAGAGAAAACAATAGATTTTACGAGTCACCTTGAAAGGGATAATTTGAGTTAGGGGTTGTAATTGAAGCTTGACGCGAAACACACCTAATACCAATTCAAATAATGTTTGCGACACATCAATATATTCTAGAGGGCACGGCAGTGCCGTGCCCCTAGCATCTGTCGCATTCTTTTTTGAAATTGGTATAACTTATTTTTTCCTGGCAACTTAATCTACAGCAGTTTGTCTAGTGTAATAGGCAAATCGCGGATGCGCTTACCTGTGGCATGATAAACAGCATTGGCGATCGCCGCCGCAGTGCCGGTAATGCCAATTTCACCGATTCCTTTGACACCAAGGGGGTTGACATAGGGATCGCGCTCATCTACCCACAACACTTCAATATTGGGTACATCTGCATTTACTGGCACATGATATTCAGCCAAATCTGCATTAACTACACGTCCTCGATGGGGATCTGTAACTGTGTGTTCCATCAGCGCCATGCCAATACCGTAAACAATCCCACCAATCAGTTGACTACGGGCTGTCTTCGCGTTGAGTATTCGTCCTACACCAAAAGTTCCTACCCAGCGCGTCACTCTGACTTCACCGGAATCGGGGTTAACACGGACTTCGGCAAATTGCGATCCAAAGGCGTGCATGGAATATTTCTCTTTTTCTTCTCCAGGTTTGGCATCTGCACGCGCTTCAATCATTTTTAATCCATGCCGTGCCAGAATGCCTGCATAAGTTTCGGTTTGGGAAGATTTATTTTTTAAGAACAAGCTGCCATCTTGGGCAATTACATCCTCGGCATTTACCCCATATAGCGGTGAGTTGCGATCGCTCAGTGCTAATTGTAAAACCTTGCTGCGAGCTTCATTCCCTGCCAAATGCACAGCCGAACTGACACTGGCGGCGGTTTGTGAGCCGCCAGAAACGGGGGTTTCGGGCATTTTGGTATCGCCTAGTTCAAAACGCACTTTTTCTACTGGTAAACCGAGTGCTTCTGCTGCAACCTGAGTCATCACAGTATAAGTTCCCGTGCCAATATCCTGTGAACCACTCCGAACAACGGCTGTACCATCTGCCATAATTTGCGCGATCGCTGATGCTGGGGAACGGTTGGTAGGATAAGTTGCTGTCGCCATCCCCCAGCCAATTAAATAATTGCCGTCTCGCATGGAACCGGGTTTAGAATTGCGTTTCTGCCAGCCAAATTTTTCTGCGCCAATTCTGTAACATTCTCTGAGTGACTTACTTGACCAAGGCAGTTTTTTATCAGGGTCTATCTCAGCATAATTACGCAGCCGCAGTTCAATCGGATCAATGTTGAGTGCATAAGCTAGTTCGTCCATTGCCGATTCTAAGGCAAACGACCCAGACGCTTCACCTGGCGCACGCATAAAGGTGGGTGTACCAGTATCCAACTGCACCAAATGATGGCTAGTTTCGATATGCGGGCAAGCGTAGATCATGCGTGCCGACTTAGCAACAGGCTCAATAAATTCATCGAAGGTGGAAGTCTGAGATATCCCAGCATGACGCAGTGCAGTTAATTTTCCGTCGCGGGTTGCACCTAAAGAGACTTGTTGAATGGTTTGCGGTCGGAAGCCCACAGGCCCATACATTTGTATCCGCCCTAGCACTAGTTTCACTGGACGATTTACCTGCTTTGCTGCCATTGCTGCTAGGGGTACGTGCGACCAAGCCGAGCCTTTGCAACCGAAGCCACCGCCAACATAGTAGGACATGACGCGGACTTTCTCTGGCTCAATTCCTAATACCCCCGCTACTTTTTGTTGAGCCTGAAAGATTCCCTGGGTGGCATCATACAACAGTAGTTGATCGCCTTGCCAAACTGCGGTGGTGGCATGAGGCTCCATCGGATTATGATTTTCCACTGGGGTAGTATAAGTTTGCTCTACCCGGAAAGCCGCAGTTGCTAGTCCTTGGGTGATGTCGCCATGCGATTTATCAGGTGGCTCGTTTCTGGGGATTTTTCCTTGCGGTAGGTATGCCTGAGCAAGGTTTTCCCGCATGTTAATTTTCGGCTGTTCTTCCTGATAGCGGATTTGCACAAGAGAGGCGGCGTGCATGGCGCGTTCAAAGGTATCGGCAACGACGATGCCAATATGCTGACCGCTATATAGAACAGTGTTATCTTGCAGCACTTGCAACTTACGACCGCCACCTTTTTCGCCTGAGGCTTTGGGTGCGTTGAGATGGGTAATTACTGCCAGTACTCCCGGTACTTGCTCTGCTGCCTTGGTATCAATTGCTGCAATTTTACCTTTAGCGATCGCACTTTGAATTGTCACCCCGTATGCCAGCTTTGCTACCGGAAACTCAGCTGAGTAACGTGCGCCGCCTGTCACCTTGAGATAGCCATCAACCCGATTCAAGGGTTTGCCGACAACTGTGTTTGTATCCCCTGTATTCATGCCATTTCTCCCACTGTTGTCAGCGCCCGGATGATTGTACGTTTAGCTAGTTCGACTTTAAATTCATTGTATTTTTGCGGTTTGGCTCCAGTGACAGCTGCATTTGCTGCCGCCTGAAATGTTGCGGAGTTTGCGGGTTGGTTAACAAGTAACTTTTCTGCCTCGTAAGCACGCCAAGGCTTTGTGCCGACACCACCCATCGCCAAACGTGCGCCGCGAATAATACCATTTTGAATATCTAATGCCGCCGCCACCGATGCCATCGCAAAAGCATAAGAAGCGCGATCGCGGACTTTTAAATAATGCGATCGCTTGGCAAAGGGCGAGGTCGGTAAATCCACGGCAACGATTAACTCTCCATGTTGCAGAACTGTCTCCCTTTCTGGTGTATTGCCCGGTAAAAGATGAAAATCTACCAGGGGAATACTGCGCGTGCCATTAGGCCCTTGTGTTTGCACCACGGCATCTAAGGCTACCATTGCCACAGCCATATCAGAAGGATGGGTGGCAATACAGCGATCGCTACCACCGAGAATTGCATGAATTCGGTTGTAACCTTCAATTGCGGGACAGCCTGAACCCGGAAGACGCTTATTACAAGGGAAAGCCGTATCCCGAAAGTAATAGCAACGGGTACGTTGGAGCAAATTTCCCCCCACTGATGCCATGTTTCGCAATTGTGGTGATGCTCCAGATAGCAACGCTTCTGAAAGTACAGGATAACGTTCTCGAATTAGTGCATTATAAGCAACATCGCTATTGCGTGCCATTGCCCCAATGCGCACACCGTTAGCCTGCATTTCTATCTTGCTTAAAGGTAGCGGGTTAATGTCAACTAACTGTTGTGGCGTTTGGACATTTAGCTTCATTAAATCGATTAAGCTAGTACCACCCGCCAAATAGGAGGCTTGAGCATCTGGAACCACCGACGTTACAGCATCGTTCGCTTGTCCGGCTTTTTTGTAACTAAACGGCTGCATCTTTTTTTCCTCCTAAGACATCGCGCACAGCAGCCACAATATTGGGATAAGCACCGCAACGGCAGATATTACCACTCATCAGTTCCCGAATTTCATCATCAGATTTGGCTTGTCCTTCGTTCACCAAACCCACCGCCGAACAAATTTGTCCGGGTGTACAGTAGCCGCACTGATATCCATCATGAGCAACAAACGCGGCTTGCATGGGATGAAGATTATCTCCCTTGGCTAGCCCTTCAATGGTTGTGATCTCAGAGTCGGTGTGCATAATTGCAAATGTCAAGCAGGAATTCACACGCCGCCCATCAATCAGCACTGTACAAGCTCCACATTGACCATGATCGCAACCTTTCTTGGAACCAGTCAAATCTAAACGTTCGCGTAGTGCATCAAGCAGCGTCACACGCGGTTCAATTTTTAATGCGTGTTCTACACCATTAACACGTAGTTTTACATCCACAACATTACTAATAGCAGGTGTTTGTACAGAAGGAGACTGAGGCTGACTTTGTGCCAGAGCCTTACTTCTGAAACTCTCCAGCATAGTTGCTAATGTGCTGGCGATCGCCACCTGGCCAAACCGTCGGCGTTTAAACCTCAGCCTCATATTTGTTTTGAGAATTATAAGTGCAGACTGAATAGTAGAAAAAACGTACTAATTAAAATATCTGCCCCCAGGCTGAAGTTGGCTTGAACAAAGAGTTAGGGTTGTTATAACTAAAGAACGTTACCAAAATTCGACAAATCGTGTTGAGCGGACATGATATTACACGATCGCAAATGCAGTTGCATTCACAAATATTCAATTTCTCCTATTCTTGAGTACGTTGCGATCGCAACATTTGTCAGGGTTTAGCGGCGAAAGATGCGAAGAACTATATAGGTTAACATGGCAAAAATCAAGCCTATACCCAAACTGATACTAAAGGCTTGGGTTTGGTAAGAGATAGGGTTTTTGTCTTTGGGAATTTCTGCCAAAATGACAGCAGAGGCGATTTGACTAGTTGCTAGCCCAATACCTGCGATCGCTATTGTAGTGTTAAGAGTGCGATCGCTTTTGGTTTGCTCTAGGTCGATTATCCCCTGGATGGTCTTGATGTAATTCTCGACTAAGGTCAATCCTGGACTGTAGTAAGCTTGGTCTGTTTCGATTTGTACTAAGAATTTATCTTTAGCAAACTCACTGAACGTTTGCAAAAATTGCCAATCACTATTACCTTCTAATGCTTGCAGCTTTGAAGATCGTTTTTCATAATTACCGATGTTGATAGCAACAGTCCGGTGCTGGTCATCTAAATAAGTTAGATTATTAGTATATTTTAACAAAATTTCTGGTGTTTGTTTGAGGATATTTTGTAAAGTACTAATCTTAATTTCTTTATTTTGCGATTCTTGATTTAAATTACTAATTATATTTTGGGCTACTTTATATACTGTCTTCAAGTTACTTTTAATCGTGCGGCTTTGAGAATAAGCCCAAAGAATTTTATTCCGGTATCGCAATAACTGCATCAGTTCGGGATACAGCTTTTGATTCATCTCTCTGATGGCATCTGTTTTAAGTTGATAGGGAAATAAACAGATTAATAGGTGATAACCATCGCTTTGCTGTGCTTCGGAAGGAAGCCGCCACAGTTCAAATATAGTTCCGCCAAAAAATTCTCCTTTTCCTCGCAAATCAGCTTGCCAATTTGGCTCTGAGTCTAATATTAATTGTTCATAACAAGCTTGAGCAGTAGCTTCTGCGTCTTGGTTATCTGTTGCTAATTGACCCCAGATAAACCAGCTTTGACCAATTTTACCTTGTTGCTGATTGATGTTAGAGAATATTTCTGTTTGTACTTTTTGCAAACAGGTAATCGGTTGCGGCGCGTATTTATAATCTTTTATATAATTAGCAGTGCAGTCTATCTGGAGTCCGTAAGTGTCTCCCAATTGCACAGGGTAATAATAACCATTTAGCGGTGGCTGAAAGTCTAGGGTGTTTGGATTACTGAGTAACTCATGATAATCTGAACCATCGATTTCTGCTTGTTGGAGTTCTTCTAGTTTCTTACTATCTAACTGGCTACCATAAATCTTTTGCCAAAATAGTTGACGATTCTCTGCGATTTTGTCTTCATCTTGCCCTAAGCCTTCTTTGAGGTTATACAAAAACAAATCAATACTCGGGTAAATTAACTCATGTTGTTGACTCATATTTTAAAATACCCAACTACTGAGAAAGGATGGTTTGAATGACATCTTTTGCTGTTTTGACAGAATTTAAAGCCTGAACGATTTGCTTAGATAAAGCAGCTAGCTGATTGTGATTAACTTTTTCCTCTAACATGACTAACTCTGCTTTAATGTCTCTAGCAGAATTGTCAATTTCTGTGTTGATAGGTTCGGGACAATACTTAGGTTTACTCTCAATACCTTTACTGCGGAGTTGGGCGATCGCATCTAAATGTTCCCAGGCTTGATCGTATGCTGTTGCTAGGGGAGGATAACTAGTAACTATCTTATTCAGATTACTAATATCCCCAGGAATCTTAATTGTATTAACCTTAGCTTGCACATGATCTGGTAATGGTGCATCAAGTTGGGATAGCGCCAAAATAAAGGCTTTCAGTTCAGAGGCTTCTATTGGTTGCATGATGGAAAGATACCAGTAATTGTAAAAGCTGCCCAGAAGTATGGGTGATTATAGGGTTGATTACTAGGTTCTGGTTGATTCTTAAGGTTATTTAAATGACGTAACAAAAAACGGCGCATGATACCTTCTGCTTCTGGGAGTTTAGCAATTTCCCCTGTATACCATTCTGCTAGTTGTTCAGCCGTGACATTCCGCAGCCATTGGGTAGCCTCAGTTAAAGCTACCACCTTTGATTTACCTTGTTGCAACCGTTGGTAAAACTGAATCATCACCAAAGCACTAGCAGCTGATTCCACAGTCCAAAGGGTACTGACAACAGCAGCTACACCGCAACTCATAAAACCACTGACAAGTCCGACATATTCAGTGGTGATGGTGTTATTACCTGTAATCGCCGTTTCGCAAGCAGCTAAACTTACGAGTTGATAGCTGCGCAAATCATAATCGCGGATATCTGTGAGAGTCAGTTTATCCTCATCTGCTAACGCCAAGTGAGATAAAGCTGGATTATGGAAATTGTATTCGCCATGTCCGGTAAAGTGTAAGATACCGAAGCCTTGAGGCAAAGCATTGATTACCGCATCTTTTGTTGCTTCCTCAGAACGCTTGCGGGTGTGGTTGGGAAAGATGCGACAAATTGCTTCTGATTCAACTTGAGCAAATTCTAATCCGGGATAACCTGCGCTGTTGGGATGTTCAATACTAAGTAGCTGCGGATTACTTAGCTGATTTTTGTTGTAGGTTTGGGAGATTAAACCTAATTGAATGCTGGGTAAATAGCTGATGGTAAATTCTGGGGGAAATAGCGCCTGGAGAGGAAAGCGGTGTAAGTCGCGGTGAGGAATCAGAATTAGCTGGGTAATATCTGAGATTTGGGAGAGAACAGCGTTGATATCGAGAATCTTACGCAGTTCATCAAGCATTGCGGGTAACTTGTCGCGCCAAGTTTCTGCGTCTTCACTCTGTTTGTCTTTACCTTTGCGATAATTAGCGTATTCTTCATTCCAAGTTTTCACCCAGCTTTCAAAGTCACGTAGGCGTTGCGCTGGAGTGAGAATAGTTTCTCTTAAAACAATGGGTGATGGGGCGTTGTGCTGGAGGATGAAAGTATGTAAGGCGGCTGGGCTGAGATGCCAATAAACTATGGCAGTATGGGGATTGAGTAATTGTTTCATCTCCTCCCATTTGGAGGAATCATCACTCCACCCATCCAGCAGCCAAGACAAGCAAGCATTTTTTCCCTGTTCTGCTAATTCCAATGCTGTGCAAAAGTTTTCTGACTTTACTGCTAAGTCAACAGTCAATTGCTGAAAGCCTGCAAACTTGAAAGCTAACTGCTTTTTCCTGTGAGGAATTTTGCATTCATCCAGCAAGCGCCGTAAAACATCGGTTCCTCGTCGCTGTAGTTCTTCAGCTTTAGCCGTTTCCCTCAAATCCAACTGAACGCGAATTAAATTCTGCAAAACTTCTAGATGCAATTCAGGAAAATCTTCTGCTGTAAGTGTTTTTAGCGCCTCATTGTAACTTTTAACGGCTTTGTACCAATAACTGCGGGGATGAGAATCTCTTCGTCCTCGGAAATAGTGAGCATTACCTATTGCTTGATGCAATTCCCCCCAAGCTTCTGGGTGCGTGTCTTGGTGACAATATTTTAATCCTTCCTCATAGCTTGCTAATTGTCCCTCATAGCCGCGCTGGTTAAGCCGAGGATTTTGTTTAGCAATAGCACTAGAGAAAGCCAACAATGGATCGCAACTAACTGAGTTCCCTGCTGCCACACCCCGGTTGTTCCAAGCTGGGTAGTAGTCGGGTTTAATAGCCAGTGCTTTGTCAAAAGATGCGATCGCTTCTTCCCTTTGGTTTAAATCAGCCAGCACAGATCCCTTACCATTCCAGGCTTTAAATACCTCTGGGAAGTTGGGATTAATTTTTAAAGCACTTTCAAAGGATTTAAGAGCTTCTGGGTACAAATTTAAATTCACTAGCGCAATCCCCCGGTTCGTCCAAGCTTCAGGAAAATCGGGTTTGAATTTGAGGGCTTCGTCATAGGATGCGATCGCTTGTTCATAGCGTCCTAAATTCCCTAGCGCAATCCCCCGGCTGTACCAAGCTTCGTAGTAGTCAAGTTTAATCGCCAGTGCTTTGTCATATGATGCGATCGCTTGTTCCTCGCGTCCTAAATTCCCTAGCGCATTCCCCCGGTTGTTCCAAGCTTCGTATAAGTCAGGTTTAATAGCCAGTGCTTTGTCATAAGATGCGATCGCTTCTTCATTGCGTCCTAAATTCCCTAGCGCATTCCCCCGGTTGTTCCAAGCTTCGTATAAGTCAGGTTTAATAGCCAGTGTTTTGTCATAAGATGCGATCGCTTCTTCATTGCGTTCTAATTTCCGTAGCGCAATCCCCCGGTTGTTCCAAGCTTGGTGGAAATCAGGTTTAATAGCCAGTGCTTTGTCATAGTCGGCGCTCGCTTCTTCATTGCGTCCTAAATTCCCTAGGGCAATCCCCCGGTTGTTCCAAGCTTCGTGGTCATCAGGTTTAATAGCCAGTGCTTTGTCATAGGATGCGATCGCTTCTTCATTGCGTCCTAAATTCTTTAGGGCAATCCCCCGGTTGTTCCAAGCTTCGTGGTCATCAGGTTTAATAGCCAGTGCTTTGTCATAGGATGCGATCGCTTCTTCATTGCGTCCTAAATTCTTTAGGGCAATCCCCCGGTTGTTCCAAGCTTCGTGGTCATCAGGTTTAATAGCCAGTGCTTTGTCATAGGATGCGATCTGTTCTTCATTGCGTCCTAAATTCCCTAGGGCAATCCCCCGGTTGTTCCAAGCATCCTGGTAATCAGGTTGAATTGCGAGTGCTTTGTCAAAGGATGTGATCGCTTCTTCATTGCGTCCTAAATTAAATAGCACAACCCCCCGGTTGTACCAAGCTTCGTGATCATCAGGTTGAATTGCGAGTGCTTTGTCAAAGGATGCGATCGCTTCTTCATTGCGTCCTAAATTAGCCAGCGCCACACCCCGGTTGAACCAAGCTGAGTCGTTGTCGGGTTTAATTCTGAGGGCGTTCTCATAAGATGCGATCGCACTTGCAAAATCTCCCGCCTCACATTGTTCATTACCTTGGTTAAACCAAGCCTCCGCATCATCTGTAATATTTCTCTCTACTTCTTCCTTTGTGTCCTTCGCGTCTTCGCGGTTCGTTTCTCCCCCTTGCCCTAACAACCGCCCACCAATATCATAGGCAATATCACTAACTTCCCCAGTACTCAACTCACCCAGCTTTATCATCCGCCTTGCTAACTCATCATTTGCAGTGCTTGAAGCTAGCAAACTTTCACCAAAGCCACGCAACCAATCCACCAAATTCGCCTGATTGATGGAATTACCATCCAAAAAACCTTTTACCCGTCCCCGACTCCAACCTTCATCATTAACTCCCGCCAACAACTGGAGAAATAACGATTCATACTCCGTATCTGTCAATTGTTTGCGTATTTCTCTTATCTTCGGTTCTGCTAATGGCGGGGAAACAGTCTTTTTTCTACCAAATAATTGCTGAATCAGCCTTTTGAGCCATCGCCAAAGCCGCTTGAGCATCTGCCGCAACCTTGTATCGCTTTTATCAAATATTGTACTTCAGCGAATTGGCTAAAATAATCGTGTCGTCACAAAAACACGTTGGTCACAAATACTATCGCATTCTCTATGAATGAGTACTCTTTAATAGACAACCCGATCGCGTTGGTTATGAATGCGATCGCATTCTCTATGAATGAGTACTCGTTGATAGACAACCCGATCACGTTGGTTATAAATGTGATCGCGTTCTCTATGGATGAGTACTCGTTGATAGACAACCCGATCACGTTGGTTATAAATGTGATCGCGTTCTCTATGGATGAGTACTCGTTGATAGACAACCCGATCATGTTGGTTATGAATGCGATCGCATTCTCTATGAATGAGTCTTTGGTAACGATATGCGTCTGGCTCACGCGGGCTTTTCGGTCCGCACTACAGTTCATCATTTTTATCTTGACAGTGAGCGCCTGGCTCACGCGGGCTTTTCGGTCCGCACTACAGTTCATCATTTTTATCTTGACAGATTACTAGCCCCATGCGCCATGCCCCATGCCCCTATTAATGCTCGCAATCAAAACATGGTGATCTAATATTGTTGGGTATTCTCTAAAAATGCGATCGCCTGATACTGATGATTGAAGTTGAGCATCTGAGTAAAATATACGGTTCTACCCCAGCGATTACTGATGTGACTTTTAATGTGGAACCTGGGGAGATTCTAGGGTTTTTAGGCCCTAATGGCGCTGGTAAAACTACTACTATGCGCATTTTAGCGGGTTATTTACCGGCAACCAAGGGCAAAGCGAAAATTGCCGGCTTTGATGTCCATGATAATTCTTTGGCTGTGCGCCAACGGATTGGTTATTTACCGGAAACACCGCCGTTATATCCAGATATGACGGTGGAAGGGTTTTTGCATTTTGTCGCCAGAATTAAGGGAGTATCCGCAGGCGATCGCAATAATAAAGTGCAAGCGGCGATCGCTCGTTGTAATTTAGAAGATAAGAGCAAGGTGATTATCCGCAAGCTTTCTAAAGGATATCGGCAACGAGTGGGGATTGCTCAGGCGATCGTTCACGATCCACCAGCAATCATTTTAGATGAACCAACCGTAGGACTTGACCCCCGGCAAATTATTGAGGTGCGGAATCTCATTAAAAGCCTCGCCGGAACCCACACCATCATTCTTTCTACCCACATTCTCCCAGAAGTCAGCATGACTTGTAGCCGCGTTGCTATTATTAATCGCGGTAAAGTTGTCGCCACCAATACACCAGAAAATCTCATGACACAGTTGACAGGTGGCTCTGGATATGAAATAGAAATTGAGGGAGAAGCTGCTTTAGCAAAACAGGTATTGCAAAATATATCGGGTGTGAGTCTGGTAGAATCAATTCCTACAGCTCATAGTCATCAGCCAGCGCCAGAAAACCGCACCTATCTGCGGGTAATATCGCAACCGGGAACCGAACCAGGAAAAGATATTGTCTCAACATTAGTGCGTTCTGGATTTGCTTTACATGAAATGCGGCGTGTCAGCGCTACCTTAGAAGATGTTTTCTTGCAACTAACCACAGAAGAAAAGAATTTAGAGTCTATCCAAGACTCAGCAACCACAGAAGGAGAAGCCGCGTAGATGGGTATAGTACTGAGTAATATTATTGCCATTTATCGCCGGGAATTGCAGAGTTACTTTGTCTCACCTTTAGCTTATGTAATTGCTGGCATATTCTGGTTTTTATCTGGGTTGTTCTTAGTCATGATTTTGATCGGGCCAGATGGGATTTTGCCAACCGTCGCCGCCATAAAATTACAAGGACAACAAATGGGCGTACCCCTACCACCAATAGATGTACCCTATGAATTTGTGCGGGCATTTTTAGACCGTATGGGGTGGCTATTATTATTTTTGTTGCCAATTCTTTCAATGGGACTTTATGCTGAAGAACGCAAACGCGGCACTTTAGAACTATTAGCCACTTCACCAATCACCAACTGGGCGGTAGCTGTTGGTAAATTATTAGGCGTGCTAACTTTTTTTATCACCTTAATTGTCCCCTTAGTAGGACTGGAAGTTTTCGTAATTAGTAAATCAACTCCACCAATGTCACCGACCATTTTTTTGGTGGGTCATTTAGGATTAATCTTGCTAGCAGCAGCAATTTTATCTTTAGGAATGTTTATTTCATCGTTAACAGACAGTACAATTCTTTCTGCGGTCTTCACCTTTGCAGTGATTTTATTGCTGTTATTCGTTGATTTAATTGCTAAAGCTGTCCCTGGTTTTCTGGGCGAAGCTTTAAGCTATATTTCCTTGCTCAAGCATTTTAATACACTTATTCAGGGCATCTTTGATAGCAGCGCCATACTGCTATTTGTGAGTTACATTTTTCTCGGTGTCTTTTTGACATCACAATCGATTGATACATTACGCTTTCAGAGGCAATAGTTGTTTGTCATTGGTCATTGGTCATTGGTCATTGGTCATTGGTCATTGGTGATGAATTATCTAGTTTTTGGTGGGTAATTCCTAATTAATTTTCAAGAGTGAAAAAGTTCGTAGTCAGGACTGAAGTCCTGAATTCACCAAGCAGAGAAGTAAAAAAAAACTGACAAATCACAAATGACAAATCACAAATGACAAATCACAAATGACAAATCACAAATGACAAATCACAAATGACAAATCACAAATGACAAATCACAAATGACAAATCACAAATCACATGAAAATAGTCGCTAAAAAGAAATATTGGAAATATCTATTTTGGCTTGGGCCTTTTTTCCTGGTTGCAGGTTTGACTGCGGGATTAGTTTCCTCAACATGGGGGCCGATTTCCCTAGCATTTCTCATTACTGGAATTGTGGTTATTGGCTTATGGATTATTTTGCAAAGTCAAGAAAGTCAATGGTGGGCGCGACGTTCAACCCAAGCAGGTACTAATGCTTTAGTCGCAACCATTGCAGTATTAGCAATTTTGGGATTGATTAACTTTTTAGGTACTCGCTACCACTACCGGGCAGATTTAACAGAAACGCAGTTATTTAGCTTAGCACCGCAATCGCGGGAATTAGTTAATAATCTATCACAGCCGATAAAAGTCTGGATTTTTGATAAAAATCCCAATCCTCAAGACCGGGATTTGCTAGAAAATTATCGTAGGCAAAATTCCAAGTTGCAATTTGAGTATGTCGATCCCGATGCTAAACCTGGAATAGCCAAAAAGTTTGGTTTTAAAGATTACGGAGAAGTTTACCTAGAATATCAAGATAAAAGACAGTTAGTGCAAGTGGTGAATGACAGGGAACGACTCTCAGAAGTGAGGTTAACTAATCGCTTGCAACAAATCACCACAGCTAACTCAGCTAAAGTTTACTTCCTCCAAGGTCATGGTGAACGCCAACTGACAGCCAGTGAAGATTCAATTTCTCAAGCGGTTCAGGAATTAACAGATAAAAATTTCACAACTTCGCCGTTAAATTTAGTTGAACAGCCCAAAGTTCCTGATGACGCGACGACTGTAGTAGTAGCAGGCCCGAAACGAGGATTGTTTGAAGGTGAAGTCAAAGCCTTACAACAATATCTCAATCGCGGCGGTAACTTAATGCTGATGATTGACTTAGGTACAGACCCCAAACTCGACAACTTACTTAAAGATTGGGGTGTGCGTTTAGATAATCGTTTAGCAGTTGATCTTTCTAAAAGAAATGCGGAAATTGGGCCAGCAATTTCTCTAATCACAGATTACGGTCAACATCCAATTACCAAAGATTTCGCCAATGGTATTTCGTTTTATCAGTTAGCAAGACCGATAGAAACAACTCCAGTACCTGGTATTGAGTCTACGCCTTTGCTACGAACTAAACCTTATCCCAACAGTTGGGCAGAAAGCGACCTGAAAAGTGAAAAATTAGAGTTTAATGCTGACAAAGACCTGAAAGGGCCCCTAACTTTGGGCGTGGCGTTGAAGAAAAAACTCCCAGCACCATCAGCAACTCAACCTACCCCCACACCTTCACCATTACCATCACCCACAATCCAAGGTCAAGGGACACCGACACCATCACCATCGCCATCGCCATCGCCTATTGCTAGAGGTCAAGGAAAACCAGATACTAGTCCAACGCCAACTCCTGCTGCATCACCATCACCAACCACCGCCAGTCAAGCCAGCCCTAGTCCAACAGCTTTACCAAGTCCCCCTAATTCTGCAATCCCAACCAACAAGCAACCGGAAACAACTCCTACCGAATCAAGGTTAGTAGTGATTGGTAATTCCGAATTTGTCAAAGATGGCTTGTTTCAACAACAACTCAACGGCGATGTATTCCTCAACTCAGTAACTTGGCTGAGTCAACAGGATGATAAGCAACCCCTATCAATTCGCCCCAAAGAAGCCAAAGACCGCAACCTGGACATCAACGCCGCCCAAGCCGGTTTTTTAACATTATCATCGCTGCTACTGCTACCCCTGGTTGGGTTGGTAGGCGGGGCTTTGATTTGGTGGCGGAGGAGGTAGAGGGGGCAGTGCCTCCGCTCCACTCGGCGACCGGGACAAGGGGGACAAGGAGGACAAGGAGGACAAGGGGGACAAGGGAAGGGAGAAATAACCAGTGCCCAATGACAAATGACAAATGACCAATGACCAATGACAAATGACCAAAAATGAAATTTTCGCGAACGACTTTAATTTTGCTATTGTTAGCGCTGGGTTTGGGTGCTTTTGTTTACTTTTATGAAATTCGCGGGGGGACTGTGCGGGAAGAGGTGAAGGAGAAAAAGCAGCAAATTTTCGCTTTTACGGCTGATGATGTGCAATCTTTAGCGGTGACGACGCAAAAGCTGGCTTTGTCTTTAGAACGTAATCCCCAAGGTAGCCAGCCTAAATGGTTGCTGAAATCTCCGGTGTCGGAACCGGCGAATGATGCGATTGTTTCTTATTTGATGGATTTGTTGGTGAAAGGAAAAAGCGATCGCATTTTATCTATCCCACCTAGTCAAAAAGCAGATTTCGGTTTAGATCAACCCCAAGCAACTATCAATATCAAGCTGAAGAATCAGCAAAGCCATCAATTATTGTTAGGAAAGCCTAACCCTAACGGCAGTTCCTTATACGTGCAAGCTGACCCAACCGTCAAACCCGATGGTAATATAGATGTGCTGTTGGTATCTAAAGATTTTGAAAATGCTGTAAATCGCGATTTATCAGAATGGAAACAACCCGCAAATAATAGCGATACACCAACTCCAACTCCAACTCCAACTCCAACTCCAACTCCAACTGATAAGTAACTGATGTTGACTGTTGACTGTTGACTGTTGACGGTTCACTTCTTAACAACTGACAAATGCCCAATGCCCAATGACAAATGACAAATGACAAATGACAAATGACTAATCCAACAGCAACATTGTTGATTTCTTGTCCCGATCAACGGGGGTTGGTGGCGAAAATTGCTAATTTTATTTATTCTAATGGCGGCAATATTATCCATGCCGATCAGCATACAGATTTTGGTGCGGGGTTGTTTCTCACCCGGATTGAATGGCTGTTAGCAGGGTTTAATTTACCACGGGATTTAATTGGGCCTGCATTTAATGCGATCGCACAACCTTTGGGCGCTAAGTGGGAACTGCATTTTTCTGATACTATACCCCGGATTGCGATTTGGGTCAGTCGTCAAGACCATTGTTTATTTGACTTAATTTGGCGACATCGGGCGAAAGAATTTATCGCGGAAATACCTTTAATTATTAGTAACCATACTGGTTTAAAACCAATAGCCGAGCAATTTGGCATTGATTATCACCATATTCCCCTTACTAAAGATAACAAAGCAGAACAGGAAATTTACCAATTAGAATTACTGCGTCGATACAACATTGACTTAGTTGTATTGGCAAAGTATATGCAAATTGTCAGTGAAGACTTTATTAGTAAATTTCCCCAAATTATTAATATTCATCATTCATTTTTACCTGCATTTATTGGTGCAAATCCCTATCACCGCGCTTTTGAACGAGGGGTGAAAATTATCGGTGCAACAGCCCATTATGCGACGGCTGATTTAGATGCAGGGCCAATTATTGAACAGGATGTAGTGCGAGTCAGCCACCGCGATACAGTTGAAGATTTAATCAGAAAAGGCAAAGATTTAGAGCGAGTTGTCTTAGCTAGAGCAGTGCGATCGCATTTACAAAACCGTGTATTAGTCTATGGTAATAGGACTGTAGTGTTTGAATAAATCACTCGCAGTTATACGAATTTGCCAAAAGAATATGACAAATGGGAAGGGCACAACAATATAGTGTCCTTTCTAATAATTTATGTCTCGCCAGGTTATCCTGCCTTAATCCGCTTTGCGTCTACATACCTCAACCTGAATTACATCTCTACTTTGCGTTCTCTATGGTTCACAAAATTGATTGTTTTAACCGCAGAGCGCACAGAAAGCACAGAGACAAAAGTCAACTTATTTTTACTAAAACTCAGAGAATATCAACATATCTTACTTTTTAAAATATATCTCAGTTTTTAATAATTCTTTTAACCAAGCATCAATTAAGCGTCTACTTCAATCATGTAAAGCTAATAGTCTAGCTGCTCAAAAGTCTAATTTTATCTTAGTAAGATTACAGTTGAAAGACTGGCACAAACTCACTATAAAAATTCTTGAGAGAGAGTTAGTCTACTGTGAAATCTGCACTAGTGGTGTATCAGACAAGAACATACTGACTTGGCATCTAGGAATCCGATTTTGTTGTTGAAAAAGATGACTATAAAAGCCAAACAGGTAGATATGTTTGAGACAAAACCATGAGGCTAACAGATAAATTTACCTAACAAGCGCGCAGAATTATCAAAATTTATAACTTTGCGTTGAGATGTCTTTGCTGTGAGTAAATTTCTCAGCATGAAGTTGTTTTTCGCCAAAAAAATCAACTAATTTATCACGAGCAAACACTGACATTAAAACTTTTAGGAAATATCTGGCTAATCATTACAGGGTAATTACTTTTACCCTGACTTGTCCCTATCTTATTCCCAAAATTTTCGGAGATTGATAATTATGCTTTCAAATACTACTGTCTCTATAGTTGTAGCAAACGAAGCAGATGACGACTTAGATGGCATTATTGATTTTAATTCAACTGGTAAAATCACTAATATCTATGATGCTAAAGGTAACCTAAAAAAATCGATTTATGAGTCTGATTTCGATAATGATGGCATCATTGATTCAATATTAATTGAGAAAAATACTTATGAGAAAAAAGGTAACCTCACCAAATTAATATCTGAATTTGATGACAATAATGACGGTATCATTGATTCAAGTTCCAGCGTGAAAAAGACCTATGATAAAAAAGGTAACCTCACCAGATCTAGATCTAAATTTGATAACAATGGAGATGGCATCATTGATTCAAGATCCAGTCTGAAAAAGACCTATGACAAGAAAGGTAACCTCACCAGTTCAATATCTGAATCTGATAACAATGGAGATGGCAAGATTGATTCAAGATCCATTGAGAAAAATACCTATGACAAGAAAGGTAACCTCACCAATTTTGTCTCGGAAATTGATAATAATGGTGATGGCATTCTTAATTTCAGAAGGACTACTGATTATACTTATGATAAAAAAGGTAGCTTAATCAATTTACTCAATGAAGTTGATAACAACGGTGATGGCATTCTTGATTTCATAAGCAGTACTAAAAAGACCTATGATAAAAAAGGTAACCTAATAAAATCAGTGTTTGAAATTGATAACAACGGTGATGGCATCAGCGATAGAAAAGATATCACTACTAATAGTTATGACAAAAAAGATAACTTAATAAAATCAGTATTTGAACTCGATAGAAATAATGATGGCGCTATCGAACTAAAAGATATTACTACTAATAGTTATGACAAAAAAGGTAACTTGATCAACTCTTTGTATACAGACGATCGCAATAATGATGGAATCATCGACTGGAAAGAAAATACTACTAATAGTTATGACAAAAAAGGTAACTTAATCAACTTCGTGCGTGAAGATGATTTTAATGCTGATGGTATCGTGGATGTCAGAGACACTTTTAATCGAGCCTATAACAGCCAAGGTATCTTAATCAGCTCGGTATTTGAAGAAGATTTTGAGGTGGATGGTATTATTGATTACATAGATGCTCAGTTCTATAATGACCAAGGTAACAAAACCAGTGCAGTGGAAGGATTTGATTACAATGGTGATGGCGTTTTTGATACAAAAACAACCTATACTTTCACTTATACAGACAACCTCATCGGTACAGGCGATCGCCAAACTTTGGTCGTAGGAAGCGATTACTTGGCTGATGCGATCGCAGTAGATACCGCAAATATTTCTCAATCACTAGAATTACAACAAGTATTTGGTTTGAATTCTAATAATAAAGTAAATGCACTATCGGACAACTTTACATTGGATCAAATGTTTTTGCAGGATCAGCCGATATTAGGAAGTTCGTGGGGAATTACGGTTGATAACCCAATTCTATAAATTTATTGGACTTGGGAAAATATGAGGACACAAAACACAAGGTTAAGCTAATACTGAGTCTTGTGTCTCCTTGTCCTTATTGTCCCTTTTTCCATAGAGATTGCTAAAATCCTGTTATCATAACTACTCACGCAGCAGGATCTAGAAAAAGCGATCGCTATGCTTCAGTATCCCAATCTCGAACAAGCGCTAAAATATCACTTCGGTTACGACCGATTTCGTCCGGGACAACGGCAAATTATCGAAGATGCGCTGCAAAATCGGGATTTGTTGGTGGTGATGCCTACGGGTGGGGGAAAGTCTTTGTGCTTTCAGCTACCTGCGCTGTTAAAGAAGGGTTTAACGGTGGTGGTGTCGCCGTTGATTGCTTTGATGCAAGACCAAGTGGAAGGACTGCGCAATAATAATATCTCAGCCACATTCCTTAATAGTAGTTTGAATGCTTATCAAGTGCGATCGCGGGAAGAAGCCATCCTCGCTGGTAAAGTTAAATTACTGTACGTCGCTCCGGAACGTCTTCTCAGTGAAAGATTTCTCCCGTTTCTGGATTTAATCAATCACCAAATGGGGATTTCTACCTTTGCGATTGATGAAGCCCATTGTGTCTCGGAGTGGGGACACGATTTTCGCCCAGAATACCGCCAATTAAGATCTGTGCGGAAACGTTATCCTCAGGTTCCCACTCTGGCGCTAACCGCCACAGCTACCGATCGCGTCCGGGGTGATATCATCCAACAATTAGCTCTAAAGCAACCGAGTATCCACATAGCTAGCTTTAACCGCCAAAATCTTTATTATGAAGTCCGGGCGAAAACTAAATATGCTTACGCTGAGTTATTAGAATTAATTCGGGACACTTCCGGCGCAGTCATTATTTATTGTTTAACTCGGAAAAAAGTTGAGGAACTGACTTTTAAACTGCAAAAAGATAAGATTTCGGCTTTATCTTATCATGCCGGCTTACCTGATGATGAACGCAGCAAAAATCAAACGCGATTTATTCGTGATGATGTCAGGGTAATGGTAGCCACTATTGCTTTTGGAATGGGAATTAATAAGCCTGATGTCAGGTTAGTAGTTCACTTTGATATTCCTCGCAATTTAGAGAGTTACTATCAAGAATCAGGCAGAGCCGGCAGAGATGGGGAACCATCGCGCTGTACAATATTTTTTAGTTTTGGTGATATTAAAACAATTGAATGGAGTATTGATCAAAAAACCGATCCCCAAGAACAGTTAATCGCCAAACAACAATTAAGGCAGATGATAGATTATGCCGAGGGGACAGATTGTCGGCGGACGATTCAGTTAAGTTATTTTGGCGAACGCTTTCCTGGGAATTGCGGTAACTGTGACAATTGTCGTTATCCCAAACCGATGCAAGATTGGACAATTGAAGCGATGAAATTCTTATCTTGCGTAGCGCGTTGTAAAGAAAGATTTGGGATGTTGCACATTATTGATGTGTTGCGCGGTGGGAAAAGTCAGAAAATTATCCAAAACGAACACGATAAGCTTTCTACCTACGGTATTGGTAAAGATAGAAGCGTGGATGAATGGCGAATGCTGGGGCGATCGCTTTTGCATCAAGGTTTATTAGAACAAACCAGCGATGGCTATTCAGTATTAAAGCTTAACGCCTTGAGTTGGGAAGTAATGCGGCGACAGCGTACAGTTAGCTTGGCTGTTCCCATAGTACAGAAGATTACTTGGGAAGAGGGAAGTGAAAAAGCCGCTGATGCAGAAATCTTAATGCAACGATTGCGATCGCTGCGTAAACAATTAGCTGATGAACAGTCTGTACCACCTTACGTAGTTTTTCAAGATTCCACCTTGAAATTAATGGCACAGATGCAACCAAAAACTTTAACTGAATTTGCTAAACTTTCCGGTGTCGGTAGTCATAAACTGGCGCAATATGGAGAGAAGTTTCTCACAGAAATTCGCGCCTATCGTCAAGAACAAGGTTTTATCGATCCACAAGATAATTTTAAACCTGTTGTTAGTCTTGGCTCGCCTTCCGACACAGAATTAGTCACATTACAATTACATCAACAAGGTTTCAGCGTTGACGAAATTGCCCGAAAAAGAAATATTCGCCCGACAACAATTATCCGTCACCTTTCAGATTTAGTTGAGAAAAACCAGTCTGTAGATTTAAATCAATTGGTTCCTTTAGAAAAACAAAAGAAAATTTGGCAAGTTTTAGAAGTCCTTGGTGATATTGCGCTTACCCCAATTCGCGAACAATTGGGAGAGAGTTATACTTTTGATGAAATCCGCTTAGTTCGGGGAAAGTGGCGACGGGAAAACCGGAAGTAATATCGTCTCCAGTTACAGCTATTTTCAGATAAATATACCAAGCTGTAGGGGCACGGCACCAGTCATACGTGTCAACTTAACGTGAAACCCTTATGAAGATGTAATTTTAAATTCACTCACTTACCATCACTCAACGCGTTACCCCACCCCAGTTTTGTCTAAAGCCAAAACGTCCCCTCCCCGCAAGCGGGGAGGGGATAAAGGGGTGGGGTAAAATGCCTGTGGAAGAAGCGTTTGAGCTTAAAAGGAGGTCACTTGTACTCTCGCAAGTCGAAGTATTACGAATTGATATTACACCTGAATAGCAGACTTTTCTGCTTTTTGCCTTTGTCCCGTTGCAATTAACCATTTACCACTAGAAGGTGCTAAAGTTACGCCTCGTCGAATAGGTTTAACTGAATAATTCTCCACCAATTTTAAATCCATCTGAGATAAAACTGTCGCTAACACCAGTTTCATTTCAAATAACGCAAAAGCCATACCCAAACAACGCCGATTCCCACCACCAAAAGGGAGATATTCAGAGAATGAATATTGCTTTTCTAAAAACCTTTCCGGTTGAAATTTGTCCGGTTGGGGATATAAATCGGGACGGTGATGAATTAAATAAATACAGCCGAGTAACATTGTTCCTGGTGCAAATTTATGACCCATAATTTCTATAGGTGACTTAACAATGCGGGGAATAGTAATCATCGCGATGGGATAAATGCGGAGTGTCTCTTGACATACAGCATTTAAATAGGGAAGACGGGTGATTTCATTTAAATCTGCATTGTGAAAACTATCCAACTCAGCTAACAGTTTCTCTCGCACTGAGGGTAAATGGTGAATCCAGTATAATGCCCATGTTAAAGCTGAGGCTGTAGTTTCATGACCGGCGACAAGTAGAGTCATTAACTCATCACGTAACTCTACATCAGTCATGAGTTCACCATTTTCATCACGGGCTGACATCATCAGCGAAAGAATATCATTCCGCGATGGATCTGGATGATTTCTGCGTTCTTGAATTTCTGCATAGAGTAGTTTGTCAATTTCTTCCCGTTGATAAAGAAAATTTCCCCAAGGACTCCAGCGGCCTAAATTTAACCGTAACGCAGGGATAAAAGATAAAGTAGCGCGTAAAGAAGAAGATGATAACCCCAAAATTGAGCATAAGCGTGTTTGCAACTGATTGTAGCGATCGCCTTCATGTAGACCAAACACCGCTTTTAAAATTACTTGCAAAGTAATTTCTTTCATGGAATGAGATACAGAAAAAGGCTCACCAATTTGCCACTTACTGATGACATTTTTGGTTAGTTGAGTAATCAAATCGCCATAAGCCCTCATGCGATCGCCATGAAAAGACGGTGTTAATAATTTTCTTTGGCGTTGATGAGTTTTCCCTGATAGCAGTAATAAGGAGTTATCTCCTAATAATGGTTGTAAAATTGCGGCTGAAGCTCTAGAGTCTAGGTTTTCTAAATGAGTGGTAAAAATCTCCTGTATGGCTTGGGGATTGCTCATAAATACCATTGGCTGTTTGTTAGTTAGCCAGAGGGTAAAAAAATCACCACAAGTTTGCTGAGATGCTTCCATTAGCTGCAATGGATTGTAAATCCACTGCAATAGCTGCATGAATTTTGGCATTTTGGGACTATCTGGAAGCGACATAATCAAGTTCCTGTTTGCAGTGTTCATTTCAGGGTAGCAAAAGTCAATGGTCAATGGTCATTTGTCATTGGTCATTGGTCATTGGTCATTAGTTATACCAATTTGAAAAAAGAATGCGACAAATTGTAGGGGCACGGCACTGCCCATTGGTGTCAACTTAAGTTAAAAGCTATATAGGGCGAGCGTTGTGCAAATACCCTCTCGCCCTCATCCCCTAACCCCTTCTCCCTAAAGGAGAAGGGGAATCTGATTAAAAACACCCCTCTCCCTAAGGGAGAGGGGCTGGGGGTAAGGGCAAAACGTTTTCACAAAGCGGGTTTCACGTTAAGTTGACACTTATGTGCCGTGCCCCTACAATCTGTCGCATTCTTTTTTCAAATTGGTATCAGAACAAAAGCGATCGCACAATGAACACCATTATTTCACCTGTGAATAAGAGCGATCGCGTTTGGAACAATACAGTTCACTTAAGGATAAATCGTAGGTTGGGCTTACCGTGTGAGAACCCAACATTTCTGAGGGCTATAGGTTTGATTCTGGGGATTGTTTACTATCTTTATCTTGATATTCTTTGATTTTTGTAAATAAACTAGCAACGGTTTCTTGCTCAAACAATTTTTCTTTAAGTTGCAAATACTCACCTTCACTTATTTTACAGGTTGCCCAGAATTTCATTACCTTTGATGGTTCTAAATGGGTGAGTAAAACCTGCATGACTTCTTGTAAATTTTCTTGTTCGTTAATAACTTTAATTGTCATTTTCTCCCTCTAGAATAAAGTTATTTGGATTGATGACTTTGAGTGATAAATTCTGACATCGGTTGATTAATCTTCTGTCACAAGTGATAAAATAATCACTTTGATAAGCTTCAGCACAAGCTACATGGAGTGCATCAATAGCTTTAATTCCTTGTTGTTCTAGTTGTTCTGCTCTAATTCTAATATTTTCATCTACTAATACTCTCAAGGTAGCTATTTGTAAGTATCGCTTCATTGATTGCTGATTGACAATAAAAGGGTTACGGCTATTTTCATATTCTAGAACTGAAGAACTAACTAATTCTATTAATCTTGCTTCTACCATTTGTAAAATTAAGATAATTGCTTGTGTTTCTAGAAAGATTTTTGGCTGTGTTTGGTCGTCAAATGGACGATTATAAACACTCGTGTCTAGATAAACCCTGGTCATATAGCTGTTTATAACATTGTCTCTCAACAAAAGCGCTCGCAATGACTCTTATCTCTCAATCCTCACAAGCGATCGCTCATCATTCTACAATTTAAGTCGAGCGATCGCACTATGAACACCATGATTCCACCTCACAACAAAAGCGATCGCACTCTGAACGCCATCATTCCCTCACAAAACAAAAGCGATCGCACTGTGAACACCATGATTTCACTTTAGAACAAAAGCGATCGCACTGAGAACACCATCATTCCACCTCAGAATAGGAACATTCTCGTTTGAAACACGAGCGATCGCCCTTTGAACACCATTATTCCACCTCAGAACAGGAACGTTCTCGTTTGGAACAGGAAACTTTGAGTTCAGAACACGAAACTTGGAGATAAAAGCTTGACTGATAAGGTGGGGAACTGGAATTTTACTGTTGTGAGTTGAGGCGATCGCGCAAATTTGCTAAATTGTCACGACAAGTAACAGTATAGGGATGATTAGCCTCTAAGCGCTGCTCAAAAATATCCAAAGCTTTGATGTACAAGGTTTCAGCTTCGCTATATCTACCTTGGGAACTGTAGAATTCTGCTAGGTTGTTGAGGCTAAGTGCAACATCTGGATGTTTCTCTCCCAGTAGACATCGCCATAGTTCTAAAGCTTGCAAAAACAGAGGTTCAGCTTCACTGTATCTACCTTGGTAACGGTAGAGTCCTGCTAAGTTGTTGAGGCTAAGTGCAATATCTGGATGTTTCTCTCCCAGTAGGTGTCGCCTAAGTGTTAAAGCTTGCAGGTAAAGAGGTTCGGCTTCACTGTATCTGCCTTGAACATAGTAGAGTACCGCCAAGTTGTTGAGACTAGATGCAACATTGGGATGTTCTTCACTTAGCAGATGTCGCCATACTTTTAAAGCTTGCAGGTAAAGGGGTTCGGCTTCACTGTATTTTCCTTGAGAGTAGTAGAGTAATGCCAAGTTATTGAGGCTAAGTGCGATATCTGGATTTTCTTCCTTCAGCAGTTTGCGCTTGAGTATTAAAGCTTCGATGTACAAGGGTTCAGCTTCGCTGTATCTACCTTGAGATCGGTAGAATTCTGCCAAGCTATTAAGGCTAGATGCAACATCTAAATTTTCTTCACCCAGCAGCTTTAGCCTCAGTGCTAAAGCTTGCAGATAAATAGGTTCAGCTTTGCTATATCTACCTTGTGAATGGTAAAGTGCTGCCAAATTGTTGAGGCTAGATGCAACATCTAAATTCTCTTCACCCAGCAAGTGTCTCGCTAGTTCCAAAGCTTGTCTATAAAGAGGTTCAGCTTCACTGTATCTTCCTTGTGAATGGTAGAGTAACGCCAAGTTATTAAGGCTAGATGCAAAATTACGATGTTCTTTACCAAAATGCTTTTCGCTAAATTCCAAACACTTCTTATACCAAGGTTCAGCCTGAATATACAAACCCTGACCATCGTAGAATCGAGCGTTAGCGATGAATGGCCAAATTAAATCTTCATCATTAATGTATTGAATCAAATGATTAGCTACTTCAGCTATATGAGGTATGACCAGGAAGAAAACCTTAATTTGTTTAAATATAGGATTTTTAGGGATTTTTTTAGCAATTTTTACCACTACCCCGCAAAAACTTCGCTTAAATTCCTCTGCTTGTTCTAAACCTCTAAGCTTATATTGAAAAAACTCCCGCAGCAGGGTATGTAGTTGATAAATTCCGTTACCTTTACGCTGAAGTAAATGAAAATTCAATAGCTGATCATCTCTAATATCTTCTAAATCTTCCTTCTCTTTCTCTGGTAAACACTGTTCTACCAAATACCAAGGAATAGGTGCGGCGGCAAATAAACTCAGCAAACAGCCTAACTGTTTATCTTCCTCCTCTAATTCCTGCCAACTCAACTCAAAGGCGGCTAGCACTCCCCGTTGTGCTGTCATGTTCGCTTCTGATTTGGATTTAGACAGGGAACGTTCATCTAATCGCTTGGCTTTTAATCGCTGCAAGATTTCTGTTACAGATAAATCCCGTTTCCGCGCTAGATATCGTCCTACTAATTCCAAACCTAAAGGCAAATATCCCAGCCACTCGCACAATTGCTTGGCTACAGCTAATTCTCTTTCTACTCGTTCCGGTGTTTCTAGCAGTAAAGACTTTAATAAATCTAACGCCGCCTCTGGTTGTAGTACATCTAAGGATAATTGTTTTATGCCGCCAAAGTACAGGCGTGTAGTCATCAGCACTTTCACCTGAGATGATGAAGGTGGTAAGTAAGGCTTGACTTCTTCGTAGTTGCGGACATCATCCAACACTAGCAACGCCTCACCCTGAGGCCAGTGTCGCCAGCAGTATTGCACTTGCGCGAGTAATTTTTGCTTAGGATTTTCTGTTAAACCTTCTGGTATGTTTAAATCTAAATGAGTTCTAGCAAACTGCACGATTTGAATCCCTACATCTCCAGATTTAGGCAGTAACCAGCAAATTCCCCCCATATAAGTTTCACGATGCTGGTTGGCATATCGCAAAGCTAATTCTGTTTTCCCGACTCCACCCATTCCTGCAATAGCTACCTGTTGATTTTCCTGCAACAGCCGATGGAGGTTTTGTAATTCCGTTTCTCGCCCGACAAACTCCACCACGCCACTCCAGGGAATATTATGATGAATTTCTTTTGTTATCTGAGGAGTATGGGGAATACCGTTATATTTTGCTGTTAGGTAAGCTTTTAATGTTTCTAGCTTTCCGCGTTTAGAGGTAGCTAACTCAGGACAACTCTGAGCAAACTTGTCATACACCTCAGTCATGCGCTTTTTGAAAGCAGCCGCACCAATATTAATATTGCTTGCTAGTTTCGCTTCACTCTTACCTAAGTTTTCAGTCTGTAACCTGACTAAAAAGGCTGCTGTTTGCTCTGGGGATAACTCATGAGTAGCAGCTTCTTGTCTTAAAAACTCATCCCATTGCATAGACAGCAGGAAAAAATTTTGCTTGATTCTACTTATCTTATACCTTGCTTCTACTTCATCTCTATTTCTCAGGAATCTCCGTCTTTAAGGGCAGAAATACGATTAAAACAGTAAATTTCACTTAGGTTCACGCCATGAATACTTTTCTAAATACTTCTACTAACTCCCAAGCATCTACCCAAACCTCACAGTTAGTTACCACATCTTCCCAAACAATTGAAAAACCCTCTGCTTGGATGCGCGACGGGTACAGTCCCACAGAAATCATCCTCGCAGCAGCAATTTTAACTTCTTTGTGTCTGGGAGGAGTTGCAACTGTAATTATGGCAATGACTGGATTAGTCAAAACTGTAGCACCAGAGAGAGATGGTCAACCAAACCAGCCGAAAAAGAAAATATAGCGGTTCTCAGTTGGATGCAATACAAAATTATATAGTCGCGTGTAGGGGCACGGCACCGATAAAATATCCCTCTTACCGAAAGTTTATGGATGCCGTGCCCCTACAATTGGGATATTTTTTATTTGGAAGTCCCTAATACCCCTCTTGATCCCGAAATCCCGCGATCGCCATAAATTGCTGCTTCCTCCGTGGGCTGAATCTCTTTAGCCCACGGAGGTGGGCTTTGTAGCAATAGCCCCAGGCTACCGGTTCCTGCGGGCGGTATGTCGGGTATGTGAGAAATGTTGGGTATTGACTTATTAGCCAACTGAGCGATAAAAAAACCCCCTACAGGGGGCGTAGTTATTCGCGTGGAGTGAACAACTACTTACTAATACTTAGAGTAGATACAACAATCCGAAAAGAATAATCCAAATTACGTCCACAAAGTGCCAGTATATTTCTGCGGCTTCAATACCGAAGTGTTTTTCATTGCTGTAGTGACCAGGACGACGCGATCGCCACAACACGGCCGCGATCGCCAAAACGCCTAGGGTAACGTGCAACCCGTGGAAGCCAGTTAAAACATAAAATGCACTGGCAAATAAGTTGGTAGTTAAACCAAATTCTAAATGGGTGTATTCATATACCTGACCCATCAAGAAAATCGCACCCATTCCCGCCGTAATTGCCAACCAAATACGCATACCTTTGGTATCATTCTTTTTGATAGCAGTGTCAGCATTATGCATGACAAAACTACTGGCAATTAGATTAACAGTGTTAACTCCAGGTAGTAAAAGCTCTAATTCTGGTGTACCTTCGGGAGGCCATACAGGTAAGGTAGAACGGAAAGCTAAATAAGCTCCGAACAACCCCATAAAAATCATCCCTTCCGCAATCAGGAAGACAATTAGCCCAAACAACCGATGGTCTGGATGTGCTTCATGATCAGCATGGGCGGTTTCCGCCGCGTGGTGATGATTGAGTTCAGCTTTTGCTGTGTCAATAGTTTGACTTTGCATGAATGTTGAATGTTTGTTGACGGTTGACGGTTGACGGTTGACGGTTGACAGTTGACGGTTGACTTTTTGACAACTGACAACTGACAACTGCGTTATTCTTTTTCAGCAGTGATTGCTGGATAAGGTTCGTCGGGTTCGGCTCTTAAGACCGAATTAACACCACCAGATAAGATGGGATTGGGATCTGATAAGGGTACACCTTCGTTAGCCTTTTCCAAGCCGTAGTCGTAGGGGCCTGTAGCTAGTACGGGGGTTTTATCAAAATTCTCGATCGCTGGTGGTGAAGTAGTCATCCACTCTAAGGTTAATGCCCGCCAAGGATTATTACCTGCTTTTTCTCCGTACAACCAACTCCAAATTGCATTGATAATGAAGGGAAATGTGGAAACTGCGAGTATATAAGAACCATAAGTGCAGATTTCATTCAGCAATGTAAATTTGGGGTCATATTGAGCAATTCGGCGGTTCATCCCCATTAAACCCAGTTTGTGCATGGGTAAGAAGGTCATATTTAGACCGACAATGGTTAAGGCAAAGTGAACCTTACCCCAAAATTCGTTGAGCTTTCGTCCCGTCATTTTGGGGAACCAGTGATAGACTGCGGCGAAAATTCCCAGGACGCTACCACCAAAGAGAACGTAATGTAAATGGGCGACGACAAAATAGGTGTCGTGAACGTGAATATCAAAGGGTACAGCCGCCAACATCACGCCGCTGATCCCACCAATCACAAATGTGCCGACAAAGCCCATTGCGAACAACATGGCACTATTCAACTGAATTTTCCCGCCCCACATGGTTGCTAACCAGCTGAAAATTTTAATGCCTGTGGGTACAGCGATGATCATCGTCGTGATCATAAAGAACATCCGCAACCAACCGGGGATACCACTGGTAAACATGTGGTGCGCCCAAACAATTAGCCCTAAAAAACTAATTGCGAGGGAAGAATAAGCGATCGCTTTATAGCCAAAAATCGGTTTACGCGAATGCACAGGAATAATCTCAGAAATCCCCCCAAAGAAGGGCAAAATCATGATATATACCGCTGGGTGCGAATAAAACCAGAACATGTGCTGGTACACAACCGGATCGCCACCCCCAGTTGGGTTAAAAAATGTTGTCCCGGCGATTAAGTCAAAAGCCAGCAATATTAAACCAGCTGCTAAGACTGGTGTAGATACTAACACCAGCGCTGAGGTAGCAAACATCGCCCAGCAAAATAAGGGCATTTGATGGACACCCATTCCGGGGATACGCATCTTCAGCAAGGTGACGAGGAAATTAATCGCCCCCAAAATTGATGATGTCCCTAGTAGCAGGACACTCATAATCCAAATCCCCTCACCTACTTGGCCTGTGACCAAGCTCAGGGGCGGGTAGGAAGTCCAGCCAGCATCTGGTGCATCACCCACAACTAAACTGGCAATTAATAATACACCAGCAGGTGGGATCATCCAAAAAGCAACAGCATTTAGCCTGGGGAATGCCATATCCTTAGCCCCAATCATCAGGGGAATCAGAAAGTTGGCAAACCCTGCACCTGTTGGCACAATCCACAAGAAAATCATGATCGTGGCGTGTAGCGTGAACAGGCTGTTGTAGACTTCTGGAGTCACAAAATCTACATCAGGGGTTCTTAGTTCTGTCCGAACCAATTCCGCCATGACACCGCCAATGCAGTAAAAAATAAACGAAGTGACTAGGTATTGAATACCAATCACCTTATGGTCAGTATTAAAGCTAAAGTAATCTCGCCATTTTCTCACCCCTGGTTCTTCACTCAGGGCAGGGATGTTGGCAGTTTCTTGGATTTGCGCTTGGGTCATAAGGGTTTTTGTCCTTTGTCCTTTGTCGGTTGTCATTTGTCCTTTGTCCTTGGTTGGTTGAAAACAATGACCAATGACTAATGACCAATGACTAATGACTAATGACTAATGACTAATGGTGAACTTGATTGAGTAATTCAGGTTTAATTCCCATTTCCTTAACGTAAGGTGCAAGGAATTGATCGGGGGATAAATTCGCTGGGTTGAGAGCAACAGCTTGATTCAGGGTTTCGCGACTAGCAACTAGCTGCTCTTGTTGCCATTTATCGAATGCTTCTTGTTTTTCCACAACTATCGGTGCTCTCATTGCGCCGTGGTAGGGGCCACAAAGTTCAGCACAGATGAGGACATAATCACCTTCTTTTTTGGGTGTGAACCGAATTTCGCTTTGTCTACCAGGGATAGCATCTTGCTTTAAGCGAAACTCTGGTACCCAAAAAGCGTGAATCACATCGTTGGCTGTCATATTAATTTCCACTTCCCGCCCAATGGGAACGTGCATTTCACCTGTGGTAATACCTGTTTCGGGATAGGTGAAAATCCAGGCATATTGAAGACCTGTGACGTTAATTGCCAATGCTGGGGCTTTACCTGCGTTGTCTGGACTTTCCCCAATGCTGGGAGAAACAATACCGATCCCCGGTGCATTTTGTTTTTGGGGAATTTGGTCAGCATTCCGGACTGCGGCGGTGGCTGGGTCTTGCATCGCCGCATCAGATTTAGCTTGATTATCGTTTAACGTGGCGGCGATCGCAGCTCCGGGCATATTCATCGACATATTCTGAGTCATCGGGGCTTCATGGATAGCATGGGGATCGAAGCCACCGATGTCGTTATAGACCTCAAAACTGTAAACAGAAATACCAATAACTATAATTGCTGGGATCGCCGTCCAGAGAATTTCCAGAGGGACGTTACCTTCAACTGGTAGCCCGTCTTCGTTGTCACCAGGTCGCCGCCGATATTTAAATGCGGCATAAATCAAAACACCTTCGACAATGAGAAAAATACCTGTGGAGATGATCATCATTGTGTTGAACAGACCATCAACCAAGACGGCTTCATCAGAGGCTTGCGCTGGCAACAGACCGTGATTTTGTCCGTACCAAAGGCTGACGAGCGTTAGCACAATGCCAATTAGTAATGTCCAGATCGAACTTGGAATTTTCACGGCTCACTTAAATGAATTTACTACGTGATCTCATAGCTGCCCACTTACTAAGGTAGTCGAGTCCATCAGTTCTGGGCGACTCTGGTCTGAAATTTTTATTAATTTTTTTAGCTATATCAATATTTTTGAGTAAAAGGGTTCTAGCAGATATTGCCAAGGATAGATGTAAATCATGGGAAAAATTTAAGAATAATTTTAGATAGTAAACTTTATAGCAATCAAAGAAGTGTGATAAGAATTCTCTGTGAGGTGGCGCTTGATTCACCTAGGGGCGATTAATCAATTGCCTCGAAAATATGCACATTTTGCAGAATTTTTCTCTGGCGCAGCGTCATTGAGAATTGGTAAGAACAACTTGAAAAATACCTAAAGCTTTTAGCAAAAAGTAGCAAGAGTGATTCAAAGTATAAGTGAAAGGTATAACTGAAAGCTAATCTATCAACTCTAGTCGTATACGCTAGGGTGGATATGGGTCGTGACTGACAAACTAATAATTTTAAGTAGCTCTACTCAAGAGCGGGCAGAAGGTATCGTTCATGAGTGAATTTGTCCTAGAACAACAAAATGAAGCAGCAGCTCCACAGCCGTCCCAAATGATTCGTCGTTTGGTTTGGAAGATCTGCATAGCTACCTTGATTTTGATGGCAATAGGTTCTGCCACGCGGGTGATGAATGCAGGGCTGGCTTGCCCAGACTGGCCTTTGTGCTACGGGGAATTAGTGCCAGCCAAGCAAATGAATTTCCAAGTGTTTTTGGAATGGTTTCATAGATTGGATGCAGCTTTGATTGGTGTCAGCGCGATCGCACTTTTCGGTCTATGTTGGTGGTATCGTCGCGCTTTACCTAATTGGCTACCTTGGGCATCGACTTTCGCCCTGTTTTTAATCGTCTTCCAAGGCATCTTAGGGGGTCTCACTGTCACCGAACTGTTACGCTTTGATATCGTAACTGCCCACCTCGGAACAGCACTGTTATTTTTCACCACCCTACTGATAATTGGCACGGCACTCACCCCTTATCAAGGAACTGGAAACGTTGGTAAGTTACCTTGGTTGGGTTTAACAGCCGCTATTTTGGTTTACCTCCAAAGTCTACTAGGTGCCTTGATTGGGTCTCGCTGGGCACTACACCAATGTTTGGGCACATCCCAACTTTGTACTGTGATGTACAGCCATATCTTCGGCTTAGTCCCTCCAACAGTAGCAACCTTGGCACTAGTCTGGTTATCTTGGCAAAGACCAGCACTCCATCCAGCTTTGCGACGACTGGCAAATCTGGCTGGTGGCTTGCTGCTCCTGCAAATCCTCTTAGGTGTCGCCACTTTTAAATTACGCCTCCAAGTCGAGCCTCTCACCGTCATTCACCAAGCTGTAGGCGCAGCTTTACTCGGTACTTTAGTCGTTTTCACGGTACTAGCATTACGTGACTGGGTTGCTAGTCGTGAAACTAACAATTACCCTGTAGCTGTAACGGTAACTGCAACCAACACACCAGTGAATGGATCGCATTGAATATGGGCATGGGGCATGGGGCATGGGGCATGGGGCATTGGGCATTGGGCATTGGGCATTTGTCTTCCTTGTCCCCCTGCTCCCCTGCTCCCCTGCTCCCCTGCCCCCCACACTCCCCTTCATCCTCCCTTAGCCTCAGTGGCGATTCTCTATGAGCAAGGGCTGCACATAACTTGTTGAAAAATCAGGAAATAGAGCCAAAATGATTGAGACTAATGTCTCTCGCCACCACGAAACATTTCTCCAGGTAATTCAAAGTTACTACCAGCTAACCAAGCCGCGAATTATTCCGTTGCTGTTAATTACCACGGCTGGCAGTATGTGGATTGCTGCTAAGGGACAAGTAGACATAGTGTTGTTGCTGGTAACCATGACTGGCGGCACTTTGGCTGCTGCTAGCGCCCAGGTGATTAACTGTATCTACGATCGCGATATTGATTATGAAATGGAACGGACGCGCCATCGTCCCATCCCTTCCGGTAAGATACAGCCCAGAGGCGCTTTGATTTTTGCGATCGCTCTGGCTGTAATTTCTTTCTCCTTACTGACAGTTTTCGCCAACCTCCTCGCCGCCCTCCTGGCTTTCGCTGGCATAGTTTATTATGTTGTAGTTTATACACACTGGCTCAAACGCCATACTACCCAGAATATTGTAATTGGTGGGGCAGCTGGGGCAATTCCGGCATTAGTAGGCTGGGCTGCTGTCACAGGTACATTAAACTGGGGCGCATGGGTAATTTTTGCCAGCGTCTTTCTCTGGACACCGCCTCATTTCTGGGCTTTAGCGTTGATGATTCGCGATGATTACGCAAAAGTTGGGATTCCAATGTTACCTTTGGTCGTGGGCGATCCCGCCACTGTAAAGCAAATTTGGTGGTACACTTTGGTAACAGTAGCTACAACACTGTTACTCGTTTACCCATTACACAATAGTGGCATTGTCTATGGAGCGATCGCACTTTCTTTAGGAGCCATATTCATCCACAAAGCTTGGCGCTTATTGCAAAACCCAGAGGATCGGACTATAGCTAGACAGCTATTTCTCTATTCCATCTCCTACATGATGCTGTTGTGTCTGGGGATGGTAGTTGATAGCCTCCCGATTACCCATCATCTAATAAATGCAGTAGTCGCTCAGCTGCATTTAATTGGTTAGATGTTGTAAATCTTGGCGATCGCGTTGCTAACTTTTAAAAGCGCGATCGCCTCAATTTTCAGCCTGAATATTACAACCTGAAGTGTCATTTCATAGTTAATTACTCAGAAATTTCAATATTGTAAAAAGAATATAGTAATTATATTTCAGTCTCAAAAATAGAAATGTTGACAGATTACATCAATACAGCAATGCACAAAGCAACTTATGAGTTGCTGGAAGATAGAACTTTTTATAGTGAAATTCCTGAGTGTCCAGGTGTGTGGGCAAATGCTGCGACACTAGAAGCTTGCCGGGATGATTTGCAAGAAGCTCTGGAAGGGTGGATCATTTTAGGATTGCGTTTGGGTCATACTTTACCGATACTTGACGGTATTACCCTGAATGTCCAGAAAGAGGTTGCCTAATGCCACCTTTTGGAGCAATTAATCGGCAGAATCTAATTCGTTACCTAAAAGAAGCAGGGTTTGATGGGCCTTATTCCGGCGGGAAACATCAGTACATGCTAAAAGGTGAATTTAAGCTAACAATTCCAAACCCGCATCAGGGAGATATAAGCGCAAGCTTACTCAATAGAATATTACGTCAAGCTAATATCAGCAGAGAAGATTGGGAAGCACTTTGACACTCCACCGCCTCCGGGCGAGGATTCTTGGTTCCACGAGTCCACTTAGATTAGGTTCCTTGCGTTACCTAGCCCAGAGGTGGTTCTCTCCCCAAGCGTTAACTTTCCCTCTGCCCGAGGGTAGTTGGATTGCTGAGGCAGTGCGTTGGGCGGCTCTGCCGACTTAAAGCAACTGCCGTCCAAAATTTGTTTGTTTGAAATACTGAGCGTCTAGTACCTGTAAATCTTTTACCTACTTCCAGGTGATACTAGAACTACGAAGTAGAACCAGCAAGATTCATTTGTCAAGGTACAGCGTCTGCGTTTTAGGCAGCAATCGGGTTTTTAGACAGGTTAATTACCCTTAGAGTTGCCATTATTTTACCACTTAAAGCCGTCCTATAAGGACGGGGTTTTCAACCCAAAAATTTTGATAAATTATTTGTAGTGGGAGCATCTTGCTCCCTAATGTCTTTGAAGCGGGCTAGAGAGCCATTAAATATAATATATAGACTGGTGCAGCAATTTCACCCGCCACAACAAGGCTTGACTGTAAAGAACAAAATACTATTAGCTTCAACCGAAAATGGCTGTCCGCTAATCATTGCGTAAGGTAAGCTGGAAACAGCTACAGCGCCGCCACCATTTTGGTTAACTCGGTACAGTTGTATTTGCTGACTGGAGGCTCCAGGTAACGCCCAACTCTGGGCGGCGATCATGTTTAAACGCGCGGAAACATTTTCACCCGATCTGTTGACTAACATCAACGATAAGTAATTTTTACCACCAGCTTCGCCCAAAATTGCCAAAGGTACTAAAGCAGAAGTGTTGGAACTTGTTGACTCAAGTACTTTACCGGAAAACCCCTGATTCAAATACTCAAATACCCACGATGCTGGGCGTTTGTTAAACGACGGAGAAGCACCAAGCTTTCCATACCATCCGTCAGCTTCGTTCCACGCCGTAGCTCCGGTTGCTCCAGCATAAAGAATCGAACGTACCGCCAAGGCATCGAATATAGCACTAACATAGTTAGTCATGCTCTCATCAGGGGGAGACCAACTGATGTTGTACTCATTATGGAAATATTCTACCGCTTTGGAAGTAAACTTCTTGACACTAGCGCTGATATATTTTGTAGCGCCCCCTGAACTTTCTTGAGCGGAGTTCCAAATGTCGGTGTTGGTTTTGGTCTTAGAGCCAGTGGCATAGGTATGATAGGAAATAAAATCTAATTCGGGGAATGCGGTCGATACAAAAGCATCAATTCTTGAGGAGTTATAAGATTGTGCAAAGGCTGGCCCCCCTATTTTTATCGTCGGATCGACTTTGCGCATTTCACGAGATGCGATCGCAAATATCTTCCCTACCTCTGCCATGTTATCTCGGTAGAAGGGGTGAGAATCCAGCTCGTTGGTAATTTCCCAATATTTAAGCTTTTTTTGCAGTTGTATATTTAAGATTCTCACTAACTCTGCACAAAACTGTCCGTATCTCACATATTCCGACTGTTTAAGCACACCACTCCCATCGGTTAAGTAAGCAGGGAAGTTCGAGAGGTTCATCATAATTGTGGGATTATGAGGGTAGGCTCCATTCATCGCCGCAGTTATCTTTTCCACATCCCAAGAAAAGTTCGGTGTGTTTGGGTTCTTAACCCAGCCACGAATATCTGTAGTAGAGTCTGCCATTTGCCCTGCGTAATGATACCTAACTAAACCAGGTCGCATCGCATTAAGACCATCACGATAATTAGCATTACCTCCTACATTAGCTATTCCCGGTATGTTTCCCTGATAAGAGTTGAGTCCGAAGTGCAAAGGAGTTGACACTAACGGCTGTGAAGTTGTTGGATTAGTCATCTGCTGGCTCCAATTCACAGAGATGCTGATCTCTTGTGAAATGGCTGGTTGACTAGCAACCAACAGCAGAAGACCGCTCAAGCAAAAGGGTAGTAAAAGAACAGGTAACATCTTGCGGAACATACGAAAGACATCGCTACACACAGACCAGCAGTGGCGAAATATCAGCATAAATAACTAAGTAAAAAAGGCTACCCTTTATTATTCTCAAAATTATCGAACTTGACTAAATTAAGTTCTAATTTTAGCCTTAGTCTTGCTTTTACACCCCGGAAATTCTACATACTGCGGTATGCGCTTCGGGGGCATGGCAATGCCATGCCCCTACAATCGTATTGTCGGGCGATACATAATCATCACCAGCGAATGCGATCGCTTTGCCCTAAGCAAAATCTCTGATTTATTAGTGTTTTTATTTACCCATTTTTTTCAGAACAATTTAAAAAACGAATACGACACATGGTAGGGGCATGGCACTGCCATGCCCTCTAGAATATATTGATGTGCCAAAAACCCAATTTAAATTGGTATCACAACAAATGCTCCGGCGTAGCCCAACCTAAGAGGATGTTTTAAAAGTCCTGTCGTCGGTAGCAAAAAATTCTAGATCCCCCTAAATCCCCCTTAAAAAGGGGAGGCAGTGCGTTGGGCGGGTTTCCCGACTTGAAGCAACTGCCGTGGACTTTGAGAGATTTCCCCCCCTTTTTAAGGGGGGCTAGGGGGGATCAATAAGTGCTTATAATCACAGCCAACCACTTTTAAAACAACCTCTAAGCATCGCCAAAAACAACAAAGCCTAGCTACACAGCAGCTTATTGTCATACATCGCCATTTTTGAGCAATCAATATATCTTTTTACTTGCCCAAAACACTAAAATGAGTGCGTGATTTACCGAAATGAGAACTCGTTAAGGCTTTTCGCCTGCGGAAAACACCAAAATGAGTGCGTGATTTACCGAAATGAGAACTCGTTAAGGCTTAACTAGAAAGTGAAATGGTATTTCACTTGCGGAAAACACCAAAATGAGAACTTGTTAAGGCTTAACGAGAAGGTGAAATGGCTTTTTGCTTACTTAAAATAGGAAAATGAGTACTTGATTTCGATAAACGAGAAAGCGATCACCTTTTTTGTTTACTAAAAATATAAAAATGAGTCCTAAATATGTGTAAACGATAAAGCTGGCACATTTTCAGCAAACAAACTTAACCTCAAGCCTTGTCCCCCTACCTTTCCCCCTTTCCCCTTTTCCCATTCCCCCTACTTCCATTCCCCCTGCACCGTAAACGCCGCCCATTCATTCAGACTGCGCCCATCTTGCCATAACTTCTTTTGTGCAGCACGCATCGCCTCAACCGGCTTTTTATTTTGCTGCAACATCTGCTGATAAAATTCCTGCATTAATATAGATGTGCCTTCATCGTTAACTTGCCACAGCGACACCGCTACCCGCGCCGCACCTGCATACATCAAGCCGCGTGTCAATCCTACCAATCCCTCACCGTTGACATCTTTACCAAGTCCAGTGTCGCAAGCACTTAAGACAATTAACTCTGCGGGGTAATCTTGGTTAAACAAATCGCCTAAACTTAATTTATTTTCGGTTAAATATTTACCTTGTTTATCATAGCTAGACAGTAGAATTCCTGATAAATGTGGTTCTTTGGGATCGACTATACCGTGAGTGGCAAAATGGAGAATGCGATATTGATTTAAAGCGCCGCTAGTCGCCCAATTGTAATTAGCATCAAAACTCAAAGCTTTGAGACTATTGGCTGATGGTATAAGTTTTAAAATCGCTTTGGCTTCCTCGGCTGTGAATGGTAGTCGGTTCCAACCATTGCGCTTGAGGTTTTTGGCGGAACGATTTAGCTGAGATTGTTGTAATTCCGCCGAAACATCAAGATTTTTGTTGCTAGATTGAGGTTGATCCGCTTCTTGGCAATTTTCATCTTTAAATCGACAATCGGTAGCATTAAATACCGGGTCGGCAAGGATAGCGAGGGCTTTCGGTGCGGGTTGACGCTTGGCAAGTTGTTGGCGTTGAAATGCAATGGTTGAGGCTGAGGGTAAATTGACGATTTCATGATTTACCATCAGTGGTTGGTATTCGGAACCTCTCTCCAAACCTCTCTCCTGGGAGGAGAGAGGCTTTGATTTCTCCCCCTTCCCTTGCGGGGTTACGTCAGCCAAGGCTGCAAAGGGAATAGTTTGCAAGCCACCATCAGCGACAATTACTAACCGCTTTCCTGGTAATTGCTCGGCGACAGGTGCGAGGATAAGTTTACTCAGTTTTTGGGCTTCTTCAATCGCAAATTCACCTGCTGTTTCTTGTTGCAAACTGGAATGAAATCTTGTGGCAACTTTTTCGATTTCTTGGCGTGGGGGAAGGGTGTAAACTTGCATTGATGTAGAAGTAACAGCCCATAAAAAGCTGCGTTCTTCGCCTAATGAATACTGCAACAGCAGGGTGTCTTTATCTAGTTGTTGTTGAATTTGCGGTAATTTGAGAATGTCTTTGTCTGGATCTGGGTTGGTTAATTTTGCATATTCTGGGTTAGAAGTCCGAATTTGGGCTTGTAGTTGTTCGTATTGATTGGTGAGATTGGCGATGTCTTGGCTCAGTCTTTGAATAGCTGCTTTGGTAACTAAGTCGTTTTTATTGGTTGAAGTTTCTAAATTGCGTTGCAGTGTAGTTTTAGCGTCTATTTGCTGTCGTAAATTCCGTTCTTGGGCGATGAGTTGCGGGTTTGCGCCTTTAAGAATTTTGGCGTTGGCTTCGTTTAATAATTCAATGAGGCTGCGGGCGCGGGAGCGTTCGCTGTAATGTAGGGCTAATGCAGCGTAGCCTTGGGATGGTTCTTTTTTGTGCAGTTCCATCAGCAAGTCAATGTAGAATTTGTAAACACCTTGCTGAGTAGCGAAGTAAGAACTGCGAAGGTCTTTGTTGTCAATTTTGGTGCGTAAATCTTCGATAATTTTGATAGCGGCTTCTACATTGGTGCGAGATGCTTGGAGATTTCCGCGACTCCGTTCTAGGTAGGCGAGGTTGTAAAGCGTAGTAGCTTCCATACCCTTGTCGCCCACCGCACGCAAGAGTGGGAGTGCATTGTTGAAATATTCCAATGCTTTCTGCTTTTCCCCTAAATCGTTGTAAACTGCGCCAATATTATTCAAGGTAGTAGCTTCCCCACCCCTGTCGCCCACCGCACGCGAGAGTGGGAGTGCATTGTTGAAATATTCCAATGCTTTCTGCTTTTCCCCTAAATCGTTGTAAACTGCGCCAATATTATTCAAGGTAGTAGCTTCCCCACCCCTGTCGCCCACCGCCCGATACAGTGGGAGTGCATTGTTGAAATATTCCAATGCTTTCTGCTTTTCCCCTAATTGCGTCGTAAACTAGCGCCAATATTATTCAAGGTAGTAGCTTCCCCACCCCTGTCGCCCACCGCCCGATACAGTGGGAGTGCATTGTTGAAATATTCCAATGCTTTCTGCTTTTCCCCTAATTGCGTCGTAAACTCTCCCGATACCAGTCAAGGTAGTAGCTTCCCCACCCCTGTCGCCCACCGCCCGCCACAGTGGGAGTGCATTGTTGTAATATTCCAATGCTTTCTGCTTTTCCCCTAAATCGTCGTAAACTCTCCCGATATTATTCAAGGTAGTAGCTTCCCCACCCCTGTCGCCCACCGCCCGATACAGTGGGAGTGCATTGTTGCAATATTCCAATGCTTTCTGCTTTTCCCCTAAATCGTTGTAAACTGCGCCGATATTATTCAAGGTAGTAGCTTCCCCACCCCTATTGCCCACCGCCCGAATCAGTGGGAGTGCTGAGTTGTAATATTCCAATGCTTTCTGCTTTTCCCCTAAATCGGTGTAAACTGCGCCGATATTATTCAAGGTTCTAGCTTCCTCACCCCTGTCGCCCACCGCACGCAAGAGTGGGAGTGCATTGTTGAAATATTCCAAAGCTTTCTGCTTTTCCCCTAAATCGGAGTAAACTTTTCCGATATTACTCAAGGTAGTAGCTTCCCAACCCCTGTCGCCCACCGCACGCAGCAGTGGCAGTGCATTGTTATAAAATTCCAAAGCTTTCTGCTTTTCCCCTAATGCGTCGTAAACGTAGCCAAGCCAGACTAAAGTTTTGGCTTCTTCTGCTTTATCCCCTACCTTCTGCCACAATATCAGTGCTTGTTGCCATTTTTCGATCGCCTGTCGCAGTGATTCTGCTGTACCTTGTTTGTAAAGTGCCCAACCCTCATCAAAGACTTTTTGTGCTGCGGCGCGGCTTGCATCTTGCTGTGTTTTGTTTGGCTGCTGTGCGATTTGCGCCTGTTTAAGTGTGGCTTTTGCTCCCACTGACTCGGATAATAAAACAACACTCAGCAAGCAGGTTAAAGTGTAAAGCTTAAACATAATTTGTAATTCGTAATTCGTAATTCGTAATTCGTAATTAAGAGTTAGGAGAAGGTATTCAGGGGTTTGGGTGTGAATCTGTGGCTGGATTGGGGATAATTGGGATTATTAAGTTATTTTCAGAATATATACTGAGCTAGATGGGATTTAGTTTAAAGCTTGGATGAATATTGGCTGAGGCTGGTTTCAGTTTTCGCAACGAATTTAAGGTAAGTTGTCTGTTCATGGGTGTTTTTCCTCGCTTCTGTTCTCTTTATCTGTGAGGGGCGAGGACTTATGCAGTTTTTGCGTTTTGATGCCAGATACAGGGTATTTCGCGTAAATTATGTATGCGCTTCGGGGGTATGGCAACATTGGTGTCAACTTAAGCTTAGATGCATACAACGTAAGTTTATGGGGTTCTCTCTCTTTACCCCATAAACTTTCGATCCCCCCTAACCCCCCTTAAAAAAGGGGGGAAAAGATTCAAAGTCCCCCTTGGGAAGGGGGATTTAGGGGGATCGAATATCTTGAGCAACAAAGCCTTTCACATTAAGTTGACACGTATGGGCAGTGCCATGCCCTCTAGAATATATTGATGTGCCAAAAACCCAATTTAAATTGGTATTAAAACAAATGCTCCGGCGTAGCCCAACCTAAGCATCGCCAAAAATAACAAAGCCTAGCTACACAGTTGCTTATTGTTCAACATCCCCATCTTTGCGCCAGCAATATACCTTTTCACCTGCGGAAAACACTAAAATGAGTGCGTAATTTACCGAAATGAGAACTTGTTAAGGCTTAACACCTGCGGAAAACACCAAAATGAGTGCGTGATTTACCGAAATGAGAACTTGTTAAGGCTTTTCATCTGCGGAAAACACCAAAATGAGTGCGTGATTTACCAAAATGAGAACTTGTTAAGGCTTAACGAGAAGGTGAAATGGTATTTCATCTGCGGAAAACACCAAAATGAGAACTTGTTAAGGCTTAACGAGAAGGTGAAATGGCTTTTTGCTTACTAAAAACCTGTAAATGAGTACTTGATTTAGGTAAATGAGAAAGCGATCGCCTTTTTTGTTTACCAAAACTTTAAAAATGAGTCCTAAATATGTGTAAATGATAAAGCTGGCGCATTTTGCCCATTGTCAGGCGATGCAAGTCAGCGATCGCCCGTGCTATTCTGGCAAAATATGTTCAAAGGTACTACTCAGCACTGTTAAACCTTCTACCACACTCTTCATTTGGTCTTCTGGTAGGTTAGTTAAAACAGAGGCAATTCTTGCACTTGTCAAAGACCTAATTTGTTGTAAATGATACTTTCCTGCATCCGTTAAATTGAGGAGGACATGACGACGCTCTTGGGGATTTTCTACTCTGCTAACCAAATCTTTTTGTACGAGCCGCTCTGTAAGCGTTGAAGCTGTAGCCCTAGTTACCCCTAAATGTTCAGCCACTTGGGAAAGAGAAGCACTTGGGTGACGATCGAGGAAAGCCAGCGTCCGAAATTGGGGGACAGAAAGCGATTCTGGCAGAAAAGCAGCATTCCGTCGCATCTCAGTCCGAAAGAACTTGATGATAATCGGAATTGTTTCCATCATTTTGGCAGCGCATTGTTCCGGGGTGACTTCTGGGGCTAGTTTTTCGGGACTCATACAATTTTCGATTGGGGATTTGGCGAAGAGTTGAGGCGATCGCTCAAGTTGTCAGCACAAAGCAAAGTTATACAGTGTAGGGACTTCCAAGTAAAAAAATATTCCATTGCTAATGTTCAGTGTTGACAGTTCACAGTCAACAGTCAACAGTCAACAGTCAACGTTTAACGGAATAATTTATTTTTTGGAGTTCCCGTATTGCAAGACAGGTAGTAGCACCACATTGTTCATTGGTGTCAACTTAAGTCAAAACGCTTATTCCACAGGCATTTTACCCCACCCCTCAATCCCCTCCTCGCTTGCGGGGAGGGGAAGTTTTGCGCCAGCAAAACTGGGGTGGGGTAACGCGGATCTTGATGGTAAGTTATTTAATTCACGCATCACATCTTGGCAAGGGTTTCACGTTAAGTTGACACGTATGCACATTGTTGTACTCTGACAATCTATCTGTACCTCAGTCTACCTAAGCAACTCTGTAAAAACCTGATGTTTATCTACTAGATAGCTGGGAACATCCAGCTTTTTTTTAGCAGACTGTACCAGAAATGGTTCTGGAGATAGATGTTTGGCAAATAGTTAGCATTGCTAATTAATTTTAGATAATATTAAGTGTATCTTTTAAAAACATCTGTTAAACATTTATCAGAGGGCTTCTCATCAATGCTGTCGCTGGTCAGTATGAGATATTTATCTTTTAAGTTAAAGAATAGACCTGATTTAGACGCTCAAAAGCTGATTTTGGCAAAACAGTTGAGCAGAGGAATCGTGCTGTTAAGTTTAATTGCGCTGTGTGGTTGTACAGCTTCGGAAGCACAGTCCAATAACCAAAAAGGCAAAAATCAGCAGCGGGCTGTACCTGTGGTAGTGGCGACAGCAACGCGGAAAACCATCCCCATTGAGTTACGACAAACAGGAACCGTAATGGCGTATTCAACTGTAGGGGTGAAATCGCAAGTTGCAGGGCCACTGACAGGAGTTTATTTTCAAGAAGGTCAGAATGTTAAAAAAGGGCAACTGCTATTTAAAATAGATTCTCGACCCCAGCAAGCCGCCTTAATGCAAGCCCAAGCGAACCGAGAAAAAGCGATCGCTCAAGTAAAACAGGCGGAAGCTAACCTTTCCCAGTCTCTAGCCCAAGTTAATCAAGCCAAAGCCAATCGCCTCAAAGACCAAACCCAAGCGAAAAACGCCCAAGCCCAAGCACAACGCTATGGTACGCTTTTCACTCAAGGAGCCATTAGCAAAGAGCAAGCAGAACAATTTAGTACGGCATCAGATGCCCAAAAAGCAACAGTTCTGGCAGACAATGAAGGTATTGCCAACGCGATCGCCGCAGTTGATGCCGCAAAAGCAGACTTAAATAATGCCAAAGCAGAAGTTAGCGCCGCTCAAGCCGCAGTTGACAGCGCCAAAATCGCACTTTCTTATAATTCGATTTTTTCCCCAATTACCGGGCGTACAGGTAGCTTAAAGGTTAATCAGGGCAACTTGGTCAAAGACAATGATACCAACCCCTTAGTCACAATCAGTCAAATTAGCCCAATTTACGTTACCACTTCCCTTCCCCAACGCCTACTACCAGACCTGAACAAATATCGGGCGCAGGGAAAAATCCCAGTAGATGCTTTCATTCCCAGAGACGAACAGCATCCTGAACATGGCGAACTGTTCTTTGTAGACAGTGGTGTTGATCCCACAACAGGAACTATTCAACTCAAAAGTAGCTTTACCAACACTGATGGAAGACTATCACCAGGTCAATTTGTGAATGTAGTTGTCCGGCTAACACAAGAACCCAACGCCATAGTTGTACCAACCACAGCCATTCAAACAGGACAACAAGGGCAGTTTGTCTATGTATTAAATCCAACCGACCAAACCGTAGATATGCGTCCAGTTGTCGTAGGTAACGCAGTTGGTAACGAATCAGTCATACAGCAAGGGCTAAAAGAAGGCGAACAAGTCATCACCGACGGACAATTTAACCTCAGACCAAAAGCCAAAGTGCAAATTAAACAGCCAGTAGGCAATAGACAAAGACCAGAAGCCACTAACCAAGGAAATCCAAACCCCTCACCATAGATTTTAATTAGTAAACATTTATACTTACAGTCAACAGTCAACAGTCAACAGTCAACAGTCAACACTTCGGCTTCGCTCAGTGACCACAGTCAACAGTCAACAGTCAGCAGTCTCCTCTGCCTCCTGTCCCATAACTTATGAACATCTCTGCATTATTCATCCGCCGACCGATCATGACCACACTCGTGATGCTAGCCATCATGTTGTTTGGGTTGATGAGTTATCAATTGCTACCAGTAAGTGACTTACCTACCGTAGATTTCCCGACAATTCAGGTGTCAGCTAGTTTACCGGGAGCCAGCCCGGAGACAGTAGCTTCGTCGGTAGCAACGCCATTAGAGCAGCAATTTTCTAGTATTGCTGGTTTGGATTCGATGAATTCTACAAGTTCTCTGGGTTCGGCACAGATTACACTGCAATTTAACTTGAGCCGGGATATAGACAGTGCAGCTCAAGATGTGCAATCTGCGATCGCCAAAGCGCAGCGGCAGTTACCAACGAGTATGCCTAACCCCCCATCATACCGCAAAGTCAACCCCGCAGATTCACCTATTTTATATATAGCTTTAAACTCCACAGCACTGCCATTATCAGAAGTCGATAAGTACGGGGAAACAATCTTAGCCCAGCGTCTCTCAATGGTTGATGGTGTAGCACAGGTACAGGTTTATGGTTCGCAAAAATATGCTGTTCGCATTTACCTAGATCCACAATCATTAAGTGCTAAAGGTTTGGGAATTGATGAAGTAGCAAATGCAATTTCTCAAGGAAATTCTAATTTACCTACTGGTAACCTTTACGGACAAAACCAAAACTTTACTATTGAGTCAAATGGACAATTAAATAATGCTGAAGCTTATACTTCTTTAGTAGTTGCTTACCGTAACGGTGCGCCAATTCAGTTGCGAGAATTGGGTAAAGTATTTGATAGCGTAGAAAACGATAAAGTAGCAAGTTGGTTTAATGGTAAGCGGGCAATTGTTTTAGCAATTCAACGCCAACCAGGTAGTAATACAGTCGCAGTTGTAGACGGTATCAAGAAAATTTTGCCTAGCTTCCGCGAACAAATTCCCGCAGCGGTAGATATGGAAATTCTCTATGACAGATCCCAATCTATTCGCGAGTCAGTCAATGATGTCAAATTTACTCTATTCCTCACCATTTGCTTGGTGATTTTGGTAATTTTTCTCTTTTTACGCAACCTTTCAGCTACAATCATTCCCAGTTTAGCTGTACCTTTATCACTAGTAGCAACCTTTGGGGTAATGCTATTACTTGGTTATTCTTTGGATAACCTTTCATTAATGGCGCTAACTCTAGCAGTTGGCTTTGTGGTAGACGACGCAGTGGTGATGCTAGAAAACATCGTGCGTCACATGGAAATGGGCGAAACTCGAATGCAAGCAGCCCTCAATGGTTCCAAAGAAATTGGTTTTACCATTTTATCAATGACAATTTCCTTGGTAGCTGTCTTCATTCCCATTATGTTTATGGGTGGCATTTTGGGAAGGCTATTCAGCGAGTTTGCAGTCACTATTAGCGTCTCAATTTTAGTATCTGGGTTTATTTCCCTCACCCTCACACCAATGCTTTGTAGTCGGTTTCTTCAGCATGAAGGTGAGCATCAACATTCAAATAATGAACATAATCATGTAGGCGATGAGCTTGTTATCTCCAATGATGAATTTGATCGTACAAGCAATGGCTATGCCATATCTAACAATGGTCATACAATATCCCATGATGAAAATTTGAATGCAGACAACAGCCACGACATATCCAACAATGGTAATGGACAGCAAATAAATAAACCTAAAAACCCGAAAGTTAAAAATTGGAAACGTCGTCTTTATAATGCTTCGGAATGGGTATTTGATACAATGCTGCGGGGTTACGAAGCAACCTTAAAGCTATCAATGAAATATCACCGCACAACGATGATACTTTCGGGAGTAATTTTAGTCGCCACAATATATTTGTTTGTTATAGTTCCCAAAGGATTTATTCCCAACGATGACACCGGACAATTAAGCGTCAGCACAGAAGCGGCTCAAGATATTTCTTTTGCGGAGATGGTAAAGCATCAACAAATAGTAGCCAACATTGTGCGTCGTAACCCCAATGTGGAATCAATTAACTCTAGTGTCGGTGCAGGTGGAGCCAACGCCACATCTAATTCAGGGCGTATCTTTGTCAAATTAAAACCCCATTCTCAACGCCACAAAAGCGCCGATGAAGTAGCAGATGAACTACGACCAAAACTAACTGGAATACCAGGAATTAGAGCCTTTGTGCAAAACCCGCCATCTATCCGTTTGGGTGGACAACAAACAAAAGCATTATATCAATTTGGACTTTCTAGCCCAAATTTACAAGAGTTGTATCAATACGCCCCAGCTTTAGAAGCGAAAATCCGCCAAATGTCGGAATTGCAAGATGTTAACAGCGACTTGCAAATCAAAAATCCACAAATTAACGTTCAATTTAATCGCGAACAAGCTGCAACTTTTGGATTGACAGCGAATCAAATTGAAAGCACATTAAATAATGCCTATGGTACTCGTCAAGTTTCTACTATTTATGCATCGGATGGTCAGTATCAAGTAGTGATGGGAGTAGATCCACAATATCAACTCAGTCCCAATGACCTGGATTTATTAACAGTTCGTTCAACTAGCGGTCAAGAAGTACCATTAAATGCAGTTGCAACTTTGAGTAAAGGCGTTGGGCCATTAACAGTTAACCATTCAGGACAACTTTCTGCTGTGACTATTTCCTTTAACCTCAAACCTGGAGTTTCTCTTGGTAGCGTTACTGGAACCATTGAAAAACTAGCGAGTGAAACATTACCCGCTACTATTAGTACCAGCTTCCAAGGTACAGCACAGGTGTTTCAATCTTCCCTTTCTAGCTTGGGAATTTTGCTGTTAATTGCGATTTTGGTAATTTACATTGTGTTAGGGATTCTCTACGAAGATTTTATTCACCCGATCACAATTCTTTCTAGTTTACCTTCAGCGGGATTTGGTGCATTGCTCACCTTAATGCTATTTGGTGTAGATTTGAATATCTACGCATTTGTCGGCATTATTATGTTAGTTGGTATCGTTAAGAAAAACGGCATTATGATGATTGACTTTGCAATGGATGCGCAAAAAAATCAAGGTAAAACGCCGTTTGATGCCATATATGAAGCTTGCGTAGTGCGGTTTCGTCCAATTATGATGACCACAATGGCAGCATTAATGGGTACTCTCCCAATCGCACTCGGTTTAGGCGCAGGTGCAGAATCTCGCCGTCCTTTAGGTTTAGCTGTTGTCGGTGGGTTATTGTTCTCGCAACTACTAACGCTGTATATAACTCCTGTTTTCTACACCTACATGGAATCGCTGCGGAAAGGGTTGAATAAAAAAGGTAGAAAGCAGAAGCAGAAAGTGAGACAGCTGGAGAAAGAAAAGGCAGAAGTATTATGATGTTACCAAGTTTTGTAGGGTGGGCAATGCCCACCCTACGAAGTGCTGAATCTTATAACTTTAAGCCCTACTTCTACTAATTGATTTATCTGTTCATAAATCTTGCTGCGAGAGAAGATAGCCTTAAATCCCAATTACCAAAACCTTGAAATAACATAAAAATTCCACTAGGAAGATGGCCTTTTGGAGATTTAGAAGAGAAGGTGAGGTTATCATATCCCTTCCAAGAGTATCGTTGACACCATCCGACACGATTACCAAAGCTACACCATATTTGATAATCTGTTTGAAGTTTCCCCTGAATACTCAGCCAGATTTGTGTCTGAATTTTAAAGCCGAATTTTCCCTTGCTGTGCGTGTTCCAAAGATCATCAATAGTACTTAGCTCTTCAAGGGGAAATTTTTTGATATCTTCTACATCTAGCCAGCCTTGTTTTTCTCGTCTAGATACCTTCAGCATAATAGCGAGCGTTTCTTGATCGGCCTCTCGCCATTTGTTTTTCATAAGCAGATCATGCAACTTTGTATAATCTACTTTCCTTGCTGGTGGTAGAGGATCTGGTTGAAGAGTTATGGGATTAAGAACTTGCAAAACATCCTCTACAGATTGATAGCGATTATTTACATAATCTTGAATAAATTTATCTAATATTTGTCCTAAATTCGGGCTAATATTTATAGTATTTTGTAAGCGTTCGCGCCATCTCCAAACTCCATGTAGCGCATCATAAAGTTCATCATAACCATCTGCATTTGGTAAACATCCAGTTAATAATCTAATACAAGTCACACCCAAACTATAAAGGTCACTCGCGGGGAAAACTTGACCACGCATTTGCTCGACAGGCGCATATCCAGGTGTACCAACTGTAGTTCCTACTTGACCGATAATGGTTCCTATCGCTTGTTTAGAAACACCAAAATCAATTAACATCAACCTGCCATCATGTTGACGACGCATAATATTTTCTGGCTTGATATCCCGATGAATAACACCTCGTTCATGAATAAACTTTAGGACTGGTAATAAATCATTCAAAAGCTGTATTATCTTTTCCTCGCTAAATGTTCCCTGCTGCTGTAATTCTTGTAGTAAATTGTGCCCATCAATCAACTCTTGTACAAGATACAACCGCTTATCCTGTTCAAAATAAGCAATGAGGCGGGGAATTTGCGGATGTTCTCCCAATTCATACAAACGCTTCCCCTCTTGGTTAAACAATTCTTTTGCTTTTTCTAGTGCTGCTGTTCCTTGCACCTGCGGGAAAAATTGCTTAATCACGCAAGGTTCATCCATCCTATCCACATCTCTAGCTTCATAAGTCTTACCAAATCCACCCTCGCCCAAAAGCCTAATTACACGGAAGCGGTTTCTGAATAGCAGTGCGAGTGTTTGTCCACACTGAATGCAAAACTTATTTCCATCAGGGCTAAAGGTATTCAAGCAATTAGGATTTGAACAGTAAAGCATATTCTGGGAAAATCTCAGCAGATGGTGGATGTGTTAAGTTTTCCCATTTTTGCTTGCTGGGTTGAAAGAATTTTCTATTTATTTACCCAAATTACGTTTCATTTGTTCCAACTCATCTTGGGTTTCCCAACGGCGAAACTTGTCTTCTAAGTCGTCAAAACTACTAGAATAACTGCTAGTTGCTTTTGACCAACCATCCGTTTCTAAACGCTGTTGCGCTTGTGCTGTTGCACGGGCTTGTTGCGCTGCGGTAGCTTTGGATTGTACCTCTTGTCGTCGAACTTGAATTTTTTGTAGTAATTCCTTAGATTGGTTAATGCGTTCTTTTAACCCTTGCATCTGTCCCCAGCGCTGATTACCTTCGCGCAATAAGGCGGCTTCTCGTTCTTGGGCTGCAACGGCTAAATCCTCTCTACCAGCAGCTTTTGCCTTTTGAACACGGATGTGCCAACGCTGAATTTCTTGCGCTGTAGACAGAATGTCCTCTTGCGATCGCTTCTCCTGTAATTGTAAATCTGCAACCAGCTTTAAAGTATCTTCCTCTTGCTCCCGCAGCTGTTCTAACAGTGCTTCTAATTCCAAATGTGGATTATTACGCAAGAATTCTTCTAAACGGTTTTCCAGAAACCGACTTAAATCATCAAATAAGCCCACTGCCAGCACTCCAGATTCAGGTATGTGCTTTTATTGTAATAATTATTATCCTAGCCGGAAAGCATTCACTTTGATATGAGATAGGTTTTGATCCAAAACTCTACTTTTCAACCAGTTAAATTATCACTATACATATAAGTATATTTAGCATTGGCAAATGGTTTTCACCTGCTGTGCAAAATCACAACTTACTGAAAATCATTTTAGGGAATTTCATCACTGAGCTTGTAGTTAATCTAAACAAATTAATTATAATTATTAGTAGAGTAGGCATTTAATGTTACAACGTAATTTGACCATTGCTGCTTTGACTACACTCATCGGCTTAAGTGTAGTCAACCAAAATATACCAATATTGGCAGCATCCCAGCAGCAAACTCGCGTTTCACAGCCGCATTTTCAGAATTATCCAGCAAAGCCAGTATTTCAAGGAAAACCAGCTACTCTAACCGCCAGCACGCCAGAAATCAAAGACTACGAACCGCAACTGAACGCGAGTGTTAATCAAGGTACGAATTTTGCTGGACATTATGCGATCGCCGATCATCTCAATCGGGCTATGGGCGGTGTAGATACAGCTGCGATCGTCGATCTCAAGACAGGTCAAGTATATCTACCCAAACAACTTTATGGTTATCACGATCAACGTGGTGCTGGATATAGTCCTCCCAGACCTGACGGTGGTTTACACTATCGTGCTAATAGCAAGTTACTCATAATTGTTGGTCAAGCTGGAGGTAAAGACCAAGAAAAAGGAATTGGGCGTTTTTACTACAAATGGGAAAATAATCAATTAAAATTACTGCAATTTGTAGCTTCTCCTTATAAATCCCAATAAACTTCTTTTTTTTGGCTAAGCTCAGGATTTGTGTCCCTAAATACTCAAATCTCATCCTGAGAATTAATAGTTCCAGTTTGTGCAGTATCACATGATCGATTTTTGTTTAATTTAAGAAGTTAGAATAACAAACAAAAGCGGTTATTTAGATATGCGTTACAAAGTCAAATTAAATAAAACGAAGATAGGATATGCGATTTGGTGTCCTGCTTTACCAGGATGTTGGACTTTGGGAGAAACAGAAGAAGAGGCCTTAGAGAATATCAAAGAAGCAATTAAAACCTATTTGCAAAATGTTGATGAAGTCACTCAAAATGCCGAGTTACGCTACGTAGATGTTCGCTAGGTGGGCGATTCACAATTAAGGTATTTAAAATATCAATTATCACTGCATCAATAAAATGGTGTTTTTTCGTGATGGACTCAATTAAAACAATCTTGAAAATAGGGGCTAGGGAATAGAGATGTTCATCTTTGGTTTTGAGATTTTTCCTTGTAATAGCAAACATTTTAAATATAGCAATCCTATCTGATACCAATTTTTTATGAAGCTGCATAGAATTCGATCCCCCCTAGCCCCCCTTATTAAGGGGGGAACTGGAAAAACATCTATTAAAGTCCCCCTTTTTAAGGGGGATATAGGGGGATCGAGATATGTGCAACTTCACGTTGAATTGGTATGAGTTGTGAAAAGATTTTTTTAACGTACCGCCTTCTCTACGAGACACTACGTGAACGAGCAGCGTCTCCCAGAGAAGCTGGTTCATTGAAAGTGGTAGTCTTAACTGAACCGTATTGGCTATAAAATAATTTGAGACTGTGCCTTAAGCTTTGCTAAACCACATCTATTTTGAGAACCATAGTTTTAAAAGTAGTGGGAGCATCTTGCTCCCTACTCTTCGTAGCGGGCTTTCCGTCCTACTCCAGGTTTCAAAATGGACGAGGTTTAGAGGATGTTTGAAAAGTCCTGTCGTGGGTAGCAAAACGTTTTAGATCCCCCCATTATCCCCCTTTTTAAGGGGGACTTTAAGAAGTTTTCCCCCCCCCTTGAAAAGGGGGGCTAGGGGGGATCGATTAGTGTGAAGATACAGCCAACCACTTTTCAAACAACCTCTTATAACCTACCCTACAATTTAAGGTTTATTGTCCAAATTTCCTAATTACGAATTACGAATTACGAATTACGAATTAACTAGATTGGTGTTACCCAATAGGTAATTTCTCTCACCAATTTCTTCTGAAAACCAAACAGAGGTAATTGTGATTCAGTTAAACCTAAATAAGTCCAATGGGGAATATCACTTTCTACAGTTTGAAACCAGCCATTTTGATTTAAAGCTTGTCTTTGCTTTTGACTGGATACACGTAAATCAATGGCTAATCCCCAAAGATGTTGTGATGTTCCAGGTGGTGCAACTATCCCTAAAATTGCTGTTTCCTTACCCTGGCGTACTTTCTCTAAAGTTCTATCATTAGCATATTTTTGCCAAAATCGGAGATTTGTGGTAAAAGTGCGAGTACAATCACCGCTACCATAACCTGATTTGAGCGGAATTTTTTGGATTTTTTTGGCTTTATTTAAAGCTAATCCTGCTGCTTGTTGTAAATAACAATCGTTAGTACCATCAACTTTAATCATCGTCAGCGTTGATTGAAATTCCTGAGTTTCTTGTTCGTTAGCCAAGATAACTTTTTCTGGTAGTTTAATTTCTGGCTCTTGATTGACAAATACTGCTCCATATTTACGCAATAAAATATATTCATAAGTACCAGGTTGGGGAATTGCTGGTAATTTAATCGCAATAGCCGACAAAAACCGCTGTTGCTCGTTTAATTCGGGATTGGGAGTAAATGGTGCAATTGGAGTGGGTGAAGTTGTCGGTTCGGGAGTAACTAAACATTGCGCATTATTTAAGCAATTGTTAAATTGTGCAGTCTGAATAACTGTTTGATGGTGAGCAATTCCATTACTAGCAACTAGAGTAAAAGTAATCAGGAAAATAATTGTAAGTAAGGCTAATTTCCGCAGGATTCGTTGCATATTCCCATAATGATTAAGTTATGTAAATAAAATCTTATTGTATAGACTAGTCAGGTTATTTGATGAGGAATAAATAATTTTTAATTGTTGAATGGTTTCACAGGTGGCAATTCAAAGCACATCCATGAAACTACGGTATCAGCTAAAATTGAAAATAACTCTAAGTTTGTTAACTTTGTAAGTATGACCATGCACAATTCCATTGCCAAAACAGCTTTTGAGCAAGACGCTTTTGATGTTATTGTCGTCGGTGCAGGTCACTCCGGTTGTGAAGCAGCCCTTGCTACTGCCCGCCTCGGTTGTCGGACTATGCTGTTGACGCTGAATTTAGATAAAATTGCTTGGCAACCATGCAATCCCGCAGTGGGTGGCCCTGCTAAATCCCAATTAACCCATGAAGTTGATGCCCTGGGTGGGGAAATTGGGAAGATGGCAGACAGGACTTACCTGCAAAAGCGGATTCTCAATTCTTCACGGGGGCCAGCAGTGTGGGCTTTACGCGCCCAGACGGATAAGCGGGAATACGCAGCCGTGATGAAGGGGATTGTCGAGAATCAAGAGAATTTAACAATCCGCGAGGGAATGGTAACAGACTTAGTGCTGGGTGCTAATGATGAAGTCATTGGCGTTGAGACTTACTTTGGTGTGACTTTCAAGTGTACAGCAGTTATCTTGACGACTGGGACGTTTTTGGGTGGTAAGATTTGGGTGGGGAATAAGTCGATGGCGGCGGGACGCGCCGGAGAATTTGCGGCGGAAGGCTTAACAGAAACTTTGAATCGCCTGGGTTTTGAAACCGGCAGACTAAAAACTGGTACACCTGCACGGGTAGACAAGCGATCGGTGGACTACAGTAAAATGTCTCACCAGCCAGGGGATGAAGAAGTACGCTGGTTTAGCTTTGACCCGGAAGTCTGGGTAGAAAGAGAGCAAATGCCTTGCTACATTACCCGCACTACCGCCGAAACCCATCGCCTGATTCAAGAAAATTTACATTTGTCGCCTGTATATGGTGGTTGGGTAGAAGCGAAGGGGCCGCGTTATTGTCCCAGTATTGAAGATAAGATTGTCCGCTTTGCTGATAAAGAAAGCCATCAAATCTTTATTGAACCAGAAGGCAGGGATATTCCCGAACTTTACATTCAAGGGTTTTCCACAGGGTTACCGGAAAATTTGCAAATCCAAATGTTGCGGAGTCTTCCCGGTTTGGAAAACTGTGTGATGCTACGTCCGGCTTATGCTGTGGAATATGATTATTTACCTGCAACTCAGTGTTATCCCACACTGATGACGAAAAAGATTGCGGGGCTGTTTTGTGCTGGACAAATTAACGGGACAACAGGCTATGAAGAAGCAGCAGCCCAAGGATTTGTGGCGGGTGTAAACGCGGCGCGGTTTGTGCGCGGTCAGGAGATGATTGTGTTTCCGCGTGAGCAAAGTTACATAGGGACATTGGTGGATGACCTGTGTACTAAAGACTTACGTGAACCTTACCGTATGCTTACTAGCAGGTCTGAGTACAGATTAATACTCCGTTCTGACAATGCTGACCAACGATTGACACCTTTGGGACGGGAAATTGGCTTAATTGACGATCGCCGTTGGGATTTATATACCCGCAAACAAGCACAGATTATTGCTGAAAAAGAACGGCTACACGGGACAAGGGTAAAAGAACATGATGAAATAGGAAGAGCGATCGCAGCTGATACCCAACAAGCAATTAAAGGCTCAATTACTTTAGCTGACTTACTACGCCGTCCGGGATTCCACTACATCAATCTCGATAGATACGGACTGGGAAATAAGAGCCTGAAAGCTGTTGAGAAAGAAGGCGCAGAAATTGACATTAAGTATTCTGGCTATCTGGCTAGGCAACAACATCAGATTGAGCAGATTGCCCGTCAGGCGCACCGCCAGTTACCCGCTGATTTAGATTACACAACAATTGATACCCTTTCTAAAGAAGCGCGAGAAAAGTTAAGTAAAGTAAAACCACTGACAATCGGTCAAGCAGCACGTATAGGTGGCGTAAACCCAGCAGATGTTAATGCTTTATTAATATATCTAGAATTACGTAAAACAAAGAGCCAATCAGAGTTTTCAGCTTTGGCTTCAAAAAAACTTCATGAAGCTTGAGTATAGTAGTAGGGAGGAGATGGGTATGATAGATGACATGGATCAAGAAATGGCATCATCAGCAGTCTCTAGATTCTAAGTTGAATTTAATACCACAAAACAATCAACTCGTCTAGTTTGGACGGAAGATTGGACATTTCACAGAAAATCCTGTTTCCCAGGCAGTAGGGGCGTTATTGATCCGTCCTCGCAGCTACCACCCACAAGCCTTATGTTAAAAGAAGCCAGCACTCATCTCATTATTCCAGAACCATCAGATGAATTGATCGCCAACGAGCCTTGGACGATTGAAGTCTACGCTGATGGCTTGATGGATGACATCTTTGCCGACCTCGACAATGTTCTGGATGCTACTGGGGATTTCCCCCACCAAACTGTGAATGTAGAGTATGTGCCTCTGCAAACAGTGAAAATGCCGCAGATTGTTTTACCAGATGAACTGCATCAAGCTGTAGAAGGAGTTTCCCAAATGAGGGAAAAGCCTTTCAGCAAGGTAGTGGTTGACACTCCTGCGAAAAAAGCAGTGATTCGCAAGTTGAAGAAAACCAAGAGTCCTTTTGGCACATTGCTGATTGTGGGAACAACCATTATCGGTGTGGCGATCGCTGGTATTATCTACTTGTTCAACTCGAAATTGCTAACTTTGGCAACTTCTAAGCCAATTACGTCCGCATATGTCGAAGCACCGCAGCAGCAGTTGCCAACAAAAGTTGATGTCCAAGCTGAGTTGGTTGACTATATGCTAGGCGCATTGTCAATAATTGAGCAGCAAAAACCCAAAAACAATCAAAGCTCCGCCAGCCCTGGAATTACCCTGAGCGAAATTCCCAAGTCAACAGCCTTAGCTGTGGCTAGCGAGCAAAAGAGTTTAAGATTACCACAAACTCTGGCAATAAATAATACACCACCAGACCGGAAAATCACAAAAAATATTGTTGAGCGGATATATATACCTGTTTATCAAGCACCAGCCCCCATGCGCTATGCACCACCCCAACTTCCTGGTATTCCCAAAGCCAAATCACCTGTAGCGGCGGTATCAAATACGTCCCGTCCTGGTGCGGTGAAACAGGCGTTGAATTCTCAAAAGAAACCAGCTAAACCTGTCAGCGTCAACATGTTTGCTGCTGCTGTGCGCCCAGATCTCAAACCCGTGAGTGTACGCACTGCACCGATTGTAGTTGGGCAATCATCCAATCTGCTGCCGACATTACCAGTTGTGCCCTTCCGTGCTGCAATCCCACAACTGCCTACACCTATAGCATCCGTGACTACTGTATCCCAGGAACAGGCTGTGTCAAGCGCTACACAACCTATTCCTAGCCATATCCTAGAGGGAATACTAGAGTTAGGAACTAAGTCTGCGGCTTTGTTTAAAGTTGACGGCACTACACAGCGCTTTGCTATTGGTGAAAGCATCGGTTCAAGTGGTTGGACATTAGTAGATGTCAGTAACGGGGAAGCGATCGTTCGTCGTAATGGCGAAGTGCGCTCAATTTATACAGGACAGAAACTGTAAAACTGTAAAAAATAAATTTTTTACAAAATTTGCGGTCGAAGTCGCAAACAATCTACAACTTTACAATTCACACAAATGCAGATTAATTGTAGGTAGGGCTGATATCAATTAGTAATTCGTAATTCGTAATTCGTAATTACCAAAATCCGACACGATCTAGTTTTTAGGGCTGGAATCTGTTGCCGAATTTTAGAGAATTGGTATTATGCCTTACCTTCTTAATATTAGGTCGCATACCACTGAACCATTAAGCAGAGATCAAAATCTGTGGTCGATAGTTGTAACCCTATGAGCCGGCTACTTATATTCACTAGTTATTTTTACCAGAGAATATTTTCAGCTAAGTTATTTGACTAAATAATACAGTAATTTCCCTTATCTAGGATCGGGGGTATCACACCTCATTATACTATAACCTCGGTAATTAAACATAATCAGCGCAATTAGTTGGCTAGATATTTCTGCGTAAATCTGCGGTGGTTGTCAGTTGTCAGTTGTCATTTGTCATCCTTGTCTCCCTTTCCCCTTCCCCCGACAAAGCTTTACATAGTTCGGTTTAATCGCGCCTACTTATAGCTGTAGCCAGATAGATTAGGACATCAAGCTAAAATAAAACCCTGACAATAAAAGGCTTTCAAGTCAGTCAACAGTCAACAGTCAACAGCTATACTTTATAAGGGAATGGAAAATTAATATTTCAAAACCTCTCTCCTTGTAGGAGAGAGGTTTTGAGCAAATTTTGCAAGTTGAGAAAGATTCTCTTAGAGGTTGTTTGAAAAGTAATTGGCTGTGATTTTCAGCACTGGTTGATCCCCCCTAGCCCCCCTTAAAAAGGGGGGAAAATCTCTCAAAGTCCCCCTTAAAAAGGGGGATTTAGGGGGATCTATAATGTTTTGCTACCAAGCAGAGGACTTTTAAAACATCCTCTTAGGGACTTCCAAATAAAAAAATATTCCAATCATTAACCTACCAAACCCGCAACTCGTAGGGGCGGGGTAACCCCGCATTGGTGTCAACTTAAGTCAAAACGCTTATTCCACAGGCATTTTACCCCACCCCTCAATCCCCTCCCCGTTTACGGGGAGGGGACGTTTTGCGTCAGCAAAACTGGGGTGGGGTAGCGCGGATCTTGGTGGTACGTGATTTTGTATCAAATCATATCCAGGCAAGGGTTTCACGTTAAGTTGACACCAATGGGTTACCCCGCCCCTACAATTTGGCATAATTTATTTTTTGGAGTTCCCTTAGAGAATTTTGCAGTGTCCAGCAAAAACAAAATGTACGTCTCGGTTTCCTTGGGTTTTGTCAGGCCACTTTACCCAATAATGCTGTTCTTCAAAACGAGCATCTAATACTTGGTATTTTCCGGGAGCAATATCAATTAGAGTTTCTTGAGGTAAATCTGAGGATTGATCTGTAGATGGTTTTAACACAGTTGGCGTTTTAATCTCCAAAATGTGATCTTTATTAGATTTGGCTGTATCTTCCCCTGAATCACCAATTAATCCATCTTTGATGGCTTCAGCCATTTTTTCAGCATCAAAGATATCCATATCTGTTTGGGAATCACAAAAGCAGCACTCAACTAAAATAGCTGGCATTTGTGTATTTCTCAAGACAAATAGAGGTGTATTTTTAACGCCTCGAGTGGCAAACCCTAGTTTTGCAATCTCTTTGAGAACTGATTGCGCTATACCTTTTGAGGCGTTACTCATAGCGAAAACTTCTGTGCCATGAACTTTATTATTGAATGCATTAAAATGAATAGAAACAAAAATATTCACATTATTTGCATTCGCTTTATTAGTTCTTTGCTGCAAAGAATCCTTGACACTATTAGCTGTCTTAGGAGTGCAATCAATCACAGTATGACCAGCTGCTGTTAATTTTTGTATTAGCAGCGTACCCACTGCTTTAGTTAAATGATCTTCTTTTTGAATACCTGGCGCTCCTGTATCAGGAGGGCAATTGTGTCCCATATCAATACCAAATTTCATAATTTTTCTCCTGTGTATTCCCTTAAAAAGTTAATTTAGCTGTATCACCAATTACCTATATTAGTCCAAGAGCGATCGCCTTGGCGGTAATAAAAAGTCAGTAATTACTGTAAGCCAATGTAAAGATAACCGTAATCTGCTCTTAAAGAGGTGAAATTACCCAAAATTTGAGTAATAGAGAAGCTCTATGGGCAATAAAGGCACAATAAAGCCTAAAACTTGCCGATACGCTCCTCTGCTTTCCTGTCCCTCTACTCTCTTGCTTTCTTAATGTGCTTACTTAGGTGTGTAACAAGTTACAGCCAGTGTTTGGGATAAGTCCTCTCTTGTGCAAGGTTATTGAAAACTACAGCACAGAGTACCAGAATTACGGAACCTTCCAGTGCAGGTGTTAGCAGAAATTGCCATTGAGCTTTTGTCATCATGACAACTAATGCAACTGCTCCTGAAGGCGGGTGTAAAGTTCCGGTAAACTGCATCATCCCTATGGCGGTAGCGACAGCCATTCCCATAGCCCAAGGTTCGGAACCGAAAAGATGCAAAATAGTTAGGCTAACTAAGGCAGCTATCAGATTACCGCCAATCACATTCCGGGGTTGGGCTAAAGGACTGTCAGGTATGCCAAATATTAAAACGCTGGTGGCACCAAAGGGAGCCATCAACAGTGGTGAGTTGGTTTTCACAGAAAGGTAAGCTGTGGCGGCTATGCCAATAAAACTACCCAGCCAAGACCAGAAAATATGTTTATGATGGGGTCTATCTATAGGTACTGAACGCTTAGTTCCGCAGAGCTTAACACAGTAATTTTTCCATTTTGATGAAATGCTTTTGTAATTTAACCTGGGCAGATAGGTGTAATTAATTCGCTCTTTGGGTAACATAGGCTTTTTAAATTCTCATGACTAACCACATCAAAAAACAGCAAACTGGGAAAAGTTAGCTGCACAATACCTACCTTGCGAACCCTAAAATTTAGGAATAAACAAAGGAAATTCCGCCAATTTCATTGGTAAAAGAATGTCTCAAGCTTGAATAATTGCTGAATTTAACATGCAAAAATTTAGCCTAAATCGCAATTTTGCTAGACAAGGCTCTCAATGCATAAATCAGCATTTTTAGGGAAAGATTTACATCTACCCAGAAATGCAAACTTAAGAAGTTGATTTAATTATGATTCAATGTCAGGATTCTTTAACATTTTAAACTTAATATTACTTTTAATTCGTCAAACTAAACTTCTAAAATATATAAAAAAACCATAAATTATATAAAAAATGCTTATCAATGAAGAGTGTGAGAGAGCAGATAATCGTGGCAGAAGGTTGCAGGAAAGCGGAAAGTGAGCTTATAGGCGTAGCTACTTGCAGATATCTAAAAATTTTTTCAAATTCTTACTTTAGATAGGGGTATTTTTGTCTGAGTTTGAGTCAGGTTGGAGTTAGCAAAATTGTTGCCTACTAGAGCATTTTTTCTAAGAATTGCTGGGCGCGATCGCACTGGGGATTGTGGAAGAATTGGCTAGGAGTGGTATCTTCTGCCAAAATTCCTCTATCGAGAAACATAATCCGACTGGCGACTTCTCTGGCGAATCCCATTTCATGGGTGACAATCGCCATTGTAATTCCTGTGTGGGCTAAAGCTTGCATCACTTCCAGCACATCTTTAACCATTTCCGGATCTAAAGCTGAAGTGGGTTCATCAAATAAAATCATCTCTGGTTCCATCGCCAAAGCGCGGGCGATCGCTACTCTTTGTTTCTGTCCGCCTGATAATTTAGATGGGTAGACATCTGCTTTTTCGGCTAAACCTACTTTTGTCAGTAACTCCAGTCCTTTAGTTTTGGCTAACTCTTTATCTACTCCCTTAACTTTAATCGGCGCATAGGTGACATTTTGCATTACTGTCATGTGGGGAAATAAATTAAAGTGTTGAAACACCATCACCAACTGTTGGCGAACCTGAGCAATATTGATTTTAGGATTAGTAATTTCTCGATCGTGAAAATAAATTTTGCCTCTAGTTGGATGTTCTAACAAATTCAAGCACCGAAGAAAGGTAGATTTACCAGAACCAGAAGGGCCAAGAATCGCCACCACTTCACCTTGGTTAATCTCTGTAGAAATATCTTTGAGTACATCAAGTTTGCCAAAGGATTTGCACAAAAATTCTGTACGAATAAGGACTTTACTCACTTTGTCTCAATCTCCTTTCTAAAACCGATGCAGCAAAGGTAAGACCCATAACTAAAACATAGTAGATGAACCCAGCAAACAGCAGTGGTTCAAAGTAAATATATTTATTTGCACCAACAATTTGGGCGCTGCGTAATATTTCCACTACACCAATTGTTGAGACTAAAGCCGAATCTTTCAATAGTCCAATAGTTTCATTTACCAATGCGGGAAGAATGTTTTTCAACGCTTGGGGTAGAATAATGTCCCACATCATCAATTGGTAAGGAACACCCATCGACAACGCCGCTTCAGTTTGTCCTTTATCTACAGCTTGAATTCCACCCCTGATGGTTTCCGACATATAAGCCCCAGAGTTAAGTGTAAAAGTTAACACCCCCGCTTGTAAAGCTGAGATGTCATAGCCTGTAAGCTGGGGTGTGGCATAGTAAACCAACGCCAATTGTAATAATAAAGGTGTGCCACGAAATACAGAGGTGTAAGCGTTAGCCAGCCAGGTAAGAGGCTTGATGCCGGTAATTTTGCATAAAGAGAGAACTGTACCCCAAATTAAGCCGAGAAATACGGAGAAGAGTGTAAATAATAAGGTTAGGGGGATACCTTTGAGGATAAAGGGAATTTCCGGAAGAATGCGGGTAAAGTCTAGATTTAAACCGCCTTTAGCAGGTGAGGATAAAGTCGGGGCGGAGGTACTTTGCGTAAACCACTTAGTAACTAATTTTTCAAGTTCGCCATTGTCCTTCATTTGTTGCAAACCTTGATTAAAAGGTTGGACAAAAGCCGAACCCTTAGGAAATGCGATCGCCGATCCACTCGCCTCTTCGGAAGGAATGACGTTAAACTCTAATTCTGGGTTAGCTTGAGCAAATCCTTTAGCTACAGTATCCTCAACAATTGCAGCATCAATTCGCCCTGATTTAATTTCTTGAATAATTTCCGGGACTTTATTTAGTTGCTTGAGTTGAATACCTTTAACTTTTTGAGCAATTTTTTTGGCATTTTGTTCTTGAATAGTTCCCAATTGAACGCCAACTTTTTTCCCGGCTAAATCTGGCGGCTGTTTGAGATTGCTATTTTTAGGAGCGACAATAGTATCTTTGGCTTCGTAATAAATAATCGAAAAATCGACATTTTTCTTGCGTTCTGGGGTAGGAGTCATCCCCGCCATCACAAAATCAGCGCGATTTGCTTGGAGTGCAGGAATTAATCCATTAAAATCCGATTCCATTATGTTGAGTTTAAACCCCAGTTTTTGCGCCAGACTTTTGGCAATATCTACATCAAAGCCAACAATTTGTCTTTCACCGCCTTGAGTATCATAAAACTCGTAAGGTGGGTAATCTGGGGAAGTAACCATCGTCAGCGAGTCCTTACCTAAAGGTGAAGCCGCTTTGAGAGAATGACTTTGCACTGCGATGAGGCTGATTACTAGTATGGCTGCAAACAGCATAGTTAACAGCCTGAATTGTCTTTTGTGCATCAGAATTACGCCGATAAACTCCAAAATAAGAGAAATTTTATTTATAGTTTTGATTGTTTGCGATCAGTTTATACCAAATCAAATAATGTTTGCGACACATCAATCAATAATATTCTAGAGGGCACGGCAGTGCCGTGCCCCTACAATCTGTCGCATTCTTTTTTCAAATTGGTATTACTATTATCTATTGCTCATGCTCAATCTCATAATTACTATCATCAGTAAAAGATTTGGTGTATTGTTAGTTTTTGTTTTTGTTATTCCCTACAAATCGTAATTATACTGACCTAATCATTGTTATTCATAACCCATTACTCACAGTATTCAGCTTGGTTGTATCTGGATAGTGTTCAACAATTGCCAGCTAGTTGAGCCTTATAATCCATCTACATTACCCTTCATTTATCTCTCAAAAAATTCACACGTTTTTTGGATATTATATTACTAATATATCAATTTGTTAATATAAATTAATAAGTAAATATAAGGGTTTTTATTAAATATTTATATCGGTAGATTTTACGTTGTTTGAATTTTGCAAAACTGAAAGTATTGAATTGTCATTCATAACCTTTTTAGAGAAATGCCATCTACCACTTCCAACCTATCAAATGTTCAGACACCCAATGGACAAGAATTTATTGCCAAAAGCATCTATCCCTTCAACTGGGATGATATTTATCATATTTATTTAGATATTTGGGGATTGAACTCTATTAGTTATTCTCACAATTTATTGGCAAGTAATAATCCACCTCAACCTTCACAGGCAAAGATTCAAACCTACCAAAACATTGTAGATATTTATACGATTCAAGATGCGGTAGTCATGTTTAAAGTTGGCGATCGCATCGATGGATATAAGAATCTTGGGGCTTATGTATCTCAACTCCGTACTCAGGATGACCCCATCATGTTCGGGGAAGACGACTCTGACAATGAAGGAGAAGATTTTACGCAAGAGAATGTCAATGTGATGTTGACATCCTTAAAATTTGATAATTTTAAGATAATTGGAAATAAAATTTATGACCCCAATGGACAAGAATTTATTGCCAAAGGAATCAATACCTTCACCTGGGATAAAGATTATTCTGTTTATTTAGATACTTGGGGTTTTAACACTATTAGAGTTCCTAACTATTTATTAGGAAGTTATAATCAGCCCCACCCTGCACAGGACAATTATCAAACAAACCACAAGATTGTCAATGTTTATACGAGTCAAGATGCAGTAGTCATTTTTGACGCTCACGATCGCATTGGTGGATATTACGAAGGCGATCAATGGGAAATTCTCAAAGACTATTGGCGCGACATGGCGAGGGAGTTTAAAGATAATCCCTATGTTTGGTTTAACTTACACAACGAGCCGGGAAACAGTAAAGCTCAACCTGAAAAATGGGTAGATTATCACCGTCAATTAATTGACATCATCCGATCTGAAGGTGCTAACAATGTCATTGTGATCGATGGAGAAGCGTGGGGACAAGACTATCAAACTCAGACAATTGCTAGTGATGCTCACAATATTATTGCAGGTAACGAAAATATAGTGTTTTCAATCCACGTTTACGACCAGTGGATGAACCAGGATATTGGGGCTTATTTCGATAAACTCCAGGCTCAGGATATTCCCGTCATAGTCGGGGAATACGGCTCTGAAAATGTCGGAAAAAACGTTACGCAAGCGAGCGTCAATATGATGTTGGCAGCTGAGTCACGGGAGATTGGACGAATTGCTTGGGTAGGAAAAGCTAATGATAACAATGATTTAACCTATGGAAAGGGCGGACATGCTGATTATTTCAATAGTACTAATACAGAGATTTTGACTGATTTAGGCAATCTGGTATGGGGAGATTTGCAGCGAACTGAGGATTTAGGTTATGCAGATCATAATTTTTGGACGCGCTTTACCAGTCCCGATAAAGCTTCCCAAGCAGCTCAACAAGGCATTTACGACATTGTACTCAGGGAGATTTCTGGTAATAAGAATTTCTCTAATAAACGTCAATCTAGCATCTTCATCTCAGGTGATGCTGGCAACAATAAATTCCAGGGTGAAGATAAAGACGATGTACTAATCGGCAAAGATGGTTTAGACAGACTATCTGGTCAGAATGGTAACGATTTACTAGTGGGTGGTAAAGGTAATGATGATCTAACAGGCGGTTCCGGGAATGATATTTTTTATATCGACGGCAGAGATGGCGGTATGGATACTATCACAGACTTTAACCCAGAAACTGACGCACTGTATATCAACAATATTATGCCAGTTGCCCAAGCTTGGACGGCTGCCGGACTTGATAAAACTAATCGTTATGGTCATCTCGGTGCGCTGCGAGTTACGAATCTGGAAGATTTAGCTGATTTAACCGGGGTTCTTAACAAACTGGGAGGGAGTTACGGCGCATACACCAGTAAGAATCAAAATCAACTAATTCTGGATTTGGGCGAAACAATGGTTCAACTCAACGGTTTATCTAACTTTCAGGTGATCCGTTGATGCACTGTGATTACTGCTGTAATTTTCAGGGCACAACAATGTTTACTGATATCAACTTACAGCATCTTCCTGTAAATAAACCACATTTGGCGTAGGGGCACAGCAGTGCTGTGCCCTGAGAGTGTGGTTCAACTACGTGAAAACTGCTGTAAATTCGGGCAGTGGTTGATTGAATTCGGGTAGTCGTTCATAGTCTGAATAACGCTTGAATTAAGCCGTGCCGATAAACGCTATTGGCTTGAATGAATTGTTAAGCTACCACATTAACAGAAAGATTAATCCTCAATATTTAAAATCCAATTTGGGAATTTTCGCTCTAATATAGGATTTCTACATACCCTTCTGTTCCATTCACCCGGATTCTCTGTCCGTCTTTGATCAGCTTGGTAGCATTCTCCACTCCCACAACTGCACTTATGCCATATTCTCGTGCGATAACTGCTCCATGAGTCATCAGTCCACCAACTTCGGTGACTAGACCTTTTATGGATACAAACAATGGTGTCCAGCTAGGGTCAGTAAAGGAGGTGACTAATATATCTCCATCTTCTAGATTGGCATCTTCCATGTTTAAGATGACACGCGCTCGTCCCTCTATAACTCCGGTAGAAACAGGTAGACCTACAATAGCTTCATCTAGGAAATTTTCTCGTTTGTACTTACCCGCAATGATTTCACCGTCAGACGTGATAATACGTGGGGGAGTTAGTTTTTCATAGAATTTGTAATCGTCTTTTCGTTTGCTGATAATGTGGTAATCAAGTTTATTTGTGCATACGACTTCGCGAAGTTCTTCAAAAGTGAGATAGTATATATCTTCTTTTTCATGAATAACGTTGGCTTGTACAAGTTGTTCAGCTTCTTTCAGTAAAGCCTGCTTATAAACGAAGTAGCGATTAACTATGCCGTATTTTGGATATTCACGATAACCGATGAAATTCCGGATTAGGCGGATCATTCGTTTTGTCTCTTCGGACTTTTGTTCACCATCCGGTAATTGCTTCAATCGCTCTAATAACTCTTGTTCTTTCTTTAAAGCTGACTGTTGCCCTTGCTCAAATTTACGCTCGCTTTCACCAGGCTCAAAATTTTTGATGTTACTGAGAATCATCGGAACAAGTGTGGTTGGGTTTTCGCTCCAACGAGTTCTCGTAAGATCGATTTCTCCAACACATCGCATTCCGTATTTGTGAAGAAAAGTAGCGATCGCGTTCTGGGCTTCCTGTCCACCCTCAAGCTTCACCAATTCACCTAGAAAGTTATCCTCTTTTACCTGTTGCAAATACTCAATGACTTCCGGGTAAGGACGAATCGCATCCGCAACATCCAATAGTGCCAGACCCATTTCCGACGTAATATTGTTGGGTGCTGATTGAGAAAGTGTATCCGCTGCGTTTTTTTCGCCTAACCACTCGTTCATTTTTTCATTGATCCAGGAGGAAGCATTCATCCCAGTCATAAGCACACCAAAACTCTGTGAATCAGCGTTGGTCTTTTTTAATTGCTGGATATCTTCCAGGATAAAATCAAACAGATCCGATCCTGATTTTGTTTGGATGGTTTGTTTTAACGCGTCGGTCGAGGTTTGACTCTGTTGAATCAAATCAGCAACAATCGCCGGATCGTAGTCGTTTAGGGTTTGAAAATCCGCAGGCGATCGACCTTTACCGCTTTTGCCGGAACTCCGATCGTCGGGTAACGATTTTATAAAATCTCCCCGCTCTAGGATGGTTGTAAGTGCGTCTTTCATGAGCGGATCGGATTTGCCCAATGTGACGTTTAATACTGTTTCTCTACTGACAGGTGAAGCCAGCGTCGCTGTAACATCAACAAACAACCTTCCACCAGCAGTGTGCATGGGTGCATGGGTCATTAACAGGAAAAAAGACAATCCCAATGGTTTCATGGCATCGGTCATCATTTGGTTGTGACCGACAGATACATAGACGTGATTTTCGCGATCGCTCGTTTTAGGAATCGGGAATAAAGTCGTGATCGGCCGACTCTGGACAATATAAAACGTGTCATCGACTAAACACCATTCAATGTCTTGGGGACTGCCGAAATGTGCTTCGATCGTTCGACCGATGCGCTCAAGCTGCAAAATCTGCTCATCCGTTAGTGCTTGCCAATTCTGCTGCTCAGGATCAATCTCCTGTTCTTTTGTACCGCCATCTTTTAAGGCATAAATAGCCAGTTTCTTGGTGGATATCTTTTTATCAATAACCTTGCCGTTACACACTTTATAGATATCAGTATTCACAATGCCTCTGACCATAGCCTCACCAAGTCCGAAGCTGGCATCAATGGATAACACCTTCCTATTAGACGTGACGGGATCGGCAGTAAACAAAATTCCTGCCACCTGGGGAAAGACCATCTTCTGAACAACCACAGACAGGTGAACTTTACGGTGGTCGAAGCCGTTTTGAAGGCGGTAAATTACTGCCCTCTCGGTAAATAGCGATGCCCAGCACTTGCTGATATGCTTTAGAATTGCCTCCTTTCCAATAATGTTCAAATACGTATCCTGCTGTCCGGCAAAGGAGGCCGTGGGTAAATCCTCTGCGGTTGCGCTGGATCGTACTGCATAAGCATTTTTTTCTCCAAGCCTGGAGAGGTGGCGGGCGATCTCTTCATTAATATCTTGAGGAATGGTTATGCCTTCGATGAAAGAGCGAATCTCACCGCTAAGTTCACCGATTTTATGACGGTCTTCTACCTTCAGATGCGATAACTGGTCGAGTAATTCGTTAATCGACGACGTTTCCCCAATGATTCTTTTAAAAGCTTCAGTAGAAATACAAAAGCCATCCGGTACGCGGATTCCTTCAATCTGGGAAAGTTCACCCAAGTTTGCGCCTTTACCCCCAACAAAGGAGAGTTTTGTTTTATCAACATATTGAAAACCAAGCACAAATGAACTCATCAGTTTCGCTCCTTTGGCAATTCATACTTTGGTAATTGTGACTGCATCACAGCCGATTGACTCTCATATCACAAAAGACTTTTGCAAGAGTTATAGCGATTCCTGAAATATCGGGTGACTAAACGTAAGTTCGGCAAGCAGCAGCAAGAACAACGGTAGTGGTTTAAGTACTTGAAACTTCGGTGAGAAGGGCTAAGATTCAAGTTGTTGGGTAGATTAAAATCCAACTTAATTGAGTCCCTATCTACTATAGACAATGTCAAGCAAGGTAATCAACGTCACTCGATTTTAGATTTTCATATTAAGCCAAAATCTAAAATCTAAAATTGTTCGGTCAAAGAAATATACAGTTCGAGCGGTGAAAATAAACCGCCAAGATGCCTTCGCGTTACCCGGATTTCTCACGAGATTTTTTCTTCTCCGTGTCCACAGCCGTAGGGGCGGGTTAAGCCAGATAATCGTAAATTACGAGAGCATATCTGTGAACCCGCCCCTACTTTTTGTGAGAAATGCGGGGTTAGCGTCTCGTAGAGAAGAACGCCAAGAGAAGAGAAAGAAGAGGGATGTAATTATTTAGTGCGAGTTTATAGATAATCGGTATCAGTACGAATAATTATAAGGGCACAACATTGTTGTGCCCCTACCTGTTTAATTGATGAATTGTGCAGATTTAATTAGGATGCAGAACTCTTTGATTTAGCTTCCAAATTTTCTAAGCGGCTTCGCAATTCCTGATTTTGCTGCTTAACTTGATCGAGTTCTTCACGCAAATTCCGCAGGGCATTTTCTGTGCCAATATTACCTTGCACTCGCTTAATCTCTTCATCAGCATAGCGTCGCACACGCCCATCTGGTGTTTGATCGGCTAGCGATCGCAATATGCCAATGGCTTTTGGTGTCTCCATTTGTCCTAAGGCGATGACTACGGCGACTTGGGTTAAGAAGAAGGTTTCTTTGGCTAGTTCTGCTAGTCTTTCTAAAATCCGTTCTAAATTGACGGGATTTTGCCCGACAGAAATTTTGCCTAAAGCGCGGATTGTCGCGAGGCGTAAGGCTTGGGGGACACCGGGTTTGGTGTATTCCAGCAACAAGTTTAATGCTGGTTCTGAGGTTTTGAGTTCGGCTAAACCAGCGATCGCCCCACTGCGAACTACTTCATTCCAGCCTTGTCTTTCTTCTAAAACAGATTTCAGCAGTTTCAGGACTTTTTCTTCTTTGGGTTTTTCGTCTAAGTTTGCAGCAGCGATCGCGCCAATGACACGACAAGCTGCTGATTCTACATAGTAGCTGGGATCGCCATCTTGCACTAAGCCTTTGATAGCTTTATAACTTTCAGCAGTTTTGGTTTTCGCCAGCGCATCGACAACAGCGCGACGCACATAAGAACTTTTATCTTCTAAGCCAATAACTAACCCATCAAAAGCTTGATCCAATTTGATTTCGGCTAGTTGTTTGGCGACTTCGACACGCACACCCCAAAATGACTCATTTTTTAACGCCGCAGATAAAACTTTTGTGGCTTCTAATCCTCCTTTCTTGGCTAAAGCTTCAGCAGCGTAAATCCGAGACAGAGGATCGGGATCAAATTCTAACTGCGCTTTTAATTCGGGAATTGGGTATTCCAAAGTGACAGTTTTCAGATAATTATTCCCGACATCAAAACTGATAAATTGAGGTTTGGTTTCTAAGGGAAAATAGAAACTTTGTTCCCGTTCATTTACCCTGACGGTAAATGTTTTGAGTTGGGGAGATGCACTTGATTCGCTATAACCAAAGCCGATGGGAATTTTTAAGTCAAATAACTCTTTACTGTTATTATCTTTGGCTTGAGTTTGAGTTACAGTTACTTTGGCTAAATTTGCATCGCCATCCCAAGCATAAGCCACTTTAAAATCAGGATGTCCACCACGATAAACGTACTGGTCAAAGAGGAAGGTTAAGTTCCTTCCCGTTGCTTTTTCAATAGCCCTTAATAAGTCTACTGTTTCCACAGTTTTATGGGCATTATCCTGAACAAAGGTGTGAATTGCTGGCCAGAACAATTCCTCTCCTAATTCCGCCCGAATCATGTGATAAACACAAGAACCTTTTTCGTAAATATGGCGGTCATAAAGTTCAATTGCTTCGCGGTAAACGTGAGTTACCATCGGTCGGCGGTAACGTCCACTATCTTCACTAAAGTAACTTCGCGCTTCTAATAATCGATAGTATGCTGCTTCTTGGCTACCATATTCCTGTTCTGTCCACATGACCTCAGAATAAGAAGCCATTCCTTCTTTAATCCAAGCATGAGACCAATGTTTAATTACTAGCAAATCACCAAACCATTGGTGTGCTAATTCGTGAACAACTAAACTTTCGGTGTTGCGATTATCTAAAGCGGCGCGTTCATCTATTAAACAGCGATCGGTTAATAAAGTTGCAGAGGTGTTTTCCATCCCGCCGAAAATAAAATCATCGACGCAAACCTGGGCGTATTTCGGAAAAGCATAGGTATAACCATACTTTTCACTTAAAAACTCAATCATGCGGGGAGTTTTGCCCATGCTGCGTTTTGCATCTGCTTCTCTACCCTTTTCTACATAATAAGTGACGGGTTTACCTCGCCATTCATCGCGAATTTCGGCAAAGTCGCCAATCGCCAATGTCATTAAGTAGGTAGGATGAATTTCTTGTTGTGACCAATGGTAGATTTTATATTTACCATCTTCCTTCGTCTCAATCAGTTCGCCGTTGGAAATCGCCATCAAATGTTTAGGAACACGGACGCGAATTTCCGAAGTAGAAAGTTGTCCGGGATAGTCGAAGCAAGGAAACCAAAAGCGAGAATCTTCGTCTTCTCCTTGTGTCCAGACTTGGGTAGGCTTGTTGGGGTAGTGTTTGTCTGGTTGAATAAAGTAAATCCCGCGTTGGGGTTTTTCCACAGAGTAGGCGATCGCAATTAGTAACCGCGTACCCACCTGCGTCGGAGTTGAAAGTGCGATCGCTAGCTTTTCGCCATCGTAGTCAAACTTTTCCTCTACCTCATCCACCTGCACAGATTGAATATTCAGGTTGACAGCATCCAACGTCAAACTATCAATTCCATTGCGGATTGGCGACAGGCGAATGCTGCAACTGCCAGAATAACTTTGGTGAGGAATATCCAAACTCAGATCTAAAAAAATATGCTCTACTTGTCCAGGGCGATCGGGATTGTAATGGGGTTTTGCTCCTGGTAACTCAAAAGATCTGTGACCGTTATTTTCTGTATCAAAATAAAAATGGGACATTGATGCGTACTAACCTTATATCTTGATAAAACGGGCTGGATGTAGTCAAAAAAATAGTGCGATCGGCATAAAGCCAAATCAACTCAACAGTCAAAGAAGGATTTTGGGGATTGAGGATCAGAATTAACGTAATTCGTAATTCCCTTCAGAGGATGTTTTAAAAGTCCTGTCGTCGGTAGCAAAAAATTCTAGATCCCCCTAAATCCACGCCACTTGCTTCTCCCAAGGGGAGACGCTGCGCGAACAAGTCGGGAAACCCGCAAGGGCGCAGTGGCTCCCCTTATTAAGGGGGACTTTGAGTCCAGTTCCCCCCTTTTTAAGGGGGGCTAGGGGGGATCTGAAAGTACTTATAATCACAGCCAATCACTTTTCAAACAACCTCTCAGTAAGCCACCCAGAGGGTGTCTACGTCATTCGTAATTAAGAAACAAGCGAGAAGTCCAAGGACTCTCTAGTCTACCCAGTTTCAGATGGGGTCTTAATCCCTGGGGTGAAACTTAGTTACGAATTTTTAATCTTTCCCCCTTTCTCTACCTTATATGCTTTCCCTGATGTAAGTTGATAGCTTGCACTCTGTTGACATAGATGCCACTTAAGTACAAATACTTCCAAGTATTTTTATAGCTTAGGATAGTCTGCTCAATAGTAACAGCCTATTTTTTAAGTTAAATAACATAGTCTTTACGGATTTGCTTCTCACTTTGTTGTAATAAGTCTCAGATTAGTTCACAAGGGCAGGTGTCTAGTATTACTAATTTTCTCAGTGGATACCACTAAATTAGTAAAAATTATAAATAATTCCGAAAACTCTACAATGACGTTTTTACAAGCCTTCATGACAATTGACACCAGAGAGGATAACGATAATGACTGCAAGTAAAACAAAGTTTTTAATTCCTGCTATTGGTGTAGCTGTAGTTCTGACAGGAGGTATCGCTGCCTATATGTATTTTAAAGGCAGCCCGGTTTCTGATAGCGCGGGTGCTATAGGCAGCGCGAAAGTAGTACCTTCTTCCGCAATCATGGCAACTTACATCTCCACTGACCCGCAAGCTTGGGCAAAGTTGCAGCAGTTTGGCACAACAGAAGCACAACAGCTAGTTGCCAAAGGTTTAGAGTCATTTGTTCCAGAAATGTTAAAAAATAGTAATATTTCTTTAGAGAAAGATATAAAACCTTGGGTAGGTGGTGTGATGGTGGCTGTGCTACCACCGAATCCAGTTCAACCAGCACAATTTAATCCACCGATCACTGCACCTAATGGCACAGCCAAATTACAGTCGAAACCGAATCTGTTGCAAGTAGTGGTAATCAAAGACAAACTTGCGGCTTTAAACTTTTTTAACAAATTGAAAGCCCAAAAAGATATTCAATTCCAGGAAACTGAGTATAAAGGTGTCAAAATTACAGAAACTACAGATCAAGGACAAGCGACTTATAGCGTAGTTTTAAATGAGAGCCAATTAGTATTAGCTCCCCAAAAGCAAGCCATAGAACAGGTAATTGACACTTTTAAAGGTCAGCCTTCCTTTGCCAGTAAAGAAGGTGCAAATAGCATTCTGAGCAAAAGTGTGGATGTAAAAAATACCCTCGCTCAAATTTACATACCAGACTATGGGGATATGGCTCTTCAGTTAGCCGCCGCTAATTCCCAAGTGTCGAAATTACCACCCCAAAGCCTGAAGCAGTTGCAGCAAGTGAAATCTGTGGTGGCGGGTGTGGGTGTTGACGATGCAGGTTTGCGCTTTAAAGCGATCGCTAATTTAGATCCCCAACTAAAAACATTCCAGTATCAAAATACGCCGGCTAAAATAGTTGGGCAACTTCCTTCTGATACCTTTGCTTTAGTCAACGGACAAGGTATTAGCAGTGCTTGGTCAACCGTGCTAAAACAATCAAAAGATTATCCCGAATTTAACCAAACAGTGGCACAAGTCCGCCAACAAATAAAATCATTCGCCAATTTGGATTTAGATAAAGAAATTCTGGGCTGGATGGATGGAGAATTTGCTGTAGGCGCAATGCCATCTAATCAAGGTATATTAGGCAGTTTTGGTGTTGGGGGAGCTTTCTTATTTAAAACTAGCGATCGCAAAACAGCAGAAAGCACTCTCAGCAAACTAGACGAGCTGATCAAAAAGCGACTGGTCAACGTTGCGCAAAGAAACATCGGCGGGAAAAACATCACTGAATGGCAAATTCCCCAACAAGGAGCTTTACTAGCTCATGGGTGGCTAGATCAAGATACTGTATTTGTAGCTCTTGGTAGTCCGATTACCAATGCGATCGCAGACAATAAAAACCAATCTCTCGACAATAGCGACACCTTTAAAGCCGTGACCGGTTCCTTACAAAAACCCAATGGCGGCTACTTCTACCTGGATATGGACAAAACAATGACTATAGTTAATGGTTTTCCCCCAATTCAACCCGTACCACCACAAGCGATCGCCATACTAAGTTCCATTCGCGGTTTAGGTGTAACTGCTACTAGTCCTGATAAATCTATCAGTCAAGTAGAAATGTTGTTAGCTCTCAAACCGAAAACTGGAAAATAAAGAAGGCAGGAGGCAGAAGGCAGATAAACTATAGGGAAATGTCCAGCTTATCCCCCTAACCCCTAGCCTCTAGCCTCTAGCCCCTAGCCCCTAACGTTAAAATAAACCCATAAATCGCAATGTCATAACCATGTCCCTCGCCAAAGAATTAGACACTGCCCAAGACATCCAAGAAGATGTTATTCTTCCTCCAGGTGACTTATACAGCGATGAGCCTCCCTTAGAAACTGAACTGCATCTAGAGCAAATAATCCTCTTACTTAAATGTCTGGAATGGTTGTGGCGAGACAGAACGGATTTCTACGCTGCTGGCAATCTGACTATTTATTACAGCTGGAAAAAACTTAAAACCGAGAGCTTTCGCGGCCCTGATTTTTTTGTTGTACTAGACACCGAACGTAAAACCCGTAAGAGTTGGGTAGTGTGGGAAGAAGATGGCAAATATCCTCACTTTATTCTCGAAATTCTTTCTGAATCAACAGCGAATACAGACAAAGATTTAAAGAAAAAGATTTATCAAGATACCTTTCGCACCCCTGATTATTTTTGGTTTGACCCCTACACACTAGAATTTGCAGGGTTTCACCTAGTTGATGGTCAATACCAACCCCTAGAACCGAATGCTCAAGGACATTTATGGAGTCAGCAGCTTGGTTTATATTTAGGAATTTATCAGGGACTCTTACGATTTTTTACACCAGCCGGAAAGCTAGTACCAACCCCAGAAGAAACAGCAGAGAAATTGGCTGCTAAACTGCGAGAATTAAATATAGATCCAGAGACAATTTAGAATTCAAAATTCAAAATTTAAATACAACCAGAATGAATCCGGAGGCTTAAAGTAATTTGTCAAGAGTCAAGAGTCAAGAGTCAAGAGTCAAGAGTACCCCTTTCAAGGTGACTCGTAAAATCCGTTTTTTCTCTGCGCTCTCTGCGGACTCTGCGGTTAAAATAGTAATTTATTTAACCACTCCAGACACAGAGGACACAGAGATAAGAGATTAAAAAGAGATTTTTTGAGCAAAATTTTTACCCACCTTGAAAGGGCTAGAGTCAAGAGTCAACACTTCGGCTTTGCTCAGCGATCGCCGTCAACCGTCAACAGTCAACAGTCAACCGTCAACAGTCAACAGTCTCCTCATCCCCAATCCCCAGCCCCTAGACTGGCCTCCACCAATATGTCATAAGTAAAAAAGGCTGTTGAGCGCAAATTGATCCTATGACTGCTGCTGTAAATAATGCTCCTGGTTTAGCTTCCCGCTTGGTAAATGGCGTATTGGCAATTAAGCCTTTAGCCAACTTAGCCAAGCACCGCGCTAGACAGATGATGATTAAACGTGCCGAAAAAATGGGCGTACCTTGGACGCAAGAAGTTGTTCTACTTCTTGCGCGTGATTGGACAAATGATTTAGCTAAAGTAGAAAATCCTCAGCTTTCCTACCCAGACTACTACCTCACCTCATTCCACGCCTATGAAACCGGAAATTTAAGTTGGCAAGCTGCTTTTGAGGTAGAACCTGCTGCTTATGCTGTTCATGCTAAGATTTGGCAAGGTGCTGAGGCGGAAGGTGATGTCAGATTACGCCAAAACTACCACGATATCTTAAAGAACCAAATCCCTAACCCACCGCAAGACATCTTAGACATGGGATGCAGTGTGGGTATGAGTACCTTTGCCTTACAAGCACTTTATCCCCAAGCCAAAATCACAGGTTTAGATTTATCTCCCTACTTCTTAGCTGTAGCCGAATATCGATCGCAGCAACGTCAGGCAAATATTAACTGGGTTCATGCACCAGCCGAAACTACAGGATTACCAGATGCTTGTTTTGATTTAGTTTCCATTTTTCTGGTTTGTCATGAATTACCCCAGTCGCCAACCAAGCAGATTTTAAAAGAGGCGCGGCGTTTGCTGCGTCCCGGTGGGCACTTGGGAATTATGGACATGAATCCTAAATCAGAAGCGTTTGTGAAAATGCCACCTTATATTTTGACGCTGCTTAAAAGTACTGAACCTTATCTAGATGAATACTTCAACTTAGATATTGAACAAGCCTTAGTTGAGGCTGGTTTCCAAACTCCCACAATCACCAGTAACAGCCCCCGTCATCGTACAGTAATTGCGCAAGTGCGTGGCTGATTTTGTTGTCCTGCTGTGGGCAGTCATACCACCACTACTGTTGCTTTTGTACTACTATTACCGTGTTTTCACTGCCCCAGCATTATTCAGGTTACTGTTGTTATTTATCTGTGGGGCAATATCTGGTTTTGTCGCCCTCCGCTTAGAAATAGCTTTTGAAACTGTCGCCAATTGGGTTGTGAATTGGCGACAAATAAACTCTTCACTTCCTGGTATTGCCTTGCGGCAACTTTTGGAAATTGGGCCGATTGAAGAAGGTTGTAAGTTAGTAACGGTGATCATTCCCACCTACTATCTACAACGCAGGTATCAATTACGCCCCAGCACTGTTTTCCTATTCACTATAGCTGTGGCTTTGGGATTCACTGCCGAAGAAAACTGGATTTACTTTTTTTACAACACAGCACCAATTCTTGACCGTACTATTGGTACACCAGTTCATGCGATGTTCTCTGCGCCTTGGGGCTACGCCCTAGGCATGAGGTTAAATCACAAGAGAAATTGCTTGTTCAGTGCTTGGCTAAATTCTGTTGTCTGTCATGCCATAGTGAATTTTTTATCTATTGCTGGGGGGTATTTACCTTCTCTGCGATTCCTCAACTATGCCTTTTTTCCATTTCAGTTGTGGATGTTTTGGCGGATGGAACAATTATTGCGCCGAGTGGAAGGTAAACCGCCGATTACTCTCATATCTGCTCACACACCCCAGCACCGTTACTGGCAAATGGGTTTAGTAGGATTTGCACTGATGTTAGGGGGAAATGCGATTTTTGGGTTTTTTCTCTTAGCGAGAAAGCTCAGTCCCCTAAGTTGGCAGCAGGTTTTTGTTCCGATTGTCCTGTGGTATGTACTGACTCGGTTGTTAATAAATTTAAATTTTGCCGCGATCGCCTATTTCATCTATCGTTATTTGCGACGGCAAGCCAAACGACGATATTTATAAATAATTTTTCTAAAATATAATGAAGAAATTGCTTAGGGGGTTTTATGCAAACAACTCCAGTGCGTTGGACTACTGCCGATCTTGAGTTATTTGCAGGCGATCGCAGAAATCGCTATGAGATTATTGATGGAGAATTATTCGTGACTAGATCACCTCACTGGGAGCATCAATCGAGTTGTGGCAATATTGTTACAGTTCTTAATAATTGGTCAGATGAAACTGGTCTTGGGAAGGCAGCGATCGCACCGGGAATTATTTTCTCAGATGCTGATAATGTGATTCCTGATGTAGTTTGGGCAAGTCATGAACGCTTAGAACGCTTGTTAGATGAAGCGGGACACCTAACAGGCGCACCAGAGTTAGTGGTAGAGGTTCTATCTCCTGGTGAAAAAAATGAGAAGCGCGATCAAGAGTCAAAACTGAAGCTTTACTCAGTACAGGGAGTTCAAGAATATTGGATTTGCGATCGCATTCAAAGGAAAGTAGAAGTTTATCGTCGCGAACAGGCAATTTTAAAGCTAGCGTACACTTTATTTAGTGAAGATGAATTGACAAGTCCTTTGCTACCTGGATTCCACTGCTTAGTCAGTAAATTTTTTTAGTCTCGGATTCTCTTGACTGAGATTTTGCACCATTTTTCAAAATGATTGCGTGTCATGGATTGTCGTCAAGGGCGGGGAAACCCCACCCCTACGGGAGCATTCTCGTTAAACCCGCGCTAACACTGGCTGATTTGCTGTTGCACTGACTGAATTGGCTTCCGAATCAGTACAGTAAATTTCGCAGGAGTTATTCGGGCTTTCAATCAGCTTAACCTTGTGCAGCTTGGCTCCTAATTTTTGCACAGGCGATCGCAATAAATTACTAATGTAAAGTGCGATATTCTCAGCAGTAGGCACTACTTCGGCAAAGTAGGGAATGTCTTTATTTAAAAAGGTGTGATCGAATGGTTCTACCACATAATCTTCTATCACCTGATTCAACGCGCCTAAATCCACAATCATACCTGTGCGTTGATCAATCTCCCCCTTAACGGTGACTTCTAGATGGTAGTTATGTCCATGTCCGTGGGGACGCGCACACTTACCGTAAATCTCTGTATTTTCTTCGTTACTTAAATTCGGGTGAGCCAGCCGATGGGCGGCGCTAAAGTGAGTGCTAATGGTGAGGTAGGCTTCCATTGAGTTTCCCATATAATCTGCCCAAAGTTCAGGATGTTCAAATAACTGCACACGGACTAAAGGCAAGTGGGGTGCTAACCGTTGCCAGATAACCCGTGCAATATTCTCAGTGGTGGGCAGAGTTTGTTGAAATTCTGTCCACACATCGTTGAGATAAGAAAAGTCCAGAAGGCTTGTAACTTCTTGTTTGATTACCTGTTTCACATCAGACAAGTTCAAAACCATGCCATATTCATCCAATTCCCCAATCAGGGAAATAAATAAGACATAGTTATGTCCGTGTCCGGGAAATTTAGAGCAGGCACCAAATTGCTGAATGTTCTCAGCTTCACTCAGTTCTGGCAACCAATAGCGATGACTTGCCGAAAACTGAGCGCGGCGATTTACGATACATTGCATGAGTACACTGGGAACAAAATTTAAAATTTCTTAATGTTTCTCTGTTTCCAGCATAAACTAAATTCTTTACCTGTAGCGACGGGAATAATATCCATATCCATAAAATTCCTGAATATCAGACTGGGAATTACAAATATGAATGTTTCAGTACTGTGCTGGCTGCTGGTGCGGAGACTTCGCCACATAGGTGCTTAAAATCACAGCAGACCACTTTTCAAACAGCCTCTTACTTAACTGAAGCTTGCACTTCGTAGTGCAATTTCTTCGCTATGCGAAACAATTCTTGTCCTGTGTGCAAATAGCGCTCATCATAATTCATGGGAAAATATGCCAATTCTTCTATACCATCTCCAACTTGATTGAGGCTGTAGTAGAGATGGGCGGCGGCTCTGGCTAAACTAGGAGGATTGGGTAGAGAACGAAAGGTAATTTGTGCTTGCTTAAAATCACGACGACATCTGTCTAAATATTCTTGAAATTCTTCTAATAATTCGTCATCAAAGGGATCGGCGGCTAGTTCATCGATTTGCTCTTGTAGAGAATTGAGAATATGAGAAAGTATCCGGTTGACTGGTTGATAAACTAGGCGCAGCCATTCTTCAACTAGTTCATCAGCATCTTTCCCGGTTTTTCTTGTCGCTTGGTAATGCCTTTGTGCGGATGCTGTACGCTGTTGTCGGCTATTTAATTTCTCTGAACTATCTTTTAGTTGTTGGTCGTAATTTAAGCGGGCTTCAGTGTCACTTAAAACTTCATAAGCCGCATTAATCCTGATAATCTGCTCTTTATCTGCTGTTTGCTGATTACTATCAGGATGAAATAATTTCACCAGGCGGCGATAAGCTTGCTTAATCTCCGCCTGGCTAGCATTGGGGTTAACTTTGAGAATTTCGTAGTGGTTATAATCGACCATTAATCCAAATTTATAGCTAGCTGATGCTAGTTGCGACTCTCTCCTCCAAATCTTGAAATAATGGCGTAGTTAAATACCTTTCTCCAAAACTTGGCTGAATGACTACAATTAAACGCCCTTCGTTTTCTTTTCGCTGGGCAACACGAACAGCGGCACATAAAGCTGCACCACTGGAAATTCCAGATAGTAACCCTTCTTCTCTGGCTAAACGCCGACCATAAGCGATCGCATCTTCATCGGTGACCGTAATCACTTCATCAATCAATTCTAGCTTCAGTACTTGGGGAATAAAACCAGCACCAATTCCTTGAATTTTATGTGCCCCTGGTCTTCCCCCAGATAATACTGGGCTATTACTTGGTTCAACTGCGATCGCCTGAAAAGTCGGCTTGCGTGCTTTGATTACTTCTGCTACTCCAGTAATCGTACCACCTGTTCCCACTCCTGCCACAATCATATCTACTTGCCCATCAGTATCTTCCCAAATTTCTTTGGCGGTACTTTCTTGATGTATTTTAGCATTCGCTGGATTGCGGAACTGCTGCAACATATAGGTATGGGGCGTTGTGTTCACTATCTCCTGTGCCCGCCGAATCGCTCCACTCATACCTTCAATTCCTGGTGTTAGTTCCAGTTCAGCTCCATAAGCCCGCAACATTGCCCTTCGTTCCCCACTCATCGTTTCGGGCATAGTTAAAATTAACCGATAACCCTTGGCAGCCGCTGCCATTGCCAGAGCAATTCCTGTATTACCTGAAGTAGGTTCCACCAATATTGTTTTTTGCGGAGTAATTAACCCCTCTTTTTCGGCAGCACTAATCATACTTACCCCAATTCTGTCTTTAACTGATGCAGATGGGTTCATACTTTCCAATTTCACCACAATCTGGGCTACACACCCTTGGGCTTGGGGAATACGGTTTAGTTTGACTAAAGGTGTACGTCCAACGAGTTCTGTAATGTTACTAGCAATTCGCATAATTATTCCTTAGTTATTTAGTTATGAGTCAACGGTCAACGATCAATAGTTCTAACTCATTGAATATCTAACAAATGACTATTGACTATTGACTAAATGTAGTACATGATATCCAACTGCCGCCGAGAATCTCTTTTTTCACAAAGATCCTGAAGTGAATAATTTTGAAACACTGAGTTTGCCGCCTGACAAGCTTCTTGCCATATTTCTGCTATTACTCCGCTATCTATAGTTCTGCGATTATTGTCTGCTGGTTCTGCCCGTACATCCATTCCTTCCAAGCATTCCAATATCTCGAAAATAGTAATTTTCTTGGGTTCTCGTGCCAATAGATAGCCACCTTTAGACCCTCTTTGACTCTTGATTATACCCCCACGCCTCAAGGTTGCTAGCAGCTGTTCCAAATAGCGATCGGGTATGTTTTGTTGTGCAGCAATTTGCCGAATTTGCATCGGTTCGCCGCTTTGATAATGAGTTGCCATTTCTAATAAGGCTAGGATTGCGTATTCAGACTTACAGGATATTTCCACAAGTAGCAATTAAGAATGAAGGATAAAGTATGAAGGATCAAAATTTTTCATACTTCATACTTTTTCTAGTATACTCCGGTTATTCACTGGGGTTTTTGGGGAGTATCCCTTTTTAGCAAAAAAGCCCCTCACCCTTCCGGTAGTGTTTCACTATATAAGTTATGAGAGGTTGCGAGGTGTCAGATCCCCGACTTCTTAAAGAAGTCGAGGATCTCGCAGCCCAGCATAAAAAAACCCCACCATCAGGCGGGGATTAATCAAGTTCAAATTTTTATGTACACTGATTGAAACCAGAGCCAGACTCTACGTTCTAGAAGGTAAATGTGGTTCTGAGTGTACCGATGAATGCGTTTTCTTCAGCGTCGTTTTGACCAGGCGCTCTCAACCAGATAATACCAGGAGTAACGGAGATGTTATCGGATACGCGATATTTGTAGAAGCCTTCAACGTGGATTGGTGCATTACCGCCAACAGCTACACCGGGAACTGCACGTCCGCGAGAATAGGGTTCGGCGCCTGCGAAAATACCCAGTACGTTACCTCTCTTACCAAAGTCAGGTAGGGCTATACCACCACCGTAGCTCCAAGCTTCAAAATCGTTACCAGCACCAACTTCGTTGACATCGTGGTACGTAACGAACCCACTAACTGACAATTTGTCACTGGGTCTGAAGGCTGCGGAAATACCGTAGGAATTACTGTTAGCTGCGGCTGTTAGCAGGTTTGCTTGACGAGTACCGACGACACCACCAATTGGTGAATCACCACTACCAGCAGTTATACCTGAATCAAATAAGGCACTACCTGCACTGTGATAACCGTGGACGTAGGTAGCAGCTAATGCTAAACGATCGCCTACAGCAAAGTTCAACTGTCCTAAAGCAGCATAGTTACCGTTGAATAAACCTGCTCCTGCACCTGTAGCTGTAGTACCAGGATTATTCGCATCTGAAGCCAAGTAGCCTACAGTAATAGAACTTGGTTTGAAGATACTGCCACCACTGCTAAAAGGTATATTGAGCGCTATACCAGCTCCACCACCAATGCGATAGATGGGACTTTCAGACGCAAAGGTAGTCAAAGCGCCGTTACCACCATCTGTTTTGTCGAAGAAGTAGGGGTTGTTGACAGCAGCATAATGGCTATGACGACCACCACTTGCAGCGAGGTAAACTTGAGCCGGTCCGATAGGAACTTCGTAGGTCAAGCGGTCAATTCTCACACTGTTGCTGCCAGTGCTACCAACTTGAAAGGTTTGTGTACCTTCTGCGGTAGGAACAGCGTTACCAGCTTCGTCTCTCAATGAGAAAGCTGATGCGTTACCAGCAGCCAGACGAGTTGTCAACTTGTCTCTACCAGTGAAGCTGGTTTCCAATCCTAAACGTACTCTGTCCTGGAAAACTGTATTGTTGGCATTATCAGTTCTGCCACCAAAAGCATCGCTAACGGCGAAAATAGCTTCACCCACTAGTTTGGTGGTAGTAGAGAACTGATTGGCTTCCAATTCAGCAGTACGTGCTTCTAAGGAATCAACACGACCGCGTAAGGTTGCTAGTTCTGCGGAAAATTCTTCTTGCAACCGCTGTAAGGTTGCTAAATCTTGCTTTGTTACCAAGTCAGCTGTCGCTGTCGCAATCAGTTCGTTAACCCGATCCAAACAGGCGTTTAAACCAGCCGCAAATTCATAACGGGTTAAAGCACGGTTACCGCGATAGGTTCCATTGGGATAACCTGCGATACAACCATAACGCTCAACCAAGGACTGCAATGCTTGGAAAGCCCAGTCAGTTGGTTGAACATCTGAAAATTGCGAAACTGATGTGACTTGCGCCTGGGAGTTACTACTACCTTCTTTGCTGTAGCGGTTAACTTGCTCTAGAACTTTGGCATCATCGCTAGCGGGAGCTGCTTGAGCTATGATTTCTGCTGGCTTTTGAGCCAGTTCAGCCGCCCCTTGCTTCTCGGATGGTACTTCTGCTGTGGTATTTGGAGCTGCCATTGCTGCTGTTGAAACTAACAGCGTTGCTCCCAAAACTGCTGGACTAACGACCAGGGATTTCCACAATATAGATTTAGACATTTTTTCTCTTCTCCTCACACCTTGTATAGATAATTGTGTTCGTTGCACCTATTCTCAAATATGCGCCATCTTTTTCGGACTTCCGGATGAGGCATAGTTGCCACTACTACAATTTTAGTTTTTGCCTAGCTAATAAACGATTAACTTGATGTTAATTACTGATGTAATTAACTTATGCAAAAACACTCCTTTATAGCATAACATTATAAAACATCTCAAGGACTTGGCAACATCCAAGCGATCGCCTCAACAACTGTCACACTCATAACCTAATACATTCAAGCAGCGATTAGCGCTAGAGAATTCACTAAAATTCCTATTCACCTAAGTAATCAGTATGAATTGCGTACACGAGTAAGCATACAAATCTTCTCTTGTCTTCTATCTCCTGTATTTTTTTAATTGTACTTTTCTGAAGAAATTACTGGTTAATGTGGGAAATTACTGCTGCTAGATCAAAGTCTTTCTCAGTTAAACCACCTGCATCGTGGGTGGTTAATTGGATTTTCACTTTGTTATAGGAAATCTCTATATCAGGATGATGTCCTGCGGACTCGGCAGGTTCCACCAGTTTGTTGACAAATTCAATTGCCTGGATAAAATCTTTAAAGGTACGGATAGTCTTTAATTTAGACCCTTCCACTGCCCAACCCGACAGTACACCTACCCGTTGTTGAATTTCCGCTTCGGTGAGTAGCTGTGCCATATGCAAATATCCCTTTAATTATAGTAGTATTTATGACAATTTCTTTGTCCGACGTAATCTGTCTCTGTATTTTTACGCCTATAAAAAACTATCCGCTCTGATTTAGATCGGTGGATCTAAGTCAGAGCGGTCTAGTCGGGTCTTCAGGTTGCAACCAGACTGCTGGAAGGAACTCCTAGCTTAGCCTAGCTACTTGAGTCAAACTTAGTATCTTCAAAAGAACTAAGGCTAACTTTTAGAGAACAGCCCCAGCACACAGCCGGCTAACTGCAACCTGATGACCCATGCGTTTACTACTTTCTATCATGGGCATCACCTCCTTGTTGCCTAAGCGGTCTTAGTTTCAATAAGGCAGAGTATTTAACTCTGGGTTTTGAACCTTCATTAACTATAGCACTTGACATCCTCCCCTGCCTGAATGCATGGGGATTCCCAAGCCTCACGATTTGGGTTTCTGTTTCTTTCCCTTACGGGTTTTTCGCAACTGCCTCCATGCCCAAAGCATTTTCCGGTCTTATGTTTGCTCCACAGACTTTGGCTTTCGCCTCCCGCAAGCCCTGCGGTACATTAGTATACTAGCACAAAGCCGCTCCTTATGGACGGAGTTTTAAACCCAAATTTCTGATAAATTAAATGACATAATCGTACACTGACTGCAAGCACTACAGTGTAGGCTTCTCAACCAATTAAACTAAGCGATTCCCTGAGATTCCAAAAATTCATCTCATCGCTCACTGCGAAGCAGAAGCGGGGGTTTTTTTGTTTTAGTTGAAACCCGATAAAAAATCCCCCACCGAAAGGTGAGGGAAACTGAAGACTAATTAAAGCTAAAGCTCAATTAACCCACGATAGTTACAGAGCGTTACCACGAGGTAGAACTTCTTCAGGGAATACAAACTGTTCGTGGGGCTGATCTTGAGGAGCCATCCAAGCACGGATACCCTCATTCAGCAAAATATTCTTGGTATAAAATGTTTCAAACTCTGGGTCTTCAGCAGCGCGCAATTCTTGCGACACAAAGTCGTAAGCCCGCAGGTTGAGTGCAATGCCGACGATGCCAATTGCTGCCATCCACAGTCCAGTTACTGGTACAAACAACATGAAGAAGTGTAACCAGCGTTTGTTGGAGAATGCAATCCCGAAAATCTGTGACCAGAATCGGTTTGCTGTCACCATTGAATAGGTTTCTTCTGATTGAGTCGGATTGAAGGCGCGGAAGGTGTTAGCTGCTTCGCCGTCTTCAAACAGGGTGTTTTCGACTGTTGCTCCATGAATCGCACACAACAATGCACCACCCAACACACCTGCTACTCCCATCATGTGGAAGGGGTTGAGGGTGAAGTTATGGAAACCTTGCACGAACAAAATGAACCGGAAAATACCTGCTACTCCAAAGCTGGGTGCAAAGAACCAGCTTGATTGTCCCAATGGGTACATCAAGAAGACGCTGACGAATACCGCGATTGGGGCAGAAAATGCCAAAGCGTTATAAGGGCGAATTCCGACTAGACGGGCGATTTCAAATTGCCGTAACATGAAGCCGATTAATCCAAAGGCTCCGTGTAGGGCGACGAATGGCCATAAGCCGCCGAGTTGACACCACCGGGTGAAATCTCCCTGTGCTTCTGGTCCCCACAGCAATAATAGGGAATGTCCCAAACTATCTGCTGGTGTGGATACGGCTACGGTGATAAAGTTACAGCCTTCTAAATAAGAAGATGCTAAACCGTGGGTGTACCATGACGTGACGAAGGTTGTACCTGTGAGCCAACCGCCTAGTGCCAGGAAAGCACAGGGGAACAACAGTACCCCTGACCAACCGACAAACACGAAGCGATCGCGCTTCAACCAGTCGTCTAGAACGTCAAACCACCCTCTACTGGGGGCGCGTCCAACTGCGATGGTCATTACAGAAAATCTCCAAAAGTTTATAAGTACAGGTTTTTACTTCTGTATTATAGATCGCTATTATTTTTTAGCTCTCCATAAACAGAAAGTTTACTGGGTTGTCAATCCAGTTTACAATTTTTTACTGACTCTAATCATATTAAGTGCAAATCTCTAATTTTTCTAGGTGATTTTTAATTTTTTTTAAGATTTGTATAGATTGTCATTGGTCATTGGTCATTTGTCATTGGTCATTTGTCAAGAAGGCAATAGGCATATAGTCATTTGTCCCCCTTGTCCCCCTTCCCCCTTCCCCCTTCCCCCTTCCCCCATCTCCCTACACCAGTATTCCGGCAGCTAGCGCTAGAATGAGTGCTACAGTTAAATTGATTAATGCTAAATGTTTACCATCGACTTAACGGTCAGAAACACTGCTTATCCATTATCAGTGCAACGTAAGTCAGCAGAGGATGCTGAGGCTGTCTACCAGTTAATTTTGGCAGCCATGCGGTCTGGTAACCCTGACATTGTGGAACTAAAATGTGAGGGCAAGACAGAGAAAAAAATTGCTGTTCGTGCTAGTGAAATTTCTGGGGTGCAGATTCTTCAGAAAGATGGTGTCACTACTAGTAGTGGTAGACCCCCTGGTTTTGTGGCTCTAACTACTGAGTGAGCAGGTTGGATAAATGGCGAAAGTGGGCATTGCAGTTCATGATTTACAGTTCAATTGGCCTAGTGGCGAGAAAGCAATTAAATCTTGCTCTTTAGAAGTACCAAAGGGCGAGTTTTGGATGCTTTTGGGGACAAATGGCAGTGGTAAATCAACTTTACTCAGACTCTTAGCAGGACTATTAGCTCCCACATCAGGTGAAATTGGGGTTTTGCATCCCGTTGGCTTTGTTTTCCAAAATCCCGATCATCAACTAGTAATGCCAACAGTTGGTGCAGATGTGGCTTTTGGATTAGTGGAAGAAAAATTGCCAACTGCTACAGTCAGAGCCAGAGTCGAGGAGGCTTTAGGAGCAGTAAATTTACAATCTCTGCAACGCCGGCCGATCTATGCTCTCAGTGGGGGACAGAAACAGCGGGTAGCGATCGCAGGTGCGATCGCCCGTCATTGTGAAGTCCTATTATTAGATGAACCCACTGCTTTATTAGATCCCGATAGCCAATTGGATTTGGTGGCTAGTGTGCGTCGCCTGGTCAAAACTCGTGGAATCACAGCTTTGTGGGTAACCCATCGCCTTGATGAGTTGAATTACTGTGATGGGGCTTTTTTGTTAGAAAAAGGTTCTCTTGTAGATCAAGGTGAAGCCCTGCGTCTGAAACAGCGGTTGATGGAAGTGTCTCCCAGCTAGCTGTTGTTTGTCGATATTACATATTATATTGATGTTGCACCCATTTTGTGATCAAATTGGGTGTTTTTCAGTAGTCATGCCACTACCCAGATAAAAATAACCCCCTTGATTTTCAAGGGGGGTTTTGATTTGGTTCATATTTCTTCAGAGAAAAGAACAGGATAATTAGGTTCTGTATAAGGCGTTCTGTATATATGCCCATAGTAGCAACTATAAATGTCGATGTCAGGGCGATCGCTGATTCTTCAAGCTAACTTCACAAGAACTTTTCAATATACTGATTTTCACTCTCAAGGCGATCGCTATTTTACGAGAAAACAGGGACGGAAAACGCCCATAACCCTTTATTGCTGGCAAAATCGCATCTCATACTAATCCGCATTCGGTGATGTAATTTCCAATTGTCGTAGGTCTGGGGTCTCCCCGCCCCTACCGTGTTTCAATATTACACTTTAGATTTCGTTAGGGCTTTGACATATTTTCAGCCTCTCCCGTGCTTCGTCATGGGTGGCGAGGTAATCTTTGAGCCAGTCGCAACCCCGCCCTAGCAAGTCATCCAACCCACCAACCCGCCACACCTTAGGATTACCGTAACTTGATGCGATGAGAATTCTCTGTCCATCAGCACTAAGACTGGCACTGTTGACATCGCCCTCATACACTTTAAAGTCAGCCAAAAGTTTGCCGTTGATATCCCACACACGGGCAGTATTGTCCAATGATGCAGTGACAATCCGCTGTCCATCGGCACTAAAGCTAGCGCTGTTGACCCTTTCCTCATGCCCTTTGAGGTCGGCGAGCAGTTTGCCAGTGATATCCCACACACGGGCGGTTTTGTCATCTGATGCAGTGACAATCAGCTTTCCATCGGCACTGTAGACTCTGCTCTGATGCCCTTGGAGTTGATTGCGTTCCCAAATATTGTCCAAAATTGTTTGTAAAGCCAATATCGGCTTGGTAGCTGGATATTTTTCTAATCGCCGTCCGTCCTTAACCAGTTCCTTCAATCTTTGCCCAGTTTCCATCGCTGATACTAATGTTTCCAAGCGTTCAGACGGGAATGATTGGAACCTTTCCAACGCAGTCACTCCTGCTTGTTCCAATTTGATGCCTTCCTGAGCTTCCTGCGCTTGTTCCTTAGCGTCCCGCGCTTGTTGAGTTACATAAGTTGCAAATACCCCAGCGATTAATGCCAAAATGATAAAAAATATCAAAATTGCACTGCCAATTTTAATTTGACTCTGGGCTTTTTTTCTGGCTTTTTCTAATATTTCATTCGCCTGTTTAATTTCCCATTTATCAAATTCTTGGCTGGCAGATAAAAACTCATAATCTTCATTACTCAAACTTTTACCAGATGCCCAAGCCAAAGCATCTTGCAAAACTCGCCCACGTAACAGCCATGATTCATCTTTCTTTCCTGAATCTATCCAACCCCTCAACGCTTCGCCATAAGGGCGCAATTCCCTCAGGGCAGTTTCCACCCAATTATCATGAAAAACTTCTCCATAAATGCGATTATAAACTCGCAATTTACTATTACGCCTCACCACCAAACCCGTTAACCGCAATTGGGTTTGCTCTAAACTATTATCATCAGCTAATTCTTCGTTTTGTAAAATTTGTTGATATAGCCCCAACAATCTCCCTGTCCGCTCTCCACTACCTCGTAAAATTCGGTCACGAATAGTTTTTAAATGCTCTGGTTCATCTTGGTGTTCCCAGTTATAAATTACCAGGCTTTGCACCAAATTTTCTACCCATTCGGCAATTTTATCTTCCTCAATTACATCATTATTATTCATCACTCCATTTTCTCCCTCCTCCTGACTTGCTGTTAGGAAGTTAAGCGGTGAGGTAGAAGATATCAACCGACAAATCTTTTGCGTCATAAAAGGTTGTCCGCCTGTCCATTTCAATACCTCTCTTAACAACGCCTTGGGATTTTTAATTTTCGTTGCTAAACCAAAAGCCAGGGGTTTTGTTTCTTGTATGAGCGATACAAATCACATAAAGGTATGACATCATTACCCTGCAACCTCACTAAACCCATACTGCGTAATTTAAAAGCTAGAGCAGTTTCTAACCGCACAGGATTGGTATTAGCAATCACCTTTTTCATAGCAGTAACTAAATTGGCATCCTCCTGCAAATTCAAGAGATGGCGGCGCAGATGGTCGCTGAACATCCCTTCTTCCGTGGGTGCAGTGCGTAATAATTGCGACATTGTAATTCTGCTACGGGCGATTTCATAGAGCGATCGCCTGACGAGGTAAGGATGTCCACCAAGCATTTTCATTAATTGTGTAATTTCTGCTTCTGTCCAATTAAGTTGGTGTTTTTGTACCAATTCTTGTACTTGGGATTGATTAAATTATGGTAAATCAATTGGCAATCCCACATTGAAAGGTGATTGATTAATATTGAGGGGAATATAAACTTCCTTGGAATGAACAATTACCAATCGTAATTTTTGCCAAATCTCATCATTTGCTGATTTTCTTCACCGCCCCAAAATCAATTAGCACTATTTTTCCATCTGTTTTTCGCCGCATTAAATTTTGCGGTTTAATATCTCGATGAATGACATTTTGTTGATGGACAAAAGCCAAAACTGTTAAGATATCGTTTAACAACTTAAAAACGAATTTTTCAGGTTTAGAAGAACTAGGACTGATTTCTTTAGTTAAATCATGTCCCTCAACAAATTCTTGAACTAAATAAAATTCCTGGTGTTCCTGAAAGTGGGCAAAAAGTTGAGGAATTTGATTGTGTTCATTACCAAGCCGATATAAAGTTTGCGCTTCTTTCTCAAATCGCTCTTTAGCATAAGTCGCAACCACAATTTTCGGATCAATTGGTTTGAGATGCTTAACAACACACGCAGGTTGTCCTGGTAAATCTAAATCATTAGCTAAATCAGTCTTACCAAATGCACCATTCCCCAAGGAATCAATAATACTATAGCGATTCCGCAGGATTGTTCCGATTAAATTATCTTCATTCATTTAGTATCTTCTCAAACCCCAGTAATGCAACCGATATAAAGCGCTTTAATAAAATCCAAATTCTCAATTCTGATAACTAGATTTATTCCATGTTTTTTATAAACTAAATATTAACTATAAGAATAAGTTTTAAAAGTCCTTAGTTCGACTTTATCCAAAATTAAAAACTCGGCTTTCTTGATTCGGCAAAAACCTCAGCTTTTTGGTAAATACTTTTTCCCTAGTTTACAACTAATAACAATAAAAACTGACGCTATTCCAGATTTACACAGGATAAAAAACTCCACCCACTCTTGGGATGGAGTTTTTGGGCATGGGGCATGGGGCATGGAAAAAAACCACCAATGCCCAATGCCCCAAGTCGGCGGGCGGCTATCCCTCTGCACCCACTCAAGGGGAGGGAGTTTCCCGCCGACTTCCATAAATTCTGTCTCATGCAAAGGTGAGTCAGTGCGTTAGAGGTGCAGAGGGCAAAAAATGTATTTTCTTCCTTCAGCATAGCTGCCTCCAGGCCTAGCGCCTTTCTTCGGTAAAAACTCTTATGCTTGCTGTTGGTTGGTTATTTTCTTATCCCCAATATTTTTTCAGTAGCTTATGCTACTAATTAAAAAAAATTAATGATTTTCTGTTGGGCGATCGCTTTTTCCGCAAGCAGTAAGTATTTTTATAGGGATGTGTCAAAGTCTCCTGTGGCTATCTCTGCTTCCATGCGCTTGCTTCTAGTACCCGCAACTTTGATGCAACTAGATCAAGCTGCATCTGAAAAATAGAGATTTTTCAGTTCTTTGTCTTAAGCTCATAATCCAACACCAATAATTTAAAGAACTCAAAAGACGTAGAAAAATGAGCTTTTCAAGTTTTTACATAATCCGATCGGACAAGTTTTAACTAATGTAACATAGTGTTACAAGCAATGCTTCAATTACTATATAAAGTTATGAACGAATTTTGCCAACTCTATATAACTGTGATTAAAAACCATGCCTCGTCCCTCATCCCAAGCCGTTTTATTAGTAGACGGCTACAATATAATCGGCGCTTGGCCTTGTCTAAAGAGAACCCGTGATAATTCAGGGCTAGAAGCAGCAAGAATGGAATTAGTGGAAACGATGACTAGTTACAGCTCGTTTCAAGGTTATGACACGCAAATAGTTTTTGATGCCCAATATCAAAATTCCGCTAGCAATAAAGAAATTATTACAGAGCTTTTATCAGTTCATTACACTGATTTTGGGCAGACGGCAGATACATACATTGAAAAATCTTGTGCCTCTTTACGCTACGAAATAGCACAATCTCGAATTTCTCGCGTGATTGTCGCCACTTCAGATCGGGCACAGCAGCTGATGGTACAAGGGTATGGAGCTGAATGGTTGTCTGCACACCAATTATGTGGCGATGTGGAAATGACAGTTTGTCGGATGCGAAATAAATATCAATCACGCAAAAAATCTCATAGCAGATTTTTAGCTAATTCCATAGATGCCAAATCCCGCCAGCGTTTGGCGGAACTGCGAATGGGCTTGAAATAGTCTTGCTAGTTAGGGTCTACTGCTGCCAAAGTCCTCCAGTTCGGAAGTTAAAAAAAAATTTGGCGGAGTACTTGCCAAAACCTATGTTTTACTCTACTATTATAAATCGTGAGCGTTCCTCAGTAGCTCAGTGGTAGAGCGATCGACTGTTAATCGATTGGTCGCTGGTTCGAATCCAGCCTGGGGAGTTAAAAAAGGATAAAGGATGAAAGATGAAGGATGAAGAAGGAAAATTCACACTTCAAACTTCAGATTTTCAGGAATTTTGGTCACTCGATCCAGGAGTGACGTTTCTCAATCATGGGTCTTTTGGTGCTTGTCCAAAAGCGGTGCTAGCTGTTCAGCAAAAATTGCGATCACAACTCGAAATTGAACCAATCCGCTTTTTTGGTAGAGAATGGGAACCACTGCTAGATCATGCTAGGAATCAACTGGCAGAGTTTGTTGGTGCTGATAGCCAAGATTTAGTATTTGTCAACAATGCCACGACTGGTGTTAATTCGGTATTGCGATCGCTCTCGTTCTGTGCTGAAGACGAAATTCTCACCACTAACCACGAGTACAACGCTTGTCGTAATGCTCTAGATTTTATTGCCAGTCGCACTGGGGCGCGAATCGTCATAGCACAGATTCCTTTTCCGATTGACTCGCCACAGCAGGTAATAGCAGCGGTAATGGAGCGAGTTTCCCCGCAGACGCGATTAGCCCTTTTAGATCATATTACCAGCCAAACAGGATTAATTTTCCCGATTCAGCAATTAGTTCAACAATTGCAACAGCTTGGTGTCGATATACTTATAGATGGCGCTCATGCTCCTGGGATGATAGCGCTTTCTTTGCGCGAAATTGGCGCAACTTATTACACTGGCAATTGTCATAAATGGCTATGTGCGCCCAAGGGTGCAGCATTTTTGTATGTGCAACGGGATAAACAGTCTCAAATACGTCCCTTGACAATTAGTCATGGTGCAAATTCACCGAGAACTGATAAAACACGCTTTCAATTAGAATTCGATTGGACTGGTACAGACGATCCTACCGCTTATATGTGCATCCCGGATGCGATCGCTTTTATGGGTTCATTGCTAAGAGGTGGTTGGAGTGAGTTAAGGCAACGAAATCATCAGCTAGTATTAGAAGCTAGACAGGTACTTTGTCAAGCTTTAGGAGTGTTACCGCCTTGTCCAGAGGAGATGATTGGTTCTATGGCAGTTATACCATTGCCTGCTGCATGGGACAATCGCCATTTTCTGGCTGTACACGATGAGTTATTTGATAACTTTGGCATTCAAGTCCAGGTAGTACCTTGGTATGAATCGCCACGGCTATTAGTGCGGATATCCGCGCAAATTTATAATACTCCCGAACAGTATGTATATTTGGCAACAGCACTGAGCAAGTTGCAGAACTGTTAAGATACAAGACAGTCGCTACATCAGTAGTCATCTATTCAGATACCCAATGCCCAATTCTAAAGATTTTCCAAAGTATTCAACACTGCGATCGCTGACTGATATCGTTGCGTAAAGTCTAAGTGTACCATTTTATTCATAATTTTTCTAAATTCTTCTGTAGTTTCCCCTAACTCCCACCAATACTGCCATATTTGTTCATTGGTTTGAGATTCGACTTGGATAATCACTGCACCTGTATTTACATCTCTGCGATAGAGTTTTGGATATATACCAGTTAAAGCTTGGATACCAATCATACCTAATGCATAAATATCACTGTTAAGTGTTGGTTGACCACTCATCTGTTCCGCAGGCGCATAGCCAGGAGTACCAATGGCTATAGTTTGATTTTCTTGTTCTTGTGGTTGAACTTGCTTGACAGCACCAAAGTCAATTACAACTATATGTCCATCTGCTTTGCGTCTAATCAAATTACCTGGTTTGAGATCTCGATGAATTACACCGTAGCTGTGGATAAAAATCAGCACTGGTAAAATTTCTTTGAGGATGGCTATAACTTCAGCTTGTTTTAAACGCTTACCAGGAGTGAGTTCTTCCGAAAGCGGATGACCAGAAATAAATTCTTGCACTAGATAAAACTGCTGATTTTCTTCAAAAAAAGCTAGCAGGTGGGGTATTTGTGAATGTTTACCCAAAATTTCTAAAATTGCTGCTTCGGTCTTGAATAAGCGTCTCAGAACACTTAAATATTCTGTATCTTGATGAGCAGGTCTTAACTGTTTGACTACACACTGAGGATTACCAGGACGCTGAATATCAACAGCCACGTAGGTATAGCTAAATCCACCAGCACCTAAATTATTAACGATTTGATAGCGCTTGTTGAGTACTGTGGTTGATGGAACTGCTTGCTGCGCTGGATATAAGGTTCTGGTTAGTGTCGGTTGTTCATCTCTGGGAGTTCCAGTTTGGACAGTAAAGGCTTGCAATTGCGCAATTAGTTCTTTTTGCTCTTGTACCCGTTGCAGAATTGCTGCCTGTTCTTGTTTACTTTGATAGGAGCTATAAGCGAGGACACTACCAGCAGCAAGTATTAACCCCAAACTGGGAGATACTACCGGAAACCACCCCGCTTGCGTAAAAATCACAAAGTTGCTCCCAAATAATACTAATAGGGTTGTTACTTCTGCCAGTCCTAAGCTCACTGGATGGTGAATGCGCCAAGCGATTAATCCACCAACGAAAGTCCATCCCCAAATCCACAAAATTTCTCCCCAACTAGGTAAAAACCAGAACAAGGGCTGTTTGTTCAGAACAATACTCAGAATTTGACTGACACTTTGAGCATGAATCTCTACTCCTGACATTTTGCCAGAACTATCTGATTTACCACTGCTGTAAGGTGTATTGAAAATATCATTCAGACTAGCTGCGGTGGAACCAATTAAGACGATGCGGTCTTTGACTAAATCTGGTTTAACTTGGTCGTTTAGTAGTTCTGTAATTGTAACCTGCTGGGCAATTTGACGCGCAGAACGATAGTTGAGCAGGATTTGGTAGCCACTTGTATCGGCTTTTTGATAACCACCAGCGTGGGGTTGTAAAGGTTTTAAGATAATATTACCTAGTTGCAGTTCTCGGTTAGGGGTGAATTGTGCTTGAATCCCTCCTACTGCCAAATATTTGAGTGCTAATTGCCAGCTCAAGGAAGAAAGGCTTTTACAAGGATCGGCAGCATCTGTACTGACTAATAATAAATTGCGACGAATTGTCCCATCAGTATCTTCAACAACATCACTAAATCCGACTCTTTCTGCTTCTATCCCTTGGGGGGGTGGTGTTCCGGGATGTCCAGCACTTCCAGTTTCCGAATGTTTGCAGATGGGGACGATAATATCACTTTCTTGTAGGCGTTTGAGTAGTTTTTCGTGTCCGGGCTGTACAGGTAAATCACGAAAAATATCTAAACCTATGGCGCGTGGTTCATATTCCTCAAGTTTACCTAATGCCCGGTCGAGAATTTCACTTTTGAGCGGCCAATTCCATTTTTGCAGGTCTTTTTCACCCACAGCTACAATTAACAACCGTGGATCTGTCCCTGGATCGGAACGCAATTGCATCATCTGGTCGTAAACTTTTAATTCTAACGGCTCTAACACTCCTATTTTCTGAATTAAGAGTAGTAAAACGGCGATCGCCGCGCTAGAAATAATCGCTGGCTGTTTGAATAAAGTTTTGAATTTTACAAACATATTACTAATAAATAAGTATTCTTTTATACTATGTTTTGAGGAGAGAGATTATGCAATCCCATTTACAACTTGTAAGAATCGTACTTAGAACTTTAGTCCTAAACCAGAGGACTGAAGTCCTAACTACGACCGATCAAAATTAATGTGGCAGACCATGAGATAAAATATATAATTCTATTTTTACCTTAGTTCTGGTCAATAGCAGTCGAGGTAGGCAATTTATGATTCAAGCCAAAGCCAAACTAGTAACATTTGAAGATTTTGCAGCTTGGCGACCTGAAGGCGGAAGGTATGAACTACATGATGGGGTAATTGTGGAAATGGCACAACCAACGGGAGACCATGAAGACGTTGTTGGTTTTATAGCCAGAAAACTAACTGTAGAATTTGACAGATTAAACCTACCTTATATCATCCCCAAAACTGCATTGATAAAACCTTCTACCTCGGAATCTGCTTATTCTCCAGATGTACTATTACTCAATCGCCTTAATTTAGTAAATGAGCCTTTGTGGAAAAAAGCATCAACTGTATCCTTTGCAGCATCAATTCCTTTAGTAGTTGAGGTAGTTAGTACCAACTGGGATGATGATTACTATACAAAACAAGGTAAGTATGAGGGTATTGGAATTCCTGAATACTGGGTTGTAGATTATCTCGGTCTAGGCGCTAAAAAGTTTACTGGTAACCCTAAACAGCCTACTCTATCTGTTTATCTATTAATCGATGGTGAATACCAAGTTACCCAATTTAGAGGTGATGACCGCATTGTATCACCTACTTTTCCCCAACTAAATCTGACTGCGCAACAAATTTTTCAAGCTGGTAGTTTGATGTTATAAATTCGCACTCATGACTTCAGTCGGTGGATTCAACAAGCACAAGCATCAAAAATTATGAGGTGTTGGGAGGGTTCAGATCCCCGACTTCTTGAAGAAGTCGGGGATCTCGCAGTCGATCAAAATTAATGTGGCAGACCACTAGATAAAATATATAATTTTATCTTTACCTTAACTATGCATCAAAGTTCTGGTCGCTGGCAGTTAGGGCTAGCTTTATCATTATTAACTGTTTTTTTGTGGGGAATTCTACCTATTGCCCTAACAGTAACACTGCAAGCACTTGATGCCTACACAGTTATTTGGTTTCGTTTCTCAGTGTCCTTTGGCTTGTTGGCTGTATATTTATGGTCACAGGGTAAGTTACCAACTCTAGTGCAATTACGTTCTGCTTCTCTGAAATTATTAGCGATCGCCTCAATTTTTTTGGGGATGAATTACTTTTTGTTTTTACAGGGTTTAGCACTGACATCACCGACGAATGCTGAAGTAATTATTCAATTTTCTTCTGTCTTTTTAAGTTTGGGAGGGTTAGTTATCTTTAAAGAACGTTATCAAATCTATCAATGGCTAGGAGTTGGTATTTTTACTCTTGGTTATATCTTGTTTTTTCACGAACAACTGACTAATTTATTTACAGCCCACAATACATACCTTTATGGTAGTAGTTTAATTGTGTTAGGAGCAGCAGCATGGGCTGTTTACGCTTTGGCGCAGAAGCAGTTATTACAGTCTTTGTCTTCTGCACAAATTATGCTCATTGTTTACGGAGGATGTGCTTTTTTATTCGCACCATTTAGTACAGCTAAAACAATTTTTACACTCAGCAATTTGCAGCTTTATGCATTGATTTTTTGTGCTTTAAATACTCTCATTGCCTATGGTGCTTTTGCGGAATCATTGGCACATTGGGAAGCATCAAGGGTGAGTGCTGTATTAACATTAGCTCCGATTGTCACTTTAATAGCAATGTGGGCTGTCTCAGTAATTGCCCCCTCCCTAATACTACCGGAAAAAGTCACATTGTTAGGAGTTTTAGGAGCAGTTTTAGTTGTGACTGGGGCGGCGGCGATCGCTCTCGGAAAAACCGAATAATTACTATAATTTCAGAGTTTTTACTGGTTATTAATTGTAATAGATGAATCATTGGATCAAAGTTACATTAGAAATACTGAGGCAAGGTATTTTTTTCTTTGTTATGATTTCACGATAAGCATCAACCAATTGAGTAAATCTCTTGCCAAATAGATATGTTTAATATCAGCATGGCTTTGTTACATTTAATTTTTGGCATTGTAACAAAGAGGTAAAAACTCAAAAAAATCCATAATCAAGAGGCGATTAATATTTAATAACCTTACCAGGGTGTCTGAATAACTACCAAAGCCAACGCCTCGTGAAACAACATCACCGAAACAGTTGAGCGATGATTAGTTCGTTTGGTAATTGGGCCAGCACCCTGGTAAAAATTGTGCTATTGCTGGTTCTGTCAATAGTGCTGCCAATATTTGCAATTAGTAATTCTGTAATGGCAGCAGAACAAGTTTATGGTTCTTATTCAGCCCTAAAACTTTCTCTTCCGATCAATTCTTTAGAAAACTATGCCCAAACTGGTGTAATTGATGACAAGCTAACCATCTATCAACAGTATCTACCAGCAAAAAAACTCGAAGAATTACGGCGAATTTTAGTGACTCCTGTGAAAGTGAATCCGGTAGTGGTTTCACAATTTCTCTATACGCCACAAGGAGAATTTATCCTCAAACGGTTAGCAGCAGCGATTAAAACGCGATCTGCCGTAGGCGGCAGCGCTTCGCTATCGCCGCGATCGCAACCAGAATTTCAAACTTTGCGATCGGCTTTCATTTGGGCTGCTGGGGAACCGGGAGGACTAACGTTATTAAATCTATTGCGGAAGTATCCCACCAGCAGCATTAACATCGATTTAGCCCACAGCATGGGAATAGCTGGAGAATTAGAGCAAATCATCACTGAAACCAGTCGGGCGATCGCGGAAGTTAGCAAAAAGTCCAATCTCGAAGCTACCACCCAAGAGTCAATAAATTTCTCCCAATTGCCAGATTTACGGCAACAAGGGCAATTTAGGGCGCAAGAATATATACTCAAGTTTTCCGACTTGTCACGACAGCGGGAATTGTTAACTGATTTATATATTCCCCATGTCAAAAGTCCCGCGCCAGTGATTGTGATTTCTCATGGTTTAGGTACAGACAGCAGCAACTTTCGTTACCTAGCCAATCATTTAGCTTCCTATGGATTCGCTGTCGTTGTCCCCAATCATTCTGGAACTAGACAGGGGAATGTCAATGCCGACGCAGATGAATTTACAGACAGACCATTAGATGTAAAATACATACTCAATGAACTGGAAAAAGCTAACGAGTCCGATCCAAGATTTCAGGGACTGTTAAATCTGCAACAAGTTGGAGTTTTCGGTCAATCTTTAGGTGGTTACACAGCCTTAGCCTTAGCTGGTGCGGAGATTAACTTTGCTCAATTGCACAAAGATTGTCAGCCAGAGATACTGCAAGATACCTGGAATATGTCTTTACTGCTTCAGTGTCGCGCTTTGGCGTTAAACCAAGGTAGGGTTAAAGAACTGAACTTACGGGATGAGAGAGTTAAAGCCGCGATCGCAGTTAACCCGATCACTAGTTCGATTTTTGGCAAAACAGGCTTGAGGCAAATTCAAATTCCAGTTATGCTCGTTGGTAGCAGTGATGATACAGTTGCACCTGCCTTATTCGAGCAAATTTTACCGTTCTCCTGGTTTGCTAATTCCCAAAAATATCTGGTGATGCTGGTAGGTGGAACCCACTTTTCCACCATTGGTAATGGTAATCAAGGAAATGAGGTAGTAGGAGATATGTCCCAAGTAATTGGCGATCGTCCGGATCTTGCACGCCACTACATCAATGCTTTGAGTTTACCTTTCTTTCAAACTTACGTTGCCAGAATAGCAAAATACTCTCCCTACCTCAACGCCGGCTACGCTAAAGCTATATCTAGTCAGCCTCTGAGTGTTAGTTTTGTGCAGTCTCTACAAACAACAGAATTAGCACAAGCTGTATACAGCGATCGCAAAGAAGCTAAACTAGCTATCAAAAAATCACCCAACTCGATAGTCAATTTTGGTTTTTGGATGTTGGATGTGGGAGTTACACTGCTGCATGTGATGATTTTTCTGTAAATTTCGGCAAAAATATTGTAGATGCTGAATCTGTTGCGTCTTTACAATGTTTATGTCCGTAGATTTCATCTTTATTCCCATTTCTTCTACTATTGCTGGTTAAGGATGCTTGTAAAGGGTGGGGAGACCCCGCCCTGAAAGATGTATCTGTTTGATTATTTTTTTAAGTTTTTATCCAGTTTTTGTATGAAAATGCACCTATGGGTCTGATGCAGTATTAACAGAAAAACGAACCGCATTAGACACGTTAGCGTTAGCGAGTCTTCGAGCGTCAGCGGTAGCGACGTTCGCGTAGCGTCTCCCCTTGGGAGAAGGAGCGTCAGTGGCTTCCCGCAGGGTAGAACACAAAGGACGCAAAGAAAAGAGGTTTTTAGAGATATTTCGCTTCCGTGGTAAGCTGATTAACCTTGTATGCTGACGGTGGAAGGCTGAGAACGAATATAACGCCACCACAAATGACAAATGACAAATGACTATTTTAATTGCCCCAACCTACTTACAATTAATATGATGACTTTCGCCAAATTTATTGTTGAAAGTGCGCCTATCCTAAAATTTTGAATTCTATTGTGCAAGGTTTTTTAAATTTAAACAAACCATTTGATTGGACTTCTCATGATTGTGTGGCGCGGGTGCGTAAACTCCTGCGCCTCAAACGTGTGGGACATGCAGGTACTTTAGATCCAGCCGCTACTGGTGTGTTACCGATCGCATTTGGTAAAGCTACCAGATTATTGCAGTATTTACCAGGTAATAAAGCGTATCAGGCTACTATCAGGTTTGGTGTGCAAACGACAACCGACGATTTACAAGGGGAAATTATTACTTCTGCACCTTGTCCTGGTTTGAGTTTGCCAGAGGTGAAAGCTATATTACCGCAATTTGAGGGTAAAATCGCGCAGATTCCCCCCAGTTACAGCGCCATTCAAGTTGATGGTCAACGCCTCTACGATTTAGCACGGCGTGGGGAACAGGTAGAAGTTCCAGTTAGGACGGTAGAAGTTTTTCAGATAGAAATTGTGGCTTGGCGCGAAGGAGAATTTCCCGAATTAGATTTGGCGATCGCTTGTGGTAGTGGTACATATATTAGAGCGATCGCTCGTGATTTAGGTGCAACCTTACAAACTGGTGGAACCCTCGCCGCTTTGATACGCACCGCAAGCAGCGGTTTTGATTTAGCAGATAGTTTAACTTTGAGCGATTTAGAAACTCAATTGCAAACTGGGACATTTCAACCAATTGCCCCTGATGCTGCTTTACTACATCTGCCAACAGTAATTTTACCAGCAGAATCGGCGCAAAAATGGCGTCAAGGGCAGCGAATTCCTGTAAAAGAAGAGATATCGGGGATGATGCGAGTGTATCAAGAAGAGACTCTGTTTTTGGGAATTGGACAACTAAATGATCAATTGTTGATTCCTATCACAGTTTTGGATATTTGAATAGGTCGCCAAAAGTCATAGTCCATATTCATTCTGCCATCTGACTAAGTCAGGAACAGGAAACAGGCAAGAACTAGCTTGAAAAAGGCAGAGGGCATAAGTCTTCTCTATTTTGTAACAAAAATACTAAGTATTACCCGATAATTTACGTATAATAAATAGTTATGCGTAACCGATAAGTTCATGTAGCTCACTGGGTTAAACAGAGCTCAGTCCGTCAAGAATGGTCTTGGTTATCGTTAAGTTCAAATAGCTTACTGGTAATATCAAAGATTAGATACCTGAAGGCGATCGCTGAATCACAAACTAAAAAACAAGTAAAAATCATGAATAATTTTATTCAACGACACTTGTTAGCAGGGTTTATTGGACTTATTTTGTCTTCCTCTTTTACGATAACGTTACAACAATCATCCTTTGCTCAACCAGTTGAACCACCACCACCACCACCACCACCACCACTACCACCACCACCACCACCACCATTATTAGAATTGCCTTATCCTTGGTTTTTTGAATATCCTAAAGAAAATCCAGATCCAAATCCACTTCCTGTTCCTCAACCCAAACCTAAAGAGCCGCTCACTTTTAAATTGGGGCGTTTTTGTCTAGAATGTAGTGAAAAATTAGGAGGAGAAAGTGTTTCTGTGTATGTTGGTGGCGGAGGAGAATTTGGCGAGGACGGAAACACTAACATTAGTGTTGGTGCTGGGTTCGGAATCACATTCAAACTCAGACCTAATTCTATTCAATCATCATTCAACTATGGTGAGCCTTCAGAACTTGATTTTGATTTTTCAAGTGTTCCAATCACTATTCCCTATACACTAGGAAGTCTAAATCAGCCATCAAGTACAATATCAGGATTCTTGCAGCTTTATCCATCTAAATATTTTAGGCCTGTCTCCAATTTAACCCTATTTGATCCTGATGTAAATGGCATTTATGAATTTGAAAATGCTTTGCAATTGGATAAATTTATTGTATCATCTGTCAATTGTCCTGAACCTCTGACTGTTCTTGGTTCAGCCACAGCTTTGGCTTTTGGTGTTAACTTTAAACGCCGATTAGCAAAAGTTACCAAAAAAGATAATTAGGGATTATGCAACTTAAAAGCGGATTAGCTTATTCATTCCCACGTTGCAACATCTCGCAGTAAGTCGGGAATTTGCTCTTGAGATTGGGGAAATTCTAATAGAGTTTCTCTGTAACCTAAATAGCCAGACTCCGCAAACGACAACAGCATTCGCGCTAAAGCCAGCCATACTTCTGTTTCGTATTCCCAATCACGATAACGCCCAGATTTACCAGCGATGGAACGTAGCGCCCAAAAATAGGAATTTCTCACCACGGAACCGCCCTTTTTAAACTCTGGTAAGTCCTCGTGGTTGATGATTAGTACTTCGTTTTCAATTCTGGCTCTCATATCTAGCCATTGTAATTGATTGGTAGAGTTCAGTGACCACAATGGGTTGGAGTTTTTGGGCACAGGGAAGAATCACCAATTGCCCAATGCCCACTTGCCCTGAGCGAAGCCGTTCGCGTAGCGTCTCGAAGAGAAGGGATGCCCCATGCCCAATGCCCCATGCCCCATTCCTATAAATCTGAACTTAAACCGACGCGGAAAGTAAACCCAGGACTATAAATCCGGTTCACACGTTCGTATTGTTCACCAAGTAAATTTTCTAAGTAAAATCTCAATCCCAAATTTGCAGTGATGGGAATTCGACCGCTAAAATCTAAATTCAGGAACGATGGCGCGAAATCTGTGGGACTTTCACCCGTTCTATTAAAAACGGAGCGACGCGCACCACTATTGTAAGTAACATACAAATTAGCCTGCCATCCTGAATTTTGGTAACCTATACCCGTTTGCAGTACAGAGTAAGGAATTAAACCTAATTGCAAACCTTTTTCTGTCCCGGTTTGGATTTTGGCATCTGTATAAGTGTAATTCACAAACGTTGACCAATTACTCGCAAATTTTAATTGCAACGCCGCTTCTAAACCATTAGTATCTACCAAGCCAATGTTTTGCCATTTTCCCGCGATTACTCCCAGGCGATTATCTAAACTACTACCGAAGTAAGTAAACTGTCCCGTTAAATTTTCGGAAAAGTTAATATCTATTCCCGCAGTCCAAGATGAACCGGTTTCTGGTTGTAAATCAGGGTTTGGTTCCCAACCATGAACCGTATCATAAACATATAATTGGTCTAAACCAGGGTTACGCTGTCCTCCAGCCCAACTACCACGGACAGCAATAGTGGGGGCGACAGCATAACGTAAACCTACACTGGGATTAAGATAATTCCCAAATTGTCCGTCAAAACTTTGTCTGAGTCCTAAATCTACCAGAAAATTTTCGTTGAATTTGAAAGTATTAACTGCAAATAAGGCTGTGGTGAAAATACTGCGATTTTCTGTTTCGTTAGTAGCAATTCTATTCGGGCTAGTACTTAAAGTATCACCATATAAATCAGTATTTTTTAAATCTAAGCCCCAACGCAATTGATTATTCGGGGTAAATTTCCATTCGTGATCCACCCTAGCTGATAATTGTTGTGTATCTAAAATACCTGTACGATAATATTCTTTGCCTTGAAAAACTGTCGGGCCATAGGTACTGAAATAATCTTGGTTATAACCCAATGTCGTTGTCAGGGTAGAATTTTCGCCATTACCTAAGCGAGTTTTCCAAGATAACCCAGCATTGAGTCCATCATGGTCTAATCTATCTCGTTGGAGCGGAAAACCGAAATAAATTAAACCCCGGCGACTGCTTAATTTCGTAATATCAAAACTCAGAGAATTCTTAGCATCTAAATCTACAGCAACATTACCAAAATAAGTACTTGTAGCTGTATCCGCATTGAAGAAAAATCCTTCAGCATCGCGGTTAGCTGCGCCTACAGGGACGCGGTAACGGTTATCTGTAAAGTATCTTTCAAAGCTAAAGTTATACTTTAAAGAACCAGTAGCCCCACCATAACTAAATTGTTGATTATTTTGGCTTAACGAACCAAATTCTATACTACTAGATACTTTTGGTTGCCCATAACCTTCTTTGGTGATGATATTGACAACTCCGCCAAAGGCTGAGGAACCATATAAAGCGGAAGCTGCACCGCTATAGAGTTCTACTCGATCAATCGCTTCTACAGGAATACTATTTAAATCTGTGCCGCCATGATAAATGTTAATATTAGTATTAATAGGTCTGCCGTTAATCAGAAATACAGATTGATTAATGGAAGCGCCTCGGTAATATGTACCTGTGTGAATATCTGCACCATGTCCGGCATCATTAATAGCAAAACCGGGCATTCTTTTTAAGATGTCGGCTACACTATTAGCACCTTGTTTTTTAATTTCTTCTTGCTCAATTACATAAGTGGGAGTGGATTTAGGTAAAGTATCTTCTTCGCCAATTGCTTCGATGGTGATGTCTGCATCATCTGTAGAACTTGGTTCTGTTGTTGGCTGTTCGGGTTGAGTTTCTTGACTAATTTGATTGCTTACAGATTGTGGTGTTAATAATTCCGCATTTGTAGAGGGTAGATCAATATCAGTTATATTGGGAATATTGGAAATTATTGGTTTTTGCTTGATTTCAGCATCAGCAGCCACAACAGGATGAGCTACCAGTAAGGTTTGCACAACAACTGGAAGCACAAAAATATTTTTATTCACGTTACTCACACCAGGTAGAAACAGCACCAATTGCTATTTTTCTGGTTATTGATAGTAGATGTCAAAAGACAAGCTGTCGTAGTTTTACCGGGAAAGGTAAAGGGAATCTTGGTGAAACTGTCATCGCTTGTGCGATCGCGCTGATGAGCGAATTCTCTAGCTTACCATCAAGATCCGCCTCCCCCCACCCCAGTTTTGCTAACGCAAAACCAGCCCTCCCCGTTTACGGGGAGGGCTGGGGGTGGGGTACTTTAATAATAATTAATATTGTCCTTAATTTATTTGTGAGTTAATTTTTTGTAGTAATTGTTCAACTCGCTCCACCATCTCCTTGTTTTTTTGAGCTTGAAATAACTCTTTGGCTTTATTGAGATGGACAACGGCTTCATCTCGTTGCTGTTGTCTGCCGAGAGTGACTCCCAAATTATAATAAGCGATCGCAGAGTTCGGATCGAGACTAATAGCTTTTTTGTACTGGGCGATCGCTTCTTGTGGTTTACCTTGATCGTCTAGCGCATTACCTAAACCTGTATAAGCTCTGATATGATTTGGTTCTAGGCGAATGGTTTGTGTGTATTCGGCAATTGCTTCGGCTAATTTACCTTGCTCATATAAAGCTCTGGCTAAATCATAGTGAGCTTCTGCATACTTAGGATCGAGGCTAATGGCTTTTTTGTACTGGGCGATCGCTTCTTGAACTTTATCTTGAGCATACAGCGCATTTCCTAGCAGGCTATATCCTAAAGGTTCTTGTGGTTCCAGGCGGATAGCTTCTGTATACTCTTCCACTGCTGCTTCTAGCTTACCTTGCTCATGGTAGGCAATACCTAAGTAATAGTGAACGGCGGCATATTTAGCATCAAGGCTAATGGCTTTTTTGTATTGGGCGATCGCTTCGGCAATTTTCCCTTGATCGTACAAAGCATTACCTAACCGGGCATAACTCGGTGCATAGTTAGGTTCCAGACGAATAGCTTCCGTATATTCACTGACTGCGGCTTCTAGTTTCCCTTGTTCGTAAAAAGCGATGCCTAAGTGATAGCGCGCTTCTACATACTTAGGATCGAGGTTAATAGCTGTTTGATACTGAGCGATCGCTTCTTGTAGCTTACCTTGATCGTACAAAGCATGACCTAAAGCAGCATAACCTAGAGGATTTTTTGGTTCCAGGCTAATGACAGTTTTATATTCACCTATTGCCGCTGTTAATTTATCTTGATTGTAGAAAGCATTGCCTAACTTATAGTGAGCTACTGCATTTTGTGGAGCGAGAGCGATCGCTTTTTTATATTCTACAATTGCTTCTTCTAAGCGATTGAGCTTTACCAAAGTTAAACCCAAATTTAGATAGGCTCCAGGTTCTTGAGGATCAATACTAATCGCTTTCAGATAAATTGCGATCGCTTCAGTGGGTTTACCTAAATCATCAAGTGTATTACCCAAACCAATATAAGCTTTCGCATAGTTAGGTTCTATTTCAATGGCCTTGCGAAAAGCCGCTTCTGCTCCTTTTAAATCTCCTTGTGCATAGAGATTAATTCCCTGCTCAAAGATAGCAATAGCATTTTTATTCTGAGTTCCTGTTGCTTGATAAGAGTTCGGGAATTTTGCTAAACCCAGAGCGGAAGTTGTAGCCAAAGCACCATTAGCCTGGGTCAAACATAAACCGATCATAACCGCAGGCAGCAGAGTTTTGATTTTTAGCATATTTGCTACTATACCTATAGTTTCGTTAAGCTGACACTGGTAATTTGCAAATCATTTCATAATTAAATTGTTTCTACAATATCAAGCTGGGATAGTTGTATTAATTTAATTAAATATTAATTTTTATACCAATCCTCAATTGTAGTGCGAGCGTAAAGGAAGCTAATGTTCATTCATCGAGCAAGATGCTCGCACTACGGAATATGGGTAATTTATTTTTTGTAAGTCCCTGATTTCTCCCCAAGGTCAGGGGGCGGAGAGTGTCAAAGTCCTAATCTTCCAGAATATGCGATCGCTTTTCATACCCCTTTCATCCGCCCTTGGTGTTAAGCCAGTAAATGGGTATTGCTACGACAAAAGAACCCCGACTTCTTGATGAAGCCGGGGATCTGAGCCAATCAATTTTTACAACTGAAAATGGTTAATTTGATTTAGCATTCATCTTTTCTAGCAGCCGAGTGATTTTCTCAGCCTTTTCTGGTTGACGTTGTTTCTGCAATAACTCTTTGGCTTGTTGCAGATTACTTTTAGCTGCTTCTCGCTGTTCTTGTTGCATTAGCACATTCGCTAAACGCAAGTAACCTTGAGGATTTTTCGGACTGCGACTAATTACGTCTTCAAACCATGTTTTTGCTTCGACAATGTTACCTTGCTCTCTTAAAACATCTCCTAACAGCAAGCGCACCATATCATTAGTAGAGTTACGCTCAATCACTTGCCGAAAAACAGTTTCTGCACCTTTATAATCTTGCTGTTGATAAAGATTGACACCTTTTTGAAATAAATTAGAAGTGATCAAAGTCTTGACAGCAAAATAAATGAGTAGCGCTATACTGGAGACTACGGCCACAATTGCCAGAATATCAGTTGTGTGAAAGGTTTCGAGCATTTTTTTAAGCCAAAAGACAGGCAATGGGGAAAATCAAATATTCAATGAAAAACAGTTTCCAAATGAATTGATAGAATTGAGCGATCGCACGTTTGTCTTGCAAGTCTACCGCTAAACTGCGCACCCACATCACACACAGCATTACCAGATGAGTAATCACTAAGAATAGAGGGTTCACTGAGGCCAAACGTAACATCCCCACTAAAATCATCCCCAAATAGCAGATAGTCAATACCCAAAGCGCCAGATGAAAGACTGCTCTTGGCCCAAGTTGGATTGTCAAGGTATTGATATTGTATAAGCGATCGCCTTCCATATCGGGAACATCTTTAAAAATAGCGATCGCAAATGTAAACACCAAAATAAACACTGTCAACACCCACACTGTCGCGGGAATTGCTTGGTTTTGTTGCAATAACCAACTAAAGTGCAAAAATAACCCTAAATTAACAATCGTCCCCCGCACTGAAAATATACAGAAAGCTGCCCAAAAAGGAAAGCGTTTCAAACGAATTGGTGGTAAAGAATAAGCAGTCCCAATTGCCAAACTAATCGCCACCATCCCCAACAAAAAAGGGCCATTTAGCCCAGCGATAACCAGTGCTAAAACACCAGTAATCGCCACAATTAATTGTCCTTGAATTTTAGAAAAAACTCCTGAAGCTAGTGGAAGATGAGGTTTATTAATTTTGTCAATCTCAATATCTTCTAGTTGATTTAGCCCCACAATGTAAACATTGCCACACAAACAGGCAATCCAAGCTCCCAAAATATGTGTCAAAGAGAAATTACCATTACCTCCAGCGATCGCAATCAAATACAAAGCCAATACACTTAAACTCGTACCAATAATTGTGTGTGGACGGGAAAACTGCCAAAAAGCATAAAGCCAGCGACCCCACACACCAAAAGACTTTTGCCCAGAAAACTGATTCATGCTCTACTTATTCCCGCACAACAAACCAAACCGAATCAACCCGCGCTGATAACCGCGACTCATCAAACCTAGTGAAAGCGCCCCCACAATCGTCGTCCAGCCGGAAGTTAGTAAACCCCAAATAGCTTGAGGAGTAAACGCCGAATCAATCACAAAATCCCAAAATGGGGCGACAGCAGTTGACCAATCAGCAGTACGAATATTTTGTAAAGGAAGTTGACGAGCGATCGCGGTATACTCTGGCAAGGAAATCACATAAGGTAAACAATACACCCGGTAAATTTCCTGCAAGTGTTTTTGTTCATCATCTGTCAATGGCGAGTTATCAATCGGGCGATGACACCAAGTCACCATAATTAACTTACCGCCAGGTTTTAGCACTCGGTAGCACTCTTGCAGAAACTTGGTTTTATCTGGCATATGTTCACCACTTTCCAAAGACCAAACCAAGTCAAAGGTATTATCCTCAAATGGCATTGCTTGCGCATTAGCCACTAAAAATTGACTGCGATTACTCAAATTTAGCTCTTGGGCACGTTCTGTAGCTCTAGCAGCTTGTACTGGACTCAGAGTAATTCCCGTCGCCCTAGCATGAAACTTGTCAGCCAAGTAAAGAGAACTACCACCAATCCCACAGCCTACATCCAAGATATTTTCCGCCGTCTCTACCTCTGCCCAATTAAGCAGTTCTTCAATTAAATCAATTTGCGCCTGACGACGGTCTTTTTTTTGCGTACCATTCGGCCCGTAGTAGCCATGATGCATATGTTCGCCCCAAATGTCTTCCCAAAGACCGGAGGAAGCATCGTAAAACTGCTGAATTTGTTGATAAAGTGTTGCACTCATAAGGAAAGCAGTGTTAAGACAAAGCAGAATTTAAATAAACATATTCGTAGGCTACCATGTGTGTTTTTAATTAAATAAGGGTGTTTTTGATTTTCGGGAGGCTAAACCCCATACATACTCCCTTAGCAAAATTTATGAATCTTACCTTGGTATGACTGTTGCCCGTACAATTTGTTTAGGGTTTTTCGCTGTCATCACTGTAGGAGCTATCCTACTGATGCTGCCTTTTTCAACTAGTAGCGGTCATTGGAATGATCCGATTGTGGCGTTGTTCACCTCAACATCCGCAGTTTGTGTGACTGGTTTATCGGTAGTTGATCCTGGCACTTATTTTTCCTTTTGGGGTCAGTTTTTTATTGCCCTATTAGCGCAAATTGGCGGTTTGGGCTACATGACCACGACCACCTTTTTGATTTTGCTCATTGGGCGCAAGTTTGACATGCGAGACAAAATCGCCATTCAACAAGCTTTAGACCGACCGGGGATGAGTGGTAGCACCCAGGTGATTCGCTCGATTATTGCCACTACCCTAATTTTTGAAATTACTGGCGTGTTTTTACTTTTACCAGCTTTTGTACCCGATCATGGTTGGAGTCAAGGGCTATGGTTGGCAATTTTTCATAGTATCAATGCGTGGAATAATGCAGGTTTTAGCCTATTCAAGGATAATTTAATTGGCTATCAATCATCTGCGCTTGTAGTCTTCACAGTCACCACATTAATTATTTTTGGGGGTATTGGTTATCAGGTAATTTTAGAAATGTACCTCTGGTTACGCGATCGCGTTCTTAAAAAAACAGCCCGCCAAGTATTTTCGCTAGATTTTAAAGTTGCAACTAGCACAACCTTAATACTTTTATTTATAGGGACAATTGCCTTTTTATCTATCGAATCAAGAAACCCACAAACCTTTGGAGGGATGAATTTACGCGATCAGTTTTTATCAGCTTGGTTTCAATCTGTTACCCCGAGAACTGCTGGATTTAACACCATTGATATTGGTAAAATGACCACCGCAGGTTTGTTTATCACCATTGCACTGATGTTTATTGGCGCTAGTCCAGGTGGTACAGGTGGCGGGATGAAAACTACAACATTGCGAGTTCTCACCAGTTGCACTCAATCAATTCTCCAAGGTAAAGAAGAAGTCTTGTTATATGAACGGAAAATAGCCATCAATCTCATTTTGAAAGCTGTTGGTGTGTTAGTTGGTTCTGTAGCTACCGTGATTGGGTCTACAATTTTAATTGCCCTAACAGATCCCGAATTAGATTTTATCCAAATTTTGTTTGAAGTAGTATCAGCCTTTGCCACAGTCGGTCTTTCAACTGGTATTACCGGAACTGTCTCCACAGCTGCCAAGTTAATATTAATTCTCACAATGTATATTGGACGGGTGGGAATTCTCCTTTTGATGTCTGCTATCCTCGGAGACCCACGCCCTACCCGAATTCACTACCCCGAAGAAAACTTGTTAGTCGGCTAAAGTCAACTGAAGTATGAAGTATGAAGTATGAAGTATGAAAATCTCTGTTCTCTAGCCTCTAGCCCCTAGCTCCTATTTTCCAGCTAATGATAAAATTTACACTGATAGGCAAATATATTTTTGCATAAAATCAGTGTAATTTTTTGCCCTAAATCCAGGGAGCGCTATTTAAGGATAAAACTTGTGAATCTGTCAGCATTAAGCTTTTTTCGCAGTTTAGGCAAAAATAATCACCAATTTGCAGTGATTGGTTTAGGTCGATTTGGTCGCTCTGTATGTTCTACACTGCATAGATTAGGTTATGAGGTACTAGCAACAGATATTGATGAAAAGCGAGTATCTGAAGCATTGACAGAGCGTATAGTAGGTCATGCTTTACAGTTAGATTCCACAGAATCTGCTGCACTCAAAGAAGCAGGAATTTTTGAATTTGATACAGTGATCGTCGCCATCGGCAACTATATTCAAGAGAGTATCATTACTACTTTAAATGTGAAAGAGGGGGGTGTCCCCCATGTAGTGGCTAAAGCTTCTAGCGAAGTTCACCAAAAGCTATTAAAACGAGTGGGAGCAGATCATGTTGTGTTTCCAGAATACGAAGCAGGTTGTGCTTTAGCACGCACACTCACCAAACCATCAATCATCGAGCGATTTGACCTCGATCCAGATAACAGTATTGTCGAGTTGATTGTCCCTGACGATTTTCATGGTAAAACTATCACCGAACTCCAACTGCGTAATCGCTATGGGTTGAATTTGCTGGCTGTCAGTCATGATGGTAAATTTCTGATTAATCCTGAACCCACTAAGCGTTTAGAGCGTGGTACGGCGATGGTGGTTATTGGACACAATAAAGATATTAATCGCTTGCCAATTTGATTTGTCAACAGTCAAAATTTGTGAAAATCAGTTAGCTTCAGATCCCCGACTTTTTTAAGAAGTCGGGGATCTTTGTTGAGAGTTCTGTGCGATCGCTTTGAATAATTCGTAATTCCTATTGTTCAAATTCTCTTCCTGTCATGACTTGTATTTATGTTCTCTTGTCAAGATGGCTATAACCCCCCTTTCTCTGATCATAAGTTTAAAGTAATATATCTAACTACAAATATTTACTCTAAAAAGTAATATAAATTCGCTTAAATACTGTTAAATATCGATTTAAAGTCAGAATATGGCGATGCTACGTTACTACCGATGTATTTTTAGATATTAGTAGTGAAAGCTTCGTAATTATCCGCTTTATAATTCCGTTATGGAAAGTACACCAACCTTTAACAAAAGAACCTGTAAAGTTCCCAATAGAAGCCCAAATTAATCACGAATGATCTTGAGGTTCCTCAGATTCTCCTCATTTTTAAGTTTTAAACTTGATATTATAGGCTTCATATATAAAATTTCTATTTTATTTTGGAAATAATATATCGGCGAGCTACTGCTTTAGACCGATTCCTGAAAGCCAGTAGCTTTGAGCATTGCCGATTTTAAAGATACTCACATTTTCCTCATTTTTAAGTTTTAAACTGGCATTTTTAGAGGATTTATCTATTTACATATAAAATTACTATGAATAAAAAATAATATTGTACTCCTGCTTATTTCTATTAATTGACCATCAAAAAGATCATTATTTTTACGGAAGATTTTTTAGGGGATGAAATGTATATTTTTTTTATCAGCAAACATCGTATACAAATATTTCCCGTGATTCATGAGTGCAATTGTTGATGTACCAAAACAAAGCACCTATGACGGCTGGAAAATATCTGTGCATATCTGCTTGCATAATATTTGAGGTCAATCAATAGTTAATCCCTCAAATATCCATACCTAAAGCTTTTAGCTTTGGGTTATTTTAACTGGGCAAGTTCTCAATGAATTGTTAAGAGAAATCCTGCGTGTCACCGCAGGATGAATTTCGATTGAATATATACACTTCCATCATGCCAAAAAAACAGAAATTTATCAAACAGTCATCCAGGTTCTACCGTTCTGTCGTAGCAACAGCATTATTAACCAATGGCGTTTTCCAGTTTGTTGCGCCTGTATTAGCGGAAGGAACCGCTGCGGGACAGTCAATCAGTAACACCGCGACTGCTACTTACGAAGATCCTAATAATCCAGGTGTAACCATAGATTCTACATCCAACACAGTTACCGTAACAGTGGCGGAAGTTACGGGTATTGCTGCTACGGCTGGAGCTATCAGTGACAGTACAAATGGTACAGTCCAAGTAGGTGACGTATTAACCTATAACTTTAGTGTTACTAACATTGGTAACGATCCGACTCAAATCCGCATTCCTAGTGCTGTAACCCTGACAGAATCGGTATCGGGTGCTGGTACCGTAGGCACAGTACAATATAGTATAGATGGTGGTGTAACTTGGATTAATGTTACTAATCCGAATGCCTTAACATCGACAATTCCAGTTTACAATCCAGCTACTAATATAGGTTCCACTTCAGTCAAAACTGGAACTGTATTAGTGCGTGTACCCGTAACAGTTAATGCGGCGGCAACACCTGGTACAACTATTAAGGTAACATTAGGTAATACACCCTCGACTCCTAGCGATCAAAACCAACCATTAAGTATTTCCACTGCTAATCAAGAACTCTACACAGAAGACTTAGCAGATTCTGATCCTACGGATGTGAATGGCTCGCCAGTAGGAGGAGAGAAAGAAGCATCCGCAAATAGTACTGCGACTGTTGGTAGTAAAGATTACGCTTTGGCCATCTTAAAGAAAACTCAAACTGCCTATAACAACAATAGTACCCAAAGTATTATCACAGATGACACTATTACCTACGGATTAAGCTTGAAGGTTGATAACAATACTATAACAGGTACAAATATTACACCTTCTGCGTTAAAGGGTAGTGCAATTACTTTAAATACTGGATCGGAAACTCGTATTTTGGTTTCTGATGCTATTCCCGCAGGTACAGAATTAGACTTAAGTACAGCACCGACACCACCTAATGCAAATTGGGAACCTGTTTATACTACCAGTGCTGTAGGAACTATAGATGCTAATGCAGCCACATGGAAACGCTTTAATAGTGGAGCTTTACAAAGTGGTGATACAGTAGCAAACGTCACTCGCGTAGGTTTCATCAACAAAGATGCTATTACTTCTCTTCCAGCTGATGGAACAGATATTACTGGCTTTTCTATAAAAGTTAAAGTTAAATCAACAGCTACAGCACCTTTAACTATTGCCAACATAGCTCAAGTATTTGGTAGCACAGTTGGTAATGACCAGCCAGTATATGATGAATCAGGTGACAACAACCCCAGCAACTACGATCCTGGTACGTCAAGCTTTCCGGGAACTGATAGCAATGGTGATGGTGTTCCTGATACTATACCCGCTGGGTCTGTTGAGGATGGTTATATTGATACACCAACTAATCCAGAGACAGGTTCAGAAACCACTAACAATGGTAACGATGGTACTGGGCCTCTTGGTGAAGCTAATGTTTTCACAATTAATACATCAAGCCTTCTCAATGGCCCCAATGGTCAACCAGGAGCTTTAGGGCCTACCAATGATAATAATACGGACTTCACTAACAAGTCTTCTACGGTTCCGGCAAATACAGCACCAGGTACAAAGATTGATCCATCTGCGGTTACATTTACCAACACCTTTATTAACGGTGGTAGTAATGCAGGTACAGTGACTTTAGTACCTACACCACCAGCAACAGCAGGAGATTTACCTGCTAGTACTACAGTAACTATTACTTATGCTGCTCAAACAGCTACCTATACTTACGATGGTACATCGTTTAGTCTCACAAATGGTACAGCAATTTCTATTCCTAACGTTGCTGCTAATACACCAACTAACTATAATGTCAGCGTTGACTTGCCAGCAAATACTGCACTCTCTACAGACACAGGTAAAGGTTATCCTGTACCTATTACCGCTACTATTGGTGGCACTACCAGCAACATTACTATTGACCGAGTGTACACAGGTTTCTTGAAACTGGTGAAACTTTCTCGGATTTTAGATGCTAGTGGAAATGTCTTAACAGGAGCAAGAGCAGCTCAAAGTGATTTTGAAACTACACCAGTAGTTGGTACTGGAACTGCAACACCAAGAACTCCTTTACCTGGAGAAATTATTGAGTATCTCATCCGTTACAAGAATATTGCTGCGGAAGATAATACAAATGGAGCTAATAATGTTCTTCTCAATGTCAACAATTTGGTAATTACTGAAGATGGTACTTTAGGCGCTAACAGTAATTGGGCTTTAGATCAGGATAGCAACAGCATTATTGATACCAGTCACGTTATGGGTTCTGCTGTAGATTCTGGTACTGGTGCAACAATTACTTATACTCCTTCTGAGCAAAGTGGTACAACACAGGCTACTGATGTCACTAAGTATGTGAATACTATCGGTGTACAGATTGCTCCAGGTGTACAAAGAACTTTTACTTTCAAACGGAAGGTGAACTAGTAGGAAATTGTAGGTTGGGTTAAGCGACAGCACAACCCAACAAAACACCCATAATATTGGGTTTCTTTACATCAACCCAACCTACACAGATACGTTGAAATCAGAATTTTTGAAATTTAAAGAAGGTATTATCCATGAAAGGTTTTTCTCTTGCTAGTATTGGCGCAGTTGCGATCGTTGCATTAGCACCATTTATTACACAGACACCAATATTAACATCTGCGTGGCAGTCCAGTAGTGCGATCGCCCAAAGCGCCAAAAAAGGGCCAGTACAGTTGCGCTTAGAAGCAGAAAAGAAAGTAGTGCAACAAGATAACCAAGGTAAACAAACAGTTACATGGCAAGCTTTGCAAGGTCAAGTAACAGTGCAGCGAGGAGATGTGCTGCGTTATACAGTCACTGGTGGTAATAATGGCGATAAAGCCGTCAAGAACCTCACCATCAATCAAGCAATTCCCCAGGGAATGGTGTATGTACTGAAATCTGCTACCGTCAACGATAAACAAGGCGCAAAGATTACCTACAGCATTGATAGCGGACGTAGCTTTGTCGAAAATCCGACAATCAAAGTCACCCTTCCCAATGGTAAAGAAGAAACTCGTCCAGCACCAGCAACCGCTTACACTCATATCCGCTGGAAATTCGGCTCATCTGTTGCGGCTAAAGAGACTGTTAAGGGGACTTATCAAGTTCAAGTGCGATAGCTAGGGACTAGGGGATGTGGTTCGACTTCACGGTAGTTGAGCGTAGCCGAAACTCACCAACCGGAAGACAACCAGACGCGGTGACGCGGGGAAATAAATAATGACCAATGACAACTGACCAATGACAACTGACAACTAACAACTGACAACAGGAGAAAAATTCAGTGCGCCGTCAAAGTTTGCAACATCAGATTTCTGATGGTGGCTGGTTTAAGCGGTTTGCGACAACCATTTTAGTCGGAAGTTTTTTACAGAGTCCAATACCTGTTTTTGCTCAACTTAATAATGGGATTGCGCCTACAGCAATCACTAACCAAGCTACATATACTTATACAGATCCAACTAGTCAATATACATTTCAAGGTAGTTCTGGTCTAAATCAAGCTAATTCTAAACCTTTAATTGACCCTTTGGGGCGGATTCTCGGTTGTGGTGGGCAAATTTTACCTGATTATCAAGGCTTTTCTGTGGCTTTGTACGAGCCAAATCCTAACGATCCGCTGGGTACAGAACTAGGACAATTAGTATCTCTAACACGGACAGAAGTCCCGGATATTCCCAATAATAATATTCCCAAAGGTATCAACCCAAATTCAGAAAATAGTAACCCATTTTTGCTGACAAATGCAACTGAGGGATACTACAACTTCTTATTTGATCAAGATAAGGGACAAACTGCTCAAGGTAAAACTTATATTTTGGTAGTCAATCCGCCTGCCAATTCTATTTATACGCAAAGACGCATTAAGTTAACAATTGTCAATATTAGTGGTGAAGGAAGTAACCAGATTGTTCAGTATAGCGCTACTTCTATAGATGGCTTACCAATTAGCCTGCAAGGTACAACCCAACTAAGTAACACCGTTTTAGTATCGGATGCGGAACGGATCGGGCTAGATTTATTACCTCTAAAATTGGATTTAGGGTTGTGTCAAACACAACAAGTGCAGATTATCAAAACAGCCGATCGCGCTACGGCGGAACCTGGAGATACGGTGATCTATCGCCTATCTCTGAAAAATATTGCTGATACTGCTTTAGATAATTTAGTAGTTAATGATACTTTACCTTTAGGTTTCAAATTTTTACCTAAATCTGTGCGGGGTGAGGCTGGTGGTCAAGCAGTCAACTTTACCGCCGAAACTAGTGGTTCAGAAATTATATTACGGACTACAGAGGCGATCGCACCTGGAAGTATCATCAATATTGCCTATGCTGCCCAACTGACTCCTGATGCTGTGCGTGGTTCGGGTCGCAATTCTGCAATTGTCAACGCCCAACGGACTGACAACGATTTCGCTGTTAAAGATGGGCCAGCTACTCATCAGTTAAAAATTCGACCGGGAATAGTATCTGACTGCGGTACTATTATCGGTCGCGTTTTCGTAGATAAAAACTTTGATGGTGAACAACAACCTGGTGAACCTGGTGTACCTAATGCGGTGATTTTCATGGAAGACGGTAACCGCATCACCACAGATCCAAATGGTTTGTTCTCCCTAGCTAACGTCTTACCAGGAAGTCACACAGGTGTTCTCGACTTGAGTAGTCTTCCTGGTTATACCCTCGCACCAAACGTCCGCTTCCGCGAACGCAATAGCCAATCTCGTTTGGTGCGTTTAGAACCTGGTGGTATGGTACGCATGAACTTTGCAGTCACTCCCACCTTTAACTCAGAGGTGAAGAAATGAAAACCAGACTGCACCATGCCAATACTATCAATTTGAAATTAATCGGGGCTGTAGCTGGGGCTGTAAGTTTGGTTTTGTATCCTGTCATAGCTCAGGCTGAAAATACTGCGGTTATCCAAGAACAACAGAACTTTACTGACGAAAACTCTCCGCAACAGTTAGGTATGACACGGGGAGTTGTTCTCGATCAGCAATTAGAATCGACTACATCCGAGACGGAATCAGTTGGGATACAAACTTTTCAACCAGCAGATGATACTCCATTGCCTAAGGGTTTGCAAAAAATCGCATCTGGTACATCAAATTTAGAGAATCACTTATTATTCCCCACTCCCCAAGTTTTTGCTTCCGCCTCTTTCCCTGTCAGTACTAACGATCAATCTGCAAGTGAACCTGATATTACTGCTGGGATACAACCTTTTCAACCAGCAGATAATATCCAATTACCTAGAGGCTTACAACAAGTAGCATCTGTAAGTAACGAACAGCAATCTGTTATCTCAAGTTCGGATCATGATTTATTATTCCCAGATCCCCCCGTCTTTGCGTCAGAGAGTCCTGAACTCAGTTCGGATCGTGATTTATTCTTCCCAAATCCCCGCATCTCCATGTCCGAGGGTTTCCCCGTCAATCTTGACGAGTCTGCAACTGAACTTGAGATTACTAGGGGTATCCAACCTTTTCAAGCAACATCTGATATTAAGTTGCCTAGAGGCTTACAAACAATCGCCAATGGGACACCAACACCAGATATTGCCACAGGAGTAAAAATTCTCACTCCCACACCCGATGAAATAGTTGATGTGGCAGCGACTACGGTAATTCTGGAATTTACTCAGGGAGCCACCGTAGAATTACGTGTGAATGGACAGCTGGCAGATACTTCGCAGATTGGACGTACAGCTACAGATGCGACAACCAAATTAGTCACGCAAACATGGTATGGGGTTTCCTTAAAAGAAGGGGAAAATACCATTACTGCCCAAATAGTCGGCTCAACTGCACCCCTCGTGAGCAGGCGAGTGGTAGTTCGTGGCGCACCCACGCAGATGAAATTAGAGACTGTGGAGGCGCGGATTCCCGCAGATGGGCGTTCTACAGCCACAATCAAAGGACAGTTGTTGGATGCGAATAACAACCGTTCTAAATGGGATACTGTTGTCACTTTAGCAGCCAGTGCTGGGGAGTTTATCGGGGCAGATTTTAAACCGGATCAACCGGGATTTCAGGTAGAGGTGAAGGAAGGGGAATTTACAGCCAAGCTGAAATCCACTTTAAATGCCCAAACAGTCACAATTAAAGCCAATGCTAATGAGTTAGAAGCCTTTACTCCTGTGCAATTTGAAACCGCCCTGCGTCCGAGTATTTTGACTGGGGTGGTGGATTTGCGTTTAGGGGCTAGAGGGACAAATTATTATGGGAGTTTCCGTGATTTTCTCAACCCTGACAAAGATCATAGAACACAGTTAGATTTTCACTCGGCGGTATTTGCAACAGGTGCGATCGGTGATTGGTTGTTTACTGGTGCATACAATAGTTCTCGGACTCTCAACGAAGACTGCAACTGCGATAATCGCCTGTTTCGCAGTAACCAATTCAGTGAGCAAAACTATCCTGTTTATGGCGATAGTTCTACAGTTGATGTTGTCACTCCTTCAATTGATAGTGTATTTGTCCGTTTAGAACGTTCCCCTGGTATTCCCGGTGCTACCCCCGATTATGTGATGTGGGGTGACTACAATACTGAGGAATTTGCCCGTTCGTCACAGCAATTCACTGCAATTACCCGTCAACTTCACGGTTTTAAAGCCAACTACAATTTAGGAAATTTCCAATTTACAGGGTTCTACGGCAACAATCTCGAAGGTTTCCAACGTGATACCATTGCGCCTGACGGTACTAGCGGCTATTATTTCCTGTCTCGCCGCATCTTGCTTTCAGGTAGCGAAAATGTCTTTCTAGAATTAGAAGAACTGAATCGTCCTGGTACTGTCTTGGAACGCAAGCAGTTAAACAGAGGTTCAGACTACGAAATCGACTACGATCGCGGGACTTTATTATTTCGTCAACCGATTCTCCGCACAGATGTTGATCAATATGGTCAAGTTTTAGTCCGGCGGATTGTTGTTACCTATCAATATGATAGCAAGGACTCTGACAGCAATATCTATGCGGCGCGTCTGCAATATAACTTTTCTCGCAACTTTAATAGTGAAAGTTGGATCGGCGCAACCTACATTAAAGAAAATCAAGGGGTGCGTGGGTTTGAACTTTACGGCGCTGATGCCATAATTACTCTGGGTCAAGAGGGTAAAGTCATCGCCGAATATGCCCATTCCAGCAATGACTCTGATGTGATGGGTAAAGTTACTGGTGCAGCTTATCGCGTAGAAGCCCAAGGGCAGATTTTACCAGGTATCCAAGGTCGTGCTTATTATCGTTTTGCAGATACTGGTTTTGCCAATAATGCCACTATCAGCTTTGTCCCCGGTCAAACTCGCTATGGCGCACAGGTTACAGGTCGAGTTTCCCAAACTACAAATGTCCGATTGCAATATGACCACGAAGATAATTTTGGCATTGCACCCCAACCTTTAGATACCTTTGAAGAACTATTTTCACCTCGTTCTCAAGCTGTCCCTGGTAGTAAGGTTGATAACTCCTTAACGACAATTTCCGCTGGAATTCAGCAAAAATTTGGTAGCGTCACTGTTGATGTTGATTGGATTCATCGCAACAGAGAAGATAGGATAGCTACAAATAATCTCCGAAGTAATTCTGACCAACTGCGATCGCGTCTTTCTATCCCCTTAGCAACTAACCTGACTTTCCAAGCGCAAAATGAGGTCACTTTATCTTCCTCCAAAGATGCTGTTTATCCAGACCGTACCATTCTCGGTTTGAATTGGGCTGTGATTCCTGGGATTAATGTTAGTCTGGCGCAACAGTTTTACAGTGGTGGTCAACTTTCTGGTAACTCCATCACCAGTTTAAGTGTCAACGGTGAACACAAACTCGGTACAGATACCACTATCACTGGTCGTTACTCAATTTTAGGTGGTGCTAATGAACTAACTACCCAAGGCGCGATCGGGTTAAATAATCGCTGGTCTATTGCTCCTGGTTTGCGGTTAAATCTGGCTTACGAACACGTATTTGGTAGCTTCTTCCAACGCACTGGCGCAGGTCAGCAATTTGCCCAACCCTTCGCCCCTGGTCAAAGCGCTGCTTCGATTGGATTTGATGGTGGCGATAGTTACAGCGTTGGCTTAGAATACAGTGATAACCCTGATTTTCAAGCCAGCGCCCGCTACGAACATCGTAGTTCCTCTGGTGGTTCTAATACCGTCATCTCAGCAGCGGCTACGGGGAAAATTTCTCCGTCTCTCACAGCTTTGATACGTTATCAACAGGCAAATTCTTCTAATCAAAGGCTGACAGGATTAGGAGATACGGTCAACTTGAAGGTGGGTTTAGCTTACCGTGACCCCAATGACGATAAGTTTAACGCCCTCTTGCGTTATGAATATCGCCAAAATCCCTCAACCATCCCTGATACTATCCTCTTAGGTAGCGGTTCAGGTTCCAATGACCATACCTTTGCCTTAGAAGCTATCTATGCACCTAACTGGCAATGGGAATTTTATGGCAAATATGCCCTGCGTCAAAGTACCTCTTACCTAGCTAGCGATTTAGTCGGTACGAGTACGGTAAATTTGGCACAATTTCGGGCTACCTATCGCCTAGGATACAGCATGGATTTGGTAGGTGAGGCGCGGGTAATTAATCAATCTACTTATACCGAAACAGGATTTGTGATTGAAGCTGGTTATTACCTTAGCCCTAATCTGCGCATGGCGGCGGGATATGTGTTTGGTCGAGTCGATGACCGCGATTTCTCTGGTACACGTTCTGCTGGTGGCGCTTATTTGGGTATAACACTCAAACTCAACGAATTATTTGATGGTTTTGGACAGCAGAAAATTGCGCCTCCCCAGCAACAAGAATCTGTGGTGCAACCAGTGGTTGATAAAACAGGAGAACCTGAGAAGTTAAGAATATGAAAGTTTTTCTTGGATTAATCAATTTTGATGTGTCTGTCCTCAGTAAAGCTGTTTGCTTGTTACTTTTGGCATTACCAGAAGTAGCTATGAGTCAGCCTCCACAAACCTCCATCAGAGTAGTGGTGAACAGTAATCAAGATGGGGCGATACAAGCTGATGATGTAGTAACGTTGCGAGAAGCGATCGCTCTTGTTAATGGTACATTGCCAATTGAGCAGTTGAGCGATCGCGAAAAAACTCAGGTGCAAACCCTTGGTAGTAATGCACAGTCCCGCATTGAGTTTAATTTACCACCTCAAGAAAGAGCGATCGCTCTTCAGGAATTGTTACCACCCCTAGCTAGTCCAGGTTTGCTAGTGGATGGTACTACACAACCTGGATATGATCAGGCGAAATCACCAGTTGTGTCAATTACGTCTAATAGTAATGCAGATATCATCCGTGGTTTTACGGTTGTCGCTGATGGTGTCATCATTCGCGGCTTAAGTATATATGGATTTAATGCTCATCATGGCGCTACTGCGAGTCTCCCCCCCGCAGATATTTTTATTGCACCACTTTCGGAAGTTGTCGAGATGAAAGAAGGTAAAACTCACTTCTCCACACCGCCGAAAGATGTATTTATTGAAAATAACTGGCTGGGGATACCACCGGATGCCAGTTTACCCTCCAAAACTTCGGCTTTTGGGGTATCTGTTTTTAATAGTGTTGGGACAACCATTCAAAATAATCGCATTGCCCATCATGATGGTAGCGGCATTATTACCTCAATCCGGGCAGAAAATTTACAAGTCAAGGAAAACATTATTACTCATAATGGCTTGGCGGGGATGCCCGATGCAATTCGCCTTGAAGGTATAATTAACAACACAAAGATTACAGACAACTTAATTCAATTTAATGCTGGCAGTGGGTTGTATTTATTTAAACCTGAAGGTTCAGTAAAAATTCTCAATAATACCATCAGTAATAACGGTCAACAGTTCCATCGCGCAGCAATTTACCTGATGGGGAAAGGACATGAAGTGGTGAATAACAAAATCACCGAGCAACCAGGCACTGGGGTAACAATCGCCGCTTACCCCCAAAGCCAAGGTAACCGGATTCAAAATAACCAATTTGCTAAGTTACAAGGACTAAGTATTGACCTAGTAAGTCAGCAAAATGTTGGTGTTCGTGACTACCAGCAAGGGGATGGCGCTAACCCAGTACATGACAGCTATCAGCGTCATCGTCAGGCGGGTAATTTTGGGATTGATGCGCCAAGCTTTCTCAGTCGGGAATTCTTTATCTTACAAGATGGATCGGTGACGCTGGATGGTTTTGCGGCTACTGGTTCAGTAGTCGAAATTTATACAGTCAGTGAAAAGAATGGGAATATGGGCACATTGAATCAAGCGATCGCCACAGTAAATACTAATAGCGATGGTAGATTCTCTGTAAAATTGGGAAACCTAAAGGCTGGAGAACGCATAAGTGCGATCGCTATTCATCCCCAGTATGGAACATCTGAGCCAGCCTATCCGGCATTAATTCGTCCTGTGGAACAGTATATAAACTTTCCATAAATACTAGCCACTAGGTATATAACTATGTTTACATTTATACAAAAAATAATCAAAAAATTAAATAGCGATCGCTTAACTCGCTTCTTAATTACCACATTATTAACATTTATATTTACGATTCAATTTACAGGAATCACTGGTTGGATACAACTTGTGCGATCGGAAGGAAGTTACACATTAGGTCCAAGTCCTGCTGGTCAAAGCAGACAAGCTTTATTTGAATATGATGCTAACTATAATGATGCAGGTGGTTCAACTACTAATATTGGTGCATTAAAACGTCCAATTTATGTAGATATTAAAGATAGCAATGAAATTATCAATATCAGTGCTTGTGGAAATGCTTGGACTGATGACTGGGAAGTAGATGTTTACTATGTCGGTTCTCAACCTGTACCAGACAGTAATGCATTCAATTTTAATGGAGCTTATTCCACTTATCCCCCTGCTTCTGGGGCATTAGTTTTTGGTCAAGCTGGAACAGCAACCAATACTAATACTAACTTCAGAGGTCAAGGGACTTTTGGTACAGGTACAGATACTGCCAATAATAGTGATTGTTATGCCTATAATAGGTTAACTAAGGCGGACATGGACACAACAACCCCCGCCGTGCCACCCGGTAATTTTTCTGCTGATGGCAGCGTTATTAAAGTTCCTGCCACATCAGGACCTGGAGTTTATGAAATCCGTTTACAGAACCTGACCAATAATGCCGCTTCATCAACTGATAATAATACAGTTTTTCGTCAATTTGATATCTCAGTCACTAACCCCACTAGCCCAAGTGCAAAAATACCAGCTGTCGCAGATCCCCAAATAGCCCAAGGACGAGTTTGGTCTTACGTTTGGGCTTTTAATGCTAAATCTTTTGCCCAAACTGAATCTACCAACCAAGATTTTTATGTCGTTGTACCTGGTGGTACTCCGGGTACAAACTTTGTTTGGAAATTAGACTTAAATAATTTTGCTGGATATGTTTATGAATTGGTGGCAAATAATGGAGGTGTTCACTCACCCAATGCAGCCGGCGTTAATGTTCGAGGCTTGAGTGTTCCTATTACTGGGAACAGAGTTGATCCCCAATACCGACAATATCTGAGTTACCCAGATCAAACCTTTGTCAGATCAACCGCAGGTCCTTCAATTAGCAATTTAAGATTTGAAGATAGTGACGGAGAAGATAATACCTTTACCCCTGGTTTAACAATTAATACCCAAGATAAAGGCTACTTTAAATTTACCTCTAGCCTCCCTGGTACTTATCAAATTATTGTTGACACCAATAAAGATGGAATTTTTGGAGCAGGAGATGTTCAGTTAAGAGGAGACACCGATGCTATTGGCAATGTCAGCGCCGAGTGGGATGGTAAAGACAATGCTGGTAACGTTTTAGGTGTAGGAAAGTACGATGCCCAAGTTAAAGCAATTATTGGTGAATACCACTTTATTGCTGGAGATGTAGAAACCAGTGGACCTGGTACTGGCTTAACTATTCGGGAAGCTACATCCTCAATTGGTACTGCTTCTACCGAAGTCTATTGGGATGACAAAACTATTCTCGGTGCATCAGGAACAACTACCCTCCCCAATGGAGTTATTGATGGTCGTCATACCTGGGGGAGTACTTCATCTGGTGGTTCACAAGGTAGTAACGGCAGTAGTTGGGGCGATCTGAGATACCTTGATACCTTCGTTTATGGTAAATTTGCTATAGGTAATATTCCAGCCATTATTGGTGATGTAGATAGCAATGACTTTGGTGATGCACCTGATACTTATGGTACAAACAAAGATATTACTGTTGGTGGCACACCTGCTAGTCATCTTACCAGTGCCAATATTTATTTAGGAACAATAGCAGCAGATGCGGAAATAGACGGTTTTCCTGGTGCTGATGCTCATGGTGATGATATTAATAACACAGATGATGAAGATGGTGTAACTGGTTTTAATCTTTTATCTACTACTGATACTACTTATAGTGTTACCCTACGAGTTCGTAATAATGTTGCTGCTTCTGCTTATTTAGGTGGCTGGATAGACTTTAATCGCAATGGTACTTTTGAAGCATCGGAAGGTGTTATTCAGACTATAGCCAATAATTTTAATAACACCACCACTCTTACTTGGACAGGTTTAGGTTCAAAGGGTTTAGTGGCAGGTAATACCTATGCTCGGTTTCGGATTAACAATGACCCACTTAGTACCAGTGATTTTATCGGTGGTGGTAGAAATGGTGAAGTAGAAGACTATGTTCTCACGATCGCTGGAGCATCTACAACCTATGACTATGGTGATGCACCTGATACAGGGACAGCAGGCAATAATTCAACGAACTACAATACTATTAATTCCCGTGGTGGTCCGGCTCATATAATTAACACAAACCTCAAGCTAGGGGCTAATGTTCCTGATGCAGATAACGGTACATTACAAAATATTACAGCAAATGCTGATGATAATACAGGTACACCGGATGATGAAGATGGCGTTACCTTAACTAATACCTTAACCACAAGTGGCAACTATAGCGCTACAGTTAATGTTACCAATAATATAGGTACTGCTGCAACTTTAGTAGGTTGGATTGACTTTAACAAAAACGGTGTTTTTGAAGCTGGTGAAGGTGTATCTCAAGCGATCGCTGATGTTACTAATAATAGTAATAAAACTCTGACTTGGACAGTACCAGGTGGCACGACACCAGGTAATACTTATGCTCGTTTCCGGATAAGTAATGGAAATGTAACTACTTCCACCCCCACAGGTATCATCGGTAGTGGAGAAGTAGAAGATTATCTAGTGACTATTTTGGATAGTAAACCCAAGTTATTGCTAGTCAAACGGATTACAGCTATTAATGGTGTGGATCTCACAGGATTTGTAGATAATACTAATGCTACTGATCCCACTGCACCTGATGATAATGATTCTAACTGGCCTAATCCGAATAATACCTATCTACGTGGCAAAATTGATGGTGGCTTTGTAAAACCTGGTGATGTTTTGGAATATACGGTCTACTTCCTTTCTAAGGGTGCTGTTGATGCGAAAAATATGACGATTTGTGATTTAATTCCAGCAAATACAAATTTCCAAACTCAAAGTTTTAATAGCGATACGGGTATTCCTATCGACACTGGGGCGACAGGTACAGATTTAGGCATTGCTTTGGGTTGGAGTTCTACGAGTTTACCTACTACTCCCACTCAGCGTATGAGTAGCGATAATACAGATGGCGATCGCGGTCAATTTTTCTCTGCAAATAGCGGAACTGGCGGCGCTACCTGTTCGGCGACTAATACCAACGGTGCTGTTGTCGTCAAGGTAGTTTCAGGCGCAAATGCGATCCCAAAAGCGACGGTATCGGGTACACCTACTAATTCCTATGGTTTCATTCGCTTCCGCGCCAAGGTGAAGTAGACCGTATTAGCTAGCTGATGCGATCGCCCATTCATATACAGTGGCGATCGCATATTTTTTTAGATTTAATTTTTTGATAAAAAATATAGCTATTTAACGCTGTTAAAAATAATAAATTAAACAATTTAACCAACTATTTAATAAATATTTCTATCCTGCGCTAGATATGCTGTTCAAACTGTGGAGAGATGCTGACAATGCCCAAATTCCACGATTCTGAAAGCTACAGACGTGATTGTTTGACCATAGACACAAAAATTTATGCTCATGTAATTCTTAATTTCCCCAAATTTAAGCTTAGACAAAGGAAATACAATGTTTCAAAGTACAGAAATTATGCTGGGACTCTACAAGTCACTATTGTGGGTGGCACAGGTTCCAGTAGACTCCCCAAATGTCTCACCAGCACAAGCATCGGTTATCACTTCTGGGCCCCGCTTTTTTGTGGCTTTAATCTCTGGTGTGATTTTAGCTTTTGCTTTCCAATTAGTTTTAACAAATCTCTCGGTGGCGGCGGGGATTTCCTACCTAGGGAGACCTTCGGACTCAGATCATGAAGAAGCGGGAAGTTTTGGCGGTACAATTCGCAAAATTGGTACAGCAGTAGGTATTTGGACGTTAGTTACTGTCACAGTTGCCTTATTAATTGCTTCTTTTTTAGCAGTAAAACTCAGTCTGTTGGTGTTAGATCCAGGACTGGGCGCAACTCTGGGGCTAGTAATCTGGGGTGCTTATTTTTTACTCCTGATGTGGGTAAGTTCCACTACAGTCGGTTCCTTAATTGGCTCAGTGGTGAATACAGCCACCTCTGGCTTTCAAGCAATTATGGGGACAGCGACTGCTGCATTGGGTGCAAAAACTGTCAGTAATCAAGTTGTGGCGACAGCTGAAGCCGCCGCATCTGCTGTGCGCCGGGAACTAGGAAGCGGAATCGACCCTACGAGTATTCGGGAAAATGTCGAGGATTACCTAGACAGGTTGCGTCCCCCAGAGTTGGATCTATCCAAGATCCGCAGTGAGTTTGAAAATTTACTCAAAGATCCACAATTCCAAGCGATCGCAGGTAGCCCAGATCTCCGCAATATCGATCGCCAAAAGTTTATTGATTTAGTCAGCAGTCGCACCGACCTTTCTAAACGCGATGTGAAGCGCATTGCTGATACATTATATAAACTGTGGCAGCAGGTGGCGAGTCAACAAGCACCCACCCAAGACCGTTTAGGGGAGTTAGTTGAATACCTGAAATCTGTACCACCAGGACAAACTAAAACAGATGAACTCAACGCCAAGCTGGAAAGGTTAATTTCCGAAACTCGTGGTTCTAAAGAAGCTGACCAAAAAGCAGCCCCAGGCCCAATTCAGAGTACAATCCAGCAAGGGCTTTCGGCTTTGACTGGTATTGTTTTGGGGAGAACAGACTTGTCAGATTTGGATGTCGAAAAAATTTGGCAATCTTTATCCACTGCTAAAGACAAAATCACGGAACAAGCTGATAAGCTGGGCTTACCCGCAGCTTCCCAACCTTATAGCCCCATTCGGGCTGATGTGGAAAACTACCTGCATAACACTTACGCTTGGCAACTCAGTCCCGAAAGAATTGGTCAAGAATTCCGCGATGTCATCTACGATCCAGCCGCAGACCCAGGAGTAGTGCGGCGGGAATTAGATCGGCTTTCGCGCAATGATTTTGTCAACATCTTACAACAACGGGGACTGCTGACCCAAGGACAAATTCAGCGGATTGCAGATCGCTTAGAAACTGTCCGCCAAGAAGTGTTGGTGACGGTGACTGCTGTTGAAGAACGAGAGATAGTAGAAGACTTGCAACGTCGCGTTTCCAGCTACCTCCTCGTTACCAGTAAATCTGATTTGACTTCTGAAGGTATTGAACGGGATTTTAGAGCTTTGTTGTCAGACCCAGATGCAGATTATGAAACCCTTTCCCGGCGGTTAGCGGCGATTGATCGCCACCAAATGCAGCAAATACTGTTTCAACGCAACGATATTCAGCCATACGAAATAGACGGGATTCTGGATGATTTAGAAAAACAACGCGATCGCGCTTTAATTGAATCTAAAGGGTTGGCAGATCAAGCAAAATATCAAGCAGAAACCCTGTGGTTGAATTTAGAGTCATATCTGCGTAATACCGGCAAAGGCGAACTCAACCCCGATGCAATTCGTGCCGATCTCAAACGGCTACTGGAAGACCCCCAAGGGGGAGCGATCGCACTTCGGGCTAGGTTAGCTCGTTTTGATCGCGACACCTTGGTAAAACTACTGAGTCAGCGCCAAGATATTAGCCAAGAACAAGCCAATCAAATCGTTGATACTGTTGAATATTCATGGCACAGTATCCGCCATGCACCCCAAGCTGTAGTCGATAAAGCCAAGGAGCAATACGACTCTGTAAGTACTACCATCGCCGATTACTTGCGCAACACTGGCCAAGCTGAACTCAACCCCGAAGGTATTCAGCGAGATTTAAACAGATTGTTTGAAAACCCCAAGGAAGGAGCCTTAGCTCTACGCCGTCGCTTGTCCCAAGTAGACAGAGATACACTAGTAAAATTACTGGGACAACGTCAAGATTTGAGCGAACAGCAAGTCAATGAAATCATTGATTCTGTACAACATTCGATTCGCAATTTTGTCCGTGCGCCTCGTCGAATTGCTACCAGAACCCAGCAACGAGTAGAAACTTTCCAAGCCTATTTGGAAGAGTATTTGCGGCAAACAGGCAAAGAAGAACTCAATCCCGAAGGTATCAAGCGCGACTTACAACTGTTGCTGCACGATCCGCGTGTGGGGATGGAAAGTTTTAGCGATCGCCTAGCTCATTTTGACCGTTCCACAATTATCGCGCTGCTGAAAATTCGTGAAGATATTACCGATGAAGAAGCAGCCAGAATTGCCGATAACATCGTCTCGGTACAAGAGCAATTTGTCGAGCAAATACGCGGGATTCAGCGCCGCATCCAAGATACGATTGATGGTGTTTTTGCCCGCATCCGCAACTATCTCAACTCCTTGGAGCGTCCAGAACTGAACTATGATAGTATTAAGCGTGATGTCCGCCAATTATTGGACGATCCGCAAGCAGGATTTGATGCCTTACGCGATCGCCTATCTTCTTTCAACCGCGATACCTTAGTGGCGATTATCAGTTCCCGTGAGGATATCTCCGAAGAAGATGCCAACCGAATTATCGACCAAATTGAAGGCGCTCGCAACACCGTTCTCCAACGGGCAGAACGCTTACACCACGAAGCACAACGCCGTTTAGAAGAAGTCAAGCATCAAGCACAGCGACAAGCCGAAGAAACCCGCAAAGCCGCCGCCACAGCAGCTTGGTGGTTATTTGCTACAGCAGTTGTCTCCGCTATTTTCTCCGCAATAGGAGGAGCGATCGCTGTTGTTCGCCTGTAAGCCCTAAAATTGTCTACGCTCAATTATTTCAGCCTCCCCACGGGGAGGTTTTTTTTGCATTTTTTGCGCCCGGATTCTTCTGATGAATTTCTAGAAAATATTTATAAAATATTGATTAAATATATACTGGATTTTTGAAAAAATTTCAGCAAAAAAACTTATTTCATCTTGTGTGTTTATGGCATATTTGCTACTAATAATCAAAGCTTCAAAAATCTAAACGGTAATATCCTCATGGTTAATGTCACTTCTTAGTAGATAAAATATAGCTATCCTCTGCCGGATTGAAAATAAGTAGATATTTATTCAGGTTAATATTGTGTTGTCAAATTCCAAAATTAAGAAGAAATTTCTGCGGTCTAAAACAGGTAAACCTTTTTGGACTTTCAACAACATCGTCCTGGGCACAGCATTGTTCATAGGTCTTCCAGTCTCGACTTTTATTATCATTTATTCTTTGTTCTACTCCTCTACTTATTCTTCCCTATTCTCTTTCTTGAATTCCAGCAAAGAATCACCTCATGCTACATCAATACCTTGGATTGATAATGCCTCCGAATGTCAATATACTCAAAGAGAGTGGCATGATAATAAGTGTTGGGATAACGAACATAGTCCTTCCTTCTGAAAGAATATCATATTCTACAAACCTTGGGGGTTGATAAAATCCTCAAGTTCAAGTGCCATTCCACCCAGAATCCACAGATAAAATAGACAACGATGTGCGTCATTCTGGGGTTCACAATATAAAATGGGATGGACTAATCTACATGCAAAAATACATCGCACTATCCGAACGCGCCGCTTATTTGAGCGTCATCAACGCCTATTAGTGGCAGTTTCTGGTGGACAAGATTCTTTGTGCCTCATAAAATTACTTTTAGATTTACAATCCAAATGGGGATGGCATTTAGGTATTGCTCACTGCGATCATCGCTGGCGTTCTGATTCCCAAGCTAATGCTATCCATGTAGAACAACTTGCTAAAAGCTGGGATATATTATTTTATTTAGAAACTGCAACCCAGGAATTAACTAGTGAAGCGGCTGCACGCAATTGGCGGTATCAAGTTTTAAGTGCGATCGCGCAGGAACATAATTACCATTGTATTGTCACAGGACACACGGCAAGCGATCGCGCAGAAACTCTCCTATATAACTTAATTCGCGGAACCGGGGCTGATGGTTTACAAGCTCTGACTTGGGAACGCCCACTGACTCTAGACATTACCTTAGTACGTCCACTTTTAGAAGTTACCCGTACACAAACAAAGCAATTTTGCGATGATTTCCATCTCCCAATTTGGGAAGATTCCACAAATCAAGATTTACAATACGCCCGCAACCGTATTCGCCAAGAGTTAATTCCATATCTGCAAGCAAATTTTAACCCCAAAGTCGAATCAGCTTTAGCGCAAACAGCAGAACTGCTACAAGGGGAAGTGGAATATTTAGAGACAGCAGCCCAGAAGTTGAGGGAACAAGCCACGATCAAGAGCCAGGAAGATCCATGCGCCCCATCCGTAAGGCTCAATCGCCGCATCTTACAAACAGCACCCCTAGCATTGCAACGTCGTGTCATGCGTCAAGTACTACAACAAATACTTCCAGATGCGCCCAGTTTTGAACACATCGAGAAATTAACTAATTTAATTACAGCACCCAACCGTTCACAAACCGATCCATTTCCCGGGGGTGCGATCGCCCAAGTACAAGGTGATTGGATCTACATTAAGAATGAAGTATGAAATCCTAGCCTGCGACAAGCCACCCAGAGGGTGTCTACATACTTCAGACTGATCCTGTTTAAGCTACTAATTCTGGCTGAGATATTAAGCCTAAAAGCGTATGGCGTATCTGGGTAATAGCCTCTAGTTGATCATCACCGATTTGTTGAACTTGAGCTAAGGATTCAACCATTCCATGCAACTTCTGGCGTAAACCATCCAAGCAGTCTTGAATTGGTTGTAATGATTCTTGATAGACATTCACCCGACTCCAGCATTCAGTAGTTGCTGTTCTTAAGCTTTGCAAGTTTTGCTCCATCGTTTTCAGTTCTTGGCGCTGTTCTTCCAAGTCATGGCTTTGATTCTCGATCATCCCTTGGGATAGCTCAATACCCGCTTGCATCTGTTCAATCTCACGTTCCAACTTTTGCAACTCTTGAGATTGTTGTTGTCGCTGGTTTTCGCTTTGTAACAGAATCGGTCTCAAATCAATTGTGTTATCTTCTGGTTCATTGGTAACAGTCTGTCCTTGTTTTTTTAGGAGTACCGATTGGTGTTGCTTAAGTAACTGCTGCCGTTGTAGCAAATTACGCCGTTGTCCCACCAAACTTTGGTTTAACATTTGGTAGTGGTCTTTTTCATCTGCCAGTTCCATTTCTAGATTAATTATGTCTTGGTCAGATGCGTGATTAATCTTGTTTTGTAGTTCTTCTATAGTTTCTTGCTTATATTTTAGTTCTTGTTCTTGATCGTGAACAAAGCTAGAATCTATCTCAAGCTTCTCCTGGAAATCTTGCACGACTTTTTGCAGTTCCTCTAAAGCCATGTTTTCTAAAGCTTTCAGATCAACTTGGCAAAGAATCCCTTCCCCAGATGTTCCACTCAAAGACTGGATCTGCTGACATAAATCTTCCTGATTTCGTAATTGCACTTTCAATATGCCAGCATATTCCTGCTTGCTAGCAAGAATTGCCGTAGTCACTTTTAACTCTGCTGTTTGTTGATATAAAGAATTTTGTGCCTGTTCCCAACTATTTTGGCGATCGCTAAAAGTTTGCGAGAGTAGCTCAAGTTCCTCTTGCTTCCCGGCAGCGACAGTTTTTTGCTGCTCTAGTTGTTCCCAGTGTTGATTTAAAGTACCTTGCTGTCTTTCGACTAAATCAAAAGCAAAATTCAAGTGTTCTCGGACTGTTTCTGTTGGAGCAACCTGGCTAGACAAGCGTGAGAGTAACTCACTGAGCACTCGACTTTGTTCTTCATCTAAAGCCTTTCCTTGTTGGGAATCCGCTTGAAACTCCTCCAGACGACGCTGTTCACCCCGCAAATGCTCCCAAGCTCCTTGCAGTTCTTGACGATTGCGCTCAATTTCTTGTTGCAACTTTTCAATTTCTGCACGGGAATTTGAAAATTCCTCTTTTTGCGCCTCTAGTTGTTGAAAATCATCCTCCATTTGTTGCAACTGTTCTAAGCGGACTTCCATTTCCATTTCACGGCGATTCAATTCTTGCGCCTGAAAGGTTAACGATTGCTTCCATTGATCAATCTCTTCTTCTTTGAGCTTAAATTTTTCCACCTGCCGAGAAAAATTCTGCAATATATTAACGAGTGGACGCCCAGCCTCTTGAATCCGCTGCACCTGGCGATTTGGAGTCAGTTCCACCAATACGAGTGCGCCATCATTTAATTTGTTTGCTTCTTCAGCAGCAATCACATCTTCCGGCACAGTACTCCAATTCTGGTCGGTTCGCTGACAAGCCAGGAGTTTCAATTCCGTTTTGGTATTGCTACTGAGTAAATTCGTCGTGAGTAAGTTGCCTTTTTGCTTTTGTACTTCTGCTAAATACAGCACACCGTTAGTCCTTTTGTGTACTTGATGTCCGTGATTTGGGTAATATCTTAGATATTGCTGTTAGCTTGTCTGATTTCACCACAAACAGGGAAAACAAGACAAACAAAACTATTTATAGACATGACATATGATGTCTTGTTACATATAGAAAGTGTGGATCGCGCCTTTATATTTTGTGCTGTTAGCAATAGTGATGGCTACCGTGTGATCACTAGCATTATCAATGTGTATTACAAAAAATTAAGGAACATTGCTTAATGTGTTCCATTGTTGGAGATGTTGTTGAGGTATTGATAGTCCGGATTTCCAACATATCCATGACTAAAGCAGGGTGTTACAAAAAACACGCATTTTTTCTGTGTCGTCAGCGACACTATACCTGATTTTGTTGACAAAAGTCAGAACTTTGAACTTAAAATCATCTACCACTTGCGTCGTCCCTTTCTTTCTTTGCCCCTACGCGGTCGCTACGGCGGCTGGCTCCTCAAGAGCCTTCCTTGGCGGACTACTAGTGCAGCTTGATAGAAAAAATATCTACTACAGCGATCGCGCCCGTCAACCTCTCTTGAGAAATGTTCCAAACCCTTGCTAATAGGGAATTACAAATTCTACGTAGTGCTGCTAGTTAAATATGAAAACATTACTGGGCAAAATTAACTCAGAACGTAAACAGGATCGCAAGGAGTACCTTTGAGCTAAATGCAAGGAAATTTAAATGAAATTGATATTCCTAGTATTCTGCAATTGATTGAGTGGGGACAGCGAACAGGTCAATTGTTGGTGAAAACCCATAACTTTCGCCATAGCCAAAAATCTAGTGTACAGGTCAACAGAGATGATCATTCCTTGGACTGCAAGCCCGAACAGGATTGGTTCATCTTTTTCCTGAACGGCCAGATTATCTATTGCCAACAAGGGGATGGTAGTTTATCGAGAATTGACGATTATTTACGACATTACCGAGTCAAGATGCCGCTTGACGATACACAACTAACCTCCCTAGACTCAGTGAATGTAGCTGAGTATAGCTATCTCTGGGAACTGCTGGGGCATAATCTGATTACCCCCAAGGTAGCTCGTGATATCATGTACGGTCTTGTATGTGAAACTCTGTTTGATTTATTAAGTTTGCATGAAGGTAGTTTTAGTTTTCACCAGGGTCCAGCAGTTATCCCCCAATTAACTACCTGGGAGATTACTCCCCTAGTAACTAAAATTGTCAAGCAACTGCAACATTGGCGGCAGATGTATCCACATATCCAGTCACCCAATCAAGTGCCAATACTTTCTGACGAAGTTCAATTCCACTCGAGTTTACCAGTAGAAACAGTTAATAAGCTCAAGCATTGGGCAGACGGTAAAACCTCCCTGCGTCAACTAGCTCGCTGTCTCAACCGAGACATTTACACAGTCGCCAAGGCCATATATCCTTACGTACTCCAGGGCTGGCTGCATTTAGTATATTCAGATACTGATGATGTTGATATATATATAGAAAATTCGCCCTTGGAGGTCAAGAGCAGAGTACGGATAGTCAGTATTCAACAAGCAACTACTATCGGTGAGACTATAGAATCTATTTTGCAACCAAAAGGATATGAAGTGTTAACTTTAACCAATCCCCTAGAGTCTCTCAGTCTCGTTTTTCAACTCAAGCCAGATATGATTTTCTGTGATATGACCATGACAGAATTAGATGGATATGAGATTTGTGCCATGCTGCGACAGTCAACAGCATTTCGGCTAGTGCCCATGATTCTGCTGAGCGAGCAAGATAAATTTATTGATCGCCTTAGAGCTAAGATAGTCGGGACTACAGATTATTTGACAAAGCCTGTGCGAGATACTGAGTTACTGATGCTCATAGAGAAATATATCAGATAGAGCATTGCCTGATCAGAGAAAAAACATCCAAGACTTGTTGATTTCATAAAAGATGGGGTAAAAAATGTTATCACAGAATCAGCCAGCCCCAGTACAATAGTACAAATTTATTATTTAATAAATTAGTGAAGGAATAGAGTAAATTTATACACTAAATGCTCGCGGGGAAATCAGGGAATGTTCCAAATGGGAACGTCTACATCAGGAGGTAGATAGGCATTTATGAGTACAGTTCTGATTGTGGAAGACAGTATCGCACAAAGGGAGATGATTACAGACCTCCTGAAAGCCAGTGGCTTAAAAGTCACTCATGCTAGTGACGGAGTAGAAGCTTTGGAAGCAATTCAAATAGCACCGCCAGATTTGGTGGTTTTGGATATTGTCATGCCCCGGATGAACGGCTACGAAGTTTGCCGACGGTTAAAATCCGATCCAAAAACTCAAAACGTCCCCGTGGTGATGTGTTCTTCCAAAGGTGAAGAATTCGATCGCTACTGGGGGATGAAACAGGGTGCAGACGCTTACATAGCCAAACCATTTCAACCAACGGAGTTGGTAGGAACAGTCAAACAACTGCTGCGAGGATAAGGATGAAAATAACATGATCAGCAAACCGGACTTTTTAAGTGGTGGTAGTCACGACCACTTCCGTCCTGAATTACAAGTAGAAAGTCCTGAAGGTGAATTACATTTGCGGTTTTACATTCCTTCGCACCAGGAGTTTGCACTACCTGCAACTGGGATTCGAGAGGTAATGGAACTGAGTCCTGATAGAATCACTCCCATTCCTAATGCTTCTCCTTTACTTTTGGGTACTCTAAATTTACGAGGTCGAGTAATTTGGGTGGCTGATTTGGGTCAATTTCTTGGGGAAGCAACCGCGCTAAACACAGATAGAGCAGAAATTCCGGTAATTGCTATCGAAGAGCAAGACACAATAGTGGGCTTAGCGGTAGAAGAAATCGGTGGCATGGACTGGCTGGATGTACAGAATCTGATGCTACCAAATCATGTACCAGATACTATGGCTCCCTTTCTGCGCGGTGAGTGGTTATTAAATGCGAAAAACAATCAGTGTTTAAGACTACTCGATCAAATGGCAATTTTGCGGAGTGCCAGGTGGGCAGGATAAATTGAGAGGGTGGAAATGGCAGCAAGTATAGAAGATCACTTTGAGATATATAAGCAGGCTTGTACGGCTTACGCGCAACAAAATTATGATGTTGCCGCCACTTTAGTTGACCAAGTTGTGCAAAATTTACCAAATGACCCTAACTCCCATTTGTTAAGGGGTCACATCTACTATGTTTTACAGCAGTATGATGTCGCCAAAGCCGAATATCAAAAAGTTTTACAGTTAACTGAGAATCGGGAAATCATTGGTTTTGCTAAGCATGGGCTTGAAAGTATTAATCAATATCAGCAATCCCTCCCAGATCAAGTCGCTACTATAGAGAATAATCATCAGCAAATATCTTCACCAGAAATCTCTGATCCCTTGCTCAGCGATCAACCAAATTCACAAGATTTGGAATCCAGTTTTGACGATAAACCTTTTGGTGAATATCAAGAACTGGGAGATGAAATAGAAGAGCCATCCTTGGACAGTCCCTTTAATATTTCTGCCAACAGTAATCTTGAACTAAATTCCAGCGCGGATGCTGATGATTCTTTTAGCGATAACCCGTTTAATTTGAATCACCAAGCAACACAAAAAGAATCCCCAGCTAATAGTTGGGAGGAACAAGAAGAATTGGACTTGCCTGCGTTCTGGCAAGAAGATATTACAGAGGATGGTATTGAGCAGTCAGGGACGACGAATAACCATTTTCTTGATCATGGGACAAATTCCACCTCATCAGGTGTCGCTAATTTTCCAGATGACAGCGATGATAGCGATTCCTCGTTTGCAGAAGTTGATTTATCAACAAGCAACAGTTGGGAAATCCCAACAGAGTTCTTAATGGGGGAAGAATATCAACCACCAAGTGATGTGGATTTGGATTTGCCAAGCAATAGTTTTTCACAAGAAACTGTAGCGAAGCGTCAAACAGTTGTTCAGGATAATAATCCTACAAAAACAAATAATTTAAATTCCAACCACCAGGAGAATTTATCTCAATCGACACCAGATAATTGGGTGGGTTCTCTAGAAGACCAAAATAGCTTAAAAGAGCTAGCTACTGGTGCTAACAAAAATTTTCCTCAAGAAGAAAATCTTCCTAAACCGGGTGTAAAACTAGAAACAACTAACTTAGATATTGACGATAATTTCGATTTGGAGGCATTTGAATCTGCCTTTGGCTCGGAAAGTTTCAGCCGGGATGAAGATACAAGCAGTCTACGTCATGGAGGCAATTCCAAGAGTAATATTGAGTTTTTAGATGACTTTGATGAATTTGACGATTTGGGTAATATTCCTGGGTTTGATCTAGCAGATGCAGACTCTAGCTTCAGCGATATAGCGATGCATTCTGGTTCACTGGAAATCGACAGTAACTCTCGTTCTTCAAGTGTCGAACCTGCTGCACTCGATCAAAATAGCGATCGCGAAGATGAACTTTTTTCTATTACTGGTTCACAAGAACCAGTTCCAGTCTTTACCCAAGTCGATGTCTCGAAGTTAGAACCCACCGTCAGCGTCGAGCAAGGTTGGTTAGCACCTTTAGAAAATGCTTCCCTAGAAAAGAAACAATGGCTGATCGCGGGTAGCGTTGGTATTGTTTCGGCACTAGTTGTAGCTGTAGTCAGCTTCGGCGCGACGACATTTTCTCCACCCCAACAACGGGAATCGGTGCGGAATACAGGCTGGGCAATGTCATTAGCAGCTGGGCTGGCTGGTTTTGCTACCGCCGCCTTTATGGGTAATTTTACAATTAAGCAAATTCGGCGCACTACCCAAAATTTGCAAGCTCAGTTTGATGCTGTGCGTCAAGGTAATCTGAATGTTCAAGCCACGGTGTATTCCGAAGATGAATTAGGATTGCTAGCCACTGGCTTTAATGAAATGGCACGGGTGATTTTTACTACCACCAATGAAGCCCAACGTAAAGCCGATGAACAGGAAGAAGCCAAAGAAAACCTGCAACGCCAAGTAATTCGCTTGTTGGATGATGTGGAAGGAGCCGCTAGGGGAGATTTAACAGTCCAAGCTGAGGTAACAGCAGACGTATTAGGAGCCGTTGCTGATGCCTTTAACCTGACAATTCAAAACTTGCGGGATATCGTCCAGCAGGTAAAAGTGGCAGCCAAAGAAGTAACAAAAGGTGCGACTAACTCCGAAACATTTGCTAGAGCCTTATCTAGCGATGCCTTGCGACAAGCAGAAGAGTTAGCTGTAACACTGAATTCCGTTCAGGTGATGACAGACTCAATTCAACGGGTAGCAGAAGCGGCGCGGGAAGCCGAAACTGTCGCCCGTGATGCTAGTACGATCGCCCTCAAAGGTGGGGAAGCAGTGGAAAACACCGTGGCGGGGATTTTGGAAATTCGGGAAACAGTAGCAGAAACGACTAGAAAAGTCAAGCGGCTAGCAGAATCTTCCCAAGAAATCTCGAAGATTGTCGCCTTAATCTCGCAAATTGCCTCTAGAACCAATTTGTTAGCACTTAATGCCAGTATTGAGGCAGCAAGGGCAGGAGAAGCCGGACGCGGATTTGCGATTGTAGCAGATGAAGTGCGCCAGCTAGCAGATAAATCTGCCAAGTCCTTAAAAGAAATCGAACAAATTGTGATGCAAATCCAGAGCGAAACAGGCTCTGTGATGACGGCAATGGAAGAAGGTACACAACAGGTAATTAAAGGCACTAAATTGGCAGAAGAAGCCAAGCGATCGCTCGAAAATATTATACAAGTAGCAAATCGTATTGATATTCTAGTGCGTTCGATTACCTCTGATACCGTAGAACAAACAGAAACCTCCCGTGCTGTGGCTCACGTTATGCAATCTGTAGAACTGACAGCACAGGAAACCTCTCAGGAAGCACAACGAGTTTCCGGCGCACTACAAAACTTGGTGGGTGTATCTCGTAACTTGATAGCTTCCGTAGAACGTTTCCGGGTGGAAACACTCGAAACTAGATAATTTAGTCAATAGTCAATAGTTTAAAGTCCAAATAATTGACTCTTGACCCTTGACCTTTGACCTTTGAACGCCACTTGCTCTACTTGGGGAGACCCCAAGACCGCAGTGGCTCCCTTTGACCTTTGACCTTTGACTCTTGGCGAAAAAACTATGCTGCCGGAACAACAACAGCGCATTTTGGGTTACTTTATTGAAGAAGCAAGAGACCACCTGAATACGATTGAGCAGGGGTTGTTGAATCTCCAGGGCACTCTGAACGACCCAGAAATGATCAACGAAGTCTTCCGGGCTGCTCACTCGATTAAAGGGGGAGCAGCGATGCTTGGTCTAAATAGCATCCAGCATACGTCTCACCGCCTAGAAGACTGTTTCAAAATTCTCAAAGAAAATCCCATTCAGGTTGATCAAAAATTAGAGTCTTTGTTTCTTGGTGTTGCTGATACCCTCAAAGCGCTGTTAGAAAATTTGAGCGGGCCCTATGGGTTATCAGAAGAGACTGCTAATACTTTGATGTCTGAAACTGAGCCTGTTTTCCAATGGCTGAATCAGCATCTAGAATTACTTGTAGACAAAGCCAACAGTGGCGACAACAGTTTTCCTGTCACTGAACGACTTGCCGCAGTGGCGGATCATGACAACACACTGACAGCTATTTTCATGCATCGGGATTTTTCCGAGGGAGAAGAAGACGACAGCAGTGTATCAGGTGAATTGTTCCTGACATCGCCACCGGAGACAATAAAGCCTGTGGTGGCGCAAGAACAACAAAACTGGAGTGAATTCCAAACCCAAGTGCTGCAAACACTGCGGGAAATGTTGCAACTATTTAAACAAGGGACAACCTCCCAAACGCGGCAAAATCTCCAGCAATGTTGTCAACAGTTAGTCCGGCTCGGTGAGGCATTTAATTTGCCAAAATGGTGTAATTTATGTCAAGCGGCGACAAATGCGATCGCCAATCCGGAAAATACTTATCTAACTCTCGCTAAAATTGTCATTACAGAAATCAAAACAGCGCAGGAATTAGTACTCAAAGGCAAAGACGCTGAGATTACCATTAGTCAGCAGCTAGAAGTACTATTAAGCTTTCCAGAAGTTGAGTTATTCGACATAGCTAACTTTGATTTACCCGATGAGTCTGCGCCACAAGGTAAAGCGATCGCTTTTGAGCTACCTTCGACAAACAATGATGTTGTTAGTGACAGCAAAAATAGCATCACTAACTTATCCGAGCTATCTAAGGAACTTAAGCAAGAGCAGGCGATTCTGCCAACAAAGGATCGTAGCACTACAGAGTCGCCTTTGTTATTTAACTCTTTGTCTAGCAATGAAGATAATACACTGCTGACCAATGACAATCTTGACCCTAAAGGGCCAGAAGTGGGAATAGCTGAGTTAAATACACTTGCTGATTTATTTGAAGGTGAAACTCCAGAACTCGATGAAACCTGGCAACAAGAAGAAATTTTAGACATTAATGCTGCCAGTAAATTAGGCATCGATATCAGCAGTAACGATTCTGAGGATGCTGACAGCGATATAGCGGATTTACTATCTTTTGATAATCCGCAAAACACTATAATTCAAGCAGAAACTTTCCAGGAACTATTTGCTGATAATTCCCAATTAGAGCCAAAAAATCTGGACCAACACTCACAAACAGCAACAACAAAAAATGATTTAAATTTAGACTCTCCCAGTGATGAAAGTATAGAAGAATTTACCGACCTTCTCCTAGAATATCCTGGAGATATTGCACCAGAAGATGTGGTACAAGATTTATTGGGACTGGCATTATCTGAAAGCGAAATAACTCCACCAGAAAATGAAGTGATCGCCCTCACAGAAATATCGCCTCACCAAATAAGCAATTTTCCCGAATTATTTTCCGAAAATGTCAACGAAAATCTGGAAGAAAAAATTCCTTTAGTCGGAGAATCAAAACATAAATTACCGCAACCAGAAAGCTTTTCTTTAGATAATTTATTTACGGAACAGTCAGAACATACACCACTTTCTCCAGGCGAGTCGGACATTGGAGATTTGTTTGATACGCCGCCAACAATAGCCAAAGATTTTTCGTTGTCAGCAGACGACGATTTGAGTACCTTCTGGAATGAAGCAGCACAAACAGAACAACAGTTACAATTAGATTCGGCACTCGATCAGGATGTAGCTAAGGCCTTAGAGGAGAGCTTGTTTACGGCTGCTAATGAATTTCTGACTGATACTTCCTCAATCTTACCCTCACTACCAGGAAATTTTGATCTGGAAGATTTTGATCGCACTTTCTTGCAGACAGATGAGCAGATAAAGTTGCTATTGTCATCAGATTCTGGGATTGATTTATTTGCCGAGTTGTCACCAACTAACACAACAATTTCCCCTGTCGTTGACGATCAAGAAGTATCTGATACAGAGATTAGCAGCTTCTTACAAGAGCAAAGCGCTTACACACTAATTCCTTCAACAGCCTTACCTCCAGAACCTTTAGATTTTACTCCTGAATTTACCAACCAGGTAACAGAAAACCCATTTGTAAATTCTGACAAATCTGTCACCGATCTGGAAAATGATTTATTCAATATTGATTCCTCAGAATTGAATTTAATCGCAGATGAATCAGCAGCAATTATCGAGATGAGTTTCGGCAATTTAGATACCTTTGAGACACCAGAAACGATTGTGGCGGAAACTCGAGAATTAAATTTAGTCGCAGATGAATCAACAGATGGTCTCGACGAATTGAATTTCGAGGGGTTAGATGACTTTGAAACGCCAGAAACGATTGTTGCGGAACCTCCCGAATTAAATTTAGTCGCAGATGAATCAACAGCTAGTCTCGACGAATTGAATTTCGGGGAATTAGATAGCGTTGAAACGCCAGAAACGATTGTGGCGGAAACTCGAGAATTAAATTTAGTCGCAGATGAATCAACAGCTAGTCTCGACGAATTGAATTTCGGGGAATTAGATAGCGTTGAAACGCCAGAAACGATTGTGGCGGAAACTCGAGAATTAAATTTAGTCGCAGATGAATCAACAGATGGTCTCGACGAATTGAATTTCGAGGGGTTAGATGACTTTGAAACGCCAGAAACGATTGTGGCGGAAACTCCCGAATTAAATTTAGTCACCGATGAATCAACAGCTAGTATCGACGAATTGAATTTCGGGGAATTAGATAGCGTTGAAACGCCAGAAACGATTGTGGCGGAAACTCGAGAATTAAATTTAGTCACCGATGAATCAACAGCTAGTATCGACGAATTGAATTTCGGGGAATTAGATAGCGTTGAAACGCCAGAAACGATTGTGGCGGAAACTCCCGAATTAAATTTAGTCGCCGATGAATCAACAGATGGTCTCGACGAATTGAATTTCGAGGGGTTAGATGACTTTGAAACGCCAGAAACGATTGTGGCGGAACCTCCCGAATTAAATTTAGTCGCCGATGAATCAACAGCTAGTATCGACGAATTGAATTTCGGGGAATTAGATAGCGTTGAAACGCCAGAAACGATTGTGGCGGAAACTCGAGAATTAAATTTAGTCGCCGATGAATCAACAGCTAGTCTCGACGAATTGAATTTCGGGGAATTAGATAGCGTTGAAACGCCAGAAACGATTGTGGCGGAAACTCCCGAATTAAATTTAGTCGCCGATGAATCAGCAGCTACTTTAGATTTTAATTTTGCTGAACCTTCTAGTTTGCAACAGTCTCAAGCTAACTCAAATCTAGACGAGAGTTTGGTAACTGCGGTATCAAAAGCAGAAAATACTGTTGCTGAGAGTGCAGAACTGAGTTTAGTTGATGAATTATCAGAAAATATCCTGCAAGAATACGCAAACTTAGAAGACTTACTAGAAAATGTAACCGAATTAAAAATAACCCAGACAACTGAAGCTACAACAATAGCTGAGGAAGATAATAATGTTGTTGCTAATAATCAATTAGAGGTAGCACCAGCAGTTGCGGAAGAAGACGAATTTGCCGACTTAGAATCATTATTAAACGAGGAATTCGCATCCCCCATACCAGATCAAGATTTTGCTGCACTGGAAGCATTGCTAGATGGAGACAAAAATGAGGAGGTAGCCGTTGCACCGCCACCAGTTTACCCACAACAACTGCAACCACCAACAACTGCTAACAATGTCCTACCAGAGATAGATGATGAATTTGGTGATTTGGAGAAGTTGCTAGCGGAAGCAGATCAAACGATATCACACTCACCATCAATTAAATCAAACACAGGCAAAACACCACGCTCCGCTCCTCGTCGTGGAGCAAGATTTGAAGAAACAATGAAAGTTCCAGTTAAGCAACTGGATGATATGAGCAATTTAGTCGGGGAGTTAGTAGTAAATCGTAATACCTTAGAGCAGGATCAAGAACGCTTGCGACAATCATTAGATAACTTGCTGATTCAGATACAGCTTCTATCTGATGTCGGGGCGAGGATGCAAGAATTATATGAGCGATCGCTCCTCGAAGCCTCACTTTTAGCCAGCCGCAAAACTAGAGATTCTGGTGTGCCATCCTATGATTCTAATTCTGACAGGGGTTTTAGTGAACTAGAAATGGATCGGTTTACGCCTTTCCATACATTGTCCCAAGAAATGATTGAAATGATCGTCAGGGTACGGGAGTCAGCCAGTGACATCGACTTTGTGACGGAAGAAACCGAGCGAGTAGCTAGACAATTCCGACAAGTAACCACCCAACTCCAGGAGGGATTGACAAGAGCAAGAATGGTGCCGTTTTCCCAAGCAATCGATCGCTTGCGGCGCGGAGTCAGAGACAATGCCATTAAATATGGCAAACAAGTAGAGTTAGTCATTGAAGGTGGAGACACCTTGATTGACAAAATGATTTTGGATCACCTAACAGATCCATTAACTCACATGCTGAATAATGCGATCGCTCACGGAATTGAAACCCCCCAAGTGCGACAAGCCTCTGGTAAACAGCCTGTGGGAGAAATCAAAATTCGTGCTTTTCACCAAGGTAACCAAACTGTAATTTCTGTAGGCGATGACGGTGCAGGTATCGATACAGAACGAATTAAAGCCAAAGCCTTGAAGCTGGGTATGCTCACAGCAGAACAGGCAAAAACCATCACCCGCCCAGAAATCTACGATCTACTGTTCCAGGCTGGTTTTAGTATTAAAGATCAGGCAGATGAAATTTCCGGGCGTGGTGTGGGTATGGATGTGGTACGCTCCGAAATTAGCGAAATTCGCGGCATAGTTAACACCGATTCTACCCTGGGTAAAGGAACAACCTTTACAATTCGGCTACCACTCACCCTGAGTATTTGTAAAGCACTGTGCTGCGTTAGCGATCGCGCTAGAATTGCCTTCCCAATGGACGGTGTAGAAGATACCCTAGATATTCCAGTCAAAAACATCCAAGAGACTGCTGATGGGCAATCATATATTTCCTGGCGAGATACAGTATTGCCATTCCGTCCCCTAAAAGATATTTTAGCCTTCAACCGCCAACTCAGTCGGGGTAATGTCTACGGTGGAACTCGTGATGATGACATGGTTTCTGTAGTTGTAGTGCGATCGGCAAATAACCTGATTGCCCTACAAATTGATCAAGTGCTGAGTGAGCAAGAAATTGTAATTAAGCAATTTGAAGGGCCTGCCCCCAAACCCTTGGGTGTAGCTGGGGCTACAGTCCTAGGTGATGGACGAATTATGCCGATTGCTGACGTGCTAGAAATCATTGACATCTTCCAAGGACGGATGTCTAAACAAAATGGTGGTATTTGGCAACATAAAACCACTCCTCCTGTACCAGAAATCACTGCTGTTAAAATTGATCCAACTGTGCTGATTGTCGATGACTCGATTACAGTCAGAGAATTACTCTCTCTCACCTTTAACAAAGCAGGTTATCGCGTAGAACAAGCCCGTGATGGACAAGAAGCTTGGGATAAACTCCGCTCTGGATTGCCTTGCGATATCGTATTCTGTGATATTGAAATGCCCCGCTGCGACGGACTGGAGTTACTTTCTCGGATTCAGAAAGATCACAACCTCAACCAATTGCCAATCGCCATGCTGACTTCACGCGGTGCAGATAAGCACAGACAAATGGCAATCCAACTCGGTGCTAGCGGCTACTTTACCAAGCCTTACCTAGAAGAAGCGCTACTAGAAGCAGCAGTACGAATGCTCAAGGGAGAAAAACTAATTCATAGTACTGGTGCGTAAAAATAGGCGACTGGAAGGAGGATGAGGGAGACAAGGGGGACAAGGGGGACAAGGGAGTGTGGGGAGTGTAATAAGTTTTCTTCCCCATGCCCCATACCCCATGCCCCATGCCTGTACACAAGCCACAATTCATAATTTATAATGCTCAAAGTCTCATGGACTCGGCTGTTAGCAATCTTCTTGGCAACAGTGATAATCTGCCGATGGTTGCTACCTGCGGGTGTTGCTAATGCTACAATTTCCAGAAAGTTCCCTTCACAGGTAGTAGTTGAGAAATTAACAGATGCGGAAAATGTGAATAGGAACCAGTTCCGCAAACACTACGCACGGCAAAGAGTCCCATCAAAAACTATGCTGACTTATCCACCCAGCCGCCAAAGCGATCAAGTTGATAACTACCACGGTACTTTAGTGGCAGATCCTTACCGTTGGTTAGAAAATCCTGATTCGGCAGAAACAAGAACTTGGATTGAAGCCCAAAATCAAGTTACTTTTGCTTACCTCAATCAGATTCCTGCTCAGGAAAAAATTAAACAGCGCCTGACTAAATTGTGGAATTATGAAAGATATAGTATCCCATTTAAAGAAGGCGAATCTTTGGAAAATAGTGACAACGAACGCTATTTTTATTTCAAAAATGATGGGCTGCAAAATCAAAGCGTTCTCTACACTCTCAAAACTCTTGATGCCCAACCAAAAGTTTTACTTGACCCTAATAAACTCTCAGAAGATGGTACAGTTGCCCTTTCCGGCTTATCCATTAGTAACAATAGTCAATTTTTAGCTTACAGTCTATCTACCTCTGGTTCTGATTGGCAAGAGTGGAAAGTACGCGATATCGAAACAGGTGAAGATTTAAAAGACCAACTGAAGTGGATTAAATTTTCAGGCGTTTCCTGGACAAATGATCATCAAGGCTTTTTCTACAGTCGCTACGATGAACCCCAGGAACAAACCAAATTAGAAGATGTTAATTATTATCAAAAGCTTTATTATCATCGGTTGGGTACTCCACAATCAGAAGATGTATTAATTTATGATCGTCCTGACCAGAAAGAATGGGGTTTTAGTGGTTATGTGACTGAAGATGGGAAATATTTAATAATTTCCGTGTGGTTGGGAACTGATTCTAAAAATTTAGTTTTTTATAAAGATTTAACTAATCCCCATGCTGAAGTTGTAGAACTAATTAACCAGTTTGAAGCTGATTACAGTTTTATTGATCGTGATGATAGTATATTCTATTTCCGCACAGATCTAAAAGCACCTCGTGGCAGAGTAATTGCTATTGATATCAAAAAACCAACACCAGAACACTGGCAGGAAGTTATTCCCCAATCAGCAGAAACTTTAGAAAGTGTAAGTATACTGAATAATCATTTTGTTGCTGATTATTTAAAAGATGCTCGCAGCCAAGTCAAAATTTTTGACCTCAAGGGTAGATTTGTGCGTGAGGTAGAATTGCCTGGACTTGGTTCGGTAAGTGGCTTTGATGGCAAGCGCCATGATACGGAAACTTTTTATAGTTTTACTAGCTTCACGACACCAGGTACTATCTATCGCTATGATATGGTAACGGGAAAAAGTGAAGTTTTTCGGCAACCAAAGGTGGATTTTAATCCAGCAGATTACGAGACAAAACAGATTTTTTACCAAAGTAAAGATGGCACAAAAGTGCCAATGTTTATTACTCATAAAAAAGGCATTAAGTTAGATGGAAATAACCCTACTTACCTCTGGGGTTATGGTGGTTTTAATGCCTCAATGACACCTACTTTTTCTGTAAGTCTTTTGGTGTGGATGGAGATGGGTGGTGTTTATGCTGCGCCTAATTTGCGAGGTGGTGGGGAGTACGGTGAAGAATGGCATCAAGCTGGAATGAAGTCGAAAAAGCAAAATGTTTTTGATGACTTTATTGCTGCTGCTGAATGGTTAATTGCTAATAAATATACCAAATCGGCAAAATTGGCGATCGCAGGTGGTAGCAATGGTGGTTTATTAGTGGGTGCTTGTATGACTCAGCGTCCCGATTTGTTTGGCGCAGCTTTACCTGCAGTCGGTGTGATGGATATGTTGCGATTCCACAAATTTACCATCGGTTGGGCTTGGACTTCCGAATATGGTTCGCCCGATAATCCCGAAGAATTTCCAGCTTTATACGCCTATTCACCACTGCACAACATTAAACCAGGTACAGCTTACCCAGCAACCTTGATTACTACAGCCGATCATGACGATCGCGTCGTTCCTGCTCATAGTTTCAAATTTGCAGCTACTTTGCAAGCGGTTCAAGCTGGTGATGCACCAGTACTAATTAGAATTGAGACTAAGGCGGGGCATGGCGCAGGTAAACCCACAGCGAAGATGATTGAGGAAGTGACAGATAAATGGGCGTTTTTGGTGCGGGTTTTCGGGATTGGGGGCTAGGGACTAGGGGCTAGGGGCTAGGGGACAAGGGAGATAAATAAGAAATGCCCAATGCCCAATGCCCAATGCCCAATGCCCAATGCCCAATGCCCATTGACTATTACTGAAACTGGCTGATTAACCAACTTCCAACTTGAGATTGATTCATTTCCCGGCTACGGCGTAAAGCTTCTTCTAAGATAGACATCGCTAATCCTGGTAATACCTGTGATACTTGAATACGTTTACTACCCTGCTCTGCTATAGCGTAGGCGATGATTTGGGCATTTTGCACATCTACTACCCAATATTCTGATACATTCAAATCTTCGTAGAGACTTCGCTTTGTACCCAAGTCATCCAGTAAAGAAGTTTTCGCAATCTCAATGACTAAATCTGGAGCAGGATACAAATCAAGGTTGACAATTCCTGTACCAGTTGGGATAGATTGGGCACGTTCTCTCACATAATAGGCAACATCAGGCTGACAATCCTGAATTCCAGTTTTACGAAAGGTGGTTGTGTCTAAACCTGTGGCTGGAATTCCTTTGAGGGCTGCAAATAAAGTTACCGCAAAGATAATTACCACATGGTTTTGACCATGATCAAAGCTAACTGGTGCCATCTCCAGCCTCATGTGTCCTTTATAGTAATAACTTTTTGCCTGATTGTTCAGCAGATCGGTGAGTATTTGTAAATATTCTTGCCAAGAAGCAGGAATCCATGTATCTGTTGGTAATTGGGTTTGAGTTTTACTCATTTTCTCACCCTTATGCCAGTAAGCTATATCTCTTGTAACTCAAATTCTCAGCTTTTTGCTCGCTACTTTGACATCTGAAGTTGAATATTTGAGTTCGGAAGGGGAAGTTTCAGGTTTTGAAGTCGAAGTTTGGAGTTCAGAGGCTCAACGTTGCTGTTCTGAAGGCGAAGTTTGGAGTTCAGAAGGGAAATGTTTGAGCTTTTTACTCGGATGTTGGTGTTCCGATCTCGGATTTTCGTGTTCTGAAGTGCAACTTTTGAGATCTGAGGTTGAAAGTTGAAGCTTTGAGGTGGAATCATGGTGATTGAATGGACAATCACCTAAATTCTGACTTAAGTTGATTCTCCTTTAATCCCAGCCTCAATTGCTTTTACAAATGGAGCAACCCACCACTGATCGGAAGCTTTCTGAAGTCACTATTCCCAATGCCTATTTACTAAAGTATTAGCGCACAAAATTCCAGATGCGGCGACTGCGGGGACACCAATTCCTGGTATGGTGCTATCACCAACACGATACAAACCTTTTATGGGCGTGTGGGTACTGGGAAACATACCTTTACCAGCTGCGATCGCTGGGCCATAGCTTCCCTGATATCTTCTGAGATAATGGGCATGAGTTAACGGTGTACCAATCAGTTCCACTACTACACGCTCTCGAATATCAGGAATAATCTTCTCTAAAGCGCGATATAAACTTTGGGCTTGCTGTCGTTTCTTTTCTTCATATTCCTGATTTCTTTCCCATCCAGTATATGGTTCCAGGGTGTAAGCATGAATCACATGATGTCTTTCTGGCGCTAAACTAGCATCCCACACGCTGGGAATCGAAATCATGCAGGTATTTCCTGGTACCGTAATATCTTGCTGAGAATCATGAACCACCACATGATGTCCGGTTAAATTCTCCAAGCCATCGGCGCGGATACCTAAGTGTAAATGCATAAAACTATCAACCGCTGGTGTCTCTAAAGCTGCTTGGCGATAGTTTGCCGGCAAATCTTCGGGACGTAATAAATGATTGTAGGTATCCCAAATACTCGCATTGGAAATTACAATCGGCGCTTTGAGGATTTCCCCACTTTCCAACCTCACACCCACAACTTTACCTGATTCCACCAATATTTGCTCAACGTGACATCCTAAGTGCAACTGTCCCCCCCAGCGTTTTAAGCCCTTAACTAAAGCCTGAACAATTGCGCCACTCCCCCCCACAGGATACTCAACTCCAGCACGGGAACGTTCACCTAACATAAAAGCTACCTCTGGCGCTATTGTTCCATGAGCCTTTAAACCGGAGAGCAAAAAGCATTCTAAATCAATCAGCCGTCGCACCCAAGGATCTTGCACTGTTGCATCCATTACATTACCAGCTGAACTTTGCACCAGCGGCAAGTAGGGTAACATTTTTACTAAAGAAGGTAAGTAATTTTTAAGTAATGTTAATATTACCTGCCAATCTGCCCGCAACGCTAAAGTGGGAATACCCCGCATTGCTTCATACAAGCCTAACAAGCGTTCCGTAAACCTTTGGAGTTCTGTAGCACCTAGCGGCGTAATGCGCTCTACCTCTGGGTAATAACGCTTAGCATCGCTATAAACTGCAATAGTGCCTTCAGGGAAATGGTAGTGTCCCAAAGGATCGTAGGGTATAACTTGAATGGATTCACCCAAAACATCTAGAACTTGTTTGACTGGATTTAAACTTTGGCTGTCAGTCAGACCACAATAGAAAGAAGGGCCAGAATCAAATTCAAATCCCCGTCGTCTAAAACTATGAGCAGCACCGCCTGGAGTTAGATGACTTTCACAGACGATCGCTCGCTTGCCATAATAAGCAAGTAATCCCCCAGCACACAACCCGCCAATACCGCTACCAATTACTATGACAGAATCTTTATCTTGCATTTTTGTCCTTTGTCCTTTGTCCTTTGTCCTTTGTCTAAAACCAATTACGTTTGTCTTTTGTTCTTTGTCTAAAATCAATGACTAATGACCAATGACCAATGACAACTGACCAATGACAACTGACCAATGACTAATGAACCATTAATTGAATTAAAAGGCGTGTCTAAGTCCTTTGGTAGCAATAAGGTTTTAGATAATATAGATTTGACCATTTATCGGGGAGAGGCACTAGGAATTATTGGCCCTTCTGGGACTGGTAAATCGACAATTTTACGGGTAATTGCGGGATTGTTGCTTCCCGATGCTGGAGAAATTTATATCCAAGGGGTACGGCGAAATGGTTTGATTGAGGATGCAGCTGAGAATGTTGGGATTGGGATGGTGTTTCAGCAAGCGGCGTTATTTGATTCCTTAACAGTAGAAGAAAATGTCGGGTTTTTACTGTATCAAAATTCCAAAATATCGCGATCGCGGATTCGAGACATGGTCAATGCCAAATTAGAAATGGTAGGTTTACCAGGAATCGGTGAACTTTACCCATCGGAACTTTCTGGCGGGATGCGCAAACGAGTCAGTTTTGCCCGTGCTATTATGTCTAACCCCGATAGCGACAAACAAGGGCCAGAACTTTTACTATACGATGAACCGACCGCCGGACTCGATCCCATTGCTTCCACAGTGATCGAAGATTTAATTCGCCATTTGCAAAAATCACAAGGAGTTTGCAGTACTTACGCGATTGTGACTCATCAAGATAGTACCATTCGTCGGACTGCGGACAAAATCATATTTCTGTATCAAGGTAAAGTGCAATGGCAGGGTACAGTTGATGAAATAGATAGCACAGACCATCCATTGATTAGACAATTTATGAGTGGAAGTGTGCAAGGCCCAATTCAGGTTGTCGGCTAGATGGATGGAGGAAAATTATGCGATCGCGTACAGTTAGAGAAGGTTCTGTAGGGCTTTTATTCCTCATGGGACTGGGAGTCTTTGGGCTAATAGTCGTCTGGTTGAATCGAGTGACCGCTAGTCGCAGTTCATACAAGGCGATTGTGGAATTTGCTAACGCAGGCGGGATGCAAAAAGGCGCAACAGTCCGCTACCGGGGCGTGAAAGTAGGCACTATTTCCGCCATTCGCCCACAGCCTAATAATATAGAAGTCGAAATTGAAATCTTCCAACCTGATTTAATCATTCCTAAGGATGTGGTAGTAGAAGCCAATCAAAGTGGATTGATTAGTGAAAGTATTATAGATATTAGACCAAAAAGTTCTCTACCTAGTGGGACTGCGATCGCTAAACCCCTAGACAAAAATTGCCAGACTGAAAATTTAATTATTTGTAACGGCACTCGATTAAAAGGTCAAATTGGTATCAGTCTTGATGAACTGATTCGCAGCAGCACTGATTTAGCAACTAGATACAATGACCCAGAATTCAAGCGAGATGTCAAGCGGCTACTAGAAACCTCCACAGCCGCAGCAACTAGTCTCACTGCTCTCAGCCAGAATCTGCAAAGTTTGTCTAAAAACGCACAAGGTCAACTAGGCACATTTGCTGCCACTGCAACTTCCGTACAACGGGCGACAAATCAACTAACTACATCTTCTACTCGCACAGTTAATGAACTTGGCTCAGCCGCAAAACAATTTAGTCTCACCGCAGGGCAAGCAAGTAGACTATTAACTAATCTTGATAACCTAGTCACATCAAATCGTTCGACCTTAGTTGCAGCGTTGAACAATCTCACCGAAACCAGCAACCAACTACGTACTACATTCACTACCTTATCACCTGCGGTCAATCGCCTAACTCAAGGAGAAATCATCAAAAATTTAGAAACTCTCTCAGCAAATGCAGCCCAAGCATCAGCAAATTTACGCACGGCCACTAACTCTTTAAACGATCCAAAAAACGCCTTATTACTGCAACAAACCTTAGATTCCGCCAGACTCACATTTGAAAACACCCAAAAAATCACCTCTGATTTAGATGAATTGACAGGCGATCCCAAATTCCGTAGCAATCTGCGCCAATTAGTGAATGGTCTGAGTAATTTGGTATCTTCTACACAACAAATGGAGCAGCAAGTACAAGTTGCAGCTAGCTTAGATGCACTCAAAGCATCGATTAATCAAGCAGATGCAGTAGTTCCCACTCCAGCCATAAAGCAACAGGCAGTAACAATTAACACTGTAACCCCGGCTGTAAAAAGTCTAGATAAAAACCCCCAGCCCCCGGTGAATTTATCCACCCCTGAACCATCCTCAGAACAGCTATTACAGAAACTGCGAGAGTATAGCAAACAACGTGAGCAATCTAGGGATTAGGGACAAGGGGGACAAGGGGGACAAGGGGGACAAGGGAGATAAATAAGAAATGACTTATGCCCAATGCCCAATGACAAATGACAAATGACAAATGACAACTGACTATTGACAAATGACAACAGACAACTTTTTCTTGCGTAATGTTTGGTATTATGCTTTGCCTAGCGATCGCCTGAAGCCTGGGAAGATGATCGCCCGTACTTTCTTGGGAGAACCAGTATTACTGTGTCGTAGCCAAGAGGGTAAGGTGTTTGCTGTGCGGGATATTTGCCCCCATCGTGGTATACCTTTAAGTTGCGGGCGATTTGATGGGCAGGAAGTAGAATGCTGTTATCACGGTTGGCGTTTTAACCATGCTGGACGTTGTACTGTGATTCCTTCTTTAGTAGAAGGGCAAAATGTAGATTTAAACCGCTACAATGTGGAATCCTACGAAATCCGGGAAAGTCAGGGTAATATCTGGATATATATGCCAGAAACTGGTAAATCTCAGTCTCCCGCCTCAGATATGGAAATTCCGGTGATTCCCGGTTTTGGCGATCGCCCGCCGCAGTTAGTAGAAGTGATGCGGTTCCCCTGTTTTATCGATCATGCAGTCTTAGGCTTGATCGATCCAGCCCATTCACCTTATGTTCATCGAGTATGGTGGTGGCGTTCTGGACAACTCCACGACGAAATTAAGCAATTTGACCCTTCACCTTATGGGTTTACCATGCGTAAACACCAATTACCAGCCAATACAGGTAAAGCTTATCAGCTCATTGGCGGCGGAATTCCGGAAACCGAGATTTCATTTCGCATACCGGGAGTGCGAATAGAAAACACCACAACTGCAAAGCATCAAGTTTGTAACCTCACAGCAATTACACCAATTTCCGAAACGGAAACCGAAGTCACCTTTGCTCTTTATTGGACACCAACTTGGGCAACATTTGCCAAGCCGTTGATCCGTATATTCGCGCGGGCTTTTCTGGGACAAGACCTCACAGTAGTTAAAAAGCAGCAAATTGGTCTCAAGTACGATCCAGTACTGCGACTGATTAAAGATTCAGATGTGCAAGCGCAATGGTATTACCAGTTAAAGCGAGAATATGCGCGTTCAATATCTGAAGGTCGTCCATTTGTCAATCCGGTGAAGAGTCAACTATTGCACTGGCGGGCTTGATTGCATCGGGCTGCAATGTGATCGCATCGACCTGTAATTGAATTGCATCGGCTTGTTATGTTATTGCATTGGGTGACAATTCGATTGTGTCAGGTGACAATGCGATCGCATCGGGCTGCAATTGAATTGCATCGGCTTGTTATGCGATCGCATCGGGCTGCAATTGAATTGCATCGGCTTGTTATGCGATCGCATCGGCTTGCAATATAGCGTTTCTCGTTTGAGTGAGGTAAAGTTTTAAATCCCAAAGCCTGTAGAGGTGGGGTTTCCCCGCCCTCAGTTGTATTGCACCCAAGTGAAAACCACTATAATTAAGGGAACCTCAAGAAATAAAGCTTACTTAGACTTGAGGCAATTTGCACAGGCTAAGAAATTTTAGCAGCATTGTTTAGAGATAGAGCAAGAGCTAGGCGCTCACAATAAGCTAGCGAACATTTACCACCAATTGGGAAGAGTTGCCCAAAATTTGCGAGAATTTGAGGAAGCGCGGCGCAATTATCAACAAGCTTTGGCTATTAAAATCGAATATGGCGATCGCTATAACCAAGCACTCACTTACCACGCTTTAGGATTGCTTGCAGAAGCAAAGACAGCGTTGGCGATATATGTTGAGTATAAAGATGAATATAGCGCTTCTGGTTTAGATGCAATACAAAATTATATCGTCGCGTGTAGGGGCACGGCACTGCCCATACGTGTCAACTTAACGCCAAACCCTGATCAAGACGTAATTTTGAATTAAATCGCCTACCATCAAGATCCGCGTTACCCCACCCCGGCTTTGCTGACGCAAAACCTCCCCTCCCCGTAAACGGGGAGGGGATTGAGGGGTGGGGTAAAATGCATGTGGAATAAGCGTTTGAGCTTAAGTTGACACCAATGGGCACTGCCGTGCCCAAAAGAGTGTATTGAACTCAACCGATAACCGCTATATTGGGCAACAGTGGCGCGAGAGATTTTGGAGGGATTACCGGAGTGATGGGGAAGGGGGAAAGAGAGACAAGGGAGATGAGGGAGACAAATGACCAATGACCAATGACCAATGACAAATGACAATTGACAAATGACAATTGACAATTGACAACTAACAAATGACAAACAACATTTCCCACCTTTCCCCAACAGAAGCCAACACACTATTGAATAACAGCGCTGTTTTACCCCAATTTGTCAAAGACTGCTTTATTAATCAAAGTAATATTGAACTTCAACTAGGCAATAAATTTCTCAATCTCAAATTCTTGGGAAAAATTGAGATTCAAGAAATGCTCAATGCCTATTTGTTAAACTTAGGTTTAAGTAGAAATAAACCTAAGTTGCAAACTTTTAAAGTCTGGAATCCCAGTATTAATATTCAGGTAGTAGCTAACCGCCAACAATCCTATCAAGTCATTATTCCCCAACTGAATTCGAGATATATTATTAGCTTACTCAGCGATTTACCAGGCATTACCTTACCTGAGACTTTAAAATTACAACTTGAGTCTTTAGATAATGTAGGTTTAGTCTTATCAAATTCGGGGATTTACTTAAACTTTGCCAATGATTTGCAGTTAAATTTAGACGATATTTTTAGTATTCATAGTCCTGTCCCATTCATAGAACAGGCTTTTGATAGTATTATTGCTGGAATTTTCGGAAATTCGCAATTGATAATTTCCGCACCAACCTTCGGTATTATTAAAAGTATTAAAGGATTTGACTTTAGTTTTACAGGCTTACTGAATAGCCAAAACATTGAAGTTATCTTTGGTAAAGAAAATACCTTAAAATATCAATTAAACCGGGCAATTGATTTTAGTGATTTAACGAACAGCATCCCTATTATCAAAGATTTAAAGCTAATTAAACCAGAAATAATCATAACTAATACTGGCTATCCTTTTGACCATCCCAAGTTAGGTCAAATTAACTTAAGCAGAGGATTCAACTTTATTGGAGATGTTAATTTTAATAATCTCGATACAAATTTTAGTAATTTTATTAACAGCAAGTTAGAAACTAGTTACCTAAGAGTACTAATTAGCTTTGATCCTGGAGGACAGGTTAGCTTAACAGGTCATATTCCTCAGAATATGCAACTATTTTCTGTGGAACAATTTAATGCTACTTTTAATAACCTGCTCCTTGGTTTAAATATTGGTTCTGATTTAGAGCCAAACTTCGGATTAACTGGAAATCTGATTCTTCAAGGCTATGATCCCACGCAAAAAGACGAACCTACATTATTTCTCTCTGGTAATCTTTCCCTCGAACCCGAATCTTTAACCGCATTTTTCTATCAAAAAAGTGAAAAATCTTGGTCTAATCCCTATGGACTGGTGGGAACTGAATTTCGCAATGTCGGTTTTCAGCTAGGTGGGACTTATTTACCTCCCTATTTTGATAACTTTGGCTTCATTGGTGATTTGAGATGGGAAAAAATAGACCTCAAGGTAGCATTCCTCATTGATACTAATGATCCGGAAAAATTAGCTTTAGTTTTAAATACCAATCAAGTAGTTAACTTAGTAGATTTGTGGCGGGGGCCAGTTAGTGCTTTTATTCTCAACCAAGCTAATTTTCACCCTGATTTGGTTAACAAAGCATTAGGGTTTTTAGAAAACTTTGTAGATTTAAACATCGAATCAATTGATAGGGATAAAGATGGAGAACTCAACCCCTTAATTAAATATGTTCCTTTCCCGACGACAATTGCAGGTAACCCGATAGCAGAAGGATTGGAAATTAATGGTAAAATTACGGCTTGGGAGCGTGACGCAACTTTAAGCCTTCAGGGAGACAAAACTTTCAGTAATATTGAAGGTTTGTTAAAAGTTTCGGAAATTGATTTGGGATTGGTAAAAATTGGCGGAACGGATGACGATACTTTAGATTTAGCACTGAAGGTGACACCCACCGAGCAATATTTCATGGGTGATGGTTATGTAGAAATTCTTGACAATGAAATTGTTAATGTTGAATTTAAAATTACGCCTACCAATGCTATCTTTAAAAACTTTGACCTGAATTTAGCTAATTTGCTAAGTATCGATGTTGATGCTCTCAGTATCGATTTAAAATCTGGTAGTGGTAGCGGTTCAGGAAAGATTTTAGTTTTAGGAAATACCTTAGCTGGTATAACGTTTGATGTTACTAAGAATAGTGTAGCGCTGAAGAATACCAAATTCAATTTAGCAGGGTTCTTGACTGTCGATATTCCCATCCTCATGGTTAATTTGACAAATCAAAGTGCAGAGGGAACCGCAAATATTACTGCTTTTAATCAATCTTTGGGTAGCGGAACTTTATCATTTAACACTCAGCAGGTGACTATTAATAATAGTTCTCTCGGTTTAGGGGATATTCTGAAACTGAACGTTCCTAGTTTCAAACTTGACTTGACGAATAAAAAACTTTTTGGTTTAGGCGATGTTACCTTCCTAGGAAAACAATTCACCTCGTTAGGTATTAGTCTTAATGAAACTGGGTTTCAAGCTAGCAGTAATTTCAATTTTGGTATTTTAGCTTTCAATGGTGCTACAGTCTCTTTCAACCCAGGGACTAATGGTAATATTAGTAATTCTGCCAGTATTGCGGGAAATCTCAAGTTTTTGGGTTACGAATTCGCTAACATCATTGCAAGCGTTAATAGCAGTAAATTAATTGTGTCTGGTAGCTTCAATTTTGGTGGCGTTTTAATCCTCAAAGGCGCAAGAAATCAGAAAAACGCAACCATAACACTTAAAAAAGCCAAGAATGGACTGTACAATTCTGTCCAGATTAGTGGCAGTTTTTATCTATTGGGTAAAAAGTTAACTCATGTGACTAGCAGCAACAATGAAGCTTTAAAAAACTTGGGTATAATAGTTAAGAGAAAATCTGTCAAAGATGTAAAAGAGTAGAAACTACCTCAGTAATTTGCAAAATTATTTTATTTTTGTGGCAACAATTGGTTGCTGTTCATCTTTGATGATAAATTTAGAATTATTAATTTCAGTAAGTTCATATTTCTCTGTAAGAAATAAAGAAGCGATACTAACTACCATATCTGCAAGAAAAACCTTAGGTAATATCGCTAACTGTAAATTTAAAAAAGATTTGGGAACAGTCTTAAGAATCAAACACAGTTTTCCATCATTGACATACCATACACCATTAAATTTATTACCTGTGATCAATTCTCTAGGTTTAGATAAAATGAATGTTTGAATCCTGCTTTGCTCATAAGTCATATCATCTTTAAATTCAATAGAAATTTTTTCCCAATCTGTATTAAAACGCCATTTTCCAAAAAGTAAAACTTCTATTTCTATATCAGAAAGATTCATAGTACTCATCACCTATACTTTTGCTTACAAATCTTGGTTACAAATTTTAACCCGAGCAAAAAACAAGTGCATCTGCCTTATGAGCCAAGTCTTGACGCATCATGCTCCCATTGACAGAGGTTCCGCAAATGAATTTACAGATGAGTCACAAATATCTTCGTTATAATGTAACCATTTGACTATAATAATTAGGACTGTCTTTACTTAGAGGTTCAAACAATCGTTCTAATTCTCCGGCAGTAACAAAACCTTCTTTAAGATTATTTGCTAGCAGCGCATCACCAAAATATTGCTTTAAAATTTCTTATATACCTTCAGAAGAATATTTTGGCTGGATAAATATATCTTTTAGCTGACCGAATAATTTTTCAAAGAATGGCTCGGAAAATATTTGTGAAAATGAAATCTACCCAAAACTATCCATAAAAGTTTGCAGACGACGCACTATTTCATCAGTCAGCTGATGATGTTCCCATGCGCCGACATCCTATTGTGAAAAATTGCCACTGTGGGTGATTAATAAAACAACGTCACGCGACAGGTGGATAAAAAATGTTCTAGGTTGAATTTTAGCTCTGAGGTGGTTCAGAACTACCTCAAAAAGTGGTTGTCCAGATTCTCGGTTGATGGGTCTGAGGAGTAGCATTCAGCGATTTGAGCAATGCTACTCCTTGAATGAACGATGGTTATCGCTCTGATTTAGTAGTCTTCCCAATCAGAAGGAAACTTGAAAGTGAAAGGAGGTGGAGGAGGGGGAGTAGGAGTTTCTGGATTTTCAGATGCAGATTGCACTTGCAAGAACTTGGCGAAGAATGGCAATACTTGGATATCTGATGCGATATCTGATGTTTCGACTGTGGTTGTAGACATTGCTATTTTTCCTTTGGGAAAATTTGTGAGGGTTAAAGCTGGGTGTCGTAAATTTTTAGTTGAGGTTGTCAATAGTCAATAGTCAACAAGAGATTTTATACTTTGGACTTTTGACTCTGGACTTTTGCCTAACCTCACCTTGATTTAGTCTGCCCGTTGCCTAAGTCCTGTTTATTTTAGTCATTAAATATATACCAGTAATCAAATATCCTGACAAGGACAGTTAAGACACTTAAGAAATTAATGAGCAGACAGCTAAAAGGTTTATCTTCTCCTTCGGTAATACTTAATAACGCAACTTTAGCGTGTTCTACGACTTCAAATTTAGCCGGACAAACTAAATTAACAACATTTTCCACCAATACTAAATCCAAGTCTGAAGGATTGTATTCATGTTCCCAACGATGAATGCCACCAGCTACCATTTGCGAATCTAAATGACAATAATACCTGTATTAATTGCAATCACATTAACATGATATGTCCGCAAAATTTGGTCATCTAAATTAGTTTTTATATCGCCTGCAATCACAGCGATTTTTAACTCATTACTTACCATAATTATTAGTAATGCACCAGAAATAAACTGCAATTAGTAGTGTTAATCAATACATTTAATTAAAATTCACAAATATCGCCGCTTCAGTCCCGATGTTGAAAACCAAAGTCCTGACTACGAATTTTTAGGTTTTTGGATTTTCTTGAGCGGCCGGATAATAGATGTTTTGGCCTTTAAACTGTTCTCAATTATGAACAACGCAGGTAATACGCCTGTCTCATTAGGGCTGTTGGGTGCAGCTGCCTTTATGGTAATTGCTGATGTCCGGGTAATTGACCCACTATTGCACATTATCGCTGACGAGTTTAAGGTGAGTGTCGGTAGTGCGGCGATTATTGTCAGTGCCTACACAATTCCTTATGGGCTATTTCAATTAGTCTACGGCCCATTGGGCGATCGCATTGGCAAACTCAAAGTCATTACAGCCGCGCTGACAGCCTTTGCTGTGGGGACTGCGGCTTGTGCTTTTGTGCCAAATATCTTGCTTTTAACTCTACTACGCTTCCTCACAGGCATGGTGGCGGCGGGTATTATCCCCATTACCCTAGCTTACATTGGTGACAACTTCCCCTACTCTCAACGCCAAGCGGCGATTGGCAGATATCTGAGTGCGCTGGTGTTAGGACAAATTCTCGGCGGTAGTTTGGGCGGTATCTTTGGGGAATATGTTAGCTGGCGAGATATCTTTTTAGTATTTGGCGTTGTCTCCCTGATGATTGCGATCGCATTGTGGCGCAAGATGGGCAAACTCAACAATGGACAACATTCTCAAATTCCCTTTAGTTGGGCAACATTGGGCCCTTATTTCCAACTGATCGCTCAACCAGTCGCCCAGACTGTAATTATCGGCGTATTTATCGAAGGTTTTTGTTTATTTGGGGGATTTGCTTATGTTGGTGCATTCCTCAGAGACAGATACAGCTTACCCTATGTAGCGATCGGTTTTATGCTCAGTGCTTTTGGATTAGGTGGACTGATTTACAGCCGTTGTGTTAACTGGTTGGTGCGTTCATTGGGAGAAAGGGGCTTGATGGGAGTTGGTGGGGCGTTGATGTGTATCTCTTTTTTAGCGATCGCATTATTGCAGAATTGGGTGCTGTTTATCCCCTTCAATATTCTTATGGGATTAGGCTTTTACATGATGCACAGCACACTCCAAACCCAAGCCACAGAACTTGCACCCGAAGCTAGGGGTACTGCGGTGTCACTATTTGCGTTTAACTTATTTATCGGCCAGGGAATTGGTGCAGCCGCCTTTGGTAGGATTGTCGATCGCTTCGGCTATATTGCTTGTTTTATGATTACAGGAATTGCGATCGCTTTACTTTCCCTTTGGCTAGTCAAGCAAAAGCAGTCGTCATGAACTGCGTACACCAGGACACACTAAAAAATTTCTGATTCTCCTCCTCGCTTGCGCTTAGGCGTTGGGAGCGGGGTCTTATTTTCAAGTTAGCCCCTCATGGGAAAAACCCACAACCAAACATGAAAATCTCTCTTCTCTAACCCTGGTTCCCCTAGTCCCTAACCCCTATTTTCAAGTTAGACCAACGCAAATAAACATAACTATATTAAGAAGGGTAAAGAGAAAGGTGAAAAACCTTTAACCTTTCCCCTTTCCCCCTTATCCCCACAGGGGGCCCCGAGTTCCCCCTAACTTTACATAGTTCGGTTAAATTGCGCCTACTGACTTATGCCCAAAATTCACGTTAATGGCATCGATCTGTTTTATGACATTAAAGGAACAGGCGAGCCTTTATTATTAATTTCAGGTTTCTTTAGCGATCATACCTACTGGTCATTGCAAATGCCTTCACTCGTGAAGCAGTATCAGGTAATTCGCTTGGATAATCGCGGCTTTGGGCGAAGTTCCGCCCCTGACAGTCCCTACACTATTCAGCAAATGGCAACTGATACAGCCGCACTGCTGGAACACATTGGCATCAGGAAGGTACATGTCGCAGGCCATTCAATGGGTGGTCTTATTGCTCAAGAACTAGCATTAGCACACCCACAAAAAGTACAAAATTTGATACTACTCTCATCCTTAGCTAAAGGTGATACTTTATTCAACAGTATTATCTCGACCTGGGGTGAACTCGCTCATACCCTAGACCGGAAACTTTATCAGCAAGTAATATTGCCTTGGATATTTACCGATGCCTTCTACTCTATCCCTGGGATGATTGACATGATTCTCGATATAGGGCTTCACTACCCATTTTCGCCCAGCCCTCATGGACTATATCATCAAAGCCGAGCTATCCTGGGCGGTGATACAACACAACGCCTCAAAGATATCCAATGTCCTACCTTAATTCTGGTAGGTAAACAAGATATTCTCACCCCAGTCAAATTTTCTGAACAACTAGCCCAAGGTATACCCAAGTCCGAACTAATCGTTTTTGAAGATGGTGGTCACGGCTTCTTGATTGAATCACCGGAGACTGTCGCCGCAGCCATGCTCAAGTTTCTTTCCCATCTTCCGAAAAATGGCAAGTCTTTGATGTAGCAACACAACAGAAGTCTACATTAGAAGCTAAACTTAGCATTTATGAAATCTGCTCCCCTAGCCTTAGCCGTTGTCATTGGTGCGCTTACCATCACCCAGAGTGCCTATGCTAATCAAAAAAATGTTCCAATTGCAACAAATCAAAATAATCAGGCTAGGGTTTTAGCCACAAAACCAGTAACCCTGCTTGGTAAATGGGGTTATAGTCTCAACCAAAATAATTCTTTTCCAGCTACTGCCAATACAATTGCGCTAGAGCAAAACAAAGAATGCAAAAAACTTAACCCATTTGAGATTATCAAAAACCCGAATATTTTATTTACGCCATGTCAGCAGCCGACAACTAAAACAACAGCTCAGCTTGCTGAACCAATTGAATATTTCAAAGTTCCTCCTCTCGATTCTGGTATTAAGGTAACCGTCTCTAACTTTTGATTCAGAAATAAATAGCGATAGCCTGGGGACTCCCAAGAATTTGTTGACCATTAGAAAACAACAGCACCCCGCCAAAGTTGCATTTTGGCAGGGTGCTTTTATTCGCACATTTAGTTAACTAACATCTTGCACCTTATCATAGTAGGGTGGGCACTGCCCACCTGACGATCAATAGATCCCGCCCTTAAGGGCAAGAAATTACCCACAACCAGGTATTAAAATCCCCTGTCTCGCCCACTTGCCCTGAGCGGAGCCGTTCGACGAAGTCGTTCCCGCAGGGTAGGGATGCCCCATGCCCCATACCCCTAATCTGCGAGATCTCCGCTATATCCAAAATTGACCACAACCAACTAGAATGGGGTATTCTTTTAACGTCTTCAGCAATTACTACATGCCGTTGTTATTTGATTACCTTAAATTCATACAGTCAAGATATGTCCCTCAATCTCCTACAACAACCAAATTTTCAGCAAAAGCCAATTTTGAACAATCATTTTGAGGGATGAACAGATGGTAGTAAAAGTACAATGTAGAAAAAATATCAAGCAATTTTCGATTTCTCGCTGTTTTGCCGTAATGTTTCTCTTGGGTCAAGTATTACTACGTTTACTCCAAGGAAAAACTTATCATCGTAAAATTCTCGAACATATGGTGACTGCTGGCCCCGCTTCACTTTCTCCAGTTCTTCTTGTCAGTGGGTTTGCTGGTATGATTTTTACCATTCAAACAGCTAGAGAATTAGTGCAATTTGGGGCTTTGAATGCTGTAGGTGGTGCATTTGCCTTAGCTTTTTGCAGAGAATTGGCTCCCATATTGTCCGCGAGTATTATTGCCGGTCAAGTAGGTTCAGCTTTTGCAGCAGAGATAGGTGCAATGCGAGTCACAGACCAAATTGATGCACTGCATATGCTCAGAACCGATCCCATTGATTATCTAGTACTTCCGAGAGTGATTGCTTGCTGCTTGATGACACCATTATTAACAATTTTTGGGTTAGTTACAGGCATCATCGGTGGAATTTTTGCCGGCTCACAGTTTTATCAAATTACTCCAGAAGCATTTTTAGATTCCGTCAGAAATTTTTTAGAACCATCAGATTTGTGGATTATTTTGCTCAAAGGATTTCTTTTTGGAGCTATAGTTGCTGTCAATGGCTGTAGCTGGGGGCTAACTACCAGAGGTGGAGCAAAGGAAGTAGGAGAGTCCGCCACAACAGCAGTTGTCACTACTTGGGTGGCAATTTTTATGATGGATTTCTTTCTGTCTTTAGTTTTATTTGAAAAGCCGACGTTTTAAAGTAATTCGTAATTCGTAATTCGTAATTGAATGATCTGGGGGCTAAATCCTTCGCTGCGCAACACACCCTTGTATATTGAAAGAAGTAGTAAGACCCCTCGCTTATCCCGCAATAGAGCCGTCACCTCCGGGTGCGGCTAATCGAACAAAGCCCAGCTTTGTGGGCTAAGAAAATTTAGCCCACGAAGCTGGGCTTTGTAGCGTTAGCCCCAGGCTTCTAGCCTGCGGGCGGTATGTCGGGTAAGCGAGAGAACAGGGAGAGGTAGGAGAGAGGAATGGAAGTGAGGTCTGTTTGTGGTTCATTTACAGGAAGATGCTGTAATGTTGGAACCTGAAGCCTTAATGTTGGAACTTTTATAAGTAATGTTGGAACCTGAAGCCTTAATGTTGGAACTTTTATAAGTAATGTTGGAACCTTAAGCCTTAATGTTGGAACTTTTATAAGTAATGTTGTAACCTTAAGACTTAATATTGGAACTTTTATAAGTAATGTTGTAACCTTAAGACTTAATATTGGAACTTTTATAAGTAATGTTGTAACTTTAAGACTTAATGTTGTAACTTTTCTTATATATGTTGTAATTTTGGTAAGCGTGGTAAGCGATCGCTTCTTTCAGTTCCCAGTAAAATCCAGCTTTGCGTACCCATAGAAGCAGGAACCAACACAGGATAACACTAAGAATTGTTGCTTAATTGTTGTTTAAGGTGACGAATAGCGGCGCTGGTGTTACGTTCATAGGCAATTTGGACACAGCGGGCGATGGCACTTTGCAAGTCAAACTCAGGAAAATAGCGGCTGTGGGTTTGCAGTTGGTAATCAGTTCCTTGTATCTGGTAAATCAATAACTGCTGCTTTTTGAATAACCAAACCTCCGGTACACGGTAGGGAAGATAATCTTGGACATCGGAATAACTAGTCACATCAATTTCAATCACCAGATCCGCTGGCGGATCTTGTGTCCAATCAATCCGCTTTTTTCCCGAAACCGCTTGCCAATTGTCGATGTAGAAACAATAATCTGGTTCAATACCACTTTCTTCTGGTAAGGTCATGGTTACAGGGGTAAACGCATCATATTCCCGTTCATCATGATCCAAAAGTGTCTTCACAATATCCGCAACCAAATGAGCATCTCGTCCATGTACAGGCAAAGGCGACATCAGCAATACTTCTCCATCGCGGTATTTGATACGGGGAATTGAACCATCTCCCCGCTGTTCACAGAGAGATTGATACTCTTGCCAAGTAGCAGGTAACCGCACCACAGAACCAGGGCGCAATTGAATTTTTTCTGGGGATATCAGGGCAAACATGGCTAAATCGTTTTTTTTGGCAGGGACTTATAAGAAATTGCTCTCTTTGAGAAATTCAACAATCGCTGTATTTACCTCTTGGTGAGAATCGGCTGCGGCATCGTGACAACAGTTAGGCAGAATTTGTAATTTTGCATTGGGAATAGATTTATGCAATTTTTCCCCATGACTAGCAGGAAACCAACTATCTTGCTGACCCCATAAAATTAGTGTGGGGCATTGAATAGCACTTAAATTACTTTGAATTTTACTGAGTAAATTTGGTTTTTGAGCTTGCCAATTTTCAATTTCTCTGGCTGCTATTTGTAACTCTTCAGCAACTTTGACTATCGTCCCAGGCAGTTCAATAAAAGGATAAGTTATCCAATGGATATCTTCCTCGGTGAGGATTGAGGGATTAAATAGCACCTGCCGCCTTTCCATCGCCATAATTTCTCTAAATAGCGGTGCAAATAAATATGCTAGCCGTAAAGAATCAATTGTTTCGATGATTTCTAAAGGCGTTTGCGCCAGTATCCACATTGCCCAATGAGGTAATCTTTCGGCAAAAATAGGCACATTAACGACTACTAACCGCCCGATTAATTCTGGATATTCTTGAGCCAGGGAAAGGGCAACTAATCCCCCTAAAGATTCGGCAACAATTACAGGTGGTTCATCACATAATTCCTGAATTATTCGCGCTATTTCAACAATTTGATGACCGTTATTTTCTCGTCTACTCAAAGGTTTTTCGGAAAACCCGTAGCCTTTGGCATCAAAAGAAATTACCCGACAATATTTAGATAATGGAGCTATACTATAACGCCAATTGTAGCTCCAAGTGCCCATGCCATGTAAAAAAATTAGCGGCTTACCTATACCTTTTTCACCATAAGCAATTTGTACAGGATACCCTTGATTATCAGTAATAATTACACTTTGCCGCCCTTTAGGAAAAGTAGCTTGCCACCAATCTTTCATTCATTTATAAGTTAATTAATTAACCACCAGTTAAGGCTTGCCACAGCCATCTAATTACTATCATAGGCAATATAACTAAGATAATGGCAATTAGCAATAATCCCGCTACAAGTGCTAAGATAAACCACTTATCTACTTTTTGAGTTTGTTGGGGAGACTTTAAGTGTTCTTCTAACAGTTGTATATTTAGAGTGTTAGCTTTCCAAGCAAAATCAAACAAATCTCCCAGCATGGGGAAAGCGCCCACCAAACCATCCACTATGATATTAACTACCATTCTGCCGAGAGTAGCTCTAGATACACCGATCCGCGCTGCTTCTACGACAATGTAGCAAGAAAGTATAACTCCGACAAAATCACCGCCAATAGGTAATAATCCTAAAATAGGATCTAAACCAACACCAACCTGGGTTCCGGGAATGGTAATCAAGTTATCCAAGAGCCTACTTAGCTGACGTAGCCGCCGCACAGTAGGTGCTTTAGCATCAGGTTCAATCATCGGATATCGAGAAGGTAAATCAGGCATGAGTGCGATCGCTTTTGGAAGTTCAATAGTTATTTACAGCACTTTGGCTGTCATTTGTCATTAGCAGTAAAATTATTAATTTTGTTTAAGAAAAGTTGCTTGTTTTTGGGGGCGCATATCTTCACCGACTGTGACGTTTAATTGATCGCCTACGAGAAGAACAACAGCACTCATCCACAACCAAAGCATTAAGACAATCACAGCCCCCACAGCACCATATACTTTATTGTAGTTACCAAAATTAGCGACATAAAGTCGAAACAGAGCAGACAAAATTGCCCAAAAAACTGCTGCTAAACTAGCTCCTGGCATCATTGGTGTCCCTGGATTCCAGATACTAGGGCCATAGCGATAAACAAAGCCAAAGGCAAAAGCAACAATACTTAAAGCTACAGGCCAGCGTAACAATTCCCAAATATCAAACAGGAAAATTAAAGAATTATTTTCTTGCACTGCTATTTTCAAGAGTAGGTCACTGATAAAAACTAAAAATGACGCTAATACTAACAGCAACATAGTACCGATTGTTAATCCCAGAGAAATCAGCTTGGCTTTCCAAAAGGGACGCATTTGATGTGGGGGAACTTGATGAATTTGATCCAAAGCCGTCATTGCAGTACTTACCGCTCCCGAAGCAGTCCAAATTGCGATCGCAAAGCTGAGAGAAAACAAACCGCTATTTTTGGAATTAGCGATTTCTGTTCTGGCAAAATCACTAATCAGAATTAGCACTTCGTCTGGTGCAATTTGACTCAACTGCATCGCTAATTGTTTAAAAGTGTCTTGCAAGGATTCTGCAAATAAGCCAATAGCTGTCACCAAAGCCAGAATTGCTGGAAATAGTGACAGCATAGCGTTGAAAGCAATTTCCGAAGCAAGTCCCAAAAGTCGTCTTTCCATTGTCCTGGCAAAAGTTTTCTTGAGCGTCCGCCAGTTGAGGTGACGAAAGAAGCGGACAAAACGATACTGGTACATGATTTTGGTATTCTGAAACTCTTGATTGGGGAGTTTTCTTCCCCATGTCTTCCCATAGCACAATGCCCAATGCCCAATGCCCAATTACCATTGACGATTGACAACTGACAACTGACAACTGACAATTGACCATTGACAATTGACCATTGACTATTGACTATTAACTAATCAAAAATCACTATGAGTCAAGACTTAACAACACAATGGTTGACTGAAATCCAGTCCCTCAGACAGCAGATAGTAGATATTCAGCACGAGCGCGATGCAGCTTGGGAAAGTGCCCAAAAATGGCGTAAACTGTATAACACAGAGGCAGAACAACGACGCACTGATACTCAGTTATCTCAGCAGGCGATCGCATCCCTCAAAGCAGAACTGCAAAAAGTCCAAGGTTTAGATACAGGCGCACTCCCTGATGGCACAGCAGTCACAGCTATTCAACAAGAAATCGCACAACTCCAATCAGCGGATGAATTGAAAACTAAATTATTGACAGTCATTCAAGAACGCGATCGCCTCTTGCAAGCTTTGAAAACCGAACAAGATAACCACGCCCAAACCCGCAATAACTTAACTACCGCTTTGGGTGATGCTATTGATGGCTGGACGCGGGAGCGAGTCGCCCTGGAACAATAAATTGTAAACCCATTCCCCACCTAAAAATTATAGTCAATGGTAATTGGGCATTGGGCATTGGGCATTGGGCATTGGGCACTTGTACTCTCGCAAGTCGAAGTATTGAGGATTGGTCATTTCTTATTTATCTCCCTTGTCCTCCTTGTCCCCTCATCCCCTCTGCCCCATGCCCCATCCCCCAATCCTGTGTGATAATCAACATCACAAATAAAACAGGAGATTGCAAAGCAGTGGCTACAAGGCGAATGACTTTTAGGTTATACCCAAACAAACAAATTCTTTGGTCTTTGAGGTATCACCGAAAGCTCCACAAAGACTTGTACAACTGCGCTGTGTACAACAGATTTACTCAATATCAAAAATTCAATCGTTCTGTTAGCTATTTTGAGCAACAGAACTCTTTACCAGCTTTTAAAGAAGTTTGGACAGAGTATAAGGAAATCAATTCCCAAGCTTTACAAGCGACTTTGAAGCGTGTTGATTTCGCTTTTGAACGTTGGTTTAAAGGATTAGGTAAGCGTCCACGGTTCAAATCAATTCGTCATTACTCAGGGTGGACATATCCAGCCAAAAGCGGTTATTCCGTAGAATCTAATGGCGAAAATGGTTATTTGAATCTGTCAAAAATTGGACGCATCCAGATGCGTGGTAAGGCTAAGTATTGGGGAATTACCACTACTTGTACTATCGTTTATCACAATGGAAAATGGTACGCCTCAATCACAGTTGATGTTTTAGACCAAGTGCTACAGACTGAAATTTTACCAACTGGTGCTATTGGTATTGATTTAGGTTGTAAATCAGCATTATCAATTACTGATGGGGAAAATCATCAACAGATTCAAGCGCCAAAGTTTTTGAGAAACGCTGAACAGCTAATTAAAAAAGCATCCAAGAATAAACGACGGAAACAAGCACCAAATAGAAAGAAGAAAATCAAGGCTTCTAGAAGATATAAAAAAGCTCAATCGAAGGTTAGCAAGATAACTCGCAAGGTTGCTAATCAGCGCCAGAATTGGGTACATCAAGTTGCAGCAGACATTGTTAGCGGTAATAGCTTCGTTGCAACAGAGAACCTTCAGGTAATAAAGATGACAAGTAAAGCTAAAAAAGGCAAGCGTAAAAAGCAGAAGGCTGGGCTGAATAAGTCAATACTTGACGTGGGTTTTGGAATGCTTCGCAGCACTATCAAATACAAAGTTGAGCAAATTGGTGGTGTATTTGTAGAAGTTCCAACCAAGAAAGTAAAGCCTAGTCAAACTTGCCCAAAATGCGGTCATCAACACAAGAAAACCCTCGATATTCGTGTACATAATTGTGCTGTTTGTGGATATTCGCAAGACCGGGATATTGCTGCTGCTCAAGTAATGCTTTACTGGGCAAAAGGTACTCTACCGGAGTCAGGAACTGGCTTCGCAGTCGCAGAGTCGCCTAGCTCTACCACGTCTACCAGTAAGTGCAAGCAAGCTGACAGATGCGGCAACTAGGGGCGAAGAAGCGACAAAAATCTACACAAAGCCTTGCTAAACACGAACTGAGGGATGTAGAAACCCACAGTTCAGGCAAAGCCAACTGTGGGTAGTTCATTAAGCTGTATATTAGTTTCTGATGACTGCTGTGTGTTGATTAGGCAAACAGCTTTTAGTCAAGGGTCACAAGTCAATAGTCAATCATCTTGACTATGGATCTTGGACTGTTGACATCTGTTAGCTTAAAAATTTTATTTCAGTTTGATGGAAAGAGGTAAAAAAATCGTGAAAGGATTGGTGCGTTTATTAACAGTGTTTAGCTTGTTGCTCGGTTGTTGGGGATGGCTGGGAACAACTCAGGTAGCCCAAGCTGCCAGTTTCAATAGTTTTACTCTTCCCCAAGTCTCGGTTCTGGCAGTTGGGCAGAATCGGGCAGACGCTAAGCTAGGAACGGAATTCGGTAAAAAAATTGATTTGAACAATACCAACGTCCGTGCTTTTCAACAGTATCCAGGTTTGTATCCTACCCTAGCTAAGCAAATCATCAAGAATGCTCCATACCAAAAGGTAGAGGATGTCTTGGAACTTCCCGGCTTGAGCGATCGCCAAAAACAAACTTTGCAAGCCAATTTAGATAAATTTACAGTGACAGAACTAGAACCTGCCTTCAACGAGGGAGACGATCGCTTTAACAATGGCATTTATAGATAACTGCAAGTGCAGTTAATGTAGTGAATCAGCGCTTACTCCTACTGTTTTGGAGTAGCATTTTTTGCTAAAAAATGGGTAGAAGTAGGGGACAATGGACAATATATGCCTTTGTTCCCTCTTCCTCCTCTCCTTCACAGGTGTAGGTTTGTACTCAAAATATGAGTCAAGACTCTCATCGGAACCGAGAAAACAGCTTTTTCTTCCCAGTCCGGTTGAGCGCGTTGTTGAAAAAAACTTATACTTGTCACATCACCCCAAACCCCTAAATCTCTTACCTTGCCTGAATTAGATATTCCTAGCCAATTTGATGTCTTAGTAGTTGGTGCAGGTGCTGCGGGACTGTATACAGCACTTTGTCTACCAGAGTCATTGCGAGTCGGCTTAATTACCAAAGAAACAGTTGCTTTGTCTGCCAGTGATTGGGCACAAGGTGGGATTGCTGCCGCGATCGCCCCTGAAGATTCTCCAACTTTACATATTGAAGACACAATGCGGGCAGGGGCAGGCTTGTGTGATAAAGCAGCGGTAGAATTCCTTGCCGAACACGCCCCTAGCTGTATTCAATCTCTAGTCGAGTTGGGAGTAGCTTTTGACCGTCATGGTAATACTTTGGCTTTAACTTTAGAAGCTGCCCATTCTCGTAATCGCGTTCTCCATACCGCTGACACCACAGGTAGGGAAGTGATCACAACCCTGACTGCCCAAGTATTGCGCCGCCCCAATATTCAAATTATTCAGCAGGCTTTGGCTTTGAGTTTGTGGATGACACCGCAAGGTGATCAAACTCAAGGAGTTAGCCTATTTTATCAAGGCGAAATCCATTGGATTAGAGCTGGTGCGGTGGTACTGGCAACTGGTGGTGGTGGGCAGGTATTTGCGCAAACTACTAACCCGGCTGTGAGTACAGGTGATGGAGTAGCGATCGCTGCCCGTGCTGGGGCGATCCTCCGCGATTTAGAATTTGTCCAATTTCACCCTACAGCCCTGACTAAACCAGGGAGCGATCGCTTTCTCATCAGTGAAGCTGTACGCGGTGAGGGCGCACACCTGGTTGACAATGAGGGACGGCGTTTTGCCTTTGACTACCATCCTGCGGGTGAACTTGCACCTCGCGATATAGTTAGTAGAGCTATTTTCAGCCATTTGCAACGTACTTCAGCTGATCCTTCCACTGCCTATGTCTGGTTAGACATGCGCCCCATCCCAGCTGACAAGATTCGTCATCGCTTCCCCAACATCATTAAAGTTTGTCAACATTGGGGTATTGATGTCTTTAAAGAACCAATTCCTGTCGCCCCGGCGGCTCATTACTGGATGGGTGGAATTGTCACAGATTTGATGAATCGGACAAATATTCCTGGTTTGTACGCTGTGGGAGAAACCGCCAGTACTGGAGTGCATGGAGCCAATCGCTTAGCCAGTAACTCTCTTTTAGAATGTATCGTATTTGGCGCACAGATGGCCAATATTGATTTGCCTGTTGATGCGCCAAAAGAGACATCAATGCTGCCAATCCGAGAATTTGAAACAGAAGTTGAGCAGTGGAATAGACAACAATTACACTTAGAAACACTGCGTCAGAAGTTACCGCGATTGGTTTGGCAAAGTGCAGGGATTTCGCGATCGCAGTCAGGATTGGAAGCCGCGATCACCACTGTTGAATCTTGGCAGCGAGATTTTGCTGCCTTACCTTTGAGTGAATTTCTGCTATCTTTAACTCCAGCAGAACCAGCTCGTTTAAAATTACCTGATGTCGAACGACAATTGCGACTTTGGGCTGAGACTCGTAATTTGCTAGATGTGGCTGATTTAATTCTCAAAAGCGCTGTTTTTAGAACCGAAAGCCGGGGCGGACACTACCGCTCAGATTATCCGGAGACAGACTTCGATTGGCAAGCTCACACCCTTGTCCAAAAAAATCATTGGTGGAAATGCCCAATCTTAAACTATTAAAAATCTTCGAGCCATGATTAACCAGTCACTGACCGCTTGCATCTATGTAGGTAGTTCAGCGAGTACCACTACCATGCTGACTGTCAGGCCCACCATAATTCGGTGGTGTATAAGTTTTTTTTAAATCCTGAATAGTAGCTCCTAGCGTGGTTAAGCTTTCACCACTAGTGCTAAAACTATTCACATTCACAACACTCAAGTCTGCTGTAGTATTGGCAGTTTTAGGAATTACCAAGTAAACACTGATCAATAAGATTGCTATACTAGTGATTCTCAGATGATGAGTAATAGATCTGGGTAAATTTACTGTTTCAGTTTTCATGCCATTTCTCTATGTTATTTACGGTAGTTATACTTATTGTCTCAAAAAAAATATTAAATCTTTATTAATTTTTTGTTGCACTCGATAAACTTGCTGGATAAAAAATAGTTTTTATTAGCTGGCTAGTTGATGTAGCGGTAGTTTTTATTCAACGCACTTGACATCTAGAATTATAGTTTTGGTTGTGTTTATAACATCGGTCTAAAGTTAGATATTTTTAAGCATTGCTTAAACATGAGCAGCGATTAAATGCTTATGGCTTAATACAATCTTAATATTATTCTGTGTAAATACTCTGTCAGATGGATTACAAATTAGCTGTAATCATCTATGTTAGTGCAAAATTCTTTTATGTTAAGAAGAGTTATGTGATCGCTGTTACTGAACTCTCAACTGCTCAAGTTTCCCTGTTGCACTTTTGCATCCATTCTCAATGAGTACAAATTAGTAAAAATATTGTCAATTAAAATTAATTATTTAAGTATATACACTTAGATATAGCCGAAAAGCCAGTCTCCCAAGAACGTAAAGCCCTTCGGGCATAGCTTAGCTTACCGCGTAGCCTTCCGCAGCAAAACCAGCCGTTCGTTTAGCGAACAACGAACGCACCCAAAACGAGGATATGCAAATCTCTAATCCCTAGTGGTTCATCGCATTAATTTTGCGGTGCTGCGAGATCCCCGACTTCTTTAAGAAGTCGGGGATCTGAACATCCGCGACGCATCACAATTAATGCGATAGACCACTAGAACCTTCATTCTCGGCGACTGATTAACGCGGATAAATCAAAATTCCGCGCGATCGCCCTCTAAATCGTTGATGATTTTGATGATATTCAGAACGCTGCTCAAACACAGGATTTCTCAGTGTCGAGTTGCGGAAGATGGGATTAACTAAATTGGGATAAGTCAAACTAGGATTGATGATAGTTTGCTGGTATGGAGGATCAGAATAAACAGTAGTTCTGGGTTGGTAGTACTCAGTGCGGCGACGATAGTAGTTATCTGTGTTACACGGTATTTGCTCAGTTACCCCATTGATAGGTATGGGAGTAGCGATCGAGTTACTGTAAACATATGAACTCACACCATCCGAGTGTTGTCTCACACCATTAATAATAATCACCATTTCGGCAGAAGCGGGGGCGATTGTAGCACCGATCAACGCCAGAGTGATACCTGTACCGAGCCAATTCTTGATGTTATCCATATTTTGCTTCTCCAAAAATTTGATAACGCGGAATTATTAGCTACAAATACCTAAAAAATACCTGTAGCTACTTCATGAAAATTTAGATCTCTATCTAATTTAATTTTGCCAGATTCCAAAAAGATTGCGGAGATTGGCACAATAAATTAAAGCAGTACTAATTTGTCTACAAAACGTGAGTACAGAAAGTTTAGAAATTGCCAAATCTCGCTACCAAGCAGGGAAAGTTGCTTTTGAAACTGGGCATTACCGAGAAGCTGTAGAAAACCTGGAAAAAGCTAGCGCCCTCTTGTCTCGCAATTCTCGTTTTGGGGGTGAAGTTGATATATGGCTAGTGACAGCTTATGAAGCGGCTGGAAGAACAGAGGAAGCGATCGCACTTTGCGAACAACTTAAACGCCATCCCTACTCAGAAACTAGCAAACAAGCTCGGCATTTACTATACATTTTAAAAGCACCAAAGCTGAAAAGACCTAACGAGTGGATGACGGAAATTCCTGATCTGGGCAAGTTACCAGAAAATGAATCGCAAATTCGTGTAACTGTTAAACCTCACCAATCTTCAGGACAAAACAAATCTGCGGAACCAGAATTTGTCGATCTGAGCCAGGTCAATACCAAGGATAATCGCTTTATCTGGCTGGCATTAATTGTCATTGGATTAATGCTTTCCTACTTGGTGTGGTTGAGTTTTTAAGGAAAACTTTCTTTACATAAACCATGCTAAGAGTTAGAAGTGAAGATTGGTTAAATATTTGATGCTTGCGGAGAATTATCATCATGAATTTCTCGTATTTAGGAAAGATTTTAGGGCGGTTAATTACTTCATTAAGTTTTGTAAGCAGAAAGAAAGAATTATTCACAAAATTTGCTGGTCAAAAGTCGATTAACCGCAACTTTCCTACCCTACGAAACAGCCAAAACACCAAAATCCCCAAACCTATTTTGTGGTTTGTACTGTTTGCATCCTTGCTCTTAACTGGTTGCGTCCAGTATGACGTAGGAGTAAACTTTGACCACTCAAATCATGGGGAATTTGTACAACACATTAAACTAGGAGAAAGGCTGACTAGTTTTAGTGGCGACTACGTATATGAATGGTTAAATAGTATAGAGCGTCGCGCTAAGAAACTAGAAGGAAAAACTCGGCGAATTTCTCCAGAAGAAATTATTGTGTCAATTCCGTTTACTAATGGACAAGAACTACAAGAAAAGTTCAACAACTTTTTTAATTCCCACGTCAATCAAAAACCTGAATCGGTAGAGAACGAATCAGATTCAGAACTGCCAAAAATTGAATCTAACTTGCTAATAGAGCAGAACAACTTTTTACTGTTAGTAAAGAATCGCTTAATTTATGATTTGGATTTGCGATCGCTATCTTTAATTGCCAGCAACGGTAATGTCCTCGCCAACACAGGTTCAATTCTCGATTTGGATTTTAGCTTGAAAACTCCTTTTGGAGCCAAAAATATTCCCATTGCAGAAAATGCGATCGAGCCGGAAATCAACAAAAATCAACTAGTATGGAAGCTGAGAACTGGTGAATTAAACCACATAGAAGTAGTTTTCTGGCTTCCCAGTCCCCTAGGTATTGGTGCATTGCTGATTTCCTTGTTTGTCTGGGGAGGAATATATCTGAGATACACCTTTATGCCAGATCCCAGGCTTCAGTTTGCGCCGAAAGCAGCCGTTTCTGAAAGTGTGGCTGCTGAATAAAGCTTCAGCTTTTAGTCAGATCCCCGACTTCTTGAAGAAGTCGGGGATCTTGCAGCTCATCAGTTGATAAGTGCGATCGCATTTGCCATTTTCTGGACTAAAATCGCTATTTTGGTGATCGTAATTATTAAGGTGACAATCGCTGAATTTTCCAACTTTTATCATCTAAGCGACAATAGAGCAAGCGATCGTGTAGGCGGCTGGGCCTTCCTTGCCAAAACTCAATTTCTGTAGGAATTACTCGCAAACCTCCCCAATGAGAAGGCCTAGGAATCTCCTGATTTTGATACTTATGCTCCAACTCCTGCAAATTTTGTTCTAAAACTTCGCGGCTGGCGATCGCTTCGCTTTGATTAGAAGCCCATGCACCGAGGCGACTGTTTTCTGGGCGGCTGTAAAAATACCGATCTGACTCTTGTTGGGAAACCTTTTCTACATGTCCAATAATTCGGACTTGGCGTTCCAATTCTGCCCACCAGAAAACCAATGCGGCTTGGGGATTCTCTGCCAGTTCTTGCCCTTTACGACTGTTATAGTTGGTAAAGAAGACAAAGCCCCGCTCATCAAAATCTTTTAGTAACACCATTCTGGCTGAAGGCTTACCATCTGGCATAGCAGTTGCTATAGTCATAGCATTGGGTTCCGGAAGTTGGGCAGCTAATGCCTGATCAAACCAGCGTTTAAACTGTATAAAAGGATTAGGGTCAACCTCAGTTTCACTTAAATCTTGCAATGTGTAGTCTTTGCGAAGGTCGGCAATGGTAGGATGCATGGTGATTTACTTCCTGGCGATCGGATATGCGTATATATATCTTTGTTTAAAATATCTATTATCATCATTGACACCAATGCCAGCAATTGAGCAAATTAATTTCCCAGAATCTGGAAAAAAGATGACATCTGATACCAAATTCGTATAAGCAGTATTGTTTGCGATCGCTGGCTTTGCTTTGCACTCATCTGAAGAATCGAGGATGAAGTCTGAAGTTACCTCACTCACCAGGGGACGAGGCTTGAGTATTGACAAATTGTTGCTGTTATGCATACAGCAGCATGTACAGACGTTTTTTCATTCTAGACTTCGCCAAGCCACCTGTGAGGGTGTCTACATCCTTTACATCGATAATATTTAATCAAAAATTAGTATGATGCGCCGTTCAGCCTCCCTAAAACATTTATTAATTTATGGTCTGAGCGGTCCGATTATCGCTCTCAATGTCTGGCTGCTGTCCTTAGTATTTAAGTATTTTCAGCATCCTATTACTATTGTGAGCATTGCGGCAATTCTGGCTTTTTTATTAAATTATCCGGTGCAGTTCTTTAAACGGGCGCGGATCACGCACACGCAGGCGGTGATCGTTGTTTTGCTGTTCGCTTTAACAGTAGTGGTGATTCTGGTGATCACATTAGTACCAATGCTAATTGAACAAGCAAATTTACTCTCAAAGACAATTAGTAATTGGTTAGATAACAGTTCAACAAATCTCAAGCATATTGAAGCTTTAATCAGACAGCGGCGGTTACCTATAGATATGGAAGTGGTGACCAATCAAATTAATGCTAACATTCAGAACTTGGTGCAGCCACTAGCTTCGGGTGCATTCGGTTTTGCTGGGACGCTGCTATCAGGGATACTGAATCTCGTGTTAGTGGTTGTGCTAGCGTTTTATATGCTCCTATATGGCGATCGCGTTTGGTTGGGTCTGGTTAGCCTCTTACCGCCTAATATTAGAATCCCTTTAACCGCATCCTTACGATTAAATTTTCAGAACTTTTTTCTCAGTCAGTTGTTGTTGGGGCTATTTATGGTAGTTACCCTAACACCAATTTTCATGATTCTGAGGGTACGATTTGATTTATTATTTGCCATAGTCATTGGCATAGGTGAATTAATTCCCTTTGTCGGAGCAACTCTCGCTATTGGTTTAGTGACATTATTAGTATTGCTACAAAATTGGTGGTTGGCAGTTCAAGTAGCCTTAGCGGCAATTCTTTTGCAACAAGTCAAAGATAACCTGTTAGCGCCTAAATTACTAGGCGACTTTATTGGACTTAACCCCATCTGGATTTTTATTGCTATTTTGATGGGATTTGAAATTGCTGGTTTGTTAGGAACACTCGTTTCTGTTCCCATTGCTGGTACCATCAAAGGCACTTTCGATGCTCTCAGGAGCGGCCAATCTGGCGAATTTGTATCCCCTTTTACCTTTACTTATGAATCTGACTTCGATGAAGACAGTAAAATCTGAAGTATCCACCAACTGCAATAGTCCAGAGTCAATAGTCCAGAGTCCAGAGTCCAAAGTCAATTGACCATTGACCATTGAACGCCACTTGCTCTACTTGGGGAAACCCCAAGACCGCAGTGGCTCCCCTTGACCCAGTCCACCTAAAATTTTTAAGTAAGGAAGTATTGTAAATTACTGCTATTTACTTAATTTTAAGTATAAAAATATTATATTTTTCTTGAGTAATTATGCTGAAAATTAGAGCATTGACTAGTCAGATTAAAATTAATGAATATTTCAAATTACTAAAGAATCAACGTTGCATAATCTCAAATCACAATTCACAATAGTATTGAATCCAAAATTCGTATAAAAAATATGTGTAAGTTAATACATTTTAATCGAGTATTAATGAGACAGAGGAGCTTTGTGCTAATTTGTAGCTACATGGTAGCCAGTGATGCTTTCACAAAAAAGCATCGTTGCTCGATCCATATGTCTCAATGTTTAATCTACGTAGTTTGAACTTAATCACAGAAAATAATTGATGGATGCTTCCGAGCTATTAGAAACAATTACACTCCTAATCCAGCAGGCCCAGAGAGGGGAAATTGATCCTTGGGATGTCCAGGTAATTGAGGTTATTGACCGTTACTTAGAACTAATGGCTCCGGAGTCTACCGCAAGGGGCTATGAAGCCGACTTGTCTCAATCGGGACAGGCGTTCTTATCAGCATCAATGCTGGTGTTATTTAAGGCAAACACCTTAATGCAGTTACAATCAGCAGCAGATGAACAAGCAGAAACACTAGATGAAGAACTGCTAGAAAGTGAAAATGGCCTATTGCATTTAACCCCTCGCTTGCCTTTAGAGCATCACTTGCGTCGTCGTCCAGCAGCCATGCCACCGTCAAAACGTCGGGTGACTCTGCCAGAATTAATCGCGCAATTGCAGATCATGGCAAACCAGCTGAAACTTGTACAAAAAAGCACCAAACCTGTGCGTCCTCGGCGGCAGCCTAGTGTCCAATCTATGCGAGCAGCGCTAGAATTAGCTCACCAGGAGAATTTGACGGAAGTAGCCGGGGAACTAGAACAAGTATTACATGTTTCGGCAGCACAGCTACAGTTGGAGCAAAATTGGCTGAATTTAGAACAGCTAGTGGATTTATGGACTCAAAGTAAACAACCATCCCAAAATGGCACGGCCCATGTATCAGAACACAGCCATCTAGTCAGTGTTTTCTGGGCACTACTACTGTTATCAGCTCAATCCAAGGTAGAGCTATGGCAAGAGGAGTTTTACAAGGAGATTAAAATTCGCTTACTCATAGATTCAGCTAACCCCTACAAACCTGTGGAGCAGCCTATGAACTGAATAACTGAACTCATCGATAGATATAAATTATAGACTTTTGTTGGAGCCAACCTCAAAATCTGGGTAAATTGAAAATATGGCCGATCGCTTGTGATTTTGCTATCACTCTAGTTGAAACAACCAACAATTGCGCTGTCTTTGTGCTATCGGGGATGACTCAAAACCGAATAAATCGATGAAATATAACTCTTTGAAAGTAACCTGGCTTGTGGTTGAGGAATAATATTTATGAAAGCGATGATTCTTGCGGCGGGTAAAGGTACTCGTGTACGTCCGATTACCTATACAATCCCCAAACCGATGATTCCTATCCTGCAAAAGCCAGTGATGGAATTTTTACTGGAACTGTTACGCCAACATGGCTTTGACCAAATTATGGTCAACGTTAGCCATTTGGCTGAAGAAATCGAAAACTATTTCCGTGATGGTCAAAGGTTTGGTGTACAGATTGCCTATTCTTTTGAAGGCAAAATTGATGACAACGGTAAATTAGTTGGGGAAGCAATTGGTTCAGCCGGCGGAATGCGGCGCATCCAAGACTTCTCACCATTTTTTGACGATACCTTTGTGGTATTGTGCGGTGATGCTTTGATTGACTTAGATTTAACAGAGGCAGTAAAGTGGCATAGAGCCAAAGGGTCGATCGCTACCATTATTTCCAAATCAGTTCCGTTGGAAGAGGTTTCTAGCTACGGTGTAGTCGTCACTGACGAAGATGGTCGTGTTAAAGCTTTCCAAGAAAAACCCTCAACAGAAGAAGCCCTCAGCACCAACATCAATACAGGTATTTACATCTTTGAGCCAGAGGTATTTAAGTATATCCCCTCTGGAGTAGAGTACGACATTGGGAGCGAGCTATTCCCCAAATTAGTAGAAATTGGTGCGCCTTTCCACGCCATTCCTATGGACTTTGAATGGGTAGACATTGGTAAAGTACCAGACTACTGGCGGGCGATTCAGGGTGTACTCATGGGTGAAATTAAAAACGTGCAAATTCCTGGACATGAAGTCGCCCCTGGGATTTACACTGGCTTAAACGTGGCTGTGAATTGGGACAAAGTCGATATCACAGGCCCAGTTTACATTGGTGGCATGACCAGAATCGAAGACGGGGCTAAAATTGTCGGCCCGGCGATGATTGGCCCCAATTGTTGGATTTGTAGTGGTGCGACTGTAGAAAATAGCGTGATTTTTGAATGGTCGCGTCTGGGGCCTGGAATCCGCCTAGTTGATAAGCTGGTGTTTGGACGTTACTGCGTTGATAAAACTGGCGCAACTATTGATGTCCAAGCTGCTGCTTTAGACTGGTTGATTACCGATGCGCGCCAGTCTCCACCATCTCATACTCCTGTCGAACGACAAGCGATCGCCGAATTACTCAATACATCTGCTAGTTAGTCAATGGTCAATGGTCAATGGTCAATGGTCAATGGTCATTAGTCTGTTGACTGTTGACTGTTGACTGTTGACTTTTTGACTAACTATTCAAGTACGTATATCTTCTGAGACTCTGCTCGTAAGTTTGTAGGAGTCGCTGAGATTCGGCTAAAGTAATGCGCTTTTCTTCCAAGGCTTTTTCGCAACGCTGGCGGATGTTTTCCACCATGTCTTCTGAGTCATACTGCACGTAGCTGACTACTTCGCTCATGGTATCGCCTTTGACGACATGTTCAATTTGGTAACCTTTGGGGGTCAATTGAATGTGAACTGCGTTAGTGTCGCCAAATAGGTTGTGTAAATTACCCATGATTTCTTGGTAAGCTCCACTGAGGAACATTCCCAAATAATAGGGTTCTCCTGGTTTAAAGGTGTGCAGTTCTAAAACAGATTTGACATCACGCAAATCAATAAATCGGTCGATTTTGCCATCACTATCACAGGTAAGGTCTGCCAAAATTCCCCGCCGGATTGGTTCTTCATCTAAGCGGTGTATGGGCATAATTGGGAATAATTGGTCGATCGCCCAACAATCAGGTGCTGATTGAAACACTGATAAATTGATGTAGTAGATGGAAGCCATAATTTTTTCAAGGTCTTCCAGTTCATCGGGTACGTATTCTTGCTGCCTAGTGATGTTCAGAATTTTGTGACAACAAGCCCAGTAAAGGCGTTCGGCTTTGGCACGTTCCCGGAGGCGCAAAATCCCCAAGTTGAAGCGGCTAATGGCTTCTTCTTTAAATTGAGCAGCGTCGTGGTAGAACTCTTGATAATTTTCTTTGTTAATTGATTGGTAGGTTTCCCACAGATAATTAATGATTGGGGATTCGCCTTCTTGTGGCGGTTCTGGGGTATCGAGGGGGACATCGCTGGTGCTGAGAACATCAAAAATCAGTACCGATTGATGTGACGCGATCGCTCTCCCACTTTCACTAATCAGTGTTGGTACGGGAATCTGCCGTTCTGTACAGGTATCTTTTAACTCTGCCACGATGTCGTTGGCATAGTTTTGCATGTTGTAGTTTTTTGAGGCGTAGAAGTTGGTTTGGGAGCCGTCATAGTCTACACCTAAGCCGCCACCGACATCCAGATATTTCATATCCGCCCCCAGCATTGCCAACTCTACGTAAATGCGGCTGGCTTCTTGGATGGCATCTTTAATTACATTAATGGCGGAGATTTGCGAGCCGATATGGAAATGCATCAACTGCAAAGAATCGAGTAAATCAGCTTCGCGTAACTTGTCAACGGCCTCGATTACCTCCGGCATAGTTAAACCAAATTTAGCGCGATCGCCACTTGAGGTTCCCCAGCGTCCCATACCTTGGGTACTGAGTTTAGCCCGTACCCCTAAGATCGGTTTAATACCCAACTGGCGGTTAGCAGCAATTACTAAATCAACCTCTTCAATTTGCTCTAAGACGATAATTGGTGTTTGCCCTAGTCTTTGAGCCAACATTGCCGTTTCGATGTATTCCTGGTCTTTATAGCCATTGCAAATTAACAATGCGCCTGGGGTATCTAATATAGCCAGAGCAATCATTAATTCCGGCTTAGAACCAGCTTCTAAACCAAATTGATGGGGCTTACCAAACCTGACTAAATCCTCAATTAAATGGCGTTGCTGGTTGCACTTGACAGGAAACACACCCCGATAGACACCAGGATAGTTATAGCGAGCGATCGCTTTGGCAAAACAAGCATTTAACCGCTCAATCCGATCTTCCAAAATGTCCGAAAAGCGAATCAACATCGGCAGCCCTAAATTGCGCTGCTGCAAAGCGTTAACCAATTCAAACAAATCTAAAGAACCGCCGCGATCGCCCTTGGGGGAAACAGTGACATGACCGGCAGCATTGATGGAAAAATACGGTTGTCCCCAACCTTCAATGCGATACAGGTCTTCGCTGTCCTCTATTTTCCAGGAACGAGGCGAATCTTCTGTACTAGTACTAGGTGGTAAAAGCTTTTTGGGCTTATGGTTTTTCACTTCTGGTTTGTGTCCATTGGACAACAGCTTAACTACCTCTTCAGATGTAGCAGTTGATTCAACACCCATTTCTTCCTGACCTCTGTGTTTCACCCACGAATTATCAATTTAACGCATTCATTTGCGATCGCATATGCACCCAAAGATAATTTCTGAGATAAACTCTGATTGGTCAAGAGTCATGTGTTACCAATCATGAGTAATTAGTGAAGAGTTGCAAATCCGGAAACTCTCAACAAATCACTCAGAATCAAGGACAGATGACAAAGGACAATTGATCTTGAAAAATTTATTAAGTTTTCGGAGATAGCTTTGGAACGCACATTTTTGGCAATTAAACCCGATGGAGTACAGCGCGGACTGGTAAGTGAAATTATCGGTCGCTTTGAAAAAAAAGGTTTTACCCTCGTGGGTTTGAAGCTGCTCAAACCGACTCGGGAACTAGCCCAACAACACTACGACGTTCACCGCGAAAGACCCTTCTTTGCAACACTAGTAGAATTTATTACCTCTGGCCCCATAGTAGCGATGGTGTGGGAAGGTGAAGGCGTAATTGCTTCTGCCAGAAAGATTATTGGTGCAACCAATCCACTCAACGCTGAACCCGGAACTATTCGCGGCGATTTGGGGATCAACATTGGTCGCAACATCATCCACGGTTCCGATGCTCCAGAAACAGCGCAAAAAGAAGTTGCTCTGTGGTTTAAGGACGAAGAATTAGTTAACTGGCAACCAGAATTGACTCCTTGGTTGCACGAGTAGGGAGTTAGGGGCAGCGCCTCGGCTCCGCTCGGCGACCAGGGGGCAGCGCCTCAAGTTCGCTCGGCGACCAGGGCATAGGGGCAGCGCCTCGACTTCGCTCGGCGACCAGGGGGGACAAGGAGAGAAGTCTGAGCGCCGGCGTCCGGCGATGGCTTCGCCAACGTCTTCGACGAACAGAACTTCGGAGGGACAAGGAAGATAAATAAGAAATGCCCCATGCCCACTTGCCCTGAGCGGAGGCGTTCGCGTAGCGGACGCACCAGAAGGGATGCCCTATGCCCCATTTCCTACTTTGTTACTTCACTTTTTTCAGGTAGTTCTTGGGGTACTTTAATTTCAGTACGTTTAGAAAATCCCCAAGCTAGGATCAGACCGATCGCCGCAATCATTAACCATTCTGGTGGGACTAAACTATCATTCACCACCTTTAACAACAGACGCAAACCGACGAAGGACACGGTAATGTAGCCTGCGTCTTCTAGGTTCTCAAACTCGTCTAGCCAACGGATAAATAATTCCGCCATGAAGCGCAGGGTAATGATCCCAATGGTTGCGCCTGTTAGTACTAACCACCTTTCTTGGGAAACCGCGATCGCAGTTGTCACACTATCTAAAGAAAATGCCAAGTCTGTAAAGGCAATTACTGGTATTGCTTGCCACAACGACTGAAAGCGCGGCCCGTGATGATGATTTTCCTCATCCGTTTCTTGGGATGTGAAATGTTGGAATACTAGCCATAGTAGATAAGCAGCACCCAGAAGTTCAAATTGCCAAAAGTTTTGTACCCAAGTAGCTGTGAGGATTAATGTAATCCTTAGCACATAGGCAACAACCAAACCCAGGTTTAGGGCTTGACGCTCAACCTTTTTGTCTTCCAATCCTTGGGCGATCGCAGCGAGGGCGATCGCATTATCAGCAGATAGCACCGCCTCTAAAAACACCAGGATAAGTAGAACTATAGGAGCTTCAACGGTAAAGTGAAAATGAAGATAATCAAAAATTTTGTCTAGCATTCCAGGTATCTCAAGCAGGGAAATTTAAAAATTAACAGCAAAGCGCGAATTTTATCCTCACAAGTGCAACAAATTGCTCTTTTATCCAGCTTAACTTGGCTGTAGTGCATTCTGAAGACTGTTACATTCAGGCGATCGCAAGGAAAGTAGGGTCTGTTGAGTGTAGCACGACACACTCTAAGTCTTAACATTTTCTTAAAAAAGTCCTAATACATCAAGGACAAAAATACTTAAATAGATTTAGATCCCCGACTTCTTCAAGAAGTCGGGGATCTAAGATTGAGGTTTATTGCATCAGAATTTGGCGAATTAAAATACTCATCACTTCATCTGGTTTCTCGGTGGGTAGCAGTGGAGTCCATTCGCCTACGCCGGCGTAACCAATTACTTGCAAGTAGTGAATTGTACTGGTAACAGCTTTGGCTGAACCAATCAGCAGATGCTTAATCGGTTTTCTGTTGGCAAATGGGTTTTGAGTGGGTTGATTTGGTTTTGGTGTATTTGAATCTTCGCCTAAGAACTGTTCTAATTTTGACTGGGCGGAATCCCCAAATGAACTAATCGCGATCGCGTTCCTTGAAATTGCGCATAAACCAAACTTTGATTTCCAGTAGGTCACGGGCGATCGCGTCAAGCTTGTCCTCCACCTCGTCGAAACCATGAGCAATCCCAGTGGAAATATCTTTTTGATTGTTCCGAAGATGGTTAAAGTCACGCTCTGCCGCTAGCTTGCGCTTCTCTGAGTTGCCATAAATATATCGCATTCCCAATCTGTCCTTGTAGAATAGATAATCCTTGAGCAGTATTGGCGGCTGTTGTTAAAGCAATTCCTCCTAATTGCAAAGCTGCTTGTGCTGCTTGCTTGGCTTGCTGAATTTCTGAATCCTGGCTCTTATCACTTTGTTCTAAAGTGTTAACCTTGGCTCGTAGTTTTAAAATATCAACTTGCGCTGCTTGTGCTTTAACATCAGCAACGGTTGCAATATCTTCTGCTTCTCTTGCATTAGCTCGCACACCACCCGCCGGACTTTTATTACCAAACTGGCCAAGCGCGGAGTCGGTTTGACGACTATCAAAAAAATTACAGGACACACAGATTTAAAGGTTTTATCGCGTTACATCGAAGTTTCCGACGACGACGCTAGGGAGGCGATCGCCACTCTATGAACGCCAAACTACTTTTTCTCCAAATTGAAATTTTCTTTTCTCGGCTCCAGGCGGGCGAATATGACCACCCGTTAGATTTAGCTCAAGGGCTGCAAACTTTAGCTGACCTCGCTTGGGATGAGATTGATGAAATTTACCAGCCATCGCTTAGAATCGACCCGTAGAGTCAGGGTTGTATCTATCTCATTGTTGTTTGCTTGCCGCGATCGCGTTTGATGATGCACCCCATCCCAAGAGAGCGCGATCGCATTCCCTTAATGCAACTAGCTAGCAATAATAATTTTGCTTTTAAGCACTTTGTCAGAAAATAATCACGAAAAATCAACGCTTTCACCCCTACGGGCGGGCCTCTAAAAATGGCGATTGCCTCAAACTACCTTATTGAGAATGCTTGACACTATAGGGGCATAGGGGACTAGGGCGTGTTTTCAAACTCATTTCTTGAATCAGGGGAGGAGGGGGAGAGGGGGAGACGCGGTGACGCGGAGAGCTTTTTGAACAAATTTTCACCGCGTCGCCGCGTCCCATTGTCCCGTTGTCAGCCTTATGTAGTTGCATTCGATACTTTGAAGACACGCCCTAGGGGGACAGGGGGGACAAGGGGGACAAATAACAAACCTCAACTCGCTAGGTAATGTTCGGAGCTAGCTAGGTAATGTTCGGAGATATTGCCTCAAGTGCCGTGTCACACGGCACTTGAGGCAATATGGAATGGCAAGGAATAGCACCACCTGGGAAAGTGGCAGTAGTTGGCGACATGGGAAAACTAAAACTATTCGCGTACCCATCGCGCTAGAAAATCCGGTCATGGGGTATGCTAGAAAGCTTGATGGATTTCATAACATTTCTGTGGATATCTCCCGGCGAGCGGGGGATATTTTTTTGATTCTTGAGGCGATCGCCAAATATATTGAGTACAAGCGTACCAACTATCACCCAAACCAGAATTCGCGCCAACTCGACATTAATACCCGCGCCTGGGACGAGTTGCGGAAGTTTCAGAAGCTGTTGCAAGAGAATCCTCAGTTGCTGTTTGGTAAAGGCTAGTTGCAATCTTCAATAAACCTGCGCATGGTCTCGATCGTATTTATTTTTCCCAAGAGCAACAAATTAGTCCCAAGCTCTATGGCTAAGTGCTTTTTCAGTTCGGGATGCTTCCCCAAATCGCTGCACAAGGATAAAAACGCTTGTGTGGGGCTTTTGTAATATTCAAGTGTCTCAATTGCTCGAAGTTTAGACCATTGTAAGTATTCCTCTGTTGTCATTTGCATCGCTGATTACTCCAGGTTTTGATAAGTTGCTGAATTTCGCCGGGGGTTTGACCATCCGCGATCGCAATTTCAACTTCAGATTTTCGATTTTTTGCGATCGCGCTTTCGACTGAGCCAATGTAGCGGCGCTGAAGTTTTCGCCCGCTCATCCAGGTGTAACGGTAATACCAGTATTTGTTACCTGCACGCTGCACCCAATACTTTTCTACCCAATGAGTCGGGTTATCGTGTTGGTGAGCAGTTTTTTTTAGTATTACTGTTAACCTGCTCAGAGACCATTTATAAAGTAAATCTTTAGACGGCTAGACGACGTAACATAATACGAGTCATAACGGCATATATGGCAGCTTCACTCATTTGGTGTCAGACGTTCATAATCCTTACTCAAACGATGGTACTGGTTAAACCAACCGAATGTTCTTTCTACTACCCAACGCTTGGGTAAAACTTCAAATTCTTTATCAGTACGGCCCATGACCTCAACATGAGCTTGAATCATCAACCAACTAGCGAGCAAACTTATCGCCGTCATACCCCGAGTCAACCCACATGATTTCAACTTTTTCCAATGGCATCCAGTTTTCAAGTGATAATAGATGGCATTGCATATTTCACGCATATCTGTTGTGCGTGGATGTCCTCCTTCTTTAGCTGGTGGAATCAAGGGAGCCAAGATTTCCCACTCCATATCAGTTAAATCTGTGGGGTAAGACTTTCGTGTCATACCGACTATCTATGTAAATACACTGCATATAAAGTATCTTATCGGTACCAGAAATCCTTTCTCCTGACTTTTAGATTTACTTTATAAATAGCCTCTTATAACTCCGTTTTTATGAAGATATCAAAGTTTTGCCCCAAAGCTTTGAACAGTCTGGCTTGGGAATTTTCGGACAGGTCTATTGTATTTATTTGTTCCTGCATCGCAGAAAAACAATAAAATAGATACAGTTACCTAACTGGAGCTATAACACTGCTGAAAGCCACAAAAGCGATCGCCCAAAAATTCTACACCTTGTCTGTACTGTGTTTGTTGTTATTCCTGATGTTTACGGGAAATAGCTGGGCACAAATTCCTAGTGAGATAAAAATCACCCCCATAGTTGAAAAACTCATTGATACCAATGCCCGTGTGCGTTTAGAAGCACATGATGCACTTGTGAGTATTGGTTCGGGGGCAGTACCGACGTTGGTAGAAAACCTCAAAAACCCAGATTGTAACATTCGCTGGCGTGCGGCTTGGGTTTTGGGTGATATGGGTACGGAAGCTGCGACTGCGGTGGGTGCGCTGACGGAAGCTTTGCAGGATGAAGATGTTCAAGTACGTATGTATGCAGTATTGGCTTTGGGTGAAATTGGCAGACCTGCAAAATCTGCGGTTCCGGCTTTGATGGCAGCTTTGCAGGATAAGGAACAATATGTTCGCATTTATGCAGCTTCGGCTTTGAGACGGATTGGTACGGAGGCAAAAGTTGCGGTTCCGTCTTTGATTAATGCGTTAAAAGATAGTAATCCACGGGTGCGGAAAAATGCAGCTTTGGCTTTGGGTGCAATGGGAACTGAAGCTAATTCTGCGGTAAAGGTTTTAATTCCTTTGTTGGATGATAGCGAATATTATGTGCGATATGCAGTAGTTAAGGGTTTGGGTAGCATTCTTGGCGGTTATCAGGATGTGGCTGATAATTTGCCTAGTGCAAAATTGGCGAAGGTTATAGGGGATTTTGAGCAGGTGATTCAAATTCTGGAATCACACAAAGATAATTTTACCGAAGTGGATAATGCTCGAATCCGTCGTCCTTTGGAAGCATTGAAAGCGGAGAAGGAAACCCGTTTATTTGATGTTGCGAGCGCGTGGGCTTTAAAACATAAGCTACTACTAGGATTAATAATCTATGTAGTTTTCCTCCCTTCGCTGTGGCTGATATTATTGCAAATCAAACCTTTATGGTTATTACAAATTAATAATGCCCTAAAACCTTATACCGATTTTTCCCTGCCATTTCTCAGTATTAATGTGCCGTTGAGGTACGTGTTATTTATTGGTTGGTTTCATTTCCATCCCCAAGTGCTGGATGCATGGGTAGACAAGTATATTGAGTCAGCGCGATCGGAGTTTCCCAAAAAAGACACAGTTACTAGTCGTAGTAATTATATACCGATTCCGGTTGTCTTAGATGGCAATACCTTACCCCAATTAACGCCGGAGAATTTACGTCCAACTTTTGAGAAACAGCGCAGTTGTTTGGTAATTTGTGGTGAAGGTGGGATTGGCAAAACCAGTTTAGCTTGTCAAATAGCCAATTGGAGTATTGAAGCACAGCAAGATCTACGACTTTGCGAACATTTGATGTTGCCTGTGCTTTTAGAAGACGAATTTCGCCAAGTTGATGGTAAGTTGGCACTAATTGAAGCCATTCGCGGACAATTGCGATCGCTTATTGATGAACCAGAACCAATATGCGAAGAGTTGCTGTTAAAGCTGCTCAGAAAAAGACGCATTTTAGTCATAGTTGATCGATTCTCAGAACTAAATTCAGCTACTCGTGAAGCTTTACAACCAGATTCACCAGAGTTCCCGGTAAATGCGTTGGTGATTACTTCCCGGTTGGAAGAAAAATTAGGACAAGTAAATAAGACTATTATCAAGCCATTGAGGATTGAAGCAAACAAGCTTTCGTCGTTTATGGAAGCGTATTTAATGCAGCGAGGGAAGCGAGATTTATTTACCGACCAGGAATTTTTTGATGCTTGTACAAAACTATCATTAATGGTGGGACAACGTAATATCACGGTGTTATTAGCAAAATTATATGCCGAAAAATTAATTGCTAATATCGCGTCTCCAAACATTGCTGTACAAAATGGTGGTGTCCCCGAAACAGTTCCCAATTTGATGTTGGGATATTTAAACGAGTTAAATCGCTATGTTATGGGGGAAAAATTGAATGATAGAACTGTACATCAAGATGCAAAAGTCATTGCTTGGGAATGTTTGCGGGAAAATTACCAACCAGGAACAGCAAAACGTGAGGATTTATTAGCTGTTTTAGCTGCATTAAACCCAGACAATCCAGATGCACGCCTTGATTACCTGGAAAATAGTCTACATTTAATTCAAACAATTGGCTCCGCAAAAGATAAAATTAAATTCTGCCTTGATCCTTTAGCCGAATATTTAGCTGGATTGTATCTGGTGGACATGTACGAAAGTAACGAAAGCAAATGGCGATCGCATTTCTTGAAGAAGGCTGATGATTTGGTTAAAAACAATCATCAAGATGCCATCAAAGGATTTTTGATTGCTGTTGTTGATTGCTATTTATCTCAAATTACTAATGCGAAAGATTCTGACTTAGTACCGCAGAAGTTGAGTAAGTTAACTGGGGTTGTTCCCATCACACCATAAACCTATAGGAATCCTGCTTGAATCTTGCTAAGTATGCTGAGAAACAAACCTTTGTATAGCAAGCTTATAACCAACTTGGTTGTAAGCGCAAGCGCAGGCTACGCCAACAGAAATCAAATAGGAGTCCTATACGATTCTTAGTATCAGTTTCTTCAGAGGACTTTAGCTTTTAGACAGGGAATTTATTCCCTGGCTGGCATATTAGCTTGTGGCGTGAATCATAGTTTCAGATTTTATTTATAATAAAATCCTTACAAACAAAGGTATCTAGCCATTTTTTCTGTATACGCTAAAACAAAATGATCAACTTATGGTTGTCAGACCACAGGCTTTTAAAGCCAGCTACCAACTAGAACAAATCCTGACCAATAGTAAGGGTGTTGGTATTCTGGATTTGACAGCACATGTAATTGTGCAAGTCTTAGTGCTTCTGCTTTAGTGAGCTTATTATTTAACGTGAGTTCGACGGAACTAAAAAATCGCAGGAGGCAGTGCAGGCAAATCTTTTGGGTAAATGTCAATGGAAGGTTTTTTAGGCAAATAGGTATAAGCAGCTAAACCAGCCATCAAGTTAACCAAAAAGTTAAATGGACTACGATGGCGAGAGTGTTATATTTGACATATATTTTTCAGATGGTCATTGACGGACTCAATCACGGCACGTTTACGTAACAAAATTTTATCAATTAGTTTTACCAAGCGATTTTTCATTTTCTTTTTAGATTTTGTAACTAATTGCAATCCTCGCTCATATAAATCCTCAAATAATTTTTGAGATATATATCCTCTGTCACCAAACAGTTTACCAATTAAGTCCTTAGTCATGTCTGGGACTCGCTTTCGGTCATCCACATTTGCTGGAGTTAGCTGAAATGCTAGTAGTTCTCCACGTTCATTAATAATCAAATGTAGTTTAAATCCAAAGTGCCAGCCCACAGAATTTTTTCCCCATTTCACTAATCCTTTAAATACCTTATGAGAATGTGCTCTACAATTATGACAAACATTAATCGGCGTAGAATCGATGAAGCTAATCCCAGTGATTTCTCCTGTACGTGTATGTAAAAAGCAACATAACAGCATTAAACACCAGGGCATCAGTTCTACAAACCGAGTGTAGCTGACCAAATTGGGAAACGCTCCACGCCAGCTTTGTAGTACGTGCAAGTTGATGGGTGTATGTCCGGTAAGTCATAATAGTAATTCCTGTTAAAGGGCTAAAAGGCGATCGCGCTTGTTTGCGAGACGGAGCGGTCGTCTTTTGTTATGACTTTGCTATACTAATTTAGTTAGTAATAATCAAGCAATATCTTTAATTTTTTGAGGTAATTTTACTAACGGACAACCCAAAAAATCCTCAATGCTTACCGAAAGTGCTTGACATATAGCTTCTAGCTTTTCAGTAGAAACTGTAGGGGCTGAATCTCTTGGGCTTGACTGTGGGTATTGTCCACGCTCTAAATGTTGAATTAATTGATAGGCACAGCCAGCACGTTTAGCTAGAGACTGCATAGACTCTTTGTCTCGTAAGATTTTTAGCTTCTTACCCAATTCCTTATTCCATCGAATAGATGCAATTAAGCTTTTATCGATAATCATTAATTCATTACCTAGTTCACCAATTGGATTAGTAGACATGATACATTATAGTACTAACTAAATTAGTAAAAAAAGACAAAACAACCCATTTAAAGTATGACTGCGATCGCTTGCAGTCTTTGTCATGCAATAAAAAAAGGAGATTGAAAGATTCAACAATGGCTAAACCTCAAACCTTGCACGCAGTGTTTTACTAGGGGAAATGAATAATAACCCTAGTAATAATCGGCGACGAAAGGGTGAGGGGAACGGGTCTATTTACTGGCGCACAATCAGCAAAAACGGCAAGGACTACCCCCAAGCTTACTATCACTGGCAAAAAGAAGGACACAAAAGGACAAAATACATTCCCAAAAGATTACTAGGGGAAATTCAAGAAGCCGAAACCGCAAAACGCCCAGTCTTAGAGATATTACGATTGTTGGGTGTTGAGGTAAACCCTAGTGATTTACTAGGGGATAAACCAATCAACCCTAGTAATGCAACTGATGAAACAAGCCCTAGTAATGACACATCCCCTAGTAAAATGCGACGAAACAAGGGGGAGGGAAGCGGCAGTATTCATTGGCGAACCATCACCAAGAACGGCAAGGATTACCAGCAAGCTTACTATCATTATGAGTTTTGGAGCGAAGGCGATCGCTTGGTCAAGTCATCGAAGTACATTCCCAAGAGATTACTGAAGCGAGTTCAGCAGATGGAGCGAGAGAAAGCAGCCGTTAGGGATATATTGCACGTATTGGGGGTAATGAAATGATGATGTTAAAGCTATTACAGTAACTACTGTTGAAGTACCTGAATTAACCCCAGAAGAACAAAGCGTAGACGCTGCATTGGCTTGTCGTAGACATCGCTTGCATCTCGAACGCAAAAATCTCATGCAAATGTGTCTCATTGGGACTCAAATAGAAATTGACTCAAGTGATGGGCCACAGCAATCTATGAGACATAAATTGAAAGTGAGTCGAGCGAACAGCAAATCATCGTTCAAATCACAGGTTTATACAAAAAACCCCTATGTCAGTTTGACAGTCTTCAGAAAGGAAAACTTTAAATTCTCAGTTGAGCAATCGCTGCTTCCACCGCAGTAGCAACCTCACCTTTGGGCATAGATCCAATCACCTGTTGGGATTGCTCAATCAAAAATTGTTTGAACCTCGGATCTTTCTCCGCTTCTACGCCAATGATCTGTTGAATTAGCTCCAGTTGTGTGCTGACGGTAGTCGCTACATTTTGTTGTTTGAACTGGGTAATCAAGCCTTGAAGGATGCTAGTCACCTGCTTTGGATCGCTAGAATTCGTCATCACCTGACGAATTTGATCGGCAGCTTCAGTGTATTCAATTTGTCCAGACCCAGCTAAATTGGTGATGGTACTTCCCGTGATAAAAAAGCTGTTGCCCAGCGATCGCTTGCTCAATTCTTTTAAGGCTTCAGCTTGATCACCCGTTACGCCTGCCAGTTGGTTGACTAACTGTTCACTGGCTGCCAGTCGTGCTTTGATTTCTTCATAGTCCCGGTAGATAGAGTCTCGAATAGTAGTTTCTACCGTACTTTCACGAGCAGTGGCTTGATAGGTCAAATTGAGCTGTGCTTCAATTAGGCGCTCTGTAACACTCCCCTTCGTTTTGGCTTTTACAACCCAGAGGTTTTCCCGTTGTTCAATTCCCTTTAGCTCAAATTCCAGTTCGGGCATTTCTGTTTGCAGCTTGTAAAAAGCAAGGCTGAGGGCACTGAAGTCAAACTCGCCCTTGAATACCAACTCCACCACATCTTCTGATTCTTGATAGAGGTATGCAAATTCACCCGCTTCAAAATCTCGATCGACCGGATAGCGATCGGTGGGCTGATTATCCTCATATTTGCGGTAAATGTAGTCGCAGCGCACGTTGGTAAAGCAAGTTTTATTACTGACACTCCAGTCTTCGATGCAAATACCCGTCAAATCGGCTCCTCGAAAGTTGGCTCTGGCAACTTGGGTACGTACAAAAATACTACCCCGCAGGTCGGCTCCCCGAAAGTCGGCTTCGGTGAGATTGGCATCAATCAGCACATTTTTCCTTAAATCAACGCCCTGAAAGTCTGCGCCTGCAAGCTGTGTCCGAACTAAGCGACTCTCTCGCAGGTCTGCCTGTTTCAAATCAGATCCGGTCAGGTTGGTATCAGTGAAATCGAAGCCTCGTAGGTCTGCCCCTTGCAGGTAGGCTCCCTGGAGATTTAACCCCCGAAAGTTGCGATCGGCACTACAGGCATGAGTCAGTAACTTCTGGACTTTGGGGATCTCTAAATCGAGGTACTGATTATCAACTCTGGCTCTTTCTAGCCCGATCGCTCCTTGAAAGCAAGTCCGATATAGTTTACGTGCCCGTAAATCAGAATTTGCCAACTTAGCATTTCTAAAGTTGATATTACTTAAATCCAGGTTGACGAAAGAAGTTCCCCACCAAGAGCCAACAATCAGTGCCCAGAATCGTTGAAGTTCTGGATATGACCAAGGTGTTCTCTTAAGATAATTAGAAACCCAAGCACTGAGTGTAAGAGACACACCGTATCCAGCACCCAGCAAAAGTACCGTCCAATAGATTATCGGCGAAGTGAGCAAAATTTCGCTAGATGGTTGCCTGTACTTTAATGCATCAGTAATCACGCTGAGGCAACTGATCATTGCAAAATAGGTACTGCTAGTAACAATACTTATTTTGAGTATTTTGGAATTGATAAATAAAATGTCAGCGACAGCAAGGGTAAAACGAATTATGAGAAAACTGGCAATGCTTAATCCTAAACATAGACCTGTTACATATATGATACCAAGTAGAAATGAAGAAAAATCCTGAATCAGATTAAGAGACGCCAATAGTATTGACAATACAATAGCAACGCTCAAACTAATGACTAGAGATAGTGTAACTTTAATGGTATCTTGAGTAATAGCAGTTGCAAATACAATCAATACAATGACCAGTGCTATATGAAATTGCAGACGAGTAGAATGATTGATTATGCAGTATAAGCTAAAGTATCCGCCAACATAACCCGAAAGCAGATGTGCTAAGATACTCAAGGTGATAGCGATCGCAGCCAAAGTAAACTTGAGTAAAAACTGTTGACCCGCCAGCTTATTTTGAAAATCTGCATTTAATAAATCATCCTGCAAAAACTGCTTGCCTTGAATGCTGCTAGCTTTGCGTCTCTGCTGCTCTGGTTTCATTTCTGCACACCCTGAACGAGAATCGAAGTTACTCAATAGAATTGAGGTAACAAAAAGTTCAGACAATATATCTTTAAAGCTCTCAACATTTTGAAACTATCAGAATGATAGAGTAATTAATATTGTTCTGTAAGCCTCAGCAGTATTACTATACAGTCATGATATTTCCGTTTCAAGTACAGGCTTAAATATATGACTCAATTAAAACAGGCTGCTCTACACTTACAGGGGGGTGTACCGTCGATGGGGGGGGGGATACAAACAACATCATCCATCGGTATATTGAGTACTGCTGAGTCTCCTGAAGTTGAGAGTTCTAGTAAAGTATCTGAAATTGTCAGAACGCGGTTGCGTACTAAGCAACACTCCTTGGTTAGCGTTGGGATTGAAGATGAAGATGAAGATTTTGTACCAATTTCGTTTTTAGAGGAAGGGATCAAGCAAAGTGCATCTGTTTGTCGGATTGCTAGATATTTTTCCCTGTTAGAGTTCCGTGACTTTGTTAAGGATCTTGAAAAGACTATCGATGACCTAAAGTTGACTGCTCACAACTTTGATACTGCTGACAAAGTGATTGAGGTCTTCTCTATTCCTCAACAAATTGCGGAAGAAATTTTTAGTGAATCAATCCGAAAGCAAATTGACGCAAAAGAAAAAACTCCGCTTCAGGTGCTTGAGGGAGTTACAGAAAATCAATTAGGCAAAATTCTACCAATCCCGATCGGGTCTGGTTTTCTAGTTGGTGGCAGCCATCTGCTCACAAATCATCATGTGATTCCAGATGCAAAAACCGCTGCTCAGTGTGTTGCTCAGTTCGGCTTTGTCGGAAATCTAAAGGGTGAAAGTCGCAACTCGGTTGATTATGAGTTTGATTCCACCTTATTCGTTTCCAATCCCGAACTTGATTACACGCTAGTACAACTTAAATCAGGTCAGTTTACTCGACAAGCAGGTTTCGAGTTTGGCTGGATTCAACTAGTTGAGAATGATGAGAATGTCGCTCCTGGATTGGTTTGCGTTAAATTCAAGGGCAGTCACGAACAAGTGCAATCAGCAATCAAATCAGGTGAAAGCGCGATCGCTGCGCTCAAATCCTACGGATACGAAATTATAGACTCAGAAGACTCTTTGATCATCTGGCATCCTGATGCTGACTCCTCAGAAACACAGGTTTATGAACTTAACAAAATCAAAAAACTCATCAAAGAACTAAGTCAATTGATGGAAAAAAAGGCAGATACAGAGCAGAAGGGTGATGCTGTGATTGTGGTGCAGCATCCGAAAGGCAGACAAAAGCAGATTGTTCTAAACAACAATGAAGTCATCACCAATGGACTCTACAAAAACTTCTTGAGATATAAAGCAGACGCAGACTATGGTTCGTCTGGAAGTCCTGCATTCAATACTCGTTGGGAACTAGTCGCGCTCCATCATGCTGCGGTTCCTAAAAAAGCTGAAGAGTCGTCTAACCAGGGATCAGATCGACCTGGGATCGCGTGTCATCAAGGTATTAGGACTTGTCGAATTGTTGCAGATCTCAAGCAGCGAAGCTTTACGAATCCCAAGTTGAAAAGCTTTATCCAGGATTTTGTGATTACTGCTGAACAGCTAAACTATCCGCCTCTACCTGCTGTAGCTAGATTGAACGAAGGAGTGAGTGGCAATCAAAAAAATGGCTGTTTTAATTGCGGTAATGATCACAGTTTAGATGTCCCTGAAGCGATGACTGTTGAAGCTTGGGTTGCAAAGCTCGATGATGAAAATGGTGCTATTTTTAGCCGAGAAATTGGCATGAAAAGTGGATATTGGATATGGTGGTTTAGTGGAAAAATACGTGTAGAGGTTCAATCAGAGGGAAAGGTATATATTGTTGACACAAAAAATACCGCACCTCAAGATAACCTATGGCATCATGTTGCATTTACATGGAGCAAGTCAGAAAAAATTCAAATATATATTGATGGAGAACAGCAAGAACCTCTAAAGAAGGAACAAATCCCTCTGAAAAGTCCAATTAATGTTGATGCACCCGTATGGATTGGAGGACGGCTTGGAGCGAACCTTAGCGGTGCGATTGCCGAAGTTCGTCTTTGGAACACTGAGCGCAGTCAAGCTCAAATTAAAGAAACGATGTATCGGCGGTTAATGGGCGACCGCAAAGAAGGGTTGATTGGTTATTGGCAATTTGAAGAAAATAAAGCCAGTAAGACCTACATTTATAATCTTGCCTCCCCGGATCGTGGATCGAAGGTTCCATCTATCGAGCTTTCCACGCCCCCTCCCAAAATTCCGCCTCAGTTTGGTTTAGAGTTAAATGGAGAAACCGATTATATCGACTGTGGCAGCGTTGCAATTGACAAAGCCATCACCTTTGAAGCTTGGGTAAAGCCCACCAACGGGAGAGATCAACCGAGCTTTATTGCAGGTCAAGGAGGATGTTGGGAACGACAAGGGTATAGTCTGTGGTGGAACAACAATAGCATTGTTGTGGAACTCCAGGGTGATCAGACTGAAATCCACACAAAAAATTACGTGCCTATGCCAGATGATGACGATTGGCACCACATCGCCTTCACCTGGAGCAAAGGGAGCAATATTTGCGTCTATATTGACGGAAATATTGCTCACGGTAATCAAGAATCTTTTGCCGGTCCGATTGGATTATCTGGCATGAATTTATGTATTGGTCGTAATAAGGCAATTACTGATAGGTATTACTTCAAAGGTTCGATCGCTGAAGTTCGTTTGTGGAAGGTAGCACGTTCTGAACAAGAAATCCGGGATGCCAGGTATCTGCTGGATGATAAAATTAAAGACACTAACCTAGTAGGATTAGTAGGATACTGGCGGCTAGACGAGCAAACCGGAAATGAAGCCGCTAATCTTGCTGGTGAAGTTCAGCCAGGAGTAGTTTATGGGGGAACGTGGTTGCAGCCGCAATATGTCGTTCGAGAAAAAAGTAAGGGTGATTTTGGGGTGGCTTTGGGAGCCGTGCAATGGTTAAAAGCCTCTGAATGTCCTGCTAGTTTACCTTTACCCTGTGGACTGAGGTTTAACGGCAAGGACGATCAGGTCAAGGTCAATTGTGGTCACGATCCAAGCCTGAATGCGACTGATGATGCCATTACCGTCGAAGCCTGGGTGAAACATCAGTTTGGGAATCGTTTGATTGTTAGTCGGGGTTGCTATGTTGACAACGGTTATTCTCTCTGCTGGCATGATGGTAAAATTCGGGTGATGCTTCTGGATAAGATTGCAAAACAGAAAGCGATCGTTGATACCAAAGAGAAGGCTCCTGTTGACCAAGTGTGGCATCATATCGCCTTTACCTGGGATGCAACCTCACACGAAATTTTCATCTATGTGGATGGCAGACAGCAGGATTGTGTGGTGATAGAAGGGCAAACCAAGTCGATCGCCTATGCCGGACAAACAAAAAGTACAGCGTTGTTTACAGGCTCTCTAGCTGACCTCACAACTGATCTCATCATCGGAGGTACAACCGAGAAAGAGCGGTACTCCGATGTGGCGATCGCTGAAGTGCGGCTTTGGAAAAAAGTTCGCACTCAAGATGAGATCAAGACCAACATGACCTGCCGCTTGAGCCGCAGAGATCGTGATTGGCAAGATCTTTTAGGTTACTGGCGACTGGACGATGGCGGCGAAGGCAATACCCAAGCACGTAACCTTAAATCCGACAGCAATCACGGTCTAATTCAAGGTGCAACCTGGTTTCCTGCACCGCCTGCATCCGCAAGCCTGAGTCAGCCTCCGACTGCAACAGAAAATCCCAGTAGCCCTCCTCCTTCCGCCTGAAGGCTCTTAGGCAGGTTTCTTTTTCAGGACAGGGGTCAAATACTCCTCAATCCCTGCCATGCGAATTGCATTACAACCGAGCTTGTAGGCAAACTCCACTGATTTACCAGCCCCCAAAGCTGCATAGAAAAGCACAGCAAACTCTATCGCCGCTCGATCGCCAATCGCCTTATTCATGCCGATGACATAAGGAATATGATTGGCGATCGCCTCTGCTTGAACTTCAGAGTAGCAAGCATTCAACACCACACACTCTACTCGATCCGCAAACAACTCAAATAATCCAGCCAATGCCTCCGTACTAACTGCCACTGCTTTTCCAACTTCATTCTCCAGGATCAACCCGATCTCGTTCTCCCCATGCCCAGAAAAATGAACCACTTGTGGCTTGAGATCTAGTAAAGCATTCTGAACATCTCGCGATCGCACTGCCCAGCGTTGTTCTAAATGGAAGCGATCGCGTTGATTAGCTCGTCGTAACCCTGCATCAATTTCTCGCACTTCTTCATCCAAACGCAAGGCAGGCGTAGATTTCGGATTTGCTGCCAGAATCAGAATGACCTTCTGCTGTTCCTCCAGAACTGTCTCAGATGATGCGGAAGCATTTTCAGTTTTTCGTTGTTGAGTGGCTTCGTTAATGTTCATCGTGCCACTACCCAACATATTGCCAACTGAACTGCCAGATATGTTAAACGTGTTTTGAGTTGAATCAGAATTGGGTTGAGTCATACTACTTCCAGATGAATATACCAAAATAAGTAAAGAATTTGAAGAACCACTTCGCACAGAGTTTAATGATTTAACAATTAAAATTTTTCAAGGAATTACACAAGTATTTACAGCACAGCAAACTCGAATTGATACAGTTACATAAAACCTTAAAAATATTATTAATATTAGTAACGACTCTATCATTATTTTACAAAAATAGTTAATTTATTCGGTAATATTTTGAGTGTTGTAAGTTTAGGTATTGCTGGCATTCCAAGTCTAGTATTCGGTCTAGGCATTGAGCCTTATTTAGGTGTAATTGGCAGCAAGATAGGCTGAAAAACTAATTTTTTGTTGAACGATACTGTTAAAAAGGTTTTATTTTTTAACAGTATCGTTCAACAAAAAGTTTAAATGATAGACTCTTGAGATTTCATATAATCTCGGAAGTAAATTATTTCTTGATTTTATCTATAGCTTTATTCATTTCTTTTGTATGAATCCAACCTACATAGCCTCCAAAAATCATCTTATTGTTGTAATCTGCTAAGAATATGTGTTTTACCTGTGCTGGATTTATGAAAATTTTAACTACCGTTTTATCTTTCAGTGTAAAAAAAGGTGTTGCTCTTTGAAAATCTCTACTATGAGCCATAGTCATACCAGGCACATTCACCAATATTTCAACAACTTCTTGGGCTGTTCGAGAAATACTAGAAGCAATTTGCGCTTCAGTATTCCATTCTTTTAAATAATCAATTGCTTTTTAAGATAAGCGGAAACCTTCTTCCAATACTCCAAACGGAATTAACATTTTAGCTCCTCCTGTTCTAATGAGAGTGAGAATGGGTTATAAGGTACTACACAGAACTTTTGATCTATTTCGTCAAGATGTTCCCAAAACGAGAAATCGGGTCAAGTAGAAACTAACCGATCGCAAATTTTACCGACAGCCGAAGGACAAATTCGCCCACTCACTAAACTCGAACCCCAGCAACAACAGGAAGTGTGGCAACAAGCAGTACAGAAAGCTGGCGGTAAAGTGCCGACTGGTAAAATCGTCAAAGATATAGTGCAGCGCATCATGGAACGTACCCAAGTACCCAACACCTACCAGTTGGGTGAGGTATGCCAAATCTTAGCCAAGGACAATCCCGAACTGAGGGGCAAAGGCGGTTACTGGGCGATTGTCGCTCAAGTGAATAACTTCAGTTGCACCGTGAGAAATTGGGATGGAGAACTGACGCTTGGGCTGAAGTATCTATATATTCAATACTGTCTTCATTGTGGGACAGCAGAGTGCTGCTCTAGTCCAAGTAAGAAAATTCCTTAAGAAATAGTGAGCAAGTAAAAAGCTGGCAATCTCTTGTGGTAAAGGTTTCAGCAGCTGCAACCTCGCAACACTTTTGCTTTGTTGTGGCTATGCGAACAGCACAGTTCGTTTGTCATTCTAAAGTTTGCACTCAAGAATGATGATTATCGTGAAGTACATTCTTTGCGACTGACTGATGATACCTGGAAGAGCTTAGGGATAGCCTCTGAATGTTTGGGTTTAACTCCTGCTGACTATTTAGAACACATTGTTAGACATAATGCTCTACCAAGTATTACACGGGAAGACTCAGAATTTTTAGCTTCCCATCAAGGGGAAACGAACCTCAACCGAGTATTACACGGCAGAGGGAGTTTTCTTTAACATCTGATACCGCCAGCGAAAGACAATCTGTTGGGTTGCTAACTATTTCAGAACTTGAAATTTTACGCGATCGCCTAAAAGTTTTCATTTTTGAACAAATCGGTTCAGTTTAGCTGTTTGGGGAATTCGCCAACGGTATCCTTATCTCGGCTCAATACCTCATTTTTTCTTTCAAATCATACTTAGACAATTTTGAAATTGGCTTGAATCACAATATCATTGAAATCGCGATCGCCACCGCCTGCTAAATCCTCTACACCCCAAGCATTATTGCCGAGTGAGAGGAAGTGATCTGTATGGTCGGAATTTGCCCCAATAAAGCTAAAATAGACAGAAACATCGCCTTTCAGCCCAGCATCTACCGTGCCATTAGCAATCAGATATGGTGCATAGAATTTCCCACCTGCAAAGGTACCACCAGTTAATACCCCTTGGTCATTCATAGTCATACCATGCTGTTGACTGTTGCGAATTGCGGCTTGAGCGTAACCTGCTTCACCAGCACGAATCAATTTACCAGTGAGGGAGTCTTGCACAGTACCTTGAAGATCTTCAATTTGGTAGAAACCGACAACGTTATTATAAGCCGCTTCACTTTTCACAATTGGGAAAGAAACTTGAACTTGTAACCCAGGTAAATCTGTGAAGTCAATTAGTTCCTCTGTACCTTGTTTTTGTAACTTCGCGCCTAAAGGAATTTCTTCATTAGTAATCTCTAACTTCACTACTAAATCAGGGTCAATATCTCCTAATTGATCCTCAAAGCTCAAACTAAATTGATTGTTATCCAGAGATGCAACCGTCATCGCTTGGGTAGAACTATTGCCAAAAGGAGAACCAAGGAAGACACGATTGAGCAGACTGCTATCATTGATAACTGCATCTAAGCTGGTATTTTGGAAAAACAGCAATCCCAAATTTTCACGACTGGCTCTCTGAATAATTTTTGTTGGATTAGAAATAAAGTCATCGGGGAGTACCGAGAACAGCACCTGAGAACGTTTGAGTACAGCATTGAGGTAGCCATCTTGTCCAGGTTTGAAGCCATCAACTTCCCCTTGGGCGTTATCATAAGCAACCAACGCAATTTGGTGAATGTTTTGGCGGTTGAGGTGTTTACTGCTCAGACTAAACTTGAGATTAATTGAGTCAGTATCGCCATCTAGTTGGAATACTTTGGTATCAGCATTAAAGCTAAGATGCGGCTGTTGTGGCTCGATACCTCCAAAGGGTGCTGCATACTGTAAGCCAGAACTGGTATAAAGTTCATTCAGTCCCCGAGGTAACAAATTAGTATCAAAATTACGAGCGTATAGTTCACCTGCGTTACCTACCGCCTTAATTACCTTAACTGCAAAATCATTATTCAGTCCCAGCTTTGCACCAAGATTACCTTTAATTCCTAAGAATGCCTGAATTGCCGGTGTAGAATCATTATTGGGGTCAGTATCGGTATTGCGAGCAATAAAGTCATCAATATTAGTGGAACTAATGCCGTATTCTTCAGCTTGCACCAAAGTATACATTGTCCACCTAACTACATCAGCCCAATCCGATTGGTTTTCATCAATGATTAAACCTAAAGGTTCTTTAGAAAAAGTATCCTGGAGAATTTGGTGTTCTTGTGGCTGAGATAAAGTGGGAATTTTGCCTGCTAAGAGTGTAACGTCATTAAAGACTGCTTCGACCTCACCGCGATCGTAAGCGGCGTACATATCAGCAGAATTATCGAAAGTGACAAGGGTAGGACTGGCGCTAAATTTTACCAATGCATCTTGCAAATTGCTCAATGCAGTTGTACCTGACATTCCATTAAGCAACCCAATTTTACGACCATTAAGAGTTGGGATGGAATTAATACCACTATTTTTGCGGGTGAGAATACCCTGTCCGGTATAGAGATAAATCGGACTGTAATCAATTCCGTAACTCGCATCACGGACTAAGTTCTCTGTATACGCAGCGGCTGAAGCATCCACCACACCATTAGCTGTATTGCCAAAGCCATCGGCGAAGGCTTGTTGTACAAATTCTACTTGATTGGGATTGCCAAATACGGCTGCTGCTAAAGCCCTACCTAAATCTGCATCAAAGCCTTTGAGTGTGCCATCTGCTTGCTTGACTGTAAAACCGGGGAAGTTCAAGGGTTCAGGTAAACCGAAATTCAGTACACCTCTTTGTTTGATTTCCTCTAAGACGTTGCGTTTGTCATTATCAATCAGGTTCAGTTCCTTCGGAGTCCCTGAGAAAGGCGGTGTATACATTAAACCACCATCAGTCCACAGAAGATTGCGATCGCGTTCTAAATTGGGGAAGTGACGTTGATAAATTTCGCCATAGTTACCAACCTGCTTAATCACTTGCACTATAAAATCATCGCGCAAACCTAAAGCAGTCCCCAATTTTTCCTGCAAGCCTAAGAAACGGCGAATAGCAGGATCAGAATCATTATTGGGGTTTTCATCTTGATTATCTTTGAGGATTTGGTCAATATTTTGAGAAGTAATCCCAAATTCTTCCGCTTGAATTGTGGCGTAAGTCACCCAGCGTACCACATCAGCCCAAGCAGATTCATTTTCTGGTAATACTAAGGCGATTGGTTCTTTGGAAAATTCGCCATCGAGAAGCTTGTGTTTTTGTGGATCTGGGAAGTCACGTAAGTAATTATCTACTAAGGCTGTATCAATAGACAGCGCAGGAATTTCGCCTTTTTGGTAAGCCGCAAACATCTGCGCTCCATTGTCAAACCAGCGCGGTGTAAAGCTAATACCTAAAGGTTGTAGTACATTTACTAAATTAGCGTAGGCTGTACTGCCACTAACAACACCAATTGTTGCACCTTTGAGATCTTCAATTTTTTGAATCTTGCCGTCAGTAGGGACTAAAATACCTTGGTGATCGTAAAGATACACCGGGCCAAAATCGACATTTAAACCACCATCTCGGACAAGATTCTCAGTCACTCGCCTAACACTGAGGTCAAGGTTTTTATTAGCAACTTGAGTAAAACCATCGCTAGAGGTGGTGTTAACAATTTCGACTTGGTTTTTGTTACCAAACAAAGCAGCTGCTAAAGCACCAACAAACTCTAAATCAAAGCTGAGAATCGAATTTTGGCTGGAGGAAGCAACTTTGAGATAACCTCTTTGTAAAATTGTCTCTAAAAGGTTAGCCGCAGTTCCTTGGCTGCTTTGAACTAGATCGTTCAATACTGCGGGAGCATTAAAGCTATACAGGTTTTCCTGTATCAGTTTATTTTCAGTAGATGGAATTGGGGTGGGTTGGTCAACAATTTCCACAACTTTCTCAAGGTGAGAAAAGTAAGCGTAGGTTTTCCCTTGATTTTGGATCAGTGCCAGATTTTTTCCTTGGAAGTCTAAGACACCATTAATAAAGCGGAAACCACTGAGGTCGCTCACACCAAAACCTGAAGCCGAAATCTGGATTTTGTCTCCCTGTTCGGGATTGAAATCGAGAATTGTGTCAAAGCCGTCATTGGGAGAGTTAAAGAAGAAGACATCTGCACCAGCACCGCCATTGAGGATATCATCTCCCGTACCACCGACGATGACATCATTACTATCGCCAGCAACTATCCAGTCATTATCTTCGTTACCGTAAATGGTGTCCTTACCACCACCACCTTCTAGCTGATCATTACCTTGATTACCTTCTAAATAATCATCGCCTAAGCCAGCTAAGATAATATCGCTACCGACACCACCTAAAAGGCGATCGCTTCCTTCGCCACCTTCTAATCTATCGCTACCTGCGCCACCTTCTAAGGAGTCGTCACCAGCGTTACCTTCAAGTTGGTCGTTACCATCTCCACCAATCAGGGTATCATTACTGCTACCACCGAGTAAGAAGTCATTACCTTCTTTACCATCAAGATAATCGTTACCTTCTTTACCTTCGAGTTGATCGTTACCAACACCACCTGTGAGGGTATTAGCCAACAAATTACCCTTAAGAACAACTCCTTTAGTCGCTGAATCTGTGGTTGTTTGGTCATCATCTTGAATATCGATCAAAGCGACTTTAGCATTTGGCGCGATCGCATAACCTTCACCTACAGATTTCAGATTTAAGGTGATACTTTCTAAGTTTTCTGCCAAGTTATCGTTGAGAATTTGAATCTCAATCACAGCAGTGGTTTCACCAGGAGCAATATTGATTTCCCCTGTAGTTGCGCCGACAATTTGATAATCTTCCCCTAAAGTAGCTGTACCGGAGATATCATAGAGAATCTTTAAGCCTTGGTTTGGTGCTTCTTGGGTTAAGTCAATGTGGAATTGTACCTTAGTCGCATCAGCCTCAGAAACCCGTGCTGGCGATACACTCACAGAAGCATAGCGATTACCGAAGCTATTACCGTTAGCATCAACTAAATAATAGTTTTGATCAAAAGTTGCGGCGATCGCACCTATAAGTTGCTCAGTAGTCAGTTCCCCCGCAGCCATCTGCTGTACTAATACAGGAATATGTTCTTCGGTAACTCGTTTGAGAGAGGCTAGTACTGGTAAGGCTTCCGATACAGCTTTTGATGCACCCACTTTCGCCACTTTCCCTAAATACTCATTACCTGCGGCGGCGGCTAAAGCTAAAGCACTTACTTGTTCAGCTGATGCAGTTAATTGATTGCGCTCAAATACTGAGTTAAAGAAGGATTGTAGAATCTCTGTATTCGCCAGATCCAGGCGAGAATAAGTGCTATTTTGCAGATATACCGCTAGGGCATTAATCGCTTCTAGTAAATTATTAGGATTGACTACACCTGTAGCAGCTTGTTGCAAACCATCTAAGAAAGCACGGGTTTCATTGAGCAGAGACTGTACTTGAATATGTGCCAAATAGACATCTAAGCCAATTTCTTGCTTTTCTCCCACAGCTTTGAGGGGATCGAAACTTTCGAGATTTGATGCCAAATCTAAGCCCAATTGCTGTTTAATGATGCCATCGGCTGCCTCTCGGCTCAAGCCCGATTGTACTAGTCGTGCTTCTAAGCTAGTTAAAGGTGTGACGATCGCCGAACCCGGTAAAGCAATTAAAGCACCAGAAGACAAACCACTAGAAGTATCAAAGCCGCCTAATCCTACTAATTGCGCCTCATCAACACCAATCTCACCATCACCATTGGTATCGACTTCTTGGGGAATATCCAGGTTAAATTGACCGTATTCATCGGAAATTGTCTTAACTTCGCCTGCATCCCATTGATTATTAAAGTTGGTATCCAGGAAGATTGTTGCGCCGGCAATATAGCTTTGGGAAAGTGCGCCACTGAAAGTAAAACCATCAGCACTCAGGGTAAATTTAGCTAAGTTAAAGCGGGCAAATTCTTCTTTCCATACAGTCCCGACAAAAAGTACTTTAATTTCTGCTTCCAGGAAAGCATCAATACTACCATTGAGCTTGAACAGTTCCCAAGGCTTGCTAATACGGGAAATAATCTCGGAACCGCGCACTTTACCATCGCTAGTCCCTGTATTTTCTCCAGTATCTACGACATCAATACCAAGATAACCTTGAACACCACCCCGCACTGTCGCATCAGCTACGCCAACATCTAAGCCTAAACCAGCAGTAATCTTGGCATTCAGAGACAATTCATCAACGTCTTTACCGTTTGCGTCCCAATCTTTGAGATAAAAACCGTCAAAGATTTTGTAAATACTGCTGAACTCAAAATCATCATTTTTCCAATCATTAACTCCAGCGGTATCGAAACCTACAACCAAGTTAGTTTTCGCCGAGAAACTACCACCTAGTTCACCTTTAATCGGTCCCCAAATTGGGAAACTCTTGGAAATGCCAAAGTTAAATTCCAAGTCAGGAATATCATAAATCACCAAGTCGGTGGTTTTTCCTAACAGCAAATCAATGGCTTTGAGGGGATTGGTAAGAATTGGGAATTCTAAACCTTCAATATTTTTCAGCTTACTTAAGAAGCTACCTGTAGAACTACCACTAGTTTTATTGGTGGCGTTAGTGAGGGGATCTGCTGCTGTTTTGGTAGTTTGTAAACCGCCTGTATTACTAGAACTGGTATCAACTTTATTCGCAGCTTGGGTGGTATCTTTGCTAGCTGCTTTCAAGTCACTGAGGGCAAAACTACCTAAATCAATAATAATCGGCTCATTGGCAGGAATCTTGCTGAGTGCAGTAATCAGATCGACAATATCACCTACAGCTTTAATAAAGCGCTCAGATTTTTCTAATTTTGCCCGATCTTCTGGAGGTGCTAACCGTTTAGCGACTTCAAAAACTGTGACTGTACCATCGTGATTGGCATCAAATAAATCACCTAAACCGAGTTGAGTAAATAACTTGGTATCAGCATTCAAGAGTTTAATAACTGGTTTGATTGGCTCAATAATACTATTAACTTCTTTGATGACTGGCCCCATTAAATTACTAATGAATGAGCCTAAATCAATCGCCACATTATTGAGTTTAATATTTGTCCCATTCTTGTTGGCTTGTTGGACATTACCGTAGTTGAAAATGGGGAAATTAGCAGCCACGTCGAAACTAAAGGAAGGAAAGACAGGACTACCATTAATACTGGTTTTGGCTTTTAAACCCAGGTTGGCTTCACCTTTAAGTTGATAATCAATGAAGTTATAGAAGCCCTGCTGATTAGTTTTAGCTGTCTTGAAGACATTAATTAAATCTAAAGCGCTGAGGCGACCACCATCATCAATGCCTTTCGATATCCATTTATTACCGTCGTAGTTTAAGCCGATATTTAACCCAGCAACCGTTCCCGAAAGGTCAATAATTTTATTAGCGGAATTAGCAGCTTTTGTTACTGTAATTTGCGGATTATCTATCTTAATTTCGGGGATGTATTTGGTAATTACATCTGGTAAACCGAGACTATCCAAAGATACTAAAGACTTCAAATCAATGCCTTGGGGTGCAGAAAATTGCACTTTATCGTTACTAACAAAGAAATCGACTGTTGGTAACTTACTACTTAAACTTGTAGGAATCCCCAAAGAACTCGCTAAAGTACCTAAATTAACCCCAGACGCGGAAAACTGATAACTAGTAGTCCCAGATTTAAAGTTAGTTAACAGTAGATTGGGATTAGTCAGGGTAAGATTTGGCGGTGCAGTGAAAATGCTATTAATTCCGGGAATAGCATTAATAACTTGACTGAGGTTAATTTGGTTAGAAGAGAATTGGAATTGATTATTACTCAACCCCACATTCACATTACCAAAAGCATTGAGTAAATCTTTTACAGGCGTAGCTACACTGCTAGGAACTAATGCGGAACCTTGGGAAATTAGCCAATCTGCTAATTGTTTGGTAGGTAATTGATCGGCTTTAAAGCTAAAATTAGCATCTCGCCAACTGGTAGCGCCAAGGGGTTTAGTCAGGGTGAGACTAGGATTAGTAACTGGTAAATCTAGAGTCTTGACATTGAGCGCATCTAAGCCTGGGATTTTCTCTAAAACATCGCTCAAATCTAGGATACCTTCATAGGTAATCTGAATTTGACTATCGCCAATTTGCAAATCTACTCTTCTAGCTAAATCCAGCAAATCCTCAACTACGTTAAGTACTTCCCCAGGTAAAACGGCTTTTGCTTGTTTGGTTAACCAATCTACTAATTCCTGTTTTGGCAGATGATCCGCAGTTAAGGAATAGTTGGCATTAGAAGCACCTTTATCTAGGTTAGAAATGCTGAGTACTGGATTGGTAATTGGTAAAGTTAAGCCAGTGGTTTGTAATTCCGATAAGCCAGGAATCTGTTTAATAACACTAGCTAAATCCAGAGTTCCCGGGTAACTAATTTGTAGTTGATTCTTTTTGAAGAGAACCTCAAAGTCTGCGGCGGTGGTAATGAGAGAACTAATAATATTTTTAACTGATGACGGTAGCGCACTCGCTGCTTGATCGATTAACCATTTCTTCAATCCCTCTTTGTTGAGTTTCTCAGCACTAAAGTTAAAATCTGTGCTGGTAATGTTATTTGTAGTTACCCTTGTGAGAGTTAAAGTTGGTTTAGTAACAGTAAGGGCATTATTTGGTGGTAGGGGAACGCTACTAATTCCAGGAATATTTTTAATTAACCCAACGACATCAACAGTACCGTCATAAAGGACTTGGATTTGTTTATCCGTCAGGAGAATATTAACATCCTGTGCTAAACCCTTAAGTCCATTAAGAATATCCTTAGCTTCTGCTGGTAAAGCATTACCAGCTTTAGTAATCAACCAATTTTGTAAATCAGCAATTGGTAGTTTTTCGGCACTAAAGCTAAAGTCTGCATCCTTACCTGGGTTGGTAATCGTAATACTGGGATTTTTAACATTCAAAGTTAAACCAGTAAAGTCAAAATCCTTGATACCAGGAATTTCTTTAAGGATATTTACTAGATTGAGATTGCCTTGATAATTTACCTGGAATTGACTATCACCAAAGCGAATATCTAATTGTTCGCCTACCGCCGCTAAAGCGTTGAATATTCCCTGTAATTCTGTGGGAATTAAAGATTTTGCTTGGTCTTTCAGCCAGCTAATTAACTCTTGTTTTGGTAAATGTTGAGCAGCAAAGCTATAACTTGCACTCTTACCTGGATTAGTAATAGTTAAACTGGGGTTGAGTACAGGTAATTTGAGGTTATTGAGGGGTAATTCATTTAAGCCGGGAATTTCTTTGAGGAGGGTAGCTAAATCAACCGAACCTTCATAAGCAATTTCTAGCTGATTATTGCCTACTTCTAAATCAATACCTTCAGAAATATTCATCAAAGTATTGAATACCTTGACTAAATCTGCGGGTAGTAATTCTGTGGCTTTTTCTTTTGCCCACTGTACCAGTTCTTCTTTAGGTAAGCGATCGCTCTTGAGTAAATACTGTGCTGTGGCTGTACCAGGATTGATAATGGTGATACTAGGATTAGTAACAGGGAGGTTTAACCCCGATAAAGCACCAATATCTTTCACTCCAGGGATTAAGCCGATCACTTGGGAAAGATCCAAATTGCCATTATAAGCAAGTTGCATTTGTCCCTTACCCAAAACTAAATCAATATTGGTTCCCAGCGCTAGTAATTGATTGAGAACCGATTTCACCGCGTCGGGTAGGCTATTGGTAGCTGTCGTTTTTAGCCAAGCGAGAAGATCCTTGGTAGGTAGGCGATCGCTATTGAAGAGATAATCTGCGTTGGCTTTACCAGGATTAATCAAGGTAAAACTGGGATTGGTAACATTCAGTTTTAATCCTTGCAGAGGTAGATCCTTAACACCCGGAATCACTCCCGCTAGTTCTAGTAAATCAACATCACCACGATAGTTAAGTTGCAGTTGATTTTGGGCAATATTGATATCTAAATTAGTAGAAAGCTTGCTCAGTACAGTTTGTACTTCACTGGGTAACTTAGAACTGAGCCAATTTATTAACTGTTGTTTCGGTAATTTTTCGGCATCAATGCTGTAGCTAGCATTTGCTCCAGGATTGAGAATGGTAAGCTTGGGATTGAATACAGGTAGACTTAGCCCAGTGGTGAGTAAATCCTTAACACCAGGAATCAACGCTAGGAGTTTAGCTAAATCGATGTTACCGTTATAACCGATTTCAATCTGACTATTACCGAGAACCACATCCAGGTTTTGGGCTTCAGATGCGATCGCCTGTAATACCGATTTCACCTCAGCAGGTAACTGTTGAACTAACCAATTGAGTAACTGTTGCTTCGGTAGTTGCTCGGCACTAAAGTTATAACTAGCATTCTTACCTGGGTTGAGAATCTCAATCTTGGGATTCAGCACAGGTAAAGATAAATTATTCAGGGGTAACTCATTTAACCCAGGAATTTCTTTAATAATCGTCGCTAAATCCAAATTACCCTGATAACTCAGCGTCAGTTGATTACTCCCAATGATTGCATCCATGCGTTGCGCTACATTGAGCAGCGATTTCACCATCCCTGCAACTTCTGTAGGTAACAGCGCCATGACTTCTTTACTCAGCCATTGGGTTAACTCGTCTTTGGGTAAACTTTCCGCCGTCAAGCTATAGTTGCGATCGCTTCCGGTTTTGTTAATTGTAAAGCTGGGATTGAGAACAGGTAAGCTTAAATTTTTGGGGGTAACAGAGTCTAAACCCGGAATAATATCTAAAGCTTTGACTAAATCAACTGAACCTAAATAGGTAATTTGGGTTTGGTTATCACCGAGAACTAAATCAATGTTGGTTAAGTTGTTTAATAATCCGGTGAGGAAATCTTGCACACTCGGATCGTTAACTAGGGTTTTAACTTGATCCACCAACCAAGTTTTAATTTGAGCTACAGGGAGGCGCTCTAAATTAAAGCTAAAACTTGGTGCAACATTGGGGTTAGTAATGGTGATACTGGGATTAGTGAGGGTGACGTTTAATCCCTTGAGTGGTAACAGAAAATCGCCAAGTTGACTGGTAATTCCATCGATGATGGTTTTCAGGTTGAGATCGCCTAAGTAGCCAATTTGAATTTGATTATTCCCAAATTGCAAATCAATATTCTCAACTACACTCAGCAGTTGCTTGACAAACGACTGCACATCAGCCGGAAGTAGCTTGGTGACTGTGTTTGTTAACCATGTAACTAGCTCTTTTTTGGGTAAGCGATCGCTCTTAAAGGCGTAACTGAGATCCTGTGTGCCTAAGTTACTTAAAATCAACTGGGGATTGCTAACTGGTAACGCCAAGCCATCTAAAGATAAATCTTTAATTCCTGGTATGACTTTGGCAATTTTGGCAATATCTAAATTACCTTGATAAGCCAGCTTTAATTGCTTGTCACTAAATAGAACATCTACCTGTTGAGCAACATCAGAAACCGTATTCAAAATAGATTGGGCTTCTGTGGGTAACTGTTGAACCAGCCAATTAACTAATTCTTGTTTGGGTAACTGTTCAACCGCAAAACTATAGTCAATATCCTGACTATTGGGATTAATAATTGTCAGACGCGGATTGGTAACAGGTAACTTGAGGGTATTGAGTGGTAAATCCTTCAGCCCCGGAACTTGTTGTAAAATACTGCTCAGGTCTAATTTACCTAAATAACCGATTTGAATCTGGTTATTACCCAGTTGTAAATCAACATTTTCTGTTAAATTTAGTAACCCATTCAGGACATTACGCACTTCTTCTGGTAACAAAGCTACTGCTTGTCCTTTCACCCAGTTGATTAATTCTTGTTTGGGTAAACGTTCTACACTAAAGGCATAATCAACATTAGGTGTACCGAGATTTAATAAAGTTAAACTCGGATTTGTCACAGGTAAATTTAACCCTGTTAACGGTAAATCTCGCACCCCAGGAATCGCCGAGATTAACTTATCCAATTGCAGATCACCTTTGTAGGTAATTTGCATTTGCTTGCTACCCAATAGCAAATCTACTCGTTCAAAGTTCTCGATAAATAGCTGATTCAGGAGGTTTTGAGCCGCTTCTGGTAATACAGATTTAGCTTGATTAGTTAACCAATTGAGAATTGGACGTTTTGGTAGACTATCAACAGCAAAGGCATAATCTGGATTAGTTCCTGTAGGATTGGTAATTGTGAGGCGAGGATTAGTAACAGGTAAAGTTAAACCATTTAAAGGTAATTCTTTCACCCCAGGAATCAAAGCTGCTAATTTTGCCAAATCAAGATTACCTTGATAAGCAAATTCGATTTGATTGTTTCCTAGCACTAAATCAATATTGTTAGTGAGTGCTAGGAGTTGATTTAAAACATCTTGTACACCTTGGGGTAATAAAGATTTACCTTGAGCAGCTAACCAGCTAACTAATTGTTCTTTCGGGAGTTTTTCGGCAACAAAGGCATAATCTGCATTAAAACTACCAGGATTAGTAATTGTAATCTTGGGATTGGTAACAGGTAAATTCAACCCAGTTAAAGGTAAATCTTTAATCCCCGGAATTATACCTATGAACTGTGTCAGGTTGAGATTACCTTGGTAAGCAATTTGGATTTGTTCTTTACCTAATACCAAATCTACATTATTAGTTAACGCCAATAGTTGATTGACAACATCCTGTACACCTTGGGGTAGTAATGTTTTGCCTTGATTACCTAACCAGCTAACTAACTGTGCTTTGGGTAAACTCGCAGCCGACAAAGCATAATTAGCACTAGCATTACCAGGATTAGTAATGGTAATTGTGGGATTGGTAACAGGTAAAGTTAAGCCAGTTAAAGGTAAATCTTTAATCCCCGGAATTTTATCTTTAATTTGGGCAAGATCCAAATTACCCAAATAAGTAATTTGCAGTTGATCTCTACCTAATACTAAATCAACATTATTAGTTAATGCTAGTAATGAATTGAGGACATCTTGTACGCTTTGCGGTATTACTGTTTTTGCCTGATTACTTAACCAACTAACTAACTGTGCCTTTGGTAAACTAGCTGCACTAAATGTATAGTCGGCATTTTCTAATCCCGGATTATTAATGGTGAGTTTTGCACCTGTAACAGGCAAAGTTAAGCCATTGAGGGGTATATTCTTAACTCCCGGAATCACAGTAGCTAACTTCGCAAAATCAATCGATCCGGGATAGGTAAATTGCAGTTGTTTATCGTTAAAAGCAATATTTACCCCAGTGGTTTCTGCTAACAGAATTTGCAGCAGAACTTTGACTTCTGGGGAAGCATTTGTTAAGGCTGTCAGCACCTCTTGGGGAATACCCGCAGTTGCTGTCGCTTGATTCTTTAACCATGCAGCTAGTGTTGATGCTGAAACATTAGAGAAAGAAGAGGTAAAAGGCGCTGCTTGGGGAATAGTTTGCAGATTGCGGTTATATTCTACCGTCTTTGTATCTACTGTTTGCGCTAAAACTGGGTTGGCTACGGGAATTTCTGCAATTTCTTGACTAGGATTAGTTTTACTTACCGGAGTGGGTAAATTTGGTGTGGTAGCGGCTGGTGATTTTGGCGCTAATTTTTCGGTAGGTGCAGGTGGAAGCTGTGGCGGTGTGGGAATAACTAAAGTATCGGCGGGGGTACTGTCTACCTTGGTAGCTGTGACATCAATTGTGGTGATTGGTTGTGGTGTGACAAGTTTTTTCTTGCTAGCGTCTGGATCTTTAAAGCTAATATCCGCAGAAATTCCTAATTTTGTCGGATTCTTCGGATCGTTAGCAAAATCAACTTGCAGAAAGCCTAAATTACCTACACCTTTAAAATCTTTGCTCAAATTCAGGCTGACATCAGCATGAAACTTAGTTTTGTCTGGATTAATATAGAAACCGAGGAGTTTATTTAAGCCAAAACCAACAGATAAATCATAATTAAAATTACCCGTTAAATTACCTTGAGTTTCAAAGCCAATCCCTAAAGCCGGAACACCTAAATCTGAGGAAAGATTGAGATTAAAAAATTCGTAGTTTTTCTTAGCATTAAACTCAAAGTAAACATCGGTATCTGTCATTGTAGTTTTGACATCTACCCCAGAAATTCCCAACTGAGTTAAAGCATCTTCTATCAGCTTATCTAGCGACTTTGTTGTCAGTTGATTAGGATCGGTTTGACTGACACCTTTACTTACAATGCTGCCTAAATCTTGCAGTAAAGTTGGAGAACGTCCTTTGAGTGAACCAATAATGGGTAATTCTAAGTTATCAATTGTACCTTGAAGTGTACCAAATCCAGCTTCAATCCCCTTGATGGTTTCAACTTTATCCAGAACCCGATCAACTATATAAACTGTTTGGGGTACAACAGCCAGATTGTCATAGTTAGCATCATTGCTACTCAGTTTATAATCAATGACAGCGATATTTGTTTCTAAATCCGGTTCCAGAATGCCATCATCTATACCTTGAACAGTAATGGTTTTTAATTGATACCATTCTTCTGGTTTAAAGGTAACTTGCAGCGTATCAACTAACTTACCATCTTTATCAATAAAGCCTAGTTGTTTCTTATCTTCACCAGCGGCATTTTTCTTCGTGGTGTTAGTTTTTAACGTCAGGGTGACATCAGATGAAGGTTCACTGAGTAGAGAGAGTTCAAACTGAGAAGTGCGAATTGTATCACCATCATTGGTTTTAAACGAATCATCTTCAATGGCAATAGTACGATTTCCACCTTGAACAATCCGCACCCCTGGAACATCGTTATCAATAATATTCAGGCTGGCAGTTTTTGAACTAGTATCTCCTAATTTATAGCCGTCACCAGGAAGTAATGTTACCGTGACTGTTTCGGAAGGAATTCTTACTGCATTTCCGGCTTTAATTTGACTAGCAACAGCATTATCAACGGTTAGTTCTAATGTTCCCGTGTAATTGATGACGTTACTGTTAACAGGACAATCAAGTTTGCTAACATTCCAAGCTGCACCATTTTGTAAGGTGGCATTAATACCATTACCAGTCAAATCGTTAATTGTGCCAATGGTTTTATTTGTGGCATTAGCATTAGCAGTATTGGCGCTGTAGTTGATTTTTAAACCGTCTTCTTTACCAGAGAGAAAACGGTTCATATTTTCCTGAATTTCTTCAGCGCTGCGGGCTGTATCCCATACTCTGACTTCAGCAATATTCCCGTCGAAGTATTCATTACTCCAGTTACTCTTACCAATAAAGTTACTGCTGCGGGTAATATTATTGACGATTTTTTGACCACTAGCCTCTTTAATTAACTCACCATTGAGGTAAATAAAAGCATTACCTTTACCATCATTAACTGCGGCAATATGAATCCATTGACCAATAGGTAACACCTTGTCTGTAGTGATGATTGTCCTGTTACTACTACCACTACCGTTGCGAGTGTTTAGCTGTAGTTTGCCTGTAGTACCATCAAACTGTAAAAGAATATTATCTTTATCTTCACCATTTCCTAAGTCAATAATAGTTGCATAGTTTTGATGTTTATCAATCTTAATCCACGCTTCAATTGTAAAATCGCCACCAATTTTTGTATTGCCTAAAGAAGCGTAATCATTAGTACCATCAAAGCTGAATGAACCTTGATCTAATTGATTCAGGGTAACATCCTGAGTTAGGTTTCCGGTTAAGTTATTACCAAAATCAACAAAACTACCTGTTGGTAAATTGACATCAACAGTAGGCAGAAGTTTAAATTCTGCTAATTGAACTGAGCTTGCACCATTGGTTTTGACGATTTCTAGAAGATAGTATTGATATGGTGTAGTGTTCTTAAAATCAAAAGTTTTAGTTTCCAGGCGATTAGCAAAAGTAATACCTTTACGCTCATCGAGTGGGGTAAATGTTTGACCATCATTTGAACCCCAAACTCGCCAAGTTTGAGGATCTCGACTTGATTGATCGTTAGCTGAAGTTATGGCATAACTTTTAATAACCGCCGCATTTTCTAATTTATATTGCAGCCAGTTATCAATATTTGGGCTGTCTGACTTCATATCAGTCAGCCATTTAGTATTGATGTTACCATCAGCTGCTTTTTCTTGTTCTTCTCCTGTGGGAGAAGTAGTATTGTCAACCTTAATTTCCTTGACTTTTAAGGAAGGTTGTATGGCTTTGCCCAGAACATCTAGCCGTAAAGTTGTCTTACCATTACTGCTAGATACGGTAGAAACATTGTTAACCGTAAAACTTACATCTTCGATTTTCTTATCATCAATAGGAACAATAGGAATGAGAATTTGATTACCAAAAACCCGCACTTTACCTGTGTTGTTACCATCTGTCCCAATTGATTGATAATCTGCGTCTTTTGTCGCAGTTCCGCCTGTAATTTTGTAGTTGATTTCCAGCCCTGTATTATCAACAGGAAGGGCATAAACAGGCGCGTCAAAATTACCTACTTGCCAAGTTGCACCATTTTTAAGAGTGCCATCAATACCGTTATTTGTATAGTCGGTTAAGGTTTCGGGATTTAAGTTAGTGGGATTGGCATTATTAATGCTGTAGTAAGTTTTTAAACCGTTTTCTGTACCGGTGAGAAAACGATTCATGTTCTGCCGAATTTGATCGCTACTACGGGCTGTATCCCAAACTCTGACTTCGGTGATATTGCCATCAAAATACTTATCGCTATCCCAGTTACTACGTCCAATATAGTTACTGGTACGTCCAATATTGTTGACGATGGTTTGACCACTTCCTTGTGTAGCTAACTCACCATTAAGGTAAATAAAAGCATTACCTTTACCATCATTAACTGCGGCGACATGAATCCATTGACCAATAGGTAATACTTGATTTGTGGTGATAATTTTCTGGTTACCACTACCGTTGCGAGTGTTTAACTGTAGTTTGCCTGTAGTATCAAACTGTAAAAGGATATTATCTTTATCTTGACCATTTCCTAAATCAATAATGGTTGCATAATCTTGATATTTGTCAATCTTAATCCAGGCTTCAAGGGTAAAATCACCACCAATTTTGGGATCGCCCAGAGTAACATAATCATCAACTCCATCCAGCGTTAATGTACCTTGTTCGAGGAGATTGCGATTTAATTCGACAACAAAATAGCCCGGAGTGGAGTAAATTTCGGCGGCGGATCTGCCGGCTGTGATACTTGCTGTGGGAAGATCGTTATCTTGAATGAGGACAGTTATGGGTTTAAGGTTAGCACCAATATTGTTATAAAGTGGATCTTCGCCACTAACCTCAAAGGCGATCGCACTTCTTTGTAAATACTCTACTTTGTTATCATCAATGGCAGCAATTTGCAGGGTTTGGGCTTTATCCCAGTTTTGCGCGTTAAAGGTAATGGTGATGGTATCGCCGGGTTTTTTACCAACAAAGTAAAATTCATCATCCTGGGGTGTCAGTGTGAGAACCACTTTACCTGTGGGTTGACTGGCAAGTTTAATACTAAAGGCATCCTGAGTTCCTTCAGTAGTAATTGGTAAAGGAGTAATGACAAATCCCGCAGTGTCATTATCATCTAGATTGGTAATAACTAAATCGTTAGTAGGCGAAGAAACGAAGATATCACTAAATTTGTTGCTATCACCTGCAACCAGGTTTTCGGCTAGCGAACCAAAGACAACATAGCTACCATCAGCACTTATCGCCGGATCGAAACTGTTATCAGTCCCTTGGGCGTTATTATTTGCAATATTGAGGCGTTCGATTTGCTTGGTAGTGCGATCGTAGCGGAAAATATCTTTTTTGCCGTTGGTGTCATTTGCTACTAAGTTACTAGCTTCCGATTCAAAGACAACATAGCGTCCATCAGCACTAATAGTAGGATCTAAACTATCGCCGTTACCTTGAGTACCATCGCTACTAACACTGATGCGTTGAGTTTGTTTAGTAGTGCGATCATAAATAAAGATATCTTTCTTGCCGTTAGTGTCACCCGTTACCAGGTTACTAGCTTCCGATTCAAAAACAATATAGCGTCCATCGGCACTCACTGAAGCGATCGCACTATTGCCATTTGCTTGTGTACCATCGCTGCTAACACTAATCCGTTGTATGCCTTCTCCGGCAGTAATTACAGATTCTGGGACAGTGGTGGAGGTATTAGCATTGAGTTTAAATTCAGCTAATTGAACCGCATTAGGTTGGGAGGTTGTTCCATGTAATTGCACTGCATCAATTTCTTCCCAACTACTACTGGCGTTAGTATCTACGGTAATTCTGACACCTTTGACGAGGAAGGTTGTTTGAGTAAAATCTACTCTAAAATCAACAATTTGACCTTGAGGACTGTTATCTTTCCCTGCCCAAACTTCTGTGTATGTGTTATCTACACCAAGAACTTCTACTTTAGAAACAAATCCATTACCATAGCTTTCTCGAATTGTGACACCATTAGCATAAACAGGTGTGTTAAAGCCAACTGTCAGAAACTCATATCTTTGAGCATTATTGGTAGGAGAAGGTGCCCAAGCTTCTTTAATGTCCCCGTATGTGTTTACATTGGGTACGCCTAATGCTTGTTGTGCTGACCAACTGCTGCTGGAATATTCAGAGCTTTTAGCAATTACCGTATTAGCATACTGAGATAATGGGGAAATACTACCACCTTTATTAGAGAGAATATTCAGGCGATAGTAACGATATTGTTTGGTGTTATTTAATTGGAAAGTTTTTGTTTCAAAGCGACTGCTAAAGGTAATCCCTGTTTGTTCATCAACTTTTTCAAAAGTGATACCATCATTTGAGCCGAGTAATTGCCAATCTTTTGGATCTCTTTCGGCAAAATCATTAGCTGAGGTAATTGAGTAGCTATTAGCGACAACATTACTAGCAGGGTATTCGTATTGAATCCAAGCTGATGAACCAAAAACTAGCCATTTGGTGCTGTTATTGCCATCAAATGCTTTGCTTTTATCTTCACCAGTTGGGGAATTTGTACTAGAGACAGAAATAGTCCCGTCAGTGGTGTTAATGGGGTTAGTGACAGTTTTATAGCTGGTGGTGCGAGTGGTAGTGCGATCGTAAATGAAGATATCTTTTTTGCCGTTATTATCACCTGCTACCAGGTTATCAGCATCAGATTCAAAGATAATGTAGCGACCATCAGCAGTAATTACAGGATTATTGCTATTACCAGTTGTTTGTTGATTACTATTGCTGAGGTTTATCCGTTGGGTTTCATTGGTAGTGCGATCGCGGATGAAAATATCTCGCTTACCATTAGTATCATCAGATACTAAATTACTAGCATCGGATTCAAAGACAACATAGCGTCCATCAGCATTGATTGCGGGGGTATAACTATCAGCGTTTGCCTGTGTACCATTATTGCTGAGGTTCAGCCGTTGGGTTGCTTGAGTAGTGCGATCGTAGATAAATATATCTGTCTTGCTATTAGTATCACCCGACACTAAATTGCTAGCCGCAGAAGTGAAAACTACGTAGCGGCCATCAGCACTGATCGCAGGCTGAAAACTATAATTATTCCCTTGAGTAGCATCACTACTGACGCTAATGCGTTCAGTTTCTTTGGTATTGCGATCGTAGATGAAAACGTCTGAGTTAGAGTTACTATCATTTTCTACTAAGTTGTTGGCAAAAGAAGAGAAAATAACATAACGTCCATCAGCGCTAATTGCTGGAGAATCAAAGATGCTGGTATAGTTGTTTGCCTGTGTACCATCTGCGGCAATACTTACCCGATCAACTAATCTATCGCTGATACCAAAACCTAGTTTAGAGTCTGCGGTGTCATTGTAGTTAGGGTCAAGACTTTGAACCTGATGTCCTAGTGTATAAGCAACTGCCCCATCTTGAACGCGATCGTCTTGGGGAATAATTGAAAAGGATTGAGGTTTATTCCAGTTGTCTGGGGTGAAGATTAAATCAACAACTTGATTAGCAGAGGTATCTCCAGTTTTCTGGAGTAATCCTTCCCTGACATTTTGACTAAAGACGCTGACTTTAACTTGATCTGTCGGCTTACTAGTGAGTTCAAGGCTGAAATTAACAGGAGTATTACTATTTTCTTGTGTTTGGTATTTCAGACTTTGGACAGGTTGTCCTTGAGCATTTTTTAGTAGTAATCCAGCTTTGTCGTTATCTTGAATGGAGAGAGTTTGACGATAATTTTCTGGTTGATTTTTATTAACCCGATAGCTAGCATCTTCAGCTAGTTTTAGGTTAATAGTTTCATTACCTTCTTGAATTTGATCGTCAATAGCTTGAACTGTAATTTCCCCTGTAGTTTGTCCTTCAGGAATAACTATGGCTTGGTATTGTTTTTGATATTGCAGCGTACCATCAGCCCGACCAATAACTGCATCTAAGTCCTTATCTTGGTCTAAATCTATAAATAAGGGCGCACTATTACCCCCTGTATTCCAGGTATTAGTAAGAGTATTATTATCAAGGCTAAACTGAGGGGTTTTTGCTGTACCAATGTTGCGGTATAAGGAAACTTTACCATCTTTACCACCAACAAATAAATCTAAATCACCATCGCCATCAACATCTACGAAATTCGGTTTACTATCATCACCAACATCAATACCCTTAAAGGGATTATTTGCGTCTGCTTGGGGAATGAGGATTGGTTGTATGCTTGTACCTGTATTTTTTGTACCTGTATTTAGGTAATATTTAATTGTGCCATCGCCTGCACCGACAATTGCATCTAAATCACCATCTCGATCAATATCTGCGAAAGTAGGCGCACTATTAGTTAATGTTGGTTGTCCAATTATTTCTAGCTTTTGCAGTGGTGCAAATTTAATTCCTTTACTATCGCTAATATTTTCTGAATAAGAGAGATTACCTGTGGAACTACCAATAACTAGATCTAAATCTCCATCTTGATCTATATCTGCAAAAGTTGGTGTACTATTACCATCAACCTTAATGGCTGTGAAGGGATTACTACTACCTGTTTCTGCACTAAAGAAGGGAGTTGCTATACTACCAATGTTGCGATAAAACTGGACAACACCATTACCATTACCAACAACTAAATCTAAATCTCCATCTTTATCGAGATCCGCAAAATTAGGATTACTGAATTTACCAACATTAATACTATTAAAAGGATTTTTCGCTTCGGTTTGGGGCTGGAAGTAGTTAGTATTAACAGTGAAATCTTGTTTCCAAGTAGCACTACTACCATCAAAGGAAAAGAATACTGGTAATCCTCCTTGGGGTGCAGGTCGGTCTAAAATTACTTTTACTGTGGTAAATCCAGTGCTATTTTCTGCAAAGGTAGTATTAGTTCCCTGGAGTGTTACCAACGGTAGAGATGGATCGGGACGTTCTAAGGTGACAAGTTTATCAATGCTATTGTCGATATCCTCATTGGTAACGGTAATGGGAATACCTAACCCATTGTAATTAGAGTCATTACTGCTACTTTTTGCTTGAATATCGTAAGTAATATCACCATCAATCAGATTATCAGCTTTACCCGTAACTGTCACTAATTGGTATTGATCCCAGTTATCAGGAGTAAAGGTAACTCTAGAGGTGCTGAGGCTACTTTCTTTGCTATTTAGTCCAGTAAAATCTACAGTAACACTGCTATTTGGTTTGGTTTTTAGGCGAATAGCAAATGTTTCACTCTCGCCACTTTCTTTAGTTTGCAATGGACGGAAGCTAGAAGCAATTATCGCTGTAGGTTTACCCTGTGCATCTAAGTTAGTGCCATCAAAGCTGACATTGGCTAATTTAAAACCAACAATATTACTATCAATTAAAGTGATGGTTTTACTGTTAGCATTTGCATCAACATTGTAGCTGTTTCCAGAATTTAAGGTAATGGTAATTGCTTCTGGTGATTCTTTGATATCGTCAGCAATCGGCACAACAGGTAAAGCAACTGAAATTTCACCCTTGGGAATTGTGACAGAATAAGTATTGTTAGCACCTGTTTGAAATGTACCGGAGTAATCAATATCTTTAGTTGCGGTACCATTAATGCTATAGCTAATTGTTAAATCTTGAGCAACTACATGGTCTAGTTGAACAACAAATTGAGCCGCTTCTAAACTATTTTCTTGAATGCGTGGGTCTTTATTGTTTAAGGTCGGATCACCTACAGCAAAAATACTAACTTTGGGTGTACCTAAATTTTGTGCTGCTACACCTTCTTTTACTATTGTTTGTAGAGGTGGCGTAATTGTAACAGGAAGACTGAGATTGAGGTTTTGATAGTTAGCATCACTACTAGTAAGTTGAGCTTGTAAATTAAAATCAGCAGTGACTCCTTCAATATTTACAGTTTGCAATTTATCCCAATTAGTCGCATTAAAAGTGATACTATTACCAGGTTTTAACGCCACACTAACAGGAGTCACATCTACAGCTAATTTATACTTACCGTTATTATATGTTGTACCTGATGCACCGTAATACTCACTATAAACAACTTGAATATAGTAAGTATCAGCTTTGCTGACAGTATATTCTAGTAAAGAATCCCAATCATCTCCGGGGTTATCATCATTTTTAGCAACTATTTCACCCTGAGAGTTTAAGAGATTTATTTGGGAATCTAGTGTTGATAACTGGGGTTTTCTTGCATCAGTATCAATTTTAAGTTTATCGCCTGCTTTGAGGTCAATCTTAAAAGTATCAATGTCTTTGTTACTGCTGATTGCACCCTCAAATCTGAAAGAACTGGTGGTAATAGCAATAGCATTAACCAGTTGGTCATTATTATCTGTTCCTTCAGTTTTTGTAGTTGTACCTGTAGGTAAAGAAGCAGATGTTGTTGGTGCAGGGGGATTAAATTTAACAGTAACATCATTTAAAGGTTGGCTACCTAATTTGAGTTTAAAGGTAGCTTTACCGTCTGTAACTGCTAAGGGATTTTTATCACTAATTAACTGACCAGTTTGGTCGATAATTAATACTTGTGGTGAATATAGTCCGCTATCTTCAATTTTTAATGTAGTATTAATAGAATTGACAATCGTACCATTTTGTTTGAGGAAGTAATTGGAGATTGTCTTATTACCTGTCGTATCTAAATCAAAGTGATAGGGTTGAATCTTAATATCTAAGTTTTCAAGATTTTCTTTAATTGCATCTGGTAAGGCCATAAAGTAGATGCGGATTTTGGAAGCATCAACAACGCTGTTACCGGCAATCTTTAAGTCTTCACTGTTAGGGACTATAATCCCTTTTGTTTGGGTACTGGCTTGGAAAGAAACTTTACGATATTGCGAACTGAGATAATCTACCCCTTCAATAACGGTATCACCAGCCGTAATGGTATACTTAACCCACAATCCCAAAGGACTGAGAACGGGTTTATCAGCTTTTAATTCTATATAACCAATTGTTCCTGAATCTTCGCCATCAGGTAAGAATGTATCGTATTCTTTGGCGTTTTTGACGGTTACTAATTCGAGGGTTGGTTCATTATCATTAATATTAATGGTGGCAGATTTTTTACTGCTATCAACTTCATAGTAGAGTTTGTCATTACCAGAGGTTTGTTGAACTAATTCGACTTTTACAGATTCAGTATTTTCGGCTACTTCGTCATTAATCGGTTCAACGCCGATAATAATTGCTTTGTCACCAAGTCCTGTGTTAGCGGTAACTGTAAATTGATCGGCTGGTATATATTCTTTTTTACTACCATCTTTGTAGCGCCAATAAAAGAGATAGTCAGCACCTTTAGCTGTGTCGATATAATCGCCGCGAATAATTTGACTACCTGTAGTTTTTAGGTATTTATTCGGGTCTGATGCGTCTTTCTTTGTGACAGCATCGACGTTTAGTTTTAATACAAAATCTTCGGTTCGTTGGCGGTCAAAAGTTAGCTCAAATTCGGCATTATCTCCGATATTCTCTGAACCATCTTTGAGTTTAGTAATCCCTATTTTTGGTTCATCATCAATGAGGTTAAAACTAATTATCCGCTGAGAAGAATTAATTGTATATCCATCACTAGAGCTAGGATAATTTAAGGAAACTGTAAAACTTTCATCTCCTTCTCTAATTGCATCGTTAATGATAGGAATTGTAATGGTAATTTTAGTGCCATCACCGGGATTTATTGTACGACTAGTGGAGAAGGTATAGTCATTACCTATTGTCGCACTACCACTAACGCTAAAATTAACTGTAAACGGTTGAGAAGCAGCGCAATCTAAAATTAGGTTAAATTGAGCATTTTGGATGTTTTCTGAACCATCTTTGATTTTTTCGATGCTAATTACGGGTTCATTATCGTTGATAGTTACGGTAGCAGAACTGGTATTAATCGAGTAAGCATTAGAAGGGTCAGATAATAAGGTTACTCTTACTTTCTCTCCAAATTCTCCCGTGCGTAAGTCGTCAGTAATAGGGATATTTATTGTTGCGCTATTCCCAGATAGTATGACGTATTTGGCTACATACTGATATTGAGGAATATTATTAATATCATTACTATCCGCTCCAGATATAGGCTCAACCTTGTAAAAAACTTTTACTTCTCCTGAAACAGCACGATCAGATGTAATAGTAAATCTCGCGGTTTCGCCTTCTGTTGGTGTTGATGTAGAAGTTGTAATAGAAACTTGATATGGGTTGGGAAAATATTCTATTAAATAATAGTTGCTTCCACGCAGTTCAACTAGCTTCCCATTCCATAAATATCCACCAAAAAACCTATATACTTGATTGCTCTCTTGCTGATTTAATTGTCTTTCTACGGCTTTGTAAGATGGAACATCATTAGGGATAATAAAATTTGAAGTAGGAATAACTTGCTTAGAAAAACCAGGGCCACTCCAGCTAAGAATGGCTTTCCAATCACCTCCGTCATTATAGAATTGTGCCGAAATCGGATACCATGTTTCTCCTGTTATGTATTGACTACCTGAACTACCAGAACTATAATTACGATCCCATAAATCCAGATAGAGTTTATTGTTTATATATAAGCGTAAACGATCATCAATATCTGCATAGAAATTGTAATAACCGCTAGTAGGTATATAAATATAACCTTCCCAGGTTATTCCTCTATCATCATTTCCGTTTAAGAAATTTATATTATCATTACTAGAAGGATAATTAATATTATTAACTGTGTCTGTGCCTTTGTAGTCAGTCAGTGAACCATTTTGCAGATCATTGTAATATCGTGCTTTTAAATCCAATATATTTGTGTAATCCTGCTGCGCTGTTTCGGAAATTGCTAAACTCGATTCAATACTTCCCGTCTGAAATTCTAAATTCCAATTTCCTCCTAAATTTACATTCCCGGTAATATCTGTAGAACCGGCAATATCAGCCCCTGTAATTTCGCTTAACTGTTGTAGAAACTCCTCGCCTACTCCTGAAGCTACATCACAACCAAACAGTAAAATATCAGCATTTTCTGTCAAAGAATTGCGCCACTGTTCTAGTAAGTGACGGTAGTTAGCTATGGTTTCTGTGTTGAGAAGAGTTGAACCTAGCTGAACTTGTCCCTCACTTCCGTGAGAGATAATCTGCACACTGGCGATATTACTTCGCTGGGCTAAAACATTGGTAATTTGCTCTACCCCATCCTGGTTAGCATCAAGGAGAATAACTTCAGTTCCCGCTTGGACATTAGCAATAATAGTTTGGTAATTCTCGACATTGCGATCGACAAACAGAAGGGTATTGATGAAGTTAGGAGTAGTCATCTTAAGGTTAGTATGTGGTGAAGTTACAGGAATATAGTATTTGCAATTAGATCAAGTACAGGCCTCAATAGGGTGCAACATTATTGCACCCATACCTGTATATGTCACTCGTTTGCAACTCGCTATAGTTCACGCTCAGCGAGTTTTTAATTTTATGATTGGTAGATTTTTAATAATCCCACCCAAAACGGGATTTTTAGTCAGCTCATTTAATTAATCACAAATGTTTGTAGTTTGCCACCTGATATGAGTTAGCAAAACAAACCACAGTTTTTTTACTTAAGTATAAAGTCAATATTACAACTTAAATGGAATTATTGCACTAGTAATATCACGCAATAATAAATCAAATATCCCCTAGTAGTGCAAGGCAGAAGTTATACTTCAACAAGCCCAGTAACCGAAAGTCAAAAGTTAAAAACTCTCGTTTCTACAGGCGTTGAACCCTCGTAATTGGGCAGAGGTATTACTTTTATAGCGGAATGGCACTAAGAAAAGCTATAAGCTATGCGGAACAAGCACCACAGCTTTAAAAGCTATTGAATAATGGAAGGATGGCTCAGAAGATAGTCCTTAATGCTGTTTCGTAGAGACGCGATGGCTTTGTGTCAGCCTTATTTGTGATGATAGCGATCGCCCTCCTTGGAGCATTCGCGTACCTTCCTGAAGGGCGATCGCTATGTCGGTGGAATGGAAGAAATAGTCAAACTGTTGAAACAGCAACAATGGTGTCTCAAGAAGTTGGTTACGACTCCGGCAAAAAAATTAAGGGTCGCAAACGGCATATACTCGTAGATACTTTGGGTTTACTGGTAGTCGTGGTGATCACTGCTGCTAGTACTAGTGAACAAGCAGGCGCTAAACAAGTACTTTTGAAGCTGGACGCAATACGCGATCGCTTCCGTCGGTTAATCACAATTTGGGTTGATGGCGGCTATCGCGGTAAGGATTTTCAGCATTGGGTGATGGATGTCTACCGATGGATTTTGAGTGTCGTTACCCGCCATGAGGAACAGAAAGGTTTTGTTGTACTTCCTAAACGTTGGTTGGTTGAGCGAACTTTTGGTTGAGTTAACTGGTGCCGACGATTGAGGAAAGATTATGAAATTCTACCTGAGACGAATAGAATTCACCCAAAAATCTCTTGACATCACAGAAAGTATCTTTGGTTCTGAACACCCTGATTTTGCGAATAACTTGAGAATGCAAGCTTTGTACTACAATGCCCAAGGTGATACATCTCGTGCAATTGAGTTGAGAAAGCGTGGTTTAGAAATAGGCGATCGCAATCTCAATATTATCCTTGGCATTGGTTCGGAACGCCAAAAACAAAATTATATGGCGTTACTTGTGGAATCAGGCGATACTGCAATTTCCTCTCACCTCCAGTCAGCACCCAATAACCCCCAAGCAGCAAACCTTGCTTTAACTACAATCCTCCGTTGCAAAGGACGCATACTTGATGTCGAGAGCGATAGTCGAAACTGGTTGCGACAAAATCTTACCCCGGAAAACCAAAAATTATTTGACGAACTTTCCAGCACTAACTCCCAGCTTGCAAGACTTTTATACAACAGAAATAGTAATTTTACGAATACACAATATCGTCAAGAAATTGCCCAACTGAAGACTAAAGCCGAGAATTTAGAAGCACAACTCTCTAAACGCAGCGCGGAATTTCGCATCACAACTCAACCTGTAACTATTGAAGCAGTACAAAAATTGATACCTGCGGATACAGCTTTAGTAGAATTTGTTCAGTATAAACCCTTAACCAACATCAAAGGAGCAAAACGAAGCGATCGCTATGGTAAACCTCGCTATGCTGCCTACATTCTGACATCCCAAGGCTCAACCCAATGGGTAGATTTAGGAGAAGCAGAAACCATTGATCGCGAAATAGCCGAATTTGGTACAGTTCTGCAAAGCAAATCCCGCGATGTTAAACCAGTAGCGCGTCGTCTGGATACCCAATTAATGCAACCCATCCGCAACTTGTTGGGTGACAAGCGAAAACTGCTACTTTCTCCCGACAGCCAACTTAATTTAATTCCCTTTGCTGCCTTAGTCGATGAAAATAACCGCTATTTAGTAGAAAATTATACTATTAATTATTTAACGACAGGGCGTGACTTACTGCGATTATCTAATCAGTCATCTAGTGTTCAACCACCTGTGATGATGGCGAATATTGATTTTAATAATGCGGTAAATAACGCACCTATACCCCCAGGTACAAAAGAAGATTTAAAACGCTCCTCAGAAATCAACAGACTCACATTTAGTCCCTTACAGGGAACAAAGCAAGAAGCTGATGCGATTTTACCCATACTGAAACAAAAAGGTATAAATGTAAACCTGTTAACAGGAAATCAAGCCACAGAAAACGCCCTCAAACAAATGCGATCGCCTAGTATTCTCCATATCGCTACCCACGGGTTCTTTTTAACTGACGAAAAAATAGAAATTCCCGATACTTATGATTTAGCCGTGGGAAATCGGGGAATCATCGTCAAACCTGGTTCTAGACAGCGAGTGAGTAGAAACCTGGAAAATCCCCTATTACGTTCCGGTATTGCGTTAGCTGGGTTTAACAACCGTCGCAGTGGTAATGAAGATGGTGTACTGACAGCTTTAGAAGCATCTTCCTTAAATTTATCAGGTACTAAATTAGTCGTACTTTCCGCCTGTCAGACTGGTGTGGGTAACACAACCAATGGCGAAGGGGTGTATGGTTTACGTCGTGCTTTTGTGATTGCTAACCGACAAGTACTGCAATCTACCCAACTTCCCTATCTAAGGCTGGCGTAGTTTCTTCAACTCTTCTTCTGTAAACGGATTCTTACCAGCAGTGAGGGAATTAACCCAACCTTGGCGCTGTGATCTCTGCTCAGAATTATTAGACCATTGGATAAATGCTTGGAAATCCTCAATCGCGCCTTTTTTATCGCCAGTTAGCGCCCTAGCAAGTCCACGACTATCGCGGATATTTCCATCTTTGGGTGCAAGGGTAACGGCTTTTTCACAGGCAAACATCACATCAGCTGCATATCCATGCAAGCTACCATCTTTACACAGGCTATTCCAATCTTCAGCAGAGATTTCTAGTTTTGGGTCGAGTTTTTCAGATTCAGCATAGGCTGCAATGGCTTTTTTGACATCTCCTTTGCTGGCTAGTTCTTTACCCTGAAACAGCAGAGAGGGAACTTTTGCTTTCGTCTCTGGATTAATAACTAATTCAGGATTCCATTCCTTAGCTTGTTTAAACTTGGCAACTGCTTTCTCAAATTCACCTGCACTAGCTAACTTCTCACCTTGGGTAACTAAAGTAAGCGCTGCTGCCATTAGCATAGACTTGTTTTGGCATAGTTGTAATTCTGCTAAAGTCTCAGGATGATTAGGTAAATAATCTTGCAGCCAATTACAGCCCAAAACCACAAGATTATTTAAATCCAAATTCCAGAGAATTACCGTCTTGTCATCACTAGCAGAAGCGATCGCCTTTCCGTCGGGGGAGAAGCTGACGCTAGAAACCCAAGCGCTATGACCTTTAAAGGTTTTGAGTTCTTTGCCTTCTATACTCCAGAGTTTGATTGTCCCATCACCACTAGCAGAAGCGATCGCCTTTCCGTCGGGGGAGAAGCTGACGCTAGAAACCCAAGCGCTATGACCTTTAAAGGTTTTGAGTTCTATGCCATCTAAACTCCAGAGTTTGATTGTCTTATCATAACTAGCAGAAGCGATCGCCTTTCCGTCGGGGGAGAAGCTGACGCTAGTAACCTCAGCGCTATGACCTTTAAAGGTTTTGAGTTCTTTGCCTTCTATACTCCAGAGTTTGATAGTCTTATCACCACTAGCAGAAGCGATCGCCTGACCGTCGGGGGAGAAGCTGACGCTAGAAACCTGGTCGCTATGACCTTTAAAGGTTTTGAGTTCTTTGCCTTCTAAACTCCAGAGTTTGATTGTCTTATCAGCACTAGCAGAAGCGATCGCCTTTCCGTCGGGGGAGAAGCTGACGCTAGTAACCGGGGCGTTAAAGGTTTTAAGTTCTTTGCCTTCTAAACTCCAGAGTTTGATCGTCCCGTCACCACTAGCAGAAGCGATCGCCTTTCCGTCGGGGGAGAAGCTGACGCTAGTAACCTCAGCGCTATGACCTTTCAAGGTTTTGAGTTCTTTGCCTTCTAAACTCCAAAGTTTGATTGTCTTATCAGCACTAGCAGAAGCGATCGCCTGACCGTCGGGGGAGAAGCTGACGCTAGTAACCTCAGCGCTATGACCTTTCAAGGTTTTGAGTTCTTTGCCTTCTAAACTCCAGAGTTTGATTGTCTTATCAGCACTAGCAGAAGCGATCGCCTGACCGTCGGGGGAGAAGCTGACGCTAGTAACCTCAGCGCTATGACCTTTCAAGGTTTTGAGTTCTTTGCCTTCTAAACTCCAGAGTTTGATTGTCTTATCAGCACTAGCAGAAGCGATCGCCTTTCCGTCGGGGAGAAGCTGACGCTAGAAACCCAAGCGCTATGACCTTTCAAGGTTTTGAGTTCTTTGCCTTCTAAACTCCAGAGTTTGATTGTCCCATCACCACTAGCAGAAGCGATCGCCTGACCGTCGGGGGAGAAGCTGACGCTAGTAACCGAATCGCTATGACCTTTAAAGGTTTTGAGTTCTATGTCTTTTCTTCCATATACTGCTTGCCGCAATGCCACTATAACTTGAGTTTTAGTATCTGGTGATAGCAAAAATTTTTGTGTTTTTTGCAGCTTCCCTGCTGCTTTTACACTTTCAATTAAGGTTTCTCTATCTTGTTCTGAGGCAAATAGCGCTTCACTAGAGGTACTGATCAGGTTAATTTGGGCATTAATATTAGCAACAAATGATTGCCAGCCAAATATCCCAGCGAGAATTGTTAATGTTGTCAAGCCCAAACCTGCTAAATAAGCTTCGCGCAATTTCTGTTTTAAAACTTGATTTAATCTTGCTTCTGCCAATTTGCGCTGTTCTTTTTCTCTTTCTAATTCTGCCAGTAATTCAGCACCCCGTTGTTGGCGAATAAAAGCCACAAGATAATCATGAACTAGCTGATAGCGGTCAGCCGGAGATTGGGGAATTAAAAATACTACCCCTGATGTCACTAAAATTTCTAATACCAAATCTAATTTATCGACTTCTGCTGCTAAAGCTGCTACTAACTCAGCTTTAGTTTTTAAAGGGCGAGTATTATTTTCATCTGTGAGCAAATACAAAACTAACTGGGCTGCACGTTCATTTTCTGCACCACAATCTTTAACTATTGCCTCTAAAAATCTCTCAACTAATTTATCTTTCAGTCCACTTTGCTGATATTGCTCTAGTGTTGTGATATTTTCTGCTTGCAATTGTGCCCCAACAACTTGCAACTCAATTGGGCGGACTTCCTGCAATTCGCCGGCTAAATCTCTAACTAATTCATCTATTAGTGCAGGCTCTAAATAAAAAGACCTTTCTGTTAAATCTTGAATAACTACTTTAGCTGCTGAGGGTGTAAAATTACCAAAAGTATAGCGAAATTTTTTATTAAGAATATCCTGTTCAGTAACTTCCAGGTTAGTCAGGCGATCGCATTCTAATAAATAATGTAAATAATCTTCCCGCAGTGATAATATTACCTTCACATAAGGTAAATGAAAATCATCTAAACAATAATGTAAAAAATCCCAGAAATTTTTGCGTTCAACTGGGTTAGGACAATTAAAGAAAAATTCCTCAAACTGGTCAAAAACTAAAACAGTCACCAACCTACGCTCAACATTTCCCCGCAATTCCTCAATAATTCCCCCTTGTCCCCCCTGTCCCCTTTGTCCCCCCTCTCCCCCTTCTCCTCCCCCCTCTCCTTCTCCTACCCCCCTCCTCGCTTGCGGGGAGGGGCTGGGGGTGGGGTGCAACAACATCCCCAACTCCCCCACCCAATCTGTATAAATTTGCACCACCACAGGCAAAATATTCCGACCATCAAATACAGTAATTTGATGCAATGCTGGTAATAATCCCGCCGTCAATAAAGAACTTTTACCAACACCGGATTGTCCATGAATAACAATCAATTTTTGGTCATCGCGGCTAATGCGTTCAATTAATTTATCAACATCATATTTGCGCCCATAAGCAACTATTTCTTGAGCAATAGTTCCGGCTTCAGACTCTATCCGTAAAACAGAGTTATTTAATTCATCTGAGCTAACTAAAGCCGGATGAATTACTTGTTTTTGAGACTGCAATCTACCCGCACCAATAAAAGCCCGTAAACCATATTGCTGTTCAATAGAACTTTGCTCTTGTTTGAGATGAAATGCTTTTAAATATTGATGTTGTTCAAAATATAATTTTCTTACTTCATCTAATATGCGAATATATAGTTTAGGATTATACTCAGGCTTACATTCACTTTTAGCAATTTCTAAATCATTGAGGGCTGCTTGTGCCTGTCCCAGATGGCGTTTACTTTGAGCTAGTAATAATAAATGCCAACTCCTATAATATTGAATCGCCCAATTATCAAGAAAGGCAGAGGGCAGAGTCTGGGAGGCAGAAGGAATACTGCTCTGTGCCTCCGGCGCACTTCGACTCCGCTCAGTGCGCGGCTTGCCTTTTTCAATGTCTAGGTGAGAAGTTTGGGCAATTTTATTAATCGCTATTTCTGCATATTCTTGGGCTTTTTGCCATTGCAATTTAGCCAGCGCTACCTCAGCTAAAGTAGCATAAGCATTAGCCAATCTAATCGGCTGGTAATATTTGGTGTGTAAGATAATAGCATCTTTAGCCAGTTTTTCAAGCCTATCCCACTCTCCCAATTGTTGCAGAACTTCCCCTAAGGAATTGATAAAATTAGCTGCTAGATCGGGACGATTGGCTTTTTGCAATCTTTTAATACATCGCTGATAATAATTGCGGGCGCAGCGACAAGCTTTATCATATTCCGCCCGATGTAAAACTGCATATCTCCGCCACCATAAACCAAGATAAAATAGGATACAAGCTTGCTTTTGTAAATTTCTTTGAATTAAATCTGCCGATGCTCGATGATGAACTTCATCAATATATTGCTGCCAGCACAATGCTAAACTCTGTCTATAAAGTTCACGGGACTCTTCCATTTGATTTTTAGCATAAGCATCACGCCCTAAAATAAATTTCTGGCTAGCGGCTATTTCTAGTTGTTCACACCCACGCTTTTGCAATTCCTGTAATGCTGACTCAATTTCAAAGCGTTTCCCTGCAACCATTCCCAAGTTAAGCGCCGCATTATCAAGAAATTGATCGGCTCCAACAGCTAAGATTTTAGTGAATATTTCCTCCGCTTCTTGGTTGAGAAAATGTAATAATTCCGAAGTAGCGATCGCCAACCGAATCGGTACAGCAGCATAAGTATAAAAATCTGGTGCTAACTTGATCAGCTTTTGCAGCACCAAATCATTAACCCACAACACCAAAGGGAAAGGAAAATCGTGCAAGAAATCATCCCGCAAGCGATTTATCCCCACCAAAAAATCATCTAATTTTTTGACTGACTCGATCCCAAATACCATGACAGCGTTTGGTGTTGATGAACCAATAGCATCTGTCATGGTAGAATAAAGGCTATTTTCGGAATTTTGCAGCTTAATTGCGAAAATCTCTAACCCAGAATCCTGTCGGACTTGGGCTAATATCTGTTCTTGGATACCGCCATAATTACAGCGGATTAAAATTAGCGAAAATCGTCCTTGAGCATGGATAATAGCTCTAACGAGAGTAGAAAGCGATCGCTCATTTTGAGCAGTGATATCATCGGGGTTTGTCATTTGTTATTTGTCATTTGTCATTGGTCATTGGTCATTTGTTATTTCTTTGCGTCCCCGCGTCTGTTTATTCTTCTTCCCTCATCTAAACCACATCTATTTTGAGAACCATAGTTTTAAAAGTAGTGGGAGCATCTTGCTCCCTGATCTTAGTAGCGGGCTTTGAGTCCCGCACTACTCCAGAGAATCTCTGGTTTTGTTGGGTTACCCTGCGGGAAGCCGCTCCGGGTCTATGCAAAGCCTCAACCCAACCTACAAATGTAGAAAGCGATCGCTCATTTTGAGCAGTTAGAGGCTGTTTGAAAAGTAATTGGCTGTGATTTTAAGCACTGCTTGATCCCCCCTAGCCCCCCTTAAAAAGGCTACGGTGTACACACAAGTCTCATAACCTAGCCCCACAACGTTTTGATCCCCCCAACCCCCCTTTTCAAGGGGGGCAAAAACTCTTAAAGTCCCCCTTTTTAAGGGGGATTTAGGGGGATCTATAATGTTTTGCTACCAAGCAGAGGACTTTTAAAACATCCTCTTACATCATCGGGGTTGATTGGCTGACTCATACCTGAAATTGCTTTGCTTCAGCTAAGACAGGATTGATCCCAAACCAGCGCCCTTGTTGATCCTGATATTCAAAGACAAACAAGCTGCGTAATAAAATTTGATAGTCAACTTCTCCGCTAACGCTTTGTTTCTGCACTACTAACCGCAGTATATCCCATTCGTAATCTGTAATTGCTAATACTAGACCTTCGCGGTATTCGCGGATAGCATTTTCTAAACATTCCCGCGATAAAGGTGGATCTTCTACCTGAAGGCAACTGTAGAGCAGTCCTAACAAATTGCGCACATGCCCGCCACTAATGCGGCACAGTCTATCTAAAGTTTCAGGTGTATCAAATATTTCTGTAATTAAAGCTAATCTACTGTCAGGATTCATCCCAGGAAAAGCTCTAGCTAACACCATCTGGCGCAAAAGTGCTAAACCTTGCTCATAGTCGCTGCCATCGCGCAACTGCACCGGCACCATTGGTAAAATCTTGGGAGCCATCCCGCCGCCCAAACGATTTTTCAGCGCCTCAATTTCATTGGAGAACATCAACACCAAAGGAATGGTGTAAACTACATGGCAATTGAGTTTGCGTAACTGCTCACCGCGATCGACAAACAAATATTCAGGTTGCGATCGCCCTGTAGTTTTCGCGCGTGGATCTACCCGATCCAAGTTATCAATAATTACCACTAGCCCATTTTTACCCTTAGCTTTGAGTTCCTGCTGGGCACGTTCGAGAACTTCTTGATTAATCGACTCTAAAATATTATTCGTGCGCGGTTCCAAGTATTGCCTTAAGCGGCTGCGCAGCTTGGGGCTATCTTTGGTTTTCGCCGTAATTTTGGCAATTTTCAGCGGTAAAGAAAGCTCTGCTTCTGCCTTTACTTCTATCGGTGTTTGCAAAAAATCGATTACTTCATTCAGCAACCCGGTAAAGTAACCAGGGCGAATCTTGATATTAACAGCTTCTAAACTTTCACTTACTTGGCGTGCGATCGCCAGCATAATATCGGTAACATCCACATCAGCCATATCTAAGTCCTGGGTGGACTCAAAATACACCACATGAAAGTTTTGCTGCTTTAACTCTACTTCCAGTCGCCGCAATTCTGTAGACTTACCACAACCAATATGCCCAGTAAACAATTGGCAAGTAGGTTTATTTGGCGCAAGGCGGGTAATCGTTCGCCCCAGGGCTTCAATAACTTTACCACCCCGTACAGAGGCAAAATCAATATAATATTGCCGTTCTTCAGGATTTTCTAAGACCAAAGTCTTACTAGGATTGCAACTGTCAAAAAATCTTTGTAAATCTAGATTCATAGAAAGTCTTCCGACTTGGGGCATTGGGCATTGGGCATTGGGCATTGAGATTCTTTCTCGATGCCCCACGCCCGTGACATATCACTCCCTTTGACGGGTAGGACGAGCTTAAAGATTAATTTAATATGTCCGTAAAATTAACAGCTATTTTTTTAGCATTTATACAGAAGAATGGCAGACTAGCGCAAAATACACATGATGTAGACACTCCAATACCCCATGCCCATACTTCTGATTTCTTAACGAAAAGCAAAACATTTCTGAGTAACTTGCAGTACAGAATAGTTTTCAGGCACTAATTTATTAAAATCATGTCTCAGCCCAACATAGAATCAATCTTACAAGAAACCCGTTTATTTCCCCCATCTGCGGAATTCTCCCAAAACGCTCATATTAAAAGTCTGGCAGATTACCAACGTCTCTACGACAAAGCTAAAGCCGATCCGCAAGCATTTTGGGGGGAATTAGCGGAAACTGAGTTGCATTGGTTCCAAAAATGGGATAAAGTTCTAGACTGGCAACCGCCTTTTGCAAAATGGTTTGTTGGCGGTAAGACAAATATTTCTTACAACTGCTTAGATAGACATCTCACCACCTGGCGTAAGAATAAAGCTGCACTGATTTGGGAAGGTGAACCGGGAGATTCTCGGACTTTGACTTATGCGCAATTACATCGGGAAGTTTGCCAGTTCGCCAATGCTTTGAAACAACTGGGAATTCAAAAAGGCGATCGCGTCGGTATTTATATGCCGATGATACCCGAAGCCGCGATCGCCATGTTAGCCTGTGCGCGAATTGGCGCACCCCACAGTGTAGTATTTGGTGGTTTCAGTGCCGAAGCTTTGCGCGATCGCTTAGTTGATGCGGAAGCAAAATTGGTAATTACGGCTGATGGTGGTTGGCGTAAAGATGCGATCGTTCCTCTCAAGGAACAGGTAGACAAAGCTTTAGCCAATAACGCCGTTCCCAATGTGAAAAATGTGCTGGTAGTACAGCGTACCAAGCAAGAAACTCACATGGAACCAGAACGCGATCATTGGTGGCATGATTTACAAAAAGCTGTATCGGCAGATTGTCCCGCCGAACCAATGGACAGCGAAGATTTACTATTTATTCTCTACACTTCTGGCAGCACTGGCAAACCCAAGGGTGTGGTACATACAACGGCTGGGTATAACTTATATACTCACATGACCACAAAATGGATCTTCGATTTGCAAGACACAGATGTATACTGGTGTACTGCTGATGTCGGTTGGATTACGGGTCACAGTTACATTGTTTACGGCCCCCTTTCCAACGGTGCAACAACCCTGATGTACGAAGGTGCGCCCCGTGCTTCTAATCCCGGCTGTTTTTGGGATGTCATAGAAAAATATGGCGTGAATATTTTTTATACTGCGCCTACAGCAATTCGCGCATTTATTAAAATGGGCGAACAACATCCCAACGCCCGCAACTTATCATCCTTGCGATTACTGGGAACCGTCGGCGAACCAATCAACCCAGAAGCATGGATGTGGTATCACAAAGTCATTGGTGGTGAACGCTGTCCGATTGTGGATACATGGTGGCAAACGGAAACTGGCGGTATCATGGTTACACCTTTACCTGGAGCAATTCCCACCAAACCCGGTTCAGCCACACTTCCCTTCCCTGGCATTCTTGCAGATATCGTAGATTTAGACGGTAATTCTATCCCCAACAACCAAGGCGGTTATTTAGCAATACGCCATCCTTGGCCGGGAATGATGCGCACAGTTTACGGCGATCCAGAACGCTTCCGCCGTACCTACTGGGAACACATACCCCCCAAAGATGGTAACTATACTTATTTTGCTGGTGATGGAGCCAGAAAAGATGAAGACGGTTACTTCTGGGTAATGGGAAGGGTAGACGATGTACTCAATGTATCAGGACACCGCCTGGGGACAATGGAAGTAGAATCAGCCTTAGTCTCTCATCCCGCAGTAGCAGAAGCAGCGGTAGTAGGTAAACCAGATGACATCAAAGGGGAAGAAGTTGTCGCTTTTATCACGTTAGAAGGAACTTACCAAGCCAGTGAAGATTTGAGTAAAGAACTCAAGCGACACGTTGTACAAGAAATTGGTGCGATCGCCCGTCCCGGTGAAATTCGCTTTACAGACGCATTACCCAAAACGCGATCGGGTAAAATCATGCGCCGCTTACTACGAAATCTCGCCGCAGGTCAAGAAGTATCCGGCGATACCTCAACTTTAGAAGACCGCAGTGTCTTAGATAAATTGCGGGAAGGCGCGTAATATATTTAGTCAACAGTCAACAGTCAACAGTCAACTTACCAATGACCAATGACCAATGACCAATGACTAATGACCAACTGTGGAACATTTAACACAGGATTAACAGTCAATTTTAATTGAGGTGCGTTTGTGATGAGCTAACGCACCTCAATTTATTATAGGGATCAGAACACTCTTGAGGGATGAGGGCAATGAAGCTGAACAACCAACTTAAAACAGTATTTGTTCAACCTCTTAGTTACATAACACTGAGTATCGTAACTACAATTTTTATCTCACCATCAGTATTTGCCGTAACTGCACAAAATTCTTTACATTCTCCCAGACAGCCAAACTTCAACACCAGAGAGCAAAAACTAGCACAGGTTCAAGAAGACTCAGTGCTTCAAGAGCGATCGCAATTCATTCAAAAAGCTAATGCTTTATACAGTCAAGGAGATTTCAAAGGCGCAGAGGAAAGTTTACGTAAATTCCTCAAAAGATTCCCCGAAGACGCTTTTGGACATTATCAACTCGGAAATGTACTGTTTCGCCAAAACAGACTAGATGAAGCAATTAGCTCATTCCAAGAAGCAATTCGTCTCAAACCAAAATATGCTCTTGCTTACAATGCGATCGGGATTGTTCACGCTAGTCAATCTCACTGGGATGATGCTATGAGTCAATATCGCAAAGCTTTGGAAATTAATCCTGATTATGCTGATGCACTGACTAATTTAGCACTAGCACTGTGGCAAACAAATAAAAAAGATGAGGCTCTCGCTTCTTTGACAAAAGCTTTAGATATCTTCAAAGCCCAAAATAGAAGTGAAAAAGCTTATCAAGTTGAACAAATTTTGCAAAAAATCAAAAATTCCGATAATCCTAGTTTGTCATAAATCATTACTAATACTTCGACTCCCTTCTGGTGCGAGACGCTACGCGTAGCTTGCTTTCCGTAGGGTACGACTGCGCTCAGGGCGAGTCGCTCAGTACAAGTTCGTAATTTGTAATGAAAACCTACTGTAAAACAGATTTCTACAAAATCACTCTTTAAAAACTAGATCCCCGACTTCTCCAAGAAGTCGGGGATCTATATAAAATTACTATTATTTTCATAATGTAATTACGAATGACCAATGACCAATGACCAATGACGAATTGTATATTGCAAATATTGCCATCATTATCCTAGCTGCGGGTGCATCAACTCGCATGGGTCAGCCGAAACAACTATTACTATATCAAGGACGCAGTCTAATTCAGCATATAGTGGCGAGTGCGATCGCTTCATTGTGCAAACCTGTAATAGTTGTTTTAGGAGCTAATGCACAACAAATCCGTGCGGAAATCAATCAACCTTTGGTACAAATAGTTGAGAATTCCCAATGGGATTTGGGAATGAGTACTTCAATTCGTAGCGGTATTTTAGCACTTGCAAATTATTCTGAAAATATAGATGCAGCAGTTATAACTGTATGTGATCAACCCTTTATTTCTCCAGAAATTATTAATAACTTAGTATCAGCATATGATTCCACAGGAAAATCGATTGTAGCTTCCCAATATGCAGAAGCTTTAGGAGTACCCGCTTTATTTAGCAGTAAGTTTTTTTCCGAACTAGCCGCATTGAATGAGAGTATTGGTGCAAAACATCTAATCAAAAAATACCGCGAGCAAGTATTTGGTGTTGATTTTCCATTAGGCGCAATTGATATTGACACTCCCCAGGATTATGAAAACTTGCAAGCAAATATCCTGTTGAATTAATAGCTGTTGATAATTTTACTTAACAAATGGAACTAATAACCATGACAAAAGTCATACTGGGTAAAGATATACCTGATAAATTAGCTAGTTAATAATATGAAACTTAAGTCTATTTCAACTGCGATCGCACTCAGCGCGATCGGTGTGGGATTTTCACACATTGCGTATACACAAACTCCCACCGCACAACCAGCACAACTAACGCAAGAAGTAACGGTACTCCGCGCACAGGGGTCAAGTGGGTTAGAAAAATTTCTGAATAATCACGCAGCAGAACTGAAAAATCCTTCACCGCAAATACGCCAAGCCTTAGATAAACTTTGTCAGCAACGGGACTGCTACGCCTCTAAGCTTTACTGGTACACCGATATAGAACAAGCCAAAGCTGCTGCTAAAGCCAGTAATAAACCCATCCTTTCACTACGTTTATTAGGAAATCTTGACCAAGATTTAAGTTGTGCTAACAGTCGCTTTTTCCGTGTAGCTTTATATCCCAATGCAGAAATTTCCCAATTCCTGCGCGATCGCTATATTCTACATTGGGAATCTGTCCGCCCAGTACCAAAAGTTACCGTAGATTTTGGCGATGGACGCAAGCTAGAACGCACCCTGACTGGAAATAGCATTCACTACATCCTCGATAGTTCCGGTGTCCCCGTGGATGCAATTCCTGGTTTGTACGGGCCGCAAGCCTTTCTCCGTCAGTTAGTTGCTGGCGAAAAAGCAGTCAAAGAATATACTAATTTACAAGGTGTAGCCCGTGAAAGCTTTTTACGTGACTACCACCGTCAACAATTAGCATCTACTCAAAGTCAATGGCGAGCAGATTTAGCAAAATTAGGTATCAAAAATCCACCGCGTCTTGTCGAAATTACTAATAGTAATGAAACACCAAGCGCTCCCGTAGCTGGTACACTAGCTGTCAGCAAAATGCGCGTCGAATCTCCTCTGCTTCGTAACATTAATGGTGCTACCAGCAATCAAACCGCACTCCAAGAAATTACTGACGCAGCAACCTGGCAAAAAATTGCCCAACGTTACACAGCAGATGCCAAGTTAGATAATAACAGTGTAGCATTAATTAAAAATAAACGTTTTTCCGGCAACAAAGCTGATAATTTACCGCGTGTTGTCAGCAATTTTGAAACAGCAATGGCATTAGATACTGTGAGAAATGAGTATACACTGCACAGCCAAATTCATCAGTGGTTTATGCAGGAAAATGCCACAAATAATGTGAAAACGTTGAATGAAAAAGTTTACAGCGAATTATTTTTAACTCCTAGTTCCGACCCCTGGTTAGGACTGATGAGTACTGATAGCTACAGCGCCATTGATAATGATGGAATTCGTAATTAACATCTTCAATAGAGTAGTTCACAAATAATTCAACCACCAACTCTTATGTTTTGCCTTATAGTTGGCAAACCAATTACAGATGGGGTACAAAATAACCAGTATGACTATCCAAATGATATAAATCTTGGGTAAATTATAGCCATAGTTTGGTGGCATAAGAGTAGAAATCAGGTAGGGCAGAGTAACTGCTTTCCAACCGTAAGTAGGGAAAGCGATTATCACAGCCGAGATGTGGATTAGCCACAAGTGAATAATGTAGAAAAATAGAGGAACACTACCGAAGATTGTGAGGGGTTTGAGAATTCTAAATCGGCGATTTTCAAACAAGTTAAATATCAAGATTCCTATTCCGAGAGTGAGCAACAAAAAGAGTAATGAAGGTGGATATTTATTGACATTAAGGAATGATAGTAGAGTGCGTACAAAGTTGGACTGAAATGACCAAGGTTTAGGGTCACCATAAATATTAATTGTCCGCAAGATAATAAAGCTCAGAATTAGACCTAGCCCAAGGCGTTTTAGTAACTGGCTACGCCGCGATTTTTCTAGATTCAATACTCTGCCAAAAGCATAACCCAGCGCCATCACGCCAATCCAAGGAATCAGGGGATAGCCGATGAAAAAGCGAATTCCCCCAAAAGGCGTGAACATTTTTGGTTCGTGAAGCACCGCCCAAATCCAACCCCAACTTCCTAGTTGTTCAACATGTAAATTATCAAACAAATTGTGTCCGACTATGAGCAGTATTCCGAATGTAGCGATCGCTCTAGTTGGAAGATAAATCAGCCCTGCTAAGACTACCATAGACCAACCAATTGCCCACAGCACATTTGCTCCAAAAAACGATGTATTGAAAGTCCATGCAAAGCTAATGACTGTCAACTCCAGAAACACTAACCATAGTCCGCGTGTAAAAAGCAACCGAGAAAGTTTTCGCTTGTTATTGTGGCGTTGAAAAGAAAGATAAGCGGCGATACCTGCTAAAAAAACAAAAGAGGGCGCACATAAATGGGTAACCCATCTGGTGAAAAACAAAGGAATAGTCGTTTGGGTGACATCCAAAGGAGAAAAGCGGACATTGGTAAAAAAATCTCGCACATGGTCTAAAGCCATTAGCACCATCACAAGTCCGCGCCATAAATCTATGGATAGCAGGCGCTGGATTTTTGGTTGATCGTAATTGTCAGCTGGGGAAACAGAATCTATCGAATTCATATTATGTACAGGTCATTAAAATAGTGTCAGTTCTGAAGATGTAACTTAATCTCAGTGCAAGGTGTTCATTAGCACTCAATGCAAACAACACTTGACTCAATACTACAAGGGATAGCATTTTGAACTTAAAATTTGGTTTGGGGAAAAGGTTAAAGGGTAAGGGTTAAAGATTTTTTGTTTCCCCTTTCCCATTCTCCTTTTTCGCCTTAACCGACAAGTATTGACATTTGACTATTTACTTAACTATTTAATCGTGAAACTTTACGCAAGATGACCTCTCTGAGATTATAAAAAAAAGATGTAAGCTCTGAAAGTCAACGAATACAGTTATTTCACTGTGATTGTTGGCGCTGTTACAGCCCAGAAAATTTTCCTCGTCTAATATACTTCAATACATTTAGGCAGAAGTCTTTCATTTCTGGGAAAGGCTTGTTTTTGCTGTATACATTCACAGATTTTTGTGTAGTCCACCTATCAAAAATTAGCAATTTTTTATGGAATTTAAAGCGATAAAACACCAATTAATCAACACCAGTATCTAAGTAAGTTGCATTCATAACTGAGGAAAAAATCAAAATTTTCAAACTTTCTGCGCCACCAGTAAGAGGTAATGTATGGTGCAAAACTCAAAACTAGGGTACACATTGTCCCCTAAGTCTATTCTGCGTCCATCCGTTTTGATCGGTATAATTGCATCTTTATTGGTTGGCGGAATTAGCTTTTATACAGGGAAACGGTTGCAAGATTCCGGCAATTTCAATGCACAAGTAACAGCAAAAAAACTACCAGAAATTAAAACAGTCACAGCCTTGGGAAGGCTAGAGCCAAAAGGAGAAATAATCAAAGTTTCTGCTACTGTATCTGCACAAGGAAGCAGGGTAGAGCAGTTGTTAGTTGAGGAAGGAGATACAGTTACAAAAAATCAAATTATTGCCATTTTAGACAGCCGCGATCGCCTCCAAGCAGCATTAAAAGAAGCCCAAGAACAAGTGAAGGTAGCCCAGGCGAATCTAGCTAAGATCCAAGCAGGAGCCAAACCCGGTGAGATTTTAGCCCAAAAAGCGGCGATCGCTCGTTTAGCAGCAGAACGCAAAGGTAATATCGAAGCACAAATAGCCACAATTGAGCGCTTACAAGCTCAAGTGCAAAACGCCCAAGAAGAAGACAACCGCTATCAGCAGTTGTATCAACAAGGAGCAGTTTCCGCCTCCCAAAAAGACAGCAAACGCCTCACCCTAGAAAGAGAACGCACAAGTTTGCAAGGTGCAAAAGCACAATTGCAGCAAATCCAATCAACCAGCCAGCAACAAATTAAAGAAGCCACAGCCAATTTAGAACAAATTGCGGAAGTTCGCAGCGTAGATATCGCCGCAGCACAAGCAGAAGTACAACGTTCCCTAGCAGCCATGAATTTAGCACAAGCTTCTTTACAACAAGCTTACGTGCGATCGCCCCAAGATGGACAAGTATTCGAGATCCATACCCGTCCAGGAGAAATAGTTTCAGATGATGGAATCGCCAATATTGGACAAACCAACCAAATGTATGCGATCGCCGAAGTTTACGAAAGCGATATCAGCAAAGTTCATTCCGGACAAAAAGTGCAAGTAATGAATGAATTTCTCCCTCATGAATTACAGGGAACAGTAGATTGGATTGGCTTACAGGTGCGCCGACAAAATGTCATCAATACCGACCCTTCTAGCAACATTGACGGCCGAGTCATTGAAGTTCGTGTGCGTCTAGATCGGTCTTCCAGCAATAAAGCAGCCAAATTTACCAATATGCAAGTCCAAGTAGTTATTCAACTATAAAACCTTCTACTTTGCCCCTTTGCACCAGAAAAAAATTGGTTTATTTATACCTTTCAAATTTGGCAATAAATTCAAAGCCTAACAACCCAAATTAAATCTGACTTTCTTAATGACGAATGACAAATGATGAATGACAAATGACAAATTAGTATTACTCAGCACTTTCAATGATGGGATTCATCCAACAACTGCGACGACGAACACCTTTAGGATGGCTACAACTGAGTCATGAAAAAAGTCGGTTGCTAGTAGCATTATCAGGAATAGCCTTTGCTGATGTTCTCATGTTCATGCAGTTTGGCTTTCAGAGTGCTTTGTATGACAGTAACACCAGACTACATCGCAGCTTACTCTCAGACATCGTTGTTATCGGTTCCCAAACCCGTAACCTACAAAGAATATCTAGCTTTTCTCGACGGCGACTTTACCAAGCAATGGACATACCAGGAGTAAAGTCAGCAGCAGCAATTTATATCGGGACAATGATCTGGAAAAATCCTCAAACAAAGCGGGACACAGAAATTCTCGTCATTGGTTTCAATCCAGACAAGCCAACTTTTGACTTACCAGAAGTTAATCAACAATTGCAGGTGATTAAACAGCCATACACCGTCATCTTTGACCGTGGTGCTAGAGGAGAATATCAAAAAACCATTGCCCAAATTGAACAGGGTAACCCCGTGAAAACCGAAATAGAACGCCAGACAGTGACTATTAGTGGTCTATTTAAAGTCGGGGCTTCCTTTGGGGCTGATGGTACTTTAATGACTAGCGATGAAAACTTTCTGCGGTTATTTTCTCGACAACCAGCAGGGAATGTCAGTCTTGGTTTGATTCGTTTGCAACCTGGTGCTGACCAAAAGCAAGTAGTAGCAGCATTAAAATCTCATCTAGGAAATGAAGTCAAAGTGCTGACACACCAAGAATTCATTGAATTTGAAAATGACTTTTGGAGCAGAAATTCCCCAATTGGATTTATTTTTAACTTGGGTGTGTCAATGGGTTTTTCAGTAGGGGTAATTCTGGTTTATCAAGTCCTCTCTACAGATGTGAACGCCCATGTCAGAGAATATGCCACCTTTAAAGCAATGGGCTATCGCAATTTATACCTTCTTGGCGTAGTCTTTGAAGAAGCAGTAATTTTAGCAATTTTAGGCTTTATACCAGGAACAGCCGTATCTTTAGGACTTTATTATATAACTCTTAGTGCCACAAATTTACCAATGTACATGACTGCACTCAGGGCATTACAAGTGCTATTTTTGACAATAATTATGTGTATGATTTCAGGTGCGATCGCCACTCGTAAACTCCAATCAGCTGATCCCGCTGATATGTTTTGATTGTCATTTGTCATTGGTCATTTGTCATTTGTCATTGGTCATTGGTCATTGGTCATTGGTCATTGGTCATTGGTCATTGGTCATTTGTCAATTGTCATTTGTCAATTGTCATTTGTCATTTGTCTTTCTCATCCCCCTCATCTCCCTTGTCCCCCTTGTCCCCCATGCCCCATGCCCCATGCCCATCTCAATTAAAAATCTTGACCACTACTTTGGTCATGGTCAACTCCGCAAGCAAGTTTTATTTAATATCAATCTAGAGATTAACAGTGGTGAAATTATTATGATGACTGGGCCATCTGGTTCAGGTAAGACGACACTGTTGACTTTAGTAGGTGGTTTGCGTTCTGCTCAGTTTGGTAGTTTGCGAGTATTAGAACGAGAACTATGCGGTGCTAGTCCTTTGGAACTACTAGAAGTGAGACGCTGTAACGGTTATATTTTCCAAGCTCATAATTTACATGGTAGTTTGACCGTACTTCAGAATGTCAAAATGGGCTTGGAACTACATCAGCAGATTAAATTACCAGAAATACACCTGCGCTCAACCCAGATACTAGAACAGGTAGGATTAGGAAATTGCCTAGATTCTTATCCCGAACAACTCTCAGGCGGGCAAAAACAACGAGTAGCGATCGCCCGTGCTTTAGTTAGTCATCCTAAAATTGTCCTAGCTGATGAACCTACCGCAGCCCTTGATAGTCAGTCTGGTCGAGATGTGGTCAACCTCATGCAAAAATTGGCTAAAGAACAAGGCTGTACCATCCTCATGGTGACCCATGACAACCGTATCCTTGATATCGCCGATCGCATTGTCCATCTCGAAGACGGCAAATTACAGCCAAAACTCAAGAGTCTCAGAGTCCATAGTCTCTAGTCAAAAGTCCAGAGTAATTCACCTTGACCAATAACCAATGACAACTGACAATTGACAATTGACAATTGACCATTGACTAGATGATTGAAAACCTGCTCCATGCTTATACTCCTCTGTTAACCTGGATTGGTCTAGGACTGATACTGTCTCGGTTTATCCCCGATAGTTTTCTCAAATTACTGGGGTATATGCTCTACTGGGTAGGAGTTCCCCTGCAACTTTTCGTTCTAGCACGTCACACTGATTTATCTCATGGGGGAAACATACCCGCGATCGCAGTACTCATATTACTAGTGAGTCTGGTTCTAGCATTGTTAATTTGGTGGGGTCTACAATCCTTAGCAAGCCGAAAAAAACCACCAGAACAGGTAAGTTCACATTTGCCTAGCAAGAGTTCCTTATCTCATGTTAACTCCCCATCACGGGCAAGTTTAGGCAGTTTTATTTTAGCGACTATTTTAGGCAATACAGGCTTCGTCGGCTTAACATTGGCGCAAGTGCTGATTAGCCCAGCAAATATGGACTGGGCAGTATTATTTAGTGTAACCAACAACGTTGTCGGCACATACGGGATTGCTGTCCTCATTGCCAGCTATTTTGGCAACAGACAAACCAAAAACCATTGGTGGATTCAGCTGCGAGATTTGGTAACAGTCCCCAGTTTGTGGACATTTTTTATAGGGTTGAATACTCAGTTTATCAAATTGCCAGCAGTAGTTGAGTCAGGGCTTGAACAAGCTGTCTGGGTAGTAATCGCCTTTGCTTTATTGCTCGTCGGTCTACGGATGCAATCAATTAAGGGCTGGAAAAATTTCCAGATGGCTTTAGTTGCCAGTATGCTGAAAGTTGTGATTGTGCCTCTGTTGGTCGGGATATGTGCTACATATTTAGGTGTGATTGGTGAACCACGTCTAGTACTAGTACTCATGTCTGGAACACCTACAGGACTGTCTGTACTGATTTTGGCAGAAGTTTATGAATTAGATCGGAGTTTATTGGCGAGCAGTATAGCCTTAACTTTTGTGGGATTACTACTAGCACTTCCCCTTTGGCTTTTCTGGTTCAGCTAAAATTTGTAACAGTATAAAAATAATTGCCACAGATCAATAGATTAAAATAAAAAAGACAGTTAAACTACCCGTTGTTCCCTAGATCTCTTTAGCCTCAGCCTACCTCTTGTACATCTGAGGTAGTCGTACAGCTAAATTAATTAACGTTCCCGATTCTTGACAAAAAGGCAATTAGAGTTTAGTCTCTGAACAATTTAAGGAGATTTATCTTTCTACAGAACATTTACTTCCATGAGGAAACATGAGTCGTAGTAAGCTAGTCTGTTGTCCACAGAAGTAAAGTTTTTTGTGGCTCTATGACTATTAAGGATCGGACTGATAATAATCAAACAAAGTTGCTTGGTTTTAATATCAAAGGTTTGACAGCCAATCGCTGTACAACAAATCTGTTGATGGGGATGTTTGCAGCCTTTCCCGTCGCTTTGGCTCTGCCTGTAGATGCATTGCAGGTACAGGTAAATCCTAATAATCCCCAGTTGGGTGATACTGTCTCAGTTGTGATTAATCTAGATAATCCAGGGAATGGTAATAACCCAACAGTGGTTAGTGGCGATAAGTCTTACCCAGCATTTGAAATCGCACCCAATCAATATCGGGCTTTTATCCCCACCACGCCCCTAGAAAAACCTGGAACTAGAACTATCCAAGTATCCGGCGATGGTCAGGTGCAAAACCTCTCTGTACAGGTACGAAATCACAAATTTCCCGTACAACGGATTAATTTACCGCCAGGAAAAGCCGGAGTAGATGCCACAGAGTTTGAACTCAAACGCGTGGCAGCTTTCAAAGCACTACAAACTCCCCAAAAGTATTGGAACGGTTCGTTTTTGAAGCCAAATCAGGGACGAATAAGTACAATTTACGGTGTACGCCGCTACTATAATGGTGAATTCGCCAATGATTATTATCATCGTGGCGTTGACTACGCTGGTGCAGAGGGTTCACCCGTAATTGCGCCAGCCGCAGGCAAAGTAGCTTTGGTTGGCAAAGTATCTCAAGGGTTCCGGGTTCACGGTAATGTAATTGGCATCGATCACGGTCAAGGAGTAACAAGTATTTTCATGCACCTAAGTCGCATCAATGTCAAAGAAGGCGATATTGTCAAAGCTGGTCAGGTAATTGGCGCAGTAGGTGCAACGGGAGCTTCCACTGGACCTCATTTACACTGGGGTCTGTATGTCAATGGACTATCTGTTGATCCAACACCTTGGCGCACCAAGGTTTTTGAATAACAGAGATAAAATTAATCACGACTGTACATCATTTGTATATTATTTTGCCTATAATTAGGCAAAATAAACTAGATTGGTACCGTCCCTACCTTGCTGCGGTGGCTTAAAGATGATTAGCGTTATGAGTATTGAAAAAATTGTAGAACAAGCTCTCCAGGATGGTTATCTGACACCAGCAATGGAAGCAGAAGTTGGGCGCATCTGTGATAACGCCTCCGAACTCTCCATAGAAGAGTATATGGCGTTAGATCGACTAATGGGAGCGCTACTGACGGGCGAGGTTGTGGCGGTACCTCGCAAACAATTCATTAACGTCATGGAAGAGTTGGTACTCACAGAAGCGATCGCCAGAGTAGCAGAAATAGAAGCTACTAGCGAAAGCTCCTTAGATGTTGGGGATATAGCTGCTTACGCGCTGAACCGTCTTCCGCCCCTATACGCCACTACCGAAGAAGGTGCTAACTACCAGCGCCAAAGGGCTAAGGCAGAACTTCAAGAATTAATTGCCCAGCAAATAGGTGAGGCCATTGGTCGTAACCTTGACCAACCCAATGACAACAGAACCCCAGTCTTGGGCAAAAGTACTGGCAATGAAGTGTTACGCCAAGTTAGTAACTTACTACAAGTCTACGCCCCCACGTTTGAGCAAAAATCCCAATCTTAATAGTCAAGAGTCAATAGTCCATAGTCAACAGTCCAGAGTGCATAGTCAAATGACCAATGACCATTGACCAATGACCGTTGACTATTGACAAAAATCATTCGCGTACTATCACTGGTGTTCCCACGCTTACCTGCTGGTACAACAATCGGACATCAGGATTACGCATTCTTAAACAGCCATGAGAAATAGCAGTTCCCATAACGTTGGTATCTGGCGTACCGTGAAAGCCAATTTCGTTATGTCCATCTGACCAAAAACCAATCCATCGGTCTCCCAGAGGACTATCAGTACCTGGAGCAAATACTTTATCAGTAATCGGATGACGCCATATAGGATTGTGTTGCTTGTGCATCACTTGAAAAGAACCTGTAGGCGTTTCCCACCCTTTCTTACCCACAGCAATTGGGTAGCTGGCGATGACAACATCTGAATGGTAAACATAGGCGCGGCGATCGCTTAAATCAACCACCACTTGCCTTGTATTAGATATCTGCCTATCAGTGTTGAATAGTTGAGCTCTAACCTGAGGTAACAACGACTGCGGCAAAAAGGACTTAGTTGGGTTGAGTTTTTTTTCTGGCGACACTAAGGGCGTTATTTGAGACTCGTCAGTTGCTATAGCTACATTTTTGCTGGCTGTTCCCGACTTAGTATTATGAAGCTTTGTTGCTGAGGATTGGGATGTAGATATCCTCTGTTTGCGTTCACCAGGGGGTACAGATGCTCCCAAAGCGCTGAAGCTGCCTCCTGGAGATGACTTCTCATGGCTTGTCTTCGTGGAGGCTTGCTGCTCAAACTGCTGTCCTGTTGTCATAACGCGCCAATGGACAGCCAGAGATAAAATTGCTGTCCCAAAACAGAGCCACATGATTATCCGCGTTACAGATTCATTTCTTACCATTGCCACCACCTTTTGTTGATCCCTGACATATCCGGTTGGCTAATTCGCTGTCTTCACCGTTAACTCATCAAAAATTTATCAATACTTATTGGTTCCCTTATGAATCTATTAATCCCTTTGGGCACACTAGGGCTATGCAGAAGTCCCAGCAAGAATAACTCTAAATAAGAAACTTCATTACTTGGAACTCTTGGGGTGCAGCAATCAATCATTAATGGTGTGGGTGGGAGTAAGACCATGTTTGAAAAACTATTGCTAGCAGTCACGATTACATTTTCCCTTAATTTCTTTTTGCAAGTGCGTGTACCCAATCAAGAACAGACTGGTGCTACTTATCAGCAGCACACAGAAACATCAGCAACAATTTTAGTCACAAGACCAGATAAATAACAGTCCTAGTAGTTACAACAGCGTCTCGTAAAGGAATTCTGAGTTTGTGCCTAGTACAGCAGATGCTCTGACAAGGAGACATGGGGACGCGGAAGGGGACAAGGGAGTAGGGGAGCAAGGGAGCAGGGGAGCAGGGGAGACAAGGGAGATAAATAAGAAATTCTCAATGCCCAATGACGGCAGTTTGCACAATACTGGAAACCAGCAACGCACTGCCTCCCCAATGCCCCATGCCCAATGACAACTGACAACTGACTATTGACTATTGACAATTGTCAAATTTCCCTGATCTGCTATAACCATTTTTACCCTTTATGTCAAGCGTATCGTGCCAGATGTTAGTGGCAGCACAGATTTACGTAACATTGCTGTAATTCTAGCATCTGGTACACTATGGCTCAAAAGCTTGCTGTGCAGTATCTATAGTCAAAAAAAAGTTGACTTCATTGCCAGAGTTTGACTCAAACTTATATACCTGATTGTTCCAGTCATAAATCCGTCCCTGATTCAGGAACTTAGAGCCAATTAACAGGTCTAATAGTAAGGGATGAATTACAGCCAGTACGATCTATGAGTCAATCGATTACTGTATCCTGGTCAACGGTTGATGCGGGGTTTCCGGAAGCATCAGTGCAAGTTGACAAACTCTCTAATCACGATTTAATTTTACGCTGTCAAACTGGACTGCGTCCTGATCGTGCTGCGTTTGCGGAATTATTGCGTCGTTATCAGACACAGGTCGATAGGGTGTTATACCACTTAGCACCAGATTGGGCTGACAGAGCTGATTTGGCTCAAGAAGTTTGGATTCGAGTCTATCGGAATATTAACCGATTACAAGAACCAGCTAAGTTTAGGGGCTGGTTAAGCCGCATTGCTACCAACTTGTTTTACGACGAGTTGCGCAAACGCAAGCGAGTTGTTAGCCCCTTATCACTGGATGCTCCCCGCTCGGTAGATGATGGTGAGATGGATTGGGAAATTGCTGGAGATACTCCAGGCCCTGAGGAAGAACTGACCACGAGGGAATTTTACGAACAACTGCGAGAAGCGATCGCTGATTTACCAGAAGTGTTCCGCACTACCATTGTTCTCAGAGAAATCGAAGGTATGGCATATGAAGAAATTGCCGAAATCACTGGCGTTTCTTTAGGAACAGTGAAGTCAAGAATCGCTAGAGCTAGATCCAGATTGCAAGCCCAGTTGCAAAATTACCTAGACTCTTAATCTACAGAATCTATCTGCTGCCCCTGGGCAGAATTTAAGCATTAATTAATAATTGTTACTAATTGTGTAGAAGTCTTAAAGAGAGTCTGTCATTAGGAAGAGAATCGATGAATTTCTCAAAAATATTCCCCGTCTTTACCCGTGTATGAATTGGTAATAATGTTAAGATGACTACTGATTCTCAGTTTTACGACCGTTCTCGCTGGCAAATTTCTCAAGATTTAGCAGATGGAATGGCAAAGCATACCAATGAATCAACGGGTGCTATGGAAGATATGGTGAAGCGCGATCGCTTCGAGTTATTGAGTGCTTACCTCGATGGAGAGGTAACAGCCGCTGAACGTAGACAAGTAGAAGAATGGCTGGCAAACGATGCCTCCGTCAAATGCTTGTATGCTCGATTGTTAAAGCTAAGGCAAGGCTTGCAGGGTATGCCTGTACCAGCCTCCGAACAGCCCCTAGAAAAAACAGTCCAGCATGTGATGGCACGTTTACGTCGTCGTTCCCAGCTAGCTTGGGCATTTGGAGGCGCTGCCGTTGCTGCTTGTGTCATTGGCTCACTAGCAGGTATTATTCCTGGTGGGGATAAGTCCCTACAACTGGCGCAACAACGAATAGAACCAGTACAACAAACAAAAGAGCCTGCTGCTGTGCCTGTATCACCACTGATGGTGACTTTAAATAAACCAGTAGTGGAAATTCCGAAAGCAGCAGTAACTTCTCCGCCTAAGCCAACCCATCATCAAAAGCCTAAACAGGGAGATTGGGAACAGAACATTAACTAATTTCCCAGTTAATAGTTCATTAACCCATCATAACTGCAATTCGCTGGCTGTCAAACCGCAGCCACTCCACCAGCCATCAGGTTGAGGGACACCTCCTAATTGGCGAACTCTTTGTGGAGACATAAAGTAAACCCAAGCCAACCCCAAGGATAGTCCCTGCAAATCGTGGATCTTAATTTGCTGACGGTTATAGAGATTTTCTGACATGTTTCTATGGGGGTGGTAATCTTCGAGTTCATCTAGCTGACTTAAAATTCCTGGGTCAGCAAATGAAAGTAAATATCCATGAACTTGGCTATTTTCAATTGTCATGGCTGGATAACCCATTGGCATCGCAAACAGTTTACCTGGAGCGATCGCTCTTTTGGTATCTATCACCTGAGCCGCACAATATCTTTTATAATTGACTTCACCTGGTTTGAGCGTGCCGTAGACAAAAATACGCACTTGACCAGAAGATTTTATTTTTAATTCAGTCATAACTTATTTTAACCAACTGAATTTGTTTGCCTACCATTACAATTATGGAGGCAGATACAGACAAAGATTCCAGTAGGAGCATTTTTTGGTGGATTCCCGATATACCCCAGCAGCGATTGAGGAAAAATGGCAGCAAACATGGGCTGAACTTGGCTTAGATAAGACACCTACAGATACAGCCAAGCCAAAATTCTACGCTTTATCCATGTTCCCTTACCCATCGGGCAGCCTACACATGGGTCACGTTCGTAATTATACAATTACTGATGTGATTGCTCGCCTCAAGCGAATGCAAGGTTACCGGGTACTGCACCCAATGGGTTGGGATGCTTTTGGCTTACCAGCAGAAAACGCCGCGATTGATCGTGGTGTACCACCAGCCAAGTGGACTTATCAAAATATTGCCCAGATGCGGCTGCAATTGCAGCGTCTTGGCTTGTCCATTGACTGGGACAGCGAATTAGCTACCTGTTCACCAGACTATTACAAGTGGACACAATGGATTTTCTTGCAGTTTTTGCAAGCGGGGTTAGCTTACCAAAAAGAAGCAGCAGTTAACTGGGACCCCATCGATCAAACAGTATTAGCAAACGAGCAAGTTGATAACGAAGGACGTTCCTGGCGCAGCGGTGCTAAAGTTGAGCGTAAATTATTACGGCAGTGGTTTTTCAAAATTACAGACTACGCCGAAGAATTACTCAATGACTTGGATAAATTGACAGGTTGGCCAGAACGAGTCAAATTGATGCAAGCTAACTGGATTGGCAAATCAACAGGCGCATACCTGGAATTTCCCATTGTTGGCTTGGATGAAAAAATTAGCGTTTACACTACACGCCCAGATACAGTTTATGGTGTGAGCTACTTGGTATTAGCACCAGAACATCCCTTAACAAAGCGTGTTACCGAAAAACAACAGCAAGCAGTAGTAGAAGCTTTTATTCAAGAAGTTGCCAATCAAAGTGAATTGGAACGGACTGCTGAAGACAAACCCAAACGAGGTATCCCCACAGGTGGTAAGGCAATTAACCCGTTTACCGGGGAAGAACTGCCCATCTGGATTGCTGACTATGTACTGTATGAATATGGTACAGGGGCAGTAATGGGTGTGCCTGCCCACGATGCCCGAGATTTCAAGTTTGCCAATAAATATAATTTGCCGATTGAGTTTGTCATTGTCGAACCAGAGGCAGTTGCAGATAAAGATTTTAGTGCCACAATTCCCGATGAAAACGGTGAAGTTTCCAACATCATCCAGGTTGAATACAACGAAGCATACACAGAACCAGGAATTTTAATTAATTCCGGTCATTTTAGTGGCATGGCTTCCACAGATGCCAAACAAGCAATAGTTGAATATGCCGCACAACAAGGTTTTGGCAAAGCACGGGTACAATATCGCTTACGGGATTGGTTGATTTCTCGGCAACGGTACTGGGGCGCACCAATACCCGTGATTCACTGCCCAAACTGTGGCATAGTCCCAGTTCCAGACAAGGATTTACCAGTTGAGTTACCAGAAGAAGTGGAATTTACTGGACGTGGTGGTTCACCTTTGACTCAGTTAGAAAGCTGGGTAAATGTGCCATGTCCAACTTGTGGCACTCCAGCTAAGCGGGAAACCGACACGATGGATACCTTTATTGATTCCTCGTGGTATTTCTTACGGTTTACTGACGCGAAGAATGAACAGCAGGTTTTTGAGTCCAGTAAAACCAATGACTGGATGGCAGTTGATCAGTACGTGGGTGGGATTGAACACGCGATTTTGCATTTGTTATATTCGCGCTTCTTTACTAAAGTGCTGCGTGACAGAGGTTTGTTGAACTTTGACGAACCTTTTCAACGCCTGTTGACTCAAGGAATGGTACAGGGTTTAACTTACATGAATCCTAATAAGGGCGGGAAAGATAAATGGATTCCCTCCCATTTAGTTGATCCTGCCAATCCACGAGATCCTCAGACAGGGGAAGCATTACAACGTCTGTACGCCACCATGTCCAAGTCAAAAGGTAATGGTGTCGCACCAGAAGACGTAATTAGCAAATATGGTATAGACACAGCGCGGATGTTCATCTTGTTTAAAGCGCCACCAGAAAAAGATTTGGAATGGGATGAAGCTGATGTTGAGGGACAATTCCGCTTTTTGAACAGGGTTTGGCGCTTGGTAACAGATTATATTGCCGCTGGAGTATCGAAAAAGACAGCTGATATCTCAAATTTAACGAAACCAGAGAAAGAATTACGGCGGGCAATTCATACAGCTATCCAAGCAGTTACAGAAGATGTAGAAGACGAATATCAATTCAACACAGCTATTTCTGAATTGATGAAGTTGAGTAATGCCCTTGCTGATACCAGCAGTAAAAATTCACTAATTTTCACGGAAGGGATTCAGACTTTAGTAGTAATGCTAGCCCCCTTTGCTCCACACATCGCTGATGAATTGTGGCATTTATTGGGTAATAGTGATTCTGTTCATACTCAAACTTGGCCGTCTTTTGATCCGGCGGCTTTAGTAGCTGATGAAATTACTTTGGTGATTCAAGTCATGGGCAAAACTCGCGGTGCAATTCAAGTACCATCGCAAGCAGATAAAGCCGATTTAGAGAAATATGCCAGAGAATCAGAAGTTGCTCAACGTTATATTGAGGGGAAAGAGATTAAAAAGGTAATTGTAGTACCTGGGAAGTTGGTGAATTTTGTCATCGGCTAGGGGCTAGTAGTCTGTCCCATTAATTTTGCTGGGCTGAGAGATCCCCGACTTCTTGAAGAAGTCGGGGATCTGAACCCTCGGTAGAACAATCCCTTCTGTGTGTTCTCTGTGCCTCTGCGGTTAAAAAGTTATTAACCACAGAGGTGCAGAGGGCACAGAGAGCAATAGTTGCGGATAAAAATTGTGATTTTGTAGTGGATTTTCGGCGAAGCAGAGAAAACAAGGAGCAGACGCTCGAAGTCGCTAGAATTAATACAACTAAAAACTGAATTATTCGGAAATAATTTGGTTAATAAAGGTCAGGAATATGGTTTTACAAATAGAGAAACGCCATTATACTCCAGAGGAGTATTTGGAATTAGAAGAAAAAACTGAATATAAAAGTGAATATAGAAGAGGAGAAATTTTGCCAATGGCAGGTGGTACAACTAACCACAATAAAATTGCTCTGAATTTTTGTAGAAAATTCCCTTTGACAATTCAACAGGAAGATTATGAAATATACATGGGTGATGTGAAGCTATCGATACCTCATTATCAAATCTACACTTATCCTGATGTGATGGTTGTTAAAGGTAAACCTATCTACGAGGGAACTAGTACAACAATTATTATTAACCCATTATTAATAGTTGAAGTTTTATCAAATTCAACTAAGAATTATGACAAAACCGACAAGTTTAAATATTATCGTTCAATTTCTGGATTTCAAGAATATATTTTGATTGACCAGTATAGTTTTGCAATTGAACAATTTGCTAAACAAACCGAAGGTCAATGGATTTTTAGGGAGTATGAAGGGGAAGCGGCAGTTTTAGGAATGGATTCTGTTAATTTCCAGATTTCCTTACGGGATATTTATGAGCGGGTTAATTTTGACCTGGATGAAAGCGATACATAGTTTGGCTTTATTTTGCCGACTTAACTTTAGTGCAAAAAAAGCTAGAGGTGAATACTGAGTTGCGGCAATGGCGTAAAAACACGGATAGCTGGGCTTACCATAAAGAGGCGTTTCACACCAGCGCAATAGTCCTGCAACAAAAGCTTCAAAAAGGTTATCTATATTAGTAGTACATCTAAAATATCCTTCCAGATAGCAAATGCAAAACCAACCACGGGACGGAGAAAAGCTCACAAACTACAATTCATTGAATACTGATAGCGCTAAACACCATAATTATGCACCCTGGAAAAAGGCAGCTGCCTCTGTATCGCTGGTGCTGCTGGGATCTGGGATGACATTGGCAGGTGGTTATTTAGCGGGACACCCTCAAAAGCTATCTCAGACTGCATCGAATTTGGCAGTTAGCCCAGTAAATGCGGCACCTCCATTACCAGCAGCCACAGACCCTAACTTTATTACAGAGGTGGTACAAAGGGTCGGCCCTGCTGTGGTGCGAATTAACTCTTCCCGCACAGTTAAAACTCAAATACCAGACGAATTTAACGATCCATTTTTCCGGCGTTTCTTTGGTTCCCAACTACCACCACAACAAAATCAGGTACAAAGGGGTACGGGTTCAGGGTTTATCATCGGTAAAGATGGTCGGATTTTGACTAATGCCCACGTCGTTGACGGTGCTGATACGGTGACAGTGATCCTCAAGGATGGGCGCAGTTTTCAAGGTAAGGTGTTGGGCAAAGATGAGTTAACAGATGTGGCTGTGGTAAAAATTCAGGCAGAGAATTTACCAACAGTAACTATAGGGAACTCAGAGCAACTGCAACCAGGGCAATGGGCGATCGCGATCGGTAACCCCTTGGGATTAGATAATACTGTTACCACCGGGATTATCAGCGCTACTGGACGGAGTAGCAATCAAATTGGTGCGCCTGATAAACGAGTGCAATTTATTCAAACTGACGCAGCCATTAACCCTGGTAATTCTGGTGGGCCTTTACTTAATGCCCGTGGTGAAGTAATTGGTATGAATACAGCTATTATCCAGGGTGCGCAAGGCTTGGGCTTTTCTATCCCTATCAACACAGTACAACGGATTTCTGATCAGCTGGCGACTACAGGTAAAGCGCAACATCCTTATTTAGGAATTCAAATGGTGGGCTTGACACCTGAATTAAAGCAAAACATTAACTCAGATCCTAATAGTGGTTTGAGTGTTCAGGAAGATAAAGGTGTATTAGTCGTGAAAGTAGTACCGAATTCTCCCGCAGCTAAAGCGGGAATTCGTGCTGGTGATGTGATCCAAAAACTCAATGGTCAAGCAGTCACCGACGCTAGCAGTATCCAACAAGCTGTTGATAATAGCCAAATTGGTGGTGAGGTGCGCCTAGAGTTACGTCGCAATGGCCAGAATGTCAACTTAGCTGTGCAACCTGGTGCTTTCCCCAACCAAGTGCAATAACTATCAAAAATAGTGCGGGAGGGTGAGAACCCCTCGCTTTTAAGCAGGGGATGAAACCCGACCCGTAGCGGCTGTTAAAGTCGTTGATGGTTGACTGTTCAAAGTTAACAGTCAACCGTCAACCGTCAACCGTCAACAGTGAACAATAGCAATGGAATATTTTTTTACTTGGAAGTCCCCTAACTTCCCTCTCCGGCTTTGAGTATCCCAAATGTGCAAAAACGCCCCTGGCTAAAAGCCAAACCTGTTTACTTGAAGGGTAAGCAGGTTTTGTTCGTATAGCAATACCTCGGCTTGACTTTTCAAACAACCTCTTACAGCTAAAATTAACTCAAGACTTAAGCAACTCGCAGATTATTTTAAGTTCGTAGTTCTGACTTTAGTCTTCAAGACGAAGGATAAAGCCGCTGACTCCAAAGAAAAAATTTCCAAGAGTTTTCCGGATATATTTTATAAGAAATATTCATACTGGAAATTGTAGTTTTAGATTGTACTTAAGCCATCATGTTTATCTACAGGCCTATTTCTGGTGATTAGGCGAAATTTGCCAAATTTTAGGTTTTTTGTTGTTTTGTTCGCCTAGGAGCAATTTCATGAAAGCTTACGTACTGTCAAGTAATACTGGAATTGATGCACTGACATTAAGCTCACGCCCCCAACCTCAACCAAGTGTGGGACAAGTTCTCATCAAAGTTAAAGCTGTATCTCTGAATTACCGTGACTTGCTGGTGGCTGTTGGGGCTTACGGTTCGGGTGTAAAATATCCCTTAATTCCCCTATCTGACGGTGCTGGGGAAGTTGTAGCGGTGGGGGAAGGTGTCACCAGGGTGAAAGTAGGCGATCGCGTCGCTGGTATTTTCTTCCAAGACTGGATTGCTGGCGCTTTAACCAGAGAGTCAATGAAATCTGATTTAGGCGGTGGTATCGATGGGATGTTGGCTGAGTATGTAGTTTTACTCCAAGAGGGTGTAGTAATATTACCTGACCATCTCTCCTATGTAGAAGGAGCAACTTTACCCTGTGCAGCAGTCACAGCTTGGCACGCACTGGTGAGCAAAGGTAATATTACTGAAGGTAACAGTGTATTATTGCTCGGTACAGGAGGAGTATCTACTTTTGCGCTGTTATTTGCAAAATTATACGGTGCTAGAGTTATCCTCACTTCTAGCAGTGATGAGAAATTAGCAAGAGCGAAAAATTTGGGTGCAGACGAGACAATTAATTACAAATTAACGCCAGATTGGGAAAAGAAAGTCTACGAACTGACTAATCGCACAGGTGTAGATCATGTAGTAGAAGTAGGTGGTACAGGTACTTTACCAAAATCTTTACAAGCAGTCCGAATTGGGGGACGTGTCAGCTTAATTGGGGTGCTATCAGGTAGAGGAGATGTGATTGACCCCATGCCCATACTCTTCAAAAGCATAACACTGCAAGGCATTTATGTTGGCAGTCGCAAAATGTTTGAGGCGATGAATCACGCGATACAAGAGTATAAATTACAGCCAGTGATTGATCGAGTTTTTCCATTTTCCGAAGCCAAAGCAGCATACAATTACCTCAAAAGTGGCGCTCATTTTGGCAAAGTTGTCATCCAAATTGATTGAGCAAAAAAGGATGTAGACGTACTACCTCGACTTTTCGCTTTGTGGGTGGAGTCATTTTATACTACCCTTCTCTACGAGACGCTACGCGAACGGGAAGGACTTCGTCCTACAGACTTCAGCCTTCAGTTGATATTCTGGAGGTGGCTTGCCCAAGCTAGGATAAAACAGTTGGCACATACCAAGGAGAATAGTGAGCGAAAAAGCCAAAATTTAGGTGTATTCGCCACAAATTGCCATAATTACTGCGCCTTTTAGCCCAGGGAGAGCCAAACTATAAACTAGTAACTACTGACTATCATGATTACTGTTGTCAATGTTTTTACCGTCCTTCCAGAAAAGCAGGAACAAGCGCTGAAAAACATCCAGAAACTTTATTTCGAGGTTGTCAAGCATCAACCGGGATTTATTGCTGCTAAATTACTCAAGAGCGATGATGGCACAAGAGTTACCGCGATCGCTAATTGGGAAACTACACAACAGCTGGCGGCGATGAAAAACACTCAGGGTTTTAAGGATTTACATAATCAGGAATTCTTTGATGCGATCGTTTCCGTCGATCCTCATGTATATAGTAATGGGATAGAAGTCTCCAGCAATTAATATCAGATACTTCCAGATTCCCGACAACTTTTACGAAGTCGGGAATCTAATTTTTCACTATTGCACAGTCACCCAAAATTCAGCAGTAATAATTTTGCCATTACGATTAAACTGTCCCCAGAGTTTGTAATCTCCTCGTTGCGGAAAATTAGTGATAAAATTAACCTCGCCATCTGGGGTATCTTTCAAAGCATGAGCATGAATATAATCTGCTCGTGTTAATGATTTTGTGCGTTTGATAATAACTAAATGTCCTCTTTCGCCTAAATAAGGCTGCAAATCTTTAATTGGTTGCTTAGTAGCAGCATCTTGTAAATTAAAAATTACATTTACTTCTTGTCCAGCCTTTAAAGTAGGTTGGGAAAACTTGAGATTAGCCAGAGTATTACCAAAAGTATTAGTGCTAGAAAAGTCAATTTTCGGCGTATTTGGCGCTTCACCGGGAACTTGTGCTTTTAATAGAGAAACTTCTTCAGCCTTGCCGGCTGGCTTGTAATCACTGAACAGCGTGTAATTACCTGGATGGGGAAAACTAGTTTGAACTTCAAAGCGTCCATTGCCTTTGTAAGTAGGATGGATATGATTGAAGGTATCAAGATTATCACCAACAATGATGAGATGCATTAATTGTTCTTGGAATTTATCAAAATATGCGATCGCCTGACCATTCTTATCTTTAACATCAATCACTAAAGGTACAGGAGTGTTAGCAGCAATCTTGCCTGATAATGTTAATTTGGCAATAGTAGAAGCCGATTCTAACTCGGAATGGCCTCCATGATGATCGTGGTTATTTGATCCATCAGAATGATTGTGATGATCAGATTTTGAATTGTCAGTAGATTGAACAACTGAAGCGCAACCTTGAGTTAATAAGATAGTTGAAGTAATAGCCAGTGCAGTAAATAACAGCTTCATTTTTTCTTAATGCTAGAATATGACAACTCACAACAAATTTGTTGATCTAGCAGCCAATCATACCAATTTCAAACAAAAATACCCCCGTAGGGGCGGGGAAACCCCGCCCATCACGACAATTCATCACTCTACAACCCTAAAAATTGGAGATTTTTGTAATTGTAAGTTCCTCATACATTAACAAGAGTTTGCAAATCTCCAACCTTTTGCGATAGCCAAGAATACCAACTATCCAACCCAGCACCTGTAGTAGATGAAACTTGAAAAATTTGTATATCTGGATTAACCTGGCGTGCATATTGTATGCATTTTTGCACATCAAATTGCACATAAGGTAGCAAATCAATTTTCGTGAGAATCATCACCTGACTAGCACGAAACATATGGGGATATTTGATTGGCTTATCTTCCCCTTCCGTCACAGAAAGAATTACAACTTTCGCCTGTTCTCCCAAATCAAATAAAGCGGGACAAACCAAGTTACCCACATTCTCAATCATCACCACTGAATTTAACGGCGGGTTGAGTTGTTGTAAACCTCTTTCAATCATTGATGCATCTAAATGACAGCCTGTACCTGTGTTAATTTGCACAACTTTACAGCCTGTCTCTTGAATTTTTTGCGCATCATTAGTTGTTTCTTGGTCGCCTTCAATTACACTAATAGATATCTGAGATTTTAAATCATGAATCGTGCGCGTTAATAATGTAGTTTTCCCTGCACCGGGAGAACTCATTAAATTTAAAGCCAGGATATTTCTACCTTTAAACCAACCCCGATTTTGGGCAGCTAGTAAATTATTTTTTGTTAAAATATCTTGTTCTAATGATATTGTTGTGCCATGCATTTTGGCATGAATTTGTGATGCCTCTGAATGCTCATCATGATTATGAGCATGAGTCATTACAGTCCCATCAGCCAAAGTGTGAGTGTGAGTATGATCATGGTGGTGATGATGATCAACTTCACCAGTTGTCAGATTAGTGACTTTGCTTTCTCCATCCTCAGAACAACCGCAAGTTACACACATATTTCCTCTATTTCGATTTCTTTAATTTTGAGTTCTTCACCAGTGATTAAATTCAATTGCACACTACCACATTGGCAAATGCCAAAGGGTTTTTCTAAAGGAATTTTTGCACCACATTGGCGACATTCTGCCAAACCAGGAATTTCTAAAATTTCTAACTTTGCCCCTTCTAAAACTGTACCTTGAGCGCAAATATCAAAACAAAACCGGATAGCATCAGGCATAATAGCTGATAGCTTGCCAATTTCTAATAACACTCGGCTGACTTTATTGCCATTGGCATGTTCTTTGACAATCGCCACAATATTTTGCGTAATTCCTAGTTCATGCATACAAAATATCTATTAAATAAGTAGGTAGTCCCAATGAAAATACTGGCTAGGGCTGTCATTTGTCATTTGTCATTTGTCATTGGTAAGGAGTTAAAACTCATTTACGTTTGGTAATATAGGTAGGTGCAATTATCAACTTATTTATTAACAAATTCGTGGCAGTTGATCACCGACTAGCATATCAACAACTCTTTCAGAATTAAACAGAGTTTTTAATAAAACCACCCCAGTCGGCGAAGCGATCGCTTCCCCAATAATTGCCGCATCTTTTCCGGCCGGGTGAGATTTCATCGCTGCTAAAACAGCCTCGGCATATTTCCTAGGTAGTACTACTACTAACTTACCTTCATTAGCTAAATATAAGGGATCTAAACCGAGAATTTCGCAAACTCCTTTAACCTCTTCCCTCACTGGGATAGATGTTTCATCAAGGCGAATTCCCACATTAGAACTGAGAGCAAATTCATTTAAGACTGTAGCTAAACCGCCGCGTGTTGCATCGCGCATCGCATGAACTTCTGGACAAACCCTAAGGATAGTTGCTACTAAGCTGTGCAATGGTTGACAGTCACTTTTAATATCAGTATCTAAAGCTAATTCACCCCTAGCAATTAAAATGGCTGCCCCATGATTGCCCAATTCACCATTAATAATAACTGCATCTCCTGGTTGAATTTTCCGGGCAGAAATGTCTACTCCTTTAGGAATAACACCAATACCAGCGGTATTAATAAATAGTTTATCAGCCGCACCACGATGGACAACTTTTGTGTCACCAGTCACAATTTGAATATCTGCTTTTTTAGCAGCGGCTTGCATACTAGCGGCTACCCGTCGTAAAGTTTCTGTTGCTAATCCTTCTTCTAAGATAACACTACAGGTAAGATATAAAGGTTTAGCACCACTTACGACTAAATCATTAACTGTGCCATTGACAGCTAATTCGCCAATATCACTACCAGGAAAAAATAACGGATCTACAACATAGGAATCTGTGGTAAAAGCTAGTCTATCTCCTTGTTGCATGAGATGGGCTAAATTAAAACTAGCTTGGTCTTCTAATTGGGAAAGAATCGGATTATCAAAACTCTTGACAAAAATATCGTCAATTAAATCGCGCATGGCTTTACCACCGCTACCATGTGCGAGAGTAATATGAGTATCTCGCACTTTACCTTGGCGACGGCGAATTTTTTCCAGATTTTGAAATAAAGAATTTTGTTCTGAGGTATTTGGTGATAAATCCATTGAATGTTGACGGTTGACGGTTGATTGTTGACTGTTAACGGTTGACAGTTGACAGTTGACAGTTGACAGTTAACGGTTGAAATTTGACAACTGACAACTAACCAATGATTAATGACCAATGACTATTGACTATTGACTATTGACTCTTTGAGAAACAGTTGTGACCAAGCAACGAAAATTAACAGAGGAATTGCTGTAATTGACTCCAATAAAATCAAGGTGTTCATTTTCAATGATAGATGCCACATTGGGGTAATAATATAGTGCCCTAGAGTAATCTGGCTCATGATGATATACAGATAAAGGCATAAATATGCAGATGAAAATGCCTTTTTAATATACTGATAAAATCCTGCTAAACCCAAAGGTGTCATAATTAACCAGATAGAATCTGTTATCTGAGGCGTAAACCAAGATGGTTCTGGATATTGATCAAAGAAAATAATATTATCAACGTAGTGCAAAATGGAAGCAAATATATTAATGATTATTAAAACAAGTAGCCATATTTGACGCTGATTATAGGTAGTATTCATGGAGATTCCCCTCATTTTTTTACGCTTTGATTGATAAGGGCACAACAATGTTGTGCCCCTAGTTTATCTACCGGATTCATCGTGTCTGCCACGATGTCTATCACAAAGTAATAAGCCATTTACAGCCCAACTTTCTCTCTCAAATTCATCAATATGAATGGTAATCCATTCGGGTTTGGTATCTAAGGCTGTAACTAAGGCATTAGTAATGGCTTCTACTAGCCGCCGCTTTTTTTCAATGGAGTGTCCTCTAGCAATTTTAACTGTGACAAATGGCATAAAGTTTTTCCTCAAATATGTGGTTGAGATTAGCTATACCAAAGATGTACTACAGGATGGCAGAGGTTCTTGAGATAATGCTAGCTTTGGTTTTTCTAGCATTGTTTTTTTAGCAAGAGTAGATAGTCTGCCATATTTATAATAGGCAGCGCAAGCACCTTCAGAAGATACCATACAAGTACCAATGGGTGTTTCTGGTGTGCAAGCTGTACCAAATACTTTACATTCCCAAGGTTTCATGACTCCCTTAAGAATTTCTCCACATTTACAAGCTTTATGGTCGGCAACTTTTTGGTTGGGAATGGTAAATTTTAATTCAGCGTCAAATTGCGCATATTCTGGCCGAATTTGTAAACCTGAGTCAGGTATGTCACCTAAACCGCGCCACTCAAATTTTTCTCGCGCCACAAAAACTTGGTTGATGGCTGCTAGTGCATTTTGATTTCCGGCTGGTTGCACAATGCGATTATATTGATTTTCAACTTCGCAACGATTTTCTAATAGCTGTTGCAACAACATCCAAATTGATTGGAGAATGTCTAAGGGTTCAAAGCCGGAAACAACAATTGGCTTATGATATTGTTGAGAAATAAATTGATAAGGGTCAGTCCCAATTACCATACTGACATGACCAGGGCCGACAAATCCATCTAGTTGCAAGTCGGGGTTATCTAATAGTGCTTTTAGGGCGGGAATCACAAGAACGTGATTGCTAAACATACTAAAGTTGGGAATGTTTTCGGCTGCTGCTTGGAGGATGGTGAAGGCGGTGCTGGGGGCTGTGGTTTCAAAACCGAGGGCGAAAAATACTATTTCTTTGTCTGGGTTGTCTTTGGCTATTTGTAAGCTATCTAAGGGCGAGTAAACCATGCGGATATCTGCCCCTGTGGCTCTGGCTTGCAGTAAGCTAGTTTGAGAACCAGGAACGCGCATGGCATCGCCAAAGGTGGTGAAGATAACGTTATCATTTTGGCAGATTGCGATCGCATCATCTATCCTCCCCTTTGGCATGACGCATACTGGACAACCAGGGCCATGAATTAATTCAATGCGATCGGGTAAAATTTCTTCGATACCATATTTAAATATAGAATGGGTATGCCCGCCACATACTTCCATGATTTTGATTGGTTTTTCTAGCTGCTGGCTGATTTTGGTAATTTCACGGCGTAAACCAAGAGCTTTTTCCGGTTCGCGGAATTCATCAACGTATTTCATATTGTGATGGTGTGGGGAAGAGTTTTTACAGATGAATCTTTTATGAAACCGCCAAAGATGTCAAGCAGGAAAAGATAATTATTGTAACGCTAGATATATGCGGCAATTTCTTCTAACAGTCTTAATGTTTCTGCTGCTTCTTGTTCGTTAATGCGATTCATGGCGAAACCTACATGTACTAATACCCAATCACCAATACAAGCTTCTGGGGGATGTTGTTCGTCAACGATACAAGCAATGTTTACTTGTCGCTTAACACCGCCGACATTGACAATGGCTAATTTATGATTATTGTCTGTTATTTCAACAATTTGACCGGGAATTCCTAAACACATTGTTATTTTCCTTGTTGAAGAGAAATGAACCACCCAGATGCAGAGGACGCAGAGAGAATATATACTTAAATAAGTGTGTTTTCTGTTAAATTATGAGCGGCGGCAATCACTGCTTGACCTAAAGATATACCACCATCATTTGGGGGAACTAAGCTGTGAGTGAGGACGTTGATTTCTAATGTTTGTAACCCCTGAATGACTTGCTCTAATAACAGACAATTTTGAAATACGCCTCCTGTGAGGACGACTTGATTAATGAGATTTTCGTGAGATAGATGTTTGACCATTTCGACAATTGCTTTGGCTAAACTTCTATGAAATTTTGCAGCTATCATCCCTGGAGATGTTTGCTGTTGCAAGTCTGTGAGCAAGGCAAGCCACATGGGGCTAGAGTCTATACAATAAATACTATCGAAAAAGGTAAAATTAAAAGGATAGTTTGGCTTTTCTTCATCATTATTTAAGCTATCGATAGCCGCTAATGCTTCCATTGCGATCGCAGCTTGTCCTTCATAGCTACATTCTTCTCGAAAAATGCCGATTGCGGCAGCTACAGCATCGAACAATCGCCCTGTTGAGGATGCTAGGGGTGAATTAATATTTTGCTCTATAAGCTGATTGAGTAACTTTAGTGGCTTTTGCTTTAAAAAATTTAATATTTCTAAATTGTCATACTTCTGTGTTAAATTTTGCCAACTATCAGCGGCTATGAGTTGGGCGTAGGTATTACGCCAAGGCTGATAAATTGCTTTTTCTCCCCCAATCATAGCCACTGGTTTAAATGTAGCTAATCGCCGAAATTGGCGATAATCTGCTAAGAGAAATTCTCCTCCCCAAAATGTACCATCTTCGCCATAACCCAAGCCGTCTAAAGCAATACCTAAAACTGGTTGGGAATTAAGAGGAATGCCATTTTCTGCCATGCAAGCAGCAATATGGGCGTGATGATGTTGGATGGAATAAATTTTGATTTGGTTAGCGGCTGCTAGTTCTTTACCAAGTTTGCTGGAAAGATATTCTGGATGTTGATCTATAACTATAGATTGGGGTTGATGCTCAAATAAATTTAAGTATAAATTTAAGGTTTCTTCGTAAGCATTAAAAGCTGCGGCATTTTCTAAATCTCCCAAATGCTGCGAGAGAATCGCCTCTCCTTCGCGTAATAAGCAAAAGGTATTTTTCAACTCGCTACCCATTGCTAAAATTGGCGGTACTTTCGCAAATCCAGGTGGTAAATTAATCGGTGCTGGCGCATATCCTCTAGCGCGGCGAATTGTTTGGACTTTATCGCCCATAACCCGCACGACTGAATCATCTACGCGATTGATAATATCTCGATTGTGTAAGAGAAAATAATCAGCGATTTTGCTTAATCTCTCCCTGGCTTCACCATTATCAATACATTGTGGTTCATCAGATAAATTGCCACTTGTTAAGACAATTGGGCGATTCATCCGCTTAAGAATTAAATGATGTAAGGGCGTATAAGGTAACATAAAACCAAGGCGATTTTGCCCAGGTGCAACTGAAGGCGCGATAGAGTATTGAGTTAATTTCTCATTCCCTATTCCCTTCCTTGACAACAAAACAATAGGCGCAGCGGAACTTGTTAATAATTCCCTTTCTTTAGGGCTAACTGTGCAATATTCGGCAATGATTTCTATATCTCTTGCCATTAACGCCAAGGGTTTGTGATAGCGCCCTTTACGCTGACGCAGTTTTTGCACAGCGGTTTCCACAGTTGCATCACAAGCTAAATGAATACCACTTAATCCTTTAATGGCGACAATCTCGCCTTTTTGCAACAAGGTACAGACAGCATCAACATCATCTAACATAGAGAACATTGAAGCAGTAACCGCTTTACCATCAGCACGTTCTAACCAAGCTTGAGGCCCGCAGATATGGCAAGCTAGAGGTTGCGCATGAAAGCGGCGGTTTTCGACGTTGTGGTATTCCTTCTCACATTCGGGACACATGGCAAATGCAGACATACTTGTATTGCATCTGTCATAGGGAATGGCGCGAATAATACTCAATCTGGGGCCGCAATGGGTACAGTTTGTGAAAGGATAACGGAAAAAGCGGCTAAAGGGGTCAAAAATTTCCTGTTGACATTGAAGGCAAGTAGCAGCGTCAGGAGAAATTTCTGTTTTTACTGTATCACTGACACTATGAGCGATCGCAAAATCCTCAAAATCCTCAAAGTTAAATTCACCTACAGCCGGAGTTCTGATAATTTCTTGAATTCTGGCTAAAGGTGGGCATTCCTGCTGTAATCTGAGGACAAATTCTCCTAAAGCGGCTTCGCTACCAGTTACGCGGATTAACACACCTTGTCCATCATTACAAACATCTCCCCGCAAACCGCAGGCTTTAGCTAGACGGTAAACAGTCGGGCGAAATCCCACACCCTGAACTGTACCGCGAACTCTAATTTCTTCACTTGCCATAATTAATTAAATCGCCACAGCAAAATTCGGTTATTTCCAGAATCAGCTATTACCGCAGTTTTCCCACAAATTTTAATTCCGTAACACCAATTTAAACTGTCTCGTGTTGGCAATCCAAAATCACGATTTTCACCTTTATTTTTAAAAGTTGTTTGTCCGGCAACTCCATCTGCTGCCACACCTTGCAGTGATAAAATTGACTCTGGCTGTTTCCATCCTAGCAAGCGAGAATTAGCAGTATCCGCCACTATCAACCAATCGCCGGCAACATCCACACCATAAGGCATACTCAAACTAGCCGCACTGGGAGAATAAACCCCTTGATTCATTTCTACACAATCAAAGTTTTTTTGTCCCAATACCACTGCACAATCGGCATTATTTTCTGTTGGCATCCCTTGCCAAATCATCACCCGGTTATTGCCAGCATCAGCAACAACTAAATTATCTCCCCAAAAGGTAATATCATGACACCAGCGCATACTTGAGGCTGTGGGAGAAGCGCCGCCATTTTCATTACGGGATATCATATCTGGTTGTCCCAATACTAAATCGGCGGGTTGTCCATTTTCTGTTGGTAATTCCTGCCAAATTAACACCCGACGATTACCAGTATCAGTGACAAATAGTTGCCCTTGATGATAGCAAATCCCATAAGGCCAATGCATTGTATTTGCTGCGGCTAGTTGACTACCTCGATTTGGTTCGTTATCAGTAAAATTAGCTTGTCCTAACACCAAATCTGCTGGAACATTACTATCTTCTGGTAATTTTTTCCAAATCAATACCCGATGATTCCAAGCATCTGCAACCGCTAATCCTTCACCACAGGCACAAATCCCTGTTGGTACACTGAAAGTTGCTTTTCCTGGTGTACCTTTAGCATTTTGTCCCTCATGGTAAAAATCTGGTTGTCCAATTACCCAATCAGCACTTTGATTATCTTGAGTAGGTAAATTTTGCCATCCCAATAATCGATGATGTCCTGTATCAGCTACCCATAATGGCCCTGTTTCTGATAATAAACAAGCACCACGAGGGCCAAACATAGTTGTGGGACTAGGCGCTATGGGAATGACAAATTGTCCTGGTTCGAGAATATTACCTAAAATTACCTCGGCACCTGGAAGGGAAAAGGGTAATTTTGGGGTAATTTCTGTTAGTTCTGGCGGTAATGGAGGTGTGGAATTAAGTTTAATAAATTTAGGCATTAACCGCTGATGAATGCTGAGTGATGCTAATTATTATTAGTCATTTGTCATTTGTATTTATTTTTTCACCAATGATTTATTCTTGCTGTATCAGCCATTGCAACTTCACTAAAACTACACTGTTCTGATTTACAACTGGCTTAAAAATTTTGTTCAAAAAATCCCTTTTAATCTCTTATCTCTGTGTTCTCTGCGCCTCTGCGGTTAAATCAATTATTTTTAAACCGCAGAGGACGCAGAGGCGCAGAGAGGAAAGGAGATTTTTAGTGTCACCTGCAAATGGCTATTTATAGGATAAGTGGTTACGCAAAATTATTCATGTCATTGCGTAGGCGCAGCCTTCCCGTAGGGTACGAAATAAAATGTAGCGTTCGCGTAGCGTCTCGCAGAGAAGCAATCTCCAAACCCTTGCGATTGCTTGATTCCGCTTCGCTTCATTCGCAATGACAAATGTACATTTAATTTTGCGTTAGTACTTAATAATTCTATGTTTTCTCATATTGCATTTGAATTTCTGTTTCTACTTCTTGCAGGGCTTGGGCAACAACTTGCGCTTGTTCTAAATGTTGACGCTGAGTGAATATTTCCCAAGCTTCTTGATAGTAATTCCTGGCTTTGACAAGATTTTCTGGATTACCTGCTTCTGGCTTTGCAGGATCATCAGGTAGGTTGAATAGGGCGTTAGCTTTGTTAGAAATTGTATTGGCGTATTCTAAAGGTGTATCTTGAGCATTCCGAACTTTTAACGCTTCTTCGTAAGCTGCGATCGCTCGCAAATTATTCTCTACAGGATGGTTACTCTGAAGATATTGTAAAGCATTCCCCAAATTATTTTGTAACATGGCATATTCTCTGGGGTTTTCAATCAGGGTAATATGCTTGAGTGCAGCCTCAAATGTTTGTACCGCTAAACCTTCACACAACTGTTTTTGTTCCATTCCCACAGAAATGGAAAGATAGGCGATCGCAATATTGTTGTGTAAAATTGCATATTCCTGTGGGTAATTATCCGCAGTAAATACCCGCAATGCATCTTGATAAGCTTTGATGCTATCCGCTATTTGTGCCAAATTGAACGGTACTAAGGATTGCAACACTAACCCTAAATTCATCTGGGCTTCGGCTACTTCCTCTTTAGAAGCTAACTGTTGCAGAATTGGTAATGCTTCTGTATAGGCTGCTTTCGCTTCTAGCAGTAACTCGGTTCCCTCTTGGGGAATTGTTTTTAAAGCCCCAGCCATACCCACTTTAGCGCGGGCTTTCATCAGGGGATAATCGTCACTGCACATTTCCGTAGCCCGTTTATAAAGTGCGATCGCACTCCATAAATCTTGAGCAGTTTGTGGCTTTTTCTGTAAACCTTGTCCTAACTCAATCAGCATCTCGATTTTCTCTTGTGTCGTTGCTGACTCCGATGCAATCGCTGCGATCGCGGCCTTGACTGTTGAATCTGTAATACTAGGGATCATCTGAACAAATATGAAATGATTGGTGTACACATAGTGGCAAGTATTCTCGACTCAAGCAGGCTAGACAGTCTCAAGCAGAAGATTTTTCTGCTCTCTACCTATTAAATTGACTTAGGGTTAGCCGCAATTGATTTCCTAGCGCGAAAGTTGCTTCTACTTTAGAGTAATTTACGGCTTAATTTCTAGATTTATCAAGCTTATTTTAACCAAAATATACACAATTTAATTGTTGATTAATATCTTTTATTATGCTGCTATTTAGGCTACACGATCTTATTAGATTGATATTAGATACTCTACTGAATTTTTTGATGTATAAATAAATTTATATAGCCAACTTGAATCAAAAAATACATTAATTAATTATTAATTAATGTCATTTAAAGCTAATAACAAATCTCTACATCATGTTAGTAAATTAATATTAGAGAATTATCTGTATTTTTTGATGCAATTGCCCAAATTCCTAGTTCCCCGACTTCTTCAATAAGTCGGGGATCTGAAACCCAATCAAATAGGACTACTATAGCGGTTCTCACTTGGATGCAATACAACCGAGGGCGGGGAAGCAAGCTACGCACAACGGATGCACCAGAGGACTGAAGTCCTGACTACGAAATGAATTCCCAAATTTTTACTTTTTTCGCACCGACTTAACTTAAACAAAAAATATTGATTAATATTAATGAAATTAATGAAATAAAAATAATATTAAATTTAATTTGCTGCCTCAAGATAGTTATTCACATCCAGTGTGGGCACAAATAAGCATGAAAATCTTACCCCTTCTGCCTTTTGCCTTTTTCCCTCTGCCTGATTTTCCAGCTAATTATTAAGGGAATATGTAATCCTGGCTACTAAGATTACACAATAGATAAAAATTGTTGACATTGCAGAAATCTGCGTTACTTCCATCCAAGGTAAAATAGCTGGACATTGGTGAGACTGGATGTTTGTTGTGCCTTGAATTACAGTCTCAGGCTCTTTCAGTGTTTTGCGCTCACGTATGTTTACCCCTGCAACTGTATTGCTTCAAGCTGAACTGGTAACTGCGATCGTTACTGACCCTTTGACGATCGCACCGGATGCTAGTGTAGTGGATGCGATCGCTTTAATGAATGCAGGTAGTACAACTGGTAATTTTACAGATGAAATCAATGCTGCATCTGGGCTTTTGCTACCCCAGGTGCAACAAAGTTGTGTTTTAGTAATAGATGATACTCAACTAGTAGGGATTGTCACGGCGCAGGATCTGGTGCGCTTGACTGCTTCTGGGCAAAATTTGGCAGAAGTGGCGATCGCTCAAGTCATGTCTTCCCCGGTGCGAACCCTGCAAGCTGCCAACTTCACCGATATTTTTGTCCCCCTAAGTCTATTTCAGCACTATCCCATTCGTCATTTGCCTTTAGTGGATGCTCAAGGTAGGGTGGTGGGATTGCTCACCCATGATAGCTTACGCCCACTATTGCGCCCGTTTGACATCCTGAATTTACTCAAAACTGCCGAGGTGATGAATCGAGCTGTAGTTCAAGCACCACCTACGGCGACTCTAGCCGAACTCACCCAGTTGATGAGTAGCCATTGTGTTCGGGCGGTGGTGATTGTGGATATTACTGAGTCATATGTTATTCCGGTTGGGATTGTGACTGAACGGGATATTGTGCGGTTGTTAGCTCTAGAGCTAGATTTCGCCATCGTCCAAGCCCAGACGATCATGAGTCGGTCTGTGGTATCTGTGGTATCAGACACCTCCCTGGGGGATGTGTGGCAATTAATGCAACAGCGGCAAATCAATCAGGTGATTGTCAAGAGCGATCGCGGTGAGTTATTGGGCATTGTCACCCAAAGCTTGCTATTGAATCTACTAAACCCGATGGCAATCTCCGGTTTGGTAGAGCGGTTGGTGCAGGAACGCACCCGCAAGATCCAGGAACAGGTAGCACGAGAACAATTGCTGACGCAAATCGCTACCCAGATTCACGGCTCCCTCAACCTTGCAGAAGTTTTAGATACTGCGGTGACAGCCTTGAGAGGGTTCTTGCAGTGCGATCGCCTGCTAGTGTATCAATTCCAGCCAGATTGGAGTGGCATCGTCGTTGCTGAGTCTGTGACTGAAAAGTGGCAAGCATTGCGAGAAGCTAACATTACAGATCCATGTTTTCGTCACCTAGCGGCGGGTTTATATCGCGACGGCAAAACGCTTGCCATTGACAACATCCAGACCTTTGGTTATCCCGCCTGTTACCTGAGAATGTTAGAGCAACATCAGGTAAAAGCCAAGTTGGTAGTGCCGATTTTAGTCTCAGGGAAACTGTGGGGTTTGTTAATTGGGCATCAATGTGCCGACTATCGACATTGGCAAGCGGCAGAATTGAGCTTGCTTGGGGAGATTTCCCTGCAATTAGCGATCGCAATTCAGCAAGCCACCGCTTACCAACAGCTACAAATTCAAAATGCGATATTGGAACGCATTGCCAAAGCCGAACCACTAGCAGAAATTTTGCAGGATCTGCTGCAAGCAATCGAGATGCAACTGGTTGATGCTGTATGTTCCATCATGCTACACAATGGCGATGGTAAATTGTATTCGGTAACTACTCCCCAATTGTCCGCCGCCTACCTGCAACAAATCAATGGCATCCTAATTGATGAAGGATTTGGCTCCTGTGGTACAGCCGCCTTTTGCCGAGACACCGTCATCGTTTCGGATATTGCTACCGATCCACTCTGGCAGAATTACCGAGAATTGGCTTTAGCACAAGGTTTGAAAGCTTGCTGGTCAGTGCCGATTATTGGCAGTGATGATTTAATTTTAGGTGTCTTTGGCGTTTATTATCGAGACAACCGCGTCCCCCAAATGCCAGAACGAGAAACTGTGACCCAAGCAGCAAATATTGCCAGTATTGCCATTGAACGGCATCTAGCAACGCAAACCTTACAGCAATTAAACCAGGACTTAGAAAACCGAGTTGCAGAACGCACTGCTGCCTTACAAGCTAGTGAAGAACGCTGGCAATTAGTCCTCAAGGGAACTAATGATGGTATTTGGGACTGGGATCTCAAGACTAACAAAATTTTTTATTCCCAGCGCTGGAAACAAATGCGTGGTTTCACTGACGATGAAATTGGTGATTCCCCGGATGACTGCTTAAGCCGGATACACCCCGATGACTACGATCGCGTCATGGCTGCCGTTAATGACCACTGTGCTGGCAGAACTGAGTTCTTTGAAACTGAGTATCGCACTCAATGTCAAGATGGGAGTTATATGTGGGTGCTGGATCGGGGTCAGGCTTTGCGCGATGAATCTGGGGAAGTGGTTCGCATGACTGGTTCCGAGAAAGACATTACCCAGAGCAAATTAGCTGAGGCAGAACTGCGGGAAAGTAAACGCCGTTATCGCACTCTCGCCGCTGCTGCTCCAGTTGCCATCTTTCGGTTTGATCAGCCTTTAAACTGTGTCTATGTCAACGATCGCTGGAGCCAAATGACAGGTAGACCAAAAGAATCTGCCTTGGGTAGGGGATGGATCGAAGCCTTACATCCAGACGATCGCGAGCAACGCCTTGCTGAATGGACTGAAAATTATGCCCAAGCGACTTCAGGTAATCATTTTATTGACCACGGTGAGGGTAGGCATTTACGTCCAGATGGTAGCATTAATTGGTTCTACGTCCAAGTTGCACCAGAAATTGATGCCAATGGTCAAGTTATTGGCTACATTGGCACATTAACCGATATCACCGCTCGTAAACTTGCCGAGCAAGAAAATCAACAGCTTCAGGAACGGTTACAATTTGTACTCTCTGCCAGCCCCGCCGTCATCTTTACCTGTAAACCTGGGGGCGATTATGGTGCTACTTTTGTCAGCGATAATCTCTACGATGTGACGGGCTACACCAGTGCAGAATTTTTGGCCGAGTCTAGCTTTTGGATCGATCGTGTTCACCCAGATGATCTCCCTTCCTTGCTTGCTCACGCCCCATTGTTGATATCGGGACAGCATACTTATGAATATCGATTCCGGCATCAGCAGGGGCACTATATATGGATAGGGGGTGAACTCCGCGTAGTGCGGAATCAGCAAGGAACGCCGATAGAATGGATCGGTTACTTTGCCGATATTAGCGATCGCAAACTTGCCGAGCTAGAAAATCAACGGCTCCAAGAACGATTACAATTTTTACTCTCTGCCAGCCCGGCTGTGATTTTTACCTGTCAACCTGGGGGTGACTATAGTCTTACTTTTACCAGTGAAAATATCTACAATGTGACGGGCTACACTGCCGCAGAATTTATGGCTGAGTCTAACTTTTGGGTTGAACGTGTTCACCCAGAGGATTTACCACGGGTAATGGCGGAAATTTCCCCTTTATTTGAGCAAGGGCTGCATATTCATGAATACCGCTTCTTACATAAGGCAGGACATTATATATGGATACGGAATGAACTCCGCCTCATTCGCGATCGCCAGGGCAACCCGCTCGAAATTGTCGGCTATACTATCGATATTAGCGATGTCTACGACGAGCTTCGCTTACGCAAACTTGCCGAGCAGGAAAATCAACGGTTAAAAGAACGGTTACAATTTGTACTCGCCGCTAACCCCGCTGTAATTTATACCTGTAGACCAGAGGGCGATTATGGTGCTACGTTTGTCAGCGAAAATATCTACAATGTGACAGGTTACACTAGTGCAGAATTATTAGCTGAGTCTAGCTTTTGGATTGATCGTGTTCACCCAGAGGATCTGCCTAGGGTGTTGAGCGAAGCTACCCAAATATTGGCATTGGGACAGCATACTTGTGAATATCGATTCCGGCATCAGCAAGGGCACTATATATGGATACGGGATGAACTCCGTGTAGTGCGCGATCAGCAGGGAACGCCGAAGGAATTTGTGGGTTACTTTGTCGATATTAGCGATCGCAAACTTGCTGAACTGGCGCTGCAAGAAAGTCAGCGTTTTATTCAACAAATTGCCGATGCAACACCCAATATGCTGTATCTTTGCGACCTGCAAACACAGCGCAATGTTTACGTAAACCGTGAGATTAGCGTAATTCTGGGCTACAGCCCTGAGGCTGCGCAGGCAATGGGGACTAATTTGTTTCAAATCTTGTTACATCCCGACGATTTAAGCCGACTACCCGCCCAATTGTCACGCCTGAAAATAGCTAAGGATGGGGAAATTATCGAATATGAATATCGCATGAGACATGCCAATGGCGAATGGCGTTGGCTCTACAGTTGGGATGCGGTATTTAGCCGCGATGCCGAGGGACAAGTCCAGCAGATCATCGGTACAGCCCAGGATATTACCGTTCGCAAACTGGCTGAACAGGAAAATCAACTGCTGAAAGAACGGTTGCAATTTGTACTCTCTTCCAGTCCGGCGGTGATTTTTACTGTTAAACCCAATAGTAATGAAATTACTTTTGTCAGTGATAATATCCGCACAATGCTGGGCTATACTCCGGATGATTTTGTTTTGGATTCTGGCTTTTGGACTAGCCATGTTCACCCGGAGGATGCACCACAGATAGTGGCTGGCATGACTCAATTGTATGAGCAAGGGCAGCATATTCATGAATACCGCTTCTTGCATCAAGCAGGACATTATGTCTGGATGCGGAATGAACTACGCTTAATCCGCGATCAGCAGAGAAATCCCATTGAAATTGTCGGGTATGGTGCTGATATTAGCGATCGCAAACGCTTGGAAGCAGCACAAAATCGCTTGATTGCCATACTGGAAGCCTCAACTGATTTCATCCTGATTGCCGACCTAGCCGGTACAGCGATCTGGAACAATACTGCACTCAAACGCTTCCGGGGGCTTGACGATCTAGCAGTTAGTCAGCAAAAACCAATTGATTACCATCCCCAAAGGGGTGTGGAATTACTCGAACAGCAAGCTTTACCCGCCGCGATCGCCAACGGTAGTTGGTTGGGAGAAAACATCTTGCTAGATGCCCAAGGGCAAGAAATTCCCGTCTCCCAATTGCTTCTGGCTCATAAATCCCCCCAAGGGGAAGTAGAATTTTTCTCAACCATCATGCGTGATATGCGCATTCACAAGGAATATGAACAGCGCTTAGAGCGCACAAATGCCGAACTGCGCCGCGCTACCCGCCTCAAAGACGAATTCCTCGCCAACATGAGCCACGAACTTCGCACCCCCCTCAATGCGATTTTGGGGATGTCGGAAAGCTTAATCGAGATGGTATTCGGTTCCCTCAACCACCAACAGCACGAAGCGATCGCCACCATTGAACGCAGCGGTCAGCATCTTTTGTCTTTGATTAACGACATTCTGGAACTCTCAAAAATTGAAGCCGATAAGCTAGAATTGAAAGTTAGCTCGGTTTCAGTTGCTCAGCTTTGCAAAATCAGTTTGGACTTTGTTAAACAACAGGCATTTAAAAAACAGATTCAACTAAATTTCACCTTGCCGACAATCCAAGCAGAAATCTCTGCGGATGAGCGGCGCATCCAACAAGTATTGATTAACCTATTATCCAATGCAATTAAGTTTACCCCTAATGGTGGTCAAGTTACCTTGGATGTCACTGTGCAAAATTCCAGCGAATTGTTAGATACTCATAGCTGGATTCTGTTTTCTGTAACCGACACAGGTATTGGTATTGCTCCGGCTGATCAAGCCAGACTGTTTCAACCCTTTGTGCAGATTGATAGCAGCCTTAACCGTAAATATGAAGGTACTGGACTGGGGTTAGTGCTGGTAAAACGAATCATCGAACTGCATGGGGGAAATGTCAGCCTACGCAGTGAACTCGGTCAAGGTAGCTGCTTTACCGTGAGCTTGCCTTATAATGCTTGTCAACTTCAGCAAACGTCAACTTCCAGCTTACCGCCATCTGTTGATGTAGAGCAAAACTCAGTAGCGATCGCCCCAACACAAGTCATCACTGTACCCACAACTCCCCATTCGCCCCTCATCCTGTTAGCAGAAGATAACGAAGCCAATATTAACACCATCTCTAGCTACCTAGAAGCCAAAGGCTATCGGATGCTGGTAGCGAAAAATGGACAAGAAGCGATCAACCTTACCCAAACCCACCATCCTGACTTGATTGTCATGGATATCCAAATGCCAGTAGTTGATGGATTACAAGCAATTGAAAGAATTCGTCAAGATCCCCAACTAGCCGCCATCCCAATCATTGCTCTGACAGCAATGGCAATGATTGGCGATCGGGAAAAATGTCTCGCCTCTGGAGCGAGTAAATATCTTGCTAAACCAGTTAAACTCAAACAACTAACAGCTACAATTCACCAACTTTTAACTATTAAATAAGCAATTTGTAGAGACGTTTCCGGAAACATATCTACAGCCTAATTATTTATCAGTATAAAAATCTGATTCGCTTCTGCCTCCTGCCTTAGGTGATTTCCGCGAAAGAAAATAAGTAGTTCAAACTAATTAAACGTCAAATGTCATTACGAGCGGAACGTAGTGTAGCGAAGTAATCTCAAAAAATCTATCTTACCTTTTTTAAGGTTGACCTACTTACCTGTGTTGGCGAGTTTCGACTTCGCTCAACTCTCGACTCTGGAGTTGGTTGAGCGTTCGCGTAGCGTCCCGCAGGGAAGTCGAAACCAACGGCGGCGGTATATTTATTCCTGTAAATGGCCTTATTTCCAATCATCGCAATTGGACAAAAACCTTGCCTTCTTTAATTTGTAACGGATATGATCCAAGCGCCACATCAGGAACCGTTAAACATTCACCAGTTTCTAACTTATACTGAAAACCGTGGGCAGGACAGGTAATAATACCATTCTCTACCTTACCCCCATCCAAAGTTGAACCGAGATGAGTGCAAGCATTATGGTAACAGCTAATACTATCACCTTGTCGAGATAAAATAAACGAATTCCCGGCAACTTGTACTGCTAAAACAGCAGATTCGGGAACTTGATCAACAGTTGTGACTCTCAGCCATGTAGAACCTCTTTTTAGCGCAAATGGACTAGTTAAGTTAGACTGAGAATTATCAACAGCAGACCCACTACTCACAGCAATAACTTTAGTAATTTCCGGGCAATGGGATTTAATAGCTTGTTCAACTCCTTGAGATAAAGTTAAAGTAGAAGCAGGACAATTACTGCAAGTTCCTATTAGCCTAACTTCTACTGTATCTGGTAGTTTAATTGCTACTAGTTCCACATCCCCCTTATGGCTTTGTAAACCTGGTCTTACTTCGTCAAGGGCTATTTGCAGACGGTGTTCTAAAGGTGGTGTAGGTGGTTTGACTAATTCATGATATAGCAATACTGCATAGACTACTTCATCATCTACAGCATGGCGTAAGGCTGATATAGATTCTGATTTTACGCTTTTAATTAAACGTTTCAAAGCTGTTTTATGTAAGTCTTCAATTGCTCTTTTTAAACCGACAACTACACACCTTTGGCTTTCATCCCACTCAGCTATAATTGCCTCAAATCGGTTGATTTCTTGAACCAATTCTTCTAGGTTAGTCATTTGTCATTTGTCAATGGTCATTTGTCAATGGTCATTTGTCAATGGTCATTTGTCATTTGTCATTTGTCATTTGTCAATAGTTATGAGAGCATCCCAATTTTGCCCTGAATAAATTTGTAGTGGGAGCATCTTGCTCCCTAAGATCAATTCAGCGCTTGAATAAATTTGTAGTGGGAGCATCTTGCTCCCTAAGATCAATTCAGCGCCTGAATAAATTTGTAGTGGGAGCATCTTGCTCCCTAATGTCAATTCAGCGCCCTAGAACCCCGCACTACAAAAAAATAAATTTACACATTTGGGATGCTCCCAAAGTTATCAGTTATCATTTATTCAAATGACAACTGACAAATGACAATTTACTTCATCTTGAAGTCTTTTAGTAGAAATGGCATAGCTGCGCCGGTTGCTAAGCTAGATATGATGACTGGTAACCAAAAAGGCATGGCAGTTTGTGCAAGTGTAACCAATATTAGGAAACCTATGCTAATACCAATTGCCAGTTGCCGAACAAAATATATTGGGTCGCGCAGTAACTTTCCTTTGAAAAATAATTTAGCAGATAACCACCCAAGCTCAAACATAAAACCTCCTAAAAATTTGTGAATAAATTAAGTACAGCTAGCCCTAAAACTACTGCTGGAATTACACCCGCAGGGCCAAATAATCCGCCCAATGTTGCTGAAAACTTATAACCTAAATCTTTTCCAGCTAATAGCATTGCACCAATAGCACCACCAAGCATGGATACAAGAGTTGCTATGATTAACGTCAAAATTACTGTAGTAATGTTAAGTTCTCCCGATAAAAAATTGCTCAAAACATCTAGCATTTTTGGTTTCCTTGAAATATATTTATTGTTTTGTTGATTTTTGCAGCAATCCTCTTGAAGTTGTGAACTTCTGCCGGAAAATAGCTAATAGCTTTTTACCCAAATCTTTGAGGATTGTTATAACTGTAAACAGTACACAAGCTAATGAATGACAACTGTTAACAAATAACTATTTATTAATCATGTTTTGTAATGTATGTAACAATTTTTTGTATAGCTTGGGCTACTAATTGTGCTTGTTTTAACTGTTGATGTTGGCTGAAAATTTCCCAAGCTTCTTGATAGTAAGCACGAGACTGTAAGAGATTGTGCAAATTACCGGCTTGAGGTTGTTGGGGGTTGTCTGGTAATTTGCTGAGGGCATTGGCTTTGTGAGAAATTGTGTTAGCGTATTCGAGGGGTGTGTCTTTGGGGTTACGCACTTTTAAAGCTTCGTCGTAAGCGGCGATCGCTCTTAAGTTATTCTCTAAAGGATGGGAACTCACAAAATATTGCCAAGCGTTACCCAAGTTGTGTTGTAACATCGCATATTCTCTAGGGTGATCGATTAGCTGAATATGCTTTAGCGCCACTTTTAATGACTGTATTGCTAGCCCCTGACGTAAATATTCCCGTTCTGAGGCTAGAGGTAGAGAAAGGTAGGCGATCGCAATATTGTTATATAAAACGGCGTATTCTTGCGGATAATCTTGCCAGGTAAACACCCGCAAAGCCTGATGATAAGCGTTGATGCTGTCTACTATCCGCGCCAAATTGAAGGGTACTAGTGATTGCAACACCAACCCCAAATTCATTTGTGCTTCTGCCACTTCTGTTGGCGAAGCTAACTGTTGTAAAATTGGCAATGCCTCTTCATAGCTGACTTTCGCTTGCAGCAGCAGTTGCGCACCTACATCCGGAATCCTCTGTAATGTCCGAGCCATCCCCACTTGCGCCTTGGCTTTCAGTAGGGGATATTCCTCACCACACATGGAATAAGCCCGATAATATAGGGAAAGTGCATTCCGCAATTCTTTGGTAGTTTGGGGCTGTTTTTCAAAGCCTAGCCCCATCTCGATCAGCATTTGGATTTTTTCTTCTGTAGTTGCTGACTCCGATGCGATCGCCGCCTTCACTACTGAATCTCTAATGCTAGGGGTCATAACTATCGTAATCTGGCCGTTGGGGAATTGAATTTTTCCACGCCCACGAGTGATGAAGATACGAAAACGCATCTCATCAAGGGCTATACATACTCAGCCGATTTACGCAGATTGTGAATCTCTCAGGCGGAATTCCCTGATTTTCCCCAATATCACTTTGTCTGTTTATCCTCCTCTTTTCTTCTCTCCTCACCAGGGAAAGAATCTCTTAACACCACTAGCAACAAAACACCATACAGGTAGATTGTTCACCCTAGAGTTGGTATGACAACAGGGAAGCCAGAATTTCAATTGTCAGGTGTTGTTACCAGTAGTCTACAGAACAATCCTGGAATTGAATTTATCAAGCTTTTAAACTATAAAACAATTTATTTATAAATATCTAGAGGGAAATTCCCAATACTCAGGAAATTTTTAAATACCTAAAAAATTCGTTAAGCAAGTTTACATTCACTGCTCACAAACAGGTAGATATTCAAGTTAAATTTTTCTACTATATTATATACATTTCTTGTGATTATCTCAGCCAATAGCAAGAATTTATTTGTATCACAAAATAACATTTATCTGCTCATGATTCTTGCTCTTATACCGCTAAAATTCTTACTATGACTGCATTTTAGCGAAAAATAAAAATTTAAATTAAATAATTAATCTCATGAGGGTCTATATATTATCCAGCTTTTTTCCCAAAAAACAGTTATATTTGTAACCTGGTAATCAAATTTTTCTGAGATGGCAACCGCCAGCAATTATTAATTTTTATTTAATCTGAGAGAAAAATTTAAAAAAATATTTTAATTTTAAAGATAAACAGTGATAAACAGGTGATACGCTGCAATCCTTATCACCTGAATCATGCATACTAACTAGTGAAAAAACATAGCCGATGACTAACGTACTATGGCTACAGGGTGGTGCTTGTTCGGGTAACACAATGTCATTAGTGTAGACACTATAGAATAAATAAAAAACTCCACCCTTAAGGAGATGGAGTTTTTGGGCATGGGGAAGATTGTACCGCCACTGTTTGGCCAATGTCCCAAGCGACGGGCGAAACAACCTCGTCCACCCACTCTTGGAATACAGTTTCCCGGCGCTTCAATAAATAACCTCTCAGGGACTTACAAAAAATAAATTACCCATATTCCGTAGTGCGAGCCGAAAAGCTCGATGAATGAACATCAGCTCGCGAGACACTCGTACTAGTAGCGTCTCCGTTAGGAGAAGCCTCTCGAAGAGAAGAGAAGTATTACGAATTAAACCACATCTATTTTGAGAACCATAATTTTAAAAGTAGTGGGAGCATCTTGCTCCCTACTCTTCGTAGCGGGCTTTCCAGCCCGCACTACTCCAGGTTTCAAAATGGACAAGGTTTAGTAATTATTTGTCATGATTCCTAGTGGTAGGGCTGCATCTTCTAAATCAGCCCCTAGCAGGTTTGCTCCTTGTAGGTTCGCAGTTAAGAGATTGGTTTTTTGTAAATCTGCCTTTTGTAAATTAGCGCTTTGCAGATTTACTCCTTGTAGGTTTGCACCTTCTAAATCTGCATCATATAGATTAGCGCCTTGCAGATTTGCTCCTGCTATATTTGCTTTGCTCAAATCTACTCCTTGCAAATTAGCTGTTTGTAGATTTGTTCCCTGTAAATTTGCTTTTTCTAATTCTGCATCTTGGAGATTCGCACCTTCCAAATTAGCAGCTTGTAGGTTTGCTCTTTCTAGTTGTGCGCCAATCAAATTGCATCCCACACATTCATTAGTTGTTAATAAACGGCTGACATTTGCTGCTACAGGATCTACAGGCCAGATTGTAGGATATGTGAATGGCGCTGGTGATACTACTGGGGCTGGTATGGATTCAGTAGGAACAGAAGGTATAGGTTGCGTTTCTGATTGCGCTAGGGCGTTGGGTTGATCAAACAGAGAAAATACTGTGACAAATGCTAGAAATACAGTTGTAAAAATCCAGGAAGTAATTTTTTTTGAGTTTGCTTTCTTCATCTTTTTCCCCTCATAATAATTTGATTTTAAGCCAAAGCAATACATTGCTATCTTCTGGGCTACCTCAAAGATAAATTTGCTAATGTATTTTCCCATCTTATAATTTTCAGCATATAAAAAATCCAATAAATTTAAAATATTTAAAATTACTTAAAAACAGTAGGCGACGCTCTAAGCGAGCGTCCAAAATCTACTTAAAAAGCGTTGCCAGACTTGGTAATAGTTGAAACGTCCCACTTTTCATCATAATAGAAATTCCCAGCCAAATTAACACAAAAGGGAATATTTTTCGACCAAAGCGGGCTAGAACAGGAGCCATCAGAGGATTACGAGTCAAGTTGTAAGAAAGGAAGCACCACAGCCCAACAGTAAAATAACAAACACACAAAATGACACCTAAACTGGGAAGATTAGTACTAGCAAACAACGGCACATATATGCCAATATTATTTCCACCATTGGCAATTGTGACAGCAGAAACGCGGTATGTTTGGGGATCGCGAATAGTTGCCCATAATGAGTTTCTATGATGCTTAGATTTAACTGAATGTTTGAAATCTAATGACACAGCTTGTATCGTGTCTTCCTCATCTTCTCGACTCATGAGATTACTAATACCAATAGTAATCGGAAGAATACCTAGTAATCCCACCCAAGCTTCTGGAAGGACTAAACCACCGAAGAAACCAGGAAGACTGGCAGCAACTAATACAGTAAATCCAATAAATTCACCGAGAATAATATGCTTAGGGCGAAAGACATGATTAACTTTGCCAAAAAAAGCCGTTAAGTAGATATTGTCGTCAAAGGTAGTGGCAAAAGCCGCAGATATCCCAAGAATTGATGTCCCAATCAGCCAATCCATAGTCTTTGCTCGCAATAATTCAATGTTCTTTTGACTATTTCTGCTCTGCTGATAGAAGAAGTAAGAATAGTTCAGCAGATTCTGAAATCAAATTTTGTGGTTTTTGATGGCGATTGCAATCACATCTGTGCTGTTTTTTAGCAAGCTAGCTTTGCTGTGTATGCTCTTAATATTATGGTTTGCCACTCTATAAAAGCAAATATTATTTTTTGTCTAAACGATAAACAGAATTTATTAATCGTTCATAGAGCCTTTAGTCATGACTACAAAATTACCTAACCTGCTGACAAAGATGTGAGATTGTATGGAAGTAACTTCTTTAGGGCAAAAACAGTGACTATCCATAATTTCTATTTATCAGTTTAAGAACAAAGAATATTTGCTTTAATTATTTGCTTAGTTTTATCTTGTAAATACAAGGTATTAAACGCCAGACTAAAAGATTTCTAGCTTGATTTTAGATAAAAGATGCCTATGAAGTATATACCCAATGCCGGATAAAATATCTTTCTTCCGATTAATAGTCTCTTTTTTGAAGAGAAATTAAATGCCCTATATGCACATAGGATTGTGGGTGTTTTTACAAGTAAACGTTTTTTTTATTTAATGATGTATTCCACTTGTAAAAATATCAATAATTAAGCCAGAATATATTTGCCATGTCCGAAAATCAGGCTGGGAAAGATGAAGTCTTCAGTAAGAAGATAAACCCTCAGATATATTACCCTGAGGTTGTTTAATCATCTACTCTCGTATGGCATATCAACAAAAGCGGCATCAGCTTATAGTCAGAAATTGACTATAACTTGAGGATGCTTTTGTAATTGAATTGCCAATTTTCAAGCCTAATTTAAATATCCATCCCGTAACTGCCATGAAGAATATTTCTAGATTATCCAAAGCTATGTTGGCTTTCAGCTTTGGACTCTGTTTGCTGCCTATTTCCAAAACCTATGCCAACACTAACCCCGATTTTCCAGTAGCTCTTGCTGCTAGGACTACCTATAATCAAACCAATGTTTCGACTGCAACATATTATTTCACGATCGCAGTACCCGCTTCTGCAACAAAACCCTTGCAACAAGTGACACTGACGCAGATTCAAGGTGGTGAAAATATTGAGTTTGATGCTCAACAAAGTAGCGCCTTTTTGGGAACAAGCGATCGCGGTGGAGAAAATCTCCAATTTGCGATCGCTAGCAACCCCAGTCAAGATGATACCGTAACACTCCAGTTCGCCCAGCCTTTACCACCTGGTAAGACGGTAACAATCGCTCTCAAGCCTTACCGTAATCCTGCTTACGAAGGATTTTATCTGTTTAATGTCAAAGCTGCTCCCGCAGAGCAGGGTACAGAAGGTCAATCTCTAGGTGTCGCTCGGTTACAATTTTACCAAAACGACTTCTAACTGGATAAGTAGTGCTTCATCGCATTAATTTTGCGGTGCTGCGAGATCCCCGACTTCTTCAAGAAGTCGGGGATCTGAACACTACTAGATTTAATAGCCAGCAATTTTATCAACGACATTACGCAGGGGTTGACCGTGGTAATAGCGTGTAAAATTATCGAGAAAAAGTGCGATCGCTCTTTCTCTGGTTTTGGGGGAATGTCCAGAACAGTGGGGTGTCAGAAAAAGATTTGGTTGATTCCATAAGGGACTTTCTGGCGGTAGCGGTTCTGTAAAGACTGTATCTAAAGCTGCACCAGCAATTTGACTTGTTTGCAAGGCTTTAATCAGTGCAGGTTCATCAACAATTGCACCACGAGCAATATTAATTAAATAAGCATCGGGACGCATCAAACTAAACACTTCTGCATCAATTATGCCTTTGGTTTCTGGAGTTAAAGGTGTGGCAATAACTACATAATGTGCTTCACTTAATAGCGGTTTCCATTCATTTGCACCCACTATTTTATCAAAGTTGGGTAATGGTTGCGGATGACGGCGACTACCATAAATATTAAAACCAAAACCTTTGGCACGTTTCGCAATTTCTTGTCCAATTCCCCCTGCACCGATAATTAATAATGTTTTATCTAGCAGTTCTTCACTTCTAAGTCCTCGTTGCCAACTTTTTTGAGTTTGTAGTTCATGCAATTTGGGAAAATTCTTGGCGTAAGACAATATATAAGCAATCACAAATTCCGCCATCGGAATTGCATGAAGTCCTGCGCCGTTAGTCAGGAGAATTTCCCGTTCTAAATATTGTGGTGTCAGAATATTATTAACACCTGCATTTGTTGCTTGATGCCAACGCAATTTAGGTGCAGATTCTAAAACCTTCTGTAAAGTCGTCGGTTTTATATAATAAAGCCAACTAAAATAAACTTCCGCATCTGTAGCATCACCATCAATATTGCCATCCACATCAGCCCGGACATATTTTATATCTTCAGGTAGATGCGGTACAATTTCATCAGCAACTTCTATAGGTAGAATTAGCTTCATAGTCACTTACTCCATTTATATCTATGTTAAATGTTTTCTAGATAACCGAAAAATTTACTATTAATCCTAATATGCTTGTATTATTTACCAGTATTATGTGCTGTAATAATGACTATTCAATCCAATTCGATTTATATAGAAGAAATAGTAGAGTTCCTTAATAGCTTCTTTAATGTTGAGAAATTTCCTGAGGACGAAAGAGGCGGTATATATTTACCAACATCAAATCCTGTGGAACGTTTAGGATTAGCACTTGAACCAGAGACGCAATTACAGGAATGGGTAATTGATAAACGTTTAGATGCATTATTCTTACATCGACCGTGGAAATTAGAAGTAGAGAAACTTCCGCCAGGATTGGGAATAATTTCCTATCATCTCCCATTTGATGAATGCTTGACAGTGGGTTTTAATCTCCGGTTAGCTCAAGTGTTGAGAATGTCTGATTTAGAAGTATTGGGAGAAAAAGAAAATAGAGCCATTGGCATGATTGGAGAAATACCGACTAAATCTTTTGCACAATTATGCAATTGTGTCATGCAAATTTTTGGCAGACAAGAACAAGTATTACCAGCAGTTAATCATGATATTAAATGCATTGCTGTTGTTGGTGCAATGACAGATTCATTAGTACGTGAAGCCGCCGCCCGTGGTGCTGATGTTTATATCACAGGACAAATTCGCCAGCCAGCCCAAAAGGCAATACAAGAAACCAAAATAGGCGCGATCGCAGTTGGTCATCGTTGTAGTGAAGTGTGGGGTTTACGTTCATTATCTGGAATCCTACAAGAACGCTGGTCTAATTTAGAAGTCTTTATATTAGATTAATCATCTAGCATGAGTATGTAACCAGGTTTGTTTAGCAACATCCCAATGAGAATCAAGCCAACGCTGTTGCGTTTCATCCCAGTGGGATAATGTAGCTAGATCTATCATTGAGATTGCAACTTCAATGTCTTCTTCGGAAGCTAGTGGGCCTGAATCTGCGAAACTGAGTACATCGTCAAAGATTTCGATTATCCACCCTTGATATACTTGCCCATTTGTCAGTTTAAAATAGTGCTTTGTGCCAAACTCACTGAATTCTTCTAGAATAGCTTTTGAGTTTTTCATCAGTCGCTACCTTTTCATCAGTCGCTACCTTTTCCTGAATTAATTTTAAGTCTTTTATTACTTCTGCTGCGTCACAATCCAATCATTCAATTTAAAATCAGACTGGGCTAATTTTTGCGAGACTAAAAATTTCTTTGTTCCTTCTAAAAGTTGCACTCCTTGATCTGGTAAAGGTTCTACTGGGAATTGTGTAATTGGGAAAGAAGCTTTCACTACATCAAGAGGATATCCTGATACATCAGCATGAAATTTATAATAAGCTTCTGGGTTAGCTTGAATATCTTTCACAGCTGCTTGTTTGATTTGATTCAACTTTTGCGGTAAATCTGGATGTTTTGCCAAGAACTCTTCCGTGGCTACAGTAACGCTAGTTCCCCGTAAGTCTGGGTGTTGAATTGCTTCATCAATCACAGGATAACCTTTTGATTTTAACAGCGGCCCGGTTCCAGTTGATGCCGCGATGTCTATCGACAAGCCGCTTCGCGTCTACGCCGCCACATCTCCCCGTTCTAATGCGGCTTGGGCTTCGCTAGGTAACATATGGATGACCTTAACGCGATCGCTTATCCCGGCTTTTTGCAATAATCCAATTAAATAGCGATGCATATAGGAACCTTTGGAAGTCGCTACTTTCTTTCCTGCGAGTTCCGCTACAGAACGAGGCCCATCTTTTTTAGCCAATAACCAAGCATTTGTGCCTACTTGTTCTTGACCTATTAAACGTGTGGGTAAACCTTTAGCTTTACCAACCAGTGCAGGTGTATCACCATAAATTCCTACATCCACTTCCCCAGCCACTAACGCTTCATTCAAGTTCGGCCCGTTGGGAAAATTCAGCGTCTTGATTTCGGTAATCCCCGATTTTTGCAATTCTGGTAAAAGTTTACCTTGATGCATTGCCCAACCTGTCGGCCCAGTGGGTGTTTTAATTTTACCGTTACTAATAAAACCTAAACGCAAGGTAGAAGTTTTTACTTCAGCCTTAGTTGTAGTTGTGGGATTGGGTACAGCTTGGGAAACAGTTTGATTGGAACTACAAGCTGTGCTAAGAAATAACAGGCCAGATACAGCTAGTGTTGGTAGTTTAAGCATGGAAAACGAACCGCTTCAGACACAGAGGAGGGCAGTTGCGTGGGCGGTTTCCCGACTTGAGCAAACTGCCCGTAACGCAAAACAAAAAAGAAAATAGTTAAGTTACCCAGGTAGGGGCACAACAATGTTGTGCCCTGAGGATAATCTGTACATCACCCAGTTAATGTATGCTATTTCATCAGCTTGAGAATTTGGTGTGTAGAATCTTCTTTGGCTAGAGAAGTGCGATCGCGTCCCCAACCAACATTTCTCCGGTAGCTTCCTAAAAGTTCAGCCTCTTTCAGTAATTGTTCATCAATAGAATCTAGAGGATCAACTTGTGGTGCAACATACAAAGCATCCACCGGACAGTACAATTCACACATGAAACAGGTTTGACAATCACTCTGTCTAGCAATAGTAGGTGGTGCATCTGGTACTTTGTCAAAAACGTTTGTCGGGCAAACATTCACGCAAATATTACATTGAATACACCGCGACGCGCTGACTAACTCAATCATACAATTTTGGATTTTCGATTTTAGATTGAAGAATGAGGCGCATTAGTCAAGAACTCCAATCTTTCTCTCTGCGCCTCTGCGCCTCTGCGTGAGAAAAAAAACAATCAAGAAGACGCGCCTACCAATTCTTGTTGTCTCCCTAATCCCTCACTTCTCACCCAAACTTCATCCAACCCACCACTAACTAAATAATGTTGCTGGCTAGCATCCATTTCTGGAAAATCCAGATGCTTGTGCATACCGCGAGTTTCTTTCCGTTCTAAAGCACTACTATACATCCATCGCGCTGTAGCTACCATTGCCGCAGCTTCCCGCATCTGAATAATATTGCGCCCATCCCCAGCTTGACTAGTACGAATCTCTTGCCAGAGGTGATTTAATCTCTGCAATGATGCAGTCAAACCTTGTTCTTTACGGAACAAATTGCGATCGTACGGGAAAACTTCCGCTTGTGTGGCTTGGATAACTTCTCCCGCCTTGATTTGGTGTTGACTACCACTAATCAATCCCGCTTCACCAACAGCTTGCACAGAGCGCTGTGTTCCCCACTCACCCAAATTTTGGGCATACTCAGCCGCAGATTTACCCGCCCAGCAACCAGAAGATATCGCCCAAGCTGCATTGTGACTACCACCACCAGTAAAGCCACCACAAATTAATTCTCTAGTAGCCGCATCACCCGCCGCATAAAGTCCGGGAACTGATGCAGCGCAGGTAGAATCGACAATCCGAATTCCACCTGTACCGCGTACTGTTCCTTCTAAACGCAAGGTGACGGGGAAACGTTGGTTAAAGGGATCAATCCCAGCGCGATCAAAAGGTAAGAAGAAATTCGGCTGTGCTTTGCGCATCTGTGCCTGTATTGCTTCATTCGCTTGATCCAAGATGGCATAAACAGGTTGTGTCAACAGCGTTTGGGCAATCACTGAACGCCCTCGTTGAGAACCTGCACCAGGTATTGGTGTACCATCTTCGTATGTGAAAGTTGCCCAGTTATAAAACAGGGTTTTGGTAACCGAAGAAAAGGCGGGAGAGATGCCATAAGCATTAGAAAACTCCATCCCTGACATCTCTGCACCCGCTTCTGCTGCCATGAGGTATCCATCCCCAGTCAGGACATTGCAACCTAAGGCTTTACTCAAGAAAGCACAACCACCTGTTGCAATGATTACTCCACCTGCACGTACAACCCATTGCTTGCCTGTTTGGCGGTTAATTCCAGTTGCACCAGCAACAGCACCTTCTGCGTCTACTAATAATTGCAAGGCAGGGCTATTGTCTAAAATTGTTACCCCCACCCGCTTGATTTGCTTCCGCATCAGGCGCATATATTCTGGACCCTGGAGACTACGCCGATAGGGTTTTCCCTCGTCATCAACAGGAAAAGGATAACCCCATTCTGCTAATAGGTTGACGTTGGTATAAGTCTGATTCAATACCTGATCCATCCAGGTACGATTGGCTAAAAATCCCCCCAAAGATTCCCGACTGGCTTTTGCAGCTTCTCTCGCTTCAGCATCAGGTGGTACATACCACACACCATTACCGGATGCTGCTGCACAGCCACTTGTACCACAGTAGCCTTTATCGACCAAAACTACCTTTGCACCAGCAGATGCAGCACTCCAAGCAGCCCAAGTACCAGCGGGGCCACCTCCAATTACTAGAACATCTGTTTGCAAGTTATGGTCAACATCAATAGTAGATGAACTCTGCGATCGCCAATGGGGACTACTCATTGAATTCCTCGCCTCAATATTTAAACTTAAGAACTACAGAAAAACTTGGATAATTACACAATCAATACACCAATTTATAACTGCAACTATGGTCATTAGATACAGTTGATAAATGCATATTTTTGCAGCACTGGTATTTACAATACCATAAAATACGGTTACTCGGTCAAGTTACTGTATTTATTTTCAATTAAAGCCTTGCATAATTTTTTCAAAAAATCAAGAGGGAGTTTTATCAAACTTCCAAATCTCAAGAAAAAGCTGAGTTTTTCAGGATTAACATCAGAAAATTACTGCCTAAAGCTGCATATTTTGCCTAAAATAGGCTTATTATCGCTGTTTTATCTATTTGCGTAAAATATTAAATATCAGCTTAAATTTATGAATTTTTATAAAAAATATATTGCGTAGTAAGCACTTCAGTGCTGTTCCCAATGGGCTTTTAAGCACTAAAGTGCTGATTACAAGTTTGTGCTTCAGCACTTTCAAAGGTGCTGTTTTTAAGCACTAAAGTGCTGACTACAGGTTTTTACATAAATTATGGCGCTGGATTGGGATAACGTGTATGAACTGCGTCTAACTCTGCTAAAATCTCTGGGTTAAGAACTACATTTACACTGTCGATGTTTTCTTGTAGTTGTTGTAGTGATGTAGCACCAATAATTGTGCTACTCACAAACCAGCGACTCCGCACAAAAGCTAAAGCTAATTGAGCAGGTGTTAAATTATGTTTTTTAGCAATTTCTACATAAGCTGCTACAGCTTCATTGACATTTTGTTTGAGATAACGTTGTCCAAAACCTTGAAATAGAGACAAGCGGGTATTTTCTGGTTTGCTACCTTCTATATACTTACCTGATAACAAACCAAACCCAAGCGGACTGTAGGCGAGTAAACCAACATTTGTGTAATGCGAAACTTCTGCTAAACCGGAATCAAACACGCGATTTAGCAAATTATAAGCATTTTGAATTGAGATTACTTTCGGTAATCCTAACTTTTTAGCAGCATGAACAAACTTAGTCACACCCCAAGGAGTTTCATTACTCAAACCTATATAGCGGACTTTACCTGCTTTGATTACTTCTGCAAAGGCTGCTAATTGTTCAGAAAAGGCTACAGTTTCCCGTTCCAACTCCGGTTTATACTCTGTCTGACCAAAGGTGGGAACATAGCGATCAGGCCAATGAATTTGGTACAAATCGATAAAATCTGTTTGCAATCGCTTCAAACTATCATCTACCGCCTGCTGAACATTCTTACTATCAATTTTGATATTTCCATCTCGCAGCCAATTAATTGGACGACCGGGCCCAGCAATTTTGGTAGCAACTATCAGTTGATCTCGCTGCTGTTTTTTCAACCATTCGCCAATGTAAGCTTCGGTTTTTCCTTGGGTTTCGCCGCGAGGGGGTACTGGGTACATTTCCGCCGTATCAATAAAATTGACCCCTTGGGCTATAGCATAGTCTAACTGTTGATGGGCTTCTTCAATAGTATTTTGCTGCCCGTAAGTCATGGTTCCTAAACAAATTTCCGAAACCCTTAAGTCACTGTCGCCGAGTTGGTTGTACTTCATAGTTGTGGAACTAATTCTCTTAGTTACTTGGGCAAATCTTCAAGTAATAAAACGCCAAATCTAAATAAAATACAAAAAAACTACCGATTTAGCGTAGTTAATATCTAGGATACGTATATTACCAGAGATTAATCATCGTCACAAGTTTATTTATTATTTTGATAAATATATATATTGTGTGTAGCCAAAAATACTATACCCCTACAGTTTTTCTGGAATACTTGTATCTAGTAAGATAAAAGTACTATAATTCGACCGAATTACCGGAGTATGCAAAAATAAGGTAGTTTAGTCCCTGCCAGAGATTGCTTTTCTCTTACCTAATTTCCTGACTCTCAGAGAAAAAAATAAAGATTTCTTGAAGAACTATCAGATGAAAATCTGAAGTCTGAATAGCTATTCAACAGCAATCTTGACGGCTTCATTGCATTACCTGGAGAGAATTTCCAGAAATTTACGAATGCTGATGTCATCTGGCTGATGCGGAGAAAATTGCCAAATATTTGTCCTAGACCGAAATTGTGTGTTCTATCAAAATGAAAAAAATTTTTGGGAATTCATTGCTAGCTTTACCAACGTTTCTAGTGCTGTTTTTATTAGCAGCCAGCGCGAAAACTCTTGCTCAAGAAGTACCTGTACAAAAAGAGGCAGAAACTTCATCACAGACATTACCGCCTGGGAACAAAACTGTAGTTGAGGCTGATTTAACAGCCCCAGCCAAGACAGCACCCTTGAGTCCCATCGCACAAGTTCCAGTTGTACAACCCACCGTCCCAACACCCAATGACGACCTAGGACAAGTCACCTCTGTCTCCCAACTATCTGATGTTCAGCCTACAGATTGGGCATTCCAAGCCCTACAGTCTCTAGTTGAGCGCTATGGCGTAATTGCTGGATATCCCGATGGCACATTTAAAGGAAACCGGGCCCTGACACGCTATGAATTTGCCGCCGGTTTAAATGTAGCCCTTGATAGACTTAACGAATTAATTGCAACTAGCACTGCTGAGTTAGTTAGGCGGGAAGACTTAGAAACCCTCAAAAAGCTGCAAGAACAATTTGCTGCTGAACTCGCAACTTTGCGAGGAAGAGTAGACTCTCTCGAAGCCCGTTCTGCCAAGTTAGAAGCCACGCAATTTTCCACAACTACCAAACTGCAAGGGCTGGCACAATTCTTTATCGCTGATAGTTTTGGTAATCGTGTCGGTAATAATAGAGATAATACCAATACTTTTTTAAGCTACCGTGCAACCCTCGCTCTCCAAACTAGCTTTACTGGCAAAGACCAGTTGACAACTAGCTTAACAGCATCTAACTTTGTGGCTTTTGGAGGTGCGACTGTTGTTGGAGGGACACCTTTAACGGGAACTAACCAAACCCGATTTAATACAGAAAGAACCACTAGTTATGCAGCAGACAGTAATCTTTATCTTGATAGATTGTTCTATCGCTTCCCATTCGGGAAAAACACTACCGTCTGGGTAGGTGCCAGGGCGCTGCAACCGGTGACTTTTGCGCCTACTCTCAATCCCTTAGTTGGTAATGCCCAAACTGGTACCCTCTCAAGATTTGGACTCTTCAACCCTGTGATTTACCGACCTGGTTTTGATGGTGCTGGTTTAGCTTTTGCCCATAAATTTAGCAATCAACTTCAACTCAACGCAGGTTATATCGTAGATGATGCTCTAGGTAGTAATCCTGGGGGAAACGCCACCAATACAGGAGGATTGTTTGGTAATTCATACGAAGCACTGGCGCAGTTAACCTTCACCCCCAGCCGCAGTCTAGATATTAGTTTCGCCTACGCCCGCAAATACTTCCCTACCCCGGTTTCTCCTGGCCCCAACGGTTCAGTAGTTGTCGCCCCTGGGTCTGGTTATAACATCACTGGTGGTACAGGTACGGCTAACGCTGGTCGTCCTTTTGGTTTAGCACCCACTTCATCTGATAACTTTGGGTTGCAATTTAACTGGAAACCTAGTAATGCTTTCCATATAGGTGGTTGGTTTGGTTATACACAAGCCCATCAAGAAGGTACTAGTAATGATGCTAGTATCATTAACGCGGCGCTGACTCTGGCACTGCCAGATTTAGGCAAAAAAGGTAATCTAGCTGGGTTTGTCTTTGGTATACCACCAAAAGTTACTAGCAATGATGTAGCTACTCGCAGAGACAATGACACCTCTTTTCATATAGAGGGTTTTTACACATACAGGGTGAATGACAATATTAGTGTGACTCCAACGTTGTTTGTCATTACTAACCCAGAGGCTAATTCTGCTAATGATCCGATTTGGGTAGGCGCTCTCCGTACTACCTTTACTTTCTAACAGAATACTATTTAACGCGATGTGCGATCGCTGTTTACTGTTCTTCGCAACAGTATGACACCAAAATCTTCAGACGGTGCGTTACTGACTCCATCCTAACGCACTCTACAAATACTAGAAGTTTAAAATACGGTAAATTGATAGATTTATTGTATGATTATAAATCTCAGATAGGTAAATTCTGATGATTAGTTCAATTTTTCAACGATTGATTGCGGCATGGAAGAGATTTTGGGTTTCTCACTTTGCGCGTCAAAACAGGTTCTTATGGGTTATACCTCTTCCTGTTGCTGGGGCTTTCATTACTGGATTATGTCTCAGTTTATTATTTACAGCTTGCACAGCCAATAATTCCAGCAACAATACTGCTAATTCTGCTAATAATTCCCATCAAAACAAAGCATCAGTAGTCAAATTTGGTTATCAAAAATCGGCAATTCTGCTCAAGAGTAAAGGCATTTTAGAAAAGCGTTTACAACCTCAAGGTGTCTCTGTTGAGTGGATTGAATTTCCAGCCGGGCCACAGCTCTTAGAAGCAATGAATGTCGGTAGTATTGACTTTGGACATACCGGAGAATCACCACCAATTTTTGCCCAAGCTGCGGGAGCTTCATTAACTTACATTGCGGGAATTGCGCCTAGTCCTGCGGGTCAAGCTATTCTCCTTCCTCCAGATTCTCCGATTAAAACGGTAACTGACTTGAAGGGTAAAAAAATTGCCTTTCAGAAAGGTTCTAGCGCTCATTATCTGCTGTTGCAAGTATTAGAAAAATTTGGTTTGAAATACAGTGATATTCAACCAATTTATCTACCACCGGCTGATGCACGCGCTGCATTAGTTAAGGGAAGCTTAGATGCTTGGGTAATTTGGGACCCATTTTATGCAGCCGCCCAAAAAGCCATCAATGCTCGTGTTTTGATTGATGGTACAGAAGTTAATAAACAAGGGGGATATTACTTAGCTAGTCGTAAATTTGCTACTGATAATCCAGAAACAATTAAGTCAATCTTAGAGGAAATTAAAACCCTGGAAGATTGGTCTGATAAGCATCGGGATGAGGTAGCTTCTACACTCTCACCAGTGTTAGGTATTGATTTAGAAACAATGCAAAAGGCTACACAGCGGAAGAAATTTGGCATTGTACCCATTGATAGTAACTTGATTACTCTACAGCAAAAAGTCGCTGATAAATTCTATGAATTGAAATTGATTCCCAAACAGATTGATGTGAAGGAAGCAATGCTTTCACCAGAACAATATGCAGCTTTTTCACCAAAAATATAGGTGTGGCTCAGAAATATAGTAATCCTATTTAATTGGTGAAATCTTGCCTTATCCAGATCCCCGACTTTTTACAAAAGCAGGGGATCTAAATTTTTATGAATGTATTTTTTGCAAAGGGATATCAAAACTACTTGATTTTCGCTGTTGTTTATGGGAAATTTTGATTAAAGTACTTTAAATTTTTAGGATTAACGTAGTTAAAAAATGCTGGGAAAAACCTGTTAGTTGTAGCTATGCGATCGCGCTTTGAGAAACAGCACTAAATCACTACAGCTAAAGTTACCTTCCAGTAGTACAATTCCAGATTTTATCCCCAATGTAGTTGAGATAGTTCGTATTCAGGACTGAAGTCCTGACTACAAATTTTTTATCTAATTCTTTGCCAGTGGAGACATCTCATGTCAGTAGATCCCAATTCTCACCAAAGTTCCGAACAGGATGCTTTAGTTCCTCATGAAACACCCCAAGTTAAGCGACCCCGACGCTTCCTTGGTGGCGCTAGTAGACGCTCTTTTCTTGGGCGTGTCGGTTTGTTGACTACTAGTAGTGTGGTAGCTGGAGTTTTAGGTTCACCCATTACCTCCAAAAAGGGAGAAGACATTGTTCAGGCTGCCGAACCTGGGGTAAAGTCCGACCATAACAACTTACGGGAGAAAGCTTTTCAAGTCCGTACAACAGCAGCCAAGAATAATCGGGAAATTCCCATTCCTCCCCATCCCACCAATGGAGATGAGGCGAAATATGCCAACAAAATTGCTACAGATACACGCGGATTACCCCATAATCAGTTGGGCGAAGTGGATCTGAAGGCTTATCAATCTTTTATTAATGCCCTGAACTCTGGCGACCCCAACGAATATGAAAAAATCATCTTGGGTGGCAAACGGAAACTGGTACAACCACTCACACCATTAGCAATTAGTTTGAGTGGGGTAAATACTTGCCAATTGGCGATTCCAGTACCCCCTACCCTCGATAGTGCAGAGCAAGCAGCGGAATTTCTGGAAATTGCTTGGCAACAACTCTTGCAGGATGTACCTTTTAGCGAGTTCCGTAATGACACAACTAACCCGCTGATTCTGGCAGCTGTTCAAGATTTGAATCGGTTATCAGCATTTAAAGGGCCGAAACAGAATGGAAAGGTAACGCCAGAACTACTATTTCGAGGCACGGCAATTTACGCTGATGGTTCTGGTAAAACGACTTACCACACCTTACCAGGGGTAGAAGTCGGCCCTTACGTATCCCAGTTCTTACTGCGTCCTGTCCCTGCGGGAACACATAGTTATCCTCAGCTTAATCGTGTGCCCCTAGCTATTCCCGAAAATACATTTCAAACAAACTATGATGAATGGTTACTAGTGCAAAATGGTGGTGATCCTGGTCGAACAATTAAGTTTGACTCAACCCGTCGCTACTTTATCAATGGGCGCGACCAATCAGAAATAGCCCACACGCCACCACCAGTCTATACAAATGCTGCGTTAATTCTCCTCGCCAAACCAAGCAGTGATAATCCCCTAGCGGGTGGCGTTGGTTCACCTTACAATCCTGGCAATCCTTATAACAAGTCAAAAACTCAAGTGGGTGGTTCAGGGACATTTGGCCCTGGGTATGCACAATCTCTCATCGGTTGGGTTAGTCCACACGCAATTAGAGCCGCCTACTGGCAGAAGTATTATGTTCACCGTCGTTTGCGGGCAGAGGCTTATGGTGGGTTGGTTCACAACAACAAGGTGAATAAAACGAACTATCCGATTCACCAGGAAGTATTCAAGTCAGAAGCACTCGATCGCATTTACAGCAAAAACAAATCCTACTTGCTGCCACAAGCCTTTCCCGAAGGGGCACCATTCCACTCTTCTTATCCAGGGGGCGCTTCGGTTTCTGCTGGTGCTAGCGTAACGATTTTGAAGGCGCTATTTGATGAGAGTTATGTAATTCCTAATCCAGTGATACCAGATCCCAAAGATCCTACCAAATTGATTCCCTATGAAGGGCCACCGTTGACCGTGGGTGGAGAATTGAACAAGCTAGCGGCGAATATTGGCTTGGGTCGTGATAGCGCGGGAATTCACTGGCGCACGGATGCAGCAGCCTCGTTGGCACTTGGGGAAGCGATCGCAATTGGTATCCTCAGAGATGAGAAACTCACCTTCCGCGAAATATTTGCAGGTTTCACATTCACCAAATTTGATGGTACAAAGGTCACCATCTAAAATTTTTCAACTGCCAATACTGCTGAGTTATTTAGGGAAAAGGGGTAAGATGAGGGAGATCAGGGCAGAGAATTTTATTCGCTCCCTTATTCCCTTGCCTTATCCCCATCCCTACTAACTTTTGACTATCATATATCAGACTATTTAGCCGAAGAATGTCATCATGCCTCAGCTTCGGAAATTTTACCCTCGATCGCGGTTTGTGTTTTTGGGTATAGTTTTAGCGATCGCACTTTTGATCTATAAACTACAAGCCCCGGAAATATCCCCAGATATAAAACTAGCGAAGAAACTAGGCGCAGAAATAATTACTGCTTGTCCTGTGGTTAACGAGCCAAAAAATTTAGCAGCCTTCAACTCATGCGCCGACAACCTCTCTCAGCTAAAAACCCTCCGCGATACCATGAATGCACCATTTTTGTGGGGCGCTCAAAGTCAAGTTGGTAATTACAATATTAAAGATACTCAAACCACTCAATTTGATCCATTAGTATGGCGACATACTTACCTGTCTACATTTATGTTTAAAGGTGAACCATTAGTTGAACAGGTAAATAACTTAACCGTCATCCACCTCCCTACTCAGTTCCGCAATCAGTTAGATATAGGAGATTTTCCTTATCCGTTTTGGCACTCATCAAAAAAGTGGGATTCTTACCAACAAACTACAGAATTACTTTTCTTTCTGGAACAGAAAAAACTCAAAGGGGCACTGCGTTCAGCTGTCGTTGATCCAAAACGTCCAAAGGTAGATCATGCATGGGACGGTAAGTGGGTTTGGACTGATGCTAGTGGCAAACAGCAGCCTTATGTAACACTATATACCCGTTTATTTTCATCATCCAACCCACACATAGCCAAAGTTGATGCTGCTTATCGGGCATTCGAGGACAAGCTGCGATCGCATTCTTGTCTTGCTTGTCATAGTCCTGACAACACCAGTAAGCAGAATCCCTTATTAATCCTGAATTATCCCAATCAGGCACTCACCTTACGACACGAAACAGTCCGCCAAATCCAAGAAAAACGGATGCCTCCGCCAAATGGGATTGCCAATGAACAAGAACGACAAAAGCTGATTGAACTTGCCCAAACATTTGCAGAAGCAGGCGATCAGGCTCTTGCTTACGAAGGAGAAAAAATCACTTTGGAAAAAAAACTATCGCAATCCTCAATCAATTATCAATAGGCGCGTACTATAGGATTCCTATATAGCCATTCTCCCTGGGATGAAGTTTTTAACGTCTTGATTCCAAGTTAGAGAAACTTATGTAGGGTCTTGAATTTTATCCTTCATTCTTTATTCTTCACATGCCTAATTTTACCGAGTTGCTTAATCATCGTTATGGCGCTAGCCCAGTCAATACAGATTTACCTGGAAATGACTTGATCGGTTCTCTGTTATCTCACCGTTCAATTCGGGCTTACTTACCGGACGCTTTACCGTCAGGAACCTTAGAAACTTTAGTAGCAGCAGCACAATCAGCATCTACATCCTCAAATCTCCAAACTTGGAGTGTAGTGGCTATAGAAGATCCAAACCGCAAGGAAAAGTTATCGCAACTAGCTAATAATCAAGCCCATATTCGCCAGTCTCCGTTATTTCTTGTCTGGTTGGCAGATTTAGCGAGACTCGCATACATTGCTGAAAGTCGGGGATTACCCCATGAAGGCTTAGATTATCTGGAAATGTTTTTGACTGCGGCGATTGATGCAGCGTTAGCGGCGCAAAATGCTGTAGTAGCGGCGGAGTCGCTGGGTTTGGGAACGGTGTATATTGGTGCGTTGCGTAACAAACCAGAAGAAGTGGCGGAGGTTTTAGGTTTACCAAAACAGGTATTTGCTGTTTTTGGTTTGTGTGTCGGTTATGCTAATGGTACTGTGGAAACAGCAATTAAACCACGCTTACCCCAGACGGCGGTGCTACATCGGGAAACGTACAAACTCGCAGAACAAGAAGAAGATATCGCTGTTTATAACCAAGCAATGCAAGCTTTTTACCAGTCTCAAAACATGAATGTCCCTGGTGATTGGACAGAACATTCTGCTAAACGGGTGGCTTTTGCTCAGTCTATATCAGGGCGCGATCGCTTGCGGGAAGCTTTGAATAATTTGGGGTTTGAACTGCGTTAATTTTTTCTAGGATACCTAGTTTTATTTGCTAAATCTATTTTGAGGATTGTCCCTACTTTCAATACTAAGAAGGTAGGGTTAATTTTTTGATGTGAATCTTCTCAAAGATGACTCTTTATGCTTACTAAAAATCTCTACTTTCCTTTTGAGTCCGTAGTCGAAACTTTAGTAAGTCTAGCTGTGGGTATTCATATATATCAAGATATTTAATTCTTTCACGGCAGAGATAATCACGCGATCGCCTTTTTCATCCAGCATATCTAAATTGTGTAGCTATCAACACATTTTTTAAGTTTTTTTATAAAAAATCTACTTGCCTTTTTGCCCCACCTATGTGAGACTACTAGAAATATACTACTAAAACTTGACAAAGTTACCGTAGTTTTAGCGATGATTTATCAACAATTAGACAATTACTAGGTAGCTAGCTGATGTAAGAGTCTTCTTGAAAGGGTTTTCAGATTACAGAAACTTAAGGGAGGAAAAGCAATGTCAGGCAGAAAATCTTGTTGTAGCCGTAGTTAATACCAAGTTGCAATCAAAGGTAGTATCTGTCAAAAGGGGCGGGAACGCAGTGAAGGGAAGCAATCTCATTAATCTCAAGCTACTACAACAGACCGCAACTTAGGATAGTGACATTCTTGCCCGATATTCGCTTAAGTAACTGGTCTTCATGACCGTAGGAATCGGATGAGAAATATAGTTACTAAAGACCATATAGGTATATTTTAGCTGGTATTTTTTTGACTACGAGGCTGCTCTAGCCATATAGAGACATTTAATCAGTTTACTGATGCGAGAGCAAAAAAGGAGATTTGTAGAATGACATCTGAAGTACGAGGAATGCGTTTAACACTACAAGGACTAAACAAGTCCTTTGGGCACAAGACAGTTTTGCAGGATATTGATTTGGAGATTAAGCCTGGGGAATTTGTCGCCATAGTTGGGCGCAGTGGTTGCGGTAAAAGTACAATGTTACGGCTGATTGCTGGACTAGATGCACCAACTGGGGGTGGTGTGTTTTTAAACGATCAGCATTCTCATCATCGGATTAACCCAGATATCCGTATGATGTTCCAAGATGCACGGTTACTACCTTGGCAACGGGTACTAACAAATGTGGAGTTAGGCTTGTTAGGTGCTAACTCGCAAGTGTATGCAAAACAAACAGCTTTGCAAGTATTGCGTGCTGTGGGATTAGAAGATCGGGCCCACGAATGGCCTTCAGTTTTGTCTGGTGGACAACGCCAACGGGTAGCCTTAGCCAGAGCCTTAGCAAGTAGTCCGGCTTTATTGCTGCTAGATGAGCCTCTGGGCGCGTTGGATGCACTGACTCGGATTGAAATGCAGCAATTGCTAGAGAAATTATGGCAAGAGCAAGGATTTACTGCATTACTAATTACCCATGATGTGGAAGAAGCTGTGGTACTAGCAGACCGAGTATTACTCATTGAAAACGGTCAGATTGGCTTAGATTTAGAGATTAATTTGCCACGTCCACGAGTTAGAGGAGATGTTGCACTAGCTCAGACTGTGGAGAAACTTTTACAACGAGTAATGGGTCAGCAAGAGCGCGAACCAGCATTACAAGAATCACAGTCATTCACATCTTTGATAGTATAAATTGTGATATGTATCGCTGTAGACACAAAGAAAGCGATCGCCTTAAGTAATTACCAGTACAAATATATTGGTCACTTTGCCTCCGCCAGAGAAGCGTTGTGTAAATCCCGATTCATCGGGAGAGTGACGCAGCGCTTCCCTTACCTCAAATTTGAGCCACCTATTGAAGTTAGATAGCAGTTTCAATCGTGACTTCTTCAAAGGTACGGCTGTCCAAAAACCCCATCAGAGTTTTTCACAGATGGTAAATATTTCATCTTGAGTGGTTCGTCAACTTCAACACACATGGCATTAGGGAGGAGAATTGCGTCTCTCATCAAGCGGAACATTTTTCTTCCCCCCATTTCCTAAAATCCTCTCTGAATTTTTCCAGTAAATACCCGGACAATACTTACCAAATATAGATGGCTCATCCAAGATTAATCATATTCTGCTTCCTTAATTACAATTTTCCATCACAGTAACCCTCTCATGAATCTATCTTAAGGTGGCTTACTCCACCTTAATTTCTCAAATCTGATATCAAAACTAAGCTGTGGCTCTGTAGTTATTTTATTCAAACTTAATTTTCAAAAATTAGATAGTAAGTAGTTCTATCTATATCCAAGACATTTTTGTAGTGCATTTCGCTCAAGCTTAACAACACCCTATGAAATTAGAATTCAAGATAAAAAAATTTGTAGATACCCGCAGTCATTAGCTGAGGGTATTTCGTCTTGTCTAAGTTTGTATTTTGTAATATTTTTAAGGCAGAGGTAAGTCAATTAATGGAAGGTCTGAAAGCTAAATTAGCATCTGGGAAACGCGGACATATTACTCGTCGGTCAGCGTTATTTGCTCTTGGTTACAGCTTAGTGTTATCAACAACACTATTCAGTTGCAGTACACCAGATAAAAATCCTCAAAAACAAGCAGATTCATCTGCTTCTAATACAAATAATACAACTACTAACACAGCTAATACATCTACATCTGGTAGTGGGCAGAAAGTAGTGAGAATTGTACGTTCTAAACAGCTGACTGCCCTAGCTGTTCTTGAAAAACAAGGTAAGCTAGAAAAAAAATTAGCAGACCTTGGTTACAAGCTAGAATGGCCTGAGTTTGCGGCGGGACCACAACAATTAGAAGCATTAAATGCCAATGGTCTAGATATTGCTTCCACAGCAGAATCTCCCCCCGTCTTTGCGCAAGCAGCCGGAACTCCTTTAGTATATTTAGCGGCTAATTCCTCTGATGGTAAAGCAGTTTCGCTGTTAGTACCTAACAATTCGACAGTTAAAAGTGTCAAAGATTTGAAAGGTAAAAAAGTTGGTTTTCAAAAAGCATCTATTGGTCATTACCTATTAGTGAGAGCTTTAGAAAAAGAAGGGCTGAAACTATCTGATGTCCAGTCGGCTTTCCTACCACCTCCCGATGCGAATGTCGCATTTAGCCAAGGCAAAATAGATGCTTGGTTTATTTGGGAACCATTTGTTACCAGAAATGTGCAAAACAAAGTTGGTCGTGTGCTGATAGATGGCGGTAATGGATTGCGGGATACTAACAATTTTTACTCCACAAACCGCAAATTCTATCAAGAAAATCCCGAAGTAATTAAAGTCTTTTTGGACGAACTACAAAAAGCCCAAATTTGGTCTAAACAACATCCAAAAGAAATCGCCGAATTACTTGCACCTGTGACGCAATTGGATGTCCCAACCTTAGAAGCTATGCACGGTAAATATGATTTCTCATTGGAACCAATTACGGAGAAAATCATTACCAAACAACAAGAAGTAGCTGACAAATGGTTTTCTTTGGAACTCATACCTAAAAAGGTAAATGTCAAAGATGGATTTTTGACACCTGAAGAATATACCAAAATTACACCTCAAGATGTATTGGCCAAGCAGTAATTAGAAGATGAGGGGAATGATGGGGACAAGAGGGAATTTCTATATCCCCACAAAGAGGGTATCAAAATCCTTCTGCCAATGACCAATTACAAATTTCCCCCACTCCTCATTCACCATTTTCACAACACAAAGAAGAACACCATGCCCACATTAACGTTAACAGAAGTTAAAATAACTCCCTTAGATGCACCTTTAGGTGCTGTTGTTACAGGATTAGATGCGAGTCAAGCTGTTGCACCTGAAATAATTTTGCAACTAAAACAAGCATTGCGCGATCGCCATATTCTCATTTTCAAGAATCAACGGCTAACTGATGAGCAATTTTTGAACTTTGCGTTCTACTTTGGTTCCTTGTTTGTACCACCAGAAGATATCCCGGTTTTAGCTTCAGAAACAGGAGTTACACCAGTGATTATTCCTGTTTCTAACGTCGATGGTGGTTATACGGGTACAGGTGAATTAGCTTTCCATTCCGATCACCATTGGACTCCCTACCCCTCTAGTGGTTCTCTACTCTATGCTTTAGAAGTTCCTTCCCAAGGTGGTGAGACTTCTTGGCTGAATTTGAATTTGGCTTATGAGACGTTAGATGAGTCTACCAAGCAGCGAATAGCAGATTTACAGTTAATTACTTACAATCCATTTTTGCGCGATCGGAATGCACCTCGTTCCGATTATCGTCTTGATAAGAGTATTCCCCTAATTAGCCCTGTGTTTCCTCATCCTCTGGTACGCACGCATCCAGAAAGCGGTAAAAAGATTTTATACCTTGATTACGCCACAGAAGTAGAAGTAGTTGGCTTAGAACCGCAAGCAGGAGCAGAATTAATTGCTCAATTGCGCCAACATCTCAATCAGCCACGGTTTTATTATCAACACAAATGGGCTATAGGTGACATTGTTTACTGGGATAATCAAGCTACTTTGCACCACAGACAACCATTTGACCCTAATGAAAGACGGGTATTGAAGCGTATAAGTTTAGCTGGAAGTCGCCCGTTTTAGTAATTGAGATTGTGAGTGAATAACCGCAACAGTTTTGATTGAATAGAAGACTAAAGTGCTGACTACAAATATTATTCTCAAAATTAGTGCGGTTAATCACTCACCAAAAAAAGATCTTTTTGACCTGAAAATTTTTTGGGAGAATTTATATGAAAATTATCTCTTCTACTTCTAATAGTTTTTCATCAAGGCAGACAATGAAAAAGCAAAAATTAAAGGATCAATTCCTCAAAAATCGCCAAGTTCAATCCTTTATTCCCTGGTTAGTACCCCTATCGATAATTGTTGTCTGGCAATTACTATCTTCTATAGGTGTAATTCCTACCCGAATTTTACCTGCGCCTTTAAGTGTGGTAGGTGCTGCTGTTCATTTAGCTCAAACTGGTGAATTATTTAAAAATATTGGTATTAGTGCTGCTAGGGCAATTTCTGGCTTTTTAGTTGGTGGTAGTATTGGCTTTATACTGGGGTTAGTGAATGGCATTTCTCCCCTGGCTGAGAAATTGTTAGATACTTCTATTCAAATGTTACGTAATATTCCTAACTTAGCATTAATCCCCTTGGTAATTTTATGGTTTGGTATTGGGGACGAAGCTAGATTATTTCTTGTATCTTTGGGTGTAATGTTTCCCATTTATTTAAATACTTTTCATGGTATTCGCAGTGTAGATGCTGGATTAATTGAAATGGGAAAAGTTTATGGTTTAAATACTTGGGGCTTATTTTGGCGAATTATTCTTCCGGGAGCATTGTCTTCTATTTTGGTGGGTGTACGCTTCTCTTTAGGTATCATGTGGTTGACACTGATTGTTGCTGAAACCATCGCGGCTGATTCTGGCATTGGCTATATGGCAATGAACGCTAGAGAATTTATGCAAACAGATGTTGTAGTATTAAGCATTTTGCTATATGCTTTATTTGGTAAATTAGCAGATGTAATTGCTAGGTCTTTGGAAAGTTACTGGTTGCAATGGAATCCCAGCTATTTAAAGGGTTAATGCAACCAAATACTGTATTGCCAACTAGTACATAGAATTGGTATCAGATGGGATGACACTGCGATCGCTATTAGCACCACGAATCCCACAGTTGTAACTAAGCCCAGACTTGGGAATATGTCAAAGATGTTTTGCATGATTTGGTAAAAGCGATCAAGACTTATTTAGCTACAAAAGAAGTCGCTTACGCCCAATTAACAGATGATTTTAATTCTTTCTGCTCCTAGTAGCAGTTTGGCTGCTCTTCCCGAACTGCTACTTTTCTTAATTGTCATTGGTCATTGGTCATTGGTCATTTGTTAATCATAAATAATACTTGAATTTGACAGATTTATCGTATGGTTATAAATATCTTGTAACTAAATGAATTGTGATGGTTTGATTGGGCAAATCAGCAAATAAAAATGGTTGTGAGCCACCTAAATTTATTTAGGAAACGAAATAAAAACATTTATTTCGAGTGGAAAGTGCAACGAGAAATAATACGTCTTTATAAAATCCCCTCAATTTATTTATGGGGATTATCTTTTTACTTTTTAGTTTTTAGTTCTTAAAACCTCCGGCGCAGTGTGGGGAGAATCACTGTTAAAGCGAGGCTGGGGATTGTATTCTATTCCTAGTTGATTTGATTGGGCGTAGACGCGTTCGCGTCAGCGTCTCGTTCGGAGAAGAGAAGCGGCTTGTCGTCAGACATCGCTTCTGGGAAAAATTCCCCTACTATCACTAATGCAAAGTCAATTCCTGATGTGACACCAACCCCTGTAATGCGATCGCGAGCAATCACAACTCGCTGTGGTACTACCTAAACTCCAAACAACCCCAATAACTCCAGGGATAGCCAGTGAGTAGTGGCGCGATAGCCTTGGAGTAACCCAGCCGCAGCTAGCAGCACAGAACCCGTGCAAAAGGATGTCATATAGCGGGCGTTTTATCCTTGAATTTTCAGGAAATTGAAAAAATTCCTATCTTCCAGTTTGGCATCAATACCAGGCCCTCCAGGGACAAACAACACATCCAAGGGTGGGGATTGAGCAAAAGTGGTGTCAGGTAAAAACGTCAAACCGCGATCGCTCCTGATGGGTTATAGAGTTTCCACTAGCAGGTATAAACTTGTATTGGGTAATTTGCTAAAAACCTCATACGGCCCTGTGAAATCTAACTGCGTCACATTAGGGAATAGTACTATTCCTTTTGATATAGGAGGAGTTTTTTCTCTACTACTCATGACCTATTTTATTTTGAAAATAGATAAAATATCATTTCTAATATCTTAATTTGTCATCATCGGCGGTGGTCATTACCCATCCTACAAAAATTTGCAATTGTAATACCAATAAGAAAGTCATATTAATAACATAAAAGCGCTCTTAAACAAGGTGTGTTTAAAGCCATTAGAGCTACTTTAACAAATTTTCAAGTAAAAATATTTACACACCTGATTGATGCATTGTATATTATTTAATATATGGCTTAGTAATAATATTAGATATTGGCTGATTGAAAGAGAAATATTTTATGAGTACAGAACAACAAGAAACAGAGCTATGGATAGATTTAATGCGTAAAAGACTCCAATATGTAGCTAATCGATTATATGCCTTACAAATTGAGCATTATTTACAGATTATTGAAGAAAATTTTCATGATAAAAGACTCGTTGATGATTGTCTGTACAACATTCAAATGTTACGCATTCAAAGACAATGGAAAAATTCGATATTGAATTAGCTTCAACCGCGCAAAACTGTTGCAATTAAATGGCTACTACAAGTGAGAACATCAATGTGCAAGCCATTTATCTTTTACTAGATATCTAGACTTTAATATATTCCAATTTAAGGAATCCACATTTTAACCTATTTATGGTTCGGTACGAATTCGGTCATATTAGTCATACTGGTAACAAAGAAACATGAGCACAAACTACCTTCCATCCTTGAGGAAATCTGTACCAAGTCTGGCTTTGTCTGCCAAAACGCTCTACATTATTGATAATGCGGCGAAATTCTAGAGTAACAGTTGCTGTCTCCTTGCCAAAGGTCACAACTTTAAGATTAGAAATTTCGCGCTCAATTTTTGGGTTTGGTCGAGAGGCGCGAAAATTGCGAATCTCTTCACTACCGTAGAGGTTTTCTGTTACACCAAAGCGCACTACTTCTGGTGCATCCCAAAATAAACTATCCATTACCTCTAAAGCGATCACCTATGCCAGTTGCGTCAGTTATATAGTACTAAGGTACCAGTAATTAGCGATCGCCTGTGCCAGTTGCGTAAGTCCTGATCTCTAGAGATTGGGCTAACTACTTACCCCCGATAAGTATTCTCTGCTGTGGCGCAAACCGGAAGCAGAAGTTTTTCCCTTGTGTGCAGCTAATGGTATCGGTCAGATTGTGTGGTCGCCATTGGCTCAAGGTGTACTTACGGGTAAATACCAGCCAGGACAGACACCACCGCCAGATTCCCGTGCAGCTAATGAAAAAATGAATTGGTATATGATGGAGAATCTATTTAGCGATCGCACAATCACCGCAGTACAGAAACTCAAACCCATAGCCCAAGACTTAAAGTTGAGTATGCCACAGTTAGCTCTAAGTTGGGTGCTGCCAGATGAGCGTGTGTCTTCAGCAATTATCGGTGCTAGCCGTCCAGAACAAATTTTTGATAATGCTGCTGCATCGGGTGTTCAGCTAAATGGGGATGTATTAGCAGCTATTGACCAAATACTGACATCGGTTGTTCACAGGTGAAAGAATTTTGGATGCGTGGATTTTAGATTTACCTGATGCATGTCAGAGTTTCAGTCCCACACCGCCTTTTCTTTGGATGTGGGGCTTGTTTTTGTTGCCGCTAAAATGGATCAATATCAAGATTGTTCTTTATTCTGAATTTGCCGCTCTTCTTGCTTCAGCAGCAACATGTAAACTAATCCAAATATCACGATAGCCAAAACACCAAAGGAATAAGAGGCATTTCCTCCATGCCAGCTATGAAAAGCAGCTTCGTTTGTTCCTACCATCACTGCTAGTATGGCAATCCTGACTCCATTGAGAGCAAAACCTAAGAACATAGCAAAAAGCGCTACAAAAAACCGCTTATTCTTAGCGATGGGGAACATGATGAGAGCAATAACTGATATACCTAATAGATAGTTGATCGTGTCTAAGCCAGAACAGCCAGGAACTACCTTGACGCTACCAGTAGGCAGATAAATATTAACACCATTAAGCGTGACATCAAAGCCTAAGTACCATAACAGAAGACTAGCAAATTTAGCACTTAAAGGTGAAATATCCAAAAATAACTCGGCCAGTACACTGGGTATTTCGAGGAAAAATAGAATAGTCAATGCTTCCCAATATTGCTTTAAGCCCTTAAAACCAGAAGCCAGCAAGCTCACACCAACAGCAGCAGAGAAGGATAAAACACGCAGGGCATATTCGGAAATATGGGTAGCACTCTGCCATAATACCCAACTAATAATCAGCCAACCTACGATGCTGGAGAAAACATCACTTTCAAACTTCAATGTATGGCGTTTATCCCACAATATGGAGCTGATAGCGAACAAAAACAGAATGCTCATGCCTAAATGGCCGACATCATCAGCTTTCCAAACCAAGGTAAGATAAATTGCCTGTAGTCCAGCGGCAATACTTAAGAGCCAAAATGGTTCGGTTTTGAACAATTTGGCTGATTTCAGGTGAGTAATGTTCATTGCAATAGTCTGGTTGCTAATGTCATTTTTCTTTTAACTCGCCAATGAATGCGAATAAATATACTTAGCTTTTGTGACTTTAAGTGTTATTTACAGGTATTAATGTAATCAATATTTAAGTAGAAAAACTGATATTAAATAAATTCTTTATAAAAAAAGAGCAAAAATATATAAATTTTTCATGAAATAACTTGAAAATAGGGGCTAGGGGTTAGGCGTTAGGGGCTAGGGGTTAGGGGCTTTCAATCAATGAAAACTGCTAAAACTAAAAATCTGCACAAGATGAAGATATCTGTACAGATTTGACGAGATTTGAGTTAATAGTGGAAAATCTCAGTTCTTATTGAATACCTAGCAATTCCACATCAAAGTTTAGGGTAGCGTTAGGTGGAATTACGCCACCAGCACCACGAGCGCCATAACCTAATTCTGGCGGAATAATTAACTGACGACGACCACCGACTTTCATTGTACTAAGTCCTTCGTCCCAACCTTTGATTACTTGTCCCACGCCGAGTTTAAAGCTAAAAGGTTGGCCGCGATCGCGTGAACTATCAAACTTTTTACCATCTTCCAGAGTACCAGTATAGTGAACCTTGACCGTTTGTCCACGTTGAGGAGTCTCCCCAGTCCCCTCATTTATCTCAACATATTTCAGTCCAGAGGGGGTAGTTACGGTATTGGCATCAGACATAGTGTTGCTCGCAATCAAAGTATTGTTTTCAGTAATAGTAGTGGGTGCTGGTGTAGTTTCGGTGAGATTAGCAGCAATGGCAGAGTCCTGTTTACTGCCAACTTGCGCTATCACTAATACGACAACACATACCAGCATTAACCCAACGCTGAGTAAAATTGCTTTCAAAATTAAGCCTCCCTACTTAGGTAGTTTGTCACAGCATGACCAACAGGACACAATTAGTTTAAATCACAAAGGATGTCCTAGCGCCAAAGCTTATTTTCTAAATCGCGCACTTGACGCTCTAAACGGTCAATTCTACCCCGTAGTTCGTCCACCTCTGACTGACGAGCAACACCTAAATCTTGCATCATATTGCGCATTTGCCGTTGCATTTGCGCTTCCCAAGTTCCCTGTTCCGATCGCAACTGCTGTACAATATCATCCATCACAGCTTTTGCTTGCTCAGGATTGAGCTTACCATCCTTAACTAGTTCATCACTAACTTGTCGCAGTTTGTCTGCTACTAAAGACGTTGTGCCAATACCAAGCATTAATAATTGCTGCATCCAATTGTTATTATCCATACTCCCTTCCTCTTAAGTTATTTCCCACCAGCCTACCCTTGCTCTGGAGCGTATGCAATCAAGCTATGCTAAAAGCGTAGCTATTCTAGCCTACAACTCTATTTTGGCAAATTCGCAAGTACAAGGAATGGCTTGGTGTGGTTATAGAATTACTGAAGTTTAAAATTGCTACTGAGATTCGGGAAACTTTTCTCCTCAAGGATGCAGAAATTTGGACAACAGCACTGGCTGAGTATCCTGGTTTTATTGGTAAAGAAGTTTGGATCAATCCTCTCGACTCTACAGAAATTATATTTGTCATTCGTTGGGCAACACGAGAACAGTGGAAAGCCATTCCTTTAGAAGAATTAGAGGCTGTTGAACAAAAGTTTACCGCCGCTTTGGGAGTTACTTGTGAGTTGGTAGAGTCAGCCGAGTATAAACAAATGCCCGCAGCCTAGAAGGGTGTCTAAATCTGCAATGCTTTAAACCATCTATTGACAACTGAATTGATAGTTTGTTTAATCTGATGCTTGCGATTCCAGTTCTGGAAAGCTTTTTCGTATTCTTCACCTTTAGTTTGGAAGGTATTCCAGATATCCAGCCCTACGAGAAAAGCACAAAATAGCAAAATATACCGCGACCAAGAAAGACCGCCACCACTAAGTAAATCCACTAAGATGAAGAAAACATTAATAATCGCGTACTTGCCGAACCGTTTCTTAAATCTATCTCGGCGGTAAAGCTGAAAAACCTGCCTTCTTTGCACTTCGCTCTGTTGCACCTGCCACTCGCGTTCTGCTAGTTTTAAGGAATCTGGAGGTATTTCTAACTCAGCTGCGATTTCTAACAACTCATTGTAAGAAAATTCTCTGTCTGTATTTTCAGCATGACTAGCGATCGCCAACTGAAGAATTTGCTGTACATCTTCTTGGCTATAAGAACGGATACTGTTTGGTTCAAATGCTGTCATAATTCTTACTCTGAGTATCAGTTTGAATAACAATTTACTGCTTGGTAGCAGTTGCCCAGCTACGCCAGCACCATTAGTACTACTTTTATTATTCCTAGATTAACAAATCTAGCTAGTGCCGGAGGTAGGAATTTTTCAAACTCTATCCTCAAGGGCGGTTTTCCACACTATTGCTTGACCACATAGTTTTTTAGGGGTTGCTCTTGCGCCGATCCTCGTTTTCGTGTATGTCTCGAGGATCTCGCAGCGTAGCAAAAATTCATAAAATCTTTTTATTCATTCTCGGAAAGAAAAAAGTAAGAAAGCCTGTGTGTAAACACCGTAAAGCTTCCTTCCTACAGGTGGGCTTTTGGTGAAGCAATGCTGTTCAACTTCCTTGCGCGGTATTGGCTTTTTCTCCTAGGGACGGAGATCGCGTGTGGGAGATGAATGAAGTGGGAAGGCTTTGAGGCTCTGATTACACATAATAGCCCAATTGTGTAACGCAATGACTATATATATTGATGTGACGAATAGCGCTCATTGGGGTATGAGAATCATTAGAACAGAGAACCGGGTTAAGCTTAAAATCCTTATGTAGTAAGGCTTTTATTTATGGTTGTAGTAGCTGATTTTTCAAGTCACCAGGTAGCTGCTTAACGAGAAAACAAGGGTTTCAGCGTTGAAACAAAATTGTATTATTCATGTAATAACGCTTATCCCGGTTTTCTGTTCCAATGGTACTAACACCCCACCTACTAGGTAGACTTTGCCTTGTGTGTTGGTTATTTTTGGCATGATTTCACTCAAACTCCAGTTTATTTCGCGAACTCAGCCGAAGCATTGCTGCAACAGGTGGTTGGTCAAAACTTTATTGACCAATTCGCCTATCCCATTCTTGAAGAAATCCATCAACAAGTGATTGGCCATATAGGGGAACTGTTCAACGCTCCTGATAAATGCGAACTGATTGGTACGGCAACGGTTGGTTCATCCGAAGCCATCATGCTAGGGCTGCTGGCACATAAATTTACCTGGCGTAGACAGCGTGAGCAGACACGTCAGCCCAGTGACCGCCCTAATATTGTGATGGGCAATAATGTCCATGTTTGTTGGGAAAAATTTTCACTCTATTTTGATGTTCCCAGCCGTGTTATTCCCGTAGAAACGAACCAGTGCATTCTCACTGCTGATCAGGTTGCCAAAGAAATCGATGAAAACACCATTGCCGTCAGTTGTGTTTTAGGCAATACCTACACGGCACAACTCGATGAAATTGCCAATATTAATGACCTGCTCCTTAGCGTTAAACAAGAGCGGGGATGGGATATTCCCATCCATGTGGATGCTGCTATTGGTGGGTTTATAACACCCTTCGCCCATCCCGAATTACAGTGGGATTTTCGCCTTGAACAAGTGAAATCGATCAATGTCTCGAATCATAAGTTTGGTTTGGTTTACCCTGGCATGGGTACGCTGTTGTTTCGCGATCGCTCAGTACTACCAGAGGAGTTGGTTTTTGATGTGTCTTATATGGGTAATGTTTTATCCAACTATGGGCTGAATTTTTCACGTCCCAGTGCGATGGTGCTGTTACAGTACTACAACTTTCTCCGCTTAGGGAAGGCGGGCTATCGCCAGATTGTTTTGGAAACCTTGGAAAAGGCTCAAGCTCTGGAATCTAAGCTACTGGCAACAGGCTATTTCGAGACTGTTAGTGATTCCAATTACTTGCCAATTTTAGTGCTTCGTCTTAAGCATCCCTATGCCCATCCAACATTTGCGGTGGAACTCTCTCAAAAATTGCGGGAACGGCATTGGGTTGTACCAAGTTATGCCCTACCCCTGACAACAAATACGATCCAAGTATTGCGTTTAGTTGTGAAACAAAACTGGACGTTTGACATGATTGAGTTAATTACCAAAGATATTGAAGAAATTATGACTTGTTATTAGCAGGAGTAAATATTTTGACCATTCGATTAAATGCCAATCTGATACATGGTTTATTGTTAACATTGCTTTCGTCCGTTGCCTATGGAACGGTTGCAATCCTGATCAAACTCGCTTACAGCAATAATATGCAGGTGATGGATATTCTTCTAGTTCGCTATGTTGTTGCTACCATCTGTGTATTTATTTTTTCGATTTGGAAAAACCCCAGTTTTCTACGAATTAAAAGGTCAGCCTTCTGGAAAATCATTATAGTTAGCAGCCTATTTTTTATTCAAAGCCTACTTTTTTATCAATCGCTGAAGTATCTTCCTGTCTCAACTACTGTCCTCATTGTTTATCTAAATCCAGTTTTGATTAGCTTATTCTCAATTTTATTGCTTAAAAAGAGAATTTCTCATTTGTTTATTGCGGCATTGGTTTTAGTCATTGTCGGCTCATCCTTTATCTTTTTCGATGCGTTTAGCCGCCAACTAAATATTTTGGGTATTGGTTTAGCTATTGCTACTCTCATTATTTCTGCTTTTTCTTGGATTGTAGTGGAAAAATCGTTGAGAGAAATTAATCCTCTCAGTTCACTTTTTTACACTTTTTTATTCATGGCAATCTTATTTGGCTTCAACGGTCGTGTAGCCAATTTATTAAGCTGGAACGCCAATCAATTAGTAGTTGGGTTCAGCTTAGGTCTAGTTCCTACTGCAATGAGTGGAATTTGCTTTTATCTAGCTATTGAAAAGATTGGGGTTGCCTATGCTTCGTTGTTTTCCTCCTTTGAGCCAGTCTTTGCACTCATAGCCGCTTATTTCTTTCTCAAAGAGGATATTGTTAATTATCAATGGATCGGTTCGTTACTCATTGTCGCTGGAATTATTCTGCCCAACCTCACTAGAAACGATTTATGACACAATCAACACTGAAACTACAAAGCATTGCAGATATTCGCCGATTCTTACTTGCTAATGAACGTCCTCTATTTTTCATAAGTCCAACCAACTTTAATCTATTGGGCATGGATGAATGGGTGAAAAATTTTAGCAGTATTACTTATCGTGATTGTTGGGATAAACGATGTCCCCATCATTTCACGCCCTCATTAATGCACGACTCTCCTTTTGAAAACATTCACAATCTTCAAGAAGGACCACTGGACGTTGTTGACTATAATAACTACCTGCTCCGGCATCCAGAGGTAATTGACTATATCAAACAGTTTGGCAGTCAATCGGTCGCTCTATTTCTAATGTTTGACGAAGAAACTGAAGCTTTATGCGAACGACATCAAATTGAGATTTGGTTTCCCTCTGCTCAACTCCGCAACAAACTCGATAACAAAATTGAAACGGTTCGTCTTGGCAATCTAGCAGGTGTTCCCAGTGTGCCTAACTGCCTATCAAACGTTGACAGTTATCCTCATTTATTAGACCTCGCCCGAATCCATAATCTTGGTCAGGATCTTGTGATTCAGACCGCATTTGGCGACTCTGGGCATACTACGTTTTTTATTGCCAATGAAACCGACTGGAAAAACTATGCAGACAAGATTAGGAGTAGTGGTGTTGTTAAAATCATGAAACGGATCAATTGTGCTCCAGCCACTCAAGAAGCTTGCATTACCAAAGTCGGAACGATTGTTGCTCCCTTGCAAACGGAAGTGATTGGGTTTCCAGAATTAACGCCCGATCGCGGTGGTTGGTCTGGGAATGAACTTTTTTCAGGGGCGTTTACTCCAGCCATTTGTCATCAAGCCCAAGAATATACCCTTAAGTTTGCCGAACAGTTACGCAAAGTCGGCTACCGAGGTTATTTTGACCTTGACTATCTTATTGATCGCCAGTCAGGTCAGCTTTACCTCAGCGAGATTAACCCCCGCATCTCCGGGGTAACTCCTTTGACCAGCCATTCTGCCTTTGCCACCGCTCAAATCCCCCTGTTTCTATTTCATTTGCTGGAATTTGCGGATGTTGAATTTGAACTTGATGTTCATGGGTTTAATACAGCTTGGCTAACTGATTCATTAGCTAAGGACTGTTGGGGTTCCCTAATTATTAAGCATACCAAAGACAGCATTGAGCAAGTTATAAAAGCACCCCAATCGGGAATTTGGTCGATGGATGATGCTGGTAATCTTGACTATAGCCGCTTTGACCATCGTTGCCATAGCTTAAATAGTAAAACAGAAGCCTTAGTTCAACGAGTGGCTGGCGTAGGAAACTATCGCTATTGTGGGGGTGATATTGTCAGGATTATTGTCCGCGATCGGGTAATGACGGATGACTTTCAATTGAGCGATCGCGCAAAACTTTGGATTGATAGCATTTTGGCTGAATATCAAACTGAAGTGGTGTATCCCTCTTCGAGTATCAGTTAGGTCGAGGGGAAGTATTATCTTCCGCCCCTCCCAATTAGCCCTCTTCTGTCAGTTTCCGGATTAAACAAGTAATAAATAGTGAAATTAAAGACTATTTATGAAGTAAATCTTTAGGAGACAAGACGACGCAACATGATACGAGTCATGACAGCATATATGGCTGCTTCACTCATTTCTGGTAGACGCTCATAATCCTTGCTAAGACAAAGGTAGTGGTTAAACCACCCGAATGTTCTTTCTACGATTACACAATTGAGCCATTACGTATAATCAAAACCTCAAACTCTTCTCAGTTCATTCATCTTGCCCCTGATTGCAGCTACACACTACCCCTATTAGCCAGTGATTTCAAGCCGATTTTAGGGCATCCTAAAAGTGCCATAAGATGCATATCCATTTTAGCGATCGCGCCTAAGGGACTTCCAAATAAAAAAATATTCCAATCATTAACCTACCAAACCCGCAACTCGTAGGGGCGGGGTTACCCCCATTGGTGTCAACTTAAGCTAAAAGGCTTATCCCACAGGCGTTTTACCCCACCCCTTAATCCCCTCCCCTTGGCAAGGGGAGGGGAAGTTTTGCGTCAGCAAAACTGGGGTGGGGTAGCGCGGATCTTGGTGGTACGTGATTTTGTATCAAATCACATCTTGGCAAGGGTTTCACGTTAAGTTGACACGTATGGGTTACCCCGCCCCTACAATTTGGCATAATTTATTTTCTGGAAGTCCCTAAAAAAGCGATCGCATTTTCTTAAAAGCCAGTGCTGAGCAAGAAAGCTGCGCGATAATGGCTCCGGTAAGCATTGAGCTACCTTGATTGTTGCAGCCCAAGTAAGAAATTCGAGACGGGAATTTCTTACTTTTGGGTTTTTGAGAAAATTTTTATTATCTGCGGCAAAGTGGCGATCGCACTTCCAGGGCTGCATGGGTGATTGGGCATTTGTCATAATTACATAGGGGTGCATGAAAAATCAGTTGACTTTACGCAATGAATTTATGCCACATCCCTACCGAGTTTACATCCGCCGATTTTTAATCGCGGCTGTTTTCAGTCTATTGTTATCACCCGCACTCTTCTACGGCTGGTTGTGTTTGTTACGTCCATCCCGGACTGATCAACAGCAAGTATTGTTTAAGGGTATTGTTTATCAACGTCGTGCTATTTCCCAACCGCGTCCTGTAACGATGCATATCGTCACTGTTGATTTAACCGCACCGGGAATCAAACCTTTGGTAACTCCACCAAACACCGGTAAAGGTAGAAAAACTTTCGCCCGCACTACTTCTGAATTTCTGCGTGAATTTAAGCTGCAATTGGCTGTCAATGGTAGCTACTTTCATCATTTTAAGGAAAAATCACCTTGGGATTACTATCCCCATAGTGGAGATCCTTCCAATCCTCAAGGAGAATCGATCTCTAATGGACGGCGCTATACTAAAGCACTATCAGATAAGGCTGTGATCTGCTTTGCTAAAAATAATATTGCCCAAATCTTCGCTGCTGGCAAATGTCCTCAAGATACATTTCAGGGAATTGCCGGTCAAGAAATGTTAGTGGTTGATGGTAAGCCTGTTAGTTCTCGAATTTCTGAGAATAAACCCTATCCCCGGTTAGCAGCAGCAATCAATCGGGAGGGTAATAAACTTTGGCTAATTGCTGTCGATGGTAAACAACCTTTATATAGCGACGGACTGACTCTGGCTGAGTTAACGAAAACTGCTATAGATTTAGGTGCTGATACCGCACTCAACCTAGATGGTGGCGGTTCCGTCACCTTAGTGATGGGAAAGGCTAATAACGCAAAGGTATTAAATGCTCCTGTTCATACCAAATTACCGATGCGGGAACGTCCAGTTGGCAATCACTTGGGTTTTTACGCTTTGCCAGCAGATGTAAAAACATCTACATCCAAATAACCGCACCTTAAAGGACGGACACCCCTACTGCAAGAAAGATTAATCTTTGTTTACATTTCGTTACACTAGAAACATCAAGAGGAAAGCAAACCTCTAGATGCTGAAATCAAAGGTGAACGACATGAATGGCACAATACGCGTTGGTAATCTCTTTGGGATTCCCTTCTATATCCATCCGTCGTGGTTTTTAGTGCTAGGTTTAGTCACTTGGACTTATAGCAGCGGACTGATGGGACAATTTCCCCAATTATCTGGGGGGCTAGCTTTGGTACTAGGATTGATGACAGCGCTGTTGTTATTTGCCTCTGTCGTCGCCCACGAATTAGGACATAGCTTCGTTGCGCTTCGTCAAGGAATTGATGTTAAATCAATCACATTATTTATATTTGGTGGTTTAGCAAGTTTAGAAAAAGAATCGAAAACTCCTGGTGAAGCTTTTTGGGTAGCGATCGCAGGGCCGTTAGTTAGTCTACTGATATGCGGTCTCACCACAGGCATTGGTTATGCTACCGCCGCCACAGGGCCATTAGCCGCAATTCTTGGTGTTCTGGCTGCTGTTAACCTAGCCCTAGCACTGTTTAACCTGATTCCTGGCTTGCCTTTGGACGGGGGAAATATACTGAAAGCTTTAGTTTGGAAGATTACAGGCAATCCTTATAAAGGTGTGACATTTGCTAGCCGCGTGGGTCAGATATTTGGTTGGGTGGCGATCGCCACTGGTTTAATTCCTTTACTATTATTTGGCAGCTTTGCTAACATCTGGAACTTGTTAGTCGGGTTCTTTCTGTTGCAAAATGCCGGGAATGCGGCGCAATTTGCCAAAGTTCAGGAAAAACTGACAGGTTTAACAGCAGCGGATGTGGTTACGCCCAATAGCCCGATTGTTTCTCTTCATCTCACCTTGAGAGAGTTCGCCGATCAGCGCATCTTGAGTGGAGAAAGCTGGGAGCGCTTCTTAGTGACTGACGATGCAGGACAATTAGTAGGTGCGATCGCATCTTATGATTTGCGCACCATCCCCACAGGCGAGTGGTCAGAAACTCAAATCAAACAAGTAATGCGACCGATTGCAGAATCTACCACAGTCGAATCTGACAAGCCATTAGTAGAAGTAGTTCAGCTACTAGAACAACAACAGCTATCTGCGTTGAATGTGATTGGCGAAAACGGCGTACTAGTAGGGATTTTGGAAAAGGCTGCGATTATTCAACTACTACAACGCAGATCTCAATTCAACCCTGCTTGACTTCTCCCCTGGATGGAATCACAGGGGATTCTAAGCTGATGTTGCGAAGTGCGGCTTATAGCCGCACTTCGCAACGCTTGCGATATGCGCTAAGAAATAAGAGATTAAGAGAATTTGGCAGAGCTAACAAAGAAACAGATAAATAAAGATACCATTCCCAAGGGGAAAAATGGTGGGTAATTGGTTATTATCGGCAACAATCTACTATCGGTTCTGAAGCAATGTCATTCAAACCAACAGATTGCAATATCTTAGCCCAATCATTTTGTTTTGGCTCTAGGCGGTGAAGTTCAGCTGAAGCACTCAAGTAATCGTACCAAATACTATTAGTGGCATAAAGAGTGGCGCGTTGCTTTAGCGTTGCTTTTTCTAACTGATTTTTCACAGTGGCGTTGAGTTCAACTCTTTTGATCCAACCATCAACAAAAACAGGTGGTTGTTGTGGATCGCAGTAAACATCAAAATACCAATGATAACGCTTACCAATTTCTAATGAGAAAGCTGTTGATGGTAGAGAAACGCTGACAATTCCTGGTTTTCCAGAGAGTGAAACAGGTCTTTTATATAAAGTTTGTCCCGCTTCATTCTCTAGAGATAACTCTGCGTTAGCTGTGGTTACATAAGGAACATAAAACCAGAAAGTTGGATTAGGGCTAGCCGTTAATCCAAAGACTAGTTGCGCTTTTGGAGATCCATAAACCGGAACCAACGCTGTCAGTTGCTTTTCGTTGGATTGGTTTGTCATGACCGAGCAGCCGCGTTTTCCTCCTGCTGTGCGATTGGTGGGTGCGTTAATATCAGGAGGTGGTGGAGGTACGTTAAAAATCTCCGTTCCGGGAATCTGAGATTTTACGGGCTGTGTTGGTAGTAGGGTTAAGCTAAGCGATATTAAAGCGAGAAAGCAGGCGTTAGTAATTCGTAATTCGTAATTCATAATTCGTAATTAATAAAGTCATATTTAATCTAAGTTTTCCGGTTTGAATCCTTAGCCTTTTTTTGGAGAATTAGTATAAGCCGTGCAAAAAATAAGTTGACTTCAGGAGTAATATCATGTCCGCTTGATTAATTACTAAATCCGAAGAACCCCACCCCTAACCCCTCCCCGCAAGCGAGGAGGGGAATGAGAAATTTTTTCATGCGTTTTGGTGTATGCAATTCATGATGGCTACTTAATGAAGGCTATTTAGATCATCAAAATCATGAGACATAATTTCGGAATTATCCTTTTCTATATGGCTTTCTAAATTACAAATTAATACTACTACGCTAGTGCCTGTAACTACCAATGTTAGTACAGATGGAATTAGCGGTATCCAAATACCTTTCAGGAGCATAACAAAGCTGATTGCAGAGATAACTACAATTACAGCAATTCCCACGAATCCTAAAAGCCAGAAATTACGAATGCGCCATGCTACTATTCCTCCAGAAACAGACCAGAAAAAGATCCACAAAACCTCACCCCAACTAGGCCAAACCCACAACAGGGTTCGCCCATCTAAAACTGCACTGAGAATTTGACTCACCATTTGCGCATGAACAATCACTCCTGGCATTTCTGGCTGTTGGTGAGTAGTGTAAGGTGTGGGAAAATAATCACCAGCACTTTGGTTAGTAATGCCGATGAGTACGATGCGATTCTTCACTTGATGGGGAGCGATCGCACCCTTGAGTGCATCTTTGAGGCTGATTTGCTCTATAGCCTTTGAGGGTGAGTGAAAGGAACGGTAATTCAGCAATATTTGATAACCCCAGTCATCCAGTTGCTGATAAGCACCCATATGCTTTTTCAAGCGATTAAATACGACTTTGCCAATTTGTAACTCTTTGTTGTTGTTGTACTTGACAGAAATCCCCTCTGCATCTAGATAACGAAATGCTAATTGGGCGCTCAAAGCGTAGGGGGTAGTACAAGGGGATGAGTTTTTGAGTGCGATCGCAATTAAATGGCGACGGAGAATACGATCTGTGTCTTTGACAAAATCGCTAAACCCTTGACGTTCTAAAGGAATTTCCGGCGGAGGTGAAACACCTGGTTCGTTAATCTGGGGGTCGCTGGCTTTGCAAATAGCAATGAAGTTTTTGTTGCGTCCCATCCAAGTGGCTAGAGATGCTTCGCTGGAATCTACAGGGAAATCACGATAAATATCTAAGCCAATGGCTCGTGGTTGGAACTGCTCTAATTTCTCCACAAGTAAAGCGAGTGCGCGATCCGAAAGCGAGCCTTTTCGCTGCTCCTGTTCTGGAAGCTGAAAATCATCCTCATTGATTGTCACTACTAACAGCCTGGGATCTGGTTGTTCGCTTGGGCGCAACCGCAGCAATTGGTCGAAGGCTTTTAGCTCCAATGGCTGTAGTAGTCCTAGATACCGCACCCCCATAACCAAGGTTGTGGCGATCGCAGCTAAAGTCAGCACCATTGAAACCCGGCGCTGACTAGTCAATTTTTGACGCGGTAAGCTCGATAATGCTTTATCTAGCCAATTTTCATTAAAGACAGCAGCATATATGCGATTATAAACTGTTAACACACCCTGCTGCTTAACTACCAATCCTGAGAGCCGTAATTCCATTTGCTCAGGACTGTTATTTGCTGTAATTTGACCTTTGTGTAAAATTTGCTGATAAAGCTTTAATAATTTCCTTGGGCGCTGTTTATGGCTCACAATCCCATTTTCATCAACGCCCTGGTAAAAAAGGCGATCGCGAATTGTTCTCAGATGCGCCGGTTCATCTTGGGATTCCCAGTTTTCAATTACTTGACTATGTACCAAATTTGCAATATAATTAGCTTCACCATTTTGGGGAATGGGAGAGTCAAAAGCGATCGCTAACTGACAAAGCTTCTGAGTCAGAAAAGGTTGACCACCACTCCAAGCTAAGATTTCTTGCAACACTATCTGCGGGTTAAGGAATTTACCCGCTAATCCTTCAGCCAATGGTTGAGCTTCATGGTATTGAAAGCCGTTGAGTTCAATTGCCCGACCGATGTTAAAAGGTTTCCGGTGTTTGTCTGCAATCAAATCGTAGGGAGTAGTCACGCCCAAGAGTGCAAAAGTCAGACGTTGGTAAGCTGAATGATCGGCGCGTTTGTTATAGCAAGCGCGAATCAAAGCTAAAAAATCATCTTTGAAGTTTAATTTGAGAATACTATCGATTTCGTCTACAAAAATCACAATATTTTGCGAGACTTCTACTAGCAGCACTGACTCAATAAACTCACTCAAGCACTGCACTGGAGATAAACCAGAGCGATCGCTCCACCAACTCAGGACTTTGAATTTGGGGATAAAACTCCGCGCCAACCTCCGCAGTACCCCCAGATACCACTCAGATGGGGTGATATCTTGGCTACTAATTGCTGTAATATCAATCACACCACAGGCAAAACCTTCTGCTTGCAGCTTACGCATTGTTTGCACTCGCAGACTAGACTTACCCATCTGTCGCGAATTAAAAACATAGCAAAATTCCCCAGCCTTGAGCGCCGCATAAAAATCTTTATCAGCTTGGCGCTGCACATAGCTTGGAGCATCAATTTGTAGACTCCCTCCGACTTGATATTTATAAGCCGATGTCATTTGTCATTTGTCATTTGTCATTTGTCATTTGTCAATGGGCATTGGGCATTGGGCATTGGGCATGGGGCATGGGGCATTGGGCATTGGTGATTGAGTTTTTTGCTAATTCTGCTTTGTTGCTTCAATTGCTGTTTGGGGATACTGATTTGTTATATCGGGGTACTCATTTGTTATATCGGAGTACCCATTTGTTATATCGGAGTACCCATTTGTTATATCGGAGTACTGATTTGTTATATCGGAGTACCCATTTGTTATATCGGAGTACTCATTTGTTATATCGGAGTACCCATTTGTTATATCGGAGTACTCATTTGTTATATCGGAGTACCCATTTGTTATATCGGGGTACTCATTTGTTATATCGGAGTACTCATTTGTTATATCGGAGTACTCATACTCAATGCCCAATGCCCAATGCCCCATGCCCCATAACTAACTGAGCCGATTTTGAAAATATTGGCGATACAAATCGCAACGTGGCATTACCTTATTTTCATTACAATACACCACTAGACCCATACTGTTTAATTTAAACGCTGACTCTGAGTCTATTTCTATTGGTGCTAAACTGTTGACAACTTGACTAAAAGCTGCAGCTAAATTGGGATGACGTTCGAGATTACACAAATGTCCTCGGAGATGGTCGCTGTAAATTCCCGCTTCTGTTGGGGCTGTTTGTAACAATTGCTCAAGTGTGCTGTCTTGCTGTTGAACGTGATAAAGAGCTAGCCGGACTAAATAAGGATGTCCTCCTACCATGTCCATCAGTTTTTCCACTTGCTCATCAGTCCAATGTAGTCCCTGATGACGTGCAACTAAAATTTGGACTTGTTCGAGACTAAACTCTTGTAATTCAACGCTCAACCCAACATTAAAGGGAGATTGATTAATATTTAGGGGAATATAAACTTCTTTGGAATGTACCAAAACTAGCCGGAGCTTTTTCCAGAGTTCGCTACTGCCATCGCCATACTTAGCATACTCATACCAAGCGCGCAACAGGCTAAAAAAATCTTCGGCAATGTCGCGATAGGGAAAAAGGCGATCGACACCATCTAAACTAATTACTAATGGACTATCGATTTCTTCTAACAAACACTCTTCAAAATAAGCAGTGGTTTTATCCTTACTGCCATACATGCTCCAATAATCATCTAAGTGATGCAGCTGCTTGAGTTTCCGTCCCACACTTTCACAGAACCAGCGTAAAAATGTATCCAAGCTGGTGAAAACAGCTTTATCTGCTAAATGAAAGCTTAAAGATACTGTTTGATAGCCATGCTTTCTGGCTTCATTGAGCATCCTCGCCATGAGCGAAGTTTTGCCCATCTGTCCAGGTGCTTTGATGCGAATTAAAGCACCGGGCTGCAAAATCTCTTGATAACAGCGCTCTTCAATGGGCGGGCGTTCAACATAAAAGTGAGAACCTAGAGGTACTTGTCCCACGGGGAATTCTGCTTCTGTGTTTAGTTGCGATCGCTCATTTGCGTCTACACTTAGTAATGCTTCCCGATTTCCTCGGGAAACTAAGTGATTCGATGTCATGTTCTCCATTTTTAGTTGTGAAGATGACATCAGTTTGTGAGACTGGAAAATTGCCTCTAACTGTTTTGCTGAAGCCCCAGTACGTGAAAGCCGCTGTCGCTCTAGTGCTGCTTGAAAATTCTTTTTACTGACCTTTTCCCCAAATGCTTCTGATAGCATCTGCCATAGCTTCGGTCCGACATCGTGCTGTAAGTATTCCGTAGTGTAGCCATGCGTTTGGGCAATCTCGTCATACTTCTTCCCTTGCCAAGAACTGCGGAGTATGGCGACTTCAATATCTTTCAGATGTCTTTTTGTCTGGGTGACAACTGCTGCATCTAATATTTTGAATGCTGTTTCAAAGTCCATTGTTCAGGGAGCAATCACAACATATTGATATATTCAGCTACAGCCTGAATATTTAAATTTCCAGATTTTTTACCAAACAATATTCAAATAGCTCAAATCCAGACCTCGCCTAGTTTTGCAAAGATGACTCTGCTGAAATTTCATTACTTAACCTTACTTAACATTACTTAACATTTTTTGGTGTTTAATTTTTTGGCATCAAACTCCTTACGTTATTCGCAATACAGATGTGCAGATTATGGAGACAGTAGCAACATTAATTCTTCTGGGGGTTTGTCTCAATATAATTCAACAATATACAGGATTTTACAAATTATTGAATTTTTTTCTGACTTATCTATAGCTGTCAGCTTCGGTGTATTAATTTCTGGTTTATTTCGGAATTTCGCAAACGTTTGTTAGAGTTAGCTAATGAATCTATCTCGGCAAAACTTCATGTTCATGGCAGAGAATTTAGCATGCAAGAACCAACTATATACTTAGAATCTCCTATAACCATTTAGTTAGAAGTGAATATAGTACAGTTGCCGCGAAATTACTTACCAGATGCAATCTTCTCAGGCTTTGACAAAACTGTTGCATATATGTGTCCAAATTGGACACATTTTCATGAGATTGTCCAAAATCTGAATGGCTGTAATTAATCTGTAGGGATCGCGATATCCAAACCTAAATCTATATTTAGATTCTCAATTTTTGTAATCACATGTAAAACTGTTTTATGATGTGTAGGACTGACACACTGTACAAATGAATCATGGTATGCTTTCACCAAAATCAGGAGTTTCTGGCTTTGATTAATCATTGCTGCGATGGTAAATTGATCCGCGCATTCGGGGTTTAGCACAGCTAAGGCGTGTTTTAAAACTAATCGTTATTCCTAAAAATCCGCGCAGATACCCCCAAAAAGCCTTTAAAGTCCCCCTGGTTAAGGGGGATGATGGGGAATATAAGACTTTGAAAACACGCCCTAAACCCCTACGACAAATGTAATTTTCCTAATAAGTATATTTAGTATTTTTTGTCAAGGAGTAAGTCGTAATTTTAAAGTGGTTTTAATTAATGACAGCAAAACAGGAATTAGTACATCAGCAACTCTCCAAAACACCAGCCTTGAGCGGTATAGCCTCATTATTTGTAGCGCTGATTCCCATATCCTTAGCGCCAGTTTTGGTCAAATTATGCGAACGGGAAATTGGCGCAAATGCTGTAGCATTTCATCGGGCTTGGATCGCCACAATCGTTTTCGGTTTGTGGTGTGGGCTGGAAGCTGTTCGCCGTCAAAAGTCTGAAGACCAACCCATCGAACAGAAGCCTTGGACTAAGGAAGAAATAACCTTATTGTTCGCATTAGGAACTGCTGGCGCTACATACTCAATCCTTTGGGCTTGGTCGGTAACTCAAACCAGTGTTGCTAACGTGGCTTTACTGTCTAATATGAACTCCTTATTTGTCGGCTTAATGGGGTATTTTTTACTCGGTCGGCGGTTTGATCGCAGATTCATTATTGGTATGGTTATGGCAGTCGGTGGTGCGATCGCTTATGAACTCAGTAAGGTGCAATTTGCGAGCGATCAAATATTTGGCGATCTCCTAGCCCTACTAACTGCGATTTTTATTGCTACATATCTGATTTTAGTAGAACGACTAAGAAGCCGATTTGGCCCGGCAACAATTATGCTGTGGCGCAGCGGATTCACAGCAGTCTTTCTGTTACCTGTCCTACCTGTATTTGAAAGTAGATTGCTTCCCTCTACTGGGATGGGGTGGTTTTTCATCATTTTCCAAGCCTTTTTCTGCCAGGTTTTTGGTCAAGCGCTTGTGGCTTACAGCTTGAGTAAATTATCATCAGGAGTTGTCGCCGTGACGCTGCTTTTAGAGCCAGTTCTTGCTTCTTTTTTTGCTTGGGCTGTTTTCAATGAACAAGTCAGTTTCTCTGACTGTATAACTTTTGTGGTCATTTTATTAGGTATATATTTAGCTCAATCAAGTCAATCTGCCGTTAAATCAACAAAATGAAGGGCTTGATTTGATGATGAATAATCCACAAATATGCATTCTGGTAATTACTGACAACTTAGGGCAAACTAAAAATGCTAGTAGGTTAAGGAATTTTGGCATCACGCACCATTATTCAGTTGTGTTACTCTATTAAGTCTTATCCAGATTGAGAAATGGTAAATATACAAGATATAAATTGTGTTATTGAATTCTTACAGTAAATCGGCGATCGCTCTGGTTAGTTGTCTGGTAGGCGTTATCGCGCTGTCCTTTGGCTCGATTTTTGCTAAATTTTCCAGTCCCGATCTGACTTCTGAAGGAATTGCTTTTGATCGCTTGGTTGTGGGTGCGATCGCCTTTAGTCTCTGGACAGGAGGTACAAAAGTTTACCAACATCTCCAATGCCGTCCTGATGAACCCAACCCCTATCATCCCATAAATCTATTGCTGCTACCTTTGGCAGGTATACTCTGGGTGATGAATCTGGCAAGTATTTATTGGGCTTTGAACCAAACCAGTATTGCAATGACAACAGCGCTGCATAATCTATCCCCAATCTTCACTAGTTTTGGCGCTTGGTGGCTGTGGGGGCACAAGTTTGATCGCCGATTCTATATGGGTTTGAGTTTAGCGATCGCAGGAGTCTTCATACTGGAGTTACAAGAGATGCAAATTTCACCTAGTCGAGTGCAAGGCGATGGCTATGCTATTCTCTCTGCTGTGTTGTTAGCCGCATACCTGCTGATTTTGGATACCCTCCAGACTAAATTTGCTCCCACCACCATCCAGCTGTGGGTATGTAGCACAGGTGCGTTGGCTAGCCTGCCTGTTCTACTATGGAATCACGAGCCAATTTTTCCCCAATCATCCCAAGTTTGGTTAGCTATGTTATCTATGGGAATGGTTTGTCAATTTCTCGGACATGGACTTTTAACGTTCAGCCTCACGAGGCTATCATCTGTCAGGGTTTCTCTGGTTCATCTGTTAGAACCGATTTTTAGTACATTCCTGGCTTGGGTGATTTTCTGGGAAAACCTGAGTTTCTGGACATGGGTTGGCTTTTTTGTGGTATTAGTGGGGTTGTATTTTACGGTTTTAGGTGAAATGCCACAAGATAGCCCAGAAATAGAAATTGAGGTTTTCAATATCCAGGTGGGCGTTGAAAAAAACCAGTGACTTGAGTTAATTTTTCAGCAATTTCTAGTAGCTTCATATCACTCCCACGTTGCCCTACTACCTGCACACCAATGGGTAATCCATCTTGTGACTGGGTAAAAGGCATTACTACAGCAGGGTTACCAGTGAGGTTGAAAATTGTGGTGTAAGCACCGATTGCTTCCAAATAAGAAAACTCGCAACCATCCACCTCAATCGGTTCTCCTGGCTGACGGTGGGTAAAGGCAGGGACTGGTACCACCGGACACAGCCAAGCATCCCAATTTGATAAGAATTTTTCCATAGTTGCAATTAAAGTATCACGCTCACTGAGGGCGGTAATATAGTTTTGTTGCTGTTGAATTTGCGTCAGGTCTGGCTGTAATAAACCCAATTCAAAATTATAAATATTGAGGTAAGTATCCCATACCCCATTGCTATCAAAATTTGGCAACTGGTTGTGTTGCTCTATACAGCACCCTAAATCCGCTAGGGATGATGCCAGCTTCTCCAGAGCGGCTTTGGTTTCGGCTGTGGCGGGAATATCACCAAAACCTGCTGACCAGGCGTAGCGGTAGGATTGTAAAGTATTCACTGGATTGATTTGTTGAGGTATCAACATTTCTTCTGGCTGGTACAGTTCTGAACCTTCAATCAGTGACAGGCACAATCGCAAGTCTTCCACAGAGCGGGCAAGCGTCCCTATTGTCTGTAAATGCCGAATGGTTTTAGGTGTTCCTGGCAACTCAGGAATATGCCCCAATGTTGACACTCGATGCTCGGTTGGTTTCAAGCCGAAAATGCCACAAAAGTGAGCCGGAACGCGGATCGACCCACCAATATCACTACCAAGTTCTAGAGGTGATAATCCCGCCGCGATCGCACTCGCCCCACCGCCAGTGCTACCACCTGGGGTATATTCATGATTCCAGGGGTTGTTTGTTCTACCAAACAGAGGACTGTTAGTCTGGAAGTTATCAGCTAGTTGTGGTGTATTCGTCTTACCTAAAATAATGGCTCCAGCGGCGCGTAGTCGAGCAACGACAGTAGCATCTTGCTTGGGGACGTAATTCGCTAGGGGTTGATAACTGCTGGTTGTGCGTAATCCTTTGGTTTCGAGGGTGTCTTTGATAGTTACGGGGACTCCATGTAAAATCCCCCAATTTTCTCCTTGCGCTAATGCTTGATCTGCCGCTTTCGAGAGCGCGATCGTATTTTCTGCATCCAGTGTCACAATCGCATTTAGTTCTGGGTTGTATTGAGCAATCTGACGCAAATAAGCTTCTATTACTTCTGTTGAAGAAACTTGGCGATCGCGGATTGCTTTTGCCAATTGATGAGCCCCTAAAAAAACTAAATCTTTCATTTTATTTATTATACGTAGGGTGTGTTATGCCGTAGGCTAACGCACCATTCTCCTACCAATTCTGTATAAAATTATCTAGCTAATTTTTGCACAAAATTCTGGTGTTCTGGTGTAGATAATCCATTTTGCAAAACGGTTAATACTTTAGCTAAATCTCCTGCCAATAATGCAGATTTAGCTAACCATAAACCGGGAAAAATTTGAGAGCAAATTATATCATCTGAATTGGGTTCAAGTAGGATATATTCTCCTCTATCTAACCTAAACCAATCAAATTGTTGGTCATAAACTCGCCATACTAAATATTCTTGGACTTGATTACGACGATAAACTTTCAATTTCTCATGTAAATCATAAGAAGCACTAGAAGCAGCAATTTCTACAATTAATTCTGGCGCTCCTTCTAGATAATCATCGTCATTAATACGCGATTGTCCGTCTGTCTCAATTCTTAATAAAGCATCCGGTTGCGGTTCGTTATCAGCGTCTATTAGCACCGTGGTATTATCAGCCAAACCCACGCCTGATGTAGCTGCTTTGTAAACTCCCAGCCAAGCCATAATGTATGCATGAGGTTCGCCATGACTTTTGATTCTCAATGGTGATGCCACGTAAACAACTCCTTCAATCAATTCAGCTTTTTTCAGATTAGGCATGGCATGATAACGCCGCTCAAATTCATGACGGGTCAGCTTGTCGCCATTTTCTAGGGGTGGAATTGTTAAAAGAGAAGAATTTTTGTCAGCAGATATCATAATTTTCTCAAATATTGCAAATTACTGACATTACTAATTTTAGCGCTGATTTTTTGGATGATCTTGGGTATAGACTCATATAAGGCAATACAGTTCAGTTAGAGCCAAAAACCTGATTTTTGCGTAGGTTGGGGAGCCACTACGTTGGGCGGGTTCCCCGACTTAAAGCAAGTGGCGTTTGAGGAACGAAACCCAACATTTGGCGGGGTTTATTGGGTAACGCATTGCCTCAATCCAACCTACATTTATTCTTAACACCAAGCGTATTGTCATAGTAAGGGCTTTTCAAGAAAGAGCAAGAAACTTTAGTTCCTTACGGTACAGAGGTTTTACTTTAAGTTGAATTAGGTCATTTTTAACAGCAGCAGAATATTTTATAAAATTTCGGTATATTCCCTAGCACATACAATTATACTTCAAAGCAAGCATTGATAAGGGTTTAGCGTAATTTTGTGTTATGTCATTTATCTTAAATTCATGCCATAACAAGTTGAGTAACACGCATAATGTGAAAAATTATCTGTAGATAAGCACAAAAATACATAACTTATACACATAATTTTCACAGTATCTTTAATACGAAATATATATTTTTTTATATTTGTTCGCATAAAATTTTGTGTAACACATCACTATGTTTTACATCAAAAAGCATTTATGTTTGAGTTATCATGGGAATCTCAGCAAGGCGTAATATCCACCACCGACCCATTTACAGGATTAAATAATAATCAAGATCCTTTATTAACCCTCAATCCTTCTCAGTCTTCTCAATTACTTCCTGATATACAACCTATTCTTGATACGGTTATTCAGTCAATTGATGCAACTAAAAATATCTTGATTGGGCTAAATAGCAATTCTCAAATTGATGAGATTTTGGGAGTGGCTTTTGGTCAAGATTATCAAAAAGAATTAGCTGCGCAAATATTGCAACATTTAGCCCAAAACGATTTTACTAATACACCAGATATACAATTAGTATCTAGTCAATCTTTTAATGGAGCTTATGCGAAGTCAACAAATACTATTTATTTATCTCAAAAATTTGTAGCGGATAATTTGGGTAATATTGGTACAGTTAAAGGGGTTTTATTAGAGGAATTTGGTCATTATATAGATAGTCAGATTAATGTAAAAGATGCCGCTGGCGATGAAGGGGATATTTTCTCGCGTTTGGTGCAGGGGGAAAGTATTAGTGGTGGTGAATTATTATCACTGAAAGCTGAGGATGATACAGCAAACATCACTTTAAATGGACAAGCTATTTCCATTGAGATGTCTAAGGTTGCGATGGAAGTATATAACAACCGTATCTATCAATCAGTAAGAGGTACTGACAATGCAATTTATCTTCGTTCCTCTAGCGATAGTAGTAATTGGACAGGCTGGCAAAACTTTGGTGGTGCTACTCTTAGTGGCCCTGATTTAGAAGTCTTTAATGGTAGACTTTATCAATCAGTAAGAGGTACTGACAATGCAATTTATCTTCGTTCCTCTGGTGATGGTAGTAATTGGACAGGTTGGCAAAACTTTGGTGGTGCTACTCTTAGTAGCCCTGATTTAGAAGTCTTTAATGGTAGACTTTATCAATCAGTAAGAGGTACTGACAATGCAATTTATCTTCGTTCCTCTGGTGATGGTAGTAATTGGACAGGTTGGCAAAACTTTGGTGGTGCTACTCTTAGTAGCCCTGATTTAGAAGTCTTTAATGGTAGACTTTATCAATCAGTAAGAGGTACTGACAATGCAATTTATCTTCGTTCCTCTGGTGATGGTAGTAATTGGAGTGGCTGGCAAAACTTTGGTGGTGCTACTCTTAGTGGCCCTGATTTAGAAGTCTTTAATGGTAGACTTTATCAATCAGTAAGAGGTACTGACAATGCAATTTATCTTCGTTCCTCTGGTGATGGTAGTAATTGGAGTGGCTGGCAAAACTTTGGTGGTGCTACTCTAGCTGATCCAGAAGTAGAAGTATTTAATGGACAATTAGTTCAAGCAGTACAAGGAACAGATGACCGAATTTATACCCGTAATTCATTTAATGGAATAAATTGGAATGGATGGCAAGAAAGAGGAGGTTTAACTCCCGCAGATGATTCAGGAAATATTATACAGTCCCCCTCGGGTTTAATGGCTACTTCTACCAATTTAACCAAATTAATCAATGGAGAGTTAAACGGTAAATACATCGATTACGATGGCGCATATGGCGCTCAATGTTGGGATTTGGTTGCTTATGCCACAGGAATTAATAGTTCTAGCACTTATTGGAATGCCAATAATTGGAAAGCAGGAGCTAATGTCATGTCTAGTGGTAACATTGCTGTGGGTACTGCCATTGCCACTTTCTTAGGCCCCAATGGTTCTTACTATAGCACTTCTGGCAACCATACAGCCATCTTTGCTGGGTATGGAAGTGAGAATGGAGTATCTGGTTTTTATGTATGGGATCAAAACTGGAATTTGAATGGTAATCTTGCCATCAAGAAGCATTTTATCGCCAATAATAAGTCAGGAACTAGCGATGCAGATAACTATTATCTAATTCGGGTATGACAATAAGAATGTTTTGAAATTTGACTTTCATTTGTTGATGATAATTCCTCTTCACCTAGCAACAGAAGGGGATTTTTTTATAAGTAGGAGTTGTCAGTGCGATATCTCGTCTGAAATAAACAGGACTATCTCCGAAATTTTGAGTCTACTTCAGTAGACTTGGGCTATTAGCCTGGGAATTAATTCCCAGGCGGGTGAGAAAGCTAAGAGAGAGGCTATTTTTAGCTTAAGTTGACACCAATGAACATTGTTGTGCCCCTACAATGATCTGTAATCACAAAGTTGTAATCTGCTGTATATGATGGCGAAAAATTTAGCTGTTATTGCGTACTCAGCAATCTCTTGATGTTTCCTCTTCCAGAGGTTGCTGTGCTTGGCTATCACTTAGTATCAAAAGCAGATGGGACGCTGGGGCGACAAATGAACGCTGTTCGTAGAGAACAGAAATTTTACAACTAAAAGCTAATCTAAATTTAACGTGAGTTCGATGCATGATGATTTTGAACTCTCTCCCGGGTGCATCCCAGTTTTTATTTCTCAATAAGAGAATAACTGTCATTGCGTTCGCGTAGCGTCTCGTAGAGAGGAGGAACGACGAAGCAATCTCATGGACTCGTTCTGAACTGGAAGATTTTGCGATTGCTTCGTTCCTCGCAATGACATGTAAAAAAGTGGGATGCTCACCTGTCTTCAAACCTCTCTTTTACAAGTCCAGAGGCGCAAAATGCTGATTTTTCTGGCTCTGATTTCTCCTAGCAGGAGAGATTCGCTGTTGTGGATGAGATCCTGATAATTCACGTTAAATTTATAGCTGGAGAACGCTACAAATGAGAATCGAATCAGAGAAAGAATTTTGGTTACGCCAATTAGAAGAATACCGAGAAATTGTCCGCCAAAGAAAACTAAAGAAACTCAATACCCAAAACAACTCTTCCGTCAATGACAATCCGCCGGACAAGTTTATTTAGGATGCGTTTTTTATCCTCAGCTGTGCGACTGTCCCAGTATTCGCGATCGCAAAACATCTGCACTAACTCTTCTCTAACCAACAAGCTACGTTTTGTGATGTTTTCATGCAGACTTAAGATACTAGCGATTTGTTCGCGGATACCATCTTTGGCTGTCTCTACAAAAGCATTAGTAGGTAATTTCTCCAGTCCCGCTAGGCTTTCGCGCAGTTCTCGCACTTCTTGTGGTTCAGGATTGTTGTCTTCGTCAAAATCTACCATACCCGCCAGCCTAGTGGCTTCACTAACTAGCAAATCAGCTACCTGTGAATCTAAACTGCGACTATTCAGCATTTCCTTGACATCGCAACGTCCCAGGGCGTAGTAGGTACATTGATAGTAGGCTGTATATTGCCCATTGCGATCGCGTCGGGAAGACATCCGGGTTAATGCGCCGCCACATCTACCACATTTTAATAAATTAGCGAATGGGTTAATATCTTCCTGGCGTGCAGCCCATTTATTATGACGATTGTGGCGAATCGTGCGTTTTATTTGTTCGTGTTGTTCGCGGCTAATTATTCCCTCATGGGTATCCCAGTTGCAATCCCACTGATCGAAATGCTTGATTTGTTTACCTGAAGGACTCGATGTGGTGACGTTAAATGGCGTTCCACCTGCATGTACGGGATTTACTAGGAAGTTTTTTAGCCCCGCAGGTGACCACTGTAACCCTGTCCAAGGGTAGCGTTGATAAGTTTTTTTATGATTTTGTAATAAATCCAATTGCTCGATATCATCAGGCATAATCCGATGATTTCCTGTTGATTTTGTGCTTTTTGCGTCTACTTTCCCACTTACCCCAAACATTTCATTTAAGATATTGCAAGTTTTTCTCGCACTCCCACAACTATCAAATACTTCAAATATAAATAAAGCTAGTTCCCAAACTTGAAAACTCCGCTTACCTTCCAATAGGGAAACACACCAACTTTCATCCTTGACATAGGAATCATCAATAACCTTCCAGCCAAAAGGCGCAAACCTATGGCTTTTCCGCTGCACCATCCGATGTTTGCGTTCAGCAGATACACGGCTGGACAACATTTTGATTTCAAATTTACTAGCTGCGAGTAAAATATCAATCGTCAACTCACCACCCAAACTTTCTGTATCAATTGTTTGGTCTAGTGCTACAAGCCTAATACCCTTACTCCGTAACACTTCCAACAGCGAGTAAAATAGTTTCGATGATGACCCAATCCGGTCAATTCTGGTCACAACTAGATCGCTAACAATACCCTTTGGTGATATCTTTAAATCATCAATTAATTGCTGCAACCCATTACGGACTTCGGTTGTGCGGCTTTGAATATCCCAGTAAAAGCGATCGCATCCTACATTCTTACCCCTTTCTAGTTGTTTTTTGAGCGCGTTGCGATCTTCTTGTTGCTCGATCGTCGAAACCCGACCATAAAACCATTTCTCGGACATCTTGCCAAATTTTTATTCTATAGTGACTATAGTATGTCATTTCTCAATGCTGAGGAACCGACAGTCTGCGATTTAATTGCCGATTTTGGCATCAAGCTACTTTGGCATCCTTCCTTAGGGTTGGAACTGGGCGATCGCTTACAACAACTGCTACGAGATTGTATTTCCGGCACAATTCCCTTAGATATCTTGGTATTTGAAGGTAGTGTTGTCAACGCCCCCAACGGTACAGGTGAATGGAATCGGTTTGCCGATCGCCCCATGAAAGACTGGTTAACAGATTTAGCCCAAGTAGCTAGCTTTATTGTGGCTGTAGGCGACTGTGCGACATGGGGAGGAATACCCGCCATGTCACCCAACCCCAGCGAGTCGCAGGGGTTGCAATTTCTTAAGCGTCAAGAAGGTGGTTTTTTCGGCAAAGATTTCCGCACCAAATCAGGGTTACCTGTAATTAACATACCCGGATGTCCCGCCCATCCTGACTGGATTAGTCAAATATTAGTTGCGATCGCCACCGGACGCATTGATGATATTGCTTTAGACGAACTCCATCGTCCCCAAACCTTCTTCAATACCTATACCCAAACAGGTTGTACTCGTAACGTCCACTTTGCCTACAAAGCATCAACCGCCGAATTTGGTCAGCGTAAAGGCTGCCTATTTTACGACTTAGGCTGTCGCGGCCCCATGACCCACTCTTCCTGCAACCGCATCTTATGGAACCGCGTTTCCTCCAAAACCCGCGCCGGAATGCCTTGTTTAGGTTGCACCGAACCTGAATTTCCCTTCTACGACCTCAAACCCGGAACCGTATTCAAAACACATGTTTTATATACAGAGTGGTACTCAATGCGGATTGCGAATACTACCTGCTTTTCGACCCACTTAATACAAGATGTACCATTAACACTGAAATATTGAGCCTATCGTACAAAATTTAGAATAAATTTTGCCTGATAGATTATATTGACATAATTGGTTTTTATCCTACTTTCTAAAAATATTTAAAAGGTGAAATATTCTACTGTATCCGCTACAATTAATTATTTTTGATAGACTTAATTTTTCTTTCCTCACAAATTCCTCACAAGCTCCAACTAATATTATCAATTATATAATAAATCCAAGATCCATGTTTGTTTTTGCTGGTAAGACGCATCCTAAAGATTACCAAGGTAAAGAGTTAAATGAAGTCGGAAGACGTTCGTACAGTTTTGTAATGGGGATTGAGACCCCACCACAAAACTTGCAGCGCGATTGTTGCTGGGGACTTAAACCCACCGAATTTGTGAATACGACATGGATGTGAAACTTCCCCCCAATTGCAGAAGCAGATACATATAGTTTTTTGGAAAATTACATTTAATCGTCCGAGGAATCATCCTATGAAACCGGATTATCTCATTGTCGGCAGTGGTTTATCAGCATTAGTCTTTGGTGCTTTAATGGCAAACTCTGGCAAGTCTGTGCAAATCCTCGAAGCCCATGAGCATCCAGGAGGCTTTGGACACACGTTTACAATGGCTAAAAAATATACGTTTAATGCCCAACTTCACTACGTTTGGGACTGCGGTGAAGGAAAAACGGTGAATCAGGTACTCAAAAGACTGGGCTTAGATCGGGACGTGACTTTTGAGCGATATGATCCAGATGGCTTTGACCATATGCGAATGCCAGGATATGCGTTGGATATTCCTTCACAACCAGAGGAACTGATTCGACGATTGTCGGCACTATTTCCTGCAAATAGCGATCGCCTTCGCCAATTCGTCAACGAAGTGGAAAAGACTGGTGCAGGCTTGCAAATACTCGCTCCGCCAATTAAACTAACTGAACTACTGAAACATCCCAATGAGGTGTTCTGTGCTGTCCAGTATCTCAACAGCACACTTCAGGATGTATTTGACAAGTTTCAGCTACCCCAAGCCGCCCAAACTTTATTAGCCCTGCAATGGCCTGATTTTTTGCTGCCTCCCAACCAACTCTCATTTTATGCTTGGGTCTTATTATTTCGCGGCTATCAAGCAGGAGCATTTTACCCAACTCAGCATTTTGAGCGTGTGATTAATTCATTTGTCAAGGTGATTGAATCACAGGGGGGGCAGGTGCTGCTTAACCATGAAATCACGAATTTTATAGTCACAGACAAAACGGTCACAGGAGTTGAGGCGATGGATCTCACCACCCATCAAACTCATGAATTTACAGGTGAAACTGTAATTTGCAACATTGACCCGAAAAAAGCCGCCAAAATGATTGGGGAGGAAAAGTTCTCCCCAAAATTGCGCCGGAAACTCAACTATGAATATTCGCCATCCAACTTCATGGCTTATTGCGTCGTCAAAGATATCGACCTCCGCAACTATGGATTTGGAAAGTGGAATCTCTTTCATACAGAGCATGAGGATCTGAATGAAGCCTTTACGCAGATGTATGAGCATCATGACTTTTCCAATCCCAGTTTTGCGATGACAACGCCCACTTTATTGACAGAGGCGAGTCGGGATTGCCCAGAGGACTGCCAGATTGTCGAATTTCTCACTGTTGCCAATTACGACTACTTTAAGCAATTGCGGGAGACAAATCGCAAAACCTACAACCTCAAAAAGCAAGAAATCCTAGATTCCATTTTGGATGTCGTGGAAAAACACTATGTGCCGAATTTTAGAAAGCACATGGTCTTTCATATCACAGGCAGCCCCACCACCAATGAACGCTTCTGTTGGTGTCCTCAGGGGAATTCCTACGGCTCTAGTCTCACACCGCGCAACATGGGTTTGGGACGGTTGAATCACGAAACCTCACTCAACAATTTCTATTTCTGCAATGCCTCATCCGGCTATCCAGGTTTCGCTCCGACCATTTGGACAGGAGCATTACTGTATCAACGCTTATCTGGGGACGTGATTTTAGGTAATAACTAAACAGACCTTCATGCACGATTCATTTCATCAACTTAGAGGTGAACTATGAGGATTGCGGTCATTGGGGGCGGAGCCAGTGGTATGGCTACAGCTTACTGGCTCAACAAACAAGGGCATCATGTCACTGTGTTAGAACGGCAAGCGATGTTAGGGGGACACATTCGGACAATCAACAAAAACGTGAAACCTAACCAATCTCAGTGCCATGAAATTTTGGAAAGTGGAGTGCTGGAATTTCCTACTGTATTTCATAACTTTGTTGCTCTGATGCAAGAGCTAGGAGTAAAACTATTACCCGTCGATATCGGTTCAGCGCTGTTTCCCAAAAATGGCAGTCACTTTTTATCGAAAGTTGCGATCGCAAAAAACTTCACAGGCAACCAACGCCTGATCGAATATCTGCGATTTTATAGTCTCCAGATGTGTTCCCCTAGATTATGGTTGAAAACGCAATTTGCTCCTATGCAGGATTTCTACAACCAGCCCCTATCTCGCTGTCTGAAAGCCAATAGTACTAGCAGCCTCTGGCTGAAGTTGCTGACAATGTATAGCTATTCGATACCGTTTGACCTCATCGACGATTTTCCCGCCCAATTGGCAATTCCCATGTTACGAGACTACCTTATGGTCAACTGGGTCAGGATTGAAGGCGGTGTATATTCTTACATTGAAAAAATTCTGGAACGCTTTCAAGGTGAAGTCTTGCTGAATGTGGAGATTGCCAAAATTTTCAGAAGCCCAGATGCTGTGAAAATTCAGAGAGTGAACGGCGAAATGCAGGAGTTTGATAAAGTCGTGTTTGCCACGCCACCCGACCAAATAATGGCACTTTTAGCTGACCCAACCGATGCGGAAATTAAACGCTTCTCTTCTTGGAAAGCCAATTATGCAACTACTACAGTTCATCAGGATACTTCTATGTATGACAAACAGGGCATCCGACATCCCTCGGAATTTGATTTCTTTGAGACAGATACCAGATGGGGATATAACTGCTGCTTGAATCAGCTTTGCGGCATCTCGTCGCCACAGCATCATTTCCTATCGTTTCAACTCGAAGAGTTAATTGCTTCTGATTGCATCATTCACATTCAGCAACATCACACGCCGTTGTATACCACTGAATCTTTTCGATACCGAGATGAAATAGTTGCCACTAACGGTGAGAACAATACTTATTATGCAGGAGCCTACTTAGGAGATGGCTTACATGAAGGCGCGATCGCATCTGCAAAGCGAGTTGCTCAACTAATCGGTTAAGCTTTGAATTTGGGGTGATTTGTCTAGTATTTGCGATCGCACCACCTACCATACCCAAGCTGGTGGTTTTGGCAATGAAGCTGCTGAAGCTTACAAGGTTTGTTTGGTGATTCTGCACCTGCTTGACTGACAAAAATACTTTGTGGGGCAATAATCAAGCGATCGCAGATTTTAGCGAACTCAAGTATAATTCATAAACAATAGTTACATGAACCACCTATTTGTATCTTTTCATGTCTGATAATTTTCCCTTCGCCAATCTTCAAGAATTACAACAATGGCATCAAGGTATCAAAAATGCCAACCGCAATAATATTTTTTGTCATTGTCGTGTTTGCGGTTATGAATGGATGGATTCAACATTTGATATTACTTGTAATCAATGCAGTAGTCAAGATGTGGAAACTATTTCCTCCTGGCAATTTCCCGATGATTAAATTAGTAGAGTTCTTATATATGAAACAAAACTGGTCACAAGAAACTTATATTAAAGCCTATAAATTTGCAGCCCAAGCACACCAATGTCAGAAAATACCCGGTTCAGAAATATCTTACATCATGCATTTAAGTTTTGTCAGCATGGAAGTAATTGCCGGACTAAATGCAAATCAAGAATATGATGGCAATCTAGCAATTCAATGTGCTATTTTGCATGATACCATCGAAGATACAAATACAACTTATGAGCAACTAACAACCGAATTTGGTGCAGCAGTAGCTAACGGTGTACTTGCCTTAACTAAAGATAATAGTTTAGCCAAACACCTGCAAATGGCAGATAGCCTAGAAAGAATTAAACAACAACCAAAAGAAATCTGGATGGTGAAATTAGCAGATAGGATTAGTAATCTCCAAGCACCACCACATTATTGGAATACAGAAAAAATTACAAAATATCGAGAAGAAGCTATTCAAATTTACCAAACTTTGAACGAGGCTAGTGATTTTCTCGCTTCCCGTTTAGCCAAGAAAATTGAAGATTATCAGTCCTTTATTCCTCAAGTATAAATTTGACAGTTCATCACAAAACTAGCTTGGGTTTCGCTGTCGCTCAACCCAACAAAGTCTTGAGGATGTTGGGTTTAGTTCCTCAAACGCCACTTGTTTTAAGCCGGGAAACTCGTCCAACGCATGGCTGCCCCAACCTACCCTCTAAATTAATTTAAAATTAAGAATTACGAATTATCAATTATTTCCCCAACATCATAAGTTTTTCCTTCTACCGTGACGCGATCGCCTGCTACTAATTGCCGCCCTCTCCGGGTTTCTACTATATCATTAACTTTGACAGCACCATCAAGAATAATCCATTTGGCTTGTCCTCCAGTTGGCGCTATACCTACCAACTTTAAAAACTGATCGAGTTTAATTATATTGCTACTTGCCAAAGGTAATTTACGCTCCACAATCAAAAATTTGCTTATATACCAATTTTAGGTGAAGCTGAACCAGTAGCTACTGGCTCTAGGAATTGCGCAAAAGGCGTTGACTGTGAAACATGGGAGAAAGAAATAGACGATGTCTACGACAAGCCGCTCCGCGTCTACGCGTCGCCGCCCTCTATGGACTGTAGGACAATAGAGAAAACAACAATCTCGCATACAGTATTAAGAAATATTGAGGGAACACCTATGCAATCCCCTATAACCCTGTTTACCATTGAAGAATATCTCCAATTAGAACAAACCAGCGAAATTCGCCACGAATACTTTGGTGGTCAAGTTTTCGCCATGTCCGGCGGTAGCAAACAACACAATACAATTACCCTAAACATTGCCAGCAGAGTGCGATCGCATTTGCGGGGTGGTTCCTGTAGCGTCTTCATGGCTGATATGAAAGTGAGGATACAACTAGCTAATCAAAATAAAAACATATTTTACTATCCCGATGTCATAGTTACCTGTGACCCCCAAGACCAAGACCGTTTTTATTTAAATTATCCTTGTTTAATTATAGAAGTGCTATCACCAAGCACAGAACTAACAGATAGACGAGAAAAACTTGTTAACTACCGAAATTTAGAAACATTACAAGAATATGTATTAGTTTCCCAAGAGGAAATCAAAGTAGAAGTTTATCGCAAAGATACTCAAGGAAATTGGTCACTAACAATTTTAAGTAAAGATGATGAATTACGCTTAGATTCTATTGGTTTAACTATGACAATGACAGAAATTTACGAAGATGCAATCAAAATTTAAAATTAGAGAAAAACCTATGCAATCCCCTGTCAACTTTCTTACCGTTGAAGAGTACCTCAAAGCCGAAGAATCTAGCGATATCCGTCACGAATATGTAGATGGTGAAATCTTCGCAATGGCTGGTGCTAGCGAGGAACACAACTTAATAGCTACTAATATCATCGCTTTACTACGTCCTCATCTACGTGGAACTCCTTGTCGTGCTTTTGTTTCAGATATGAAAGTTAAAGTTAAAGCACAAAAGGCTGATATTTTCTATTATCCTGACATCTTAGTTACTTGTGACCTAAACGATAGCGAAAGGTACTTTAAAACTCGTCCAACTTTAATTGTAGAAGTGCTATCAAATTCGACTAAAACTATAGACAAGCGAGAAAAACGGCTGAATTATCAAAGTATTGAAAGCTTGCAGGAATATGTATTAGTTTCCCAAGAAGAAATCAAAGTAGAAGTTTATCGTAAAGATGCTCAAGGAAATTGGTCACTGACAATTTTGGGTAAAGATGATGAATTACGTTTAGATTCTATTGGCTTAACTCTGACAATGGCAGATATTTACGAAGATGTAATCAATATTTAAAGCGCGTTTCAAACTATTAATCGATGGATGAGCGAATTCAGAAATGACTCAGGTGTCGCTTTGCTAATCTATTTTCTGGTTCTAACTCTAGTGATACCTTCTCCCAAAAGCTAATAGCAGTAAAAGAAGGCTGAATCTCTGAACAATTGAACAAAATAATAAATGCTTCAGATGGTTCAAGATTTTTCGCTTTCCAAGTTTCTGGCGTAGCGACATATTGCAGCAGTGAGGATTTACCCATACCACTACTGCCTTGAATTGCTAAATGCATCCGATTGCAAATTACATCAAATGCAGCATTAATATCAGCTCTGCGTCCCATAAACTTATCTGGGGAAACAGCACCGCCGATATAAAATGGATTATTTTGATTGGGTTTTATATTCATAGCAGATATTTCCAAGATTAAATAACCACTTTTATTTGGTATAAATTTTTATTTTATGGTTACTTTTCTTTATTCTTGACGAAATCCCGCCAATTTTCCATTTTTCTTTATTATTTCTAATAAATCAAATTACTGCTCGCCCCGTCGATGATTAGCAGCTTGTAATAGCAGCGATTCTGCAAAAGCGATCGCATCTGTGGCTGATTTCCCCCCAGCTAACTGCGCCAATTCATCCCGGCGAGTGGTTAAATTATCCAACGCTGTGACGCGCACAACAGTACGCTGTTCGCTGCTACCATTGTTATTTTTATTACCTGGGCTTTGATTGATAATTTGCTTATCTACCCGGAAATGCCTATCTGCCATTGCCGCCACTAAGGGTTGGTGCGTAACACACAATACCTGTGAACGTTGACTAAGTTGGTGTAATTTTTCGGCGATCGCCTGCGCTACCCTCCCGGAAACACCGACATCAATTTCATCAAATACCATTGTCCCAGCTGCATCGGCTTGAGATACGCAAGCTTTCAGCGCTAGTAAAAAGCGGCTCATTTCCCCACCGGAGGCAATTTGTGTTAATGGTTGGATTGGTTCTCCGGGATTGGGGCTAAACATAAATGTAATTTTGTCTGCACCGGTAGCCGTTGGGGGAGTAGGTACAATATCTACTTTAAATTGCACCTTTTCCATCGCTAGGGGTTTGAGTTCAGCGATTAATCTTGACTCTAATTTGTTGGCGGCTGTGCGACGCAATTGAGTTAATTTATAACAAGCTTGGGTAAGTTTCGCCAAACTTGCTTGTTCTTGCTGTTCTAAACTTTCGATAGATTGTTCGGTGTCGTTGAGTTCAGCTAGTTCACCTTGGATTTTTTGATAGTAGGCGATCGCTTCTTGTAATGTCGGCCCATATTTGCGACAAATCTGCTTTAATTCCCTAATTCTCTCTTCGACTTCCTCTAACCGTTGGGGATCGGCTTCTAAATCTTCTCCATAAGCATTAATTTGCCGAGCCACTTCCATTAGTGTAGCTTGGGCATCCCGCACCAAATCTAACAATGGTTGCAGTTGCACATCGTATTCCACCATATCATTTAAGGTGGCTTCGCTGTCTCCCAATAAATCTGCGGCGGCTGGGGCTTCACCGTCGTTTTGATACAAAGCCTGATAAACTTTGTAACTCATCTGTTGCAAATCTACAACATGATTGAGGCGTTCTCGTTCTTGTAATAGCTGTTCTAATTCGTTGACATCATTGAGGTTGACTGCTCCCAATTCCTGCACTTGATAGGTGAGTAAATCCAGTTGTTGCAAACGTTCCCGTTCTGATGTCCGGCGTTTTTCTAGGGCAAAATGTGCCTGTTGATACGCCGTAAAAACAATAGCGATCGCTTGACGCTGCTGCATTAAGGAATCGCCGCCATGTAAATCTAACCAATCGCGGACTTGAGCAGATTGTCCCACTTGTACAGTTTGACCTTGGGCGGTAATTTCCACCAAGCGATCGCGCAGTCCCCCCAGCATCTGGCGATTCACCAACACGCCATTTACCCGCGATCGACTGCGGATATTACTCGCAGTGGCAGAAATTTCGCGGCTGATGACTACAGAGTTTTCATCTATCGAATCAATTTCTTGTTCGCTTAACCAAGCAGCTAAGCTAGCATTTGATTTGAAGGTAGCCTCTACCATCGCCCGACTGGTTCCAGTCCGAATCACTCGACTAGATACCTTACCGCCAAGCGCTGCATCAATCGCATCCAAGATAATCGATTTTCCCGCGCCGGTTTCACCTGTCAAGACATTCAGTCCAGCGCCGAATTCCAATTCCAGTTGGTCAATTAGGGCAAAATTTTCAATTCTCAGGCAAAGCAACATCAAGCCAAATTCTCCATCTAGGCAGATGCCGAATACTTCCAACTTCTGGGACTCTAGGCATGAGCCACTACCATAGAAGTAGCAGGCCCATTTAAGTGTAGCAAACCTAGTACTGTTACGCGATGGAACACGAGCAAAGTCTATTACATTCTGCTGTTTCCCCAACTGAAAATTGCTGGAATTGCCTTTTGAGGATGAGGTTAAACAAGAATTTTTGGCTCAATATGAGAGATGCCAGCAAATATTGTGGTTTGCTATGATTACATTCCAATTTATGAAGCCAGAGGCAACTAGCACAGGAAAATCCTGATAACCTTGAGATCAAACCACTTTCTCTCACTAAATCGGGGTGCTGGATGCGAAACATATTGTTACAATGCTTAACATAATCAATTCGACCGGTGGCATTCTTCATGATTGTGAAAACACTTCCCCCAACTTCCCGACCGATCGAGGAGGACAATGGCGGTAGCAACAACCGCCGTGACGAGCTATACGTTGCTGAAGTTGTGTCAGACAATGACACACAAGGCTTGGTGGTGAAATCGCCAAGACTGATAGCAGCCCAACAACAAAGAGCCTTAACAAACAAGGCCGAAACCGAGATGACGCTTTACGATCCAGTAGAGATTGCGGCGCATTATCAACAAAGACCCTTAGAAGTTTTCGGGCGGATTTTGTCAGTTTTAAGGCCGACACTCTCCTTTGCTTTGGGGTTGTGGTGGGATAGCAAACGGGGAATTGTGGTGAAAAATGACCGCAGGCGCGCAGCGCAACTGCGAGAATTATTAACCAGACTGGGGCCTGCTTATATCAAAATTGGCCAGGCTTTATCCACCAGACCAGATTTAGTTCCTCCCGCATTTCTGGAAGAACTCACCAAACTACAAGACCAATTACCGCCTTTCCCCAACGAAATTGCTTACCAATTTATTGAAGAAGAACTCGGCGCACCGCCAGATGAAATTTACGCGGAACTATCACCAGAACCAATTGCGGCGGCTTCTTTAGGGCAAGTTTATAAAGGTAAGCTGAAAACTGGTGAAGAAGTCGCAGTCAAAGTTCAGCGTCCTGATTTAAGAGAACGGATTACCATTGACTTATATATTTTACGTCGCCTAGCTGGTTGGGCAAAGAAAAGCTTTAAACGGGTGCGCAGCGATTTAGTTGGGATTCTCGATGAATTAGGCGATCGCATTTTTGAAGAAATGGACTATATACACGAAGGAGAAAATGCCGAGCGTTTTTTCCAGTTATATGGTCACATGAAAGACATATATGTTCCGAAAATCTACTGGGAATACACCAATCGTCGCGTGTTGACGATGGAGTGGATTAACGGCATTAAATTAACCCAAACACCCGAAATTAAAGCCAAAGGCATAGACGCGCGATATTTAATCGAAATAGGTGTACAGTGTTCTCTGCGTCAGTTGCTAGAACATGGATTTTTCCACGCTGACCCCCACCCAGGTAATTTATTAGCCACTTTGGATGGTAAGCTAGCTTATCTCGACTTTGGGATGATGAGCGAGATTCAGCCACCCCAGCGTTATGGTTTAATAGAGGCGATCGTCCACGTTGTTAACCGTGACTTTGAAGGTTTAGCCAAAGACTACGTTAAGCTAGATTTCTTATCACCAGACACCGACTTAACACCAATTATTCCCGCCTTTGCGAGAGTATTTGCAGATGCTCAAGGTGCAAGCGTTGCAGATTTGAATATTAAAAGCATCACCGATGAACTCTCGGCTTTGATGTATGAATATCCTTTCCGCGTACCTCCCTACTACGCTTTAATTATTCGTTCTCTGGTAACTTTAGAAGGGATTGCAATCTATATAGATCCTAACTTTAAAGTTTTGAGTGAAGCTTATCCTTACGTAGCCAAACGTTTGTTAACAGACCCCGCACCAGCACTCAGAGCATCACTACAAGATTTACTGTTTAAAGAAGGTAAATTCCGCTGGAATCGCTTAGAAAACTTATTACGAAATGCGCGAGGGAATGAAGACTACGATTTAAATTTGGTAGTCAATCAAGGGGTAGACTTTCTCGCTTCCGAACGCGGCGGTTTTATTCGCGACAAATTGGTAGATGAATTTGTTAACAGCATCAATGCTTTAGGCAAAAATGTTTTGCATAACTTCACCTATCTACTGCGCGAACAAGTAGGAATCACAGCGATTAACGAAACTCCCGCAGCCACAGTTGAACAACAACAAACCTTAGAGCATATCAAACGGATTTTGAATATTCTCCGCGATACCCGTGGCTTTGATCCAATGCAGCTTGCTCCCCAACTTGCTCAATTATTAGTAAATCCTGGGGTACAGCGTTTAGGTCAGCAAATTACTAATCGCTTGCTGCAAAAGGCTTTAACTAAAATCATTCGGGATTTGTTAGCGGCGGAAGAAGTTAATGATAATCAAAATCGGAATTTAAACCAGCCAGAAAGATTATCTTTACCTGCACGAGTGTAATACTCTTTGTTTCAGTAGTGTCAACTTAACGTGAAACCCCCATCATAACTCCCTCCCATGCTGTGCGTAGGAGCGTTTATTACAAGAGGCTCTGATTTCTTGTCTTATCCCGACGAGAGGCAGAGCCTGCCAAAACCTAGCTATATCAATGTTTGCTACTACTAACCTTGAACTTTATAAATGCGTATTTTTGGACCCTGATTAACTTTTGGAGTTTTTTCAATTTCATAGATTAAACTAGCTGAAGTCATGATTTTTTTACAAGTAGCTACTACATCTATATATTTATCTCTTGCCAATAAAAATCGATCGCACATATTACTCATGACAATGTATTCTATATTTTTCTTGCGGATATCTTCAACCTCTTTAATTTCTCCAATTTTGCTTGATAACCGAGGTTGGAATATCTCATGCTTTTGACTATCAGGATTGATTTCAACTATAGCTCCTCCATTAACTTCAAAAAACTTAAATGATCTTTTCGGAAGTTGTGGTGTGTAAGCTTCCATCAAAACAAAACTTCCAGATTTGATATTACTCATCATCCATCTTCCAGCTAGAGTTCTGGTGTCTACTCCAGACATCTCTCGTCCTTGCACAATACTTAGAGTTGATAGAGGAACACAATTAATTACCATCAAGAGTAAAATTGTCCACAATGCTAATCGAGGATTTAAACGACGTTCAACCCAGTTGGCTATTGTGTAAATAGCATAAGCAACTATAAGACAAGTGAAAGGAACAATGGGAATAATCCAACGTTCCCATATAAGGTTAAGAGAAGAAATAAATAACAAAAAAAATAAAGGAAAACTTAGTAATAGCCATTTATGCTTTTGTTTTGAGGCTAGGCAAATAACAAATCCAAATACAGCCAACAACAAGCCAGAAAAAGTAAAATTCTTTATAACAGCAAATTGCAAATACCATATTAAATTATAAATGAATCCTCCTCCAGTTGCACTTAAATGTGTTGCTCTTGATTCAAAGGTAACATTTGCGATGACTTGTTGGAAATCTAAAAATAGGAAAGGAGAACCCAAAAAAGCTCCAGTTACACAGGCTAGAAGGCTGACAGGTAGATAAAATTTACCACCTTTTGATTGCCATCCTTTGCTTAGTATATATGTCAAAATAATAGTAAGCGTGAATACTACAGATGGGTATTTTGTGACAATAGCTAGACCCGTTAAAAAACCAACTCCAATATAATTAATATAGCTATTATTTTCTAAAATTTTCAAACAATACCAAAGCCCACACAAAATCAAAAATGTCATGATAAGGTCGGCACGAACCAATTTTGAAAAATGGACATGTAAAGGAATTATAGCCATCAATATTGCTGCCATAAGACCTATATTTTTATTAAAAATCTTTCTACCTATTAGATAGGTTAGGAAAATTATCGCTGTACCGACAACCGCACTCAGTAATCTACCACTTAAGTAAAAAACTGTTGGATCGTGAAAATAAAGAGATTTAAAAGCCTCGGCATTGACAAAAATACCCAAGCTTTTACCTATCAAAAATATTATTGTATAAAGAGCAACTAATATATATATTTCAGTGGAGGCAGGATGTCCAAACCAATGGGGATTGGGATCGCGACTAGCTAGGATTTTAACAGCAGCAATCACAAAAGTCGGTTCGTCAGGATCGTAAATATAAGGTAAACCGAAATTAATCCCATAAAGTCGAAGTACTAAGCCAAGCACTGAGATAATTATGATCGTTAATTTCTCATGAATAGATAATAATCTTTCAAGTTTTTCTAAATTTATCACGTTTTATAATTTCCTTGAATAAACTGATTAATTTTCCCCAACTTGCCCGTAAAGAATTCTTGGTAAAATACTTTCTTAATAAAAGCAGTAGTAATTTTAGAGAAACAACTATAAATCAAGTAATTAATAATATGCGTAACTTAAATTCACAATATTTTCCATTTCGCATTTAGTACTTTATGTTTTCTTAAATAGTTACACTTTAATGTTTGAATTATTTTCAAAGTTTGTAGGTGAATTTGCTGCAATTTTCACTTTTTTTAAAGCCATACTTACTTCTAATCGCTCCGACCATGATCTGCTTTAACTACTTGTCTAGCAGTCATTTGTTTTGTATTGATATTCTCTAAAGAGAAACCATTTATTTCTGCCAAAGTGTAGAGCGGTCTGCCTTTTACTTCTTCGTAAATTCTTCCGATATACTCGCCTAATATACCAATACTTACTAATTGAACAGATCCTATAAAGAAAATAGCAACCAGAATAATGGTAAATCCTGTCAAAGGAGAATGGGGAGTAAATATCCGCCAATAAATTACTAAAATAGCCATTAAAATTGCCACAATTGCTGATAATAACCCAACATAAGTTGAGAGTTGCAGTGGCACTCTTGAGAAAGATACTAAACCATTTATAGCTAAAGCTAAAGATTTGCGGAAAGTATACTTAACTTCTCCAGCAAAGCGAGGGTCACGCTGGAACTGCACAGATGTTTGTCGAAAACCAACCCATGAACGCAAGCCTCGAAGATAGCGGTTGCGCTCTGGCATGGAATTAAGTATATCCACAACTTGTCGATCTAAAAGACAGAAATCTCCGGTATCAGTAGGAATGTCTACATCTGCAAGTTGCTTTAGTATCCGGTAAAATGCATAAGCAGTGAAGCGTTTAAACCATCCTTCCTTACGGCGTTTGGTACGCTGAGCGTAGACAATGTGATAGCCCTGTCGCCATTTTTCAATCATTTCAGGGATCAGTTCTGGTGGATCTTGTAAGTCAGCATCGAGAATGAAAATTACTTGACCACGTACAAAATTGAGACCAGCTGTTACAGCAATCTGATGACCAAAGTTGCGAGCAAAGCTGAGGTAGCAAACACGGGAGTCTTTTTGATGCAGGTTTCGCATTAGTTGTAGAGAGCGATCCTTACTACCATCATTGACTAAAATTAATTCAGCTGTATCATCCAGTTCTTCCATTACTGCACTTACCCGTCTGTACAGTTCTGGGATAGTTTCTTCTTCGTTGTAAATTGGAATAATAAAAGAATACTTGGGGTTCACAATTATCTATCCTTAGAATCTGATTTATTTGACTTATCTAAAATTTCTGTAGCTTTTTTAGGAAAGCGGCGACGATGACGATATAGTGTAGAGCCTGCTACCAAAATTCCAGTTAGTGCTAAAGAGCCTAGCAGTGGCAAGATATCTCCAGTTTTAATTGCCTTGATGCCAGAACTACCTAGTAGTACAAAGGGCAAAACGCTGGGAACAGTACCTAAGACTGTTCCTAGAAAATAATCCTTAAAGGTAATAGAAGTTAGCCCAGCAGCAAAGTTAACCAGACCGTAGGGCATAATCGGTATTAAGCGAATGGCAAACATATAAAAAAGTCCGCCCCTACGAACCTCAGCATCCATAGCCTGCCAACGCCCAGCCAATCGTTTGGCTACAGCAACACGTCCAATTGTGCGAGTAAACCCAAAAGATACGATTGCTGCTACGATTGCCCCAACACTAGTCCATGCAGTACCAAGTACAGGCCCGAAGATTGCACCACCTGTTAAATTAAGTGCGGTTGAAGGTAAAACCAATACTGTTGCAACAACATACAAAGCGACATATATAATAGGTGACCAAATGCCAGCAGATTTGAGCCAAGTCTGAATTAGCTCTGGGTTCATGCCCCCAAGTAGATAGACAGGTAGAGCAATTGAAATAATGCAAATAACTGTAAGTAGGACAATACCATTTCTAAACTTAAACACTAAATGATACTCCTACTCTTTCAACACTAACATTTGAGCTAGAAAGAATTTTCAGCTTTTTAAATAAGCTATTTATAGAAATATCAAGGTCGCTAATGATTAAACACCAATTAGCTATATCTTTTACACCATTACTAAAAGTTACTTGAACAAGTAAGTCATCTATTAATTTTACCTTAATTGTCTCAACAAAATTAGATATATAAATAGAGTTAGGTAGAAATTTCATATTGCTCAATAAGTAATCCTGTGTATTTACTATGTGAAAGTATAGTAATAAACCAGATGCTCCTGAGTAACTTTATATGTAATACCAAAAGTAGAAAACTGTTGCAGAACTACTACTAAATTGTTTATTTGAAATAGCTTGAAAATTTTATCTTACAGGGCTTACGCCAATGGGGTAAGATTTAGGATTAATAAGGCAATGCACACTTCAACCGAATTTCATCAATCAAAAATAACCAAATTCATCAATTCTGATTTTTTACCAGATGATTAAAATGGAAGTAATTTTGTTAGTCGTATTAATTTCCTGAGTTGAAGATTTTGTTATTTGATAACTAACAGGAATAAAGTTACCAGAAAATTAAACATTAAAACAATCTATCAAAAGGAGTATAAATTTATACTCCTTTTGATAGATTGACTTTTTGACGGTGTCAATAAATTTTTTAGCCACCTCTTGGTATTTACTCTTGTTTTTCAGCCAATATCTGGCAACGTTAACAACATTGGCTCTCAAAAGCATCATAAATAAAGCTTTTGAGCAATTAATCAACAAAACTTACTGCTGAATTTTTGCTGACATCTACCCTATCCCATAAATAAAGTCTTTATAATTAGGGATAGGTATTGAATAAGATCTATATTGTCCGCTCGCATCAGTTGTTAACACAAGTCACAAGCTTGAATATAATATCACCCAATACTGGTAATACTAAAGCAATCCTAGCAGGACTGTGAATTGTGGGTGGCTATTTGTCAGGATGCTCATCAAGCACAAATAGGAATTACCAAAATTTGCAACACAAAAAAAGTAATACAAATTCGTATTTATTCAGTAGAAGCTTTGTTACTATTTACTATGTGCAACCAGCTTTTGGTCATGATTTTGCATTTCTAAAAGCTCAGGAATAGTCACAAAGCTATAGCCTTCTTTTTGAAATTTGGCAATAATTTCCGGTAAAGCTTGCACAGTTTTAGAGCGATTACCGCCACCATCATGCATCAGTACAATCCCGCCAGATTTTGCCTCTTTAAAAACATTATGAATTAACTTTGTCACCGGAGGGCGTGAATAATCTACAGAATCAGCTGACCACAAAATGATGGCATAGTTACTGTTTCTCGCGTAATCAGCTACCCCATTGTGCATGATTCCCCCTGGTGGTCGGAACAAGTTGGCTTTAACACCAGTGATTTGATAAATCAAGTCGGCTGTGTGGTCAATTTCATAAGCAGCTAGCTGTCGATTCAGGAATTGATACCAATGATGCCAAGTATGGTTACCAATTACGTGACCTTCAGCACTTTCACGTTTGAGTAAGTTTGGGTAATTTTTGATGTTCTGTCCAAGAACAAAAAATGTGCCTTTGATATTATTTTTTTTGAGAATATCTAGTACTTGGTTGGTACTCTCAGGCCAAGGGCCATCATCAAAGGTCAAAGCAATTACTTTCTTTTCTGGAGTCAGTTTTGCCGCTGTAATTGTTTTACCAAGATAGTTTGATGGCACAGCATAGGAGTAACCTTTCGCTTGTGCTTGTTGCTGCCAAATATTGAGCATCGTCGTCTTTAATTCTTCAAGACGCTGCTGAGTTTTCATGTTGTTAGCTATATTGTTGATACTTGTGTCTTCTTTATTCTTTGCTAGGCAAGAGTTGAGCTTGCATAAAACTATGATGCCAGAACTCAAACTGGCACCTAACATAAGCGATAAAATTAATATTTTTTGGATAAAAATAGATTGGTGATTTTTCCTCACTTCATACCTCCAAAAAGCTCTGAATGCTCTGATTTATAGCCATAATTTTTAACATTTTCCCTTCTTGGCAACCATGCATTATTAACTACAGCATGATTGACATATATTTCTCAAAGTCATCTCTTAACATAAGTTTAAACAAACACCTAAAGCTCAAGATAATTTAATATCTATAAATAAAACTCTCACTATGAATGTGAGACTATTTGTGAATTTTAATTATTATATAGTATAAAAAATAAGCTTACCATGAATGTCAGTAAAAACTAAATTATTTCAATATTTGTTATCAATAAATATACATCGGCTAAACTATGACACATAGTATTGACAGAGCTATTGCAAAATTATGACAAAAGTGTGACTAGAATGATTGCTCATAGCAGGATTTGCAGGGCGTTATGTTTGTTAAAGATGATTATTCAGATTTGCAAATTGGATAAATTCTTCGTCAGGACTGTGAAGCAATGAAGTGCTGACGAAGAAACCAAAGCGATCGCTCTCATTCTCGCATGGATAACTTTTACCTCTCCAGTTGGATAAAAAAAGCTGCTAGGGGGAGTCATCCTAATAAATGAACCAAATCGCCAGTTTTCTACTTACCCCATGCGTTACTTTGTATTAGCTACTGATTACGATGGCACTATCGCCACAGATGGTCAAGTCAACGATCAGACTTTAGCAGCCTTGGAACGTCTGCGGGCTTCCGGTAGAAAGCTAATATTGGTGACAGGTAGGCAATTAGATGATTTGCAGCAAGTTTTTCAACGCCTTGATTTATTTGATTATGTGGTAGCAGAAAATGGTGCGTTACTTTATTCACCAGCTTCTCGCCAGGAGAAGTTATTAGGTTCACAACCACAAAGAGAGTTTATTCAAGCATTGCGCGATCGCCATGTCGAGCCTTTATCTGTTGGTAAAGTCATTGTTGCTACTTGGCATCCCCAGGAAACCACTGTGCTGCAAACAATCCGCGATTTAGGCTTAGAATTGCAGGTCATTTTTAACAAAGGTGCAGTGATGGTGCTACCTTCTGGTATCAACAAAGCCGCAGGATTGTTAGCAGCTTTGAATGAAATGAAGTTATCACCACACAATGTTGTTGGGGTGGGTGATGCGGAAAATGACCACGCTTTTCTCAAATTAAGCGAGTTATCTGTAGCTGTAGCTAATGCTTTACCGACGCTGAAAGAACAGGTAGATTTTGTTACCGACGGTAAGCGGGGAGATGGTGTCGTTGAATTAATTGACAAAATGATTGCTGATGATGTGTCCGAGGTGGATGAACACTTACAACGACACAAAATTTTGTTGGGTACAAAAGCAGACGATTCAGAAGTTCATATTAAAGCCTATGGTTCTAGTATCTTACTAGCTGGCACCTCTGGAGGGGGAAAATCCACCCTAGCCACAGCTTTGTTAGAACGGATTGCCGAGCAAAACTACCAATTTTGTATTATCGATCCAGAGGGTGACTATGAAAACTTTGAGCCTGGAGTCATTTTAGGCGATACTGAACGATCGCCGAGAATCGCAGAAGTCAGAGATTTATTAGAACAACCGAATCAAAATATTGTAGTTAACTTGCTGGGTATCGCTTTACAGGATCGTCCGGTGTTTTTTGCGGAACTTCTAGCAGTGTTGTTAGAATTGCGATCGCGTACTGGTCGTCCCCATTGGATAGTTGTAGATGAAGCTCATCATCTCATCCCTGCATCTTGGAATCCAGCTTCTCTCACCCTACCCCAACAACTCAAGGGGATGATTTTAATTACAGTCCATCCCGATCAAGTGGCATCAGCAGGCTTATCATTGGTAGATACTATTCTCACCGTCGGTAACTCACCAGAAGGGAATATCAAAGCATTCTGTGAAACTATTGGTCATTGTCCACCACAATTGACTCCCCAAACTTTAGAACCAGGGGAAGCATTAGCTTGGTTTAGCACTGAAGATTTAGAACCATTCCGCTTTCGGATTACTCCCGGACGAACTGAACGCCGTCGTCACGTCCGCAAGTATGCAGAAGGCGAGTTAGGGGAAGATAAAAGCTTTTACTTCCGGCGACCTCATTCTCAATTAAATCTGCGTGCGCAAAACCTCATTTTATTCACCCAAATTGCTGAAGGTGTTGATGACGAAACTTGGTTATTTCACCTACAACGCGGAGATTATTCCCGTTGGTTGAGAGAGGCGATTAAAGATGAATCCTTAGCAGATAAAGTTGCAGAAATAGAAAATAGTGATGGTAAATCAGCTAGTGAAAGTCGCGATGCAATTAAAGCTGCGATCGCGCAATACTATACATTGCCGGCTTGAAAATTTTCAGCGGTGATGTTCGATTCGCCTCGATAATATAGCGGTTTTCGGTTGAGTTCAATACACTCTTGAGGGCCCTACCCGCAACGATATAACTTTGTAGTGCATCCAACTGAGAACCGCTATATCTGAGAAGAAATTGATTTTTGGCGCTTTTATCCGCGTCAAATACTCATTTCTGAGGTGAATTTTACGCCATTTATAGCAGTAAAACAGTGGAAACTGAATGTACTCTCAGTATAAAATTATCCGGTTTTCCGGAAACAGCATTTTCAAATTTGAAGCTACATCAGGGAATCAAAAGTATTCCTGACGTAAACATTCAAGAACTAACTATGAAACCGCAAAAAAGCATCAAAATCAGCGATCTAGAGCCAGCATCTACACTGTTAAATGAACTCGACGACAGCGAACTTAAGGAAGTTGTCGGTGGGAAGAACTATCCGTTTGGTGTACCACTTGGATCGCCTGGTGGCCCTTGGCCTATATACGTTGGATCGCCAGATGAGGATGGGCCTGTATACGTCGGAACTACGCCTGTTATGCAACGTCATGATAGTTTAAACTAGACTCTTTGAGAGATAAAATGTTATCTCTTATTGAGTCAACCTTCATATAAACTCTAACACATGAACAATCAAGTCTCTTATCAAGATTTGTTGCTTCAATAAGTGATTAACTACAGGAAGTGGAAAAGGTTAAAAGCCCTTTTCCACTTCCTATGCCATTCTATTTATTTGTACAGATATGTAGGACTTTTGAGCCATATTTTTTCTGAAAGATTAAGTTTCCGCCACAACATCTAATAATCCATCGGAAATCAGAAATCCGTTACGAGAAATTCTACTGTCACTATTTTCTATTTCCGAATCTAGATCATTAATTAAGGGTAATAAATGCTCATTTACTTGCATCAGTTGCAAACCATTATTAATGCTAGAAGCTGCTAAATTATATGCAGCAATTTTCTGTTTAACTAGTTGCAGTAAACGGTGATTGTTGAGAATTTTTTTCTCGGCTTCTTGTTCCAAGGTTTTTTCTAAATAAGTACGTGCTTGGGGATACTGCTGCAAGATATAATCTGCTTGCTTATCAGCCATTTCCAATAACTGATTTTTGACTATTTGATTGATGGTTTGGCGGAAAGACTTGCGAATAGTTTTGGAAACTTTTGGCTCAAAATCTAATTTCAATAACTGCCTAATTGCAGGTTCGGCTTCTATCATACTTTCGCAGTCATAACCTTGAGAAGTTTGCTGCAATGTTTGCCGGAAGTGATATATAGAAAAAGTGCCTTCATCGTAAAATCTGGGGCTTTCTCTCACAAAGCGATCGCACTCTACACTAGCTGCACTGATCAAGGCTTGGGAAACCATCTTTTCGACAATCTTTACTTCTTGTTCAATGCCGGCATCATGACCTAATAAACTATACAATTGGCGATAATATTCTGATTTCCGCATCTTTTCCATTAGCTGCTGAAAAAGATTGGCAATTAACTGCTGGGAAGACAGAATCAAAATATCTTCTAACTGATTTGCTAGATAATAAAATGCTTCTACTAAAATGGCGATTAAAGGTGCAGTTGCATTGCGAGGATGACTGAGAGTTGCACGTCGATAAGCATCAGCAACCGAAAAAGTATCTAGCAATTCATCCAATCGACGAATCATCCGTGATTGCAATTGCCGAAAATCTGCCTCAAATTCATCGCAGGTATTATTAATTACTAGATTGACTTCTTCTGTAATATGCCCAATAAAGTCTTTAGCAACTTGCTGTAATTGCTGATTGATCCGTTGTAATTCCTGCACCTTCATCGTCGCAATTTCTTGCGGTTGACTATCTAAATCACGATATACAGTTTGATAATGTTTTTTCAATTGAATACAAATATCTTGTAAATCCTCAGCCAGATTGAGAAAAAGTTGAGGGCGTTTTTCTTGGGTAAGATAGCGAGTAATAGCATTTCTAAATTCTTCAATGCCACTATCTTGAATTAGTTGTAAAATTAATGGTGTACCCTGTTCTGTTAAAATTCTGATATAGTTTTCATTGGGGGTTTCAAAGCTATTCACAGAAATGCGGAACTTACTACCTGATAATTTACCAGAGTTAGCACAGTAGCGATTAAATTCATTGACAAATTGTGGCGTTTCCTCACCACCATCTAAAGTTTTGATACTAGCAGCAAAAAGAGAATCTAAGCCAAATCTATCTTTCTGACTTGTCTGCTTAATTTGACTGCCGTAAAATCCTAGCAAACCACTGGTTTTATAAACTCTGCTGGTATCGCGAAACTGCCCGCTAATTAAATCTTCTAATCTTTGTCTTAGTTGAGTATTATACCAAGTTTCATCAATGCGGTTAAAGACATAAAAAACGCGATCGCGGATTCCTCCATTACCCCGCATGGTTTCTAAAAGTTCTGTTTCTTCCTTTGTCATATCACCTGCTGAAGCAGGTTTTAGCACGCACACCACTGCGGAAGTATCAGGATCTTGAATTTTTTCATAAGCTAACAGTGCATCCTTCTTTACTGGTGCATCAATCCCTGGCGTATCGATAATCACATTACCATCTTGTAAAAGAGAATGGTTGCAGTAATATTCAATCCGTTTTAAAACAGCGCTATTACTACCACGACGCGCATAATTAGCAGCTTCTTTGATATTGGCAAAATTAAATTGTGCCATCGAATAAGTAGCATTATTAACTGTGTGGATATGTTGACGATTTACTACATAGCCTTCCAGCAATAACATTAAAGCTTTGGCTTGTTTTGCACGTTCCGATTTACTTTCCCCACCCTCTTGCTGAAGAATAGCTTTACAACCTTGATTAAGTAAGTTAATTACATCAGCTTGATTGATATTTGCTACTGTGTTAAATCCTAGCTGTTTACATAAAGACAAAGCTTGATCGCGAATTTCTGCTTCATTTAAAAATGTAAATACTACACGTTCTTGATCTGGTTCTGCATATTCAATTTTGCACTCTGTACCAGTAGCATGTCCCTCAGCGCTGTATAGCAATTCTCTTTCTAAGAGGGCATTAATTAACATTGATTTACCAGCACTAAAGGCACCTGCAAAGACAATTTCAAATCTGGGAGAAATCGCTTTAGCTAACGAAGTTTGTACAGGTGTAATGTCATAGGAACGAAATGTAGGTTCTTGCTGTAAAAGATGTAATATATACTCAACTTGTTCTTTTAAATTTTGGCAATGAACCGACAAGTCTGACATATTTCTATCCTGAGTACATTGTATGTATATGCTATGAAATTTTGTAGCTAAAATAAAACAGTATAACTACGGATAAAATTGTCTACACCTATGACTGCTAAGGGACTAAACAAACTACTGCTGAAAAATTTATGAAACTATTGGCAATTAGGCTCAAACCCAAGGGAACTCCAAAAAGTCGTTGACTGTTGATTGTTGATTGTTGACTGTGAACAATAGCATATGATCTCTGGACAAAAAGAAAGCCTAAGTTGGAAAATATTTGGTGATAAATCCAGGTGAAGAGTTTCGCTTTCAGAAAACTTTTGATGCGCAGACAGGCTATCAATAATTAGAGATTGAATACCCTCTACTTCATTTTTAAACCCATAGCCTGTATCTCTCATTACTTTTTTTTCAATCTAAGCTTTCTCGGTGTCTAAAAATGCGAGTCAAATTTTTTGCAGATATTTAGGCGGTACATTATCAACTAACCAAACACCATTATCTGAACAGTAGAATTGGTAACCTGCTTGATACATTGCGGCAGCATCCACAGCCAAAACTACGGGTTTTCCATGTCTAGCACCGACAGCTTTTGCTGTAGCAATATCCAGTGATAAATGAACATGATGCCGTGACATTTTAGCAATTCCTGTTTGCATAATTGACTCAACAGATTTTTGTCCTGTACCGTGATATAACACATTTGGGGGAATAACTGGTTGGAACTGCAAATCGACTTCTACACTATGTCCTTGATTAGCCCGAATGAGAGTACCTGTAGAGTCAAAGGAAAAGCGTTTTTTATCATTAGTGGCTACTACTTCTTGCAATTCCTCCAGAGTGATGGGAAATTGATGATTTGCACAGGCTGCTATTAGTTCTTGCACATTTACCCAGCCACCAGCAGCGAGTTTAATACCAATACTATCTGGTTGGTGGCGGAGATGTTTGCTGAGGTATTTGCTGATTTTAAGTAAGCGATTATCCATGATTTCTGGCGCTGCGCGTGTCGGTTGTCGGTTGTTAGTTTTCATTTTTCATTTGTCATTGGTTTAATTACGAACTTGTACTGAGCGAAGTCGTTCGCGTAGCGTCCCGCAGGGAAGTATTACGAATTACGAATTATTGTTGACCAAATTTGTTTGCCGATGATGGCTAATGCAAGGCAAATTATCACTGTCAGCGTTACTTGTCCACCGGGAACAAGTTGTTGATAAATTTTATTTGAATTTTCCTGTCCTTTGCGTTGCTTCCAAATCATCAAGGCGGGAATTATTCCTCCTAAAACTGAGATATTAAATGTGCCAACATAATCTAGGGCAGTAAAGAAAATTTTGGGGTTGATTACCCCGAAACTCATAGGAGGTAAAAGAATCATTGAATAAAGTGGTAAGCGACTAGAAAATTCCACTTTGGTAGCTAAGAAAATTTCTTGGAAGAAGTCTAACAATCCATAGACAAACCCAATGAATGATGTAGCGATCGCAAACTCTGAGAAAATCGAAACTAGCACTCCTAACCATTCTCCCGCACCACCTGATCGCAGAAGTTGCAAAGGATCAAATATCCTACCATTACCAGTATTCTGCATGATTTCCGGACTGACACTGCCCAAAATCACTGCATTCCACGCGAGGAACATGATCAGGGGAATCACAGAACCAATAAACAGGGATTGACGGATTTTGTGGGTGTCGCCTTCTAGTTGAGTCACCACCACTGGCACAATATTATGATAAAACAAGGCTACAGACATCACCGATACAGCACTGCCCACAGCACTCCAATTTTGAAATAAAAATTGTGTAGTCTTAACCTGTCCTCCAGCGAGTAACAAGAGTCCCAGAAATGAAGCCAAGACAATGGCGACAAAAACGCTATTGAGTTTTTCGACAAACTTGTCTCGCCCAAAATACATAATCCCACCAAATAAGAGTGTGAACACAGTTGTCCCCACCCATGCAGGGACAGTATTTTGCACACCTAATACTTTGGCGATCGCAGATCCTAAAATCTCTCCACCTTGGGTAGTGTATGCTACTAGCAAGGCATAGTGTAATAACAGGTAAGTACCACCAGCAATTCGTACACCCATAAAGCCGAGGGTGTTCTCAATCATTGCCAACATCCCCACACTCGCACGCCCTGCTAGACGCATAGTATTTACGCTGGCTTCTGCAATCAATAAACCTGAAACTAAAGTGTATAACCAGACCGCAATTAAAAGCACTGTGGATGGTACAACCCCAGATGGCAAAGTTACCGCAGGTAGCGCCAGAATGCCTGCACCTACAGTGGTTCCCGCGATTAATGCTGTGCTTCCTAGCACACTACCTGGTTGATGACTTAGCCGCTTACCATCAAATTCCAGGTTAGAAAACAATCGCGTATCTTCTTGTTGATTGGATTTGATCGCAGTCTGCATAGGAGTCATGCTCAAGTATGGGCGCAATTTGCTAAGTTAATGTTAAATTATGTAACTAATTTTAGCAAAACACTGTGGGTGGGGAATGGGGAATGGGGAATGGGGAATGGGGAAGGGGGAATGGGGAATGGGTAATGAGGAATGGGGAATGGGGAATGGGGAATGGGGAATGGGGAATGGGGGGACAAGGAGGACTAATGACAACTGACAACTGACAACTGACAACTGACAACTGACAACTGACAACTGACTAATGACTAATGACTAATGACAAATCACGAATTAATTAACGATATTTTCTGTGTTGGGGTATAGCTGGGCAAAACCTGGTTGAGTGTGGCTGGATTAAGCTGCATATGATCTTTCAACACGGCAGAAATTACATCACGAAAATCGGTAGCGATCGCTAAGTCTCGCTTTTGGTAAAGTTGATCGGGAGATAATCCCGGCCATTCTCCATAAACCTTACCACCGCGCACTTTTCCACCCAATACCCACATGACATTTCCATGTCCGTGGTCTGTACCATGACTACCATTTTCTTGTACTGTGCGGCCAAACTCAGACATGACGACAATTGCTGTGTTTTGATAAATTGGCCCTAAAGTTTGTGCCATCACAGCCAAACCCTCTGCTAATTTTTTTAACCTCTGGGCTAATGGGCCTTTACTACCACCTTGATTAACGTGGCTATCCCAACCACCCAAAGCCATAAACCCTAATTCAACTTTAGGGTCTTTGACCATCAATCGAGCTAGCCTTTGGGCATCTCTAGCAAAACCATCCGGTAATGGCGCACCATTATTTGCCATCTTCATTTCATCTTCCAAGTCTTTGGCGATCGCTTGCCGTGCCATCCTTCCTTCTTGATAGCTTTGACTTAAGGTATCATTACCACTATAAAGTCGGTCAAATGCTTCCCCTACTTGCGGACGATCAAGCGACAGCGGATTATTAACTTTTTTCCCTGGTGGTAAACTGGCTACAGACATCTGACCATACAAAATCCTGGGGATTGTCTGTCCCACATTGACTGCTTGGATAGGTGTTTTGTTGGAAATACTAGCCAATAAACGATTCATCCAACCATCATTAGTGTTTTTTGTCCCAGGAACACCGTTTTCCATATAATATTGCGCATCAAAATGGGAACGAGTGGGATCGGGAGAACCGCAAGCATGAATAAATGCTAGACTACCTTTTTGCCACAGGGGCATCAAGGAACTTAAGGCGGGATGCAAGCCAAACCGACCATCTAAATCCAGAACTCCGCCTTCTTTACCTGGTTGGGGAATGGCAATAGTCGGTCTTGCTTGGTAATAAGCTGTTTCTGAGTAGGGAACCACCAGGTTTAAGCCATCAACTCCACCACGCAGAAAAATCACAATCAAGCGTTTCTGATTACTATTATCGCTAGCAGATCTAGCTATCCAAGCATTAGTTCCTACGGCGACTAACGCTGAGGCGGAAAACATTCCTGCTTGGAGAAGAAAGTTGCGTCTTTTCATATCAATTTCAGTAGGGTGGTGGAATTAAAGATAAATGGCAATGGCTGTCATTTGTCCTTTGTCATTTGTCATTGGTAAAGGTTTAAGTTTTATGCTTTTATCTCGGATTGTTGAGTTCTGAGGTGGAAGTTTCATGGTTTTATCTCGGATTGTTGAGTTCTGAGGTGGAAGTTTCATGGTTTTATCTCGGATTGTCGAGTTCTGAGGTGGAAGTTTCTTGTTTTTTACTCGGATTGTCGAGTTCTCAGGTGGAAGTTTCATGCTTTTAACTCGGATTGTCGAGTTCTGAGGTGGAAGTTTCATGGTTTTATCTCGGATTGTCGAGTTCTGAAGTCGAAGTTTCATGCTTTTAACTCGGATTGTCGAGTTCTGAAGTCGAAGTTTCCTGTTTTTCACAAGACAATCCCATACCTAAGCAACAAAAATTCTTCTTCCCTAGCCCCTAGTCCTTAACCCCACCTCTAACACCATGCCCGATGCCCGATGCCCAATGCCCCATGCCCCTTAACGCCGCATAAATTCTGGACTACCTAAAATTAAAGCTGCATGGAGTTGGGGCGGACTAGAAGCGATCGCACTTTGGGTTTTGCTAGATAAAGAATTACCTAATGTATTTGTGAGTTGCAAGCTATCAATGGGTGATGGTCTTACTTTCACTGCTGACTGAGTTGCCTTGGGGACATTATTAGCTTGGTTCATTGGTGCTGGTAAACTTGATAGCGGTAATCTTCCGCCTGCGATCGCAGTGGCAAAGTTAAGCCGACGAGTCATAGCATCAGAGTTTAACCATGCTTCTTCTGTATTTTTGTAGCCATCAGGAGTTGGACAACCATAAACCGGCATTCCCGACTGTTGTAGGAAACTGACTATTGGTTTTGTATTTTTAACTTCCATCCCTGTCGCCCGCACTGTTGAAATTGCATATTGATAGGGTGTTTTAAACTTGGCGTTAAAGTTTTTTGTGTTCCAAAACTCTGAACTGTGGAATAAAGTATCGAGGACAGCTTGAATATTGCCATCAGTAGCGAGATAGCGCTGTGCTAAACGATTAACCAAAGCTGTGGGTGGGCGATCGCTGACAAAATACTGAGCTAATTTGTAGCTAATATGACGAGCAGTTGCCGGACTCCGGGCTAAAATATCTAAAGCTTGTTCCCCCTCATCTTCTCCACCGCCTTTAATAGTAGTTCCGAGAAAAACTTTGTCGCTAGGATCGTGGCGTTTTGGATTAAAGTAAAATCCGTCACTATTAATATTGGGCTGCTTGAGACTAGTAATTCCCCAACCAGTGAAAATTTTTGCTAGAGCGATGACATCTTGTTGAGTATAGCCACCATCCACGCCGAGAGTATGTAATTCCATTAACTCACGGGCGTAATTCTCATTCAAACCCTGAGTTTTACGACGAGCCTTAGGGTTACTAGGAGCAGTATTTTGCCAATTGTCTAGATAATATAGCATAGCCGGATGGTGAGCCGTTGCCCCTAAAAGGTCACGAAAGCGACCCAGAGCTAATGGTCTAATTGCTTGTTGTTCGTAGGCTCCCACCCAATAGCGATCGCGTCCCTTACCTGCATCCACATTAAAATGGTTGTACCAAAAGTCCACCATTACTTCTTGCAGTTGTCTAGGACTGTTAGTAGCCCGTAATAAACGTGCTTGAGTTGTTTGTTGTAGAATTGCTTGAAGTTTGCGATCGGCAGCTCTTTTTTCTTCTCGACTGAGTTTTTGTCCAACTGAGCCATAAGCCAACAGTTCCATCGGCTTCATGCTGAGAGTTTCCATCTGCGCCAATTGACTTTTGAGGCTGGCTGATTCTGGGATAGTATCCGGTGAGAGTTGCTCTTTAATGTAGCGGTCTACACCAATAGACTCTACCCGTTGCACATCTCCAGGGCGAGGCCCAAAACTCAAACGGTTAATTAGATGTAGAACTTTCGGATCAACACTTTGAGATGCTGCATTACTGGGCGTAACTCCTACCAGTAAAATTAACAGCGACATGACAAAGAATTTCGGCTTCGCGCTCATAAAGCTATTTTTCACCTAATTGGGATATTTGGACGACGATTGGGAGAATTGTGTTGCGACTTGTACATATATTCAGCAAACTTTTGCCGTTGCTCTAAACTCAAAATCTCGCGTATCGCCAAAGTATTTTCAAACTGAGCATCAGCAAGCTGCTGCTTGAGGATTTTGAATTGGTTGTATTTTGTGCGCACCTCTGCTGGAGAAGCCTGTCCCGCTAATAAGTTATGTAATTCCTGCTGTGCTTGACGCAAAGCCTGTTGTTTCGGCTTGATTTGGTCTTGGGATTGACGGCGAATTTGTTTAATTTGCTCTAGTTGTTGTGGTGTCAAATTCAAATCCTGTAGCCATCCCGATTTCCGTGGCTGGGTCGGTGGATTTGTCGGGGTTTGGGCAGATAATTGTTTTTGAGAATTACTTACCTGGGCAATAACGCTAGCACCACTAAGGGTAATTAAAATAGCCGTCACAATGGAAATCTGACGTAAATGCATAATTAAACTGATCTCCCCAAAAGATTAAGTAAGGGAACTCCAAAAAATAAATTATTCCGTTAAAGTCGTTGAATGTTGACGGTTCACGGTTGACTGTTAACTGTGAACCGTGAACCGTCAACAATCACTTCGGGAATATTTTTTTACGAGTAAGTCCCTAATCTGTATCCACCTCTGTGAAATGCAATATATAACTATCGGCGCGATCGCTTTTTGTACTTTGCCAATTACTTTCCATGAAACTTTCCAAAGTCGCTAGTTCAGCTGCACTGGGTTTAGGAGGTACTAAGACACGGTAACTAACCACAGCAGCTACTAAGGAAGCAGCGACAACAGGTGAAACTAACCACAGTCGCCCAAGATGGCGTTGGGGTTTAACTACTGAAGCTGGTATCTGCTGTAAAATCTGTTGTTCCAAATCCGGGGAAGCCGGGGGAACTGGCGGACGATGTTCACGGAGAAAATTCACCAAATCTTGGTCATCATGGGGAAACTGAGTCATAATTGCACTCCTTGTTGTTGGAGAAATTGACGCATAGCAGCACGAGCATGAAATAGACGAGATTTGACAGTTCCTAGAGGAATATCGAGTATTTCTGCTATTTCTTTTTGCGGTAATTCCTCCAAGTCATGCAAAACTAGTATGGTGCGATGGTCAAAACTTAAATTGGTCAGCCCCTGTTGTACCAAGTCTTGATAATGCAGAGCCATCAAATCTGGGGCTTCTTGTTGGGTAGGAGTCTTTTCTGTAAGCGCTTTTAATTTAGTCCGTCGCTGAACTTCTGCTTGTCGCTGATCGCAAGCTACATTCCAAGCAATGCGGTATAGCCAGGTAGAAAATTGTGCTGTTTGCCGAAACTTGGGTAATCCTTTCCAAGCTCTTAAAAATACCTCCTGTACTAAATCATCTAAGCTGGATGGTTCACATTGATACAAAATTGAGCGCACCCTTTGCTGATGGCGACGATAAAGCAGCCCGTAGCTTTGGATGTCACCTTGTAAGCACTGCTGTACCAGATAACTATCAGATTCGCTGACGGATTTGCTGGGCAATTGTCTATTCTTTGAAAGCCTGATTGGCACAACTAGCACCTGAGGTGTTTGCCTCCATCCGATTTGTGGCTGATATTTATTAGACCGGATGGCTAAGAGAAAGGTTCAATTGGTCAGTTGTCAATAGTCAGTTGTCAGTTGTCAAGCTCAAAGTTTCAGGCTAAAAGCTTGGTTAGGGACATCCAATTTTTTTAATACCCAATAAATTTGTAGTGCGAGCGTAAAAGAAGCTGGTGTTCATTCATCGAGCAAGATGTTTGTCCTTCGCTGCGGGAGGCTGCGCCCTAAGCGTAGCTATGCCGCAGGCTTTACGGACACGCTCTCGCGTTCGCATTACGGAATATGGGTAATTTATTGGGGAACTCCAAAAAATAAATTATGCCAAATTGTAGGGGCGGGGTTACCCCCATTGGTGTCAACTTAACGTGAAACCCTTGCCAGGATGTGATTTGATACAAAATCACGTACCATCAAGATCCGCGCTACCCCACCCCAGTTTTGTCTAAAAGCCAAAACGTCCCCTCCCCGCTTGCGGGGAGGGGATTGAGGGGTGGGGTAAAATGCCTGTGGAATAAGCGTTTTGACTTAAGTTGACACCAATGGGTTACCCCGCCCCTACGAGTTGCGGGTTTGGTAGGTTAATGATTGGAATATTTTTTTATTTGGAAGTCCCTTGTTTGTAAGTTCCTTAATGCAGCTAAAAGCCTCAAAAGGCAATCAATTCACAATGCAGTTTGTCTCCCTTCCCTCATCTCCCACACCTACCACAGCCCCCAAAGACTCAAATCAAACAGAAAATAATTTACGCGCTTGTGTCAAATCGACATTGCCACCACTGATAATAATCCCAATCTTCGCAACTGGGACTGTCACCACATCTTCTAGTAAAGCAGCAGCGGCTAGTACTCCTGTAGGTTCAACAACAATTTTCAAGCGTTCCCAGAGGAAAAACATGGTGCGGACAATTGCAGACTCTGATACTGTGACCATATCATCAACGTGATTAAGTACTAAGGGAAAAGTAATTTTCCCCAAGCTGGGAGTACGTGCGCCATCAGCAATCGTATTCGGGTTATTGACCGTTTGCAGAGTTTTGCTGTAAAAGGAACGGGTAGCATCATCAGCTAATTGTGGTTCAACGCCAATCACCCGACATTTTGGTAACAGGGCTTTAGTTGCGATCGCACAACCGGAAAGTAAGCCGCCACCACCGCAGGGAACTAATAAAAAGTCGAGTTCGCCCACTTCCTCGATCAGTTCTAAAGCTGCTGTACCTTGTCCGGCGATTACATGGGGATGATCGTAAGGGGGAATGAGTTTCAAGCCGCGATCGCCTGCTAAACTTTGGGCGAGTTCTTCCCGGTTAGTATTGTGTCGATTATAGAGAATTACCTCAGCCCCATAACCGCGAGTAGCTGTTTGCTTAACTGCGGGGGCATCATCGGGCATGACAATAGTTGTGGGGATATTGAGTAATTTTCCCGCCAGTGCGATCGCTTGTCCATGATTCCCCGATGAATAGGTAAGAACGCCTTTTTGTTTTTGGGCTTCAGATAGCTGTGTTAATGCATTGTACGCACCTCTAAACTTAAATGCCCCTGTGCGTTGAAAATTTTCGCATTTAAAAAACACCTGACTCTGAGTCAGTTCATTCACTGTCCTCGACGTTAACACAGGTGTATGGTAGGCAATACCTAAAAGCCGCTTCTCAGCAGATTCTACGTCAGTAATGGTAAGCGAGTTATCCTGTAGCATTAATGGCAGTATAAAAGATTCTCGCTCCTTATTTTTAACCGAAACAGTATTAATGCCAATCACCCAGTGATTGTAGGCAATATTTTTTATAGATTCGTAGTCAGGACTTTAGTCCTAAAACACATCTATTTTGAGAACCATAGTTTTAAAAGTAGTGGGAGCATCTGCAAGAGAGCTCTTCGTAGCGGGCTTTGGGTCCCGCACTACTCCAGGTTTCAAAATGGACGAGGTTTAGATAAAAATTATCTTAATAATTTGCTAAAAATTATACTTTATCACTTAGCAATCTACTAGGTTGATTGCTCACAAGTTCCTCAAATTTTTCTGCTAATTTCAAAGTATAGCAATATGAGAGTTGCAATAAATTTGTTGCTAATTGTTAAATTAGCAGGACGCGATCGCTTATATTTTGGAGGCTTAGCTAAAATGAACGAACAACGCCTCTGTGCATATCTAAATTTAATTCAAGCACTGCTCACCTGTGCCGATGGAGAGGAGTGGAATATTTTGCACCAGCACGAAAAACTTGTAAACACCGAATTTGTGCAAGTAATGCAGCAAGTTGCTCAACAAATGGTGAATGACGGCGAGGTGGAATCAGCAAAGTTTTTGTATTATTGGGTAGGACAATTAAATCATGTTTTATCCCCAACTGCTAATTATCATCAAGATAACGAGCGATTACAAGCTTACTTAAACTTAATTCAAGCACTTTTAAACTGTACCAATGGTCAAGAAGGTGAAGTTTTAGCTGCAAATCAAGATTTAGTTGATTCCCGCTTTGTACACCTGTTAAAGCAAGTTGCACGCCAAATGGCTGGACGGGGTGCAAATAATACTGCTGTTTACTTAAGTAATTTAGCTACACAAATAAGTCGTAATTTAGCACAACAAGCAGATATTCTCAAACCCAAGTTTGAGCGAGAAACTCAAATTAAATATCCGGTAAACAATGAACAAGCTCAGGAGGTTAAACATTTTAAAGAATTATTATCTCGGTTAAACAATAACTCTAATCACCACCAGACTTCCTCAAATTCCGCTTTAAAAAATTCGTCAGAACACCAGACTTTAAGCAATAAAACTGTTCAAGAAGCAGTGAATAGAATAGCTGATTCTTTAAAAACCTCTCCAGCATTGCCAACAAATGATTTAGATGATCAGCAAGCAGAACAAATTCCCGAAGTATTGCCATCAGTTAATAGTAACAAGCAGCTAGCTGAAGTACTGGGGGAAATAGCGCAATCTTTAAGTAAGCTAGAGAAAATATTGACTGCTAACTGGCAATCTCCTAATCCATTATGGTACATGGAGGTATTAGAACGTGCCCAATCTTCTAATTGGTTGCTGACAAGTGAAGAAATAGAAAAATTAATCGGAGTTAAACCTAAATGCGAAGCAAGTAAAGATTCATTTCAACGTGGTTGTTGGATTTTTACAAAAGCTGGCAAGATGGGTTTACAAACTGCATGGCGAATTGCCAAGTACACAGATATAGGTAATTCGTAATTCGTAATGCGTAATTCGTAATGAGATTTGGTCAAGGTTTTAAGTTATTGCCAACGGTGGTTGATTTATGTTGTGGTGTATGGTCTGTTTCATAAGTTCGTAGTCAAGACTTCAGGAGTGAAGTTTGAAGTACAGTTTGTGATTAAATAAGGCAACGCTATGAAACTACTGGCAGTGGTAATCATTTCTCCTCTGGGAAAAAATTGAGGCATTCCCTGGGCGCGGTTCCCCTGCTTAAAGAAACTGCCGTCTGATTTAAGGAAGCCTTCCTGAAATCGGACTTTTCGTAATATAATTAGATTCAATTGCTGACTGACTTACTATGAAGTCATCAAAATTAATGAACTAGACTAATGTGTTACAAATAGTAATTTATTGGGAGTGCTTATTATGAAAACTGCTGTTAAATATGACCTAGAAGTTCTGAAAGAAGAAGCTCGCTATCTGGTCAAGAAAGGAGCAATTAAGCGGAATGAACCAATTTATGCATTATGTAAGTTTATTCCTGGTCGTGATTGGGTTTGTCTAGAGTTAGAACTAGAAAAAAATGAATTTTTGTTACGGGATAAGATTATTGACTTGTTAGCTAATGAAACATGGAATGAAGATTAGCAAGGGCAGAGGGGACAAGGGAAGGGGGACAACGAAGAACTCTTGACTTTTGCCTCTTGCTCAATGACAACTGACTCTTTTAAGTCAGCCGCTATTTTCACAAAGGATAGCGGCTGATTAAGACTGCAATACTCAAGGTTTATCCGAGACATGCGGCTAAATCTTGTTCGGGTGAGGTAATCAGTTTGAGATTGAATTTCTCTGTTAGCAACTTGACAACATTAGGTGTGAAGAAAGCCGGGAGTGTGGGGCCTATACGAATATTTTGGATACCTAAGTGAAGCAGTGTGAGGAGAACTGCGATCGCTTTCTGTTCATACCAAGATAGTACCAAGGAAAGTGGCAGTTGATTAACACTGAAACCGAAGGCGTTTGCTAAGGCGACAGCAATCTGAATCGCTGAGTAAGTATCGTTACACTGTCCGATATCGAGGAGGCGAGGAATACCGCCGATATCACCTAAATCTTTGTCAAAAAAGCGGAATTTGCCACAGCCTAAAGTTAAGACGACACAATCATCGGGAATTTGTTCGACTAACTCAGTGTAGTAATTACGTCCAGGTTTGGCACCATCACAACCACCAACTAGGAAGAAGTGACGGATATCACCTTGTTTTACAGCATTAATTACAGTATCAGCTACACCTAACACGGCATTACGAGCAAAGCCTGTAGTTACTGTACCGCGATCGCACTCTGAATCAAATCCGGGCATTGATAAAGCTTTGTTAATAATTGCGGAAATATCGCCAATGCTGGTATGTTGCAATCCAGGATAACCCACAGGCCCCAAGGTAAATACTTTGTCTTTGTAAGATTCATGGGGAGGTACGAGACAGTTCGTCGTCATGACAATTGCGCCAGGGAAGTGTTCAAAATCATGGGTTTGGTTTTGCCATGCTGTGCCGTAATGTCCATAGAGGTGAGGATAAGTCTGCTTTAGTTTGGGATAACCATGTGCAGGTAGCAATTCACCGTGAGTATAAACCTTGATATCAGTTTTGGCTGTTTGCTCCAGGATAGCTTTCAAAGCGAGTAAATCGTGCCCTGAGACAAGAATTGCCTTGCCTGTTGTGTTGCCGAGTTGTACAACTGTGGGCGTAGGATGGCCAAAGGTGATGGTATTGCCTGCATCCAACAGTTCCATTGCTTTGAGGTTCATCTGTCCTACTTTTAGAGCCAAATCGAGCCAATCTTGCAGAGTCTTGTCTTGGGCATCTAAATTAGCGAGAACTTCATGGAAAAATATATATAAACCTTCATCGTGCTGATCGAGTTCACAAGCATGGAATGCATAGGCAGCAACACCCTTGAGTCCATATAATACTGTGAGCTTGAGTGAGAAAATATCTATATTTTTAGCTGATTGACTGATAAACTCAAATTCTAAGTCTTTACCTTGCTGAATTTGTTGTGTTGAACTGCTAGCAGGTTGGAAACTGGCGATTGCAGACTCAACAACAGCATTACCTGTAGCTTGAATTTGTAACTTCAGACTCTCACGTAATGCGATCGCGCGATTCACAAAGCTAATAAAATCATCCGCCGCAAAATTGACGTTTGTCAGCGTAGAAAATAACATCTCACAAGTAAACTCATCCGTCTCGCGAGTCGTAATTCCTAGAGATTTTGCTTGCAAAGCCACTTGCGATAGTCCCCGCAAACAATGGACTAGTAAATCCTGTAAAGCATCGACTTCTGGACTTTTACCGCAGGCTCCCCACTGATGACAGACATCGCCGCGAGTTGTTTGTTCACATTGGTTGCAAAACATAATCTTCTCTCTTCTCTAATCTTGATGCTTCCAGCTTATTGAGAACCCAAAAGCAAATCCTTGATCTAAGTCAAAAGTAGAGATAAAGTTTGGTAACAATAAAAGGCAGAGGAGAAATAATTGTTGACTGTTGACTGTTGACAAGTGACAAATGACAAATGACAACTGACTACTGACAAACTATGACTGTAACTGAACGTGTCTTAGAAGTTAAACAATTTTTACAAAGTACACCGATTTTTCAAGGTGTATTAGATGAGCAATTACAGGCATTAGCGAATATTGCTATCTTACAGAGTTATAAAAGAGGTGCAACAATATTTTTAGAAGGAGATCCTGGTAGCGGGTTTTTTATCGTCAAATCTGGCAGAATTAAGGTTTTTAAACTAGCTAATGGTGGTAAAGAACAAATTCTGCATATATTTGGTGCGGGAGATCATTTTGCTGAGGTTCCGGCTTTTGATGGTGGACAATTTCCAGCCTCAGCCGCTGCGATTGAAAATTCCGAGGTAGTGTTTATACCTCGCGCCGCATTTTTGATGGTTTTGCAGCAACACCCAATTTTGGCGATCGCTATTTTAGGAACTTTTGCCCGCCATTTGCGAAAATTGACGCATTTGGTTGATACCCTTTCGTTTAAGGAAGTCCCCGAACGTTTAGCAAACTACTTGTTAAATTTGAGCGATCGCCGTGGTAATGCTGATGTTTTCGAGTTGGATTTAGCTAAAGGACAACTTGCTGCACTATTAGGTACAATTCCCGAAACCCTCTCCCGCGCCTTTTATAAACTCAGTCAAGATGGCATCATTGAGATTAACGGTACAACGATTCGATTGTGCGATCGCGATCGGTTGATGAACTTAGGGAAAAATAAATAAGCCAGATCATACCGCATTGGAGTTTACAAAACTCAATTTCAGAATCTTAGTTGCGGAACTGCTCCACTAAATTTACTAAATCTTGATTACGATCAACAATCTTTTGAGTTGATAAAGAATTACTATTTGACATGGCATTTTTCAATGTTTCAAACTGTTCTTGTTCATTGAGCCGCCGTAACAGTTGAGCAATAATTCGCTCAACTCTCATGTCAATTCCTAAATCAAATATCCCCTCCGGTTCTGCTTCAGAATTTAGCAAGCGATCGCTGACATCAAAAAAAGCTTGGAATAACCAAGGATTAAAAGTAACAACAATAGGTTTTTCGTCCTCTGGCTTTTCCTGAAGGTATTGAACTAAGAAATTTAACAGTGTAGATTTGCCAAAGCCCCAAGGAGCGGTAATTGCGATCGCAAATCCTCCGGGGAAATTCATTTTGCAAATACTGTCTGCTAGATATCTGGCAAAAGGTGCGTATTCTATAGCGATTCTCAGTTGGATGCAATACAAAATTATATCGTGGCGGGTAGGGGCACGGCACTGCCGTGCCTAAGAGAGTGTATTGGACTCAACCGAAAACCGCTATAATCGATCGTGTTTTGGATCTGTTAAAGGATTATCTGCGAATTGCTCATTTATATTCTCAGTTTCGCTGCCTGACGCAGTGGTTGTTTCCACCATGAGACTTTCCCCTCTGTAACTATTTCGCATCATGCAACATGAAAAAAAGAAATCCTTCCCTCCCAAGGAGGGAAGGATTGTGTTATTTACAGCAATTTACATCAGGCTTAAATTATGAGTTTCTAGCCTCTGCTTTTTTGGCGAAAATATGGATTAAACTGCCATTTTTTCGGCGGAAACTAACTCTGCTTTTGGCTTAAAAGGCAGAATTTTTTCTATCACATGAGCAATCGGCTTGCTGCGCGGTTCTCGGACAAATAATAAGGGAAAAAGCGCAATTAATCGCAAAGCAGCGGAAAGCGCAAATAGCCCACTTAAACCACCAATAATATCTAGCTGGGCTAAGAAACCACCAGCAGTTGCGCCTAAACCACCACTAACACCAGTAACAGCAGCTGCGATCGCAAAATATTGCGAAGGACGATCCAAAGGAGCGATTTCCATCTGAATATTACTGTTACACAAGTCGAGTGCTGCACCAAAACCACCCCAAATTAGGTGTATCAGAGGTAGCCATATCCACACAGAAATGATGTCATTTCCAACACCCAGCCAGAATAAGGGTGTGACAGCAATTAAAACGCCAACTAATAATAATACTGGTCGATTTCCTACCCGATCGGCTAACTTACCCCAGAATACAAGCATGACTAAGTTTGCCCCAGCAATCAAACTTGCATAAATCGTGACCGTAGTCAAGTCTAATTCTAAGTTTTTCAACATATAAAAGTTAAAAAACGGGGCGCTGAGGTTGACGGCGAATGTCCACAAACCAACGTAGAGGAGAAATTTTAAGAAATTGCTGTCTTTGAGAATGGTGAATATTTTTGGTTGGAGGCTGTCGGGATTTTCCGCATGTGGAGACGAAGCTTTACCAGCGCGATAAACTTGGGGATTTACATCCACCATCCAAAACTGACAAGCCAAACTGATTAGGCCGATGATTACACCTAAGAATAACAGTACACCATAACCTTGGATGCCACCACCAGGCCAAGCCGAGACAGCATATCCAAGAACTGGTACAGACAAGAAATTAGCCAAGCTACCTGCACTATTGCGCAAGCCAAAATAACGCCCGCGCAAGGGAGGAGGAACCAAAGCAGCCATCCAGCTAAACCAAGCGCAACCGCCTAAGCCTCCTAAAATATTAGTGACGACAATGATTCCTAGCGTCCAAATGACTAATTGGTGGGATTCAATATGAGAACAGCAAAACCAAGTAATACCCGCTACTAAAATCAACCAAAGTAGTCTGGAAGGGCCAAACACGATCATGGTATACCAATGGCGACTAGAAGTGCGATCGGCAAGATAGGCTCCTAGTGGTTGTAAGAAATTCGCCAGTAGGGGAATTGAAGATAGCAAGCCAATTTCCACAGGGGTAGCACCCAACTGGAGTAAGAAGTTAACCAGCAAAACGCCGCCAGTAATATTAGAAAAAATAGTGGCAAACACTCCATCTATAGTGGAAGCCTTGAGACTAGTTCGAGTAGCTTGCTTCGAGATTTTCGGTGGCGAATCTGTCTGAGGTATGAGTGCTGATGCTGGAGCGGGCTTGATTACTTCTACTTCTATAGGAGGTGATTTTTCTAATAGTTCTGATAGAGTCTTCACTAGCGGAAAATCTTACTGTATTTGGTGGTAATAAACTGACAATAAGCTGGCGATTAACGCACAGTAACAGCCAAAAGCATGATAGATTTTTCAATCTAACGAAATAAAAGTTAAAATCCGATATTATGCCTAAAGGCTCTTCACAAAATACTGCCAAAGAGTAGGTTTTTAAGAAAGGTAGGGGGATGAGGAGTAGGGGAGAGAGGGGAGAAACGAACCACACTTTCTTAGCTCCCCCCATCTTCCACACTCCTTGTTTACTCAATGCCCAATGCCCAATGTTCATGTCTTCGTTGTGTGATTGATTACATGTCTGTTTCGGGTCAAAATAGGGGCTTTGAGGAGAGCGGGCGAAATATTTAATAGTTCTCAGACATCCTCTGAAAAACAACTAATATTTTTATCAACAATTTATCTAGGTGAAAGTGTAATTTTTATCAAAATTATCGTTACTTAGCTCAGGGATATATAGGATTTATATCTGATTTTGAACTACAGCTAGATAGGGCTATGCCTGACAAAACCTGGAGATGCTGGGAATGCCCAATTTAAACTTTAGAGACTTAAATATATCGCTCCTCAATCAATTCGTCAAAAGAATCTCTTTCCTATTGTCAGAGTGCCTATTGTCTCACTCCCAGACTAATTTCACAACTCAGATAGGATTGCTATAAGATTGCGACATATTTATTTCTCGATAATTGCCCTTTTGAACAGAGTTTTTCATGTTATTGGCAAATCACTAAACTATACCAGATAATGGTGAAATTCCGAGTATTACTTTAAACTCTAGGTTAAATTGTCAATTTAGGTGAGAGTAGCACCAAGAAATATTACACCAACTGCTCCCCGGCAATGTCAGCTTGCTGACCCATAAATTTTAATATCCCTTGAATTGTCACCAACGAGCATGAGCGATAAATTTCTTCCAAAGCAAGCAGTATTGTGGTTACAACTGAGTATATTGGTGTTGCTTGGCTGCATGAGTTCCAGAGCAGCACAAGCCCAGACTATTAATACTGTACAGATCCCAAATGGTAGTTCCATCCTCTCCCAACAACTGCCGCCGCCGCAAGATGTACAACCACCTATACCTTCCCCATCTCCTTCACCCAACCCACCACAGCCATTACCCCCACCAGAAGATTTACTCCCGTCGCCTAGCCCTAACCCCACACCTGAGCAACCCTTTCCAGAAAAGTTGCCAGAAACTATTGTGGTGGATAAGTTTGAAATTGTTGGTAGTACAGTATTCAGCCAGGAAGAGTTAGCCCAAGCACTCGCAGAATTTACTAAAAGACCGATATCTCTGGCGGAGATATTTCAGGCGCGTTCTAAAATTACCGATTTATATGTCAAGAAAGGTTATATTACTTCGGGTGCGTACATTCCACCGCAAACTATTAAGTCTGGTGTAGTAAAAATTCAGATTGTTGAAGGTAAGTTAGAAGAAATCCAGGTGACTGGTACTCGCCGGTTGAACCCTAACTATGTACGTAGTCGTTTAGCGATCGCCACAGGCGCACCTTTAAATCGAGAAAAGTTACTAGAAGCACTGCAACTATTACAACTGAATCCTTTGATTCAAAACCTCTCTGCGGAACTATCCGCCGGTTCAAGTCCCGGTGTGAGCGTGTTACAAGTAGAAGTCAGGGAAGCAAAAACCTTTAGTTCGCAAATAGTTCTGGATAATGGGCGATCGCCTAGTGTTGGTAGTTTCCGCCGCCGATTACAAGTCAATCAAGCTAACTTGCTGGGATTCGGAGATGGCTTTAATTTTGCTTATACTAATACCGATGGTAGCAATGCCTTTGATGTAGGCTATACATTACCACTCAATGCCCGTAACGGCACACTTTCTTTCAACTTTGGCACTACATCCAGCAATGTCATTGAAGAACCTTTTAATATTCTCGATATTGAATCCTCTTCCCGTTATTACGAAATTACATTCCGCCAACCAATCATCCAAACTCCTACCCAAGAATTTGCTGTAGGCTTGACTGCTTCTCGTCGGGAAAGCGAAGCTAGTTATATTGAAGGAGCGCGGTTACCTTTTCCCTCCTTGGGATCTGATGCAGAAGGCAAAACACGCATCTCTGCACTGCGATTTTTTCAAGAATGGACAACACGTAATAGCCGTGAAGTTATTGCCCTGCGATCGCAATTTAACTTGGGCATAGATGTATTAAATCCAACTATTAATCAAGACGCTCCTGATAATCAGTTTTTTGCTTGGCAAGGTCAAGCGCAATGGGCACGGCTCTTAGCTCCAGAGACCTTGTTAATCATCCGGGCAAATACGCAATTAGCTTCTAGAGCATTGCTACCTTTAGAACAGTTAGGCTTAGGTGGAATTGACAGCGTTCGTGGCTATCGACAAGATTACTTGTTAACAGATAATGGTGCTTTTGCTTCAGCAGAAGTTCAAGTACCAATTCTGCGCTTACCCCAAATAGATAGCATGTTACAGGTCATACCATTTGTGGACTTTGGCGTTGCTTGGAATAGTTCTAATAGAGACAACCCAGACCCTAATACCTTAGCATCCGTTGGTTTGGGCTTACGCTGGACACAAGGCGATCGCTTTACTGCGCGTCTTGATTGGGGTATTCCTTTAGTATCTGTGGAATCAAGGGACAACACCTGGCAAGAAAATGGGTTGTATTTTTCTTTGATTTACAATCCTTTTTAACAGTCATTTGAAAAAAGAATGTGACTGATGCATTGTCGGGCTGGGGTAACCCCGCCCATGACGACAAACTAATTATCAATTCCGAATTTTTTCAACCACCACTCCATGAGTACAGCACGACATTGTAGACAAATGAGACTTTGGAGTAAATCATGTACACCTGTGGAAGTCGCTGGATAAGTTGCTCCAACATACTCATCGGAAATAATTGGCGTAGGTTGCAGTTCAGCCACAAAGCTGTAAAGTTTTTGGTTAGAAAAAGAACTATTTACTGGCCAACCTTCAGAATTCAAAGGTATAAGTTGGCTAATTTTCGCAGTTTCAACTCCTAATTCTCTTTGGAGAATAGCTGGAACCACAGCATCAGGGCTTTGTCCTTCGGGTAGGCGACCACCGGGAAAGTCAAAAGTGAGTTTACCCAATCCGGGTCTGTAGCTTGGTGGTGGTAGAATTATCTGATTTGCCTGAATCGGTAAAATCACAACAGAATCGGCTTTTTCAACCCGCCAGTATTCCAAAATTTGTCCGTGATTGTCTTCCAGGTGTTCGCCAATCACAGTCAGCCAACTTGAGCGCAATTCTACAAAGCGATCGCGGATTTTCCAGCACTCTCCTGATAATTGTTTCATATAGCTGATTTTTCTCGTTATTTTCAATGCTTGAGACTAATTAATATTTTCTGAAATTCAACATAAATCCTATCTGCGATTGGCATCTGAAATGACCGAAAATAATTGAGTGCTATTTCACCTTGAGGAGTAAATTTATCATGTCCGGTCTACTAAGAGCATTTCTTCCGAGACTCTTGCTAAGTATAACTTTGGCAATATTTTTCACCCTGACTAGTAGTCTGATATTTCCGACTGCTAACTGGGCCTTTGCTGCTGGCTTGGGAGTGAATAATGGTCATCTTAGTTCTTGTCCGGCTTCCGATAACTGTGTTGTCAGTCAAGAGGCTGATTCTAAACACGCCATTAACCCAATTGCTTATCATGTAGACCGCAATGTCGCTAAAGAAACCGTACTAAAAGTTCTCACTGTTGTTCCCCGTACAGAAGTTGTAGAACAGACAAATAATTACATCCATGCTCTTTCTAAAAGCCGTATCTTTAAATTTGTTGACGATGTCGAGTTTTACTTTCCTGCTGATGAATCAGTAATTCATGTGCGATCGGCTTCGCGCGTAGGAGAGTCAGATCTCGGCGTTAATCGCAGGCGTTTAGAGCAAATTCGTCTGGCTTTGCAAGATTTAAAGATTTAGAGCATCTTTCGGGCTGGGGTAACCTCCGCCTTTGCGACAATCCGTAAATCGCGATCGTTAATTGAATTGGTATAAACATGTAGGGGCGGGTTTACCAAGATCCTCATTAATAATTGAGGATATCTGTTAACCCGCCCCTACTTTGCTGATTGCCTATCAAAACATTTGATCCAAACGCTCGAAATCCCGCTGCACCTCATTTGACAATGCTTTGTTGTTCGGGTCAGTCTTGAGAGCTTTTTTGAGATAAATTCTAGCTTTGAGTATCTGATGTTGATCAATCAGTACTCGTCCCCAGAGTTGATAAGCTATAGCTTGCCACTGACGCACTTCTGGATCTTCAGGTATGCGATCTGCCAAAGCTTCTACCAGTGCGATCGCTTGCGGAAACCGTTTTTCTTTTAAAAATCGCTGTAACTGTTCGTAAGTATTCCACTTGAGCCGCTGTTCTATTGCTGTGACCCCAGGTGGCTTTGGTGTGGTCGCCTGTGGGTTTTTCACCCCAGATGCTGGTGCTTTGTGCTGAGGTGTAGCTTTTTTTTCCTCACGCGCAGAAGCAGGCGATTGACCCGCAACGCCAACAGTATCCTCTGGTATGACTACAGTCAACAGGAATTTGTAAGCCTCTGTCAAGGCAATAAACTTGTCTTTAGCTTTGTGGTCTTCGGGGTTGATATCGGGATGATATTGCTGCGCCAATCGTCTGTAAGACGATTTGATGTCGGCAAAAGAGGCTCCCGACCTTAAACCCAATAAACGGTAGCAATCTCCAAGATCCATCTTGAGCTATCAGCTATCCAATATTCAGCTTCAAGCTTTTAACTTAAAGTCTGAGGTCATCAATAATAAAGTCCAATATTATAATTTAATGTTCAGGATTGACAGTTGGGGGTGGGGCATGGGGCATGGGGCATGGGGCATTGATTATTTTTCTGCCTTGTCCTCCTTGTCCCCCTTCCCTTGTCCCCTCATCCCCCTAGGGACGTTCTTCAATCACACGGTCAATCAAACCGTATTCTTTAGCTTCTGCGGCAGACATGAAAAAGTCACGATCCATGTCCTTTTCAATTTTGGACAAAGGCTGAGTAGTGTTGTTAGCATAAATCTGATTGAGCTGGTGACGAATCCGCAGAATCTCTCTAGCTTCAATTTCGATATCAGTTGCTTGTCCACGGGTACCACCAGAAGGTTGGTGAATCATAATCCGTGAGTGAGGTAATGCCATGCGTTTGCCTTTAGTGCCAGCAGCCAACAGGAAAGAACCCATTGAGGCAGCTAAACCAACGCAAATTGTCACCACATCTGATTTGATGTGTTGCATGGTGTCATAAATTGCCAAGCCGGAGGTAACCATACCACCCGGAGAATTGATGTACAAATAAATGTCCTTACCTGGATCTTCCGAGTCCAGGTATAACATAACTGCGATAATTTGGTTAGCAATTTCATCGTCAATGTCTCGCCCCAAGAAAATAATTCTTTCGCGGTAGAGGCGATCGTAGATGCTAATCCAATCCGTAAATTGACCCCCCGGCATCCGGTAAGGAACTTTAGGAACACCTATAGGCATTTGTGTTACTCCGTTTGTAAATTAGTCATTAGTCATTGGTCATTAGTTATTGGTCATTAGTCATTGGTCATTAAGTTTTTAGACAAAGGACTATTGACAATGAACAAATGACGAATTAAAGAATGCTCGCAGGTAAAGGTGGATTGGCAAGTTCTTCTTTTTCAAAAACTCGATCAATCAAACCGTATTCCTTCGCTTGATAGGGAGTCATGTAAAAGAGGCGATCCATATCTTTGGTAATTTTTTCTACGGCTTGCCCGGTGGTGCGAGATATGATATCAACCATTGAGGCTTTGTTTACCAGAACTTCCTTCGCCCGAATTTGGATATCCGTTGCTTGACCTTGGGCGTAGCTCTTGGGCTGATGCAGGATAATGTTGGCGTTGGGTAAACTGGCGCGGCAACCTTTAGTACCAGCACCAAGTAGCATCGCGGCCATACCCATTGCTGAACCAATGCAGATAGTATGAATGGGTGGCTTGATGTATTTCATGGTGTCATAGATAGCGAAAGCTTCGGTTTCAAAGCCAATGGGATCGCCACTATAACCAGATGTGCCCGTAGAGTTGATATAGATTTTAATCGGCTTCTCGGGGTCGTCGGACTGTAAATACAGTAGTTGAGCGACGATCAATTCTGTGACAGCAGGCACCAGGGGCATCCCAAGATAGACAATTCGCTCCTTCAACAACAGGGAAGGTAAATCTGGCGGCGGCGTCCGGTAAGAATTATCGCCGTAGTAGGGGGCTTGAACAGCCTTGATGGGGGAAACGTCCATAGCAACTGATCGCCTGAAATTATGCCGTTAACTGTAATACATACTAGCGCGATGCTAGCTATCTTCAAGGTGTGGATTTCTGGCTAATCGCTCAGGGGGCTGAGCATCTGCCAATCTTTAGCTTCTGGGATATTCTTGAATATAAGCTACTTCGATTTTTAATTGCATGTTTTTTCGTTAAGGTTATCAAGGGTCAATTGTCAATGGTCATTGGTCATTGGTCATTGGTGAAGAAATTCTAGACTGTGGACTATTAACTATGGACTCTGGACTTTTGACTCTTGACATTGGACATTTCCAGAAGTAACAGCTTATTAATCTATTTGTTTTCCGTAGCTTTGATGTTGCGCTTTGAAGTTATTTATAAATATGTCTATCCTCAATAGGAACTTTGGTTTATGAAAGTTAACTTGCAGCCTGCCCTGAATGATAGTAGTTTAGATGTAAATCAACCCAACAGTCAGCGTCAGTTATCGCTTTCGATTTCTGCGGTTGGGGAAACTTTGGATCGCAATGTCCCCCTAAATTTATGTCTGATTCTCGATCATAGTGGTTCGATGAATGGGCGACCGCTAGAAACTGTCAAGCAAGCAGCAATTCGTTTGGTTGACCAACTAAGTCCGGAAGATCGTCTCAGTGTTGTAGTTTTTGATCACCGGGCCAAAGTCTTAGTACCTAATCAAGTCCTCGATGACCGAGAACAGATCAAAAGGCAGATTAACCGCCTGAGTTCTGATGGTGGAACGTCGATTGATGAAGGTTTGCGTTTGGGTATTGAGGAGTTGGCAAAGGGTAAAAAAGACACTGTTTCCCAAGCCTTTTTGTTAACTGATGGCGAAAATGAACATGGAGATAACAATCGCTGTTTAAAATTTGCTCAATTAGCTGCTAGTTATAATTTGACTTTAAATACCTTGGGATTTGGTGACAACTGGAATCAAGATATTTTAGAAAAAATTGCTGATGCTGGTTTAGGTACGCTATCTTACATTCAACAATCAAATCAGGTAGTAGAAGAGTTTAGCCGTTTGTTTAACCGAATTCAAACAATTGGTTTGACTAATGCTTATCTGCTATTCTCCTTAATGCCAAATGTCCGGTTGGCGGAACTTAAACCAATTGCTCAAGTTTCTCCAGATACGATTGAGTTACCAGTACAATCAGAAGCAGATGGACGGTTTGCTGTGCGGTTGGGAGACTTAATGAAAGATGTGGAACGGGTGATTTTAGCTAATATTTATTTGGGACAATTGCCTGAAGGTAAACAAGCGATCGCTAATGTGCAAGTCCGCTACGATGACCCCGCTAATAACCAGACGAGTTTATTTACACCCAACATCCCCATTTATGCGAATGTCGTCAGATCCTACCAACCATCTGCCGATCCCCAAGTGCAGCAATCGATTTTAGCATTAGCTAAATATCGCCAAACCCAGTTAGCAGAAGCTAAATTGCAACAAGGCGATCGCGCTGGTGCGGCGACAATGTTACAAACAGCTGCGAAAACTGCTTTGCAAATGGGAGATAAAGGTGCAGCAACAGTGTTGCAAACTTCCGCCACTCGCTTGCAAGCTGGTGAAGAGTTATCCGAAAGCGATCGCAAGAAAACTCGGATTGTCTCAAAAACAGTATTGCAGGATACGCCTCACCAATGAAAGTAAAATTACTGTCGGTACTCAATGATAGTCATGTTGACTTGGCGCAACCAACCAGCCAGCGTCAACTCGGAATTTCCATTTCTGCCATCGCTGGGGAATTTGACAGCAATTTGCCCCTCAACTTATGCTTGATTCTGGATAAGAGTGGTTCCATGCATGGTAAACCAATCAACACTGTGATTCAAGCTGTTGAGGGATTATTAGATCAACTAAAAGTTGGCGATCGCATTTCGGTTGTAGCTTTTGCTAGTTCTGCGGAAGTGATTGTCCCTAATCAGGTAGTTCAAGACCTAGGAAATATTAAATCACAAATTAAAAACAAACTGAAAGCTAGCGGTGGTACGGTAATTGCTGAAGGTTTAGAACTGGGAATTACAGAATTGATGAAGGGTACAAAAGGTGCTGTTTCCCAGGCCTTTTTACTGACAGATGGACATGGTGAAAGCGGCTGGCGCATCTGGAAATGGCAATTAGGCCCAGATGACAACAAACGCTGTCTAGAACTCGCCCAGAAAGCGGCTAAGTTGAACTTGACTGTGAATACTTTGGGTTTTGGCAGTAATTGGAACTCTGATTTACTAGAAAAAATCGCCGATGCTGGTGGTGGAACTTTAGCTTATATTGAGCATCCGGAACAAGCAGTCAATGAATTTAGCCGTTTATTTAGACGTATTCAATCTGTTGGTTTAACTAACGCCTACTTGCTATTGTCCTTGATGCCCAATGTTCGGTTAGCCGAACTCAAACCCATTGCCCAAGTAGCCCCGGATACAATTGATTTACCAGTGCAACAAGAAGCAGATGGACGCTTCGCTGTGCGGATAGGAGACTTGATGCAAAATGTCAACCGGGTAATTTTAGCCAATATCTATCTAAGTAATTTTCCGGAAGGTAGACATGAGATCGGGCAGATTCAAATTCGCTATGACGATCCGGCAGTAGAGAAACAAGGCTTACTGTCGGCGATCGCCCCTGTGTATGTAGATGTGGTTCGCCATTATCAAGCAAATATCAATCCCCAGGTACAGCAGTCAATTTTAGCACTAGCCAAGTATCGCCAAACTCAGTTAGCAGAAGCCAAATTGCAACAGGGCGATCTCATTGGTGCAGCAACTATGCTGCAAACAGCAGCTAAAACCGCCCTGCAAATCGGAGATAAAGGTGCAGCGACAGTATTACAAAGTTCTGCTACTCGCCTGCAAGCTGGTGAAGAACTCTCAGAAGCAGACAGGAAGAAAACCAGGATTGTCTCAAAGACGATTTTACAAGAATAATCTAGGGGGTGGGCGATCGCCTGCCCAAGTAATTCGTAATTCGTAATTCGTAATTTATTTGGGAAATCTGAATTATTCAGCAATGCGCCTAGTCCCTATTAGGAAAAAATGTTATGAAAATCAATAGTATTCATCATATAGCCATCATTTGTTCTGACTACGAACGCTCAAAAAAATTTTATGTAGAGGTTTTGGGGTTTCCGATTATCCAAGAGACTTTTCGCGCTCATAGAAATTCCTATAAATTAGATTTACGAGTGGGCAAAAATAGCCAAATTGAGCTATTTTCTTTTCCCAATCCTCCCGAAAGACCTAGTACTCCCGAAGCTTGTGGTTTAAGACATCTGGCATTTGCAGTTGATGATATTGAGCAAACTGTTATTGATTTACAATCGCAAGGTATAGAAGTAGAAGATATCAGAATTGATGAAATTACAGACAAGAAATTTACTTTTTTTAAAGACCCTGACAACTTGCCTTTAGAAATTTATGAAAGCTAGCATTTGAAGTTAGTTATAATTTTTATGGTAGAGATAGAAAATAATTGCGATCGCTGCCATGAACTTACCTTCTATTTTTCTGAGCTTTCCAAGTTCCACCGTAAACATAAAATGGGTTGTTGTCACTTACTGAATGCCAACATTCAGGACAAACAAATATCCATTTGCCACCGTCTTCATATTTCACTCTGTACAAAATTGGTGCAGATTGACTACAGCGAACGCACAATTTCACTCGCATCTTACCTGACATTTTCCTGATGCCAATACAGCATTTATACAGTATAGCTGTTGACTGTTGACTGTTGATTGTTGAATGTTGTAGGGGCGGGTTCACAAATATCTTCGATTGTTAACCCGAATCTCGGTTAACCCGCCCCTACAGACTGTTGAACGCCAGTTGCTTCAAGTCGGCAAAGCCGCCCAACGCACTGGCTCCTGTTGACAGACTTGGTTTTATCTTAGCTTGATGTCCTAATCTATCTGGCTACAGCTATACAATAGCGATCGCGCCCCTGTTGTTTGGCATTGTATAGTGCTTTATCGGCTGAAGTGATAAGTATATCTGGCTTGATGTCCGAAGTGGGTATAACAGAAGTAATACCCAAACTAATGGTGACGATATCCTTGACATCAGAATGTAAATGAGGAATAGCCAGATCGTGAATTGCTTGCTGAATACTTTGGGCTACCGCGATCGCTTCCTCTAAGTCAGTATTAGGGAGGAGTATGGAAAATTCTTCTCCACCATAACGCGCCACGAGATCCCCAGGACGAGAAACTGTCTGTTGCACTGTTTGCGCTACTCTGATGAGACAATTATCGCCTCCCTGATGACCATAGTAGTCGTTATAAGATTTGAATTTATCAACATCGAATAAAATCAGTGACAGGGGTTGTTGTTCTCGTGCAAGGCGGTTCCATTCGGCTTGCAGTCGTTTGTCGAAGCAGCGACGGTTAGCCACTTGAGTCAAACCATCTAGATTTGCTAGTTGTTCTAATTTTTGATTTGCATCTTCTGCTTTTTCTTTAGCAATTACCAACTCTGCGGTTCTCTCCTGTACCCGTTGTTCTAAAGTTTCAAAAGCTGTTTGCAACTGAAGTGCCATTTTATTAAATGATTTTGCTAGTTGACCAATTTCGTCTTGAGAATTAATTTTGGCGCGGATATCTAAGTCACCTGCGGTAAATTGTAAAACTATATCTGTCAGATAAATTATTGGCTTAGTTAGTAGTTTCACAATAGAAAAAGCGATGATTGTCACTACTGAAGCGATAATTGAAAATAGCAACATAGCATCACGAATTTGCTTTTTTACTGGTGCTAGGGCAACATCAAGAGGCTGGGCGAACAATACAGACCAAGGTTGATATTTTAACCGAGCGATCGCTATCAGATTAACTTGATTACCTGTTGCTGACAAAGATGCAATTAAATATGATTGTTTATTATCCAATGCTTGCTGAAGCTGGGACTCATTAGTTACCAATTCTGTGACAGGATAATTAGGTAAACGCCCTTGGCGTTGCAGTTGATTTACAACATCTAAAGGCAGAGGTACAATTGATTTAAACAGTAGTTGTGGTGCCGTGCTATGTGCCAAATAAATATAATTTTCATCTAAAAGAATCGCCAAGGATTTTGCCCCAGCCCGTTCAGTTTCTCGATTGACTAACTGCTGGACAACAGTAGCATTGTAGGAAACACGCAATACACCTAATATCTTTCCCTTAGCATTGCGCACCGGACTACTAAAAAACAGGGTAACAAGCTCGGGAATTTTCGGCGATCTCTTCATACTAGAAACAAAGGATAACCCAGTTGTCATTGGTGTTTTAAAATAATCTTCATCTGATTCATTTTTATCCATGTTGGATATCTGGGTATCCAAAATATTTTTCCCGTTTAAGTCGAGCAAAGCATAGGAGAGAATATTAACCATATCTTTGCGACTGAGACTACTTAATGTTTCTGTCGCCAATTTCATTTCCGGGCTGTGATCTCGCTGTTTTGGGGTGAGGCTCAGATAACGTGCCAAACCTGGTAAAATCGCCTCTACGCGCACGGAATTGAGATTTGCATCAATAAAAGCATCTATTCGATTAGCAGTTTCATTAGCCGCCGCAGATAAGGCTTGTCGGGCGTTGTCAGTCAGTGCTTTTTCAGTTGTCTGTTTGTTAATAAATACCAATAACAGTAAAGGAATCAAAGCCACAATCAGAAATGAGGCGATCAACTTTCTCCGGATGCTACCCAAAAAAGCCTGCTGCATGGCTGTAAACTAGAAAGGAGGATTCAAGAAGGAAGAATTGAACAAACTTTTTAATTCAGGAATGCGAGTGATGTTTCCCGAGCGAATAAAAAAGTCTGTATATATCTTGGCAGTTTTGTAGATGGAGTTAGGGTTGCTAGGTTGAAATAATTTTTGATTTTCGGCTAAATTAGTGAGGTTTACTCCCGCCAAAGAGATTGTATTGCTAGGAATGTTTAACGCTTTGCTAACGATGGCGTTTCCTTCCTGAACATTTGCTTTCCAGTAGTTTACAGCTTGCAGCCATCCGCGCACAAATGCACGAATGTCTTCGGGGCGATCGCGGATAATCTCACCGCGACAGACAATCATATCTATAATCAAGCCAGGGGTTTGTTTGCTGGTAAATAGGATATGTCCCCCAGATTTAATAGCTTTAGAAAGATGGGGTTCCCAAGTGTTTCCGGCTTGAATATTATTATTTTTTAGGTATTGCGGAATTTCCGCAGCCTCTAATTTAACCAAATTCACATCATCGCTGGTTAAGTTGGCAGTTTTCAACATCTCAGTCACAAAAACTTCGCTAAAACCACCTAGATTTGTACCCAGCTTTTTCCCTTTTAAGTCAGCGACGGTTTTAATTTGAGATTGGGCGACTACCACATCTGCTCCTGTTGATTCATCTATAACCATCACGCTTTGTATATCAGGATTTGTGGCACTCACGATCATAAAAGTTCCCAAGGATGATGTAATCACATCATATTTACCCGCAATGAAATTTGCAGATATTAATCGGGTGTATGGGTTATAAATTAGTTCCACATCTACCCCTTGAGCTTTGAAGAATCCTTTTTCTTGAGCAATGATACCTGGATATTCGCCAACAAAAGATGCAAATGCCAGTTTCAAGGGAGGGCGTTTTAATTCGGTTGGTGCCCAAGCATGGCAAGCAAATAGCAAACAGCCAGTAATTAAAAAAATACCTACGTACCTAAGTATTTTCAACATAAAAGTTGTCACCAATCCTATAAATAATCATTATCACAGTTATTGTTTATATAATAAAAAATATAATATTAGTTAAATTCATTCCTCAACACAGATGAATGTATTTTTGTAAATACCTAACTTTCAGTAGAGCGCAAAATTTTGCGCTTGCAAAAAAATAGTACTTTATGATACAATTTATGGAAAATAGCTGGCATTTCAAAGGGAATATCCAAAGCTTGTAAACATCTCGCTTAGTGCTACTTACAGGAATTATCTATCTAAATAGCTCTGCTCAATTTTCAATTTAATTGGCTCAGTTATTTATCAAATAATAGTGATAATTGCAACTAGAGTATCTTATTATTGAATATATTTGATTGCTAAAGTTACTCGTTTATTATCGATCAATCTATCTATAAGCAGGGAAAGCTGAAGGGAAGTCGAAGGGAAGGCAGAAGCTTTACTTGAAGTGGAAAGAAATCTAATTAATACTGGTAAGTAGCTCAACGTAAATAAATATAATATGTTTTGTCATTGCGAGGAACGAAGCAATCGCAAAGACTGGGATTGCTTCTCTTCGAGACGCTTCGCGAACGTCGTTCCTCCTCTCTTCAAGACGCTACGCGCTAAGCGAAGCTATGCCGAAGGCTTTACGCAATGACATCTTACATTTAATTATGTTGACCTACTTATTTAAAAGGGCTGTTAAAAGTTGCCTGTGAAGAGTTCCCTTTTAACTGTGGAGCAAGATGCTCCCACTACAAATAAACAATCGGTGCAGTTAACCTACACCGATCGCTAAATTGACTTGAATTAAACATTACTATTGTCTTATGCCAATGCTGAAGCCTGTGGTTTAGCAAAAATCATGCGTCCTGCTGTAGTTTGCAAAGCACTGGTGACTACCACTCGCAGTTCACCACCTACATAACTACTACCTTCTTCCACGACAACCATTGTGCCATCATCTAAGTAGCCGATTCCTTGGCTGGGTTCTTTCCCTTCCTTGAGAATCTTCAAATCTAGGTTATCTCCTGGTAAATAGGTGGGACGGACAGCATTAACTAAATCATTGACATTCAATACTGGTACTTTCTGCACACTAGCAACTTTCGATAAATTGTAGTCGTTAGTTAGCAGTGTGGCGTTGATTTCCTGAGCAAATCGCACTAACTTGGCATCTACTGTGGGAATATCTTCGTAGTCTGCTGGGTTAATGAGAATGCGATCGGGGTAAGCTTCTTTGATGCGGTTGAGAATTTCTAGTCCTCGTCTTCCCCGCACCCGCTTTTGGTCTTTGCTAGCATCGGCTACTTGTTGCAATTCTTGCAAAACAAACTGTGGGACGATAATTGGCCCTTCCAGAAAGCCGGTTTCTAAAAGTGCTTCAATACGACCATCAATAATGCAGCTTGTGTCTAAAACTTTCGTATTGGCGGGTTTGAGAGTTCCTTCCGCTACCATAGTTTCTACGGTGTTGGGATTAATAAATCGCAACAAGCCTCGCCCGTGGGTATCAGCTAAATTCATGCCAGTGACCGACAATATAATACTGCCGACAACTGCCACTAAGGGCTTAATAAAACTAAAATCCGGGGGAATAGGTAGCAAAAATAGCGGAGCTAGCATCAGGTTGGCTAACAATAGTCCAATCACCAAACCGATCGCCCGCGTTAAGATCACTTCCAGAGGCATTTCTTTGACTTGGGCTTCTAGGCGACGATAGGTCGTTTGGAAACTCAGTCCAATTGCACCGCCAATAATGGCAGCAAACACGGCAACAACTAAGCGTAAGGCTTCTAGGTTGGTCACCCGGTCTAACGAGCCATTGGGTAGTAGTTCAATGCTATAGAACCCTATTCCCGCTGCTGCTAGGATAAATGAGAGAATAATAATTGCGTCTAGCATGGTTTTGTGGTTTTCCTGCAACTGTATTAACCGAAAGAGTGTAAGTAGTTTTTATTTCATCGGCAATTAGATTGATAAATGTTTACTCAACTCTAGGGGTTTAAGCAGGCAATATCTGCAAATATTATAACCAAATAGTTTTAACTTCATATTATGAATCGTTTTGTTGTAAAACGATAAAACTTGTTAATAAACTACTAATTTTTATAGTAGGTAAATTTCAGGATGATTAATTTTAATATTTCTCACAATGGATAAAAAACTTAATTTTGCTAGCATTCCCAGTTCTGCTTACGTGCATATTCCCTTTTGCAGACGCAGGTGCTTTTATTGTGATTTTCCCATATTTGTGGTTGGCGATCGCTCCCGTGGTGAAACATCTAGTACTATCTCCCATTATGTAGAACTGCTAATTCAAGAAATCAGCATTACACAGTCATTTGGTCAACCCTTAAAAACAATTTTTTTTGGTGGTGGTACTCCTTCCCTACTGGCAATAGACCAGTTACAGCAGATACTAGCCTCACTAGAAAGGCATTTTGGTATTGTACCAGGGGCAGAGATTTCAATGGAAATGGACCCTGGCACGTTTGATTTAGCACATATAGAGGGTTACCGCAGTCTAGGGGTGAATCGGGTAAGTTTGGGTGTACAGGCTTTTCAAGCAGAGTTACTCAAAGTTGCTGGGCGATCGCATTCAATTGCAGATATTTTTGCAGCTGTGGAATTACTCCGCAAAGTCGAGATTCCCGAATTCAGTTTAGACTTGATTTCTGGTTTACCGCATCAGTCTTTAGAGGATTGGCAGGATTCACTCTTCCAAGCAGTGGCGATCGCACCCACTCACATCTCAATTTATGACCTTACCATCGAGCCAGGTACAGCGTTTGGTCGTTATTACAAACCAGGCGATCGCCCTTTACCGACAGATGAAACCACAGTCCAAATGTACCAGATGGCACAGCAAGTTTTAACTGGTGCAGGTTACGAGCATTATGAAATATCTAACTATGCCCAGCCCGGTCATCAATGTCAACATAATCGGGTTTATTGGGAAAATCGCCCATATTATGGTTTTGGGATGGGTGCGGCTAGCTACGTTGACTCTAAACGGTTTACTCGTCCCCGAAAGACTAAGGAGTATTACCAATGGGTAGAAGCAGGTTGTATCGTTGATTGTGAAGTTACACCAGTTAATGAAGTTTTGTTAGAAACTCTCATGTTAGGATTGCGTCTAGCTGAAGGTTTGAGTTTAGAAACTTTAGGGGCGGAATTTGGGGAAAAGAAAGTAGAAGATATTCACCAATTTCTACAGCCTTATTTTGATAAAGGTTGGGTGGAAGTTATCGAAGGAAGATTGAGGTTAAGCGATCCCCAAGGCTTTTTATTTTCTAATGTAGTTTTGGCGGAGTTGTTTGCAGAATTTGGTGAATGAGACTACTTGTAGTCTATGTTAGAAAATGAAGGAAAAAGATTAGTCAAGGTAAATTATGTCAACAGTGTCACAGCAACTAGAAGAACGAGTAGCAATTCTAGAGGCTGAAGTTGCAAGCCTCAAAAATAAATTGGAAGTTGTTGCTTTGCCAACAAAACCTTGGTGGGAGAGGATTGCTGGTACATTTGCTGACAACTCAGCTTATGATGAAGCCATGCAGCTAGGACGCGAGTATCGTGAATCCTTGCGTTCTGCTTCTGTAGAATCACGAGATGCTTAGATGTACATTCTCGATACCGATCATCTCAGTGTTTTGGAGCGCAAAGGAGTAGGAGCGCAACGTCTTCTCATCCGATTGGCAAATGTCAATCCTAATGAGATTGTAGCAACCATCATTAGCTACGAAGAACAAACGCGGGGCTGGTTGAGTTATGTGACAAAAGCTAGGACTGTTGAGGGACAAGTTGAAGCTTACAAGCAGTTGAAAAAGCAATTAACTAATTACTGCTCTATCCCAATCCTAGAATTTGATGCACAAGCAGCCCAAGAATTTCAACGTCTTAAGGCTTTATATCCTAGACTGGGAACGATGGATTTGAAAATTGCGGCGATCGCGCTTGTGAATCAAGCTATCCTATTGACTCGAAATTCGGCTGATTTTGGGCAAATTGCCAATTTACGCACAGAGGATTGGACATGAATAGAGCATCATCGCTCTTGTTTTTACAATGAGATTGTAGCAACCATCATCAGCGAGGAGTTAAGAATTATTCCTACACCGGAACAAAAAACCCAGTGCTATATATTGTGCTGTTGGTTTACGAAGTTTTACTTACCTATCAATATCGTTCGTATGGATGAAAGGACAGGAAATATCTTTTTTTTAGCAGGTGAAGAAAATATTATAGAGATATACCCTAACGGAAGATGGAGGTACATAGGATGAGTAAGCCTAACTTTCAAGCAATGAGCCAAAAAGACTTGCATGATTACGTTCTTGCTCATCGAGATGACCAGGAAGCTTTTTATGCTTATGTAGACAAATTACATGCGGAAGCAAACTGGATTGAAATGCCACCGTTAGAGTCATTGCAAGATTTGGATAAATATCCTGAATTCATCGAACGTTTTCGTGGCGGTTCTAACGTGTGAACTATGGAATTTAGAGAATAAATACTAGCTTGAACAATCAATGTACATTGTTTGATTCATTGCATCTACTTGAATCTGAAGAATCGATGCACAATGATTGACTATATGCAAAGCTAAAGTTATTATTGTTTCTTCGTTGAAAAATGGGCACACTATAAAGCAGGTATAGATATCATACTTGTTCATGAAACCTGTTTTCAGCAAAGGTCAAATAATCAGATGGATAGATAATCGGGGGTTTGGTTTTATACAACCTAGCGATGGTAGTCAAGAAGTCTTTATTCACATCAGTGGATTCAAAGATGTTAACCGTCGTCCCCAAGTTGGAAATTTGATTCATTATCAACTTACTGTTGATAAAAACGGTAAGGTAAGCGCGTGTAATGCTTCGATTCAAGGGGTGACATCAACACCTATACCTAAGTCCTCATCTTCTAGCGCACTGAGGAAATCTAAATCCAAGTCTGTGATGAAATTTTCATCATTAGCATTAAAGACGTTGCTTTTATCTCTTCTACCTGCTTTAGGTTCAATTCATCTTGCATTGACAACTAGTAACCCAATTGGGCTGATCCTTTATCCTGTAATGAGTTTCATTACTTTTACGCTTTACGCTGATGATAAATCTCGTGCAAAACAAAGACAATGGAGAGTGCCAGAGAAGACTTTACATCTGTGTGAATTAACTGGTGGTTGGTTAGGTGGGTTTGTGGCGCAACAGACACTACGTCATAAAAGTAGCAAAGTTTCCTATCAAGTTGTCTTTTGGGCGATCGCAATTCTTCATATTGTATTTTGGTTATATTGGCTATGGCGAATTAAGATATGAGCGATCGCATAATTCTCAGCAGAAAATAGCTAATGATGATTAGCCATTAGCTATTAACGTCATCTAAGCAGTCCGAAAACGTGCTAACTCTTCGCCCGTCTTCGCATCATGGGCGTGAACTGTACAGACCAAGCAAGAATCAAACGATCGCGCAACGTGACCAACTTCCACTGGATCGCTAGAATCGTATATAGGTGTGCCAATTAAAGCTTCTTCAATTGGGCCGCGCTTTCCTTCACCATCACGGGGGCCGATATTCCAAGTACCAGGGGCAATCACTTGGTAATTCTTAATCTTACCTCCCTCTACTTCTACCCAGTGACACAAAGAACCTCGTGCTGCTTCTGTTGCACCCCAACCTTTGCCATCTTTTTCTTTGGGTTTAATATACCAGGGGTCGTTTAACTTAAATTCGCGCAAGCAATGTTCGGCTTGACGATATAGCTTGACAATTTCGTGAACTCGTGCTAGCTGACGCACATGAATACTAGCACCACCCATCTGCTTGAATACGTCTAGGATAAACCCATCGTAGTGTTGCCAAGATTCGCCATGCTTACCACCTGCAACTAACTGACGCGCCAAGGGGCCTGCTTCTAAACGTCCGAAGTCTTTGTGCAAAACAGCACTAGCCCAAGAATAGGCATTATTAAAGTCTTTGGTATTCTTTTGTATGGGATTAGTTGTGCGATCGCCAGGAAAAACATTGGCTGTCCCCTCATCATACCAAGAGTGAGTGGTATTCTCACGGGTAAAGGATTGCTCCATCAAGGTGTGAGTGTCATTAAAACTATCGTACACTCCACTTTTCATGATCATCGCCGCGTTTCGCCCTTCAATGGTCGGCTTTTGGTATTTGTCCTCATGGGCTAAATATCCCCAAGTGACATATTTACCGACACCAGCACCATATCTATCGAGACCAATATCTAAACCCATGCGCCAATACAAACCTAAGTCAGAATCCCGATGTTTCCGGTCTTCGTCTAACCAATCCATAAAGTCATCATAATTCTTGATTTCTTCATAGCGTTCTAAAGAACAACCCAACCATACAGGTTCTAACCAGTTAGTACGGAAATATTCCAACAATGACCAAGCGCGGGTGATGTCTGTCAGGGTGGGGGCGCACATCACACCACCGGGCACCATATAACTGCTGTGGGGCCATTGACCGCCCAATAATGCATAAATTTCTACAGGTTTAGCAGAAATAGTCACACCGAGTTCGTAAGATGTCCCAGTGAAAGCAGCAAAGCGTTTGGTGGCTTCGTCATAGAAGCGACTACTACGGTACTTTTTATTGGTTAAGTCAATCGCAAATAAACCATAAAAGTAACGAGGTATACTTTGGATTGTTTCGACGATTTGTCCTAAATTTCGCGCCAAAATCGCATTGCGTGGAACCTCTGTACCCCAAAGTGTATCTAATGCCCAAGATGCAGAAGTCAGGTGAGAACCACCGCAGATACCACAAATGCGAGGTGTGACAATTAGTCCAGCTTGGGGGTCTTTACCACGGAGGATGATTTCAAATCCCCGGAAGAGTTCAGCATGTGTCCAAGCGTTGACCACATACCCATCTTCAATTTCTACTCGGACATCTAAATCACCCTCGACTCTACCGACGGGTGATATGTCTAATGTTTGAATTGTCATTTGTTGTTTGTCCTTTGTCAGTTGTCATTTGTCAAGGGTCAATAGTCAATAGTCAATGGTCAATGGTCAATGGTCACTTGACTTTGGACTTTTGACTTTGGACTCTTGACTAAATTGTGAAAAAGTCTTCTTCTGCCCAAGCTGGTGCTATGTCTTTGGCTACCATTGTGAGTAAGGCGTAGTCTTTTGGTTTGACTCCTGGTGGTAGTTCTTTGGGAACTCCCATAACTGTTTGTGTTTTGAATACGCTGTGGTACTATGATTTTCAACCTGATAAAAACCCCAAAACCCCAAAATGCGTATAGGCTATGCTCGTGTTTCAACTCGTCAGCAAGCAGATACAGAAGCGCTTGACCAACAAATAAGCCGCCTGGAAAAAGCTGGATCTGAGCAAATCCTATATGATATCGAATCTGGCAGAAAGGACACGAGGAAAAACTTTAATCAAATAATTACCCTAGCCAAGAATGGGGTAGCAACAGAAATAATTGTGACGCGACTAGATAGACTTGGGCGTAACGTAATTAGCATTCATAAAACATTAGAAGTACTCCAACAAACGGGGGTTAAGTTAACTATCCTTGATTCTCCTCTAGGCGATACAAATTCTGCTTTCGGGTGGCTAACTATTAATAATATTGCTGGGTTGGCAGAGTTTGAGAGTCGCTTATTATCTGAACGTATCTCCCACGGAACTGATTACTACCGCTCCAATCTGAAATACTTTGGGAGTCCGCCATTTGGCTACACAAAGGACGAAAATACTAAATGCATTCCTCATCCTTCTAACTGGTTAATTGCCAAGGAAATTATTCACAGGCTTTACACTAACTCCTACGGTTCTATTTCCCGTTGGCTTCTAGAAAGTTTTGAAATCAAAATGTACCCTTCTAGCATAAGGAATTGGTTACATAACCCCGCACTGCGAGGACACACATTTTATAAGCTAAAATCAGGAGAAATCGAACGGCATTACGGAACGCATGAGGCGTTAATATCTGAGCAAGAGTATGAAGATTTATCAAAACTAACTGCTCACGTCAACAAAAAAGACCCAGCTAAGTTTAAACCACACATTCTTGCGGGAATATTCAAATGTGGCGTTTGTGGACGCGCAATGACAAAAACCAAAGCGGGGAAACAGTTTCAATGCTCCCAGTACAAGCGACTAGGTAAAACTGCCTGTCCAAACGGAAAAATAATCGCAAAATCAATAGTTAAAAAAAAGGTAATAACGGTTCTCTCACAACATGCTCAGGATGTAGTAAGGGAGGTAAACAGCAGGACGCAGAAAGAAGTAAAAACAGATGAAACAGTTATTACCCTGACTCACCAACTGCAAACACTCCAAACTTTACCCCGCAACCCTGCTATTGATTTAGCTATTACCGATTTGCAGCACCAATTGAAAAATCACGAGCAACAAAAAAACGCTCTTCATACCACGACCCAAGAGGATTATCTAATGTTGAATTCGTTTGCTCAAGCCGATTTTTGGGAGTCGTTATCTGATACGGAATTTAAGGTAATCTGCCTACGATTTGTGGAAACAGTTGTATTTAAAGGAGGGAGAGATATGTCTGTTTGTTTGCGAACCATCTCCCTTCCGTAAGCGATCGCTTTTTCGCGAATGCTCTGCCAAATATCTTTATCTTTCTCTAACATTCTGTTTGTCCTGAAGCGTTCATTGATTTTAGGTTAGTTTGTCGGCTGAAAATTTCTGTTACGTGCGATGCCTAAGGCGGGCTGCGCCTACGCATTTGGCCAACGGTGGGTTGATTGCAATTGCTGAAAGGATACACACGCTGATTGAAGACGGATAGATTTTAGCCGGATTTTGCCTTATTCAATGAACCGCAATTCCTACTGGCTGCTTGGTTATTTCGGGCGATCGCAATTTCAATTCCTGTTTATCTGAATTTTGACAATTTCTTAATTTCACTCAATCGAAGTACAAGGCTATGCGTAGCAGTTTAGATGATTGCCGCAATTCCTCCCGACACCAAATCGAAGATTTCGCGCGCGGACTCCTTGCGGGTCGAGTTGAATATTGACCTTGTATGCCAATCGACGGTAAATTGAACAATATGACATCTTGTATTTAAAGATACTTGTCAACTTGAAGTAAATGCTGTATCTGTATTATCTCTAACAATATGTAGCAAAAGGTTGACCGTTGCCAGTAGCTCAGGCTAAGGAAGAGTTGGGCTAAAGCTTAACACTTCTCCCTGTTCTCTACTCTGCAAAAGCTATCCAAAATCAGCTTACCTCGACTAAGTGTATTAGGTCTGCTTGACTGCCAGGATTACTTGCCATTTAGGTAGTTATTCCCTAGGATAAATCGTGATGAATGCTACATTAAAATCAGGAAAAGATAAGTATAAACTACCAGCAAAGTCAAGGATAAACAATTGAAACAACAGCAAGTCATCATGGGAAGCATCACCGCCACAGTATCTGCGATCGCACTGGGATACTTGGGTGTTCAATACTTGAATCAGACCGCAATGTATACAGTTGCTGGTGCAATGCTGGGACTGGGTGCAACTACACAAGTGACACAACTTAAGTCAAAATCTCACGTCCGAAGGTCGCAGTTATTACTACTGCCTGCTTCTTCTGTAATTACTGTGAGTGAAGAACCACCACAGCCAATACAACTAATTTCTCAGTCCATTGAACCACATCTTGAGCATCATGTTGAGGTTATTGAATCAGATTATAGTAAGGAATTGATAACAGAAAATGATCCAATAATTGAAAGATTTCTCAAACTGGGTTTGGAAGATTTTTAAATTTTGTGGGGGTGGGAGTTCCCCACCTTTTACTTCGTTTGTCAGTTGTGAGTTGTTTTTGCGTTTTTTGGATATTGTATATTCCGTGTGTAATACGCATTCTCTGTAAAAATTAGCTTAATATAATTCGAGCAATCTTTGGGTCTTTGCGCCTAAGAAAGCCGGAAGCCGCCGCGTGTCTATGCGTGAGTTATATAAAGCAATATTTCATGAGGCGGAGCCTGCTAAATCTACGCTCCCACGCAGAGCATGGGAGCGAGGTAAATTAAAGAGTTGAATTAATAATGCCAGCAAAGTAATTTAAGGTTGCTGGATGAGCAGTAATTAATGCTTGAGTTTTTAGTTCGGGTTCAGATAAATTATCGCTAGCATTTTCATGGTTTGCTAAATTTTCTTTCCAAGTTAAATTTTCAATACCTAATAATTTGGCTAAAGCATTGGTTGTGGCTGGAGAATTAAATATAAATTCTCGGATTTTTAATTCATTTTCGCTGAGTGTTGGGACATTTTTAACTCGATTTACCTGTTCTTTAATCTCTGCTTGCGGCTTTGACCATGCGGGAACCCAGGTATTAAAGCCAGGTAAATTTTTCGGGAAATTGCTAGCGGCTTCTTTGATTAATACTTGGAGAATTTGGGCATGGGGTCGCAATTTGAGAATCAGGCTGGGTAACCAAGGTAATAAAATTTTATCGGGAACGGTGGCGAATAATTTACTCAGTAGTTCTACGACAAATTTACTAATTCTTGGTGCAAATGTCAGAGATAAGATGAAACCATTTAAGTATTCTGGGAAAGATTTAATTAACATTTCATTGTTAATCACATCATTGAAGAATTTCCGAATTTCTTCTAATTTTCTTAATGTTAGTAACCATTCCGTTGTCCACAATAAACCAATTTTGGCGGGGTCTTCTAAACCTTGGCTGGATTGTTTAACACCGATTAATAATTGACTGCGGTTACAACCGAGAGATAATGCCAAACTTTCCAGGGTGAAGATAAAATTCAACATCCCGGCGATTTGTTCGGGGGTTGTTCCCCTATCTGCGAAGGCTTGGGGTAGTAATGTGGCGTAATGTCCGTAGCCTGTGGTGACAAAACGCTCTATCCATTCCTGTAAGCCAGAGGGTGTGGTGCGGTAGTAATGTACTAGTCGGCGGACGCGTTCAAATACTTGGGGTGCGTCGCTGACACCAGTTTCCTGCTTGAGGAGAGAAATCGCGTGTTCTCCGAGTTCTTGTGTTAAGCGGAGGCTGCGTGCGTATAAAATGCTATCTTCTGTGGCTTTGAGCGCATCGCTGGTTTGTGCTTCGGGCGAAAAAGCCAATTTCTTCAAACGCTGTTCTAAAACCTGCTCGATGCTGACACCCTCATAACCGAGCATAATAATATGGCGCTGGTATTTACCGATGCGGATTTCCCAAGATTCTTGAATTGGTTTGGAACCAAGACTGCGATCGCCCATAATTGGTTTTACAATCGTATCACCCAATAAATAATGCAATCGCCATAGCACATCGGAACAGGGTAGAAGTTCCGGCTGCTGTTTAAAATCCATTAAGGCGCGTTGGTTGGTTTGTGCAAGTAGGTTGACTCCCAGAGGTTGAAGTCTGTCGTACACATCTTGCGCCAGGGGAGGTAAAGAAGCATAACCAACCGTCCCAATGCGATCGCCTCCGAGTAAAATTTGGCAAAGTTGGTAAATATTGCGTTTTTTCGGGGTGCGGTCTTTTTCGAGACAGGTTATGGCTGCGTCTTGGAAATCGTAAGGCGTGGGGTGCATTCTATTTCGCATCCCCGCTAGCAGCATTGAGGTTTGATAAATAGCGATAGAGTCGGCTGTACTGGCTAAATAGGCATTTTTCCGCGCCAATCCGACAATATCAGCACACCATTGCAATAATTGTTCGGTATCGGCTTTAGCTAGTTCTGGGGGACGGGTTAAAAAGGCTGCGAGGGTGGAATTTGTAGCTGTAAGAGGAATTGCTTTGGTTTTGCTTGCTTTCTCTTCTTTATTGAGCGAAAATCCCTTTAAACCTGTAACCTTGAGATTCTTTTTCCAAGTTGCTTCCGCTAGCGACACTGTACCCGCTGGGTGATGAAATTGGTATTCGATAGCCGCAAAACTGGAAGGAATTAAACCGTATAACCATTTAGTTTGGGTGCGTTCCGGTATTTCCCAAAGATTATTATTAGTAACGCTATATTCTGCCACATCGCTAGCTGAGTGGGCTGCACCACATATATAGATAGCTTCCGATGGTGCAATATTATGCGCCGCCATGTGTTTTTTCATGGAAGTCCACATATAGCGTTCCCGCTGGCGATCGCTTTCGATATCTTTATTGCGAGTTCCTAAACGGCGCATCAAGCTACCGATGAGGAACATGACTTGGCGGTAGGTTTCGTAGTCTGCGCCGATAATTGCTGTTTCCACATACTCATCCCACCATTCCGAAAAGTGGCGGGTATTGGAATTGCGGAGTAAAAAGCTTAAAAATTGGTCAAAAGTGGGAATGAGGCTACCTACTTCTACACCTACCGCTGAACCGTGCATTTTGGCTTCATCGCTGGGGGGTTCTTCTGACTCTTCCACAGGTTTAGTATTGGGGGGTTCCCATTGGAAGACAAAATCCACAGCCCTATCAACAAATACTAGCTGAGTTTCGGGATTTTGTAGAGCAAAGGCGATCGCTTGATATTCTGCGGAAGCTTCGGTAATCGGTGCAACCACACTCAACGGCATGATTTTAGGTGGAAAATCCTCAGATTCGGCGGCGAAGGCTTGTAAAGCTACAGGTAATTTACAATCGCGTAAATTCTCGACAGTGTTTTGTAAGTCTTCGCACAGTTCCAAGTAAATTACTTTCGGCGGTTTTTCCCGTAAGCGTCGCACCATTTGCAAAGCGGAGGATGGGGAGTGATGACACACCGGGAAAATTTCTAGAGGTTCGCTGCTGGCTTTTTCTACATCTGCTATTAAAGCTGTTAGCATTTCGCTTAAAGGTTGAGCATCGGTAGCGAATTTTTCCGCCGCATTGAGGAGTTGTTCTTGGAGTGCGTTGAATGCAGTTGGGAGGTTAACCATAGTTTATTAATTCGTCATTTGTGCGTAGGTGTAGCCTGTTGTAGACATCGCCTGTTTGTTTTGGATTTCTCATAATATAAATACAACCCATGTCAGAATCGGAGGCTTTATGTCACTGACAGTTGAAGATTTAGAAAAAATGCAGCAACAGTACCCCGACTATCGCATGGAACTAGTTAAAGGTAATGTTATTGTCATGAGTCCCTCAGGATACGAATCAGATGAGGTTGCGGCTGAAATGGTGTCCCAGTTACGTAACTGGGTTAAACCGCGTAAGCTAGGACGAATAACAGCTTCTAGCGCTGGTTTTAGATTGCCAAACTCAGATTTGCGCGCACCAGATGCTTCATTTGTTTTAGCCGAACGTTTGCGTCGCAGTCCCAAATCTTTTGCTCAATTGGCTCCTGATTTAACTGTTGAAGTTAAGTCTCCCAGCGATAATTTAGAGGATATCAGAGCGAAGATTCAAGAATTTCTGAGTTTGGGAACTAAGGTCGGAATTTTGCTGAATCCTGATGCGCAAATTGTGGAAGTTTACAATGTGGGAAAAGAGGTAATAGTACTGCACAATGGCGATGTACTAACTGTTCCCGAACTGCTTCCAGGTTGGGAAGTAGCAGTTTCAGATTTATGGCCTGTAGAGTTTGATTGAGGTACTAGTATCACTTTTACATTCCTCTCTGCGCCTCTGTGTCTCTGCGTGAGATAAAAGAGAAATAAACCGCAGAGGACGCAGAGAACGCAGAGAAAGAAGAGTTTTTAAAATAACCCCATCGCTTGTTTACCACCTTCGAGAAAAGCTTCCCATTCACCTTTGTTTTCTTTACTACGCTTCTCAACAACTGCGTGCCAAAATTGATTCATCACGGAAATATCTTCTGGTTGACGACGTACTAAAGTACCGACCAAGGATTTTGCTAATGCACCGGCTTCTAAATTGGTAGCGCCAAAATAACGACTGTGTAAAATCGCATCTTCTAAAACACCGATTTGTTCTGCGGTGGAAAGCGCTGATTCTAAACGCTGGTCGTCAGAACTGGCGGCGGCGCTGGTTTCGCGTAAATCGGCGAAGGTTTGCAATAATACATCTAACAGTGTTGGCGGAACATCCACTTCAAAGCCGTGACGGTTCATTAACTCTTTGGTGCGGAAGAGGATAATTTCTTTTTCCTGCTTCTTATTCGTCACCACCGGCATATGTACGAAATTAAACCGTCTTTTCAAGGCTGAAGAAAGTTCGTTGACACCCCTGTCGCGGCTGTTGGCTGTAGCGATGACATTAAATCCGGGTTGTGCAAAAGCTACGTTATCTGTCTTCAATTCGGGAATAGAAATATACTTTTCACTGAGTATAGATATCAGTGCATCTTGCACATCAGAAGTACAACGGGTTAACTCCTCAAATCTGCCCATTGCCCCGGTGTGCATAGCTGTCATAATTGGTGAGGGAATCAAAGAATCGCGGGATTGACCAGCCGCAATTACCATCGCCACGTTCCAAGAATACTTGATTTGGTCTTCAGTGGTTCCTGCTGTTCCTTGAACTACATAAGTTGAATTACCAGAAATCGCTGCTGCGAGTAATTCAGCTAACCAGCTTTTACCTGTACCAGGGTCACCAATCAACAATAAACCACGGTCAGAAGCTAAAGTGACAATAGCACGTTCTGCGATCGCACTATCTCCATACCATTTCTGCTCAATTTGCCGGTCTAACTTTTGCGATGGCGTACTTCCCAACACAAAAGTCCGCACCATTTGCGGCGACAGTCGCCAAGAAAATGGCTTTGTACCTTTATCAATTGAGGCTAAATATTCTAATTCTTCTGCATATTTCATTTCCGCCGGTTGTCTTAACATTACCTCGTTGCTAGTAGCATTTGTAGTATTACTTTTAGCCTTCGCCATTTTTATCTCCTAAAGTATTATCTGTAATTCTTCTCTGCGTTCTCTATGTCTCTGTGGTTCAAAAATTATTTTTCTAACCGCAGAGGCGCAGAGAACACAGAGGTAAGAGGTTAGTTAACAATCACCTTTTTTAACTCTTGAATTAACTTTTTCGGACTCCCTGTTAAAATCGGCATACCCAACTCCTTCAACTTGTCGCGGAACCATTGATTCACACTGAAATATCCCGAACTTGTCACCGCACCAACGGGGATAAAATGTAATCCCGACTCTTTCAAGGATTTAATATAGTCATATAAAACTTGGTCGCTACCACCTTCGTAAAAGTCAGAAATTAACACCACCGCCGTATTCTTTGGTTCTAAAATCTTTTGTGCAGCTTCTACTAACGCCGCATAAATATGTGTTCCTCCTCCTAAATTTGTCCGTAATAAAACCTCAAATGGGTCATGTACCCAAGCTGTTAAATCAATTACTTGGGTATCAAACGCCAACAAATGCACATCCACATTGGGAAGTCCGGCGAAAATTGATGCGAGAATAGTACATTGCACCATCGCATCCACCATTGAACCTGATTGGTCAACAACTACAATCATGCGAGTTGGTGTTTTTTTCTTGGCGGTGTGGCGGTAGTACAGCCTATCAACAAATAATCTTTGTTCTTCTGGATTCCAGTTAGTTAAATTCTTCCAAATCGTGCGCTTTAAATCTAAGTTGCGAAATATCCGTTTAGGTGGGGTTGAATAATCGATTTTTCCGGCTACAGCTTGGGCGACTTGTAACCGCAGGACTTGCGCTAGTTCGTCTACATAATCCTGAATTAATCGTTTAGCGTTTTTCAGCGCATTTCCTGATAAATTCGCTTTTTCGCGTAAAAGTTGTTCCACCAAAGCCATTGATGGCGTAAGTTGACTGGCTAATCTGTCATCTTTGAGGACTTCGTGTAAAGCCATGCGGTGAATTAATTCACCTTCCAAAGCTTTGAGGGTGGCGCGTAGTTGTTCTTCGGTAACGGTGAAACCGCCACTAGTACCAATACCTGCGCCCATACCGCCACTGTTACCGCTACCTTGTCCCTGATTTTGCTGACCTTGGTTTTTCCCAATTCCCGGCCTATTTCCTCGCAAACTTCCCGGCGCACATCCTAAAGCTTGTTCCAAAAATCCCACATCTTTCAACCATTGCGCGTATTGTTGCGCGGTGACAACTCCGGTTTGGGTGTTGGGACCAAAAGCATTTAGGAGTAATTTAGAAAAAACTAATCCTCGGCGCAGAGTGGCGGTTTCTACTTCTGGTGCTGTATCGTCTTCGGGAATAATGGGATTCTTAAAATCTGCTTCTAATTCTGGGTAACGGTGGAGTAAGTTTTCAATACTAATATTAGGGTCGAGGATTAATTGGGGTAAATTTAACTCGCTAACAACTTCAGTCGCCATGTGTTCAAAATTTGCACCCTGTTCGCTAAAGCCAAACATACTGGTTAGTAAGCGCCAGTATACAACTTGACGGCGTTGGGCAATTTGTTCTGTATCCATAATTTTTTCCTCAACCCTTACGCAGTAGGCGGCTAGAACGTTCTTGCAAGATTCCCACAACACTATTTTTGATGGAATCTTTTTTCGCAATGACTGACGCGGCGGTTTGTCCGGTATATGTGGTTTTGTTTTTAACTGCTACTGCTAAAGGTTGCACTGACCATTTCCCCGCATCGAAGCGTAATAAGCCGAAGATTTGCTGAGATTTGGCAATTATGTCTAAATTTAATTCTGATAATGCGCTGATACGTTCACTAGCAATGCTCAGTTCCCCTGCATCACCCCAACTTAAAATAATATTGTCGTCATTCTTCACGACTTGATAATTACTGAGATATATCGGTTCCGCGAGTTGGATGGGATGGCGATCGCTCGCTGGAACTGTAGAATAAATCAAGCTATTCCCTGTATTCTCTGCAAAAAACTCCGCCGCCCGTTTGATTAAATTATAATTTTCACCAAGTTCGCCTTGACTTTGCCACAGTAAATCTCCAGTAGGTAGCAAGGGTACATCTTTAATTTGCAATCTGCGATTTTGTGCGAAAGCATCCAATAAAATAGCCGCGTTGGGAAATAACAACCAAATTTGCTCGTTATTAATTGCATCTACCTTGTAAGCGGATTGGGTAACTCTCACCAACTGAGTTTGATTATTTGCATCTAACAACCCGTAGGCTGTAAAGCTAACTAAATTAGCGTGTTGGCGTAAATCTAAACCTAAAATTTCTAAATTCCCGGATATTAACTGCGATTTTGGTAAAATAGCTGGGCGCATCGTCCCTAACATCGCCTGCGTCCATAAATCAACCCAACGATATTTGGGAATTGCTTGGCTATCAGCAACGGGAAGATTTCCCATCAATTCATTAAAATACCCAGTCAGTAAAGCAGCTTGTCTAACTAACAACGGTTCGGCTTGGATTTGTTCGAGTGTCCCTAAAAACGGCACTAAAGTTGCTATATCTAAACGTGCATAGCCTATCAATGCAATTTCCATTAACCAGTGACGCACACTTGCTAACAGAACTTTGACGTTATTTGGGGATTCGCTGGCTTCATAGTCCAACTCTACCTCGGTTAGTTGCGCTCGCCCTAACAAAGTCCTGACATGCGATTGCAATGTATTAAATAATGCTCCATTTATTGACGCACGCGCACTTGCTAAAATTGCAAAATGCTTATCTACAAACTCATTTGAGCTAATTGCCACAGTAGCATCAGCTAGTGATTGCTGTAGAGGTGTGCCAGTAAATACACGTTCTAAAGCCTGCAATATTTGCAGATGTTGGTCATCTAAATTCGCAAAACCAGTAATAAAACACTCATCTAAACTAGCAATCAACTCGAATATTACTTGATTGCTTTCGCTTAATTGATGTAATGCGCCGGGGAAAGCCATGATGTTAATTCGTAATTCGTAATACTTCGACTTCTCTGCGAGACGCTACGCGCTAAGCGAAGCTATGCCGCAGGCTTTACGCTCAGTACAAGTTCGTAATTCGTAATTAATTCTCTGTAAGTTCTTTGTGCGACAAATGACAAATGACAAATGACAAATGACAAATGACAATTAAACAAACCAAGTCATTTCCGGGAGGGGAGAGTTGGCGGTTTGTAATTCTAGGTAGCGGAGGTAATTTAAGAAGCGGCTGAAAACTTCGCTGGCTGGTTCTTTTTTTACCGTACCGCGACGGTTGATAATATCCTGGGGGGAAGTAATTTGACTGGGGTCACCGGGAACTTTAAGATAATTAATTACCTGGTCAATACCATAAGCTGCGATCGCTTCTTTCATCACAGCTTGCAAATGCTTACAGGGATAGCCTTGCAAACCCCCACAAGGACGGTTATTATTTGTACTGCAATAAAAATCTAGGGTTCCCGCTTCAAAAAATGAAACGTAAACCCGTTCAATATCAGAACCGCTAGAAACTACTCCCTGTACACGATGATTGAATAACTCAACAAACGGAACCTGCTTCACATCCCGCTTTGTTGCAGCATTTTTCTGGCTGGAAGCTATAAACGATGAATTGGACATAGCATAATAATCCCAAGTTGGCGAAATTTGTGAAATCGTCAAATCATCTTTGAGAAAGTTGGTTTTAGCTCACTTACCATGCTCATCTATAAATTTTACATATAACAACCATAGAAACACGTAAATTAGCGTCTCTTTGCAAAAGTTATTACTTTCTAGTCAATGGTCAATAGTTATTTCCCTGTGTACCGTTGTCTTTGCGTCAGCCTCACTATCAATATTCAACTGAAGCTGATATAAAGACATTTGCCTGGCTTATTAACTATGGAATATATTCGGGTCTAAGTCAGGAGGAAATAAAAAAATTTCTTTACCTAATACACTTCTGGTGTTTTCATAAAGTTCAAGTGCTTTTAATAAGTAACAGTACTTAATCGGCACCCATCGGTTATTGTTGTAAAAATATATCACAACTCTTGCTGATGAGTAGCTTTCGAGTGGTAAAGGAGTTTTCCAAGGAGAAATCATTATTTTATTAAAAGAATTTTGATTATTGCATTAATAATAATGAGAAAATACATATAATATGAATAATTGTTAATAAATCTATCTTTAGTTGTAATTTATATATATCAATGTAAATAAATTTCAGCTGATTTTGGATATTGGCTTTTATCTGGTATCGACTAGCTTGAAAATAGTGTTGACTGTTGAGTGTTGACTCTTCTGAGAGATTTTTCGTGAATGGCTGTCTTAAATGTCAAGCGATCGCACAAGCAGCGTATGATGTAGAAGACTTCATGGTAAAAATGCAATCTACCGCAGAGATGATTTTAGAATCGACATTTTCAGGCAGTCTAATAAAGTAGACCTGATGCATAGGCGTATTTAAGAAGCATTGCTACTGCTTCTCGGAAAAAGAAGATGACACGTTCTCCAAATTCTCATCGGCGTTTATGGCTGCTGTTATTAACTCGTACCAGCATTGCTTTGGCGGTGATTTTAATCGCTGGAATTGTCGGGGGTATTTGGTGGGCGAATATTTTTATTCATGAAAAATTAGCACCGTTAATTGAAAGCAATCTGTTGGAATTGCTAGGAAGACCAGTAAAGTTAGGTACAGTGCAAAGTTTTTCGCCTAATAGTCTGCGTTTTGGCTCAACATCAGTCCCAGCAACAACTACAGATGCAGATACATTGGTAGCACAAGCAGTAGACGTAGGATTTGATACCTGGGAGTTAGTTTTTCACCGGACTTTAAAGCTCAATGTTACCTTAGTTCGCCCAGATGTCTACATCGAACAGGATGAAAAAGGGCGCTGGGTTTCTACGAGAATTAATACTGCAACTCAAGAACAGGCTGGTTTAATTAAAACTGAACTAGAAACCCTGAATCTGCAAAATGGTGTTGTGATGTTATCACCATTACTGCAAGCAGGTAAACCGAGAGTTATTGTTGGGTTTAATCAACTTAACGGTGTTGCGCGTTTTTTAGAACAAAATCAACGCATCACTTTTGATATTAGTACTCAAGCTATGACTGGGGGAAGTTTACAGCTTTCTGGTGAGACGCTTCCCAAAACAGTACAAACAACGCTAAAAATTCGCACTGCTAATTTACCAGCTGCTACTCTATCGCAATTAGTCCAGACACCAGTTAGCTTACAAGCTGGAAGTATCAATAGCGATTTAACTGTTAATATACCCAAAAATCAGTCGCAAACAACGGTATTTGGGACGGTTGACGTTAATCAAGTAGTTGGACAAGTTAATAATCTTCCGACAAAAGTCACGAACACTACAGGTAAATTACAGTTTGAGAATCAGCAGGTTGCACTGGAAAATTTTACCGCCAACTTGGGTAACATTCCTGTGCAAGTTAACGGGGCGATAAATAGCAAAACTGGTTATAATCTGACAGCTAATGTCAAAGCTGTGACCACCCAGAACCTTTTACAAACCTTTAATGCTAAACTACCAATCGCCACGGCTGGGGATTGGACAGCAAATATCAAGTTACAAGGTGCAATTAAAAAGCCGACGATTACAGGTGCGGTGAGTACAACTAAACCTGCTGTGATTGACCGTGTTAGCTTTGAGAAAATTACCAGTCAATTTCAGGGAACACCGCAGGAAATTATTATTTCGCAGATTCAAGCTACCCCAACCCAAGGTGGACAAATTACAGGTAAGGGGAGAGTTGGGTTAGGAAAGCAGGGAACAGTGGCGATAAATTTGCAAGCTACTAGTTTACCAGGAGATGCGATCGCTCAAACTTACAATACTAGTTCGCCGAACATTCGTCTTGGTACAATAGCTGCAAGTACCCAAGTTAGAGGAACTCTCGCTAACTTACAAACCTTGGTGCAAATCCAAGCACCGATGGCTACCTATCCCGCTAAAGCCGAATTAGCAATTAACAAGGGAATCGTTCAGATTCAAAATACTGTTTTACAAATAGCGGGGGGGACAGTTGCAGCTAGGGGACAACTAAAAGGCGATCGCTGGCAAGCTGTTGTTGATGCTTCTCAAGTTCCGCTCCAGAGTTTAGCCCAAGTCACCCGCAGTGAGGAAAACTCTAATGCAGCTTTACCACCGCAATTCCAAGGGACTTTAAACGGGGAATTTAATTTAGCGGGAACGACAAAATCCTTGCAACTTGCTAACATTCAAGCCTCTGGACAGGCAAATTTGAATGTCGCTGGCGGTAGAGTTAACCTGAATAATATCCGCTTGAATAACGGTCTATGGCAAGCTGTCGCCAATGCTTCCCGCATCCAACTCAATCAATTTGCGAAGAATGCCCAAGGGCAGATTGTTAATAGTAACGTACAGATTTCTGGTAATACGAATTCCTTTGCCCTGAATAACATTCAAGCTGCTGGCGATGCGCGGTTAAGTTTAGCTAGGGGAAGCGTTAATGTTAGAAATATCAATCTCAATAATGGCAACTGGGGAGCTATAGCCACTATTTCCCAGCTTCAATTAAGTACTTTATCACAAAATTTGCGCGGACGGTTAAATGGTGATGTCCAAGTTGGGGGAACTACGGCTTCTTTCCAACCGCAAAACATCCAAGCTGCGGGTAATGTGAGATTTTCCCAAGGTTTAGCCGCACTGACACAACCACTAAGCGCCCAGTTTCAATGGAATGGTCAGCGCCTGCAAATTGTCCAAGCCACTGCACCAGGATTAAGAGCGGCGGGTGATATTGCTGTGGCTTTCCAACCAACTCCCCAAATTACCGGGTTAAATTTGAATGTCCAGGCACAGAATTATAATTTGCAAAGTTTGCCGGTTCAGCTTCCGGGAAATATTGCCTTGGCGGGGAGAGTAGATTTTAATGGACAAGTTTCCGGTACGCCGACTACCCCAATTGCTAATGGTAAAATTCAGTTAGAAAATCTCGCAGTCAACGGTTTAGCATTTGAGCCGGTGTTAACTGGAAATGTCAGTTATCAACAAGGAGAGGGAACGCAATTTCAAGTAACTGGAAGACAAGACCAAATTGCGGTTTCTTTAGGTGCAGATAATCGTCCCACTGCATTTAATATCAGACGTGACTCCACTATTGCATCTGGACGCACCGTCGGCGATAATCTTGCAGTTAATGTCCAAGATTTCCCCATATCTCTAGCCAAAAGCTTCATTCCTGCCAATGCCAATTTAGGCACGATTAACGGACAGTTATCAGGAAATTTAACAGTTAACTTAAATGATTATAGTTTATTGGGGAATGTCGCCGTCGCCCAACCGCGAATTGGCAGAATTCAAGCCGATGAATTTCGCGGTAATATCAGTTATGGTAAGGGCAATTTCAGTTTAACCAATGGAGAATTGCTGCAAGGTGACACCCGTTATTTACTCAGCGGAAATTTACCCACCACAGGTAATAATCCCTTACAGTTTGAAGTCAGCTTTGAACAAGCCAAAATTGAAAATTTACTGCAAACCCTAAATATTTACAATTTCCAAGATGTCCGCACAGGCTTACAACCGCCAAAACTAGCTGGTGCAGAGGCTTTACAAACTCAGCCTGTCAGTTTCCCCAATCGAAATTTATTAGCCCAAATAGATTTTCTCTCCAAAATTCAAACCCAAGTTAACCAAGAAAAAACCCAGCAGCAAGCATCACAACGCATTCCCAGCTTAGAAGAATTACAAGGGATAATTAGCGGTAGGTTAGGCGTAACAGGGAGTTTGCGCTCAGGTTTGAATATTGGCTTTAATTTTACAGGTAATAATTGGGTATGGGGCAATTATAATATTAATCAAGTCGTCGCTAGCGGCAATTATGAAAATGGGAATTTAACTCTCCAACCTGTGCAAGTCAATTTTAATAATTCCCTGTTAGCTTTTAGCGGACAATTAAGTCAGTCGTCTTTATCGGGACAAGCACAAGTCCAAAATTTAGCCCTAGCAGATATTAAACCTTTCTTCCCCCAATTACCTGTAGATATTGCCGGAAATATCAATGCTAATGCTACCCTCAGCGGAAATTTAAATAATCCCCAAGCTGTCGGAGAATTAGCACTAGTAAATGGTAGCTTAAATAATCAATCTGTACAATCAGCCCAAGTTGCTTTTAACTATAATAATGCGCGGTTAAATTTTGACAGTAATATTTTAGTCGCAAGCACACAACCGATTCAAATTAATGGTAGTATCCCTGCTAAATTACCTTTTGCTTCCACCCAGCCAGATAGTAATCAAATTAGCATTCAAGCCAACGTGCAAAATGAAGGTTTGGCAGTATTAAACTTATTAAATAATCAAGTCAAGTGGGTAGATGGACAAGGACAAGTCAACGTCCAAGTTCAGGGAACACTCGCCCGACCAGAAGCCACCGGTACTGCCACAATTAATAATGCCACCATTAATGTCCAGAGCCTCACAGAACCCTTAACTAATGTTACAGGCACAGCGCAATTTGCAGGCGATCGCTTAATTGTTGATAAACTCCAAGCAGAATACAGTCGCGGACAACTAACAGCGGCGGGAATTCTGCCAATTTTCGCTTCTCAAACCGCCCAACAACAAGCAGCCAGTAATCCCCTAACGGTGGCGATAAATAACTTGCAGCTGAATTTCCAAAACCTATATCAAGGCGGAGTTAGCGGTAATGCTGTCATTACAGGTACAGCCTTTGCTCCTCAACTAGGCGGGAGAATTGAGCTAAATAATGGTGAAGTATTATTAGGAACAGCCACTGCGGCAACAAATACAACCACACAGACAGCAAATTCCCCAGAAATTACCATTAAAACCCCAGAAACAGCCACTAATACTAATACTGCGACACCAGCCACACCAGTAAATACACCGAAAATACCGATAGAATTTGCTAACTTACAGTTAATTCTAGCTAACAATGTCCGCGTTACCCGTCAACCCCTATTCAGCTTTGTCGCCCAAGGTGATATCACTCTCAACGGAACTTTAGCTAAACCTCTTCCTCAAGGAGAAGTTAGTCTCAGGAGAGGCCAGATAAATTTATTTACCAGTCAATTTACCTTAGCCCGTGGTTACGACCAAACCGCAATATTTACCCCCAGTCGCGGATTTGATCCCACCTTAGATGTCCGCCTAGTAACAATAGTTCCAGAAGCAACGCGCAGTTTAGGGCGAACCTCAAGGATATCTAGCGAAATTCAAGATATTTCTGCAATTGACTTTGGGACTTTCAATACCGTTCGTATTCAAGCCATAGCAAAAGGCCCAGCTAGTCAATTATCTAGAAACCTTGTACTCACTAGCGAACCTCGCCGTAGTCGAGGCGAAATCGTTGCTTTACTAGGAGGCTCATTCCTCAACAATTTACAGCAAGGTGATACAGGTTTAGGACTGATTAATATAGCTGGTTCGGCAATTTTTTCTAACTTACAAGGAACTATCAGCCAAATTGGTGAAACCATCGGCTTAAGTGAATTGCGGCTATTTCCCACACTTGTAACTAATAGAAATACCAATGTTTCCGTCCTCGGTTTAGCAGCAGAAGGCGTATTTGATGTATCTAATAACTTCTCTGTTTCTTTATCGCGGGTGTTTGCTAGCAATGAACCCTTACTTTACAACGTAATTTATCGTTTAAATGACGAAGTACGTGTCCGTGGTGCTACTAATTTAGGAGATGAAGGGCGGGCTGTTGTTGAGTATGAAACCAGATTTTAATTCGTAATTATTGCTAGAATATTATTCATTTACACATATAGAAATGTGTTATGACCACCGCTATTCCCAAATCAGAAATCATATATCCTAGCAGCGATGGAGAACCTGTGGCGGAAACTTACGACCATTTATATGCAATTTTAACCATATTAGAAGTCCTCAGACAATATCTTCAAGGTCGTCGCGCCACAGTGTTAGCCAATCAATTCTTGTATTATGTACAAGGGTTTCCCAAATTAAGAGTTGCACCCGATGTCATGGTTATCTATGACGTTGAACCAGGGGGAAGAGATAACTACAAAATTTGGCAAGAAAAACAGGTTCCAAAGGTAATTTTTGAAATTACATCTAAAGGAACTCAGGAAGAAGACAAAACCACTAAGAAAAATCTCTATGAAGGGTTAGAAGTAGAAGAATATTGGTTATTTGATCCCAAAGGAGAATGGATTGAACAAAAGTTGCAAGGATATCGGTTGAGGGGAGATATTTATGAGCCAATTACCGATAGTTGCAGTCAAGTATTACAACTACGTCTAGCTGTAGAAGGAAAACTCATTGGCTTTTATCGCCTAGATAATGAAGAAAAACTGTTAGTAACTGATGAGTTGGTTGCAGCACTCAGACAAGAGACTGATAAACGTATAGAAGCAGAAACACGCGCCGCTGAATTAGAATCGCTACTTTCTCGATATCGAGAACAGTTTGGCGAATTACCATAAGTAGCGACAGTCTCAAAAGTCAAGCAATATCTAAAAAAAGCCCTTGCTACTAATACTCAATCCTCACTTTTACCCTCTGTGTTCTCTGCGCCTCTGCGGTTTAAAAATTATTTTTACCAACCGCAGAGAACGCAGGGGACGCAGAGTCAAGACTTAAGAAGAGAGGAAGGCTGGGTTGGTAAGGTCTTGATCATTCACGTTAATGATGGTGATGATGGTGATGATGTCCATCTAGGTGAGGATTAACTGTTACTGCTTCCTCAGCCCTCAACGCGCTAATATGTTTATCAGCCCATTGTGCAGCCATTGCCAAAAATTCTGGATGGTCATTTACACAAGCCATTTGCACATAATCCACATCGGGATGCTTTTTCTCTATAGCATGGATAATGTGGTGAACATCCAATAAAGTTTCGTGATTTTCTGTCGCAAAACCAATCGGCATGAAAATTATCACTTTTGCACCCAATTGAATCAGGTTATTAGCAGCTTGCTCCGCATTTGGTAGCGTCCATTCAATTAGTGGTGTGTCATGGTTTAGCCAACCCACAGAAATTAAAGGATATTTGTTAATCAACTTGTCCCGTACCAAGTCGTACAACGATTGACTTTCAACAATCCCAGAGGTGAAGCCTTTCGCTTTGTGAGGACAACCGTGATTCATCAGCACAATACCGATTTGGGAAGGAAGGTAAGTTGCTGCTAAATCAGCATTAATTTTTTCCTCTACCAAATGCGCCATCAAATCAATGTAAGCTGGCTCATTGTAGAAAGAAGGAATGTAACGCATTCCTTTTACCCAATGTTCATCACCCTCAGCCAACTCAGCTAAAGCGTTATTCACCTGCTCGATCGCAATCCCACTAGTGAAGATAGAATCAACAACTAGTAGGGGGTAAATTAATATTTTGTCGAAGCCTTGGTTTTTAATCTCTGCCAAAACTTGTTTAGGCAAAAAAGGCGCGCAGAAGTTAAAAGCCTTGAAAACTTGAACGCCCTCACCCCACTTTTCTTGTAAAAGCTTCTCAATCCCAGCGCGTTGCTGTTCAAAGATGGCGTTATGGGGAGAAATAAAATCGTGATGGGTGTGTCCCCACTCATGACGGTCGAATAACGCCAGCAACTTGGCTAGGGGTGGGTAAATCCAGGTAGGGACTGGGGCAAATTTTGCTGTCAGTAAATTTAAAGCCTGTTCGTTATAGTTAGCGAAATCTTCGTAGCTTTCGACTTCGCCGTAGCCCATGAGCAATACGGCGACTCGGTCTTGATGTGATGATTGCTCGTGGGTGTGTTGTACTTTTTCCGGCGTGGCTACCACAGTGAGTTCCTCAATATAACCAGAATGGAGAGAAGTATCAAGGAAATAATGAATTATTTCCCAGATGAGTAAAATAAATCCCATCCGGGGGGATAGGATAATTACAAATATCATAACGGGGCATTGCGTCTCATACCTCTACCGTTAGGATCTAGACAAAAAAATTTACCTAAATATACCTAAATCAATTAATCAGTACATCTGTCTTGGCAGTCAAAAGTTAACAGTCAAAAGACTGACTATTCTCAGCTTTTGCGCCCTTTTGTTGACACCCAGAGGCTGAAGGGAGGGTAGTGCTGACTACTTCAATAATTCAGACTTTTTGCAGAGAGCAAATTAGCGTTGAATTGCCGAAAATATTACTGTTATATTTATAACAAGTAATAGCTCTGAACCAGATAATAAAGATAGATGAGCATCATCATTTGCCCTGGAATCCATGAGCCAGAATTAACTGAAAGTTTTATCGCAGGGTGCTTAAATTTAAATTCTGATAGTTCAAGTACTCAAGAAAAAGTAAATATACTAGTTTACCCAGAACCGGGTGTACTGTCACTATCACCAGTGCATATTTTACAATTTTTACACAATTGCTTAGACGATAGGTTAGAATCGCCCGTGTTCTTCATTAGCTTTAGCGCTGGTGTAGTCGGAGCGATACTGGCTGCAAATTCTTGGCGACTTCTCGGAGGTAAAGTCACAGCTTTTATTGCTATAGATGGATGGGGTGTGCCACTATGGGGTGATTTTCCCATTCACCGGATCAGCCATGATTATTTCACCCACTGGAGTTCATCTTTATTGGGTAGTGGGAACAATAACTTTTATGCCCAACCAGCAGTTGACCATTTATTTATTTGGCGATCGCCCCAAACAGTCCGAGGTTTTGCGGTAAACCCTACCGAGGAATTTTACCCCAAAAGCGATCGCACTAGTGCCGCACAATTCATACAGCAGCTGCTAAAGCACTATGAAGAAAAATAGTCCGGAAAATAAACTTGCCCAGCAGGAGTGAGAAATAGGGAAAATTTTCCAATAGAGCGATAAAAATAAAGAGGATGAGGAGGATTAGGGGGATGAGGGGAATTAGGAAGAAAATTCTCCCCCATCTCCCGGTTGGTGAGCGCAGTCGAACCACATCTCCCCTCCCCCATCTCCCCTCCCCCCCTCCCCTGCTCCCATCTACCCTAGTACCTCTTACTTAGTATCAAATGTTTCCTACTGAACCTGCTGCTGTTAATAACGGGTTTGGCGCACTGCTGAAAAACCGTAATTTTATGCTCCTGTGGATTGGGCAACTAATTTCCCAGTTAGCAGATAAGGTATTTTTCGTGTTGATGATTGCCCTGCTAGAAAATTACCCACCGCCTCCAGGATTAGCAGAAAACTCGATGTACTCAACATTGATGGTGGCTTTTACAGTCCCAGCAATTTTGTTTGGTTCGGCGGGCGGTATTTTTGTTGACCGCTTTCCCAAAAAGCTAATTATGGTTGGCTCTGATGTGGTACGTGGGTTTTTCACATTATTGATTCCGTTTTTACCACGAGAGTTTTTAATTCTTTTGATACTAACTTTTGCCATATCCACGGTGACGCAGTTTTTTGCCCCAGCGGAACAAGCGGCTATTCCCCTGTTGGTAAAGCGCGAGAATTTAATGGCAGCCAATGCCTTGTTTAGCAGCACAATGATGGGAGCTTTAATCGTTGGCTTTGCCATTGGAGAGCCAATGTTAAGCTGGGCGAAAACCTTTTTGGGTGAAGAATACGGTCAAGAATTAGTAGTCAGTACGCTTTATTTGTTATCGGGTGCAATTATGCAACCGATTAATTTTAAGGAAGATAAACCTATTGTTGAGCATAGAGGCTCAAATCACCTGTGGTCGGAATTTACAGAAAGTTTGCGCTATCTCAAGAAAAACCGCCTGGTGTTAAATGCCATGCTGCAACTTGTCACCTTATATTGCGTGTTTGCCGCCTTAACAGTGTTGACAATTAGATTAGCCGCAGACTTTGGCTTAAAAGAAAAACAATTTGGCTTTTTCTTAGCAGCAGCTGGGGTAGGTATGGTGTTAGGTGCAGGAATTTTAGGTCACTGGGGTGTAAAATTGCATCGCAAGCCCTTACCCTTAATCGGATTTTTGCTGATGGCGCTGGTGTTAGGGGTGTTTACTTTCACCCACAACTTATTACTGGCACTGGGATTGTGTGCAATATTAGGTGTAGGTGCTTCCTTCATTGGTGTACCGATGCAAACTCTCATTCAACAACAAGCGCCGCCCAACATGCACGGTAAAGTTTTTGGGTTTCAAAATCATGCCGTGAATATTGCTCTGTCTTTACCTTTGGCAATTACCGGGCCATTAACTGATATTCTGGGGTTACGGACTGTTCTGGTAGCTATGAGCCTGATAGTCGCTGCTGTGGGTGTTTGGGCTTGGAAAAATACCCGCCGCGTCTTGCAAGATGTCATTTAACTGTTGACTGTTGAGTGTTGACGTTGACTGTTAACTGCGGAAGAAAGAACATCGGAAACTTAGACAAATCAAGGATTAAGTCCTGTTGTCAAAAATCAAATCATAGTTGTATAGTCTTAGCTGATATTAAAAATAGATATTGATGTACGGATTTTATTAAAGTTTTACATTAAAATGAAATCTTAACTACAGAATCCAAGCATTAACTTAGCTATTGTCAGAGGTTTGACAGTGCGATCGCCAACCAAAATCAGTCCCCCACAGACCGAGAATCACGCCCAGCCTAATACCAGCATTCAAACCGTCGTGGCCACGCCTACCAGGGCCTCTGGCGGTTTTGCTCTCCTGGACAGTCTCCAACGCCACGGTGTTGAGTATATTTTTGGTTATCCTGGTGGAGCCATTCTGCCAATTTATGATGATCTTTATAAAGTGGAAGCAACTAGTGGCATTAAGCATATTCTTGTGCGCCACGAACAAGGTGCTTCCCATGCGGCTGATGGCTACGCCCGTGCTACAGGTAAGGTCGGAGTGTGCTTTGGTACTTCCGGTCCAGGGGCGACTAACTTGGTAACAGGTATCGCCACCGCCTACATGGACTCAATACCCATGATTGTCGTCACAGGACAAGTACCACGGGCAGCAATTGGTACAGATGCATTTCAGGAAACTGATATTTATGGCATTACTCTACCAGTTGTCAAACACTCCTATGTAGTGCGTGACCCGAAGGATATGGCGCGGATTGTCGCCGAAGCCTTCCACATCGCCAGCACCGGACGGCCAGGGCCAGTTTTAATTGATGTTCCTAAAGATGTAGCGTTAGAAGAATTTGACTATGTACCTGTAGAACCAGGTTCAGTGAAATTACGTGGCTATCGTCCTACAGTAAAAGGTAATCCCCGGCAAATCAACGCCGCAATTCAGTTAATTTGCGACAGTAACCGACCACTATTGTATGTCGGTGGCGGTGCGATCGCTTCTGGCGCTCACGAAGAAATTAAAGAATTAGCTGAGTTATTTAATATACCCGTCACCACCACTTTGATGGGAATCGGTGCTTTTGACGAACATCATCCCCTCGCCTTGGGAATGTTGGGAATGCATGGCACAGCTTACGCTAACTTTGCTGTTACTGATTGTGACTTGTTAATCTGTGTCGGCGCAAGATTTGATGACCGTGTAACTGGCAAGTTAGACGAATTTGCTTCTAAAGCCAAAGTCATTCACATCGACATCGACCCCGCCGAAGTAGGTAAAAACCGCGTCCCAGAAGTGCCCATCGTCGGTGACGTGCGCCATGTGTTAGTTGACTTGTTACGTCGCTGCAAGCAAAGTAGTATCAAGCCTAAACCCAACCAAAACCAAGAATGGTTGAGCCTGATTAACCGCTGGCGGGAAGAATACCCCTTAATAGTGCCCCAGCATCCAGACAGTATCTCACCCCAAGAGGTAGTTGTCGAAATCGGTCGCCAAGCACCCCACGCTTTCTACACTACAGATGTCGGTCAACATCAAATGTGGGCAGCACAATTTCTCAAGAATGGCCCCCGACGCTGGATTTCTAGCGCTGGTTTGGGAACAATGGGTTTTGGTGTCCCAGCAGCAATGGGTGCAAAAGCAGCCTTTCCCGATGAAGAAGTAATCTGTATCAGCGGCGATGCTAGTTTCCAGATGTGTTTACAAGAATTGGGAACATTAGCACAATACGGTTTAAATGTCAAGACTGTAATTCTCAACAACGGCTGGCAGGGAATGGTACGCCAGTGGCAGCAAGCCTTCTACGGTGAGCGCTACTCCTGTTCTAACATGGAAGTCGGGATGCCAGATATTGAGTATTTGACCAAAGCCTATGGTATTAAAGGCATGGTGATTAGCAAACGGGAAGAACTCACTGATGCGATCGCCGAAATGCTCGCACACAATGGCCCAGTAGTTGTCGATGTGCGCGTCACCAGAGATGAAAACTGCTATCCAATGGTAGCCCCAGGCAAGAACAACGCCCAAATGATAGGCTTGCCTAAACAACTGCCAAAAACTGCTACAGAGCCAGTTTATTGTAACCACTGTGGCACTAAAAACCTTCCCACCCATAACTTCTGCTCTGAGTGTGGTAATAAACTTTAAGTAGTCATTGGTCATTGGTCATTAGTCAATGGTCATTTGTTTGTGCTAAAAGTATCTTTCTACGCAGGGGATTGTATCCTCTGCGTTTTTTTCATGCAGCTTAGTATAAAAAATGACAAAATACCAACAACAAATGACAAATGACCAATGACAAATGACAAATTACACAAAAATTCCAGATGTTGTGTGTTTGGCGATTTTTTTGGGAATCCTAAATCTCAGGAGAAAAGAGAGCATTCCCAACGATCACATAACTTTTAAAGGATAATTATGTTTCAACGTAAATTTCCCAACAGAGGTAGCAACAGTTCCGTCGCCTTAGAACCAGAAGTAGCGATCGCAGTTATTGGGCTATTTTCTGCAGCAGCTGATGATGAAGGTGTCAGCAGAACCGAAGAATTTGCTTTGAGTGAAATGCTAGCGGGGATTTCTCAATTTGAAGATTTTTCCGAAAAAGACTTTGAAAAATTGACACAAAAAGTCTATGACTTGCTAGAGGAAGAAGACCCAGAAGAAGTGATCGAACAGGCGATCGCATCCTTACCAGATGAAGAATATCGAGAAGCTGCGTACATTACCGCCCTGTTGGTTGTAGGGATTGACGGTGAAGTACCCGAAAGCGAACAAGAGTATATCTCTGAGCTTCAGGACTCCTTGAATATTTCCAACAAGCGCGCACAACAGATCATCGACCACATCTTTGGCGATGACGATGAACAGGAGTACGAAGACGACGATTAATTTTTTTGCTGCTTAAAGTCCCGCTTTTGTCGCCTGGGTTACCTAAGAACGGGACAAACGTTTATGTATAAAGTTGCAGAATCAAGAAAACTATAGCTCATGATGGCGTTATTATCGCTACTCATGAGCTTTTTATTTGCTAGCAAGCAACAAGCGATCGCAATTTCGTAGTCAGGACTAAAATCCTGGATTTTGAAACCGAAAGCTAAAAAAAACGCACCCATAAGTTATTATCATCAAATAGTTTTCAGCACTATTTAATGACTCAAAAAATTACCGTTGGGTTGATGCTATTATTTCTTACTAGCCAGATTAGCGTTACACAAAAAACAGCTACCGCCCAAGCCCCAACACCAGTAGCACCAGCCACCACTACAAAACAAATTTGCCCTGCCCAACTCTTAACATCTATAGATGCTATTATCAATCGTCCCTTATTTAGTCGAGCGCGTTGGGGAATATTAGTACAACCTCTCTCATCTGGACAAACACTATACAGTCGGGATGCCCAAAAATACTTTACACCAGCTTCTAATACAAAATTACTGACCACCGCTGCGGCATTACAACACTTAGGTGCAAACTTCCGCATTCGCACCTCAATTTATCAGAATTCCAATGGAGTATTGCGTGTTGTCGGCAGAGGAGATCCCAGCTTAGGTGATAATCAGTTGCAAGCATTAGCACAGCAATTAAGACAAAAAGGGATAACCCAAATTCAGCAATTAATTGCCGATGATAGTTATATTCAAGGAGATATTGTTAACCCCACTTGGGAATGGGAAGATGTGCAAGCAGACTATGGCGCACCCGTGAGCAGTTTTATTTTGAATGAAAATATTTTTAGTTTTAAGGTTTTACCTCAAGCTATCGGTAAACCTTTACAAATTTCTTGGAATGATAACAATGAAGAAAGACGTTGGCGCATCATTAATCAGTCAACAACAGTCAGCAAAAATCAGCCAAATTATATTAATGTTACCCGCGATTTAACAGGAACAGTATTGCGAATTCAAGGGCAGCTAACAGAAAATTCTCAACCTTATTTAGTCACCTTACCTGTAGTTGACCCTAATTATTACTTTCTGCGTCGCTTCCGTACGGCTTTAGCCACACAGCAAATCACGTTAGGACAAACATTAGTATTAAATGGTGGTAATAATCAACAAGAAATTGCCGCTATTGATTCACCTCCTGTATCACAATTGGTAACAGAAACCAATGTCAAGAGTAATAATTTATATGCCGAAGCATTATTAAGGGCATTAGCTGTTAAACAACCTAGAGTGCAGAATAAAATTACCGCTGATATTGGCTTAGAAGTTTTAAAGACGAGTTTAACTCAATTGGGAGTTGATCCAACAAGTTACTTTTTAGTGGATGGTTCTGGGTTATCACGGCGTAATTTATTGTCCCCAGAAGCTTTAGTACAAACTTTGCGCTTAATGGCGAAAACACCAGTCGCTGCTGTTTATCGCGCCTCTTTACCCGTTGCAGGTAAAAGTGGTAGTTTAAAAAATCGCTTTCGCAATACTCCTGCTGAGGGAATTGTGCAAGCAAAAACAGGTACTGTAACTGGTGCAGTTACTTTGTCTGGATATGTGAATGGCGCTAAGTATGAACCTTTAGTTTTTAGTATTATGGTGAATCAAAGTGAGCAGTCTGTCAGCAATTTACGAAAGGCAATTGATGAAATTGTTGTCTTGTTAGCACAGTTACAGCGTTGTTAATATTTCCAGCTATATTTAATAAATTTGAATGTAGGGTGTGTTGTCGCCAAGCGCCGCACCGATGTACCATCAAAAATTCCAGCATGGCTTATTTTTTAAGAAGCAATATCTGCTACTAAATTCAGTTTATACTCTGAATTTAATCATGTTAACAGTTAGATTGCCATGACTGATTTCGTTGGCGGTAAAGTCTGCTTTTCTTCCTGTTGCAAAGGAATTTCAATCCAAAATTCAGTTCCTTTCCCTAATTCTGACTCACACCTGAGAACACCAGAATGTTTCTCCACAACAATTTGGTAACTAATCGATAATCCTAAACCTGTACCCTTACCTACAGGCTTAGTTGTAAAAAATGGGTCAAATAGCTTTCCGATTACCTCTGGCGTTATACCTCCAGCATTATCGGCAATTCTGACTATTACGCGATTTTGGTTAGCAAGTTCGGTACGAATTATAATTTGGCTGGGATGTCTAAAATCATCTGGCTGGGCATGATAATTTTCAAGGGCATCAATGGCATTATTAATAATATTCATAAATACCTGATTTATCTGCCCTGGATAGCATTCTACTAAAGGCAAATTGCTATATTCTTTGATAATTTCAATTCCTGCATATTCTGGCTTTGCTTTCAAACGATTTTGTAAAATCAGCAGAGTACTATCAATACCTTCATGAATATCGACTACTTTCATATCTGCTTCATCTAAACGTGAGAAGTTTCGTAAACTTAGCACAATCTCACGAATACGATTAGTACCAATTTTCATCGAAGACAGAATTTTTGACAAATCATCAACAATAAATTCTAAGTCAATTGCCTCAGAAAAATCTTGAACTTCTGCATCTGGTTGGGGATAATGTTTTTGATAAAGTTTTAGTAGCTCTATTAAGTCTTGAACATAATCTTCAGCAGGCGATAGATTGCCATGAATAAAGTTCACTGGATTATTAATTTCATGGGCAACTCCAGCCACTAATTGTCCTAAACTAGACATTTTTTCCTGCTGAATTAGTTGAGCTTGGGTTTCTTGTAATTTATGTAACGCTTCAGTGAGTTTTTCTGCATGAGTTTGAGCCACTAAGGTAGCAGCACGACTTTGAGTATAAAGTTGTGCATGGTCGATAGCAATTGCTAATTGATCTGTAACAGCTTTTAGCAGACCAATTTCACTGTTACTCCAAACACGTTCACCACTGCAATGGCTACAAACAATTGCTCCTAACTCTCCAGAATTACTTTTCACTGGTAGTAGTAGTTGGGAAGTAATACCAAACTCAGTTAAGAGTTCTCGCATATTTGGATCGAGAGCAAAATCATTATGAATGTTGTGAATACAAATTAGCTCTTGATTAAGCATATTTTGTGCTAAAAACGTTGATTTTTGCAGGGGAATCATGCCTAACATACTGCTTAAATCAGGATGACGTGCTTCATGGGTAATAGCCAAGGTTGGTTGAGAAGAATTTGTTAAGTAACGCAGAAAATAGCAACGGTCAATTTGTAATAAACTCCGAATTTCATTAACCGCAGTAGCCAAAATAGTATCGAGTTCAAGAGAACTGCGGATTTGGCTAGCTAAACTTAACAGTAAGGCTTCTCTCCGACTGAGTAGTTGTTCTCTAGCCCAGATTCTGTCAATAGCTACAGCAATATTATTAGCAATCCAATTTAACAAATGATGAGTTGCTTCTGTAAAAAAATGCTGGTAAAACAAAGCCATGATGCCAACCAATTCTTGTTCTACAATCAAAGGGTATGCAGAGAAACTAGAATTGAGAAATTTGTCTTGATAATAATTTTGAATTTCCCGATTAACAATGGCTTCATGCTTGTTAACTATAGTGTCAATAACGCTGTTGACGACAACCATCTGATTAGGAAACTCTTGAAGAGTACTTAACTGATTACAGATAGTATCTGTACAATTAACTCCTGCTTGAAATTGCAGGTTTGTTGTTTGTTTATCAAAAGTCCAGATGCCTACAAAAGCAACATCAAGATATTGTGATATAGTATTTGTACAGTGTTGAATAATTTCCGCCAGAGTGCCGCTTTGAGCTAAAGATAAGCTAAGTTCTGCACTTAACAGAGATAGACGCGATCGCTCTAAAATTGCTAACTCAGAATGCTTACGCTGGGTAATATCTGTACGAATTGCTACATATTGCTCAGGTTTACCTGAAGCAGACAATGTTGGTACTATGATAGTGTCTACCCAATAAAAAGTACCGTCTTTGGCTCTATTTTTAATCTCTCCTCTCCAGATTTTACCTTGAGCAATAGTTCTCCACAACTCAGCAAAAAATTCTTTGGTCTGATAACCAGAATTGATTATCCGGTGGTCTTGTCCTAAAAGTTCTTCTCTAGAGTACTGAGAAACTTCGCAAAATTTATCGTTGGCATAAGTTATAATTCCTTTTTTATCAGTAATCGCTACTAAAGAATGAGCATTTAAGGCAAATTTTAAAGTTTCTAATTCTTGAATAGATTTCCGTAATGCTATTTCATTTTCTTTATTAATTGTAATGTCGCGAGCTATTGCATAAATTAATTTCTCTTCACCGAAAGAAGTTGCATTCCAGGATAACCATTTATAAGAACCATCCGCACACATATAGCGGTTTTCAAAGTTAACTGTATCTACAGAATTGGCAAGTTTTTGACATATAAAAATTGTGGGTTCGCGGTCTTTAGGATGAACAAACTCAATAAATGGTTTGCTTAATAACTCCTGAGTTGTCCATCCTAAAGTTTTTACCCATATGGGATTTAAATGCTTAAAATAACCATCAAAACCAGCAATACAAAGTAAATCTAAGGAAAGCGAAAAAAAGCGCGAATGTTGTTTTTCTAATTCTTTGATCATATAAAAATAGCAAATGTATTATATTCTAAATCTCGTAAGTATTGAGATGTGAAGCATTCATCAAATTTCTACTGCTTCACGAACCGTACTGATAGTCTAAAAAGTTGCGTATACCACCAAGTACGCAATTGAGTTTGATTTAGAAGTTAAAAAACTAGTACAACAAGGCGGAAATCAAGCAACCCTATAAAATAGGCATAAAGCTTACACAATAAGTATTCTTTCTTTTGACTTTTGCTTTTTCTTACTAGCTTGCTGTACAGCTAATCTTCTATGTAAATATAGATTTCCCTAAAACACTTAAAAGTAAACGTTGAATTTGGGAATTTCAGTTAAGAAGTGTTACACAACCTTTATCGAATGTGCTATTATGCCACTTTGAATCAAAATTTTCTATTTTAAATATCTAATACTGATTCAATTAATGATCGTGACATCCGAAATTGTCGCCAAGGTCGGGGAGACCTCGCCCCTAGGGATACATCTGTCTCATTTTTTTTTCAAGTTGATATAACTAAATCAAATGGCAATTCATCAAAGCCAATACTAGCTAGAGTTGATATTTATATAATCAGCAATCACCTGGAAAAGCCGGAGATTTTCCAGCCATATTGAGGGTAATTATGCGATACTTCCGCGCTTTCTGGCTTCTTTGTAAGAAGTACCAACATTTCTCAAGCCAGCTTTAATCATTTGCTTCTCCAGAAGAGCAAAAAAGCGTGTTTTATCGCCACCACGTACCACAGCCTGATTATGCGCCTCTGCGATCGCAACTGGATAACCATACCCTTTTTGCACCTGTGCCAGCATCAGTCCTAGGGCTTGGTCAAACATAGCTGTGTTTTCTGCTACCCAAGATGGGACTTCTATCCGAGCAATTTCGGTGCCTACATGAATATAACAAAAGTAGATTGTTTGTCCTTCATACAAATCTAAAATCCGGGCATTACTCCGCCATAAAGGCCCGCGCTGTCCCGGTTTAAGTTGCGTTGACCAAAGGGTAGTATCGCGCAAAGGTTCAAAGATTTTACAAGGTATCTTTTCGAGTTGATTAGGGCAATAACTGATACAGTCTGGTACTTGATGGGGACAAGCTAACAACCGTAAAAAATTCATCCCTTCGATGTTGCGAGAAGCGCTAAGATAGCCCATCAAGGGAATTTGCGCCTCTCGCAACTGCTGCCAAGCTACGAGGATGGGGGGTAAAATGCGATCGCGCGCATCCATTGGTAGCTGTTCTAAAAACCAGTAAATTAAAGAACCATCCACCATTGCTAAAGCCGGTGCTTCTGTTTTCGCAGCACAAGCGAGTTCTGCTAACACCGTCGCTTCACTAGCGGTGCGACGATAACCCATCCATTCCTCAGTTCTAATTCCCCACTGCCGAGACATATATAAATCTTCTGGGCGGTAAAATACCTCTGGCAGACTATCTAGCAGTGGATGGCGATTTTGTCCGTAGTGTAAAACGACTCTGCCAATATTTAGCAGATAGCAATAAGCAATTTCGTGGTGGTTAGGCGCAATTTGCGAACCATCAGTAGCAATTACAGTATGAATTTTCGGCGGAACTGGGATATCAATACAGGTTTCCAGCGGTTCTATTGGGGTAGCATTAGCAAAGAGAATGCGATCGCGCCATTTCTCCTGACGGTCAATTAAATCTTTTTGAACTGCGTAAGCATTGTGGAGATACTGTTGCGCTAATTCTAAACGCTGGCGACCTTGAGCAGCTTCTATTGTCAGATGCTGACTTAACCCTTGCATTTGCCGCGCTAGTTTTGTCAGGTCAAGCATAGGATTTTACAATAATTCGTAATTTGTAATTCGTAATTCGTAATTAAAGACTGTTTGGGGCTGGATGGAAGTAGTTAAATTTTAACTTAAGTGGTTCTGCCCTCTGTCTGATTTTCAAGACAGCTGTACTTAAGTTACCAAGTTGCTGTTCCGATCGCTATCATTTAAGCTCAAAACTTGAAGGTTCTACCTTTGAACTCGGAGTTTCGCCTAAATATCTCGAAGATTTGTGTTCGGAACTCGGAGTTTCGTGTAAATATCTCGAAGATTCATGTTCGGAACTCGAAGTTTCGCCTAAATATCTCCAACATTCTGGTTCACAACTCGAAGTTTCGCCTAAATATCTCTAACATTCTGGTTCACAACTCGAAGCTTCGCCTAAATATCTCCAACATTCCGGTTCACAACTCGAAGCTTTGCCTGTCAAGGGACATCCAATTTTTTAAATACCCATTTAATTGTAGTGCGAGCGTCTCGCGAGGTGATGTTCATTCCGTAGTGCAAGATGCTCGCACTACAGAATATGGGTAATTTATTTTTTGTAAGTCCCCAAGTCTCATCGCGCTAAATTAAAACTGCTGATACCGTTTCTTTGTTAGCTTTGCCAAATTCTCTTCAATTCTTAGCGTACTTGGCGGTTGGTTTGTTTTCCTAAGATAAGCGCTAAATCATGCCGTTATCAGTGTTTTTTGCAAATAAATTGTTAAAAAAGTGAGACAATTTGCTCTTGACCCCTTTCATCAAAAGCTCCCCGACTTTTTGGTAAAGTCGGGGAGCTTCAATGATGTTAAGCGTTAGGCGATCGCTTACAATCCTACAAGTTCGCGAGATTCAAAATCAGTGAGTTGTTGAGCGATCGCTAATCTGGCTTCCAACTTCGCTACACTAAATTGGTTCCGCAGATATTCCAAATGAGCGATCGCATTTGCTTTGTCGGCGGTTAATCTTAACTGTGTATCTATCGCCTTTTGATATTCCTGATTTACCAGCAGAACTTCAAAGCGACGCGCCTTACGTTGTGCATCGTTTTTTAAATCCATATCAAAGGAGGCGCTGCGATCAGCATTACCTTCAAATCGGTTAATTTGCTGCTGAACTGCCATCAATTGAGAATCTAGTTCATTCACTCGATGGGCAGCTTGTACTATTGCATCCGGATAATAACTCAGTTGCATAATCAAATAATATTCCTCTTGCTGGAAAATTGGGCATTGGACATGGGGCATTGGGCATTGGGCAAAAGTCACGCATTCAAAAGTCAGTTGTCCTCCTTGTCCTCCTTGTCCCCCTTGTCCCCCTTGTCTCCCTTGTCCCCCTTGTCCTCCTCATCCCCCTCATCCCCCTGCTCACGCCACTTCTCGTAATTGAGATGCAGGACTCATCTCTGGAAATGAGAGCGAAAGTTGTTCGGCTTGCGGTACAGCCGCTTGTTCCAATACTGTCACTTCAATATTTACACTCACCAAATAACTTCCTGTATCAGCACCAACCGCATCAGCGATTAATTTGGCAATATCTGGACGTTTCGCCGTGAGTGGATCGCGTAAAATGCACCGATCCCATTCATGCTTAGCAGTGGGATTAAGGTTGAGAATGTAGTGCTTCATCATAGTACTAATTTTTAAATCCATCTTCCTTCCAGAAACCTTCCACAGAGCCATTCTCAACTTAACCAGGCTTTGTGGGCGCTATATTCATTATAGTACATTTGTACCTAATTGTGTACAGTTAGTTGTCTGGTTTTGGCTGGAAATTGCCAGGAGGAAGGGGGGCAGAGGAAACGCGGGGACGCGGAGAAATAATGAATGACTATTGACTATTGACTATTGACCATTGACCATTGACACGCGTTCGCGAAGCGTCCCGCAGGGAAGCGCAATAAACTATTAGGAAAAGCTGGAGGAACAATCACAACTATTCCGCGTCTTCTAAACACTTTACCTTAGTAATATTCCTATAGATAGGTTTAAAAATATTCAGAAACAATCTCAGTAAATCTGCGTCATTAAATATCTCTCAGACTAAAACGGAAACCCTACTATGACACGCCTTAATCGTTGGAAATCTGGAACTGCTGCACTGATGACAATGGCAATTACTACAGGTGCTATTACTCCTCTATTCACCTCTACTCCTGCTAGTGCTCAATACAATATTAACCAATCACGAACAATTACTATTCCTTATAATGTCACTTTACCTGTTACCTACGAAAAAGAGAAAGTGATTGTTAATCCAGGGGAAACTTTACCGCTTACTGTGAAAATAGAAAGTGATATTATCGATAAAAACAGAAATGTATTGATTCCTCGTGGAACTGACGTTGTTGGCAGACTAGAACCTGTAAACTTGAATGGAACTTATTCCACTGACAGAAATAATAACAACAACAAGGGTGTGAGGTTTGTAGCCCAAGAATTAGTATTTGCTTCTGGTAAACGACAAGCAATTAATGCAACTTCTCGTACATTTACGCAAACGGAAAGAATCTCTCAAGGAAGTGATACTGGCAGGATATTAACGGATGCAGCTATTGGTGCAGGTGCGGCTACTGTCATTTCATTAATTACAGGTAACCGCAAAATTGAAGTTTTAGAACCGGTTGGTGGTGCGGCGGCTGGTGCGTTAGCAAGTATACTGTTGCGGAAAAAGCAAGCTGATGTTTTCGTGTTGCGGACTGATCAAGATTTGGATATCACATTGAACTCTAGTTTGGTACTATCACGCTACTAGGCTTACTCAATTGCACTCGTGATCTCAAATCATCCGTAATTAGCGATCGCCACTTAGTTATATGTGTGCGATCGCTTAATTTTTGGCAATTAAATAGTCTCATTTGCCTGCAACTATTTTATTTCTCTGTCGTCTTCATTGATCATGGGATTTTGGGCATACTAATTCTCCAGCCAATTACGTGATTATCTATGACCTTTCTGATTGTTCATAAATGTTCCGAAATAAATCTATGACTTAAGTAATGGTTTACTAAAAGACTGAAAAATTGGGAACATCCTCTAAGAGAAATGGTCTAAGTAAGTAAGAGAAAAACAAATAATTCTACTAGGATAAAAAACTATGTTTGCTTTAAATAATTGGCAACAAAGAACCGCTGCATTAATGGCTTTGAGCGTCACAGCAGGTACTGTAGCACCCTTCATTACAGCCGCACCTTCTTTTGCTCAAACTACTTTTTCTGATGTTTCATCTAACTATTGGGCAGCACAATTTATTCAACAATTGTCACAGCGTGGTGTAATTGCGGGCTTTCCTGATGGTAGTTTCCGCCCAGAAGAACCAGTGACACGCGCTCAATTTGCCGCTATGGTTAACAAAGCTTTCCAAAAATCACAACAACGGCAAGCAATCAATTTTACCGATGTACCAGGTAACTATTGGGCATACAGCGCCATCCAGCAAGCCTATACCATCGGTTTCTTGTCAGGATATCCTGGTAATCGCTTTGAACCAAACCAAGCAATTCCCAGACAGCAGGTTTTGGTTTCCCTCGCCAACGGTTTAGAATATAATCCTGCTGCGAATGTAGATAGCACTCTGCAATATTTTAACGATGCTTCTAACATCGCAGACTATGCTCGTAGCCCAATTGCTGCTGCTACTGAAAAACAAATTGTGGTCAACTATCCCAATGTGAAGTTCCTCAATCCTACCTCAACCGCTACACGGGCACAGGTAGCAGCCTTCATCTATCAGGCGTTAGTTAGTTCCAATCAAGCTTCAGCAATTAACTCTCCTTATGTCGTCGCTGTTCAACCTACCACACCCACACCTGTGGCAGTAACAATTCCTCAAGGAACTGCTATCCCTGTGAAGTACGATAAGGCTGAGAAAATTCTTGTCACTAAGGATGAAACAGTACCTTTGACACTGACAGTAGCCCAAAACGTGATCACCCAAGAAGGATCTGTAGTAATTCCGGCTGGTAGTCAGGTAATTGGTCAACTTAAACCTGCTCAAGCTGGTGGTTCTCAATTCGTTGCCCAAAAACTAGTTTTAACCACAGGTCAAGAATATCAGCTCAACGCTACATCGGAAGTGATTACCAAAACAGAAACCGTTAAAAAAGGTACAAGTACTGGTGCCATTATCAAGAATACTGTATTGGGTGCAGGCGCTGCCGCTGCCGTATCTGCCGTCACAGGCGATCGCGCTATTGCTACAGAAGAAGTATTGGGTGGCGCTGGTATAGGTGCATTAATTGGGCTGTTCTTTGGTAAGAACAGTGTTGACTTAATTGCTATCGATCCAGACACCGACTTGCAAATGACAATCAATCAAAACTTGTTAGTTTCACTCAGATAGTCAATGGTCAATGGTCAATGGTCAATGGTCATTGGTCAATGGTCAAGAAATTCTAGACTGTACACTTTTGACTATGGACTATGGACTCTTGACTCTGGACAACTGACAACTGACTATTGACAACTGACTAATTCTCAACTTCTGGCAACCAAATAATAAATGTAGTTCCCGGTGTTTTGGGTGATGTGATTGTGGAATTAATCGCAGGGCTAAAGACTTCAATTTTGCCCTGCATTTGCTCTATTAACTGTTTGGCGATCGCTAACCCCAAACCTGTACCAGGAATCTCTGTTTGCGCCTGTACGCCCCGGTAATGGCGTTCTCCAATATGTTCTAAATCTTCTGTGGGAATACCGGGGCCTGTGTCACTAATGGCGATTCCCTGTAAGTTATCTTTTTCTTGCCCTACCTGGATCAAAATCTTGCCCCCAGCAGGGGTGTATTTTAAAGCATTATCGATAATATTGCTGAAAACTTCTCGTAAAGCTTTGACGTTAACCCGGACTAAAGGTAAATTTCGCGGAATTTTCGTGATGATTTGCAAATTGCGTTCTTGGGCGATCGCCCTAGCAGATACTAATAATGGTGCGAGTAAATCATAAGCCGTACAGTCAGTAGCTTTTTCTCCTGTTCCTGGCAATAACAGGGCAAGTTTTGGTTCTTTTTGGATAGTTGCTTCTACAACTACTTCAGTTTCTGGAAGCGTATGAGGTGCTAAATCTGGTGGTGTTAGCTCAATTACTTGATCGAACTGTTGGAGTAATTCTTGCAGGCGATCGCTTTCGCGAATGATATTACCAGCCACATCCCGGTTAGGATCGCCCGCTCGCAACCGTTTCATCAGCAGTTTACCAAAGGTTCTGATTGCCGTTAGCGGGTTGCGAAACTGGTGCAAGAGGTTATCTAGTAAATCCCGCTGCTGTTCTTGCAGGATTTGTTGTTGATGCAATTGCTGCTGCAACCAAGCTCGACGCTGATCTAAAATACAGGCGATCGCTAGAGTTTGGGCTATCCTTTGAATCTCGCTTTGTTCCTGCTCATTCCATGTCCTGTCTTCCCTACCTGTCACCAGTAACCCCATCATCACACCCTCATGAATTAGGGGTAAAACAATTTGGTTCTCACTGAGTAAATATTCTTTTGATGTCTCAGGCTCCGGTGATGAACTGGAGGATTCTGCCACCCCTGTCAATAATTTTCCCTGATTCGGGGGTAATGCCAAAACATTCCGTACCTTCAGTTGCTCTGGGGTTTTTAGCCCAGCAGTCCCCTCAACTTGCCTTAATATAGACGTCTCTGGGTATACCACCACCGGAATCAGTTTTGCCTCACCTGTCGGAGCCTCTACCAATTCTTGCGTTAAGTAGACCACACTTAACGATGCTCCTAGCCCTTGGGTTAACAGTGCTATTTGCTCTCGGCATAGAGCAACAAAATCAGAACTGGCAGACATTAACATTTTTCAGATTTTTGCTCAAGTTTATAGAATTTGAGGGTAGATTAAAGAAGAGGGTAATTTTTTCCTCGCCTATTTAATAAAGCTTAACTAAATCTTCTTAGTAATGCTTTGCCCCAGGGAATAATATATTCCCTAATTTTGATTTTTCTACTTTTAAAGATTTGATTTTTGTTGTATCAAAAGCTTAAAAACTATTGATTTTTTGAACTAGAACTTATATAATTACGACGGATTTTGTAGCTATCACTACAATCTATAGCTTGAAAGAGGAGGAAAATAGGTTGGCAAGGAGACGTAAACGGAAAAGTCGTCGTCGCCAAGAAGGGCGACGAATCTTAGAACATGTGCCTCAATATAGCATCGAAAGTGGTGAAGAAAAACCTGTGACAGCAGCAAGAAAGTTTATTCAAGCTGAAGGAATCGCACCACCTGCTTTGCTACTTGTAAAGCGGAACGAACACACCACAGACCGTTATTTCTGGGCAGAAAAGGGACTGTTCGGTGCTCAATACGTAGAAGAGAACCATTTTTTGTTTCCCAGCCTCAGGACCCTAGAAGCTCCTACTGGACAGGAAACGCTAGCTTTAGCTAGTCGCTGAACTAACAGTGGTTATCTTACGCATTTATGTGACTTCTGACAACCATTTAACTGGCAAAATTGCTCACGTTATGCAAAAAATTCATTTTTTTTAGTTTGTAGCTGATTTGCCTAGAGAGCTATTCCAGGTAATTGGACAGTCAACTTGTCTCAAACCAAACTGGTTTGCATGGGTTGATTTATAGCCTCAAGATCAACAAGGAAGTCAGCTGCAAGCGAAAAGTGTTTACTAGCGTGAGCTAACTTGCAAGTTAATTTGATAGATTGCTCAAGACGCTTTGTCAACAGCTATAGTTTTTTTCCCTACGACTTCGTATCGTAGGGAAACTGACATATTATAGATTGTAATTTCACATCCTTAATGTGTGTTTCCGGAAAATGTTAGCTTTCTTTCCGTCAGCCCCACACCATAACGCGTTCGCGTAGCGTCTCGTAGAGAAGCGGTTGGTGTGGGAATATAAGGCTTATAAAAACGAAACACCGCCGGACTGAGGGAAAGTCTAAGCGACTGCCATCACAGTAGTTGTAAGACACAAACCCTTGGTAAAAGCGCCTGAGAAAGAGGGAACGAACACGGTCACTGGCAGGCTATTGCCGTAAGTTAGACACCAAACTGTGTTGGAAGCAAAACAATCAAACTGCCTTGGGAAACAGGGCGGCTGCGCGGGTTCTCCCTGGAGGAGATAAACGGCTTTGCCGAGAGACGCTGTGTAAGACTCTGATCTTCTTGAGTGACGAACACAGAGCAACGGCGAGACGCGAAGCCTCAACTTGAGCTTAGCTTAGTTGAGGTACTTCAGATGTAGTGCCTTCTGCAACTCTATGAGTTCGTCTCGATGAGCAGTTACAGTTATTTTACTTGAGGAGTGTTGCTGATTCAGGATTGTTTCCATTTTGAGCGATACTTTCTCAAGTCTCCCAGCTTTTTTCCAATAATAAATACCACTCATAGGAGAGAGCAGTAGTAGCCCTAAAAAAATGGTACTAAGGCTCGGAAAAAGCATTGACAAAACCAGAGATAGACAAATCAAACCAGTAAATGCTAGCAGTGTTAAAAACACAGCTAAAAACCAGCTTGGTTTAACAAACCCTTCAAAAGTCACTTGGTTTTGTTCGCGGTCTACCGCTGCCACTCGATAAGACCGTCCGCGAAAATACTCCTTGAGTTGAGGCATTAAAGTAGCTTCGTCTTCCTCAGATATCAGTTGTGCTGTCTTTGTACGCTCTTTAGTAGAGGCACGAATAAAGAAAAACAGCCCAACCGACAACAACAAGGTAAGTAGGAAGGTAGATGGCAGAATAGCAGTATCCATAACTAAAAAAGTTACTATTTGATTGGAGGGGACTTATTCATTCCTTTATCAATTATTAGTTAATTTGTTCTTTGATGTATGTAATTGAGCCAAAGCTGAGCTAAATCCTGGGATTGAGCTTGCCATTCTGGAGAAACTTGGTACATCCGCCTAGGGCGTCCCCGCCCTTCGAGTTTCTTCCAGTATCCATTTATTGCCCTCTGGTCTTCGAGAAATTTGATCGCACTGTACAGTACGGTATCCGAAAGCCGATAGGTTGGATATTCAGTCTCCAGTCGCTGGATCAACTCGGTTCCGTAAGATTCACCTTGTATCAAAACATACAGTATGTAACAAACTGCTAGTTCCTGACAAAGGTAAGTTGGCGGAGGATTCTCAAAGAATTGATATATATCCTCAAGTTTCATAATTAGTGAATGGCTAAAAAATGCCTTAGGGTGAGATCTACTATGCTAGTAGTCAGTATATAAAAATACTTACGCTTAAGTAAGTACACAACGCTACTTAGGCATAATTTACAAAGCGTAGACATCATAAAAGATATCCCACGCCACTTGAAGTTGTAGGACGAGTGTGTGAGTTTCAGGGAAACAGAATATGCATCCCTGCCCAAGCTCAAGACGATGTGGTGAGGAGCAATTTAAGATATTGGCAAAGCCAATGCCTTAGTGTCAAGTGATGCCGAGCTGGTTAGAACTGCTTAAGCATAAGATGCCATCGAAGAAATTTTACAGGTAAAATGCAGTTTTGTCTGCAAAAGTTAATAAACACTTTTTTTACAATGATTATGCCAGTGCAAACCTTAAAATATGGGGACTAGGGATTAGGGGCTAGGGGCTAAGGACTAGAGACAAGGAGAGAAGTCTGAGCGCCGGCGTCCGGCGATGGCTTCTCCCAAAGGGAGACGCTGCGCGAACGACGAACAGAACTTCGGAGGGACAAGGAGGACAAGGTGAAACAGCGCTGCGGGAGGGTTTCCCTCCGCAGGCGACTGCGAACCCGAAGGGAGGACAAGGAAGAAATAACTAATGACAAATGACAAATGCTTTAATACCCAATCCCCTTTCCCCGATATATTTTGAAGCGGCTAGCAAATTGGTAATCAGTTTATGTCACAAAACCCCGACATTACATCATCTTCATCTACTCTTCGGGCAATTGCCCAGAAGTTTCGCCTGATAGGTTGGATTAGTTTTTGGATTCAGTTGGTACTAGGCGTAGTTTCTGGCGTGATTTTGTTGCTATTTGCTATTTCTAGCCAAAGACCTGGTAGCGCGGGGAATAATGCGGGAGCAGGGTTTGGCATTTTCCTGGCAATTTGTGGGCTGGTTACCTTGGGTGTAGGAATTTATCTAGCTTTCCGTTACACCAAACTAGGCGCTCAACTACTATCTGCTAATCCCAACAACCGACCGCGTAAAAGCGAAACGGTACAAGTATTGCGCTTAGGAGTGATAGTAAATTTGGTAGGAATACTATTGACTCTTTTAGGGGCACAGGCGATCGTGGGAACTTTAGCAGCAAGAGCCATTACCCAAACTCAATTTATTTTTTCTACCCAAGGGAACCAACCATTTATTAGTGGTTTGGATATGTTTGTCGTACAGGCAAACACTAATACTGTGATGGCTCACTTTGGAGGCTTACTTGCGTCGCTTTGGCTTCTCAATCGAATTACTAAACCTTAGCATTGGGCATTGGGCATTGGGCATTGGGCATATCTCCCCCTTGTCCCTCCGAAGTTCTGTTCGTCGTTCGCGCAGCGTCTCCCTTTGGGAGAAGACGTTGGCGTTCGCGCAGCGTCTCCCCTTGGGAGAAGCCAGACGCTCCTTCGTCACTAACGCTTCGCTAACGCCGGACGCCGGCGCTCAGACTTCTCTCCTTGTCTCCCTCATCCCGCTAGCCTAAGCGTCCCTATTTTCAAAATAGGTTTCAAAATAGACGGAATTTAATTAAATTTTGTATTGTAAATCCTGTTATGTCAGGCCAAAATCAGTATATGCTGATGTGTTGGCAGGAGATACTAGGCAAAAGATAAAAGAAAAATCTGTGCTGGATATTAAGCAAATAAGGGAAAACCCCCAATTAGTTCAACAACGGTTGAGTAATCGTAGTGGTAAATACGATATTCAACCAATATTAGAGTTAAATCAAAAACAACGGGAACTGGAGGCAACACGCAGTCAACTCCAAGCCCGGAGTAACGAAATAGGTAAAATTGTTGGGCAAAAGATTAAATCTGGAATCGATGCTCAGTCTCCAGAACTTCAATCTTTGCGGGATGACGGGAATTCTATCAAAACTCAATTGAGCGAACTGGAGCCACAAGAAAAAGCTCTCAAAGCGGAAATTGAGCAACTAGTGCTTGCACTCCCCAATTTGCCTAGTGAGTCCACACCCGTCGGTAAGACTGAAGAAGAGAATGTAGAAGTCCGACGGTGGGGCGATGAATATCTTCCTCAGAACCCGAATATTCTCCCCCATTGGGAAATTGGCGAAAAGCTAGGTATTCTCAATGTGGCGCGGGCTGTCAAAATTGCTCAAAGTCGCTTTGTGAACCTCATCGGTGCTGGTGCGGCGTTGGAGAGGGCTTTAATTCAATTTATGCTGGCGCGTCAAATTGAAGCGGGTTACTTAGAAGTCAGTCCGCCAATTTTGGTAAATAGCGAGTCTTTGACAGCAACCGGTCAATTACCCAAGTTTGCTGAAGACAGCTTTAAATGTGCTGATGATGATTTGTGGTTAATTCCGACAGCAGAAGTTCCGGTTACCAACCTCTACCGGGGAGAGATTCTGGCTGCGGAAGAGTTACCTATTTACCATTGCGCGTACACTCCCTGTTTTCGTCGCGAGGCTGGGAGTTATGGGCGAGATATGCGGGGATTAATTCGCTTGCATCAATTCAATAAAGTGGAATTGGTGAAATTTGTCCATCCTAGTACTTCCTTTGATGAACTAGAAAAACTGGTGGGGAATGCGGAAACTATTTTACAAGCGTTGCGATTACCTTACCGAGTCATCAATTTATGCACTGGTGATTTAGGATTTTCTTCTACCAAAACCTATGATTTAGAGGTGTGGTTACCTTCTTCAGGGAAATACCGAGAAATTTCCAGTTGTTCCAATTTTATTGACTTCCAGGCTCGACGGGCTGATATTCGCTTTAAAGAAGCAGGGAAAAAAGGCACTCAGTTTGTGCATACCCTAAATGGTTCTGGTTTGGCTGTAGGCAGGACTATGGCGGCAATTTTGGAGAATTATCAACAATCCGATGGGACGATATTGATACCAGAAGTCTTGCAACCTTACTTAGGGCGGGAGGTATTGTAGTCAATAGTCATTGGTCATTGGTCATTGGTCATTGGTCAAGAATTTCTCGACTGTTGACTGTTGACTGTTGACTGTTGACTGTTGACTGTTGACCTTAAGAGGGAAAATCTTCAATTCCAGGGTGTCAAGACCAATGCTAACCATTTACACATTTTAGAATGGAAATATGTATATAGCTTTATATCTTGTTTGATCTATGTCAGTTTTAGCAGCGATCGCAGTTTTGGCTGTTTTGATCTTGGTACACGAACTAGGACATTTCATTGCAGCACGTTCTCAGGGCATTCATGTTAACCGGTTTTCTTTAGGTTTTGGCCCGGTTCTTTGGAAATACCAAGGTACAGAAACCGAATATGCTATCCGCGCTTTTCCTTTGGGTGGCTTTGTTGGCTTTCCCGATGATGATCCAGATAGCGATATTCCCCCCAATGACCCAAATCTGCTGCGTAACCGTCCTATATTAGACAGAGCGATCGTCATCAGTGCGGGTGTGATCGCAAATTTAATATTTGCCTATTTGCTGCTGGTGGGACAAGTTAGTTTTGTTGGTATCGGACAAGCCAACCAACCTGGCGTGTTAATCCAACAGCTAGCACCAGAAGTTAGTTCTGTAGCAGCAAATGCGGGAATTAAACCAGGAGATGTCATTGTAGCGGCTAATCAAAGACAATTTGGCACTTCTTTGCAAGAAATAGACGCTTTTAGAGATTTAATTAAAACTAGTGCAGGTAAGTCAGTTCAACTAGAAATTGCCCGTGGTGACCAAAAACTATCGGTAAACGTGGTTCCAGAAGCCAAATCCAATGGCGGTACCATTGGGATTGGACTTTCTCCCAACGGTAAAGTTGAGCGTCGTCCCATTACTAACCCTGTTGAAGCTTTGTCAGTGGGTGCTACAGAGTTTCAGCGCATTGTGGTGATGACATTTAAAGGCTTTGGACAACTAATTACCAACTTTGGTGAAACTGCAAGCCAAGTAGCAGGGCCGATTAAAATTGTGGAAATTGGTGCGAATATTGCCCAAAATGATACAGGCAGTTTGTTCTTCTTTGCAGCACTCATTAGTATTAACTTGGCAATTATCAACATTTTGCCTCTACCCGCTTTAGATGGCGGACAACTAGCTTTTCTGTTGATTGAAGGTTTGCGCGGTAAGCCCTTACCTATGCGCATTCAAGAAGGTGTCATGCAAACTGGTTTGGTGCTACTGTTAGGACTAGGTATTTTTCTGATCGTTAAAGAAACTACTCAGTTAACCATACAGTTGGAGTGGGTACAAAAATTGTTCCAGTGACCACTACTCGCAAAGCTGCATCTAAGAAGCAACGGGCGCTAGAAATTCTCAATCGTTTACAGCGTCTTTATCCAGATGCAACTTGCTCTTTGAACTACTCAACACCTGTGCAGCTATTGGTAGCAACAATACTTTCTGCACAGTGTACTGATGAGCGAGTAAATAAAGTTACGCCAGCTTTATTTACCCGCTTTCCTGATGCTGAAAGTTTGGCAAATGCTGATTTAGCAGAGTTAGAAGAGTTGGTACGTTCGACAGGATTCTATCGGAATAAGGCTAAGAATATTCAAGCTGCTTGTCGGATGATTGTTACTGAGTTTAACTCTGTAGTTCCCAACACAATGGAACAGCTATTACGTCTTCCTGGTGTAGCTAGGAAGACGGCTAATGTAGTTTTAGCTCATGCTTATGGCATTAATGCTGGGGTGACGGTTGATACTCATGTTAAGCGCCTCAGCAATCATTTGGGTTTAACAAAACATACAGACCCCGTTCACATTGAGCAAGATTTAATGAAGTTATTGCCCCAAGCAGATTGGGAAAATTGGTCAATTCGACTGATTTATCATGGGCGTGCTGTCTGTAAAGCTCGTTCTCCCTTATGTGTTGCTTGTGAATTAGCTTCTTTGTGCCCAGCGGCTAATAAGCCAACGTCAGTAGGCTAAGCTATAATAGCAGCCCTAGAATTGGTAGGAATAAAGGCTAAACACCTATCCTAACTGTAGAATGGAAAATGCTGTCTTTAAATAAATTAGAGAATGTATGGCTAAAAAGAGCATGATTGAGCGCGAGAAAAAACGCGCCAAGTTGGTGGAAAAGTATGCCGATAAGCGGGAAGCATTGCAACTAGAATTTCAAAACGCTGAATCTCCCCTGGAAAAGCTAGAAATTCACCGCAAAATTCAACAACTACCCCGGAACAGCGCACCTAGCCGTCGCCGCAACCGTTGCTGGTTGACTGGTCGTCCTAGAGGTGTTTATCGCGACTTTGGGCTGTCTCGGAACGTACTGCGGGAATGGGCGCACGAAGGTCTGTTACCTGGAGTGGTTAAGTCTAGCTGGTAGTCAATGGTTAATGGTCATTGGTCATTAGTCATTGGTCATTAGTCAATGGTTAATGGTCATTGGTCATTAGTCATTGGTCATTAGTCATTGGTTATTTACTAAGGACAAATGACAAAGGACAAATGACAAAGATTATTGACCACAACACCGATCAATTCCCAGACTTTCTAAGAGTAGATCGCTGACAGCGTTAGCGATCGCAAACTCTCCATAAAAGCTTTTAGAAAAATCAAACGCCTGCATCTCTGTGACAATGGCAATTACCAAGGAACCGAGGTCGTTTTCTCCTTCCATACGTTGGCGCATAAAAATCTGGGCGGCGCGTTGAGCAATTTTTTGATTAACGATTTCTGGAAGAAATTCTGTATCCAGCCATCGCAGCAGGCGTTGTTGTAGCCATTCGCTTTCAAGCTGGGGATTTTCCGATGGTGGTAGGGTGATGGGTGGAATTGGTTGTGTCATTTTTTTTCAACGCAGAGGAACGCTTTCGGGAAATGTAAAGGAACGCAAAGGATGACTGTTAACATCGAATTGCGTTCTGAATCTGGCTTTTTTACTTGTGATCTTCACTATGGAATATGATATCGCTGCGATTATTCAAGGTTATGCTCAAGGCTATTTTCTCATGGCTGACGACGATGAGGGATTGGGCTGGTATGGTAGCCGCGATCGCACGTTAATTCCTTTAGATGACAGATTTCGCTATCCTAAATCCCTGCGGCGTGTTTTGAACCAAGAACGGTTTACAGTGGCAATTAACCGTGATTTTCCGGCGGTGGTGGCAGGCTGTGCTAACCGCGAGACAACTTGGATTTCACGGGAATTAAAGGAAATTTACTGGCTACTTTACCAGCATGGTTACGCTTATAGTTTTGAAACTTGGCAAGGTGACGAACTCGCAGGCGGAATTTTAGGAATTGCGATCGCTGGTGCTTTTATTGGCGAATCAATGTTTTACCGCATTCCTGAAGGCTCAAAAGTAGCAATGGTAAAATTGGTAGAGAGATTGCGTCAAAAGCAATTTGTACTATTTGACGCACAAATGATGAATCCTCATTTAGAAAGATTTGGCGCTTATCGTATTCAGGATAAAGAATATCAAGCCCTACTCCAGAAAGCGTTGCAAAGTCCCTGCGATTTCAAGTAAGTTCTGTTATTGGCTGTGTGATCAGAAACGGATTTGATTGCGCCCATTTTTCTTAGCCTCTCGAACCTTGTCGCTAGCACGCTGCAACAAAGACAGAGGAACATCTTCTTCCATCAGCTCGACAACCCCAAAGCTAGCGGTCATTTGAAACTGCTGACCGTTATAAGCCGTGACGATTTGCTTACTCAAAGCTAGGCGAATTCGTTCAGCTATCTGACACCCGGTATTGATGTCAGTGTCGGACATGACGATACAAAATTCCTCTCCCCCGTAACGTGTAACCCAATCTACTGCTCTCACGCTATTTTTAAGTATTTGTGCAGCCGTTCTCAGAGCTTGATCGCCAGTGGGAAAGCCATAGGTTCGATTCACTTCACCAAAATTATCCAGATCGAGCAGTACAACTACTAGTGATTGCTTATACTTGTGGGATTTTTCGATCTCACGGGGTAGTAATCTGTCAAGATAGCGGCGATTAAAAACCTCAGTCAAGCCATCCTGTTCGGCTTCGGCTCGATACTGTTGAGCGAGGCGACTAGCTTTAAGCACCATTTCACTAATCATTCGTTGCGCAGTTACGCGGATGCGATGCTCAAATTCAGCGATCAGCTTGTCTTGTCCAGCTGCATCTGCGATCGCATCAAATTCCTCAATGGTGACAACTTGGTTGCGTCCCCGTTGCTTAGCAGCATAAATGCATTGATTGATTTCTTGCCATAGTTGCTCCATCGAAGAATGTCCCTTCATCGGCACTACTCCAAAGCAAGCTGTTAAATGAACAAAAGACTTTTCATCAATCTGGAATTTATAATCCTGTAGCTGAGTCTTGAGAAATTCTGCGAAGGCTTTCCCCTGCTCAATATTGCCCAGCATACAAATAGCGAACTTATCACCCCCTGTGCGAGCAACAATACCTGCTCCGAGTGCGTATTGTTGGAGAATTTGCCCAAATTCCTGCAATAGCTGATCTCCTGCACCATGACCATGACGATCATTGATGAATTTGAATCGGTCAATATCTACGTAAATCAAACATACAGGGTCTTGATCTTCCTTCGATGTTAAAAGCTTCAGTGCATAATCTTTAAATTTACGAAAATTCGCTATTCCTGTGAGCTTATCAAGGTTTAATGAATGCTTTTGCTGGCTGTGCCAAAAACTGCGCTGTAAACGCCAACCTATTTGCTGATCAATTGCTTGGCGTTGACAGGTTTCATCTCCTGGTTCTAACCAATGAAGAGCAGCAGATTCTTGCTCAAGAGTGTCTATTAAAATTACTGTCGGTAAACCCACAGAGGTATACAAATATTTGATTTGCTCCAGATTTTCAAAAGTTTTGATGTCGAGTACAAGAATGTCAAAACCTTTTGCAGATAAAGCTGGAGCATCAACTTGAATCCACTCAAACTTGAGGGGAAAATCTTGTGGTTGGGGCAAATCCATCGGACTGCACCAGGCAACTCGTATCACTTGCACCTGTTCATCCATTGATTTTACCTTGATCAACCAATAACTTGAGGATAGGTTTACCAAACACGCAATTATGCTTATATCGATAACTTAAAGTTTAACAACCAAATTCAGCGATGACTATCACTATTACAGCCGCACTATCTACTGATGGAAGCTCAAGAGGATGACCAGACTGTGAACAGTGAATAGGGATGATAAATATAGCTACGAGAAGATACGTGTATAGAATTTTTTAATAAAATTGGCAGGATTCCTCACAAGTTCCTCAAATTCTTTGCTTATAACATGTTTGACGGAGATGAGCAGCAGTTAAAAAATTTACTTATCTCCTAGTTAAGTAAAGTTTGACAAAGAGAAAATAAGGGTTGTTAATTTTATGAGTAACTACTTGTTTCACGATTCAAAGAGTCTTGCACAACAAGCAGAAGAATTGGGAAAAAAAGCCGTAAATTTGGGACTGATTCCTTCTTTTAGTGTTCATCATTACTCCGATAGCCCAGAATTTTATCTGCCTGACGAACAGACTCCTACTTCTCTCACAGCACCAGAAGCGTACATGAAATTTAAAAAATTAGTTGAAGCTTCTTCATCTAACGGATAAACTAACCTCCCCAAAATGCAACCTGTTGAACTCCCATGATTGAGCGATCGCATAACTCTGGTAGAAGCGATGTCTACGACGGGCTACGCCTACGCTTTTTTGTTTCGTTTTGTTATGCTTGCCAGTTGTGGAACTATACTTTTATCAGTGAATATACGGTGAAATATCTCAAACTTTTTCTTCTGTAACTAAGGTGAGGCTCACCCATTCACCTTTGTCGCTGTAGCTGCGAACCATACGTTGGCGAAGATTTGGCTGGATTAACCAACCCACTTCTAGGATTAAACTTTGGCGTAAATTTACCTTCAGTGGAGAAGTAGCAGAAGCACCATAAGGTAGCAGTAATACTTGCATCTGCTTTTGCGGATCTTGATCGAAGTGGATGATCGATCCTTTAATAGTGGCACTAGAGGTAATTGTGTGTTGACCAAAAGAAAGATGTTGGACAAATCGCCCAGCGTCATCTAATTCTAATTTGAGGGACGTAGGGGTAGTTGTAGGCGATCGCAAATCTGTATATATTGTTGTAGCTTCACCGCGCCATTCTCCCAACAAATCATTTACCTGTACAGTCGGGCTGGCTGTGGCTTCAGTACCAGCTAAATGTTCTGGTATCAAGGTGAGTTTGTTGATTTGACCGTTTTTATCAAATAATTGAACTAGCCGCAAACGGCGATTTTCATGAATCAAACCTAATTCCGCGCCAAATTCGGTAAATGGTGCAAGTTGGATTGAACCTTGGGAAAATGCACCATTTTCAAAAAACAGAGTACTCTTTCCCAGAGAACTGTATTCTAAAACCAAATCTTCTTGTCCTTGACGGCAAACAATCTGGCGGATTGTCTGATTATCGTTCAGCCCTTCCAGAGAAACAACACTTTTGATATCTTCCAGCAGTTCACCTTGAGGAGAGAAGCGAATGAATGAACCTTCCCATACACCAAGGTTTTGCAGCAAACTTTCCCATTGAGATGTCATAGGTATTTGTCCTTTGTCAGTTGTCATTTGTCATTTGTCATTTGTCATTTGTCCCATGAAATTTGACTATTGACCAATGACCAATGACCATTGACTAAGTTCTAGCAAAACGTCGGACAGCAAATAAACTGCCAATTAATCCTACAGTTGCACCAAAGCTGAGGAGAATCAAGGGTAATAATAAAATTTGTATGGGTGTGAGTTGTAAACCTTGACTAATAAATTGAATAAATTCAGGCTGGTTGGCTAGCAGGTTTTTGAGAAACTGTTGAATGAGAGTAATAAAACTCCAAGCGATCGCCCCACCCAATACGCCAAAAGTTATACCTTGTAAAATAAACGGTAAGTAAATCCAAGCAGTAGTTGCACCAACTAATTGCATGATTTCAATTTCTTGTCTGCGCGCCATCACAATCAGGCGGATGGTAATGCTAGTGACAGCGATCGCAGTTAAGGTAAGAATAACGGTAATTGTCAAGCTAATCCAGTTCAAACCTTTACGCAACTGGGCGATCCGTTGAACAACTTCATCAATATACTGGACTGTACTCACTCCTGGTAACTTAGCCAACTGGGTTGCTAAATTGGGCACAGCTTGAGAATTACGTGCTTTGACCTTGATTTCATCAACTAGGGGATTTCCTCCTAACTGCTCATTAGCACCTTCAATATCAGAAATTCTCAGTTCTGTAACTAACTTACTCCAAGCTTGCTCTTTGGTGATGGTTTTCGTGGCTACCACCTCTGGCATATTTGTTACCAATGGTTCAAGGCTGGCGGCTGATATCCCAGAATCAAGATAAACTGATACTTCCATTTGGCTACCAAACTGGTAAAGCAGTTGTTCTAATTGCCAGGAAGTTTGTAAACTCATACCAAATAAAAATAGCAACACTGTCACAGTGCTAACAGCTGCCCAATTCATCCAACCCCCGCGCAGCAAGCCGAGGAAAGTTTCTTTTAGCAGGTAGTCAAACTTCGTGAAAAATTTCAACACACAATATTTGTCAATAGTCAGTTGTCAATAGTCAATGGTCAATAGTCATTTGTCATTTGTCAATAGTCATTTGTAAAAGGGAACTCTTAACAGGGCAGAATGCGTGAATTTTGAATTGTTTGTCTCCCTAGCCCCTAATCCCTAGCCCCTAGTCCCTAATTCCTAACCCCTAGTCCCTAGCCGATTGATAGAATTAAACTAGTAGGAATTTTCATAATCTAGCCGATAAGGAATCATGCCCTCCGAAATTGCTGTCGAGAAAAAAAAGTTAAAAAATCCTCCGTTGGAACTGCACTATTTAGGCGATCGCGTTCTTCGTCAACCAGCAAAGCGCATTACCAAAATAGATGATGAACTGCGCCAGCTGATACGCGAAATGCTGCAAACCATGTACAGCAAAGATGGGATAGGTTTGGCTGCACCCCAAGTGGGAGTTCATAAACAACTAATTGTTATGGACTTAGAACCAGATAACCCAGCTAATCCACCACTGGTATTGATTAACCCCACCATTAAACAGGTGAGCAAAGAAATCTGCGTTGCCCAAGAAGGCTGTTTGAGCATTCCCAACGTTTATCTGGATGTGAAGCGCCCGGAAACCGTGGAAATTTCCTATAAAGATGAATATGGCCGTCCTAAGACATTAAAAGCTAATGACTTACTCGCACGCTGCATTCAGCATGAAATGGATCACCTCAATGGCGTGGTATTTGTAGATCGCGTGGATAATTCCTTGACTTTGGCACAGGAACTATCTAAAAATGGCTTCTCGTATCAAGCGGTGAAACCTGTAGCATAGGGTGTTCTCATAGTGTATTTAACTCCAAAAAGCGGTTTATTTCTAGCGGGTTCTTGTGTAAGTGCGATCGCGGCTGTCGGTTCGGTTTTTGAACTCAGTTACGGACAACCAGATTTAGGCTTCCAAGCCACGGCTATTATCCTAATCTTAAGCATTCCACTCACAGGATTATTTTTCTTTGCCGCAGTGAGGGACGCACGGGATAACATTAAATAAGCATCAGGTACATAAAAAGGCAAAGGGATGAATGAATATCACAAAATTCATCCTTTTGCCTTTTATTTTTTATTTTTTCTGTTGCTCTTCCAAGGCTCCTAAAGCTTTCAGTGTTGCTACTTGCGCGGGTGTTAACCCTGTAACCGCAGTAATGTTCATCTTTTTATAAGGTTTTTCATCGGTCAGAGTCCCAAAACAATCGCCTGTGTTCACATCCCAAAGTTTAATCGTCTCATCTTGGCTCCCACTGGCTAAGGTACAACCATCAGGACTGAAAACAACTGAGCATACCCAATCTTTATGTTCCGCTAAAACTTTTAAGGGTTTACCAGTGTGGACATCCCACAACCTCACTGTTTGGTCATCACCACCACTTGCGAGTATGTTGCCATCGTAACTGAAGGCAACTGATCTGACCCAACTGGTATGTCCTGTCAAAGTGTGGAGACATTCGCCAGTTTGAACATCCCACAATTTCACAGTTTTGTCTTCACTGCCACTTGCTAATAACTTTCCATCAGGACTGAAAGCAACTGACCTTACCCAGCCAGTATGCCCTAAGAAAGTTTTTAAGCAGTCACCAGTTTGAAGATTCCACAATTTTACAGTTTGGTCTTCACTACCACTCACCAAGCATTTCCCATATGGGCTGAAAGCGATTGACTGTACCCGATTGTCATGACCCTTGAAAGTATTGAGACAAGTACCTGTTTCTTGATTCCATAATTTCACAGTTTTGTCATCACTACTACTTGCCAAGGTTCTACTATCAGAACTGAATGCCACTGACTGTACCCAACTGGCATGACCCTTCAAAGTTTTGATACAATTACCATCGCTGACATTCCACAACTTTACTGTTTTATCTTCACTGCCACTTGCCAAGGTGCAACCATCAGGACTAAATGCCACTGACCTAACCCAACTAGTATGGCCTTGCAAAATTTGAAAGCTCTTACGAGTGTGGACATTCCATAACTTTACTGTTTTGTCCCCAATAGTACTTGCCAAAGTTGTACCATCAGGACTGAATGCTACTGACCTTGCCCAATTAATATATCCTTGCCAAGTTTTCAGGCAATTACCATCACTGATATTCCATAACTTGACCGTTTGGTCTTCGCTAGCACTTGCTAATAACTTGCCATCCGAACTAAAGGCAATTGATCTAACACAATTGCTGTGCCCTTGTAAGGTTATGAGGCAATTGCCATCACTGACATTCCACAACTTCACTGTTTGATCGTCACTGCCACTGGCCAACAACTTGCCATCGGGACTAAAAGCAACTGACCATACCCAACTTGTATGCCCCTGTAAAGTTTTGAGGCAAGTGCCATCGCTGACATTCCACAACTTTATTGTTTTGTCTTCACTGCCACTGGTCAACAACTTGCCATCGGGACTGAAGGCGACTGACCATACGGGATAGGTATGCTCTTGCAAGGTTTTGAGACAAGTGCCATCGCTGACATTCCACAACTTTATTGTTTTGTCTTCACTGCCACTGGCCAACAACTTGCCATCGGGACTAAAGGTAACTGACCAAACCCAATCACTATGCTTTGGTAAGGTCAAAATGCATGTCCCATCATTCACATTCCATAATTTCACCATTTGGTCATCACTACCACTTGCCAGTAGCTGACTATCTGGGCTAAAGGCAACAGACCTAACCCGACTACTATCAACCGATAAAGTTTTGATATATTTACCAGTGTGGACATCCCATAATCTTACGGTTTGGTCATCACTGCCACTTGCCAATAGCCGACCATCGGGGCTAAAGGTAACTGATCTGATCCACTTATTGTGTCCTTCAAAAGTGAAAAGTAATTGACCATCGGCAACTTTAAATACGTTAATTAGATTGTTGGCATCACCAGTAGCACAGAGTTTTCCATCCTGGCTCAATGCGACTGACAAAATAGGTCCTAAACTTTGAGTAAAAACAGATTTAGATAAGTCTGAATAAGCAAAATTGACATTATGCAAATTCACGCCTTGTAAATAAGCTTGCCAAACGGACAGATAAGAAAAGTCATAGTTACTTAAATTAACTTTGAGATGACAAAGTAGATTGATAACGTTACCAGCTGCATATCCTGGTTGTAAGGCAGATTTATCTTTTAGGTTCTGTAAAATTTGAGTTAGCTTTTCTGTAATAGTTTCGGGACTTCTGAATAGATTTAAGAATCTTTCAATAACTGGTTTGAGAATGAGGCGAATTTGAATATCTCTGACATTGTCTTTAGCAGTCGCTTCAATCAGCGCATGACTCATAAATAGTGTAATTTTACCTGTAGTAACCTCTTGAGGAATCTGTTCAATCAGTCGGTCTATGATATACTCCATAACCACAGACTGAAGAGTGAAAAGTCCTGCACTTTTCTCAATGAGCGATCGCCTGCGTAAAGATTCTAGAGATTCTAGTAATTCCCTTTTTGTGAAGGGATGCACAATATCATTGAGCAAATCCTCTAAGGAAACTAACTCGCGTTTAATTGCCAACCAGTAGATAACTTCTTTTTCTAGTTTTGAAGTGCGCTCAAATTGCTGATCCAATAAATGACGGGTGTCACCAAAAACTATCTCGCCTGCATCTAAAAAGTCATCAATATCACCACCAAATAACTCGCGAATTGGTTCAGAAACTAACTTTAATGCCAAGGGATTACCAGAATAATTCTCAACTAGCTTTGTCCATGCTTGATTTGTCCCACACAAGCCTTTATCTTTAAGAATGTCTTGCCCTTCTTTTTCTCCCAGACCAACTAAGGATATAGTTCTAACTGGTGATACTTCTCCCTCTAACGGTGCAAACTCTTTCGGTTTTTCCCGCGAAGTCAGCAGCAAGCAGCTTTGATGCAGTTCTTCTCCTATGCGCTTGAGTAGTTGACCATAATCTTCATATCCTGGTCTATAGTATCCGGCGCGATCGCCTCCTTGTAAAATTGTCTCAGCATTATCTAATACCAAAAGGCAACGGTGTTTTCGTAAATAATTTATTAGCTGCGTTAATCTCTCGTCTGTGCTTTCTGGTAAGTTAATATTCTGCTGATTAGATATAAAGTTAATCAAGTTTGCCAAGAGTTCCTTCAAGGGTGGAGCATTTCGCAGACTTCGCCAAATCAAATACTCAAAATTCTCCTGCACTTGTGTGGCTAACTTGACAGACAAAGAGGTTTTACCTATACCTCCCATGCCTAAAATTGCCACTAGCCGACATTTATCTTTGACTATCCACTCCTGAAGTTGGCGTAGTTCATCAACCCGTCCGTAGAAAAGGTAGATACTAGGCGCTCCAACCCAATCTTGTTTCACATGAGAATTTGGTTTGACAACAGATAAAGATGCTTGATACTCATCTGCAATCACCTGTTGTAACTTAGTGAGCTTACCGGGACCAGTGCCACTTACTTTAAATTTTTTGTACACTTCACTTAAGCGTTTGCGTACCGCCTCAGCGCTGATATGGAGTTCTTGGGCGATCGCATTGGGTGATTTGTCCTCAACTGCATATAATAAGACCTCTATTTCGCTTTCAGACAAGCACCGCTCTTGAGCTAAAGCCAGAAGAAATGGTTTGGGAATGACATTCATACTCACCCTAGCAAGACTACATCCCTCATGTTATCTCACAAAGTGAGATATTTATTGGTCACAAGTTAGGAGGAGATAACTCTTTAGACAGATTCCCAGTAATTTTACCTGACTCTGCCTTGACTAAGTAACTAAGTTACTTTATATTATGTCTAATCGCATTTTTGGGTAACTTAGTTAAGATTTAAATTAATTAAACGAAACTAAGTGAGTTAGATCAATTCCTGCGTGCTTGTAGGGATTGCATATAAAGGGTGAATGTATTTATTCAATTTCAACATTACCCGAATTCATAGGAGTTTATTTTCCATCTGTAAATACCAACACACCCTTGTGAGCATTCCAACTCTACTCAGAAGTGGGACTGTTGCGTGCCTTGACTGGGTAGGGGCAAAGCATAAAGCATTCGCTCCTTATTTAGCAGAGTCGAGGTAACGCTCGCTGTCTAAATTTAACTCTCAAAACAGGACAAAAGCGATGAAAAGCAATTTTAAAGAAGATCAAAATTTGCTGTTCACATGGGCTTGTAGAGGACTTAAATATTTTCTGCTGACTGTACTGGGCTTTTTCATAGCGTGTGTTGTGTCGCAAGCTTTTGGTGCAGTCTCGATAGTTGGGATACTGCTCTCAGCAAGTGTATGGATTTGGTTTCTCCGGAGCGGGGTATTCCTATTTTGCCTGTTTGCAATCGCCATGATGATTGAGTCTTGGGGTTAACCAATTCAATATTCATGGCGAAGCTCAATCAAATTGCCTTTGGCTAACTGCTACTCAGCCAGAGGCTTTCCACCAGGAGATTATATAATGCCAAACAACAACAGCAACGGCTCCCCAGAAGAAATACTCTCACCGCTTTTAATCATTTTAGTTGCAGGATCTATCTCTTTAGCAGTTGTCAACAAGGACAATCAAGCAGCATATTTTGATATTGTGAAAATAGCGATGGTTTACAGCTTTGGTTCTCGAAAGCCGAAAGACAAACAGTAAACAAGGTAATATGGGTGTCAAAAGTATAGTTGAACAAGCTAGCCTCTACACCCTTTTTTAGTGAGTTGCATAGCTGCGATCGCTTCTAAAATAGAAGAATGCTGTCAACTAATACTCAACTATTACGAATTTCCCAAGGACAACTGAACTTACTAGAACGTTGTCCCCGTCAGTTTCAACATACCTACTTAGAAAACCTCAATTCTCCCTCAGATCCCGAACAGGAAGAACGGCAAACTTTAGGTAGTCGCTTTCACCTGCTGATGCAACAGCGAGAAATGGGTTTACCAATTCAGAGTTTTTTGCAAGCAGATAGCCAACTGCAAACCTGGATGTCAGCTTTTGCCAATGCTGCACCAGAAATTCTCGCACCTGCGGCTGATAGTCAAACTTTCCGAGAAAGCGAACACTACCGCACCCTGCAAGTGCAAAACTATCTGCTTACAGTTGTCTATGATTTATTAATTGCCGATCAGCAAAAAGCGCAAATTCTCGATTGGAAAACTTATCCCCAACCACCACACAAAAGTAAGTTAGAAAAAAACTGGCAAACCCGTCTTTATCTCTATGTTTTGGCAGAAACTAGCGAATACTTACCAGAAAATATTTCCATGACTTATTGGTTTGTCCAATCTCAAGGACAACCGCAAAATATTAAATTTAATTACAATACCACGCAACACCAGCGAACAGCCAACGACCTCAAAGAACTGTTAAACGATTTAACTCATTGCTTAGAAAGTTACCAGCAAAAACAGCAATTTCCCCAACTACCACTAGGAAATAAAGCCTGCAACTATTGTCAATTTGCCACTCGCTGCGATCGCACACAAGCAACTGAACAAAAAAGCGATGGCTACGGCAACCCATTCGGGGAACGCCACTTGCTACCAGATCTTGCCAGTATAACTGAAGTATCACTGTGAAGATATGTTGACGGTTGACACTTCGACAAGCTAAAGAAGAGCGCGGTTGACTGTTGAATGTTGACTCTGACAAATGACAAATGACAAATGACAAATGACAAATGACTATTAACTATTATGACTAACGTTGATGAGATGGACGCCGTTTATGTGCGTGAATTAGGAATTGATGATATAGCCGATGTTTACCATTTAGGAGAACAGCTATTTACCAGTGAGTTATATCCTTATTTATATAGAACTTGGGATGAATGGGAAGTAATTGGACTTTACAACACAGATCCCGAATACTGCTTGGTTGCAGAAATTGATGGCGAACTAGCAGGATTTATTTTAGGAACGATTATTACCAAAGCCTCTTGGACTTACGGATACATCCTCTGGCTGGGAGTTAATCCGCAGTTTCAGCGGCGGGGAGTTGCTGATAAATTAGTTGATAAAGTCGTCGCCCGCATGATTGAAGATGGGGCGCGGTTTATGCTAGTAGATACCGATCCCACCAACACACCAGCAGTCAAGTTTTTTAACCGCAAAGGTTTTGGCAATATCCGTCAGCATATTTTCTTGTCGATGAATCTTAGTAAACACCCATACTATGGCAGACTGATTGATTATGAACATCAAAAAGCTGAAAGAGCCGGTTATAGGCGATCGCGTCCGGCAGCAATTCGCACCCGTAAACCTGAGGGATTTTCTAACGAAGTAGTCCTCAATCCCTTAGTAACTGAACCGCAAATAGATTTCATGATTAATGATGAATAGGGCATTGGGCATTTTTCCCCCTTGTCCCCCTTCCCTTGTCCCACTTGTCCCCCCTGCTCCCCCCTTCCCTAGCCCCTAGCCCCTCACTCCCTTGTATCAAAATGCAGTGGACTCTAGCCGCAACTGAACAACCCCCAGAGTGGTTTATCCAAGCCGTGAAAAAGTATACTCCTGCATCCAGTGGACTTTATGCAGCACAGTTATTATGGCAACGGGGTATTCAGGAAAAATCACAGTTAGATGCTTTTGTCAACTATAAAGCTTATCAACCAGCCAGCCCCTTTGAATTTGGGGAAGAAATGCATTTAGCCGTCGCCCGTTTGCAACTAGCACGTAATGCTAGCGAGAAAATTGCGATTTGGGGAGACTTTGATGCTGACGGAATTACCTCTACATCTGTGCTTTGGGATGGTTTGGGGCAATTTTTTGGGCAAAACTCCCAGTTAAGTTACTACATTCCCAATCGTCTCAAAGAATCTCACGGACTGAATAATTCCGGGATTGATAACTTAGAAAAACAAGGTTGTACTTTAATTGTCACCTGCGATACTGGCAGCACTAATATTGATGAAATTATTTATGCCCAAAAGCTAGGTATCGATGTCATCGTTACAGATCATCACACTTTACCAGCAGAACGTCCACGAGTGACAGCAATTATCAATCCGCGCAATTTACCCCAGGAACATCCACTATTTAATTTATCTGGGGTAGCTGTAGCTTACAAATTGGTAGAAGCACTTTATCAAACTCTGCCTCATGTACCAAAACAGCCCTTAGCGGATTTATTGGATTTAGTAGCGGTAGGGCTAATTGCTGACTTAGTGCAGTTAAGCGGAGATTGTCGCTATTTAGCGCAATTGGGAATTCAAAGATTACAAGAAGATTTTAAACAACCACCCACAGCCAGACGACGGCCGGGTGTGGGCAGATTATTAGAATTGTGTCAGAAAAGTGGCGATCGCCCCACAGATATTTCCTTTGGTTTGGGGCCGCGCATCAATGCAGTTAGCCGTATCCAAGGCGATGCGAGATTTTGCGTAGAATTACTCACAAGCCGTGATATTAAACGGTGTCACGAACTAGCAGAAGACACAGAACTAGCCAACGCCCGCCGTAAGTCTTTACAGAAAGACGTGCAAACGCAAGTAGCACAAAAGCTGAGTCAATTAGATTTATCAACCACAAGTGCGATCGTCTTAGCAGATGCCCAATGGCCTGTAGGCGTACTCGGCTTAGTAGCTGGACAAGTAGCACAGGAAACAGGCCGCCCCACGATTTTATTAAGTACAGAAGACGCGATTTTAGCAGACACGGAGACGCAAAGAGAGGGAGACGCGGAGAATGAAAATTTCTCCCTGTCACCGCGTCCCCTTGTCCCCCCATCCCCCCCCCTCGCCCGTGGTTCTGCCCGTTCCATCAATTCGGTCGATTTATACCAATTAGTCAAAGACCAAGCACATTTGTTACATCGCTTTGGCGGACATCCCTATGCGGCTGGGTTGAGTATGTTAGTGGAGAATATTCCCTTATTTACACAAGCAATTAACCAAAGGTTACGCCAATCTTTGGGTGGTAAAACTCTCACGCCCACAGTGCAAGCAGATATCGCCGTTACAGTAGCAGATTTAGGCAAAGATTTATTTTTAGAATTGAAAATATTAGAACCTTGTGGAATGGGTAATCCTGTCCCCAAGCTATTAATTCAAAATTGCTGGTTTGAAAATTCTTGGCATCGCAATCAACAAGATTCCCAAGGAAAAAAAGTACAGTATATTAAAACCGAGTTTGATATCCGGGATGATTCCACGAGAAATCCCTTTCCCGGTATTTGGTGGGGACACTACAAAGATGAATTACCCATAGGTAGATGTGATTGTATAGCCGAATTGGACTATAACACCTTTAAAAAACGTTATGAAATTAGATTAATTGCTGTCCGTCCTAGTGCTAACTCAGTACTCGCCACTCAGCACTCAGAACTAATATTAGATTGGCGACATCAACAACACCCAGAACTTAACACTAAAGAAACAGCAGTTATTTTGGCAGAATGTCCTACTAGTTGGGATGATTTACGCGCATGGTGGAAACGCTCGCTCTATAATCATCAACAACTGGCGATCGCTTGGACTAAACCCAACCAACAACCACCTAATCAAATTTGGCTTACCTTAGTCGGAATTGCCAAATACCTCAGTCGCACTAATCAACTAGTTACCCGCGTCCAACTTTTAGAAAAACTGGGCATCGGCGACCAAACCTTACTTGTGGGACTGAAAGCTTTAAAATATTTAGGATTCACAGTACAACGCCAAGACCGTTATTTGCACATCAGCCAAGAAACCAAAAATACTTCTTCTGGGGAAACATTAACCCTACTTGTCGATGCTGCTATTGCCAAATTTTTAGCTGCTGTGCGCGAAGAACAATTTCAGCGAGAGTATTTTGCTGAAGTCCCCCTCTCTACCATTGTGGCAATGGTGAATGAAGGATGAAAGCTGAATTGTTATAATTTCTACAATTAATTAACATCTTTCAAAATCATATGTTTCTGAGAATCAAAAGTAATTAATCCTTGTTGTTTCAACTTGCTCATAAATCTTGTAATTGTTACCCTATTCGCACAGCAAGCACTAGCCAAATCTTCATGAGTTAAGCGAATACTTAGACGGGTTCCGCCTGGTACAGGTTCACCAATTTCTTGTTTAAAAAATTCTAACAAATACTGCAACCGCTCTTGTACTTGTCGCTTTCCAGAAATAGCTAATAAAGATTCTGTTTGTTGTAAACGTTGATTTATTTTCGGTAAAAAGTTATGGCTGAGGCTAGGAGAAGCCGCTATCTCTGACACATGAATTGATACCAACTCCACCTCGCCTAGGGCGATCGCTTGGTAAATCTTCAGTGATGTCATACTAGAGCCAAAAATCATTCCTGGCCCTACCAAACCTATGAGTACTTCTTCACCTGTTTCACAGTAAGTACTAAGTTTGACCCAACCTTGAGAAACATATAAAATTTGTAAAGGGTTGAGAGAAATATTCTCTGTTTTAGAATATTTATACAGGCGACGATCCCTGATTATGCTGCTGACATTCTTACTTTTAGGCAGTTCCCATTGCTGACGCTCAGCAATATTACGAATTAACCACCTGAGAGATGTTACCTGACCTTGCTGATTGCGAACAGCTGCCACAGTTAAAGCTGCATTCAAACATTCACCATGACGTTGCTGCAAGTGTACTAATAATTCTGTGCTTCTGTCTGCTTCCGCTAATCGGTTGATTTCGGTGCGAATTTGCTGACGTTCTTCTATGGGAAGAAAGTTAGTAATGGGCTTCCCCACTAAAAAGTGTTTTGAAACATTGAGTAACTTAGCAGCCATCTGGTTAGCTTCATGGATCGTACCTGAAGCATTAGTGACTATATAGCCATCTGGTGCCAATTCAAATAACTCTTGATAGCGTTGGCGTTCTGTTTCTAAAAAATTTTGTGATTGTATTAGTTCCTCGTTTTGCTGATACAGTTCCTCCACTGCTAACTGCAATGTTTTTGAGCTATTATGGAGTTCCTGAAAAGCTTGCGGTAGCATATCTGCTGGTACCCAAGGCAGTACCGTAGCAGTTTGGTATAAATCTGCTAACCGCTTATGCAACACTTCTGTGCGTTGGAAAAATAGCTCAAGGTTCATCCGATATTCTCTTCCTTTTTACAGAGGTTCATCATTCAACGTAACTATTTGTAGTAGTAAAAATCTTCCACCTTAAGAAATGGATATCCAGTTACAATAAAACTTAATCAAGCAAACTCATAGCGATTTTTACCCTGATTCTTAGCACGGTACATAGCGGTATCTGCGTGTTTAATTAAACTATCAGTGTCGCAGCTGTTAAGAGGGTAGATACTGATGCCAATACTAGCAGATACTGTAGTAGTATATCCATCCAAAACTATTGGCTCTGTAATAGTACCTAAGATTTTTTCAGCCACCTTAGCAGCTACTTGGATGTTGGGAATTGCTCTGACAATGACAGTAAATTCATCGCCGCCCAAACGAGAGACTGTATCACTACCGCGCAAGCAGTTGCTTAACCTTTGTCCCACTGTGACTAACAGGCGATCGCCAAGCTCGTGCCCTAAAGTATCATTAACTTGTTTAAAGCCATCTAGATCAATAAACAATAGCCCCAATAATAAATTATTATTTGCTGCCCAATCCAAAGATTCATGAAGTTGTTCCATGAAAAATTTACGATTGGATAGACCAGTTAAAGGATCGTGATATGCCAAATAACGCAAATGGTCTTCTTTACGTTTTAATTCATTGTTAGAGCGGGATAACTCGTCAGCTTTACGCTGGAGTTGTTCTTCTCTCTGCTTGCGCATAGTAATATCTCGAATTACCCCAACTAAAAAGTAATTTCCCGCAGCATCTTTATGAAATGAACGCTTCGTAGCAATTAAGTGTGTCACTCCATAAGCATCGGTAAATTCTTCTTCACTTTCTTGAGTATGTTGAGTTTGTAGAACTATCTCATCTTGTTGACGAAATACATCAGCTTCATGTTTGGGGAAAAAGTCATAGTCTGACTTTTCAGTTAACAACTGATTGGGATAACCAATCAATCTACAATAGGCTTCATTTAACACAATCCACTGATGTTCTTCATTTTTGACAAAAATCGGGTCAGGAATTGTATTAATAACTTGATGTAAAAACTCTTTAGAGCGTTTTAACTCTTCTTGCATGTAAGCAAGAGAACGGGTAATCCAAATAGCTGAACTGCCAAAAGTGAGCAATGAAGGCGCAATTGGTATCCACCAACCAAACAAAAAAGCCAGGTAGGCGGACAACATTAACAACAAGCAACAAACTACAATGACGATCAAGCTTCTGGTTGGGTGTCGGATACGCCATGCAGTTACAGCACCCAAATAAGACCAACCAAAAATCCACAAGTATTCCCAGAAGGTTGGCCAGACTTTTAGTAACGGTCGTCCTTCTAGAGCTGCGGCGATTAACTCATGAATAAAATGGGCTTGCAGTTCAATTCCGGTGATCGGTTGTGCTGCACCCATCATCCTGCTAGATTGCGGTACAAATACAAAATCTTGGAGACTGGGAGCAGTGGAACCAATGAGTACAATGCGATCGCTAAACCATTCTTTTGGTATTTTGTCTGCTAACACATCCCTCATCAATACTTGGCGGTAGCTACAGGATTCTGGCGATGAATCTGGACATCTTGGTTTGGGAAAGTTGGACAAAATTTGGTAGCCTTGAGCATCAGCTCTGACATAGCCACCATCATTAGCCTGAAATCTAGTAAACACTGCCTTACCTAACTGCAAATACTCAGCTTTGGTAGCTGCGCTTTGTGGAGTGATACCAGATGTTTTTAAATACACTAAAGCCAGCTTCAAAGCAAAACTTTCGTGTGCCTGATTATTAATGTGCCAATACAACAAACTGCGACGTATTTTGCCATCAGCGTCATATACAACATTATTAAAACCAACTTGCTTAAGTTGATTCAACACTGGTGAGGGTAAAACACCGGTATTTTTGTTATTTGCTAGTTGTTCAATGCCGATCAAATTTGGCATCGACTTATAAGTTTTGAGCAAATTTTCATAACCAGTCTCCACTGGCAAATCCCGGTATATATCTAAACCAATAGCACGGGGATTAGCAGCTTTTAATTTTTGTAACAATTCGGCAATTACACGATCGGGAATCGGCCAAGAACCTACTTGGCGTAAAGAAGCTTCATCAATCGCGACAATAGTAATCCGCTCTTCTGGTGGCTCATATGGACGTAAACGGAACAATTGATCTAAAGCTGCCAATTCTAAAGATTGGAATAATCCCAGAGAGCGTACAAGCAAGATGCAGACTGCAACGCAGGAGGCGGTGATTAATTCCCTATGTCCTCGATCAAGCGGTTTTCTCAGTCCAGATATGAACTTCACAAGACGCTTGCCTAGCTGCTTACTCATTCCCATTACCTAGTGGGGAGAAATACTTTTTATTTGCGATCGCAATTAACTACTCGGTGAATATAGCTTACAGGTGAGCTACATTAATTCTAGAAAGGATAAAGGATGAAAAATGAAGTGAGAATTGCTACAAGCCGCCGTGGGCGAAAAAATCAACAGTTCAGCTTCGCTTACTGTTTACCCTCTCACAAGCCGAAGGGTCAAGTTTTTCAGTTCACGGGGTTTGTGACTAACCAATCAAAGGGTAATTGGAACCTTTGTGTCTCACATCACAAATTTAGTATAAATAGTGTTTGCTTAGAACAGTAGTATATATATGGGTAGTTTTAAAAGCCTAAGATTGGTGTTAACTATTTGCATTTTTGTGTAACATGAGTAAAAAAATACAAATATAGTCATTTATTCTAGTGAATTCACTTAAATTAAATTTAATGTTAAATTTTGAATATCTTTGATTATTCAGGTATTACAACTATAGACGAAATGATTGCCGAAAATTATTAACTATAAATAATATACAAAATAATATCTGATAGCTGTATATTACTCATGACTCACAAGACTAAAGCTACTTGTCGTCGATTTATCGTTGAGGCTGTCAACTAAAGACGCTCAGTAAGCTGATGCGCGCCTAGATTAAATATTCTCGCTTGTAGGTTGTCCAGGGTCACGCATTCCAAAGTCCAAGCTAGCCTTTGACTGTGGACTCTTGACTTTTGACAACCTGAGCGCGAAATATACAAGTTTATTTGCGTAATAGCTTATGAAGTATGAAGTATAAAATTAACCAAAAAAAAATAAGTCAACCGGAAGCAAATTTACTTAATGCAGCCAGTTGACTATTCAGTATCAGTCATCGCCTGATTACTTGAAATATTTGAAATTACGGGAACCTGTATAATTAGAAACTTTGGCGAGTTCCTCTAAATTTTGCACTCCGCTATAGCTTTTGCCATTAATTATCCAAGTAGGGAAGCCTTCTATTTTGGCAGCTTTACACACATCTGGTTGTCCTTTGAGTCCATCGGGAGCGCACTCTACTTTAATAGTATCATTGAGAATCTTGTAAGCTTCTTTACCAAATATTAGCTTCTGTTCGTGGCAGTGCGGACACCAATAAGCAACATATTCTTTAGCACCTATTTTGACAAGATGGTTTGCTAGGGCTATTTCTGCTTCACCGGAAGTAGTAGTGATTTCCCAACCAAATTGTGGATTAGGTTGTACTTTGGGAGTGAAGCTGATTTGTACTGGTTTGCCAGGAGTTGAAGTAACTGTATCCTTTGATGTATTGATACCAGAATAAATGCCCAAAGTGCCAATCAGTGTAACCATGCCGACAATAATGGCGGTAAAGAAGATTTGCCCGACATCCTCCCAAGTCCGACCGAGAATAGTGAGTACTAACATACTCATAGAGAAAATAGCCGAGCCGATACAGTAAGGACAAACGGCTTTAATTTGAGTTGCTAGTACATACATTAAGTAGCCACTAAAGATGGACATGGCGATCGCGCCTACTAACAGCAACCACCAAGTCCAATTTTCTATTTGTTTGCGGTTATTATCTCCGGCTTTCAATACTAAGGGAGCCAAAGCAAATATCAGCATACTGATATAAGCCAACAGCCCAAACAAGGCTAATGGCTGACCTAAAACCGTTGCCCAGGGGCTAGAAAGTACATCGTTACAGCCTTTGACACCAGCTTGTGCTGTACACGCTGCACTGCCTCCTGTTAACTTTTCGATGGTCAGATAACCTGTGACCAGGGCACCAAGCCCAGCGATCGCGGCAATCAATGGACGCGACCATTTATGAATCCAAGGAGTAGAACGGCGGCGAATCATAAACTGTGATTGGGAATGAGGTAATGGGCATTGGGGATTGGGCATTGGGGATTGGGCATTGGGAATTGGGAATTGGGGATTGGGCATTGGGGATTAATCTCCTTGTCCTTCTTGTCCTCCTTCCCTTCCCTTGTCTTCCATGCCCCATGCCCCATGCCCTATGCCCCATGCCCTATGATCGTATAGTTATTGAAGAAATTGATTTAGTTTCACCCTTAGAGTTCCAACTCCGACGTGCGGCTTCTACAAATTGACTAACACGAATGGGGTCAATTGGTTGTTCGATCCGACCGTGACGTTTCAGAGAACTGGAAACAATTACACCATCTGCTGCCTGCATCAGTGTAGCAATATTTTCCCAATTAGCTCCACTGCCAATCAAGACAGGCGTGCCATTTGCTGCACCACAGGCCAGTTCCAAATCTTCTATGTTAGGAGGGCTACCAGTAGCCCAGCCTGACAAAATCACTGCATCTGCTAAACCTCTTTCGATTGTGTCTTTGACAGCGACTGTGAGATTTGGGGAACTTAAAGGACGGGCGTGCTTGACTAAGACATCGGCCATAATTTTCACATCAGAGCCTAATTCTCGCCGATAGCGGAGTATTTGATGGGCTTCTCCCTCAATTAAACCTTGGTCTGTTGCCATTACCCCAGTGAGGACGTTCACGCGAATAAATTGTGCCCGCACACAACTGGCGATCGCCATAGCACTTTTAGCGTCGTTCCGCAAAACATTTAAGCCTAAAGGCAATGTCACCAAATTCTGAATACGCTGCACCACTACAGTCATGGCACTCACAATGGCTGGATCGACCTGATTTTTGGTAAACGGCGCATCGAAAAAATTTTCGACAATGATACCGTCAACCCCACCACTAGCAAGGGCGGTTGCTTCTTGTTCGGCGCGATCAATCACTGTTTTGAGGCTACCTCCCCAGCGGGGCGAGGTGGGCAGTGGTAGTAAATGTACTACGCCAATAATCGGTGTTCGAGTTTTAAATAGCTGATATAAGTCCACGTCAATTATTAGGAGGGGTTAGCGATTAGTGGCCAGGGTCTAAGAGAACCAGGGTTAGAGGTTAGCAGGGCCTAGGGGTGAGAGGCTAGCAATTCAAAATTCTTATTTTATAATTCTTTAGTTCCCAAGTGGTTCATTCAAAAGTTTTGATAAGTTATTTGATAAGTTAGTAGTAAGCTAGCGCGGTGAGGCAGTGCTAACTGACTACGAATTTATTTACCCCTCAAACATTAATGAGATAGACCATTAGCCCCTCATCTCTAGCCCCTAGTCCCTCATCTCTAGCCCCTTCCTTAGCATTAAATGTTGTTTTATGTGGTAGGTTTTCCCGCCTCTACCCTAAGGCGGAAATTGCGGTCAAACCTTCCATAAGATATGTTAAGATAAAACCTGACTACAAAGAGGAGTTTGCAACTCACAAGACGCGAGGCAGCTTCCCACAGTTTTAGGACTCTCACCTGCGCCTGTTCGCAGGAAAAGCCTAATCTGTAAGGGTAGCGTTACTGCTTGATTAGGCGTAGTCGCAAGTGCGATTTCCCTGAGGGTAGCGACTTCTCACAACCAGCCCTTTGGGCGGCTTCCCGATGGGTAAATTAACAACGCACACGCTGCGGTAATGTAAAATACCAACAGGCGAATTGTTAAAAAACATAACAAGTGTCAAATGTACCCCAAGACACTCTATATTACCCTGGGAAAACTGATTAATAAAAGCATCATAACATGACCTGAAACTTGATTAAGGTCATAGGTTTGCGGATAGGGACGGGGCAATGCTACCCTTCCACTTTAGTACTGTCCGCATGTGGGTGCAAATGAAAACAGAGCTAAGAGCTGTTTGTGTTTGATGAAAAGAAAAAAACGGAAAATTTTGGCAAAATATGGGTGACAAGCCAACAATTGCAATTTCTCACCTGGGCTGCGAGAAAAATCGAATTGATACAGAGCATATGCTAGGACTGCTTGTCAAAGCAGGCTATGGCGTAGATAGTAATGAAGAGTTAGCAGATTACGTTATTGTCAATACCTGTAGTTTTATTGAAGCAGCTAGAGAAGAATCTGTTAAAACTTTGGTAGAGTTGGCAGAGGCGAATAAAAAAATCGTGATCACTGGTTGTATGGCCCAGCACTTCCAAGAACAATTATTGGAAGAGTTGCCAGAAGCAGTGGCCGTAGTAGGTACAGGCGATTATCACAAAATTGTCAATGTAATTGAGCGGGTAGAACAAGGAGAACGGGTCAAGCAGGTTAGTATTGAACCAACCTATATTGCCGATGAAACTACACCGCGCTACCGCACTACAACCGAAGGCGTAGCTTATCTGCGGGTGGCCGAAGGATGTGATTATCGTTGTGCGTTTTGTATTATTCCTCATCTAAGAGGAAACCAGCGATCGCGTACTATTGAATCCATTGTCGCTGAAGCCAAGCAGTTAGCTAGTCAAGGGGTACAAGAAATTATTCTGATTTCCCAAATCACCACTAATTATGGTTTGGATATTTACGGTAAGCCAAAGTTAGCCGAATTACTCCGCGCTTTGGGAGAAGTAGATGTACCGTGGATCAGGATGCACTACGCTTATCCCACCGGACTGACACCTGATGTCATAGCAGCGATCCAAGAAATACCAAATGTCCTGCCCTACTTAGATTTGCCTTTACAACATTCTCATGGAGAAATTCTCCGCGCCATGAACCGTCCCTGGCAAGGACAGGTAAATGATGGGATTATTGAGCGCATCAAGATGGCGCTACCATCAGCGGTGTTGAGAACAACATTTATTGTTGGTTTTCCAGGAGAAACCGACGAGCATTTTGAACATCTACTCAAGTTTGTCCAGCGGCACGAATTTGACCATGTGGGCGTGTTCACCTTTTCGCCAGAAGAGGAAACTCCAGCTTACAAGCTACCAAATCAGTTGCCTCAAGACATCATGCATGAGCGCCGCAACCGCCTCATGGAACTCCAACAACCAATTACTTGGCGAAAGAATCAACAGGAAGTAGGCAAAATTGTTGATGTCCTGATTGAGCAAGAAAATCCTGAAACTGGAGAATTGATTGGTCGTTCGGCGAGATTTGCCCCAGAAATAGATGGGCAGGTCTATGTGGTTGGTCAGGCAAAGTTAGGAACACTTGTGCCAGTAGACATCCAAAGTGCTGATACATACGACCTTTACGGTCAAATTGTCAATAACTAATTTGTCAAAAGTCCCTTGTCTAATCGCCAATGACCAATGACTGAGGACGAATGACTAAATCCAAAAATCCAAAATAAAATCTAGGAGAATTAATGACTCTTTCGTTTCAAGAACTAGGCATTTCCCAAGAACGTGTTGAAAAACTAGAAAAAATCGGTTTCACCACACCCACCAATATTCAAACCCAAGCAATTCCCCAACTGCTAGATGGTCGTGATGTGGTCGGTCAATCCCAAACCGGAACAGGAAAAACCGCAGCCTTTTCTCTGCCAATTTTAGAACGACTAGATATTAGTCAAAGAGCCGTGCAAGCACTGGTTTTGACTCCAACTCGTGAGTTAGCCATGCAAGTCCATGATGCGATCGCTCAATTTATGGGCGATGACGGATTGCGGGTATTAGCAATCTACGGTGGTCAATCAATTGATCGCCAAATTTTACAACTCAGACGTGGTGTACACATGGTTGTGGGTACTCCAGGACGGGTAATCGACTTGCTAGATCGCGGTTGTCTGAAACTCGATCAAGTCAAGTGGTTTGTCTTAGATGAAGCCGATGAAATGTTGAGCATGGGCTTTATCGACGATGTAATCAAAATTCTTTCCCAAGCACCCGACGATCGCCAAACAGCTTTATTCTCCGCTACCATGCCGCCATCAATTCGGCAATTGGTGAACAAGTTTTTGCGATCGCCTGTGACAGTTACCGTAGAACAGCCAAAAGCTGCGCCTACGAAAATTAATCAGGTAGCTTACCTAATTCCCCGTCACTGGACAAAAGCCAAAGCTTTACAGCCAATTCTGGAAATGGAAGATCCAGAATCAGCTTTGATATTTGTCCGTACCAGACGCACCGCTGCTGAACTCACCAGTCAACTGCAAGCAGCTGGACATAGTGTCGATGAATACCACGGTGATTTATCTCAGCAAGCTAGAGAGCGCTTACTAAGCCGATTCCGCAATCGTCAAGTGCGCTGGGTGGTAGCAACTGATATTGCCGCCCGGGGATTAGATGTAGACCAACTGTCTCATGTGATCAACTACGACTTACCCGATAGCGTAGAAACCTACGTCCACCGCATTGGTCGTACTGGTCGGGCTGGTAAAGAAGGAACAGCGATTTCCCTAGTACAACCATTTGAGCGCCGCAAGCAACAGATATTTGAACGCCATAACCGCCAAAGTTGGCAATTGCTGTCAATTCCCACCAGGGCACAAATTGAAGCGCGGCACATCAATAAATTGCAGCAACAGGTAGGAGAAGCTTTGACAGGCGAACGCCTAGCTTCATTTTTACCGATAGTCAGCGAACTGATCGAAAAATATGACGCTCAGGCGATCGCAGCAGCAGCGCTGCAAATCGCTTACGATCAAACCCGTCCCGCTTGGCTAAGTTCAGACATTGAAATTCCCCAAGAGGAAAATCTTTCCGCTCCCAAACCCAAGCTCGTCAAGCAGCGTCGTGATGGTTCTTCTGAACGCACCCGGTCTTCTTGGAGCAAATCAGACAACAACATTGGGGATGATGACAGACGTGGTACTCCCAAGCCAAAATTGCGGACAGGCCGTCGTGATGCTGCCATTACTCCTGTTAATCACAAGCTAGGTTCATCTACAGCTAGAGAATCGGCTTCCTAAGCCAAACAATTTTGGATTTTGCGAAAAGTCACCAGATAAGGCTTTCTTAGATCTGAACTTTTCAAGTTAGATTTACGATTTTAGATTGACTGCACCACTTTTGGTATGCAGGGTAGGGATTTGAGAGCCAGCAATTTTAGATTTGTGCGGCTTCCCTGCTGCGGTTCGCAAAACCCAATCCAAAATCCAAAATCCAAAATCTAAAATTGGCACGATCAAGAGGAGCCAGTGATGTGCGGAGGCTACCCCCGTCTAGTAAACTGGCTTTCAAGAGTCAAGAGTCAAGAGTCAAGAGTTAGAATTTCACTGGAGTTAGCAAAAAGTTTTTTACTATAACCACTAGGTTGGTGGTGTGTACTTCACAGTTTTGACTTTTGACTTTCGACTTTTTGGCACTTTTTCAGAATATTGCTGATCGACTCAAAAAAAACCAACGCGACTTTGTAGAACTTGTACCTAGCTTGAAAATAGGGGTTAGGGACTAGGGGCTAGGGGAAGCAAGAAGAGATATTTTCATGTTTGGTTGTGGGTTTTTCCCATGAGTGAGAAGCTGACTTGTTGGTAGAAATAAAATCTAAGTCAGACCGCCCCAAACCATTTATAGAAAAAATTTAACTATTTTTAGAACTTGGATCTACAGTTGGTATCCTGATTGATCCCGATCAATTGACATTAACCGTTTACCGACTTCAGCAAGAACCAATAATTTTACAAGACAACGATAAACTGACATTACCCGATTTATTACCTGGTTGGGAGCTTACAGTATCAAAACTGTGGACGCCTGTATTTGATTAAAAAAAGTAAGCTGGATTTAGATCCCCGACTTCGCAGAAGTTATCGGGTATCTGAAGATAAACTTTTGCATTAACCCGCTTTCTTAGGCACAAAGTAGTCAAACTGTTTATTCATGCCCCAAATCCTCTAAATTTTCGCAGTTAATTTTGGGAAAAATCAGATAGTAGCAATCTAATAAACAGTCAGAATGTTGATGAATCCTCACCAACTTTTACCCACTTCAGCTTCAGTAACCACATCTGCTCAGTGGTATGCATATTACAAAGCCAATGCAGAATATCAGTTGGATATTCCTTGGGAACGAGGAGCAGAAATTACACAAGATGAACGGAATGCAATAGCGGCTTCACTAGCAGCTTGGCAATTGGGTGAAACATCAGATGGTTCGCATTTACTTGCTGCTACTAGAAAGTACGCAAAGCAGATTAACGATCCTAAATATATTGATGTTATCGAACTATTTATTAAGGAAGAACAACGCCACGGTAACGATTTGGGAAGATTTCTTGATCTTGCCCACATTCCCCGATTAAAAAGTAACTGGGGTGACACAATATTCCGTTTACTACGCTATTCAACGCCAAACATGGAGATTTGGACAACACCAGTCATCATTGTAGAAACACTGGCTTTAGTTTATTATAAAGCCATCCAAAAAGCCACAAATTCTATTATTTTACAACAGTTATGTCAGCAGATATTAAGGGATGAAGTTAAACACATCCGCTTTCAATATGAACGGCTAGCTATTATTTATAAAAATCGACCTATTTGGTTACGGCAACTAACTTACCTAATACAAAAAATTCTCTTTTTATTAACAGTAATTTTGGTATGGTTTGGTCATCGTCATGCTATCAAAGCAGGAGGATATGACTTCAGAAGTTACTGGCAAGATGCATGGGTAAAAATGAATTTTGCTTGGCAGCGAATGAAACCAGAGAAGTATCAGGGATAAAATTACGCACTTGGACTTGATGGCGATTCAGATCCCCGACTTCTTGAAGAAGTCGGGGATCTAAACCCTTACCAATGACACCACTGACTACCCTGTTTTAAGCCGTTACGCATCTAGAAGCGTCTTAACCGTTCATGACGAATACTTACTTAAAACAGAAAGTTGTATTAAATGCACGTAGGCAGTTTTATGTCAATGCGTAAATGCTAGTTTTAGCAGCGATTATTAGCGGGAGAAATTAACAATTAGTAATGATTATTCAATAACTGTCTTAAATATTTTAATTACCTGCTTAAATGTCTTAAGTGTCTTCTAATTCTTCAATTCATGATTCGACTATTTGCTTAAGTGTCTTAACTGTCTTCATAATTCTTCAATTCATGATTTACCCGCTTACTTAAGTGTCGTAATCTACTTGTTGACTTTTTTACAAGACTATGAAAAATTATGAGAGCAACATAAATACATCGCTAAAAATTCATCTGCCAAAAGCAGAAATAACTAATGGCTAAAACTGCTTTTTCAAATACCTGATCTTTGGGTATAGAGAACTTTAACTACAACGTACATAGCTCGTTATTTGGTTAAGAGCATCTTGTATTATCACCTGAACATGAGCCACCACAAGCTAAGCGGATGTGGGGACTAGCCCAGGTGGTCAGGATACTCATGAAACACAACGATGCTCAAGCAAGAAATCAACACAGCAAAAGGCGTTGCTGATGTCATGTATGAACATAATTTTGTGTTCTGACAAAACCCTTGTAAACACGTTTCCTGGAACGTCTCTAGATTTAGATTCATAACTCAATTCAGCAACGCTCAGCAAAAAAATTCTACAGGAGGTGACGCGCAGATCATGCAACCCTTTGAACTGCCGGATTTTTACATGCCTTGGCCCGCGCGGTTGAACCCAAACTTGGAAGCGGCGCGAGTGCATTCCAAAGCGTGGGCTTACGAGATGGGGATACTTGGCTCACAAGAAGAAGCGGAAAACTCCGCTATCTGGGACGAGCGGACATTCGATGCCCATGACTACGCTTTGCTGTGTTCCTATACCCATCCAGATGCGCCAGGTACGGAGCTTGACTTAGTGACTGATTGGTATGTTTGGGTGTTCTTCTTCGACGATCACTTTTTGGAAATCTATAAGCGCACCCAAGATATGGCTGGGGCGAAGGAGTATCTTGGCAGACTACCGGCGTTCATGCCAATTTACCCCACCGACACCCCCCCAGTACCCACCAATCCGGTGGAGCGTGGTTTAGCCGATTTGTGGTCTCGTACTGCATTTAGCAAAACTGTGGACTGGCGGTTGCGGTTTGCGGAGAGTACCGAGCATTTACTAGAAGAGTCTCTTTGGGAACTCTCCAATATTCGTCAGGATCGGATTGCTAACCCCATCGAATACATCGAGATGCGGCGGAAGGTAGGCGGTGCGCCGTGGTCAGCCCATCTCGTCGAACACGCTGCGTTTGTAGAGATCCCGGCGGAAATCGCCGCAACTCGACCGATGCGTGTACTCAAAGATACATTTGCAGATGGGGTACATCTGCGTAATGACTTGTTTTCTTACCAACGAGAAGTGGAGGATGAAGGAGAGAACGCCAACTGTGTGTTGGTATTAGAGCGATTCTTAAATGTGAGTACCCAGGTAGCCGCTAACCTGACCAACGATCTGCTGACCTCGCGATTACAGCAGTTTGATAACACCGCCGTCACTGAGTTGCCCTCGCTCTTTGAGGAACATGGACTAGACCCGGTGGCACGGATCAACGTTCTGCTATATATCAAAGGACTTCAGGATTGGCAGTCAGGCGGTCACGAGTGGCACATGCGATCGAGCCGCTACATGAACAAGGGAGGGGATAATTCTTCCACACCCACCTTATTTTTGGGCGGTCCGACTGGACTAGGGACATCGGCGGTACGTATAGAATCGCTATACACCACCTTAGGTATAGGAAGGTTCAAAAGCTTCACTCACGTTCCCTACAAGGCTGTAGGGACTGTGAAACTACCGAAGTTTTACATGCCTTTTACTACCAGTTTGAATCGCCACTTGAATACTGCAAGGCATCATTCTAAGGAATGGGCGCGTCAGATGGGGATGCTAGATTCACTACCTGGTATTCCTGAAGCCGTTATTTGGGATGACCACAAATTTGATGTTGCTGACGTGGCTTTATGCGGTGCGTTCATCCATCCGAATGGGTCTGCTGAGGAACTAAATCTGACGGCGTGCTGGCTAGTCTGGGGAACCTATGCTGACGATTACTTCCCCGCACTCTACGGACACAACCGCAACATGGCTGGTGCGAAAGTGTTCAATGCCCGACTGTCCGCATTTATGCCTGTTGATTCCAGCCCGATTCCAGACCCAACCAACCCGGTGGAATGTGGTTTGGCTGACCTGTGGTCTCGTACAGCTGGCCCGATGTCGGAGATCGGCCGCCGTGAGTTCCGCCGTGCTATTCAGGACATGACTGAAAGCTGGTTGTGGGAACTCGCCAACCAAATCCAAAATCGGATTCCAGACCCGATAGATTATGTTGAGATGCGTCGTAAGACATTTGGCTCGGATCTGACGATGAGCCTGTCGCGATTAGCTCAAGGCGACGAGATTCCGCTGGAAATCTACCATACCCGATCGATGCGTCAGCTGGATAATTCCGCCGCCGACTTCGCCTGTTTGACTAACGATATCTTCTCTTACCAGAAAGAAATCGAATTCGAGGGCGAACTCAATAACGGTGTGCTAGTCGTTCAGCAATTCCTCAACTGCGATACCTCACAGGCCGTCGAGGTTGTCAACGACCTGATGACCTCGCGGGCGCGTCAATTTGAACACATTGTTGCTACTGAATTGCCGATTCTGTTCGACGATTTCAACCTGGATACAAACACCCGTGAAAAACTGAATGGATACGTCCAAAAATTACAGCAGTGGATGTGCGGCGTACTCAAGTGGCATATAACGGTAGACCGCTATAAGGAATTTGAATTGCGTAATAACACGCCAGCAGGGCAATTGCTCAGAGGTCCCAAAGGATTGGGGACATCAGCGGCGCGGATTCAATCTTTGGTTGGTGCGTGGGGTTCAAATTCAGTACCTACTCAAGTAGAGTCGGGTTCTTTTGGTGGTGGATAGAGTATGCGATCGCACGAGATCGATTTTTTGAATAACTAGAAAGTAGAGGATGAGATTATGACAGATGCTAACCAGTCGAATTTAAATGTTGATGAACGATTTCAACTGAGTTTGAGTACACCTGCTGCCCGGAATTTGGCAACAACAACCAAATCTGCACCGCAGATGCAGGAAATTACCTCACGCTGGTTGTTGAAGCTATTACCGTGGGTACAGACCAAGGGAGGTACTTATCGGGTTAACCGAAGATTGACTTATGCTTTGGGCGATGGGCGCGTGACTTTTACCAACACCGGCGCGGCTGTACAGGTGATTCCCCAAGAACTGGGTGAGTTACCATTGCTGCGAGGATATGAGGACACTGAGGTATTGACTGCCTTAGCAGGTCGGTTTGTGCAGCAGGAGTTCGCCGCTGGTGACACAATCGTGCAGTTAGGACAGCCAGCCGATCGCGTGTTCTTGATTGCTCATGGCAGGGTGAACAAGATTGGTGTGGGTAAGTATGATGAACAAACCGTGTTAGGTGTGTTAGCTGACGGCGATTATTTTGGCGATCGCATTTTGTTAGAACCTGAAAGTACATGGGAATTCACAGTACAAGCCCTCACCCGCACTACTGTATTAGCATTACCACAACAAGCTTTCCGCGAATTGCTCAACCAGTCCCAGACATTACAGGCTCACATCGATAGCTATCGAACTCGCCAGGAAGCCCCAACTAATGCATCTGGTGAAGCCTCTATTGAGATTACTTCTGGATATGTTGGAGAGGTTGAATTACCAGGAACCTTTGTTGATTACGAACTCAAGCCCCGTGAATATGAGTTGAGTGTGGCGCAAACTGTATTGCGCGTACATACGCGGGTTGCGGATTTGTACAACGAACCGATGAATCAGACCGAACAACAATTAAGGTTGACCATTGAAGCCTTACGGGAACGTCAAGAAAACGAATTGATCAACAACCGCGAATTCGGGTTGCTGCATAATGCTGACTTCAAACAACGCATCTATACCCGCAGTGGCCCGCCAACCCCCGATGACCTTGATGATCTACTAGCCACAGTATGGAAAGAGCCTGGGTTCTTCCTCGCTCACCCTCGTACTATTGCGGCCATCGGTCGGGAAGCTAACCGTATGGGTGTTTATCCACAAAATATAGATATGGGTGGTAACCAAGTACCTGCATGGCGCGGTGTACCTATCTTTCCCTGCAACAAGATTCCCATCAGCAGTAACCGCACCAGTTCTATCCTCTTACTTCGTACCGGTGTAGAAAAACAAGGGGTGATTGGCTTACATCAAACTGGTATTCCCGACGAATACCAACCCAGCTTATCTGTGCGCTTCATGGGTATCAGCGAAAAGGCGATCATTTCCTACCTCGTCACCGCCTACTATTCCGCCGCCGTCCTCGTTCCTGACGCACTCGGTATCCTCGAAGATGTGCAAATTGGAACTTGAGAATTGGTGAGAGTTTAAGGTGATTGACTTTTGTCAATGAGAAATTACACTGAAAATAGAGGCAAAATCAAGTATTAAAATCAAATTTGTACTGAATTTTCAATTTCACAGTGAATGAGCAGTACAAAGTTGATGCATGGGTTAGCGAAGCTCCTTGATTCTCGCAGCGTTTTGTGGGTGAGGAGTTTCGCTACCAGGGTTTTGGGAATATTTTTCAGCAACATTAATTACAGGACTTACGCACAAGTAACGGAAAAATTAACCGCAGAGGACGCAGAGGACACAGAGAGATGAGATTTCCAGAGGTTTTTTGCGTAAGTCCTCTAATTATTGACAAAAGCTTTATCATCTTACCCTCTCACCTATTTCCAGCATTTTTGTTAGTAAATAGAGAATTAGGTGATGACAGATTCTATTGAAGCGAATTTAAATATTGATGGACAACCGCAACTGAGTTTAAGTACAGCTGCGGCGCGGAATTTGTCCACTACAACCAAATCTGCACCGCAGATGCAGGAAATTACCCCGCGCTGGTTGTTAAAAATGTTGCCGTGGGTACAGACCAAGGGTGGTACTTATCGGGTGAACCGAAGGTTAACTTATACATTGGGTGATGGGCGCATAACTTTTACCAATACTGGGGCTGAGGTACAGGTGATTCCCCAGGAATTGGGTGAGTTACCATTGCTGCGTGGATATGAGGACACCGAAGTATTGAATGCTTTGGCGAGTCAGTTTGTGCAGCAAGAGTTTGCACCGGATGACATCATAGTGGAAGTAGGACAGCCAGCCGATCGCCTGTTTTTGATTGCTCATGGCAAGGTGAACAAAATTGGTGTAGGTAAGTATGATGAGCAGACTTTGTTAGGTGTATTAGCTGATGGCGATTATTTTGGCGATCGCACTTTGCTAGAACCCCAGAGTACATGGCAATTTACAATCAAAGCTATTACTCGCACCACGGTATTGGCAATACCACAACAATCATTTCGCGCACTGCTCAACCAGTCCCAAACATTGCAGGCTCACATCGATAGCTTGCGAACTCGCCTACAAGCCCCACAGAATAAGTATGGAGAAGCCGCCATTGCGATCGCTTCTGGTCATGTGGGGGAGACGGAACTACCAGGAACCTTTGTTGATTACGAACTTAAGCCTCGCGAATATGAGTTGAGTGTGGCGCAAACTGTGTTACGGGTACATACGCGGGTAGCGGATCTGTACAACGAACCGATGAATCAGACCGAACAACAACTGCGGCTAACCATCGAAGCATTGCGGGAACGTCAAGAAAACGAATTAATCAACAACCGCGAATTCGGGTTGCTGCATAATGCTGACCTGAAACAGCGCATTTACACTCGCAATGGTCCACCTACCCCCGATGACCTTGATGAACTGCTGACTCGTCGCCGAAAGTCAAAATTTTTCTTAGCACATCCCCGTACTATTGCTGCTTTCGGTCGGGAGTGTAACCGCATGGGTGTCTATCCCCAAAGCATTGACGTAGACGGGACTAGGATATCCACCTGGCGCGGTGTACCGATTTTTCCCTGTAACAAAATCCCAATTAGCGATCGCCAAACCAGTTCCATCCTAGTCATGCGCACTGGTGTAGAAGACCAAGGTGTCATCGGCTTACATCAAACCGGTATCCCTGACGAATACCAACCCAGTTTATCTGTCCGCTTCATGGGTATCAGCGAAAAAGCCATCATTTCCTACCTCGTCACTGCTTATTACTCCGCCGCAGTCCTCGTTCCTGACGCACTGGGTATCCTAGAGGATGTTGAAATTGGTCGCTGAAGTTTTTGAGCTTTCCCGTTTTCTGTTTGAGGGAACGGGAAAGTATTTCTTATCTACATTCTGTATCGCTTCATTTGCAACGACGTTGTGTCATTAATTTTACGTGAGTTCGACAGACCTCACCCACCCGGCCTCCCTCTCCTCGCAGGAGAGGGAGGAGTAACGAAAAATTAAGCTTTTCGCTCCCCTCTCCTTTTAGGAGAGGGGTTGGGGGTGAGGTCAAAATCTTGTGCATCGAACTCACGTTAATTTTGAGTTATTCCTGATTATTTGCCAAAAAAAATATTACAGCCAAGGGCGAGTTACTTGTTCTAACTCGCCAATTTCATCATCGCTTAATTTCCAGCCCAAAGCGCCAGCATTTTGTTTAACTTGTTGCGCAGTTTTCACCCCAGCAATAGGAATGACGTTACCTTGAGCAATTAACCAATTTAAAGCAATTTGGGCAGGAGTGCGATCGTATTTTTCGCCAAATTTCTGTAACAAAGATATTACTGGTGTGATTTTTTGCAAGCCATCTTTACTAAATCTTGGGTCGATTTTTCTTGCACCCGTTGGGGTTTCGCTACTATTAGCGGTGTATTTACCTGTGAGTAATCCCTGAGCTAAAGGACTATATGCCAAAATTGTTACACCCAAATCCCGAGCCGTAGACAGAATACCTTGACTTTCAATTTGGCGAGACAGCAAAGAGTAGCGTACCTGATTCACTGCTAAAGGTACTCCCCTAGCTGCCAAAATTTGATGGGCTTCTCGCATTTGGGCTGCTGAATAATTACTCACGCCTATAGCGCCAATTCTCCCCTTTTGCACTTCATCAGCGAGGGCGTTCATCAGTGTTTCGTGGCTTAAAAAGAAGGTAAAAGGCCAATGAACTTGATAAAGTTCAATTCGCTGTAATTGTAGGCGCTTGAGGCTGTCTGTTAACGCCTCAGCAACTGATTGTCCGGTAAATCGCCAAGGTAGCGGCCCAAATTTTGTGGCAATTTGCACAGGTTGCTGCGTTTCTTGCAAAAATTGCCCTAGAAGAGTTTCGCTAGTTCCCAGTCCGTAAACTTCCGCAGTATCAAAGAAAGTCACACCAGCCTCCAGGGCGGCGGTGAAGGCTTCTTTTAACTGTTCTGGACCGTAGCCATCGCCATAACTCCAAAATAGCTTATCACCCCAAGCCCAAGTTCCTAAACAAAGCGGCGTAACAACTGGGCCATTTTTCCCTAAAGTGATGGTTTCCACGTTTGTCAACATTATATTTATTGTTACATTTCTTTACTTTTTTAGTGTAGCGTTACACCCCAAGTGTGTAATCAATCGCAGGGGAGGGGAGGGAGACAAGGGAAGGGGGACAAGGGAGACAAGGGAGACAAGGAGAAATAACAAATGACCAATGACCAATGACTAATGACAAATTTTAGAGAAATCTGGAATGTCAGGGTTTATCTTGAGTAAATGGGACAATAAAATTCCAAATCGCATAAAGTAGCTATGGCAAGCAGTGAAGCATTTGATTCCTCAAGTAACTCCCCATCTGTGCCCAGGGTCAATCTGCTGACCATGTTTAGGCTAGGCTTGTTTCAAATGGGGTTGAGTATGATGTCTATCTTGACTCTGGGGGTACTCAACAGAGTCCTGATTAAGGAAATAGCAATTCCTGCAACGTTAGGTTCGTTAGTGCTGGCGCTACAAGCATTTGTTGCACCTTCGCGCATCTGGTTTGGTCAGATATCAGATGCTAAACCGATGTGGGGTTATCATCGTACAGCTTATGTTTGGATAGGAGCAGCAATATTTGCGATCGCGGCCTTTTTATTTGTACAAGTAATGTGGCAGCTAGATTTTGCCGTCGAAAATGCAGGTACTTGGGTATGGACAACGCAAACTATTGGCTGGACTGCGCTTCTGTCTTTAGTATTTGCGATCTACGGTTTAGCCCTTTGTGCCAGTGGTACCGCTTTTGCTGCTTTGTTGGTGGATGTGTCGGAAGAAGACAACCGTTCTAAAGTCGTTGGTGTTGTCTGGTCGATGCTAATGGTAGGTATTATTGTTGGGGCGATTATTAGCTCTAGCTTACTCAAGCAATTAACGCCAGGAGCCAATATAGAAACTTTGCAGGCAGCAGTCAATAGATTATTTATGATTGTGCCAGCTCTGGTATTTGGGTTAGCGATCGCCGCAACATTAGGTGTAGAAAAAAAATATTCCCTATACACTAAGCGTTCTCAAGTAGTTAATCGCGAAGACAGCATCACCTTATTTAAAGCATGGGAAATTCTCACAGCTAGTCCGCAAACAGGCTTGTTCTTCACATTTTTATTAGTTATGACTATCAGCTTGTTCATGCAAGATCCAATTGTGGAACTATATGCAGCTGATGTTTTTAACATGAAATACGATGAAAGCACCAGACTTAATGTTTTTTACGGCATAGGCATTTTAATAGCTTACGGTGTTGCTGGCTTTTTAGTTGTTCCACGCCTAGGTAAGCGCAGAACTGCAAAAATGGGCTGTATTTTAGTAGCATTCTCTGCTCTACTACTAGGAATATCAGGATTTTCAGCTAATCCAGCCTTTCTCAAATTAGGTCTAGTTTTGTTTGGTTTATCTACTGGTGTTTTAACCACAGCCGCAGTTAGCTTGATGCTAGATTTGACTGCTGCGGAAGCCGCAGGTACATTTATTGGTGCATGGGGACTAGCACAATCTATTTCTAGAGGTTTGGCATTTGTATTTGCTGGTGCTGTATTAGATACAGGAAAGAAGCTACTACCTAGCCTACAATTAGCCTATGGACTAGTATTTGTCTTAGAAGCTATAGGAATGTTGGTATCAATTTGGTTTCTCAATCGCGTAAATGTGACAGAATTCCAAACAACTACCAAACAAGCGATCGCTTCTGTTTTGGAAAGTGATTTAGATTAAATGGGCATGGGGCATGGGGCATGGGGCATTGGGCATTGGTCATTTGTCCTCCTTGTCTCCCTTGTCCCCCTTGTCCTCCTTGTCTCCCTTGTCCTCCTTGTCTCCCTCATCTACCTCATCTCCCTCATCCCTGATACATGAACGATTTTTGGAATACAATTCTCGATTTTGCCCAAACTACCACCACTAGAGTGGGTAAGCAATTAATGCAAGATTTTGGGCGGGTGCAGGCTTCACAAAAGGCTGATGGCACTTTGGTGACGCAATCTGATAAATGGGCAGATCAAACCCTGAGAGATGCGATCGCTTCTACTTTCCCTGGTTACGGTATTTTAAGTGAAGAGGCAGACCTAGTTTTTCCAGGTACAGAATGGTGCTGGGTAATTGACCCTTTGGATGGGACAACTAACTTTACAAGAGGCATTCCCATTTGGTCGATTTCCCTAGGCTTATTGTATCGGGGAATACCAATTTTTGGTTTTGTCTACGCGCCAACACTGAATCAAACTTTTCATGGTTTTTGGGAAGGTGCTTCTGGATTAGCAACACCGACTGGGGCGTTTCTTAACCACCACCCTATCCATACCAGTCCTGATGCTCCCAGCAATAATCACTTTTTTAATCTCTGTTCCCGCAGCACGGCAGCTATGCAACCAGGTTTTCCCTGTAAAATTCGCATGTTGGGTGTAGCTAGCTATAACTTCCTGACTGTAGCAAATGGTGCAACTTTGGGTGGGATTGAAGCCACGCCCAAAGTTTGGGATTTAGCAGGCGCTTGGGTAATTGTCAAAGCCGCTGGCGGTACTTGGTTATCCCTGAAATCAGAACCATTTCCGCTGTTAGCAGGGGAAGATTACAGCGATCGCTCTTTTCCCACTCTGGTTGTCAGCAATTCAGAATTGGTTCCAGTATTTACACCATTTTTGACTAATTTAAGCTTCTCCTCACTCTAAAAAAGGCGGAACTCTCTCCCTTGAGAGAGGAAACGCTTGAGAGGGATCGCTACACTCGCTACGGACGATGTATATTTAATTTTGCATGACTACTTAAGTGAATATTTAGTGTGAAATTATACTTTATAATCCTTAATATATAAGGATTTCATTATATTTACAGTTGATGGAATTAGTTATACCTAATTTATACTGTGTTGTCACTCCCATAATGTTGCGGTGGGACACTGAGTATAAAAAAAGCCATGTTGTCTAATTTAGAATTGATGCGAGTTTTTGTTTATAACTCTATCCAGAAACAAGAAGTTTTGCTGTCCAACGCTTTTTTGACGGCGCAAACAGTATATCAAAGTACCCAAGTAATAGCAAAAGTAGAAGGTGTCATTGCTAGTGCCGAATTAGCTTATACACCATCAATATTCGTAATTAGTGCAACTTCATCGTACTGGGAAGCGCTTAATGAAGTATTAGCTGAGTATAGCTATATTCTTACAGGTGAAATAGATCGTCGGGGTTTCTACGAGTATCGCTACTGCCAAGTACCTAACGGCTATAAGATGCACGGTACCAAATCGGTTTTTCTATGGCGAGCTTGGTGGAAATATCGTAAATATGCTTTACAAATAGGGATTCCTTTAGAACTACTGATCCGTACACGAGATGCATGGTATCCCATCAGAGATTTAACTATTAGCGATGGACTTCTATATATTAAAACTTTAGGAAATGAGATAGCCGTACATGCAGATGACCTAGTGACTTGGTTAAGCAAAACTCAGCCCAATTCCTACAATATGACCCAGACTGCAATCCTTCAGAAAGATGCAAAGTGATTTTATACTGAAATATGATTTTTTCCTAACCCCCAACCAGATCCCGTTGAGGTTGGAGTTTCTCGGAGGTTTTTGATGAAAGGACTCTGGCTCGAAAACAACCAATTAAAATTACGCACTGACATTCCCACTCCAGAACCACCACCAGGAGAAGCCCTTGTACGTGTTTTGCGTGCAGGTATTTGTAATACGGACTTAGAACTGCTAAGAGGCTACTATCCCTACAGTGGTATTTTAGGACATGAGTTTGTTGGTGTTGTTGAACAAGGGCCAGAAAACCTACTTAACCAGCGGGTAGTGGGAGAAATTAACGCTGTTTGTGGGCATTGTCGATTTTGCCTGAGCAAACAATCGACTCACTGTGAAAACCGCAGTGTATTAGGTATCGTTAATCGCCACGGAGCCTTTGCTGAATATCTCTGTTTGCCGATAGAGAACTTACACCACGTACCTGATAATGTACCTACAGAAGTAGCAACCTTTACTGAACCATTAGCAGCAGCATTAGAAATTCAGCAACAGGTAGAGTTAGGTGCTAATCACCGAGTACTGGTAGTGGGAGATGGTAAGCTGGGACAACTGGTAGCACAGACAATAGCCTTAACAGGTTGCGAACTTTTGGTAGTTGGTCGTCATCAAGAAAAACTTGGTAATCTAGAGGCAAGAGGGATTAAAACGGGTTTAGCCGCTGCTGTTACAGACAGATTTTTCGATATTTCAGTAGAGTGTACTGGTAATCCAGAAGGATTTGCGATCGCTCGTCGTGCTTTACGTCCTAGAGGTACATTGGTACTTAAAAGTACTTATGCTGGGAACCTCAGCTTAGATGCTTCGTCTTTGGTAGTAGATGAAATCACGCTCATTGGTTCCCGTTGCGGCCCCTTTGCACCTGCACTTCAACTACTCGCCACAGAACAAGTTGACGTAGAACCATTAATTCATGCTTGCTATCAACTCAGCGACGGGTTGACAGCTTTTAAACACGCTCAAAGTCGGGGGGTTTTAAAAGTTTTGTTGGAAATTAGTCAATAGTCAATGGTCAGTTGTCAGTTGTCAGTTGTTATTTCTCCCCTGTCTTCCTTGTCCTCCTTGTACCCTCTGCTTCCTCATCCTTTTAATAAAGCATGGGATTGGTTTTAGCGTGAAAATCAGTACAATCGATAGCTTCTTCTGTATTGGCGCGGGACGGATGTACAGTACATTTTAGGCGGTAATCATCAGTGAAAAATTGGCAACCAGTACAAGGTATTTGATGCATTTGCTTGGCTTTATTAACACTATCTCGCACTGTGGCCCATAGACTCCAAGCACCGAGAATGATTACAGACCAAGCGACAACAAAGCAAATAGGGATTAAGAAAAATTGAATCCCATGAATCAGATCAGAAATAAGTTTTAACATGGCAATTTCTCATATTCATGCCAATTTCAAAAAGAAGGCGACAGATGTATTCGTAGGGGTGGGGTCTCCCCACCCTTGACGAGTTGCCATCACACGCAATCATTAATTAAATCGGTATAATTAAAAATTGGGAATTAGAAGTAATTTTAACTCCTAACCCCAATTTGTAACTTCTAGCTGAGGAAATATAACTCAAATTCCAGCATGACCCAGTGCTAAACCAGCCACAAGCATTCCTAATACGAGGAATGGTTGGGCGCTGGCTTGGTACTTCACATCATTCTTTAACGGGTCACGCAAGAAATACATATCCTGGAAGGTGATTTGGGGCAAGATTAACAGTACAAGAATTGCTGCATATAAATTTTCATGGATACTAACTAGATAAGCAGCAATTAATCCTTGAAATACATCAATCATCACTACGCATATCCAGGCCGCAGTAGTCACACCAAACATCACAGGTAGTGATTGTAATCCCAATTGGCGATCGCCTTCTACACTCTTGAAGTCATTGACAATGGCAATCCCCAATCCAGCTAAACTGTAAACTAGGGTGATCACCATAATTTTCCAGTTCAGTTCGCCAAACAAAGCGTGACCAGCCCACCAAGGTAATGCAATATAACTTGCTCCCAAGGCGTAATTTCCTAACCAGCCGTTTTGCTTCAGCTTCAGCGGTGGTGCTGAATAGATGTAGGCAATAAAAGTACCAAAAATAGCCAGTACTGTCACATTGGGAAATTCATGTCCAGCCCACAAATCCAGCACATAGGCTAAACCAATACCAGATAATAATAATACAACAATCTGAGTAATTACCTGGGGTACAGAAATTGCCCCAGAGGGAATAGGTCGGTAAGGTTCATTGATGGCATCAATTTCGCGATCATAGAAATCATTGATCGTTTGGGTGTAACCCGTCAGTAAAGGGCCGGAAAGCAACATACAAGCAGCTGCTTTCAACACATTTTCCAGCGTCCAAGTGTAGTTACCAGAAGAAGCCGCACCGCAGACTACGCCCCAAATTAGGGGAATCCAGGTAATGGGCTTCATCAGTTGCAACCGGATTTTCCAAATCGAGGTTTCGCCCGGTGCTGCGCCTTTCATCCCTAGTAGCTGCCGAGTTTTCGCACTGCGATCATCGGCAACTGCTGTGATTTCTTCGCTGGGATTAACTGCGTCTAATGCTTCCGCCGAATTGGAATTTGGGGTAATGGGAGTTAAATCAGACATAAGATAAATTGGGCAAACAGGGCATGGGGCATGGGGTATGGGGCATGGGGTATGGGGTATGGGGCATTATTTCTTCCTTGTCCTCCTAGTCCCTAGCCCCTCCCTAATCCCTAGTCCCTAATATTTCTAACTTAAAACGAAATGATCAAATAACTATTCTGAAACTTCGCCCCTGTGATGGGTTTACCACTCAGAGAGGGGGGGAGGTCAATATTACGCCGTTGGTCACCGGCTTCCACTGTCACTTCTGGCCCATACTGGGTTAGCTTGACTTGCTTTTTATCAAATCCAGGCAGGAATAAGCGTACCTGACGGTTGTGGGTATCTATTTCAATGGGTTTAGGGGCTTTTAGTGCTTGCTGTGCAAAGTCTGGTAGGGCATCCATGAGCGATCGCCATTCGCCAGTCGGCACATCAGACACTACACTAATGGGTAAGGGGCTAAATTCCTCTGTGAGATTGTGGCTACCGTCGCTAGAAACAACGATAACGCCACCTACAGTGACACCGATTTGCTGTGCGCTACCCCATAAATAACGGGTACTTGCTACCTCAATTGGTTCTGGTGTAGTTACCAAAAAGGCAGCAACGCGCTGGGGGTTAGCCACAGCAGCTTTACCCTTTTCGAGGAAATTATTAACTTGATTAGTAGGTTGAGCGAAGTTATCTGCTGTCCAATTAAAATTGAACAAAGTGCTAATCAGCGGTTGAATCAAGGGCGATTCGGCAATTGTCTTTCCTAAATCAGAGTTGACAAATAATTGCTTAAAGCGCCGCACATACCAGCTTAAAGACTCTGGTAATCCCAACATCCGCAAGGCGGAAGCATCACCTGTGCCATCGTAGACAATCACATCATATTTGCCGGAAGCATCATATTCACGGATTGCATTGAGAGCAAGGGCGTTATCCATCCCCGGCAATACTACCAACTCTTCACCATAAACTTCTTTAATGATTGGTGTGCGGAGGTATTGCGCCTCAAGTTTTTTGACTTCTTCCCATTGGCGTTGTAGGAGTACAGATGCTTTAAACTGTACTACTTGCAAATTAGGAGCAATTTCTTGGGGATCGGACGTTAGGGTAGTATCCAGCAAAATTGGTAATGCTGGTTCTGCAAGTCCTGCTAAAAGTACGCGCTTACCTTGGCTAGCCAATAATTTGGCAGCGGCGATCGCAATTTTGGTACGAGCAATGCCGCCTTTGCCCAAAAATGTCAATATTAGGGTCATTACTTGATTTCCACTTTACCGCCGATGTTGTCAACTCCAACTTAGCACTCAGCAAATCCTCTCAACTTCCGCCTACTGTACGAGTTTAAGTTCATCTTCAAAAAACCAAGTCGAGAAATTATCGTCAAATTGCACTACTACACCTACACCGCTACCATCGGTGACTTTGTAACCTAAAACAGTGCCGACTTGTCCTAATCTTTTGACAACAGGGGGAGATACGCGATCGCGCAAACGAAAGACCTTAACCTTCTGTCCGATTTCCATGCCTAGATACAATGCAATAAACCAAGTCTCAGTTTAGCTGAATCCGTGACTTTTCTGTCATAGATTCACGGCAATAGCCAGGGGATTGCGGAGATGAGGAGGCTGGGGGCACAGGGGACTATTGACTCTTGACAAATGACTAATGACCGTTGACTAAAATAAAATCAACAGCCAATCAGGTATATACCCATGTTTGTCACAGATACCGTCAGTGGTCATTGGTCAGTGGTCAGTGGTAAAGAAAAACAACTGACGCGAAATCCCACTCCTTGAAGGGGTGGGATGAGCTTAAAGTATCATCCCTCAGTTAATTATGAGACTATTTTCTAGTAATGTGATATTGCTATTAAAATGCAAAGGAACTTTCATAGCTAATTAGCTTCATGAATAGCACTGGGATGTGTAGGTAGTGAGCGAGGAAGCAAGAATTGCTAAGGAAAATGCGAGGATTTGTCAGATATGCAGGAAGATTGAGGCGTATTCTCCCAGTAGATGAACGATTATGGGTAAAATTTGATTTACTCAGAACTTTGGTAAGACGAGATTTGGAGGCGCGATACAAAGGTTCTGTCTTAGGCAATTTATGGCCTTTACTCAATCAGCTATCGCAATTACTGATTTACACATACGTATTCTCAATAGTATTAAAAGTTAAATTAACTCTTAAGAGTTTACCAGAAAATAACTTTACTTTTGGGTTATGGTTGTTTGCTGGGTTACTACCTTGGATTGCTTTTACAGGTGGACTAATGCAGTCGGCTAATTCAGTAGTAGCACAGCCAAATTTAGTTAAGAAAGTGGTTTTTCCCTTGGCTTTGTTACCCTTAGTGCCAATTTTGTCCACATTTATTGAAAGTTCTTTTGGCTTAATGGCGTTAATTTTTTTTGTCGCCTTAAGTTCCCATACTTTACATACTACCTTGGCACTGTTACCCTTAGTTTGGTTAACACAGTTATTGTTAACAGCAGGGTTTGGTTATTTGGCAGCAGGGCTAACGGTATTTTTGCGGGATATTCCCCAAACACTAGGAGTAATTTTAAATATTTGGTTTTATGTAACACCACTTGTCTATCCAGCATCGAATATCCCAGAGCAATGGCGAAGTTGGATATTTTGGTTAAATCCAATCGCTGCGATCGCAGAAGTTTATCGTGACTTAATTTTAGTTGGGGAGGTAAAACATTGGGGCGAATGGGGAGTAGCCTCAATAGTTGCATCTGTACTGTTTTTTAGCGGGTTTTTGGTATATAAACGTTTGCGTCCGGCGTTTGCTGATGTATTGTGAAGGTATTACCATTTAATAGATATAGCACTCCTAAATCATGCATCAGAAAAATCTACATACGCCTGCCTCAACTGGAAATTTCACAATTCAGATAGGATTGCAATAAGTAGCTCAATCTAATTAAATGTGAAATGTCATTACGAGCGGAACGCAGTGAAGCGAAGTAATCGCAAAAACTCTACTTTACGTTTTTCAATGTTGACCTACTTAACATACAACTATAGCGTTTCTCAATCTAGTACCGTACGGCGTAAATACACATACCATCTTTAATCCTTGCGAGTAGCGAAATTTTCTTAGCTTTGAATGGTCTGCTTATTTCCGCCAACCTGTACTACTGAGGTGCGTTTTTAAAGCTACTTATTTTGATATCAAAGGTTCGTGTGTACTTCAGTAGCCTGGGAAACCCTATATTTAAGTACAATCTTTATCAACCATCTTAATCTAAGAAAATAAAGATAAATGCCTTACACAAGCCCTATTTATATTTATTAAATTAAAGTGTGTGAGTTTTGAGTATTGATAACTGCTATATGGGAAAAGAAATTGCCATTGCCCTGAAGAATATCTCAAAGTGCTATAAACGGTATGCTCGTCCTGTAGATCGGCTTAAAGAGATTCTACTACCAGGAAAAAGCTATGCCCAAGAGTTTTGGGCACTCCAAGATATATCTTTTGAAGTGATGAAGGGCGAGACAATGGGCATCATCGGTCGCAATGGCGCAGGTAAATCTACTCTCCTGCAAATGATTTGTGGTACTTTGACCCCAACGAGTGGAGAAATTCAAGTTAATGGAACTGTTGCAGCACTGTTAGAGTTGGGTGCTGGATTTAATCCTGAATTTACAGGGCGAGAAAATGTCTATATGAATGGGGCAATCATTGGTCTTTCACAACAAGAGGTGAATGAACGTTTTGATAAGATTGCTGCTTTTGCTGATATTGGAGATTTTATAGAGCAGCCTGTAAAAACTTATTCTAGTGGGATGTATGTCAGGCTAGCTTTTGCCTCAGCTATTCATGTTGAACCAGATATTCTGATCGTCGATGAAGCACTATCCGTAGGCGATATGTTCTTTCAAGCTAAGTGTATGGCGCAGATGCAGCATATGATGAGTTCAGGGACAACTGTTTTGTTTGTCAGTCATGATATTAGTTCTGTGAAGAGCTTATGTCAAAGATGTGTGTTTCTGGAGCAGGGTAGACTGCAAAAAATAGGTAAAGCATCGGAAGTGGTATCTTTTTATGCTGGTATTATACATAGTGAGATAAATCAAGAATTGAAACTACAACTAAAAGAGAAAAAAGGGAAGACCGAGAAAGAAAAAACAATCCTCAACCAAAAACCCCAACAAATTAGTGAGTTACTTGATAACTCAGTCATATCTGAAATATTTGTGTCTACTGAACAAGAAGCTCAGTTTGCTGAAGGTAATCATCGGTATGGAGAAGGTGGGGCCAGAATATTAGATATTAAGCTGTTAAATAGTCAGCATAAACCTACAGAACAACTTGAATTGAAAGAAGATTTCACTGTTCAGGCTTCTATTCTGTTTGAGCAGGAATTACCTACTTTTTGTTTTGGCTATTTGATTAGAGATATTAAAGGAATTGATCTTATTGGGACTGTAACATCAATTGAAAGAGTAAATATGCCACAAGTTTCAGCAGGAGAAGTTTATGTTGTAGAAATGAAATCTAAGAATATGCTCAATGCTGGGATCTATACATTAACATTTGCAGTAGAAAGACCAATTATCTTGAATCAACAGCATATTTTTTTAGATTGGGTTAACGACGCTGTAGTTTTTCAGGTTAATATCCCTGAAGATACGCTGGATCGTTTTGCATCTAAAGTTTATGTTCCTGCGGAAATTAAATATCTACAACTAAATGCTTGATTTGGCAATGGAAAAACATTTTATGATTAGTGAAAATGCAGTTGTTAAAACTCAGTTTATTGGCAAAAATACAGAGATTAAAAACTTTGTTGTTATTGGCACGGATGTTCATATAGGAAATAATGTTATTATTCATCCTCATGTAACTATAGAACCCGGTGTCATTATTGGCGATAGAGTAGAAATATTTCCAGGAGCTTATATTGGCAAAGAGCCAAAGGGAGCAGGTGCAACAACAAGAAAATTAGAGTTTGATAAAAAAATAATAATACATGATAATTGTTCTATTGGGCCAAACAGCATAATTTATTATGATGTAGAAATTGGCCGAAATACTTTAATTGGTGATAATGCTTCTATTAGGGAAGGAGTTAAAATTGGTGAGTTTTGTATTCTTAGTAGGGGAGTTACAGTAAATTATAATACTCGCATTGGCAATCGCACCAAAATTATGGATTTAAGCCATATTACAGGCAACTGTGAAATAGGTGATGATGTATTTATTAGTGTTTTAGTGGCGACAACCAACGACCGCGCTATTGGGAAACTAGGATATGAAGAAGAACGTATTCAAGGGCCAAAAATTAGTAATAAAGTAGCGATTGGTGCGGGAGCAAATATTCTTCCAGGAGTAAACATTGGTGAAGGCTCTGTTATTGCAGCTGCATCTGTAGTTAATAAAGATGTGCCTGCGGGCAAAATGGTAGCAGGTAATCCAGCACGTCTAATTAAAACTCTTAGTGAAGAATGATTAAACAGGAACTGCTACCACTTACCAGCCTGAGATTTATTAGTGCATTTTGGGTTTTTTTATTCCATATAACATTGCGATGGCCCCTTAAGTTACCTGTCCCTGTGTCTAACATTGTTTCTCAAGGGGCACTAGGAATGTCGATTTTTTTTATTCTCTCAGGCTTTATTCTGACATATAACTATTTTGAACAAGAGCCAATAAAAGAATATAGAGATTTTGTAATTAAACGCTTTGCCAGAATTTATCCCATCTATATACTAGCGAGTTTAGTTACTTTACCGTGGTTTGTAATACCTCAAATCTCAACAGATATACCAAATGTGATTTTACGAAGTTTTACCTATCTTATAGTAGTAATTATAAATTTATTTTTATTACAAGCATGGTTTCCTTCACTTTTTAACTATTGGATTAATGGTAGTACTTGGTCTCTGTCCGTTGAGTGTTTTTTTTATTTATTGTTTCCTAACATACTTTCAGTATTTAAAAAAATATCAATTAAATCATTAAAAAAGCTTCTGTTTGTTCTTTATTTTCTCTCTATTATACCAGGGATAATATTTATGTCTCCCCTGGAACCTAAGGTATTATCATCTACAGTATATGCTCTGCCAATTTATAGATTGCCAGAATGTATTATAGGCATGATTGTTGCTGTTATCTTTATCGATAAAACTCGTTCCCATCAACGCCCAGCAGCTATAACTTTTAAGTTAATTTTTTGCTTGTTATTATTAACTACTTATTTAAGTTTATTTGCACATACTTTACCATTAATATATGTAAGCCATAATTTTTTGGTTATCCCAATAATTGCTTTATTTATATACTATTGTGCCCATATATCTCAGGGCTTTATTTATAGGTTATTATCTAATAATTTTTTTGTTTTATTAGGAAAAATTAGCTATTCTTTTTATCTAATGCAGTCTCTACCAATATTTTTTACAGAGAAAAACTATGAATTAATGCTTGCACTTTGTCCAATTTTAAAAAATAATTATATTTTAGCCTTAATTATACTTGTTTTCAATTTATCTATATCCTCTTTGCTGTATTATTTTGTTGAAACTCCACTCAGAAAAAGGATAATCAAAGTTGCTAAGACAAAAAGTTTGATTAAATAAATGAGTTATCCACAACACATGATTAGCAAATAACTTACCACAATGCCTAAAATAAATGAGGATTAACGAGCCATGAATTGTTGGGAAACAATAATTATTTGACATTTCTGCCAGTAATGATTAGAATTTAATATTTATCAGTCGAACAATTATATGATTGACAAGTGTAAAATTATTGAACTACCTAAAATCAAAGATCCTCGGGGTAACTTAACTTTTGTAGAAGGTGGAAAACATATTCCATTTGAGATTCAGAGAGTTTACTATTTATACGATGTTCCTGGTGGTGCAGAACGAGGTGGTCATGCTCACAAAGAATTACAACAACTTATTATTGCCATGTCAGGTAGTTTTGATGTTCTTTTAGATGACGGCACTGAAAAAAAACGTTTTTATCTCAATCGCTCTTATTATGGGCTATATATTTGCCCCATGATTTGGAGAGAACTTGATAATTTTTCCTCTGGTTCTGTTTGTATGGTTTTGGCTTCTAACTTATATGATGAAGCTGATTATTATCGGGATTATCAAGAATTTTTAGATAATTTAGGGATAACAAAATGATAAAAATTCCGTTTCTTAATATCGATGCTTATTATTTAGAATTGAAGGAAGAATTGGACGCTGCTTACCGAAGGGTGATGGAATCTAGCTGGTATATTCTAGGTAGAGAATTAGAAGCTTTTGAAGCAGAGTTTGCTGATTATTGTGAAACAAAATACTGCATTGGTGTAGGGAATGGTTTAGATGCCTTACATCTGATTCTCAGAGCATTAGACATTAGTTCTGGCGATGAAGTAATTGTACCAGCAAATACTTACATTGCTTCTTGGTTAGCAATCTCTTACACAGGCGCAACACCAATACCAGTCGAGCCAGATCAGAAGACTTATAATATCAATCCTTTATTGATTGAAGCTGCAATTACAGAACGTACAAAAGCTATTATGGCAGTGCATCTTTATGGTCAACCTGCTGACATGGATGCAATCTACGGAATTGCTGCACGATACAATCTCAAAGTTATAGAAGATGCTGCCCAAAGTCACGGTGCGCGCTACAAAGGTCGACGAGTGGGTAGTTTGGGAGATGCCGCAGGCTTCAGTTTTTATCCTACTAAAAATCTTGGGGCGATTGGTGATGGGGGAGCAGTTACAACCAACAATGCTGATTTGGCAGAAAAAGTACGTTTGCTGCGTAACTACGGCTCCCGCATTAAATATGAAAATGAAACTCAGGGCTTTAACAGCCGATTAGATGAACTACAAGCGGCATTTTTAAGGGTAAAACTAGGCAAACTGGATGAATGGAATGCTCGTCGTGTAAAGGTAGCGGAACAATACCTAAAAACTCTCGTCCAATGTCCCAACTTAACTTTACCAATAGTACCTGATTGGACAGAACCAGTGTGGCATTTATTTGTTGTGCGTCACCCCCAGCGAGTTATTTTAGAACAGCATTTAAGCCTGTCTGGTATTGGTACACTTGTTCACTATCCAATTCCTCCGCATTTGTCTGGTGCATATAGTGGCAACAACTGGCAGGTAGGTAGTTTTCCGATTACTGAACAGTTGTCTAAAGAAGTGTTGAGTATACCGATGTCATTTCATATGACAGATGAACAAGTGCAGACAGTTATAAAAAGTCTGATGGAGGTATTTTAAGTGGCAGTCAATGCACCTTTAGTTAGTGTTGTGATGACTACCTATAATCACGAACAGTATATTGCTGAAGCAATTAAGAGTGTTTTAGCCCAAACTTTCACAGATTTTGAATTCATTATAGTTAATGATGGTTCTACCGATCAAACTGATGAAATTATTCAATTATTTTTGGATGACAAGAGAATTGTTTATATTTTTCAAGAAAATCAAGGACCTAGTGCTGCCGTTAATAACGGCATAATAAAAGCAGAAGGAAAGTACATTGCTTTAATGTCTGGAGATGATGTCTGCTATCCTGATCGTTTAGAAAAGCAGTATCAATATTTAGAGGCAACCAGAACAAAAATAGCTTTTTCTTGGGTAGATTTTATCAATGATGATAGTCATCTCATTATGGGCAATCATTTTGCTAAAAACTTTTTTAACTATCAGAACAAAACTAGAGCAGAAATCCTCAATCACTTATTTTTTCAGGGTAATTATCTATGTAGTGTTACTGCTTTTATAGACAGAGAAATTATCTTAGAAGCTGGACTATTTAACCTATCCTCACTTCAATTGCAAGATTTTGATATGTGGATCAAATTAGTAAAAAGGTATGAAATTGTTATACTTCCCGAAAAATTAATCAAGTATAGAGTTCGCAGGGATAACCAAAATTTAAGCCATCCAAATAATAACTCCATGCGTACTTATTTTGAAAAATATCAAATATATAGAAATTTCCTTGATGATGTTCCTATTGACTTATTTAAAAAAGCGTTTGTTAAAAATTTAACAAGAGATAATTTTCAAGATGGCATAGAATATGAGTTAGAAAAAGCTTTTTTATATTTAAATGCAAATTTGACGTTTCTCCGTAATATTGGTGTAGAAAAACTTTTTAACATGTTACAAAATAATTCTTTCCTGTCTATTTCTAAAGAAAAATATGGTTTTGGTTTACCTCAATTATACGAAATTACCAAAAATATAGACTTGACAAATAGTATGAAAATTACATCAATAGAAAGTAGTAAATTTTGGAAAATTTATAGACTATTGGTTCAACTCAAACTAAAATTAGGATGGAAATAATTATTCAACCGCTTTTTATATATCCTGTACCTTCATATACTGCTGCTGAGGAGCAATATTTTGTAAGTACTAGCAAAGATTACAGTTTTGATTCATCTCTATTTTCTTCTTGCATCTCTACTTTGGACTAATTTCATCTACTTAATATAATCACAAAAATTCAATAACTTAAACCAAAACTTTGAAAGCAATGAAAATCCTTTTTCTCTCAGATTCCTATATGCAAGATGGATCATTTGATCCTTTTAGACAAGAGGTATTAGAAACTTTATCTTTATACGCTAGTGAGATTAAAGCGATTATCACAAACCACTTTCTACATAATAACAGTGCTGATATTAGATTTTTTAAAAATTTCAGTAAGGTAATAGATGATGTTCAACGCTTCAATCCCGATATTGTATTTTCCATTAATCGAGCAGGATTAATCACATCTCTAACAGATGTGATTAATCCTGAAGCCATCTATATTACTTGGTTTATTGATTCTTACGAAAGAGTACCAGAAAAGCTGCTGCAATTTACCAATAAAGATATTGTTTGGTTGACTGGCTTAGATGAATATGCTGATAATTTTTGTAATCGATACGGAGTTGATAAAAATAGAATAATATTTTCGCCTTTTGCTACTAACACTAATATTTTTAACCCGCATAATCAAGAGAGAATAATTGATGGTTGCCTTGTAGGAACTGCATTTTCTAATGAATCTTTTGTGGATACTTTGAATAATATTGCTAATGATATAGAAGCTAGAGAAGCTTTTATTCAAGTATTTGAGTCTCATAAACAGAAATATATCTTTGATATCAGCAAATCTTTAGAAGATAAAGGTTATCAAAGATACGCAGAAAAACCTAAAGAAATTTGGCAGATGATATTTGACGATCAAATTTCGATAGAAAAAAGAGTGAGATTCATGAGTGCTTTAAACAAATTCAATATTAAAATATATGGTGAGCCTAATCATTTGTGGATTAAATATTTGAGTATTTCTCAAAGTAGTCTCCTGAGTAAGTATCAATACAGTCCTATAAAAACTGCACAGGAACTAGCAGCACTATATAATATCTCAAAAATAGGAATCAACATTCTGCATCATCAAGCATCAAATCACTCCTTACCAATTCGTGTATTTGATTTAATGGCTTGTAAGACCTTACTCTTAACAGAAAAAACATCTAAGAATGCGCTGGAAACAATAGGATTTATAGAGAATATTGATTTTGTTTGTTTTGAAAATGAAAATGACTTAATAAATAAGTTTGATTTCTACTTAAATGATGATGTATCAAGAGAGAAAATAACAGAATCTGCTCATTTGAAAATTGAAAAATATCATAGTTTAAAAAATAGAATACAAGAAGGAATGTCTAAGTCTTTAGGACAAAAAATTGAGCTAGAAGAAAATACAAAAGGTGCAATTCAAATAATTTCTTCTAATTTATTTAAGCCAGTTTCTCTCTCGGAGAGAAGACAGTATTTGCGCCTTTTAAAAAAGAAGTTCCCCAAAACGTGGGAATTTGTCCGACTCAACGCTATTAAGTTAAAAATATTACGTTAGGGAAATTTGAAACTGAAAATAGCCGAGGGTTAATAACGTAAGTATTACCCCTCTTAATTTATGCTTTTGTTTTTTTGAAATAGGGTTACATAGCCAAATTTATTTAACAAACTACACATTAGTACCCTACTTAAAGCGCTCGCACAGCCTAGCAAAACCAAAATAACCAAAATATTGTCGGAATTGCCTACCATACACTACCTAAGATTTTTTACAAATGATTTAAACTTAGTATATAAATTACTAATTTCATTTAACAATCAATGTTGATGCCAGAGAAAATTGGTATTATTTTAGCTACCTACAATCCTCAACTGGAATATTTTCAGAAGCAGATTCATTCCATTCAAAACCAGACTTGGCATAACTGGGTTTGTCATATTGTTGATGATTGCTCCTTACCTGAATCTCAAGCTGCTATCCAAAAAATCGTCGGAGATGATTCACGGTTTATTTGTCATTTCCATAATCAAAATCTCAAACACTACTATAATTTTGAGCGAGGTTTGCAATACTGCGTTCAAGACCAAACAATTACAGCAATTAGCTTCTGCGATCAAGATGATATTTGGCACGCAGACAAGTTAGAAATTTTGCTATGTAAACTACGTTCTGAACAAGCACTGTTAGTGCATTCAGATTTGGAACTTATAAATAGTGATGACCAAACTATACATCCTTCTACCTGGAATTTTGAAGGACGTAAGCCTGAAGCCGCTACGATTGAATTATTACTACTTCGTAACGTTGTAACTGGGTGTTCTTTACTGTTTTGTAGTTCTCTGTTATCCACCATTCTTCCCTTTCCTCAGCAAAATGAAGTTGGCTGGCATCATGATTGGTGGGTAGCACTAGTTGCAATCCAAATGGGAAAAATTGTACACATTCGACAACCTTTAATCAGCTATAGACTTCACAACTCTAATACGGTAGGAGCAATGCAAAATGCAGGTAAAATTAACAATGAACTAATGCTATGGATAAGGAAAAAATATCGAATTACAGGGAAAAGTTATTTAATACATTCTAACTTGAGCAAAGCATTTCATCAACGCTTTAACCAACAATTAGGTTCTGACTGGTTTAATCCTTTGGATGATCAAAGATTAGATTTTGGTTTAGGAATTCTCAAGCTTTTATACCAAAGTAGGCAAAGAGGTTATGATGCTGAAGGTATAGCGGTGAGAATTTTGATTTTTAAGATATTATTCGATATTAAGCAAATTCAAAAATATTTCTTTAAGACTTTGCCAATAAGAGAATAGTAACAATGTCCACAAACATGAACCATCAGCACCCTATTTCAGTATCAATTATTATAGTTAACTATAATGGCATAGATGTTTTACCAGATTGCTTAAACTCTATAGAAACATTTATTCATACACCTAATTATGAAATTATTCTTATAGATAATGCCTCTAGTGATGGTAGTCCAGAATTAGTTGCAGAGAAATATCCTCATATCCACTTAATTAGACAATCAGAAAATCGCGGTTTTGGAGCAGGAAATAACGCTGGAGCAAAAGTAGCAACAGGGGAATTTTTGTTTTTACTAAATAGTGATACGATACTTATAAGTAACATTTTACCGCATTTGATTGAGGTGATGCATAGCCATCCAGAAGTAGGAATTATTGGGCCAAAATTACTAAATCCAGATGGTAGCTTACAAATTTCTGTGTCACCAGCGCTAGGAATTAAAGGCGAATATCAAGCGCGTCAGCTGCATCAATTTTCTCAAAAGGCCTCAAATCTAGATTTGCTTGAGCAGAAATTCCAAAAAATGCAAGAAGTAGATATTGTTGTGGGTGCTGCTTTCTTTGTTCGTTCTAGTCTATTTCATGCTTTAGGTGGATTTGATGAAAACTTCTTTATGTATTTTGAAGAATCAGATTTATGCCAAAGAGCGCAAAACATGGTATATAAAATACTCTACACGCCTCATGTATCTTTGATTCATTTAAAAGGATACTCAATTCAAAAATCTGCGAATGCTATGGCTGTTGAATATAGGCGTAGCCAACTTTACTACTATCAGAAACATCGCCCTTTATGGGAGCAATTTGTGTTGCGATTATATCTTTTTTCTAAATTTTGGGGCGAGTTTATTACTACAGCTAACCCTAATTGTTTGAAAATTATTATTTTATTATTTAACCTGAAGAAAGCTGCTGTTTGATAATCGCTAATCAATAAAAATTTATATTGTTATGTCTATATTAGCCAATTTATCTTTTGCTCCAACACAACCTACAGGTTGGCTAAGTTATAGTCTTAATTTATTACCTGCCTTAAAAGGTTTAGATATAGATGTAGTAAGTCCAATGAAAATTGGAGAAATGAGATGTCACAAATCTCCAAGAAACATTACGACGGAGTTTGGGATAAAAGGGCATTTAAAACGCCTATGGTGGACACAATTTTATTTGCCAAAGTTTTATCATCAGCTTAAGTCTACATTATTATTTTCTCCGATTCCCGAAGCTCCTTTATTTTCATCTTGCGCTTATATTGTTACTGTCCATGATTTAATTCCTTTAAGGTTTCCGCAATACTTTTCGCTAAACCAACGAATGTATTGCAGTTATTATGTTGCTGCTGTTAGTCAACAGTCAGAGCATATAATTTGTAATTCAATCACTACGGCTGAAGATTTGAGCAATTTTTTAGGAATTTCTGAAGATAAGATTACTCCCATTCCGTTAGCATATGACAGCGAAAATTTTTCTTATTTAAATTTACCAAAGCAAAACTATTTTCTTTATTTAGGAAGACATAATCCTCACAAAAATTCTCAACGCTTAATTGCTGCATTTGCTGCTTTACCTAACAATAGCAATTATGAACTTTGGCTAGCAGGCCCATCGGATAAGCGTTATACCCCAAATTTACAAGCGCAAGCTGAGGAATTGGGTATTGCTAATCAAGTGAAATTTCTGGACTATATTGCTTACAGCGAATTACCAAAAATTATTAATGGTGCGATCGCTCTTATCTTCCCCAGTCTCTGGGAAGGCTTTGGCTTACCTGTTTTAGAAGCAATGGCCTGCGGTACTCCCGTCATCACTTCCAATATCTCATCCCTTCCGGAAGTAGCTGGCGATGCGGCTATTCTCATAAATCCCTACAATACAGGGGAAATTACAGCAGCTATGCAGGCGATCGCAAATGATTCAGCACTGCGATCGCGTCTTTCTACTCAAGGTATCATTAGAGCCAAGCAATTTAGCTGGGAGAAAACAGGACTTGCCACCGCTGAAGTTTTATCACGCTATCTGTGAGTGCTAGGCTAAAGTAAACTTACTAAATATTTATCCCATAAATCTTATGGTAGTGCAAACTCCCCCTCGCCTATATTCTATTGAAGAATACTTCACCCTAGAAGAGAGTGCTGAGTATCGTAGCGAATACCGCAACGGAGAAATTGTACCAATGACTGGTGGCTCAATTAATCATAACCAAATTATTATCAACTTAATCATTTCTCTCGGACTTGCTTTTAGACAACAAGATTACCTCCTCTACACTAGTGACTTACGTCTGTGGATTCCTCGTTACCAGCAATACACATATCCAGATATTCTCATTATCAAAGGTGAACCCATCTTTCAAGAAGGACGCACCGACACGATAGTAAATCCCAGTATTATTTTTGAGATCCTTTCTAAATCTACTAGCAGTCGAGATAGAGGAGATAAATTTACTTATTACCGTTCCATTCCCGAATTTCAAGAATATATTTTAATTGACCAATATCAATTTCATATTGAACAATTTAGCAAAACTTCAGAAAGTAACTGGCTATTTAAAGAATCCGACGATGAAGATGGAGTTTTAACTTTAGCTTCAGCCAACTGCCAAATTCCTCATCGCCAGATTTACGATCGAGTCAACTTTAACCAAAAGGATGAAGGATGAAAAAAGATTTCATCTTTTGAATGCGTGACTTTTGATTTCCCCGAAGGGGTTAGGGCGTTCCCACTGCGCCAGAGTAAATTAAACCTCGTTTCATATCCATAGTTAAAATCGCTCCATCTCTAATCACTTGTGTCGCTTTCTTCACGCCAACAATTACGGGAACACCAAGACGCAAGGCTATTACTGCTGCATGGCTGGTAAGACTTTCATCCTCTGTAATAATTCCCGATGCTTTGCGAATTGCTTCGACAAAATCGGCATTGGTGCGGGGAGCAACTAAAATATCTCCATGATTAAAGTTAGTTGCATCCATCCCTGTGTGAGCTACCCTGGCGCGACCGCTGACACAACCTTGTCCTAGTCCAATTCCCTGGCCGAGAATTGCTGTTACCACTTCAACTTTAATTAAATCTGTCGATCCGGAAACACCTTGGAGTGTACCGGCTGTCATCACAACTAAATCACCTTCTGTTAATAGCTTATTTTCTTGAGCGACATTAATAGCAGCTTGAAAAGTTTGACCAGTGGATGGTAGTTCTAAAACTAACAGCGGTTTTACTCCCCACACCATTTGTAATTGTCGCGCTACATTCACATGGGGCGTGATTGCCAAAATCGGTGTTTGCGGACGGAACTTGGAAACATTACGAGCAGTTGCTCCTGTTTGGGTTAAGGTCATAATAGCCGACGCACCCAGATTTTCGGCAATTTGTCCTACAGCTAGGCTAATGGCGTTGGGAATGGAACGTCTCGTATCTCTTAAAAGACGATTGGCGTTTTGCCGTTCTTCTTGTTCAATCCGCTCGGCAATTCTCGCCATAGTTGCTACAGCTTCCACCGGGTAACTACCTACAGCCGTTTCATTGGAAAGCATGACTGCATCTGTACCATCTAAAATCGCGTTTGCCACATCCGATACTTCGGCGCGAGTGGGGCGGGGGTTACTCACCATGCTGTCTAACATTTGCGTGGCGGTGATGATGGGAATCCCCAAGCGGTTTGCTGTGGCAATGAGCCGCTTTTGCAGCACAGGTACGTCTTCTGCTGGCAATTCCACGCCTAAGTCACCTCTAGCCACCATAACGCCATCACACAAAGCCAAAACTGCTTCCATTTGTTCAATGGCTTCGTGTTTTTCAATTTTGGCAACTACTGGTACATTTTTACCTGTGCTAGAAATTAACTCTTTAATTTCGATGATATCCTGAGGATTGCGCACAAAAGACAGTGCTACCCAGTCTACGCCCTGATCTAGACCAAACATCAGATCCTCGCGGTCTTTGTCGGTCATGGCTTTAATTGAAAGGTAAACTCCGGGAAAGTTTACACCTTTATTGTTAGAAAGCTTACCAGCTACGGTAATGCGACAATGTAAATCGCCTTTATCGCGGTTAATTTCCTCGACTAGCATTTCTACTCGTCCGTCATCGAGGAGAATTTTTGCGCCAACGGGGACTTCTTCGGCTAAGTAGTCGTAGGTAACACAGCTAATTTCTTCTGTGCCAATTACCGGGCGATTGGTTAAGGTAAAGCGATCGCCTTTTGCTACAACTATAGACCCATTTTCAAACCGCCCCAAGCGAATTTTTGGCCCTTGCAAGTCTTGGAGAATTGCCACTGGCTGATTTAGTTCAAAAGCAGTTTGCCGAATTAAGCGAATACTACGCTGATGGTCGGCATGAGTCCCGTGGGAAAAGTTTAGCCGTAGTGTCGTTGCACCCGCTTCAATAATCGCCTTGAGCATTTCTGGACTGCTAGTAGCAGGCCCAATCGTAGCGACAATTTTTGTGCGGCGTAGAGAATCTCTTAGTTGCATAGGGGCTGATTCTAGGATCTATCTAGGAAACCATCGTAAATTAAAGGGCATTTCTATTTCCGTCACTGCTATATCAATCATGGCAGCAGGTAGAAAGGGGGGGAATAAAGTCCAGTAAGTGACGCGAAAGTCAAAAATCAAAGGTTTTTGATTTGGGGCTTTGGCGCTGTCTTGAATAGTATCTGTATTTGGGCCAAGCTATATTAGCAGTCAGTTATGAGAGACTCCCTCTAGCTGGGCGGTTTTAGGCAGTGGGATAGACTAGATATCGTACACTAAACTTGGTTCCATCCTTACCAAGGAATATATTCTTGCATCTCATCCTTGGTATTTTATACACCCCAAGAGATACTGAAGACTCAAGTCCCGTCTGGAATCATATCGTATTTATCGATACAATTTAGCTAAATTGCTGGTAAAGCTTGCTATACAAAATTTTATAAAAGTTTATTATTCACTAATATTTATCGTATATTCGTAATATTTGATAAAGTAAGGAGTCAAGAATGCTCACGTCGGAGGCAAAGAAGCCACTGACAATCCCACCAAAGGAATTTTTAGCACCTCCGGGTGATTTTAACCCAACAATGCTGCTGTTTTTTGCCGCGTTGACGATGCTGGTCTTATCTAACTTTGGTTACTGGCTGTGGGAATGGCCGCACTGGCTATGCTTTAGTATTAATACCTTGGCTTTGCATTGTTCAGGGACAGTAATTCACGATGCTTGCCATCAAGCTGCCCATCGCAATCGCGTAATTAATGCGATGTTAGGGCATGGTAGTGCTTTGATGCTAGCTTTTGCTTTTCCCGTATTTACGCGAGTGCATTTACAGCATCATGCCCATGTGAATCATCCCAAGGATGACCCCGATCATTATGTCTCAACGGGTGGGCCGCTGTGGCTGATTGCAGTACGGTTTTTGTACCATGAGGTATTTTTCTTTCAGCGGCAACTGTGGCGTAAATATGAGCTATGGGAATGGTTCATTAGCCGTTTGATTGTGGGTGCAATTGTTTATATCTCAGTTCAGTACCACTTTTTGGGCTATATTCTCAATTTTTGGTTTATACCAGCATTTATTGTGGGCATAGCACTAGGATTATTCTTTGATTATCTGCCCCATCGGCCATTTGTAAAGCGCGATCGCTGGAAAAATGCCCGCGTCTACCCTAACCCAATTCTCAATATCTTGATTCTCGGACAGAATTATCACCTAATTCATCATTTGTGGCCTTCTATTCCCTGGTATAATTACCAGCCCACCTACCATTTGATGAAACCGCTGTTAGATGAAAAAGGTTGTTATCAAACTTCAGGATTATTACAAAAGAAAGATTTTTTTGAGTTTGTTTACGACATATTTTTAGGAATTAGGTTTAATCACCATAAACAACCTGAAAAGTAACAAATTATGGCAGAATCACTCAAGGTTACTTGCCTTTGAGCGCGCTATTAACCATTGGCGAGGTTTAATAGCTTTCTGCCTATTGCCATACTTTGCAGCTCTCTAAAGTGTGTTTCAAGTAGGGATACAATAAATTATTATCGATGAGGTTGTTGTGGAGAAAACCCATGAACCGCAAACCCTACCCAACAGAATTGGCAGATAGCCCAAAAACGAAAATTTGGATATGGAGTGCTGTTGCTCTGCTAATTACTAACTTTGTTGTCGTCGGGATTGTAGCGTTTTTGATCCATAGAGATAGTGTGCAATCTGATCCTCAGCCATCAGCCGCCCAACAAAGGCAATAATAATCAGAGTTCATCGAGATTCGTTTGGCTGTTGTAGTCGCAAATCTTGGACTTGAGGAGAGGGCGCAACTATTTGTACAGACCAGTAGCTGACAATCATTAAAACTAGCCCAGAAAATACGCCTACTACTAAACCAATCAGCAAAGCAGATGGTTTCGGAGCAGCAGAAATAGTAGTATTGTTTGTTTCGCTACTATAATAATTTGGCGCTGAGGAAGAAACGGGAGAATTTTCTGTTGGCTCGTAAATATGAGTTGGTGGTAACAGAGTTTCTGATAATGTAATATCGCTGGAGTCTTGATCTAATAGTGATGCTGATTCTTGACCCGGAAAAACTTGGTTAGCTTCCTCTGTAGTTAAAGATAACCGCTCTTCCAATTTAATGTTGACCAACTCAGTAAATAAAGCCGATTCCTGCTTGATTGGATAGAAATTGCTTAGTTCTAATAATGCATCTAATACTTCTTGTGCTGATTTATATCGGTCTTGAAAGTGGTAGCAAACCATTTTATTAAGTATTGCGGCTAGTCCAGTACTAACTTGTGCTGAATGTTGCCAAATAATTTCACCAGTATTGGCATCTTCTGGTAATTTTGTCGGATGTATCCCCGTTAGTGCTTGAATGCCAATCATACCAAGAGCATAAATATCACTATTTAAGCGTGGTTTACCTCGCTGTTGCTCCGACGGCATATAGCCCGGTGTACCGATCGCAATCGTGGTGTATTGTTCAATTGGAGTCAGGATTGCAGTTTGTTCTTGACCTCTAATCAAGTGATTCCAAATTGGCTTGACAGCACCAAAATCTATCAGCACTAACCGATTATCTTTCTTCCGCCGAATAATATTGTTCGGCTTGACATCTCGATGAATTAGCCCATGACCGTGAACAAAATTCAAGATAGTCAAAATTTCTTGCAACAGTTGAATCACCTTACTTTCCGACCAGCACTCACCAGACGACAGTTCCGCACTCAGAGGATGTCCTTCAATGAACTCTTGTACCAAGTAGAACTCAAGGTTATCTTCAAAATTAGCTAAAAGACGCGGTACTAAGTCATAGTGGCTCAGTTTCTTCAGAGCTTCTACTTCTCTAGTAAACAGCCTTCTGCGGATTTCTAGGGAAATAGAATATTTACTACTAGGTAAGAAATGTTTGACGACGCGGTTAGGGTGATTGGGAAGGTATGTGTCTTGCGCCCTGTAGGTGTGACAAAATGCTCCTTGGCTGAAAACTTCCACAACCTGGTAGCGATCGCCTAGTAACTTGCTGCTTAACATGTTACGCTTTTTGTGAAGGCTGTATTTAAGTATTGTTACTTAAAAAATCTATATATAGGCATGAATATAAAGTTTTATTCAAGAAGTTAACCGTAATTTAGCGGAAGTCTTATCTAAACTTGATGAAGAGTACATTTAGCAATTGCAACAAGATTAGATAATAAATTAAATAAGAATTCGGCTAAAAGATTAACCTCAGTCTTGATTCTATCTTACTGAATATTCACTTTAATTACAGGAAGAAAAGGAAGATGACTAATGATAGCAGGAAAAGTGTGCCCCTCAGCCAAGACGCTGTGCAAATGATCAGAGGTCTGATTATTGGTGAAGTTGTGACAGTTGCTATCATTGGTGGACTTTGGTTATGGCTAAGACCACGCCTGCAAGTCGATAACGGCGCTTTTTCTGCTGGTCGAGGAACAGCAACTTCCTCTGCGCTTGCTGCTTCCAATTTTAATAATGTCAAGAATATTCCCATAGGCGCATTTAACTACGGTGGTAGCACAGCTTGGGCACCAATCAGACAATTAGTAGATTCTCAGATCCAAGTAACTCGTCCTGAGCTACAGTTGCGTTACGTCAATCCCCCTAACACTAGCCCTGGTTCTGGCTCTGGTATTCGGATGTTACTGGATGGACAATTAGATTTTACTCAGTCTTCTCGTCCCCTAACTGATGAAGAAAAAAATCTAGCTCAACAGCGAGGTTTTGTACTTGAAGAACGTCAAGTAGGGATTGATGGGGTAGCAGTAGTAGTCAACCCAGCGCTAAAAGTTCCCGGCTTAACTGTTGACCAATTGCAAAAGATTTATTCTGGAGAAATTACTAACTGGAAAGAGGTAGGCGGGACAGATATTCCGATTACACCATTCTCCCAAAATCCAGAAAACGCAGATGTGGTATTAATCTCTGGTAAGCAGGTTTTAGCGAAGCAGTCCCTTGGCTCGAATGTCCAGTATGTTTACTCGACAACAGAAGCCCTGCGCCGTGTTAATCAAACCCCTGGTGGGCTGTATTATGCTTCGGCGCGGGGAATAGTTTATCAATGTTTAGTTAAGCCTCTACCTTTGGGTGTAACTTCCGCTCAACTAATTCCCCCCTACCGGGAACCCTTAGTACCAGCAAATGAATGTCCGCAAAAGCGTAATCAGCTAAATACAGAAGCGATCAAAAATGGTAGTTATCCAGCGATCGCAAAATTATTTGTCATTATTAAACAAAACCAGGGCAAAGAACAACAAGTAGGAGAAGCCTACACCAGACTTTTAGCCACTGAGCAAGGACAAAAGGCGATTGAGCAAGCTGGGTTAATCCCAGAAATGAGTCAGCAGCCAGTAGCCAGGGGACAAGGCAGAAAATTTTAGATTTTGGATTTTAGATTTTGGATTGAGTAAATTTGAATTTTAACTCCACAATCCAAAATTTACAAATTAGCTTTTTTTAAGCGTTATATTATATCCGCTTGATTACTTACTAAATCCCAAGAACCCCACCCCGACAAAGCTGTGCTTTGTCTCCCTGCCCCTAATCCCCAGAGGGGGGCCCCGAGTTCCCCGTAAACGGGGAGGGGTGCAGTGACGATGGGAACCATAACTAATTACCCGGATATGATATTATTTAGCTTTTTTATTTCAGCTAACCAAGTAAATAAAATCACACCGCAAAAGTCAGCAATTAAATCAACTAAGTCAGCAGAACGGTAAGGTACGAAATGTTGAATTATTTCGTCAATTACACAAAAAAACATCACAATAATGGGCGCAAGTGGTAGAGAAATATTAAAAATTTTAACTTTAGGTTTATTAAATGCTAAATGGCTCAAAAATGCCGCAATGCCTAGTAAGAGAAAATGCAAAATTGTATCGTAATAAGGAAATTGTGCAATTTCACTAGGAATGATTCTTAAATAAGCTGATAGGGAGATAGACAGCAAAATTCCTAAATAAACCCAAAATGCAAACATCCAAGGTCGATTAGTTCTCATAGCGATCGCGCTCTGCAACAGGTATGATTGATCACTACAAAACCAAAATAGAGCCTTCCGCAATTGGGAAAGCTTTATTTTGCGCACTTCATCTAAGCTTTACTTATACCCACTGAGTATCAAAGGCATCTTGACCAGTACCAGAATCGAACCAAGCCCACAAAGGTGGGCTTCGTAACGAGAGCCAGTGGCTTCCAGCCTGCGGGCGGTATGTCGGGTAAGCGAAAAATATTTATATAAATATTGATAAATAAAACCTACCATTCGCCAAAAGTATCCTCAAAGGCGATCGCTAAATCTGTTGTGTACTATATGACTATGCGATCGCCTTGAGCATCAAGCAGACTACACCATGCCAATTATCACTATTCGGGAAGAATCGACAACAGAAGGTGGATTTAATGCCATTCTCAGTTTTGATGGTAGAGGAGATTATCTAGTAAAAATTACCGATCCCTTTACACCTAAGGTAGAAAAACAACTAGAGTGGTATTTTGAGGAATGGTTGATGTGTCCCCTGCTGGATACTGTGAAAGCAGAGGCAGCAGCAGCTAGTATTAAAACTTATGGCGAACAGCTATTTGCGCAAGTTTTTCGGGTTGATTTCAATGCTTACAGCGCCTATCAACGTCTGCGGGGTAATTTAAGTCAATTACAAATAGAAATAGTCGGTAAAACACCAGAATTTCAAGCACTGCATTGGGAAGCGTTGCGCGATCCAGATTTACCCCGTCCCCTAGCAGTAGATTGTGTGATGGTGCGTAAGCGTAACCAACCAGCACCCATCTATGCAGAAGTGCAAACTTCCCCAGTAATTAATTTATTGGTAGTGGTAGCGCGTCCAGATGAAGAACTGGACGCAGGTTATCGGACAATTTCTCGCCCGTTGATTGAGTTGATTGAAAATAGCCAGTTGCGGGTGAATATAGAATTGCTGCGTCCCGGAACTTACCAAGCTTTATCTCAAAATTTGGAAGCCAAAGGTACGGGATATTACCATGTCATCCATTTAGATTGTCATGGGGCGTTGATGACTTATGAACAAACACAAAAACCCAAAAAACCCGGACGCTATTTATATCAAGGGCGCTATGGGCGGAATGATTGGCAGAAATTTGACGGATTGAGGGCGTTTTTATCCTTTGAGGGCGAGACTCAGGGAAAAGTTGATTTAGTCGAGGCGCAGGAGTTAGCCGATTTACTCACAGGGAAGGGAATTCCGGTTTGTATTCTCAATGCTTGTCAATCTGGGAAGCAGGTGAAGAACCCCACCCCCAACCCCCTCCCCGCAGGCGAGGAGGGGGCTAAGGCTAATTCCGTCAGCGAGGCGGGGGTGAATGAGAATGCTAATGTTCACCCTTTACCCAACTCCGTAGCCGACGAAGCTAATCAGATTTTCTCTCTTAACCCCTCTCCGCTTGCGGGGAGGGGTGGCGCAGTCGGGGTGGGGTTTTCCGGGGTTATGAATACCAACGAAGATATCCGGGAAACCAGCTTGGGAAGTCGGTTAATGACGGCGGGAATGCAGATGGTAGTGGCGATGGGGTATTCTGTCACCGTGTCGGCGGCTAAGTTGATGATGGAACAACTTTATCGCCATTTATTTAATAACCAACCCATCACTGAGGCGATTCGCTTGGGTAGGCGGGAATTGTTCAATAATAAATCACGCAAAGCTTATTTTAATAAGTCGATTGATTTAGAAGATTGGTTGCTACCTGTGGTGTATTGCAATCAGACAGTAAATTTTAATTTACGCCAGTTTACACCAGAGGAAGAAGAAAAATATTGGGAAACTTTTGGCAGTCAGTATCGCTTCCCGTTGCCGGAATATGGTTTTGTCGGGCGGGATTTAGAGATTCTCAAAATTGAGAAAGCTGTACTCAGGCATAACATTTTACTATTGCAGGGAATGGGAGGAACAGGCAAAACTACCCTGTTAAATTATCTGCGGGAATGGTGGCAACGCACAAATTTTGTCAAGAATGTCTTTTATTTTGGCTATGACGAAAAGGCATGGACAATCACACAAATTTTGTTTGAAATTGGTAAGCAGGTATATGGCAGATTTGAACAAGCTAATTTTCAAGCCATGAGTCAGGCGGCGCAGGTACAAAAATTAGTTGCAAAACTGCGGGCTGAAGCTTACGCTTTGATTTTAGATAACTTAGAATCGGTGACAGGGCAACAACTGGCAATTCAAAATACTTTACCAGAGACAGAACGCCATCAAATCCGCGATTTTTTAGGGCGGTTGCCAGGTGGGAATACCAAGGTTATTTTAGGTTCCCGCAGTCGGGAAGATTGGTTGCAAACTACCACATTTAAACAAAATATTTATGAGTTGCGTGGCTTAGATAATGAAGCCCGGACGGAATTAGCAGAGAAGATTTTAGAACGGAATGTACCCCCACACCGCATTGCTGGGATTCGCCAAGATGGGGATTTTCAGAAATTGATGAAATTGTTAGCAGGATATCCCTTAGCGATGCAAGTTGTGTTAACAAATTTGCAAAAGCAATCGCCACAGGAGATTTTGCAGGGGTTGCAAGCTGGGGATGTGGATTTAGATACGGGGAGTGAAGATAAGACTAAAAGTATTTTGCAGTGTGTAGAATATTCTCACAGTAATTTATCGCCAGAAGCACAAAAATTACTGTTGTGTTTAGCTCAGTTTAGTAAGTTTATTTGCGCTCTATTTATTCCCCAGTATATCGAGCAATTACAAAGTTTTGATCCATTAAAAGATTATCCTTTTGATAAATTCACCGATGCAATTCAAGAGGCGATTAACTGGGGTTTGCTTTCACCAATGGATGAAGAATCGCGCTTGTTGACGATTCAACCTGTTTTTCCCTACTTTTTGAAGACTAAGTTAGATACAATCGATGAAGCAACTCGTGCAGCTTTACGTGAGGGATTTAAAAACCACTATCAAGGATTGGCAGATGACTATCAGCAGTTCATGGATTCTAAAGATGCTCAAGAACGGCAATGGGGGATAGTTTTCTGTAAGCTGGAATATGAAAATCTCTACAATGCGTTACAGATTTGTTTGGAAAATCGAGAAAGCATCAGCATATATTTTTGTTTATATAAATACTTTGAGTTAATTAGTGATAACCAAAGTAACCTGAATTTAGCAAAAATAGTTTGTCAGCGTTTAGAGAATTATCCCTCAGCATTTATCAAAGGTGAATTAGGTTATCAAATATCATTCGCAATTTCCAGACTAGGTATGTGTCAACAGAATGCCCAGCAGTACCAGCAAGCTAGACAAACTTATGAAAAGGCTTTAACAATATCTGATGTTATAGATGGTGTAGAAGAAAGACAAAAACAACTTTGCAAAGCCTCAGGCTACCACCAGTTGGGAACAGTTGCCCAAGATTTGCGGGAATTTGCAGAAGCAAGGCGCAATTATCATCAGGCTTTGGATATTAACATCGAATTTGGCGATCGCTTTTCTTGTGCCAACACCTACCACCAGTTGGGAGTAGTTGCCCAAGATTTGCGGGAATTTGAAGAAGCTAGGCGCAATTATCAACAGGCTTTGGATATTAAAATCGAATTTGGCGATCGCTTTTCTTGTGCCAGCACCTACGGACAGTTGGGAAATGTTGCCCAAGATTTGCGGGAATTTGAAGAGGCAAGGCGCAATTATCAACTAGCTTTGGATATTTTTATCGAATATGGCGATCGCTATAATTGTGCCCGCACCTACCACCACTTGGGAAGTGTTGCTCAAGAATTGCACGAATTTGAACAAGCCAGGCGCAATTATCAACAGGCTTTGGAGATTAAAATCGAATATGGCGATCGCTATAGTTGTGCCAGCACCTACGGACAGTTGGGAAGAGTTGCCCAAGAGTTGCGGGAATTTGAACAAGCCAGGCGCAATTATCAACAGGCTTTGGATATTTTTATCGAATATGGCGATCGCTATAGTTGTGCCAGCACCTACCACCAGTTGGGATATGTTGCCCAACAATTGCGGGAATTTGCAGAAGCCAGGCGCAATTATCAACAAGCTTTGGATATTAAAATCGAATATGGCGATCGCTATAATTGTGCCAGCACCTATTTTCAACTTGGTAAACTTGCAGAAGAATTAGGGGAACTGGAGTCAGCGAAAGCTTATTATCTGCAAGCTTTACAGATTTTTGTCGAGTTTAATGATGAGCATGGTTTAGGAATTTCTCTTCGTAATCTTGCCCGTTTCTACCAAGTTACTCAGGATGAGAGTTTATTAGCAGCCGTATCCGAGATTTTTGGCGTGTCGGTAGAGGAAGTGAGGCAGAGTTTTGAGTCAGGTAATGAAGATGTGGAGTGATAACTAAATCAACCCATTTACGATAAATATCGTCTTATCCATAAAGAAGATCAACGTTTTTACGATAAATACGATCGTCTTTACGATAAATATCGTCTTATCCATAAAGAAGATCAACGTATTTACGATAAAGACGATCGTCTTTACGATAAATATCGTCTTATCCATAAAGAAGATCAACGTATTTACGATAAATACGATCGTCTTTACTATGAATATCGTCTTATTTATCGAAAAGATGAAGACATTTGCCACAAATACCAAAATATTGATGACAAACGCGAACTCATCGCTCAATTTTTGCCATGAATGCCCAGACTTTTGCTACTTATACCAATTTAATGTGAAGTTGCACATATCTCGATCCCCCTAAATCCCCCTTTTTAAGGGGGACTTTGATTCTTTTCCCCCCTTTTTTAAGGGGGGTTAGGGGGGATCGAATTCTATGCAGCTTCATAAAAAATTGGTATTACGTTCTATAATTACTCTGAATGTTGAGCCAGAGCAGGCAACTTTGCCGCTAACTGTGCGGTATCTTAGCACATTAGTTCGTTGGCGGGAGAGTGCCAGAATTACCAGCAGGTGGTTCAGTGTAGTCGCAAAATATATTGAGTCCGATTTTTAGAATATATAAAACAATAACAGTTGCAATAGCAGGATCAAGCGGTAAGCCATGCGCCGATGCTACACCCACAAGGGAGACAATTAACCCTGTCAGCAAAGGCGCATCTCCCGGCTTTTTAGTATATTCTTTAAGTTGACCACGAAAGCCTTCATCACCGCAGAGTTCTTGACGCAATACTTTCAGCGTCGTCTGCCAAAGCGATTTCCCCTCTGGCATTATTAACACCCCATTGTTCTCTACCCACAGTTCATCAAAGGAAGTATCACAATTACCGTTGTGTTTTTCCAAAACATCCAATGCATGATTTGCTGGGGCGTAATTTCCCAATAACTCCCGTGCTACATTAATTTCATTGCTGGTTAGTTGGGCATCCATAGTCATCCAGTTAAGGGTCATTAGGGGCGGGTTTGCTGCTATTTTAACGGTTAAAACAGATATATTAGCTGCGAGCAAGATGCTCGCACTACGGAATATGGGTAATTTATTTCTTGTAAGTCCCTATGTTTAATTACGCCGTTCTACTTTACAGCAGTTTCGGTGGTAATTGAACCACAGATCCTTTCGTAGGGGCACGGCATCAGTAAGATTATTATATGTACCAGAAGATTGTCGGTGCCCACCTGTGTCAACTTAAGCTCAAACGCTTATCCCACAGGCGTTTTACCCCACCCCTCAATCCCCTCCCCGCAAGCGGGGAGGGGAGGTTTTGCGTCAGCAAAGCCGGGGTGGGGTAACGCGGATCTTGATGTTAAGTGAGAGAATTCGCTTATCACGTCTTAATTTCACGTTAAGTTGACACCAATGTGCTGTACCCTCAGAATGATGTATCTGTCTCTACCTTTTCCCTTTCTGGGGCAAATTTCGCGGCGGCGTTTCTCGTCCTTGATAAAATCGTCTCTCTAAATTGCCCAAGCCTAACCAAATTCCCCCACTCAGCAGAACTCCCAAGCTGCAAATCGCCACAGTTAACACAGATACCTGACTCTGAATCACCACCAATAAAGGAAGCAACGCCCAAATCACCGCTGTAACCACAGCTAATCCCAGCCGCAAGCGTTGTAAGTTCCGTAAAGCAGGGCGGCAGCTACCGCATTTTTCTGTGTGGGAATGATACCTATCTAGTAATACTTCCTTAGGTAGCGCTGGTGACAAAGCCTCGCCTGGGAATGCCTCAACCTTATATTGATTAATCCAAGTATGCAACTGATAGACAAACAAATCAGCTTTGGTTGGCAAATAAAACGCTTTGTTAAAATTAGCACTACCGCCGAATTTTTCTAAATACCGTTCTTGATAATGTAGGAAAATCTGATCGTCTTCTAACACATGATTTTGATTCAGGTGTGAGTACCAGCGTGGAGTCAGCTTAAGAAATAGCCCCGGTAATTTGGAGGAGAACTTGAAGGGAAAGCGGGCAAATAGCCGACATTCGCCTTTGCGAGTCGGAGTTGCATAGACTACTGTCAGCGTTCTCCCAAATTGCTTAGAAGTCAAGTCATGCCACATTAATCCGGGTGCAATAAAGGTAGTATCTTGTCGCCCTAAAGTTCCTTTGCGGGGGCCTTCTGCCCAAGTACCTTTAAATCCCCATTTCCCAGATTCAACAACTTCTAATTCTACCGCAGATACATTAGCGCGGTTACCGACGGTGCGGTGGTGGGTGTAAGGTATATGACTGGGATCGAGGACGTTTTCTATTAACGTTAGCGCATCATAAGGTATATCGCGAAATGTATTCAGACATACCCAGCCTTCAGAATCTTCTTCCAAAACATCAACAATGGGAACTTTGACTTGGGCTGCATTTTCTGCACGCCCTGCATATACAAACAACAGTCCTTGACGAACTGTGGTAGGTAGTGAATCTACACAAGCACGTTGGGAAACTTCAGCTTTTCCGCCTTCCCGTTGTTGGGGAATTACCTCGCATTTACCCGTTCCTGAAAAAGCCCAGCCATGATAAGGACATTCCAGCCAGCCGCTCTCATTAATTCTACCTTCGGAAAGTGGCGCTAAACGGTGTGGACATTGGTCTGCAAAAGCGCGCCAAGTCTGGGCGTTTTTATCCCACCACAGCACAATATCGCGCTCTAGTAAAGTGAAGCGAGTAGGTTGTGATTTATCTAAATCTTCGATGTAATGTACAGGATACCAAACCTCCTGCAACTCAAACCGCTCTGGATCGCGTCCACCAGCAGGAAGCTCTTGTAATGCTTGAGTTTCAGATGTTACGTTCAGAGAATCTTCCTCTGACTGTAAAACAGTGTTAGACATGGTGGGAGTTTCAAACTAAGATTTCATCATCTATACAAAATGTAACAATTTTTTCAGCGTGATGGTGGGGACGATAGGGGCTAGGGGCTAGGGACTTATTGTTAGCATTAGTTAGCTTTTTTGGATCGGACTGGTGAGGTACAGATCATGGTAAGGGCACAACAATGTGAAGCTGCAAAACAAGATTTGCGTCAGGCGCTTGCTGCTGGTGGTGGAAATACCAAAGACAAACAAGTAATTGATGCTATTGAGAATCTGCAAGCCCTCAACCCAACGATCGCACCAACTCGTAGCGGTACTCTGCTAGATGGTAATTGGTTGTTGATTAGTGCGCCCAATTTCCCCGACGGAGAGCAACTGGCAGATGGTAGCTTTGCTTACACTCTTGGGCGTGTGGCTTTTGAGATGTTTCAACCAAAAGAACTGAAATTGTCCATTAAGCGAGTGCTACAACCTGTGTTTTTGCTGGGCAATGGAGAAGAGCGTAGCCACGACATCATTGTGGAATTTACGACTATCGATCAGTCATTTCCTCAATTAGCTGGTATTATTCGCACCATAGGCGTTTGTTCACCACTGGATGATACTGTGCTGCAAGTCCAGTTTACTGGAGGTACTTTAGCACCGCAAGAATCAACAAACATGGCCCAATGGGAAGCGGTGTTTGCTAATCAACAACCACCTTCCGGGATAAGTTGGCAAGAAAAATTCAAGTCGGCTATTGTGCGGCTGATGTTTGGTTTGGTTCCTCCCCAAGGAATGAACTTAGAAACAGGGGAAGTTGCTTTTAGTATGAAGCGATGTCTGACGACAAGCCGCTTCTCTTCGAGACGCTCCGCGAACGCGTCTACGCCTAAAGGTCGTCTATCAATTATCTATCTTGATGAGGAACTGCGCATCACCCGTGCGGAGAAGGGGACAGTCTTGGTATGTGAGCGGCAGTATTGATACTTATAATGAATTAAATACAGGGCGTAGTTTCGCGGAAAATCAGGCAAATACTCACAAAACTACGATAGTTTTCGCGCTGTTGTAGTTTTTAGCACGGCTGTTTGTAAACAAATTCATAATTCTGGGAACACTAACTCTAGAAATTGTCAAGATTGAGTAGTAGGATAATGTCTCCAGTAATTATTCCCGGATACAAGGTCAGCCAAGAACTTTACAATGGTTCAAGAACCCTGGTTTATCGAGGGTATCGAGAAATTGATCGAACACCTGTAGTCATTAAACTGCTGAAAAATCCTTATCCCAGTTTCTCTGAACTGTTGCAGTTTCGCAATCAATACACCATTGCTCAAAACTTAGACATTCCGGGAATTGTCCGTTTCTTGGGCTTAGAACCATACCGCAACAGTTACGCTTTAGTAATGCAGGATTTTGGCGGTATTTCCTTGAAGCAATATGCCCAACAGCAATTACTTTCGGTGATAGAAATATTGGAAATCGCGTTACAACTGACAGATATTTTTCACGCTCTCTATCAAAATCGTGTAATTCACAAAGACATTAAACCTGCCAATATTCTGATTCATCCCGAAACTAAGCAAGTTAAGCTAATTGATTTTAGTATTGCTTCCCTACTCACCAAAGAAACCCAAGAAATTAGAAATCCCAATGGATTAGAAGGAACATTAGGCTATCTGTCGCCAGAACAAACAGGAAGAATGAATCGGGGTATTGACTACCGCAGTGACTTCTACTCGTTTGGTGTGACTCTTTATGAACTGCTAACTGGACAATTACCTTTCAATACCCACGAGCCGATGGAATTGGTACATTGTCATCTGGCGAAAATGCCAGATAAATTCACAAACGAAAAAATTCCCCAAGTCCTTGGAGATATTGTACTGAAATTGATGGCGAAAAAGGCCGAAGAACGCTATCAGAGTGCTTTGGGACTGAAATTTGATTTAGAAAAATGCTTGGTGCAATTACGAGAAACAGGAACAATTGCGCCTTTTAGCATCGGTGAAAGAGATCTCAGCGATCGCTTTATCATTCCCGAAAAATTGTATGGTAGAGAAAACGAAGTCCAAGAACTACTAAACTCCTTTGAGCGGGTGGCGCTGGGAAACAGCGAACTGATGTTAGTTGCAGGGTTCTCTGGAATTGGTAAAACCGCTGTCGTCAACGAAATCCACAAACCGATTGTCAGACAACGGGGATATTTTATCAAAGGCAAATTTGACCAATTTAATCGGAATATTCCCTTAAATGCCTTTGTGCAAGCCTTTCGCAACTTAATGGAACAGATTTTAACCCAGAGCGATCGCCAAATTGCCCAATGGAAAGATAAAATCCTGGGCGAACTAGGTGAAAGCGGACAGGTAATCATCGAAGTTATTCCCGAATTAGAACTAATTATTGGTCAACAACCATCAGCACCAGAACTATCAGGAACTGCTGCCCAAAATAGATTTAATTTATTATTCTCAAAATTTATTCAAGTTTTTACAACTAAAGAGCATCCCTTAGTCATATTCTTAGATGATTTACAGTGGGCAGATGCGGCTTCTTTAAAACTTTTGCAATTATTAATAGCTGAAGCTCATCAGGGATATTTATTATTAATAGGAGCTTATAGAGATAATGAGGTATCACTAGCACATCCTTTAATATTGATATTGGATGAGATGAGCAAAAAGGGGGCAAAAATTCAGACAATTACCTTGCACCCATTAAGTCATTTAAAATTGAATCAGTTAGTAGCCGATACCCTGGCGTGCAGAGAAGAATTAGCCTTTCCCCTATCAAAATTGGTCTATCAAAAAACCCAAGGCAACCCATTTTTTAGTACACAATTTCTCAAAGCATTACACCAAGATGGGTTAATCGAGTTTACCTCGCCAACCCCTTACCAAGACGGGGCTACAGGCGGGTGGCAATGTGATATCGTTCGCATCAATCAGCAAGCCCTGACAGATGATGTAGTGGAATTCATGGCATGGCAATTACAAAAATTGCCAGAATCGACTCAAGAGATATTACAGTTAGCGGCTTGTATTGGCAATAAGTTTGATTTAAAGGCATTAGCAATCGTTTCTCAACTGTCAGAGTTAGAAACTGCTGCTTGTTTGTGGAAGGCATTACAAGAAGGGTTAATTCTGCCCCAAAGTGAGGTTTATAAGTTTTATCAACAAGAGTCATTTGTAGACGAGGGACAACAAATCACAATTACATATAAATTTTTACACGATCGCGTCCAACAAGCCGCCTATTTCTTGATTCCAGATGATCAAAAACCAGCAACACACCTGAAAATTGGGCAACTGCTACTCAAGAATACCAAAGCCACAGCACCAGAAGAAAACCTGCTGGAGATTGTCAATCAACTCAACATTGGCAAATTTCTGATAATTGAGCGTTCACAGCAAATACAACTTGCTGGACTCAATCTTCAAGCTGGAAAAAAAGCCAGAGTTGCAACAGCTTACACCGCAGCTTTGGAGTATGCCACCACAGGTATTTATTTATTGAATTGTGGCACAGAAGATTCTGGTTGGGAAACACAGTATGACCTCACCTTAGCACTGTATGAACTAGCAACAGAAACCGCCTACTTGAGCGGGGATTTTTCCCAGATGGAGCAATTTGCAAATATTGTTCTCCCACAGGCAAAAACTTCCATTGACAAAATGAAAGTTTTTGCTGTGAAAATTCAAGCGGAAATTGCCCAAGCCAATAAGCTCCAAGCTGTGAAATTTGGATTAGAAGCTTTGGCACTAGTGGGAGTAACTTTACCCGAATCGCCCGATTCTTCAGATATTCAGCAAGCACTTATACAAACTGCAAGTTATCTAGAAGACAAGAATATTGCAGAGTTAATTAACTTACCTTTGATGATAGATATGGATAGGCTGGCCGCATCTAGGATGTTAAACAGTATTGGCACTGCTATCTATCAAGCTGTACCCGAAATGTTTCCATTGGTGATTTGCAAACTGGTTAACTTATCAATCAACTACGGCAATTCAGTATTCTCTAGCTATGGTTACGCTTGTTACGGTATTCTTTTAAATGAAAAATTTCAAGATATAGAGTCGGCTTATCAATTTAGCAAATTAGCCTTAAATTTATCAGAAACCTTTAATGCTCCTGAAATGAAAGCCTCGGCTTTTTTGGTGGCGGGATGTTCGACAATTTACGGCAAAGTACATATAAAAGAAACATTGCCAATTTTCTGGGAAAGCTATCAAAGCGGCTTAGAAAGTGGCAACTTAGAATTTGTGGGTTATGCTGCCGTCATGAAATGCCAAAACTCATATTTGGTCGGACAGGAATTAACTGTGTTGGCAAAAGAAATGGCAACCAGCAGTCATGTCTTAGAGCAATTCAAGCAAGAACATCTTGTATGTTTACTAGGCATTTTTCAACAAGTAGTTATCAACTTGTTAAATCCCTCGGCAGAGCCATGCAGTTTTCAGGGTAAAATCTGCGATGAAAAAACTTGTTTACTGCTGCTGAATAATGCTAACGATCGCACTGGGATTTTCCAGTTTTATTTTAACAAACTGATGCTGTGCTATCTGTTTGGCGAATCCGCAAAAGCCTGGGAAAATACACTGCTAGCCGCACAGTATTTAGATGCCACCCAAGGAACTTTATTAGCGCTAATGTTCCATTTCTATGATTCTTTGGCGCACTTAGCAATTTACTCATCGGTGCCAGACTCGCAACAAGAAGATATTTTAAGTCGAGTGGCAAACAACCAGCAAAAGCTCAAGCTGTGGGCGGATCATGCACCAATGAATTTTTTGCACAAATTTGATTTAGTCGAGGCAGAACGAGAGCGAGTACAAGGTAACAAAGCCCAAGCGATAGAATTTTACGATCGCGCGATCGTCGGCGCAAAACAAAACGAATACATCCAAGAAGAAGCGATCGCCAACGAACTCGCCGCTAAATTTTACCTCGATTGGGGCAAAGAGCGCATCGCTAAAGATTATTTAATTGCCGCCTACTACGGCTATGCCCGTTGGGGTGCAAAAGCCAAAGTTGCCGACTTGGAACAACGCTATCCCGAATTGTTAGCAACTATTCTCCAACAATCTGCTACGGCATTCACGCCGACGGAAACTGTCTATGCCAATGAAAACCGATTGATCTCTCAAACTTCCACATCAGGAAGCAGCAGCAGTAGTGTATCCACAGTTCTGGATTTGAGTGCAGTCCTCAAAGCCTCTCAAAACCTATCGAGCCAAATTCAACTTGACAAGCTGCTAACTGCTCTTTTAGAAATCGTCATCGCCACCGCAGGCGCAGATAAATGTGTGTTGATATTGCTCAATCACAATCAACTCCATATTGAAGCAGTAGCTCAGGTGGGAAAACCTCCGGTGGTTTTGCAGTCCATCCCGCTATCAGCAAGCGAAGATCTGCCTGTGAGTCTGGTTTACACTGTCAAACGCACTTTACAACCAATTGTGATCATCGATGCGACGGTGCATCCATCGCTGTTAGCAGAGCCTTACGTTTTACGGCAACAGCCTCAGAGTGTGCTGTGTACGCCGATTCTGCATCAAGGTAAACTGTTAGGTGTGCTGTATTTAGAGAACAATTTAGCGACGGGAGCATTTACGAGCGATCGCATTGAACTGCTGAATTTACTTTGCACTCAAGCCGCAATTTCCTTAGAAAATGCCCGACTTTATCAAAATTCCCAGAATTATGCAAAACAGTTGGCACAATCTTTAGCGAACTTACAGGAGAGTGAAATTCGCTTTCAAAATTTGGCGAATAATATTCCGGGTATGGTGTACCAATTTCGTCTGGCGGTTGATGGTTCAACTTCAACACCCTACGTGAGTTCCGGCTGTTTGGACTTGTATGAGTTAGAACCAGAGGCTGTAATGGCAGGAATACATAGCCTTTATGCTTTGCATCATCCTGATGATCACCCCACTTTAGCCCAAGCACTCGCCGACTCTGCCCAAAATCTGACACCATTTGTAGAAGAATGGCGGATTATCCTACCTTCAAAAAGCGTGAAATGGATTCAATCCGCTGCTCGTCCAACGCGACAAGCCGATGGCGTAACTGTATGGGATGGGGTAGTAATTGATATTAGCGATCGCAAACAAGCTGAAGTTGCCTTGCAGCAAAAATCATCTGAATTAGAACAGGCGTTGAACCAACTGCAAAACGCCCAATTACAAATCGTCCAAAGCGAGAAAATGTCTGCATTGGGTAATCTGGTTGCTGGTGTAGCCCATGAAATGAATAACCCTCTGGGTTTTATTGCTGCTAGTCTCAAACAAGCTAAACCCACGATTGCTGATATTACCGAACACCTGAAACTCTATCAACAAACATACCAAAACAAGAGTGAGTCAATTATTGACCATGCAGAGTCAATTGATTTAGATTATACCTTGGAAGATGTACCCAAGATTATAGATGCAATGGTCGTCGCCTGCGACAGACTCAAAAATATTAGCACGAGTCTGCGCACTTTCTCCCGCGCAGATAAAGATTACAAAGTCCCGTTTAATATCCATCAAGGCATTGATAGCACAATTTTAATTCTCAAACATCGCCTGAAAGCTAACGAACAACGTCCAGCGATTGAAGTTCTTAGCAAATACGGTGATTTACCTGCTGTTGAATGCTTTCCTGGACAATTAAACCAGGTTTTTATGAATATTTTGGCAAATGCCATTGATGCTGTAGAAGAAGCAAATCATGGGCGTAGTTATATGGAAATTCAAGCCCATCCCAATGTGATTAGAATTAAAACATCACTAGAATCTCAGCAAGTAAAAATTACCATTACTGATAATGGTATCGGCATGAGTGTAGCAGTCAAAGAAAAAGTATTTGACCATTTATTTACTACTAAAGGAGTAAATAAAGGTACAGGATTAGGCTTGGCGATCGCCAAACAAATTGTAGAAGAAAAACATGGGGGAAAATTAAGTTGCAATTCTATTGAAGGTGAGGGTACTGAGTTTATCCTAGAAATTCCCCTATAAATAGTGTTGCTATTTCGTAAATCTCATCGCCTATCTGGGAACACTAAATCCAGCATTCTCAGGATTTAGTAGTATGGTTAGCACTCTTGTCAGTATTCCCGGATACTAAGTTAGGGAAGAACTCTACAACGGTTCTAGAACCCTAGTTTATCGAGCAGTACGAGAATCTGATCGACAACCAGTGGTAATTAAACTGCTGAAAAATCCTTATCCCAGTTTCCACGAACTGGTACAATTTCGCAATCAATACAACATCGCCAAAAATCTTCACTATCCCTTAATCATCCAAATTTATAGCATAGAAGCTTATCATAATGCTTATATGTTGGTGATGGAAGCCTTTGGGGGGATTTCCTGCAAAGAGATGGGAGATATTGCGTCTTTAGAGGAGTTTTTACAAGTTGCGATCGCTTTATGCAACATCTTAGATATACTTTACCGCGATCGCCTACAAGTTATCAATCTACTTTCTTCCCAAGCTGCAATCTCCCTAGAAAATGCTCGACTTTATCAACAAGCCCAACAAGCTTTACAAGATTTACAACAGGCGCAATTACAAATTGTTCAAAGTGAGAAAATGTCTGCTCTCGGTAACTTAGTTGCTGGGGTAGCCCATGAAATGAATAATCCTTTGGGTTTTATTGCTGCTAGTCTCAAACAAGCTAAACCCACCATTGCTGGTATTACCGAGCACCTAAAACTTTATCAAGAAAGCTTTACTAACAAGAGTGAGGAAATCACAGAACACGCCGAAGAGATTGACTTGGATTATACCTTAGAAGACTTGCCCAAGATAATTGATTCGATGACGATGGCGTGCGATCGCCTGAAAAATATTAGCACGAGTCTGCGCACCTTCTCACGGGCAGATAAAGATTATAAAGTCCCGTTTAATATTCATCAAGGTATCGATAGTACAATTTTAATTCTCAAACATCGCCTCAAAGCTAATGAACAACGTCCTGGGATTGAAGTTATCAGCAATTACGGTTATTTACCTGCAATTGAATGCTTCCCTGGACAATTAAATCAGGTATTTATGAACATCTTAGCCAATGCTATTGATGCTTTAGAAGAACCAAATCATGGACGGAGTTATGCCGATATTCAAGCCAATCCCAATGTGATTATAATTAAAACATCACTAGAAGATAAACAAGTGAAAAATCCCATTACTGATAATGGTAAAGGCATGAATTAATCAGTAAAACAGCGGATTTTTGAGCAATTATTTACTACCAAAGGAGTCAGTAAAGGTACGGGATTAGGCTTGGCAATAGCCAAACAAATTGTGGAAGAAAAGCATGGGGGAAAATTAAGTTGCAATTCTATTCTTGGTGAGGGAACTGAGTTTATTTTAGAAATTCCACTATAAAGAGTGTTGTTTTTTGGTAAATATATTCGCCTATCTGGGAACACTAATTCCAGTATGATTCAGGATTTAGTAGAATGGTTAGCACTCTTGTCAAGATTCCCGGATATCAAGTTAGGGAAGAACTCTACAATGGTTCGAGAACTTTAGTTTATCGAGCAGTTCGAGAATCTGATCAAATACCAGTGGTAATTAAGCTACTGAAAAATCCTTATCCCAGTTTCCACGAATTGGTACAGTTTCGCAATCAATACACCATTGCTAAAAATCTCCACTCACCTAGTATCATCCAAACCTACAGCCTCGAAACTTACCAAAATAGCTATGTGTTGGTGATGGAAGACTTTGGGGGAATTTCCCTCAAGGATTTTGCTTATATAGATACTGTACAAGCAATGTCTCTACAAGAGTTTTTAGAAATAGCGATCGCACTTTGCAATACCTTAGACATACTGTACCGGAATTGCATCATTCATAAAGATATTAAACCTGCCAATATTCTGATAAACCCAGAAACAAAACAAGTTAAATTAATTGACTTTAGTATTGCATCGCTGCTACCACGAGAAACACAAACTTTAATCAGTCCCAATGTCCTAGAAGGAACACTCGCCTATATTTCCCCAGAACAAACTGGACGAATGAATCGCGGGATTGATTACCGTACAGATTTTTATTCTTTGGGTGTAACCTTTTACGAATTACTGACAAAACAATTACCATTTCCGTCAGAAGATGCGATGGAGTTGATACATTGTCATATTGCCAAAACGGCAACATTTGTACATGAAATAAATCCCCAAATTCCCTCTTTATTATCAGAAATTGTTAGCAAATTGATGGCGAAAAATGCTGAGGAACGCTATCAGAGTGTTTTGGGATTGAAATATGATTTAGAAAAATGCGCCCTTCAACTCAAGGAAACTGGCACAATTGCAGACTTCCCAATTGCTCAAAGGGATTTGTGCGATCGCTTTATTATTCCCGACAAACTGTATGGACGAGAAACAGAAGTAGAAACCCTACTACAAGCATTTGAACGTGTCAGTAATGGTGCAACGGAAATGATGCTGATTGCTGGGTTTTCCGGGATAGGTAAAACTGCGGTTGTCAATGAAGTGCATAAACCCATTGTCCAGCAAAGAGGTTATTTTATTAAAGGGAAATATGACCAATTTCAACGCAATATTCCCTTCAGTGCATTTGTGCAAGCCTTTCGAGATTTAATGGAGCAATTATTAACCGAAAACGATGCTCAAATTCAGTCATGGAAGAGTGAGATTTTAAATGCTGTTGGGGACAATGGACAGGTAATTATTGAATTTATCCCCGAATTAGAACGAATTATTGGTAAGCAGCCAGCAGCCTTAGAATTATCTGGAACGGCAGCACAAAATAGATTTAATTTATTATTTCAGAAATTTACCCAAGTCTTTACTAGCAAAAAACATCCCTTAGTGATGTTTTTAGATGATTTGCAATGGGCAGATTCAGCATCACTGAACTTAATGCAGCTATTAATGGCAGATACAGGTCATTTGTTCTTAATTGGTGCTTATCGTGATAATGAAGTTCAAGCCGCCCATCCATTAATGTTGACTTTGAGTGAAATTGAGAAAACACAAGCAACGATTCATACGATTACTTTAGCACCACTCAATCAAATGCAAGTGAATCAGTTAGTTGCTGATACACTGAAATGTTCAACAACAATAGCAGGGAATTTGTCTCAACTAGTCTCTCAGAAAACTCAAGGTAATCCATTTTTTGCTACTCAGTTTCTCAAAGCATTGCATCAAGATCATCTCATTCAATTTAACTGGGAATTGGCGTGTTGGGAATGTGACATTACACAGGTAACTCAGCAAGCACTGACAGATGATGTTGTGGACTTTATGGCATTTCAATTGCGAAGACTACCGCGATCAACTCAAAATATATTGCAGTTAGCGGCTTGTATTGGGAATCAGTTTGATTTGGCAACTTTGGCAATTGTTTCTGAACAATTAGAAATCGAAGCAGCATCTAATTTGTGGAAAGCCTTACAAGAGGGTTTGATTGTACCTACTAGTGATGTTTATAGATTTTATGTCGGAGAAGAAACTCAAGCAGCTTCTCCAGAAATTTCTCAGACTGTGAGATACAAGTTTTTACACGATCGCGTCCAACAAGCAGCATACTCATTGATTCCAGAAGAACAAAAGCAGTATAACCATTACAAAATTGGTCAATTGTTGTTGCAAGGGCTATCCCAGTCTGAACAAGAGGAATACATTTTTGACATTGTGAATCAGCTGAATATGGGACAAGCTGTTATGACTAACAATGAGCAAAAACAAGAACTAGCGAATCTCAATTTAAAAGCTGGACAAAAAGCCAAACTTTCAGCAGCCTATCAAGCGGCTCAGGACTATTGCACCATTGGTATGGCTTTATTATCCCAAGATGCTTGGCACAAAAACTATAAACTCATGTACAGTTTGCACCGTGATGGTTCAGAAGCAGCTTACCTTTGTGGTAACTTTGACCAAGCCGAAGCCCTGTATGCACAGACACTCACCCATGCTCAAACCTCCCTGGAGCAAGCGATCGTTTATCGCGTGCAGATGACTCAGTACCAGCTTCAGGGAAGAAATGCTGAGGCGATCGCTATTCAACGTCAAAGTTTACAGATGCTTGGGTGGGTGATGCCCACAGAGCCTCAGATGATACAAGCTAACCTAGATGAAGAAATCGCCACGGTTCAACAATTTCTAGCGCAACATCCGATTGAATCCATTCTTCAAGCCCCCAAAATGGCAGATCCCAGTATTGCAGAAATACTGCGAATTTTACAAATTTTGTTTTATGCCGCATGGCTCGACGGTCAAAGCACCTTAGCATTACTAGCACTGGCCAAGATGACCACACTGTCATTAGAGTATGGTAATAGCGATATGTCTCCTTTTGGCTATGTCGGTTATGGCTTAATTGCTAATGGTGTACTTAAGGATTCCGCTACTGCTTATCAGTTTGGGGAAATAGCAGTTCAGCTTTGTGAACAGTTTGATAATGCTGATGTGCGCGGTATGACTAATTTCCTGTTTGCGGCTGATGTGCATAGCTGGAGTCGTCCCATTCGAGAGGCAGATACATACTATAACAATGCCTACAAATATGGAATGGAAGCTGGCAACTGGCTAACAGTAGGCTTTATGATGATGCAGAGTGGTTCCGATCGCCTGACTTACGGTAAAAATTTAGATGATCTATATGCGATCGCTCAAAACCACGCAGCTTTTCTTGATCAGATCAAAAGCTTAGATAACCTAGATGCTTTACGAGTCGGAGTAATTCAACCGATACGCCAACTTCTTGGTTTGACCAAAACACCGTTTACCTTTGATGATGATAGTTTTAGTGAAGCCCAGTATTTGCAAAAATACGTCAATGCTCCCTATCACTTAGCTTGGTTATATTCTGTTAAAATTCGCCATGCTTATTTATTTGACAATAAAGCCGCATACCCTGATTTAATCCCCCAACTGAGCATCATTGAAAACACTATTGCTAGTCATGCAAAAGTCCCTTCCAGCGTTTTTTATGTGGCATTAATCCATCTCGCTCTGGCTGAAGTGGCTACCGAATATTCTGAGCGTCAACACCATCTTTCAGCACTCATCCCCCTGGAAGAACGCTTAAATTTGTGGGCAAAGGCTTGTCCGGAAAATATCCTGCACAAATGTCTACTCATCCAAGCAGAAAAAGCCAGGTTAAACAAAGAAAAAACAGAGGCTATTGAACTTTATGATGAAGCAATTACCCAAGCTCAAACAAATAAGTATGGCTATGAAGAAGCCCTAGCTAACGAACTTGCAGCTAAATTCTACCTCAACTGGGGTAAAGAAAAAGTTGCCGCAGGCTATATGCAAGAAGCTTACTATTGTTATGCAAAATGGGGAGCCAAAGCCAAAACCGACGACTTAGAAAAACGCTATCCCCAACTACTCAAACCCATCCTGGAACAGCGACAAATTACCCTCAATCCCTGGGAAACCATTGGTAGCATTACCTTGCCTCGGACTGCTTCATCCACTCATACTTCTACTTCTGGTACAAACATTTCCATTGCCCTAGATTATACAAGCGTACTAAAAGCTGCTCAAACTATTTCTAGCAGTATTGAGTTAAATGAACTCGTCACAAATCTCACCCAAATTATCCTGGAAAATTCCGGTGCGAAAAAATCCGCCTTAATTATTCCCGAGAATGGCGCTTGGAAAGTGAAAGCAATTACCTTGATTAATCAGGAGTCAAATTCTCCAGAAAAAATCCAAACCATCATAAATTCACAATCACTTGATACTTGTCAATATCTACCTAAAAAAATTATTAATTACGTCAAAAATACTCAACAAACAATAGTCATAGATAATTGCCAAACAGATATTCCTGGGGTAATTGGAGAATATCTGTTAGAGCAGCAACCAAAAAGTGTATTATGCACACCAATTACTAAACAAGGTAAATTAGTCGGAATTCTTTACTTAGAAAATCAAATCACAACAGGCGTATTTACTAGCGAACGGCTACAAGTTATCAATCTACTTTCTTCCCAAGCTGCAATCTCCCTAGAAAATGCCAGACTTTATCAAAAAGCCCAACAAGCATTACAAGATTTGCAACAAGCACAATTACAAATTGTCCAAAGTGAGAAAATGTCTGCACTGGGTAATTTAGTTGCTGGGGTAGCCCATGAAATGAATAATCCTCTCGGTTTTATTGCTGCTAGTCTCCAACAAGCCAAACCCACCATAGCTGATATTACCGAACACCTAAAACTCTATCAAGAAAGCTTTCCCAATCCCGCCGAGGAAATCACAGAACACGCCGAAGCAATCGACTTAGAATACAGCTTAGAAGACTTACCAAAGATAATTAATTCTATGACAATGGCGTGCGATCGCCTGAAAAACATCAGCATGAGTCTGCGCATTTTCTCACGGGCTGATAAAGATTACAAAGTCCCGTTTAATATTCATCAAGGTATTGATAGTACAATTTTAATTCTCAAACATCGCCTAAAAGCTAATGAACAACGTCCAGCGATTGAAGTTCTTACCAATTACGGTGATTTACCTGCAATTGAATGCTTCCCGGGACAATTAAACCAGGTATTTATGAACATCTTGGCAAACGCTATTGATGCTTTAGAAGAAGCAAATCATGGACGGAGTTATCAGGAAATTCAAGCCCATCCCAACGTCATTAGGATTAAAACTTCACTAGAATCTCAGCAAGTGAAAATTACCATTACTGATAATGGTACAGGCATGAGTGAAGCAGTAAGACAGCGGATTTTCGACCAATTATTTACTACCAAAGGAGTAAATAAAGGTACAGGGTTAGGCTTGGCAATCGCCAAACAAATTGTGGAAGAAAAGCATGGAGGAAAATTAAGTTGCAATTCTATTCTTGGTGAGGGGACTGAGTTTATCTTGGAGATTCCACTATAAAGAGTCTTGTTATTTGGTAAATCTCATCGCCTATCTGGGAACACTAAATCCAGTATTCTCAGGATTTAGTAGCATGGTTAGCACTCTTGTCAAGATTCCCGGATATCAAGTTAGGGAAGAACTCTACAACGGTTCCAGAACCCTAGTTTATCGAGCAGTTCGAGAATCTGATCGACAACCAGTGGTACTTAAACTGCTGAAAAATCCTTATCCCAGTTTCCACGAACTGGTACAATTTCGCAATCAATATAACATTGCCAAAAATCTTCACTATCCCTTAATCATCCAAATCTATAGCATAGAAGCGTATCAAAATGCTTATATGCTGGTGATGGAAGACTTTGGGGGGATTTCCTTGAAAGAGATGGGAGATATTGCGTCTTTAGAGGAGTTTTTACAAGTAGCGATCGCGCTGTGCAACATCTTAGATATACTTTACCGCGATCGCATCATTCATAAAGACATTAAACCCAGCAATATTTTGATTAATCCCCAAACCAAGCAAGTTAAATTAATTGACTTTAGTATTGCATCTCTACTACCAAGGGAGACACAAAGCTTAATCAGTCCCAATCTTTTAGAAGGGACACTGGCTTATATTTCCCCAGAACAAACAGGGCGGATGAATCGCTTAATTGACTATCGGACGGATTTCTATTCTTTAGGTGTCACCTTCTATGAATTACTCACAGGAGAATTACCCTTTAAGTCCAATGATCCAATGGAGTTAGTCCATTGTCATATTGCTCAATTACCAAAGCCAATCCCAAGTGAAAACATTCCCCAAGTACTTTCTGATATTGTGATGAAATTGATGGATAAAAATGCCGAAGACAGATATCAAAGTACATTAGGAATCAAATTTGATTTAGAAAAATGCTTAGAACAATTAACAGCAACTGGTAAAATTGAACACTTTAAAATCGCTCAAAGAGATTTGTGCGATCGCTTTATGATTCCCGATAAACTTTATGGACGAGAAGCCGATATAAAAATCCTCCTCCAAGCATTTGACAGAGTCAGCCAAGGTGCAACCGAAATGATGCTGGTTGCTGGTTTTTCTGGTATTGGTAAAACAGCAGTTGTCAACGAACTCCACAAACCGATTGTTAGACAACGCGGTTATTTTATTAAAGGCAAATTTGATCAGTTTAATCGGAATATTCCTTTCAGTGCTTTTTTCCAAGCATTCCGAGATTTAATTGGGCAGTTATTAACCGAAAGTGATCCGCAAATTCAGTCTTGGAAAAGCAAGATATTAGCAGCACTTGGCGATAACGCACAAGTAATTATTGAAGTCATTCCCGAATTAGAAATAATTATTGCTCAACAACCACCAGTACCCGAATTATCAGGTACGGCGGCACAAAATAGATTTAATTTATTATTCCAAAAATTTACCCAAGTTTTTACTAGTAGCGAACACCCATTAGTTATATTTTTAGATGATTTACAATGGGCAGATTCAGCATCGCTGAAGTTAATGCAGTTATTAATGGCTGATACAGAGCATCTTTTGTTAATGGGTGCTTATCGCGATCATGAAGTGAACCCAGCCCATCCATTGATGTTGACTTTGAGCGAAATTAGCAAAACCAAAGCCAAGGTTAATACAATTACTTTAGCACCACTCAATGAAATCCAAATCAATAAATTAGTTGCTGATACTCTCAAATGTCATGAAAATTTAGCCTGGAATCTTTCTAAACTGGTATTTCAGAAAACTCAAGGTAATCCCTTTTTTGCTACTCAGTTTCTCAAAGCCTTACATCAAGATAAACTGATTCAATTTAACTTTGATTTAGGATGTTGGGAATGTGATATTACACAAGTAGTTCAGCAAGCGGTTACAGATGATGTTGTCGCTTTTATGAGTTTTCAATTGCGCCGACTACCAACAGCGACTCAAAATATATTACAGTTAGCTGCTTGTATTGGTAATCAGTTTGATTTAGCAACTTTGGCGATTATTTCCCAACAGTCAGAGGTAGAAGCATCTGCTGATTTGTGGAAAGCGTTGCAGTCAGGATTGATTTTACCTCAAAGTGAAGTATATAAATTTTTTGTTGGTGATAAACATCAAGATTTTACTAAAAAAAATCAGGGGATTTTTACCTATAAATTCTTACACGATCGCGTGCAACAAGCTGCTTATGCTTTGATTCCCGAAGCACAAAGACAATCAACCCATCTGCACATCGGAAAACTCTGGCTTCACAGTACACCAGACATCGAAAAGGAAGAAAGAATTTTTGAAATTGTCAATCAGTTAAATATTGGCAAAGCACTGATTATTGAGCCAGTGGAAATCTCCCAACTAGCCAAATTAAATCTGCTGACAGGGATAAAAGCAAAAGCTGCAACTGCTTATATCGCCGCAGTTGAATATTTACAAACAGGCTGGCAACTTCTACCTGCTGAAAGTTGGCAAAACCAATATGAATTAACTCTAGCATTAAACACAGCGATCGCAGAAGCTAGCTATCTCAGCGGCGACTTTGAAAATATGGAAGAATATGCAAATATTGTCCTGCAAAATTCTAGAAGTTTTTTAGAACAGGTGCATGTTTATAATACCAAAATTCAAGCTTGTATGGCAAAAAGTAACCACTTAGAAGCCTTACAAACTGCTCTATTAGTATTGCATAGACTAGGTGTAGAGCTTCCAGACCAGCCGAATCAACAAGATATTGTACAAGCAATGGAGCAGACCAGCTTGCTACTAGCAGATAAATCTGTGGCTGATTTATTGACACTGCCAGAAATGGAAGATGAGACAATATTAGCAGCAATGCAAATTTTATCCAGCATTATTTCTACTGCTTACCAAGCAGCGCCATTTTTGTTTAGGTTAATTGTCATTAAACAGGTTCAACTTTCTATTATCTATGGCAATGCTCCAGAATCTACCTATGCCTATGCAACCTATGGACTGATAATTTTTGCGGCTCTCGGAGATATTAATACAGCTTATGAATTAGGGCAAGTGGCATTAGATTTAATTGAAAAATTGAATGCTGTCAAACTGAAATCTAAAACTTTATTTGCTGTTAATTGTTTTATTAGACATTGGAAAGACCATCTCCGAGAAACATTAAATCCTCTTTTAGAAGCCTACACTTGTGGGTTAGAACATGGTGATATTGAATATGCAGCCATGTCCGCTTATGTTTTTAGTAGATATGCTTACTTAAGTGGGCAAGAGTTGCACGATTTAGAAAGCACCATAGGCAACTATGGTAAAGTCATATTCCAACTTAAGCAAACCACCTATGTAAATTTTAATAATATTTATCATCAATCGGTATTGAATTTGTTGGGAATGGTGGATAATCCTCGTTATTTGATTGGAGAAAGTTATGATGAAACGAAAATGTTACCGTTACATTATGCTGCCAATCAAGTCAGTATAATTTGTCAGGTACATTTCTGTAAATTGCTGCTATGTAATTTGTTTTATGACTACAAACAAGCATTAGAAAATGCCGCAATAGTTGAGAAATACTTGGCGAGTATAACTGGATTAGTATTGATACCTAATTTTTATTTTTATGAATCTTTGACTCGCCTCGCTTTGTACTCAGATACGTCATTGACTGAGCAAGAAGCTTTATTATCTCGCGTTACAGAAAATCTCGCAAAACTCAAAAGTTGGGCACAATACGCCCCCATGAATCACCAACATAAAGTTGATTTAGTTTCAGCCGAAAAATGTCGAGTTTTGGGAGAAAAAATTGACGCTATACAACTTTATGAACAAGCAATTGCTGGAGCAAAAGCCAACGAATACATTCATGAAGAAGCACTCAGCAATGAACTGACAGCCAAATTTTACCTCGAATGGGGCAAAGAAAAAGTCGCCCAAGTATATATGTTAGAAGCTTACTACTGCTACGCTCGCTGGGGAGCAAAAGCTAAAACCGATGATTTAGAAAAACGCTATCCGCAATTGCTAGAACCCATCTTGCAACCAAGACACATCAAACTCAATCCTTTAGAAACAATTGCAACTATTACCAGTAGTAAGACTTTAAAATCAACTTGGACTTCCAGCACAGATAGCAAGAGTGTTTCTGATTTGCTTGATTTGACTTCTGCGATCAAAGGTGCGCAAGCGATTTCTAGTAGTATCAAATTAGATGAACTAATTATTAACTTAACTCAAATCATCCTGGAAAACTCTGGGGCTAAAAAAGCTGTCTTAATTCTGCCGCAAGCAAATATTTGGCAAGTACGAGCAGTTGTTTTTATTAACCACGAAAGCCCAGATAGATATGAAAAAATCATAAATATTCAGGAATCAATTGATACTTGTAGATTAATTCCCAGAAAAATTATTAATTACGTCAAAAATACCCAAAAAACTGTTGCCATAGATAATTGTCAAACAGATATTCCGGAAATAATTAGCGAATATATCCTCACAAACCAACCCAAAAGTGTATTATGCACACCAATTATCAAGCAAGGTAATTTAGTGGGAATTTTATATTTGGAGAATAAAATAACTGCTGGAGTTTTTACTCAAGAAAGATTGCAAGTAATTAACTTACTTTCTTCGCAAGCAGCCATATCTCTAGAAAATGCTCAACTTTATCAACAAGCACAACAAGCATTACAAGATTTACAACAAGCACAAGTCCAAATTGTCCAAAGTGAGAAAATGTCTGCACTCGGTAACTTAGTTGCTGGTGTAGCCCACGAGATGAATAATCCTCTGGGTTTTATTGCTGCTAGTCTCAAACAAGCTCAACCCACGATTGCTGATATTACCGAACACCTAAAACTCTATCAAGAAAGCTTTCCCAATCCCGCCGAGGAAATCACAGAACACGCCGAAGCAATTGACTTAGAATACAGCTTAGAAGACTTACCAAAGATAATTAATTCTATGACAATGGCGTGCGATCGACTGAAAAACATCAGCATGAGTCTGCGCATTTTCTCACGGGCTGATAAAGATTACAAAGTACCTTTTAATATTCATCAAGGTATTGACAGCACAATTTTAATTCTCAAACATCGCCTGAAAGCTAATGAACAACGTCCAGCGATTGAAGTTCTTACCAATTACGGTGATTTACCTGCAATTGAATGCTTCCCGGGACAATTAAACCAGGTATTTATGAACATCTTGGCAAATGCTATTGATGCTTTAGAAGAAGCAAATACTGGGCACAGTTATGCAGAAATTTCCGCCAATCCCAATAAAATTATAATTACCACTTCTAGAGAAGATAATTTGGTAAAAATTGCCATTGCTGACAATGCTCAAGGTATGAGTGAAGAAGTCAAACAGAAAATATTTGACCATTTATTTACTACCAAAGCAGTAGGCAAAGGTACAGGTTTAGGATTGGCTATAGCCCGCCAAATTATCACAGAAAAGCATAGGGGTAGTTTGACTTGTGAGTCAGTATTGGGATTAGGTACAGAATTTAGTATCACTATTCCCATTACTGACAATAAATATTAACTTACTGAGCAGGCATTCTTAAACCCGGATTACTAGGAGGAGAAACAAGGTTCAGAAATGTGATGAGTTTAAGTGTGCGACGGCGAATTTTCCAACGCCCATTTTGTTGGATAACGTCATCTTCATAAGTACCATTAGCAATATCAATGCTAGTATCCGAACGTTTGTGGGTCGCATTTAGATAGGAAGTCATCGTTGCAGTATTACCGTTAATAGTGATGTTGAATGTACCCATCAAGTGCTGTGTAGCTACATAGCCGTTTCCTTGGAATACGGAAGCAACAAAATCCGCCCAGTCATTTGTCCCGAAACGTGTCGCGGTGGTGACTCCATCAGGGAAAATCGCCGTAATTTTTGCATCTGTTGTAAAGCAGTCTTGATAAATATTCTTTCCGACTTGGATATCTCCTCGCCCAATCGCATCAGTTCCCAAAGCGTAGCAAACAGCCAATTGTTCAATGTCTGATTTAGCATTGGGTTGTGACGCAGAAGCAAGTTCAATTGTCCCTCCAATCAGTACAATTACGGTTGCAATCGCAGCTATTAAGGTTGTGATACTCTGAAGACTGATTAACTTCTGATATTTGCTTTTTCTCATTTAATGTTGCTTCCTTATTTACCTTATTACCTGTGGTTTTACCCAAGATTGATCATCGAGATGCCGATGTAAATATTTTACTCGGCTGCTAAATAGTCATGCGTATTTGGGAATACTAAGTGCGAAACTCGCAAATAGACAATGAGTATGATTAGCACTCAAGTTAGTATTCCCGGATATCAGGTCAAAGAAATCATTTATGATGGTTCCAAAACAATCGTCTATCGAGCAATCCGAGAACAAGATTCCTTAAGAGTAGTCATCAAACTGCTGAAAAATCCTTATCCCAGCTTTCGGGAAGTGGTGCAATTTCGTAATCAATATACCATTGCGAAAAATCTTAACTTCAGCGGAATCATCCAAACCCATAGCTTAGAAGCTTACGACAATGGTTATATATTGGTAATGGAAGACTTTGGGGGAATTTCCCTTAAGGATTATTTCACCCAAGAGACTTTACATCTAACGCATTTACAGGAATTTTTACCAATTGCTATCTCTCTGTGCAATACTTTAGATTTTCTCTATCGTCATAGAATTATTCATAAGGATATTAAACCCGCCAATATTCTAATTAATCCTGAAACCAAACAAGTTAAATTAATTGACTTTAGTATTGCTTCCTTACTACCAAGAGAAACCCAATCCCTGAAAAATCCGCAAGTTTTGGAAGGAACATTATCTTATCTATCACCCGAACAAACAGGGAGAATGAATCGGGTAATTGACTATCGCACTGATTTTTATTCTTTAGGTGTAACTTTTTATGAATTATTGACTGGTCAATTACCATTTCAATCAACTGATCTGATGGAGTTGGTACATAGTCACATTGCAAAAATACCTCCTTCAGTTAATAGGTCAGATATTCCGCGAGTTTTGGATGATATCGTGCAAAAATTAATGGCGAAAAATGCCGAAGAACGCTATCAGACTGCATTAGGTTTAAAGCATGATTTAGAAAAATGTTTAGAGCAAATCGCAGAAACTGGTGAAATTAATTATTTTGAAATTGCTCAGCGAGATATTTGCGATCGCTTTCTCATTCCCGAAAAATTATATGGTAGAGAAACGGAAGTTCAGCAACTATTAGCAGCATTTGACAGGGTTTCCCAGGGGAATAGCGAACTCATGTTAGTTGCAGGGTTTTCTGGTATTGGTAAAACTGTGGTAGTTAACGAAGTTCATAAACCCATTGTTAAACAACGGGGATATTTTATTAAAGGCAAATTTGACCAGTTTAATCGGAATATTCCTTTTTCCGCATTTGTCCAAGCATTTCGGGATTTGATGGGGCAATTACTCGCCGAAAGTGATGCGCAAATCCACCAATGGAAAAGTAAAATTATTCAAGCATTAGGGAACGATGGACAGGTTATTATTGATGTCATTCCCGAATTAGAAAAAATTATTGGTCAACAACCACCTGCAACAGAATTATCTGGTACGGCGGCTCAGAATCGATTTAATTTATTATTTCAGAAATTTTTGCAAGTATTTACCAGCCAAGAGCATCCGTTGGTAATATTTTTAGATGATTTACAATGGGCTGATTTGGTTTCATTGAAGTTAATTCAATTATTAATAGCGGAAACAAATCAAGGATATTTACTATTAATTGGTGCATATCGAGATAATGAGGTATCGACCGCTCATCCTTTGATGATTACATTAGATGGAATTAGCAAAGTCGGGGCGATTGTCAATACACTGACCCTACAACCCCTGAGTCAATTAAATTTAAATCAACTTGTAGTTGAAACCTTAAAGTGTGCCGAAGATTTGGCAGTTCCGCTTTCACAATTGATTTACCGCAAAACTCAAGGTAATCCTTTTTTTGCTACGCAATTTCTCAAGTCATTACATGAAGATGAATTAATTAATTTCAATTGGCGAGAAAGATGCTGGGAATGTGATATTGCTCAAATCAATCAGCAAACACTCACCTCCGATGTTGTGGAGTTTATGGTATTGCAATTACGAAAATTACCAGCATCGACTCAACAGGTATTAAAATATGCTGCTTGTATTGGCAATTCCTTTGATTTAGAAACATTAGCGATTGTTTGCCAATTATCTCCGGTAGAAACGGCTGCATCTTTGTGGAAAGCTTTGCAGTTAGATTTTGTTTTGCCCCAAAGTACGGTTTATAAGTTTTATCAAGATGCTGAGGAACAAACCCAACTGAAAATTAGCGATCGCCACATCGCGAAGTATAAATTTTTGCACGATCGCATCCAACAAGCAGCTTATTCTCTGATTCTGGAAGCAGACAGACAAAAGACACATTTGCAAATTGGGCGTTCTCTTTTACAAAGCATTTCCCCAGCTAAACAAGGAGAACATATTTTTGATATTGTCAATCAGTTAAATATTGGTAGGGTATTAATTGATGATAGCCAAGAACGAAGTCAATTAGCACAATTAAATCTCATTGCTGGGAAAAAAGCCAAAGCTGCTACTGCTTATACTGCGGCTGTGGAATATTCTCTGATTGGGTTAGAATTCCTCAGCGCAGATAGCTGGAAAAACCAATACCAATTAACATTGGAATTGCATGATTTAGTTGCTGAATCTGCTTACTTAAGTGGCGATTTTGAGCAGATGCAACATTATACAGAAATTATTCTGCAAAATGCTAAAACATTACTAGATAAAGTACCTGTTTACGAAATTCAGATTACTGCTTGCATTGTTCAAAGCAAACAAATAGAAGGAATCCAAATTGCCCGTTCAATTCTCCAACAATTAGGCATTAATTTTCCCGAACAACCAACAAATTTGGATATTCAGCAAGGTTTGCAACAAGTTATTGAGAATTTACAAGGTAAATCCATCGCTGACTTAGTTCATTTACCGATAATGACAAAACCCGAAAATATCGCAGCAATGAAAATTTTAATGCGAGTCCTACCTGCTGCTTTTCAAATTGACCCGGTGATGGTTCCCTTAATCACTTTTGCAATGGTTCAGTTATCGATTAAATGCGGAAATACGCCCGTTTCTGCCTATGGTTATAGTTTGTATGGATTGCTGCTTTGTGGAGCCTTCGGTGATATTAACGCTGGCTGTGAATTTGGAAAATTGGCTTTGGGTATATTATCTAAATTTAATTCCTCAGATCTAAAAGCGAAAATATTGACTGTTGTTAATGCTCATATAGCCCATTGGCAACAGCATATTCAAGAAACATTATCACCTGCGATTGACGGTTATTCGACAGGAATAGAAACAGGCGACCTCGAATATGCTGGTTATTGTGCTTATATTTATCCAGTTCATTCTTTTTGGTTAGGTAAGGAACTAGAAAACCTGGAAAAAGACTTTACTGTTTATGTTGAATCTTTGAGAAAAATCAAGCAACAAGTCGCTTTCTATTGGAATTCAATTTATTACCAGAGTGTTTTAAATCTCCAGGGTAAATCTGAGCATTTATATGATTTGATTGGCACAGCTTATGATGAAAACAAAATGCTGGGTATACATCAAAAAGCCAACGATTTATATACAATAAATCACCTTTTCGTAAATAAACTCTTCATCAGTTATTTATTCAATAATTATGAACTGGCATTAAATAATGCCGAAATGGCAGAACAGTCTTTAGGAGGAGTTACTGGATTAGTTGTTGTGCCGCTGTTCTATTTTTACGATTCTTTAGTACGATTAGCGTTGTATCCTGGGGTTTCACTTTCTGAGCAAGAAGCTATTCTCGAAAAAATCCAAACTAATCAGGAAAAAATGGAAGTTTGGGCTAATCATGCGCCAATGAATTATTTACATAAATTCAATTTGGTAAATGCAGAAAAATATCGAGTCTTAGGCAGAAACTATGAAGCCGGAGATTGCTACGATCGGGCTATTTCTCTTGCCAAAAGCAACGGTTACACTCAAGAAGAGGCTTTAGCCAACGAACTTGCGGCTAAATTTTACCTTGACTGGGAAAAAGAAACAGTCGCCGCCGGATATATGCAACAAGCCTACTATTGCTATTCCCGTTGGGGTAGTCCAGTCAAAACCGACGATTTAGAAAAACGTTATCCCCAACTACTAAAACCGATCCTGCTACAACGACGAATCAACCTCAATCCTTGGGAAACAATTTCCACCATAGCTTTCCCTAAAACATCTTCGTCTGCTCATAGTTCTACTCCTAGTAGCACCGATATTTGTGGAATCCTAGATTTTACAAGCGTACTCAAAGCCGCTCAAACTATTTCTAGCAGTATCGAATTAGATCAACTCCTCACCAGTCTCACCAAAATTATCTTAGAAAACTCCGGTGCAAAAAAATCTGTTTTGATTCTCCCGCAAGAAGATACATGGCAAATTCGAGCAATTACCTCTATTAATTCTCAAGGTGAAATCCAAACAAACCTTGACTTACAATTACTAGATACTTGTCGAGATGTCCCCAGAAAAATTATCAATTACGTCAAGAATACCCAATTATCTATTGTTATAGATAATTGTCAAACAGATATTCGTGGGCTAATTAGCGAATATGTGCTTACACATCAACCAAAAAGTATATTATGCACACCAATTATTAACCAAGGGCATTTGCTGGGTATTCTCTACCTAGAAAATAAACTCACAAGCGGAGTATTTACCCAAGAACGCTTGCAAGTCATTAACCTCCTTTCCTCCCAAGCAGCCATTTCTTTAGAAAATGCGCAACTTTATCAAAGAGTACAACAAGCGCTAGAAGATTTACAACAAGTCCAACTACAAATTGTCCAAAGTGAAAAAATGTCAGCTTTGGGTAATTTAGTCGCAGGTGTAGCCCATGAAATGAACAATCCTCTCGGTTTTATTTATGCCAGTCTCCAACAAGCTAAACCGACAATTGCTGATATTAGTGAACACCTGAAATTATATCAAATAAATCTACCAAATCCCAGTGAAGAAGTTATTGAACATGCCGAAGGAATAGACCTAGATTACATCCTAGAAGACTTACCGAAGATGATGGATGCAATGGTCATGGCGTGCGATCGCCTGAAAAATATTAGCACGAGTCTGCGCACTTTCTCACGGGCGGATAAAGATTACAAAGTGCCGTTTAATATCCATGAAGGTATCGATAGTACAATTTTAATTCTCAAACATCGACTGAAAGCTAACACACAACGTCCCGCCATTGAGGTGGTTACTGATTATGGGAATTTACCCCAGGTTGAATGCTTCCCTGGACAATTAAATCAGGTATTTATGAACATTTTGGCAAATGCTATTGATGCTTTAGAAGAATCTAATAATGGGCAGAGTTTTGTAGAAGTTCAAGCAAATGTCAACCAGATTACAATTAAAACATCATTCCAAGATAAGCAAGTAAAGATTACTATTGCTGATAATGGTCAAGGGATGAATGAAGAAGTTAAACAAAAGATATTTGACCATTTATTTACTACAAAATCTGTAGGTAAAGGCACAGGCTTAGGATTGGCGATCGCGCGGCAAATAGTTGAAGAAACCCACGGGGGAAAATTAACCTGCAACTCTGTTTTGGGCGAGGGTACAGAATTTTTTATTGAAATTCCCGTGTAAATGTTGGCTGCTGTTACTCGATAACATATATCTGGGAATACTAAATCCTAATGGCTTAAGGATTTAGTGGTATGTTGAGAATTCCTGGATATCAATTTAACGAAGAACTCTACAACGGCTCGAGAACTCTGGCTTATCGCGGATACCGAGAGATTGACGACAAACCTGTAGTGATGAAACTGCTGAAAAATCCTTATAAGAAGCAAATGATGGACGGCTTTTTGCAGAAATTAAAGCCAATCCCAACGTGAACACGATTAAAACTTCACTAGAAGATAAGCAAGTGAAAATTACCATTGCTGATAATGGTATAGGCATGATTGAAGCAATAAAACAAAGAATTTTTGACAATTTATTTACTATTAAATAAGTAAGTAAGGTACGGGGTTATGATAGGCGATCGCTCGTCAAATAATAGTAGATAAACACGCTGGTTTGCTAGAGTGCAATTCCTTTCTAGGAAAAGGTACTGAGTTGATAATTCAAATACCTGTTAAGCAATAAAAAAGAGGTGATATCTTGGCAAAAGAAGCAAGAAATGACGAAGTCGCTTGGCTGCGAATCGAAAATGCGCAATTAAAGCAGCAGGTAGCAGAAATTAATCATAAATATCAAGCTATTATCACCCAAAAAGAACATGATTCTCTTTATAGTTCTCAAACAGAATTACTGGCATTATTTAATGCTATAGAAGATGTCATTCTTGTTCTCAACACTGAGGGTAGATACTTAAAAATCGCACCTAGTAGTGCGCCTTCATTATATAAACCCCCGGCAGAAATGGTGGGCAAAACTATGCATGAAGTGTTACCGTCTGCCTTTGCCGATTATTTTCTTGATTGCGTTCTACAGGCGATCGCCACCAAAAAAACTGTGAAGGCAGAATATAGCTTACCCATAGGCGAGCGAGAAGTTTGGTTTGAAGCCAGTATAGCTGTGATGGGAGAAGATACTGTGGTTGTTGTCGCCAGAGATATGAGCGATCGCAAACAAATGGAAACCCAACTTCGCAAGCAAGCAGAAGATTTAGAAAACACTCTTCAAGAACTCAAACGCACCCAAATCCAAATGCTCCAATCAGAAAAAATGTCGAGCTTGGGACAATTGGTAGCTGGAGTAGCACACGAAATTAACAACCCCGTCAATTTTATCCACGGCAATATTACCCATGTAGAACAATATACCGAAGATTTATTGTATTTGATTAGCTTTTATCAACAACAAAATTTAAATGAGTCACAAATTCAAAACTTGTTGCATGAGCTTGATTTAGAGTTTATCCAGACAGATTTACCAAAAACTCTTAAATCTATGAAAATGGGTACTCAACGTATTCGGGAAATTGTTTTATCTTTACGAAATTTCTCCCGCATGGATGAAGCTGATTTTAAGGAAGTTGATATTCATGAAGGTATCGAAAGTACGCTATTAATTTTACAGCATCGTCTCAAAGAAAAAGCAAAAAGCCCAAGTATTGAAATTAGCAGAATCTATAGCAAATTACCTTTAATAGAATGTTATGCCGGACAATTAAATCAGGTATTTATGAACATTTTTACAAATGCCATTGATGCCATAGAAGAAAAAAATAAGACACTTTCTTTGGCGGAAATACAAGCAAATCCTCATCAAATTATCATTCGTACCGCAGTCATAGATAATGATTGGATTGAAATTGCGATCGCAGATAATGGCATAGGCATGACTGATGAGGTGCAAAAACAAATGTTTAATCCATTCTTTACTACTAAAGCTATTGGTAGTGGTACCGGAATGGGAATGTCTATCAGTTATCAACTCATTACAGAAAAACATGGGGGAAAGTTGAATTGTGTTTCAACGCCCAATCGAGGTACTGAAATTTTGATCCAAATACCTATTCGTCAATGCCCAGATCGTGTTACCTCTGGAGCATGAGTTATCGGTAATATCAAGGTGAAGGCTGTTTGACCGTCAGATGTGGAATTCAGGGTGAGTTCGCCACGGTGGGCGCGAGCAATTTCCCGGGCGAGGCTGAGTCCGAGTCCAATTCCTTCGACTTGGCGGGTACGCGCCGGATCGCCGCGATAAAAGCGGTCAAACAGGCGATCGCGATCGCTCACCGGAATATCTTTAGATGCATTGGCAATGGTAATGTGGAGAGTATTTTGCCTTTGTTGAGCTTGAATCTCAATCCAGCCGTTAGCAAGATTATATTTGATGGCATTACTCAAGAGATTTTGCAAAACTTGCATGAGTAAATCGCGATCGCCTTGTACCTTCAATCCAGCAGGAATGTGATTTTTTACACTTAAATGAGGAGCCAATAGTTCTATATCCTCAACCATTTCCATCAGCAACTGTGACATATCCACCGCAACCAGATACAAACTCATTTGTCCCGCATCTGCTAGAGACAGCAGTAAGAGTTTGCGCATAATTCCACTGAGACGGCGCACTTCATCCAACAAATTACTCAGACGCTGTTGCACTTCACTTCCAGGGTCAACCTGTTGTAAAGTTCTTTCCAGTTCGCCTTGGAGAATAGTTAGGGGTGTTTTCAGTTCGTGAGCAGCATCAGCACTGAAGCGGGAAGCTTGGGTAAAACTGCGTTCTAGGCGTGAGAGCATTTGGTTAAACACCTCAATCAATTCCACAAACTCAACATCCGTTGTTCCAATGGGAATGCGCTGATCTAGCCCTTTGACTGTCACCTGTTGAATCACACCCGTTAATTGACCGATGGGACGCAACGCACCGCCAGAAATTAACCATGCGCCCACCGCAACCAGTAGCAAGGCTATGGGAATGGAAACGAGAAAGATATTGCCAATGCTAGCCATCTCTTGATTAACAGATTGCAAGCTAACTGCGATCGCTACCTGACTATTAGGAAATTTAGCTGCACCAATTCGCCAAGTTGCTTTTGCTGTGTTTTCAGTCACAAATTGTGGTGGAAGGAGGCGAAAAGGTGGTGGTTCTACGGATGGGTTTAGCCGTCGTTCTCTAGGAGGTGGTGGTGGTAAAGGCGTTAACTGAAGACGCTTAACCAGCAGACTTTTCACCTCTATGTCATCAGGTAGGGCATTAGATTGATAAACTGTATTGCCATTACTATCAAGTACCAGCACAGCAATGGGAATTGTGCTATGAGTTCCCAAGCCAAAGGGTACTAATTCTGGGCGGGGATGCAAGCGATCGCGTTCTGGGGGACGACTGGCGCGCATCAACTGATTTAAGAGTTCTGCATCCAAACGGCTGATTTTGGCACTGTAAATTTGAAACCAGGAAACAGCACCAAACCCGACTAAGGTGCTACCAGCCAAAGCCGCAGATAACAGAGCAATCCGGAAGCGAAACGATCGCAGTTGTTTCACGATTGTTCTGGTTTGCGAAACCGATAACCAACGCCGCGAATACTTTCAATCCAACTAGCTTCATCGATGGGGTCGATTTTTTTGCGAATTCGCTGAATACATACATCCACAACATTGGTATTCGGGTTAAAGTCGTAACCCCAAATATGTTCTAGGATTTGGGTACGGGTAAAAACTCGTCCCGGAGAGCGCATAAGATATTCCAGCAGATTAAACTCCCGGCTGGTAAGTTCAATTCCCCGTTGATTGCAAGTTACTTCGCGGGCGATGCGATCGAGTTTAATTGGGCCGACTGTCAGTAAATTTTGGCGATCGCCTACACTGCGACGCACAACCGCATGAATCCGCGCCGCTAATTCTTCGACAAAAAACGGTTTAGCAATGTAATCATCGGCTCCCAAGTTCAAACCTTGGAGGCGATCGTCTAATTCATTCCGCGCCGTCAACAAAATCACGGGAGCATTGCGCCCTTCCCGTCGCAATTGTTTGAGAATTGACAGTCCATCTTTTCCCGGCACCATGATATCCAGAATAATTGCATCATATTCGTTATCTAATGCCCGGAGATAGCCATCATCACCGTTATCGCAGTAGTCTACGATAAATCCTTGCTCCTTCAGTCCAGCCCGGACGAAGTTGGCAATTTTTGCTTCATCTTCGACAAACAGAACATTCACAAGCATTCATTACTTACTTATTGTTCCATTTTAGATTGATTACTTGTTAGCTCAAATTACAAAACTGTAATTTAGAAACAAGGCTAACTGTCATTTTGGGGTGGGTTAATCATCAATGTAAGCAACAATGATTTGCGAGGTTAATTGTTATGAAGATTCGTCAAGTGTTAGCTGTGCTAGCGATTCCTTTTGTAATTGTAACATTCGGTTTTGTTTCACCCAATCAAGCAAATGCTGAAGTTCCTCCCCATCAGAATCCACAGATTGCACAACAGCAACAACATCAGCTACAACAACAGGCTAGACCGAATGAAAAACCACAAGCTAAACCACAGGTAAAACATCGCCAACCCCGTCCACAACAGAAAAAACGTCTTCCCCAACCTCATTCTCAGCAAATAAATCCCAATGTGGAAAGACCGAATAATCGTTAAGTGTAATTTGCTATTCGGAAAAAACGAACCGCGAAGTACGCCAAGTACGCGAAGAAATAAGACATGAAGAGAATTTTGTGCCGCTTTACAAAACAATCTTATTCCTCTGCGTCTTCTGTCTTGAAAAGTTCAGATCTAAGGAAGCCTTATCTCCGACGCCAGATGCTTTCCGACGCAAGGCGACACGCCACTCCTCTCAACGGGGGGAACCCCCGCACGGGGGTGGCTCAGGAACGCACTGGCTCGACTTTTCGCTGCGTCCTCTGCGGTTTGTTCTTCCGTTAGTGGTACGTCAATTAGAAATAATTAAATATACAACATGACCAATAAAAATCACCCTTTGGGTAGAATTTTGAGCCGAAGAGAAGCATTGACTTTATTTAGAGCCGCCACCACGGCAATATTTGTGGTGGGATGCATACCGAGAAAGTCTTTCTCTAAACCAGCATCGGCGGTAAAGTCTGCTACATTACCCGCCTGTGTCGTCAGTCCACAGCAAACTGAAGGGCCGTATTTTGTAGACGAAAAGCTTAACCGTTCCGATATCCGCGCCGATCCGGCAGATGGTTCGGTGAAAGAAGGTGTACCACTGCAACTGACGCTGCACGTTTCTCAGGTTGGTAGTAATGGTTGCACACCTTTAGCAGGTGCGATCGTGGATATTTGGCACTGTGATGCATCGGGTGTTTATTCAGACGTGACAGATCGTAGTTTTACTACTGTGGGGAAAAAGTTTCTGCGCGGCTATCAAGTAACCGATGCTCAGGGAAATGTCCAGTTTACAACCATTTACCCTGGTTGGTATCCAGGTAGAACTGTGCATATTCACTTGAAAGTCCGCAAAGATGGAACAGCAGGACAAGGTTACGAATTTACCTCACAGCTATATTTTGATGATGCGGTAAGCGATCGCATCTACAGCCAAGCACCATACGCCAGCAACGGACAACGCACCCTGAAAAATGCTGATGACGGAATTTTTCAAGATGGTGGCGAGCAAATGTTACTCAAGCTTACCAAGAATGGACAAGGCTATGCAGCAACCTTTGATGTTGGGCTTCAGATAGCCTAAGCACAAAAATTACAAAACTGTAATCAAGTAGCAAGGCGAACTGTAATTTTGAGTCGGTTAAATGAGAAATATCAACAATCTAACTTTTGGAGGATGATTATGAAGGTTAATAAAACAGTGGTGGTAGCAGCAATTTCGGTTCTAGCTGGTACATTTGGTTTGATTTCCCTGAATCAGGTAAATGCTGCTAATCCATCCCATCGCATTGCCCAAGCTTCACAACAGCCGAACCTACCACAAGACGGACAGCAGCGACGACCACATCACCCCGATTTTGCAGCAGCGGCGGCGAAGCTGGGTGTAACTGAACAGCAATTAAAGGATGCGTTGGGTGTTCCGGCTAATCCTCCCGCACAAGGCGTTCGCGGAGCGACTCCTTCGGAGTATCGCAATCAAAGACCACCTCGCCCTGATTTTAAAGCAGCGGCGGCAAAGCTGGGTGTGACTGAACAAAAGTTAAAGGATGCGTTGGGTGTTCCGGCTAATCCTCCCGGCGAAGGCGATCGCCAACATCCGCCCCATCCCGATTTTAAAGCAGCGGCGGCGAAGTTGGGTGTAACTGAACAAAAATTAAAAGATGCGTTGGGTGTTCCGGCTAATCCTCCCGCGCCAGGTGACAGAAGTCAGCGCCCACCTCGCCCTGATTTTAAAGCAGCAGCAGCAAAGCTAGGCGTAACTGAACAAAAATTAAAAGATGCGTTGGGTGTTCCTCCCCATCCTCCCAGTGAAGGCGATCGCCCAGAGCCTGCGGGAAACAGATAGTCTAAGCCAAGAAAAGGGTAGGGGGTTAGCACCTTTGTCAGGAACTCTGCCCCCATCTAAATTAATATTGGAGCTATTATGAGTCGCTTTTTTCGCAAATATCATCGTTGGTTAGCAATTGTTTGTGCGCTACCGTTATTGCTAACAGTTATAACTGGTATGACTTTTCCCATTGCTAAAGCTTTCCATCAGCGAGAATTAGCTGGTTTTCTCATCCATCTACATACCCTAGAAACTTTTGGATTGGATGGTATTTTCCCGGTTATTAATGGACTGGGTTTACTGGGATTGCTAATTAGCGGAATTTATATGACAAGTTTATTTCAAAAGCGACGGCTTCCCTCTAATCGGCTTGAGCTTTAAGCCGCATCAACTAGGACAACGCTAACCCATTTGCGCTGAACAACAATCGGGATCGCGATAAAAATGAAACTTATGAGACAAGATTAAAATTTTTGGCGTTGCATAAATGCGGGATGATTTATCTCACGCAGAGGCGCAAAGACGCAGAGAGGATAAGGAGTTTTAAATTTCAATAAGTGCAATTTCATCCCTTGATTCAGCAACGCCAAATTTTTCTTTCTTGTCCAATGCCCTATGCCAATGCCCTATGCCCCATGCCCATTAACTATCGGTAATGTAAACCAAAATGTCGCACCTGCTGACAATGCGCTAGTTACACCAATTTCACCACCGTGGGCTTGGATGATTTGCTTACAGAGATATAATCCCAAGCCCAAGCTGACAGAATTGCGGGTGTTAGTACCTCGGTAATAAAGGTCAAAAAGTCTTTCGCTCTGTTGTTGACTGATTCCCACACCGTTATCACTGACAGTGCAATAAATTTTGTCTTCTTTAGCTGTGGCGTTGATTGTTAAGAGTAAACCAGGGGGATTGTGTTTAATCGCGTTGGCAATTAAGTTAGAAAAGACTCGCCATAGTTGCGTAGGGTCAGCGTTAATAAAGGGTAAATCTGCGGTAACTAAATTTGTCAGCGTTGCTTGATTTTCTGCTAGCATCGGTTCTAAATCTGCGATCGCTGCTTCGACAACTGTATATAATTGCACGGGTTGCTGTTGTAATACTACGCCTTGGACTTCACTGATATGAGCTTCTAGCAAGGAATTAATTAAATTGAGTTGGCGATCGCTACTTTTAACCATCCGTTCTAAAATTGACCGAGAAATTGTGATTTTGCTGTCTGGGTTTGCTAGCAAGTTCTTGAGTACCATTAAAGTTCCCAGTACTGGGTTGCGTAAGTCGTGGGAAACTGCATGAAAAAATACTCTTAGTGCTTCCTCTGCTTGCTTGCGCTTGGTGATATCTTCCGTCAATCCTTCGTAGTAAAGTAGTTTTCCTTGTTCGTCACGAACTGCGTAGGCTTTTTCGGAAATCCAGACAATGCTTCCGTCTTGGCGATAAATTTGGGATTCAAATTCGGAAATGCTGCCATACTTTTCAATTAAGCGGACAAACTCAGCTCGACGGTTGGGGTCAACATATAATTGATGTCCAATATCTGTCAAGTTGGCTGTGACTTCTTGTGCAGATGAATAACCGTAGATTTTGGCTAAGGCTGGATTAGCTGTAATATACTTGCCATCAGGACTACTTTGGAAAATCCCTTCTACAGCATTTTCAAAGATACTGCGATATTTAGCTTCTGCAACTTTGAGTTTTTCATAAGCAAACTCTAGTTCTTGATGGGCATAAAAATCTGAGCGTTGTAGGCGATCGTAAAGGTAAACGCCTATGTCGCATATAGCACATAACCAAAAAATATATAAGATAAACGTCACATTATAGATTTCTGGATGTTCAGGTATGGGTGTTTTCAGTCCTAGGGCTGTATTGACACCAAAATAGTAAATGAACAAACCCACCTGGGACATTACATGCAAACGCCAGCATACAGGAATAAATGTAGCTTGACTCAAAAATAGCAGCGACCAAGCTAGAGGATCAGCTAAGGCAAAACCCTTGATGGTAGAGAATAACTGTGTTCCTAGACTAATTGACCAAGATGATCCTAAAAATAACAATCCTGGATGACGTTGACCAAACTGAGTTTTATGCAGAATAAAACAAACCAGTAGAGTACCGAACATGGAAACATTGATGAATAATGCCTGTGTTCTTATGAACTCTGGTACTTTTTCCAACTCCTTTAAGGGGAAAAATATGTCATAAATATTGCGCAAAGTAAAGGTTAATATGCAGATTAACCCTAGTAATAACCACAACTGCAATCTTTGCCATAAAAAGTTTCGTCTAGCAGCTAGCCACTGTTGATCGTGAACGCGATTTTTAGCAACAGCAGCCGTTTTCTCTGATGTTGAAGCTTTAAACGCTTTTCTCCCCCACCCTTGCAGTGTTCTCAATAAGGTAGCCATTAGCTGATTACCAACTTTGCCTATCTGATATTTTGCACTATTCTGAATCGGCGTAGGAATAATACCAATTTATGGCTCGAAGACCCACAACTTTAAATCTTCAGCAGCAGAAAAACCGCTTGCCATTAAGCAAGCGGTTTTTTGTTTCACTCTAAGCATATGTAAGATAGTTCTTCCTTATCGATTTTAGTATAGCAAATTGAGAATTAAGAGTCAATAGTCCACATCCCATAAATTCCTGTAGCCAATTAGCCGCTATGGGAGGAAGGCGATTGATCGCATTCTGGTAATTTTTGCTTGGGGGACAGCCAATTTTTGAAATATCCAATAAATTTGTAGTGCGTAAAGCCTTCTCCTAGCGGAGACGCTGCGCGAACGGCATAGCTTCGCTTAACGCGTAGCGTGTCCGTTGGCGCAGCCTCCCGCAGGGAAGGACAAACGTCTCGGAAGCTGGTGATCATTCATCGAGCAAGATGCTCGCACTACCGAATATAGGTAATTTATTTTTTGTCAGTCCCTTGGCGATGCGATCGCATTGTTACTCGATACAATGGCATTGTCATTGGATACAATGGCATTGTCACCCGATGCAATGGCATTGTCATTGGATACAATGGCATTGTCACGGGATGCGATCGCATTGTTACTCGATACAATGGCATTGTCACCCGATGCAATGGCATTGGGAACATCCAATTTTTGAAATACCCAATAAATATGATGTCCGCCTAATTACCCTTAATATGTCATTGCGAGCGGAACGAGTGGAGCGAAGCAATCACAAGGACTCTGCGATTGCTTCACTTCGTTCGCAATGACGGGCATTTGAACGGACATGATATCACTCTTCGTTGGAGATTTTGCGATTGCTACTCTTCGAGAACGACTTCGTCGAACGCTTGGCTCGCAATGACATACAAAAAAGTGGGATGCTCCCGATGCGATGTCTACGACAAGCCGCTCCGCGTCTACGCACTATAGGAAGCGAAGTTTGGCGAAAATGTCAAACAAGCGGTAATGTGAACCAAAAAGTTAAACCGCGTTTGCGGTGACTAATAATCCCAATTTCGCCGCCATGTGCTTGGATCACTTGTCGGCTGAGATACATTTTTAAGGCAATACTTGTAGAACAACAAGCTTGTGGTTCAGGGATGTACAAATCGAAGAGGCGATCGCACTCTAGTTTGCTCATGGATATACCATTATCTTCAACGAGAGTGCGAATCATGTCACCTTCAACTTTGGTTTTGATGGTAAAACTTAGTCCTGGGGGATTGTTCTGCAAACTATATGCAAATATATTGGCTACAACTTTTTGTAACCGAGTTGGATCTGCCATGACGAAGGGTAAATCGTCAGGTACTAAGTTATTCAAAGTTGCTTGATTTTGGTTGAGCATGGGCTGCAAGTCTTTAATAATCAAGCCTAGCAGCGTGTTAAAATGTACTAGCTCGCGGCGGAGATTAATTCCTTGACCTTGGCAACTATGAATTTCTAACAAGGAGTCAAGCATCCCTAGTTGACGATCGTTACCTTGAATCATGCGTTCAATAACTGAACGAGATACGGAAATGAAAGATTGGGAATTAGGGGTTCGGTGTGAGCCTGATTCTTTACCTAATTCCCACTCACCAGTCCCCAAGGACGGAGTTTTGAGTAAATTTTTCAGCACCATTAAGTTACCCATCACCGCAGTGCGCAAATCATGGGCTACGGTATGCAACACCACATCTTTAACACGTTGCATTGCTTCTAGTTCCTGCATTTTCTGCTGTAGTTGGGCAGTGCGTTCTTCTACCTGGCGTTCTAAATTAGTATTAAGTGTGGCTAGTTCTTGGTAAAGTCGAGCTTGTTGAATCGCGATCGCTAATTGCTCTGACATTTGCTGTAGCAAATCAATTTCTATTGTTTGCCATTCACGAGGCCCGGAACATTGATTAGCAATTAACGCCCCATATAATTCATTATTGAGCATAATCGGTACAGCCAAGGTAGCCCGCGTCTGGAATTGTTGATAATGTGCCCTTAATTTGGGAGATACGACGATTTTGTTAACATCTTCGACTAACCGCAAACGATTAGTTATGAGGAGATTTTTTAATTCTTGGAGATAAGTTTCATCATCAGTAGTCCAACCCAAGACGGCGGGATATTGGGGATTGACTGATTCAGCAACAGTTTTGGCTCCCCCTTTGGGATCGTTGAGACCAATAAATACTCGGTCTGCTTGCAAAAATTGCCGGACTTCGGTTACAGTAGTTTGGAGAATTTGGTCTAAGTTGAGGGAAGAGCGGATTCGCGCTAAAGTTTCTGTTAACAAGCGATCGCGCTGGGCAGAGAGACGCAATTGGGCTTCTACCTGTTTGCGTTCGGTAATGTCGTGAGTGACTGCAAGAATGCAGGGGATATCATCTAAATCAATTATTTCGGCTGAAACCAACGCTGTAATTAGTTTTCCTGATTTAGAGCGAAATTCCATTTCTAGGTTGCGCACAAAGCCTGTCATCCGCAACTCTTGCAATAATTTCAGGCGATCGCGCTTGTCTACCCACAAATTTAATTCAAAAGCCGTGCGCCCAATCACTTCATCTCGCTCAAAATCTGCAAGTCTGATAAAACTATCGTTAACTTCTATGTAGCGTCCTTCTTGCAAAGTGCTGAGGGTAATGGCATTGGGACTGCAACGAAAAGCTTTAGCATACTTTTGCGCGAGACTTTGCAATTTAGCTTCTCCTTGTTTGCGTTCTGTAATATCTCGGACTATTGCTAAGACTTCATCTGTACCACTGACTACCAACCGCGCTTCATAATCTCGAATTCCCAAAGGCGTTGGTAATTGATATTCCAAGGTTTGCAAATTCTCTTCATCCAAAGTTTTGGCGATCGCTTCCTGGCTAATCACAGCCACATCAGGTGGTAAGATATCTTCTAAATTTTTGCCGACTATCTCTTCTCTAGGAAGCACAATACTTGTATCATCGTCTTTTAAATCTAGATATTCACCATCACGGCTGAGGCGAAACATCAAATCGGGAATCGCATTTAAAATTGCTTCATAGCGCATCTGGCTGTGGCGCAACTGTTCTTCTGCTTGTTTGCGTTCGGTAATATCCATTACCAAACCTTCCCAAAGTAAGTCACCATTAGCTTGTTGTTCTAGTTGGGAAGCACCTTGAATCCACTTAATTTTGCCGCTAGGTGTAATGATGCGACCTGACCAACGCCAAGGTGATAAAGTAGCTTTAGCAACATCTACAGATTCTGCTAAGGCTTTCACATCCTGTGGATGAACCAGTTGATGCAAAACCTGCAAATCTGCTTGAATAACTTCTGGTTCTAACTCATATAGTTGGCGACAACCAGAACTTACATACATCACAAACTCCGAACCATCCCGCCGTTGCAGGACTTGGAAAATCATTCCCGGTAAATTAGCAGCAATTTTTTCCAACAAAGTTAGAGTCCCATGTGGAAAATCTGGTTTATGCAGTAATTTTACAGTTTCATCCACTTTTTATGCCTTTGTAAAGCCAGCAACTAATCTGATTGTGGCAATTGTTGCCATCTTGACAATTTTGATGCTGCAAAAATCATCACTGTCAACTGCAAAACTGCTCCTTATTTCAGAGTAATTCTGGTTGCGGCGATCGCATTCACCCAATCGGGTTATTTATTAGTTAATATTAGTCAACAGTCAACCGTCAATAGTCAACAGTCAACCGTCAACAGTTAAAATTGGTAAACTAATATTTATAGTTGTTTCCTGTTTATAGACACTGGAAATGGAGAATTGCCCACCACAACGTTCGACGATTTTTTTGACCAAGTTTAAGCCCATGCCTAAGCCTTGCTGTTCATAGGTTTTGCGTTCAAACTGCATGAAAGCACCGATTTTCGAGATCTGTTCTGCTGTCATACCCCGTCCCCAATTATGAACATAGACATTGAGCATTCCTGTCCCTACCTGACTACTGATCGTTATGGCTGTGCCAGTCTGGGAGAATTTGAGCGCATTATCGACTAGTTCATCAAGGATCATCGCTAGATATTGAGCTGATATTGACACCTCAGCTTCTTCGATTGCAAACATGAGATCCTGGCTGCGATTAACACTGCGAGCCAGAGATTGCAAAGGTGGGGCGATCGCTACTATAGAAAACTTAGTTGACTGAGGTTTAATAATATGCTTTTGGTGTGTTGATAGCTCTAATTCTAAAGAGATCAATAATTTTTGCGTTAATTTTTCCAGGCGACGAGCAGATTCATCTGCCAAGCCTAAAAGTTCACGGATTTCCGCAGTATCCATGTTCTCGAGATCTGCCATGAGTAGGCTGATGGTGCCGACTATGCCATATAGTGGTGTATTGAGTTCATGGGGTAAAGTAGCAGCTAAGTTACCACGTAGCTCATTGAGGGTATTTTCCAAGACTTTGATGCTATTAGCTTGGATATTCGATAAGCTTTGGATATTATCGTACTGTTGCTTAATTCTGAGCATGGAATGAATGCGTGCCCGTAGTTCCACCGAATTCACAGGTTTACTAATGAAGTCTTCAGCACCTGATTTCAGACAACGAGCGAGGTCTTCTTTGCTGTTGAGAGCAGTCACCATGATGATGGGAACTGGTTGCCATTGGGGCATGGCTTTAATTTGCCGACAGACTTCGATGCCATCCATTTCCGGCATCATGACATCGAGCAAAATCACATCTGGCTGAAATACGTTGAGAGAGGCGATCGCAACTTGACCACTAGCAGCATAGTGCAGCAAATAATTTTGCTCGTTTAAAAGTGTTTCAATAACATCAAAGTTATCGGGTTCATCGTCAATTACTAAAATCGAGGGCATAAAGGGAACAGGGAAACTATGTATGTATTAATTTTGTTTAGGTACTTAACAGATCTTGAATAGTGGAGGCCAATTGTTTAAGCTTCACAGGTTTACTCAGGTAGTCGTTAGCTCCCGCTTCTAAACAGCGATCGCGATCGCCTGTCATTGCCAATGCTGTGAGCGCCACAATCGGAATATCAACCAATTGAGGATCGTGGCGAATTTGTCTTATGGCTTCTAGACCATCCATTCCCGGCATTTGGATATCCATCAAAATCAAGTCAGGCTGGTGCTTTGTAGTTAGGTCGATGGCTTCTTGACCATTATTTGCCAACAGAATACAGTAGCCTTTGGCTTTGAGGTAGCTAGAAACTGTACTGATATTAGCTTCATTATCTTCTACTAGCAAGATCAGGGGGGCATGGCTTGGGGTTGTTTCGGCAGTTGGGGAATCGAGTTCTGGAGTAGTGCCTGGTTTATGATTCGATGAAAGCAGACAAGCATAGGTAGAAGGTAGCTCGATAGTGAAGCAACTGCCTACACCCAGTTCACTGGTTAGTCCCACCCTACCGCCGTGGAGTTCAACAATTCGCTTCACCAATGTTAGTCCCAAGCCTGTACCCGCATATTGACGATTCAAGGCACTATCGATTTGGATAAAGGGCTGAAATAGTTTATTGATATTCTCTAGCGAGATGCCAATACCTGTATCTCTCACGGCAATTTGCAGGAAGTTTTGCCCTGGGATATCGGTAATGGCTATGTCGGGGGAAATTTGCTGAACTTCTAGGGTAATGCTTCCTGCTTGGGGGGTGAATTTGACTGCATTGTTGAGCAAGTTAATTAACACCTGACGAATACGTCGTTCATCCACGAGTAGATCTGGTAGATTGTGCTGAAGTTTAATGTCAAGCTGAATTCCTTTTTGCAATGCCTGCTGTTTGATAAACGCTAGACTGGATTGGCACAGATGAGCCGCCGAAACTAAGGTGCAATTCAGTGTGATCTGTCCTGCTTCTATTTTTGCCACATCAAGGATATCGTTGATCAACTCCAGCAAATGAGAGCCGCTGCGCTCAATGGTTTCCAAGGCTTTGAGTTGATTCTCGTTGACGATGCCAAAAACTCCCTCTTGTAGCCCTTCGCTCATGCCGAGAATGGCGTTGAGGGGGGTGCGGAGTTCGTGGCTCATGCTGGCCAGGAATTCATCTTTGAGGCGGGTGGCGTGGGCGAGTTCTTGGTTAGAAAATGCCAGTTGTTGATTACTCTGGGTAAGTTTTGCTTCTGTATGCTGATGTTCTTTGAGTTCTTGCTGTAATTGCTCATAGAGATTCGCTTGTTGAATGGCGATCGCTAACTGGTTGGCAAGTTGCTGGGTAAAATCAATTTCTGACTGCTCCCAGTGGCGAGTTGTGCCACATTGATGAACGCACAGCAAACCCCACAACTCATCACCGCAGAGCAGCGGCATAATCAAATTGGCACGCACCTGAAACTGAGCCAGGATATCAGTGTGGCAAGTTGTCATCCCCGCGTTATAAATATCATCAACAACATAAGACCTACCCAAGGCATAGAGAGATGAATAGTTTTCGCCAAAGCAGTGGTCATGTACCCGAATCGCCATCACTGAGGGAAACCCCTCTAAAACCGATTCAGCCACAAATTCGCCATCATCAAAGTTGGATTCGGGATAAAACTTGAAAATGCCCACCCGATCAGACTGAATCACTTGCCGGATTTCGTGACAAGCGGTATCGAAAATGGTCTGGAGGTCTAGGGATTGACGAATCTTCTGGGTGATTTCTCGCAGCAGTTTTTCTCGCTCTATTTGTTGGCGAATAATTTCTTCAGCTTTTTTGCGCTTGCTAATATCCACTACTACACAAATAGTTTGATCGTCTGAGCCTGGGAGGATTGCCGCTCCTATTAGGACAGGAATCCTGCTGCCATCCTGGCGATAATATTCTTTTTCCCAGGGATCGATCTCGCCATGTTCCATCAGATGCATCATCGCGGCAAAATCAGCGGGGACATGTTCAACTGGTGTCAATGCTTGCCAATTAATTGCCCCAGTATTGAATTCTTCCCTGGTGTAGCCCAGCATCTGTAAAAAGTGATCGTTGGTATCGATAATTTTCCCCTGAAAATCGGCAAAGATCATCCCGACTACATGGGAATCAAACATCCGACGGAACCGGATTTCACTGCTTTGCAGGGCGAGTTCAGCTCGTTTCTTGTCGCTAATATCAAAGTGGACTCCAATCATACTCTCGGCATTACCCTGGGCATCTCGCACCACCACCCCATAGGCTTTAATAAAGCGGATGCTGCCATCGGGATGTACGAGCCGAAACTCAGTATCGTATTCTGCCTGTCCTAAAAGTGTCTGCTGGAGCAATGTTTCTGTGGGTGTACGGTCATCGGGATGTAGCACATTTTTCCAAATTTCGTAGGACAGATGAGAATCAGATGTTTTTGTCATACCATACAGCTCGTACATCCGCTCATCCCAAAGGATGGTGTTCTGTAAAATGTCCCAGTCCCAACAGCCGATCCCTCCAGATTTCAGGGACAATGCCAAGCGCTCCGATATTTTTTGGAGTTGGGCTTCTCGTTCTTGGAGTTTAGCTGTGCGTTCTTGGACTTTGGCTTCTAGGTCTTGATTGAGGGTGATATAACGCTGTTCGCTCTGTTGCAGTCGCTCTGACTTTTGCTGAAGCTTGATCAGTTGCTCTTGCAATTTTTGGTAGATAGTAGCTTGCTGAAGGGCGATCGCCAGATGTACTGATAAGGCTTGCAGCAGTTCAACTTCTTCAGGCTGCCACTGGCGGGGGTGCTGGCTTTCGCTGACATTGAGTAAGCCCCACAGTTGATCGCCACACATAAGTGGTACTAAAATTTTGGCTCGCGTCTGGAGGCGGATCAGCATCTCCCGGTGACAGTCTGTCATTTCGGTCGTGTAGATATCTGGCACAACACGAATCAACCCCTGACGATAAATTTCCCTGTAGTTGTGGCTCATGCAGGTTTCTTTAATTTGTTCGCCCAGCAGCGACATGGACGAGTTGGTGGATTCTGCCACGACGATGGTTTGCCAATCTGCCTCAAACCGCCAAATGTTGACGCGATCGCAACCTAACAATTGCCGCAACTGCTCCACAGTCGTGTCCAGAATGGTTTGCAAACTTAGAGACGAGCGAATTTGCATGGCGAGAGCGGATACCATTTTCTCCCGACCTACCTTAGCCTTGAGGGCGGCTGTCCGGGCTGCAACTTGTTGCTCTAGTTCAACGGTGCGAGTTTCCAGCAGTTGAACCTTCTCATTCTCTAACCGCACCACCTTTTGTGACAAAATCTGTGCCAGTTTATATATCTCCAAAGGGTTGAGGGCTTGCAGCAAACTGCTTTGAGTAACAATACCTAATAGCTCACCCCGCTCACCTGTCACCGCCAAATGACGAATCAAGCGCTGCTCCATGATCTCCTGTACGGCCCACAGCGAATCATTGGGTCTAACGGCAAAAATCGGCGTACTCATCACCGTCTGAGCCAGATAGGTTGCCAGTTTCAAGCCCAAGGACTGAAACTGCACAATATCCCCCTCGGTGACAATTCCCACCGGAATTTGCTCTTGGTTGGCGGGGCTATCACTGGGTTGCACAATCATCACACAACTGACCCTGTTTTCTGTCATCCGTTGGGCGATCGCCAGCATAGAACTATCTGGCGCAGCACAAATCACCTCACTTGTCATCACCTCCAACACCAGCCGCAACCGCAACAGATCCACAGGGCGAGAGATTTGCCGCAGACTTTCATTAGTTAGTAGCCCCACCACCCGATCCTGCTCGTCTAAAATAGGTAAGTGGCGAATGCGGTACTGCTGGAGTAAATTAACCGCAGAAAATAAATCGGTGAACTCAAACTCATGCAAGGTGATGACTGGAGAGATCATCACCTCCCGAATCGCCAAATTCTCCAAAAAACGCTGCTGGGCACACAAGCGCACCACATCCCGCTCTGTGAAGATACCTAGCAACTTCCCCTCTTCCACTACCAACACACAACTTGATCGTGCTTCTAGATGGAGTTCATCTAGTTTCGTAGCATTACAGATAGCCCTCACGCCGCTCATTTGGGCGATCGCGTCCATCACCATCGTATCCAGTTTAACTACCAGGGGATCGCGGACAATCGCAGACTTCAGTTCTGATGCGGTGAGAGGCATTGTGTGGTTAAACATTTATGTAAAGGCGTTTATGCTTTATTATTCCCGTTAGCAATACACAGGTTATTTAAACCGTAATATTCTTAAATATTGAGATTGTTGGGGTTTAGGGCAGAGCCATAATTTTACAGTTACAAGTTCGTAATCTGCCAATTATGAATCATTCGTAAAAACATCTATTGTCAGAGTATCTATTACCTAGTGCTATAGAAAAGGGGGATTGTTAATTTTGAATTTACGCCTAATGTAAATTCAAAACGCTTCTGTGTAATTTGGTGTATCTAAGTCAATACTTTTCGGTTAAGGGGAAAAAGGGGAATGGAAAAAGGGAAAGAAAAAACCTTTAACCCTTACCCTTTCACCTTTTACCCAAAACCAATTTTAGTTTCAAAACGCTTAACCGAGTAGTATTGGTATCTAAGTAGATTAGGGTAGATAAATATAAATATAAATATATTAAGAAGGGGAAAAGGATAAAACCTTTACCCTTTTCCCCTTAGCTGTTATTCAGCTAAACTTTAAATAGCTCAGTTGAATCGTACCTAATTACTGAATTAGGGCATTAACTTTTGTGAATCAACTAGCAGCCAACAGCTTCTGTTGTTAGTTTTGTTTAACCTGCGGCTAGTTTGGCCACTGTCACTGCTAGTTCAGATGGGTTGTAGATATCTGTAACAACTTGCGGACAACGCATACACGCTGCTTTACCTTCTTGCTTCCACCATCGACAATCTCGACGAATAGAACAGGGGGGTAATTCCTCTGTGACAGCAGGTAATTTTTCGGCAATTTGTTTTGCTAGACGACAATCTTTACCATCAAAATGCAGACAAGCTTGATGAGCGCAAGGTGTCGCCATGCGAAAAACTTCAGTGGGTGTAACTGGGCTAACCTTTGCTATCAGTTCATCTGTGATAGGTTGGGGCTGCTTCAAATAAGCCACTCGAGGTTCTGCAATAGTTCCACTAACAACTCCGAAAACCATGCTATTCACAGACTCGGCTCTAGCACTGGGGCAAAGTGTAGTTTTTTGAGTAGCAATTTCTTCCATTTCTTGAGCCAACTGAAAGAGGATTTTAGACTATAAATTTACTGACAATTTCACGAATTATTGATTCCAGTCTCAGGAGGATTGGGATTCAGAACCACACCATGTATGATCGGAGGAAAAGGAGTAGACCCAGGACAAGGATTAATCACCACACCATGTATTGTGGGGGGTTTAATCACCACACCATGTATTGTGGGGGGAAATGGAGTAGGCTGAGGACAAGGATTAATCACCACACCATGTATTATGGTAGTAGGAAGAGCTGTTCCACCGGAAATGCTTGTTGCTTCTTCATCACTCAAAGGCAGTATGGCTTCGCTCCGGCGTGCCAAGGCATTATTTACAGCATCATCAATCAAGTCGTTAATTTCAAAGTGACTGTTACCCTGTTTTTTCTTGTCGTTCATGTTGATTTTCCTTCTCTTTATTGAGAATTACAGGCGAATATTTTAAGTAAGAAATATTTGAGTAAAAGGTATTTGGCAGGGTTCAGACCCTTTCTAAATGCTGATAAATTTATTTCAATCCTGAATTTACAATGTAACTGTTTTGCTGACACTTTTGTAGCCATTTTGGCGTAACAATTCTCAACTTTGATATCAATACTATATGCAATTAGTAGGTTCGCATCAGTTTTGATTTTTAACGGTAGCTGTGACCAGAATAAATTCAGAAAAAAGATGACCTTAAAAGAACCGATTAATCAAACATCAGAACTAGAATCATTGACTCAAGAAACTTTTACCCATGCATTGAGGGTGCTTGCTAATATTGACAGCGATTTTGCGCAAATTTTAGAAACATTTGGGACACCACCTCTATGGGAAAGAGAAACAGGTTTTCCCACGCTGCTGCGGATTATTTTAGAACAGCAAGTTTCTTTAGCGGCTGCAAAGGCTGTATTTAAGCGTCTATGTGATGTTGTTCAACCACTAACACCAGAGAATTTTTTGTCGCTTGACGATATGCAATTAAGAGGAATTGGCTTTAGTCGGCAAAAAATCCTTTATTGTCGTGAATTAGCGAATGCAATTATGAAAGGTCAGCTTGATTTAATTCATTTGGAAACAATGGAAGAAACTATTATTAGAACTGAATTAAAGCGGATCAAAGGTATTGGCGACTGGACAGTTGATATTTACTTATTGATGGCGCTACAACGTCCTGATGTCTTTCCCAAAGGCGATTTAGGAGTGGCGATCGCCTTACAAAAGCTCAAAGGCTTGACAACACGCCCCACACCCACAGAACTAGAAGCGATCGCCCACCAATGGCGACCTTGGCGTGCAGTCGCTACCAGAATCTTATGGCACTATTACCTCAATGTTATTACGGTAAAAACAAAAGTGAAGAAGGCAGAGGGTAGGAGGTGAGCCAATACGGTTCGATTAAAGGGAAAAGGGAAGTTGTTAAGTACATGAGCAAAAATATTTACAGTCATTGCGAGCGAAGCGAAGCAATCCCAGAGTCTTTGCGATTGCTTCGCTTCGCTCGCAATGACGTTAACCGAACCGTATTGGGAGGTAAGCATCAAGCAAGTGGTGTTAGCGCAGCATTAGGGGACTTACAAAAAATAAATTACCCATATTCCGTAGTGCGTTCGCGTAGCGTGTCCGTTGGCGCAGCCTCCCGCAGGGAAGGACAAACATCTTGCACGATGAATGAACACCAGCGAGCGAGACGCTCGCACTACAAGTCACCCGAAGGGCAGAGGGCATAGTCAAAGTTTGCCACTACCAATGAAATACAGCAATGCCATCCGCACAGCTACACCACTGGTAACTTGTGCTTGAATCAAGCTAAATTCCGGATCATCCATCAAATCGGAGCTAATTTCTACACCGCGATTGACTGGGCCTGGATGCAGAACTTTGACATTAGGCTTGCACAGCCGCAGTTTATTGCGTGTAATACCAAATAATTGATGATATTCTCGTAAACTGGGTAACAAATGGGCAGTCATGCGTTCTTTTTGCAGGCGCAAAGTCATGACAAAATCCGCATCACGCAAAGCAGGTTCAACTTCCCAATGTAAAAATAACTGACGATTGAGAGAGGTTGCGTCTTCAGAGAAATACTCGGCAAATATTTTTGGTAATAAAGTTGGGGGTGCTGCTAAATGAACTTGGGCACCGCTTGCAGTTAAACTCCAAATATTCGATCGCGCTACGCGAGAATGGAGAATATCGCCAACAATGGCAATTTTTTTCCCTTTTAACAGTTCTATCCGGGGATTGGCTGGGTCAAGCAGAGTACAGATGGTGAATAAGTCTAGCAGTCCTTGGGAAGGATGCTCATGTTGACCATCACCGGCATTTAGCACGCTGACTTTCACTCCTAAACGATCCATTTCTTGAGCGATCGCATTTGGTACTCCAGCTTCCCGATGGCGAATCACCATGATATCAGTTCCCATCGCCAAATAGGTCTTCGCCGTATCCAGAATTGTTTCTCCCTTCGTCATAGAAGAAGTGGCTGCGGCAAAATTCAGGGTATCTGCACTTAAGCGTTTGGCGGCGATTTCAAAACTACTGCGAGTCCGTGTAGAAGGTTCAAAGAACAAATTCGCCACCACCTGTCCCTGTAAAGTTGGTACTTTCTTCGTCCGTCGTGATAGCACTTCTTGGAAACTCGCAGCAGTTTGCAAAACAGCATCGTATTCAACGGTAGTGAAGTCGCTTAGGGAAAGAATGTGATGACGATTCCAGGTGGTAGTAGGCATAGATATTGATTCGGTTTTTACGTAGAGAGATGATTGAGTATTTCTCTACAGCTTTTAATTTACAGTGCTTAAGAGCGGGACGCTACGCGAACGCATGTCAATTGAGAAAGTCAGGCGATGTCTGTCTTGAAAAGTTCAGATCGGCGGAAGCCGCCGCTCCGACTTTTCGCTACGACGGGCTACGCCGGAGCATTTTCATCTTTAACTCAACTATTTTCCTCAGTTAACGATGTCGGCGCAACAATAATTCCTACTAAAACCCGCAGTAATTCTTCTAATTCCTCAGGAACACGATAAAGTTTCAAATCTTGAGAAATGCGTTTTTCTTGACGGTGAAATATGCCAAATCGCCAATTTTCTCCTGTGGTGACAGCACCATAAAGAAGAGGGGTTTCCGATTGTGTGCATTGGTCAAGGGCAATTAATTCCACTGCTAGTTGGGTAAATCCCCTACCTAAATCAGATTGTTTGGCTTCAACTACTAACATTCCCACATCACTGCTGATGTAGTAATCAAGGCTATCTTTTAGTTGTTCGTTAACATTAATGGGATATTCAATATTTAATTGTGTTTGAGTTTCTACACAAATTTCTAATAGCGTCGGGGCAATTAATACTTCCCTTCTTGCTATTTCACTTATCGGGTTAACGTGGGCTAAATTTCTTTGTAAATAGCGACTTAAAAAATCTAAACAGTTAAGTTTACCTGCGTATTTTGGTAAATCAAGCCGTTTACGCTCATAAGTACAATTAAATTCTGCAAGGATGTCGGCTAGCGCATAGGGCAATTCAAAATATTTGCTAAATGTATAACTTGTACCGGGTTGTAGAATGCGCGGGCGATTCATAAAAGCATAAAATTTAATTGTTATTTTTGAGTTGAGAAAAAGATCTGAAAAATTCGTAATTACGTTATGGATCGAGATTTAAACCCAAACCATAACGGGAAATAATCATGGATTACGAATTACGAATTACGAATTACGAATTACGAATTACGAATTATTGTTGAATACAGCTTTGTGACCATTTCTGTACGCGCTGATACCCCTAGCTTACGGAACATCCTTTTGAGGGCTTGCTTGACAGAATTGTGGGTAATCCAAAGCCTAGCGGCGATTTCCCCATTGGTTAAGCCTTGGGCGACTAATTCGGCAATTTCTAACTCGCGCGGTGTCAGTGGATGAGGTAAAGAGGATTTGCTGGTTTTTGGTTTCGCCCGCAAAGTAGCAAGTTTTGCGGAAATGTGAATGCATAAAGCACTCAAATCAGCTAAATCGTTACCGTCAAAGGCTGGACTACCCTTAGCACGAGCTAAGTTTAGGGTTCCTACCAGACGACCATCACAGACAATTGGGCCAGTCATCACATGTTCGTGGTCGTGGCGTGGGCAAATATGCTTCCAATCTGCTTCTGATAGTATTAATTGCTCATGAGCAGGCGCATGACGCTCAACTACATAGCGTCCTATGGGATTACCTTGTAAGCAAACTGAGGGAATACTGGGAACATCAATCTGAGTCTTTGACTGGTCATCTATGAGATCGATACCCCAATGTTGCACGCCAAAATGTTCGCCAATTTTGTCCATGAGCGCGAGTTTTAGCTCTTGCTCATTGCGGACATTAGCGATCGCAGCAAATGCAGCATGAAGAGAATTAGCCATAAGTGTACCCAGTTGGGGTCTATGCGGGGCTTCACAATTACTTCTATGCTAATACCAAGCAAAGCAAAAACGCTAATATCACTACTGTTTATAGGTAAACACATGACTGTTACACAAATTTCTGCTCAGGAACTTTTCCGGGCTGCTTATGAAAATCGTTACACTTGGGACAAAGATTTTCCTGGGTATACAGCTGATGTCACCTTTAAGAATGACGATCAAGTGGCTACAGCTAAGGTAATCGTTAGCGCCAATCTCAAGGCGGAAGTCTCAGACACAGAGGATGAACAAGCCAAGCAGGCGATTCAATATCAAGCTTGGGAAATCGCGATTCACCGCGTCCGTCGTTCCTTTGAAGACACCCACGGTGCAAATAGTTTTACCTATGGTGCGACAGAAGCCAATGGATCTGTGGAAATCTTAGTTGGTGGTAAGGCTGAGGGCGATAAATATAAAGTCCGCAATAATGAAGTCAGCCACGTTCATCGGCTGATTCACGGTACTTTTGTGACCATTGATACCTTTAGCAGTCACCAAACTGGCGAAGGCTATCTATCTCACACCTATGACTCTGTATACCATGACCCCACAACAGGTCAACAAAAGGGTGGTAGAAGTGAGTTTACCGATGAATACGAAAAAGTTGGTAAGTATTTCGTTCTCAATCGCCGGGAAATTAAGACCGAGGTAGAAGGTAAAGTCACCACTCAAGAATTTATCTTCTCTAACATCCAGTTATTAGAGCCTGCTGCATAATAATTTTCACTCCTTAACCTCAGTATTAGCGATCGCATTTCTGAAAGTGCGATCGCTTTTATTTGTCAAAAGTTGGGGCACTAGTTAATGTACTATATAAGCATATAGGCATGAATCAATGAAAATACAGGCGATCGCTCTGAGCATTGAGGTTGCTCATTTTTATTTAATGAGAATAGGCAACAGATAAACCTGATAATTATCTTGGTTTCGACCTATCTACATTAGTTATCTTGCCGCTATTTTTGCCAGCCGATGAACAACAAGCTAAAACCAGACTGGGCTGGGGAAGATAAACTTTCCCAGTTTGTCAATCTCCTGATCCAGACTAAACCGATCTACAAATTGATGAAACAGCAAGCCAGGAAAGTACTCATCAAAACTGCTGAGAAAAACGGCGTTCCCTGGCGCAAAAACTATGAGACGCTGAAATCATCGGGAATAACCCAGCAAATTGCCAAGATGACTAACCCCGATGTTGTTTATCCTGATTATTACAAAGTACCTTTCCACGCCTACAGTGAGGGTAATCTTTGCTGGGATGCGGCTTTTGAAACCGAGTCAGCTACCTACTCAATGGCGTTGCGGGTTTGGCCGCAAGAAAACCTGACTTGGGAAGTCGCCCATGCGCGTCTTAGAGGTAGCTTTCATGAAGTTCTCGCTACTTATGGGCCGCAAGAAGTCCGAGATATTTTAGATATCGGTTGCTCAGTCGGTGTTTCTACATTAGCCTTACACCGCTACTACCAACAAAAGCAGAGTCATCCTGTACGTACAGTGGGTCTTGATTTGTCACCATATATGCTCACAGTTGCCTGCAATCGTGATGTAAATGGTGAGATAGCTCAGTGGATTCACGCACAAGCCGAAGATACAAAATTACCTGATAATTCTTTTGATTTGGTAACACTTCAGTTTGTCACCCATGAATTACCAGGGTACGCCAGTCAAGCAATTTTCGCCGAAGCGTTGAGATTATTGCGACCTGGTGGAGCGATCGCACTGGTAGATAATAACCCAAAATCCCAGGTGATCCAAAATCTGCCACCAGTGTTATTTACATTAATGAAAAGCACCGAACCCTGGAGCGATGACTACTACACTTTTGATATTGAAGCTGCATTGCAGGCTGTAGGTTTTGCGCTACCAGTTACCGTGGCTAGCGATCCTCGCCATCGGACTATTGTGGCGAGAAAGCCTGAGTAAAGAAGTCGCAAGTCGCAAGTCGCAAGTACAGTTTTGTCATAGAGATTTAGACACCACTATAAAACTTGCGGCTTGTAGAAGCCGGGGACTTAAACCCACGGAATCTATATTCACAGATATAATCAATTATTAAGGAAAATTCTGGTTAACTCGCCCTTACAACTTCTGGACACATAGAAAGTTTGCCTTGGAGACAGCCGCGTGAGGTTGTGTAACTGTATGAAATGCCAGATGTTTTGATTATTCCGGCAAATTATCGGCTTTTTTCTCCTCTGCTTGCAGTAATTCCCAAAGCAGGAATACCAATTCAATCGCAATACCCGCACCTGGGATTAACCAATCTGCTATTAGGGGAATCACAAACACTAAAACCGCTACCAGCTTTTTATAATTAATTGATTTTTTTGCCTTAAGCATGAGCTTTACCTTAACGCTGATGCCAAGGTAGATTTGGGGTAGTAATTGACAGCAAAAGCGCTGGTTTATCGGCTGAAATGCTTGAATATTCTGAATTTAGAGTTTGGGGATGCTAGATTTAGTTTGGGGAATCCCCAAACTTTGTCACAAAATTGGGCAATAATGACTGATGGCGCGTGTTAGCTACGGTGATGATGTCAAAGACAGAACCAGGAAGGTTTTAGAGAAGTTATTGGCTTATGCTAATGATGAGGTAGATAACTGTGAACGATTCAAAATTGACCTCAACTGGCAAACAGCAAACCAAGTCATCATCAGGACACAGCTTCGAGTTTTGGCAGAACTCACTGGTTTAACTAAAGATAATGTCCGAGAAGCACTGAAACGACTTGAGGATTTTTTAAGCATTGTCGAAGACTTGCGCGAACATCAGCGAGGTTCTGAGAATTGGCATTTTAAGCTGACGCTTTGGTACGACAAAAATAATAAACAAGAAAATTTACGTCAGTTTGATCGAGAATGGCAAAGTCGCAGAGAAAAATTACCAGGCGTGCAGCGTAGTGAAAAAAAAGCTAAAGCCGCACCCACATACTACGAGAATATTCCCTTGAGTGGGGTGGTAGAATTTGTTGGGCGTGGGGAAGAATTGCAAAAACTCCAGCAACTTTTGCAGCAAAATCAACAGGTAGCCATTGCTGCTATTGCAGGAATGGGTGGAGTTGGCAAAACAGAACTGGCTTTGCAATATGCAATCCAGCACCGCGACACTTATCAAGGTGGAATTTGCTGGTTGTTACCAAAATCTGGGGATGTGGGCGTGCAAATTGTCCAGTTTGCGAGGACGCAGCTTGATTTAAACCCGCCAACAGATGTAGATTTACCCGCGCAAGTACAATATTGCTTTCGCAATTGGCCTGAGGGTGAAGTGCTGCTGGTGTTGGATGATGTTGCTGATTATCGGGAAGTGAAACCTTACCTGATATCGCTATCTTCTCGGTTTAAAATACTGATGACTACCCGTCAGCAGTTGGGACGGATAGCAACATTATCCTTAGATGTACTGCAACCAGAAGTGGCGCTGGAATTATTAAAGTCAATTATTGGGAAACAAAGGGTTGAACAGGAAAATCAGCATCACCCTCAGGTAGCATTACAGTTATGTGCGTGGCTGGGATATTTACCTTTAGGTTTAGAGTTGGTGGGGCGGTATTTGGCGCGGAAACCAGATTTATCTTTAGCAGAAATGCTGCAACGGTTGGAGAAAAAGCGACTAGAACAACCCGCGCTTAATAAAGCAGAAGCCGACATGACAGCACAACGGGGTGTGTTAGCAGCTTTTGAGTTAAGTTGGCAAGAATTAGAAGACGCCCATTGTAGGGGTGGGGTAACCCCGCCCCTACTGGGGTGTTTGCTTAGTTTATTTGCAGCCGCACCTATACCTTGGAACTTGGTAGAACAGTGTTTACCAGAGGAAGACGGGGAAGATTTAGAAGAAATTAGAGATGATAAGTTGTTGAATTTGCATTTACTCCAGCGCAAAGGTGAGGGAATCTATCAACTACATCCCCTGTTGCGGAAGTTTTTTCAATATCAGCTTAAAGATTTAGAGCCAGCAGAGAAATTCAAGCTTTCTGTTTGCAAAGTAATGGTAGCAGAAGCCAAGAAGATTCCTCTTAGCCCCACCCTTGAGCAAATTAACGATGTCACCCCCGCCATACCTCATATAGCTGAAGTTGCAAACAATCTCATTCAATACGTCAGCGATGATGATTTAATTTGGCCTTTCTTCGGTAACGTTAAATTTTACAATGGTCAGGGATTGTATGACCAGGCTGTAACTTGGTGTCAGAATTGTCTAGAAGTCACCAAAAAACGTTTGGGTGAATCACATCCTGATGTTGGTACTAGCCTGAACAATCTGGCTTCACTTTACGATTCCCAAGGAAGATACAGCGAAGCTGAACCCCTGTATGTCCAAGCTTTAGAACTCAGGCGACGAAGCTTGGGTGAATCACATCCAAATGTTGCTACTAGCCTGAACAATCTGGCGGGACTCTACGATTCCCAAGGAAGATACAGCGAAGCTGAACCCCTGTATGTCCAAGCTTTAGAACTAACGCGACGAAGCTTGGGTGAATCACATCCATCTGTTGCTACTAGCCTGAACAATCTGGCTTCACTCTACAAATCCCAAGGAAGATACAGCGAAGCTGAACCCCTGTATGTCCAAGCTTTAGAACTCAGGCGACGAAGCTTGGGTGAATCACATCCATCTGTTGCTACTAGCCTGAACAATCTGGCTTTACTCTACGATTCCCAAGGAAGATACAGCGAAGCTGAACCTTTGTATGTCCAAGCTTTAGAACTAACGCGACGAAGCTTGGGTGAATCACATCCATCTGTTGCTACTAGCCTGAACAATCTGGCTTTACTCTACGATTCCCAAGGAAGATACAGCGAAGCTGAACCTTTGTATGTCCAAGCTTTAGAACTATTGCGACGAAGCTTGGGTGAATCACATCCATCTGTTGCTACTAGCCTGAACAATCTGGCTTTACTCTACGATTCCCAAGGAAGATACAGCGAAGCTGAACCTTTGTATGTCCAAGCTTTAGAGCTCAGGCGACGAAGCTTGGGTGAATCACATCCAAAAGTTGCTTCTAGCCTGAACAATCTGGCTTCACTTTACGATTCCCAAGGAAGATACAGCGAAGCTGAACCCCTGTACCTGGAAGCTTTGGAAATTTTTGAGCGACGTTTAGGGGAGAATCATCCCAATACTGTGACTGTACGTGAAAATTTAGCATATTTTCGCGCTCAATTCCCCCCACAACAGTAAAATTCAAGTTCCCCACCTCATCAATCAAGCTTTTAAGTAGGTCAACTTTAAAAAATGTAAAATATAGGCGTTTTTGGTTGAGTCGATTACACTCTTGAGGGCACGGCAGTGCCGTGCCCCTACCGGCAAGGATATAATTTTGGATTGCATCCAACTTCCAAGCGCTATAAATTATTCGCGATTACTTGTCTTTGAGACGCTACGGGAACGCTACACTGGGTAGAGCTCGTAATGACACTTTATGTTTAATTAAGTTGAGCTATTTATCTCCAAGTTTCGTGTTCCAAACGAGAATGTTCCGGTTCTGAACTCGAAGTTTCCTGTTCTGAGGTGGAATGATGGTGTTCTGAAGTCAAAGTTTCGTGTTCTCAACGAGAATGTTTCGGTTCTGAACTCGAAGTTTCCTGTTCTCAACGAGAAAGTTCCGGTTCTGAGCTAGTAGTTTCCTGTTCTGAGGTGGAATGATGGTGTTCTCAAGGCGAATGATGGTGTAAAATTCTCCATTGTCTGGTGTGCGATCGCGATCGCTTGACAAATGTCGCCAAATGTTTGGTTTCGTTCCTCAATCCAACCTACACAGGTTCAGGTTTTTGACTGAATAAGTGCGATCGCTCTACTTCAAATTTTAAACAGACTTGCGATCGCCTAAACGCTTACCTGCTGTTTAGTGTTGTTTGACTGTGCCCTTCTCCTTCAAAGACGCTAGCGCGAACGACTTCGCTCAGGGCACAATTATCATTGGGACAATGCGATCGACCATTCTCTAGCTGAATTTGAATTAATAATTTATACTCGCCTTGTTATTGCCTCAAAGCCATATCTACTTGCAAGACAGAGTGAGAAATTGCGAAAATTTCTGTAAATGGAACTTTGGCTCTTGTAGCAATTTCTAAAAACATAGTTTATCCCTCAGCGCCATGCAAGTCTATTGCACTAAACAACACCTAAATAATGGCAGTAACCGTTTTTGCACTCATTGCGGTGAACCTTTGCCTCTTCCTATCGGGCAGCTTGTGGATAAGCGCTACAAAATTATACGTCAATTAGGGCAAGGTGGATTTGGGCGTACTTATTTGGCGGAGGATAAAAATCAATCTCATCAACAATGTGTACTCAAAGAATTTGCACCGCAAGTAGAAGACGCGCAGGATTTACAAAAAGCTAAAGAATTATTTGAGAGAGAAGCAAATGTTCTGAAAAAACTCCAGCATCCCCAAATCCCCAGGTTTCACGCCTCTCTACAAGAGAAATTAGGGGGTAAAGATTTTTTCTTTTTGGTACAAGATTATATAGATGGTGATAATTACCGCCAGTTGTTAGAACAACGTCAAAGTCAAAAGCAGACTTTTACGGAAGAAGAGGTACTAGCTTTATTAGAAAAAATCTTACCTGTGCTTACCTACCTCCACTCTAAAGATGTAGTTCATCGCGATATTTCTCCAGATAATTTGATTTGGCGGCGTTCTGATAAACTACCTGTGCTAATTGACTTTGGTGGAGTGAAGCAATTACCGGCTTCTCAAGGTTTTTGGTTTACCCAATTGGCTGTCAATAACACTTTGTTAGGGAAAAGAGGCTATGCTCCAGAAGAGCAACTACGCCAAGGTAAAGTTTCTTTTAGTAGCGATTTATATTCATTAGCGGTGACAGCTGTGGTGCTGTTGACAGGGAAGGAACCGCAAGCGCTGTATGACAGTTACCAAGGAGTTTGGCTTTGGGGAAAAGAAATCAAAGTCAGTCCCAAACTAGAAGCAGTCTTAAAAAAGATGTTGGCATATCAACCGAGTGCGCGCTACCAAAATGCGAATCAAGTCTTGAAAGATTTACCGTCATCACAATTACCGTCGTCACAAGTTGCGCCTCCACCCCAAAATCCTCACCTTACCAAAATCAAGACGATGGTGGTAGCCCCAGGACGCAAACAACCCAATCAAATTATTAGTAAAATTCACAACAAGACGCAATTGCTAGCTAACAAAATGCCGGTTCCTGGTTGGATGCGTCCGTTTGCTATGAGTATGGTGGGAACGTCGGTGGTAGTTTTAGTTGGCGCAGGGAGTTTTGCGGTAGTAAATGCCATTATTCGCGGTGTATCGTCAATTTCACTGCCAACTATTCCCACAGTCTCCAATCCTATCAGTAAACCAGTGAGCGACAAACAAAACAAACAGACAAGTCGCCTCAGTCAAATTTTAAGTCGTCGCCAACAGCTGGAAATTCCCGAAGGATTTTTCATCCGCATGGTAGATAATTTGTTTTATACGCAAAAGCCAGAATTACAAGGACGTAGCCTAACTTCTCAAGCAGAAGATGCTCCATTACGGGATGAATGGTCTGGTATTGCCGAAAACTTGTTACAAAAACTGGAACAGGCTAATCTCAGTGCCCCAGCTCGTCGTAAACTAGGAAGCTACCAAGAGAAAGATGTCGATACCTGGAGGCGACAAGCACGAGCCGGACAGTTTGGTGATTATACAATAGATAAATTAATCAAAGATACCAATGCCAAATTCGATCGCTTGTTTCCCAATCAGCAGCGTGGGAAACAGAATCAACAAACTTATGGTCAAATTTGGTATGCGATCGCAGCCGATCAAGTAAGTAAGGTAAAATCTGGCAACTAGACTGTTGACTGTTGACTATTGACTATTGACTATTGACTAATTTATATGAATCCTTTTTATTGCTCCAAAGGACACGAAAATCCCGCAGGTAGTCGCTTTTGCTTGAATTGCGGCGAAAAATTATTAGATACACCAGTCAGTTACAATATTCAACCAGGACAAGTTTTAGGCGATCGCTATTTAATTGTGCGTCAAATTGGCCAAGGTGGTTTTGGGCGTACTTATTTAGCTGAAGATGTCAACCGCTTCCGTGAACTCTGTGTTTTAAAGGAATTTTCTCCTCAAGTTCAAACGGCTTACGTTTTACAAAAGGCTGAAGAACTGTTTCAAAGAGAAGCAACTGTTCTCTACAAACTGCAACATCCCCAAATTCCCCGCTTTCGGGAAAATTTTCACATCAATTTGGGAGGAAAAGAATATTTATTTTTAGTCCAAGATTATGTTGAAGGACAAACTTATAATTCTTTATTAAGTACCCGCCTCCAACAAGGTTTGCGGTTTACAGAGGCGGAAATTAGGCAATTATTACAGCAAATTCTCCCGGTTTTAGAATATATCCACTCTCTTGGCGTAATTCATCGGGATATTTCCCCCGATAATTTAATTCTGCGCCAAGTCGATCAACTCCCAGTATTAATTGATTTTGGCGGTGTTAAACAAGTAGTAGCAACGGTAGCTTCCCAATATTACCAGCCCGGTGTAGACCCATCGCCCCCAGCGCCAACTCTATTAGGTAAAGTGGGATTTGCACCTCCAGAACAAATGCAAACTGGTTTGGTATCTCCCCACAGTGACTTTTATGCTTTAGCCGCTACCATGTTAGTTTTACTGACAGGGAAATCGCCGCAAGAATTAATTGATACTTATACCATGAGTTGGCAATGGGACAGAGAAGTCAGCCTGAGTCCAATTTTGACGCAGTTATTCAAGACAATGCTATCGCCAAAACCGGGCGATCGCTACCAATCGGCTCGTCAAGTCCTAGAAGCACTCAAAGAGCAGCCAGGGATGAGCTATATACCCACCCAACTCCCTACCCAAGCGCCGCCGCCAGCGCCTATTCCCGCGCCGACTCCACCCACCACATCGGAGACGATAGCGATATCTTCCCCGCGTTACCCATCTTCCCCATCTCCGCTCCCATCACCTCCCCCCCAACCCGCAAATTCATGGACATCAACCCAAACAATTCTTGTAGCATTAGCTACAGCGGGGATGGTGGGCGTAGGTGCGTGGGGAGTAAATCATGTCATTAACTCCCCAGGAGGAGGCGATCCGCAGATTTCACCCTCACCAAAACCGAGTGCAACTACTACCCCACCCCAGTATTCCCAAGCAGAACAAGAACGCAAAGATAAATTGCGCGATCGCCGTCAACAGTTGAGTATAAACTATAACTTTTATGTAGACTTAGTAAATCAACTATTCTGGGAGAAAAATCCCAGTTTAAAAGGAAAGACCCTGAGCGATCGCCCTGAGGATGAAAGTTTGCGGGCAGAATGGGATAAACTAGCAGGCGAAGTATTAACTAAACTGGCACAACTGAGTACCAAAGCCCGCCAGCAACTAGGAACTTACACATCAGCAGAACGCGATCGCTGGAAAGTTGAAGTTAACCAAATCAATGTTGGTAGTCGTTCTTTATACGATCTAGGCGATGCAGCCTTCTTCGCCGCCTTTCCCACCCAAAAACGCAACAAGGAGTTTCTCGATCAGCCTACTGGACAAGTATGGTACGGCTTTGTCAGTGACAAACTCAGTGCCATATTAGCTAAGAGCGCCTTTCAAAAAATCGTCTTTGACCAAGGAGCCACAAGTAAAACAGTCAGTGGTAATCTAACGACAGGTAACGGCAAAATTTTTATTGCTGGACTTGCCAAAGAGCAATCTTTAGAAGTGAAACTCAAAGCCAATTCTCAAGTTTTGCTGTCAATTTATTCCCCTTCAGGCAAAATCAAATTTTTAGAAGACTCTACTCAACGCAGTTTATCAGTCAATCTACCCGAAGATGGATTTTATGAATTTGTGGTTGTGAATACAGCATCCCCAGCAGCAGATTATCAACTGAGCATCACAGCCGAAACTCCTATCCCACCAACGCCAACACCCACACCCACGCCAACACCCACACCCACGCCGACACCCACACCATCCCCAACGCCGACACCCACACCATCCCCAACGCCAACGCCAACACCCACACCCACACCCACCCCAACACCTTAAAGTCTTAAGCTGCTTGGTCAGTCAGTAGGGGCGGGTTAATTTAGATCTTTGTTAATGAATGAGGATATCTGTGAAGACACCCATACAAGTTGTTTTTGCTACTGACCACTGACCACTGACCACTGACCACTGACCATTGACGGCGACGAGGCGAAATTGGTTGGCTGATTTTGGAGCATGAGTATAAAGTCCTGACTACGAATCACACGTACATTCCTGGGACAGCAGAGAGGAAAATTTAAAATTGGAAGTCCCAAGGGTGAAAATTTGCCTGACACACCCTACAATTTCAGGTTAATGTTTTCAGATATCGACTCAGCAAGAGTTTTCAGGTATTATTCGTGACCAAACAAGACCAAAAACCCACTCGTTCTTTCGCTGGAATTGCTGGCATTGTTGCCATAGCGACCTTAATTAGTAAAATATTTGGTTTAGTAAGGCAGCAAGCGATCGCTGCGGCTTTTGGTGTAGGTGCTGCTGCCACTGCCTATAGTTATGCTTATATTATTCCAGGTTTTTTATTAATTTTACTCGGTGGTGTTAATGGGCCGTTACACAGTGCCATTGTGAGCGTTTTAGCGAAGCGTAAGCAAGAAGAAGCGGCTCCGTTAGTGGAAACAGTAACAACCTTAGTCACCGGAGTGCTGTTAATAGTCACCTTCGCGCAAGTTTTGTTTGCGGATGCGATCGTGGATTTCGTCGGTCATGGTTTAAAAGAAACCACCAGAGCGATCGCCATTCAACAGATCCGCATCATGGCTCCAATGGCTTTATTTTCTGGCTTAATCGGCATTGGTTTTGGTACTCTCAATGCTGCTAATCAATATTGGTTACTCTCCATTAGTCCCTTACTTTCCAGTATCACCGTTGTTATCGGCATTGGAATTTTAGCTTTGCAATATGGCAAAGATATTATTCTGCCAGAATACGCTTACATCGGTGGCATGATGTTAGCTTGGGGAACCTTAGCCGGAGCAATTCTCCAATGGTTAGTGCAATTAATTGTGCAGTGGCGGTTAGGACTAGGCACATTAAAGCTACGTTTTGATTTTAAATCTCCTGGTGTTCAAGAAGTGATTAAAATCATGACACCGGCAACCATTTCTTCGGGAATGATGCCAATTAACGTCGCCACAGACCTTTACTTTGCCAGTCCCATCCCCGGTGCGGCGGCTGGATTTAACTATGCCAATCTGCTAGTGCAAACTCCTTTAGGGATTATTTCTAACATTATTTTGTTACCCCTATTACCAATGTTTGCCAAACTTGCAGCCCCTGAAAATTGGATAGAACTCAAATTACGCATTCGCCAAGGATTGCTACTTACCGCCTTTACCATGTTACCGCTAGGGGCACTGATGGTAGCTTTATCTGTTCCCATCGTCCAAATAGTCTATGAGCGCGGCGCTTTCAAGCAAGAGGCTACACAGCTAGTTTCTTCATTACTGATTGCTTATGGTATTGGGATGTTTGCCTATTTAGGGCGTGATGTTTTAGTCCGAGTCTTTTATGCATTAGGCGACGGTCAAACACCTTTTCGGATTAGTACCTTTAACATCGTCCTCAATGTTGTACTAGATTTGTTTTTCGTGAAACCTTTTGGCGCTCCCGGTTTAGTCTTAGCAACAGTAGGTGTTAATTGTAGCTCCATATTAATGCTGTTATGGATACTCGATCGCAAACTTAACGGCTTACCTTGGCGTGAGTGGAGTCTCCCAATCATCGGTTTAACTGGTGGTAGTATCGTCTCTGGGGTAGCTAGCTATGCTGCTTTAGTCGGTTGTCGCCAGGTATTCACATCAGAAAATTTACTGATTCTGCTGTTAGAATTATCTATATCTGGCTTAGCGGGAATTGCTGTGTTTGCCATCTTTGTCTCATGGCTAAAAATACCAGAGGTGAATAATTTTATATCTCGTCTGCGTCAGCGGTTTTTAAAGAAATAACTGTTGTGGGAATACCATTAATCGCCCCAATTTAAAAAAAGAATACCACACATGCATTTGTAGGGGCGGGGTTTCCCCCACCTGTGTCAACTTAATGCGAAAGCCTTATCAGGACTTGATTTTGCCTCAAATCGTCTACCATCAAGATCCGCGTTACCCCACCCCGGCTTTGCTGACGCAAAACCTCCCCTCCCCTTACCAAGGGGAGGGGATTGAGGGGTGGGGTAAAACGTATATCGGGTAAGCGTTTGAACTTAAGTTGACACCAATGGGAAACCCCGCCAATGAGAGGTTTCCCCAAAAATTCCGAATTCCTAATTATCAAACTAAGCTATCACCAAAATATCAGCATTAGTCATCGTTAAGCCGCTACTGAGAGACGCTATCTGAACTTGTGCTGTACCACCAAGCCCATCTTGGTCAAAGAAGAGTGCGCCGCTAGTTTTGTTATAGATAAATCGATGGCTAGTAGTTGTAGCCGCTGTACCGATCGCAAACCGTGTTGCTGCTAGTGTACCAATAACCAACCCACCACCAAAACCGACAGCAGAAACAGCGATCGCATCATCAACCACGCTGAAATCGGTTATTTTGTCAATATCTTCAGTGCGAGAATTGAAGATAAACCTATCTGCACCACTACCGCCAGTTAGGGTATCATTTCCCGCACCGCCAATCAGGGTATCATTGCCACTATTACCAATCAGGTTATCATTTCCCGTGTTACCAATCAGGCGATCGCTCCCAGCCTTACCAATCAGCTGATCATTCCCCTCGCCGCCATCAAGAGTATCATTTCCCTCGCCGCCATAAAGGAAATCAGGATCTACACCGCCAACTAAATTGAGAGTATTGGCAATTTCAATAATACCCTTAGAATTACTAGTTTGAGGAGCATGACTCCAACCAGTGCTTCCCAAATAGATAAAGTCCCTATTTACGTCAGTAATAGGAAATCTTGGTGCCCAATTTTGATAAGCAGTTTGCTCACCAATCCAGGTATATGTGCCTTCTTTCCCCGCATCAGAAAGACCAATCCACGGATTTTGACTAGCATACTTTCCTGAGAGAAAAGTTTGTTCGGCGGCATCATTAATAGTAACCAGATTACCGCCAAAACTTTGGGCTTGTACTTGCGCTTGACTCCAACTGCCAGATTTTGATAACAAATAGGTCTTACCCCCAAAGGTAACTGCGTCGCCAGGTTCATAAATAGTTGCGATCGCCTGATTGTCGCCTAAAATAGCATTGGTAGGCTCAGTAAGATTGACAAAAAAGCTTTCTTGTGTAATTGTGTCAGCATCCTTGAGGATAGTTACACTAATTGTTTGTACACTCTGCCCAGGAGCAAAAGTCAGCGTCCCACTTGTAGCTTTGTATTCACTATTGGCAACTGCTGTATTATTAGACGTACTGTATTGCACAGTCGCACTACCACTGTTATTACCATAGCGCCGTACAATAAAAACAGCTTCTTTTGTGCCATTGTTAGCTTCAACAATGCTTAAATCTTCAATCACCAAAATCGGCTTAGTGGGGTTTTTGATTTCAATAATACCCTTAGAATTACTAGTTTGAGGAGCATGACTCCAGCCAGTAGTTCCCAAATAGATAAAGTCCCTATTGACATCAGAAACTGGAAATCCTGGTGCCCAATTTTGATAAGCAGTTTGCTCACCAATCCAGCTATATGTGCCTTCTTTCCCCGCATCAGAAAGACCAATCCACGGATTTTGATTAGCAAATAATCCTGCTAAAAAAGTTTGCTCTTTAGTATCATTAATAGTGACAAGATTGCCCTGTAAACTTTGAGCTTCTGCTTGCGCTTTACCCCAACTACTAGCCGCAGAACTGAGCAGATATATACTATTACCAAATGTGTAAATTGTTCTCCCAGTCATATCAGGGATGGGAACAGATAGAGCAGTAGGAATCTCGATAATGCCCTGAGAATTACTAGTTTGAGGAGCATGACTCCAACCAGTAGTTCCCAAATAGATAAAGTCCCTATTGACATCAGAAACTGGAAATCCTGGTGCCCAATTTTGATAAGCACTTTGTTCCCCAATCCAACTATATGTCCCTTCTTTACCCGCATCAGAAAGACCAATCCACGGATTTTGACTAGCAAATAAACCTGCTAAAAAAGTTTGTTCGGCGGCATTATTAATAGTAACGAGATTACCACCAAAACTTTGGGCTTCTACTTGTGCTTGACTCCAACTACCTGCTTTTGATAATAAATAAGTGTGTCCGCCAAAAGTGAATGCATCAGTAGCTTCAGCAATTGTGCCTGTAGCTTGGCTATCTCCTAAAATAGCATTGGTTGGTGAACTAAGATTCACAAAAAATTGTTTACCACTGATTGCTTCACCATCATTGCGGATAGTGACATTAATAAGTTTTACTTTCTCCCCAGGATTAAAAGTGAGAGTACCACTGGTATTAACGTAATTGATTCCAGGTAAGGCAGTAGCTTGATCGCTGATAACAGTGTTATAGTTTACTTTAATAGGCTGGCTGCTACTGCCAAAAACCTTGACCCTAAATTGTACTTGTTTAGTACCGCTTGCGGGTTCAATAATCCCCAAATCTTCAATCACCAAAATTGGGGTAGTGGGATTTTTGATTTCAATAATACCCTGAGAATTACTAGTTTGAGGAGCATGACTCCAACCAGTGCTTCCTAAATAGATAAAGTCCCTATTTACGTCAGTAATTGGAAATCCTGGTGCCCAATTTTGATAAGCACTTTGCTCACCAACCCAAGTATATGTCCCTTCTTTAGCAGCATCAGAAAGACCAATCCAAGGATTTTTATTAGCAAATAAACCAGCCAAGAAAGTTTGTTCTTTGGCATCGTTAATAGTGACAAGATTACCACCAAAAGTCAGGGCTTCTGCCTGAGCAACACCCCAAGTACCTAAAGCAGATAGGAAATAAATGCTATCACCAAATATGAAGATTTGTTTTGTTGTTAAATCTGGCATATACCAATCCTAGATAGATGAATAAGGGGTAACCAGTGCTAATTAAAAACAGTGATTTTCCCCCTCTACTTATGTATCGGGTAAGATACGAAAAATCATGCACCCTCACGGAAAAGAAACTTAGATCCCCGACTTCTCAAAGAAGTCGGGGATCTAAATTTCTCAGCGCCGATTTCACTTAGAACCAAATCGAGAGTTAATTAGCAAAGATTGACCATCGCTAGAAGCAGCATAAGTTAGAGGCTTAGTTTTCCGAAGTTTAGCTGCACCTTCAGCCACTAACGCTGGTGAGGAAACCTTTCTTGTTAGTGTTTGTAGAGCCTCAATTCTTTCGGTAGCAGGTGGATGGACATCTATCGATGGGTTTGGAACAGGTATCCGTGCTAAAATTTCCATCGCCCTGAATGCGCCCTTTGGATCGTAACCAGCTTTGACCATGTATAAATAACCAAATTCATCGGCTTCACTTTCCTGGCGACGACCTAATTGAATTTGTTGTTTATTGAACTCTTGTTGCTTTTGAGCAATTATTTGTTGTTTTTGTTGTTCAATTCTGTTGGGGTCAGGCTGACCTTGGGAATTGAGATATAAGTAAGCTCCAGCTTGTATTGGTACTTTTCTGCAAAAACTACCCAAAATTACACAAGCTATTTCAACACCACCTCTCACCTCTCCTTGCTGTTGAAATTTCTGTTGCTCATCTGCAACCAACTTTTGTATTTCCGTCTCTGCTTCATTGTTCAATCTTTGCAATACTTCTGCATTGACAGTGGCTGATACAGCTAGATGACGTTGACTGTTGTGAGCTAATTCATGACCGATGATAAAAGCCAATGCGGCATCATCACCATTAATTTTGTCTAATAACCCATCATAAACAGTCACTAAATTCACATCAGAGGCAAAAGCATTATCAATATATTGATTAACTACTCGCACTCGCCAAGTGTGTTCATCAAGTTCATTAGCGCGAATCACTTTTTCCATAACACTATATACCCAAGCCCAATTTTTCACTTGAGCTTGGGCAAGTGGACGAGATTTTGATTTTTTTGGCGAGGTTTGAATTGGTATATTAGTGACTTCCTTGCAACGTTGCTGTAGTAAAGTACATCTGTTAGTTTGAGCAGCCACGGGATTGATTGATAACTGACTAATAAGACCTGATACAGGTAAAGATAAAAGGGTAGTTAAGGCGATTGAAGCTGAGCGACAAATCATTTTTTTAGTCCTTTTTTTGTAATTTAAGAAGGTTTGAACCCTTTGATTAACTTAATCGGGTAGGTTGGCATTTTTCATGCACGAAAATTTGAATAATTTTGTTGGTAAATTATTTTGGTAGGTGGATGAATTAAAAAAAGGGCACAGCATTGCTGTGCCCATACCTTGTATTGTGGTATGTTGCATCGGGTGATCCCTGGTTTGATTTGGCGATGAAATAATAAAATTTAATTTGATTTTACTATCTGCCAAATGCTCCAATACCGTAGTAACAATAATTTGCTCTACATCTTGCCATAGTTACTTTAATCTTAAATTGACTACTCCAACGTGGTCTGACTCTAACGAAAGGTTTGTCATCAGAGTCAGTGTCAGAGTCGATGAGGTTACCATCTTCGTCGTAAAGTTTTAGGTCGATATCTCGACAATCTTGATCGCATACTCCCACGATCGCATAATCTACACCGGAACGCAGATTTATAGTTATATAGTCATTTTGCTCGCTACTGAGTTGATCGACGAAAGGATCGTGTGTTAATTCGTAGTTACCACCCAAGTTTAGAGTCAAAGCACCTCGGATGAGTTGCTCGCGCACGCTGTTTAACCAATACTCATTGTTAGCAAGTGCGATCGCCGGGGTGAAAACTATCACGGTAGATATCAGCCCAAGTATCCAGTGTTTGGGTTGAGCTAGTGTTGTGTTAAATCTGGTTTTATGAATCATGGTTTGTACTGGTGTGTTTTTTGGTTCTGTATATGTATCGGGATGAATACAGATTTCCATGCACACACAGTTGAAGGAAGTATTGACGAGTAAATTTTATAACCAATTACCGACGATAACGTATGGTGCCCAGATGTAGGGATAATCTTTCTGTTTAGCGAAAAGGCTGAGTTGGGCGCGTTGTAAGGCTTCAGCTTTCGTCGCTCCTTTGTTTAATTGTTGATAAAATTCACTCATTAATTTTCGCGCTGATGAATCATCGGCTACCCAAAGTGTTGCTAATGTACTACGTGCGCCAGATTTGACTGCTATTCCGGCTAATCCTAAAGCAGCTTGTTTATCACCTTTAGCAGTTTTACAGGCACTCAGTACAAGTAATTCTATACTCTCTGGTTTGGTCTTATCTCTAGTTTTTAATAAATTATCTAGCTCGTTAATTTTGAGTTTATCTTTCCAAGTGAGAATGAAAGTTTGTTCGGGATGAGAACTAAACTCTCCATGTGTTGCTAAGTGAACTACTGAAAAAGGATGAGATTTTACCTGCTTGTCTAAGTTTATTTTAGTAAATTCTTCATCTAGAAGTTCTTGACTCTGCGGTATTTCGCTGCGAATCTCTTTGATTTCGCTTTTCACATTTTCTAGTGGTCTAAAAATTTTCCCATCGACTATATTCTCTGCTCCCACTCCCCCGATTAAAGCATTTAATTTTACCTTCTTTAAGGGTTTGGGTTCGACTAGCTGTAAACCTGGAGCTAAAGCTATAGCATAGTTTTGAATCAAATATTTTTGCTGTTCTTTGTCATAAAGAACTGACATCGGAATATTTCGCAAAGCGCCGTCTAAGACAAAAACTAATGTTTTTATCGGATTTTTTTCTAACTCAGTTTTAGCAGGTAGAATTAACCAGGAGTAAATTTTGGCTGAAGACTCGTTAATTGCTAAATTTCGATTACTCAGGGTTAAATTAGTTCGTAACTGGCTGATGGTTTCTTCAACTGCGTTTTTAGGGACAGTAGTTGTGTAATGTCGAATTTCTGCACCGGGTAATTTAACAATTACTTCTAACCGCTCATCTAAAATAATTGGATAGATGACTGCTGTGGATTTGTCGTTTTCAACTAATTTGTCAATTGCTGTTGTGGGGCGTAAGCAGGGTGAACGTAAAAAGTTATCAATTTCAGCTATTTGCAGAGATTCTATCACTTCCCTGGCAAGTTGAATATCAGTTGCTTGGGAATTATTATCTTTCAAGAGTAAGTCAACGAAGTCTCGATACACAGGTTCTACATTCTCGCGGAATGAAAACTGGGTACTTTGATTCATTGCGATTAAGTCGGTGCGGAGCGATCGCAGGATTTTCCATGCTTGCTGATAAGCTGCGTAGACACGAAGTGGCTTGTCGTCAGACATCGCACTCTTATTTCTCCCATCTCCCTGTTGTTCTAGAATACCGCCAAGATGCCATAACCATTGATAGGCAATATCTTGAGCATTAATACTTTGAGCGATCGCCAAAGCTTGTTGAGTTAGTTTCTCAGCTTGTGTTAATTGTCCCGTTTTCTGGTATAATCCTCCTAAAGTGCCCAGTGCATAAGATTCGCCTCGCTGATCTTTAAGGTTTTGTGCTTCTGTAACTGCTTGTGCTAGTATCTCAGCAGCAGGTTTAAAGCTGGAAGATTCATGATCTGCATATTTAATCAGACTTTGGGCAAAGTTGATTTTAGCGTATACAGATGTTCTGCTGACAGGTAACTCTGCAAGCTGAGATTTAATTTCCGGTAATAAACGTGATACTGCGTCCCAATTCTTTTCCTCTATCAACAGATTGAGTAAATTTAATTGGGCGTTAATTCTTGTGGCTGGGGTTGTTGATTGAGCGATCGCTTGTTGATAATAATTAATTGCTTTTTCTGTATATTTAGCAGTTTCTTTATTTTCTTTACTGTCCAAATTAATTTGCATGTCTCTCTGGCTGCGGTATGTATTGCCTAAACTTAGTAAAATATCACTAGTAATTTGTTCCGATTTTACTCGTTTAGCAACGTCTAAACCCTGTTGTAAAACTTCCTGAGATTGCTTAAAGTCACCAACTAAGCGGCGAATATTTCCCAAACTGAGAAATCCTGTAGCTTTAACGCTGGAATCTGGTAATTTATTGAGACTTTCTGCAACGGAAATTAATGTTTTATCAGCTTGGAGATACAGCCCCAAACTTTGCATCGCTTGGGCTTGGTTAATTTGATTGCGAATTAAAGATTCTTGATCATTTAATTGTTGATAAATCTTAGCTGCTGCTTGCCAAGTGTTCAGGGCTACTTCTGTATGTCCTTGAGATAATTGTAGCCGCCCTTGGACATCTAAAGCTTGAGCGAGAATTTGTGAACTTTCGGGAGTTGAAAGTTTTGCTAATAAATTCAGACTTTGGGTAATAGCTGCTTCTGCTTCTTGCCACTGTCCTAATTGTTGATAAGCTAAGGATAGATTACTCAATGTCATGGCTGCATTGAGTTGATCGCCATTGCGGTGAAATGTAGCTGCTGCTTGTTTTAAAACATTGATTGCTTCGGCATATTTCCCAGCTTGATAGAGTGTTTGGGCTGGGGTAATTGGCGGACTATTAATGGCGAAAACGGGAGAGAGGAAGATACAGATTGATGCTGTTAATAGTGTAAGGAGAAAATGTTTGAGAATTTTCATTGTGAAGTTGGGAGGGGAGTTTTGAAACGGGCGTTACATATTTGTGGGATGGTTTTTTCACGCAGAGACGCAGAGACGCAGAAAGAATGAGGGTTTTGAGATTTTAATTTGCTGAGTTTTGCAATGCTTTGCTACAAGTTGCTGATTGTTGGGAATAAGAATCGGGTTTGACTGTGGGGACATTTGCGGTGAGGGTGAGTTGTCCTTGTTCGTTCACCATCCAGCCGGTAGCTTCTATAAGTGGTTGTGGGATTGAGGCGATCGCACTTTGGTTATTGATCGATGCTGTGGAACGATTTTCGGTTTTGGGTTTGAGGGTTACCCAATCAACTTGTACAGCGTCGGTAGTTAAGACATCTTTGGGGTTGCTGGGTAATCCACCGCGTCCAGTGACAATAAATTTACCTTCTGTCTGAGTTGGACTGTAACAACCTTCAGCGATTTGGGAATCTACGGGTACTTGTGGTAAAGCTGCTAAACCTCGGCTGGGGTCGATACTATTAATTACAACTTCGCCACTTTGTCCGAGACGGGAATCTGCGGAGATATCAACTTGATTGTTACCGCGAAATTGGGAAAAGTCGCCGGGGTTAAGACCGGAGGGGGAATATTGCGCTACAAATGCAGGGGCGTTAATTGTGATATTACCTCCAGGCCCAGCATCGGCGTTAGCTAGGATGTCGCTGTCTTCCAGAACAACAAATACCTGAGATTGGACATTGATATTACCACCGCCGCCTGTACCGTTAAAAACACTGGTTGTGATTTCGCTACTGTTGCGGAGGCGGATGTCTTTCGCATTAATATTGATATCTCCACCCCCAGATAGGATGGAGGTTGCTGTGATTTGTCCTTGGTTTCCTTGCAATTTATCAGTAATATCGATAAAGATATCGCCCGCGTTACCTGTTCCCTCACTGATACTGTTTACCCGTCCGGTGTTGGTCAGGAAAAAAGAATTCGCCTGTACTTGAATATCGCCGCCTCGTCCTGCGCCCAAAGTTGCGGATGATACATCTGCTCTATCTGTAATTGCCAAGCTATCGGTTTGCAGCAGTATTCCGCCGGCGTTACCTGTACTATTTCGTTCTGCTACGGTATAAATCTTACTGTTCCCACTGGCTGCTAATGCATCTGTAGCACGAATATGTAAAAATCCTGCATTTCCAGAACCAAGGATATTGGTAAATATGTTGCCTTGATTTTGGAGATTTAGCTGGCGAGTGTCTATAAAGATAGTGCCTCCAGATGCTTTACCTGCACCTGCTGTAGATATTCCGCCTGTATTAGCTATATTGACTGATTCTGTGGCGCGTATGGTCAAATTACCAGAGTTACCTTGAATACCGCTTTCTTGATTAGCTGCATCAAGACTTTCAAAGAAAAACTGACGACTATTTAAAGGTAATAATGATATTAGTTTTGCGAGATCGGATTCTGGATCATTTTGTAAACTTTTATATAGAGTTGCAGCATCACTACTAATAGTAGATATTGAACTGTTTCCATCTACAATATTCAAATTTTTAGTTTCAATGTAAAGGTTACCAGCACTACCTGTACCAAAACTAGATGTAGATATAATTCCACCCTGAATTAAATTGACAGAATTATCAGCATATATATTCAAATTTTCGGCACTGGCTGTGCCTAAAGTTTGGGAAGCGACAGCACCTTTATTGCTAATTGTTAATGTGTCGGTAAATATATTTACTTCACCTGCGTTTCCCGAACCAATAGAGGTGCTTGCTAATTGACTAAAATTGTCTATAATAACAGATTCTTGAGCGCGAACTGTGACTTTACCACTAGGATTTTGAGAACCAACAGAGCTAGAAGTCACTAAAGATTGATTTTGCAAATTCAAATTTTTTGTATCAATTAAAACGTCTCCTGCTACTCCATTAAGCTGAATTGCAAGTGAATTTATAGTTCCTTTATTGATTACATCTATAGATTCCCTAGCTTGAATAGACAAATTACCAGCTTTAGCCTGATTGCCTAATGTAACAATAGTACCAGCATCCTGTACTAATAATTTTTCTGTAAATATAGAAAGGTTACCTCCATTTTTTGTTCCTGTATTTTGGGTACTTATGCTAGAAGCACGAGTACCATCTTTACCAATAACATTAATAGAGTTTCTGGCATTAATTATAAGATTACCTGCTGTTTCTTGATTTATAGTTTGAAGCCCAAAAAATCCTCCATTTAGAATATTGATTGTTCCTGTTTCAATTTCTACATTACTTCCTGTAGCAGAACCAGAACTGATGCTAATTAAATTACTTTTTACACCAATAATATTAATATTTTCTGAAGCATTGATTTTGATATTGCCAACGGTAGGAGAATTAATATTTTGAGTGGCAAGAGTTCCTTGATTTATGGTGAAATTTTTAGTAGAAATTGCTATATTACCTGCTAGAGAAACAACATTGGCTTTAATTTCTATATCACCTTTCTCAGCGTTTAACTGAATTTGTCCACCATTACTGAGAATTTGAGCATTCACAAAAATATTCTTACCAGCTTCGGCTGTTAAGCCTACACCTGGGAAATAAGTAATAACTGGGGCAGAGAACGTGATATTTTCTGTCGCTTGCAAAGTAATATTAGCTAAGGCAAAATTAAAGGCATCTGCTAATATTTTTGTGTTACCATCACCACCAATATCGGCATCACTAAAAGTATCAGCATCATTTAAATCGAAAGTTTCTCCACTAGCAGCGACAATCTCAATATTTGTCGGATCTAGTAATAAAGTGCCGATATTTCCGTTAGTAGCATTGGTATTTACTAAGCCGTTGTAATCTAAAAATTGTTTACCAGAAACTTCGACAAAGCCACCATTACCAGAATTTACACCACCACGAGCGCTGATATTTCCGTAAAATTTGGTACTACCATCGCTCCAAACAATTACTCTTCCGCCATTCCCGTTATTAATAGCATCGGCGTTGATGCTGGTATTTTTACCAATAAATGTCCTTGAGGCGTTGGGAACTGTACCTTTTCCTTGAAAATCTCCGCCAATGAGGATTGTACCACCGCCACCGACAGCAGAAACGTCTATTTTGGCATTGTCTAATAAACCGATGCGATCGCCAAATATTTCTACTCTCCCACCAGGCGCGGTGATTGTTCCTGTGCTGGTGACTGTGTTTCCTAATAATGTTAAGCTTTGTCCTGTACCTACTGTTAAGTTACCTGCATTGGTGATGTTTCCCTGTGTACCAGTCTGCAAACCAGGACGGATGTTAAGTGTTAGTAGGGGTGGCGCTTGGGGGTTGGTGGTATTGAACTCTAAGCCGTTTTCAAATACTAAACTTTTGGCGGTGCTGGCGAAGAATGAACCCTTGATATCTAAACGCGCATTTGCACCAAAAATAATGCCGTTGGGATTGAGCAAAAATAAGTGAGCATTGCCCAATACGCCAAGTGTACCCAAAATTTGCGAGGGGTTGTTACCTGTAATTCGGGTGAGAATGTTGTTGACGCTGTGGGGATTTTGGAAGTAAACACCTCTACCCGCATCGACGTTAAATTCTGTGAAGCTGTGAAATAGATTTGCACCACGTTGGGAACCGCCTGTAATTTGGTCGATTTTTGGGTTGAGAGATTCTACTTTAGTTCCCAGGCTGTTATCGGGGATGACTTGGGCAAGAGTGCGATCGCTTATTGTTAATAATGATAAAAGAGTTAAGATTACGGAATTTTTAATCATTGGTACATGGTTTTTTGATAGATTTTCGCTTTGATTTTTATCTCAATTTTTTCACGCAAAGGCGCAAAGGCGCAAAGATGCAAAGGTTTTAAGTTGAAATTATTGGGCGAAGTTATAAGTTTCGATAAATTTTGCGGTTGAAATATCTGTTAAATTTACGGCTGTTAATAAGTCTAGCCAGTCTTGATTAATGATTTCATCTTTGGGGCGCTCGCGGTGGAGTTGAGCTAATTTAGTTAAGCTGTCATACCAAATATTATTTTCTGCATAAGTTAAATAATCATCTGGTTTAATATTCGCTTTTATTACTACTCTTTTTATATAGGAATCGACGGAAACGTAGTCTTCAGATATGGCTGTTTCTTCGTTACAATAAACTGTAAATATCCACCGATATTTCGTCCCTGTTTTTAAGGAATATTCTGGCTGAGGTGGTAAATTAAAGCTGATAATCCCGGCTTGACCTGAAAGGACAAAACTTTTCAAATAAATATTTCTTTTATTATCTATATCTTGTAAAGTAAATTCGGCAAACCGGGCGTTGTTAGGCAGTTCTGGCACATAAACCCAAAAAGTGGGATATGCTGATGCTGTTGTTTCTAAGGTAGATTTATCAATTGTTTCTTCTGTAAATCCTGGTACTAAAGCTACAATTTTACTCAATTGGCTAGGACATTCATTACGACCTGCACCACCTCGACGGCGACCTGTGGGAGTACCATTTTTGGGCAATCTCGGTAATTGAAAAGGTTGGAATTTTTTCTGATTAACTTTTTTGTTTATGCTGGGGTGATTTTGAGCGGTTAATATCTGCTTATTAGGAAGAATAATACTTAATAAGGGGATGAAAATCAGTAAGATATAATTGGTAATTTTCCTGTTATGCTTTTTCATTTTTCAGAAGTTTTGTGATAAATTTTTAACCAAATAGAGAGAGCGATCGCAGTTAGAAATAATCCTAATAATGCCGGAATCAAAGGTATCCATCCGGCTCGTAAAAAAATGCCAATACAGCAACCATAAATTGCCAAGATACTTGTGAAAATTCCTATTCCCAAATGCCAAGGTTTGGATAAAAACCAGGCTATAATTCCTCCTATTAATGACCATCCCCAAATCCAAGCTGCTTCATTCTCAACATTCCACCACCATAGCAAAGGTCTTTTATCTAGGACAGCACTGATAATTTGACTGACCATATGTGCTTGTACAATTACTCCAAAACTTTCTTGGTGATTGGATGTAAAAGCACTATATGGAGTTTCCCAACCATCATTATTAGCCACATTTCCCAGACCAATTAAAATAATTCTGTATTGGTGTGATTTGATAAAGTCTTCAGAAATTTTATCTTCTAAAATATTTCTGAGTGATATTGGTTCGGCAATTTCTGCCAAAGAGGGAAGAGAACGATAATTTAGCAGGATTTGATAACCCTTATCATCAAATTTTTGATAGCCGCTACTATGTTCTTTTAATTGTTTGAATTCTACATCACCAATTCGGCACAACCCTGATGGGGTGCAATCTAATGTTTTATCTTCTTGGTGTAAGTAGTGCAGCGCGAGTGATAAACTAAAGGCTGATTCGGCTGTACAAAGAGATGTTGCCGGAGTTTCACTATTTAAAAGATGGCGACGAGCAACTTTATCACGATCGTCAACGAAATCACTAAAACTCTGTCTTACTTTAGGAACTCCTGGAGGAGATGGTATACCATTATCATCCTGATTCTCTAATTTACATACAGTAAATAAGCGATCGTCTGATTGAAAACGATTCCGTAAATTTGCATTTATACCAGTAACTATGCCATCACGATACATATCTAAACCAATGGTTCGGGGTTGATATTGCTCGAGTTTTTCTAATAATTGCAGCAATGCTTGATCGGAAAGTGAATGATACCTTTGCATTCCTTTTGCATCTTGATACCGGAGATCCTTTTCATCAACAGTGACAATTAAAAAACGATCGTCTGGTTTTTCTGGTAAGATGTGCGATCGCATGTGCATAAAATGGTCAAATGCATGTAATTCTGAAGGTTGTAACCATCCGCAATAACGGACTCCCATCACCAAGCTGGTAACGATGAAACTCACTAGCAGCATGGCTATGAAAATACGCTTGCGGTTTGGAGTTGGTTGGGAAACAGGAGGATAGTTTGGCGTTGTGTCTTGCAACCCCTGCCAAGTTGGTAATTCACTGGTAGAATTTTGACAAATCACTGGTAACCAACTAGCACAAGGGTACTCATTTTCTAATCCTTGTAATCTTTCCCGCGCCAGTCGCACCGCTAGCGTCAAAGATTTACCCTGCGCTAATTCTTCTAAAAAATACTTGAGGAATTCCTGCGCTACTAGGTTTGGTACATCCTCGCGCATGACGATAATTTGCGGGATGTGTAACTTAGCCAGTTGTCGCGCTAACCCTAACCCATCACAGGAGTTGAAAATTGCTAGCTGTAAACCTTGCTTAATTGCTTTGGATAGAGCATACTCTAGCTGATTGATGCTCAAACTATGATTTTCTCGGTTTTGATTAATGTAAATCTTGGCTTGGCTATCCTTTGCTTGACTGGAACTATGTCCAGCAAAAAACAGGATATCCCAACTTTGCTGCCATAATGCATCATTAATAATTTTGCGATCTGGTTGCAATAAAAAGGTGGGTGCTATCCCTGGTAGCTGTTGTAAGAGATTTTTATCTGCATTAATATCAATTAAGCGACTATCTCCCAAAATCGCCAGTACGCGCAGTTGATTGGTAGATGTCGGCGCTCCCTCACCTACCCGCTTTGACTCTAACAAACTCAAAACTACTTCTGATTGGGGATAATCTTCGACAAATTCCCACAAATGCCAAGGTAAGCGCCACAATAAATCATCGCTAGTTTCAATGACAATCCGTACTTCCTCTGTATGACTCAGCCATGTCCGCAGTTTTTTGTCAATTTTGCGGAAGGTTTCTGCATTCAGCCAATAGTTAATCTCTGCATGTAAACGCTGACATAAACTGTATAAATCATCCTGAGAAATATTTGTTAAACTAGCAGGCTCAATCTCAATTCCACCACTGCGAGTTAAACGTTGTGCCAAAGCGTTGTATAAAAGTTTCCAGTCACGATAACAGGTAATAATTTCTGGTGCTGGTGGTAAGCTGCCAAATAATTGCTGCGCTCGCGCTCCTTCAGTCTCCCACAATTCAGCAGAAACTGACGAAAATCCCGCCTCAAAACTACCTCTGCCAAAATTGATGACAACGCGCTTACTCATTGCTATTTTACTATGCAGCTTAATCTCTACTACACATAAATTAAGTGTTAACAATGAGAACAAAAGTATAAGGTAACTCCAAAAAATAAATTATGCCGTTAAAGTCGTACGGGCGGGTTCACAAATATCTTCGATTGTTAACGGGAATCTCGGTTAACCCGCCCCTACAGACTGTTGACTGTTAACTGTGAACCCTCAACAATAGCAATGAAATATTTTTTACTCGGAAGTCCCTAAGTAGTTGCTCCTAATTGATAACCTTGATTTCTCTGTGAGATACTTTTACCCTCTGATAGTATTTATACGGTTTTTTGAACTAAATTTTTATGAAGAATTCACAGAAATTGCGTGAATTACGTAAAGCTTTAGTCAACTAGGGGCTAGGGGAACCAGGACTAGAAGCTAGGGGCTAGGAAAGGTTGACAACTGACAACTGACTATTGACCAATCACAAATTCTTCCATCAAACTAACATCAGCGATCGCAATTTTTATATAAAAATTTGTACCCTTTTTGCAGTGAAAATACGGCAACATGATATAGCTGTCTCGTTCTCTAGAAATTACTGTGTGAAGCTGTTGAAATGAGTCTGAGAGTAAAGCCAAAGTCAAAAAAGTAGGTAGTTGTTTTTCATTTCCGTAAGGATGCGCCTGTATCGAAACCCCAACTCTACCATCAGCTTCTGGAGTTAACGCTACTAAAAGAACTACAGCTTGCTGTTTAAGTTGCAATTGTAAATTTAACAGCTTGGCTTGCTGAACGCTATGAGACTGTGGATAATTTCTCACAGTCGCTAATTCTGGTTCTGGTGCTAAAAATTCTGTCACAGAACGCCATCCCAGCTTGATCGACTCTGTAAAATTATTAGTTAACCAGTGATTAAGATTTACCAACATCTTTCTTGGTGCTGTGGCAGTTCGCTTAATATACAGTTGTTGTCGCCACCGATCATTTCCTAATAATGCTCCCCACTGTGCAAATGGAAGATCCAAACGGGGAGAATAGGGAGATGGCTGACTGATTTGAGCTAAAATAGATGCGGCTGTTTCCTCAGATAATGCAGGTAGAGTTGGAATATTTGCTGTTTCTGCTCCACAAATTTCTTTAGCTACTAAAATAATATCTATATCAGCAATCAATTCGTCACCTTTAATAGTATAGGTGCGATAAATCGGGTCATAGCTACCTTTTTCTTTCAGTGTTTTATGAGTTGTATAACCCCAAATCCGCATCCAGTTTTGTGCTAAATCTATCTGCGCTGCTAAATAATAGTTAGCAGCAAAATTAGGAATATCAACCCATTCTTGCGGTACAGAAAATTCTTCTGTATCAACCGTATCATGAGGAATTAGCACCAGTCTAGTTTGACCAATATTTATGGCGGTTCCATTCACTACTTCCCAAATACTTGCTAATTCTTTAGCATTGGGAAATACATCAGCAGATTCTAATTCCCAATTTTCTTTTAACCACCGGAAAAAGACTTTGAGACAAAGATGATTGATATAAGCATAATGACGAGCAGTTTGATTACTTTGTAAGTGTGTCACGGCTTCTGCTTCTTTGTGTTCTGTTTCTAGAAACTCTAACCACAAGTTTTCGGAAGTGAGAGTTTTTAAATTTTGCCAATTACTATTCATAGTTCAGTTCCTGGAAATTTAAATTTTATCAATACAGTTAGCCTTTCAATGTGGATTCTGTAATACCCTTTATTTTTGAAGCTACGCCAAATTCTCTCCCTACCTCCTTTTTTCGCTTTCTTTGCGTCTTAGCGGTTAGTTTTTATTTCTTGCTCGTTAGCGCATCTTCATACATATTGGTATAACCTGTTATTTCTGCGCCTGGAGTAGTTAAATAAATTATTTTTGAACCGCAGAGGATGCTCCAGAACGCAGAGAGAAGAATTTGAAAGAGTTAAAGATGCCCAGTATACTACTTTTTATCCGCAAAAGGTGCAATCTTTAGCCATTCTTCCATTAAATAATTCACTTGATTACACACTATTCCTTGAGGATTTAAGAATAGGTTTAGGCGATTTTCGATTCGTTGAATCATATCTAATTTCAGGGATTGATGAGATAATAAAAGTTTATCCTCTACTTCTAATAAGGTAAAATTCACTAATTCGGCAATTTGCTCTATCTGCATCTGTTGGAGCCAAAATAGTCGCATCATTTCTCTGGTTTGTAATTCCAGTAATTGAATAGCCTGATCCAGAAATGTATACATTAAATTATGATAAAATACATCTAGATATTCTTGTAAATAAATTTTCAGTTCGTTCAGCTTTTCTGAGTTTAAATCTACTTTTAAAGATGCATTCACCCAAGTTCCTAATTGACTTAATAACTCCAGCAACATTTTTTTGTATCGACGACCGACAGTAGATTGATTAGCAGCCAGTTCGATGCCGATTTTTTCTTGTGATAAATCTAATCCATGCATAAACAATGGAATTCTTTGTTCTTCTGCTTTGAGGCTATCAATTTTGTGATAGATAAATTCTCTTAATTCCTTGACTAAGTCTTCAATTTCATTACGTGAGATCGTATCCTTGGGGATAATTGAATCTTCATCAGGAATTAAATCAACCCATGTTAAGGTTTCCGAATCTTGAGAAATGGGTTCATCTAAGGAAACTTGAGAAAAATCAATGTAATTACGAATTGCTCTGCCAATTTCTTGTAACCATTGCTGAATAACTGTTCCATCTACTGCTTGGTTGTTGGGAGATAATTTAGGTAATTTTTGAGCAAATTGGTGATAACGCTGGAAAATGGCTTCAAAGGCTTGCGGTTGTGGTGAACTAATATTAATAATTCCGGCATCTTTAGCTTCTTGAAAACATTGCCATGCTAAGGTATGATGTGAAATGGTGACTTCATTCAGACCAAGGCGTTTCAAAACTGCGATCGCGCGTGTTTTAGTTACTCTGGATGCTAAACCTAAATCACTTCTTTGAAATGTCCTGAATCCTTCGATTTCTCGCAATTTATCGCAGAGTAATCCCTCAATTCTTTTCCTGAGATATTTTTCTAATTTAAAATACCAAATATTTAATGCTAATTCTTCAAATTCAGTATCTTTAACCAAATTGCCCAGACATTTTTCGGGAGGTAAGGCACTAGTCAAAGCCATTTGAAACACATCCTGAAATAAGGAATCATAATCTAAAGAAACTCTGGTGGAAATTTTGATGATGTTTGTCCTAATTTGAAAAGCGGCTCTATAGCTAAATCTTGCTAAAAAAGCTATCCATACTCTTCTGTTTAACTTATCTTCAGGATATTTCTGGAAATTTTGGAAAATAATTTTGACTAATTCAGGTTTACTGATATTGGGTTTTTGACTAACTATACTATTGATATATTGTTGTAATTTTTGGTCTACCTGCCAAAAAATAAATTTCTGTCCTTTTGCATCTTCTTTTAATAAAGGCAAGGTAAAAAATTCTTGAAATATCATTGTCGCTATCTCCTTTTTTAGCCTTGAGATGAAGGCTATTTAATTAATGATTAATTTTGAATGCCAAGTATGCCTTACTTACTATATTGGGACAGAAGCTAAAAACCATGCACTGTTTTTATTGGGCATTGGGCATTGGGAAGAAAACTCCCCACACTCCCTTGTCCCTCCGAAGTTCTGATCGGAGGAAGCCTCCGCTCAGACTTCTCTCCTTGTCCCCCCTCATCCCCTTAGCCCCTAGCCCCTAATTTCACGACAGCTTAAAAACCTTGTGCCAGAATGATTAGCACGTTGCAATATAGCAACTGTGAATGTCGATAAGGGGCAAGGATGAAAGCACCATTACCTGATGACGAAAAACAGAGAATCGAGTCGCTTTTAGAGTACAAAATCCTTGATACTCCATCGGAAGCTGCCTTTGATGACCTGACTCGTTTAGCATCGTATATTTGTGGAACTCCTATTGCTTTAATCAGCCTAGTTGACACAAATCGTCAGTGGTTCAAGTCAAAAGTCGGGCTGGATGCACTAGAAACGCCAAGAGATATTGCATTTTGTGCCCATGCCATTTTACAACCTGACGTTTTTATTGTGCCTGATGCGACAGATGACGAACGGTTTGCGACCAATCCATTAGTTATTTCTGAGCCGAATGTTCGGTTTTATGCTGGTGTACCCTTAACCAACGCTCTTGGCTATAGTGTGGGAACACTGTGCGTGATCGATCAAATACCCCGAAACCTATCTCCAGAACAGGTGGAAGCATTACGAATTCTAGGGCGCCAAGTAATTAAGCAAATGGAACTGCGGCGGAACTTGGCTAGTTTGGTACTTGTAACTAAAGAACGCAAAGAAAAGCAAAAGCTACGTCAGCAATTCTTTCAAAGGGTTGCTGGCGGTTTTGGATTAGCATCGGTGATTTTAGTCTTGATTGGCGTAGTTTCTGATCACAGTACAAAAGTATTGATTAATACAACTAATCAAGTTAAAAGAACCCAAGAGAAAATTCACCATTTAGAAGAACTGCTATCACACATTAAGGATGCTGAGACTGGACAACGCGGTTACATTCTGACTGGACAACAGAGTTATTTAAAACCATATCAAGTAGCACTGACAAAGGTAAATCCAGAAATTGAGGAACTGAGAAATTTAGCAGCCGCCCAATCGCAACAACAGCAGCGTCTCGATGCACTCAAACTCCTAGTAGATGCAAAATTTACCGAAATCAAGCAAACTATCGACTTGCGCCAGCGTCAGGGATTGGAGGCTGCATTGCAGCTCATCCGCACAAATAAAGGACAAAGTCTCATGGATGATATCCGCAAAGTTATCCGTGAGATGGAAACTGAAGAAAAAGAGTTACTTCAGCAACAGTCCCAAGCTGCAACAGCTAGTGCTAACAATACAATTTGGATAATCGCGATCGCGATCGGCTCAGGTTTTTTGACTCTTGCCGTAGTTTATTACCTAATTTACGGTGAAGTTACGGCACGGAAATTGATCGAGGATACACTCAATGAAGAACGCAACTTTATTTCGGCGGTGCTTGATACAGCCAGCGCCTTAGTCATAGTTCTCGATGCACAAGGGCAAATCGTTCGTTTCAATCAAGCTTGTGAGCAAACCACTGGTTACTCATTTGATGAAGTCAGAGGTAGGTATTTCTGGAATATTTTCGTACTCCCGGAAGAAGTTGAGCCAGCCAAAGCAGTTTTCCAACAGCTACAAAATGGAGTAAGTGCTAAAGACTACGAAAACTACTGGGTAACTAAAGATGGTAGCCGACGGTTGATTGCTTGGTCAAATACTATCTTGAAAGATGAAGAGGGAAACGTTGAATACATTATCGCTACGGGGATTGATATCACTGCACGCAAAAGGGCTGAACAACATCTAGCAGCAGAATATGCCACTACCAGCGCTTTAGCAGAATCGCTGACAATTCAGGAGGCTACTAACAGAATCTTGCAAGGAATTGGCGAGAATTTGATATTAGATTGGGGCGAGATTTGGCTAGTGGATGAATCAGCTAATGTTTTACGCTGTCTCAATACCTGGTACAAAGCATCCTCAAAATTACAAGAGTTTGCAGTTGTCACTCAGCAAATGACTTTTGCTTTGGGTGTAGGACTACCTGGATGTGTCTGGGCTAGTGGTGAACCTGTTTGGCTGAGTGATGTGATGAATGATGACAAGTTTCTGCGAGTAGAAGTTGCAGCGCAATTGGGATTGCACACAGCTTTTGCTTTTCCGATTTGTAGCGGGAATCAAACTATTGGGGTGATGGCATTTTTTCAGCAAAGAATTCAACCACAAGACGCAGATTTGCTGCGAATCATGACATCACTTGGTAATCAAGTAGGTCAGTTTATCAAACGTAAACAAGCAGAAGAACAACTTTTAGAAAGTCAAAATCGCCTGCAACTAGTTAACAATATATTGACTGAAAGTGAACAACGTTGGCAATTAGCTTTGCGTGGCAACAGTGATGGTATTTGGGATTGGAACGTTAAAACTAATGAGGTTTTTTTCTCTACTCGTTGGAAAGAAATGCTGGGTTACGCAGAGCAGGAAATTTCTCACCATGTAGAAGAATGGTCAAAGCGAGTGCATCCAGATGATTTAGCCTGGGTAACACAACTAATCCAAGATCACTTTGCTAAAAAAACGCCATTTTATATCAGTGAGCATCGAATGCTTTGTAAAGACGGCACATATAAATGGATTTTAGATCGGGGTCAAGCACTTTGGGATGAAGCAGGCAACCCAGTACGCATGGCAGGTTCCCATACAGATATTACTGAGCGTAAGCGGGTAGAAGAATCACTAGAAAGAGAACGGCGACAACTCCAGGAAATTATCACCTCTGCACCTGTAGCAATGGCTATGTTTGATACCGAAATGCGTTATCTGGCTTATAGCAATAAGTGGCTTACAGATTACGGTATTCAAGAGCAATCTATTATTAATCGCAGCCATTATGAAGTGTTTCCAGATATCCCTGAACATTGGAAAGCTATTCATCAGCTAGCTCTACAAGGTGAGGCTATCTCTAACCCAGAAGATGTATTTTATCGGGAAAATGGCTCGAAAATTTATCTACGTTGGGCAATTCACCCTTGGCTAAATCACAATGACCAAGTGGGTGGGATAATTATGGTGACTGACGTAATTAATGAGTTAGTAGAAGCACGAGAAGCGGCGGTGGAAGCTTCACAATTTAAGTCTCGATTCCTCGCTAATATGAGCCATGAAATTCGCACTCCCATGAATGCAGTGTTGGGGATGACTGGTTTGTTGTTAGAAACTACACTCAACTCTGAACAAAGAGATTTTGTAGAAACTATTCGCATTAGTGGCGATGCATTGTTATCCCTGATCAACGAAATTTTGGATTTATCCAAACTAGAGGCTGGGGAAATGATGCTGGAAATTCTCGAGTTTGATTTATCAACTTGTTTTGAAGAAGTTTTAGATTTGTTAGCTCCCCAAGCCCACAATAAAGGATTGGAAATTGCCGCCTTAATTTATCGCAACGTTCCCACGCAACTATTGGGGGATGCTAGCCGTCTGCGACAAATTTTGGTGAACCTAATTAGCAATGCGATTAAGTTTAGCAGCAGCGGTGAGGTTGTAGTACGAGCAGAATTGCGAACGCATTCCTCCACTACAGCCACTATTCGCTTTACTGTCACAGATACAGGTGTTGGGATTGCGCCTGAAGATCAAGGTAAACTCTTTACACCATTTATCCAGGTGGATGCTTCTACTACCCGCAAATATGGCGGTACAGGTTTGGGATTAGCGATTTGCAAACAACTGGTAACTTTGATGGGAGGAGAAATTGGCGTAGAAAGTCAGATAGGGGAAGGCTCGAAATTTTGGTTTGAAATGACTTTTGCTAAGCAACAAAAGCCTAATTCTGTAATTCGCGATCGCGGAGTGTTAAACAATCGCCGTTTATTAGTAGTAGATGATAATGCTACTAACCGGAAAATTATCTACCATCAAGCTACCCGTTGGGGAATGAGAGTAGATACCGCTGACTGTGCGGCGGCGGGAATTATTGCTCTAGAACAAGCTTGTGAGCAGAAACAACCCTATGATATCGCTTTGATTGATATGCAAATGCCCGATACCGATGGTATAACTCTAGGCACACAAATTAAAGCCAATTCTGCGATCGCTAATATACCGTTGATTATGCTCACCTCTAGTAATTTACGCGATGAAGTACAACAGGCGCAGCAAATAGGATTTGCTGCTTATTTAGTTAAACCCGTTAAACCATCTCGCCTCCTCGATACTATTATGACTAACTTAGAAACTCAGCCAAAACCAGATAATTCTGATGCTTTAAGTGTGACAAACTTTTCTAAATGTCCCCGGATCACCCAGACAAATAACTCTGATAAATCCCCGTTAAGAATTATCCTAGCCGAAGATAATTTGGTAAATCAAAAAGTCGCCCTAAAACAGCTACAAAGCTTAGGTTACAGTGCCGATGTTGCTGCCAATGGTCAAGAAGTATTGCAGCTATTAGCAACAATTCCCTACGACTTGATTCTCATGGATTGCCAAATGCCAATTCTCGATGGTTTAGATACCACAAAAGAAATTCATCGTTGGCAAGAAAGCGCTTTTGCTAGTCGTCGCCGTCCTGTGGTAGTTGCCATGACTGCTAATGCCATGAAAGAAGACAAACAAATGTGTCTAGATGCAGGTATGGATGACTATTTAAGCAAACCAGTGATCAAAGAAAAATTAGCAGCAGTACTAAAGCATTGGGAAAGCGAAATCTTAAAAACACAGGCAGCAAAGCCAACAACAACAGATAATGATCTACCAAATCTAGCTATAAATTGGGAATACTTGCATCAACTCTCAGAAAATAATCCAGAATTTGAATTTGAGCTATTACAAATCTTTGTTGAAGATAGCAAATTTCATTTAGAATTAACCAAAGCAGCCATCGATAATAATGATTTTCAGCGAGTTGCACAGGAAGCTCATCATCTCAAAGGTGCTAGTGCTAATGTGGGAGCGACAACGATGCAACAAGCCGCAGAGCAATTAGAACAATTAGCTCATCAGCAAGAGCGTAGAGGTACTGCTAAGTTAATTAATGAGTTAGCAGAATTCATCAACCAAATTCAAGCTTTTTTAATAGCTATTCAAAATCAATAATATTTACTGATAAATAAACAGTAACGATTATCTGCTGTTTGTTCATAACTCAACTTATCAGCGAGCGTTGCCATAATTTTTAATCCTCGTCCTCGCGCTGCTTCATTTTCCTCAAATTCTGACACATTTTGTAATTTCTGCTCTAAGTTAAAAGCTACACCTTGCGACCATATCCGAATTTCTATGCGTTCCCTTAACCGCACAGCTTCCAATTCAATTGGCGTTTGAATTGGTAAATTGACATGTGCATGTTCTACAATATTAGCGAAGCCTTCTATCAGCAATGTTTGACATTCCCACCAGACTTTTTTATCAGGAAGAGGAGGATTATTTATCTGCTCAAACCATGTTAAAACTTTTGAAGATTCTTTGAGGTCTGTATTGACTTGGAGAAAGATTTTGGTACTCATATTCCCTAATATAAAAACTTGATTAATGGAAATTTTTCAATAAATATAATTAATTTAATGTAATTTTTGGATTATACATCTTGTTGGCTAGATATACGCGGTTATATTATGCTAACAAATGTGTTAATTTATAACTATTGATAGCCGAATATAAGTGAAAATTAATCAATGTATTTATGTTAAAAATCCTGATTATTGATGATGACCCGATAGTACGTACAGTACTCAAAAGAACACTGCTAAACCAAGGTTATGATACTACCACAGCCAGCGATGGTGAGGAAGGAATTATCTTAGCAAAAAGCTTACATCCAGCGCTAATTATCTGTGATTGGATGATGTCGAAACTCGACGGATTAGAAGTCTGTCGTCGCATTAAAGCCGATCCAGAATTGGCAACTACTTTTTTCATTTTGTTGACTGCTAAAGGCGCAGCACCAGGAGAGGAAAAAGATAGAGTTCAGGGATTAGATGCAGGTGCAGATGAATTTGTCTCCAAGCCAATAGAGATGAATGAATTAAAAGCGAGAGTCAGAGCAGGGTTAAGGTTACACCAACTCAATCAAGATTTACAAACTCAAAAGCAAGCTTTAGAGCAACTTAATCAAAATTTGCAAACTCAAAAGCAAATTTTAGAAGCCGAATTAGCTGAAGCAGCCGATTATGTGCGATCGCTTTTACCGCCATCTTTGTCCGGAAAAGTCACTATAGAAGCGCTGTTTATTCCTTCAACCCAATTAGGAGGCGATTGCTTTGACTATCACTGGCTGGATGATGAGCATTTAGCAATTTATCTGTTGGATGTATCAGGACATGGAGTTGGTTCAGCGCTATTATCTGTATCTGTGCTGAATGTGTTGCGATCGCAATCTCTACCTAACACTAATTTTTGTCAACCTAGTCAAGTCCTCAAAGCTCTTAATCAAGCTTTTCAGATGAGCCACCACGGTGAGAAATACTTTACCATCTGGTATGGAGTTTATCACCTCCCTCAACGTCAACTTGTTTACGCCAGTGCTGGACATCCTCCGGCTGTACTGATATCGGGTAAAGATAAAACAGACATCGATGTGAGACAGCTAGGTTCTTTAGATTTACCAATTGGTTTCTTAGCTGATATCTACTTCGAGGATGCGGCTTTGGACATCTCCACCAACAGTACTTTATTCATTTTTAGTGATGGTGCTTATGAAATCCATCAGCCAGATGGTAAGATTTGGGGACTCAATGCCTTGATTGATTTGCTAATAAATTCTAGCAATATCAATACCAGTCAACTCAAGCAAGTTTTAGCGCACATTATGTCCTTAAATGCTCAAGAACATCTGGATGATGACTTATCTTTGCTGAAGGTTAACTTTGGTTAGTCGCGCAAAGGTACGTAATTGTTTACTGTACTGAAAGTACTTGGCGTTTGAAGTCTTCCCGATCCACAAAGTTTTGAATAATTCTATCTAGTTTAGTCAGTTCAAATAACATTTTGACTTGAGCGCTAGCAGAACAGACAAAGAGTTTTGCATTTGCATTGCGCACTGTTTGCATAGACGATACTAAAGCACCTAAACCAGAACTATCAATAAAGTTTACATCTTTCAAGTCAATCAATAAAACATCAAATTTTTGTTGTTGCGCTATCAAATCACTAACATCACGCCGCAACTGATTACCTCTATCAGCATTTAAAATACCAGATAGTTCTATTGTTGTCACTGTAACTGCCATATCTACATTGACCTATTATTTTGGTGGTTGATTATACATCGCTATTCTGGCATTGACATCATGAAAACTGCAAGATGTTTTTATTAAGATCCCCGACTTCTTCAAGAAGTCGGGGATCTGGTAGCGAGTGATGAGCAGATCTCAAGCGTCTTGTGGTGGCTGCCAAAAAGCAGCATGGATAATAGACCACAGAAGTAATAAGTTATATGTAGCCCAAGCACCATTAAGTAAGTGTACCCAAGGGTCATGTAAATTACCAATTGCAAAGCGATAGAGGCTCCAAATCATGCCTAAAATCGTCAAAGTAAATATCACCAGTTGTGGCCAAACTAGCTGAAAATAAATACCTGATTGACGCTGTTTAGGTGTAACTTGAAACTTGATTGATCTACCGGAAATGACACTCCATACTGCTTGGATTAAGAGAGGAAAGAGAGCGATCGCATATTGTTCAGAACGCCATATTTCCCTAGCCGGAATTCCCCAGCCAGCAATCAAAAATGTCAATCTATTGAGAAGAAAAGCCGGAAAGAAGTGTAAGGCAAATTCATATCCATAGGTTTTAACTGGAATGAGTCCTGTAAAAAAATAGATAATTGGACAACAGATAAAAATCACAGTAGCAAAACCAGAAAAATAGCTATACATTGTCTTGAAATAGTGCAGCCGTTGCCAAAAACTTAAGCCTGGTTTACTCAAGGGATTTTCGCGTACTAATACTTGAATAGTTCCTTGTGCCCAGCGTAACTTTTGTTTGAGTGTAGAACTCAAATCATCTGGGGCTAAACCTTCTGCCAATAGTTCATGATGATAAACAGATTGCCACCCAGCACTATGCAGACGCATGGCTGTATTCATATCTTCGGTAATACTGTTGCTAGATACGCCACCAATTAATTCAAATTCGTCTAAGCGTTTTTCATCTTTGGCATACTCATCTACAAAGTATTGTAGTCCAACACTAATCAGTGCCTCTCTTCGCAATATGGCATTTGTTCCTGTATAGAAAGCGGCATTCATGCCATCTTTACCTTGTTGTAACGGCCCGTAAAATAAATTGGCTCGATGTCCAAAGGGATCGCCAGCAGGAATATTATAAAAATCCTGGGGTGTTTGCACAAACGCGATTTTATTTTGTTCATATTGCCCAACAAACAAATTGTAGTTATAAAAATATGGTAATACTCGCTTGAGAAACTGTGGTTTAGGAATATGATCTGCATCTAAAGTCAGAATAAATTCCCCAGAAGTTTCTCCAGAAAAAATTGCGTAATTGAGATTACCTGCTTTGGCATGATGAGGTACACCTGGTTGTTTGGGGCGGGCAATATAACGTAATCGGGAAAGAGAAACTAGTTCTAATGATTTTTGGTGAATAGCTTGTTCTAATAATTGCTGCTCAGTAACTATACGTTCATCAAGATTTTGGGGATGAGGATTTAACCAAAGTAGAAACTGTCGCAAACTATATACAAATTTTGTATCCGTATATTCCTCAATGTTGACATTTTCTGCTTGGAGGTTTTGCAGCCATTGTTCAGCATCTATCAAAGTCGGTTTGAGATTTTCTAAATCGTGCGATCGCTTCATCAAATCAGCAAGTTCGCTATCAATTCGATTCACCTCCTGTTGTAATAGCGGTGACTGTAAATCCTCAATCCCTAGCTTTTCTGACATAGCTCGCATCTGGGAAGAATTGCCATCATCTAATATATAAACTCGCAGCTTAGTTGGAGGATAATCTATGGCGAGGGCGGCTCTGGCAGTTTGTTCAACAATTTCTGGTGGCTCGTTGTAGCAGGCTATAAATACATCTACAGTTGGCCAATGAGACTTTAATAAAGGAGGTGTTAGATACTCAAGTGATTTAATCTGCCTCTCTAGGGGTCGCCATAATCCAATCACAAACATCATCCCGCCGATATAGCTATAAATTTCTGCTATCAGCAACGGAATTGCCAACCAAAGTAAATCAAAGTTGATGGAATGAGTGATGCGCCAATATATATACCAAGCACCAAAAATTAAATTAATTTCTGCTAAATAGCGAAAGAGTAAGGTTCTTTTTTTCAGACTCGAACGGCTATTACCAGAAAAGTTAGGTGAATTATTAACCACAGATACTGAAGTCATTGTATTACCAAAAATAAAATTAAAAAATTAACGGACGTTTGTTTCTTGCTTGGTAAAGCAGGCTTTCTAAAATAACTGCGTTAGTATTAACATCTAATGAATTATTAATACCTAGTTGGGAATTTTCATAGCGCCCAGAAAAATAACCGTTATTTTTACTAGTTAAATCCTGAACAAAGTTTCGCAACCTTTGACTATAAGGTTCATCTGGCATTAATGCATACCAAGAAAATGCCGCTTTGGTGCTAAGAAATCGCAGATGGGGATAGGTTTTTTCTCTCACACTAGTAGCTTGCCAAGGTTGACCATTGGCGTAGACACTGTAATACAAGAAATAAGGAGGACGATCTAAAGAATCTTCATTGACAGCAGTTAAAATTCCAGTCCGCTTAAACCTTTGTGCTTGCACTTGGAAGAGATTTTGCACTTGAGGTTTGACGGTATCCGGCCAACCCATTTCTAAACCCCAAAGCACATAAGGGTCATTTGTTAAGTAGTTGGTAGCTCCAGAATTTTTTAAATTGCGCTGATCGATTAACAGAGTAATACCATCTACTTGTACTGTCTGTACTGGGGGATGAGAAAGAGCTTTTAGGGCGTGAAGATTCCACAGCTTTAAACTATAGGCGGCGTATTGTTCGTAGCCTAAACGCCCTTCTTGGACTTCTCGAAATTTGCCCCCTGAGTCAGGAATAGCACCATTTAACCAACCATCTTTGATTAGTTTTGCTAAATTCCAGCGAGCGACAATGCGGTTAATGCGAGAGCTATATTCTGGATAATGCGATCGCATCACATACAATCCCAACAAAAATCGCCCCATGTCTAAAGCTGACCAACCACTAAGACCCTTGGGGTCAGGTTTGTTATTGAGTTGACGCATTTGGGCAGTATCAGTGCTATAAGCTTTGTTGGGTAAACCCGTTTGCGGTATCGGTAATTTTTCTAATGTGTTAAGTAATGTGTGCATTCGCTGCTGAAACACATCTTTTGGCAATAGCCTTAACTGGTAAGCCGCATGAATACCTAGTAAAGCACTACCCTGATCCCACCAAGTAGTCCAAGGAAAATTATCTCCGGAATTCACTAAACCCGTTTGCGGATTCCAGTTACGCTCAAAATACTTCCAGGCTTGTTGGGCAGCAATTTGATCGGCTTTTTGCGTTAATCGTGGTGGAGACGTTATTGCAGGCGGAATTGTTGTTGGTTTTGGTATAGGTGGAGGAACAGCAGGAGTTGGAGATGAAGGTACAGATGCGGGTGTGGGCAAATCTAAGTCAGGATTAAAGTTATCGGGCGCAGCAATTAATTGATGATGTTGTTCAAAACCAGTTTCCCTCAAACGAAAATTAATATTTATATCAGCACATTCTCCTACCTTGTGACTAAGACAAACTAGGGTTTCCTGATTAATAGTTGCATATAACATTGTTGGCATAAGCACACTTGTTATCATCTCTGTCATCGCTGTTGCAATAATTTGCATTGACCTAAGAGTAAGTATTCCCTAGTGAAATTCATAACTAACAGTCCAGTGGTTCATCGCATTAATATTTGACCTCAGCTCCAAGCTCTTTACTCTGTGTTCTCTGTCTTGAAAAGTTCTGATCGGACTTTTCGCTGTGCCCTCTGCGGTTAAAAAATCATTTTTTACTAACCACAGAGAACGCAGAGAACACAGAGGGTAAAAGATGAGCATTTGGTTTGATTAGCAAGGAATTTAGACACCTTAGCTCTTCGTAGGAGAGATTCGCTGGGTGGGTGTTCGCCGAATTCACTTACTCAATCATTTTGAAACTCTGGTATTTTCGCCATCAGATACCCAGTAATTTCCATAACTATCAGAAATCAACCTAGCTGTTGATTTAGCAATCCTAGGTAAACCGCGCCCAGAATTTCCTTGGGTGACAGCCTCCCACCAAGGAGATTTCATCGCCGTAGGACGAATTAACGGTTGGCGATTCATGAGTGTGTATAGCAAGGATTGCAAAATCATACTGTTGGTGCTTCCAGTGAAACCAACTGCGGTTTTACCTGTGGTTTCATAAAAGCCTTCATAAAAACCTGCTAAAGGGTTATATAAGTCAGTTGTTCCTTGCAGTAACTTTTGGCTATATTGATTTTCTGGCAGCAGCGCATAATAGGCAAAAGCTACTGCTGTACTCACCATTCGTTGGGGTACAGTCTGTGCGTCATCCCCCAAAGCACCCACAACTACCCAAGGTTTGTCCTGTGCAGTAATTGTGCTGTGGACGGTGTAAGGCTTGCGATCTATTAAGGTAGTAGCTGAGGCTGTCAAAATACCTGTGCGACGGTAACGTTCGGCTTGCGCTTGGAAAATTGGCTCAAAGAGCGATCGCATTTTTGGATCTAGTCCAAACTCTAAGGCATACAGTAAGAAAGGATTGCTAACTGTGTATTGGTTAACTTTGGAGTTAGTATCTGGACGCTGGCGTTGGATTGGGACTTTCACCCCTTCCACCAAAGTCGTTTGATATTCACCCCCAACAACAGAACCCGCAACATCAAAACCCCATAATTGAAAAGCACGCGCCGCATATTCTTCATAACCCAAGCGGGTTTCTGGGTTGACGCGGGTGAGGGTTCGCCCTTGTTGATCTTTGGCGGTTGTCGCGCTAGAGAGAATCCCATCCCGCACTACCCGGAGATACGACCAATCCAAGACAATTTGATCAACTGCTTTTGTATATTCTGGATAATAGCTTTTCAAATTGTACAGCGCTGCTAACATCCTGCCTAAATCTAAAGCTGACCAGCCATTACCTTCAGGAACTGGGTTACCACCGTAATCTATTGGTTGGAGCGATCGCGTATCGTAACCCCGATTCGGCAATTCTCCAGCAAACAACGGTAGCTTGGCTATAGCTGCTAACAGATGGCGGGTGCGCTGATCGAATTCTTTAGCGGAAATAATATCGAGCGATCGCGCTGCATGAAGCGCTGCGAGATAATCTCCTAATCCCCAAACAGTTGCTCCTTTAAAATCACTGCGATCGTCAATTAGCCCACTTTGAGAATGATAATTTGCTTGAAAATATCTCCATGCGGCTTCTGCATAGCGCCGTTCAATTACCGTTAAGGGTCGAGCTAATTTCAGGTTAGATAATGATTCTGGACTCCCAACTGGTGGAATCGGCGCAACAGCCACCTCAACCACCTTGGGAGTATTCCCAGGGGTTGGAGTTGGAGCCGGAACGCTAGAATTTGCTGGAGGCGTTGGTGTCGCCACCGGAACGCTAGAATTTGCTGGCGGGGTTGGTGTCGCCGCTGGAACGCTAGAATTTGCTGGCGGAGTTGGAGTCGAATTATTGTTACTAGGGGGTTTGGTTGGTGTATTCGTAGCAGCAGATGCAATTAAAGGGCGATTCCCCCTGGCTTTGTAGTATAAAATCTCCAAAATTAGCCCGTTAGTATTGCCGGTTAAAACCTTATTCGGCTGCTTCGATTCCTCATAAATCCCAGTATAGTAACCACCGTCATCAGGACTGCGCAGATCCTTAACTGCATCAAACAGCTTTTGCGCATAAGCATTGTCTGGGAAAAGATACCGCCAACCAAAAGCTGCTTTTGTACTAATGCTGCGAAACTGCGGGTAAGGTTGGTTGTTATCTGTAATTGTTGCCCAAGCGTTACCGTTAGCGTAAACAGTATTGTAAAGAAAATAGGGTGCTTGGTCGATGTTATCTTCTGTGACCGCAGTCAACTGACCTGTAGCATCGTAACGCCGCTTCTGCACTTCTAAAACCCTAGCCGCAAAATCTGCTAACTCACCTTGCAAGCCAAATTCGATACCATCAAGGATGTAAGATTCACTGACAACGTAATTATTTGCGTTAGTGCTTTGAAAATCGCGGGTATCAACAGGAATTTGCACGCCATTAATTTCCACCATCTTATATGGTTCCAAGGCGATCGCTTTTGGTGCAGAAAAACCCCAAAGTTGATAACCTCTAGCGCCGTATTCTTCGTAGCCGAGTCGTCCTTCTTGTACCAGTAATGTTTTATTATCTGGAAGAACCATCGCACCAAACAGTTGTTCATCTTTGAGCGATCGCCCAACCTGCCACTTGGCTACAATCCCTTTCAGCCAATCATTATATTGCGGGTAACAAGTGCGAATCACATCAAACGCCGCCAGTATCCGACCGATATCTAAAGCAGACCAACCAATACCGCGATCGCTCTTATTGTTACCATAATCAACTATCTCTGCCGTAGCTGCGTTGTAGACTTTATTAGGCAAAGCATCTTCAAATAGCTTCAGGCTGCTAAGAGTCGTCAAAAACTTGTTGAGGCGGTTATCAAAATCTTTTTGGTCAGTGAGATTCAACCATCGCGCCGCATTCAACGCCATCAAGTAATTCCCCATATCCCAGAGCGTACCGGAAGGATAACCCCCAGTAGAATTGGTAAATCCCGTTGCTGGCTGATAATTTTTGACAAAATATTGCCAAGCCGCACGAGCATAAGTTTGTTCTTCCGGCGTGAGTGGAGCAGTAATATTACTACAGCTACTGGAATTTTGAGATAAGACTGGCGTTGGAATGTAAAACAACAGTTGCAGAAATGTCCCAACCAGGAACAATGCAATCCATCTCAACAGCTTTTGCTGATGGTGCTTGTATAGCATATACGAAGAAAGAGTTAGGAGTGTCGTAACCCGTCTGTACAGTTATATCCGTAAATCGAGCTTTATTGATGTTTCCTAGTAACTCCTGCATCTTGCGGATATTCATGCTGCTTGAGATCTTGGTTAGAGCATAGTATTAAATTTTGGCGTTGCATAAATACGGCATGTATTGGCGGTCGAAACCATTGAAAATTCGTTCCAAATTGGGCGAAATCTTCCCATGATTCAGCAACGCCTAAATTTTTGTTAGCATTCAGTATTAAGTTGTTTACTCAATCTCTGCTGTAAATGGAAGTCAAAGATTTAGCTGGCATTAGTGAGCCACTCAAGAGACTGATTGAAGTGATAGCTGAAGGGATCGGAGCAGTTTCACGCCCATACCTGATCAAGAAAAATGCTGAAGCTAAAGCTTACGAAATACGAGTTATTTCCGAAGCTATGGCTGAGAACCGCAAGTTGCTTGGTGGTGCTGATTATGAGGATGGAAAAATTAAGATGTTGGCATCGTCTGAAACACCTAGCCAGATCCTCTCACTTCCTGAGCGTGTGACAAGCCGTAGTGAATACCAGGAGTTACGAAAGCAGCAGAATATAGAATCCATATGTGCAAACGCTGCTGAGGAACTAGCAAACAAAAGTGAGATCCCAGAAAATAAGCCAGAACCAGAATGGATTAATCATTTTTTCGACATAGCAGAGAAAATTTCGACAGAAGATCTCCAATACTGGTGGGGAAAAATCCTGGCTGGGGAGATTACAGAACCAGGTTCTTTCTCGCTGCGGACTCTTGAGACAGTGAAAAATCTTTCACGACAAGAAGCAGAAAACTTTGTCAAACTAGTGCAATATGTTTTAAATAATAGGAAAATAGCTTTTTACCTTGATCCACAGGAATATATCTTTAAAAAAAACAATACGATTACTTTTCCTGAAATTCTTAGTTTAAGAGAAGCTGGTCTTATAACTGATAGTGATTTTATAAATTTTTCTTTTGAGGCTTCCATCTCAGGCACTACATCTCGATTATTCTACTCCTCTTTGGTTCTCTTATTTGAAAGAGAGAAAGATACACCTAAAATCGAAAATAAAGTTGGGCTGTTAACAAAAGCAGGTACAGAATTGTTGAAACTTATATCAGGCTCAACTGATATGGAATATATAAAATTCGTTGCCCAAAAATTGAAGCGAGATGGTATGAAAGTAGCTTGGGCACCTATCGCTAAAGATGATGGTGAATTAATATATATAGGAGACAAAACATATCTCGATACTGAGGAGTCAGCTTAGTTATGTTGAAATGATTATGCACATAGCATAACAATCAGCGATCACTCTTCGTGATACTAGCATTTCAACAGTGATAGCGATCGCTCACGTAGAGAAAGCAAACAGAGAAAACTGTCTGATTGCGATCGCCAGCCAGCATAACAACAGCGTCAGATCTCAGATAAAATCCTCAGCTGGCTGTAGATTAAGATAAATGTATTGACTGGCAGCCAGTTGCCTGAATTTGTTATGGCATTAAGTAGGTAGATATAATTAACTATGATCAAATCTCAAATTTTAGAAGCAATCAAGCAAATGCCGAATGTCGAACGGCTAGAGGTGATTGAATTTGCACTGCGTTTGGTGCGCGAAGACATGGAGAAACCCGAAAAACTTAGCTTGATGGCTGCTGCTGAAATCATGAATCCCTACTACGCAGAAGGCAGTGACCTAACTGAGTTTGTTGATACTTGTAATGAAGACTTTTACGAATATCATGACTATGCGTAGAGGTCAAATCTGGCTTTATCGTGCCGATCCCACCGTTGGCGATGAAATTGGTAAAACTCGCCCTTGTGTGATTGTCAGCAACGATCAGATCGGGGTTCTCCGGTTGAAAATCGTTGTACCCATTACAGCCTGGAATGAAGCATTTGCCCAGATTCCCTGGATGGTCAAGGTTGAACCTATACCAGACAATGGATTGAGCAAATTGTCAGCTGCAGATGCGTTTCAGGTACGTTCTGTTTCCCAGCAAAGACTGATCGGGCAAGTGGGAACCTTGGCTGATGAGACAATGCAAGGAATTAGCCAAGCTTTAGCCCTTGTTTTGAACATTAACAGCTAAATGTAGTGAATATAACAACTCTGTGACAGCGGACGCGAAAATTTGTCTGCCGCTGCTGAAAACAAGCGTTACCAAAAGTTTACCAACACTAGACTACAGCTAACGATCGCAGCAATGGGCGATCGCTCACACGATATAAGGTAGCTATAAATAATTAGTTTTACATATCTCGACGATGTCCAACTTTGTGAACACATTGCTGATGATCGCTTCGTAAATCAACTTTTGCAACTCGTACAACCAACTTTTGCGATTCGTATAACCAATAAAGGGGAGGGAACTGGATTTTTCTTGTTTCCCCCCAATATATCGGGGTAATAATGTGATTAAAATCACAGCAAACCACTTTTCAAACATCCTCTAAGTTGCAGTCTGTTGTAGTAGCTTGAGATTAATGAGATTGCTTCCCTCCACTGCTTTCCGGTCGCAATGACAGATACTACCTTTGATAGCAACTTGGTATGATTTAGGCTTCTGGCAAAAACCACAGATAAACACCGATATTTATCTATGTGCATCCGTGTTTATCTGTGGTTCGATATCCAAAAAATCGACTTATGCGATCGCCTTTTCAATTTACTCCCGCCCAAACAATCAGAGGTTTACCAACTTGCTTATAAAGAAAGCTCTCTAAAATTACGCCATTATTGTTAGCTGTGAGAGATTTATTTGGCTGACGCAGAGATTCGTACAATCCGTTGTACCAACCTTTATCAGATTTCAGTTGATTGAAGACAATATTTGATAGGGAGTGCGTGTAATCGGTGTTGTAAAGTACATGCCAGCCGATCGCAGCTTTAGCACTAAGGAAGCGTAAATTATTGTGCTGTTGTTGAGTATCTGTAATTGTTGCCCAAGGTTTGCCGTTAACAAACAAGCTGTTGTAAACGAAGTAAGGCTCGCGATCTAAATTGTCTTCTGTCAGGGCTGTTAATTCTTGCGTTGCTTGATAACGTGCTTGTTGAGCAGCTAAAATTCTATCGGCGTAAGCTTTCGGTAATGCTTGGAACCCAGTTTCTATGCCATCGAGAATATAAGGTTCGCTCAGAACGTAGTTATTAGCACCTGAGTTGTTAGCGTCGCGGCGATCATAGGGCACACCCTGTCCATAAAGATTGACAAAGGCGGTATTAGACTTATAATCTAAGGCTTGCTTGACATCTAATCCCCACAGTTTCAAACCATAGGCGGCATAGTTTTCATAGCCTAAGCGACCTTCTTGGTTGTACTGTTCTTTACCTTGGACAACAGCAGTACCGTACATTTGCCCATTTTTGGTGAGGCGCTTAACTTGCCAATGCTTCCACACAGCTTGCACAGGCGATCGCATTTTGGGATACTTGGCTTCGACAATTTTCAACCATAATGCCATCCGCCCCAAATCGATGGCTGACCAACCAATTTCTTCGTTTTTCTCTAATTGTCCATAATTCACAGGTATCAGAGTTTTGGCGTTGTAGACTTTGTTGGGCAGTTCACCTTTATATAAAGGTAGCGATGCTAGAGTCTGCAACATCTTAGTCATCTTCGCTTCAAATTCTGCGGCGGGGATGATGTTGAGTTCTTTCGCACTCACCAAAGCAGCGATCGCAGCTGCTTGATCCCACATAGTCACAGATGCAAAGCCATCAACAGAATTTACTAAGCCAGTTTTATCGTTCCAGTTGCGTTGGAAATACAACCAAGCCTGACGCGCAGCTGCGATGTCAACTGCATCTAGTGTTTTGACTCCAGGCGTAATAAAAGGTGCTTTGCTGATTAGTTCACTGGGAGTAATAGGTGTTCCTTGTAGCACGATAGAGTTAGCATCAAGTTTTGCTACTTTTTGCGCTTGTGTTTCCAAGTTTGCTGTCGGGGTAACAGTTTGAGATGTTGATATTGCAGGCGTTTGTGTATTTTGAGAAAGACGACTAGACCAAAAATTTAACCCAGCGATCGCGATGACTGCGGTAACTACCCCTCCGACAGTAGCCAGTATGGACAAGCCTTTAGGTGGTGGTTGAAAGTCAGAACTCATGATGCTTCAGCCTTTATTTTATTAGTCACTGTTGCTTTGTTCATGTTTCCCAGCATTGACAGCTAACTAACACACTTGAAAAAGTCATTTGGCATTTGTCAGTTGTCATTTGTCATTTGTCATTTGTCATTACTCTCCCTCATCCCCCTCATCCCCCTTTCATGTATGTTAAAATTTGACTCGCAACTGTCCTGTCAGAGAGTTACCACCGTAAGCACTTCCCCCGGTGTCCTGATTGCGCACATTACTAAAGCTATAGCCTAAATCTGCTTCTATGCTAGGTGAAAGCTTTGCTGTACAGCGAGTTTGATAGGCATTGGCGTTATCAAATTCGCCATTTAGCCGTTGCTGTCCTAAGCTAGCAGATAACCGACAGCGCAAGAAATTGACAACTTCTCCCTCCCAAGCCACCTCAGCGTTGTATACGAAAAAATCAGGTGGAGAAAAATAGCCGCTTGTGCGTTCCAAATTGCGATCGTAACTCCATGTGAACAAGTTAGCGGCGAGCGAAAATTGTCCAAACTTGCGCTCTAACCTGCTGAAAGACTGCACCTCAGAATTGCGATCGCTGTAATTACCCAAGCGTAATGATGAGAATAAACTCGTGTCACGATCAATCTGCCAATATAAATTAGGCCCAAATCGCCAAGCAGTAATTTGATTTTCTAAAGTTTGAGCGTTAAATTTATAAGGCCCTTGCTCTACATTCACAGATACTATTAAACCCGAAAGTAATTGACCTGAATCAGAAACTTTCGGCGGTATAATTAGCGCTTCTACCTGAGCATTGAGATTGATAGCCGGAGGTAACCGGTTGAAAATATCAACTCCTGCTGCTGTTTGCAGCTTTACGTCCCCAACTTTTCCTTGCCAGCCAATTTGTATGGGAATATTGCTAATTGATTCTATACCGATTTGCTCGAAAAAATTGAAACCTGTTTTGACAAATATTTTATTGCCATTAGGTAATCGAAACTGAAATGTTGGTTCGATAAACAAATTATGTATACCAAAGTTATCTGTATCATTGCGAAAATCTGTTTGGATATTTTCCAAAACTGCGAGCGGTTTCTCTGGTTCAGCTGTAGTTGACGATGGTTGAGAAGGTTTTGGCAACTCTGGTAATGGGGGCGGTATCTGCAAACTTGGATTGAAATTCTCCGGTGCAGCAATCAAATATGGCAGCGTTATTGAGTGATTTTCATTTTCATTAACGGGAAATATATCAAATTGTTCTAAATCATTTATAGAAGTAATTTTTTCTAGCAATTTCGAGGATGAATCCGAGTGTTTATATATTTGATTAGCTTGTGATTTATCTGCTAATGATATCCAAATACCCAAGCTCAAAATTGCTAACCAGTGAAACTGTAAACATTTCCAAATTAACTTAGTATATTTATATATCAATCCAGAGTTATCAGAAAAAATATTTGCCATCATGAAAGATTACACTGCCAAATATATAGAAATAAATACATCACTAATTAATTTGGCATTATAATCACCAAATTCCATCATCCACAATCGCCATTTAAGGGGGATGAGGGAGCAGGGGGGCAGGGGGGACAAGGGAAGGGGGACAAGGAGGACAAGGAGAGAAGTCTGAGCGGAGGCTTCCTCCGTAGACGCGGAGCGGCTTGCCGCAGGCATCAGAACTTCTCCCAAGGGGAGACGCTGCGCGAACGGAGGGATAAGGAGGACAAATGCCCAATGCCCCATGCCTTTACAACATAATCAAACCCAGCCTGACACCAACAGTTACAGCCTCGGTACGGGTGGAGACAGCAAGCTTTTGAAAAATCGATGAGATGTGAAACTTCACGGTATGCTCAGAAATCTGCAAGTGTTTGGCGATCGCTTTATTACTTAAACCAGAACCGAGCATTTCTAATACATCAATTTCCCTTGGTGTCAAGGTTTGTACGGGGGTAGTTGCGACTTTTTGCCGGATGGGTAGTAACTCCAAAAAATCTGGATGTAGGACGAATAAACCATCAGCGATCGCGATCGCCGCAGCGATAATTTCTGACTCTGTACTGATACCGGGTAATATACCCCGGACACCAGAACGAATTGCGGCTTCTAAATCAAGGCTTTCGAGTGACTCTGCGATCGCCAAGAATCCTATAGGATATTGCTCCTCTTGAATCAGCAGCAATTTTTCCCAGATTGATGGTTGCAGATTACTACCTAAATCTAGCAGTACTACATCGGGTTGTAATTGCCCAACTTCCCTGGTTAAGCTATCCAAATCGGATGCACTCCCCACCACAGTCATCTGGGAATTTGCACTCCCAACGACAGCCGCTAAACCCGCCCGCACCACAGAGGAAGTCGCAACTACCATCACCCGGATCATGTAGCCTCCACCGCAGTTTTCCCAGTCTGCAATTGCACATAAACCACAAATTGCTCACCACCACGTAAAAGTTGTAGCGGTAGTGATTCGCTGTCTTGGCTTTGGTGGAGATATTTGCCTAAGTCATCTTTTTGAGTAAATAATTGCCCTGCAACTCCAATTAACACATCACCAATTTGCACACCAGCTTTCGCCGCTACACTGTCACCAAGGACAGACAACACCAATAAACCAAAGTTACGTTTACCTACTAACACAGGTTGCAAGGTTACTCCTAGTCGCGGACGATTGGCAGCAAGCAAAAAGCGGTTAACAGCTACACTGGGAATTGCCACAGCTAAACCGTGAACAACCATTGTATTAATTCCGACAACTCGACCGAGACAGTCAGCTAGTGGCCCCCCAGAATTACCAGGATACAGCCGAATATCAGCCATCACTGCTTGCTGATGACGAGTGTGGATCATCCCTGCGGTGAGGGCACCACTATCAGCAAAGGGGTTACCCACCGCCAAGACTAACTCACCCACTCGTAGTGCATCAGAGTCACCAATAGTTGCAACCTGTAAATCAGTAGCAGTAATTTTTAGTGCAGCTAAATCTTGCTGGGGGTCAAAGTGGGTGCGCACAGCATCAAATACTCGTCCATCCGCCAATTCTACCGTTGCTCTGTTACTGGTTGCTACATGGGCGTTAGTAATAATTAAGCCATCAGCTTGCCAGATTACACCAGAACCCACTCCTTGAGAATTGCTTTGAACCTTGACTGTGCTATGGCGTAATTTAGCAGCGAGGTGTGCTAGTTCATCGCTAAAGTGTGTAATTTTTGTGGTAGTCATTTGTTATTTGTCATTTGTCATTTGTCATTGGGCACTTGTACTGAGCGGAGCCGAAGTATGGGGCATTTCTTATTTTTCTTCCTTGTCTCCCTTGTCTCCCTTGTCCCCCTTGTCCCCCTTGTCCCTCCGAAGTTCTGTTCGTCGTTCGCGCAGCGTCTCCCCTTGGGAGAAGACGTTGGCGTTCGCGCAGCGTCTCCGTTAGGAGAAGCCAGACGCTCGTACCTCGCTACCGCTGCGCTAACGCCGGACACCGGCGCTCAGACTTCTCTCCTTGTCTCCCTCATCCCCCTTTCATACATGGTGATGATTAACGAGAACCTCTCCTACCATGTCTCCCGCGTCTGTGATGGCGGTAATCATCGCGTTTTTCAGTACTTTCTGAACCTGGGGATTCCTCAAATGGTCGTTCGCCAATTGCGATCGCTAATTCAACTAACACCCCACCCCGCACTAGTTGGACGCTGACAGTTTTACCGACGCGATCGCTACTATTGAGCAACGCCATCACATCACCTGTATCACTCACGCTTACACCATCAAATTTCACCAACACATCCCCCAGCAGCAAACCTGCATTATCAGCTGGCCCCTCAGGCTCGACATTGACAACAATCACACCAGTAGCAGCAGTTAAATTCAGAGATGTGATCAGATTATTTGGTAAGCGTACAGGTTGCATCCCCACACCTAAATAACCCCGTGCAATATGTCCTCTGGCAATCAATTGGTCAACTACACGATTGATTGTCGCTGCTGGGATCGTTAAAGCCGTACCCCGCCTTCCCGATGTGTTCATGCCTACCACATAACCAGCCGCATCTACCAACGGACCACCTGCAAAGCCAGGGTAAAGAGTAATATCGGGACGGATGTATTGGTCGATATTGCCACCACTCATACTCCGCCAAGCACCACTCACCACACTTACCGTACCTAAAGCCGCCCGCAAGTCACCTTCGTTACTTCTAGCTATTCCCAGTACCAAATGACCGACTTTCAGTGTTGTCCCATCGCCAATTTTCGCCACTGGTGTTTCTACATCTTGCAGTTGGAAAACAGCTACATCGGTGCTAGAGTCATGACCTAGATGTGTAGCAGCAACAGAGCGACCATCTGATAACGTGACGGTAATTTCTTCATCACGCGGCAGGGACTCATCAGAAGTAACAATGATCCCATTACGCCAGTGAATTCCACTAGAGGAAATCCCTGTGCCAGCATTCACTGCAACTACAGCACTTCCGGCTTGTTCTACGATATCGGCTAAACTGTTGGAAAATTCCAGTAATGAAGACATCTATTTTTCTCGACAAATTTTCACAAGATGCTCATATCCTGTCCTGTTTTACTCTTCAGTGGCATCGGAAAAATGGGGAGAATTTACCCTAGAAAAATGGCTAGTATCGCTGTCTTGTCATTGGTCAATTGTCATTTGACATTCTCCTTGTCCTGTTCCCTCGTCCCCCTGTCCTCCTTCTTTATTGATGCATGGTGATGAAAATTTTCTCCTTGGCATAGCATAGCTGCCTTTATTTGTAAAAGTTTCATGAAGATCTATTCTGTATTGGATCGTAGACAAAGCTACCAAAGGTGATAGTTTTAACCTGAATTTAATTACAAAGATATCAGTCCTATTTATGTTGTTTTTATGTAATAATTATTACCCCTGCCATTTTGACTTGACAAAATTACTCGGAAAATTGTAAATTCTAATTTAGGTAAGTGTAATTTTTTAACAATTATCAAAATAGTAAAACATCAAATTACCTACTACGAATATTTAACAAGTAACAAAAATAGCCATGCAACACACTTTATTAAACAGTAATGATGTTAACCTGCTACTTAGCTATTTACAAACCTGATATCAACATAGTATCACTGGTGATTTTTCCAGATATTGCTATTCTCATCTATCAGTTTTGGCTGCTCGGACTATTTTTATGGGTGACAGAACAAGCACTAATGTCAAGAACAGAATTTAGGGATTTTTATTCTGTTCATCATTGGTCTAAGCAAATCTCAGGCAGAGTTTTTCTGGAATTATTCAAAAATGCTGATTTTATCATCATCAGGAATTATTTCCGTAACTTTTATAAATTGTTAGTAAGTAAAAGTTACTTAAAAAATTACCAGTTCACCATTAATTTATTTATATATAATCATAGTAATATTAGATTATTATTATGAATTAACAAGCCATAAAATCAGGTTGTTATTTATACATTTTTTGGAGTCGTTACTACGTGATTATGGCTCGATGATATTCTAGACGGCTTCAGTCATAAATAATCAAGATTTTTCGAGTTACAGTTGCTTTTTTACAAACAGGTTTGCGGTTTACTCTTCTATTTTCTCAAGAAAGTGGCTGAGTAATGACTTTAGTAATTTGGGTATACTCATTGACTGATAGGTAAAAATTGATTTATGAAAAATGGATTTCATGCCGAGCAAAATGGGTCGAGAGTAAAATCTCAACTACCTTCTTTAAACCCACAATTTACTGTTGATACTCATAACGGTTCTTCTGTTGGTATTTCTGCCCAAAATCACCGCCAAAATGTTGAATATCAAGCAGGAAAACCATCTTTATTCCAGAGATTTTCTAATCTTTCTATTAGCCGCAAGCACTTGGTTGCATTAATAGTATCTCAATTGATATCTATTCTAGGTATCAGTATAGTAGGCAGATATTTAATAACAAGTAGTTTACAAAATAGCTCCCTAGAAAAAGCCAAGTCAGAATTAGCGATTTCCGAGATTAATTACAATATCAAAGTTAATCAGATGGGATTGGGATTTCGTAGTCAAGCTGAAAACCCAAAGATTGTTAAGGCAGCAATTTTGCATACATCTGGACAAGCATTAAGTCAGGAATTGCAAGCAGAAGTTAAGCAAATTCTGCAAACCGAAGTCAAGCTGAATAAAATTGAGTATGCGACCCTAGTAGGTCAAGATTTGCAAGTAATTGTTAGTGCCAATACTAACCGGAGTGGGGAAATTTTTAATCCTGATAATTTGGTGAGTGAAGTCTTAGCTAATCCTCAACAAATTAAAGCTAGCAGAGTTATCAATTTATCAGAGCTAAGTCAAGAATTACCGTTGTTACCACCGGGACTTAACAACCAAAATGCGCTGATTCGTTACACAGTGACACCGCTCAAAGATCCAGATACACAAGCAGTGGTGGGAGCTTTAGTGACTGGTGATCTTGTCAATGGAAAAGACCAGATTGTCAAGGATACATTAAAAGCTACAGCCGGCGGCTACAGTGCTGTATATTTACACCAGCCAACGGGTGAATTTGCTCTAGCAACAGCTTTAGACCAAGGTCAATTTAAAGATGTTAATCAAGCGCAACCTAATGTTAAATTACCCGAAACAGGGATAGCTTTATTGAAAGCAGCAGTATCAGCAAAAGGGCAAGCAGTTACAGCTAAAATACAATTAGGTAACCAAACTTACTCAATGGCAGCGAAAGCTGTACCCAATAAAATTATTGAAAAAGATGAGCAAACAAGTAATGTTTTTGATGATAAATCTGTAGCTATTTTAGTGCGGGGAACTGCCGAAAATGCGCCGAATCAGCTACTAAAAAATAGTTTTTGGATCGAAGTAGTCGCCATTATTTTAGGATTGAAGCTCATCTTATTGTGGGCAGTAATTTTGCAGCGCTCAATTGTGAAACCGATCGAGCAAATAGAGCAAACAGCCAAGAAATTTGCCCGTGGCGATCGCTCTGCTCGAACTGAGATTTTTGCTACTGATGAAGTCGGTCAATTGGCTAACACTTTTAATCAAATGGCAGAGACCATTAGCGCACAAGCTACCAGCCTGGAAAATGAAGCCAAATTGTCACAGATAGTCAATGAAATTACTGGGCGTTTCCGTGGTTGCCTGAACACAGAACATATCTTAAATGTAGCAGTCACCAGTATCAGAGAAGCGATCGCCGCTGATCGGGTGCTTGTCTATTGTTTTGACGAAAATTGGCAAGGTACAATTATTGCTGAATCCGTTGATCCGGATTGGCCGAAAACCTTAGGAAAAGAAATTGCCGATCCTTGTTTTGCCAGTGATTATGTTCAGAAATACCAAGATGGCCGTGTTCAAGCCCTGGAAAACATTTATGCCGCAGGCTTAACTGATTGTCACCTTAACCAACTAGAACAATTTGCCGTCAAAGCGAATTTAGTCGCACCAATTTTGCTCGACAACAAGTTATATGGCTTGTTGATTGCTCACCAATGTTCCAGTACTCGTAAATGGCAAGAACTAGAAATTGAATTGTTGAGACAGGTAGGAATTCCTGTGGGCTATGCTTTAGAGCAATCAAATCTTTTAGAGCAAGTAGTCACAGCCCGTTTCCGCGCAGAAGCTGCGGCGATGGAACAACGCCAACACAACGAAGCATTACAACAGCAAATACTCACACTCCTCAGAGATATTGAAGGTGCATCCCAAGGCGATTTGACTGTGCGATCGGAAGTGACAATGGGAGAACTTGGTACTGTCGCTGACTTTTTTAACTCGATTGTTGAAAGTCTCAGAGCGATCGTGACTAAAGTGAAAGCATCTGCGATCCAGGTGAATACAGCCATTGGCGACAACGAAGTAGCCATCCACCAACTAGCCGAAACCGTACTCAAACAAGCAGACGATATTAGCCTCAGTCTAGTTAGTATAGACCAAATGCAACTTTCGATTGCAGCTGTAGCAGATCGTGCCAAACAAGCTGCTATAGTCGCCCACACAGTATCTGGTACTGCCCAAGACAATGGCAAGGCTATGGATTTGGCTGTACAAAATATCTTCAAACTGCGCTCAACAATTGGCGACACAGCAAAGAAAGTCAAGCGTCTGGGAGAATCTTCACAACAAATTTCCCAAGTAGTCGCCTTGATCAATCAAATAGCTATGCAAACTAACTTTTTAGCGATCAACGCTGGGCTAGAAGCCACAAGAGCGGGTGTAGAAGGTGAAGGTTTTGCCATGATTGCAGAAGAAGTTGCGGCACTAGCTGCTAGATGTTCTGATGCAACTCAAGAAATTACACAAATTGTCGATAAAATTCAACGGGAAACGAATGAAGTTGTCACAGCGATGGAAGTTGGAACTAATCAGGTAGTAGAAGGTACTAACATTGTCGAAAATGCTAAAAATTCTCTGAATCAAATTCTCTATGTATCCCAACAAATTGACGATTTAGTACAGTCAATTTCTTTAGCCACAGAATCTCAAGTCAAAACATCGCAATCAGTCAGCAAACTCATGCAAGAAATTTATCAAGTGTCGAATCTCACTAGCCGCTACTCCCATCAAGCTTCCCAATCTCTCAAACAAACTGTAGAAATTTCCCAGGAATTACAAGCAACTGTAGAAACTTTCAAAGTTAATTAACTTGAATTATTAAGACCTCACCCTCTGCTTTGAGGAAAGGCGGTGGGGGTGAGGTCAATATCCTGTGCATCGAACTCACGTTTAATTAATTCGCTGATTCAACATTCTAGCTCAACAGGTATCGGATTTGATCGTCTAGAGCGAGCAGCCACACCAAAGGCTTCATGCTGATGCTTTTGGTGTCCCTACCGCGATCGCGTCTACTTTGATGAATATATAAGTCTATCTTCACATAAAAATATAGCTGTTCTATTTGATTGGTGAACATCGGTGAACTTCAGATCCCGACTTCTTAAAGAAAAAAGGGATCTTGCTGTTAAAGTTATGATTGCTATAACATTAAGTTATGATTGCTATAACAATAAGATTTTAAAGATATTTTGCGGCAGTACTGAGGCAGCAGATAACAGCATATAAACAGGCTAAACTCGTCTATCCACAGCTAGATGTCAAGCCGCTTGCCAACTTTTAAGATTTCTTTATGAAGAATTAGGTTGAATTTAATAGATTAGCATAGTCAGAATTATTACGTAAGTGGTAAGATCAGCTTTTGATATCAAATAAAAAAATAATCTATCTTGTTATTTTCATAACTTAATATTCCTTTTGATTATGAAGCCGCTTGGTAAAGTCTTACAACAGGCTGACCTCATTTCATCTGAACAGGTGGAAATTGCTCTGCAAGAGCAAAGCCAAGTTACTGGGTTGCGACTTGGTGAAATTCTCGCCTTGCATGGATGGGTGAAACAAGAAACTGCTGATTTTTTCTCTCAGCAGTGGCCGGTTTTACTGGAGCGGACACCAAAACAGCCTTTGGGGAGGTATTTAGCAGCAGCTGGGCTGTTAAATGAACAGCAAGTCAGCACGATTCTGGCTGAACAACCACAGCAGCAACTTCGTTTTGGAGAATTAGCAGTACTTAAGGGATGGTTGAAACCCACGACCATTAAATTTTTTCTCGAGCATCTTGCTTTAGAATCTCAATTGCGGCAGCATATCAATCAACAGGGAGCATCTCGAATCTATGAAAATCCAGCGCATACAGAACAATTATATTTGAAAATGGCAGTGCCAAACCAGAACAATTTGAAAGTCTCGAACCCTGTTGAACATTCAGTTGTGGCATCCAATTCGGTAGAGCAGGAATCCGCAAGGTTAAAACTGTTTAGCCGTAGTACTATCAAGTTATTTAAATTAGATCAAAAAGCTGCTTGTCCAGAAGTTTTGCTGACAGAAGTCATGTTCTGGACAGATGGACAACCGATTCTCACCCAAAAGCTTTGTCGATTGCTCTCGGAGTCAGAAACTTTTATTAGCGCCGGGAAAGAAGCCGCAACAGTGCAACAGCTAGTACAAAGTCGCTTGATTGACAATTGGGAAACTCAAGCCGCATCTGAGCATTTGCAAGGATTGAGCGCAAGTATCATTCACAATCAACAATGCGATCCGTTATTGCTGTTGGCAGCGTACCAGCAAATTTGCATTGAGGGTGAAGTTAAGAGCAAAGCTAGTCCAGAACAGGCAGAACTGTTGCGGTTAAAATTGGTAGTGCAACAACAAGATCAGCTAAAAGTTGCCAATCGCATTTACCAAGCAGTTTTCGATCGCAATTGGATAGAGCAGGAATCAGTAAAGTTAAGACTATTGAGCAGCCGCAAGCTCAATTTATTCAAATTAGATGAAAAAGCTGCTTGTCCTGAGGTTTTATGGGCAGAAGTACGGTTTTGGACTAATGAGCAACCGATTCTCACCCAAAAGCTTTGTCAATTGCTGGCGGAGTCAGAAACTTTTATTAGCGCAGGGAACGAAGCCGCAACAGTGCAACAGCTAGTCCAAAGTCGCTTGATTGACAATTGGCAAACTCAAGCCGCAGCTGAGCATTTGCAAGGGATCAGCGCAAGTATCATTCACAATCAGCAATGCGATCCGTTATCTATATTGGAATTGTACCAGCAAATTTGCATTGAGGGCGAATTCCCCAGCAATGGCAGTTTACAACAGGCTGAACTGTTGCGGAGCGGCTTGGTAGCGCCACAAGAAGATAAGCTAAAAGTGGCGAACCGCATTTACCAAGAAGTTTTCGATCGCAATTGGATAGAGCAGGAATCCGCAAGGTTAAGATTATTTAGCCGCAGCAATATCAAATTATTCAAATTAGATCAAAAAGCTGCTTGTCCCGACATTGTAAGTTCAGAAATATTGTTGTGGACAGATGGACAACCGCTTCTCACTTCTTTGCTTTGTCAATTGCTCTGTGAGTCAGAAATTTTTATTAGTGCAGGGAACGAAGCCGCAACAGTACAACAGCTAGTCCAAAGTCGCTTGATTGACAATTGGCAAACTCAAGCCGCAGCTGAACATTTGCAAGGGGTGCGCGAAAGTCTGCTTGGCAATCAGGAATGCGATCCATTATTGCTGTTGGAATTGTACCAGCAAATTTGGCAACAAGGGGAAGTTGCAAATGACAATAGCAGTCGGGAACAGGCGGAACTATTGCGCATCGGATTAGTAGTCCAAAAAAAAGAGCGGCTGAAACTGGGAAACCGCATTTACCAAGCAGTTTTTGATCGCAATTGGGTAAGGCAGGAGTTAGAGAAAATAATTAGAGCCTCCTTGGCACAAACAACTATATATAATCCCGTAAGAGCGACTCATACTCCGAATGTCCGCAATACCCTTACATCACCTGAACCGAAAGGAACTAAACGGTGGTTGGTGTTGCTAGCAATAGCTGGGTTAATGGTTTGTGGTTCTAGCTTGATGGTTTTTGGTTTGAGTGTTTTTAGATGGTTACAAGTAGAAGCAATTTTTAAACGAGGTAATGCGCTATTGCAGCAAGGAGAATATCAACAAGCGATCGCCAAATATAATAAACTTTTAAAACTCGATAGCAACTACTACCAATCTTGGACTAACCGAGGCTATGCCCTAGCCGGACTAAAAGACTATAACCAGATGCTAGAATCCTGTACCACAGCCACTATCATCAATCCAGAAGCTGTTTATGCCTGGAATTGCCGGGGCGAAGCGATGTATAATTTAAAACAATATAACCAGGCGCTCGCGGCTTTTGATAAAGCTATTATGCTCAACGGCAAAGACCCTGTATTCTGGATCAATAAAACCGAAGCACTAATAGCACTGAAACAACCAGATACAGCGCTGACTACGATTAATCAAGGCATAGAGTTATTAAAACAGGTATGGGAAGTTGAAGGCAAAGATGCAAATGCCAAAGAATTAGCTATTGGGTTTACCTATCTAGCCAAAGTATTATTGCAAAAACAGGATTATGTTGGAGCGCTCAAAGCTTTTGAGCAAGCATTAAAATACAATCCTAACTACTTTGCAGCTTTGCGGGGGAAAGGAATCGCCCTACAAAACTTAAAGCGAGACGATCAAGCGATCGCCCAATTTTATTTTCTCCTAGAGCGTCCCCAGTTAACTAATACCGAAAAAGCAGAAGCCTGGTATTATTTGGGATTAAGCCTGTGTAAATTCCACCAAACCGAAAGAGCGATCGCCGCTTTCGATCAAGCCCTGAAGCTCAAACCAGACTACCAAGCCGCCGAACAAGGGAAAAAAGCTTGTCCCAATTGAGTAGGGGACAAGGGGGACAAGGGGGACAAGGGAGATGAGGGAGAAATAATCAATGCCCTATGCCCCATGCCCCATGCCCAATAGCCTTTTTGTTAAAATGGCCACCAAAAAGGTTTTGTCTCCGTGTAAGTACGGCTAATAGTCCGGACATCTGGACGTTGTGCTTGCTTGAAATCTTTACCCAACATTTCGTATAAAGCTTGAGAGGGGTTATCAGCTGGTTTTAAACTAAATAAAACTTGAGCACTGTAATGATCGCAACCGATCCCTCTGCGTTCTACAGCACAGACAACAGGTTGGTTTTTCAGCTTATCAGTTGTTAAGTATTTAGAACTACCCGTATCATAAATATTCTGTAAAGTTTTAGCTGTATTCTGGCAATCTTCCACAGCATCCGTAGATGAGAAGTATTTCGGAATAAATTTCAACATAGTGTAATCTTTAGCAGTTCCGGCTTGAATCAAAGTCAAAACCACGGTTGGTGTACTGGCATTAGTCTTGCAAGTGACTTGCACGTTGCTAGCCTTGCTCGGCGCGGAGAGTGCGGCTACAGCACCCAGAGCTAATATTGGCACTGTCCCCATACTTAGCCACCACTGCCACTTGTTCATATTACTTAACTCCCTTTCTTGACCGATATTTAGGCTTGAATATAGACTCAATAATATTATTCTTTTTAGTTAATTTTACCTAAATTAAACTAAAAAAACATCAAGTAATTTTCCCGTGGGATTGATTTTTCCCCTGTGCAAAATGAAACAAGTACCTCGCCAAATTTTATTTACTGGTAGTATTTATATCTGCTGTATATTTGCTAGTTTCCCCTGTAAAGCTCAAATATCGTCAGATAACACACTTCCTATTCCAAGCAATATTACGCAATCTGGTAAATTATTTGAAGTTACTGGAGGAACACAATTAGGTAACAATCTTTTTCATAGCTTTCAGGAATTCTCTGTTCCCAATGGTGGCGAGGCTTTTTTCAAAAACAGCACAAATATTAATAACATTACCAACATCATCAGTCGAGTCACCGGTGGGTCAATTTCCCAGATTGATGGCTTAATCAGAGAAAACTTCGGTGCTAATTTTATCCTGATCAATCCCAGTGGCATTAACTTTGGTGCCAATGCCCAACTGAATATTGGTGGCTCGTTTTTGGCAAGTACGGCCAATAGTATCAAATTTGCTGATGGTGCAGAATTTAGCGCCACTGATTCAGCTTCCCCTGGACTCACAATTAGCGTACCCATTGGCTTGCAATTTGGGCAAAATCCGCAACCGATTCGTGTCCAAGGGAATGGGCATAACATAACTTTGCAAAGTCCGATATTCTCACCATTCACTAGGGGGGACAGCACCGGGTTGGAGGTGCAACCAGGAAATACCTTAGCCTTGGTAGGTGGGGGAATTTTCTTTGAGGGTGGAACTGTTACAGCCGAGGGCGGACGCATTGATTTAGGTAGCGTAGGTGGTGGCTTGGTAAGTCTTGATCCCAGCCCTCAAGGCTGGAATTTAGGCTATCAGGGAGTGAGCAACTTTCAGGATATTTCCCTATCGCAAAAAGCATTAGCAGATACCAGTGGCATAGGTAGTGGCTCAATTCAGCTGCAAGGAAGAAACATTGCCGTTAGCGATGGCTCAGTTGTATTAATTCAAACTCTGGGTACTGAAGCAGCAGGCGGTATTAATGTCAATGCCTCTGAATCCTTGTCCTTGATTGGCACTACAACAAACGGACAGATTTCCAGCAACTTATTTACAGAAACTATTGGCGGTGGTAGGAGTGGCGATATTATTGTTTCTACCCCCAGCTTACTGGTTCAAGATGGGGCAGTGATCTCTGCGGCTACTTACACTCCTGCTCCTGGTGGTAATGTCGATATCAGAGCAGCAGATTCTGTGAAAGTGTTAGGATTTTCACCATTTAATCCAAGTCGATTCAGTAATATTACTGCCTCAACTTTTGGAGCGGGTGATGCGGGAACGCTGACTATATCAACACAGCAGTTGACGGCACTTTCAGGAGGAAGTATTTCCTCCGTCACCGCTGGTACAGGCGATGGTGGTAATCTGACTTTAAATGCCGCCAAGTTGGTAGAACTGATTGGCGTGACACCAGGCGTTTTCACCCCCAGCACAGTCACGGCGGGTACTGGCGGCCCAGGAAAAGCGGGCAGCGTGACAATCAATACTCAGCGTTTGGTCGTCAAAGATGGCGGGAGAGTGGATGCTTCCACCTTAGCTAGTGGCACTGCTGGGAGTGTGACGATTAACGCTCAGGATGCTGTAGAGGTGAGTGGGACAGTTCCTGGCTCTGTTAATCCCAGTCTGATCATCTCCAGCGGCAACATTGTTGATCCGGCTTTGCAACAGTTATTGCAAGTGCCCCCTGTACCGAGTGGAGACTCTGGAGATGTGACAATTAACACTGGGCAATTGCTGGTCACAGATGGTGCGCAAGTGACAGTGAGGAATGATGGCACGGGGGATGCAGGAACGCTGCGGGTGAATGCTGGCTCGATTTTACTGAATAGTCAAGGAAAGATCACGGCGGACAATCTAGGTACAGGCTCTGGTGGTAACTTGATAATAGATACAGGTAAGTTGACAATTGGCGATCGCGCCTTCTTATCTGCATCAACTTTTGGTGATGGTACGGGAGGAGATATTAATATCCGCGCTACCGACTCAGTAGAAATATTGGGCGATGGATTTGCACAGATGCAAGGTACTTTTCAAGTCGGAGCGCTTTTGGGCACACTCAAGCCCACTGACCGGGGAACTGGCATTTTTATTAGCACTGCCGGTGCGGGTACTTCCGGTGACCTCAATCTTGAGACTCCCTCCTTAATTATGCGTAACGGAGCCATCATATTTAATCTGACATTTACTGGGGGAATAGGCGGGGATCTGAATATTCGTGCCTCCGACTTCGTAGACTTGAATGGTTCTGCCATCCAAACTGGAAATGTCATCGGCAGTACTGGCACAGCAGGTAACATCAAAATTGATACCAAGCAATTGTCATTGCAAGATGGCGCCACCTTCGTCAGCGCCACCTTAGGGAATGGTCAAGGTGGAAATATTGAAATTAACGCTGCTGACACGATACAAATACAGAGAACCCCACCAGGAGCCGCGCTGTTAACTGGTATCTACACCAATACTACCTTCGGTACAGGAAAGGGTGGCGACCTGCAAATTGATACCGGCAAACTGTTTGTCGAAGACGGGGTGATTGGCAGTAATACAGGAAGTTCCACCCCTGCGGGTGTGATTCCATTTGGGGGGCCGGGCGGCAATGTCACGGTTAATGCTCGCGACTCTGTAGAAATTGCGGGAGTCTTACCCGATCCGAGATTTCCCAGTGGTTTGGGAACTACAGGGTTTAGTGCTTCTCGTTCAGGAGATTTAACGATTTCTACCAAGAAGTTGATTCTCCGCGAAGGGGCAGATGCATCAACTGCTACTTTGGGCGCTGGTACAGGGGGAACTCTAACTGTCAACGCTTCCGAGTCCATTGAACTAAGTGGTAAGACCGTCGGAGACTTGACATTAGGAAGTATATCGGCGGCGGCTGGTCGGGCTAACTTACCAGAACTCCAAGCCACTGGTGCTTCGGGCGACATCAAGCTGTTTACAGACAAGTTAATTGTCCGGGATGGGGCAAAAATTGATGTGCAAAGTTTAGGGACGGGAAATGCAGGTAATTTGCAAGTAGTAGCTAACTCTATCCTGTTGGATAATCAAGGAACCATATCTGCTGCGACCACATCTGGTGAAGGTGGTAACATTTCCCTGCAAACACGTTCTGTACTGATGCGCCATAACAGTCAGATATCTGCTACCGCCGGCGGCAGTGGTAACGGGGGTAATATCAACATTACTGGCTTTAGTCCCGCCAACTTTGTGGCGTTGCTGGAAGGAAGTAAGATTACTGCTGATGCTGTGGAGGGAAGGGGAGGAAATATCAGCATCAACACTAGAGGAATCTTTGTCTGTTTAACTTGCCAAATTAGTGCTAGTTCCCAACTCGGAATCGCTGGACAAATCAGCATCAATACACCAGAAGCCGCCAATAACTTTGAAGTTGTCGATATACCGCAAGAAGTAGCGAAACCTGAACAAGTTGTAGCCCAAGCTTGTCGCGCGACAACCAGTCAAAATCGCAGCGAGTTTACCATCACCGGACGGGGAGGTTTACCACCTCGTCCAAGCGAACAGCTAAGTAGTGGGGCTTTAATTAGTTTTCAGCCGACTGCTAGTGCTGCAAAAGAGGTGCAGAATACTTCCCAACTACCACTACCTGCAAGAGGTTGGTATATGAATTCTCAAGGTGTGGTAGTTCTCGCCAGTCAATCACCTAATCCGAGTCCTTATAATTCTGGGTTAACTTCATCTAATTGTCATGAGAATTAAACAGAGGTGGGATGAGGTTACTTTTATCTCACGCCCAGTCGCAAAGTTGCAGAGGATAAAAATTGCTGTGGGGGTGAGTGTTTGGCGACAGAGATTTTCTTTGTCTCCTTGTTTGAGCTTGATGCTGCTGTTGCATCTTTTGTATCAGACAAACTCTGTTTACGCCCAATCGATTAATCCTGTTACCCCACAGCCACCGGAACAACCGCAACCATTACCCCTCCCACCAACAAATACACCGATTCAAATACAGCCTACCCCACCGCCAACTCCGGATGAAGTTCTGGATATTCCTGGGAGTATCACGGTGCAGAAGTTCGAGTTTGTGGGGAATACTGCCTTTAGTCAAGAAGAGTTAAATTCGGCGATCGCTAATTTTACCAACAAACCGATTACCTTTGCTGAACTCCTCAAAGCTGCTAATCAAATCACTGCCCTGTATGTGCAAAAAGGGTATATTACCTCTGGTGCTTATATCCCAGCGCAAGAATTTCGCTCAGGTATCATTAAAGTTCAGGTAGTAGAAGGCAGTTTAGAAGATATTCAAGTCAATGTTACCAAAGGACGGCTGAACTCTGATTATGTCCGGAGTCGAATTGCGATCGCTACTCAAAAACCCCTGAATATCAACCGTCTCCAAGAAGCGTTGCAACTATTGCAAGTCAATCCCCTGATTGAAAGCTTAGATGCTGAACTTACTGCGGGGACTAAGCCCGGTGTAAATTCGCTTACAGTCACAGTCAAGGCAGCGAGAACTTTCAACGCCATAGTCAATGTTAATAATAACCGTAACCCTAGTGTTGGGAGTTTGGAGCGCGGTATAGCATTATCAGAAGCTAGCCTCTTGGGAATAGGCGATCGCTTAAATTTTACTTACAAAAATACCGATGGCAGCAATAGCTTTGAAGGCAGCTATACTTTGCCTGTAAATCCACGTAATGGCAGCGTTGCTTTTAACTACCGGATTAGCAACAACAAAATTATTGAACCCCCGTTTAATGATTTGAATATCGAGGTAGATTCTCGTGAGTTTGAACTAACTTTTCGTCAACCGATCCTGCAAACAGCTACCCCAGAAGTCAGCCAAGAACTCACCTTGAGTTTCAGCGCCGCGAGAAGGGAAAGTGATTCTTCCATTCAAGGCGTGAAGTTTCCCGTATTTCCTGGGGCTGACAACCAAGGAGAAACACGGGTATCAGAATTGAGTTTTGCCCAAGAATGGCTACAGCGGAGTCGTCAAGAAGTCTTCGCGGCGCGTTCGGAATTTAATTTGGGGATTGGAGCCTTTAGAGCCACAATTAATAACACTGAACCAGATAGCCGTTATTTCCTCTGGCGGGGACAAATGATTTATTTACGCCTCCTCGGTCAGCCAAATACCCAAACAGCGATCGCCCCGACATTATTGTTGCGTTCTAATGTGCAATTGGCAACTAGCTCTCTGCTTTCCATTGAACAGTTTAGTTTAGGCGGTCAAGGAACAGTGCGCGGTTATCGCCAAGATACTTTACTCAGCGACAATGGCATTTTTGCCTCCGCAGAACTGCGATTACCGATCGCCCGCTTCCCAGAAGTGCAAGGAACTTTACAAGTCGCACCATTTATCGATGTTGGTACTGTTTGGAATACAGATAGAGAAAATCCCCACCCCAACACCCTAGTAGGTACGGGATTAGGCTTACTTTGGCAAATGGGCGACCGATTCACAGCCCGCCTTGATTGGGGTATACCATTGGTCAATATTGATACTGACAAGCGGACATGGCAAGACAACGGCGTGTATTTTCAATTGGAGTATAAAGCGTTTTGAGAGGGGTTAGGGGTTAGGGGCTAGGGACTAGGGGTTAGGGGCTAGAGGGATGAGGGGGACAAATGACAAATGACAAATGACAAATGACAAATGACAAATGACAAAAAAATACCGTCGTCTATTAATTTTCATTTTTTCAGGCTTATTGGGACTGTTATCGAGTTTCAGTATCCCCGCTTGGTCGAATTCTGATAGTGTACAATTTACCCAGCCTGCCAATGCTTTAGAGTTAGCCACAGAAGGTGAACGCCGCTACAATGGGGGAGACTTAGCAGCAGCAGCACAGTTATGGCAAAAAGCGGCTGAGGCTTATCGAAAAATTGGCGATCGCGAGGGGATGAGTAAAAGTCTGATCAATAAGTCTCAGGCTTTGCAAGATTTAGGGCTTTATCCCAAGGCTTGTAATACTTTACTTGATGCTTTTGCCATCAATAACCCCAACTGTAGTCAAAGCCAAATTGAGCAACTCCAGAAAACTCTGACGCCAAAACGAGATTCTCTGACTCTCACTCAAGCAATTGGTTTGCAGAGTCTGGGTGATGTGCTGCGCAGACAGGGGTTGTTGCAAAAGTCGCAAGAAATTTTGCTCTTAAGTTTAGCATCGATTCCCGAATCACCAGCAAAAAGCGCTGTGCTATTGAGTTTAGGTAACACCGAACGCGCTTTAGGTAACCAAATCCGCGATCGCTGGGATTATGATGTGGTGACGGAAATTATTGATCGTAAATCTGTCTCTGATGCACTAGCGCCTTACCAACAAGCTTTTAACTACTATCAGCAAGCAGCAAATATCCCATCAGCGCCACCCATTCCCAAAATTCAAGCGCAACTTAATCATTTCCAGCTATTACTAGAAATGCAAAGGTGGTGGGGTGAACAAACTAACCGCCGGATTGCTTCGTGGACGAGATTTGCTGAATCTAAATTAATCCAACGCTCAAAAGATTTCATCTCTGATTTACAGTTACAGCTGAGTCAAGATGCACAAACATTGCAAAATCAAATTGCACCGAATTTGCTGACTCTGACTCCTAGTCGCGCTGTCATCTATGCCCAAATTAACTTTGCTGAATCTTTAATGCAAAGCGCCCAAACATCAGAGGTTGAAGCTTTATTAAAAAATGCACTGCAACAGGCGCGGACTCTACAAGATAGACGATCCCAAACTTACGCCCTAGGCTACCTAGGAAAATTTTATCATCAACAAGGGGACTTAACTCAAGCAACTAAACTGACGCAGCAAGCACTGATATTAGCTCAGGAACAAAATATCAATGGTGATGCGAGGGAAATTACTTATCTTTGGCAATCCCAGTTAGGGCGTTTACTACGAAAACAGAAAGATTCCAAAGGAGCGATCGCCGCTTATACCGCCGCCTTCAATACTCTCCAATCTCTGCGCAGCGATTTAAATGCTAACAATCAAGATGTCCAATTTGACTTTCTCCAAGAAGTTAAACCTGTATATGTAGAATTAGTCGATTTGCTTTTAAAATCAAATCTCAGCAAAGAAGAATTAAATTACCTCATCGTACCCAATCCCAGCCGTAAGCAAGAAAAAGCTGAAAACAAAAATTCCCAAGAAAGTTTAGAATTAGCTCGCCGAGTCATAGAGTCTCTACAATTAGCAGAACTAGATAACTTCTTTCAAGACCCATGTTCCGAAACCGCAAATGTTGCGGTGCAAATTGATAATATTGATCCATCTGCTGCTGTTATCTATCCCATTGTGTTACCAGACCGCTTAGAAGTGATTCTGTCTGTAGCAGGGAATCCCTTACAAGAAGTAAAAATTCCTCTCAGTGAATCAGAAGTTAATGAAACTTTAGACCGACTTTATGATTATTTAGACAACGTTACTATCAATAATTCAGCCCGCAATATTTTCTCTACTTCTAACCCCAACCCCAGAGAATTAAAAGAAAATATTGAGACATTGTTACCAATTCTCACAGAAGTTTATAACTGGTTAATTAAACCTTTCGAGAGCCAGTTAAATACCAACAAAATTAATAACTTAGTCTTTGTCTTAAATGGGAGATTGCAGCGAGTACCAATAGCTGCACTTTATGATGGACAAAAATATCTCATCGAAAAATATAGCGTCGCCCTGGTTCCTAGCTTGCAACTAATCTCTCCGCAAAAATTTCCCAGAAAACAGTTGAAAGTATTAGCGGCTGGAGTTAGCGAACAAATTAACGTGCAAGGAGAATTTTTTGCTGCACTAGTTAATGTACCCAAAGAATTAGAGCAAATTAAACAAACTTTTCCCGCTTCCCAAAAGCTGCTAAATCAAGAGTTTACCAGCAAAACTATTGAAAAACAGCTAAAATCAAACTTCCCAGTTGTTCACTTAGCAACTCATGGGTTGTTTAGTTCCAATCCCCAGCGGAATTTTATTATAACAGGAGATGGAAAAAGCATCAGTATCGGTGAGTTGAGTAAGTTGTTAAAAGAATCGGGTACAAACATAGAACTACTAGTGTTGAGCGCCTGCGAAACCGCCACAGGCGATGAACGCGCTGTTTTAGGCTTAGCTGGTATGGCTGTTCGCTCCGGCGCCCATAGTACACTTGCGAGTCTTTGGCCTGTGGGAGATACTTCTACAGCATTATTCATGGGTCAATTCTACCAAAACCTCAAAAAGCCCGGAAACAAACAAATAGAAGCCCTCAGAACCGCCCAACTATCGCTATTAGAATCTTTGAAATCGAATCCACCTTTCCCAGAATTGAAAAATCTTCCTCCCCATCCTTATTATTGGGCGCCTTATGTTTTGGTGGGCAATTGGCAATAAAAATCGCGAAGCGCCAAAAGTTTGTGGTTGATTGACTTTGTTGGTTGATTACTTTGTCCTGGCGGTACAGAAAAGATTGCTAGATTGATGGTAGTTTATTGTTGCAAAAACTCCTTTATCTTAATCGCGATACAAGCCATGACACTCAATTTATATCTATTGCGACATGGAGAAACTACTTTTAGTCAAAGTGGTAATTTCTGCGGTAAAACTGATGCGGAGTTGACCTCTGAAGGGATGCAGATGGCAGAGAGTTTTGCCAATGTTTATCAAAAGTTGAAGTGGGAAGCCGTTTATGTTAGCCCGATGAAGCGGACAATTGCAACTGCCAAGCCTTTTTGTGATGCTATCGGTATGGATATGCAGTTGCGTGACGGACTTAGAGAAGGTAGTTACGGCGAATGGGAAAGTAAGAGTAAATCGTTTGCTCAAGAGAATTACGCCCAAAATTATCTCAAATGGATGACAGAACCTGCTTGGAATGCACCACTAGGCGGAGAAACTGCGGTAGAGATTGCTAACCGTTCTATGCCTGTAATTGCGGAAATTCAAGAAAAACATCCCCAAGGTAATGTTTTAGTAGTTTCCCATAAAGCCACGATTCGGATTATGCTTTGCAGTTTACTGGGAATTGATTTGGGACGCTATCGCTATCGGGTGAATATTTTGGTCGCGTCGGTAAGTATGGTTAAATTTGACGTTAATGGTCCTTTGCTAGAAATCTTAGGCGATCGCCATCATCTACCCGATCATATTCGCTCTCGTCCAGGAACATAATATTCCCTACTAAACCTCGTCCATTTTGAAACCTGGAGTAGTGCGGGCATCTTGCCCGCTACGAAGAGCAGGGAGCAAGATGCTCCCACTACTTTTAAAACTATGGTTCTCAAAATAGATGTGGTTTAGCGGGTAGGGGCACGGCAGTGCCCATTGGTGTCAACTTAAGTCAAAACGCTTATTCCACAGGCATTTTACCCCACCCCTCAATCCCCTCCCCGCTTGCGGGGAGGGGAGGTTTTGCGTCAGCAAAGCCGGGGTGGGGTGACGCGGATCATGATGTTAAGTGAGAGAATTCGCTCATTACATCTTGGCAAGGGTTAAACGTTAAGTTGACACGTATGGGCACTGCCGTGCCCTCAAGAGTGTATTGGACTCAACCGAAAACCGCTATATAATCTGTATGGCGCAGTAATTAGTAATCAGTGAGTTGAGGTAAAGCTATCTATTTCAATTAAGGATAAAAAGGAGAGGGGCTGACTCATATTAGCAGCAAAGCCCAAAATTCCTGGATCTCGATGAGAGTAAAGTAACTGACCTTTGCTATCAAATAGAAAAGTCCCACCGCGTTGAGTTAAGTAGGCAGAATTTGGTACATAAGTCTGCCAATTGCTCAGAACTTCCATCATATTTCGTAGCCGTAGAGTAGCTAATTCAAAGGGACGTTGAAAACCATTTCCGCCAGCTAATTGGAAAAACGAGCCTTTAAAAGCAGGTAGAGGAGTGCCTTGAATAATTTCATCATCTTCAACCAGTTGAGCAGCTTGACGATCTCCCGTGTATCCCCGAAAAACTTCTCTTAGCGTTCCCGGACTTCCAAACCCTGCACACATTAACATTAGATTTAGCCAAGCTTTCACTGATACAGAAAGTCCAGGAACAGAAAGATTCAGACCTGAATAAAGTTTGAGTTGGTGATGTAGTTCTGCATTAGGTGCAACAAATAGATTTTGGGGTGGAAATCCTGTATATTCACAGAATTTTATTCCAGAAGCGCGATCGCCAATTCCCACTGCACGAATAGCGAGTTTTTCCGGTGGTAATTGTGTAGCTTTGCGCTGTAACCACCATGCATATTCAAGACTATCAAAATCCCCAAGTTGTGGCCAGACTAAAATCAGAATATGTGAGGCAGTGTCGCAATTTTCTAGTAGGGGTCGGGTCATGCCATCACTAACAAGCTGAAGTTCGGTCTGATTAAGGATAGTGTAGGGATTCATTACAAGAAATTAATTGCTATTCAGCTATTCAATTTTAGTCTAATTTTAATTGAGAATTAACCGTTATAAATTTCTTCAGCCAACAGATGGGGGACTTATCCATTGAGTTGTTACAGAATCCAAAGATGCAGTCTTTTACTAATTATACTGGCTATATGCTTTACGCTGGTAAGCGTGCATTCATTTGGAGAAACAATTATGACATCAGCACCGCAGTTGCTGACCGATCCATTTTTGCAGCTACCAACTGAAACTTCAGTGCGAGTAGTTTGGTTTACAGAATTTGCAGGTAGTCAACATCTAGTCAATTATGGCGATAATCTGGCTTTGACTTCTAGGGCAAGTACAATTAAACTGAGTCGCACCAGGGAAGATGAGCGATGCCTACGGCGGGCTACGCCTACGCATTTTGCAAACCAAACCGAAAATGGTCAAGTGTATCAACAAACGCTTTGGCGGGACATTTGGCGACATGAAGCTGAAGTAACTGGGTTAACGCCTGGTGTGCGGGTGAATTATCGGGTAACGAGTGTGCGGGAAGATGGAGAAACTGTCAGCAGCGATGTTTTTACCCTTGCACCTAATCCCAAACCAGGGACACCATTAAAAATTTTACTGACCTCAGACCATCAACTCAAGCCGATGACCGCAGCAAATCTGCAAAAGGTGGTGGAGACAGTCGGACGAGTTGATGCTGTGTGGTTTGCTGGTGATTTAGTTAATATTAGCGATCGCGCTTCTGAATGGTTTGATGATAATCGCGGTGGTGCGTTTTTTCCCGCTTTGCAAGGTCGCGCTAACTATACAATGAACCACGACGGTGTAAATACAACCTACACCGGGGGACAAATTATTCAACATGCACCATTGTTTTCCTGTATTGGCAATCATGAAGTCATGGGAAGATTCCAAAGAAATCCCAGCTTAGGGGATGAATTTAATGATACGATTCCCCGTGCAGTTGCGCAAAAATTATATAGCGGTAAATCTTTAAAAGATAATTCCTTTAATACTGATACCTACGAAGAGATTTTCACCCTCCCAACAAGTAAAGCAGGTGGAAAGCGATATTATGCTGTTACCTTTGGTGATGTGCGTTTGGTAGTACTTAACATTACAAATATGTGGCGAACGCCGAAATTTGATTCACCGTATCGAGGTAGATACAAAGAAGCAGTAAAAGATTTAGATAATCCCGAAAATTGGGGTTATGGACAGTTAATTTATGAACCAATTAATAAAGGTAGTCAGCAGTACAATTGGCTAGAACAAGAACTGAATAGTGATGAATTTAAAGAAGCGAAATACAAAGTTGTGATGTTTCATCATCCGCCCCATACTTTGGGTGATAATATTGTTCCAGCTTACACAGATCCAGTACAGATAATTGAACGCGATGATTTGGGTAACATCAAAGCAGTGCGTTACGAATATCCCAAAGATGCTGATTATATTATCCGCGATGTTATCCCGTTACTAGAAGCGGCTGATGTGCAATTAGTTTTATATGGTCATTCTCATTTATGGAATCGCTTTTGTAGCTCATCGGGAATGCACTTTTTAGAAACATCCAATGTTGGTAACTCTTATGGTGCAGCTTGGGGTGATAACAAGCGAGAAGTTCCGATAGGATATCAAGAAGAATATGTTGTCTTGGGCGATCCTAATAATTTAGAACCAATAGTACCAACAATTGCCCCATTATTAGGGGAAGATGGTAAACCAATGCCTTATATTGCTAGTAATGACATCACAGTTTTTAGTATTTTTGATACGGGAACAGGTACGATTAGCAGCTACCGTTTTGATACGCGCAAACCTGATTCTGAGGTAGTTAAGTTTGATGAATTTAAGTTGAAATAATGTAGTCAGCACTTCAGTGCTGTCATCTAAATATTTAAGCACTCTCTCATAAGCTAAACCACATCTAATTTACATATACACAATGTCAATAAATCTTGTGGGGTGGGCATCTTGCCCGCCCAAATTATGTAAGTTAAATGTGGAACAACTTAGCTTTGTCACCCGCCTGGGAATGAATTCCAAGGATCAAAGTTCAAGTAGGGGCGGGTTAAGCGAGATAGTCGTGAATTATGGGAGCATATCTGTGAACCCGCCCCTACTAAAGTAGGCTAAGGATTTTGCAGGATCTTCAGTCATCTTTAGATGACTTTTGCTATGAGACTCAGAATTCATTCTGAGACGGGCTATGGGTTTCACGTTAAGTTGACACCTATGAGCATTGCCGTGCCCTATGGTATATTGCATCCAAACGAGAACCGCTATATTACCTGCAACATCCCAATTTTACGGAATCCTTGAGATTTATACTGTATAAAATATAGAATTAGAGAAAATTTGCGTATTTTAACGGAACTAAGCAAGCAAAATGGCGAAATATGCATTGCTGATTGGGATGAGTGAGTATGAGTCTCAAAAAATAAATAACTTATCTGGTGTAGTCAAAGATATTGAAGCAATGCAGCGTGTATTAGAGAATTCAGGGATAGGCGGATTTGATGAAGTCAAATTTTTGTCTAGTCCTGATTCCGATACCATGCGATCGGAAATTGAGCAGCTATTTATGGAAAAATGCCAGAAAGATGACGTAGTGCTGCTTTATTTTTCTGGACATGGTTATAGACATGAAGACGGAAATCTATTTTTTATCAGCCGCAACACTCAAGTCAATCCCCAAGGTTTCCCCAGAATTGGTACAGCAGTAGATGCTAAATTTATCCATCAAAATTACATGAGTCGCAGCAAGTCTAAGCGACAAGTTTTAATTCTTGACTGCTGTTTTAGTGGTGCTTTTGCAGAGGGGATGAGTGCCAAAGATGTTGCTAATCTTAGTATTAAAAATGAAATTCGTGAGCAATTAGGTGGTGAAGGTAGAGCCGTGTTAACTTCATCAACAGCTACACAACAATCTTTTGAAGATTCAGGCGGCGGAGTTTACACCCGCTATTTGGTTGAGGGAATTGAAAAAGGAGCCGCTGATAGTGACAATGATGGTTTCATTACAGTAGCTGAACTGCATGAATATGCCAAGCGCAAGGTGCAGGAAGCAAAACCAGCAATGAAGCCAGAAATATTTGCAGTTAAAGAAGGTTATACAATTCGTCTAGCCAAAGCACCAGTAGGCGATCCGCAATTAGAGTATCGCAAAGAAGTTGAGCAACGTGTTAGAAATGGTCGCGTCTCGGTTGTGGGACGCAAGGTTTTGATTCGTAGACAAAGGGAGTTGAAGTTACAGCAGGAAATAGCAGCAGCGATAGAAGCAGAAGTTCTCAAACCATTCCGTGAATTGCAGGAAAGCTTGCAGGAATACGAACAAACCCTGACTGAAGCATTAGAAGAAGAACCAACTCTCAGTGATGGAACTGTTGATGATTTAAAGCGATTACAGCAAATTCTCAAACTTCGAGATGAGGATATTGCAGCTATACATAATCGCTTAATTCCTCAGCAGTCAATTAAGCCAATCTCAACAATTGACACCAAAGAACCAACAGCTAAAGAAGACGATGACCTCAGTTCTGAAAAAGGCGTAGACTATAGCAAACTGCGTGACTTGCTAGCAGCAGGGAAGTGGAAAGATGCTGATAATGAAACATATCGAGTGATGATTCAGGCTTTAGGTAAGAAGGAAGGTGATTACTTTTCGTCTGAAGAATTATTAAACTTCCCTTGTACCGACCTCCGCACGATTGACCGCTTATGGGTAAAATATAGCAATGGACGCTTTGGCTTCAGCGTTCAAAAGGAAATTTACTTGAGCGTTGGTGGTAAGCCAGACGGTAAGTATTACGAAGAAGCCTGGGAAAAATTTAGCGATCGCGTAGGATGGAGAGTGAAAAGCAAGTGGATAAGTTACACCAACACTTATGATACCTCTGCCCCTAGAGGTCACCTCCCGGGAGGCGGAGGGGTACTTACCTCTACCTATTGCGATCCGGGTATCTCTTCTCTCGCATCCAGGCTTAAAAATTGTAACATTTAAGGCTTTCAGAAATTTATAAAGATTTTTTACAAGCCCCTCATTCACGGTAGAATCAACATTTCAGATTTCCGATACCTGGCACTGCGGAGTTATGTTTCTTTCTCCGTGCAAAGTCTCCCTCTAGTCATTGCGAGCGGAGCGAAGTAATCCCAGGCGATTGCTTCGCTCCGCTCGCAATGACATATATGTTGCATGAATTTTCACCCAACAGGCAAAGAGTTTACAGCCTAGGCGTAGCCTGTCTTTAGCATCGCCAAGAAAATTTAGTCATCAACTTTACAACATTAAGACTTAAACCTTGACCATTAAGAACAAAACCTCAACCATTAAGAACAAAACCTTGACTATTAAGAACAAAACCTCGACCATTAAGAATAAAACCTTGACCATTAAGAACAAAACCTTGACCATTAAGAACAAAACCTCGACCATTAAGAACAAAACCTCGACCATTAAGAACAAAACCTTGACCATTAAGACTTAGGCGATTTACAGGAATAAATATACCGCCGCCGTTGGTTTCGACTTCGCTCAACCAACTCCAGAGTCGAGAGTTGAGCGTTCGCGTAGCGTCTCGCAGAGAAGCGATGCACTGAGCTAGCCGAAGTGTCGAAACTCGCCAACACAGGTAATTTCTTTCTCGGAAATCACCTTCAACCTTGACCATTAAGAATTAAAATTTAAGCGATGACTTTTGACTTCCGCGCAGCGGCACTAGGTGATTATAGCGGTTCTCAATTGCTTAGAATACAGATCAATCGTAGGGGCACAGCAATGCTGTGCCCTATGGTGTATAGCACCCAAACGAGAACCGCTATAATTTCGTCAAGGGGATAGCAAAATACAAATTATATGTGTTATCCACACTCGTAAGGGCACGGCAGTGCCGATGCCCCTACACGCGACGATATAATTTTGTATTGCATCCAACTGAGAACCGCTATAAATTCCGAGAAATCACGGACATAAATCCAAATTTATGTGAAAAAATGGATATTTTTGCTGAACTAGAATCTAACTTAATTGAGGCAAACTAGCTATATAAAACTCTAAAAGGAGTAAATTTATGACTTTAAAGAAACGTACATCCCGGATTCTAGAAAAAGCTAAGTTTAGAGTTGCCGGACTGAAAGCTATTGATCCAAACATATCATTTGATGATAATTACAACTTACAAAATCTGACTCAAATAATACAGCAGTTTCACAGTATGCTTGATGAATATAATGCTGCTATTGCTGTAATTGACTCTTCTAGAACCAAGCTTGACGACATGGAAAAAACCTTAAACATTATTTCCGATAAAATGCTGGTTGGGGTTGGTTTAAAGTATGGCAAAGACAGCAATGAATATGAACTTGCGGGTGGCGTTAAACAAAGCGAACGTGTCCGCAAAAGCAGATTAACCCGCTTGAAAAATAAAAATAGCGCAGAGAAAACAGCAAATGATAATGTAGTAACCGAGTAGTATATCTGCGCAAAAGTCAAAAGTACTATCTTTTGTGGCTTTGAGCTTCTAACGCTTATCCCACAGGCATTTTACCCCACCCCCAACCCCTGCCCCTAATCCCCAAAGGCGGCCCCGAGTTCCCCGCAAGCGAGGAGGGGGCTATGATGTACATTAGTGGCGCTGATTTACTGGGTTTTCACAATTCTAAACCCACTATGCTGATAAAAATTTGGTCGAAACCAATTGCGATAATATTTTAAAGCTTCTGTCCCATTAGTTATCCAACATCCCCCTAACATCATCTGATGTTTGGTATCAAAAAAGAGTGCTGAATTATCTTCATAAAGAAAATGAGGTTGATATCCTGGAAGGGGGTTTAAGTTATCGCTTAACCATTCCCAAACATTACCCCGTAAATCGTACAATCCAGAGGGACTTTTGGCGGTTTCTAACATACCCACGGGACTGGGGGAGCCAAATTTGAAATTGAGATTGTAATTGTCTACATCTGCTACCGAATTATTACCGTAAGTCGCTAAATTATATTCGGCTTCACTCATTAAACGGATATCTTTACCTTGGGCGCGACAGTAAGCCATTGCTTCATAATGATTGACTTCCACTGGCCAATCTAAGGGTAAATCCATTTCATCAAACATGGCTCGATATTTATAACTGCCATTTTCATGTAACCAAAATCTGGGACATTGAATATTGTATTGAGTTTTCCAACGCCAAGATGCTTCATCCCAATATTCTTGATTTTCGTAGCCACCAGCTTTGACAAAATAGAGAAAATCGGCGTTAGTAATGAGATATTTACTGGCTAAAAAAGGTGCAACTTCCACAGTACTTGAACCATAATCAATATCCCATCCATAAGTTGGATCGTCAAAGGCTTTACCGAGTTTTGCTACCCCACCCCCAACTTCTATCATTTCATTAACGGGAGTGTAACCATTAAAAGGCGCATATTTCCAATTTTCGGGACGTTTGACTTTCTCAATTGGAAGTTGGCGAATTAACATTGAAGAAGTTTCAATGTGAATTCGCTGGTGTTCAATCGCCATTATTAACGCCCATAGGGGATGATTTGGATGAATTGGGAGTGTAATTTTCGTTTTTTGAATCACTTCCGAAATGACTTCATAGGCTTTGTTTCGGTACTCCCAAATCTGTGGGACTTGCGCCGATTTGAAATGAGCGATCGCATCTTTGAGTTCTTCTGGTATTTCCGGATCTACCCCAATTTCAAACAGAATTTCATAGTCTGGATTCAAGCGTCTGGACAATAATTCGACGCGGATTAATTTATTAATGTAAAAAACCGCCGAATGTCCTAAATAAAAGATTAAAAGATTTCGCAATGGGTCAGGATTGAGATAAAATGTATCTTCCCCCACCAGACTTTTCATCAAGGTGTCTTCGAGTTGCCACGCATTCTCAAAATAATTGAGGATTGTTTGGTTATTGCAATTATCAAGCCTTGGCGGATGAGCAGATTGCAGAGTATTCATAATGTCAGCAAATTTCTGTTATGAAAGCAGTAGATAAATTAATGGTAGGGTATGTCAAACCTAAAGGGCATAAAAATTTTAACTAACCGCCGAGTAAGCGAAGAAAGATATAAGATTGGTATTCTATAGCATTTCTTGTCCCTTGTGAGATACACCCCACCCCCAACCCCCTCCCCGCAAGCGGGGAGGGGGCTATTGTTGGGAGCATCCCAATTTTGCAAAAATAAAATTTGTAGTGGGAGCATCTTGCTCCCTAATACAAAGGAAGCGGGCTAGAAGCCCGCACTACAAATAAATAAATTTACACATTTGGGATGCTCCCCTATTGTTTAGCTCATTTGATTAGGAAAAGCTATATTATTTTCTGAGGAATTTTTAACGATTGACTTTCAGCCAACTAAAAACCTGCTCAACTGTCAAATCAAGTGTTAAGAAGTTTGGGATTGGTAGAGATTCACTACCAGTTAATTCTAAAGGTTCTTGTCCGGGAATAAATGCCAAAATTAATCGGTCATCTGGGTCAATTAACCATCCTAGTTGAGTACCATATTTGAGACAGTGCAAAATATTGCTAATAACTTTAGTAGCTTTTTGCTCAGGTGAAAGAATTTCTACCGTCCAATCAGGGAAAATTTCAAAGGTGTTGGGTACTTCACCATCTACCTCAAACGGAATTCTCTCCCAGCGAAATACGCTAGCATCGGGAACAATCGAACGTCCGCCAAATGTACAGCGTAATTCTGGAAAGGCTAAGGCGATTTGTGGCGTTTCTGCAACTTGATTCACAGCATCACAAAATTTGAATTGCAGACGCGAGTGTTTACCTTGAGGCATAGGTTTTTGGTAAATGCGACCATTAATAAATTCGCTAGCTGGCTGAGTTTCTGGGAGTGTGAGAAATTCATTGAGAGTCAAGGGTGCTGCTGTTGTCATATGCCAACTGTTTTGCATTATTGTTATTTTATCCAGTTGCGATCGCCTTACTTTTGACTCAATGATAATTCTTGTCTAATTGATTCAGTAATCGCATCTACTAAAACCAAACGCTGACTAATCGGTAATTGCACAACAGATTGCTTTAAATCCTGTGCAGATAAATTTATTAAATCTGATTGCACAGTATTTGATTTCTGTGCCAACACTTGCTTTAAATGATTTGACAAATCCACATGAAGTGTCTCTAAAAACATACAATCATTACCAATATTTGATAACTCATCTTCATCTAAATTTTCATTATTGAGACGAGATTCATATACTTTGATTAAATTTTCAATTGCTTCAATAATAAACTGGATATCTTTAAAGGATAGTTTCATTTTTCCTGACCAAAGTATATATTTGACTTTTAATTAATTTTATAAAACTTTTCTCCAATCTGCCTGAGTGCAGTTTTATAATTTGCAAGCGGCATAATCTCTTGAGGTTGCCATAACCAATGATTATCGCGATCGTTAACTAATTTTAGTTCAGCAGCAATGTCTGTAGCCGGGTCTAATTTCCACCAATTTTTCCCTCTTCCTATAGTAGCGAATGTGGAAATACCTCCGGGTGATGTGCCGTCTGGTAAAGTGGTCATAACAAAAATGACACTGTTCTCCTCAAATGTGGCAATATCTTTATTTGGTCTAACATTATCCATTCTAGGAGAAGTTGCATTGCCTTGAAGGTATAAGGAAATAGGTGTTTTAGCCATTTAAACAGTGATGCATTATTTATTCTTGATTGGTCAAAAAAAATATATATGACTCGTGGATAACTGAAATGTGGTTTTATGTTTATTTAATAAATCATTGCGCTGATGGATGTTGGAAAAGTGCGATCGCATACATATCTTCAACCTATCCCCAATAGGCATGTTAATATTAATCCAAACCAAATTGAAGGAATAATATGACAAAACTTAACCTTGACGAAGAGAAAATTAAGCAACTATTTAAAAGCGCACTTATCGAAGTAATTCAAGAACAGAAAGAAGTATTTTCTGATTTGTTAGCAGAAATTATCGAAGATATAGCTATAGAAAAAGCTATCAAAGAAGGTGAAGATACAGAACCAGTCAGCCGAGAGGCAATTTTTAAGATTTTAGGAAATAAGGGATAATTGTTGAGTTCCGCAAAAGCTTTGAAAAGGATTTGAGCAAAATTAAAGATGAAACATTACTGCAAAGAATACAAACAGTAATTGAAGAAGTCGAAAATGCTGAAAATCTTGCAGAAGTGAATAATGTTAAAAAACTTAAAGCTGATGGTGATTATTATCGGATTAGAGTTGGAGATTACAGAATTGGGTTAACAATCTCTGATAATGCAATTGTTTTTGTCAGAGCGTTACAAAGAAAAGATATTTACAGGTATTTCCCTTAATTAGATTTTGGCAGCTTTCGTCCAAGCGTCTTTTACCTTTTGCTTGTGGTTAGGCGAAAAAAAGCGATCCAATACGGTTCGGTTAACGTCATTGCGAGCGAAGCGAAGCAATCGCAAAGACTCTGGGATTGCTTCGCTTCGCTCGCAATGACTGTAAATATTTTTGCTTATGTACTTAACAACTTCCCTTTTCCCTTTAACCGAACCGTATTGAAAAGCGATCGCCTTTTCAAACAGCGATCGCTTTTTTAACTCAATCTCAAATCCTTACACTAAAAGTGTCTGCAACAAAGGTCTATCTTCCGATAACTTCCCTGTTCGCAACCATTCATTTAATTCTTCTGGTGCGACAGCTTGCTGGAGGCGTTCCCGCAATGCTGTACCTTCTAAAATTTCATCCTGCAACAGTTGTTGAGCAGTTTCTTCCAACAATGTACGGTTATGTTGCAGAATGCTCAAAGCGATGTGGTGAGCATTATCTACTGTTTGCTTGACTTCCCGGTCAATTTCTTCTGCAACTTGCGGACTAATTGAACGGCGGGGATTTCCATAGCCTTCGATAAATTGCTGTTGAATCTTCTCAAATGCCACAGGCCCTAGTTTATCACTCATGCCATAGATGGTAATTGCCCGTTCTGCCAAATCCGTAGCTTTTTGGATATCATCAGACGCACCAGTAGACACCTTCCCAAAAACCACTTCTTCCGCCGAACGTCCACCTAATAAAGTTGCAATTCGTCCGCGAATTTCGTCTTCAATCATCAAAAAGCGGTCTTCTTCTGGCATTTGGATTGTATAACCCAAAGCACCTACACCACGGGGAACAACGGAGATTTTTTCCACTTTACCAGCACCAGGCATTAAAGCACCAATGATGGCGTGACCAACTTCGTGATAAGCTACGGTCTTTTTCTCGGTTTCATTCAACACACGAGAACGTTTTTCTAAACCAGCCACTAAGCGCTCGATGGCTTCGTTAAAATCTGCCATAACTACCGCTTGCCGATTTTGACGAGCTGCTAGCAATGCGGCTTCATTCACTAAGTTGGCTAAATCTGCTCCAGCAAATCCTGGTGTGCGGATAGCGATAGTAGCTAAATTAACATCATCAGCTAATTTAACGTTTCTGGCATGAACGTTAAGAATAGCTTCTCGACCAATTTTATCAGGGCGATCGACTACAACTTGGCGGTCAAAACGTCCAGGACGGCGCAATGCAGGGTCAAGGACTTCGGGACGGTTGGTAGCGGCGATAATAATTACACCTGTATTAGCATCAAAACCATCCATTTCGGTGAGTAACTGGTTGAGGGTTTGCTCGCGTTCATCATTACCACCCACAAAACCACCAGCACCACCGCGAGATTTACCCAGTGCGTCTAATTCATCGATAAAGACAATACAGGGAGCTTGTTTTTTCGCTTGCTCAAATAAATCGCGGACACGCGCCGCACCGACACCGACGAACAATTCGATGAATTCGGAACCGGAAATACTGAAGAAAGGAACCCCAGCTTCCCCAGCGATCGCTTTGGCTAATAATGTCTTACCTGTTCCGGGAGGCCCTACCAACAACGCACCTTTAGGAATTTTCGCTCCCAAGCGGGTGTATTTATCCGCGTTCTTCAAGAAATCAACAATTTCTTCCAATTCAACTTTGGCTTCATCGACACCAGCCACATCCGTAAATTTTACACCTGTGCTGCCATCAGAAGAAATCCGCGCCTTGCTTTTACCTACCGTCAGCGCTGCGGGGCCGCCTCCTTGACGATTCATTAAAAAGCCCCAGATACCAAAGAAAATTAACGGTGGCGCTACCCAGCTAACTAAAGTACCCAGCCAACCATTTTGATCTGGTAGTGGTGCAGCAAACTCAACATTATGCTCGCGGAGAATCTTTGGTAAATCGAGATCCAGAGCTACGGGTGTAGTAGATAATACCTGTTGTGCCGGTTTGCCATCGGCAGTTTGGGTTTTCAGGACATACTCAATGCGATCGCCGCCGACTATCGCTTTTTCGACTTTACCAGCTTCTACCTGAACAACAAAATCGCTATAAGGAACTTGTGGCAATTTCGGCCCCAAGAAGCTAGGAACAATAAAGTTTAGCAGCAACAATACAGTTAGAAATATCAAGAAGCTGCCACCAAACTGCCGCCATCTCGAAGGTTTCAATTGATTTTTATTATTTTTTTCAACAGGCATTTTGATGTACCCTCAAATTAATTTTGTCATTGGTCAATAGTCAGTGGTCAGTTGTCAATAGTCCCCTTCATCCCCCCATGCCCCATGACAAAGTAACGTGAATTGCAAAGTTTTGTATCTGTTAGGTCTATTCTAGAAACTAGATGGCGTAGACCAAATTGGTGTATACCCCACAGAACAATGCGTATTGCCGAACTTGTATGGAAAATAAGCTCTTTTTGGTGTTTAAAGTATTTCTACTCTCGATAGTGCTGTCGTTCTTGATTAAATATGCAGCACCGAGTCTTTTAATTCCGGGGACAGATGCAGTAGCCCTAATTATGGTTTTGTCACCGCCTGTGATTATGGCGATCGCATTATTATGGCGATTTCAGGCCCAAAGGCAAAATAGCTGATCTTTGTATAGGCGGAAGTTGCTAAAATCAGCTAACTTAGCTGCATCATGCATGATAATGCAGCTTGCCAACTGGTTGGAGTCCGCCTGTGAATCTAGGTCAATGGATCGGCTTAATCGCTATAGTTCTGTCTTTATACATCTTGTGGCAAATTAAAGAAGTATTGTTGCTGATGTTTGCCGCAGTTGTCTTAGCTTCAACCTTAAATCGCCTAGCGCGATGGTTCCAACGCTGGGGAGTCAGGCGTGGTTTTGCCGTTGTGCTGGCGGTGGTAATATTTTTTGCCTTGATTGTCGGTTTTTTCCGGGTAATTGTACCGCCGTTTGCAGCGCAGTTTCACGAACTTACTTACCGAGTTCCCCAAGGTTTGGAACGCTTTAATAGTTGGTTTAACCAACTAAAAACACAGGTTCCCAATCAGCTAGTACCTTATATTCCCGATATAGACAGTCTGATCCAACAAGCACAGCCATTCATCAATCGACTATTAGGAAACTCTTTTGCCTTTGTTTCTGGCTCATTAGAAGCTTTGCTGAAAATTTTACTGGTGCTGGTTTTAACAGGAATGTTATTAGCCAATCCCGGGGCTTATCGCCGAGTATTTGTGCGTCTTTTCCCCTCATTTTATCGGCGGCGAGTAAATGGGATTTTGGATCAGTGCGAAACTTCATTGGAGGGATGGGTAATAGGCGCACTGATTGCGATGGGCGTAGTCGGACTGCTGAGTGTCATCGGTTTATCGGCTTTAGGTGTCAAAGCCGCATTGGCTTTAGGTGTGTTAGCCGGATTTTTAAACTTGATTCCCAACCTCGGCCCGACATTGAGTGTAGTTCCAGCAATGGCGATCGCACTTTTGGATGCGCCTTGGAAAGCTGTTCTGGTCTTAATTCTCTACTTTATTATTCAGCAGCTTGAAAGTAATTTTATTACACCGATTGTCATGGCTCATCAAGTTTCCTTACTACCAGCTGTGACCTTAATTTCGCAATTATTTTTCGTGACTTTCTTTGGTTTTTTAGGATTATTTTTGGCGCTACCTCTAACTGTGGTTGCCAAGATTTGGTTGCAAGAAGTTTTAATTAAAGATGTTTTGGATCAATGGGGTCCTAGTCCGCAACAAGAGGCTGAGTTGGTAATCGTGTCGCACTCTCCGGCATTAGATGATCCTTGGGAAGCAGATAATGCAGATGAGCAGGGGGGCAAGGGGGCAAGGGGGCAGGGGAGCAGAGGGGGCAGAGGGGCAGAGGGGGACAAGGGGGACAAGGAGGACAAGGGGGCAGAGAAGGAATAACTATTGCCCAATGCCCAATGCCCCATCCCCCATGCCCCATCCCCCATGCCCTAATTCAATTACCCTTTGCTTTTAAAAGAGTCTAGCCACTCTCTGACTTGTTCGCGGGCAATATCGCGACCACCAAGACCAAAGGCTAGGGCAATAGCGACAGCGATCGCGCCGAGTAAGAGTCCAAATGCTAAATTCACAATATCGCTAGCTACGCCAATCTGTCTTAGTGCCATTGCTGATACTAAGGTAATGATGGAAATGCGTGCTACTTGACCTAAAATCCTGGCTTGAGAACTCTCGGAACTGGCAATGATGTTAAAAGCTAGGTTTGCTAAGAATAAACCAATGCCAAATACCACTAATCCTGAGAGAATACGCCCGAATATAATCAAAATGCCGGATACTAATGCGGTTAGCGCGGGAATATTCAGGATATTCACGGCTGCTACCGTCGCAAACAGCATAATACCGACTAAGACGATAATCCCCACAATTTCTGATGGGGTACGGGTAGGTGTAGATACTGGTGCGCCAGATTCTGTGTATACCGCTGCTCGTCTCGGTGATGGCAGACCGAGTACAGAAAATATGTTGTTGAAGCCCAAACTAGTGAGAATACTAGTAACCAAATCCCCAACAAACCGCCCGAGAAAATAGCCCAGAATCAGAATTGCTAAGGCTGTAAAGATGGCAGGTAAGGCATTGAGAACCTGTTGTAGCATAGCGATCGCCGGCAGGGAAATCGCCTCAATTTTCAAAGCATTGAGTGCAGCGATCGCTACGGGAATCAAAATCAAAACATAGATAATTGTGCCGATAATATTCGACAGCGGTTGCGCCCCCGCACTGGGAGAAAGTCCAAACCGACTACCTAAATGGTCGATTCCGGTTGCAATCAACAAGTTAGTGACAATTCGGCGGACGATATTAGCGATAAACCAGCCGACAGCGGCAATGAGTGTGGCTGCTAAAATATTCGGCAGAATTGACAGAATCTCTGTAGTCAGAGCTTTTACTGGTTGTAGCGCCTCCCTTAGCCCCAAAGTATCGAGAACGGGGACGAGAAATAGTAAAAAGATGAACCAATAAAGGGCATTGCCAATGGTTTCACTGGGAGACAATTGAGACAAGCCAGATGTAGCATCCGGTGCTTCTTCATTCAACCGCTCATCCAACCTTAATACCTGGAGTCCCCGTATTGTCACAACCTTGACAAGGGTAGCTACTACCCAGGCGACACCCAAAAGAATTATTGTCCCAACCAACTTTGGCAAAAAGCCCACAAGTTGATCGAGAAAATTATTCAGCGGTCGCGAAGCTACTTCCAAGCCTAGAGCTTGTAATACAGCTACCACCGTCAACAGGATGATACTCCAAAAAACTAAGCCGGAGATGAATTGCTCCACTTGGGGAACATCTTCTCGACCGGTTATTCCGGAAGCAATGCGGTTATCTATGTTCGTGCGATTGAGGATTGTTCGCGTCGCTTTTGCAATCAGCGCCGCAAGTAGCCAACCAATTAGCAAAATTGCCGCCGCACCAAGCAATCGAGGCATAAACAGAACTATCTGTTGGCCCATTCCTTGCAAATCAGCAAATCCCCGCTGCACGGCTGGTGAGTCTGGTGTTAGGCTTGGTGATTGTGCCAAAAATCGCTGCACCCTCATCGACAAACCAATATCTATTACCTGGGTTATTCCTAGCCAAGTTGCATTCATGGTTTTTCGGAATTAAAAGTTAATTGTGAAGCCAGAACATTTAAGGTGTTTTTGGCGTGGATTGTGATGCACAATCCGGAATCTCGTAAGATTACGAGGATTTTGCCTAACAATTTACCAGTAAAAACATATATGACATTCGGATTATGAGTAATTTTTAACTAAATCCCCCCAGGGGTCATTGCTCCCCTATGATCAACAAGCGATTTTGAGTTACTCTAATTGCAGCAGCCCCATGAACTAGGTATAATGTCCCAAGTTTTGGAACAATCGATTCAAATTAATGCCCCAGCCACGGTGGTAGAGCATTGTATTACCGATTTAACTCTCATGCACCGATGGCTTAACCCTGTTTTACGTTGCGAACCCGTGGGCAAAGTCTGGAGTACGGATATTGGGAGTCAAAGTCGCTTTATCATCCAAATTCCTTTCATTCAACCCACCTTAAACACCGTGGTTGTCGAACGCCAACCAGGTTTAGTTGTTTGGGGATTCAAAGGATTTTTCCAAGGACGCGATCGCTGGGAATGTCAACCCATATCCCAAGGAACAAACCTCATCAACCGTTTTGAGTTCGATATTCCCAACCCCCTAGTCAGTTGGGGCTTCAATACCTTCGCTGCATCCTGGACAAAAGCAGATATGCAAGCCCAACTGCTTCGCCTCAAAGCAATAGCGGAAAGATTCTAACAGATTTAGTCAATAGTCAATAGTCAATAGTCAACCGTCAACCGTCAACCGTCAACCGTCAACACTCCCCTCATCTCCCCAACTCAGTCAACAACCGTCGAATGGCGACTGAATCCTCTGCATCAGGAACTTTGGAGAGATAAGTTTGCAGATCTTCAGCCGCTTGGGGGTAGTAACCGAGTTGATAGTAAATCAGTCCGCGATCGCGTAATTCTATGCTCACGCCAGGAAACAACAGTAAAATTCGTTCCACCGCTGCTAGGCTTTTTTCTAAATCATGCTTTTTGAGATAGATAAATTTTAAATTCGTCAGCATCCTCGCCAAAAATTGCCGATTGCTGACTGGGGCTAAATATTCTGGCTGTAGCTGCACTCTTTGCTGAAACATTTGCGATAGTCTGTCTTCGCAATCTTGGGGAAATAACACTTCACCCTGATTGAATGCATCTACAAAAATTTCCATATCTGTAATATCTGGGCGGATGAGGAAATGTCCCGGCATTCCTATGCCCACCATTGGCAAATCAATTCTGCGGGACACTTCCTGATAAACTAGTGCTAAGGTAATGGGAATTCCTAACCGCCGGTCAATTACATCATTTAAAAAGCTGTTGCGCGGATCGTAGTAGTTTGTTTTATTACCCGCAAATCCCAAGTCATCGTACAAATACTGATTAATACTTTGAATCACCCGCAGCGGATAGCGTGATTCTGGTAAGCGTTCTTGTAGTTCCGCTGCCATTGTTTCAAAGGCATTGAGGTATTCTTGTAGATCAAGGTGAGGATATTCTTCCTGTGCAATATATAAAGCTGCCTTTACCAGGTCGATATGCTCGTCAGGCTGCTGAATCTCCTGATAAAAATATTGTCGCGCTGACGAAAAATTCATAAGCGATCGCGGGAGTCTAAGTGTAAGGATGAAGCGAGCCAACTGACAACAGTTGAATGGCACTATCTTTATCTTAGAGATATTCAGTCAATTTTGCATAGTAGCGCTGGCGTTAACTGCTCTTGGGTAAATTTGCTGCATCTCTCGGCAGATGTCTGAATGATTGCCAATATTTTGGGGAGCATACCAATAGAACCAGAAAAAGGTCACAGGTTCTGTCTAATGTGCGGGTGTTCTTATAAAAAATCACATATAATCGCTAAAACTAGACTTAGCAAGGGTTTTGAGGAACTATTTCCGTTTGAGTTTGGATCTCGGCTCAACCTCCTCTTACCATCATAAAAATTTTTCCACTACTCTGGACATAGATTGACTACGGATGCCATCTATAAAATAGGGGTTACTGCTCAGTTTTCATCCGCGACGGAGGGGAAATGTATCGCCAGGACAACTATCTCTATTTTGAGCGGGCATTTAAGAAGTTTCCATTGCCAAAATCTTCAAAGCCACTGCTTGTTAAACAGGCATCACTGATAACCGATTTCCTGGTTTGACAACAAGATGAACTGAGAAAAAGTTTCCGCAAATTCCACCACAACTGTTTGCCATTCACTTATGAGCCAGTATATTCTCAGTAGTCTCACAGATGATGAAGAACTCAATTTTTCTCAAGAAGCAGAGGTTTTCGTTTTTCCCACTTCTTTCGCCCAGCAGCGATTGTGGTTTCTCGACCAGTTAGCACCGGGCAATCCATTTTACAACGTGTCAACAGCGCTTCGCCTGACAGGTTCCCTCAACTTCACCGCCTTAAGGCAGACATTCAACGAAATTGTACGTCGCCACGAAACCTTACGCACTAGGTTTGTTATGGTAGACCAGCAACCAGTGCAGGCGATTCCTGCGGAAAGCTACGCTAACGCACCCAGTTTAACCATATCTCTTCCCCTAATAGATCTACGCAATTTCAAAAGCCAAGAACGTGAGACACAAATGCGGCAAATCGCAACCCAAGAGTCTCAATATCCTTTTAATCTCACCACCGGGCCATTGCTGCGAGTGAAGCTGCTACAACTAGATGAAGCAGAATATGTACTGCTGCTAAATCTACATCACATTGTTGCTGATGGCTGGTCAATGGGAGTACTAATTAGAGAACTGGGGGTATTATACAAAGCCTTTGCAGATGATGAGGGATGTCTGATCGCAAGCCCTTTTGCTGGGCGAACAGGTGACGCTTCTAACAACTCCCTGTCTACGCCCCTGCCAGAACTACCCATTCAATATGCAGATTTCGCCCAATGGCAACGGGAGTGGCTGCAAGGAGTGGGGGCAAACGGCACCTCCCCTCTACAAACCCAGTTAGCTTATTGGCAAAAGCAATTAGATGGGCTTTCAGTGCTGAATCTCCCCACTGACCGACTAAGACCAGCAGTTCCTAGCTACAGGGGTGCAAAACAATTTCTAGAGCTACCAAAGTCCTTAACTCAAGCGCTAGAGGCACTTAGCTACCAAGAAGGTGTGACCTTGTTCATGACTCTGCTGGCAGCGTTTCAGACTTTGCTCTATCGCTACACGCAGCAAGAGGATATTGCAGTAGGTTCACCTATTGCTAATCGTAACCGTAGCGAACTAGAGGGGTTGATTGGTTTTTTTGTCAACAGTTTGGTGCTACGTACCGATTTATCAGGGAACCCGACGTTTCAAGAATTATTAAATCGAGTACGAGAGGTAACTTTGGGAGCATATGCCCATCAGGATTTGCCCTTTGAAAAGCTAGTGGAGGAAATTCACCCAGAGCGAGATTTAAGCCACCATCCCTTATTTCAGGTTGTATTTAGCCTGCAAAATACTCCGATTGAAGCGCTAGAGTTACCTGGGTTAAAGCTTTCGCTATTCGAGTTCGACAGCAAAACTGCAAAGTTTGATTTAGAGTTCCATTTGTGGCAAGATTTGGAAACTCTCAAAGGACAAGTGGTGTATAGCACCGATTTATTTGATGACACCACCATTACGCGAATGGTGGGACATTTCCAAACACTGTTAGAAAGTATTGTCGTCAATTCAAAACAGCGCCTTTCAGATTTGCCTTTGCTTACTGAAGGAGAACGACAACAGTTATTAATTGATTGGAACAACACTTATAAAAGTTACCCGCATAATAAGTGTTTTCATCAGTTATTTGAAGCACAGGTAGAGCAAACTCCCGATGCGATTGCGCTTAGCGCACGCTCCGCGAACGCGCTAGTATTTGACGATGAACAACTCAGCTACAAACAGTTAAATATACGCAGCAACCAACTTGCACATTATCTGAAAAAATTGGGGGTAGTCCCTGACATTTTAGTAGGTATTTGCGTAGAGCGTTCGCTAGAGATGATAATCGGGCTATTAGGCATCCTCAAAGCTGGTGGAGCATACCTACCTTTAGATCCAAGCCTACCTCAAGAGCGTCTTAAATTCATGCTAGAAGACGCACAAGTTTCTGTAGTACTCACACAAGAAAAGTTACTCAAGCATTTTGAGGAATTCTCAAAGCCCATTATTTGTATAGATAAAGATTGGGCAGCTATTACACAAAACAGCCAAGAAAATCCAACCAACTGTGTAACATTTGAAAACTTAGCTTATGTCATCTACACTTCTGGCACTACGGGGAAGCCTAAAGGTGTTTTAATTGAACATCGGGGATTATCTAATTTAGTAGAAGCTCAGATTGAGACTTTCAACTTGCAATCGAGTAATCGTATTTTGCAATTTGCATCATTGAGTTTCGATGCTTCAATTTTTGAGATTGCTATAGCACTGCGAATAGGATCAACTCTTTATTTAGCAAATAAAGAATCCCTTCTACCCGGACAACCTTTGCTCCAACTATTGCGCGAAAAAGCTATTACTCATGTCGTTCTTCCACCTGCGGTATTAGCAGTCTTACCTACAGAATCACTCTCTATATTGCAAACTATTATTTGTGTCGGTGAATCTTGTACAGACGATATAATAAAACGTTGGTGGAGTTCTAGCCGGAGGTTTTTTAACGCTTACGGCCCTACTGAAGCAACTGTTTGGTCAACCGTTGCAGAAATTAAATCTGTCAATGAAAAATCTTTCATTGGTCGCCCTATTACTAACACTAAAATTTATATATTAGATAAGCATTTACAAACTGTACCAATTGGAATTACAGGTGAATTATATATTGATGGTGATGGACTAGCACGAGGCTATCTTAACCATCCTGAATTAACAGCCCAAAAATTTCTTGCCAATCCTTTTAATCAGCAAAAGGGAGCGCGACTTTATAAGACAGGTGATTTAGCTCGGTATCGACCAGACGGTAATATTGAATTTTTAGGGCGCATCGATAATCAGGTAAAAATTCGCGGCTTTCGCATTGAATTATCAGAAATTGAAACAGTACTAAGTCAGCATCGAAATGTCCAAAAAGCAGTAGTAATTGCTCAAGAGAATGTATCTGGCGATAAGTACTTAATAGGTTATATTGTCCCTAATGTAGAGACAAAAAATTGTACTTCGTCCCGCTGCGCTAACGCGTCTCTACTACGCAATTTTTTAAAAGAAAAATTACCAGAATACATGGTGCCAAAAGCTTTTGTAGTGCTGGATTCTCTACCACTAACTGCTAATGGCAAAGTGGATATTTATGCACTAACAGCACTAGAGACTCCGAGCTACTCAAGAGATGAAGCCTTTATCGCTCCTCGGACTCCAACTGAGTCAATCTTGGCAAAAATATGGGCTGAAATCCTTAATATTGAGGATGTAGGTATACATGACAACTTCTTCGATTTAGGAGGAAATTCACTACTAACTGTACGTTGTTTACAACAGATAAATAAACAGTTTGAGCGCGAATTGCCACTATCTACTTTATTTTTAAATCCAACAATTGAAAGTTTAGCAACTTCTCTATCTTCAAAAACAGATTTTATCCCTTGGTCTCCCTTGGTTTCGATTCAAACGACTGGTTCAAATCCACCTTTTTTCTGTGTTCATCCAATTTTTGGCGTTGTCTTTCCTTATTACGAATTAGCTCATCATCTAGGAAAGAATCAACCATTTTATGGGTTACAATCCATTGGCATTGATGGCGAAACTCCACTAACTCGCATTGAGGATATGGCTACCCACTACATTAAAGCATTGCGCTCAGTACAGCCGAAAGGCCCTTATTTTTTGGGAGGTTGGTCTTTCGGAGGTTGGGTTGCTTTTGAGATGGCTCAACAACTACAAAAAGCTGGTGAAGAAGTAGCGCTACTTGCTGTGCTTGATACTGTAGCACCAATTAAGGACAATATACCTTCTTTAAGTAAGAGTTTTAAGTTTCTTTTGACTACAGTAATGCGATATATATGGCCTTTTTTCCTCGATTATTTTTGTTTAATTACTGCTCCTGGGAAGAACAGAATCAACAGTTTAATTTCTCGGTTTCCTAATTTTAATAAGTTTGTGCAAATACTCCAAAGAAATCTGTTTTCCCACTTCATTCTCAAAAAGGATGCAACAGTCAACTTTATATCGGAAGAATCCCAGTTAAGACTGTTAAGCGAGTTAGCAATTCCCTCTATACTTCGTGTTTTCTATGCTAATAGCCAAGCAGTTCTCAACTACGTTCCGCAAGTCTACCCTAAGCAAATTCATTTTTTCAGAACAAAAGTTCAGTCAACCATTGCCGAGAAAGAGCCGAGTCTGGGTTGGAATCAGCTAGCCGCAGAAGGAACGGAAATTCATCATATTCCTGGCAATCACTTAACTATGCTGAGAAAACCTCATATCCAGGTTCTCGCCGCACAGTTAAAAGCCTGTATTGAGAAAACACAAATTTTAAAATAAGAATCAATATGTCTTCTGAAGAGGTCTACGTTTTTCCCGTATCTTTTGCTCAACAGCGGTTATGGTTTTTTGACCAGTTGATCCCTCATAATACTCTTTATAATGTGCCGACAGTAATTCGCTTAACAGGTTTGCTTAACTTAACGGCACTAAAGCAGACTTTTAACGAAATTGTCCGTCGCCATGAAACTTTACGCACTACATTTATAGTCTGGGATGGGCAACCCCTACAGGCAATTGCACCCAGCTTAACAATACCTATTTCTGTATTAAACATCCAGCAATTACCAGCTGATGAAAGGGAAGTTGAAGCCAAAAGCATTGTTACCGCAGAGATAGAACATCCCTTTGATTTATCCTCAGGGCCATTGCTGCGAGTGAAGTTGCTTGTGCTTTCCCAGACAGAACATATTCTATTACTGAATATGCACCACATTATTTGCGATGATTGGTCTATTGGGGTGCTGATTCGGGAGATGGGAGCGCTGTACGCAGCTTTTGCACAAAATCAACCTTCCCCTCTATTAGAACTACCTCTTCAGTACGCCGACTTTGCTCACTGGCAACGCGAGTGGCTACAAAAAGAAGTACTCCAAACGCAGTTAGCTTACTGGCAGCAGCAATTAAACGGTATTTCTGGGCTGCATCTACCCACCGACAAACCAAGAGCAGCTATACAAAGCTATCAAGGCGCAACACAATTTCTAGAGTTACCAAAAAAGTTAACTGATGCACTAGAAAAGCTTTCACAGCAAGAAGGTGTTACCTTGTTTATGACGCTGCTGGCAGCATTTCAAACTTTACTCTACCGCTACACTCATCAAGAAGATATCGCAGTAGGTTCACCAATTGCTAATCGTAACCGTAGTGAAATTGAGGGGTTAATTGGTTTTTTTGTCAATAGTTTAGTACTACGTGCCAACTTATCTGAAAACCCCACTTTTCGAGAACTACTAGGCAGAGTACGAGAGGTAACACTAGGAGCTTATAGTCAGCAAGATTTACCATTTGAAAAGCTAGTTGAAGAACTACACCCAGAGCGAAACTTGAGCCATCATCCGTTATTTCAAGTAGTTTTTAGTTTCCAGAATTCGCCAATGTCGGCACTAGAACTGCCTGGATTAGTGCCTAGCTTTAAGAATATTGATTTAAAAAAAACACGATTTGATTTGGAACTACACTTGTGGAAGTGTTCTGAGGATTTTAGGAGCTTATGGGGTGCAAACTGGGAGTATTCTGAAGGTATCCGAGGTGTGATGGTTTACAAGACAGATTTGTTTGATAAAGCTACCATTAGCTGGATGTTGGAACATTTTAAAACTCTATTATCAGGTATTGTGATAAATCCAGAGCAACGTCTAGCAAATTTACCACTATTAAGTAAATCTGAGTTATATAAGTTATTAGTGGAATGGAATAATACCCAGGCTGATTATCCTTCAGATAAGTGTATCCATCATTTGTTTGAAGAACAGGTACAGCAGCATCCTGATGATATAGCAGTAATCTTTGGTAACGAGCAACTCACATATCAAGAGTTGAATAGCCGTAGTAATAAATTAGCACAATATTTACAAAAATTAGGGGTAAGTTCAGAAACTTTAGTCGGCATTTCCATTTCACAGTCTATAGAAATGATCATCGGATTGTTAGGCATTCTGAAAGCAGGAGGAGCATATCTTCCTTTAGACCCTAGCTATCCTCAAGAACGCCTAAAGTTCATGCTGGAAGATGCCCAGGTTTCAATATTGTTAACACAAGAAAATCTAATTAAGCATTTTCAAGGTTTCTCAAATCAAATTATTTCTATAGATAAAGACTGGGAATTTATTACCCAAGAGAAGGAAGACAATTGCAAAAGCGATTTAAATAGTGATAATTTAGCTTATGTTATTTACACTTCTGGCTCTACAGGAAAGCCTAAGGGAGTGGCTGTACCTCATAAAGCTGTAAATCGGTTAGTGTGCAATACTAACTATATAAAATTGTCACCATCCGATAAAATTTCCCAAGTCTCAAACACTTCCTTCGATGCAGCAACCTTCGAGATTTGGGGAGCGCTACTTAACGGTGCTCAACTTATAGGAATTAGTAGAGATGTCATGCTTTCACCGAAGGATTTTGCATTAGAACTACAACAAAAAAAGATTAGCATTCTCTTTTTGACTACGGCTTTATTTCAACAGATTGCTAGAGATGTTCCCGAAACTTTTGCATCCTTGCGATGTTTACTCTTTGGTGGGGAGACGGTTGACAAAAGATGGGTTAAAAAGATAATAAAACATGGGAAGCCAAAAGATTTAATTCATGTTTATGGGCCTACAGAAAATACAACTTTTTCATCTTACTATTACGTAGAAGAATTACCAGAATCAGTCACATCTATTCCTATTGGTCGCCCCATTCAAAACACGCAGATTTATATATTAGATCCCCATTTACAACCTGTGCCTATTGGCGTTACTGGCGAATTATATATTGGTGGAGAGGGACTAGCGCGAGAATATCTAAATCAAACTGAGTTAACTGCTGAAAAATTTATTCCTCATATTTTTAGTAATAAACCAACAACACGTCTTTATAAAACAGGTGACTTAGCCCGCTATTTACCAGATGGCAATATTGAATTTTTAGGTCGCATTGATAATCAAGTAAAAATCCGTGGCTTTCGCATTGAGTTGTCAGAGATTGAAGCGGTGTTGAGCCAACATCCAGCAGTGAGAGAAACTGTTGTTATTGCTGGTGAGGACGTACCTGATGATAAGTACTTGGTGGCTTATGTTGTTCCCAATCAGGAACAGATACCGATGTTAGAGATGCAAAGCTTTGCGTCCTTACTTCGTCAATTTCTCAAAGAAAAGTTGCCAGAATACATGGTGCCAAGAGCATATATGGTACTGGAATCTCTACCGCTAACACTTAATGGCAAAGTGGATCGCCGCGCTTTACCTACGCCTGATACAATTACTTTCAATCATCAAGATTATGTGGCACCGCGATCGCAAGTTGAAAAGCTACTTGCTCAAATTTGGGCTAAAATCTTGGGAAAAGAGCAAGTAGGTATCCACGACAACTTCTTTGAATTGGGCGGTCATTCTCTCCTCGCGACTCAGCTAACTTCCCGTATCCGTGATACCTTCCAAATAGATTTGTCTGTACGCAACTTGTTTGAAGCACCGACTGTAGAACAACTATCTAGATATATAGACACAATCTATTGGACAGCAAAAGGTATAAATAACGCTGAAACTACGGGAATTCAACGAGAAGAAGTAGAATTTTGAGAAACCCCTAAGTTAGCGATCGCTATGCCATTTATGCCATCCGATATATGTGCACGAGCCACAGTAGCGATTAACTTAAGCATTAGGAAAATGCGCGAATTGGCTGGGTTTAATCTAAACTGACTTTTCCCGTCATGTGGAAAAGCTTGCTTTTTTATGGCGTTTATCTACAGCCTCACTGCCTGTGTTTTTCAGTCTTGGGAGTTTTTAACAAGCTCACTAAGGTGTTCTGCTGCCGTCTTCAGGCAAAAACCTCTAGTAGAAATCAACCTGTATTAGGAAGTGGGCTATGCACATTGGATTTCTCAACCCTCAAGGCAATTTTGATTCAGGCAATAGTCATATTACGAAACACCCAGATTTTGGGGGTCAGCTGATCTACGTTAAGCAAGTCGCTATAGCCATAGCTCAGATGGGTCATAAAGTTGATATTCTCACCCGTCAAATTATTGACCCGGAATGGCCAGAGTTTGCCGAAGCGATTGACACTTATCCAGGGATCGATAATGTCCGCATTATCCGCTTACCAGCAGGGCCAAAAGAATTTCTCTCTAAAGAGTTATTGTGGCCTCATCTGGTTAGTGATTGGGTACCCAACATCTTTAAATTTTATCAAGAGCAAGGTGGCTTACCCGATGCAATGACTGCCCACTACGGTGATGGAGGATTGTGTGGCGTTCTCATTGAAGAAGAGACAGGCATACCTTTTACCTTTACTGGTCATTCTCTCGGCGCTCAAAAGATGGACAAACTGGAAATCACCCCAGAAAATCTGCCAGAAATAGACGAGCAATTTAATTTCAGATATCGCATTTTAGCCGAACGCCTGAGCATGAATCGCTCGGCTATTAATATCACCAGTACAAGACAAGAACGCTTTGAACAGTATTCTCATCGAGTCTATGGTGGTGCAGTGGATGTAGAGAATGACAACTGCTTTGCAGTAATTCCACCGGGAGCCGATTTCTCGATTTTCGGTGCAAAGGCACGTTCCGAAAATGAGGAAGCTACCGAAGAGTTCATTCAGGAACGATTGGCACGGGATATTGCAGAAGCCCGTCGAGATTTGCCCGTCATCCTAGCATCTAGTCGATTAGAGCCTAAAAAAAACATATTAGGGCTAGTGCAAGCCTTTGCAATGAGTCCAACACTTCAGGAACGAGCTAACTTGATGCTAATTACAGGGGGGCTGGACGATCCTTTACGAGAGGAGGCTAGTGACAGCATAGCTGAAGAGGTATTAGCTCCCATTCGGGAAGTTATCAAAGAAAATGACTTGTGGGGCAAGGTGAGTGCCTTTGGCTTGTCAGATCAGTCTCAAGAGTCACTGGCAGCAGCCTATCGGTTTATGGTGAAACACCGCTCGGTGTTCGCGCTGACCGCACTCTACGAACCTTTTGGGCTTGCTCCCTTAGAAGCGGCAGTTGCAGGTTTGCCAGTGGTAGCAACCAAGAACGGTGGCCCCAGCGAGAGTTTCCAACAGGGAAATAAGGAATATGGCGTACTCGTTGACCCAGAAGATCCTGCTGATATTGCGCGGGGCTTGGAACGGTTGCTATGTGATGCTCAGGAGTGGGAGTATTTTGCCCAAGCTGGTCAGCAACGAGTACTGAAGAAGTACACTTGGGAATCTACTGCTGAAAACTACCTAACTTTGCTTGAGCAGATTCTGTCTTCATCAGAAACCCGACCTCGCGCTGAACTCCTTCCCATCCATCCCTACTTCCTTAATCCACAATCGCAGACCGATGTTTCTTTGGAAGAATTGGGCGAACTTTACTTTGGAACTAATCAAAAGGTGTTAAGTACATCTAGCCTGTGAGGAAAGCAGCTATGAGCAGCCAGTACAAAACCTGCTGACTGCTTCGGCAAACTGCTGGTTTTGTTCCATCAATGCCATGTGTCCACCTGGTTTTAGGGTGACTCGTTGAGAATAAGGCAATTCTGCTTTCATGCGATCGCTCGCCACAGGTTTAGTTGCTATATCTGAAGCGCCGCAAACAACCAACACAGGTACGTTAATAGTTGCAAGTGTGTCTGTTTCGTCGAACCTTAACATTCCCAATGTGCCACGAGCCAGAACACCAGGCGAACCCAATGCTGATAATAGACCAGCAAAATTTAGTTGACCGCGTGTTTCAGTACCCGTAAATCCAGATAGTTCTACGGTGATGTACAGCGAACCATTAAAATACGAAAGCCAAGTCATCAACCAAAAAATCGGCCACAGCACAGTAGTCAGGTACAGCACAGGTTCAAGTATTGGCTTTTGTAATTTACGTACCAAATTACTAAATATACAGGTTTTAACCGGATTGGTGTAAGTAGTATCTACAAGAATTAAGCCAGCCACCCGAGTGCCTAATTGCTCTGGAAATAGGCGACAGAATGTGAGGTTAATCATTCCACCCATGCTGTGTCCTACCAAAATAACAGGTTTATCTCCTGCTATGGCAACAACAGCTTCCAAATCACGGGCATATTTTTCTATAGAATGATCGTTGTTTTTCGGTTTGGAGGATTTTCCTAACCCTGGTAGATCCCAAACAATTACTCGGAAGCGATCGCTTAGTTGTCGTTTGGCATAATACCATACAGTACTGTTTGGCCCCCAACCGTGTGACAAGATAATCGGTTGACCATCTTCAGGTCCAAAAAACTCTACTTGCAGTACACTACCATCCGGTCGTGGCAAACGTTGCACAGTTTTGCTACGCATAAACTTAGGTTCATCGGCTCCAGGACGGCGCAGCAGTGGCAAACTGATAAAACGACCGCCAAAAGTCCACAGAACCATTATTAGCCCAGCTACTAAGTAAAATGTTCCTACAAGTTCTCGTTCGTACCACTCATAGAAAATGTAAATTCCCCCGCCAAGTACCCCAATCGACAGCAGTTGACTCAACCATACGAGCAGTAAATTATGAGGCATGAACAGCATGAGCCTAAACCTTGCGATACGTCATTAACTGCGTTGTCTTTTAGCTTCATACCATAGTTATAATCATCCAAGTTTCATTCCCAGGAATGATTTATCCAGTCTTAGAAGTGTGATAAAAATGTTGGGTTAGGTAATAAGCAGTGCACCTTGGCAAAAAGAACTATCCAGTTAAAAAATGTTAAAAAACTGACGACACAAGTAATATTTATACAGCATAGCTGCCTACTAACTTCTAATAAATAACAATACTTGCGAAGGGGTTTAATTTTGAATACAGTTGAGTTTTTAACTTATCTTCGCAGCTTAGATATTCAAGTTTTTATTGATGGTGAAAAGTTTCGCGCTAACGCCCCTGATGGAATTCTTACACCAGAACTGCGTGCAGAAATTCAAGAGCGTAAAGCAGAAATTATTGAATTTTTAGAAGCATCTAGTCGTACTAATAATCAGAGTTTTAAACCTCTCTCACCTATTTCGCGGTCAGGAAATATTCCTCTGTCATTTGCTCAACAACGGCTGTGGTTTCTTGACCAATTAATCCCTAATAATCCTTTCTATAACATTCCACTAGCACTACATTTAACAGGTTCGCTGAAATTAGCCGCGCTAGAGCAAACTTTTAACGAAATCTTGCAACGACATGAAGCTTTACGCACCACTATTGTCGTACAGAAAGGGCAACCAGTTCAGGTAATTAATCCTACCCTAACAATACCTTTACCAATAATAGATTTACGGCAACTGCCACAAGCCAAACGAGAAATACAAGCACGACGACTCATTACACAAGAAGCTCAACATCCTTTCAATTTATCAACTGATTCGTTGCTGCAAGTAAAACTGCTGTGGTTGGATGAGACACAATACATCCTGCTGCTAACTATGCACCACATTGTCTCTGATGGTTGGTCTATAGGGGTGCTGATTCAAGAGATAGCAGCACTCTACACAGCCTTTGCCAGCAATCAGCCTTCTCCTCTACCGAAACTGACAATCCAATATGCAGATTTTGCATACTGGCAACGCCAATGGTTGCAAGGGGAAGTATTAGAAAAGCAACTGAGTTACTGGCAAAAGCAATTAGACAGCATTTCTATGCTAAATTTGCCAACCGACAGACCAAGACTAGCTGTTCAAACTTATCAGGGTGCAAGGCAACCTCTGCAATTATCAAAAAGTTTGAGCAAAGCACTTTTAGCTTTCGGACAACAAGAAGGGGTAACTTTATTCATAACCCTACTAGCAGCATTTAAAGTTTTACTTTACCGCTACACACAACAAGAAGATATTGCTATCGGTTCACCTATTGCCAATCGCAACCGTAGTGAAATTGAGGGATTAATTGGTTTTTTTGTCAATAGCTTAGTACTGCGTACTGACCTATCAGGAAACCCAACTTTTCGGGATTTATTGAGTCGGGTTAAAGAGGTAGCTTTAGGAGCTTATGCTCATCAAGACTTACCTTTTGAAAAACTTGTAGAAGAACTACATCCAGAGCGTAATTTGAATCAAAATCCTCTCTTTCAAGTTGTTTTTGCGCTTCAAAATGCACCGATAACAGCCTTAGAGTTACCTAGTTTAACTTTAAGTCCGCTACCATTTGAAACGGAAACAACGCGCTTTGATTTAGAGTTCCACTTGTGGGAGTCAAATACTCAAAATGGGTTATGGGCAGATAGCTCAGAAGGAATTAGTGGTTTTGTAATTTATAGCACTGATTTATTCGATGATGTTACTATCACCCGGATGATAGGACACTTCCAAATATTACTAGAGGGTATAGTTGCAAATCCAGAAAAACGAATTGCACATTTACCACTTTTAAGCGAATCTGAGCTACATCAATTGTTAGTTGAATGGAACAATACCCAGGCAAATTATCCTCAAGATAAGTGTATTCATCAGTTAATTGAGAGCGTATCAGAGCAGAATAGTGAGGCAACTGCACTAGTATTTGGCAATGAGCGACTTAGCTATAAAGATTTAAATATACGCAGTAATCAACTTGCACATTATCTCAAAAAATTAGGAGTTGAAAGCGAAGTTTTAGTAGGACTTTGTGTAGAACGCTCTTTTGATATGGTAATCGGGATGTTGGGCATCCTGAAAGCAGGTGGAGCTTATGTACCTTTAGATCCAAGCTATCCATCTGAACGTTTAAACTTTATGCTTGAAGATGCTCAAGTCTCAGTTCTATTAACTCATGAGCGATGGCTTGAACGCCTGAAAAACTATAATTCACAAATAATCTGTTTAGATAAAGATTGGGAGATTATTTCTCAAGAGATTGAAGATAATCTTACTAGTAAAGTTTCAGTAGATAACCTCGCTTATGTTATTTATACCTCTGGCTCAACTGGAAAACCTAAAGGGGTGAAAATTGAACATAGAGGATTGTTAAATTTAGTATTTTGGCATCAAAAAGCGTTTGCAGTTTCCCCCCTTGATCGAGCAACGCAGATTTCTGGAGTTGGTTTTGACGCTTGCGGTTGGGAAATTTGGCCTTATCTGAGTACTGGGGCAAGCATTTATATTGTAGATGATGAAAGCAGGCGATCGCCTGACGATCTCCGAGATTGGCTAGTATCAAAAGCAATAACAATTTCTTTCATCCCCACACCTTTAGCAGAGAAAGTTTTATTATTAGATTTTCCTCAGAACGCAGCTTTACGAATATTACTCACAGGTGGAGACAAACTAAATCAATATCCTTTACCTTCATATTCTTTTCAAGTATTTAATAATTATGGTCCAACTGAAAACACAGTTGTTACAACTTCAGGATATGTTTCTGTTAAGAATCAAGGTAATTTAGCACCTGTAATTGGTCGTGCGATGCCTGCGGCGGGCGTAGCCATCGCTAATACAAAAGTTTACATATTAGATAAACATTTACAACCAGTACCTATTGGCGTTCCGGGAGAGTTATACATAAGTGGTGATGGGTTAGCACGAGGTTATTTAAATCATCCTGAATTAACTGCTGAATCTTTCATTTATCATTCTTTTACTAATCAGTTAAAAGCACGACTTTATAAAACAGGTGATTTAGTTCGCTATCGAGTAGATGGCAACATTGAATTTTTAGGCCGCCTCGACGAGCAGGTAAAAATTCGTGGCTATCGTATTGAGTTGGGAGAAATTGAAGCGATATTGAGTCAGCATCCAGCAGTGCAGCAAACTGTAGTAATAACTCGTGAGGATGAACAGGAAAAGCGCATAGTAGCTTATGTAGTACCAAAAACTGAATACAGTAACGAACAGGAGAATTTGCAATTAATGCAATTGCAGAATGAGCAGGTTTTGCAATGGCAGATGTTGTATAACGAAACTTATAATCAATCTACTAATTCAGATCCTACATTCAATTTTGTCGGCTGGAATAGTAGTTATACAAATCAGCCTATTCCAGCAGAGCAGATGCGTGAGTGGGTGGATAACCAAGTCGAGCAGATTTTGGCTTTGCAACCCAAACGAGTGTTAGAAATTGGTTGTGGAACAGGCTTAATTCTATTTAGAATTGCACCTCACTGCACTAAATATTGGGGAACAGATTTTTCCTCAGTTTCACTTAACTGCATTCAGCAACAGCTACAAAAACAACAAATGCCGCAGGTAACACTGTATCAGCAAATGGCTACTGACTTCGAGAAAGTAGAAACAGCAGCTTTTGATGCAGTAATTCTGAACTCTGTTGTACAATATTTTCCTACTATTGATTATCTGATTAGTGTATTAGAAGGTGCTGTACAGGCAACTGCTCCAGGTGGCTTTATCTTCATAGGAGATGTGCGTAGTTTGCCACTCTTGCAAGCTTTCCATGCGTCAGTCCAACTGTATCAAGCTGAACCTTCCCTTACCTGCTTGGAGTTGCAACAACGGGTACAAAGGCAAATATTTCAAGAAACAGAGTTAGTTATTGACCCAGATTTTTTTACGGCAATCAAGCAACGCTTTCCGCAAATTAATCATGTACAAATTCAACTGATGCGGGGTAAACATCACAATGAGTTAACTGAGTTTCGTTACAATGTGATTCTTCATGTTAGTACTGAAACTGTTAATAATACTAAAAATTATTCAGTGGTGAACTGGTCTGAAGATAATTTAACAGTCTCAGCAGTGCGTCAGTTATTAATTGAGAATCAACCAGAAATATTAAGCATTATCAATGTACCTAATGCGCGGCTGATGTCAGCAATTAAAACAGCAGAATGCTTATCAGACGTAGAAGGTTTTAAAACTGTAGGTCAAATACGTAAAGCTTTGCAAGAACTAGAAAATTTCGGAGTAGAACCTGAAGATTTCTATGCGCTGAACGTACCTTATAGGGTTGATATTACCTGGTCTCATTCAAGTACTGAAGGACATTATGATGTGGTTTTTGTAAGACAAGATGCAGTAGGTAAAAGGACTATTTTTCCCCATAGCACGGCTCTCTCTCGTCCCTGGCAATCTTACGCCAATAATCCCCTACAAGCCAAAGCAGCGCATAAGTTAGTGCCGCAGTTGCAGACTTACATAGCAGAAAAACTGCCTGAATACATGATGCCATCAGGTTTTGTAGTATTGGAGTCTTTACCTCTAACAGCTAATGGTAAAGTCAATCGCCGCGCCTTAAGAGCATTCCATGATGGAATCAAGTCTCAATTAGCTGAAAATTACATTGCACCTCGAACTCCTGTTGAACACGTACTGGTGAAAATTTTTGTTGAGGTTTTGGGACTTAAGCGCGTAGGGATTTATGACAATTTCTTTGAATTAGGTGGTCATTCATTACTAGCAACTCAGCTTGTCTCTAGAGTGCGCGACATCTTGCATGTGGAGTTACCTTTGCGTAGCGTATTTGAAGGAGCAACAATTGCACAAATATCTAAAGTGGTGGAAAATTTTAAAGAAAGCAATGCTCAAAGTCAAGCCCCAGTTTTAGTCCCACTATCGCGTGAAAGTCGGCGGATTAAGTTATCTTCCTTAAACGAACAGAGCAAGGGGTGAAAAATTTAGTTGTGATTTAAGGGAACTCTAAAAAATAAATTATCCAATTTGTGTACTTAACTAGGATTCTTTCTTCCTTGTCCTCCCGAAGTTCTGTTCGTCGTACTCCAAAGGAGAACTCGAAGAGTAGACGTTGGCGTCCCTTGCGCGTCTCCCCTTGGGAGAAGCCAGACGCTCCTTCGTCGCTAACGCTTCGCTAACGCCGGAAGCCGGCGCTCAGACTTCTCTCCATGTTCCCCAGCAATCGTTAACTGGTGCGTTAGCAATAAATTTTGTAGAGAGGGAGAAAGAATGAGACCCAACATTCGTCGAGATGTTGGGTTTTGCAAAGCCTCAACCTAACCTACACTTGTTTCCTTTTTAAATACTAGGCTTATGGTTAAGCTTTGATGGTTTTGGCAAGTGTCTATTTTGCAATGGCAAGAATTGACTTGTGGTCAAATTATGAGTACGCAAAACTTCCAATTGCTGAGACATAATCTGTAGTTGTTGTTTGAGCATTTTTTCTACCAAGGTTTGAGATGGTAGTTCTCTACTATCACCATTAGCTGAAGTGACAGGTTGAGAATTATTGCTCATGTGATTTATTTGGGCATTGTCAACCGTATTTGAAGATTCAATCCAGTAACGTTTTCTTTGAAAAGCATACGTAGGAAGTGGAACTACCTGACCTGAATAATCACTTTCAAATCTTATCCAGTCAATATCTACTCCCTGTAGATACAATGCTGATAAACTTTCTAGCAATGTTTGCCAATTATCTCGCTTGGCATTCAAAGAAGGCAACCAAACAGAATTTTCACTTCCCTGACAACGTTTACCCAGACTACAAAGAACTGGTTTAGCACCAATTTCTATGAATAGTTCGTAACCTTCAGCCAATAAAGTATTCAATCCGTCCATAAATCTGACGGCTTGGCGTGTATGCGATCGCCAGTATTGACCATCGGGTACTTGTCCGGCTGGTAAGAAATTCCCGGTGACGTTGGAAACTAAAGGAATATTTGGTACTTGGAATTCAACTTGGCGGGTTGCTTGTTCAAAACCATCAAGCATTTCATCCATTAAAGGCGAATGGAAAGCATGGGATACATTCAAGCGTCGAGTCTCAATTCCTTGGGCTGTGAATTTGGCGATCGCAGCCTCAATTTTAGCGACTGTACCAGAGATGGTAATATTATCAGGAGCGTTAACAGCAGAGATTGTTACCTCTGGGCTGTATTCAGCGATCGCCGTCTGCACTTGTTCCTCATTGGCAAATACCGCAGCCATTGCACCCTTTGATTTGAGTTCTTGCATTAAGCGCGATCGCTTGGTAACTAGTTTCAGTCCTGCTTCTAAACTGAATACTCCAGCGATGCAAGCGGCGACATATTCACCGAAACTGTGACCAATGACTGCTGTTGGTTCTACACCCCAAGACTTCCACAATTGCGCTAGGGCATACTCTACAGCAAAGATTGCAGGTTGAGTATAGGCGGTTTCATCGATGCAGGTACTTTCGGAGTCAGGATACAAAATTGACAGCAGTGGTTTATCTAAATATGACCGCAAAATTCGATCGCATTGGTCAATGCAAGCGCGGAAGGTCGGCTGAGTTGCGTACAGTTGGCGACCCATGTTGATATATTGAGAACCTTGACCTGTGAATAAAAAGGCGATTTTCGGTTGCTGTTTGCTGGCGATTTTACCACTGACCAATTGCGAGGTTTTCTTTCCAGCTGCGTAAGCACCCAGTACGGTTTGTAATTGGATGTTAGATTGAGCGATCGCCACTAAGCGATGATCGAAATGCGATCGCCCAGTGTTGGCTGTGAAACAAATATCTGTTAATGAAGCATCAGGGTGATTACCTAGATAATTCTCATAGTCTTTTGCTAAATCACGCAAAGCATTTTCACTTTTAGCTGAGAGTGTAAATAAATGCAATGGACGTTCATCACTGACTGTATCTTTGGGGCTAACTAGAGGAGCTTCTTCTAAGATGATATGGGCATTAGTACCACCAAAACCAAAGGAAGATACACCAGCCAACCGCCGTTTATTGCCCCTATTCCAAGGTAACAGTGTAGTGGCGATAGATAAGTTAGTCCCAGCTAAAGAAATGTGGGGGTTAATTTGTTTGAAATGCAGATGGGGCGGAATTTCCTCATGCTGTAGCGATAATACAGTTTTAATTAAACCAGCGATGCCGGCGGCTGCTTCCAAATGTCCAATGTTGGTTTTGACTGAACCGATCGCGCAGGTATTTCCAGGTTCACGTCCTGGTGCGAGGACTGTTTTCAAGGAGTTGATCTCGATGGGGTCGCCTAAAAACGTGCCTGTACCATGCGCTTCGATATAGCCAATTTCATGAGGTGCAACACCAGCATTTTGCATGGCTTGCCGAATTACAGCTTGTTGGGCTAGTCCGTTGGGGGCGGTGAGTCCGTTGCTGCGTCCGTCTTGATTGACGGCTGAACCTTTAATTACTGCCAAAATGCGATCGCCATCACGATCAGCATCACTCAGACGCTTAAGCACCACTACACCACAACCTTCGCCCCGCACATAACCATCAGCATCAGCATCAAAAGTCTTACAACGACCGTCGCCAGCCATCATCCCGGCTTGGGAAAATGTCACCGTCAACTGTGGGGTGAGAATTAAATTCACACCAGCAGCTAAAGCTAGTTCGCATTCTCCCTGACGTAGACTTTGACAGGCTTGGTGAACTGCAACTAAGGATGAAGAACAAGCTGTGTCTACTGCCCAACTTGGCCCGTGTAAATCTAATAAATAGGATATGCGGTTAGCGGCAATACTAAAAGCATTACCAGTCCCACTATAAGCATCTAATCCAGACACTTGTTTAGCTAGCAACTGGGAGTAATCAAAATTACTAATACCCACAAATACCCCTGTGTTGCTTCCAGCTAACTTACTCGGTGCTTTACCTGCATTTTCTAGTGCTTCCCAGCAAATTTCTAAAAGTAACCGTTGTTGCGGATCGAGAGACTCTGCTTCCCGTGGGGAAATGCCAAAGAATGGGGCATCAAATTGATCTACTTCCGAGATGAAGCCACCCCAGCGAGTATTCATTTTGCCTGGTGTAGCGCGGTTCGGATCGTAGAAAGAATTCACATCCCAGCGTTGTTGAGGAACTTCACTAATAGCATCCACACCATTGCGGAGTAATTGCCAAAAGGCTTCCGGGTTATTTGCACCAGGATAACGGCAACCAATACCCACGATCGCGATGGGCGCAGCCCCGCCAGAGGCGATCGCATGATTATCTGTTTGCTGCTGCGAGACTATCTTTGGTTGTGGGACTCCATCACCTAAATATTGAGCTAAAGCAGCGATGGAAGGATAGTCATACAACAGAGTTGTGGGTAGTTCCCGTCCTAACCATTCCTGCAATTCTCCCGAAATTCTCACTGCTGCCAAAGAACCCAAACCATATTGTGCTAGAGGTTCGTTAATGTTGATTGTTTGCGGAGGAACTTGTAATTGTTCGCTCACTTTTGTTAATAACCAAGCTGCAACTGCTTCTGTATTGACTGTTTTTTCTACATGGGGTGCAATTGACTTTTCTGACAAATTATGATATATATTATCAGCACTCCACTGTGCGACTATTTCCAGAGTTCCAGCCGCTAACTCAGCTTTACAGGTACTACGTCTGACTTTACCAGAAGAAGTTTTCGGCAAACTGTTAGTTTTAATTAAAGCGATCGCATGAGTTTGTAAATCATGATGTTCGGCTACAGCCTTGCGAATAGCACCGATGACTTCATCAGCATTCAGCTTGCGGAGATAACTACGTTCCACTTCTTGGACAATCACCAACTTTTCTACGTTGTTAACTTCGACAGCAAAAGCCGCACCACCTGCTTTCCGTAGTGCAGGGTGACAATTTTCCATTGTGAATTCAATATCTTGAGGATAATGATTCCGTCCCATGATGATAATTAAATCTTTGAGACGACCAGTAATAAACAACTCACCATCCTGCAAAAATCCCAAATCTCCAGTCCGTAGAAAAGGGCCAGTTTTATTATCTGCTAAGTAGGCATGGAAAGTATTTTGTGTTTGTTCGGGGCGATTCCAGTAACCTTGAGCAACACTAGACCCCGATACCCAAACTTCTCCCACTTGTCCATCTGCACAAGGTGTCAATGATTCGGGATTGACAATCAATACTGTTTGGTCTGGGCTACTTTTACCGCAACCCACAATGGCTTTACCACCAGCCGCCGCAGTAGTTTCTCTGACTTGATTTTGTAACAAAGCTGTGGTGTCAATATGTCGCACAATGGGAGCTTCAGATTTCAAACCCCCAGAGACAATTAAGGTTGTTTCCGCCATCCCATAGCAAGGATAAAAAGCTTCTCTTCGGAAACCACAAGGAGCAAAAGTTTCTGCAAAACTATCTAGAGTTTGTGCGCGGATTGGTTCAGCACCGGTAAACGCCACTTCCCAACTACTCAAATCCAAGGTTGCTAGTTGTTCGGGAGTAATTTGACGACAGGCTAAGTCATAAGCAAAATCCGGGCCGCCACTGGTAGTTGCTTTGTAATGAGAAATCGCCTGCAACCAACGGAAAGGCTTTTGCAAAAAAGCGGCCGGAGCCATTAAAGTCACTGGAAAACCACCATACAGCGGTTGCAGAACCCCACCAATTAATCCCATATCGTGGTATGGAGGCAGCCAAATTACACCTTGGCTATTGGGTGTGTGTTGGTAAAAGTTATAGATGAGTTGGGAATTGTGCAATAAATTGCCGTGGGTAATCATTACCCCTTTGGGTGTACCTGTTGAACCCGAAGTGTATTGCAGAAATGCTAAAGTATCGCTGTTGATATGATGCCGTTGCCAATCTTCAGCTATATCTGTGTTCAGATTATCAGTTGCGATCCAGGGTATCGCTGCCAAGGTATTATTTTCAGCCAACTGTAAGGCTATGGAGGTTAATTCCACCGATGTCGTCAGTGCTACCACAGCTTCAGCATCTGATGCGATCGCCTCTAGCCTAGACATTTTTTGGTTGCGTCGGGGTGGATAAGCAGGAACAGCAATAAAGCCAGCATATAAACAACCAAAAAAGGCGGGGATAAATTCCATTCCCGGTGGATAAAGTAACAAAGCCCGTGAACCTGGTACTCCCCGTTGCAGAAGTTGAGTTGCGATCGCCCGTGCTTTTTGATCTAATTCTTGATAAGTTAAATTGATACTTTCAGTTTCTCCATCAACCAGAAAAGTATAAGCTGTTTGTGTAGGTTGATTTTGCGCTCTGTATCTTAAAAAGTCTACCCAAGTTGAAAATTCAACATTATTGTTAGTAATCATTGAGTTTTTCCTCAAAATAAATAAAATAATCCGCAGAGTTGATCATTAATAGTAAAGTTAAGAAACTTTTAACTGTGCTTGCTGAACACACATTTGTACTGTTTCTAATAAAGCATTTACATCTGCTTGTAGTTGCTGCAAATCTTGTTGAGGGTTTACTGTCCAAGTATGTATCGCATTCCAATTAGCATTCAGAAAAGTATTTTGACAAGCATGGCGGTCAATCTTTCTATCTGATTTCTTTGGTAAACTACCTGTTTTCAGAAGTACCACAGCATAAATTTGCAATCCATGTTCTTCTAAAATAGCAGTACGAATAGCTTTAATTACCTCATCGACATTGAGAATTCGTAAATAAGTTTTCTTCACTTCTTGAACAACTACTAACCGTTCTCGATCGTTAATTTCTACAGAAAATGCCACTCCAGCATTTGGTCTTAAGGATGGATGGCTTTGTTTCACAGATTGTTCAATAGCTTGCGTGCAATGGTTGCAACCTCTAATAGTAATTATGTCTTTGATAGATTCTTGTTTGAGGTTACTTTCATTAATCAGTTTGTGTAATTCTTCTGGCTGCTTCTCAATTAATACTAAATTATTCATTGTTTTCCTACTTCATTGTGAAATTAACTCCAGTAAATTCATGTAGGCATTTAGATAAGCGATATCAGATATTAGGGATCAGTACTGTGAAATTATGCACTCAAAAAAGACATTTATCAAAAAATAATTCAAAAGCTTGAAAATAGACTTACATATTTCAAGAAGACAGCAGGCAGTATCTGTAGGGTGTGTTATGGCGTAGCAATCGCGCACCTAAATCGTTAACTGGTGTCTTACGCCTGAGGGTACAGCATCCTACGTGTATTTCAGAAATCAAATATGAGTCCTATATAAAAAACTCAAAATCAACGATTGTAAAAATAGATAAATTTATATAAAGCTGTGTTTATTTATGGTTGATTGACTGCCTATTAACCTAATTGAGTTATCAACTATTCAATCGGTAGAAAAGCTGCTATTCATTAGTATTCACGATATATGATTTTGATTAAATTTCGATTTAATGAGGTTATGTGTATCATTTTGGAACCGTTCTGCTGTTATTTTGTCAGGAATGGATGCTGCTAAAATTTCTAAAAATTCATTAGGAGAACAATCTGGAAAGCTTACCAATACTCTATTCATAATTAATTCAGCGATTGGTCCAATAAAGTTAGTAAATTCTTCTTTAATAACTTCTAAAAGTAGCGAATTGCCATTCATGGATTTGTTTTCAAAAAACTTATTGTTATTAGTTTGAATATTATTATTGGTCAATACCACCTTTTTTATTATAGGTTTGTTACTTTTTTTAGTAAAAAATTTAATAACTTTTGCAGCTATTTTAGAAGTTATTTTTAAATTAACAACAGAAGATTCACTAGCAGGAGTTGCGTGGTTCTCCATATACTCTGGTAAATCTAAATTGAGATAAATAGGTTTCGGCAATTTATCATGATATTGTCTAAGGGTGCGTTCTAAATTTTGTAGAATTAATAGCTCTTCTAATGCCTTGTTGGTCTCTTTTTCTTGTTGACGAGTTTTAATTGCTTCTAAGGGAGATACAATTTTGAATTCAAAACGAGGTACAGTAGAGGAATTACTATGGTTCTTATTCAAATTCAGAATAATTTCTTTAGCTGATTGGCAGCGTTCAGTGGGTGATTCTATCAACATTCTGTCGATAATTGCTGCTAAATCATGACCAATGTTGACTTGCGATCGCCATTGCCAATTAAGTGATTCATCTAAAAGTGAATGTGGCATTTTCCCTGTTAATAGAACAATTGCACAAACACCAAGGGCATAGATATCACTAGAAGGATAGGAAAGTCCTAACCGCAACTGTTCAGGAGGGGAATAACCATACTTACCCACGATTGAAGTGTAATTTGAGTTAGAAAAATTTATGGAATCAGGAGACAGAAGTTGAGTCACATTATCTTTGACGACCCCAAAATCAATCAGCACTGGTTTAGATTGATGATGAGGTAACATAATATTCTCTAGTGAAATATCTCTGTGAACGATATTACTCTCGTGGAGATAATCTAAAACTGGTAAAACATCTATCAACCATGTTCTCACCTCTATTTCAGAAAAAGGTTGACCATTTTCTGCGACCCGCTCAAATAGAATTTCAGAATAAGTTCTACCATCAATATATTCCTGAACAATAAAAGTGCGATCGTTATCGGTAAACAAAGCTAAAAATTTAGGAACTTGAGGATGCTGAAGTTGATATAAAACTTTGGCTTCGCGCTCAAATAACTCTTTAGATTTACAAACATTTTTTGCTTGTAATGCTGTGGGGACAAACTCTTTCAAAACGCAAGGTTCATCAAATCGCTGATGATCTAATGCTAGATAAGTTCGTCCACATCCTCCCATACCAAGCAACTTCTGAATCTGGTAACGACCGTGTATTAAAGTTCCTGCCTCAATTTCTGTATTCATCTTTAATACGTTGTTCATTTGGTGTCAACATGATTTTTTATAAGTAAGTCGGTGGAAAAAAACCAAACTATGTTACGAAACGTAAATTGGCTTGAAACCCTTACCAATGACAAATGACAAATGACAGTCCTCGCCAGTTATGTTTAATTGCACCGCCCTACTTATAATAGTGTTGTATCCTCAAGAATTATGCAGAAAATATACAGTTGGCGAATATATAAAAGTTGACATTGTGGTATAAGCCATACCAGCCAACAGATAAAACCCTTAGCTAGAGTTAATATAGCAGCCCTAAATCATTTGTGAAATTTACAAACTCTAAATTGTTTCTCTTCCCCTTGGCGGTTCGTTTCAAAAAAAATTTTCACAACTCAATAGGACTTACGCAAGTGTCATATTTTTTCAGCCAAAAACGTCCAGAGCGGAGCCGGAGACGCTCCGCCTCCGGTCAAGAGTCAAATGTCCAAAAAGCCTTGACCATTGACTCTTGACCAGAATATACAGCGTATTGTATGTAAATGAAGTACACGGGTAGGGGCACGGTATTGCCCATACGTGTCAACTTAACGCGAAAGCCTTATCAGGACTTGATTTTGAATTAAATCGCCTACCATCAAGATCCGCGTTACCCCACCCCGGCTTTGCTGACGCAAAACCTCCCCTCCCCTTGCCAAGGGGAGGGGATTGAGGGGTGGGGTAAAATGCCTGTGGAATAAGCGTTTTGACTTAAGTTGACACCAATGGGCATTGCCGTGCCCTTACGATTATCTGTACTTATGATTTTCTCAAGTTCTGTCTGATTTGGTAAGGAATTACATAAGGCGCTATTTGCAACAAAGTCGGTAAAAATCCCTTCTGCGCAAACAGATCTTTAATACTTGGAGGATACCAAAAAGTTAATGAAATATTTTCCTCTACAGCTGTAACATGATGCCACCATAAAGGAGGAATATAAAGTATTTCTCCTGCTTCTAGAACTACCTCAATTTTGTCTTGCCAAGGAAATTCAGGGTATGATTTTAAGTCTGGAACAACAGGATTTACTTTACTCCAAGCAGGTGAAAAACCATTCTCTCTAATAGGTGGATAAAATGATAGATAATTAGATGGCGGAAATAAAATAAATTTTTTGCGCCCCCGAATCTGGACAAAAATGTTATGTACATCGTCAAAGTGTAAGTAAGTTTTTGAGGTAGATTTTTTATTAGCAAAACCAAAAAAGAAATACATTACTTTTGGCTTTTTCTCAAAAAATTTTGGATAAACTATATCTTTAACAAGTTCAGGAAAGTGCTTCAGAAAATCTACCTGAGCCATGTAGTAAGATAAATTATCATCCTGTTGATTACCCTGAACTATATTAATATAGTCTTTAAATTTCATTTGCTTACGAGCGTGATAATAATCAGCAGCAGCAAAATTGTAATTTTGGAAGAAGGTTTGGTTATAAGCTTCAACAGGAACTAGATTATCTCCACAAACATCTGTTAGATAGCTATTTGACCAATTTTTATAAGCATCCCATTGGTTAGCTACATCATTAATAATAAATGCTTGCCCTTGCTTCCACAAATTTAAGAATTCTTGCTTGCTAGGATGAGAAATTCTTGTAATAGAACTTTTTTCGGTAGCGATCATGAGAGATATCTCCTCGTTAGTTTAGATAGAGAGAAATTAGGTGTTTTTGGTCTAAGTAAATCAATTAAGCAGCGCGGACATCATTCTTTAAATAACCATCTTCCATGTGAATGATGCGGTCAGCCATATCCAGAATGCGATTATCATGAGTAATTAAAAGAATAGAACAACCTTGATATCTGGCACGTTCTTTTAATGTCTCGACGACTATCTGAGTGCTATTTTTATCTAGAGATGCTGTTGGTTCATCAGCTAGAATTAATTGGGGTTGAGTAACCAGTGCGCGTGCGAATGCTACACGTTGTTTTTGTCCTTCAGAAAGTTGATCTGGATAATAATTAATACGGTGATTTAAACCTACTAATTCCAGTATCGCTTCTGCTCGACGGCACATTTCTTTACGAGACATATTGCGAGACAATTCCATAGTCATTTGTACATTTTGGCTAGCAGTGAGAAAAGGGACTAAATTATGTTTTTGAAACACATATCCAATTTGACGACGTAGTTGCAATAACTTATTATTACCAGCTCGATATATTTCCTTGTCCAAAACTTTGACGCTACCCTCTTGTACACTTCGTAAACCCGCCATCAGGCTTAATAAAGTTGTTTTTCCCGAACCAGAAGGGCCTGTCAAAATTACAATTTCACCAGAATTAATTGATAGACTAATATCAAATAAAACCTGTTTTCGTAATGAGCCTTTACCAAAGTGGTGGTTGAGGTGCTGAACAGAAATGATAGAATACTGGGACATGATGATTACCTATAAATTCAGTTGAACTGCATAAATATTTGTAGTTGGATTTGTAGTTGGGATAAAGCAGGAGACAGAAGAACTTTAGATTTTAGATTTTGCGTAGCGTTTTGGATACAAGAGTTCTTTAGCTGGGTTTCTCTCCGGAGGAAAATTTTAAAAACGGATTTGGGATTGAACAATACAATCTAAAATTTAAAATTCCAAATCTCACATTGAGGGTTAAGAGATTTTGAATTTAGCCAAAAAGTTCGGCAGGATCGGCAGAACGAAGTTTATTCATCGCTAGCATCCCAGCAATTGAACACATAATAATTGTGAGTAACATCACCATCACACCCCTAGTGATAGTCATGATCATCGGTAAACGAGTAGCTTCTTGAACAAAGTTATAGAGATACATACAAATAGCGAACCCAGGGATATATCCAATCAAGGACATTAAAAATGCTTGTTGTAAAACTACCTTAACTAAGTATGAATTCGCATATCCAATAGCTTTAAATGTGGCGTAGATAAAGATACTATCAGAAATTTGTGTGTAGAGAATTTGATAAACAATAATGCCACCAAATACACAACCGATAACTGTACCCATATTAAAAATGAATCCAATGGGTGTTGATTGTGCTAAAACATCTTTTTCTAATTGGATATAATCTGCTAGAGTCATAATTTTGAGTTCTTGAGGTAAGTCTGGTAAGACTTTTTTGATAATGCTTTGGGGGTCAACACCAGATTTAACTTTAATCACTCCCATCTGAACTTTTTCTAACGGTTGGTCTAAAATTGCAGAAAAGGTTAAATCACTGGTGATAATTACACCATCAGCTGTCATTACCCCACCTCCGAGAGAAAATAATCCTCTCACTGTAATTTGGTGATTGGATACATCTGTTATCACTTCGCCGTTCTTCTCTAAACGCTCAACAATGGGGCCAAATTCAGGTCGAGACAGGCGATCAAATAATATGGTATTAGCGGCTTTGAGGACTTCTGTTTGTTGATTGACTTCTGGCAAATTAAACACAGGTTGATCGGGTGTAAAACCAGCGATCGCAATTGGCCTGCTGACAAAAGTTTCAGGATTTTTGAAGTTAGTAACCGAAAAATAGAAAGGATTAACCGATTCTATGCCATCCACAGATGAGATGTTATACAGATAGCGGCGCGGAAACACCTTCATATCAAAAAAACGCTCTGTATCACGATGCAGTAATACTAAATCAGCTTGGATTTTTTTATGAAATACCACAGCATCTTCAAAAAGTCCGTCTCTAAAACCCAATTGAATGAACATCAACATTACTGCAAAAGTAACGCCAGTAATGGTAACTAGTAAACGAGGTTTACGATGGATTAATTGCAACCAAGCGACAGGAGTAATAGCAGCCATAATTTAAAATTTTTGAATGAATTTAAATGTTATTAGAAGTTTTAATTTTGACATCAACTTGTAAATTAATAAAATTAGCAGCTTCTTTAGCCTGATTTGGATCTAAACGAATTTTGACTTCTGCAACTCTTGAATCGATATTGATTGAAGGGTCATTATTGACCACATTTCGCTTACCTATTTCGACTCCGATGTGTTCAACAGTTCCAGTCAATCCTGTAGGTAGTGCTTTACTCGATATTTCTGCTTTTTGACCTACTTTAATTTTGCTGACATCAGTTTCATAGATTTCTGCAACTACATACATTTGTTGAGTTTGAGCTAACTCAACTATCCCCTTTTCGCTAATAGTTTCTCCGGCAAAAGTATTAACCTTCAAAATTGTTCCATTCATCGGCGATCGCACATAAGCAAGAGCTAAATTAGCTTGTGCTTCCGAAACAGTAGCTTTGGCTGTTTCCAATTGGCTTTGAGCCACTTGCACATCTACAGGACGAACTTCTTTTAACTGTGCCAAACTAGCTTTTGCTTCTTGAATCTGTTTGGGAAACGATGATAAACTCTGGTTGAGAGAACTTTTAGCTTCCTTGAGTTGCGCTTGCAAAGTTTCTACTGCTAGTAATTTTGTATCTTTTGTTGACGCAGATATAGCACCTTGCTCATATAATGACCGAAAGCGTCCATATTCGGTTTCGGCATTTCTCAATTGTGCTTCTAAGCCAGCAATCTTAGACTTTTGAATGTTAATCTCCCCTTGATACTGGGCTTGTAAATTGGCAATGCGTGCAAGTTGAGCAGCCAGTTCTCCTTGTTTTGTAGTTCCTGCTTGGGCTTGAATCAGTTGTGATTGAGCAACTCGAACACCCGTTTTGGCTTTTTCTAAAGTTGTTTGCAGTTGATTGACGTTATCCAAAACAGCAATTAGTTGTCCGCGACGAACATTATCACCTTCTTTGACCAAAACTTGATCTAACCTAGCAGTCTGCAAAGCTGATGGCCCAGATAAGTTAATGATTTTATCCTTGGTTTGAATGCGTCCTAACGCTGCCACTGTGGGAATTACAGGTTTTGGAGCTACTGTTGGGGTAACATTACTCTGCTTTTTAGATTGCCCATTAAAGCTTGAGGTAGTAGCAAAAATATAAGCTGGCACACCAATAGCCGCTAATCCTACAGGAACTATGAAAGCTAGTGTCAATTTTTTGGATTTTGGATCAAAGTTTACTGTTTTGCGAAAAATGTCCATTGGTGGTTAACCTCAATTAATATGAGTGCGATTATAGGTATGGGTAATTTGTGATTATTCTGGTTATTCGGCTAATTTTATGGAGCGTTAATTAACTTAATTGCTCCTGTATTTTGATAGGGGATAAGCAAATTTTTTATGCAGTTGCTTGATTAAACCCCTGAGAAAGGGAACAGAAAACAGAGAATTAGCCTTGGTTGCACAGCATCTGGGGGGACTTCCAGATGAAAATTATTCATTTTGAATTGATGCTCTACTAGGAACTTGGGTTAATAGCATCAGGCAGTTGCTTTTCTACTAGTCTCAATGGTTTATATTGATAGGCGATGATCGTCGCCAATACGGTGAGTATTCCCATGACGATAAACATCAGACCGATACCACGTCCTTGACCAACACCAATAATTTTTCCCATAGTTTCTGCCAACAGCCCATCAGGAGTCATTAATGGCTCGAAGATTTTATCTGCTAGTGGACCGGCGACAGTGTAAGCCAAAGGCTGTGATGCGTTAGCGATCGCTCCTATTGTCGCAAAAACTCGACCTTGCAAATTAGAGGGTACTTTCTTTTGAAAAATAACTTGGGCTGAACTGTTAATAATTGGGAGACCAAAGAAAAACAAAAAAGCTATCAGTGCTAAGACTAAAATCGATTGGTAAAACCCTGCACAGGTAATGCAGATCCCACCTAGCAGCATAAAAATAAAGATACTGAGAGTTAAATACTGTGGCGTTTTCACTGTACTCACAAGGATGCTACTCACTAGCATTCCTATACCGCCAGTAGTCATAATTGTCCCCAAGTCTGTAGCCGAACCAAAGGACAAGACTAGCGGCGTAATTAGCATTTGCACAATTCCGACTAGGAAATTGTTTACAGCAAAAAACAGTAATAGTGCAAACAGTCCTCTTCGTTGAACCAGATATACCAAACCGTAAGATGCTTCCTTCAACCAAGGAGTTTTTTCGGCGCGATGTCTATCAATGTACTGTTTGGGAAACGGAGCTAGTAACAAAGTACTCAAAGCAAACAGAAAACTAGCAAAGTCAATAAAGAGAATGCCGTCAATTTCCAGAAACAGCAGCAGTATACCTCCTAACATTGGTGCAACTAAGCGACCTGCGGCTTCCCCCACTTGCAGCATACCGTTGGCTCGTGCCAATTTTGCTGGTGGCACAAGCAAGGTAGTAGCTGCTGTATAAGCTGGCCATTGAAAGGCAGCAAAGCAAGAACTAATAGTAGCACCTACGTATATGTGCCAAATAGTCAAATCGTCAGCGGCTAACAAAATTGCAATTACCCCCGTAGAAATACCTGCTCCAAGGTCACTAAATAACATCATCCAACGGCGGGGGAATTGGTCTACCAGCGTGCCAGCTACGGGAGAAATCAGAATCATGGGCAAGCTGGTAAACAGGGAAATCAAGGCGAACTGTGTTACCGAACCAGTTCGCTGGTATACCCATACACCCAAGGCAAAATTACTTAGCTGCGAGCCGATGAGGGAAATCATCTGTCCAAACCAGATGATGGTAAAAATATGCATTCCTGTATTTTTTGGATGTTGGGTCATTGCAAGACTCCTCATGAACCTACATGTGCTTGCTCAATACAGATTCTGAGTTGATCTGCTACAGATGAGATGTGGGGTTGAGTCATCATCGTCAGATGGTCGCCTGGAACAACGTGAATATTGACGTTTTGAGCCGAAAACTCACTCCATCCCCAAGCGGAGTCTTGGCGCAACTCAGTTAAAAGTCCCACATCTTCTGCATTCACTTCCTTAGCCCGCAGCAGTGTCAGGCGATGTGGATAAATTTCCTGGGGTGAATATTTGATACTAGCTTGTAGATTTGCCTCGAACACTTGCACCAAACCACGCACTTGCTTTGTATCAGTACCCGCAGGGAGTAAACCAACGGCGATTAATTGTTCCTTGAAATATTCCAATTGTGCGTCGAGTTCTAGCGGCTGGAGTATTTCATAGCTGATATTTAAGCTCTTACCTGCCCAACGTTCAATTAGGCGAGCAGTTTCGGTCAGTCTGCTTGCATCATCAACATCAATATATATAGGTTTGTCACTAGCAACTGGGGCGGGAGCGTCTAAAATCGCCACTAAAGCCACCTCATGTCCTGATTTGACTAACTGTTGAGCTATTTCATAGGCCACAATACCCCCAAAGGAGTGACCGCCGAGAAAATATGGCCCTTCAGGCTGCACTGTTTGTATCGCCGGGATGTAATAAGCCGCCATTTCTTCAACAGTAGTTAATGGTGCAGATTCTCCATTTAAACCCGGTGCTTGCAAGCCGTAAAATGTTTGATTTTCACCTAAATCACGCGCCAAATCATGTAAATAAAGGACATTACCACCGCCTCCAGGTAAGCAGAAGAAAGGATATTGGGAATTACCTGTTTGAATTTCTACTAAGGGAGACCAAGATGAAATTTCTGATGCTTGGCGAAGCAGATTAGCCAATTTTTCGATTGTGGGATTTTGGAAAAGTGTGGCTAAGGCTAAGTTTTTACCAAACTCTTGGTTAATATGAGCCATTAAGCGCACAGCTAGCAGAGAGTGACCACCGAGTTCAAAAAAGCTATCATTGATGCCTACAGGATGGACATTGAGCAGATTTTCCCAGATATTGGCTAATTTTAGTTCTAAGCGATCGCGTGGTGCGATAAATTCTACTTTTAGTTCATCCAAACGAGATGTATCTGGTTGCGGTAAGGCTTGACGGTCTACCTTACCATGAGTGGTGAGAGGGATGACCTCTAGCATCACAAAGGCAGAGGGGATCATGTATTCCGGTAACTTGGACTGTAAAAATTGGCGCAGTTCACTACTCGTGGGCGCTGGCTGTTTTGGCACAATATAACCTACCAAACGCTTGTCTCCAGGTTGGTCTTCTCTCGCGATCGCAGTCACAGCATTTACTAGGGGATGTTGCGCCAGCAAAGACTCAATTTCTTCTAATTCAATGCGGAAACCACGAATTTTCACTTGATGGTCAATGCGTCCGAGGTACTCAATATTACCATCAGGTAAATATCTTGCTAAATCACCTGTTTTGTATAGGCGAGAATTAGGTTCATCGCTAAAAGGATTAGGGATAAATCGCTGTTGTGTTAATTCTGGACGATTGAGATAACCCCTAGCTACTCCTGCACCACCAATATATAGTTCGCCAGGAACACCAATTGGTAGAAGTTTTTGATTGTCATCTAGCAAATAAAGTTGAGTATTCGCAATGGGACGACCGATTAAAATTGCACCTGATAAAGAAGTTTGCTCATCCACTTCATAAACACAACAACCAACAACTGTTTCAGTGGGGCCATATTCGTTAATGATTCTGGTATTTGGGGCATTATCGCGCCAAAACTTCAAGCTTTTACCCAATAATGCTTCGCCACCGATAATTAATGCTCTCGTTTCCGTAACACCTTCGTGGTTAGGTAACATCTGATTGAGCATTTCTAGGTGTGCTGGTGTAATTTTCACCAAGCTATAGTTTTGATCAGATTGTAAAAGTGCAGACAAAGCTTCAATTTCTTCCTTCTCAGGCAATAATACAACCCTTTTTCCGACTAATAACGGTGAGAATAAGCTGGTAATTGTAGCGTCAAAACCGATGGAAGATTGTACTGGCGCACCGTAACCTTGGGCGATCTCATAAGCATTTGTACACCAACTCAGATAATTAACTAAGCCTTTGTGGGTAATCATCGTTCCCTTGGGTTTTCCTGTAGAACCAGAGGTGTAGATGATATAAGCCAAATTTTCCGGTGTGACATTACTGACAGGGTTGTCAATGCTGAGTGTGGCATTTTCTGGTAAGTCTCGATCGAGACAAATTATCTGGGTATTATGTTCAACAAATTTATCTACCAGTTTTTGTTGCGTTAACAAAATGGGAATTTGAGCATCTTCTAACATAAATCCCAATCGTTCTTGGGGATAGGTGGGATCGAATGGTATATATGCACCACCAGCTTTGAGAATACCCAGGATACCAATCAGCATATCTAAGGAACGTTCTACACAAATTCCTACCAATACTTCTGGTTTTACTCCTAACTTTTGGAGGTGATGCGCTAGCTGGTTGGATTTGGCGTTTAGTTGTGCATAAGTAAGAGATTCGTGATTGAATTCAACGGCGATGTTGTTGGGAGTGCGTTCTACTTGTGCAGCAAATAATTCATGAATACATTTATCTTGGGGGAATTCTGTTTTTGTATTGTTAAAATCAATCAATAATTTTTGGCGATCGCTTTCACCGATCATATTTAAATCCGCGATCGCTGCTTCTGGATTATAAGTGACACTTGCTATTAATGTCAGATATTGTTCGGCAATAATTTTGATACTATTCTCTGAAAATAAGCTGGAATCGTAATCAAAATTTACAACCAAATTATCCTGTCTATAACCGCTAGAAAGCTTAATTTGGAATTTGTCGATGTTGGCAGATTTTTTATATTCCGAAAAAGCAATATCCCCATTTACATAGCTCTGTGACTGTGGTGTGAAATCAAAACAGAAAGGGAAAAAAGGACGAGCAGCAAATTTATCATTGGTAGAGATGAGATTCTCCCAGTCAAAATACTCTTGCCACTTTTTAACAAACCGCAAAGACTCAGAAACTCTTTCCATCAGTTCTGAGAATTTTAAAACATCCTCTAAGCGGGAATGAATCGGCAAGTATTTAGTTAAAAGTCCAATAACTTCTTTTAATTCCTCATATTCACGTCCATCACCAGCCGCCCCAATTACAATTTCCGACTGACCGCTTAAACGCCACAGTAGCAATTGCCAACAAGCTAATAAAATTGCTTCAGTTGAACTATTATAATTTTCCTGCAAAATTTCTAGTTTTTCTACCGTATCGCGATTCATCTCCAAACGGAGCGATTGAGGTATAAAGCTAATTTTTTCAGATGACTGAGTGGCATTTTTGTTTTCAAAAGGAATTCGTAAATTTAACACAGCAGAAATATCTTGTTGCTGCCAATAATTTCTAGCTGTTTCTGTATCCTCTGATTCTAATAATTCATTCAGCCATTCAGATACATCTGCATATTGCATGACATCATCTGATAGTTTTTCGCCCTGTAAACAAGCTGTATAAGCACGACCGATTTCGCAGATTAGATAATTGAGTGTTGTATTATCTGCATATAAAGCAGGCAAGCTGATAAACAATATATGCTTGTCTGTAGCTAGCTTGCTTAAAACCAAATGTAAATTTGTAGCTTGTTCAAAATCAAAAATTCGCAGGTTGGCATCTTCAAAAAGTGCATCAATTTTGGCTTGTTGTGCCTGAGAATTCAAACTGCTCCAGTCATATTCTGCCAGCAAAATATTATTGCAGGCTTCTTTATGAGCATCGCTAATTGATTGGAATGGGATATTCATACCTGGTAAGGAATGAAAAGCGGTGCGAAATATTTCGTAGCGATCGCTAATATTTACTAAAGCTAATTTCAGAATATCGGAGTGCAGATGACCTGCGATATTAATTGCAATTTGGGAACAGTACGCTTGATAATTATCTTTTTGTTGTAACCATAAATGCTTTTGCTGAGGAGAAATGCGAATCAGATTAGTCATTTCAGTGTGCATAAAATTGAAATCCTTTGAGAGAGTAAAACGTCAATTAAATGAATAAATATTAGTGATACAAGTTATGTAAATTTAAGCCAGACACCTGCATCAATGTTTTAATAGGAGTAGCAAAATCAATTTATGCTCCATTCGCCAAATTTTACACAAAAACTCCCAAATGCTTACTGAATAAGCATTTGGTAGCATAATCAGTAGAGTGTGTTCTGCCGCTAACGCACCTAGAATAGACTTCTTGCAAAAGTCGGGAAAAGGGTAAGGGGAAAGCGGCTGGTGAAAAAACCCTTTCCCTTTAACCTTTTCCCTTTCCCCCTCTTGCAAAACTATTTTCAAGGCAGGTCAAATGATCAACAAGGTTCTGCCATCGCCACTACAATCTTTCGTTTACCAACGAATGTCATCCTTCCATGTGCAGCCAACATATTATCCAGCATTAAGACATCTCCTTTCTGCCAAGGATAAATAACGGCTTCTTGGCGATATATTTCACGGATTTCATCTAAAACAGAAACTTCAATAGGAGAACCATCACCATAATAGGCATTGCGGGGAAACTCGTCTTCTTTGAGTAATGCAGATAATGATTCGCGTACTTCTGCTTTCAAGCTGGAAATATGGAAAAGATGAGCTTGGTTAAACCATACCATTTCACCAGTTTTTGGGTGTTTGGCAACAGCTGGACACACTTGGCTAGTTCTGAGGGTATTGTTTCCTGTCCATTCAAAAGAAATACCCAACTGGCGACAATGACTTTCTACCTCAGATTTATTTGTGGTTTGAAAAACTTCTTGCCAAGGCAAATCGACATCGCCATAATTTCGCACATACATGACTTGCTTTTCGATAAACCGTTCTTTGATGGACGGGTTGATGCGTTCAAACACTTTACGGCTATCAGCAATTGGTGTTTCTCCGCCAATTTCTGATGCTTTTACGCAGAAAAACCATATCTTCATGGGATAAACGGGAGAGTAAGCATTTTCGTTATGTAGTGGAATGATTTCATCGGCGGGATATTCAGTTGAAGTATAGATTTTATCGCTGACTTCTGTGCGTGGCGTTGAGCGATAGGTGTAATCTAAGAGTTCTCCGGTGGATGCTACTTTCACAAAGTTTTGGAAATCTTCGACTGTATTGACATGGAAATTTCGGAATAGTATGCCACCATTTTTCAGTAAGTTAGTTTCAATTAAATCACGATTTTGCTGTGCCCAATTGATTAAATTAATCCCATCTACAGTAGGGGAAATAACTAACGGTAAAGGATTATCTGAGTTGAGTGGTTCTATGTTGACTAATTTTTCAACTACTTTGCGTTTGCCAATTTGTAGTTTTTTGATGCTGTTTGTTGGGAATTCTAAGTTGTTCATTTTGATTTGTTTTGGTTAATAGATTTGTTTGTTTCACTCAGAGGTGCCGATGCTTATACTAAGTTGCGGTCTGTTGTAGTAGCTTGAGATTAATGAGATTGCTTCCCTCCACTGCGTTCCGGTCACAATGACAGATACTATCTTTGATAGCAACTTGGTATCAGAGGAAAAGAGTGACAGAGATGCAAATGATTACAGTTAAAGAACAGAAATTATGCTTTGCATGTCTGCTTTTGAAAAAGTCAGTGTTGGTCAGCAATTACAGCAAATTAAGCTGATTTACGCTTGAATTTGTTCAATTTATTGATTGCTGTTGCTGCTAATTGTTGGTCTTTAATGAGTTGTTTTTGTTTGTCTGCTTGGACAAGTATTTCTGCTATTGTTTGTAACTTGGCATCAGGCTGTGCGGTAATTGTGTTGGCGACAGTGGCAAAGTTTTCTAGTATGTTAGCAATAGTATCGTGTGTAAAGCGGTTGCCTTCATAGCTTAGTCCCACAGATATATTTTCACCAGGCATAATTACCAACATCAAAGGATATTTTGTGCGTTCATAATTACTGATGTTGGCAATTTTTAAGCCACTACTAGAATTTTGCAAAGCAGGATCTACCGGGTAGTTATAAAAGGCGACGTTAGTCTCAAACATTGGTGTCCCGCTAGCTATTTCACTCACCCTTTGAATTTCCACTAAGGGAGTATGAGAGTATTGCTCCCGTTCTACTTGCCTTGTGTGTAAATCTTTCATCCAAGGTAATATTTGATCATCTTCTAATACTTGTACCCGTACTGGTAAGGCATTGATAAACATCCCTACCATAGTTTCTACACCCACAAGTGATGGGGGACGACCGGATACAGTTGTGCCAAATACTACATCTTGTTGATGACTGTAATGGCTGAGTAACAGTGCCCAAATTCCTTGTACCAAGGTGTTAAGAGTCAGTTGATTTTGTCTAGCTAGAGATTCCAGCTTAGTTGTTAATCCTTGTGGTAATTGAAGATGCTGCTCGTGATAGGTCTGTTGTTGTTGGGAATTGTGAACAATAGATTTATCTACCATGAGCGGCGTTGGGGCTGTAAAACCTTGCAGCGATCGCAGCCAAAATTCTTTGGCTTGGGAAAGGTCTTGTTGTTGCAACCAAGTTATATAATCGCGGAAGGGGCGAGGTGTTTTTAAATATAAATCATGCCCCTGATTCGCAGCTTCATAGAAAGCAAAAGCTTCTTGAACCACGATAGGTAAAGACCATCCGTCTATCAGCAAATGATGGAATGTCCAGACGAATTCGTAAGTATCATCTGCTGTTTGAATGAGACTACAACGCATCAAGGGAGCTTGGTTAAGTTCAAAACCCTTGTTTCTATCTGCTGCGGTAAAAGCTGTCAGTTGTTCTTGTTGCTGGGTAGGCGATAGAGAACGCCAGTCATCAACCACAAAAGGTAGATTGACAGTTTTGCAAACAACTTGATGCGGCTTATCCAGATTATCCCAAACAAAGAAGGTACGCAAAGCCGAATGGCGCTCAACTACACGTTGCCAAGCTTGTGCAAACGCTGTGGTATTAATAGATCCGTAGAGCGTACAGCTTAACTGTTCGCAATACACCCCGGACTCTGGGTCATACAGGCTATGGAAGAGAATACCCTGTTGCATTGGGGAAAGGGGATAAATCGACTCGATATTTTTCTTGTGGCTGGCTGTGTCACGGTTTGTCATTTCTGCGACTAAGTTATCCAGATATTCCTGAGTTAACTCAGCTTCGGGAAAATCTGAAGGTGTATAACCGCCAACATCAGTAGACTGACAGTGATGGATAATATATGTAAGTGCATTAATGAAACTAGCAGCTAAAGCCTCAATAGTAGATTTTTGGTGAATGTTCTGGCTATAAGTCCAATTAAGTTGCAACTTACCTGATGCTACTAAGGCGTTAACTTCCAATAAGTGAGAGCGATCGCCTAATGTACTTTGTTCTGCACCAGCAGACTCTTGAGCCAATTTCCAAGCGCCAGACTCCGATAACTCTTGGTCAAATTGTCCCAAGTAGTTGAAACTAACTTGTGCTTGGGGTGCAGTTGTGAGTTGATGACGGATTGCGGGGTTAGGGCTAAGATAACGGAGAATACCGTAGTTAATACCCCTTTTTTGGGAAGGGCGTAGTTGTTCTTTAATTGATTTTAAAGTTTTACCTGCATCGGCTGTTGCCAATTCAAATTTTACTGGGAACAGGCAAGTAAACCAGCCGACAGTGCGCGATAAATCGATGTCTGCAAACAGTTCTTCTCGTCCGTGGCCTTCCAAATCAACGAGTAAGGAAGATTCACCAGTCCATTGAGCCAAGCTTTGTACCAAAGCAGTTAACAACACATCGTTAATTTGGGTGTTGTAAATCGCCGGAACTTCTTGCAGCAAGGCACGAGTTTTTTCTGTATCGAGAGATACCGAAACTTGTGCAGAGTCAGCCACAGTATTAACTGCTTGGGGATAGTCTACAGGCAAAGGTGTAGAGCCTGATGACTGCGCCAACCAAAAGTCGAGTTCGGTTGTGAGTGCGTTTGAGTTACTATATTCAGCCAATCGCTGCGACCATTCTTTGAAGGAAGTCGTTTTGGCTGGTAGCTGAACTGTTTCGCCACGATTGAGTTGCTGATAAGCATGAAATAAATCTTCTACCAAAATTCGCCAAGAGACACCATCCACAGCTAAGTGATGCACAATGATCAGCAACCGAGCAGATTGTGTAGCACCGAAGTGGAACAGAGCAGCTTGCATTAACTGTTGGGACAGATTTAAGCTAGCGTGTAGCCGATCGGCGGTAGTTTCCAGGGCTGTTTGTTGTGCTTGAGGAGCTTTCCCTGACAAATCTACATAAGTTAAAGCTACTGTAGCATCAGCATCTGCGTGAGTTTGTGACCAACTTTCCCCTTCTGGGACAAATCTCAACCGTAAAGCATCGTGGTGCAATAATAATTGCTGCAAGGCTGATTCCAAGATTTCTGGTTTCAGGTCATTTGGTACTTCCAACAACACCGACTGATTAAAATGGGCTGGTTGCGGTAGATTCTGGTCAAAAAACCAATGTTGGATCGGTGTTAAGGGTAACGAACCTGTAACTAAACCTTGTTCTGCTGTGATACTCTGTGTCGTGTTTGCCACAGCCGCCAACTCAGCGATTGTTTGATGTTGAAATAACTGCTTGATATTGAGTTGAATTCCGGCTTGGTTGGCTCTGGCAATAATTTGCAAGCTGAGGATAGAATCGCCACCAATTTCAAAGAAGTTATCGTGAATCCCAACTTGCTGCAATCTCAACACATCCGCCCAAATCGCCGCTAACTTTTCTTCTTGTGGGGTACGTGGAGCGACAAAGTTGACTGCTAACTCAGGACGGGATTCTGGTGCAGGTAATGCACGACGGTCTATTTTGCCGTTTGGTGTTAAAGGCAGAGTATCTAACATCACAAAGGCTGACGGAACCATGTACTCAGGTAGCCGTTCCTTGAGGAATTGTCGCAGCTCGCTAATTGTTGGTATTTGGTCGGGATTGGGCACTGTGTAAGCCACTAACCGTTGAATACCAGGGATATCTTCACGGTTGATAATTGTATTTTGGATTACACCTGAATGCTGACTGAGTAAGGCTTCAATTTCTCCTAATTCAATGCGAAAGCCGCGTAATTTCACTTGATTATCGATACGTCCTAAGTATTCAATGTTGCCATCGCTTAAATAGCGGGCGAGATCGCCGGTTTTGTAAAGTCGCGCTCCTGGTTCATTGCTAAAAGGGTGAGGAATGAATTTTTGTTGTGTCAACTGAGGACGGTTGAGATAACCTCTGGCTAATCCAATACCACCAATATGCAGTTCGCCTGGAACACCAACGGGTACAGGTTGTAAATATTGATCGAGCAAATATATTTGCGTATTCGCAATAGGACGACCAATGGGGGGTTTGTTAGTGCTATGGCTGCTGCATTCTGCGATTGTTGACCAAACAGTGGCTTCTGTTGGGCCGTAACCATTAAAGAAACGGCGACCACAAGACCAACGCTCGACCAAATCGGGAGGACAAGCTTCTCCTGCTACAGTAAGATTTTGCAAAGCTGGGAGTTCTTCGGCAGGTAAGACCGCTAAAGCTGAGGGTGGTAAAGTGATGTGGGTAATGCCATAGTTTTGTAATAGCTCAATTAACGATGAACCGGGCAATAAAGATTCTTTTGTTCCCAGGTAAAGTCTAGCACCCGTTCCCAGAGCCATCACAACTTCAAAAATAGAAGCGTCAAAACTAAAGGAAGCAAACTGGAGAATACGACTATCAGTTTGGACGTTATAAGTCTGAATCTGCGCTGTTACTAAGTTGCATAACCCAGTATGCTCCACCATCACGCCTTTTGGTTTGCCTGTCGATCCAGAGGTATAAATTACATAGGCTAAATTGGCAGTGGTAGCTTTACTGGTGGGATTAGAATTATTATTTTTGGCAATTTCGTTCCAGTCTGCATCCAAACAAATTGCGATCGCTTGATGCTCTGGTAATTTCTCCACTAATCGCTGTTGTGTCAATAACACTGGTAATTGAGCATCACTGAGCATAAAAGCCAAGCGATCGCTCGGATAATTAGGATCTAAAGGTACATAGGCACCACCAGCTTTGAGAATTCCCAATAAGCCAACTATCATCTCTAGGGAACGCTCAACGCAGATCCCCACTAATACGTCTGGTTTGACACCCAAGGTTTGCAATTGGTGTGCTAATTGGTTGGCGCGATCGTTTAACTCTCGGTAGGTAAGTTGCTGATTTTCAAAGACTACCGCCACCGCATCTGGTGTTTTTTCTACCCACTCTTCAAACAAATTATGAATACATTTACCTTGGGGATAATCAGTGGCGGTGTTGTTCCAATCTACAAGTAATTGGTACTGCTCGCTAGCATTTAATAATGATACTTCCGCAATTCTTTGTTGCGGATTAACCACAATATTTTCCAGCAAAGTCTGGAAATTTCCTGCCATGCGGCTAATAGTTGTAGCATCAAATAAATCGGTGTTGAATTCCCATTCTCCTAAAATTCCTGACTCGGTTTCTTGCATTGATAGTGTCAGATCAAATTTCGCTGTGCGATTTTCGATTTTTAAGAGATTTAAGCTCAAGTTGGGTAATTCTAATTTACCCATCGGTGTATTTTGCATTGCAAATGCTACTTGGAACAAAGGCATATGCGAGAGCGATCGCTCTGGTTGCAAAGCTTCGACTAATCGCTCTAAAGGTACATCTTGATGAGCATAGGCATCTAAAGCCACTTGTTTGACTCTTTGCAGTAATTCTGCAAAACTCGGATTTCCCTCTAAATTAGTCCGCAGCACTAGGCTATTGACAAATAAACCAATTAGTGAATGTGTTTCTTGGCGATCGCGGTTAGCAATAGGAGAACCGATAACAATATCTGACTGGCGACTGTAGCGGTACAGTAAAGTTGCAAAAGCTGCCATCAGGGTCATAAACATAGTTGTCCCTGACTTTTGACACAGGATATTTAGTTGTTTGGTGAGATTTTGGTTGAGTTCAAAATATAAATTTTGACCTTGAAAAGTTTGCACTGGCGGACGCGGACGGTCTGTAGGTAATTCTAAAATGGGGGGAATACCAGCTAACTGCTGTCGCCAGTAGTTGAGTTGATTTTCTAATACCTCACCTTGCAAGCATTGTCTTTGCCAATAAGCAAAATCAGCATATTGGATGGCTAATTCTGGGAGTGGGGAAGGTTGATTTTGCGAAAAAGCGGTGTATAAAGTGGAGAATTCTTGAATAAATATTCCCATCGACCAGCCATCAGAAACAATATGATGCATTGTCACCAGCAATACATAAGATTCTGGTGCTAAATGCAACAATGTCACTCGCAACAAACAATCATTTGCTAGGTCAAAAGGTTTTAATTGTTCCGCGATCGCCAAACGTTCTACCTCAGCAAATTGTGCTGCTGCTGGCAATGTTTGTAAGTCAATGACTGGAATATTTATTGTGAATTGAGGCGTAATTATTTGGACAGCATTACCATCAACGGTTTTAAAGTTAGTCCGAAGAATGGCATGACGTTGAATGATTTCTGAAATTATTTGTTCAAGGATAGATACTTGCAAATTGCCAGTGATTTCTACCGCAGCCGCCATATTATATACAGCACTATTACCTTCCATTTGGTCGAGAAACCAAAGTCTTTGTTGGGGAAAAGACAAAGGTATTAATTTATCAGTGCTAACGGATTCGATTCGGGGAAATTTATGTTTATTTTTAATCGTATCCGATTTTTGCACTAACAACTTTTGCAGAACAAGTTCGCGTTTTTGCGGCGAGAGATGTTCCAAACGCTTTAGTAAGTCACTCATAAATTTATTGCTTGTTTTTAAACAGGTAATTTTGGTAAAGTTACACCATGTAAGTACCTAGTCGTTCAAAATTTCTATAGGGTAAGCTCAATAAATTTATGCACACCAAAGCCCGGATATGGTGGGCAATGCCCACCCTACAGGTACTTGGCAGTTCGATAAATCAAGCTTTTTGGCAATTTTTGCGTAAGTTCTGATAACGTTTCGTATTGAGCGACTATATCCCTAAAATTTAGGACTAATACCAATTCACGAAAATCGTGATACATATAGATTCCCCGGAGGGCACAGCATTGCTGTGCCCCTACCCAAATATTTGTATCATTATTAAAGTGAAATGGTATAAAGCCCTGACTACGAATTTATTGAGAAAAAATGCGGAATCACCAGATTGCAGTGTGTAGTTGTAATGCTTAAGGTTTAGCTAGATGCTTTCTCAGCTATTACTGTTGAGTTTGCTATTGAAAAAATTTAGCTATCAGCACAGAGAAAATCGAGAACAAAATTGAACTTTAAACAGTCAAGATAATTAAGTGTAACCAACACATCATCAACAGAACAAATATTGTAATTTTAAATTAGTGAAGAATAATGTGTAATCTAAATAACCACCCTATCCGCTGGTCTTTATTCTTAGGAATGATACTTAGCCTTAGCAGTTGTGCTGGTCAGAATTTTACAGATGTGAAAGCTGAAATCTCTGCCAAAAAATCTCCTATTACCCAAAAAACCGTAACCGATTTAACTCCCAAAATTCAACTAGCCGAAGAACCGCAGTGGTCACCCGATGGTAAGCAGATAGCTTTTATGAGTTTGGACAATCCTGGTAATGAAGAAATTTATGTGATGAATGCTGATGGTTCAAAACTGAAGAATCTTACTAATAATAAAGTCAAGGATCGCTCTCCTATCTGGTCACCTGATGGTAATAAAATTGCCTTTCTCTCTGGACGCGATCGCAACCCGGAAGTTTACGTGATGAATCCTGACGGTTCCAATCAAACTAATTTAACGAAAAATCCAGCAGGTGATTACCCTTATGTATGGTCACCTGATGGCAAAAAAATTGCTTTTGGTTCGCGTCGGGAAAATAATGATTATGAAATCTACACGATGAATGCTGATGGTTCTAATATTACGAGAATCACTAATAATCCGGGATATGATTCAGTGCTTTCTTGGTCACCAGATGGGAAAAAAATTACTTTCATTTCTGATCGTGATGGTAATGAAGAAATCTATGTGATGAATGCTGATGGTTCTGGTCAAATTCGCTTAACTAATGACCCAAATAGTAATGCTGGTGCAGTCTGGTCACCCGATAGTCAAAAGATTGCTTACCATTCAACTCCTGAACCTTCCAAGAATAATGGTTACATTTATGTAATTAATGCTGATGGTTCTGGTAATACTCAACTTACAGACCAAGGAATCTCGCAAAATCCTGCTTGGTCGCCGGATGGTAAACAAATTGCCTTTGAATCTAATCGTGATGGCAACTTAGATATTTATATCATGAATGCTGATGGTTCTGAACAAACTCGACTAACAACAAATCAAGGTAAAGATTCACATCCAGTTTGGTCAAAGGATGGTAAACAAATAGCCTATGAATGTCTGAAGGATGGACAATCACACATTTGCTTGCTGAAGTGAGGATGAGAGGGACAAGGGAGACAAGGAGGAAAAGGAGGATGGGGAAGACAACTGACCATTGACCATTGACTATTGACTATTGACCATTGACTATTTACAAAACCATCAAATAAGTATCTTTTCCTTCTACTGGCAAAACTCGCAATTTCTGATTTTGTAAATCGGGTTCTAATCCTAAATCTTCTAAAGGTATTAATCCTAATAAGGGATCAGAACCTTCTGGTAATTCAATACAATTAAATGTCCCTTCTCTTCCCTCAACAGAAAGATTTAACATTTTAAAAATCAGAGCTTTTTGTACTCCTGTAGCTATTTTTACATCTACTTCCCCTTGAAAAGGTAATCCTAAATCGAAAATAATATTTTTAGGTAAGCACAGTCTTGTTGCACATATGTTAACTAAAACATCATGTAAGGTAATTGTGCGTATTTGCTCTGGGGGAATAAATCCTCTTTCTGCAAGTATTTGATCAATTCGATTGGTAATAGTGATTGAGGTAGTTACGTTGCCCATTTTTTCGCTTTTGCTCAGTTTCATATAATTTTCCTATTTCTTGCGCCTACTTAATATAAATCCATGTTTTTTTGATATTTCATCCTTAAGATAGTTGCGCTAAACCGAGCGAGAGGGAAAATTTATTTTTCCTAGTTTGAGCGCTTTACCTTTCTGAAGTTATTTGTCATTGGTGAAGCTTTCAGGTATATTTACGTTTCGTAACAGACCTCGGTTCAAACAAGGAGTTGCTATGACTAATTTTTTATTTGTATCTGATTTAGATCATACTTTTGTAGATCATGACGCTGGTAATGATGATGCTCTTAGAGAGTTAAGCGATCGCCTACAGCAACATCGCCAAGCATATGGTACTAAAATAGTCTATTCTACCGGGCGATCGCCTAAACTTTACCGAGAATTACAAATCGCAAAAAATCTTTTACAACCAGATGCACTGGTATTATCTGTAGGTACGGAAATTTACCTTGATGGGAGTGATACACCAGATGCAGGTTGGTCTCAAATCCTTTCCCCCGGATGGAATCGCGAATTGATACTATCAATAACTGCAAAATACCCTGAGTTAATTTTGCAACCAGATTCAGAACAGCGCCCCTTTAAAGTTAGCTTTTTCTTACAACAATCTGAAGCACCTGGAGTTTTATCGCAACTTGAGTTAGAGTTACAAAAACATAATTTACAGAAAAAGTTAATCTATAGTAGCGGAATTGATCTTGACATTGTTCCCCTTTCCAGCGATAAAGGTCAGGCAATGCAATTTTTACGTCAAAAGTGGAAATTTGCAGCCGAACAAACTGTTGTCTGTGGCGATTCGGGTAATGATATTGCTTTATTTGCTGTAGGCGACGAACGGGGAATCATTGTTGGTAATGCTCGCCCTGAATTACTTCAGTGGCATAATGAGCATCCGGCTGACTACCGTTACCTAGCGCAAAATTTTTGTGCTGGTGGCATTCTCGAAGGCTTAAAATATTTTGGATTCTTAGAATGATTAGTTATCTCAAAGGTATCGTTGCTGGTGTTCAAACAATAAGCAGTAATCGCGTCATACTGACTCTTGAGGTTAATAACATCGGGTATGATTTGCAAATTCCCCAACGGCTAACAAAGTCTTTACCAGAGTCGGGGGGAGTAGTGCAAATCTTTACCCACTACCAAGTTCGGGAAGAAGTGCCCTTATTGTATGGCTTTTCTTCCCCAGCCGAACGGGACTTATTTCGCCACTTGCAAAGTGTTAGCGGTATTGGTGCGGCTTTAGCGATTACCCTGTTAGACACCTTAGAACTACCAGATTTAGTCCAAGCAATTATCGCGGCGAATATTCAAATTCTCATTCAAGCCCCAGGTGTGGGTAAGAAAACCGCCGAACGTATTTGTTTAGAACTCAAAAGCAAATTAATCGAGTGGCGCAAATCAGCAGGCTTCTTCGTCGCCACAGGCGGGCCAGCACCAGGTATTCTCGAAGAAGTGCAAATGACACTGTTTGCTTTAGGCTATACCGCCAACGAAGTCAGCCACGCCTTACACGTAGTTAGCGAAGATATTGGACTCCCTAAAGATGCTTATGTAGAAGACTGGATTAAACAAGCGATCGCTCATCTTAGTAGTAGCGAACAAATTGGTTAATAGTCAATGGTCATTTGTCATTTGTCATTGGTAATTTGTCCTCCTTGTCCTCCTTGTCCCCCTTGTCCTCCTTGTGCCTCTAATTCATAATGCCCATAGATCCTTATGCTTGGCTAGAGCAGTCTTTGGAAACTATACATCGGGCGGATTGGTATCGCTCAGTCCAAACGATTGATGGGCGATGCGGTGCTACTGTGTTGTTAGAAGGGCGGGAAGTAATAAATTTTGCCAGCAATGACTACTTAGGATTAGCAGGGGATCAACGTTTAATTACAGCCGGGGTTGCAGCTACTCAAGAATTTGGCACAGGAAGCACAGGTTCTAGATTACTTAGTGGAAATCGGGAATTACACAGAAAATTAGAAAAAGCGATCGCATCTTTGAAACAAACCGAAGATGCATTAGTATTTAGTTCAGGGTATTTAGCGAATTTAGGTGCGATCGCCGCATTGGTAGGTAAGCGCGATTTAATCCTCTCTGACCAGTACAATCATTCCAGCCTGAAAAATGGCGCAATTCTCAGTGGTGCAGCAATTCTCGAATATCCCCACTGTGATGTTACAGCTTTACGAAACCAGTTAATTGAGCAAAGACAAAATTACCGTCGCTGCTTAATCCTCACCGATAGCGTTTTCAGCATGGATGGCGATTTATGTCCTTTACCTACATTAATAGATATAGCAGCAGAATTTAGCTGTATGCTCCTAGTAGATGAAGCCCATGCAACAGGAGTCATGGGTAAAACTGGCGCAGGTTGTGTTGAACACTTTAACTGTACCGGAAAGCAATTAATTCAAATCGGCACATTAAGTAAAGCCTTGGGTAGTTTAGGCGGATACGTCGCCGGAAGCGCCACCTTAATTGACTTCTTACGCAATCGCGCCCCCACTTGGATTTACACCACAGCTCTTTCACCCGCAGACACAGCCGCAGCCTTAGCCGCCATTGAGATAGTACAACAAGAACCACAACGCCGTACTCAATTGTGGGAGAATGTAGATTACCTAAAAAAATTAATGCAACAACAGGTATCGGAATTAAAACTACTACCTTCCGAATCACCTATAATATGTTTTCAATTGCCAACCGCCGCAGATGCCTTAAAAGCAGGTAAATATTTAAAAGATGCCGGAATTTTCGCCCCAGCCATACGCCCGCCCACAGTACCCACCAGCCGAATTAGGATATCTGCAATGGCGACGCATCAAGCAACGCATATTGATCGACTAGTAGCAGCATTGCAAGAATTCGTCATGGTTAAAGGTTAAAGGTTTTTCTGTCCCCTTTCCCCTTTTTCCCCTTAACCTCAACTCCTTGGTGACAAATGAGATCGGGTTCTCAATGAATGAGATCTCATTGATAGACAACCCGATCTAGTTGGTTATGAAGGAGTTGAGGTTCTCTATGGATGAGATCTCATTGATAGACAACCCGATCTGGTTGGTTACAAATGCGATCGCCTTCTCTATGGATGAGTACTCGTTGATAAACAACCCGATCTAGTTGGTCACAAATGCGATCGCCTTCTCTATGGATGAGTCACCCGCCTGGGAATGAATTCCAAGGGACAAAGTCCAAGTAGGGGCGGGTTAAGCGAGATAGTCGTGAATTATTGGAGCATATCTGTAAACCATTGGTGTCAACTTAACGTGAAACCCTTGCCTGGATATGATTTGATACAAAATCACGTACCACCAAGATCCGCGCTACCCCACCCCAGTTTTGCTGACGCAAAACGTCCCCTCCCCGTAAACGGGGAGGGGATTGAGGGGTGGGGTAAAATGCCTGTGGAATAAGCGTTTTGACTTAAGTTGACACCAATGATCTGTAAACCCGCCCCTACTGAAGTAGACTCAAGATTTTGAGGATATTTAGGAATCTGACGATGACTTTTACTATTAGCAAGGAACTTCAGTTCCTTGCGGTAACTGGGTTTCGCGTTAAGTTGACACGTAAGGGCACATCGCCACACCCAACGCCGATAAACTCAGTGGCGAAATCACCCTGCTGGGTATTGTTGTTAATAAACTGCGCCCCATTCATACAGAATTAGTTGACCGTGACTACATCCTGGCACTTAAAGCTTATCAAGAACGCTTGCCAATTTACTGCACAGGTGACTTAATTAAGGAAAACGGTGTATTTATTCTCAAAAATCCCCACAAATTTTGCCTGGATGATAGTAAATAGTACATTAGCTTTCCTTTTTCTGCCTTGTTTCTCAAACAATAGAATGGAAAAAATACCTTCCAGCAACATAACCACAATTACCATTAAACCAGGTTATAGAGCGCAAGCATCCGACATCAGCATCGACGCAGATATCTACCTGTTTACCCGATTACGCCAATTATGCCTCAAACAAAGGATAGAAATGTTCGCCGCCCATGACAGGGGAGTCAAGAAACTATCCCTTGCTGGCGTAAAAATGCGCGATCGCAATGCACCGCTTACAGAAATCCGCCGACACTACACTCGTGCAATACTAGGAGAGAAATTCAATCTTGACTTTCAACCAATAGGGGGTGATGAAACTATTTGGATTCAAGATTCCATTGCACTGGCTGGCGAATTGCACTTGCTGTTTGAGCCGATGAATATACCCTACTACGTGAGTGGGGGAGTTGCTAGTTCGATTCACGGTGAAGCCCGTTCCACACGCAATTTAGATTTAGTAATACAGGTTCAGGGAGAACAAATTGATTCACTGGTGCAGACATTAGAAACTGCGGGTTTTTACTGTCCTCTTGGTGCAGTCGAGGATATAAAACTGGGGCGAGAACGCACCCTCAGCATTACCCATACAGTAACAATTTCTAATGCTGACCTGATTGTAATGGATAATTCGCCATTTGCTACCTCGCAGATGACACGCAGACAGTTAGTTGATGTTGAAGGAATTTCCCCTTTCTGGGTTGCGTCGCCTGAAGATATGGTACTGCAAAAGTTATTGTGGGGTAGAAGCAGTCAGTCAGAAAAACAGTGGCGCGATGTGTTAGGGATAATCAAACTACAAGCTGAGAGATTAGACTATAGTTATCTTACCGAATGGGCGGGAAACTTAGGACTTGTTGATGTGTTCAGTCAGGCGTTAACTGAAGCCGGGGTTTTATAATACCCAAAAGCAGAAATTCCACGCATACAGTATATCAACTATAAGACGAGAAAATATTATATGAAATGTGACTTTTGTGGCACCGAAGGAGTAAATATTCGTAAGGTATCCAGAACTTATGGTAAAGGTAAAGATTTACTAGTAATTGAAAATATTCCTGTTATCAGTTGTCCTGAATGTGGCGAGAGTTACCTCACAGCAGCAACCTTGCATGAAATTGAAAAGATTAAAAGTAATAGAAAAAGTTTGGCGGTTGCACGTTTTGTAGAAGTTGCTAATTTTGGTGAAGACAATCCACCTTTAGCTGTGTAAAATTTATACTGTGTTTTTGGTGATTGTGTCTGACTCAAAAGCGATCGCACTTACAAAAAATAAATTACCCATATTCCGTAGTGCGAGCCGGAAAGCTCGCTTTTTAACACCAGCGAGCGAGACGTTTGTCCTTCCCTGCGGGAGGCTGCGCCCTAAGCGTAGCTATGCCGCAGGCTTTACGGACACGCTCTCGCGTTCGCACTACAAATTTATTGGGTATTTAAAAAATTGGATGTCCCAAATACGGTATTGACGCCGATCAAAACGATATTGACGCCGATAAATACGATGTTGAAGAAATTAAAAATTCAAGGTGCGTTGCGCTTCGCGACAACACACCCTACATCATATATTTAGAATATAAGCTTTATGCAAAGTGATTCTTTAAAGAAAGATAGAATGATCTATCAACTTGCTCCTACTACAGGTCTACCTGAAAAATTAGGTATTCTGCCAACGGGATGGGAATATTTTAATTTGCAGATGAACTTTCTATTGATGCTCCACTAGCACTATCTGTCTTTTCCGACTGGATTGCAGACGCTTTCTCTGTTAGAGGATTATCCCATCCCAAATATTGTTTAATGAAAGAAGCAGCCCAATCGTATACACGCGCAACAGGCCATAGGAAGAATTCGAGCAAAGTAGATATGATCTGCTCAAGATTTGGTTGTTCAACCTCAAGTTTATTCCGAAAAATCTGGCCCATTTGAAAAGCGATACCGGACACCCAGATAATCAAAGCAATCAGTAATTTGCATAAAAATAAGATAACGGAGATCGCTTGCTTGAAAAGATCCCATGTTTTACCAGCCGCTTGTTGATAAACTTCTATAGTCTTCTTGTCACAAATATTTGCCCATAGCTGTATAGATTCTTGAATGGGATTTGGCTGTATTATCTTGAGGTTAATCGGTTGGTGGAGGACTGGAAGGTTCTTTAGAGATTTCTGACTTTGTTGGACTATTGTTTCCGGCATAAATTTTAGTCTGTTTCTTAGTTTGATACAACTACATTTTGACAATTCAATAAAGTTGTGAAACTTTATCTAAATTTCCGTTAGCAGAAAAACTAATTGTTTCTAGTATTGTCACCGCTTCAGATTGATCTGCTTTACTTGAAGAAACATCTTCACTAGCGTTTGTGACTAAACTAAGCTCTTTATTCCATCACCAATCTAATTTATTATGGAATGAGATGATCAGAACTAAAATTGATACATTAGTTAAAAAATAAATATCTTGGTCAGGGTTGATTTTGCGATAGTTGAAACTACGATCGCGCTAAAACCCGGTTTAAATTTTTAATCTTGAATCTTTCAATTCCATTTTCCAAAATTATAAAATCTAAAATTGGTCAGATCCTCTAAACTGCACGTAGCATAATGCGATCGCCTGATATCCAAAGCCTACAAACAGCACTAAATTACCTAGCTCAAGTCATTCAGTGGCGCTTAAACTCTTACTTCAGCGATAACGGACAGGCAAAGGTTGCAATACCTAGTCTACCGGATGAATGGTTGAGCGCAGAGACTCCCCTGACTTGGTTTATTCGCAAGCATCAATTGGATACTGCCGCTCAACTCACCCTACTGATGGCCTTAGCTCCGCATCTGCAACCTGATTTTTTTGATCAGCTGATCATGGCGCAGTTGCCCCAGGCTGGGGACTATCCCCAGATAGGTGGCTGGCGAGGCAAATCTCATAGGGGTTTTCTGCCAACTGGTGAAACAGTGCTGTTCATCCTCGGGAGTAGTCAGTTTGCCGATACTCCGAAGGAGTCACTTCGGGAACGCTTGCATCTCCAGCAACTTTTTAGTGAGGAACATCCCTTTGCCCGCGATCGCGTGCTTTACCTCGATCCACCAGCAGAGGGTGAACCACTGATGAGTGGTAAACTGGTCATGAATCATGATTACATTGACCTGTTTACCCTGGGGCACTTTTCCCGTCCCCATTTCAGCATCGGTTTTCCCGCCCAGCGCATCACCACTGAAATGGAGTGGGAGGATCTGGTTCTCAATAGCCAAACCTTACAACAGATTCGCGACCTGGAAGCTTGGATTATTCATGGCCCCACTATTCTCTATCAATGGGGTATGAAAAAAAAGCTGAAGTTGGGCTATCGGGCCCTATTTTACGGACCTCCTGGTACAGGTAAAACTCTTACAGCCAGTTTATTAGGTAAATACACTGGTAAAGATGTTTATAAGATAGACATCTCTATGGTGGTTTCCAAATTTATTGGTGAGACTGAAAAAAACCTAGCCAATCTCTTCGCGCGAGCTGAAAGTAAGGATTGGATTCTGTTTTTCGATGAGGCTGATGCTCTGTTTGGTAAGCGTACCAATGTACGTGATGCCCATGATAAGTACGCCAATCAAGAAGTCAGTTATCTATTGCAGCGAGTAGAAAACTACGACGGGCTGGTCATCCTTTCCTCCAATTTCAAAAGCAACATCGATGAGGCCTTTCTTCGCAGATTTCAATCGCTCATCCAATTTCCTCTGCCCAACACCAAAGAAAGGCTACAACTGTGGCAAATGGCTTTTCCGTCCCAGGTGAAACTAGCTGATCAAGTAGATCTAACTCAGCTTTCTTCTGCCTATGAACTGACTGGGTCTGACATTATGAATGTGGTGCAATACTGCTGTCTACAGGTATTACAGCGAGGTGATACAGTCATTCATCAGCAGGATCTGCTAGAAGCGATCAAGCGGGAATTTAGCAAAGCGGGAAAGATGATCTAGGAGGCAAGATTTAAGTTAACGGGAGTTCGATGAATCTATCGCACCCAACCTCTCTCTTGGATATTTCCAGGCGATCGCTCTAATTCATCAAGTGCCTGAACAAAATAATAATTAAGTAATATTACTGCCTATCTTCACAAGTTCCTCATATTTATTCCGTAATTTCATGTATATAAACAGCTCGGCTAGGAAAATTTGAAACTTATAAAAGTTTCTAGCACTTGATGTATCTCAATACTAGCTGTGTAAATAGCTATATTTATTACTTAAAAGTTAGGGAGAGTATTATGCTATCGAAAAATTTAAGCCAAGTAGCATCCTTGAATAGGATTGATATTAACCACAGTAGTCTTCTTAAACAATGCCCTACTACAGTTCCAATTGACCAAATCCAATTACCTCGCAAGCAACCACGTCGCTACTTTGACACTAACAAGCTTGACCTACTTATAGAGTCAGTTAAGCTTCATGGTATCTTGGAGCCTATTATAGTTCGCTTATTGGATGATGGGAAATATGAACTGGTAGCTGGTGAACGACGCATCAGAGCAGCACGCGAAGCTGGATTAGTTGAAATACCAATTGTCTTACATGAACTAGATGATACACAAGCCCTACAAGTTGCGCTGATGGAGAACTTACAGAGGGAAGATTTAAATCCGGTGGAAGAAACTAAAGCTGTGTTAGATCTGCTAGCACTGTCCCTGGAAAAAGATACTAAGGAAGTGGTATCTATTTTGCACCAGAGTTTCAACGCTAAGCAAAGAGGTCAAGAATTGAATCCGAACGTTCAGATTCAACTTAATAAGATTGAATCTTTATTATCGCAAATCGGAAAATTCAATGCTGGGACTTTCCGCTCTACTCGGCTTCCTTTACTGAATCTTCCCCACGATATCCTGTCGGTACTCCAACGAGGGGAGATTGAGTACACAAAAGCCCAAGCGATTGCACAGATAAAGTCACAACAACTGCGTACTGAATTGATCGAGCTAGCAATTGCAAAAAACTTATCTTTGAGCGAAATCAGGAATAAAGTTAAGGAACTTAAATCTCAATCAGAAAGCCAGCCTAAGAATATCGTAATTGAGAGGTTTAGTGAAATCAGCAACCTTTTACGTAGGAAGAAATCTTTAATTAATCTTCAGAACAAAGAGCGAATTACCAAGATTTTAGATGAGTTGGAAAAACTCATAGCTGAAAAATAAAAATTTGTTGAGTAACTTTTATGCAACTTCTACCAATTTCTCTTTGTCCAGAGATTGGAAGTAGTCCCAATTCATTTGCGCTTGGGCTTTGTTGCACAATTATTTTTTACATTACTACACAATAGTTACCCCTACTTTTACTTACACTGCAAACTCTTGTTTTAGGGGGGAAAGTGAAAAACTACGCGCCCGGTGTACTAGTAAAATATAAAAACTCGATACATAATTTATGTATGTTATTATTTGTGCAGTAAAATCACCAGTCATTCATCATTTTTTTGATGAATAATTTGAAGATTGGTAATAGTATGCGATATGAGTAAACTCTATTCTCAACAAAAATAAACGAGACATTAAGTTTTACAAATTTAAAAAATCCTGAGTAAAAATCCCAAAAATTATGCTTTAATTGTAGAGAAAAGAACTTAATTCATTAAAATTCTTGCATAAGTTAATTTCATCATCGTACTCTGCATTCAGCCATCTAAAGGGCATCTATATAGACTTTTAGTTATTCATTAATGTGGAACTTTTGCAAGAAGTTTAATAGTTGATAAAAACAGAAATACCTTACTAATTGGAAAAACTTAAGTAACAGATGGATCTATTCATCAATTGCTTAATGTTTTCTTGGCTACTACTGTAATAAATCCAACATCCAGGCATCCGGCTGATTCATTCACCGAGTGATTATGATATTTGATGCAATGAGGTTAATACAGGTTGCTTTGCAACGTTACATCCTTGAGACTGAGCCAGAACTTGGGCCAGGTCAGGTTGTCGTCATAGATAACATTGGCATGGCCGAAGAACTGGGTGGACCCAATAATCAGCTAAATGGGCGTGTGGTGATGAGTTTAGTAAATCTCCAAGAAGAGTCCACCCTCAAAAACGCCAGTCACTATCGATTAGGAAACGGGCGCACTATTTACCAAAATCCTCCAGTAAATCTCAACCTATTTATTCTCTTTTGCTCATTACATAATCAGTATGAAACAGCCCTGAGACTGCTGACGCGGGTAGTGGAGTTTTTTCAGTCGCAACAGGAAATCTCATTTACCTCTACGCCTGGAAATGGTAGTATCTCGCGCAATGTGCGAGTCATACCAGATCTATATTCCCTCAGCTTTGAACAACTTAACCAACTATGGGGATCTCTAGGTGGTAAACAAGTACCCTTTGTACTCTATCGTGCCCGTCTTGTAGCAGTAGAAGCACAAAAACGGCAGGCCGAAAGCGAAGTTATTTCTGGAATCTCTATTAATGAGTGAGGGGTAACCAGTTATGCAGGTTCTATACAAAAAAATCCTCGATTTGGATATCTGGCATGATTATTACCTAGGCCAGCCCGATCCTCCTAAGTCACCACCACCTGATTATGATATTTCTGAGATATTGACAGTAGTACCTACACCAGAATGTCTGCGGATATTGCGAAATCTACATTGGATATTTCGCCCACAGCCTAGGGGTGCAAGTATCTTTGCCCATGTAGAACAAGTATCATCCAGTGATTTTGGGACTGTAATACCAGTTAATCGTCCTGAACGGCTGACATTTTGGTTAGTGGTGCGCGATCGCTATTTTGCTAATTTCACAAATCTACCCCTGAGCATACCTCGCCATCTAATTTATTATTTCTCCAACCTCTCGGGTAATCAAGGTCATGCCTTATTCCTCACTCAACCTCTGTCGGTTTACACTGCCAATACCACATACCACCTGGGACAATTGGTAACTCACAATGGTAAGACTCTGGAAGCATTGCGCGATCATACTTCTGATAGTACGAAGCCTGATGTCAAAAACTGGAATACCTTGCCTTTGAGTCAGTATGTGACAGAACTAGACCAACTACCACGATCAGGACTTTCTCGAACATATACCATCCCTAGAGCCTCGCCTCATCAGACATTTGGTTTGACCTTGTTAGATGTCAATAAACAGAAATCTTTTAGCTTTGAAGTTACTGTTCCAGATACTCATACTCCTGGTGAGCCGATCGCCACCAGCCTCAATTTTTCCGGGCAAATACCAGGCCGCTATCGCCTATATCTAGATGGTACTCAGGTAGATGAGTTTGTACTATTAGACCCGATGGCTGCTTCCAATGCCTTTGGGCTAGTAGAAATCTTGCTGAATCCCCAGCTAGTACCATCAGCTTTTTCCCTGTTGCAACCTCAGAACAAACAGACCCTAATTCAACCCCAAACCTATATCATCCGCTTTAAAAACCGCGCCACCCATTGGCGATATCGCTACGAAAAGCCTCATGGCTTCACCAAAGACGAGTTACCTAACTTTGAATTAAAAGATGAGAAAACTTACTTTACTAAACGACCGCAGGGATTACTGCGACAACCCAAGTATTTACTCATTGACGGTAAAGACCATCTGCTACCAGCACCAGGAGTGATGCTGATTAAGCCAGAAACACAGATTGATCCTGAAACAGAGAAAGAAGCGATCGCCATTTTTTCTGATATACATCTGTAACGAATCACATAATTACCAAGCACAAAACTATGGCAAGTACCTACAAAACTCCAGGCGTTTATATCGAGGAAATTCCAAAATTCCCTCCCTCTGTTGCCCAGGTTGAAACCGCCATTCCTGCCTTTATTGGCTACACTCAAATGGCTAAGTACGGTGTCGAAAACTTTCACGCCGATCCTGCTAATCCCATTCTGCGACCAATACGGATCACTTCGTTGCTGGAATACGAATTATTTTTCGGTAAAGCCAACAGTGAAAAGACAATTCAAGTTGTGATCAAGGACACTAATAAAGATGGCAAACTGATTGATCGCAAAGTGAATGCCCGGATTGGCACCCCCAATCCCAACAACCTGTATTACGCCATGCAGGCTTTTTTCGATAATGGTGGCGGTCCCTGCTACATTGTCTCAGTAGGCCCGATGAGCGGCACCATCGATGTCAACGCCCTGCGAAATGGTCTGGCTGAAGTTGCTAAGGAAGATGAAGTTACCCTGCTGGTTTTTCCTGAAAGCCAAAGTCTGAGTGATGCTGACTATGCTAGCTTAATGACTGCCGCTTTAGAGCAGTGTGGTAAGTTACAGGATCGGTTTACGGTCATGGATCTCAAACTCCTCGCCTCGCCCCAAACCATCCTGGATGCAGCAAATGCTTTTCGGGACTTAAGCCTACCTTTGGACAACTTGAAATACAGCGCAATTTACACCCCTAACATTGAAACAATCTTCAACTATTTCTACGACGAGGATCAAGTTAGTATCTTCCGCAGTGTAAATGGGGGCGCTGAAACGGAAGAAGGTAAGATGAATACCTTCAACCCTGCTACGACCTCCGGCGCTGATGGCACTCAATATGCCTTGATTACAGCAGCAATTGATCAAATGCCTCTAGTTCTCCCCCCTTCGCCATTAGTGGTGGGTCAATATGCGAGTACCGACAATGCTCGTGGTGTGTGGAAAGCCCCAGCCAATGTTGCCCTGGCTTCAGTAGTCAAACCTACCCTCAAAATCACAAATGACCAGCAGGATCAGCTGAACGTTCACACCACAGGCAAGTCCATCAACGCTATCCGGGCGTTTACTGGCAAAGGTACCTTAATTTGGGGTTCCCGTACTCTGGCTGGTAACGATAACGAATGGCGATATGTCCCAGTACGGCGATTCTTCAACATGGCAGAAGAATCGATCAAAAAAGCCACTGAGGGCTTTGTTTTTGAGCCTAACGATGCCAACACCTGGGTGAAAGTACGGGCCATGATCGAAAACTTCCTCATCCTGCAATGGCGGGCTGGTGCATTAGCTGGAGCCAAGCCGGAGCAAGCCTTTTATGTGAAAGTGGGGCTGAGTGAAACCATGACTGCCCTAGACATCCTTGAAGGTCGCATGATCATCGAAATCGGCATGGCTGTGGTGCGTCCAGCTGAATTCATCATCCTCAAGTTCTCCCACAAGATGCAGGAAAGCTGACCAGCAAATCATCTCATGGGCTAATCAGCGAATTAGCTCATAATCACAAATAAATAATCAATCGAAATTACTCATTTACTGATTAACTAATTATGACTGACATTAACTATCCATTACCCAAGTTTCATTTCCAAGTAGAGTGGGGCGGCAAACGCTTAGGATTCACCGAAGTTTCTGGACTCAATTTGGAAACTCAGCCCATTGAATACCGTGAAGGAAATATGAAACAATATAGCAAGCTACAGATGCCTGGAATGCAGAAGTTTGGCCCCATCACAATGAAACGGGGGACTGTCAAGGGGGACAACGAGTTTTACACTTGGTGGAATACCGTGGCTCTGAACACAATTACGCGTCGCGATCTGACGATTAGTCTCTTGAATGAGAAGCATGAGCCAGTTGTGGTTTGGAAGGTTAATCGGGCTTGGCCGACGAAGGCAACTTCCACCGATCTTAAAAGTGATGGTAACGAAGTTGCGATCGAAACCATTGAGATTGTCTACGAAGGACTCACTATTGAGAATAAATAATCTCTGATGAAAACACCTACCTATCCTCCAGTTAGTTTCTTTTTTGAGGTCATTTTTCAAGGCGGAAAATTAGGTGAGGTAAAAACCGGATTTCAGAGCGTGACGGGACTGAGTGTAGATATGCAGACTGAGACCTTGAAGGAAGGAGGCGAAAATCGCTTTGAGCATACGCTTCCGGTGCGTAGTAAATATACTCCACTGGTTCTCAAGCGAGGCTTAGTGAAGGACTCAAAGCTGTCGAAATGGTGCATGGATGCCATTGTTAACTTTGACATCCAGCCCATGAATATAGTGGTGCATCTCTTATATCTCAAGCGCTCCGATACCCAAAAACCCCCTGAAAAGAGCGAACCCTTAATGACTTGGAAAGTGATCAATGCTTGGCCCAAAAAGTGGTCTGTTTCAGAATTCAATGCTGAACAAAATGCGATCGCGATTGAATCGATGGAACTTAACTACAGCTATTTCGAGCCGATGAAGTAGCAATCATTCAAAAAATTAGGAGGGTTCTCCAATGCCTCTAGAAATCCGAGAACTAGTGATCAAAGCCTCCGTCAATGATGGGGAGCAGGGACAAAACACAAATCAAGGGTCAGCACAAAGCAGCACTAATGTAAATAACCAAGCTGATATCATTGCTGCCTGCGTAGAACAGGTACTGGCAATTCTCAAAGAAAAATCGGAGCGATAACTCATGTTCAGCCAACCCGCCAAAACAGGTGAACTTACCAAAGTTAGGCTTGAGGCATATAAGGACGATCGCTATCAAAGCAAGATCGGGGCGTTCGATCTACCCATCAATCCGGAGCAGTTTTCCCAACAGTGTCACATCGAATACAACCGCAGCCAAGACCAGGGTTCTCAGCACAACGATCTGAAATATAAATTCACTCGACCGCAAGAACTTAAGCTTGACTTTACCTTGGATGGCACTGGTGTAGTCCCTGACAAGCAAAATTCTGGGAAATTTCACCGAGATGTTGTCGGGCAACTACAGGAATTTTTCCGGTTGACCTACAAAATGAATCCTGAGACCCACAAGCCTAATTTTCTGCGTCTGTTGTGGGGGGACTTTTCTTTTGGCTACGGCGAGTATGGCTTTAATTGTCTCCTGACCAATATCGAGATTAAATACACCCTCTTTGCTCCGGATGGTAAGCCCCTGCGAGCCGAGCTGAAAGCCACTTTTAGCAGCTATGTCGAGATGAAGCGGAGACTGCGAGAAGAAAACAAAAAATCTCCAGATCTCACCCACCAGCGCAAGGTAACAGCAGGTGACACCTTGCCCTTGATGACTTATCGCATCTATGACGACCCATCTTATTATCTCCAGATTGCCAAAGTTAACGGTTTGGTGAATTTCCGCCGTTTAGTGACCAACTCCGATTTAAGATTCCCACCACTAGAAAAAACGGAACCATGAGCGATCTAATCATTCCGGAAAATTCGCTCTACAATGTTGCCACCTTCACGTTACTCTCTGAGGGTAAAGACATCACGAATGAGTATACCGTGCTTTCTCTGACGGTTAACCGAGCAGTTAACCGAGTGCCAACAGCAAAAGTTGTGCTGCGGGATGGTGCAACAGCAGAAGAAACCTTTGCAGCTAGCGAGGCTCCTGACCTGATTCCAGGTAAGGAAGTGGAAATTGCCATCGGTTACGATGGCAAGGATAAGAGGATGTTTAAAGGGCTGATTGTTAAACATGCAATTAAAGTTGGTGCAAATGGTGATTCTCTACTCATCCTCGATTGCAAAGATGTTGCCACAAAGTTAACCATCGGTCGCCACAGTAGATACTTTACTGAAGTTAAAGACAGCGATGCCATTGCACAAATTATCAGCAGTTACAGTGGTATATCCTCAAAAGTGGAAGCTACCAAGGTCAAGCATCCAGAAATTGTCCAATACTACGCTACTGATTGGGACTTTATTCTGTCACGGGCACAGATAAATGGGCAGATTGTGCTTGCGGATAAAGGCAAATTGCAGGTGAAAGCCCCAAACACCAGTGGTAGTCCTTTAGTTACCCTGACTTATGGTGGGAACTTACTGGAGTTTGAAGCGGAAATGGATGCTAGAAACCAGTATCAAGCTGTAAAAGCAACGGCTTGGAGCTATACCGATCAGACATTGGTTGAGGAAGAAGGGAGCGAGCCAAACATCGATAAACAGGGCAATTTGTCAGGTAAGACATTGGCTAATGCGATCGCTCTCAGCACCTGGGAACTACGTCACAGTGGTCGAATACAACAGCCAGAACTCAAAGCCTGGGCTGATGCTCAACTGCTGAAAAGTCGGTTAGCCAAGATTCAAGGACGGGTAAAGACCGTCGGTTACCCCGATGCCAAACCTGATGCCTTAATTGAACTCAAAGGGTTAGGTAAACGCTTCAATGGGTTAGCCTACGTCTCCGGTGTTCGGCACGAGATGATTGGCGGAGCCTGGTATACCCATATGCAGCTTGGTTTTGCACCTCAGTGGTTTTACCAGGAAACAGACATCGTAGATAAACAAGCATCAGGGCTACTTCCTGGTGTCAACGGCTTACAAATTGGGGTGGTGGTGCAGTTGCAGGGTGACCCCAACGGCGAAGACCGAATCTTAGTCAAAGCGCCGATTATTGACTCTCAAAGCGAGGGAATATGGTCTCGGATTGCCACCTTAGATGCGGGGAAAAATCGCGGTTCCTTTTTTCGTCCCGAAATTGGCGACGAAGTTATCCTGGGCTTTCTCAACGACGATCCCCGCGACCCTATCGTACTGGGGATGCTCAACAGCAGTGCTAAGCCAGCACCCCTAAAAGCTGCTGACGAGAATCATCACAAGGGCTTTTTTACCCGTTCTCAAATGAAAGTCAGCTTTGATGACGAAAAGAAAATCATCACCTTAGAAACACCAGGAGGTAACAAAATTATCATCTCCGACGAGGATAAGGGTATTACCTTGAAAGACCAAAACGGCAATACCATGACTATGAACGATCGCGGTATCACCATGAAAAGTCCCAAAGACATCACCCTAGAGGCTACAGGGAAGCTGACGCTGAAAGCAACACAGGATACCAGTATTGAGGGTTTGAATGTGAATGCTAAAGCCAATGCTCAATTTAAAGCTGAAGGTAATGCTGGGGCTGAAGTTTCGACAGGTGCGATCGCGGTGTTGAAAGGCTCGTTAGTACAGATTAATTAATGGATAAACCGAACCATTAATTCTACTCAAAAAGGAAAAACCTATGGGAAAACCTGCTGCTCGCCTCACTGATATGCATGTCTGTCCAATGGTAACTGGGGTTGTCCCCCATGTTGGCGGCCCGATCGTAAGTCCAGGAGTACCAAATGTCTTAATTGCTGGGATACCAGCCGCTGTAGTGGGTGATACATGCACCTGTACTGGGCCACCAGATGCCATCATCCTGGGATCGACAACCGTGACGATCGGGGGAAAACCCGCCGCTCGGATTGGAGATACCACATCTCACGGAGGCTCGATTGTGTTAGGAGCATTCACCGTACTGATCGGAGGCTGACGTGACAACTTTCACCGCTAATTGCAAGCAATGTAGCGGGAGCATCTCAAATTCACAAATGAGACTTGCTGCTTCACGGGCTGACTATTGTCTAAGCCTCCACAGCCAGAAATCGGTAGTCCAACCGATCCACGCTTTAAAAGATTCAATGCGCTGTTCCAATCGCGGTCAATGACCAATCCACACGAACAACTATGAACACGAATGAAGAGAGTTTTTTCGACCCTCTCACCACAACTCGAACAATTAATACTCGTACCTCTAGGGTCAACCCCAAGTGTCAGCTTGCCGCGTTTTACCGCTACTGCTTGCATAATTTGGAGGAACGCGCTCCAGGCAACATCTAGTATTGATTTAGCTAGTCGTGTTCTAGCTAATCCTCTAATGTTCAAGTTTTCAAAAACAATTAAGTCATAAGAGTTAACCAACCAATGAGCGACATGATAATGAAATTCTTTTCTTTGCCTTGCAACGTGCAAGTGAAGCCTAGCTACCTTGTTAGATTGCTTCTGGTAATTTTTAGACCCTTTGACCTTACGAGCAAGTTGGCGTTGAATACGTGCTAATTTTGATTGTGCCTTGCGATAATACTGCGGCACTTCAATACTTTCTCCATCAGCAGTAGTCAAAAATTTCTCTAACCCGACATCTATACCTGTGGCAGACTTAATTTCATCAACAGATAAAGAATCAGGAACAGTTTTATCTTCTAAAGAAAAACTGACATACCAACCATCAGCTTTACTTAAAATTGTTGCTTGTTTAATCTCGAAACCATCTGGAATCGGACGATGCAAGATAACCTCGACTTCACCAATCTTGGATAATTTAAGAATATTACTTACCAGATGTGCGCCAGCTTTGGGTGAATTAACACGCGGGAAAGTAAATGAACTTATATCACCACGCTTTTTAAAACGTGGTTTTCCTCCCTTTTTACCCTTCTTATCAGGTGTTAGCCATCGTTTCCACGCCTTGTCCAATCTCATCAGGTTTTGTTGTTGGCAGTCGGCATAGATGTTTTTGTAGTCGGGGAATAGTTCTTTAGTCCGTTTGAGGTCACTTGCTTGTGTGTAGTAATCTGCTTTCTCTGGTATCTCCCCAATTGGTTCAGAAACTAAGCTGCATCGGTCTATCCGTGACCTTGTACGCATTAGCCAGTCAAGTCTTTCCCCTAGCGCGTAGTTCCAATGACGACGCAGCAACTCTCCCCAAGTCTCAAGAATGATAACTTGTTCGGGAGTGGGGTTGAGTTTGAACTGGTAAGTTAGTAGCATATAACTATTGTACAGCATTAATCCGTACTTTTGTATGACTACTCGCATAGATATTAGACTCCCAGAGCAAGAGTTGGAAATATTAAAAACCTACTGCCAACAACAAGATAGAACTCAAACAGAGGTAATTCGTGAATTTATCCGTAGTCTTAGAAAGAAAATCAAAAACCAATGAATTGGCAATTATCGGGGTATCGTTAGCGAAGCGGTAGCGAGGAACGAGCGTCACCCCAATAATTGCCCTCCTATCCCCCATCACCGCCAATTGGAGTACCCGGAGCCTGACATGGAAAACAACGACAAAGCCTTCTTGGGAACTGGTTGGGGATTTCCTCCCACCTTTTATACAGCATCAGGAAGTGTGCAACTAGTGAGTGCGGAAGACGATATCTGTGAGAGCTTGCAAATTCTGTTATCCACCAGCCTGGGAGAACGAGTGATGCAGCCAAGCTACGGTTGTAATCTGCAAAATTTTCTCTTTGAACCTCTCAGCCCCACCATAACCAGCAGTATCAAAGAACAACTGCGTACTTCTATTCTTTATCACGAACCGCGTATTCTGCTCAACGGGCTAGACCTTAGCCTTGATGAACAATTACAGGGGCGCGTGAATCTCACCATAGATTACACAATTATTAATACTAATTCTCGCTTTAATTTGGTCTATCCCTTCTACCTGGAAGAAAGTACTGGTAGCCTGCTTCCAGGTGCTAGCACAGGTGAAGTCCCTGTTAGGCTGCAAGTAGAGAGCATCTCCAATGTTTGATTTTCAGTCCCCAAACCCATGAACATCCGCCGCGAGCCACCGAAAAATCCATTAATCCGCGATGGTGTGAGCCAGGATCAGCGAGAGATTCCAGCCCTATCACCCGATTATGTCAAGGTTGACGAGGGCGATTTGGCTGATTTTCTGGTCTTTGCTCACAAACTTAGTCAGCGAGTTAGTTACTACGACACCGAGAATAAAAATTACTATGAAGATAAGAACAAAAAATTTGTGCCGTATTCTTGGCAAGAATTTTTTGCTGGTAGCACTCCCGTGCAGATCGCCTTGATTAGTAAAACCCGTCCTGAAAAAGTTAAAGACGACTATACAGCAAATTTAGATAATTTTCTAAAAAATCGGTTGCCTGAGACTCTGAAGCCGATAATAGCTACCTGGCATAACCTTTTGCAGCAAATCTGGGATTGGCATCGGCATTTGGAAGCCTATACTTCCCTAAAGTCTACGATTAAAGGATTGGTGCAAACAAATCTGAGGGAAGCTCTCAAGAGAATACAGTCTTTTGAACAAATAGCTCAGGAATCGTCAATAAAGTTTTATCAAGATTTTGCTCAGGAATTTGATCTGCAAATTAGTTCACAAGTAGAGACTGCCCAAATACTTTTGCTTGGGACAATCCCAGAAGCCCGAGCAGAATTAGACGTTGTATTTCAGACGCTATTTCAAAATTACCGCCAGATCATCCAACTGGCTCCTAAATATCTCCGCGATAGCCTGAAAAACCGACAGGATCATCCGCCCCACCTATCTTTATATTTTGCTTTTTGGGAGGTGATGCAACCAGCCAGAGATGACCTGAATCGCATGACCCAGAGACACCTTGACTTTTTCTATCGTCAAGTGCTGCACCTAAGCGATCGCCCAGCTGAACCAGACCATGCTCACTTAATCTTTGAACTGGCTAAATCACAAACAGAATATAAGCTAGATGGAGAAACTCGCCTAATCGCAGGTATTGATGCTAGTGGTGTTGAGCTATCTTACAAACTGGATAGCGAAACTGTCATCCACAAAGCCCAAATAGCTAGTCTGAAAGGGTTATTTTTAAACTCACAAGAAATTGCTAGTGGTCAGGAACCAAAAAATCTGTTGGGTTTGCACATCTCTCCCCAGGTTAACTCATTTGATGGTAAAGGTGGGGATTTTCCCAAAGAACAAGCAGTTAAAGCATGGTTGCCTTTTGGCGATCAAAAACGCGATCGCGGGAAGTTAGGATTAGCGATCGCCTCAAATATTTTTTATCTGCGGGAAGGAAGCCGTACCCTAGTTTTTACCCTGACTTTTGACAAAGCACCTGTAACGCTGAAAACCAGCGATTTAGCGAATATTTTTACTGTTGATTTTAGTGGTAAAAAAGGCTGGATAAAAGGGGAAATTCTCCCATCCCAAACTAGCGAAACCAGTCTAGAAGGTCAAATCCTCAAATTGGCAGTGAATCTTGGCGCTGACAAGGAACCAATCGAGATTTACCATCCCGAACTAGATGGAGCGAAACTCTCGATCAATCAAGCCGTGGCGAGATTGCAATTACAAGATGAGGTGCTAGTAAATGGTTTATCTGCTTATAGTTATTTTCGCAATCTCAAACTCACCGGGTTAACTATCAGTACAAAGGAAATAGAAGTCCGTGATTTGGTGTTGCAAAATGATTTATCCATTATCAATCCCACAAAACCTTTTCAACCCTTTGGTGTCAGCCCAAAAGTAGGGGCAACTTTTTATGTAGGAAGTAAGGAGGTTTTTCAGAAAAATCTTTCTGTACTCAAAATTAAAATTTTATGGCAAGGATTACCTACTGATTTATCTACTCATTATCGTGGGTATTATCTAGAGGGAGAAGCAAATTCGCCTAACTTTAAGAATTTTGCGGCAAAGGTGGAGCGACTCACTCACCGCACTTGGTCATCAGAAAGTTTACCTAATGACTACAACCTTTTTGAGCCATCAGATGAGGATTATCGCATTCTTGCAGACAGGACAGCTTCCCAAACACCTATACCTGGCGATCAAATTGACAACTTAACTAGCTTTAATCTACAAACCGATGCTGGTTTCTTGCGTTTCGTACTCAAGCAGAGTTTTCTACACGATGAGTTTGCTCCTAAATATACCATCCAAACATTAGCCTCAGCGAAAAATTTTCAGGCTGGGGAATATGTGAATCAAGCTGTTTATGAAGTGGTGACAGTTGACGACAAACAAAAGAAAACCTCCACCTTCAAACGATGGCGGACTGGTGATGATGATTTACCAAAAAATAAAAATGTCGCACCTATTACAATCAACGAACCTTATACACCTGTAATTCAGGAAATTTCTCTCAAATACACAGCAATAGCAGAGCAAAAGGATTGCACGCTATTCCATCTTTACCCATTTGCGGGGTTTGCTCCTTGGGATGAGCAACAACCAGATTTTTTACCGCAATTTATTAATGAGGGCGAATTACTGATCGGATTGGAAAACCTCGATCCACCTACGGCGTTACCGTTGCTGTTTCAGGTGCTGGAAGAAAGTGCAGACACAAATTTGGCAAGGGTAAATGTAGATTGGTACTACCTTAAAGATAATCACTGGATATCCCTGAGCGATCGCATCGTCAGCGATTTTACTAATGGGTTAATTAGTTCTGGTATCATCAACTTGGGGATTCCCGGGGATATTAGCAAAAACAATACTATCCTTGACCCAAATTTACACTGGATTAAAGCCAGTGTGAAATCAGGTAGTCGAGCTATTTGTCAAATTATTGGTGTCCATACCCAAGCTGCACGGGTAACTTTTTTTGATGTCGGTAACGATCCCAACCATTTAGCCACCCCTTTACCATCGGGTGCGATCGCCAAATTAGCTGTCCCCACAGCAGCAATCAAAAAAATTGAGCAACCCTATAATTCCTTTGGTGGTAAGGTTAAGGAACAGCCGAGTCATTTTTATACCCGCATCAGCGAACACCTGCGTCATAAAGGTCGGGCTGTCACCATCTTTGATTATGAGCGCTTGGTGTTAGAAAAATTCCCGGAAATTTATAAGGTACGTTGCATCAACCACGGAAAGGTAGATGAGGATCAGCAGTTTCAGGAACTGGTACCTGGAACTGTAACTTTGGTGGTGATTCCCAAATTATCGCCCGATCGCATCTCCCAGGAACTGGAACCCAAAGTCAACATTAATCTGCTCGAGAAAATTCAAGAATATTTGCTCGCTCTTGGTTCCCCTTGGGCAGATATTCAGGTTGTGAATCCGATATACGAGCATATCCAGGTGGAGTTTGCGGTCAAGTTTAAATCTGCATATAACGTCAACTTTGGCTATTATCGCCAGGAATTGGATCGAGGAATTATCAACTTTCTCACACCCTGGACAATCGATCCTCAAGCAGAAATTAATTTTGGAGGTGTTATTTACCGTTCTTCTATTCTCAATTTTGTTGAACAGCAATATTACGTTGACTATGTTGTGGATTTTCAGATGCACCATGAAAACCAACGGGATGTCCGGGAGGCGATCGCCTCAACTGCGCGATCGATACTCACCTCAGTACCAATTGCCAGCACTAGTTCAACTCACATTATTAATGAAGCAATTACACTTGCTGATAATCAAAAATTCTTCTCTGGAACTCTTGGATATGAGCCATTAGGGAAGATTATTTTACAACCAGAACAGTCGGAAACGCAACAGGCAACAGGTGATAACGGGTAAGGTTTTAAACCTTTAATTTTGACAATTCAGAGCTATAAACCAAACATTATAAACAACAATCAACCCAATTTTTAACTATAGTAGTACGATTTGATTCCTGAATATATGATGTAGAGAGTGAACTCTTAACTCTTAACAGGAAAGAAGGAATAAAAGTGTATCTAGCTTCATCAAAATCAAATAGGAGTCCTATATGTTAAGCACAACTGTTAATAAAATGACTTTAAAAAATCGCAATGAACTTAATATTTTATTCACAAGTAATACTTATCTGTCGGTGACACATTTTCATGAGTTAATTACTTCTTTACTAAATAAAAAAGAGGATAAATTTCATGGGGTGTGGAAACCTCACCAGACTTATCAAAAAGGTGATGTTGTCTATTATGAACGCGCACTCTGGGAAATGATCGCTGACAACGAAATCTGTGCCAAAGGTGGAGAGGAGCCAGATAAAAGTGATAAATGGCGATCGCTACTCAAGGAACTCGAGCAGAAAGTAGACAAGCTCGAACGGGATTTAACAAATTTGGGCAAAGAATTTACTGAGTATAAACAGCAGATGGAATTGCGTTGGCAACAATTGCTTAATTACATCACATTACTGACTTTGGGAATAGCGATCGCACTTGTGTGGTTGGTTGGTGGTTCGATTTATCACATTTTTGCTAGCCCAGGATGAAAATCACTATTTTTCCCCTTCCCCAGGACTTACACAAGAACTACAGATTTACGTCATTGCGATGTCTGCAAGCAATCTCAAAGTCTTATTTTATCGTGACAACTGCGTAAGTCCTTTCCCCTTTTCCCTTTCTCCCTTCTTAAACCTATGCTGGAATACCCAAGCATCTCGAAACGTCACCCGGAATTTCCCGATTACCTGAATTTTCAAACCTTGCGAGATATCGGGATTAACCATCTACAAGCTCTATCTGGAAAAATTTGGACGGACTATAATCTGCACGATCCTGGTGTGACTATCCTAGAGGTGCTGTGCTACGCTGTCACGGATTTGGGCTATCGCAATAACTTAGATATTGAAGATTTATTAGCACTCAATCCCGCCGATTCTCAGCAACAAGAGAATAACTTTTTTACCCCCGATGAAATTCTCACCTGTAATCCTGTCACCGATTTGGATTTACGCAAGCGTCTGATTGATATTCCTGGTGTCCGTAATGCTTGGGTGGAAAAGTTTACAGAAGAAGTCGTAAAAGAAACAACGGAAGCAGCAACAAAAAAAGTATCAACTTATCATCCACCTATCTACATAGATTATGTAAATAGCAAGCTGCTACACAATCCTCCCAATGATGAAACAGAGGAGAACGCGCCGCGTCTGCATCCCCGTGGGCTTTATACCGTTTATATTGACATAGACTGGAAATATCGCAGAAATGCCTGTGGGCAGATTTACCTTTCCTGCTCAGACACCCTTGATCAAGTCAAAGCAGTGCTGTGTCACTACCGTAATCTCTGCGAAGATGTGTATGATATTGTGGTTTTAGGTGAAGAAGAAATTGCTTTATGTAGCGATATTGAGCTAGAAACTGATGCTGATGCTGAAGATGTATTGGTAGAAATTTATGTCCGGATACAGGCTTTTCTATCACCTCGGTTGCGGTTTTATACCTTGCAAGAATTGTTGGATAAGGGTAAAAGTATAGCCGAAATCTTTGCTGGTAGACCTTCTTTCCTCCACAGCCAAAAAATCCAGCGTCAATTAATTAAGCGCGAGTCTAAGGTCAACAATGAATCCAAAATCTATTATAAATACAAACTGATTAGTCAGCATAAATTACCTTTATTGGAAGCTGCAATCGACTACGAAGATGAAACAAAGGCAAGTGCAGCCTTTGATGAACTGCTGACTCTCAGCCGAAACCTCTCTAATTATCAGCTGATTGATAATGCTGAGGGTAATAATCATTACAGTTTCGCTTTATACAAAGAAATTAAGTTACTGGCAAGCCATCCCCAGGTTTATGCTACAGCGATGGAGCGGAATCAAGCCCTGTATAGCTTGATCGATGCTGTGAACGCCGATGAAGATTACAATAGTCATGGCTTTATTGATACCGCCGAGCTAAAAGCACTGACTTTATCTCCGATGATTTACACCTCGGATTTATACCAGGAAATTCTGAAAATACCAGGTGTGGCGGCGGTGAGGAGATTGAGTATTGCTAACTACATCAATGGTTTACCCCAGTCCCAAAGTTCCTGGCATTTACAACTAACGAAAGGTTATAGTCCGGTTTTGGGGATTGAACAGTCAAAAATAACCCTCTTTAAGGGTATGCTGCCGATTCCAGCAGATGGGAATGAGGTCAAACGCCGCTATTATGAACAACAGGCTGCACATATTAAGGTGTTTCGTCAGGATAACGAACTCGATTTATCAGTACCTAACGGTAGTTATTATAACTTATCTGACCATTATTCAATTCAGCATGATTTTCCCCTTACCTATGGCATTGGTGAAGATGGGCTACCGCAAACGGCTACAGTTTTACGTAAAGCTCAAGCCCGTCAGTTAAAAGGATACCTAGTATTTTTCGATCAGTTGCTTGCTAACTATTTAGTCCAACTTGCCCATGTGCGCGATTTGTTTTCCTGGGAAGTAGACGAAACCCAGGAACGGGAAAATGACCACATGAATCGTCCCAAAGAAAAAGGGCACACTTATTTTACTCAGTTGCTTGATTTTCCTGGATTCGCGCAGATTATGGATTTTCCAGGATTGGAGGAAATTCTCAAAAATCCCAAATTGGATGTTAATGACCCAAAATCAGAGGAAATAGTCCCCGCTCTCAGGGAATATCGGAAATTTCTCAACTCTATCACCGAAGAACCACAGACTTACAGCGATCGCCGTAACCGTTTTCTCGATCATTTGCTGGGACGTTTTGCTGAGTCTTTTGCTGATTATGTGCTAATTAACTACCGGATAATCCAGGAACGTCAGGGTACAGTGAAGGATGAAGTTAAGGTGATTCACGACAAAGCCCAATTTTTACAAGATTATCCCACCCTGAGCCGCGATCGCTTCCGCGCTTTCAATTACTGCAAACAAGTATGGGACACCGAAAATGTGTCGGGTTTCCAAAAGCGGGCTTCTCGCTTACTGGGTTTTGAAGACGTGCGGCGACGCAACCTCTGTCATTATCGAGTTATAGATACTGGCAATTCTACCTTTGTCGGCCAGATTTATGACAACAACCAGCAGAGCCTACTACAGAGTCTGCAAAGTGAAGATAGTCTGGAAAAGGCTTGGCAGCACGGCAATATACTGCTAGAAATGGCTCAAAATCAGGATAATTTCCGGTTGATTGATGGTGACAATGGGCGCTATGGCTGGAAACTGACCACCAAGGGTCAAGAGCCAATCCTTGCTACTCAGTATTATGCCAGTAAATCTGACCGAGATGAAGCTATTACTGCAATACAAGCCTGCATCAATGATGAAGGATTCCATGTGTTAGAGCATATTCTCCTTCGTCCTCAAAAGAATTTATCTGTGTCTATTTCTGGGGAACTGACAACCCCCACAGAAAACTTTTTGCCCATATTTGTCACTGCGGATGATGCTCCAAAACCAGGGGAAGAACAGCCGAATTTAACTTGGCAAGATCCCTACTCTTTTTGGATCAGCATCATTCTGCCTTACTGGCCAAAGCGCTTTCGTAATCTAGATTTTCGTCGATTTGTCGAACGTACCCTGCGACTGGAAGCCCCAGCTCATATCGCCCTAAAAATTGCTTGGCTGGATATGCACCAAATGAGCCAGTTTGAAGAAGCCTATCATAAGTGGCTGGAGCAACTAGCCCTAGATGCTTGCTATGGCAGTGCGTGTGATTTGACTGGGGCGCTCAATGATCTACTGGCAATCATTCCCCAACTGCGTAGTATTTACCCCAAGGGTATCCTGTACGACAACTCCCAGGCAAGTAACCCTCCAAATCAGCCGATTATTCTCAACCAGACTGCCCTAGGAACTGCAAATGATTAAAGCTATGGACACTATCAACCCAACCGGCTACCCCATCTTTACGCCTAATCAGGTGTTGACAAAAGATGACCTCAATAATCTGGTTAGTTACCTCGATGGGCTGAATCGGCTAACTCGCACCCACCTGATTGGCATGGGAATTGTCTGCGGTTTAGAGGTGCAGACTTTAGACAACAAAGCCGGAATCTCGATTAGTTCTGGTTATGGTATTACCTCGGACGGTTTTTGTATCCAATACCCAGCGATTAGCAATCAAGAAAACGCCGAAACAAACAAGATTTTTACCCATTACCAAGATGAAGTTAAGCTAGCTAAAAATCTCTTTATTCCTAGCGAATCCTCCCAAGATTATTATAATGTCAGAGAATTGATCCCAGCCGAGAAAGCTAATAGTCAGCCAAAAAAGATTATCCCCTTGACGGCACTCAGTGACTATGAATGGCAGCAGCAGGTACTCATCATTCTCTATGACTGGAAAGACGAGGCACGTCAACAATATAACCAAATAAACTATGACGATGGCGGAAAGGAGCGGAATTTTGAGTTGCGCTTTCTGTTGCTGCCTAAATCCGAAAATCTCACGACTCCAAAAAATAATCTCAGTGCTGAACGCTTGCTACGTCAAGGTTATGAGAGGGAAAAATTGCCACAATCTTGGCAAAAGTTCGCTATTCAAGAAGTTTTGGAACTCCGCAACCACTTTTTCCAAGAGTTTGCTCCCCAAGTTCAGCGGTTTGGTTATGTCAAATATAATACTTATGAGAGCGTAGATTTGACGAAAATTAATGACTACAAGACTTTTCGGGAAAATTATTACCTGATTTGTGAAAATGCGATCGCGGCGATCGATAAGGCTTTTCCCAAATTGTTTTGGCTATTCTCACCTTTCTTTACTGCTTTTCAACCTAAGTCTGGTAATGACTTCAGTCAGCTGAAGGAAAACCTCGAATATTTATTCAAAGGTATCAAGCTAGAAAATCTATTAGACCATATCAAGGTAAAGGAGATTAATAAAGAAATACAAACATTAAAGTCTGAACAACTTCAATCGACCTATACTCTACAATATTTTTACGATTACCTCAGTCTATTGGTTGCAGCTTACTATGAATTAGCTGAGGCTACTTTTGATTTAATGGATGACTGCACACCTGATACTCAGCGATTTCCGAGATTTTTGATGCTGGGGCTGGTTCCATCTCCTGGCCAAGCAACCGAGGTATATGCAGCACCTTATGCCTATCGTAGTCATTTTACCCAACCCCCGATCTACAACAGTAATCAGGTTCGTGTTAAGCAAGTTCGCTATCTTTATGAACGGCTTTTAAAATTGTGTGCAAAAGACAGTTTTTATCTACTACCGTTTTACAATACCCCAATCAAAATAACCCCCAGTAAAGACCAATCAGCACCCCTCAGCGAGCAAGCAATCCCTTACTACTTGCATTATCCAAACCTATATCAATACTGGAATTACGATGCCTACCGCAAAGGGAGGAGCGATCGCCATCCTGCTTATTTTTACCCTAAAAATGATCCAAAAGAAAATTCTCATGTCTTCAATGATTTGACCTATCGGCTGGATGCCTATAATTTTTACCGAATTGAGGGGCATATCGGCAAGGCTAACGGTGATGCACTCAAATACATCCAGGAATATCGACAGCGATATAACCTAGCGTTTGATGTCATTACCCTCAAGCTTGGTAGCCAAGCTAGTCTCCAGGATCTCAACATCTCTGGCCAGTTTGATGATCTCGAAGCGGACTTTAGCCGGATAAATGATACTTTCCAGAAAATTTGGAGTAAGTACGCAACGCCAAAAAATGTTTTTCTGCAAACACTAAAACAGGTTTTCTTTGACCAACCTGGTTTAACCGCCATCACTAGCAGCCAATTATTTAATCCCATTCTGGAGATTGCCCGGAAACCAGAAGCTTATGAATTTGTAAAAGGCGATACAGACAAGCAATTTCGGCTGTTTGTGCGTAGCGAAACAGCCGAAATTGCCCGCTACGTTACGCAAACTTCCAGCACTGATGAAAGCCTCGACAACTTTGAAGACCTCATTATCAACTTTTCTGGACTTTCTAATGATGATGCCATTAACAAGGAAAAGCAACGCATCGCCAAAGAGATGGCAACCTGCCTATCCCTAGGAAAAATCACTTATGGTTTAGTAAAAGATTCGTCCAGCAGCCCGGTTCATTATCACCTCAAGCTCTCAACAGAGTATGAGGTAAACTTACCACCCCCTGCTCCTAAGACTGGCAGTCCTTCAAGGAAGTATTCCATTGTTTTACTTTCTTTAAATCATTTTGCTGTTAGCGTTGAGCGAGACAATCCACCAATCATCAAACAATCGGAGTTTCAGGACTTCGAGACTCTTTACAGTTTGCTGCGAGATGTGCCTGACACATTTAATACCGACAGTTACCACATGGGTAACTCGAATGCCGCTGAAGAACTCAACTATTTTGACATCAAAGGACTGATAAACGCTTATCAGCAGCGATTAGAGCGACTGATGAAACTGCATTTGTTCGATAAATTTGCCCAACAGCATCCCGGTATCGAACATTTAGGTGGGGTTCCTAAAGGTGGCACTTTTATCTTGGTTTATGTAGATGGTGAAGATGCTGATAACCTTCAGAAGATTGATCAAGACCCTGATGGCTATAAAGAAGCAACCAAACGCACTGAAACTATCAAAACAGATGCTTTCTTGCCACCTTCTTCGCCTAATGAATTACCAGCACCAGAATTAATCTCCTCTTTGGAGAAGCTGCTTCCAGAATTGCAGAAGCGAAAAGATATTGTTGTTGCAGATTTTTGTCTCCCCTATCGCTGCGGTAGCGACGCACCCGCAGTCAGTTATGTAGTAGCCCGATCGCGCCCGCTCATTCTACTGGAAAAAACAGTTTTCTGTGAAGGCGATCGCAAGATGTACCAATTCACCTTAGAACCGGAGGGTGGGACAGTCAAGGGTGAGGGAGTTGTGTTTGATAAAACCAAACAACATTTTCAACCCAGTAGCATTGACCAAGCTAGTCGAGATGATTTAGCGAAGGGGTTAGAAGTAGCAATTACTTTTGCTTATGCGGTAGATGACACCTACGATACAATGACTGTAACCATTTATCCTCTGCCGAGACCTAATTTATCAATTACTGAAAATCAAAACTTCTGTTACAATGCAGATGCTGTAGAGATTACCCTAGCTGAGGGAACACCTGAGAATGTCGAATTAATCCAGGTGTCGGTCAATGGTACACAGACGAAGACTTTAACTCCAAGTCTTTATGCAGCTGTGGACAAGCAGCAGGTGAAAATTGAAGCACTGATTCGCAGTAAGCAAACTCAATGCGAAAATACTCTTACCCGCACTGTAATAATTAATCCTCGTCCTGTGGCTGAGTTATCAATCACTGAAGGTGAAACTTTCTGTCACAATGCAACACCACAAGAAATTACCCTAGCTGCGGGAACACCAAAGACGTTGGAGTTAATTGAGGTAACAATCAACGACACAATCACAAATACTCTTAATCCCAGCCTTTATGCAACTGCGGGTGAACCGCAAACCTTAATCATTACAGCACAGATTTGCGATCGCACAACCAAATGCCAAAATACCCTCACCCGTACCGTCATCATTAACCCCTTACCCTCAGCCAATCTATCAATTAGCGATGGAAAAAACTTCTGTTGCAATGCAAACTCCGTAGAAATAACACTGGCTGATGGGACACCAAAGACGGTGGAGTTAATTGAGGTAACAATCAACGACACAATCACAAATACTCTCAATCCCAGTCTTTATGCAACTGCGGGTGAACCGCAAACTGTAATCATTACAGCACAGATTCGCGATCGCCAAACTCAGTGCCAAAATACCCTTACCCGTACCGTCATCATTAACCCCTTACCCTCAGCCAATCTATCAATTAGCGACGGACAAAACTTCTGTTGCAATGCAAACTCCGTAGAAATAATACTGGCTGATGGGACACCAAAGACGCTGGAGTTAATTGAGGTAACAATCAACGACACAATCACAAATACTCTCAATCCCAGTCTTTATGCAACTGCGGGTGAACCGCAAACTGTAATCATTACAGCACAGATTCGCGATCGCCAAACTCAGTGCCAAAATACCCTGACATCGGCGGTAACAATTAACCCCTTACCCTCAGCCAATCTATCAATTAGCGATGGACAAAACTTCTGTTGCAATGCAAACCCCGTAGAAATAACACTGGCTAATGAGACACCAAAGACGCTGGAGTTAATTGAGGTAACAATCAACGACACAATCACAAATACTCTCAATCCCAGTCTTTATGCAACTGCGGGTGAACCGCAAACTGTAATCATTACAGCACAGATTCGCGATCGCCAAACTCAATGCCAAAATACCCTCACCCGTACCGTCATCATTAACCCCTTACCCTCAGCCAATTTATCAATTAGCGATGGACAAAACTTCTGTTGCAATGCAAACCCCGTAGAAATAACACTGGCTGATGAGACACCAAAGACGCTTGAGTTAATTGAGGTAACAATCAACGACACAATCACAAATACTCTCAATCCCAGCCTTTATGCAACTGCGGGTGAACCGCAAACCTTAATCATTACAGCACTGATTCGTGATCGCCAAACTCAGTGCGAAAATACCCTTACCCGCACGGTGACAATCAATCCTCTACCTGTGGCTGACTTTCAGATAGAGATTGCCAACATCAATGCGCAAGGTTTCTCTGTTCGTGTCTTTAATATTCAACCAACAGAGACATCTTTTAATTTTGTCTGGGAATACCCTGATGGTATCAGCAATCCCAGCAATCCCGGTAATAGTGAATTCATCATCAGCTACAGCTATGATTTCAACAAGTGGGTAGCTAGTGATGAGAAATCTATTACTTTGCAGGTGAACACACCGCCTACCCTCGGTGGTTGTAGTAGTCAGCCAGTCACCAAACATATTGCCATTCCCTTTGGTGCGGTGAGGTTGAGTTTGTTAAATATGAACAATAATCAAGAGATTGTATTGTCAGGCGATCGCACTTTCAAAATCTCCGACTTTAATGCTGACTATCAATATGCGATCGCCGCTCTGACTGTCCCAGCAACGGTAGATAGTGTAGTATTTACTTATACTGCACCTAATGATAACCCGAAGGTTAGCCGACTAGTTAATGCACCTTACCGCCTACCCGATGGCTGGTACCTGAGTGTAGGTAAGCATACAATCCAGGCACAAGCTTTTAGGCAAAATAACGGTGATATGCCAGGGTTAGCTGCAACTGTAAATATTTGGATTACTGACAGCGAACCCAAAGCCCCCACCATCAAGCCATCCACACCCAAGTCGGCTAAACTCCTCAACCGTCTGCATGTATTATTTTCCGATGAATGGGGATAAGAGGGCAGAGGGGGCAGAGGAAGCAGAGGAAGCAGAGGGGGCAATAGAGTCGTTGAATAATAATCCTGCTTCTCCATCTCTCTGTTGTCCTCCTTGTCTCCCTTGTCCCCCTTGTCCCCCTTGTCTCCCTTTCATCATCTTGACTCTTTACCGCTTGTAAAAATCTGAACAAAACTACCCAAAGGTAGGCAAAGCTAGACATTTACATTTGTAATTCTAGTCCAAAGTCCTAAAATTACAGGGATAAACGGCAATCCCTCTATCCCATCCATAAAGTTTGGGATTACATGCACGAATTGTTACAGACTGTTGAATCAACGTTGTTAGGCGTTGTCTTGTCCAAAAAAATAGGTAAAGTACTGCTTACCATCCGATTTAACGGCGGCTTTACCTGATTTCATCATATCATAGCTGGCAAACACTACCCATTTTTGGGTAGTAATGAGCAGGTTTGTCCAGAATTTAACTTACAGTTTCAAACCTCTACCATGAACACACAACGCCACATCATTGGAAGGACTGTATTAGAACTCGACACCGGGCGATTAGCTGATGTTTGGAGTTTACAGTCAGACATGAGCTGCTTGCTTCAGCAGCAGGGTGTGCGGGAAATGGCGCGGCTGTTTGACGAATTGGTGGGGGATGAGGAAGTAGTGCGGCTGGATCGGGTGGTGGTGGATATCGGGGCGATTGATAGCCAATTTTTAGCTGATGAATTTATACACAGTTTGCTAGCTGCTTTACGGGAGACTTTAGGCGATCGCCTGACAGACCGATTGCTAGGTGAAGCGCCAGCCCAAACCATTACCAAAAGCCGCAAAGCTGCTGATTGGGAGGTGTTGCTTTACTTTCTGTGCTATGGTCGTTTACCTTGGTGGTGTCCCTATGAACACTGGCAGGAATGGTTGCCTCGGTGGTCGGCTGCTATGCAAAATAATACTACATGGCAAGCTTCATTGCGGCAATTACTGAAAAATAATTCAGTAGTGGGGCAACGCCTAATTGAGCAATTGCCAGAGAATTTCCGCCATGAGTTGATATTGCAGTTACAGCCGACTTGGTTAAATTGGCACGCTCTGCTAGGGCAAGCTAGGCAACTCATGCAGGGTTTAGGATTGGCTGGCGATGGGATGCGCTACCTAGAACGGCAAGCTTGGCTACTGCTATTCGCGGAAATTGGTGCAGATAACGCTCCCAACAAACCTTTACCTGTGGCTAGATGGATGGGTAATTGGTTAACCCAACTTGTGGATATTTGGGAAAGGACTGCTGCACCTGGAATTGTGCAAAATCAGCCCGCGAATGCAGACGAAATTCCATCCACTCAAGATAATTCCCAGTCCCCAGTCCCCAATCCCGGTGGGCTGAGCGCAGTCGAAGCCCAGTCCCTATTAGATGCGATTCTTGCAGTAGTTGCTAGGGAAGAACAAAAGCTTTGGCTAGAGGTGCTTGACCAGGTGCTAACTACTACATCAGTAAATCTTCGTGCAACTGACACCCCTGGAGCAGAACAAGAGCAGTCACCGCAGCAGGGAGCGGAAATTGTCAGTCAGCAGAGGTTGCCTGAAGCAGCCACAGAAAGCTTTGGAGCAGATTGGGAAGTATTACTGTATTTTTTACAATCTGGTCGCCTACCTGTGGAGGAAATCTCTGAAGAATGGCTTCCACGGTGGTCAACAGTGATACAAAATGAAACCGCTTGGCAACTTCCTATGCGGCAATTACTAGCAACCAACCCAACAGCGCGGCGGCGACTGGTGGCGCAGTTTCCGTCAAGCTGGCGGCATCAGCTGCTATTGCAGTTACAGCCTGCTTGGACAAATTGGTACAACTTGCTGGCACAGGCGAGAATGTTAATGCAGTCCTTGAGCCTGAGTAATGATTGCTTCTTGGAATTGGAAAATCTGGCTTGGGAACTGATGCTTACAGAAATCAGTGCTGATGGTACAACACTCACTCCTTTACCTGGGGCAACTTGGACTCGTAACTGGCTAGCCCAGGTTGTGCAAAACTGGCGCTGGGGTGAAAGCTGGCTGAGCGAAGTCGTTGGCGTAGCCTCTCGCAGAGAAGCCAGCGATAGGGAGCAGCGCCTCGACTCCGCTCGGCGACCGGGGGCTGGGGAGGAGCGCCTCGACTTCGCTCGGCGTGCGGGGGCTGGGGGGGAAAGTGATGAGTTGGCTGCTGATGTCAATCTCAATCAAATTGCTTGGGAACGATTACGCACTAGTATTGATGCTGTATCTCGCAGCCAAAGAGCTTTGTGGTTAAATGCTTACAACCAAGTGCTAAATGTGACCACTAAAGGGCAACAAGTGGGTATGCCTCAACTTCCCCTCACCCCCCCAGAAACAGATTGGCAAGTGTTGCTGTACTTTTTAGAATCGGGCAGATTACCCGACGAGCAAGCATCAACAACTTGGCAAACTTGGTTACAACGCTGGGAAACCCTTATCACAACTGAAACCGCTTGGCAATTACCACTGCGGCAATTACTGAAAAACAATGTAGCAGCAAGGCAAAGATTTATTACTCAATTCCCCGAAGCCTTGCGCCATCAATTAGTATTGCAATTACAACCTGCTTGGACAAATTGGTATACCTTACTAGGGCAAGCTAAACAAATAATGCAGTCTTTGAGCCTGAGTAATAGCAGCTGCCAGGAATTAGAAAACCAGGCTTGGGAATTACTCCTCACGCAAATTAGCTCAGATAACACATCGCTAACTCCCTTACCAGCTGCAACTTGGACAAGTAACTGGCTCACCCAACTGGTGCAAAACTGGCGTTGGGACGAAAGCTGGCTGAGCGAAGTCGAAGCCAGCGATAGGGAGCAGCGCCTCGACTCCGCTCGGCGTCCGGGAGCAGGGGAGCAGCGCCTCGACTCCGCTCGGCAACCGGGAGCAGGGGAGCAGCGCCTCGACTCCGCTCGGCAACCGGGAGCAGGGGAGCAGCGCCTCGACTCCGCTCGGCGTCCGGGAGCAGGGGAGCAGCACCTCGACTCCGCTCGGTGTCCGGGAGCAGGGGAGCAGCGCCTCGACTCCGCTCGGCAACCGGGAGCTGGGGAGGAGGAAATAGCGAAACGGAACCCGCGCCAACACCTGCGTCAGCTTATCACCACGTTACCAATTACCGAAACAACTCTTTGGCTCAATGCTCTAGAGCTTGTAGTAACTGCGACATCACCAGATGAGGGCAAAACCTCCACTTTGCTATCTATTTCCCCAGACACAAAGACGACTACACCCACAGAAGAACCAACCCCACAACAGCAGCCATCGGCAAAACTGGTAGAAGGCGGTACTCCAGAATTTACCAATCCCTTGAGCATACCCCCCAGAAGGGCTAGAGGTTCAACTTTATCGACAGAAGAAGAAACGGCGGGGCTGTATGTCAACATAGCCGGAATTGTGCTGTTGCATCCGTTTTTAACTTTCTATCTGGATGCTGTGGGGCTATTAGATGGGGAATCATTCCGGGATGAATTGGCACAGCAAACAGCAATTTACCTGTTGTATTATTTAGCAACCAAGCAAACCGATGCCCCAGAATACGAACTAGTCTTACCCAAACTGCTTTGTGGCTGGCCATTAAATGAGCCTGTTTCCCGTGGCTTAGATTTACCGACAACCGCCCTCACTGAAGGGGAAAACCTGTTACAAACTGTGATTAATTACTGGGAAGTTCTCAAAAGCACCAGCAGGGATGGACTGCGAGAGGGATTTTTGCAGCGTGCAGGGAAGCTTACCCACGGTGATGGTAACTGGAAGCTTCAGGTTGAGCAACAGGCGATCGATATTTTGCTGAGTCGCTTACCTTGGGGACTGAGTATGGTGAAGTTGCCGTGGATGGAGGAGATTTTGATTGTGGAATGGCACTAGGAACTCAAGATTACTTTTATATTTAGGGGAAATTTATGAAAACCAACGAGAACCAAAAAAGCACGAGTCATCAGCCAGTGACGCAAAAGCCTTTTTTTGGAGCTGCGCCAGAGCAAGCATTCTTTACAGCAGAAAGGACACCATCTACACCTTTTTTCCAAAAGTCGTCAACCATTCAAGCTAAATCTACAACCGATGAAAACGAGGAACTAAATCAGTCAGCAGTGCAACGAATGTCGGCTTTTGAAAGCGAAGTTAAGGATAATGGGGCAGTACAGAGAAAGTTTGTTAACTCATCACCAATACAGGCAAAATTGGCTATCGGTGAGCCAGGGGACAAGTACGAGAAGAAACCAGATCGGGTAGCTTCCCAGATGGTAGGACAAAGCCAAGACGTATATGAGCAACGCCCCAACCAAACAGGTCTGCCCGACAACCTCAAATCCGGCATCGAATCGCTTTCTGGCATCTCCCTTAACAACGTCAAAGTCCATTACAACTCATCCCAGCCCGCGCAACTGAGCGCCCTCGCCTACGCCCAGGGGACTGACATTCACCTCGCGCCTGGGCAGGAAAAACATCTACCACATGAAGCCTGGCACGTCGTCCAGCAGGCGCGGGGTAGGGTGCAGCCAACTCATCAATTGCGTGGGGTGGACATCAATGACGATGAGGGTTTAGAACGCGAAGCCGAGCAGATGGGTAGCTTGGCTCTTGCTTCTCCTGCGGCGGCGTTCGGTAAGGCCCCTATTCAAACTATGCCCTTCAATTCACCCCCTTTGCAACGGAGTAACTTTGCTCGCTCGATTGTTCAACGGGTGGGAGGAGTGAAGTCTGGGTACGACCCCGATACCATTGTAAAGGAATCCTTTAAAACAGCCGTGAAGGAATTATTCGATCTCGCGAGGAAGGTGAATAAAATCAGGAAAAAAATTGCCACGCTAAAAAATAAGGACCAACTGGATCGCCTTGGTCAAGGTCAAAAAGGATCACAGGTCAAGGGTGCTTATGCCAGCTCCCTCATCGCCATTAACCTTGATCCTAAGTGGCTGAACACTATGTTAACGGAGCCTAATGAAATTCAGAGAATTTTGGATGATGCAGTAGCTATTAAGATCATTGCTTTAAGAGAGGCTGAGTTAATTAGACAAAAGATTACAGAGCTAAAGACAAAGGTTTCGGTCAAGTTGGATTCGGAAGAAATTCTTGATCAGACTTGGAAGGTTGAAGATGGTGGACCTCAGCCAACTGCCAAAATTCTTACAGGTGTCGACGCTCTGTATGTGATCAAAATACCAAAAGACGAGTCAAAGGGAGTCTTTCGAGATGTCTATAGAAAGCTAGGAAAGTCAGACGGGGAACATCTAGAATTGGTCGATCATAACGAATATGTCATGGATGATTTTAGAAAACCGACGCGTCGGTACGCCTATATGGAGAAGGGATACTACCAATGGATGAGCTTCAAAGAAAAAGGATTTTTGACAGGCAAAACCCAGAATTTAATTGGTGCCACAACGGACGTTGCGAGCGATACCATTGATCCGACGAATTTTCGCAACCAAAAACTCACGCAAGAAGAGCGCGCGCTTTATCTCCAGATCGAGTTTTCCTTCGGTGATACTCCAGAAAATCGCAAAATTGCTTTAGCGTATATGCATCAGTGGAAAGGGAGCGGACCGGGTCAGAGAGGCTTGAGTTTGGCTTCCACTGATAAGGAAAATGCCGTTTTTGGCAATGCTGGCGAACCGTTCAAGACAGCTGACGGGGCAAAATTTAAGGTTGATTTAGCCAAGATAAACCCTGCTGACAACATATTGATCAATCATTATAGTATTGATAGCCAAACCCGCTCAAAGCTGGAAGGAGATGGCAAGGATTCTAATCGCCTACTCGCCAGGAAATACGAATACGAGCGTAGCGTCATCAAGAATCGTGAGATTTATATTCGCAACCTGAAGCCGGAAGCCGTGGTAAGCATCACACCTCACGCGACCGGTGTAGACATTGATCGCGATTCGGCCATTTTCAATGCTCAAAAGAAAGCAGCGATCGACAGTTCGCAAGCAGCCAAGAGCGCCAAGGCTGTGGAAGACAGGAAAGCGATGCTGCAGCAGGATTTGGCACAGGCTCATCAGAAAAAAAGCGCGGCGCAAAGGGCAATGCAAACAGCCAACGATAACTTGCGTGTCGCCAATATCAATCTCTCGCTATGCAATCCCCGGTATTTGAAGAAGTCTTGGCGCGAAGACTTAAAGGTTAGGATGACTGATTATAACTACTGGCAATACGTTGTCGAGTATTGGTCCAGAGCCATGACACAGCAGATGGATTTGATCAAACAGGCTGACGTGGCCATTGCCGCCTTGCCTGCCCAAATTTTGGAATGCGATCCCCAGATAGTTCATTTTAAATCGCTAATAAAGGCCAAACCCGATGGCTCGAATGCCCACGCTACTAAGGGCTGGGCAACGGGCGAATTATACATGCAAGGATATGAAGCAGGACTGAAGTCGGTACAAGGGAAGAAGATGACCAAAGATCAAGCGATCCGAGAGATATTTAATCTGGCCTACAAAGACGGCGCGAAGAAAGCTTCGGCAGAAAAGGAAGGCAGGCAGTATCCCGAATACAAGTATGAAGCCTATTGGGTTGGCTATGGAAATGCACTGAAAACGGCTGTGGTATAAGAAAGATGTCACGAAATGGTACCAATATGGCTAATTACGACCGCCAACTCATCATCGTCCTTTTGACTGACGGCGCACAGGACGCGCCCACATTGGCGCAGGCAAAGGCCTTGAATCAAAAGACGCGGGGCGAGACGCTCGATTCAGAGATCGTAACAATCCGCCCCTGCGCACAGCCAGCCTGCACGTTTGCGGCAGCGGGAGTAGAGGAACTACGGCTGGCGGTGGCAGGACGATTGCGGGTATCGCGGCCGATCACGGCGAGTACGCGTGTGTATCTCGTGGGAACGGGCAATTGGCAGCACAGGACACTGTCAGGTTGCACACCAGAGCAGGTGGCTGCAGTGCTGGGAGAGGTGAAGATGATGGCGGTGAAGGTGATCAGCATAGTTGCGGATAGTTTGGGGCGCAGTGGATCTGCCTTGGTACAGCCAGAGCTTGCGGCGAGCATAGAAAGCTTTGCTGCACTATTCCATCGTCGGTTAAAGGAGAATTGGCAGATCCAGACAGTGGTGCAAGCGCGGGTAATGCAAGTTACGGTCGTATTGCCCCCCCCAGGTGTCAAATCAGATCAAGCTATGCCAGCCCTTGGGCAGAAAGTAACAACGGTAGAAGGGGAAACCAGACATCACCGCCCCAACAGCAAAGTTAAATTCCTCTGGGAGGGAGAAGCTCAGCGAGCGGAGTGGGCGTACTGAAGAAGCACCTACATGTTAGCGCGCGAAAATCCAGCCAGAGGGAGACTAGCCCCTGACGATGTTAATTTGGATCATGATGACGGACGTACATCTGCGCAAATGGGCGGAAAAGAGATCTCCAATACAACGCACATTTACGTCCTGACTTGCGAGTAGGGTGCGTTGATGATGAGTGATCGCCCGTCCTTTAAAGCGAGCGCGGTTCATGTAGGGCGCGTTGACGATGAGCGATCGCCCCTTCTGTAAAGCGAGCGCGGTTCTTGTTTGGTGCGTTGACGTGCGATCGCATACAATATGACTGATCGCATCCTTTAAAAATCAACCTTTCCCGGAACCCCACCCTTAACCCATAGCCACCAGCGCCGGACATACATCTCAATGCGGAACACATCCGCACCCTGCTCATAAAGCCGAGAAACCAAGTCCTGCATCCGTGCAACGGTTTTCATCGCCATCCCTAACCCCAATTGAGAGAAGAAATACCCCAGGAAATTAAACCCCCGTGCAATCCGTCCCATAAACGTTTTATCGGGGTGTTTCTCCACCTGTAGCGCATTCATCACCTGATTCACCGCCTTAATTGCCCGCCGCAACTTCCACCGCGTCGGCGCAAGGATGACCAATACTCCACCCGCTCATCTTCACCCCAAAACAATCGTAATTCCCAAAACTGATAGGTTCCTGCCCGTAATAGCTGCTGTATAAGTAATTTTTTCTCCTGCCACCACCGCCGCACCTGCCAAACATCCGAATTATAGCAGGAGGCAGGAGGCAGGAGGTAAACTAACGTGAGTTCGATGCACAAGATTTTGACCTCACCCCTAACCCCTCTCCTAAAAGGAGAGGGGAACGAAAAGCCTAATTTTTTGTTACTCCTCCCTCTCCTGGGAGGAGAGGGAGGCGGGTGGGTGAGGTTCCGCCGAATTCACGTTAAACTATTGCTTAGACTTGCATTCACGCTTTGAAAATGTCCTAACACTCCTGGCAATAGCTATAAAATGATGGTGGGCGCGTTTCTCACACATCCTTTGCAACGCCGGATCTAAAACCTCATCCGACACAATGCGATCGATTAACTTCATCCGATTGCCATCTACAATATAAGAGATATTCTAGCGATCGCATTGAGCCAAGAGTACTCAAACCCCAACCCAAGTCATATCCTCCTATGACCAAACCTCGACGCGCTATCAAACCCCAGATCACTGCATAAAAACCGAAGGTAGTTGCCATTACAGCCTACAATACGATGATAAAATTTAGGTAAGTAACCACACAAAATTAATTACAGTCAATAATCACCTCGTTGGTTGTGAATGAGATCTAGTTGTGTGTGAATGAGTACTCATTGATAGAGAACCCGATCACGTTGGTTGTGAATGCGATCGCCTTGTCTATGGATGAGTACTCGTTGATAGAGAACCCGATCGCGTTGGTTGTGAATGCGATCGCGTTGTCTATGGATGAGTACTCATTGATAGAGAACCCGATCGCGTTGGTTGTGAATGCGATCGCCTTGTCTATGGATGAGTACTCGTTGATAGAGAACCCGATCGCGTTGGTGATGAATGCGATCGCCTTGTCTATGGATGAGTACTCGTTGATAGAGAACCCGATCACGTTGGTTGTGAATGCGATCGCCTTTTCGATGAATGAGTGCGATCGCCCCGATGGTAAAGCGATCAATCTGATTTTTTACTTCCCTTACACAGTGCGATCGCTCTCGCTGCTAACGCACCCTACGTGGATTTGCGTAGATGGGTGATTGGTTTTTTTAAAAGTGCGTTGGCGCAGCCCGCCATAGGCATCGCTCTTTTTGGGTGCATTAACTTAAAATACGGCACCATGATGATATTGCTTTGACAGTGCGATCGCTGTTAATCATTTTAAATGCAATGGTGCGTGATAATTTGCCTTGGTGCATTAGAGACAACTTTAAACCAATTGTTAAAGCGTAAGGCTTGCAAACATTTTTATACTTTGCTTGTTCCCAAAAGTAGGCGATCGCAGTAAATTTTTCATGCTTTTTTTTGCCGCTAAAGCGCAACTACGAACATTTTCTATTGCATCATTTTAGCCTGGTCACGTCACTACAGATACTTAGATTTTTGCCGAAATCAAATCGGACTCCGATAGCTGCATAACTTAAATTCTTTAGCCCTATCAAAACAGAGACATAAGATATAGGACTCCTATTTGATTTTTGAACAAACTCCCTAGGGATCGCAAGGGTTGATTTCCTACTCCCGGTCTACGCCAATAATCAAAACGGATGACTATAAGTAGGGCGGTGCAATTAAACATAACTGGCGAGGACTGTCATTTGTCATTTGTCATTTGTCATTGGTAAGGGTTTCAAGCCAATTTACGTTTCGTAACATAGTTTGGTTTTTTTCCACCGACTTACTTAGTTGCTCATGAAACAACAAATAATCAAAAAATATGAACACATATACTCTTAGCACTGATAATTCTTACTCTCTAGTTACTAACGAATCGCCTGAAAACCAAAATACTTTAGCAAAATTACGTTTAATTATTGCCGAACTACTCAAATGTGAACCTGAAGAAGTGGATGTGCAAGTACCATTTCTAGAAATGGGTGCTGATTCAATTGTTTTAGTTGATGCAATTCGTCAGATTGAAAATACTTTCAATATTAAAATTACAATTCGACAGTTATTTGAAGAATTAACTAACCTGAGTGCATTGGCTAATTATATTGAGGAAAATGTCCAACTAGAACCACTGAAGTTGCCAGAGCAAGAAACATCAGCAATGCCAATCAATCTACAGCCTCTCCAAAACTTTCAAGATTCAGAAAAGAAATCGGAAACATTAGTAGAAACAGTGCTGCGGCAGCAGTTTGAGTTGATGTCTCAACAATTGGAAATCTTGCGTGGTTCAAATTTATCAACTAATTCAACTGTTTCTCCTAGCCAAAATCAAGCAGCAAATTCTGTCTTTAACTCAGTAGTACAAATAATACCTGACTTGAAATTAGAAGAATTAAACCCATCTACAGTCAAAAAAGCTGATTCACCTTCTTCTTTCTGGCGAGTTGAACAATCCCAAGCCAAAACCTTGACGCCACAACAACAACAATATTTAAATTCTCTAATCGCACGCTATACCAAACGTACAGCAAAATCCAAACAGCGATCGCAATCTTATCGCGCAGTCCTCGCCGATAGAAGAGCTACAATAGGATTCCGCCCGGAAACTAAAGAAATCCTGTACCCTATAGTTGGCGATCGCTCTCAAGGTTCGAGAATTTGGGATGTTGATGGCAATGAGTACATAGATATTTCTATGGGTTTTGGCGTACATCTTTTTGGTCATAATGTTCCTTTTATTACCGCAGCCCTAGAAAATCAAATTCAGCAAGGGACACAAATCGGCCCCCAATCAAAACTTGCAGGTGAGGTAGCCACTTTAATCTGCGAAATGACGGGAATGGAACGAGTCACTTTCTGTAATTCCGGTACAGAAGCGGCGATGACAGCGATGCGTATCGCTCGTGCAGCCACAGGTCGTGCTAAAATTGCTATCTTCAAAGGTGCTTATCACGGACACTTTGACGGTACTTTAGCCATACCCCAAACCTCTGAAGACGGAAAATTACCAGCACAACCAATGGTTCCGGGAGTGCTGCAAAATATGGTTGATGATGTTTTACTGCTAACTTATGGTACTCCTGAATCACTTGAGATTATTAAAACTCATGCCCATGAATTAGCAGCTGTTTTGGTTGAACCTGTACAAAGCCGTAAACCCGATTTACAACCCAAAGAATTTCTGCAACAGCTGCGAGTAGTCACAGAACAACTAGATATTGCCTTGATTTTCGATGAAGTAATCACAGGTTTCCGCGTTCATCCCCGTGGCGCGCAAGCATGGTCTGGTGTTGATGCAGATATTGTTACCTATGGTAAATTAATTGGTGGAGGGATGCCCATCGGGGTCATCGCTGGCAAAGCAGACTACATGGATAAAATCGACGGTGGTTTCTGGAGCTATGGAGATGATTCTTATCCTGAAGTAGAAACAACATTCTTTGCTGGTACTTTCTCCAAGCATCCATTGACGATGGCAGCAACACGAGCTACACTTTTACACCTCAAAGCTGAAGGAGCGGCTCTACAGGAGCGATTAAATCAACGCACATCTAATTTAGCTGCCACACTCAATAATTACTTTGAACAAGCAAATGTGCCTTTGCGGATAGTACATTTTAGTTCACTGTTTCGCTTCACTTTATCCGGCAATTCCAGTTATCTTTATCAGCCTTTAGAAATGGATTTGCTGTACTATTCCTTAATTGAAAAAGGCGTTTATATTTGGGAAGGACGTACCTGTTTTCTATCTACTGCACATACAGATGAAGATGTGAATTATGTAATTCAAGCAGTTAAAGATAGTGTACGGGAATTGCAAGCTGCGGGTTTTTTTTCCAAAAGTCCCAAGTTATCAACAGACCAGCCGCAAACACCTAAAACATCAGAGCGTGTAAACAGTGCTGTATCTTTGAAAGTACAAGATACTATCGAGCCAGAAGTCAAAGAAGCATTCAAAATTCCCTTGAGTGATGCCCAAAAGCAGCTGTGGTTTTTAGCGCAAATGGGTGACAATGGCTCTCTTGCTTATAACATCTCCCTCAATATTCAATTACAGGGTACTTTTGATTTAGCTGCTATGCGTCAAGCCGTGCAGCAAGTTGTGCAACGGCATGAAGCTCTACGCACTACTATCAGCAGTCAAGGCGATTTTCAAGAGATATTACCATCACTGAAAATAGACGTTCCCGTAATTGATTTCTCAAATGTCAAAGATAGTCAGTTACAAGTGAACCAGTGGTTACAAAACCACAGCCGCGAATCTTTTGACCTGAGCAATGGGCCTTTGTTCCGGGTGCGAATTCTGAAATTAGCAGAACATTTACATCTACTAGTAGTTAGTGCCCATCACATCATTACCGATGGCTGGTCAATCAGTGTCATCTTGCAAGAAATGATGGCATTGTATTCAGCCAAGTGTCAGGGTCATGTTTGCCAATTGGAACCAGCAATGCAATTTAGTTCCTATCTCGACTGGCATCGCCAATTCTGTGCAACAGAAGAGATGAAAGCCCATGAATCATATTGGTTACAGAAGTTTGCTAACCCAGTTCCAGTTTTAGATTTACCTACAGACCGTCAGCGTCCGCTAGTCAAAACTTATCAAGGTGGCAGACAACAGTTATTACTTGACGCTAATGTCAGTGCTGCCATCAAACAACTCGGTAAGCAAAACGGTTGCACCTTATTTATGACGCTGTTATCTGCATACGCAGCCTTACTGTATCGCTTAACCAACCAAGACGACCTCACCATCGGTATTGCGGCCGCTGGGCGTTCTCTGGAAGGTAGCGAGAGACTGGTGGGTTATTGCAGCCATATGCTACCAATACGCACTCAAATTATCGGCGATGTCACCTTTGTTGAACATCTCAAAGCCTGCAAAAGTATTTTGTTAGATGCCTACGAACATCAAGATTATCCTTTCGCTAAATTGATTGACAAGCTGGGAGTTAACAGCATCAATGCTACCTTTAATCTGGAACGCCCCGTAGCCATTCCGCAAATGTATGCTTTAGAAAGCAGCTTGTTACCTCAGTCTATCAGCTATGCTGATTATGATCTTGGCTTAAATGTGACTGAGATTGATCGTGAGCTACTGTTGGAATGCGACTATAATGCAGATTTGTTTGATGCGGCGACTATTGAGCGCATACTGGGGCATTACCAAACCTTATTGTTAGGGATTATTGCCAGTCCCCAAACATCACTCTCGCAATTATCCTTACTAACAGCAACGGAACGCCAGCAAATCTTGGTTGAGTGGAATCAAACCCAAACCGACTATGACCGAAATCAATGTGTTCATCAAATATTTGAGCAACAAGCACAATTAACTCCTAATGCTGTAGCAGTGGAATTGGGTGAACAAAAACTCACTTACCGAGAGTTAAATCACCGTGCCAACCAATTAGCGCATTTCCTCCAAAGTTTAGGTGTCAAACCAGAAGTCCTTGTGGGTATTTGCGTGGAACGTTCCCTGGAAATGTTGGTGGCGATGCTGGGTGTTCTCAAAGCTGGTGGTGCTTACCTACCCCTAGACCCGGCTTATCCTCAAGAACGCTTGGCTCATATGCTAACTGATTCTCAAGCCTCGGTGTTACTGACAAGTGCTAACTTAGTGAGTCAACTACCGCCATCTGCCGCCAAATTAGTCAAATTAGATACCGATTGGCAAGTGATTTCACGGCAACCAATTGCGAATCCCTTTAGTAGTGTTAAGCCTGGGAATTTAGCTTATGTGATTTATACGTCAGGTTCTACAGGCAAATCAAAAGGAGTACTTATTCCCCACCAAGCTTTAGTCAACCATAACTACGCCATAGCTAAAAATTATGAACTCAAAGCGAGCGATCGCATTCTCCAATTTGCTAGCTTTAGCTTTGATGTAGCGGCTGAGGAAATATTCCCTACTTGGTTGAGTGGCGCAACTTTGGTACTGCGACCAGAAGAAATATTTAGCATTTCAGACTTTGTGCAATTTGTCAAAAAACAAGACTTGACTGTCTTAAACCTGCCAGTGACATATTGGCAAGAGTGGGTTTCCCAAATGCCTCAAATTAGTTGGGCACAAAATGTCCGCTTGTTAATTGTTGGTAGCGAAAGAGTTTCATTAGAGCGATTTCTAACTTGGAAAGAGCAAGTAGGTAGTAACGTTAGTTGGCGAAATGCTTACGGCCCTACTGAAGCGACGATTACAGCTACAATCTACGGTTCTCAATTGAGTTTAGATCAACAAACAGCTGCTTCACTATTTATTGGTCGTCCCGTTGCTAACACCCAGATTTATATTCTCGACCAAAATTTACAACCAGTACCGGTGGGTGTACAAGGTGAACTGCACATTGGTGGTGATAGTTTGGCACAAGGTTATCTCAACCGTCCAGAATTAACAGCCGAAAAGTTTATTTCTCACCCTTTTAGCGATGAACCAACAGCCCGCTTGTACAAAACAGGGGATTTAGCCCGCTACAGAAGCGATGGTACGATTGAATTTATTGGTCGCATTGACCATCAAGTAAAAATTCGCGGTTTCCGCATCGAATTGGGAGAAATAGAAGCAGTACTAAGTCAACATCCACAAGTAAAAGAGTGTGTGGTTATTGCCAACAATGACCAATTAGATTCTCAGCAATTGCAAGCGTACATCGTTTTTCATCAACAGCAAAATGTAGATAATAGCGAACTGCGTCGCTTCCTCAAGCAAAAATTGCCTGAGTACATGATACCTTCTACTTTCTTCCAAGTAGAAACCATACCCCTCACCCCCAACGGTAAAATTGATCGTCTGGCTCTAAATCGCTTGGGTGTGTTAATCAACAATATTGAAGTGAATATCGTTCCACCCCGCAACCCTATCGAGAAGTTACTAGCTTCTATTTGGGCTGAAGTTTTAAACTTAAAACAAGTCGGTATCTACGATAATTTCTTTGAATTAGGAGGTAATTCGCTCTTAGCGATGCAACTTTTAAATCGGGTTAACGAAGCCTTCTCTCTAGAGTTACCGTTGCGTAGTTTATTTGAATGCTCGACAATTGCTGAACTAAGCGAATTGGTAGAGGCTCACAAACTAGAAGAATTAGAAAGCGATGCTTTAGAGCAAATTTTAGCGGAAGTTGATGAGTTAATTGATACAGAAATTGAACAAATGCTTGCCAATTTTTAGCTTGAATTGCTCCAATTAAGCCGCATAAGTAACCAGACAGAATTAATTACACAATGTCATTGCAAATGGAGCGTTCGCGTAGCGTTCAAGGGAGAGAAGCCGCTCCGCGTCTACGCTGCGCTCGCAATGACAGTAATTACAAACAACTGGGATGCTCCCCTGTGAATTGTCCATACTGCGGCTCTACTGAGATGAGGAAAAATGCCTGGAGGCGAGGTTAATTGTGACTTGTGTTCCGCCCCGCTTTTCTACGAGACGCTACGCGAACGCTAAGGGACTTCCAAATAAAAAAATATTCCAATCATTAACTTACCAAACCCGCAACTCGTAGGGGCGGGGTAACCCATTGGTGTCAACTTAAGTCAAAACGCTTATTCCACAGGCATTTTACCCCACCCCTCAATCCCCTCCCCGCAAGCGGGGAGGGGACGTTTTGCGTCAGCAAAACTGGGGTGGGGTAGCGCGGATATTGGTGGTACGTGATTTTGTATCAAATCACATCTTGGCAAGGGTTTCATGTTAAGTTGACACCAATGATGGGTAACCCCGCCCCTACAATTTGGCATAATTTATTTTTTGGAGTTCCCTAAGGCCAATTCATTGATGTCTACAGCCCAACAAAAGGATACTTAGATGAGAAAAAAATAGAATGCTTTTAAGCATAAGTTAATGGTGCTGTCTTTAGAGGATGTCTGAGCAGCGCCCACTCCGAAAGTTATCTGATTAATTCTCGAACCTCTACCCCCTAAATCATCAATAATTTGCCGGAAATGCATAGCCCAAGGGTTTTGAGCCTCTTGAGTACAGGATTAATATATATAAATTTACACAGAATAGCTTGTGGGATAATAATACAAGAATTAGAGATGAAGGATGAAGTATGAAGTATGAAATTAACTATCCATAAAGAGATAGGGTGGAAATATTGACAAGTTTTAAGTTTTTCCTCAGTATAAGTGCTTCATGTACTGATTTTTCATCCTTTATCTTTGATACTTCAGACTTATTTAGTTGATAAAGTATGATGGAAATTTAGGCAGAAAATAGTTCTTTAAAAGTGAATATTGAAAAATTTTATTACCTGGTATTCCTTAACTCTAATTCTTCTATCCAGGCATTTATCTAATTTTGAGTAGCAGGCAGTTATAAATAAAACCTAGTTGGAAATGCTTGGAAGTAAAGAGTCCAAAATAATGGACTCTTAAAGTGTGTTTATGCCCTTCTACAGAGCAATGAGAATATCTTCGCATCTGGCTGACAAAGCAGGAGTCAATGATGAACAAAACCTTTGCTACTATCGACGGGAATGAGGCTGTTTCCCGGATTGCTTACAAATTAAATGAAGTAATTGCGATTTATCCTATCACCCCCTCCTCAACAATGGGTGAATGGGCTGATGCTTGGGCGGCGGAAAATCGTCCTAACTTTTGGGGTACGGTTCCCAGTGTGGTGCAGATGCAAAGTGAAGGTGGCGCTGCTGGTGCTGTACATGGGGCGTTACAAACGGGTTCCCTGAGTACAACTTTCACAGCATCCCAAGGTTTATTGTTAATGATCCCCAATCTCTACAAAATCGCTGGGGAATTAACAAGTACGACAATTCACGTTGCTGCACGTTCGTTAGCTACCCACGCTTTGTCTATTTTCGGCGATCATAGTGATGTGATGGCATCACGGGCGACAGGTTTTGCTATGCTGTGTTCGGCTTCGGTGCAGGAAAATCTCGATTTTGCGCTGATTTCCTATGCTGCGACGTTAGAGGCGCGAGTTCCGTTTATGCACTTTTTTGATGGGTTTCGTACCTCCCATGAAGTGCAGAAAGTAAAATTACTCTCAGATGATGATTTGCGATCGCTCATCAACGACGATCTCATTTTAGCTCACCGCAGCCGCGCCCTGACTCCAGACCGTCCAGTACTCAGGGGTACAGCCCAAAACCCCGATATTTACTTCCAATCTCGTGAAGGTGCTAACCCTTATTACAGCGCCACCCCCGCCATTGTGCAACGGCTGATGGATCAATTTGGCGATCGCACGGGCAGGTATTATCAAATATATGAATATCATGGCGCACCGGATGCCGAACGTGTCATTGTCATCATGGGTTCCGGCTGTGAAACCGTCCATGAAACCGTAGATTACCTCAACAACCAAGGCGAAAAAGTCGGTGTGGTAAAAGTCAGACTTTATCGCCCCTTCGATATCGCAAGATTTGTAGCAGTCTTACCTAATACTGTACAAGCGATCGCTGTCCTCGACCGCACTAAAGAACCAGGTAGCGCCGGCGAACCCTTATATTTAGATGTGGTAGCTGCAATTCATGAGGGATGGGGAAATGACAGGGGGACGCGGGGACTTCAGGACGCGGAGATTAATTTCTCCGCGTCCCCGCGTCTCCCTTTCTCCGTGTCTTCCTCACCCTCTCCCAAAATCATCGGCGGGCGCTACGGTTTATCCTCAAAAGAATTCACCCCGGCGATGGTGAAGGGGATTTTCGATAACCTCGCCTTACCTACGCCGAAAAATCACTTTACTATCGGTATTAATGACGATGTTAGCCATACATCCCTGAACTTTGACCCGAACTTCTCCACCGAACCTGATAGCGTTGTCCGGGCGATGTTCTACGGCTTAGGCTCTGATGGAACAGTCGGCGCTAACAAAAACTCTATCAAAATTATTGGTGAGGAAACAGACAACTACGCCCAAGGCTACTTTGTCTACGACTCGAAAAAATCTGGCTCAATGACGGTTTCTCACCTGCGCTTTGGACTCCAGCCAATTCGCTCAACTTACCTAATTGACAAAGCCAACTTTATTGGTTGTCATCATTGGGGATTTTTAGAAAATATTGACATTCTCAAAGCGGCGATTCCGGGGGCGACGATTTTAGTTAATAGTCCATACGATGCGGATACGGTGTGGAAACAGTTACCGGTGAAGGTACAGCAGCAAATTATCGATAAGCACCTGAAATTATATGTGATTAATGCTAACCAAGTTGCCCGTAGTAGCGGTATGGGCGGTAGAATTAACACAATTATGCAGGTGTGCTTCTTTGCCTTAGCTAATGTTTTACCACAAGCAGAAGCGATCGCCAAAATTAAGCAAGCCATTGAAAAAACCTACGGTAAAAAAGGCGCAGAAGTTGTGCGCATGAATTTGCAAGCCGTAGATAACACCCTGGCTAACCTACATAAAGTAGACATCCCCCAAACCATTCAGCAGCCCAAATCCCAAAACGAAAATACACAGCTTGATAACGCCCCAGAATTTATCCGCGAAGTTCTGGGTAAAATCATGATCTGGGAAGGTGATGATTTACCTGTAAGTAGCCTACCAGCTGACGGTACATTCCCCACAGGTACAACCAAATGGGAAAAGCGTAACGTCGCCGAAGAAATTCCTGTATGGGATGAAGATGTCTGCGTTCAATGTAGTAAATGTGTGATGGTTTGTCCGCACAGCGCCATCCGCGCCAAGGCTTATCAACCAAGTGATTTAGTTAATGCACCAGCCAGCTTTAAGTCAGTTGATGCCAAAGATAGGGACTTCGCCAATCAGAAATTTACCATCCAGGTAGCCCCAGAAGATTGTACAGGCTGCGCTATTTGTGTAAATGTCTGCCCAGCCAAAAATAAAACTGAGCCATTGAAAAAAGCCATTAACATGGCACAGCAGCTACCATTAAGGGAACAAGAGCGCAAAAACTGGGATTTTTTCTTAAATTTACCCAATCCCGACCGCAGACAACTCAAACTCAACCAAATTCGCCAACAACAACTGCAAGAACCATTATTTGAATTTTCCGGTGCTTGTGCTGGTTGTGGAGAGACACCCTATTTAAAATTATTGACACAATTGTTTGGCGATCGCTCAGTTATTGCCAATGCTACCGGTTGTTCTTCCATCTACGGCGGAAATTTACCCACAACTCCTTGGACAACCAACGCCCAAGGAAGAGGCCCAGCATGGTCTAATAGTTTATTTGAAGATAACGCCGAATTTGGTTTTGGTTTCCGCCTCTCTTTAGATAAACAAGCCGAATTTGCAGCCGAATTACTGCAAAAATTCAGCGGAGAAATCGACGATAACCTAATTCACCCCATCCTCAACGCTACGCAACACACCGAAGCCGACATCTGGGAACAACGGGAACGAGTAGAGTTGTTGCAACAAAAGTTAGATAAAATTCTCACAACTGAAACAGACTCAAGTCGCAAATCTCAAATCCAAACCCTCAAAGCCCTTGCAGATTACCTAGTCAGAAAAAGCGTTTGGATTGTCGGCGGTGACGGCTGGGCGTATGATATTGACTTTGGCGGTATCGATCATGTTTTAGCCAGTGGTCGCAATGTGAATATCTTGGTCATGGATACAGAAGTATATTCCAACACAGGCGGACAATCATCCAAAGCCACCCCCAAAGCAGCCGTCGCCAAATTTGCCGCCAGTGGTAAGCCTGCGCCGAAAAAAGACCTAGGTTTAATCGCCATGACCTACGGAAATGTCTACGTAGCCAGTGTAGCCTTAGGTGCAAGAGATGAACATACCCTGAGAGCATTTTTAGAAGCCGAAGCCTTCAACGGCCCATCATTGATTATTGCTTACAGCCATTGCATCGCCCACGGAATTAACATGACCACAGGCATGAATCATCAAAAATCTCTGATAGAATCAGGAAGGTGGTTGCTGTATCGGTATAATCCTGAGTTGCAAAAAGATGGTAAGAATCCACTGCAATTGGATATGCGATCGCCTAAGCAATCGGTAGAGCAATCAATGTATCAAGAAAATCGCTTCAAAATGCTCACCAAAAGTAAGCCAGAAGTTGCCAAACAACTCCTAGAACAAGCGCAAGCCGAAGTAGATGCGCGTTGGCTGATGTATCAATATTTGGCAAATAGGTAAAGGGTAATGGGTAATAGGTAATGGGTAAAAACCTATTATAGGATTTCCTCATCACATGAGGTACATCATAGCCCCCTCCTCGCTTGCGGGGAGGGGGTTGGGGGTGGGGTGACTACATATACTTAAGGCTTATGATAAGCTTATTAAAATAATTTGTTCTTTACTTAAAATGGTAAGCCTCCCACATCTGGTGCAATATCAAGGTAGTAAAAGAAACCTTGCATCAGATATTCTCAAATTTCTGCCTAAAACTGTAGATAGATTAGTAGAGCCATTTGCCGGAACTGCCGCAATTAGTATTGCTGCCTCTGCTCAAAAAAGTACTCAAAACTTTTGGCTCAATGATTTAAATCAACCCTTAATTAAGTTATTAGAATTAATCGTAGAAAATCCTGAAAAAATAGCAAATGCTTATGCAAATATCTGGAATGAGCAGCATAGTAATTCATTAGAACATTACTATCAAGCCAGAGATCAGTTTAATACCACTAATGACCCTCAAATTTTTCTCTATCTGTTGGCTCGATGTGTTAAAGGGTCTGTTCGATATAACTCTGAAGGTTTTTTCAATCAAAGCCCTGATAAAAGGCGAAAGGGAACTCAGCCTGACAGAATGAGAAAAAATATAGAGGGTATTTCTCATCTGCTAAAAAATAAGTGTAGATTTACCTGTTTAGATTATAGAGAAGTTTTATATACAGTTAAACAAAGTGATTTTGTCTATTTAGATCCACCTTATCAAGGTGTGTGTGGCAATAGAGATACAAGATATTTGGCTGGAGTAAGTTTTGATGATTTCGTTTTAGCTCTTGAAGATTTAAATCGCAAAAGAGTCGCGTTTGCAGTTAGTTATGATGGCAAACGAGGAAATAAAACTTTCGGTAACACTTTACCAGAAGAATTAGGTCTGAGAAAGATAGAAATTGAAGTTGGGCGATCATCCCAAGCAACACTCTTAGGTAAAGAGGAAATAACGATAGAGTTTTTGTATTTATCACCAGCTTTAATTCGTCATCAAAAGTCAGAAATAGAAAGCTATATTACCAAGTCATACAAACAGCTTATGGTGTTGGAGAAGCATGGACAGTTCTCAGCAGCTACCTGATGATTTCATTCAACTTTGTCAATCTGTGACTGCCAAAAGACCAAAAGCTGTTATTGATCACATTTTGCAACATGGTTTCGTAACTACAGAAGAACTCAAGAATACATACGGCTATAATCATCCTCCAAGAGCAGCAAGAGATGTGAGAGAACATGGAATTCCTCTAGAAACTTTCCGTGTTACAGGAAGCGATGGTAGAAGAATCGCTGCTTATAAATTTGGCGATATTAGTAAAGCTAGATTCTCTCGTTTCTCTGGTAGAACTGGTCTATCAAAACAATTGAAAGACGAATTAATTAAAAGATATGGCTGTAAATGCTTTATTTATTTAGAAGAAGTAGATGAGCGTGAATTACAGATTGATCACCGTGTTCCTTTTGAAGTGGATGGGGAACCGGAACTTTTACCTGAATACTTTATGCTGCTTTGTGGTTCTGCCAACCGAGCAAAATCTTGGTCATGTGAGCATTGTCAAAACTGGAATAATCTTAAAGATAAGTCTATCTGTTTATCTTGTTACTGGGCTTATCCTGAAAACTATACACATATAGCCATGCGACAAGTAAGAAGAGTAGATCTAATTTGGCAGGGAGAAGATATTAGTATATACGAAAAATTAAAACAGCAAGCTGTAGAACTGAACAAAGAAATTCCAGAAGTCATCAAGGAAATTTTGGAGAGAGAAATCGGTCGGAATGACGATATGTAAAATGATAACTAAGTAAGTCGGCAGGAATAAACAAAATTATGTTCTTTTGTTTCAGAGCTTAGTACATTTTGATAAGTTTTTCTGTGTTGTTTTACTGGAATCAACTTCAGGGTTCCCGGAATCAACTTCAGGGTTGACGTTTCCGTGTTTCGCGTACCCAGAATCAACTTCAGGGTTCCCGGAATCAACTTCAGGGTTGACGTTTCCGTGTTTCGCGTACCCAGAATCAACTTCAGGGTTCCCGGAATCAACTTCAGGGTTGACGTTTCCGTGTTTCGCGTACCCGGAATCAACTTCAGGGTTGACGTTTCCGTGTTTCGCGTAGTCTGTAGTAAATTTCGCCTTGAGGTTAACACTAACAGACTGGTGGTTTAAAATTTGCCAACAGATTTAAACCCTAGAAATTAGCGGCTTTTAGAGTTTTGTAATTATAAATTGGGATAAATTACTGAAATTTTGGTGTTTTTCCGAAAAATCAACAATTTTACGTATGACAAATTTTGCAACCATTGTCCAATATAGATTTAGCAAAAATTTGGCAATAGGGTGCAAATTATGGCAAGAATTAAACGTAGTTCACGTATTCTGAGCAACGCTGAAAAACGTCTAGCTAGTATTGAATCTATTAATTCCAGCCTAGATGTAGGAGAAGGGTTGACAGTCCAAAATTATACTAAAAAAATTGAAAAACTGCGACAATCTCTAAAAACATACAATCGCACACTCTCCACTATCGATAATTTATTAACCCAGATTATCGAAGATGAAAAAGATTTAGCAGACTATTCTCAGAAAATCTTGGGTGGTATTGCTTATAAATTCGGTAACAATAGCCACGAATATCAAATGGCTGGAGGTACTCGCAAAAGCGATGTCTACGACGGGCTACGCCTACGCAAACGTCCTGAGCGTCAAACCACGGTTACACCTACTAGCAAAGACTAGGGCGTGTTTTCAAACTACTCGTTTCGCCTTCTAAATTTCTCGATCCCCCTAAATCCACGCCACTTGCTACAAGTCGGGAAACCGCAAGGGCGCAGTGGCTCCCCTTAAAAAGGGGGACTTCAAGACTCTTTTAGCCCCCCTTTTTAAGGGGGGTTGGGGGGATCGAATTCTATGCAGCCTCATAAAAAATTGCTATACAGAGATAAACACTATAGACTATGACAAACAATCTTAAAAGTAGCGATTTTTATTTACCTTATAATCCAAAGCTGATAGAAAGAGCAAAAGAACTTCGCAAAAATATGACACCCGCAGAAAGAAAGCTGTGGTATGAGTATTTGAGGAATTTTCAATTTCGGGTTTTAAGGCAACGACCAATTAATCATTTTATAGTTGATTTTTATTGTCCTACTTTACAACTAGTGATTGAAATTGATGGGGATAGCCATTTTACAGATGAAAGTCAGGAATATGATATGGAGAGAACAAGAATTCTAGAAGGCTATGGTTTAAAGATTATTAGGTTTACAAATAGTCAAGTTTTAAATCAGTTTGATAGCGTGTGTGTGCAGATACAGGGTTTAATCACCCCTAAACCTCATTTTTAAAGAGAAACTTTCTTAAAGTCCTTCCTTTGTAAGGCTACGGTGTATAGACAAGTTTTATAACCTAGCCCCACAACGTTTTGATCCCCCCTAACCCCCCTTAAAAAAGGGGGGGAAAGAATCAAAGTCCCCCTTGAAAAGGGGGATTTAGGGGGATCAAACCACATTTTGCACTTAGCACAAATATGTGTGTTCACTGTAGCCATACAAGTCTTATAACCTAGCTCCACAACGTTTTGATCCCCCCTAACCCCCCTTAAAAAAGGGGGGAAAAGAATCAAACCACATTTTGCACTTAGCAGAAAGATGTGTGTACACCGTAGCTTTAAAACAGGGGGTAAAAGTTATTAAAGTCCCCCTTTTTAAGGGGGATTTAGGGGGATCTAGATATGTGCAACTTCACATTAAATTGGTATTAACACTGTTTGATTATCGGGATTTTACACAAGATTTCTAGCTACACGATTGAGAAAACTCAAGTAATCATCAATTTCTTCGTAGCCATCTAGTTCTTGTTCTTCTTCGGAATTGAGTGAAGAATTTTGCTGTTTGGTTAGTAAAGCTGCAATGCGATTTTGGATAATATTAGAAGCTCTAAATATAGGTATTCCCTCTTGCAACTCAATGCTGATTGCACCTTCTAAAAGTAAGGTAGGAGGTAAATTATGAAGCGTTGGCAGCAATGGAGTTGTCATAGTAATTCTATGAAATCTTGCAAGTGATTATAGCGTATATCTTTTTCACCGCCGAAACCAAGCACGAACCCAACGCCACAACCGCCGCCACCACCCCCAAAACCCACGCCGAGAACCTACAGGTGCTTTTGGTTGCGAAAGACGCTCAATTTTATCGTTGCAATCTTGCACATCAGCATCAAGTCCCATTGTCTGATATAGTTCACGCGCATTGCGATAAGCACCCAGCGCGTCTGATTCTCGATTGACGTTTTCTAATACTTCACCTAAATTAAACCAGGTATTTGCTTCTCCTCGAATATCGCCAATTTCTTTAGATATGTCCAAAGACTGCTGGTAGAACTCAATCGCCCTTTGGTACTCTCCCAGGAATAAGTAAACATTACCCAAACCCATTAAGGATTTACCTTCGCCATAGCGATCGCC
>NZ_CAWNLA010000001.1:3697420-4434286 GCF_963875285.1 Calothrix sp. NIES-2100
TCTGTCTCTAGCTATTTCCAAAGACTGCTGATGGAAATTAATCGCCTGTGGGTACTGTCCAAGGGAGTTGTAAGCATTACCCAATAAAGTGAGAGAAGCATCATAATTCCAATTTTCTTTATCCCCAATTTCTTCCCATTTACTTACCAACTGCCCATATAATTCTACTTGGTATGCATAATAACCCCGCAAGGTTAAAAAATCATCGCAAATCCAAAGCGTATCAAAGGCAGAGTCATAATCTTGCAACTGATAAAAGTGATGAAAGATTTCTAAGTATTCTTTTACATCATCTTTTGTTTTCCAAGGCTTTTTTTTAGCAATTGAGCGATAATAATCAATGGCTTGTTGATGCGCCTCTGTTTGATTACCAGCCTTATACCGCACATATTCCAACACCACAGGCTGAAACTCAAACCGCCGCTTACCATTGAGTTTTTCTACCAACAAAGAACGCTTAACAATATTCCTCAATTCTCCCTCAATCTCTGCGGCTGAATTTCCTGGCAACACCGCCACGGCTGCTGCACTATCAACCGCACCACGATAAACACTAATATTCAGCAATAAAGCCTTTTGTAACTCATTCAATCTATTAAAACTGGCATCTAACACCAACACCATCCCCACATTTTCCCGGCGATGTACGCCTACTACTTGAGGATCTGTCAACAACTGACGCAAATTGCCTAACCCTAAATCTGCTAATCTTTTTAAATCTGGGTCTTGGGGATATTCTTCTTTTAATAAATCACCTACCAATCGCAACAGCAGGGGATGTCCATCTACCAATTCAACAAACTCCGCTAAATCTCCCCGAATGCCTAATTCTGTTAACAGTGCTACCCCTTCATCTACTAGCAACCCTTTCAAAGGTAGCCACTCAAAACCTTTTAATTCTGGTCTTTCTCTAGTGGTAACTATTACCTTACTATTACCGCCAAATTCAACCCAATCGTTGAAAAATTCGTCGTAGAATAGACTTCCCCATTGTCTATTAGGTTGTAATAAACTCTCCAGGTTGTCAATAATTAGTAAAAATTCACCACTGCGTAAACACCTCACCAGCGCTTCTACTAACTGCGCTTCTTCTTCTGGAACCGGAAAGCCAAATTCACTGAGTACTTGACGGGCTAAATCGCTAAAACTTGCCCCATTACTCACATCAGCCCAAAAACGCTTGGGGAAACCTGCAATTTCTTCATAAATTTTCGCCGCCAGCATCGATTTACCCGCGCCACCGATACCTTCTATGCCAATTAAAAAGGTATTTTCATCAGTTAACCATTGCTGTATTTGGACAATTTCGGTTTTTCGTCCTTGCCAATAAGCCAAACTTTTCTGTGGGTTCCCAGCTTTGAGAACCCCAGGCGATTCTACCTTGGTACTGCTTTCTAATAAAGCTAATATTTCCTGCTGTTCAGCAGTAATAATATTAATTACTTTGGGTTGTCGTACCTCCTAAAGTCATAGGTTGAGTTATCAACACCACCTGCTTTATTAATCTGTATACTTTCATCGTAAGATTGAGCGTTAAGACTAACCGAACCGTCAGCAGATTTTGTTTCTTGCCAAATCTTGGCTATTTCCTCTGCAAGTGCTGTATCCGCATCCAAAATCTTCTTGATTTGCACTCGCAAGCTGGCTTGTAAATCCTCATCCTCTGGATTTTGCGCCACATCCGCCGCCGCTTCTTTCGCTGCTTCCTTCGCCTCTACCTTGGGTAGCAACTTAGCCCAAATAGCTTTTGCTTTATTCCACCCATCCTCACCAACTTTCTGCGATGCACCTTCTACGGCTTTATTACCCACATTCAACAGAAATGGCAGACAAGGCGCAAGAAATTTAACAATTAAAGCAATATCCATACATTTACGCGGTTTAACCACTGTTATTTATACAATGGTATGTTAGCGTATTCCTAAAATAGTCATTGGTCATTGGTCATTTGTCATTTGTCATTTGTCCCCCTTGTCTCCCTTGTCCCCCTTGTCTCCCTTATCCGCAATCGCCAGTCTCAAGACACTGAATGTCCTAAATCTTTAAATTTCCATTTCATATACGCTTCAACAGAAGGAAAGTATTGGATAATACCATCTAAACCTTCTGGTCTTCCCTTGAGGTAAGCTTCCAAATAAACCGAACCCTGCATTTGAGGTAATAACCCAGCATCGCGATCGCGACACCCTTGTTGATAATGTATTTCCCTTAAATGTTCAAACATACTAATACACCCATCCATTCATATATATCAAGCTGCTACTTATACTCTATGCATTTCGCTAGATAAGAACAAATACTCTTCTTTTTCAAATACATAAATACAAGTTATTGTTAATCCAGAATCATGGAAAATTTAATTGCTACCAAGCGATCGCAATCTTCAACCGCACCAAATAACCAGGAGACAAGGTTTATAACCATTTTGTCAGCAGATAGCGATCGCTATTAACAAATCCTGCTTTGCGATACACAGTCTGAGCATGTATATTTTCCCGTTCTACCTCTAAATGTAGCGCTTGAATATTTTGCTCTCGGCAAATTTTCTCAGCCAATTGTAAACTCTGCTTTCCTATCCCTTGTCCTCGATACTTCTCCTGAATATATAATTCATCGATGAAAGCATCACGCCCAAGATATTCTAAACTAAAACCAAATGTTACAACTAGATAGCCAACGATATTGTTGTCTAAATGGATCAGGTGGATTTGTCCATACAAATCATTATTCAAAATCAGTTTTAAAGCTGAACTTGCAGCCTGCTCATCAAAGGATAATTGTTCGTGTGCATAGAATTCACTCATTAACTTGAGAAGTGTTTCTATGCTGGAAACAGATGCAATTTTGAAGACTGGTTCCATAGTTAAAAATCACATAGGCAAATAGAACATACATTTGTGGAATTGAATTTACACAACTCCCCTTTAAGCATGAACACGCTGGAATAGTGAAGTTAAATTATTGGCTCACATTCTTTTTAAAATTTGTATGAACTGGGATACTATTTTTTCTCTAAGCTGACTTGCGTTTCAGTAGCCACAAAGAAACCAAATGCTACTCCCGCAGTGCGTAACCGACGCCACGCACTGTATGAACTAAGCGTTTCTCGTGATTTTCTTCTAACTTCAAACGCAGGTAACGGATGTAAACTTCGATAATATTAGAATCGCCCATGAAATCATAACCCCAAACTTTCTCTAAAATTTGGTCTCTAGTAAATACTTGGCGGGGATGACTCAGCAGGTATTCTAATAAATCAAACTCTTTTGCTGTCAATTCAATGGCGCGTTTACCCCGAAATACTTGACGAGTGCGACGATTTAAACTTAAGTCTTCAAAGTGTAAAACATCCTCATCTGGTTCTTGAGTGCGACGGAGATGGGCGCGGATTCTGGCTAACAGTTCCTCAATGCTGAAGGGTTTGACTACATAATCATCAGCACCTGCATCTAAACCAGCCACGCGATCGCTTACTTCATCTTTTGCTGTCAATAATATCACGGGAATGGAGTTACCAGTGGCACGCAGACGGCGACAAATTTCTAAACCCGAAAGTCCCGGTAGCATCCAATCCAGCACCGCTAAATCTGGCGATGAGTCTCGCGCTAAAGTCAAACCTTCAATCCCATCATGGGCTACACTTACCTGATATCCTTCGCTAGTTAATTCCAATTCCACAAATCGCGCTAGTTTAACTTCATCTTCCACTACCAGGATATGTGCTGTCATATTTTTCCCCTCAAGCAGCTAATCTCAGAATAAAAATAACTTTACTGTAATCGTTAGATTATCCAGAAAAATGAGTTTTTCCTGAATAGAGTTAGAGCTTTTGATGAGAAAACTGTCTTTCTTTCGCCACAAGGGGGTTTCATGCTAATAAAATCTTACAGCCTTTTTCAAGTGGTAGGGGCACAGCATCTACAATCTTCTGGTACAAACAATAATCTTACTGGTACCCATTGGTGTCAACTTAAGTTAAAAGGCTTATCCCACAGGCATTTTACCCCACCCCTCAATCCCCTCCCCGTAAACGGGGAGGGGAGGTTTTGCGTCAGCAAAGCCGGGGTGGGGTGACGCGGATCATGATGTTAAGTGAGAGAATTCGCTCATCACGTCTTGGTAAGGGTTTCACGTTAAGTTGACACGTATGACTGGTGCCGTGCCCCTACGAAAGGATCTGTGGTTCAATTACTTGGAAACTGCTGTAACTGAGAAAACTAATATTCAAATCTCAGAATAATCTAATTTATTCGTCAGTTATATCTCATCGTCATCAATCAATCTATTAGTTACAGGCTCTTAAACGACATTGAGCCAATGGTTCACCCAAAAAATAGGTATTGATTATGAAAAGATTTATTTTTGGTGCTTTATCTGCTTTAATACTTACCACATCTGCTAGCGCGATCGCTTCACCTGCCAAATCTGAACAGCTAAACACACAACAACCATCTCAAATAGCATCTACAATTAACGTTCCCCATATAACTGACGCTGGTGTATTTAATGGTACACACTTTATTAGGGTGGCAGTAGATGGGATGTCTGTACAAAATTTAATGATTACTCTCCCCTACCAAATGGAACGTTTTGATCGAGTTCAGATTCATGATCAATTCGGTAGAGAAATTGCAGCTAAGACACAGATTACTAAGGAACGTTTGATGATCGCATTCGATCAACCTGTCGCCACCGGTGGTTTTATAGAAGTGCAGTTTACAGGCGTAAAAACCAGAATTCCCGCCGCGAGAACGCTACTTTATGGAGTGACTGCGCAACGGGTAGGATTACAAGGAGATATCCCCGTTGGCACAGCGAGAATTGATGTTCTCGATCAAAGTTAGGTTTTGTCAGTTGTCAGTTGTCCAGAAGTCAACAGTCAAAAGTAATAAGCCCATTAAAAAACGCCTGGGAGTGTTGCCGTGTTTCCACCCCAGGCGTTTTTTATCTTTAACTTGCTCCTCACACACTACTAAAACATATCACTTGTCCCAAGAATTTACAAGTATTTTTAGTGACAGTTTATAAAGTGTACTAGACACGGGCACAATTTTAGTGTAAAAAATGTCTTAGTCCTGTTAGCACCATTACTAGCCCTAATTCATTGGCAGCTTTGATGGAATCTTGATCGCGCAGGCTTCCTCCTGGTTGGACAATGGCAGTAATTCCCGCAGATGCGGCTGTTCTAACGGTGTCATCGAAGGGAAAGAAGCCATCGCTAGCAAGAAACGCGCCTTGAGCTTTCTCACCAGCTTGTTCCAGGGCGATTTTAGCTGAACCGACACGGTTCATTTGTCCGGCACCTACTCCCAGAGTAGCGCGATCGCGGCTGATCACAATGGCATTTGATTTGACATGTTTGCAAACTTTCCAAGCAAATAGCAATTCGGCTAATTCGCTGTCGGTGGGTTGACGTTCGGTGACAACTTTCCATTGACTCGTGTCAGCAATGACATCATCAGCAGCTTGGATGAGAAAACCACCGGCGATCGCTTTGACTGTTTCTTTGGGACCACTGCTCAAATCTGGTAAAATTAAAACTCTGACTTTGGATTTAGCTGCGAGAATTGCTTGGGCATCGCCTTCACAACCAGGTGCTACCACACATTCTAAGAAGGTTTTGGTTAACTCACTGGCTGTAGCTTCATCAATCGGACGATTAAGGGCGACAATTCCCCCAAAAGCGGAAACAGCATCAGCATTAAAAGCCTTTTCATAAGCTTCTTTGAGGGTATCTCCCAAAGCCACACCGCAGGGATTTGTATGTTTGAGAATTGCAGCAGCGGGGGTATCTGTAAATTCAGTAATGATTCGCCGTGCTGCTTCTAAATCAACTAAGTTATTGTAACTTAGTTCTTTTCCTTGCAGCTTACTTGCAGCCGCCCAGCCGGTGGGTGTATTTCCACTTTCATACCAAGCAGCGCTTTGATGGGGATTTTCACCATAACGCAGAGATTGCAATTGTTTCCCAACAAGGCTGTATTGCTGCGGTAAAGCAGATTCATCATTTTGGGCGGCGATGAGGTAAGATGCGATCGCTTGGTCGTAGCTAGCAGTATGTAAAAATCCTTTTAAAGCTGACTTTTGGCGAAACTCTAGGGATGCTTCCCCGTCATTTTGGCGTAATTCCTCTAAATATTCATCATATTGGGCGGGATCGCATAACACTGTCAAATGAGCAAAGTTCTTTGATGCAGCCCTTAACATCGCTGGGCCACCAATATCAATTTGTTCAATCGCTTCCGGTAAAGTCACCCCTGGTTTAGCAATAGTTTCTTCAAACGGATAAAGATTGACGACTACTAAATCAATCGCACGAATTTGGTTATTTTCTAAATCAGTAATATCTTGGGGAAAATCCTTTCGGGCTAAAATCCCGCCATGAATCCGGGGATGTAAGGTTTTAACTCGACCGCCTAAAATTTCCGGTGAACCTGTATAATCAGAGACTTTTGTAACTGGTATTCCCGCATCTTTGATTGCTTTAGCTGTGCCTCCACTGCTAATTAAATCAAAGTTAAATTCTTCAACTAAGCTACGAGCAAGGTCAATTAAACCAGTTTTATTGGATACACTCAGCAAAGCCAAACGTGCCATAATTCCCCAGTCTCCTTTGGTATCAACGAATAAAGGCAGAAGAATATTTTACAAGTCATGTACAACACTAAAAAAAAATGTGAAATTTATCCTATTGCCATTACCTACTTTTGATTAGGATTGTCCTTGATTATTTATTCTTGTCTACTGACCACCAACAAATGACTCAAACTTTAGAATTTATTTCCGTTCCCCCAGAAACAGAACAAGCACCATCTGGCTTAATCGTAACTTTACACGGTTGGGGTGCTAGCGCTGATGATGTAGCAGGTTTATTGCCTTTTTTTGATTTGCCAGATTATCAGTTTGTATTTCCGAATGCGCCTTACCCTTATCCTTATGCTGCCACAGGTAGGGCATGGTATGACCTGAGAACAGAAAATATGTATCAAGGGTTAACCGAAAGCCGGCAATTACTCACAGATTGGTTGCTATCTTTGGAAGATGTCACGGGTGTACCTTTATCACGGACAGTGTTGAGTGGTTTTTCCCAAGGAGCGGCAATGACTTTAGATGTAGGATTAAACTTACCTCTAGCCGGTTTAGTGGCGATGAGTGGTTATTTGCATCCTGAAGCTGGAAAGGCTGCACAAGATACTTTTCCACCAACATTGATTACTCATGGTAGACAAGATGAAGTTGTTCCATTATCCGCTGCGGTGAGAGCAAAAAATACCTTAGAAGCCTTGGGAGTTCCGTTAGAATACCAGGAATTTGACATGGGTCATGAAATCGGTTTACAAATGTTAGACCTGCTACGGAATTTTGTAGTCAAGGCAATTGAGTAGCTTTGGTTGCAATTTTTTTACAAAATAACGTAGAAATAAGGAAAATTTTTACAAAATCCACACCATCTAATGAGTAAGATATATTGGGTGGCCGTGAAAAGCACAACCCGACCCATGCTGGGTGCGAATGCTGCAATAGGGAGGGGCAAGCATTATGAAAACTCTAAGCATTTCCAAAAAAGAAATTGCTGCCATGACTGTGACAGATGTTGAAGAGTTAGCTACACGTCTGGAGATGGATAATTATAGCAATGCTTTTGAGGGTTTGAATGATTGGCATCTACTGCGAGCGATCGCATTTCAGCGTCCGGAATTAGTTGAACCCTATATCCACCTCTTAGACTTGGAACCATACGATGAAGCTTAGATGAAGGATGAAGTGAGAACGATGAAGGATGAAAGTACTTTAATCTTATTTTCTCATCCTTGATCGCTCATGCTGAATCCAAAATTATCTAGGGTTTTAATCGGTGTAGGCGGCGGTATCGCCGCCTATAAAGTCTGTGAACTAGTTTCGCGGCTGTTTAAAACTGGGGTAGAGGTGCGTGTAATTCTCACTAATTCAGCGCAAGCATTTATCACACCCCTAACTTTAGCCACCCTTTCCCGTCATCCCGCCTATACGGATGATATGTTTTGGCAACCTATTCACTCTCGTCCTTTGCATATCGAATTGGGTGAATGGGCAGATTTATTGGTAATTGCTCCTTTAACTGCCAATACATTAGCCAAGTTAACTTATGGGATGGCGGATAATTTACTCACGAATACTGTACTAGCTTCTACTTGTCCTGTGCTGCTAGCACCAGCAATGAACACAGATATGTGGGAACAGGTTGCAGTCCAGCGAAATTGGCAGCAGTTATTGACAGATAGCCGATATCATGGTATAGGTACGGCATCGGGATTATTAGCGTGCGATCGCGTGGGTGCTGGGAGAATGGCAGAACCTCCAGAGATTTTAAGTTATATTCAATCGTTATTGCACACGGGTGGTAAAAGAGATTTAGCTGGGAAACGAGTATTAATTAGCGCTGGGGGAACGCGAGAGTATCTTGACCCCGTGCGGTTTATCGGCAATCCTTCCACAGGTAAAATGGGACTAGCTTTAGCACAAGCAGCACTCCACCGAGGTGCAAACGTTACCTTAGTACATGGGGTTGCTAGTTGGGATGTGCCTTTAGGAGTGCAAGCAATTCCCGTGATGAATGCAGAACAAATGCAGCAAGTGATGCAGGAATATTTAGCAAGTGCAGATGTAATAGTCATGTCCGCAGCTGTGGCGGATGTTAAGCCTAGAGATTATAGTACCGAGAAATTACCCAAGCGATCGCTTCCCCAATCTTTACCTTTAGAATCTGTACCAGATATTGTCAGTGAGCTAGCAAAAATCAAGCAACCACATCAACTTTTAATTGGATTTGCTGCTCAAACTGGGGATATTGTAACGCCTGCTTTAGAAAAATTACAAAATAAAAAATTAGATGCGATTGTTGCCAATCCCATCGATAAAACTGATAGTGGTTTTGGCAGCGATAATAATCAAGCGATATTTTTAGATAAACAAGGGAGACAAAGAGAAATTCCACCTTGTTCTAAATTAGAAATGGCACATCATTTATTTGATTTTGTATTCAATACAAAACTTCACACAATAAAGGATGAAGGATTTACCTAAGCTTTAAGTATTTTTACACAATTAATAATTGATTGATGCTCTGATATTTGATAATTTCTGCTATAGGAAAGTATTTTTCTGTTCGTAGTTGTGAGGTAATCACGCTGCGGATTAAAAAGATTGCAAATTATTGCATTCTTTGACTTGGTGCTGACAAACATCCCAATTTAATGAAATCTAAATCAAAGTTTTCGATAATTGCGGCAGCGATCGCCTTGATAATTGCTGTCAGCAATGGCGTATATGCCCAAACTACAGCCAGTGCATATTATACAGGTGCATGGTCTGCCGTCGATCCCTGGCCAGTTTACGGAGTGCATTTAACCTTGATGCCAGATGGTAATGTACTTGCATGGGATAGCACAGCTAACGGATTTGGCGGTGCAACCAACAAAACTATACTCTGGAATCCGGTTAACAATACCAAAACAGAACTTAACTCCAATCAATCCTTACAGGGAGAGGAATTATTCTGCGCTCCCCATAGCCAGTTACCAGATGGTAAAGTATTCACAGTCACTGGTACTGTTGGGGTTGCAGATAGTACCACACACATCTTTAACAATCAAACAAACCAGTGGTCACTGTACCAGAACATGAATACTGGGAGATATTATCCCAGTTCTACCTTACTGTCTAACGGTAACATTCTGGTGACTGGTGGCTCTTATCCATCAGATGCGGATACACCAGAAATATTTGAATCTGGTACATGGCGGAGTTTAAGCAATGCCAAGATTCCCTTTGCACTACCGAAAGGTTTTATTGATAACACATCTTATTTCCCGTGGACGCAGGTAGCGCCGAATGGTAAGATATTTTACGCAGGGCCAGAAAGTTCCCTACGCTACCTCGATACTAATAGTACAGGTGCGATCGCATCTGTTGGCGATCGTGATGGCATTTTCCGAGATTACGGTAGCTATGCCATGTATACCAAAGGCAAAATCCTCGTAGCCGGTGGCGGCCCAGCACCGAAGAGTACCTATACAATTGATATCAACGGTACTCAACCTCTAGTATCTCGAACTACTGACCTCACCTATGGACGACGACAGCAAAACCTCACCATTCTTGCTGACGGTCAAGTATTAGTCACTGGTGGTAACTCTAACCCCAATGGTAAAGATGGACAACCGGGATCTCAGTTTGACTTAAACACCGCAGTGTATGCAGCGGAAGTCTGGAACCCAAATACTGGACAGTGGAAAACCTTAGCCAGCATGGCTAAACCGCGCCAATATCACTCCACAGCTTTATTATTGCCTGATGGTCGTGTAGTCGTTGCTGGGGGTGTGTGCGGCCCTTGTGGTGCAGCAGGTCATAATGAACAGAATGCTGAGATTTTCTCCCCGCCTTATCTGTTCCAACTCGATGGTAAGCTAGCTGTACGTCCCACAATCAGTTTTGCACCTGATTCACTCAACTATGGACAAGCCTTCTCTGTCACATCTTCCGCCTCAGCTAGTATAGCCAAAGTGCATCTGATTAAACTTGGTGCAGTTACCCATGCAACTAACTTCGATCAGCGTCTAGTACCCCTATCCTTCAGCACATCGGGAACCACATTGAATGTGACAGCACCCGCCAACGCTAATCTTGCACCACCGGGTTACTATATGCTGTTTTTAGTCAACTCTGCTGGTGTACCTTCTGTAGCCAAAATTATCCAAGTAGGTGGTAATCCTTCCCCTGTACCTCCACCTAACGCCCAAGTACCACTCTATCGGCGACAGTCAATCCAGTCAATCAATTATCCTACTTACTACCTTGGCGAAACTAACTCACTGGCTTATCTCAAGACGGTGAACGCTAACAGTAGTGACACAGACAAGAGTAGTGCAACATTTAAAATCGTACCAGGGTTAGCAAATCAGCAGTGTATTTCCTTTGAGTCAGTTAATGTTGCGGGTGCATTCCTCCGACATCAAGGTTATCGTCTCAAGCTAAATCAAAACGATAATACAGCACTTTTCAAAGCAGATGCCACATTTTGTCCCAAAGCCGGATTAGCAGATTCAACTGCTGTATCATTTGCGTCTTTCAACTATCCCACCTATTATCTGCGCCATCGCAACTATGAGTTTTGGATTGATCCCCAAGCTAGCGATAACCCATACAAGCAGGATGCTACCTTCAAGTTCGTCACACCTTGGAAACCTGGAACCGATGACTTAAGTGGTTTACAATCTTTCCAAGCGCTTAATTCTCCATCTAACTACATAGGACAAACAAATTCTTTGGGTTATATCCAAGCAGTCAGTAGTAGTAGTGATACCTTGACGAAAAATAATACTACTTGGAATGTTGTCTCTGGACTAGCAAATTCTGCGTGTATTTCTTTTGAGTCAAAAAATAATCCAGGTTTCTATTTAAGGCATCAAAATTATCGTCTCACATTGAATCAAAACGATAGTACAGCTTTATTCAAAGCAGATGCTACTTTTTGTCCCAAAGCTGGATTAGCAGACTCAACTGCTGTGTCATTTGCATCTTTCAACTATCCCACCTATTATCTTCGTCATCGCAACTATGAATTGTGGATTGACCCCCAAGCTACTGATAGCTTATATAACAATGATGCATCCTTCAAGATTGCTGCACCTTGGGCGCCATAATCTTTGCTAGCACAGCTTAGCTAATCAATTTCTTGGCAAATTTGCATAAATTCTTGATAATCTGCTGGGTAACAATCTGGCAGATTTTTCATTAATTACAGCATATTCCTGTAAATACACCACAAATAGACCTCTCTGGTAAACCTCTCTCCTACCTCTCCCTAGCCCTCTCCTCTTAGGAGAGGGTAAAGATGCAGCGAACCTCAGCAAAAGTACAGTTGAAAATGACAAGCCTGAAGGTCAAAGCGCCAACGTACCTCATGACCATGCAGCCTACCTTTTGATTCCAGTAGATCCAACCAGCTAATATCAATTCAAAATTCAAAACTTGTACTGAAGCTCATGAAGTATTCAAAATTCAAAGTTAGAAAAGATGACAGTTAAAAATCCTCATCTATGTCTGGAAATACATTGATTTTTTCTGCTACTGTTTTAGGTGCGTGGCAATAACCGTGAAATGTAGAAGGTTGTTGTCACTATTTTTACTAAAAGTTTGATAATAATTTTGTAGTTGATTTCTACCCAGCCGCTATCCTATCAGAACAATAGGTAAAGGCACAATTTATGTTAAATGTAAATTTTTATACATTTAGCGATAAAATGAATCGCGGTTGCTGATGGTTGAGAGGAATGGTTTTAGGTGAGCGATCGCAACAATACCCATCGCTGCTATAGTACCTAAAAGTTTTCGTTGATCAATTATGTTGACGTTTACCCAACGTAAACCGCCCGATCCTGATGCAGTAGTTAGCTTTATCCTTCCTCTGACTGCACAAGAACGCACCCGCAGTCGTCATCGCTTTGAAACGGAAGATGGTAAAGTTGTATTCTTGCGTTTACCTAGAGGAACAGTGCTGCAAGATGGCGATATTCTCCAAGATGAAACCCAAAGTAATTTAATTAGGATTACGGCTAAACCAGAACCAGTATTAACCGTCTTTGCCGAAACACCACAGTTACTACTCAGGGCAGCTTACCATTTAGGCAATCGTCATGTACCTGTAGAAATTACAATTAACTATTTACGCTTATCCACAGACTCAGTTTTACGCACCATGTTGGAACAACTGGGACTAGAAATTAAAGAAGAAATTTTACCATTTCAGCCAGAACAGGGAGCCTATGGACATCACGCTCACTGATAGTTCTTTTTTATCGATTTTACAGTTAACAAGCCCAGCTTTACCTGTGGGAGCATATAGTTATTCTGAAGGTTTAGAAACTCTGGTTGAACAAGGTGTGATTGCAAATCAGCAACATCTCCAAGCATGGTTAAATTCGCAACTGCGTTATGGTGCTATTAGAGTAGAGGCTGCGGTGATGCTACGGGCTTATAAATCTGCGAAAATGGATGATTTAGAAGCTTTAACCTATTGGAATCGCTGGTTATCTGCGGCTAGGGAAACAGAAGAGTTACGCAACTCTAGCTGGCAAATGGGGCGATCTCTGATCCAGTTACTTGGTAAACTACAACCAGAAATCATGGCAACGCTGAATGCTGTTGGTAATCCGTGCAATTATGCGATCGCTTTTGGTATAGCTGCGGCTCATTGGCAAATTGATATCAAAGCTGCTTTACTAGGATATCTGCATAGTTGGGCAAGTAATTTAATTACTGCTGGTGTAAAAATTATACCTTTAGGACAAACCGCAGGACAGATGTTGTTACTGGATTTACAGGAATTGCTGAGTATTGCAGCGGTACAAATTTTAGCTTTAGAGGATGATGACCTCGCCTGTTGTACTTGGGGCTTATCTTTAGCTAGTATGCAGCATGAGACGCAGTATACCAGGTTATTTAGGAGTTAATGAACCGCCGAGGAAGAGGGGGGACAAGGGGGATGAGGGAGTGTGGGGAGTTTGGGGAGTTTGGGAGAGTGTGGGAGAGTGTGGGGAGAAATGGGACAAGGGGGACAAGGGAGACAAATGACCAATGACAAATGACAAATGACAAATGACAAATGACAAATGACAAACAACACATTTCGAGTAGGGGTTGCTGGCCCTGTGGGTTCGGGGAAGACTGCTTTGGTAGATGCTTTGTGTAAGGCGTTACGCGAGCAGTATCAGATTGCGGTGGTGACGAATGATATATATACTCAGGAGGATGCACAATTTTTGGTGCGTTCTCAGGCTTTAGCAAGCGATCGCATTTTGGGTGTAGAGACTGGCGGTTGTCCCCATACCGCGATTCGCGAAGATGCTTCGATGAATTTGGCTGCTATTGAACAGTTAGAACTGCGTTTTTCTAATTTAGATTTGGTATTTTTAGAAAGTGGCGGCGATAATTTAGCAGCTACATTCAGTCCTGAATTAGTTGATTTAACAATTTATGTCATTGATGTAGCTGCTGGTGATAAAATCCCTCGCAAAGGTGGGCCGGGAATTACTAAATCTGATTTATTAGTAATTAACAAAATTGACCTTGCGCCCTATGTCGGTGCAGATTTAAATGTTATGGAACGGGATGCAAAAAAAATGCGCGGTGATAAACCCTTTATTTTCACAAATTTAAAAACAAAACAAGGACTAACAGAAGTAATCGAATTTGTCAGCAAACATATTTAATAACAGATAAATCTTTACTCTTCCACTCTTCTCTGCGTCTCTGCGGGAGAAAAAAATTGATTTTATACCAATCCGGGTTCTGATATGTAATTAAGATTTTGGTAGGGGCGGGGTTTCCCCGCCCTTGTGTAAGATTCAATGTTACGTTTTAGATTGCAGTTTGGTATTACATGAAAAACCGGGGTAGCCCCCGGTAGTTATGAATTGATTAAGGTTGAATTCTAATTGTCAGAATCACCGTAGTTGTTAGCGTTTTTGGAGCTAGCCAAGTTAAAAGCGATCGCCTGATTATTTCAATCACATTCTCATCCTTCAAAGAAGAGAATTGCTCATCCAATATCACCTGTCTCACCCTTCCTTTACTGATTTGCAAATCAAAGACTAAATCGCCATTAAAAGCTGTAGAAACCTGAACTGATTGCAAATGTTTAGTGAGTAGAGAAACCATCTCTTGATTTAATCCTGACACACTCAAAATTTGCAGATGACAAACAGGAACAAATTCTGAAAGTTTGCTTTCTGTTTCAAAATTTGCCCTACCTGGAACCGCAGGATAAGCTTCCTTTTTAGCCCTGACTCTTTCTACTTTTGGTAACTCTGTTTTTTCAAAAGAAGGTATTGCTGTTGGCGGTATTGCAGCCATTGGCGGAGGGGGAGACATCGGCGCTGGAGATGGTGGCGCAGCAGGCTGCATTCTTGCGAGTGTTAAAAATTCAGGTGCGTCAGACTGAGCATTCAACATTGTTGGTGCAGCACTACCAAATATACCTTGATAATTGATACCTTCTGGCATTTCTACAGGTACTTGCACAGATATAGAAGCTTCAGCAGGATTGACTCGGATATCATCACTCACAGCAATAAAGGCGGTATACTGCGATAATAGTTGATAAGTCAGCGCTGTATCTGTGACTGCTTCCACGCCTGACTTGGTTTCACCATTCATCATCTGATTCATTAAATCCTTGATGCGGGAACGTCCCCAAAGTTGCGCGATCGCAGTATTACCCGTTGTCTCAAAATTCACATTAAAGGTTTGTTGATAGCGCGTACCACCCGCAGCAATCCCGCTAATATGCAGTTTACCTCCACGACTATCTGGTTTGCGTCCAAATAGCACTAACGGCTGTTCAGCAAATAAATCAGGAGGTGTAGAAGGATACATCATTGGCGCTGTACCATCACCTTCCCATTGCAAATTAATGTTGGCGAGAACCGGATTATTAATGGCGCGGAAGAATTTGTTCACCACTTCATCGACTGGTTCATCGTGACGAATGACGCGAGAAATACCCCTTCCTAATTCCGCAATGCGATTGAGTAAGAAGCGATTCACCGAACTACCAGCACCAAAGCTGTGGAGACGGGTTCCTGGTTGGAGATGACGTTGTACTTCTGCAAGGATGTGATTTTCGTTACCAATATATCCATCAGTCAACAGTACAATACTGCGCAACCGTCCGGGATCTGTGACTGGGAAGTTCAAAACTGTGCGAATACCCCGTAACATCTCCGTTCCGCCACCTGCGTTTAATCGATTGATATACTGAATTGCTAAAGCGCGATTCTGTGAAGTATTGGCGAGAGGAACAGGCGAAAGTTGCTGAGTGGTATCGGAGAAATCAATAATACTAAAAGTGTCATGAGGATTGAGTCCATTGATAAAACGCCGCATCAATTCCTGACATTGCATCAATGGTGCGCCACTTTGAGAACCAGATCTATCAATGAGAAACACCATATCTTTAGGAACCACCTGTTCTGGACGGTACTCAAGAGCCGGAATCAGGTATAGTGCAAAGTGTCCACCGCGTTCATCAGCTTGGGTGAGAATAGTTGCTTGAGTGGAATTTCCAGCGACTTGGTAACGTAAAATCAAGTCTTTGTTGGGGATTGTATCGCCACCCCCAAGTTTTACCAGTACGCGCTGTTGTTCGTAAGAAATTTGAATTTGGTGAGAAGGCGATCGCACATCATGAATGTCTACACCCGCATCAATTTCTACCGTCACATTGATATCATGACGCGATCGCGTACCCAATGGCAAAATCGGCGCATTCAACCGCGAAGCATCTGGTACTAAATCCGTATCTTGATTAGATATCATCGGGAAAGAAGCCGAACCACCGCCTACAGCATTTTCCTCAATAGTTGTCCCTGGAATGTAACGCGGCCCTACCACCATTGGGAAGACAAACTCATAATTTCCACCCTCAAATTTCAAGCTATCAGAGTAGCGAATAATCACGTCAATTTGCTCACCTGGTTTGATATTAGCCAGGGATTGAGTAAAAATATTGTCCCGTTCCTGTTCCAGCAGCCCCGCCGTGCGTCCTTGTTGCTTCGCTTGCTCGTAAATTTGCTGTGCTTCCTGGCGTTTTTTAATACTACCTTTGATAGTCTTGTCGCCAATGCGAATCAGCATATCATCAACAGCCGCTTCATCTGGTAACGGGAAAATATAAACAGCTTCTAGGGTAGTCGTAAAAGGATTTTCAAAGCTTTGGGTAACTTCCACCCGTGAGATGTTACCTGTAACCTTAGCTTCTACTTCCGTGTGCTTCAGGGGAAAAGCAATTTGCTGTTGGTTAGGAGTTTGAACATATAAGCCACCAGCTTGGCGTTCTAGAATTTGAGTCATATTAGTAACCTTACGCTATTGTTTTCTACATTCAGCGTAGGTCTGTTTCTGTAGTAGAAGTGCTCAGTTTTGTGCTCACCTCATGCTCAGTCATTCGTTTACATTTCCCCACCATTTAAGACTGCAATTGTTAGTCTAACTAATCACATGGGTACAATATATTATCAAACCAGAATATATTGAACATTAATTATCTCAGAACACCGTGAATAAATCACAGGCTCTTAAGCTACTTAAAAGTGAGGGATGGGCACAAGCGGATGCTAAGCGGGCTTTGAAATTAATTAACTTTAATACCAATCCTGATGAACTTAGCATTCGCAGAGGGATTTCACCTTTTGCTGGTTCTGAACTAGTCAATCGCCAGCGGCTTCAAGCTACGCATAAAGGTACGATAACCAAGAAGAATAAAGAAATTCATCAGAATCATCAGGAATATACGGCAAAAATTGACCAACTAAATAAGTCTCAAAAACAGGAAAGGGAAAAATACGCTGCCGAAATTAAAAGTTTAGATAGCCAATTCCAGACTATCAATTCTCAAAATCATGAGCTGATTCAACTAAATGACCAACTTAAAAAGGATAATAAAGCCTTGAAAAATTTAGTTGATGCCATTAAGCTCAGACTAGCTATAGATACTAAAAAACTTCTGCGATATGAAGACAGTGAAATTCGCCAAGCATTAATGAATATGTTTAAATCAACATTAGGATAACCAAATGACTCCATGACTCATAAAAAACCTTGTCAAATATTTTTCCAGGGAATGAGTTACCGTGATGTGCAAATCACTAACTCAAAAAATAGAACCAAGCTTCATAAAGAAGAGCAAGCTTGGCTCCAAGAAAATTCTTATAAAAACATTGGCTGGGATAATGTGATTAATCTTTTTTCTAAAATAGAAGAATTTTTGAATAAACATCAATTTGCCGAATTGACGCTCGAAGAATTATTTTTAGAAGCCGATCGGATTGGCAATAAATATCTCACAAGTCAAGAAATATCAGAATTCAATCACAAATTAGCTATAGAAGTCAACGAGATTGCCGAAAAAATAGACCAGCAGTTTCCTGATACAGAAGTAGAATTTATTGATTTTAGTACAAGCTCCAAAAAGAGATATCGCCACAAAAAATATATAAAAATATAATATTTAGGTGAGATATACCGTGAATATCGAAGACAAAGAACTTCAAGAATTATTTGAGCTTGCTAAAAAGATTGGCAACAAGCGGTATCACAAATTAACTCATCAAGATTTTGAAAATTACAGAAAATTCGATTACTGGCGGTATATTAATGGTGATTATGAATGTGGAACAACCCCAGAAAGTAAAAAGTGGGTGAGAGAAAATTCAGATTGGTACTGTCCAGTTTGTAAGCATCACTACTCCCAAAAAGGCGGTAAGACGATAGATCATAAGCTACCGCGAGCGCAGTTTCCTTGGTTATCAATGGAATTTCAGAATTTGTGGGTTATTTGCCAAATTTGTAACCAACAAAAGAGTGAGATGAATTGGTACGAGTATGAACACTATATATTTGTTCATCATCCCGCTCTTTATCTTGTTGTCCAGGCTGCACGTCCTAGCCTGTTAATTCAGTCTTTAAACGATTAGACAATTAGCTTGCTCATCTATAAAGTTAAAGTTTTTGCTAGAAAATATGCTAAAAACTTACCGGATAAAATTAACTAAAACTTAGTTATGAAGATTGTTCAAGAAGTTTCTTTAATCAGTGTAGGGAGTTTTGCAGAATCAAACGATTGGTTGATTATTCGTAGTGAAATCCGTGATGCTATTTCTTTAATTGTGCATCCTCCTGGTACATCCAATTTTACAATCAATCCCACAAAGCATGGTAATGGTGTAAAACCAATTAAAGAAGCTTGCATGATACCCTTTATCTCAAACCACACCCACCTGAAAAACTTTACCAATCACTTCTTCTACAGGCGGTTCAGTTACTTTTAAATCCACCACTTCCAAATCAGCCAAAATCCGCGACACCGTTTGCGTCAGCACCTCTTGGGGAACTAAAAAACGCACACTCCGCCCTTCTAAGAGTTGCACTTCACCATAAGATGCAAGTTTTTCTCGTGGTAAACATTGAGCTAATTCAACATGAATTTCTCGATAAGGTGCGAAACGTTCCAAAAGTTCATCTAAGCTGCCATCGTACATCAACGTTCCTTGATGAATCAACAACACCCGTTGACATAAAGCCGTAATGTCAGCCATGTAATGACTAGTCAACAGTACAGTTGCTTGATAACGCTGATTGTACTCCCGTAAAAAATCCCGGACTCCCGCTTGCGCATTCACATCTAATCCCAAGGTAGGTTCATCCAAAAACAATACCTGGGGACGGTGTAAGAGTGCGGCTAAAAGTTCCGCCTTCATCCGTTCGCCCAAAGACAGTTTCCGCACTGGTTGGGTAAGCTTTCCTCCCAGGAAAAGCATCTCGGATAATTCGCCAACTCGCTGTTTAAATTCTCGCTCCGGAATATTGTAAACCGCTGCGTTAATTCTCAAAGAATCTAAAGCCGGTAAATCCCAAATCAATTGTTGCTTTTGTCCCATCACCAAAGTAATCTTTTGTAAAAAAGCTTCTTGGCGATGAAAGGGAATTTGTCCCGCTACTCTTACCTTCCCGCTAGAAGGATGAATCAGCCCCGTCAGCATTTTCAGTGTAGTAGTTTTCCCTGCGCCATTCGGCCCTAAAAAACCGACTACTTCCCCAGTAGCGATTTCAAAGGAAACATCTTGAACTGCTTTAATAGAACGGTAAGTTCGGCGGAAAAAGTGGGTAATTGTCCCTTTAATCCCCGGTTCTTTCACCGCCACCGGATAAAATTTGCTCAGGTTTTCAGCCACGATTATCGGCATAAGCCTCATTTTAACCGACCTGAGCGCAAAATACTCACAATTAGCCATAGCCCCAAAAAACTAGCAACGGCAAACAGGATGGTACTCAAAAAAGATAGTTGGCTTGTCTGGGCATGATTGGATATAATTGCTGCACCCATTATCAGTGAACCTACCAATATGCTAAAGGAAAGGCGATTGGCAGCATCATCCATAGTCCGGCGGACACCATCTAAACCCCGCAGCGATAAATTCCACTGCAATGTTTCCGATGTTACTCGGTCTAATAACAGTTCAATTTGCCGGGGAGATTGTAAGGATAGGCTTTTAATATCCAATGCAGTTCTTAAGAGCGATCGCACAGGATTTTCCCCGACTAACTGGCGGCGGAACAAATCTGTGAGCAAGGGCTGAACTTCATCGACAAAGTTCAGTTCTGGATTAAACCCCCGCGCCAACCCTTCTAAATTAGCCAAAGTTTTGGCATACAAGCCCATATTACTCGGCAAGCGAATTTTATTATTCCGGGCGACTTGGAAAATTTCGTAAATTACTCGACTAAAATTAATTTCCGATAAATTGACGTTGAGATACTTGCGCAGCATCCGGTCATAATCATTTTCTAGGCGCGCTAAAATCACCGGCTGGCTAGAATCTGCTAGCTGTAAAGTTAACTGCGCACATCGCTGGGCATCTAAATCGACGATCGCTAACAGCATTTCTGTTAAAATCTGTTGCGTGCGGGGATCTAGTCTGCCCACCATGCCACAATCTAACAGCGCGATCCGCCCATCTACGAGATAGAATAAATTTCCCGGATGGGGATCGGCGTGAAAAAATCCATCTATATATAGTTGTTGGAAAAAAGCTCTAAATAACAAAGTCGTGATGGCTTTGCGTTCTGGAACGGGATCTTTACCATTATTATTACTATTTAATCTGGCTGAAAGTATGGGTACACCTTCTAGCCACTCCATCACCATTAATTTTTCTGTAGTTAATTCCCAATAGATTTGCGCAACCACTATTTGTTGGGGATCAAACCATTTACTATGAGATAAGTTCCGCCGTAGTTGGTCTGTATATCCAGCTTCCCGCGTAAAATCTAACTCAGCTTCTAGGGCTTTGGTAAATTCTTCAGCAATAGATTTAATTTCGTAAGTTTTGCCAAAATCAGTCCGGGCGACTAAATCAGCAATCCCTTGAATTAAAGCAATATCTTGAGCAACTGTCAGATCGATTCCCGGACGTTGCACTTTTAAAGCTACTTCCCGACCATCTATTAATGTAGCGCGATGGGTTTGGGCAATTGATCCGGCTGCTACTGGGACAGGATTAACTGTTTTAAAACTTTGTTCTAGTGGCGCTTTTAGCTGTTGGCGTAACAGGATTTCGATTTCCGTCCAGGGAACTGGTGGAACTTCATCTTGCAGCGTGGATAGTTCATCAATGTAACCAGCACTGAGTAAATCTGGACGGGTAGATAGTAACTGACCGAGTTTGACATAAACAGGCCCCAAATCCACCAGGATATTTTTTAACACCGCAGGTGTGGGTAACTGTGGTTCATCAGCTTTACCACCAGTCAGTAGCCTGCGCATATAATCCCAGCCATTACGCAGCACTACTTCAATAATTTCTCGTTGACGGGGAACAGTTTGAGTTAAGAACATTTATTTTTGGGAATTGGGAATTGGGCATGGGGCATGGGGCATGGGGCATGGCGCATGGGGCATTTTTTATTTGTCTCCCTTGTCCTCCTTGTCCCCTCTAGCCCCTAGTCCCTAGCCTCTAGTCAGCAGCCCTGATCAAGTTATAATAAAATAAGCAGAATGTTAACCTCTGCCAAGGGTTTTAACTTTTACAGCTATAGCAAGTCGGTAAATCGGGGATCGCTTTGGAGTGTTTTGAGTATCTGCTTAATTTCCTGGGTACGGTCTTTTTTGACTATGAGGGTAACATTGCGATCGCGCACAATCACAACATCCTCTAAGCCTATGGTAACAATTACGTCATTGTCATCGGTGGCGTAAAGCAGTGACCCTTTGGTATCCAGCCCAACATGGGTAGCAAGTTCCACATTGGGAGTCTCTTCTGTTTTGAGTAAGCGCTCGATCGCATTCCAATCTCCTAAATCATCCCAAGCAAATGACACTGGTAAGACATATGCTAAATTGGTCTTTTCCATGAGAGCATAGTCTATACTTTTTTTAGGTAATTGCGGATAAATATCAGGACCATTTTGTGCTAGAGGTTCAATAATTTCCGGTGCATGGGTATAAAGTTCTTTCAGAACCACCCCAGCTCGAAAAAAGAACATGCCACTATTCCAGCTAAAACGCCCCGTTGATAAAAAAGATTCCGCCGTTTCTCGGTTGGGCTTTTCAGTAAAGCGGTTGACGTGATAAGCTGGCAACTCATTAAAGCTACCAATTTTTGCGCCTTGTTCGATATAACCGTAACCAGTTGATGGAAAAGTTGGCTTGATCCCCAATGTGACAATCGCTTCTGTGCTTGCCGCTAAAGAGCTAGCAGCATGTAATGTGTTAGCAAATGCTTCTCGATCGGCAATCCAGTGATCGGCGGGGAAAAAGCCGATGACAGCGTCTTCTCCATAGCGCTGTTTGATTAACAAACTTGTCCAAGCAACAGCTGCGGCAGTGTCTCTTCCCTCTGACTCGATTAATAAGTTTTGTGACGGAAGTTGTGGCAATTGTTGTCGCACTCCTTCAGCTATTTGTTTAGAAGTGATGACAAACAAAGAATCCCATCCGCTTACGAGTTCTATCAGTCGATCGGCGGTTGCTTGTAGTAGGCTCCTAGAGCTACCATCAAGACTTAAAAATTGCTTGGGTCGCCCAGAACGACTCAATGGCCAAAAACGCTCACCTTTACCACCAGCAAGGATTACAGGGAACAATGAGTTAGTCATTTTGTCATACACACCTACTAAAGAACACTACAAGTTTACAGTGGGCTTATCCACTGGCAAGATTTGTAGCTTGCATTAACATACTTCTAGGGAGTGGTTGAGTGGGGAGATAATTGTGATTAAACAAATGCAATGGGCGGAAAATCAAATTACGCCGCAACAAGTAGCAGATTTAGATGCAGATGAGGTTAAGCCTCAGCAATTACAAAGGTCAGAGAATCTGGTTGCACCGCCAGAAGTACCAGCACCAGATACGGAGGTTACACCCCAGGAACCAGCTATTGTTTCCCGGAAAGTTGTAGAATCTGTAGGAGAAATACCTAACCAGCTTTATGAGCGGTTGGGCTTGACCATGCCCAGATGGCTGTTGTGGATATTAACAGTTGTTTTAGGGATAGTCTTATCTGGGCTGCTAGTATCCACCTTGGCGTTGTGGACTCCTTTATGGAGCAATCTGGATCAAACCGATGAAGATGCAGGTCTAGGTAATAAAGAACAGCAAAAAATCCCCTTACCTGGGGAACTATGGGGCAAAATCTCCGAGTATCAGCTTTCAAGACCCATGAATATTTTAATTATGGGGATTGAACCAGTCAAAGGTACTGTTGATGGCTCACCGGAAAGTTTTGCTGGCAAAAGCGAGACTATGCTGATGGCGCGCCTCGACCCCAGCGATAAATCGATTAAAGTGCTTTCGATTCCTAAAGATACGATGATTGCCATCCCCGAAGCAAAGGGATTAACCAAAGTATCCGATGCTAATGCCCAAGGCGGCCCAGTTTTGGCAGCGCGGGTAATCAGCCGGACCTTAAGTAATGCACCAATCGATCGCTACATACGCATCTCTACTAGTGGCTTACGTCAATTAGTAGATCAATTGGGTGGGGTAGAGGTTTTCGTGCCTCAATCCATGTCATATCAAGATACCTCTGGTAAATCCATCAGTTTGGTCAGCGGTTGGCAAACACTCAACGGCGAACAAGCAGAACTATTTGTGCGTTACCGCGAACCAGGCTTGGGAGATCTGCCAAGAGTACAACGACAGCAAGCACTGATCAAAGCGTTATTAGAACGGCTCAATAGTCCTACTGTGTTACCCAGGTTACCGCAATTAACCAGGATTATGCGGAAGTACTTTGATACCAACCTGAAAATCGAAGAAATGATGGCATTGGTGAATTTCTCGCTCAACCAAGATCGGGATAATTTCCAAATGACTGTGTTACCTGGTGGCTTCAGCCGTTTCAGCCAAGATCCCAATAGTTATTGGTTGAATATGACTGGACAACAGAGCCTATTGAATGATTATGTTGGGGTAAATGTACCAGGTCTGAAGCCCGATGCGCGACCAGTACCTAAACTCAAAATTGCTATTCAAAATGCTTCTAATCAACCGCAGTTAACTGAAAAAGTTATCAAATATCTCAAAGAAAAAGGCTTCACCAGTGTTTACGCAGTGCCAGATTGGCCTGATACCCAACGTCAAACTCAAATTATTGTCCAAAAAGGTAACCGAGAACTAGGAGCTAACCTGCAACAAATAGTTGGTTTAGGTCAAATCGAAGTTTCCGCTACCGGAGATTTGGAATCTGATCTGACAATTCGGATTGGTAAAGATTGGAAATAGTCATTAGTCATTAGTCAGTAGTCAGTAGTCAGTAGCAAATAACAATTGTACGGACGGGTTCACAGATATCCTCGCTCTTTCACGATGATTTAAATAAACCCGCCCCTACTGACAATTGACAAAGGACAAAGGACAAAATTATGAAAAAATTTTGGCGACGCTGTTTGAGTTTAATACTGATTTTGCTATTGGCTGGTTTATGGGTGCTGTTTACTCCTAAACCAGCTTTTGCGCAAGCAAAGACCATCAACTACAACAATACTCATTTAGAAAATCGTGACTTTTCCTACACTGATTTAGCTGGTGCAAAATTCGTAGCAGCAGAAATGCGGGAGGCAAATTTTCAAGGAGCAAATTTAACCAACGCTATTCTCACGAAAGGCGTTTTATTAAAAGCAAATTTAGAAGATGCAAACCTCAGCGGTGCTTTGGTCGATCGCGTAACTTTTGATAGTGCTAACCTGAAAAATGCGATTTTCACAGAAGCAACTTTGACCAATAGCCGCTTTTATGATGCGGTGATTACTGGTGCTGATTTTACCGATGCGTTGATTGACCGCTATCAAGTGTCTTTATTATGCGATCGCGCCGATGGCATTAATCCTGTTACTGGTGTTTCTACACGGGAAAGTTTGGGGTGCAAATAAGTATTGGGCATTGGGCATTTGTACCCATACGTGTCAACTTAACGCGAAACCCTTGCCAAGACTTGATGAGCGAATTCTCTCACTTAAAATCAAGATCCGCGTTACCCCACCCCGGCTTTGCTGACGCAAAACCTCCCCTCCCCGTTTACGGGGAGGGGATTGAGGGGTGGGGTAAAACGCTTGTGGGATAAGCCTTTTAACTTAAGTTGACACCAATGATTTGTACCGCGCTCCTATTGTCGTAAATTGGTGTCAAAAGTCGGTTTTTATGGTGCGGCTAATTCCCGCTAATCTCCACCAATGTCTCACCTGCACTCAAAAGTTGCAGCGCGTCTAGTAAGGTTGCACTCAGAATCTCTTGCAATCGAGCATTTGATGTAATTACCACATGTCAACCAAATAATTTGTGGTGGTGAACCAAGACGAGTTACCAAATCAACAAAGTCGCTATCCTTAGTCATCAAAATCACTCCCTGTGATTTGGCTGTCTCGAAAATCTCAAGATCTTCAGCATCTCTGAGTCCAATGTCACGTAAAGCTACTGCTGTTACCCCAAGTGTATTTGTTATCCAGGTGGCGATCGCAGGTGACAGGTGTGCATCTACCCAAATAGTCATGCAACTAGCACTGGATGATTAACTTTACGTGAAGCGTAGATCAGGGATGCTTTGAGGTCATCCATTTCCAGATCGGGCATTTCTTCTAAGATTTGTTCAGCAGTCAGACCAGCCGCAAATAAGTCTAGTACATCTGATACCCGAATTCTCATGCCACGGATACAGGGGCGACCGCCACACTGTTTAGGATTAATTGTGATTCTTGCAAGTAGCTCCAACATTTAAGTTAGCTCAGTGAAGTCTTATCTCCAGTGTGGATCGCGTTGGTCAAAGTTGCCAATGGTGAAGGCGGGCAATAATAACCAAAAAACATGGGGAAACAGGGAAATTTTTTGATTGTATTCCCAATCCCCAATAATTTTCACTCAGGTAAACCCATCACTGCACGATAATGGGCTGCAAGTTGGGCTACAGTCCGAGACTGGCGTTGACTATGCCATTGGCTGTGGTTAAATATTTCTTTTCGCAAGTCGTCAACGTTGATTGTGGTAACTTTGCCATTAGCGACTATTTGCTTACCATTTACCCAAACACTATTGACAACATTGCTAGGTCTTCCTAACACTAATAACCCGATGGGATCTGTACGAGGTAATAAGGATAAATTAGTCAGATCGTAAAGTACTAAATCGGCTTGTTTACCTATTGATAAAGTACCGAGTTGATCTGCGAGATTTAATCCCTTAGCACCTCCTAAGGAGGCCATTGTGACTGCTTGCCTGGGTGTAATCCAGTGCTGATAATCTAAGTCTGTGATGTTGTGTAAAATAGAACCAATTTTAATAGCTTCTAGCAAATCTTGTGAGTCATTACTAGAAGCGCCATCACAACCAAAGGTGACATTTACTCCAGCTTGACGATATTTTAAAATTGGGGCAATACCGCTACCTAAACGCAAATTACTCAAGGGATTGTGAACAACTGTAGATTTAGTTTCTGCGAGAATAGCAATATCAGCATCACTCAACCAGACACAATGGGCAAGAGTTGTGCGATCGCTTAAATAGCCAATCCGTTTGAGATGTTCCACAGCAGAACAACCGTATTTCTCTTGGGCGAGTTTTTCCTGTGCTTTGGTTTCCAGTAAGTGAGAGTGACGACAAAGATTATAGCGATCGCTTAATTCAATACACCCAGTAAATAAAGCATCACTACACAGTTGAATTCCCGTAGGCGCAACTAAAATACTCACACCCTCATCCGGGCGATGAAACTGCTTTACCACCTCTTCGATGATGTCGAGGGTGGCTTGAGTTGAGCGAAAATAAGGCTCATGACTTTGTTGCGATTCTCCGGATGGTATGCCGGCTGCTAAGGATTCATCTTGAATTAATGGGGCGATAAAGGCGCGAATTCCGACTTCCCTGTAGGCGCGCGTCGCAGTAGCAATAGTTTCAAACTCCAGTCCCGGAATTAACACCAAATGATCTACTACACTCGTACCCCCAGAAAGTAGAGTTTCCACCGCTGTTCCCAAAGCACTGAGGTAAATTTTTTCTAAATCGAGGTTGGCAAAATCGTAGAGTTCCGCCAGCCATAATTCTAAAGGTAAAGGTGGAATCGCGCCGCGTTGCCACATTTCCGAAGAATGGGTATGGGCGTTGATGAAACCTGGAAGTAATAGCTGATCTGTGCCATCAATTGCTGTGCCAATCACATTCAGACTTGGGGCGATTGCCGCAATTTTACCGTCCACAATCTGGACATCAACAAATGCATAAGCACTATCAGTAGGAATTAAAGCATTCTGGATAGTAAACTTCATGAGGGCTTACAATAGCTTGTTTTTACTTCTTAATGAGTAGCATTTGAGTAGCAAAATTTCAAAGTCAGATAATCTGCCATTACTGCCGTTGCTGTCAAAGATATTCCCAGATGCGCTCAACTGAAGACTGTGAAGTATGAAGTATGAAATTATTCCACCTACACTTCGACAAGCTCAGTGACCAGAAAGGGATGGCGCATGAATTAAGGAAAAATTTATTTTAGGACTAAAGCTGCGTGTCATATTTTTTCAGCCAAAACCGTCCAGAGCGGAGCCGCTCCGCCTCCGGTCAAGAGTCAAATTTCCAAAAAACCTTGACCATTGAACGCCAGTCGCACGCCACTTGCTTCAACCGGGGGAACCCCGGCAACGCAGTGGCTCCTCAAGTCGGGGAACCCGCCCACGGCGCTGGCTCCTCTTGACCAGAATATATGTGCCAGTTGCGTAAGTCCTGAAATATTATAAGTGTTTAACCGAACATGATATAACTCGGCGTTTAGTACTACTTGGAGGCGATCGCTTCTCCCTAGAATCAAAAACCCCGCCATAAGTATTCTGTCAGCTGCCGTCCCACAATACGCTCTTCCTTGGGATCGGGGGGCAAATTCCAACGTAGAGATTGATAGAGTAGATGGCGATTCAGGTCAAAGGTGGCTTCAATTAGTTCACCATAGTTTGTGGCGGCATCAATTGCCCAGTAATAGTAAGCAAAGATGGCAGAAATAATGCCCACAGGAGCCGCCCACCAAGCCCAAAATGTCCAGAGGATAAATAACAGACTCCACAGCAAGAAGCGGACGGCGGTGTTGAGGTCGGCGCGGGCTTCTTGCAGGTCTTTTTTGACTGCATCGGGGAGGAGAAGCCACAGGCGTGACCAGCAGATGATCGCATCTAATCCATATTTTTCTAAGGGGCGTTGTTCGGCAGCACGGAGGATGTTACCCAGGCGAGTGGGCATGAGTTGGTTAGGCAGGGGGAGGTGGAGTTGCTGCCAGTCGAGTTGGATCAGTTCATCGCGCTGTTCGGCAGTGAGGGAATTGAGACGTTGAAGTGTTTGCCAGCGATCGCTAATCCGTTGACTGCGTTTCGCTTCTCTGGCGATCAACCAACGACGCAAAGGACGCAGCCACGGATGCCAATAGCCTTCCAGAAAACGCAGCACAGGCAAATCGAAGCGTTGCACCACGAAGCCAGAGGCGACAATCAGGCAGAAAACGCCGACAAGGATAGCGATTTGTAGGGGTTCGCTTTGTTGACTGAACCACGTGCTAGCACGTTTCCAGCCGAAGCGCTGTAGTCCGGCTGCGGTTCCCCCTGCCCAAAAGACAAAGGCGGGGGTGAGCAGGGTGGCAACCCATTGCTCGGCGAGTTTGCTGCCAAAGCTTTCCAGGAATTTTGCGGACATGATGCACCTTGGCAGTTATGCCTGATCTAAGGGCAGATTGTGGGTAGGGCAACGGGGTGGCTCAATGCCAACTCTGGGACGATACCATGTGTAGTCGCCTTGGGGACAAACAAATTTGGCAGCATTCACAATTGAACCCTGACCAGGTAAGGGAGAGAAGCTTCTCAAATGCTCTGGTTGTTGTTTATCTTGGAGAAATCTGGACAACCATTCACGGGTGGCATCTTGGGCGGCTAGAAGTTCCAGGATGAGGTTATCGATGGGTTGCCTAGTGTTGGCTTGTGCCAGCAGATCAGCAAGTTGTTGGTCAATCTCTTCTGCTTGTGCGGTTGAGAGCAATTCACTGAGGTATGGACGGATGGAACGGGCGGCTTCTAGGATATCAGCGGATTCGTACATGATGGGTTATCTCCTGGTGATGAATAATAAACATTTACACACCCACATAATGAAAGGCTGCCCAGTGGAAGGGATGGGCGAAATCCCTAGCTTTGGGGTTTGAAAGGAGAACAGACTTATACAGGAAGCTAGCAGTTTCGGCGGGCATTTTTACCTGAGCGACGAATTCAGGTAGTGAAGCTTTGAAGTAGGCGACTTTTTCACTGTTAGTAGAATCCCGTACCCACCGTTGGGCTTGACGAAGAGCTTGGTCGATTTCCAGATTATCGCTCCGCCAGAAGTCATAGAAGCGGGTGAGGAGCATCATAGTACTGAGGTCGGAAACTGACCACAGGGAAGCTGCAACGCCGGCGACACCTGCCTGGAGTAAACCTGTAGGTAGACTGATGGCTTCGTCAGCCAGTTCAATTCCTGCTAGTCCAGTTTCGCAAGCGGAGAGGATGGCCAAGCGAATGCCGTCGAGTTTGAGGTCAAGGAGATCGCGCAGGGTGAGCAGTCCATCGCTCATGGCAAGTCCACTGGTGAGGGGTTCTCGGAGGTTGGCTGTGCCGTGGCAGGAGAGGTGCAGAACGTTGTAGTGAGGCAGAGCAGCAAGAACATCTGAGAGTGCAGCTTGTTCGTGTTGTAGAACTTTGTGCTGGGGGAAGGTGGCAACAGCAGCAGTAACTTCACGAGTAGAATTGGGCAAATCTTTACAGGGATTATCAATTGCTAGTATGGAATTTGCCACAGTCCGTTGAGCAATTTCCTGAGCCGTTGAGAGCGATCGCGCATTGGGAACATAGGTAAACTGGATGGCATCCAGGGCGTAGTACTTTCCAGTGGGAGCGGTAGAATCTTCGACCCAGGCAGCGTGCAGGGGGAGAAAGCTGAGTAAACCTGTTGGAATGAGAGTGGCTTGCTGGAAATTGTTCTGCTGGAGGTGCTTGATTAGGGGTAACATCAGGGGTTGCCAGAGTTGGCGAGTGCCTTGTTCAATCGCGGCTAGCCAAGCTGGGCGGTTGGTTTGTGATTGGTCATAATAAGCCCTGAACCAGGCTAGGAAGATTTCTCCTAGGCTGTTTTCGGTGAGGTCATCCAACCAAAGATCATCAATGCCCTTTTGGGTGACGATCAGGGCGAGGCTACCAGCAGGACTGGTTACGAGATAGACGAGCGGGATACCAGGGCGGAGAGCTTGGCGGATGTCATCGAAGCTGGGTTGAGCCAACAAGTCTTCATAGCCCGGAACTTGGCGAATTTGATCAATGATTTTTGTCAAGGTTTCGCGTAGTTGCAGGGCTTGGGAGCGGAGAGCCTCGGGGGTAAGGCTATGGCGATCATCTGAGGTGATCCGCAGGCGTTGTTGCGTTTCGAGGTTACGGAGTTGGTTGGTGGTATCTGTGTATTGAGTATAAAGGCTGGGGGCGAGTTGCTGAAGTTGAGTGAGGTTGGCTCTGTCTCTGTCTAGGGTTTCACTGAATCCACGGGCGCGACCTTGCTCTAGGGTAAGAACAGCCGCTTGCAGGTCGCCACTGCGGGCGAGAGCATAGGCAGCAAGACGCGGCAAAGCGTTGGTTTCGGCAAGTTCGACGGCTTTGCCATCAAGCAGGATGGCAGATTGGTAGAGGTTCTCGCCAGCTTGGAGGGCTTTGGTGTAGGCACTAGCGGCTTCTGCCCAAGCTTGTTGCTCAAAATGGAGTTTACCGAGGTTGCGGGCTGTTGTGCGGCAATTATCTGGAAACGTATCCGCAGCGTAAACATCCAAAGCTTGCTTGTAATAAGCGATCGCTTGCCGCAAATTCATCTCTGGTGAACCAGTGAGCCGTAACTTGTAAGCTTCTCCCAGGTTATTATTTGTTTCTGCCCATTGTTCAGGAAAATCACTTTTTCTACGTACTGCTAACGCCTGCTGCCCATGCTCGATTGCTTGCTCAACATTATTAGCTTTAAGGTAAGCGATCGCCAGGTTGTTTTGAACCGATGCCCACTCTTGTGGAAAGGCGGAGCGCTTGTAAATCTTTAATGCTTGTTCACAATGGGTAATAGCTTGTTGTAAATTCTTTGAACGTTCTCCTTGCAAGCGGGAAATATAGGCAAGCCCTAAATTGAGATGAGTCATTGCCCAGAATTCTGGAAATGATTCCTCGGTGCGAACTTGTAGCGCTTGTTCATAGTGAAAAATAGCTTTTTCCAAATTATCAGATAGCTCACCGCGCAACCTTTGAGCATAGGCGGTTGCTAAGTTATGCTGCGTCATTGCCCACTTTTCTGGGAAAACATCACGGGTACGAACTTCTAGTGCTTGATTACAGTACTCAATAGCACGATCCAAGTTATCAGCTCGTTCTCCATGAATGCGGTGAATATAAGCATTTGCTAGGTTATTCTGGACACGCGCCCATTCTGTAGGATAAGTGTCACGAGTGTAAACCTCTAACGCTTGTTCATAATGTCTGATGGACTGTTCCAAACTATTAGCACGATTTTCTCGAATCCGATTTTTGTATGCAATACCAATGTCAAGATGTGTCGCAGCCCATTCATTAGGAAATTCCGAACTCGAAAAAACCTGTAATGCCTGAAGATAATGATAAATTGCACGTTCTAGGTTTTCAGCGCGATCTTCAACACGGCGTTCTGCATAAGCGGATGCAAGTGTGTGCTGAATTTTCGCCCAATCATAAGTCGGAGGCTCCTGTGGAGGTAGGATTGTTAGCGCCTGGTGACAATGCCAAATAGCTCGTTCAATGCTTTGAGTTATTTCAGTTTCGTTGCGCTCAAGGTAGCTTATGGCTGAAGCATGATGGCGCATTGCTTCCATTTGCCTGAGAGCAGGAGGTTGTTCTGAGGGAGTGGGTAAACATGAAAGTTCAGCAAACGCAACTTCAATGCCTACATCACGACATCGGCGAAGCAAATCATGCAGACCCATTAACCAAGAGACTCTGGAGAAATCTTCTGCATACTTCACTAATAAATCAGTCAAAACGCGATCAGCTTCATCTGTTAACAACAATTCCTGATATTGCTCTACAACACGCTTTCCTTCTTCTGGTGTTCGGGTATTGCCAAAGATCAGAACGGCTTTGGTTACTTGTTTAATCTGTTGTGAATCAGCTTGCTCGCTAAATGCCTGCTCTATTCCCACTTCACGACAGCGACGCAAAAGAGTACGGTCTTCAGTTAAAAGGTATGTGGCCGTAGAATTACCTTCATTATATTCCAATAACTCTACAAATATCTGATCCGCAGTATCTGTCAACAATAGGTCTTGATATTCTGTCAAAATACGCTTACTTTCCTCTATATCAAAGGAAGTGATGAATGCCTGAACAGCCTCAAAAAAACTTTCACGATTCGGTAGCGTCATTTTCTCTCTTCCTTAACCAAAGGTTTCTTAAAGGTCAAAGATTGGGAATTAACTGCGATTCTTACCCTAATATTTAGATTTAGTGAGACCAATTCTATTTGCAGTTGCGCTATATTCGCCCGCAGGCTGGAAGCTAGTGGCTTACAAACAGAGCTTACCTCCGTGGGCTAATTAGGCGCATCTTCATCCAGAAACGGTATGACTGCGATCGCTCTGTGCCGATGCAAAAAAAACTACAAAACGATAATTACCTTTTCCGGAAATTTTTGCTACACACTTAGATAGTTTTAGCGAGATGATGAACAGTGTTGCTCTTTGGGAGAACTTCAAGGAGAGCTTATGTTATCTAGTGAGTTACTGGGATGGTGTAATTTATACTGAGTAGCGATATGCGGCGAGTAAACATCTAACTAAATGCATACAGTCTCAGATTTGGGGAACACTGAATAATAAACTTCACGATTTTAACCTTAGTTAAGTAATCGAGCGTCTAAGGGAATTTCAGGTTACAAATTAGAACATGGTCTTGGGTGTTGCTATTTTATGAATCAGCCTTTTCGGTCATTGGGAGTTGCACCAAATGCTTGGACAGTGAATCAGGCGATCGCAGACATTACTCGTCCGCCAAAGACCCCACAACCCGCTATTTTATCAACAGAAACTAAAACCCTGCGACTGGACTTGGCAAAAGCTGCCATTATCGTCATTGATATGCAAAACGACTTTTGCCACCCCGATGGCTGGTTAGCCCATATCGGTGTAGATGTTTCCCCAGCCCGCAAGCCAATTGCACCTTTACAAAACTTACTACCACAGCTGCGTGGGGCTGGTGTGCCGGTAATTTGGTTAAATTGGGGAAATCGTCCTGATTTACTGAATATTAGTGCTGGTTTGCATCACGTTTACAACCCCACAGGCGACGGCGTGGGATTAGGCCATCCCTTACCTACCAATGGTGCTAAAGTACTCATGGCGGGTAGTTGGGCAGCAGCAGTAGTAGACGAACTCCAACAGTTACCGTCAGATATTCTGATTGATAAATATCGCATGAGCGGCTTTTGGGATACTCCCTTAGATAGTATCTTGCGTAACTTGGGAACAACGACAATCTTTTTTGCTGGTGTCAATGCCGATCAATGTGTGATGGCTACCCTATGTGATGCCAACTTTTTAGGATATGACTGCATTTTAGTCAAAGATTGCACTGCTACAACCTCCCCCGACTATTGTTGGCTGGCGACGTTGTACAACGTCAAACAATGCTTCGGTTTTGTGACTGACTCCCAAGAGATTTTAACAGCATTGCAAAATGCTAATTCTTGAGTTTTGCTGGACATCAACAACTTCAGAGGAGATAAATTAATGCACGCTACTCGTTGCGTAATTCCTGTGATTAAATCTCCCAAAGATTATCAAGTTTACCGCATTAGCCCTCACGATTCTAATCGGTTAGCAATTATTTTTGATACAGCAAATGCTAATACTTCCTTAACTTGCTGTGTAGAAATTTTTGATGTGGGTGGGCAAACTCCACCTAATCGTCATCAATGGGCAGTAGAAATGTTTTTTGTCTTAAAAGGGGAAGGTATAGCTCTTTGTGATGGTAAGCAAGTTGCTATTAAAGCCGGAGATAGTTTATTAGTACCGCCTACAGGCACTCATTTGATTAAAAATACAGGTTCAACTCGCTTGTATACATTAACAGTTATGGTGCCTAATGAAGATTTTTCCGAATTAATTCGGAGTGGTACACCAATGGAGTTAGATGCAGAAGATATGGCGGTACTAGGGAGATCAGATGCTTTGATGCCCTGTTAAAATAATTCGTAATTGATAATTCGTAATTCGTAATTAAAGACGGTTGGAGATGGGGATGTAGACCCCGACTTAAACAAATCCACTTATAGACGAAGGGGAATTAAACCCAAAAATTACGTTCGCGATCTTCAAAGCGGTAGCGACTGTGCGTAGCGTCAGCGTCTCCCCCAGTGAGAAGGAGCGTCACTTGTACTCTTGCAAGTCGAATGATTACGAATTATGAATTAGTAATTAGTTAAATCAAGTGTTTTTCCGCAAATGGGTAATAGAATGAACCAGGTTGGCTGGATCGACTGGCGGAGGAATATGCTGGGGAAAACCTGCTAGGATTGCCTGTTTTTCGTCAATTTCTCCTGCATAGGCAGAGTCAGAGCGATCGCGGGAATCTGTCCGCCCTGCTCTAGTGGTAAGTCCCTGAGTTTCCTAGCCCCTAGCCCTCAATTTTGAGGATTTACTAGGCTGGGATCGCTTGCTTGACTGGGCGGAATTTGCTCAATTGGAATCAATGCTTCCATCACAGCTTTGACAATCGGTGCAGCGACGGTAGAACCATAGGCATTTTCTCCTTTTGGCTCATCTACTAATGCCAAAACAACATAGCGGGGAGATTCTACAGGTAAAATCCCGACGAAGCTGGTGATTCTAGCGCCAGCGATATAACCACCAGAGGCACTAGCTTTTTGTGCTGTACCTGTTTTACCACCGATCCGGTATCGTGGTATTTGTGCCACCTTGCCAGTGCCTTCAGAAACTACAGATTCCATCATCTCCACTACTCGTTGGGTTGTCGCTCTGGAGAAAATTTGACGTGGTGTAGGGAGAGTGGGTACATAATGCATCTGCCCTTTGCTATCAACTAGCCCACGGACAACATGAGGTGTTACCAATTTACCCCCATTAGCTAAAGCGCCGTGCATTTGTACTAGCTGCAAGGGTGTTAAAGAAAAGCCTTGGCCAAAAGAGGTAGTTGCAGGTTCAATTGGTGAGGAAATAAACTCTTCTTGACTTTTGAGCCGACTGCCGACTTCAAAAGGCAAATCTGTATCAACGGTTTGCCCTAATCCTAAACGTTCCAGCCAATTGTAGTAGATATTGGGCTGCAATCGTTGGATCATTTGTACCATGCCAATATTGCTGGAATGTTGGAGAATTTGCGCAATGTTGATTTGCCCGTAACGTTTGTTTTCCGCATTTTTAATGATGCGATCGGCTACTGCTATTGAACCAGGGTCATTAAATACATCGTCTGGTTTAATTACACCATTTTCGAGAGCGATCGCTACATTTAATGGCTTGAATGTCGATCCTGGTTCGTAAAGATCTGCTACTGTCCAGTTTTTAAACAGTTCGATTTTAGCTTTGGAGTACTGATTGGGATCGTAAGTAGGTTGGGAAACTAAAGCCAGTATCGAACCATCCGATGCATCCATGACAATTACTCCGCCTCGTTTTGCACCAAACTTTTCCATCTGTTGTTTGAGCGCAGAACGAGCTGCCCGTTGCAGGCGACTATCGAGAGTTAATTGTAATTGCAAATCATCAAAATGCAAAAATCCTTCCGGTGCATGATCTGGCATCAATGCGCCATTACCAGCCCGACTTAAGCGCACCGTTTGCACAGAACGTTCTAATAACTTCTCTTGACTATATTCCACACCTGCCTGACCGCGACGGTCAAGATTCACGTAACCCACCACATCAGCGGCTAAATCTTCTTGTGGGTAAAAACGCGAGTATTTTTGTGTAAATTCAAACCCATTTAAATGTAATGCGATAAAGCGATCGGCAATTTCTTCCGGCAATGCTGGGGCCAGTGTAATCCCACTTTTTTTACTTTCAAAGATTTTTACTAAATCAGCAGCATCTTTGTTGATTATTGGAGCCAGAATTTTGGCTATTTCTTCATTAGACTTATCAAACAGCTTGGGATGGGCAAAAACAGTATATACCGGACGGTCGATCGCCAACAAATTATTGCTGCGATCGATTACCGGGCGACGCGGCATAAAAGGTCTTAAATTTACCATTTGCTGGTTTCTGGCCCTTTCTGTGAGCTTTGCTCCCCGGACAATTTGTAATTGATACAAATTAATCGCCAGCCCCAACCCGGCGGCAATTAGTAAACCCCATGTGATGAACAGTCGAGTTCTGCTATTAGCTAGTTTGTCTTCAGTATTCGAGGTCGATTCCTCTAGTAAACCTTGTTGAGAAAACTTCTTCCGCCTTGTAAAATCTGAATGGCGAAAATTTTTGAATTTGCTTCTACTTGGTGACTTACGCATTGGGTTTGTCCATTGTCAATAGTCCAGAGTCAATAGTCCAGAGTCAATAGTCTCAAGTCCAAAGTCAATTGACCAATGACTATTGACCATTGACTCTTAACTTTAATATCCCAGCGGCGAGGAAATTGGCGCTTGCGTCTCTTGATTGGGCGTTGTCTGAGTGGGTGTGGAATTAGGACTATGAGCTGCTGGTGGCAAAAAAATCGTGCGAGATGGAGTTGGTAGTGCCAATCCTGCTGCCGGTTGTTCTGCTTCTTGGGCCATTTTGTTGGTTAGTGCGGCATTAGTTGTCGTCAATTGCCGCTCCTGACGTTGTAAAGTTTGCAATCTGCGGTATCCCTGGCTCCACAGTTCCTGAGAATATACTGTCCAACCATAGACTACCAAGGTTGTTGCTACTAACAAAAATGCGACACATGAGGAATAACGATGACAGGCATAAAAACGCAGCAACCACACAGGTAAAGTTCCCCCACTATTCATCACAGGAAGGCTGAGAAAACCCAATTTCGGACTTTTATTTACAGTACTTGACTGCGCTTTGAAATTGGTAGCTTGTTGTTTACCTGATTGCACTACTGGGGGCATAACTGAGCCATTAGTGCCAGAAACAGATAACTTTTTCGATGAACGCCGTTGTCTTTTCGCGGGTACTGGTGAAGGTTCAACAGCAGGTGTAGAGCCTCTTGGGGCAGTTGAGAGTCGATGTGCCGAGCGCCTCTTCCCCAAAGATGGGGTAGAATCTCGGCGAAACCAATTACTTGTTGCAGAAACAGCTGATTTGCGAGCAGCAGCCATAATTTTTTCTTCAGGTTGGAAAAACTGGATTTGAGATTGCTTGTCTGTTTTTGCTAAGGTTCAAATCGCCTTTGATGCAATCAGCACAAATGATACCCTAAAATTTTTTCAGTGTTCTGGTAGGTAGCTGCCCCAATGTTGGCATTACTTGCGTATTGCAATGCTCGCGCTAGCAGCGAACTCCACTTGGACAACTTGACCCTTTGGGCATTGTCTATAAAGTATGGCAATGCTAGAGCGTAAGCGACAAGTGTCTGCGAAAACATGACAATTTTTGGTATGATAGCTCGCTTTGCTGCTAAATTTACAGGTGTTGACTAGGAACTAGGGAATAGGGGCTAGGGATGAGAGGGAGTTAATTTACATACCTTCGTTGTCAGCTAAAGCCTGTGGTAATCTAGCGCCAAAATCGTGATTAGGGACTAGAAAGCAAGGAGAATAATTACTTTTGCCCAATCCCTAATGTCCAATGCCCGCTTTTGTCCGCTACTCAGACACTTGAGTCGGTCATGGATCTTATCCTTCAATTATCGAAATATATCCTCAGAAGTAGTGAGATGAGTTTAATGAATATTACGTTTAGTGATTAGGCTAGATTCTTAGTATGTCAAGATCAACTAAATTATCTGAGACGCTTTACCATGCTACTTGGGAAAAAATCGTTCACATTCCGTTGAATATATATTCCTCAAAGTATTTTAAAAAAAAGCAACAAATAAGGTATCTTAGTCATCAGGCGAAAATTTGTTCTTGCCACAATTGGTGAAAGAGGAGTTATGAAAACAAAAATCTTTGGTTTGGCTCTCGTTTTAAGTCTGGCTACATTTCTCGGAGCTTGCGAAGGTGGTGGTGGTGACGCTGGTGGCGGTGCTGGTGGTGGTGCAAGCAGCAGCCCAGCATCTACAGGCGAACCCACTGATTCTGGAACATCTGGTGGTACTAAAACTAGCCCTGCCCCTGGTGCTGCCTCTCCTAAGTCTGGTGCTGCCTCTCCTAAAGCTGGTGCTGCTAGCCCTAGCCCTAGCGCCAGCCCCAAGCCTTAGTTATCGCTAGGTCACTAACAGCAGTCCTCACCATATCTTTTGAGTAGATTTGGTGAGCCGCTCAGGTATTAAGAGTCTGTTGTTACTTGATGCAAAGTAGAGGTTGCTTAAGTAGCTGTTTAATTCAGTCAGCAAGATAGAGGACACTGGTGAACAAAGTAAGTACTGCTACCAAGTGTCCTTTTGCTGCGATCGCATAAACATAGAACTGACGTAACTGGCTCAATCAATCAAGGTTAGGGTTGTCAAGAATCCGGTGTCAATAGTCAAGAGTCAATAGTCCAGAGTCAATAGGAACAGAGAATTAACCTTGACAAGTGACCAATGACCAATGACCAATGACAAATGACCAATCAAGGATACCGATGAAGCGGACAAGATTTTTGGTTTTGAGCATCAGCATGAGCATTTTGGTGTGGTTGAGCAGCCATATAGGCACAGTAGGTATGGCATTACCACCACCAGATGATATTCCCGAAGAAATTTTACGGACACAGATAATTATCGCAGCGCGATCGCCTATTGATGGTAAGCCACTAACTGCCGCCGAATATGCACAATTGCAAGAGCAGTTGCAAGTTAGCCCGCCACGAAAACTCGATCCGAAAATTCGGGATCAGATTTTTTTATTGCGGATACGTAAGGGTTTGCTGCAAATTTTCCCATTTTTAGGAATTTGAGAAATTTGTCAATAGTCAATAGTCAATAGTCAGTTGTCAGTTGTCCCCCTCATCCCCCTTCCCTCATCCCCGAAATCAGGTAATAGTGAACCCTTTCTGATGTACGATAACGGTGGGGACAAAATTGCAAATAAATGTAAAGAATATATATATAAATTACAAAAGTAGTTTAGTCAATCACTTTATTTAACGTAGGTAGCTTTCATGTCCATGACCACGATCGCCCCTGAACAGGTTAACAGCATCGTTTGGAATCAACATCAAGATCCCTTTGAAGTACTGGGTTCGCATCTCATAGAACAAGATGGCAAAAATGTCTGGGCTGTGCGAGCCTACCTACCAAATGCAAGTGCGGCCTGGGTAGTAATTCCTGAAGAACGGAAAGAATATCCGATGCAAGCAGTGCATCATCCCCACTTTTTTGAATGCACGATTGAAACAGCAGAACTGGCAAACTACCAGTTAAAAATTAAAGAAGGGGATCACGAGCGCGTCACCTACGATCCTTACGCTTTCCGTTCTCCCAACCTCACAGACTTTGACTTACATTTGTTTGGTGAGGGTAATCACCACCGAATTTACGAAAAGCTGGGAGCGCACCTCACAGAAGTAGACGGCGTGAAAGGCGTTTACTTTGCTGTTTGGGCACCTAATGCTCGTAACGTTTCTTTGCTGGGAGATTTTAATAACTGGGATGGACGCAAACACCAAATGCGAAAAGGCCCGACTGGCGTTTGGGAATTGTTTATTCCCGAATTAGGAGTGGGTGAGCATTATAAATATGAAATCAAAAATTTTGAAGGTCACATTTACGAAAAATCTGATCCCTACGGTTTCCAACAGGAAGCACGCCCAAAAACTGCATCCATTGTTACCGATTTAAATACTTACAAATGGAGCGATCAAGATTGGTTAGAACAGCGGCGTCACACTGATCCTCTCACCCAGCCTGTATCAGTATACGAAGTCCATATCGGCTCTTGGCTACATGCTTCTAGTGCTGAACCCGCCAAATTACCCAATGGTGAAACTGAACCTGTAGTTATAGTTTCTGAACTGAAACCCGGCGCACGCTTCCTGACTTACCGGGAACTAGCAGATAAACTGATACCCTACGTCAAAGAATTGGGTTACACCCATGTAGAACTGTTACCGATTGCGGAGCATCCCTTTGATGGCTCTTGGGGTTATCAAGTAACCGGATACTATGCTCCTACTTCCCGGTTTGGTAGCCCCGAAGATTTCATGTACTTTGTTGACGAATGTCACAAAAATGGCATCGGTGTGCTAGTTGATTGGGTTCCGGGTCACTTCCCCAAAGATGGGCATGGTTTAGCCTTCTTTGATGGTAGTCACTTGTACGAACACGCTGACCCCCGCAAAGGCGAACACAAAGAATGGGGAACGCTGGTATTTAATTACGCGCGTCACGAAGTCCGTAATTTCCTAGCAGCAAATGCCCTCTTCTGGTTTGACAAGTACCATATTGACGGCATTCGCGTCGATGCTGTGGCTTCGATGCTGTACCTTGATTATTGCCGTAAACCAGGAGAATGGCTACCTAACCAGTACGGTGGTAGAGAAAATCTGGAAGCAGCAGATTTTCTGCGTCAGGTAAATTCTCTGATTTTCAGCTATTTTCCAGGTGCGCTTTCCATTGCTGAGGAATCTACTTCTTGGCCGATGGTATCTTGGCCTACCTACACAGGTGGTCTGGGTTTCAATTTAAAGTGGAATATGGGCTGGATGCACGACATGCTAGACTACTTCAGCATGGACCCTTGGTTCCGTCAGTTCCACCAAAACAACATCACCTTTAGTATGTGGTACAACCACAGCGAAAACTTCATGCTGGCGCTATCCCACGATGAAATCGTGCATGGCAAGAGCAATATGATTGGTAAAATGCCAGGGGATACATGGCAGAAGTTAGCTAATATCCGTTGTTTGTTTAGCTATATGTTTGCTCACCCCGGCAAAAAAACCATGTTTATGAGCATGGAGTTTGGGCAGTGGAGTGAGTGGAATGTCTGGGGTGATTTAGAATGGCACTTACTACAATACGAGCCACACCAACAGTTAAAACAATTTTTCCATGAGCTGAACCATCTTTATCGCAGCGAACCAGCTTTATACACCCAAGATTTTGCTGAACCGGGGTTTGAGTGGATTGACTGTAGCGACAACCGTCATAGTGTGGTTTCCTTCATGCGCCGAGAAAAGGATTCGGAAAATTTTGTGGTTGTGGTTTGCAACTTCACACCCCAGCCTCATTCCCATTACCGCATAGGAGTACCAGAAAAAGGTTTTTATACCGAGTTGTTTAATAGTGATGCGCGTCAGTATGGCGGTAGCAACATGGGTAACTTAGGCGGTAAGTGGACTGATGATTGGTCGTTGCACAATCGTCCTTATTCTTTGGATTTGTGTTTACCACCTTTGGGAGTTTTAATTCTCAAGTTGAATACAGAGAAGACAGCACAAGCACTGGAATCTTAATTTAAAGGGTGGGCATAGTCCATTGGTAACGTGAAACCCTTATCAAGACGTGATAAGCGAATTCTCTCACTTAACATCAAGATCCGCGTTACCCCACCCCAGTTTTGCTGACGCAAAACTTCCCCTCCCCGCAAGCGGGGAGGAGATTGAGGGGTGGGGTAAAACGTATATCGGGTAAGCGTTCGAGCTTAAATTGACACCAATGGGCATAGTCCCACCCTTTAAATTATGCGATCGCTCTTGTTGTTTGATAGGATTCAAAAAACTGTGAACAAATAGAACCCCGACTTCTTCAAGAAGTCGGGGTTCTGAACCTCTGGATTTTTATAAATTTAATACTATATATGCTAAAAACCCTTTTATTAAGTTCTTTATTACTGATTGCGCAAACCTCGACTACCGAAAAACAATTTAGAGAATTAAAAAATAAATTAGAAAAATCTGGTTTTCAGGTAATCATCGAGCTACCACCAAAGCGCGGAGCTTATGGTTTATTACAAGAGGGTACCAAAAAAATTTGGATTAATCCCGTAGTCTTTGATTTAGGAATCGCTAATCAAACTCTTATCCATGAATCTGTTCATGCTGCACAAGTATGCGCGGGAAACGGTAAAATCAGAACTTTACGGTTAAAGATTGAACCCATCAATTATGCGCGACCCTTGTTTATGCGTTATACCGATGTCCACAGACAAGATTTAGAGAGAGAAGCTTACGCCGTACAAACTCAACCTAACAATTTTGAGTTAGCCGTCAATCTTCTGCAAAAATATTGTCAACAATCAGTGCAGTGAACTAAGCACACTGACGAAATTATCAGATTTTGGCACTAATTACCCCTTAGTTGCGTCAATTAGTTCACTAAGCTAAACCTGCATCAGTTTTACTGGTGCAGTCATTTTATGTTTGTATTGTATGGAATTTTCAGTAAGCCCTATTTAGACAGTAATGGCAAGTCACTTTCAGTTTAAAAGTATAAAAAATATTAGCTTGCTAAGTAACTTAATATCTGTACTTATGCAATTTTCATTTATTGATAAGGGTTTACGGTCAATTAAGCGCCTGCTTCCACTTCTGTTTGCAATATCATTTGCTACAGTCTTACTGCTAGATAACCTCACCCCTGTCACGGCTCAACTATCGCCGTCACCTCTGGGAGAAATTCGCGGAGTTTGGCTAACTAATAATGATTTTGACATTCTGAGCGATCGCACTAAACTCCAAGATACCATTGCTCAACTGCACCGCTTGAACTTTAACACCATTTATCCGGTAGTTTGGAATGATGGTTATACAAAATATCCCAGCGCCGTAGCACAAAAAGCGGGTATCCCTTTTTACTTCAAAGGTAGAGAAGGACAAGACATAATTGCAGACATCGTTACTCAATCCCGCAGCCAAGGTGTACTCGCCATCCCTTGGTTTGAGTTTGGTTTCATGGCTCCCCTAACTTCCGAACTCGCATCAAATCATCCCGATTGGCTAACGCAAAAGCAGGATGGAACCCAAACTTCCATTAGCGCTGCGGGTGAGGTGGCTTGGTTAAATCCCTTTCATCCAGAAGTGCAAAAGTTTATTACTGACCTTGTATTAGAAATCATCACCCAATATAACGCTGATGGCATTCAATTTGACGATCACATGAGTTTACCGGTTGATTTTGGCTACGACAAGTACACAATTAACCTGTACACTCAAGAAACTGGCAGCCCTCCTCCACCAAATCCTCACGCCCAAGCATGGAAGCAATGGCGCATAGATAAAATCACAGCTTTTATGCTTCAGCTAAACCAAGCTGTCAAAGCTAGAAAACCCAACGCGGTTTTCTCTGTATCTCCTAATTATTACGACTTTGCGTATAAATATCAACTGCAAGACTGGCTGAACTGGGTACGGTTGGGTGTTGTAGACGAGCTAATTGTCCAGCTTTACCGTAATGATTTGGAAAGTTTTAACGGTAAACTTACCACCCCAGAACTTATCGAAACCCAACAATTAATACCTACTGGTATCGGTATTATGGCAGGGTTGAGAAATCGCCCAGTTTCCATGCAACAAATACAATCTCAAGTCCGGGCGGCGCAACAACGGGGTTTAGGTGTTACCTTTTTCTATTACGAAAGCCTTTGGGATTATGCACAGGAACCAGTAGCACAGCGCCAAGCAGGATTTCAAGAACTGTTTCCCAATCCGGTGGTGCGCGATACCTCCCAATTTATCGCCCGTAAGCCCAGTTTTAATACCATAACAGTTCCTTTATATACTAAAGGTTCCGTGGGACAACGGGTACGCGGCTATTTTATGGAGGTATCAGTTGCAGGTGGTCAGCCAAAACGTGTTTTATTAGATACAGGATCTGCGGGGCTGAGAGTTCCGCAAGAATTTTTAGGCAATGCTCCCATTAATAGAACAGGTCAAATTATCAAAGAAGTCTTAAATGATGGTACTGTCCTAGAAGGTGAGTTAGTTTACACCACTATGCGGATTGGTTTCATCTCCACAGACGAACCTGTTCCCGTGCAAATCGTTACCAGTCGCCAATGTCTCCCCCAAAAACCTAATTGCTCTGCGAAAAATGGTACACCGTTCTCTGGTATTATCGGTGTCAACTATTCGGAAAAAGCAGTTCCCTATAATCCCTTGCGAAAACTACCGGGAAATCTCAGTAATGGGTTGATTGTGAGTGGTAATGGTGGAAGTAAAAACAACGGTAGTCTAATTATCGGTTTAACAGCCAATAATCGCGAAGGTTTTCAGATGGTTTCCTTAAGTCCCCAACCTGCGATTGATGGTTTACCGGGTAATCGGTGGGACTCTCAACTCAACGGAGTTTGTGTAACTATTTCTGGGAGTTCGATGAAAAATACCTGTAACAGCAAAATGGTTGCTGATACTGGAACAAGTAGTGGCTTTACAGAGATTAAATCAGCTTCACTCATGGGTAAGCTCAAACCAGGAAAATTACGCCCAGAAAATGCGGTGAAGGTGACAATTCCTGGGGTTTTTGATTACAGCTTGACACCAGGAAACCGTGACGGGTTTAATTTGTGGAATATAAGTATCTCTGCAAAGGCTGAAAATCCTGTGGTTGTGAATAGTGGAATTGCATTTTTTGATAAATATGATGTACTGTTTGACCCAGTGAATGGGCAACAGGGTTTTAAGAGTCGTAGTTAAGATGTAGTATGCCTGTGCAAAAAAGCTCTCAAATAGGCAGTGATACAATGATCTCATGCAGTTTGAGTGGAACGAGAACAAAGCGGTTAGCAATCTGTCAAAGCATGGAGTCTCATTTGAGGAAGCAAAAACTGTTTTTGATGATCCTTTTTATGTTGATTTCTACGATCCAGACCATTCCGAAGATGAGGAGCGATACCTGATTGTGGGAGAATCAAACCGAGGGCGATTGCTGATTGTGTCGTATACGGAAAGACGAAATTCAATTCGTCTCATTAGTGCTAGAGAAGTAACACGAAGCGAGCGAGAAGCCTATGAAGAAGGATAAATCAGAAATGGAAGATGAGTTACGGGCAGAGTATGACTTAAAAAGCTTACAAGTGAGAAAATTAGGCTCTGGAAGAAAAAGTTTTGGTGGTACTACTGTGCGCTTAGAAGCTGATGTTGCAGAAATATTTCCCAGTGCAGATGCGGTTAATGAAGCTTTACGATTTCTAATTAGAGTGATGCGAGATCATCAAGCTATTGCTCCCATCGCCCAGGTTAATACATCGTTGGAGCCGACTGACGAAAGCCCGCAGAGCTAATTCAGAGCTTGTTTTGTCAGTGCGATCGCTCACAGTATACCTGAAGAAAAGGGAAAGTGCGATCGCAGTGCTTAACGATGGAAAAATTTGTTAATGTATCCACCTGCAATCCTATAACATGGCGATGTTTTAATATAACAAGCCGATGTAATGGCATAACATGGCGATGTAATGGCATTACATGGCGATGTAATGGCATAACAGGGCGATGTTTTAATATAACAAGCCGATGTAATGGCATAACAAGCCGATGTAATGGCATAACAGGGCGATGTTTTAATATAACAAGCCGATGTCATTGCAGAGCGATCGCATCCCCTTCCCTTGTTCCCTAGCAAGACATACGATAATTTATTTTCTGGAAGTCCCTAAGGCAATAACAAAGTGGCTTTAATCTCCTGCCGCACAACAGCCGTCACCTCACAAGTGCTATTGAGGCAATCGAGCAACAATTGATTCGCATCGTAATATCTTTGCAATATCTCCTCCTGCTCTGGACTGAAGTGCCAGTCATGCTGAGTGTTGCGATACTTAAAGATCGCTGCCTTCAACTGCTCTATCCAAGTAAGATAATTCGTTTGCCACCATGCCTGAAGCTTTTCTTTGCTTTGCTTTGGGTTGGGGAGTTGGGTTTGAAGCTGTTGCAGTGCTTGATGTAGCTCAGGATCTAGAATGATTGCTAGCGCAGTACTAAGTGCATCAGCGCAGGTATGGACATGAGGCAAATCATATTTGGCATCAACAGTGCATTCCAGCACTAGAAGATCCAGCACCGTATCTAGAAAAACACTTTGATCAAACGTGCAGGCCAGGACAAAATGCGGAGCAATGTGAGGAGTTCGATTTAAGGCGAGGAAAAAGGCACGGGTTGCAGCAGGTTGGGGAGGAGCAGTCAGAGACTTTTGACTTGCCCAAGTTAAAAAGTTTTGTAGGTGTGGGTCTTGAGCAACGATCGCATCAATTCGTTGTTTCATCAACTGCACTAAAGAGTCTGCACTCCGCAACATCGCAACAGTCAACAAAAAGATTTCTCGCCAACGGGGTTCAGTAATGTGACTTACCAGCCGTTCTAACGATTGATCTGATGCTCGCAAATTGTGACTGGCAACAATCTTTCGAGCCGTGAAATATTCTTGAAATATCAAATAAGAAAAAGAGAAAATCCCCCACACGCGTTCTGCCACTAATCCATGTTGCAACTCGATTGCCTTGAGTATTGCTTGACTCTCTAATTGCAATTCCTCTGGCTCCGTCGAAGCATTCGGTAAATCACGGATATAGTCATTAATATGTTGTTCAACGGCTTGTTGTTCAAAAAAGTAATCCCCTTGCTCAAATGTCGTTGTGGCGATTTGACTCAGCAGCTTAAGTTTTTGTGGCAATGAAAAGTTCTGGTACAATTGGTCACGTTCAACTCCTTTGGTTTCATCCCATTTGCTGAGCAGAAGATCTAAACATTGCTTATAAAATTCTGACGGTTTAGCCGGAAACTTACCCTGATGGTGAAAGACCCAACAGACAAGATGCAGAAACAAAGGCGTAACAGCAAGTGCGCGCAAAGAGATATTTTCCGGCAAATTTAGTTTCTCAATGAACTGAACTGCCTGTTTCTGCCCATCTTGAACAGTAGTTTTTGTGAATGCTGTAAACCACTTCTGTGCAAAAGCAACAATTTGGTCTTGAGCAAATAGAGAAATTTCCACATCGGTGAAGCGTCTGAGGTTAAAAGCTGTTGCCGCTGTGCGGCAGGTCACAACAAACAGATTATTTTGATACTTTTCCGAAACCCTGCGAATTTCCCCAACTACCGCCTTGCACTCTTGATGCAGCACTTCATCTAACCCATCCAGCAACAGCAACACTCTGCCCTCCCGCAGTAAGGTTTCAATGACGGACGAATTTGAAATCCCAGAGGTCAGAAATTCCTGATGAATATAGTTGAGTAAACTGAACTCGCCTGCTGCTTTAGACTCATTGGCAAAATCTCTCAAGGTGACGAAAATGGGAACCCGATTGGCTGCAAAGTTGCCTCGGCTACACTGAATCGCTAGATTTTGCAAAAAAGTAGTTTTACCCGATCCTGGTTTACCCAGTACCCGAAGCTTTGAGTAGGTTTCGACAGCTCTGATCCCCACGATTTGTGTCTGAGATACGTCCCATAAACCAAAGCGATTAAATTCTTTGGAGGTGAGGCGTTGCAGATCAGCTAGCTCTAACCACTGCTGGCTAGGAATCTCCTCCAAAACGTTGACATTAATGTAAATATCATCAATTCTGACAGGGTAGCTAATGTTCAACAACTGCAAGATGCCACACTGGTCTTGGATCTTGTCTTGGCGCTGCGATCGCACTTGTTGCACCAGCGTGTCGATGTCTACAATTGGAGTATTGGTCACCCCCCTAGTTTCCGGAAATTCGGCGGGAGGGTCAACCGCGATTTCTCGCCAATCCAGATCTAATATCGAACAAATTTCTAAAAAAATTTGCCGCTCGATCGGTTGCCCTGAGAAAAACCGCCAGATCGATTGGCGCGTCTTTAAGCCTACTTCCCCTGCTAGGTTTTCTTGAGTCCAGCCCTTGCGAGCAAAGGCGTATTTAGCTTCCTGAATTCCCGAAACTGATGCCCGGAGCGATCGCTTCACCATGAGATAAAACCTTTGGTTTTACTCTCAGAACTTATACATTCACAAACTTAACTAAATATACAGTTTTCTTGTACGTCAATAATCCACCCCTTGACTGAAAACCAGGTCAATCTCAAAGAGCTTCTATAAGTTATGTAACAAACAAGACAAAGAACAAAGTCTCAAATCCAGCTTACTAGGGTAAAAATGGCCAAGCTGTTACCAGCCGACAACTCACAAAAGCACTTCTCTACAAGGCTTTGAGAAAACATAGGATTTGGGAGCAAAACCCGATCGAGAAAAAACTATGGGTTTTAAAGTAGACGCAGTTTATCAGGTTATTTTGAGCAATTAAAATCTTTTAAAATCATATGTCTATGAGAATCAAAACTAATTACACCAAGTTGTTTCAATTTGCTCAAAAATCTTGTAATTGTTACTCTATTAGCACAGCAGGCGCTAGCAATATCTTCATGAGTCAAACGAGCATTTAAGCGTATTCCCTCTGGCAAAGGTTCACCAATTTCTTGTTTGAGAAATTCCAAAAGATAACGCAAGCGCTCTTGTACTTGCCGCTTTCCAGAAATGGCTAACAAAGATTCTGTTTGCTGTAACCGTTGATTAATTTTTGGTAAAAAGTTATGGCTGAGGTGAGGAGAAGCTGTTATCTCTGACACATGAATTGATACTAACTCCACTTCAGATAATGCTTTTGCTTGATAAATCGTCAGAGAAGTCATACTAGAACCAAAGATCATTCCTGCTCCAGCCAAGCCCATCAGTACTTCTTCACCTGTTTCACAAAAAGTACTAAGTTTCACCCAACCCCGACAAACATGTAAAATTTTTAGCGGGTTGAGAGGAATATTGTCTCCTTTAATGTATTTAGATAAGGGGCGCTCTCTAATAATGCTGCTAATACTCTTGATTTCTGATGATTCCCATTTATTGCGTGCAGTAATATTACGTATTAACCATCGCAGAGAGATTACTTCACCCTGTTGATTGCGAACGGCTGCCACTGTTAAAGCAGCATTAAAGATATCGCCATGAAGTTGCTGCAAGCGTACAAACAATTCTGTATTTCTGTCCGATTCAGATAATCGGTTGATTTTGCTACGAACTTGCTCACGTTCTTTGAGGGGGATAAAGTTAGTAATTGGCTTGCCTATTAAAAATTGTTTGTCAACATTGAGTAATTTAGCTGCCATTTGGTTAGCTTCGTGAATCGTACCCAATGCATTAGTCACTAAATAAGCATCTGGTGCATACTCGAATAAATCCTGATAGCGTTGGTGTTCGGTTGCTAAAAAATTTTGTGTTCGTATAAGTTCCTCATTTTGCTGATACAGTTCTTCTACTGCCAACTGTAATGTTTTTGAGGTGTGATGAAGTTCCTCAAAAGCTTGTGGTAGCATTTCTGATGGTACCCAAGGCAAAACAGTAGCAGTTTGATATAAATCTGCTAAACGTTTGTGCAATACTTCTGTGCTTTGGAAAAACGGCTGTTGGTTCATTAGTTGCAGTTGTTAATGATAAAAGTAACTTTCAATCGCTCGATTTTGGGAAGCTCAGCAACTGATGACTATGTGAGATGAGCTAGGAACTAATTTCAATATGGGTGGTTGCCGAGAGGTAGAGTTTAGTGGTTGAACTGTAACAAATATTCTTTGAAAAATGCTTGAGTTATGTGGGTAAAATTTTTTGTTCTACATCTATCAAGGTGCATGAGCAAATTAGCAGGTTGTCAAAAGCATCAAGGTCGAATTTCATCCAATACGGTTCGGTTAAAAAAGAAGGGGGAAAGGGGAAGAAAAAATTTTTAACCTTTACCCTTTAATCTTTTCCCCAAACCTAATTCTTAGTTCAAAATACTTATCCGAACCCTATTGCAATGTTACCCAGATTAAACAGCTCGCAAATCTGCCTCGTTGAGAATGACCATCGTCTCTGCGCCTACTCTGCCAAAATCAGGCTTCTGCCCCAATGCCATTTCGACGAGATAAGTCCAGCTTCCAGATTCAGGTTTGAAGCTTCGCACAATTCCTTCTCCACCAACAAACTTCACTCGCTGAGTATTGCGAAAACTGGGCACTTTAATCAAGGTTGCAGTCATGAGTAAGACTCTTCCAATGCATAGTAGTTGATAACTTCTGTTTTAGTCGAAGAAATCAAATATATTTTGTATCTTTTTATGTAAAGAAGTCAAACATCAGCTACAACTTTTGAATGTTTTATCAGAATTTGTATAAGTTATACATAACTAAAGCCTTTACTCAGACGCGATCTTTAACATCTGTATGTCAAACTAAAATTCATGAACAAAATGCTGGCTACATTGTCATGACTCAAATCTTAAATACTTTACCTACTGGCTGTGCTGAGCGAATTATCTGTTGTTACATTAATAAAAATCATAAGGTTAAGCTCGCTCGGATAATGAATATTTCAAATTAGCGCTTTGAGCGCGTTAGTTTTCTAGGTAGGTGAAAGATTCTTATTTGAAGCACCACCAGAGGCTGAACTAGAAATTTGTATGATGATGCTTTCTACTGTTGTTTTAGTAGAAGCTATTGCTAGCCATCGGTTAGTTGTTAAAAGTTCTCACATTCAACAGGACTATGTTCCTCGATGACAAAATTCTTGTTTTCTGTCTCGGTGAGGGATGAAAAAGTGATAGACACCGTTTTTAAGAAAAAAGTTTTAGGAAAAACAGATAAGAAGGCATCTAATCAAAGCTCAAGCTTTACAGATACCAAGCTTGAAAGTGAAGCTACTGACCTATTTAGTGCTAACGAAAACTCGATTCCCAATCAAGGATATCGAGGTCGAGTTATCATTTTTATTGATGGCTCAAACTTGTTTTATGCGGCTTCATCTCTAAAACTTGAGATTGATTATGTCAAACTGCTGCATTATTTAATAGCTAGAGATTGCCTGGTTCATGTGTTTTTCTACACAGGGTATGACCCTACGAACGAGAAGCAATATAAATTTCTCTATTGTATGCGTCGCATTGGTTTCCGGGTTATTACTAAGGCGGTGACACAAGCTCCAAACAGCGCCAAAAAAGCCAATCTTGATGTAGAAATTGCGGTTGATATGATGACATTAGCTCAACATTGTGATACAGCCGTTCTGGTAAGCGGTGATGGAGATTTTGCCTATGTAGTAAATGCCATTGCTGCTCAAGGTGTTCGGGTTGAAGTTGTTGGGTTACGTTCAATGACCAGTGCCGCTCTGATTGATGCTGCCGACTGTTATATTGACCTCGCTGCCATTCAACAAACCATTAAAAAGATTGACGGCAGTCTTTGTCAGTTGTTGGCTAATACCCGGGAATAAGTAAATGATTCTACAATTATAAGACTTACACAAGTGTCATATTTTTTCAGCCAAAACCGTCCACAGCGGAGCCGGAGACGCTCCGCCTCCGGTCAAGAGTCAAATGTCCAAAAAACCTTGACCATTGACTGTTGACCGTTGACTGTTGACCAGAATATATGTGCCAGTTGCGTAAGTCCTGAATTACTTTGAGTGTTCTTCCTCTGCTTCGGCAATGGTTCGCTTTGTGGCAAAGCCGTTGAGAATAATTCCCCGAATCATTGCCACCTCTGCATCCAAGTTTTTTGCGTGCTCTTCATATTTTGCTGCTGCGCTCTGTAGATTGTAATTTTTCATCTGCTCAGACATTTGACGCGAAAACGTGACCTTTTCCTCCATCGCTCGAACAGCCGACCAAAGCGCGTTTTCCAAATTCTGGGTTTGCTCTGCTAGGAAGACATTCGCTGTAAAGGAATGCCCGATATGACAGCGAAACCGGAGCGGCTCGTCTTTGCCAATTTGCCAGATGCTGCCGTTGCATTCAGGGCAGGTGTAGGTCGTTCGAGTCCCTATTGCTTCTACATTCTGCAAAAATTCTTGGGTGTTCATTCCCTGTTGAGCAATCTTGGATTCAACTTCGATTTCTTTAGTCACTGGGTAGGCTTCCTCCTCAGCGGCGGGTTCCTTCGATAAACGCACTAAAAGGTCTGGAATTTCGGCAAGCGGCAGACAATAATCGACCTTGACAAACCGCAAGGCACTCTTTGCCATGCTAGGGTATTCTGCTTCTTTCGGGTCTTGAACGATCGCAATGCCGCCCCGTTTCTTAACCGCCTGCAATCCCACAGTACCATCATCGAGGTAGCCCGTCAGCACCACTCCCACAACCCTCGGACCATAAGCGCGAGCAGCGGAACGAAATAGTGCATCGATTGCCGGTCTAAATCGGTTTTCTTGCGGTCCACGGACGATCCGTATGTGTCCTTGATCCACCAACAAATGATGATCGGGCGGAGCAATATATATTCGCCCTTTGTCAATCTCTTCTCCATCGACTGGGTGAGAGGCTGGAAGCGAGCCAACGTCCGCAAGAATTTGGGGGAGAATACTGGGCTTATCAGCTGCGAGGTGTTGAACAATCAATAAAACAGCATCGATATCAGATCTTAAAGCACCGACAATTGCGCCTAGTGCTTTGAGTCCACCTGCCGAGGTACCAATGACAATGATGTCGTGTCCAGGCATAAATTCCTTAAGGAGCTGTAAGGGACTTCCAAATAAAAAAATCATCAATCGCTTCGGCTTGGCTCAGCGACCGGAAGCAGAGTTTCGTTGACCATGCGCTACTCATTCCTCACTCGTCCAACTAAGTCCGCAACCATAATTACCAACTGAGTCAGGTCAACTGGCTTCTTCATGTGTATTTGAAATCCGGCATCGATCACTTGTTGCTGTTCTCGTTCGCTGGCATAGGCAGTGATTGCTGCTGCCGGAATTTGTCCACCAGCAAGAGCATCAAGTGCTCTCACCTGACGAATCAGAGAGAACCCATCTTCGTCAGGCATCCCAATATCTGCTAGCAGCACATCATATTTGCCAGGAGATTCAGTCAGCGCCATGATTGCTGACCTAGCCGAGGAAACAGCTACCACTTGTGCGCCCGCGTTTTCTAACATCCACTTCATTAACTCAAGGCTATCTGCTTCATCATCTACAACTAGGATGCATAAGCCTTCCAGGGAAGGAACCTCCTGGCTCAATACATCGAGAGGCTCTTGTGCTGTCAGTTCTAAGTAACTTGGTGGTGTAATCTCTTGCGGTCTCGCGCTCAACGGCAACCTCACGATCATCGTAGTTCCTTGTCCTTCGCCAGGACTCTCTGCTCCCACTGTGCCGCCGTGAAGCTCCACGATATGACGGACAATTGTCAAGCCCAACCCTAAACCTTGACTGCCTTTGCTGGTACTGGAATCTCCCTGGCGAAAGCGCTCAAACACGTAGGGAAGGAAGTCGGCTCGGATACCTTGTCCTGTATCACTGACCCGAATTTCCGCATGAGTCTGCACAGGTGACAACGTAATTTCCACTCGTCCACCGACGGGAGTGAATTTAATCGCGTTGGAGAGTAGATTCCACAGCACTTGCTGTAAGCGATCGCCATCGCCCACAATCGTTGCAGAGTTCAACCGTGAAACTATTTGAATCGATTTTGCTTCGGCGGATAGTTCAATGGACTTGATCGCGTCATCCACAACTGAAACCAGATCAATTAGCCGTGTGTTGAGATGTAGCTTGCCACTTGTAATCCGTGAACTATCCAGCAGATCCTCAATTAATTGAGTTTGTACCCTGGCACTCCGCTCCATCACTTCCAAGCCAAGAGTAACAGTTGCTTCGTCTAGCTGGCGGGTGCGGAGAATTTGCGCCCAGCCCAGCATGGTATTGAGCGGGTTGCGGAGTTCATGGGAGAGATTTGATAGGAACTCGTCTTTGGCTAGATTGGCAGCCTCCGCTTGTTGACGAGCTGACTGTTCCTGGCTGAGGAGTTGCGATCGCTCCGCTTCAAACTCCTTGCGAGGGGTGATGTCTTCAATCGCCAGCAAAATCCTTTGGGCATCCCCTGCTTGAATGATTTTCCAACCATTCAGTAGCATGGTTTTCTGCCCAATGCGCTCAAAGTAATGCTCGACCTCGAAGTTTTGCATCGGGGTATCGTTGGCAAAAACGTCTGACAACAGCGATCGCAGTTCGGGTATGTTCCACTGACCGTTTCCCAATTCAAAGATGAGCGATTGCATCGTTTCTGTTGGCAAAACCTGGAACGTTTCATAAAACGAGCGATTGGCTTTGTTCACCCGGAAGTCAGAGTCCAGCACGATTAGCGGCACTTGCACCGTCTCTACGATCGCTTCCGCGTAATTCCGGGCGGCTTCTAAGGTGGCGGCACTGCGTTTGAGGGCATCAATATCGAGTAATACCAACACTACCCCTTCAATCTGGTTTTCTAAAGTGCGATAAGGACGGATGCGGAGGTTATACCAATGTCCGCCTTGGGTTTGGACTTCTCGCTCTTTGACACCGAGCGTATCCAAAACTTCTAACATCAGCGCTTCTAAGTCTGGGATATTGAGATTGGCGCGGATGTCGCTAAGTGGTCGTCCAGCATCGGTGGGAATAAAGTTGAACAATCGCTGCGCCATTGGCGTAAACCGTCGAATTCGTAAGTCCGAAGTTAACATCAAAATTGGGATATTAATGCAGGCCAGCAAATTGGTTAGATCGTTGTTGACCTGATATAATTCAATATTGCGGCTGCGAAGTTCTTCGTTAGTGGTATTGAGTTCTTCGTTGGTTGCTTGAATTTCTTCTTTGGCGGTTTCTAGCTCTTCATTAGTGCTTTGCAACTCCTCGTTGCTCGACAAAATTTCTTCATTGGCAACTTTGAGGTCTTGATTGGTGTGTTCCTGCTCCTGAATCACCGCTTGGAGATATTCCTGAGTCGCTGCTCGCTCCTGAATTGCGGTGGCAAGTTCCTGCTTCAGCCGAGCATTCTCACGCTCTAAATCTCCTTGGAGGTTTGCAGAATCGATTAGGCTAGGGCTACTCACGCTAGGTGGCACTTCTTCAAACAAAACTAAAAAGTGGAGTTCGTCAGCAGGCGGAACCTTAAAAGGAATCACCTGAAGATTGACCAATTTGACGCGATCGCCTTTTTCAATCCCTAACCCATTCTTCCTAACTGGCAACTCTTGCCGTTGTGCCTGATAAATCGCAGCGCGTAGCTCAATGAGTAAGCCATCTCGTACCAGGTTGAATAAGTTGAAGTTAGCAACTCCAGGGACTAGCTTGAGGTAGCGATCAATTTCTCCCCGCAATTGCAGCACCTCCATCTTGTCGTTGATCGTCACACCCACCGGGGCGTAGTGACTCAAGATCAGCTGATCCATCTTTTTTTGTAAATCAAAACCTTCGGTTGGAGTCTGCTTCATTGGCTGATCCTCGTCCAATTTAGCGATCGAATAATTACTAGTAACAAAAGAAAACGTTGGACGAGTGGCGGTTAATTTCTTGCTATAAATTCTGTACTTTTTCTCGACTAAAGTAAACAAGTCCGAGTATTTACCTGTACTTTCCGAGGTGCCCAGTAGCAGAAAGCCCTCCGGGTTTAGGCTGTAATGGAAGATGGGCATGATGCGTTTTTGCAGCGCCTCTCCCAAATAAATCAACACATTTCGGCAGCTAATCAAATCTAGGTTAGAGAAAGGCGGATCGCTGCCCAAGTTCTGGCGAGCAAAGACACACAGTTCCCGCACCGTCTTATTAATTTGGTATTTACTTCCCTCAAGGACATGGAAGAATCGGCGGCGGCGTTCTGGTGAAACCTGCACCATCTGATTTTCTGAATAGATGCCAGATCTAGCTTTGTTGATCGAGACCTCACTAATGTCTGTAGCAAAAATTTGGATCGGTGGCTGGGTAGCTTTATCCGCCAAAAATTCCAGCAGGCAGATGGCGAGCGAATAAACCTCCTCACCCGTCGAACAGCCCGCTACCCAAATCCGAATTGGAAATTCTGCTGACTTGTTTTGCACAATCGTGGGAAAGACTCGCTCTTTCAACAGTTCAAACGCTTCAGCATCGCGGAAAAAATGGGTGACGTGGATCAGAATTTCCTCATAGAGTGCCTTGACTTCAGCTGGATGCGCTTGCAGATACTGGGCGTAATCTGACAAACCTTCTAGCTTGTACAACAGCATTCGGCGCTGGATGCGGCGATTGAGTGTAGTGGGCTTGTAGTGGCTGAAGTCAACGCCAGTGCTTGATCGCAGCAGTGCAAAAATGGTTGTGAGGACATCTTTCGCTTCGGGTAATTCTTCATCCTCTGTGACCGGCACTGAGCAAGCTAGCAGAGGATTGCGACTGAAGTTTACTATTTCTGAGGCAATTTTTTCCGGCGGCAGTACAAAATCGACATTCCCTGTGGCGACTGCGGTATTGGGCATACTGTCGAATTTTGCCGTGTTTTCACACTGAGCAAACGTTACGCCTCCGGCTGTCTTGATTGCCTTTAGCCCCAGCGAACCATCTCCATCTGTTCCCGATAACACCACCGCGATCGCTTTATGCCCGCAATCTGCTGCCAAAGAGGTAAAGAAGGCATCACCTGGCATATATTTTCCCAGAATCTTCTCGCGGGGCGACAGTTGCAGTACGCCTTCAGACAGGATCATCTTCGTGTTAGGCGGAATCACGTAAACTTGGTTTGGCTTTACCCTCATCCCGTCCTGCACTTCCTGCACTGGCAGTTGCGTTGTTCTAGCGAGAATCTCCGATAATAGGCTTTCATGGTTGGGAGACAAATGCTGAATCAGCACATATGCCATCCCGGTATCCGTGGGCAGATGGCGCAGTAACTCTATAAAGGCTTCCAATCCTCCCGCAGAGGCAGCAACACCAACAATGGGAAATGGAGCTTGTGTCATGTTTTGCTGCGCCGCGTCGATTGCATTTCCAGTCGGTTCAGACATCGGTTGCTCTGAGGATTGATCGCAAGTCATAGGATAAAGTCTAGCATCGCAGTGGTTTGGCAGTTTAGGTCTCTACTCTAAGGTAGTTTTTTCAACCAATCTGTATCTATGAAAGTTTAACTCCAACCACGAAACAAGGCTCTTAAGGAGTAATCTCCTAGTCTACTATTTACCCGACAAAACCTGACATTTGCTGACAAACCCTACCAAAAAACCATCCAGACTTGCGGAGCGTCTCGAGGCAGTCACCACCTAGGTTTAATAAAATTTACATCAACTGATTAGACTGAAGAAGACAAGTTATATAATGATTTGAAACATGGCTTGCCATTCATCGCTTAAATTTGTGTTGTTAACTGCTATCAAAACCAAGCTAAAATTGACATCATCACAAAAAATGTTGATGTCAAAACATGCTGGAATATCCCGATTTACATACAACTGGGGACTGGCAACATGGAAAGCTTTGTATCAGTCAGGATATCAACCAAATCATTTGATGTTGAAGAAGTTCTTTAATAATGAAGTTAAACCAGTTCTCACCTGGATTAAAGAACAAGGGATTTGTCAAAAAATCACAGAATTTGCTTTTGAAAACTTAGGTAAAGCCTTTAAAAACTTCTTTGAAAATCGTGCAGACTATCCCAAGTTGAAAATCAAAGGTAGAAATGACAGCTTTACAATTAACGCCAGTGGTAGACCCATAAACTTGGGCGGTAAACGCATAAAATTACCAACCATTGGCTGGGTGTCAACTTATGAGTCTTTACCACACACAACAACCACAAAGCTGACTATATCTAGAACAGCAGGAGATTGGTACATTTCAATAGCTTATGAAATAGAACCAGAAATCACCAAAAAAGAACATGATTATGTAGGGGTAGATTTAGGAATAAAAACTTTAGCCACCTTATCAACAGGAGTGATTTTTGTTAATCCAAAAGCTTTAAAAAAAGCGACAAAAAAGTTAACTAGATTACAGCGTCAATTAGCAAGGAAGGTAAGAGGTAGTAATCGTTATAAAAAACAAAAACTGAGAATATCTAAACTGCATCGACGGATTACGAATATACGTAAAGATGCCACTCATAAGGCAACTACATTTATCTGCAAAAACCACGCAGTAGTTGCTTTAGAAGATTTGAATACTTCGGGAATGTTGAAAAATCATAAGTTAGCTCTTTCCCTGAGCGATGCTAATTTCTATGAATTTCGGAGACAAGTAGAATATAAAGTAGTTAGATATGGTGGAACTGTCGTATTTGTAGATAGATTTTACCCATCTAGTAAAACTTGTTCCAATTGTGGAGCGATTCAGGAAATTAGTCTATCAGAGCGGGTTTATGTGTGTCAAAAATGTCAGCACACTGCTGACAGAGATTTAAATGCATCCCAAAATCTCGAAAAATATGCGCGGCAGGCTTTACCGTGTCTGGATGTTGAGGGATAACCGCTCCCATGCTCCCCTTGAAACGTCAAGTAATGTCTGGTATTGTCCAGGTTTTATGTAGCAGGAACAAACCGCTGAAAATATCGGCAGTTTTCATCTTTAGGTAATAAATTTTAACTTTGTTTGGAAGTCGGCGGGAAACTCCATCTCAAGAGTGGGTGCGTAGGGTGCGCGCCCCGCCGACTTGGGGCATTGGGCATTGGTCATTGGTATTCTTTGCCATCAGGGCCCAATTCCCCATACCAAAAACTCCATCCCCTTGTGGGTAGAGTTTTTTATTCTATTTCAATAAAAATTATAGGTGGTTTTGCAACCACCTAATATTCCCCTCATATTTAGAATTTACTTGCAGCACCCTTAGTGAAAAATATAATTACTCAGTAATATTAACCAAACTTTCAACTTCAGAAGTAGCCAATGTTGGAGCTTTAAACAAACGAGAGTACAAACTTGATGGTTGCTGGCGCGCCACAACTGGTAGAACTTGGCGAGCGTGAGCAGCTAATTCTACTGTTTTGACATCATAGGTTTGGGTAATTAACTTGGGATAGAAACCAATACCGATGATGGGAACCAAAAGACAAGCGGTAATAAACAGTTCGCGGGGTTTAACATCAGGGATGAATTTATCAAGATGTAACTCTTCGTTTTGCTTACCGTAGAACACTTGACGCAACATCGACAGTAAGTAAATCGGAGTTAAAATTACGCCCACTGCTGAGAGTAGTACAACTACAATCTTGAAGCTAGAACTGTAAACATCACTGGTGGCGATACCCAAGAACACCATCAATTCACCAACAAAGCCACTCATTCCTGGTAAAGCTAGAGAAGCCATTGAACCGGCTGTAAATAAAGCAAATGTGCGGGGCATTACTTTACCCATACCGCCCATTTTATCCATCATCAAGGTGTGGGTACGTTCGTAAGTCACACCAGACAAGAAGAACAAGCTAGCAGCAATTAAACCGTGAGAAACCATCTGGAGAACAGCGCCGCTGATCCCAATTTCTGTATAAGAAGCAATCCCAATCAACACAAACCCCATGTGGGCAATTGAAGAGTAAGCCAACCGACGTTTGAGGTTTGTTTGAGCAAAGGCGCAGCAAGCACCGTAGACAATATTTACAACACCCAAGATTGCCAACACTGGCGCAAAGGTAACATGGGCATTAGGTAACATTTCAATGTTGAAGCGGATTAGTGCATAGCCACCCATCTTCAGCAACACACCAGCCAAAATCATGGAACCAGGTGCAGATGCTTCACCGTGCGCATCAGGTAGCCAAGTATGTAAAGGGAAAATTGGTAGTTTCACGCCGAAGGCAATTAAGAAACCTGCGTAAACTAATAGTTCCAATGCTTGAGGATAATTCTTCATTCCCAGAGTCGCCATATCAAAGCTGACGGTATCTCCAGAGAATGCCATTGCAAAACCAGCTACCAGAATAAATATTGATGCGGCGGCGGTGTAGAGAATAAATTTAGTTGCAGCGTAGCGGCGGTTTTGTCCACCCCAAATTGAAATCAGCAAGTACACAGGTACTAACTCGATTTCCCACATTAAGAAAAACAATAGTAAATCTTGGGCAACAAACACGCCAAGCTGGGCGCTGTACATCACCAGCATTAATGCATAAAATAAACGCGGCTTGTTGGTTACTTTCCAAGCCGCGAATATTGCGAGAGTGTTAATTAAGCCGGTCAGTAACACTAAAGGCATTGACAAACCGTCAACTGCTACAGACCAATTCAAACCTAACTGTGGTACCCAAGAATATTTTTCTACTAGTTGAAAGCTTGAATTGTGGAAGTCGTAGTGATGCCAAAAGGCATAAATCATGAGTGCAAAGTCTGCTAGTGCTACTCCCAAACCATACCAGCGGACGGTTTTACCTTCTTTGTCGGGAATCAACGGGATGGCTAGGGATGCCATCAGGGGTAAGAGAATTATGGCGGTTAGCCAAGGAACTTGAATAAGACTCATCACTTTTGACAATCGATTTACGATTTTTCTTTTAATTACAGTATATGAACGAGTTTGTAGATTTGTAAACGTAATTTATCCCTATGATGGCAAATCTTCAAATTTTAATAGAGATAAATACTCATCCACTTTGCCGTTCACAATTCTAATTGTAAAGTTTTGCAACGTCAATGTGTGGTGAATATTTCTTTTAACCTGAGATAAAAGTCTCGGTTAGGGGCTGGAAGTCAATAAAAAAGCGGCTTATGCCACTTGATAAAAAAGATTGGGCTTGTGGCTAAGGGCATTGGGCATTGGGCATTTGCTGTGGTGAGTGATTACTCGCAGCATTATTAAGGGGAGTCTGGCGAAGTTCCGAGAGTGCGTGGGTACTTCGCTACAAACATATGTCACAAAGCAAAGGGCGGGGAAACCCATACGTGTCAACTTAATGTGAAACCCTTACCTGGATATGATTTGATACAAAATCACGTACCACCAAGATCCGCGCTACCCCACCCCAGTTTTGTCTAAAAGCCAAAACGTCCCCTCCCCGTAAACGGGGAGGGGATTGAGGGGTGGGGTAAAATGCCTGTGGAATAAGCGTTTTGACTTAAGTTGACACCAATGGGGGAGACCCCGCCCCTACGGATGCATGTGTCTAATACTTCAGACTATGCGGTTGACAATTGTCCACACATCCCCATCGGAACGGATATGCGGAACTGAGATTGTTTTGAATCCGGTAATGAATGGTTTGTAATAAACCTGCCAATACAGGGGACTTAGCTCATTGGCGCAAGATTTCAGCAGGCGGATTTCGGTTGCTAGTTCTCCCGCTAGTAGATTAATGCGTTGAGCATGAACCTGCGCTACGCTTCTAACTTCTTCTAGCTGCTGCTGGAGGGTAAGTTGTTTGGAGTTAATTTCCCAATGTGCTAATTGGGCTTGTTTTTGTTCTAGCTGAAGTTCTAAAGCGGCGATCGCATCATCAATTCCTTTGATTTCCACAGCTAAATGGGCATTTTCCCTGGCAAAGCGGCGGTAAGCTTCAGCGATCGCACTGGGTGAATCATTCTCCCTCGACACTATATTATTAATAGATAGAGCAGCACGTTCCTGCTGGAGAGCCTGAATTTCTTGGCGAAGTGCTGCTATTTCTGAGACAATCTGCTGCATAATACCTGTTTATCCTTGTTTGCTGCTGATTGCGCCTTGGTTATCAACAGAAAGCGATCGCACAACAGCTGTAATTCCTTCTGCTTTCCAAGCAGTTCTCATCGCCGCTTCTACAGATTGGGCATGTTCTGCATCAGCTAAAGCCAACAATGTCGGTCCCGCACCACTAATCACCATGCCATAAGCACCAGCAGCCACAGCAGCCATATTTACAGCATCGTAACCAGGAATCAAAGCTTTGCGATAGGGCTGATGTAATTTATCTTGTAAAGCTGTCTTTAACCATTCTCCCTTACCAGTTGCCAAACCGCGCAACAATAAGCCCAAATGAGCCGTATTGAAAATTGCATCAGCACGGCTGACTTGTGTTGGCAAAACTCGCCGTGCTTCCGAAGTTGAAAGTTCAAAATCAGGAATCGCCACGACTGGGACAACATTTTCCAGCCAAGGTACATCACAAATTTCCCAAGCTGCGCCACTACTAGCAGCTAGACGACATCCCCCCAATAAAGCGGGAACCACATTATCAGGATGTCCTTCCATTGCGATCGCTAATTCCATCACTTGCAACTGGGAAAGAGGTTCCCCAGCCAGTTGATTAGCCCCAACCAACCCACCAACTATTGCAGTCGCCGAACTACCCAAACCCCGCGCCAACGGTACACCTAGCTGAATCTCAATTTTCACACTCGGCGGTATCTGCTCTATATATTGATATAACTTCACAAACCCTTGATAAAGAAGATTACTTTCATCAGTTTGTACCCCTTCAGCTTCCTCACCAGTGACATGAATAATTAACCCGCCTTCATCCAGACGAGTGAATTTAAACACGTTGTACAGCGTTAAAGCTGCACCAATGCAGTCAAAACCAGGCCCCAAATTAGCAGTGGTGGCGGGAACAGTAACAGTGACACTAGAAACAACAGACATCTGCAAATTTCACTAATCAATCAACCAGCATCCCATGTTAATGATTGATTTGCGCATTTTTTGTCAATAGTCATTTGTCCCCCTCATCCCCCGGTTGGTGAGCGAAGTCGTACTGCGTTCGCGCAGCGTCTCGTAGAGAAGCAGAACCCGCAGGGTACCACATCCCCCTCATCCCTCCTGCTTCACTGATGATCCCATACATGTTTAAGATAATGCACGATCGCCTCTGCTGTGGGTAAATTAGTTGCTAGGAGAACTTCGTTAATGTTGCAGCTTCTCAAAAAAGCTTCTTCATTTGCTTGACTGGGCTGAGGTACCAGAAAATCTCTCAGGAAAATTACCGCTAAAACCTCTCCTGAGTTTACTAATGAATTAATTGTTTGATATCCTCCAGATGTGGCTGCTGGTATTTGCTGATTAACAGTTATACCTGTCTGTTGATGTAAGACTTCACTAATAGATGGGCAAGCAACAGTGAGACTCTGTAAGAAAAACTCTTTGTGCTGATTCACAAAATCAGCTAATTCTGATTTTTTACTTTCGTGAGCTATAAGAACTATGTTTTTTTGATTGATGATTTGTTGAGGCTCACTTGCAGGTACTTGTTGGGCAATTTCATCAGATAGTGTTTTTTCTGTGCCAAAAATTTCATTCAGTGTTTGACTAATTGATTCAGATGTTTTATTACTAATTAATTCTGGCATTGCTTCATCTTCTAATTCTTCTGTTTTCTCCCCAAAATCGATTTTAGTTACATCTGATATTTCGTTTACTGTTGATGATTCAAAGTCAAAAGCTTTTGCAGTTTCTGCACTAAATTCTACCGCATTTGTTGCACTCAAATTAACTTCTTGATTGTTAACATCCACCGGAACTTCACCCACTATATCCGATGGAGCGCTAACGAGATAACCAGACACAATAATGCTATCTTCTATGTATTCATCTTCGTCATCTTCATGACTAAACTCTGGAGTAAAGCTATTGACAAATTCTGGAGCTTCAACTGGTGCAATATCCACTCGGAAATCATCTGCGCCATCTTGATTAGTGATAGCTTCGCTGATTTCACTTTCTACATCTAATGGTTCATTCTCTACATTACGCGGTTGGATTATAGTGAAGTCTCGTAAAATTTCCGCCACATCTGGGGGAACTTCATCCACTAACTCAGGTGGTGGGCTAAAGATATCTCGTGGTTGAACATTGGTAAATTCTTGGATAATTTCCGCTTCCACATCAATATTTTGCTCGTTGATATCTGGGGGAACTTCACTTTCTATCTGTGATGGTGGGATATGTAAATCTCGCAGTTGCACTATAGTGAATTCTTGCGGAATTTCTGCATCCCAATCAATATCTTGATAGTTAATTTCTACTGGAACTTGATTCACCACTTCTGGTGCTGGGCTAATTAAATCTTGGGGTTGTATAGATGTAACTTCTTCTGCAACTGGGTTACTAACAACTTCATCACTAACCACTGCGGGAACTTCACTTACCGCTTCTGGTGTTGGGCTAATAAAATCTTCGGATTGTATAGATGTGACTTCTTCTGCAACTGGGGTACTAACAATTTCATCACTAACCACGGCAGAAACTTCACTTACCGCCTCTGGTGCTGGGCTAATAAAATCTTCGGGTTGTATAGATGTGACTTCTTCTGCAACTGGTGTATCTGCATCAACCTCTTGTTCGCTGATTTCTTCAGGAGTTTCAAGGGTACTTTCCAGTGCGTTTATTGCTTCTTCTAGTTCTGATGTTTCGACTTCGCTAGTTTTTGAACTCGGCTGCTGTAATACTTCTCTTGCTTGATTGGCAACATTAATATTGTTGAGATTATCATTACCTCGCAAACCAGAAAATAGTGCTGGATCTATAGTTCTAAATACTGTCTCTGGCTGTTCAGATAAAGGAATCAAATCTTCCACTGCGATCACGTAATCGCCAATCCGGATAATGTCTTTATCCTTCAACAAGAATGGTCTATTTTTTTCAGCTATTTTGCCATTAACTATTGAGCCGTTTCTACTCCCAAGGTCGCAGAAGTAGTAATTACCACTTTGAATAAAAAATTTGCCATGTATTCTGCTCACATCAGGACTATCCAACACTAAATCGGAATCAGGAGAACGACCGATAATGCATTCTCCTGTTGGTGTAGTTGCTAACGCTAAATCAAGTTCGTTAACTTCATTTAGTGTTGGTGAGTAGTTAACTTTTACTTTCATATTAATTTTTCGTTAATTTTATTAATTTCTGTAACCCAGCGCTGACGGGTTTTAGGTTCTAAATTAAAAATATCATTTTGTGCCCAGTGAAAGCGATCGGCAATAAAGGCTACCTCCTCATATACGGTATCAGAGGGGTAGCTGACTACTCCCCCGCTAGTTTTCGCTCCACTGAATATTGAGTATTGCAATGGGGACATTGTGTGGGTATCTTTACATTTCCTTGTTGATTAATACGATTGTGACATTTCTCCGACCTGAAGGTAAAGAAGCAGTCCTTCTAATAAATCGGTCTTCATAGAGAAGAAACTACCTAAGAGGGTAATAACCCGTGCTAGCATTACCAAAACACTGTAAGCGGGATTCTCGTGAACTTTGCGTTCTTGTTGTACCAAAATTTCATCTTTGGCGGTAGCTAAACCCATCATTCCATGACGATGAACTCGGTTTTGGCTATCAATCAACCTTCTAGGAAGAATGAAAGCAAATTCATTGCTGAGATTATCCTGCTTGCGACCCATACCAATTTTAGATTTTAGATTTTAGATTATGCTCAATGGTCAATGGTCAATGGTCAATAGTCAATAGTCAATAGTCAATAGTCAATCAATGCAAGGATTTTGGATTTACGATTTTGGATTGACTGCACCCATAAAGGTAGGGGCGGGTTTACTTGGATCTTTGTGAATGAATGAGGATATTTGTGAACCCGCCCCTACTTGAGGATTTTAAATTGACGATTTTGGATTTGTTCCACCCACGGCTGTGCATGAACCGAAATAATCTAAAATCTAAAATCTAAAATCTAAAATTGGCGCGGTCAATGGTAATTGGTCTTTAGACTGTGGACTGTGGACTGTTAAACTTCTTACATGAATCAAAAGCCCTCACCCTAAATCCCTGTCCCAAGCTTGTTTTAGGGACTTTGAAATTCAGTAGCTCGAAAACTTTTGTAAGTTGACGAAATAATCAGGGTTTCAGGCGAGGTTTTTGGGCTGATGATTGCTCCCGCTTGCACTGCACTCTTAACCTACCAACAACGCCCATTCCTTGAAAAGCACAGTCTAACAGGATTGCGGCAATTTGTGTTCCTAAACTCAAATGAAAGGTTGGCAAGGGTTCTGGAAAACTTTGCGATCTTAAGTTATACAAATCGAGCCGCAATCTGAGTTACATGCTGATGCTAAAATTACTCTACAGCTATTTAGTTAATTAATGGATAAGTCTGTTATGACCGGTGTCCTCTCTCCTCTGCGGATTGGCAAATATATTGCCCGCTATCCCATTGTTCAAGGTGCAATGGCGGTGCGGGTGTCTGGTGCAAACCTAGCTGGATCTGTCGCCAATGCGGGAGGAATCGGTGTAATTGCCTCACTGGGATTGGGGCTATCTTCTCCCTATTTTGACCAACGCAAACGTGGCAGCTTTTTTAGGGCTAATCGGCTGGCTTTGATTGATGAACTGGCTAAAGTTCGCCAAATCAGCCCAGATGGCATCATTGGTGTCAACATTTTGGTTGCTACTAGAGATTATCAGATGTTGGCTCAGACTGCGGCAGCCCAAGGAGCAAATCTCATCGTTACTGGAGCCGGATTACCTTTATCTTTACCAGAGTACACCGCAAACTATCCAGATGTGGCACTTGTACCCAGTGTATCTAACCTGCACTCAGCCCAGTTAATCTGCCAAACCTGGCAACGTCAATATAACCGCCTACCTGATGCGTTGATTGTGGAAAATTGCCAGTTTGTTGGGGGTCATTTTACAGAATGCGATCGCGTTAACCTGCCAGGATTTTCTATTGGTTCTGTAATTTCCCAACTACGGCATTATTGCCAACAGCAGTTAGGGGTGAATATTCCCTTAATTATCACAGGCGGAATTAGCGATCGCACCGATATTGAGCGGATGTTGGCTATGGGCGCAGATGGGGTACAAATCGGTACTCGCTTCATAACCACAGAAGAATGTGACGCCGATCGCCGTTATAAAGAATATCATCTTAACGCCCGTGTAGAAGATATTGTGACCGTCCCTAGTCCAGTGGGCAAAATGACTCGTGCTTTACGTAATTCCTTTGCCCAAGAAGTAATTGACGGTTCCTTAAGCCAAGAACAGGGATGCATTGCTAACTGTTTAGAGAAGTGTTTATATCGAGATACTGGCAAAACTTATTGTATTCTCCAAGCACTTGCTAAGGCTGCACATGGAGATGTTGAAAATGGTTTAATTTTTTCTGGTGCGAATGTTAGGTACACTGAGCGAATCATGTCAATTGCAGAACTGATGGCAGAATTCACCCAGCCTTGTACTATTCCAGTTTAAGGTTGCTACAAATGGCAAACAGGGAATGCGATCGCGCTCTCGTTGTCAATCAAAAGTCGAGTAATTTATGGATGTAGATGAAATTCTTAAACGTTACGCTGCTGGAGAACGCAGTTTTCCGCAAGTCAATTTACAAGAAGCAGAACTAACAAATGCAATTTTAACTCTTTCAGATTTTAGCTATGCAGATTTACGTCAGACACGCCTAGGAAAAACTAACTTTAGCCAAGCTTGTCTGCGACAGGCAGATTTAAGTGAAGCTATCCTCTGGGGTACAGATTTAAGTGAAGCAGACTTATATCGGGCGCTGCTGCGAGAAGCAGATTTGACGAGTGCAAAACTAATGAAGAGCAATTTGACAGAAGCTAACTTAATTAAAGCTAGTTTATGCGGTGCTAATTTAAATGGTGCCACACTTTCCCGTTCTCTGCTATTTCAAGCAGATTTGCGTCCAAGTTCCGACCACCGCACAGACTTAGGATATGCGATTTTAACTGAGGCAGACTTAAGCTACGCTGACCTGAGAGCGGCTACCATGCATCACGCCAACTTAGATAAAGCTAAGTTGTGTCGGGCAAACCTCAGCCGGAGACTTCAGTGGGGGGATTTAGCTACAGATCTTAGTGGAGCCAGTTTGCAAGGAGCAGACCTCAGCTATGCAAATCTCGATGGTGCAATTTTGCGAAACGCGAATTTGCAAGGAGCAGACTTAACTGGAGCAATTCTCACTGACGTTGACCTCCAAGGAGCGATCATGCCCGACGGTAAAATTCATAATTAAAGGCGATCGCTGTGTGTGAAGTACCCCACCCCACAAAGGGATGGGGCTTCCTGTCTCACAGGTAAGGGACGTACAACTAAAAAAATATTCCATTGCATGAAGGCAGGGGGGCAGGGGAGCAGGGGAGCAGGGGAGAGGAACAGTCGTGTTAAGTTCAGAAATTGGAATAATTTATTTTTTGCAGTTCCCTAAATGGTACGTTATACCAATTTAATGTGAAGTTGCACATATCTAGATCCCCCATTATCCCCCTTAAAAAGGGGGACTTTGAGAGATTTTTTCCGGTTCCCCCCTTAATAAGGGCAGGGCTGTTTCATTCGCTGCTGTGTGATATTTGTCAAGGAAATATTTTCACGCAAAGGCGCAAAGGCGCAAAGAAAAACAACGTATTTAAAGACCAAGGCGCAAAAATTTTCGACCAAAATTGTGTGCTAACCCTCAATTTTAGTCTCTTGAACCCTTGCTATTTTAACCATTTTAGGGAACGAAACAGCCCTGCTTAATAAGGGGGGTTAGGGGGGATCGAATTCTATGCAGCTTCATAAAAAATTGGTATTAGGCACTTAAATTGTTGTATGTGTCTACGTCTGATCCCCAATTAGTAAAACGCCGATGAAAGTAGTTTGACTCTGGATCGGCAAAATTGCCCAAAATTCCCCTTTCCTAAGAGGATGTTTGAAAAGTTCTGTCGTCGGTAGCAAAAAATTCTAGATCCCCCTAAATCCCCCTTAAAAAGGGGAGGCAGTGCGTTGGGCGGGTTTCCCGACTTGTTCGCGCAGCGTCTCCCCTTGGGAGAAGCAACTGCCGTGGACTTTGAGTCCAGTTCCCCCCTTTTTAAGGGGGGCTAGGGGGGATCTGAAAGTACTTATAATCACAGCCAATCACTTTTAAAACAAGCTCTAAGAACACTTCATGAGTCATAGAAGTTATCTATTCTGATATCCCGCCAAATTTCTGAAACTTGCCAGCCTGAATTGCCAACAGATTGGACTAGGGGATTGTTACGCACTGGAATATAGTTAGTCTCTTCATACTGAATATCAAGTACTGGATTGCTTTCAATTATTGGCTCTTGAATCTCAACAGTATCTGCTCTTAAAGTCGGCTGTGATAAATCTTCTTGTGTTTCTAACTTTGTGAGAATGGGCTTTTCAATTCTTCTGATGAGTTGGATATCCATTGAGGTTTCAATTGTATGATTTGACAAAAAAATCAGACTCTGAGCGAGAATGAGGAACAGCACAATCTAGTCTTTCCCAAGTTAATAGAGAAATCCGCACAAAGTTGTTGTAAAGTTTGCTCTGGAAAATTACTTAATCTAGTATAGGATACAACAAATTTATCCCTGATGGAATCATCGCCTGACTATTTATTTCAACAGTGCGATCGCTTCGTCAATCAACTTTTGCGACTCACAAACTAGCATTTGCGACTCGTAAACTAGCATTTGCGACTCACAAACTAGCATTTGCGACTCACAAACTAGCATTTGCGACTCACAAACTAGCATTTGCGACTCGTAAACTAGCATTTGCGACTCACAAACTAGCATTTGCGACTTACAAACTAGCATTTGCGACTTACAAACTAGCATTTGCGACTTACAAACTAGCATTTGCGGTTAATTTCGGGAAATATACTCTTACTCATCCAGTTTACTAAACCTAAGGCTGGCAAAGTTCTGTAACTTCACTGTGGCTGGTGCAGTCGCTTATTGCATATTCTAATGGTATCTAAAGAACTCCGTACAAAATACTATCAGGGTTCTTCATATCAAAATCCAAACAGGAAAACTTTATGGTGCAACGCAAACGCAATTCTACCGCACTCACCAAAGCTGAACGACGGATTGAAGGAATGCAGATGATTCATCCTCAGTTAGACTTTGGTAATGGTTTATCAATAGCTAACTACAACAATAAAATTCTGGAGATCCGAAATAAGCTAACCGCCTACAATCAAGCACGAACAATGATGGAGACAACACAGAATGCATTAGCAGAAGCAGAAAGTGAGTTGAATACTCTTTCTGAGAAAATGCTGCTGAGTGTTGCATCTCACTATGGCAAAACTAGTAATGAGTATGGGATGGCTGGTGGAACCCGCAGATCAAACCGCAAGAAATCGCGTCCGGCGACAAATCAAACAGCGATGTCTGCGGAGTGATTGTGCGAACAAATGTTGATTTGTGTCAACACAAGCAGCCTATACGCCTTGTTTGAGGAAGGGTGGCTTATTACAGCGATTTTCAGGTAAATGAACTACAAATATACCTCTCCCTAGCCCGCTCCTAAGAGGAGCTACGGTGATTAAGTCTCATAATTGTGGTCTAAATACATGAAAACTGCTGTAATATTACTCTCAACTCGTTCCTGACATTCGTGACAGGTTAAGGTCAGATACTATTTTTCAATAAGCAATAGTACTTAAAAGGTTGCTGAAAATCGGGGCGGAAAACACAATCTTTGAGCAGGCGATGCCAAAGAAAAGCCGCTCCGCGCCTACGCATAATTTTTATACGCATCATTCATTCTTGCCCCATAAGTTCAGTACAAGAGTTAACTTAATACCTCTGCTTTCTCTAAATTTTCAGCATATTTTCTAATTGACAAAAGTGAGATTATCTTAAACTCTCACCCCCTCACCGATGAAGTAGGGGATATTATGCAAAAACTTTCTATATTTTTATGAAAAATTGGGCTGATAAGCAGAGAAGTTGTGTAGTATTATTGATAATCTAGAGAAAGAATGTATATTATTACTTACTTTAAGTTATATATCCTACGTCGTAAAACACTGTTTATAAATGAATACAGAAAGCAGATTGCAGGAAATAATTAGTGAGCTTGAAGAATTTAAAACAAGTGTAGAAAAAACGTTTGATACACTTGTAAATAAGCTAGATACTTCAGAGATACAAGAGAAAATTCGACACTTTAAGGAAATTGAAATTAGCAGAGTATCTAAGAAAGTTGAACAAGCAATAGAAGTAATTAAAGCTCCTGTATATGTAGGATTACTTGGTAGATACTCTCATGGAAAAACAGCATTGATTAATGAATTCTTTTCCATAAGAGAAGAGCATTCTCTACCCGAAGGAGAAGGAGTAGTTACATCAAAAGTAACTTTAATTGCTTTTGATTCACAAATAGATTATCCTCGTTGTTCACAAGTTCTTAGAGATAAAAATAAAACTGAAAATAAAGTAAGTATAGAAACATTAAAAGCATCTGTTGGTGGAAAAGTGGTTGATGAAAATACCGAGGTAACTAATTATTATTCAATAAAGCTACCTACAAAAGAGCCATTTTCTAAACTATTTGAAGATAAAAAAATTTGTTTAATTGACTTGCCTGGGTTGGGAAGTCCATACTTTACGGACGCAGAAAAAGCCCTAAAATTCATAGAACACATAGATCTGTTAATTGTTGTAATCAAAATCACAGAAATTGAAAAAGCACGCCAAGGTATTGAGGGGTACATTCGTGGTAATTTATCTATTCCAGTAATTCCAGTGCTAACTTTTTTTGATAAGTGGCAAGAAAGTGATACATTCACTACCTGTACTAATGAAGAAGAAGTTGTTATCGAAGCTAAGAAATTAATTGAAGAGAAAATTCCATCTTTATCTAAATATTTGATTCGTACTGTAGCAGTTTCATCTAAAACAAAATTCAATATAGTCAAGTTAAGAGAATGTGTACTAAATTTTGTAGCAGAACAAAACATTGGTATTACTAAAGCTAAAACTGAAGTTCCTGAGATAACTAAACGCAAATTTAATGAAGTTTCTAAGGAGTTAAACCAACTTACTATAGATACGGAGAATTCTTTAGACAGGTTACAAAGAGAAATAAAAGGTTTAATGCCTCAGACGCAAAAACGCTTTGAGTCTTTTGAAGAATCATTTAAGAAACAAAAAGATAAGTTTGTATCAGATTCAAAAAGAAAAATTACTCAAAGTGTCAGAGATACTTTTTCTGACTTTAGAGATATGGTTCAAGATATCAGACATCTGAATAAACATAATGAAATAAAAGAGCGTATAAGTAGTATTGAGCAAGAAGTAAACTCAAAAAAATACGCAGAGTTGAAGAATGAAATAAATGATTTAGTCAAAGATTTTAAAGCCAATTTATCTGATGCAGTTACTAGCTATATCAATAAACTTGATATAGATGAATCAAAACGGCAAGAGTTAAGACAACCTGCTTTGGATATAATTAGCTATCATCCATCAGTAGATAATCTAGATAAAGATTACAAAGCACCGTCAACTGTAACAGACATGCTACAAGAGTTGGCAAAGACAATGATTGACTTTATAACGGACAATTTGACGAATCCCCAAGTGATTTTGCCATTGATTTTACCAGTACTGGCAACGCCAATAATCCTATTAATCGAGTCTCTTCCTCTTGGGATTGGAAAAGGATTAGGAGAAAGTTTAACTTCTTTGGTAAATTTAGTAATGATTATTCTTGTTGTAGCATTTGTGTGGAAAGCTTTATCTTCAGATAGAACCAAACGTTTTAATGAAGCAAAGAACAAAATTATTGATAAATTAATATCTGATTTTGATAAATACAAGCAGGAAGTTCTGAATGATTCTTGTCAAAAATTTGTAGAAACTGTTGACACAATTGTAACTGATGTACAACTGGATCTGAAAGACTTTACCAACGAATACGCTAAGGATATAAATAGTATTTCTAAGGGAGTGAAAGATTTTCAGAGCAAAGTTACAGAAATTAATAAATTTCTGCAAAAGCAGAGAGAAATAATTGAATCTGAGCAGGTTTGATAATGAATGAAACTCAGCCCTCTATATCTATAGAACATTTATTTGAACTGAGGTTCAAGCTTGGTGAGCAAATTGGTAAAATCGAAGACCAACTTCAAAAAAGCTTTTTTCAGAACCTGCTAGACATTTTTCTTTTAGAAATACCAACTAACTATGACGAGATTCAAAGAAAAGGTATTTATAAAGCATTAATTTTAGGAACAAGTGATTTATCAATAATTAATAGCTTTGTGGGAGTTAATACTTCTGCATTAGCATCTAATGAAGATTATTTAATTAGTATACATAGAACTTTTCGCGAGCAATTTTTAAAGATTGATTTTGCAGAAAGTTTGAATTTATCTGAGGATAGCAAAAGGATTATTACTAATGTTTTTCGTAAAAAAAACCCAGACACAAACATAGAGCGTTCTTTAAAAGACTATCCGCAAAAACCATTACCATCATTGTTAATCAAAAACTTTGATTTATCTCTACTTCAGAGTTTTGATGACGATATTAGATTGTTGAAGAGTACCAAATCAATAGAAAGGGTTACACTAGGTATATCTTTTCCTAGTGATATTCTTAATACTAATAATATTTTTTCTCTATGTCGCTACGTAGATATTGTTCCTTGTGGATACGATTTTAGTCAGCTTAATATATCAGATCTAACAAATAGTTTTCATGAATCTAAATATTATAACTTTATTATTTTGAACAATAAAGATGATTTTTCAATTCAAGCTTTTTTGGATTTATTTTTATGCTATGAAACTAAATTAGAAATTAGAGATGAGTTGTCAAGAAAGGTCTTAGAAAGCATCTTTTACATTCTTGATAGTAATGTTTTAAATCAAACAAGACTTCTTCAAGAAAAGCCACAATATAGAGAAAAAATTAAAAAAGTTTTATTTAAAAGCAACGTTGATCAGCGTCATAACTATCAGGTAATATTGCTTTTATTAACGTACTTAGAATACTATTTTTTACAAAACTCCAGTACTCCAGTCAAACTGTATGAGCGCATATCAAACAAAATTAATCAAAATATTAATAGTTTATTTAATAAATTAAACTTAGTTATCAGAAATTATAAGCGTCCAAAAGAATCAGAATCATTAAAACCACGGGAACGATTTAATAGTTTTGAGAATGTAGAAATAAGCTCTTTATGGTATGCAATTTTTAATTCTAAAAGTACCCAAGATGTTTTATTTGAACTGTCAAAATTATTATCATATGAAATCTTATCGATAATGGTATGTTTGGGAATAGAGCAACAAGATAGCACTGATTAACTGGTTAGTTTACTAATAGACTAAAATTTAACAAAAAGCCTCTTCAGCAAAATTTCAGGATTTTGTTGATGTTTATTGGCTATACTCTAAGCGATCGCAGTTATTTGGATAAAAAAAGTCATCAGAGACAAGAGACTGTCGCGTAGTCTAGTAGTGGGTAGAAACACACTGCTTGCTAATGGCATAACAATGTGTTTTTGGGGCGTGGGGATGAGTACGTCCTCTGTTTAATCGTAACCGCGCCTAGAGGTTCGGGGGATAGTGTTTCGGAACCTGAACAGGAACCAAGCCGCTATTTCTCAGGGCTACTAAAAGCCCCCGCATTTATGCGTGGGGAATGCGTTACAAATCGCCTCTGTCTTCGATAATGATCTCTGAAAGAGGCTTACCGGAAGCTGTTTGTAGGCTTTTAGTGAGTTCTCGAAGTTGCGCTTCTGAGATTGTTGGCACATCTCCATGTTCTGGTGGAAGCGTGACTAATCCAGCTTTTATAAGTGGTTCCAGTACTCGATCAATCTGTTCCGTACAGAGCGATGACTCTGGCAAAATCCTCAGCCGTACCTGTTGTCCCTCGCTGAACTCCAGAGGGGTTAGGGGACGCAGAATGCCATTTTCATAGATTACAGTAATCTCAGACATTGGGGATTTTGGCTAACCAGTTATCAGTGTGTACATTTATTTTAGAATCGCAGGTTGGTGGTTGAGGTTCGCAAGAAGAGCGATTTCTCCTAATTTTTCTGCCTTGGTAAAACAGACTGGACAGTAAATCAGAGTCCAATAAAAAACTAATTCAGCAATTATTAATGCAAATCAATAAAAAATAACATTTTATAGCAATCCTAAATAATTAGGGGAAAATATCTATTGCCAGAGTGCCTATTGCCTACCTCCATGACTAATTTCACAACTCAGATAAGATTGCCATATTACTTGCGATAGATAAAATTTTTACAACTAACTATCTGGCGATAGAGAAAACGTCCTAGGAATTGCCACATAATAATTACGTGTGTAAAGTACATCATCTTAGGGCTTGAAGTCACTCCAAAAAACTCCTTGGAGTGGCATTTTTATGAGGACGTATTGTAAAAACAGGACTTACGCAACTAGCACATATATTCTGGTCAAAAGTCAATAGTCAAGATTTTCTGGACATTTGACTCTTGATGCTGGACGGTTTTGGCTGAAAAAATATGACACTTGCGTAAGTCCTAAAAAACATAGTTGATTAGCAAACTTATTAGCAGCTTTATTTTTCTCTCCTAGATTTCGAGAGAAGATTATATCCTATACTCAGCATCATCAAGATATAACTACTAAAAATAGCTATACTTAAAGTTAAAAATGTAGGTACATTAAATTTTTTGACTAAAGCTTCGAGGAGAATTGCTGCTACAATACTAAAAATTAGACTAGCTATAAAAGCTATGAAGTTCTTAATCAAAGCATTTTCCTAAGAGCTTGAGATCCTGCTTAATTTACTAATAAAATATTTGGTTAGATAATGACTGTAATCGACGTTACCTATTAACTTAGGAATAATTTTATTAAGATTGGTTTTAGATTTTTATCTCAGCCGGCTCAGACTTTTAATTATTAATGCTACAAATGGGCAGTCAGTGAAAATCACTAAGTTCTCAGATCCCCGACTTCTTGAAGAAGTCGGGGATCTTTTTGAAGACGAATGATTTAGAGGATGTCTCTTGAAGTATTAGAGGGTGTTTGAAAAGTGGTTGGCTGTGATGTTAAGCACTAATTGATCCCCCCTAGCCCCCCTTAAAAAGGGGGGAACTAGAATCAAAGTCCACGGCAGTTGCTTCTCCCAAGGGGAGACGCTGCGCGAACAAGTCGGGAAACCCGCCCAACGCACTGCCTCCCCTTGGAAAGGGGGATTTAGGGGGATCTAGAATTTTTTGCTACCGACGACAGGACTTTTAAAACATCCTCTTAACTCGACTTTATCCATTTTTACAAAATCCAAAACCCGACGCTGAAACCATTGCGGGACAGTAGTTTTAGTTTTTTGACTTGAGTGCAAATTAGTGACATGGAAAAAGTATTTGCCAAAAAACCAGGATTTTTGCCGGATAAGGAAAGCCGAGTTCTTAATTTTGGATAAAGTCGAGCTTAAATGGGTTTTTTTCCGAGTGAAAACCCATTACCTCCAATCCCTAATCAAGAGTCTTTTCTACTCAACTGTGCTACGAATTACTTCGCTAATTGTTTTACCAACCAATTGATTATCCCAATAGCTTCCATGTGCATCGCCACCCCACAATAATGGCACTAATTGTTGCTGAAAAGGCATATTAAATATATTACCTTTATCGGTAATGATATCTTGTATATCTACGTAGTTCGTACTGCTATCTAAAAGCATCGGCTTCAGTCCTTCTAAGGGGTAAGCAATTGGATCGCCGGGATGAGCAAAATTACGCCAAGGAAGAGGCTTTTGTCGCAATGAATATAAATTTTCTAAAAAAGTGCTGAGTTTGGGGGTGAGATCGTGGGTACTGACACCGTTGACATTACCACTGATATTCAGCAGGCTGAACAATGCTAATGGTGAACCCATAGTATGAATACTAGCGATCGGAATTCCCGATTGAGGATCGGGATCTATACCAAACAGGACATTACGGAGTGCTTGGACACTGTTACGTACCTCAGCATCAAGGTCGTTGTCTTCCCAGCGACGAGCGAAGAGAATGTCAAATAAGATAACAGTACCCCAACTATGGGTAATGATATGTAAGCGATCGCTCTTTTTACCACCTTGTAGCACACTTAAAGCCTTGTCCTGAAATCTTTGCACCACCTGTGTGCCAACGTGCCGACTTAAGTAAAGCGCTGCATCACCGACAAATTCGAGTATCTGTTCTGTGCGAAAGCCTCTAAACCAAAAGTCATTCCACTTTGGAGACTTCTCTAATCCTTTGACTAATTCCTGTTGTGCTGGTAAACCCAGATCTCCCCAAAAAAAGAAAATTGGCTTGATATCTCTAGACTTATCGGTAATCGAGTCCTGAATGCGATTGAGCAAGATCGTGGATAATCTCTCAAATTCCTTTTGCTGATGAACTTTGACCCCGTGAACAAACAGAACGTAATCAGTAGCCATCTTAGTACTCCGCTCAATAACATTACATATAGAATCCAACTCCTCAGCGAAAAAATTCGGATGCGATCGCAAATGATCACAAACCTAAGTTGAAAATGATGCATCGAGCATTTGTCAATAGTGTTTTATACTCTTTGTGCTGCTTCTGGGTTGTAACTAGGGAAAACTTCAACAAGCTAGCGATCGCAGGCAATAAGTCAGAAGTTCTTCAGGCGAATACCCAAACACCCATGCAGCTCTGGAGGTGCGTTCGTCGGAGACGTTGGCGCAGCCATCGCCTCAAAGCAGTAGATAGTAACAATGCTCCCAAAAGCACAAAAGTCAGAAAGCGATCGCCCTTAATTTCTTACTTTTGTTGCCACAGCTTCCGCCGTACCAACAGTTTTAAGAGCTTCGGCTGGGCATCTCTATTGCGCGGTAATAATTATTTAGACATCTCCAAAAACTATCAAAGCTTTGCTGTGACTAGTTTATAAGATGCAAGAGCAAGCATCGCTAACTATTTAGTCATTACGATAAAATAGGGCTTTGAGATATTTCTTGATGATAAGTAGGCAAAAATATGTAGTTATATGCGTTGATTTTAGCCAGATGGCAAAGGAGCTATTTTTGTTGGCAATATTAACGCTCCAATTCGCAATCTGACTAGTCCCTTCGGGTTCGCAGTCGCCTGCAGAGGGAAACCCTCCCGCAGCGCTGACTCACCACAAATTGTCAAAATAACCTCAGCATACTTTTGAGGATTTAATCTAAATCTTTCTTGAACAACTCGAAATATTTTGACTGAACGGATTCGGTGTTCAACAAATACTCGTTTGGATGAAAACTGCTGATTTTCTTGTTTGGGATCACTTGTTAACTTTCTATTTCTCGGTGTTTTAATTGGGGTGTCAATTAAATCTTCTCCTAAATATCCTAAATCTCCCTGAAATTTCTGTTTTGTGTCAAAGTTATCACGGTTTTCTCTAAACAAAGTTATATCGCTTTTCGGACCAGGTTCGCCAGCTATAACATCAACGATATCGCTGGCATCTGGCAAGATAATTATCTGACTTTTAAATGTATGTTTACTTGCCTTTCCCGAATAATATTCTTCTTGCTCTTTATTGTCTGTTGGTCTTTCCCTCAGTTGTTCATAGCTATCTACAATTAATTAATACTCTGTCAGTATCTCTTTAACTACTTCATAGTCAGATTCTTTTTTTTACCTGTTCAATTAAACTGGATGGTAACAATTATCTCAGGATTGGCAACCAATAATTAAATGTATAATTTGCTGTGGACTCACTTACTCCAAACTGGATACCCAAAAGTTGAAAAGTTGTTAGATGCCTCAGATAGACCAAAGTTAAAATTATTTCTTCTTTGATGGATAGTTTTTGTTTACGAACTCCACCACTAGCAATAATTCTCACTTTTTTGGATTCTAATAACTCTGGTTTTTCCTGATGTAATCGTTCGGCATTTTGGAGGAAATTTTGTAACTGTTCATACTCTAGACCAATTAACCGCTTTGATTCTTTCTTCTTCTCTTCAATGTGCTTCAGTATGTCGCTCATTTTTTTGCGTGAAAAAAGCTCTCTGATGTTCTTTTACCACAGAATGTTACTATTTTTGAGATGTCTAAGGAAAGGTAGTTGTGATGCAATTTACTCAGATTTTTCCTTTGTTCCTGGTCAGCGGCCTTACCTGCTTGACTATGACTACCTTTAACTCAGCAACAGCGCAAATCACGCCAGATAATACCCTTGGCACTGAAAGCTCAGTTGTCAGCCCTGAAACAATTAACGGAATTAAGAGTGACAGAATTGATGGGGGTGCTATTCGCGGCAGTAATCTCTTCCACAGCTTTCAAGAATTTAATATTGGCTCAAAACGAGGAGCTTATTTTACCAATCCCAGTGGCATTGAGAATATTTTGACCAGAGTGACGGGAAGTAATGTTTCTCAAATTCTCGGAACTTTGGGAGTTTTGGGTAATGCCAATCTTTTTTTGATGAATCCCAATGGCATTATTTTTGGACAAAATGCTCGTTTAGATGTCAATGGTTCGTTTTTGGGGAGTACGGCGCAGAGTTTTGTGTTTGGCAATGGATTGGAATTTAGCGCCACTAACCCGCAAGCACCGCCACTCTTAAAAATAAATGTCCCCATTGGTTTACAATTTGGCAACAATCCCGGAAGCATTACTATTGGGAAGAAGAATCCGCAATACTATCTCACGCCCCAATCACCCACTCTTGTTGAGGTTAAACCAGGAAAGACCTTAACGCTGGTAGGTGGTGAGATTAACCTCAATGGCGAAAGACTCAGAGCGCCAGGGGGAAGAATTGAATTAGGAGGATTAGCATCTGCGGGAACAGTCCGAATCAATGATGATGGCAGTTTGAGTTTTCCTGAGAATGTGGTGCGAGCAGATGTATCCTTGAATCGGGGTGAAGTGGATGTTACTGGTGGTGGGGGAGGGAGTATTGGTATTCATGCTCGCAACATCAACCTTACCATTGGTAATGACATTTGCGCTGGAATTGGTGGAGATACAGCTTGTGGTGGATTAGCATCGAATACTAAAGGTTCTGTGGGCAGTCAAGCTGGAGACATCACCCTGAATGCTACAGAAGATATTACAGGCGATGAAGGAGTTCACATTAATAACCGAGTAAATACTGATGCAATTGGGAATGGTGGCAATATTAATATCCAGCAGGCTCGGTCATTGTTGATGACTGACGGTGCCAGCATCATTGCTAGTACTAATGGAGAAGGAAATGCAGGCAGTGTCACCATTAATACCACTGATTCTGTCAAATTTGATGGCGGTGGGGCATTCAGCCAAGTAAATTCTCGAGCAGAAGGCAATGCAGGGGATGTATCGATTACCACAGGCTCCCTTCAGGTACTCAATGGTGCCCAAATTTCTGCCAGTACCTCAAGCATTGGAAAAGCCGGAGATATTTTAATCAACACTAATAGCTTAACTGTTGCCAGTGGTGGAGAAATTTTAGCCTTCACCTCAGGCAGTGGTCGGGGCGGTACAATTACGGTGAATGCAGGCAAACAAGTGGATCTCGGCATCGGTGTCCAAAATTTTGCTCCGGTTTTATCGGTAGAAACCAGTGGTGCAGGTAAAGCCGGTGATATCATTGTGAATACTCCTAGCCTCACTGTATCCGACACCGCCCGCATCACTGCTACCGCTACCGCAACCGCCACCAAGACCGAAGAAGGTGGTAGCATCACCTTAAACGCCTCCAAACTAGACCTAGCAGGCATTGTTGGGATTTTTGCCGAAACACAAGGACAAGCACCCGCAGGCACATTACAACTCAATCCTTACCAAAACCAGCCCAATTTAGATATTACTCTGTTCCCAAATTCCACTATTTCTGCTTCTACTTCTGCCAGTGGTAAAGGTGGTAACTTAATTCTCACAGCACCCGAAAATATTAACATTGCAGGCTCGGGAAAATTAGCAGTTGAAAGTACAGGTACAGGTGAAGCTGGCAATATTCAAATTATTACCCAAAATTTAAATATTGATGATGGCGTAAAAATTTCCGCTTCTACTATTAATGGTAAAGGCGGTAATATTAACATCAATGCTCAAACTTTAACCGCCAATAACGGCGCACAATTCCTCACCACTACATCTGGTAAAGCCCAAGCCGGAAATATCAACGTAAAAGTCCGCGATCGCATCACCTTAGATGGCACAAATACCGGATTATTTACTAATACAGTAAAAGGTTCAACAGGTGATAGTGGTAATATTACCATTGACCCAGAAATTTTTATTATTAAAAACGGTGCAGGCATCAGAGTAAATAGCCAAGGCAGCGGTGAAGGTGGCAATATTTCTCTGCAAGCTGGTACTCTGACTTTAGATAATCAAGCTTTTATTAATGCCGCCACTGTTAGTAGCACTGGAGGGGAAATTAGACTAGATATTAAAGATTCTTTATTAATGCGTCGTCACAGCAATATTACTGCCTCAGCAGGTACAGATTTTGCGGGTGGTGATGGTGGTAACATTACCATTAATAGTCCCTTCATCGTCGCCGTTGAGCAAGAAAATAGCGATATCACAGCCAATGCTTACAGTGGCAAGGGTGGTAACATTAACATCTCTACTCAAGGAATATTCGGCATTAGATTCCAAGCACAACCTACACAACAAAGTGATATCACTGCTAGCTCGGAATTGGGAGTGAGTGGTAATGTAACTATCAGCCCATCAGAGGTAGACCTCCGTCGTAAAGGTATAGTCCAGTTACCTGCAAATCTGGCGGAGGCGGATGCTTCCAAGCAAATTGATAACTCTTGTACAGCTGATAAGCAAAAAGCCAGTTCATTTATCATCACAGGACGCGGTGGATTGCCTGAGAATCCCTATGAATCTTTAGAAGCTGATTCTATTGTTCAACAGTGGGTGACTGTAGATGATGATAAAAATATAACTAATAATAGAAGTAATATCAACAGAGTAAGCAATCATCCTCCAGAGGCAATTGTAGAAGCACAGGGATTGATAAAGGATGCGAATGGAGATATGTTACTGGTTGCAGAAGTGCCCAATATTACACCCCATAGCCCGACATTAACAGCTGTTGCTTGTTCAGCTTCTAAACCAATTCTAAATTGAGTCCATAGGGTGTGTTGTCGCCAAGCGCCGCACCGAGGCAGCATCAACAATTAAAGATGCCGTACCAAGAGCAATAACACACTTTACTACTACTATTAGCTTTTGATGCCCCATTATTTTTGCATTAAAAATACCTCAATGAAATTCAAAGCTAAAATATATCGTTTCTTGGCGCTGGTACTAGCAACTATTGTAATCTGCATCAATGTTTTACCAGCTATGGGCTTTTCTGCCAACAACCCGACAACTGCGCAGACATTAATTTCTGTGCCCACATCTAACTTGCAACAAGGAAAACTACTATATGATGCAGGCAGATTTGCAGAAGCTGTACAATTTTTGCAGCAAGCAGTCCAGGAATACCGAAAGCAGGGTGATACCTTAAGACTTGCTGCAACTCTGAGTAATCTGTCTCTGGCTTATCAAGAACTTGGTGATTGGAATCAAGCAAAACAGGCAATTACAGAAAGTTTAAAGTTATTAGCAGATAATCAAGAGAAAATCTCAACTTTAGGAGTTCTGGCTCAATCTCTGGATGTGCAAGCAAGTCTACAATTGGCTATGGGACAAACAGATTTAGCTTTGAGTAGTTGGCAACAGTCAGCAGAGATTTATACTAAAATCAAAGATAATAGTGGTGTAGTGCGATCGCAGATCAATCAAGCCCAAGCTTTACGCAGCCAAGGTTTTTATCAAAAATCAATAAAATTACTGAATGAATTAAAGCAGACATTACAATCGCAACCAGACTCTCTAGCAAAAGTCATCGGTTTGCGATCGCTTGGTAATAGTCTCCAGTTAGCAGGGAATTTCCCAGACTCCCGGAAAATCCTGGAGCAAAGCTGGGAAATTGCCCAACGTCTGCAATCTCCTAAGAATATAGCTGCTAGTTTGTTAAGCTTAGGGAATAATGCTCGTGCCCAAAGAAAAATACCAGAAGCGATCGCCTTTTATCAACAAGCTGTCACAGTATCTGACTCACCCCTGACAAAAGTCCAAGCACAGCTTAACCAACTGAAACTGATGATTGAGGATGGTAAATCAGCCGATATTCAAACCTTATTACCTGTAATTCAATCGCAAATAGAACAACTTCCTCCCAGTCATGCCGCCATCTATGCCCGGATTAACTTTGTGCAAAATCTTCTCAAATTAGGGGGTGAGAATTTAGCAGTTAAGAATTTGCAATTCCTCGCTACTGCGATCCAACAAGCCCGGAATTTGGGTGACAAACGCGCCGAAGCTTATGCTTTGGGTACTCTAGGCAGTTTGTACGAACAGACACAGCAGTGGGCTGAGGCGCAAAAACTCACCCAGCAGGCTTTAATGTTAACCCAAACTTACAATGCACCAGAGATTGCTTATCGCTGGCAATGGCAATTAGGCAGGATACTAAAAGCACAAGGAAATATTCCAGATGCAATTATTGCCTATGATGCGGCTTTGGCAACTCTGGAATCTCTGCGTAGTGACTTGGTAGCTGTGAACAAGGATGTGCAATTGTCCTTCCGTGACAGTGTCGAACCAGTCTATCGGGAATCAGTAGAACTACTGCTGCAATCGCAAGCAGGGAAAGCTAATGAAAAAACCCTAGAGAAAGCACGCCAGCGCATTGAAGCATTGCAATTAGCCGAATTAGACAACTTTTTCCGGGAAGCTTGTTTGCAAGGTCAGAAAGTAGTGCTGGATAAATTCATAGACGAAGATAATCCCACATCTGCGATCCTTTACCCAATTATTCTTCCAGAATCACTCCAGGTAATTGTCAAAATTCCCAAACAACCCCTGCGATATTATGGCACCAGCATATCTAAAGTAGAGGTGGAAAAAATCGCCAATCGACTGCGATCAAATCTGACTAGAAAGTATCTCAGCAAAGCCACGAGCAACCAGTTACAACAGGTTTACAATTGGCTGATTAAACCTATTGAATCGGAATTACAAACAAGTGGAGTCAAAACCCTGGTGTTTCTACTAGATGGGGTTTTACGCAATATACCAATGGCATCTTTGTACGACGGCAAACAATACTTAGTCGAGAAATACGCAGTTGCCCTCAATCTCGGTCTGCAACTCCTCGATCCCAAACCTCTGGGAAAACAGCAGCTTAGAGTAATTACCGCCGGACTCATAAATTCTCCACCTGGATTCTCCCAATATCCGCCCTTACCTGCAATTGAGGAAGAATTTGAGTTAATCGCCAAAACCGGAATCGCAACAACCAGCCTTCTGGAAAAGCAGTTCACCAGTAAAGCACTAGAGCGCAAAATTAATTCTGCTAACTTTAACGTAGTGCATATCGCAACCCACGGTGAGTTTAGTTCCCTTGCTGAGGATACCTTTATTTTGGCTGCCGATGGGCCGATAAACGTCACCCAGTTCGACAGAATCCTTCGCAGTCTGGATCAAAGCAAATCTAACATCATAGAACTATTATTTTTGAGTGCCTGCCAAACAGCCGCCGGAGACAACCGCGCAGTACTGGGTCTAGCTGGTGTTGCGGTACGGGCAGGGGCACGTAGTACAATAGCATCCCTGTGGGACATTGATGATGAAGCCACATCTGAGTTTGTCGGTCTTTTCTATCGAGAACTCAAAGACGGCAATATCAGCAAAGCTGAAGCTCTGCGCCTTGCCCAGCTAAAATTGCTCAAAGATCCCAAATACAAAGCACCCCGTTTTTGGTCTGCCTATGTACTCATTGGTAATTGGCTTTAAGCTGGCATCATGGAATATAGGGCATGGGGCATTGTTCCCTACTCGCTTCTGGCTGATCGGGCTAAGGTGAAACTTGCCAAACCTTAATTGACTTGTCCCCACTACCACTAATCAAAGTTTTTCCATCTCTGCTCAAAGCTAAAGCATAGACTCCGCCTGCATGGCCTTTTAGCTCATTAACTAATTTCCCTGTCTTCACGTTCCATAACTGAATGATATGAGATAACCCGCCAGTGGCAAAAGTTTTGCTATCCGGACTAATAACAATAGCATCAACACTACCAATACCAACAGAGAAGTTGTGAATTAATTTCCCTGTTTTTACATTCCACACCTTAACGTTTTTACCATCAGTTTGTTGTAGTGATTGATGAGTGTCATCGTACCCGCCATTAATTAAGGTTTGACCATCAGGACTAATGGCAAGAGAAATCACACCAGATGCCCTTTGTTGATCGTAAAAAGGATTAACTGGTCGAGGTGGGGTTAAGGTGCGTAGCAGTTTTCCTGTGCTAATATTCCATGACTGAATTGTCGCGTCTTCATTACCATTAAACAAGGTTTTGCTATCCGGACTAATCACCAAAGCAGTGGCAACTTTTCCCGGCTTTAAGCTACGAATTAATTTCCCAGTCTTTAGGTTCCATAGCTTAATTGTTTTGTCATAACTGGTTGAGGCTAAAGTTTTGCCATCAGGGCTGATGAAAACCGATCTTACCTGATTTGTATGTCCACTCAGAGTCCGAAGTAACTTTCCAGTTTTCGGGTTCCACAGCTTAATTGTTTTATCATAACTAGCACTGGCTAAAATCTGTCCATCTGGGCTAATAGCAAGCGACTGCACTCTATCTGAATTTTCATTCACAGTGGCGATTAAAGCTCCAGTTTTTGGATTCCACAGCTTGATTGTTTCATCGTCCCCACCACTGGCTAAGATTTGTCCATCAGGACTCAGGGCGATCGCGCGAACTGGTGCTGTATGTCCTGATAGAGTAAGGATGACTTGATTTAGTTGCTGGGTTTTGGGGCTAGGGTTAGCGGTGACGGGAGTTAAATTAATCGCACTGAAAACAGCAGATAATGTTAAAGTTGCTGCTGCGATCGCTTTCCAGATAACAGTTTGCGGTTTCATCTTAGCCAAGTGAATCGATTTGTCGTGAACATAGACTTCATGAGAAGACTCACAAAAAACGGAAAAGTATCCCCCCTGCTTCTTTCCTATCTCAACCCTTCGGCATAATAGGCAAGGTAAACTGTTGAAACTGGCTGTTTTACAAATAATGTCCTATGGCGAATTTTTTATTAGAAGTTGGTACAGAAGAACTACCCGCAGGCTTTCTCGGTGGTGCTTTAGAACAGTGGCGATCGCTCATTCCCCAAAGTCTTTCCACAAATAGTCTTAACAGCGATGCTGTGGAAGTTTACGGTACTCCCCGGCGCTTGGCGGTACTAATTAAAGGTTTACCTTCCCAGCAACCAGACAGGGAAGAGGAAATCAAAGGGCCACCCGCACAAGCAGCTTTTAAAGATGGTAACCCAACACCAGCCGCCTTGGGGTTTGCGAAGAAGCAAGGTGTGGAAATCGAGGCGCTACAAATTCGCCCCACTGACAAAGGCGATTTTGTGTTTGTCAACAAAAGCATTGCCGGTCGTCCGGTGGCGGATATTTTAACGGAACTGGTTCCCCAGTGGATTTATGCTTTAGAAGGTAAACGGTTAATGCGCTGGGGTGATGGCGATGTGCGATTTTCTCGCCCGATTCGCTGGTTGGTGGCTTTGTTAGATGCAGCGGTATTGCCAATTGAATTGGTGAATGCTTCTAAGATTGTCAAGAGCGATCGCATTACTCGCGGTCATCGGGTCTTACATCCAGAATCGGTCATAATTCCCCAAGCTACAGATTATGTTACCACTCTCCGCTTGGCTTCTGTTGTGGTTAATGCCTCCGAACGCGCCACAACTATCAAAGAGCAAGTCAATGCATCAGCCACAAAATTAAGTGGTACTACGGAAATTTACCCTGATTTATTAGCAGAAGTTACAAACTTAGTCGAGTATCCCTCTACTGTTGTTGGTAACTTTGAAGCCGAATTTTTGAACTTACCTACTGAGGTGATTACCACTGTGATGGTAAGTCACCAGCGTTATTTTCCCGTATTCAAGGACGCAAATCACCAAGCATTATTACCCAATTTCATCACAATTTCTAACGGCGATCCCAGCAAAGCCGATATTATTGCTGTCGGTAATGAAAGGGTAATCAGAGCCAGATTAGCCGATGGGCAGTTTTTCTACAAAACCGATTTAGCCAAGCCCTTAGAAAGCTTTTTACCACAATTAGAAAAAGTCACTTTTCAAGAAGACTTGGGTTCTCTGCGCCTCAAGGTAGATCGCATCGTCAACATTGCTGCACAAATCGCCAACCAACTGCAACTACCAGAAAATCAGCGCCAAGATATCCAAAGAGGTGCATTGCTGTGTAAAGCTGACCTTGTTACCCAAATGGTCTATGAATTCCCTGAATTACAAGGAGTCATGGGTGAGCAGTATGCTTTAGCCAGTGGCGAGACAGCAGAGGTTGCTAAAGCAATTTTTGAGCATTATTTACCGAGAGGAGCCGATGATATTTTACCCGCAACCCTGACAGGTCAAATTGTCGGTTTAGCAGACAGATTAGATACCTTAGTTAGTATTTTTGGACTGGGTTTAATACCTAGCGGTTCCTCCGATCCCTTTGCCTTGCGTCGGGCAGCAAATGCGGTAATTAACATTACATGGGCAGCTAATTTATCAATTAATTTGGCTGATTTACTAGAGCAAATTACCACAGATTTTGTAGCTAAATACGATAAAGATAAAACGCAATTAATTACCAACTTGCGGGAATTTTTCTTACAACGTATCCGGACACTACTGCAAGAAGAAAAACAGATTGATTATGACCTAGTAAATGCAGTTTTAGGAGAAAATGACCCCGAATATACCGAACGGGCGCTGAAGGATTTATTAGATGTCCGCGATCGCGCCTTATACCTGCAACAAATTCGCCGCGATGGCACTTTAGATACCATCTATGAAACTGTTAACCGTTCCACACGTTTAGCTGCTCAAGGAGATTTAGATACACAGCAGTTAGACCCGACAACCTTAGTTCGTCAGGAACTCTTCCAAAAGTCCTCAGAAGCAGCTTTTTACAATGCCATAGTCGAGTTAGTGCCTCAAACACAAGCCGCTGGGCGATCGCGCAATTATCAACTCTTAGTCACCGAATTAGGGAAAATTGCCCCTACTGTTAGTAGCTTTTTTGATGGAGCCGATAGTGTTTTAGTGATGGATTCAGATCCAGAAATTAAGCGCAATCGGTTAAATTTATTAGGATTACTTCGCAATCATGCCCGTGTTTTAGCTGACTTTGGTGCGATCGTCAAAAATTTGTAGTCCAAATCCACACAAACTACGTGTAATTTTTGCCAAGAAACGCTACGATCAGTAATGCTTAACCAGGGAACGGTGCTACTTACAATCTATGCCTAGAGCTTCTATCATTGGATTAGGAAAGTCCGGTATTGCTGCGGCGAGATTGTTGCAAAGGGAAGGCTGGGAGGTCTTGCTATGCGATCGCAATACCTCCGAAACCCTCCTTAAACAACAACAAGAACTTGCTACAGAAAAAATAACAGTGAAACTGGGGTATTCCCTAGAATTCAATGATGCCGATTTACCACAATTAATAGTTGTCAGTCCGGGAGTGCCTTGGGATATTCCTGTATTAGTCAAAGCACGAGAATTGGGTATTGAAACTATTGGCGAAATGGAGTTGGCTTGGCGCTATTTGCAAACTCGTCCCTGGGTTGGAATTACCGGCACCAATGGTAAAACTACCACCACAGCTTTAATTGCCGCGATTTTTCAAGCTGCTGGCTTAGACGCTCCCGCCTGCGGTAACATTGGCTACGCAGCCTGCGAAGTTGCCTTAGCCCAAAAACTGCCAGATTGGGTAATTGGTGAAATCAGCAGCTATCAAATAGAATCTTCTGCTACCCTAGCCCCACGGATTGGTGTGTGGACAACTTTCACCCCAGATCACCTCAGCCGCCACAAAACTTTAGATAATTACTACAACATCAAAGCCCAACTGTTGCATCAATCGCAATTGCAAGTGTTCAATGGCGATGATGCCTATTTAAGCAAAGTAGGCTTGAGTGAATGGCCTGATGCCTATTGGACAAGCGTCAAAGGTAAAGATTACCTGATAGGCGACAAAGGTTTTTACATTGAAGATGGCTGGGTTGTGGAAAAATTGACTGCAACCTCCACACCACAACCCATTGTAGAAGTATCAGCTTTGCGGATGGTAGGAGAACATAACCAACAAAATCTCCTGATGTCAGTTGCAGCAGCGCGGTTAGCAGAAATCGATCGCGATGCTATTTCCCGTGCAATTCGCGAATTTCCCGGCGTACCTCATCGTTTAGAACATATCTGCACTTGGGAAGGTATTGATTTTATCAACGACAGCAAAGCTACCAACTACGATGCAGCAGAAGTTGGTTTAGCATCTGTGAACAGTCCCGCAATTTTGATTGCTGGTGGCGAAGCCAAAGCCGGTGATGACACAGGCTGGTTAGCCAAAATTCAAGCCAAAACCGCCGCCGTCTTACTAATTGGTAACGCCGCCCCTGCATTTGCGCAACGGTTGCAAGAGGTGGGGTATTCTAATTATGAAATCGTCGAAACGATGGAGAATGCCATCCCCAAATCCGCAGAATTAGCCAAAAAGTACCAAGCCTCAGTAGTATTACTCTCGCCAGCTTGTGCCAGTTTCGACCAGTATCCCAACTTTGAAGTTAGGGGCGATCGCTTCCGTCAGCTTTGTTTAGAGTTTGCCAAAATATAGACAAATCTACAATTTTAGTTGACATTTTAAAAACAATTTTAGGGCAGCTTCGACCGCGTAACTATGTTTCAGCTTTTAAATAATGCCCTTGTAATATCATGTCCGGGTAATTAGTTATGATGCCGATATTCATTGCACCCCACCCCCTAACCCCCTCCCCGCAAGCGGGGAGGGGATACAAAGCACAGCTTTGTTGGGGTGAGGTTCTTTGGGTTTAGTTTGGTAACTTACATGTACCCCGTGACAATCACCCAGCGCTTGTATCTGATTTAACTGCGATCGCTTTCCTCGCCAACAAACAACAGAAGCCGCTATCCTTAACTCAATAGCGGCTTTCCTCAACTCAATAGTGGCTTTCCTCAACTCAATAGCGGCTATCCTCAACTCAATAGTGGCTATTCTCAACCCAATAGTGGCTTTCCTCAACTCAATAGTGGCTTTCCTCAACTCAATAGTGGCTTTCCTCAACCCAATAGTGGCTTTCCTCAACTCAATAGTGGCTTTCCTCAACTCAATAGTGGCTTTCCTCAACCCAATAGTGGCTTTCCTCAACCCAATAGTGGCTATTCTCAACTCAATAGTGGCTATTCTCAACTCAATAGTGGCTTTTCTAATAGACATCTGGTGAAAATGAGCGTAGAGACCGTAAATTTACGGTCTCTACAAGGGTTTTGGGCAACGCAGAATTAATTTCTGGAGATTTCTATTCGTCTGTTTCATTAAATTAATGCGATGAACCACTAGGGGTGGTGTGAAGGTAGCTTAACTGAACTTTTCTCTGAACAATTATCTGAGCCAAAACTGAGGTTTGAACTCATATTTGCTTTAATGATAAACCTTTAATTGTCATTAATTGTTCAAATTACCTATTTTTAATGGAAGGAAAGTAAAATGGCTACTCAGATTTTGAACGTCACTACCACAGCCGATCAAAATGATGGTAATGATAAGGATCGTAATAATTTATCTCTGCGGGATGCGATTTTAATTGCTAATGCGAATCCGACTACTGATTATGAAATCCAGTTAACAGGAGGGACAAATTACAACCTCACATCAAATGGAATTAATGAAGATAAAGCCTCCACAGGAGATTTAGATATTACAAATCGCAGTAATGTACTTTATATTGTGTCAGTTGGTGGGCAAGCAACTATTAATGCCTCAAATTTATTAAATAGCGATCGCGTTTTTCATGTACTGGCTGGAGGAGCATTAAGCTTAAAGAATGTAGTCGTTACGGGCGGCAAGACATCTGGTTTTAGTACTAGTGACGGTGGAGGCATTAGGGTTGATTATAATGGCGCTCTCGATTTGTACAACACTACCATCAGTGGCAATAGTGCAGAGAGTAGCGCTTGGGGTGGCGGTATTTATAACGATGGTACAGTCTACTTGCGAAATAGTTCTATCAATAACAATAAAGGTAGCAACGGTGGCGGTATCCTTAACTCTGGCACTCTGATTGCGACTAACTCCACCATCAGTAATAACACTTCAGGTAGTGGAGGTGGCATCTACAACTTTGATGCCTTGACGGTGATCAACACTACAATTAGTAATAATAGTGCAAGTGGCAGTGGTGGCGGTATTCAAGGTAACAGTAGCTCTGGCTCTATTGCTTTAGTTAACACAACAATTAGTGGAAACACTGCAGGAAGCGCTGGCGGTGGTATAGATTCTGCCGGGGGCAACGTTATAAATGTACTTAATACCACAATTACCAATAATACGGCGGGAATTTTAGCAGGAGGTGGAATTTACGGCAGTGCCAATTTAAAGAACACAATTGTTGCCGGAAATTTTCGTAATTATAATAACCAGGTGACAAGCAGCGATATTCAAGGGACAGTTAACGGCAATAACTATAACCTAATTGGCTCTCTAGATGGAGCCAGTGGCACTATAGGCACAGGTACAGATATCGTTAACCCCAACCCCGGACTCGGCCCCTTACAAAACAACGGTGGACTCACCCTTACCCATGCTCTCCTTCCTGGTAGCCCAGCTATTAACGTCGGTAACAGTGCCTTAATTCCTGCTGATACACAAGACCTTGATGGCGATGGAAATACAACAGAACCCATTCCCTACGATCAACGCGGTTTAACGCGGGTTGTTGGCAGTAAAGTGGATATCGGCGCGTTTGAGGTACAAGCAGCTACCTTACCCAGCCTCAGCATCAAAGATATTTCTGTTACTGAAGGCAACACAGGAACAACCAACGCTACCTTTACTGTGACTCTTTCTGCCGCCAGTACCTCTGCTGTCACAGTTAACTATGCTACTGCTAACGGCACAGCTACAGCAGGTAGTGATTATACAGCCACCACAGGTACATTAACTTTCAACCCCGGTGATACCAGTAAAACTCTCAATGTTGCTGTGGCTGGTGATACAACATTTGAACCGAACGAAACCTTCTTCGTCAACCTTAGCAATGCCACTAATGCCACTATTGCTGATAATCAAGCATTAGGAACTATACTCAATGATGATGCAAATCTTCCTAATCTCTCCATTAATGACATTACTGTTGTCGAAGGTCAAACTTCGCAAGCTGTCTTAACTGTCACTCTTAGCAGTGCCTCTAGTCAAGCAGTCACAGTTAAATATACTACAGCCCCTGGAACGGCTACTGCCAATGCAGACTATACCACCAGCAGTGGTACTTTAACTTTTGCTGCTAATACTACCACTGCCAAAATTACTGTTCCCATCCTCAATGATAATCTCAGCGAAGCCAACGAAACTTTTCAAGTTAACCTTTCTAGCCCTACCAATGCTAATTTACAAAAAGCTTCTGGAACTGTTACCATAACTGACACTTTGCAAGCTAGTACCACCACAACCTTAGCTGATGGAATTGAGAATTTAACTCTCACGGGAACGAGCAATATTAACGGCACTGGCAATAGTGGCAATAATATTTTCAGGGGTAATAGTGGCAATAATATTCTGGCTGGTGGTGTTGGGAATGATACCTATGCATTCAATGCTTCCACCCCATCAGGTAGCGATACTATACAAGAAACTAGCACAGGCGGCAATGATACTATCAGCTTTAGTGGTACTACTACTGATGTCCGGGTGAATTTGGGTGTGATTACTACACAGACAGTCAACAGTAACTTGAAGTTGACTCTATCTGCTAATAATGTGATTGAAAATGCGATCGGTGGTAGTGGAAGCGATCGCCTGATTGGCAATACCCTCAATAATAGCCTCAATGGGGGCAGTGGCAATGATGTGTTAACAGGTAGAAGTGGTGCAGATACTTTAATTGGCGGGGCGGGAAATGATATTCTTTCTGGTGGAGCAGATAGCGATCGCTTTTCGTATAGTAGTGGACGAGCTTTTACCAGTAGCGATTTTGGTGTTGATACCCTGACTGACTTTACATCTGCTAGCGACAAGTTGGTGTTGAGTAAACAGACTTTTACCGCTTTGACTAGTGTTATCGGTGATGGATTAAGTCAAGCCACTGATTTTGCTACCGTAGATGACGATGGTTTAGCTGCAACTAGTACCGCATTCCTAGTTTACAGCGTCGGTAGTGGCAGTCTTTACTATAACCAAAACGGCAGTGCGGCTGGATTCGGTACTGGTGCGGAGTTGGCTAATTTGCTGAGTTTGCCGAGTTTGACTACTGCTGATTTTGCGATCGTTGCTTAATACTAATACCATAATTGGGAGGGGCGGGAGATCGTACATTGGTGTCAACTTAACGTGAAACCTTTGTCAAAACATGATTTTGCATTTTCTCGCATCCCATCAAGATCCGCGTTACCCCACCCCAGTTTTGTCTAAAGCCAAAACGTCCCCTCCCCGCTTGCGGGGAGGGGATTGAGGGGTGGGGTAAAACGCTTGTGGGATAAGCGATTGAACTTAAGTTAACACCAATGGAGATAATACTCCCCCTCAACCTAACTCGATACCGAAATCAAATGTGAAATATTTTGGTAGGCATACCCGTGAGACAATCCTTTATCCGCCAATAGTGACAAAACTTTTCTCAGTTGATTTTCAAGTTCCTGCTGACTACGAAAGTGAGTCGATAGCATTCTTTCAATAGGTTTAACAATCCGCCTTATTTGCTCCTGATTAAGTTCTTTATCTTCTGGGTACTCCGTAATGAAAGCATGAGTAACAAACAGTTCATAACCATTAATGGTACTATTCTGAAATACTTGGATAATCTGTGCGTAATTCTCGGCAATAAATCGCTCATGACTATATTTTAAAATAACTGGCTCTAGTATATATTTTATGGGTAGTTCTTCTATGTTTTTAGCTATTAAAGAATGCCTAGAGATTAAAGTATTTACAGTCTCAAATAACTGTTGATAAGTTAAAAATTTCTTACTATCTTGTACTAATTGATTCCACAAGGCTGTATTGCGTCTGATAGCTACCCAATAGATTACATTTATTTCTGCTGGTGAAAGTGTTTCAAATTGCTGATTTAAAAAAACAGTGGTTAATTCATCAATAACAAGTGTAACTTCATCATTATTTATAAAGGGTGATATATCACCATGAAAAACATTATGAATGCTTTGGATAATTCTCTTAAGAATCCACGGATTGTTATAACGCTCACTAAATTTATCGAGGTCAATATCTGTGCCAAACAAACCTTCTGCAATTAAAAACTCATTTACATCTTCCTTCGCAAGAGGTAACAGTTTTTTAGAACTAACAAATTTTCCTTCTAATATTGCAATATTGTTAGGTTTTTTTCTACTCAGTAACAATAAACAGCTTTGATGAGGTTCTTTAGCAATTCTCTCTACAAATACATTATACTTGATATAATCTTCGCTAGAACTGTCCATAATTTCTTCCCAAGCATCTAGCACTATTAAACATTTTTGATGATGCAAATACTGCATGATTTGGGAAATATCGCCTTCTTCTTCCTCACCTTTAAAGAAAAATTGCATTAGTCTGATTAAGATTTTGTGAAATGGTGGTGATGATTCTAGAGAAAGCCAGATTAAGCGATTATATTTGTCAGCAATTCTATCTACTAAATGACGAACTAAGGCACTTTTGCCAATTCCCCCCATTCCGTGAACAAGAACTAACCGACAACGTTTTTGAATCAGCCATTGCTCAAGTTCAGCTAACTCTTGCTTACGTCCATAAAAATTAACAGGAGGTTCTTCATCCAAATCCCTATTAGTATCTGCTTCATTTTCTGCTACATCTTCCCAATTCAAGTCCAGCACTTGACAAAAAGTTTGAAAAGTAGAAGCAGTAATACGCTCCCTTGCTTCGCGAAAGCGTTTCAAAGTAGCTGGTGCTACAACACAATGGTCTTCGGAAACATTATCCCAGTTCTTATCTGGTTGTAAAATCTTACTTGCTTCTCTGAGAAATATTTCATTTATATCTGTTGTTTTATGTCTCATGGTTAGCCTTTTCCAGGCTTCCTTGATGAGTTGTTTTCCGCGTTGAGAGGCTTTAAGAGAGGGGCGTTCAGGCATAAATTCCAAATTTATATGTAAAAATTAGATTGTTACACAGTATTGCTTGTCTACAAAGCAATATATTCCTGCTACTCGACTACTGTGATGCCAGTTATCGTTCAGAATTCTCATCGTTTTTTAGTAGTTCGGGCACAATTTTGGTAGTTGCCAAATTTTAATAGTCTTGTCGGCACTAGCACTAAAAAGTGTTTTGTTATCTGGACTGAAAGCAACAGCCCAAACTTCCTTTTTATGCCCTTTGAGGGTGCATATATCTTGTCCTGTATTCGGGTTCCAGATTTTAATAGTGCGATCGTCGCTACCAGTAGCAATCTCGTTACCATCTGAGCTAATAGCAACAGCATTCACATCGGCTGAGTGTCCCATTAAAGGAGGGTGTCGCTCCCATCCGTCACTCAAATTCCATATTTCAACTTTCCTATCATCGCTGACACTAACAAAAAATCCTTCTTTGTGGTTAATCGCAACTGCATTAACATCACCTGAATGCCCCATTAAAGTATGTAATAATTCACCAGTTTGTAGGTTCCAAATCTTGACAGTTCTATCTGCACTAGCACTGATCAGTTCTTGATTATCCGAGCTAATAGCAACCGACAAAACAGCTTTTTGATGTCCTACAAGGGTACGAATTTCTTGCCCCGTCTTCAAATTCCAGACTTTGATAGTTTTGTCATAACTACCGCTGACGATAGTTTGATTATCGGCGCTGATGGCAACAGAATTGACTATATCTTTATGACCCTTCAAAGTGTAAATTTCCTGGCCTGTGTTCAAATTCCAGACTTTGATAGTTTTGTCATTACTACCACTAACAAGAGTCTGAGCATCTGGACTAATAGCAAGAGTGTAAACTTTGTCTTTATGCCCTTTAAAAGTGAAGATTTCTTTTCTATTTTGTAAATTCCAGATTTTAATAGTTTTGTCATCACTGCTACTAGCTAATATTTCCTTGATGTCCTTAGAAAAGATTGAGCGGATAGGGCTAATGGCAAGAGAATTTACTTCACCTGAATGCCCATTGAGAGTAGTAATGGGGTTCGATATGTCGTCCCCATTGAGAGTAGTAATGGGGTTCGATATATCGTCCCAATAATGACGGAAACCTACTAGAAAAACAGTGGTAATTACTCCTATTCCTAGTACAAGTAAACTTTTGCGTGATAATGGCAAAGGTTCTGTAGAAGGTGGTGAAGTTGGTGTTGGTGCGGCTAGAGCATTGAGTGCTACTAACGCCTCAGATGCTGACTGGTAGCGTTGATTAAAGTCGCAGCGCACCATATTGCTTAAAAAGTCTGCTAACTTATCGCTCACCTGTGCATGATTGCGCCAAATAATTTCACCTGTATTGTCTTTACGTAACTGTTGCGGTAGCAAGCCTGTAAGAGCTTGAATACCAATTATTCCCACAGCATAGATATCGCTGCATAATCTGGGGTCACCATTAGCTTGTTCATTCGGCATATAGCCAGGGGTTCCCACCGCAACCGTGAAGATGCTTTGCCCTTGTTGATTCACTCCTACTAAAGTGCTGATTTTCTTAATACTTCCAAAGTCAATTAGAATAATCTTGCTGTCTTTCTTACGACGTATCAAATTTTGGGGCTTAATATCACGGTGAATGATGTCGTCGTTGTGAACAAAGACCAACACTTCCAAAATTTCTTGCAACAGTTTAATGACTGCATTCTCACCAAGACTTTGGGGAGCTGATGGTATTTCGTCAGCCAAGCTGAACCCGTCAACAAATTCCTGAACCAGATAAAATTCATGATTTTCTTCAAAATAGTCTAAAAATCGCGGAATCTGGTCATATTTATTGCCTAAACGCCGTAAAATCTGTGCTTCACTATCAAACAGTCGTCTTGCAACTTTCAAAACTGAGGGAAGAGGATTTTTCGGCTTGAGATGTTTGACAGCACACTTTGGATGGCTCGGTAAGTCCCAATCTTCAGCTAGATACGTGTCGCCAAAGCCACCGCTGCCTAGTAGTCTGATAATCTTGTAGTGATTTCGGAGTATTTTTCCAATCATTCTGTAAATCTCAAACTCTTAGATTACTGACTAATCAAACTTCAGATGAGGATACAAATTAACTTTTGATTAGCCGAACTTTTCTTATACAGGTATACATCTTAACAACGACTACTTGGGTGTACTTCAAGGGTATGTTTCTCAAGATTGTTTTGTAAGTAAGATTTGCGATCGCACTACCAATGACCAGAACCATGTAATACCTTATTTATCACTATCTTACCTAGATAATATTACCTAATTTCTGGGAAAAATCTGAAAATATTCAAAGTCTTGGATCTGATGTAAATGAAGTCACTAGACCGAAAAGTTATACGTTAGCGATCGCGTAGCGTCTCGTCCCTTGCGCATCTCCCCTTGGGAGAAGAGAAGCTCCGCGATCGCAGAAGTTTTCGGTCTACTAATTTTTTATGTTGCGACGAGGAGTTTTTAGGCAAAGTTTGTCAAGCGTGTAACTTTCTGTATGGATATGTACTTAACTTAACTGAACTTTTTCTGAACGATTATCTGAGCCAAAACTGAGTTTGAATTTATATTTGTTTTAATGGTAAACCTTAATTCATAAGTCTAAGTATGTAACGAAAAGTAAATTAACCTAAAAACTCTGCCTTTATTCAACGATAAACATTCATACCCACCTATTTATTACTCAATGAGTCATTTAATCAAATGTCAACGCAACCTCATAGCTTTACTACTCGTGGAGGGGAGCAATGTTTAGTTTAGATGTCATCTGTTGGAACATTTTATTAGGCATTGTAATTAGTATTAGCGCCCCATCTCAAGATGTTGCCAACGCTCAAGTTACTTCCTATAGCACTTCACCTTACACCATAGCTGTAAAGCAACAGCGCAGCCCTTTCAAGATAATTAGAGGAACCAAAGTTAGTGAAAAAGCGTTTGACAGCTTGCAAAAGTTTTCTATATTTAATGACAGTACTAGCTTCTTCACAAATGGTGCAAATATTCAAAATAATATTAGTAAAGTTGCAGGAAAATCAGTTTTTGAGATTGATGATTTAATCCATGCTAACCTTACAGCTAATCTTTTTTTAGCTGCGGGAACTCAATCGGTTGCTCACAAAACTCAGCTTGAGGAATTACACCCAGGAGATCATGTAAAGTATGAGGGTGTAGAATGGCGAGTTCAAGCTTATGGTACTTACAAAGATCCACAAGGCTATCAGACTCAAGAGTGGTTACTTTCATCTTCAGATAATCAAAAACGTTACTTACAGAAAGAATACAACCCAGAAATACCCAAAGACCCAATTCATTGGTATTTTAGTGAGGAAATTGTTGAGGCGCAAGTCTTAGAGCCAGGAAACAGTAACAATCTTATTCCCAGTGTGTGGCGGGATATGCAAGACAAAAAGACCCCACAACACGAACTAAACGCTTTAAATCGCACTTACTTGTTTGATTTCCAGACTAGCGGTACTTACAGTGATCAAGATGGTACTTTACCTCGAATTACTTGGGACTATTGGGACAAAGACCATAAATGGAATTTAGAATTAGAAGCATTTCCTGAGCAAGAATTGCACGTATATTCTGCTCAAGAAGTAAATCCAGAGATATTTAGTATTTTGGCATCAAGTCAGAAGGGTAAAACTTTTCCCATTGGGAAAGCAATTTTGGCTACATCTATGATAGGTGGGGGAATGGTAATGAGACACAAAGCAAAGAGAACAGGAAACCTATAAAAATGCCAATCTCTCTATTTGTTAAAAATTGCAGTGACGGTTTAGCTTTTTATATCAATGGTGATTTGCAGTTTGATACTACTGATGAAGCTATTTATCATGAACTGTTAGTCATTCCCGCCGTTGCTTTAGCAGTGGAACGATTTCCCGACACTGAACTTCGTGCCGTTATTTTTGGCGGTGGAGATGGGTTAGCATTAAAACAAGTGCTACGTTTTCCTCAAGTTAGTGAGATTACTTTGGTAGACCAAAGCTTGGAGGTTCTACAACTTGCTCGGACTGTTTTTCAACCTTTCAATCATAGCAGCATGGAAAGCGATCGCCTAACAGTCTATGTAGAAGAAGCTTTAAATTTTGTTTCAAAACTAGCTGACTGTAGCTATCATGTGGTTATCTGCGATTTTACTTATCCTAGAACTGCTTCAGACACAAGTATTCACAGTCTAGAATGGTATCAGCAGGTGCAGCGTATTCTATATCCAAAAGGCATTTTGAGTGTCAATGCTGTATCACCGGAACTCACTCCTCAAGGTTTTTGGTGTTTATATCAAACACTGTTAAAATCCGGATTTACTGCTAAACCTCTCCAAGCTGTTATTCCCTCATTTGTGCAACATATTCATGGGATTTGGGGATTTTTTCTGGCTTCTACTGTGGTTATTAGTAGCTCAGAAGTCCAAGCAATGTCAATGCCAGAGAATCTTGAATTTCTCACCCCATCCCGTCTTTGGCAAGCCTTTATCTTTGAGCAAAGAATAGCTGCAACTCGTCACCAACTAACAATTAACACTCTTGACTGTCCGCAGTTGTTTTACTACCTATTAAATTCTGATGCTTGTGCAAGTATGCAGAATTCGGGAGAAACAGTAAATTTTTTAGATATTCAAGAAGCGAGTACAGGAAAAATAGGTTTAGTTAATCCCTTTTCAATAGCCGCAATCAGCCAACAATGGTTAGCTCAAATGCCTCAATCTCTGCAAATTATCCAAGGTAATTCACCAACTAATCTTGAGATTAGCCAATTTTTACCGATACAACATCTTAGTCATAATTCCCAAATGAACCTTGAATGGCTGAACGTTACTCAAAAGCTTGTTGGGACTGTTGACATATCACGTTTAGCACAAGCACTAGAAAGGCGAACAAAACAATTGCCACCTAATTTGCTTCCTAATGTACAGAGTTTTGCTCTCACTGCTCAAAAACCTCAAAGTTTACCCATGAATAAACTTGGTTTTGAGCCTATATTCGTTGTCATCATAGTAATTATTTTAATTGCGAATTTGTCTTCACGAGACTCTGCATTTGGCAAGGGTAACACAGACAATAATATCAATAACATTACCGATAATATTAACAGCATTAACAATAATTTCAATAGGCAAGAAATAGAATCAAATAGCGGATTAAATATTATTCGGATTGTAGGTTCAATCTTGATGGCATCTGGAGGTATTTGGTTATTAAAACTCTTAATTAACTATTTTTTTGGGTAAATAATTAGTAGGTGAGGAAATAGTTATTCAAATGCATTTAGATAATTCTCAATCTTTAACTGTACGCATCTTAAAGACAACAGAGTATAGCTTGTGGGATACCTTAGTTCAAGCTTCTGCTCAAGGATGTTTTATGCAGTCTAATGCCTGGGCTGATTTTAAAGAATTAGAAGGTTATCAAACTTTTCGCTACGGCTTATTTGTTGGACAGACATTAGTCGGTGGTTGCATTATTTATTTTTACCCTCATATCAGTGAAGCCAAACTGTTGTTGGCTCCAGGTGGCCCAATCTTACCAGTGAATTTGCTGCATACTGGGTTAAAGTTATTAATCTCCCAGGTAGAACAGTCGTTAGCACCACAGTTAGGAGCAATTGCCCTGCGGATTGAACCACTTTGGACACACTTGCCTCAAGGCTGTTCTGAATTTGTCCGCTCTCCTGTAGACTTAGTTCCCTCAGAAACTTTGTTGATTGATTTAAAACCAACTCTAACGGAGATCATGGCAGCTATGAAGCCAAAGGGACGGTATAACGTCCGCCTGAGTAGGCGTTATGGAGTTGAAACTCGATTTACCAAAGACTCTCAAGCAATTCCTTTGTTTTACGAAATTTTTTCCCAAACTGCACAACGTCAGCAATTTTTTAGTGAACCTTACAGCTTTTTCATCAACCTCTGTCAGACCTTGTTTGCTGCCAACATAGCAGAAATTGGCTTTGCCATCTGGCAAGGACAAATTTTGGCAGCTATTCTAGTTGTTTATTGGGGTGAACGTGCTACATACCTTTATGGTGGACGAAGTTCCAGCTATCCACAAGTGATGGCAACCTACGGACTGCATTGGCAAGCAATGCAACAAGCAAAAATGCGTGGGCACAAATTTTATGATTTCTACGGCTTTACACGCAACCCCAACCATGCTTATGCTAAATTTTCTCGCTTTAAGCGTCAATTTGGTGGTATTTGCACTACAACCATTGGCGCTCAAGATTATATTTTTTACGAACAGTTGGCTGATACTTTGATTCAAGTACTGCAACAACATCAGCAGGTTAAGCATTAATTTAAACTTATTGTTTTTACCAGAATAGATCCTGATAATCTTCACGGTGTCAATTATTGAGTTCCTCACATATGAGTTGGAGTGTACGAGAATGCTTTTTCAGACCCATGAGCAAGTCAAATTAACTGATGTTAAAGGCATTGGAAGTCATTTGTTTGCTGACCTCTACGGAGTAGATTCTTTATTACTTACAAATGAACTAGAACTGATGAGAATGCTTTTTGATGCTCTCATTTGTGCTAATTTCAACATCATTAAGCAATTTAGCTACAAATTTCCGAGCGGCGGTTCTGGGGTTACAGGAATGTTTTTGCTTTCTGAATCACACGCTGCATTTCATACATACCCAGAACAAAATTACATGGCTTTGGATATCTTTTCCTGCGGTCAAGCCGATCCACAAACAGCACTATCTATAGCGCTCAAAGTTCTTCAACCATACTCCTTCAAAATTAAAATGGAAAGACGTGGTAATGACTGCTAATTTTGGTTTCAAAGCTGAAAAATTTACTTCAGTAGCTGCTTGCACCTCAAGAATTGGACTTTGGATAAAAATCTGTACAGACGCGATTAATCACGTCTGTACAAATCTCCAATTCGTATACAAAATTCTTAACTGAACCCTATTGCCCTATCCCTTGCAGCCTTCCAAAGTATCAATGAACTTCTGGTAAGACTTTCGAGTTAGAGTAAATCTGTTTCCACGCTTTTACAGTATTCTTCCCGATTTCGTAATTCCAAGTCTCACCTTCTGTGGTGATGAGCTGAACCCAAATATTTTCTTCTGGACGACTAGATAGAAAAGCTTTTAGTTCTGGAGATACCTCTCCCCCAGTGTAGACATATTTCCGATCACCGAATTGGATTTCTTGGATATTGTATCTTTTGGAGAAGGATGTATAAACAGGTTCATAGTCGGTGTAAGAGATAGTGTTATAGACTCTATGCGTCTGGTGATGATGAGACCCATGATGAGACCCATGATGAGACCCATGATGATTTTCATCTCTATGTTCATCGTGGATGTACACTGTTCGAGGAACCTGCTTAAATTTTGTAACAGGGCGAGTCCCAGTCTGTTCCTGCCAGTGCCTGACGGCTTCGACACCAATAAAATCAGAACACCATGTCGAGTTGAAATCGATGGGGTGGTCATGGCGATCAGCAACGCATAATTTACCTTGGGTATTGGTGACAACTGACCAGGGTCCTTTAAAATCCGAATTTTGAAGGGGTGTAGAAACTTGAGCAGAGGCAACACCGACCTGAGTCACCAATCCAACAGTAGCTAAGATAGTGGCAGCTATTTTTTGTCTCATATAATCTTTCCTCCTATTTAAGCATGTAAAATTCACTTGTGATTGATACTGGTTTTTGCTGAAAATCAACTTAAATTGATATCTCTGTGCCGAGCTACAATTAAGGATTTATCATTAAAGCAAAATTAAAGTAAATATGAACCCAAACCCAGTTTTGGCTCAGAGAATTGTTCAGGGAAAAGTTCAGTTAAGCTACCACCTGACAATAATCACTGATACCTGTATTGCAGAGTTCTCAGTTACAGCTAACTTTCTGGAATTTCTTTGCTCAACTTAAGCAATGTCGAGCGATGCCTAGGTTGGGCTACGCCTACGCAACACATTACGATCAGTGGGCAAGGAACTTTCTGGGTGCAATTTATCTTGCTGCTGTCGTTATCTGGCTTAATTGATGACACGCCCTAGCTCTATTAGGTAATAAATGCGATCGCCTTTTGTCGCGATCGCTCTTGGTGGCAACGAGTTCGGCAAGAACCCGAATCATCGGCTAAAAATCTGCCCGCAGCGAACAAGCTCGGTTCTTGCAGACTGAAGCTCTTAGGTAATTCGACAGAAAAAAATCATCCCAACGTCAAGCAGCACGGATAATCAAATAGAGAGGGAAGCAGGCGCGAAGCACGGCTTCTTACCCGCGCACGATTATCATTTTCATCAAGACTATTTAGAGTATTTTAACTGGTTGACAAAATACGCTTTATCTTCATATCTCACCAGTGCAAGTTAACTTACATGATATCGGCTCTTACCAAACGCTTTGGCCTGATACATTGCTGCATCTGCTTTGCGTAACAATTCTTCAGGTGATTGTTCTGCATCTGAGATCATTGATATGCCAATACTTACTGAACAAGAAATTTTCTGCCCATTCAGTAACAGCGGTTGTTTGAGAGCAGTAATTACTTGATTGGCTATGCGAGTAGCATAACGAAAATTTTGCACATCTTCTAGGAGTATGACAAATTCATCACCACCAAGGCGGGCAATAAAATCTCCCCATCTGAGTGTGGCTCTGAGTCTCTGACTAATTTCAATCAGCAGTTTATCTCCAGCAGCATGACCGAAATTGTCATTGATGGCTTTGAATTCATCCAAATCGAGAAAAAGGATAAATGAACTAGAATCAAGATGATATTGCTGACAGGCGATCGCATAATCCAATTGCTGCATAAAGTAAGCCCGATTGGGTAACCCTGTCAGCGGATCATGCATGGCAATTCGGCGTAAATTATCCTCAATTTGTTTGCGCTCTGTAATATCGCGCACAATATTCAGTAAATAAGTGTTACCGAACCATTCTAAAGGCTTTACAGATAACAACCCTATGCGTTTTTCCCCAGATTTTAAACAAAATTCAATTTCTATATTTTGGAGACAATCTTGGGTTTTTAATTTTTTTTGAATTTGTGCATAACTGGCAACAGTCAACCCCATATCCAAGACCGTAATTGGTGAGCCAATCACATTTTCTCGACTGTAACCAGTGACATTTAAAAATGTTTGATTAATTTCTACGCAATAGCCTTTTCCTAAAGTAGTGACCAAAATCAAATCAGGATAAGAATCAAAAATATTTACAAAACTTTCTTGATAATTTGTGGCAATTAATTTGTGCCTTTCTGATGCAAATATCCCAGCTTCACAACTAGTTATTCTCAACTTCATATTTTAAATATATGGTATTATATAAATCCCGATTATTTTATTAATACCTATAAGATTGAATATTAGTTATCTGGGAAATATTCTTAATAGAAGTTTTACAGAAACATAGGAATTGGATTAAGCTGAGCTTCTTTTAGTTCTGCTTTTAACCATCCGAGGTTTACGGGTACTTTATATAGGCGACCGGGCGCAAACTGTGCCCAAAAGTGACGCAGCCCAGGAACAACTACTTTCACAACAGCCATCCCAATATCCGGGCGTGTTTGCTCAAGAACCAATATTTCCAACTTCTGTGCAGTAGCTAAATCAACGCAAGCTATCACATCTGTTTGCAAGTCATGACTGTGGTATGGAGAATAATCTGTATACATCTTAGGGATAGCATTGACATCAGGAGCTAAGTATGATTGATTTTCTAATGTCGCAGTTTGACACCAATGCTGCATATCTTGACGGGTAAACTTGGCAGGAGAATGAGGATTTCCGCCATTGGCAAGAAATACCATCTGATTCATTTCTGTAACAGCACGTAAGAGAGCAACTTTGGCATCGAAGTGAGTGCCAAACCCAAATAAAATATCTTCTGTTTTTTGATTTAAGCGTCGAGAAATTGCAGCAAATGTGGGAATATTTAAATCGGTAGTTAAGTCTAATACCCAAAAATCACGACCGATCAATGTATAGTATGTTTTTAATTGATGCAGATAAGGATCATCAAAACTATTGATATTAACCCCAGGTCTAGATAGACGGTTATACCACCATATTGCTACTGCATCCCGCTCTACTAACTCCATAAAGCCTTGGAGAATAGCTTCTTCTTTACAAGTTCCCGCAGCTGTGCCATTGGTATCTGCATAACAAAAGCAGTGATTTTCTGGAAGCTGATAGCCATAGTAACAATATGCTGTTGGCAAATACTTAAATTGTTGCTGGGTGAGTGACCAAATGGGCGACCATTCAATTTCTTGAGTTTCATCAAATGGGTCGGGTATCCATTGAATGATATGGTGTTGCTGATTCCAAGTTTGGCGATCGCGGTATTGATTGGCGCTATAGTGCATACATTCATCGGGATGAATTGCCAGTTCTTGAAGACTGGCGTAGGTAGCTTTCACCCTTGGTTCTTCTCCTGTATAGGTTCCACAATAGCGCTCAATTGCTTCTCCTAAGGCGCTCATCTTCGCTTGGGCTGCTGTTTTCCCTTTACCAAAGCTTTTATGGCGTAAATCCTCTAACTTTCTAGCTGTTTTCGGCAAACTATGCTCAACAACATAGGCGTGAATCAACTCGTTTTTCTCGAAGGGTTGAAATAAACTTCTGATCACGCCAGTCACTGAGCTAATGTGATGTTCGTAATTTTGAAAAGCTTGTTCTGCTAAACAACTACGATACCCACCATCATCACTCAACAGCTTTGGTTGACTAGTCAGCACCAATGGTGGAGGTTCCTGTTGCCGAAAATAGGCAGATTCACCGCAACAATGACATTGAGGACGACGAACTAAGGTATGGCGTTGTAGGTTGAGATTGATTAAATCAAAAGTTAATAAGGTTCCTTCTAGGGGATGCTGTTCTGGTTTACTTAACCATTTAGCAATTTCCGTCGCTGTCAAATTTAGCGCAGTTTGTACAGTTGAAGCTAAAGCAGCACGAGAAACAGGAAACGGGTTGAGGGTTTGTTTTTGCGCTTGCAGAAAAGACTCAACCTCACGATTCATTCTTAAACGTTGTGCTAGACATTCCCAACATCCTGTATTATCTGGTGTAAAGATGGGGCCAATCCAAATCACACTTCCCACAGGTTTAACTAACAGCCAAGAACGCTGCTGTTGTAAAGCTTCGCGGTTAAATGTTGCCAAATCAGGTTGGAGATAGTCATCTGTGAGGACAACCGCAAATTCCCCAGTATCAGCAATGGGAATGTTGAGGGATTCTAAAATGGCAGTTAATGGCTGTGATGTGACGCTACCAAAGGTAGTGAGAGCAACTTTAGCTGCTTTTTGGCGTTGAGTTACCAAGTTAGCATCTTGATTGAGCAGTCCCCAAAAAGCTGATTCAGCAGGTGGTGTATTATCTGCGTTGCTAATGTAACCTTTACGTTGCAACTGTTCTAAAGCATAGAGAATTTCATCAGCCGCAGCTTGTCCTTGCAATTGTTGAGTTATTTCTTCTAAAGTGTACAGTCCATTAAGTAGGGGTGCTAGTAGGCAGTATAAACGCCCATTCAGGACAAAATGCCCTTTTTCACTTAAGAGAAATACAGTTTTAGGAGGAGATAATTCAACATGAAAATGCTCTTGAAACTTCGGCTTGATGAGCATAATTTTGACAGTGCAATATAGATACAGTAAAGGTTGTTTCGTAAGGGTGGAGAACCTATTGCGGATTTAATATCAGTTGCTGTTGCATTTTGCTAATTTGCTGACGAAGGCGATTAATTTCTAGATTTTGTGCTTGCATTTTTTGGTAAAGTGCTTGAATGGCTGCTAAAGCTACACCATTGGCATCTACAGCATTGATTGTGCGATCGCTTTCGCCAATATTGAAAGTCGCTGCAAAGTCTTGCGCCATTGGGCCTATATGACGAATTGTTTCATCCTGGTTTTTATACTTCCAAGTGGTAATTGGTAAATCAGCAATACCTTGAAGAATGGCCTGGACATCAACCTCAGCTACAGCTTCTTTGAGATGGCGATCGCTCAGATAGCGGCCTGAGCCATTCGGGTCTAGATACAGAGTTGAGTTATCTTCTAACCCAGGAGCGTTTAGTGTTCCATCATTTACGGGAATTTCTTGTCCAGCAGGATTAATGTAGCCAGTACCGCCAACACAACTTGCTAACTCATCATCCGATAATTCTTCTATTAGACTGGCTGTGGATACAAGTTTTTGGTCATTAGTGTACATAATTGTTCTCAAAATTTAATAAAATTGGATTTGTACAATAACTCAACCAATCTGTTTGTTAAGTAGATGTATTTTTCTCTAACTTGAATAAATTGGCACAGATTTAAAGAAAAGCTATGGTGTTTGAGCGAAAATTCAAGTTGGCGATGGATTTAAAATTGGATAAGTACTGGCATAATAGCTATAACTTGAGTTTATTTCGCAATTACTTGTTGCTTTAGCTCAATTAACTGTGTTTGCAGTTCCTGAATTTGGGAATCTTTTTGCTGCATCAGTTGGTAAAGTGCTTGAATTGCAGCTAAAGCTACACCATTAGCATCTACAGCATTGATCGTGCGATCGCTTTCGCCGACATTGAAAGTTGCTGCAAAGTCTTGCGCCATTGGGCCTATATGGCGAATTGTTTCATCTTGGTTTTTATACTTCCAGCTAGTAATCGGTAAATCGGCAATTCCTTTGAGAATGGTGTGGACATCGACCTCTGTCACTTCTTCTTTGACATTGCGATCGCTCCAATAGCGAGTTGAGCCTTCAGGATCGTAAGTGACTGCTAGATTAAGGATTTGGACACAGACTTTTCCCAATAATGGCAATTTCACGAGTGGGATTTCTGCAAGCTTTTTTTTGCCCGCAGTAACCTGAATATCACAGCCACCAACACAAGCGGCTATTTCTTCATCGTTGAGATCTGCAATGAGACTTTCTGTATTTGTCAAGTTATGAGGATTGAGAGGCATACATTGAACCATTAATGTGTGAAGTAATTGGCTACAACAACTAAATTTATCGCTCCGCTAAAAATCTGAGGATAGATGTGGTTGCTAATCATTTATATCGGCAACAAGCTATTCACTCATGCTGATAGTTTTTTTGTTAAAAATGTATTCTGTTAAAACCAGTCTGATTGTCATTTAATCATATTGTTTGTGGAAAGTGCCTCCATGTAAATTCTCTATTGTAAAATCTTCTTGATCAAAAGCATGGTAACAGTAAGTGGAGAATAATTTATTAGCTTTATCTCCTCTTTAAAAAATTACTTAATTTATTGATTTTTGGGAAAACAATCCTTAACATATATTGGCAAAGATAAAAACAAAATTACCAAATATATATTGATATAACGCCAAATTGCACCATTTTTTTCTTTATAATAAATTTATTTTTGCAAGTTTAATTAATTTTTACCTCAGTAAGAATACGGTTATATCAATCTCATACCTTTATTCAATCTCTAAAAATTTATTTCAAATTCATCTGCTAACTAAAGTTAATTTTTTGGTTATCTAACTTGAATGACAACTAGCTGGGGCTAATCCAGAACTATGAGGCGTACTCACTGGTGTTTGTGCTGTTAAAACTACCTCTCCTTGAGGAGTAATTACTAGTCCTTGCGCTTCTACGATCTGATCGGCGGTATGTAGTGGTAGACTGGCAGCAGCAACACCCACAAGAGAGCGATCGCTGCTTGTCGGAATCGGAACTGTTTGGATATCTGCCAAAATTGTGTCACTACTTAAAACTACCTCTGGATTTTGTGGTAATCCACCCCGCCCGGTAACAATTAAGCGGCTGGATGCTGCTGGGTGATTTTGTCCACAACTTTGAGTAATTAATGTCGAAGCATCATTTGGCTGAACTGGTAAGACAGCAATTCCCTTGCTGGGATCAACAGCTAGAGTTTTAATTTCTACCGTTCCATTTAACCCGAACTGAGAGCTAGCTGTAATATCGCTTTTAGAAGTCAGTTCAGAACTAAATTCTATCCCAAATATTCCTTGAGTGGTAATTTGAACATTTCCACCTCGACCTTGAATTGCATTAGCTGTAATATCGCTGTTGTCAGCAGCAGCTAATAAACCAGAACTAATATTTATATCACCACCATTACCACCTGTAGCATCAGTAGTAATTTTACTGTTGTTGCGTAATAACAAAATATCTTTGACTTTTAAGGTAATATTACCTCCTTCACCTGATTTGGTTGTAGCTTGAATTCCTCCTGAGTCTTGTTGCGGATTTCCTCCATTATCCAAAATTATTGAATTAGCTTGAATATTAATGCTTCCACCTTTACCCAAGCCTTCATTATCAACACGTAACCTAGCACCTTCCTGCACTAATAATTTACCTGTATAAATTTCTAAATTACCAGCATCATGAATATTATTTTGGTTCAGAACACTTGCAGATAGACTACTAAATGTGGGAATGAAACTGTTTGGATCTAACGGGTCTTGCCTAATAGAACCTTGCCCTAATAATTGAATAGAGTCAGTGGCATTAATTGTTAATAATCCACCCTTACCAAAACCAAGAGTTTCAACAGCAATATTACCTCCATTCCGGACTGTTAAGTTCCTAGTATTAATTGTTAAATCGCCAGCATTACCTGTAATGTTTGGATTTGTACTACTGAAAATCCCCCCAGGAATTTGATAAATAGATGAAACACCGGTGACATTGACAGAATCTATAGCATTAATAATTACATTGCCACTATTTCCTGCTGCCGCAGTACCAGAGAAAATTTGTGCCCCGTCATTAATAATTAACTTCCCGGTGTTAACTATTAAATTGCCACCTTGTCCATTACCTTCTTGAACTGCTGTAAACAAACCACTTACTAGAATATCCAAAGGTGAGACACCGATTAATTCCACACTATTAGCAGCATTGACTGTCAAGGTTCCACCTCTTGCATCTGCGAAGGTTGCAGCTGATATTTGCGCCCCATGATGCACAAATAATCGCCCGGTATTTACGGTTAAATTTCCCGCAGAACCAATCCCATATGTATCTGTCAATAACCCAGTAAATAAAGAAAAATCTTCGGAATCAACACCACTTAATTCCACCGCTGACGCAGCATTAATAGTTAAATCTCCTCCTTTACCTGATGAACCAGGTAAAGTAGCGGTAGATATGCGAGCTGCGCCTTCAACCTGAAGTTTGCTAGTATTTATTGTGATTCCTAAGCTATCTCCACTACCACTATTTTCGGCAAATAATCCATGTTCAAAAGTTCCAGTTGTGCTGTTACTTGATACTATTAATGTATCTGAAGCATTTAATCTCAAATTGGCTGCTGAAATAGCGCCTAGTGTCTCTGCTTCCACACGGGAGTTTTGAATTGTTAACTGGTTTCCTATGAGTTGAATACTCCCACCGCCTTCACCGCTGGTTGTTACCAAAGCACGATCGGTTATTAATATATTAGCTTTGGCAATATTACTAGGAAAACTGAATTGCAACTGACTCCCGATGAATGAAAGTCCAACCGTACCTGAATCTGCGACTCCACCTAATTCAATATGGCCTCTATCTGTACTCAATTGACCAGCATTGATAGTAACTTCACCACCGATTAGCGCTAGAGTTTGATTAACTGGTACTGCAAGATTAGCTCTTTGTACTTGGATTGGTGCTGATTTACTAGCGAATTGTAATCCTATAGGAACATTGACACTTAATAAAGGGGGAGTTTGATCTAAAGATGTATGAAAATCTTTACCATCGGCAAACTGTAAGCTGTTAGCGGTAGTAGCAACAAATGAGCCGCCAATATCTAATTTGGCATTGGGACCAAAGATAATTCCATTGGGATTAATTAAGAACAGATTAGCATTACCGATAGTATGAATTTTGCCATTAATATTGGAAGGAAAAATCCCAGTAACTCGACTGATAATATTTTGAATAAATGAAGCATGATTAAAATTGGCAGAACCACCAGTTGGGACGGAGAATTTACTAAAGCTGTGAAAAAGATTACCGCCAGCTTGGCTACCACCTGTAATTGAGAAATTTAGACCATCTCCAGAAGTAACTTTTGTGGGAAGACTACCATCTGGGGCGATCGCCTGGGCGTAACCAGGTAGAGTCAATATAAGATGTCCAGTAGTAAATAGTCCAGCAAGACTGAGAATATAGGACCAATTCATATAGCTAAAAATACTCTACTTTGGCTATTTGTCTTTTTCTCAGTATTCCCTGAATACGTGGAAGTATTACTTGCTGAAGGTGGGGATTTTCGCTTTACTAGTCAATAGTCAAGTTTCAATTCTTTCGCTCAACATGAAAAAACCCGCTAATCTTGCAATAAGATTAGCGGCATAGGGATTTTAACAATCGGAGCGGCGGGATTCGAACCCACGACCTCCACTACCCCAAAGTGGCGCGCTACCAAGCTGCGCTACGCCCCGGTCAGAATTATCATATTAGCAAGAAGTTTGAGGATAATCAAGAGGTAAATTCAAAAAACTTTGAGCATCTGGACTGCTTGCAATAAACCAGGAACAGCAGAACTATCCCACCAACCTTCTGCACACCGCCCTGTATTCAGGATTAAACGCAGACTGTAGCTATGGGGATAGCCTTCTACCTCCATCCATAATAAATCGCTTTCGGCTTCGCAAGCAATTTTCTCTTCATCCATCAATTCAGTGGCTATTTGTTTCATTGCGTCTGCTAGCTGTGCCAAAAGACGGCAAAAATCGTTTAATTCGGCTTCGGTTAATTCGATCGCCCAATCATCTGTACCCAATAGCCCTTTATATTCTGGTGCATCAGGGTTCCAGCCAATGCGCCAACCAGAACCGCTTTTAACTAAACGTTCCATAAACTATTTAAGGCTGGGGTTGGGCTGGAAAGCTAGAATTAAAGATGTTTGTCAATACTTGCACTAAGGTATTTCGCTGACTTCGGGTAAGCTTGGCAATGGCAGCGCGATCGCCTTCTATGGGATTTTGTTGTAATGTATCATTCCCTGGATATGTTATGTCATACATAGTTTCGTTGGCATCCAGGTAATCAGCCAGCGTCAGCTTCCAATCTAAACGATAAGCTGGGGAACGCTCTTTGACATAAATGTGATATTGGATCAGGCGACCGACTAAGGTATTATTTTCGGCGACTTTTCCGGTTTCTTTGCTCTTATACTGATTTTCTTTGGGAAAATCAGGTAACTGCTGATATACTTGCTGCCAAACATCACTAGGACTTATTCGCTGAGCTATTGCCGGTTTGACACTGAGAAAATGTGTATATTGTGATTGACTTGTACCCAAACCCAAAACAATTACACCCACCACCAACAAAGGCATTGCTAAATGGAGATTTTTGAGTGTGGGGTTAAACTTCAAAACGAGAAAATATTTTTTGCCCATATATATATACTGAGTTAAAAGTGCAATGTAAATACATAATGTACTCATAAATTACCACTTTCAACTCAGGACTATTTGTTAAAGTTCGCCAATAATTTCTGGCTGAGTCAGTTCATCAGACATTTCGATAATGGCCCGGAGAACTGGTTTCATCATGGCATCTTCTGCACTTTCAAAGTCTTCATAACGGCGACGCTTGGCACGGTTTGCCACTTGAACTGTAATGCGGTAGCGATTTGAGGCTGCACTAATCAGATCCTCAGCACGGTGCATAATCTGAGACTGGGTTGTCTCGAACTTGGAACGCTTTAGCATAGTCAGTGGTTTTTAGGGTGAGCTGAAGGATGAAGGATGTAGACGCGGAGCGGCTTGCCGCAGGCTAGGATGAAGGATGAAAATAACTTTTTCATTCTTGATCTTTAATCCTTTATCCTTTATGTGTCATTCCCCAGTTTAGCAGTACTAAGAAGTCGGCGGCTGTATAATGAAATGTCAATAAATCGGCAAACGCTATACAAGTAAGGTTAGTAACAATATTTACCTTACTTGTATAGCTGTTGATATTTATAAAACTTCTACAAATACGCCACTGCGAGCAAACTCTTCCTCTTCCGGAGAAAAGTAGGGCGTTTGATCGACAATTTCCGGGTCGAAACTGTAGGCTTCCTGAAGAAATTGCCCAGCGTCCACAGACGATTCCAATTCTTTGATATAGTCTTCGGCTAGGGTACACGCCTCCTTGATGCCTACCTCATCGCCTTTCTCTAACAGTTTTTGGAGAGTTGCTCTTACTCCTGCCAAGCGCGATACCGGTTTAAGAATTCCATAAAGGCGGTATAAGCGATCGACGGAGATGCTGAGGTGTTTGAGGGCTTTGCTGCGTGCGAGTTCGGAGTCGAGGCTAGGCCAGTAACGGGTAGTGTAAAAAGCTTTCTCATCCTTATGATACCATTCCTCGGAGCGAGCAATGGATGAGGAAACGGTGTTATGTAGTTTCCAGAAAAATAAGCGTAAAGCTGAACCATCGACAACTGTAGACAGCTTGGCTTCCATCGACACTTGAAAATTGTTCAGTTGCGGGTCGCGTCCCAGTACAAGATACTCTACCGGGTACATATCGACTTCTTTGTTCTGCACAACATACATATTCAGGTGGTGACGGCAGTAAGGACAGGGGTACATCGAAGCAAATAGTTTAAAGAAGTCTTGGAAAACTGCCACCAGCAGTTTTTGCACTGGGTATGGTTTGGTACAGACGATTTCCGCCGTGGTGTGGAAGAAACGCCACACAGCAGGCCCAATATAATAAGGAAAGCTAACGCGCATCTGGGCATCTTTAATGTCACTCCGTCCCAAATAGACATCAATAAATGACACGTATTGCGAAAGTGCCCCTGACTCGCGCCCAAACTCTTGGCGTTCACGCCGTTTTTGTACGCCATTGAGGTAATGATGGGTTAAACGCCATGCTTGCTTAATTGCCAGCTTTTGTTTGGGAGTGCATTTGTAAAAGTTCTCTGCCACATCTGCCCCATAGCGGTCAAATTCTCCCACTGTTTTAGTATCTTCATACCACTGATCCAAAGCTGCTTCGTCAGGTACGGTGTTGTTTTCTATATCAGCGGCAGTGTTGACACTGAAAGCAGCTAGCAACTTCGGCATGAAATCTTCATACCAATAAACCACTGGCATCATTGCACCGTCTATTTCTTCGGAAGCATCGGCGAGGATAACGCGGTTCCACTGCTTGAGGTAATCTTTGGGATCGCCTGCTGATTTAGCGGGAGGGGGGGTAAGCTCTGCATTCAGTTCCATCTGCCGCAGACGGTTAAGTTCGTTGATTGCTAGTACGCCTGTGGCAATGTCGCGAAAGCTGAACTGTTTTTTCTTGACAGTAATGGCGAACTCCACACCCGCTGCAAACTTCTCTTTGACAGAGGTGGATTTACGGCGTGCGGACTGCATTGCTTGTTCCTCAGCTAACATCTCGGGTGTTTTTTCGATGTTATTCCAGTTCTGGATGCGGTCTTGGAGTCGAGCATACTCTTTTTCGATTGATTCAACAACTGCATCTAACAGGGGGTAACAAGCTTTTTCGATGATATCTAAACCTTTGTACAATGCGATCGCTTTTTGGACAAACTGCACAAAGTCTGTAATTTTGTAGGGTAGGTTCCGCACGCGCAGGTGGGTTTCGTGATTGGCGGAAAAACTCTCGCGGAAGCAGCGGTAAGCAGCGCCCTGGATCAGGCGAAACAAACCAATCTGCATTTGCAGGCGAGAGGTGGCGCGCTCTTTTTGCTCTTGTTGTGGGTGTTGCGCCAGCAGTTCTTGGATTTGTACTACTACTTCTTGATCGCTGGCTGTTTCCTGTGTCGGAGATGCGGTGGTGGATAAGATGGGTGCGTCAGTAGTAGCCGCTATATTTGAGGTGATGGTGGCTGGATTACTTGTCGGGGAACTGGTAAAAGAAATCGGTAAATCTTTATAGCCGGTGCTGATTTCTGACTCGGCGGGAACTAGTTTCATAAACTCTTGAAAGTCTATGGAGGCATCGCCATCGTGATCGACTTCTTTAATCATCTCATCGAGTTCTGCGTCCGTTAGCCCAAACAAACTCATAATGTTATGCAGTTCGTTTGTGGTAATTTGACCGCTGCCATCTTCATCAAATACACTGAATGCCAGCTTGAGACGGCTTTGGCGATCGCCAGATGCTGACACCATCAGGGTTTTGAATTCCTCAAAATCAATACTACCTGATAAGTCAACGTCTACTTCTTTGATCATGTCGCGCAGTTCGATTTCGTTAGGACTTTGCCCTAGCGATCGCATCACTTCCCCCAATTCTGTTGCTGAAATGGCACCGCTACCGTCAGCATCAAATACTTTGAACGCTTCCCACAGCTTCGCCACTTCTGCTTCAGTCATGACCTTTTTTTCTAATTCTACAGTTGCCATCAATTCTTACCCTCGATTTTTTAATGTGTTTTACAGCGAATTTCATTTGAGTAAGGTACGTCCGTAGCGGGCTTTCCGGCCCGCACTACAAGCGCTATATGATTAATGTGTGTACCTCATATACCTGCTATCTGCTGTAAGTAGCTTCGCTGGTGGCAGCTAGCACTAGATGAACAGCAAAAAAGCTGCGCTTTTTACATATACATATTCTGAGAAATTTGGCGAACAGACCTATGGATTAATAAATTCTCTAGAATCAGACTTAAATGCTGCACTGAATATCAGCTCTGAAAGTATACGGATATTGCACACAAATGGCGGAGGGAACCACGTTATGGCTGATAGCAGCTGTGTAGGGGGCAAAGGTCAATAAGATCACAAGTCTGTATTGCACCGTCAGGGCAGTGTAAGTAATTCACTCGACCTCTCTATTGATAGAGGTTAAGAATTTTTTTTCATTTTATAAGTATCTTGTAACAGAAAGTTAATAAATTAACCTAACCTCATGGCCGATCTTGTGGAAACTGCGATCAATGCAGGAAATTTTACGATCTTGCTGAAGGCTGTTGAAGCTGTGGGACTCACGGAAGTTCTCAAGCGTCCTGGTTCTTTGACAATTTTTGCACCGACTGACGATGCCTTTGCTAAGCTGCCAGAGGGAAGTTTAGATTCGCTACTGCAAGATATTCCCAAGCTGAAGAAGATTGTGGCGTATCATGTAGCCTCTGGGGATGTCAGGTCTGATGATTTGGTACAAATTAATGAGGCAGAAACATTTGAGGGGTCAATTTTAGCAATTGAGTCTGCCAAGGGTGCAATTAAGGTGAATGATGCCAATGTCCTTAAAACTGACATTCTGGCTGATAATGGCGTGATTCATGTGATTGATAAGGTGTTAATACCTGCATTGGTTGCTGGTGGTACGAGTTCTTGATCGAGTTCCAAACCTCAAAACCCAAAAAAGTTTTGAGGTTTAAACTGGTATGCCTATCAAAGCATAGTGGGAGGGTGAGAACCCCTACGCTTCAGCGGGGGGATGAAACCCGACTCAAAGGGATTTATCCCTTTGTTTCCCCTTAATACAAGTTTCCTACAAAACAGGATATAATTTTGTAGGAAGTGATAAGCAGTGTTAACTCTGACTTACGAATACAAAGCCAATCCTACAAACGAGCAAATTAAATTAATTGAATACACACTTGATGTTTGTCGCCAAGTGTGGAACTTTGCATTACGTGAACGCAAAGATTGGCTTAATTCACGCAAGTCACCGATTAATGCTTGTTCAATCACTTCTGAATACATCATTCCGGCAGACATACCGTACCCCAACTACAATACTCAAGCCAAAGCTTTAACTCTGGCTAAAAAACAATATCCAGAGCTAAAAACTGTCAACGCCCAAGTGCTGCAACAAGTGCTGAGAAAACTGGAAACTGCATTTATCGACATGAAACGCAAGGGAATGGGTTTTCCTTGTTTCAAGAATCGATACAGAATGCGTTCTTATGTTTACCCTCAACTTGGGGAAGGTCAAATATTAAGAGGCAATCAAATTAAGTTGCCTCAAATTGGGTGGGTGGAGTATGCGAAATCACGCGAAATACCTGATGGTTTTGTGGTCAAACAAGTTCGTGTTGTTCGCAAAGCTTCTGGATATTTCTTGATGTTTACGCTGGAATGTAATGTTGATGTTCCTAGCCCTGTTGCTTCTGGTAATCCCAGAGGTATTGATTTAGGGTTAGATAAATTTGCAGCCACTTCCGATGGTGAACTGATTGAACGTCCTCGATTTCTTCAGACACTACACCGTAAGCTGAAATTGCTACAACGTAGGCTGAAGAAAAAGCACAAAGGGTCAAACAATCGTCACAAATTAAATCGCAAGATTGCAAGATTACATCAACGTATTTCTGATACTCGCAAAGATTGGCACTTTAAGTTAGCCCATAAACTTTGTGATGATGCCGGAATGATTTTTGTTGAGGATATTGATTTCCGTGTGTGGGCTAGAGGAATGTTTTGTAAGCACACTCTTGATGCAGGATTTGGGCAGTTTGTTTCTATCTTGCAATGGGTATGTTGGAAACGGGGTGTGTATTTTGCCAAAGTAGATAAAGACTACACCTCCCAAGTTTGCCCTCAATGTGATGCCCACACTGGGAAGAAAAAATTGGGGGACAGAATACATTCTTGTCCAGAATGCGGCTACACAACACATAGAGATGTTGCAGCCGCACAAGTGATCCGCAACAGAGGGGTCAACGCGCTGGGACGCAGCGTGGAGCAAATTGCCTGCAAAGACGGTCTGACGGGGACTGTTACCAGTCTAGTTAAGAGTCAAAGAAGCAGGAAAAAAGGTGGAGAGGCACGGCTTTAGCCTGCCTCGGAACATCCTTTAAGAATCCTCGCGCATTCATGCCGGGGAGTACGTCAACAGCCTACACCCAAGATGCAGCCAACACGCGGGCTAAGAGACAAGGAAAGCTGCTGATTTTCTCCTTGATCATGCCATTCCACTTCGGCACTACCATATAAAACTTTCTGCGGTTGAGTACGCAAACTGCTAATAGTAATATCTGCTTTTATCGGTGCTGTACCAGTATTCACGGCAATAATCAATTCCTCAGTCCCTAAAGTTCTGGCAAATACGTAAAGTGCCCCCTGAGCATAGATAACTTGGTAATCGCCTATACGCAATGATGGGTAAGTATGGCGGAGGGCAATTAGTTGGCGATGAGTCTCAAGAATTTCTCGATCCCAGCTAGCTTCTAACGGAAAGCCACGGCGAGAGTCGGGATCTATCGCACCAGGTAAACCGACTTCATCACCATAGTAAACGCTAGGGGCGCCGGGAAAGGTGAGTAATAGTAAAGTTGCTAATTCTACACTGGGTTTATCGCCTCCAGAAATAGTCATTAACCTGGCGGTATCGTGACTAGCGAGTAAATTTAATTGGGTAAGCTGAATTTCCCAAGGGTAAAGTTGTAATACTTCTTGAATTTGGGCAGCGTATTCAGCAGCGAATAAAGGTGGATAGGGTTTATAGTCGCGGCTTTGTACTTGTTCTAAGACTACGCGATCGCCTGCGGCAAAGGCAATTGTCGGACCAGCAAAGAGATAGTTCATCACTCCGTCAAATTGAGTCCCATCTAGCCACTCGCGAGAATCTCCCCAAACTTCCCCCACAATATAAGCTTCAGGATTAATCGCTTTGACTCGCTGACGGAATTCTTGCCAAAAACCAGGTGTTTTAATTTCAAACGGTACATCTAACCGCCAACCATCGATGCCGAATTTAATCCAGTATTCGGCAATCTCCATAATATATTCTTTGACTTCTGGGTTGTCGTGGTTAAATACAGGCAAAGCCCGATTTCCCGCCCAACCTTCATAGTTAGCCGGAAAATCCCCATTGTAAGCGGAAAGAGGCCAGCCCTCGACTTTAAACCAATTCACCCAAGGGGAATGGGGGCCATTTTCGAGAACATCGTGAAAAAAGAAAAAGCCACGGCTGGAGTGGTTGAAGACTCCATCCAACACAACTTTGATATTGCGTTGATGGGCTGCGTCTAACAATTCCTTGAAAGCTTCATTACCTCCCAACAGCGGATCAACCTGATAATAATCGTGGGTATGGTAGCGATGGTTACTAGCAGATTGAAAAATTGGCGTGAAGTAGATAGCGTTAATCCCTAAATCCTGTATGTAATCCAAACCCTCCATGATACCCCATAGATCGCCACCTTTGTAACCTTGGAGTGTGGGCATTGTTTCCCAATCTTCCCAACGCGCCTCATGCAGGAGTCGTTTACGAGGTTGTTTGCTTCTAGCAAAGCGATCGGGAAAAATTTGGTAAAAAACAGCGTGTTTAACCCAGTCTGGTGTTTGAATTTGCATGAATTATTCTTTATACCTACAGGAGTTATAGTTGCAAATGATAGCTTCTTTGTGGTTCCTACCTGTGGTAGATCATTTTGGTTGAGTTATTAGGGCATTGGGCATTGGGCAGCATGGGGCATTGGGCATTGGGCATTGGGCGTTGGGCATTGGGCATTGGGGAGAAAATGCCAGCCGATGTATTAACGATGCAAGTCGATACATTAACATTGCAAGCCGATGCATTAACATTGCACACTAATGTTTCCGGATAACGGGGGCAAGGGGACAAGGAAGCAGACGCGAAATAACGAATGCCCAATACTTCGACTTCGCTCAGTACAAGTGCCCAATGCCCCATGCCCCATGCCCATTAATAATTCTTTATTTTTCTCTATAGAATTTTGTCTGTAATCTTTGAGGTAGGAACTGGATCAAGATAAAAGTGTGGCTGAGAATGCCTGGGGCTGCTAATCAGCATTAACCATACCTGTGTGTAATTGCATTGCAATTCCGAATAAATGGTAAAAAATCACTTATTTAGACTTTTTTACTATTTGTGCTACAACAACTAAGACTACGAAAATCAATCATCTAATTACGGGAAATTACATAGACGTGGTACGATATATGAAACACCAAAAACTTTCTCCGGGTTTGCTGTTGGCATATGAAGATTATCAAAAAGAAGGAGAGCAAGCTTTAACTACCCACAGGCGATCGCTTGGTCTAATTGCACCGAAAAGTTCTGTCAAGCCGACTAAGAGTATTGTTTTTCTCTACTGCGAACCTGATGCAGACTTGAGTCATTTAGAACAGTATGGAATTCGCGTCAATCAAAACTCTGGAAGTGTAAGGACGGCTTTTTTACCTCTACAGGCTTTAGATGCTTTATCGGAAGAAGATGTGATCCAGCGAATTAAACCATCGCGCAAACTCAGTCTGCGGATGGATGTAGCCCCAGGTAAGGTGAAATTACCAGATTTTAAAATCAAAACGGGATTGACTGGTAAGGGTGTAATTATTGGCGTGATTGATAGTGGTATTGACCCCAAGCACCCCGCCTTTGCTGGACGGATTTTGCGCCTTTGGGATCAAACACTCCCCGGCCCGGGAGTTAAAGAAGGTGACTATGGGGCTGAGTTTACTGGTGAACAAATGACAGTTTCTCAAGATACTGATGGTCATGGGACTCATGTGGCGGGAATTGCTGCGGGTGCTGATGAAACTTACTCAGGTGTCGCACCAGAAGCAGAATTAGTTATTGTCAAGTCTGATTTACAAGATGCCCATATTGCCGATGCTGTTCGCTACGTTTTTCGTGTAGCCACAGATTTAGGGCGACCAGTTGTGTTAAATATGAGCTTGGGTGGACACGCCGATGCCCATGATGGTAGTGACTCCCTGTCGCGGATTATTGATGCGGAAACTGGGCCAGGAAAAATTGTTTGTTGTGCAGCAGGTAACGAAGGAAACGACAACATTCACTCTCAAGCAACCATACCCGCGCAAAAATCACGGGGTATCCGTTTTAATGTGCCCTTGAATCAAGTCGGCATTGTCTGGTTAAACGGTTGGTATGATGCTGACAGTCAGTTAGAAATTTCGCTACGCAGTCCCAACGGTTTCGTTACCCCCTACCAAAAAATTATTACTGATGGCAATCCTACCCAAAATTATCAATTGCCAGATTCCCAGGTAGAAATTGTCACACCAGCCCCAGATAAAGGCAATGGTGACCACAATTTCTTTGTGCAAATTCGTGGGAATGGGCCTTCACCTGTTATGGGGGGTATTTGGCAGTTGCGGGTACGTAATACTAGTACCAGTGAAACACGTTTGGATGTCTGGACGCTTGACGATCACTCCTCAGTATTTTTTACAGGTAAGAGTGTGAAAGACTGTGTAAAAATTGGCTCACCGGGAGCGGCTAGCAGTGCGATTACAGTTGCCGCCTACACCACAAAAGTGGAATATACAGATATTGATGGTCAAGTGCGGGACATGGGCTTAGAGTTAGATACAATATCTGAGTTCAGCAGTGAAGGGCCATTGCGGAATGATGGGCAAAAACCAGATATAGCCGCACCAGGAGCGATGATTGTGTCTACACTCTCTAGTAATGCGAATAGCGATCGCTCAATGATGATCAATTCTAAATTTGTCGTCATGGCTGGTACGAGTATGGCGACACCATTCGTTACAGGTTTAGTAGCATTACTTCTGCAACGCGATCCCAAACTCGATCCAGCGACGGTGAAAGAATTACTCCGCAAAAATAGTTCTATCCCTGGTAAACCTCAAGGAACTTTTGATAGTAAATGGGGTTTTGGTCTGATTAATGTGGAAAATTTGTAAGTAAAAAGGGAACTCCAAAAAAATAAACAACAGCTTAAAGTCGTTGACTGTTGACTGTTGACTGTTGACTGTGAATCGTCAACCGTTTGTAGGGGCGGGTTTTGTGAGATATTCACAGCGAAAACAGATATGTCGGTTAAACCCGCCCCTACAACAATAGCAATGGAATATTTTTTTAGTTGGAAGTCCCTAACAGGGAATAGGGAACAGATTTCCCTATTTCCGCAGAAAATCAACATATAACGAAGCTAAAATGAACCATAAGTGGTTGGAATGGGCACAAAAATTACAAGCGATCGCGCAAAATGGGCTGACGTACAATGAAAGCCCGTTTGACAGAGAACGTTATCAGCAAGTGCGTCAGATTGCTGCGGAAATGATATCTACCTACTCTAATGTTGAATCTAGCTATATCCTTGATTTGTTCAGTCGGGAAGTAGGTTATGCTACGCCAAAAGTCGATGTCCGGGCTGCGGTGTTTAATTCAGATAAAATTCTTTTAGTTAAAGAAAAAGTAGATGGCTCTTGGACATTACCAGGCGGTTGGGTAGATATAGGTGAATCGCCAAGTAATGCAATTGTGCGAGAAGTTTATGAAGAATCTGGATATGAGACACGAGTTGTGAAGCTACTTGCTGTCTACGATAGAAATCACAGCCGTCATGGACATCCACCGCTGGAGTTCCATATTTATAAGCTGTTTTTTCAGTGCGAATTGATCGGTGGTAGCCCAAAAACAAGTATTGAAACTGAGGAAGTTGCTTTTTTTGGAGAACAGGAAATTCCCAATTTGTCGCTAAGTCGTGTTGTGCCATCTCAAATTACTCGCATGTTTGAATATTACCGCAATCCAGATCAGCCAACAGATTTTGATTAACGAAGAATTATAGTTATCACCTAGAGAATCGGTATAAGATAAATCGCTGAATCATTACTCTCATCAGCGCCAGAATTGCTGACATGCCAATGAGTAGGGTAACAGTAAGTAGAACGGCTTAAATAATTCACGCTATGTCATTGCGAATGAAACGAAGTGGAATGTAGACGCGAAGCGGCTTCCCGAAGGGTAGCAATCGCAAGGGTTATGCCGATTTTACAATCTGTTACATCCCATATTCCGCACTTCATTATGAAGCACAAAAAACTACATGGTTGTTTCTAAATGCAAAGTAAATAATAATACACAAAAATAATCAATAATCTGACATTTAGAAATAAACCTGTGTGGCGAAGCCACTGAGACTAAAGTGCTGAGAAAAAACTGATTTCAAGCCTTTTATAAAACTAAATATACATTGGTTCAGTTGAAGTGAGACAATCAAAAAAACTCAAAAATACGTCAGAAAAATGTCTCAAATTGAAAATGCAAAAATTAAAAATATCGATCATTTAGGAATAGTTGCAGGATTAATTGATGAAATAGGAATAGTCGAAATAATTAATGAAAAATTAGGGATAGACCCTCGTGAAAAAATTGCAGCAGGAATATTAGTGAAAGCGATTTTAATCAATGGATTAGGATTTGTCTCAAGACCTTTATATTTATTTAGCCAGTTTTTTGATGATAAAGCAATTGAGATATTGTTAGGAGAAGATGTAGAAAGTGATTATATCAATGATGATAAGCTTTCAAGGTATTCATTTTTTACATTTAGATGGCATTAACCAAATTATTAATTTAACTTCAGAACGTCATTTTATTTTGAATTGTTTACCATCATTTTGCCAAAAATATTATTTTATTTCTTGATTTGACAAGATTTTTAGAGAAAATTAGAATTTACCAACACATGAAGGAACATTTATGCTTCCTTCAGTTTCTAGTGCTTATATGACCAATTTTATTACATCTTAATTAATCGATTTCTGAAAAGATATCCATTTTTATTCTATTTCTTAATCATTTTTATCTTTGCGCTTTTCTCTTGCTTGTAATCTCCTTATACTTCAATTTGAAGTGAGGAGTTGGGGAAGTAAAAGTCTAGAATTTTCTTAGCTGAAGATTTACGGATTTTAGTAAATATCTTTTCCCAGGAAACATGGACAGCTTAACCGAAGGCAAGAAAGCCGCTTCCGCTTTGGATGTATTTGCAGGCGGTGGCGAAATGGGCGAGTTGATGCGATCGCATGACTGGTCAAACACTCCCTTAGGTCCGGTCGAGAACTGGCCGCCAACTCTGCGTACCTGCGTTAGCATGATGCTCTCGTCTCGCTTTGCCCAAGGCATTTACTGGGGTGAAGACTATATTCAGCTTTACAACGATGCCGCGATTGCTGTTTATGGGGCAAATCACCCAACGGCAAAAACACGAAAATTTGTGGCATTGGAGCTGCCACTTCGTGGCGGCCCCCATAAGCCCCCACGAGTTCTCGGCAGGGCGTATTTTGTTAGTAGATGATAATGCGGATATGCGCGACTATCTTAAGCGTCTACTACAGCAACATTGGCAGGTACAAGCTGTTGCTAATGGAGCAGATGCACTAAATGCTATCTCATTGCAACCGCCAGATTTAGTACTCACGGATGTGATGATGCCAGAAATGGACGGTTTTCAATTGCTGAGTGCATTGCGTACCAATCCCAAGACAAAAGAAGTATTGAAGTGCAGGTTAATGCTGTTGAATCTTGGGCTATCATCCAAATCAGCAACAATGGTATTGGGATGAGTGCAGATTTTCTCCCCCATGTTTTCGATCGCTTTACTCAGGAGGAAGTTCCAAGCCGTCACTCACCTGGAGGTTTGGGGTTGGGGCTGGCGATCGCGCGTCAACTAGTAGAACTACACGGCGGTACAATTGAAGCAGCCAGTGCAGGAATTGGGCGAGGCGCAACGTTTACTGTTAAATTGCCTTTGATAATGTCAGCTTAGACCGTTAACGCTACAAGTTAGACCGCTCCCGTTTGTTGTCAGACCGCTCCCGTTTGTTGCCAGACCGCTCCCGTTTGTTGCCAGACCGCTCCCGTTTGTTGACCGAGGCAATTTTAGATTTTAGATTTTGGATTTTGGATTAAATCTAAGGGAACTCCAAAAAATAAATTATGCCAAATTGTAGGGGCGGGGTTACCCCCATACGTGTCAACTTAACGTGAAACCCGCTTGGTGACAAGGTTTCGCCCTCACCCCCAGCCCCTCTCCCCAGGGGAGAGGGGAGCTAGAGATCCAATTCCCCTTCTCCCTGGGGAGAAGGGGTTAGGGGATGAGGGCGAGAGGGTTTTGCACAACGCCTGCCCTATATAGCTTTTAGCTTAAGTTGACACCAATGGGTTACCCCGCCCCTACGAGTTGCGGGTTTGGTAGGTTAATGATTGGAATATTTTTTTATTTGGAAGTCCCTAAAATCTAGAATCTAAAAAAGGTTACAAGCCTCTCCCTTTAGGGAGATGAAAAATAAAAAGAAATCGTTGCTGCAATCCCAGTCCTTATAGGGAGAGGTCAATCCAAAATCGTAAATCCAAAATCTAAAATCGAGTGACCTCCTAGAATTGTAAATAACACGATCGCCATATAGCCAAATCGATAAATGCTATGCAACGACCTCAAAGAGAAACAGTAACGTTAGAAGGATTTCTCTCCCCCTTCCCCTTTACCCCTTACCCCCTCCCGTGTCCTCATCGTCGATGACAATGCTGATATGCGCGATTACCTAACACGGATATTAAGCGAACATGTTGAAGTTGAAGCGGTTGCTGATGGGGCGGCGGCGCTGGCGGCGGTAAATGAGCGATCGCCAGATTTGGTTCTAAGTGATGTGATGATGCCAGGATTAGACGGCTTTGAATTATTGCAAGCATTACGGGCTGATGCGCGCACAAAAGAAATACCGATTATTCTGCTTTCTGCCCGGGCTGGGGAAGAATCGGTAATTGAAGGACTTGTTGCTGGGGCTGACGATTACCTAATCAAACCCTTTTCAGCTACCGAACTTGTCACCCGTGTTAACGCCTATCTGCAATTGGCACATCTGCGCGCTGAAACTCTCCACTTAGAAAGAACAATTAACCGCAGAAAAGATGAGGTACTCTCAACAGTTTCTCACGAACTGAATACGCCCCTAGTTGCTATTCTCGGTTGGACGCGCTTAATGCGTAGCAGACCGCCTAACCCAGCTATGCTGACGAAAGCGCTCTTAACGATAGAACGTAATGCTACTCTGCAAGCCAAACTTGTGCAAGATTTGCTGGATATCTCGCGGATTACTGCGGGTAAAATTCACTTGAATTTAGAGCCAGTCGAACTGCAAGGGGTGATTGAAAATGCGATCGCTACAGTACGCCAATGTGAAACTAAAGACATTCGCCTAGATTGCCAGCTTGCTCCATCACCAACGATAGTACAAGGCGACCCAGAAAGATTACAACAAATCATCTTAAATTTACTGACTAATGCTGTTAAATTTACACCAGAAGGCGGCAGAATTGAAATTAATCTACAAACTAATGAAAATCAAGCCCAGATTATAGTCAGCGATACTGGCTGCGGCATAGATAGCGAGGTTTTACCGTATATCTTTGATACCTTCCGGCAAGCATACGGCGTAAAGAAAGGACTAGGGTTAGGACTTGCGATCGCTCGTAGCTTAGTCGAACTCCACAGCGGTACTATCCACGCCGAAAGCCCAGGGATTGGACAAGGTGCAACTTTTATTGTCAAATTCCCGTTGATTGGTAGCTAACAGTTAATTTTTCTAGCCTTGCTCTCCCATACCAAGTTCCACTACGTTACACTTGGGTCTTCCCGCAAGGAGTGATAAAAAAATGATAAGCTACGCTTGTGAGATTAAATTGCTATAAAACGCTATGGAAATCGTATTACCACCTGAATTAGAAGTTATAGTACAACGCCGAATTGACAGTGGTAAATACAACTCTGCTCTCGAAGTTATTTTCGCAGGAGTCCAACTCCTAGAACAGCAAGAAGATATTTATCAAGGGCGACTTTTAGAACTGCAACAAGAAGCGCGAATTGGATGGGAAGCTTCTTTACAAGGTAAAGTTGTTGATGGTTCGACGGCAATGGCACAAATTCGAGATAAAATACGTTCGCTTCATGGTGCTTCCGAAGAATGACCCCACAATTTAGTCTTACCGAGCCTGCGATTAAAGATATTGAGGAAATAGCAGATTAAATTGCAAAAAATACAGGCTTAGAGCAATCTGAACGTTTTTTGAGTAAGTTAGACGCTAAATTTGCTAAAATTGCCCAATTTCCTAACCTTGGACGAAGACGTGACGAAATTCTGCCAGGGTTGCGTAGTCTCACAATCGATAACTACCTGATTCTCTACATGCCCATCGAACAAGATGTAGAGATTTTCCGTATTATCAGTGGATATCGAGATATTTCCGCCCTATTCGCTGAAGAAGACGATTAAAAGCTTTCAAGACAATTTTGAATTTATATTATCCGACTTTCTCGGATTCAAACAATTCAATCACATCAGCAGCATGACGGGCGTGCATATCAAGCAGCCTCATCTCCCAGGGTAAAAATCGGCGAGGTTGACGGAAGTGTGTGGACAATACACCAACTAAAGTACCTTGACGAGTGGTTAGCGGCGTGGATTGAACAGCGCGATATCCTTGAGCCGCCGCGATCGCTCTGTGAGGAGCAAACTTTGGATCGACCTCGATATCTTCAATAATCACCGTTTCTCCAGAACGCAAGGCCCTGATACAGGGCGAATGTTCCGCGAGGCTAACTGTCTGCAAGTTATCGATGGAGCCTGCGTCAAAGCCGCGTTGAACTGCGAGCAGCAGAGTGCAGGTATCCCGGTTGAACAGATGAATGTAGCCCATATCTGTGCGGTGCATGGCGATCGCTCGCTCGAGTAAATTCTCTAGCGCGTCTTGCAGCATCGGCGATAGCCGCAGCTGAGTGTTAAGTGGTGTTACTTTTTTGGGCTGCGCTTGAGATAAAGGATTTCCCTCACATACTAAGCTCACCAATAAAGGTGCGATCGCTTCCCGAGACAAAACTCGGTTAACACAACCAGTGGCGATCGCTGCTTCCGGCATACCATAAGCTACAGAACTGGCTTGATCCTGGGCGAGGACAATGCCATGTTGCTCAGACACCGCACGCACACCTTCTGCACCGCCTTTACCTGTGCCTGTCATGACAATACTTTATATTCTACTTGTCTACGTAATTAAGAGAAATTAGTATTACTTTCCCACACCAGCTAGTTAAATTCGTGTACCATCAGTCAAGCAGAATATTTGTTGGCAGAGGTTTATTGTTAGAGAAGCAAACCCACAATAATTACATCATCACCCTTTGGAGAGAACTATAGCATTAAGAATTATTACCTAAGGAAAATGGATCGGCTATGGGAATGAGCAGGCATCAAAGCTGTAAGTTCCATCATATACCAACAACCTGGCGCGATCGCATTACCGCAGATGAAACTAGCTTCTTTAAGCTAGACGCTAGACGCTATCACCGATGATTCCCCAATCGAATAGTACCTTTTGGGGCAATTATCAATTTTGACGAACCGCGCGATCGCTTTGCGCTTTACTCAAGTTTTGTTGTCAATATGCCTAAGGCATTAAATTTTGCGTGATTAATTCCTAATTTGTATTGAAATTAAAGCATAGAGCATCAGACTATTGATATAGTTGCTGTCTAATATTATTTCCGAAAATTATTGAAATCAATATATTCTGACTAAAGTCACCAACACATCCATGACTTTAGTCACAGTTAAAGTATACATAATATCCAAATTCATTGTTAAAGTAATAAAAGTTAACAATGAAAATTATTTTTTAATTTCCATTGCAGCTGATGATTGCCTGTTCTGATTCTGAGATTAATTCTGTGTTCTATGTGTAGATTAATTGGCTATCTTGGTAACAGCATTAAATTGAATGAATTGTTGTATGAGGAAGAACATTCTCTGGAAAAACAAAGTTATCAACCTTTGGAATTAAAGTCTGGAGTAGTGTGTGCAGACGGTGTTGGTGTAGGCTGGTACGACGAAGCGGGGAAATCATTTATTTACCGGAACACAATCCCACTGTGGAACGATCCAAACTTAAAAGAGTTAAGCCAATATGTACAAACTAATTGTACTTTAGGCTATGCCCGACTAACTGGAATAGGCGAATCACTGGACATTAGTAACTGTCAACCATTCCGTAATGGCAAACTTTTGTTTGTTCATAATGGACAAATATCTAACTTTCAACAGACGCTTTATAGACCAATACGTGATAGCCTTTCTGATAGTACATACAATTTAATCAAAGGTATGACTGACTCAGAACACATCTTTGCTTTTCTAGTAGAAATGTGGCAGTCATATCCCGATAGTAATCTTTTGTCAGCCTTACGTATTACCTTAGAAAAGTTGACTGTTTTAGCGCAAAAATATGATACCAGCTTTAGTGCGAATATAATTGTTAGCGATGGTCAAGCAATTGCCGCAGTTCGCTATGCCTATGATACACAAGCGCCCACACTTTATTGGTCTAGTGATGCGGTGAATAACCCCAGCCGAATTATTATTGCATCTGAACCTTTATCCCAAAACAACTGGATACCTTTTGCTGAACAAAGTGCTTTATCGGTTGAAGCCGATTCATTAGTGCCAAAAATTAGCCTCTTGGCAAAATATTCCTAATTTCGCTGACATAAAATGTAGGAATTTAAATGTAGGGGAGCCAGCGCCGTGCTTTGGTTCCCAAAGTTGAGGCGACTGGCGTTGTGTTGTCTCACGGAGTAAACGCACCATTAACGATTGAAGATACCGTACCAATAGCAGTAAGGGAGCATCCCACTTTTTCAAAATCTAACAATCTTCCGTCATTGCGAGGAGGAACGACGTAGGCGGAGCCTTCCCGAAGGGTAGCAATCGCAATAGCTGGGATTGCTTCGTTCCTCTCTTAGAGACGCTACGCGAACGCAAGGATAAATGGCTGTCAATTTTTGATCGTCAAAGCACAGGAGTTAGTCTTTTAGTAGCGACGATTGTTTTGTTCAGCTATGCAATAATCGCGGGAAATTGGGAAAATTATATTCAGCAGTTCTTAAACAGACCTTTTATTCACCTCATTAGTCTTGATTTTTGTCTGATGTGCTTAATATTTCTAATTACTTCCTTATTTGATGATGATATGGCACGTCGAGGAATCAAAGATAAACGTATTTTTTGGGCTGTTGCGCTTGTACCATTGTTTGGACCACTCATATATTTGTGTTTGCGTCCGTCATTACCAGAAACATCCACCTATATTCCTGAAGAACTGGCATCGACGTAGTAAAAAAAAATACATATTCTGCTCGTGATACTTGCGTTCCGCTTCGCTAACGCTAATGTATAAGTATTTGATATATTTTTTCACTAAAAATCTTAAAGCCTCTTGGTGCAAAAGTCAATCAAGAAGCATAAATATTTTGACATCAGGGTGACAGTTTTTTTTTCGGAATAATCTCCAAAAAGCTTGAATAATAAGCACTTACATTAAAATCACTCGAACAATCTATTCATATAGTGTCATGATATTTTCAGAAAAAGTTGAGAAGTATTCGCAATATCCTATAATTTGCAATTGACAGAATATCTCAATTTGACTGAAACCTAAAAAATTGAACCAAAGGATCTATGGGGATAAAAGACTTATTTGCCGCAGGTGGGATAGTAATGTGGCCTCTGCTTGCGTTCTCTGTGGTGGCGCTAGCTTTGATTGTTGAGCGTGTGCGGTTTTGGTATCGAGTTAATACCCGCCAAGCCAAGGTAGTACGAGAGATTCTCAATCTTTACCGGATGGATAATGTGGTGGGAGCAATTGAAAAATCCCGTCAAAATGCGAATTTACCAATTCCCCGGATTTTCCTTGCAGCGTTGGAATTGGAAGAACCGACTCCAGAAGAGTTTCGCTTGGCTTTGGAAAGTGAAGCTCAAGCAGAACTACCGATTCTCAAGCGTTTCAACACAATTTTTGAGACAATCATCGGACTTTCACCACTGTTTGGATTATTAGGTACAGTACTGGGATTGATTGTGTCATTTGCTTCTCTAAATCTTGGTGATGTCGGTGGGACAAAAACAGCAGGTGTGACATCGGGGATAAGTGAAGCGCTGGTTTCGACAGCTTCCGGCTTAATTGTGGCAATTTTCACACTTTTCTTTGCTAACGGTTTTCGAGGATTGTATCAGCGTCAAACTGGATTGATTCAGGAATATGGTGGGCAATTAGAACTGTTGTATCGCCGTCGTTATGAACGAGGAGGAGAAAAAGTCTATGCGTCTACAAGATGAACCAGATATACCTGCACAGATCAATATTGTGCCGATGATTGACGTAATATTTGCAATTTTGACGTTTTTCATCATGTCCACCTTGTTTCTGACGCGCCAAGAAGGATTACCCGTCAACTTACCCCAAGCTGCAACTTCCCAACAGTCGCAAGTCCCCACCAAAATTACAGTGACAGTCGAATCCAACGGCAAAATTAGCTTGAATAAACAGCCGACAACAGTTGATGCGTTAACTGAACAGCTACGTACTTTAATTGGTTCAACCCCAGAAGCAATTGTTGTGATTAACGCCGATCGCAAAGTTGAACATGGTGAGATTGTCACAATTATGGATCAAGTGCGTCAAGTTAAAGGTGCAAGGTTAGCGATCGCGACTCAAAAGCCATAAATGGGCATTTGTCATTTGTCATTTGTCATTTGTCATTTGTCATTGGTCTTCCTTGTCCCCGTCTCTCCAGCGTTCTTTCCCAATCATGTTGAATAATAGGATTTGGCAATTTGACTTGCAAAGACTGAAAGGAAAATCATCAAGATTTTTAGCTTTCATCCTCAGTGCTATTTTGGTTGTAGTTTTGGCAAATAACACTTTTGCAACTGCGCCCAAAACGACAGAAATATTATGGGATACCTACGGCATACCGCATATATACGGTAAAGATGCTGAAAGCGCTTTCCAGGCTTTTGGTTGGGCACAGATGCAAAGTCATGCTAACTTGCTGTTACGCCTTTATGGTCAAGCTAGGGGAAAAGCAGCCGAATACTGGGGAGAAGATTATTTAAACTCTGATAAGTGGGTACTGACGATGGGAGTGCCCAATCGTGCTAGTTCTTGGTATCAAGCACAAAACCAGGCTTTTCGGAGTTACATAAATGGCTTTGTCACGGGGATAAATACGTATGCGAAAGCACACCCTGATTTGATAGATGCTCAACTAGAAATAGTATTACCAGTCAAGCCAGAGGATGTGTTAGCGCATTTGCAAAGGGTGCTGTATTTTACTTTTATCGTCAATCCAGCAGAGGTAGCAAATACTACTCATACCCAACCAAAAGCTGGTTCTAACGGTTGGGCGATCGCACCTAAACATTCTGCTAGTGGTCAGGCGATGCTGCTAGCAAATCCCCACTTGCTATGGTCAGATTTATTTCTCTGGTACGAAGCACAAGTGACTGCACCAGGGATGAATGCTTATGGAGCAACCTTAGTAGGAATTCCGGTTTTAGCGATCGCCTTTAACGATCGTTTGGGTTGGACTCATACCGTCAATACCCATGATGGTTGGGATGTGTATGATTTGAAGTTGGCTGATGGTGGTTATCTTTTAGATAACAAAGTCTGTCCTTTTACCACAGAAGAGTTTTTGCTAAAGGTCAAGCAAAAAAACGGCTCCCTAGTGGAACAACCATTATTAGTCAAAAGTTCCGTCCACGGTGCAGTAGTGCAAGAAAAAGAGGGTAAAGCGGTGGCGTTGCGGGTTGTCGGTGCAGACCGTCCCGGTGTGTTGCAACAATGGTGGGACATGGCGCGATCGCAAAACCTCAGCCAATTTCAAAAGGTATTACAACGGTTGCAACTGCCGATGTTTACCGTCATGTATGCAGACCGAGAAGGGCACATCATGCACCTATTCAACGGTTTAGTCCCGATTCGCCAACAAGGAGACTTTCAATATTGGCAAGGCTTAATTCCTGGCGACACATCCACAACTTTGTGGACAAAAATGCACCCATACCAGGATTTACCGCGTGCGATCGACCCACCTAGCGGTTGGTTGCAAAATGCCAACGATCCACCTTGGACTACTACTTTTCCAGCTGTCATCAAAGCAAATGATTATCCTGCTTATATGGCACCACGGGGAGAAATGTCTTTCCGAGCGCAAAGTTCCGCCAAGATGTTGGCTGAAGATGCCAAAATTTCTTTTGCGGAAATGATTAAGTATAAACATTCCACAAAAATGGAACTTGCAGAACGCATCCTTGATGACTTAATTCCCGCCGCCCGAAAATATGGGGATGAATTAGCCCGTCGTGCTGCTGATATTTTGGCAGCTTGGAATCGCAATGCTGATGCTGATAGTCGCGGCGCAGTCTTATTTTCCTTTTGGTGGCAAGAAATGGCTGAAAACCAAGTCTTTAGTATCCCTTGGAGTGAGGACTCCCCACGCACCACACCTGATGGTTTAAAAGACCCAGAAAGCGCAGCAAAAGCCCTGCAAATAGCAGCAGCAAAAGTCGAAAAAGCTTATGGGAAGCTAGATGTAGCTTGGGGTGAAGTTTTCCGAGTGCGTAGCGGAAACTTAGATTTACCTGCTAACGGTGGCGATGGGGAGCAAGGAATATTCCGCGTTCTCAATTTTGCTCCCACTAATGATAACCGCTTTCAAGCAGTCGCCGGTGATAGTTATGTTGCAGCCATAGAGTTTTCCCAACCAGTCAAAGCAATGGCTTTGATGAGTTACGGTAACGCTACTCAACCCGGTTCACCCCACATAACCGACCAACTACAACTGTTTACTCGCAAACAACTGCGTCCAATTTGGCGAACTCGTCGAGAGATATTCGCAAATTTGGAGGAACGCAAAACTTTTTGACCTTGTTTGAGTTCGTAGTTAGGACTTTAGTCCTCAAAATCAGCCACAATAGTTTCCACATCTCGTAATTTCCGCCAGGTATAGCCAGTTAAACCCAGAAGTACGCCCAAGAAGGAAAACAGAGTATATTGCAGCGCCATTCCTGAACTTGAACCAGTACCGAATAAGCCGCCAAATATAGGCGCTAGAATACCTCCAGGCATCATTGCTGGGTGAAAGAAATTATCCGCTAAAGGCCCCGCGATCGCCAAACCTAAAGGTGAAGCAATGAGAGTAAATAAATAGCGAGTACTGAAGACTCGACCTTGCATATTAGGTGGTACTTTTGATACCCAAATTACTTGATTTGAACTAGAGACCCACGGCCAAAATACAGATGCCAAAAAACCGGTAATCATCCAAATAGAAGGTAAATTTGCCAAGCTAAAGGCCATCATGATGCTGTAATGCAATATAATGCCTAGTAATAAACCATGAATACGGGGTTTAAAACCGCCCCAGACACTCAGTCCTAAAGCACCAACTAGACCACCTAAACCAATAGCAGATTGTATGCTGGCAAACACTGCGGGATTGCTACCACTACGAGCCAAAAGAAAAGACGAATGTATTCCAAAAAGAATAGAATCAATTGAGTGAAAAATGAATAGGAAGAATAAAAGAGAGAGTAAACCAGAGTTTTGAATAATGTAGCGGCAACCAAACGTCAAATCTTGCCAAATTTTTACATCTTTTAAATCCGCTTCACTTGGTACAGGTTGGGGTATATGTACGATACAGATGGTGGCAATCGCCATGATAAATGTAACTATATCAACTGATAAAATACCTTGTAGACCAATTACATAATAAAGCACCGCAGCTAACCCTGGTGCTATGATATTCGAGCTAAACTGACCGATGTGTTCACTCATGACAACAGCTCTAGTGTAATGCTGTTTTGGAACAACCAAAGAAATCGAAGTTGAAAATGCAAAATATTGCAGATGACGAAAGGGTCCAATGATGAAAGCAGAAGCGTATATATGCCAAATTTCTAGGTGATTAGTTAAAAAAAGTAAAAAGATAATAATACTAGAGAGACCCGATGCTGCATCTCCTAAAATTATTAAAATTTTGCGATTACAACGGTCAACAATTATGCCAGCAAATAGAGTAGTGATTAATCTGGGCAATTGGTTAAAAAGGATAATTAAGGATAAGGAGGTTGCTTGACCTGTAATATTCCATGCCCAGAGTGTAATAGCAAAATCAGTCATTTCGGAGCCAAGCATTGAAAGCACCTGAGTACTCCAGATGAGGATAAAGGTGCGGAAGTTGGGTTGATCAATATCTTCTGATTTCAAAGTTTAACTCCTACGAGTAGGACATAAAGTTTTGCTATTTTTAACAAGTTTAAGCTTTACTTAAATTCTGAGTAAAAGCAGGATGTTGTTCCCAAATCTTACATATTGTTTCGGTATACAACCACATATTAATGTTTATGGTTGTCGTAATAGATAATGCTTGATGCCACCAAAAAGCGGGAATAAAAAGTATATCGCCAGGTTGTAAAGAAGCCTTCAATCCGTGAGCTTGACTAAACAGAGGAAATATTTCTAAGTTTGGTTCTTGTGGGTCAACAGGACTTGTCCAAAGTTCATCATCCCATTTTTTTACATAAAGCTTTTCTTGTTCTTCTGGTGGAAATAGAAGAAATAGTTTTTCACCAAATATCTGGGCATTAAAATTATGGTATGGGTCGTTATGAATTGTTGATTTTTGATTAGCGGCTCCCATCCAAATGCGAATATCACATCCGCTATTTTCTGGAAAATAGTTAGGAAAATCAAAATGTAACTTTAACTGGTCAAAGTATTCTTGAGCTAGTGGCGAAGTTAAGGAAAGATTACCAAGATATGATGGACGTTGGCTATCTGTATTAAGTGATTCAATGCTATCTATATAATCAGCAATAGATATTTCTGTGACTGCTGTTGATTCACCAAAGAAGATATCGAGTTCATTGTCACTTTGTCTTACGGGAACACGTACATCACCAAACATACTTTTCAAGGTGTCTGGCTTCCACAGAGAACAAGCTGGCCAATTATTGGCAACACCAGAAATAACTACTGGCTTTTCTTGAATGACAAACTCATGCTGGAATTCTTCTACGCTTGGTTTTTCAATGCGTTCAATAGGTTTAAGTTGCATATTATTGGAATTTTGCTAGTGTTTTTTCGTGCGATGCCTACGGCGGGCTACACCTACGCTCTTAAGGAAGCTAGAATTATCCTTACAAAAAATATCCTGAGCGCAAGTCATTAATGCTATCTTTCACAGCCTGAATTATGTAAGTGATATCTTCATCTGTATGTGCCGTTGATAAGAAACCACTACCGCCTCGGCTCAAAAACCCTCGATTGATTAAATGATAAGTTAACAAACTAAAACCTAGTGGCAAAGATTTTTCTGAATTAGTAGTAGAGTTTCCAGAATTAGGGCCAAATATTGAGCCAAAATTGATCATTTTCACAGGTATATTTTCAGCTTCAAGGTAGGCGTTTAAAGTGTTGACAAACTCTGCTGTGCGTTGATTTAAATTTGATTGCAACGTAGCACCTTGATTCTTGAGATACTTCAACACAGCTTTTGCAGCAGCTAAAGATAAAGGATGTTTACAATGTGTCCCGGCAAACAATGTTGTTTCTACTTGAGGAAAGGAATCATCTCCATAGTTCCACATTCCCCCATCAATTTTATCCATATAGGCAGCCTTACCAGCGATGACACCTATAGGCAAACCACCACCAACAATTTTTCCATAAGTGGCTATATCTGCTGCAACACCAAACCATGCTTGTGCGCCACCTGGATGAATACGGAAACCTGTTACCATTTCATCAAAAATTAAAGCAATATCTAATTCTGTTGTTAATTGCCTAAGTTTATGAAGAAATTCTTTTGGTTGTAAATCTAGACGGCTAGTTTGTACAGGTTCAACTAAAACAGCTGCTAATTCATGTTTATAAGCCTCTATTAATTCTAATGATTGAGGACTGCCATAATCCAAAACCAATACATCTTCCGCAATGCTAGGCGGAACACCTGAAGCTGTTGGGAGTATTTGTAAACTGCCATTTATTTCTTTAGCATCAACTAAAGTATTATCAGAATGACCATGATATGAACCAGAGAATATAGCTATTTTGTTGCGTTTTGTGGCGGCTCTAGCTATCCGAATAGCTGCCATTACTGCTTCTGTACCTGTATTACTAAAAGCAACTCGCTCCATTCCAGTCATTTCAGCAATTAACTCAGCCACTTCGCCAGCTAATTCTGTTTGAGGTCCAAGATGAATACCTTGTTCTAGCTGTTCCAGTAATGCTATTTTTACAAAAGATGGGTTATGACCAAACAGATTTATGCCAAACCCCATTGTTACATCTACATATTCATTACCATCAACATCCCAAATTTTTGAACCGAAAGATTTTTTAGCAACAATGGGATAACAAATTTCTTTTAATGCTAAGTTAAACCCTGTGGGAACTCGGCTATCAGCTAAGGTAAAACGATAGTTTTGTGTAAATTTTTTAGATGTTTTGGTATGTTCATTGTAGTCGGTGATGAATTGCTGTAAATAATCTTGCTGCAATTCCTCTGGTGCCCTATTAGTTTGAGATACAGATGACTGTAAGTTAGAAATTGTTTTTTGCATATATTTCAGTTGCTTTTGGGGCAGAGATAAAATTATTACGAATTAGGTGAGAGAAATATGTGGTAAGTAGCTTTTCATCTGTTGTTGGACAAACGATAAAAGTATCGAGGAGTCCTTGTTTTGTATTGCTACAATCAAATTCAAGTACTACAAGGTCATAATTTTCAGGTATTGATGCAGATTCACTACTCTTTTTCAGAGTAAATAATGGGATTAAAGGATATAAAGGATGATTGGGTAAATTTTCAGCAATTTTTATGAGTTCTAATTGCCATTGCTCCTCAAATATTTGTTGCAGTGGATAACCAAAAGAGCGAACTAAATTGAACAATATTTTTAAGTTAAGACGTTCTGGATTTAGCACATGAAAAGCTTTGCCTAAAGATTCTTTTTGCCTAGATAAATAAACAATAGCTTTGCTAACATAATCTACAGGTGCTAAACTATCAAAAAAATCTCGTTCGGGAACACTTCCCAGTTGTACACATCCTATCAGTAATCTGTAGAAAAAATCATTGGGATTAAATGCAGCTGTTTTGCTATGTCCAGATATCCTTCCTGGTCTGTAAATGGAGACTGGTAAGCCGCGATCGCGTGCAATGGTGACTAACTTTTCCGCTACCCATTTACTTTGAGCATAACCACCTTCTGGTATTGGATAATCATCTAGGTTAGATTCTTCGCTGACTAACTTTACTCCAGTACCCATAGGTGCAGAAAAAACACTAATAGTAGAAATGAAATGTACAGGCTTAATTTTTATTTCGCTAGCTAATCTTAAAACTTCCTGCGTTCCTAGTACATTTGCCGCCTTGAGTATGGAATATGGCGAAGCATGATGTACCCATGCGCCATTGTGATAGATAACATCAAGTTTCCTGGCTAGCGCGGTGAATTGCACTTCAGAAAGTCCTAAAAGTGGTTGAGATAAATCTCCTAAAACTGGGATAATTCTTGAACTTTGAGATTCATGCCAAATTAAATATGATTCAAGAGTGTGGCGAAGTTTTTGCTTTCCTTCCTCGGCGTTAGCAGCACGAACCAAGCAATAAATATCTGCTTGAGTTTGTTGGAGAAGTTCATCTAGTAAAAAAGCACCTAAAAAACCTGTTGCACCAGTCAAGAATATACAAGCAGGATTAGTTATCTCCTCAATCTGTTTACCCTCACAATTGATTGCTGAATCAAGCACAGCCTCGGCTTTTAAATCTAAGGTAGGATGAGCAATATTTGCACTTTTTAATCTTTCGCTCAAAGCTGCCACAGTAGACGCTGTGAATAGAGTTTTTATAGGTAAATCTATTTGAAAAAGTTGGCGGATACGAGCAAATAACTGCATAATTATTAAGGAATGTCCACCCAATTCAAAGAAGTCATCATATATTCCTATTCTTTCTAAACCAAGAACTTCTTCCCAAATTTGTGTTAGTTGTTCTTCTTGTGTATTGCGTGGTGCTACATAAACTTTTTCTCGCTCTGCATAAGTCTGTTCAAATACTGGTAAGAGCTTACGGTTAACTTTGCCATTGTTAGTTAGTGGTAATGTTTTTAATGCCACAAATCCCGTAGGCAACATATATTCAGGTAGCTTATTTTGTAAAAAGCAACGCAAGTCACTGACTGTAATTGTTGATTCTGGTTCTGGAACAAAATAGGTTACTAAAAGCTTATTACCATTATTATCTTGTTGTACATTTACAATTGCTTGTCGCACAGCAGGATGTTGACAAATAACCGCTTCAATTTCTCCTAGCTCAATACGAAAGCCTCTAATTTTTACTTGTTGATCAATGCGTCCCAAAAATTCAATATTGCCGTCTTCCGAATAGCGGACTAAATCTCCTGTTCTATACATATATGAACTGGTGTTTTCACTGTAAGCATTAGGTATAAATTTGCTAGATTTTAAATCTGGACGGTTATAGTAATTCCGTGCTAAACCATCACCAGCAATATATAATTCACCTGGAACACCAACAGGAACGAGTTGCAAATTACTATCTAATATATAAGTTTGGGTATTGGCAATAGGACGACCAATAGGAACAGAATTTTTTATCTGGCTATCAGCAGTAATAGGATAGCAACAGGTAAATGTCGTATTTTCTGTTGGGCCATAACCGTTAATTAGCTGACAGTCTTGGCACTCTTGTAAAAACTTCTGGACATGGGTAACAGATAAAACATCACCACCAGCTAAAAGTTGTTTTACTTGCTTCAAATCCTCCAGTCGTTCATCTACCATTAGGTGAAACAAACTAGCAGTCAGCCATAATGTTGAAACCTGATATTGTTGCAGCACTTTTCCTAACTCTGTCAACAAAGTTGTAGTTTCACCAGGAAATAACACTAACTTTCCACCATTTAATAAGCAAGCCCAAATTTCAAAAGTAGATGCATCGAAGGAAATTGGCGCAGCTTGCAAGAAAACTTCTTGTGCATTCAAGTTAGCGTAATTTGTTTCTTTTACTAGCCTGACGACACCTTGATGAATGACGCTCACACCTTTAGGTGTTCCGGTTGAACCGGAAGTATACATTACATAGGCTAGATTTTGAGGAGTAATTTCAGTGACCAGATTAATATTAATCTCTTGGCTAAGAGTTTCTTCCTCTTGATCCAAGCAAACGACTTTAGGTGTGAATTGGGGTAATTTTGTTACTAGTTTGTTTTGAGTTAATAAGACTGGTGTTTGTATATCTTCCAGCATCCAAGCTAAACGTTCTGAAGGATATGTTGGATCTATTGGTACATAAGCACCGCCAGCTTTAAGGATGCCTAGTATAGCAATTACCATTTCTAAGGAACGTTCCAAGCAAATAGCAACTGGAACTTCTGCCTTAATATTTAGTTTTTGTAGATAATGCGCTAACTGATTAGCACGCTGATTTAGTTCTTGATAGCTTAATTGCTGTTCTGCAAACACTAGCGCAATAGCATCTGGTGTTTTTTCTACCTGTTCTTCAAATAATTGATGGATGCACTTATCTTTGGGATAGTCTGTTTGCGTATTATTCCATTCTATTAATTGTTGGTGGATTTCGGCCGCTGTCAATAAAGGTAATGAAGAGAGAGATTGTTGAGGATTGGCAACCATACCCTCCAATAATGTTTGCAAATGACCCAACATTCGGGTGATAATGGCTGTATCAAAGCAAGAGCGATCGCTCACAATCTCTAAAGATAATTCTTTACCTACCCCTGCTTTAATTGTGATGGGATAGTTTGTAGATTCTACAGACTGCACACTATGCATCTGCATTTCTGTAGCCCATGCTTTTAAAGAAGCGTCTACAGGGTAGTTTTCAAACACCAAAATACTCTCGAACAAAGGCAAATCTCTGGGAACTTCACTCCATCCTTGCACTTGTACCAAGGGACTATATTCATACTGTTGCGCCTCTACTTGTTGCGCCTGAAGTTTTTGCAGCCAAGAAATCAGCAACTCATCTCCAGCAACCTGCACCCGCACCGGTAAAGTGTTGATAAACAGTCCCACCATTGATTCTGAACCAACTAATGCAGGTGGACGACCGGCAGAAGTAGCTCCAAAAACTACATCTTGTTCACCACTGTAACGGCTGAGGAGTATAGCCCAGGCTCCCTGTACTACAGTATTTAAAGTTAACTTGTGCTGTCGTGCTAAAGATTGCAGCGCGACGGTTGTAGCTGGTGATAGCTTGATTGACTGCTCATCATATCCGGTTGCGCCACTTGCAAAACTATTTACCCGCAACTGTGTAGGTGCAGTAAAACCTTGCAGAACTTTGCGCCAAAATGCTTCGGCTTTTGATAAGTCTTGCTGTTGTAGCCAAGTAATATAGTCTGCATAAGGACGACATCGTAATAATGATACAACTTGCTCCTCACATAGTGCTTCGTAAGCTTGGAATACTTGCTGAAGTACTATAGCCCCAGACCAACCATCTAAAATTAGGTGGTGGCTGCTCCAAATAAAATGATAAGTTTCTTTACCTACCTGTATAAGAGTCAAGCGCATCAGAGGTGATTGAGAAATATTAAACTCTTGCTGACGGTCTGTTTGTAAAAATTCTTCTAGCCTTGCTTGCTGTTCCAATACAGAGAATTCTCGCCAGTCGTACTGTTTCCAAGGTAACTGCAAACTTCTATTTACTACCTGAAACGGCTCTTTGTACTGCTTCCAGTAGAAAGAAGTGCGTAAAATAGGATGCTGGTTGATAACTTGTTGCCAAGCTTGTTTAAAAGCCGCAATATTAATATTTTTGCTAAATGTATAACAACTCTGAACAACATAAACTCCCGATTCTGGGGCGCGGAGAGTATGAAAGAGTATACCCTGCTGCGTAGGTGAAAGCGGATAAATATTTTCAATATTCTTTTTATTCATGAACAGTTACCTTCTTCTTCACAAATTCTCTTAAAAAACTCTGCGTAACTCCGCGTTACCTTTGCGTGACTCTGCGTTGAGAAAAGCTATATTTCAGCCATTAATTCATCTAATTCTTGTTGACTAAACTGCATCTGCGGAAAATCAGAAGGAGTAAACCCGCCAGCGTGGGGAGACTGACAGTGGACAATGAGCGATCGCAATGCTTCAATAAATCCTTGAGCCAGTTTTTCCACTGTTGCTGGTTGATGTAAGGCTTTGCTGTAAGTCCAATCCAGGCGCAACTTTCCCCCAACAATCAACCCATTCACCTCTAGCAAACAGTGACGCTTACCTCTCAGACTTTGGGTTGTTCCCGTTGATTCCGTCGCAGGTCGAAACATTGAGGTTTCAGAAATCACTTGGTCAAATTGACCTAAGTAGTTAAATGTCACCTCTGGTTGGGGTAAAGCTTTCAGTTTTTCCGCAATTGATTTTTCACTGAGATAACGTAGTACGCCATAGTTGATTCCTTTATGGGGAATACTACGTAGTTGTTCTTTAACTGTCTTTAATGCTTCTCCTGGGTTAAAAGCTGCTGTGATATCCAATATCACTGGAAAGATAGTAGTAAACCAACCAACAGTACGGGATAAATCAACGTTTTCTAAAATGTCCTCTCGTCCGTGACCTTCTAAATTTATCAAAAGTGAACTGTTACCAGTCCATTGTTTAAAAGTTTGCACAAGAGCCGTTAGCAAAATATCATTGATTTGAGTTTGATAAACTGTTGGTACTTCATTTAATAAAGATGTTGTTTCTGTTTGGGAGAGACTGACGGAAACTGTACAAGCTGAAGCAACAGTATTTTCTCCATTGGGAAAGTCAACAGGTAAAGGAGAAATATTTTGATAAGGCTGGCTCAACCAATAATTAATTTCTGAATTAACATTGTCCAAATTAGCATATTTTTGAAGTTTTTCAGCCCAATGTTTTATCGAAGTTGTTTTAGCTGGAAATTGATGTCTTTTACCTTGAATAATTTGTTGGTAAACTGTTTGCAAATCTTCTAGTAATATTCGCCAAGAAACTCCATCAACTGCTAGATGATGAATAATAATCAATAGTCTATAAGGTTGATTCTCTCCCAGTCTAAATAAAGCAACTTGCACTAATTGAGATAATTTGAGGCTGGCTTGAAGTGCATTAGCTTTTGCCTCTATTGCTTTTCTTTGTTCAGGCTCAGGTAAATTTGATAAATCAATGATAGCAAAAGGTATATTTTCTTCAGGTTCATTAATGCTTGGTTGCCAACCGAATTCAGTTTGCACAAACCGCAAACGCAAAGCATCGTGATGAATAAGTAATTGCTGTACAACCTGCTTTAATAATATAGGATTGCAACTCGAATCTAATTCCAACATTACTGCCTGATTCCAATGATGAGAATCAAGTAATTCCTGTTCAAAAAACCAATGTTGAATCGGAGTGAGATTCAGCGAACCTGTAACAATCCCTTGCTCATCGGCATTTTTTTTACTTGTACCTGCTACTAATGCTAAATCGCCAATGGTTTGATATTCAAATATCTGCTTAGGAGTGAGTTGTAAACCAGCTTGATTAGCTTTAGCGATCGCTTGTAAACTGAGGATAGAATCTCCACCTAACTCAAAAAAGTTGTCGTTAATACCTACATTTTCTAGCCGCAAAACTTCAGACCAAATTTGCACGAGGGTTTCTTCAACAGGAGTGCGTGGTGTAGCAAAAATAGCTTCTAAATCAGGTCTAGCGGTATCTGGTGCTGGTAGTGCTTTTCGGTCTAACTTGCCATTTGGTAAGAATGGGAGGGTATTTAAAGTGATAAAAACTGATGGCACCATATAGTCAGGGAGATTGTTTTTCAAGAAACTCCGCAGTTCACTGACTGTAGGTGACTGTTCCTGACTGGGAACAATATAAGTCACTAAGCGTTTTTCTCCGGGTACATCTTCCCGAACTAAAACTACAGCTTGTTTGACTTGTAAATGCTGGGTTAATTGGGTTTCTATTTCTCCTAGTTCAATCCGGAAACCTCTTAACTTTACTTGTCCATCAATACGTTCAATAAATTCTAGAGTCCCATCTGGACGATAACGAGCTAAATCACCTGATTTATATAACTTTGTGTCAGAAAGAAAGGGATTTGAAATAAATTTTTCAGCTGTCAAATCGGGGCGGTTGAGATAACCCCGCGCTAAACCTGCACCACCGATGTAGATTTCACCAGGTACACCGATAGGGACAGGTTGAAGGTAAAAGTCTAACAAATATATTTGAGCATTTGCGATCGCTTTTCCTATCGGTACTATTCTTTGTTCCTCTTCCGGCTGACATCGCCAATAGCTTGTGTCAATTGTTGCCTCCGTTGGGCCGTATAAATTACATAGTTCAACATTGGGCAAAATCCTGAAAAAGCTTGCTTGCAAATCACTTGCTAATGCTTCCCCACCACAAAATACTCGGCGTAAGCTGTGACAATTGTATATTTTTTGTTCTGCTAAGAGCGATCGCAACTGTGAGGGGACAAATTGCACAATGCTGACTTGTTGTTGTGCAATCAAGTCTAGAAGATAAGCATTATCTTGATGTCCACCGGGTTGAGCTACAATCAACTGTCCACCTGCTAACAAAGGTGCATAGAATTCCCAAACCGAAGCATCAAAGCTAAACGGTGTTTTTTGCAACACCCTATCTGAGGCGGTGAGGGGAAATTCCGATTGCATCCACAGCATATGATTGCAGATGGCGCGGTGAGGAATCATCACACCTTTGGGTTGTCCTGTGGAACCGGATGTGTAAATCACATACGCTAAGTTTTCCGGTTGAACTGTGGTGTTTGGGTTGTCGTTGCTGTTTTTGGCTATAGTCTCCCAATCTTGGTCTAAGCAGACTATGTGCGCGTCTGTTTGCGGTAGTCCATCCTGTAGGTTTTTTTGAGTTAGTAACACTGATACACCTGCATCAGCCAGCATAAATGCCAAGCGTTCAGACGGATAAGCGGGGTCAAGAGGTACATAAGCCCCACCCGCTTTGAGAATACCTAACAGTCCTACAAGCATTTCTAGAGAACGTTCAACAAAAATACCGACTAAAGTATCTGGACTCAGACCTAACTTTTGCAAATAGTGGGCGAGTTGATTGGCTTTGGTATTTAACTCTTGATAAGTTAATTGTCGCTCTGCAAAAACTACTGCGACTGCATAAGGTGTTTTCTCTACCTGTTCCTCGAATAACTCATGAATACACCTATTTAAGGAATATTCTGCCTGAGTGTGATTCCAAATCAACAACTGATGCTGCTCATTTGCTGTTAGTAAAGGCAGTTGTGCTATTTGTTGTTCAGGATTAGCAACAATACTTACAAGTAACGTCTGTAAATGCTCTGCCATCCGGGCAATAGTAGCAGCATCAAATAAATCAGTATTGTATTCTAATGCACCTCTGATTCCTGACTCTGTTTCCTCCATCAATAAAGTTAAATCAAACTTGGCGGTGGTAGATTCAGTTTGTAAAGCTTGTAAGGTTAAGCCTGATAACTCCACAGCCGACATGGGCGCATTCTGGAGAACAAACATAACTTGGAACAGTGGTGTATGGCTTAAGTCACGCTGGGGCTTCAGTTCTTCCACCAACAAATCGAACGGTAAATCTTGGTGGTCGTAGGCTCCTAATGTGACTTCCCGAACCTTCCCTAGCAGTTCTCGAAAAGTGGGATTATCTGATAAGTTAGTCCGCAATACTAATGTATTGACAAAAAAGCCAATTAACCCTTCTATTTGAGAGCGATCGCGGTTAGCAATTGGTGAACCAACTACAATATCCCCAGTACCCGTATAGCGATATAGCAGAACTTTGAAGGCTGCTAACAGAGTCATAAACAAGGTGCAGCCTTCCTGCTGACTCAAAGTTTTGAGGGCAACAGTCACATTCTGCGGTAAATAAAAAGATTGTATTAAGCCTCGATAACTTTGAATATGCGATCGCGATCGGTTGATGGGTAACTCTAAAACTGGCAGGTTGTTTCCTAATTGCTGTTTCCAGTAGTCTATATGAGTTGTCAGCACTTCACCTTGCAACCATTGTCGCTGCCAAACAGCATAGTCAGCATACTGAATGGGCAATTCTGGTAGTAGAGAAGGATTGCCATTACAGTAACTTTCGTAAAGGGTTGCAACTTCCCGCACCAATATGTCTGTTGACCAACCATCACTGACAATGTGATGCATGGTAAACAGTAAAATGTGTTCTGCTTTATCTAGACGTAGCAAGGTACTTCTGACTAATGGCCCAGTTGTTAAATCAAAAGGTTGCCCAGCTTCCTGATTTGCTAACTGTTGTGCCTCGATTTCTCTATTTTTTAATGGTAAGGCTGTTAGGTCAATTAACTTAATAGTCAGCTTTTGTTGAGGATTAATTACCTGAATTGCTTCGCCATTGACAATATGAAATGTGGTTCGTAAAATCTCGTGACGTTGGATGATTTTGTTAAAACTTTGTTCCAGTGCAGTGATATTAAGTAAACCCTGCAAGCGTAAGACAGCAGAAATGTTATAAAAAGGGTTGTCTGGTTCTAATTGATTAAGAAACCACAAACGTTGTTGTGCAAAAGATAAAGGCAAATTCTCCGAACTTTTTCTTGGAGCAATCGTTGGTATTTCGGGAGAAGCAATTCCTTCCTCTTCCAATAAATAAGCAAGTAGTTCTAGCTTTTCTGCGTCCATCATACCCTCACTGGTTTAGCTGCTTTCCTGTTTTCAAGTGCTTGTTTTGCTTCTTCAGCAGACATACCCTCTAGCTGTTTGACGATTTGTGCTATCTTTGCCGTCATTCCTGGTTTAGCTTCGTAGACAATAAGTCTTGGGGATAATTCCGCTATTGTGGGGAACTCAAATAAACAACGCAGAGGTAAGTCTAATTTAAAAGTTTCCCGAATGCGAGAGATAACTTGAGTTGCTAACAAAGAGTGTCCTCCTAAGTCAAAAAAGTTGTCGTGAATGCCAACTTGTTTAACACGGAGAATGTTAGCCCAGATTCCTGCTAATACTTCTTCAATAGCGTTACGAGGTGGTACAAAGGCATCTTGAAAAGTGGTTATAGCTGCGTCAGGTTTGGGTAGCGATTTCCTGTCTACTTTACCATTGGGTAAAAGTGGTAATTGTGGCAGTATAACGAAAGCCGAAGGAATCATATACTGCGGCAGTTTTTGTTTGACAAAATCACGTATTTGTGTACTTTCTAAAGAAGTAATTGATGGTTTTTGCACTACATAAGCTACCAATTTTTTGTTTCTCGGTTCATCTTCCCTAGCAATTACTACTGCTTTTGATACAACCGAATTTTGGCTCAGTACTGCTTCAATTTCTCCAAGTTCAATCCGAAATCCCCGAATTTTAACTTGATTATCTGCTCGACCAATAAAGGCAATATTTCCATCAGGTAAATATTTGGCTAAATCACCAGTTGTGTATAGATATGCGTCTGGCTGATTACTAAATTTATTAGTGATAAATTTTTCGGTAGTTAATTCTGGGCGGTTGTGATAACCTCTCGCTAAACTTGCACCGCCAATATAAAGTTCCCCGCTAACCCCGATAGGTACTGGTTGTAAATATGAATCTAAAATGTAAAGTTGATTATTGATAAAAGGTCTGCCAATGGGTACTAACTGCTCTGTTGATAACTCTTGGCGAGAACTTTCGTAGTAGGAATTATCAATTGTGGTTTCAGTTAAACCAAAAGAGTTAATTAATCGTGTTTGTTGACCGAGAAATGATTTAATTTTTTTGTATTCTGAGCCATACCAACTATCAGAACCACAGATGAGAAGTTGCATAAAATCTAAGCTCTGTTGGCTCTTTTCTAAATACTGTATCAGGTTATTTAAAACCACTGGCACAAATTCAGCGCAGTCAACTTTTTGCTGGCACATCAAAGCATATAATTTCGCAGGTTCTAGTAGAAATTCACGCGGACAAATCACTAATTTGGCACCAGAACATAAAGCCCGGATGAAATCGCCAGCAAAAACATCGAAGCAGAAATTAGCCATTTGCAGGTGACAAGTTAGAGTTCGCAGTTGATAAGCTTGTTCCCAGCCGTAATAGGCATTGACAAGGCTGCTATGCTTAACCAGCACACCCTTTGCCTGACCAGTAGAACCAGAGGTGTATATGAGATATGCTAAGTTTTCGGGTGTAACTGTGTTGCTAGGTAGATTTAACTCTGATTCTTGAGAAATTAACGCCCAATCTGCATCTAGACAAACTACCTGACCTTTGTAAGCTGGAAGTGCATCTACCAAATGCTTTTGAGTGATTAGTACTTGACAATCTGCATCTTGCACCATGTAAGTTAGACGCTGTGCAGGTTGGTCTGGATCTAACGGGACATAAGCACCACCAGCTTTGAGCACACCCAAAACTGCGATCGCTATTTCGAGGCTGCGTTCTATACCAATACCTACTAATACTTCTGCACCCACACCTAATTGTTGCAAGTATCGTGCTAACTGATTCGCGCGCTGATTTAGTTGTTCATAGGTAAGGCTTTGTTGGGAAAATACTACAGCTACTGCATCTGGTGTTTTCTCTACCTGTGCCTCAAATAATTGATGTATGCATTGCTGAGGAAACTCTAGCTGGGTTTGATTCCACTCTATGAGTAATTGATGTTTCTCGGCTGCGGTTAAAATTGGTAGTTCGTGAAGGCGCACCTCTGGATTAGCGGCTATTCCTTCCAGTAATGTCTGGAAATGGCCTAGCATTCGCGTAATGGTAGCGGTATCAAAACGAGTGCTATCCCCAGCAATTCTAATTTCCAACTCAGACCCAGGAATAACGCTAATAGTTAGGGGATAATTTGTATGGTCAACGGCGCTGAGAGTCTCGATTTCTAAATTTTTTCGCCAATCTGATAACGCTTGATCTACCGGATAATTTTCAAACACCACGATGCTTTCAAATAAGGATAAACCTCGTGGTATTTCACTCCAACCTTGAATTTCTACCAGTGGAGTATATTCATATTGCCGGATTTCTAATAATTGATGCTGTAACTTTCCTAGCCAAGAAAGTAACGACATTTCTGCATCCAATTTCACCCGTAAAGGTAAGGTGTTAATGAATATTCCTACCATTGACTCAGCTGCTGGTAGATCTACTGGACGACCGGAAACTGTTACACCATACACTACTTCATTCTCACCACTGTAGCGGCTAAGAAGCAAAGCCCAAGCCCCCTGAACTATGGTGTTTAGAGTCAGTTGATGCTGTTTTGCCCAAGATTTTAGAGATGTTGTCGTTGCAGGGGAGAGTTTGAAACTTTGTTCAAGATATTTTTCTGGTTGAACCGATAAACTGTGAACTTCGAGATTAGTTAAAGAAGTGGGTGCTGTAAATCCTTGTAATGCTTGTCGCCAAAAAGCCTCCGCTTGAGATAAATCTTGTTGTTGCAACCAAGCAATATAATCAGCGAAGCGACCAACGAATGGTAAGGTGATTTCTTCACCCCGACAAAATGCTTCGTAAAGTAACGCAAAATCTTTGAATACTAACGCCCCTGACCAGCCATCAAGAATAATGTGGTGGGAACTCCAAACAAAGTGGTAATGCTGGTTATCCAAACGAATCAAAGTCAGACGCAATAGAGATTCATCAGATAAATTAAAACCCAATTGGCGATCGCTCAACAAAAAAGCCTGAAATTTCTCTTGCTGTTCTTCGGGATTCATTCCCCGCCAATCTAGTTTTTCTAGAGGTAATTGGACTTTTTTATTTACAACTTGTAGCGGTTTGTCAAGTCCTTCCCAATGGAAACTAGTACGCAAAGGTGAGTGGTGCGCCACGACTCTTTCCCAAGCCCGTTCAAAAGCCTCAATATTGAGCATTCCCCGTAAGCCATAGCTTACCTGCACAAAATAAGCTCCAGATTCCGATTCATACAAGTTGTGAAAGAGAATACCCTGCTGAATGGGGGAAAGTTCGTAGATATTTTCGATATTGGCTGTATTCATTGACTTGTCTCCTAAGCTTTTTGGTTGAATTTTGCCAAGAATTTATCCAAGTCTTGTTGATTCAACTTGGCTTGGGGGAAGTCTGAAGGGGTGAAACCAACAGCTTCAGGAGATTGGCAATGAGCAATGAGCGATCGCAATGCTTGAATAAAACTATTCGCCAATTTTTCTACTGTGGCTTGCTGATGTATGGCTTCGCTGTAAGTCCAATTCACTTGCAGTTGTCCGTCAGTCACAATTGCTACAACTTCTAATAAATAAACTCGACTACCCCGCAGGCTACGGGCTGAACCAGTAGATTCTTTTGCAGGCGCAAACAGTGAAGACTGCGTCATTACTTGGTCTGTTTGCCCTAAATAATTAAACAGAACCTCAGCTTGGGGTAAGCCTTGGAGTTTTTCACCCTCATCGCTGAGGTAACGCAGTACACCATAACCAAGACCGCGATCAGGGATAGCACGCAGTTGCTCTTTTACAGCCTTCAAAGCATTACCCAAATTTTCCACAGTTCCTAAATTCAGCAGCACCGGAAAATGGGTAGTAAACCAACCCACAGTCCGCGACAAATTCACATCTGCGAAAATGTCCTCTCGTCCGTGTCCTTCCAGTTCCAGCAGCAGCGAATTTTCTCCCGTCCACTCTGCAAATGCTTGTACAAGTCCTGTCAGCAATACATCGTTAATTTGGGTGTGATAAGCCTGATGCACATCCTGTAGTAAAGCTTGGGTTTCTTGCTGACTAAGGGAAACTGTAACAGTACGAGCATCTAGCAGCGTATTTGTCCCTGACGTATAGTCTACAGGTAAGGGCGAGATGGGTTTTTCTAGTTGCGTCAACCAGTAATTTAACTCTTGCTTGAGGGTTGGAGATTGAGCATATTCCTGCAAACGATAAGCCCACTGTTGAAATGAAGTAGTTTTATTTGGTAAAACTATCGTCTCACCCTGACTCATCTGCTGATATGCTGTTTGCAAATCTTCTAGTAAAATTCGCCAAGAAATACCATCTATAGCTAAGTGGTGGATGATAATTAATAGGCGGCTATTTGCTTGTGCGCCTAAGTCAAATAAAGCAAATTTAACTAACGGCCCGTCTGATAAATTCAGGCTAGCTTGAAGTTCTGCGGCTGTTTTTTCAATGGCTGTTTTTTGCTCAATTTCTGGTAACGCTGATAAATTTATGGGTGTAAATATCGCTGTTTCTTTATCAGCAGAAATAATTTGTTCCCAACCAGATTTTTGATGATGAAAACGCAGACGAAATACATCATGGTTTTCAAATAAACATTGTATCACTTGCTGCCACAAATAGAAATCTTTTTTTGTATTTATTTCTAACAATAAAGATTGATTCCAATGATGTGGCTCTGGTTGATTTTGTGCGAAAAACCAATATTGAATCGGTGTCAGTGGTACTTCACCAGTTATTAGATATTGTGGTGTATGGATGCTTTCATTAGCACTAACTACCGTTGCTAACTCGGCAATTGTAGGACGGTCAAAAATTTGCTTAGGAGTTAATTTTAAACCTGCTTGATTAGCTTTAGCCACAATTTGAATACTGATAATAGAATCGCCGCCTAATTCAAAAAAGTTATCTTGAATCCCAACTTGTTCTAGGCGTAAAACTTGCGCCCAAATATCAGCTAATATTTTCTCTACAGCCGTGCGAGGAGCTACAAAAGTTCTAGATATTTCTGGACTTGGTAATGCTTTGAGGTCAATCTTACCATTAGGAAGACGAGGTATATTGCTGATACGTACAAAAGCAGATGGTACCATATATTCTAGTAGTTTTTCTGCCAAAAAATGACGCAAATCATTGAAACTAGCAGCTATTTGTCCCGGTTGGGGAACAATATAAACCACTAACCGTTTTTGACCAGAATTTTCTTCTCTAGCTATAACTACATTTGCCCGAATGCTGGGATGTTGGGCTAATGCAGTTTCAATTTCCCCTAATTCTATCCGGAAACCACGAATTTTTACTTGCTGATCAATACGACCAAGAAATTCTATGTTTCCGTCTGGTAAATAGCGGGCTAAATCACCAGTTTTGTATAGACGACTTCCTTCTACTTCCTCAAAAGGATTGCTAATAAAACTTTCGGCTGTTAAATCAGGACGGTTCAAATAACCTCTAGCTAAACCATCGCCACCAATATATACTTCCCCAGCCACACCCAAAGGAACAGGATGTAAATTTCGGTCAAGTAAGTAAATTTGTGCGTTTGCAATTGGGCGACCAATAGATACTGACTTTCCTATTTCTGGCGAACAGCAATGATAAACAGTACTCCAAACTGTGGCTTCTGTGGGACCATATTCGTTAAATAAAGCTGCTTGGGGAAGTTTTTCTAAATGACGAATCACTAATTCTGCTGAACAAGATTCACCTGCAACGATCGCACTACGTAATGAAACTAATTCTTGTTGGTTTGCTTGCTCTAAAAGGACGTTATATAAGGAAGGTAAACCTAATAAATGAGTTACCTGATTTTGGCGAATTAAATTGAGCAAATATGATATATTTTGCTCTCCACAGACTTGGGGAAATACCAAAGTTCCCCCAGAGCATAGTGTCCAGAAAATCCCAGCGACAGAACTATCAAAAGCAAAGGAGGAAAGTAATAAGAAACTACCAATAGGTTCTTGATAGTAATTAAGCCGCGCCTGTGTGGAGTTGACTAAATTTTGATGAGTGATTTGTACACCTTTAGGTTTACCTGTAGAGCCAGAAGTATAGATAATATAAGCTAAATTGGCAGATGTCATCGCCACAGCAGGATTATCTTGGTTCTCAGATGCAATAATTTCCCAATCAGTATCTAAGCAAATAATTCTTGCTTGAGTTTCTGGTAAATCTTGCAGCAAAGATTGCTGAGTTAATAATACTGGCGTTTGGGTATCTTGCAGGATAAATTGTAAGCGTTCTGATGGATAGCTTGGATCTAACGGTACATAAGCCCCACCTGCTTTAAGAATAGCAAGAATACCAATAGTCATTGATAAAGAACGCTCTACACAAATTCCTACTAATACTTCTGGCTTCACACCTAATTTTTGTAGGTAATGAGCTAGCTGATTAGCACGTTCATTTAATTCACGGTAGGTTAATTGCTGATTGTTAAATACCACAGAAATATTATCTGGTACGCTTTCTGCTTGCGCCTCAAAAAGCTGATTAATTAATTGAGAGCTATTGTAATCAACTTGGGTATTGTTAAACTCAAATAGTAGTTGTTGAAGCTCGCGATCGCCTAAATTTTCTAATTCGCTAATCGCCGTATCGGGATTACAAATAACACTAGATAATAGTTTCTGAAATTGCGCTGCTAAACGTTGAATATCTTCTAAGGGAAATAACTTAGCATCATAATACAAATCAACAACTAAATCATCTTCTTGAAGAATACAAGATAGTTTAAGTTTGAACCTATCAATACAAGCATACTCTTTGTAGAGATTAAATGTTACGGTATCGGCAGATGCTTGCTGTGCTTGCTCTGTAAATTCAAAACAGTATGGGAAGAAATCAATAGCCCAATTCTTGCTATACTCTTGCCAAGAAAAGTAATCTTGCCATTGATGAGCTTGACGAACCGATTCTTGAACTTGTTGCCATATTTTCTTAAATGATAAATCCGGTTGTAAATGAGATGCGATCGGTAAATATCTAGCAAATAAACCAATAGCTGATTGTAACTCTTCATACTTCCGTCCATCATATAATTTACCGACAACTAGGTCAGAATGATCGAGATTTCGCCATAATACAATTTGCCAGCAAGTTAATAAAAAATCAGCCAAATAATCAGTTTGTTTTGGCAATATATTCTCAATATCAACTAAAAAATTTTTACAAAGTTCCAGTCTAAAAGTTTTTGGTTCAAAAATTACAACGTCTTCAGCAACTTTTTTATCAAAAGGAAGCTCTTGTTGTTTCCAGTAAGCTTTACCTAAATTAGCATCTTCTGCTGTTAGTAATTCATGTTGCCATTCAGCAATATCTGCATATTGCAACACTTCATCAGATAATTGTTGATTATTTATATTGGTTGCATAAAAGCGGCTAACTTCATGTACCAAATTACGAATACCAATCGCATCAGCAATCATCGCTGGTAAACTTACAAGCAATATATGCTGATTAGCTACAAATTTAATTAAATCTATTTGGGTAAAATTGGAATTATGAGATTTATGCTGATTCAAAAATAAGTCTATTTGCTTATCTTTGTCTTCAGCATCAAAATCACTACCATCATGATAATTAATTGAAATATTCTGGTTATCAGCTATTACCTGTAATGGCATTGTCATTCCTGGTAAACACTGAAAATTTGTGCGGAGTATTTCATGTTGATTAACAACATCCTGTAGAGACTTCTTAAGAATCTCCATATCCAGTTCGCCATCGATAGCAACAGCACACTGAGCAATATAAGTATTATCTTGAGTAACAGACTTTAATCTCCATAAATGCTCTTGCTGTGGTGACATTCGATAACCGGCGACATTTTCTATTGGTGATGTATTGTTGAGTATTTGCATAACTCTGAATTTATTCCTGATAAGTAATTGTTGGGATTTTTTGTAAATAACCGCACCAGACACAGAGGAGGGCAGTTGCGTGGGCGGGTTTCCCGACTTGAGCAAACTGCCCGTAACGCAGAGAAAAGAAAGGGAGATGTTTACGAATATTTGGAGATTTTTATATTTGGATTAGTGAATGGATCAGCCATTCCTACTACAACTTTACGTGAACCGACGAATGGCGAACGACCATGAGCAATTGACATATTATCTAACATCAATAAATCTCCTGCTTGCCAAGGAAATAAAACCGTTTCTTGCTGATAGACTGCGCGTAATTCTTCTAAAACTTCTGGTTCAATGGGTAAGCCATCACCATAATATGTATTGTTGGGTAAATCTTCTTCTTTAAACTCTGCTAATAAAGCATCTATAAATGTATGTTCAAGAGTAGAAATATGGAAGAAAGTAGCATGATTAAACCAAATGAATTCCCCAGTTTTTGGATGTTGTACTACAGCTTGACGTATTTGACGAGTCCGTAAACGTTCGCCTGTTTTCCATTCAAATTCAATACTGTTTCTCCGGCAATATTCTTCTACTACAGCTTTATCTCTAGTTTGAAAAACAGTCTGCCAAGTTAGCCCAAAACCATCATTATAGTTACGAACATATAATACCTTTTTTTCGATAAACTTTTCCCGAATTTGGGGATGAATGCGCCCAAAAATATTACGACAGTCTGCAATTGGTGTTTCCCCGCCTTGCTGTGCTGCAATTAAACAGCCAAAGTATATTTTTAATGGCCAAGTTAACCAATAAGTACCCTCATTATGTAAGAAAATACTTTGCTCGGCAGGGTAATCTGTTGATGTGTAGATTTTATCACCAACTTCATGACGTGGTGAAGAGCGATCGCGGTATTCTAACAACTCGCCACTGGAGGTTAATTTAACAAACTCATTGAACAAAGCTGTTGTATTTATATTAAAATTGCGGAAAAGTAAAGCTCTATGCTTCAACAACAATGATTCAATCAACTCCTTGTTGCTGGCAGCCCATTCTAATAAATTTACGCCAGCTATAGTAGGTTTCACAACTAAAGGAATGCAGCTTTCTGGTAATAGTTGCTTTGTCTCAATGAGTGTACCTTGAGATATCTTGAAAGTTTTACGTGATATGCTTCCTAATTTTTTCAGGCTAGGGACTGGAGTATTTTCTTGTTTCATTGTTTAATCTTCCCGCTTAGAAGCTCTAAAATGCTCTGCGTTTAGCAAGTTTCAACTTTTGAATACTTGACTTTTCAAACTCTTTGATTTGTTTGTCATTATTAAATTTTAGATTGTTACCGCCAGCAAAAATTTCGTATTCTTCATTTGGTAATTGAGCTAGTGTTGTCAGAGTATGAGCGTACTCATTGGCAATTTCCTCTATTTGCTGGTTAGATAATTCAGAAGTGTTACCACACAATGAAAGCTCGACTTGAGAGGAAATTACATTTAGTCTGAACTCAGCTAAGATAACAAAGTCTGTAATGTTAAATCCCTGAGTATCTAATACTTCTAAATCACCTAATGTGCCAATACGCTGATAAACATGGAAATGAGTGAAATTAAAACAAGTTTCAAAACGACGTTTCCCACCTAAATCTTTTTGAATCTGAGCCATTGGATACCATCTGAAGGGTAATAATTCCTGCTCTGATTGAAAAACTTGGGATATCAAATCCATCCAAGTACCTTGAGGAAGTTGCATCCGAAATGGTAAAGGATTGAGGAAAAGCCCAAGGCAGCGAGTACCATCACTTGTTTCTGGTCGTCCATTAGATGAAACTAGCGTTACCACTTCTGACTCACGACACAGCTTGTTAATCACTCTCAGGTGTGCAGCAAAAAGCACGCTCTTGAGTGGAACTTTAGCAGACTGAGCTAGTTTCTTCAGCCGTTCCGAAACCTCAGAGTTAATGGGTACTTGCACAACACGAACTTCTGAAGTTTCGTCAGCAGACCTTTGGGAAACAGGTTGGCGAGGTATAGTTGTCTGAGGGCAGTCATGGAGCTTTTGCATCCAATAACGTTGGCATTCCTCAGAATGGAGAGCTTGTTTTTGCAAAGCTACAAAGTTACGGAATGCGTTGGCTGGTGGTGGCGCAATTGGCGAAATTTCTTTACCCAACAGGAAGAAGTAGTGTTCAAACAACTCAGTCAGCATCGAAGCTACACTCCAGCCATCGAGAATGGCATGGTGTTCGGTAAAGCTAAACTGAAATGTTTCTTCACTGCGCCGATGGATTTGAAAGCGCAAAAGTGGGGCAATTGTGCAGTCAAATTTGTTGTTTTTCTCAGCTTCAAACCAACAAGCTAGTATTTCTTCTTGTTCAGCAGCAGACAGGTGGCACAGATCCTCTAATTGGCAAGGAACAGAAACAGTTTTATGGACTAACTGCAACGGTTCGCTAAAATTACTCAAATCAAAGGAAGTACGCAGCAGCGGATGGCGAGTTGCCAGATGTTGTACGGCGGTATTTAGTTTATCAAGGTCGAGGGAAGCTCTGATATGAATGCTAGAGACGTTGTGATAAGCTTTGGTGTTCGCACTATACTGACTGTGAAACAGCATTCCGGCCTGAAGCATAGTCAGGGGGTAAGCATCCTCTAAATCCTGGGGTAACTTACACACATCCTCTTGGCATATTAAGCTAAATGGTTGGACTTGTTCGGCGATCGCACTGCTGACTTTTGCCGTTGTCAGCTCTTGAGCTAGTTCATGTATAGTTTGATGTTGAAATATCTGCTGTAGGAAAAGGCTCAACCCACGCTCTTTAGCTTTGCTCAATACCTGGATACTACGGATGGAATCTCCTCCTAAAGCAAAGAAGTTATCGTGAATGCCAACCTGTTCAACTCCAAGGACTTGTACCCAAACGTCTACGAGTACCTTTTCTTCAGGCGTGGAAGGGGCTACATAAGCTTCGTCTAATTCCGGTCTGGCTGTATTGGGTGTAGGTAATGCCTGACGATCAACTTTACCGTTAGATGTTAAAGGCAGTGCCTCTAACAGAACAAATGCCGATGGCAGCATATAATCTGGCAGTTGCACTTTGAGCCAGTTTCGCAATTCACTGGTGGTTGGGACTTGCTCAGATTTGGCAACAATGTAAGCTACTAACTGTTTATCATCAGGTTGATCCTCTCGGACTAGAATTACAGTTTCCCGCACAGTTGGGTGTTGTCTCAGTAGTGCCTCAATTTCTCCTAACTCAATGCGAAAACCTCGGATTTTTACTTGATGGTCGATACGTCCTAAGTATTCTAGTTCTCCATTAGGTAAGTAGCGAGCTAAATCACCTGATTTATAAAGTCTTGCGCCTGGCTTGTTGCTAAAGGGGTCGGGAATAAACTTTTGGTTGGTTAATTCAAGACGGTTGAGATAACCTCTAGCTAAACCAGCACCACCAACACACATCTCACCAGGTACTCCAATCGGCAGTAGCGAATTGTGCTTATCTAGAATATATACTTGCAAATCTGGTATCGGACGACCTATAACACTACCATTTGCTGTTTTCAAATCTGCAACAGTTAGAGGACGATAGGTAACGTGTACAGTTGTTTCGGTAATACCATACATATTCACCAACTGGGGAGAATCATCTCCGTGACGCTCAAACCAAGGTGCTAAACTTTGGATATCAAGTGCTTCTCCACCAAAGATTACCAAGCGCAGGTTATCAGCAAAGGTCTTGTCAGATAATTCTTCCTGCTGCATCAATTGGCGGAAAGCTGATGGTGTTTGGTTAAGAATCGTTACCTGCTCTTGACACAACAAGTCACAGAAAGTTTGCGGTGTGCGGCTTACTAAATAAGAAACTACTACCACTCGCCCGCCATAACAGAGCGCGCCCCAGAGTTCCCAAACTGAGAAGTCGAAAGCATAAGAGTGGAAAAGCGTCCAGACATCATGTTCGTTGAAATGGAACCATGATTGAGTTGCTTCTAAAAGACGAACAACATTAGCATGAGGTACCAATACACCCTTTGGCTGACCTGTAGAGCCAGAGGTGTAAATGATATATGCTAAGTTTTCTGGTGTTAGATTCCTATTATCAGGATTTTTGGTACTTTCTTGGGAAATAGTTATCCAGTCGGAGTCTAAGCAGATGACCTGAGCTTGATGTTCTGGTAATTTTGTGACCACATCTTCTTGGCTAATTAATACCCGAATTTGGGCATCTTGCAGCATGAAAGCTTGCCGTGACTGAGGATAAGTTGGATCTATCGGCACATAAGCACCACCAGCTTTGAGTATACCTAATAGTGCGATCGCCATTTCTAAGGAACGCTCAACGCAAATGCCCACCAGTACCTCTGGCCCGACTCCGAATTTCCGGAGGTAGTGCGCCAGTTGGTTGGCACGGCAATTTAGCTCATGGTAAGTTAGGTGTTGTTCAGCAAATGTGAGTGCGATCGCATTAGGTTTTTTCTCTACATGAGCTTCAAATAGCTGATGTATGCAAAGATTTGAGGGATATTCAGTTTGGGTATTATTCCACTCTACTAAGCATTGGTGTCGCTCAGTGTGCGTTAACAACGGTACATCCTTTAACTGCTGCTCTGGATTTGCAACTATACCCTCAAGCAAAGTTTGCAAATGTCCTAGCATTCTAGTAATGGTAGCAGCATCGAAACGAGTGCGATCGCCGTCAGACGTGCCGTAGGTATCGCTGTTAATCTGAAGTTGTAATTGCTCTAAAGGCGCGACAATCAGGCTGAGAGGATAATTAGTGCGATTAACAACGCTAAACCCACCAATCTCTAAGTTTTCCTTTCCTTGAAGTAAGGAAGAATCTAGAGGATAGTTTTCAAAAGCAATGAAACTCTGAAATAAAGGTATGCCTTTAGGTATTTCGCTCCATCCCTGAATTTGTACTAAGGGAGTATACTCATATTGCCGTGCTTGGGCTTGTTCAGCTTGCAGGTTTTTCAACCAAGAAATAATAGATTCATCTCCATTCACCCGCACGCGCACAGGTAAGGTATTTACGAATAACCCAACTGCTGACTCTACTCCTGGTAAACTCACTGGACGGCCAGAAGTATTAGCCCCAAAAACAACATCATCTTCACCAGAATATCGGCTCAGAAGTAAAGCCCAAGCTCCTTGTACTAAAGTATTGAGAGTAATTTGATATTGGCGTGCAAAAGATTTTAGTTTTTCTGTAGCTGCTACCGATAACTCAATTTTTTGCTCATCGTATTCCTGACTGCTTGATGTGTTGGCGACAAAATTATCTACTACCAAGGGTGTCGGTGCAGTAAATCCTTTGAGGGCATTTCGCCAAAAATTTTCTGCTTGAAAGAAATCTTGCTGGCGCAACCAAGTAATATATTTACGATAGGGAAATGCAGGTTTTAAATATGGATTTTGATTAGTGCATAATGCTTGATAAATTTCCATAAATTCTGTGAACAGCACAACCCGCGACCAACCATCCCAGAGTATATGATGGTTACTCCAGACGAATTGGTAAACATCATCAGCCATCTGAATCAACACTAACCGCATTAAAGGCGGGTGCGAAAGTTCAAAGCCGCGCTTTTGTTCTGTTTGCAAAAATGACTGTAGTTGTTGCTGCTGTTGTACTGAATTTATCCCCCGCCAGTCTTGTTGTTCAAGAGGTAGTTCTATTTGTCGATGCACCACTTGCATCGGTTCATCTATATCTTCCCAGTGGAAAGAAGAACGCAAAACTGCGTGCCTTTTTGCTAATTGCTGCCAAGCTTGCTCAAAAGCCAAAGTATTGAGATTACCTTTGAGGGTGATGTTGTAGCGATCGCAATATACACCCGATTCAGGTGCGTAGAGCGTATGAAAAAGCAATCCCTGCTGTGTAGGTGAGAGTTTATATATATCTTCGATGTTCTCTACTTTCATAATTTCTACCTACTCATTTGGCTAATTTTGGCAAGCAGCTTGTCAAGTTCGGGTTGGCTGAGTTCTGCTTCTGGGAAATCTGAAGGTGTATATCCTCCCGCTTCTTGTGATTGGCAATGGGCAATTAAGCGGCGCAGTTCTTGTATAAAACTTTCAGCCAAGCGTTCAATAGTGGTGGGGTGATGAATGTTCTGGCTATATGTCCAATCCAATCGCAACTGTCCACCAGTCACCATCCCGTCAATTTCTAGTAAATGGCTGCGGTTTCCTTGCAAGCTACGGTTGGGGCCAGTTGTTTGGGCTGCAAGTTTAAAAATAGAAGTATCAGGTAATACTTGGTCAAATTGCCCTAAATAGTTGAATTTCAAATGAGTTTGGGGTGTAGCTTGGAGGCTACTATTTTGGCTTAGGTATTTCAAAACACTATAACTTATGCCATTTTGCGGAATATTACGTAACTGCTCTTTAATAGTTTTTAAGGCATCTCCTGGCGAGAAAGCATTGCCTAAACTCAACAGAACTGGGAACTGGGCAGTCAACCAGCCGACTGTGCGCGATAAGTTGACATCGGGGAAAATGTCTTCCCGTCCGTGACCTTCGAGGGTGAGTAACAGTGAATTATCTCCTGTCCACTGGGCGCAAGCCTGAACTAAGGCTGTCAGCAAGACATCATTGACTTGGGTTTGATAAGCCTTTGGTACTTCTTGTAACAGGGCTTGTGTTTCTGTGCTGCTGAGAGAAATTGATACAGTTCTTGCAGATGCTACTGTATTTGCATCTTGAGCATCTGTTGGCAGGTGAATAGCTGATTTCTGGGTTTGATTTTCCCAGTATTCGAGTTCCGATTGTAACTCTGGAGTGTGAGCATATTCATTTAACTTTTCTGCCCATTGCTTGAAGGCTGTGGTTTTTGCAGGTAGCTGTATTTCCTCACCTTGGCTAAGTTGCTGGTAAGCTGTCTGCAAGTCTTCTAATAAAATTCGCCAAGAGACACCATCAATTACTAAGTGGTGAATGATAATTAACAGCCTAGCTAGTTTATCGTTACCTTGGTCAAAATAAGCAACCCGTATTAAAGGGCCGTTAGAGAGGTTGAGGCTGGCTTGTAACTCAGTAGCAATAGATACAATGGCTTTTTCTTGTTCTGCGTCTGGTTTGTCTGATAAATCCAGTCTGGTAACTGGTACTATCTCGTCAGGTGCAGCATTAACTTGTTGCCAACCATTTTCTGTTTGTTGAAAACGCAACCTCAGCGCATCATGATGTTGTAGTAACCGCTTTATTACTTGTTCTAATATCTCAAAATCTAGATTCTGCCTTACCTCTAGCAATACTGACTGATTCCAGTGGTGAGGATTAGGTAAATTTTGGGCAAAAAACCAGTGTTGTATCGGGGTAAGGGGTACTTCTCCAGTAACTAAGCCTGTTTCTGTCTTAATAGAATCCGTTGTTTGAGCGACTGCTGCTAACTCTGCGATTGTCTGATGTTCAAACAATTGCTTGGGAGTCAGTTGCAAACCTGCTTGATTCGCTTTGGATATTACCTGAATACTGAGAATAGAATCGCCGCCTAACTCAAAAAAGTTATCGTCGATGCCTACTTGCTGTAAACCGAGAATTTCAGCCCAAATTTTTGCTAAGAGTTCTTCTTGTGGTGTGCGTGGTGCAATATATGTTTTTTCTAATTCTACTGCAAGTTCTAGCGCGGGTAATGCTTGATAGTCTACTTTGCCGTTGGCATTCAGGGGAATGGCATTGAGGATGACAAAGGCAGTAGGAACCATGTACTCAGGTAACCTTTCCTGCATAAACTGCCGCAAGTCGCTAGTAGAGGTAGGCTGGGAAACCACATAAGCAACTAAGCGTTCCTCGCGCACAGTGGCTACAGCTTGCCTAATAGCTGGATTTTGGCGCAAGATAGCTTCGACTTCTTCTAGTTCGATGCGGAAACCATGAATTTTTACTTGGCGATCGCAACGTCCTAAAAATTCAATGTTACCATCAGGCAAGTAGCGGGCTAAATCACCAGTTTTATACAAGCGACTTTCTTCAGCCTCACTAAAAGGATGAGGAATAAACCTTTCCTTAGTCAACTCAGGACGGTTGAGGTATCCCCGCGCTAAGTTTGCACCACCAATATACAGTTCCCCCGGTACATATATGGGAACAGGTTGCAGATGTTCATCAAGTAGGTAAATTTGGGTGTTAGCAATGGGACGACCGAGAGGTACTGTTTTTGATTGAGTGGCTTCCTGTTCGACTTTATATGTCAGCACTCCAATAGTAGCTTCTGTCGGGCCATAGTGATTCAAAATCTGACAATTTGGTTTTAAATGCCGAACTTGTGTTACCAAATCCCAGGTAGCGGCTTCACCTCCCAGAATCAGTAATTGAGATGGCAATATTTCTTCAGGGTTAGCAGTAGTTAACAGTGCATTCAAATGAGAAGGAACAATTTTGAGACAGTCGATAGGATGGCGGCGACAATATTCAGCTAACGCTACGGTATTAGTAGCGCGTTCTTGAGAGATAATGTGCAGACATCCACCTGTACACAAAGCTGAAAAAATGACAGTATTACCCAAGTCAGCCGCAAAGGTAGAGACAGTTGCAAAACTCGCAGCATCGGGTAAATCTAATTTTTCTAAAATGCCGTGGAGATAGTTGCATAGTTGGCGATGTTCAACTGCAACACCTTTTGGTGTTCCTGTTGAACCAGAGGTATAGATAACATAAGCCAAATTTTCACAGGTGACACTGCTAAGAGGATTTTCGCAACTGGTTTGAATAGCTTCCCAACTATCTAAACAGACTACTTGCGCTGTATGTTCAGGCAAACTAGAAAGTAATGTTTCTTGAGTCAACAAAACTTGTACTTGGGCATCTTGCAACATTAAACCCAAGCGTTCGCCTGGAATATTTGGTTCTAAAGGCAAGTATGCACCACCAGCTTTGAGAACTGCCAAAATAGCAATTATTGATAGATGTGATTTTTCTAAACAAATCCCTATCAATACATCAGGTTTAACTCCTAACTGTTGAATGTAATTAGCTAATTTATTGGCTCGATTGTTAAGTTCATTATAAGTCAGTTGTTCATTTTCAAATACTACTGCGATATTGTCTGGTGTCTTAGATGTTTGTTCTGCAAATAGTTGATGAATGCACTTATCTTGCAGATAATTAGCTTGTGTTTGATTGAAATCAATTAGTAGTTGCTGTAACTGATTCTCAGAGATAATTTCTAGCTGATTAATTGGTGAATTTGGATTTGCGATCGCACTGGCGACTAAAGTTTGGAATTGCTCGGACAAAAGAGCGATCGCTCCAGATGTAAACAAGTTATTATTATAATCAATTCTCAGATTTACACAGTCATCCTTAACAAAACCAGAAAGCTTGATATTGAATTTATCAACACAGGCGTAATGTTTATAGACTGAAAACTCTACATCATTTAAGTAACGTTTCTCAGGCAAATCTGTAAATTCAAATAATATTGGTAATCTGTCAGACAAGCTATCTATTTCTTCAAAAACAAAATATTCTTGCCATTCATTAGCATTTTGGGTAGCTTGTCTAACCTGCTTTATAACTTCCTCAAAGCTTAAATCTGGTGTAAGGCGATTAGCAATCGGGAGATATTTAGCAATTAAGCCAAAAGTGTCTTGTAATTCTTCATATTCTCTACCATTACAAATACAACCAACTATAATTTCTGATTGCTTAATTAGTCGCCACAGTAAAATCTGCCAGCATGAAAACAATAGCTCATCTAGAGAATAGTCTGTTTTAATAATGTTGTCATCAATTATAAATTCCCAAAATTCTGGCGAAAATTCTCCTTGATTTTGGCTTTTATTTTGACAAGGAAGCTGTAGTTGAGAGACAGCCGAAAAATTTTGCTGAAGCCAATAATCTTTAAAGTTTTCTGCTTCTGGTTCGATTAATAATTGATTTTGCCATTCAGAAAACTGAGCATACTGCACAACTTCTGTGTCTGAATCATTACCATAAAAGTCGCTAATTTCCCTAAACAAGTTCTTTAGTGTTTCGCTATCAGCACATAATGCTGGTAAAGTAATCACTAAAATATGTTTAGTTATCGACAGTTTTAATAAAGATGCTCTTAAAAGTGGTGCTTGCTCTAGATTAAAAGGCTTTTTAATTTCATCTTGACAAGCCAAATCAATTGCATTTGCTTCTGAATTACATAAATCTATTTCTTGCCAGGAAAAAATACATCTATCTTCTACCACCATGATTGGCAGTTTCAAGCCTACTACTTTACAAAAACTGCTGCGTAATATTTCATGACGCGATATAACTTGCTGTAAAGCAGATTTTAAAGCTTCTTTGTTTAAATTACCTGCTAGCAGAATAGCAGTTTGAGCAACATAAGCACTGCTTTCTTGTTGCAATAACCAAAGCCACTTTTGCTGGGGAGAAAGTCGAAAACCATTAATAGTTTCAGTTAGCATATACTTCCTTCTTCCTCTTTTAGCTTTGCAACATTATTACCGTGGATCATTTCTCCCATCGCTACTACAATTTTGCGTTTTCCGATATAAGGAGAGCGTCCATGAGCGCATAACATATTATCTAACATGAGAATGTCTCCTTTTAGCCACGTAAAGCTAGTTTGAGACTGTTTATATACATGATTAATTTCTGCAATCACATCATCTTCAATAAGCGTACCATCACCGTAATAAACATTACGTGGTAATTGTTTCTCATCAAATAAAGATAATAAAGATTCTCTAGTTTTTACATCCAAATAAGCGATGTGATGCAATTGAATTTGATTGAAAAATACCGATTCACCAGTTTTAGGATGTACTGCTAATGCTGGACGAACTTGGCGAGTGATTAAACTATCGTCTCCATACCATTCAAAGCTAATTCCAGCTTGGCGACAGTAATCTTCAACTACGCTTTTATCGGAAGTGTGGAAAAAATCTTGCCAACTCACATCTAGATTATTCGTATAGTTACGAACGTACATGAATTGTTTTTGGGCAAGTTTTTCTCGGAATTTGGCAGGGAGAATTTGATAAGCTTTGCGACAGTCGATAATTGGTGTCTCTCCGCCTTGTTGTGCAGGTTGAACGCAGAAAAACCAGATTTTTAGAGGCCAGCAATGCAAGTGAGAACTTTCGTTATGAAAAAGTATGGCTTTGTCGGCTGGGTAGGGAGTAGAACCATATACTTTGTTACCTTCACCAGTGCGGGGTAAATCGCCATAGTCACCAAATAAATTTGGACAAACTGCGCCAGCAAAAGTTTCAAACTCTGTGACTGTATTAGTTTGAAATCCTCTAAATAATATAGCACCATGCTTTAATAATTCATTTTCTATCAATTCACGGTTACTCTTAGCCCAATCTACTAAATCAACATCATCCGCCAAAGGTTGAATTACTAAAGGAAAGGTATTACCCTCTTGCAAATAGGTGGTTGTAACTAAATTTGTAGATGATAAATTGATACTTGTAGGAGCAATTTTAATAAATTTTTCTCGATTAAAAGCCTTGCGTTTGCTGTTTTGCATAGCTTGTTGTCTCTTTTCAGATTCAGTCAATATTTCTAAACTATTAATTCGGGCATTAGGTTGTTTAACGATACTGTTTAGTAAAGTCTCAAAATGGCTTGCCATGCGAGCAACGGCACTTTCTGTAAAAAGTTCGCTATTATACCGCCAAGTGCTAGTAATTCCTTCAGGAGTTTTGGTTAAAAATACTGCAAGTTCAAACCGGGCTGTGTCGTTTCTCCAAAACCACTCTTTTAATGTCAATCCTGGTAAATCTAAAGAGGGCATAGGAGTATTTTGCAGAACAAATAAAACCTGAAATAATGGTGATGTATTACTCAAACTACGTTCAGGTTGTAAGGCTTTAACTAATTCCTCAAAAGGTAAATCTGGATGAGCATAAGCTTCTAAAGTAATTTGACGTACTCGTGCTAGTAATTCTCGAAAACTAGGGTTACCACTTAAATCTGTACGTAACACTAACAGATTCATAAAAAATCCAATTAATGATTCCGTCTCTGCCCGGTTACGATTAGCAATATCTGTACCAATAACAATATCTTCTTGTTTGGTATATTGCAACAATAATACCTGAAAAGCTGCTAATAAAGTCATAAAAAAGCTAACACATTCTTGATGACTTAATGCTTGAATCGCTTCTGCTAAGTGAGAGGGAATCACAAAAGATTGACTAGCACCACGATTAGTTTTAACTTCTGTGCGTGGACGCACTGTAGGTAATTGCAGCACTGGTAAATTATTGCCAACTCTTTCTTGCCAATAAGCTAATTTTTCTGCCAAAACTTTTCCTTGCAACCAATTTCTCTGCCAAACAGCAAAGTCGGCATACTGGATTGTTAGTTCTGGTAATGGTGAATGTTGACCATTATAAAATGCACTATACAGGGTACTTAATTCTCGAATTAATACTCCTATAGACCAGCCATCCCAAACAATATGATGTACTGTAAGCAATAATATATTTTCTTGCTTACCAAGCTGTAGAACTGTGACTCTAATTAATGGTAATTTTGTTAGATAAAAAGGCAACTCAGCTTCTTGCTGGGCAAATTTTTGCGCTTTATATTCTCGCTCAATTGCTGGTAAATTACTGAAATCTACTACTAATACTTTAACGTTGAAACTTGGAGTAATTACCTGTAGAGGTTGACCATCTATTGCGGTGAATGTGGTACGTAAAATTTCATGACGGCGCACAATTTCATTGATGCTTTTTTCTAGCACTTCTATATTGAGATAACCAAGTAAGTGCAAAGCAACGGGTTCGTTATATGTAAAACTATCAGGTTGTAATTGTTCTACAAGCCAGAGTCTTTGTTGAGCAAAAGATAAGGGTAACTGCTGATTTCGTGGTACAGCTTGAATTACATCATCTTGATTTAATACTTGTAAAATTTCTGCTTTACGCTCTTTTATTTGAGTTAGTAGAGTTGATGTAATTGTACCTTTGGGGGCGTTATAGTGTAACTGCTCTCCTTCTACCCAAAGTTTTACGTCCAAACGTTCAATTTCAGATAAAAACTGCTCGATAGTTTTCATAGTACTCCTTGTTCGCGATTACTTGTTGCTAAATAGCTTTTTTCATTAAGAATTATTGAGGATTCTTTTTGGCAGTATTCAGCTAATTCCGCCACAGTTGGCGCTGCAAATAATGCTGAGACTGGGATGCTTTTATGAAATTTTTTGGGGAATTTATTAATCAAAGTTACTCCACTTAACGAATCTCCACCTAACTCAAAAAAATTGTCATGAATGCCAACTCGATCAACACCGAGTACTTCTTGCCAGAGATTAGCAATCTCTTGTTCTATGTGATTACGAGGAGGAAAATAAGCATTACTCAGTTGAGGGCGTGGATGTAGCGATGTTGAAAGCTTATTTTTGTCTAAAGATTCCAAGAAAGCTTGGACATTAAAATGACTATCTCGTTTTATTAAGGTGGTTAAATCTTGAGTTGATACCGCAATTTGAGGGAATGAACTGTTAACAATATGCCGAAAAACTTCTATCCCTTCTGAAGGTGATAATGCATCTATTAATAGGGATTGAGCGTCAGAAATATTCTGTTCACTAAGGAAGCGTTTCACTGCCTCCATTGACATACCAATATCCTGCCAATCACTCCAGTTAATAGAGGCTGTGAATGTCCGAGCTTGATTTGTTTTGTAATCAGCAAAAGCATCAAGAAATTCATTAGCAGCACAATAGCCAACTTCACTAAATTTCTTGCGATAAAGGATAGAACTAAGAGATGAACAAAGAATAAAAAAGTCTAATTGAACATCCTGCAAAAGGCTATCCAGTACTAGTGTACCTTTGACTTTAGGAGCCATAATGCTTTCTGTCATCTCTCGCGTTCTCCGAGAAATCACACCAGCATAATCAGGAACTCCAGCACAATGGATTACACCATTGATGTTGCCAAACCGTTGCTGAATCTGTGCGATCGCTTCTTGCATCTGTTGGAAGTCAGCCACATCAGCACTCTTAACCAAAATTTCTGCGCCTAGTTCTTCTAGTTCCTGTATTTTCCGAATCTTGCGGCTTGTATCATCTTGCTCATCGTGAGTAGCTAGCCACTGTTGCCATTCTTCTCTGACAGGAAAAGCTGAACGTCCTATCAGAACTAGTTTGGCTCGAATCGTCATCGCCAAATATGATGCTAGAGTCAGCCCAATACCTCCGAGTCCACCTGTGATTAAATACACTCCTTCTTGTCTTAATCGTGATGTTCCTCCGGGTGTTGCTTCTAATCGGACAGGCTTAAAGGTTCGCACCCAGCGATGATTTCCCCGATAGGCGATCGCTATATCGGAGGATTGTGCTTGTAGTTCGTTTTGCAACTGATCTATCAGTTTTTCCTCTGAGCAATTAACATCCTTGGAAAGCACAACATCAATATGACGACAGCTAATGTTGAGATATTCTTGGGGAATTATTTTGATAGCCGCAAGTATAGTCGCTTTCTCTGGACATAGTACTTCTTCTCCAATCACTGAATGTATGTGATTAGAAATAACCGTAATTTGCAGTTTATCTGTAATACCTTGTCTGCCAATTGATCGAGCTATAAATAGCAAACTATAAAACCCTTTTTCTTGAGCTTGATCAACTCCTTCAAGCCCTAAATTAATATAACCACCAGAAGTCAAGCTCCATAAATGAACTATTGTTTTTGGGGTCTTATTTTGGACGCTCAATTCATTAAATAAGGCATCATAATCATCGCATTTTTTGGGATTCAGACTATAAGTATACTCATTCAGTTTAGTAAACTCTGATCCAAGTTTGACTATGATTACATACTGACTATCAACCTGAAGTCTTTTTACTAGTTCTTCACCTAAACCACACTCATCAATAAATATTATAGTACAAGAGTTTTGAGATACCAATTTCTTTGGAGGTAAAGATTGCTGCCACAAAGGTATATAAAACCAATCGGCAATATCCGGCTTTTTACCCTGTGTGATTGGAGTAACACTAAGATGCTTTTGTCGTTCAATCCAATAACGTTGACGCTCAAAGGGATAAGTTGGTAAAGGAATACGCTGATGGCGTTCTTTGCCAGAAAATACCGACCAATTTATTGAGATTCCTGATAGCCAAAGACGACCTAAACTATTGAGTAAAAAGTTAACATCTGACTGCTTTTCTTGCGGATGAGGTAATGAGGAAACTATTACATTAGCTGTTGAATGCTGTTTAGCAAAAGTAGATAATGTTCGACCTGTGCCAACCTCCAATAAAATGCGATTTTCTTGTTTGATTAACTCATAAATACCCGTTGAAAAGTAAACAGTTTGACGTAAATGTTTTACCCAATAATTAGGATCTATTGCTTGTTGATTTGTCATCCAAGTGCCTGTAACATTGCTAATAAAAGGCATCTTTGGCGGATGGAGTTTAACTTTAGTCACTTCTTGCCGAAATGGTTCTAATATAGATTCCATCATCGGAGAATGAAAAGCATGGGAAACATGGAGACGACGGCAATTTATGCCTTTTTCTAACAGCTTTTCTTGAAAAGTATTAATAGCATCATGACTACCCGCAACCACACAAGTAGATGGTGCATTACTAGCAGCTATAGATAATTCTTCATTTAATAAAGCTTGAACTTGTTCTTGAGGTAAGGAAACAGCCAGCATAGAACCAGCAGGCATTTGCTGCATCAACCGTCCTCTAGCAGCGACTAACGTCAAGGCATCTTCTAAAGAGAATACGCCAGCTAAACAAGCTGCTACATATTCCCCAATGCTATGACCGATCGCAGCTTGTGGATGCACACCCCAAGACATCCATAACTGAGCTAACGCATATTCAATGACAAACAATGCTGGTTGAGCAATATGAGTCTGTTTAAGTTTTTCGGCTGCGACTTCACAATCTTGGGGATAAATAAGCGTTCTTAAATCTAAACCCAAGTGGAATTTTAATATTTCACAACAGCGATCAACTTGTTCACGAAATATTGCTTCAGTGTCATAAAGCTCTTTGCCCATGTTTGGATATTGCGCACCCTGTCCCGGAAACATGAAGGCGATAGATTGCTGACATGGTTCTTGGTAATGTGTCAGAACTCTTTGAATATCTTGCTGATTCAAGGTTTTGATGGCATCTTCGATATCTTCACATACAAGGATGCGACGATAGTTGAATTCTTTACGCCCTACTTGTAGTGTATAAGCTACATCTGCCAACTTCAAATCAGGATGCTGTGTGAGATATTGAGCAAGATTTTTGGTTGCAGTTTCTAAAGCTGAATCAGTTTTAGCTGAAAGCACTAACAACTGATAATTTCTCCCCTGCTCCCTTGCTCCCTGGTTGGTGAGCGAAGTCGAACCACTGCTCCTCTGCTCTATTTCTTCAAGAATTACATGAGCATTAGTTCCTCCCATACCCAAGGAACTGACACCAGCACGGCGAGGATTTGCGCCTGTTTGCCATTCACTCAACTTAGTATTGACGTAAAACGGACTATTGGTAAAGTCAATTTGGGGATTGGGTTGCTCAAAATTTAAGCTGGGTGGGATTAACTTATGTTTGAGGGCTAAAGCTGTTTTAATCAGTCCAGTCACTCCTGCTGCTGCATCTAAGTGACCGATGTTAGTTTTGACTGAACCGATCGCACAAAAACCTTTTTTATCCGTAGTGCTACGAAAAACTTGCGACAGTGCAGCAATTTCAATCGGATCGCCTAAAGCTGTACCCGTACCGTGAGTTTCAATATAACTAATTGTTTCCGGCTCCACATCAGCCAGCATCATTGCTTCAGCGATCGCTTCAGCTTGACCATCTACACTAGGCGCTGTGTAACCAACTTTACCAGAACCATCGTTATTAATTGCCGAGCCTAAGATAGTTGCATAAATGAAATCACCATCGGCGATCGCATCCTGAAGCCGTTTCAGGACAACAACTCCTACCCCATTACCAATAACTGTGCCTTTCGCTCTCGCATCAAACGCATAACAATGTCCATCAGGCGATAAAGTTCCGCCTTCTTGAGCTATATAACCTGTTTTTTGGGGTGTATGAATTGAAACCCCTCCCGCCAAGGCCATATCACATTGATAATTCAGCAAACTTTGACAAGCTAAAGAAACTGCAACTAATGAACTAGAACAAGCAGTTTGAACTGTAATACTCGGCCCTTTTAGATTTAATTTGTAAGATACACGAGTACTCAGAAAATCTTTATCGTTACCAATCAATGTTTGATAGGATGTTGCTGAACCTACGCGATCGCTATTCAAATCAAAAGAACAATAATTACTCAGACTCGCTCCAGCATAAACTCCAATGCGATTGTTACACTTTTGGCTGTCATAACCAGCATTTTCTAAAGCTTCCCAAGCAGATTCTAAAAATAAACGGTGTTGGGGGTTTGTAATTTCAGCTTCTTTAGGGTTAAGTTCAAAAAACGCAGCATCAAATAAATCAATATTTTCTAACACACCACCAGCTTTGACATAATTGGATTCATTTAGTAAAGCTGGCTCTACTCCAGCAGCGATTAACTCTTCCTCTGAAAAGACAGAAATTGACTCGACACCATCTTTTAAATTCTGCCAAAATTCTTCTATATTTTTTGCCCCTGGAAATCGCCCAGCCATACCAATGATGGCGATTTTTTCTATTGAATCTTGTGTTTCTGTACTAGCCATGCTTTTCTATTTCCTATTATTTTTCATAGAATTACTCAAAAACTCTTGTTTCCTTTTGACAGCATTTTTTTGTTTTTGAGTACGTTCGCGCATCCCTTGCCAACGCGAATCTTTCTCTGAATCTTGAGTTAAATATTTTGCTAAAGATTGAATAGTTGGATTCTGAAATAACTCAATAATAGATAATTCCTTATTCAATGCTGCATCTAGCTTTTGCTTTATCTGAACCATCAGCAAAGAATGACCACCCAGGTCAAAGAAATTATCATTTATACCTACTTTTTCTAATTTTAATACTTCTTGCCAAATAATTGCGATCGCTCTTTCGATTTCTGAACTCGGAGCTTTGTAACTAACTTCTATTGTTGGACGCAAATCTGTAGGAACTGGCAAAGCACTACGATTAACTTTACCATTTGGCAACAATGGCATAGCATCTAGTAGCACGAATAAACCCGGAACCATGTAATCAGGTAAAGTGCTTTTTAAATAATTTTGCAGTTCATGAGTACTGGGTTTCTTCCCATCTTTAGGAACAAGATAAGCTACGAGTTGCTTTTCTAATGCTAAAACTACAACTTCCCTTACTGCTGAATGTTCGATTAATACCTTTTCAATTTCGCCTAATTCAATCCGAAAACCGCGAATTTTAACTTGATAATCAATGCGTCCCAAATATTCTAAATTACCATCTGGTAAATACCGAGCTAAATCCCCAGTCTTATATAAACCTGTATTAACTCCGTTATCAAAAGGGTTAGGAATGAAATGTTTGTTAGTGACTTCTAGTCTGTTGAAATAGCCTCTACTTAACCCAGCACCACCAAGATAAATTTCCCCTTTTACCCCAATTGGCACTGGTTGTAAATTGGCATCAAGTAGATAAATTTGTGTATTGTTAATCGGGCGACCGATAGTAACAATCTTATCTTGTTTCTTGACTAAACTAAATGTGGAATAAGTTGTATCTTCAGAAGGCCCATAAAGGTTGAAAACTCTTTGAATTGCATTATTTTGGTAAATCTGTTGCACAAGTTGATGTTGGAGTGGTTCACCAGCTAGATTAACAGTGCGTACTGAAGCAGGTAAACCATTAATTCGCAATAATTCGCTGATGATACTCGGAACTGTATTTACTAAGCTTACTTCTGTAGCAGCAGGCGAATTAGGTAGATGCAAAGCGTTCTCTACCAAAATTACCTTTCCACCCCAACTTAAAGGCACAAATATTTCAAATACCGATAAATCGAAGCAAATAGAAGTTGAGGCTAATACTCCTGCAAGTTCATCATTACTAAATACTTGTCTTGCCCAGTGTAACAAAGCAATGCAACTACAATGTTCAATCGTAACGCCTTTGGGTTTACCTGTAGAACCAGAAGTATAAATAATATAAGCTAAGTTATTTGATGTTACTTCAGTAAGCAGATTTTCTGGATTTTGTTGTTCTAAAAACTGCCAATATCTATTCAAATAAATGGTATTAAATTTAGAGTTTTTAAAACCTCGAACCAAATTTGTTTGAGTCAGCAATATTTGAGCTTGACTGTCTTCTAGCATGAACGCTAAACGTTCTTGGGGATATTTAGGATCGAGTGGTATATAAGCACCACCAGCTTTAAGAATTGCTAACAACCCAATCACCATTGCTGGTGAACGTTCCATACATATCCCAACACAAACTTCTGGTTTGACTCCTAATTTTTGTAGGTAATGTGCTAGTTGATTAGCTTTGGTATTTAACTCACGATAGGTTAGTCTTTGATTTTTAAATACTAGTGCAACAGCATTTGGTGTCAGTTCTACCTGCTGTTCAAATAATTGATGAATACATAGATGTTGCGGATAGTATATTTGTGTCTGATTCCAATCAACTAGGATTTGCTTTCTCTCGAATGCAGTTAACAAGGGTAATTCTGCAATACTCTGATCAAGATTGGCAACAATACCTTCTAGTAATGTTTGTAAATGTCCCAGCATCCGCTCCATTGTATCTGCACTGAACAGAGACGTGTTGTACTCTAAAGTTGCAATCAATCCCTGTTCTCTGTCTTCCATAAACAGAGTTAAATCAAACTTAGCCGTGTCGTTAAAACCCGCCGCAAAAGTTATATCTATATCTGATAAATTTGGCTTTGCTAGTGGCACATTTTGCAGAACGAACATTACCTGAAATAAAGGATTGTAGCTCAGATGGCGTTCTGGTTGTAGTGCTTCTACTAATTTGTCAAAGGGTAAATCTTGGTGAGTGTAAGCTTCTAAGGCTATTGCTTTTACCCGTTGCAGTAATTCTTTAAAACTCGGTACACCATCTAAGGAAGTACGCAAAACTAAAACATTTACAAAAAAGCCAATTAATGATTCTATTTCGGCTCGATTGCGGTTCGCAATTGGAGAACCTACTAGGATATCTGTTTGCCCAGTGTAGCGATATAACAGGGTTTTGAATGCTGCCAGCAAGACCATAAATAGGGTAACACCTTCTTGCTGGCAGAGGTTTTTCAATTCAGCACTCAAGCTAGGTGATAGAACTAATTTTGCTTGAGCGCCGTTGAAGGTTGGAAAAGCCTTTCTTGGACTATCTGTAGGTAAATCTAATACTGGTAAGTTTCCGCTTAACTGTTGCTTCCAGTAGGTAATTAGAGTGTTTAATCTTTCGCCTTGCAACCATTGTCTCTGCCAATAAGTAAAATCTACATACTGTATTGGTAATTCTGGTATTGGTGTTGGCGTAGCGTCTCGTTGGCGTAGCCTCTCGTAGAGAAGAGAGGGTTTGCTATTTATTAGTGCTTCGTAAATTTCAGCCAGTTCACTAATGAGGATACCAATAGACCAAGCATCGACAATAATATGGTCTAGAATCACGACTAAGTGATATTCTGTTTCTTTTAAACGCAGAAGTTTAGCACGCAAAAGAGCTTGAGAGGATAAGTCGAAGCTTTGTTGTGCTAACTCTTTAGTAAAACGCTGGGCTTCTTGAGTGCGTCTATTGTCTGGGAATATTTGTAAATCTTCAACGGGTAATTTGATGTTGAGTTCTGGCTGAATGACTTGCACAGGTTGCCCTTCTATAAGAAGAAAATTTGTGCGTAGTATTTCATGGCGTTTGATAATTTCGTTTAGGCTTTGCTCTAGAACTGCAACATTAACGTGTCCTTGAAAGCGAATAATCAAAGGAATACTGTATGCAGGTGTATCAGGTGCTAGCTGATGAATAAACCATAAGCGTTGTTGAGCGAAAGATAGGGGATGAAATTCGCTATCTTTGTAAGCTGGAAGAATTGATTCTGAGGGAATTGCAGATGTGTTGAGTTGAGCAAGTATTTTAGTAGAGAGCGATACCTGCGGCACGCCTATCGGCGATCGCACACTCAAGCCTGTAAAGAAGTCAGCTATAGATAAGGTAATCTCTAAGTCGGTTTCAATGCGGTTTTGCAGTTCAAAGGCTTTTAAGGAATCCAGCCCCAAACTACTTAATGCTTGTTCTGGGTTTACCTCATGCAGTGGGATCGCTAATACCCGCGCTACCTGTTCTTGAATATATACTTCTAGTAGTGACTGGCTCTCATTTTTACTTAAACTCAACAAAACTTGGCGTTGTAATCTATTTTCTTTAACTGCAAATTCAGCATTTTTTGCGAGATTGCTAGCAACTATATCTAGGTTGTTTGCTAGAAATGCTGCTTTAGTTGCACGGCGTTGAATTTTGCCACTAGAGGTTTTAGAAATAGTGCCGGGTTTTATCAAAACCACTGCATAGACTTGTATTTCATGCTCTTCTGCAACCGCTTGGCGTAGGTTACTAATTACTTCCTCATAGTTGGGTTTGGCACGAAATTCCAATTCTTGCACTACTACCAAGCGTTCTTCATTGTCTACCTCAACCGCAAAAGCAGCACAACTACCCAAACGCAAAGAAGGATGACTTTTTTCTGCTGTTAATTCAATATCTTGTGGGTAAAGATTACGTCCACGAATAATAATTAAATCTTTAGCTCTACCTGTAATAAAAAGTTCGCCATTATCTAAAAAGCCTAAATCTCCAGTCCTTAAAAATGGCCCCTCTCCTGTATTTTTGACATAGGCGTGGAAGGTTTCTTCTGTCTCTAAAGTACGATGCCAATAGCCTTTACCCACACTTGGACTAGCTATCCAAATCTCTCCAAGTTCATCGGGTTGACAGCGAGTGCAATTTTCCGGATGGGCAATAACTATTTGCTGTTCGGGAATGCTGTAACCGCAACTAACAAAGGTTTGGCTATCTTGATTCGCATCACTCTCACATACTTGATTTTGAGAGAGGGCAATTTTATCAATAGTTTTGCAACGAGGTACAAATTTCTTCGCCACACCAGAAACCATCAGTGTTGCTTCTGCCATACCATAACAGGGATAGAAGGCTTCTTTGGGAAAACCACATTCTGCAAAAGTAGCGGCAAATTTTTCTAATGTCTCTTGTCGGATAGGTTCTGCACCGTTAAAAGCTACACTCCAACTGCTTAAATCGAGTGTGGCACGTTGTTCAGGTGTAATCTTATCAATGCAGAGTTCATAAGCGAAGTTAGGAGCGCCGCTAGTAGTTCCTTGATAGCGGGAAATCGCCTGTAACCAACGATATGGACGCTGTAAGAAAGCAGCAGGAGACATTAAGATGCAAGGGAACCCTCCATATAGAGGTTGGAGTATCCCACCAATTAGCCCCATGTCATGGTAAACAGGGAGCCAAGAAACAAACTTACTTTGTGGTGAGTGTTCCATAAATTTGTAAGTCACAGCTGCGTTGTGCAGTAGGTTACTGTGACTTAGCATCACTCCCTTGGGTGTGCCTGTAGAACCGGAGGTGTATTGCAGAAAGACTAAAGAGTCTTGATTAATAAAAGGTGCTTGCCAACTATTTTCTCTTCCCAGTTCTAGATTATCAGTAGCTAACCACTGTAATTTGTAATTGTCACCTAGCAAAGACTGGAGTTTAGGCAGGAAAGTGCTGGTTGTGAGAGCAACTGCTGCCTGTGCATCTACAATAATGGCTTGAATTCTGGGTGTGTTGCGCTGGTTGTGCGGTGGGTATGCGGGAACTGCTACCACCCCAGCGTACAAACAACCAAAAAAACCAGCTAAGAATTCTAGCCCTGGTGGGTACAGCAGTAATGCACGTTCCCCAGCCATACTCATTGATTGTAGTTGAGATGCGATCGCCCGCGATCGTCGATCTAGCTCTTGATATGTGAGTGTGATTACTGTATTTTCCCCATCTTGCAAAAAGCTAAAAGCTTCTGTGTGCGGCTGAGATTTTGCTCTCGATTGCAGAATCTCAACCAACGTCGAATAGCGACAGCCAATATCTTTCAAGTCATTAAAAGGTTGAACCATTTTATTCTCAAGAGCTAGATGCCAATCCTGGACTGAATTGCAAGCAAATGCAATGGCAGTCATCTGATTATTTATCAATAGCCAAATGCCGCCGATTTCTATCTCAACTATTGCTATTAATTTTCAATTACTTTAATCACACTAATGCAAGTCTTTCGATCTTACAACCCCCTATACATAATAAATGCTTATATTTCTTTTCTAGTCTTATTGATTTTTAGTTGCAGAAAATAGTTATATCTTGGGATAGATGCAATTAAAATTAGAATATGAAAATTATCACCTCTATTCATTGCCCTGTATGGAAAATAGCAAAGCGATTAGGGGAAGTTTTTCAGTAAAGAGAAAATTTCGCCGTCGAGGGTAGAGTTTGCTGTATCCTAAAAATTTGAGAAATATTTGCAAAAGACAATATTTGGCATAGGGCTTTACATATTGAGAGTTACTTGCAATAATTTGACCAAGATTATTGATTACAACCTGCGAGTTGCGATTGGGCATGAAACTAGAGCGAATACTGCCAAGCTTATTACTGATAAGTTCTGTTGTTGTGTGGGATACCACTGCTGTTTTGAGTGCAGAAGTCTTAAAGCCAAATCAGACAAGTGAAAATCTCAAATCAACTAAAAAAATCTCAAAATTGAGTCAAATTAAGCGTTCCTTGAGGTTAGCTCAGTCTTCTACCCCCACTTCGCCGCCTGTAAATCAAGTTATCGAGATTACGAGAGTCAAGATTAATGCCACAGCAACAGGGGTAGATTTGATATTAGAGACTACCTTGGGCGAAAAGTTACAAATAACGCCGCAAATTGATGGCAAAACTTATATTGCAAACATTTCTAATGCACAGTTACGCCTTTCTAGTGGCCAGACATTTCGCCAAGAAAAGCCAGCCGCAGGTATTGCAGAGGTAATTGTCACTAATCAAGATGCGAATAGTATCCGGGTGACATTGATAGGCGAAGAAATAGCACCCAAAATTGAACTGTTTGATAGTGATGAAGGTTTGATTTTTGGGGTAGCATCAGAGACTGCTTCTATCCAACCGCAACAGCCACAAACACCAACCCAACCTACACAGCCATCTTCCCAACAGCCTCCAAAGACACCATCAGCACAAACACCAACCCAACCTATACAACCATTTTCCCAACAGCCTCCGGAAACACCATCTGCACAAACTGATGAACCAATTGAATTGGTAGTGACAGGAGAAGAAGACGGATATAGAGTCACAGAATCTTCAACTGGTACGAGAACAGACACACCTATCCGGGATATTCCCCAATCAATCCAGGTAGTTCCTCGACAAGTGTTAGAGGATCAAAAAACGATACGCCTGGTTGATGCACTACGAAATGTGAGCGGTGTTTTTAGCAGTAATAATTTTGGCGGTACGATAGATAGTTTCAATATTCGGGGATTTGACGATGCTGGTATCTTGCAAAATGGCTTTAGACAAAGCAATACAGATGGTAATTTCTCATTGCGAGATCCAGCGAGTATTGAGCAAGTAGAGGTTTTAAAGGGGCCTGCTTCGGTTTTGTATGGCAATGTTGAGCCAGGAGGCGTGGTAAATGTTGTTACTAAACAACCTTTAGCTGATCCTTTTTATAGTGCAGAGTTCTCTATTGGTAGTAATAGTTTTTACCGTGGTAGTTTGGACTTGTCTGGGCCGTTAAGTCCAGATAAAGCTTTACTCTATAGGTTAAATTTAGCTTATCAAAATACAGGTAGCTTCCGTGATTTTGTCAATAGTGAGAGAGTTTTTGCTACACCTGTATTTGATGTGAAGTTGGGCGATCGCACTAATTTATCGATTAACACTAGCTATCTCTACGATCAACGCACTGTTGATCGCGGGATTGTTACGATCGGAACAGGAATTGCGGATATTCCCACTAGTCGCTTTTTAGGCGAACCGGGGGACTTTCGGCGTAGTGAGCAGTTTGGGATTGGTTATCGTTTAGAACATGAGTTTAACGACAATCTCAAAATCCGTAACGCCTTTCAATTTTTACAAAACAATGAAAAAGTATTCAACACCAACGCTACAGAACTAGATGAAGAGACTGGTACTTTATTTCGTGATTATTTTGATAGTACCAATGAGTATAAGATATATTCGATGCAAACTGACCTCACGAGTAAATTTAAAACAGGTTCAGTCAACCATCAGCTGTTATTTGGTTTTGATTTACAAAGAAATACATCAGAAGGTTTTTTTAGAACGCCATCTGATGCTTTTGATACCTCAATAGTAGATCGCCAAACACCAAGCATTAATATTTTTAATCCCATCTACAATGTACTTCCGCCAGATCTTTCATCCTTCCTCTTGCTCCGGGATGACAAAACTACAACTGATAGCTTAGGTTTTTTCTTGCAGGATCAAATTGCGCTGACAGATAATCTTAAACTTTTGGTTGGTGGTCGATTTGATACTGTTACCCAAGAGCGTGATGACAAGCTAAATGATAGTGAAAGTAGCCAATCAGATGAAGCATTTAGCCCGCGTGTAGGTATCGTATATCAACCTATTGAACCGATTTCACTCTATGCTAGCTACAGCCGCTCTTTTGCTCCTAACAGTGGTGTGCGTTTTGATGGTTCATTATTAGAACCAACACGGGGAACGCAATACGAAGCAGGTATTCGATTTGAATTCAGTCCTCAACTAGCAGCTAATTTGGCATTTTACGAAATTACCAAATCCAATATTGCGACTACAGATCCAATCAATCAAGCATTTAGCATTGCTGTTGGCGAACAACGTAGTAGAGGGATTGAATTTGATGTTTCCGGGCAAATTTCCCCAGGTTGGAACGTCATTGCTTCTTACAGCTATACCAACGCTGAAATTAGTGAAAGTACTGATTATCCAGTAGGTAATAAAGTACCTAACGTTCCACATAATAAAGCCAGTTTATGGACAACCTATGAGTTTCAAAACGGTGGTTTCAAAGGATTTGGTTTAGGAATGGGATTGTTTTATGTAGATGCACGACAGGGTGATTTAGAAAATAGCTTTGAATTACCAAGTTATATTCGTACCGATGCAGCGATTTACTACCGACAAAACAATTGGCGAGCAGCAATTAACTTCCAAAATTTATTTGATGTTCGCTATTTTGAAACCAGCGAACTTGGTCGAACAACAGTAATTCCAGGCGCACCGCTGACTGTTATTGGCTCATTTGCTATTGAGTTTTAATGGCTTGTCATTTGTCATTTGTCATTTGTCATTTGTCATTTGTCATTTGTCATTTGTCATTGATCCCCTATCCCCCTTGTCTTCCTTGTCCTCCTTGTCCCCACACTCCCTTGTCATAATATGAAACTTCGTCATCTGGCTTTCCAGTTACATCGTTATTTAGGATTAGCCGCCGGACTAATTATTATGCTTGTTGGGTTGACAGGTAGCCTGCTGGTTTTTAAGGAAGAAATTAGCCATTTTCTGTTGGAAGTTCAGTTTGGGAAAATTACACCTCAACAGCAGCAGGTTTCAATATTATCTATTATTGATAATCTCAAAGCAGTTTATCCTGATCCCAGCCTGAGTTTGAGTTTTTTGGAATTCCCCCAAAAACCTGACGCACCTATACACATCCATTTAGAATCGCCCAAGAAGCCGACATTAGAAGTAATTCTCAACCCATACACAGGCGAAATTCTCGGCGATCGCTTGAGTGAATATACTATCATAGCTATAATCGACAATCTTCACTATTCGTTATTAGCCGGGGATACTGGGGTTGCAATTGTTGGGATTACGGCGCTGTTAATGTTCATCCTCAGCGTTACAGGAATTATGCTTTGGCCTGGTTGGCGAAAACTATTTACAGGTTTCAAAATTAAATGGAACGGTCATATCAAACGGACAAATTTTGATATCCATAAAGTAGCAGGAATCATCACAGCAGTATTTCTGACAATCACTGCTTTCACCGGGTTTTGTTGGAATTTTTATTCTTATCTTGAACCTGTAATTTATGGTGTGACTTTTTCCCCTAAACCGATAGATCCGCAATCCACACCCATACCTGGTAAATCGTCATTAGGTGTAGTAGAAATTTTAGAACGTGCTGATGCTGCTTTACCAGAAGCTGTGATTACTTATATCGCTTTCCCAACCAGTCCAGAGGGGGTATTTTTGGTGGGTAAACGATTTTCTGAAGAAAAAGAAGTTTGGCGCAGCGGAGTTTATTTAGACCAATATACAGGAAAGGTGTTGCGCGTTCGTAATTCGCGATCGCTTTCTTTTGGTGACGAAGTAGTAGATGCTTTTAACACCCTGCACTTCGGTACTTTTGGCGGACTACCAACGCGGATTTTATATATTTTTGTTGGTCTTGCTCCCACAATTTTATCTGTCACTGGTTTTGTGATGTGGCGTTATCGTTATCGCTCAACATTACAGAAAAAGGCAGAGGGCAGAAGACAGAGGGCAGAAGGTATATAAAAATACCAATAAATCACTCAAAGAGGGCAGGATTCCCATCGCCCTAGGGCGTGTTTTCAAACTCATTTCTTGAATCAGGGGAGGAGGGGGAGAGGGGGAGACGCGGTGACGCGGAGAGCTTTTTGAACAAATTTTCACCGCGTCGCCGCGTCCCATTGTCCCGTTGTCAGCCTTATGTAGTTGCATTCGATACTTTGAAGACACGCCCTAGCCCCTAGCCCCTAGCCCCTGAATTCCTAAAAGCGATAATTGCGATCGCCTACCCACAAACTAATCGGTACGGCGTTACCTTGGGGATCGACTTTGACTTTGACTGCTATTGGTTGTCGTTGTCCTTCTCGACTTTCTAAAGTGCGGGAGATATCTCTACTAATCCGTTCCCGTTGCTCTTGGGGAATGTAATATGTTTCCACACCATAGTTAACAAGGCCATCCCGATATACGCCTTTTAAGGCTACCTGATCGTTAGGGAGATTTGTTGGGCGGTTACTACTTACCCGCACCAGTCTCCAAGCCCGAGGAACACCACGACCAAAAGTTTCTCTCTCTTGCAAAGTGACATACAAGTTAGTTCCTTGAGCCAATTGCCTATTTCTCCCGCGATTTTGCCGCAGTAACTCCTCCCAGCCAGGAAGCCTTCTCAAAGTTGAGACGCGGGATATGTTATAGTCCAAATTGAGCGCGTAGTTTTGCTGCACATCATCAGCATCTACAGCCGCACTTTGCAAAATTACCGTTTTTCCCGCAACATCTGTGTAAAAAGCTTGGGTAGGTACAGCCATAATTAACCCTGTTTGCAGCGCTAGGGGAACTAGTAGCCGCCAAAAAGGTAGAGGCTTATTTGCTTTCTGTTCAGTTGCAATTAGATAATCTCTAAAAGTCAACTTCCCAGAAAATTCGGCTTCAGGAGATAAGCCGCCCTGAGATTTACTTGATTCAGAAGTAGTAGATTTATTCGATTCCGAGGAGTTACTTTTCATGGGCGTAGTCCTAAAAAAAGAGGCAATTGACAACAGTCTGGTTAAATACCCAGAATTAGGACTGACGCAGAGAGACACTAAATACTAAATATAGGAATACGCAGAGAAAATATAACGATCAGCAATTAAACTTTGTAATTACGAATTACGAATTACGAATTACGAATTACTATTACTTTTTTTGCTTTTCGCTTCCAATAGGCGGCGTTCAAACCACAGCCCAGCACTAATTAGCACAGAACCGCACATCACAAAGACCAGCGACTTAAACAGCAAGTCTGTATTGTACTCCCACACGCGACTGATAACTTGTAAAGTTAACAATAGCATACCTCCCCAGAAGGAACGGCGATCGTTTAATTTCAATCCTTCTTGAATTAGTCCCCATGCTAAGGTTACTAGCAGAACGTTAAAAACAAAAATTCCCAGTTCGCTAATCCTAGTAATACCTTGATGCCAAAAAGGTACTAATACTATGATGCCAATAAATGTGCCAATCAAAACCAGAGTGAAAACCATTTCTCGGCGTGCAGGATTGTTACGTTGACGCAACAGAAATAACCATTGTAAAACTGCCAAACCACTGAGAATCCCGACATCAATTATGGGAAGAGTTCTCAAGATGTTGCTGTTAGTAGTTGGTGGAGAATAACCATAATCTGGAAATTGCCATTGCCAACGGAAGGACAAGATATAAAAGGCAAAGCCAAAACATACTAAGGCTAAAGTCCGTGCCAGGGGTTGAAACAACCTATAATTAATCGTGGGAAATAGTAGGTCATCGTAACTCCACAATAAAGCTGGGGGGAGTGCAAAGGCTAAGGAGGCTACCCAAGGTGCAATATCGGAATAAGTCAGTACTTGCAAAGGATTGAGGTTGAATTGCAAGGAACTAGCAAAGGCAAAAGCTGCTAGTCCAAAAATCCAACGCGATCGACAAACATAAGCTAAAGGTACAAACAGCAACCATGATACCAGAGGCATATGTCGGACTATTAACCGCGCCCAACTCCATTCGTTGGGAGTGTACCACCAGTCACCTAGTCCACTCCAATAGCCAATGAGGATCAGGAGAATGGCTAAAATACCCAAGGAATTTAAAGACAGGCTGTAAGCCATCACCAAAACACCAAAACCCCAGGCGAGAAACCATTCGGAAGTCGAACCAGCAATATTGAAGACTTGCGCCATCAACAGGATAGTTACGCCTAAGATGAAAGCGCCTAAGATGAGTAATGCTTCACCCAAGTTGCGTTTGCTACGATCTAGTTTTTTACCTTCAGCTTTCCTTTGTGCGGGTTCTCGCCAGGTGTAAAAACCAGTGATAGTCACAGCGAAAAACAAACTGATCATCAAGATAAACTTGACATCCCGTGACCATTCCTGCCAGCTGGCGGCGATAAAAACGATCGCACCTAACACTAACAGGATACCGCCAATGGCGATCGCAATCATTCGCGAGCGATCGCGCGCCGCCGCTTCGATGTTATTAAATTGATAACGGTCTGCTAGCTGCTGGTACTGTGAGGCGCTAATTATGCCTTCGTCTCTCCATAGTTGTGCTTCTTTTTGTATTTTTCGCTGAAAATTATCTAAGAACATGACCATCTCCAGTGAAGTGGTGTAGTTTAATGCGCAAAGAGTGCATTTCTAAAGGCAACAGCTTCCAGGGTTGAACTGGAAGCTTATGCAGGTAGCACTTGGCGATGATTAGAATGGCGGTCATTATTTTTCAGTATGCAGCCAAACCCTGGCATGGCATTGTTCTTCTATAACAGTTTGATTTCCCAATGGAAAAACCTTCAAATCTCTTACTTAAACTCTCGCGGCGTTTGTTTGCAAATCCTGATATTCAAGAAAAATTTATTCAGGCGTTAATTAATCCGCAAATTTTCTCTCCTTGCATTCTTTGGTGTCAAGAAAGACCAGAAACTTCTCCTTTTACAGTAGAAACCCCAACAAGTTGGCAACCGCAATTTGTAGATCGTTTACACTTAGGAGAAAAGCCTGGTAAACATCCGCTACATGACCAAGGAAATTTTTATTGTCTAGATTTTTCTTCAGTATTTGCGGCTACTACCTTGTTAGCAATTGAGCAACCTGTGAATTTAATTTTTGATATGTGCGCTGCGCCAGGTGGAAAGAGTGTCTTTGCATGGAAAGCTTTGCAACCTGATTTACTGATTAGTAATGAAGTCATTGGTAAACGCTTAGGAATGCTAATTTCTAATTTAAAACGTTGCCATATCAACCCCAGTTTAGTCGCGAATAGAGATTCTAAGATTTTTGCTGAAACTATACCATTATCCAGTAAATTAGTATTAGTAGATGCTCCTTGTACAGGGCAATCTTTACTAGCTAAAGGTGAAACAGCACCCGGATGTTTTCACCCGACTAATATTAATAAATGTGCCAATCGTCAAAAACGGATTATCGCTAACTCCGCGCAAATTGTTGCACCTCAAGGCTATCTTGCTTATATGACTTGTACTTACTCACCTGAAGAAAACGAGGAAGTTTGCCAATGGTTTTTAGAACGCTTTCCCCAATTTCAGGCATTACATATTAATCATTTATCTGACTACCAGTCGCATTTAACGAATATACCTTGTTACCGACTTTTTCCTCAAGATAGCTTAGGCGCTGGTGCTTTCACCGTGCTTTTTCAAAATACAGCAGCGGGTGAAGCGCAAGAGGTAGATCAGGAAGTTTGGTCTAAACTGGGTTGTAAACAAATTTGATATCAGGAAAAATTAGATCCCCGACTTCTTCAAAGAAGTCGGGGATCTAGAAGCCGCGAATTTTCACAAATCATATAGGATTGCTATTTTGCAAAAACTTAACTAAAGTATAACTTTCAATACATATGCTCACTAATATGTATTTATATGAATAAAATTTTTGCTTAACTTTTTATATTTATTTCCTGGGATAGAAGGCAATATAGTACAAAATAAATAAAATTAAATTCAAGCTTTTAACAAAAAATTATGAACCTACTTGCTTGGATAATTCTCGGTATTATTGCCGGAGCTATAGCGAAAGCAATTTACCCTGGTCGTCAGGGTGGTGGGATTATTGCCACAATGGTTTTAGGAATCATTGGTGCTTTGATCGGCGGGAGTTTAGTTTCTATTTTAGGGAAAGGCGGAGCAACATATGCTGCTGCAACTCTCAGCATACCTAGCTTAATTATTGCTGTGATTGGTGCAATAATTGCTATTTTCTTATGGGGTTTATTAACTGGTCGTAGCAGTTATTAATTAAATACAATCAAATTCATGGTTAGCTTTTGTACTAACCTTTTATACTTCTCATTAAAAAAGAACTCCATCTGCTATGCAGAAGTGGAGTTCTCAATTTTAAATATCGCACCCAAATATTTGACCTAGAGAACTAAGTAAGTTGGCAATTGAACCAAACTGACGAAAGGAAAAAGGATAAACCCCGCCAGTAGTTTCAATGTGTAGCCCTACTTAATCTATAGCTTTTTTAAGTTCATCTTTGATATTTTCGGTGGTGTGGGTCACTTGAGCATCAACTTGCTTAGCTTTACCTTCGGCTTTATCTGCTGGATTGCCGGTTACTTCACCGATGACTTCTTGAATTTTACCTTCAATATTTTTAGCAGTAGCTTCTACTCTTTTTTCAATGTTCATGGTTTTTTGGTGTGTGTTTTACTTGGTTAAATTTTGATTGACAAGAATAATCTACAATATGCTTAGAGGTGGCGTATCTATCATGGGATAGTTTGTTGGTGGCAATATACTGATTCTCAAGGTGGATGTAATATCAAAAAATATATAATAAATAATCCTAAAGTTATATTGCAATAATTATTAGCTAAGGATGATATTTATAATATATAAAATATTTTTCCTAGGAGTATAGTTATTAAAAACCCAAATTTTCAGTATAAGGAAAGTATCGGAGTGGTCAAAAACCGCCAGAAAAATATCTGGAGAAGTGAGATTAATGACATCATTAGAGGTGCGTGTGGAGGGTTTTTGTTTGGGATTCCGTTGTTGTACACAATGGAGGTGTGGTGGATTGGTTCACTGGCAAAACCGCAACTAATGATGATAGCGATCGCTTTGATGTTTATTGGCGTATTCTTACTCAATCAAACGGAAGGCTTTCGTAAACGCAGACATAGAAAGCGTCCTAACCAAGCTGCAATGGATACTGTAGAAGCGATCGCGATTGGGCTAGCTTGTTCTAGCTTTGTGCTGTTTCTCTTACAGGAATTAACAATTGCAACGCCTCTCAAAGAAGCTTTGGGTAAAATCATCTTTGAAAGTGTACCCTTTACATTGGGTGTGGCATTAGCGAATCAATTTTTAGGAGATACTGATGGCAATAATGGAACAGGTAATGAAACTAAAAAACCAAAAAGTGAATTATCTGCCACTTTCGCCGATTTAGGTGCAACGATAATTGGTGCGACTGTGATTGCATTTAATATTGCGCCGACAGATGAAATCCCCATGCTAGCAGCCACAGTTTCACCTCCTTGGCAATTAGGAATTATTGCCACATCCTTAATAATTTCCTATGGCATAGTCTTTCAAGCAGGCTTTTCCGATCAGCAAAAACGTCGGCAGCAAAAAGGCATTTTCCAACGACCATCTAGCGAAACCATTATGTCCTACTTGGTTTCACTTTTAGCAGGCGCGATGATGTTGTGGTTCTTTCAAAAATTGACTTGGAGTGACCCTTGGACAATGTGGTTAGATCATACCTTAATGCTGGGATTACCTGCAACTATTGGCGGTGCAGCCGGTAGGTTAGCCATATGAATCACACAGAAAACCAGCATCAAGAACGTTCCATTGCTGAGTGGGTGACATTCAGTGTAGCTTCATTCATCTTGGCAGTAATTGTCAGCTTAGTAGGATACACTTGGTTAACTGACAAAAATCAACCGCCAATTGTCTCTGTGAGCAATAAACCAACAATTCGCGAAATTAATGGACAATTTTATATTCCTTTTGAAGTCGTGAATACTGGTGGAGACACAGCAGAATCAGTGCAAATAATCGCCGAGTTAGAAATTGACGGTAAAGTTGCGGAAACTGGAGAACAACAGATTGACTTTTTATCTCGTGATGAAAAGGAAGAAGGCGCATTTGTATTTAGCCAAAATCCTCATCAAGGTAAGTTAACTATCCGCGTTGCTAGCTATAAATTGCCTTAGTAAGTAAGTCGGCACAAATAAACCTAACTCTTGCGATTGCTACTCTCCCTTGAAGGCTGCGCTTATGTCGTACCTCCTCTGTGGGAGACGCATTCGCGTAAAGCCTACGGCATAGCTTCTCCTGTCCCAGAGGCTGCGCCAACGCTTAGGGCAATGACAAAAGTGTAGTTATGTTTATTGACGATCACCTAAATTGAAAATAGAGGTTAGGGACTAGGGCGTGTCTTCAAAGTATCGAATGCAACTACATAAGGCTGACAACGGGACAATGGGACGCGGCGACGCGGTGAAAATTTGTTCAAAAAGCTCTCCGCGTCACCGCGTCTCCCCCTCTCCCCCTCCTCCCCTGATTCAAGAAATGAGTTTGAAAACACGCCCTAGAGGCTAGGGGAACCAGGGTTAGAGAAGAGAGATTTTCATGTTTGGTTGTGGAATTTTTTCATGAGGGGCTAACTTGAAAATAAGACCCCACCCCTAACCCCTCCCCGCAAGCGAGGAGGGGAACCAGAAGTTTTTCCATGTGTCCTACGCAGTTCATGACGGCTACTTACTCCACCACATTAATTTTGATGGACTGCAAGATGTCAATGGATGATAGCATCAAACTGTGCGGTTAAAGCACGCGGTTTTTCTTAAATTTGGTCACACTCTTGGTTGCCAACAGAGCCACACCCGCTGCAACAATCGCTGGTACAGTTGTTGGTTCAGGTACCGCAGCAACTGAGACAACTTTAGCATCAATTCGTGCAGTCCCACCCAACACACCTGTTAAGTTAGGGTTGCCAAGTACACTGGCAAACTCTGGAGAAATGAGCAGTTTAACATTAGCAATAGTCAAATCTTTGCTATCAAGTGCCACGGTTTCGGGAATGCTCAAATCGAACAAAACCGTATTGAGAGAAACCGTGTCTTTGAGAACTAGCCCGCTGCCATTGTTGATGGTACGTGTTGGATCGTAATCAATGAAAAAATTACCAATAGTAATTTGATTATTAAAGGTAACAGTGCCAACGTGTTTTATTGTACCTGAAATCGGTGTAAAACCGTTGACATCGCTGAATGTGAAGTTGGTATCCGGGATAATACCGAAGCCAACTATAAAATTGCTGTTAACGGGTTCAACAGTATTATTGCTGCCTGTCAAATTTAGCCCAATACTACTGAGAAAACTCAAGTCATGATAAATACTGGTCACTCCAGATTCTACTTGAAAAATAGCAGCTTCCGCCTGCACCGGTGCAAACGATACTAAAGCTGCTGTTGTACCGCCAACAATTGCCGCCAACTGAGAAAAACGCATACATACTCCACATCTTTCACTGTCAGTAGCATAAAATGGAACGGAGTATTTTCCCTTAAAGATTCTATGTGTTTTTACTTAAAGATTGTATGAGTTAATGTAATTAAAAGCGCATATATATAAAAATACTACAACGCCTTTGTATAGCATTGTATAGCAATAGAGAAATTTTGGTTGGGCTAGAATAATCGCTGTTGTCGAATCCCCGTTTTGCGATCGCGCAAGCAAGGGCGGGGTATCCCCGCCTCGACAAATGCATTTGTTAGATTCTGGTATTAAACGTTTACCTTAGTTTTTGACCAAACACCGTTTTCATCTTCATCGAATTGCTGACGCACTGCTTCCCAAGCGGCTTGTTCAGATGTGAACTCGTCACTGGTTTCAGCGAGTGTTACGTTATAGCGTTCAATGAAGGTGCGTTGTGCTTCTGATGACAGGTGAGAACGAACCTCTGGAGATAAGTCTTCTGGACTGTTACAAGGGCCAGGACAAGGACGGGCGAGGATTTTCTCAGATGTGTGAATTTCTTCGCCACCCGCGCTTTCTAATAATAATTGAAATTCTCCACCGCGATCGCTCGGCACTTCTGCCATTAAGACAAACTCGCCAGCTTGTAAGCGGGTTTGGTAAACTGTGGCTTTATCTTCTGGCATTCCTAAAGCGGTCAAAACTGATACCAATCCTGCACCAGCGCTACCTGCGATCGCACCACTTGCAGCCCCCAGCAATACCGCACTGATTGGGCCTGCTGCTACAATCGGACCGACGAAGGGAATAAACAGTACACCTACCCCTGTCAGCAAGCCGAGAAAAGAACCAAATAAAGAACCAAAAATTGCCCCTGTTCTCAAACCGCCTAAAATCACATCTTTCTTCGTAATGAAACCAGCAATTCTCGTTTCTGATTGAAAGTTTCTACCCAATACAGAAATATGATCTCTGGGTACACCCCGATCTAGTAAACGGCGAATTACATCATCAACTTGCTTTTGTTCTTTAAATACAGATGAAATTGTACGTTCTGCTGTGTATGCCACTGGATTCTCCTTGAGTCTTTGAATCTTTTTCTTACAAATGAAAGATTAAATAGGCAGCTGCGGATAAATTTCTTTTTTCCACAAACTGCCATTTAAAGTTAGATGTTATGCTTTAGCGACTAAGCTATACACCCACAGGAGTTTGAGTGTCTGCTGCTGCTGATGCTTTATTACTGGGATCTAATGCCTGTCCTTCAATAAAAGATCGCAGCATCCAAGCCATCTCTTCATGTTGTTCCATCAATCCAGTTAAAAAGTCAGCAGTTCCTTGGTCATGAAACTCTTCACCAGACCGATCTACATGTTCCCTAAAGTTACGAATTACCTGTTCATGATCTTGTACTAAATTAGCCACCATCTCTGTGGCTGCGGGAACTTGACCTGCATGTTCTTTGAGGCTAGCAATTTGGAGAAATCCCTCCAATGTACCTACTGGGTAACCACCCAAAGCCCGAATCCGTTCTGCTAAAGCATCGATATTTACAGTCAGTGTTTCATAGTGTTCTTCCCAAAGCTGGTGCAGGGTACGAAACTGAGGCCCGACAACATCCCAGTGATATTTTTTGGTTTTAACTAACAACACGTAGGCATCTGCTAAATCTTGATTTAACAGATTAATCACACCTTGACGCTGTTGTTCTGTTAACCCTATGTTGATTTTTGGCATTACTTGCTCTCTCTTGGCTAACTTATTTACTAAGTTTCCAAATTTAATCACCAACATACATCAGTCTATAGAAAGATAATAAAATATATTAAAATTTACGTTATTAATTTGGTTTTTATGCTAATAGATGGATGGTGAGTTATCAATAATTATTAGCATTTTAATTCTTAACCGTATATAAACGAGTTACAGGTGGCAATATACAATAATCAAGTATTTTATTTATATTTGATATCTATAGCAAGAGACATCTTGACTATTGTCTGGAATCAAGATGCCTCTACTGCAACATTTGTGAAGACTGTCATTAGTCCTTTGTTAATACAAATAACTAATGACAAAGAACAACCTATGTAAATTTACCGCAACTGGCCGCAGGTAGTATCAATTCTGCTTACTTTTTACCTGTTACTTTTTCTAGGAAGTTTTCTACCTCGTCTTCTACGGAAGTTGCACTCGTGGAATTGCTAGGACGCTTCATCTTGTCGATATCTGCATCTCCCTGAACTTCATTCAGCCCTTTATTTGATTCTTCTTGAACTTTTTTCAATCCTGGGGGGTTTGATCTGCCTACTTCATCAGTTTTACGCTGAGTTTCTAAAAGTTGTGTAGTGGCTTCTTCGGGATTACTTTGATAGCTTTCAATTGCAAAAGCAGGAAACGCATTAGACACAAATAATAGTGTACAGGTGAAGGCGATAACTAGAAAACGCACTGGACGTAGTAAAGTTGAAACCAAAGCAATAATTTTCATTTGCATTCCTCAATAACAGCGTCAAAAACGCAGAACTTGTAATTCACTAAAGAAGAGAAGCATCTGTCTGGATTGGATTAAATTTTTAACCCAATTTTTAAGTTGAGTCTCTATCTCAAAGTGGTTGGGCAATCCATCAAGTGAAGAAATAGACTTCTTTGGTAATTAGCTGAATAATGAATTAATATATAATTATTACTCAACAAATACATTTGGTTGGAAGTTTTAGATTCTTCACCTGAGGTCGATAGTTTATTTTTATCTTGATTTTTTCAGGCTTACATCAATCTGAAGAATGAAATTGAATTCAGATTTATTGGTGATAAAATCACTCTCAAGGCAGAGCAATATCAGAGAATGTAGTCAGGTTAATTATTTCAAGATTTATGTAAGTTAAGTAATTATTAACTAAGTAGAGGTAAATATTTTTATTTGAGATTAGGCAGAAGACATGTGGTCACTAAGCGTAGCGATGCACTGCGCCGCCCTGAGCCTGTCGTTGGCGCAGCCTCTCGGAGAGAAGGGAACTTGTCGAAGTGTCGCAGTGAGGCACAAGTCAGAAATATAGAGGATTTGAGCCTCATTGAAGTTGATTTACATAGTTATGTATAATTGCAGTTTTTTACTTAATTACTATTATTTATATTTGGGATATCTGGATTACTAATAGCTTATTTATAGGATACAGCAGATTGCAAGTTGGTGAGGTACAGATAATTATCAGGGCATGGCAGTGCCATGCCCCTAAGAGCGTACCTCATTTACCTGAAATACGCTGTAAATGTTAAATTGAGGATTTAGCGATGCCTTCTCCTGTCCGAGACGCTCTTGCCAGCTTGCTTAAGCCTAGGGGTAGCAACGTCTTCTGGTGCGTCCGCTACGCGTAGCTTGCTTCAACCTAGGAGTACGACGAACGCACCCACCACAAGTATACGGAAATCCTTTTCTGCTAGTCCCTAGCTTCTGTTGACGGGCGAAACTCCGCTACTACTTCCATCAAACCAACAAAATGATTAGCAAACTGCATTTTAAACCTTCTTACTCTGTTGAAACCCTAGAAGTAGACCAAGTATTTCTCTTATCCGAGCGAGAGGGAATTTTGTTAAGCGATCGCCTTTCTTGTCGGATAGCTTCTTTACTACAAGAAAACCATTATAGCGTTGACGAAATTATTGATATAATTCAATTGGAATTACTGCAAGAACAAAAATATTCTTTGGAACAGGCTGAGTTTTTCCAAAGTCTTCTTGATGTCAGTATCAAGACTCAATATGCTCTATTCCAGATGCAACAACAGGGTTATCTGGTGGAACAAGATAATTCACTGCGATCGAGCTTAGCCATCTTTTGCCATCATCTGAATATAGCGCCCATACTAGCTGCGCAACGGTTGCAATCAACTACAGTCGCCGTCAAAGCCTGTGGTTCTCTTCCCACCGATGACTTGATCGCCATCCTCAAAGCCCTAGATATTCAACTAGCAGATATTGGCGATATCACCGTAGTTTTAACCGACGACTACCTCCACCCCCAGCTAGCAGAATTTAATCACCAAGCCTTAAAGTCCCAATCGCCCTGGATGCTAGTCAACCCTCTAGGAACAGTCCCGTGGATAGGGCCGATATTTCATCCCCACAAAACCGGATGCTGGGAATGTCTAGCACATCGCTTAAGAAATAATAGACCAATTGCCAGTTTCATTCACAGGCACAAACAAATTTCTCTATCCCCTCCTCTAGGATTTCTCGCTTCTACAGTACAAACAGCATTAGGAATGGCGGCGACAGAGATTTTTAAGTGGCTTGTCCAAGGGGAACATCAACGATTAGCAGGGACTCTCATCACCTATGATACCTTGACTCTGCAAACCCAAGAACATATCCTTGTCAAGCGTCCCCAATGTCCTAGTTGCAAAGAACAATTCAACACATTAGAAAAGCAACCCCTACCCGTTGTTTTAGGACACCACCAAAAAACTTTTATCACAGATGGAGGACATCGGGCTTGTTCACCCCAAGAAACTTTAAGCAAATATCAACATCATATTAGTCCGATTACAGGTATTGTCCGCGAATTGAGCAAAATACCAAGCAATGGCTTTACCCATACATATATTGCCAAGCATCATTTTCACAGCATCTTTGATGATTTAAACAGCTTACGGCAAAACATTGGTGGTAGAAGTGCCGGCAAAGGTAGGACAGATATTCAAGCAAGGGCTAGCGGTTTTTGTGAAGCAATTGAGAGATATTCTGGGGTATTTCAAGGAGATGAAATCAGACACAAAAGCAGCTACCAACAGCTGGGAGACAAAGCAATTCATCCCAATGCTTGTATGAATTTTAGCCAAAAGCAATATCAAGATCGGGAACAATGGAATGCTGAGTGTCAAGGTTGGTTTCAAAAAGTTCCCCCACCTTTTGATATAGAAAGAGAAATAGATTGGACACCAGTTTGGTCTTTAACTCACCAGGAATTCAAATATCTACCAACAGCTTACTGCTATTATGGCTATCCCCAAAATGAACCAGACTGTTGGGCTGATTCCAATGGCTGTGCGGCAGGTAATACCCTCGAAGAAGCTATTCTCCAGGGATTTATGGAATTAGTTGAACGAGATTGTGTGGCCTTGTGGTGGTATAATAGCCTCTCCAAACCTCAGGTAGATTTAGAGAGTTTTCGTGAGCCTTACTTTGCAAATTTGAACAAATATTATCAAGCTATTGACAGGCAATTGTGGGTGTTAGATATTACTAATGATCTCAATATTCCTGCCTTTGCTGCGATTAGTCGCAGAACGGATAAAGAAGTAGAAGATATTATCCTCGGGTATGGCGCTCATTTTGATCCAAAGCTGGCTATTAGTCGAGCTTTAACCGAGGTTAACCAAATTCTACCGAGCGTGTTGCCAGCCAACGCAGAGGGTAATACTCAATATCCATTATCTGCGGATTCCCTAGCGATCGCTTGGTGGAAATCTGCGAAAGTCTCAAATCAACCATTACTAATTCCCGATCGCCAAACCGTCCCTAGAGTCTATGCAGATTATCCCCAAATGGCAAGTCACGACCTCCTAGAAGATGTCAAACTTTGCCAACAAATCGTGGAGAAAAATGGTCTAGAAATGCTCGTTCTCGATCAGACTCGCCCCGATATTGGACTGAGAGTAGCCAAAGTAATTGTACCGGGAATGCGCCATATGTGGAAACGTTTAGGTTCAGGCAGGCTTTATGATGTTCCCGTAAAAATGGGTTGGTTGCAACAACCTCTCACAGAAGAACAACTAAACCCTTATCCCATGTGGATGTAATTTACATTTAAGTAGGGCGGTGCATTTAAAAATAACTAGTCAGGGCTGTCATTTGCATTTGTCCTCTCTTACAAAGTTCTGATCGGAGGAAACCTCCGCTCCGACTTTGCGCTTTGTCATTTGTCCTTTGTCATTGGTAAGGGTTTCAAGGCTATTTACGTAAAGTACATAGTTTGGTGCAATTACCGACTTACTTAGACAATAAGCTACGGAGTTTTTTCACACAATCAAATAGGAGTTCGATAAATTTAATACCAATTATCTTAAATCCGCTAACACATTCAAACCCCAAAACTCAGACCATATCTGTCTTTCTTAATTACGAATTACGAACTTGTACTGAGCGTAGCAGACGCACCAGAAGTCGAAGTATTACGAATTACGAATTGGTATAACTATGCTGCATGGATACAAAATTATTGATGCCGATTCCCATGTGATTGAGCCTCCGCAGATGTGGGCTAAGTACCTCGCCCCTGAATTTAAGCAGTTTGCACCCTCAGCAGACATGAAAATTCAAGGGGAAGACATTGCCCAAAAAATATCCCAGCAAGTGCGGGAAGAAGGTAATCGGCAGATGATCCAGGCTCATCCCCATGCTTATTTTCATCGCTACGATGTAGAATCTCACCTCCAAGCAATGGTACAGATGGGGATTGATATCGCCTTTATTTATCCAACTTATGGACTGTGGCTATTTGCCATTGATAGTATGCCAGCAGCAGTTGTCGGAGGCTTTACCCATGCCTATAACACTTGGTTATATGAAGAATTTTGTAGCTATGCTCCAGATAAATTGAAAGGCGTAGGCGCAATTAATCTTCATGCACCAGAGCAAATGGTATCAGAATTACATCGCATCGCCGATTTTGGCTGGAAAGCTGTCTTTTTACGCCCCAACCCTGTTAAAGGGAGGCTATTGAGCGATCGCATTTATGAACCATTTTGGACAGCCTGCGAGGAGTTAGATATCGCCGTAGGAATTCACGAAGGAACTCATAGCCGGTTACCAACTATAGGCGCAGATAGGTTTCACACTCGTTTTGCCATGCACGCTTGTTCCCATCCGATGGAACAAATGATGGCCTTGTTAGCGTTAATTGAAGGCGGAGTCTTAGAACGTCACCCGCGCTTGAGAGTAGCTTTTCTAGAGTCTGGTTGCGGCTGGCTTCCTTACTGGCTTTGGCGACTGGATGAAGAGTACAAAAATTTACATTGGGAGGTTAGTAATCATGTGAAAATACGACCATCAGAGTATTTCCGCCGTCAGTGTTTTGTAGCAATTGACCCTTCTGAACCTTACTTACCTCAAATTATCGATTACATCGGTACTGATAACTTAATCTTTGGTTCCGATTACCCTCACATGGATCATCAGCCAGACATTGTGAACAAACTCGTAAAGCTTGAGGCGCAGTTATCTCCAGAAACAGTGCAAAAGATTGTTTGGGATAATCCGGCTAGGTTCTATTACTGCACATAAATCTAATATTTGTTTTCGATTATCCAAAATTAACTCAACTGTTTTGTATATATCTAAAAACAAATAAATATTGCCACTTTGCTCAAGAAAATTTACGAAATCATCCAAGGAGAATCATCGTGTTTGGAACTAGAAACTTTCTGTTGTTGCATAATCAGCTACATAGTGAGAATTCCGAAGTTAAAGATGTAATAGTAGTGGACGAACTATTGCGAATGAGTAAAAAACTTTCTCAAGTTATTGCTTATATATGGCTGCATAAAAATAGTCCAACTGCGGTAGCTTTAAGTAAATACTTCACAGACCCTCATAAGAAAGTTGATGACCTGTTATTTGCTCACGACGAGCATCAGGAAGCATATAAGTTGCTATTGAAAGCCTTTGGAGAGCAAAAAGACTTTCTTCCCATATTCAAGCCATCATATAAGAAATATTGGGGTACAAAAGTCATATATGATGCTTTTGAAGGTTATATTTCAGATATTCAGCGCGACAAGGGAAACTACTTGATTTGCCACATTCCCTATCCTCCACGTCCTTTTATTTCAGATGATGAATCTGATAAAACTGCACCACTCAGTCAAAAAGATTTGCAAGACTGGATACAGTCTCCTTCTAATGAATGGCCTTACTGTTCACCAAACCCTTATATTCCTACAACCTGTACTTAAATGAAATCATCAAAAAGTTTTAATTTTGAGTATTAAGCTTGTTAGGTTGAATAACTAGTAAGGGCAATATAGTGATTATTGCCCATTCCATACTTATCAGCTTACTTAGTGAAACTGGTTTCAGGGTATTATGAACATAATTTTCATAATGCTTATTAAGTATTAAAATTTACTCTATATAAATAATTATGATTATTAAAGATCCTCAGAGACTTCTACCAAATATTAAAAACTGTGATTGGGAAATACCAGAAATGATACTTGAGATTCCCACTCACAATGTTCCCTTACATCCAAAAAGTATAGAAAAACTGTTAAGAACAGTAAAAATGACCAAAAAAATCATAGCTTTTCAACCTATCTTACCAGTCGCATCAGAATTAGGTTTACCCTCTTATCCCATACTGGCATATTTATATCCGCAAGAATTAAGTCATATCTGGGAACATTTACGCCAAACATTTGTAATTCAAAATCAAGAAAAAGGGTTTCCCAAAATATCTTATACTCTTGTTTCGCAAACTGATATTGATGAGCAGCTACATTACTTTGCTAACTATTATGGAGTAGCAGTCAAACCCTCCTATGTGAGAGTGATTGTGGGGAATACTTGTAATCTAAAATGCGTTATGTGTCCTTATCACAGTGCAGAGTTAAAACCAACTCATAGCACAGACTTCTTCAAAGCTAAGAAAGCAATGTCTTGGGAGATGATGCAGAAGTTAGCCAAAGAATGTGGAGAAGCAAAAATTAGCATTTTAATTGGCAGCATTGAAGAGCCAATACTTCATCCTCAACTTGTGGAGTTTATTCAACTCTGTAGACAGCAAGGAGTTCCCAGAGTTCATATCACAACTAATGGACAACTGTTAGATCAGACTTGTTCTCAAGCATTATTGGAAGCTGGCTTAACTAGTATTGATATTAGTATTGATGCTGCTACTTCAGATACGTATCGAAAAGTTAGGGGAGCCGATTTCAATAGAGTTATATCTAATGTTCTTAATTTTATTAACCTTCAAGAGCAATTGAATATTGACTGTGAAATTAGAACGTCTTTTGTGAGAAATAAAGACGTAACTATCGAAGAAGAACAACAGTTTCGAGAGTATTGGTTATCAAAAATAAATAGTATTTTTATCTTGAACCTTGCCGAGTATAAAGAAAATAATATGCGTCTGGAAACCATGAATCAAACTGGTAATATTACACTGCAATATTACAGACAAAAAGCAGGTGGACGCTGGCCTTGTTTGTTTCCTTTCACGGAAATTACAGTTTTACCTGACGGTAAAATATACTACTGTATTGAAACCTTGTTTAGACTTGGGTTTGAGAATAATATTGAAAATTTAGGCAATTATAATGAACAAACATTGGAAAGTATTTGGTGTGGAGATTTATTTAACAAACTCAGACAAGATTTAATACTTAATCAGTTAGAAAATAGACATATATGTAAAAACTGTGATACATGGATGTCACAAGTAATAACAACATCTACTGCACAAGAATACGCAATTTTCACAACTACAATTACAGAAATTTACCGGAAAATAAACTCTAAAAAGCTAGATGAATGAAATATCTAGAAAATAATTTAATCAAATTTTTCAGCTACTAAAAACCACTAAAAAACAAAAATAACAAATTAATAGTTGCAAAAATTATGCTAAAAATAGCAGAATATCAAACACATGAAAAAATATATGAAAGTAACAACTCACTAGTTTATCGAGGCATTTTTCAGCCGAAAAATCAACAGATTATTCTGAAAATACTTAAAGAAAATTACCCTACACCTTCAGAACTAAGCCGATATAAACAAGAATATGAAATCACTCGTACATTAAATGATGATAAAATTATCAAAACTTATGACTTACTTCGGTATCAAAATAGTTTAGTAATGATAGTGGAAGATTTCGGTGGACAATCTTTAAATCTATTAATATCCAAACATTACTTTACCTTAGAAGAATTTCTAACTATTGCTATCAAGACTACTGAGAGTTTAGCAACTATTCATACTGCTAACATTATCCACAAAGACATTAACCCCTCCAACATTGTATATAATCGCACAACTGAACAACTCAAAATAATTGACTTTGGGATTTCTACCCGTTTATCCCAAGAAAATCAAGTGCTTTGCAACATCAATCAATTAGAAGGAACATTAGCTTATATTGCTCCAGAGCAAACTGGGAGAATGAATAGGGGTATAGATTACCGCAGTGATTTTTATTCTCTAGGGGTGACTTTATATGAACTATTTACTCATCAACTTCCTTTCACAACGGATGACCCGATAGAATTAATCCATTGTCATCTCGCGCAACAGCCAAAAACACCTCATGAATTAATTTCTTCAATTCCTGTGACAGTATCTAATATTGTCATGAAATTATTGGCTAAAACCCCAGAAGAACGGTATCAAAGTGCTTGGGGAATCACAGCAGATTTAGAAATGTGTCTACAGCAATTAAAAACTCTAGAAGAAATCTCTCCATTTTCTTTGGGTAGTCAGGATATTTCCGATAAGTTTCGTATTCCGCAAAAACTCTATGGACGAGAACAGGAAATCACTCAACTCTTAACTATCTTTGAGCGAGTCAGCCAAGGTACTACTGAGATGATACTGGTTTCTGGTTATTCAGGTATTGGCAAAACCGCCTTAGTTAACGAAATTCACAAACCTATTACCCTTAAACAAGGATATTTCATTCATGGTAAATTTGACCAGTTGCAAAGAGATATTCCCTATGCAGCAATCACCCAGGCTTTTCAAGACTTAATCCGTCAACTTTTGAGTGAATCAAAAAAGTTGTTCCAAACTTGGAAAGAGAAAATTTTACAAGCTTTAGGAGATAACGCTCAAATTATCATTGATCTAATTCCTGAGTTGGAAAAAATTATTGGGAAACAGACACCTATTGAGCAAACAGGAGCCAATGAAGCACAAAATCGTTTCAATTTATTCTTTGAAAGATTTATTAGCATTTTTAGCCAAAAAGAACATCCGTTAGTCATCTTCCTAGATGATTTACAATGGGCAGATTTACAATCTTTAAATTTGATTCAGTCATTAATAACTAATTGTGATATTCACTATTTATTGATTGTAGGAGCATACCGTAATAATGAAGTTAGTCCTACTCATCCTTTAATGTACACCTTAGATAAAATTCAAAAGGCAGATGCGAAAATCAATCAAATCATGCTTCAACCTTTAAAAATAACCCATATTAACCAATTGATAGCTGATACTTTAAATTGTTCAACAGAACACGTAAAACCTTTAGCAGATTTAGTAAATAAAAAAACAGGAGGTAATTCATTTTTTGTAAATCAATTAATGCAAAAACTTCATCAAGAAAAATTATTAGTTTTTCAACCTAGTAAGAATGTGTTTTGGCATTGGGATATTGAGCAAATCCAAGGAGTAGCAATAACTGATAACATAGTTGATTTAATGGTGAACAAAATTAAAATTCTAGATAAAAATACTCAGAATATTTTGAAATTAGCTGCTTGTATAGGAAATAAATTCACCTTAGAAATTCTTTCGCTCGTCAATAAAAAATCTCAAACTGTTACTTCTCAAGAATTACAACCAGCCCTTAAAGAAGGATTGATTATTCCATTAAGTAATGATTATAAAGTACCTTTACTATGGAGTCAGGAAGAAGTTTTAAATGCTACTGTCAATGTATCCTCTAATTTTATCCCAAAATATCCGAAATTTGTACCTTATAAATTTTTACATGATAAAGTTCAACAAGCAGCTTATAGTCTAATTCAGGAAGATGCTAAAAAAGCAGTTCATCTCCAAATAGGTCGTCATTTATTGCAAAACACTCAACAATATGAATTGGCAGAAAATATTTTTAATATCGTTAACCAACTCAATGAAGGAATGGATTTGATCGGCGACCAACTAGAGAAAAATGAGTTAGCCAGATTAAATCTTCATGCAGGAAAAAAAGCTAAGCTGTCAACAGCTTATGAATCAGCTTTGAAATATTTAGAAAATGGAGTAAAAGCATTAAGCTTAAATAGTTGGGAAGATGAATATGCATTAACTATTGAAATATATATAGAATATTTAGAAGCTCTTGCTTTAACTACAAAATTTGAACAAGTAGAATACTTATCTAAAACTATTCTTAAATATGCTAAATACAATCTCGAAAAGGTAAAAGTATACCAAATAATTAACTTGTCGTACTATGCTCAATTACAACCAGAAAAAATTATAGATACTGGGCAAAAAGCTTTAGCAGAATTAGGAATATATTTGCCAATAGAAGCAGCTGCGATAGAAAAAGAAATTAATCAAAAACAAAAAGATATAAATTTATTATTAAATAATATAAATATTAAAGATTTAATTAATTTTCATTTAATGAATGAGTTAGAGCATACTGCAATAGTATCAATACTACAGCAGATGATTACTGCTACAATTACCATAAATTTTTCCTTATTCATTTTAGTTATATTAACTCAGGTACATCTCTGTCTTCAATATGGAAATCCTTCTCAATCTCCTAGCATATATATTCTTTATGGAATGATTTTATGTTTAAGGGGAGATAATGATTTAGGATTTGAGTTTGGTAATCTGTCTATAAAACTACTTACAAAATTTAATATCCTTAAATTAGAAGCCTTGGTAGCGCATGTTTACTATTTTTCATTATGGCATTGGAAAGAATCTATTCAAAATAGAATTGTAGAAGAAAAATTGCTCAAAGCATTTCAAATAGGTATAGACACAGGAGACTATGAATACGCTAGTTATACAGCTATCGATTATTGTCTTATCCAGTTCTTTAGAGGAGATAATTTAAATGATGTAGAGCAAAGTTATACGAAATATACCAGACATATATTGAAATTACGGCAAAAATATTCACTTAATTATATTAAAATATGTCAAAGTATCGTCGGAGAGTTAATAAGTAAAGAAAATATATATTTGGAAAATTTAACGCAAAATAATAACGAATGGTTATTATTTATTAAATATCTTGTTATAACAATTGGCTGTTATTTTTTTAAAAATTATATACAGGCTGCTGCTAACGCAAGTAATGCAGAAAAATATGTGAAAGCTTGTAGTGTATTTTTACATGCTCCACAGCATAATTTCTACTTTTCTCTGTCTTTAATTGCTCAATATAATTCTTGTGAAATCAATCAGCAAAAGGAGTTTATTGAGCAAATAGATAAAAATCAAGAGAGTATGAAAATATGGGCTAGTAATTGTCCCGCCAATTTTCAACATAAGTATGATTTAGTCGCAGCAGAAAAAGCACGTATTTTAGGTCAATATTGGCAAGCAGAAGAACTCTATGAACGAGCTATTAAAGGTGCTAAAAAATATGAATTTATCCAAGAAGAAGCACTAGCTTATGAAAGAGCAGCAGAATTTTATTTATATCTGGGACGGGAAGAAATTGGTCAGTTATATCTCAGAAATTCCCATCACTGTTATGCTCGCTGGGGAGCTAAAGCCAAAGTTAAACAATTAGAACAGGAATATCCACAATATTTTATAGGAACTGTCGAGCAAGGTCTAGTTAAACGCTTCAGTACAACTACATCTACAACAGAAAGTGATGGAGAATTCCTGGATTTAACAACTGTAACTAAAGCATCTCAAGCTTTAGCTGAAGAAATTGTATTGAGCAAGTTGCTGGCAAAATTAATGAAGATCGTGATAGAGAATGCTGGCGCTGAAAAAGGCTTTTTGCTGCTGCGTTCTCAAGATACATGGGTGATTGAAGCGATCGCCTCATTAGACACCGATGATGTTACCATACTACAATCAATCCCCGTATATTCCCCAGATACCTCCACTCAGACACCATTGCTATCTGTGGCTATCATCAACTATGTTGCCCACAGCCAGGAAAATGTAGTTATTAATGATGCTACTAATGACGAACAGTTTATCAGCGATCCCTACATTATTGCCACTCAACCCAAATCAATTCTCTGCACTCCCCTACTCACTCAAGGGAAACTAAGCGGCATTTTATATTTAGAAAATAATCTCACAACGGGCGCATTTACACCAGCTCGCGTCCAAGTTTTAAATATCCTATCTAGCCAAGCTGCAATCTCTATTGAAAATTCTCGTCTCTACGCCACTCTGGAACAAAAAGTAGAAGAACGTACCCAAGAACTATCAAAAACACTGGAAATTCTCAAAGCCACTCAAGCTAAATTAGAATTTGAAAATTCGTTGCTGAAAAGTGGCGAACAAGCTTCAAACTATGATTATCAAGTAGGTGGTAGCTTGCCAATTGATGCGCCTACTTATGTAGTGCGTTCCGCCGACAGACACCTCTACAAAGCATTGAAAAATGGCAATTTTTGTTACATTTTAAATACCCGACAGATGGGTAAATCAAGTTTGATGGTAAGAATGATGCACTATTTACAACAAAAGGGTTTTTGTTGTGCCGCCATCGATATGACACGAATCGGCAACGAAAACATTACCCCGGAACAATGGTATAAGGGATTAATTGTGGAATTATGGCAAGGTTTTGACCTACTAGACAAAGTAAATTTAAAAGTTTGGTGGCAAGAACAATTGGATCTTTCTCCTATACAGCGATTAAGTCGATTTTTTGAAGAAGTTTTATTAACTCAAGTCAAATCGCCGGAGGATACGCAACCAAAGATAGTCATCTTTTTAGATGAAATTGATAGTGTTTTAGGTTTAGATTTTGCAGTTAATGACTTCTTTGCGCTAATTCGCTCTTGTTATAACCAGCGTAATATTAATTCCCAATATAAAAGGTTATCTTTTGCCTTATTTGGTGTTGCCACTCCTCATGATTTAATTACTGATTATCGCCGAACACCGTTTAATATTGGTCAGGCAATTCAACTGCATGGCTTCCAGCAACACGAAGCCCAACCCTTGCTGCAAGGACTCGCAGACAAAGTGAGCAACCCGCAAGCAGTGCTGAACGAAGTCTTGTTCTGGACTAACGGACAACCGTTTTTAACTCAAAAGATTTGCCAGATGATCCGTTGTTTCTCATCTTCTGTCCCCCAGAAAACTGAAAAAGCATGGGTGGAGAATTTAATCCACACAAATATCATCGAAAATTGGGAAGCCCAAGACGAACCAGAGCATTTCCGGACGATAAGCGATCGCATCCTCAAAGGAGAGTGCCAAACTAGTAAATTATTGGCACTATACCAACAAGTTTTACGGTTAAAACAACTGGGTGCAGTTGATAGCCCTGAAGCGAGGGAATTGATATTATCAGGCTTATTGATTAAGCAACAAGGGTATTTAAAAATCCACAACCGGATTTACGAATTGATTTTTAACGACAGTTGGATTGAAGATAATATATAGAATATTATACCACAAGTTTAATCATTAATTCTTATAGTTTTTTATGTAATGAGTCGATAAAAATCGCCAGACTCACATACCCTACTTATGAAAAAAATTGGGAAATTGTTTTACCTAAATAATTTATTTTTTTTATATAAATAGCCTTATTACTCCTAAAAATATAAATAAAAATTATATAAATTGTCAGAGCAAGAGGAACTAGGACATTTAAGGAAAATATGCGATCGCATGATCAAAATTAATGTAATATAAAGTTACTAAAACTAAAATTCTGGAACTGTATCGACAAGTTCTGAAGTTAATAGTATTGAGTTCAGTTTTTAGTCTAGAAGTAAAATAATTGATATCATCAGGGTTGTTGATTAAGTAGAAAACCATATTAGCTGTAGCATAATTAGCTATTATGAAGTACGTACACCAAAATTGAGAAAAATGGGACGAACAACTATAGGCTACAGACTAGTGATGTTCACTCATACCATGTATTCGTGAAGCTAGATGTAAAACCTGAGTACAGGGTTTGACAAATTCGGGAAGAAATCAAAATAAAGTCAATTGTTCATAGTTGTGCGTTAGCGCTAAAGCGCAATTACGAACCAAAACAGCACGAATTTATGAAACGCTGTACTAGTAACTATTTTCAAGTTAATCCCTCATGGGAAAAACCCACTATCAAACATGAAAATCTCTATTTTCTAGTCCTGATCCTTTAGGACTTACGCAAAACATAACGAAAGTAGCGGTAATTCATGAATTACCGCTACGCAAGAATCAGGTTTTCGGTCACATCTTGCGTAAGTCCTGTCCTTTATTCCCCATTAGCAAAAATTCATTTTTGACGATTATGTATTTTGACTTAAATGAAGCAATTAAAATTGCTAACCAAGCAGTTTTCGCCAAGTTCTGTAGAAAGTTAAGTGACATTGAAATCATTGTTCTTAAAGGAGCTTGGGAACGATACGCATACGATCAAATTGCCGCTAAACATCAATATGCGACAAGTTATATCAGTCAAGATGTTGCACCAAAACTTTGGGATTTACTAACAGATGCGCTAGGAGAAAGAGTCAAAAAAAGTAATTTTAAGGAAGCTTTGAAACGGAGTTGGGAAAATAAATCCACATCTCCATCTTACTTAGCAACTCCAGAATCAGTGACTCTTACAACTGCACAAGAAAATTACAATCTGAAACAAGAGTTGCTAAATCCAGAATTGTATATAGAGCGATATCCTCTAGAATCGCTATGTTATGAAACTCTATTACAACCTGGTTCTCTTGTTCGGATCAAAGCCCCAAAATTCATGGGTAAAACCTATTTGATGGAGCGGGTATTGGCTAAATTAGCAAAGCGAGGATATCGCACAGTTAATTTAAGTTTGGAGATGGCAGATAGGAAGACTCATCTTACCAACCTGAATAAATTTTTGCGTTGGTTCTGTCTCAATATCAGTCGAGAATTGCACTTATCCAGTCAGATAGATAAATATTGGGATGAAGAGGGTATGGGTGCGAAGGTAAGCTGCACAACTTATTTAGAGGAATATCTCTTGGCTGATGCAGATACCCCCTTTGTTCTCTGCTTAGATCATGTGGATGCGCTTTTCCCTTATCCTGAAGTTTACGAAGACTTTTTTGGTTTGTTGCGTTCTTGGTATGAGAAAGCCAGAGGTCGCCAAAACTGGAAAAAATTGCGATTGGTTATTGCCCATTCCACTGATGTTTATATCCGCCTGAATATTAATCAGTCACCCTTTAATATAGGCTTACCTATTGAGTTGCCAGAATTCACTAAAGAGCAGGTGCAGGTATTTGCAAAACAATATGGATTATCAGGAGATTCATCGTTAGTAGACCCCTTAATGAAATTGGTAGGTGGTCATCCTTATTTGTTGCAGCAGGCATTTTCTCACCTGAAAAGTTATCCTGATATTACCCTTGAACAACTGTTAGCAGAAGCGACAACAGATGCGGGTATTTATCGTCATCATTTGCGGGAATATTGGTTGAGTTTGCAACAAGAGCCAAAATTGATGTCAGCTTTTCAAACGGTGATTACTTCTAGTAAGCCTGTGAGATTGGAAACTATACCTGCTTATCAGTTGCAGAGTATGGGTTTGGTGAAGCTGGCGGCGAATGAGGTAGAGCCGCGTTGTCAGTTGTATCGGAGTTATTTTGGTGATGTAATTGGGACTCAGATGAGTGTAAATCGACTATAGTAGTCCCCATAATAGAGGCTAGCAGAGAGCGATCGCACTAGGGACAAAACAAAAAAGGCGATCGCTCTGTATTCACCTGCCAAAAAATGCTAATTCCGAAAATATTAGTGAATATTTCAATAATAAAAAGTTCCCTAAGTTTTAGGATAACAAATATGAATTATAACTTGGTGCTGATTAAGGCAAGCATTACAGGCACTGTGCTATTAATTACAATCTTTATAAGATGAGACTCATCATCAAAAGAAACAACTGCTTTATAATTGCCAATTAAAGATGAAATATCAATCTTTTTAAAATAAGTTTTAGAGCCTAGTTGATTTATATAATCATTGTAAGCTTCTTTAACAGCTGTGTAGTGTTGCTTGTCGAATAAGATAGTAATGCTTGGCTCAAAGCCAATAACTACATTAGATGGTAGTAAACCCATCAAACCATTTTGTCCAAAAAAAAGGGGAGACCCCTTTATAAGTCTGTCTTTAAACATCATAACAATACTTGGATCAAACCAATCACCTGGCTTTATTTGAAAAATTCCTAATCCTGTGAATTCAACTTTCATCTTTAAAAATTTAATTTTACAATCTTGTTCTTTTTGACTAACTTTATTCAAAGTAATAGCAGATTCAGGAAATATAATAGATCGATACTTTTCTTGATTCCAGCAAATAGATTGAGTGTCATTATCAATTATAATTGAAACTTCTTTTTTAGAATTAACACTTAATGATTGCCATTCTTCATATCTTTTTAGAAATCCAGACAGAAAATACGCAGGCATAAAAGTTTTAACTGGGGGTTCACTGACTCCCTGACTTCCTGCTGGGGGACTAAAAGTAATAGAAACAGGCATATTATAAAGATTTTGCTGGCTTGAATTTAAAGCTAAATTGCACTTTTGCCTTGCTTCTTCAATAATTTGATACACCGAACCGTATTTGTTATATTTTATTTTATGTATTTCATGCTCTATTTTTTTTATAAAAACAGAATTTTTAGGTATATTATCCTTGTCATAGGCATTGATAAGATTCACGTAAAATTTGTCCAGGTTCTCCCTAGCATTATAACTAAATTTATTCTTATTAGAATCAGTATTGGGTGTTAAATCAATACAATCCAAAAACAGCCTATAACTTGTTAAAAAGTCGCTTTTAGGGATGTAATTTCTACTCCATGCTGGAACACTATTACCGAGATTGTAAATATTACGGTTACTAACTCCAACATCTTTATTAGCAAAATCAACTGCTATAATTGGGGCTGTAAGCGTAAATAATTGTTCGTTGTTGTTAAAGTTACTACTTATAGATATACACTCAATAACGTTTGTATAATTTTCCCAAAGCCGATCAATTAATTGGCAATGTATATCTTGAGCTAAAACTTTTTTTTCTCGACTATTAAAAATCTTATCAAATTTATTCAGAGTTGCCGTTACTACAATGAAGGTTGTTATTTTTAATAAATGTCTTCTTTTTATACAAAAATTCATAAAAAAATAAATCAATTACTTGTTAAATATTAAAAATTGATTATGTTAATTTACATAAATATATATTCCTTTAATGGTTGATAGAAAAATTGATTGGATTAATCCAATCAATTTTCTTATTGATTGCCTATTCTAAATCAGAATTTACAGCTTATTGCTAATTACACCAAGTAGTATAGGCAATGTACTGTTGCCACCCATTGTAATGGAATTAGAGTTATCATCGTAGCTTATATTTGATTTAGAGCCATTAGTAGAGAATGTGGCACTGCCGAACTGAAAAGGACCAACTCCAATTGAGGCAGTTGCGCTAGCTTGAAAACTACTCTTAGCAGATTGATAGTCTGCTTGACTAAGAGTTAACTTAATCTGTGGCTCAAAACCAACAATCACAGACTGTGGTAGCAAACTTAGTGAGCCACCTTCTCCAAAAAAGTCTGGGGAATTCGCTCGTAATTGATTGTGGTAGGTTTTGATAATACCTGAACTGAACCATTGACCAGGGCTAATAAGGAAAGTTCCTAATCCAGTAAAAGATACTGAGAAACTAAAATCCTCGTGCTGCCAGTCGTAATTTTGAGCTTGACCGCTAGCTTGGCCAGAAGCCATGACAGAGAAGAAACTACCGAACCTAGCGTTAGCTGAAGTTCCCCAACCAAACTCACTCCATTGAGAAGCTTGTGAGTTTTCTGTCACAGTAATTGTACCAGCGATCCGTTTATAAACACTTGCTGTTTGCCATTCTTGATATTTGGTTGTAAAACCAGTAAGTGTAAAGGCAGGTGCAAAGCTACTAACAAGCGAACTACTTGGACTTGATGGTGTTTGACCTGGAAGAACAGAATTGCCTGATCCACTTGGGGCTGTAGCTCCTGTGGCAACAGTCATATTATAGGGAGTCTGCATAGTTATATCTGACGCACCTCCTGTAGGCCCTACTGCATTTCGGGCAGTAGCAATAAGTTGGTATCCTTCACCATACTTCTGAATTTGTAATCCTTGATACTGGCTAACGGCTGCGGATAAAGCGCTTTTGGCAGAGATGTATGTTGGATATTGAGCCTGGACAAACTGAGGAAAAGTAATGTCAGAACCTAATGTTGCTTTATAATTGCTATAGGCTGTAAAGGCTTCATTCTGAACTTGTGTAAAGTTTTTTTGTGCATTTGTTAAAGCAGCAGCAGCTAGATTGATTTGGCTATCTAAGTTGGGATTTGGATCGCCTTTAAGATCAATACTATCAAGGAAAACTGTATAACTATCGAGCAGACTACTACTGTTGTTAGAATAAGTAGAACTCCAAGCTGGAATTGTATTACCAATCTGGTAGACAATATCGTTAATAACGTTAGAATTGGAGTTAGCTAAATCTACGACTAAAGTTGTTCCTGCTAAAGATAAAACCTGTCCTGTCGTAGCCAACTGTCCGGAAGTAACTAGTTGTTTCAGTTGACTAGCATAAATTTGCCAAAGTTGATCGGTGGTTGTCATGTTTTAAATTCCTTGTTCAAGAAAAATAATGGAAGATTTTGCTAGATAATTAGCAGGGTTTTAAGAGCTGTTTACAAGCCAGTATGAGGTTTTCAGTTGGCGATGCAGGCTCTTGAGATATTCTTTTTGTAGCTACTACCAATCTGGTTCGCTTAGTTTTTATTATTTTGGATTTTTGAAGTGAATAGTTGAGTTAAACTCAGGACTCTGAAAACTCAGTTAATTTCAGTTAACTTCAGCTATTCAAAAATATATAAACATGTAACAATTAATACTGCACCAGGTTTTAAGTATTTATCAAATACAAATGTCTGCCAAACTCAACACCACCTATCGGTATCAAGCAGGTGGTAGCCTTCCGCCTGATGCGCCTACTTATGTAGTGCGACAGGCTGATACTGAACTGTATGAAGGGTTATTAGCACTTGAGTATTGCTATGTCCTCAACGCTAGACAAATGGGGAAGTCTAGCTTGCGAGTCCGGACGATGAATAAGTTGCGGACTCAAGGTTTTGCTTGTGCAGAAATAGAGTTAAGCGGAATTGGTAGTCAGCAAATTACGGCTCCCCAATGGTATGGGGGGATAATTCAGGAATTAGTCAGCGGTTTTCAACTCCAAGTAGACCGGCGCAGTTGGTTAAGAGAACGGGATGATTTATCTCCCATTCAATGCTTAAATGAATTTATCGAAACGGTATTACTAACCCAGATTCAGAAAAAAATTGTTATATTTATCGATGAAATTGATAATGTGCTGGGTCTGAAGTTTTCTACAGATGAATTTTTTGCGCTGATTCGCCACTGTTATGAAAATCGAGCTATTAAACCAGCCTACAGGCGACTGTCATTTGCTTTGTTGGGAGTGGCTTCACCTTCAGATTTGATTCAAGATAAACACTATTCTACACCCTTTAATATCGGTCGGGCTATTGAATTACAAGGATTTCAAATCGAAGATAGTAAGCCTTTACTGACGGGATTAGTAGGCAAAGTTAGCAACCCAGAAGCCGTATTAAAAGAGATTTTGTATTGGACTAGCGGACAGCCTTTTCTGACGCAAAAACTGTGTTGGTTAATTGTCAATTACTGTCATAGCAAGACAGAATATTGCCCGCCTCCAGAAAATGAAGAAGCACAGTGGGTTGAGCAAATTGTGCAGCAGCAAATTATCACCAATTGGGAGGCTCAGGACGAACCAGAACATTTAAGAACAATCCGCGATCGCCTGCTCCGCAATACCCCAAAAACCATACAATTATTGCAGTTATATCAACAGATTTTAGAACAAGGAAAAATTCCTAATCACAACTCCCCTGAGTACCTAGAATTACGTTTGTCCGGGCTTGTCTGCCAATACCAAAGCAGTTTAATAGTTAAAAATACTATCTATGCTAGAGTATTTAATTTGGATTGGGTAAAGCAAAATCTAGCTCTAGAACTTGCCAATTCTCAGACATTAGCTACTGATTCTACCTTGATGTTTTTGGGCAGAGTATCTTATACACCAGAAATGGCAGCAGAATTTCCGAAAAATTCAGATATTTTAAAACAGGAATGGCAACAAATACGTCAGTCTTGCCAGCAATTTGGCGCTAAACTTCTCCAGTCTAGCGATGATGGATTATTATTTTACTTTGAGAGTGTAAAAACAGCAGTGAATAGTGCGATAGAAATACAAAAAACAGTGGCGATCGCTGCCACTAATTTGCTAAAACAAGATTTGATGCTACATCAAATTGGCATTCATTTGGGACAGGTATTTTTCACAGACAATGATGTCGTCGGCTCAGGGGTAGACTTGGTGACACAATTGTACATACAAGCTCAACCTGGAGGAATTTGCTTATCTCAAACCGTCTACGATCAAGTTAAAAATAACTTATCGGTAAATGTAGTTAATTTGGGGCAGCATCATCTCAGAGGTATCTCAGAACCTGTATTTTTATACCACATTACTCCCAACACCGTGAATTTTCCCTGTTACCCAAGTGGCGCAGTTCCTCTCGATTCTCCGTTTTATATAGAAAGAACAGCAGTGGAAATGCAAGTTGCTCAAGAAATTAGAAAACCTGGTGCTTTAGTCCGCATTAAAGCACCAAGAGAAATGGGTAAAACTTCTTTACTATTGAGAACTTTGAATGATGCTGCTAGTCTTGGCTATCGCATTGTCAGCTTAAATATAGAGCAAATTGACGAGGTAATTTTGAACGATTTGCATCGATTTTTGCGTTGGCTGTGTGCTAACATTACCCAACAATTGCAACTGGAACCGAAACTAGATGATTATTGGGATGAAGATATTGGCAGTAAAATTAGTTGTTCGCTCTATATCCGTAACCATATATTAAAACAAATAGATACTCCTTTAGTTTTATCATTAGATGAAGTCCAATATCTTTTTGAGCATCCTCTGGTAGCAAAAGATGTTTTACCTTTATTTCGTTCCTGGTATGAGGAAGCTAAAAGAGAACCAATTTGGCAAAAGTTACGGCTAATTATAGTTCACTCCACGGAAATTTATGTACCTCTCCAATTAAAGCAATCCCCATTTAATGTAGGGTTACCGATAGAGTTAAACTACTTTAATTTAGAACAGGTACAAAACTTAGCTCAACGCTATGGACTCAACTGGACTGATGGACAGGAAGCTACACAACTGATGGCTATGGTGGAAGGACATCCAGCATTGGTACATATGGCTATTTATCATCTCAGTCGCGGGGAAATTAGCTTTGCTCAATTCCTCGATACAGCAGCAACATCAAAGGGAATTTACTCATATCATTTGCAACGTCATCAAGCAACATTGCAAGAACAACCTGAATTAGCAAAAGTGTTAGATACCGTTATCAATGCTCGAGAACCGATATCAATAGATGCAAGCATGACTTATAAACTCAGCAGTATGGGACTGATCAAACAGTTAAAGGATAAAGTGATACCAAGCTGTGAGTTATACCGACAATATTTTACATCCAGAAACACCAATCTATAGCAATTTTCTGTTTTTATTTACCAATTAATTTACATGAGCTTATTTAACGGTTAAAAACGCAAATTTACCCTTAACGCCGTTGGGTTCCATCTTCAGTTGAGCAACGTAAAACTCTTTCTGAATTACATCACCTACTGGTGTAAAAGCAATTTCACCCAGAGGAGTTTGATATGTTCCTTTGAGTATCTCCTGATTCAATTCTTTCCGCAACTGTGGCAATGAAAGTTGATTAATTTTACTCTTTTTATCTAAAGATTGCAGCGCTTCTACATATACCTGTAATGCAGCAAAGGCTTGGGCGCTGACTTGGGGTGGTTCTCGACGATATTGTTCAAAATAGGCTTGGCGAAAAGCAGTGTTAATTTCACTCTTGTATTCTGGACTATAAGCTTGGGCAATAATCACCCCTTCACAAAGCGCTTTGCATACAGAAAATATATGAGATGTATTAAAACCATTACCACCAATAATAATACCTTTATACCCAAGTTCTCGTAGTTGTTTAACTAAATTACCTCCATCCACAGCTAACCCGGAGATAATCGCTAAATCTGGTTTTAAATTAATCGCGCTGCTGGCTTGAGTTTGAAAGTCAGTATCTGTAGTTTGAAATTTTTGGACTGTGACTAAATCCAATCCTAAATCTTTAACTGTTTTCTGAAATATTTCTGTTTCCGATTTATTAAAAGCATCATTTTGGGCGTAGAATACAGCCACTCTTTTGATATTCGGATTTTGTTTGAGCGCCGCTTTCACCGCATAAGGTGCAACCACAGCCACAGAGGAAGAAACACGCGCCACATAATCACCAATTTCGGGAATACCTTTAGCGGTATTTGATGCGCCAATAACTGGAACTTGATTGCGTTCGGCTATGGGATCAGCACTAAACGCTTGTTGTGATAGAGTCGGTCCAATAATCCCCACAACTTTATTTTGATTAATTAAAGTTTGAAAAGCATTAACTGTTCCAACTTCATCGCCACCAGTATCTTGAAATATTAATTTAATCGGTTTACCGTTGATACCGCCTTTGTTATTAAAATATTTTTCAGCAATTTTAACTCCATCAGTTCCTTCTTGTCCGAGTAATGCGACATTGCTAGTTTGGGCAAAAGCGATACCAATAGGAATTGTATTAGCGGTGGCTGATGTTGGTGTAGGATTATCAGTACTGACCGTTTTACCACAGCCTATCAACAGCACAGAGCATGTAAATAATAAGACAGTTTGCCGAGCGATACCTTTGGCACGCCTAACGGCGATCGCACTTTTCATAGATGCGTAAATATAATATTGCTTATGATGATACTCGTTGTCTAGGCGATCGCGCTCACAATCAAGTAGATAATACCTGTGATTTTGCCTCTAGTGGTGGCTGAAGCGCAAGTTTACTCAGTTCTGAGCAGTAGTAGCCAGCAATTTGTTTAGCGATCGCATCTGGTCGCGCAATTTGATCTAAATTAAATAACACAATTACGGTAATCTTGTCATCAATAAAACGTGTAATGTTACTTGCGAATCCTAATATTGAACCATTATGACTAACTACTCGACGATTGTCGTAATTCAATACCCACCAACCTAAACCAGCTACATATCTGAGTTTTTCCCAATTATCGCCTTGATTTGGCGGATGGGGAGTCCACATCAAATCCAAGGTTGCTGGCTTCAGTAAAGTTGCATTGCAAAGCGCCTGTTCCCACTTCACCATATCTTCCACGGAGGATAATTGCCCACCAGCTGAATATGTCACTGCGGGACTGTAGTATGGTTTATTAACAAGCTTTCCTTGTAAAAAACGGTAGCCAGCAGCGCGATGCAACACAATATCTCTGGGATGATTCATCACAGTTGCAGACATCCCCAAAGGCTGAAAAATTCGCTGTTGCAAGAAATCTGCATAGGATTGTTTGGTAACTTCCTCCAGCATCAACCCCAGTAAATAGTAGCCTGTGTTGTCGTAGGCGCTCAATTCCCCTGGTGGAAACTTGAGAGGTAAATGGGTAACTAAAGCCAAAATTTCTGATTTTGATAAATCCTTACGGGTAATTTCCCAATAATTTGGAGCATCAGTATAATTGGGAAGTCCCGACTGGTGAGACAAAATCTGCTTGATTGTCACACTCTGCCAAGGTAAAGGTAAATTATCCAGGTATTGTGCGATCGCATCTTCTAGGGAAATTACTCCTGACTCCACTAACATCATTGTGGCGGTAGCGGTGAAGGTTTTACCAACAGAAGCTATTTCATAAACTGTTTTTTCGGTTGCGGGAACGGAATGTTCTACATTCGCCAACCCATAACCCTTAACCAAAACCGGTTCCCCCTCCCGTACCACTCCTACCGAGAGTCCCGGAATTTGGTTTTTAGCCATTGTGTTGCGGATGTAGTCGTCAATCATGAGTTTGAGTTTAGCAAAAGCAGGGCAATGGGAAGAGATCGCTAGCTGTTAAACTTGTCATTTAACTTCACACTTCTTAATCTATCTCTTGGCTAGCAATCAGCCGTGGCCGAAGGTTTTACCTTACCCTGATAAAGAGAGTAGTTGCGTCCATGTAGGCAAAAGCTATTCTAAAACAAGTTGAGACAGGCAGGTTCAATTCATGGCTTATTCCTGGTTTAAAGCGTTTCATATTATTGGCTTCGTAGTCTGGTTTGCTGGTTTGTTCTACCTAGTACGTTTATTTATCTATCACGTTGAAGCTAACCAAGAACCAGAACCAGCACGGACGATACTGAAAAATCAGTATCAAATTATGGAAAAACGCCTCTACAATATCATCACAACTCCAGGAATGTTGGTGACTGTAGCAATGGCAATCGGTCTTTTAAGTACTGAACCAGATGTTTTAAAAGAGGGTTGGCTGCATATCAAACTGGTGTTTGTTGCCTTATTAATTGGCTATCATCATTATTGCTCCCGACTCATGAAAAAATTAGCAGTAGATGAATGTCGGTGGAATAGTCAGCAGTTACGAGCTTTAAATGAAGCACCTACAGTTATGCTGATGGTAATTGTACTGCTAGCTGTATTCAAAAACAATCTGCCTACAGATATCACAGTCTGGGTCATTTTTGCATCAGTTATTTTAATGGCAGTGACCATTCAGCTTTATGCTAAAAAACGCAAGCGTGATAAAGAAAAGCTGACGGCAGAACTAGGACAGGTTGCTCAAGAACAAGGTTCGTAATTTTCCATATTTTCGGCAAGTTTAGTCAGTTTTAGAGTGAGTTACTCAGGGATAATGGTTGATGAAAATTAAGCTTTAATGCAGACTAATCTTGCCGAAATATCAATAGGAGGTAAACCCACGATGAAAAATCAGCATTTGTTTAGTAATCGTGTGGCAATACTGGCGACAATGCATCAAAAACAGCAAGCGATCGCCCCCATATTGGAGCCGGAGTTAGGTATTAAAATTTTAGTGCCAACGGATTTTAATACTGACATTTTTGGTACATTTACTAGAGAGATAGAACGTCCTGGTACTCAGATAGCAGCAGCTAAATTAAAAGCCACAAAAGCACTAGAGTTAACAGGCGAAAAATTAGCGATCGCCAGTGAAGGAAGCTTTGCACCCCATCCATATATACCTTATATTTACTCGAATCGAGAAATTGTCATTTTATTAGATATAGAAAACGATTTAGAACTCATTGGGGAAGAATTGTCACTAGAAACTAATTTTAGTCATCAGGTTGCGGAAAATATCCAACAAGCCTATGATTTTGCGATCAAAGTTGGTTTCCCAGAACATGGGCTAGTTATTAGCTATCAGCAAATAGTCAAAGATAGTAGTGAAATTATTAAAGGTATTACTACCGAAGAAAAATTAATAGAAGCTTGGAATTGGGCAATGAATAATTCACCCGATGGCAAAGTGTATCTGGAAACAGACATGCGCGCACTTTACAACCCCACAAGGATGAAAAATATCGCCAAAGCTACCTATAATTTGTTAAGCAAGATTAAACATCATTGCCCGCAATGTAATATACCTGGGTTTGATATTACTCAAAGAATCACAGGATTACCTTGTGCAATCTGCGGTATGCCTACCAGCTTAGTTCATTCTGTAATTTACCAGTGCCAAAAATGTAGTTACAGCCAAGAAAAATTATTTCCTAATGGTAAAGAGTTTGCCGATCCAAGTCAATGTATGTACTGCAATCCCTGATGAGGGACTAGGGGCTAGAGGTTAGGGGCTAGGGGCTAAAGGGATGAGGGGGATGAGGGGGATGAGGGGGACAAGGAGGATAAATGACAAATGACAACTGACAACTGACAACTGACAAATAAAAAAAACCCTCTTGCCATTGACAAACAAGAAGGTAAAGGTATGGTGTGAGGAGCAAACTCAATGTTTGCTTGAAATCTAGTGTAACAACTAAATGCGGCAATTACATAAAAATCATATGAACATTATGTGTTCGCTGTATGAATTGATGCAGATTAAACGTGTTTCAACTGAAATTGTATAGATACAGATGTGATTGTGTTTAATTTTGCTTGACAAATTCAGTACTAGGTAAAAATAATAGTAGATGCATAGGTATTAATGATAGCTAACTCTAGCTTAATCAATTATGCGATCGCCTCTGCTTGCGTTTCATCCACCATCCGATAATCCCAGCCAGTGCTATACCACCACTGGAAACAGGTTCAGGAACTTCAACACTAGCATCATTATATTTGGCTTCTTGGATAGTTAAAAAAGTATCTTCAGTAAACTTCCGCGAATAAGTGCCCTTGAGCACCGTAAAAGCCTCTTCTTCCTTTCCCCCAAAAGATTTATTTTTTTCTAGGCTATCAAAGGTTATACCTTCACTATTGTAATAATCCAGAAAATCATGATCATCTAGACTTGATAGATTAGCTGCTATCTGAAAATAGTCCAATGGCTTGCCAGATTGATCCCAAAATTGAAAATCTATAATTCCATAAGCACTCGCACTTTCGCTTTCTGGAGTATCGATTGATGTTGTTAACTTTAGATAGGCTTCAAAGTTGAAAGAAAGAGTTGTATCTTTAGGAATCAGGAAGTTAGTAATATTAACATTAGCAAAGCTTTGTGCTAGTCCAGAGTAGTTACTGCCTTTGCCTACAACTATACTTTGAGAAATGTTATAAGTCTCATTTGGGGAATCGGGTTCAAAAGCCAAAGCATTTGCATCAGCGTTAGCGGTGACTCTTCCATCTTGTGACGAAGTGTAAGTATTAGTGTCTGCGATCGCAGAAGGTATGAAATCTGGGGTTAAATAGTTAAAATTATACATTTTAACTTCTGCCTCAGACATAGCTAGAGTAGCGGCTTGAGAGGGTTTAGAACCAAAACTAGCCAAACTCAAAGCTAGACCGATGGTCACAACGGCTCTTTTCTTAGTTATACGCATGGCTTTTACTTCAAGTAATGTTGCTGAATAGGGAACTAAATATATTTACAGTCTTATACAGAGAAATCCCTAAAGATTATGCAAATTAATCAGCACAAATCCCTATAGACTCGATGAAGACTACACAGAACACACCCAAGAAAATTGGAAATTAGTAAACTGAAATCTTGCACCATTCTCAATCAGCCGATACTGCCGGTCACCTAAAAATCAGGATTTGAGCGAAAATTAGGCAGTATTTACTCTACAAAAATCTGCTAACACACCCTACAACAAAGCAGACTTGTAATTCTATGGTTTTCAAAAAAGCAGAATCCCATTTGACGAATATTAAATAACGAATGCAGTGTAGCTACAAGCAAAGCTACTCGGAATTATTACATACAAAAAAATAAATATAGTATTAAAAGTTAAAAGTAAACAAACTCTTCAATAATCAAGCTGAAAACAGCTTATTTATTCATTAAATCTTTATTTAATAACAGTATTTATACTTAGATTGTCGTGTTTTTTGACTTTAAATTCTCGCTATTTCAGCAAAAAACATGAAATTAAGATTTTTTTATTGTATTTTATACATAAAGATACTGAGATGTAGCAAAAATAAAAATTGCTACAATAGGGGGTTGCCTAATTAAGTAAAGGTAAAAATTTTGACATTCACCAAAATTTCCTCTTCTTGGCAAGCAGTGTTGTCCGAAGAGTTTGATAAACCCTACTTCGTGAAACTCCAAAATTTTTTATTGGAGGAACGCCAATCTCACACAATTTATCCGCCTGAGGAAGATATTTTTTCAGCTTTTGAATTGACACCCTACGAGAAAGTAAATGTCCTATTACTTGGTCAAGATCCTTACCACGACCAAAACCAGGCACATGGATTATGCTTTTCTGTGCGACCTGGTTTTAAAGCACCGCCATCACTAATCAATATTTTTAAAGAACTCAAAGATGATGTTGGGTTTAATATCCCCAATCATGGCTACTTAGAATCATGGGCGAAACAGGGCATTTTGATGCTCAATGCAGTGTTAACTGTCAGAGCACATACACCCAATTCTCACAAAAATCAGGGTTGGGAAACATTCACAGATGCGGTAATTAAGAAAGTCAACCAAAAAGTAGATCCTGTTGTCTTTGTCTTGTGGGGCGGGTATGCACAAAAGAAGCTGAAATTAATCGATACAACAAGACATGTCGTGATTCAATCGGCACATCCTTCACCGCTTTCTGCACGTAATGGCTTTTTTGGTAGTAAACCTTTCTCAGCTATTAATTCTGCATTACATTCCTTTGGTAAGCCAGAGATTGATTGGCAACTTTGAGAATATAAAGGGGCTAGTAACGCAAATGTTGGGTTACCCTGCAGGAAGCCCCTGACGCTCCTTCTCACTCGGGGAGACGCTACGCGAACGTCGCTACCGCTGACGCTCGAAGACTCGCTAACGCTGCGCTAACGCTAACGGGTCTACGTTCCTCAACCCAACCTACTTTTACTAAATAAGGTGCGTTATAGCAACGCTTAATGCACCCGACAATTTAAAGTTCACAAATACTCTAATAACTTTTAACTACTTGTTCTTATCCTTATCTAATGCTTCCTGGATAGCACGACGACAAAATTCCGGGGGGTCTTCTTTTGACTTGACTTCTTCCTTCATTTCCTTAGTCACACGAAAATTTAACTGTTCTGTTAACTCTTTGCTTTCTTGGTTACCAAAATTTTCTGGTTTACCCTTGCGTCCTGACATTGTTTAGAAAAATAAATATTGCTTGAACCCGATGTTAACAACGGGATAGAGTTTTTAATCGGTAGGTATCCAGCCTAGGAAACTTGTTACCTACCGATACCACTTTTCAGAGGTAATTACATTTTATGTTCACTAGGACTGAATTAGAAGTCTTGACAATCCCTGAGTTGAGGGCATTGTCTCAACGATACGGGATTAAGCCGACGGGTTCGCTAGCATACAAAACCAGCTACCTAACCTCATTGATAGCATTCCCTGCGATCGCTCTCAAACAGCTTGAGGACGGGAGGGGGTTAAGGATGCCCTCATTCGCTAATCTCCAGAATCTAGGGTTAGCACTGGATGAGATGAACTCTCTCACCGATGAACAAGTAGCACTGATTAGAATTTCATTTGAAGGTAGGAGGATGGAATACCCTGCTAGATATGACCAGGAAAAGCTACTAGCTATATATAGGGCTAAGTTGTTACTGGAAGAAGCGATCGCCCTGCTATCACCTTTGTAGGTAACTGACTAACTGAGGGGGAGCTATCCCCCTTATCTTTTGACTTTTGACTTTTGACACTTCGACTTGCGAGAGTGTAAACTTTTGACTTTCTATTAGCCGCCTTCACTAAATTCTCCAGTAACTAATAGCCAAATTCTCGAAGGAAAATAGCCTTGGACTGGATTTTTTTGCAGTGATTTCGCTAAAATTGCTCCCAATAATCCACGACGCACTTCAGAATCTGTCACACCTGATATGCTTTGTGCCCTAGAAAAATTAATAATTGCTGTATCGTAATCTTCTCTATTGGCAGCTTTAATTGCTATACGCATCAATCGGGCATATTCCGCACCAAAGTTGGAGTTGATCCACAGCCCATTAGGAATGCAATCTCCTGAGAAGATATTGCCTGGTTTACCGGTGATTTGGCTGATGCATTTAGAATCATCCTTAGCCGCGAAAACTGGTAAGTTGATTGCTGTGAAAGTAGTAATAGCCGTTACTCCTACCAGCAAAACCTGATTGAATGCTTGTCTCACCTATGTTTGTTTATATCTAGAATTACTATTCTTAGTTTTTCTTAGTATGTTGCACAAAACAAGTCAATCAAAATACAAAAAAATTCAGACTTTGCTGGTGCAGTAGAGTGGGCATTGCCCACCCTACATCTACATAAATAATTAGCTGCCCTTATGTGCAGTAGTTTCCGAACCTGCGGTGACAATTACTACATTCTCAGGCTTAATTAACTCCTGGATGACCTGTTGCACTTGTGCCATACTTACAGATTCTATTTCTCGAGGAAAGTCTCGAATTTCCCTACGTGAAAGTCCGTATGTATCATTGTCCAAAATAATACTGGCGACAGCGCTGGGATTGGCTAAATCGACAGGGTAGCTGTTGGAAATTGAGCGTTTTGCGGTGTTCAATTCGGCTTCAGTCACGCCTTGTTCCCGCAGCTGTTTAAGTAAAGCGAGGGTGCTGGCGATCGCTTTATCCGCATCTTGGGGATCTGTCTGCATCTGAATCAAGAAGGGGCCGGGATTGATTCCAGCAGCAAAGGCGCTGTAAATACCATAGGTTAAACCCTGGCGATCGCGTACTTCTGTACCTAAGCGACTAGACAAGGTATCACCACCCAAAATCTGATTCAGCACTAAAGCTGCATAAAAACGTCGGTCTTTACGGGAGATGCCATTATAACCGAGGTAGGTAACAGCCTCGGCTTTACCGGGAATTACCTTGTTCAAGCGTGTCAAAGTTGTGGGTAAGTCTACAGCCGGTAAATTGAGCTGCGGTGGTTTACCTTGAGCTTTCCATTCCCCAAAAGTTTGATTGAGCAACGCTTTGACCTTCGCTGGGTTAAAATCTCCAACTAAGGCGATCGTTGTTGTATCTGGGCGGTAATGTTCTTGGTAGAAGCGCAGCAAATCATCACGAGTAATACTGTTTAAGCTTTCGGCGGTAGCAAAGCTGTGGAACGGATGATTTTCTGGGTAAATTGCTTGCTGGAATGCTCTTCTTCCCAAGGCTTGGGGGTCATCAAGTTGGGCTTTCAGACTAGTCAATGCTCGTTGACGAGTCAATTCTAACTGGTCGGCGGGGAAGGTAGCATGTTGGGCAACATCCGCCAAAGTTTGAATTAATATTGGCAAATCTGCTGAAAGTCCTTGTCCACTAATGCTGACTCCTTCGCGGCTAGCACCAAAGTCAAGACTTACACCCCTGTCTTCTAAGGTTTTCGCCAAAGTCAAAGCATTTTGAGTTTGCGTACCATTCATCAAGTTGTTAGCAGTGAGATTCGCTAGCCCAGCTTTTTGATTACCATCAAACACAGTCCCCGCATTAATTTGTCCACTTAAATTGATAGTAGGAACACTGTGGTCAGGTAAAAGCAGCACCCGTAAACCATTTGCTAAAGTAAACTGTTCTGGTAGTGCTTGTTGGCTGGCGCTAGTAGCAGCGGTAGGGGGAGGTAAATATTTAGCCAATTCGGCTGGATCTACAGGTTTACCAGGACTAAAATTCTCTACAGTGCGGCTAGAACCACCACTAGCAGATGCTTGTTGACCATCTGGTTGAGTTGGTTCAAAGAAACCTATAGTTTGTTTAGCTGGGTTGAGGTAAGTTTTCGCCACTCGTTGCACATCTTTTGAGGTAACTTTGGCGATCGCAGCTAGATACTTTTCGACAAAATGATAATCTCCGCCAATAGTTTGGTTATATCCCAGTTGTTGCGCCTGACTGGTGATATCTTGGTTACCCAAAATAAATGAAGCTTGGAGTTGTGTCTTGGCGCGGTTTAATTCTTCCGTCGTCACTGGCTGCTGTTGCAGTTTCGCCAAAGATGCTTGCAGTACTTGGGAAATTTTGCTTAACTCTTTACCTGGAGCCGCCGTTGCATTAATTTCATACCAACCCGGTTCTAGCAATTCTGCGGCGCTACCACTAACAGAACTAGCCAGTCCCGATTCTACCAAAGCTTGATATAGCCGAGAACTACGTCCACCTGTGAGGATGACATCCATCACATCGATTGCTGGAACATCAGGATGCTTTAGATCTGGTAAAGGATAAACAGCTTCCAGTAGTGCTGCACTTCCTGGTTGTTTCAAAACAATCGGCGCTGTTTGCGCAGCAACAGAATTCACCGCATTCTGAGGTTGCTGCGTTCCTAAATCTTTTTTGGCTCTTGGCGTTACTTTACCAAAAGTTTCTTTGACAGCCTTAAGTGTCGGTTCTGTGGCAAAATCCCCTGTAATTACCAGCGTGGCATTTTCTGGACTGTAATAAGTTTGGTAATAATTGCGCACTTGCTCCACCGTGAATTTCTCGACATCGGCTTTTGTACCTCCTACAGGTAAGCCGTAAGCACGGTTAGGAAAAGCAGCTTGCATTACTGCCTTACTCAGACGATAGCCTGGTGAATTTTCATACCCTTGCAACTCGGATATAACTACCCGTTTTTCACTTGTCAGTTGCTCAGATCCAATTAAGGAATTTTTCATGCGATCGCTTTCTAAAGTCAGCAGTGCTTCTAGTTTGTCTCGCCGCACTGTGCCAAAGTATACGGTTTCATCGTAGCTAGTAAAGGCATTGAATTGACTGCCTAAAGCACTAAATAACCGCCCAAACTGCACCGGACGCTCTTTTGTACCCTTAAACATCAAATGCTCTAATTGGTGGGAGATCCCACTCTCTCCTTTACCTTCATTGCGAGAGCCTACTTTATACCATACCTGCACACTGACTACAGGAGCAGTATGTATTTCTTTAGTCAGTACTGTTAAACCATTGTCCAACACCGTTTGTTTCACTCCTTGGGAGAGCGAAAGACCAGATACAGGTGCTACGGCTGTGGGTGTTGCAGCATTGGTCAGATTACCAGAAACTGGCACAGTAGAAAGAAGCAGACTGAGCAATAACCCTATAAGCATGTATGAGCGTAGCTTCATAAACAATTCAAAATGCAAATTCTCAATTTAACTGAGACTAAAGATAAATAGTAGCAATCATTCTGAAACTACGACTGCCTGCAAACAAGCATGAGCGATCGCCAGCCGCAAACTCAGGCGTTGGTGCTTTTGGAGCGATCGCTTTCTGTAAGAATATCTGTTTACTAAGCATCGCCCAGCTTGCTCAAAAAAGCAATCTGCTGGTCTGTTTCTACAGATAACTTTGTCAAAGCCAGGACAAGTGTATATTAATTAAATAATCTAACAGACTTGGAACATTTAACAATGCAATTAGTCAGTCGGGAGCATATCGCAATCGCTTCTGATGTGCGGAGTGGGAAGCCCTGCATTGTCGGTACTCGTATTGCTGTAGAAGATGTGGCTGTGATGCATTTAAAGCTAGGATATTTCTTGGTAGAGATTGCTGGTAAGTATGACCTGTCACTGGCATCTGTTTATGCAGCAATGGCTTATTACTTCGATCATCGAGACGAAATTGATCGCCGCACAGCCCAAGAAGATGAGTTAGTTGAGGTACTGAAGCAAAATCATCCCTCGCGTTTTCAAGAAAAACTTAGACAGTTGCGGAATGAGTGAACGAATTCGCTTTCATCTGGATGAAAATGTCGATCCGGCGATCGCACTTGGTTTACGCCGTTATGGAATTGATGTCACAACAACCAATGACGTGGAATTACGCACTCAAAGCGATGAGGTTCAGTTAGCGTTTATTCAGGAAACACAGCGAGTACTGTTCACCCAAGATACAGATTTTTTGATTATCGCAAGTTCTAGACTCGATCATCCTGGTATTACCTACTGTAAAAAAGGGACTCGTTCCATTGGTGAAATTATTCAAACCTTGGTTTTGATTTATGAGGTGATGACACCTGAAGAAATGGTGGGGTGAGTCGAGTTTGTGTGAAATGGAAGCAGATTTGTACAATATGCTGGTTTTGCGATCGCATCGAGTTGCAATTCAATTGCATAAGGTGACAATACGATTGCATCGGGTGACAATTCAATTGCATCGGGTTGCAATACGATTGCATCGGGTGACAATTCAATTGCATCGGGTTGCAATTGTATTGCATGAGGTTGCAATACAATTGCATCGGGTGACAATTGAATTGCATGGCGTTGCAATTCAATTACATCGGGTTGCAAGGGATTTGCTTTGATTTAGATGAAAAATTGATTGCGATCGCCAGCCTCAAACTTAAAGTTACATCAATTTAGCGATCGCTTTCTGTAAAAATACCTGCTGTCAGCGCGATCGCACTATGACATCACCTCACAAATAGATCTGTGAGAAAATAATCTTATTGTCCTTATCCGCAGTGCGATCGCCTACGACCTATGATTTCTACCATTGAGCGCCGCTATACTTTGGATGAATATCGCGCCATCGAAGAAAAAGCAGAAGGACGCAGCGAATATCGAGATGGAGAAATTGTACCTATGCCCGGAGGAACACTTAAACACAGCCGGATCGGTGGTAATATTTTTGCCTTTCTCAAGTTCTTGCTGCGCGATACTCAATTCGAGCCAATTAACAGCGATTTGCGGCTGTGGATTCCCGAATATCGACGCGGAGTATATCCAGATGTGATGGCTTTTAATGGTGAACCGCAACTGAATGGCGATCGCTTAGATGAAGTTTTAAATCCCATCCTGATTGTTGAAGTACTATCTGCTTCTACCGCAGATTACGACCGCCAAAATAAATTTCGCATATATCGCTCAATTCCTAGTTTTAGCGAATATTTATTAGTCGAACAAGATGAACCATTTGTTGAACGCTATAGCAAGCAAACTCAAGGTTGGTTGCTCAGTGAATTTAACGGCTTGGAAGTATCAATTTCTTTAGAGTCAGTTGGGATTGAATTACCAATGGCAGAAATTTATCGCGGCGTTGCGTTTGAGTAAAATAGCTTTGGTTGAAAGAGAGCGATCGCTCTTAATCTTATTTAAGGGTGTGTTGTCGCGCAGCACAACGCACCACAAAAGCACAATAACCGCCTTTTGCTGCTGGATGAATAATTGCTTGATACCTAATCTTTAAGCAACACCATAATCCGTATACTGCCTTTTATACGGAGGCTGCAATCCCAAAACAATATCGTCTTTGGGAACACCCATGTTAACTAACTCCTCAGCCGGATTCTGATCTGTTAAATTCTGCTGAAGCCATATTTTGCCGTTTTTAATATCAAAATGAATCACAGATCGATAAATGCGATCAAATTGTTGCCAACCTACATTCATCCACTGATAATGATCTCGCTCTGTATCAAATATGAGTAGAGTTTCTACCCGCTCATCTGAAATATCGTCATGGGCATAACGAGTGAGTAATGTCTGAATATATTCTCGATATTTTGCTATTTTATCCATTGCACAATCACCTCATTCACAGGGTCGTAGACAACTAACAATACTTGATATTTTTTTACTGCTGTCTGCGTAAACTCAAGTTGAAAGAAATTTCGATAGGCATCTACTGGAACTGCTAAATATAATAATCGCTCTGGCTCAGTTTCTTCCAGTGCTAGGCGATAACTGAGGAATTGACCTTCTTCAAGTTATAAATTCATGTCAAGCACTCACAAGCAAAATCTTACCTCTGTTAATGCTTTATTGCTCCTGTTGGAAGCACTTACAGTTGCTAATTCCATCAAATATATGAAATAGTTTAATCTGTTAGTGTTTAAGTTTAGGTTAGCGCGAGATTGCCAGTGAGACAATTAATAACTCCATCAGTCATTGAGAATTTTACAGTTGGGATCGTAACGAGTCTCGTAACTGCTGTCGTTGTTTGGTTGTGGGGAAAAATACGAGCATCCCAGATCCTAGATCGAAAGTCTGCTTTTTTCGGTATTTCTCCTAAAGAAAATTGTCTTTTAGTTATAAATCATGATCCTCGCAATCAGAATTCAGTGACGCATGGAGATGTGGAAACATTGATTGAGATTGCAAAGCTCGTAGCTGAGATTGATGGCAAGTTAGTCATTGCACGTTTTGATCGCATATTGGAACCCGCAGGAGAAACAACCGAATTTTGTATAGGAGGTCCCGACTCTAATCCGAGAACTAAAGTTCATTTAGAAAACTTTCTTCAAGGCATTTATATTAATCCTTATATGCCTGATGATCCTGATAATATTGCATTCGTAACGAAAGAAAAAAAGTATAGATTTGTAAACAATAAGGATGAACACGCTATTTTGGCAAGATTTTATCCAGAGTCTGATTCTTATCCTGTAATCTTAATTTGTGGGCAGACATCAAAAGGTAATCGGGGAGCAGTTCACTATTTGAATAAAAATTACGATAGTTATTTAAGGCAAAAATTCGGGAATAAAAAACCATTTTGTTTGATTCTAAAGCTACAATCACCTCTAACTTATGGCGTTAAGGCAGTGCATCTCCTTAAAGATATAACTGATATAGCATTTATTCCTTATACTGATCAATAGTAGCAAAAGGATTGAGCCAAAGCCATCTTATAACCAAACAGCGATCGCGCTTGGCTGACGCAGGCTTGCATAATCTTCTAGTTTTGCGATCGCATCGGGTTGCAATTTGATTGCATCAGGTTGCAATTTGATCGCATCTGGTGACAATGCGATCGCATCGGGTAACAATTCAATTGCATCGGGTTGCAATGCGATCGCATCGGGTGACAATTCAATTGCATCGGGTTGCAATGCGATCGCATCGGCTTGCAATACGATTGCATCGGCTTGCAAGGAATTCGCTTTTATTTAGATGAAAATTTTGCTGATTGCGATCGCTAGCCTCAAACTCAGCGGTTGCTGCTTTTGGAGCGATCGCTTTGTGTAAGAATACCTGCTGTCAGTGCGATCACACTATGACATCACCTCTGAGCAGATGTTAAAAAATGAGCAAACATACAATAATTTCATATTATTCATCATAATATGAGGTTGTTAACTTCTGCGGTAGCAATGGATTCTTTACAGTTTTGTACCGATAGGTTGGCAGCTTATGGAGCTAACGAGTCAGAAATTCTGGAATTGCTGACTTACAATCAAAATGTCTTCACTTCCCCTCAACGAGAGCATCTGTATCAACCGCAGTCTGAACCCTATCTTGCTACATGGGAACAATATGCTCAAGAGTCCGCGATTGTGGGGACTTATGCAACCTTGCAACCTCATCTAGTGCAGTTACAGTTTCCCATTCTCGCTGGAATCAGTGAAACCGCAGACTATCGCGCAGCAACTCGCAAAGGAAAGTCAACAGCACAGATGAAGACTGCTACGGGTTTGATTTTGCTCGCACCAGAACAACTCCAACTATATATTCATCAAACCTTAGCTGGTTCGATTCCCGTCTTAGTTGCAGGCAACCGCTCTGATTTTATCAGCTTAGTCCAAGCACTAACCAAACGCAACGAACCCCAGCCCATCCCCGACTCAATGGGGTCTTGCATTGTGGGAGGATATAACAACTGGCATCGGGTGCGCCAATACAAACAACAATGGCTGGAAAAAAATCCCCATCAATGTAGTGAAGCAGATTGGGCAGTTGAGTTTCAAAAGTTGATTCAGCGAAAAGAACTGTATCAAGATCAGTTTATCTTACTGAGTCGGGGGGCATATAGCAACGTTACCGCTACCGAATTAGGACTAGAAGAACTTCAATGGCTGGAACTATCTTTGAAAATTCGCTTAGAACACGAATGCACCCATTATGTCACACGCCGTTGGTTCGGCTCGATGCGAAATAACATCCTCGACGAATTAATTGCAGATTATCGCGGGATTGTGAGTGCGATCGGCGATTATCGGGCAAACTGGTTTTTACATTTTGTAGGTTTAGAAGCATTTCCCGGCTATCGTCAAGGGGGAAGATTGGAAAATTATCGCGGCAGTCCGCCACTTTCAGCAGGGGCGTTTAAAATTCTCCAAGCATTGGTTAAAAACGCTGCGGAAAATCTCGAACTTTTCGCTCAAAAATATCGTCAATCGCCAAGAAGCAGACAAGAAGAAATGGCAATTTTACTAGCTTTAACAACACTAAGGCTGGAAGAATTAGCTTCCCAGCAAGGAGTATCTCTAATAGAAATAGCCATGAACTCTCAAAAAACTTATTATCTACTCGAATAAAATCAAAACGAGTACTCATGAAAGCAACGTCTCCACTTGTTGGTGTTGAATTGTGCGCACCCAAGCGACTTGATTCCTGACTACGAACCCTAAAACCCTGAGCAAAAAACCATCACAGTTGGTTAGTCGCTTTTAGGTAAAAACCCAAAATACCACTATGCCTGACTGCGGCGCGTCTACAATAATAGATGAAGAGGGATTTTGGCTTAAGTCCTGAAGTTGTTTGTCAAGTAATAAACACATTTATTCAGCCCGGATTCTGACCATTAAAAGAATCATTGCAAATTTAACAAATGTTTCCTGTGTCTTTGGTACAATTTCGTTACCTCTACTTAAATAGCAACAAGAAAATGGCGTTAATCATAGCACGCAAGTTGTAAGAAAGTCGTCTACTAGTTAAGATTTTGCCCAGGATGAGGCTTGATATTAATTCCCGCTATTCATTAGTCAAGTCGCTTGGGTAAGATTGAAATCAGCCGGGGGAATCAACAACAGTATGTTAAGAAATATAAATACATGGGAAATGTGAAATCATGATAGATACTTTTCTCAAACAGTTAAGTAATAGCGATATCCAATGGCTCAAGCACAACGGACATCAACAGAAAATTAAACGGGGAGATGTCTTAATCGAACAAAAGCGCGTGCCGAATTTTTTCTACCTGCTCATTACTGGTGAACTCTCAGCGAGCATTAGCCAAAACCAAGGCGGAAGATTGGGGCGAGCTTTTGCAGCCCTGGAAGACGAGGGAGATTTAGAGCAAGAAATTGCCACCTTTACCCCAGGAGAGGTTTTAGGAAAAATGCCTGTGGTTGAGCTAACCCCAGCAGCAATGACTATTAGAGCTACAGAACAGTCAGCTTTGCTTGCAGTTCCCTATGAGAGACTCACAGAGCAAATAGAAGCAGATTTAGATTTTGCGGCGCGATTTTATCGAGCAATTGCGATTTTACTAAGAGAGCGTTTCGGGCGACTCGTGCAATACGTTTTGCGTCCCAAAAGACCGCAAATTCCGCCACTACAGGATGTACCACTGATTTTTGGAGAACTCAGCGACAGCGATGTTGACTGGATGCTGGGCGTAGGTAGATTAGAAGAAGTAAGAGCTAGACAAGTTCTCATCCGTACTGGCGAGCAGATCGAAAATCTTTACGTTATCCTTCAAGGTACCCTTGCGGTCTTCGTCAAAGAACAACAACCGAATCGGCTTGTCAGTCTGTTCGCCGCCCTAGAAAGCGATGAAGAAACCGATGAATCCTTAGAAACAGAGATTGTCCGCCTGGAGAGGGGAGAAATTGTCGGAGAAGCCATCACCTTAGAAAACGCCAATTCAACCTACACCTTGAGAGCGTTAGAAAATTCTATTTTACTGAGAATTCCACAACGACAACTGCTCCTCAAATTACAGCAGGATGTGGGTACTGCATCTCGTTTCTACCGAGTCGTAGCAATGCTGCTGTCAGGGAGATTGCAAGGGTTAATTAGCCGCTTGGGATACGGACGAAGTCGCTACGAAATCGGGCAAAGTCTAGAACTAGAAGCAGACTACGAAGATGAAATCGATCTTGATACTATGGATAACCTCACCCTCGGCGGAGCGAGATTTGATTGGATGCTCAAACGATTAAAAGTTTAATTAAACCAGGAGTAAGAGGATTTTTTGAGAGGAAGCAAAACGAGAGAGCGATTGTTGATAGTTCTCCTCAAGACCAAAAAATATTTATTAAAATGTAAATAATATCAATAGTTAACAACGAAAAGGGACTGAAGAAAATCGTCCGTTAGTCCTCATTGGATAACTGTGTTTTTTGTTGAAGATGACTAAAAACACCTCAATCAAAATTGCAAATAGTCCAAAAGTTACATGATGAGCAATTCAACACTAGGTGTTAATTTTGTGAGAAATTAGCCGAAAATTTGACATGCAGTTTTAATGTCGTCTAAGCATAGTAGAAAACTGGATTAACAAACTACCGAGTCCAGCTATGGGAAACTCCTCAGCCACACTTATCCCTAATTGAAGGAAGCAAATTATTTGTGTTACCTACCACGCTATTTAAGATTTATTTTACAAACATCTTTTAGTTTGACTTTTGACCTAAATTTAATAAGTAGGCACAATTAGCTAACAAACAAATCGGATTTTTTCATCAAGTGCATTAACCAAGTTCTGTGTCAAACATGTTATGTGCCATTGTAAGGCGTGTTTACCCTGGTTGTTATGTCAGATTCAGCAAAAAAACTATTTCGCGAAGAAGCCTTAGAACGCCTATCCTCACCAGAACGGCTTGACCAGCTCATGAATGTCGTCAATCCTAGAGCTTGGTTGCCTTTAGCAGGATTGGGATCTATAGTCGGTATTGCCTTGTTGTGGAGCGTATTTGGTCGGCTCCCCCTAAATGTCACCGGACAAGGGGTGTTGCTGTATCCTCGCAGTGTTGTGCAATTTCAAGCGCCCAGCGACGGTATAGTAGTCAAACTGAATATAAGCTCTGGAGATAACGTCAAAAAAGGAGATATCATCGGCATCATCAGCCAACCATCTCTAGAACAGCAACTCCTACAAGAAAAGAAAAAGCTAGCAGAATTTTTGGCGCAAGCAAAAAACAGTGATTCACTGCGCGGTACAAGGCTGGCTTCAGAGAGAAAAAATCTCGCCAAACAGCAAGCCAACCTCAAAGCCAGCTTGGAGCGAGAGAACATCGTGCCAAAGTTGCGCCAACAAAATCTCACTTTACTAGCGCAAAATCGCTCTGCCATAGAAAAAAGACTTAGTACCGACCAAAAAGTTTTACCGAGTCTGCGTCAAAGAAGCCTGGAATCTCTGGAGCAAAAAAGAAAAGGTTTAAATCGACGTTTAGAACAAATCAACGCATCGATACCGGAATTAAAAACACAGCTAGAAGCCCGGCGCAATTTGTACAATCAAAAAATCGTTAGTGCCGATGTCATGTTAAGCGCTCAAAGAGATTATTTAGACAGTGTAGCCCAAATATCGGATTTGGAATCCCAACAGAAACAGCTAGAAGTTGAGCAAGCAACTACAGAACGGCAGTATTTAGATAGTATCAACCAAAGTAACGAACTCAGTGCCAAACTGCAAGAAATTCAAGTTCAACAAGTTGATATCCAACGACAATATCAGCAAAGTCTGAACACGATTGACGAACTGAATACCAAACTACAAGATGTCAACAGTCAACTCGCCAAGTTAGCTCAAGAAGAATCAGAAGCAAATAACAATACAAATAATAATATTCAAGAGGTCAGACGCAAAATAGCGCAAATAGAGCAAGAAATAACATTAAAAAGCCAAATTATCAGCGAATACGATGGCAAAATCATTGAGTTAGCCGTCGTACCGGGGCAGATAGTTTCTGGAGGCACTCGTCTAGGATCGATTAATGCCAAAGGCACTGATGCCAAACTGATGAGCGTCATCTACTTTGCCGATAAAGATGGCAAGCAAATTAAATCAGGAATGCAAGTCCAAGTCACCCCCAGTCTAGTGAAGCGAGAAAGATTTGGTGGAATTCTCGGCAAGGTGCAAACCGTGACAGCTTTCCCGGTGACAGTGCAAGATATGTCAACCATCATTGGTAACCAAAATCTCGCCGAAAGTTTGGCAGAAAATCTCGCCCCAAGTGGCACTAAAGCACCCATACAAGTGTTTGCCGAACTAGAGACAAGCAAGACCTACAGCGGCTACAAATGGTCTTCCTCCAAAGGCCCCGACATCCAATTGTCTTCGGGTACTACCGTACAGGTTCGCGTCAAGGTGGGAGAAGTCGCGCCAATTTCCTACATCATTCCGTTATTTAAGTCAGTGACGGGGATTTATTAGCAGACTATGGCGATAGCATTTATTTCCAAATTTCTCAAAAATAGCGATCGCAATCGAGTGCGAACTCCCACCGTGCTACAAATGGAAGCAGTAGAATGCGGTGCCGCCGCACTCGGCATGATCTTGGGCTACCACGGTCGAATAGTTCCCCTCACAGAATTACGGCGCGAGTGTGGTGTCTCCAGGGATGGCAGTAAGGCTTCTAACGTTCTCAAAGCGGCTCGGCTGTACGGTTTAAACGCCAAAGGATTTAAAAAATCCTTGTCAGATGTGCAAACGATTAAACCCCCATTTATCGTTTTCTGGAACTTCAACCACTTTGTTGTGGTAGATGGGTTTGCTGGCAACACCGTCTATCTCAACGACCCAGGGACAGGGCCCAGGAAGGTGACATTCGATGAATTCGACCAAGCATTCACCGGCGTCATCCTGGTCATGGAACCGGGGCCAGATTTTAAAAAAGGCGGCAAAAAACAAGGGATTCTCAGCGCCTTGGCCTCCCGCTTGCAAACCTCACGCCTAGCCCTGATTTTCTGCTTGATTGCGGGACTGTTGCTGACAGTGCCCCGGTTGGCAATCCCAGCTTTTACGCAAGTGTTTGTCGATGAAATTTTGGTAGAAAATCGCACCGACTGGTTGCGTCCCCTGCTGTTGGGCATGGTGTTGGCAGCATTGCTCACAGGGCTGTTAGCTCGCCTGCGGCTGACTTATCTGCGACGGTTATTGCTGAAGCTGTCAGTTGCCATGTCCGGTCAGTTTCTCTGGCATACCATCCGCTTGCCAGTCGGATTCTATGCCCAACGCTTCGCCGGGGAAATTAGTAGTCGCGCTCAACTCAACAATAAGGTGGCCGAGATCCTCTCAGGGCGGTTAGCAACCACCGTGATCGACTCGATCATGATGGTGTTTTATGCCCTGATCATGTTGTTATATGATCCGCTGTTGACATTAATAGCTATTCTCTTCGCCGCCGCCAACTTTATTGCCTTACAGTCCCTCTCCCGCAACCGAGTGGATACCAATATCAGGCTGTCTCAAGAAACGGGGAAAGTTGCTGGGGTGGCTATTAGCGGCATTCAAACCATCGAAACAGTCAAAGCCAGCGGCTTAGAGTCAGACTTGTTTTCTAAGTTTGCTGGATACTATGCCAAAACCATCAACGCCCAGCAGGAATTAGGACTACCCACCCGATTGCTGGCAACCTTGCCAACAGTGTTGACCTCTTTAGCGATCACCTCAATTTTAGTTGCTGGTGGCTTTCGCGTTATGGAGGGCACTTTGAGTATCGGGGCACTAATTGCCTACCAAACCCTCACTCAGGAATTCCTGAAACCAGTTAACAACTTGGTGAATTTTGGCAGCACGCTGCAAGAATTAGAAGCCGAGTTAAATCGCCTGGATGACGTTCTACAAAACCCCATCGATCCAGAAGCCGAACGACAATCCCAGCCAAACAGCGATCGCTGGGAATTATACAGCCAAGATACCTTTAAATTGCAAGGATATGTGCAGTTAACAGAACTCACCTTTGGCTACAATCGCCTCGGAGACCCCCTAATTCGAGATTTGAGTTTGAGCTTGAAACCAGGTCAGAGAGTCGCCCTCGTCGGCGGTAGTGGTTCGGGCAAGTCTACCGTGGCCAAGTTACTGACCGGACTCTACCAACCCTGGTCAGGGGAAATCTTATTAGACGGGATTAAGCGCGAGCAAATTCCTCGCCCCGTTCTCGCCAATTCTCTGGCGATGGTGGAGCAAGAAATCTTTCTGTTTGCCGGCACCGTGCGGGAAAATCTCACCCTGTGGGACCCCACCGTACCGGAAGCAGACATGATCAGAGCTTGTCAGGATGCAGCGATCCACGATCTAATTCTGAATATGCCAGGGGGCTATAATAGCCAACTCAGTGAAGGAGGAATGAACTTAAGTGGCGGACAGCGCCAGCGTTTGGAAATTGCCCGTGCTTTGGTGAGAAATCCGGCAGTCTTGGTTCTAGATGAAGCAACTAGCGCTCTTGATGCCGAAACCGAGCTGATTATTGACAGAAACCTGCGGCGGCGCGGTTGTTCCTGCGTCGTCGTCGCCCACCGACTGAGTACGATTCGCGATTGCGATGAAATTATTGTCTTGGCGGGGGGGAAAGTGGTACAGCGAGGCACTCACGAAGAGTTACGCCGCAATCCTGGAGTCTATACCCGCTTAGTTGGCACTCAAGAAGGTTAAATTATGACTATCGCTCAGCAAGGACGCATCGTTAAAGGCAACGAACCGTTACTTTTGGATGACCCCGAGACGATCTGGGTAGTGAAATCGGGTTCTCTGGTTTTGCATAGCATCTTGGTGGAAAACAAAGAGCTAAAAGGCAATCGCCGCTTTCTGTTTAACATCGGTGCAGGCGAAGCCTTGTTTGGCAGCAGTTTAGCGCCAAGCGCCAGCCCGAACGCCCTAAGAGGCATTTTGGCAGTCGCCCTCGAAGAAACCGAACTGCAACTATTGACCTTTGAGGATTTGCTAGGACTGGTGAATTCGGGTAACTTAGAAGCGATCGCCCTTGTGGAAGGCTGGCTTTGTCACTTGGGAGAATGGCTAACACAGCAGGCGATCGCTGGAGTCGGTCCGATGAATAGTATCACAGCAGCAGGAACACACTATTTATCATTGCTCAAAGAGCAAACCCTAGTTCCACCCCGCCCGGCTGCCAACGATGAGAAAATGGGACAAAAAGTTGCCTGGGTTGAGGTGCGAAAAGGGAGTACTCGCTTTTTAGGAATCGAAGACCTAAAACTCGATAGTACTTACCCACCAATACCGCTAGTGTTTGGTACTTGGTTGGAGGCAGAAAATTCTGTAGAAGTTTATACCACTCCCACCCAAGAACTAGAAAAAGTCGCGGAAATCCCCGCCAGTTTTGCCCAATTACACGCTGATTTTTTTCATTACTTGAATCTCCTAGAACAGCAGCAGCAAGAGTCGGAATTTCGGCGCTTTCAGGAAAGACAGCAGCTCAACCGCCAGATGATCGAAAGCTCAATGGGAGAGTTAGCTGCGGTGTTGCACTCCCAAGAGGCGGAATTCTTCCATGAAGGAACTCCCTTGCTGATTGCTGCTGGGGCGGTAGGTAGAGCAATGGGGATTAAGATTGTCGCCCCACCAGCATCGGAAGACTTTGAGCGCGTCAAAGATCCTGTAGAGGTGATTGCCCGCGCTTCCCAATGCCGCACTCGCCGGGTATTGCTGGTCGGTAACTGGTGGCAAGAAGAACACGGTGCCCTGTTAGCCTACACCAAAGCTAACCAGCCAGTGGCTTTATTACCCGATCGCGGAAATCGTTATCTGCTATTCGACCCCGAATCTTTGACCCGAAGGACAGTAGATGCTCTGGCGATCGCTAACCTCAACCCAGAAGCCTACGTATTTTATCGACCCTTACCGCAGTTTCTCAGCAGTGCGGTGGATATTTTCCGTTTTGGCATCAAAGGTTATGAAAAAGACCTCGTTGGCATCATCCTCTTAGGTATCATGGCATCGCTGCTGGGCATGGTGACTCCCCAAGCAACAGCAATCTTAGTCAACGATGCTATTCCTGACAGCAATCGCTCTTTGTTACTCCAACTCGGACTGGGTCTGTTTGCTGCTGCTTTCGGGCAAGCCGCCTTTCAATTAGCACAGCAAATTGTTAGCTTGAGGGTAGAAAGTGCTGCTGATGCTTCACTTCAACCAGCCGTTTGGGATCGGATACTCAAATTAAGTCCGGCGTTTTTTCGCCAGTATGCCTCTGGCGATCTCGTCAATCGTCTACTGACAATCAGTCAAATTCGCGGTCATCTCAGTGGTTCTACACAACGCACGCTCTTAAGTGGTATCTTCGCTCTCCTCAACCTGGGGTTAATGTTCGCTTATAGCTGGCAACTTGCACTGGTGGGTGTTGGTCTGTGCTTTTTAGTCATCATCGTCACCGTCGTTTCCAGTCGGATGTTAGTCCGCAAACAGCGAAGAGAAGAGGAATTAGATGGAGATATCAACGGACTTACCGTAGAACTGATTCAAGGGGTAGCCAAGTTGCGCGTTGCTGCGGCTGAGGAACGGGCGTTTGCCTCTTGGGCGAAAAAGTACAGCCAACGCACAAAGTTGCAATCAGGAATCAAACGAATTGATGATAGTCTGACGGTTTTTAACGAAGCCCTGCCCGTGGTCAGTTCTGTACTGATATATTGGTTTGCGATTCTATTTATTCAGATAGCAGCGACTCAAAGAACCAGCAGCGGATTATCGGCTGGTATATTTCTGGCGTTTAATTCGGCTTTTGCTGTGTTTCTTAACGGTGCCACAGAGATTAGCAACACCCTGAGCGAGGTTTTGGAAATCGTTCCGCTATGGGAACGAGCTAAACCGATTTTACAATCACAACTAGAATCTGATCCGACCAAGGCAGATCCAGGGCGATTAACAGGACGTATTTCTCTAGAACACGTCACTTTCCGCTATCGGGAAGACGGCCCCCTCACCCTTGATGATGTCAGCATCTATGCCGAACCCGGAGAATTTATCGCTATAGTAGGTCCGAGTGGTAGCGGTAAATCAACAGTGTTTCGTTTATTGTTGGGTTTTGAGACTCCGTTAAGCGGGACGGTTTATTACGATGGGCAAGATCTAGCCGGACTTGATGTCCAAGCGGTACGACGACAATTGGGCGTGGTGCTGCAAAATGTGCGCATTTCTTCAGCCCCTCTGTTTGACAGCATTGCCGCTGGAGCCTTGGTGAGTTTAGATGAAGCCTGGGAAGCAGCTCGCATGGCAGGTTTTGACGCAGATATTAAAGCCATGCCGATGGGAATGCACACGGTGATTAGCGAAGGCGGAACTAATCTTTCTGGCGGACAACGACAACGACTTTTAATTGCGCGATCGCTGGTTTTAAAACCCAAAATTCTCTTGATGGACGAAGCAACTAGTGCGCTGGATAATCAAACCCAAGCCATTGTCACTGAAAGTTTAGATCAACTAAATGCGACTCGAATTGTGGTTGCTCACCGCCTCAGCACGATTCGCAATGCCGATCGAATTTATGTTGTCGAAGCGGGGCGCGTTGTCCAGGTAGGCAATTTTGATGAGTTGGTCAAACAAGATGGAATATTTGCACGATTGGTGGCTCGACAGTTGGATTAGTTTATTTCTCTTTTAGAATATCTGGCAACCACAACAAAATTAGCATTAATAGACAAACTATTACCAAGCCAATGCTGTAGCGGATTGCTTCTGATAAATCGAATGTTTGTTGTATGAAATAAAGTGTTTTTAGCATAGAAAACTTATAGTTTTTGTTGTCTGTTAGCTAGCTTAACCGAATTCTAGATTTGAGATTTGAGATTTTGGATTGAGAAAATTTTCATCCAAAATCTCAAATTAATTCATATCATTTCCGGCTGATTAGTTATAAATCCGGCGCTTCCTTAATAATAAGTCTTTCACCGGACACGATATCACTGAGCTAGCTTAACAAGGGTATTACCCATCCGCATCATCAGCTTTCTAGGTTCGTGGGGTTTGGCTCCATTGCCATTTTCATGACTCCATTGAGCAATTTCATTCTGTAACATGCTCTTAAAGACCTGGTTATAAGGAAATCTAAAGACAAGGGGATCGGGAATTCCCTCTTCTTGTTCTGGTTTGATTATTCCTTGAGGCGTGGGAATATATAATTTTTGAAACCTGCGATAGTAACCGCCAAGATTAGCATAATCCCAACTTTTTACTCCTTGCAAAATTCCATACAAGCTGGAAGCGGTCATATAAGTAAATAAATTCGCCAAAGGATTTCTCCCTTCTTGAGCTTGAATATCGGTTTGGGAAAAATCAAAATTCCAAATTTTCGCGCCGTCAGGGAAGACAATTTCTAATTGATAAATAACTTGCCAGCGACAATGTTCTATAAATAAAAAATTTCGCTTTTTGCTGATAAATTGGGACAGGTTAACGCTAATTTCTTCAGAAATTGCCTCTTTCATGTCCTGAAGATTATAATTATCGGGGTTGTGATCGATCATTGCATTGCCGACTCGCACCGGTGAAAAATCTAATTCCTCTCGGTTGTCGGTAATCTTGTTGACAAATGGGCACTTAGCTTTTAAATGACTGAATTCGCCAAGCTCAAAAGTTAACACATCGCCAGGATCTAAGGGAAATACATTGTTGCCTATTTCGGGACAAGCGATTTTGATATCGTGACAAAATCGTTCTCTGGCAACCGGAAATAAAATTTTATTCATCCAAGCTGAACCGCCAATACATCTAAAACCATTAGAACCTGGAGCAACTGCTTGGGGCTGAATTGTACTAATAGTTTCGAGAATCTTGCTATAGATAGAATCAGGAAAAGACAAACTCATATTCAGCTGATAGTTCATCTCTAGCATGGGTTGCCACATGCTTAAGAGAAAGTCAATTTTTTCGTAGCGAGATTTAATGAAACGAATGGTGTTCAGGCTGACGACGGTATCGACTTGATTCCAAAAAACTCCTGATTCGTCGGCAAAGATAACGCCGTATTCTGGTACACGGTTTTCCGAACGAGTTGTGAGTAAATTGGTTGCACCAAATTTAACTTGATTAAAATCTTTTAAGGGATAGATATATGAATATCCTAATTGGCGCAGACAGTCTTCTATCAACTTGTCTTCTGGAATGAGAACATCAACGGTTTTGGGTAAATAAGCCAGAGAACGAATATGAAAGTGATCCAAATGTTGATGGGAAATAATTAGGAGATCGAATTCGGGAATGTTCTCATGAATTACTTCTCGTTGCGGGAAAATATCAAATAACCCTTCTTGGTGAGGGTCCCAAAGAACCGGGTCCATCAAAATTTGACAATCTTGGGTTTTGACAAAAATAGAAGCATGTCCGAGTAAATGAATTTCCATATTTTGAAAAGATAAAATTAATTGGCTAATTTTTGGAATAATATTGCAGTGGCAAGCTGGATGCGTTGATATTTTTTGTACATGGCTTGTGAATTTGCCTCGTCTCCCATCTGCTTGTAAATTTTGGCAAGTACGTTCGCAGGTTGACTAAAAGCTGGCATGAGTTCGCTGACTTTTAAAAAATGCTCGGAAGCTTGTTTTAAATTCCCTTGTTTGACAGAAATTCTGCCAAGCAATGAATGAGCGCCACAGACAGTCATGTCATCTTGTAATGCTGCGCGCAGAAAGCTGGCTGCACGTTGGGGATATCCGGCTTGCAATAGTAAATTTCCTAACCGGAAGTTGAGTTGAGGGTGTCGAGCGCTGATTTTCTTGTAAATTTGATGATGCTTGAACACCTGGCGAAAATCACCCAATTTGCTATATAACAGCCCTAATGTAAAATGAGCGATCGCTAATTCTTCTCGATTCACAACGCTGGTTTCTAGTCGATTTTCCAATTCTTCCAGGTTCGTTGTGTCAAATTTTAAGTCCCGACTCGCTAGTTCACAGATGGAACGCAGCACACTAGGCTGATAATTATGGTCTAAACTAGCAGCTTTGTTTTGATACTCTTGAGCAAGTTCGGTTTTGGATTCTGCTAGGCTCAGTAGGTAGTAAGTCGCGGCGCAGTCAGGGAATTTTTCTAGTTCATCAAGACAACCCGCAACCACAGCCGCCGCTTCTTTTTGTCTCAATCTCTTGTCGAGGTGGAACAAACGCGAGTAATGAGTTGATTTTTGGCGATCGCCTAACCACAAAGCAGCTAGATAGTCTGCGAAAAAACGATAGCGCAATGGCATGTAACCGCTACTAACTGAACGAGTTATGGTAACAACATCGGATGTTAAAGGCAACTGTTGCAAGCTAGCAAAAACCTCTTGTGGATCAATCCAGGGTTCATCAGCAGGCAATTCAATGAAATAGTCAATATCAATATCAATTAAGCTATCTTCTGGCAGTTGTAATTGGGGGAGATCGCGATATTCACAAATCACTACATCCAATCCCAGCAGTTTACCTTTTAAGATATTACCGACTAGCTGGAAACTCGATAAATCTTCGAGGCTTATACCTTCCATTGATTGCAACTTGCCCAGAATTTCTTGGGTTTTTTGTTCTTGAGTTTGTTTGGACTTTTGGGGGGGATTTACCCAAATCAAACGCGAAATTATTCCCAAGCAGTAAGCTGGATATAAGAAATCTTCTATGCTATAGCTGTAACCGCGATCGGGCAGCATGTGATGAGGTTTCTCAAACTTAGCCAATTCATCGGCACTCAGGCAATTTTTTAGCGCTTCTATTCGCTGTTCACTGACCGACTGTAGGTCTATATGTGCATCTAAATAAATTAAAGTCTTGCCTTTAATGCCCCATCGCACCCATTCTGGTAATACAGAAGAATGCTCTTCAAATACTATGGTTTTCATTATTTTTTTATTTTTCAGTGCTTTTTTGGTAAATAATTATTATATTATTCACCTACTCAACTAATAACATAACTGTTATAAATAATTTACAATATCCAGTGTTCAAAACCACAAATAAATCAACATCCTGAACTTTCCATAACTTTTATTTAACTCCGCACCAAATGGGAATTGAACTCCTGAACTTTTCTGAATTTATCTGGATTGCGCAAAAAGATGGCAGGCGATATAAAAAATATATGTTCAATTTTCTGATGCCTCAAATAAAAATCAAACACATTCTTATTTGAGTCTGAACAAATAAAAATCAACCTCTTCCACTAATTAATAGGAGTTACATCATGTCTAAAGAAGCTATTGAACAAATGTTCCAAGCCGCTAGTACAGATCTAGCTTTGCAACAGCAGATAGAAAGTGTTGATGGCTATGCAGATGCCGTTAAAGTTGGTGCTGATCATGGCTATGAATTTACTGAAGAAGAAGCACAAGAGTTCCTAGTCGAACGCGGGATCATCGAAGGACCAGAAGGCGAATTATCAGAAGAAGCCCTAGAAGCGGTTGCTGGTGGATGGTTTGACAACTGGAACGTCAGAGTTCGTTGGGGTGGCTGGTAATTTCTACAATTCTACAGCTATCGATTCAGATAACTCGCAAGCATAAAAATAACCATTTGAAGTTGTTGACTGTTGACTGTTGACTGTTAACAGTTAGCAGTCAACTTTCAATTGTCAACAGATTTTTCTGGAGAATGATCAAAATGTCAAAAGAATCTGTCGAGCAATTAATGCAAGCCGCAGGCCTGGATGCGGATTTGCAAAAGAAACTAGAAGCCGCAGAAGGGTTTGCAGAAGTTGTGGAAATTGGAGCCGAGAAAGGCTATCAATTTACAGAAAAAGAAGTGCAAGCTTTTCTATCTGAACGTGGCATTAATCTTGAAGGAAGTCAAGAGGGAGAACTATCAGAAGCAGCTCTTGATGCTGTTGCTGGTGGATGGTTTGAGAATTTAAGAATTAGATTTGGTAATAACGCGCCAATCACAATTCGTCAGTGGTAGCAAGATATTTTCTTGTTGATTTAAAATTAGGAGGTTTCAAATGTCAAAAGAAGCTGTTGAGCAGCTAATACAAGCTGCTGGAGAAGATGTAGCTTTGCAACAAAAGCTAGAAGCCGCAGAAGGATTTGCAGCAGTCGTTCAAATTGGAGCTGAGAAAGGCTACCAGTTTACAGAACAAGAAGTACAAGCGTTTTTAAGAGAACGTGGTATTACTCTCGAAGGGAGCCAAGAGGGAGAACTATCCGAGGACGCTCTGGATGCTGTCGCGGGCGGGTCTTTTTGGGATGGAAAATGGACGGATAACGTGAGAATTAACTTGAGCGGCTGGTAATTTTGATGCTGTCGCTGGTGGATGGTTTGAAGATTTGAGGCTGATTGAAGTAGTGAGGTGTCCTGTCTTTCTTCAATCTAAATATTTTATTGATAAATACCTCTTGAACCGGGTGATTAGAAATCGCCTAGTGAGAAATGTGAGATCCAGCACGCGATCGCCTGACGTTAACATAAGAGCAACAGATGGATGTACTTCAAGCTTGGCGGGAACTCCTAAGTCCAGAGAATGTTTTAACGGACGAAAAAACTATATCTGCTGTGCAAACAGCAACATTTGCAACCACACAGCGAGTGCTGGCGGTGATTCGCCCTGGCGATCGCGCAGAGGTTCAAGAATGTGTCAAAATTGCCAATCAATACCAAACGCCTATTTATCCTGTTAGTCGCGGTAAAAATTGGGGCTTGGGTTCGCGAGTTCCCGTTCAAGATAACTGTGCGGTGATGGATTTAAGCAGGCTCGATCGCATTGTCGATTATCACGAAAAACTTGCTTATATCACTGTCGAGCCAGGAGTCAGCTTTCAACAAGTATTTGCATACTTGCGCGATATTCAGTCCAACTTATTTCTTTCAGTGATTGGCGGCCCTCCTGAAGCGAGTGTGATTGCAAATACCCTAGAAAGAGGAGATGGTATTGGCCCATTAGGCGATCGCGTCAGTTATGTTTGTGGGTTTGAGGTAGTTCTCCCGACGGGAGAATTAATTCACACTGGATTTGGACGGTTTGCTAATGCCAAAACTACACCTTTGAGTCGTTGGGGTGTGGGGCCTTCTCTAGATGGCATTTTCGCCCAATCTAACTTGGGAATAGTCACACAAATGACTGTTTGGTTAACGCCTATCCCCAAATATTATCAATTTTTTAGTTGTATCGTTAAAGATAGTTCGCGTCTAGAAAAACTCATCGATATCATTCAGCAATTAATCCTCCAAGGCACGATTAAGGAAAACTGTTTTACTTTTTGGAATTGCTACAAAGTTTTAGCTAGAGAAGGGCGATATCCCTGGCAACTTTTAGGAGGTAAAACGCCTTTATCTATCCAAGAATTAAAGGGTGTCGAACCTTGGTTCGGGAGTGGAGATTTATATAGCGCCAGTCGCGAACAAGGATTAGCAGAACGCCAGATAATTGAAGAGGCATTAGCCGGACAAGTTGAGCAAATAATTTTTAGCGATCGCGACCCTACCAGCGCCCCATTAAAAGATAATTTAGGGCTTGGGGTTCCCACTGATATCAATATCAAAAGTACTTATTGGCGAAAAAAAATTAAAGTTCCTACCGATATAAATCCCGATCGAGATGCTTGTGGAGTTCTTTGGCTGTGTCCGCTTTTTCCTTTTGATGGACAATCAATTGTTGCCGCCCTAACAACCATTGAATCAATAATTAAAGCCTCTGGATTTGAACCAAACATCGCCATAAGTTGTTCCACAAGTAGAAGTGTAAAAATGTTTATCGCGATTATGTACGATCGCCAGGAACCCGAAGCAGATTCCCAAGCAATGGCATGTCACGATCGCCTGTTAGAATTCTTGCTTCAAGAAGGATATATTCCCTATCGTTTGGGAATTCAATCAATGAATTCTTTACCAACAGCACAAGATGATTATGACCAGTTAATTAGAAATATTAAAAAGCAATTAGATCCTTATAATATACTGGCTCCTGGTAGATACGATAGCAGTCATCATATTGACTTATATTGAATAGCGTCAACTTAACCAAGTTTTTAATTCTTGAATTATGAAAATTGCAGTTATTGGTGGAGGAACAGCGGGATATATTGCTGCATCCCATATCAGCAAACATTTTCCCCAGTTCGATTTATATCATATTTATGATTCTAATATCCCGACAATTGGAGTCGGCGAGGGAACAACCCCGTATTTTTTAGAATGGCTAGAGCGAATTACTAACTTGAGCTATGCTGAACTTGAAAAACGATGTCATGTCACTCGTAAATTTGGCATTAGCTTTGAAAATTGGGGAGTTGAACACGAAAAATTTTTCCATCATTTTTACCCGATTGGTGAACAATATTCCTATCATGTTTCTGCCAGAGAAATCGTTAATCTTTTGCAAGAATACGTTTGTGCTACACAAATTGATTGCCAGGTTACTGATGTCAAAAGTGACGGGATTTCCGTTAATATTGCCTTTGCAAATCACACTAATCTAGAAGTCGATCTGGCGATTGATGCGCGAGGTTTTCCGAAAACTCTTGATGAGAATTACGTTAAACTCTCTTGGATTCCGACTAATGCAGCTTTAATTCGCCAAATTCCTGGAGCTAATGACAATATTATTGAGCTAAAAATTGGCAGCGATTTGTTAAAATATCAATCGGCTACTAGAAGTATTGCTCGACCTCATGGTTGGATTTTTACGATTCCGCTGACAAATCGCACATCTTATGGCTATATTTACAACCGCAACATTAATTCTGTCAGCGAAATAGAAGCGGATTTTGATGAATTCTTTGATTCAGAAGCAATTACCTATGCCGGTCAACCCAAACACCTAAATTTTCCTAATTTTACTGTACGTAATTGTTTTGATGGCGCGCTTTTTAAAATTGGTAATAGCGCCTCGTTTCTCGAACCTTTAGAAGCCACCGCTATTGGCTGTATTTTGAAACAGGTAGAAGCGATAGGCTATTGGTTACTTCCCGCTTTCGCCAAACTCGAAACCAGAGAAAAATTGGCTGAAAAGGATCTAAAAGTATTCAATCAATATTTTATTAATTATGTTTATAAAATGTCTTTGTTTGTCGGTTGGCATTATGCGATGGGGTCTCGTTTCCACACAAAATTTTGGGAGTTTGCCAAAGCTAATTTTTACCAAGAAATTGAAAATTTAGAAAATAAAAAGCTGTTAGAGGAATTTTATGAGGTTTTAGAATCGGGGTCAAAATCGCCTCATCCGATTGAAAATTTTCGAGAATTCTCATTAACAGTAGCAAAAACCGAAAAAAACATTCTCTCAGTGCTGATAGAAGGGATTCCCAAATTATTCGGTCAATGGACGAAGCCCAGTTTTACTGAAGTCGGATACGGAATTGGCTATTTTGATCATAAGTGAAAAATCCGAGTTTTTTCAAATAGAATTATTGATTATTTTTGTTCCTCAAATGCTCGGCTTTTTGAACCAAGCGTTTAAAAGAATCGTTGTTAATAATCTCCTCAACTTCGCTTTCTTTTTTCGCTTGGTTGATTTGAATTTGCAATTCTAATACTTGTTGTTTGAGCTTCTGTTCTCGTTTGTGAAACTCGCGAGACATATGAATCGCTGCTGCGGCTTGGTTGGACAAAGCACTCAAAAACTCTAAATCTTCGTCGGTATAGCTGATAAAAAGAGATAAATTATCAACATATAATACCCCGATGACTTCTGTATAGTTTTTCAGCGGGACGCACATACAATTCTGAATCTCTTCTTGAAAAATCGAGTTAGAATCTTTAAATCGCTGATCGCCCTTGGCATCTTTAGTGATAATTGCATCCCCACTGTGATAGGCAAGATCGACAATCTTGTGACTGTAAAACTGTTGCCGATCAACAAGATCCTCTAGTGACTTGGCAGCTTTTAGTTCGAGTTGTTTAGACTCTTGATTAACCAAAAGAATCGCTGCATGATCGATGTTCATAATTTGGAACAGTAAATCGAGGATTTTCTGGAGGAGTCGGTCTGGTTCGTCAAGCGAACAGAGTTGTTTACTGATTTCTAAGAGAACTTTGAGCTTTTTGACCGTTTGTTTCTCGCGATCGCGCGACTGAAATTTGAGAATTGAGTCGTCGCTCGACTTCTGCTCCATCAAATCTTCAAGTGGAGCTTGACTTTGGGGTAGAGGAATTTGTTTGAAATTATCACTTAATAATTCTTGATTATTGCCGATAGGCTTTGGCCGCGATGTGGTGAGATGATTAACAAATTTGAACTCGTAGCGATCGCAACCAATCACATCGCCTTCACGGAGTTCCGAGATATTGATTTGGACTTGATTGACAAAAGTATGATTACTACTGCCACAATCTTGAATCGTCACCCCCAATGGAGTGACGTGAATCTGCGCGTGGTAACGGGATACGGTTTCTCCAAGCAAGACAATGGTATTATCGATTTTGCGTCCCAGGGTGTTAACTCCTGGTTTCAATTCATAAACTCTTTCATCGGGAGTTTCCGGAGCGTAGATTAAATAGGGCACGGTTGCTGCTCAGATTTTTTGTCGCTATGAGGTTAAATCTTAACTGTGCTGTCAGTAATTTGTTTAGCCATTTTTTGCAAAACTTGACTGATGGGATGTTTATTGTATTTAATAGCAAAAATCCCTTTGCTGGCTAAACGGAGCATATCACTAGAGTCGGGGAGGATACCCAGCACTGGCGCTTTGTAAGTAGCTTCGACTGTTTGGCGCATTTGCTCGAAGTTGTATTCCGGCAAAGCTTTGTTGATGATCAGGTAGAGATTGGGCACTTTCAGCCGCCGCGCCACATCTACTGTGACTGCTGTTCCCTGGAAATCTTGTTGATCGGGTCGCAGGATAAACAGAACAATCTGAGCAGCTGTCAAAGACAGTAACGTTTCTTCATTAAGACCAGGATGGGTATCAATAAATAGATAATCTAGTTTTAAATGTTTAATTAGCTGGTGATATCCTTCAAATAATAATTCGGTGTCGAAACCTTCTCTTAAGATTCGCGAAATATCATTGACTTTAACGCTGGCAGGAACTAGATAAATTTTGCTTTTTTGATTTCCCTGTCCTTCAAGAACATGACTGACATCATAGGCGGCCTCGGTAATTTTACCCTTTTTCCAAAGAAATTGATTGAGTGTGTGTTCGGGCTGATTATCACCCAAACCAAAGAGGATATGAATTCCCGGGGAAGGTAAATCAGTATCGATAATCCCAACGCGGTTTCCCTCACGAGCAATCAGGGCTGCAAGATTGGCTGTGGTATTAGATTTGCCAGTCCCACCGCGATACGAATGAATACAAATAATTTTTGCCATCTCAATTAATTATGCTAAAAATTACAAAAATATAACAATAAAAGCTATCCATTAGAAAATGTTACGTTCATTCTATCAAATACACTTAAGAGGTTGTTTGAAAAGTTGCAAAGTTTACTCCAAACCTCACTTCCATTCCTCTGTCTTTGCAGGAGAGAGGCTTTGAAATCCCTTAACCCTTGTCGGGAAGGCTTGCTCGGGGGGTGAGGTTTTTGAAGCTGAGATTTTACCAAAAATACTTTGACAACATCCTCTAAGACCTGTGCCCATAAGTCATTTTACTGGAAATATACAGCTACTGATTGCGTCCTCCCAGTCTAATGATGCAAAAATGCTAACAATTTCTATTATCTTAGGACTTATACCAATTCAATATGAAGATGTACATAACTTAGCCTGCGCAGGTTAAGTTTGTTTAGCCCCAACCAATGTTGGGTGAGGGCATTAATATGTAGCCTCACAGAGAATTGGTATTACGCACTTACGCACTGTACAAATAATAAATACATGTCAAAATGGGCAAAGGCACTGTGTGACCCCACATAAACAGTTGTGCCAGTAGACATAAAGGCTGTCGCGTAGCCTTGATAGGGTAAAAGCACACTGCTTGCTAACAGGCAAAACAATGTGTTTTTGGGGCGTGGGGATGAGTAGGGGCGGGTTTACCTAGATCTCGGCTAATAATTGAAGAATATTTGTAAACCCGCCCCTACTATTAAATCGTTACCGCGCCCTCGCTCGACACGTTCGGGGGATAGTGTTTCGGAACCTGCACAGGAACCAAGCCGCTATTTCTCTTTCTCTGCTAAAAGCCCCCAGATTTATCCGTGGGGAATGCGTTACTTCTAACTTCATACTGAGCGCCTTCAGTTGATGCTACTTCTAGGAAGTTTTGCTGCCTTTGTTGTTAAAATAATGATGCTAGGTAAATTTAATACTTAAATTTCGACTGCAAGTCAATATAAATATTTATTGACTTTTACAACATTATATTTAAATAGCAGAAAGGAATTTTCCTGCTCACCAAGCTTTGCTCTTGGCTGGAGTAGTTTTGCGGAAATATTCAGATGGGTGCTGAAGAAGCTAATTAAATAAACAAAGTCAAAAAGTTGGATATTTATCTGCTTGTGAATTGATTGAAGATAACTTTAGATAAATCTAGAATTTATGGACGCTCAACAAGCTTTAGCTTTTGTAGACGCTTTGTTGTTTACTAAAACAGGTAAGTATCTGAGCGATTTGCAAAGGCTCATTCTGCATTCGTCTTGGTCAGATCCGCGCCTGCGCTACGATGACATCGCCAAAACATACGGTTATTCGGTAAATTATCTCAAGCAAGATGTCGGACCGAAGTTATGGCAGCTGCTATCGGAAGTGTGCGATGAAAAAGTTAGTAAAACTAATTTTCGTTCGGCTTTAGAAAGGCGATCGCATCAAGCAGACATGACTTTAGTTGTCGAGGATAGTTCAGATGTAGCAAATTTTACTCAAAATATCAGCGCCAGCAAACAGCCATCGCGATCGCCTAGTTTGGTGAACACCAACAGCACTGAAACGACAAGATATCAGGACTGGGGAGATGCGCCTGATGTTTCCGTTTTCTACAATCGCACTCAAGAACTGGCTACCTTAGAACAATGGATCGTCGGCGATGGTTGTCGCTTGGTTGTCTTGCTAGGAATGGGAGGGATCGGTAAAACCCATCTCAGTGTTAAGTTAGCCGAACAAATTCAGCATAATTTTGAATATTTGATTTGGCGATCGCTAGTTCCCGCACCTCCTTTACAACAGCTAGTAATTGACCTACTCAAATTTTTGACGCAAGGAGAGTCCAACAATTTACCCATCAGACTTGAGGAGCAAATTTCTTATTTGATTCAGATTTTAAGAAAAAAACGGTGTTTGTTAATTTTAGATAATGCTGAAACAATTTTAAGAAGCGGTGTCTTAGCTGGTCAATATCAAGAAGGATATGAGGATTACAGAACATTTTTTCAACGGCTAGGCGAACGCCATCATAGCAGTTGCTTGCTGCTGACATCCAGAGAAAAACCGAAAGAAATTACCTTAATGCAAGGAGAAACTTTACCCGTTCGCTGTTTAAAATTAGCCGGATTAAATTTGGCAGCAGGTCAGAAAATATTGGAGCTAAAAGGATGCTTTTTAGAATCGGAAGCATCTTATCAAAATTTCATCGACAACTATGGAGGTAATCCTTTAGCTTTAAAAATTGTTTGTTCAATAGCTGCCGAATTGTTTCATGGGAATATTTCGGAATTCATGAGAAATAAATCGTTAATTTTTGGAGAAATTAACGCAGTTTTAGACCAGCAGTTTAATCGCTTACCGAATTCAGAAAAAACCTTTTTATACTGGTTAACTATCGAACAAGAACCAATCGATGAAAGCGAATTAAGTGCTGGCATGATTCCAGATATTTACCCTGGAATAATTATTGAAACTATTCAATCACTGTTGCATCGTTCTTTTTTAGAGAAAAAGCACAAAAAATTCTTTCTCCAACCTGTTGTGAGAGAATATTTACAAAACCAGCTAATCGAGCAAATTATTGCCGAGATTGAGAGCGAAAATATAATTTTGTTAAATCAATATCCTTTAATAAAATCAAAATCCAAAGAATATCTCAAACAAGCTCAAATCAAGCGGATTATCAAACCTTTATTAGACAGGCTGTTAACATTATATAAAAGTCGGGAACAGCTAGAGAATAAATTTGCCAAAAATCTGGAAAAAATCAAAGAAAACAAAACATTACAGCCAGGATATGCAGCGGGAAACCTGATTAATATGTTATGTCAGCTGCAAGGTGAATTAACTGGATATGACTTCTCAAATTTAACTGTTAGGTCTGGGTGTTTACAAAATACTAAGTTACAAAATGTCAACTTTAGTGGTGCAGATTTGAGTGAGTCGGTATTTGCAAAACAGTTAACCAGCATTTTATGTCTGGCCTTTAGTCCCGATGGCAAATTACTTGCTACTGGAGATGTGAATGGCGAAATACATCTATGGGAAATTGCTGTAGGACAGCCGATCCTCAGCTGTAAAGGACACGCAGGTTGGGTACATGCGATCGCATTTAGTCCTGATGGCAAAATGCTGTGTAGCGCTAGCAGCGACCAGACAGTAAAATTATGGGAAGTGTCCGACGGCAGTTGTTTGTCAACCCTGACAGGACATTATCAGCGAGTGCGTGCGATCGCTTTTAGTCCAGATGGAAAGCTCATAGCTAGTGGTAGTAGCGATCGCACCATCAGACTGTGGGATACTCACAGCGGTCAATGTCTGAAAGTTTTATTAGGACATGAAAATTATATTTGGTCTGTAGCCTTCTCCCCAGATGGCAGCACGATCGCCAGTGGAAGTGAAGATAAAAGTATTAAACTGTGGGATGTGAACACAGGTGAATGTTGGCAAACTTTCTTAGGACATCACCGTTGGGTACGTACCATAGCATTTAGTCCCGATGGTAAACTGTTAGTTAGTGGTAGTGGCGATCGCACTCTCAAAATTTGGCAACCGAGTACAGGTAAATGTCTGTTGACCCTAACAGGACATACGCAAAGATTGCGATCGGTTGCCTTTAGTCCCGATGGTAAACTCATAGCCAGTAGTAGTGGCGATCGCACCGTCAGACTTTGGAGTGTCAGTGACGGAAAATGTCTCAAAACCCTACATGGTCATAACAGTCTTTTAACTTCAGTCGCCTTTAGCCCCGATGGCACAATTGTCGCTTCTGGTGGGGAAGACCGCTCGGTGCGACTATGGGAAGTCAGTACGGGTAGCTGCATCGACATTTGGCAAGGTTACGGTAGTTGGATTCAATCAGTCGCCTTCAGTCCTGATGGGAAAACCTTAGCTAGTGGTAGTGAAGATAAGACTGTCCGCTTGTGGAATCTTCACCAAGCTCAATCTTTAAACACTCCACCAACTTCAGTGGCTTTGGAAGGACATCGTGGCTGGGTGTGTTCAGTCGCCTTTAGTCCTGATGGCAGACATCTTGTCAGTGGTAGCAGCGATTATAGTATCAAGCTTTGGGATGTCAAAACAGGTCAATGCTTGAAAACCTTCCAGGGACACAACCGTTGGATCGGTTCGGTGGCGTTTAGTCCCGATGGACTCACCCTCGCCAGTTGCAGTGGCGACTACACTATCAAGTTATGGGATATCATTACAGGCAACTGCCTAAAAACTTTACAAGGACACGAGGGTTGGCTGTGGTCTGTCAAATTTAGTCCCGATGGTGTCACACTGGCCAGTGCTTCGGAAGACAAAACCATTAAACTTTGGGATATTAGCACAGGTAACTGTATCAACACCCTCCTAGGACATACAAGCTGGGTACAAGGAATTTCTTTTAGTCCCGATGGCAAACTTTTAGCGAGTGCGAGTTGTGATTGTACTATCCGCTTATGGGATGTCATGACAGGAGAATGTGTAAAAACGTTACGGGGACACACAAGTTGGGTACAATCAGTAGCATTTAGTCCCGATGGGGAAATTTTAGCAAGTGGTAGTTGCGACCAGACTGTAAAGCTTTGGAATCCAAGTACGGGGAAATGTCAGCAAACGATACCAGCTCATCAGAGTTGGGTGTGGTCGGTAGCATTTAGTCCCGATGGGAAAATTGTCGCCAGCGGTGGTCAAGATGAAAAGATCCAACTGTGGGATATTCAGACAGGAAAATGCTTAGATCAGTTGAGAACAAAACGACCCTATGAAGGGATGTGTATCACAGGAGCCAAAGGTTTAACAGAAGTTCAACGGGAATCCTTAAAATTTTTAGGTGCTGTAGATTGACGTTCACAAAGACTTTTATCCGGTCAATATGAAGAATAAATTATAAATTTTTTCATCCTTTATCCTTCATATCATGTCCGGGTAATTAGTTATGATTCCCATAGTAATTGCACCTCACCCCTCAATCCCCTCCCCTTACCAAGGGGAGGGGAGATAAAGCGACGCTTTGTCGGGGTGGGGTTCTGGGGATTTAGCAAGTAATCAGGCGCAACTCATATCACACTTTTTTATTACTTGCGTGTAGCTTCTAACAGGCGAGAAAAATAGAAGCGAGTTCGAGTCATCGACTGTCGTTGTACGGTAAAGCCATTATTCTCGAGAATTTTCACGACATCAGCCTCACGGTGTAAGTAAGCGCGAGTTGCTTTACTTGGCCCGGGAAAGAAACTGCCAATTTTTTTGAGTAAAGTTAAAGCGCAGGTTTTGGGCGCGAAACTGAGAATTAGCCGTGACTGTGCCAATGAACATAGGTGAGAAATCATCTCATCTGCTTTTTCTTGGGGGTAGTGGATGAGAACATCTAGGCAAATGACTGTGTGGTAGCTACCACTTAAGGATTCTAAATCTTGCACGGCGAAGGTGGGATTTTCATTATTTCCCAAGGTTTGTAAGGCTCTATCTTTGCCCTCAATGACCATTTTTTCGGAAATATCGCTAGCATAGACTTTAGCACCATCTGCCGCCAAGGGAATGCTGAGACTACCAACACCACATCCAGCATCGCAGATTGACAAGGCTGCTAAATTGTTATCAGCTTTCAACCAGCCGATGACTGTATCCACAGTTTGTTGATGTCCGTTGCGGATGTCTAGCTGGACTTTGTTGACTTCTCCATCGCCATATATCCGCTTCCATCGGTCAAACCCTGTGGAATTGAAATATTCACGAACAATCGTTTTATCGTCGGCTGCGTTCATAAAGTTCCATTTCTAAGGTTTCCCAATCCTTAAAATTATCCTTGAAAGAAACCGCCAAGAACGCTTCTGTTTAAAGATTTTTCTATTTTAATTAGGGGCTAGGGCGTGTTTTCAAACTCATTTCTTGAATAAGGGGAGGAGGGGGAGAGGGGGAGACGCGGTGACGCGGAGAGCTTTTTGAACAAATTTTCACCGCGTCGCCGCGTCCCATTGTCCCGTTGTCAGCCTTATGTAGTTGCATTCGATACTTTGAAAACACGCCCTAGGGGCTAGGGCGTGTTTTCAAAGTCGCCGTCACCCTAAAGGGTGCGGCTATATAAACAAAGTCCGCCTGCGCGGACTACGAAAAATTAGGCTTTTTAGCCCACGAAGGTGGGCTTTGTTCGTGTAGCCTCAGGCTTTAGCCTGAAGGCGTTTGGGGTTTGAAAACACGCCCTAGGGATGAGGGGGATGAGGGAGAAATAACTAATGACCTTGACTATTGACCATTGACTATTGACAAAAACGCAGCTTCAGTGGTAGAGAAGATTGATTATTTTTGACCAGAGATATAAAAAATACTAACTTTAGAGAGAATCGTAAATGCGATCGCAACATTTATGCTGTTAACGATTTAATCTTTTATGCCTTCCTTTTGGGTGAATATTTTTTAACTAAGCATTATTGGCTTAAAAAGCATCATCATCTCCCATTGATTAATTTTACTCTTTAGTTTTATTCATTAAAAATGGCACTAAAATCGCTAGTAGATAGTCCGATTATTGCATTTACAATTCTTTTGGCAGTAATCTTGACTGTACCCCCATTATTTGAGCGACTGCGGCTACCTGGCTTAGTTGGTTTATTAGTAGCAGGTGTCATATTAGGAGAAAATGGGTTGGGATTGTTAAACTCTAAATCTGAAACTATCCACTTGCTTTCGGAAATCGGTAAAATTTATTTGATGTTCGTGGCAGGTTTGGAAATTGATTTAGAACAATTCCGCAAAACTAAAAATCGCTCAATTGGTTTTGGAATTTTAACATTTATAGTTCCACTAATTGCTGGGATTATTGCCGGAAGGATATTCAATTTTAGTTGGAATACTAGCCTTTTGATTGGTTCTTTGCTGGCTTCTCATACTCTCTTGGCATATCCAATTGTCAGTCGTCTGGGAGTAGTAAGTAATGAAGCAGTAACAGTCACAATTGGTGCGACAATTTTTACTGACACAGGTGCTTTACTAGTATTAGCAATTTGTGTGGGCATTCACGGTGGGGAATTCTCTGCCCTGAGTTTAGCAACTTTATTAGGTGGGTTAGCAATTTATGCTGTTGTTGTCCTCTTTGGTTTTGATTGGGCTGGAAAACAGTTTTTTCGCCGTTCTGGAGACGAACAAAGTAACCAGTTCTTATTTATCTTACTAGCATTATTTCTAGCCTCTGTGGGAGCGCAAGTCATTGGAGTTGAAAAAATTGTTGGGGCATTTTTAGCAGGTTTAGCAGTCAACGATGTTTTAGGACGCAGTCCAGTTAAAGAAAAAGTTGAATTTATTGGCAGTACATTGTTTATCCCCTGTTTCTTTGTAGACATGGGATTATTGATTGATATTCCCGCATTTCTGAAAACGCTCAGTTCAATTTGGCTGACTGTAGTGATTGTAGTGGCTTTAATTGGCAGCAAATTTATCGCAGCATTCTTAGCTAAATTACTTTACCGATATAACACAGCCCAATTGCTGACGATGTGGTCATTATCACTACCACAAGTAGCAGCGACGTTAGCAGCAGCATTAGTTGCTTATCAAACTGTCAATCCTGCTGGTGAGCGGTTAATTAATGAAGGTGTATTAAATAGTGTAATTGTCCTGATGTTGGTGACTGCGATTCTCGGCCCGGTAATCACAGCTAGAACTGCGACTTTGTTGCAGGTGTCTGAGTCAGATTTAGCAACAGATAAACTGACAACTTGGTGGGAAGATTCTGAGGAGCCGCTGGCAGAAATAAAACCAGAACCATTTACTATCGTAGTACCGATATATAACCCGCAAACTCAACGCTATTTGATAGAAATGGCAGCTTTATTGGCTCGTCATGAATCTGGACGAATTGTGCCATTAGCTATTACCAAAGCTCACATACATATGGATGATCCGCAATTAGTAATAGCGCTGCAAGAAAGTAAGCAAAGACTAAATTTTACCAAAGAAATTAGTCAAGAATTTGCGGTAGAAGTATCACCGGTAATTCGGATTGATGATGATGCAGCGTTAGGAATTAGCCGCACCAGTCGAGAACAAAATGCGAATTTAGTGGTGATGGGTTGGTCGCGGACAACCGGTTTGCGTGCCCGTTTATTTGGTAATGTAATTGATAGCGTCTTTTGGTCTTCTCACTGTCCGGTAGCAGTGACACGTTTGTTAAGCAGCCCTGCAACTATTCAAAGAATTCTTGTCCCAGTTGGTGACTTGACAAAGCAAACCATAGGCGCTGTGCGGTTCGCCCAAATTTTAGCTGATGTCAATCAAGCTGAAGTGGTACTCTTACATGTGAGCGATCGCAAAACACCCCCCAAATTAGTGGAAAAATTTGTCTCGCAATTGTCGGAAATCGTTGATAAAAGCCAGTTACAGGTAAATACCAACATTCAAACAATTAGGGGTGATAATATTGCTAGAGTTATCATTCGCGAAGCCGAGAAATTTGATTTAGCAGTATTACGTTCTGTGCGTTATCGCACAGCAGGTGGATTAGCCGTCAGCTATGTGACAACCGAGGTAATTAGAGAATTGAAATGCTCAATTGTGTTGCTAGGAGAGCCTAATTCCTGAAATGGGTAGTTCAATCAAAAATTCTGTCCCCTCACCCAAAACTGAATTGCACCTCAATTTACCAGCATGAGTTTCTTCAACAATTTGTCTGGCGATCGCCAATCCCAAACCCGTACCTTTACCGACTGCTTTTGTAGTAAATAAATGGTCAAATATTTTGGTGATAATGTCTTCGCCCATTCCCTTACCGTTATCGGCAATGATAATTTTGACTTGATTCTCTGCGAGTGAAGTTTTCACGGTAATTCTGTTAGGACGTGCTTGAATCTCGGCAAAACTGCGCCCATGATTCGTCTCATCTAAGGCATCAATGGCATTTGCCAGAATATTCATGAAAACCTGATTTAATTGCCCAGGAAAACACTCTATTTGCGGTAACTTACCGTATTCAGTTTTCACTTCAATGGCTGGACGTTGCTCGTTAGCTTTGAGGCGATGTTTGAGAATTAAAATTGTACTATCGATGCCTTCATGAATGTTGAATGGTACTTTATAATCTTTATCAGCGCGGGAGAAAGTTCTTAAACTAGTGCTGATATTTTTTAACCGATCGCAAGCCATCACCATTGCATCCATCACTTTGGGTATATCTTCTAAGATATAATCCAAGTCGATTTCTTCAGCATGATCTATGATTTCATTGCTGTGGTTGGGGAAGTTTTCTTGATAAAGTTGTAAATGTGTCACAATATCAGTAATCGTAGGTTTAGCTTGTTTCAAACTACTAGAAATAAAGCCTAATGGATTATTCATTTCATGAGCTACACCTGCAACTAAATTACCCAATGCAGACATTTTTTCACTTTGGACGATTTTTAATTGGGCTTGTTGTAAGTCATCTAAAGCTGTGGTGAGTGCTTGAGATTTTTCGCTCACCGCTTTCTCAGCTTGTCGGCGATCGCTAATATTAATAGTTGTCCCGATTAGACGATAAACTTTGCCTGTTTCGTCTTTTAAGGGACTGAGTGTGGTTAACCACCAAGTTTCCTCTCCATTAAATATGAGACATTCTTCATATGTAACAGCTATTCCAGTTTGGTAACAACGCAGATAGTTTTTATAGACTGCTGTACCTTGATCCTTAGGGTGTAATTCTTGCGGAGTTTTACCCAACACTTGCGCAGCAGGTATACCAACTGCTAATTCACAGGATTTGCTCCATCCTGTATATTCAAATTGCTCGCCATCTCGGACATCAACCACAAAAATCAAACAGCCAACACCTTCGTAAATACTACTAAGAAACTTTTCTCGCTCCTGAAGATGATGATATAATTGAGAGTTATCCAAAGAAATGGCGGCTTGGGCGCAAAGGAATTTTAATACAGAAAGGCGATCGCTAGTAAATACCCCATTCGTCAGTTGGTTTTCTAGGTAGAGAATTCCCAGCAAATGCCCTTGATTAATAATCGGGGTACATAATACACTCTGGGGTTGATGTTCTAGCATATATTTCCCCATCAAACCAGGAATATCTGTTTGGCAATTATTAAGCGCTATTGTTTTTTGCGTATTCTTAACGTAGTAGATAATTTCGTTGGGAATATCTGCACAATTATCTAGTGATTGGGGAGCAAGAAGAGTTTGAATTTCCCGCTCATCAATCCAAGTAATTGCTCGAACTTGCCAAGTATTATCTTGGGGAAGTAGCAGTACAACTTTTTTCGCGCCAGAGTTTTCCAAGATAATGCGGGTGAGACTGGAAATTAGTGTATCTAATTCCAAAGAACTAGAAATAGCAATAGCGGCTTTGAGAACAGAGGTAAAATCCAGAACTTCAGAAATGCTAGTACTATCAGAACTAGAAGTGCGATTCGATGAAGAAACCCCACGAACAGCTAAGGTTTCTAAAGGGTTGAGATTGATTCGTTGTTGCAGCAGGATGGGTTGCAATAGTTGGGGATAGCTTTTTTCTAGGTGATTAACTTTGGCTTTTGCTCCCCAACGAGCGTAGCAGTAGTAAGCATTGATGATGTAAAGTTGAGCAAATTGCTTTTTATCCCAGTCAAGATAAAATTTAGCTGCCAGTTCGTTGGCTAGAGCTTCTTCGTGAATAAATTGATGATCTTGAGCTAGAGAAATTGCTTTGTCATAACATTCAATTGCCGCGATTTTTTCACCTAATACACGCTGTTTTTCTGCCTCAACTAAATACCATTTATGTAAATGATTCATTGGGGCATTTTGCGCCCACTGATGTAAACTAGTTTGATAAGTTTGTGCAAGAGTGAGAATTTCGGCTTGCTGATGCTCTGGCTGTGTGGGAAACAAAGCTAGGTAAGTCAAAGCTGCATAAAAATGGAAAATAGGAACATAAATTAATCCCGATACTGCCATCAAATAAGGCTGGACTTGTTCAATATAATTAATCGCCGCTGAATAATTGCCCCATGAGTAAGCTAGCATTAATTTGTCGATGTACACCATAGCGATCGCTGTCAGCTCATAATCCTGATGGTGTTTTGAAAACATCACTGTTTCATCATAGGCAGTACCAATTAAGCAATCCGGTTGGCTTACCGTTTCTCTCAAATTCTTCACTGTCTGCCACGTTAAATTGAGATAAACTTGAGGAGAAAATTGTTTGATCTCAGCCAAGGCGCTGCTGTAAGTTGTGAGTTCGGATTCGCAAATATCCAGTTCTACCCCACTCAAAAATCTCAAACTGTTATAACCGACGATGCTGTAGCCTGCGCGCAGAAAATCGCCAGTTTCCATACCAATCCGATAGCTATCTTTTAGCGTTTGTGTTGTTGCCAACAAAGCTTCCCGCTGGTGCTGAATAAAATCCCCAAACAGATGTAAAGTCATGGAGTGATATTCTGGTAAATTGAACCGCTCCACTAAATTCAGTGCCAATTTACCAAAGCTGTAGCCCGTTTCCACCTCACCAACAAAATTACACAGTACCAGTCCATGAATCGCATACCCCACCGTCGATGTCGGTGCATTGCCGAACTGAAGTGACAAACTCACCATTTTGGCGCTAAGAAAGGGCAATAAACCAGGCATTCCCACAAAAACTGCGGAAAATAATTTGCTTAAAAGTTGCATTGCTGCCAAGGATGTAGGATTAGTCATTACTGGCAGATCCACTAAGTCTGCAATCTCTCTGTCTTGGAGTTGGCGCGCAATAACTTTTAGAGCTTTGTTTATCTCGCTGGTATCAGATTCCCTAGGCAATTCTACCCCCAATTGTAACAGTCCATTCCTGGCTGTAGCGATCGCCTCTAACATCTGGCTTTGTGCTGTCTGTGCAGCGATTTGAATTGCGTAAATTTTAACTTTGTCTAAAATAGACTTGGCTGCTTGTAACACTATGACTGCCATCTGTTGCATAGCATCAATGTCACCATTCAAATAGGCAACTTCAGCAGCAGCAATATAGAGATTTAAAGTTAATTCGTACTGAGTTTGCCAGCAATTTGTCTGTAATAACTCAATTCCTGTTTGTAAATATACTCTGGCGGCGGCGTAAGCTGTAGAATTTACCGCCTTACCTGCGGCTTGTAAGTTCAGCTGAGCTAATGCTTCTTGTTCACTTGCTTGAGTAATTAACTCTTGTCCTAAATTCAAATGCTCAACAATATCAAAGAGTTTTTCTTCTTGTTCGATAGCCGATAAATTTTGCCGGAGTAACTGACCAATTTTCAGATGAGTTACTGTTTTTTGATCATCAGGAATCAGTGAATAAGCTGCTTGCTGTACTCGGTCATGTAAAAACTTATAAACAACCTTCACTGATTCGGTATCGTTGGTAATTTGTGGTTGATTATCTACCAATAATTCTTGTTGATAAAATTTATAAACATCATTAATTGGGATAATCAAACCTTCTTGTAAAGCTTTCCACAAACAAGCTGCTGTTTCTATCTCTGACTGTTCAGAAACAATTGCTAAAGTTGCCAAATCAAAAGAATTACCAATACAAGCAGCTAACTGCAATACATTTTGCGTTGATGGCGGCAATCTGCGCAATTGAAATGTCATAAAAGCCACGACATCATCGGTAACTGCTTGCTGAGTCACTTGGGTAATGTCACATTCCCAAAAGCTTAATTCCCAGTTAAACTGAAGCAGTTTATCTTGATATAACGCTTTAAGAAATTGGGTGGTAAAAAACGGATTACCTTGTGTTTTCTGAAAGATTAATTGCGAAAGATTCCAGGACAAATCTTTTGAACATTTCAATGTATCCGCCACTAACTGATTGACTTGAACTTGACTTAAAGGTGTGAGAGTAATTGTATTAATTGTGACTAAGGTTTTGGCAAATTCATTTAAAGTTATCATTAAAGGATGGGCGGGGTGAACTTCGCGATCGCGATATGCACCAATGATGAAAAGATGCCCAGTATCAGCTATTAATAATTGCATTAACTTCAGCGATGCTGAATCAGCCCATTGCAAATCATCTAAAAATATCACTAATGGATGTTCAGCAGTAGTAAAGACTTGGGTAAACTTTTGGAATAATAAATTAAAACGATTTTGGGCAGCCGTTGCTGATAATTCTGGTGCTGGTGGTTGCTTACCAATAATGCGTTCTAATTCGGGGATGACTTCAATAATTACCTGTCCATTATCCCCAACAGCCGCTAAAATATTGCGCCGCCATGAATGCATTTGAGCATCGTTATTAGTTAATAATTGCGCCATTAAATCGCGGAAGGCTTGGACAAATGCACTCAAAGGTATATTCCGATGAAATTGGTCAAATTTGCCTTTAATAAAATAGCCTTTCTGCCGGACAATTGGTTTGTGAACTTCGTTGACGACTGCGGTTTTACCAATACCAGAAAACCCAGCAACTAGCATCATTTCTGTAGCACCAAGGCTGACTCTGGCAAATGCTTGCAGCAGGGTTGTAACTTCGGTTTCTCTACCATAAAGTTGATCGGGGATGAGGAAGCGATCGCACACATCCCTTTGAGCTATTGGGAAGTTTTCTATTTTGCCTGTTTCCTTTATTTGAAACCAGCAATTTTCTAAATCTGATTTTAAACCCAATGTACTTTGATAACGCTCTTCGGCATTTTTCGCCATCAATTTGTGAACGATTTCCGAAAGTACAATCGGGATTTGTGGGTTAATTTCATGTACTGGGGTTGCGGTTTTAGCAATATGACAATGTATCAACTCCATTGGATCGTTTGATGGAAATGGTAACTCACCTGTGAGTAATTCATAGAAAGTGACACCAGTTGAATAAAAATCAGTGCGGTAGTCAATACCACGATTCATCCTGCCTGTTTGTTCTGGAGAAATATAAGCTAGTGTCCCTTCTAAAATATTGGGACTGATTAGTGTTTGGGTTTCTCGAGGCAGCAAAGATGCAATACTAAAGTCAATTAATTTAATTTGTTTTGTTTGGGGATTAATTAAAATATTGCTGGGTTTAATATCTTTATGAATAATGCACTCTCGATAGAGTATTTCTAGAGCATTGCATAGGGTGATGGCAATTTGGAAAAAATCTGGGAGAGACTTGGTATTGAATGTTTCTCCAGAGGTAAAATAATCTTTTAAAGAAATGCCCCCAAAATCTTCCATTACCAAGGCGTAACCATTTTGGTAGGTTTCTAAGCCATAGATTTGGATGATTACAGGTGAGTTAAGATTTTTGGCGATGGTGTATTGATTGCGAAATTGCACCAGTTCGCTGAAATTAGGATAGGGATTTTTCAGCAGTTTAATGACTACTGGTAATGCGTCATTTTCTCGATACCCTTGATAAACAAGGGTTCTCGAACCATTGTAGAGCTGTTCACTAAGGTGGTATCCGGAAATATATACTGGAGTCATGCTCTTACCACTAAATCTTGATAAGTTACAGATTTAGTGTTCCCAAACGAGTCTTAAAATGCTCAATTGTATGACTAGCCTAATTCCTGATATTGGAGCTAGGTTAATAGACACCAGGAGAAATTTCTCTGACTACATTGAGGAAATTAAATAAAATTTTTGAGTGATTATCTCGTCGCCAAGCGATCGCCATTTGAAACATCGGCACTTTGCCGATGATTTCTCGATACACAACACCAGTACGCTGAAGATTCATCACATTGGCTGGTAATAATGCTACCCCCATTTCACTCGCAACCAAACCGAGGACTGTTGGCATCCATGTAGCTTCTTGCACTACATTTGGGTGAAATCCGGCTTCTATACAAGCCATTCGCGTCAGTTGATGTAGTGCTGGTACTGTTTCACGACAAGGAAGTATAAAAGGTTCATTGGCAAAATCTGCGAGTTGAACTTGTGGATTATTAGCTAAGGAATGTTGCTGAGGTAGTACCATCACCAGTGGTTCTTTGCTGATAACTTCGTAGGTAAGAACATGGTGCTTGTCCACATCTTGTAAATTGTATAAATTCTCAAAATCTACATCTAGAGTCCGATTTTGCAGTCTTTGGCGACTCTCTTTACATAACAGCTCTTGCAATACTAAATCTACCTGCGGGAATTTCTGACGAAAAACACGGAGAATATCTGGCAACAAACTATTAGAAATCGAAGTATTAATGCCAATGCTTAATCGTCCAATCTCACCCTGCTTTGCTTGTTGAGATAAGTGTTGAAACTGCTCAACTTGTCCTAGGAGGTGTTGTGCTTGTTTCAGAAATACTTTGCCGTAAGATGTTAGTTCCAAGCGAGGGTTACGGACAAACAGTTCTACGCCTAATTCTTCTTCTAGTTGTTGAATTTGTCTGGTGAGATAGGGCTGAGGAATGTGCAGTTCTTTGGCAGCATGACTGAGATTTATATCTTCTTGCTCTGCTAAAAATACAAAACGTTTTAGACGTTCTATATTTATGGGTTTTCGATATTCTGGGTTCATTTTAAACCAGATTTGTTAAAAGTAGATAGATATCATCAAAATTACTACGAATTTTCAACTTATATGCATACCAATTTAGATATAGCCCCATAACTAGATTTATAGTCAGTGACATCCTAAAATTAATTGCAACAATCACTGGAAGAGAAAAATTTGATGACAAACATAATACACTCAATTCAACGAGCGTTAATAGTTGCGGGAGTTCACGGAAATGAACTTAATGGTATTTATGCCCTCAAAAAATTTGTACAGCATCCCGATTTGATACGTCGAAATAGCTTTGAAACTTTGACATTGCTAGCGAATCCCAAAGCATTTGCAGCAGTACGTCGATATATTGATCAAGACCTCAACCGGAGTTTTAGAAAGTCCGATTTACAAGATTTGACGCGCTCTAGTTATGAAGATATCCGAGCCAAAGAAATCAATTATTTATTTGGTGCAAATGGCAAAACTCCGGTTGATGTGATTTTAGATATTCATAGCACAACTGCAAACATGGGCTTAACTGTAATCACCAACGATCGCCCTTTCAACCTGCAATTAGTTGCTTATCTTCAAAGCTTAAAACCTGCGGTAAATATCTACATATTACCTAAGTCGAAAGAATCCTCTAGTTTGCCATCTATTTGTGAATTCGGCTGCACAATTGAAGTGGGAGCAGTAGCTCAAGGCGTTTTACAAGCTGATTGCTTTCAGCAAACTGAAGCCTTGATCATCAATGCTTTAAATTACTTGGAAAAATATAATCGCGGAGAAATTCTACCTTTTGACAACAGCCTCACCATTTATCGCCATCTGGGAACGATTGATTATCCCAAAAATGAATCTGGTGAATTGCAAGCGATGATTCATCCGCAACTTCAGTTTCAAGATTATCAGCCACTTGCTCCAGGACAACCGATGTTTTTAACTTTTGATGGACAGACTATTACTTACGAAGGTGAATTAACTGTGTATCCAGTTTTTATTAACGAAGCTGCTTATTACGAAAAGGGAATTGCTATGTGTTTAACTCAAAAGCAGCTAATTCATAATTATCAATTATCAGATTAGCTACTTACACCAATTATCCAAAATTCAGCGACAGATTCTTAATTTGGAATTTTAAACCTTCGACTACGCTCAGAGTCAAGGCTCTATAGTGCGATCGCTGATTTTATAGGATGAGTGAACGTGCAACCTAACATATTATCTTCAGAAGCTTCTGATTATCTCGAAAGCTTCAAGCGATCGCACTTTCAAATTATCCCATGCTCTTCAAAACAAGATCCCCGAAGGAAAGAAGTCAGGGATCTGAGGGTATGTAGGACTGCTATAATCTCACCCAGTTAAGTTCCTTTGTGGACTCATTCCAATGCCAACGCAATAAATTAGCGGGTTGATGGGGTGCAATTCCTGATAAAGCGATCGCTTTTCTGGGTGCATCGGTGGCTAGTAAAATGGCTGTTTCTACGTCACAAATCCCCCACTTCACCAAGTTCTGCACACCCACCAATAAAGGTAAAGTCGTCCCTGATAAAGTACCATCAGCTAATCTCGCCGTCCCGTTTTTGACTTCTATTTGCCGAATATCCCAAGGATACACCCCATCGGGTAGCCCCAGAGGCGCGAGAGCATCGCTGACGAGAAACAGTCCTTTGGTAGCACGGAGTAAAATTTGCAACATTGTCGGTGCGACATGTTGTCCATCGGCTATAAAACCACACATCACACCAGGATGGGTAATTGCTGCGCCTAATAATCCTGGTTCGCGGTGATGTAATGGTGGCATAGCGTTGAAGGCATGGGTTACCATTGTGGCACCAAGTTCAAAAGCATGTTGCGCTTGGGCTACTGTGGCTTGAGAATGGCCTAAACTGACAGTGATACCCAAAGAACGCAAATATGGGATAACCTCATCAGTGGGATCTAACTCTGGCGCTAGGGTGATGACTTTGACAATCTGGGCATAATCACCCAAAACACGCTTTACTTGCTCAATTGTTAGGGGTAACAGGTATTCTGCTGGATGTGCGCCGCGTTTTTGCGAATTTAAAAATGGCCCTTCTAGATGTACGCCCAGAATTTGAGCATTTAACCTCACCCCTAACCCCTCTCTTTCAAGGAGAGGGGAGGAATTATAATCAGCGATGATCGAAAGCGATCGCTGAATATTTTCTACTGAAGTTGTCACCAATGTCGGTAAAAATCCATCTACACCCATATTACCCAAGAATTGCGCAATTTTTGGCAGCAAGTGGGCATTATCTGCTTGCAATTCTGGAAATGCTAATCCCAATGCGCCGTTAATCTGCAAATCAACACCACCCAAGGAAATCCAATCACCTGCAACATCTAACACTTGCAAGTCTTTTGATGGAAAGCGTTTCAACACAGTACCCATCGTTAAGATATGCTCAATTATGCCCTGTTGATTAATCAAGAGCATTTGCAAGCCTTGGTACCCTGGTACTCGTGCATTGATAATATCTAGATTTGTGGCGATCGCGCTTGGTGTTGCTTTAGTCATCACATTGGCGGGAAAATGGCTAAATCTGATTTTAGTAGGACTTACGCAACTGACACACTAAATTCAGGTTAGGGTTGTCATTTGTCATTTGTCATTTGTGAACAACCAATGACCATTGACCATTAATCCAAAATCCCAAATCCAAAATCCAAAATCCAAAATCTAAAATTCTATGGCTCCCCTTATCGGTATTATCATGGGCAGTGATTCTGACTTGCCCACCATGAAAGACGCGATCGCAGTTTGTGACGAATTTGGTGTTGAGCGCGAAGTGGCGATCGTTTCTGCTCATCGCACCCCAGAACGCATGGTGCAATACGCTCAACTTGCACATCAACGCGGCATTAAGGTGATTATCGCTGGTGCTGGTGGTGCTGCCCATCTTCCGGGAATGGTAGCTTCTTTAACGCCACTTCCAGTAATTGGTGTGCCTGTAGCTACTCGTAACTTGCAAGGTGTAGATTCTTTGTATTCAATTGTACAAATGCCTGCTGGTATACCTGTAGCAACAGTAGCTATAGGTAATGCAAAAAATGCTGGTCTTTTAGCAGTTCAAATTCTCGCTACCCAGCAACCAGAATTACTGGAAAAAGTCCAAAAATACCGACAAACGCTGTCTGAATCAGTCATGGCAAAGCAAGCCAAACTAGAACAACTCGGCTACGAAAAATATTTAGAACTGGATTAAAACTGGAATTGTAAGTAATATTTTATAGCCCAAGCGGAGAGTTAATTGTAATTAAACAACTAAGTATGTCATAAAACTACTGTATTTGTATTGTCATTAATTATGCAATGTAAAGATTAGAACAGCTTTTACGGAACAAAGTTTGTTTAATCTTTTGTATGAAAAATTAATATTTTTTGGTTTTTTTTAATTCTGATGTCAGGAAATGCTGAAATACAGAGAATTCAGTTTGCTGAACTCAAATATTCAGCAGCTCATGTCAGAGGTTAAACAAACAAATCGTATATCCTGATACAGAATTATGTTTTTGGTAACATAGACAATCAATCAAATTTATGAGTGAGTTTATAAAAAACTTGTCTTGAGGAATTACTTGATCTAATTCTTAAAAACAACATTTTATAAATTCAAAACCCACATTTTGTAGAATTCGGAGTTGCCATCATAAGTTAATCCAGTTGTAAATTGAACATTTTTTCATGTTTGTGTAGCGTCTGGGACATTAGTCCTCTGTGATCAAGTTATGAGCGGAGGCTTTTGGCGGTAAAATTTTGCGCTTTCTGCTTTGTTAACACCAATGACTAATGACAAAGGATAATCTGCATGAATCAATGTCCAGTTTAGTTAAAAATTAAAGATTTAGTGAAAACAGCTTGACTGATTGTTGTCGAAGCTACATAATAATTGTTTCTTTCAACTCATCCCAAAATTTGCCAAGTTATTTACAAAAGTAGCAATAGTTTCCTAAACTTTTATTTAGGTTATTTGAGTTTCTGGTTGGCAAACTAATTGCTTGCATCACAAATGTCAAAAATGTCTTGATGAAAATTCAAGCCTTAGTTTTGCGTGCTGACATATTTATCCCATTAAGAATGGTTTGGAGTAAAATGTTCAACTTCATGCACAAGCAGAAATTAAAAACAAAAAATAGGCGTAGGTCTGTAAAGGCCTTCTCTAAAACTGCACAATCTACATCAAAAATTAACTTATTCACAACAATTAAGCGACTGTCTCCCAATTGGCAAGCTTGCCTGTCTTTAGCTGCGTTAATAGTCTTGGGATGGGGCTATGCAGCAGTTGCCCAGACTCCAGCAGCAGGGCCAACAACAGCAGAACTAAAAGTGGCGATTGACACGTTGTGGGTAGCGATCGCCGCCTTTTTGGTATTCTTCATGAACGCTGGTTTTTGTATGTTAGAAACCGGCTTCTGTCGCCAAAAAAATGCGGTTAACGTGCTGGCTAAAAACTTGATTGTATTTGCCTTATCGACAGTCGCGTTTTGGGCAATTGGTTTTGGCTTAATGTTTGGCGATGGTAATGACTTTATTGGACTGAATGGATTTTTCCTCGCAGGTGCAGATAACAGTCCCGCTACTGGTGATGCCTACAAAGGTGTTTTTAGCGCTCTCAATTGGACAGGAATTCCTTTAGCAGGTAAGTTTTTATTTCAGTTAGTGTTCGCCGGAACAGCCGCCACGATTGTTTCTGGTGCGGTTGCAGAACGAATTAAGTTTGTTGACTTCTTAGTTTTCAGCCTATTACTTGTTGGTATTGCCTACCCCATTACCGGACACTGGATTTGGGGTGCAGGTTGGCTGGCTGATATGGGTTTTTGGGATTTTGCTGGTTCGACAGTCGTTCACTCAGTCGGTGGCTGGGCGGCTTTAATGGGAGCAGCATTTCTCGGTCCCCGCATTGGTAAATATCAAGATCGGCAAGTTGTCGCCCTCCCCGGTCACAACATGAGTATTGCCACCTTAGGCTGTTTAATTCTGTGGCTGGGTTGGTTTGGTTTTAACCCTGGTTCAGTCATGGCTGCCGATCCTGGCGCAATTACTCACATTGCGTTAACAACCAACATGGCAGGAGCAGTTGGTGGGATTGCGGCGACAGTAACAGCTTGGCTGTACCTAGGCAAACCAGATTTATCAATGATTATCAACGGGATTTTGGCTGGCTTGGTCGCTATCACTGCACCTTGTGCTTACGTTAACATTGGCAGTTCCGTGGTCATTGGCTTAATTGCGGGAATATTAGTAGTTTTCTCTGTTCCCTTCTTTGACAAACTCGGCATTGACGACCCAGTAGGAGCAACTTCGGTTCACCTAGTTTGTGGTGTTTGGGGAACTCTAGCCGTTGGTCTATTTGCGGTTGGGCCTGGTGGCTATCCTTGGATGGTTGACTTAGCTGGTAAACCAATAGGGCCGCATGGTTTATTCTTTGGTGGTCACTTCGGTACATTAATTCCGCAAATAGTTGGCATTCTTTCTGTAGGTGGTATCACTGTCCTCCTCAGTAGTGTATTTTGGTTAGCACTAAAAGCTACTTTGGGTATCCGTGTATCTCGCCAAGAAGAGTTGGAAGGCTTGGATATTGGCGAACACGGTATGGAAGCCTATAGCGGATTTATCACAGAAACTAACACAGATGGATTTTCTCAAGGTTATAGTTCTGGAGAAATTCCCCAAGGTAGTGATTTACCAAATACCCTTTAAGCTGATTCCATAGTTTAGAGGAATGGTCTTTCCCCCCTTGTTGTAAATTTCGAGTCTGTTGGTTTTATAAGATAAAAACCTACCCCTGTAGCTTTTATCCTGATACAGGTGGTAGGATTTTTTTTTAAAATTTCACAACTCAAAAATTGCGCCAATGATTAAGTCCCTGTTTTATTTTTTATGGGCTGGTTTATTTGAAATAGGAGGTGGTTACTTAATATGGTTATGGTTACGGCAAGGTAAGTCTATTTGGTGGGGGATATGGGGTGGAATCGCTTTAGCTATTTATGGGATCATCGCTACCCTCCAACCGGCAAATTTTGGTAGAGTTTATGCTGCTTATGGTGGTGTATTTATAACTATGGCAATGCTTTGGGGATGGAAGGTAGATGGTGTAGCTCCAGATAGATACGACTTAATTGGAGCCTGTTTAAGCTTAGTTAGTGTTTTCGTTATTATGTATGCACGCAGAATATAGACATTCGATTTTGATTGATTCTTAAACTACTAGCTGAGGCTGCTTGAGGCTATAGGTAATAGATTTTTTGACGCATGATTGAGAATTGCTATAGCAGAATTGATGTCTGAGATAAAAATAAAAATTCACACAAAAATTACTTACTTTGCTGTTAACGCTAATGAGAAATTTTCTGAATTATCAATTATTACTAGTTGCTGAGTTTTTGATAGGAACGACTCGATACCATAAAAAGCAAAAAAGTTTCTAGAATTTAAAAAAAAATTACATTAATTAAATATAAAAATGTAATTTTTGCATCTTTATCTAATAATTGAACATTTCGCAACTGCAATTAGTATTATATTTTTATAAACCTTTCTAAATAACTAAAGTTGATGAACTGAATAGAGATTAGGGTATAAAAAAGTACTCTATTGTCGAGAATGAACTCAACAATGTTGGTGATCGGGGACAAAAAAGTGTTGAAGAAAGTTGTAATGATTGGGGCTATGACCCTAATACTGCTGGGAGGCCCGCTAATGGGCAATGCTTTAGCCCAAGCGGCTGCTACTCCTCCTCCTACTGCCGATACAGGAGATACAGCATTTATGCTGATATCAGCAGCACTAGTGCTACTGATGACACCAGGACTGGCATTTTTCTATGGGGGGTTTGTGCGATCGCGCAATGTCCTAAACACATTGATGATGAGCTTTGTGTTGATGGCGATCGTCGGAGTGACCTGGATTCTGTGGGGTTATAGCCTTTCCTTTGCACCGGGAACGCCGTTTATCGGTGGATTGCAATGGCTAGGGTTGAATGGCGTTGGCTTAGAGGTCACAGATTATCTCAAAGGTTCCAACCCGCCTGAGGTTGTTTCCTATGCGGGGACAATACCTCACCAAGCATTCATGATCTATCAAGCCATGTTTGCCATCATCACCCCAGCCTTAATTTCTGGGGCGATCGCCGAACGGATGAGCTTTAAAGCTTATGCTCTGTTTGTGTTGCTGTGGTCAACCTTTGTTTACACCCCCCTAGCGCACATGGTTTGGGCTAAAGGTGGATTTTTGGGCTTGTATGGTGGTTTAGGTGCCCTTGACTTTGCTGGTGGTACAGTAGTTCACATCAGTTCAGGTGTTTCGGCGCTGGTCGCCGCGATCGTTTTGGGCCCCCGGAAAAACCATCCCGATCGTCTCAGTCCACCACACAACGTTCCCTTTATTTTGTTGGGTGCGGGCTTGCTCTGGTTTGGCTGGTTCGGCTTTAATGCTGGAAGTGCCTTGTCTGCTGCTGGTGGAACTTCGGGAAACTTAGTCACAAATGTAGCCACCACAGCCTTTGTAGCCACCAATACAGCAGCAGCCGCAGCAGCTTTAATGTGGTTGATTCTGGAAGCAGCTTTACGCGGTAAACCCACCGCAGTGGGAGCAGCTACAGGAGCCGTTGCTGGTTTAGTGGGGATTACCCCAGCAGCTGGCTTTGTGACTCCCTTGTCAGCGATTTTTATTGGTTTCATCACCGCTTTTATTTGCTTCTATGCTGTAAGTTTCAAGCACAAATTACAAGTTGACGATGCCTTAGATACTTACCCAGTGCATGGCGTTGGTGGTACAGTCGGTGCAATTTTAACAGCCATCTTTGCCACCGTAGAAGTCAACGGAGGCGGTAAAGACGGCGTATTGAAAGGTAATTTTGGCGAATTAGGAGTTGAACTAGCCGCCATTGTTATTGCCTATATTATTGCCGCCGTGGGGACTTGGATCATTCTGAAGATTATTGATGCTACAGTCGGTCTGCGCGTCAAAGAAGAAGCTGAACAACAAGGTCTAGATATTAACGAACACGGAGAAGAAGGTTACAACTCCGAGTTTAGCGATCGCATTAACGTTTGATAGTCAACAGCAACAATTGCTCTTAAGATCCCCGACTTCTTAAACAAGTCGGGGATCTTAATTTAACTTTAAAGGATGTGTAAGCCTCAAAAACCTAACCCCCCTACCCCCCCTTTCCTACAAGGGAATGGGGATTATTCACTGTTAAGCCATAGCGAGAAATTAATTGTGAAAGAATCGCTTGGGGATGGTATCGCAGAGGAACGCGAATGCAGATATACCTGTCTGTGGTTCAATTACCACCGAAACTGATGTAATTCCTCAAATTAAGAGAATTTCACTCTTTATGTAAGACAACGCAAAGATACCTCGTGCGATCGCCGCGCTACTCTGGAAATTTATCTATTTTGCCTGTGAAGAAAATAGCGGTATTCAGCACTAAGGAATTTCCCATAAACAAATTGGGTAGATGAGCAAGAAGCGATGGGCTTTCTTTCTCCCCCTGTAGTCTGTAAAATTAGTCCTTTAGAAATACTTGAGGAATATGGGTTAAGAGCAAAATTAAGATTAGTCAGAGATGCTGTAGCAGCAGTCAATGACCAATCACCACCTAAACCTGAACTGTCACTTCTAGAAATCTGGGATATGTACTGCGAGTACAGAACTGACTTGAGAGAAACTGTTTACTTGGGGAAATACCAGGGAAGGTACAAAAACTACCTCAAATCAGCAATTGAAGCTACTAAATCTGAGGATGCTATCAAGATCAGAAATTGGTTGATAGAGAATAGAGACTTAGAAACAATCAAATTGTTGTTCTCTAATCTTTCAAAAGCTTATCAGCTAGGAATTAAAAATAAATTACTAGTTCATAACCCTTATGACGGTTTAGCGGAAGAAATAGGAAAAATAGGCGCTAAGAGTAGACAACAAAGTGAGATTGGGACTGATAACGATACGGATGATTTAACCAAAGCTTATACCTGGGATGAGGCACAAGCAATACTCGAATGCCTTCAGGATAAATACCCTCACTGGCACAGTTTCCTTAAATTCAAGTTCCTAACAGGCTGTAGAACTGGTGAAGCAATAGGCTTGATGTGGTGTGACGTTGAATGGGATAAAGAACGAGTTTTGATTAGGAGAACATACGACAGAATAACCAAAAAGTTCTACCCCTTAAAGAACGATAAAACCTATAAAGGTGAGGATGTTAGAAAGTTCCCTATGCCCAAAGACGGGAAACTTTGGAATCTACTAAAGTCAATACCCCAAGGTGAACTCAACGACATAGTACTTAAAAGTAAGACGGGAAAAATAATTGATGAAACAGGTTTTAGTCAAATTTGGCGCGGAAGAAAGCACCTTAACCGCAAGGGAATTATCCCTGACTTGGTAGAGCAAGGCTTACTCAGTAAATACCTTAGTCCATATAACACACGTCATACTTTCATCAATCACGCTATTCATGACTTAGGAATACCTGAGAAAGTTGTGTGTTATATGTGTGGTCACAAACCAGATGTAAGCAATAAGCATTATCAAGATGAGGCGATATTCATGAAGGGAATCAACCCAGAGATACCATACAGTCAGCAACAGTTTGCGGAAGTTCAGATTGATAACCAACAATCCAAAATTGAATTACTTGAGGAACAAATAAGACAACAGCAGGAAGCAATGAGAAAACTGCAAGAGCAACTTGAACAAATGAAAAATCAATAAAACAAAATCAACTAAGGTTATAGAATTTCGTTTTTCTATAACCCGACGACTATTTTGGCGACGGTACGGGAAGGTTAGTGTGGTTGTCTGGGATTTATCAGAAAAGATATCTGATAAAATTTACCATGCACTCTACATCTGACGAGCATTCATTGAGCATGATACTTGGTATAAAAGTATGCTCATATACTCGTCTCAGATACTCAAAATAGGACTTTTAAGCACTTTTTGAGCATTATTCCTAAGTTGGAGGCTGAAAGTATTGAAAAATAAAGGTTTAAAAGTCATCATTGTACGCCACGGTCAAAGTAGCTATAACACCGAGCGGCGTATCCAAGGGCGCATTGATGCGTCGCAATTGACTGAAAAAGGTCAAAATCAAGCTACCCAATTAGGCAAAGCCCTCAGCAGTATTTTATTTAACGCGATTTACAGCAGTCCCTTACGGCGAGCCAAACAAACAGCAGAAATTATCCATAGTGAGTTAGCAATTCCAACGGGAACACCTGCTGTTGTACAAACTTCTGATAAATTGCTGGAAATAGACCTGCCTTTGTGGGAGAAAATGCTCACGGCTGAGGTCAAAGAAAAGTATGCTGAAGACTACAAAACTTGGCACGAACGTCCCGACGAATTCCGGATGTTATTAGAAGATGCAGCGGGAACCAAAGAACATTTTCCTGTCCTCTCTTTGTATGCACAGGCGCGAGAGTTTTGGCAAGAAATTTTACCCCATCATCAAGGCGAAACCATTTTGATCGTGGGGCATAACGGTATTAATCGCGCCTTAATTAGCACAGCCCTAGGCATTTCTCCCAGTCGCTACCATTCTATTCAACAATCTAACTGTGGCATTACTGTATTAAATTTTGCTGGTGGTTTGGCAGATCCAGTTCAACTAGAGTCGCTAAATCAGACGCAACATACAGGAGAGACTCTGCCGACATTTCGCCCAGGTCATCAAGGAATACGATTGTTGCTTGTACGTCATGGGGAAACAGAGTGGAATCGCCAAACCAGATTTCAAGGACAAATTGACGTTCCGCTCAACGACAACGGCAGAAAACAGGCGCAAAAAGCTGGAGAATTTCTGCAAGATGTCGCCATTGACTTTGCTGTTAGCAGCTCAATGCAACGTCCCAAAGAAACAGCAGAGATAATTTTGCAGCACCATCCTAGTGTAAAGTTGGAATTGCAAGATGGTTTAAGGGAAATCAGCCACGGACTTTGGGAAGGAAAATTAGAAGCAGAAATAGAACAAGAATTTCCCGGCGAATTGGAACGCTGGCGGACAGAACCAGCAGCAGTCCAAATGCCAGAAGGGGAAAATTTACAACAAGTGTGGGAACGTAGCGTTACCGCTTGGCAGTCAATTGTGCAAGCAGCAGCAAACAATCAACTCAAAACTGGAATAGTAGTGGCTCACGACGCTACTAACAAGACTTTACTATGTCACATTTTGGGTTTACCAACAGACAGCTTCTGGAATTTCCGCCAGGGTAACGGCGCGGTCAGCGTCATTGATTATCCATCTGGATTAGATGGTTTACCAGTGCTGCAAGCAATGAATATCACCACTCACTTAAGTGGTGGCGTGTTCGATAAAACCGCAGCTGGAGCATTGTAGAGGTCAACTGAAGGCGCTCAGTATTAAGTAGGGGCGGGTTCACAGATATCCTCAATTATTCACGATATTTTGGATAAACCCGCCCGTATGAAATTACCCCACCTACGCGACTTCGTGGAAGTCAAAATTAAAGAATTTCACTTTTGACTTTTGACTTCCCAAAGGGCGTTAGCGTAGCGGGACGAAGTCCAGCTTGTACCAATTCTCACTTCATCCTAGCCTGCGGCAAGCCGCTCCGCGTCTACATCCTTTATCCTTTCTTCGGTCAGTGCTAAACTGTCGGTCAAAAGATAGATCCCAATAGACAAACAGTTGACGCACTCATAAGTAATAGCTGATAGCTCACATGACAACTGAATTGCTACAACAAGTACGGGTGATAGACCCGGTTTCTGGAACAGACGAACTAGTGGATGTGCTAATTGCTGATAATTATATCCAAGCGATCGCCCCGCACATTACCGATATCAATTCCGATACTCAAATTAGAGATTGTCGGGGATTAGTTCTAGGGACGGGATTAGTGGATTTGTACAGCCACTCTGGCGAACCGGGGTTTGAAGAACGGGAAACCCTCTCATCGCTGTTGCAAGCGGCGGCGGCTGGCGGCTTTACCAGAGTCAGCATCTTACCCAAAACATCTCCACCTATCGATAACCCGGCGCTTGTGGCACAGTTGCAGAACATAAGCAGGGGACAAGGGGGACAAGGAGACAAGGAGACAAGGAGACGCGGAGAAGTTGTTAATAACATCCCCGCGTCACCCCGTCTCTCACTCTCCGCGTCTTTTCCTCTCCCCCATCTGCAAATCTGGGGTGCGATTACCTTGGATTTGGCGGGAAAGCAGTTAACAGAATTAGCCGATTTAGCTACGGCGGGGGTTGTTGGATTTACTGATGCTAAGCCTTGGGAAAATTTGGGGCTGGTGAGGCGGGTGTTAGAATATCTACTACCTTTGAACATACCAGTAGCTTTTTGGCCTTGTGACCAGCAATTAGCCGCTAATGGGGTGATGCGCGAAGGGGCAGATGCGATTCGTCTGGGGTTACCACCGATACCAGAGAGTGCAGAAACTGCTGCGATCGCATCTTTATTGGAATTAATCGCCGCCACAGGTAATTCCCATGTGCATATTATGCGTGTTTCTACGGCGCGGAGTGTAGAATTAATTGCATCTGCCAAGGCATCTGGTTTACCAATCACCGCCAGTACTACCTGGATGCATTTGTTATTAGATACCAAAGCTGTTAAGAGTTATCACACAAGCTTGCATTTAGATCCACCATTGGGTACGCCTAGGGATGTAGCGGCGTTACGGGAAGGAGTACGAACAGGAATTATCGATGCGATCGCGATCGATCATGCACCATTCACCTACGAAGAAAAAGTCCAAGCCTTTGCAGAATCACCACCGGGAGCAATAGGCTATGAGTTAGCATTACCATTGTTATGGCAACATCTTGTAGAAACAGGGGAATTCACAGCATTAGAATTATGGCGTGCTTTGAGTACCCGTCCAGCAGAGTGTTTGAGACAGCAAATCACAGGGTTAACAGCAAATCAAAAAGCCGAATTAACTCTTTTTGATCCGCAGCAAAGCTGGAAAGTTGAGAGCAAAAATCTGCATACACTTTCTAGTAATACACCTTGGCTAGGACAACAATTGCAAGGTCGTGTTATTCAAATTTGGTGTTAGTATGGGCGGGGTTTTCCCGCCTTTAATACCAATTTAATGTGAAGTTGCACATATCTAGATCCCCCTAAATCCCCCTTAAAAAGGGGGACTTTGAGAGATTTTTTCCGGTTCCCCCCTTATTAAGGGGAGCCAGCGTCGTGGGCGGGTTTCCCGACTTGAGACGACTGGCGTGGGCTAGGGGGGATCAATAAGTGCGAAGATACAGCCAACCACTTTTCAAACAACCTCTGAGATGAACTTCTCCAAAACCTTGCGTAATACCAATTAAAAAAAAGAATGTCACAAATGGGTAGGGGCACAGCACTGCTGTGCCCTCCAAATGATTTACTATACGCCTTCCACCGGATCAACAGTTGCTTTTTCTGCAACGCCTTTTAACCGGGTGATAGTGCCTTTGCGGATGCGATCGCTTTTCCGCACGCCACCAGCCATCACATACTCTTGGCTATCTTTTCCGTATTTTACCGCAACTGCCATCAGCATCGTTTCACACAAAGCGCCCAAGTTTTTTTCTAGCTCTGCAATATCTTTTTTGGCAGCATTAATTACAGCCAGAGCAGTGTTATGAGTATTCAGCTTATTACGTAACTGCTCAATTTGTTGTTGCATATTCTGCAAGCTGTTAGCATTGCCAAAATCGATATTTGGATCGATGGCTTGCAGTCCAGAAACTCTAAGTTGAGCTTTTTTTAGAATGGGAGATGACTGTTTGGGACGCATAATAGATGCACTCCTAATAAATGTTCTAGTGTTAGCTTGTCTTAAACAAGCTGTATTCCGGCTCAGGGAAATTCACAAATTTTTGGCTTTTTTTTACAAAATTTTGGAATACAATTATGTAATTATGCGTAAACTATAGCCAGCCCCCTAAGGGAAGTCAAAAGACACAAATCCATTCAGGTTATTGATGAATGAGATAACGGAGATAAGAAACGTTATAACTTTCATCACAAATGCATTAATGGTTCTTATGGATGAAGTTAGTGTCATAAGTAACGTTATAACGTTCGTCACATCTCTGATAACGTTACTTATGAATGAAGTAACAGCAATAAGTAACCTAATAACGTTTGTCGGATCTCCTATCAGGTTCTCTATGGATGAGGTAACGTTGGTGACGAAAACGACAAATGCGTAGACAGTTCTCAATTGCTGAGAATACAGATCATTCGTAGGGGCATGGCACTGCCATGCCCTATGGTGTATGCATCCGAACGAGAATCGCTATAGATCCGCACTATGGAGGGTTTAGCACTGCTAAACCCCTACGATCAGTGTGTTTGCTTCATAACTGAGAATACAGATTCATTCGTAGGGGCATGGCACTGCCATGCCCTATGGTGTAATGCATCCGAACGAGAATCGCTATATATCCGCGCTATGGAGGGTTTAGCACTGCTAAACCCCTACGATAGGTGTGTTTGCTTCATAACCTAATTCTCAACTGCATAAGCCCTCAAGCCTCAGAGATATATAATCGCAACACCGAAAAACTCAGCACCAACAGCGTCAGCAGATTCTTATGCTCAGACAACTTTCATTAAATCTTCAAAAAATATCCAAAAAACTACTGATAAACCCTGCAATACTAGCTACTACAGCCAAAAGCCAGCTTTCCCGCTTACGAACTACGAATTATAAAGTGTTTGCCAACCGTACCAGGAAGCAGAAAGACTTGTCTCCTCAATTATCCCAGCCACAACCCCCCAAGCGTAACCCTATGAAATTGCTAACTTGGTCAATCGCTACAGCAATGACATTAGGACTACTGGTAAGTATACCCAGGGAAGTTGCAGGAGTTACCCAACCACCACTATCAGCCCAACAGTCCGCAGAGTTAGCCGAAGTCGAGCGACTGAATGAACAAGTGGTGCAGTTGTATCAGCAAGGCAAATACAGTGAAGCCATCCCCCTGGCAGAAATAGCTTTAGCGATTCGGGAGAAAGTACTGGGTCAAGAACATCCCGATGTGGCAGAAAGCCTAAATAATTTAGCATTACTTTACTACTCACAGGGGAGTTATGCCAAAGCTGAACCGCTTTACCTCCGCTCTCTAGCGATTTGGGAGAAAGTACTGGGTCAAGAACATCCCAATGTGGCATCTAGCCTGAACAATTTAGCAGAACTTTACAGGGAACAGGGGAGTTATGCTAAAGCCGAATCCCTTTACCTCCAGTCTTTGGCGATTCGAGAGAAAGTGCTGGGGAAAGAACATCCCGATGTGGCTACTAGCCTCAACAATTTAGCAGCACTTTACGAATCACAGGGAAATTATGCCAAAGCTGAACCGCTTTATCTACGCGCCCTGGCGATTCGGGAGAGAGTACTGGGTCAACAACATCCACTTGTGGCATCTAGCCTCAACAATTTAGCAGGACTTTACGAGTCACAGGCAAGTTATGCCAAAGCCGAACCCCTTTACCTGCGCTCTCTGGCGATTCGGGAGAAAGTACTGGGTCAAGAACATCCACTTGTGGCATCTAGCCTCAACAATTTAGCAGCACTTTATGAGTCCCAGGGGAATTATGCTAAAGCTGAACCACTTTACCTGCGCTCTCTGGCTATTTACGAGAAAGTACTGGGTCAACAACATCCACTTGTGGCATCTAGCCTCAACAATTTAGCAGAACTTTACCGAGTACAGGGAAATTATGCTAAAGCCGAACCCTTTTACCTGCGCTCTCTGGCGATTCGGGAGAAAGTACTGGGTCAAGAACATCCACTTGTGGCATCTAGCCTCAACAATTTAGCAGCACTTTACCAGTCACAGGGGAGTTATGCCAAAGCTGAACCGCTTTACCTACGCTCCCTGGCGATTCTAGAGAAAGTACTAGGTCAAGAACATCCCGATGTCGCACAAAGCCTGAACAATTTAGCAGAGCTTTACAGGGAACAGGGGAATTATGCTAAAGCCGAACCCCTTTACCTGCGCTCTCTGGTGATTTGGGAGAAAGTACTGGGTCAAGAACATCCCGATGTGGCAGGTAGCCTCAACAATTTAGCAGAACTTTACCGGGAACAGGGGAATTATGCCAAAGCTGAAACCCTGTACCTGCGCTCTCTGGGGATTTGGGAGAAAGTACTGGGTCAAGAACATCCTAATGTGGCAGGTAGCCTCAACAATTTAGCATTACTTTATTGGGCAAAGGGTGATATCAATCGCACTACTGATTTTCTCACCCGCGCACTCGCAATTCAAGAACAAAATTTGCAACTCATCTATGCTGTGGGTTCAGAACAAAGAAAACAAAACTACGCTCAAACCTTTAGCGGCAGTACAGACATTTCTGTTTCCCTCGCCCTACAACAATCTCCCAAAAATCCCACATTAGCCAAACTCGCCCTAACTACTGTACTGAGGCGTAAAGGACGGGTGCTAGATGCCATGACTGACACAGTGCAGACATTACGCACCCAGTTAGCAGCCAACCCAGAAACCAAAAAGCTGTTTGATGATTGGTTGAACGTGCAGCAACAGTTAGCCGCCCTAGTATATCGCGGCAAGGGAGAAGTAAAATTTGAAGTTTATCAAGCTCAAATTAAACAACTAGAAGCCCAAAAAGAACAGTTAGAAGAACAGGTAAGTGCTAAAAGTGCCGAGTTCCGCCAAGCAATTCAACCAGTGGAATTAGCTGCTATCCAAGCCCAAATTCCCCAGGATGCTGCACTGGTGGAAATTGTGCAATATCAGCCAGTTAATCCCAAAGCTAAAAAAGACAGCGAAAAATTTGGTAAATCGCGTTATGCAGCAGCAGTGTTGCGTGCTGCGGGGGAACCGAAGTGGGTTGATTTGGGTGATGCTGCAACTATTGATAAATCTGTTGCGAGTTTCCGCCAGGTTTTGGTATCTCCTCCTCTAATTAGTCAAGGAATTGAAGAAGGCGGTGGGGACACTGAGCGAAGTCGAAGTGTCCCCTCTGCCTTTCTTAATAACACTAATTCCAAACAACGGGGTGGAATTATACCCAAACCAGTTGATGGTAAAACCTCTGTATCTCGCCTCCAGAAAGCCGCCCGCGCTTTAGATGAGCAAATCATGGCTCCCATCCGTCCCCTGTTAAGCGATGCGCGTCACCTGTTGCTTTCACCAGATGGACAGTTAAACTTGATACCCTTTGAAGCCTTCAAAGATGAGCAAAATCAATATCTACTCCAACGTTACGCTTTCTCTTACCTCACCACTGGGCGAGATTTACTCAGCTTGCAAACCACAGCCAAAGTAGCCGCAAATCCTGTAGTCTTTGCAAATATCGACTACGATCAACAAGATACCACTGTTGCAGCCAAATCCCGTGGTGCAAATCAGCGTTCTATTGACTTTGCTAATTTAACATTTGGCTCATTAACATCAACTTTAGCAGAAGGGCAACAAATCCAAAAGATTTTCCCCCAAGCAAGCCTGATATTAGGAAAACAAGCCACAGAAGCCGCGATTAAACAATTAAACGCACCCAGAATTTTACATTTAGCTACTCATGGGTTCTTTTTACCAGATGAAGAAGTTAAACCCCCAAGCAATAATTTTAATCAGCAATTAGAAAAAGCCCCAGCTTTAAATGTAGAAAATCCCTTATTACGTTCTGGCTTGGCTTTAGCTGGTGTCAATAACCGTCAAAATAAACAAAAAACTGATACAGATGATGGAGTTCTCACGGCTTTAGAAGTTGCAGGTTTAAATTTACGGGGTACAGAATTAGTAGTTTTATCTGCTTGTGAAACTGGGCTTGGTGATGTGAAAATTGGTGGCGGTGTTTACGGGTTGCGGCGTGCTTTGGTAATTGCAGGTTCGCAAACTCAACTGTTAAGTTTATGGCAAGTTGCTGATGATGGTACTAAATATTTAATGGTGAAATATTATGATAAATTGCGAGCGGGAAAGGGTAGACATGAAGCGTTGCGAGAGGTGCAGTTAGAGTTACTCAAGAATCCGCAATATCAGCATCCTTATTATTGGGCGAGTTTTATTCCTTCCGGCAATTGGCGGGCGATGAAGTAACCTACTAACCTAGATAGCGATCGCTTGCGACAATTATCTACAGCCATGAACTACCCTACTCTACTACGCCTGTGGCTGGGTTATGCGATCGCGTCACCCACTATCACTATCGGGTTTCTTTGTGCCCACAATAAAACAATCAAGGTTTTAACCATAGGTAAACAGTACCCATCAGACAAAAATTTTGATATGTTTGTATTTTTTAATAAAACTTGCAAAAAGTTATTATTTTTTTATGTTTTGTTAGCCAAATAGCAATATTTTATTTACTCAAAGTTAATTACTATATTGCATTTAATAGTGAAAAGGTGAATATTTTTAATATAAATTAAAATTAAGGATATTGAATCTGGAAAAAAAATATGGTTCTCATTCGAGCCTAACTCGATCCGTTAACATATGAGCTAGAAATAAGACATCAATGTTAATATTGGTGCCCTGAAATCGAAGCTTATTAGGACAAAAAAAGTGAAAAACCAAGTATTGAGGGTAGCTACCGGATTAGCACTTATATGTACTAGTGTAACTATCAACACGGGTATAGCTAATCAAATGGTCTTAGCAAAAACCACAAATCCCACAAAGTGTAATATTTATGCCTACGTTAATGTCTCATCTGGACAAGCTTTAAATGTGCGCACTGGCGCAAGTACCCAAAATAAAATTTTAGGACAAGTACCTGTTAACGATACTGTTAAGGTTGTGGCTGTTGTACCAAATTGGGCAAAGGTGACTAATGCTAGTGGTGGTTTTAAAGGTACTGGGTGGGTATCTTTGCCAAAGTTAGGTCTCTCGACAAAAGGCTATGGTACTAAAGGTGTGAAACTTTATGCCAAAACTAATCAGAACAGCCAAGTAATCGTTCGCGTTCCTCCTAATACAAGTGTTAATTTATTAGGCTGTCAAGGAGGATGGGCGCTGGTGGAATATAAAGGAATTAAAGGTTGGTTGGTCAGAGAAGATCAATGTGGTGCAGCCCTTACCAGTTGTTCTTGATATTTTACAAGAAAATAGGCTGATCGCTATCCTGATGAGCAATTATAAGCATTGACTGCATGTGGATGCGATCGCCTTTTTTGTCAATTAAAAAACCTCAAAAACGTTAGAATTGCTGTACGCTGCTTTCACACCACCGCCTGCAACCCAAATTTCTCCACCATAAACTACAGGGAAAATGCCATGTCTAGCAGTTGGCATAGGTTTACCAACTCGCCAAGTATTGGTTTTTGGGTTGTAAATATCGACACGATTGTAAACACCATTACCAGCTGTACCTCCACCACTGCGAGTTTCGCCGCCCATTACATAGAACTCGCCGTTGAGATAAGCAGCTTTACCTGTCCCGCCTCTTGCTTGTGGCAGAGGCTTGAGCGATGAGCCAGCATCTAGACTGGATGTCCAGGTGTTAGTAGCAGGATCGTAGATTTCTACAGTATCGAATCCATTAGATACAGAATTACCGCCTTGACGACCACCAAATATATATAGTTTACTGCCATCCGTACCCGATGCTGAATGATTAAGTCCCTGTTTCATCGGTGCTAGCATTGTCCAAGTATTCGTTGATGGATTGTATTTAGCTACTTGATTAGTCGTAGAAGAACCAATAATTCCACCAGCTACATATATTTCCCCATTAATGACAGCAGATGAACTAGAGCCTGGTGCAAAAGGCATATTAGCACCTAAACTCCACTTATTAGTGACTGGATCGTAGATTTGTACTTTCCCATTGGCACCACTACCTAAACCTCCCAGTAGGTAGAGTTTCCCATTGAAAACTTCGGCTGCATGGTGATTGCCTGCCAATGGTCTAACAGCGACATTACTCCAGGTTCCACTTGCCACATTGTAGGCAAGGGTGGCCTTGTTAGCTTCACCTACAACATAAATTATGCCGTTAATTACGCCCGAACTCACTTCACCCAGGGATACGGGCATTTTTGCAGGCGAATCCCAGATACCTGGAGTTGTTAAAGAATTTCCGGAAGAGATGTTGACTGTAAATGTTCCTAAAGTACCGCTTTGGAGATAGTTATTGCTGGTGTCGCTAACTTGATTGGCTTGTACTGACACAGTATAAGTTCCGTTATCAGCAGCGTCCCAGCTACCACCAGGAGCAGTAAATTGGTAGGTGGCTGTTCGCGGTGTACCGTTATTATTGGTATTTACGTTTACTAATGTTACCGACGGCTTATATCCATTGGGGCCTGTGACTACAATATCTTGAGAATCCAGGGTAGATACATTTACTCCGACGTTATCAGTATAGGAAACCGTCAAGTTTTGAGTTTTGCCACCACTAGTAGTGATATTTGCAGCAGCTAAACTTGCTTTTGGTGGTGTTGAGTCTGTTTGGTTAGGGGAAAGAAATTCAATGTAATCAAACCTTGCGTACTCTGACTTGTTTTGTGTACCTTTGATCGCAATTAAATCTCCAGGCTTGAGTGCTAGCGCAGTAGCAACGGTTCGACGTACAAAAGTCTGGGTGGTGGCTTTATTACTGCCCAGGTTCTGGTCAAGATTCCATGTATCTACCTGCTTACCGCCAATATTCACGGCAAAATTACCAACTCCGTCATTTTCGTCATAGTAACCGGCTACGATATTGTAGATACCAGCAGCACCATTAAAAGTAGTGGTGGCTGTGCCTGTTTTACCCGAAAGGCTAACGACCTTGCCACCAGAAGCGACACTATTCGATTCAACCTTGTAGTTTGTCAGTGCCATGTTTTCTGCTTCTAGGCGAATCGCTACTGCTGGTGCCGTTGCTTGTAGTGTTGCTAGTGGTGTTGGTTCTGACATAGGAATAACCTCAATATCAGAAACTTTTGCATTGTCTACACTAGCCAAAAAGTCTATATTGAGTGTCCCATCTGTAACCTGAACGTCTACTGATTTTCTCAGTGCTGTATTTACCCCTGCTTGGGCAAGGATATCCAGGTTTTTGATGACAGATTCACCTTCAATATTCACATCAAAAACCCGCTGCCCTGGACTAGACCAGAAAATCTCCGCAAAGTCCAGATTTACTGTGTAAGTACCACTACTGGATATGGGAATATTGTACGAAAACTCTTTTCCGGAACGTTCTGTCTGATACAGTAGTGGATCGCTGCTACCACTAATAGGTTTGTTTGTAGCAGAAGTATCACTAGTCGTAAAATAAGCGTCTTTTGCCCAAACATTGCCGGAAATATCCGTATAGGTATCTCCACCAGCATTAATTCTGATAGTTGACTCTGATAACATATTTTCCTCAGGGGTTTTGTCCTTGCTACTAAGCTTTATGACTAAGGAAACAGCTCAAACAGTACGCTCAAAGATGTGGGTTTGAACATTTCAATGTCTTATAAGCTACAAAGCTTTTTGCTATTTTCTACTGAAATATCCTGATAATATTAAAATCTTATTCATAAATGATGCTGAAGATATAAAGAGACTGTATTTTTTTAGTAAAGCCTTATTTGATCAATGGTAAAAGGTCAAACTCTTGGCGAATATCTAAAAGCGATCGCTCTAGTAATGGCTCAAACTCCAGAAACGGCAGCAGCTTTTGACGATTGCGTGTTTTGAACCAAATGGGAATTAACTCGACAATCACCGCCGGGAGTACTCTCAAAATTGATCCATACAGCCAGAGTGCCCCTTTCTCTTTGATCAAATCGTCATACATGACATCAACTGCGGGTGAATTTTTCATCCTCAGATAAGTCCCAAAGGTACATTCGCTCGTCCACCAAAACAGTGGCAGGATTTTTAACTCATCGTACATTCCCGTGTCGCAACCATAAATGACATGACCAACATCGTGCGCCCGTAAAATTTTGGCAAAATCTGAGGGTTGAGTCGCTGGATCTGTGACGTGGGGATTGAAGGCGTAGTACTCTGCCAACCCTTCTCGCAGTGTTTGAGTACTCTGTTTGTCCATGTAGCGGGGTTGTTGGCTCATATTTTAATTTTGATACGAGACAGTTCCGTAAATTATAATAACACCTATGAGCAACCGTGATAAAAAAGCACCAGGAAGACCTCGCAGTATCCAATCCCATCAAGCTATGCTGCAAGCCACTTTAGAACTGCTGGCAGAAGTGGGCTTTGATGTGATGAGTATGGATGCGATCGCCGCCCGTGCAGGGGTTGGCAAGGCAACTATCTACCGCCGCTACAACGGTAAGGCAGAACTTGTAGCGGATGCGATCGAGAGTTTGCGAGAGGAAGTACTTATTCCGGATACGGGAAATCTACAACAAGATCTAGATGCCTTAATCGAAAACGCTGCCCAAATTACCCTCAGCCCTCTCGGAAGACAAACGGTTGCCATGATTATTAGCAGTGCATCAAGCAATCCGGAGTTTGCTGAGATTTACTGGACAAAATATCTGCAACCGCGACGACAAGCCTTTGCTGTGGTATTAGAACGAGCCAAAGCCAGACAGGAAGTACAGGTAGACCTTGATCCTGGCTTAGTTTTCGACACAATGAGCGGTATCATGCTTTACGCCTTAATTTTTCCACCGACTTCTGAGTCTTGGACAGAATATGTGCGTCGCGCCCTCAATCAGCTTTTTTAGCGGAGTTTCGGGCTAAAGGAGGGGAAAGGTTAAAGGGTAAATGTCAAAACTTTTACTCCTTCTTAAGATAGTTATGTTTATTTCCAGTGGTTGACTGAGAATTCACGAGAGTATCAATTTACCTGAATCTACTAAAAGTCAGAGAATCTCAAAATTAAATTGTTGCTATTAATTAGCTATAAGACAAAAAGCAAGTACTAATAAATAGTCGGCTTTTAGCAGTTGTTAATTATAATTAATGTCAATAATTTTATAAAAAAAATTTAGTCTGTAGAGAGATGTATCTTTTAATCAAAAATAGTTTGATACTTAATTAATGACAATTTGAGTTTTAATTAAAAAACGTAGAACTTGATGTTAAAAATAATTTATGACTTACGATAACCGCGCGGTGGTACGCAAGGTTCTAATTATCACCTTACTGTTAAACCTGTTTGTCATGGCATTGAAAGCTGTTGTGGGTTACTCAACAGGTTCTCTTAGCTTGCTAGCTGATGCGTTACATAGTGTCACAGATAGCGCCAACAATGTTTTAGGATTAATTACGAGTAAGTTTTCTTCGCCACAACCCGATCGCGAGCATCCCTACGGACACCAAAAATTTGAAGCTGTGGGTGCTTTGGGAATTTCTGCATTTTTAGGAATAGCTTGTTTTGAAATTCTCCAAGGAGCAGTCGAAAGAATTCTCAAAGGTGGTAAACCTGTAACAATATCAGCAGCAGAATTGTGGTTATTACTAATTGTGCTGGGTGTAAATATTTTTGTGACTTTTTACGAACGCAACGAAGGAAAGCGGGTAGGTAGCCCGATTTTGATTGCTGATGCTACTCATACCATGAGTGATGTGTGGGTAACTATTACCGTCATTGGTGGCTTGATTGGGGTATGGCTAGGTTATCAATGGCTGGATGTCGTTTTAGCTTTTCCTGTAGCTTTGCTGGTATTTTGGAGTGGTTGGTCAGTTTTAAAAGACAATTTACCTTCACTAGTGGATGAAATGGCGATCGCACCTGAAGCCATTAATGCGATCGCTCTTTCGGTTCCAGGAGTGATTAACTGTCATGACATTGCTTCCCGTGGCGTTCTCGGTCGTCAAGTCTTTATAGAAATGCATTTAATTGTCGATGCTTCCGATGTAGAAACCGCCCACCGCATCACCGAAGAAGTAGAAAGACAACTAGAAGAACGTTTCCGACCTGTGAGAATTCTCATTCATGTAGAACCCCCAGCCTACCAATCTGAAGCTATTACTTTTGAAAATTAGTCATTTGTCATTTGTCATTTGTCATTTGTCATTTGTCATTTGTCATTTCCCCGCGTCCCCTTGTCCCCCTGCTCCCCTGCTCTTTACGAAGCGAGCCGATTCCGCCTCCGCTCAGGGCTACCTGTAGGAATGGCGGCGATTAATTTTTGGGTATATTCTTCTTTTGGTTCGCGGTAGATACTTTCGGCTGTACCTTGTTCGACTATTTGACCGCGATTCATGACTAAAATGCGATCGCTCATAAATTTGACTACGCTTAAGTCGTGGGAAATGAAGATATAAGTGAGTTGAAAATCTGACTGCAATTCTTTGAGTAGATTCAATACTTGCGCTTGTACCGATACATCCAGTGCGGAAACTGATTCATCGCAGATAATAAATTTGGGATTTAATGCTAGGGAACGGGCGATGCAAATTCGTTGACGTTGACCACCAGAAAATTGATGAGGATAGCGATTGATTGCATCTGCACTCAATCCCACCCGTTCTAACAGTTCTGCTACCCGTTCTCGCCGTTGTTGCTTTGTCTTCCCGACAGAGTGAATTACCAAGGGTTCGGCGATCGCGTCTCCTACCTTCATCCTCGGATCAAGGGCGCTAAATGGATTTTGGAAGACTATTTGCATTTCCCGCCGGAGTTTTTGCAACGGTTCGCCTTTGAGGGTGGTAATATCTTGTCCCTCAAAGATAATCTGACCACTCATCGGTTCAATTAAGCGCAGCAGAGTTCTCCCCAAAGTGGTTTTACCGCAACCTGATTCTCCTACTAATCCCACTGTTTCCCCAGGTTTGACATCAAAGGAAACGTTATTCACTGCCATAATGTAGCGTTTTGTACCGCCAAATATGCCTTTGATCGGGAAGCCAACTTTGAGATTGCGGACTTCCAACAGAGGTTGTTTTTCGTTGAGGTCAGCTAATCTTTTAACTATCTCTTCGGTGGTAATTTCTGGGGGTGGTGCGGGTGTTTTCTCCTGAATTACCAATCCCGTTGCTGTTTCCTCTGCACTCATGTAGTCGGAAACAGTGAGGAGTTTGTGGGGATGGTGGGTAAGTGTGGGACGGCAAGCAACTAAACCCTTAGTATATGGATGCTGGGGATTGCTAAAAATTGCCGTCGCCGTATTATATTCAACAATTTTGCCTCGATACATCACCGCTACTTGGTCAGCAATTTCCGAAATTAATCCTAAATCGTGGGTGATGAAAATTATTGCCATGTTGCGGCGCTGCTGCAATTCTCGCATCAATTCCAGAATTGTCGCTTGTACTGTTACATCTAAGGCTGTGGTTGGTTCGTCAGCAATCAATAACAATGGGTTGCAGGAAATTGCCATTGCGATCATTACCCGCTGTAACTGTCCTCCAGAAAGTTCATGGGGGTAGCGTTCCAGCATCGATTGTTTATGCTGCTTCACCAAAGAAGCTAGTTTATTTCCCTCTGGCTTAGGTGATTTAAAATTAGTTTGGTTCCAAGTTTCCAGATATTGCTGTGCTATCTGATCATCACTGGGCAGGAGTTTGACTTCTTGCAAAAGTGCGATCGCAATTTGTCGCGCTTCATTTACTGAAACATTCTGATGTCGCAAAATCGCTTCTGTTAGCTGAAACCCAATGTTATAAACTGGATTCAGTGAACTCATCGGTTCTTGAAAAATCATGGCGATGTCACCGCCTCGGTATAGCTGCATTTCCTGTGGCGGTAACTCTACCAAATTAATTGGCGTACCATTTCCTTGAGGGTGAAACCAAACTTCCCCGCCACTAACTCTACCAGGACTTTGTAACAAACCCATGATTGCTAGGGATGTTACTGATTTACCACTTCCCGACTCTCCCACTATTCCTAAAGTCTCTCCCCGATGCAGTTGAAAGGAAATTCCATCAACGGCTTTGAGGATGTTGCCATCACCGGAAAATTCAACTTGGAGATTCCGAACTTCTAGGATAGTTTCTCTCATGGGAACTGGGATGAATCTTTACTAATTAGTTATTTGGAGTTTAACAGTGATTTTGGATGCTGAGTTCTCAATCGCCAAATAATAATAAAAATATAACGGATGTGGGGGATGATTTCACTTTGCGCCTCCAAAACAAATCAACCCTGACATCCGTTTTCAATTATGCATAACTAGGAAATTTCGCGGGGTAAAGGGAAAAGGTTTAGCCCTTACCCTTTCCCCTTTCCGCTTTTCACAGCCCAAATCAAGCATTGTTGATATGACAAGAGTATTAGAAAGGAATATCATCGATATTCGGTTCTTCCACTGCGGGATAAGTAGCCCGTTCAAAATTTGCCGATTGGGGTGCAGGTTCGGGGTTGCTTACTCTGGGAGGAACGCTAGGCTTAGGAGTAGCTGGGGGAGGCGCGGGGCGAGATGATTCATAATTAACCGCGCTAGTTGGTTGCGGAGTGGAAGCTACAGGGGCTGGGGCGGTGGCTGGAGGACGTGAGTAGGTTTCTGTGACGGGGGGGGAACTCAGATTGAAACCGCCGCCGAGGTTTTGAATTTGCTGTACTGTCAATTCAGCCCGTTTTTCTTTAAAACCTTCAGGACGATCGATAGTATTCATCCCTAATCTTCCTACCAAAATGACGCGATCGCCTTGATGGTAGTTTTGCTGAATTTCCGTAGCTAAATTTCCCCACCCAACTACTTTTAAGGTGGCTGGTGCATCTTCCGCTTTTTGGGAATTGGGAAATTGTACAAGCATTTCCGTAACTGCTAAGTTATCTGCTGTATAGCGTAGTTGCGGTTCTTGTACGATTTCCGCCATCAAAATGCAGCTATTCATTAAAAATCCTCCTGATAATCGAAGTTGCTGACTCTTAAGTAAGGTTTTGCTTTGTAGCGCTAATTACTCTCTCTATATTTTTAACTTTGGCATTTTTGATATATATTCTTCATATTTAGTCAGTTTTAACATAAAAGCCAAGCGATGGATGCTTGCGCACCCTTCGCCTGACTAAAGCAAGCATTGAATTCTACAACTGAGTAGTATGATTGTACCATCAGGTTGGGATTTGAGCCAAAAAATATTATTGGGTATTGGGGATGAGGGGGGACAAGGAGGACAAGGTAGCGATGATTGGGGCAAAATGCGTTGTGAATTTATGATGTCTTTTGAGAGTTTGAGGCTGACAGTTGAGTCTTGAAGTCTGGAAGTTGCGCCTTTGAGGGTGGAAGTTGAGCTTTTGAGGCTGAAGGTTGAGCCTTTGAAGCTGAAGGTTGAGCCTTTGAAGCTGAAGGTTGCGCATTTGAAGTTGAAAGTTGGGGCTTTGAAGCTGAAAGTTGAGCCTTTGAAGTTGAAAGTTGCGGCTTTAAGCCTGAATGTTGTATCTTTGAGCCTGAATGTTGCGGCTTTGATCCTGAATGTTGCGGCTTTGAACCTAAAATTTCAAGCATATACCGATTCAATCAATGATTGAATATCATCGATCTTCGTAAAGGGCGGGGAAACCCATTGGTGTCAACTTAAGTCAAAACGCTTATTCCATAGGCATTTTACCCCACCCCTCAATCCCCTCCCCGTTTACGGGGAGGGGACGTTTTGGCTTTTAGACAAAACTGGGGTGGGGTAGCGCGGATCTTGCTGGTACGTGATTTTGTATCAAATCATATCCAGGCAAGGGTTTCACGTTAAGTTGACACGTATGGGGGAAACCCCACCCCTACAAATGACAAATGACCATTGACAAATGACCATTGACCATTGACTAACTTTGAACATGAACCGGGAATACACCCAACCCAATTAATCGGGCGGGGATGTCGCGCAAAATTGGTAAGCGCAGAAAAGCGGGTGGTTGGAAAGTTTGATCGGATGTGAGAATGCGGGTAAATATTTGTTTTTGGATTAAGGTTTGAAATCCTTGAATGATTCTTGTGGGTAATTCCCGTTGGCGTTGGACTTTTGCTAAGTCTTGGATTTGTAAATTTTGGTTTTTAAGTGGTTTAGCGATCGCATTCGCGGTGACGACAGCATCTTGAATTGCGTAGTTAATCCCCACACCACCAACGGGAGACATGACATGGGCTGCATCACCAATGAGTAGCAATCCCGGACGATACCAACGCTTGACGCGACTGGATTCTACGGAAAGAAAGGCTACTTGTGACCAATCGTGTAGATTAAAGATGCGATCATCTAACTCTGGGACAACTGCGACTACAGATTTTTTCAATTCCTCTAAACCAGCAGCCCGTAGTTGTTGATAACCGCCTTTAGGAATAACATAAGCAAGTTGCCATTCTTCACTCCGATCCAGCATAACGAGAATGTGTCCTTTAGCAATCCGTCCCATTCCTCCTTCTGCATCTTCTGGCTGACGCGGTAGACGGAACCAAAGCACATCCATTGGTGGGGAAGTTTCCACAGACTCAAAACCACCCAATTGTCTCAGCTTGGAGTGGCGACCATCTGCACCCACAGTGAGTTTTGAGCGAATTTCATGCCAACCACCACCTCCTCGATAGCGTACACCCTCAACTACCCCATCTTCTATAATTAATTCTTGGACATTTGCCCCCATCACCAACTGAAAACTCGGATATTTTTGCGCTTCTTGGGTGATAAATTCCAGGAATTTCACTTGGGGAAGCATTGTAATGTAGGGGTAATTGGTTTTCAGGTGACTAAAATCTGCCAAAGTCGCGCTATTTTCGGCAGTTTGCAGCCGCAGTTGGCGAATTTTAGTATGGTGTAGTTGCAGCAAGCGATCGCTTAAACCCAATTCCGCCATAATTTCCATTACAGATGGGTGAATTGTGTCACCCCGAAAATCGCGATCGAAGTCTTTGTGTGCTTCTAATAGCATTACAGGAATGCCTTGACGCGCTAACAACAGCGCCAACATAGCCCCAGCCGGGCCACCACCGACAATGCAACAATCAGTGGTTTTGACATCTACAATCTCATGAGCAGGATTTTCAGCTATAGAGTTAGTCATAACCTGACCTTCGGAAAGTCCTAAAATCAAGGTTAGTTGCCTTTTCAGGCTGCAAGCTGTTTTTTTAACTTTTCGTATTCAGGTGTAAGGTGTAAGATCAGCGCTAAACTGTCATCTGTCAGTGGTCAGTTGCCCAATGCCCAATGCCCAATGCCCAATGCCCAATGCCCAATGAGAATCATTAACACTCGTGTCGCAAGTTGTCTTAGAAAATATTTATAAAAGTTTTCCCCCTCGCAAAGGGGAAAGTATTGCCGAGCCAACCCAATCCACCTTATCCTCTGGTAAGAAAATTGATGCACAACGAGAACGTGCAGACAATACCAATGTCCTGCGGCGAATTAATCTGACAATCGCCGATGGGGAGTTTATGGTACTGGTGGGGCCTTCCGGTTGTGGTAAAAGTACCCTATTACGGTTAATTGCTGGCTTGGAGGAAATGACAGGCGGTAATATTTGGGTAGGCGATCGCTTGGTAAATGACCTACCACCCAAGGAAAGAGACATCGCAATGGTGTTTCAAAATTACGCCCTTTATCCCCATATGTCAGTGTATGACAACATCGCCTTTGGACTGCGCCGCCGCTTTGACAGTCAGAGGAATGCTGACGCCAAGAATCAACTCGCCACGCCTCCCCGTTTTCCCATTTCCAAGTCAACTTTATCAACTTGGGCTGAGAATTTTTGCGTGGGGATAACGCGCAATTTACCTAAAGGACTGCGCTACATTTCCCACAAAGAACGGGAAGTAGAACAGCAGGTGCGGAATGTGGCGCAATTGTTGCAAATTGAAGCTTTGCTGAATCGCTTACCCAAACAGCTATCGGGGGGACAAAGACAAAGAGTTGCTTTAGGAAGAGCGATCGCTCGCAATCCCCAAGTATTCTTAATGGATGAGCCGCTGTCTAATTTAGACGCAAAACTACGTGCAGAAACCCGCGCCCAAATTGTCAAATTACAGCGCCAGTTGGGGACAACAACAATTTACGTCACCCACGATCAAACAGAAGCGATGACAATGGGCGATCGCATTGCGATTATGAACCAAGGACAAATTCAGCAAGTTGCTTCTCCCTTAGAACTTTATAATCGCCCAGCCAATCGCTTTGTGGCCGAATTTATTGGTTCACCGCCAATGAATTTCATTCCTGTAAAATTTCATGCACCTCTATTAATTAACCATTCCCAATTTCGTTTTACCCTCCCCGAAATTTGGGGAACCGCCCTGCAAAAATATGATGGCCAAACTTTAATTTTAGGGGTTCGCCCAGAACACTTGACCGTCAGTGTACCCGCTACAAAAAATCTCCCCGTCCTAGTAGATTTAGTAGAAAACTTAGGCAACGATAGTTTTATCAGCGTGAGAATTGCTGAATCCGGTTTTTCTGATAACACAGGTGATTACCTACAAGTGCGCGTCCCACCAGAAAGATTAGTAAATGTTGGCGATCAATTGTGGTTATCCCTAATTCCAGATAAAATCCACTTTTTCGACCCTCTGACCGATTTAGCAATATATCCTACTGCTGAATAGACCGATTGCATAATTCGTTATCGTTGGGTTTTATCGGCAGTTAAACATTAATTTATTGAGTAAATTTAAAGAATTCAGTAAGAAATACTGAATTCTTTTTACAAGAATCTATCTAATAATTCTTCTCGCGTTAGTTGCAGCAATAAAGGAGTTAATTCTTCCGGTGATAATGATGATAAAGGTTCAATAATTCTGTTTAACTCTCCATCTATCGAGGCAAAGCGAACACGCAACAACTCTTCTATAAATGTACGACGTTCTGCTTTCATTCCTTCTTGAATTGCTTGCTGAATTCCTTCGTTGATTCCTTCCTGTCTAGCTTCTGCTAATTTTTGCTCATAAATACGCGATAATCCCATAATTAATACTTTACCCTCTTTATTTTATCTTCATTGTGTAGAAGCTTACTCGACGAGTCAACACTCTTTTTACAAAAATCTATCTAATAATTCTTGTCGCGATAATTGCACTAATAAAGGAGTTAATTCTGCCGATGATAATAATGATAAAGGTTCAATAATTCTGTTTAACTCGCCATCTATAGAGCCAAAGCGAACACGCAACAAATCTTCTATAAATCTACGACGTTCTGCGTTCACTCCTTCTTGAATTCCTTCTTGTTTAGATTCTGCTAATTTTTGCTCGTAAATCGGTGATAAGCGCATAATTAACTCTCTATCCTCTGTATCTATATTTTGATTTACTTCCAAGGTAGTCTTCAAACTCAATAATAAATCGATTGCTTTGGCACGTAAGGGGTTTGTTTGGGGAAGTGCTTCTAGTTCATCTATCGCTTGTTGCTGGACTCTTCCCTTACCTAAAATTCTCAACCATAATGTTTCTTGTGTAATAGGTAGTTGATGAATGGCTACAATTCCTGTGCGGAAATAGTCTCCTAAAAAATGTACTCCCACTCCCCAGTTTTCTCCATCTATACTGGTTCTAAAACCATTCAATATACCTTCAGAGGCTGTCGGCGATAAAATCCACAACTTTGGTAACTCTGATTCGGCGATTTGCTTTTTCTCGACTTTCGATTGACGCTTTGATTCAGCAAAGATATCAAATAATTTATTCATACAACTGCGAATCTCCGCAATTGTAGCCGCATTTCTAAAGGGTTCAATTAATGCAGGTTCAGCCGCCAGTTTTCCTAGCAGCCCTAATTCTATTGTATCCCTTGTTAATTGGGGTGCAGGTGTAAAATACAGATCTATCTCTCGGATTTCCGCCGCCACTTTCCGACTTGTTTCCACCTCTCCTAAGGGTTGTAACAATTCTGTAAGATAATCTTTGGCAAACTGGTCGTAGGGAAACCTAGTCATGAGCTACTTTGTTGACTGTATGACTATTTTACAGGAGTGCGTAGACGTGTAGTAGTGAGTTAAGAGCGATCGCCACTGACTACGGACTAAAATCCAAAATCTAAAATCCAAAATTGATTCACTTGTTTTATCCAAAAACAGAGTTAGCAATATTACCTAAAAATCCATATTCAACCTGAGATTATGATCAATAATCATGATTAAAAACTCTCACCTGTTTGGTGAGAGTTTTTATTACGCGTAATTGTTTTGTAACCTATAGGTTATAAGAGTAATTTAGAGGTAATTAAAAGCTATAAAATAGCACTTATTCCTCTTCTTGCTTCAGCAAAATTAAACTCTCACATAGTGAGCAGGAACCCAGCGCCTACCGTGTTTTGTTTGTTCCCAATGTCCAGGAATCAACTTTTCGTGAATTACTGGACGTGGACGGACAACGACATTATTGCTATGCACCAATGGTCTGACAATGATTTGTGCAGCCGATGCTTGTGATGGTAGCGAGGCAATTGAAAGAGGTAAAGCAAGTATTGTACCCGCTAAAAGGCGTTTCATCATTAATCTCCTTTCAGTTAATTTGAGTTATTTTTCTACAGCATTCTTAATTAATCAGTTAATGCTTACTCTTGGTAAAAACAACATAAGTTTTTGTGTATTTACATCCAATTAATGCTGTTGATCCCAAGTATTGTCTGCTAGCTTTTTAATTAAGCTTGGCTGTATTGATTTAAATATAAAACATTAATTTATGATTTTTATAGGATGAAAGTTATATCTTGAATATGATAAAAGTCATATTTAAATAAATAAATCAAATATAAATATATATATTTTTATGGGTATAGCAAATATTAAAAAATGCACTTCATCTTTAGTTGTTGGAGTGCATTCTCATGAATTATTTTGTTTTCTAAATGGCACATTAGTCATAAAAACTGCTAATCATTTTCATGTATTGAACCAGTTTAGCAGTTTTTATATTCACACTTATGTGAAACTCATATTACTGGTTACAAAAGTGATATTAAAGCACATGATGCTAAAAAATACCCAAATTATGCAGATAATTAATGAATTGGCTCAGCGTTGTTCTCTAGATTCACGGTGTTGTTTGATTTTGGCTTGCTGTTCTGGAGTAAGAATTGCTTGAAACTGTTGCCTTTGAGTGCGTTGAATTTCGCGAATTTTTTGTTGTTGATCTGCTGATAAATTGAGCGAGCGCAATATCCGCAATGACGATTCATTCTGACCTTGAGTTGCAGCTTTAAATTTTTCTTGTTGGTCAGAATTTAAAACAGCAAGTATTTTCGCTTGGGTTTCTTCTCTGATCTGTTTTGCTTTTGCTTTTTGGGTATCGGTTAAATTTAAATCTGCTATTTTATCTGTAAATGTAGTTGTCAGAGCAGAATTTGTCGCCTCTTGGTTAGAGTTATCTGGCGCAACCGAACTGCTAGGTGAAGATAATTGACAACCCGCAGTCAGAATTGCGATCGCAGCAGTACTTAGTATCAATTTCCCATTAAATTTATAGTCCATGAATATACCTCCTGCTGAAATAAAAATCAGCTATATTGAAGCAATTTGTAATTCCTAATTAATCAAATAATTGTCATACGCTCATTCTGTCACACAAAGCTGTGCTTAACGAAGATAACATCCTTAATTGTCTGATCAAGAAGATAAGTAGGAAGGCACAAAGAACAGAAAGGTGTCACAAAAAGCTGCTTTCTGCCTGCTATTATCTGCGTTGATTCAACGATAAACTTTCATGCCCACTTATTTAAGTAGTTATACTTTAATATGGTTTTGAGCCGTAACAGGTCGCAAGGTAGATGCCACACTCAAGTTAATATTAACGCTTATTTTTAACCAAAATATTTATGACTATAGTCATAAATTTAGCCATGACTTTTATCACAAATTTTAACTGCAAGCACTTCTCAATTCTTGCTAACTAGTTATATTTACTTTCTAAATAGGCAAAATTAGAGGGAGTTGGGACATATACCTGATGTCCCTAACTCCCTGAAAATTATTACTTTAGTGCGTAACATTAACGCTAATACACGCTATAAATTTTTGCAGATGAATGATCATAGCAATACACAGAGACATTGGGTATTATTCTCTTGAAATTTGGGGCAATGCGGTATTTATAGGTTGAAATAATTGTTTTTTGTGAAAACCAAAAGTATATCTCACCAAGGATAAATATCTGAATCCATAGCGGTTCCTCATACTAGAATTATATAAAAATAAGTTGAGAAACTTGTGAAGATATCTTCCTGAAAAAACTTGTTTAGAAAGTGAACAGGAAATAAGAAATACAGCAGATTTCGGGTAAATAACAAGTACTAAAGTATCATAAATATTTTACCAATATCCTTAAATACTTGTTAACCAAATTTTAAACTTATATCACTCTTTGGGATATGAAAATCATTGGCACAGAAAACTGGGTTAACCTGGAAAGCTTTATTAAATAAGGCTGTTGCTGAGAATCTTGGTATTTCACTTGGATAATCACCAAGTAATCGCTGAACGAGAAATCAATAGTTTCAGCAATTAAAAATTATTGTCGTATTCATGTAATAATTTTTACACCAATTTTCTGTTTCCATGATACTTGTATCCCATACCTAAGCCCTAAAGAAGTTTAATTAATGGAAATCACAAAGCAAGGCAAGCGCAAGTTTCTTACACTGGCAACAACTCTCACCCTTGCACTGACAGTCGGCAAGGTCGCGCTGGCTGGCAACGGTACCCCCATCAACCAAGGTTCGGCAAACGTCCTCACACTCGCCGTCTACGGTGACTCCCCATACGGCACCACACCCACCGATAATGCACAGTTGAACGCATCGCCGGGTTTCATTGACTCAATCAACAGCGATCCCAAGGTCGATCTCGTCCTGCATATTGGTGACATCCACTCTGGCAAGCAGTACTGCACACAGGCTTACGACCAGGCTATCTTCGACCTCTGGACGCAGTTCAAAGATCCGCTCGTCTACACCCCAGGCGACAACGAGTGGTCAGACTGCCACAAGTCCGGTGAAGGTGGCGGTGTGTACAACAAAGTGACAGGCCAAATCGACTATATACGCGACTCCCTGGGTAATTTCGTTGACTATGCTAAAGGCGATCCCATCGCCAACCTCGACCTCATCCGCTCGATTTTCTTCTCCAACCCCGGAGTCACGCTTGGCGGACGCAAGAAGCAGGTCATTTCCCAGGCGCAAGTCTTCGACCCAATGCACCCGTCGGACGCGAAGTACGTCGAGAACGTTATGTGGGAGCAGTCAAAGGTACTTTTCGTGACCGTGAACATCCCCGGTGGCTCGAACAACGACAACGATGTCTGGTACGCTGCGCCCGTGCAGAGCTTAGCCCAGCAGAAGGAGATTCAGGAGCGGACGGATGCCGACCTGCGCTGGCTCGATGCAGCATTCGCACAGGCTCAAGCGGACGGTGTGCAGGCTGTCCTGATCGCCACCCAAGGTAACATGTGGGATCTAGACGGCAAGCCTTTGTCTCACCTCACGGCGTACGACCCGTTTGTCAAAAAGATCGCTGAGAAGACAAAGGAATTCGCCAAGCCTGTCCTGCTTTTCAACGGGGACTCCCACGAGTACCTGTCAGACAACCCCCTCTCGGCCTCAGATCCGCTTAACTACCTGCACCCCGGCTTCGATGTGCCCAACTTCCACCGCATTGTCGTGCATGGCAGCACCTTACCGCTTGAGTGGCTGAAGTTGACAATCGACCCGCAGGTAAACAACCCCGCCAGCGCGAATGCCTTCGGACCCTTCACCTGGGAGCGCGTGCAGCGATAGATCTGACGGGATGATAGCAATTAGTTACCAAATTGACCCGTCGCATCCCGCGCTCAAGACAATTTTTCCCTCAAAGTCCACAGTTCAGCATCTAAACTTGCTGGACTATGGACTATTGACTATTGACTAATTAAACTTCTGCCGGATGTTGTTCTTGTTGTCTTTCGACAAACATTTGCACACGGGCGCGGTAGTTTCTTAAGGTTTCATCTACCCAATCGCGCTCATTACTGTTGGCAAACAAATGTACTACTGGTTCACTTGCATCTGGTAAAACTAACAGCCAACTGTCATCATAAGGATGACCAATTTTTACCCCATCGATTAATTCTAAGTTTTGGGCGGGGTGAGTTTCGACCAAATAACGCATGAGTGCGCCTTTAGCACTCCAAGGACAACGTACTGTATGAGTTCTGTGAATTACACGGGGTAATTCAGCGCGCACAGTAGCGAGCGATCGCTCTTGAATAGTTAGCATCTCAATTATCTTAGCAATGCAGAACATCGCATCAAATCCCGGATGCAGCTGTGGGAAGATAAAACCAGTATCGCCACTACCAGCCAACACCACATTCGGATATTTTTGTGAAGCCTCCATTAAAGCTGTCGGGTTGGCTTTGGTGCGGATGACTTTACCATCATGACGACGGGCGACTTGTTCTACAGCACTGGAAGCATGAACTGGTACAACTACCGTTCCTCTGGGGTTAGAGGTTAAAATCATGTCCACCATCAGTGCTGTTAACATTTCTCCACGAATTGGCGCACCGGATTCATCTACTAAAATCATCTGTTCGCCATTCGCAGATACCTGAACACCAAAGTTGGCTTTCAACGCCTCCACCACATGTCCTAACTGAGTTAACAGTGCTTCCCGCTCAACTGTGGATACAGCGTGTTTATTCAAGCTAGCGTTCAAAACTACGGCATCTGCACCAAATTTATCTAACATTTGGGGTAATACAGCCCCAGATACAGCATAAACGTAGTCAATTACGACTTTGGCGCGACTGTTGCGCAGAGTAGAAACATGCAATAATTTTTCAAAGGCAGTGCAGTAAAGGTCATTCACTTGGCTGGGATAGGCAACATCACCAATTTCATGAATTTGCGCCCGTCGCATATCTTCCTTAAAGTAAGCTCCCTCAATTTTCTTTTCTTGGGCTTTGGAGATATTAATACCCTTATTATCCATAAATTCAATCAGGATATAGTCAGGGCGATCGGGGTGTACGCGCACATGAATACCACCAGCTACCGACATTGTGGGTATAACTGTGCGAGCTATAGGTACAGCTGTGGCATCAAGATTTTGAATATCAACGCCTACTGACATTAAACCCGCAATGAGCGATCGCGTCACCATCCTCGATATATTGCGTTGATCGCGGGAAACCGTCACCTTAGAACCAGGTTTTAAAGTCGAACCATAAGCTGCTCCCAATTTCACCGCAAATTCGGGAGTGATATCAATATTCGCTAATCCTTGTACACCGCGTTGGCCGAATAAATTCCTTTGGGCAGTATTTCCCCAAATCAAGTTGATGTTTAAAATTGCACCTGATTCAATCTTTTTACTAGGCCACACCCTAATACCAGGGCTGATTTGTGCTTCCTCACCCACCGTAGAAAGCGAACCTACAACAGATGCTTCTAATACATGAGAGCGGCGATCAACACGGGCACCACGGCAAATCACACAAGCCGAAAGTTGTGCTTCCTCGCCAATAATTGCCCCATTCCAAACGATTGGGCGTTTGAGATTGGCATCAGCACCAATAGTAACTTTGTCCCCAATAACAGTTCCCGCTTCAATTTGTACTCTAGCCCCAATCCGGCAATTATCACCAATAACGGCTGGAGATTCAATCACAGCTGTTTGGTCAATATAAGTATTTTGACCCTTCCAGATACCGGGAGAAGTTTCTGTGTAAGCAAAGTCGAGTTTTACCTTACCATATAGCGCATCATACTGCGCCTCTCTATAGGCATCCAAATGACCAACATCACACCAATAACCTTGGGCAATGTAACCATACATTGGTTCATTTTTTGCTAGCAATAAGGGAAATAAATCTTTGGAAAAGTCACATTCTGTGTTTGCTGGCAAATATTCCAAAACTTCTGGTTCCAGGATGTAAGTCCCAGTATTAACTGTATCCGAGAAAATTTCACTAGTAGAGGGTTTTTCTAAAAATCGATTAATTCGACCTTCTTCATCAGTAATCACCACCCCAAATTCAATGGGGTTGGGGACGCGGGTCAAAATTAAAGTAGCTTTTGATTTGTTTTGTTTGTGAAATTCAATAGCTGCTGTTAAATCGAAATCTGTGACACTATCACCGCTAATTACTAAAAAAGTTTCATCTAGAAGTTCGGCAATATTTTTCACACAGCCAGCCGTCCCCAGCGGTTGGTCTTCTTCCACAGCATAAGTCATCTGTACGCCAAAATCACTACCATCTTGAAAGTAGTCTCGCAGGACATCAGGTAAATAATGCAGTGTCGCAATTACTTCTGTGATTTGATGCCGTTTGAGGAGATTGATAATATGTTCAGCAATCGGTCGGTTTAAGATTGGCACCATCGGTTTGGGCAAATCGCAAGTTAAGGGACGAAGCCGCGTTCCCGAACCGCCTGCCATCAGCACTGCACGCATAAATCCTCCTTAGCTATTTGCAGCATTTGCTGCCTTAACACCCGCAATATACGTTGTGTTTTTCTTACTCTAGTGTCCTATGGATGTTGATATTTAAGGAACTCCCACAAGAGGCATCTAAGTTTACCAAGTATATATACTTATATTTATAGAATAAGCTGCTAGGAAACAGCCGCTATGTTATTGATTGTTGATTTTTGAATTGTGCGTAGGTGAAGCCCGTCGTAGACATCACCAGTAGCTATGATGTCAAAGCTTACTCTAAACTGGAATAAGAGAATGTAGCGTTAAGTCACTCGGTTACCGAAAGACTGAAAAGTTCCTCTGGAGTTATAAGAATGATTAATTTAATTATTTTGGGGTTAATCGCAGGCTATGTATATGGCGCTTGGAAGTTCTGGAATGGGTTTGAGCGGACTAACTTCACCCCAAGTTTGCCCAATCGGATAGGTTTAGCTTTGTTGTGGCCGGCTTTATTTGTTACTAATAAATCTTATCGTCGCAACTTTCAAAAAGCTCTAAGAGGCAGGTAATCGTCATAGTTCATCGCTTGAATTATCATGGTTTAAGCAATTCGTAGTCAGGACTTTAGTCCTGGTTTTTTTCAGCAATAGGGCATGTTTTCAAAGAGCCTCTTAAGACTGCCAACAATGTTTAGATAAATAGTGACAATTTAGGGGTTTAGCATTGCGCTTTACCCCTAAAATCAATGTGGTTTAAATCTAATCAAACCCAAAAATCAATTCATAATCCATAATTTGTAATTAATCTCTCAGTTACAAATTATGGTTTACAAATTATCTATTTCTCTGTCCATTGGTGATGACATTGATAGCAGCACCCGCAGCTGCGCCATCAACCGCATCGCCTAAGGGATCTTTGGTGCCATGAAGAATGACACCTGTAACTGTGCTAGCTGCTGCACCGACTCCGACATCTTGACCTAGGTTACCTTCACGGCGATTTTTTGGCTGCCTTCTGGTACCATGTACGGCATTAACGGCAGCACCAGCCGCAGCACCTTTGATAGCATTATTGATCAGGGAACCACGTCCTCTAACAGTACCAGATACTACGCCAGCACCTGCGCCAATGCCGATATCTCGTAAAATATCAGCAGAAGCGGGTTTGGCAGGAATTAAGGTACCGCCAGCTAAACTTGCAGCCATCAAGCTGGGTAAAAATGTGCGTTTTAAGATTCGATTCATAGTTGTCCTTTGTCCAAAACAGCAAACGATGATCGAAAACCGCAGTTGTTCTCATTGTCTATGACTTTATTTTTATTGTAGACAACCGCGATGATTTTTTCTGTCAGGAATACCGATCCTCTCATTTACAACAATGCGATCGCATCTGCTAAAAGCAAGAATTTGTGATTTAGCAATAAATCAATTTATAGAGGTTTTAGTATAAATAATTACTAAATTTTTAGGGAGTTAAAAAATTGATATGCTCGCCATCTTGATTGCGTAAATCTTCGATGGTGCCTTGTATTTTTAATTTACCTTGCTCTAGGAAAATAATCCAATCGGCTCTTTGGATAACTCTGGGACGATGGCTGATCATGATTGTAGTTTTTGTGCGCCGTGAAGCCAGTAGTTGATCGAGGACTTCGGCTTCACTGATCGGATCGAGTCCGGCTGTGGATTCATCCATAATCAGTACAGGTGGATCGTTAATGATCGCTCTGGCGATCGCTAATCTTTGTCTTTGTCCCCCGGATAAATTAGCACCAAATTCACCCAAAATAGTTTGGTATTTATCTGGTAATTTACTGATAAATTCATCTGCACCGGCGATTTGACAAGCGTAGACAATTTCCTCAAAAGTGATGTTGGGGGAGCCAAGGCGAAAGTTTTCCACAATCGAGCGACTCCAAAAGTGGGGTTCTTGGGGTACAAGTACAACTTGCTGGCGCAGACAATCCAGCGCTAAATCTTGTAAGTTAAACGCCCCAATGCGGATATTCCCCGATTTGTAAGCATACAGCCCGGAGATTAGTTTGGCTATGGAACTTTTACCACATCCAGATTTACCAATAATAGCTGTGGTTTTTCCCCCAGGAATCATCAGTGAAAAATCATCAAGTAAATCAACTCTGCCAATGTGATGAAATACTAGTTCCGACAAGGTGATATCCGCGTCATCACGGATTTGGGCATATGCTTTGTTATCAGCTTCATCAATTTCTGCGGTTGTATCAATCACTTCCGATAACCGTTGAGTAGCAGTTCTCACGCGCATGAATTTATCAACGAAGTTAATCAAACCGCCAATGAAGCCGAGAAAATTACCACTCATGGTGTTAAAGGCGAGTAATTGCCCAATACTCAATTCTCGCCCAATTACCAAACTGCTACCAAACCACAGCAGGACAATACCCCCAACCCCAGAGATTAAAGTAGAAAATGTGCTATTTGTGATGCCGATTTGTGAAGTACCGTAAATTAACCTCGCCAGACGGCTGAAACGACTTTGGAGTTCTTCCCAAAATTGCTGTTGGGCGGTGGTGGTTTTGAGAGTTAATGCACCTTTGAAGGTTTCCACCAGCACTCCCTGATTTTCTGCATCTAACACCATGATGCTACGAATTTTCTGTTGTAGAACTGGCATGAAGATGAGGGTGGTAATGGTGCTGACTACAGCCAGCAAAAGTACAACTAGCACCAGCTTCCAGCTATAGAACAGCATTAAACTCAAGGAAATTACAGCAATCAAGGATTGACTGGGTAGGGTGATTACAGATTGTGCAACCAATTGATTAATTTGTTGAATATCTTGTAAGCGGCTAACGATTTCTCCACTGCGACGGGCTTCATAATAGCTCAAGGGTAAGCGGAGAATTTTGCGCCCAAACTCCATGACTAAACTTAATTCCAGACGTTGAGCAAATTGGGTAACGAGGTTAGCTTGCACTAAAATGAGGGCACTACTGACAATTGTCATCACAATAATTGCGATCGCTAACCCTTTGAGTAATTGGGTATCACCCCGAATCAGTACATCATCAGTCAGAATTTGAATCAAAAAAGGCGATGTCAGAGAAAGCACACCAAGAAATAAGTTGATCAGCAAAGACTCAAACAGAATTCCTCGGTAAGGCGCAACACGTTTGTAAAATCGACCAAACCCACTCACCTGATCTTCCGGCTGTTGGAAAAAGCGAATTGGATCGGGTTCTAGCAACAGCATAATGCCATCACTCCAAGCTGCAACTAGCTCCTGCTTGGGGATGTAGCGAATTCCTACCGCAGGATCAGCAATAACGTATTTTCCGCCGCGTTTACCATAAAGAACTACATAGTGATAACCTTTCCAGTGAATAATTGCAGGTAGGGTTAGCTCATTGAGTTTATCTACAATGGCGGGTGCAGCTCTCACAGAGCGGGTATTAAACCCTAACGCTTCAGCCCCGCGCTTCAACCCCAGTAGTGTTGTTCCGGATTTACCAGTACCGACAAATTCACGGATACGGTTAAGTGCAAATATTTTTTTATAATGTTTGGCAATTGTAGCAAGGCAAGCCGCCCCGCAATCTTCTTCACTATGCTGCTGTACAGATTGGTACTTCATCTGGGTGACTACTGCTAAGTTGCTTTAGTAGTAGTTTTCCCTGAAAATCATTGCCTACATTCATTGAGCGTTAAATACTTTAAAATTAAAACATAGAGATAAAGGGAAAAAGTATGATTAGTTTTAGCCCTTCAACAAATTCTAATAGTGATACTTCTAAGCTAACTTATAATGTATTGGTTGAACGTGAACCTGACGGTAGATTTAGTGCAGTGGTGCTAGGTTTATCAGAATGTAAGAGCTACGGCAAAACTGAAAATGAAGCTCTAGAAAACTTACAGCAGCTTTTGCAAAAACGTTTACAGAATTCAAGAATAGTGACTTTAGAAATAGATTCTCCCCAAACTAATAATCCTTGGCTCAAGGTAGCTGGAATGTACAAAGATAATCCACTGTTTGATGAGGTATTGGCTGATATAGAAGCAGAACGCCGGAAAATTGATGCTCAAATGGAGGAATATTATCAACAAATTGATGCAGAGGATGAGGTAAAGTGACAGTTGTTTGGGTGCTAGATACTGACCATTTATCACTTTTTCAGAGAGAACATCCCACGGTTACACAGCGTCTCAACCAAATTAATTTTGTAAATACAGCCATCACAGTTGTGACATTGGAAGAACAAATGAAAGGATGGCTGAATGTGATTAATAAGTATAACGATCAACCTTCCCAATCTGAAAAACTGATACTGGCTTACAAGGGATTAAGGGATGGTGTAGAATACCTCAATAAACTTAAATTACTTGACTTTGACCTGTCTGCTAACAAGTTTTATCAAGAATTAGTTCATCAGAGAATTCGTATAGGTACAAGAGATTTACGTATTGCTGCAATTACACTGTCCATAAACGGTATTTTGGTTACACGCAATACTAAAGATTTTGCAAAAGTTCCTAACTTACAAATAGAAGATTGGACAATATTGTGAACTAAGCTGCGACGCATCTAATTTGTATACCAGACGCGGGCAAGATGCCCGCACTACAATTATTTTACGTTTTCGGCTTATATAATTTAGCTGCACATCAGCTTACCTCTTGGGAATTTAGTTTTGGCGAACAATTGTGGTGCGATCGCCTCTGCTTATATAAAAAATAGTTGTAGTGGGTACTCTAAACACAGAGCCGAAAAATATACCTTGATATCCCACCCGAATGGTTAGCCCATCCAGCCCTGAGTTTTCCTCTTTCCCCCAAAAAGATCAGTCCAATTCTTTTCAGGCTTCACCCCCTCCTGATAAAAAGCCGCAATCCGCTAATCAGGAGTTTGTCATTCCTTTGGATAGCGATGAATTTATGCCCCCGATTAGTCGTTGGGCTACGCTAGGTGGGGCTTTTCTGCTGGGGGGAATCGCTATAGCTGTTGGGTTAGCAGCAGTGACTCCATCCCCCGTGACTGTGCGATCGCCTGCTTCAGTTCGCCCGAATGGTGAGGTAAAAATTATACAAGCAGCGGCGGAAGGCACAATCAAGAAACTAGAGGTAGCAGAAACTCAAAAAGTTAAACAAGGGCAAGCGATCGCACTGATTGATGATTCCCGGCTGCAAACCCGTAAAAGGCAGTTAGAAGACAGTATTCAACAAGGTTACAAACAAATTCAACAGTTAGATGCGCAAAGATTAAATCTTAACTCCCAGATAGCAGCGGAGGAAAATTTAATGACTCGCACCACTGCATCTGCACAATCAGAGCTAGTTCGCATTGAACGTGAGTACGGAGATAGAAAAGCGATCGCCCAACGGGAAGTAGAAGAAGCCCAAGCCAATGTAGCTGCTAGTAAAGCCGAGTTTACAGCCTTCGAGCGAGCTGGTAAAGAAGGGGCAATTGCAATGGTGCAAGTTGAAAGCAAGCGCCAAACCTACATTGCAGCCCAAGCAAGATTAGAACGGGCGAAAACCAGTCTTAACCCAACTTCTGCCACAATTGCGATCGCGCAACAACAAATCGCCCAAGCCCAAGCCAGAGGAAAATCAACTCTTGCTACTCTGCAAAGAGATAGGGAAGCCTTGCTACAACAAAAAGTCCAAATTCAGACGCAAATCGATAAAGAACGCAAGGAACTCAAGCAAACTAGCTCCGACTTGCAAGATATGGTAATTCGTGCCCAAGTCGATGGAACTATCTTGAAGCTGAACTTACGCAACTCCGGACAAGTAGTCCGCCCAGGTGATATCATCGCCCAAATTGCTCCAGAAAATACCCCCTTGCTAATTAAAGCGCGGGTATCTCCCCAAGATATTGGTACAGTTCGAGTTGGGCAACGGGTGAATATGCGCGTCTCGGCTTATACCTACACAGATTATGGCACTTTAGAAGGTAAAGTTACATCTGTAGCTGCCGATGCGATCGCGCCGCAAACTTCAACCAACCCGGAAACCGCTGCGCCATATTTTGAAATTACAATTCAACCCGAACAAACATATTTAATTAAAGGCGATCGCAAATACGAAATCCTTCCGGGGATGGAAGTGCAGGCAGATATTATTTCGCAATCAGAAACAGTTCTGACTTTTATTTTGCGTAAAGCCAGGTTATTAGTAGGAATTTAGTCGAGAGAAGACAGTCCCGATGAAACAAATTTGACAACCAAGCAGAAAAATATTTCTTCCCAGTCAACAGTCAACCGTCAACAGTCAACAGTCATAGAAGGCAGAGCAGCCTCTGCCTTTGATGATCAAATAGCCTGAATCCACTCTTTGACAAAATATTCAGTCCAAATGCCATTTTGCCAGTAGGGGTCATTTTCAATCAACTGGCGCACGCTAGCTTCATCCTCAGCTTCATAAATCCCAAAAACTTTTGTCACATCTTTGGTAGGGCCAATAGTAATCAGCACACCGGATTCTTTTTGTTTAGCTAATCCGTCTAAATGGGCTTGACGATAAGGGGTACGTTTTTCGAGAACATCTTCGCAGTAACTTCCCCACATGATGTATTTGGTCATATAGCTGTCCTAGTTGTCAATGGTCAATAGTCATTTGTCAATAGTCATTTGTCATTTGTCATCGGTCATTTGTAGGGGTGGGGTTTCCCCACCCTTGACGACGATTCATGACACACAATCACGGATTGAATCGGTATAAGCTTTAAATTTTAGTTTCAAAGCCGCAACTTCCAGGCTCAAAAGCTCAACCTCCAAGCAAAAAGCTGCAACTTCCAAGCAAAAAGCTGCAACCTCCAAGCAAAAAGCTACAACCTCCAGGCTCAAAAGCTCAACTTCCAAGCAAAAAGCTGCAACTTCCAGGCAAAAAGCTGCAACTTCCAGGCAAAAAGCTGCAACTTCCAGGCTCAAAAGCTCAACTTCCAAGCAAAAAGGCTGAAACTACATCCTCACTTCACCACAAATTTTGTCCTCCTTGTCCCAGTCCAAGAATTAACTTCTCAAACTCACACCGAATTTCTCTACCAAAGCTTCCCGGACTTTGTTGTGTACTGGTTCAACTTCGGCTTCGGTGAGGGTGCGATCGCTTGCACGATAAACTAGACGAAATGCCAAACTACGTTGTCCGGTGGGGACGTTTTCACCGCGATATTCATCAAATAATTCCACGGATTCGAGTAAGTCTTTACCCGCTTTGTTAATTGCTTTTTCGATTTCCCCAACGGTAACTTTTACGGGTGCAAAGAAGGCGATATCGCGATCGCTTGCTGGATAGGTGGAATAAGGATGAAATACTGGTACTAGGGTTTCATCTTGATCTAAAGCATCCAAAAGGGCATCAGCATCTAGTTGAAACAGGTACACAGAATCCGGTAGACCTTTTTCTCGCCGGATTTGGGGATGGAGTTGTCCAAAAATGCCGAGTCTGCTACCCCGAATCCACAGGGAAGCGGTGCGTCCCGGATGTAAGCGTTCATCACGGAGATCCGGTTGATATTCTACTGGTAAATCCAGTTGGCGAAAAACGCTATCTAAAATCCCTTTGGCTTCATACCAGGTAAGCGGCTGTTCCCGTCCGCTGCTTGTCCATTTACTGACAGTGCGATCGCCTCCCATAATGCCGGCGATCGCTTCGGTTTCTTGCAAACCATCTTCTTCTCGCGAGAAAATTCTGCCAATTTCAAAGCCGTTTAGCGAACCATTGCCTTGCTCTAAGTTATATTGAAAAGCATCAATCAACCCAGAGATTAAATCGGTTCGCAGGGCGGAATACTCGACAAACAAGGGATTTGACAGCACTATTTGTTTGTCTTCGCCCGGTTTGACTAAAGAGTATTGAATTAATTCTGTCAGTCCTTCGGCTCGGAAAAAAGCTCGCAATTTGCGGATTAATTCCTGATCTAAAGGTAAATAGCCTGCTTCTGCTTTTTGCGGTAAGGTATCACAAAATTTATCGTAGCCGTAGAGACGGGCGATTTCTTCAATCAGGTCAATTTCCCGTTCTAAGTCACGGTAACGGTAAGGCGGTACGGAAACTGTCCAGGAACGTTCTCCCGATGGGGTAAGTTGACAGCCTAAAGCAGTGAGAATTCGCTCTACGTCCTGTTCTTCCAGTTCGCCTGTGTCTTCGCCTAAATCGATTGGCCCTAGTACTTGATTAACTCTATCTAAACGCAGTGCTATGGAACGTGTCCAAGTCGAGGGATCGGGGCGAGTATCGGCAATTTCTTGCTGTACAATTACCCCGCTAGCCAATTCACTCAGCAGTGACAAAGCGCGACGAGTGGCTACTTCCAATTCAGCCCGGTTCACACCCCGTTCGTATCTCCCAGAGGATTCACTTCTTAAACCCACACTACGAGAAGAACGGCGAATAGCCACAGAATCAAATAAGGCTGCTTCTAAAACTAAGCTTTGCGTACCTTCATGAACTTCTGTTTCTTCTCCCCCCATGACTCCCGCGATCGCTACTGGTTTATCGTTAGCGGTAATCAATAAATTTTGGGTTGCGAGGTTACGAGTTTGTCCATCCAAGGTTTTCAGCGTTTCTCCACTATTAGTGAAGCGCACGCCGATAGTTAAATTGCCATTTCCCGCCACAGTTTTCAGGCGATCGCGGTCAAATGCGTGTAAAGGTTGTCCCCATTCCAACAATACATAGTTAGTAATATCCACCACATTATTGATGGGACGCACACCAGCAGCTTGCAGGCGTTGTTGTAACCAATTAGGAGAAGCAGCAATTTTTACTTGTTCTATAACCGTGCCAATATAAGCAGGACAAGCTTGAGTTTCCGATATACTTAACGCTAAATGTCCCTTACCTTGGCTAATCGCCACCTCACCAGGTTCGGGAATACTCAATTTCCCACCAGTTAAAGCCGCTACTTCCCTGGCGATACCTACCATACTCAAAGCATCAGCGCGGTTTGCTGTCGCTGTGACATCTAAAATTACATCATCTAGACCCAACAAAGGACGGACATCGCTACCTAATTTCAGATTTTCTTGGGGAAAAATATGAATTCCATCGACATCGGTAGTTAAACCCAGTTCCTTTAAAGAACAGATCATTCCCTGAGAAGGGACACCGCGTAATTTTGCCGGCTTAATTTTTAAATCGATCTTGGGTAAATAAGTACCTGTAGTAGCAACTGGCACATAAATATCTGCCCGGACATTTGCCGCACCACAAACAATATTTAAAGTCTCATCTGCACCAATATCTACTTGACAAACACTTAATTTATCAGCATTGGGGTGGGGTTGACGCTCAAGCACTCTCCCCACAACCACGCCATTGGCCCAAGTGCGGCGGTCTTCAATATCTTCTACTTCAAACCCAGCCATTGTCAGGGTTTCGGCTAATTCTTCTGGGCTAAGTTTGATTTCTACTAGTTCCCGCAGCCAGTTTAAAGAGATACGCATGGAGTGTGCTTGTTTTAGGAATCGTCTTTTGCTCTCATTTTAGGGTGCTTGCTAGCGAGCGATCGCAGCTCATCCAGCATCCACCCCTTCACTTGAACGATCCTACTACGTTGGTTTGAGCAATTTGCGGAAATAATCTTAGAGATGTTGAATCTATCAAAGCGATAGCGTTCTCCAGGGTGAAGAATGAAAGTTAATTACCAGCAACTCCCAAAATGGATTTTACACCCAGTTTTCATGGGTTTAGTCGTAACAAGTGCGATGGCTTGTATATCTGTAACCAAAAGTGCGATCGGCAAAGAAGTTGTTTCCTTAGATGCGCCAAAACCTATAGCACCAGATCAAGTAGGTTACCGCAGTTCCTTGGGTTTTGGGTTTGGCTACTCCCTCAACTCTTTTGTCATAGAAGAAAAGATATCTCATCCTAGAAATAAACTTAATTACCCATTAGGAACTGTTGATATCTGGACTAACCAGCACGCCCAACAAATTCTCTCCGGCGAGTATGCAGGCGGTACAGAATACCCAGCCAATGTACGTATATCCGTATATCGTAATATCCGTAAATTACCTTTACAGAAATGGGTTCAACAGAGTAACCAATTTGTTGCTACTCGTGAATTTAAACCTGCTAAGATTGCCGGACAAAATGGCATCAAATTTAAATCGAGTGGCTTATACGAAAACGAACACGTTATTTTTTCTCACCCCAAAGACTCACGTATTATTGTTATGACACTATCTAAAACTGGTTCTGGTAATGATGATGCTTCTTACCAGACAGTATATCAACAGATAGTAGATTCCTTCAGCTTGATAAATTAATTATCAAGGAATAATAAATTCATTGAGTAATTTGTCATTTGTCATTTTTCCTGAAGGTGATCGACAATAGTCAATATTCAATAACATTTCTTAATTATGAATTATGAATTATGAATTATTTGTCCCCTTGATCGTAAAAAAAGCAAACACTCTAGTAAAAGCAAAACTTACGCCACCAACTCAGCATCAATCAGCGTGAAAACAGACACCATATTCTACCGCCTATTCCAAAGCTTCCCCAGCATCTTCTTTGAACTCATCAACCAACCACCCGAAACCGCCAATACCTACCAATTTTCATCTGTTGAAGTCAAACAACTCGCTTTCCGTATTGATGGCGTGTTTCTCCCCAAAAGTAATGCATCATCCCCTATATACTTCGTAGAAGTTCAATTTCAACCTGATAAAAAATTTTACTCTCGCCTTTTTTCGGAAATATTTCTTTACCTAGATCAAACCAAACTTACCCACAATTGGCGTGGAGTTGTAGTTTATCCCAGCCGTAATATTGATGTGGGAGAAACAGAAAGATATATAGAATTACTCACATCTAAGCGAGTCACCCGCATATATTTAGATGAATTAGATTCCACAGCATCACAGTCAATTGGTATTGGGACTGTTAAATTAGTAATAGAGCCTTCAGAGAGTGCAGTCACAAAAGCCAGGGAGTTAATCAACCTCGCCAGACAACAAATATCCTCGGAAATTACCCAACGGGAATTTATCGAGTTGATAGAAACAATAATTGTCTATAAATTTCCCCAAAAAAGTCGAGAGGAGATTGAGCAAATGTTTGGATTTAGCGAGTTAAAGCAAACTAAAGTTTATCAAGAAGCCAAGCAGGAAGGTAAGCAAGAGGGTAAAGCAGAAGGAAAACTAGAAGGTAAATTAGAAGCAATTCCTTTGATGTTGAATTTAGGTGCAACTGTAGAACAAATAGCTGAGGCGTTAGGCTTAGATGTTGAGTTAGTTCGATTGGTAGCTGCAAAAACTAATGCTAACGATGAACAAAATAGCTAATCCAAGTTGAGAAGAGATTGAGCAAATGTTTAGATTTAGCGAGTTAAAACAAACTAAGGGACTTGCATGAAAATAAAGTACCAGTAAACCAAGTTTCGACACTTATGTGAGCTTGTCGAAGTGTCGAAACCCGTCTGCTTGGGGCGATCGCCCAAACGCAGCTTGAGCTTTAGGACTTAAGTTTGTATGCTAAAATCTTCTGGATTTATTCCCCAATTTACCCAGCAAATTGCCTCTCTTGCTGATGTTACATCTGGCGGAACTCGCAATACATGAATAAATCCTGTACTTGGGCAAGTCATTTTTAATAAAACTATTGGTTCAACATCAACATCGTTATCTATTTTTAATAGAATATATTCTTGCCAAGAATCTAATTCAATAGCTTGTAATTCGCGGGTAATTCTTTCATAACCAATTCCTTGAATTAAGACTCGACGCAATTCTGCGTTATTTTCTTCTAAAAGCCATTGTGCTTGCCATTGCTCTGGGTGCAATTTACCATATTTTTCTGGCAATCTTACCCCATGATAGGCGTAGACATTAAACCCTTCATAAGCAATAGCAGGAACACCTTCACCGTGCAAGTTGTTATCTGCATCAAAGCGAATTACTGAGGGTTTGGGAGTAGCTACCGCCATTTCTTCAAAAGACCACCACCAACCACAATGTTTGGCAGTTTCCCACAAACCATTCAGTTTTGAGCAGTCTATGCCAATTGCATCAAAGTATATACAACAGGCAAGCCATCTAGCTTCTCTGAGATGGAGAAATTGCCCGGCATTCTCATAAATCCTATAAATGCACAGTCTATATTCAACATCCATTTTTAAGATGTCCCATATATTCTCTGCAACAGGATTATAAAAATCGTCCCAGACATAATTCCAAATTTTTTCTCCGATAACTTCAATTACACTATTCTCCTCATCTTGCAAGATATGCTTCGTTCTATAATATCCCAATTGATCACGATGAGAAATGATCCAAGTTGCGGCTTCTAGAGGATTATCAAACCACAAAATTTGTTGAGGAGGCTTTAGCCCAGCACATTCATAGCTAAGCCAGATAGCTGCTTCTGCTTTTTGTTTATCGGTAGGTGAAGTATCTAAAGCAATTTTGAGCCACTCATCTCTAATGATTGGTATGAGGGCTTCTTGTTCAGGGGTAAGTTTTTCAATTCGAGCCTGTGTCATACAGCTTTAATTTTCAACTCTTACCCCAGGATGCCCATTTTGATGATTAAGCACCCTGTTGTTTACGAAAATAAACTGAGTAGTAAAACTATTGATGAAAATTAGATGCTACCCCTGTAATTATATTTAAGTACCGATGATGTCACCCAACAACAGATTCAACGGCACGTAATAACTCTTGCTTGGTAAAAGGTTTAGTCAAATACACATCTGCTCCTTGTCTCATCCCCCAAATCCTGTCAATTTCTTTATTCTTAGAACTACAAATAATAATTGGTACTTTCTCTGTGACAGGATTTCTTTTCAGTTGGCGACAGAATTCAAATCCACTCAATCCAGGCATGACTACATCAGTAATAATCACATCAGGTTGGTGATTGACTGCTTGTTCTAAACCATCTTTGGCATCGTAAGCTTTAAGTACGATGTAGCCACTATCTTTGAGAAAACTGTTAATTAATTCCAACTGAGAAGGAGTATCTTCAACCACCAAAACTGTAGCCATATTGCTTCTGATTGAGCATTCAAAGGAGTATGATTTTTAGGTAATCAAGCCAAATGCATAAAGACCAGCTTCAGTAATTCAGCACGGGTAAAAGGTTTAGTAAGATAACCAGAAGCTCCTACCAAATTTGCTTTTACCTTGTCTACAAGTCCTTTATTCCCTGTGACAAATATAATCGGAGTATTTTTGAACATTGAATTATTACGTATAATTCGGCACAACTCATAACCATCAATCCCTGCCATATTCAGATCCAGTAAAATTAAGTCTGGTTTGTGCCGAATAATTGACATCACAGCTTTTAATGGATCGTCAATAGTAACTACAGAAAAATTTTCAGCTTCTAAGAAATGACTAATTTCTTTGAGCATCGTCGGACTATCATCTACAGAAATGATTTTGTAGACTTTTTTAGCAGTCGCAGTAGCAGTAGTTACTCTTTGGGGAACAGAACTTATGTTATTTGTTGTTGTTAATTCCTGATAGTTGTCTTCAGAAGGAGAAGAAATATATGGTAATTCTTCACGAGGAGCTATATCATCGAAAGGAATGTCTGGGTAGGATTTAGCATCTATAGTACCTGATTCTGCTACTGTATCAACTAATTCTTTTTCAACTGCTTCTGTAATGTATTCAACAGAGGTTGATAATTCGCCGAATGTCTTTGGTAATTTATCAAATGGTGGATCTGGTTCATGCAAGATAATGCCGCCATTAACGATGTAATGGTATAAGTTCTGCACCAATTGGATTTCATCCTGGTTCATAATGACCGCCAAATGACGCAGGCTAAAACCTTTCATCCAGTTAGTTAAGTTTGGTTGCAAATCTAAAAAAATTGGATTCTGGATGGATTGGTTGATAAACAGGTAAGGACGCTGATAAGGCGAAGAAATGTAGGGAGCGAAAGCTTGCCAGCGCTGTATTCTGGCTTGGCAACGTTCTATCATTTTTTCAACGTCCAGCCTGCAAATTTTTGGCAGATTATCAGGTAAATCGCTGATTTCAAAGTTACCTACTTTGATTAACAGCCAGGATTCAATCACCTCTTTAACCAATTCTTGAATCAGTACTGCTGCTTGAGAGGAGTGCAAATGTCCTTGGTTTACAAGCCAAGTAATAGCTTGGTACTCAGGAGCTTGACTGGAAGAATTACTCTGCTGTTCTATCCCTTGACTGGGGGAGTCAAGTTCAAACATCAGACGTAACTGCACACGAGTTTGACTGTTCAGCAGAGGAATTTGATGACTGAGACGACGTAAATGGCGTTCTAGTCGATCAAATGGTTCAATTGAGTGGGTGGCATAGGTAATTTTGCCTTGTTCGAGGTAAATAGTCCAAGAAACAGAATTGCTAAATGCTTGCAAACAGGCGCTGTCAGAACTTTTAGACAACTGACTTAACAAATTCTGGGAACGGAGGTTGGTAAATGTGCCACAAAGATTCATATGCTCGAGTTTTCCGGAGAATCAACGTAAATCTAGGTAAATTTAAAATGACGCTAATGAGGGATTTGTTTATTCTTAATTTTTCTCTAAAAAAAAATTATTTTTCGGATACATGTGTATATCTCAAAATGCATAAACACCACAGTATAGCTTGTCTGTAAATTTTTGTACGGCATACTGAAGCTTGTTATTGAGCAAGCGTTGTTGATTTGTAGTTGACATATTTACCTAAGGAGAATTCTGATGACTATACTGTTAAGTCAGAGATATTTATTCTTTTTATATAAATTTAGGGGTTTCTACACAAAAGCTTTAAACTTTTCTGTAGGCAGAGGTATGTGTTTATTGTATTCTGGGTTTACAGTAAGCTATTACCATTAGTAGCGACTTGTATGAAGTTAATGTAAACCTTAGCTAGTTTCCTTTTTACTCAACTAAGTCTTGCTGAAGATTTTCATGAAGATGTAAAAAATCGACTAGAAATAATCTTATTAACAAAGGTTAAGCAATCTACCAAAAATCCCGTAAATGTAGTTTTTGCAACCGGAGAAACTATATACTTTTAGTAAAAGGAAAAAAGAGATTGGATTTTAACATAACACAAAAAGTTATGCATGATACCTTAAGGCTTGATGAAGTCGTTGAATTTGCGGAGAACCCAGAACCACGTTGTCCTTGCGTATTATTACTAGATACCTCTGGTTCCATGCAAGGAGATGCAATAGAGGCTTTAAATCAGGGGTTACTGAGTTTAAAGGATGAATTGGTCAAAAATTCCTTAGCAGCCAGACGGGTAGAAGTAGCAATTGTCACATTTGATAGTAATGTCAATGTAGTACAAGACTTTGTGACTGCCGATCAGTTTAACCCACCAATTTTGACAGCACAAGGATTGACCACAATGGGTTCGGGCATTAATAGGGCATTGGACATGATTCAAGAGAGAAAATCTCAGTATCGTGCTAATGGTATTGCTTACTACCGTCCTTGGGTATTCATGATAACTGATGGAGAGCCACAAGGCGAGCTAGACCAAGTCGTAGAACAAGCGACTAAACGTTTACAAGGAGATGAAGCACAAAAAAGAGTAGCATTTTTTACAGTTGGCGTAGAAAATGCGAATATGACGCGCTTAAATCAAATAACTGTGCGGACACCGCTGAAACTGAAGGGACTAAATTTTATCGAAATGTTTGTTTGGTTGTCGGCGAGTATGTCAGCGGTTTCTCACTCACAGATAGATGAACAGGTAGCACTACCACCAATTGGCTGGGGTACTGTTTAATAAAAGTTACAACTGGATACTAACACAGCTAGTTGTGGCAAGAAAATTTATGAATATGTCAAAACAGATACTTCAATGGCAAGTAGTAGCTGCATCTGTATGTGGTACAAGCCATATAAAAAACAAACAGCTGTGTCAGGATGCTCACCACTGGCAATTATTATCCGATAATGTATTGGTGGCAGCGGCAGCAGATGGAGCAGGTTCTGCCATCCAAGGGAAAGTCGGGGCAATGATTGCGGTGGAAACAGCGATAGAAAACATCTCGATTAAAGAAGTGACTCGTGACACCCTAGCCGATGATGGGAGTGTGCGATCGCTGTTGACAGACGCGATGCTAGCCGCAAAAAAAGCAGTGGAAGATGAAGCCGCTGCGATGAATAAACAACTTCAGGATTTAGCAACTACCTTAATTATTATGGTCGCCACACCAGAAATGGTGGCGGTGGCTCAAATTGGTGATGGCTTAGCAGTCGCCAAGGATAGCATGGGTAATCTATTGGCATTAACCATGCCTGATAATGGTGAATATATTAACGAAACGACTTTTTTAACTTCGCCAGGAGCTTTAGAAACAGCGCAAATGAGATTATGGCGTGAAGCCATAGTCAACGTCGGTGTCCTCACCGATGGACTACAAATGCTGGCTTTAAATATGGTTGTTGGTGAACCGCACAAACCATTCTTCTTTCCTTTATTCGACTTTGTGGCGAATACCCAGGACAAGACATTAGCTAAAGAACAATTAGTCAAGTTTTTAGGTTCTGAGCGGATTACACAACGTACCGATGATGACTTAACACTCATCATAGCTGCACTCAGCAAACCATAAGCCACGATTCCGCCAGATTAAGCATTTTTTCCGTAACCGCCGTTAACCGTGACTTTATCATGCAGGTACTACGTTGTCTTCCGAAACAAGAAATTCTCAACCTAAACGTCAGTTTAGGGCGTGGTGGTGAAGCTTGTATCTATGCAGTTCCATCTCATAGTAATTTAGTAGCCAAGGTTTATCACAAACCCACAACCGCCCACGCTTATAAACTGCAAGCAATGCTGGCTAATCCGCCAGAAAACCCGACAGCGAGTTTAGGACATATTTCTATTGCTTGGCCGTTAGATATATTACGAGCAGTAGATGGCAGCGATCGCATTATCGGCTTTTTAATGCCGCGCATTCGGGGGATGCGTCCAATTATTGACTTTTATAACCCGAGAACTCGCCGCCAACATTGTCCTTTATTTAACTATCAATACCTGCTACGCACGGCGCGAAATCTGGCGGCGGCGTTTGCTGCTTTGCATAACAGTGGCTATTGTATCGGTGATGTCAATGAATCGAATATTCTGGTGAGCGACACCGCACTGGTAACCTTAGTAGACACAGACTCCTTCCAAGTAACCGATCCAGATAGCCATGCTGTGTATCGTTGTCCTGTAGGAAAACCAGAGTTTACGCCACCAGAACTCCAGAATAAGATTTTTTCCCACTACGATCGCGAAGTTACTCATGACTTATTTGGGTTAGGAGTACTGATATTCCAATTGTTAATGGAAGGTACTCACCCATTTTCGGGGATTTATCAAGGTGCTGGTGAGCCGCCAGCCTACGAATCACGCATTGCGTCCGGTCATTTTACTTACAGTAAAAAGCGGCAAGTACCCTACCAGCCAACTCCCATTGCACCAGCTTGGGAAATCCTCCATCCCGCCTTACAAGACCTATTGTGGCGTTGTTTTGAGGATGGGCATCAAGATCCCCATCTGCGTCCTAGCGCCCAAACCTGGCTATCGGCGATCGCCGAAGCCGAAGACAGCTTGGTTACCTGTAGTGTCAATCCTCAGCATAACTACAACAGCCATCTCCATGACTGTCCTTGGTGCGAACGTACCTTACGCCTAGGCGGACGCGATCCATTTCCATCACATAAAGCGATCGCCGCCAAAGAACATCTCAAACCCCGGATTCCCGCGAAAAAACGCTATAACCAGCCTAGCCACAGACCAAATCAGCCAGCAACTCCATTGTCAACTTATTGGCAATCAGGAGTTCCCCAAAAAACCCCTCTTTATCAAAAGCTCAAGCAGCGGAAGTATTACCCTGTGGCCTTATGCTTGATGGGTTTTGGCTTGTTAGGGTATTTAGATGTGATGGTGAAATTTACTAGTGTTTCCCAAAATGCCCTAACTCAGCAAAGTGTCATGTCTCGCCAGACAAAAAACAACAACAACAAAAATCTCGACTTTGGTGACTATTATAAACAAGGTCATGCGGCTTACAAAGTGCGAGACTATGCGCGAGCCATTGAAAATTTTAACCAAGCCCTAGAACAAGACCCCAATCACGCCAAAGCGCATATTAACCGGGCTAATGCTCGCTACAATATGAAAGACTACGAAGGAGCGCTTGCAGACTACAGCGCCGCTTTGAAAATCAATCCCCAAGAAATTAAAGCTTTTGTCAATCGGGGTAATGTTCGCTATATGCTAGCTGAATATAGCAACGATCCCGATCGGGAGTATACCCTAGCGATCGCCGATTTTAACAATGCACTCCGCCTGAATAGTCAAGAAATTGAAGCTTACATCAGACGCGGTGTTGTCCGCTCCCAAATTGCTAAATATAGCGGCGACTCGCAAAAGGATTATCAGCTAGCACTCGATGATTTTACAAAAGCGATTAATCTCAATCCCTCGAAAGCAGAAGCTTACTACCAAAGGGGTGTAGTGCATTCGCAAATCGCCCAATATAGCAGTAATTATGTTCACGAGTACAACAAGGCGATCGCTGACTTAGACCAAGCATTACGCATCAATTCTAAATTGCCAAAAGCCTACCTCAAACGAGGTATGATTCAATACGAACTTTCCCAATACGGTGGTCGAAACTCAGAGACAAATCGTGTCAAAGCCATAGATGATTTGCAGACCTCAGCCAAATTATCTCTTGAGCAAGAAGATATGGATAGTTACCAACAAACACTCAGTAGTCTCTGTATTGTTGTCGAAAACAAATGTGATACTTTATTCCAAAGTACAACGATGTTAGATTCTGGGACAACAAGGTAGTACTGTTGACTGTTGACTGTTGACTGTTGACAAATGACCACTTACATGAAAATTGAGTAAATTCAATTACTAGTTAATTACTAGTAACTTGTTAGTGATTATTGCCAAAAAATAACCCAGATAAGCGTTAGCTAAAGCTAACGCTATTTGTTTTTGGGGTGAAATTTATATTTCATCTAGACTTTTGTTTTTCTATTTTATCAAGCTTCATCAATCTTTCACATATCAAATATTTTTATTTACATATTCTTTACAAATCAGCGCCAAAATATCGTTAGATTGTTTACGGAGAAAAATATATGGAAAAAGAATTTTTCTCAAACCAGGTGCGATCGCTTCATCTTCAGCAGAATTCAGAATCCGAGCAGTTAGGTATCCAGACCTCGACTAATTGTCAAAACAGCCTTTCCCAAAGGTAGACTACCAAACTTCTCATTTGATGGGTGTCTTCAACCTAGTGATTTATCAGTTAAGTACTAAATTCTCTAAAGACAAACCGCCCTACCCTGCGAGTTCTGCTTTGCAGTCTGGGTGACACTCCTTCTTCGTCGCTACCGCTACGAAGATTGCTAACGTCAGTCTCCCCAAGCCTTACGGGAAGACACTTTGCGGCTACGTGACGGAAGCCGCCGGGAGATGGAGTCAGCAAATACGCCAAGGAACAAAGGGGTAATCATGAAGTGCTGTTGAGACAGAATAGGGGACTTACAAAAAATAAATTACCCATATTCCGTAGTGCGAGCATCTTGCTCGCTTTTGAACACCAGCTTCCTTTACGCTCGCACTACAAATTTATTGGGTATTTAAAAAATTGGATGTCCCTAGGGATGATTTCTGACTCCTGACACCTGAATTCTAGTTTGATTGATAGCCAGAAAGTGAATTGAAGAAGACGAATCAATATTAACCAACCTGCAAATCTTTGAGGTAATTGCATGAAAGCAGTGATTTTGGCTGGAGGTCTTGGTACACGCCTCAGTGAAGAAACTAGTATTAGACCTAAGCCAATGGTAGAAATTGGTGGCAAGCCAATTTTATGGCACATTATGAAGAGTTACTCTGCTCACGGCATTAATGACTTTATTATCTGTTGCGGTTATAAAGGTTACATCATCAAAGAGTATTTTGCTAACTACTTTCTGCATATGTCAGATGTGACATTTGATATGCGATTTAACCAGATGAATGTGCATTCTGGCTATGCTGAACCTTGGCGTGTAACCCTAGTTAATACGGGTGATAATACCATGACGGGCGGACGCTTAAAACGTGTCAGAGAGCATCTTGGTAATGATACTTTTTGTTTCACCTATGGTGATGGTGTGAGTGATGTAAATATTACAGAACTAATTAAGTTGCATAAACAACAAAATACCTTAGCCACACTTACAGCTGTACAACCTGCGGGTCGTTTTGGGGCGATTTCTTTAGGACAAGAACAAACTAAAATTACTAGTTTTCGCGAAAAACCCGAAGGTGATGGTGCATGGATTAATGGCGGTTATTTTGTGTTAGAACCAGAAGTGATCAACTTTATTGCTGATGATGCTACAGTGTGGGAGAAAGAGCCATTAGAAAAGCTAGCTGATATGGAACAGTTATCAGCTTACAAACATAATGGATTTTGGCAGCCAATGGATACATTACGGGATAAAAATTATCTAGAAGACTTATGGAAAAGTGGACAAGCTCCTTGGAAAGTATGGTAATACATTAATAGTCAACCAAAGCAACTTTTACAGGCGCAATAATACTAATGTACGATTTTGCAATTATCGGTGGGGGAATAGTTGGGCTTTCTACAGGGATGGCTTTAGGTAAACGCTATCCAAATGCCCGGATTCTAGTATTAGAAAAAGAAAGCAACTGGGCATTTCATCAAACAGGCAATAATAGTGGCGTAATTCATTCAGGAATTTATTACAAGCCAGGAAGTTTTAAAGCGAAATTCTGCCGTGATGGTGCTAACTCAATGGTAGAATTCTGCCAGGAACATGGTATTGCCCATGAAATTTGTGGCAAGGTAATTGTCGCCACTTCAGCAGCAGAATTACCCCGCCTGGAAAGTCTCTACAAACGTGGCTTAGAAAATGGGATCAAAGTCCAACGAATTAGTCCCGAAGAAGTCAGAGAAATTGAACCCCATGTTAGTTGTGTAGGCGGAATCAGAGTATTCTCTACAGGGATTGTTAACTACAAGCAAGTTAGCCAGAAATATGCTGAGTTAATTGCCAAACAGGGTGGAGATTTACGCCTCAACACCAAAGTCGAGAACATTCGCCCTAGTGGTAAAAATCAAGTACTAGAAACAAACAACGGTAGCTTTGAAACTCGCTTCGCGATCAATTGTGCTGGATTACATAGCGATCGCATTGCTAAACTAGGAAAAGTTGAACCACAAGCGAAAATTGTGCCTTTCCGGGGCGAATACTACGAACTCACCCCAGAAAAACGCTATCTCGTCAAAACGCTCATCTATCCAGTTCCTAACCCCGATTTTCCCTTCCTTGGTGTCCACTTTACCCGCATGATTGATAGTAGCGTTCATGCCGGGCCAAATGCAGTGCTGAGCCTCAAACGCGAAGGTTATCACAAAACTGACTTTGACTTGCGGGATTTTGCTGAAGTCATGGCTTACCCAGGTTTTTGGAAATTAGCAGCCAAACACGCTGATGAAGGAATCAAGGAAATTATTCGTTCTTTTAGCAAAGCCGCCTTCGTTAGCAGTTTGCAAAAACTCATTCCCGAAGTCCAAGCCGAAGATTTAGTTCCCACCCATGCGGGAGTCCGCGCCCAAGCTTTGAAGAATGATGGCTCCCTTGTGGATGACTTTTTGATTGTTCAAGGGGATAAATCTATTCATGTTTGCAATGCGCCTTCCCCAGCCGCCACTTCTTCCTTAGAAATTGGCAAAGCAATTGTGGCGCAAATACCCGAACAATCACATCTAGCCTTATCTGTAAATTAATGTCAGTTGGCAGAAATGATTTAGCTCAGTAAGAATGGTATTGAAATTGCTGTAATTTTCCAGCAATAAGTACTAGCAATATTTTTTAATTCACCTGTGTTGCTGATAGCATCCCAAATTTTTATTTCCAACATCAGCAAACCAATTCTCAAGGTGAAAATTATGGCAGTTATATCAGAGATTCAGCCCATTTTTGTTGTGTGTGCTGCTGATAATAACTATGCAATGCCTCTTACTGTCACAGTGCGATCGGCACTTGCTAACATTAAAAGTCATCGCCAGATTTGCTTATTTATTCTTGATGGAGGAATTAGTCAAGCCAACAAGCATAAAATTATTCAATCCCTGGCTACAGAAAAAGTTGATATTACATGGATCAAAATAGATAATACGCTGTTTGAAAATCTGGTTTTGACCAGGCATTTAACAGTTAGTTCTTATTATCGATTGATGATTACGCAAGTTATCAGCCAAGATTTAGATAAAGTAATTTATCTAGATACTGATATGGTAGTAGTCGGAGATCTAGAAGAACTATGGAATATTGACATAGGGGACAACTACGCATTAGCAGTCCAAGATGATGTTGAATTATATATTTCCATGTCAGATGGCTTGAGAAACTATCAGGAACTAGGAATTTGTCCAGATGAAAAATACTTTAATTCCGGACTTTTGGTAATTAATTTAGAAAAATGGCGCAACGAAAACATCGGAAACAAAGTTATTGAATATATCAGGCAAAATCGAGAATTCGTCAGAAACGACCAGGATGGGCTAAACGCAGTTCTTGCAGGGAAATGGCGAGAACTTCATCCGCGATGGAATCAAATGCCGAAAATTTATGATTATTCATCCTGGAAAGAAAGTCCTTTTCCTGAAGATATATATAATCAAGTACTGCATCAGCCCTACATTATTCACTTTACAAATTCTCCTAAACCTTGGTATGCAGGATTACGAGTGGAATGTAAACATCCTCAAAAAGATTTATTCTTTGACTATCTGGATATGACCGCTTGGTCAGGATGGCGAGATACTTTTTGGAGACGCTTGGGTCGAAAACTCCTGAAAATGACCTTCATCAAGACCTCGAAATTGTAAACAGCATCTGAGGCAAAAAGGTTCTGTTATTTGGATTAACAAAAGACAAATGACAGTCTTCACCAGAAAATGTACAACTAAGAAGCACATTAGCTTATTTAACTCTTCAATCTCATAGAAATACAAAGGCTTAGACCACAATGAAAATATTAGTAACTGGAACAGAAGGTTATCTCGGTTCGTTATTACCTACCTTGTTAATCGAACGAGGACATGAAGTTATTGGCGTAGATACTGGCTTCTATAAAGTTGGTTGGTTGTATAACGGTACTGATGTCACAGCCAAAACCCTCAACAAAGATATCCGCAATATCATCCTCAAAGATTTGCAAGGTGTGGAAGCTGTAGTTCACATGGCGGAACTCTCCAACGATCCCACAGGACAATTAGCACCCAATATTACCTATGAAATCAATCACCAAGGTTCAGTTCGCCTAGCTAAATTAGCTAAAGAAGCGGGTGTACGTCGCTTTATCTATATGTCTTCTTGCAGCGTCTATGGTGTAGCTACCGAGGGAGATGTGACAGAAGAATCGCCTGTGAATCCGCAAACAGCCTACGCAGAATGTAAAACCTTGGTAGAACGAGATGTCATGCCCTTAGCTGATGATGATTTCTCTCCTACCTTTATGCGCAATGCCACAGCCTTTGGTGCTTCTCCGAGAATGCGATTTGATATTGTTTTAAACAACTTAGCTGGTTTGGCATGGACTAGCAAAGAAATTAAAATGACCAGTGATGGTACACCTTGGCGGCCATTAGTTCACGCACTAGATATATGCAAGGCCATTGTCTGCGCCATTGAAGCACCCCGTGATATTGTACACAAGCAAATTTTTAACGTTGGCGATACTACAAATAACTATCGAGTTAAAGAAATTGCGGAGATCATTGCAGATATTTTTACAGGTTGTCAGTTATCTTTTGGTGATAACGGTGCAGACAACCGCAGCTATCGGGTATCTTTTGAGAAAATTAACACCATGTTACCCGGATTCAAATGTGATTGGAACGCCCAGCTTGGCGCGCAACAGCTATTTAATTTGTTCAGTCAAATTGATATGACTGAAGATACTTTCTTGTTTAGAGGATTTACGCGGTTAAAGCAGCTAGAATATCTCATCCGCACAGAGCAAATTGATAAGGACTTTTTTTGGGCTAAAAGATAGTTAGCATTTCTACTGGTCAAGAAAAATGTTAAACTCAAAAACCTGTATTACAGGTTTTTGGGTATTTTTAGCTGTGAATTATTTTACAGTATTAGCTCTAGCAAATTTTCTCTGGAAATAGATAAAACCCTCCGGATTAATCTTTTTATTGGAGAATTATCACTTACAACAATTTATTTTTTCTATTAATTCCATAAATTGCCACCAATGAAATGAATAAATTGCTCACTATTGCTATTCCTACATATAATCGGGCTGAATTGCTGGACAAACAGCTAGCCTGGTTGTCTCAAGCTATTACAGGTTTTGAATCTGAATGTGAAATTTTTGTTTCTGATAATTGTTCCACAGACACAACTCAAGATGTAATTAAGAAATGGCAAGTAATACTTAGTAACATTACATTTAAATCTCATCGTAATTCAGAAAATTTAGGTGTAATGAGAAATATCATTTATTGCCTAAATTCTGCTACAACCAAGTATGTTTGGACAATTGGTGATGATGATCCAATTCAAAACAGAGCGGTTGCTTATGTGATAAATAAGCTAAAGCAACAGGAAGATTTATCGTTAATATTTCTCAACTTCTCTGGTCGTAATAAAATTACTGGTGAGCCAGTTCACCCACCAACAATAGTTGGGAACCGCTGGTTTGATGCTGATAGCGAAGATGGTTGTGGTGATGGTAAAGCCATATTTGAACATTGTTTTTCTAAAAGTGTTGGTGCGGTCATCTTTCTGACGGCGACAATTTACCACACTGGACTAGTCAAGCAGGCTCTCCAACTTTGGCCAGATGCAGCAAATAATTGGATATCTCTAGCATATTTAGCTGGGTATTGTGCTGCTAACGGCGGTGTAATTGTTACTAAAGAGACTTTTTTAGAATGCATTGTTGGTGTGAGTTATTGGCAGAAAGAGCCAAGGTCTGCACTCTTAATGCAATACAAACATATACCCGAAGTTATTTTGAAACTAGAGGAGAGTGGATATTCTAAACACTTTTGCAAACGAATGCTGTTGCACAACGGTAAAGAAGTTAGCTTAAGAGTTTTTTTAGGTGCTTTAAGACGATGGCCGATGTCAGCGATTAAAACAGTAATTCCATTTTTAGCCTTAATTGGAATATCTGTTTTTGATGTGATGTATTTTAAAGAAGCTGGAATTGCTGAAGCCGCTGAAGTCTCTACTCAACAATTACAAAAAAAAAGAGAACTAAGTCATTAGAGATTTAAAAGAGATTGACTTTATGTTGAAAAGTATCAAAGGCAAAATATCTGCAATGTATTCTGATTTAGGTTGTGCGATCGCACGCTGGAAGCATAAGAAAAATTTACCTGTTCTAGAAGAACGCGATCGCCAAATTTTAAAAACTCTCAAACGCGAGGGTGTTTATGCAACCACACTGGCAGAGTTAGGACTAAGTTCTAGCTTAAATATGCTCAAATCTGCTTATGAGCAATTGTCTAAGATAGAACCAGATAAAAATGACCCTCTCTACGAAATGTGGCCGCAAATTCATACAGTTACAGAGATCCCAGAAATTTACGCCTGGGCAACAGAAAAAAGACTGCTGAATCTCATCGAAAATTATATTGGTCTTCCTGTAACTTTTCATGGTGTACACTTGCGCCAAGATTTTCCTAGCGACCATCAATTTGGTACTTTGCTATGGCATAGTGATGCTGAAGACCGCCGGATTATCAAAATATTTGTTTCCTTAAAAGATGTAGAAGAAAAATCCGGGCCTTTTCAGTATATACCCCGCTCTTTAACTTCTTTATTTAAATGGCAATATTATTGGCTGTACTACAAACTTTGGCAGTCTAGATATATGGGAATTGATGATGAAATAGTCAAACAAGTTATCCCTAAATCAGCTTGGAAATCATGCACAGGCCCAGTAGGTACGGTAGTTTTTGCAGATACGAAAAATACTTTACATCATGGAACTGTACGCCAAGAAGAAAGAGTAACTTTATTTTTCTGTTACACTGCTAATCCCCCAGAAAGACCTGAACTTTGTACCCAATATTGGGATGATACCTTCCCCAGACTAACTTTAAATTCCACATCAGAAACTGCTCAAGCATTAGGGAATAGGGGCTAGAAGGGGGACAAGGAGAGAAGTCTGAGCGGGAGGCTTCCTCCGTAGACGCGGAGCGGCTTGCCGCAGGCATCAGAACTTCTCCCAAGGGGAGACGCGCAAGGGACGGAGAGACAAGGGAGATGAGGAAGTATGGGGAGTTTTCTTCCCCATGCCCAATGCCCAATGCCCCATGCCCAATACTCAATACCATTTACTTTCGGAGATTATCTATGATTTTCATCAAAACTGAACTGAAAGACGCATTCATTATTGAAGTAGAAAAAAAGCAAGATAACCGTGGTTTTTTTGCTCGGAGTTTCTGCGCTCAAGAATTTATGGCACATGGATTAAAGCCAAAAGTTGCCCAATGTAATTTGTCTTTCAACTACAAAAAAGGTACATTGCGGGGAATGCATTATCAACTTGCGCCAGCAGCAGAAACCAAATTAATTCGCTGTACTAAAGGCGCTATCTATGACGTAATTATTGATATGCGTCCTGATTCTCCCACCTTTTTATCACATATTGGTGTGGAACTAACCGCAGACAATCACCGCGCTTTATATGTTCCAGAAATGTTTGCTCATGGCTATCAAGCGCTAACAGATGACGCTGAAGTTGTATATCAAGTTGGTGAATTTTACACACCAGGTTATGAAAGGGGTTTACGCTATGATGACCCATTTTTCAACATTCAATGGCCTTTAGAAGTAACTGAAATTTCTGAGAAAGATTTAAACTGGCCATTATTAAGCAAGATGCCCGTCGGTAGTGCAAGTCTATAGATTGGGCATGGGGCATTGGGCATGGGGTATGGGGCATTGAGCATTGGTTATTTCTCCTGTGCCTCCCTGCTCCCTTCTGCCATCTGCCATCTATGCACTGAGCGAAGTCGAAGTGTGCCATCTGCTTTAATAAATTAATAAAGGAATTAAACTCATGATTATTATTGATCGCGCTTTACAAGCCCGCGCTGCTTTAGGTAGACCCATTAAAGTGGGGATGATTGGTGCAGGCTTTATGGGTCGAGGAATTGCCAATCAAATTATTAATTCTGTACCGGGAATGGAGTTAGTTGCTATCTCCAATCGCCAAATTGATGCTGCTAAGCAAGCTTATAGCGAAGCAGGGATTGAAGATATGCAAATTGTTGCAAACATCACAGAAATTGAAGACGCGATCGCTCATGGTAAATATGCAGTCACGGAAGATGCAGATTTACTCTGTCGTGCTGAGGGTATCGAGGCTTTAATCGAAGTCACAGGGGCGGTGGAATTTGGGGCGCATGTGGTGATGAGTGCGATCGCCCATCGCAAGCATGTGATTATGATGAATGCCGAACTCGATGGTACAATTGGCCCCATCCTCAAGGTCTATGCTGACAAAGCAGGTGTGATTCTCAGCGCTTGCGACGGCGATCAGCCAGGGGTAGAAATGAACCTCTATCGGTTTGTGAAAAGCATTGGTCTGACTCCGTTGTTGTGCGGTAACATTAAAGGACTTCAAGACCCTTATCGCAATCCCACCACCCAAGAAGCCTTTGCAAAGCGTTGGGGTCAAAAAGCCCACATGGTGACCAGCTTTGCTGATGGTAGTAAAATTTCCTTTGAACAGGCGATCGTTGCTAACGCCACAGGGATGAAGGTGGCTAAACGGGGAATGCTGGGCTATGACTTCGCCGGTCATGTGGATGAGATGACCAATATGTATGATGTGGAACAGCTCAAGGAACTAGGCGGTATCGTTGACTATGTTGTTGGTGCAAAACCAGGGCCAGGAGTGTTTGTGTTTGCGACACATGAAGACCCCAAACAACGCCACTATCTCAATTTATACAAACTCGGTGAAGGGCCTCTTTACAGCTTCTATACCCCCTATCACCTCTGCCATTTTGAAGTTCCCCTATCGGTAGCCCGCGCTGTCCTCTTCCAAGATGCGGTGATGTCTCCTCTAGCTGGGCCAGTGGTAGATGTAGTCACCACCGCCAAAATTGATTTAAAAGCTGGGGAAACCTTAGATGGTATTGGCTACTACATGACCTACGGACAATGCGAAAATTCTGCGATCGCGCAACAGCAAAATCTCCTACCAATGGGATTGGCTGAAGGATGTCGCCTCAAACGTGATATTCTTAAAGATCAAGTTCTCTCTTACGATGATGTTGAACTACCCGCAGATAGACTTTGCGACCAACTACGAGCCGAACAAAACGCTTATTTCGCCACAGAAAAAACTCTTGTTGGTGTTGGTTAAATTAATTTTGTAGTCAGCACTTTAGTCCTACTTTTAAGCACTTTAGTCCTACTTTTAAGCACTGAAGTGCTTACTACAGTCTGCATTCATTTCGTAGTTAAGACTTTAGTCCTTCTAGATTTTTGCAATACACGTAGTCAAGCATAGCCATACCTACACTTCTTAATTACGAATTCCGAATTAGTATTACACCAATCCTCCAAAATTCAGCAACATATTCAAACTTAGAAATACTTTTTATCTAGATTTTCTAATTGGGAATTTGGAATTTTGAATTGGTCTTACTTGCTGGGAAGTATTCAACCAAAATTTAGAGGAAATTAAAACTATGAAAATTGCTCTAGTCCATGATTACTTAACCCAGCGCGGTGGAGCAGAACGCGTGTTTGAGTTACTTTGTAAGCGCTACCCCAAAGCAGATATTTATACTTCTTTATACAATCACCAAAAAACAATTGATTTGGGTGAGCGGATAGTTAATACAACCTTCTTACAAAATATTCCCGGTGCAGTTAAGTATTTCCGCTTAATAGCTCCCTTATATTTCCCCGCTTTTCGGGCGCTGGATTTACAAGAATACGATCTGATCATCAGTAGTAGTACTAGTTTTGCTAAAGCAGTTAGAAAACATCCCGATGCACTTCATATTTGCTTTTGTCATAATGTCACCCGTTTTTTGTGGGACACAGAAACTTATTTACGAGAATATGGAGATTATCGATTTTTCGCCCCGTTAATTGAAAAAGTCTTCCAATTAATGAGAAAGGTAGACTTGCAATATGCTCAGGAACCTGACCTTTATATTGCGAATTCCAGCATAGTTGCTCGCCGCATTCAAGATATTTATCAAAAGCAAGCGATTGTGATTAACTATCCTATCGATACTAGTAACTTTGTTTTTTCTGAGAGCAAAGATGAATATTATCTCGCCTCAGCCAGGATGATCAGTTATAAGCGGCTGGATATAATAGTTGAAGCCTTTAATTGGTTAGGATGGCGATTATTAATCTCCGGTGATGGGCCAGAAGAAGAACGCTTAAAATCCAAAGCATTAGATAATATTGAGTTCTTAGGTCATGTAAGCGATCGCCAACGTAAAGACTTGTTTTCTAAAGCTAAGTCTATCATCGTTGCAGCTTTAGAAGATTACGGATTAGTTCCTGTAGAGGCTAATGCTAGCGGTACTCCAGTCATTGCTTATGGAGCAGGTGGTGTATTAGATACTCAAGTACCCAGAAAAACAGGCGTATTTTTTAACAGACAAACACCGGAATCTTTACAAGCTGCATTACTAGAAGCTGGAGAAATAACTTGGGATTACCAAAATATCCGTAATCATGCATTGACAAACTTTTCTGAAACAGCATTTTTCAGTAAAGTCGAACAAATTATTGACCAAGCTTGGAGAGGACATCAACAAATAATTAGTAATTCGTAATGCTTCGGCTCCCTTCGGCTTCGCTTAGGGCGAGTGCGAGAGTACAAGTGACGCTCCTTCTCCCAAGAGGAGACGCTCCGCTAACGTAATTCGTAATTAAAAAACGCCGCTCCATGATGCTTGGTTTTTAAATCCTCATCCCTGACATAAGTAAATAGGCGATTGCAGCAAATTTATGACGAAACATAAATGTATGTATCTGGAAAACCCTATCCATGACAAATGACAAATGACAAATAACAAATGACAAATGACCACTCTATTTAACTAGGAATTATTAGGTGTTCGCGTAGCGTTTCAAAGAGAAGGATAATAAACGTGGTTCAAGCTAGTCTCAATCCCAGTCTCAATCCTAGCCCCAATCCCAGCCCCAATCCTAGCCCCAATGCGGCTCCTGAGAATGAAGTGGGTTACGGACAAATGTTTGCCGTACTTGTACGTAGATTTCCTTGGTTTTTACTGGTATTTTTGAGTGCAATTACTTTGGCAGGTTTTATCACTACTAAGACCAAGCCTACCTACAAAAGTTCTATGCAGTTGTTAGTAGAATCTAACTATCAAGTTAAACCAGACAAAGCCGGGCTAGAAAATGAATTTACTGACACTAACATTCAAATAGATACAGCAACCCAGCTTAACTTGATGCAGAGTTCTGGATTAATTCAAAAAGCAGTTGATAAACTGCAAAAAGACTATCCAGATCTGACTGCGGCTGAGATTAAAACTTCTTTGCTCTTAAATCAAATCAAAACAAAAGAAGATAATGTCTTAACTAAAATTTTCCAAGTTGAATATACTTCTAACGATCCAGACAAAACGCAAAAAGTTCTGACTGCTATTCGCCAAGTGTATGTGGAATATAACAAGCAGCAGCAGGATGCACGCTTACAAAAAGGTCTGCAAGTTATCCGAGACCAGTTAAAGAAAGCAAGTGATGAAGTTAATGCTTCGGAAACTAATCTTCAAAGGTTTCGCAGAACTCAGAATTTAATCGATCCTGAGTCTCAAGCAAAAGCACTAGAAGAGAATTTAAACAAACTTCAAGAAGAACGACGCGCTACCCGTTCTTTGTATCAAGAGGCTGTAGCGCGTCAACAATCTTTGCAAGAACAGCTTAACCGTTCTCCTCAGAATGCGCTTGTTTCTTCTCGTTTGAGCCAATCTACTCGCTATCAAGGTTTACTCAACGAAATCCAAAAAACCGAGCTGGCTCTATCACAAGAACGTTTACGCTTCACAGACGAGACTCCTAGCGTCCAAAAGTTGCAAGCACAACTTGAAGGACAGAAAGAATTACTTCAACAAGAAGTCAGCAGAACTTTAGGTGGAACACCTGTTGGTACAGTTGCGGGAGAAAATCTCTTAGAACAAGGACAACTCGGCCAAATTGACCTCAATCTTGCTGGTCAGTTAGTAGAAACACAGACAACTATAGTTGCATTAGCTGCACGCGATCAAACTTTGGCTCAAAAAGAGAACGATTTGCGTTTTCAACTCAAACGCTTCCCCCCTCTATTGGCTTATTACAATCGCATATTACCGCAGTTACAATTTAGCCGTGAAAGATTGGAACAACTGTTAAGAGCAGAACAACAGTTGCGACAAGAACTTTCTAAAGGCGGATTTAACTGGGAAGTTGTGGAAGAACCGCAAAAAGGTATGCTCATGGGCCCCAACCTTCAGCAGAATCTGTTGTTGGGTGCAGTGGTTGGGTTAATGTTGGGAGGTATTGCGGCTTTTGTACGGGAAGCATCTGATGATGCGGTTCATAGCACTGCGGAATTGGAGAAGCAGGTTGCTCTTCCATTGTTAGGAATTACCCCCAAGTTACCGCCTACGCAATCGCGAGAATCAATGATCAAGTTACCTTTTGGTAAGCCAGAAGTTCTCGCACCCTGGACAGTTCAAGTACTGCAATCCCCTCCTAGTTGGGAATCGCTAGATTTGATTTATAAAAATATTGAGCTGTTAAATACTGTTACCAATTTGAAATCTTTGATGATCACCTCGGCTTTAGCCGATCAGGGTAAGTCAGCTTTGGCTTTAGGTTTGGCCATGAGTGCAGCTCGCTTACACAAAAAGGTACTACTAATTGATGCCAACTTACGGGAGCCTAGTTTGCATCATCAGCTCAATCTCCCCAACGATCAGGGGCTTTCAACTCTACTAACTAGTGAAACTGCTCTCCCCAACCAAATTAGTCTTCAATACTCAGGTTCGTCTTACATTGATATTTTGACCGCTGGGCCAATACCAGCTGATGCAGCCAATCTCTTGAGTTCCCCCCGGATGATGCAATTGATGGCAACATTTGAGCAAAATTATGATTTGGTCCTCGTCGATGCTTCTCCGGTTCTCGGTTTGGTGGATGCGATGCTCACAGCCTCATCTTGTCGCAGTGTCGTTATGGTAGCAAGCATTGGTAAGGTAACTCGCAGCCAAATGGCGCAAGCTACAGCGATGTTGAGCAAGCTAAACCTGATTGGGGTTGTCGCCAATGGTGCTTCCAACTCTCAAAGCACATATGTACCCTATAACAAGCCACAACGATTGGCTTTGCAACAAGCTGTAGAAAAATAAACAAATTCGTAGTGAGGACTTTAGTCCTGTTTTTGAGGACTGAAGTCCTCACTACGATAGTTGAACGATCGAGTTATGTGCGTCAATTCAGTAACGCTGATCACGGGTCAAGAATCTACTACTCTACACCTCTTGAGAGCTATGACTAGTTCAATAATTCCCACTCTCCAAAATCCCTACATCCCAACTGAGCAACAGCAACAGCTGCACTCCCCATATTGCACACTCTTGTGGCGAAGGGGTCAGCTGTGGGTGAAGTCTCCTAAACATGTAAAACAGCCATATCTGCCTTCTTTATATAACGAACAATTGTTAGTAGAGTGCTTAAAACATTCACCAATCAAATTGGTGAGTATAGATTCAAAGCTGGGTGAGGCTTGGCTGTCGTTGTGGGCGGAAGCTTGTAAACAAGCTAATAAGCCAATATACCTCCGCTTACCGAATGGTAATCAGCGACTAAAAAAAGGTAACTCTTTGAGCAAGCAGTTTCAGCGACTAATTGATAGGATTGTGGCTTTAGTATTGTTACTGTTAGTAACTCCGGCGCTGTTAGCCCTAGTTTTGCTAATGCAGGTTGACTCACAAGGGTCAATTTTCTCTTATGAGTGGCAGGTGGGAGAGGGTGGTAAACTGTTTCACGCCATGAGTTTTCGCACAACTGAGCAGCACAACCTTACACGTCTGGGGCGTTGGATGCGTCAATATAATCTGCACAATCTGCCACAGCTATTCAATGTAGTGCTAGGTGACAGAGGTTTAATAGGCTCTCGTTTTTGGACTTTAGAAGATGCAGTGCGCCTAAGTTCAGAATCACAAAAAGAACTAAATCCAGTCCCAGCAATGACGGGTGGCTGGGAAATTAGCCCAGAAATCAACTTGTTAAATTTAGATGGACAAACGCTGTGATTTATTGCTGATGAGAGTTGAGTACAGAGAAATTCCGTAAAACAAATCTGAATTACAGCTATTGGGAATTTCTGCAAATCAAGACTCTCCGCATTCAGCGCAGTTAGTAAATTTTAGATTTTTGGTTCTTCAGCATTCCTAGTCTAAAACTCGCTAACTGCCTGTATGCCTTGCCCCACTATTCTGAAACAATATCCATGTATTTAAAAATTAACCCAGCACTCAGAAATTTATTTAAAGCTACTAAATTCTGGCAAGAAAATTATTTAATATTACGAGAATTTCAACATTTTCGCAAAATTGCCGTACTTGCAGTCATATTTTCTTTTTTAGCGGCAACTTTTGAAGGTGTAAGCATAGGCTTTTTACTTTCTTTTTTGCAAAGTTTAACTACTCCCAATGCCCAACCTGTGCGTACAGGCGTAGAGTGGTTTGATATTGCAATTTTGGGTATTAATCAATCAGCAACTAGTCGTCTATATAGAATATGTTTGCTGATTTTATTAACTACCTGGATGCGGGCAACTTTCAATTATTTTGGCCAAGTTTACACAGAATTAACGCAACTACATCTTGGCGATCGCTTACGTAAGCAGATTTTTGAACAGTTGCAATCTCTGCCATTAAGTTTCTTTGCGCAAATTCGTTCCGGCGAACTGATTAACACCATTACTACAGAAATTGAAAGGATTAGACAGGGTTTTAGTGGGGTAGCATTTCTGTTTACCAGAATAATTACTACTCTTGTCTATTTAATTTCAATGTTTTTGCTTTCCTGGCAACTGGCAATAATTTCTCTGATGTTATTTACACTTTTAGGTGTGGGATTATCAAATCTCAATGCCAGAGTCAGAGAAACAAGTTTTGGTATGTCAGTTGCTAATGGTAATTTTACCTCAACAGCAATCGAATTCATTAATGGAATTCGCACCGTGAACGCATTTGGTACTCAGGAATTTGAGCGTCAGCGTTACTACAAAGCTAGCGATCAGGTAGTGAGTAGTTCCACAAAAGTTATCTACACATGGACAATGGTCAAGCCAATTGCCGAAGGAGTAGCAACGACGGTTTTAATTGGCATGATTATTTTGGCATTCACTTTGTTTGTTGCCAATGGAACATTACAAGTTGCTTCACTGTTGACCTTTTTCTTTGTGCTATTTCGCCTAGTACCCTTTGTCCAAGATATGAATGGTACTAGAGCATTTCTCAGCACGATGCACGGTTCCGCAGACAATATTAAGAACCTGTTAAAAACAGAGGATAAAACTTACTTCCAAAACGGAAAACTTGAGTTTCCTAGTTTAAAAAGGTCTATTGACTTAGTAGGAGTGGATTTTGGCTATAATGCCGATAATCTAGTACTCAATAATATTACCCTGACTATTGAAAAAGGGAAAACAACAGCCTTAGTAGGCGGATCGGGTGCAGGTAAAACTACACTTGCCGATTTAATTCCCCGATTTCATGATGCCATCGATGGATATATATATATTGATGAAGTTGATGTGCGGAAGTTTGAAATTAATTCCCTACGTAGCAAGATAGCTGTTGTTAGTCAGGATACGTTTATTTTTAACACTTCTGTCTGGAACAATATTGCTTACGGTACGCCAAAGGCTAGTGAAGCTGCAATCAAAGAAGCGGCTCGACAAGCGAATGCACTAGAATTTATTTTAGAAATGCCCGAAGGTTTTGACACACAACTGGGAGATAGGGGTGTACGATTATCGGGAGGACAACGCCAACGACTGGCGATCGCTCGCGCTTTATTACGCAATCCAGAAATTCTGATTTTGGATGAGGCTACCAGTGCTTTAGATTCTGTAAGCGAACGTTTGATTCAGGAATCTCTAGAAAAGCTTTCTGCTGGGCGAACGGTAATTGCGATCGCTCATCGTCTCTCTACTATCGCCAACGCAGATAAAGTAGTGGTTCTAGAACAAGGACGCATCGTCGAACAAGGTAAATATCAAGAACTCCTAGAGCTAAAAGGCAAACTTTGGGAATATCACAAGACTCAGTACGAAATGGGTCAACCAGGGTAAAACTTTTTGCTTAGGGACTTCTAAATAGAAAAATCTCCCAAATTTTATTGTGGGGTGAGCATCTTCCCCAGAATATAGGACGGGCAAGATGCCCATCCCACAAGATGGATAATTTATTTCTTGGAAAGCCCTTATTAATTTCATCGTCTGGTTCAGAAAAATTTCCCGACTGTGATGAATACCTCTGTAAATAAGATTAACTTACCTAGATTTTATGAGGTAAATATAATGGTAAATATAGGTTATCATTCTAGTAAAATTCAAGGAAATTTTATCAGCAATCTCTATAGCAAAATTGTTGATAAAATTATTAGTATTCCTATCAAACAATCCCGTCAAGTTAATATCAATGTCTATTCCTTTTCTTGTGAACGGGATTTAGCTGTACAGGTAGCAAGTATTCGCTCCTTTATTCGTCATGTTGGCGTACCCGATAAATTTACTGTCATCTCTGATGGTAGCTATACAGTCAAGTCTCGTAAATTGTTGCGTCAAATTCATGCTTGTGTAGATGTTGTGAATTGGCAAGATATTGCTAATCAGGAAATTCCCAATTATATCTTTGACTATGCTTTAAATCATCCACATCGCCCAACAATGGCAATGTGGAAAAGATTGGCAGCATTAATGTCATTAAATATTGACCAGCCAACAATTTACACAGATGCGGATATTTTGTTTTTTCCTGGGGCTACAGACTTAATTGATTTATGCAATTCTCCAGATAACTTACCTTGGTATTTACCAGATTGTAAACCTTCTTTAGACGAGCGAATTCTGATAGAAAGTAACGATAAGCTCAATCCAGTTAACGCAGGTTTCTTCATCCTCAAACAGCAACTAGATTGGCATAAGCCCCTAGAGCGAGTTGCTAAATTTGTCGATTCACCTATTTTTTATACAGACCAAACTGTAGTGCATTTAGCTATGCATAATGCCGATGCTAAACCACTCTCAGAAGATAAATATATAATCAACGTTGATGACCAATTTGTTTATCCTGACCGTTACGCTTCTTATCAGATTGCCTTAAGGCATTATGTTAACGATGTCAGACATAAATTTTGGTTGAATGTCGGTGTCTAGAATGAGCAAAAATGTAACCAAGACCAAAATGATTTATCACTGTACTAACACTAATATGAAAGGAGGCGGAGGCGTTGAAACTTATGTAGCTTCTTTAGCACTGTCGCAAATTCCTGGAGTTAGCGATCGCGTCCTCCAGAGCATTAACGGTGAGGATCAAACTCAGTTCGAGTTGCTACACATCCACGATCCAGAATTTTTAGCAGATTTACGAGAAGAATGTCCAGCAATATTTACCCTGCACAATCACTGTACCTACTGTCCCAGTGGCACAAAATATTTAGCAGACAGAGGCAAAATCTGCGATCGCGTCATCAATCCTCTAGGATGTGTTTGGGGTCATGTGGTAGATGGTTGTGGTAGCCGCAGACCACACAAAATTTTTGGTGATTGGTGGAATGCTTACAATCCGCTGAATAACCTGAAAAAACTGAAAATTCCCGTAATTGCCAATAGTGAGTATGTGCGTCAGCAAATTATTCAGGTGGGGATAGCACCTGAGCGAGTAATTACGCTGCACTGTGGTGTCCAATCACCCAAGGTTGTCACAGCACCTCTAAGTCGGACAATTTATCAAAATCAGCGAATTTTGTTTGCTGGTCGCATTGTTCCTGATAAAGGCTTAGAGTGGCTACTCAAAGCCTTAACTAAAACTGAGCGACACATCCATTTAGATATTGCCGGTGATGGTTGGAATAAGCCACGTATGGAACAATTAGCCCAAGAGTTGGGGTTAAGCGATCGCATTACATGGCATGGTTGGTGTCACCCTGAACAATTAGAAACCCTTTATCAACAGTGCTTGGCTGTAATTTTTCCCAGTTTGTGGCCTGAACCTGCTGGACTTGTCACTTTAGAAGCTTATGCACGCTATCGCCCTGTAATTGCTAGTGCTGTCGGTGGAATTCCCGAATATTTACAAGATGGTAAAACGGGAATTCTCATTTCACCTAATAATATTCCCCAGTTAGCTGCGGCGATTAACGAAATAGCCACCAACTATCGTAAAGCCAGATTAATTGGTGAAAAAGGCCAAGCTTGGTATCAAGAAGAATTTACTATTGATATTCATTTTCAGCGCTTGGCAGAAATTTATGCCAAAACTATCACCGAATTTCATTCTAGACGCTCATGTAATTAATCACACAACGCTCGTTAGGAAAAATTATCCCCCTTCCCTTGTCCTCCATGTCCTCCATGTCCCCCTTGTCCCCCTTCCCTTGTCCTTTTTCATGCTTGGTTGTGAAACTTGTTTCATTGAGACTACCTTCTGCCCTCTGCCTCATTTTCTAACCAGTTAACTTTATGTCAACAAATATTAAATTCCCAGAACCACTGGTGAGTGTGATTATTCCTACATATAATCGACCAGAGTATCTCAAGCAAGCGATCGCCAGTGCAGTTAAACAGACTTATCAAAATATTGAAATTATTGTTTCTGATAACTGTAGCCCTGAAAATCCTCTACCTATTATCGAATCTTTTGCCGATTCACGTATCCGCTTTTGGCGACATCCGCAAAATATCGGGATGATCGGTAATCAAATGCATGGCTTTAAGATGGCGCGGGGTAAATACGTTGCTAGCCTGCATGATGATGATGTGTGGAATGAAAACTTTTTAGCCAAGCTTGTACCACCATTAGAAGCAAATTCTGAACTAATTATCGCTTTTTGTGACCAATATATTATAGATGCTAAAGGTAAGATTAATTACCAAGGTACAGAAGAAAATACAAGGGGTTTTAAACGTGATAAATTAGTCCCAGGAGTGTATAAATATTTTTCTAAAATTGGTTTGATAGATAAAAGTATACCTAGCGCCGCTGCTTGTGTAATTCGCACTGACCTTGTAGATTGGGATAAAATTCCCGCAGAAGTTGGCGGGATGTGGGACTATTATTTAACCTACCTTTTCTGTACATCTGGCTATAAAGCTTACTATTCTCCAGAAAGGTTGACGCGCTATCGTGTCCATGAGCAAACTGATACCATGCTCAGTGGTTCTCGAGATGTGCAAGCCAAAATTCGCAAAGCTAACAGCGAATTATTTTGTTATCAAATCTTGATGAAAGACCCTAAACTTGAAGAATTTAAGCCATACTTTCAAAAGAAATGGTTAGAAGCTAATACAACTTTAGGGATTGGCTTAATCCGCAATAAACAGAGGGATGCAGCACGTTCTTATCTTTGGCAAGCATTGAGCCAACAAAAGTTTAATTTGCGCACTCTAGCGGCACTAACTCTCAGTTTCATTATGTAACCGTAGTTAGATCCCCGACTTGTTAAAGAAGTCGGGGATCTGGCAGCCCACACAAGTCAGTTTTATGAGAAAAAATTCCCAAAAAAACAAATATACATGAATAAATTATCTGTGTTTATCTATGTTTATTTATGGTTTCAAATATCTTTATCTTGGATATTTATTAGAAGTTTACTAATTAACTAATTAATTAAGGAAGTGGTGCGTGAAACTTTGCATTGTTACCCACAAAGTTAAAAAAGGTGATGGTCAAGGGCGAGTTAATTATGAGGTGGCGAAAGAAGTCATTCGTCGTGGACATAATCTGACATTATTAGCCAGTGAAGTCGCACCTGAATTAGCAGATAATAGCCAAGTGAAATGGATAGAAATTCCAGTTCAAAGCTACCCAACAGAATTCATACGGAATTTCGTATTTGCGAAAAAAAGTGCAGATTGGTTGCAAAAAAATCGCGCTGATATTGATTTAGTCAAAGTCAATGGCGCGATTACTAAGACATTAGCTTCGGTGAATGCTGTACATTTTGTCCATAGTTCTTGGCTGCGATCGCCTGTGCATATTTCCCGCACCCGCCGCGATGCTTATGGTTTGTACCAATGGCTTTATACTGCTCTAAATGCCCATTGGGAAAAGCGGGCTTTCCAAAAAGCGAAAGTAGTCGTCGCCGTATCGGAGAAAGTCGCCCAAGAATTAGTTAATATTGGCGTACCCCGTTCGCGAATTCAGGTAATTGTTAACGGTGTGGACTTAGAAGAGTTTACCCCCGGTGTAGGCGCACGTCAAACATGGGGTTTACCTGAAAATGTCCCCCTAGCCCTATTTGCTGGCGATATCCGCACCACGAGAAAGAACTTAGATACCGTACTATCCGCCTTAGCAAAAGTCTCTAATTTACATTTAGCGGTGGTTGGTAAAATCGAGGGTAGCCCCTTTCCCCAACTAGCAGCATCATTAAGTATCAGTGAGCGAGTACATTTTTTAGGGTATCGTCGTGATATCGCCGCAATTATGCGGGCTGTGGATTTATTTGTATTTCCTTCCCGTTATGAAGCTTGCACCCTCGTATTATTAGAAGCCCTCGCCTCTGGTTTACCTGTGATTACCGCCACCGCTACTGGAGGTGCAGAATTAGTGACACCAGAATGCGGGGTGGTTTTGTCCGATTCTGATGACATTGATGCTTTAGTAACAGCATTGTTGTCTTTAGTCAGTAATAGCCCTTTGATGCAACAAATGGCGAAAGCAGCCCGTTCTGTCGCTGAACAACATAGCTGGAATACGATGGCAAAAACCTATGTGGATCTATTTGAGGAGTTAATTCAGAATGAAGAACACAGTTCTCATCCCCACTTATCGCCGTCCACTAGATCTGTCTCGATGTCTTTTAGCACTACAGGCGCAAACTAAACCAGTCGATCAGGTAATAGTTGTTGTCCGCGATACAGATACCCAAACTTGGGAATTCCTCGCCCAATATTCACCACACAACCTACCACTGCATACCGTCACAGTCAGCCTTCCGGGAGTAGTAGCAGCCCTCAACGCCGGACTAGCCGCAGTGGAAGGAGACATTGTTTCGATTACAGATGATGATGCAGCTCCTCACCCAGATTGGTTAGAGAAAATCAACACTCATTTTATCTGCGATCGCCGGCTCGGTGGTGTTGGTGGACGTGATTGGATTCATCAAGGGAAGCAGCTACTAGATGACTCTCGGCAAATCGTGGGTAAATTGCAATGGTTTGGTAGAGTAATTGGCAACCATCATCTAGGAGTGGGAGAACCGCGTGAAGTGGATATTCTCAAGGGTGTGAACATGAGTTTTCGTCAAGAAGCGATCGCTCAATTGCGTTTTGACGAACGGATGCGCGGTACAGGGGCACAAGTGCATTTTGAAATGGCATTTACCCTAGCATTAAAACGCGCTGGTTGGAAGCTAATTTACGATCCCCAAGTGGCAGTAGATCACTATCCTGCACAGCGTTTTGATGAAGACCAGCGCCATAATTTTAACGAAATTGCCTTTCTTAATTTAGTCCATAATGAAACATTAGTTTTATTAGAAAATCTGCCGCCTCTGCGCCGTGGGGTATTTTTATTATGGGCAATATTAGTAGGTACAAGAGATAGTTTAGGCTTAGTCCAATGGTTCAGACTTTTGCCTAGTCAAGGTCAATTAGCAGGTAAAAAATTGTGGGCTTCTTTGCGTGGGCGTTGGCAAGGATGGCAAACACACCACAAATTCAAATTCAACATTATTCGTAGTGAGGACTAAAGTCCTGACTACAAAATTATTACTTAAAAACCTAAAATTGAATGACTTCTAAGCAGTTACTTTTCAATAGCGTTTTACAAGAGAATTTCTCTCCCCAAGAGCGAGCATCACAAGCTTGGCTGGTAATCTTGGGTTTCGTCATCCTCACAGTAGCTTGCTATTTTACTGGTGCAGCTGCAATGTTGCGTCTAGTTTTTCCAGCAACAGCTTTCTTGGTAGGTTTGTTTCTCTATTTTCGCCATCCACTTCTCTACATCGGCTTTACCTGGTGGATTTGGTTTCTGACACCTCTAGTTGCTCGCTTGATAGACTATCGGGTAGGCTGGGACCCCATCCGTCAGATACTTATAGCACCCTATTTAGTAGTGTTTGTCACTATAGGAACCTTCTTGCGCTACCTTCCTGGTAGCATACGCCAAGGAGGTTTACCCTTTCTTTTAGGCTTTATTGGGGTGTTTTATGGTTTTCTTGTAGGTCTAATTTATAACGCACCTGTCCCTGTAGCACGCGGTCTTTTAGATTGGCTCAGTCCGATTATTTTTGCTTTTCATTTATATACGAATTGGCGAGATTATCCGAGCTATCGCGATCATATTCAGCGTACATTTCTTTGGTGCGTGTTGATTCTGGGGACTTATGGTTTATATCAATTTGTGGTAGCTCCGGAGTGGGATAGATACTGGCTGATACAGTCAAAAATGTCAACTAGCTCTGGAAGTCCAGAACCTTTTGGAATGCGTGTGTGGAGTACGCTACACTCAGTCGGGCCTTTTGGCTCTGTGATGCAAGCTGGTTTATTATTGTTATTTACTAGAACTGGATTTTTAATTTTTCCTGCCTCATCTGTTGGTTATTTATCATTTTTACTAGCCCAAGCCCGGACTAATTGGGGTGGTTGGGTTTTAGGAGTAATTCTCATTTTGGGTTCAGTCAAAGCCAAAATTCAAATGCGGTTAATTACTATTATTTTGGTGATGACAATATGTGTTATCCCACTCACAACTATCGAACCGATTTCTCAGGTTGTGGCTAGTCGTTTTGAGAGTTTTTCTAATCTAGAAAACGATACCAGCTTTAAGGATAGATCGGGAAGCTACGATAGAAACCTTAGTATTGCCCTTTCTAATGGACTAGGTAACGGTTTAGGAAATATTTGGAAAGTCAATGAAAAAACCGGACAAATTGAAGTATTTGTCATTGACAGTGGTGTTTTAGATATGTTTTTCACCTTGGGCTGGTTTGGTGCTATCCCTTATTTAGGTGGTTTAATTTTATTAATTGTCACTGTTAGTCAATATAGTGAAGGTCGTTTTGATAGTTTTGTCAGTGCAGCCCGCGCTATTGGGATAACTTCTTGTGCCCAGTTAATTATTAGTAGTGGGATGTTGAGTGTTGCGGGTATGATTCTTTGGGGATTTTTGGCTATGGCTATGGCAGCACATAAATATTATCAGCATCAAGGAATTAAGTAGTCATTTGTCATTTGTCATTAGGTTTTGCACGAGTTTCAGACATTTTTAATGGGTGGTTAATTAGTCTGATATCAATTTTCTATGAAGATGCATATAAGCCTGCATTCTGCGAAGCAGTTCCCGTAAAGCCTACGGTATAGCTTCTCCTGTCCCAGAGGCTGCGCCCTAAGCGAAGCTATGCCGTAGGCTTTACGCTTAACGCCCAGCGTCTCCGTCAGGATAAGGGTAGGCAGGCTTTGTACCAATAGCCCCAGGCTTCTAGCCTTGCAGCTTTAATGTGCAGCCTCACACAGAATTGGTATTACAGCAGTTTTCATAGCAATTTTAAAAAATAATGCTACAGATGAGTAAGGGCACAACATTGTTGTGCCCTTATAAATAATTTTATGTGTCGCAAACATTATTTGAATTGGTATCACGTATTTGAACCAAATATTTTTATAGGAATTTAGGGAACTCCAAAAAATAAATTATGCCAAATTGTTGGGGCGAGGTCACCTCGCCCCTACGAGTTGCAGGTTTGGTAAGTTAATGATTGGAATATTTTTTTATTTGGAAGTCCCTTAGTATTGCGCTTGACCCCTACCGTGTGATCTATTTATAGAAAGATGGTGTAATTCCTGAATCTATACAGCAAGACAACTGACATGGGTAGCGCAGTAAATTATGAAGTTTTAAATAAGGGTATAATTTTTATCTCCTGAAAGTGACATCAGGGAGTTAGTAACAAGAGCAAAATTAATTTTAGGCTTTCTCCTTACTGCATCAGCCTTCGAGGTAATTTTGAGATACAACCAATTTGCTATACATACTTGTGCTTCAACAAGCCACTACTTAATATTTTTTTTATAAAACAGATTTTTGGAGAGTCTATTTAAAGATATTATCTAGATTTTTAGAATGTCATTACATTGTGCTTTAATAACTAAAACAAGTCTATTTTGTTTGCCTATTATGAGTGTAAAATTTCAGATGATGCCTTGTATTTAACCATTTTTTAGCTTGTTTATGTTAAGAAAATACTAATTTTGTGTATTTTTTTAACAACGATTTCGAGCTAAATATTACAAGAATTTTGCGAGGCTGTCTGAAAAATCAGAGACTATTGTAAAAATCATGTTATTAACATTTAACTAAGCGTATGTTTGCTATCTATTAGGAGAATTGAATTTGCTTTTGGTCAAACTCTTTTCTTCTGTACAGACTAACTAAAAATTCAGAATTTACCACCCACATACAGCAAAGCAGAAGCCAAAGAATAGGTGGGGTTGAGCTTTGTAAGAGCGATTTTTCAGGACAATGTTTGGTTAATTAGTCAAGGGTGATAGGTATCACTCTCGACTTTTTCTCATTCTCAGGCTCTAAATTTAGGTAATAATTTTTATGACTACTCAAAGTTTTAGATATTCTGATTCATCTGATTTGGTAACAAAGTTTGATTCCTCCTCACAGGACAAAAGTCAAAGCTACTGTGAACCGTTACTAGCCGATTTGTCACTTAAGCAAACTCTATCTAATAGTCCCTTATTATTGGGCAGTCAGGCTACTTTTAAGTTGACATTAAATAATAGTGGGCCAGCTAATGCAACAGGGGTAAAAATCAAAGATTTATTACCTTCTGGTTTTAGCTTTGTTAGTGCTACTCCTAGCGTCGGTACTTATGATAGCAAAACTGGAATTTGGAAGGTCGGTAGTATCAAATCAGGACGTAATGCAACCCTAACCCTGACGGTTAAAGTTGTGGATGCAGCTAGCGCGGCTGCTTACACTAATGTTGCAGAAATTATTGCGGCTGATCAAAAAGATCCAGATTCAACTGTCAATAATCAAAAACCTTATGAAGATGATTACACCAGTATAACTGCACCTGTGATCAAGCTGGATTTAAGCAAAAAGTTTACTAGCGTTACCAAGGAAATTGATGGCAATAAAGATGGCACACCGGAGCAGTTTCTAGCACTTCCTGGTGATAATGTGTCGTTTCAAATTAAAGTCACGAACAATGGTGTTGCTAATGCTACCAATGTCAAAATCCAAGACGACTTGACGCAGGTTTTGCCAATAGGGTTAACAGTGCAAAGTCTCGGTCTGGATGGGGGAATTAATCTCGATACTGCTGGTGGCGGTGATGGCAATATTCAAACAGTTGAGGTGCTGTTTAATAATATTGCGCCTGGTGAAGCCAAAACTATTACGGTGAATGCAAAAGTTAGTACTGACTACGTTAAAGCTGTTAATTTATCCGGTCAGATAGGAACGATTGATCCAAACACAGGGAAGATCAATCCAGAACTTACTGAATATTATAATACACCTTTCACTGGGACATTTTTTCTCCATACTAATGTGCAAAAAGAGGTAAATCAAGAAAGGGCAAATTTTGGATTATTAAATATTACAAATAGTGCCGAAATTGTGGCTGTAAACGGTAAAAACCTGAATTCTGGCTCGATTACAGCCAGTGCGAGGTTAGATGTCTCTAGCTATAAAGTTTCGGGGACATTAAATAACGGACAGGAATTTAAGATTTTTTCGATTGAAAATTTACTTAACCCTAGTAGTACAACAGGCTCATTTGCCTTAGATCCTGACCCGGATTTGGTATCAATACCTCTAGGCTTTCCTGTTCTGAATCAATCAGAGTTCTTACCACCAGGTAATATTGGTAGTGCGCAATTTTTTGGCAGTTGGACTAAAAGTAACGATCCTCAATACTTAACAGATTTAGCAGCTTGGAAAAATCTCAGTGCTGATAGCAATTTAGCCAATATTAACGATGAACAAGCGGTGATCGACGCGCTTTTTAATTTTATTGAAGATGGCGTTTATAGCCGCGATCGCTTTGCCAGTGGCTACTTTACTTTTAATAATGGTACTCAGACAGAAACATTGGTCTTTGATGCTGGTGAATTTACCCCAGGTACAACCAGTTCGGTCAATATTTCTCTGACAGATACAAATGCAGTTGTTACCGATAGTAATGGTAATTCTGTGGGGACATTTGCTAATTTGCAAACTGCTTTAGACTCATTTAACTTTGCCAATTCTACTGGTGTCAACGTGACTATTCAAGATGCAAATGGGGATGGGGTAGTTAAAAGCAAATTGCAACAACTTAGCACTTATAATTTTGATAAAAATTGGAAAATTCAAAACGTTACGATTGGTAATAATGTCAATCAGGTAATTTTAGCATCAGGAAATAAGGCAGCTAATATTGATTTTTCCCAAGTTAACATTACCAATCCCATTGGGAATTTTCAATTACAGGGTAATAATGGCAAGGATACAATTACAGGTAGTCGTTTTAATGATGTAATTGTCGGCGGTAACGGGGATGATATTTTGTCTGGTTTTGATGGAAATGACTCGATTAATGGGGGTAATGGTTGCGATTTGTTAACCGGTGCTAGAGGTGACGATATTTTGACAGGGGGATTGGGTGCTGATGATTTTGTCTTTGGTGTTAAATTTGGTAACGATACGATTACTGATTTTTGTAAAGGTCAAGACAAAATTGACCTGAGACAACTGAGTCTCATTCAAGGTGCTTTGGACAGTAATGGCGATTGTGTGATCAATACCAAGGATAACCTCGCCGATGCGATCGCTGGTAGTCTGAAGCTTGATCTAACCTCTTTAAATGGTGGTACTATCACTTTCACAGGAGTCACTGCGGTCAATATCTCGGATTTTATTTTTTAACCTGATTTTCCCCAGTGACGCAATAGACTAAAAGAGATGGTGCATTACAAGTTAATTAATATTTTGGTCAGCAGTGGAGCGATCGCCTGTACCCTAGGTTTAACCACAAGTGTATGGGCGCAGATTATCCCTGACAATAGTTTAGGCACTGAACGCTCAATTGTGACTCCGAATGTGCAACACCAAGGTAATGCGATTGAACGCATTGATGGCGGGGCGATTCGGGGTAGTAATTTATTTCACAGCTTCCAAGACTTCAACGTTGGTAATCAGCAACGAGTCTATTTTGCCAATCCCGCTAGAATTGAGAATATTCTGGGACGAGTGACGGGAAATCAAGCATCGAAGATTTTCGGGACTTTGGGAGTATTAGGTAGTGCTAACTTATACTTGATTAATCCTAACGGGATTGTCTTCGGTAAAGATGCGCGGTTGGATATCTCCGGTTCTTTTTTCGCCAGCACCAGTCACAGCTTGTTATTCGAGAATGGAGAAAAATTTAGTACGCAAAACCCAAAAGCGCCTTCCCTGCTGACTATAAACCAGCTTCCGGGTTTGGATAGCTGGTTAACGCCTGAAAGTGCGATCGCCGTTCGCGAAGCGTCTCGCAGAGAAGGCGTTGGCAAAGCCATTGCTAACTCTGGTAACTTGTCTGTAGGGCAAGACTTGACTTTAGTTGGTAAAAATCTTGACTTACAAGGACAGTTGCAAGCAGGTAATAATTTAACTCTGCAAGCTAGCGATACTGTCAAAGTCCGCGATAGTGTTAATCACCCTTTCATCGCTTCGGCTGGACAACAACTCTTAGTCCAAGGTAATAAAATAGACATATTTGCTTTAAATAATCCTAGCAGTGGCTTCTTTGCTAGTAACAATATGCTATTGCGTTCCGCCAATTCTATTGGTGGAAATGCACAATTTTTCAGTGGTGGTAATTTTCGCCTCGAACAAATGAATGGTCAGGGGGGAGATTTAGCCAGCACTGATGACCCGATTATTCGGGCGAGTGGCGATGTGAGTTTTAATAGTTATACAGGGGCTTCAATCCACATTATTGCAGGTGGTAGTGTCACAATTGATAGTTTAAATATTACCAGTCCCGATACTACTAATTTTATTAATGAAACAGTCACGCTGGCTGATGGTGTAACGCAAGTTCCGATTAATGGTAGTGTAAAACCTACTGTTGATATTAGAGCCGGAACAACCGCCTTCAACCCAACAGGAATTACAGGAAATCCTGCGATTTTTTCTCCTACTCCCAGCACAGATGGTAATCCTAGCAATGCAAATATCAACATCAATCAAATTTTTAATCAGGGAGGATTGATTTTCTTAACCAATCAGTATCAACCGAATCCTATTTTATCCGGTGATATTAATATTAAATTGCTGTTGGGGACATTTACGGCTGACACTGGTGGTGATATTGTCATTGACTCCAAAGGAAAAATTATCACCCCCCAATTTATTGCTGCTTCTCAAATCGAGACTTCTAATTCTGTGTTTACCAACCCCGGTGGAAATATCACATTGTTAGCTAAAGGTGATATTTTCATGCCATCGGGAACTAAAATTTTTTCCTACGGGTCAGTCGGGGGAAATATTACCTTAAAGAGTCAATCAGCGATTATTCAAGAATCAGCAACTCTGGGAAATTCATTTATTGAAACTGCTGCTTTTGGTGCAGGTAAAGGTGGTGATATTACACTCAATGCACCGTTGATTTCTCTGAGTAATTTTGTGCAAAGTAATTTGCGTACAGGTGCAACAGGCCCTGGTGGGAAGCTGATAATTACGGCTAATTCTTTAGAAGCAAACCAAGCGGAATTATCAAACATTACTCGTGGTGGTAATGCTGGTAATGTCATCGTTAATGCTGAGACAATTTCTTTAAATAACTCTCGGTTAGCAAGTCAAACCATAAGTGCAAATGGGGGTAATGCAGGTGATGTGGAGATTAATACCAAAACCTTTGTCGCCACAAACGGGGGTCAGGTATTTTCCCAAACCCAAGGTGTAGGCAATGCTGGTAATATTACAGTGAATGCGGCGGATGCGATCGCCCTCACCGGCACCTTGAATGGGGTTTTTAGTGGTTTTAGTCGCATTGTCTCTGGTTTTGATCAAGGCAATGGCGGTATTATTAAAATTAAAACTGGCTCCCTATCTCTGCAACAAGGAGCGCAAATTAAAGCTAGCACGCAAGGAGTTGGCAATGCAGGCAGAATAGAAGTGGAAGCTGCAAAATCCATTGTCATCGATGGAGCAATTTTATTCTCGAACTCCAATCTTGCTCAAGCAGTGGTAATTCCTAGCGGGATTATTAGCGAAGTCTTACCCGGTTCTAGGGGAGAAGGTAATATTATTGACATTAAAACTGGTCAACTTTCTGTCAAAAATGGGGCTGTTATCAGTGCTAGTACTGGCTCATCAGGAAGTGCTGGTAATATTTATATCAATGCTAGTGAATCAGTAGCCTTCGATGGTAATCCAGGGGAACGGTTTAAGCCTAGTGGTGCTTATGTGGGAACCGTACAGGGTGGAACCGGAAAAGCCGGAACCCTGCAAATTACTACACCATCTTTATCTGTCACCAATGGCGCAAAGTTAGAAGCATTAACTGAAAGTGCAGGTACTGAAACTGGTGGGAATATTGAGATTCAAGCAAACAAATTAACCCTTGATAATCAAGCCCTAATTTCTGCCGAGACAGCCAGGACTGATGGCGGTAATATTACTTTGAAGTTACCAGATTTTTTGTTGTTACGCCGTGGTAGTCGCATTTCCACAACAGCGGGGACTGCTAGAGCAGGTGGAAATGGCGGTAACATTAAAATAGACACGAATTTTATCGTTACCGTACCCGCAGAAGATAATGATATTAAAGCCGACGCTTTCTCCGGTCGTGGCGGTAATGTCGATATTACAGCCACAGGTATTTTTGGGACTGGGTTTCAACAGCAGCCTATCCCTAGGAGGAGTGATATTACAGCTAGTTCTGAGAAAGGCGTTGCGGGAACTGTATCAATTAATAATCCAGAAATTGATCCTAGTTCCTTGTTAGTAGCGTTAGCAGATCAACCCACTGATCCAAGCGATCGCATAATTGCTAGTTGTGCTGCGACTGAGGGTAATTCCTTTACCATCACAGGAAGAGGCGGCTTACCAGCAGATCCCACTGCAACTGGTCGCGGTCAAACTTTTTTGTCTGATATGCGAGATTTTACAACTACACATAGCCCCAATCAAGTCAATAATTCTTTGCCAAAAATTAGACAATTAATTGTTGCCGCCACAGGTTGGATCATTAATCCACAAGGAGAAGTAGAATTAGTGGCATCTGTACCTCAAGAAATATTAAATAAATATCCTGACTGTAGCAATTTATCAAAGTTGAAAAACAATCCAAATAGCTTGGCTAATCCCTAGAAAAACCCCAATCTAGTGGACAGTCGCTACAATCATTAAACTTTCTCAAGAACTGCTATATGATATTACGCTGATAATCAGGTATTACAGTATACTAATAGTACAGAACCAGGTTCATCAGGGTCGCCTATTTTCGATGATGATTTTCAGGTAGATGGGATTCACCATAGCGGCAAAATGTTAGGCAAGTAAGGTATTGATGTAATGCAGGAACAAGTGCGATCGCATTACACAAGGTTGCAGAGGTAATTTAGATGGCAGAAATTAGTGGGGAAATAATTCAAGAATTATCGCGTGTGTTGCAACCATTTATGTGGGATAAACAACAACGTCAGGCTTATCTTATTATAGCTTTAGGGACTAATGCAAATGTATTGAATCGTTTGGTATGGGATACACCTGTTGATGTTTTTATTCCCCACATGGTAAAGGAATTGGTAGCATTTGGAGAAATTACCCCTGGTAAGCCTGCACTTTGTAGTTTATTGGAAGTCATAGGTGAAAATGTAGGCCTAGATAGTCTACCAAAAATTGAGAATTTGCTGCGACAGATTAGAGAAGAACTGAGAAACAAACAAAATCAAGTCCCCAAAATTTACATAAATAGCAAATTAATCCAAAAGATATTAACCTTACTTAGACCATTGATGGAAAATGAAAGCCAGCGTCGGGCGTATTTATTCAGGGCATTGGGGACTAATACACCTGTGCAGTATCGGCTAGCTTTTAATATACCTACGAATGATTTTATTGCTAATTTGGTGAATGAATTAGTTGCTTATGGTGAAACATCTTCTGGTAAACCAGCGCTTTGTGCATTATTGGAAGTGATTCGTGAGGATGTGGGTGCTGATATCCAGGAACAGATTGATAATTTACTGCAAGAAATTAATACTAGTCAGGTTGAGAATATAGAATCAGAACAAATATTAACACATGTATTTAAGACAGGAATATTGTTAGACGACTGGCATCAACTAGAAACAGAATTAAATAATTGGTTGGCTCAAGTTGCATCTTCAATAGAAATTAAAAATATCCAGACTGAGTATAATTATACTGGGGCAACAATTTATGTCAATTTTGTAGAGCCTAAAATCAAGTATAATCTAAATCTACACTTGAGAGCCAGGGTATTTCACGGTTTAAACGATGCAATAGTCTACAAAGAAATTTATAAATTTTCAGAAACTCAAATCAAAACTTGGACTTCAAATGTTACGTCTTTATTAATTGATTTGGGGGTTTTTGCTGTAGTAATTTTCCAACCAATTCAACAAGATTTTGGCAAATCAAAAAAACGAGTAGATAGTATAAATAGTCTCTACAAAAATATTAATACCCTCAGTGGACATTCAGATTCTGTTGTATCCGTTGCTATTAGTCCAGAGGGAAAAATACTTGCTAGTGGCAGTCGCGATCGCACAATCAAATTATGGAACTTGACTACCGGAGAATTGCTAACTACTTTAACAGGACACTCCAGCCCAGTTCTCAGTGTTGACTTTAGTCCAGATGGACAAACTCTAGCAAGTGCCAGCGACAGGGAATTTCAGGATGGAAATATCAAGTTGTGGGATGTACGTACAGGTAGAGTTCGACAAACTTTAGGCAGTTCTTTGGTTGCTTTGCGAACTAGTTGTGTCGCCTTTAGCCCAGACGGACAAACCCTCGCCACAGCACATTTTGACGCGGCTATTAGACTTTGGCATATCAGTAATGGAAAAGAGATACGTACCTTAAGGGGGCATGGATGGGATGTCAATTATGTTACATTTAGTCGTGATGGACGGTTTTTAGTCAGTGGTGGAGTTGATGGTGCAATCATAATTTGGAATTGGCGCAATGGGCAGAGAATAGGTACGCTAAATCGCCCTGCTGATTTTTTTAGTTCGATAGTATCTTGGTTAGACCGTTCGGTAGGATCAATTCGGTCAGTTGCTATTAGTCCTGATGGAGAAATTATTGCTAGTGGAGGTAGTAGTGTCGGTGATAATGGTGTTTTTAATCCACCAATAAAACTATGGAACGCAAGCACTGGAAATGAACTGCGTATTCTTACTGGACACAGAGATTCTGTGAATGCGATCGCATTTAATCCAGACGGAAAAATCCTTGCCAGTGGAGGTGAAGATAATACAATCAGGATTTGGAATTATCAAACAGCAGAACTAATACAGACTCTTGAACCTCAAAGTCTGGTAAATTCTCTTGCTTTCAGTCCTCATGGCAAAATTTTAGTTAGTGGTACTGATGATTTCCAAATTAGGATTTGGGAGCTATCTTCTTAACTTACAGCATATTGCAACTTGGTGAGATACAGATTATCGTCGATCCTAGGGAACGGCCGTTCTCTACCTGTGTACTTCATTTTATTTTGTAGTGCGGGCATCTTGCCCGCTTGGACAATAAAGTAGGGAGCAAGATGCTCCCACTACTGTCTTTTTTTCAAAATTGGGATGCTCCCGTTAATTTTTCGTTACTCGTCACTCTTCTTGTGGGTGAGATTTGTCGGATTCAGATTCATTTACCTAAAAAACGCTGTTTAAATTATATGAAGAAAAAAGCCCTAATAAAACTAGCGAAAATTTTAAATTTTCGGCGATCATCAGCAAAAAAAATCCGCGTATTAGGGTTTTTATTAATTAGCCTAATATTTACTATAATATTAGTTAATCCAGGTATTTATGCGGTTGCCAAACAATCAAAACCTATAACAGAATCTCAGCCGATAACTCAACAGTTATCTAATAATTCAGATTTACTGCAACCAGGCAAAAATTACTATCAAAATGGACAATATCAAGCAGCAGCTAAAACTTGGGAAAACGCTCTAAAATTTTATCAAGATAACAAAGAAGTAATCAAGCAAATTCAAGTGCTTAATTATTTAGCATTGGTATATAAAACTTTAGGAAATATCCAACAAAGTTACATTACAGTTACCGAAAGTATTAATTTAATAAAACAGTTTAAAGAACCAGATACAAAGATTAGTTTGCTATTAGCACAGGCATTAAATACCCAAGGCTCAATCCAAATAATCCAAGGAAAAACAGAAATTGCTATAGCTACTTGGAAGCAAGCCGCAGGAATTTACGAGCGCACGGGAGATAAAACTGGCAAACTCATCAGTCAAATTAATCAAGCACAGGGTTTGCAAATATTAGGACAATATCGACGGGCAAAAACTTTGTTAGAAGAACTGGTAGCAGAACTACAAAATCAACCTGATAGCTTGCTCAAAGCCCAAGGACTAAGAAGTTTAGGGGTAGCGCTGCAAACTACTGGCGATTTTCAGCAATCCCAAACAGTACTAGAGAAAAGTTTGGCAATTAGTAAACAATTTAACTCTCCAGCTGATGTGAGTGCAGTTGTGTTCAGTCTTGGTAATGTCGCTAAAAATTTAAATCAATATGATATTGCTTTGCTCGACTACCAAGAAGCAATTAATTTATCTCCAGAACCACAGATTAAATTAGAAGCCCAATTAAATAAATTGAGCTTGTTAGTCAAACTGCAAAGATGGGAAGCTACACAGGCGCTAATTCCAGAAATTGACACTAACCTCGCCTTACTTTCTGCCAGTCGTCCTGCTATTTATGCCAAGATAAATTTTGCAGAAAGTCTCATGGTCAAAGCGAGTAAGACGGTAGATGTAAATTCCAATGCTGTCAAAATAGCCCAATTGTTAGCAAAAACTATCCAACAAGCTAGAGAAATCCAAGATCCTACAGCCGAGGCTTATTCTCTGCAACAACTAGGTAAACTCTACCAACAAAACGGCCAGTTCGCAGAGGCCAAAGAACTGACAAAACAAGCACAAAGAATAGCTCAAGAAATGAATGCGGCTGATTTGGTGGCTCGGACTGCGTCACAGGCAGGTAAAATTGCCAAAGCACAAGGAGATAATGAGAGTGCGATCGCCGCTTATGAAATTGCATTTAATAATTTACAATCCCTGCGCAGTGATTTAATTGCGATTAATCCCGATGTTCAATTTGATTTTAAAGAAAGTATTGAACCCATCTATCGAGATTATGTCAGCTTATTGTTACAACCTGGTGATAATCAAAGCAACCTCAAACAAGCGCGTCAGGTAATCGAAGCTTTACAACTAGCTGAATTGGATAATTATTTTCAAGACGCTTGTGTAGATACCCATCCTGTATCTATAGATCAAATCGATGTGCAAGCAGCTGTCATCTATCCAATTATTCTCAGCGATCGCCTGGAAGTCATCCTTTCTATTCCCAATCAACCCCTACATCACTACAGCACACAACTGCCAAAAACACAAGTAGAAACTACCCTAAAACGCCTTTACTCTTATGTGTCCCGTGGTTATATTCGCCAAGAGAGTTTTCGGCTGTCGCAAACAGTTTATCAATGGCTGATTGCACCTGCGTCAGCTAGGCTCAACAGTAGTAAAATGAAGACCTTAGTATTTGTGCTAGATGGTTTTTTGCGTAACTTGCCAATGGCAGCGCTTCACGATGGGCAACATTATTTGTTAGAAAAATATAGTGTTGCTCTGAGTCCAGGTTTACAGTTATTTCCCCAAGGATTGGAACGAAAAAAACTCGGTGTATTAGCAGCTGGACTAGCGGAAGCACGCCAAGGCTTCAGTTCCCTACCTGCTGTTAAAGGAGAAATTCAACAAGTAACAACGAAAATTCAAGCAAAAGTATTGCTCAATCAACAATTTACTCGCGATAGCTTGAAAAAAGCCCTGGAAAGTCAACCATTTCCCATAGTCCACCTGGCGACTCACGGTCAATTTAGTTCTAATCCAAAGGAAACTTTTTTGCTGACTTGGAGCGATCGCATTTCTATTTTAGATTTTGATCGTTTATTCCAAAAAAGAAGGCTGGGAATCCTAGAACCAATTGAATTATTAGTCATGAGTGCTTGTCAGACAGCCTCAGGTGATAATCGCGCTACTTTAGGGTTAGCTGGGTTTGCTTTGCGTTCGGGAGCTAAGAGTACGATCGCTAGTCTGTGGTCAGTAAATGACGAATCAACGTCCAACTTAATGAAAGAATTTTATCAGCTGTTGAATAACCCTAAACTCAGCAAAGCTGAGGCATTACGACAAGCGCAACTCAAAATTATGGCAGATCCCTTATACAAACATCCCTATTTTTGGGCTGCGTTTGTTCTCGTAGGTAATTGGTTATAAGTAAGCTAAGACTGAAAACCTTACTGGGCAAAGATTATAGCTAAAAGACTCCATAAAGTTTGTATAAAAAATGGTAAACTTATATGAAGAATACATGAAGTTTTCAGGTTGGCATACCTAAAATAAGGACTTATATCGTGCAGGCTATCTGATAGCAACGACTTTAGTCAATTTCGATGACATCCGGCTTGATTTTTTACATGAATAAATTCAGGGGTATCTGACCAATCATTGGGGCTGATTTTTCTCCTTCCGCCCTGGAGGGGCTTGAAATCGGCAGATGCGTCCGATCTCAAGCCACTTCTGTTGTGTCTTTTGAGATTTGTTATGTTCCTGAATAATTCGTTTTTTCGACGTTTCCTACCTTTTTGTCTCGGCAGTTTTCTTGTCATCATATTTAGTCAACCAGCTTTCTCCCAAGACATCACCATTTCTGTGAACTGGAGCCAGCAGCTGACTAATCCAATTACCGAAAAGCCCTTAGTGTCAACTCCTTTGCACTTCGGACTCAACTCTTATCAGGGAAACATACCAGGAATAGCGGGAGCAGGCGGTAATGCTAATTATCGTAATGGTCTGAATGCAATGCGACCTGGTCTGGTCAGGTACCATTACGCAGGACAAATGAAAGATTCCACCACAGATAAGCGTGGGTGGGTGAAGAACCCAAACACACCCAACTTTTCCTGGGATGTGGAAAAGATAACTGCGGCCATGAATGGAGCCTACCCTCATGATCCCACAATTATGATGAACCTCGCGAACTTCCCTGCTTACTTAACCGATGGTAGTGGAGTTCTCAAACAGTCTGAATACGTGAGATACGGACAGTTTTGTGCAGAGTTGGTGAGAATCTTAAATCTCAAGCTGCAAAAAAAGATTAAATATTGGGAGATTACCAATGAGCTTGATTCCAAACCCTTCTATCGAAATAACATGGCAGAAGTAGGGAAGATATTTGCGATCGCAGCTCGAGAAATGCGCAAAGTCGATCCGACAATCAAAATAGGAGGCCCAGCCTTTGCCCAATCTTATAACCCAGCGAGAATTGATGCTTTTGTATCGACCGCATTCCCTGAGTTAGATTTTATCTCCTATCACACCTATTCCACTGGCTCTAAGAGCGATAACACCTCCAAGCTGTGGAACTCTGCCCAACAAAGTATAGGAGGCGCAACCAAATATATGCGCACCAGTGTCAAGAAGTTTACTTCCCGACCAGTGGAATATTTCCATAATGAGTACAACATCAGTTGGTCTCCTCCCGATCAGCGCATGACTAACTATGTCAGTGCTATATTTGATGCTCTGGCTGTACGTTCGATTCTTTATGCTGGCGCAACAGGCGCTACAGCGTGGAACGAAGCTGATGGGTGGTATGGTAAGCTTGGTGCTTCTCCGTCGTTTAACAGACGCCCTGCATCGTGGGTTTTTGAGTATTTGAATCAAGGATTTTCGGGTAAAGTACTTGACTCAATAAGTTCTAACAGCTCTGCTTTAGTACCTTTAGCAATTTTGGGCGAAGCAGGTGGTAAGAAGTCCTTATCCTTGATGTTAGTCAACAGATCTCTTGAAAATGTTTCCGCACGTCTCAAGATGGTTGCACCCCAAAGTTGGGCGTTACCCGGAGCCTCCAATCAGAAAATACAACTTTACCAAGTCAACCAAAATGGTACCAGCTCTGTACCGAGTTCAACCTTGGCATCCACAATTATTCGCGGACAGGCATTTTCCGTCGAACCTAATAGTATTTTGTTCCTCACAGTCAAGCCTGATTAATTAACAGGTCGGTGTTGACGGTTGACGGTTAACAGTTAACCGTCAGCAGTCAACAGTTAACGGAGTACCAATTTATTTACTAACTGCAAGTTCTTCGTTTCTTAGTAGATTAAATACACTGTAGTTTTTGATTAATTCAGAATAAACATTTAGCGTTTCTTCATGAACCCGCGTCACACTGAAGCGGTCGATATTGTCTTTGGCTTGAGATTGCAACTTTTGTAATTGTTGTGGATCGCTAAGTAAATGTGCTAAAGCCTTAGCCAAAGTTTGACTATCTTTTGGTGGTATTAAAAGTCCGGCTTGTCCCCCATCCAAAGTCTCTGGAATTCCATCGACATCGCTAGCAATAATTGCACACCCTGCTTCTCTCGCCTCTGTCAGCACTAGTCCGAAGGATTCGCAGTGGGAAGCAAGAACAAAAATATCACTTGAGAGCATATAGCGCTGTGGTTCTGGTTGGAAGCCTTCAAAATGAATGCGCTCGCTAAAAGGCGTACTTTGCACCATTTTCTCAAACATGGCGCGATCGGGGCCATTTCCGACTAAATATAAATGTGCTTGGGGAAAGTCTGTAGCAATTTTGACGAATGCTTCTATTAACTCCACAATTCCTTTACGGGTATACATCCCGGCTACTGTAGTAATTGCTGGACGACATAAAGGTAATGGTTGGTAATCTTTAATACTAGGATTTCGAGGGCTATTTAATGTCCCGTTGGCTACTACTCGTAATTTACTCTGAGGTATACCACGCCGTACCATTGAATCGGCGACAGCATTACTCACAGCAATAACTCGATCTGCTAATCCCATCAATACCGCGCTACGCTGGAATTCATTGTGTACGGTAGAAACTAAACTATACTCACCGCTGTTTCTGAGAATTCCTGCTAGCACAACTCCTGTCATCATATGTGCATGGACAATATCTGGTTGAAATTCTTGGATAATATCTCGATAACGCCAAGCAGCTTTGATCATATTTAATGGTGTTCTCGACTGATCGAGATGAAAGTGTTGAACGCCATTTTGTGTAAGTAATGCTTCGTATTCTCCCCCATCAGATGCTACAGCAACATAATGACCATTTTGTGCTTGTAAACAAGCTACATCTACTGCTACATTAACAATTCCATTGCCAATTTGTTGGACGTGATTGGTGATATGTAGTATCCGCATTTAAATTTTCTCCACAATTTGAAAATAGGGACTAGGAGTTAGGGGTTAGGGGCTAGGGAGACAAATGACAAATTACTAGCTATTAGGACTCAGATTTAAAAAATATTTCATGCTTACTCAAAAATCTCTGAATAAAGCCAGGGTGTAGGCTATAAATTTGAGAAGAATAGGCAGAAATTGCGCGGTTTTTTTTATCTTGAACTGAGGCAATAGAAATATAGTAAGCTGCGGCTATATCCGGCAATTTGAGCAGAATAAATAGTGGCGCTCTCCAAAATAACCAAATAGGATATTGTAGCAGATCGAGTTTCATCTCTGTTTGAGCGATCGCATCCCTCACTAATTCATAGGTAGCTTCATGATCTCGATGACAATCTTTACGATGAGGTACGTATACTTCCCCAGGCTGGTAACGTTTTAATAGTTCAGTAATCTGTTTAATTGTTTGTTGTCTTTCTTCATCCTTTAAATATGGTAATGTGCCATCTGGTTTTTCTAAAAAATAAATTTCTGATGGTTTGACTCCGAGAATTTCTAATGCATTTACTGCTTCTTGCTTGCGAATTTGGATGATTTGATTTTGAGTATGGTTGGAATTACCTGAACCCTGTCCATCAGTAAGAAAAGTTACTATTACTGGGATACCATGCTCTCTTTTCCAAGCAATCATTCCACCACAACCAAAGGTTTCATCATCTTGGTGAGGCGAAAACACCATGACTGATTTATGACTTAATTTAAGTGGCTGACTTCCATTCTGCACAATCCATCGAAATAGTAAGCTAGAGTGCAGATTTTGTATCTGCTCCAGCCAGCTATGGGGAATAAATTTTTGTAATTGCTGTAAATACATTTTTAAATTCATAATTACTCACTTTAATGGCGCTCCAAAAACTGAGATATTTACAGAAATTACGCAATCAAAATTTGTCATTACGGCCATAAAGTAGTGTAGAGAAGCAATCCCATAATTTCAGGCGATTAGGTCGCTACCCTCCGGATTCTGCTTCGCAGTACGCTTGTAATGATATAATTACGTGATTTTTGCGTAAGTCCTAATTTAGTTACAATATACAGTGAAAACTGAGTTTTGCTTCAGAGGTTACTGATTTTTGTGACTTTTTTAATATTGCTGTTATAAAATCATAATTTACTCAGCGATGCTTGTCATTAAATATATTTATTTTTTGTGTAAATTTCTCCGGTACATAACAATTAGATAATGAATTTTTCGTAAATTTAATAATAATAAAAATGCGCAGTATGAATTGATGATCATTTTAATAATGAACAATAATGCAATATTATTTGTGTTCAAAAGGCTAGTAATTAATTTATAAATTTATATTTAATTTATGGAGAGTATCAGATCCCCGACTTCTTTAAGAAGTCGGGGATCTAATTTTTAGCGTTGCGATCGCGATTTTGAAGTAGAAAATTAGATTACCCCATCAATTGATAGATAATCACTTTTCCTTTCCAATTTTCTTCAACAAACACTAAGTACTCACCATTTGCGCGCCGAAAAGCGCGGATACCGTAGGGGATATCAATCCAACCGCTTTCTAGAGCAACTTCTGGGCCGGGTTTGAACTGTTGTACTTGCACTCCGGTTGCGGCGTTGTAAACATGTACTTCTGCGTTTTTAAATGTGACAGCAAATACATAGTCTCCGGCTACACTCATGGCGGCGGTGGAGACTTCGCGCTTACCTGTGATGTCGTGAGGAACTACGATGCGCCAACGAGGTATGAGATTTTTTTGACTCCAATTATCAAAACGGACAATCTCCGATCCAACAACGCCAGTATCGTCACCTTTGGCTGGGTGATCGACGGTAAAGCCTGACAAATACATGGTGTCGGTTTCGGGGAAATACTCGATCCGCCGCAAATCGGTAAACATGCTGGGAGTGTTTTGCTTTTTCATAGAACTATAGCCATAGATGGGGTTACCATGAGCGTCTAGTCCTTGTAAGGGATAATGGCGGATACCGATACCATCTTGAGTGCGCAAGGTTTTCCAGACATCTCCTTTATTGTCTACCCACCAACCGCCTAAGTAGGGATAATCTTCGTTCTTGTCGTACTCACCTTCATCAAACGCACCATTACCGTTGCGATCGCGCCAAATCCACTCGCCTTTTTCTGGTTCATATGGCGGCCAGTTACCAGGGATTGATGGTTTACCGTCAGGATTAGTATTTACAAACATTCCCGATGGGATAGCAATTTTGCTATTATTAGCTGCATCGAAACGATAAATTTGCAGAAAGCTGCTATACATATCTGTCAGGAACAAAAAAGGCTTACCTTGAATGCGGCGGACAAAGGTAGCATCTGGGGATGTATGCAGTCTTGGATCTTGAGGATATTTAAAAGGATTAAGAGTGTAATTCTTAAAAGTCCATTGCTTCCCCGGCGGCTGACTGTAGTCCATAACAAAGTGTTCTTGCTTGGTGAAGAGATCAACGCCATCACTTTGGGGATCAGCATCAGCATTATCGACAAATATCAATCCGAATAATTGCCAAAGTTGTTTTCCTGATGGTGAAAACTTTCTTAAGTCTGTTCCCGATCTATTGAAACCATTATTATTTACATAAATATTCCCTGCTGCATCTGTACCTACTCCTGTAATTCCGTAAAGTTTCAAATCTTGGACTTCTCCAGGATTACCCGCATAAATACCGCCTTTTGTGCCGAAAGTTCCCACCTGCACTGGCTTACCTGTAACGTTGTAAATCAATATTTGCTGGCGTGGGCTATTTTCTGCGATCAAAAGTCTCCCTTGCGGATCAATTGCGATCGCAGTTGGTTCGACAACTTGGGTAATCTGTTGGGGTAGTTGCTTACCAGTGTGGGAATAATACACAATCTTCGCAGGATTACTACCTTTTTTATTTTGAATAATCCATAGATTACCTTGGGAATCAATAGAGATCGCACCAGGTCTAGTAACGCTAAAGCTGCGTAATTCCTTCATCGTTTCGGTACTATAAACGCGAATCAGGTTAGCAGCCGAATCACTTACATATAGTTCTTTTTTAACAGTTGCTAATCCAGTAACTTCACCTTTGGTACTAACAATTAGCATACTTTTATCCCAGCCACGACCATCAGCAAAAGGCGCAGGTTTTCCAGATAAGTCATAGCGTCTCACGCAGTACCAATTTGTTTTATCTGGCGGATAATCTTTCTCGGTATTACCAATGCTTCCTTGATTTATGGCTAAGTAAAGATATTTGCTATTTACTGTCACGGCTGTACCACCAGTACGACTCCATCCGTGAGTGTCATCAGCCATACCAATAATTTTGCCATCTTTATATATTCCGGCTTCTCTACCTGCTTCATCCCAAACACTATTGGTATATACTGTGCCATTGGGAGCAACATACATGCCTTCTATATGGTTTTGTACCCAATATTTTCCACCACCAAAACTATTACCTATCCAAGATGTTTTGTAAGTGTTTGTAGGCATTCCATTGACAGTGTAGCGTGTTGTGATGCCGACATAAGCAATAATTACTCCCACTGTTAGACAAAGTAAAAATGTGAAAATTTTTCTTTGTTGAAATCTGCCAGGTCGAAATATTTTTTTGATATATTGGTCAAATTTATGGCAGATTCTGCTGATTTTTGGCATTAATCTCAAGTTCATATAATCTCCAAATTTATATGGCTAAGAAAAAAAAATGTATTTTTATTATGAGTTAGCAATCGATGCACAAGTATTAGTTAATACCTGGTGATTGCCAATAGGTATTAGCTAATTAATCAAATCAAAATTAATTGTCAAAGCCCTGATATTTTTGACTGTTAGCTATGGAATCTTAGCTATTGTGGCGTGATATGTTGATTTTGCGCTCGCTTACTTAAGATTGTCTAGCCCTTAATAATAAATTATTGAATCATAATGACTAATCTTGCATTTAACAAGATATATACATCAATAACAAAGTCTTGATATTAAAAATAACTAGTTCACGAAAACTTTATAAAAAACACACGCATTTTTAAATTTATCTTTCCGAGCGATCGTTCTTTTTTTATTAATGTAATAATAATCACTTTTTTATTTATAAAAACAGTAAATCTGAATACAGAATAGTTAGCTCTTAATCTGACATTCTACGCCTAATGTTGAGACTTTAAATCCCAATAATTCAGTGTCTGCTTATGAAACAAGTATAACATTCATCATTCTCAGAGTTATGAAGTTAAGAAAAACACAAGTTTAAATTTACTAGTTGACATTCAGATTTAAATAGTTTAGAACTGAGAATTCTGGGGAAAATTACTCTAATACTTTTCATATATAAAACTCCTAAAAGTACTGATGATGTGGTGGAGTGCCGAATAAAAGTAGTAGCAAGATTACTTGATTGTTGAATTCAAAAAATGGGTGAATTTGGGGTAAAAACTACCGCAAGCAATTTCCATATATCACAGGAGTACAATAGGTGGAAGGTAACAAAGATAATTTCGCTCCCGCGTCTATACTCACTTTGGGAATGGGCTGGTTTCCTAATACACCTGGAGGATTAGAACGCTATATTTATGATTTAATTCATCAATTAGCAGCAAATCAAGACAAAATTGAATTATGTGGAGTAGGTTTACCAACAACAGAAATAAATGCCCCAATCAAACTAACTAATTTAGCTGAACCAGATAGTGTAATTTGGCGAAGGTTGTGGAATATTCGCACTAATTTTCAAAAAACCAGAGTCAGCAAGCCAGATGCAATTAACCTGCATTTTGCATTATATAGCTTTCCGATTTTGGATCTTTTGCCCAAAGGAGTACCAATTACATTTAACTTTCATGGCCCTTGGGCATCGGAAAGTCAAGAAGAAGTAAATAATCAGATGGTGAGTGTTTTACTCAAGCGCTGGCTGATAGAAAAAAGCACTTATCAACGTTGCGATCGCTTTATCGTTCTCAGTAAAGCATTTGGCAAGATTTTACATCAACAATATCAAGTTCCTTGGCAGAAAATCCATATTATTCCTGGTGGAGTTGATATTAACAGATTTCAAGCAAATTTATCACCTCAAGCGGCGCGTAACAAATTAGGCTGGCCTGATAGCCGCCAGATATTATTTACATCCCGGCGTTTAGTGCATCGCGTTGGGCTGGATAAATTGTTGCAAGCACTCTCCATAATTAAGCCAACAATTCCTGATGTTTGGCTGGCGATCGCCGGACGGGGACATATACAAGCTGCACTACAACAACAAGCTAAAGAATTAGGGTTAGAAGACAACGTGAAATTTTTAGGTTTTCTCCCTGATGAACAACTACCTTTAGCTTACCAAGCTGCTGACTTAACAATTATGCCCAGCCAATCTTTTGAAGGGTTTGGATTAGCAATATTAGAATCTCTTGCTTGTGGTACGCCTGTTTTATGTACCCCTGTTGGGGGAATGCCAGAAATTTTATCACCATTATCACCAGATTTAATTACTGATTCTATAGAAGTTTCAGCTATTGCCGAAAAATTAGAACAAGTTTTACTAGGAAATATACTTATTCCTTCACGTGAAGCCTGTCACCAGTACGCCGCTACAAACTTTAACTGGCAGAAAATCGCCCAGGAAGTACGGGGAGTTTTATTAGGGGAAGGGGATAGGGGATAGGGGATGAGGGGGACAAGGGGGACAAGGGAGATGAGGGAGATAAATAAAAAATGCCCAATGACAAATGACAAATGACAAATATGCTAAAAATACTTTTTTTAGACCAAAGTGGTAAGCCCGGTGGGGCTGAACTTTGTTTGATAGATATTGCTAAACCCTATCGCGATCGCTCTCTTGTTGGCTTATTTGCTGATGGATCATTTAAAACTTTACTACAGGAAAATAAAATTCCTGTAGAAGTTTTAACTAATCAATCAATTTCTGTTAAAAAAGATAGTAGTTTTTTCTTAGGGTTAAACAGTTTAAAACAAATAATCCCGTTAATTATTAAAGTAGTAAAAATAGCTAGGGGATATGATTTAATTTATGCTAATACTCAAAAAGCATTAGTCATCGGCGCGATCGCTAGTTTTTTCGCCCGTCGTCCTCTGGTGTATCATTTGCATGATATTCTCTCAAAAGAACATTTTAGCCTAACTAATCGGTGGATTGCTGTTAACTTAGCTAATCATTTAGCATCTGTAGTAATCGCTAATTCCCAAGCTAGTCAAACAGCTTTTATAGAAGCGGGAGGACGTAAAGAACTGACCACTGTCATCTATAACGGCTTTGAACCCAAAATTTATCAAACCGATGAATCTGATATTAGGCAATTACAGCAAGAATTAGGACTAGTTGGAAAATTTGTAGTCGGACACTTCAGTCGGCTTTCGCCTTGGAAAGGACAACATATTTTAATTGATGCACTTGCTCAGTCTCCCCCACAAGTAACAGTGCTTTTAGTTGGGGATGCTTTATTTGGTGAACAAGATTATGTGCAACAATTGCATCGACAAATTAGGGTATTGGGACTAGAAAAACGTGTCAAATTTTTAGGATTCCGTTCTGATATTCCTCAGTTAATGGCAGCTTGTGACTTAGTTGCCCATACCTCGACTTTTGCAGAACCTTTTGGCAGAGTAATTGTTGAGGCTATGTTGTGTGGTACACCTGTGATTGCAAGTAAAGCTGGCGGTGCAATGGAATTAATCAAACCGGGGATTAACGGTTTTTTATTTCAACCTGGGGACTCGCAAGAACTAGCGCAAGTCATTACTGCTTGTCTTCATCAAAGACACAACAGTGCAACTATAGCTCATAATGCTAGAAAAATGGCTATTCAGCGATTTAATGTGTCAAATATTAATCAGCAAATTGCTCAACTTTTATCATCAAAATTTAGATAATTCGTCATTTGTCATTGGTCATTGGTCATTCGTAACTTTTGATTGTATGGGCAGAAAATTTTCAGATCACCCCACTTAGGAATTATGCGATCGCCTCCATATTTTCATATGTAAGTTCTGGGTTTTTCCAGTTGGTTTCTGCCAGAAATTCACTGAATGTAGTTAACAGTCCTGGAAATTCTGTGCGTAAATGCTGAACATCGGCTTGATAACCTTTATGGCGATACCACTGAATTAAATCGAATAGTTCTTTTTGCCAAAGTAGTAAAAAAATCCAAGCTGGTGTTTCTTTGTGGGTAACTTTTATTCCCTGCGCTTGAGAAAATGCTTCTGCCATTTGCTTAGGAGTCAGCACATCACCAGCTAATTCAATTTCTCGCCCAATGTATTGGGAGCGGTGTTTAATCACATAAGCAGCGACACGCCCCATGTCTTTAGTTGTAATCAGATGTAGGGGTTTGTTTGGTTGAATGGAAAAGGGAAAATTCCCCTTGAGGATAGAGGGGCGTGTGTATTTTTTCCAAAACTCCTCCATGAACAAGCAAGCACGCAACATGGTTGTTGGTAAGCCAGCTGAAAGGAAAATTTTCTCGACTTCATACTTTTGTTCAATATGCGGAATGCCAGAATTTCTGTCTGCACCACCTGCGGAATTGTAGACTAAGTGCTGAATATTAGCTTGTTTTGCAGCTTGTGCAACTTGTTTTGCTCTCTCAATTTCTAAAGGATCAGCTTTACTTAAATCCCCAGTGGTGGCGTGACAGTAAACAGCAGTAACTTCTGTAAAAGCTCTTATGAGAGAATCTGCATCGTCTAGGTTAGCTTCAACTAGTTCAATTCCAGCATGATTCAACTTTGATAGAGAAGGACGGTTAAGGTCTATTTTCCTAGTGATGGCACGTAGATTGGTAACGCCTTGTTCGAGAAATCCCTTGACGACATTTCCACCAGTTCCACCAGTAACGCCGATGAGCAAGACTTTACCGATGTTTGACTCTGTGCAATCGCTCTGAGATAACATTTCCTTAACCTTGAGTTCTGCGTTTAAATTAAGTTTATCCAAAGCTAGGCGAGGGCGGATAATTCACAAACTCAGCCAGTAGTTAGATACTGCTGATAATGAGGGCTGTTAAGTTTGTTGACATCAAATCAAGATAAATTGAACTCAACTATGCTGGAACAACAACCGAATGAAGACTATACTGACTTATTTGACCAATTGTGGAGTGTTACAACCGAACTCCGCCAGAAAATAGACGCTCGTTTTCAGCTACATCCAGACCCGTCTACCAATAATTTACAAAGCTACTCCAGTTTAAATGGAGAAGCGCACGGAACGCTTAACACTTTCTCTGGTTCCGAAATTGATTGGTTAGTACATTCATGGCTGCGTAATCCAAAATCAGGCTTTAGTCACATGCGCCTGATTATCTGGTTGGGACCGCAAATCAATGTTCCTCATCTCGCTTACGGGTTTGCTACATTACCACACTTGTTCTTTTACATGGATTACATCCCTCGCAGCGATTTGTTAGCTGACCTTAACTATTTGGATCGCTATTTTCAGCCAGGGAACGAGAGATATCTGGAGTTACGTAAGGATACTCAATTTGAGCAGTATATCAGTAGAAATTTGTACATTCGTCAGGCACAATCGCCGACAAATTTGTGTTGCACTAGCAAAGCAGCCAAAGAGAAACTTCCTTTGGTTCGCACCCTGGCTCATGAAATGATGGATCGTTGGCTGACTTGGGTAGATAGCGCGGAACCTGTAGCAGAAGACAAGCGTGCTGCTCTTGCTGAACGTGACTTAACTGTACTGCGTGCGATCGCAGAACGCGATCCTGACAACCAAATTGCGGTGCAGATGTTTGGCAAAGAGTTAGCAGATCAACTTGTGCGATCGCTGTGGGGTGGTGATCGTATGCTTAAGAGTGGCAGTTAAAATTTTCACTCAGCAATTATGACAGCCCACACCGATTATATAGATTCATATCGCGCCTTAGCACTGCAAGTTACCTGTCAGGCAGTTAATCAAGCAAGCGATCGCACTGAAGCTCGCTCTTTAATGCAAAATACTATTAACCGCTTAGCACAGCAAATTGCTGCCAGTATTGCTTTTATTGGCTTTGACTGTCGGTTAATTGTTTTACCAGAATATTTCCTCACGGGTTTCCCTCTAGGCGAATCTTTGGCGGTGTGGGCAGAAAAAGCCTGTTTGGAAATGAACGGTGCTGAGTATGACTCTCTCAGTAAAATTGCGCAAAAACATCGTATTTTTTTAGCAGGGAATGCTTACGAAGTAGACCCAAATTTTCCCGGATTGTACTTCCAAACCTGCTTTGTAATTGATCCATCGGGAAATCTAATCTTGCGGTATCGGCGGCTAAATTCCATGTTTGCGCCCACACCCCATGATGTATGGGATAAATATCTTGACTGCTACGGATTAGAAGGAGTTTTTCCCGTAGCCAAAACTGCGATCGGTAATTTAGCAGCTTTAGCATCAGAAGAAATTTTATATCCAGAAGTCGCACGCTGTTTAGCAATGCGCGGCGCAGAAATTTTTCTCCATTCCACCTCGGAAATTTATAGCAAAGCCTTAACACCCAAAGATGCAGCGAAAATTACCCGTGCAGTAGAAAATACTGCATACGTTGTTTCCGCCAATACAGCAGGTATCGCTAATATCCCCATCCCCGTCGCCTCTGTTGATGGTGGTTCTAAAATTATTGACCATCGCGGAATAGTCTTAGCAGAGACAACTACAGGCGAAAGTATGGCAGCCTTTGCAGAGATAGACCTAGCCGCCTTAAGACGCGATCGCAAAAGACCAGGGTTAAATAATTTACTTTCCCGCCAGCGATTTGAATTATATGCCCAAAGTTACCTCCAGTCGCAATTTTACCCACCAAACACTATGCTGGATACAGAAGTAGACCGGAAACACTTTCTGCAAACACAGCAAGCAACCATTGAACGCCTAGCCAACTTAGGCGTGATTTGATGGTAGGGGACAAGGGAGACAAGGAGGACAAGGGAGACAAGGAGGACAACATAATTATTGTCAGTTGCCTATTGCCTTCTAGACAACTGACAACTGACAACTGACAACTGACAACTGACAAATGACCAACTCAATAGATGTTCGGAATCCGCGCACGGGAAAATTTGACTATGTGATTATACCGCCGCCGCCTAAGCTGCTGGCGCAGTTATGCAATCGGCTGCGGCGGGCGCAAGTGCGTTGGCAGCAGATGGGTGTGGAAGGGAGAATAGAAGTATTACAGGAATGGAAACAAGCGATATTATCAGAACGCGATCGCTTAACTGAGGCTTTGGTCAATGATACAGGGAGATTGTCCATCTCGGAAATGGAAATTGACTCTTTCATCTCTAGCATTGATCGCTGGTGTCGGTTAGCGCCAGAACTGCTGCAAGACTCGGCCAAAAATACAGCCATTCCCTTTATTGCCTTGCAACAAACAGCCATTCCCTATCCCCTAGTGGGGGTGATTAGTCCGTGGAATTTTCCCTTATTACTATCGACAATTGATGCGATTCCCGCATTACTGGCGGGTTGTGCTGTCGTTGTCAAACCTAGCGAAATTGCTCCCCGCTTCGTCGCCCCACTGATGACAACACTTAATGCTGTTCCCAAATTGCGCGATGTTTTTACTTTTATTGAAGGAGCAGGGCAAACAGGAGCTGCTCTAATTGAATATGTAGATTTAGTCTGCTTTACAGGTAGTGTCGCCACCGGGCGAAAAGTTGCCGAAGTCGCCGCGAAAAAGTTCATTCCGGTATTTTTGGAATTAGGGGGTAAAGACCCCGCGATCGTTTTAGGATCAGCTAACTTAGACTTAGCAACATCAGCAATTTTATGGGGTGCAGTTGTCAACACCGGACAATCATGTCTTTCAATTGAGCGAATTTACGTTGCCGAAACTATATTTAATAAATTTGTTTCACAATTAGTAACTAAAGCGCAAAAGTTAAAATTAGCTCATCCCACATTTGAAACCGGAGAAATTGGCCCCATTATTGCCGAAAAACAAGCAGCAATTATTAGCGATCATCTTCTAGATGCTGTAGAGAAAGGAGCAGTAATTCACTGTGGCGGTAAAGTTGAAGAATTAGGCGGAGGTTGGTGGTGTCGTCCCACAGTGCTGACTAATGTCAACCATTCAATGAAAGTGATGACCGAAGAAACTTTTGGCCCCATTATGCCAATAATGCCATTTTCTCAAATCGATGAGGCAATTAACTTAGCTAATGACTCCATTTATGGCTTAAGTGCGTCTGTGTTTGCTGAAACAGAAGAATTAGCCTTAGAAGTTGCTCAACAAATCGAAGCAGGAGGCATCAGTATCAACGATGCTGCTCTTACTGCTATCATGCACGAAGGTGAAAAAAATTCATTTAAATTTTCCGGTCTGGGTGGGTCACGCATGGGGCCTGCGGCGTTGAAACGGTTCATGCGAAAAAAAGCTTTTTTGATCAAAACTAATTCTGCACACAACCCTTGGTGGTTTGATAATGATTAACAACAATAAATAACAAATAACAACTGTACAGACGCGATTAATCGCGTCTCTGACAAATGACAAATGACAAATGACGATATAAAGGAGTTTTCTATGTCTACAATTCGCGAAGGAATGCCCGTACTTGTTCGTCATGAAGGAGATTGGGCAGGTACGTATACAGTAGTCGATACAGCCGGAAAAATTCTCGATCACTATCAATCTCACTTAACCTGCCAATTCCCTGAAAATAGTCCCTATCCTTATTACCAAATTAATCGTTATACCTGGGCTGATGGGAAAAAAGAGGAACATCAATTTCCGGGAACATATCGAGATAAAACTCTATTCTTTGATACTGAACGCATTTTAGGTAAAGCCTGGGAAATAGACGATTCTACAGTCATATTATCGTTTTCTTATAAGACAGCACCAGAATTGTCTTTGTATGAAATGATTATAATTAGTCCTGACAATAACTATCGTGCCCGTACTTGGCATTGGTTTAAAAATCATCAAATTTACCAACGTACCCTCATCCAAGAAGAACGGTTACGGTAGATTGGTAAAGGCTCAAGAGTCAAAAAGCAATCAGCAAGATTTAAGAAAATATTTCACCCGGATATGAGGTGGTCTATGCTTTGGAACTCTCATCATTTTCTACCACACGTTGTTCATACTCAGCAATGATGCTCTTAGAGGTTGTTTGAAAAGTGGTTGGCTGTATCTTCGCACTAATCGATCCCCCCTAGCCCCCCTTAAAAAGGGGGGAAAACTTCTTAAAGTCCCCCTTTTTAAGGGGGATTTAGGGGGATCTAAAAGGTTTTGCTACCCACGACAGGACTTTTCAAACATCCTCTTAATGTCATCAGCTGCGATATTGGCTTGTTCTGATTTAGTGTAAATAGTCAGCAGAATAATACCTGTTGCTGTTTTGACATAATAAATGAGACGGTAGCCACCACTTTTACCTTTTTGAATATCGCTATTTCGGACTCGCAGCTTAAAAACTTCATAACCAATCCCAGATATCTGATCTCCAGGTAACTCTCCCCGTTCCAGTTGTTCGATTACGGGTTGTATATCAATACGAATACTACGATATTTTTTGGACAAGTTTCGTAGATTTCGATTGAAAGTAGGCGTGGCTTCGACTTGAATAAGCGGTTGCTCAGACATCCTCAAGCCCTTCCCAAAGTTGAGCCACAGGAATTGTTTGTCCGGTCATGGCTTCATGCCAAGCTTGGCGAAAATCTTCTAGAATACTTTCTTTGGATTGATCATCTTCATCGATTTCTGCTGCTTCTGGGATGAGTACAATTACTTCAACGCGACTGTTCTTATCGGTCATTAAGGGATGATCTAAAGTCAGTTGCCCATGCTCATCAATGGTTGCCATGACTTTAATTGCTTTCATGGGTACTCCCAGCGTTTAAGATTACCAATATTAATGTAATTGAATTCACCCTCTTGTCAACGAGAGAGCGATGTCTATAGCTGTACCACTCCAATACTATGAGGAGATTTTTTGGTTCCTGATTGCAGTTCAAGGGAACTTTTTTATGGCAAGTTGTTCACATATGAACTAAGTGCAACTATTATGTAGCAAGAGAATTTTTTTTCATACCATGAGTATACCATTCAGTAAAAAAAATAGTTTGATGGTAGGTTTTGCTACCTTATTACTTGTCGGTTTAACCAATAACCATTTATATGGTCAGTCAAAAACTCAACAACATCAGACTGCACAGAATGTCTCTTTTACTCAAGAAGAAAAACCCCTAACTCAACCACTTGTTTCCTTACCCTTCAAACAATCTTTTCAGCTACTCGCCACAAATTGGCTAAATATTGTGAGCGATCAACAAGCGGTTGAGCAGAATTTTAACCAGCAAAACATTCAGCCATCTGGGCAGAATTTGATATCAGCCTCTACACCCTATGCAGTTATTGATGAGTTAAAAAAATTTAAATTTAATGTTAATGGTAGTCAGGTTTTTAAGGCTGGAAAACTCCCAACTACAAAAATTAAGTTTAATCAAACAGATTTACTCACTGTTCTTGTCAATACCAGAAAATATTATCAAGACCACGGGAATGCAGACCCTGATGTTTTACGCCAAGGTATACTTGAGACTCAAGGAGTTTCGGTAGAGGATGTTCTCAAAACCTTAGATTTCATGATTGCGGTTTTACAGGAAGATATTGCCAATAATCGAGCTACTCGTTTACAAGATCCTAATTTTATTAATGCTAATTTTAAAGTCATCAAATGGTCTGCGTATAACCCCAAGAGTAGAAATCAACAGCAACTACGAATTACTAAATATGCTGTATTTACTCATGATGGTTCGCGTCAAAAAACCTCTACTTTTAACATTCCCGTTTATAGCTTAAAAGATGATTTCACTGCTGATAAATTCTACACGAGATATACAAAGCAGCAGGTATTATCAGGAATTTATGAACCAGGTGGTAAAGAATATGGCAAAGTAGAAACCCTGGCATATCTAACTCGCACTGGTTTTGAAGAAGCACTGATGGAGGGAACAATATTAATTAAGTTCCCAGATGGAACTCAGGGTTATTTCAATGTAGATAGAAGTAATGAAATACCTTATGTGAGGGGTTTAAAAGCAACAGCGCAAAAACGTTACTGGTATTTTAGAGAAGTTGACGCTATCAAAGGTTATGGATACAAGATAGATGCAAAAATATCCATCAAACCAGGAGTAACTTTTGCTGGCGATGTCCTCAATATCGGTTTGGGTAAAGTGATTGTGATTGAGCATAATGCAGGTGGACGCAAACAGCTACAAATGGGCATTATTGCTGATACAGGTGGAGCTTTTTTACCTAACCTGCATCAACTTGATTTTTTAGCAGGTATTTTTCAAAATCAAAAAGATTTTGGACGACATGTCAGCACATTACCTGAATATGCTACGGCATATATTTTGGTGAAGAAATAATGTTGAATGTTGACGGTTGACTGTTGACATCGGATTTTTTGGCGTTAGCGGAAATGTGGTGAAATATGAAAAAAACCTATTTTATTGCCTCAAAAAATAGGTTGGGTTAAACGTAGTGCAACCCAACAAAGCAACGCAAATGTTGGGTTACCCTACGGGAAGCCGCTTTGCGTCTACCTTCCTCAACCCAACTTACATTTAAGTCTCATTTTTGAGGTGTCAGATCCCCGACTTCTTCAAGAAGTCGGGGATCTTGCAGCCTATCAAAATTAATGTGGCAAAATACTAAGCTATACTCAAATTCACTTTGACAATGACATCGTTAAAATCTCCATCACCGCCATTTGCTAAATCTTCAAAGCCGAAGGTGTTATTTCCTAACAGGCGAATATGGTCAACTTTGTCAGAATTAGCGCCTAAAAATGGGAAGTAAACTGCTGGATTGTTATTCAGATTGTTATCCACAACTGCATCGGGTCTGCCATTAATAATAATAAATGGTACGAAGATAGAACCAGGTTTAAAAGTGCTATTGTAAGTTGCTGTACCTTGGTTGTTAGCTATCAAGTTAATTCCTGCAACCCGTCCACGTACCGCAGCTTGAGTGTAACCCGCTTGTCCAGGGAGAATATCTGCTACGCCATCGTTATTAGTATCAATCCCACCATTTTTATCAATAGCCTGATAAAAGCCAACAAAGTTATCAAAAGCTGCTTCGCGATTAACTACAAAATCAGCTTTGACTTGTTGCGTCACACCTCGTAAATCAATAAATTCTCCTTGGGATTGACTTTGCAAATTTGTCCCCAGAGATAATGGATCATTTGTTGTTTGAATCTTCACTACCAAATCTTGAAAGCTATTGGTATTATTCCCAGAACCATCCTCCCAAGCTAGGGAGAAGCCATCAGCGCCTAAGTCTGTAATTTTCTGTGTCGTCGTACTAGAAAAAAGTACGTTTGTAATGGGAGCAATTCCCGATTTTACAGCATCAATTGTGCTGTTTTTCACTAAATAAAATCTTAAGTTTTCACCAGAGTTGAATTCCAGCAAACTTTTAACATTGTTCGTACTAAATCCATTAGGAACTTTGGCGATCGCAGAAAAAATTACCCTAGCACGTTCTAAAGCAGCTTGCGCATAACCTGCTGCACCCGGCGCAATACCGTTAATTCTACCTTGAGCATCATCAACAACATATACCCCCAGTTCATTCACCAATTTAGAACTATGTCCTGTGAGGGTTACTTGCAATCTGGCGCGATCGCTTTCACCTTTAATAGTGAAGACATCATTATCAACAGTCTTCGCCAAGGGAATATCGTTGTCAGTAATGCTAACGTCTACAGGATTAATCGCAATGCCATTATAGTTGCCATCGGTACTGCTAGCTGTATGTTGGATAATGTCGCTGTGATTTCCTTCGACAATTGCATCATCAAAAGCTGTTACCGTCACCTCTTGTCCGATATTCCAGTTCTGTGGGGTGAAGGTGAGAGTATTTGCACTGGTTTTAGTTTGTTTCCCGTTTTTAATCGCTATCGTCACATCAGACTGGGGTTTGCTTTGGAGTACCACCGAATAGCGATCGCCTGCTCCACCTTCGCTGACTTTCGTACTACCATCAGTCTGGGTAATGGTAATACCTGCATTAGTATCGCCTGTACCATCGCTTGTATCAGAAAAGTCGAAGTCATCTGCTGTCAGACTATTAGCTTGGACATTCCTTAAAATCCCTAATTCTTTTAACTCACCATTAATTGTGGCTTTAATCGATGTATCCGGCCCTGGTTGACCATTGACCAAGATTTGCTCTATTTTTAAATCTTGGAATCTCTGCACCTCTGGGATGCCAGCAATGATAACTTTATCTTCACTCTTAGTAAAATCGAATACTTCTACAGGCACATCTGGAACCGCAGCACTAGTAAGATAAAAGCGGTCTCTCCCCGTATAGCCTGTAAACTGGCTGCCGTTTATACCCGCGAATAGTGAATCATCACCAGCACCACCAAATAAGCGATCGCTATTTAATCCCCCAATCAGCCGATCATCGCCAGAGCCACCCTCTAGGCTATTGTTACCTGTAGGATTGGATGCATTGAGAAAATCATTACCAGCACCGCCATCGAGTTTGTTATGACTACCCTCGACAACAAAAAGGCGATCGCTTTCTTCGCCACCTTCCAGGATATTAAAGCCTACACTCCCGACAGCAAATAAATCATCTTTGCCAATACCACCTCTTAAAGTATCGTTATTGTTGCCAAAAAGTCGGTCATTACCAGAACAACCATCAAGCAAATTATTACCTTGACTGTTGGAGGAATCGAGTATGTCATCTCCTTCAAAACCAAATAATTGATCATCTTTTTGAGCATATAACTCATCTTGATTTGCAGTTCCGTTGATAATCATAAATTATGTTTTTACCTAGACCATATTTTGAGACACAAATTTTCTCCAAATGGTTTAAGTGCTAATTTTTAGCTTGATACCATTTAGAGGTAGATATTTTTTATCTTTTAAGAGATATTTTTTGGGGCTGATAACTATATTCTTACAACATTTTTTAACGTAGTATTTTATCTATTTACAAATAATCTCAGGTAAGTTTATAAGGTTTTGATTAAGCGCTAATCCTAATAAATATAAACTCATGATTAAGTTAAAAATCAATTATTAAAAGGTTATCAAATAATTAAAGTGTGTTCATTTTATAACTAAGTATATAGATAGAAAAAGCGAGGAAGTAATACTTCCTCGCTATTAGAAAATTAGTACAGCCTAACTAAATTTGGTTGTTAGATTTAACTGTAATAACTTTCTCCTGACACCACACTCACGAGAAAACAAAGTTATTTGCAGTCAGGGTACGGTCGGTCAGTCCAACTAATGCAGCTAATTCAGTACTTCCAGCTTTTACCAAAGTGTCGTTACCTTGTTTTAATAGCGTCAGGTCACTAAATTTAGTCACTCCACTAATACCACCAATGCCAATCACATCAAATCCTGGGTTAAAGTCGGTGACAATATTCTTGCTAGTAGGAAGGCTCGCATTAGCAATCCAGAATTGGTCAGCACCAACACCACCAGTCAAGCGGTTACCACCTCCTTGACCAGCAAATAACACATCATCACCATCACCACCAAAAAGGGAATCATTGACGCTGGAGAAGAGTTTATCATCCCCAGAACCACCATAGAGTCGGTTATTGCTGCCGTTACTAGTGATGGTATCGTTTCCAGAACCGCCGAAGAGGAATTGACCTGAACCTTCAACTACTTGCAGAGTATCAGAACCTGCACCGCCAAAGAGGTTATTACTACCACCAGCTTCGACTACGGTGATTTCATCGTTACCTGTGCCACCATCAACAGTGGTATTGCTAGCCGAACCATTAACACCCACTAAGGCTTGGTCATTACCATCACCACTGTTTACAGTAGAATTACTACCTGTAAATACGCTATCATCACCATTTCCAGTAATAATTGTGTTGTTGTTGGTTGAATCTACCGTATCTGCACCATCACCTGTAAATAAGGTTTGTCCTGGCTTAGAGGTGACATCATCGCTGTTACTAGAACCAAATTGCAGGTCTAATTGTACTGCATTCAATCCCACAGTGCGATCGCTAAATCCTGCGGCAGTGAAGTATTGAGTATCACCTACACTTTGATAATTGAGAATTGTTGCTTGACCGTTAGCAGATGGTTCAGACCTTAAAGTTCCTTTAGTAGAGGTAACTGTATCAGTTCCTCCTACCAGCGCCTCTGTAATTGCCCGACCTTTTAAATCTCCAATGCTGGGAATGTTCCACCCCAGTATTTTGGCGAGTGTAGGCGTGACATCAGCATTACTTACAGGTGCAGAGTCTACATAACCTGTTTTAAAGTCAGGGCCGATCGCTTCCATGTTATTGAAAGTATCACCGCGACCAAAACTACCATGCATCCCTTGTCCTTGCTGGAGAGTAGTGTCGGCAACTTCTACTTGCGCTTGAGGATCGTTAGGATTATTCGGGTTAGTGCTAAAGGTTTTGAAGTTAATAACAATCGAAGGGGTAGGAAGTTCTGAAGTCCCTACTAGCCCAATCGTGCTGAGTTTAAGCGCCCCAGGAATATCACCAAAAGCATCATCGGTAAAAATACCACTGATGTAATCTTTTTGTGCCAAGAATGAAACAATCTTAGCGACTAAGGTTTTATCTTTGCTGGGAACATAAAGTAAATCAGAGCCACCATTCGCAGCAACTACGACTTGGGTCTTAGGGTCAATAACACCATTGACAACTGAACCGTTACCACCAATAACACCATTGCCACTGAGAGGGTTTTGACCTGCGCTTGGATCAACTACGGCGTACTGAATATTATTGATATTGCTGGTAGTAACGGGGGCTGTGGGTTTATTGGGATCGTAGAGAGTCGATCCGAGGTCATGGGCGAGGTCGATCGCTACAAAACCGGGGGGTAAAAATCCAGCGTGAACAGTAGGAGTCTTAACACCAGTAGTAGCATCTACTGTGTAATAGTTCAGGGAAGCAGCATAGCTAGTGGTGTTGATGTAGGTTGGTGTACCTGCGGCATCAAATTTTACTCCGACAGCCTGCTTACTGATTGTGGAAAACCCGTGATCGGCTGTCACAAAGATATCTGTGTTTTCGTAGAGGGTATGACCAGGATTTGCAGGGTCGGGTGTCGCTTTCAGATAATCAATAATCTGCTTTAAGTTGGCATCAGCATCTTGAATACCTTTTTTGGATGTAGGGCCATTGATGCCAATGGTGAGGGAGTTGTTGCCAGGATCGGCTGGGTTGAAGGCATCACCATTGTTATGTTGAGTACCATCAGGATCTCTAGACCAATAGACTACGGCAAATCCTTGGGAATTTTTGTTAGCGATATCATCAACAAACTGAGGTAGGACAGCTTTGGTGGTAGCATCTGCAAAGTATTGCTGTTGTTGGGCATTAGGGTTCAGGGTTCCAGCTGTTGTCAAGTTCCCCGCAGGCTGATTGCTTCTAATGCTGCCGACAGTAGTGGCTACAGTAGTCGTACCAGGAACATTTTGACCGATCAAACCCGCATTGTTCAAGTCAGTTGCGATCGCTTGGTTCAATGGAATCGCACTTTGTGAACCAACAGCGTTAACAGGAGGATTGGTAGCGTTGGCAATGGTGTTAATATACGTGCTGTCATCAATAATGACAGTCTTAGGCGTAATATTCGCAGTTGCAGTTCCACCAGTTCGGTTATCTTGAGTGACATCTTGAATCGCTACAGGCCCCAGCTTACCGATCGCAGCTGTAGAATAACCATTAGCGCGGGCATAAGCTAGAAGTGACTCTTCCGTGAGAAAGTTATTTTTGCTGAAGCTGGTATCTGGATCGGCAAGATTGGAATTGGCATTGATATCAGCCAGAACCGGATCATTTTCAATAAATGGTGTGACATTACCATTGGCGTTAATTACTGGATAACCAGTATAGACAGTGTTGCTGAAGTCGCCTGTGTCACCCAGATAATGTCCAGTGGCGATCGCAGAAGCATTCGGGGTGGTAAAAGTAGGAAATAGCGAATGGCTATTGGTAAAATTAACCCCTTGCTGACGAATACTATATAAAGTTGGAGTATCAATTGGATTTACAGAACCGTTTCGCAATCCATCCGCAACAAAAATAATGACATTTCTACCGTTGCTGTTTGTACCAGCCATGTCTACTACTCCTTAAGTATTTAGTTCTGCAATTAATAGGGAGATTGGCTTACTAACATTTAGTCCTATTAAGGTGTTGTAGAAAATTTATTGTTTATTCAACTTCAATCACGTTAGGGGAAAAAGTCAGATAAAAATGAGTATTGACTCCATTTAAATATCTGTGAGCTTTTCCAGTTTTTAGAAAAACACCTTCATGGGAATATGTTATTAATTAATTGCCACTTCCTATTTAAAATTGATTTTTTACTCTACAGAATTAGTATTTGGTGACAAAATGCTCTAGCTCCACAACTTATGATTGTGGTTAATTAAAACGCTGTATTTTTAGCAACTACATACAAGGATAATCTTTCAAGACTGAAGAAAGGTTATCGGCAAGTTAAGGTTATAAATATGACTTTTAGAAAATAACATATTCATAACTGTATCAGATACGTAGATGCTTATATATGCGAGCTAATAAGAAAAATTGCAAATTATAAAAGTAGGACTTACGCAAAAAATATCTCAAACTCTTATTCCTCTGTTTACTCTGTGTCCTCTGCGGTTTGATTTTATGTGACCTGTGCTTAAGTCCAGAAAAATCGGAAAAATCTTCTATAGGATAGAGGCAAAAATCTGTTTTTATCTTTTATGGCTTAAATATTAAGGATTAGTTAACAACAGATAAAAAAAGAGAGGGATGAACACCCCCTCAATGAGAAAAATTAGTACAGCCTCAACAAATTATAACTAATTTTGATTGTTGAATTTTTGCTGCAAATACCTTGATTAAAAATCACTGCACTATGCAAAAGCAAAGTTATTTGCAGTGAGGGTAGTAGAGGTAATTCCTAACAATGAAACTAACTCTGAACTGCCTACTTTCACTAAAGTATCACTACCCTGTTGCAATAGCGTCAGGTCACTGAACTTAGTTACGCCAATACCACCTAGTCCAATAACATCAATTCCGGCGGTAAAGTCAGTGACAATGTTTTTGCTAGTAGGAAGACTAGCATTAGCAATCCAGAATTGATCGATACCAGCGCCACCAGTCAAGCGGTTACCACCACCAGAACCAGCAAATAACACATCATCACCATCGCCACCAACTAGGGTGTCATTGACGTTAGAAATGAGCTTGTCATCACCGGAACCACCGTAAAGTCGGTTATTGTTCCCATTACTAGTGATGGTATCGTTACCGGAACCACCAAAGAGGAATTGACGCGAACCTTCAACTACTTGCAAAGTATCAGAACCTGCGCCACCAAATAAGTTATTGCTACCACTAGCTTCTACTACGGTGACTTCATCGTTACCATTACCAGCATCAGCATTGATATTGCTAACAGAACCATTAGCACCAATTACTACTTGGTCACTACCTGCGCCAGTAGAAACAGAAGAGTCACTACCTGCTAATACAGTGTCATCACCATTACCGGTCACAACTGTATTACCTTTGTTAGCATCAACATAATCTGCGCCATCACCTGTGAATACAGTTTGATTTGGCTGAGTGGTAATATCATCGCTGGAAGTAGAACCAAATTTAATTTCTTCAGCTTTTGGTTGACCTACACCAGGAGCCAAATTAAGCGGTTTTTCCAACTTTAGCAGCAGAATTTCGTTGTTGTCGATTTTGGGATTTTGCGGATCATTTCCCGGACGACCTGTGGAGAAAGGATAGTTGTTGTCATTAGCTACCAAAATGGTATCTTTGTCAATAACTAAGACATTTTCAATGGTGACAAATGGGAAGTCAAAAGTTGTCTTACCATCACCATTTAAGTCATTGGGGTCTTGGATGTTTAACAGGTCGGCAATTTGTAGTTTTTCTACATAGCCATTAGCATCAGTTTTAGACAGGTCTACTTTATAGATCCGCTTGAATTTAGCAGTATCTCCCTGACCGCCATCCCGTTCTACAACTAAGTATTCATTGTCATTCACAACTGTGAAATCGCCGATCGCATTTGCGGGATTATCCAGTTTGTAGTAAAGCTTATTATCAGTGTATTTGCGGCTAGCAATGTCAAATTCGTTAATCCGCAAAGCACCAGTTGGATCACCCTGAACTGTTCCCTCTAACAGCATATAGAGCTTGGTTTTGCTGGCGTTGATTGCGCCACCTTCAAAGCCTTTAGAGCCGCCTAAGTTAGCAACAGCCTTTCCAGAGAGAACATCAGGATTTTGGGGCGATCGCACTATATTATTTTGAGGATCGCTCAGTTGATCTCTGACTTTATCTCCTGTAATTGGGAAGTCTGTAAAGAATGCATCCACACCAAGTTGGATGAACTGCTGAAACTCTAGTTCTGGATTACCTTTGTAATCGGCTGCGAGGTATCTATCTTCATTGCGGAAGGTGTAGGGGTGAACCTGCAAACCTGCTGTGTGAGCGTCTTGGACTAAGGTAGTAGGAGCTAAAGTTGTTTTGTCAGCATCATTTACAGCCCCATCCCCATTAACATCATCTGCTTTGCCATCATTATTAGCATCAGTACCTTTGACGCTGACAATCATCCGTTTCCAAGGGCCAATACCATCAGCGTATTTGGCAATTTCTGCTAAGCCTTCTGGGGTGCGCAAATCGCCGTATGTGCGTTTGTCACCACTCACTTTTAAATCGTAAGGCTGACTTTCGATGATTTTACCGTTGATATCGATATCGCTGGCATCGAGAAGTTGCACAAGTGGGATATCAACCCCAGCAGCAGGCATGATTGTATCATGCAGTTCCTTAAGGTTTCCGACTTCAAAAGACTGGATGAAAATGCGGCTAGGATCGGTGAAGTTCTCGGCTTTGAGGGTATCGATGAGTATCTGACCCAAATTCCGGTTAATCTTGGTGTCAGTGCCTACGTATGTGGCTTCACTAGCAGAATAAGTTGGATGCTTTGTTTCTGGATAGATACCAATCTTTTTACCTGTCTTCGCTTCCACATCCTTAACTAAGTCAATGATTTCCTTCAAGGTAGGAATTTCAAATTGACCGTTGTAGGATTGATCGCGGAAAGATAAACGTTCGATGGCGCGTAGTTCTTTAATTTCCGCTAAGGTGAAATCTTCTGCAAACCAACCTGTAACTTGGTTTCCATCCAAATTGACTGTTTTCTTGCGATCGCTAAATTTGGCAATCTCAGCTACATTTGTGGTTGTATTGCCAGTATTTACAGTACCATCAGCGTTTAAAATTGCTAAAGCTGGTTCATGACGAGCAATTAGCACACCATCTTTGGTAACTACCAAGTCAGGTTCAATAAAGTCAGCGCCTTGCTCGATTGCTAGTTTATATGATTCCAGGGTATGCTCTGGGCGAAAGCCACTTGCACCTCTATGACCAAGAACTTTCGGTGCTTTACCGTCTAAAGTCTTGAATTCGTCGGGTGTGGCAATGGGAGCTTCTAATAATTTACCAGAGCGATCAAAATGTAAGAGATAGGGGCCAAACTCTTCCCCGATCCAGAAGCTACCGTCTTTATCAACGATTAATGACTCGACATCAAAGTCTGCACCGGTGAGGAATCTTTCACTAGTTCCTTCATTCGTAATTTTGAAAGGAACCTTTTTATCTGGGTCAGATAGTTGGATGTAGTCTAAAACTTTAACGCTACCATCACCATTTTCTGCTCCCTTAAAATTCGGGTCTAAACGTTGGATACGCAGCAGAAAATCTGCACTGTTATCTTTAGCGCCGTAACCATTGTCTGAAAGGAAGTAGAAAGAGTTACTGTTAGCGAATTGTACGCCACTCAAACCTTGTACTGGTTGTCCTGGGAAAGGCCCGGTTCTCCCATTGGCGGAAATCTTGCTACCAGAAGCAGGCCCCTCACTAAAGGTATCAGCAGGAAGAGAAGCAAAACCAACTAACTCAACTTTGGGCACAATTGCAGCAAACATGGTTTGGTAAATGTGGGTTTGATCGTTTAAACCCGCAATTCCCGGAATCTGAGATCCGTAGGCTTCATACCCTTTACCTACCAAACTAGTGAGAACTTCTGAACCCGCACCTTGGTAGTAAACAGGAACTGGGCGGTTGGCGTGACTTCCCCAGCCATATTTGACATTGGGATCGGAACCCCAGTAATGTCCAACTTCCCCAGGCTTATCCAGGTTGGTTAACGCCTCAGCACCTTTAGTTGATATTAAAGTCGGAAAGTCACCATTGAGAGTTAGATAGTGATCGTGATCTGCGGTAACGATTAAGAGATTGTCTTCCCAACCACCATTTTTATCGATCCAGTCAATTGTTGAGCCAACTGCTTTGTCAAAGTCCTGCATGGTACCGATGAGGTTGTCCATGTTGTCATCATGGGCAGACCAATCAATATCACCACCTTCAACCATCAACCAGAACCCGTCGGGGTCTTTCTCTAACACATTTAATGCCGCACTTGTCAAGTCTTTGAGGGTGGGGTTTTCGTTAACCTCTTTGGCAATAAAAGACGCATCCGTCTCCCCTGGAAGCAGTGGACGCTTGGTATCCACTTTGGTGTCATCACCTTTGTTGGTGAAAACGCTGAACATATCTAAGCCGGTGGTGCTGTAGTCGCCGTTAGCAGAACTTACAGGTAAATTACCATTTTGACCACGCGCACCATACAGACCTAAAAGGCGATCGCCTTTTTCGGGATCGAGTTTCGCCGCAGTTTCAGCTAGTGTCTTAGCTGCATCCTCACCTCGTTCTAAAAAGGTGTAACCGTAAACGTTATCAGTGGGTTTAGTGCTGAGTTCTGTGTAAGTAGATTTGCTGATAAATTCATTGCTAGTATTTGGCTCAACTCCTGTTGGTAATAAGTCTCCAGGCGCAGAGAGTGGATGACCACCACCAAGGATGACTGTTGGTTGATATACCCGCAGTTCTTGTTGCAGAATGTTGTCTAATGCCGGATAGTCAGCATCATACTTGCTACGACGGTTAACGTTAGCCGCCGCCGCACCAGGCGTTGCATGGTCGATGGGAACTGAAGTCACCAAACCGGTTGATTTCCCAACTTCGTTTGCAGTTTTGAGAATCGTTTCTAGAGGGTCTTCAAAAATATCAACACCAATAGCGTTGTTGTAGCTTTTGACCCCAGTGTAGAGAGTAGTAGCGGTATTTGCAGAGTCAGGATAGCTGTATTTGATATATTCCGGGTCACTACCAGGAGTCCAAGGATTAACACCACCTTTGGCAGGGTCATAACCTACCAAGTTACCAACAGCACCATCACTAACTTTTGCACCACCTGTTGGGGTATTACCTGGGTTAAAAGTTGGGTCAAATTGGAAACCAGGGCGAACAGAACTGGCTCCAGTGAGGGGATTAGTACCATCTAGAGCTGAGTTACCAGTACTATATACTCCATTACTATCCGCGATCGTTGTACCGTAAGTAGTTACTAAACCGTAGCCTTGGAGTGTTTGAAAGTTGAGTCCTTCACCCTTACCCTCTGTATAAAAATCACTGAGAGTAGCACCTGTCTTACCATTTTGAATCTCTTTATATATGGATGCAGCACGAGCCATTTCCCAGCCCATACCATCCCCAATCATAATGATGACATTCTTAGCCATGAAAGAGAATCTCCGTGTTTTGAACTGTATGAAATGGTCTGATACCTATTCTCCGTAAACTTGCACTCAATAATTATCCTTATCTTCCTTGGCGTTCTGAGCGCTCTTCTGGTAAGTCCGCTGCGCGTTGGCGCAAGCCTCTCGCAGATAAGGCGGTTACTTGAAAAATTAAGTGCATATTCAGGGAAAATTGGTATTAGCTTTAGTGAAATTTCCCAATTAATATAGTGATGGCAAAACTAATATTTTTTTGGTTCAAAGAAATAATTAACTTTGAAAAATTAGCTATCAAACCTCACCATAGTTGACATGTCACTAAAGCTTTTTAGTGAAAATTTTCTAGTAAGATAGGCATTACCTAATTTACCAAAATATTAACTTTTCACGAATGTTGAATGATTGCATATCGCTAATAATATTTTCATGGCAAGATTAAGAAAAATCTAAGTTAGATAAAACAAATAGTTAAAATATACCCAACTAAATTAGTCTGTTTAATATTTTCATCGCCAGGTTAAGAAAAAAATAAGGTGAATGGAACAAAAGATTAATTCTCACACCAATTCTTGATGAAGATGCATATAATTAGCCTGCCTTCGCAGGCTTTGTTTGTTTAGCCCCACCCTTATAGGGTGAGGGGAAGTCGAGGATCTCAAGCGCACTGATTGACTTTAGGCGATGAAGGTAAAATTATGAGCGCTGAGGGTATTTGCTGTAATTCCCAGTAATAAAGCTAACTCTGAACTGCCGTTTTTCACTAAGGTATCACTACCCTGCTGCAATAAAGTTAGGTCACTGAACTTTGTGATTCCAATACCGCCAAGTCCAATTACGTCAATTCCTGGGGTAAAGTCGGTGACAATGTTCTTGCTAGTTGGGAGACTAGCATTTGCAATCCAGAATTGATCGATACCAGCGCCACCAGTCAGGCGGTTAGCACCTCCTTGTCCAGCAAATAACACATCATCACCATCGCCACCAACTAGGATGTCATTGGTGTTAGCAAAAAGTTTGTCATCGCCGGAACCTGCATAAAGTCGGTTATTATTCCCCTTACTGGTGAGAGTGTCGTTACCTGAACCACCAAAGAGGAATTGACCAGAACCTTCAACCACTTTCAGGGTATCAGAACCAGCAGCCCCAAATAAATTATTGCTACCACTAGCTTCAACTACGGTGAGTTCATCGTTACCCGCACCACCATCAACAACAGTATTTTTCGCAGGTTCATTCGCACCAACAAAGACTTGATCATTACCATTACCCGTTGATACTGAAGAGTCACTACCTGTAAATACTGTGTCATCACCGTTACCAGTGTCGATGGTATTTTCTGTGGTAGCTTCGACAATATCTGCACCGTTTCCTGTGAATAGGGTTTGACCGGGCTGAAGTGTAATATTATCGCTGTTGCTAGAACCAAATTGGATATTAGGTTTAACAACCGTCAGGTTATTAGGTAATTCCAAAATTCCCAATCTTTCAGCAGGGGTGTTACCAGTAACGTTAAAATCATTGTCATTAAGTAAAGCCAAAGTGTTGGGTGCAACTAATGCTAAACCCTCCAATTTTTCTCCGCCGATGTAACCCAACTGTGCAGCATTAGCTATTAAGCTTTTGCTCACAGAAGTAATTTTTGCAGTCGCTAATTCAGCCGGAGTTAGTTGTTCAATTGTCTTGCCATCTGGCAATGTAAAGTTAGTAGAATTATTGATATTGGTTGCGCCTGTCAAATCAATTTGGTAGATTAATTTGTTACTAGCGGATGTACCATTATCATCTCGTTCTACAACTGCAAATTTACCGTTACCAAGAGAAACTGCATCACCAATTTTGTCAGTTCCTGGTAAACCTTCTAGAAAATATAAATATTCGCCTGTTACCTGGTTGCTTTTGATATCAAATTCTAAAATTCTCAGATTGCGAGAGGCTTTAGAAGTTCCGTCATTAGCGACATCAGGGTTATCAATTGGACTTTGAATAAAGGCGTAGAGTTTAGAACCTTCTAAAGCCACGGCTTCAAATCCCCGATTGTTGCGGCGCTGGGCGTAAACTTCTGGTAATACTTCAGTTCCAAAAGTTCCCACACTTTGATCTGGATTGGGTGCAGTTGCAGTTCCTTTGGGGATGAATCTATCAATTAATTTACCGTTACTATCAAAGTGGTAAATTGCGGGACGGTATTCATCCACCATCCAATAATCACCATTTTCTGCTACAACAATTCCCTCTAAATCTGCACCTAAAGGATCGTTAGGTAGAGGTTTATTATCTAAATCAACGCCTATTTCATCTGTATAGGCTGTACCATTCGCCCCAGCTTGCAAATTTGGGAGTCCGGTTAACGGCGTTGTACCATCAGGGCGGAATAACTCTGTTCGCTTGGTAATTGTAATCTCACCGGTACTACGGTTAAGTTCAAAGCTGACGATTTCTGGTTGGAAATCGGGTAAGTAAAATGGTCTATTTGCACCAACAGAATCACCATTGGGGCCTCTATCTGTATTCGTAACAAATCGGAGATTACCGTTAGGTGCAATTCCTTGGAAGTACAACCCAGAAAAACCACCTAAGAAAATATCGTCACCTTTGGAAGTTGTGCCTAACTTTGGTAAATTTTCAAAGTCATATATAGTTAGTTTGGGTTGCGCAACAGGATGACGCGGATTGTAACTATTGGTGTCAATATTTAAAGGAGTGGGGAAGGCGTTAGCGATATTTTCCCAAGGTACTAATTTGAAATTAGAGTTGATATTCTCTGTTTCATCGCCATCGCTAACTATTTTAGCTGGTTCATTGTTACCATCTTGAGTCACAAATAAACCGTAGGGGAAGTTGGAACCTAAAGGTACGTTAACAACATCTGCACCATCTGATTCTTGTACACTATCAATTCCCCCATTACTACCAATTGCAAAGTTACCTAAATAATCATTATTTCCTTCACGGGTGTAAGCAACGAAGGTATTATCACCTTGGCTAGATGCTAATAGATAGCCTGTGCCATTTTTACCGTAGTAGATAGTCAATCCTTCCACATCATCGATGAGGTGACTACCACCTAAAGCTTTAACTCGATCAATTAACTTACCAGTTTTACCACTGTTGGGTTCTGCTGAAAATTTCCAAATACCTACATCTTCTTGACCAATATAGAGGAAACCGGTTTCTTGGTCTACAACCATTCCCTCTGTTTGGGCTGAACGTTCGGGATCGGAGGGGGAAGGAATAGTAAACTCTCGTACTCGTTGCGCCCCAATTTTGCCATTACCTTTGTCAATCAGTTTGAACTGGGCGATATCTCCAGTTTCCCGACGACTGGTAAAGACATAGTAATCATTGGTGATGGGACTACGATATAAAGCTAACCCGTAAGCACTGCGAGAAGATGAGGAGTAGGGAGCAAAAAAGGGTGGTGCTTGGAAAATAGTCCCAAGACTGCGATCGCTAATCTCTTCTAAATACTTACCAAGGGTGCTAGGATTGGGGTTAATCTTGAATATTGCTAGTTTATCATTACCGCGATCGCTCGCTACCGCAATATCTATTTTTTCGTTACCTAATTCAAAACCATATTGCAAATCAATGTTGTTGTAGCGAATACCGCCAGGATTCACTTCTTGCAATAGTTTACCAGATAAGTCATACACCCGCAGTCCGGCATTTTTGACTGAGGTCAGAACTAAGCTATCAGCAGTATTATTAGCATTAATATAGATAGCTGGGTCATCAGCATCAGCCCGCTGATCTGTTGGTAATGTCTCATCGTCAAATAAGTCAGGACGAGTTTCAACTCTCGGCGCGGCGGTAGGGACTAAATCTGCATCCAAAGTCAAGATTTGGGTATATTGAGTTGCACCAAAGTTGTTATCACTCACCAAAACAATCGATTGACGACCATCCGCTAATTTCGGACCGAAGGCTATACCCTCGATGTTATCTGTCCCTGTAATCGGATGATTGGGGTCAGTTGGTAGATTTAGGTCATTTAAATTCAACACTAGCCGCTTTTGGGCTGGTTGAATAGCAGCTAATTGAGTTTCGCTGAAACTGCTGAGTGAGTCGATACTGCTGATATCAGTTGCACCTTGTAGGGAAATTTCGTAGATTTTAATCTCGTTCCCAAAACCCTGTGCAAAAGAACGTTCTACAGCTAGTAATGTACCACGATTATCAATAGCCAATAAATCCACCAAACCGTTATCACTAAAGCCTGTAGTTGGGTTTGGTGTGACAGATGCATCTGTAATGTAGAGATATTCCTTTTCTGGCTGTCCCGTTACCAAATTATATTGCAAAATCCGCGATCTGCTACCTGTTGTCGTGGTAACTCTCGACCCATCTTGCAATAAAGCGTTTTCCGTGGCGGTGAACAGAGTTTTTTGATCAGGTGTAATTGTCAGGCTTTCAAACGCCAGGTTATTATATACACCTGCGGTTTGGGTATTGCTAGTATCTATAACTGGTAAAAACTTCTTGGGGACAGCTAAACTGCGAACTTCTTGCCCTGTAGTCAGGGAAAATTCTTTAATAAAGGGATTAGTCACCCTACCCGCACTAGGATTCACTTCACCCTCAGAGGAGATGAAAACTGTACCATTGTTAGTTAATGCAATCCCTTCTGGATCAAGACTGTTGCTAGCAAAGAAATTGCCGTTAGCATCTTTTAGCGGCGTAACATTGGTAAAAGTCGCTCCAGTTGTGGCAATATTTGCAGGGTCGCTAGTAAAAGTATAAAATCGGGCGGGAGCAATTTGAGAGCGATCGTCAGAGATTGCGTAAAACTGGTTTTTAGCTGCATCATAGGCGACACCAGACAACCCACCTAACGCAGTTTGTACTCCATTTACCGTTCCCGCAGCACCAGGGGGAATAAAGCCTGTAGGTAATGTAGTTTGTCCCAAAAATCCGATATCGGGAATCGTTTTCCCTGCTGTCGTTGCTCCCACTTCCACATCTGCATATACTAAACGATGGTCGGAACTAGGGAAGGGAAAAGTACCTACCAAAGGAAAATTCGGGTCAGTATTTACAGGCCAGAACACTGCGGAATTGCTAATAGTTAAATCAGCCGAAGGTAAAACATAGTCAGTCCGCAAATTACCGGGTGCAGTATCAGGAAAGTCTGCGGTATCAAAATTAGCATTACCCTTTTGGTTAACGTTTGCACCACCCTGTAAGGCTGCTTGTTGCGATGCGCCGGGACTAGTAGGAATGACATTAGTATTGATACCAGAATGCTGTAATAGTTGACGAATAGCGTTGTCATAACTATCACCATCTACCGGGTCTGCATTTTGGTCACCCATAATCACAAACCGCGAACCAGCAGTAATCCCGCCTTTTTTACCTGCATCATCATAGATGTAATCGCCTTTACCTGGGGTGATATAATCTGCCCACAAGCGAATCTCATCATGATTGCGCTTACCGTTGCGGTCTTCAGTTCCGTCAAAGGTTGGTGGTGTAGGATGACTCACGAGAACGTGAATTGTCTCGCCGTTAATTTTAATTGGAACATCCCAATGATTTTTAGAAGAAAGGCGTAAAGCGTTTTGTTCCTCTGGTGAATACCAAGGAGTATTAGAATTGGGAGTGGAGATAGTAGAAAGTAAAGAATTTGGCATATCCTTCCACAGAAAATTTTGGAAGGTGCGGATATTCGCAGTATCAATAGGATATTTGGAAAGTAGCAACATCCCATATTGACCAGGAAAATTACCAAATCCAAAAGCATCATCGCCGTATCCGGATGCGCCTGGGGTAGTGACAACTTGACCGTCATTATTTAAATCAAATCCCGAAGCAATTCCTGTATTACTAGGAGCAATATAAAAGTAGGGATAATTAACACCAGTTGCACCATTTTGGCTAACAGCTAGGTAATTTTGCTGGAATAATTGAACCGCCTCTAAAGGATTGACTTTGACGTAATCGAACTCATTAACTAATAATATATCAGGATTGTTGCGCTGGATAATTTCTGCAACAGCTTTCGCCTGAGCATTATTAGGTGTAGATAAATCAGTGATTAGCTGACCATCAGCATTACGGTTTAGGGAAGCATTGAATTGGGAAAAGCGAATTGTGTTGGTAGTTACCATAGAATGCTTTGAGGTAAATTCTAGATTTAGAGAATAAGAGAGATTATTTAAAGCGATAAACTATAAACTTGAGAGAATTATGAGTTTTTCTGAGTGAAATACATGAATTCTCACGCAGAGTCGCAGAGAATCAGAGGTTGAATTTTATCCTCATATTCAGTCACACCTATTAATATCTATTTCAGTAGCTCAAGTTATCCTGGTAACGTTAAGAAATAGCTAGCGCCAGGTTAAAGGATTATAATTATAGGGTCACAAAGACAAATTGCTGACCGCTTTCAAGTCAGCTTATCATTTGTTATACCAATTCAAATAATGTTGGCGACACATCAATATATTCTAGAGGGCACGGCACTGCGGTGCCCCTACCATCTGTCGCATTCTTTTTTCAAATTGGTATTAAAAGGTTAATCTGTCGCTATCGAGAGAAAGGACAAGTGACATTGTAAATGAGCAAATTTCATCCGACGATGCTTAGGGTTGGTTTGCTCACTGTGGTCTATTCATATGAAAACTGCTGTAATACATTATCTCTCTATTTTGTCAATGCCTAAGTTATAGTCATGACTGAATTTTCTAGTGTAAATATCAAGTAATTAACAGCACTTAACCTATCTCAGGGTAGATTGTAAATATATGAATAAAAGTATATTTTTGTAATGAAATATACGGAAATTTTTCAAACATATGGCTGACATCGTTGATACTGCTGTTAATGCTGGTTCCTTTAATACTTTAGTGGCGGCAGTCCAAGCTGCTGGCTTAGTGGATACCCTCAAGGGACAAGGTCCATTTACGGTCTTTGCACCTACTGACGAGGCATTTTCTAAGCTACCCGCAGGGACAGTAGACTCATTGCTCCAGGACATTCCACAACTGACGAAAATCCTGACTTATCATGTTGTCTCAGGTAAAGTACTGGCAGCAGATGTGGTCAATTTGGACTCAGCTCCAACTGTTGAAGGTAGCAGCGTACAAATTGACGCATCTAATGGCGGAGTGAAAATAAATGACGCTAACGTTGTTACACCAGATGTTGAAGCTGATAACGGTGTGATTCATGTTATTGATACGGTGTTGATTCCTGGCTAAAAAAAGCTCAAATAATTAAGAGCGCATTTGTAGGACAGCGATTAAAATTAGTTGCTGTCCTACTACTTTTGGAATGCGCTCGTTAGGATATATTATCGTGTCCGGTTAAACACTGATCTTTACATAAGTACTGCGCTGTAATGCAGAAATACCATGAAGTTAGTAGTAGCATGACACAGCTAATTTAGCGCATTAGCGTAAAGGAGCGTAAATCGGCGGTTAAATCATCGAAATTAAGGCATCATTCAAATCATTCTGAATATTTCCACAGCTAATGAAACGACGCGATCGCCAGATTTTTGGGATTGCTTAAGAGCGATCGCAATTACAGTTAAGGAATACCAAAAAATAAATTATCCCAAATTGTCGGGCAGGGGTAATCCCCAGCCTGACAAGTGATAGGATAGACAAATTGATAATGGAAATATTTTTTTATTTAAAAGCTTCTTATTTAACGCACATGATATGCACCCACTTACAACACGTAATTTGCGATAAAAACTAGGCATACAAAGTGCCGTAACATAGCTTACATAATTTAATATTTATTTGATAAATAGCTTATATATTCAAAAGATTAATCATTGCCAAATTGGCAACATAGCTCAGCAGCTATCAACTTAAATTCTTTTATAAAACTCTCTACATTCTAGTGAGTATTTATGCTAGCTCACTTAAATTTACAATATTTTTGAGATGAATAATACCCCAAAAATTCAGCGTCAAAAAACTGCTCTAATTACTGGAGCCGCTAGTGGCATTGGCTACCAATTAGCATACATTTTTGGTCGGAATAATTACAATTTGGTATTAGTAGACAAGAATGAAGAAAAACTTAATGAAATCGCAGATGAATTCCCCAAAAAATTTAGCATTTTTGTAAAAATATTGGCTAAAGATTTATCTATACCCACATCGCCCACAGAAATTTTCACAGAGTTACAACAATCATCTATTAAGGTTGATGTGTTGGTAAACAATGCAGGCTTTGGTACTTATGGAGTCTTTGCCGAAACCGACCTCACTACTGAACTAAAAATGCTACAGGTCAATATAGTGAGTCTCACCCATTTAACAAAGTTATTCCTTAAGGATATGGTAGAACAAGGCTATGGAAAAATATTAAACGTTGCCTCAGTTGCTGCTTTTCAACCAGGGCCTCTCATGGCGGTTTATTTTGCTACTAAAGCCTATGTCTTATCATTTTCCGAAGCAATTGCTAATGAATTAGAAGGTACAGGTGTCAGCGTCACTGTTCTTTGTCCAGGGCCAACAGCAACGGAATTTCAAAAAACAGCGGCGATGGAAGACTCAAAAATTGCCAGTGTTAATCGGATGATGGATACAGAAAGAGTAGCCAAAATTGGTTATCGTAGCTTAATGGCAAACAAAATAGTTGTGATTCCTGGGTTGAGGAATAAGATTCTCACAGAAAGTGTCAGATTTACACCCAGAAACCTAGTCACAAAAGTTGTGAAAAGTATGCACGAACTGAAAAATAAATCATAAGAGTCAAGAGTCAAGATTCAAGAGTCAACGGTCAAGAATTCAAGATATAGCTGTTGACTGTTGACTGTTGACTGTTGACAGACTTGAAAGCCTTTTATTGTCAGGGTTTTATTTTAGCTTGATGTCCTAATATATCTGGCTACAGCTATAAAATTCGTTTGTAGTTGCAGTATGCATCTAAAAGCTTTAGACTCTGGACTTTTTGACTCTTGATAGACATAACGGCTTATATGAGCTTGACATCATACTCTCAAAATGAGAGTATTAAAGTAATTGATTTTTATTGATGAATAAATATGCGCAGACAACCAAAGACGAATGCATTTAATTTCCATTCGTAACCTTCGCATTGATACTAGTCAGTTTCCTGATGTCAAAAAGCAAATAGAAGACTGGTATGCTACCGTTAAGAAGGCAGATTGGCAAAACCTCGAAGATGTGAGAAAAATTTATCGAGATGCAGAAGCAGTGGGAAATTTTACTGTATTTAATATTAAAGGTAATGATTATCGTCTAATTGTTGGTATTGACTACGAAAACCAGGTCGTCTATTACAAGTATTTTCTGACATACGCCGAATACGATAAAGATAAATGGAAAAATGACCCTTACTTTTGACCAACATAGCTATCGCAATCTTTTATCAGAAGTTGTTCCTGTCGCAATAGAAACAGAAGAAGAGTACGAACGTGTTTTAAAAGTAGTAGAACAGCTAACTTTTAAGAAGAATCGTACCAGAGAAGAGCAAGCTTTGCACAAGTTGCTTGTGATATTGATTGAAGCGTATGAGACAGAAAATTATCCGATGTCAGAATCTGCACCTCATGAAATTCTTCAGCATATTATGGAAGCAAGTGGAACTCGTCAAGCCGATTTAGTGGGAATTATTGGTTCGAGTGGTGTAGTGTCTGAGGTTGTCAATGGTAAGCGTTCGATTAGTAAGGCGCAAGCTAAAGCGTTGAGTGAGTATTTTAAGGTGTCGCCTAGTTTGTTTATTTGAGTTTGTACAAATTATTATCAATTTTATATTAGCTTAATAAAAAGCTCGTTGGACAAACCAAAATAATCCCAGAGCGACGACACAACCAGATAAGAAGCGACGCAAATTTAATTCCCAAGGATACTTTTGGATAGTACGCAACACTATAAAGGCGATAGAAACGATCGCAATTTGTCCAATCTCTACACCAATATTAAAACTAGCTAGCGATAAAGCCAAGTTTGACTGACTCAGATGAATTTCTTTGAGAACTCCAGCAAAACCCAGTCCGTGGATGAGTCCAAAGATAAATGTCAGCAACCAACGCCCACGTACACCTTTACGCCAGAAATTTTCTGCTGCTACATAGACAATAGTCAGTGCGATCGCACTTTCGACAAAGCGCACTGGTAATGTCACAATATTCAATACTGCTAATGACAGGGTGACGGAATGGGAAATAGTAAAAGCTGTGACTACTTTCAGCAGGTAACGCCAACCACCGCCTAACATTAATAAACTTATCAAAAATAAAACATGGTCGTAACCTGTGATAATATGTTCAATCCCTAACAAGATAAAACTGCTGATTTGTTGCCATATAGAATGGTCAATTAAAGCAAATTCCTTTTGTTCGGGAGTAAATACTAGGTTGCGAGTGTGTCCCCCTTGAATTACAGTAGCTAAACACCGGGCTGTGGGGACATTTGGCAGAAATAAATCGTAGTTGATGGTGAGTCCGGTAACTGGTTGTGACCAAGTGTAAGTTAGTTCTAGGGTGGTGTGAGTGTTAGTATTACTCTGGATATTGGCTGGTAAATTATCGGCTGATGTAACTGCGATTTTGCCAGCTTCTCCTTGATTGTCGATAAGACGAATGCGATCGCCTAAAAATTTCTCTAGTTCTGTTTGATGTGTGGTAACTTCATTATTGGATAGTTGTCCATCGCGGTTATCGTCGGCGGAAGCGACTAAACCTGTAGGAAATGTCAAGATAATTCCGGTTTTTGTCTGTTCTACTGTTACCTCCGCGACTGCTAAATCTGCCCAATGTGCTTGACTGGGGGTAGGGAAAGCGATCGCTAGTAAGAATGCTCCGATAAAGGAGATGAGATAAATTCGATATCTGCGCCAGTTAGTTTTCATAGTATTCTGAGAGTTTGATATACAGCAATCTGTGTAGGAGTTGGGAAAATTATTTTTCAACCGCAGAGACGCAGAGGAGGGCAGTTGCGTGGGCGGGTTTCCCGACTTGAGCAAACTGCCCGTGACGCAGAGAGAAGAGAGAAATTTTTCTTTATACCTTTGCGTCTCTGCGCCTCTGCGTGAGACTAATTAATATTTTCAATCAGCAACGCCCAAAATCTAAATTCCCAAATTCTCCAACCCCAACCCAGATGTCAGTCGCGCTTGTGCGTTAAAAGTCGGGTCAACGGTTTGCGCGAGTTTCTCGTAATTCAAAGCCTGTTCTTTATTTCCCAATGCTTTAGCAATTATCCCTGCACGGTAGAAAATACCCGCATCTTTTGTACCTAGTTGCAAAGCGGCTTGAATTTTCGCTTGTGCATCTGCTAAACGTCCAGAACGCAACAAAGCCCAAGCTAAGGTATCCAAGGTTTGCGCATCACGGCGGATATTAATTTCGGCTTGCATTAGGGATAAAGCCTCTGCTGTATCCTGGGGATGATTCTTTTCTAATAACAATCGCGCTAACTCTCGCCGATGTCCAAAGGAACCGTTGGTGTGTCCTGTCGCATTTTCTTGGCGCAGTAAAATTTCGGCTTGGTTTAAAAGTTGACGCGCTTCTGCTTCGTTACCTTGTAATTGCTGAAGTTTAGCTTTACCTCGCAGTACAGCATGGTCGAAAATCGTGGCTGATTTTTGCGAATTGGGCAAAACTTGCGCATAGAGGCTTTCTGCTGTCTGATAATTTCCTTTGCGGGTTTCTAGTTCTGCTAAATGCAATAGTGCTAGAGGATACCTCGGTAAAATTCGTAAGGCTTCTTTGTAGAGGTTTTCAGCTAATTCTAGCTGTCCATGTTTGTAGTAAAATTGACCTAATAATACTCTTGTCCATGCGGAAGTCCCCAGTTCTCCCGGTTCTTCAGCTGCTAAAGCATATTGGAATGTCTCAATTGCAGCTTTGTCTTGTCCTTGAGCAACTAATACTAAAGCTTGTAAAGTTAAGTTACCTTGGGAGGGAAGTTTGTTGACAAGCTGATCGGCGGCGGTTTTCGCTGGTGGTAAGTTGCCCATTGCTAGGTTTGATGTTACCAAAATAGCGATCGCATTATCGTTACTGGGTTGCAATTTTAATACTTGTTCGGCAAGGCGAATGGCTTGTGTAAAATCATGTCTAGCTTGAGCGACACGAGCCAAAACTATAATTGCACCTTGATTATTGAATGGTAAATGAGATAAAGAGCGCTTGGCTGCCTGTTCTGCTAATAAATACCAGTTACTTTCTCCCGTAGCCTTAGCCATTTTTAAGTAGGTTTGAGCTAATGCTGTTAAATTCAAACCACTATCAGGATTTTCTCGAACTTTTTCTTGGTAAAAAGTAATTTCTTGTTGTAATGTCGCACGGCGATCGCTCGTACCGGGTATAGATGGGGAAAAATTGTAGCGGTAGGGTGCTTGCAGTTTCTGAGAATTGAAATGAGGTGAGATAGTAAAGAATAGGCTGGTTGCAATTGGTGCTGCAACTAATAGCCAGATAAATTTTACCGGCAATTTGTAATGAAAAAGCTGTATTTGGTTCATGGTTTTAACGCAGAGATACGCCCAGGAAAACCCCTTAATTCTTTCTTACTCCTCCCTCTCCTCCTAGGAGAGGGAGGTTGGGTGGGTGAGGTTTGACTTAATTAGGTAAAGCTAGATAAGGAAATTGCTGTACTAATGGCTGGTGTCCTTGAGATGGGTTACCAGCAGCGCCTTCGTAGGAGACGTTATCAGTAGTTACCGCTCCATTAGTCAGCACGCCTAGAGTAATATCAATCACATCATCAGTTAGTTTACGTCCGGCGACAGGAGCGCCTTTGGTATTGAGGGCATTGGCGTAACCACTAGCTACAGTAGTATCTATGCGCATCACATCGGGGAGGAATGCACCAAGGAGAGCTTTAGCACGTTCGTCATTATTACCGAGAGCTTTGAGTGTCTTTCTCGCTTCTGCTACCACAGGTTTAGCAGCAGAACTTAAATCCGCAGTTGGCGGAATGCTATTGAATGCATTCAGGAAATCGTTGGTGACAACTAAACCTTCGTTAATTCCCGGTCTAGCTAGGCGTTCAAATTGTTGGAATTTACCGCTACGATGGTCTTTGACAGAGATGGTTTCCCAGACATCAAAGGTAGTAGCATTGGTATTTCCTGCTAAAGCCGCGCGGGGAATTCTCACCACAATGGAATTGACGTTGTAGCCTTTAGCAAAGTCAATTGCTTGGTTAGCAGGACGGAAACCCACCGCAGGGCCGATACCCAAAGCACCTGCACGTACTCGAAAGAATTGTTCGACATCAAAAAAGAAGGGATCTTCCCGCAGTCCAGCAAAGACTTTGACTTTAGTATCACCCAAAGATAAGTTGTTAATAGTTGAGTTGTTCGGGTCAGTACTCAGAGGCGTAGTTCTACCTGTATCGCTTCTCTGACGACCATCGGTAACTAATGTCAGTTTAAATTGTTGTTCTCCTCTGCTGTTAGGTTCATCAAATTGAAAGCGGAGAGTGACATCTTCTTTCCCCGTGGGGGTTGCATCTCGATTGGCAACTCGACTGATTTTAAATTCATAGAGAGCATTAGTACTAAAATAATACTGCTGTCGAGCGAGCGATCGCGGATTTGTATTCATTACTAATATCAAGTCATCTTGACGCGCCGCTGGGTTTTGGTCTTGTTCGCGGAACACATATAAATCAGTGAGATTTAAATTGCGACCTTTAGTATCCACTTCACCGTCGTCATGATCGGAAGCTGTGGCGTATTTCGGTGCTGAAGTTACTAAGCTTACTGTCAGACTTAAAGCCAATAAGCTGATACCTGCAAGTATTTTTATATTGCCAAACCCAAAGCGATACCAAGTCTTTTTACTGTTTTTTGCGTGATTTTTCATGTTGGCGATTACCATAAAATTGAACTTGATTGATTTGATGTCTATATTCTGTGTAGTCAGAATGCTCACTTTCCAGACCAATCACTGCTCACTTTTTGTTTACTATTCAACTTGAGACGCAAAATCAGGCAGCATTAATTTCAAAATCAGCCTATTTTATACCAAAAACGCCATAAAATCAAAAAATTAATAGTTTATAGTGTCCGTTTTGCACTCTTTTTTGCTTTTTCCGGGTTTTTTCGGTGGTTACAACATCCAAAATAAGATATTTTGTATAAAAAAGCTCTATTTTAAAAATGAGATTACATAGATTAACCGTTGCTTGTATTGCGCTCGGAGTTTTAATTGCTACATCCAATCCTTCGCAGGCTCAAAAACGTCGTCCCAGCGGAGTCGCTTCGCTTGCAGAGATGAAATGTGAGCAAACAGGAGGTAACACAGCACCTTTTGGTAGTGGCTATTTAGCTATGAATCAAGATGTTGCTATAGGTCGTCAGTCACTTCGGGCTATAGCAGTATTGGGTGCAACTTATATGCTTGGTAGTGGCGGTGGAATTTTAGCTAAAGAACCAACACAAGTAGTTTGCTCATTGACTCCACCAACAGCTAGTTCTCCATTTAAAACTTTGATTCTGCGTTTTGGTGTAGCTGGAAAAGCTGATGGTGCATTAATGATGCGCCTATCAGTATATAAGGATGGCAATTTGTACGGTTCCCAAACTTTTGGTCATGGAGAATTGGTTCCCTGGCCAATAGATATAGCAGGAACTCGGAGCATAGCACTTGAAGCTGAATGTCTTCGTTCTGCAAATAATTATGAGTGTCCTAATATCATTTTCTTCGAGGATACGTTAAAGAAGTAAATAAATGAAGCGTAGAAAATTTATTCAATATGGTGCTTTGGGAAGTTCTTTATTTGTTGTCAATCTAGGCCTACACAATCCTCAACCAGCTAATGCCTTTCTGCTTGCACTACTAGCTCGTTCAATCTTAGGTTTTGCTTTTAGAACTTTGCTACACAGTGCTTTTGTCTCTTGGCAACGACGTAATCAACAGTGGTATGACCAACGATTAGATGCAATGTTGGCTCAAAGTAAATTTTTAAACAACAATTTCACTAATATTACTGCCGCAGAAGTTAACAACTTTCAATATTCTGTGGTTTTAGCTGCTGAACGTCGTGAACAACTGGGACACAATGTAGCTTTTGCTTTTCCTCAAATGCATAATAGCGAACCGAGTATCGCATCCTTTGCGGGGCCGGGTTCTATCGGTATGGCTATTGCAGCCAAGTACCTGCGAGAAAATGAAAGAATGACTCCTGAAGAAGTACAGTCAGCAATTTTACCTCAATATCAGGATTATAATGATTTTACTTCTTGGTCTAAGTCTACAAGCTACATAACATATTCTAATATTGCTTCCCAAAATGGTGTATTAATTGAATATCGCGCTGTCCAACCAGGGAATGGAGGTTACGGCATCATTGATGTTACTGTTAATGCAAATCGTCAAATTATAATTCCATCCATTCAAGTTAAATACGCCTAGTCATCTGACGAGGGGAATTGATGCGATCGCATTGTCGCCCGATGTAACTCAATTGCAGAGCGATGTATTAATATAACAAGTCTCGGCGATCGCATTGTTGGTCTATGGCGCATAATTAACTACACAACGTCATTGCGAAGGTGGCGTCAGCGGAATGAAGCAATCCCAACCCTTGCGATTGCTTCGCTCGCAATGACTGTAAATATTGTTGTTTAAATACTTCTAGATCTGGAGTATGGGGTTTTTCGGACTTTAGTCCAATATTACATCAATAATGCTTTGCGTTAATCTATATATTATGGGGTAAATATTTCTTCCTTTCCCTTTACCCTTTTTAATATGGTTATGCTCAATCGTTCCAGAAAACTGACCGATCGCATTAACTTTAGGGTGCTGGCGTTGATTCGCTCCGGCGTAGCCCGTCGTAGCGAAAAGTCACCAGATAAGGCTTCCTTAGATCTGAACTTTTCAAGACAGACATCGCCTCGCTGATTCTTCAAATTTGTACGGTAGACAATTTCATACTACAACTGTATTATAAAAATAAGTTATTAATCTCAATTACAAATACTACAGAAATTCGATGATCCACAAGAGCTTGTCCTCAAACATAGATAGCGCAAGACATTGCCGACCCCGCAAAGGTTTAGGCAAAAACATTGCCCTATTTGGATTTGAGGGCACATATCAATATTCAGACAGTAAATCTGCAACTGAAAGGATTGTTGAAGTGTTAGCCGCATGGCTAAATCCAGACCGACTTATAAACAGCGGGAGGTGCAAGTGCGTTCTTGTACCGCATATAAGGAAACAAGTGTCAACTACTTGACCCCCGCTTCTGATTACCAGAGACGGGGGTTATTTTTTGGGAGTGAATTCACCTATGGAAGCTCAACCACAGACTCAGAAAGCCAACATATTACAAAACTCGGTAGTGGTGTTCTCTAAGAACTACCTACCATTGGCAAGGGTTAACATTAAACGCGCTATTGTACTGTTAGTAAGCGGACAGGCAGAATCATTAGAGTTTGGCAGTACAACGCTTTGGGAAGTGCGATCGCCCAGTGTCGTACTACAAGTTCCCGAACACATTCGTCTCACAGTTGGTAATCCCGAACGTCATTGGAAAGTACCACCTGTAAACCGACGTGAAGTCCTCAAGCGTGATAGCCACAGCTGCCAATACTGTGGAAGCACCAAGCGTTTAACCCTCGACCATGTAATACCCCGTTCCAAAGGTGGACAGCATACCTGGGACAACGTTGTTACAGCTTGTGAACGTTGTAATTCTACCAAGAGCGATCGCCTTCCACATGAAGCCGGAATGGTACTCAAAACCAAACCCAAAGCGCCAATTCACCCAGCCGTCGCATTTGCCGAACAGTTCTGGAACGCACAACGCCTAACTGAGAATGAGTAATTCACTCCCCTAAACCCAGTCAGAGAGGGCAATACAGCGATTAAGTAACACCGCCCTCTCATTTCTCAAAAAAAATTTGTAGTATACCCTTGACAGCCTTGTAGTATTTATGTAGTATATATGTAGTGAAGCAAAAGAGCCTCTGCAAAAGGCACAGCGCTAACACCTCTGAACCATGAAAACTAAATAATTGCCACCCAACGTGGGGGTGTAGCTTAGTCCGGTTTAAAGCAGTCGCCTGTCGAGCGAAAGACCGTGGGTTCAAATCCCATCATCCCCGTGTAGCCTTGTGGACTAATAGAAAAGTCGCTCTGATTCTCAGTCAGAGAGAAGCGGGTGCAACTCCCGTCGAGGCTTCCAAAAATGTCCAGGTCGCCTAATGGTAGGGTATTGGTCTGCAAAACCGACTGTGCGAGTTCAATTCTCGCCCTGGACTCCAAACGTTGCAGTGTAACCTAATGGTAAGGTACTCGGCTCATAACCGAGGAAATGCGAGTTCAACTCTCGCCGCTGCGACCAAATGCAGGGATAGTGTAACGGCAGCATAAGGGTCTCCAAAACCTTTAGTCTAGGTACCCTGCGGGAAGCCGCTTCGCGTCTACAAATCCTAGTCTCTGCGTTCTACTACGTGCCCCAACATAAGAAGCTTACAAACTGGTCATCTGATTTTCTCCATCAGAGTAGGTTCAAATCCTACAGCCTCCACCAAACCTGGGGGCTGAAAAAACAGCTTCTCAAACTTGCATGTGGTAGAAATTTCACTCTTGGTGCCGTAGGCAAATTGGTAAAGCCACCTGTCTTTCAAGCAGGAGATTGCGGGTTCAATCCCCGTCGGCACTGCTGACTTGAGTTGGGATGGCAGAGAGCAGGAAAACTGATCTCTCCATTCCTTTATTTCACCGAGAAATCTCAAGTCATTACTCAAAATATATGGGTCGGCTCGCCTATTGGTGTGGGCAACGGTCTGTAAAACCGCCGCGTTTGCGTTGCTGGTTCAATTCCAGCCCGACCCATTATGGAGAGATTGCTATCGGCAGGGCAAGCTGTTTGCTAAACAGTCGTGGATGCAAGTCCACTGTGGGTTCAAATCCCTCTCTCTCCGCCTTTGAGAACGTGGTGTAACTGGATGAACACATCGGTCTACGAAACCGAAGAGTGGGGGTTCAAGTCCCTCCGTTCTCGCCTTATCCCCCGGTAACTCAGTTGGTAGAGTGCCTGTTTGAAGAACAGGAGGTCATCCGTTCAATCCGGATCTGGGGGACTGGCACATTGCCCCATAGCTCAATGGCAGAGCAAGCGGCTGTTAACCGCGAGGTTGTAGGTACCCTTCGGGAACGCTTACGCGAACGAGTCCTACTGGGGCAGCCATTCATTGCCGAGTGGACGACTTGGAAAGTCGCTGTGACTCTGAATCATAGAGAAGTTGGTTCGACCCCAACCTCGGCAACCAATTATTGCCCTGTGGTGTAACTGGCAACATCCCTCGCTTTGAACGAGGAGATTCCAGGTTCAAACCCTGGCAGGGCAGCCAAATTATGCTCCTGTAGCCCAATTGGAAGAGGCGGCTGTCTCAAAAACAGTCTATTTTGTACGGGTTCGACTCCCGTCAGGAGTACCAACGGGATGTGGCGCAACTTGGTAGCGCGGCAGCTTTGGGAGCTGAAGGTTGCAGGTTCAAATCCTGCCATTCCGACCATTTGCCCTTGTGACGAAACTGGCAAACGTGCTGGTCTTAGAAACCAGATTTTGTGGGTTCGACTCCCACCAAGGGTACTGGGCATTTGCCCAACCATACTCCCGTGGCGAAATTGGTAAACGCTTCCGTTTGAGGGACGGAATCTTTGCAGGTTCGATTCCTGTCGGGAGTACCAAATTGGGTCGTTGGCAGAGCGGATAAATAACGGCCTTGTGTATGGGGTATTGGCATAGCGGCAAGTGCATCGGACTTTTAATCCGACTCAGACAGGTTCGACTCCTGTATACCCCATAAATTTACTAAAATGAGGAAAATTATGTAATATTTATCAGCCAAAGTGTACACTGATGAAGCGTTAATTGCAGCAGTAAAAATTAGCTTGACTTACGCTGATGTTTTGAGACATCTAGGCTTGCGAATTCACAGTTCAAGATATAAGAGAGTTCAGAAAGATGTGCAGCGTTTAGGGCTTGATACTTCTCATTTCTTGAGAAGCAATGTAGGAATGTCTAATTCAAGAAAAATCGAAATACCACTTGAAGAACTTTTACTTGAGGGAACTGAAGTTCATACACATCGGCTCAAAAAAAGACTAATCAAGGCAGGGCTACTGGAGGAAAAATGTTACGAATGCGGGGTTCTTTACTGGCAAGGGAAGAAGTTATCTTTACATCTCGACCACATAGATGGAAATAGGAGAAATAATAAACTAGAAAATCTTAGACTTTTATGCCCAAATTGTCATTCACTCACAGAAACATACTGCGGCAATAAAAATAAGAAAAATAGCTATTCTTGTTTAGATTGTGGGACGCAAATATCAAGGTCTGCAATTAGGTGTAGATCCTGTTCGCATAAACACTCTGGATATGTGAAGCCAACAAAGATTGCTTGGGACAACTTAGAGGATCTCATCAAGGAAGTAGAGGCAACATCATATACGACTGTAGCTAAGCGTTTAGGCGTTAGCAGCAACGCAGTGAAAAAACACATTCGCACAAGATTGGATTAAGCAGACTTATCCAGGTTCAACCCCTGGGCGACCCAATACTAGGGCGTTTGGCAGAACGATTATGCTCCTGACTCTTAATCAGGCTGACACAGGTTCGACCCCTGTAGCGCCCACCAAATTATGCCCCTGTAACCCAATTGGAAGAGGTGCCAAACTTAAAATTTGGAAGTTGCTGGTTCAAATCCAGTCAGGGGTATCGCGGAGATAGAGCTATGGTGCGCTCTGGGGTCTCATAAGCCTTCACGTAGTAGGTTCAAATCCCGCCTCCGCTACCAAATGCTGGTGTAGCTCAATCTGGCAAAGCAACTGACTTGTAATCAGTAGGTTGCAGGTTCAACTCCTGTCACCAGCCCCAGAATGCGATCGTGGTGTAAAGGCAGCATCAGAGTCTTCCAAACTCACGGTACGAGTTCGATTCTCGTCGATCGCTCTGAACCTTAAGGTTCTTAAATGCGGGTGTGATGTAGTGGCTAGCATCTGAGTGCGCCACACTCAGCGCATGGGTTCGAGTCCCATCACTCGCTCTCGTAGCCCTGTAGCTCAATGGTGGAGCAACTGTTCTACAAACAGAGGGTTACAGGTTCAATCCCTGTCAGGGCTACCAATTGATGGGAGTGTCGCCTAATGGATGGGCATCGATCTTCTAAATCGACCGATGTAGGTTCGAGTCCTACCACTCCTGCTGTATGGGGTCATAGCTCAACTGGCTAGAGCATCCGCCTTGCAAGCGGAAGGTTAGGGGTTCAAATCCCCTTGATTCCACTGGTGGTATCTGAAGTCAAAGTGGTCGAGACGCTAGCCTGTGGAGCTAGTAATTAGGGAGTTCAAGTCTCCTCAGATACCCCTGAATGGAAGCTGTCCGGCATGGACGAGGAAACCGCCTTGAAAGCGGCTGCGGCTAACACCGTCGAGAGTTCGATTCTCTCAGCTTCCGCCTTCCACCAGAAGCCGAAAAGTGAGGCGCTGTGCTGATAACACAGATACAGGAGGGGCAGTACCTCCCTGGTGGATTCTTAAATGCGTAGAGTTGTTAACATACACCAGTGGCGCAAGCTGGATCAAATTTTATGAAGGGCGATCGCACTCAGCACAATTTAGGTACGTCTGGTTTTTAACTTCGACATTATATGAAGGTAGTATAGTTAGATTGCAAGGCTTCCTGCCTATTCAGCTAAAATCTATCCAGTGAGAGCGCGAGGCCAACGAGATTGGACGACAATTATCAAACTTACTTAAATCGGGTAGCACGAATGACGCTACCAGAAGCCTACAGATCCCAAGTCCAGCATATCCAGGAGTCTTCTAAATTTCAGCCCGATGCGGCTGGATTGAGGCAACCAGTACCATTTCCCGGCTATACGCTAATTACCCCACCGGCGGTAGAAGCAACAGAAAACTCTGCTTTCTACGCTCAATTACAAAGTTATCAACAACAATTGTTACAATTGTCAGCTAACCGTGATTTGATTGTGCCTGTACCCAATACTAGCTTTCATTTGACGCTAGCAGACTTGATTTGGGATAGTGCCTACCGTCACGTTTGTGAGGAAAACCCGAAATTTGAAGAAGAATTACGTTCTTGCATAGCTGATATCTTTCAGGACTATCAAGAATCTATTACCGCCGACAGTCAACCAATATATTGGCAAGTACTGGGACTGATAGTCATGCCAAGAGCAATAGGAGTTTGTTTAGTACCACAGGATGAGCGTTGTTACGAACAGGTGATTAAATTTCGCCGCACTGTTTATCAAAATTCTCAGTTAATGGCTTTGGGTATTGAACAACATTATCACTTCACTGCCCATATTACATTAGCTTATTTTGGAGAAATCTCACCCGAACTAGACCGGACAAATTTTAGTACACAGTTATCTGAATTGAATCAACAATGGCCGTTAAACTCACCAGACTTTTTCATAGATCGTGTTGAACTGAGAAAATTTGACGATATGACAAGCTATAATCGTCAGCCGGACTGGCCGAGTTTAGTCATTAGTCATTAGTCATTAGTCATTAGTCATTAGTCATTAGTCAATAGTCATTAGTCATGAGATTCTGGACTTTTGACTATTGATTTAGCAGAGATTATCTCCAAAATATAGATTTTATATTTAATATTCAGTCTGTTTATAAGCTAGATAAATAGCTTCTAAAAATACATCAGGTGCAACACCTGCGGGCATTTGCTCTAAGTTAATAATAGCTTGAATTTGTTGAGATAACTTTAAAGATAGAGAGGATCTTGCCCTAGGTGACATACCATTACGTCTTTGTAAATACTCTCGAATCACAGCAAAATCATCTGGTAATAATGGTGATAAATCAGCAATTTGTATCAGTTCTTCATGAAGTGATTTTGCTTGTTCGGAAATAGTTAAAGTCGCTGAACCACTAGGTATTTGGTCTTGAATGACAATTGTACCTGCGGCGAAATCACCCAAGCGCTTTTCTTGACGACCCAACATAATTAAAAAAGCACCGATAAATAAAAACTCGTCTAGGGGACGTAGCAAACCACGTAAAACTGCTTGTTGTAGTCCAATTGGTCTACCATCATCTCGCACAACCCGAATTTTAGCAAAGCGTTTACCAAGGGTTTGCCCTTGCCAGAGAGTTTCAAAAAATACAAAATAACCTGAATAAATAGCAAACGTGATCAGCAAAGCGATCGCGATCATCCACAAACCTAAATTAGCGCCGAAAACTTTTACCCAAAAATCTGATAATTGTACTATAATTACCCAAAAAATAATGTAAAACCCCAGTAAAATTAAAGCCAAAATGTGATAGTCAATCAGCAAAGCCCAAGCGCGATTACCAATTCCCGCCAGGGTAAATTCTAGTTCTACACTTTCTGGGGTACGGAATTTAACACGGTTAAAAAGGTGCATAAGCAATTTAAAATTCTATGATAAGGCAGGTGGCAGTGGTTCGACTTCGCGGTAGTTGAATCTCGACTTCTCTGCGAGACGCTACGCGCTAAGCGAAGCTATGCCGAAGGCTTTACGCTCGATTACCGCGTAGTCGAAACTCACCAACCAGATAGAAGCTAGTAGTCATAAACTATGTACAATAAGAACCAATGACTAATGACAAATGACTATTGACTAAACACTTAAATATCGCGATCGCGTAACTTCAAGCCTAAGCCTTCGCGCCGACTGCGCAGGTCATAATAAATCACAGCTTTGATGGTTTGCCAAAATGGTACAATCACCGCTCCACTGGCAAAACTTAACCCCAAGATGAGCAAGAAGACAAGCACAGACACGGCGCTATTTCCTTGTTGCATCAAAGGCATAAAAATTAGCTGAATAATCGTCGATAAAATTTGCAGCAAAATTTGAATGGGTATTGTGATCAAAAAAGCTACAAACCCGATCAATAAAATCCGCCACACGTAACCTTGAGTTAACTCCCAACTACGACCGATAGTTGAAGTCGCATCAACGTTATCCTCAATTGCAAGCGGTACATCCACTAAATAAAAACGTGTCAACAGCCATAAAATTCCCACAAATGCTGCCAAACCTAAAACCAAGGCAATTAAACCCACGAGAAAAGCAGCAGCAGGACTGGTTTGTTGAGCTATCCCGCCCACTACTACAGCCGCTAAAACGCCAATTAAAACAAATACAAACCCAACACCAAAGACAACTCCCATAGCGACAATCAACATTAACAGCATTGTCATTAAAAACTGCCATAATCGGGAATTAACAAAACTTTCACCAGCAGCAATACTTTCAGGTTGATCGACCAAATCACCAAAAGCCAAACGGGAAATCAATGCTGTTAGGGCATAAAACTTTGCCCACCCATAAATTGGAACTAGTATCCAAAGATAAGCCCTAAGAGCTAGTAAAAAGTATTCCTTGAGGTGAGAACGATACAATCGTATTCCTGCGCTCACGACATTTCCCACACTGAGAGGTTGCATAGGGCTGGGAGAACCAAAATCACCAGACATGATGTTAAATTTTCCTTGCAAGTACGGAGATGAATTGAGGCTATCTTAAAGTACACTCAACCCAATCCTCCTAAAATTTATGAATATTCAACGTTGGATTGCACGACGAGAAATAAATTGGCAGCGTTTGGACAACCTTTTGCGCCAGGTAGAAAAAAAAGGGCTAAAATCACTGCGAACAGGGGAAATTCGGGAATTAGCCAGTTTATATCGTTCAGTAGCGGCAGATCTCGCACGCGCCCGGACTCAGAAAGTCGGCAACACTTTGATACATAGTTTACAATCTTTAACAACTCGCGCTTATACGCAGATTTATCAAGGTTCGCGACGACAAGAATGGCAAGCTGTAGTGGAATTCTACAAACGGGGCTTACCGGCTGTAGTACAGCAAACATTTGCATACATCGTTGCGGCTACTTTGTTGTTTTTGTTGGGGGCGTTAGTTGCTTGGTGGTACGCTTGGCAAGATCCCAGCTTTATGCCCCTCATCGTACCCGAAAGCTTAATTTCTCGTGTGCGAGACGATCATAAATTGTGGATGGGTTCGATTGTTGGCATTGAACCCCTAGCATCCAGCAGTATTATGATTAATAACTTGTCGGTTTCCTTTGGGGCTGTTGCTGGTGGGATGACAGCTGGGGCATATACAGCATATTTAATGATATTTAATGGCTTATTAATTGGTGCTATTGGTACTTTGGTAGGACAAAATCATCTCGCCTATCCCTTTTGGGCATTTGTGTTTCCACATGGTTCTCTAGAATTACCAGCTATCTTTTTCGCTGGTGGTGCAGGATTGCTAATAGGAAAGGCGATTTTATTCCCAGGTAAATACCGTCGTCGTGATGCACTCAAATTCTATGGTTCCCAAGCGGTGCAGTTAGTATTTGGAATTGTGCCAATGTTAATTATTGCTGGTACTATCGAAGGTTTTTTCTCCCCCAATCCCAGTGTGCCAGATGCTTTCAAGTATCTTGTTGGTATGGGGTTATTTGTCATTTTGGTAATGTATTGTAGTCGCAATCCTAAAATTAAAGATAATTAAGCACTTCGTAGTTAGGACTTCAGTTTTAATATTTGTCGGTTAAGGAGGAAAGAGGAAAGGGGAAGAAAACCTTTAACTCTTACCTTTAATATTTTCTCCAAACGAAACTCCAAGTAGAAAATTCTATCTCTTGCAGTATTGACTTTATTCCAGGATTTTGAATTGCTTAGTGCTGACTACGAAGTATTAATATTTTTTACCGTGATAGGTGTTTACTTAAGTGTTGCTAAGTCTATTTTTCTAGATTGTTAATACTCTAGTAAGAATACTTATATTTTGGAAATAAACCTAATAAATGAAATGCATCAAAAAATAATAGTAATTAGTTGAAAATAAGGTGGACAAATTCAGAGATATTCAAATATGAATGAATTAAGTCTGTAAAAGTTTCTATTTTTCTGAAATCATCAATCCTTATGAAAAATCAACTTTTTACTTCTTTCCTTGCTGCTTGTACTTTGTTTGGCATTTTATCTGGAAATGCTTCTGCTAGAGCTTTTGACATCAAAAGCCGAGACCAGGCTCCCGATCAATTCAAAAATATTCTCCAAGATTTTCGAGCTTTCGTTGGTGAAGAAGGTAAAACTTTAAGTCCTGACACCATTAAGGCAAAACAAGTAGACCTGTCTAAATTACAACTTAAATTTGACCATGATGTAAACGTCTTCTTTATCGGTGAAACAGCCGGAGGATACCGCAACCGACTAGACTTTTCAGCGACTGGCTCCACAGTGGCTTCCGGGAAAATCTTTGGTGATACTTCTTGTAACACTGGGGATAAAAATTTCCTCAATTTTAGTAAGTTTTGCCCTAATCCTAACGATCCATTAGCCAATAAAGTTGCACCTGATAAGCCTTTAAATATAGGCGACTGGGCAAACATTGGCTCTATGAAGGCTGGTACTAACTTAGACTTTTTGCTGCGTGCCGATGATATTAATGGTGGTATTACTGGTACCGATAAAAATGGAAAGACGGTTCCAGGTGTCTGGAGTTTAAATCAAGCTTTGAACCCAGATGGTTTACAGCACGCGATCGCTTATTACTACAAAGACTATTTAGTACTAGGTTTTGAAGATTTGTGGGGGGGTGGTGATAAAGACTATAACGATACGGTGTTTGCCATTGATATTGGTGCAGAAAACGCTCGTTATGTTGCTGGTGTTACACCTGTACCAGAACCTTCAGCCACTCTAGCATTGTTTGGTATTGCTGGACTGGGTTTGTTTAAAACTCGTCGCCGCCGTGCTTCACTTGTTAAAGTTGATTCCGCGCTTTGAGTTGCAAGTATCGTTCAACTAACTGATCTGTAATCTGATGTGCTGGTGCGTCAAGTACCAACACACCTTTTTGTTTTAACTTGGCAAATGCAACTTGTCGTTGTGCTAATAAATCTAAGGCTACCGCCCGGACATAAGCATCTGTAACATTTTCAGTAAAGGTATGTGCCCGACGATCCACTTGCGGATCGCGCAGAGTCACACAAAATGGCAGATAACGGGGTGCTAGCCGGGAAAGGGCGGCGAGGAGTTCGGTGGAGGCGGTGACATCAACTATGTCGGTAATTAATACTACTAGTGCCCGCCGAGTTTGCTGCTGGACAACATTGGTGACTGCTCCTAAATAATCGGATTCCAGCAATACTGGTTGAATTGGAGTCAGACGATCGATTAAATGGGTGAGATAATTTTGACCACGTTCTGGAGGAATCCACGTATGCATTTGGCGGTCAAATACACCCACTCCGACGCGATCGCCTCGATGTAATCCGGCTAAAGCCAAGGATAAAGTTGCATTTAACCCCCAGTCAAAGCGCTGTAAACCTTGTACTTTGGCTGTCATTAACCTGCCGCGATCGAGTAAAATGATCAAAGTTTGCTCTTGTTCTGGTTCTAAAACCCTTACCAAGGGTGGTGTATTCCCAGAAGCCCCGACTCTCCGGGCGGTAGCTTTCCAATCAATTAAGCGTAAATCATCACCAGTGCGATAGTTACGCAGTTCAGCAAACTCCGTACCAATACCCATGCGGCGTTGACGGATAGATCCAGATGATTGCAATGCTAGCCGAATAGAAAGCGATCGCAATCCCACTAAATCTGGATAAACTTTTACCTTGAGTTTTTGCTTAATTTGCCAATCATCCCAAGCTAAACCCCATAAACCTAACTGTCGTACCTGAATATTTCCCCAGTCAAACTCTCCCCGCTGTGTGGGGTGGACGGTATATGTTAATTCCTGAGTGGTGTTACACGCTACATTAGCCCTCAGTTCCGATGCAGAAACACCAAAGCCTGTGGGATAGTCATCGCGGATTTGAATCACAGCATTAGTATTTTCCGAGGTTACCTTTAGCACAACGGAGTTATCTCGACCAATAGATAATCGGGATGGAATTTCGCGGCTAATTTGCACGCGAGCGCGCCTGACGCGCAAACCATCCACAACCATCAATCCTAAAACCAGAACATCAAATAAAAGTGCGATCGCAATACTGGCGGGAATACCAAAAAGCATGGCGCAGATAGGTGCGATCGCAATTCCTGAAACTAATAATAAATAAACTCTATTTGTCGCAACCATTCTTCATCTATGGACTGGAACTTGTTTAATTACCGATGCAATTACCGCATCAATTTGTAAACCATCTAGCATCGCTTCTGGTTTAAGAATTAGACGATGACGCAACAATGGTGATGCAACAGCTTTGACATCATCTGGCGTGACAAATTTCCTTCCTGCTAACCACGCTGCTGCTTGGGATGTCTGTAACCAAGCACCAGCGGCGCGAGGTGATGCACCTAACGCTAATTCGGGATGTTGGCGTGATGTTTTGACTAACGCTAGCAGATAATCAATAATTTTTTCATCTACCTCAACCGCTTTCACAGCTTGTCGCGCCTGCAAAATTTCACTTACTGTGGCGATGGGTTGAAGACGATTAATATCCCCACGTCGCGCCGCAAACCCTGCTTGACGATTGAGTAACATTTGTTTTTCCGCAGCTGGTTCGGGGTAATCTACTGCTAACTTGAATAAAAACCGATCTAACTGCGCCTCTGGTAAGGGATAAGTGCCCTCAAATTCTAGAGGATTTTGTGTGGCAATCACCCAAAATAATTCTGGCAAGGGCAAACTTTCACCATCTAAGGTTACCTGCATTTCTTCCATTGCTTCTAACAGCGCCGCTTGTGTTTTTGGTGGAGTGCGATTAATTTCATCTGCTAGTAGTACTTCAGTAAAAACTGGCCCTTTTTTGAGAGTAAAATTGCGACTATTCAAATCAAATATATTTGTTCCAGTAATATCTGATGGGAGTACGTCTGGTGTTAATTGAATCCGGCGAAACTCTGCTTTAATTAACTGCGCTAACACTTTTACTAAGAGTGTTTTACCTGTTCCCGGTACTCCTTCTAAAATTATGTGTCCCCCCGCCAGTAGTCCTACTATTAGCTGCTGTACCAGGCTGGATTGTCCGACAATTATTTGGTTAAGTCCTTGTCCAAGGCGAATTAATATAGAATGGATATCGCTCATATTTTGTCATTTGTCATTTGTCATTTGTCATTTGTAACTTGTACTGAGCGTAAAGCCTGCGCCATAGCTTCGCTTAGCGCGTAGCGTCTCGCAGAGAAGCCGAAGTATTTGTCATTTGTCATTTCCCATCTGTACAAATTACGAATTACGAATTACGTTAGCGCAGCGTTAGCGACGAAGGAGCGTCACTTGTACTGAGCGCAGTCGAAGTATTACGAATTATTTTTCAGGGTTCGCCATTTCCCCAACCAGTTTAACAGTTCTCGTTCACTCATCGGTCGTTTTTGCGACTTGAGCTTTAATACTGTAGCTAGTTCTGCTGAACTTTTACCTGTTTTCTCAACCCAAATATCAATCAAGGCTTGAGGTTCTAGGAAAATTTCCCCTAATCCTAAAGATTTTTGGAGTTGTATTTGTTCTGCTTTTCCTACCATCTCTATTACAAAATCGGTGGATTCAGCTTTTTCTAAGACTGTTGCTAAAGCTTGGATATATGCTTCGCTGTTGTCTAAAACTGGTGTTTCTAAAACTATTGGCTTACCAAAGCGGCGATTTTGCCCCCAAATTAGCACTAGTAGTAATATACCTGTTTGTAATAAGGCGACAATTAAAGGTTGATTTGCAAAATAAGTCAATAAGTCGCCTTGACCTTCTTGTTCTCGGACATCAGCATCTTTATAGCCATGAATGTATTCATCAACAAAAATGGCGTTATTTTGTTTGCTCACCAAATCTGCAAGAAATTTAAAATTACTTAAATAATCTTGATAAGCATTAGCTGCTAAATGGGGAGTTGTGGCAAAAATAACTTTTCCTTTTCCATATTTGTGTTGCCAAACTATAGCACCGAAGCGATCGCTTAACGAAACTTCTTCACTATCGCCTTTTTTATAACGTCTGCGGGTGGCAATTTTGACCTCACCAAAGGGCGATTTTTGCATGGTGTGAAAGTTAGATGCTGTTACCGGAGACTGCGCACCTAAAATTACCAAGGTATTACCTTTTTCTATCCATGCGCGTTGTTCTGAAGTTAGCAGTGCTAGATTGAGACTACTGTAGACCTGTAACAGCGTCACGGGATTTTTCTGTGTTTTGATATCATCCCACGGTTTTTGCCAGCGCTTGATAGAAATTCCCTGCTCTTGCATAAAAGCATACCAAGCACCATAACCATCGGCAGCACGGTTATAGGTAGAACCACTATTAATAATGCTATTTCTGGGAGCCGCGAACAAGCTTAGTAAAATAATTACCGCTAATGCGATCGCCCCCAGCCAAGCCAAGCGGTTTGTACGCTTCATAAGCTGTAAATTTTAATTTAGTCCAGAGTCAATAGTCCAGAGTCAATAGTCAATAGTCAATAGTCCATAGTCGAGAGTTCATAGTTCACAGTTGAGAATTTCTTGACCAATGACCAATGACTAATGACCAATGACCAATGACTAATGCCAATTTAATCGCTTCTCCATACCAATATTGCCTTGTAAGCCGCCAGTGTGTATTAACAGCAAGCGATCGCCTCTAGGAAAGAATCCCTGCTTGAGCAAATCCATCACACCATAAAACATTTTGGCGGTGTATACATAATCTAAGGGTATGTCATGTTCTTGGGTGAACTGCTGGCTAAACTGTAATAATTCGTCGTTTACTTTGGCATAACCACCCATGTGATAATCACATATTAGTTCCCAGGATGCAATTGCCTCATCCGCAACAGGTAAACCAGAGGCGAGGTAATTCCTCAGCCAGTTATCTATTTCCGGCGCAAGAAATCTGCCATTTTTGAGAACAGGAAAACCGATGGCGCGCTGGCTTTTGTGTAACGAAAGGATAATTCCCGCTAAAGTAGTACCTGTACCGCAAGCCAAGCATACGGTATCAAATTCCCTAGTATTCACTATTTCCATGCAACCGCGCACACCATTGAGATTGCTTCCACCTTCGGGAATAATCAAAACTTCACCGAAGCGTTGCTGTAATTCTGCTTGTAATGCTGTTGTTTGACGTTCTCGGTATTTATCGCGGTTAACGTAGAAAAGTTGCATCCCTTGTTGCACAGCAAAACTCAGGGTAGGGTTGAGTGGTAATGTCTCCTCGCCGCGAATCATCCCAATAGTGCGGAATCCAAAGAGATTTCCAGCCGCAGCGGTGGCAAAGATATGGTTAGAATAAGCACCGCCAAAGGTAAGCAATGTTGTCAAATTTCTCTGTTTAGCTTCCTGGAGGTTGTACTTGAGTTTGAACCACTTATTACCATTAACCCAAGGGTGCATACAATCGAGACGAAGCACAGACAACTCAACTCCAGCCTGTTGGGCGATCGCGCTATTGATAGGTTGTATGGTGGGAAGCAGTCCCAATGAAAAATAGTTCACACTGTGCATCAAAGAAGGCTGAGGAGATGAGGGGGACAAGGGAAGGGGAACAAGGAAGACAACTGACCACCGACCACTGTAGGGGCGGGTTCACAGATATCCTCAAATATCGATAACGATCGCGCATAAACCCGTCCCTACTGACAACTGACAAATGACAAATGACAAATGACATTTTATGGCTAAAATTTTTGACTGTATAACAGAGGAATTACAACAATTCATTAGTACCCAGCACCTTTTTTTTGTGGGTAGCGCACCCTTAAGTCCTACGGGTCACGTTAACCTATCTCCCAAAGGATTGGACAGTTTTCGCATTCTCTCTCCCAATCGCGTAGGCTACTTGGATTTAACAGGTAGCGGTAACGAAACCTCAGCGCATTTGCAAGAAAATGGGCGAATTACCTTTCTGTTTTGTGCTTTTCAAGAACCTCCTCGCATTTTACGCCTTTACGGTCAGGGATACACAGTTTTACCAGATTCCCCAGATTGGAACTCACTTTACCCTTTGTTTCCGCCACTTCCTGGATGTCGCCAAATCATCATCGCTGATATTGAACGGGTGCAAACTTCTTGTGGCTTTGGCGTACCACTCTATGAATATCAAGGTCAACGTCATATTTTAGTCGATTGGGCAAATAAGAAAGGCGAACAGGGCGTTAAAGAATATCAACAGCAAAAAAATCTTGTCAGTATTGATGGGTTACCAACACCACTGAGTAATTTACCAGGAGATTGAGGAAGCAGCACCTCTGCCTTTTCCATCTTTATATACATACTTCAAGCGCCCAGACTTTTTGAGCCTGAGCGCTTGAATATTAGGTTGCAGACAAACTTCTGCTAGTTATGGAAATTAAGCAGGCATCATTTGCATAGAACGGCAGGCTTCTGCACACTTGCGGCAAGCGGCGGCGCATTCCATCATTTTAGAATTGTCGCTCATTTGTTCACAAGCCATAGCACAGCGATCGCACATTTCTGCACAAAGCATACAAGTGCGTCCCATAAATTCGGAACCACTCATCATCATGTTCATGCACATCATGCACATTTCCGAGCAGTCGCGCATCATGCCCATCATGCTCATCATGTTCATGTCCATCTGCTTGCCTTGTGACATAGACATGCAGTTGGTCATGGTTTCCATGCACATTTTATGACATTCCATGCAAGCGTCCATGCTCTTTTGCATTTCAGTTGTCATGGATTCGTTCATCATCATCATCATCATAGGAAAACCTCCTAACTAGCTGATGCATTGTGACCAGTCCTTGGTAGGACTTAATTAACACTCTAGACTTATATTTTTGAGTAGTCAATAGTGTTATTACCAGGGTATTTATAAGTTGACTATCTCGATATATTTATCGTTAATTGAGATTAATTACACATAATTTAGTGAGGTTTATAGTGGGAATTTTCTGATAATTATTATAGATAAAGGGATAGAAACTCCCCTAAAAAAGCGGTGTTTTGTTTGATGAATAAATTTGTCAATCTGGGATCAATAATTAGGCTTAAGTCTCAAGATAGATTTTTGTCAGATTTTTTTAACAAATGTCTATAAAAATATTTGTAAATCGCTCCAAAAAGAGAATTTTTGGAGGGAAGGGATGAAGAGAACTAGTTGTTGATGGTGGTCAAGGGCGGGGAGACCCATACGTGTCAACTTAACGTGAAACCCTTGCCAAGACGTGATGACCGAATTATCTCACCTACCATCACGATCCGCGTCACCCCACCCCAGCTTTGCTAACGCAAAACTTCCCCTCCCCGTTTACGGGGAGGGGATAAAGGGGTGGGGTAAAACGCTTGTGGGATAAGCCTTTTAACTTAAGTTGACACCAATGGGGGAGACCCCGCCCCTACAAATATTTATTTTTTCAAATTGGTATGACAAAAAACCTATAAACCGGACAAGGGAAGCTAAAAAAAGCTTATTCCTGCATTCAAATGAGAGTCATAACTCACCCTTTTATGAAAAGCCTGCATATAAGGGGATTAAGGAGTGGGTTGCTGTGATTGATGTTGATGCGATCGCCTTTGTGGGTGAGAGAGCAATGAGTAGGGGCGGGGTCTCCCCGCCCAATAACGTGGTTACCGCGCCCGTACAAAATCAGCGGCGAAAAGTGCGATCGCGTCGAGGAGATTGGAGAAAACAGCAATCGCAATTGTTAGCTGATTGCAGGCGATCGCGCCATAAAATAAACATAGGCAATAATTGACGCAAAATCAACATGAAATCTCTGCACCGTCCTGATCTCTATGGTTGGTCTTATTTCAATCCGGCAAGAAATATTGATTTTAATGGGGTTGCTTGGATTCGTCCTGGTGGCAATATCCTGATTGATCCAGTAGCTTTATCAAACCATGATTGGAATCACCTAGAATCCCTTGGTGGAGTAGCTTGGATTGTACTGACTAATTCCGACCATACTCGGTCTGCTCAAGAAATTGCTAATCAAACTTATGCCAAAATAGCAGCGCCAGTAGGGGAGAAAGACAATTTTCCCATACATTGCGATCGCTGGCTGGTTGATGGTGAGGAAGTAGTCCCCGGACTGAAGGTGATTGAACTCCAAGGTTCTAAAACTCCAGGTGAACTAGCGCTGTTGCTAGAGGAAACTACGTTAATTACCGGGGATTTGGTGCGGGCGCATAAAGCAGGTACATTAACGATATTGCCCAATGAAAAGCTTTTGAACCGAGAACAAGCAGTTGCATCGGTGCATAAATTAGCACAATTAGCACAGGTGGAAACAGTGTTAGTTGGTGATGGTTGGTCAGTTTTTCGGGATGGACGCGATCGCTTAAAGGAACTAGTAGCGACATTGTAAGTATAGGGCATGGGGCATGGGGCATGGGGCATTGGGCATTGGGCATTGGGCATTGGGCAATAGTCAGTTGTCCACCTTCCCCTACTCTTCTGCCCCTAGCCCCTAGTCCCTAGTCCCTAGCCCTACTGACATAATTAGAATTCAGCATTGGAAGAAGACCGATTGAAAATAGGCGAAAGATAAGCAACCAACGCGCCAATGAGAAAACCAGCGATATTACGAAATAGAGGTAACCATTCGCTGGTTCTTGTGACTACTGGGCCAATACCGAAGGCAATAAACAAAATGCCCCATAAAGGTGAGAAAATTAAAGCCCATTGCCAAGCAAAAATTTGTCCTTCTTTTTGGGGTTGAGCCGCAAATCCACAAATAATTCCACCAATAACTGAGGTAACCAGCGTGAGAATCCACTGTTCTCGTGGTAATCCGGGAACAACTTTGCAACCACCTTGAAGTAAACAACCTTTAACTGAATCTAAGGCTTGGAGAATAGCTTGGTCTTCCCCTTGTTCGCGGACAAAGTACAAATTGCCAAAACGGGTTTGTAATTCTATCCAAAAAGTCCGGGGTAAAAGTTCATAAACTGCGTCGCCAACACTAAAACTGAGAATATTACCACCACGAGAATCGGCAACTAGCAAAATACTTTTGTCATCTAAACCCCAAAAATTGATCACTGCTCGACCTGGAGTCCGGTCATATTGGGTCAATACTCGCAGTTTCCAGCCAGTTTCAGATTGAAATTCCTCTAAATCGTGAATGAGCTTTTCTTCTTGTACGTCAGTGAGCGATTTCGCTAAGTCTACAACCGGAGTTGGAGTACTGGGTAATAATTCCGGATTGTCATAAGCCAGTGCTGGCGGAGAATGCATCACCCAAATTGACCCAGCAAGGAAAAATACGGCAACAGTTAAGAGAATTCGGCGCCAAAAACAGGACTGCATGGACTTTTTTATACAAATATCTACAGTAGAAGTGAACAAGTTGTTTTTAAAGGTACAGGAAAAGTGAGAGTTCTTTACACTTGTTTACTTTACTCTAATCTTGGTGAATTAATCTATAGTCATTGGGCATTGGGCATTGGGCATGGGGCATTGGGCATTGAAACAATTTTGGATTTTAGATTGAAATCCGGGCATCGCAAATCTAAAATCTAAAATTTCTTGTCCTCCTTGTCCCCCTCATCCACCTCATCTTTCATGACGGCAGTTTGCACAACACTGGAAATAGGCAACGTAGTGGCTCCCCCATGCCCATTGGTGTCAACTTAACGTGAAACCCGCTTGGTGAAAAGGTTTCGCCCTCACCCCCAGCCCCTCTCCCCTGGGGAGAGGGGAGCTAGAGATTCAATTCCCCTTCTCCTTGGGGAGAAGGGGTTAGGGGATGAGGGCGTGGGGGATTTGTACAACGCTTGCCCGATATAGCTTTCGGCTTAAGTTGACACCTATGCCCCATGCCCCATGCCCAATGCCCCATGCCCAATGCCCCATTCCCCTGTTACGGCAAGTCTTCATCATCAAAACTCGTTTCCCAGTCAGAAGTTTCTTTGTAACTGTCGTTATTACGGTAGATTTCTGATTTAGAACGGCGATTTTCTGGTTTGAGTGCTTCTCGTTCGCGTAAATTGAGGGCGGGTTTTTCCGGAATGGGCAAACGTTCCAGGGGCGATCGCCTAGGAGTTTTTTGGCGCGTGAAGGTTTTCCAGGCGGTTTTGACACCTACAAAAATGCTGCGTGTGCCTATTTGAACGTTCTGAGCCTGTTTTCTGGCATTATCCAAGCTTTGATCAACTTGTTTAACCACTTGACTGGCGCTTTTGACACCTTCACTCACATCATCGGTTAAATCAGTGATTTCTAAGCCTGTGTTGCGGATGGCATTCAGAGTAGGTGGTAACTCTCGCGAGAGGGTATCAAATAATTTTTCTGCACTGCGAGCTGCACGCGCTAATTCTTGCAACACGGGTAGAGCCGCTACTAAAACAGCCGTCAGACTAGCAGCGACTAAGAGTATAGAAAGTCCCAGCCAAAACAGCGGATCGATCACAATGCTATCTATGAACCTTCTAAATGCTGGGCAAGAGAATCTGAGTCTTCTTCCGTTTGCGAATCGCTGCTGCGGTTTTCGTCAACGGGTTGCCGTTTTAAGACTTGGCTTTCTCTTTGAGAGGCAACAATACCAGCCGCGATCGCATCTCGCAGTCTGTCTAAAGTTTCATCCCAGTTACGTAGTGCATTGGCAGAAAGACGATCTGCTTGTAGCTGCACACTTGTTGATAAATCTTCTGCCAATTCTGGCAGGGCATCGGCAGATTTTTTTAAAAGTTTACGCGTTTCGCGCCCTGTGCGTGGAGCAACGAGCAAACCGGTCAAGGCTCCAATGGTTGCTCCAAGCATCACACCGCCAAAAAATACTCCAGAACGGTTGTTAGACATTTTTATATTATTTCTCTCCTTACACTCATTTTAGGTGGGTTTTCTCTCCTTGCAAGACTCAAGTGATTTTATTTATTGATTGCGCCTGAAGGGGGACAAGGGAACGGGGACAAGGAGGACAAGGAGGACAAGGGAAGGGGGACAAGGGAAAGGGGACAAATGACAATTAACTTCATACTTCATCCTTCATCCTTCATCCTTCCTTTTATGCCATTGGGTGACAGGAGCCATTGCGCGCCACCCTAAAAATTTACCGATGGGTTCGGCTCGTTGAATGGCAATGCGGGTGAAGTTGCCCCCAACTTGTTCGTACCATTTAAATAAGGTTTGCTCGCCTTCAATGGTGACGACATTGGCGACTAAACGTCCACCAGGTTTTAGCGCTGACCAACAAATATCAAATAATCCATCGGCTGTGACTCCACCACCAATAAAAATAGCGTCTGGTTGGGGTAAATCTTTGAGGGCGTTTGGCGCTTTCCCGGCAATAATTTGCAGATTTGGTACACCTAAAGCCGCAGCATTATCGGCGATATAGCTCAGCCTGGTAGAATTTTGTTCAATGGCGATCGCTCGACATTGCCGATGAGTCCGCATCCATTCTATGGAAATTGAACCACAACCCGCGCCGACATCCCACAGCAGTTCTCCTGGTGTGGGTGCTAAGGTAGCTAGGGTAATCGCCCTCACTTCTTTTTTGGTTAATTGTCCATCGTGGTGATAAGCGTTATCTGGCAATCCTGGTACTCTGGGCCAAGATACAACCCCAGGATCGGCAAGACAATTAACTGCGATCGCATTTAAGGGGGCGATGTCTGTTTCACTCCAAGTCGCAGCCGTACCTTCTTGAATGCGTTCCTGTGTGCCACCCATCCTTTCTAAAACCGTAATTTTACTGTCTCCATAGCCTCTTTGTGTTAAAATTTTTGCCACAATTGTAGGTGTGTCTTGACCTTCACTCAAAATCAATAGCTGTGCCCCAGGATAGATGTAAGACTGAATCAGGGAGGATGGACGACCGCACAAGCTAATTGTTTCCACTTCCGTCAATGACCATCCTAATCTGGCACAGGCGAGACTGAAGGCTGAAGGTGCAGGAACGATCGTGATTTCGGTGATGGGAATTTGTCGTGTTAATGTGACACCAATGCCGTAACACATGGGATCGCCGCTAGCCAGGACACAGACAGATTGACCGCGACGTTGGATAATTTCGGCGATTGAGGTGCTAATCGGCGAAGTCCAGGGGATTCTCTGGCGTTGGTCGTTGCTAGGAAGCATTGCCAAATGGCGATCGCCTCCAACTATAACTTCAGCTTGATCAATTAGGGAACGGGCGATCGCACTTAACCCCTGTAACCCATCTTCACCAATGCCGACGATAGAAAGCCATTTATGTGAGTCTAGCAAGTCTTAGATATATAACTCCATTAAGGAAATGTTATCAGGTGATGAAAATTATGAACCATCGAGAATTCTGACAGGCTTCTCATGCTAAATTACTAAAGCTTGGGGTTGGGAAACTCCGGTGAAATTCCGGGACTGTGCCGCAGCTGTAAAGTAAGTCAGAATGCCAATTCTCAGGCTATCCTTCAGGATCATATTTCATCTACTCTCTGCGTTGCACGGGGAAGGAGTTCCAGTTTTGCTGTCCGGATTTACCAAATGTCCAGGCTTGTTTTACGCCACACCTGCTCAAGATGGCATACTATCCCGCATTAGAATACCAGGTGGGATTTTAAATAGTCAACAATGTCGCGCGATCGCAGATATAGCTGACCAATATGGCGGTGGTTATGTTGATGTCACTAATCGCGCTAACTTGCAAATTCGGGAAATTCATCAGGGGATCAACGCTCTTGTGTTGAAGCATGTACAAGATTTAGGTTTAGGTTGTAGTAACACGACTGTAGATCAAATCCGCAATATTATGACCAGTCCGACGGCGGGTATTGATCCCCAAGAATTGATCGATACTCGTCCCTTGGTGACAGCTTGGGACAATTACATCACAGCTAATTCCCAATTATCAGGGCTATCTGCCAAATTTAGTGTGTGCTTTGATGGTGGGGGAATTGTTTCGGTCAGCGATCGCATCAATGATATCGTCTTTGCGGCTGTGTTAGTAGACGGTAAGGTTTACTTCCGCCTTGGTTTGAGTGTCGGCGCCAAGGGTAAACCAGCCCAGGATACAGGAATTTTATTGTCACCAGAGCAATGTTTGCCGATTTTGATAGCTTTAGCCGATGTTTACCTAGGGTATCTCGATCCTAGTAGTAAACACAAACTGCGTCTGCGAGAGGTAATCAACAGTTTGGGCTATGAAAATTATCTGCAACAAGTCCAGCAGCGTCTAGCTTTTCCTCTCTCCTGCGGGAAAACAGAGACATGGATTGAGAAAACGGCTACAAATTACCACCATATTGGCATTCATCCTCAAAGCCAGCCGAATTTATTTTATTTTGGCGTTGTTTTGCCTTTAGGTCGGTTAGAAACCATGCAGATATTGGGGTTAGCTGAGTTAGCAGAAAAATATGGTAGTGGGACTCTCCGGCTTACCCCTTGGCAGAACTTACTTTTAACAGATATTCCCCAACAAGCGATCGCTAATGTTCAAAGTGAAATTTCTGCTTTAGGATTAGATTGTGCCATCAGTAATATTAATAGTGCATTAGTTGCCTGTTCTGGCAATAAAGGATGTGCAGCTTCTGCAACTGACACCAAAAAAGACGCATTAACATTAGCAGAATATCTCAAAACCCACGTTGCTTTAGATAGCCCTGTAAATATCCACTTTAGCGGCTGTACTAAATCCTGCGCCCAACATCACCAAAGTGATATTACTCTCCTCGGTGTCACCATTGAAGAAGAAAATAGAACAGTAGAGGGCTATCGCGTTTATGTAGGTATTGACAACAACGAGCAAAAATTTGGTCGGGAATATCAATTTGTCACTGTGGCGAAATTGCCCGCATTGATTGAACAGATGCTGCTAGTATATAAAACCCAACGCCTGAACCTGGATGAAACTTTTAAGGAATTTGTCCATCGATATGGTATTAGTCAATGGTCAATAGTCAATGGTCAATAGTCAGTTGTCAGTTGTCCCCCTTGTCTCCCTTTCCCTTGTCTCCCTTGTCCTCCTTGTCCCCCTTCCTAGCCCCCTGCCTCAATGCCTGATTACATCCAAGATGCTAAGGAAATCTACCGTAATTCTTTCGCTATCATCCGGTCAGAAGCGAATTTAGAAATATTGCCGCCAGATGTAGCAAAAGTTGCAGTACGTTTAATTCATGCCTGTGGAATGACGGATATTGTCACTGACTTAGGATATTCACCAACAGCAGTGCAGTCTGGACGGGCAGCTTTGGCAAATGGTGCGCCTATACTCTGTGATTGCCGGATGGTGGCTGAAGGCATTACTAGGCGGCGATTGCCAGTAAATAACCAAGTTATCTGCACTCTTTACGATGCCGAAGTCCCAGAATTGGCGGAAAAAATGGGTACTACGCGATCGGCGGCGGCTTTAGAATTATGGCGATCTCATCTCGAAGGCGCAGTAGTGGCAATTGGGAATGCGCCCACAGCCTTATTCCGGTTGTTGGAAATGCTGGATGAGGGTTGTCCCAAACCTGCGGTAATATTAGGTTTTCCTGTAGGGTTTGTGGGTGCGGCAGAGTCGAAAGCTGCACTAGCAGCAGACAGTCGCAATGTACCATTTTTAACATTACATGGTCGGCGTGGTGGAAGTGCGATCGCCGCCGCCGCAGTTAACGCCCTAGCAACAGAGGAAGAATAATATATGTCAACGAAAGGTCGGCTTTATGGAATTGGCATAGGGCCTGGCGATCCAGAACTCTTGACCCTGAAAGCGCTACGATTGTTACAAGCTGCGCCTGTAATTGCCTATCAATCAGCCACAGATAAAGAAAGTATTGCCAGAAAAATTATCGCGCCATATCTGTCTGGCAATCAAATTGAGGTACTATATCACCTCCCCCGCGCTTTGGAGCCAGAAAAAGCCAAGTCAATTTACGACCAAGAAGTTGCACCAATTGCGGCACATTTAGCCGCAGGGCGAGATGTGGTTGTGGTATGTGAAGGTGATCCGTTTTTCTACGGTTCATTTATGTATGTTTTCACCCGGTTATCCCAGGAGTACGAAACCGAAGTTGTCCCTGGAGTCTCATCACTCATGGCTTGTCCGGTAGCCTTGGGTGTACCTTTCACCTACTACAACGATATTCTCACCGTTTTGCCTGCGCCTTTACCAGCTGAAGAACTGATTTCACAACTATTAACAACCGATGCAGCGGCGATTATGAAATTGGGGCGTCACTTTACCAAAGTACGCGATATTTTGCATCAATTAGGGTTAGCATCGCGGGCGCTGTATATTGAACGGGCAACGATGGCACAGCAAAGAATTGTACCATTGGATGAAGTTGATCCGGCGGATGTGCCTTATTTTGCGATGATTATAATTCCAAGTAAGAGTAGGTTATAGAATGTGAAAATTGTATTAGATTCAGATAAATTAGCTAACATTGAATAGGATTTTTTTAAATACCAGAAATGCTAGATAATTTAGTTTGATATTATTAATTTTTACTAAAAATCTACCTTTGTGACCGATTTCCAGTTGCGACAGCAGATTTCTAAAATTGCTGAAGCTTTCCCGTTGTTTGAATGTATTCAGTGCGCCAATGCAATCCAAACATTCTTACTTGAAAGGGGCATTGCGGGAAAACGGCTACAATTATTCACAGGCAGCAACGAAGAACCCTACTGCAACATATATCACGAGATACTTCAGCAAAATATTTCTACCAATGGGATACATGAGGCGATCGCAGTTGAAATATTACAAGAGGAGCTAATATTTGACAACATTCATCCGCAAGGAATTCAAAGACAAGTTTGGCTGAACAACCTCTACTGTGCTGTCAAAGACATCGGCGGCGACTTTCAGATTACAGAGACAGATTTTTAACCAGGAGATATATGATGAGTAATCTATATGATTTAATTCGCAAAGTCCAAAAACGCCCTTCTATGTATCTGGGTAAACCTTCTGTGTGTAACCTACGATCCTGTATTTCTGGCTACATTCTGGCGCGTCGCGAATTGGGCATTCCACAAACCGACGAAGAAAGTCAGTTTACAGAATTTCAAACCTGGATTCAAAGCAAATTTAACATCTCTTCGGGTCAATCTTGGGACAAAATCATTCTTTTTTACGCCGAAGACGAACGCAGCGCTTTGGATAGCTTTTTCAAGCTATTTGAAGAATTTACCCAATCCCATCCGCTTCAGCGCGATCGCCCGCTTGTAGGATAAGTGCAATCAATGCATGTTTATAGGTCTTTTTTTTGCAGTTCCATCAGCAGATAGGTGTTGAATTCGTAGTAGACTCGGACTGAGGCAGAGTAAGAAGCGCGTAGTTCTTCGTTAGCTATTTTGGCGCGTAAATCTTCAATTATTTCAATAGCTGCTTGAATATGTGTTTGGGCTTGTTGTAAATTACCCCGACTGTGTTCTAGGGCAGCCATGTTAAGGAGGGTGTTGGCTTCGCTTTGCCTGTTCCCCCCTGCACGGAGTATGGGTAAAGCTTGGTTGAAGTATTTGAGCGCTTCTTGCTTTTCTCCTAATGAGTTGTAGATACTGCCAATATTGTGGAGGATAGTGGCTTCCCTTCTTCTCTCGCCGACTGCACGGAGTATGGGTAAAGCTTGGTTGAAGTATTTGAGCGCTTCTTGCTTTTCTCCTAATGAGGCGTAGACAAAACCAATATCGTTGAGGGTGCGGGCTTCCACTCTTTTGTCCCCCACTGCAAGGCCTATGGGTAAAGCTTGGTTGAGGTATTTGAGCGCTTCTTGCTTTTCTCCTAATGAGGCGTAGACACTGCTAATATTGATGAGGGTGCTGGCTTCCATTCCCTTGTCTCCCACTGCACGGCTTATGGGTAAAGCTTGGTTGAGGTATTTGAGCGCTTCTTGCTTTTCTCCTAATGAGTTGTAGACAACGCCAATATAGCCGAGGGTGACGGCTTCCACTCTTTTGTCCCCCACTGCACGGATTACGGCTAAAGCTTGGTTGAAGTATTTGAGCGCTTCTTGCTTTTCTCCTAATGAGTTGTAGAAACTGCCAATATTGTTAAGTGTGGTGGCTTCCCCTGTTCTGTCCCCCACTGCACGGAATATGGGTAAAGCTTGGTTGAAGTATTTGAGCGCTTCTTGCTTTTGTGCTAAATCGGAGTAGACTAAGCCAATATTGTTGAGGGTTTCGGCTTCCCAGCGTTTATCATCAAGTTGTTGCCAAAGCTTCAGTGCTTCTTGCAATTTCCCGATCGCCTGTCGCAGTGATTCTGCTGTACCTTGTTGATAAAGCTGCATTCCCTCTTGAAAAACCTGTTCCGCAGCAGCGCGAGTGGCATTTTGTTGAGTGGTTCCTGGCTGCTGTGCTATCTGCAAACCTTGGTTTGTTGGTGTCGCACCCACAGCATCAGACAGCCAAACCACACTCAGCAATAAAGTTGGTAGAAACCACCAGCAAATTGCCTGATTATTTGCACTCCCCATGATTTGTCAGTCTCATTAAGTGATTATCTGAAACTTTATGTTGATTTTAGGGGTATGGTGGGTGAATCGGGCTATGGTTTCGGTTTTTGTAACCAATTTACTGGCTAAAGATTTAAATTTCTTAACATAGCTTGAAATATTAGCGCTGACTTGCTGAAAGTATGAATTTATCTCACGCAGAGTCGCTCCAGGCGCAGAGAGTAAGAGTTGAGGTTAAGCTCTGTAGGCGTGAATTGAGTGAAAGCTGTTGTTAATTGCTGCTCCCATGAGTTTCATAAATGTGTTGCGTAAGGCGACAGCATAAGGATTTTCTAATTCTCCCATTTTCGACGATCGCAATGACTGTTCGACAATCGATTTAGTCCGGGCAAAGCGTTGTGATTCGTATTTTTCAAAAGCAGATGTGGGATCTGATTGTGCTTGTAAACACTTGGTTATCACAATTGCGTCTTCCAATGCCATGCAAGCGCCTTGTCCTAATGTTGGTAGCATGGGGTGGGCTGCATCTCCTAGCAGTGTAATATTTTGCTTTCCCCAAGGGCGAGTGGGGATGCGATCGTAAAGATCTGTTTTCAGGATATTGGCTTCATCTGTCGCCGCAATTAATTCTGGAATCGCGGGGAACCAGTCTTGATACATTTGTTCCAGTTCCCTTTTGCGTCCTAGTGCTGAGTCAGGTTGTGCTTCTGGTGCTTTAGCTGCGGCGTACCAATACATCCGATTTTTACCCAGCATCATAAATCCAAAGGCTTTACCTAAACCAAAAAATTCTCTAATATAATCAGAACGGTAGCCGTTGGGAATGTAATCTGTGAGACCGCGCCAGGTAGTAAAATTACGATAAATAGGCGGGTTGTCGCCTAATAGTAATGCTCGTACCCGCGATTTCAAACCATCAGCGCCAATTAAAGCATCGCCTTCAATCTTCAAGCCAGAGGCGAAATCAGCCTGAATTTTGTCACCCACCTGATGAAATCGCTCAAAAATTTGCCCTAAGACAAACTTTTCCCTTGCTACATTCCCCCAAAGTAGGGCGTGTAAATCAGCACGATGAATTCCGAGAACTGGTAAATCGAATCGATTCACATTTACGTTGACTAATTCTTTTCCAGCTTGGGAATTAAATTGATAATTGGTGATGGGATTACCTACACGAATTGCCTCTTCTAACAAGCCCAAATTTTGTAACACATGGGTAGCATTTGCCCAAAGTGCAATTCCTGCGCCTACTTCCCTTAACTCCGAGGTGCGTTCGTAAACAGTAACATCAAATCCAGCCTGATGCAGCGCTAACGCTGTTGCTGCGCCGCCAATACCTCCGCCAATAATGATAATTTTCTGGGCTGTCTGGATCATTTCTTCTTCATTTAACTGGAAAATGCCCCTTCTGTTCACCGTTTCATGAGTGCAGCGATCGCAGCTACTAGCTTTGAGGGATCGGCTGGTTTGGCGATATGCATTTGAAATCCCGCCGCAAATACTTGTTGTTGGGTGGTTTCTGCGGCGTAAGCTGTCAGCGCGATCGCGGGAATCTGTCCACCTTGATGGGCTGGTAATCTGCGGATTGTACGGATTAAGGAGTAACCATCTACGTCTGGCATACCTAAATCACTCAATAAGACATCTAGCCTGATTTGGGCGATCGCCGCTAATGCTTCATGGGCTGAGGCGGCGATTGTGGCGATCGCGCCATACTGTTCTAATAAAAAGGCGAGAAATTCGCGTGTATCAACATCATCGTCCACAACTAACACCCTCACTCCTTCTAATGGCGCATAAGGCACAGATAATGGATAAAAATCTTCCGATAAATTACTATCTTTATCTGATAATGTCAGCGTCTTTTGCACTGCTGGTAGAGAAACTGTAAATGTTGCACCTTGTTCTTCTCCGGGACTTTCTGCCCAAACTCTACCGCCATGTAATTCTACCAGTTGGCGGACAATCGCTAAACCTAGCCCTAATCCACCCGATCTTCTGGTTATACTAGTATCTGCTTGCCGGAAATATTCAAATACATGGGGCAAAAATTCCGGACTAACCCCCTTACCAGTATCTTTGACTTGGATTTGGATTTGCGAATCAATCTGTTTTAAATTCACCTGAATCTTTCCACCAGTCGGTGTAAATTTGATGGCGTTAGAAAGCAGATTCCAAACAATTTGTTGCAGTCGGCTACTATCACCTTTTACAGTGCCCACTTTTGCCTCTAAATACAAATCAATTTGAATTGACTTGGCTTCTGCTGCTAGTCGCACTGTATCTAATGCCGCTTCAATTACAATAGCTAGATTCACATTTTCTAAACTAAGTGCTAGCTTACCTCTGAGAATTCGAGATATATCTAATAAATCATCAATTAATTGCGCTTGGAGTTCCGCATTCCTTTCTATCGTTTCCACGGCGCGAAGAGTCGCAGTTTCATTCAATGTTCCTTTTTTGAGTAACTTAGCCCAACCCAAAATCGGATTTAATGGCGATCGCAACTCATGAGAAACTATGGCGAGAAATTCATCTTTGATGCGGTTGGCGGCTTCGGCGGCTTCTTGCGATCGCTGGCGGGCTTCGGCTTCTGCTAATGCTTGATCTCGCAGGTGTTTATATTCCTGAACGCGGAAGGTTAAATCGGTAACATCTTGAATAGAAAACAGGGCATAAAATTCATCACCATCAGCCTGTACAGCAGTTACTGTTGTGTGCTGTATGCGGTATTTCTCTTGGGGTAAAGGTACGGGAATGATAAATTTATGCAGTTGGGAAGAAAAGATTGTGGGCGGGCCACCCTGAAAAATTTGTTCTAGGCGGCTTGTGTAGCGTGGTTGATTGAGATGGGAATAATATTCCAGAATTGAATTGCCTAAAATTCGACTGCGAGGAATTTGTGTCCATTCTTCTAAACTGCAATTCCAGAATAAAACACTGTAGTCTGATTGTAGAACAAAAGCTCCTAAAGTAATTTTATCTAGCAGGGCAAATTTTTCTTGAGCTTGTTCGATTTTGTTCATATTCTGATTTTTCCGTTCATGAGACTCCCATCTCTTGATTAATAATATGAATCAAGGCATCAAATGTATCTAACTCGAAGATTAAAATAATATCTCCAATCAGTTCTAATTGTTCAATTGTAAACCTGGCTTGTGCTAACAACATTTTTGACTCGCTGACATTAGCAGATGCCAATAAATTTTCAATTTTATCTTCTAAATACACGGGTAATGTATAATTCATATGTTGCCTTAGCACATTGCTAATCGAACCCATTACCCCATTAATTACAATATTACCAATTTCGCTTAATGTGCCAATTTTGACTGCATCTAAATCAGTTGAACCAGGTTCTTCTCCAGTTAAAACTGCAACTAATGTCGAGGCACTGTCTGTGGGAAAAATCAAGCCAGCTGTGCCATAAAAGGGGCCTGTAAAGCCAAGTCGCACAGCTGCTAAACTATCATCATGAAATCTTGAAGCTAATTCTTGATAGGCATCCGCAGCTTTTAATACTTTCACATACGGAATTTCTAAGCGAATGTGAGAGTTTACCATCTCATTAAGTAAACTTGCTGCTCTACCAACTCCAATATTAATTAATTCTTGCAAGGCATCTAGTTGTTCTGGTGTCACATTCATTTGTTATTTGTCAATAGTCAATTGTCATTGGTCATTTGTCATTGGGCATTGGGCATTGGGCATGAGGAAGAGGGGGAAGATGGGGAAAAAACTCTCCATACTCCCTTGTCCCCCTTCCCTTGTCCTCCTTCCCTTGTCCTCCTTGTCCCCCTCATCTCCCTCATCCCCCTCATCTCCCCATTACCCATTCTCAAATAATTAGCAACTTACGTTATTAATAACTTGCTGGACAGCTGAGCGCAATTCATTTTCTTTCGGCGGTTTATTAATGAAGTTAACTGCCCCTAACTGATAACTTTGATTGCGTGCGCCTTCTTGAATATCGGCTGAGATGATAATGGTAGGAATTTCTAATTGTTCATCTTGGAGAGCTTGCAAAAATTCAAACCCATTCATGTCAGGCATTAAAATATCAGCTAAGACGCAGTTTGGCTGATGTTTGTGAACCATTTCTAATCCCTCGCGCCCATTACTAGCTTCGAGGATTTCATAGCCATCTACTTGCAGAAACTTGCGAATCATTCTGCGAGAGAATGCTGCATCATCGATAATTAAAACCAATGCCATCAGCTTTACCCTTTTGATCTGTGTCTGACAAAAATTGTGCAACTAGTCCATTCTGGGATTATTCGTAAAAATTTATCTTTAGTTGGTGCAGCAGTTTTTACTCTGCGTAAACAATGATTAAATTTTTAAACAAACATAGATATATTTCGTAAATATATGCATTTAAAATCAGTTATTGCTGGGAAATTTCATCTCCTTTCATTTTAGCTTTTCGCACCCAATGTAAAATTGTTGTATGGTGAATATTAGTTACTTGCTGGATCTTTCTCAGACTCATGCCATTAAGATGCATTTGCAGGCAAAGTTGCTTGATATCATGGGAGTAACCCCAAGGTTGATAGAATTCGAGAAACTGACGATTGCATTGTTTACACTTGTAACATTGTCTGTCTTTACGCCGACCATTCTTAAAAGTTTGATTTGAACAGCAACAAGGACATTGCATCTCTCTGCTTTCGTTTTTCAGTGTAACATTATATTTTCAGCATTTAGTGAGATAAACATCTCTCATTAGAGAGATATATATTGATTTTTGCAGCTTATTAGTATTAAAATAAGGAGTTTAGAAGCTATCAACACAATGGAGTTAGCAGAAATTGATGATGATATAGAAGCATTTCTCGTTGAAAGCTACGAGAATCTGGATCAAATTGAACGAGACATTATTGAACTAGAGAAAGATTCTGGAAATGGCGAAGAGCTAGCAAGGATTTATCGCTCACTCCATACTATCAAAGGGAACTGTGGCTTTTTACCGTTTCCCAAGTTAGAAGCGCTGGCTCATGGGGCGGAAAGTTTGCTTTCGTCGCTGCGCGATCGCAATTTAGCAATCACTCCCCAAATCGTCAGCACCTTACTGCAAACAGTTGACAGTATCCGCCAAATGTTGTCTGTAATTGCAGTAACTAGAAAGGAAGGCGATCGCGATTATGCAGAACTGATACAAACTTTAACTACATTACAACAAACTCAACCTACTGTAGCCACATCGCCATCACCTCAATTTGTCGAGTCCTTTGATGGCGATACAGCCTCAGAATCCCATATCCGCGTTCATGTTGGGCTGTTAGATCAGGTGATGAACTTGGTAGGTGAGTTGGTTTTAGCCCGGAACCAAGTCATGGGATTATCTGCCAAGCTCAAGGATAATAGTTTGACTCTGGCTTGCCAACGCTTGAATTTAATTACAGGCGATTTGCAAGAACAAGTCATGAAAACTCGCCTCCAACCAATTAATAGTATCTGGCAAAAATTCCCCCGGGTAATTCGTGATTTAGCGATCGCTTCTGGTAAAGAAGTTCAAGTAGAAATGGTAGGGGTAGATACGGAAATCGATAAAAGTATTATTGAAGCCATTAAAGATCCCTTAACCCACTTAATCCGTAACTGTATCGATCATGGCATTGAATTACCAGCTGAACGCATTGCTAGTGGTAAACCCAGCCTAGGAAAAATATGTCTGCGCGCCTTTCATGAAAGGGGTAAAGTCAATATTGAAATTAGTGATGATGGACGGGGGATAAATCCGACAAAACTTAAACAACGAGCGCAGCAACTGGGATTAATCAGCCCCAACCAAGCTGAAACCATGAGCGATTCCCAAGCAATAGACTTAATTTTCTTACCTGGCTTCTCGACTAGTGAACAAGTGACAAGCCTGTCTGGAAGAGGGGTAGGGATGGATATTGTCAAGAGCAATATTGAAAAAATTAACGGGAGCATGGAAATTTACAGTCAGCAGGGACAAGGCACAACATTTAAAATGAAAATGCCGCTGACATTAACAATTATTCCCGCATTAATCATTACTAGCTCTGGCGATCGCTATGCCATCCCCCAAACTAGTCTACAAGAGCTAGTTCGTTTAGAAGCAGTCTCAGCAATCAATCGAATTGAGATGTTTTACAACGTACCTGTATATCGCTTGCGAGGAGAACTTATACCCTTAATTTACTTACATCAAGCATTGCAGATTCCCGAAAAGAGCGCCAACTTAGAAACCCTGAGTATTGTAATTCTCCAAGCTGATAACTATCGATTTGGGATAGTTGTGGACACCATAGAAGATATCCTAGACATCGTTGTCAAACCTCTAGGACAGCAGTTAAAATCTGTATCTGTATTTGCTGGAGCGACAATTTTAGGTGATGGCAAAGTAGGATTAATTATTGATGTTGTGGGTTTAGCTAAACAAGCCAGTGTGAGTGAGAAACACCAGCAATTAGCAACTGGAGCAGCCGCAGATATCCCAGATCCCCAAAGCGATCGCCAAATGATTTTACTATTTACCGGGCCGGAAGCTGCACCGATGGGCATTCCCCTAACCAAAGCATTGCGGCTCGAAAAAATTCCGGCGACTGCTGTGGAAAAAGTCGCGAATCAGGATGTTTTTCGGTATAACAGTCAGATTTTACCCTTAATTGATCTGCACACTATATTTAGCGATCGCCATCATCGCGAACTTAAACTTGCAACCGAGACATTAGAGATTGCGATCGTCTCTCCTACCTCAGAAGTTAGTGTGGGTTTAGTAGTTGAGGAGATTGTTGACATTGTAGACGAACCACTAACCATCATAGGTATGGCTAGCAGACCGGGCGTACTTTTTTGTACAGTAATTCAAGGTCAAATCACAGAAATTCTTGACGTTGAGGCTGTAATTCAAATTGCTAACCCCTATTTGTTGTCACGGAGTTATATCATGTCCGAGTAATTAGTTATGATTCCCAAAGTCAAAAGCACCCCACCCCTTAATCCCCTCCCCGCAAGCGGGGAGGGGAGACAAAGCACAGCTTTGGCGGGGTGGGGTTCAGAGGGTTTAGTAAGTAATTAAGCGGACATGATATTAAAGTGGCTGAACAAGAACTTTGCACCTTTTTTCTCAACGGAATGTTTTTTGGTATTGATGTACAGGATGTGCAAGAAGTGATTCGTCCCCATACATTAACACCTGTACCTTTAGCGCCACCAGATATTTGTGGCTTAATTAACCTCAGAGGGCAAATTTTAACAGTCATAGATTTACAGCAGCGATTAGACATGGGTCAATCAGCCATGCGCTTAACCACTAAACTAAGAGATGATCTACTAGGATTTTATATTGTTGTCTGTGCTGACGATCAAGTAGTTAGCTTGCTAGTTGATGAGGTTGGCGATGTCTTAGCGTTACCAGCAAACACCTTTCAACCCCCACCCGCAACGTTAAAAGGGAGAATGCGTCAGCTGCTAGCAGGAGCTTACCCATTACCAGAAGGGTTTTTGTTAGTTCTAGACACTGAAAAAATTCTATAGGTTCAAATTAATTCGTAGTTAGAACTTTAGTCCTTTCTTTTGAAGCACTGAAGTGCTGACTACGACTCACCAAAATTCTTTTATTTAAAAAATTAGGAGTGCTGAGTAATGGCGACAAATCGGACGGGGAAAAAAACTAATGACTCTAATTCTCCCACAGATAATAGTGCAGATGCGATAGAAATTAATTACGGCACAACAGATCCGCAACTGCAACCATTACTAGCAGCCATGAAAGCCGCTAGAAACGGTGATTTTAACGTTCGTCTCCCAGTAGAGAACAATGGTTTTGGTGAAATCGCCGCAGTTTTTAACGAATTGGTGAGTTTCAATTTCCACTTTGCCACCGAAGTCACCCGTTTAGCAACCGAAATCGGCCAAGAAGGAAAGCTTGGTTCACAAATTACACTCAAAGGCGCAGAAGGTTCTTGGAAAGAATTATTGGACAATTTAAACCAAATGTCTGCTAACTTGGCACAGCAGATCAAAAATATTAATGAAGTCACCCTCGCAGTAGCCCAAGGTAATTTAGTAAAACAAATTAAAGCACGCAATGCCGGAGAATTTAAGCAACTCAGCGATAATGCCAATCAGATGATTAGTAGCCTGAAATCTTCCATCAGACAAATGGCCGATGTAGCGATCGCAGTTGCATCATCTTCTGAAGAGCTTACCGCAGTTAGCACCGAAATGAGCACCAATGCAGAACAAACCGCAGAACAAGCAACATCCGCATCCGCCTCAGCCGAGCAAGTGAATCAAAACAGCAGTACAGTAGTCACTGCGACCGAAGAAATGAACGCCAGCATTCGCGAAATTGCCAAAACTGTGGCTAGTGGCGCAACAGTAGCCGCCCAAGCCGTAAAAACAGCCGAAAGCACCAACCAGACAATTGCTAAACTTGGTCAAAGCAGCCTAGAAATTGGTAAAGTCACCAAAGTCATTACTGCGATCGCTCAACAAACAAACTTACTAGCCTTGAATGCTACCATTGAAGCAGCTAGAGCCGGAGACGCAGGTAGAGGATTTGCTGTTGTAGCCAATGAGGTGAAGGAACTCGCCAAACAAACTGCAAACGCCACCGAAGATATTAGCCAGCGAATTGAAGCCATTCAGACTGATACCAAAGGTGCAGTTAGTGCCATAACTCAAATTACAGACATCATCAACCAGATAAACGACTTGCAAAGCACCATCGCCAGTGCTGTGGAAGAGCAAACAGTCACCACTAATGAAATTGCCCGAAATATAGCCCAAGCCGCCCAAGGAACCTCAGATATTGCGAAAAATATCGCAATTGTCGCCGTCAATGCTCAAAATACTACAATTGGTGCAACTAACACCTCCCAAGCAGCCACAGAACTAGCCCGCATGGCTGTAGATATGCAAAAAGTCGTCAATCAATTTAAATATTAGTTGTCAGTTGTCATTTGTCATTTGTCATTTGTCATTGGGCATTGGTGAAGCTCAAACTTTCAGGCTAAAAGCCTGATTAACCAAGTTAAAAACCTCGTTAACCGAGCTAAAAGCCTCGTTAACGGAGTTAAAAACCTCGTTAACGGAGTTAAAAGCCTGATTAACGGAGTTAAAAGCTTCGTTAACGGAGCTAAAAGCCTGATTAACGGAGTTAAAAGCCTCGTTAACGGAGCTAAAAGCCTCGTTAACGGAGTTAAAAGCCTGATTCACGAAGCTAAAAACCTCAAAAAGCATCATCAATTCACAATGCAGATTGTCTCCCTCATCTCCCCACACTCCCTCATCTCCCTTATCCCCTCAATCCCCAATGCCAAAAATCCGGGTACTCGTAGTTGATGATTCCGTAGTAGTTCGTAGTCGTGTTAGTAAAATTTTATCCAACGATCCAGAACTAGAGGTAGTGGGAGTCGCTGCTCATGGGCGCATTGCTTTGGCGAAAATTCCTCGATTGAATCCCGATGTCATCATTCTTGATATCGAAATGCCAGAGATGGATGGTTTACAAACCTTGGCGGCGATTCGGGAGATCTATCCACAGCTACCTGTGATTATGTTTAGCACCTCTACCCACACTGGCGCGATCGCCACACTCGAAGCTCTTTCTTTAGGTGCTTCAGATTATGCCACCAAACCTAGTAACCTAGGAAGCGTGGAGGCCAGCAACCAACATATCCGTGAGGAATTAATCCCCAAAATTAAGGTATTTGGTGTCGGAACTACTTTTTTTTCCCCATCAACTACAATTACTGATTCAGTGGTTCCAGCCATCCACAATCGTAGAGAACAGGTAGATGTTGTGGCAATTGGGGTTTCTACAGGAGGACCAAATGCCCTAGCAAAAATACTTCCTGCACTACCCGCCGATATCGGGGTTCCCATATTAATTGTCCAACATATGCCACCAATGTTTACCAAATTATTAGCCCAAAGATTAGATTCTCAGTGCCAAATTCGTGTAGATGAAGCAGTTCCCCAAACCGTACTAGAGCCTGGACAAGCTTGGATTGCACCTGGCGATTTTCACATGGTTGTACAACGTCAGGGCGATGTTGTGCGACTGGCTACCCATCAAGCGCCACCAGAAAATTCCTGTCGTCCTTCAGTAGATGTACTATTAGTATCTGTAGCAAAAGTATATAATAAAAGAGCGATCGCCATCATCTTGACAGGCATGGGACAAGATGGATTATATGGCTGTAAATGTATCCGGGAAGCAGGCGGACAGGTGGTAGCACAGGATAAAGCTAGTAGTGTGGTGTGGGGAATGCCTAGTTTCGTTGTCAATGCAGGCTTAGCCGATAAGATTCTTCCCCTTGACCAAATCGCAGGTGAAATTGTCCATCGAGTTCGTGACAATCAAGTACCTATTTCCGGTCTGTAATGAAACAGACTATGAGTGTAAACACTAATGATTTTGAGTTTATCTGTCAACTAGTATACAAATATTCGGCAGTGGTCTTGCACGCCGAAAAAAGCTATCTAGCAGATCTATATTTACAGCCAATTGCCGAATCAGCCGGATTTGCCTCAATTTCCGACTTGGTTGGCTATCTACAGACTCAACCTTTTGGCAGTCTGCACAGTCAGGTGATTGAATCCCTAGTAACCAATGAAACATCCTTTTTTCGAGATTATCATCCCTTTGAAGCACTGAAAAAATTTGTGCTACCAGAGTTGGTCGGTAAAAGAAGTATAGAGCGATCACTGAATATTTGGTGTGCAGCTTGCTCTCATGGACAAGAACCCTACAGCATCGCCATGCTGATTAAAGAACATTTTCCAGTACTGGACAATTGGTCTTTAAAGCTCATGGCGAGCGATTTTTCCAGCAAAGTCTTAGCTAAGGCGAGAGAAGGGTGTTACAACCAACTAGAAATACAGCGGGGATTACCGAAAAATTTCCGCGATCGCTATTTTCAAAAACTAGATCACAACTGGCAAATTCAGCAAGAAATTCTTCAGATGGTAGAATTTCGCCAGATTAATCTCGTGCAATGTTGGCCATCCCTCCCCAAACATGACGTAATTTTTTTACGCAATGTTTTAATTTACTTTGATACTGCAACTAAAAAATCCTTACTAAAAAAAATCAAGCAGAACTTAAATCCAGATGGTTACTTATTTCTGGGTAATGCTGAAACCACCATCCACCTAGATACAGCATTCACTCGTGTTCAATTTGATAAAGCTATTTGCTATCGCTTAAATAAATAATTAATATTATATCGCGAGTTGTAGGGGCACGGCACTGCCGTGCCCTGAGAATGTACATTAAGTAAAACGAAAATTGCTATACCAATTCAAATAATTTTGGCGACACATCAATGATTCTTAAGGTGTCCCTACCTATTTGTCGCATTGTTTTTTCAAATTGGTATTACACTTCAGCTAAATATCTTATTATTTCAATATTTTTTAAGCTAAAGCACTTTTTTGGGTAAAATCCGTCATCAGCCTTTGAATGATTTAGCCCTAAATTCATCCGCTGACGATATCACACAATGAAAGCACTCAAAGCCTTAACTACAGCCTTAGTTAGCCTAACATCTGTACTAGCAAATATCCCAGTAAAAGCAGAATGGGCACCTCAACCTGTTGTCGATGGAGTTTATGCAGGTATTCAACATATTCATGGTTATCAAGCCACACCACAATTAATATGGAACGTTGCTAAAGGATCTCGTAGTCGTTGTGGGCGTATTTCCGGTAGTTTGTATTGCAAACTAAACCATACCGTATATATAACCAAACAAGATATTCAAATGGCATATCATTTTGGCGATGCTGCCTTAGCTTATATAGTTGCACATGAATATGCTCATGCCATGCAAACTGCCTATGGATTTCAACCACGAATCACACCAATATCAGAACTACAAGCAGATTGTTTAGCAGGCGTTTATTTAGGATTAATTCCGAATATTGTTTTTGACGAACGCGATACATTAGAAATTGCTAGCCTAGCTTATCACATCGGTGATTATGACTGGGGTAGCCGACACCATCACGGAACCCCAGAACAACGAGTCAAAGCCGTTGTCTTAGGGATGAAAGGCGCAGTTAATGGTAGAGGTTTCGCTGTTTGTCGCGTTTAACCCTGAGAGCGTGTTTTCACACTCTCTCTGGTTGTAAGCTACAGTGTACACACATCTATACTCTGCGTACTCTGCGGTACAAAAATGATTGTTTTAAACGCAGAGCGCACAGAGACCACAGAGGAGAAAAATAAGGAATTAAGGAATTGTGTGTACACCGTAGATCCTTATAATAGAGAGATTTAGAGAGAGGTTTATAAGTCTGAAATCAAAGGAGAAAACCATGAAAATTGTCCCAGTTAACCAAGATAACTTTGATACATGGTTAAATTTGTCATTGGAACTTTGGCCAGATGAATCCCCCGAAGAAAGACACACATCTCTCACCAATATTCTCCAATCGCCCCGTGAAGCAGGATTTTTAATTAAAGATGACGCTGGAATAGCAATTGGCTTTATTAATCTCTCCCTGCGATATGATTATGTACCTGGTGCTACCACTAGTCCTGTTGCATATGTAGAAGGGATTTATGTCAAAAATGAGTATCGAAAACAAGGTATAGGTAGATTCTTAATAGAATATGCCCAACAATGGGGACGGGAACATGGCTGTCTAGAAATCGCCTCAGATGCTTTATTAGATAACACCACAAGTTACGAATTTCATCGCCAGGTAGGTTTTCAAGAGGTAGAAAGAATCGTGACATTCATTAAGCCAATAGACAGGTGATGATAAATTTTTACCGCTAAGGTAAGTAAGTGGGCGTTAAAAAACATAACTATACTTTTGTCATTGCGAGGAGGTACGACGAAGCAATCACAAGGGTTTTGAGGAATTTACATTTTGTTACATAGTTGGGTTTATTCGTGCCGACTTACTTATGCAAGTTGTAATCTCTAATGTTATTAAAATAAAAATTTATGTATTATACTTGTAGTGCGCTTAATATTTAATTGCATATGAGTTATGATTTTTCACTGCAAAGTTGTGACTTAAACAAACTCAACTCAATGACCAAATATCCTAGTATCCCTACTTATCACGCTCTAGGGGACAAAGGAGCTTTGCTAGAACAGACAGTTAATTTTGATGGTGAGGTCATCCTGACTGAAAAAGTAGATGGTACAAACTCTCGCATCATTTTACTGCCTGATGGTAACTTCGTTTTGGGTAGTAGAGAAGAACTACTCTTTGCCAAAGGTGATCTCATTGGTAATCCTGCACTTGGGATTGTAGATGCTCTCAAAAAAATTGCAGATTCATTACCCCAATCGCAAAATGGTATTGCTGTTACCTATCTAGAATTGTATGGCGGGAAGATTACCGGAGCTAGCAAACAATACACCTCACAACAAACTGTTGGCTGGCGACTATTTGATGTAGCAGTTCTCACAGACATAGAAACGCTATTTGCTCAACCTATCAAGCAACTAGCAGCATGGCGAGATCGTGGTGGTCAAGTCTTCCTTGATGAAATGCAACTCACTCAAGCTAGCAAAGAATATGGATTTGCTCTCACACCACGAATTGCAACAGTCACATCTTTACCCGTGACGATTCAAGAAACACATGAGTTTCTCAAAACAATGCTACCACAAACAAACGTTGCACTCGATGTAGGTGCCCGTGGTCAAGCCGAAGGTATTGTAGCGCGAACTACATCCCGAAGTGCGATGCCTGCGGCGGTTCGCGGAGCGACCATCGCCAAGTTACGTTTTGAAGATTACGAACGTCATAGCAAACGAAGAGGATAGTAGTCTCAAGATTATTATGCCCGAATCACAGTACCTAGAGCCGAATTGCTCAACACAGCATTAGCCAAATTACCGGGGATATTACCATCAATTATCCAGCAGTCAATTCCTAAATTAGAGATAGCTAAAAATTCTTCAACTTTCCTGAGCATACCGCCCGTAACATCTATAGATTTACTTTCACCAATAAAACCTTTGATTTGCGGATAGTTAGCTTGAGTAATCTCAGATATCACTTGCCCATCTTCATCATACACACCAGGATAGTTGCCGACATTTATTAATCGAACCTGAAACTTTTCTTCTGTGTAAAAATATTTAGCTAATTCTGCTAATAATCTGTCAGTAGATAGGATAGTACCACCAATTATTTTATCAAAAATCACATCACCAAAAACTAAAGGAATCAAACCAGCTGCGAGACTATTTTCTATAGCTGAATAGTCAAATTTGAGTAATTTTTTTTCCTGAGTAACAGCCATCGTTACAGGTGGTAGGCTAATTACTGGTAAACCCGCTTGTAAAAAAATCTTCGCCAATAGCCGATTTAGATCGAGAGCATCTTGGTGGACTAGACAAAATCCGAATTTATCAACATCAGTGCTAATACCATTGATGGTATTGTATTTCTTAGCTGACTGATGACCGAAAGAACCAGCACCATTGCCAATAATCAATTTTAGATGGGGATGTTGATGTGCGATCGCACTCACTTCCCTGGCCAGTTGTTGGATAATTTCGGGTCGAGCAGTTAATGGTTGATCCTTATCAGTAATCAACGACCCTCCCAGCTTGATTAATGCCAGATCCATCATGAAATATTGACAACAATCGGATGATAACTTTCAAAAAGTTTACCACATAGAGAGTAAATTAATTCGTAGTCAGGACTTCAGTCCTGAATTAAAGCACGCTTTGTGCTGACTACAAACCTACCAATCGTGATTTTGGCTTATGTCAGACTCAATCGAGTACCAATATCAGTTAATTTCCGAATACTCCCAACCATCGCCACGTCAAACTATTTGCCAAGACTGTGCTTTTCATACCAAGAGAGAAGACGGGATAGACTGTATTCACCCAGACGAATTGCAAGTTAATTGTTCTACCATAATTTTTTGCAATTCGTTCCAACCAGCCCAGGAAATTGACAGTCCTTGTGTATCATTTGACTATGCTAAAAAATAGCCACTACTAAATTTTATATGTAAAACGCTATTCTTTACCTTACCGATACTGGTTGAGAAGTGCGATTCTCAACTCTACGCTCATTTAGCGAGAATCTCAGGTTATAACCTTCAACGACAATCTCACCTTCAGTCGTTTGGATATACAGTTTTCCTTGATCAAAGCGCACAATATTATTAGTTGTGATTGCAGCCATCGATAATAACTGTTCACTAGGCTGAATCTGCTCTTGATATAAACTCAGCAAATCCTCAGCGGTAACTTTTGACACAGATGAAGCCTGATTATCCTTAACCTTTGTCTGTGCTTGGATCGCAGTTGTAGGTTCTGATTGTGCCTGTACAGAACTGATCCAAATCACGCGATCGCCGGATTGTACTAAAATTTCATTATTGGTAGTTTTGATATATAAACTTTCCCGACTAAATGCCATTTCGTGAATTTTCTCGAAACCCTTTCCACTAAAAATGAGTAAATTCAATGCTGTCTGATTTTTCCCTGGCAAATTTATTTGCGAACGCCACAACTTCCATAAATGTTTTACTTCAGTGTAATACATTTGGTAGCCTACCGGAATCTGGTAATATTCATACCGCATCAACCCATTCTCAATTTTGCCTGTCGGAATAAAACTATTTTCGAGTAATACTTGATTGATTAATTCCAAATGATTAGAGTTTTGCCGTACTAAGAAAACCTTAGATTGGTTAGCTAAATTAATACTTGCCAGTAAGAAACCTTTCTTAGTTAATAACTGAATTGTTTCTGATATTGATTCTATACGTAGATTTTGATTAAATGCTAGCCTGGTCTTGCCTTGTACGTATTGACTAATTAATGTTTTATCATCCATTAAATTTAACGTTGTCATAGCTAACTCCTTATTACCCTGGATTAATCCTGTAAGTGTGTTATGTCAAAGCTTTTGTCGTTTTAGCTGTATTTTTATCTGGAAAATTAAAAAATCAAAGTTAGCTCTTGCTCATTGGCTCTAGTTAGTTTTACTTGTGTTAGTAATTACTTCTTCAACAGCAAAGCAATAAATCCGGATACGTCAATCACAAACAAAACAAACAACTAAAACAGTATTTATACGTATTAGCATGGTAAAGCTTTCATGTTAAAAGTACAAGCTTTTACATCGATTATTATTTCTTGCCAGAAATTTCTCATTCGAGAATCAAATGATAATATTAGTTTATTAAAAAAATAAAAATTATTAGTTAAACTGATTTTTTGACTCTGTTAAATCTCTAATTGGAAGAGACTGGGCAATTTGTTTGCAAAACTTAATATTCAACTTTTTTATATCTTCAAGATATGCAGATATCTAAAATGCTGAATTTGGCGTACCCCTTTGCTTAAGTCTCTACTGGCTCCTGGTCAAATTGTCGCATCAATTCGAGTAAAGCTTCCCGGTCTGGTGTCTGTCCCTCTTGGAGGAGTTTGGCTAAACCTTCAAAATACTTTTCGCGATCGCCTGCGGGACAAAACATGATCAATAACTTCGCAGCTTTGCTGGCTCGGTTAGCAAATGTATGGGGTGTACCACGGGGAACTAATATAAATGCTCCTGGTTGACCCTGTACTGTTTGATTACCGACTTGAATCTCAACTTCTCCCTCCAGAACATAAAACATTTCTTCCATCTGGCGGTGAATATGCAGTATGGGCGCGGTTCCCCCTGGTTGGATCGTGTTTTCAAATAATCCCACATGACCATGAGTATCAGCACCAACAGCCTTGAATATAACTTCGCTATTACCAATTGTCAGGTGAGAGCCTTCTCCTGGCGCTAGTACAATTTCTTGGATGGGTAGACTCATTTGCACTCCTGAAGCTTTAATTTAGGTGCTCAAACCATTGTTTTACAAGCGGCTATAGCTGCGATCAATCATTTATCAAAATTTAATCAGAAGTTTGATTGTTCACATTCTGTGCAAGCTACAGCCAAGCATAACAGACCCCTCAAGTATCTGAATCAATCGGTAGGAGGATGGAGCTGAGGCTGTAAATTTTTAACTTTAAGGTTAAGGGTTGGGCAAAACTGGCTGCAAATATTTAAAGACTTTGCAGCATTGCCACAGTTCATATCAACTTGGCATTTTTTGCATCCACCGAGAAATTAAAAATACATTTGTGGGAAAACAAGTACTTTATTAGGAGGTTAAAAAATGGCAGCTACAAACGGGAAGCGCAAAATTCGTTACGCCGTTGTGGGACTAGGTTGGATTGCCCAGGAAACTGTACTGCCTGCTTTTGCCGAAACTGAAAATTCACAACTAGTCGCCTTGTTTTCTGAAGACAAACTCAAGCGTGAAGAATTAAGCAAGCAGTATGGAGTTAAAGCTTATTCTTACGAAGACTATGACAATTGCTTGACAAGTAGGGAAATTGATGCAGTTTATATTGCACTACCCAACCATTTACACTGTGATTACACTGTCTGGGCAGCAAATGCAGGAGTTCATGTGCTTTGCGAAAAGCCAATGGCAGTCACAGAACAAGAGTGCGAACAGATGATTCGTGCTACTAAAGATCATCACGTTAAGCTGATGATTGCTTATCGCCTGCATTTTGACCAAGCGAATATGCAAGCAGTAGAGATTGCGAAGTCTGGTAAAATTGGCGACACTCGTATTTTTAACTCAGTATTTTCCCAGCAAGTTGCAGAAGGCAATGTCCGCCTAGAACCAATCTCTAATGGTGGTGGCAGTGTTTACGATATGGGTGTGTATTGTATCAATGCTGCTCGATATCTGTTTCAAAATGAACCAAATGAAGTTTTTGCCTATAGTGTAAGCAGAGACGAAAAGCGTTTTGATGAAGCTGACGAAATGACGAGTGCTATTTTGCGTTTTCCAGGACAGAGAGTCGCAAACTTTACTTCTAGCTTTGGTGCTGCATCAGCTTCCAGCTTACAGCTTCTGGGTACAAAAGGTAATTTGCAGATGGAATCACCATATTCCTATGTGGGAGAACTGAAGCACAAAATTAGTATTAACGATGAAACGCAAGAAAAATCCTATGCTGCTGGTAATCAGTTTGCAGCAGAAATTACCTACTTTTCTGATTGCATACTGAATAATCAAGAACCAGAGCCATCAGGTGAAGAAGGTTTGGCAGATGTTCGCATTATTCGTGCTATTTATCAATCAGCGCAAACAGGTCAGCCTGTGCAACTTGGAGAGTTTAAGCGTCAGCACAGGCCATCAGCCCAGCAAATTATTCAACGTCCAGAGACGGAATCGCCAGAGTTAATTCATGCAGCCGATCCAAGCGGGAAGTCGTAACGGAGGAGCAGAGGGAGCAGGGGAGCAGGGGAGCAGGGGAGACAAGGAGGACAAGGAAGATAAATAAGAAATGTCCACTTGCCCTCTCGCAAGTTGTTCGCGTAGCGGACGCACCAGAAGGGATGCCCAATGCCCAATGACCATTTTCATACTTGGCGGTGAAATTTTTTCATCGGAACTGCTTTTTACTCACCTTGATGTGAAAATATGGAAATTAGAAGTTCAGCTTTTTTTATTGGCAATACGATACCTTTTAAATACACCTGCGATGGAGATGATATTTCTTTGCCAATATATTGGGAAGATCCTCCACAAGGGACGCAGAGTTTTGCCTTGATTGTAGATGATCCAGATGCGCCGCAAAAAACCTTTACCCATTGGGTTGTCTACAATATACCGGCTGATAGCCGCGAACTACCAGAAGGTATTACTCAAGAGCCTAGACTCCCAAATGGTGCTGTACAAGGAAAAAATAGTTTTGGTAAGTTAGGTTTTGGAGGCCCTTGTCCACCTCCCAAAGACGGGGCTCATCGCTATTTTTTCAAAATCTTTGCTTTAGAGCGATCGCTTGATTTATCTCCAGGTGCAACTAAAGAAGAGGTATTACAAGCAATGGCAGGTCATATTCTGGATAAGGCTGAAGTTATGGGTCGTTATGCTAGGGAGATTGAGCAGTAGCACTAAATTAGGGCATAGGGCATGGACTTCCTGGGAAAACCCATTCGCTATGCCCCAATTTAGACATGGGATGAATTGACAACTCTTAAGACAACTACTTGAGTTTCAAAATAGTGAAAGCAACAATGAAATTCTAAGCAGCTGTATCTTCCCGTTGTATCTGTTGCCGAATGGTATCAATTGCGGCATTAATACCAGCCAGTTTGGACTCTAAATCATCTCGCATCCAAGTGAGGAATTTTAGTTTGCGCTCTAAATGAGATTTGTGCGAAATAGGTTCGCCACCATAACAGTAATTACCCCAAAAAGGAAACATAACTAGCCTCTGAATTTAGCTGAGTAAGAGTGCATAATTTTGCACCACCACATTACATTCTGGCGAAAAGCGATCGGACTAGATGGTGTAACTACCGATCCATATCTGACGTGTTTGACGAACTCTAGAGTTTCTATCTGGTGTTGTGATGAGTTCGGAGTAAGCACATTTCCCTAATTCCCAGATCCTATACTCAAGACAGCTAGGGTATGCAAATCTGGTACTTCTAAATCAGCTTGAGCCTCTACTGGTAAATTAGCACCAAGTCCTTCTTTACCTGCTCTCCGATTTACCCAAACTGTTGAGATTCCTAAAGATTGGGCGGGAATAATGTCATGATAAATACTGCAAGCAACGTGTAATATCTGTTCTTGAGGTAGCTTGATTCTCTCAATTGCAACTTTGAAGTTGTTGAGAGCAGGTTTGTAGCTTTTAACTTGCTCTGCTGTAATAATCCAGTCAAATTCAACTTCTAAATGTTGGGCAGAGAAAGCGAAGAGATTGTCATCTACATTAGAAATAATTGCCAGCTTATACTTTTTTTTGAGAGCTTTCAACGCCTCGACTGTATCTGGGAAAGGTAGCCAATGCCTAATCGAATTAGCCAGGGAAGGTAATTCTTCATTAGTCGGGGCAAAGTTAAATTGTTCGCCAAATTTTTGGACTACTCTTGTGAGAACTTCTTGATATTTTCTGTATTCTCCTTTTTGAATTTCCGCTTCAAATTCTGCAAAAAATTGCAAAATTTCTTCATCATCTAAATCATAACCGTGGGCAGATAAAAGTGGCTTAAGTGCTGCTAAAACCCCACTTTCCCAATCAATCAGAGTACCGTAACAATCAAATGTTAAAACTTTGGACTGTTCAAAGTTAATCAAGTTTTTTACTCCACGCTAAGTTAATGGTGTTCAATTATAGGGGACGGAAATACTGAAGCCTTCCATCTAAGGCGTGTTTTCAATGGTACGGTCAAACAATTTTCCAGAAAGCCTTAACCTAAATTTGTACTGATTTTAACTCAACCTTTGCTAATACTGTCAGTTAATAGGCTGCGTTATTAATAATAATTTATTGGTCTTTTGAGGTGTTGTCTGTCTGCCGCACTCTACATATTGCATATTTTTTAAGTTCTCAGTCCCTTAACCTAAATTTGTACCAATTTTAACTTAATCTTTGCTCAGGCTGTTAGTTATTAATGTGCCTCATGAAGAGTAATTTATTGCTATTTCTAGGTTTTATCGGACTGTTCATCCTAAATATTGGATATTTTTTAAATTTTTTGCCCCTTAACCTAAATTTGTACCGATTTTAACTCAATCTTTGCTAATGCTGTCACTCTTAATAAGAAGATTGTGGGGAATATCTGTTAAAATACGTTATCCCGATTGGAGATTAGATGTATTTATTTTATGAACTGATCCCTAAGATACAGATGAGAGTTTCTGACAAGTTGTTGTGCCATAATTTCTGGAAATTAAATTCAGAAAATACAACCTTATAAACTGTGTATTTTCTGACAAAATCAAAAAAATAATAGATATAAAAAATTCAAGGAAACTACGTAACATGGGTTCCTTGGAGGCAATGTTTTCGTAACTAGATGTGAGGAGTGCAAATGCTTGAGGCTATCGCTGTTGCTTGGCTATTATTATTTTTTGGTGATTTTCTTTCAACCTTCGTTTACCACGTACCCGAGCATGTTTTTGGTAGCCTCCACTTGAAAACGCATCATTCTTGGAAGAAAGATTTCCGCCACTATGCTATTTTGACTTTAAATACCCAGGTTCTATTAGATGGCATTCTGGGTGCTTTGCCTTATTTGTTAATGGCAATAATTTTGTGGTCTTTCTCTCCAATTGGTGTCATTTCTGGACTACTGTTAGGTCAATTACATGTTTGGTGGAGACACATCAGTGTTTTGGATTGGAAAACTCCGAAACCTGTAACTATTTTGTGCCAAATTCTCTTCATTACTACTCCCGAAAGACATTGGTTACACCATCAAAAAACTAACCAAGGTTTCGGAGATATTTTCACTTTCTTTGAACAACCTTCACTTATTTGGATGCGTTGGTTACGTTTACTCCGGCTGCATTTTCGTTACTCACGTATTTAGTGGTCTGTCCCATTAATTTTGCTGGGTTGAGGTTGGAAAAAGGGGAAAGGGTAAGGGACTAAAAACCTTTTTCCTTTTCCCCTTAACCTTTCCCCCGCTTTCCTTGGCGAACTACTAGAAACCAAGCAAAGTTATGATTAACTCACTACAGCTTCTGCTTTTTCTTTCACAGGTGGTACATAAGGTTTTTCTGTACCTTGGGCGAGATATTCCGCTAGCTGGCTTTCGATTTGATCGCGGACAATTTGGCGATATTCGAGAAAATGCTCGTTGTGGGCGCAGGCGGAAATGTAATGCTCTGCCACTCCTGGGTTATGCTTGATAATGCTAAACAAGTGATGCCAGAATTTCCAACGGGTTTCTCGTTTAATACCTTGTCGCCAGATGACAATCAACAAAGCTCTAATGACTACCAACTCAGGCCATTTAAACGGCGCTTTCCAAGTTGGCGCACCCATCATTAAAAAGCAGCGGTAGGTGCGATCCAAATACTTCACTGGGTCGTATAAAGCACAAAAAGCCTCAACATATTCTCTAGCAATATCTTCCAGAGGACGAGTAGCAACAAAGTTCATCAAAGTGGTCTGGTTGATGTTGCCATCTTTGTTTTCCCGCAATCTGCCTTCTTTTTTCAGGCGATGCCACAAGGCTGTATTAGGTAGCGCTTGCAACATAGCGAAGGTAGTGGAAGGAATAGCTGCTTGTTCAGCAAAACGAACAATGCGATCGCCTGCGCCTGCTTTTTCACCATCAAATCCAATGATAAACCCAGCCATTGGGCGCAACCCGGCTTTGATGATGGTTGCCACCGCATCGGTTAAAGAACTGCGGGTATTTTGGAACTTTTTGGTCATTTGCAAGCTATCTTCATCTGGTGTTTCAATCCCCAAAAATACTGCGGAGAAACCAGACTCAACCATCAACTCTAGTAATTCCGTGTCTTGTGCTAAATCAATGGAAGCTTCAGTGTCAAACCGGAAGGGATATTGATGTTCTTGCATCCAGACTTTTAACTCTTTGAGCAACAATTTCACATTGCGTTTGTTACCAATAAAGTTGTCATCAACCATGAACACACCCCGCCGCCAACCCAATTCATAGAGGTAATCTAACTCTGCTAATAATTGGGCTGGGGTTTTAGTACGCGGTTTGCGACCGTAGAGAACAATAATGTCACAGAATTCGCATTGGAAGGGACATCCCCGCGAAAACTGCACGGACATCATATCGTAAGCATTTAATTCTAATAAATCAAAGCGGGGTACTGGTGTGGTGGTGACATCTGGTTTTTCACTGGTGCGGAAAGTCCCAGAGGTTTCGCCCCGTTGAATCGCCTCAACGAACATGGGTAAGGTGATTTCCCCTTCATCGAGAATCAGAAAATCTGCGCCGACGTTTTGCACTTCATGGGGTGTAGAGGTGGGATAGGGGCCACCCACAGCGACTAACTTACCACGGCGTTTTGCTTCTTGGATTTGGTCTAGTAAGTCCTGTTTCTGGACAATCATGGCGGAGAAAATGACGACATCAGCCCAAGCCCATTCTGCTTCGGTAGCTGGGCGAATGTTCCGGTCAACAAGTTTATATTCCCATTCTTGAGGAAGAATTGCCGCCACTGTTACTAAACCTAAAGGTGGTAACAAAACCTTGCGATCGACTAAGTCCAAAATTTTCTCGTATGACCAAAAGGTTTTTGGAAAAATTGGATACACCATTAGGACTCGCATACAGTATCAACCCTCACACTTTGATTGTTATCCCACTTTAACGAAAATTAAGAGTCATTGACTTTTTATCTAGGCGGGTTCATCTGTTGACTCAAATTTATTTCTCACGCATTCGACGAAGTCGTTCTCACAGAGTAGGCGCAGAGGCGCAAAGAAGAATGTAAGAGTATGGTCTAAAATATGATTCAAAAGGTTCCAGTCAAAGGTTAGATTCCTACGGCTCTTAAGTATTGATTTATAATTCAGTTTTTACTTCGTTAGGTGGTAGAAGTTCATTTCGATAGGATTCAAAGTTGATACTTTCGGGAACACCTTGATATTCCATGATTATTTCTGGCGAAGTGGTGGATTTGATTTCTAAAAAAGTAACAAAAACTGGACTTTCAGTAATACCCTGTGGTGTTTGGTGCAAGTTCGATTTTGCCGTTTTTATAAATACCTTGAATAGTTTGTAACATCAACTTTCCTCAGTTTTAATAGTCGCCTCTCTCCTAGCATAAACAACAATTCATAACCGACCTTTACCAAAAGCTCCAATAATCCCCTGTTTTTTATTTTCTTAATTAGTCTTGACAGCGCTACTTTTGACACCACTAATTTTCAACACATCACTCATCGTTGCACAGTAATTTGGTAACCCAAAACTGGCGGGATTAATGGCGTTTTCGTAGGTAAAATGTCGGTATCCCATGCAGAATCTATCCCAAGCAGCCATCTGAATTCGGAAGACAGCAATAATCAAATTTGCCAATGATATGGATAGAGGAATGCGAAAGTAAATCTTTTTACCTAAATAGGCGCAGACTTCTTCTACCGCTTGGTTAACTGTTAATTGCTTTTGACCTAAAACAAATTTGCGAGGTTCCCGCTCTGTGGGAGGATAATCAATTAAATATCGAATTGTGGTAGCTATATCTCGGCCGTGGATAAAGTGGAAACTACCATCGGCTTGCAAAAACCGAATTATATTAATATATTTTGTAACTTCCGGGATACCAGATGTTAAATGAGAATAGGGCTTGTTAGCATCGCCGCCTAAAACTAAAGTAGGAAAAACTGTGGTAATTTTAGGTGCGATCGCTAATTTTGGAAGTTGCTGTAAGCATTTATACTTAGAACTGACGTAATCTGTACCAATTTCCCCGGCTTCTTTGAGTGGTTGATTGTGGCGATCTAAAACACTAGCGGTAGAAAAATAAATTACTTGTTCACATCTTTCTGGATCTAGCAGCTTCAGCAATTCCAAAGTCTTGTTAACATTAATATTAAATGTTTCATCACCGCCCCAAGCTGTTGCTGTTAGCACCGCCGTATCAATTGTTGATAGCAGTTCAGCATACTGACTAATTTGTTGCATATCACCTTGCAAAACGGTGATACCTAGACGCGCCTGTGTATTTACTTGCAGCTTCTTTGGGTTCCTAACTAGTAGATACAATTCATGATCTGTTTCTTGAATTAAGGCTTCAGCTAGGTAGTGACCGATACAGCCACTTGCACCAGTTACTAATATCCGTTTCTGGCTCATAAATAATTTTAAGTTTTATTTATTTAAGTTTATTTATTATAAGTTGCTGATAATGAATTTTTAGTTCCCAGTATAGGGGCTTTTCAAGGGAATTGATCAATATGTAAATTGTCAGCTGTTAATCATTAACTAACAACTGACAACTGACCCTTACGGATTCGGCAGTTGCTTCAAGTCGGGGAACCCGCCCAACGCACTGCCTCACAACTGACAACTGACTATTGACTATTGACTAAACCAATACATTCAGCTGTTTTGCAGTTTCAAAGAAGAAAGCCACATTTTCTTCTGGAGTTTCTGGTAGTACACCATGACCGAGGTTAAGAATATGACCCCAATTTCCAGCTTTGCGAACAGTATCAAGGATGCGATCGCGGATAAACTCTTTAGAACCAAATAGCACGCCTGGGTCGAGATTTCCCTGAACTTTCACATGCTTACCCAATCTAGCTCGTGCTTCTGCCATGTCTACTGCCCAGTCTACAGTCACAACATCTGCACCTGATTTTGCCATTCTTTCCAACACACCTGCACTACCGCTGACTAGCAAAATTAAGGGTGTGTCGGGATGGGTTTGCTTGACTTGCTCAAAAACCCGTTGCTGATAGGGTAGGGCAAAGGTGTCATAATCTTGAGGACTCAATTGACCTGCCCAGGAGTCGAACATTTGCACAACTTGAGCGCCACAGTCAATTTGGTAGCGTGCGTAAACGGCGATCGCATCTGCTAATTTTGCTAAAAATTGATGCAGAATCGTTGGGTCAGAAAACGCCATATTCTTGATGATGGAATAGGTTTTAGAACCTTTTCCCTCGACTGCATAAGCAGCTAATGTCCACGGCGCACCGACAAAGCCTAACACCGTTGATTGATTCCCTACCTCTTGACGCAACGCCTGCAATATGGTTTTGATAAACGGCAGGGATGCTTCAGGCTCAAAGGAATGCAAATTATCAACTTGTTCTTGAGTGCGAATGGGCGAGTGAATAATTGGCCCTTTACCTTCCGCAATATCCATGTCAATGCCTAAACCAGGCAACGGCGTTACAATGTCGGAAAATAAAATCACCCCGTCTGGTTGAAAGGCTCTCCAAGGCTGTAGGGAAACCTCAATCGCTACTTCGGGAATTTCGGAGCGATCGCGGAAGGAAGGATACTTCTCCCTTAAATCTCGATATGCTTTCATATACCTTCCCGCTTGTCGCATCATCCATACAGGGGGACGGTCTACTACTTCACCACGAGCAGCAAGCAGGAGTCTAGGAGCTGTTGAGGAAACACCCATTTAACACTTCATCCTAAGTCACTTTTTTATGCCACTGTTTAGCTTATCATTCTGGGATTACGCTTTTTCAGGAGTCTGGTTACACTCTAGTCTCTGCTTAACTTAACTTCATATGCCAACTGATTCCAACAGTTCCGCTCATGTTGCATCGACTCAGAACGCTCCCAAAGTCAGGAAGTTTTTGATCCCGCGTTCTCAAACCAGAAGTTTCTTGATCAAGTTTACTTTCATAACCTGTTTGGGATGGGTTGTGGGTGGACTTGCTAGTATAGCCGGAGAAAATCTTCTAGATCGCGTTTCACCCAGTTTTTTTCCAGATCCCCAAATGTGGAATGGCTTAGTCAGCGTTCTGAGTACCATTGTTTTTGCCTTGATTTTCGCTGCTGCACAAGCGCTGATTCTGCGTCCCTATATCCCTGCTTGGTGGTGGTTGCTAGCTACCAGCATCGGTTGGGTGATTGCCAACAGCGTTTCTACAGGCTGGATTAACTATATCTCGTCCATTGGCGCATCCTTTAACGAAACTTTATCAACTGATGCAATGCTGATTTTGGGAGGCTTGTCTACTATTTCCTATATTATTTCGGGAATTTGGCTCGGATTTTGCCAATGGCTGGTATTGCGACGCTACACAGTCAACCCTTGGTGGTGGAGTTTTCTGCCGACAATTTGCTTCTTCTTCATCAGTACTTTAATTTGGCTGCTTTCTTTATTGCAAAATTTTATTCCCGAAGCCAACCGGACTTCGATATTGTATTGGAATGGGCAAGGATTTACAGCTTTAATTCTGGGATTTATTCCCGCAATTGGCTTGTGTACTTTAAAAAGAAAACCACAGCACAAACCTGTGATTCCTAGCTCATCCTCAGATCACTAGGCAGCTAACTGCTGCTGATTATTGATGATGTATAAAGATAACCATTTACCGAATATAACTAAACCACCAGTTGCCGAGAAACAGCCACAGCTTTTAGAGTTACATGGCGATCGCCGCATGGACAACTACTTTTGGTTGCGCGATCTTGATAATCCTCAAGTTCCTGCATATTTAGAAGCTGAAAACAATTATACCGCAGCGATGATGGCACACACCAAACAGCTGCAAACAAACCTCTATAATGAAATGCTGGCAAGGATTAAGGAAACCGACTTATCAGTGCCCTATCGCCAAGATGACTACTACTACTATATACGTACTGAAGAAGGCAAAGATTATCCTATTTATTGCCGCAAACAGGGTAACTTAGAAGCACCAGAAGAAGTGCTGTTAGATGAAAATGAGCTAGCACAAGGACATGAATTTTTCAGTTTAGGCGTGTTTGATATTAGCCCCAATCATCAAATCTTAGCTTATTCAGTTGATACTATTGGTGCTGAGCAATACACACTGTTTTTCTTAGACTTAACCACAAATAAATTATTGACCGAAACTATCCCTGATACGTATTTTTCGATGGCTTGGGCTAACGATAACAAAACAATATTTTATACCAAAATTGATGATGCCAATCGTCCTTACCAACTATTTCGGCATACTTTAGGTACTGCTGTCGATGAGGATGTTTTAATTTATGAAGAACTGGATGAGATTTACCATTTGTATGTTGACAAAACCCGTAGTCAAGCATATATATTGATGCTTTTAAGAAGCAGCATCACCACAGAAGTTCATTATTTAGATGCCAATAATCCAGAGGACAATTGGCAATTAATTCATCCACGAACTACAGGGTTGGAATACGAAGTCGATCATCACAGTGATTACTTTTACATTGTGACTAATGATGAGGCGACTAACTTTAAATTGATGAAAACCTTGGTAAGTTGCCCAAATAAAGAAAATTGGCAGACAGTAATTCCCCATCAAGAAAATGTGTTGCTATCGGGAGTTAGTCTGTTTGCCAATTATTTAGTAATTTATGAAAGAAAAGGTGGACTAGAAACTGCTAGAGTCAGAAACTTTTCCACAGGTGAAGAGAGTAATATCACTTTTCCCGAGCCTACCTATGAATTTTACGAAGGTAATAACCCAGAGTTTAATACTAATATTTTACGTTTCCATTACACTTCTTTTATTACGCCGCAATCTGTTTTCGATTACAACATGGAAACAAATCAGCGGGAGTTAAAAAAAGAAACGGAAGTGCTAGGAGGCTATGACAGAACCCATTATCAGAGTGAGTGGCTAATGGCTACCGCCGAAGATGGGACAAAAATTCCCATATCAATTGTGTACAAACAAGGAATCAAAAAAGATAGTACAAATCCCCTGTTACTCACAGGATATGGTGCTTATGGTGCTTCTTACCCCGCCACCTTTTCCTCAAATCGCCTGACATTGTTAGATAGAGGAGTAGTGTTTGCCATTGCCCATATTCGTGGCGGGGAAGAAATGGGGCGACAATGGTATGAAGATGGCAAATTTTTACAGAAAAAGAACACCTTTACAGATTTTATCGCCTGTGCTGAATATTTAATCAAGGAAAAATGGACAGCGAGCGATCGCCTAGTAATTACAGGCGGTAGTGCGGGCGGCTTATTGATGGGAGCAGTTGTGAATCTGCGCCCGGAACTCTTCAAAGCAGTAGTTGCTCATGTCCCCTTTGTCGATGTAGTAACTACTATCTTGGATACTTCCTTACCCCTTTCTGCAATGGAATGGGAAGAATGGGGAAATCCCAATGATCCAATGTATTACGACTACATGAAATCTTACTCGCCCTATGATAACGTCGAGGACAAAGATTACCCAGAGATGTTAATTACAGCAGGCTTAAATGATTCTCGCGTTAAATATTGGGAACCAGCTAAATGGACAGCCAAACTTCGAGAACTCAAAACAGATAATAACATTCTCCTGTTAAAAACCAATATGGGTGCAGGACATAGCGGCGCATCTGGACGTTATGAAAGTTTGCGGGAACTAGCTTTTGAATATGCTTTTATTCTTGATAGATTAGGTTTCTCAGAGTGAAATGCTGACTGGAAAATAGGGGCTAGGGGATGAGGGGGATGTGGTACCCTGCGGGTTCTGCTTCGCAGTACGACTTTGCGGTAGTTGAATCTCGACTTCTCTACGAGACGCTACGCGAACGCTCGATTACCGCGTAGCCGAAACTCACCAACCGGGAGATGAGGGAGATGAGGGGGACAAGGAGGGTAAGGAGGACAAGAGAGACAAATTACTATTGTACAGATAAGAAATTTCTTATCTCTAATATTGACTATTGACTATTGACTATTGACTATTATCCCAAATTAAATCTAAACGCTCTTGTGCTGTTTTGAGCGCTTTTTCCGGAGTAGATTTACCTAACAATGTAGCTTCAATTGCTCGACCAAGGCTGTCAGATAGGCGACTATATCCAGCAATAATCGGTCGATATCCGGCTACAGAAATCTGATCGGCAAAGACTTTTAATACTGGTTGTTTGCTGATGAATTGTTGATAAGCTTCGCTTTGAGTAGCTTTGATATTCACTGGCAAAAAACCCGTACCTATACTCCATTCTGTTTGGAATTCTGCACTCAAAACATACTCCAAAAACTTGAGTGCAGCTTGTTCTCTAGCTGGTGTGGTTTTCATTAAATACATCACCCCCGTAGCTGTCACCGTCGCCCTCTCAAGATTTGCGGGCATAGGAAATACCTGATAATCAACCTGAGACTTCATAATATAAGTCCAAGGCCCTGTTATTTGCATAGCCACCCGACCGGAAATAAAAGCGTCCTCTTCATAGCCACGTTCTGGAGGAGAAAGGGTTGCTGAATGATCTTTGATCAAGTCTTGCCAGAACTGTAAAGCATTAATCGCCGCCTGATTCGTCAAATTAGGTCTATTATCTGTTAATATCTCGCCCCCAGCGCTCAGTAAAAAAGGGAACCAACTAAAGACAGTCCATTCTCCTTTTCCTAAAGGTAGTAACATTCCATACTGTTCGGGTCGTCCATCGCCATTGCGGTCAATAGTTAACTTTTTAGCAACTTGTCTTAATTCTTCCCATGTTTTCGGTGTTTCGGTGATTCCCGCAGCTTGGAAAAGTTTTGGTCGATAAAAAATACCAAGATTTGCGGTGTATAAAGGTATTGACCAAATATGGCCATTTAAGCGCAATTCTTCCAGTAGGTTGGGAATAACTTCGGACTTAAACGGTAATTTTTCCAGCCATTCATCTAAAGGTTGAATTGCTCCTAATTCAGCAAATTGCCCTGTATTTTGGGCATTGAATGCCAAAATATCTGGAGGTACATTGCCCACAACTGCTGTTAAGATTTTCGGCAATTGGGGTTCACCTACAAATATAGATTCCACTTGGATATCAGGATGAGTTTGATTAAATTTTTTGACTAGTTTTTCAAACACATCCCGATTCGGAGGAGGATTGATTGATTGCCATAGACTCAGATGAATTACTCCATCATTCTTTGGGGCTGTTCCCTGACAACCGGATAAAAATATTAAACATATAGTCAGGGAAATTAACAGCAGTGACAGCCGCCAAATAGAATTTATCCCTTGGCGAAAAAATTGCTTAATTTGGAATTGAAAGATGATCGAGTTCATGCCACTTAGTTAAGCAACTGCTTCTCACCTTTTTGAAACCATACCCCAGTGTAATCAATTCGACGCAGGTTAAATTGCTCTCCCCGCAAACGTTCAAAATCATGTAGAGCTTTTTTACAACCGTCCCAATGACCGTAGTCATCCACCTGAATCATACCATTAGGAACAATACTGTCATAGAGCGTATTGAAGATGTCCATTGTGGATTCATACCAGTCTCCATCAGCGTGGAGAAAGGCAATATTACCAATCTCAGACTTATATTGCGGCAATGTTTGAGCAAATAACCCCTTAACAGGGACAACAATATCTTGGACTTTTAACAATTGACAAATTGATTGTATATTTTCTCTAATTGGAGCTTTTAAAGTGCCGACTCCAAACCCTGTGAGATTTGCCGATATGCCGTTAGATATATCTACTTCTGTTGGTTCTGGCATTCCTTCAAAAGTATCACAGGCATAAAGTCGGCGTGGACGAAGGCTGTAGCGCTTGATTACCGATGCTAAAAGCGCTGCTGCACCGCCTTTATAACTTCCACATTCGACAAAGTTTCCGGGGATATCTTCTAAACAAATTTTCTTGGCTAGAGAGTAGAGTGAAAATAAACGTATTTCACCTAATAAAGTGTATGGTCGAACAGCAGCGAGAATTTCCAGAAATTCATTGACTACATCAATGGATAATTCACTCACAGAATAGTTTTGTAAATGTTCTGGTAAATACCAATTAACTTTTGGATCTGGCTGATGTTGGACTGGCTCAATATTACCGCGCCATGCAACTCCCATGATTTGCATTGTTTGATAAATCATTGTCTTCCACCCTTTTTGCCTTAAGTAATCTAAGCCTTGGGCAACATCAGGAGAATTTAAATCATGGAATAAAATTAAAGCATCGGTCTCGGCTAATTGTTCGCAGATGATTGCATCGTTGAGTGGACATGGAGCATCATGAGAGCCGTCAATGAAAAACAAAGACCACTTGCACTGTAATTTTTCTGCTAATTCCTCTACTTTTTCAGGACTATAACCGCTGATTAAATTCACTGTATCTAGCACACCAGCAGATTGCAAAGAATCGGTCACACTTTCATAGACATCTGCTTCTGCTAACCGGGGATCAATTACGTCTAATTCTACTCCCGCTAAAGCTAGATGACAAGCAGACCAACCATACCAGCAGCCAATTTCTAAAGCTCTTTTACCTCTAAATTTTAGGGCAGTGTTATAAAGAATATGAGCTTCATCTCGACTGACAAAGCCTGCAAATGGTTGTCTTTTATCTGCATACCAGTTATGAGGAATTGTGCTTCTTATGTAAGGCCAAGTACAAGCACTGGGATCTGCCACAACCATATTGGGGAAACATTTATCTGGCTTGATGACTTCAAATCCTGGTGAAACATAATCACCATCTGCTAAAAATTCTCTATCAACAAATTCTACGGTTTCTTTATTCATCTTGTTTCGTCAAATATCCTGGTTATAACTGTAAAACTAGCTGCTGATTTAATGTCTGATATAATTCAGACTAGGCAGAGATAATTAATTTATTATTTAATTACCTAAATAAATTTGCCTAAAAATTGTTAAATTCGTCGATAATCTGAAGATAGTTGGGAATCAGGCGACTAAAATCAAAATTTTCTTTGGCATATTCAACAATTTCTTGGCGATAGTATTGATTTTTTTCAATCATTTCCATAATTGCCTCAGTGACAATTATTTTATTTTCTGGAGTGGCATTACTTAAAATGTTATCTGGCAGAACTTTAATAAACTGTTTTGGATGTAAATTAGCACTAGCCGATTCAGAAATAACCACACATAAACCTGCTGCTAGAGCTTCAAGGACTACAAGGGGTGCAACTTCTCCATCACTAATTAATACTAAACAATTATAATTTGTGAGATTGGCATAAACTTGTTGTAAACTCCAGATACCTAAATATTTTGTTGTGCTTCCTTCGGTAAAATCAGGGTCATCTAAAGGCCCGACAAAATCCAAAGATAACTTTCCATCGATAATTTCTGCCAATAATCGCTGCTGTTTTCTTGGTTGAATCCAACCTAAACAAACAGCTTGATTATTTCCTTTTTCCTGAAAATTAATTTTATTAGTATCAATACCGTTAGGTTGAACTCTGATAAATCCAGAGTATCCTTTGTTGATAAAAAAATCTTTTGTCTCATGAGAAGCAGCAATGATGCCAGGTACATCCATATAAGGTTTAAATGCTTGTTGAAAGTCTTCATCCCATCTATCTTCTTTCAACAAATAACCATACTGGCAGGTAAAACAATATTTATGCTTGAGTTTTTGATTAAAAGCACCTACAAAATCGTAGGTGTATAAATGCACAAAATCATAGTGATTGTTGTTGAGATGTTCTATGGCTTGATCAACATCTTGTTCATCTATAAAATCTACTTCATGTCCAAGTTGAGTTAAAAATTTTGTATACTCATACATTAAAGTGTAAATAGAATTAGACAAGGGTGGTTTGAGGATGTAACCCCAAGCAACAATAGCAATTTTCATCACAAAATATCCTTTGGAAAATTTTGAAGTTAAAAATATAGTTGATTGATTTTGAATGTCATCTTTTAGTGCAGTTTATCGAGGCATAGATAGGAATATTGCACTTGGACTGCTAAACTCTGTGCATTTATGCTGTAGACAAGGCAGTTCAGAGTATAATACAAAAAGCAATTTAATAGCAATATAATGCTACGCAAAAACCAAAATCATCGAAATTATCGCAGCGATCGCCCAAAAAGTTATTTAGATTAAAAATAATTATTTTATCTCGGGCAAGAGCATCTCAAATACTATTGACATAGCTGATATTTTATGTATTTACGTAACTCCCTTCTTTCAGACTATGGCAATACAGGATGATTGTTAAGTTAGCGTCACAATTATACTGTGGCTGCTGAACAACGCCAGAGCTTAACTCTGGTTGATTTAGGAGTTAAATCGGGCAATGCAAATAGCTGACCAACTCATCTTTTTGTCAATGATGGTTAAGATACAGTGACCTATAATTTCACCTTAATCACACCTTCGTTAAGCGTTATTATTTTTAAATAATGTTGATGTAGCAGCAATCAAGAATCATGCCAAATTACAACTTATTATTTATGTCCACCCCAATTGGTGCGCTGGGTTCAGGATTGGGAGGTGGAGTAGAATTGACACTTTCTAATATTGCTCAAGAGATGCTGCGGCGAGGAAATAAATTAGAAATTGTTGCACCATTCGGATCTGTCAGCAGTTCATTACCGATTAGAGAAATTCCTGGAGAACTGCAAATACCAGCCCAAAATCAGAATCGTACTGAGCCAATTTTTATACCTAAAAATTCAGTTTTGGCGAATATGTGGGATTATGCTCGCCAAGTACAAGCAAATTATGATTTGATCGTGAATTTTGCTTATGATTGGCTGCCATTGTATTTAACACCATTTTTTAACACTCCTATAGCCCATCTTATCAGTATGGGTTCTTTAACAGATACAATGGATCATATAATTGAACAAGTAGCCAATCATTTTCCTGGTACTATTGGTGTTCATGGTAAAACCCAAGCTGCCACGTTTACATTTGCAGATAAATGTAGATGTTTGGTGAATGGGATGGATTTATCTTTGTATCAGTTTTGTAGTCAACCAGGTTCTCACCTGGCCTGGGTAGGTCGCATAGCACCAGAAAAAGGTATTGAAGATGCTGTAGCAGCAGCAAAAATTACAGGAATTCCACTGAAAATCTTTGGCTTAATACAGGATGTACCTTACTGGGAGAAAATTTGTCAGGACTATCCTGATGCTCCCATCGAATACAGAGGATTTTTGCCAACACATGAACTTCAACAAGAATTAGGTCAGTGTCGAGCATTATTAGTTACTCCCAGATGGATAGAAGCTTATCCGAATGTGGCATTAGAGGCGCTCGCTTGTGGTGTACCTTTGATTAGTTATCGTCGGGGTGGGTTAACAGAAATTGTTCAGGAAGGGAAAACTGGCTTTTTAGTAGAACCAGATAGTGTCCAAGGTTTAGTGGAAGCTATTCACCGTCTGGATGAAACTGACCGCCAAGCTTGTCGCCAACAAGCAGAAACGACATATTCTGTGTCGGCGATGGGCGATCGCATGGAACAATGGTTTGAAGATATTCTCACTCATAGTCCCAAGCTCAAAGCTCAAGCTTGAGATCTCATCTTTCCCGGCGATTATCAGACTCTACTGTATTGATAATTCCCAGGTTTTCAATTTTCAATGTGCAAAATTTACTTTTTTTCCCGGACAAAAGATTCTCCTACTAAGGAGAATTTATCATAGTTACAGATTATTTAGACATACCAAGCTCTAGTATTAATTAAAACAAAATTAAGATTTTTGTTGCAATTATTTACATCATTCCCATTTTTCTATTGCAGTTTGTAACTATTTTGTGTAACCTCAATGACTATTCCTTTAGACTGAATTTCAATAGAAAGAGATTGGGATCAAGTCAAATGCATTCGGTAAACATATTTTGTCACGAGTTTGTAGTTGCTGTTTCCTTTGTGGCTTGTATTGTTGGTTTATTGTTACTTTGGGATAGCAAGCAGCAAAAAGATGAACTAGAGGAAACAGAGCAAATTCTCTTGAGAATGAGCTTTTCTTACTGGCTAGTTTACTGTGTTGCTTTTGGCTTAGAAAAAATAATTTTACAGAGTTGGGAACCAATACTCACAACTTTAAAAATCACTACGGCTCTGTCATATTTTTTAACATTTTCTTGTATTATCAGTTTGCCACTGCACAGATTTGCTATCCATCAGGTAGAAGAATAGTTTAGAGTCAACAGTGCATAGTCAATTAACTATGGACTATGGACTATTGAGATGATTAATTTTTCATCGCGATCGCGATCGCCCCTAACAGCGTATCTTGATCTAAAGTTGTCAAGATAAATACTTCTTGCACAGTCCTACCTTGTCTGGCGATTACTTTATAACCGCCAAGAATCGGTACAGACACACGCAGTTGCATTTTCGGAGCATGACCTTTAACCCGCCCTATCACCCCAGGGGTGACAGTTTGAATTCCTGGCTGCTGACACAGACGTTCTAAAATGGGGATGAGTCCATCAATATGGGTCGAGTGGTTCCAAACTAGCCTACCATCATTGGGTTTGCCCATGATATTTAAGCTGCCTCAAGAGGAGCCATTGTCAAACCCGCCCGCCGTAGTTGCTGGTGATATAGTTCGGCTTGTTCTTGAGGCCCTGTCCAGACGATCGCTTGACCTTCAAAATGTATTTGGTTAGTCAGATCCCAAGCTTGATCGCCGGTCATTCCGGGAATATACTTCATCAGACACTCAGCCACATGCTGAAATGTATTAAAGTCGTCATTGAGAACAATCACTTTGTAGTTTGGATATAGCTTGCGGGTAACTTGATTAGACCGTTCAGGAGCTATAGTTGGTGATGTTGAAAGTCTGGTCACCATATAACAGTTAATCAACAGGGTTGTACAAAATTAGATTACAGATAACTAGTGTAGTCCATAGTCCAGAATCCAGATTTAATCTGGAAACTTTTCCATCATAGGATTTTTCTAGATTAACGCCAATTTCCCACTAATACATAAGGCGCCCAAAAAGCGGGGCGGCTATAATTGGGATAATTTTTCAGCAGAGTTACCTGCGCCCGACGCAAGGCTTCTGATTTTGTGACTTTGGTTTTAGCTAATTCATGGTAAAATTCACCAATCAAGATGGCGGTGGATTTATCATTAATATGCCACAGGGAAGCCACGGTACTACGTGCGCCTGCTTTCACAGATGCACCCGCCAGCCCTAGGGTAGCACGATTATCGCCTGCGGCGGTTTGGCAAGCACTCAAAACCAGCATTTCTAAGCTTCCTGTACGACTTTCATCACGACGGCGCAATAGACTATCAAACTGGGTAACGTTAATCGGCCCATCGGCAGCAAGTATAAAAGTATTCTCTGCTTGCGAACTAAATTGACCATGCGTCGCCAAATGTAAGATATTAAACGGCGCAGCATTTACCTGAGTCTCTAAATTCTTGCTATTAAATTGCCGATCTAATAATTCGGTAGTAGAAACTCCAGCTTGGGAAATGAGATTAAATTCTGATTTAATTTCTGGTAATGGCGGAAATTGTCTTTGATAGTCTTTTGGTGGCTCCACTAAACCAGCAGCGAGGACGTTAAGTTTTGTTTGAGTCAAAGGTTTGGGTTCGATCAATTGTAATCCCAAGCTGAGAGCGACTGCATACTTCTCTACTAAATATTGCTGACCGTCATACAAAGCAGCTATGGGCACATTGCGCAAGGCTCCATCCAGTACAAATACGAGGGTATCGACTTGACTGTTTTTTAAATCAGACTCTATGGGTTTAATTAACCAGTCATAAACTTGTTGGGACAGCAATTCTACTTCTTCAGTTCTGTCAGGTTCTAAAATATACTCGCGAATTTGTTTGACAACTGCTTCTACCTCAGCTTGTGATTTCGCGATCGCATAATGGCGCAGGGGTTGGTTGGGAATTTTGACAATTACCTGTAGTTCCTGGGGGAGAATAATCGGGTAAATAATCGTCGTTGTGGGATTTTCTCGGTCTACCACTGTATCCAGGGGAACAGTTTTGGCATTAATGCAAGCTTCCCGGAAGAAATCGTCTAATTCTGCTAGTTGTAGTGCTTCTATTCTTTGCCTAGCTTGGTCTAACGTTTGTTCCCGGTGATTAATTTGGTAGGACTGCAATAACAATTCTACTGACTGGCGATAAACAGGTTCGACACTTTCTTTAAAGGAAAATTGCACATCGCGATTCACAGCTACCAAGTCGCTGCGCAGAGTGTGCAACTCATTCACAGCATTATCATAAGCGGCGATCGCACTTTGAATATTTCCCTGCTGTTTCCCCAATCGTCCTAATTGCCAATACCAACGATAAGCGATATCTGGGGCGTTGATGGCTTGGGCTAAAGAAAGTGCTTGTTCGGTCAGATTTTGCGCAGTTGACCATTGCTGATTTTGCTCGTATACACTGCCAAGAGTACCCAAAGCATAGCTCAAAGCTCGCTTGTCTGCCAAATCTCTGGCTTGTTGCACAGCGGTGGCGGACATTTGGGCGATTTCGGGTATGGGTGACCCCAACTTCAGCAAGCTTTGCACCAGATGAATACGAGCATAAATCGTGTCCACAGTCAATGGTAGATTAGTCAGTTGAGTCTGAATTTGGGGAAATAATTGCTGTGCAGCTTGCTGTTGTCCCATACTGACAAGTAGACTCAACTGATTAATTTGAGCTTGGACTTTGGTAATCGGGCTGGGAGTAACAGCCGCAGCTTGTTGATAAAAAGAGATCGCTCCTGATAAATCTTGCTGTACTCTGGCTGTATTACCCAAACTAAACAACGCCGCACTTACATCTTCGGGAGACTTTAAGGTTTGGGCGATTTCCAGACTTTGCAGCAATACCTGACGAGATTGCTGCAAATTTCCCGCTAATTGCAGTGTATCCCCCAAAGACCGTAATTCTACTGCTTTAGTCATAGAGTTGGGTTGTGATTGTAACTCCTGTTGCAATTGGGTTAATAACGTCAAACCCCGACGGTAAAAGCCCAAGATTTGCCATGCTTGTGCAGAGTTGATGCGACTTTTGGTAATCCCATTGCGATCGCCTAACTGTTGATAAATTGCTTCTGCACGTTGCCAAGTTTGTAGCGCCTGTTGAGTTTGTCCCAAATCTAGTTGAATACTACCTTGAATATCGAGAATTTGCGCCCGAATCTGCCCATTATTTCCCGAAATTCTTTCTAGCAACTTAATACTCTCATTAATTGCCTGATTTGCTGTTGTTAAGCTACCCAATTGTTGATATGCCAATGCTAAATTACTTAATGCCACAGCTTGCTTTAATTCATCGCCTTGGCTGTGATAATTTGTCACCGCTTGTTGTAAGATTTTCGCAGATTCCGCAAACTGTCCAGCGTCATACAGCGCTTTTCCTTGTTGCAGTAAATCAAGCGTTTGGGGAGACTCTAGGGTTGTCACTTTGGCAGCAACCGGAGAACTAATTACGCACACCAAAGCTGTAAATAAAATCAGAAAAATAAAAATTATGCTGCGATATTTACGTAATAAGCATCTTTGGTAATATTTTGTCTGAAAGCGTTTCATAATTTTGCATAAATCTTGGGATCTTGGCAACTTTTGGTGATCTTGGTTGGGGTAAGGCAGAAGGCAGACGGCAGAGGGCAGAAGGAAGAGGAAGAAAAAATTTCCACAATTAAAGCAGTGCAAGGATTATAGAACATCTGCATCACAAGAAGGCCGTAAGTGATCGCCCCTTGAAGTCACAAATCCCACGCCCGGATAAGAAAACGTTTTAAAACCTTCTGCCATCTGCCTCCAGCATAGCTGCCTTAAAGTGCGTAACCTTTCATCATCACCAAAATCTGACAAGAACCAAATCTTGAGTGTGATCGTAGCTAGGTAGGTACAGATTCTGCTGGAAAAATCTGTTCAGCAGTTAAATTCAATTCCGGAAAAGTTGGTGAAATAATGGAATCGCTCCCACGAAACTGCTGGACTTGGTATTCTCCCTCAACCAACGAGTAAACAGAAATAGTGGGTTGTTTGGGATTCCCAATAAATCGCCTACCTCCCAATGCTGCGTAGTCTACAATCCAGTATTCAGGGATGCCCACAGTTTCATAACCAGCGACTTTGGTAAGATAATCATCACGCCAGTTAGTGCTAACTACTTCAATTACTAAAGGAATAGATTCAGGATGGGTAACAGTAGAGTCTTTTTTCCATAGAACTTCATTGACTAAATTGGGGCGGTTTAATATCAGCACATCAGGTGAGTAAGCTGATTCACTTTCTAATGGTTTGATCAATGCTGTTTTGGGTATGAAGTAGGGAAGTTTTAGTCGCCCAATTTCCATAGATATATTTAGCGCCAAAAATCCTATAACTTCTTCATGATCTCCTGTAGGCTGCGACATCTCAATAACTACTCCATTGTGTAGCTCATAACGTTTACCAGAGTTGTCTGGATATTTAGCGACAAATTCATCGAAAGTAACTAGTTTGCGTTGTAGGGCTTGAGTCATGGTTTGAAATAGTTGGGCGATAATTTGGACAATTGGCAGAAATAATTCAACTTCCAGATGCTATAATTTGACCTCGCAAGATTGCATCAGCCAAAAAAGCTGCGATTGCTGTTGCACAACGCTAAAATCGTAAAATCTCTCGCTCATAATCTTCAGGTATGGGTTCTGTTTCCCAAATCAATCCCTCTCCTGACTCCAAAATTACTTCTAGATACAACATATCCACAGGAGTAGTTGCTGTATCTTGATTATTTTCAAAAGGTTGCAAATCTTCAGTTAGCAGTCGCAGTGTCAACCCAGCCGGAATTTGACTACCAGCAATTGTACTTCGTAATTCAAAGCGCCAGATATGGTCTTCCGGTGCGCCATGCGGGAAAATACGTAACTCGTAGGTATTGCCTGCTATGAGCAATTGAAGAGATAAACCCACAACTGATTCTGCACTCCTTATTCCTGTTGGCATTACCAACAATTGCCTTTTTTCCCATCCCAGTTGTTGAGCTAAATTTGTTACCCCCGTCCGCAACCATTGGGGAATGGATTGCTGTTCGGGTAAACCTTGACGGCGATCGCATAACCTTTGTCGCCAGCCGCCATGTGCCAACAATGCACCCCAAAGCGAAAATGGCACAGCTAAACGCGGAAATTTGACATCAGGATTGCCTAACCGTGTTAATAAGTTTTCTGCTTGGGTTGTAGCAATAGCTGCTAAAGGTGTAATTTCTGCTCGTAAAACTTCGGCAGAATGAAGTTGACGGCTAACCCACAGCACATTCAAATCGGAAATTAAATCTTCCACATCCAGGCTGTAAGTCCGATCGGTAGCATCATAAACTCCTGTGGTTTTCAATTTGTGATGGGTGGTGTAGCCAAAAATTTTGATCCAACCATCATCAGGATTTACCTGTATTCCTACGTAGTAGTCAGCAACCCATTCCGGAATATCTACCCATTCTTGCTGCACCCGCAACTCATCATCATCGATTGCTAAGGTAGGAATCAATACAAGACGAGAGCCGTTAAAAGTAATCGCAGTGCCATTAACTACCTCCCAAAAACCGGGTAACGCAGCAGAATTCGGATAAATTTTCGCTGACGGGGCGATTTCTTCGCGGAACCAAGGTAAAAATGCTTGTAGACAAAGTTGATTGATTCTAGCGCGTTGACAACCCCCCGCAGTCGAGTAGAGTTGCTCTTGTACCTGGAAAGATTGGGGAATTTCCAGATACAGATGGCGCGAGTCAATGGTCAATGGGGTAGATGAGTTAAACATAATGGGGTATTGGGCATTGGGCATTGGGCATGGGGCATGGGGCATTGGGCATTGGGTATGGGGCATTGGGCATTGGGCATTGGGCATTGGGCATTGGGCATTGGGAAGCTTTTTTATATTCTCTCCACACTCCCCACACTCCCCACACTCCCCACACTTCCTCATCCCCCTCATCCCCTAGCCCCTAGCCCCTTATACTGGACTTTGAGCCATTCCTCTAAGCCTGTATTTATGGCATCCATTACGTCGGATTTTGGGGAAATATGCAAGGTGTTTTGACTCCATTGGGTAAGAGTCAACAGTAATGATTTTTTAATACTGCTTAGTCGTCGGGAAACATTGTATTGCTTGATGTTTAATTGTGTAGCAATTTCTTGTTGCGTGAGTTCCTGAATATAGTAGGCTTGGAGCAATTTTTGTGACTCAGCATCGAGTGCGGCGATCGCTTGTTGTAAAATTTGCTTTAATTGCGCTTGTTGCGATCGCATATTTGCAGTTTCTTCCTGTTCCACCAGTTCTGTAAGTACAGAGGTTTGCAAATCTGGCGATAATATATCTAATAAATTACTATCTTCTGCGTCTTTGAGCGGCGCATCTGCAGAAACCATCTTCGGGTACATAAAGGTGCGCACAACTTTGGCACAGGCTAATAGCCATTGTTCCATAGTTTGCTCATTGACTGCCGCATTAGCAAAATTCAATTGCTGCAACCGTTCAGTATTATACAGCCGAGTAATTGCTTGCCAACTGTCAGCACTTGGGCGATTAAGCTGGCGAATTGTCGTGTTTTCAGCCGTATAAAGTTCTTTAAAACATTCCCAGGCTAAAACATAACTCTCGATGTTTTGCGGTTTAAAGCCAGCATTTTGTAATGACTGAATTAGCCGTTTGCGACTGACTTTATGCAATAATGCCCAGTCTGAGGAAATATCTGCTTCCTGGCGTAAGCGAATCGCATCCTTAATCACCCGCTCAAAAGCTAATTGGGCGTAGCTATTTAAATTGGAACTGTATTGAGGATTGAAACTTTTTAAGATTTTCGGCACACTAGCGATCGCTATCTGAAAACAGTCAGCTACAGACAACTGCGTGGGAAAATTGAGAGCGAATTTTCTCCCCACCCAGAAACACACCTCTTGTAAATAAGCAGAAACATGTCCCACAGCTAGAGAACTGGGTTTATTGTGCCAAACCTTATACCAATAGATTGCCCAAACCCTATCTGACTCTTGTTTTGCAGACTGTTCCAAGCAACTTTTAATACTGCGTCGCAATTTAGGATCTGTTACCCAACCACTAAATTTGTCTGCATCAAATTGTACAAACGTAGAAAAAATTTCAACAATGCCCTGACGGGGTTGCATGGAATACTTATTGCTGTTGAATTATCTACTTAAGCATAAGTGATTTTATTGAGGGGGATAAGGGAGACGAGGGAGACAAATGACTATTGACTATTGACAACTGACTATTGACTATTGACTTTTGACAAAAAATTTCTGGGGTGCATAAAAAATAAAAGTCATCGTAGATCGGTTGAGCAGAGATATTCACTTAGTACATCTCACTCTTAAATTATGACTACCACACCTACTTTCTGGGGAAATGAAGTCACCTTTTCCTTTGATTTATTCGCTTTCAGCCCTAAAGTAACTGCACTCTCTGATAATACTTTTGCGATCGCCTGGGAAAACGGAACCGATATCTTCGGACGGCATCTTAATTCTCTTGGCAGTTTCATGGGCGGTGACTTCCTTTACGCTTTGCCTACTTCCATTTCTACCTCTACCGACAAAGCCCTCAGCCAACCATTCATTGTCCAACAGGCAGACGGCAAAGTAGTAGTGAACTACAACGAGCTTTTTGCCTCTGGCGATAATGACATTCGCTGGCATAGCCCCAATCCCAACTTCACCCCCAATGCTAATTCATCGGTGGTTACAGGGCTGAGGGGGCGAAATGAAATTCTTCTCGATACTACCGCTAGGTCAAATGGAGTCGGAGATATCGGAACTGCGACCGTTTATTTAGTTCCAGGTCTAGGCACTACCTCGAATGTCGCGCTTGACTTTGTGGATAAGTTTGGTAACTTCCAAGGAGGTGTCCTTGTCGATCCTCGTGATGGAGAGAGTCAGCAAAATGCGGCAATTGCCGGTCGCCATACGGGACATGTTGTAGTTGCTTATGAGGTTGTCAACCAGACGACATTTGCGCGGGAGGTTCGTTTTCAAAGCTATGCAGCCAACGGAATGAACACCGGTGGTGGGGTTGTGAGTGCATCAAACGCCAATGCGGCGTTTCCCGATGTCGTTGCTCTGCGAGATGGTACTTTTGTGGTTGCTTGGCAACAAGTGGGAAATGGGGGGATCGCGTTTCGGCGATATTTTGGCGAAGGCACACCAATCGATGACCAGCCTCGGTTTGTTTCCGGTGCTACAGGATTAGGACTCTTACCTAAGCTCACCGCCCTGAATGACGGCGGCTTTATGATTGCCTGGACTGACACTTTCGGCAGGGAATCCGACGGCTCGCCGGATCTCGATGTGGTTATGCAGCGATTCAATGCCAGTGGCACAGAAATCGGTACGCGTCTCGACATTCGCGCACCGGGCGATCAAGGGTTTTTTGGCATGAGTATTGCCACCCTCGACGATGGGCGCGTAATCCTTACTTATCAAAGTGAGACGGGCGATTCTACCAACATCACGACTCTTAATTACCGCATTGTCGATCCCCGTGACTCTACTATCGTTGGCAGCAATGAGGACGACAATATTGTTGGTCGAGAAGATGCCTCGCTGATCTCAGGACTCGACGGCAAGGACAATATCATCGGTAGAGCAGGTAATGACACTCTTGATGGTGGAGTCGGCAATGACACTCTTGACGGTGGAGCAGGCAATGACAGTCTCCTTGGTGGAGCAGGCAATGATCTCTATATTGTCGATGCCATCGGTGATGTCGTCAATGAAACTGCTGCCGGTTCGGGCGGTATCGACACAGTTCAGTCGAGTATCAGCTACACCCTTGGGAGCAACGTCGAAAACTTGACCTTGACTGGTTCTGCTGCCATCAACGGTACGGGTAACACTCTCAACAATATTATCAATGGTAACAGTGCCAACAACTCCCTCATCGGTGGCGATGGCAACGACACTCTCTCCGGTGGAGCCGGGAACGACGTTCTCAATGGTGGTTCTGGTGCAGACATGATGATTGGTGGTAGCGGTGACGACAATTACCTGATTAGTAGTGCTGCTGACGTAGTTACCGAGTTGGCTTCCGAGGGTATTGATACCGTTGTTTCTAATATCAGCTATGCTCTGGGAGCAAACGTCGAAAATCTCACCTTGACTAATGCTGCTGTTATTAATGGTACGGGTAACGACTTAAATAACTATATTTTGGGTAATGCTGCTGCTAATATCATCAACGCTAACGGTGGAAATGATCAGGTTAATGGCAGAGGCGGCGATGATTCCATTAATGGTGGACTAGGTAATGACACACTTTCAGGAGATATTGGCAATGATACCCTACTAGGTTCAACAGGTAACGATGTCCTTTTCGGAAACGATGGTAATGACAACTTAAATGGTGGCGATGGCAACGACATATTAACTGGCGGAAAGGGCAACGACATTCTCGTGGGTGGTTTAGGCGCAGATAAATTCAGCTTCTCCTCGCCATCGGAAACCATTGACATCATCAAAGATTTCAATCGCTCTGAAGGTGACAAAATTCAAATCAGCGCCAGAAGTTTTGGTGCCACCTCCCTGAACCAATTCAGCTATAACAGCAGTACTGGTGGTTTGTTCTTTGATGCTTCACCCTCTGACAATGTTAGTCCTCTCCAGTTGACAACTATCGAAAACAAGCCTGCTGGATTCTCAACCCAACTCGATATTATTCTTGTTTGAGTCGCTCAGATTAATTAGGGTTGATAAAAAATATCAACCCGTTATTCACAAATATTTTGATGTTCTTGATGAATGGGTTGGCGTTCATAAAAAACATCAAAGCGTTATTCAAAAATGCCTTGATGTTTTATATCAATAGGTTGACGTTAATAAGAAATATCAAGGCGTTGGTCACAAATGCCTTGATATTCTCTATGAATGGGTTGATATTGCTCACAAATGCTTTGAAGGCTCTCGATTTTCACGAATCCAACAGGATTGATATAGTGACGAATATCACAAATATTGTTTAACGCTTCCAAGCATAGACTGCTGGGTGATAAATTCGGAACTGGTGAGGCTGGCTTAAGTATGGCAATTAGAAGAGATAAAACTGGCTTTTCAGAGTTAGTAGGTATTTTCAGCTTTGCTGGCGTGTTTACCTGTGCCATATTATATTGTGGAAACTACGCTGATGCTCAGATTATTCCCGATGAGACATTAGGCGATGATCGCTCTTCAACTATCACCCCCAATGTCAATATTAAAGGACTCCCCGCAGACCGCGTCGATGGCGGCGCAATTCGCGCTGCAAATCTATTTCACAGTTTCCGAGAATTCAATGTTGGGGAAGGGGGGCGAGTTTATTTTGCCAATCCCGCAGGAATTGAGAATATTCTTACCAGAGTCACGGGAGGTAAAGTTTCCCATATTCTCGGTACTTTGGGAGTAAATGGTACAGCAAATTTATTTTTACTCAATCCCAATGGGATTATTTTTGGCAAAAATGCACGGCTAGATATAGCGGGTTCGTTTATGGCGAGTACGGCGAACTCATTTGTATTTGGCGATGGGATGGAATTTAGTGCGACTAATCCTCAAGCACCGCCACTGTTAAAAATTAATTTAACACCAGGGTTACAGTATGGCACAAATGACCCGTTGAGAACCATTGAAAATACAGGAAATTTAGCAGCAGGACAAGATTTAAGACTGTTTGCAGGTAATTTAGATTTACAGGGAAAGCTGCAAGCAGGCAAAGATTTAATCCTACAAGCCGATACTATCAAAGTACGCGATCGCGTTACCAATCCTTTCATTGCTGCGGCTGGCGGTAAGCTGTTAGTTCAAGGTAATGAAAATATAGATATTTTTGCCTTGAATCATCCCGGTAGCGGCTTGTTCTCCCGTGGGGATATGGTTTTACGTAGTGCTAATACCGTGGGTGGTGACGCTCATTTCTGGAGTGGTGGGAGTTTTCGGATTGAGAAATTAGACAGAAGTTTAGGTAATTTATTTAGTCCCCACGATCCGATTATTCGTTCTGGTGGCGATGTCAGCTTTTTTGCTTATCAAGGAGCTTCTTTACATATCTTAGCTGGGGGAAAGGTAGATATTGATACAGCAATTATCACAGAGCCAGATACAGCAGGTGAAACTATTAACCCCACAACCACTCCTAGTTTGGCTAATGTAACTTTATCGGATGGAACTCCCATTATTATTGATGGTAGCGTTAAACCAACCCTTGATATTCGCGCCGGGATGAACCCAGCAGCCATCGGGAATCCTTTAGGAACTATAGGCGATGCCGGTATTTTCTTAGACTCTTCCATTTCTATTGTCGCGCCGCCTGAGAACAATTCTGTAGCGACAAGTGCAGATATTACCATTGGTGATATTAGGGTAAATTCTCCCAAGGGCATTGTTTTACTCACCAATCAGTATCAGCCCAATCCGGCGCTGACAGGGGGAAACATTACTCTCACAGGGAAGGGAGTATTAAATATTGGCGGAATTGTCGCAGGTAGTGAGGAAGGTGATGGAACTTCGGTTATTTTTGACTCAAGAGGTAAAATTACACTAGCAGGTAGTTATATTGATACCTTTTCTAGATATACTCGGGCTGGAGATATTGCTTTGCTCGCAAATGGCGATATCAAACTCGATGGTGCGGCAATTTACGCTAATGCGTTGACAATCTCTGTTGATGATGTAGCCAATGCTTTGGGTGGTGATGTTCGGCTCATCAGCAATAATGATGTATCCGTCAATGGGTCTATCATTAACGTAGCCAGTAATAGTGGCGGAAGTATAAATATTGATGCTCAAAACATCAACATTTTAGAAAGTTACATATTGTCTGGAATCCTCGGCAATTCTGGGACACTTGAAACTCAAGCCGGAGATCTTCAACTCAATGCTCGCCAGAATATCTCAATTGCAGGCAGTGATATCATCAATTCTGTAGTTAAAGGAGCAGTGGGTAATGCGGGGAAGATTTTATTACAGGCAAATGGATCTGTATCTCTTTCTGGTGGCAACGGAATTTTCAACTCCGTAGGTTTTGGACTGAGCGCAGAAGGAGGCGGGTATGCACTTGGGACAGTGGGAGGAATCACAGTTAAAGCTGATTCACTTTCTTTAAGCGGGGGATATGAACTCGTAACTTCCACTCAAGGTCAAGGTAATGCAGGTAACATGGACATTGACGTTCGCAATCTGACTTCCTTGGATGGCATGGGTGAAGATGGATTTCCTAGTGGTTTATTTGCTACCGTCTTCCGCAGTGGAATTGGTAACGGCGGCAATATCAATCTCAGAACTGGCTCGTTGTCCATAACCGATGGCGCTCGGATTCAGACTAAAAGTGAGGGACAAGGTAACACCGGAGATGTGACAATTAAAGCAAGCGATCGCATCTTTTTCGACGGGACAGAAAAAAATCCCAATCCCGCAATTCAACATTTAACGGGAATTTTTACGACGGTGCAAACTACTACTCCTCAACAAGGAGGAAACATTAACCTGCAAACAGGTGAGCTTACCGTCATTAATGGCGCTCAACTGACTAGCAATACTTTTGGACTTGGTAATTCTGGCAATGTCACGATTGAGGCTAGTGGTAAAATCTCCTTCGATGGTATCAACAATCGCGGCATTAACAGTGGCATATTTAGTGCTGTTGGCAGAGATGATAGGGGAAATATCGGTCAGGGAAGTGGTGGAAACATTCAAATTGTCGCCAATTCCCTTTCGCTAACCAATGGTGCTGCTTTAGCTTCAGCCGTTGAGGGGGTAGGGGATGCTGGCAAAATCAAGATTGTTGCACCAGAAGCAGTATTTTTAGATGGTATAGCCAGCAATGGATTGCGTAGTGAAATAGTAACCTCTGTGGAACCTGAAGCAATTGGCAATGCTAACGATCTTGAGATTACAACTGGGTTACTCACCCTCAGTAATGGCGCTCAACTGCGTGCTAGTACTGCTGGACAAGGTAAAGCAGGCAACATCATCGTCACAGCCAACGCCTTGGAAGCCAGCAATGGCGGACAACTCCGCACCACTACATCAAGCAACTTTGATGCTGGCAACATCACCCTCAAAGTGCAGGACAACATTAGCCTATCTGGTTCAGAAACAGGACTCTTCGCCAACACCACTGATACTTCCATTGGCAATGGTGGTAGTATCTTCATCGACCCCAGAACTGTAAATATTAGAGATGGCGCAAAAATCGCAGTTGATAGCCAAGGCACAGGAGCTGGTGGCAACATTGAACTAGCAGCAGGCTTGCTCACTCTTGATCGTGGAATTATCTCCGCCGACACCCGCAGTAATTTAGGCGGTAATATTAACCTGAACTTGCAAGAGTTACTATTATTACGCAATGGTAGCCGAATTTCCACTAATGCAGGTAATAGTCAGTTTGGCGGCGATGGCGGTAACATCCTCATCAATAGCCCATTTATTGCCGCCCTCCCCAAAGAAAACAGCAACATCACCGCCAATGCCTTTACTGGTACAGGTGGTAAAGTTAACATTAATGCCAACGGTATTTTCGGAATTAACCCCCAAGAACGCCTAACACCACTCAGCGATATTACAGCGAGTTCAGACTTTGGCATTCAGGGGTTTGTAACTATTAACACCCCAGATGTAGATCCTAGTCACGGCTTAGTGCAGCTACCTACTAACTTAGTTGATGCTTCGCAAAAAATAGTTCAAAGCTGTTCTGCGAAAGGAAAAACCCCTGGGAGTTTTATCGCCACAGGAAGGGGAGGATTACCAGCAAATCCCCTGGAACCATTGCGAGGGCGTGCAGTGATGACAAATTGGGTAACTTTACCAGCAGCAACAACAAATAAAATCACACAACAGACAGCAGAACCGCAACCGATTGTGGAAGCGCAAGGATGGATAAAAAGCGATCGCGGTGATGTCATCTTAGTAGCTTTATCAGAGCAAATCTCTTCCCACCCCGCTACGATTTCTTGTAGTCAAATGCATAAATAAAACTTTTGTTCGTATTAATATTCAGATTTTCAACTTACCAAAACTCGGCGATCGCTCATGGCAGTTCAAGCGGGGTTCCCCCGCAACGTGCTGCTTCACCCCTCGCCGACATTAGCCAAACAAGGCATTGGTATTCTTTTCCATGCCCCATTCCCACTTTAATTCAAGATTATTTCTATGACAGAACCTAACAATACTTTCGACACCGCCACCAACATTGATCCAGACTTCAACTTCTACCTAGAACAGAATGTAATTCTCAACGATTCAGTCAGTTCAACTGACACTGACGATTACTTCAAATTTTATACTCTCTATGGGCCATCGACTCTCTACGCCCCTCTAAATGGCTTATCAGCCGATGCCGACCTCTACCTCTACGACCAAAACAAAAACCTTGTTGCCAGTAGTACCCAAGGCGGTAACCTGAGCGAGACTATCAACGCTGCGCTACAGGCAAATCAGTATTACTACGTGAGGGTACACTCTTATTCGGGAGGCTCCACAAACTATGGGCTATACCTATACAATGACTATTCTGGCCCCACCTTAGCGACAGCTAGGGATCTCGGCACCAGCTGGGGACAAACTAGCGATAAATACTTAGCTTATAACAAGATAAACTGGCAAGACTATCTCGACTATCGCGATAACGTCGATGTCATGAAGTTCAAGATGGAAGCCCCTGGCACCATCAGTCTGCGGATGAAAGACTTCACCTATACTGGTGGACTACAAGCCAAGATGGAATTGCTCGACTCCAACGGCAATGTATTGCGAACGGTCTCCGGTACAGTGGGCGACGGTATCAATGTTGACCGCTTCTCTGCCGCTGCTGGCACTTACTACGTCAGGTACACCCAAATTTCCGGCTCTGACCCTTACACTGTCCGTATTGTCACTGATTATGCAGGTGACGTTACTGGCACAGCAAGAGACTTAGGTAACGTCAGTGGCAGTAGTCGTCGTTTATACGATATGGTGGGAGGGGCATTTGGACTGCCAACCTATGAAGATGCGAACGACCTCTACAAATTCACCCTGGATAAGACTTCACCTATAGATATACAGTTGAGCATCGATACTTCTGCGTTTCCAACTCCCACCTTCGATGCCAATTTACGCCTCGCCCGTGACACAAACAACGACGGGTTTATTACCGCAGATGAAGTTTTGCTTTCATCGTCGAACCCAGGAGGCGATCGCCTCTCAACCACATTAGGAGCTGGTACTTATTACGTTCAGGTGGTGCAAAACGGGGCTTATACCAGCTATCAGCTAGATCTCGATTCAGACTTTGATGCAGTTCCTAGCGATCCACAGCCATATAACAACATGTCAAAGGCGCGATCGCTTGGTAATCTGATTGGAGAGACACCTTACGATCTCGGTGATGGATTTGGCATCAGTGCAGGTGATTTCTCTGATTACTTCAAGTTCACAATGACTGCTGCTGGAAAACTTTCGGCTTCAGCATTTAATAACTCCTACTACTCTAGAGCTACCCAGAATCCCTCTTTGTCAATTGTCCAAGACTTGAATAATAATCAGCGACTCGACCCTGGTGAAACCATTACGCCCTTTAGTAATGGCTCGCTGACAGCTAACCTGGCAGCAGGAACGTATTTTCTGCACACCACTGGTACTGGTGAACAAGCTGCCTACTACCTGCGTCTAGTCTCAGACTACGCCGGCAATACCTTAAGCACAGCCCGCCCACTAGCAGCAATCAGTGGAGCCACGCCAGCTAACCAAATTTTCCAGGACTACATCGAACAATCCTTCGATGCTTCCAGCGATGTCAACGACTTTTATCGCTTTGATCTGTCAAGTACCTACCAAGTCACCCTGAACACAACAGGCGTTGCCGGTGAAGATTTATCACTTTCACTCATCAAAGATGTCAACAACAACGGTGCGATCGATGCAGGTGATATCCTAGCCACATCAAACGCCTTGGACTCCCCAACAGAAACTCTCTCACAGGTACTTGGGGCTGGGCGTTATTTTGTCCGTGTCCAGGGGGTTAACGGTTCCACAAACTACACCTTGACCTCAAAGTTCGCCAGTTCTACTAGTGAAGACCCTGATGATACAATCGCTAAAGTTGTGAATCGTTCAGGAAATATCAAGACACTAGGCCAGTCCGCTGACTTTTCCATGAGTCCACAAACTGATGTCGATCTGGTGAAGTTGACTGTCTCTGCTGGGCAGAAGGTCGGGTTTGATGTGGATTCTCGCAATGGCTCAAACCTTGATACCTACTTAAGAGTTTTCAACTCCAGCGGTACACAACTGGCGACCAACAACGATGGAGCCGCGCCGGGTGAAGCCGCCAGCAAGTTCTCCTACTTAGCTTATACATTTACTCAGGCAGGCACATATTATGTCGGCGTATCGCTGAATCCGAACTCCAATTACAGCGCGGTGAGCGGTGGTGGCGATGTAGCTGGTGTGGGGGCTACGGGAGACTACCGTCTGACCCTCAACGATCTCGGACGAGTATTCACCGGCGATGCTGGCAACAATGCGATCGCAGGCGGTAGCGGTAACGATAACTTCAGTGGCGGTGCTGGCAATGACACCCTCTCTGGTGGTGCTGGTAATGACACCCTCTCTGGTGGTACTGGTAATGACCTACTAGTTGGTGGTGCCGGCAATGATCTGCTAACCGGAGGTGATGGGGCAGATGCTTATCGGTTTACAGCACCAAGCGATCGCCTGGATACAATTAGTGGCTTCAGTGGCGCTGGTGGCGACAAGATTCAAATATCTGCCGTAGGTTTTGCTGGGGGATTGGTCGCAGGCACTTTAACCTCAGACCGTTTTCGTTCCGGTGCGGGCATTACGACAGCAAACACCGCAACTCAGCGGTTTATTTACAATACGACGAATGGAGCTTTCTTCTTCGATGCCGATGGCAGCTTAGGCGGATCGGCACCACTACAGATTGCCGCCTTATCCGGCAATCCTGCTCTGAGTAACACTAATATTGTGGTTATCTAAACGCCAACGATTTAGATCACCGACTTCTTTGAGAAGTCGGGGATCTGCAATAATTTTTATGGTGACTCGTAAAATCTGTGTAAAATCTGTTTTTTCTCTGCGCTCTCTGCGTCCTTGGCGGTTCAAAAATCATTTTTTTACCCAGACTTCACAGAGAGAAGAGATTAAAAAGAGATTTTTTGACCCAAATTTCTACCCACCTTGAAAGGGCTATTACTCATTGACAAAAAACACTAAATATGTAATTGGACTATATTACATCTGTCGTAGGGGTTTAGCAGTGCTCATACGTGTCAACTTAACGTGAAACCCTTGCCAAGATGTGATTTGAGACAAAATCACGTACAACCAAGATCCGCGCTACCCCACCCCGGCTTTGCTGACGCAAAACCTCCCCTCCCCGCTTGCGGGGAGGGGATTGAGGGGTGGGGTAAAATGCCTGTGGAATAAGCGTTTTGACTTAAGTTGACACCAATGAGCACTGCTAAACCCTGCACAGTGAGGATCTATTTACCATCGAAGTAATAATTAATCTTTCAGGACATAGTTTATGATTCTTGAAGCCGTGATGCTTCATGTTAAACCTGGGATGGAATTGCAATTTGAATCTGCTTTCAAAAAAGCTTCTAAGATTATTGCGTCGATGAATGGATATTTATCCCATGAACTCCATCGCTGCGTCGAAGTTAATGGTAAATATCTCTTACTTGTGAGATGGGAAACTTTAGAATCTCATACTGTGGGATTTAGAGGTTCTGCTGAGTATCAAGAGTGGAAAAAATTGCTGCATCATTTTTATGAGCCATTTCCCACTGTTGAACATTTTGAAGAAGTTGAAATGTAGTCAACGGCGGGAAAAGCCTTACCCTAAAAATGCATCTGTTGCATTCTTTTTTTAATGACAAATGACAAATGACAAACGACAAATGACGAATTATTAATCTACCTTTTGCAACTGTGCTACTCTGGGGTCAACAATTTTTTGCCCCAAATTAGCAAATTTAATTGCCACAGAAAGCTTATTTCCTTCCCCAAATACATGTGTAATTTCACCAATACCAAAGGTTTTGTGTAATACGCGATCGCCTACTTGCCAATTCTGCTTACCATTGCTAGCAGCAGGACTTTTAGTATAGGTTTGACGAGTCTTACGTCCGGTAGTTAATAATTCTTCTGGTAATTCGTCCAAAAATTGCGATCGCATGGCGGGTTCACGAGAACCGTAAAGGCGGCGTTCACGGGCGTGTGATAAATATAACCGTTCTTGGGCGCGGGTAATTCCCACGTAACACAGGCGGCGTTCTTCTTCTAAAGATGCGGGATCGCTGAGGGAACGGTAACCGGGAAATAGTCCCTGTTCCAAACCCACCAAAAAGACTACCGGAAATTCTAGCCCTTTTGAAGCGTGCAAAGTCATCAAAGAAACCGCTGTTTGTCCTTCTTTTAAATTATCCAAATCGGAACTGAGGGCGGTACTTTGTAAGAATCCTTGTAGGGTAGCATCTTCGTTTTCTTCTTGAAATTGCAGTACAGCGTTGTAAAGTTCTTGGACGTTTTGTACCCTATCTTGTGATTCATCCGTACCCTGATTTAGCAAGTCTTGCACATAACCAGAGTCTTCTAGTATACCTTGAACAATCTCCCCAGCGGGAAGCGTGCCGATTTGTCCTTGCCAACGGTTAATCATTTCCGCAAAGCCTTTCACCGATTTCGCCCCCCGTCCAGCTAAGGTATTAACTGATGTCTCATCTGACAATATTTCCCAGAGAGTTGTCCCTAATTGCTGAGAGGCGTTAATCAAAGCATCAATGGTGGTTTTCCCAATACCCCGCCGGGGAGTATTGATGACTCGTAACAAACTTACAGTATCCGCCGGATTGGCGATCGCTCTTAAATAAGCTATAACATCTTTAATTTCTTTGCGATCGTAAAACCTCATTCCCCCCACCACTGTGTAAGGAATTTGATATTTCACTAACAGTTCTTCAAAGGGTCGCGATTGGGCGTTTGTCCGATAAAGTATGGCAAAACTACCCCAATTTAATTCCGGATTTTGATATTCTAAAGAGCGAATTTGATTGATGATAAACTCGGCTTCGTCTAGTTCATTATCCGCTTTGTGACAATAAATTTGCTCACCTGCTCCCCGCGTCGGTCTGAGAACTTTATCAATCCGTTGGGTATTATTTTCAATCAGTTCATTAGCCGCTTGCAGAATATTTTCACAGGAGCGATAGTTTTCTTCCAACTTCACCATTGTTCTGGTGTCTTCATCTTCTAAGCCATCACCAAAATCTTCTTGAAACTCTAGCAAGATGGTGAAGTCAGCCATTCTAAAAGAGTAAATTGACTGGTCAGCATCACCAACAACAAACACCGAGCGATTTTGCCAATTCCATTCACTCTTTCTATCTTCACCATTGGTCACCAACAGGCGAATCAAGTCATACTGAGTGCGATTAGTATCTTGATATTCATCAACTAGAATATGGTGAAATTGTTTATGCCAGTAAGCTAATACTTGCTCATTTTGTTGAAATAGTTTTGTTGGAATTAAAATCAGATCATCAAAATCAAGGGCGTTATTTTGTGCCAGCTTATCTTGATAACGACTATAGACATCAGCAATTACCCGTCCGCGATAATTCGGTTGTTCACGCTCAAAGTCTTGAGGTGATAAACCTTGATTTTTAGCGTTACTAATAGCATAACGAACCGAACGAGCATCAAATTTTTTATTGTCTAGGTTTAGGTCTTTAGTAACAATTTCTTTTATCAGACTTTGAACATCAGATTCATCAAATATAGAAAAATTGTTATTCCAACACCGTCCTTTTTCATCTTGATATTTTCCAAGTTCAAAACGAAGAATACGAGAGCATAAGCTGTGAAAAGTGGCACACCACAAAAATTTAATTTTTTCTTTATAAACTTTTGAGCGTAATTGTGTTTGTTGGTATTCCGTCAACAAATCAAACCTTGTTCCGTATTCTTTTATTGCCTCTTGTTCCGCAAACAGCTTTTGAATCCGTTCCTTCATCTCCCTAGCGGCTTTATTCGTAAAAGTCACCGCCAAAATATTTTCTGGATTTACACTGTGTTTGAGAATCAGGTTAGCAATCCGGTAAGTCAGCGCGCGTGTTTTACCGGAACCTGCGCCAGCCACAACTAGCAGCGGGCCGCAGTAGTGTTCCACAGCTTGACGTTGGCTGGGGTTAAGATGGCTAAGAAAGTCAATAGTTGTGGTCATGGATGAACCAAAGCGACTGGGCAGAGAATTGCTTATGTTGAGAGTATCGCACTCAACGCCTATTATTCTAGGCTAATTCCAATATCTCAATTCCCATCTGTCGAATTTGGAAGCATCCGAATTTTGCCCTGAATAAATTTGTAGTGGGAGCATCTTGCTCCCTAATCTCTAGTCAGCACCCTAGAGAGCCATCACTACAAAAATCTATTTAGATCATTACACAATTGGGACGCTGTCGTCGAATTTTCCTCTACAAATCTAATTTTTTTCTACCTAAAGTGTGACACACAACATGGAAAAACAGCCGAAATTATTGGCTTTATATATCAGACTAACTTTACATAATATCCGGATTTGTGAAGATTTCTATTGAATTAGAACTATTCCGTAATTCTTCGGTTTCAATTGAATTTTTCCTAAAAGACAATTGATTTCATGATGGAATTAATAGATTACACTCTATATTAATAATTCTATCATAACCAAGTGAATTCAAATTATGTCGAGCATTGATGATTGCCTCCTAAAGTAATGATTCTGCTGATTGAATTCACATTGCTCAATACCATGTGCCATCATCTACCGAAAAAAGATATGTCGGAACTATTGCGAAAAGAATTGGGTGATTTTAGTACTATTGTTGGTTTTAAAGCAGCAACTACAGGTTTCGCAAGGCTCATACTTATATTTTACTACTAGCAGCATATTGAAAAGAGCGAATTTCGGCAGGTGCGTAAAATTCTTACCTTGATGAATCAAAGAATGTAAAAGCTCATGATTATTGGTTTCAGCCATACTGATTTTCATGGTGCTTGGTGAGAAGTAGAGGTTTTACTAGCTCTTAGATTGATTAAGGAAAATAACTGACCTCCGATATTGTAAGTCAACTCTACACGACTCCATAGCTGAAGTAGTAATTTTTTTATTATAGGTTTTCATGTTACCTTGCACAGTTGAGAAAAACTGTAAAAATCAGGTATTTATTGCTGGAGTTTAACCTCAACTAGTATTTACTTGATTCTCAATCCAGAGATATTGTAGTCTCGTAAATTTTGCATAACTGACGACTCTTTTAACCAAAAGACAGGGTGATATTATGGCAATTACTGGGAATTTTGCTGATTTTCCTCTACCAGAACTACTGCAATTTTTAGCGCAAGGAAAAAAGTCAGGTGTACTTTACATCAATGTTTCATCAAACACCAATGATAATAAAAAAGAGCAAGTTTACTACATCTGGTTGCATCAAGGTCGAGTGATTGCAGCTGCCGATCGCTTAGACAAACAAGGCTTAACATTAATGATCGATGAACGTGGATGGATTAGTGAGCGCGTTATTTCTAGAGTCACACAGATTTCGTCAAACTTCATCAATAAGCCTCTGGGTTTAGTTCTTAAATCCCAAGGCTTACTGCAACCAGAACAAATAAAACTGTTGTTTCACAACCAGATATTAAAACCAATCTGTAACTTATTTCAACGTCAGGATGGTCTATTTCAATTTAATCAAGTAGAAACACTACCTTTACCCTTATTAGAGATGACGGGTTTAAGTATGTCAGCTACTGAGGTGACGCTGACGAGTTTGCGACTAGTCCGAGACTGGAGTGCTTTAGCCAAAAAATTTCCCAAACCCACTTCTAGTTTGTCAAGTGTGAGTGGAAAACAACCCCAGATCCAGCTTAACGCTCAAGAATGGCAAGTCTGGGAATTTGTCAACGGTAATATTTCTCTCAAGGATATCGCCTGTCAGATTGGCATCCCAATAGAAACTGTACAGCAAATTGCTTACCGACTAATTGTCATCGGTTTAATAGAAGAAAACTCTCAAGTTACTCCTGCTGCTTCATTTACTTCCCCAGTTCCAGAAGATGAGGTACTGGAGTCTAACATGAAACCATCTATTAGTAAGTCGTTTTTGACAAATTTTGTGGGTTTTATGCGCAATAAAGCCTAAATAAATAGTATCGCCATCAACCCTGATTATTGCCAGATTTCTGTCCAGTCAACAGACAGATTCTGGCAAAATATTTAATTTGACCATTTAGCCGCCCATTGCTTACCTAAAACCTTCAACATAGCCTTCAAACTTAATATGTAAGCAGGTTCTAAGCGAATTTCATCTGATTTACCCCTGATTTTGAGTAAAATATTTGTCAATTCGCGGTTGGTTTCGCGCCATAATTTTTCGTTATTTTGGGTTTCTGGACTTCTTTTATACCCTTCTAGTGGTTTGATTCCTTTAATATCTAGTTCTTCCAAAGCCATATCAAAATCATAAAGAAACTGCGGTAATATTTCTAATTTAGGAATTTTAAATTGCTCAATACCATCCTCGTTTTTTAACAATTCTAAGCGCTGATTCCAGTTTATTGGTCTACCATTGACTTCAGAATATTCTCCTGTAATCAATGAGTCTTTATCTTTTTTCTTCGCTACTTGCAGCTTAGTTTTATTGAGAACTAAACCGCAAGCAACTTCATCCTTCAGATTTTGGCTTAATCGCGTAGTTATTTCTGTATCTTCAAATCCAGATGCTTTACTCAACATTCGGCTGAATAATTTATTAATTTCCGAATAGCGATCAAATCTGCAGCCTTCAGCCAGCCATTGCAAAAATCGACCACCATTGCCACCTATATATACGGGAGTGATTTCATTGCGGCTATATTTACCTTCGGCGTGCAGAATTTTTAAAATAATTCCTACATAATAATATAAACCTGAAAACCCAATTGCTATCAGTTGTATTAATTCCTGAAAATCCGGTTGATCTACTATAAATTTTCGTTTATTATTTAGCCAATTATCACCTTCTAATCGCACCCACAAATCTAGCTTGGGATTAAATGCAGTACCTTTTAATCCTTTGACTTTAGCAGCAGTAATCCCAAATCTACTCTCCATAAACATAGGATTGAGTTCTAAAAATTGAGAAAATAAATCTCGACCAGCAAACATCATTGAACATTGATGAATCAGATTATTTTCCTCCCAAACAGATATATGAGAAGTATCATCTTTTATATAAATACAAGTAGTATTAATTAGGTCGTGTTCTTCCTGGTCGGCAAAATATTGAGCAAATGCTAAAGTTTCTGAACGGAAATAGTCTACATTATCTATCTGTGGAGAATTCTGAATAATTCCTGTCTTGGCTTGTAATTCCTTCGTTAAATCTTGCCATGTCTGAGCATATCTATACTGGTCATTAAGAGAAAAAGCTGATGAGAAAGATAATGACCATTGAATTTCCCTGACATAGTTTTTGGCTGCTATAGCTGAAATGTGTAAAGCTAAGTGTTTGAGAAACAGTTGATTGTAACTAAAGTCCTGTGAATCTTCCCATTTGAGATTAGTTTTAATCCAGTCTTCTTGAGGCTTAAATCGATTGCGATCTGGTACATAAATTCGACCGTCAAAAATTGGTTGCCAATCTTCCTGATTTGACCCAGTATTCCCTCTAATTGTTAATACACTAGATAGAGGAAGAGGTTTTTCCACAGGAATAAAATTTATAGGGATGAAGTATTCATACAAAAGTGGGTATAGAGTTCCTGGGTCATATTCTGTTACCTGTAAAAGTAAATTTTCTAGGTTTAAAGGTTCTACTACACCATATCTATTAACATAAATATTAGTAAAATCAGCACTAAAGTCTATCCCAATTATCCATGAGCTTCTACACTCAATTTCACTTGGATATTGCAGTAGAATTAAACCTAGATTTTTTTTATCTTGACCCTGACAAATAATAAAATATGGAAATTGCTCTAAATACGCTATTTGGTAGGAACCCCCACCATCTTTGAAAATATGGGTTTGCTTGGCTTCCGGTAGGTAAATCTGAAAAGTGTCATTTTTGTGTTCGCCATCGTAGTAAAATGCGTAATAGGATTGCCAACCTTTGGCTTTAAAATTAGGCCAAACGTCTATAACAGGCACTTCTGCTAAAGCATTCTCTTCTTTGATGGGGTAATCTTTGAATATGCGATAATTAGCAGGGGGATTGCCATTGTTTAAACCTGCTAGTGGTAAATCTAAAATTATCCTGACATAAGGCTCATCATCATTATTAAATGATTGGAATTGAATCCGGCGAATGATATCTTCCGGTGTTAAATACTCTAACAATTTAGGATTGAGAGGAATTAGTGGTGTAATCCGGTAACCCTCAAAAGTTAAAAGTACAGTTTCTTTGGTGAGATAAGCACCAGCTAAAGCTTCTTCTTGATTAATAAAAGAAAACTCTGGTAATAATAAATCTTTAGATTCAATCCATTGCACATTTTGCCAGACAAGTTTTTTAGTTCGTAAATCTTCTATTTTTAAAGATGCTAGAGTTTCACCTCCATAAACCCATATATTTTGTGGTAATTCATTCCATGCTTTAGTAATTTCTGCATCTATAATTAATAAGTCAGGTAATATACCTTTTTCTAGACTGGGAATTAAACGGACATGAGATGGAGAATTTGAGTAAGTCATTCTAAATATTGGTCTGAAAGATAAAGTAGAAGATAGATGGCAGAATCAGTAGATGAGTATAATACCGTTTATGGATGAAGATGCGTTTAATTAGCCCACGAAGGTGGGCTTTGTTTGTGTAGCCCCACCCTTATAGGGTGAGAGCGAATATAGCGCAACTTCACATAGAATTGGTATAACTAAATATAATGTGTTCTGTCCGCAGCGAACGCGAACAGCGTCTCGTAGAGAGGAACGTAGGAGCGTAGCGGCTTACCGCTCTTTAGCAATCGCAAAGACTGGGATTGCTTCGTCGTTCCTCCTCGCAATGACATCTTATGTTTAATTATGCCCTGAATTATCCGACAAGTAGGGGCACGGCTTCCGCAGACTCTCGGTAAAACAGAGAATTGATCGGTGTCGTGCCCCTAAAATTGGAATATTTTTTGATTTGGAAGACCCTTATTCTTGCACCGTCAAAGGTAAACGCACGGTAAAAGTAGAACCCACACCCAGCTGACTTTTGACGAGAATTTCACCACCCATCATCTGGCAAAAATGGCGGCTAATTGCTAACCCTAAACCAGTACCACCATACTTTTTCGTAGTTGATGTATCCCCTTGGATAAAAGGTTGAAATAACTGCTTTTGTTGAGTTTGTGACATGCCAATTCCTGTGTCGCTCACAGTAAAAGTTATGATCCCAAAAGGCGCTTCTGGTGCTAAGTCTTCTTTTTCACTTTTAACTGTTAGCGTAACTTTGCCATTTGTGGTAAATTTAGCTGCATTACTTAACAAATTTAACAATACTTGCCGCATCCGAGTTTGATCGGCATACATTATACCCAGTTGCTCATCACAATCGACTTCTAAAATATTGCCGTTTTTCTCTACAGCCGATCTCACGGTGAGAACGACATTATTAATTAGTGTCGCAATCTCAAATGTCTCTGGGTAGAGATTCATTTTCCCGGCTTCAATTTTTGATAAGTCAAGGATGTCGTTAATTAGTTCGAGTAAATGTCTACCAGCAGCATTAATTGTTTCTAAATCAGTAGTAAAATCTCCCGATAAACCTAAATCGTTAGCATCATCTTGTAGCAGTTGACTCAAGCCAATCACAGCATTTAGTGGTGTCCGTAATTCGTGACTGACATTGGCGAGAAATATGCTTTTTGCTTTGCTAGCGGCTTCGGCTAATTCTTTAGCTTGTTGTAATTCTTTAGTCCGTTCTGATACTCGCTCAATTAAACGATTTAAAGATTTAGCTAATAAGCCAATTTCATCTTCTGTGGTGATTGGTGCGCGTAAATCAAAATTGGATTTTCTTGCTACCTGTTCCGCTACTTGGGTAACCGTGATCACTGGCTCGGCGATCGCGCGACTAGTCCGCCAAGCTACAATGGCCGCGATCGCCACTGATACCAGCATACTCATGATCACAATTAATCTCTCAACACCTTTAGCCTGCTCTACACCTCTTGTTCTTTCTTGCTCTTGGAATTCAGCATACTCTAAGATATTACTCAGTGTTTGCGAAAGCTGCTCTAGCCGCGTAGCTGTGTCGCCACGCATAGTTTTCAGTAATCGCTCTCGTGCTGCATAAATTTGCTGCGTCTGCACTGGCTGAGATTCAATTTGCTGTAAAACAGAATCTATCTGCTTAACATAAGACTCTAAATTAGTCGAATAATCTTCTAATAAAGCTTCTAAAGTGGTACTTGTTGCTGCTAATTGTTGAGGATTTTTATCTATAAAATTATTAATATCTGATTCTAATTTTTTAGCTTCATCAACACTTTTGAGAAACTCAGTTTTTTGAGTTTGCAGCCGTTTCGGCTCTTCTAATACCGCAACTAAGTTGGAACTATATAATTGTGCCCCCACTACCGCATCTTTATAGTTATTTAGTAGTTGTCCTTGCTGATGAGCTTGATTTAGTTGTGTTATTTCTCTTCCCCGGTAATAGTTGGCAATTACCAAACCAGTGAGTGAACCAAAAAAACCAATCCCAATGGCTACAAAATACCCATAGCCAATTTTTTGATGTATGCGCCAAGAACTCGCTTTGAGTTTCCCTCGTGAAGGAAATTCAATAGTTGGGAGTTCGTCTGTCGATGGCTCTTGAGCTGGCACTGTTTTGCTTTGCGAACTGCTGTCAACAGGGATTCGCTTTTGAGTTTGCATCCCTCAAATCTCCTTACCCTCCCATACAACTCATCACATTGGTCTGGCTTGGGCAAAAATTGTATTAGTGATTAAGACCTAAATTATCTTTTTTTTGTGACAAGAGCAAATTATTTCTCACGAGATAATTGGCATGACCTTGATTAAATTCCAGTTATTTAACTATAAATTATTAATACGAGCTATCACGGTCAATAAAAATCGCTTTTTCCATAAAAAGCGCTTCCCTAAACTAAATGCACCCCTACAAGTATATCTTTTTAATTAAGTTACTTCCACACAGCATTAATTGCAGCTATGTCGAGTTAACGGGTAAGCAAATAATTTACCCTTCTCTAGCCTTCCATAAGCTACCTTCACGCTGTCAAAAGCATTTTAATTGAGTTTCCTACGGCAAAGAGTATCAAAATTACCGCTGTTTATCGACTGACCGACCGCTTTCCAATCTTATCACCAATTCTTGTAATTAACCAATAACTATCTTTGGGCATGGGGCAGGGGGGCAGGGGAGAAATGACAAATGACAAATGACTATTGACAAATGACATGATTTGCGCAATAAAAATCCTCTGCTTGGAAGTAGTTTACTACCATCAAGTCAGAGGATATACTGTCATATCTAGCGATCGCTGCTAATATTTACATTGGGTTACTTGAGTGCTTGAGCGATCGCGGCGGAAAGTGATTCGTTGACTGCTTGCTTCAATAAGTCGGCTTTGTCGGTACGCTCCCAGGGCAAGTCTAAATCATTGCGTCCAAAATGACCGTAAGCCGCGACGTCCTGATAAAAACGTCCGCCTCTTTCATTTGGCAGGTTGCGTAAATTGAAAGCATGGATAATTCCTGCTGGTCGCAGTTCAAAATGCTTTTTGACTAATTCCAGCAAAATTTCATCATCGACTTTGCCAGTCCCAAAGGTATCTAGGAAAATGCTCACAGGACGCGCTACACCAATGGCGTAACTTAGCTGCACTTCACATTTTTCTGCTAAACCTGCGGCGACAATATTTTTAGCCACATAACGCGCTGCATAAGCCGCAGAACGGTCTACTTTGGTGGGGTCTTTGCCAGAAAAAGCGCCGCCGCCATGACGGGAATAACCACCGTAGGTGTCTACAATGATTTTCCGTCCTGTCAGACCAGAGTCGCCTTGTGGACCACCAATAACAAATTTGCCAGTGGGATTGACCAAAAAACGTGTCTCGTGGTCTGGTTTAATTTCAATGTCGCCAAACACAGGTTCAACTACTGCTGTCCACAAATCTTCTTTGATTTTGGCTTGGACTGCGGCTTCATCCGTGATTTCCCCAATGCTAGCTGTATGTTGGGTGGAAATCAGAATTGTATCAATACCTACTGGTCGCCCATCTTCATATATGACGGTAACTTGGGTTTTGCCGTCGGGGCGTAGGTAAGATAAATCACCTGTTTTGCGAACTGCTGCTAGCCGCCGCGCAATGCGGTGGGCAAGACTAATCGGCAAGGGAATCAATTCTGGTGTTTCGTTGCTGGCAAAACCGAACATAATCCCTTGGTCGCCTGCACCAATGGAGTCGAATAGTTCATCACTATCTTCAGAGCGGGTTTCTTGAGCAGTGTTCACACCTTGGGCAATATCAGGTGATTGTTCATCTAACGCCACTAGTACGCTGGTACTGTTGGATGAGAAGCCGTTATCAGCATTGGTATAGCCAATTTCGGCAATTTTCTTGCGGGCGAGATTGACATAGTTAACATTGGCTTTCGTGGTAATTTCACCTGTAATTAGCACCAACCCAGTATTAACCACTACTTCAGCCGCTACACGACTGGTGGGGTCTTGTGTCAGTAAGGCATCAAGAATCGTATCAGAAATCTGATCGCAGATTTTATCTGGATGACCTTCGGTAACTGACTCGGAGGTAAAAAGATATCTACTAGACAAAGGTATTCCTCCTTCATTGAGTGTTTCACTGAGTAAATTTAACTCATCCCCAGGAATTAATCTGGGTGATTGAGCGTCAGTTGTTTTTGCTACTGACAATCACAACTTACCACTCACGGGCGGGGCTTGACTTTCCTCCTATCTCTAAAAGAGAAGGACTCAAACCCCACCCTTCTTGGTGATTATTTAGCTCAGTTACTCTAATTTCTGAAATCATAACAATATTTACACATTAAATAGTTGGTCTGTTCTTAACTTTTCGACAACTTATTACTGGTATTAAATACTTTTTACAAAAAAATATATATTTTTGGGTAAAAATGTTTTTTGGCACACAAAAAAAGGGAGATACCCTCAAGCACCCCCCAAAGCTTTGACACAAATACTGCTGTTTTAAACTTGAACTGCTAATTTGGCTTCCTTTGCTGTTAAACGCTCGTAAGCATCGCGCATTTTCAACCCAGTTAGGACTTGGAACAAACCAGTTCCATTATTGGAACCTGGATACTCACGGTGCTGGAGTAACAAGTGAGTCATCTCACCTTGGTATTTGGTAGATGTTTTGCTCAGATGGGTTTCGATGTAAATCACTTCTTCTAAATTGTCGAATTGACCGTCTACTTCCAATACTGAGACGTAACGACCGTAGTAAACATCTGAACCATAGTACAGTTGCATACCAGGGTAGGAGCAAGTCAGCTTCCGTCCGCAAGGTGTCCAGTTAATTGTTGATCCTTCATCAAAGAGGTAGGTTGGCTCAAAGCCGTCTTTACCTTCCCTTTGGAGCATCCGCACCCGCAGGACTTTGCGCTCTGTGTCGTTTTTAATTAAGTTGGTGGGTAATACTTGCAGAACTACATCAGCAAATTCTCTTTGTGGTTCAATAAACTTATCAAAGTCAGGCTTACGGGAATTGATTTGCGCTAAGACATCTTCATAGCGGTGACCTCTTTCGGCCATGTCTCGCTGAATCTTCCAAGCAATTTTGACTTCGTCGCTGATATCGAAATAAACACTGAAGTCAATTAGCTCACGCACCCGCTCATCATATAAAGGATGCAGCCCTTCCACTACTATGATGTGATTCGGCTCGATCCGCTCTGGTGGATCGATCATACCGGTTTCGTGGTTGTAAATCGGCTTATCAATTGCTTGACCATTTTTGAGCGCTTTAATTTGCTCATACATCAGGTCAAAGTTGTTCGCCCTAGGATCAAGAGCAGTAATTCCTGTTTCTTTGCGCTGTTTGCGATCTAGGGAATGATAGTCATCTAAACAGATAACTGTCATTAAATCTTCCCCAAACAAATCGATTAAACGACGCAAAAACGTAGATTTACCGCATCCAGAGTCTCCAGCTACTCCAATTAGTACCACACGTTCCGGCTTACTTGTCATAAATCTCCTCTAGATACTAAAAAATGTGTCAATCAATAATTTTTCACACAGCAGATTTTGAAGCCAAAAGTTTACCCATTGGTTTTTCCGGCGTTCTTATTACCCACAGCGCCATAAGAAGTCAAGCGCGTATACAACTATAGTAATAGTTATTACTCGCCTGCCTAGCCTGAATTTGTTGCTGGTAAGTATTTAATCCTAGTGGTATATTTGATTTTAACAGAAGGGGTTATCCTATACAAGTTTACTGTCAGGAAGAATCAAATGGTTCATCAATCATCTTGATGATTTAGTTGCTAATTTCAATAGACATCTCTTCACTAGCACAAGCAGCCAGGTAAAGACTGCTAGTTGTTTGTGTGCCTATTAATCAAGTTTATAATGTATGGTTTTATTCGGCCACAAAATTTTGGCAATTTCCGCATTTTAATTTGCGATCGCGTAATATCCCAGAGATTCATCAGCCAAAATCTATCCCAAGAATGAGTTAGCAAGTTGCATTAAACAATCTCGGTTGTCATCTGTGACACCAGGGTATTCCTGGGTTATGGGTAATTTGTGTTGGCATAGACGCGATCGCAGCTACACTGACGAGAATGCCTAAAGCTGAACCCGCAGGGTATAACAAAGGACTCATCACTCATGAAGCTTTACAAAAAACACAAACTGACAATATCTAAACTGCATCGACGAATTACTAATATACCTAAAGATGCCACGCACAAGGCAACTACATTTTTTGCAAAAACTACGCAGTAATTGATGCGCAAAATGAATACTTCCGGGATGTGGAAAAATCATCGGTTAACTGGGAACGGAGAGTGATGCCAATTTCTCTGAATTTCCCAGACAAGTAAAATATAAAGTAATTAGATCTGGTGTAACTGCCTTCTTGCTTGATGGATTTTACCGATTTTATCAAACTAGGCTGTTAACTGTTGACCGTTGACAGTTAACCGTCAGCGGTCAACGAACTTCATGAGCGACTGTGCAATTTAAAAGCCTAATAGCTTAATACTGGACGAGATTTAAATGCATCTGGTAAATCTGGAACGCCAGTTGCTCTAATTAAGGAGCCAATCCGCTCTTGCAAGTTAAGAGACTTGAAGGAACTGGCGTGAAACCCCTGCATCAGAGTCAGTGGCTCAACAATAAAAATGCACGGTTGGCTAAATGCTACTTAGATATCATAGTATATTTGATAACATATTTAAAGAAGAATTAAGTAACCGTAGCGATATTTGTTCAGTTCGGGGAGTATCAATTCACAAAAAAACATTAAATTGACTCATTATTAACATTCTCTAGAAGACTTATCCTCTAACTTAGAAGGTGAACAGGTGTGTGTTTGGGCTGCCTGCTTGTCTTTGGTGAGTGTACTTAGCAAGGCGTAATTTCTTGATGCCATTTTCCTTCTTTGCCAGTTTTGTGATGCGAAAATCCGGTAAACTAAAGCTGGCTAGTGATAGGAAAAGTTTTTTTTTGAAAAACGGTTAAGTAAACATCGGAGTGGTAGAAGGAATGAACAAACAAGGTGCTGTTGAGGGTGCTGCCAACACAGAATTAGGTAGCCGCGTCTTCGTATACGAAGTGGTGGGTTTGCGTCAGAACGAACAAACTGACCAAACGAACTACCAAATTCGTAACAGTGGCAGTGTGTTCATCAGAGTGCCTTACAACCGCATGAATCAAGAAATGCGACGTATCACTCGCCTAGGCGGCAAAATTGTTAGCATTCAAAGAGCAAGTGCTCTACAGCAATTCAATGGAAAAGCCTCATTGGGGATTGCTAACAGTGAAGTGAACGATATAGCTACCTCTGGGAATACTGCTAACATTGAGGGCAATGGTCAAGCCACACCTGTGAATGCACCAGCTGAAGAACAGCTTAAGAAGAAGGATCAAAAAGGCAACACCATGACTCAAGCGAGATCCAAAAAAGACGCACACGCTGATGTTCCTGTAAACACGTATCGTCCCAATGCACCTTTTATTGGGAAGTGTATATCTAACGAGCCGTTAGTCCAAGAAGGTGGGATCGGTATTGTTCAACACATCAAGTTTGACCTGACTGGCAGTAATTTGAAATATATAGAAGGTCAAAGTATTGGCATTATCCCACCAGGAGTAGACAAGAACGGCAAGCCGGAAAAACTCAGACTTTATTCCATCGCCTCAACTCGTCATGGCGATGATGTCGATGACAAAACAGTATCACTGTGTGTGCGCCAGTTGGAGTATAAGCACCCAGAAACAGGCGAAACAGTCTACGGTGTTTGCTCAACTCACCTGTGTTTCTTAGAACCAGGAGCAGATGTCAAAATTACAGGGCCAGTGGGTAAGGAAATGTTATTACCCAGCGACCCCGATGCTAACGTTATCATGATGGCAACCGGAACAGGTATTGCGCCGATGCGGGCTTACCTGTGGCGCCAGTTTAAGGATAAAGAAAGAGCAGCGAATCCTGAGTACCAGTTCAAGGGATTTTCTTGGCTAATATTTGGTGTACCCACAACTCCTAACATTCTGTATAAGGAAGAATTGGAAGAAATGCAGGCGAAGTATCCGGATAACTTCCGCCTCACTTACGCTATCAGCCGGGAACAAAAGAATCCCCAAGGTGGCAGAATGTACATTCAAGACCGAGTTGCAGAACACGCAGACGAGCTGTGGCAGTTGATTAAACAAGAAAAAACCCACACCTACATCTGCGGTTTGCGGGGTATGGAAGATGGAATCGATGCGGCGTTGACTGCTGCTGCGGCGAAGGAAGGAGTTACCTGGAGTGATTACCAGAAGGAACTCAAGAAAGCTGGGCGCTGGCACGTAGAAACTTACTAATTTCGTCAATAGTCATTAGTCAATAGTCATTAGTCATTGGTTTTAGACAAATGACGAAGGACAAATGACAAATGATAAAACATAACTTGTAGGGTGGGCGAACAGCTCACCCTACAATTGTTAGTGGTGAAATTTGGTAAAAAAGTTGTGGGTGTGAAGCTAGGAATACTGGGATTAGGGACTGTAGGGACGGGTACTGTACAGTTGTTACAAGATACAACTGGGCGTCACCCGTTATTGCAAGAAATAGAAATATATCGAGTGGGAGTGCGATCGCCTGATAAACTCCGGAATGTAGAACTACCAGCAGGTGTAGTAACTACAGATTTAGAAGCTATAGTCAACGATCCACAGGTAGATATAGTGGTGGAGGTGATGGGTGGATTAGAACCAGCGCGATCGCTAATTCTCCAAGCGATCAAAAACGGTAAGCATGTTGTCACCGCCAATAAAGCTGCGATCGCCCGTTTTGGCAATGAAATCTTCACAAGTGCCAATCAAGCTGGAGTATACGTCTTACTAGAAGCCGCAGTTGGTGGTGGTATCCCTGTGATTCAACCCCTGAAGCAGTCTTTAAGTGTCAACCGCATTCACACAGTTACGGGTATTGTCAATGGTACTACCAACTACATCCTGACAAGGATGCAGCAAGAAGGCAGCAATTTTGAGGATGTATTAGCTGATGCGCAAAGATTGGGCTACGCTGAGGCAGATCCCACCGCTGATGTGGATGGTTTAGATGCAGGCGATAAAATTGCCATCCTCGCCTCATTAGCCTTTGGTGGACGCATTCACCTGGAAGATGTTTATTGTGAGGGAATTCGCCAAGTTAGTAAGACAGATATTGCCTATGCGGAGAAATTAGGCTTTGTGATTAAATTACTAGCGATCGCCAAACTTCATGCCCAGGACACCTCAAAGCTATCTGTAAGAGTTCATCCTACCTTACTACCTAAAGCACATCCCTTAGCTAGCATCAACGGCGTGTATAACGCGATTTTGGTGGAAGGCGAACCAATTGGGCAGGTAATGTTTTTTGGCCCTGGTGCTGGTGCTGGGGCGACTGCTAGTGCCGTCACATCAGATATCTTAAATCTAGTGGCAACACTCAAAACAGAAACAGCCAGCACTGCAAAACCCAATCCTCTTTTAGCTTGTAGGCATCAAGACTACTGTCAAATTGCACCCATAGCAGAACTAGTAACTCGCTTTTATACCCGGTTCCTCACTAAAGATCAATCAGGAGTAATTGGCAAACTAGGTACTTGCTTTGGCAATTATGGCGTTAGCTTAGAGTCAGTTGTTCAAACTGGTTTTCAGGGAGAACTAGCAGAAATTGTTGTAGTTACCCACGATGTGAAAGAAGGTGACTTTCGCCAAGCTTTGACAGAAATTCGTAACTTGGAAGCAATAGATAGTATTCCTAGCTTACTGCGTGTACTGTGAGGGAATAGGGGAGAATAATTCATAGCGAAGTTTGCTATTGCAAAACTTATGGGTTAGAGATAAAAACCCTCACCTTTAAATCTATGGATTTATGCTTTCTCCCCTTTTACTCAAAGGCTGCTTTTTTATTAGCAATAAAACATAGCCTTGACACAATATTGACATAAATTGCACACAACTTTTTGAATAATAAATGAGTCTAACCAATTAACAAATTCACACTCATCGTAATTTGGTGCAAAATTATGATTGTCCGTAAAATTAGCTTGGTTGGTCTCTTAGCAGGATTAGTCGCAGCTTCTCTGAGTTCTGGTATCGCTGGAGCCGATACCCCTGGTAAGCATCCCTTATATCTCCATGCACGCAGCGATCTTCGGAAAGCTGAATTACTTCTGCAAGAACATGATGAGCCGAATGTAGTACATGAAACAAATATAGCTTATCAGCAGATTCATCAAGCCATCCAAGAGCTTGATAAAGCATCAGTTATAGACAAAAAAGATGTGCAAGATAATCCAAATGTTGATACTTCTGTTAAACATCTAGATAAGTTCCGGACTATTTATAAGCTGTTGCGTAGTGCAGAAAAAGACATATCCCCAGAAGAAGACGCTCATGCAGCTATAGGTTGGCGTAACAGAGCCAAAGCTAATATTGAGCAAGCCAAGCGCAGTGTCGAGATGGCTGCTAGTAGAGATGTTATTGACGATTTACGGAGTGAGAATTACTAAAATTCTCGGTTCATTGCTAAATTTTTGATAGGTTTTTAGTCAGGACTTTAGTGCAGGGTGAATCCAGGATTAAAGCCCTGATTACGAATTTAATCTCCCCTAATATTGTGATTGTAATGCATGAGCTGTTTTTCTTTCAGGTGCAGGATTAGTACCATCCCAAACAGCCCGTTGTCCATCGGCATTAATCAGGGTAATTTTGACCTTTTGTGCTGTAAAATTATCAGCGAAAGTTTGTAGCCATTCATGCCATTGCTCATCTGGAAGTGCATTCAAAGTATTAAAATTAATTTGCAATTTTTTGCAAAACTCTCCCGGACTATTAGGATCAGGATCTAGTGTACAAATGCTATCTTGTTTCACCTCAATCCGCGTTTCGGGTTTTTCATTATTGGCCTCATCTAAATACACAATTTGAACGATGACACTTCCTGCTTGAGACAAATGTTCGCCAGCAACGCTCAGGTAAGGATTGGTGCTTGGGTCTTGAGGCTCATCGCACAGTACTACTTGGGTGATATTGGGGCCTGCTTTGCGGACAGCTTTACCACTAATGTAGCCACCCGCACTGATTCCCATAAGTACTAAAATTTCTTGGGGGATGGATGGTAAAGAAGATGCAGTTGTATAGGTAACTAGCAGAATTACGATAAAAGCAATACCAATAATTAAATTCCAAACTAGCTGCTGTACCCGTTCCAAGGCTACTACACCACCATGCACCACTAAATCTGACCAAGCAGGATTAACATCCCCAGATCCTTTACTACCACGGATGTTGGAAGTTGCTTGTGCTGTTACCAGTGTGACTAAACTAATCAAAAAAGTATAGGCGAATCCGGATAAAGGAATGAACTCCCAAATACCTTGAATGACTCCGCGCCCGATGAATAGAAATAAATAGCCAAAAACAATGATAGTCAGCCACCAGACAAACTGGGTACGTGCCAGACTAAAGGTGTTTGTCTCCCGGTCTAGGAGTAGCCATTCTAATGAATTGAGACTTTTTTGATTACTTTTTCTGAGGGAATTAGCAGGTAAGTTGGTTTTTTTTGACTCTGTAGCTAGGGCGTAGATGATTCCCACTATGATCAGGGTGACAAAAGTAGTGATCCCAAACACAATGAACGTTGTTAGATTACTTACAGGGCGAGTGACATTCACCTGAAGTTGATCCTCAGTGATTTGGGGATTTATGCTAGTTGCGTTTCCAGCCACTTCTACTCTTACAGGGTGTGTTCCCCGTGGCAAATTCTTGAGCTGAGTGTTAGTAAAGCTGGCAAAAATTGCCCTTCCATCTTCTGCAACTCTAACATTAGTAGTCGTAGCATTATCAGGAGGATTACCAATTTTAACTGCAATTTGATTTTTGAGCGGACTGTCTGGTTGAGGGAAGTTGTCACCTGTGATAACTAAATTCAGCCGTTCTTGGGGGTTAGCTCTAAAATTTTCGGCTACAAGTGACTGAGGAATGGCAACATACAATTCTTTAGGACTGATGCTTGTAATCGAAGTCACATCAAGTACACTCGCCGCCGCATTGCTAGGTTGCTGAGTAGAAGTGGTATTAGTTGGCACTGTATAACTTTCATCTTGCTGTGCTTGACCGACTCCGACAGAAGTGAATAGCAAGACGCAAACTAGCCCCAAGGATAGCAGCGGATAATAATACCTCTTGCTGAGATGTTTCCCGAACATTTTGAATAAGCGCATAAATATTGTCACAGTATCTCTGACGTGACTATTAAACTCCTGACAGTGGGGTGAGGCGATGTTTTGTAATTTTATTTAGTATTATCTAGGGGCATTGGGCATGGGAAAGAGAGATTTTTATGCCCTCGTTGTGTGATTTATCGCATGAGTGTCTAACTTGAAAGCTCTGTAATCGCATCTCATGACAACGCGATCGCATCCCATGACAATGCAATTGTATCGAGTGACAATGCAATTGTATCGAGTGACAATGCAATTGTATCAAGTGACAATGCAATTGTATCGAGTGACAATGCAATTGTATCGAGTGACAATGCGATTGTATCGAGTGACAATGCGATTGTATTGAGTGACAATGGGATTGTATTGAGTGACAATGCGTAGACGCCCAGCGGCTTGTCGTAGACATCGCATCGCCTTGCAAAAATTAAAATAGTGCCATCGCCTTTGTCGCTGAGGCTGAGTTACATTCAGTTAATGCCTACTTGCAATATGTCTCAAGTTCTATGACACCTTCTCCCAACCAAGTTTATCCAATTATTTGGCACGATGACTCGGTATCGCTGATTGACCAAACTCGCTTACCCAACGAGTATGCTTTTGTGGAAATTCACCGTAGTGAAGATATGGCTTTGGCAATCAAAACGATGATTGTCCGAGGTGCGCCAGCAATTGGTGTAGCCGCAGCATACGGTATTTATCTTGGGGCGAGGGAGATTGAAACCAGCAACCGGAATGAATTTTTACAACGCTTAGAGCAAGTTGCCCAGTTGTTGCGTTCCACTCGTCCGACGGCGGTAAATTTATTTTGGGCAATTAGTCGGATGATGAAAACTGCCTATGAATCGCTGGGAACAGTAGCAGAACTCAAACAAATTTTGTTACAAACTGCCCAAAGTATTCATACTGAAGATTTGCAAACTTGTCAGGCAATCGGTGACAATGGCTTGGCAGTATTACCGAAAACCCCAGAAAAGCTGACAATTTTGACTCATTGTAACGCTGGGGCATTAGCTACTGCTGGTTATGGTACTGCTTTGGGTGTGGTGCGTTCTGCGTGGAGAGAAGGACGTTTAGCGCGTGTGTTCGCTGACGAAACCCGCCCCCGTTTACAAGGCGCAAAACTCACTGCTTGGGAATGTGTTCAAGAAGGCATTCCGGTAACGCTAATTACTGACAACATGGCAGCCCATTGCATGAAACAGGGTTTAATTCATGCAGTTGTTGTTGGTGCTGATAGAATTGCTGCCAATGGTGATACCGCTAATAAAATTGGGACTTATAGTGTGGCGATCGCAGCTAAAGCACATAATATTCCTTTTTTTGTCGCTGCTCCCCTGTCTACCGTTGATTTTGAATTAGCCGATGGTAGCCAAATTCCGATTGAAGAGCGTAATCCCAAAGAAATTTATCAAGTAGGCGATACCATGCTCACACCTGAAGGTGTTGAGTTTTATAATCCTGCTTTTGATGTCACACCAGCAGAATTTATTACAGCCATCATCACAGAAAATGGTGCGTTTGCTCCTGGTGAATTAGCAAAATCTCAGATAAAGCAAGTGGTGTAAAGTCCAAACTCAAATCGCTGTACAGTGTTGTTCAACTCATGTGAAATAGATCATGCCATTTTATCAGAATTTGTATAAGATGGACTGATCAATCACCCATTGATGTGAAATGATAAGTTGCATCTTTAATTACCGAATATTGGAGAATACATGAACAAGAGATTTGTCCTCTCTTTGCTTTCCACCCCAGCACTGTTTATGTCTATGCTATCTATGGTCATGATGACCAGACCAGCTAACGCCAGTCAAACAGTGACTCCAGTAGGTACTCATTTATCTTGTGTACGTTCCCCCCACTCAGCAACTCCTACACAGGTATGTATACAGGTTGACAATGCTGTTTCTCCAGCCAAACCTGAGATGACAGTAGCGCAAGCTCAATCAAACCAGCCTGCTGAACTAGAATTCACTGATGCAGAAAGTGATGAGGCGATAAAATTATTTGGTTGTGATTGCCCAATCTGCATTAACGCTGTACGTCAGTTGCACGGTTTAGCTCCCATGCCTGTCTAGTCATTTAGCAAGTAAGTTAAATAACAACTTGGTGTTTTTGATACTACAATTGCTGCTGATTAAAAAAGCTAATTGATACAATTTTTTGCAACTTGGTATTGAACACAAAAAAAGCCAGAGAATTAAATCTCTAGCTTATGTATGGTTGTAGACAAAAGAGCAATTAAATCAGCTAACAAAACCTAGATTCTTCCCAGGTTATGTAGCCCTAAAATAATACCCGTGCCTAAAATATGCCCAAAAGCGGTGGTGGCGAGTAATGCAGGCGCACCGAAGCCACCAAATAAATTAGGTGAGGGTAAAGCTGGTTCGGCACTGGGATACTTGATGGTTGATTTGCCAAAGGCGATCGCAATAATATTCGCGATGATCATGATTATCCCAACTGTTGGACTCCATTGCAGGGTGGTGGGCACAGTGGAAGCAGCTAATAAGATTGAAGTAAGCAACTGTTTCGCTCCTAAAATTTGTTGATCATTGAAATATGATCTGAATATTTGCCAACCAATTTCAAGAAATCAGGCTAATTTTGCAGCAATATTTAACGATTATTCTCAATACTTAACTTATTACTATTGCTTTGCTGCGGTATTTTAGTGTATGGGCAGTTCCAGACCATTAGTTGGCGATCGCACTTTTCAGGAAGTCAGATGTTTTTCAATGCGCCGATCCGGGATGAGCCACATAATCGCCACCAGAACGTATATTCCAAAGGCTATCCAGGAGTTGACAAAGGAAAGGGGAATAGCCACAGCATAGAATACAAGTGATATTTTGCCCTTGAAATCTCGACCGAGTGCGATCGCTAAGGTAGAATCCCTACCGTGATGATTGATTAAAGCTAGTGTAAGAATGTAGTAGGCGATCGCCGAAAACAACAATACCGTACCATAAAGAGCAATTGGCCAGGCGGCGAAATGGTTCTCGCCCATCCAGCCAGTGACAAAGGGAATCAGCGACAACCAGAATAGCAGATGCAGATTAGCCCACAGAATACGTCCATTAACGTGTCTGACTGCTTGCCATAAATGATGGTGGTTGTTCCAGTAAATACCAATGTAAATAAAACTCAGCACATAACTCAAAAATACCGGAATCAGCGGACGCAACGCCGCTAAATTATCACCGTGCGGAACCTTCAGTTCCAGCACCATAATCGTGATGATGATGGCAAGCACGCCATCACTGAACGCTTCTAACCTCCCCTTACCCATCTGTTACGCGCTCCTTGTGTGCTTTATTTAAAGTCAGTTGTCTGTACTTTAACTAATTACTAATTCGTAATTCGTAATACTTCGGCTTCGCTCAGTACAAGTTCGTAATTTTTGGGTTTAATTCCCCTTCATCTCTACGTGGAGCCAGTTTGTAGGGGCGGGTTTATTTGAATCGTCGATACCCAACAAGGATATCTGTGAACCCGCCCCTACTCTGAATCACCGTCTGTAGGGGCGGGTTTATTTGGATCTTTGTTTCGCAACGTGGATATCGGTGAACCCGCCCCTACACTACAAATTACGAATTATCAATTACGAATTATTTTAACTTGTCTTGATCGTAGGGGCTAGGGGCTGGTCATTCAAAGTAACGAATGGGACAAACATCAGGAAGGCAGTCGTTACTAATTTCTCATCACAAAGCTTCAGTATTTTTCCGTAAAAGAATATTTAGTTGTTGTATTTAAAAAAGTGTTTATGTGTTCAGTATTAGCGTAAAGCTTGTTATTGCACAGCACAACGCACCAACCTAACTTTTTACCCTTGGTGTAAAAAGCGAGTTTTCATTCTTGATTTTGGAATTAGTTATGACTGCAATTTTCTCTTTAACGGTCAATTCTCTAGAACTCGATCTATCTGTTTTAGCTGTCTTAGAACAGGGAATTTTATCAAGTCAATCTAGATTACAAAGCTTTGCCAAGGAACCTGAATTTGTCTCTAAAATGGCATTGGCTTTTAACCCAAACCCGGAAGCAGATAGCTTACAGACAACCTGGATAAATGGGGATTTTAGTAATTTTCCGCTTTTAGAAATTCGCTATCAGTCTGACCTAAATGGAGCAATTGGAGCTTATAGTGCAGAAACAGGGACAATTTATCTAGCTTATGAGTATTTACAGCAAGTTAGTGATATTCAAGGGTTAGTAGGGTTAATTTTAGAAGAATATGGCCATTATATAGATGGGGTATTGAATGGCAATAATGATAGTGATGGGGATGAAGGAAGAATTTTCTCGGCGTTGGTGATGGGAGAGAGTTTGTCCGAGACAGAGTTAGGACACTTGAAAGCCGAGAGCGATCGCGCAGTTATTAGCCTGGATGGGGTAAATATCGGGGTAGAAATGGCGAGTTTTGTCGGAGATGAAAAACCTAACCTGATTCTAGGAAGTAGTGGAGATGATTACATTGAGGGGTTAGAGGCGAATGATACCCTTGACGGTTCAGGGGGAAATGATGTCATTGGTGGTGGAGAAGGAAGCGATCTGCTGATTGGCGGTACTGGGAATGATGTTTTATACGGGGGTAGTGAGAGTGATGTCTTAGAAGGGGGTGAAGGGAATGATGATTTAGATGGGGCTGGAGGAAGTGATATCTTACAAGCGGGGACAGGGAATGACACCCTAAAAGGGGGTATAGGAGATAACCTAGATGGGGGAGAAGGTATAGATACCCTCTTTTTATATTTACAGGATTCGACTAACAATTGGACATTAAATTTGACCGATACCAGTGTCAACTTAGCTGGAGATAGTAATACAATCGTTCAAAATTTGGAACGAATCAACCAGATTTACACAGGAAGTGGCAATGATATCTTCAATGTCACGAATTATATCTTTGGCGGGACAATTGATGCCGGAGCCGGAATCGATATCTTATACGCAGACTATAGCACTGCAACTGGTGCGAACATTGGGGTGAATAATCAGGGGATTATTAGCGGTGCTAGCTATATTACTTCTCGGAACCCTACTAGTAATTATTACTTTTACTATTTGAACTTTGAAGGGGTCAATATTACAGGAACGCCCTACGATGACTTGCTCACCGGTGGCGATGCCAGTAATGACACTGTACAAGGCGGTGCAGGTAATGACTATATCTCTGGAGGAATTGGGGGCAATGATAGTCTGACAGGGGGACTGGGCAATGATACCCTAAACGGAGCAGATGGTAGCGATACCATGATCGGGGGATTGGGAGATGATGCCTATTATGTTGATGAGGTTGGGGATCGAGTTTATGAAAACCTCAACGAAGGGATAGACATCGTTTACGCCGACATTAGTTATACCTTGGGCGATCACCTAGAAAATTTGAGGTTAAGTGCTGCTACTAACATCAATGGCACAGGAAACAGCCTGAATAACTACATCACAGGTAGTAGCGGCAATAACATCCTCGATGGCAAAGCCGGAAATGACACCCTCACAGGTGGCGCTGGCGATGACACTTACATTGTGGATAGTGTTGGGGATGTGGTCATGGAAATAAATGGCCAAGGCATAGATACAGTTAAAGCTGCCATCAGCTATACCTTGGGAAGTGCCCTAGAAAATCTCACGTTAACGGGTACAGCCAACATCAACGGCACAGGAAGTTTTCTGGATAACATCATCACGGGGAATAGTGGCAATAATACCCTCACAGGTAATGCTGGCAATGATACCCTAAATGGAGGTCTCGGTAATGATACCCTGATCGGCGGTTTAGACGATGATATTTACACCGTTAATAGTGTTGGCGATGTAGTCACAGAAAACCTCAACGAAGGGATAGATACGGTTAACGCTGCCATCAGCTACACCTTGGGAAATCATCTAGAAAAGTTAGTGTTAACAGGCACTAGCAACCTTTCAGGTACGGGTAACGCACTCAACAACACGATTACAGGTAACAGTGGTAGTAACACCCTAGATGGTAAAGCTGGTGACGACACCATGTCAGGGGGAGGTGGCAACGATACTTACATAGTTGACAGTATTGGAGATGTCATCGTTGAAAATACTAACTCAGGTACAGATACCATCAATGCCTCAGTCAGCTACACTTTAACAGATAACGTTGAACGGCTAACCCTGACAGGTACAGCAGATATCGACGGTACAGGTAACGCTGGTAATAACACCCTCACAGGTAACGCTGGTAATAACACCCTCACAGGTAACGCTGGCAATGATACCCTCACAGGTGACGCTGGCAATGATACCCTGATTGGTGGCACTGGCAATGATAGCCTCATAGGTAGTGATGGCAATGATAGCCTCAACGGTGGTGATGGCAATGATATCCTCAACGGTGGTCTTGGTGATGACACCCTCAACGGTGGACTTGGCAACGATAGCTATACGGTGGATAGTTTAGGAGATGTAGTCATCGAAAATGCTAACTCAGGCACAGATACCGTTAATGCCTCAATTAGCTACACCTTGACAGATAATGTTGAACGGCTAACCCTGACAGGTACAGCAAATATCGACGGTACAGGCAACAGCCTCAGTAACATCATCACAGGTAACGCTGGTAACAATACCCTCACAGGTGGTGCTGGTAATGATAGCCTCAACGGTGGTCTTGGTGATGACACCCTCAACGGTGGAATTGGCAACGATAGCTATACGGTGGATAGTTTAGGAGATGTAGTCATCGAAAATGCTAACTCAGGCACAGATACCGTTAATGCTTCAATTAGCTACACCTTGATAGATAATGTTGAACAGTTAACCCTGACAGGTACAGCAAATATCGATGGTACAGGCAACAGCCTCAGTAACATCATCACAGGTAATGCTGGTAATAATACCCTCACAGGTGGTGCTGGTAATGATACCCTTTCTGGTGGAACAGGGAACGATTTCCTCCAGGGAACTCAAGGTAGCGATCGCCTCACAGGGGGTGAAGGGGTAGATTATTTTGGCTTTGGTGGAGTGGCTAACTTTAGCGATTTAGGCACAGATACCATAACCGACTTTACCAAGGGCACCGATCTCATCCTGTTATCCCATAGTGTATTTAATTCCTTAACCATGAGTAATGGCATAATTGCCAGTGAATTTGCCACAATTACTGCCGATAGTGCGGCTGAAGTCAGTCTGGCAGGGGGTAGCAGTGCTTTCCTGGTTTACAATACTTCTACCGGCAACCTTTTCTATAATGCCGATGGTGCAGTCGCCGGATTAGGTTCTGGAGGAAAATTTGCGGTTCTGAGCAATAAACCTCTGTTGGATAACACTGATGTATCATTTATGGATTTCGCCGCCTAGGACTTGCAGCGGAAGTACTTTTGCAAGATTAAGTTAGCTTTCATTAGTTTGTTGAAATCGACAATTTCAGCCCCTATAATTTGGGGGCTGTTTTTTATTGCAGGGGCGATCGCACTGCGAGTTAACGGCACAAGTCAGCGGCGATAGACAACTGAGTACGCAAGTTTTGGGAAATGCTCATGATAAACGCGATCGCTGCTATTTCATCGCTTTACTAGACTTTACTCACCCACTCTAAAGACGGCTTGCGCTGGGATTTTACACAATCCTGTAAATAAAGATTGATCAGGCTCTGATAGGAAATGCCGGTTTCTTCAGCTAGGGCTTTGAAATAATCAACCACATCTTCTTCAAGCCGAATTGTCACTTGCTTCTTCAGCTTTTTAATGTATGGATTTTTAACAGACTGGGAGAAATCGTACTCTTCTTTCATAAGGAAAAACTTTGATATTGCTGACGCTCTTTTTTCGTAGCTTTTCGAGCCGAGATGATGCGGATAACTTCTTCACTTTCCTGATACAGATGACACACCAATAGTAAACGTAATGAATCACTCATACCCAACAGTATGTAGCGATCCTCTTCTATAGAATGATCGGGGTCATAGATTAAGCGGGCATTCTCATCATAAAAGACAGTTTCTGCCTCCTCGAAAGATACACCATGCTTTTGCTCATTAGACCTAGCCTTGCGTTCATCCCACTCGAATCTCAACTGGCTCATACTTACAGTGTAGTTACAATGTATATCATAAGCAACTTGAGTAGACTGGAAAAGAGAAAATTCTCAATACCCATTCATCTATGAGTGGGTACGCAAGTCTTGGGAAATGCTCATCATAAACGCGATCGCACTCTAGATAATTTACACTCAAGGGAAGACAGATTTATTTGCAGCTGCTGTTATGTCCTCTTCTACAGACTCTTTACCACCTGCTCTGGCGAAAATTGTCCAGCGCTTTCAACGCGCTTCTGACCAGAAGCGGCGCTACGAACAACTGATCTGGTATGCGCAAAAGCTCCCAGCATTGCCAGAAGCTGACAAGATACCAGAAAATAAAGTCCCTGGTTGCGTTTCTCAGGTTTATGTCACCGCCACCTTGGAGGATGGGAAGGTTAAATATCAAGGAGATTCTGATTCCCAGTTAACTAAGGGCTTAGTCGGGCTGTTGATTGAAGGTTTAAATGGTTTATCGCCTACAGAAATTGTCCAACTAGCACCAGATTTTATCCAAGAAACTGGTTTAAACGTCAGCCTGACACCTTCCCGCGCTAACGGTTTTTATAACATTTTTAAAACCATGCAAAAAAAGGCGTTGGAATGTAAGTTAGATCCATAAGTACTGAGTGCCGAGTAAAAACTCATGTCTACCAATTTATTATCAATTGATAACGCTGTTGGCTTTGGTGGAGTAGTGCAAGAATTTCTCTGGAATTGGGAAAATCAATCATTAAGGGTAGTGTATGAAACTCTTGGTCATGGTTCACCCCTATTGCTCCTCCCTGCCTTCAGCAGCGTTTCCAGCCGTCAAGAAATGGGTGAAATAGCTAGGTTACTAGCTCCTCATTTTCAAGTTGTAGCTGTAGATTGGCCTGGTTTTGGTGAATCTTCTCGACCGAGTTTGGATTACCGTCCAGAGTTATATGAACAATTTTTAACAGATTTTGTCAATTCTGTTTTGAACACAGCAATTAATGTCTTAGCAGCTGGTCATGCTGCTAGTTATGTATTGAAATTAGCTGTAAAACAGCCTACGAGTTTCAGCAAAATTGTTTTAGTGGCTCCCACTTGGCGTGGCCCTTTACCGACAATGGGCGCAAATCCCCAGATAGCAGGTATGGTGAGAGGATTAGTGCGATCGCCTATTGTTGGTCAATTTCTCTACAAACTCAATACCCAGCCATCTTTTTTAAATTGGATGTACCGTCGCCATGTCTTTGTCGATGCGGCGAGGCTAACACCCAGTTTCATGGAAAAGAAATGGCAAACTACCCAACAACCAGGAGCGCGATTTGCTTCTGCTGCCTTTGTTACTGGTAATATTGATGCGGTACACGCGCAATCTGATTTTCTGGGATTAGTAAAATCGCTATCTGCACCACTCATGATTGTAATTGCAGAATCTAGCCCACCTAAATCAAAAGCCGAAATGGAAGCAATCTCCACGTTACCAGCAGTCAGCAGCGTTGTGCTTCCTGGTTCCTTGGGACTACATGAAGAATACCCAGCAGAGGTTCTCGAAGCTGTACTGCCTTTTTTACTTAATAAAGAAAATTTTTGATGCGCGCCCTCACCCTACTTGGGTGGGGCTAAACAAATAAAGCCTGTGGAAGCAGGCTAATAATATGCATTTTCATCTAGAAATGGTATTATAATTAACAAGATTTTTTCAGCAATATCTCAGACAATTTTAATAATTCTCCGAACAAAAATTAAGTCAAAATTAATACAATACGTTATTTTATTTTTAATTTCTACCTTAAGATAGATGCGTTAATGAAAATTAGTTTTTCTGAAGATTTAATTTTCAAGCATCGGTCAATTAGCAGATTTTATAGTTAAAAATTGGCTTTTTTAGACAATGACTCTTGACATCATCTAGGATGAGAGACTACAACAATACAGTGCGTTAAAACACAGTTTGATGTTTTGCTGCTTCTATGATGAAGTTGCTTTTCAGAATAATTCTGATTAGTCAAAATCTGCGGAGCAAAAAATAGTTATGGGTAATGCATCTGCAACTAGCAAGTATGACAGTTCATGTTAACTGTCGCTGTTGCTATTTTTACAACCTTGACTTCTGATACCAATTCTCTAAAATTCGGCAACAGATTCAAACCCTAAAACCTAGATGATGTCAGAATTTCCTAATTACGAATCGGTATTATTTGTCGGCGATATACTGAATCACTACAATTTCTGGAGGATAAGCTATTCAGTGATTGAGTATGATTTAGGGAAATTATCAAACTCACTACAGAGAAAAAATCTGATTTTTCCTAGATTATTCGTCATTAAGTTAAGGGTAATAAACAGTATAAAATAATTCCATTTATGCCACAGATTTCTCAACATTCTGGGCCAATTTTGAATTACAGCGTATTTCAGGTAAATGAGGTACGCCGGTAGGGGCACGGCAGTGCCTTACAATTATCTGTACCTCACTTGCAATCTGCTGTAAATCATCCCCATCGCCATTGACTATGTATTTGAATGCATAGGTAATTTAAATTTTCTCATGCATCACTTGGGATGATGATCTCAAATACACCTAACCGTGCTAATTCTGTGATTATTCCTAAATGGTTTGTGAAATCTTCATTGCAAACAATTGAGGATGTATTTGGAAAAAATTTGGATTTAGCGATAAATTTTATGTCACAAAATCCCTTTCACCATAATGAAAATAAGTTTTTAACGCCCGATCAATACAAGGATTTATTGAAGAATTTACCAGCTAATTTGCCACCAGAATATCGGCGGCGACTAGAAATTATGTTGCTGGCAGATATGGGCAAATCACAAACGGAAATTTGCCAAATTTTAGGTTGTTCTCAGGAGATGGCACGTTATTGGATAACTATTGCTAAAGCAGGTTTAGTTGAAGAATGGCAGCAACGCCGAATAGGTAGACCTAAAACTGTGAATCAACAATATCTCGCTAGATTAAAAGAATTGCTCAGTCATAGCCCCCGGAAGTATGGCTATGCATTTAGTAATTGGACATCTCAATGGTTAAGCAAACATTTGGCGAGTGAATTTGGCATTGAAATCAGTAATCGCCACATTAATAGATTACTTAAAGAGATGGGTTTAGCTACACAAAAAAGACGCTCATCTAAAAAAGCAACTATTGACGATAACAAGGCAAATGGGGTGAGAATTTGTGACTTAGAATCTGCCAGTGATTCTCATTTCTATCAATCATTTAATTTAATTCAAATTAATCACTAAACTTGGGATATAGGAGAGGTAATGCTATCAAAGTTTTCCCAAGAACAACTAGGTCAATTGTTGACTGGTATCTTGAATGAAAAGCTTGACAATCGGGAATTACAGAATTGCTGGACAAATGTGGAAATTGTTGAACCAGCAGTAGCAAAACTATTTTGGCAATCAACAGAGGCGCAGGCGGGAATTTATCTAGTTATTACCGGTAAAGTTAGATTATTAGATATATCTGGTAACTTAATTTCTACCCTAACAACAGGGTCATCATTTGGGGAAATGACCTTGTTTCCAGAAGCAGAATTTAGCTGTTATGCGGCGAGGGCTTCAACTAATTTAAAACTCTGTTACCTCAACAAAGATGTATTGCAGACTTTGATGGCTAAATACCCCAAAATCTGCGATCGCCTGTTGCTGCGTGCAGAACGTTGGGATTTGCTGATGCTGTATCGTCAGCAACAACCACAGGCGACTGTGGAAGGGATTTTTCAAGGCTTATCGTTGTTTGAAAGAATTGCTGTAAAAGAGTTTGACCAAGTATCTCTAGTTTCAGACACTAAGTTAGTTTTGCTACATCAAGGAAAATTGCGACATGGTGACGGTAGTTGTTTAATACCGGGTAAAATCTATGCTGAGCCAAAACAGGGTAATTGGCAAGCGATTCAACCGACAATTATCTATCGTCTGCGGACTGCGGATTGGCAAACAGCACAGCAATCTTGGCCGCAATTAACAGAATTTACCAACTCTGTGCAAGATAAAGACGATCGCCAATCGCCAATTCCGAATGTAATTCCCTTTCCGGCGATCGCTACCCCAAAAAAGCAGGAAAGACGCGCTTATTTTCCCTCACCGCAAGTCAAAGCCAAACATCTATGGTTACAGCTAACTAAACGCTATCCCTTTTTTGAACAACAAAGCGCCACTGATTGCGGTGTAGCTTGTTTAGTAATGATCGGTCGTTATTGGGGTAAACAGTTCAGCATCAACAGATTGCGGGATTTAGCCAACGTCAATCGCATCGGCGTTTCCTTGCGCGGTTTAGCCACCGCCAGTGAAAGTATAGGTTTTGCTAGCCGTCCAGTCAAAGCCAGCTTGGATAAATTAGCCCAACAACCCCTACCTGCGATCGCCCATTGGGAAGGTAATCATTATATCGTCGTCTATGAAGTTACCAAAAAACAGGTGATTGTCGGCGATCCGGCGATCGGACAACGTACCCTCACCCATCATCAATTCCAAGCTGGGTGGACAGGTTACGCTTTAATCTTGCAACCTACCGCCCTCCTCAAAGAAAGCGAAGAAGCGAATACACCATTTTGGCAATTATTCGAGTTAATTAAACCACATTGGCAAGTACTGTTAGAAGTCTTCATTGCTTCCTTATTTATCCAATTGTTTGGATTAATTACACCTCTATTCACACAGTTACTTTTAGACAGAGTAATTGTTCAAGGTAGTACCCTCACCTTAACCGCCGTCGGCTGTGGTTTGTTGATTTTTGGTTTATTTCGCGTCGCCCTCAACACACTGCGACAATACCTATTAGACCACACAGCCAACCGCATCGGCGTAGCACTGATGGTAGGTTTTATTAAACATACCTTCCGCCTTCCCCTAGCTTTTTTTGAATCGCGTTACGTCGGTGATATTGTTTCCCGCGTCCAAGAAAATCAAAAAATTCAGCGCTTTCTTACTGGCGAAGCACTGTCAATTATTCTCGATTTATTGACAGTATTTATTTATGTCGGATTGATGTTTTGGTATAGCTGGCAAATGACACTGCTAGCACTCGCAATTGTGCCCCCATTTTTAATTTTGGCAATAGTTGCCACACCATTCTTTCGCCGCATTAACCGGGAAGTTTTTAATGCTTTAGCTAAGGAGAATAGTTATTTAATTCAATCACTGACAGGTATTCGTTCCATTCGCTCAATGGCAATTGAACAAAGCGTGCGCTGGCGTTGGGAAGAACTGCTCAATAACTTAACTAAAAAATTATTCCGGGGACAGGTAATTGGTAACCAAATGGAATTTTTTAGTTCTACAATTGAATCTGTAGCAACTACAGGATTACTGTGGTTTGGAGCTTGGTTAGTAATTCAAAATCAACTAACAATTGGGCAATTAGTTGCTTTCAATATGTTGTTGGGTAATATAATTAGTCCCTTTCAACGCCTCACCGTACTCTGGAATCAATTACAAGAGGTAATTATTTCCACAGAACGGATTAATGATGTCCTGTCAGCCGAACCCGAAGAAGACTTACAAAATCAACCCCGACAATATTTAGCCACCATTCGCGGTAACATTCGCTTTGAAAATGTCACCTTCCGCTATCATCCAGATAGTGATATTAACGTCCTAGAAAACCTCAGCTTGGAAATTTTACCAGAACAAACAGTAGCCCTAGTTGGACGTAGCGGTTCCGGAAAAACCACCCTAGCAAAATTAATTTTGGGTTTATATACACCCACAGACGGTAAAATTTTAATTGATGGTCATGATGTCACCAGTTTAGCCTTGCGATCGCTGCGTTCTCAAATCGGTGTTGTCGATCAAGATACCTTCTTATTTGGTGGGACGATTCGCGAAAATATTAGTATCGCCTTCCCCGAATCTTCCTTAGCAGAAATTAGCGAAGCAGCGCGTTTAGCCGGTGCAGATGAATTTATTAAACAATTACCAATGGGTTACGAAACCCAAATTGGTGAAGGCGGTGGGATGCTATCTGGTGGACAACGTCAACGTCTAGCAATTGCGCGGGCTTTACTAGGTAATCCTCCCTTATTGATTTTCGACGAAGCCACCAGCCACCTAGATGCAGAATCAGAACGCATCATTCAGAACAATTTAAACACAATCCTCCAAGGACGTACCAGCTTAATTATTGCCCATCGACTCTCCACAATCCGCAAAGCCGACTTAATTTTAGTATTAGATCGCGGCTTATTAATAGAAAGCGGTACTCATGAAGAATTAATCGCCAAAAAAGGTCATTACTACTACCTAAATCAACAACAACTGGCCCAAGCAGTCTGATTTACAACTTAGAAATTATTCACTTCTATAACGTGAATTATCAAGACCTTACCCACCCAGCCTCTCTCTCCTACTAGGAGAGGGAGAGGTAAGAAAAAATAGGCGTTTCACTCTTCCTTTCCTTCTACGATAGACACCGAGACAAAACTAATACAAAACTCATCTAACTCAGGTTTCGATAGCACTCCTCAACTCTTATCTCTCTGTGTTCTCTGCGCCTGGTGCGGTTCAATTCAAAAATTACTTTTCACGAAACAAATTTAGAGAATCACTTATTATTTGAAAATATCCACTTCTCCTTGTCAGTCTTAAAAATAAATCTTCAACTAAACTCAATATGCCTAATCCCGCTAATAATTCATCATCAGTCTTAACTGAACAACCAACTAATACCAGCGAAGAAAATCAGCCTGTAGCAGCTAAGTCTCAAGATTGGTATTACGGTACAGAAGAACTACTAGATGCCTTACCAAAACGTTGGACAAGGTCACTACTATATTTACTAGTAATTTTTAGTGCCATCGTATTACCTTGGGCGATGCTATCACAAATTGACGAAACCGGAAGCGCTAGAGGTCGGATTGAACCATTAGGTGAAACTCAAAGATTAGACACTCAAGCTAGCGGTAATATTATTGCTGTCAAAGTCAAAGAAGGTGAACCCGTCAAAGCCGGACAGTTATTAGTAGAACTAGAATCTAATGTACTACGAACCGACTTACAACAGGGAAAAGCAAAACTAGACGGGCTAATCAATCGCCTCGCACAACTAGAACTATTTAAAAACCAATTACAACTAGCAATTGGTGTGCAAGAACAACAAAACAAATCCCAAGAATTAGAAAAACTTTCTCAAGTTCATCAAGCACAGCAAAATTTAGATGCTAAACAGAGTACTTATAACCTACAAAAATTAGAGAAACTCGCATTAGTCAATCAGGCAGAACAAAACCAGGTTTCTACTCAGACATCCTATAACTTAGCTATAAATCGTTGGCGGACAGATTTAGTAGAAATCCAACGTTATCGCCCGCTAGGCGAACAGGGTGCTGTGCCGCAAATTAAAGTAGTAGAACTAGAAAAAATTGCTGATGAAAGCGAAAGAATATATGAGCAAAATGAATCTGATGTCAAACAAGCAAAGTTACGCTTACAAGAAGAACAAAACCGTTATCAGGGAATAATGCGCCAAGCCCAAGCAGATATTGTACAAGCAAAGTTGAGGTTAGAAGAACAACAAAATAGTTATCAAAGTTTAGTTCAGGCTGGTAAATTGTCTTTGTTAAAAAATCAGGAACAACTGAAAGATATGCAAACCCAAATTACCAGCCTGAAATCAGAAATAGCTCAAACCAGAAGCCAGATTACTTCTATCAAACTACAGTTAGCACAACGTTTAATCAAATCACCAATTGATGGTGTAATTTTTAATTTACCCATCAAAAAACCTGGTGTAGTTGTCCAAACTGGTCAAACAATCGCCCAAATTGCGCCTAAAGAGATTCCCTTTATTCTCAAAGCCAATATGCCTAGTCAACAAAGTGGTTTCTTAAAAGTAGGAATGGCAGTTAAAATCAAATTTGATGCCTATCCATTCCAAGATTATGGAGTAGTAGCCGGCAAAGTCATGCGGATATCGCCAGATTCCAAAGTTATGGAAACTCCTCAAGGCAAAATAGAAGTTTTTGAAATGGATATAGCCCTAAATCAAACTGAGATTAAATCTGGTAATAAACGTATTCCCTTAACCCCTGGACAAACAGCAACAGCAGAGGTAATTGTGCGTCAGCGCCGCCTGATGGATTTCATTTTAGATCCGTTTAAAAAGCTCCAAAAAGGTGGTTTAGACCTTTAAGTTATACCAATTTTTTATGAAGCTGCATAGAATTCGATCCCCCCTAGCCCCCCTTAATAAGGGGGGAACCGGAAAAACATCTATTAAAGTCCCCCTTTTTAAGGGGGATTTAGGGGGATCTAGATATGTGCAACTTCACATTAAATTGGTATTACATAAAAATATCTTGAAATTATCCAAGGAATCCAAAAATGTTCAAAACTATGAATGTATCTCAAAAAGAAATAATTGAACAACTGAAAATTTCTTGTCAAGTGCCCAGTTTATTAGAAGCGATCGCCAGCCGGAAAATTATCTTTAATACAGCTAAAGAAGCAGGTATTACAGTAGAAAATGAAGAACTCCAAGAAGCGGCTGATGCTTTAAGGGCAGCCAACAGACTCGTCAAAGCTGAAGATACTTGGAAATGGCTACAAAAACATTATCTTAGTTTAGAAGATTTTGAACAAATCGCCGAAATTAATTTGCTGTCTCTCAAATTAGCGGCTCATTTATTTGCGGACAAAGTTGAAGCATATTTTTATGAAAATCAACTGAATTATCTTGCAGCAGTTACCTATGAAGTTGTCTTAGAAGATGAAGATTTAGCTTGGGAATTATTTTATGCAGTAACTGAAGGTGAAATTACTTTCCAAGATGTAACTCGTCAACATATCCAAAATCCAGAACTCCGTCGCGCTGGTGGCTATCGTGGAGTTAAAAATCGTCAAGAATTTAAACCGGATATTGCAGCTGCTGTCTTTGTGGCTAATCCTCCTGAGTTACTCAAACCGATTATCATTGCCCAAAAAGTGCATCTAATTTGGGTTGAGGAAATCATCCAGCCAAAATTAGAACAGCAGTTATGCTTAAAGATTATGGGTGAGTTATTCGCAGATTGGTTAAAGCAACAAATAGCCCAAGTAGAAATTATTCCCCATTTTGAATCAGATTCCTATTCTCAACCAGTGCAGGAATTGCTGAGGATCGCTTCATAAACTTTTGATTATATATATAGCTTAGATCCCCGACTTATTTAAGAAGTCGGGGATCTGGGCATAACAAGGCAGATTGCAAAAGAGTACAGATAATTGTAAGGGTACAACAATTTTGTGCCCCTATCTCTGTACTTCATTGATAAAAAATAATTTCTCTAAACACAAAATGCAGTTTGCGTTTAGAGAAATTGTTTGTAAATATTTTAAAGAATTACCCAGTTTATTGTCTAATTACTTGAGATGTTATCTCGTTATAAATTAAATAATAATTGGTAATTCAATCAACAGTAATTATTAGTTTGCATCCAATAGGAGTTTCAGGGCTGTCAGATATGTTTTGGCCAACACTTTAACAATTTTTTCTATCAACTTACCATAGCCTTTAATAAAAGCACCTACTATGAGTGGATTATAACCACCGTTAATAAATGCGGCTTCAGTTTCAGCTACTTCATTGATGAAGGAATTGGAGTCAATAGCCAAGTCGGAAATTGTGATTCTAGACATGATTGTTTTACCTGGTATAAGTAATTTGTTTGGTAATTAAGCTTGTGTTTGCTTAACTCTTGAATCTATCTTCGGCGATATCAAAAGTGAAATCAATAGCTTTAAAAAGGAGATAAGACATAATTAAAGGAGTTTTGTCTTTTGATTAAAAAGATAAAAATACTCAGCAATCAAAGGTCTATCTTGATTTTAATTCATACATTATTTGGCAAGATAAATGTTTTTAAGACATAATTAAAGGAGTTTTGTCCAGAAAGAATAAATATTTGATTTTCAGATCCTCGACTGCTTCAAGGATGCTGCTGGGGAATGGTGGGTTTGACTCCTCAATGTTGATACAAATAATTCTTTCGCTTACCCGATATAACGCCCGCAGGAACCGATAGCCCGGAGGTGACGGCGGGATTGCAGGATAGGCAAGGGGTGTTAACCTGATTCGCATTTGCTATATCGGGGAACCCAATTACTATTTCGGCAAACCCAATTACTATATCGGGGAACCTAAAAGCTATTTCGGCAAACCCAAAAGCTATTTCGGCGATCGCAAAAGCTATATCGGAGAACCCAAAAGCTATTTCGGAGAACCCAAAAGCTATTTCGGGGAACCCAAAAGCTATTTCGGCGATCGCAAAAGCTATTTCGGAGAACCCAAAAGCTATTTCGGAGAACCCAAAAGCTATTTCGGGGAACCCAAAAGCTATTTCGGAGAACCCAAAAGCTATTTCGGAGAACCCAAAAGCTATTTCGGCGATCGCAAAAGCTATTTCGGCGATCGCAATTACTATTTCGGCAAACCCAAAAGCTATTTCGGCGATCGCAAAAGCTATTTCGGCGATCGCAAAAGCTATTTCGGCGATCGCAACACTGGCGGTAGTGTAGGTAAACTCAGTCAATCAGAATTGCCCCCAACTATACTACAAAACGTAAATAAACTTGAAACCCGTACCATTGACCATTGACGATTGACTTTTGACAAGCGCTATCATAGGCGGATAATGATTATCACTACAGATGCTTTGAGATTATGATCTCTGCCGAAACATCCAATTCAGTCCCTGTAACAGTTCTCACCGGCTATCTTGGTGCAGGTAAAACAACCTTACTCAATCACATCCTGACTTACGAACACGGTAAGAAAGTAGCCGTCATCGTTAATGAGTTTGGGGAAGTAGGTATAGACAATCAATTGGTTATCGATGCGGATGAAGAAATTTTTGAAATGAATAATGGCTGTATCTGTTGTACAGTCAGAGGCGACTTGATTCGCATCATTGGTAATTTGATGAAGCGGCGTGATAAATTTGACCATTTAGTCATTGAAACTACTGGTCTAGCTGACCCCGCGCCGGTGATTCAGACATTCTTTGTGGATGAAGATATGCAAAGCCAGCTATCTTTAGATGCAGTGGTAACCGTTGTTGATGCCAAGCATATCTGGCAGCATTGGGAAGCCGATGAAGCCCAAGAACAGATTGCTTTTGCTGATGTAATTTTACTGAATAAAACTGATTTAGTAACACCGGATGTCCTAGAAGAACTAGAAAAGCGGATTCGGGGAATGAATGCTTTAGCGAAAATTTACCGTACCCGCAATTCTGAGTTAGACATGGATGCTTTATTGGGAGTACAAGCCTTTGATTTAGATCGTGCCTTAGAAATTGACCCAAATTTCTTAGGTGAAGATGCCCATGTACATGATGAAACTGTCTATTCTGTCGCTTTAGTAGAAAAGGGTGCAGTTGATGGGCAAAAATTAAATGCTTGGATGACAGAATTACTCCGGACTCAAGGCCCCGATATCTTCCGCATGAAAGGCATTTTAAATCTTGCTGGGGAAGAAAACCGCTTTGTCTTCCAAGGAGTGCATATGATATTTGATGGTAAACCCGATCGCCCCTGGAAACCTACCGAAACTCCAAAAAACGAACTAGTATTCATCGGGCGCAATCTAGATGAAGCCAAACTCAAGCAAGATTTTTTAGCTTGTTTAGTTTGAAAATTGTCATTTGTCATTTGTCATTTGTCATTTCATCCTTCGCCCTTTCCCCTTTCCCCCTTTCCCTGTTTCCCCTTCCCCCTTCCCCTTCCCCATGAACTCCACAACCACTAAATCCCAAGAATTTGCAGAATACTCTTCAGGGTTACTTTCAGATTATGTAACTGCGATCGCTTGGTCAACTGATGGTAATACCCTAGCAGCCACTTCGGCGGCGGGGGAAGTAGTGATGTGGAATCATGATGACTTAGTCACCTTGCAGACTGGGAATGGTAAATCAGTAGATTGCATTGCTTTTTCGCCTGATGGTAAATTTTTAGCTGTTGCGGGACAAGATGGACAGGTAAAAATTTGGCAAGGTGATGAATTAATCGCCACTTTGGACAATGCCCCAGCATGGGTTGATAAGCTAGCTTGGAATCATACTAGTAATCAACTGGCTTTTAGTTTGGGGCGTTATGTCCAAGTTTGGGATGCAGATACTAATGATATTGTTGTCACCTTAAATTTTGATAACTCATCGGTGTTGGGTATTGACTGGCGCAGGGATGGGCAATACTTAGCCATTAGCGGTTATCAGGGGGTGAAGATTTGGCACACCCAAGACTGGGATGAGGAACCATATATATTATCCATGTCTACCGTGAGTGTAGCGATGGCATGGTCTCCCGATGGTAAATTTCTCGGTTCGGGTAACATGGATCGTAGCGTCACCCTTTTGGAATGGGGTAACCCTGACCCTTGGGTGATGCGCGGGTTTCCGGGTAAAATTCGCCAATTAGCATGGTCAGAAGCTACCACATCATTAGGCGCACCGATTTTAGCATCATCCAGCGTTGAAGGTGTTGTAGTTTGGGAAAAACTGGAAGATGATTCCTTAGGATGGGAAGCAAGAGTTTTGACTAATCATGTAGAGGTAATAAATGCGATCGCATTTGCACCCCAAAGCTTCCTACTAGCTTCCGCCGCTGCTGACGGCTGGCTGTGTTTGTGGAATAATGCCCAAGAAGTCAGCCAAATTCTTACAGGTGTATCAGCAGGATTTTCCTGTCTCGCTTGGCATCCTCAAAGTAATTATCTCGCCGCCGGTGGCGAACAAGGAGAATTACTTATTTGGTCAAAAGTATTATCTGATTAACGATTTGGATATAAATCAGAGAATACCAAATATGAATCATGGAAAAAACACATCTGTCGTAAGGGTTTAGCACTGCTCATTGGTGTCAACTTAAGCTCAAACGCTTATTCCACATGCATTTTACCCCACCCCTCAATCCCCTCCCCGTAAACGGGGAGGGGAGGTTTTGCGTCAGCAAAGCCGGGGTGGGGTAACGCGGATCTTGATGGTAGGCGATTTAATTCAAAATTACGTCTTGATCAGGGTTTGGCGTTAAGTTGACACGTATGAGCACTGCTAAACCCTGCATAGCGCGGATTTATGTACCATCAAACTAATGATTGAGCAAAGCCGGAAATTTCCGATTTTGGTCAATTCATAAAATAATTAATTTGTACAGTGAGTAAGACTTCATTTCTACCCCTTTCAAGGTGACTCGTAAAATCCGTTTTTTCTCTGCGCTCTCTGCGGACTCTGCGGTTAAAATAGTAATTTATTTAACCACAGAGACACAGAGGACACAGAGATAAGAGATTAAAAAGAGATTTTTTGAGCAAAATTTTTATCCACCTTGAAAGGGCTAGACTTCATTTCTTAGGCTACATCATGACAGGGAAGTTGAGGAATTTGATTGTAAACTTCTGCATTCTCTGACAAAGCTTGGCGTAAATCATATTGGGTTTGTAAATTCAACCAAAACTGAGCGCTGTTACCAAAATAGCGAGATAGCCGCAAAGCTGTATCTGCTGTAATACTGCGCTTTCCTGATAAAATTTCGCTAATCCGTGTTTGAGCAACACCTATATCTTTGCTCAATCTATAAGCTGTAATATTTAGCGGTTCCAAAAATTCTACTTGCAGAATTTCGCCAGGATAGATATTTGTCAGACGGTTATTCATCATGATTTTTTGGGCACTAATTAAGAAATTTACCAGTCATTAATCTCCGTAGTCTCGGTTGAACGTAGCCAATTTATTGGCTATGCTGTATCACCAGCAGTCTTTATTTCTGAACTATGAATATACTCAAACTGATTTTGCTTGCTTTTCCTGCCTTTGTTGCATCTGTGCTGTTCATCACCAATCCAGCACAGGCAGCCAGTGTAAATTATGCAGATGCCACACAAATCACGATGGTAGTATCTGCACAACCCATGCATGAATTCATCGCCCCAAAATTAACACCTGCATCCAATCCCATCAGCGATCAACTTGGTTGCAGTTGCGCTAGTTGTGTTAAGTCTCAATTTCATTTACTACAAGGCAAGTTACCTATTTAATCGTAGTCCAGAGGTCTTAGGGGCGGGTTAAGCGAGATAGTCGTGAATGATTGGATTATATTTGTGAACCCACCCCTACTGCTTGTGAGAAATGTAGGTAAAATCCTGATACCTTCTCTATAAACTTGCACTAAATGATTAACTCTCTCTTTCTTGGCGTACTTGGCGTACTTGGCGGTTAATTTATAAATATTAAGTGCATCGTCACAGAGAAATGGTATGAATACGGGATTTTTTTAAACTACCATTGCGCCACTTGCTGTTTTAATTCTTCGATATCTAAATAATCACTCACAAAAGCTTTGCGTAATAGCGGGTGAGGAATAAATTCATCATATTTTTGCAGTTCTGGCGCTTCTGATTCACTCACTAAATACTCAGGAATAATTCTTTCTGCCGCCAAAGCTGTAATTTCTTTAGCCAAGTATTGAAACTTATCCTTACCTAACTTGATTGTCAGATAATACGGACTGCTACCACCAATACTTTTAATTTCCAAGGATTCTCGACAACAGGAATTTAGCCATCTTTCCAATGTGCGACAAGCTAAAGTTCCCATCCAAGGAAAAATACAACATTTACCTTTTTCTAAAAGCACTATATTTTGTTTATCTAAACCAGCTTCTCTGGCTAACTGGCGCACTGTTCGTAAACATTGCAAAGCATTGGGCTGTAAATAGCTATATTCTAAATCTTCCCGCAAAATCTGCCGCATTCTTTGCAAAACTTTGGTATGCACTATTCCCCCACCACCACGCCAATAAATACTAGCCTTACCCTCTACTTGTTTAACAGAAATAACCCTTTTCTTGAAATCAATTTCTGTTACTTCCCATGTTCTCCCTGCTAAGGCGAAGTGATTGCCCACAATTGGCGGCTTTAAAATACTCCCAATTGCTGTTGTACCTTGTTTAACTACATATTCTTGGCTATCAGCAAATACAGCATAAAATTGGAACTTTCTAACTATTTTTTCTCCCGTTAGTCCAATAATTAATTTACCCATTTCAGTGTGCTGAATATGGTTAATATCAATTAAATAGCGGAGCAATAGGATATAATCATCTTGAGAAATAGCAGCAAAGGGTGGTAAGCTTAAAACTTGTTTAGCTAAAGCAATAGGTGAAAGTTCTCCCGTGGCAGCTAAAATACTCATTGTTTGCTGATATAGCAAACTAAAAGGATATTTGACAGGCTTAATCGGTTCAATCCATCGCTCTTCTAAATAAAGTTGAATAATGGCAATAGATTGTAATAATTGCCAAGGAATTTGTTCTGGTAAAGGTGCTTCTGGGGAAGGTTGAGTTTCCGCGCACACAAAACGCATATCAGCTGCTTCACCTCTTCTACCTGTACGTCCTAAACGCTGTAAAAAACTGGCTACAGAAAGGGGCGATTCTAACTGAATAACTCTTTCTAAATGACCAATATCTATACCTAATTCTAAAGTGAGAGTAGCAGCTGTCACAGCCGGATTATTGGGTTCGCGCATAGCATTTTCAGCAACTTGTCGCAGGCTAGCAGATATACTGCCATGATGTACATGGTAAATGTCTGGTAGTGATTGTTCTGCGGCAATTCGTCGCAAGGATGCAATTACAGATTCTGTTTGGGTACGGTTATTGCCAAATATCAAACATTTGCGAGATTTACTAAGATTGAATAGATATCTGTCGTAGGGAGTTACTTCGATTTCATCAACTTCATCGTTGAGATAAAAATGTTCTATAGCGAGTTTAATTTGACGTTTTCCTGATTCAATTTTTGGCGTAATCACTGACTTTTCCGTTCCCGAACGTAACCAATCTTCTGCCATTGAGTAATCACCCAGAGTTGCTGATAAACCAATGCGCCGGGGTTGGGTTTGGGTTAAGTTTGCTAACCGCTGCAATTGGCAAATAATTTGACAACCCCGTTCCGAACCCATAAAAGCGTGAATTTCATCAATGACAACGAAGCGTAAATCACCAAATAAGCGGATTAAGTCCTGATGTTTATTTACTAATAAACTTTCTAAAGATTCTGGCGTAATTTGCAGAATACCTTTGGGGTTTTTTAATAGCTTGTTTTTCTGATTTTGAGATACATCACCGTGCCAATGCCATACTGGAATATCTGCTGCTTTCAGTAAGCCGTTGAGGCGCTCAAATTGATCGTTAATTAAAGCTTTGATGGGGCCAATATATAGCGCGCCGATGGTAGCAGAAGGGTTTTCATACAATCGAGTCACCACAGGTAAAAACGCTGCTTCTGTTTTCCCCGCAGCTGTCGCAGCAGCAACTAGCAAGTGAGCATCGGTATCAAAGATAACTTGACAAGCTGCAATTTGGGCTGGGCGTAATTCAGTCCAGTTGTGATGATAGATGTATTCTTGGATAAAGGGGGCAAGGCGATGGAAAATATCATTGGTCATAGATTTTTAGTCCATAGTCCATAGTCCATAGTATTTAACTTTGACTATTAACCATTGACAACCCTAACCTTTATTTTGTATGCCAGTTGTGTCAGTTCTATTAATGCAGGACTTACGCAAAAATTGCCAAAAAGCTTGATTTATCGAACCGCCAAGAACGCCAAGAGCGCCAAGAATTTGTAGAGTTGCGTAAGTCCTATAATGAATCAGCGATCGCTTGTCTTTCCACTTGCTACAATCGTGATTGTGCGGGACGCTGCGCGGTTTTCATGCGCTAAGCGCTGTACAAAGACGCTGTAACGGCAAAATTCCTGGTTGATGCTACATCCCAATTTTACGGAATCTTTCAGATGTATACTGTATAAAATATATTATAGAAAATTCGCGTATTTTAACGGAACTAAGCAAGCAAAATGGCGAAATATGCATTGCTGATTGGAGCTAGTGAGTATGAGTCTCAAAAAATAAATAATTTATCTGGTGTAGTTAAAGATATTGAAGCAATGCAGCGTGTTTTGCAGAATTCAGGGATAGGCGGATTTGATGAGGTCAAATTTTTGTCTAGTCCTGATTCTGATACCATGCGTTCAGAAATTGAGCAGTTGTTTATGGAAAAATGCCAGAAAGATGACGTAGTGCTGCTTTATTTTTCTGGACATGGCTATAGACATGAAGACGGAAATCTATTTTTTATCAGCCGCAACACTCAAGTCAATCCCCAAGGTTTCCCCAGAATTGGTACAGCAGTAGATGCCAAATTTATCCATCAAAATTACATGAGTCGCAGCAAATCTAAGCGACAAGTGTTAATTCTTGACTGCTGCTTTAGTGGTGCTTTTGCAGAGGGGATGAGTGCCAAAGAGATTGCTAATATTAGTATTAAAAATGAAATTGGTGAGCAATTAGGTGGTGAAGGTAGAGCTGTGCTAACTTCATCAACAGCTACACAAAAATCCTTTGAAGATTCAGGCGGTGGAGTTTATACCCGCTATTTGGTTGAGGGGATTGAAAAAGGAGCCGCTGATAGTGACAACGATGGTGTGATTACAGTAGCTGAACTGCATGAATATGCCAAGCGCAAAGTGCAGGAAGCAAAACCAGCGATGAAGCCAGAAATCTTTGCAGTTAAAGAAGGTTATACAATTCGTTTAGCCAAAGCACCAGTAGGCGATCCGCAATTAGAGTATCGCAAAGAAGTTGAGCAATGTGTAAAAGATGGTGGTGTTACAGATAGTGAAATATCGGAACTGGGACGCTTTATTCTGGATCTCAGACAAACGGAACTAGGGTTAACTCCAGAAAAAGCAAAAGAGATAGAAAATGAAGTTCTCAAACCATTCCGCGAGTTTCAGGAAAGCTTACAGAAATATGAAAAAGCACTGACTGGGGTATTACAAAAGCAGCCAAATTTAAGTGATAGTAATCGTAAGTTATTAAAGCGATTACAGCAAATTCTCAAACTTCGAGACGAGGATGTTGCAGCCATACATAATCGCTTAATTCCTCAGCAGCCAATCTCAACAATTGACACCAAAGAACTGACAGCTAAAGAAGACGATGACCTCAGTTCTGAAAAAGGCGTAGACTATACCAAACTGCGCGACTTCCTAGCAGCAGGGAACTGGAAAGATGCTGATATGGAAACATATCGAGTGATGATTCAGGCTAAAGGTAAGAATGAAGGTGATTACTTTAAGTCTGAAGAATTATTAAACTTCCCTTGTACCGACCTCCGCACAATTGACCGCTTATGGGTAAAATATAGCAATGGACGCTTTGGCTTGAGCGTTCAAAAGAAAATTTATTTAAGCGTTGGTGGTGAGCTAGACGGCGAGTATGACGAAGAAGCCTGGGAGAAATTTGGCGATCGCGTAGGATGGAGAGTGAAAAGCAACTGGATAAGTTACACAAAAGTCACTTATGATACCTCTGCCCCATTTGGACACCTCCCTGTTGTGGGTTTAATACATCTGCCCCGTTTGGTCATCTCCAACTGCCCTACTTGTTCTTTTCCGTTGAGTGATCTGCCCCCCGTGTGCCCTATCTGTGGTTGTGTTTTGTTGTTGAGGCGTTGGGGGTTTTTCTTCTCTCGCATCGAGACTTGTAAAGTGTAACACCTAGCGCGATTCGTTGGCTAGAAACCAGTTTCCATAAAGATTTGGAGGATTAGCCACTAGGTAAAAAAAAGAAAGAAAATTTTCGTTACCTGGCAACCCCTTCGGGGAAGTCAAAAGTCAAAAGTCAAAAGTCGCCAAGAAAGTTTAGTCATCAAGGTTACAACATTAAGACTTAAACCTTGACTATTAAGAACAAAACCTTGACCATTAAGAACAAAACCTCGACCATTAAGAACAAAACCTCGACCATTAAGAACAAAACCTTGACCATTAAGAACAAAACCTCGACCATTAAGAACAAAACCTCGACCATTAAGAACAAAACCTTGACCATTAAGAATTAAAATTCAAGCGATCGCTCTTAACTCTACATAAAAATGTGTAGGCGTAGCCCGGTTTAACCATACGTGTCAACTTAAACCACAGATGGCTTATTGCAAGGCTTACTTATCCGCCTTGGAATGAATTCCAAGGCTAATAGGCAAAGTTTACTAAAGTAAACTGAGGATAAGTGATAATTTTTAGTCATCTTGAGATGACTTTTGCTATGAGACTCAGAATTCATTCTGAGGCGGGCTATGAGTTTCGCGTTAAGTTGACACCAATGGGGGTAACCCGCCCCTACAAATTGCCGATTTGGTAAGTTAATGATTGGAATATTTTTTTATTTGGAAGTTCCTTAAAAAAGCGATCGCATTCTTCAGCTAGATAGACAAAGAGCGATCGCCTCACAAAACCTCGTTCCTTTTTTGCACAAATTACCCAAAATAGTATGATGAATCGTGAGCAGCTTTCCATTCTGACTTGTAGGTAGAAAGCGATCGCATATATTGGGCACGTTCAAAAGCACTAGGATCGGGACAATGCTTCTGGCTCATACTTCCCTGCATTTGGGTGACTGATTCGTACTCGTGTTTTTCCATCCAGTGGATTAGTTCTTGCTCGATGACTCGAATCTGGTTGATACCATGTCGTAGCAGTACGCTGGCAAACATGGTAATATTCGCACCAGCCATGAGCATTTTGATCGCATCTTCGCCTTTATGAATGCCACTATTTGCAGCTAATTCGGCATGAATACGACCATAAAGTATTGCAATCCAGCGCAAAGGTAAGCGCATGGATTGCGGTGTGCTTAATAGTACATTTGGTTCAACTTCTAAAAGATTGAGATTAATATCTGGTTGGTAAAAGCGGTTAAATAGTACTAACGCATTCGCCCCAGCATCATCTAAACGTTTTGCCATATTAGCCATGTTAGTAAAGTAGGGACTGAGTTTAACGGCTACGGGAATAGTTACCGCTGCTTTGACTGCAAGTAGAATGTCAATATAAGTCTGTTCAATTTCTTGACTCGTCAGTTCCATGTCAGTAGGAACATAGTAAATATTCAGTTCCAGCGCGTCTGCACCTGCTTGTTGAAGTTGTTGAGCATAGTTTGTCCACCCGCCAACTGATGAGCCGTTGAGGCTAGCAATAATCGGAATATTTACCTTTTGTTTGGCTTTGTGGATATGCTCTAAATAAGTTTCTGGCCCCACTCGAAAGTTAATTGGCTCAGGGAAGTAAGTTATAGCTTCGGGAAAGCTTTCTGTACCGTGGGTGAGGTGATGGTGAAGTTCATAGCGTTCTAAGCGCAATTGTTCTTCAAACAGCGAATGCATTACCACCGCCGCCGCACCTGCATCTTCCATGCGCTGAATGTTGTCAATGTCTTCCGATAGGGGAGATGCGGAGGGAACTAAAGGCGATCGCAATCTCATCCCCAGATAAGATGTAGTGATGTCCATAATGAAAATTTAAATTTTTATTAGCTAAAATCTTTTGAGAAGTGGGTAAATCTGAAAGTTTCAAAGCATTAGCACCATCCAAATTAATGTACCAAGTAACACAAATATCCACATTCCTCCGATTGCACTCTCTGGTTCTGCTTCTTCCAAGCGCGACAAATCTTTAGAAAATCCACAGCTTAAACAAAGCCATTTCTGTTCATTCTGTTCAACAAAATCACGCTTTCCACATTTAGGACAATCGGCTATTTCATGATGAGTTTCTGACATAGTTAACTCTACTAGGGGCTAGGGATTAGGGGCTAGGGGCTAGGGATTAGGGCGTGTTTTCTTGCGTCTTAGATCCCCCCTACCCCCCTTAAAAAGGGGGGCGAAAAGACTTTCAAAGTCCCCCTTGGAAAGGGGGATTTAGGGGGATCGAGAAATTTAGAAGGCTAAACGAGTAGTTTGAAAACACGCCCTAGGGATTAGGGATTAGGGGTAATTTCATACTTCATCCTTCATACTTCATCCTTCAGTTGGCGTGCAGCCAAATACTGATACATCTGCCAACGAATATTTACATCTTCTTGAGCTTCTTTGAGTAGCTGCTTTGCCGCTTCGGGGTTACTCTTGGTCAACATCTTGAAGCGATTTTCTAAGTACATATATTGCTCCATTGGTAACTTAGGTGAGCGGGAATCTAGCTGTAGTGGGTTTTCTCCATGTTTGGCTCGCTCTGGATGGAACCGATATAATAAGCATTTACCGGAATCAACAGCCGCTTTTTGATTCTGCATTCCTGTAGTCATGTTGATGCCGTGGGCGATGCAATGGCTATAGGCAATAATTAGTGATGGGCCTTCGTAAGCTTCGGCTTCTAGAAATGCTTTGAGGGTGTGTTCATCTCTTGCACCCATTGCCACACTAGCAACATAAACATTACCGTAAGTCATCGCCATTAAGCCTATGTCTTTTTTCGGTGCAGCTTTTCCGCCGGAAGCAAATTTAGCTACAGCCCCTTTAGGAGTCGCTTTGGAATTTTGTCCGCCAGTGTTGGAATAAATTTCTGTATCGAGGATGAGAATATTCACGTTGCGATCGCTAGCTAAAACGTGATCCAATCCCCCAAAGCCGATATCATAACCCCAACCATCACCGCCGATAATCCAAACGCTTTTCTTCACCAAGTAATCAGCAAGGGATTTTAGATTTTGGATTTTAGATTTTAGATTGAAGTCTGATGAGGAATTGATGATTTCATCTAGGCGCTGTTTCAGTATTTCTACTCGTTGGCGTTGTTCCCAAATATCAGCTTCGTCTTTTTGTACCGCTTTGAGAATACTATTTACTAATTCTTCACCCAATTCTGGTGTGAGATTTTGCAGTAATTGGGCGGCAAATTCTGCCTGTTTATCGATAGAAACACGAAAACCTAGCCCAAATTCGGCGTTATCTTCAAATAGCGAGTTAGACCAAGCAGGGCCGCGTCCTTCGGCGTTCTGTGTCCAAGGTGTAGTAGGTAAATTACCGCCATAGATGGAAGAACAACCAGTGGCGTTGGCGACAATCATGCGATCGCCAAACAATTGTGTGGCTAACTTAATATAAGGTGTCTCACCACAACCAGCGCAAGCCCCAGAAAACTCAAATAAAGGTTCTTGCATTTGCTGCTGGTTAATATGAGTTAGCTTCAAATCTCGTCTATCTGGATTGGGGAGATTGAGGAAGAAATCCCAATTTTCCCGTTCTTGTTCTCGTAATGGCAATTGCGGAGCCATGTTAATAGCTTTGCGGCGTAGTTCTGTTTTATCCTTGGCTGGACAAACATCTACGCAAATACCGCAACCTGTACAATCTTCAGCAGCTACTTGAATGGTGTATTTTAAACCTTTCCAATCGTGGTCTTTGGCATTAGTACTCTTGAATGTTGCAGGTGCGGTTTCTAACTGCTCTGCTTCGTAAACTTTACTACGAATCACACTATGAGGACAGACCATCACGCACTTACCACACTGGACGCAGACATCAGAGTCCCAAACGGGGATTTCTTGAGCAATGTTGCGTTTTTCCCATTTCGCCGTACCTGTGGGATAAGTACCGTCACATGGTAAAGCACTAACTGGGAGTTCATCCCCTTCACGAGCAATCATTTTACCAAGGACATCGCGGACAAAAGCGGGCGCATTGTCAATAAATTTTGAATTTTCGATTGGGGATTCGAGATTGAGGTTTAGTTTGCCAATCTCTACTGGATATAAATTATCTAAGGTGGTATCAACGGCGTTGATATTCATTTGGACAATTTCATCGCCCTTTTTACCATACGTCTTGCGGATGGACTTTTTAATTTCGGCGATCGCATCTTCTCGTGGTAAAACACCCGATAATGCAAAGAAACATACCTGCATTACCGTATTAATACGTCCAGCCATCCCAGCGGCACGGGCGACTTTGTAAGCGTTAATTACATAAACTTGGAGATGTTTCTGGGTAATTTGCTCTTGGACTGAGGTTGGTAGATGATGCCAAACTTCCGCTTTGTCATAAGGAGAATTAATTAAGAATGTACCACCAGGAATAATATCTTTGAGGATAGGAAACTTTTCGATAAAATCCCATTGATGACAGGCAATAAAATTGGCTTGAGTAATTAAATATGTAGAGCGAATTGGTTTAGCACCAAAGCGGAGATGGGAAACTGTCACTGAACCGGATTTTTTGGAATCGTAGACAAAATAACCTTGGGCGTAATTGTCTGTTTCTTCCCCAATAATTTTGATTGAGTTTTTATTAGCGCCTACTGTCCCATCTGCACCTAAACCATAAAAAATAGCTCTCACTGTGTCGTCTGATTCGATGTTAAATTCCGAGTCGTAATTCAAGCTGGTGTGGGTAACATCATCGTTGATTCCCACCGTAAAATGATTTTTTGGTTCAGCCGCAGCAAGATTATCAAAGACAGCTTTAATCATTGCTGGGGTGAATTCTTTAGAAGATAAACCGTAACGCCCACCAATGATTTTAGGGGATGGGGGGGATGAGGAGGACAAGGGAGACAAGGGAGACAAGGGGGACAAGGAAGAAATTGTTTCCCCTGCTCCCCTGCTCCCCTGCCCCCCTGCTCCCCATCCCTCATGAATCGCAGCTATCACATCTAAATAAAGTGGCTCACCCAATGCGCCTGGTTCTTTGGTGCGGTCTAAAACAGCTATGCTTTGAATAGTTGTTGGTAAAGCGGCGACAAATCGCGAACCATCAAAGGGGCGATATAATCTAACTTTAATAACCCCAACTTTCTCACCAATACTATTTAAATAATCTACAGTTTCATGGACGGCTTCACAACCAGAACCCATCAAAACAATAACTCGTTCAGCAGATGGGTCACCGTAATATTCAAATAATTGGTATTGTCGTCCAGTCATCGCCGCAAATTCATCCATCACTTTTTGGGTGATATCTGGACAAGCTAAATAGTAAGGATTAACAGTTTCCCTAGCTTGGAAGTAAACATCGGGGTTTTGTGCTGTACCCCGTAACACCGGTTTATCGGGAGTGAGGGCGCGGGAACGATGAGCAAATACTAATTCATCTGGTATAAATTTTTGTAAATCATTCTCTGCTAACAGTTGCAGTTTATTAATTTCGTGGGAAGTCCGAAAGCCATCAAAAAAGTGCAGAAATGGGACTCGTGATTCTAAACTCACCCTGGTGCTAATTAAAGCAAAATCATAAGCTTCTTGCACAGATGCAGCACACAGCATCGCAAAACCAGTACTCCGCGCTGACATCACATCACTATGATCGCCGAAAATGGAGAGAGCTTGAGCTGCGAGCGATCGCGCGGCAATATGAAATACTGTAGGTGTTAACTCTCCGGCAATTTTGTACATATTCGGGATCATCAACAATAATCCCTGAGATGCGGTAAATGTAGTTGTCAGCGAACCTGTTTGCAAAGCACCATGTACAGCACCAGCAACACCGCCTTCACTCTGCATCTGTACAATTGATGGAACAGTCCCCCAGATGTTGGGTTTTCCTTCACTCGCCCATGTATCCGCCCACTCAGCCATCGGTGAAGAAGGAGTAATCGGGTAAATAGCAATGACTTCATTCAATTTATAGACTACTTGGGCTACAGCTTCATTGCCATCAATGGTTGCAAATGTTCTGTTAGTCATTTTCGTATAACCGCCAGCTTCTTAGCCCTGATTTTTCAGGCTTCACCTTGAACATATACCTAAAGCTTGAGGAACTTGTGAGGAAGTCGCTGGCGTTGCATATTGTTAGAATGATTAATTATTTCGACACTATGTTACTTTACTTCATACATCTGTTTATGCTTGCCTAAAAGCTGGAGATATTTATCATTTGTCTTAGCTTGTATCCACTTGACTTTAAATATTGCTGCGGATTCGGCTTTAATTGGATCTACTTCATTAGGTAGAATTTCTTTTTTTTCACCCATCTCTGGCGAAGTTTTTTTATACTTTCTGCCGCTTTTATGATTAGCATAACGGCGAGAGCGAGTATAACCCATTTGTAAAAACTTCCTGGCCATATCTGCACCAACAAAATCATCTTGCTCTAAATAAGCTAGAAAAATTTCATAGATTTTTTCGCTCGATTCTCTAGCAATATCAGGATTTTTAAATCGCCAGTAAGGGAGAATTTCCGATTTATATGGTTCTACCAAAAGTACACCTTGCTCACCTTTGCCAACACGATACAGTTCAGGATGTTGGCGAAAATTGATATTTTGGAAGTCTAAAGAATAATCAAAAGGCATGGTAAGTTTTTAAGATAAATAATAAACTCTAAATAAAGAGTTGAACTTCTATCTTTGTGGAGAAAGTTGATTCTGCCATGCTATCTAACTCTTGTACGCAAAGTGTCCTAGCTCCAGGTGTTTTACGTAAAGTGCATCATATTGCACTCAACGTCAAAGATATGCAAGCTTCCCGACACTTTTATGGAACTATCCTGGGTTTGCATGAACTGACAGGCGATGAAGTACCCGCCACCTTAATTGAACTTGTCGCTGCGGGGAAAGTAGCTAACTTCATCACTCCCGATGGTACAATTGTTGATTTATTTGGGGAACCGGAATTATCACCACCAGATCCCAATCCAGAAAAGTCTTTCACTAGAGCATACCACCTGGCTTTTGACATCGATCCGCAGTTATTCGATCAAGCAGTGGCAGTAATCAGAGATAATAAAATTGCGATCGCTCACGGCCCTGTAACTCGTCCTACTGGTAGAGGTGTGTACTTTTACGATCCTGATGGTTTTATGATTGAGATTCGCTGCGATCCAGAATAAGTCAATAGTCAATAGTCATTTGTCAATAGTCATTTGTCATTTGTCATTTGTCATTTGTCCCCTTCCCTCATCTCCGCAATGCCCAATGCCCAATCCCCTTACCACAATTTAATTAGTTGTTTACCTTCTAAAAATAAATCAAACCTGTGCATATCTTTTTCTGACTCAAAAGCTGCTACAGGTAAATAGTGATATTGCATTTTTGTGATATATAAAAAATAATACTCACTTTTTTTGACAACTTTCAGAAAATGCTCATATCTGAGCTTGGTGATACTACCATCTTCAAAAAATATCGCAAAAAAGTTTTCATCCATTTCGCAGTATCTACTCTGGAAATTTAATGCGGAAGTGCGTCCTTGCAGACGAAAAAAAAGCGGTACAGATAGAAAGTAAGCCATTAAACCCAAGAGATATATCAACCACCAATCAAATCGCTTTTCGATGATAGCAAAGATAATATTTATGACTATGAGAACCGACAAGATAATTAAGGTTAACTTCATGCGCTTATAATAATCAACGGCAATAATTCCCTTCAAGTCTTTGGGCGATATTTGAAATTGTTTAGTTCTAATTAGCATATTGATTTACAAATAGTTATCAGGAAGGCATGATTAAGAAGGTGTCATCACAGATAATAAAAGTTGAGAATTCCCCTCACCTCCACAACTCACTGTTAAGGTAATAATCTGAGCATTCAGCAAACCTTCGCTATTAATAACTACACCATTTCCAGAGTTCATGGGGTAGGCGGGAAAACATGCTGCACTCAAACTCAGTCGTAAAGCATTACCTTGCGAAATCCGCGCACAAGTCGCTTGCAGTTGAATTTTTACGGGTGCGGAATTCGTTCCTACTCGACAATGTACATAACCTTGGGTCAAATTATATACTTGCCCATCAGGATGAACTTCCGACAGTATGGCACACAAATCATAACTGGGTTGATCTGCACTGCAAAAGATTTGAGCGATCGCATTCCCTACTAAATGTAAGTCGGCTTTGAGTGGTTCGCTAGTGTAAGTTAATATATCTGAACGTAAATCTAAATGCGATCGCTCAAACACTCCCGCTGGTATCGCTGCATGTCCACCCAAAGCCGGAACCGGTCGCCAAGGATCGTGAACTAATACGTCAGTAGTGCTGGTTGCCGATCGCTCAGTGCTGAGTTTTCCAGAATCTTCGCGGATACTAGCTAGTCCGGTAGTTGACAAATAATAAAATTTCTGAGATTGTGTTTTTAAATTGGGAAAACTGCGCCAAATATTACTTCCCATTTCAAATAAGCAAACAGGCTGTTCTTTCAGTAAACCTGTATCTACACCTTTAAGAAACTGATCGAACCAGCGAATTTGCATCCTATCTACAGGACTAGCTGCGTTTGCACCGAAGTCAGCATTACCAACTTTACGACCCCAAGGTAAATGTGCCCAAGGCCCGACTAAGAGATGTTGGGGTGTGTGGCTACGGGCTGCCATATCTTGATATAAATGCAGAGTCCCCCGCAGATAAGTATCAAACCATCCCCCAATATGGAACATAGGCAAATCAACAGTTTGCAAATAGCGTTTCGGTGAAAGTTCTTGCCAATAGTTTGCATCTGCTTGGGAATTAGCCAGCCAATCGTGATAAAAAGAATCAGGGGCGAGAGTTTGGAGAATTTCTGGATTAGTTAAAGGCAAATTGCGAGCAGCAGCAAATAAGGCTTGATAAGTTGCTTTATCTTGGCGTAAGCGGGCGGTTTCAGTTGCTAATTGAATCGCCCATGCAAGATTAGTTTGGTAACAGAATGCACCACCTTCATAAGCCCAATCGGTATACAAATCATAGCCAATCATTGCCGGACAAATTGTTTGTAAAGCGCTGGGTTTGGTAGCAGCAGCATATAGTTGAGTCATCCCTTGATAGGAAAAGCCATACATCCCAACTTTACCATTACTTTGGGGAAGATTCGCCGCCCAATTTACCGTATCTTCGCCGTCTGTAATTTCATGGACAAATAATTTAAATTCTCCTTCAGAAGTACCACGTCCCCGGACATCCTGAATCACAACAATATAACCTTGGGCAGCATACCAAGTAGGATGAGCATAGACAACAGTAGATGCGATCGCTCTACCATAAGGTTGTCTCATTAATAATACTGGAAATTTACCCTGAGCATCAGGACGGTAAATATCTGCATCTAAACGCACACCGTCACGGGTATGCATAGAAGCTGTTTGTTTGGGAAGAACTTTGAACATAGAAAATTATTGAATATCTCTCTTAAGCTCATCCCACCCCTAAAAGGGGATGTGATTTCGCGTTGACTGTTAACTGTTGACTGTTGACTGTTATTCAGATTTCCTTTTAAGTGAGTTCATATAAGCGTTTAATTTAGGTGACAATTCATCAATAATTGGTTTAATTATATCTATTTGTTCTTGAGTCAAAAGTTTTCGCTTACAAGCAAGTCTTAACCAATGCCTTGTTTCATTTAAAGAACCTCTAGCAATTTTTACAAATCTTTGATTATCTTGTAAATTATAGCGACCATTACCTTCTGCAATATTAGCACCTATACTGTCTGCTGATTTAACAATTTGTTTCCCAATTGTATCTTTGGCAAAATAATCCCATTTCTCTACAACAAACCAAATTTCATTCGCTAGCTTTTCTGATAATTGGTAAACTCGCAAATTTTGAAAGGTTTCCATAATTGTTAAGTGACAACGGTTGACTGTTCACTGTCAACCGCTAAACTAGCCTAACAAAGTGTTTATTGTCACCCGACAACCGTCAACTGTCAACCGTCAACAGTTAACCATCATCAAAACAAGCTCAAAGGAAAGCTTACCTGACTTTTCACCGAATTTTAAGTTAATAAATGCTGGCTATTTTCATGACGATGTTTTTGCAAATACTCCATGAATGGTGTACCGCCTGTACCAATATCGGTGTTGTTGTTGAATTTTGCAGTTTGCTGGTGAATATAAGCAGCCGCAAATTTGAGATGTTGAGTCCGAAATTGTTCTATCAGAGAAACGCAATCATTATATAAATCTTTGAGTTTAGGTACTTTCTCCATGCGAGTTTTGACAAAACTACGTAGTGTGGAACGCTTTTCTACTTCTTTGACAAAAGCACTGTGTAATGGTGGCATATAATCCCGCAATTCTATTAAGAATTCCTGTAAGGGATCGCTTTCGTGGGCTATATTAAATAGAGCATCCATTGTCGGTACAATGCTGCTTTGTGCCCCTGTCGAACCACGAAACTGCTGGGGCTTTTCACCATAAGCTTCTACGCCTTCATATATTAAGCCTTTTGGTAATGCCGAGTTGTTTTTCCAGCCGTGAATGTAGGGACGTACCCGATTGTAATAAATGTAGGGATCGCAGGCTTCTGGCATCCGTTTCATGGTGGTGTTAATGTTTATCCATGCCTGTTTGATATTCTCTAATCCACTAATGACAGTAGTTTTGTTGTCTTGCCCAATCCCTTGCAAAATGTTGGGAATCACGGCTAATGCAGGTGCAGCTTTAGCTTCGATGTCTATGTGAATCAAGATAAACCAGTCTTCATCTAAACCACCTAAAAAGTTTTGCCACAACATGATGTTGCCAATTTCGATGGGTTCGGTTTCGTAAATTCGTACCCAGTTGTCTAAGGCATAGGAAGCATAGGACAATATGGGTGGTCTGCCCAGTTTTTGGGCAATTGTGTAAAAAGGCACAGCAATATTAGCTGGTAGGACTTGAGCGGGTGTTGGTTCTCCCCAAACATAGGCATGGGTGAGGTAAGAATATACTTGCATTGCCTGTCGCAATTGCATCTGATTTAATGTGGCTCGTTCTACGTCTACTTTGAGGATGCTATCGATAAAGGAGCGAATCTTCCGAGTCGCCATCAACTTTGGTAGCAAGCTCACAGTTTTTTGGACTTGCCAAAATATATCCGGTAATTGCACCTCAGATGGAGAATGGGTTGGTAAAAAACCAGTTTCCGGACTAACTTCGTAATCTTCAAGTTGGAAAGGTTTGGGTGCTATAGCAGTCATAATTCTTTGCCTCCTGATAATTTTCGCGCAGCACACGCCGCATAACTTTATTCGATGCAGTCCGTGGCAATGTATCAATAATTACGAGGTCTTGAATTTTAAATAAGGGATTGAGTTGGTGACGGATTGCTGTTTGTAAGGAATTTTTCAGTAATTCTTTGTTTTGCTGTATATTAGTTTCCAGCACAGCGTAAACGACTAACTGACTAGGCCCGCCTTCAGGAGGTGAATAAGCGATCGCCACAGCTTCGCAAATTCCCTCTACAGTATTCAAAATTTGCTCAATTTCCATCGAGCTAACTTTGATACCGCCTAAATTCATTGTGTCGTCAACACGACCAAGAGTGCGGTAGTAGCCGTTGGTTAATCGTTCGATTTGGTCACCGTGACGGCGGAGGAGGCAGGGGGGCAGGGGGGCAGCACTTCGACTCCGCTCACTTCGACTTCGCTCAGTGAGCGGGGGGGTGTTAGCGAAGTAAACTTGATGGTGGTCTTTGTTGATTAACTCAGTAGATAGACCGATGGAAGGAGAAACTATAAATACTTCGCCTTTATCCGCTGGGTTACCTTCGGCATCAAAAATCACCAAGTCTAAACCTAAAGCTGGTGTAGTCAAAGTTGAAGGTGCAGAAGGCTGTACCACTGTACTAGTAATATATGCGCCGCCAATTTCTGTACCGCCGCAATATTCTACAATTGGTTTGTAGCCAGCTTTGGACATCAAAAACAGCATATCTTGGGGATTAGAACACTCTCCTGTAGAACTGAAGGCTTTGATACTGCTCCAATCCAGTCCTTGCATACAGGCGGTGGTTTTCCAAATGCTGACTAAACTTGGCACTACACCCAGTATATTCACATGAGCATTTTGAATAAATTCACCAAATCCCCTTTCTGTAGGCGTGCCATAGTAAAGGGCAATGGTTGCGCGATTGATTAAACTGGCGTAGATTAGCCAAGGCCCCATCATCCAGCCTAAATTGGTAGGCCAAGCTACCACATCACCAAGATGGATATCTTGATGTAAATGCCCATCAGCCGCGCATTTTATCGGGGTAGTTTGCGTCCAGGGTATTGCTTTGGGTACTCCGGTAGTACCTGAAGAAAATAGGATATTGGTGTAAGCTGTCGGATGGGCAGAAACAGCAGCAAATTGTTCGTTGTGACTGAGAAATTCCTTCCAAGTCAAATCACCAAAACGCAGTTCCACAGATGAGCCTAACACGATCGCTCTCGGTGCATTAGCATCAACAATTTTGCTATACAGGGGTAGTTGTTTACCGCAACGCCAAATATAATCTTGGGTAAAGATAGCTTTCGCCTGTGCAAGGTGCAACCGCATGGCAATTTCCGCAGGTGCAAAACTATCAGCGATGGAAACAACCACACAGCCAGCTTTGATAATACCTAAATATACCCCCACCGATTCCGCAGTCATGGGCATAGCGATCGCGATCGCATCTCCAATCATAAAGCCAGCTTGTACCAATCCATTGGCGACTCGGTTGGTTAAACTGTGGAGTTCACCATAGCTGAGGGTAGATAAAGAACCACCTTCTTCCTGAAAGATAATAGCGGGGGCGTTTTCATCTGCTAAAAAACAACTCTCAGCAATATTCAACCGCCCATCCACTAACCATTGGGGTGACTCTGCACCCAGCGATAAGTCAACAATTTTGCTGTATGGCTGTTGTAAGGAGATACCTAATCGTTGAATCATTATCTCCCAGAACTCACCACGATGCTGAACTGACCAAGCGTGTAGTTCTGGGTAGGATTTCACGTTTAGTTGCTTCATCACCGCCGCGATGTTGGTTGACTGGATTTGCTCATCGCTGGGTAACCAAGCGGGAGGAATTCCTTGGCTGCTATGCCAATCAGCAAAGGTGGTTTGATAAAGCAGTTCGTGAAAGTTAAAGGGTTGGTCAGGTTTGAGGATATGCTGGGTGAGATGCTGCCAGCATTCTGAGGCTCTTCGGGAGGATAGCCAGTGATTGATTTGTGGTAGCATTGCGGCAGCGGTTTCTTTTGCTATGCCGCAAGCGGTAATTTGTTCGAGCGACAACTGCTTTGTCATCGCTTTTTACCTCATATAAGAATTTTAGATTTTGGATTAAAAATGCAGTAATCTTCTTAACTCTGTGCCCTCTGCGCCTCTGCGGTTAGAAAAATTATTTTTGAACCGCAGAGGCGCAGAGACGCAGAGAGGATAAGGAGTTTTAAGTAAAAACTTGGTTTACTCTATCTTCGTTGAGACCATACCAAAAGATGGCGATCGCATCTAAAATTTCTCGCCCACCGAGTATGAATTTACTTCGGTCAAAGTTGGACTGAAAATAGACTTCTTCCAGTTCTTCTAAGGTATGTCCGGCGTGCTGTCCTTCAACGCGGTTGTGCCAAGTGAAGAATGCTAGATGTAACTGCGGATGTCGTGTTTGTTTAATCCGCGTTAGTCCGTCTTCTAATTCTTGCCAAAAGCCTGCGGCTGCCCAATTCTCTACCGCAAAGCTAGCACCCTCAGCTATTTGGGAGTCATCGCTACCATAGAGGCGTTGCAATTCGTCACAAAAGTGTAAAGTTGAAGGGCGGCCATGTTTGCGCTTACCCAATTCTTCGTAGTGTAGCCCCAAACCCTCAGCTACACCTAGCAGCCATTCAAAATGCGCCGCCCGAAAACGACAAATACCACCGTCTACTGTACCTTCTGTACTGATTAGTTCGGGGTCGCCTTCTCGGTCTTTTTGTGCTTCAGTTTGCTCAATGCGTTCACCGACATTTTGCCCAGACTGGCGATAAATTACACCCAACTCATTCAATAAAATCTCTCGACTAGCCCGCGATTGCTGGAGGGTAGGCGAGTTGATTGCTTTGAGTAAAGCTGCAATTAAAAATTGGTTAGAGAAAACCGAGAATTGTTTGAGGAAGTGCCGTAATTCTGTATCTGTTGCCGTACCATTGCTAAACCATTGAGTATAGGTGTTATTAGTAATGATGCGGTGCTGTAAAAATTCCCGTTCTACCTCAGTGAGGAAGTCGCGGAAACTCTCCACTTGAGCTTGAGTTAACTCACCTCGCTGCCAGCGTTCTTCAATCCGTGAAGAAATCGTTAAATTATTTGGTTTTGCAATAACTTGATTCATAAATATACCTCGTTTTTAAGAAACAGGGCAGAAGGCAGAAGGGTTCATTGATTCTTATAGCTGTTGACTGTTGACTGTTGACTGTTATTGTCAGGGTTTGATTTTAGCTTGATGTCCTAATCTATCTGGCTACAGCTATAGAACTTGCGCAAAAAACCTCTCAAACTCTTATTCCTCTGCGTTCTCTGCGTCCTCTGCGGTTTTTTCCCTTCCCTATACCTCAGTCCTGATGAAAAACTCACGGCTTTAAGCCTTGTATAGGTTCTGCTGTATATGACATCCAACTGTAAGAATAGTTTTTATCTTCTAAACCCAAAGCATACTTCGTTAGTTTCACTGGACGGAAAGTATCAACCATCACTGCCAGTTCATTCGTCCCTTCTTTGCCAATTGACCCCTCATACATCCCCGGATGGGGGCCGTGGGGAATACCGCTAGGATGAACGGTAATCGAAGCCCGGTCAATTCCTTTGCGGGACATGAAGTTACCTTCTACGTAATAGATGACTTCATCAGAATCAACGTTGGAATGGTTGTAAGGCGCGGGAATTGCTTGGGGATGATAATCGAATAGACGCGGTACAAAAGAACACACAACAAATCCTGGGGCTTCAAAAGTTTGATGCACTGGCGGTGGTTGATGCAATCGCCCTGTAATTGGCTCAAAGTCTTCGATATTGAAAGCAAAAGGCCACAGATGTCCATCCCAACCCACCACATCTAGGGGATGATGGCGATACAGGTAACTGGTAATTCTATCGTGGGCTTTAACTCGCACCTCAAACTCTCCTGCTTCGTCGTGGGTAATTAGCTCATCAGGCGGGCGAATGTCACGTTCGCAGTAGGGAGAATGTTCTAAAAATTGTCCGTAACGATTGAGGTAACGGGCTGGTGGTTCAATATGTCCCCTGGCTTCAATTACCAGCATTCGTTGCTCTATTCCAGTGTCGGGAATAATCCGCCACATTACACCTGTGGGAATTACTAGGTAATCTCCGACTTTGTAACGCAGCAGACCATATTGACTTTCTAAGATACCGCTACCATCATGGATGAAAATTATTTCATCACCATGAGCAAAGCGATACCAGTAATACATCGCTTGGGTAGGACGAGCCACGGAAATGCAGACATCTGTATTCGCCATCAGGGGAACACGAGATGCGATCGCATCCCCACCCGTCTCTACTGTTGCTGTCCGTAAATGGCGATGCAACAAAGCACCTGTTTCTGCATAGGGAATTTCTACCTTTTCTTCCACCAAAATCTTCTCAATTTGTGTCGGTGGATGCAGGTGATAAAGCAGAGATTGCACACCGGAAAAGCCGTGAATACTAATTAATTCTTCATGATATAAAGAACCGTTAGCTTGACGAAATTGGGTGTGTCTTTTATGTGGGATGTTTCCCAATTGATAGTAATAAGTCATATTGCTGCGCTCCAATTGGTAATTCGTCATTTGTCATTCGTCATTCGTCATTTGTCATTTGTCATTTGATGATCAATGACAATCTTCAGTAATTAACTTTCTTTTTCCCCACTTCATTAATTACGAATTACGAATTACGAACTTGTACTGAGCGAAGTCGTTCGCGTAGCGTCCCGCAGGGAAGTATTACGAATTATTTCTATACACTGACGAGATTTCCGCGCCGTGCTTGTTCGCGTTCAATAGCTTCAAACAAGGCTTTGAAGTTGCCTTCACCAAAACCCCGCGCCCCATGTCTTTCTATGACTTCAAAAAATAGTGTTGGTCTATCTTGTACAGGTTGGGTGAAAATTTGTAGCAAGTACCCATTTTCATCCCGATCTACTAAGATTCCTAATTCTGCCAACTGATCTATCGATTCGTCAATATTTCCTACCCGTTGTTCTAAGTTATCGTAATAAGTTGCTGGGGGAACCAAAAATTCTACACCCGTTTCTCTCATGCGGCTAACTGTGGCAATAATATTGTTAGTTGCCAAAGCTACGTGTTGAACTCCCGGCCCATAGTTATATTCTAAATACTCTTCAATCTGAGATTTGCGTTTACCTGTAGCAGGTTCGTTAATTGGTAGTTTAATTTTCCCTGCACCATCCTGCATTACCTTGGACATTAAGGCAGAATATTCTGTGGCAATGGTTTTATCATCAAACTCTACTAAAAGATTAAAGCCCATTGTTTGAGCAAAAAACTCTACCCACCGTTCCATTGCACCTAATTCGACGTTACCAACTATGTGATCAATGGCTTTTAGTCCTACGCCTTTACTTTTCAGGTGCGCTTTATTTTGCGCCTCGAAACTAGGAGCAAATACACCTGCGTAATCACTGCGATCGATGAACTTAATTAGAGTGTCACCGTAACCGCGAATTGCAGCATAACGGAATATTCCATATTTATCTTCTTCTCCTGTGGGCGCGATCGCTCCTATTGCACCTCGGCTCGTTGTTTGCTCGTAAGCGATCGCCACATCGGGTACTTCTAGAGCGATAATAGCCACAGCATCACCATGTTTCAAGACACTTTTGGCAATGGGATGATCCAGACTCAGCCCAGAACTTAAAACAAAATTAATATTTCCTTGTTGCATCACATAGGATGCTGTTTCACGGTAGCTGGTTTCTAATCCTCGATAAGCTGTGTTAGTAAATCCAAAACACTGCGCATAAAATAGCGCTGCTTGCTTGGCGTTACCAACATAAAATTCTAAGTGGTCGATGCGCTTTATTGGGCAAAAATCTTTCATCATATATTACTCCTTCTAGAAAGCTTGTTTAACTGCTGAACTTTCTGCCGATTGAACAGCAGTTTCAATCAGCTTAAATGCAGACAGTTTCAGGTATTCCATGTTTTAACCAAACATGGTCGGGAATGAAGGCCTTTTTTTCTACATACCTGTGCTATCAATATAGGCACAGTCTCCTCAAGAAGGAGATTGATATAAATAAACATCTCCCCTTTGGCAGATTTACCTGATGCCTTGTGCCAAAATCTGTCTTTTTTTGCCAAACCCTGAGTTGAGATTATTAACTCTACTCCTAATTTAGATTATAAATTTTACTAACAAGTATCTACAAGTATAAAATATTAACTTTTAAGATACATTTAGAATGTAGTTTTAACTACCCTCTCTAGGGATATTGTTAAATATAACAACAAAAAATCCAATTTCCTTGTACACGTAGGAGGAAAGTTGCTTTGTTGCTGTTAATTAGTAAGCTAATGCGCGCTAAAAAAGCATAACTACTAATAAGGGCTGTTAACTGTTAACTGTTGACTGTCAACGGTCAACTGTCAACAGCCCTCACGATGGATTGTGCAACTTAAAAGCAGAATAGCTTACTTCTTTCCTTCTGCTCTATGGACACTTCGACTCAGCTTAGTGTCCCCTGTGCCTTTCTTCATAAGACTGGAGACTGTAAAAGTGAAGCCAACACTCAAAAACTTGGAACAACTCCAACAATTAGATGACATAGACCGACAACTGTTGTGTCTCTTACAAGAGAACAGCCGCATAACTTTCGCGGAATTAGCCCGTCACGTTAATCTTTCAACGCCGGGGTTACAGAAGAGATTGCGCAAGCTGGAAGAAAAAGGAGTGATTGACCGCTATGTCACTTTGGTGAATCGAGAGGCGCTAGGTTTAGACTTGCTGTGTTTTGCTCAGGTTACTTTAGTCAATCATCAGCCTGAATGTGTGGGAATGTTCTGCGATCGCGTCAAGGAATTACCAGAGGTTTTAGAATGTCATCATCTTAGCGGCGAATTTGACTATTTATTAAAAATGGTTGTCCCTAACCATCAGCACTTAGCAAAGTTACTGTCAGAAAAAATTACCCGCATTCCTGGTATAGATAGAATCCAGACCAATATTGTGCTGAATGAAATAAAAGCTTCCACCTCGCTACCATTAGATTAGATAGCTTGTCATTTGTCATTTGTCATTGGTAGGAGTTGCAAGGGTGTTTACGCTGAATAACATAGTTCTGTTCAATCGCTGACTCATACAAATTCTCTAAAATCCGGTAACACATTCAAACCCCTAAACCTAGACCTACCTGGTTTTCATAATTACGAATTACGAATTACGAATTACGAATTACAATGCTTGCATCATTAGAGGCGCTGCTTTCATCAGTTGTGGACTATGCTGGATTATTCCCGCCAGCAAAGTTGGAATTACAACCAGCAATGGCGAATTATGCTCAATATCAGACAAGTCCCTACAATTGGATGTTAGGTCGCTTTATTTTGCCAATCTCCCGTTTGCAGGAGTTTGAGCAACTTTTACCTGAGTATCCAACACAATGGCCATTGAGCATAATTATCACCAAAGATGTGAAAGACGCGATGTCTGACGACAAGCCGCGAAGCGTCTACGCTCTTTTACAGTCACTCAACAATCCGAAAATTGCGATTACATCCCTAGAATTTCCCCCACTTCCACCAACAGAAATCGCAAAGATACTTCCTTTGCTTCCTGCTGAAGTGGAATCATTCTTTGAAATTCCCTTTAACAGTGACTTGCAAAGCTATTTATCTGTGTTGCAACAGACTCGCGCCGCCGCAAAAATTCGTACTGGAGGAGTAACAGTTGATGCCTTTCCCAGTATCACTCAACTGTGCCAAAGTATCTTCGCCTTTGCAGCAGCGCAAATTCCCTTTAAAGCCACCGCCGGATTGCATCATCCATTACTCAGTAAACATCCTGTAACCACTGAGCCAAACAGTCCTGTGGCTTTGATGCAAGGTTTTTTAAATGTCGCAGTTTTAGCCGCACTGGCTTATCAGCAAAAATTAACACCAGAGATAGCCCTAGAACTACTGCAAGAATCATCAACAGATAATTTTCACTTTACAAGCGATCGCCTTTCGTGGAAAAATTATCATCTAAATATTGCAGAAATACAGTCAGCTAGAAAAAACTTTTTCCGTTCCTTCGGTTCCTGCTCATTTCAAGAACCAATAGATGACCTTAAGGAACTAAAATTACTAGAAAGTGTGTAAGGAAATATAGCGCTTCTCAGTAGGATGCAATACAAAATTATACCATTGCCTGTAGGGGCACGGCACTGCCGTGCCCAAAAGAGTGTATCGGACTCTCTAGCCCGCAATATTTCCATTAGGGAGCAAAATGCTCCCACTACAAATTTATTAAGGGCAAAATTGGGATACTCCGCCTAAAAGTGCGTAGATAGCTAGGCTTCTTGTCGCCAGACATCGCCTACCGCTGATCTGAGAACTCTCACAAATGCGATCGCTATTTTTATTTAAACTCAACTCAATCCCAAATGCAATTTCAAGGCAGCATCAATTAGTACCATCATATCTTCGTTTAAACTACCTATTACTTCGCTAATAATGCGCTGCTTGGAAATTGTTCTTATTTGCTGTGCCTGTACTTTAGAAGATTTTGTTAAGCCACTCACCTCTGGATTGAGCAAAACTTCAAAGGGATAAACCCGGCTAACATTGGAAGTAAGAGGTAAAATAGTCACAGTAGTAGCAGCATTATTACTTATATCATTACTTACTATTAGCACTGGGCGGCGTTTACCCATTTCTGAACCTATCGTAGGACTAAGGTCATTTTAAGCTTGCAACACTGTTCCAGTGACCTTAGAACTGTTTAATCACAAGCGACAGAGCGAGGAACTAGCTACGCATTCCGAGGTGTCGTGACTCAAATAACGGCTACTCGTTTTACCGAGTGGTCTGGTCAGTACGGCTTGTTTGATTTCTCTTGCAAGCCCAGTCCTTTTAGGGCTGGGTTACTGACATTCCTACCAATTAGTAGTAAAAATAATTCATACTAATATAGTAGCTTAATCTCGAACCCCAAAACAGCGTAAAAGCAAAGCGGTAAGTCAAGAGATATCGCCTAAAGTTTAATTAAAGAGAACGGTTAGTGCGATCGCATTGGGTGACATTGTTAATGTATCGACTGACAATGGGTAGAGAGCTAGGCTTGTTGTCGCCAGACATCGCACCTGTGTACTTGATGGCGGTGCAATCGCGTTTGAAAAACCTCAAAACGACTTTGACGACGATCAAAACGATGTTGACGACGATCAAAACGACTTTGACGACGATCAAAACGACTTTGACGACAATCAAAACGATGTTGACGACGATCAAAACGACTTTGACGACGATCAAAACGATGTTGACGACGATCAAAACGACTTTGAGGTATCTGTTACTGATACCAAATTGCCTTTAGTTGTCATTTTTAACACAATACTAAAAGCGATCGCTCAGACATCGAGAGCAAAAGTGCGTAGACGCGGTAGACGAGCGTACACCGTAGGGGTTGCCGCAGGCTAGCGAGGCTTCTCGCAGAGTAAGGCTTGTCGTAGACATCGCATCACCCTGCAATTGAATTGCTGTTTCACAAACAAATAGCCGCCTCCCAGGAGAAAAAACCTTTCCCCCTTCCCCCTTCCCCCTTCCCCTTTTTCCCTTCCCCTTTCCCCCTAATCTCGCCTACTTGTCACCTCACACACCTTCAACCTCTCCCGCACCTCTGGATGGGTGACAAAATAATCTTGCAGCCAGTCGCAACCCCGCGCCAGCAATTCATCCAACCCACCAACCCGCCACACCTTGGCGGTACCGTCATCTGATGCAGTGACGATGCGCTGTCCATCCGGGCTAAAGCTGGCGCTTATCACCGCACCTTGATGCCCTGTGAGGTCAGCGAGCAACTTGCCTTTGCTGTCCCACACCTTGGCGGTTTTGTCAGCTGATGCAGTGACGATGCGCTGTCCATCCGGGCTAAAGCTGGCGCTTATCACCGTACCTTGATGCCCTGTGAGGTCAGCGAGCAACTTGCCATTGCTATCCCACACCTTGGCGGTTTTGTCATCTGATGCGGTGACGATGCGCTGTCCATCCGGGCTAAAGCTGGCGCTGCTCACCTCACCTTGATGCCCTGTGAGGTCAGCGAGCAACTTGCCATTGCTATCCCACACCTTGGCGGTACCGTCAAGAGATGCGGTGACGATACGCTGTCCATCCGGGCTAAAGCTGGCGCTGGTCACCGAACCTTGATGCCCTTTGAGGTCAGCGAGCAACTTGCCTTTGCTGTCCCACACCTTGGCGGTTCTGTCCCGTGATGCAGTGACGATGCGCTGTCCATCCGGGCTAAAGCTGGCGCTGCTCACCTCACCTTGATGCCCTTTGAGGTCAACGAGCAACTTGCCTTTGCTGTCCCACACCTTGGCGGTACCGTCAAGAGATGCGGTGACGATACGCTGTCCATCCGGGCTAAAGCTGGCGCTTCTCACCTCATTTTGATGCCCTGTGAGGTCAGCGAGCAACTTGCCTTTGCTGTCCCACACCTTGGCGGTTTTGTCAGATGATGCAGTGAGGATGCGCTGTCCATCCGGGCTAAAGCTGGCGCTTAACACCCAATTTTTATGCCCTGTTAGGTCAGTAAGCAAGTTGCCTTTGCTGTCCCACACCTTGGCGGTACCGTACAATGATGCAGTGACGATACGCTGTCCATCCGGGCTAAAGCTGGCGCTGGTCACCGAACCTTGATGCCCTGTGAGGTCAGCGAGCAACTTGCCTTTGCTGCCCCACACCTTGGCGGTACCGTCAAGAGATGCGGTGACGATGCGCTGTCCATCCGGGCTAAAGCTGGCGCTGGTCACCGAACCTTGATGCCCTTTGAGGTCAGCGAGCAACTTGCCTTTGCTGTCCCACACCTTGGCGGTACCGTCAAGAGATGCGGTGACGATGCGCTGTCCATCCGGGCTAAAGCTGGCGCTGCTCACCTCATTTTGATGCCCTGTTAGGTCAGCGAGCAACTTGCCTTTGCTGTCCCACACCTTGGCGGTACCGTCAGCTGATGCAGTGACGATGCGCTGTCCATCCGGGCTAAAGCTGGCGCTGTTCACCCAAATTTGATGCCCTGTTATGTCAGCGAGCAACTTGCCTTTGCTGTCCCACACCTTGGCGGTTCTGTCCCGTGATGCAGTGACGATGCGCTGTCCATCCGGGCTAAAACTGGCGCTGAACACCTCACCTTGATGCCCTGTGAGGTCAGCGAGCAACTTGCCTTTGCTGTCCCACACCTTGGCGGTTTTGTCAGCTGATGCAGTGACGATGCGCTGTCCATCCGGGCTAAAGCTGGCGCGGTACACCTCACCTTGATGCCCTTTGAGGTCAGCGAGCAACTTGCCATTGCTGTCCCACACCTTGGCGGTTTTGTCATCTGATGCAGTGACGATGCGCTGTCCATCCGGGCTAAAGCTGGCGCTGTTCACCGAACCTTGATGCCCTTTAAGTTGCACCCGTTCGCGGATATTATCAACAATTGTTTGCAAAGCCAAAATCGGGCTACTAGCGGGGTATAGGTCTAAAGGTCGTCCATCTTTCACCAGTTCTTGTAACCTTTGTCCCCCATCCATAGCCGCAACTAAAGCATCTAGTTCTTGATTTTGTTTCTCAAACTGGTTTAATGCTGAAACTCCTGTTTGTTCAAGCTTTATACCTTCCTGTGCTTCTTGTACTTGCTTAAGCTTAATTGCATTAGCTGCAAATATCCCAGTGATAAATGCTCCAACTATCGACACACCTAAAACAATTGCGCCAATGCGAATTTGTTGCTTGGCTTTTTTTTGCGCTTTCGTTAATGTCTCATTCGCTTGTGCTAATATCCGTCCCTCTTCTTCTTTGACTTCTAAAGCAATTTCAATTTCTCTTTTATCTATTCTTTCGCTAGCAGATAAAAACTTATAATCTTCATCAATCAAACTTTTATCACTTGCCCAAGCTAAGGCATCCCGCAAAGCTTGCCCTTGCAATAAACGCGATTCATCTTGATAACCTGAATCTACCCAAGCTTTTAATGCTTCTCCATAGGGACGTAAATCAGCCAGTGCTTTTTCCAGCCAATTCAGGTTAAACACAGCAGCATATATCCGGTTATAAACTCCCAGCTTGCCCTTGCGCCTGACTACCAATCCCGAAAGCCGCAATTGAGTTTGTTCTAAACTATTATCATCTGCAATTTCTTCCTGTTGCAAAATTTGCTGATATAACCCTAATAATCTACCTGTACGCTGTCCACCACTGCGTAAAATTCTATCGCGAATTGTCTTTAAATGCTCTGGTTCATCCTGAGATTCCCAATTAGAAATTACCTGAGTTTGCACCAACTCCTCTACCCACGCCGCCACCCTATCTTCTGGAATAGGATAATCATGATTCAGAATTAATTTACAAATTCTTTGGGTAAGAAATGGTTGTCCCCCCGTCCACTCTAAGACTGCTTCTATTAGCAACATGGGATTTTTAGTTTTCGTCGCCAAACCCGCAGCTAATGGTTGAGCTTCTTGTAACTTAAAACCAGTCAGTTCAATTGCCCTACCAATATTAAAAGGTGTCCGTCGCCTATCTTGAATTAAATCTGAGGGAGTCGCCACTCCAAATAAAGCAAAACTCAACCTTTGATATTCTGGCTGAGTTGCGCGACTGTTATAAAACTTTCTAATTACCGCAAAAAAATCATCAATATTAAATTCCAGACTCAATACGCTGTCAATTTCATCAACAAAAATCACAATTTTCTGTGAAATTGAATTAAGCAGAACTCTTTCAACAAACTCGCTAAATCGGTTAACAGGAGACAATGAACTGTGACTAGCCCACCAATCATTTAAATCAAAGCTTTCGTAAAGATTAAGACTGTTAATAATGCCATTAATCACCCCTGCATACCATTGTTCACAAGTAATATCAGAACTGCCAATTGCTGTAATATCAATATCCGCACAAGCAATACCCTCTGCTTGCAATCGTTGCATCGTTTGTACCCGCAAACTCGACTTACCCATTTGCCGCGAGTTCAACACATAACAAAACTCTCCCGCTTTTAATGCTTGGTAAAGTTCAATATCTGCTTCCCGTTGCACATAAGTCGGGGCATTAACTGGCAAACTGCCCCCTACTTGATATTCGTAAGATGGGCGGGGTATGGCATTCATTAGTTATATCTCAAATTTTGTTTATTTAATAACTACTCGTGCTGATAAGGCTTTTCCCGACGCTAGCTGAGAAATTCTGACCAAATTTGTGGTTATGCGCTCAGAAATGTAGGTTGGGTTGAACGGAGTGAAACCCAACAAAGAAACGCAAATGTTGGGTTTCGTTCCTCAACCCAACCTACTTGTAAGCGGGTGCATCCCAGTTTTTATTTCTCAACAAGAGAATAAATGTCATTGCGAGGAGGAACGACGAAGCAATCTCATGGACTCGCTCTGAACTGGAAGATTTTGCGATTGCTTCGTTCCTCTCTTCGAGACGTTTCGCGAACGCAATGACATGTAAAAAAGTGGGATGCTCCCCTTGTAAGCTTTTTAGACATCCTCATAAATTCACCCCAAATGCTCATCAAAATACTGACGATACAACTCACATGAAGAAATCACATTATTCACCTGAAATTTCACCAATCCCATACTGCGTAATTTAAATGCCAACCCAGAATCTATGCGTACTGAACTAGTAGCGGTAACTACTTGTTTCATAGCACTAGCTAAGTTAATATCCTCCTGTAAATTCGACAAATGTCTACGTAAATGGTCGCTGTAAAAACCTTCTTCTGTAGGAGCAATTTGTAATAATTGTGACAAATTCATCCTGCCACGAGCTATTTCATAAATAGCTTTTCTCACCAAATAAGGATGTCCTCCTAACATATCCATGAATTGCTGAATTTCTCCTTCATTCCAATGCAAATTATGGCGTTGCAGCAAATCCTCTATCTGTAATTTATTAAACTCTGGTAATTCAATGGGCAATCCCACATTAAAGGGCGATTGATTAATATTTAAAGGAATATAAACTTCTTTAGAATGAACAATTGCCAAACGCAATTTTTTCCAAATTTCTTTATTCTTAGAGGTTTCATGCCAAGCTCGTAACAAAGCAAAAAATTCTGAGGCTACTTGCGGATATTGAAAAACTTGATCGACTTCATCTAAACCTAAAACAATCGGGTGAGGAATTTCTGAAAGTAAATATCTTTGAAAGTAGTTTGTACACTTGTCTTTACTACCCAAAACACCTTGCCAATATTCTGTTAATTTATCTTGGAGATTCAATTCTTGAGCAATACTGACACAAAACCATTGCAAGAATTTATCTAAGTTAGTAAAAAATTCTGCATCTGCTGATTGAAAGTTTAAATAAGCAGCAGAATAACCTTGTTTTGTTCCACAATCGAGAATGCGCGTTAACAGTGAAGTCTTACCCATTTGCCGAGGAGCTTTAATCCGAATCAGCGCCCCTGGTCGTAAAATTTCTTCATAACAGTCATTCTCAATCGGTGGACGTTCTATATAAAAAGCTGATTCTAAGCTAACCTGTCCTTCTGGTTGTTCAAAATTTATCTGTTTAGAGGCAGAATTAAAAGCAGGCTGAGTAATCGGAATAGTTGATGCAAAGGAATTATCCGGTGTACTTTCACTAAATAACTCTTGGAAGAATTGCCTAATTTTTTGGAAAATAGAAGCCTCACCACCAGACTGAGAAGAAATTAGCCTAGCTGTTGGTGGCGCTGGCACCAATGTTTGAGCCTGAGATATATTAAACTGTTGCTGTAAAGCCTGCAAAGCAGCATTAGCATCTTGGTAACGCTGGCGATAGTCATAGCGCACCATTTTATCTAAAAATTCTGCAACGCCAAGGCTGATATTAACTGTGCCTTGGAACAAAGCACAACATATCTCACCATTAGCATTTCGTGGTAGCTGGAGAGGTTGTAACCCAGTCAAAGCCTGAAAAGCAATAATCCCCACTGCATAGATATCGCTACTAAACTGGGGATAAAGCGCCTGTTGTTCGCTTGGCATATAGCCAGGAGTACCAATTGCTACTGTCAGGCTACTTTGACCTTGAGGATTAACTTGCAAAGCACCAATTTCTTTAACTGCGCCAAAGTCAATCAGGACAATTTTCCCATCTTTGCGCCGCATCAAATTCAGTGGCTTGATATCTCGGTGGATAATACCTTGTTGATGAACAAAAGCTAAAACTTCTAAGATTTCCTTCGTAAGTCTTAATACGTCAGCTTCGCTTTGACGGTAACCAGGGATAATTTCTGTGCCCAAATTATTGCCATCAACATATTCTTGAACTAAATAAAATTCTCTGTTTTCTAGAAAATGGGCAAATAATTGGGGAATTTGCGGATGTGTGTTACCAAGTTTGTATAAAATTTTTGCTTCTTTGTCAAACTTGTCTTGAGCAATCTCTAAAATCGCAGGATTTGCATTTTTAGGTTTGAGATACTTGACTACGCATGTAGGGTAACCGGGTAAATCCAAATCATAAGCCAGGTAAGTCTCACCAAATCCACCAATTCCCAACAATTTAAAAACTTGATATCGATTTCGCAGCGTTACCCCAATTAAACTCATTTTGCGTCCTCTATCTTTTAAGCTGATAATTTGTCAAATAATGGACACGAAAAAATTAACTAGTATATTTTTTTACCATTTTTTTTATATAATTTAGGAATTTAGCTGTACAGATAAAAACTATTTAATATCTACTGTTGGAGCAAAAAACGCTATTTTAGGGATTATTATCAGTAATTTACTGCGAGTTGACGGTCAAAATCAACCCTAGCTAATTTTTTTTGGGATTTTGTAACAATCAGATATTGTCTATCAAGCTTGACCAACAAGTTGATTTATCAGTAAGTCAGCGAGAAAAATCTAATGTATGTGAAGAAATATAAATTATTTGTAGAGTATTTTACTGCTGAAGTTACGGCATCTTGAATCATTAATGGTGCGTCGGTGCGGCGCTTGGCGACAACACACCCTACATTTAAGTTTTTCAACATCGCCCTACAATTGAGTTGCATCGACCTGTAATGCGATCGCAACTTCACAAACAAATAGTCGCCCCGCCACTGATAAAATTAAACTACATCTATATTTGAGAACCATAGTTTTAATAGCTCCCTGCTCTTTGTAGCGGGCAAGATGCCCGCACTACTCCAGGTTTCAAAATGGACGAGATTTACTTACTACCAACCCGCGTCATTTCAAATAATTGCTGGGCATTCTTACCCAAAAAAGCATCAAACAGTATATGTTTTCCCGGTTCTATTTCTACAGGATAACGCTGGGCAATTTCATAATAAGCGTAAGTCCAAGGAATCTGAATTTCCTCACCGCTGTTATCATCTAAAACTGTTACCATTTCTTTTACTGCTTGAGTTGCAGTTTGACGCAAACCCCAAGCAATATTACCTTCTATCTCCGCTTTCATCGGGACACCCAGGTTAACTAAACCGCTAACTGTAGCCTCAATATCTGGGTATTTTGCTGCGTTCTGGCGGTTGACGTAGCCTGTGAAATGGTTAACAGCATAACCATGCAACAATACCCAAGCACCATACTGAGTTACTTGGTTAACTTCTTCCACAACTGAACGTTGGGGAGGTAGCCAAGGACGAGTAAAGATTTTGTGGAGTTGTTGGGCAATACTTTCTACGTTCCCATCTTCTGGTAAAGCATCAGTTACAGAAAAGATGAGTTCATCCTGAAGTGAAGATACTGTTTTTTGGATGAGTTGGGCAATTCTATCAGGCAATTCATCAACAATTAACTCACTGATAAACAGCTTAGGCAAATCAAATTTTGCTTCCTGCGGGTGAGTATAATGACGGGCATATAAATGAGTTTCGGGAAAAATATATTCCCCCCCTGCTACGTAACCCAAAGCTGTGGCTAGTTGTTCAAGGTAGTCCATTCCCAAGCTAACCTGACCTTTTGGGCTATCCAGCGACAGACGCAAAGACCGCAAAGCAATGTGATCATTAGCAACAATCCCACCAGCCGCTGTAATCATTTGCTGATAGGTGCGAGCATAATTTACTCTGGCACTATATTCTTGCCACAGTAATGAGTAAAGATGAATAGCAAGTTCGGGTTTCATAATTATTTGTCAATAGTCATTTGTCATTTGTCATTTGTCATTGGGCATTTATCTTCCTTGTCCCCCTTGTCCTCCTTGTCCCCCTTGTCTCCTTTTCCTCATCCCCCTTGTGCCCTCTGCCTTCTGCCTTCCTAAGAACCTAAAATATCCGCGAGAATATCTAAGCCAATCTGAATTTGGTTGCTATCAATAATTAAAGGTGGACAAAAACGAATTGCGGCTTTACCACAACCAAGTAATAACAAACCCCGTAAGAAGGCTTCTTGAATTATGCGATCGCGCATGTGACGATCAAGATTACCTTCTTCATCCAATAAATCTACCGCTACCATTAAACCTTTACCTCGCGGTAAGGATAATCTGGGAAATCTCTGATGCAGTTGCGTTAAACCAGCTTGTAATAACTCTCCCATCTGAGAAGCGTTAGTTATCAAACCATCTTCTAACAGTCGCAGTGTGGCAATACCAGCAACGCAAGCTACTGGATTACCGCCAAATGTAGTTGCATGGGCACCAGGAGGCCAAGTCATTAATTCTGGGCGGGAGAGTATTGCACCTAAGGGTAAACCGCTGGCGATACCTTTGGCTGTGGTTATAATATCTGGCATTACGCCCCAATGCTCGATCGCAAATAGGCGACCGGTGCGTCCCATCCCGGATTGCACTTCATCTACTACCATCAGGATGCCATAGCGATCGCATATATCGCGAATTCGTGGCAAAAATCCTGACTCTGGGACGATGTATCCCCCCTCACCTTGAATTGCTTCGACTACAATTGCTGCAATTTCCTCAGGTGGTAATATGGTCGGGAATAGCTGTTTTTCTAGATAATCCAAGCTTGCATGAGTGCCGTAGGGAATATGAGTCACTCCCGGAACAAAAGGCCCAAAATTGGCTCTTTGCACTGCTTTAGAACCAGTCAAAGACATTGCGCCATAGGTGCGTCCGTGGAATGCGCCCAAAAATGCGACGATGTGCGATCGCTTGGTGTAATATCGAGCCAGTTTAATTGCGCCTTCGTTAGACTCTGCCCCTGAGTTAGTAAAAAATACCTTTGCACCTTGGGGAAAAGGGGCGCGAACCGCTAATTTTTCCGCCAATTCTACCATCGGTTCATAATAAAAATCAGTCCCCGACATATGTAGCAACTGTGCTGACTGGGCTTGAATTGCAGCCACAACTTCTGGATGGGCGTGTCCGGTGTTGGTAACAGCAATACCTGCTGTCATATCCAAGAAAACATTGCCATCAACGTCTTCCACCATACAACCTTCACCCCTAGCCACCACCAAGGGATAATCTCTAGTGTAGGAAGGAGAAGTTACAGCGCGATCGCGTTCTATAATTGCTTGGGCACGCGGCCCTGGTAAAGAAGTCACCAAGTTGGGTACACGCGGTAAACCCAAATTAACAGAGATACTTAACATAGTTTTTTAGATTTTTTTAAGATAATTTTTGATTTAAAGCTGAGGTTGCAACTATTGCAGTATCAATTGATTCTCTTTGTCAAAGATTTATACTTGGATTACTAAATACAAAGTACAAGGCCAAACATCGGCTTTTGAGTTAACAGTTGAGCTTGACATCAACAGCTATCCTGAAAAATCTTTATTGTCTGGTTACGTCGGACAATCTTATTATAATTTCCATTAAATTTAGCATATTGACACTCCCCGTACGTCACTTCGCTATGTGCGGGGATTCTTCTTTCCACGAGATGATTTACTCGCAGAAGTTGCCTTCTTTGAGCAGGGATCAAGCTCTCCAGAAGCGTGAATTTCCGATAGCCCATCGGTATTTTTAATCAGTTCTAATCCTCTGTTAAGAATATTTTTTGCGGCATTAATATCTCGGCAATCGATATATGAGCAAGCACGGCAGATATGTGTCCTAGTACTCAATATTTTGTGTACTGGATGCCCACAATTACTACAGTTGATTGTCGTATTGTGAGGAGGTACAGCTATCACAACTCGCCCATATACTTTGCCAAAATATTCCAACCAGTTAGTGAAAGTTGACCAACTCGCGTCAGAAATACTTTTGGCAAGATGATGATTTTTCACCATATTGCGCACCTGTAAGTTCTCATAAGCCACGATGTCTGCCGACTTCACTACGCATTGGGCTAATTTCACGCACCAATCTTGACGCTGGCGTTGTACTTTCAGGTGCTTCCTTCCGAGTCGATTCCGTGCTTTAACACGATTTTTCGACCCTTTGGCACAACGAGATAATCTTTGTTGTGCCTTTTTTAATACCTTTTCGGACTTTCTGAGATACCGAGGATTTTCTATTTTATTACCATCAGAGTCGGTGTAGAAACTGGTTAATCCTAAGTCAATGCCTAAAGATTTACCTGTTGGTGTTAACTCCTCTTTTCTGTCGTGGTCGATGCAGAATTGAATGTATATTCCATCTACACGACGAACAATTCTTACCCGTTTTATCTGACTTATTTGATAGTGATTTAAGTCACGAGTTCCCATTAATTTTATTGTTCCCACACCAAATTTATGTGTGAATGTTATGAATCGACGGCACTCTGAAAGCGACCATCCACTTTGCTTGTATTCAACAGATAGTCTGGTTTGAAATCTCCGAAATTTTGGAAACCCTTTCTTGCCTGGGATCTTTTTCTGGCAATTATCAAAGAATCTTGTGATTGCTGCCCACGCTCGTTCTGCCATTGCCTGTCTTGCCGTTGAGTTCAATTTTGATACCCAAGGAAAGTCAGGATTGTCTGACAGAACTTTCGTATATTTATTTAAATCAAATCCAGTTTTTGCATGACCATCTAACCAATAGCGCAGGCAAGAGTTACGCACAAAAAGAGCAGTCCTTAAGACTTCATTTATCTTAAGTAACTGCTGTTTTTTGGTTTCTGCTTTTGCTTCGTAGACTATCATGTTTTTTCTGAATTTCTATTAAGTAGATTATCAAAAAGTTGTCAAAAACTCAACTACCCTCCTAAACTTATTTCGTTGTACGAAATATTGTCTAAGAGGGTGTTTCGTTTTTAACCGTTATTCATCCCCAGGTTGCGCTTCGCTTCACCTGGAGTCTTCTAACTTGTTAAGATAAAAATTTTAGTGTTGCAGATTTGCGGTATCATTTGTCTCACGCATGAGGCAACAGCAGGGCAGAAAAAATGATAGTTTTAAGATTTTAATGACAAACTTTCATCCCTGATTTCAGCAACACCGTCAGCTGTGCTAATCCGAGACATAATACAGCATTAAACAAGGCTTTAGCTGGAGAAGCGATCGCAAGCAGATTGTCTACAATCCTGTAAACATATAGATTTGGCATTTTGGCAGATATTTGAATTGTCAAGTTGGTATCTTGAGGTTCGCGAATGTCTTTGTGCGACAATACCGACTTGCAGAATCCCTCGGCTAACTACCGGGGGTCTTTTTTTTTGACTGCGCTTTGCGTGTCCATAGTCAATGGTCAATAGTCAATAGTCAATAGTTATCCCCCGGTCACTGAGCGAAGCCGAAGTGTGTCTCCCTTGTCCCCCGGTTGGTGAGTTTCGGCTCCGCTCAACTACCGCGAAGTCGAGCCACATCTCCCTCATCTCCCTAGCCCCTAGCTATGTGAATCTGAACGTTTGCGAAATAAGCCCGTCATACTTATACCAGTAATCAACAAGCCGATTAACCCCAAACCATTCAACAACGGATAAATTTTGCCTAAATGTAATATTTCCATAGTGTGAATGCGGAGAAATAATTCCCCTAATTCGCCTTGTCCAAACCATTCATCTACAATGGTGTAGCCCAAACCAGTCAACACAGTCAAAAACAAGGGCAGACATAGGATGATAGCAATCTGGCGATGATATTTGCGAAATGCTCGATTCATAAGTAAATTCTCATCTAGTAAACTTCAGGTTATCAAACTAATTTGTCAAAAAAGACATATTTTTGTGTATGCTTTGTGACCAAGTGTCTCAGCAGTGCATTTTTGGGAATTAATTATGGAACGCGCTATTTCCGCCCTAGGAATATTAGTTTTTATAGGTATATCTTACGCGCTCTCTGTTAATCGTAGCGCTATTCGTTGGCGAACAGTGGCCTGGGGTTTGGGTTTGGAGTTTACATTTGCCCTGCTGATTCTGAAAACTCCTGGTGGTTTGACTATATTTAAAACTTTAGGCGATGTGGTCAGCAATTTTTTGGCATTCTCGGATGTGGGGGCAAAATTTGTCTTTGGCGAAAATTTTAAGGATCATTTATTTGCCTTTCAGGTTTTACCCACGATTATCTTTTTCTCTGCCTTTAGTAGTGTCTTATATTACTATGGAATTTTGCCGCGCGTGGTGAATGGGCTAGCGTGGGTAATGATGAAGACGATGAAAACATCAGGCTCTGAGTCCTTATCCTGTGCAGGCAATATATTTTTGGGGCCAACTGAGTCAGCATTAATAGTTAAGCCTTATATAGCTAAAATGACGCAATCAGAACTCCATGCAGTCATGACGGGTGGTTTTGCCACAATTGCCGGCGGAGTACTAGGAGCTTATTTGTCATTTGGCATACCAGCAGAACACTTAATTGCTGCTTTCTTTATGACTGCGCCTACATCCTTGGTAGTATCAAAACTGCTTTATCCAGAAACGGAAATATCAGAAACCGCTGGTCATGCCAAGCTTAAAGTGGAAACAAATTACATCAATGTGATTGATGCTACTACTACAGGGGCAATTGATGGCGTGAAGCTAGCAGTTAATGTTGCGGTAATGATCATAGCGTTTTTGGGGTTACTAGCTGCCTTCAATGCTTTTCTGGGGTGGTTGGGAGGGTTTGTTAGTTTACCGCAGTTGTCATTGCAGTGGATTTTGTCTTTTATTATGGCTCCTGTAGCCTGGTTGATGGGTGTGCCTTGGGCTGATTGTTTGCAAGTAGGCGCATTATTGGGTACAAAGACAATTCTCAATGAGTTTATTGCTTTTCTAGATTTAAAGGCCCTGATTGCTAGTGGCAAAATTTCCCAAAGGGCGATAATTATTGCCACTTATGCATTATGTAATTTTGCGAATATTGGCTCTATAGGAATTACTGTAGGTGGTATTGCAGGTATAGCACCCGATCGCCAACATGACCTAGCGCGTATGGGTGTAAAATCCATGATTGGCGGATTACTGGCAGGTTTTATCACTGCTTGTATTGCAGGGATGTTGGTTTAAATGGGTATGGGGCATGGGGGCATTGGGTATTTCTTTTTTATCGACCTTGTCCTCCTTGTCCTCCTTGTCCCCCTTGTCCCCCTTTCCCCTTCCCCCTTCCCTCATCTCCCTCTTCCCCCTCTTCCCCTGAACTCCCTCTGATCCCCAATTCCCAATTTCCAATTACTTGGTTGTTGTAAGTAATCTAGCTTTCCTTGTGCTATCAGCAACAAAGCCAACCTTGTATTTACAAATCCCGTAACTAAGTAATTACCTGGTGGCAAACTGATACTTTGTAAATCAGTACTAATACCAGAGTACACAGTTCCACAGTAAGTCCTGTCTCCTGGTAACTTAAATTGCAACAAATAGTCATGTATATATTCATCTGGAATCATAAAAATGCCATAGACATGATGCTGACCACGCCAAGGCTGAATAACTATTTTTTCGGGTTGAATGTAATATTTTTGACTAAAATTTAAAAAGCCACTTTTATAACATTTACCGATAGGCGATCGCTCTGATATATAAGAAAAGCCTAGTATACCAACTAAGCTAATGGCAAACAAGATATAAAGGAATTGACGACTTCGCACTTCTTAATATCCAAAACTACCTTTTGCTGTTATAGCTTAACTATTATTTAAGTCACCCATGAGCGGCTAGGGGCTAGGGAGATATGGGGAGTGTGGGCAGTGTGGGAGTCTTACAAATGCCCAATGCCCCATGCCCAAGCTGGCTGCTAAGGTAACCAAAAATTAGGCATAATGGATTTGCTTAGATGACGCACTGTTTGGTTGAGCGATCGCGCTACTTGTATATGTGCTTCATCTGCTTCTACTGGTAAAATCACAGATGGCTGACCTGTTCCTAAATAGGACACTACCAAATTCGCGGCTTCTAAGCCAGTAACATAAGCCTTTTCCTGCGACCATGAACCATGACGGTTAACAATCCAATCGCCACTCATAAATACATTCGCCAAACTTGTCTTGGCTGGTAACATATGACGATAACTTCCTGGCGCAAAATGAGTCACCGCATTTGCTAGGCGAATGACACTGCTATCAATCACCTTTGCTTCGCGAAAACCGGGGACGCAAGTTGCTAAATAACGCTGCACTATGGGCACAATTTCCGCATCACTTAAATTGAGAAATTGATTAGCGTGATAAAAATCAGCTTCAATTACCGTTCCTGATTCATTTTTATATTCATCATGCAGGGCATTTAAGTCAAAAAATGTCCATCCTGTAGTATCATCAAATCCAAAACAAGCATTAGAAGGACGAGGAATATTTATCTGGCTGTCAAACCATAACCGCGTTGCTAAAACATCAATTGCTCCCAAATTATTTAAATTGCGGAATTCTTCACAACTTTGTAAACTGGGGCTATTGGCAACAATTTTCTTCATTCCCGTCACACCAACGGCAAAAATCACAGCGTCAGCATCAAACACTTCATCATCACAAACCACGCCCTTGGCTTGATTATTACTATCAACTATTAAGTCAGTTACTCGCCGTTTCGATAAAACTTTCGCACCAGCTTTTTCAATTTTTTCTACCCAAGGGCGAAATATTTTTTCTCCCACAGTTCCCCGACACCAAACCACATCAAAATCAGGCTGATGTGCCAGAATAAAAAAGTACAGCATTCCTAAAGTTGCGGCGGCTGAACACTGTTCGCCAGGAGCAAACAATCCTACCAATAACATTGGTTCAAATGCTTCTTTATAAAGTCGCGCCGACACACCAAAATCTTTGAATAATTCTCGCGCCGTGACAAAGTCATAACGCCGCCATGCTTCATGAGAATTATCAAAATCAACTACAGCATAAAGTAAAGGTAAGGCACTCAAACGATCTATTAATGGTAGACGCTGAAAATGAGTGTAGAGGAAAGTTCCGAGTGGTGAAGGAAGACGTGGTAACTCTTGAAAAATTGGCGATTCCACTTCCAAACCCGCAGGGGAATATTGCGCAGAACGAGTCCATGATGTAAAAGGATTAATTCCTAATTCATTGATGAGTGCAAAAATATTTCTGTAAGGATACCAAAAGCCATGTATACCCGCTTCTACAGAACGTCCTGCGGCTGTTTTCCAACCAGCAACCAATCCCCCAGGATAAGGCCCTGCTTCTAGAAGCGTCACATCATATCCTTGTTTTGCTAAGTGGTAGGTTGCGCCTAAACCAGCCCAACCTGCGCCTACAACTACTACCCGTTTTTGTTGTGACTCTTCATTCATTACCGCACAGTCTCCGATCATTGTCGTCTATAATTAAATTTAAAGTATTTGTAAAGCAATTTAACTGTCTGATAGTAAAATTACTGATAATTGACAATGATTTTATTTGAGAATATTTAAAAAATATCGTTGCTTAACAGATTTTTTTTCAGCAGTCCACTGCATTTTCAAGTAATTAATCTTAGATGATTTTTTTAAATTCGCTCCTTCCAGATCCCCGACTTATCCAAAAAGTCAGGGAGCTAATGGACTGCTATAATTTAGATAAAATCACACTTGCGGTTAATTATTGGGTAGGAGTATAACAAGAAAAATATCTAGTTATACATCAAAAAAATACTCCGATGACTCAATTAGAAACACCTAGAATTAGTCTCAGTGAATTTCATCTGCGGGATGGCATTTATTTTCCGAAAAACTATGAAGATTTAAAAAATACTGAACATAAACAAAAATGGGATGCAATTGGTAAGACATACTATGGTTCCCAAAAAATTGAGCAGGTAGCAGAAACATCACCAATTAAACAAGATTACACTTTGTTAGGTGGTAAACCTGGGGGGACTTGGAATAAATTTCCGATGAATAAATCTGTTGATTCTGTTCTGGAAATTGGTTGTGGCTACGGACGTGCGCCCTTACATCTTTCCAAAGCTAAAAATCTGCAATGTCAAAAATATTATGCTATTGATATTTCTGAATCTTTGTTAAGAAGATTAATCAAAGTTAAGCAAGAGTATGACTTTTTTCCAGAGGCAGAATTTAATATAATTTGTAATTCCGCAGAAGTATTACCTTTAGCAGATAATTCTGTCGATTTAGTAATTTCTAACTGTGTATTTATGCATATACCAGATGTGCAGTTAAGAAACTTATTGACTGAGATATTTCGCGTCCTCAAGCCTGGGGGAATGTTCGTTTTTAACCATTCTTTCCATAACAAATCTTGTCCTTCCCATATCATTCATAATTTCATTAGAAATCTGAATATATTTGGGAAAAACCCCATTTATCTCAAGCAATATTCAGCGATAGAAATTCAGGAAATGTTGAATAATGCTGGAATCAAAACCAAGTGTCCAGAATATACAGTTGAACCAACAACAGAATATGCAATTTTACCGGAAACCATCAAAGGTATTCCAGTCCCGTTTGCTAAAGCAATTAATCAAAGTCTCAAACCTTCAGATGCTTGGAAAGAAACTTTAGCTTATGGCTTTAGTGCCTATAGTAATCCACTGGAGTGAGTAGGGGATGAGGGGGATGAGGGAAAGGAAGGGGGACAAGGAAGACAGGGGAGAAATAACAAATGACCAATGACCAATGACTATTGACTCTTTTTTGTCAATTTGAAACCATTGTTAGTCAGTGGTTTCTTTTTATTTTATCAACTAAAGATTTAATTATCAGGTGCGTTCAAGCGATCGCCTTCCAGATCCCCGACTTCTCAAAGGATGCTGCTGGCGAATCAGGAGTAAGACCCCTCACTGATCCCGAAATCCCGCCCTCACCCTGGAAGGGTGGGGCTAATTGAACAAAGCCCACCTTCGTGGGCTAAATTTTCTTAGCCTACGAAGGTAGGCTTTGTAGCGTTAGCCAGTGGCTTCTAGCCTGCGGGCGGTATGTTGGGTAAGCGATCAATATTGAGGATCAAACCCGCCATTCGCCAGCACTATCCTCAAAGAAGTCGGGGATCTTACTTCTCACGAATGATTTATTATAATGAAAGACTAGAGAGCGATCGCTCTACACGAGTCAGACGTTCTGAGTAGTTTTTCATCACTTGCAGAGCAAACAAGGGAGTTTCTTGCACTACAAACAGAAACCTTTGTTCATCAAGAAAAGCAAGTTGACAATCGGTTTTGGCAATAGCTGTATAAGTTCTATTTTTTACACCTACAAGTGCGCCGATCGCAAAAACTTCTCCGGCTGTAATTGTTTCTACAATTTTGCCATCAACTAATATATCAACCGAGCCTTCTATAATACCATACATACAATCTCCAGGTTCTCCCACCTCAAATATTACTTGTCCGGCGGCAAATATTTTCGGATCTGGTTGTTTTTGAAAGATACTGATAGTCTGTACTGCATTTAACATCAAAACTGCTCCAAAATAGTATATTTTTCACCTATGTTTTGCCTAGTACATGAGTCGGGCGTGTTTAGATCCCCGACTTCTTAAAAGAAGTCGGGGATCTTGCAACTGTGCAAAATTAATGCGATGAACCACTAGCTTTGGCAAATGCGATCGCTGTTTGTAGATGCTAGGGTAAAACAAGCAAGGTTAACAAAGCATTAACTTGTGGTAAAACGTAATTTTAAGTTTATCGCCAAAATTTCTGGAATAGCGGCATAATTACCTGTAATCTATACCAGAGTTCTGTTCCATACAAATTTTTGCAACACAACCTGTGAATAACGACCACTAGGGCAAAATATTCGATAAGCTCTACGAGACAGAGCTAACTGTTTTGAAGTTCTCTTTGAATAATATATGCAAGAATGTCCATGACTGCTTCATCACCAGATAATTTGATAAGTCTGCCAATTACTCAAAGCCTGGAGATAGCTAGGCAGGAATATCGATATAACTATAGCCATATTCCACCCCTGGCGATGGTGGATGAGCTACCTCCAGGGGAAAAATTCTCCACTAGCTGGTATTTTTTGTTAGCCCAGCAGTTACGGATGATTTTTGTCAATACCTTGATTACCAACCGAGGTAATCGCGGTTCTAAGTCGGTTCGTGATGATGTGAAATTGTTTATTTTGGAAGCCTTATTCAAGGGAGCGATTCCTTTAAATATCAGCATTATTGCTAGGCTGCTGCAAATTATCCCCCAGTTTTTGATTAAAGGAATATCCAAAGATTTTCACGAACTTGACGATCTGTTTTTTTCTATTCTCAAGGACAACGGAGTCCAGATTCTCAGAGATACTCTGAATCGGGTAATTGAAATGCTGTATGAAGGACAGCCTACAGGACATGTAACCAACCTGACAGAGTACGAAAAGTTGTTCCCGATCATTGGAGTCCCGGCGATCGCCAAAACTTTTCAAGAAGATGAAGTATTTGCCTATATGCGGGTAGCTGGGTACAATCCAGTGATGATTGAGAGAGTAACCAGCACAAGCGATCGCTTTCCTGTCACGGATGAGCATTACCAAGCCGTCATGGGAAGCGACGATTCATTACAAGCAGCTGGGGAAGAAGGAAGACTTTACCTCGCAGATTATGGAATTTTTGCGGGTGCGCTCAATGGTACACACCCAAAAGCCCAAAAATATGTCTATGCGCCCCTAGCACTGTTTGCTGTACCCAAAGGCTCAAGTCCCGATCGTTTACTGCGCCCAATAGCCATTCAATGTGGGCAAACTCCCGGCCCCGATTACCCAATTATTACACCTAACTCTGGTAAATACACTTGGTTGTTTGCCAAAACAATTGTGCAAATAGCCGATGCTAACTTCCATGAACCTGTTACCCACCTAGCCAGAACCCACTTGTTTGTCGGTGCTTTTGTCATGGCTACCTATCGACAACTACCAGGTACACACCCCCTGAGTTTACTGCTACGCCCCCATTTTGTAGGTACTTTAGCGATCAATGATGCCGCCCAAAGAATTCTGATTGCGCGTGGCGGTGGGGTAGATAGATTGCTATCATCGACAATTGATAACTCACGAGTGTTAGCCGTGAAGGGATTGCAAAGCTATGGCTTCAACGGTGCCATGTTACCAAAGCAATTCGAGCAGCGCGGTGTAGGCGATCGCAATTTGCTACCTGTTTATCCTTACCGAGATGATGCCCTATTAGTCTGGGATGCCATTCATCAATGGGTTGCCGACTACCTCAAACTTTACTACCCTACAGATAAAGAAATTCAAAATGATGCCGCTTTGCAATCATGGGCTGCCGAAGTTCAAGCGTATGAAGGTGGACGCATTAGCGAGTTTGGGGAAGATGGACGTATCCAGACGCGAGAATACCTAGTTGATGCCGTAACGCTGATCATTTTCACCGCCAGCGCCCAACATGCAGCCGTTAACTTTCCCCAGAAAGATTTAATGGGCTATGCCGGCTCCACACCTTTGGCAGGTTATTTACCCGCCTCAACTCTCCAAGGAGAAGTTACTGAGGAAGACTACTTCAATTTGCTCTCACCCCTAGATCAGTCGCAACGACAATACAACCTGCTGGCGTTGCTGGGTTCAGTATATTTTAATAAACTCGGTGAATATCCGCAGGGATACTTTACTGACGCGCGCGTAAAACCCTTTTTGCAAGGGTTCCAGGAAAATCTGCAACAAGTTGAAAATACCATCAATCAGCGCAACTTGAACCGTCCACCCTATGAGTATCTGCTCCCTTCCAAAATTCCTCAGAGCATTAATATTTAAATGGTCATTTGTCATTTGTCATTTGTGTAAATACAGTTGCCCCATGCCCCATGCCCTAGATAGAGAACATTATGGAACTCAAAGAAAAAATTCTCAAAGGCCACAACCGCCAAATTAGGCTTTCACGCCTTCTCGCCAAAGTTGGTTATAACACTCCGATTGGCAAGCTGCTGCGCTTGGTTTTTTATTATCTGGATGGCTCGATATTGCTGAAGGCATGGAGGGATTTTCTTTACATCCGCAGGGACAATATCGGAGACAAATTTTTTGCAGTAGATCAGGCGATTATGCATTCCTCTCACTCTCAGGTGAAGGAACTAATGCAAGTCGAGCCGCAATTGCGGGGAAATGATTTAGGTATCATTAGAATCTTAGCTTCTAGCTACATGCTCAACAATCCATTGAGCTTGGGAATGAATGGTAATGAACACACAGGAGTTCGTGCTGTGTTCTTGCAAGCATTACCAGATCCATCTGCACAGGCAGAGTTTTTAGGACAATTAGTCGATCAATCCTTGTCAAAAGCGGCGACACAAAATCAGTTACACATCGGCAATGATTTGCCTAAGATGATGTTAGCGATTTTGCACCAACTTGTTTTCCAGATTTCATTATCTGAGGAAGAAATCACTGCATCGGCTGCTTATATTAAAGGTTTGGTTCTCTCATCCTTGCCAAATTTCGTGAGCAAGTATCTCCTGTCTTTTAAAACAGCACCAAACATTCGTCATCGTCAGCGGTTAATCGAGCGATACAAACAATCGCCAAAATGGGCATCATACATGCAAATTGCTGCCCAGTATCAGTTGAACGAACACCAAATTGCTAACAGCATCTTCGATATGATTCATATTGCCGGCACTGCTGGTACAAGTGCGCTTTTGGGATCTGTAATTGGTGTTCTCTGCCTCAATGATAGCTTAAGAGATGATGTAGAAGCAGAGATTAATGCTGTTTGGGATGGAAACAATACTCCCAGCGGCTACGCGATAGAACAGTCAACACTCATCAATAAAGTAATTTTGGAAACGGCGCGTCTTTATCCACCTGTGCGATTTGTTAGCCAACTCACTACAGAAAGGGGGACAGTTGAAATCGGTGGGAAACAATGTCCATTCCAAAAAGGTACTCGGTTGCTTGGCTCTATCTTTACTGCTAATCGAGATCCGCAAAGATATCAAAATCCAGATGATTTTGACTTAACGCGAGATTTCTCTGATATTGTATCTTGGAACGGCGAGGGACATGAGCGAGTTTGTCCTGGCAGATCATTATCAATTGGCATAATAAAAATGTTCTGTCTGTATTTGTTGAAAAATTATCAATGGAACTCATTTACAGAGGTTAAGTGGGATTTTGAAAAAGTAACTGCTGTTACTCCTAATAATTTAGTCCTACAAGGCTTTGCTCATAGATAGGAGACATCCCAATACTTTTCGGTTAAGGGGAAAAAGGGGAATGAAAAAACCTTTAACCCTAACCCTTTCACCTTGAGCGAAAAGTATTGAAGTCCATTGTAATGGACTAAAAATGCCAAGTTTTATCCTGTTAAATTAATGACTTTTATTTTCACAACAAGTAATTACCCGTAAAGGTGCAAGATATCAGATAATGTGATAAATCACACAACGAGTTCATGTAAAATCTTTCTTCTCTAGCCCCTAGCCCCTAGCCGCTATTATGATTGAACCAATCGAGAAAAAGCAACTCGACAATATTGCAACCTGGATGATTCCCATCGCCGAAACAAAGTTACCAACGCCCCTCAAGGGTGTATTCTTTATGGATGGCAATCCCCTTCCTGATACTTGCATCACCATGTACAACTTAGAATGGGACACCCAAACCCTGAGCTTAGTTCTACCTGTCTTTGCTCCATTGCAGTGGACTTTTCATAATTCATTTGCTGGATGGCTATTACTTATTGGTGCCCAAATAGCTCGGTTTACCTACAAAATTCAGTTTGAAGATGAAACTTTGCAGCGATCGCAAATCATGGCTTTTGCTTTTGGGTTGACAATTCCCAAGTGGATATTAAATTTTACCATGATCCAAGACGAAAATTCTCCAAATGGCGATATTTGGTATCGCAAGAACATTTTTTTCGGCATGTTTCCTGGACTTGGCGATTATACACTTCGTAAAGTTGTGGATGCAGATGGTAACTATACTCCAGCGTTTCCAGAGATGTTGAGTAAGGCGCCAAATGAATGTTTGGTGATTGTTCGTAATTTGTAATTTGTCATTAGTCATTTGTCATTGGTCATTTGTAATTACCGGATTTTATAACGATTCAATTAATGATCGTGACATGTAGATTGTGGTAAAGGCGGGGGTTTCGCCGCCGGTAAAGATGCATCTGTCTCATTCTTTTTTCAAATTGATATTAGATTTTGGATTGAGGAATTTTTAATCTAAAATCCAAAATCCAAAATCCAAAATTGGTTGACGAATTACGAATTATTGTAATTCCTTCACCTTGTTAATAATGCTCACAGGATCAATACCTTGATGTGGGTATTGTTCCCACAAACCACCGCAACCTTCTTTATGCGTTCCCAGGTGCGCATATTTGGGAGTCAAGCCACGTTCTAACAGCCAGGAACCAAAACGGCTACCTAAGCCAGTCCGACGGTTGAAGGCTTCTACCACCAGAACGAAGGGTGCTTTGCCAATTTTAGCGATCGCTTCTTCATCCACTACGTTTAAAGTAGGTTTGTTAATCAAACCTACGTCTAATCCTTCCTGCTTGAGGCGTTCTACAGCATCAAGGCTACGATATAAAGCATCACCAAAACTCACAATATAACCTTGTGTGCCTTCGCGGATAACTTCATCTTTACCAGGGACAAATTTGTAACCACTGCCAAAGAAGTCATTACCTTTACTATCCAAGATATTGGGCACTTTGGAACGGGTAGAGAAAATAAACCGCAATCCAGGATCGGAAAACACAGTTTCCACACAGGCTGTCATTTGATTAACATCTGCGGGAAAGTACAATCTTGTTTCATAGCCGTCATCCAAGCCATTATCGGCAAACATATTGTTTAAACCGAAGTGACAGGTGTTATCCGCCATGTCATCGATACCTGCGTGAGAAAAGTGACACAGGACGTTGGAATAGTTCAGCCGAGCCATCGTGATTTCGGAAATGCACATTTCCAAAAAGGCGCTGAAGGTGGCGAAAATACCTTGTTTGCCTTTTACCATCCCAAATCCAGCCGCAGCTGAGAAGTTACCCCTTTCCATGATGCCAGAGGGGATAAAAATTTCGGGATAGGTATCATGGATTTTCTTCAATCCGCATGAGCCTTCTAAATCGCTATCAATAACTAAGACTTTTTCCTTGCGTTCTGCTTCACTCATGCGGCTGAGGACACTTACCATAGCTTCCCCAAAGACATTGCGGTTAGCACCCCATTTATCGCTAGAACCGAGAAATGTATAGGTTTGCTTGGGTTTCTCGATACTCTTGAGGTATTCCACAGCCGCAGTTTGTCCCCGAGATTCGAGATATTTAATCGCCAAATCGACGGAAATCACATCATGTCCGTGGGTGGAACCTTCTAAGCCTTCAATTCCAGGACACATGGGGCGTTTGTTGATGAGTGCGATCGCGCCTGGTGTATTCACAGCTTCACAAAGACGGCGATATAAATCGTCTAAATCTTCCCCATCTCCCTCAAGTATTTTTAACCCGTGACCTTCTAGAGTTTTGGCGACGGTGAAGCCAGGTAAATATTTAGAAGGATGACCCGCGATCGTCACATCATTATCATCAATAATCAGCTTCACATTGAGATGTTGAGCGATCGCCAACCGCGCCGCTTCCGCATCGTTACCTTCTTGCTGGGAACCATCGGAACCAAGACAGAAAACCACTTTACCGGGATTCGCCATTGCCACCCCATTTACGTAAGGCCACACATGACCCAAGCGTCCAGAGCTAAATTTTACACCAGGCGTTAGCCCTAATTCTGGATGTCCTGGTAAATGTGAATGTGCCTCTCGATAGCGTAGGAGTTGTTCTGCTGGTAATTCACCATGTAGCGTCGCCATGAGGTACTGAGTAGCAACACGATGTCCAGCTTCATCAAAGAAAATTGGCACAAATTGCTCAGATGCACCCCGGAAGAAAGCATCCAGAATCATCACCTCTGGGACTGTATCGTAGGGCCCACCAGTGTGACCACCCACTCCTCTAGCCGCACCTGTGGCTGTAAAAAAGACGATCGCATCTCGACAAAGTTGAATATTCGCCTTGAGAGTGTCTCGCTGTTGTGCCGTCAGAGTAGCATTGGCGGGATTGAGTGCTAAATATTTGTAAGCACCGAGATCAATGGGAAATTGGGTCTTAGCAATAGTCATGGCTATTTTCCGGAATAAGGACTAATTTGAACAGACCTACCACATGAGCAAATAACGAAAAATCGATATCCAATCGTTTCCCAAGCAAAAGTAGCCCACTAGAAACCATTATTGAACCATGTGGCTTGAGTTGGCATAGGCCCAAGTGGCACAATTAATACGTTTAACTGTGCCTGAATTTGCTTGAATGCAATTGAAGTTACGGTTAAATGTCCAAAAACCTGCACATTACCGCTATTTTTAAATGAATAGACTACATCCAGATATGTCTCCAAACCTTTGTCCGGAAAGGAAAAAGTTTGGAAGTTCAATCTAGTTGTTGTCGTCTATGTCATTGAAACTTGATGTTATAAGTATAAACTCACAAACGTGCAGTTTCAAGACCAAAAACGCAACTTCCGGAAAAATAATTATGCTGACTGCTGAACGCCGACAATTTATCTTAGAAATTCTGCATCGTGATAAGAAGGTGCTGTCAACGGAACTTAGTGCTGTGCTGAAGGTTTCTGAGGATACGATTCGTCGGGACTTGCGGGAACTTGCAGCAGCGGGACTTTTAGTGCGCGTACATGGTGGCGCACTGCTGGCTTCCCCAGCTACCGCCAGTTACGCCGATCGCCAAAAACAAGCACCGAAAGAAAAAGAAGCGATCGCCCGAGCCGCTGCCAAATTAGTTTGTCCCGGACAGGTAGTAATATTAGATGGGGGGACAACTACTCTTCAGGTAACCCGTCATTTACCCCAAGATTTGCAAGCTACAGTCGTGACAAATAGTCCACCGATTGCGATCGCTTTAGCCGAACATCCAAATATAGAAGTTGTGATGTTGGGTGGAAAACTCTACAAACAAGCCTTAGTCAACGTCGGTACAGTTACCATTGAGTCATTACGGATGATTCGTGCAGATTTGTGCATGTTAGGAGTGTGCAGTTTACATCCAGAGGTGGGGATTAGCGTACCAAACTTAGACGAAGCCCATGTTAAACGCGCCATGATTGCTGGCTCGGCTGAGGTAGTAGGATTAGTGACAGCACAAAAATTAGACACAGCTGCTGCTTATGTAGTGGAGTCCATTCATGCACTAACTTATCTTGTCACTGCACCGACAGTATCTAATGAAATGCTGACTGCTTATAAAGCTTTAGGATTAACAATTATCCGCGACGACCTAATCTAAATGTGGTAAAAGCCCCTGGCTGGTTAAACCAGGAGTTGAAAGCAATCTAGCTGCATGATTACAAACGCTGGAGTATGTTTAAACCGTGGGTATCAGTACCACAGGTATTGAAAAGATTGTATTGTCCAGCCAAATTTTGTATCTGTTCTGATTCCAAATAACTTGGTTTCCAAGGGTGAGGATTGTTGTAAGCGTAGAAAGTTTCCACGCCATCAATTCCCAAATTTACAGCCGCCGGAATTAAATCGAAGTGCGATCGCCTGTAACGCGCTGGATGGGCTAGTACAGCTAAACCTCCAGCTTCGTGAATCGCAGCAATCACGTTATTTGCTTGATATTCTTTACCTGTGGTAATTTTTCTTTGCAAATAGGGTTTCATGCTGCTGTGTTCAGGCTCAAAAGAGTAAGCCAAAATATGCACTTCAATATCTAAAAGATTGGCATTAATTTCCACACCACTCCACAGGTGGGGAATTGTTGCACCTGGATGATTCCACCTGAAGTCTTCTAACCAAGCTTTTCCTGCTTGAAAACCAGCAATACTATGATGATCGGTGATAGCCAGTCCTTTTAATCCGATCGCGATCGCTTGTTCCATTAAGGCATGTGGTTGTAATTTGCCATCAGAATGGACAGTATGCAGATGAAAGTTAAATAATGTCGGGCAACTTTGAGCATCAATATTCTCAAATACTTGCTTTAAAATTTCCGTAGAAGCAAAATTCCGAGCTAAATTTACAACCATAACCCCCTCTGAGATAAAAAATACATGGTTCTAAATACCCCAACACGCTACACATCTCCAGATGAGAAACCACCAACACGCTCTTGCTAGTGCTGGTAGGTATTTTCTCGAATTCACTGCAAATTTTGCAATATGTTAAGACTACGTTAGCAAATATTAACGCTGACGGCCATGAGTATATTCAATTGCAATTATCAGAATATGTAACAAATACTGCCAAACTATCATTGCAGTTAGTTTAGTCACTTTGAGGTTTAGTAAAGTATTTCCCCATACTAAACCTCAATCTAGTTGATTTACTTATATTGATATTCTGTATTTAACTAAGCAATCCCACTAGTGAATTATCACCAGTAATTACTTCACCGATCGCAAAAGCGGGAATATTTTGTGATTCAAAGTAAGTAATTGTTTGTTCTACTTGCTGGGGTGACACCAATAGCACAAAGCCAATACCCATATTGAAGGTATTATACATTGCTTCGGCACTCACTCCTCCGGCTTCAGCCAACCACTTAAATACAGGTGGAATCGCCCAACTATTGGGGTTAATTTTAATTGCTTGACCTGTTCCTAAACATCTAGGTAAATTTTCTGGCAAACCACCACCTGTGATGTGCGCCATCCCGTGAATATCTAACCCTGCTTGACGTGCAGCTAGCACAGGTTTGACGTAAATTCGCGTTGGTGTTAGGAAAGCTTCGGCGATCGTTTCGCCACCTAATAATTCTGGGCGTTCACTCCAAGCGAATCCGCCATCGCTGACAATCTTCCGGACTAAACTCAAGCCATTACTATGGACACCAGCACTCGCAAGAGCGATCGCCACATCTCCTACTTGTACCTGAGAACCATCCAACATTTGGCTTTTTTCGACAATCCCCACACAAAATCCCGCCAAATCATACTCACCCACTTGGTAGAAACCAGGCATTTCTGCTGTTTCTCCTCCCAGCAAAGCACAACCAGCCTGTTTACATCCAGAGGCTATACCCGCAACAACCTCCGTTAATTGTTCTTTCTCCAGCTTCCCTGTGGCCAAATAATCTAAGAAAAACAATGGTTCCGCCCCTGATGTCAGCACATCATTGACGCACATCGCCACCAAATCAATACCGACAGTATCATGGCGGTTAAGAACTTGAGCAATTTTCAGCTTTGTACCGACACCATCTGTTCCCGAAACTAACACTGGTTCCCGGAAACCCCCAGGAAGCTGGAAGCAACCACCAAAACCACCCAGTCCACCAAGAACTTCTTTTCTAAAAGTACTGTGAACCAAATTGCGAATTTGATCTACAAAGGCTCGCCCAGCCTCAACATCAACCCCAGCATCCCGATAATCCATTCCTAACCGCTTCCTGACTGCACTGTTATTAATTCACTCTAGTAAGTTGTTGGGACATTTAACAACCCCTACAGTAATGTATGGGTTTGAAACAGCTTGTTCAAGGTGCGATCGCAAAACAAATTAGTTAAAACTTGTCGGGGTCAGCAATAGAAGTGACTCCAGAGTCAAAAGAGATTTGGTCTGTCTCTGGGACAATTTCACTAACATCCAGATGCCGTTGAAAAGTTATCGTTAGGAAACCGAGGTTGACAAAATCCAGCAGTAACTTGATGAAAGTGATGACTATATATATCATCACTATATTCCCACCTGTACGTAGTATTTGGATTGGTATGGTCTTAGATATTCGCTCGGCAAGACAAATCCGCAAAATGCGACAGCGTGACCTTGCTTCTGCTGTTGGGATTTCTCTACATGAGCTGATGAAACTAGAACGGGGGCTTGTTATGCCTTCAAAAAAGCTACTTCAGCAGATATCCTACTGTTTGGAGATAGACGCGGCGCAACTCATAGTCGGTCAAAACAAACTTTGTGAACATCCTTTAACAGGTGAAGGTTACGTTACAGGCCGACCCGAAAGCAATATAAAAATTCCACGTCAAAGAAATCCGGATGCTAGAAAAAAAGCTGTTCTTGATTTGTTTTGTGGAGTTGGCGGATTCTCATTTGGTTTTGAGATGCATGAGGCATTTCAGGTAGTTGCTGGTGTTGATCTTCTAAGCGATCGATTACAGACATTTTCTTGCAATCATGTTGCTGCAAATGCCTATGGTCAAGATATTCGGACTATTTCTACTAATGTTTTGGATCATGAGAATCCTCGCCCATTTGTGATTGTAGGTGGCTCTCCCTGTCAAGGTTTTTCGTCTATTCGTCCATTTCGGAATGTAGAACGCCATGATCCTAGAAATAACTTAGCAGAAGAATTCTGTCGAATAGTTCATGAGCTACAGCCTGAATGGATAGTTTTTGAAAATGTAGTGGGGATGCTGACACATAACAAAGGACAAACCTTAAGAGCCATTATCGGAGCGTTTGAAGAAATCGGATATCGAACCAGCTATAAAGTTCTAAATGCTGCTTACTATGGATTACCGCAGCGTCGAGAGCGTCTTATTATTGTTGGGAATCGACAAGGTAAACCTTTCAAATGGAATCAACCTACCCATTGGTGCGAACATCGGAGTATGGCTGGGAAACAAGAGTTTGTTCTTAAACCACCAGAAAGACTATTTTCCCAAGAACTAAAGCCTGCCATTACGATTAATGAAGCAATTCACGATCTTCCCCCTGTTAAGGCTGGAGAACGAGCGATCGCATATCAAGAGAATATTGAATTGACATCATACGAAACTTTCATTCGCAATCAAGCACACCAATTGACGATGCATGAAGCAACAGATCACTCTGCTCGAATGCTAGAAATAATTCGACAAGCAGGTGCAAATATTTATGCTTTACCACCAGGAACAGTCACAAGCGGTTTTAGTTCTTGCTATAGCAGATTAAACCCTGAAGAACCAAGCGTAACCTTAACTGTTAATTTTGTTCATCCAGCTTCAAATCGTTGCATTCACCCTACCCAAGATCGTGCATTAACACCACGCGAGGGCGCACGTTTGCAAGGTTTTTTCGATACATTTGAATTCATTGGCACAAGATCTCAGATTGTCAAGCAAATTGGAAATGCTGTACCACCATTACTCGGACGCATCATAGCACAAGGGATTTTGGAGAGTGACTAATATTACTCAAAAAGCTTTTGATATCTCTGATATGCTTTACCTCTATGTGAGAGAGGAGCACGTTCCAGGTCGCAGTAAACTATTTCCAGAATTTCCATACCCGCAGCATTTACGACAGCAGTTTTTCCTGAATCACCTTCTGTATTGCTAATGTTGAAATGTTCTCGCAATAAATAACCACAGCGTACTTCCCAAATGTAGGGCTTGATGCCACGGTTCTCCTTTCCAATTTTAAAAGAACCATCAGACTGACAGAGGACGTAACGGCATGTGAGATAATGTCCTTCTTTTGCAAGATGCCCTTTGGGTTTATTAGTCTCAAGAGCCATTTTTAGTTCCATATTTGGCACTTGCAGAGAAATCCCGGTTGTTAGCAAATCAGGATATTTATGAGGTCCGTTACGTCTGAGCAAATTCTTTGAATGTTTTGCTATAGCTGAAGCGAAGATGTTTCCAATCATTGAGGATAAATTGGCTAACTCAACCGTCTGACTCAATGGAAAAACTCCCGCTATTTCAAGCGTTGCATCTATCTGATCAAGCAATTGGTAAGTGTCCCTAATTGCTTCTTGTAATATGTCATGGCTTAAACCGATACGCTCCAATGCACTTGAATTTACGAATCCATTTGAGGCAGGTTCTCTCATAAATCTCCATCCTGCTGAAACTGAAGCAAATCAGCAGCAGACACCTCAAGAGCACAAGCTATCTTTTGAATATTGATCAGGCTGATATTACGTTCGCCTCGTTCAACACCACCAATATAGGTTCTGTCCAGTCCTGCTGCCAGTGCCAAGGCTTCTTGTGAACAGCCACGAGACTGCCTGAGAGTACGTACTCGCTCCCCGAAAAGCTTTAAAATCACTTTGTCTTTGTTAGGCTGCATTGACATATCATGCAGCAGTAAACCTCAATAGATGACTATAAGTCTACGGACTATAAGTATCGTCTCTATCCGGAAGCGAATTGCCTGCCGCTCGTCTTACCGAAACTCTGTCGGTTTTTGCAAAGCATTGCTGTCGTGCTGTCCAGACTCTTCGATTTCTTCACGCACTTATTTAATGCTGGCGACTGATACTGAAAGTGTTAGGTTGCAAGTAAAATTCTTCTAAAATTCTTCCTTTATGCTGGTTTTATTTAGAATTTTTTTCGTTAAAGTATGAATATTCAGATAACTCAATCCAGTATATTAGTCAAAATTTTTTATTTTTTGCTAACACAATTTTATCACCTAGTTTTTGATTTTTTCCTAATAAAAATACCTAATTTAGACGCAGAGGTAGAAACTTAATTTTACTGTTCATCACTTAGAAATTGTTGATTTTTGGTTATGAATTCGAGAATGCATAAAGGTTTTTCTGTAATCCTTGGTGTAGGCACCGCTTTTGCTGTAGGCTCAACCTCTCTTGCGCCAGCCAGTGCAATTCCTTGGGGTCAGCTAATATTTAATGGTGTTCAGTTGTTGCAACTTTCCAACATTTCCCCACAGCAAACCGTCACTCTGGGACAAAATATTCATCAGCAGGTAAAACAAAATTACAAACTGGATTCTAACTCCAAAACCAATGCTTACGTTAACCGTGTTGGTCAAAGGTTGGCTAAAGCGAGTAGCTGTTCTCAAATTCCTTTTCGCTTTTATGTCGTGCGAGACTCTAGTATTAATGCTTTTGCAACCACAGGTGGCTATGTATACGTCCACACTGGGCTATTAAATGCTGCGGATAATGAAGACCAACTAGCATCTGTTATGGGACACGAAATTGCTCATATTTGCAACAACGACCTGATCAATAAATTGAAACAAACCCAACTTGCTCAAGGTGCAGCGTCCCTTGCTGGTCTAGACCAAAGTGCTGTCACAGCCATAGCTTATCAGCTGGCTGTGGACTTACCTAATAGCCGGGAAGCAGAATTTAATGCTGATGATAAGGGATTGCAGTATATGAAACGCGCTGGGTATAACCCAAACGCTATGCCTGCATTTTTGAGAAAATTACTTCGTCAATCTTCTCAACCATCATTTTTGAGTAGCCATCCTGCAACCCAAGAACGTATTTCTGTTATAGAAAGAAAAATTGCTAATGGTAGGTAATTTGTCAATAGTCATTTGTCATTTGTCATTTGTCCTCCTTGTCTCCCTTGTCCCCCTTCCCTTGTCGCGATCGCTTTTATCCGTAAAACCAGTAATTTCCCTCAAGCTGATTGCGTGAGTATATTATATACTCATTGACTTGGGTAATCACCCTGAGTCAAGAGGTCAGCATAAATGACTAGCAAACAATTCGCGATCGCCACAGTCACATTATTTATTACTATTGGAATTACCCAGTGTCTTGGCTCTGTTAAAGTAAAAGCTTCCTGTCCTACTCCCCTATTCGATGGCGACTTTGAAGAACAAAGCAGCCAAATTGTCGCCAGTCCTTGGGTAGCTGAAGGTAAAACTGACATTGATAGAGGTATGGGAAATAGCAATTCTGGTCAAAACAACGTTTCGATGCGAAATGTGACTGGATGGAATAGTATTAGCCAGCGGATTAAGCTACAACCTAACACCGAGTATGAGTTAAAAGCCTACGTGCGCACATCTGAAAATGTCACAGATGGTTATTTTGGAGTGCGAGATGCTAATCAAAACGCATTTGTAGAACTTAAGTTTGGTAGATTATCGCAATACATTCCTTTAACACTACGATTCGTCACAGGTAATGAATCTGAATACAACATCTTCACCGGATTTTGGGCTGTAGGTCAAGATAGCTGGGTTCAAGTAGACAACTATACCCTGACTGGTGGAACTTGCAAACAAGAGCAACAGGGAGTAGAGAAAGGAAATTAGGGGGATACATTCAGCAGTCGGAAAATTTTTGATATTTCCCCGTGGATTTTGGGCTTATTAAATACATCAGGGTAATATACAGCGTTTTTAAGCTAAATGAGGTACACAGGTAGGGGCAACATTGTTGTGCCCTTACAATTATCTGTACCTCACGCTTGTTGCAATCTGCTGTAAGTACCCCTGGTATGCCAATAAATTTGATTTTACACCACACAATTAACTACAAAGTTAACTTTGAAAATATGCAGAGCCAAAAAAATATTAATAAAGATAGAGTAGATAAAGCTTTAGGAGAAATTTTAACACCAGCGCTTAAACCTTTTATTCAGCGCAAAATGAAGGCTAAATACGGACAAAATTGGTTGCAGAAAGCAAGATTTGCTTTACAGGAATACCACATTAAAGACAATGCTCCCAACTGGAACGACCCTCAAGTGGTACTTAAAATAATTTTGGATAATTGGAATGATGTTTTTCGTATACTACAAAGATTTGATCATTCTGAGCGTAACCTAGTGAGTGAATTGCTGGATGTACGCAATAAGGTTAAGCATAATAATATAGATACATTCGATTATGATTACACTCGGCACTCACTGTACATCATGGAGCGCCTTCTAACTGCTATTGATGCCAATAAAGCAGCCCAAGAAGTGAAGCAGTTAAAGGATGAGTTGGGTTCACCACCGTCAGTGGTACAGATTGAAAACTCACCAGAAGTAGTTATTAGCTCTCAGCCTGCACCTGTTTTAAATCCAAATCAATGCTCAGTTAATACAGATGATATTAACTGGAAGCAAGTTTGCCACACCATGCTAGAAAAGCAGCAAGAATCTCAGCGAATCAGGCGCAAAGCAACTGCAATGGGATTTGAAGTAAATGTTCATGTTCCACTGGGTTTATTAGAACGCAAACAGCAACAAAGACGAAATGAGAATGTTGATAGAGAAGAGGTTTATAAGCTAGAGAAAGAAGTTATTAGCAAAACATATCAACATGATGAGTTTTTGCAACAGGTAATCACTCAACGTTCGACAGGAAAAAACAAGCACGCTGCTATAGTTGGAGAACCAGGAGCAGGGAAGACTACTTTACTGAGTGCGATCGCTTCACACATCAAAGACAATACCCAAAACCTACCCATCTTTATATCTCTCGGTAGCTTGCAAGGGATGAGCTTAGAAGATTATTTACTCAAAAAATGGCTTCCAGATGCCATAAGATTAGTTAATCCTCAATTTATCCCCAGTTCAGAAACAGAAAATAAACTAATTACGTGCTTTTATCAAAGTAGAGTTTGGTTGTTGTTAGATGCTGTAGATGAAATGGGGGAATATTCACATGTAGAAGCACTAAATAAAATTTCTAGAGAACTGACAAACTGGTTAGAACAAGCGCGGGTGGTTTTGACTTGTCGAGCAAATGTTTGGGATGCAAGTCTAAATAATAATATATTGCCCGGTTTTGATACTTATAAAACCCAGGATTTTCAACAAAACCAAATTGATGAATTTATTGATAAATGGTTTAATTGTGCTGAAAATATACAGCGTGGGAAAGAACTAAAAGCGAAGTTAACAGAACCGGGAAAAGAGCGGATTCGTGAATTAGTTACCAATCCTCTAAGATTATCTTTATTGTGTCAAATTTTTTATCAAAATAAACAAGGAGAATTACCTGAAACTAAAGCTGAAATTTTTCAGATATATACCCGTTACTTTTACCATTGGAAACCTGAGTTAGTGCCTCAAGATTTGATTGGCTCTCATGAGTTACAGCAAGAATTACACCAAGCTTTAGGAAAATTAGCTTTAGCAGGAATTAATATAAATTCTAGAAATAAATTTTTGAACTCACAATCTACAGATAGAAAACAATCTCATGAAGATATATGGCATTGCGCTCAAAATATGAGTTATCGAGAATTTTATCACGTTTGGCATAGCGGCTCATTATCACTTCAAAGCTTAGAAGCTCAATTTACAGATACTCATTCCATTCTTTCTCAACTCCAGCCTACTCAACAAACAGGCTGTATTTCCATCATCGAAACTGCAAATCTTCACAGTGATAATGAATCTGAAATAGCCCAACTACTCTGCACGAGAATTTGTAGAGAAGGATTAAAATTACCTGCGAGAAGTATACCAATAATCTCAGGTGTAGCGGACTTGGAACGACAACTTCTGGTAATGACAGAAGAATATTTAGAGAAACAATACTTAGCTTTAGTATTTGATGAATTTGAACCAACTGAAACACTAATCAATATATGTCGTGTATTAGCAAATACGCGAGAAATTCATATTGCATTTATCACTGACCAACCATTAGAAATACCTTTGAAAGGTTTTACTCCTCACCAGCCTAATTTACTCAGTGCTATTCAAACATGGATTAATGAAATTGAATAAAAATTTTGATATAAAATGTGTAAAAACAATAGTCATTGCGAGCAGAACGTAGTGAAGGGAAGGAATCGCAAAGTACAGATGTTGCGATTGCTACCCTGCGGGAAGGCTTCGCCTACATTCCGCTTTGCTTCATTCGCAATGACAACTCATCATCTTGCTAGATTTGCTTGTATTGGGATGCTCCCAACAAGGAGAATGACAAATGACTATTGACCATTGACTATTGACCATTGACAATTAAAACCGCCTATCATACTCAATTACTGCACGACTATCATCGTCTAAATTGGTGGAACCGCGAAGGCGAAAGCTGTCATTTATACGGTAATTAATACCCCATTGTAATGGGTCGTTTGCTGTTAAAATTTTGATGCCAGAAATCGAAAACTTAGAAGAAATATCAACCCCAGCTTCCATTGCTAATTCTATAGTTGAATTGCTTTTTCCTGCTTCAGGATTATCAGAAATAACAGTAGGAAATAAACGTAGTTCACTTAACCCAAAAGCATTACCAATTTGGTTAAATGCTCCTTGAAAATTGTTAAATACAGCTGAACCTGCGATATTAATCAGCCCTAAAGTACTGTCGCCTCGTCCTTGAGTATCAACAAAGCCACCGCCTAAAAGTGCTACCAGTTCTGTTTGTCCGCGTGAGGGACTGCTTGACAGTTGCAGATTTTCGTTTAATTTACTAGCAGGCCCTTTAACTGTGGCTTCAACTCTGATAGTTTCCAAAGTTGATAAACCTGTGGTGTTGAGCTTGCTAATATCACTAGTTAAATTTCCATCCAGTACTTTGGCATATAACCTAATATCTAAATTAGGATCGCGTGGTTGTTCTTTTCTAAAAGTTGCTGTGTGTTCATAACCACGGGCTAAATTAAATTGGGTAGTAAATAAATTGACTCCTCCGTTCTCTAGTTCAATCTTACCATCTGGTACTGGCTGATTTAAGGAGCCATTAACAGTGAGTGTACCTTTAGCTTGAAAATTCAAAATTGGTGGACGGGTAATTTGGACATTTTTTCCCAACACCAACGCTAGATTATTAAATCTTGTAGTCGCACTTGTACCTTCATCTTTATTCTGTTTATCAGCTTTTATAAATGACTCGGTGGAATCACTATCTTCTGTTTTATTTGTATTGCTTGATTCTGCCAACAACACCTGACCATTAAATAATTCTACTTTGCCCCCAAGGATGGGATGTAGTGCCGAACCAGTAATCTGCACATTGCCATTTGCATTACCTTGGTAAAGTCCTTTGAGATTTAAGGCTAACTGATTAAGGTTGACTGTGAGAGGATTTTCGATTGTGACTTCTTCGTCATTAGCAATCGCAATTTCTCCAGCCGCTTCTACCTTTCCTTGGCTAAACTTTCCTTGCAAATTATCGACTATGATGCGGTCAAAATTGAACTTTGCTGTTCCCGAAACTTCTGTCAGCTTTTCTGGTAAAGCTTGAGCCGAAAATGTAGCATTATTAAGTTTGGCAACTCCATTGACTATTGGCTGTTGTTTTGTGCCACTTATTTGTACGTCTACTTCTCCTTGTCCATTGTCAAAAGCTACTTGGTTAGTAAATACGTTTAACAGCGCCAATCCTTCGTTTTTAACTTGAATAGCCAAGTTAATTTTCTCGTTGTTTGGAGCGACAGAAGCAAAAGGTAATTTATAGGGTATGCTGCCATTAATGTTTACAGGTTCAGGTCCATTAACTATAAATTTACTATCAAAATTTAACCGACCAGTGTCATAACTAAAACTTGCTGTAGCTGATTCTAATTTTTTCTGATTAATTGTTCCTTCTGTGACTTGTAATGTACCTATAGCTTTGGGATTGGCGATGCTACCTGCTACAGTTACGGTAGTGTTGAGATTACCTGTGACTCCAATTGGCAGTTTGACAAAATTATTTAGTGCTTGGATGGGGAAATTTTTGACCTCTAAATTACCAGATTGATCGTTACCGCCTACGTAACCTTTGAAAGCAATCAGCCTATCTTTAGACTCAATTCGTAAAGGTAATAACCTCAAAACACCGTTTTCAAAACTTCCTTTGGCAATTAACTGTTCTGCAAGATAAAAACGACCTGGTTCGTTCTTTTCTGTTTCTTTACCCCAAGTCCAATTTTGACCAGCTAAATTAAATTGTGCGGCTATTCCGTTAGCAGTATCTAAAGCAACTTCGCCGTTGAAAGTTCCTTGTAAGTCGGCTAAATCTGGTACTGGATTTGCGTCACGCCGCTGTTGTTGTTGTTCGGTTAATAAAGCATCAACTTGATAAACACGCTCGATTTGAGTTAATAATGGCTCATTGGTTAATCCTTGGGGGACAGTAACCAGATCCGCAGCCGTACCGTAGGTTGGCGCTTGCAAACCACCGCGCAAATCTTGTAAATCAAATACTTGTATTGCGGTCAAGATATCTTGAACATTACCCTCGTTAATGTTGAGTTTACCTTGAATTTGAGGAGTTTTAGTAGTTGTACTGAGATTACCTGTAAAAGCGTAGCGACTTTTACCTTTGACAAATGCACTATCTGTAATGTTAGCTGTGCGATCGCTATAACGAAATTGCGCAGTCAAAAGTTCACCCTTGATCCGTCCGATGGCCGGATTAGCGATCGCTATATTACCACTGGCTGCTAATGTATCCTGATTTACCAATAAATCCCCCGTTAACGCCCCAGCTAATGCAGTATTACCAAGGCGAGTGTTAGCAGGTAAAGATAAATTTAATACCTGTAATGGGAACTTATCTAATTTCAAAGCCAAATTTTCGCCTTGAGCTTCACCAACCGCTGATGCTTCTTTCCACTTGACTAAGAAAGAGTTGGGGCGATTGTTGGCATTAAGATTTAAAGTAATGCGATCGCTGTTTCCAGCAACGTCTAAATTAGTACCTTGTCCTTGCTTGGTCTGAATATTTCCACTTAAGACTGGCTCAAAGGCCAAGTTCTTCACCGCCAAATTCCGTAACCTGAGTTGTCCTTGGATATTTGGCACAGGTAAGTTCCCTGTTACTTGTCCCGCAAAATCTGCTTTCCCCGCTAGATTAACCGCATTGGGTAGCTTAATCGGTAACTGTTGCAAGTCGTAATTTTGCGCTTGCACATTCAGATTTAAATCTGTAATTTTGGGTACGCCTGGTTCTTGAGCATTGGCTAAGATGTAACCACTGGCATTTAAATTAGTAGCAGTTGCCTTTTCGATGTTCAGCCTTTGACCATCCCAGGCGATCGCGGCACTCAAAGGTTGTGCGATCGCCCCAATACCTTGGGAAAACTTTACCTGACCCGCCGCACGCACATCAGCTAATTTAGCTGATTGTACCGTACCATCTACTTGCAGTTGACCGCCAAACTGACCCCGCAACTGCTGATTTAACTGCTTTAACTTCACACCTTCAGCCGCAACCGCCGCCTGATAGCGACCGTTAGCTAGTTGAATCTTCGAGGCTGTAATTGTGCCATCTGCAACCTTCACTCTTGCTTGACCAGTAGCAGCAATAGTTTCCACTTTAAAGGATTCAACTGACCCAGCAACGTCGAAATCACCATTTAAACTGCCGGGAAATTGCTTAATATTGGGTGCTAATTCTTGCACAGCCAGATTATTGGCTTTGAGTTGCGCTAAATACACACCATCAGCAAGTTGAATATTTTTCGCCGTGACTGTCCCACCAGCAACAGCCAAGCTACCCTCGCCAGTACCGCGCAGAGTTTTCAGACTAAAATTATCCCGGCTACCTGCTATTTGGAATGTACCAGCTAACGGCCCAGTTAAAGCCGGGGGAACATTCTTGAGTATCCGCCCCAATCGCACATTATTAGCGACTAATTGGGCTGCAAAGTTTTGGTCTTGTAGTTGAATATTAGAAACTGCAACCGTACCCCCACCGATTTGCACACCCGCATTCTCAGTGCGGATGGAAGCAATTTTAAATGGTGATGTTGTCCCAGCCAGCAGTAAACGACCGTTAAATTCTGCCCCAGCCAAAGAGACATTTTCCAGTTTAGTTTTGTCTACAAAGGATTCTACCTGGACATCAGCAGCTTGGGCTACAGCTTGCCAACGTTGATTGGCGTAACTACCAGAACCCCGCACCTTACCGCTACTAACATTAGCAACAACATCGCGGAAGAATACAGTCCGATCGCTTGCTATGGTAACTGTACCAGTTGCTGGGTAGGTGGCGCTAGGGGCTTGCCATTGGACGACAGTTTGAATGTTACCAGCAATACCAGTTAGCTGCCCTGTACCGGAGACATTGCCGATTTGAAACGAAGGAGTAGTGTTATAAATTTGGGCGATCGCATCCCCTGGCACATTCTCACCAGTAAAATTAAAATTTAGTTGCGGCGTTTTCCCTAGTTGAATATTACCTGCACCGGTGACCTTACCCCCAACTGTCGGTGTACCTTGAATATCTTTGAGACTAATCAGGGAATTGCTAGTAGAAAACTCAAACTTACTACTAACATTCTGAAAATCAACTTTGTCAATGCGGGCAGGTTTCAGCGTCGCCACTGTACCTGTAAGAATTGGTTTATTCGGTGCGCCGGCTAGCTGTAAATCGGCTTTGACTTCTCCAATGGTAGGCAAAGGTAGTTTTACCTTGAGAGTCTCCAAGGCTGTATTTACATCTACCTGATTGATTTGTCCTGTTAGCTGATAGCCAGTTTGTCTGTCAATAATACCCGTAGCCACTAAAGGAATTTTGCCGTAATTAGTAGCTAGCTTCTCTAACTTAATTTCCGTTCCTTGAAAACTGAGTTTTCCTTGGGCATTGTTCAATAATTGAGGTAGACGGGGTATTTGCAGTGCTACCCCTTGCAAAAAGGCACTGCCATACAGTAAAGTCTGTTGCTGTGGTATCAGTTGAATTTGCAAATCACCATTAACTCGACCCGCCTGTAAAGTCAGTGGTAGCTGAATAATCCGAGTAATATCAGCAGCTAGCAAATCTTGTCCGCGAATCTGTAAATCAGCGGCTTGTGTCTTCAGGCGTGTATCTCCTTTCAGCGCCACATTACCACCACTATCGGCTTGAGCTGCAATATCAAACCTTATCACCTGGTTATTATCCAACAGTTGGGCAGTGCCGTTGAGTTGGGAAAATCCCACAGGTAAGTTGGGGGGTTGGGGCGTTGTGGATTTTTGTTGTTCTGGGGTTTTGGACAAGCCTAGCAAAACCAGCTTGCCATTGCGGAACCGAATTTTCTCCAAATCGGTTTTAATCGGGCCGCCTTTACCACCAAGAGTAATGCGAGTATTTAGCCAACGCCCTTCCTCATCTTTTTCAATGTAAACATCTGGATTGACTAAACTGACATCTAGTTTTAAATTGCGGTGCAAAATTAACTGTATTGGGTCAAAACCCACTTCCACCGCCTCAACTTTTACTCTATCTGGATCTGTGGCGGTGGCTGGAATCTCCGAAGCCCCAAACCTTACTCCCATTAAAGAAAATTCTGTAACGACCCCAAGTTTTACCGGACGGTTGATTGTTGTCGTGAGATTTTTTTCTGCTAAAGGCGCTAAGTCTTTTTGGATAAAACTCTGTAACCACCAGATACCGCCTGCAATGGAAAGCAGTAATAGTCCGCCTAAAGCAATACCACCGCGACACAACACCAGCAACCAGAAACGTTGACGATTTCGGGAATTGGAGTGATTAACTTGATTGGGACGCTGAATCATTGGCTTTCACTCTTTGTTTGGCGACTTTAGCTGACTTACTGCCGATGTCAATTAGTACTAGATGGCTCTGCCATTATTTAGAATACGTCAACTCAACCTCAGGCTTGATTGCTGGAGTCGAGGAAATTGTTCTATTCAATAATATTGGCATTGTCAGGAATACCGTAATCAAGTAAACTACGCAAACTGTGGGCTGAAAAATTTCTCTACTGGCAGTGTTTCACGAGAGCGTAGTCCAATATACAAACTAGAGATGGCACGCTTGAGTGATTAAGGCGATCGCAATAGCAACAACTTCTACTCCAGCTCGAATGCCATTGTACTTCAGGAAAGTTGGTAACTCAGACAAACACATAATTATCGTAGACGGCAGTACCTTAGTCATGTTCCAGAAATATTTCCAGCTGAAGAAAATAAATCAAAGGTTAGCCGATAGGTACAACCTAGAACTTTAATAAGATATAGACCAGAGAACCACCATTAAAGATAGATTGTGACATTTATGCGTGTTTTTGTATTGATTTTCAATGTAGGAACTGAAAATGAGGGGATTCACAGCGTGCGGATAGGCGATCGCAATCAAATTCTCATGTTTGAATCAGAAGATGACGCAACCCGCTACGCTTTAATGTTAGAAGCTCAGGATTTCCCAGTACCATCAGTAGAAGAGATTGAGGACGAAGAAATCAAAGAATTTTGTCAAAGCGCCAATTATGACTGGGAACTAGTCACCGAAAACAGTAGTATAGTCGTGACTCCCCCAGAACTAAATGTAGAAGAAACCGACTGGAAGCCAGATGGGCAAACAGAAGAAACCGATCAGGAAACGAAAGAAACATTGCGCCCTAATCCACCAGACCCAACAAAACCAGACTTATCTGATGCTGAACTAGAAAAGATCCGTCGCAAATTGGAAGGATTATTGTAATTTGTCAGTTGTCATTGGTGATTAGTCATTGGGCATGAAGCATGGGGCATGGGGCATTTCTGATGTATCTCCCTCCCCTTTGTCCCCCTTCCCTTGTCCCCTCTCATCCCCCGGTTGCTGAGCGTAAAGCCTGCGGTATAGCTTCTCTGCCAGAGGCTGCGCCAAGGCTTAGGGCGCAGCCTCTCGTCCCTTGCGCGTCTCCCCTTGGGAGAAGAGAAGCACATCACCTTTCCTCGCTTTGTTGTCAAAAAACCTACACTTATCAGGGGATGCTTGTGGGTGCTTTGTTGACATCCTCCCACCGCTAACCCTTGCGGGTGTAGCGAGGGATTCCTAAGATTCACAACTTAGGTTTCTGTTTCTTTCCCTTACGGGTTTTTCGCAGTTGCCCTTTAACACTATGGTTATCAGGTCTTACACTCGCTCCACAGACTGCAACGGTGTGTCCCACCGCCAAAATATTCTTGGCTGCGTTAATATCCCTGTCGTGGTGTGTTCCGCAGTTGGGACAGTCCCACTCCCTGATATTCAACGGCAATTTATCAACAATATGCCCACAGTTGCCACAGCGTTTAGAACTGGGAAACCATCGGTCAATTTTTACCAAGTTTCGACCATACCAAAGAGCTTTGTAATCCAGTTGTCTCACCAATTCGCCCCATGCAGCATCACTGATAGCGCGGGCAAGTTTTGGATTCTTGACCATATTCTTAACCGCCAAATCCTCAACAACTATCGTTTGGTTTTCACGAATCAGTCGAGTTGTCAGTTTATGGGTATGGTCAATCCTTGCATCAGAGATTTTAGCTTGAATCCGAGCTACCTTGAGTCTTGCTTTATCTCGGTTACGAGAACCTTTTTGCTTACGACTCAAAGACTTCTGTGCTTTCCTCAATTTTTGGTAGTGCTTGTCAAACACTTTGGGATTGGCAATTTTCTCTCCTGTACTCAGACTAACAAGAGAACTAACCCCAACATCCAACCCCACAGCACTATCACCAGAGTGCAAAGTTTCGTCAGCTGGATCGTTAAGGAGCAAGCTGACAAACCATCGTCCAGAAGGCTCAAGTCTCACTGTGATGGTACTAGGTTCACATCCCTTTGGCAGTTGCCTAGACCATTTGATTGGCAGTGGTTGAGAACACTTAGCCAGGTAGACTTGTCCATTCTTCCACCGGAAAGCAGACTTGGTAAACTCTGCACTACCGCCACTACGCTTCTTTTTGAAGTTGGGGTATTTCGCCCTGCCAGCAAAGAAATTAGTGAAAGCAGTTTGCAGATGTCTCAAGCCTTGTTGCAGTGGCACGCAACTAACCTCATTCAAAAACTGGAGGTCTTCAAGTCTTTTCCACTGCGTCAACATAGCAGAAGACTGAACGTAATCAACCTTCTCCTGCCTCTCATACCAAGCTTCGGTTCTAGCTGCCAAAGCTTTGTTAAAAACCAATCGTACACAGCCAATTGTCCGGCGCAATATCTGTTCTTGCTCGGCAGTTGGATACACTCTGTAACGATAGGCTTTTTCCATACTTCACATTTTATCACTAAATCTGTGAGGCAGTCGGAGACAGGAGCGGTTTCCGTCGAGTCCGAACTGCCGAACCCGAAGGGTGAAATACGTACAATTCGCTATGTGCCAAAACTTAATTACTCACTCGTCGCTCACCCCGTCACCTGTTGTTGCTTTGCAGCAATTCGGCTTCATTGTGAAGCTCAAGCGGACTCCCCATTCCTCTCACCGCCAAGCTGTCGCTGTGGCGGGAGTCGCCTGGGGGTGTTAGATGACATCTGAACTAATGACCAATAACAAATGACACAGGACAAAAATCAATGACAAATTTCCAGGAACGCGGCTATCTTTTAACTGAGCAAGTTAACTCTAATAGTCTGAATTTAGATCAGATCAGTTCTCTGGAATTGGTAGAGTTGTTTAATAACGAAGACCACAACGCAGTTGCAGCAGTAGCGGCGGCTAAAACTCAGATATCTGAAGCGATTGATTGTACAGCTGAGCGTTTGCGCCAGGGAGGACGGTTATTTTATGTTGGTGCGGGGACAAGTGGGAGATTGGGAGTATTAGATGCTGCTGAATGTCCACCTACCTTTTGTTCACCACCAGAATTGGTACAGGGGATTATAGCTGGCGGTGCTGGCGCATTAGTGCGTAGTTCGGAAGATTTAGAAGACCGTGCGCAAGATGGAGAAGCTGCGATCGCCCAACGCCAGATTACACAATTAGATGTGGTAGTAGGGATAACTGCCGGTGGGACAACGCCTTTTGTTCACGGAGCTATGAACGCAGCCCGCCAACGGGGAGCCATCACAATTTTTATGGCCTGTGTGCCTGCTGAACAGGTAAAGTTTGATGCCGATGTTGATATTCGGCTGTTAACTGGCCCCGAGATCCTCGCTGGTTCAACTCGCCTGAAAGCTGGGACAGCCACAAAGCTAGCTCTCAATATTCTTTCTACCGGAGTGATGGTCAAACTAGGTAAAGTTTACGGCAATCGCATGGTAGATGTTGCTGTCACTAATCAAAAATTACGCGATCGCGCTTTGCGAATTCTGCAAGATCTCACAGACTTAAGTCGGGAAGATGCCGGTTTATTACTAGATCGTAGCGGTAATTGGGTGAAGTTAGCTCTATTAATGCACTGGACTGGGTTAGACAAACCAGCAGGCGATCAACTTTTGTCAGAACATCATGGTAATTTGAGGGCAGCTATTGCCAGCTACAATATCAAATAGTCCTCATAAAAAACTCTCAACAATAAGTCACTCAGGTGTGTTTAGCTCCAAGCTAACGCACCTTAGCAAATGAAAGCGGGATCTGGTTTTTGAAGATTGTATAAACCTTATCTCTCCATCGGCGAAGGGCAAAAATGAACTTTTTAAGCATTTTTAATCGATAATAAATGCTTTAATACCAATTAGTAAAATTCTGCGGACAAAACAAACAAATTAATCAAAATTAACAATTTGAATTCTAACTTTTGAATTAAATTATTTTTTAATAATTCCGTATAAATCCCGATTATTATTGACCGGAAAAATGGATAATATAATATATCACAACTCGAACCACTAACATGTGAGAATATATCAATTTCACCTGATTAGTTAATCTTTGGTAGAGCATAGAGTTAAAAGAAGGAGAATTAATTTCTAAATCGCTCTTCTGATAACAATATTTTTACCATAATTTGAAATTTGTGATTATTTCGATTCCTGCCAAGCAAAATTTTAGATTGTGGATTGCCGATTTGAGATGGAAATTTTATCCTCATCTAAAATCCAAAATTTAAAATACAATTGGATGAAACAAATCCCGCCATCCAAGATTTAAAATCCAAAATTGAATGACTTAGTAGCTGTCCATCTAAGTTGTACATAATAAATAGCAAGCATCCGGCAATGTTTGCAAAATCTATTGAGAAGCTAGAGATGTTTTCTAGTTACTAAATAGATAATTTAGCTTTGTCAATGGCTGACTTATTAGTTGCAGGACAATGTATGCTCTACCAAGAAATGATGTTAACAAATAATTTAATTGATGAATTTAAAGCTTGTACCCAACTACAATACAGTGGCAATTTAACAATTAAAAGTTCTAAAGGACACCAATGGATTTTTTATTATCGGCTAGGACGAATAGTTTGGGCATCAGGAGGAATTCATCCTTTCCGGCGTTGGCGTAGACAGATGTCACAACATTGCCCGCAAATAGATGTAGATAAAATCCGTTTAAGTTCTCATGACCTATCAATGGATTATTGGGATTATCGTCTCCTAGAAATCTTATATAAAAAACAAAAAATTCAACGAGAGCAAATCCACGCTATTGTAGAGAACACAATAGCAGAATTGTTTTTTGATCTAGCTCAAGAGGCTGATTTTACTTCTGTAACTTGTAATCGCAGCCAACAAATGATTTTAGACATGCCAATGAGCTTCACGAGTGCAGATATTTCTTTAAAGCAGATGCAAGACTCGTGGAAACTTTGGTCAGAAGCAGGTTTGAGTAATTTATATCCTGATTTAGCACCAATCCTGCGCAAACCAGAACAACTCCAGCAATTGGTAAGTGCATCTGTTTACAACAACTTTGTCACTTTGATTAATGGCAAATTAACGCTGCGAGATTTAGCAGTAAAAATGAAGCAGAATGTTATGCCAGTAGCGCGTTCATTGTTGCCATATATCCTCAAAGGCATTATTGAACTGATAGAAATACCAGATTTACCTTTAGCAGTCATTGAAGCCGAGAAAAATCTCACAGCGACAAAAACACAGTCTCCAATTGCGCCATTGATTGCCTGTATAGATGACAGTCCCCAAATCTGTAAAATCATGGAGGAGATTATTACCTCACATGGGTTAAGATTCATCAAGATTCCAGATGCTGTCCAAGCTCTACCAACTTTAATTCAAAATAAGCCAGACTTAATTTTTTTGGATTTGATCATGCCTGTTGCTAGTGGTTACGAAATCTGCACTCAGCTGCGACGAATTTCTAGCTTTGCTAACACACCAGTGATTATCCTGACTGGCCATGATGGCCTTTTAGATAGAGTTCGCGCTAAAGTAGCTGGTTCTACGGATTACCTAACTAAACCTGTAGCTAGTGATAAGGTAATGGGTATAGTACGTAAGTATTTACCTATCCCAGCCGCATCAATCAAGAGATCCCCTACAAAAATTAACAGTTGATAATTCAAAGAATTATAAATTTTTTGAAAACTTGATAAAAATTTTGGTTTTTAAGTGCTTTTTCTGAGGTGAAAAAAGCAGAAATCAATCACGATAATATCAATACTGTAACTTACGCAATTGTAATAATAAATAAAGGTGAGAGTCGTCAAAAGTCATAGTCCGGAGTCAAATGACCAACGAATGACTAATGACCAATGACAGCCTCAACTAGAAATATATGACACTTGCGTAAGTCCTCAATACAAAACTATGTTTGGGTTGAAAGTTAGATAGAAATTTAATTGGTAATTACCATGAACACTGCTCTAGTTGTTGAGGATGGTTTGACTGATATGGAAATTATCAGTAGATATTTGCAACAAGCCGGATATTACGTAATTAGCGCTAAAAGTAGTGAAGAAGCGCAGGACAAAATCGGCGTAGCTAAGCCAGATGTGATATTTCTCGATGTCATTTTGCCAGGTAAAAGTGGCTATGAAATTTGTCGCGAACTCAAAAGCAACCCTGATACCAGTCAAATTCCAGTAGTTTTTTGTTCAACAAAAAACAGTGATGTTGATAAAATTTGGGGCAATATGCTCGGTGCCGAAGCTTATTTATCGAAACCTATTAATCAGGAAGAATTGGTTGTGACTTTACAGCGATTAATTAATCATTAGCGATACCAAGCATCGATGCAAAATCATAGTCACAACTTGGTCATCAATTACGCAACGAAAGTGACTACAGGGAAACATCTATCATCAAGGACAAATAACTTTGGAGACCAAGCAAAAATTTTTAAGTTTTAATTTAGGAACCAAAGACTTAGCTGTAATTCAGTTACAGAACATTGCAGAGGTATTACAAGTATCATTGGCAGAGATCTGCGGTGTGCCACAAATGCCTAATTGTGTCTTAGGTATCTACAATTGGCGTGGCGAAATGCTGTGGTTAGTCGATTTAGAAGAGATGCTAGGTTATCCCCCCTTGTTACAGGGTTCCAATTTAGTTTCAAAAATGATGGCCCTCGTCCTAGAAAATGATGGTAAATATTTAGGGCTATTGGTACGGCAACTGATAGATATTGAGTGGCTAGATACTGAGAATATGAAAGCACCCTCCGCTGAACTATTTTATTCAGCGATGTCACCTTTTATCGAGAGTTACTTTATCAATCCTGAAGAAGAAATCGTATTTAATTTAGATGCGTTGGCGATTATCCAATCTCCGATGTGGGAACATCATAATTAAAAATTTGGTAAATGATCTGCTCGCCATCTTAATTGATTTGTGAACAGACCAATTAAATAAGTAACAGATCATAAATCAACAAAGGAATATAGAAGACTCAGATGTATAGATTTTGTAGCAGACATCAAACAGCAGTCCTCTAAAAATTATTTTTTCGTACTTAACATTTATTCAGGGGTGTACAATGGCGATTGTGTATAACAAGGCTCAACAAAAGAATCATCTGATTGATGCCATAGAAAATGAAAATGGTAGTCTTAATATAGCAAATATTCCCGGTGATGAATTATCTACATTAAATGTGATAGAGCAGGAATATAAAAGCTTGCGGCAGCAGTTAAAAGCAATTGTCAATCACATACGTCAAGCCCCAGACATTGATACACTGCTCAAGGTTAGCGTCACACAGGTCAGAGAAAAAATTGCTAGCGATCGCGCCTTGATTTATCAGTTAAAAACTGCTGATTCTGGTACAGTTATAGCCGAATCTATCACCATCGGTTGGACTCCGACTCTTCAGGAAAACCTGCCAATTATCATTTTTGGCTCCTCTACAAATCAAGATTATTTCGAGCCTGTGGTGATTGATGATATTACACAGATAAAAGTTACACCTTATCAACAACAACTGCTAGACAAATTTCAAATCAAAGGCAGTTTAAGTTTACCAATTTTAGTCAATGAGCAAGTGTGGGGCTTGCTGGTAGTAAATAATTGTAGTTCTCCCAGGCAGTGGCAGGAATTAGAAATTACCTTACTGTCGCAAATTACCACAGAAATAGCCTACAGAATAGAGAGCTATACATCCGCAGTACAAAATCAGCAGGAATTACTAGCTCAGAAATCAATTACCAAAGTTATTGATAGAATTCTTCACCTATCATCTATTGATAAAGTATTTCAAATCACTACTCAAGAAATCCGGCAATTTCTCCGCTGCGATCGCGTAGCTGTATATCGCTTCAATCCAGACTGGAGTGGAGAATTTGTGGCAGAATCAGTGGGTAATACTTGGGTCAAACTAGTAGGACCTGGTATCAAAACTGTTTGGGAAGATACACACCTGCAAGAAACCCAAGGCGGACGTTATGCGCATAATGAAAGTTTAACTGTTAATGATATTTATCAAGCGGGTCACTCTCCATGCCATGTTGAGATTTTAGAGCAGTTTGAAATCAAAGCCTACATCATAGTTCCCGTCTTGTCTGGAAAAAAATTATGGGGTTTACTAGCAGCTTATCAAAATTCTGGAACCCGTAATTGGCAATCTTGGGAAGAGAACTTTCTCAAGGAGATTGGCGGGCAATTTGGTGTTGCAATCTCCCAATCAGAATCTTTAGCACAAGTGCAAGCAAAAAATGAGCAACTCACTCAAATACTTGAACAAGAAAAAACCTTAACAAAAATAGCCAACCGCATCCGCCAGTCATTTGATACAGAAAGCATTTTTAGAATCACTACTCAAGAAGTGCGTCAATCTCTGCGCTGCGATCGCATCGGTGTCTATCAATTCAATCCTGAGTGGGGTGGTGAGTTTATCGCCGAATCCGTAGGTCATGGTTGGGGAAAATTTGTCACCCCTGAGATGAAAACTGCCTGGCACGATACCTATTTGCAAGAAACTCATGGCGGTAGATATGCTAAAGGCGAAAATTTAGTTATTGATGACATTTACCAAGCTGGGTTTACTAGTTGTCATCAGGATATGTATGAGCAGTTAGAAATTAAAGCATTGATCATAGTTCCGATCTTCTTCGGAGAAAAATTATGGGGTTTGTTAGCAGCCTTTCAACACACAGAAACTCGTAACTGGCAAGACTGGGAAGTTAACTTTTTAGCGCAAATCGGCTGGCAATTTAGCATAGCTAAATCACAAGTAGAATATTTTGACCAAGTGCGAGTTAAATCCGAAAAATTAGCGCAGATAGCCGAACAAGAAAAAGCCTTAACAAAACTAGCCGATCGCATTCGCCAATCTTTAGATGTAGAAGAAATCTTCAAAACAGTCACTCAAGACCTGCGGCAATTACTCAAATGCGATCGCGCGGTTATCTATCGCTTTAACCCTGACTGGAGTGGCGAATTTGTGGCTGAGTCAGTAGGTTTTGGTTGGGTAAAATTGGTAGGTCCCGATAAAAAAACTATCTGGAAAGATACCCAAGTACAAGAGTGTGCTCAAATTGGTAAATATCAAAGAGGTAACAGTTTTTTCACCAATGATATTTACAATGCTGGACATTCTATCTGCCACATTGAAACATTAGAGAAATATGATGTGAGAGCTTATGTGACAGTACCCATATTTTTTGGAGACAAACTTTGGGGATTGTTGGCAACTTATCAAAACTCTGGAACTCGTGATTGGGAAGAATCAGAAATTAACTTGATCGGCCGAATTGCCGACCAGTTAGGAATAGCATTACAACAAACAGAGTATTTGCAACAAGTTCAGGCCAAATCAGCACAATTAGCAGAAGCAGCAACGCGAGAAAAAGCAGCTAAAGAGTTATTGCAGCAGCGATCAATTCAACTTTTAACAGCCGTTAGACCCGCCTTGAATGGCAACTTGACAGTACGTGCGCCAATTACAGAAGATGAGCTAGGAACAATTGCTGATGCTTATAATAATACCCTGCAAGCACTCCGGCAAATAGTCATCCAAGTACAAACAGCTGCGCAACAAGTTGTGCAAACTTCTGGGACTAGTGAAGTGTCATTGGCTGAGCTAACCAACCTAGCAAAACAACAATCCCAAGAAATGATCACAGCCTTAAACGAAATTCAACACATGGTTGATTCGACACAAGCTGTAGTAGTTAATGCTGAGTTGGTACAGGTAGCAGTTAAACAAACCAATCAGACTGTCGAGTCTGGTGATACTGCAATGAACCTGACTGTACAAGCTATTCAAGGAATTCGCGAAACCGTTGCTCAAACTAGTAAAAAGATTAAACGCCTTAGTGAATCTTCGCAGAAAATCTCGAAAGTAGTGAATTTGATTAGTAATTTTGCTACACAGACAAACGTACTAGCTCTCAACGCAGCCATTGAAGCTACTCGTGCTGGTGAATATGGCAAAGGTTTTGCAGTGGTAGCTGATGAAGTCCGTTCTTTATCCCGACAGTCCGCCGCAGCTACGATCGAAATTGAAAAATTAGTCCAAGAGATTCAATTAGATACTGGGGAAGTAGCAGTAGCTATGGAAACAGGTATCCAACAGGTGGTAGAAGGAACAAATCTGGTGAATGATGCGCGACATAATTTGAACGCAATTGTCAGCGCCACTGCGGAAATAAGTCAGTTAATCCAGCAGATTACCGAAACAACCCAAAACCAAATGGATCAGTCTGTTAAGGTAACTGCAAGTATGAAAGATGTCGCAGAAATTTCTCACAAAACTGTTGATCAATCTCATGAAATTGCTGTTGTCTTCCAAGAATTATCAGGAATGGCAAAAGAACTATTAGCAACTGTCGATAAGTTCAAAGTCAATTGATACATAGATTGCGCCGCAGATAAACACAGATGCACACAGATAAATATCAGTGTTTATCTGTGTGCATCTTTTAATTTGTGATTCGTAATTAAGGTGGAGCAAATTTATCGGATTTTTCCCATTTTGAAGGTGCTTCGAGATTTAAGAGGATGGAAATTATGTAAAAATAATATCTATTTGCCTAATTCTTGATGAAACATATAGAAAAATAAGCATCTAAATAAAAAAAATCATTAAACCTCAAAAATTATGACTACAGACATTGATATTCGCAAACAGGGTTACATCTATTTTCTGGCTGAAGCTCCAGAATTAATCCAAACGATAGAAGAAGAAATATTTACTCTATCAGCCGAATGTAATACTGCTAAAGTCCATAAATTAATGCGGGCTACTCATACAATTAAAGGGGGATCTGCTAACGTTGGGCTGGAAGTAATTAGCTCGATTGCCCATTATTTAGAAGATGTGTTTAATGCTTTGTATAACCCAAGTGTTGTGATTGACGATCAATTACAAACACTCATTATACAAGCTTATGAATGCTTGAGCTTAGCAATAACCTCAGAACTGACAGGTAGTGCTATTAATGGTGAAGAAATGCTGCAAAGAGCAGCTTCAGTCTTTGCTCATTTGCAAGAAAAACTGGGTGATGCTTTTGGTGCTGAAGCTTATATCCCCACTTCAGAAGACTTAGGATTTGATCTTGTCAAGTCTATATTTGAAGTCGGAGTCAAGCAACGCTTAGAAACTATTGCTGATGCTCTGGAAAACACACCTGATGCAACTGAATTTGCTCTGATACTCAACTCTCAAGCTGAAGTATTTATTGGTTTAGCAGAGTCTTTAAATTTACCCGGATTTGGTGCGATCGCCCAAACAATTCTGGACGCACTCAAAGCTAACCCTAAGCAGGCGCATCAAATTGGGAAAGTTGCTCTCGCTAATTTACAGCAGGCGCAAGCATGTATATTAGCAGGCGATCGCACTTCTGGTGGTGAACCTTCCCCTAGTTTGCAAAGTTTCATTCAATTAGTAACAGATGAATTATCTCCTGTGCGAAAAAAATCTGTTGCTAGTACTTTATTGCGAGATGAAATCAAGGAATTTTATATCTTTTTAACTAAATCTGGTAACACGAAAAATCAGCCCCTGAAACCAGCCAAAGCTAAGTTTTATATCAAAGTAATTCGCCACATTTTCGGATGGTTTAATCACCAGATGAAAATTAGCAAAGACAACATGAATTTGGCTCTTTTGGTTACTCCTGATGGAGAAGATGCTATAGACTATATTGAAAATTGGTTAAGTAAATTTTTCTCATTTATACAAGAACCAGAAGATAGCCAAAGCCTTTGTTTATATCGCCAAGGTGTGATATTGACAATCATCCTTGCTGTGACGAAATTTCATTACATAAATCAGCAAGCGAATGGAGAAATTGCTGTAATTCAAACACTGCAACAGCAAATTGGTCAATTAGCTAAAGAATATAAAAATTTTACTCCTGTTACATCTCAAGAAAAGAATTGGCTTGAGCGCCCTAAGTTAAAAAAAATATTAGCTTTCAAAGAAAATACTCTTCCTGAGGAAACAAATCATCTCTTAGAGACAATTTGGGGGAATAATTACAACCAGATTTATGAAATTGAGGAAATTCAACCCGAACCAGAACATCATCAATCATTAGCTGTCACGGAAGCAGCAGATGTAGATATCCTTAATTCGGCTATTCAAACTCATTCCCCAATCAAACAGCAGTTATCAAATTCTACTCATAAAAATTCTCGACACCATTCATTTGTGCGAGTAGATACAGAGGGATTGCAACGCCTTAATTACTTAGCAGGCGAGCTACTTATTAAGCAAAAACAGCGCATTTTGCAGGATGAACAAATTCAAGCAATAATTGAGCAATTAATACAGCGATTGGGTAAACAACAATTAATTTTAAATCAACTGGGTGATTTACCCTTACAAATGCAAAATTCTGCTTTACAATATAACCAAAAATTTGCATCCGTAAAATTTGATGCTTTAGAAATGGATGCATATACAGAATTTCAGATGAAGTTGCATGAAGCCATAGAAGAAACTCTGCAATTACAAGAAATCACCGAATCTCTTGATTTAGTGCTGACCCAAGCTACTCAAATTAGTGACAAAGAACAGAAATTAACTCTGAATATTATTGATAATTTAGTAGAAGCAAGGATGTCGCCTTTAGGAAACATCCTCAATCGTTTTCCCCAAATGGTAACAAACATGGTAAATGTTTATGCCAAAATTGTCGACTTGAAACTTATAGGTACAGAGGTACTAGTAGACAAAGCGATCGCCGAAAAACTTTACGAACCTCTATTACATTTGTTACGTAATGCTTTAGATCATGGTATTGAATCGCCGGAAGTTCGCCAATCTTTGGGTAAACCAGAACAAGCTTTAATCGAAATTCGCGCTTATAATCAAGGTAGTCAAACGATTATTGAAGTTCGTGATGACGGTCAGGGTTTGAATTTAGATAAAATTCGCAGAAAAGCTATTGAGCAAAATCTCATACCACATGTTTCTCAACCTACAGAAGCAGAACTTTTAGAATTGATGTTTTCACCTGGATTTTCCACTACTGAGCAGGTGAATGAAATTTCTGGACGTGGTATGGGTTTAGATATTGTACGTTCTCAAATCCAGTCGTTAAACGGCTCTTTGTCAGTAAAATTCTTGCCTAATCAAGGCACAACATTTATATTAAAAATTCCTTTCTCTATGACTACAGACAAATTAATGCTAGTCCAAGCTGGGGGTATTGTTTACGCCTTACTATTGGATAATTTGGAAAAAATAGTGGTTCCTACAGAGCAACAAATCAAAGAATTTGAAGGAAAAAAAGCATTATACTATAAAGCTTCTGGCAATGAAAATATAGTTACTCTCCGTCACATTTCCGATTTAGTTTATTACCATACTTCAGCGTTGAATAATACTAGTTTAAATAATCTAGCTAATGCTTATGACACAGGCATTACGCAAAATCCTGTATTATTATTACGCCACAATCAAGAAATTTTCGGTTTAGAAGTTGACCAAATTATTGGTGAACAAGAACTAGTAATTAGGCCTTTAGGAAGTGCGATCGCACCGCCAAGATATATTTATGGTTGCAGTAGTTTAGCTAGTGGTAATCTCATCTTAGTTATCGATCCGACGTTGTTGTTAAACTCTTACGAGATGCAAGCAACACTAGAGAGTGCTAGACCATCAACAGATTATCTGGAAAATAAACAAACCTTAGCTTTACCTGCTTTGCAGTCTAACTCTACACCGTTACTAGCTGCTTCTAATCCTCCTACTCCCACAAAGACGACACCAACCCAGCTAACTCAGACTTTATTACCAAGTCAAAAGTCATCAAAAGTGCTTTTAGTGGTTGATGACGCTGTTAGTCTCCGCCAAACTATTTCTCTGACTTTACAAAAATCTGGCTATCAAGTATTACAAGCACAAAACGGTATAGAAGCTCTAGAAAAATTGCAGATGCATCCAGAAATTCAGGTTGTAATTTCTGATTTAGAAATGCCAAGAATGAATGGTTTTGAACTATTGTCTAATGTCCGTCAAACTCAAAAGTTGGCCCAAATACCTATAGTAATTCTCACTTCCCGCAATGCGGAAAAACATCGCCAGCTTGCTGAGGCTTTGGGAGCAACAGCTTACATAACTAAGCCTTATTTAGAGTATCAGCTAATCTCCCTTGTTGAAGAGTTAATTAACAAACAAAGCGGGCATTCTACTAATTTAGTTATGAGTCATTAGTATTAGGGTGCGTCAGGCTCAGATACCCGACTTCTTCAAGAAGTCGGGTATCTTGTTGTTGAGTAATAATTTAAATAGGACTAAAGCCCTGACTACGACAAAGCAAGCTCAATAATTAACGCTTTGGTGTAGCTTTGTCAAACTTAATTACCAGTGCGATCGCAATACTGACTAGCATAATTAATGTCATACTCAAAGCTGAACCAAACCCCCAATTTTGAGTAGCACCAAGAAACTGGTTGTATACTAATCTTGCTGCGGTCATACTAGAAGCACCACCGAGTAATTCTGGATTAACAAAATCTCCTAATCCGGTAATAAATACTAGTATGGAACCAGCAGTAATTCCTGGGAATATTTGCGGTACTGTCACTTTCCAAAAAGCTTGTGTAGGATTTGCTCCTAAATCCGCAGCAGCTTCTAGCAAACGTGTATCTAATTTTTCTAAAGAAGCATATAAAATTAAAACCATGTAAGGCAGTAAGCTATAACTCATTGCAATCAATACAGATGGTGTCCGGTTGAGTAATTCTAAAGGTTGTAAGTGTAAAGTTTTTAATAAAGTATTTAATAAACCAGTAGGACGAAGAATCGTAATCCAAGCATAGGAACGAAGTAAGGAAGAAGTCCACAATGGCAAGACAAAGGCTAATAATAATAAATTGCGCCAGCGTTTTGGCGCAATTTGGGCAATCCAATACGCAACAGGGAAGCTGAGAATTAAACAAATGATTGTTGTCACACTTGCTAACCCAATTGAACGCCAGATTACTTGCAGATAAAGCGGATCAAATATCCGCATATAATTTTGTAATCCACTAGGATTGACTAAATCTCCAGGACGGATATCCGGTACTAAGCTCAACTCGAAAATGATCAATGTTGGTAGTACCAATAACAGTAATAACCAAATACCAGCGGGTGCTAGTAATATTAAAGGTTGTAAAATACTCAAATTTAAATAATATGATTTGGAACTTTTTGCCAAATTATTTGATGAATTTATTTGAGTTTCAGCAGGGTGATTAGACATAGTTAATATTGAGTTAAATTTAGGTAAATGCAAATATTTTCTAGCATCTGTATAAATTCCTAGAAATTTTTAACTACTAGTTAATTGAGTCCAGTAGCGATCGTAAATTTCATCAAATTTCCCTAAAGGAGTAATCCGTTCACATTTTTCTAGAACCGACTCTGGAGGAAATAAACTAGTATTTTGTTGTAAGTTGATTGGTAATTGTTCAAATCCAGCCAGATTAGGAGTTGCAATATTAAGACGTTGGCTAATTTGGGCGGCTACTTCTGGCTGTAAAATAAAATTAATCCAAGCATAGGCTCCATCTGGGTTGATAGCAGTTTTAGGAATGACGATTGTATCAGTCCATAATGAAGAACCACTGCGAGGAATTACATACTTTAATTTAGGATTTTCTTTGCTGACTCGGATTGCATCTGCTGAGTAACACATTGCTAAGACTAAATCTCCTGCGAGAATTTGATTTTGCCAAGCTTCCGTGTCAAAAGCAGTAATTTTGGGTTTAATTTCTTTCAATTTTTCATAAGCTTGTTGAAGTTGATTTTCATCTTGAGAATTGTATGAATAACCTAGCATCCGCAACACTGCACCCATCACTTCCCGGACATCATTCAGCAAAGTCATGCGTTTTTTTAGTTGCTCTTGATTTTGCCAAAGATAATCCCAATCTTCTGGTGCATCTTTGAGGATTTCGGAATTGTAAACTATTCCTGTTGTTCCCCAATTGAAGGGTATACTATAGCGGTTTTTGACATCATAAGTAGGATCTTGAAAACGCGGAAATAAATTCTCTAAACCGATGACGCGATCGTGATTTATTTCTGTTAATAAATCTTTCTCTACCATCTTCTGTACCATATAGTCAGACGGGTAGATAATGCTGTAATTACTACCGCCTCCAGCTTGTAATTTAGCTAGCATGACATCATTGGATTCATAGACATCTGCTAGTACTTTCATCCCGGTTTGGGTACTAAAAGTTTTGAGTAATTGGTTGTCAGTGTATTGCGTCCAGGTATAAATATAAAGTTGGTCACGTTGACCAGAAGTTTTAGCATTAGCACGGACATCAGCCAGTCTCCAGCCACATCCAGCTAAAGATAAGCTAGAAAGTGCTGTGATTCGTTGTAAAAATGTGCGTCTGGTTGTCATTTGTGATTTGTCATTAGTCATTGGTCATTGGTCATTTGTTATGTGGTAGCTGACCGATTGAGTTGAGATATGAGTTTAATTTTGGTGCTAGTTCATTAATGATTATTTGAATTGATTTTATTTGTTCAGGAGTTAAAAGATGACGAGTATAAGCCCGTCTTAACAAATGTTGAGTTTCATTTAATGAGCCTCTAGCTATCTTGACAAAACGTTTATTTTCTTGATAACTACCTCTCCCAAAGCCTTCTGCTATATTTGCTCCTATACTATCGGCTGAACGTACAATCTGTTGACCAATTGTACTCTTGGCAAAAACATCCCATCCGTCAACTATTCTCCAAATGTCATCTGCTAATCGTTCTGATAATTGATAAACCTGTAATTCCTGGAAACGCTTTGTTACCATTTATGAGTAGCCAATACCTTATATATTGTTCATCAATTATGATTGATAGTTATTTCTTTATCATGACCTAATCACAAATGACAAATGACAAATGACAAATAACTATTGACCAATAGCTAAACAATCAGTTTCTGCCCACCAAGCATAAATAGGTGTATCGGGGTCTGGTAAGCTACCAATGGTGTTAGGCTGCAAGACGTTAATGCTAATACCGTTGAGCAATTCGACGACATAATTAACGTGAGTTCCTAAATACATGATGTTGACTAATCGCCCTTCAAAGCAGTTATTGGGCAAATTAGGCGGATAAAGGGAAAGTTGGATTTTTTCGGGACGGATGCTAACTACTACTGGTTGGGATATTTCTGTAGGTGTTTCTTGATTACGGTTAACGACAATTGTCAGTCCTGTTTTGGTTTCAATGTGGACGGTAGAGACTTCTACCGCAGTTATTTCACCGCTGAATAAATTAGTGTCACCGATAAAATCAGCGACAAAAGAAGTCCGGGGAAATTCGTAAATTTGGCTGGGAGTACCAATTTGCTCAATTTTGCCTTGATTGATCACAGCAATGCGATCGCTCAACGATAACGCCTCTTCTTGGTCGTGGGTGACCATAATAAAGGTTAAGCCTAATTCTTTATGTAAATTGATTAACTCAACCTGCATTTCCTTACGCAGCTTTAAATCTAATGCGCCCAAGGGTTCATCGAGTAACAGCACCGAGGGACGGTTAACTAAAGCCCTAGCTAAGGCTACCCGTTGCTGTTGTCCCCCAGAAAGTTGATTGGGAAAGCGCGATCGCAAACTCTCCATTTTCACCAGCTTTAAAGCTTCTTTGACTCGGCGATCGATGTCTGGTTTGCGCAATTTTTTCAAGCGCAGTCCAAAGGCGATGTTATCCCAAACATTCAGGTGATTGAACAATGCGTAACTTTGAAATACTGTATTGACAGGTCGGCGGTAAGGCGGGACATTAGTCATAGGCTGACCTTGAATCAATACCTTACCCGCGTCCGCTTGTTCAAATCCAGCAATCAAACGTAATATTGTTGTCTTGCCACAACCAGATGGGCCGAGGATACTAAAGAATTCTCCTTGTCTCACCTCTAGGTCTACACCATTGACTGCTGGTTCTTGGTTAAAAAACTTGAACACGTTACGCAGCTCAACATCTAGCGGCTGCAAAGCCATTATCTCCCCCTGATTCTGCGTCACAGTTTGAGCCATAATCCTCAGTAAAATGCCGTGAGCTTACGTGATTGTGCCACATTCAGGTAGTCTATTAACCAGTCTACCTCTGGCACTTTGGTTCATTGTATCCGTCAAAAACTATTGATTGGGAATATCTTCTCGCAATTATTTGACAAATTTATACTGAGTAGCGGTCTAGAGGCTCGTGTATACAACTAATACTAAATTTCGTTATCATCATCTTTTTTTATGGCTTTATTACCTTCATCTCTACCAGGTAGCAAAAAAGATACACGTACAGTAGGCCGTGGTTTTCAATCAATATTTTTAATTGGATTTACATTATTGATGACTGCGGCTATTGATGCTCGTCTAGCTTATTTACAAATTGTGGAAGGGCCAAAACTGCGTCAACGAGCCGAGTCTAACCGCATTCGCATGATTGCTAAACAGCCAGAAAGAGGTAATATTTTTGACCGCAATGGCAAGCTTCTAGCTAGTACTCGCTATCCTCATTCTGTATATTTGTGGCCGATGGCGCACACTAAGCCTTCATGGCCGATTGTAGCGCCCCGTCTGGAGAAAATTCTCAACATCAGCCAAGATGAGATGGAAAATAAGCTCAAACAGGCGGGTGCTAATTCTTCTTCACTCGTCCGGATTGCTCGCGATATCAGTGAAGCACAAATCACGGCATTAAAAGAGTATGCTAACGAACTCCCTGATGTCGAAATTAATACCGAAGCCGTGCGCTACTATCCTTTAGGTAAAGAATTAGCACATATACTGGGTTATACCAGAGAATTAACTCCCGAACAGTTAAAAGACAAAAAGGAAGAAGGTTACCGACTGGGAGATGTAATTGGTCAAATGGGAGTCGAAAAGGCCTATGAAACAATTCTGAGAGGCGAGTGGGGCGGTCAGCAGGTAGAAGTCGATGGCGCTGGTCGTCCGATCCGGGTTTTGGGAGAAAAGCAAGCTAAGGCTGGTAACGATTTACACTTGACCATAGATTTAAATTTGCAACTAGCAGCCGACCAAGCTTTAGGGAAATATCAAGGTGCGGTTGTCGCCCTTGACCCGAATAATGGTGCTGTGTTAGCAATGGCTTCTCACCCCACATTTGACCCGAATATTTTCTCTAAGCAAAAACTCTCACAGAAAGATTGGGAAAGTGTACAAGGTAAAGACCATCCTTTGGTTAATCGGGCTTTGAGTGCTTTTCCCCCAGCAAGCACCTTCAAAATTATTACCACCTCAGCTGGATTAGAAACAGGTAAATTTTCCCCGGACAGCATCTTACAAACCTTTGGTTCTCTGACTGTAGGTGGGGTGACCTTTGGTGAATGGAACCACGCGGGCTTTGGGCCTTTGGGATTTCCCAGAGCGATCGCCATGAGTAGTGATACATTTTTCTATCAAGTGGGTAGAAGAGTCGGTGGCCCTGGTTTGATCGAATGGAGTCGCAAATATGGCTTTGGTCAGAAAACTGGGATTGAGTTTGCTTCGGAAGAATCAAAAGGTTTAGTACCAGATGAGAAATGGAAGCAGAAAGTGTTTAAAATGCCTTGGACTGTAGGTGACAGTATCAATATGTCAATTGGTCAAGGCGCTTTGCAGGTGTCACCTCTGCAATCAGCAATTATGTTTTCTGTCCCAGCTAATGGTGGTTATCGAGTCAAACCCCATTTACTCAAAGACCATGAAGAAGCAAAAAGCTGGCGCGTGTCATTAAATATGAAGCCGACAACTATCAAAGTTCTCCGGGATGGATTGCGCAAAGTGGTAACTGAAGGTACAGGGAAACGCTTGGATGTACCCACAATTGCGCCCGCTTCCGGAAAAAGTGGTACTGCTGAAGCCGGTGTTGGTCGTCCAAATCATACTTGGTTTGGTGCTTACGCACCCAGCGACAAGCCTGAAATTGTGGTGGTGGGGTTTGGTGAAAACTCTGGGGATCATGGTGGTACGGTTTGTGGCCCCATAGTGTTACAAGTACTGGAAGCTTATTTTCACCATAAGTATCCCGGTAAGTATCAAAAATCTGAGTCTGAAGGTAAAACTCAGAACGGAGGTAGCACTGGAGACTAATTTGTCATTGGTCATTGGTCATTTGTCATTGGTCATTGGTCATTTGTCAAGAAATTTTTGACTATTGACCATTGACTATTGACTATGGACTTATAAGTCATCATTTATCCTCATAGTTTCGTCCGGAAATCGTGATGGAATGCTGGTTAAAACATCAGCATAATTGTATAAATTATATTAATTTGGCAGTAATCATTTGTCCTATGGCCTTATTGCAACCAACTCCAATTGGAAGACAAAAAGATACACGTACAGTTGGCAGAAGCTTTCAGCCAATATTTTTGATTATATTTACTCTGTTAATGACAAGTGCCATAGGTGGGCGTTTGGCCTATTTGCAAATTGTGGAAGGTGCAAAACATCGCCAGCGGGCTGAATCTAACCGGATTAGAATGATTCCTAAACAGCCAGAAAGGGGTAATATTTTTGACCGCAATGGCAAACTTTTAGCTAGTACTCGTTATCCGCGTTCGGTATATTTATGGCCAATGGCTCACACCAAACCTTCTTGGCCAGTGGTGGGGGCGCGTCTCGCCAAAATTCTCGATATTCCCCAAGCAGAAATTGAAAAGAAGCTAGAAGAAGCAGGTAGAAATTCTTCATCACTGATCAGGATTGCACGGGACATAAATGATGAAGATATTACCGCGTTAAAGGAGTATCATAACGAACTAAAAGATGTCGAAATACATCTGGAAGCGGTGCGTTATTATCCCCACGGAAAGGAACTAGCGCATGTACTGGGTTATACTCGTGAACTGACGGCGGAACAGTTAAAAGCAAAGAAGCAAGATGGCTATCGCTTGGGAGATGTCATCGGTCAGATGGGGATCGAAAAAGCTTATGAGCAAACACTGCGGGGCGAGTGGGGCGGTCAGCAGGTAGAAGTGGATGGTGCTGGTCGTCCACTACGGGTTTTGGGAGAAAAACAGGCAAAGGCTGGTAACGATTTGCACTTAACCCTAGATTTGGAGATGCAAAAGAAAGCAGAACAAGCTTTAGGCGATCGCAATGGTGCGATTGTGGCACTTGATCCCAAAAATGGTGCTGTTTTAGCAATGGTATCTCACCCCACCTTTGATCCGAATATTTTTTCTAAACAGAAACTCTCCCAAAAAGACTGGGAAACAGTGCAAGGGGAAGAACATCCCTTGGTGAATCGTGCCTTAAGCGCCTTTCCCCCTGCTAGTACCTTCAAAATTGTCACCACCACAGCTGGATTGGAATCGGGTAAATTTTCTCCTAACACAGTCCTCCAAACATACGGTTCCTTAACTTTTGGCGGTACTACTTTTGGAGAATGGAACCACGCCGGATTTGGGCCTTTGGGTTTTGTCGGAGCATTACAGTGGAGTAGTGATACATTCTTCTATCAAATTGGTAGGGGAGTCGGTGGCCCGACTTTGATTGAGTGGACTCGTAAGTATGGATTTGGTCAAAAAACTGGCTTTGAGTTTGCTTCCGAAGAAACAAAAGGTTTAGTTCCCGATGAGAAATGGAAGCAGAAAGCTTGGAAAATGCCTTGGACTGTAGGCGATAGTATCAATATGTCAATTGGTCAAGGTGCTTTACAAACCACACCTTTACAAGTCGCGATCATGTTTGCTGTACCTGCTAATGGTGGGTATCGAGTCCAGCCGCATTTACTCAAAGACAATGAAGAAGCAAAAAACTGGCGTTCATCGTTAAATATGAAGCCGACAACTATTAAAGTGCTTCAAGAAGGACTGAGAAAGGTGGTAGCTGAAGGTACAGGTAAAGCTTTAAATCAACCAACAATTCCCCCTGTAGCTGGTAAGAGTGGTACAGCCGAAGCCTGGAAACGTGGTGTGAAACAAAATCACGCTTGGTTTGGTGCTTATGCTCCCGCCGATAAGCCAGAGTTATTAATAGTAGCCTTTGCCGAACATTCCGGTGGTGGCGGCGGTAGCGTTGCTGCTCCCATGATTTTAGAAATTATGGAAGAATATTTTCACCGAAAATATCCCGGTAAGTATCAGAAAGCAGCAGCGAAGAAATGATTCATTGGCGGTGGGGATGAGGGACAAGGGGGACAAGGAGATCCAGTGAAAAGTCAGAGAAAGTTTCGATCTAATGTTTGATATTCGAGAACTCAGCTATGGTTATATACCCGACTTCTTTCAGAAGTCGGGATATTGCAATTCAACAAAATTAATGTGGCGGAGTCTAGTTAGCTCTACCTAATAATCTCACGACAATGCATCAATGAACTGTTGTACCTTGACCACAAGTGGTTGATATTCGATTTGCTGAGCTAATTGTTGAGCGTTTTGGTAGCATGATAGCGCCAATTTTTTGCGTCTTCTTTTGGCGTATAGGCTACCCATATTGAGGAAAGTTGAACTTTCTCCCAAGCGATCGCCCAATTCTTGATAAATTGCCAAAGCTTGCTTGTATAATTTCAGTGCTTGCCAGTAATTTGCCAAGGTATTGTAGGTAAAACCCAGGTTGTTTAAAGTTGTTGCTTCACCGGCGCGATCTTTGATTGCCCGCCGTGTCAACAGTACTTGATAGTAGAGCAACAATGCTTGTTTAGGTTGTCCTAAATCACTGTATATAGAGGCAATGTTATTTAAGGTGGTAGCTTCGCCAACTAAACTTTTGACAGCTCGTTGAATTGGCAATGCTGCTTGAAAATATTCTAGAGCTTGCTCAAACTCGCCCAAAGTACTGTAGGCAAACCCAATACCATTGAGCGTCGTGGCTTCGCCAGAAAAGTCTCCTAGCAATCGCCGCATCCGCAAAATTTGGTTTTGCAGCAACAGTGCGCGTTTTGGTTCTCCTAACCGCGTATAAATTAGTGCTACATCATTGAGTGTGGCAACTTCACCTTCAGGGTCTTCTAATTTCCGGAAAATTTGCAGTGCTGCGTCAAAAGACTCTAGCGCTTGCGAAAACTTTCCTAAGCGGCTGTAAGTAGAACCTAAATTGCTCAATGCAGTTGCTTCAGCCCGCAGATTTCCAAATTCTTGAGCAACAGTCAGTGCCTGAGCAAAACAGTCTAATGCTTTTTGAGGTTGCCAACAACCGAGGTGAGCTAAACCAATGTCGTTTAATGCATGACCTTCTCTAGCTCGGTCTGGGATGATTCGAGCCAACTTTAAATTTTCGGTTGCAAGTGCGAGATATTCTTGAAATTCCCCCCGCTTGTAGTAGCGGGTTGCGCGATCGCGACGTTGTTCCCACTCGGTGACTGGATTTAAAGGTTGCTTCATCTGACCTCGGTTGCACTAATAGATAGGCTGGTTTTTCTTGAGCAGTTCCATCTGGGAATGAACCTCTCTCAGGTAATAATTCCCAAATTTTAGTTAACCATTATTCTCTATCTTTAGATATAAGACGTAAATAGAGTCTCTATAGTATAATTCCATACTTATTGTTATGTCTCATAAAAAGCCCCACATCTGTTTGTCCTTGTGTCTCGGTGTTAGACGGTATTTCAGGCAAACGAAAATTATCTGTGGTTCAATCTTCAAAAATGCTCTGAGGTAGATGTAGCACCAAAATATACTGCATTACAATTATTAAAGCTACTTCACATTTGTTTATAATCATGCAGGCAATTATCGCCCCGTCTACAAACCCAATTCCTGGACAATACTGGCAGTGGCGAGGGCACAAAGTTTACTATGTCAAAGCAGGGGAAAAGCAACCGCAACGTCCGCCTTTGCTACTAGTGCATGGGTTTGGTGCTTCCACAGACCACTGGCGCAAGAATATCACAGGACTATGCCAAGATTTTCAAGTATTTGCCATCGATTTATTGGGATTTGGACGTTCAGCCAAACCGCAATTGCAATACAGCGGCGACTTGTGGCGTGACCAACTCTATGATTTTATTAACGAAATAATTGGTCAAAAAACAGTTTTAGTAGGTAACTCTCTTGGTGGCTATGCTTGCTTGTGTGTTGCCGCACAATACCCAGATAATACAGCTGGTGTAGTCTTGTTGAACAGTGCAGGCCCTTTTAACGAACAGCCAACATCAGAACCAGAAGCTTTACAAACACAAATTCAGCCTCCCAAACAAGAATCGGGATTGCAGAAGTTGCTAGGTGATGGCGTGAAGTGGATGTTTCAGCAACCTTTAGCCCAGTTTTTATTATTTCAATACGTGCGCCAACGTTGGGTAATTCGCCAAACTCTAGAGAAAGTTTATTTGGATAAGAGTGCAATTACAGACCAGTTAGTGGAAGAAATTTATCGACCTGCTTACGATGCTGGTGCATTCGATGTATTTGTCTCAGTGTTTAGCACTCCCCAAGGCGAAAAAGTTGATGTATTGCTGAAGCAATTAACTTGTGATTTATTGTTGTTGTGGGGAGAAGCTGATCCTTGGATGAATGCTAGAGAACGTTCTCAAAAGTTTCGCCAATATTATCAACAAATACAAGAACATTTTCTCTTAGCTGGTCATTGTCCTCATGATGAAATACCCGATCAAGTAAACTCTCTTTTACGAGATTGGGTATTAGCAATTACTAAAAACTGAACCGTTCAATCGTATGGTGCGTTACACTCCGTTAACGTACCATCATAATCATCTTGAAGAAAGCTCTACAAATTTGCGAATATGATTATTCTTAGTTGAGTTGATAACAATCATATAAAAATTCGGTTTAAATTTTGAATAAAATTAGGTACTTGTAGGGTGCGTTATGACTTTATTCTCAGGCACAAAAACCTTGAAAATGCTGCCGTACCCTCATCGGTAACACACCCTACCTGTTCTTCAGAAATCAAATAATAATCCTCTATTCCCCTTGAAAATTACTACTTAAAAAGCAGGGACTTAATTTCTTGCTCTATGGAATCGCTAATAATTTCCGTTCCCATAGCAGGTTTGTCAAGATTCACCCTAATAAAATTAGTTTGATCATTTTCTGTAAATTTTTTATCATTATCAGAGTCTTTAATTATTTTCAAAAACAAGGCGTTCTGACTGGGGATAATCACCCAATTGAGAATTTTAGTATTATTCGGAGTAACTTGTACAAGATTTTTACCTGATAAATCAGATATATAGCCAAGTATGGCATCTTCAAAGTTAAGCTTTTTATCGGCGTTTGTATCTTGTTCAATAATTTTATATAACCACAATCTTGTAGGTGTTTTACCGACAACTTTTGTTTCTAAGAAATCAAAGGAATTGATAATTGCTTTTTTCTTTAATAAAAGATGAGTCTCACCATCTTGTTTCTGATAAAATATAAAATTATATATTTTGTAATCTCTTCCAGAAGAACGCGAAAGCCCATAACTACTATCTTTATCGGGATTTGCTTCTGTGGAAGTAACTGGAATCATCAAATAATCTGACTGCTCTTTAATAATTAAGTCGCCATAGTTAATATTCTGTTTTTGATTTGGCTTTCCAGTGGTATTTGCTTTTGTCTGCTCTATATTTCTGTTGTCAGTTGACTCACAAGAAAAAGCAAGTGTAGCGATAACAATAGCTGTAGTAATTTTATTCCAAAAACAATTAATAATCATTCAAATTGAACAGTCAAATATTGTACTATCCTATTGTATTCCTGGTTATAAACTTAGTCAGAATTATATTTTTATCACTAGATATAAGTTCGTAGTAAGGACTTTAGTACGAGCGTAAATTTAGGTACTCATTATCGCTTGTGAAAATCGCCACTATCAAACTCAAAAACCTGGTCAATGGTGACCAGGTTCGCTCGAATTCACAGTTTTCAAATCGTTAAACTTGTTAAGTGATTGCAAAAATCAACAACTAGGGTGGACATAACAACTAACAACTTCAGCATTTTTTGTTTTTCCGCTTTGGGATTTGGCTTGGCCTTTGTTTAAAAGACTTTATTGCCACTTCACTATTAAGATGCTGAAACTTGCTTGGGTGGATGACGGGAGACACCTGGTCATTTACCCTTTGGTTTGGTTTTACTTTGTGTGGTGTCCTATGAATATTAATCTAACACTAAGACAATTAGCTACAACCCTTTGTTTACTAAAGTTGATGTTTTGTTGAATTGTGCAATACATCTGAAAATTTTTACACAACACCGTCTTGAAAATCAGGCGGTACCTCGGCTCGTCTCGGTGACCGGGTACACAGAGGTGTAGATGGCAAAAGGAAGGGATAAGATTTTTCAAATAAAAAGCGCCCTCCCAATTGGGAGGGCGCTTTTTATTCACCCAAAAACTACATTATTGCACTCATAAATTAACCGTTGATTGCAGGAGCGCTCAGAGCAACAGGAGCAACATCACCAGCAGCCAAGTCTAGAGGGAAGTTGTGAGCGTTACGCTCGTGCATTACTTCCATACCCAAGTTAGCGCGGTTGATGATGTCAGCCCAGGTGTTAACTACACGACCGGTGGAATCAATCACAGATTGGTTGAAGTTGAAACCGTTCAAGTTGAACGCCATTGTGCTGACACCCAGTGCGGTAAACCAGATACCGACTACAGGCCATGCAGCCAAGAAGAAGTGCAGTGAACGGCTGTTGTTAAAAGAAGCGTATTGGAAAATCAAGCGACCGAAGTAACCGTGTGCCGCAACGATGTTGTAGGTTTCTTCTTCTTGACCGAACTTGTAACCGTAGTTTTGTGATTCGTTCTCGGTGGTTTCACGAACTAAGGAAGAAGTTACCAAAGAACCGTGCATTGCGGAGAACAAGGAACCGCCGAATACACCAGCCACACCTAACATGTGGAAGGGGTGCATGAGGATGTTGTGCTCAGCTTGGAACACAATCATGAAGTTGAAGGTTCCAGAGATACCCAAAGGCATACCATCAGAGAATGAACCTTGACCGATGGGGTATACCAAGAATACTGCGGTAGCTGCTGCTACTGGTGCAGAGAATGCTAAGCAGATCCAAGGGCGCATACCTAGGCGGTAAGACAATTCCCACTCACGACCGAGGTAGCAGAATACGCCGGTTAAGAAGTGGAAAATTACCAATTGGTAAGGACCACCGTTGTACAACCACTCATCTAAGGAAGCAGCTTCCCAAATGGGGTAGAAGTGTAAACCGATAGCGTTAGAAGAAGGAACAACTGCACCAGAGATGATGTTGTTGCCGTAAAGTAAAGAACCTGCAACTGGTTCGCGGATACCATCGATGTCTACTGGAGGTGCAGCGATGAAGGCGATAACGAAGCAAGCGGTGGCGGCGAGGAGGGTAGGAATCATCAGGACTCCGAACCAACCGATGTATAGGCGGTTGTTGGTGCTGGTGATCCATTCGCAGAAGCGATCCCATACGTTAGCGCTGGAGCGCTGTTGTAGAGTTGCTGTCATGGTTTTATGATTGCGTTTGGTTATGTATGAATCAGGCGTGTTTGTCTTTGCCTGTAATAGTACTTTACATTCATTTACAAAAGTTAATCAAGTACTTATAGTTTTGTAAAACTAATCACTCATATTAGTTTTACTTATTTAAAGGTAATAATTTTGACTGAAATAGGACTTACGCACTCTCAGCCTGAAACCTAGATCCCCCCAAGCTTGACAAGGGGGGAAGGTCTAAAGGCCTCTGGTGAAAAGGATTGGGGGATAAGAGTGCGTAAGTTCTGTGAACAACACAAGGATACAAGCCCCTCTCTGACAAAGTTGAGCCTGGATTTCTCACCACACCTCTCAAAGCCTGCGCTTGTGCAGGGGAGAGTTCTTGTACAAGTTCTTTCCCCTAGGTCACTGAGCTTGCCGAAGTGCTGCCCCTCTGCTCCATCAAACGCTTAAAGCTTGTGAGAAATGCGGGTGAGGTAGTGCGTTGGGGGCTGACTCTTACCATTGGTGTCAACTTAAGCTTAGATGTATACAGCGTAAGTCTTTGGGGATCTCTGTCTTAGCACCATAAACTTTCGATCCCCCCTAACCCCCCTTTCCAAGGGGGGAATTAGAATCTGAGCAAGCTTTTTAAGGGGGTTGGGGGATCAAATATCTTGATAAACATTGCCTTTCACGTTAAGTTGACACGTATGGACTCTTACTCAACAAATTTTGGTCGTACTTTTTGAGTGGACTGCAACTTCTCCTCTAAAGCCGTCCAATTTTCCTGCTCAATTAACTGAATCACTTGATCAAGCTGATGGCGATATTGTTGTAGTGAACCCAGCAAGGCTTGCTGATTAAACTGCGCCATCATTACTCCCAACTCTGGATTACCACCACCGACGCGGCTGGTATCGCGAAAACCGGAACTAGCTAAGTTTTGGGCTAGTTGCAAAACTGCGGGGTCGGTTTCACCCATGCAAGCGGCAATTAAGGAAGCACTGATCATTACGGGTAAATGGGAAATCCAACTGACAGCGCGGTCGTGTTGCTCTGGCTGACAATGGTAGATTTTTGAGCCAAGCGATCGCACAATTTCTTCTAATACTGAAACTGCTGCATTTGGTGTTGTATCTGTTGGTGTCAGTACATAAGGGCGATCGACAAATAAATGCCGCTGTGCTGCTTCTATACCACTATCTGCGGTTCCTGCCATTGGATGACCACCGACAAAATTCTGCCATAAAGGAGATATAGCCTGAACTATCGGTGCTTTTACTGATCCAACATCAGTGACTACTGTGGTAGCAGATAAGTGCGCAATTAATTGCTGAACTTGGGGAACAATAAGAGCTATAGGTGTACAAATAAATACAATCTCTGCTGTAGCTAAGAGACTCAGTTCTACTGAGGCCTGATCAACGCTACCCAGAGATACCGCCTTAAGGCAGGTTGCTTCACGACGACTAACTCCAAAAACATGATGTCCTTGCGATCGCAAATCGAAGCCCAAAGAACCACCGATTAGTCCGAGTCCTAAAATCCCAATTTTCATTTTTGATTTTGTTAGTTCATCTTTTAAGTATTTTCTGCGTACTTGACCACCTAATTAAAGTTGGTATCTGAGGGTTAGTATTTATGACTGTAGAAGAATTGTTAAGAAAATACACGGCAGGAGTTTTTGACTTTAGCGGTATTGACCTCTCGGAAGCCAACTTAAGTGGGGTCAAACTTGTTGGTGTGAATCTTACTCAAGCTAACTTGAGTGTGGTAAATTTGAGCGGTGCGAATCTCAGCAAAGCTAACTTGAGTAATGCCATACTCAATGTAGCAAGATTAAGTGGTGCGAATCTGGCTCAGGCAATTTTCAACCAAGCTAGTCTCAACGTTGCGAATTTAATTCGAGCCGACCTCAATCATGCCCAACTTAGAGAAGCCTCATTGATTAGGGCTGAGTTAATTCGTGCCAATCTGAGTGGTGCAGATCTGTTTGCAGCTAACCTTACCAACGCCGATCTGCGAGAAGCGACACTCCGACAGGCAAATTTACGCAAAGCCAACTTAAGTGGCGCGATTTTGCGGGGTTGCTCCTTAACGGGAGCAAACTTAGAGATGGCTAATCTCCACGGGACTGATTTGGTACACACAGACCTCAGTGGCGCAAATTTGCGAGATGCTGAACTGAGAAAAGCAAATCTGAGCCGTGCAAACCTCAGCGGCGCAGATTTAAGTGGAGCGAATCTCCGCTGGGCTGATTTGAGTGGGGCTAATCTCCGCTGGGCTGATTTAAGCGGCGCTAAATTAAGTGGAGCTAAGTTAATCAGCACAGATTTAAGTAATGCTAATTTAACAAATGCTAGTTTAGTACACGCCGATTTAACTCAAGCAAAATTAATTAAAGCAGAATGGATCGGAGCCGATTTGACAGCAGCGGTACTCACTGGCGCTAAACTTTATGCCACTTCTAGGTTTGGTTTAAAAACTGAAGGTATAACTTGTGAGTGGCTTGACCTTTCTCCCACAGGCGATCGCTCCATCATTCAAAAGTTTAATGCTGAAGATGCACGGGACTTTTTTAATGAAACCTCGCCCATTATCCGGATTATCGTCGATGCCCCCCTCGAACATGAAGCCAACTTTACCCTGGCTGGCGCATATTACCACATTTGGCGGCAATATCGGCGACTTCAACAACCACCCGCTATGGAAATTGGTCGCCGCCGGACTGTGTTCACATTCCGAGTCGATCGCGACGAAGATTTATTTCCCATTGCTTATATAGCTATTCTGCCATTTCGGGATGCCAGCAACACCCAACAAAATATTGAGGATGTGTTGGATATGATCAAAGGCGAAGATATATCTCACCTGGGTGTAAAAATACCCCATCGGGTGAGGAAATTAAGGGCGGCGATCGAAGAAGCTAGAATACAGGCTCAGTCAATTAAGGAAGTTCAAAAGACTCTGGAGTTGGCTGCAAAATTAAAATTTTTTAAAACTCCTACCCAGACAATATTAACAAATTCTAGTGCGCAAACTTTGATTATGTATGACAATCCCTATTTCGGTAAACGATTTATTAATCAACCCGAAAGCAATGGCACATTTTTTGATAATATAACCAATGAATCTACCCAATATCTTTTACCTTCAGTAAACATGATTAGAGAGTTTGTTAAAAGCTTTCATTTTATTGAAGAATGAACAATTATTAGTCAAATAATCGTTCATCAATCACTGAGAAATTTGTGGAGGATACAGATGCGTGATACTTTTAATAGAATGATTGGGCGGACTCGCTATGTAGTCTGCCGCTTGTTTCTGCATTTAGGTGGTTCGGACGTAGCGCCAATTTTAGGGCTATTTAATCGTGTTGCTAGAGAAGCAATCGATGCTGAAGGAGACTTACAAGTTTTAGGAGAAGGCTTGGTAGAAATCTGTGAAAACCTGTTGCGCTCTGACGATTACTGGCTGTCTGCCGCCAATGAAGGTGATGTATTTTGGAGCGAAGGCGAAGCGGGAGATTATGTCAATGAACTCTTTAGCGATTCAGCCGAAAGATACGGTGCTGACCTGGATTTAAGTTCTGATTCTGGAGTTAATGAACCTTTATCTATACCTGTAACACGCAATATTATTGTGATGATTACAGTGGCTGTTGAAGGAGAAGTACCGCAGTTAGAAACCGATTTATCCAACATTCAAGCCTTGAAAGAAGGTTTAAAAGCCTTAGTCAATTTGCACTACAACCATAAATTACGGGCAGTGCAGGTACATTTCTCACCAGCACAATTAGGTGATGAACTCACTAACGATCAGCTGTTGCAATATTATCCAGAATTAATTCCTTTGTAAGTTGTCATTGGGCATTCGGCATTGGGCATTTCTTATTTATCTCCCTTGTCCTCCTTGTCTCCCTTGTCCTCCTTGTCTCCCTTGTCCCTATCTCCTATTGACAGTGAGGTAGTCCGTACTTACTACATGTAGTGAAAAATTGTTAAGCTCAAATGAGGATACTAGTGCAATGATCATGACCATATTGCGTCGATTTACAGCCGTTTGTTTAGCCATGAGTTTGTGCTTGACAACAGTTGCTTGTGGGGGTGGTTCCGAGCAAACAACCCCTTCAGGTAGAAACGTTAGCCAAACATCTACGGTTACCAAGCTAAGTGATGGGCAGTATCAATTACAGCAAGCAACTTACGATGATGGTACTGGAGAGTACACGCTGTTTTTGATTAACAGTAAGCCCCCAACCTTTGTCACCGAGAACTTACAAATGGCTCGGCTGACAGATGAAGAAATAAAAGAAGGTAAGAAAAGTTACTTAAAAGTAGAAAATGGACAACCCGTCTTATACTTAACAGAAGACTTTAAAATTGAGTACGTCCATAACGTTACAGAAAACAGAACTAATCCCCAAACCGGACAAAAAGAAACAGTTGTTGTCCGCCAAGAAAATAACTTCTGGACACCCTTTGCTGCGGCTGTGGCTGGTAATATAGCGGGTCAAGCCATCGGTAGTTTATTGTTTAGACCCCAGTATTATGTACCGCCTGTCTACCAATCTGGACAAGTTTTGAGAGGCTATGGTGGATATGGCAGCAACTATGACCAAGCAGTTTCCAGCTACCGCAGCCGTTATAATGAACCACCAGCAGCCGTGAGAAATCGCACTGCATTCCGCACTACAGGAACAATTAGAAGAACATATCCTAGCGGATCGTCGGTACGGACTACACCAAGTCGTACCAATACTAACCGTCCTAGTGGTTCTGGTTTTGGCGGTAGTGAACTGAAACCTTCTAATGATTCCCGATCGCCCAGACGCACTCCTAGCGGTAGTAGCTTTGGTAGCGGTGGACGTAGTAGTGGTCGTCGCGCACCAGCTTTTGGTGGTAGACGGCGTTAAATATTCACACTTCTCCCAACGGTCGAATTTTGCATCAACTAAGGGAACTCCAAAAAATAAATTATGCCAAATTGTAGGGGCGGGGTAACCCCCACCTGTGTCAACTTAACGTGAAACCCTTATCAAGACTTAATTTTGAATTAAATCACCTACCATCAAGATCCGCGTTACCCCACCCCAGTTTTGCTGGCGCAAAACCTCCCCTCCCCGCTTGCGGGGAGGGGATTGAGGGGTGGGGTAAAATGCCTGTGGAATAAGCGTTTTGACTTAAGTTGACACCAATGGGTAACCCCGCCCCTACAAGTTGCGGGTTTGGTAGGTTAATGATTGGAATATTTTTTTATTTGGAAGTCCCTAAAGGTAAATAAAGATATTTTCTGATGTTCAGGGATGTGAGCTTTAATTGTTAACATCCCTGATTTTTTATATTTAAGTAACAAACAAATGTTGCAGATTTAACCCAGTAAATATTAGTAAAAATAAATGAGTATTTGGAAAAAACTCTCTAGCCGTTGATAAATTGGTGTAGGTTTTCTTAATACTTAAACTTCACTCTACGGATAGATTACTTAGTCTCTGCTAATGGCAGAAAATCTATGCTACGTATACAATGTGGCACTATATAATATATCGGCTTCCTATTAATAGCTACGGCTAAAAAGACGATAGCTCTGGATCAACCGATGCTTTGCACATTGATTCGGGGGCTGTAACTGTGACCCATGAGATAAACTCTAAAATCTCGGAAAATCTTTTTATCGGCGACAGTGACATGGCGGCACTCATGCGATCGCACGACTGGTCGCAAACGCCGCTCGGCGCAGTCGAAACTTGGTCACAGAGCTTGAAAACAGCCGTGCGCATTATGCTCACCTCTCGCCAAGCCATGTTTGTTTGGTGGGGTGACAACCTGATCAACCTGTATAACGATGCCTACAGAGCCATTCTCGGTGGCAAACATCCAGAAGCTCTCGGTCAAAAAGCTGCGGATGTCTGGCGAGAAATTTGGGATCAAGTGGGGCCGCGTGCAGAAACAGCGCTGTTCCAAAATCAGGGCACTTACGATGAAGCTTTGCTGCTGATTATGGAGCGTAATGGCTACCCAGAAGAAACATACTACACATTTTCCTATAGCCCTGTACCCAATGATGACGGCAGCACCGGTGGCATTATCTGTGCTAATACTGAGGATACGCCCCGGATCATTGGGGAGCGGCAATTGGCGCTGTTAAAGGAACTAGCAGCCAAAACAGCAGACGCACGCACATTTGATGAAGCCTGTACTTTAAGTATCAGATGTTTGGCAACCAACCCCTACGATCTGCCATTTGCAATGATTTATTTGGTGGAGCCGGAGCAGCATTGCGTCGCTTTAGCTGGAACTTGCGGAATTGAGCGCGGACACTTAGCTGTCCCGGAAACCGTTGCGCTTGATGATAATTCGCTCTGGCACTTTGCACAGGTGTTGACAACCCATGAACCCTATGTGATTTCTGATTTAGCATCGCAATTTAGCGATCTGCCAACCGGAGCCTGGGAGCGATCGCCCCATCAAATAGCTGTGGTACCGATCGCACCCTCAGGACGAACGGGCAAAGCTGGCGTATTAGTGGCAGCTTTAAACCCATTCCGGCTATTCGATGATAACTACCAAGGATTCCTGAACCTGGTGGCGGCGCAAATTGCTGCCAGCATTGCCAACGCTCAAGCGTATGAGGAAGAACGTAAACGCGCAGAAGCATTAGCCGAACTAGATCGCGCCAAAACCACCTTTTTTAGCAATGTTTCCCACGAATTTCGGACTCCGCTAACTCTGATGTTGAGTCCGTTAGAAGAGCTATTGGCAACAGATGACCTTGATGCAACACAACGGCAACAGCTAGCTTTGATGCAGCGCAATGGGTTACGCCTGTTAAAGCTGGTGAATACACTACTAGATTTTTCTCGCATTGAAGCCGGACGGGTGCAAGCGGTTTATGAACCTACAGACTTAGCCGCCTTCAGTGCCGAATTAGCCAGTGTCTTTCGTTCAGCCATAGAACAGGCTGGGTTAGAGTTTATTGTCATCTGTGAAACCCTGAGCGAACCAGTGTATGTTGATCGCGAGATGTGGGAAAAGATTGTCCTCAACCTGCTCTCGAATGCGTTTAAATTCACCTTTACAGGAGCGATCGCTCTGACACAGCGTCAAATACAGCAGCAGATTGTCTTGACAGTCAGCGATACCGGAATTGGCATTCCCCAAACAGAATTGCCCCAATTGTTTGAGCGGTTTCACCGAGTCGAGGGAGCGCGGGGTAGAACTCAAGAAGGTTCGGGCATTGGACTTGCATTAGTGCAGGAGTTGGTGCGGCTACATGGTGGTCAGGTACAGGTTGAAAGTATCGAAGGCAAAGGCACCACCTTTACCATCACCATTCCCATTGGCACAGCCCATTTACCGCCTGAGCGAATTCAGGCAACGCGAAAGTTAGTTTCCACCGCTTTAGGTGCGGCTCCTTACATTGAGGAAGCCTTACGCTGGCTACCAGAAGAGAGTGTGGGGAGTGTGGGGAGTGAAGATTTATTTGACAGTAACTCTTTTTCCTCACCAGTCGCCTCAGCTTCCCCACCCTATATTCTGCTGGTGGATGACAATGCCGATATGCGCGAATATGTCAAGCGATTGCTGAGTAGGTATTATGTGGTAGAGACTGCCACTGATGGCATGGCAGCATTAGAAGCGATCGCCAATCATCTGCCGGATTTGGTGCTGACGGATGTGATGATGCCCCGTCTGGATGGCTTTGGTCTGCTGAGTGCGTTGCGGAGTGAGAATCGCACCCGCGAAATTCCGATCATTTTGCTTTCTGCCAGAGCCGGAGAAGAAGCTAAAGTCGAAGGATTAGCCGCTGGAGCCGATGATTATCTGATCAAGCCATTTTCTGCCCGGGAATTGTTAGCGCGAGTCGAAGCAACTTTGAAGCTGGCGCAACTGCGACGGGATGCGATGCAACAGGAGCAGATGCTGCGACGAGAAGCAGAAATTGCCAAGCAGAATCTGGAAACTATCTTGTCAAGCATCAATGATGGGTTTTATGTCCTGGATCGCGACTGGCGGTTTACCTATGTCAACGATCGCTTGTGCGAGATCATGAGCATGGAGCGCCAAGAGATTCTTTCGCAAAACATTTGGGAATTATTTCCCGATATTATTGGCACTGACATTTATATTCAATTTCAGCACACATTAAAAGAACAAACACCTGTCCAGTTTGAGCATCTTTACACCGCCTGGAATCGCTGGTATGAACATCGGGTTTATCCTTCACCCGATGGATTGACTGTGTTTGCGGCTGACATTACTGCTCGCAAACAAGCTGAACTCGAACGGGAACACCTCCTAGTTCGTGAACGTCACTACATCAAACAATTGCAGGGATTGACCACAGCCGCCCTGGCAATTAATTCTGCCTTTTCTGTGGAACAAGTGTTACAGGTAATCACGGATCAGGCAGCATCAATTATTGGTACGCACCAATCTGTCACCAGCATGACAATTGATCGGGATTGGGCACAGGCAATTACCGCCATCTACTTGTCTGAGAAGTACGCTCAAAGGCAGAATTACGATCAACAGCCTGATGGGTCTGGTATTTATGCCTGTGTGTGCCATTTGAATCGCCCCATGCGGATGACTCAAGCCGAACTAGAGGCACATCCTCTTTGGCAAGGCTTTGGCAAAGAAGCAAAAAACCATCCGCCGATGCGAGGCTGGTTGGCTGCTCCCCTTGTAGGGCGAGACGAACAAAACATTGGGTTGATTCAGCTTTCAGACAAATATGAAGGTGAATTTACCCCAGCTGACGAAGCCATCCTGATGCAGTTAGCGCAAATGGCATCTGTCGCCGTGGAAAATGCCCAGTTATACGCAGCCGAACAACAAGCCAGGTCAGCAGCAGAAGCATCAAGAGAAGAAGCCCAAGCTGCCAACCGGATTAAGGATGAATTTTTAGCCGTACTGTCCCATGAATTGCGATCGCCCCTGAATCCTATTTTGGGTTGGTCACGGCTCCTGCAAAATGGCAAACTAGACGCAGCGAAAACAAAACAAGCGCTCACAACTATCGAGCGTAATGCCAAACTGCAAATTGAACTGATTGAAGACCTTTTAGATGTCTCTCGGATTCTCCAAGGTAAGCTCAGTCTCACCAGCAGCCCGATTAATCTCGGATCAATTATTAATGCGGCGCTGGAAACTGTGCGACTGTCAGCAGAAGCCAAGTCCATTGGGATTGAAGTAAACTTGAACCCTAAAATCGGAATGGTTTTGGGTGATTCAACCCGCTTACAGCAAATTATGTGGAATTTGCTCTCCAATGCTGTGAAATTTACACCCGCAGGCGGTCGGGTTGAAGTGCGATTGTCACAGGTGGAAAATCAGGCGCAAATTACTGTGAGTGACACAGGCAAGGGTATTTCTCCTGATTTCCTACCTTATGTGTTTGATTATTTTCGGCAAGCAGATAGCGCCTCCACTCGTAAGTTTGGTGGACTAGGTTTGGGATTGGCGATCGTGCGTCACTTAGTCGAGCTACACGGTGGCATGATTCAGGCGGATAGCCAGGGCGAAGGTTTGGGAGCCACATTCACCCTGAAGCTGCCACTTATGGCTACTCAGCCAAGTATCAATTCAGATTCTCAAGTGTCGGCATCATCCTTGAATTTGCAAGGAATTCAAGTTTTGGTAGTAGATGATGATACTGATACACGAGACTTTATGGTGTTTTTATTGGAACAAGCAGGGGCAAAAGTAATTGCCTGTACCTGTGCAACTGAAGCATTGCAAGCCTTAAGCGCATCCCCACCCGATGTCCTAATTAGTGACATTGGAATGCCCGAAATGGACGGTTATATGCTAATGCAGCAGGTGAGAGCCTTACCACCAGAGCAAGGCGGACAGATTAGAGCGATCGCCCTTTCTGCCTATGCTGGGGAAATAGACAAAAAGCAGGCACTAAATGTGGGTTTTCAACAGCATCTTTCTAAACCAGTCGAGCCAGACAATCTCGTCAGCGCGATCGTTAACTTAATGAATTCCCAGCCTTAGGGACTTCCAACTAAAAAAATATGCGATCGCTGTGTGGCTAGGGAGATGCGGGAAGTGTAGGGAGTCTGGGGAGAAATGGGACAAGGAAGACAAGGGGGACAAATAACAAATGACTATTGACAAATGACAAATGACTATTGACACGCAAAGCGCAGTCAAAATACTTATTTTAAGTTCTTGAGAAAAACAAAAATTCTGAGTAAAAATTAAATTTTTTGAAAATTATCTGCATTAATAGAGTTGTGATAACTAATCTGTAAGCCTTATATAGCAAGCTTTATCAGCGCTCTTGACTATCATTTCTAATGAAAAATTAAAAAATTATGAATTACATTTTTCCCTAAAAAAAAATGATATGTTGGATACAGAATTGAATTTCGCACGTATCTGGAGTAGAACATCGTAGCCTACTCCAGTTTTTCCCCCCTCAATCCCCTATCACTACTGGCTTTGGGTGAGGTTTGGGGGAAGTTTGAGTACATACCAAAAAGTCTAAAAATCAGATAAAAAAGCGCCCAAATTCTTGTGGGGACTGGATTTTGCCTGAGTACAAAGAAATCCTGTACCCCACTCCAGAAATACTTGTACCCCAATCGAAAAATACTAGCACCCCTACCCGAAGAAAATTTTTTTAATTATTGTAATGCCTAATGATTCAGGGTTTGAAAATTTGAGTACAAGCTTAATAAATCCAATAAATTCTATCCTCTACATACATCCGCCGACCTCAGAAACGGCTGATATAAATCATATATCGCCAATCACTTAACGCTTCTAAACAAAACAAAAGCCAAAAGTGAGTGGAGGGATGAGATAGCACCATGCCTGAAGTGAATAGAAGTCGCTGCTTACGCACAAATTCTACCCACGACCCTAACGTTGACACACACCAGCCGAAAATCAAGGATTGTCAGCCTGCCCTACTCTCAAATCGGATGTATTAACTGTATGACTCCGCCCAAGAGTAAGTTCCTGCGAGCAATATGAGTATAAGCTGCGACTTCGATTCCTGGGCATCAAGAGTAGCAACGGCATCTCTCACAATGGCAAGCCAGTCCACCGACCCTTGCGAAATTCAATGACACTACCGTCTACAGGACTCCTCACCTCCTCCAATCAGGAACCGACCACTACCCAAGCCAAATCAGGTGGTTGCGGATGCGACAGCAAAAGCAGCGCCACCGTGGAAATGGACGAAAAACTCAAGGAACGCATTGCCCAGCATCCCTGTTATAGCGAAGACGCACATCATCACTACGCTAGAATGCACGTTGCAGTCGCCCCTGCCTGTAACATTCAATGCAATTACTGCAACCGGAAATATGACTGTGCTAACGAAAGCCGTCCTGGTGTGGTTAGCGAATTACTCACCCCAGAGGAAGCAGCACATAAAGTATTGGTGATTGCAGGTAAGATTCCCCAAATGACAGTCTTGGGAATTGCTGGTCCTGGTGATCCATTGGCGAATCCAGAAAAGACTTTCCGCACCTTTGAGTTGATTGCAGACAAAGCACCAGATATCAAACTGTGCTTATCAACCAATGGTTTGATGCTGACCGAATATGTCGATCGCATCAAACAACTCAATATAGATCACGTTACTATTACCCTTAACACAATCGACCCAGAAATCGGCGCACAGATTTATTCTTGGGTTCACTACAAGCGTAAACGTTATAGAGGTGTTGAGGGAGCTAAAATTCTGCTCGAAAAGCAGATGGAAGGATTGCAAGCCCTCAAAGAAGCCGATATCCTGTGCAAAGTCAACTCGGTAATGATTCCGGGAATCAACGACCAGCACTTGGTAGAAGTTAATAAATTTATTCGTGAAAACGGCGCATTCCTCCACAACATCATGCCGTTGATTTCTGCGCCAGAACACGGCACACACTTCGGTTTAACCGGTCAGCGTGGCCCTACCACCAAAGAACTCAAAGAAGTTCAAGATAACTGCGCTGGTAACATGAAAATGATGCGACACTGTCGTCAATGCCGCGCCGATGCTGTAGGATTATTAGGAGAAGACCGCAGCCAAGAATTTACCAAAGATAAATTCCTAGAAATGGCTCCGGAATATAACCTAGAACAACGCCAAGAAGTTCACGAAGGTATTGAGAAGTTTAAACAAGAAATTAAAGCAGCCAAAGAAAAGGCGCTAACTGGCAAGAAATTTGCTAGCAATCCGAAAATCCTCGTTGCAGTCGCAACCAAGGGTAGTGGATTAGTTAACCAACACTTCGGTCATGCCAAGGAATTCCAGGTTTACGAAGTGGATGGTAATGAAGTACGCTTTATCAGTCACCGCAAAATAGACCACTATTGCCAAGGTGGATTTGGAGAAGAAGCCACTCTAGACAATATTATTAAAGCGATCGCAGATTGCAAAGCGGTTTTAGTCTCCAAAATTGGGAACTGTCCCAAGGAAGAATTGCACAAAGCTGGCATACAGACTGTTGAAGCTTACGACGTCATTGAGAAGGTTGCTTTGGAATATTACGAGCAATATGTCGAAGGACTAGGGAAATAGGGACTAGGGGCTAGGGACTAGAGATTAGAAAGAGTTTACCCCATGACGGCAGTTGCTACAAGTCGGCAAAGCCGCCCAACGCACTGCCTCCCCTATGCCCCATGACGGCAGTTGCTACAAGTCGGCAAAGCCGCCCAACGCACTGCCTCCCCCATGCCCCATGACGGCAGTTGCTACAAGTCGGCAAAGCCGCCCAACGCACTGCCTCCCCCATGCCCACAAAGGAGAATAGTCATGGCTTACACAATTACTAGCCAATGTATTTCCTGCGATTTGTGTCTGTCTGTATGTCCTACCGGTGCTATTAAAATAGTTGATGGTAATCGCTGGATTGACCCCGAACTTTGCACAAACTGCGTCGGTAGTATTCATACAGTACCTCAATGTAAAGCTGGTTGCCCCACTTGCGATGGTTGCGTTAAGCAATCCACTGATTATTGGGAAGGTTGGTTTGCCAACTACAACCGCGTTTTAGCGAAGTTAACAAACAAAGAAGATTATTGGGATCGTTGGTTTAACTGTTATTCTCAGAAATTCTCTGAGCAGTTGCAAAAGCGTCAACCCCAAATGAAGTATGAAGGATAAAGTATGAAGGATGAAGTATGAAGGATGAAGGATGAAGTATTAAACTTCGAGTTGAGAAATGGAAACTCCGAGCTGAGAACTAGAAACTCCGATCTGAGAACTGGAAACTTCGAGTTGAGAACTGGAAACTCCGAGTTGAGAACTGGAAACTTCGAGTTAAGAACTGGAAACTCCGAGTTGAGAACTGGAAACTTCGAGTTAAGAACTGGAAACTCCGAGTTGAGAACTGGAAACTTCGAGCTGAGAACTGGAAACTTCGAGCCGAGAACCTGGAACTGGGAGTTTCACCCTTCACCCTTCATCCTTCACCCTTCATCCTTCACCCTTCACCCTTCATGCTTCCTCATTCATAATTCATAAATTTAAAACCAATGCAAAGCAACTGCATTTATCTCGATAATAATGCCACCACGAAGGTAGACCCAGAAGTTGTAGAGGTGATGCTGCCTTATTTAACTGAATATTACGGCAATCCCTCTAGTATGCATACCTTTGGCGGACAAGTTGGCAAAGCCGTAAAAACAGCAAGAGAACAACTTGCAGCCCTGATAGGAGCAGATGAGTCGGAAATTGTCTACACTAGTTGTGGAACCGAAGGTGATAATGCGGCGATTCGCGCTGCACTGTTGGCACAACCAGAAAAGCGACACATTATTACGACTCAAGTTGAACACCCCGCAGTACTGAATGTCTGCAAACAACTAGAAAGCCAAGGTTATAGTGTTACTTATCTTTCGGTAAATGGTCAAGGACAATTAGATCTCAATGAGCTAGAAGCTTCCTTGACAGGTAACACCGCCTTGGTGACAATTATGTATGCCAATAACGAAACAGGCGTGGTTTTCCCAATCGAGCAGATTGGCTTGCGAGTGAAAGAGCATGGTGCTTTATTCCACGTCGATGCGGTGCAAGCAGTGGGTAAAATCCCTCTGAATATGAAGAATAGCACCGTAGATATGCTAACTCTATCCGGTCACAAAATACACGCTCCCAAAGGTATGGGCGCTTTGTATGTACGGCGCGGTGTCAGATTCCGTCCCTTCTTAATCGGTGGACACCAAGAACGTGGGCGGCGTGCGGGAACAGAGAACGTTCCAGGGATTATTGCTCTCGGTAAAGCCGCCGAACTGGAAATGTTACATTTAGAAGAGGCGACGAAAAGAGAAAGAAAGCTGCGCGATCGCCTGGAACAAACCTTACTCGCCAAGATTCCTGAGTGTGAAGTTAACGGTGATATTACGCAGAGATTGCCAAACACCACCAACATCGGCTTCAAATATATCGAAGGTGAAGCCATTCTGCTACTGTTAAATAAATACGGTATCTGTGCCTCATCCGGTTCTGCTTGTACTTCTGGCTCTTTGGAACCTTCCCACGTATTGCGGGCAATGGGCTTACCCTACACCACTTTACACGGTTCCATCCGCTTTAGCCTCTGTCGCTACACCACAGATGCTGAAATCGATCAAGTAATTGCGGTTATGCCGGAAATTGTCGAACGTTTGCGCGCCCTTTCACCCTTTAAAAATGATGAAGCGGGTTGGCTGCAAGCCCAGGAACAAACATTGGCTCATCGTTAGGGACTGGGGAATAGGGGGACAATTAACTGTTGACTGTTGACTGTTGACTGTTGACTGTTCTCCAATGCCCAATGCCCAATCTAAAATCCAAAATCCAAAATCTAAAATCGGCCATGTGGGACTACACAGATAAAGTATTAGAATTGTTTTACAATCCCAAAAATCAGGGAGTTATCGAAGAAGCTGATGACGCTGGGGTGAAGGTGGCGACTGGGGAAGTAGGTAGCATTGCTTGTGGTGATGCTTTGAGACTACACCTGAAAGTTGAAGTCGCCAGCGATAAGATTCTCGATGCACGCTTTCAAACTTTTGGCTGCACGAGTGCGATCGCATCTTCCAGCGCTTTGACAGAAATGATTAAGGGTTTAACCTTGGATGAAGCCCTCAATGTCTCCAATAAAGACATTGCAGAATACCTGGGTGGATTGCCAGAAGCGAAAATGCATTGTTCTGTGATGGGGCAAGAAGCGCTAGAAGCGGCTATTTATAATTATCGTGGCATTCCCCTAGCTACCCATGATGACGATGATGAAGGAGCGCTAATTTGTAGCTGCTTTGGCATCAGCGAATCCAAAATTCGGCGCGTGATTTTGGAAAATAACCTCACGGATGCAGAACAGGTAACAAATTATGTCAAAGCTGGTGGCGGATGCGGTTCCTGTTTAGCCAATATCGATGATATTATAAAAGAAGTTCAACAAGAGACCGCTACACCTGCACTCAACAACTATGGCGTGAAAGTTGCAACCAATATTGCTACTGCTAAACAATCACAACGTCCGCTGACTAATGTGCAAAAAATTGCACTGATTCAAAAAGTGTTAGATGAAGAAGTCAGACCAGTTCTAATTGCTGATGGCGGAGATGTTGAACTTTATGATGTAGATGGCGATCGCGTCAAGGTTCTGCTTCAAGGAGCGTGTGGTTCTTGTTCTAGCAGCACAGCAACTCTCAAGATTGCCATAGAAGCCAGGTTGCAGGATCGTGTCAGCAAGAACCTTGTAGTCGAAGCGGTCGAGCCATTGCTATAAAACTTACGCACTGCACAAATACACCTAATGTGCATCAACTAAGAGACAGTAGGATTTGACTGAGACAATTCACTTCGCATCAATGAATTCAGTCCTACCGACAACAAACAGCTAAAGCACATAGGCAAGTATTCAAGGCCTAATTGCGAATTCCCTAATCCAACTCGCTTCAAAGGAATGAGGATATGAGCGCACTATACGACAAAATTGGCGGACAAGCAACTATCGAGAAAGTAGTTGCGGATTTGCACAAACGGATTCTAGCAGACAACAGTGTTAATACATTCTTCGCTAAAACAGATATGGCGAAGCAACGTGCGCACTTTGTTGCTTTCGTAGCTCAGTTACTCGAAGGGCCAAAGCAATATGCAGGTCGCCCAATGGACAAAACCCACACAGGGATGAATTTACAGCCCCAACACTTTGATGCTGTTGCTAAACACCTCAGCGATGCAATGGCTGCAAGTGGAGTTCCGGCTGCTGATGCTAGCGCTGCAATGGCTCGCGTCGCCAACTTGAAAGGCTCTATTGTGAACAAGTAACAGGACTTTGAGATTGATTGTTGACGAAGATATTCAGTCAACTCCTACCAGGTGTTTATCTCTGACTCACAAGTATTTGTAAAGTGCGTAATTACCTTTGTTAATAGTCATTTTCATGGCTATTAACAAAGAATAAAAGAAAAAAAATTTAATTTGAACGAGGAACATAGATGTCTTTACTACCGATAGTTTTTGCTGTGGAGCGCGCGCCCCCGGCTGATACTTAGTACCAACGCCAAAAGCGACGTTCTACACGAAACTCACTCCGAGCTCCAACGGGCGTGAGACCCAACAGACAAAAGCAAAAGACCCACCAACCAACCAATTGCAGGAAACACGAACCATGACTGACGAAAATATTAGACAGATAGCCTTCTACGGTAAAGGCGGTATCGGTAAGTCCACCACTTCCCAAAATACCATCGCCGCTATGGCAGAAATGGGTCAGCGCGTTTTGATTGTGGGTTGCGACCCTAAAGCTGACTCCACCCGTTTGATGCTCCACAGTAAAGCTCAAACCACCGTGCTGCACTTAGCAGCAGAACGCGGTGCTGTAGAAGACCTAGAACTCGAAGAAGTAATGCTCACCGGCTTCCGTGATGTTCGTTGCGTGGAGTCTGGTGGTCCAGAACCAGGTGTAGGTTGCGCCGGTCGTGGTATCATCACCGCCATTAACTTCTTGGAAGAAAATGGTGCTTACCAAGACCTAGATTTCGTATCTTACGACGTGTTGGGTGACGTTGTGTGCGGTGGTTTTGCTATGCCTATCCGTGAAGGTAAGGCACAAGAAATCTACATCGTTACCTCTGGTGAAATGATGGCGATGTATGCTGCTAACAACATCGCTCGCGGTATTCTCAAGTACGCTCACTCTGGTGGTGTGCGCTTGGGTGGTTTGATTTGTAACAGCCGTAAAGTTGACCGGGAAATCGAACTAATCGAAACCTTGGCTGAACGCTTGAACACCCAAATGATTCACTTCGTACCTCGCGACAACATCGTTCAACACGCAGAATTGCGTCGGATGACTGTTAACGAGTATGCACCTGACAGCGCTCAAGGTAATGAATACCGTGCATTAGCTAAGAAGATCATCAACAACACCAATCTCACCATTCCTACACCAATGGAAATGGATGATCTCGAAGCATTATTGATCGAGTACGGTATCCTTGATGACGATACCAAGCACGCAGACATCATTGGTAAACCAGCAGGAGCTTCTGCTAAATAAACTATGTTTTAGGAAAAGGGAACACTTGCATCAATTCCCTTTTACCTTTGATCTAATTTTTATCCCCCACGGGGACTTAGAGTCCCCAACCCCATAGGGGAAATCCCCTTCCCTAACTATCCCGGTTCCTTAGGAGCAAGAGAGACTAAAGATGACTCCTCCAGAAAATCAAAACATCATTGAAGAAAGAAAAGAACTAATTAAAGAAGTTCTTAATGCCTATCCCGAAAAAGCAGCGAAAAAACGGGAAAAGCACTTAAACGTATACGAAGAAGGTAAGTCCGACTGCGGCGTTAAGTCTAACATTAAATCCCTTCCTGGTGTAATGACCGCCCGTGGTTGTGCTTATGCAGGTTCTAAGGGTGTGGTTTGGGGTCCGATTAAGGACATGATCCACATTAGCCACGGGCCTGTAGGTTGCGGTTACTGGTCTTGGTCTGGTCGTCGTAACTACTACATTGGTACAACTGGTGTTGACACCTTTGGTACCATGCACTTCACCTCCGACTTCCAAGAAAGAGACATCGTTTTCGGTGGTGACAAAAAACTCTTCAAGCTGATTCAAGAACTCGAAGTTCTATTCCCCCTCAGCCGTGGTGTTTCCATTCAATCTGAATGTCCCATCGGTTTGATTGGGGATGACATCGAAGCAGTTGCTAAGAAAGCAGCTAAAGAAATTAACAAGCCTGTTGTACCTGTACGTTGCGAAGGCTTCCGTGGTGTATCTCAGTCCTTGGGTCACCACATTGCTAACGACATGATTCGTGACTGGGTATTCCCCAGAGCAGATCAAGCCAAGAAAGATGGCACACTCAAGTTTGACTCTACTCCTTATGATGTAGCCATCATTGGTGACTACAACATCGGTGGTGATGCTTGGGCTAGCCGCATCCTCTTAGAAGAAATCGGCTTGCGCGTAGTCGCTCAGTGGTCTGGTGACGGTACTATCAACGAAATGTTGATGACCCCCAATGTGAAGATGAACCTCATCCACTGCTATCGGTCGATGAACTACATCAGCCGTCACATGGAAGAGAAGTATGGTATCCCCTGGTTGGAATACAACTTCTTCGGCCCCACCAAGATTGCTGAATCCTTACGGGAAATTGCTTCTAAATTTGACTCGAAGATCCAAGAAAACGCTGAGAAGGTTATTGCTAAGTATCAGCCAACAATGGATGCGATCGTTAAGAAGTATCGCCCCCGTTTGGAAGGTAAAACCGTCGCTATGATGGTTGGTGGTTTGCGTCCTCGCCACGTTGTACCCGCTTTCCAAGATTTGGGTATGAAGATGATTGGTACAGGTTATGAGTTCGCTCATAATGACGATTACAAACGTACCACTCACTACATCGAAAACGGCACCATCGTTTATGACGACGTTACCGCTTACGAATTTGAAGAGTTTGTTAAAGCACTCAAGCCAGATTTGATTGCTTCTGGTGTGAAAGAGAAGTATGTCTTCCAAAAGATGGGTCTTCCTTTCCGTCAAATGCACTCTTGGGATTACTCCGAACCTAGCAATTGTCCTTAGAACTCGCGATGCAACCAGGTTTTTTTTGCGGCAGGAGAAAATAGACTGTTTTTCTAGCCTAAATGCAAGTTGTAGGGTTATCGACTAACAATCTTTTCTGATGCTTTAAACAATATAACTCTTATTCTGTCTGGTTTTGAGAATTTGCTTGCATGAGTCTTAAATTAAAATTGTTAAATAAAAAACCATTTTAAATGACATTTTTTAGATTAATTTCTGAAATATTTTTTGTTTCACGCAAAGGCGCAAAGAAGTTCGCAAAAATTAAGGCTTTTGCAAAGGGTCAATTGTTTGAGGTGAGATAATGCGATGGGGAATGCAATCGGCAAAAGCAAGCAGGAATTATCCATCTGGGCTATCTCAAACCTAAACTAACTTTATAAAGGCTCGGTTTAGTGACAGCAAGCAACCTGAAACTCAGCAGTTAGATCATTGCTTCCATGCGCTATAACCACATAATCTGCCAAAACTGACTAAGGTGAACGAATTTTATATTGCCATCCAACCACTTATTGTGTTAAAAATAACAATAATACACTTAAAGAGTAAGGTATAATCACAACCAATACTCTTGTTCACAATCTAAGAAATCTACCCAAACTATGCTTTTAGAAACTTTAGCAACCAAGGCTGTGGAGTATTTTGCACTGCAAGTTTCAGGTGGAGCTTTGCAAAAGTTAGGGGCGGATGCGAAAGACTACCTTCAAAAGTTAGTGGGTGTCATATACACTCACTTCGCTGGTAGAAAAGAAATTCAGCAAGCTACACAAAATCTAGGAGTATTGAAAGAAGCAATCATAGCAGAGGCTCCGACAAATATCACTTTTCGTGAAGAACTAGAAGATGTCGTTAGTAAACTGCTCGAGATTGAGGGAAATCAAAATAGTGGAACTGTTAATCAGATTTCTACTGGTTCTGGCTCAAATATTAACGCTCCACAAAATACAGGATATATAGCAGGAGGAGATCAGTACTTTCGGGGCTGAAGAGCTTCACTTACATTTCTCTTCAAATTCTCAATCATCTCCAACAGAGCTTCCTCAATACTTAAGATTAAAGTCATTTTGGAGGAAGATGTGGAACTATATAACAACTTTACTATTCTTTTTTGTAGTATTTTTTGTATGGTTTTTTCTTGGATTCACCGCGAGTCATGCTTTTCCTATAGACCTTATTCAATCTCTCACCAACTATTTATTTAGTGGATTTCAGGCATACCAATGGCAGTTAAATAAGGCAGTAGATCACTCTCTTAACTCAATCTGGCAAGAAGTTAGAGCAAAACTTCATCATACTCCTACCTCTGAGTCAGTAATTGCTACGGCAGATAAGAGAGAAGCTAGTCAACTAAACCAACTTGACTCAGAGTATTGGCTACTTCTGAGAGCTATTGAGTTACTTACAGTAGGTGTGAATACCACTGACAGGGATTTAGTTGATTGGAAGTTAACTGAATTAGACGAACAAAGAGATTTTATTCTTGATAGGTTAAATCCTCTTAAAAGAAAACATTATGGCTTATTAAATAAAATTCAAGATACTTGGCATTCGTGCTACGCAATTTTTACTTTTGAAGCAATTAGGCGAGAAAAAAGTTTCAAAAGAATTGAGAAAATTTTAACTGATTTGCTTATTACCTATATAAATCAAGAGCCTTCCAAAGAAAATATAGAGGAAATGCTGGAAGTCTTGGACGAAAAAATGGCAAAAAATCCCAGGCTCAAAACTTTGTTTCAAACATCACGTCTACTGAATTGGGTTTACTCATGTATTGGAAACTTGAGTATGGATGTTAACGAAGACCCTATTTATAAAGATTATCCGGTTAGAGCTAAACGTGGAAGGTATTGTTACCATCTCCCTAATGGTTGCAGCCATTACCCTCGTGTAGAAAAGCCTGAACATCAAGCAAAAATTTTGTTTTTTAAAACTATTAAAGAAGCCGAAGCGCAAAATTTAGATTTATGTGGAACTTGTAAAAGGATTATTAGCAGTGAATAAGCTGAGGTTAACTTGTCTATTCAATAAGCACAATCAAGTCATTTCTAATCTGCACTGTATCCAACAAATATTTCATGGCTCATCCTGAACATCGATGATTGATTCATCGCCTTGACGAATCGCACGTCCATAAGCGAGTACTTCTTCAAACGCCGGCTCATCTTTGAAAGAACCTGTAATTTGTTGCAGCCAATTTGTTGGTTGAGAAACTGCTACTTGTTGTTGTAACTCCGTCACTGCCGCTTCTACAGCTGCAAGACGTTCTTCCAGAGAAGTATTGGTTGACATTTGAGGTTCTCCCTAAGAGCATAACACCTATCTGAAGAATAACGAGTCAAGGTCAAGGGTGACAAGTTTCTTGATTACGGAGTTTGGAACATCAGAAGCAATCTAGAGCGATACGGTAAGCAACCAAGAGCGCACCTCACAAAGATGATAGAATTGCCTTGATGAGGGATGCGATCGCAATAGGCTAAATTTGGCTGGTGCTTAACAGATCAGCATAGGCTGTCGCTGTATCCTTCATATATTGGTATTCTTCTTTAATTTTTTTGTACTGATTATCAATAGCCAAGCCTTTATCGGGAAGCAAATTCGGGTCATATCCTGCAATTTGTCTGCCAATCAACATTTCTCTGATAAAGCCAACGTACACTTGTTGTAATTCTTCAGCTTTATCTAGCAAATTCTCAATTTGAAATAATGCTCTTTCATAAATTCCCTGTTGATTTGTATAAAATTCTGACGTAGCTACTAAGTCCAGCAATTCGTTTATTTTGTGCCACTGCTTTCTTAAATTTAAAATCTCTGGCTCAACAAATTGAATATGCTCCTTCATCAAAAAGGCTATTTCTTGGGCTGCTTGGAGGTTGACTCTGCTTTGAGTATGTGTTTTTTCTAAAGCTGGAATACGGATAGATTCCAGATTATGCCAGGAATAAATATACTCAATTCCATCTCGCGTCAGCTTGGGAAAAACGACTCGGATTCTCCGATTATCATTAACATCAAAAAAAATACCTAAGTTACCTAAAGGTAAGTTTGGGTAACGTGTATTTGCTCCATCAACTTCCACTACCAAGTTACTTCTGATTTTCTCTATCTTTTGATTGGGATATAATAAAAAACAATATCCTGCGCCTAAAAGGATGATTAGAAAGATTATAGTAAATTCCACGCTTGTGACCATTATAGCCAGTTTTACGCTTGAGAAAATTCCTCTTCAGATATGGATGCGATCGCATGACAGAGATTGTGTGTGAGATGCACAAGAAATAGACTGTTGTAGAGACCGCTCTTGAACATACTGAAGAGTTGGGGTTTAATCTGGGAAAGCTAAACCAGTCCGAGGATCGCGGATATACAGCCCTAGTGTCAGACTACGGATCGCTTCATCCCAAACGGGTGTTAATTGTTCTGCTTGATCCGCCCAATAATCGAATGTAATCAAGCATTGAACATTTGACCCCAAAGCTATGCAAGTCCGCGAAAAAGCGTCCCGTGGCTCTGCTTGGTTGTCGATAAACTTAATTTCTGTCCAGACAATTTTGGCGGTTTGGCGCTTGACGGTAATAATTTCACCCCTTTCAATGATGTTGCGGCTGTCTTCGTCCATCACTTTTTTCAAGGTGGATTTGAGGGGAAACAGGCTCCAGTCGTTCGGTGGGAGTTGATTGAAAGATACTTCTAAACAGCAATCATCATCGGGCGGTTTTTTGTCCATGAACTTGAATGATTTTTCCTGTGGCTCAAAAACCCAATTTTGGGGTACATTGAAGCGAACAGCCCCACGATTAGCCACAAAAATTTTGTAGCCTGATGGCGATTCCCAGCGATGGTCAGGTTTTAGTTCAAGCGTTTCTTTAATCCACTGGAGATTGCTTTTCTTACGCTTTGCCATAGTGAGTTTGCAAATCTGCTAAAGACCGCGATCGCTTAAATTGGGTTGTAAGCGATCGCCTATTTTGTTCATACTATCAAATTCTACCTAGGAGAGTACCTAGCAGATGAGGCGACACAACTTTTTACTTACCCGTCAAAACGCTGGTTTCACCTGTAAACCACACGCCATTAATGATTAAATGATTAATCACCCAGCGATCGCCATCACGCACTAGACTGACATCGTACTGACTTTTCATCAGGCAATGTCTGCTATGGTCATCTGGTGGAAGATGTTGAGCTTCCGCAATCACATATAGTTTTGCTGTATCGCCATTTATCTTGATGCGTGGATTAGATATTGCGTGGGTTGTGTCAAGTAGAAAAACTGTGTTTTTAAAGAGTTCCACAATCACATCAAGCCCTTGAAAAACTGGATAATTCAGCCCCCAAAGTTTATTACTTGAGGTTGCGTCAACAATAGCAGCCGGTGCAAATGCAGAGGCAAATAACTCTTCATCAGCTAAGTCGATTCCCGCGCCAAAGCGATATATTGCATCGGCTATCTCCAATCTGTCGCGAACCTCTAGCGCTACTTGTGCAGCATCCATTGTTTTTCTCCTCCTAACTCTATCTATTTGTTGATTATTAAGAAGATATGATTGATAATCTCTGCGCTTTTGTTACAGGGATGCTCAGAAATTATTCTGAATTCGGTATGTGCTGTTGTTCTCCAATTCTGGTAGTTTATGGAATGGTTAAAGATCATTTAGATACTCAATAAAACGTTATGCTTACTTTTTTTACCAATATTTTGTTAATAATCCTGATATTTAAGAATTAAATAAGATTTCAGGGATTTGCTCTGATTTCATCTCTACATAACAATCCTGTAAGCATTGATACAAGCAGCCTGAAAATTATCCAGGAGATTTATTACTTTTGGATAGATGACATCTCGAACTTCTGGATGACACTAAGGGTTTTTGATTTGTGCGACCTTACATAGGTAAGCAGAAAGACTCAAGATTAACAAGCAAAATAAAGAACAATGCCCGATCAAACATTTAGACAAAACATTCCCGAAGTTGACCCAACAGAGATTGAAGATTCTCGAACTGCGATCGCTGACGAAAATCGCTCTTTCCTAGAAAAAGTCATGGTGGGAAGCGGATTCGCAGATTTGTATGACGCTAGAGACTTTAGTGAAGTCGTATTTCGCGTCATGCGCGACTTAATGACAACAGAAGCGAGCGATCGCGTCGAGTCAGAACTGCATCAAGAGGCTGTAACTACAGATGAAAAAGCACTCCAAATGGAAGTGGCTGAACTCTGGAAAGACACCAATCCAATTGTGAGATTTTTAAGTCGAGTACGTAAACCTTTGACAGGCCCAGCTCCCATTGGTATTGATTCCAATCTCTTTCTCACTAGAGTTGCTAATGAAGGCGGACTCCCAGGAACAGTAGACCGAGATCAAGCGATTCAAGCAGTGTTTTCTGCAACCAAAGACGAACTTTCCCAAGAACGGATTCAAGAAATTGCTGGTTGGCTCCCCGATCGTATTCGTGAGCTTTGGGAACAAGCTTAATTAGGCGACTTGGGGCATTAGAAATAGGGCATTGGGCATTGGGAATTGGCTACTATTGCTCATGCCCCATATTCTATTCCATACCTTTTATCAACTATGATTTGTATGGAGTATATTGATAGACAGTGTGTTTAATAACATTTGCTTTGCGCTTATAAATCCAAGGTTTAATCATAGTTTCTCTTTGGGTATTACATTCGTACTTATCGCCTAAAAACTCTGCCTGATATAAGCTTTTGCTGCCTTTATTATCAACAACAACATTGTCTATTCCATCTAGCTGAGAGTAAATTGTTAGGCTCTTGTCACAATGAATTGCCACATCATATGTAGCGCCCTGAAATTTAATAGGTTTAGCTTTTAGGTTATGCCAGCAGCTAAACTTTCTGCCATCACTCGTTTCTACAATTGTTTTTGTAGTTATTTTCTCATACTCCATCTTTTTTATATTGCTTTCTGGGCAAGCTACAACAGATATGTTAAAGCAAAAAGCTAGAAATGTACCAAGTCCTACATGGGCATAGAAGTACGAACGTTTACTAATTTTAAAAAGAGAAATTGGTGCAGCAAAAACTTGGTTAAACTTTTTCAAGTATGTATTTAGATTATTACTCATTACTGTATCTTCCTTAGCAAGGGTTTAAACCCAAAAAATAAGTCTAAAATTATAGTCCAGGATGAAAATATACATCAGCTAAAAAGGCAGTTACGGAAATCTTGGCGGGAATTTTGTTTTCATTCAATGAATTAGCAACGCCCGAAATTGCGTCAAGTGGAGATTTTGGGATTGGCGATCGCTTTCATTTTGATAATTTAGTAGCCAGCACTTGATTGCTGGCTACTAAATTTTTTACCCATCAACTCTCCCGCAGATGTTTATCAAAGAACTGTGTCAACTCACGCCAAGCATCTTCAGCGGCTAAAGGGTTGTACTCAGAACGCTCATTACAGAAAAACCCATGATCCGCATCAGGATAAACTTTCAAGGTGTATTCTTTGCCGAGTTCTTGGAAACGGGACTCGATTTGTTTAACGCGATCGCTGGGAATAAATGGATCAGTACCACCAAAGAACAAGTAAACTGGCACTGTAATATTTTCCATCGCTACAATCCACTCATCCAGAACCATACCGTAGAAAGGCGCTGCCGCCGCAATTCCTGGAGATAAATAACAGGCGGTGAAAAAAGTCAACCCACCACCTAAGCAAAAGCCAGTCACACCCACTTTATCTCGATACACATCGGCTCGTGATTTTACATAAACCAACGCCGCCCGAATATCTTCCTCCATCGGCTTACCAAAATCGAGGCGGAACATCATCGCCCGCGCTTGCTCAACTTCATCGTAACCAAACTTGTTATTTGGCAACTCACGATAATATAAATCTGGTGCGAGAACCACATAACCTTCCTGGGCAATTCTTGCGGCTACATCGCGAATGTGCGATGTTAAACCAAATGCTTCCATCAGTAAGATGACAGCAGGCTGACGTTTACCCTCAGCATGAGTATACAACCAAGCCGGCATTTGTCCGTCGGGAGTGGGAATCATCACCTCTGTCTGTTCGATTTGCACGTTATTACCTCCGCCGCTACGAGAACAGTTAGGGAATGTATTTATTCTGACTGTTTTCTACACAGATGAGCGATCGCTCCAATGCATCAAAGGCATATAGGACTTACGCACAAAACCTCTCAAACTCTTATTCCTCTGTGAACTCTGCGTTCTCTGCGGTTCATTTTGACCTTACCTTTGCGTAAGTCCTGGCATAATGTAGATTGCTATCTAACCTAACTATTCCCAGTCTTCGTACTTCAAGCCATCTATACGGCTAAATTCGCGGGTGTTGTGGGTGACAAGGGTGAGGTCATTTGCTAACCAGAATCCAATACCCCTATGATATCGGATTATATTCACTATAATCCCGTGCGGTATCAGCTTTGTGAATCACCCCAACAATAGGCTTTTTCTAGTATTCATCGTTTTATGCAGCAGAAGATTTATCCCTTAGATTGGGGTAGCGGGGGTGAGATTCAGCTTATGACGGATATTTGGGATGTTTGAGATGATGGTGCGTTGCGCTTGGCGACAACACAGCCTACGCAAGAAGTGCGATCGGTACTTGGACTGAATAGATGATCGCACTTAAAACTCAGCGTCAGGATATTACAGTTTATGAAAAAATTGAATCAAATATACCTCCATCTAAAATTCCGTCATCGTTCCAGTCTCTATCGAAGACATCCATTGCGTTATCCAGTCGAGCATCGAAGAATTCGCTAGGTGTAGCCACATTCGATCCGCGAGATAAGTTTTCATGGGGATCTTCTAGAAAAACATTATCAATTTCGTCGGCTAAGTCTGGATATTCACTCTGGGGATAAATATGAGAGATATGCTTGTGATGCATAAACTCTCGAATCATATCTGACCCTTGTGCTTTAACCTCCCAGGGAATAAGATTATCATACGCAAGTTCAGGATCAAGACCATATACTGTAAATCGAGAACTAAGATAATCCTTCAAGTCTTGAGGTAAAGAATAATAGCTAGACATTACTTCTTAGCCTTTTTTTTAAGCCAAAGTTTGAGGAAAAACCAGAGAATTACTTCACCTATGAGAAGAGGTAAGATGCTCTGCAACGTCCAAGAGATAATTGCAAATACTATGGTTGAAGCAATAGCAATAATTCGACGATTTCTCGCACCGCGTTGAAAGTCATCCCAACGATTATCTTCCAAAGTATTCAAGGAATTTTTACGAATAATTGAACTCATAACTCTTAGTAAATTGAATGATGAGGAGCTTTGTATGGAATTGCCACAATAGATTTACTAGAGCCGTTACTCCAGAATTCTACAGGTAGCTGCTGACCTGAATCACAAATAATCATTCCTAATGTCTGCCTCTTGGGTAACATATCAGCCTCAAATCCACTACCATTTGTGCAGAATAAACCATTGGCAGGAGACGCTGAATCGCTTTGTTGAGGCATCAATGATAGATAAGCTACATACCCATCTGCAAACTGAATCCCAAAGTAAGTACATGGAACAGCTGTCTGTGGATGAGGTAGGAGCATTAGCAATCTGCGTACGGCATCACCTCGATGTCGTTTGCGATGGTACAGATATGATCTTGGATCGTTCACCCACTCTAATCCTAGTTCCTTTAGCTGTTGACCATCTAAATCTTGTAGAGCATCGCTGACCTTTCCCGCAATCATACCAGCAGCAAATCCACCAAGGGCATCCCCTAATTGAAAGCCGTCTCCCAAACCCATAAAAGTAGTTAATAAGCCTACTCCTAAACGCCATGCAGCAGCTTCAGCTTTCTTCTTTTCCTGATGATCAGAAATAATCTTTTGTACAATGTACTCTTCATTGACTGTTGCATAACCAATTAATTGTGAAAGTAAGGCTCCATGCCGATTAATGACAGGTAGCGTTCCGTACACAGTTGATTGGCCGAGAATAGGGAATAATTTACGAATCTTATCTTGAGAATAAGTTGAATCTTGAACGTATTGCGCCATAAGAAGCAAGTCAACAAGGTAATACCCAATACTAAGCTTCTAGTTGTGCTGATCATCAACCGTATTTTTGCCCAAAAACGATGAAAATTGATTGAATTTAAAAAATCTATAGAACTCCTATTTGATTTTTGAAATATACGTAGGGTGGGCAATGCCCACCGTATCCGGGTTTTGTAAGGCATTGCCCTACCTACAGATACTTAGATTTTTTCAATAATCAAACCGGATTGCTATAAACATAAAAATGATTAGTGTTGTATAAATGCGCTATGAATTCAGTTTTTTGACCAAGACTAACGATTGATTTTTCGCGCCTTTGGGCTTTTGCACGAAACAAAATTCATCTCATCAATCAGCAATGCTAAATGATTTATACTACTCTAGTTAATGAGAGTCGTAAACGATTACGTAGTCTACTTGATTTTTAACTACGCTTATAAACTAACTCCATCTTCAACTTCTCAATCTCCAACTTCAACTTCTCATTCTCCATCCGCAACTTCGCATTTTCCTCCCTAATCAACTCCACTTCATCCCTCTTACTCAAAGCCTGATTAATCGCTAACTTCCGCATATCCAGCGAAAACCAACGCTGATAAGTATGCGTATGAACTTGCACACTATGCCCCAAATTATCCGCCGCCGCTTTAATTGGTATCCCCAAAATATGCGCCCGAATTGCCCAAGCATGACGTAAATCGTAAGGCTTAAAATCTAAGCCAATTTTCCGAAACCACCAACTAACTCTTTGTGTTAAAGCTGTTATTTCCGCATGATTATTCTTATCTTTTTTACTAATCGCTGTTGCCAACATCTCTAAATACTTCGGATTTCTTAAATCAAATTCTTCAATCCATTCTTTATGTAAAGGTAATGCTTGCCTTTCTCCTGTTTTACACTCTTTATGCACTTTCCATGTAAAGTCTACATTCTCTTGGCTTAACCACCAATCAATATCAGGATTAATAAATAATTCTCGTGGACGTAAACCAAAAACTGCTAACATTCCATAAGTCCAGCGCCAAAGCTGCCAGCTATCTTTAACATCTTGATTTACTTGATTACCTCTGTTATGCAAATAATCTTCAAACTTAGTAATTCCTGTGGCTATTTCAGCATCGGTTGGGATGTTACGGGAATTATTTTCCGGCATTTTGGAATATTTAGATAAATCAATTTCGATTTTGAAGGTCTGACAAAATGCAGATATAGCTCTGGCTGCATTATATCTAGCCCATTCTTTATCGATTTGTTCAATTGAACTTATTAAATTTTCCGCAGTTGCGATATCTTGGGAATTAGTAAATCTTTGGGTTCTTGAAAAATAATAAAAAAATGTATGTTCGCTTTTGGTAGTGCGTTTATGAGTTTTAAAATACTCATCTTCAAACTTTGCGAGTAATTCTCCTATGGTTGTAAAGTCCTTTTTAATCGCTTCAGTGCCTAAATATTTATCATTCCATTCAAATGTTTTCCGAGCAATTAACTTTCCTAACTCGTATGCTTCTTCTTCCGCCGTTTTGAGTCCATCTAAGTTGGCGGGAATATTCAAGCTGATATTATACTGCTTTCTCCCAGTGCCGTTTTTGTCTGTATCCCCCGGTTTAATTGGTAACGTCGCCCGTAATTGCAGACTTCCATTAGATTCCCGAATTGTCACCTTTGCCTTTGCAGACTTCAAACGCAGATTAACTTTCTCTAACTCTTGCAGTACTTTTGTTCTCATGTGTTCTCTTTGCTGCTGTGCTTGCAGACTTGAGCCGAAAAAACTGCCATCGGTAGACGCAACTGGCTCCAAGTCAGCAAAAGCTTGTTGATATTCGTCTTGACCCTGGTTATGCATCGCGGTATTCTTAGCCTAGATTTAGCCTAAAAATAAATGTGTTCTTAGCGAACAATGTTTAGCACAGACATTGATTGCGGCGAACATTAGGCTACTGAGAGCTATTGAACCATAAAAAGGATTACTCCGGTCCTTATCACGGTTATGACGGTTTTGCCATCTTCGCTCGCGACATGGATTTGGCACTCAACAGCCCAACCTGGGGTCTAATTGGCGCTCCTTGGAGCAAAAACGCTAAAGCTAAAGCTAAAGCTACAGTTTAGGGTAATGGAATCGAGAGATTAGTAGGGGCCTGGGGCTACAACCCCAGGGGGGATTTGGGAATCCAAGATTCAAAATTAAAATTCAAAGTTGTCAATTTTGTGTTTTGCATTTTGAGTTTTGAATAATATTCCCGTTCCCCACCCTCAACTCTCATTACCTACCCCCGCTAGAAATCCTCATCTTTGACCAGTCAGTCACGAATTCAGTCAGCTTGGAGATCCAGAAATGCCTCAGAATCCAGAGAATATTCAAGATCACGTACAACTATTTCACCAACCCGAATACCAACAATTATTCCAAAACAAGAGAGAGTTTGAAAACGGTCACGACCCTGAAGAAGTAAAACGGGTTGCAGAATGGACAAAGAGTTGGGATTATCGTGAAAAGAACTTCGCTCGTGAAGCTTTGACCGTTAACCCAGCTAAAGGTTGCCAACCTTTAGGCGCTATGTTCGCTGCTGTTGGTTTTGAAGGTACTTTACCTTTCGTTCAAGGTTCTCAAGGTTGCGTTGCTTACTTCCGTACCCACTTAACCCGTCACTACAAAGAACCATTCTCTGGTGTGTCTTCTTCCATGACTGAAGACGCAGCGGTGTTCGGTGGTCTGCAAAACATGATTGATGGCTTGGCAAACTCTTACCAGCTTTACAAGCCCAAAATGATTGCAGTTTGCACCACCTGTATGGCTGAAGTTATCGGTGACGACTTAGGTGCGTTTATCACCAACTCCAAGAACGCAGGTTCAGTTCCTCAAGATTTCCCAGTACCCTTTGCTCACACTCCTAGCTTTGTTGGTTCCCACATCACTGGCTACGACAACATGATGAAAGGGATTCTGACTACCTTAACCGCAGGTAAGAAGAAATCTACCAGCAATGGCAAAATCAACTTCATCTCTGGTTTTGACACCTATGTTGGCAACATCCGGGAAGTAAAACGCATTGCTTCTCTGTTCGGTATCGACTACACCATTCTGTCTGATAACAGCGACTACTTGGATGCACCTAACACAGGTGAATTCGATATGTACCCAGGTGGTACTAAGTTAGAAGAAGCAGCTGATGCAATTAATGCTAAAGCTACAGTAGTTATGCAAGCTCACTCTACTCCTAAGACCCGTGAGTACATCGCTAAAGAATGGCAGCAAGATGTTGTAGTTTCTCGTCCTTGGGGTATTAAAGCTACTGATGAGTTCTTGCTCAAACTCAGCGAACTGAGTGGTAAACCCATTCCTGAAGAACTAGAAATCGAACGCGGTCGTGCAGTTGACGCAATGACTGACTCCCATTCATGGGTTCACGGTAAGCGCTTCGCTATCTACGGCGACCCTGATTTGGTTTACAGCGTTGTTGGCTTCATGCTGGAATTGGGTGCTGAACCTGTACATATTGTGGTTCACAACTCCAATGAAGTATTTGAAAAAGAACTTCAAGCATTGCTAGATTCTAGCCCCTTCGGTAAGGACGCAAAAATCTGGGCCGGAAAAGATTTGTGGCACTTACGTTCTCTGTTGTTCACCGAACCAGTTGACCTGTTAATCGGTAACTCCTACGGTAAGTACCTATGGCGCGATTGCAAGGTACCTTTAGTAAGAATTGGCTATCCCATCATGGATCGTCACCACCTGCACCGCTACAGCACCATTGGTTACCAAGGTGTAATTAACCTCCTCAACTGGGTTGTTAATACAATCTTCGAGGACATCGATCAACGCACCAACATTCCTTCTAAGACCGATATTTCTTACGACTTAGTTCGGTAGAAATTACAGTCACTCGCGGCATATTTAAAAAGTAAAAAGTAACAAGAAATATCTTTTACTTTTTACTTTTTCCTTGTACCTGAGGTATTGATTATGGCAAGTATCACTCACCATCACTCCCACCCTCATCCTCATTACCATCCACCTAACTATAAACGCTCTGGTTCTTTTGATATCCTTAAGCCTTTGCGTCATCTGGTAGATGGTATTACAGTAAAGAATGCTCGCCTTGCCCATTTAATTTGTCGAGTAATACCTTGCTGTTGCCCCTTTGAGCGCAATATCAATTTATTTGGGCAGACTTACCATATTCCAGCACTTTGCAAATTTAATCCTTTATATGACGAGTTCGTCATGTTGCGTTTTCGTGCTTTATCTTTTCTGAGCGATGAATGTGGTGAGGATGTGACGAAATATATTTGTTAAACCTGAGACATTAATCAATACCCATTACCTATTACCATTCAATTATTAGTCATTAGTCATTAGTCATTAGTCATTAGTTATTAGTTATTAATTATTCAAAGTACAAAGGACAACTGATAACTAACAACTGACAAAACATTAATACCTGCCATCCAGCAAGAGAAGAGAGATGAAAATCACCCAAGGCAAAATCAACGAGCTGCTTAGTGAGACAGGATGCGAACATAATCAGCATAAACAGAGCGAAAAGAAAAATAAATCTTGTACCCAACAGGCACAACCAGGAGCAGCTCAAGGGGGTTGTGCTTTTGATGGGGCGATGATTGCTCTAGTACCCATTACGGATGCTGCTCATTTAGTCCACGGACCGATCGCCTGCGCTGGTAATTCCTGGGGGAGCCGTGGTAGTCTCTCTTCCGGCCCCATGCTCTACAAAACAGGCTTTACCACTGACTTGAGCGAAAATGATGTGATCTTTGGTGGCGAGAAAAAACTCTACAAAGCCATCCTAGAAATACATAAACGCTACAATCCAGCAGCGATATTTGTCTACGCTACCTGCGTAACTGCTTTGATTGGTGATGATATTGATGCTGTCTGCAAAACTGCTGCTGAAAAACTCGGAACTCCCGTGATTCCGGTGATTGCTCCCGGATTTATTGGTAGTAAAAACTTGGGTAACCGCTTTGGCGGTGAAGCTTTGCTGGAATATGTAGTTGGTACATCAGAACATGTACACTTAGTACAACACCCATGACAAAAGACCCCTACTCCGTGAAGTAAGGGTCTTAGTTGTCCGTGTTGCTAATTATTCAATGTAGAGCCTGAAGCATCTTATATTGCTACCATTCACTGCCGTGGCTCTGAGTTGGAATCCACCTCCCAGGAATTCATTAGCAGTAGGTAGATTAGTAGATGTTGACCCTGTGTAGGAAACACTATCAGTAAGGTTGTTAATTTGGTAACTGATAGTACTGCCCGCACGAGGACAGTAGATGTAGAAATCAAGAAGTTTTTGGACTGCAAACGTTGCGCCAGTGATGGCAGTAACGTTTTGTGTAGTACCATCTTTTGTGGTGAATTGCCACTCAGAATCTCCTCTGATTGCTGAATATTGAAATCCTGCAAAGTTACCGTCTGGAGTATCTGTGGATGTTACATAACCATCAAAAAATCCTTTATTATCTGTAGAAGGATTTCTAGAATACATTCCTAAGAAGATTCTGGTGCTGGGGTAGCTGACATCTGGTAAGTATATTCTTGTGAAGTAAAAGAAACCACCAAACCCATTAGAACTAGAACCTCTGCAATATATTCTGCTATTTGTAGAAAGATTACAGAAATAGTTTGTGGTGTTAGGGGTAACAAAAGTATTTGTATAACTAGCTGCCGCTAGGTTGAACATGAAAGGCACAGAGTCATCAGAAGGGGTAATGTGACTGATAGACCCAACCCGTGTTGCAAACTGCCCGTAAGTGCCAATAGAAGATGTACCATCAACAGGATGAAAAATTACTACAGGGTTACGAGCCAATCCTGTTTGAGCAATAAATTCCCTACTATCTGGAGTCTGCCAAATTGGGAATACCCTGCCCGCAATACTGGTTGAATATTCCAGAACATTACCAGCACTAGGGGCACTAGGTTTACTTCCTGAAGCTGCTATATTCTGGGTAGAAATAGTCTTTTGACCAGTAATTGTTTGATTAGTATTTGTGGTGACCAGGTTAGATACGTTGATGCTATCTAATTTTGTTTTATCAGCAGCAGACATTGACCCAGGAACAGAGCCTGTAGCTGGTACTCCAGCCATTAACTCATTAGGGGTCATTTTGCGGTTCCCGGTAGTACCTTCACTTACATCAATGATAGGGAATACATCGGCAGCACGGTCGAGTGAAGCACCAGTTAAAGCAGTCTCTTGTGTAACTTTTTGGTTAGCCATGAATTTTGTTTAAAAGTTTGAATTATGAATATCTTTCGCGGACTACGTAATCTCCGTTCTCTCTCAAGACGAATGAACCGTCTTCTCTGAGTACAATCTCATCTATAAGGAAATCAGCATTTTCTCTAAATAAATAACCACCATCTTCTCTTAAGATGAAATCTCCATCTTCCCTTAATAAACTTTGGTAGATAAGTTCTGATGCTTCTCTTAATAAAGTGGAATCATCTTCTCTTAAGATATAAGAACCATCTTCCCGTAAAATAACAAACTCATTAATTGGGAAGGGAGCATTAATTGATGGTACATAAAGGTTAGCGATCGCCTGCGAGAGTTTGTAGATAGTGTTGCTGGTTAAGGGCTTACTAAATCCAACAATTGTATGGAGGTTACCAAAATAGTTACTACCACCTACGGTTAAACTACTCTTGTATAGGTTTGCATCCCAATATCTAAGCCAGTTCCAAAAATCTTCACCGTTATGTCGCCCACCATTACTAGGTCTTAGGTTAGTGGGTTTAGTACCATCTACAGGGGTGATACAATAACCGCCCTGAATGTTTTTATTATCGATGACGTAAGTTTGTGTAAGACCTCGACCCGCCCCGCTATCTCCGTGCCACTCCCAATATAAAGCCCCGATTCTTTTTTCTTTAGTGACCGCATAGGTGGCTTGTGTTGCCCTTTCTGTGGAGTTGCCTGCGTTATCAGAACCAAATTCACCTAAGAATATACAAAGGTCTAGGTCGTGTACCCGTGTGATGTAGTTTCTGAGCTTTTCAGTATATTGATCTTGAGTACTGGATGTGTCTGCATCCCAGCCCCACGTTTCATATACGTGAATCCCAAAAAGTATATTATTGTAATTAACTACGGGAGCAAACGGGTTGTTAGGGTCGCGGAATGATAGAAGATTTCTTCCTCTACTAAGGATTGCTGATGAACCAGTTGAGACTGGGTTGGCGTTGTAGTTTACACCTTCCTGTCCAAAGAACAATCCGTTGCATACAATAATATTATTAAATCCAGTATCTCTAATGGATTTGATTAATACTTGGTACATCCTAGCCCAGGCATCAAGCTGACTAGCAGGACTCATACCTCCTGGTTCGTTTAATGGTTCAAGCCATACAAGGGGATTATTTTTATATAAATTGGCGTAATATGCCCCAATATCAGCAACTTGTTGTAGTGTAGGGTTAGATGTTTCGGTTAACATGTACCCTGCATTCTGACCATTTACGGCGTGGCAATACTCAAGAATACATACAATACCTTCACTAGTTATTGCCTCAACAGCATTAGCAATAGATTCTGGTCGTGTATCACCAGTAAACGTTGTGTTTAATGGATTACAACACACGCGAATGGTATTAATTCCCCAAGCCTTAGCATAAACAATTGAGTCTTCAACATAAGGCCCGATGACTCTTGTCTGACCGTTTATAGTAACAGTACCAGCCCGCTGGTTTGTTTTGCCATATCTGTAAGCAAGAAAGTTAAATCCTCTGGGGATGAATTCAGAACCATCTGGGGCAAATATTCGTTTACCAACAATATTAAATGTGGACATATTTTATTAACTGCTAGCTACTAGCGTTCCATCTAGATAAACTTTTTTCCCGGTTGCCCCTGAAGTAACCGCCCACACTCTTTTAGTATTTAATGGAAAGTTAATAGATGGATTATCGTAGTTAAGTACATTATCAAACTGTGTTGCCCTGAATGTATTTTGGTCGGCATAACCGAGGATAATATTCTCGTTTGGCAAATTATTAGTAGTTTGAATAAACCAATTTGATGTAGTGATATTTGGTGTATTCTCCCGTACTATTATTGTGGATTCCTGGGCTTGCAACCACGAGCTATTTAAAACTAAAGAATCATTTGAGAATTGGATTCCTTCGGGGTTAAATATACCATCTACTATTATCTTTGGCTGTTTTGTTATATCTTCTTGGAAAGAATGTCTTGCGCGTCTACTTTGGTCGTAGAATCCTACAAGATAACCATCATTTGAGCCTACAAACTGTATTAGACTATCTACATTTAGTAAATCCTTGTTAGTAAACGGGATATCTACCACAACATTATCCCGTCTTACTTTCATGCAAGGGCCCCTATAGGAAGAAACAAGCCGAACTATGGAATAAACAAATTCTAAGTTCGGGAAGCTATCTAACAGTAGGTAATTACTAAAGTTTTGTCTATTTAAACCAAGCCCTAATTGCATGATCAGATTACCCCTTGTAGGCTATAACTTTGCCAGCACTTAATGCAAAGTTAGAAATATCCCCATATAAAACAAAACCCGCTGGTAGTTCTACGTTGATTGCTGGGAATGTTGTACTAGCACAGGTAAGGGTGCTAAAGGTAGCAGCCTCTATTACTTGAATAGCAACCCAAGTGCCTGGTTGTGGAAGAGTACTTGTAATTAAAGCGTGACCTTTCTTACCAAGAGAAACTTCAGTAAGGGTTTTAATATTGCTTTGGGTTTCCTCTGTTGACGCTCCAAACGGTAGGGGAAGGTTATCGTTGATGATTGTGTTGTTCTGCTCGGTAATGTATGGATCATCAACAGTACCAGAGCCAGTTGCCTTCATGTAAATGGTTCTACCGAAGACATCTTTAATTGGAATATTCGCCATAATTAGGAAGCCCTTAACCAAATAGTAGGAGCAGTTGTTGCCACAGCAATTGAACTTGTGGAAGCTGTGCTAGGGTAAGCCCCATAACTTAATGTGGCTCTTAAACAAGTATTAAAGCTAGTTGAAACTGATGTAGTCCCAAAAACATAACCAGCAACAGAAGCAGATGTTCCACTAGCATTAAAAACAGCAGAACCTCCGCTTTGCATAAAAGCAAGGGCATACCACCCAGGAGAAAGAGTGACGCTGATAGTTGCTTCTTTAGAACCAGTAGAATCTATTGCTACATCACCTGCATCAACAATTAATGAAGTAGGTGTATTGCCAGAAAGATTATAAATAGCTAATCTTCCCGTGTTGCCTGCTGAGGCTGCTGTAGTGACGTTTACACAAAGCCTGTCAAAACTAGCAGTTACAGGGATATAGTAAAATACATAATAAACAGACCCAGTATTTATAGTACCAGTAGTAGGTGCGCCACCATAATGATTTATGTAGTATCTCCCAGCCACAAAGCCTGGGTGAGACCCAGGAATACTAGGTGCAAAACTTCCGCTCATTATGCATACCTCACATTTATAATTGCATCAGAAGCAGAACCAGCAGTGTAGGTTAATGCGGTGGTGCTGAATCCAAAGGTAATGCCAGTAGTAAAACTTACTCCTGCTCCACCAAGAAGGTCTTGACCTAATACTAGAAATCCGCCACTTCCATAAACAGGATAGCTCCTGATAGGAGTACCAGAAGGGGCAGAAGTACTATCAAATAATTGAAGATATCTAATACTTCCGTTTAGATTCGTGCAGGTAATATTATATAAAGTTCCAGCAGAGTTCTTAATGTTTGCTCCAGCAGATGTACCTATAGCACTATATACACTAATGCCACTTGAAGGCATTAATCTATCTCTTATTGCTTGTACATCTGATTGAGAAGCTGCATTAGTGGGAAGAGGTAATGTGGATGCACTAATAGCTTGAGTAGACGGGAAGTTACTAACTTGAATAGAGGTGTTACTAAATGCTACTGTTCCTGATATTGGTTGAGTAGATGGGAAGTTACTAACTTGAATAGAGGTGTTGCTAAATGCTACTGTTCCTGATATTGGTTGAGTAACTCCAGATCCATCAACAGGAATTCTGTTGCTAACTAAGTTTGGTAGTTTAGTGGATAATACTCGCTTAATCAAAGAGATGATGCTAAAACTCCCAGTATCAGAAGTAGCAGCCGAATCACCTGCTGAACCAAGGTCTGTATCAATATTATTTAATTTATCTATTTGAGTTAGCTGGTTAGTGGCACTAGCATCTCCACCACCTCCAGGGCCACTAGATGCAGCATTACCATTAGCATCTACTAGAAATACGGCTTCGGCGTAATCACCATTCGTTAAAGATTTTCTCATTATTTAGCTTTTAATTATAAAATTCAGCACAATAAACGGAGGCATATTTTCATGTGAACCATTGCCGCCTTGAGTATTAGTAGTAATTCCTGTACTTGCAGCAGATAAAGCTAGTCCTGTGCCACTCCGAGCAATGGAAATATTAGTGCCAGAAGTTAAGGCATCAAAATCATTAGTTACAATGAACTGATTACCACCATTACTATCAGCAACGTAGTTACCAGTACCATCATTTCTGTTAACCCGTATCTTATGACTATGACCTGGGTCAATTACCCCGTGAATGTGTCCTGGGTCACTAATAGCATGGATGTGCCCTGGGTCATTAACCCCGTGATTATGTGAGGGTATTTGAGAAACGTTTAAAATAACTGTTTCTTGACCCCCAGTTTGCCCAACAGTTCTGTTAGTTAATCCTGTACCTTGACCAGCACCTACACCTACTCTTCCTCTGCGATCAGGTACTCTGAAGGTAGTGGTTCCATTCCCCCCATAATTTGCACCTATAGCAGCGTATAAGGCGGGATAACTATTAATTTGATATTCTGTACCATCACACAATAACCAGCCCGTAGGAGCCAAATTACCAGCGTATTCAACCATCATTCCTGTAGGAACTACTTGAGTAATTGGAATGGTGGCAGGGGTGATTCTATCAACTAATTTATCTCGTAGGTCTGTGATGTTGCCACTTAATGCTCCACTAGCTGTTGTAACTCTTGCTAAAGGAAAAGATTCATTAGGCAACACACTAGACTGCTGAACAGTACCATTACTTCCTACATAAATATAAACATTTGAATTGTCGGGCAAGTTAATGGAACCAGCGGAAATTGTAACAATATTACCGCTGCTAAGTAAGATAGAACCACCCAAATAACTAAAGGTTAATCCTGAAGAGTGACTAACCTTTAATCTGTCGTAGAAATTGTAGAATCGGGATTTAATTTGGTCATTACCATCATCAAGATAATTGTCATTTATCTTTGGCCCGTGACCTATATAATCCTGACCGTCTGGTATAGGATAAGCTATTTGGTTTGCATCTTCAGCATAAAAGATGTCACCATCTTGGAAAAGTTGGCGGGTCATAATTGTTTATTCACAGATTAATTAAAAAGCACTCAGAGCCACCCTACGCCACGTATTTGTAGAGACACAAACATACCAGTAGTTAGGGGAGATTTTTATATCTCCGAGATTGCCAGTAGCTGAAGAAGCAAAATCAGCAACTAAGTTTGTAGTGAAACTATTGCAATTTAGATTACCATTAACACTTGTGTTGCTGTTTAAGGTAATCTTCCCCGTGTTGCGTGCTATTGAAAGGGAGTAATCTAGATAATTACCAGCGTCGTCATGCCTTGTGATCGCAAAATCACTACCGACATTAGAGCCAGATTCAGCGTCTTGGCTTTTGAAAAACTCCCAACGAGTTAAACCAGAACTGTTAGAGAATCTTACACAAGAGCGCGAATTTGAGTTTGCCCGAATATCTAAACCAGGATTGTAAACATCACCAGAGTTAGCAATGATAGTTTTGAAGTTTGCTGTCTGATTGAATGTTGCACCCCCACTAAATACAGGAATACCATAGAAGGTGGGTGAAGTATTCTTAGCATAAAAACTAAGAATATTCTGAACGTGCTGACAAGTGGCTACTCTTGTTGTGTTATCAAATGGATCTGAAGGTGTTGTGGATTTTGGCGCACCAGTAAATTCAGGACTAGCTAAAGGAGCAAGAGCAGAAGTTAAAGCTCTCACCCAAGATGTATTAGCTATTCGTGACGAATTATCCCCAGCAGAAGGGGTAACAACATTCACGCCTCTGGATGCACGGTTGATTGTCATGCACCAACCAATGTAATTACCGGAATCATCATAGGAGTTGATGACAAAATTAGAACCAGCATTACTCCCTGATTCAGACTCCTCTGACTTCAATACCTCCCAACGTTTTGAGCCTGTGTTGTTGCTGAAACGAACAACAGACCGATAACCATTAGCTGTTTGGATATCCAAACCAGCAAAAGCCGCACCAGGGTCATTAGTATTGGGAGGTCTGACTCGAAGTGTGTTGTTAAAGTTGGCGACACCGTTGAAGCTAGGAGAATTAACGTTAGCCTTTAAATTTAAATCACTGGATACAGATTCTATTTTTGTATAAACAGCATTTTGTGATGTGGCTAATCCAGAACCATTCCAGCTAGAACCGTAAGGTTCAGCAGAACCCAAAATTAAATTACCATCCGGTTCTATTGGCAATAATTGCCAATAGGCACTATTAGTAGGGAGAATTCCTACAATTGGTGAGGTACTTCTGCAAATATATACTCGATTGAGATAATTTACTAAATCCCGATACTTATAGGTAGTTAGGGAGTTAAAATCTCCACGAGGGAAAGGCCCGCCAATGTTTGCGCTTAGGCTTGGATCATTGGCAATAATTTGAGCAATACGTAGGCACCCAGTATCCAGAACATCATTCACCATCCCAGTAGGGACTAGAGTTCCAAATTGGATGGGGGTCGCGTTGGGAACTAAAGCGTAGAAATCTAACAACGCAGGCTCGATTAATTCTCCATCTCCATCTGTCTTGAAGAATTCAAACCTGTAAGTAATTTTCTTAGTCTCTGATTCCCGTAGAGTTATATCTACAACACCGTTGGTGATGGTAAATAGTTTTGGCTCAACAACATTAATTGAGTCGGGGTCAGGACTAATATCAGTCATTGTCCCACTCAAAGTAACCCTTAACTTACCTGTTATGGGTGTATCCCCTGAATCGAGGATTGTTCCTAATATTTGAGGCATTTTAAAAACTTATAATTAAATACTTATAGCATTAGATAGGTGAAGAGTTGGGTGTCATCAACTAGCAGGTAATCTCTGACAACTGAATCATCAAATTTAATCTCTGCCTTACACCAACACGGGCCAAACAATGTATTAATTTTCTCAACAAAGCTGACTACTGGTGTGTCTTTGTAAATTGTTTTTAGGTAGATAATATATTGCCAGGATGAGTTACCTAAAGCATCTTCCCCTAATTTAGACCGCCCAAATATAAAATCACCTTTAGATGCAATCTCATGCGCAATTTCAAAACATCTGAGAACAGTGCTTAGGCATTCCCTGGAACCTTTGTTATTCCATATCTTAGTGAAGGAATTAGACAATAGGTTTCGTTTATGACTTTCCAGCCAATTCTTGTTCCAATATATTCCTGTAAAGCCACACAATGGAGCAAGGAAATCTAACCAATTAGCATCACAGGTCAGGGGGTCGAGTTGTCTAGGTATATCATCAATTTTCCCTTTAGTGGAGATTAATAATTCATCCCAGAAAATTGTTAAATATCCTGTTACCGGGTTGTCTCTGTAAACTTCTGGTAATCTTGAGAAAATGGGGGCTTTTTCAACAACCCAAGCTTCGTATGTTTGCATTAAGCTCCTCCAGTGTCAAAATCAACTGGTTCACCACCACCACGAACAGACTCATAAATCACCCCATTATCATCAACCAATTTAATTAACAAACTATAAGGTGTTGGGAGAGTATACAGATTTGGTAGGGGTATATTTGTGGGGGAACCATTTAAGGTGAGTGTTTGAATATTAACTATCCCGCCAGTCAAGCGGAGGTGATATTCAACCTCATTCATAACAACATCTTGACCTACTGGGTATGTGGAAGGGTTAAGATAATTCTGATAAGCATCCCATAAATCAGCTATGGTTTGGTCAATATTCGCACCAGGAGTTAATTTAGCAATCAGAGATCCACTAATAGGTAGTAGATCCATAGGACTAACGTAAAGTATAGTTCCGAGTTGGATTCTTTTACTTAGTGAATTACTAACTAAATTAAGTTGAGCATCATTAGCTGGTTCTTGGTTGGCGTTGAGTAGGAATATATGTACAGCACCTAATTCCTCTTTTGTTTTGTCTTTGGATAGCAACCCGATAGCCTTGGCAACAGAACCTTCACCTAGAATAGTTTCGGCGGCTGTTTCATAATCATCGGCTGATACAAGACTTCTGACTCGCAACTCGGTTAAACCTCTGGCGATCGTTTGGTCTAATGTTTCTGTGTCAGTACCGCCAGAAGCAGGTTCAATGTTATTTACCTGAGAGAGAAAAGAAAGCGGTTGCGTGGGACTAGTTATTGTGTAGGCAGATAAATTATAAGCACTACCAACTTCCTCAGCCGTAGCGGTTACGGAACCCGAAGTTAGACCTGGAGGAATTACTAGGTTTGCATCTGTGAAAAATGAATAAATGCCAGATGAATCAACTACTTCAAAACCTTCTGGAATTGTGAAGGGAATACTTTGTGGAGAAGTAAGTGTGAAATTTAATGTAGTAACCGCTTTAGTGCCTAAACTCTGTTCTACTCCAGTTAATTTTAGAAATTTTACAACTAAAGCTAGAGGTAATTTATTAATGTAGTAAAGTAATTCTGAACCTGCAAAGGCTTGACCTTGAATTAAAGCAGCTATAGGTGAGTTTTCTGAGAAATCGTTGAGTTGACCCCCCGAAGCGTTGAATACTCTTACCTGCGCTTGGGATACCAAATCCTCTTCCGTTCTCTGGTCTAATACCACATCATCCAATGGGATTGAAGATATATCGCTCATAGTGTAACTGTTATTGTTTCGTCCTTATCTTCATAACTCCAATAGATATTAACAACTGCTTCGCCTTGGTCGCTGATATTCCCAGTTACCTGAAAATCAATCCCAGGTACGTAAGATATTAAACCTTCCCGAATTTCAGCAGATATGGTTGTCATATCTTGGATGGAATCAAACAATGGGTCTTGCATCCCGTATTGTGGGCGCATGACCCTTTCACGGGGCATTGTTAAAAGAAAAGATAATATATGACCTTTAAATAATTCCCCTTCCTGGGATACATCTAATGTACCCCTTACTTGATTAATACTTAATGGGAAAGAAATCCCTTTTGTAATAGCCATTCTAATAATTAGCTTTTGCGTAATTAAGTTAATTACCAGCCACGATTGGTAATAGTATCGCCGTGTGTGTCGGTAGCTCCAACTGTAGCAATTTGATGATTATTAATACTGAAGTTGGTTGCATTAACTACTTGAATACTTGCTCCATTGGCATCCCAGACCCATGCGTTGCCACCACTACCACCTAAAGTCCATTTATGACCATAAGCATCAGCTAAGGTCACAAAGCCTGCTTCAGACAACTCTAAGTAAGCCCCTGAATCAGTTTGGAATTTAATAGACTTACCAGCTTTTATAGTGATATCTTCAGCAGCACTGGTAGTAACTGTTTTGTTTACAGTTAGGTCATCATTGCCATTAATTTCCGTGCTTCTATTGCCTGGGATACTTTCAGAATAATCATTTTGTGCAGAGTCTTTACTTCTGGGTGGATTGGTTGCATTCACTACAGACAGGTAAAATCCATTAGTCTCTACACCGTCAATGTATAAAATTAAAACCGTTTGACCCACGGCTGGTAATGGTGGGTCAATTTGGGGATAAGGTAATATTCTTCGCAACCAATCACTTTCTAAGTTAGGGGAAGATGGCAGAGAAACTTTAATTCTGCGTTTATTCTCCGGGTCACTGTTGTTAGTCACAACAGCTAAAACTGGATACTGGTGTCTCCCCTGCTGGTCTAGCGCAATCTGAGAAGCTTTCTCTGCTGTTAACCAGAGTTCAAATAACTTTTCCATTTATTTAGAATTTGATAAATTTCTCAGGGTTGAGGTGTTGACCGTTCTTCCTAATCTCAAAGTGCAAGTGGGGGCCTGTTGAGTGTCCTGTATGGCCAGTTCTGCCAATCACTTGCCCTTGCTGTACAGTCCCAGAAGTAACTAAGACTTCGCTTAAATGAGCATATCTAGTCTGGTATCCATCTGCGTGGTCAAGGAATATAACATTTCCATACCCACCCCCACAACTGATATTACCAACCTGGCATCCCGCGACTACACCACTAATTGTTCCTGCTGCGGAAGCTCTCACAGGAGTACCAACCGAATCACCTAAATCAATACCTTTGTGATTAGGTCTTCTGGGATTGACGCTTCCATGTCTGCTAGTTACAACTCCCGGTGTTGGTCTAATAAAACCTGTGGAGTTTGTGGAACCAGAGGGGTTGTCTGGTATTACAGAGTTAGAAATTGATGTTACGGAAGGACTAGCGGAGTTAGAAGCATTCTTGTTTTTGATTGGGCTGTAGCAGGTTACTTTGGTAACAAAATTACCTGTTTGGTATTCATGACTAACTGTGTCCACAACCCACATCCTATCAAGGAAAGCCGATACACCTTTAGTAAGGAATGGAGTATCGGGATCTAAGGTTAAAGCTTCGGGAGTAGTGGGAAACTCAGCAGTAGCTATAATGCCTTTGATTCTGTTCTCATTAGCATTTCGCTCTGCATCTTGCTTATCAGTTGCACCATTTGTCTTTGGTGTTGGCAACGCAATGGGACTACCTGTAGTAGCGATCGCGCTATCACGACCAGTGCCAACTACATTCTCCTTTCTCTTCTGGATAACCTGACCTGAATCGGGGTCAATCTCATACTTTCTTTCGCCAGTTGTGTTGTTAGCACCGGGAGCAGAAGACCTAGCACCACCAGCAGAATCCTTTTGAGCTTGATGAGTAACTTGAAAACTAGTACCCATATTATCGCCGTACTCAAGGACAAATATCTGCTTATCCGCAGTAACTCCTTGTCTTGGCTGAATATATAAAGTTGCTCCTTTGGTGTAGACTCGGTAACCGATTCGCCTTGCTTCTATTAGTAGAGCTTCATAATCAGTTTGACCACGTTGCGGAAAATAAGTATATGTGGGGCCTTCCTCTGGCATCACGAGTGACATCCCGTAAGCAGACGTAATCCTCTGGGCTATCTTTCGGAAACTAATGTTAGTGTAAACAGTATTTTTAACTCGTTGAGTCAGCACCCATGATGCAGCCTGACCAGTGAACTCTAGCCCGTTCGGTTCAAAAAGTGAAAATTTTAAACCTACATGGATAAATGAGTATGCTGCTATGGTTTTACCGCCATACCCCATTTCAACAATAATTTGAGAACCAGCTAAGGTTGCCGAAGATGGAATATTTTCCTGAATGGGATTGGTAGAAGTAGATTCTGCTGCTTTAGTGGACTCTACTTTCCCTTCCTGGTAAAATTTGACTCGCTGGTTGTAGTAATTTCTTAATTCATTCAGCGGTCTTGTGGGTTGTCCATAAGGAGATCCAGGTAAGGAAGCCCAAATATCATTAACTTTTGCGATCGCAGAATCAAAATTACCAGTCTCAACATCGGTAAATGCATTTTGGTCAATGATCAATTTTGCTGCTGCTTTGTCTTGGGATAAGGGTGTAAAGTCAGGAAGATTTAAAGTCTTCTTCAGAGAAGCCCAAGTAGTATTAAGAAATTGATATCTGCCAGCAGCACTGGAACTATATCCTCCAGCAGTGATAACAATATTGGGGTGGTCTTTATAAGAAGAAAAAGTTCTACCAGAAAATATTGTGTTATATTTTGCACCCTCAGCATAACTAATGGTGTCCAAGAAAGCCTTCATGTTAACTGAGAGGCTGTTGTACACAGTGTATTCAGGCACAGACAACCCAGCGGCTGTGTTGCTTTTTGAGGTAATGGATTGTTCTTGAGCAACCTGCTGAATATTCTTATCTTTATTAGATGAGGCTGATGTTGTGGTTGCTCTTTCTATTAATTCAACTTTAACGTTGTTAAGAATGCCTATATTCAGCGCAGCTTGATACCCCTTAGTGTTAGTTAATTCATTAAAGGCTCTAGTGAATAAATCAATTCCTCTGTCAGCTAGCCGAGGATTTGGCCCCCAATCTTGTATTTCACAAACAACACTCTTGCCATTATCTAAGTTGGTGACTTTAACTTTATCCCCAAACTTTAAATAATCAATCATTCCTGTAGATCCAAATTGTCCTGCTGCTGATGGATTGTTATATCTCATTGCACAGCCTAAGATATTATCAGGGTCTAACTTATTACCTCTTGAACCAACACGGTCATTGAACAATGATGCTTTAGTACTCTGAAATATCACTCTACCTGACTTATCAGAAGCGTCAATAACTGAGTTGCTAATAGAAGATACGTTCGTGTTTTGTGTGGTGCTGGGGGCTTCTACAGGGTCTAATCCACCCACTTTTTCTATATAAGTGAAATACTTATCAACTAAACTCCTGTCAGGGTCTAATACAGTAAAACTACAGCTAGATTGGACTTTACCTTCCCCAAGAGTTACTGATGCTTTAATTAACTTCTCATCACCAATAATGAAAGTATCTCCGGCTTGTTCTCCTAACTTCCCTATAGTTATTTTAATATAGGGATCGAGTAGCCTTTGTGATTGTTTGCTATTTACAGTACCCATCCGATAAGCCTATATTCCTTCTCACCAATTGAGTCAACAACACTCTTAGTAAGAGCAGATAAGTCTAAATCCTTGAGTACTTTATCTACTTCACTAGTGACTGCCTTCTTGAGACTGTCTTCTACCTCTTTGGCTGTAGGTATTTTTATAGTTCTACCGATTTCTATAGCTTTGAAGATATCTAAATCATTCATTTCGGCTAATTCTCTCCACTGAGAATAATCACCCATAACTTCATTAGATATATTTGCCAGCGAATCACCAACATTAATTTGTAGTGTTGTAGGTCTGATCATTTGCGTAACCCCAACGTGTTGGTACTAGTGTCTAAAACACCATCCTGATAAATGCCAATAGTCCCAAGAGTTTGGGATTTTAAATTAAATAATGTAACTACACCAGTGTTTGATGTAGATAATTTGTAAGCATTAATTCTCACAAGAGAGGATATGGTGTCTGGTAGTTTTTTAATATTCTGATTTAGCCATTTTTTAGCCTTAGAAGCTGCATCTTCCTTCTGTCTATCTGTTAGTACCTTAGACTTATTTATGGCAGCACGAAGACGATTCTCAGAGGATTCTGCTACAGCCTTATTAGGTAATTGACTTAAAGGTATCTCCAGAAAAGTTATATCAACACGGGCAGAAGCAACCTCACCGTTTAACCAACTTGTTTCTTTCCAACTCAAATCAGTAATGACGGCTGGGCCAAAGGAATCCTTACCCCATTTAAAGTAAACAGGAGAGGGGGCATATTTGCCTTTCAAGGGGTCAGCTATCATTAATGCTTGTAATTTATCTAAAAGCAACTGACATGTCTTCCTGCGCGAATAACTCTCTAGTATTAAGTCAGATATTTGAAGAGTTAAGCCTTTTGTACACCTGTAGAATTGTGAGGGTGTGGAGGTTAATGCTGTGGTTCCTTCATCATATTTAGCTTGTCTTGTAAAAGACTTTTCCTCTGGATTAAATAAAAAAGTAAAAACAGATTTATTCAATTCATCCACAAGATAAGCATAAATACCCTCTACCTTATCTGCTGGATTTAAACCAGAAATTACTGATTCATTCATAATTTTTAAATATAAAAAAACTCCCCTACTTTTTGGTAGTAGGGGAAATCGTTATGTTGTAGCGGTTGAAAAATGTGTTTGGGAGTATTTTAAAAACCGTTGTTCAAGATGCTTGAACATATCATTTACTAATTCTTCAGCATCTGTGGCTTGACTATATATAATTATATTCCCTATATTTAATCCGCCTCTACCACCAAGATTATTAAGTAAATTAGCTTGCTGTCGTTGTGTGAGTATTGCTTCTGAAGTATTAGCAACAACCAACCCGGAACCAGGAGGTGCATTTCTTCTCTCTCTGGCAAGGGATGCTAATAAACCACTAGACATCCCGGATGCAGCATTTGGCACTAATGTCTGGGCTGAACTTAATCCAGAGTTGGCTGTATTCGTGCTTGGGTTGTATCCAGGAATTTTGGATAATAAATTATTAAAATATCCTTGAATACCATTAAAGAACCCAAGGACAGAAGATACAACATTGTTCCATATAGTTACCACATCCTTCCAAAGGTTGGTAACCCCCTCAACCATGAAAGCAAAAAATTCATTAAATAATTTAGTGAGGTTGTTCCATACAGTTACTACATCTTTCCAAAGGTTGGTGATCCCCTCTGCAATAAAAGCAAAAAGATCATTGAATGCTTTAGTGATATCATTCCATTTGGCTCTGAATACAGCAATAAGACCAACAATTAAAGCTGCAATTCCCGCCGTTAGAGTTCCAATAGCTGCTGTGGGTACACCAGCAAAAAACAAACCAGCAGCAATAAGTAATCCTGCTAACCCTGCTAAAATAGCTGCTCCAACTACCTTTAATATCTCAACACTTAATTTTCCCCAATCCAAAAGCAATAGAAAAGCACCTAAACCATCAAGTAGGGCTCCTATTAAGTTACCCCAATCAATTTTGCTTATAACATCTAAAACTATGTTGGTTATAACAGCCAGAACAGCACCTATCCCCTTGAATAACGTACTCCAATCAATAGAGTTTAATGCGTCTATGATTTTGGTTAGTAACTGACTCAACTGGGAGGTATCTATCTTAAATCCACTCAGAAATGTTGATATACTTTGTTGTGCATATTTTATTGCACCTTGATAATTTATATCAAGGAGAGCTTTGACAGCAGAATTTATAAAATTTGATAGGGAAGAACCAATATCAGTAAAATTTATACTTCCTAGAATATTATCTAAACTACCGCTGGATAATATTCCTTGAAGAAAAGTATTTAAATTATTAATCCAAACAGTTAGATTTTGAATGCCACCCCTCAAGCCTTCCAGGAAAGAGGTATCCTTTATTCCTATTAAATTTAAAGCCCTTCCAATGGTAGCAAATAAACCATCATTACCAATCAAAGCTCTTAAGGTGTCATTGAATGCACTTAATACAGATTGGTTGCCTGCTGTTTTCTCATCCAAATCCCTTAGCAACCCGAAGATACCTTGTGATGGATTGAAGAGTTTATCTTTTAGGGACTCTAGCAACCCGCTAACTGAGTTGGAGGCAGCATTTATGGTTTCTGGGGTAACTAATTGAGACTGAACAGCTTTTAATATTTCTGTTCTTTCTTTAACTGTTAATTGCTCTAATTTCTTACCACTCTCCGCTAATCTCTTTTCTACTAAGCTCAAGAATGCTGGGTTAGATTCAGCGAAGATTAACTGGCGCAACTCGGATATAGAACTACCACCTAGAAACTTAGCTGTGAATTTAGAAACATCCTTACTAGCTACATTAGAAGCAGCAGCCAGGAATCCCATCCCTCTGGTGATCTCTGTTAATCCATCAAGGAAAGCACCTTCATTTAGGACACCGTTAGCATCAACGAATGCTGGAACAAGATTGTCTTGGATGCCTAATGCAAGGTCTTTGTATGCTTGCGTGGAGCCGGGAAGGGCAGCAGCAATTTTATTTAATCTTTCATCTAATACAGCAAATACCCTTTCTGAATCTTTGAAGCTTCTCCCAGTAAGGGCTGCATAAGTAGAAGCTGCGGTAATATTATTTAATTGTAAGTCTGCTGCTTCCTTAAATTTAGCATTTAAAGCTGACAACCCAGCGGATACCCCAGCAAACAAAGTCTGAGATAGTAATTGTGCCCTGAAGGTTGCCCCCTCAAGGCTTTTATTTAAATTATTAATTACACCAGATGCAGCGTCTTTGGCATTTAGCGTGATCGTGATGTTATTATTATTCGGCATCGAAGAATTCTACTCCCTGCATATCCCACTGCTCCAATTTCTTCTCAGGAGGATTTTGTTTTTTCTTTAAATCAATAAAGATATATAAATGTAATAAGCAATCAGATATTTCCATATCCAAGAGCCTAAAGTAAGCTTCGGTTATTTTTCCACCGCAAGCTATCATCAGGTTTTGTAATAAATCAGATATTGTAAATGCAGGGAGAGATTGAACACTAACGTACAGCTTTGCTCGCAATAGCATCAAGCTTATCTCGAAAGCATGAGATGGCTGCTGCCAGCCTCTCTAAATCCGTAAACTCCAACTCATCCAGCAGGTAATCAAAGGACACTTTATCTAAAGTACCAAACTTGGTGATACAGAGTGAAGCTAATTTAATTGCTATAAAAGACTCAGTTTTATACTCAGGTTCTGCTGTTTTTATAAAACTCTCCAGTAAAAGAAATTGTCTTGTTTTAGGAGATTTCATCACCACCGGAGTGCTATCTTCTAACTGAAAGCTAACTGTGCCTTCATCTGGATTAAAATCAGCTTTGAATTCATCTGATTCAATTGATTCAGTTGGCAACACAGGAGTACCACTAATTAAATTAGGGGTATCCTGCTTTAAACCATCAACCGCTACTCTTCTAGTCATTATCTCTTACCTTTATTTAAGTTCCGCGCTTTCCAAACTGAATTCAATTTGTAGCGTTGTTACTTTTGAACCATCAGAAGTATCAACACCATCTGCACAAGACCAGCTAGAGATTCTGCATCCAGATAAATACCAGGCTTTATTACCACGGAAAGTATCTGTTCCTTGGGCGTTGGTTACTTTTTTAACTGGGCGCAACACAAGGTCAAATATGCTTCCATCTTCGTGCTGCTTGATAAAATCAATGGCAGTTTGGTCTTTCTCTGGGTCGTATGGTTTGCTAATTGTTACTGGCTGATACTCTCGTGTACCACCATCAGCCATACGGGTAGTGTTAGACAAACCATCGTTATAAGAAGCCCGTTTGTAACTAACTTTAACTCCACTGAATGATGTCCAATAAATATTATTCAACCCAGCAATCGTAATCAGAAAATCACTGTTGCTGATTGGGGAAATGTCCTGCAATCTCATTATTAAATTATCCTCAAATTACTTATACTGCTGGCTGAATCAACTGGGATTGTACTTGGTCTTGGTTGAGTGGTAGAGTACCAATGCTTACGCGAATGGTGTTAATTAGTAATCGTTCCATCGGGGGTGTTGGAACAACGTAAACCTCAAGGATCACACTACCTTGCTCTAATATTTCAGGTGGGTTATTTTCAAAATCACACTTAATTTCAAAAGCATCAGCTTCAGTTGCACCAAACAAGGCTTTACCACGCCATAAGCGAGAACATAAAGCACTAGCAGTTTGGGCTATTGTGTTCAGGAGAATGCCTTGACCATCAATTACAGAGAAAAGGTCATTGTCAAAAGATGAACGCAAGGAACCATTCAAGACATTCATGACAACACGAGTGGACAGAAATGTATAGAACTCAGAAGTGGAGCGAGTTCTCATTGCCCATACACAAATACCTTTATTGCGCAAATTGCGAATAATATTAATACCCAACGGGTTTAATACTTCTTGTTGTTGAGTATTAACTTTAGTCACAACATCCTTGACACCCAGAACTGGAAATCGACTACCAGCAGGGGGCTGTTGAAAACCTTCTTCACGATATCGGCGTGTGGCAACACCAGCTACAGCAGAAGAAGGAGGAACTACACCATCTTCCAAATCTGTTAGGTAAGGGTAATAGAAGCCACTGTGACCTTGTGGGCTTGTGTAGAGAATACCTTCAGCTTGAGCTTCAGCTACAGTCAACCCAGTACCAGAATCGATTAATGCAACCCAATCATAAGCTTCATCTGAAGCTAGTGATTCCATTGCGTTGCCAACAGCTAAACGATCAGATTGAGTTGCGAGTAGTTGGAATGCTTCAGGAGCAATTATAAAACCCTGATTCCATCCGTCTTCTGCATCAAAAGAATTTTCAATTGCAAAAACATAATCTGTGGCTGCTGGTGTGGTGAGATTAAGGGCAGCTACAGACAAATTAGAACCAACAGTAACAGTTAGGTTAGCTTGGGGGTCATCAGCCCGTACAACTACCTTATCTGTAGTGCTGCCAGCAACGGCTGTAACTGCACTAGCTACAGAAGAATTATTAACAGCAGCTAATATACCGGAAGCAACACTAGCTAGAGTAGGTGCTGGGCTGGCGGGAGCAGTGTATGTAACGGTAGTTCCATTAATTGTGGCTGTATAAGCACCAGATACAGCAGAACTAACGGTAATTGTATATCTCTTAGCAATGGGTGAGCGTACAAAATAAAGAATGCCACGCTTGTCATTGCGAAAGAATAATTTAACAGCAGCCTCACTAGGAGATGCACCAAATACGTTTGTAAAATCAGTTAATGAAGTTACTTGAGTCGGGGATAAATAACTCCCGGAAGCCGAAGAACCAATCATATAAACTGATTCAAAAGAAGCAATTTCTAATGATCTGTATCCATAGGTAGATTCTACTACCCTTACGCCTGGTGCTTTAAACGAGCTAAAAGCGTTAATATTTGTCATAATTTAAGGATTTATCTTAATTTCTGAGTCGAGAATATATGTTGAGGGGTCTGAGGTCTTAAACCGCTGTTTTGCTCGGTTAATACGAATATTTACTTCCTCAATAGCAGGAGGGTCATCAAATTCATAATAGTCAGGGGGCTGCAAATCTGTTAGGTCGGGGATGGTTGTGGTGTTAAATTCAACGTCGAAACCAAAGTTCAAATAGACAACCCAATCCCCTTCTGCATTTAAATCCTCAGTCCGTGCAACCGTAACAGCGTCTTCTAAATCTGCTGGGGCAAATGAGGTTATATTAGAATCTGGTGTTTGCAGTAGAGATAGTAATTGTAAATATGACAACATTCCTTCCAATGCTGGAAAGGGAAGGTCATGAAAACTTAATTGACCAGGAAACCTATAAGCAATTCTGTAGGGAAATCGTGCTTTAGTCTTAATAAGGTTGAACCCTTCCTTGTAATGAAATACATTCTGAATAGGAAGGGCGATCGCAGAACAAGCAGGCAGGGTGTTAGAAAGAATCTGTGTGTACAACTGGTCTGGATAATCTAAACCCCAGTAATCAATCCTGACCCTAATTGATAAAAATTCTGATATTCGTTCCCGAACATCTTGGATATTCATGTGGTTTTCTTACTGTCTGATTCTCTTCTGAGGATAATTTTCCACAAGGTAGGGTCATTCTCCATCAGCGCAAGCAGCTTATAAGGTTTCACCCCGTTGATCTCTTTTGTGGTTGGATTGCTATAAACCACCTGATTATTATTAACTGGTGGTTCTAATATAAAAATTGCTCTTGTTGGTGCGCTTGGAAGGAAAAGTGATTTAGTGAAGGTTCTAGGAATTTCTACCTGCAAATCATTAACAGATAAATAAATAGAATCTGCACCCTCAATAGATACCTGCAAGTTGGCAAACCGTGGAGAAATATTCACAGCATAAGGCCGAGGTAGTATCAGCGTGTCTGTTATCTCCACAAGCCGTGTTGTTGTATTTAAAGTACTATGCCTTACAAGTAAATATCTACGCTGAGGCAACCCAAGCCGTTCTTCTACAGCAGCTATCTTCCCCTCTACTTCAGCAAGTTTGGTGTAGAGACTCATTGAACTTTACTCTTGATTAATTTCTGAGCATTAGCAATAAGCTTCTCCTGTACATCAGGAACCGTCTTGGATACCATACCAACCCGCTTCTCAACGAATGGGGCATAAAGTGTTGGGTTGTCTACTCTTATTGCTGATTTAGTGGCTGAAATAACCCACCCTGCCTTTAACCTTCCAGTTTTAACAGGAGTTAGGTTTTTAATTCTATTTTGTGCCCAATCTGCTGTTTCTTCTAAAGCACCACTTAATATTTGTTTAACTATCCCGCGTTTTTCAAATATCGGGCCTGATGTTTTTATGTGGTAGGAAAACATTAGATTTTACCAGTAAACTTTAGGTAAATTAATAGAGTATGGGTTGTACTCAACAGCAACACAGAGAATGTGGGCTAACTCCCTCAACAACCTACTGCCCTCACTCTTTAGATGTCTAACGTGCTGGGCATATGATAATTTTGTACTTCTGGATTCGGTAACATAACTCGTATCCATTGCCTCTTTTAATTTGGCATTAATGGCATCTAAATCATCCAGAATTACTAAAGCACGGTCATACACCACTTGAGGAAAATTAGTAGATAACTGACTATGAACTACTGAGGCAATGGGGGCGTTATACCCCAACACCATCTCTAATTTTTCTACCTGAGTTGTAGTGAAGTTAGCCATTATTCTCTACTGAGTGATTTTTTCTAGGCAAGCCACACCTTTAGCTCTGTTATGCACCTTCAACTGGGGCTTGAGGTAAATAGCGTAGTTCTCAGAATCTGGATTTGAAGTCTGTATTTCTGCAACAGCAACCTGCATACCTTCTCTTGAGTCCGTGTTGTTTTGATTGAAAGTGTACAAAGCAACTTCAGGTTCATTTACAAAGTACAAAGTGTTGTTGGGGCAGTATGGGTCTTGGATAATTGGGCGACCTGCATAGCTTACACCTGTGTAGCCGAGGTCAACTTGACCGGGGGGTAGCTGGCTTACAAAACCAGTATTAGCATTAAACAGTAATTTGTACTTAGCAATAATTTCTGGGCAAGCATAAATTGCGGTAAAGTTACCACCTTTGCGTGCGATCGCAGTTTCCATTGCAAGCAGCAAATCGGCAGACAAAGCACGGTTGCTAGCATTAGTATTCAACACAGCAGACCAAGCTGAATATGTGCCGGGGTCAATGTTTGCATAACTACCAGCAGCAACTACAGTACCCAGACCAATTAGACCACCATGACCAGCAATACCTGTACCAGTGTAAAGACGGTCAGATAGAGTCTCCATGAGGGTTCTTAAAGCACTTTGGATTTCAAGTGCATACAAGTCACGCAAAGCACCACGACCAGCAGCAGCAGCTTCAGCGCGGTCTTCTTTTTGAATTTGGAAAGAACTACGAAGACGGTTGGTTCCAATAGCCAAGGAAGCACCAATAATGCTGTCTTCGGAATAAGTAGTAATGTTAGCTGTGGTTGCTTCACCAACTGCTGCTGCACCACCAACATTTGCGTTCCATTTAATCGTCTTTTGAGAAGTGATTTTCTTCTGCAAGCGGCTCAACATTGGGTAATAACCCAATTGCAGAGCAGCAACTTCTTCTTCTACCAAAAGCATCAAACTTTTGGTTACATCAGCAATAACTGCCATAATTTAAATTCTTTTTTAGTCGTTAAGATTGGATATTGCATCAAATAACAAATCCGCAGCTTTAGGTTTCGTACCTGGGGTAGCTGGAGTTGTTTTTGTTTCTTGTGATGAGGAACCATTCACTCCACTAGGAGGTACAAAGAATTTTCCTTCATCTGTGTTTAGATAATTTTTAACAGCGTCATCTAAACCAATGATATTTCCACCCTTATCAACGAACCAATTACCTTCTTCTTCCTTAAGTAAACTCTCATGCTCTAACATGAATAATTTGTGGAAGGTGGGCGCACTGAGAGCGTTAGTTTTAGAGATTGCAGAAGAAACAGCTTGCGATCGCTTTGCAGCAAATGCCTGTTTATCTTTCTCTGTTAACTGAGTTTGTAAATCGCTAATCTGTTGTTGAAGTGCTTTCAAGGATAGTTTTTCTTTAGGTTCCTCAGAATCACCTTCTGTAGACAACACAGGGGTTGGGGATGTAGTTAGCTTCTTGATTTCTTTAGTAAGGGAAGCCGCGAGTCCTTGATTCTTTTTATCAACTTCAGATAGTAATTCTGTTTTAATCTCAGTTAAACTCTCTGTGAGTAATTGCTTGATTTCTTCAGGTGTCATTTATTTTTAAAATTCCTTTTATGGATATCTGCTTTTAACCGTGCAGTTTTGGTTGTCTGGTTTATGCCTTACCAGTTGGCACTATCTATTAATTAGTATTTGCGTAAACTTCAGGCTGGGGAGCATTAATAATTGCTTCAATCTCCTGTTCAATAACTGATTGCTGCTCTGGTGATAAATTACCAAGCAGTAGGTTAATTATTTTCTTGTACACAAGAGCAAAAGCTGTAGCAGGTAGTTGGTTTCTCAGAGCATTAAGGTCAATTAATGAAATTGCTTTGACATTGACCAAAACATCATCTAGGTTATCTAAATCAAATTTATCCAACCCAGAAACAGAGATTTGATCATTCAACCCTTGCGATCGCGCCACTAATTCAAGTGTGTCTTGGTAGACATCACAGATAATTGCACCATAAGCCCGAAGAATGGCTTCCTGGTCATAGAAGTCCATTTTCTTGGATACGCCGGACTGTTGAACCGCAGACTGCTCTGAGCTAACACCACCAATAGCAATTAAATCCTTTACCTGATTCTCAATCTGGGTAAGGGATTTTCTCATTTGGGTAATAATTGTTCCGGTTGGTTCACTCCACTCAAACTTCTCCAACTCCAGAACGTGTTGCAGACCCGTAGGTATTTCATCACCACTACCCTCATAGGTGTTGTTAATGTCTCCATCAGGTGTCTGGACACGCTTAAACGTGCGCTGGAGGTAGGCAAGCGTCAACATATCATACTTGCTGCAATCTATCCTCAGATGCTCTAAAGCTTTGGATGCAGCTTGATCACAAGCCCATAAATCAGAAGGGACTTCAGCTTTAATTACCGGGATAGTCCCTAAACCATGTTGAACTAGAGAAACCAATGGAACTTCAGCTTCAACAATATTCTTACTACTATCAGCATTAATAATGTTTTTGATAGCACCACGGGAATCAAGTTCTACATAAGCTGAATACTTAGCAATATATTCACGGTCGATGAATGTCCAGACAGCACGAACTTGGGGCGGAATTAATGGATTAGCTGTGTCATTGATTAACTGGAAGACTTTAATCCAATCCAAATCTCCCCGGCTCTCACTCCAGTTAATAACTTGTTGGGCACTATATATAGTTATGTATGGGCGAATGCCTAATAATTGTTCCTGCGCTCTGTTGACTGGTTTTACATCTGTAGATGGTTTGTCTACATGGAGATAACACTTCCCAAACTTCAGGCATTCACGGAAGACTGTGGATAATAAATCTTTCTCGCTGCGACCAGTCAGGCTTGTATCATCTCTGAAGGCTTCCCAAAAAGACTGATTAGACTCAATGCCAGAAATTGATAAAGAACTGTTAGCAAACTTAGATAATTGCTTGTTTACGGCGGAGCCGAGGATGTTGCTATATGTAAATTTCTTAAGTCTAATTTCATATATTTCTTCAGACTCCCCGGCTCGGCGTGGTAAGAATTGACAAATCTGGTTCTTGAGTCTGTAGCCACCCGCAGATAGCAAATCAATCTCCTGGTAGGCAGGTTTCCACTCTGTAAAATCCGGGTGTTCAGTTTGTAATACTTTTAAATCTAATAAAAGCGGATAATTCATTTCAATAAATTATTTCGTTGTTCAATAGTTGCAAGGACATAGCGAGTGCTGTCGGTGCGGTGGTCTTCTTGCCCAGGTGCGACCTCATCAATGATTTCACCATCTTTAGTCTTACGGTGATAACTCCTAAGCTCATCAGCGAATGACCCAAGCTTTGAGTTAATAAACAATCGATTCTGAAAGAAGAGGTTATTGACAGTCTGATTCCCTTCCTTGACTCTATTAAAACCAGCTACAGTCCTTGCTAAACCAGGGATTTTCTTGTTCTTCCCATATCGCTGAAATTCTAGAATACTGGCTGGTCTGCTGGGGTCTGCAAAACAACGATATATGTTATAGCGATCGCAGAAGTAAGCAGCTTTCTCTAGTAACTGGTCAAACACCACAGGAGTTGAGGGGTTAGGATTAGTCCATTCATCAATGATGAAATATTTCTTATCTTGAGTTAGACCAACAACACAGACCGCTGGATTTAAATCTCCCCAGTCGATGCCTAAATAAGTGCTGACAAAAGTTGTTGGTAAGTTATCTACTATATGGTGATCGCCAAACTCAGATAATATCTGTCCCTCAAAATCTTCAAAACTAGCTTCAAACTCCTGGCGATAAACTCTTGCAGGAAGGGTTTCCTTCGCTTTCCTTAAGAATGGACGAGGAATAAATGGATTATCAGAAGAGATGAAGTGGTAGTATAACCAATCATTATCATCTATAGCCTTGAGGTGAAATTTGTATAAGGGATGAGCCTTACCTTTGGGGGTTCCTATCAGCAACGCAGAACTGGCATTAGTGTCTGCTAAGGCAGGTGTTAGTACCTCCTCCCAAGCAATCATGCTAAGGTCTTGGAACTCATCGATCCCACACCAGTAAAGTTTTAGACCCCGAAGTGAATCACCATGATCGTCGGCTCCACGTAAGACAATATCTGGTTTATTATTTTTAAGCTTTATTCTAAAATCCGTCCGAGATATGCTCTCTACAAACGGTTGATCTTCGAGTAAGTTTAGTAAAGGTTGCCAATGAATCTGTCTGCACTGCTTGAGTGTAGGCATTACTATCAGACAGATAGGGGGGCTAGCTGGGTCAATCTCTTGATCGAAGCTTAATGCCTTAATTATTGCTGTTGTTAGTAGAAGGCGACTTTTCCCCCACCTTCGACCACTAATAACTAATTTAAACTTTGATTTATTATTGAAGACCCTTAGCTGATTAATATGGAGCTTCAATCTCATCTTCTTGTATTGGTGGGTCTACTAGCTCTACGCTGATTTGGTATGTGGCACTCACTTCGCTGCTGAGTTGCTCTACTTCATCCTTAATTGCAGCCAGCGCTCTAATAACTACAGTTGGGTCTTTCTTAGTAACCGTGTTGATTCTTCCACCAACAACAACATCTTCTGTGTAGCCGTACAGCCCATAGTGAATTACTTTCTCTAAGGCGACAATCCGCTGGTATCTGGTGGCAAACTCCAGAAGACCATTCTTCAGAGCAGCATCAAAGGATTTCTTATCGTTGGTTTGGTATTCTAGGATTTCTTTCTTATAGTCACGCTTAAAATCAGCTATCTGCCTATCTGTTAGGACAAAGCCGGGGAATTGCTCCTCAAACTGCTTGCGAATATCATCCTTAGTTAAATCTCGTTGACCTGCAAGCAGTAAGCAGAGGAAATCCCTGTGGATGTCTTTTAAATACTGCCTATTTCTTTCCATAAAAATAGGCACTAAGGTGTGCCATAAATTAATTTGTTATCTACTAATTAGCGATTGCGTAATTAAATTAACGCTCGAATCTGATGTGACAACTCGTAGATAGCATCAGTGAATAGATGATCAACCCACTCAGCAAACGTCAGTGGTGTTAAACTCTGCACGTAAAAGTGTTGCAGTCTCTCACTAGCAGTGGGATTTTGTGTGAACTCAACTTCAATTACAGATTGATAATCCTCACTAATGGAAGATAGAGCTTCTTCAACAGTTTGTGTGTCCAACAACCCAAATAAACTATTAGTGGGATCAAGGTCACGGGGAGGCAAATACAGCCGACTCAGATAGTCATCTACATCATCTAGCCCGCCAGAATAAAATAAATGTAGACAATACTTTAAATCAGAAATGTCAACATATCCATTTTTCCGACTAGGCTCTATGAAAGAGTTAGCGTAGTATTCCTGCTGTCCGGTCTCATATTTATATAGATACATATGATTTATCCCTTTTGAACTCTAAAACTTCAAATAATCGTCTCCAATCCCCATCTTTGTAGTTGCACTGTCTGCGTGTGAGGTTTTCAATCTCAGAATTTGTATATAACTTTTTATGAGTATTGGGGAGGGCGGTTAATCTTTGAAATAATGAATCGCTGGTTAACCACTCAATAATTTGTCCCTTATCCTGTGCGGATAAACTTCTATTCTTTAGATATTCTCTAACGACTGGGAGGAAGTTCTTAAGCCTCCTGTAGTCTCTCCCGTATTTATTCCGAAACCGATATCCCAGAGTTTCATTAGGTACACCGAAATGCTTCTCTAACTTTCTAAGAGACCAGCCCTGCAAATATAATTTAAAAGCTCTTTCTGTTATATCCATAATAGTTAAATAACTGTGGGCTATATAATTAAACTAACAAGACAACACGGTAAACAGAAGTAGTAATTTATCTGTGCTTTTGAGTTGTATCTCTCCGCATTTCTTTTAATTCTTCGTGAATACCTTCAACCCCTTTTTGGACAGAAACAACTTTATAATCTAAATCTCGTAGTGATTGTTGAGTAGCTTGACTTTTCTCTCGACAATCATCATTGTGACTTGTAGTTTCTCTTAACAATGTTTTTAGGGATTCACTAATACTTTGAAGCATTTGACTTTCAACAGCCTGCCGCTTCGACCACTCACCTACAGCGTCTTTCAGACCTAGCCAATTAGCTACAAATATTGTCCCAGCAATAGCTAATAAAACACCCAACCCTATTCCTCCACCCTGAAGCAGAAAAGCATCAATAATTTTGTCTTGCTGTTGTGGACTAATGGATATTGCACCAGTGTTAGGGGAAACATCAATAATATTCGCGCTAGAAAGGTTTGTTAAGTTTTGTTCTGGCATGTTTAAAAGTACCCTTGGTATTGTTGAAAAACAGTTGTTAGTCTAGAGGTATAGATTAGAAAAGGTTAAACATATGATGACAACCATCATGCTCGTCGCCACCATTGCTCTCCAAACAGGAGTATTATTAAAGCAATACATACACACTAAGAAGCTAGAAACTTTATTAGGGGAGTTACGATGTAATGAGGAGGTTTGGAATGATTTCCTGGCTGATTTAAAGGATGAGCAATCAATGTATGAAAATCTGATACAGTCTCATAAGGATGCGGAAGAATTAAGAAAATCTAAGTAATTAAATTAAAATAAGAATATATTAAAAATGAGAAGTATAAAAAAATTAAGCCGGGATATAAACCCCGGCTTTATAGTGTTTATTTAATATAATTTCTAAACTACAACACCAGTTGAATTAATATATTGAACCTTATTTGACTTCAGCAACCCGGAAGCATAAGCCTTATCAATTTTTGTTTTTAATTTAGCAACGGTGCGGCTGCTTACTATTTGGAATTCACTCAACTTCTTCTGTAGCCAAGGCCATTGTTCAGCAGGGCTAGTTCTTGTAATATTGGTGGCAACACGGTCGCTTATAGCAAATAAATCAATGAAGGATACTTTAATTGGGATTTCTCCTAACTTAAAACAACCACTGCCCGATGTTAAATCATCAATAAAGTCTTTAGCTTCCCAACTAATACCATCCAAACCAGTGAATACAAATTCAATTGGTTTTTGGTAAGTCTCGGCAGCAATTAAGGCATATTTCTTATCAAACAAAGATGTTTTGATGTCTATTTCTGTAACTCGATGACTCTTTAGTTCATAAATTCGCACAGATTTAGGTGTTCTCTCAACCCAATCCCAGCGGCGATATGTTGCATTATCTTGAGTATTAATACCAAGTTTACTTCCTACCTCAAATCGCAGTCTCAGGTTTGAGTAACTGGCAAGCAGCATTAGTTCACGCTGAATCTCTTCTTCACTAAGTCCGTGCTGCTGCTGCTGCCTACTGGAATAGTTGTTACGAGACACTATCTCAATAGCCTTTGCGCCTAAACTCTGAAAGTCACGGGCTGTTTCACCATTGCCTTGTGTCAAATATGAAAAACAATGTTCCCAGTCACCAACATAAATAGAACTAGCTCTACCCAAAGATTGTTTGTGAGCTTCTTTCCACGATTCCTTGAATAGCCTGAGATAATCACCTTCTATTTTAAAAAATCTCCCTGCCAAATTTGACTGAGCGCTTTTATCGCTCCCGGTTGCCCAGTGGTCTTTATAGTCAGAGGGTTTCAGTCCTTTGGCGATCGCAACCTGACTCATGATGAAGAATGCACCATCTCGATTACCACTTGGGCTAGGAATCCACTTTAAGTTGTATTTATGAACTAAACTAGCTAATTTCTCAAGAAGATTAATGTCTGCACCAGGCTGACTTAACAGCACAGACTCACGTAAACTCAAATTTGCTTCTGACATATTTAAATAACTATGTATCTTTGTAGTGATACTAACCAAAGCAACACGGCAGGACAAAGGGTTATAAATATAATGTGTTGCTTGGTTCGGTAATTTCTGCTAGACTTGCAGCCTTAAATGAGGCGGACATAATGAGGATATTACTAACATGGGACAGAATAATGCTGCACGGCGGCTATATGATGCTTTCCAATATGCTTTCGTTAATGGAAACTCTGCTGAGTTAGCCTATAAAGTGCTTGCTAACGCATTCAAAGTAGAAAATCCAGAATTAAATCCGCATTTTTTGATAGAAATTTATGTATTGTTATCGGAAGTAGAGAAGAAGCTTAAATTACTCAAGAAGGTTGATAATGTTGAATTGTATGTGAAGGCTATTAGAGAAATTCAATTTTACATACAAACATCTAACCCTTTATTAAGCCAGTGGGATGGGATAAAGAATCAGATTCAAAATAGAAACTTCATTTTTATTCTTGATGCTTGCGCTAATTTTATTGCTCAAGAACAACCAGAGCCAGAGTTAACCGAAGAACAATTACAAGAATATCTAGAGCAGTGTGAATCTCTATTGCAAGAAGTAGTATCCTCAGACCTAGCCGAAGATATTAAAACGTTCTTGGTTGTACGTCTTGAAGAAATCTGCTCTGCTATTAGGCATTATAAGATTGGTGGGCCAGAGCGACTACGAACAGTTGTAGAAGCAAATATTGGTGCAATTATATTACGCAGTGATGCATACACTCCAGAGCAGAAAAAAGGTATTATAAGTAAGATTTTTGGTTTGTTAATGACTTTTGGTGGTGTTCTGGATTTAGCTGCGAATACTCAAGGCTACCTGCTACCTAAAGCTGCGGAATTGTTGAAATATCTATTGCCCCCTGGTTGATAATTAGTAGAGACAGAAAAGCTATGATGCTTACTTTATCTGCATCATAGCCTTCGATAGTTTTAGTACAACCATAAATATTTAATTTAGTTATACTCTGCAACACGGGGCAAGGGGGTTAGGCTGCTGAACGGTTCAGTGATCGCTCATAAGCCTCAATAATTTCACTCACGAGTTTTAGATTGTAGGGGGTTCCTTTTTCAAGTAGACAACACAGGCTCTGAAGCCTTGCGTCTCCTAGAAGAAATTCGATTTTATTCAGTCGCCGGATTATGTCTTCAGGTCGATAATTAATCAATAACATAATTTCCCCGCTTATTTACCTACATCTCGTGCGCGACTGGCGATCGCCATTAAATCAGCCATCGCGTCAAACAATTTTTCATTGAGTATTTTTGCTCCACAATCCACAAATATCATCTTTACACAACTGTGGGTTTCCTCTTTCAGTCCTAAATCAATTATTTTTAACTGTTGACTGACTGCTTCTTGCAGAGTATGCAAAACTGACAAATACTCTTGAAATAACTCGTCTGGATTGTCTTTAAGGTAGTCTTTTTTTGGTGGTTTCATAACCATTTCCTCAGAGTTAAAGTCTGTAGATATATATCTGTAGCTAAAAATCTACGCCGAAGTCTGTATTCAGAACACCTTCAATTCGCCGTAATGTGGGTTCTGGTAGTGATTTAATTGTGGCAGATTCTATCTTGAACCAATTATCCTGTGTCATTCCAGCAGAAGCCGCCAAATCCTTTACTGTGCGATTACTTGCAAGTCTTGCTTGCTTAATTAATATTGGTAAATCTGGAGTTTCAACCAGAAGTTTACGCTCTACTTTCATAATTTTCCTCGAACAATATAATTTTATTCTAGCAAAATTGTTGGGGCTTGTTGAAGCCTAAAATAATTCACTAGAATAAAATTATATAGAGCTAATTGAGGAGAAATATATGTACGCAATTCAAGATGAGTCTCGGATAGATATTCGGAAGTTAGAGTTACCAAAACCTAATCATCGATTAGACAACACGAGAGACATAAACAGAATAATAAATAGTCTTTCGGAAGCGGAGAAAGTTGTTCAAGAGTTCACAGCAGAGTGTGCGCGAAGAAACGTTTCAGATGATTTAGTGATTTATCCAGAGCGATTGGCAGGCCTGCAAGAGCAAATAGATAGAATCTTCCCTGCGATCGCAAGACTGGAATCCAACCCGGAACTATATGATCAACCCGTTGCTATCCCTAATCAATTACAGAGCGACGTATTAGGGGCGATAGACGAACTAATCTTCATATTTCAATATGAAATCAGGATAAACTCGGAAAAGCTACGCCGCATTCCTTTAAATGGGGATCTGCTAGATGGGGTTACTCGTCTAGCAGTAGAGGCGGACTATATATTAAATGAGATTTACATTAAATGTGCAGCAAAAGGTATTAACGCTGATGAGGTGTTTGCTCCTGTTGAGGGGGATTTGGGTTGGTTATGTGGTCAGTATGAGAAAAAATACCAACCACTAATCCAGAGGTTAGAAGACAACCCAAGGCTTATGAAGAAGAGTAGAGGCTACATAGAAAACCTCTCCGACGCTAAGGATTGTGTTAGTAGGTTTGTTGCTATCCTCCGCCAGTTGTGGGATGAACAGGGGCTAGGGGATTTTCAATACGAGCCTGAGTTAGTAGTTCTTGAGGATTGTGACTCAACAACACAGGCAACGGATGAATTAATTAATGTCTGCCAGGGCACGTTTGAACCGGAGGCTGAACAACAGATTGAAATTAGCGATCGCACTATGGACAACACAGCCAACGAACATACAACCTTACTAGAAGATCAATGTCCACACCCTACTCAGAACAGCATTTTAGAACTATTACAGGGTAAGGATTTAGATGTGTCCACACCCCACTCAGGACAGCAACAGGAAGTAGTACCAATGATTAGTACTGATTGTTCACTCCCCACCCAACCGAACACCTTGGAAGTCATACAAGATAGGACTTTGGAGGTGTTCACTCCCTGCTCAACCGAACCCCTTGAATTAACTATTTATGAATTGATTAGGAATTACGTAGCGAAACATCAGCCTTGCACTATTGAGCAGGTAGTTAAAAATGTTCTGAGATTTACAACTATAAATAGACTTATAGAAAATGAGGTAGGAACATTACTACGGCAAAGTGGTTGCACTAAGGTTAGACGTAGAGTTAACGGTACTAATACTTTCTACTGGGAACTGTTCACTCCCTCCACTGAGGGCAACGTAGAAAGCTCACAGGATAAGGAATCAGATTGTTCACTCCCTACACTAACTGAGACAGAAGTAACGCCCCCACCCCCACCTGAGACTACTGATGTTACTCCCCTTAAAAAGATTGGTAAGCGTAAGCGGAGGCGAGTCTACCACGTTAAAGAACTTTGTGTGAAGCATGGAATTACCGATAAGTGTCAGTTTTTTAATAAAGTGATGTGTAGAGAAGTACGTTCGTGGATAACTATCACAGCCGACGAGGATGCAAAGGCCATAAGAAAGCAATTATTGAGATATCACAAGATATATGAGGAACATAAATATATCTCGCCCACAGAAGAGGAGATAGATAATATCGCTCAGGCGTTTGGTTGTACGCCAGATCAAGTTTTCGAGTATGTCTAAAAATAAGTAACGTTACAGCCCCGCTAAGGGGCTTTAAAGCCTTCTACTTAATCAAATGATGTATAGGGCTAGAAAGTGATTACAAAGCCTTCCAGGGCAACACAGACACCACACTTGATAATTATTAGTCCGTCCCACCATTTTGCCGCTAATGGTAATGTGGTGATAACCACATTACCACTTACCGAGGCTGGTAAGTGAAATGAGTCAAACCCATTCTAGAATTTAAAAATGCTTGGAAGCCTTGCTGAATAAAGGTTTCCAATCCCACCAAGAAAGTCGTCCCAACAGCAAATTTCAAAAACAGAGCAAAAGCTAGAAAACAGTAGAAAACCTTACTAATCAAGAGTTTCCCGTCCCAACCAGGAATTTTTATCAGTGGTGATAAAAACCTATCGCTAAGGCATCTCCACGATTTTCCATATTGCTTCAAATGTCTGTGCGCTGGGAGTTTCAAGACATCCATCAACATTTTGACTCCTCACTGGATTTTTCCGGTTTCAAATCGGAAAAATAAAAGAGAGTTTTCAATTCGACATTTGGGTTAGTCAAAATGGCTAAAAACCTTACCTTGTAAAGCTTTCCAATTCGACACCTCACTTTTAGAAACTAGTCACAACTTTCAATAAAAGTATAATCTCAAACACGGGAAAAGCAGTTTTTAATATACGGTAAGGCTCCCATGACTAAGTATACTTAGCTAATAGTATAAATTGCTAATACCGGAATGACGGTATTAGTATGTAGTAAAGGTTTCAGGCTGTAGTGTACGGAGATGGCAACACGGGCATACATGTATGAGTATTTCTCTGCTTAACCAGTGGGGAAAATTCTGTAGGTAAATATCTGCGGAAAATTTCCTAATTAAAATTTAAATAAACATATACATATAGCGAAAAATCTATTAACAATTCATCTGGATTCATCAGATGTAACTCTATTAACTATCTATCCCTTATATAGGTATAGCATTGTTTTTCCAGGCTCATTGTCTGAAACCCATACTCTACATGGCTTAAACCTTTGTTCGATAAACCCGAATTTTGTCCAAAAAACCCCCATTTTCCCCCTGTCGCTCCAACTATAGGTATTAATCTATGTATTTTTAATTAATCATAGAATAATTTTATTAAATAAATTCTTGGAGGTGTTTTACACATTTGTTAGTATTGATATATAATGAAAGAGTGGAGATAAATTATGTCAGAAAAATCTTATCGAGGTAGCCCCATCGTCGCGCTGAGATTGAAGAAGGAGATGAAAGAGCGGCTAGATAAGTTTGTAGAAGACACAAATGACACCCCTACAGAGATCATCCGTTATTTGTTAGATAAATTCCTAACGGAGAAGGGTTACTAATTATCAATATATAAAAGTCAAATCCCCCTAAAGCCTCAAACAGTAGGGGGAAATAATTAAAAAAGGTATTGAAATGAGAAAGACTGTATCGCGTGAGTTTCGTGATTTATTGCAAAGGTATTATCCCGGATTAAATAAGTGCCCAGAGTATTGGAGATTTATGAGATATCTACTCTTTGGCAAGATAGATAAACATACCGGGAATATTGTAATTGATCGCTACCATGTAGCCAGAGCAGAAGGTAAATTATCTGCTTATTATTCCAACCACTATAATTCTAGCACATTTTTAACTAAATTTAGACAAGATGTGTCAACAGCAGCATTTGAGTGGAAAGAGGCAGATTCAAAAAATAACTTAGCACGAGAGGCTATAGTTCGTTTGCACCCAATAGTTGAAAAAGCGTTCCAGGATGAGGTGTACAAGAATATGGATTCAGGGAGGGTCTATTTTGACTCTGGAAGGGTCTACACGAGGAAGACTCAGAAAATAGATAGAGAAACCCTTCAACAGGAGGCAATGCAGTGTATAGGCTCTGCTGGGGCAGGCTCTAAAGAACTTTTGGAGTATATGAATAATCTCCCGGTAAATTGTTTTACCAAAATTATTAATGACAATTTCCAGGCAGCTTGGACAAAGGTGATGGAGATAAAAGACCCTACAAGCAGGAAAGTACAAGCTAATATCCTACAGACCATTGCAGAAGACTTGCAGCCCTTCTACAAGACCTCAAGAGAGGGTAAGACGGTGAGGGTATATCCCTCTAACTACAGTATTCCAATGCTCCGTAGGGAAATACGTAAGGTAATAACCAAGGGTTGGTATGAGTATGATTTAGCTTCGAGCCAGCTTGCGATCGTTGGTAAGGTTTGGAATATTCTAGAAGTACAAGAGTTTCTCGCTAGTGGACGGAAGATATGGATTGAGTTGATCAATCACTACGGTATTGATGCCCTCCAATTGAAGGCAGAGAATGAACAGAAGTACGGAGATATTAAAGCCGTGCTGAAGATAGCACTTTACAGCCTAGTTTATGGGAAGGGAAAGCAAAATCTAATCAAGTCTCTCGATGAAGGTGATACAGATTGTGATGGATTAGCTAAGTTTGGCATAAAAGACGGTGGTAATAGGTTTTTCACTCATCCCCTAATAAAAGCCATATATCAAGCAAGGCAACGAATGATTAAGGAATTAAATTCCTGGGATTCTGTAGAAACTATCTTTGGGCAACAAATACAAATCACAGGTGTGAAGGACGAACACGGCAACCCAACAGAAGAACGGAAAGAATGTATACGAAGTGTGTTGTCGCAGCAAGCACAAGCGGTAGAACTTTATTTACTTCTGCCAGTCCTACATCTCGCTACGACCACTAAAGACTTTGCAATTACGATTTGGCAACACGATGGGTTCTCAGTCAACTTCACAGATAAGACCAAGACTGAGCGTTGGATTAAGAAGATTCACGCTGCTGTTGACGCAAGAGCTAAAGAATTAGGAATTATTACAAAACTAGAGGGAGGTTTAATTCAATGAGTTATCGCACAAAGCGTAAAAAACCTATTGGAGAAGTAGAAATTGTTAAGGAGATGGTCGCGGAAGTTAGGTCTAAAATAAAGGATTTAGTTGCTGCTTCCGAGTTGCCTAATATTAAATATCAGGTAACGCGACTAGAGAAACCTAATCACCAAGTTATAGAAATCAAGTTTGATGGTAAGGCTGTGACTAACTATTATGCTTTATGTAAAAAGCTGGAAACTACTTTCAAAAAATATTCAAGACACAGAGATAGTGAATCAGGTACAGTAAGAGTTAAGGTTAGTTGGTCTTTGAAAGGTGAGTGGAAGAAAACTAATATGTTTATTGACCCAAATAATCCCCTTTGGAATATTCAATAGTTAGCTGATACCAGATACCAATTACCTGTAAGCCAAACCTCTGAGAGGAATTTCTCAGGGGTTTGTGCATTTAGAGAAATCTACAAGCTCAAAATGATTAAGGAATATACTTGAAATTAGTTCCTGTTGAATTATTGAAATACTTAAGGAAATCATTCATAGCTTTCCTCACATTTCCCTCTGAAGTAACGTAACCATTTTTTCCTGGTTTACGATCCCATAAATGTAATTGTAAATATTTATCAGATAAACCAATGTAAGAGCCATAACATCCACTCGCAATGTAAGATTCATGGGAGTAGGGATTAGTAAATATAACCTCTTTTCCCTTGATTCCCACGCACTGATTCCACTGCTGTTCAGATATTGAGAAATGTTTGTATGATATTGACCCTGAACTTCTGGTTTTACCTAATTCATAAAGTTCGACGTTTAGAATTTTATTAGATCCAATATCTAAAACATCCACAGACTTTAAATAATAATCAGACCAAGGCGCACTTACAATCTTTGGAGATTTTTTAACTATCCCAATAGAGCTATTTTGTTTGAAGTTAACTTGAGCGGTAATAGGTGAAGTGGAATTTATAATTAAACTTAATGTAGAAACTGCCAATGTGGAACCAATTGTTATAAAACCTATATTCCTAAAGTTGGTATTCGGCATAAATAATTTACATAAAGCATATTATCTATAACACTCTACTCTCCATATACTAAAGATTGTTTGAGTATAAACCCTGAATCAAGCTTAAATCTCTTACTTATGCCAAAATATTCCACACTACATCTATTTATCAGTAGAAACTACATAGTCAACAACACAAGTAATTAGGTACAAAGAAATATATATATATACAACTAATATAATCACATGAAACCCAATCAAATCGCTTGTGCAGCTTCTGTTGGATTGGTGTTAGCCGTTTGCGGTATTACCGCGTCCAACGGAGATTTACGTGATCTTTATTTGGGAACTGCTGTGACTATTTGGGGTGAATGTGTTATCAAAAGTTGTGGTTATAAGGACGATGAAGAATAAGGCATATTGCCTAACTTGAAAGTCCAGCAGCCCTAGCATTTGCTAGGGCTTTTTAATTATTCATAAGGTGTTGCATGTAGCCACGCTTTAGTGTCTGGAAAGCTTGCTAGGAGGCTATTAGAAGGTGTTGCGTTGTGAAACCCTTGCCATTAACCGACTCCTCAACATTAAGGAGTCGGTAGTGCTACAGCTAAAGGTGTTCGGTAACAGATCCACTTTCGTGCGGAACTCAGACCACAAGAGGGTTTCAAGGTGTTCGGTGATGGTACAGCTAGGGTGGCGTTTAAAACGGAACCCCAACATTTGAAATGTTGAGGTAGTACCGACTCCCACACACTCAGGAGTCGGCTTCTGGTGGGGTTTTTGAATTTATCTGTTTGAAACAGATAAACCTCTACGCTGGTAGCGTAGCACTCTACATCGTTGTGGGGTGCGCTTCTGGCAAGGGTTTTGAGTTTTCCTTACTTTGCAGGAAAACTACCGACTTCACAAGATATTCACACAGATATTTCAGTAATAAACCGGAATTTGTATTGTCTATTACTACGCTAAACTACTCATCTGTAATGATAAATAGTATTATTTGATGAGTAATAATTTTAATACTGTAAAAACAGAAGTTATAAGATGGAGAAATTTCTCATACAATGGTACAGTATATGACTTATCACATCTTGATGCTCACTGGGTTGAATATCTTGATGATAGAGACGAAAAAAATCTGATTACATACAGGTTTATAGTAACCTATGGCTCACACTGCTTCACTAAAGAGTCAGATGAGTTTTCCAGTGAAGAATTAGAATTATTAATGTATAAAGCTCCTAGAGAGTCAAGACCATTCCATTTTGAGAGATACAACCTCTCGAAGCATTTACCCAGCATTATTAAATCATTATGTGATAAGGCAACATTAGTTTGCCACGGTGGGCATAAAAGCTATGCAGCAGTTAAGATGTTAGATTCAAAAGGTACTCTAGTTGATTATTTTGTCTCTTTCAAAGTATTTCCTGAGAGTAAAAAGCTTAGATTACACGTTATGAGTGCCTACCCCAAATATGAGGGTATAGGTAAAGTCCAGAAAGTGAGTTTCCTAGTTATAGCCAAAAACTTATTGAATAATAAGAAATTACCAACCCCATAAATAACAAAGGCTCCTTAAGGAGCCTTCGCCAAAAACATGATTAATTTTTGGTATTCAGAACGTCTTTACCGGAATTCCTCGACCTCTAAGGGTAACGGGATGTCATGTTTCAAACGGTTTGTGTTTTTGTTTAAAACATGTCTGCTGCATCCATGTTTTTAGTATAGTGTACAGTTCTAATTGAGTCAAGTCTCATCTAATTGAGTTAAGTCTCATCTTGAAATATGCCCTAAGCAGTAGAGCTTACCAGAAATGCTCAGTTAACACAACTATACTATGAGTCACCCCAAATGCGATCCGTTAACGAGGTGTTTCTGATACTTCCCATCAATGAATCCTGTTTTAACAAGACTCGCGGGAGTCGTTGACAACAGATTCTCCTAACCGGAACTCATTAAACCGACAACCACCCTCAATACCGCCTGTTAAATGACGACCGCTATCTGATAGCGGTCGTTAGTGGCAAGCTTGATAATGTCTCTTTGTAATATAGATGATTATCTATGAGTTACATATGAATTGTCTTTGCAACACAGGCCTTGTCATTTGGCAAAATACAGCTCTATATTTGCAATAGGAGCAAGGGCAAGCTCCTAGTTGAAAGAAATTGCCCCATAAAGAGAGAGCAGGAAGCAAGCTCCTAGCGATGGAGAAAGGAATTTTTGAGCTTGCCCCACCAAGATCGGTGATTGAGCTAATCACCAGAGAGATTTAAAGGAATTTCAAAATGATCACAAAAACTTTAAAAGGAACACTATTCGAGTGTTTAGTAGAAACTGCACTTGATGCCTTAAAAGAATCAGACATTGTAAATGTTTTCTTCTGTAAAAAAGAAAATACTTCTAAAAACATCTCAGATGCTTTAATTCCGTTTGATATTATAAAGGTTTCTGCACGCATAAACCAAGGACAAGAGGATGTAGAAGTAACTCTTCTCAACACAGATAATGTTGATGAGAAATATAAACAGTTGGTGCAAGCCGCTAGAGATGAGGGTAGGGAAATACTTTATGTACATATAGCTTCTGAAAATGAAGACAGGGTTCAAGAATTAACTTCTTTTCCTGTAGATATTGAAGATGAAGATAATTAATTAAGGATTGCACCCTCACCACCAGAGGGTGCATTTTCTATTAATAATATTCAGGTAGATTCTGGCTATTACTTTCAAAGAAAGCAGGCATACGTGCCCGACTAGTATCTTCCAGTTCAGGAGCTACTCCAGTATATAATAAGTTATCAGATTGCCTGATCCAGAAGTCTTTAGAACCATATTTAGTTACTGGGACGTTTAGATCGCTTACCATCCACTCAACTACTTCCTTTCTAATCCTATCCAGCCGCTTGGTTAGTGAAATTCCTAAGTCTGCACACACTAGTCCGTGTGTTGCCACATGAGCAGTTTCATCTAGTGATATATCACTGGCTATTGTTCTTAGACCTACATTACCTAAGAACCGAAAGATGGGTAACAACACGAAGAACACAGACCTTTCAAGTACTACTGCTTTAAGCATGGGGTGTTCGCCGAAACCTAATACTGTATCCCTGATACGTCTGGCTTCTTCCTCAAAGGGTCTAGCTAAACCTAATGCATCTTCTGCATTCTGTAGTGCCTGATCGTGCCGTTCTTCATCTGCAATATTACTTTGTAGTAATTGTAATATATAATCATCTTTAGGGAGGTCACGTTGTGTTGCCGAAGTTATCCATTCACCAACAGGTAATTCAAGACAACGCAGCGCCAAAGCACGACCTATTGTATTTTCTGCTCCTTGAGCAACTGGAGCAGGTGTAGGATTAATTGGAGTCCAGGAACGTTTACGATTTAGAAGGGCTCTGTAGTAAGACATAATTGCTAATTTAAGAAGTTACGAACTATTGGGGTTTGTGGGGACAATTAGGCAGACTGACTATATATGAAAATATAGGAACAATAGTCATGTCTGACTCTGTTTTAAACCCAGTAATTATTGACGCTCTATTCTTCCTGACTGGTAACGCAAATCGTCTATTTACAGTCAAAGAAATAGCGCAGCAAATTGAGCGTGATGATTTACTCACAGATATGAATTTATCCTATCTAGCCAATCAGAATATAATTCGGCGGATAGAATTAAATGACAAAATCTATTATTGTTTTGAGTTGTTTGATCTAGATGTTGAGTTACAGTTATATGAGATTGCTGAGGAAGCAGCATTTTTAGGATTTGTAAAACCTGCGGGAATAGTCAAGCATAAATTACAAGAGTTATGCGCCGAGAACCTTTTAGATGAGAGTTATCACGCTGTCGTGTTGCAGGAGATTATGGACTTGATTACTGAAGAATGGGAATCACAGTTCCGGTAGGTCGTTTTGTTTGTTGGTAACAGAATAATTTCAGACGAAAGATACTATAAAACTATCGCTACAGACTTTTTTTATGACTTCTACACATTCTCAAAAAGTGTTAAAGATGATCAGTGACAAGATGATTGAATGTTATTCTAGATACTATGGAGATTTGGAAATTGGAAATATGTCTCCAGAAGAATTCATTAAAACTCACGGAACCATCGAAGATAGGGTTAGTGGCAGTTTAAAAGTAGGAGTTATAACTCCAGATGAATCAACATCAACCTTCTCTACAAATTCAGCCAACGCCAATCGCAGTTCTGAATCATCCAGAGATTCCCAAAACGTAGCCTGAGATGCTATAGCAATTTTTCTCTTAGCATTCTCAAACCCATCCTTATCAAAAATTCTAGTGGGAGTTGATAGAGTGTTAATTGTTGCCTCAATTTTAGCGATTGCTGCAATTATATCTGGGTTGGAACTGCGAAGCCCCCGCAACACAGCCAGTTCATTACTTAAGTTCTCAATCTCTTTAGTATTAACTATCTGTGTTGTTGTTGATTGACTTTCTAGATAATCGATTAAGTTTGGTGCATTTTCACACAATGCTGCGATCGTCTTGGAAATGATCTCTCTTAGTCTAGTGCATTTTGAATTTTCGCAGTGATACCTACCGGGTTTAACATAATTAACACAGCGCATGTACTCCACTCTTGTTTTGTGGCGGGAAAAATTTCTATACATATTCCCCCCACAATGAACACATCTGATTAACCCTGCAAGTGGGTAGTCACCACGAGTTGATTTTGCAGAACTTCTATATCTCTTATTTGCTAAGAGCTTTTGTTGGATAGCCTCAACTGTATCTAGAGAAGTTAAGGCTTCATGGGTATTAAAATTAATAATTGGTTCTTGGTTTATACCCTTCTTCTTTTTTGAGAAATAGACTGTATGTCCTTGTAGTGCTGGGTTTTTTACCCAATCCCGCAATCCTGCTACACTAAAAACTATTTCATATTCTGTATAAATATAATTGCAGACATCCTTAAGCGATCGCATTGACAAGGTTAAGTCAATAATAATCTTGGCTAGTTCAAAGTAAGTCTTACCAGATTTTTCGTGAATATTGCGATCAGGAGTTAAGCGCTGATTTTCGTCTTTGGCATATCCAAAGGGTGGCACGCAAAACTTTAATTGCTCTCGAAAATAATTATTACCATGCTTAATCCTTTGGGATAACAGTCTAGATTCAAATTCTGCCAGCCCTGACATTTGATTGATACTAAACCAGCCAAAAGGGGAATTGGGGTCAACGGGTGCATCCAATATCCGAAGATTAACGCCGTGCTTGACAAAAATATCCATTGCCTTATGAATAGAAATTACACTCCTACCCAGGCGGTCAATACGGGTTATGATAACCTCATCAACTCTGTGTTGCTGTGCTAACTTTAGCAATTCATTGTATTGCTTCCTATTGTCACTACGTCCTGACTCTATATCAACTAATACTTCAGATGCACCCGCTGCTTTTAATCGAGCTATTTGCTGATTTAGTGCATCAAACTCCTCTGCTTGTTCTTGCGTGCTGACACGAGCGTAACCGTAAACTCTCATAGAATCTACATATATCGTTGCTCCATATCATATCACAGTAAGGTGTTGTACTAAGTGTTGGCGTGAACCTGAATACACTACACCTTATGATATTAACTTAATCGGCGAGTACAACATCGCCGGGGAAATGTGGGGAGTGACACCACTATTGGAAAAATTGGGCATCCGCGTCTTATCAAAAATTACAGGTGATGCTCGCTATCAAGAAATTACCTATGCTCACCGCGCCAAGCTGAATGTGATGATCTGCTCACGCGCTCTGCTGAACATGGCGAGAAAAATGGAGGAACGTTACGGAATTCCTTATATTGAGGAGTCTTTCTACGGCATCGATGACATGAACCGTTGTCTGCGCAACATTGCCGCTAAATTGGGAGATCCTGATTTACAAGCGCGTACAGAAAAGCTGATTGCCGAAGAAACTGCTGCTCTAGATTTGGCTCTAGCTCCCTATCGTGCCCGCCTCCAAGGCAAGCGCGTTGTCTTATATACTGGCGGTGTCAAGAGTTGGTCAATTATCTCCGCAGCTAAAGACTTAGGTATAGAAGTTGTCGCCACCAGCACCAGAAAAAGTACAGAAGAAGACAAAGCCAAGATTAAAAAATTAATCGGTAACGATGGCATCATGCTGGAAAAAGGCAATGCTAAAGAATTACTGCAACTGGTGAAAGACACCAACGCCGATATGTTAATTGCTGGGGGACGTAACCAATATACAGCCCTCAAAGCCCGGATTCCCTTCCTTGATATTAACCAAGAACGCCACCATCCCTACGCAGGTTATGTAGGCATGGTTGAAATGGCCAGAGAATTGTATGAAGCTCTCTACAGCCCAATTTGGGAACAAATTCGCAAGCCTGCGCCTTGGGATGAGGAAACAGGGATATTCACCGCGTCTGATGAAATCGGCTTAGTAGAAGAGGTGAGCTAATGGCGATCGTTACTGCTCCTAACAAACCACTTACAGTTAATCCTTTAAAGCAAAGCCAAGCTTTAGGCGCATCTTTAGCTTTCTTGGGATTGAAGGGAATGATTCCCTTATTCCACGGTTCTCAAGGCTGTACTGCTTTTGCCAAAGTTGTCTTAGTACGGCATTTTCGGGAAGCAATTCCCCTAGCAACTACAGCCATGACGGAAGTAACTACCATCCTGGGTGGTGAAGACAATGTAGAACAAGCAATTCTCACCCTGGTAGAAAAATCCCAGCCGGAAATTATTGGTTTATGTAGCACTGGGTTAACCGAAACTAGAGGCGATGACATAGAACGTTTCCTCAAAGAAATTCGGAAACGTCACCCAGAATTGGATCGGCTACCGATTGTATTTGCACCCACACCTGACTTTAAAGGTGCATTACAAGATGGGTTTGCAGTGGCGGTGGAAAGCATTGTGAAAGAAGTTCCCCGTCCTTGTGCTACCAGAATTGAACAAGTCACCATCTTAGCTGGTTCGTCTTTTACACCAGGAGATATCCAAGAAATTAAAGAGATGGTGACTAGCTTTGGGCTAGTTCCCATCGTTGTCCCCGATTTGAGTGCTTCCTTAGATGGACACTTAGAAGATTCCTACAGTGCAATTACAAGTAGTGGGACAACTGTCGCTCAACTGCGGGAAGTTGGTGGTTCCGCCTTCACGATCGCACTTGGGGAAAGTATGCGCGGTGCAGCGCGGATTCTCCAAGACCGATTTGGTATTCCCTATGAAGTTTTTGGACAACTCACAGGTTTAGAACCTGTAGATGAGTTTCTCCACGCCTTAGCAATTCTCAGCGGTAACAGCGTCCCGGAAAAATATCGCCGCCAGCGTCGCCAACTGCAAGACGCAATGTTAGATACTCACTTTTATTTTGGTGCCAAACGAGTATCTTTAGCTTTAGAACCAGATTTGTTGTGGTCAGCAGTCCATTTCCTGCAATCGATGGGAGCTCAAATTCATGCGGCTGTGACAACAACGCGATCGCCTTTATTAGAACAACTCCCCATCAAAAGCGTTACCATCGGCGATTTGGAAGACTTTGAGGAACTATCAGCTGGCTCTGACTTGTTAATTGGCAATTCTAACGTCGGTGCGATCGCTAAACGCCTATCCATTCCCCTCTATCGTCTCGGACTACCCATTTACGATCGCTTAGGTAATGGTCAGTTTACCAAAGTCGGCTACCGAGGCACAATGGAGCTTTTGTTTGGCATGGGTAACCTCTTTTTAGAAGCAGAAGAAGAGAGAGTAAAACACTTCCACGGAGATTGGTAGTAGTCAAGAGTCAATAGTCAACGGTCAATAGTATATAAACATTGACTCTTGACTTTGGACTTTTGACTATTGACCAAAAACAACTGATAAAGGACAAATAAAAATGAAAATTGCCTTCACGACAAGTGACCGAGTTCATATTAATGCTCACTTCGGATGGGCAAGACAAATTGAGGTTTATGAAGTCTCCGATGAAGGATCTACATTTGTTGAGACTTTAAACTTTGAGGGCGACCTGAAAGAAGATGGTAACGAGGATAAAATCACACCTAAACTAGAAGCGCTAGAAGATTGCACAATTGTTTATGTATTAGCAATTGGTGGTAGCGCTGCTGCTCGTTTAATCAAAAAAGGCGTAACTCCAATTAAAGCGCGATCGGAAGACGAAGAAATCGCAGAAGTGTTAACTAAATTAGTCAAAACACTTAAAGGTAATCCTCCACCTTGGTTGCGTAAAGCTTTAAAGCAAAAAGACACAACCTTTGCAGATGAATTAGAAAATGAAGCAACCGTATGAGCATAGATAATAGTGTTAACGGTACCGCCAGCACCACAGTATCAAACTCACCTTTCCTGAAAGCGATCGTCCAACAAATTCGGGGACAAGATACCTATGGAACATACCGGAAATGGTCTGATGATTTAATTCTTAAACCCTATGTGGTTACTAAACAAAAGAAGCGGGAAATTCCTATTGATGGTGAAGTAGATCCGCTTACTAAATCACGGATCATGGCATTTTATAGAGCCATAGCCGCTTGTATTGAAAAGGAAACAGGTCTAATATCCCAGGTTGTAGTCGATATAAACCATGAAGGGTTTGGCTGGGTACTTGTTTTTTCTGGCCGCCTTTTGTTAGTAACAAGAACCTTACGTGATGCTCATCGCTTTGGCTTTGATTCCCTGGAAAAAGTCGCAGAAGAGGGAGCGAAGTTAATAGACAAAGGTGTTGATTTAGTAAAACGTTTCCCCGAAGTTGGCAAGCTTTAATTAATTAGTCAATAGTCAATGGTCAATGGTCAATGGTCAATGGTCAAGATTATCAGTTTTTGGACTCTGGACTCTGGGCTCTGGACTCTGGACTTTGGACTCTGGACTTTGGACTCTGGACTTTGGACTTTTGACTCTTGACTCTTGACTTTGGACTTTGGACTTTTGACTTTGGACAAATGACAACTGAAGAACTACAAGGAAAAATCAGACGGCTCAATAGTAAAGCAGGTCAAATGAAGATGGATCTGCACGACTTAGCAGAGGGACTACCAACAGACTTTGAGAAATTGATGGATGTTGCAGCCCAGACTTATGCAATCTATCGCGAGTTAGATGAACTTAAGAAACAGCTTAAAAAAATGGAGAAGGGTCAATGAGCCGGACTATTGATGAATTTAAGCAGCTCGTAGATGCAGAGGAATTCTTTCAGTTTTTTAACCTGCCCTACGACCAAAAGTTTGTGAATGTTAATCGTTTACATATTTTGAAAAAATTCTCCCAATTCATGCGAGAAGTCGATGAGAATTATCCTGATTTAAAACCCGAAGAAAAACTCGAACAATATGCCATAGCTTTGCAAAGAGCTTATGACGTATTTGTCGAATCTACACCCCAAGAACAAAAGCTGTTTAAGGTGTTTAACGACAAGCAAAAAAATGTAGTCAAGCTGACAGAAATCACTTCTGATTAGGAGGTAAAAAGTGGTAAATCTAACGCCTACCGAATTAGAACGCTATAGTCGCCAAATGATGCTCCCTAATTTTGGCGAAGTAGCTCAGAAGCGCCTGAAGTCAGCGACGGTTCTGGTTACAGGTGTGGGGGGATTAGGCGGTACGGCGGCGCTTTACCTAGCTGTAGCGGGCGTTGGGCGACTAATCTTAGTTCGGGGTGGTGACCTGCGGCGAGATGATATGAATCGTCAGATCCTCATGAGTGACGATTGGGTAGGTCAGCCAAGGGTATTCAAAGCTAAAGAAACTTTGGAAGCGATTAATCCTGATGTCCAAGTGGAAGCAGTTCATGATTACATCACCCCGGAAAATGTAGATGCGTTGGTACAGTCTGCTGATATGGCGCTTGACTGCGCTCACAATTTTACCGAACGCAATTTGTTGAATGAAGCTTGTGTGCGTTGGCGAAAGCCAATGGTGGAAGCAGCAATGGACGGGATGGAGGCTTACCTGACTACGATTATTCCTGGTGTGACTCCTTGTTTGTCTTGTCTGTTTCCAGAAAAACCTGATTGGGATCGGCGTGGCTTTTCAGTTCTGGGGGCTGTTTCTGGAACATTGGCTTGTCTAACAGCACTAGAGGCGATCAAGCTGATTACTGGGTTTAGTCAACCGTTACTGTCACAACTGTTGACAATAGACCTGAATCGGATGGAATTTGCTAAGCGGCGTTCTCAGCGCGATCGCTCTTGTCCAGTATGTGGTAACAATGCACCCTGGAGATACGCGCAATCAGGTTCAATGGAACCCACCAGTAATTGCACAACATAATCAACTGAGATCAATTCGTAATTCGTAATTCGTAATTACGAAGAACAAAATTTAAGTTTGAATCTGGAACTAAATTTTGCATAATTGGTCTGATTTACACCCAAAATTGCTTAGTAGTTTGTCTTCTGCTGTTTGTAAATACAAATGACAAATGACAAATGACTAATAACAAATACCCCACCTGTAATCAGAAAACCTTATCGCTATAAATCAGGAGAATTGATGACTGTAACTTTGACAGAAAAAGCCGAATTTCGTCTGCGGGCATTCTTGGTCGCTTCTGCCCCTGAAGCTAACGGTGCAACTAAAGGTGTCCGCATTTCTGTAAAAGATGGCGGTTGCAGTGGCTATGAATATGGAATCGATATTACTAGCAAGCCGCAACCAGACGATTTGGTCATTGAGCAAGGCAAGGTGCTACTTTACGTTGATGCTAAAAGCGCACCGTTATTGAAAGGAGTTGTTATCGATTTTATCGATGGGGTAATGGAAAGCGGCTTTAAGTTTACCAACCCTAATGCAACTGATTCTTGTGGTTGTGGCAAGTCCTTCAAAGCTGGTGATTGCACACCTGATGGTGTACCTTGCAGTTAACACTGTTTCAGACTTGATGACATCATTAGTACCGCTTTGTTCCGTCTGGCGGTAATAGTGTGGAGTCTGGTGCAGTAAAGCTATAGGTAGCTTAACAACGAGTAGCACAGAGCGACGACAAATTCTGGGAATTAAACCTAATTGTATAAAGTTGAGGAGAATCGGAAAATGGCTACCTACCAAGTTAGATTAATCAACAAAAAGGAAGACCTCGACACCACAATTGAAGTGGATGAAGAAACCACCATCCTAGAAGCAGCAGGTGAACAAGGTATTGATTTACCTTTCTCTTGCCATTCCGGGTCTTGCTCTAGTTGTGTTGGTAAAGTTGTTGAAGGTGAAGTAGATCAATCCGATCAAATCTTCTTGGATGACGAGCAAATGTCTAAGGGCTTTGCTTTACTTTGTGTTACTTACCCCCGTTCTAACTGCACAATTAAGACTCATCAAGAACCATATCTTGTCTAACGTGTAGTTATAGCTTGAACTAGGATGCAGGATGAAAATACTTTTCATCCTAGCCTGGATCAAGCTGTTTTCAAAGGTTCTATATAATTTATATTTACTACTTTTCATGTTTACCCCTTTTACTATTAAGGGTTGTTCATTAGAATTGCTGAAACCAGCAGAGAAAGGAATTATCACTTTCTGTAATATTACCCATGAACAAATCCGTAAGCAATTGCTAGAAACTGGTGTAGATATAGGAAATAAAATAACTGTAATTCAAAAATTTCCAGTTTTACAAATCAAAGTTAATGATATCAATATAGCAATAAATATAGAAACAGCCCGCGCAATTTATGTACGGATTATTGATAATGAGTAATCAAATTTTGATTTAGATGCCCGACTTCTTTAAGAAGTCGGGCATCTGGGCAACATGTTGAATTGTTGACTATATTTAAATTTTTTAACATCGTTTGAAATATTAGATAAGTTACTTTAAGGTTATCGGTGAGGCGATGTCTTCGACGGTAAACTACGCAGTAGAATTGAGTAAGAGCGCTTGATTTAAGAGAAAAAGTGTCAATACCAAAACGAGGCACAAGAAAAATTGTAGTTGATGGAGAGCCTTTTATTTGGCTGATCCGAAGACAAGCAACCAACGATCAAGCAGATTATGGTTGTGGGTATATTCATGTTGCGGTGGAACATGCTCAAGAACCCGGTTCAGTATTAGTGATTCGCACCGATAGACCTCACCCCCAAGATTGGGGGACATTTGAAGTCCAACCAGTGAAACCAAAAGATGTAGCTGAATGGATATTGCAAACAATGCGATCTGGTTGGGAGCCAAGAAGTTTAGGCTCACCATTTATTGTTCAAGTAGTCAGAGATTTTATAGAAAAAGTCTGAAGCTTTCGGTAGTGTCAAACTAACTCAGGACTTACGCCAGCGCGATCGCTATTCTAATCTTAGGTTCAAAGCTTAAGGGGAGCAGTTTCCATGTCGATCGCGTAGTGGTTTGGCGCGTTGTGTAGGTCTTGGGAAAGTTAGCCTTCATGCGATCGCCTAACCTCCCATTCCTGATAAGCGATTTTTATAAATCCTATCAGACTTTTTTTGTCAAGTCCTGTTGACTATTTGTAACAAACTCGTTATATTAATTTACATAAGTTAACAAACAAGGAATAAAAAACATGTACACCACAGTTAATGAAGACGGCGTTCTCAACAACTACGCAACTGAACCCAAGGTTTACTACGCTGAATACCCTGCAATTTGGGAACAACGCAAATATGTTTTACAAGGTGTGTTCGCTACATTACTTGTTACCACTCTAGTTTTGGTTGGTATTACTGTTAGCTAAGATTTTTAGACAACGGTTTAGGTATCTTTCATCGTTATTCATACTCTTGTGCATTACCTCAGCTACCAAGCTGGGGTTTTTTGTTGGGTACGCGATTCAACAGCTTGCTACTCACTCAGGGGTGCATCTACCTTTGGGTAGAGGTTCCGATTGCTTGCAGCAGAATTCGACAATAGTCTGAGTCGTTTGGTTGAGTGCTTCCCGTTTTTCCACTACCAATTTATATATTTCGTTGGGGTGATATCAGACTTTTTTCAGATGTTTCTCATTTTTCCATCTCCTAAAATCCAGAACTATGAGGTCATCTTGAAGACGATTTTTTATGAACACAACTTATTTGCGTAATATCACTCTGTTGCTTGTGCTGTTTGGGTTGAGTGCTGGTAGTACCCAAGCCCAAACCACATCCACCACTTCCCTAGAAGTACCAAAAGATTTGCAAGTCCCCCAAGGCCAAAACCTGCTGTTAAAAGCAGCTGCTAAAGGTTCACAAATATATGTTTGCAAGGCTAAATCAGATAATCCTAACGCTTTCGAGTGGACGCTTAAGGGGCCAGATGCAGTGTTGTTAAATGAACAGGGACAACAAATAGGTAAACATTATGCAGGCCCTACCTGGGAGTTGAATGACGGTAGTAAAGTTGTCGCTCAAGTAAAAGCTCAGGTAAAAGCACTGCAACCTCGTACAATTCCCTGGTTGCTGTTGTCAGAGCGATCGCACGAAGGCAATGGTATATTAAGCTCTGTAAATTGGATACAGCGCCTGAATACAATTGGCGGTAAAGCTCCTGCTAGCGGTTGCGATCGCGCTCACTCTAACAGTGAGGTTAAAGTCGCTTATCAAGCAGATTACTATTTTTGGGGCGTTCCTACTAACAAAAACGTTCCCAGACAAACAACTCCAAAATAGTTTTTACTTATGCAAATAAATCAAGTGAGAAAAGCAGTAATTCCGGCTGCTGGTTTTGGTACTAGATTATTTCCTGCTACTAAAGTTGTCAAAAAAGAACTTTTCCCAATTATTGATCAACATGGGAGAGCAAAACCTGTAATTTTAGCAATTGTAGAAGAAGCAATTAGCGCCGGCATTACAGAAGTAGGCATTGTTGTACAACCTGATGATCTGGGAGTTTTTGTAGATTTATTTAAAAATCCACCCACACCAGAACTTTGGCAAAAACTCTCGCTTTCCAATCAAGAATACAGTCAATATCTGCAAGAATTGGGTAAAAAAGTTGTGTTCTTAACCCAACAAGAACAAGCAGGATATGGTCATGCAGTATTTTGTGCTAAAGACTGGGTAGAAAATGAGCCATTTCTGTTAATGTTGGGGGATCATGTTTATAAATCTGATCTTGATAAATCTTGTGCGCAACAAATTGTTGAACTTTATGCACAAGTTAATCAAAGTGTGGTTAGTTTAACTACAATGCCAGCTGCAATCATCAACAAAGCGGGATGTGTCACAGGAGTGTGGCAAGAATTCAATTCACTGATGACAATCACACAACTTGCAGAAAAGCCCAGTATTGATTATGCACGCCAGCATCTACGTGTAGAAGGCATGGCAGAAGATGAATTTTTATGTGTATTTGGTTTATATGTATTGACACCAAAAATTTTTGATTATTTGGCAGACAGCATTCATAAAAATTTCCGCTACCGTGGTGAATTTCAGTTAACTACTTGTTTGGATCAATTATGTCAGGCAGAAGGGATGACAGGTTATGTAATGAAAGGTAAATGTTTTGATACAGGTTTACCAGATACCTATCGCCAAACATTAATTGATTTTAGTTAAAATTTAACAGGGAACAGAGAAATCCCCATCGCCAGTAGAGTGTGTGATTGCTGAGGGTACTGATCACCAAAAATATAAAATAAGGTGCGCTACACTTTATTAACGCACCTTACCAAATATATATATAATTTTTAACTATTGCTTAATCAACAGCAACTAACACATCCGATGCTTTAATAACAGCGTAAGCTTGCTTACCCTCTGCCAATCCCAGCTTGTCTGCTGAGGATTTTGTAATTATTGCTACTACTTCTACTCCTGGTGCTATTTCTAAAGTGACTTCACTATTCACAGAGCCAGCAACAACTTTTTTCACAGTAGCTTTCAATGAATTACGAGCGCTAATTTCCATTTCTGGATACCTTTTTTATTTCTGTATACTGGACAACAGTAGCAAAGAATATTAGTAAGCAGATAAATTTTTTAGATTTTCTTAATAAAACAAGTTAGCTAGATATTCCGATAGATAAAACAATATATTTATTTTTCTTGTTGAGTTATTTGCTATTGTTATTTTTTAAATTAGATGAGCATTAAGTTATAAATTTTAGCATTTTAAATTAACTATAAAACTTGAAAAAAGCTAAATTTTCATATAAACATTATGGAGTAATAGTCAATGGTCATTCTTACTTAAATTAATTGCGAGCGCAGATTTTCATGATTATATTTATTGACATGTAGCTAATTTACTGTTAGTTGCTTAAATCCTATTTTCATGGAAATCAGGATAAATATCGTATTTCGGGAAAATAAAAAGTTCATGATAATACTTCTTAGCGTTTTTTAACCCTTTTATTGATGAAATATCTGGGGATCTTTATAAAGCATTCATAATTCCAACTTATGAGAGTGATACTATATAAGTAAGCTAAATTGTTGCCAGTCAACCAGACTTCAGCAAAAGCGATTACAGACTTAACTCAGACATTCCTAACTTAATGCTGGTTAAGTTTAAAGATGAGGCAGAGAATCTGAGATCTTCAAGAGAAGTCAGAGGGGAAAATGCGTAAATCTTCTGTCTCCAAATAACCAGAGTACTTAAGTTATGAAGTAGCTTAATATTTCTCCAACGGAATGTCTAATTTCCGTAACCACTTTTCCATGCAGCGAACTTATTTTCTAATACTTAAATTGGAATTTGAGTTAGTTGCAACTATGAAATGCGGTTTGGGAAGAATTGCAGCAGTTTAGAATCAATCCCCTTACTTGCAAAACAAATTTAAGGAGCCAGGATTATGAGAGCTAAACAGATTATGACTCAAGATGTAGCTACTATTCGCGGTTCCGCTACTGTAGCAGAAGCAGTCAAATTAATGCGGCTCAAAGAATTACGGGCGTTGATTGTAGAACCTCGTCACAGTGGTGATGCTTACGGTATTGTTACCGAGACTGATATTGTATCTAAGGTTGTTGCTTATGGCAAAGACCCAGAAGTGATGCATGTCTACGAAGTCATGAGCAAACCCTGCATTGTGGTTAATCCAGACCTAGATGTAGAATATGTGGCGCGGTTATTTGCTAATACTGGTGTATGGCGTGCGCCTGTGATCCAAGGTCAATTATTGGGGATTATTTCTGTCACAGATATTCTTACTAAAGGTGACTTTGTCGAAAAACCAAAATTAAAATTTGTGCAGAAAGAACTTCAAAAAGCTATCTCAAATGCTCGTTCTATTACTGCTAACTATGGTGCAGATTCTAAAAGAGCCGAGGAAGCTTGGGATTTAGTAGACGAACTAGAAGCTGAAGCTGGTTATTATGGCGCACATAAACCAGAGAAAAAAGCCAGACAACTATTCGCTGAAGGTAGAGAATATGTGTCTGTCGGTTAATTGATTTGTCTGGTGAGATGTACTGTTTAAAGCATCAATTTTCTCATCGCATAACTCATTAACCTGCTAATTTATCTCTTGTTAGCCTTCTCTCTCCTGAGATAAAAGTTGCACAACTTAGGTAGTCTGGATAGATACCGGCTTGGGTGATGCATTCCCTACTGACTAAATTGGTGCTTTTGGCCAATCAGCAATGGTTCGTGATTAAGAAGTATTTACTGTTAATTGTTGTGGTCTAACAGTTAACAGTAACTATACATTCTTCATAGTTTAATGGGTCTCATAGCATTTCTTTAACATGGTGGGTAATGCCCACCATTATCTTTTTTAAGAATTGCTATGACAGGTATTTGTGCGGATGTGAATCAATAGCGAGGATGTTTATGAGTTCAAGAAATCAGCAAAATCTGAGTAAAACAACTAGCCTTTGGCTGAGTGAGAAAGGGTACAATCCTGATGACTTAAATCAGAAAGGTGAAAATGGTGATACAGCTTTGATGAAAGCTACCAGAGAAGGTATTTACGCGGTAGTTGAGGAACTAATTGCTTTAGGTGCGGATATTAATTCCCGAAACAACGACGGTAATAATGCTTTGTGGTTTGCTTGTTTTGGTAACTACTTCGATTTGATGAATTTGTTGCTTGCTGCCAACATCAATATTGATAACCAAAATGATAACGGGGCTACTGTTTTGATGTATGCAGCATCAGCTGGAAAGACAGAAGTAGTTAACTTGTTGTTACAACATCATCCTAACATAAATTTAAAAAACTTAGACGATTTTAAAGCAATAGATTTTTCTAGTAATGTAGAAGTCTTAAGGATACTCAAAAATGCCTCAAAGTAAACAAAGAGAGTTAGACTATCATCAAGCAACAAAGCATTCTTACTTATCGGTGCAGCTCGATCCAAATTATGTGGATGCTTCAACTCAACCATCTGCATTTAAAATTTATCCAAAGTTTTATCGGCGAGTGAAATTAAATCTCAATAATCCTAGTCACTCGTTTATCAGTTTAACCAGTACTGTAACTCTAGAAAAGATGTATAAAGATGGTGCGCAAAAACTGCGTGTAAATCCATCTGCTGGAGCTTTATATCCGACTGAGGTTTATGTCCAGATTCGCGGTATCGAGGGAATGGTCAATGGGATATATCATTTAGAAGTTGAGAATAATTGTCTAACACTCATCTACGAATTAATTGATGATGGGCTAGAGAATTATATTATACCGGGTAAATGTATCAATGGATTCATTTTTTTAATTAGTTGTGTTTATTATAGGTCTAGCTGGAAATATAAAGACAGGAGCCTGAGATATTGTTGGCTTGATAGCGGTCATCATTTAGGTGCAATTGCTGCTTCAGCCTATATTCACGACAAAGAGATACAGTTAATTTTTGATTTTGATAAACTCGCTCTCAATGCGGCTTTAGGATTTGAGAATAAAGAGTTTATTACTGCTTGTGCGATTTCCGGAGCAGTGGAAGAAAAGAAAATCAGACATTTAAGGTTGAAAGTTCCTTTTGTCTGTGGCACTGATTATTTTGAAGCCAATGAGTTTATAGAATCAGGCTATCAAAAAACATCGCTCCAGAAAAGTCGCCAACAGAAATTAGTGCATCCCCAGTTTAACTTTGATCGGGATAAATTCTTCCAGACTGTTTGGATGAGGCGATCGTGTAGACGATTTCATAAGCAGTCAATTTCTCAAGAAAATTATTGGCGGATATTGCAACATCTTGCACAGCCGATACCAACAGAGAATTTGGAAGAGATAGAAATTTATTCTGTTGTTCATCAAGTTAGGGGAATGACTCCAGGATTATATAAGGGTAAGCATCTAATTAAGGCGGGCAATTTTAGTGAAAAAACAGGTTACTTGTGCATTAATCAAGCGATCGCTAGAGACAGCGCTGTAACTTTATTTTTTGTGTCCGACTATATAAATTATCAAACAGCTATGCAAATAGCTGGTTTTTTAGGGCAAAGAGTTTATCTTGTTAGCAATTTTTGGGGCATCCATTGTAGTGGGATTGGTGCTTTCTATGATGATGAAACTCAAGAATTCTTAGAAACTAATAAAGATGTTCTCTATGCAATGGCAATTGGAACATAAGTAAGGAAATCAACTCAGATGACTAAAGAAATTTACTCCCCAGAAGATGATTCACATCCAATGCAGCTGACTTCAGCAGATATTATCCTGCGTCAGCAACTAGAGTATTCTATTAGCAGGTACTTTTATGAAGCCTGCGATCGCACTATCCAAAATCTCTTATCTAACTGTCGCTGGTATATGACTACTCACGCCACTGTGATGGTACTAGTGATAGAATGTCCCGATCCAGTTACCAACTGGCGTATCTTACAAAAAATTGTCCCAATGGCGACAATACTCAACCCCATTGTCAGCAGCGCTAAAATCCGCGTCTGTCCTCCAGAAAGCCAGGGAATACCTTTTGAAATGCGGGTAGATGAACTCTCTGTTTATCGTGACTTAGCCGGCTAATATTGCTGTATTGAAAGTCAACAGTCAACAGTCAACAGTCAACAATCTGTCTGATGGATGCAGCTACCTCTTCAAAAACTAGATCAGCAGAATGTTTCACCGCAGGACTTAATTCTAATCCCAAATCAAGATTTGCTGCTTCGATGAGGTAAACTGTCACCTCTTCGGGAAAGTCATGTTGAAAGATTTTCCGTCCGGCGGCTAAAGCATTATCCCAACGAAAATCATGCAAGTTATAACTAGGTTCCGGTAAAGCTTCTAATTCTTTACCTGGAACCTTAAATACTGCACCTGGTTGCGAACCAGTAGAACTTGCATCAATCACAATTAATTGTTTGCTACCTCTAGCTTGAAACATTACTTCCATCCCTGCGGTTCCACAGTCATACACTCGCACATGGGGATGAGGATTTTGGGCTAGATATTGTTGTAGGCGTTGGGCAATAATTACACCTACAGCGTCATCACTGCGATTGAGATTACCACAACCAATAATAGTGAGCATTTGTTAAAGATGATTTTTAGGGGCACAACCAGTTGTGTCCCTAATGTTTATTGTATCTCAAAAAAAGTTAATTAGAAACTAAAACTCTACACCATGTTGTTTGGCAATTTGAATTAGTTTTTCACATTGTGTTTGTCCTGCCTCTAGCAATGCAGCATTTGCTTGTTCAGGAGTATTACCGTCTTTTGGTATTAAGTATTTGACATAAAGTGAGACAAAATCAGTTAAAGCGGCTACACCAGATAAAGCATGTTCATCAGCTTCCTTCCCCGCGATCGCAGCTACTAAACCTGCTTTAATTGGGTCTGGTTTTACTTTCATAAACTGGTCGATCAGTTTGGGAATGTAGTCTTGTGGGGATAAGTTTTGCAACTTACTGGTATCTGGAGTAAAGTCGAATCCTGCGGTTTTTGCCTGTTCTAAAACACACCATTCTGTAAATTCTTGGAGTGCGGTTTCTGGAAGGCGAGGAAGATATCTATGTAGGGCAATATCAGACACAAGCTTACCTTATAAATTTCAATTTTTTGCAGTGAATTAAGGCAAGCGTAACGCAGTGTTTATAGAAGTTTTAGTGTGTTAGGCTACGACTCTTGAATAAGATAGTGCGATTAGTGCGATCGCTTGATGTTAGTTATAAAGACTCAGGTATATTAACGTTGGGTTTTATTACGCTTTTTGTTAGTTGTCAGCGATCGCTGAGTAGTTCGACAGGCTCACTGTGCGACTTGCTGAAGTGTGAGCGGTTTTAAAACATATTTGCTACTGATTATTAACTACGAACTACTGACAAATACTTCACAAGGGGGTGAAGTATTTTATTGTTCAAGCTGCTCAATAGCTATCATTGCTTTATTGCTGGCAATTGTTATGTAGTATAAAATGTGAAACGACGCTGCTTATTTGGTTATTTTCTCTGTAAAAATTTAAAGCACTCACCCCCACTCACTGTCAGAACTTAATGCGCTCTTTGCATCCCTCAAACATCGTGTATTCCGAGGATAATTATGATATGAAAGCTACCGAAGCTAATTTGCTTGCTTTTATCAAGAAGTCCCCGCAGTTCGTTATCCCTATCTACCAGCGTACCTACTCGTGGACAGAAAAGGAATGTCGGCAGTTGTGGGATGACATCGTGCGTACTGGCTCAAACGATGACATCTCTGCTCACTTCGTTGGCTCCATTGTCTACATTGAAAAAGGGCTTTATCAGGTATCTAGCCAATCTTCACTGCTGGTGATTGACGGACAGCAACGCCTGACAACAGTGACATTACTAATAGTCGCACTATCTAATGCCCTTGGCGATACCGAGATAGTGGGAGGTTTCTCACAGCGCAAATTGCAAAACTATTACTTGCTTAACCCAGAAGAGGATGGAGAACAGCATTACAAGCTAATTCTCTCACAAACCGACAAAGCTTCACTTATAGCCATTCTCAACAGATCCGAGCAGCCCAAGGACTACTCCATCCGTGTGACAGAGAACTTAAAGCTGTTTGAGTCGCTGATTAAGGAGCGTAAGGACGATTTGGCGACTGTGTGCAAAGGACTGGCAAAACTGGTGGTTGTAGATATCGCCCTCACCCGCGACCAGGACAATCCACAACTGATTTTCGAGAGTATGAACTCAACTGGTCGTGAGTTAAGCCAAGCCGACCTGATCCGTAACTACATTCTCATGGGACTTGAACCCCAGCTTCAGACTAAGCTTTATGAGCAGTATTGGCGACCGATGGAAGTGGAATTTGGGCAAGAAGCTTATGGTAGCCATTTCGACGGCTTCATGCGCCATTTCTTAACAGTGAAGACTGGCAATATTCCCAACCAGGGAGAAGTCTATGAGGCATTCAAAGCTCATGCACGTTCAAAAGAAGTAGCTCAGGCTGGCGTGGAGGGACTGGTAGCCGATATTCGCACTTTTGCCCGCTACTACTGCGCTATGGCCTTGGGTGCTGAATCAGACCCAAACCTTAAACTAGCCTTCAAAGACCTACGCGAATTGAAGGTGGATGTAGCTTATCCTTTCCTCTTAGAGCTTTATCACGATTATGCTTTGGGTGATTTTCCCAAGGCAGACTTTCTCACAGCAGTGCGGCTGGTTGAATCCTATGTATTTCGCCGTACCATCTGTGCCATTCCCACTAACTCACTGAACAAAACTTTCGCTACATTCACGAAAGCTCTGAAGAAAGACCGCTACATCGAAAGCATTCAGGCTCACTTGCTTCTATTGCCTTCCTCTTCCTATCGGCGCTTCCCCAATGATGAGGAGTTTAAGCGCGAACTGCAAACCAAAGACCTTTACAATTTCCGCAGCCGTAGTTACTGGATTCGTCGTCTGGAAAATCACAATCGCAAGGAACGAGTGTCGGTGGATGAGTACACCATCGAACACATTCTGCCACAAAACGAAAACCTTTCTTCAGCATGGAAGAAAGCACTGGGTACAGAGTGGCAGCGAATTCAGCAAACTTACCTACACACCCTCGGCAACTTGACTCTGACTGCATACAACTCGGAATACAGCGACAAACCATTTGCTGAAAAGCGTGATATGCTGGGGGGCTTTAAAGAAAGTCCACTAAAGCTAAATCAGGGTCTGGGAAATATTGAACAGTGGGATGAAGATGCCATTCGCCGACGGGCAGACCGACTCTCTACCATCGCACTCGATGTCTGGGCTGCCCCTAAGCTGGATACGAGCGTGCTTGAGTGCTATAAATCCAAGCCTGCCCAATTAGGCTATACCATAGCAGATCACCCGTATCTGCTCTCTGGAACAATGGCAGATGTGTTTAAAGCATTCCGTAAGGAAGTTCTGGCGCTTGATCCCTGCGTGAGTGAGGAATTTCTCAAACTCTACGTTGCCTACAAAGCAGAGTCCAACTTTGTGGACATAGTGCCGCAAGCGAAGCGGTTACGTGTGTCGTTAAATATGCCATTCTCCGAAATTAATGATCCCAAGGGTATTTGCAAAGATGTATCCGGTGTAGGACGCTGGGGTAATGGTGATGTAGAGTTTGGTCTGGCATCCCTTGATGAGTTGCCATATGTGATGGGATTGGTGCGGCAGTCACTGGAAAGACAGATGGGAGGTATAGAGTAGCCTAATGAGTAACTTCACTTACTTCAAACATCGTGTATTCGGAGCAGAGTTATGAACTGCTGCGACTTTTTTCAGCACACATCTTAAGTATTCGCTGGTTGAGCAAAGTCGAAACGAAATGACTAGTTTCGCCAACGATTGAGCCAATCTACCTGACCAACCCAATCTGTTGCTTCTGATTCAGATAACAGGCGATCTAATGCTGCTATCAAATCTGAAAGTGACCAACTATTCTGAGCAGCAAGGATAATACCACCATGTTGAGGATACTGTTGCGCTAGAACAATAAAGTCTCTGACGTTGAAAGTAAAGATACATCTGCCCTGAGCAGTTGCACGTAATAATTGAGTTTCATCACTAGCATCTAAAGGCATCCAGTCATTTGGTGTACGAGTGACATCATGCCCTTTAGATACCAATGCTGAATGCAGCGATTTACTAGATGTATCTGCATCCAGATGAAGCTTGAGTTTAACCATTGGCAATTTCTAAGGATTGCTCAGAAGCGATCGCTGCGTCAATCTGCCCCTTATTTGCTATATAAAAACTCAGAGCTTCTTTTACCTGTGCCTCAGTAACCTCATACTCATTGGCAATCTGACTTGGACTCATACCCCATTTTTCCGAAGCGATCGCTACAGTCTGCACTCGAATTCCCGTCCCTTTGATGACAGGTACAAGTTGCCCATTTGTCCCCTGACGATAAGCAATTTGTGGAAAAGATGCTTTGAGCATACTTACTTTTTCTGTTACAGCCCACAAAATAAATTGGTCAAGCGAAATACCCTGACTCTGGGCTAATTGCTCAACTTCATACCTTAACTGCTCAGGTAAATTTAGGGCATATACTGTCATTTTCAGTTTTTAATTTCTGGCTCTAGAAACATCATATTATAAATCTAGATAAACATCCCGTGAAATTCTAGGTTGAAACTCAAATATATACTGGTAATGAAATAAGTAAGTCGGTGAGAATAAACCTAACTATGTAACAGATTGTAAAATCTGCATAACCCTTGCGATTGCTTCATTCCACTTCGTTTCATTCGCAATGACATAGCGTGAATTATTTAAGCCGTTCTACTTACTAGCTTTTTGTTCTTAATGATCGGCAGGTGCGATCGCTTCTTTGGTGGTATGGAAAGTAACTATTCTTGGGGAATGCGATCGCTACTATTAAACAACAAAATCCCCGACTTCTTTAAGAAAAAGGGGATCTGAGGCTATCGATTTTTATTTAGGTGATTGTTGTGATTGAACGACCTGAATTAATATGCAGGTTATCTAAAGATTGTTTGCTTTGAATAATCCCAATTAATTGCTCAGAACCATTACCATCATAATGATCGGCATCGAAGTAGATTCCTAGACCAGAAACTCCATTAGGTAATTTCACATCTACTAGCTTATAATTTATCGCTCCTTTGAGCTGAATCACATCTTTACCAGGTTCAAAATCAGCAATCAAAGCATAGCTTGGTGGGGGTTCTGTCGGAGGTGGTGCAACAATAAATCGAACCTGGCTATCATCATAATAAACTTTATCGCGATCGCCTAGAACGAAGGTATCTTTGCCTGCGCCACCAATTAGTGTATCTCGCTCTAGCTGACCTGGTTGGTCATCCGCCACATTCACACCAATGAGGATATCATCACCAAGTCCACCAGTGAGAGTATCTCTACCTGAGCCACCAATGAGAGTATCTTTACCCGCACCTCCATACAATTGGTCGTTACCATCGCCACCATCGAGGCTATCTTGACCCAAATTACCAATCAGCACATCTGAGCCACCAAAGCCTTTGATGTGATCGTTATAAATGGTACCACGGAGAAAATTATCCCCCTCATTGCCATTGATAATTGCCATGTTAATATTCTGCTCAACGATGAGAAGTCAAATAAGTCGCACGTCAGTTATAGATAGAAAATGATTTTTTATACGATTTCATTTTTGCATACTTAACTAAATTTTCCACGCCAATTTGGCTGGAACTATTTTAAATTACACACTCTTGACTAACTCTATAAAAAGAGCTAATCCCTTTGACAGGTTATGACAAGATAACTTCTCTCTTAAGAGCCTTTTAACTGATGAGTCTGATGGCGTAAAAATAGAATGCTAAATCTAAAGGAGAATTGTGTTCTATGAAACTAAATTATTTTACCAAAAAGCTCTCGACTGTAGGACGTTGGATAGCTACAACTGTATTTTGTATGTCAGCGATCGCTTTTGTTTGGCAAGGTGGGTTTTTGGGGAATAACACTGCAATGGCTAATCCTGCTGTAAACTTGATTGCATCAGCAGACGCAGGCGATCGCGTTCAAAACAAAGCTAGTGAAGATGCTGGACGCACCAAGAATTTCATCCGCGATGCAGCAAATAAGGTTGAGGAAACTGCAAATAAAAATGCTCGTCGAGTTGAGGAAGCAACCGATAACAATGGTAGCTTTGTAGAGCGCAAAGCCAAAAGAGATGCGGCTCGCATTGAGCGCAGAGCAGAGGAAGATGCGGCTCGGACTCAAAAAGCAGTAGACAAAACAAAGAATGTTGTTGAGCGGACTGTAGATAACATTAAGGATGCTTTTAGCAAATAGGGTACATCCAATTTTTGAAATACCCAATAAATATGTAGTGCGAGCGTAAAGGAAGCTGGTGTTCATTCATCGAGCAAGATGCTCGCACTACGGAATATGGGTAATTTATTTTTTGTAAATCCCTAGTCCTATGTGATTTGTAAACATCAGTAAGCTCTCAGATCCCCGACTTCTTCAATAAGTCGGGGATCTTGTTGTTAGCATTGTCACTCGATGCGTAGACGCGGAGCGGCTTGTCGTAGACATCGCTTGACTTTCAAGCTAGACTGTCTTCGCTAGCCCCTAGCCCCTCAGAATTAACGCTTACACAAGCATTAACTAAAGGTAACAGTGGACCTAATTGCTCTTGTCCATTGACAGCTAAATCACTATGGCATAAATACACTTTCTCCGATACGCGGGAAAGCAAGTCTGTTAAAATCCTTTGTATTCGTTGCTCTTCGGCTAATTTTTCATCTTCTGCTGTCCAAGGTGAACCTAATCTTTCTTGCAAAAATAAGGGTGCGCCATATAATGTCGCCGCGCCACCTTTAGCCCATAGTGGCGAACTAGCATCAAGCCAAAAATGCCAACGGTGAAATCTCCGACTAGAACGGTATTGAAAGATGGTGGCTAAGGTGACAGCTTTTCTTACTTGTCCGATGGGGCGTAAAGGATAGGGGTTGGCGGTAATTGTACCGCGTCGTAGCAGTTGAATAAATTCGGCAATGGTGGATTCAACAGGACTGAGTGCGGGTAATTTGCTCTGGGTTTGTTGGAGTCTGGTGTTAATTTCCCAGTAGTGTTGTGCGGTTTCCAACAATTCCCGTAAGGCTGCTAGTTGATCGTAGGGGGGATTATTATCTTTACAAAGAAAGTCTTGAATTGCTAGGTAGAGTAAGGAAATCGGGCTAGGAATTAACCGCTGTTCTTGTTGCGATCGCTGTTTTTCTATCCACTGTAATATCTCATTATATGCTGTGGTGGCTGCATAGCCGATGCGATCCCAGCGATCAAATGTTGTTACCTTCAGCAAATTTGGGCGTTCTGGATGCGGTTCAAAACAGTAATCTGCAATTAATCCAGCGCGTACAGGATCAATGTCGGTGCTAAGTTCTGTTGAATTATCTGCTGCTTTTTGTCTGCGACTCAATACCACCAACATCTCGGCTACGGCATCTCGATCGACTAAGCGGCCTAAACCAGGATAAACTAAAGCCAGCATGGTGAGTAATGCCCGAATTGCTGGTGAACTAATCAAGGGGCGTTGGTCGTTGAGGGGTTCTACTAGGATATTTTGTTTGTTGAGGATTTCGATTAAAGTATAACGAGCGATCGCATCTAAACCAGGTGCAATTACAGCGACTTCTTCTGGTTCTACTTCTTTCGACTTGATCGCCTCCACAATCACCTCAGCAGTTTGTCGCAATAATTGGGCGCGGGAGGTGGTTTGAATTGACTGTACTGTTGCTGGTAAGCTCAACATCACCGTCGGTTCTGTGGCTAATTCCACCATTTGCGTAGCCAACTCAATTGCTAAGGATTCTGTCGGTGGACTGATCAAGGTTTCCACTTGACAACGCCCTGCTAATCCTTCTAAATATTCCGGATCTGCTCCCAATCCCAAGCGGACTGCACCTTCTCTATTGTAGCTAAACGCCCCCACAGCACCTTGATTTAACAAGAACTCAAACAAGTTACGGGCTATGGCTGGATAATCATCGACATCATCAGCCAATACTGCTTGATAACGTTTGGCTAGATGCTGTTGATAATATTCATTGGTTAATAGATGGTGATTGTACAGTTCGGTAATAATTCCATAGGTTAGCAATCCCCTTTCTAAACACCAGTTGCGCCAATCAAGCAGCAAGGATGCGAGAAATTCTGGCTCTAAATTAATCGGATTATCTCCCAAACCGCTTGCTAAAATTTGGGAAATGCGATCGCACTTTTGACCGCTGTATGCGGCTAATTGCAATAAATCCAGTATCCGCCGCACTAGGCGATACTCACTCATTCCCGCTAGGCGCACAATTTCCGCGTCTAAATCCTCTCGCCAGAGTTTAGTCGCCAATTCCTGTTCGGTTTCTGGGCGCAATCTCACGGGAAATTGGGCGTTCAGCTTTAATGACTGAATCAGCAACGGCCAAAATAAAATCACTTCGTCCTGAAAAAAACCTAGAGGTGTCTTAGCGCGTACCGGAAATTTGCCTGAAGTGGCGGTAACAATTCTATCTCCCAGTTCTCTGCGGTTATCATCATTCGCCGCTAATAGCAAAACTCCTGGTTCAGTCTGGCGCAGTTCCCAGCTTTTGGGTAAAGGGTTGCCTTTTTTTTTATTTTTGTGGTTAGTATAAAATGAGTCAATAGCTTGATGATGATTTTGTAACCAACTACAAAACTGCTTGACTAAACGAGCAGTCTTACCACTACGACTACCACCAACAATCCAAACAGAATATAAAACCACAAACCCTCTCCTTGTAGATTTGTTAGTATACTTCGTGCGTTAATTTAAGGTTAAGAATCACCAAATCATGCTGGATGATTGCCGACGATGAATAACTCTGTTTTTAGTCAAAAAATTTACTCGTTTTTACTAGGGCTTTACCGATGGTACTTACGTACACCAGAGCGTTCTCTGGATGAAGCTTATAATGCAGCATTCAAGATTAAAGAATTAGAAGATAAGCATTTCAATGGTAATAAAATAGACCCTGACTCAACCATGTACAGTAGTAATGTCATGGATTATTTTCAGTCAGATCTGAAGAAACAATTAAAAATTGCCAGAATGCGACTAACAGAGTTTAAAGGTAGTCGTTGGTTCTTAAACGAAGCTAATCAACAAGCTGCTAATGAAGCAGGTGTAGAATATCCTGAACTTTCATTAGTTTTAGAAAAGCTCAAATTTATTGACCAAATTATTTCCAAATATACCATTGTTGAACCCGAGGTAAACTCTCTAGTTGTAGTAGATAAACCTCCCAAAATCAAATCAGACTTAATAACTAATCCCACACCTCCAACACCAATACCAAAAGTAGTTAATAACGTCCCCAAAAAACCTCAGGGAAAAGCAAATTCAACGGGGATATTACCAAGGTCAATTTTAAGTACTATTACTCGCTTACAAGTTGAATTAGATCCCAATTCTGAACAAGATGTAGTTCAAAATTTTCGCCAAACTCAAAGAAGAACAATCATATCTATCAGGTTTATTTTACTATTAATTATTGTACCACTTCTGACACATCAACTAGCAAAAGCATTGGTAGTGGGGCCTTTGGTGGAAAAATTTAGAGGTTCGGAAGCAGTGCAAATTTTCCTGAATGCGGAAATGGAAGAAGAAGCATTGGTAGAATTAGAAAGATTTGAAGAAAGAATAAAATTTGAGAATTTGATCAGCAAAGCACCACCGATATCTGCTGAGGAAATAGAACACCATATGCAGGAGAAAGCTGGTGAGATAGCTGAAGAATTCCGGGAAGAAAGCGCGAATGCCATTAAAAATGTTTTTTCCGATATATTTTCGGTTGTCGCTTTTATTTGGCTGTTACTAGTTAGTAAACCGTCGATCGCGATTATCAAAGAATTTTTCGATAATATAGTCTATGGTCTGAGTGATAGCGCCAAGGCATTTATTATCATTTTGTTCACTGATGTATTTGTAGGGTTTCACTCGCCTCATGGTTGGGAAGTGATTTTAGAAGGTATATCTCGCCATTGGGGATTACCAGCAAATCGAGATTTTATCTTCTTATTTATTGCCACATTCCCAGTGATTTTGGATACGATTTTCAAATACTGGATTTTCCGCTATTTAAACCGGATATCACCTTCCGCAGTTGCCACGTATCATAATATGAATGAATAAAAGTTGACGGTTGACTGTTGACTGTTAACAGTTGACGGTTGACGGTTGACCGCGCCAATTTTAGATTTTAGATTTTAGATTATTTCGGTTTATGCACAGCCGTGGGTGGAACAAATCCAAAATCGTCAATTTAAAATCCCTAGTAGGGGCGGGTTCACAAATATCCTCGTTGATTCACAAAGATCCAACTAAACCCGCCCCTACCCTTTATGGGTGCAGTCAATCCAAAATCGTCAATCCAAAATCCAAAATTGATTGACTGTTGTTATTTCTCACCATGAAATTTAGATTCACTTACTTGATTAGTTTACCTGTTGTGCTGTTGATTTTACTGGTAAGAATGCCATCTTTAGGCAATCGACCATTAAGTCCGCCAGAATGTCAACTAAAAAAATGGCATATACCAGGATTATTGACTAAAAATTCCCCAGAAAAAACACCAGTATTAATAGAGAGATCACCAGTGACTTGTTGTCAAGACGATCGCTCTTGTGTGGATGAGGCAATATATCAAGGTGAAAATGGTAAAGTCGGGGATAAAAAAGCGCTGTTAAATTCCATCGATCGCAGTTTGCGATACCTACAAACTCCTAGGGCGGATGCGGCTTATGAAAATTATTCAGTACCAGGAATCACACGCGATCGCGTTTATCAAAGTTTGATCAGATTCCGTCAACTGTTACTGACAACTAAATCCGCAACCGCACTTCATAATGCGATCGCCAAGGAGTTTGTCTATTACCAGTCAATTGGGAGAGATAGCAAAGGTGCTGTGTTATACACAGCCTATTACGAACCAATGTACACTGCAAGTCGTGTACCCACAGCCGAATACCGCTATCCTGTGTATAAAGCACCCCCCGATTTAGAATCCTGGAGTTTACCCCATCCCACCCGCCTAGAACTAGAAGGTGCAGATGGTTTACAAGCGGCAAAAGGTAAACTCCGGGGGTTAGAGTTATTTTGGTTTCGCGATCGCCTCGAACCATACATGGTACAAATTCAAGGTTCGGCAAAACTGCAATTGACTGATGGTACTAAAACCAGTATTGGTTACGCAGGTAATATCGCCTATAACTACAAAAGCATTGGGCGGGAACTGGCGAATGATGGCAAATTACCCTTAGAGGGAATGACTATGCCGATTATTCTCGATTATTTTCAAAAGTATCCCCAAGAATTAAATGTATATATTCCTCGCGATCCCAGCTTTGTGTTTTTTCAAGAAACTAAAAACGCGCCAGCGCATGGTTCAATCGGACAACCAATCACAGCAGAACGTTCAATTGCTACAGATAAATCTTTAATGCCCCCTGGTGCTTTAGCGCTAATTCGTGCGGATTTTCCCTTTCCTGTTGGTAAAGATAAATTAGAGCATCGAGTTGTCAGTCGTTACGTACTCGATCAAGATACAGGCGGTGCAATTAAAGGTGCTGGGAGGGTGGATTATTTTTTAGGAACCGGTAAATTAGCAGGCGATCGCGCTGGTGTCACAGTGGGTAATGGACAATTATTTTATTTATTACTTAAACCTCAAAAATAAATTTTGAACCCTATTATCGGTAGGGCTATACCTTACACAATGCGGATACCAAGTATTATTTCAATAATTACATAATCATCATCTATAAGTATTTATTGCAAATTTATTTATTCTCCCAAATTTGGAACTCAATAAATGATTTTGCGTCATACCTATTTAAGCGCGTTTGCAGAATTTCTCAAACAAAATGAGAGGAATTTAACTCAATGCGTATTAGCTGGCCTATGGCACTCATTTTTTATTATTTAATTTTCGAGGTTAAAAGTGCTGAAAATTTTGGTTGATGCTGATTTAATATTAGAAGCTTTAATGAATCGCCATAACTGTGTTGAAGATGTAGGCAAATTATTAGATATAATACATCCTTTAATTCACGTATATATTACAGATGTTGGTTGGCAAAAAATTTATAACTATATTAGTTGCTTACAAAACCCGAAAATCGCTAAATTAGTAGTTAATTCTTTACAAGAAAAAATCAAAATTTGCCCAATAGACAATAGAATTTTACAACAAGCGAGGTCATCCACTCTCAAAGACTTTGAATCTGCTGTTGAACTAGCCTGTGTCAGTCATCGTCAACTACATGCAATTGTCACTCATAAAAGAGAACATTTTGCCGATGCTCCGAATAAATTTTACATTTGGTCAACAGCAGATTTGTGGGTAAGAGCAAATTTAGAACTTCAATATAGGCATACTGAAAAGTTAATTCAGTAATACAGCCGATTTCAGGTAAATGAAGTACATGGGTAGGGGCACAACATTGTTCATACGTGTCAACTGAACGTGGAACCCGCTTTGTGACAACGTTTTGCCCTCACCCCCAGCCCCTCTCCCTAAGGGAGAGGGGAGCCAGAGATTCAATTCCCCTTCTCCCTTAGGGAGAAGGGGTTAGGGGATGAGGGTGTGGGGATTTGTACAACGCCCGCCCTATAAAGCTTTTGGCTTAAGTTGACACTAATGAACATTGTTGTGCCCTCACGATCATCTGTACTTCACAAAGTTGCAATCTGCTGTAAAAATCGCCCAGATGTTAACCTGAGTAAGGGAATTACAAAAAATAAATTACCCATATTCCGTAGTAGTGTGAGCATCTTGCTCGATAAATGAACATCTGCGAGCGTCTCGCTCGCACTACTTATTTTTACTTGATGCTTTAGTGGTTTTGTAGCTAGTGCTTTAACCCAAAATCTCCTCCCACTCAGATGAAGATAGCGGTTGCACAACTAACTCTATGTCAAAACAATAACTAGCAGCAGCCATCAAAGCTGTAATAATTATTTCTAAACTTAAATATTCCGGTAATTGTACCTGTGTCCAAGATTGGGATCCAAATATTTGGGTAAACAATTCAGCATCCTGGCGTAAGCGGATAGAACCATGTTGTAAAATTGCCCCAGCGCGTCGCAATTGGGCGCTACCAATGAGTTTCGCCCCATCAGGTAAAACTAAATCTGCACCAGTAGCAGTACCAAAACAATTAGGGTTATGAATATAACCTCGTCCCGCCGTACCGTAGTTTAATTCCACCCCCAGCGATCGCCAACCTTGAATCAAAAACTCACAAATTTTCTGGTATGTTTGGAGGCGATGTCTAGCGACAAGCCGCTTTGCGTCTACGCCATTCAATCCTGATGTGACGACAGTATATGTTAAATCACCTTGGTGTAAAACTGCTCTCCCACCAGTAGAACGGCGTACTACATCCAGTTTTTCTCCTTGCCAAATTAGATTTTCCCAGAATTCGGGGTATTGGCGTTGATGATAGCCCAGAGAAATAGCAGCTGGCGACCAAGTGTAAAATCGCAAAGTCGGGGGATGTTTTCCCGACAGGTGCTGTGCTAGCAACCAGTCATCAATCGCCATTTGCACATTACCAGCAGCTTCAAGTAAAGGAATTAGTCGCCAAATTTTCGAGTTCAAGAGTCGGAAATTAGAGATTATAAGTTGAATGTTGGAGTTCCGAAGGTGGAAGTTAGAGATAAAAAGTTGAACTTTCGAGTTCTGAAGGCGAAAGTTGGAGATAATCAGTCGAACTTTCGAGTTCTGAAGGCGAAAGTTGGAGATAAAAAGTCGAACTTTCGAGTTCCGAAGGCGGAATTTGCAGATTGGAAGTCGAACTTTCGAGTTTCGCAGGCGGAAGTTGGAGATAATCAGTCAAACTTTCCAGTTCCGAACGCGGAAATTGCAAATTTTTTCTTAATTGATCGCTCCTGAGAGACTTTCAATTAAGAAAATACCAAAATTGTGGGGGCAAGGTACAGAATTAAATGTCTATTTTACCGAAAGTCTTGGGATACAGTGCCCCTACTGGTCAAATAACTCCAGGATAGCGATGATTTACGCTGCACCAAACTCAGATTGTAAAGCTTCGTCGTTGTTATCTGCGATCGTTGCCACAATCGTAATTAAGCGCGAGACTTCGCCGGGGGATAATTCTGCTAGTGTACGGGTGGAAATAACAACCACTTGGTTTTCAATAATTCCAAAACGAGCTTCAAAGGTGCTAGAACAGTTCAACTCTAATAAGTACCGCATCAATTTGGATTCATCTTTAGCCGGTAACTTTAATACCACAGACCAAACTGTGATAGTATCTTCATCACTTGTACCACTGAGTTGGACAAATACTTCTACACTGCCGTACTTAAACTTCCAGAGATAATTACCCTCTGGACTGTGGCTAACCATTGCACTGTCATCTTGTTCCAAGCTATCGATGACATTTTCAATCACTTCCACATGGTTAATAGTCGCCGTTGCGACGATGGGATCGTTGACGACTTCGTTGTTGGCTAGGGTTTCTTGGTAGTTTGTCATACAGATTTTTTCCTGAATATGGTTACTGATTTATTTACACCTACTTTATAACGCCTAAACCAGCTAGTTTGAGCTTCCCAAAGTGATAGTCTGGTTTTCAGCCAGATAAAATTGACCTGAGACACCGAGAACACGCGAGTCTATGTCCTCTATTTCCCAAACTGTGCAAAATCGTGATATCCGTCAGTTGGGTATTAACCCCAATCACTGGTATGTAGTTGCTCGTAGTAGTGAAGTCACAAATAAGCCTATAAATGTGGTACTTTGGCAGCAGGCGATCGCACTTTATCGAGATAATACAGGCAAAATCCACGCTTTAGAAGACCGTTGTCCCCACCGTCAAGTTAAACTCAGTCATGGGCAAGTCGTTGGTAGTAATTTAGAATGTGCATATCATGGATGGCGCTTCGATGCATCCGGTGAATGTGCAGCCGTTCCCTACCTCGCAGAAAATCAGAAACTACCCAGCTGTAAAATTCGCTCCTATCCAGTCAAAGAACAAGACGGTTTTATCTGGCTTTTCCCTGGAGATGAAACACCAAAAGTAGAACCCCTCAGTTTACCCGAATGGGATCATCTCAATTACATTGCCACAGTTTCCATTATTAATTGTCATGCCCATTATTCTTATTTAATTGAAAACCTGATGGATATGTATCACGGACATTTACATCAGGATTTGCAAGCTTGGGCAGAAGCAGCTTTACAAGATATAGAAGAAAATGCCAATCGCGTAGATGCCCATTATACAGCCCAAAGTTATTATAAAATCGATAAAATTTGGTCGATATCTCAATTATTTTTTCCCGCTTTGCGGCGATTACATCCTGAACCTTTAGATGTGAGTTATATTTATCCGCACTGGGCTTCAAAATTAGGACAAGATTTTCAAATTTACTGTCTACTGTGTCCTATCAATGAAACCCAGACGAAAGCTTATTTAGTGCATTTCACATCATTAAATGCATTTTGGCGATTGCACAAATTACCTATTTGGTTTCGCCGCTTAGTCAAAGACAGTTTATTTGGTGCAGCGCAGAAACTACTTGATGGTTTAGTAGTTCAAGATGTGAAAATGATTGAAGAAGAACAACAAGCGTATTTACAAAATCCAGATAGGCGAAATTACGAGTTAAACCGAGCCTTAGTCAGCGTACAACGGCTAATGAACAACCAGTTTCAGCATAATTCATAATTATCCCACAGATTAATCTGGGCGATGGAAACAAATACAACAAAATTTGTCGGGACGGGGAAACGCCGCCCATTATCCCCGCCCATTATCTCATCTTTATAGAGAAGATTGTCTTGAACTGTTTATTTAGAGGCAAAATAGTTACTAGTATCCCCAAATTATCAGTATGAGTTATTGCCTCAATCCCAGTTGTCAAAACCCCACTTTTAACCCAGTGGATACAAAATTTTGCCTGATTTGCGGCACTAATCTCCTACTGGATAATCGCTATCGAGCGACTGAGTTACTGGGTGCTGGCGGTATGGGGAGAAACTTTTTAGCTATGGATGAACGTACCCCATCGAAAAAGCGTTGTGTGATTAAGCAGTTTTTCCCAGCTCCTCAGATTCTCAACAATCCAACTGCATACCAAAAAGCAGTTGAACTTTTTAACCGAGAAGCGGCAACCTTGGATACACTGGGGGATGAGTCAAGTAAAATTCCTCGACTCCTGGCAAACATCGAACAAGACAAACGCCTGTATTTTGTGCAGGAATTTATCGATGGAAAGAATTTGCTCCAGGAATTGCAACAACAGGGAACTTACAACGAATCGCAGATTTTGCAGCTATTGACAGAATTGCTACCCGCGCTGAAATTCATCCATGAGCGGAGTGTAATTCACCGAGATATTAAACCAGAAAATATCATGCGTCGCCGAGATGGCGAATTATTATTAATTGATTTTGGCATTTCTAAAGAACTTAGTGGTACAGTCATGTCCATAGGTACAACGGTTGGAACTGTGGGATATGCTCCACCAGAACAAATGACCTATGGTGAATCCTATCCTGCAAGCGACATTTATGCTTTAGGTGCAACTTGTATTCATCTGCTAACTAACACTTTTCCGCACTTACTTTACAATCCTCAAGAACAGCGCTGGACATGGCGAGAGGTGATAGCTTCTCAAGGAAAATCTGTGAGTAATCAACTAGCGCAGATTTTGGATAAAATGCTGCAACAAGACATCCGCCAGCGCTATCAATCAGCAGACGCAGTTTTAATAGATTTACAACCAAATCCAACCCTACCAGTCTCAACACCACAAAAAATCACACCGCCTACCCCATCACCAACACTAAATTACAAGCTGAGAAATTTTATCGGGATTGTAATTACTATTGTGGTGGGTTTGACGATATATAAATTTTTCCAACCTTCAGTCCAGTCGCCACCGAGTACCATTCCTTCATTAGGGACTCAGCCATCAAATTCCCCTTCTCCCTCCCTGTCCGACTCATCAGCCTTAGCATCAAAATACTATGAGCAGGGTAGAAAATTCCGACAAGAAGGAAATAATCAAGCAGCGTTAGAACAATATAATAAAGCAATTGAGCTTAACCCTAAATATGCCAATGCCTATGTAAGCCGGGGTATAGTTCGCGATGACTTAAACGACAAACAAGGCGCTCTACAAGATTACAACCAAGCAATTGAGCTTGACCCTCAATATGCGATCGCCTATTACAATCGGGGTATAGTTCGCGATGACTTAAGCGACGAACAAGGCGCTCTCAAAGACTATAATCAAGCAATTGAGCTTGACCCTAAATATGTCAATGCTTACATTAATCGGGGTATAGTTCGGAAAAACTTAGGCGACAAACAAGGTGCGCTACAAGATTATAACCAAGCAATTGCGCTTGATCCTAAAGATGCCGATGCTTATTACAATCGAGGTAATCTTCGTAAGAGCTTAGGCGACAAACAAATTGCTCTCAAAGATTACAACCAAGCCATTGCGCTTAACCCTAAATATGCTCTTGCCTACTATGGTAGGGGTATAGTTCGCAATGACTTAGGCGACAAACAAGGCGCTATACAAGACTATAACCAAACAATTACGCTTAACCCTAAATATGTTGATGCCTACTATGCTAGGGGTAATGTTCGCGATGACTTAGGCGAAAAACAAGGCGCTCTACAAGATTTTAACCAAGCAATTGAGCTTGACCCTAAATATGTCAATGCCTACATCAATCGAGGTATAGTTCGGAAAAACTTAGGCGACAAACAAGGCGCTCTACAAGACTACAACCAAGCAATTGCGCTTAACCCTCAAGATGGCGATGCTTACTACAATCGAGGTAGTCTTCGTAAGATATTAGGCGACAAACAAAGTGCTATTAACGATTACAATCAAGCTGCTATTTTGTATCAGCAACAGAGAAAAACAAAAGATTATCAAGATGCTATCGAACAAATCAATAAATTATCACCTCAGTAGATTAAATTATGCTGTATGTTAATTGCTATACAGCATTAAAAATTAGATCTCCATCTTCTTTGAGAAGTCGCATATCAGCAGAAGGCGAATTTTTACAAATTATTGACAATTGCTATAGGCATAATTAATAATAGCACCCACCTCAATAGAGGTAGGCGCTATGTTTTTTATATAAATTCAGGGATAAATAATATTTACGCGGACTCCCTGATTTTTACTAATAATCAACTCGCAATCTAGTTTTCTAAACAGCACTACTGCGGTTTAACAAATTCCACAAGAAAACGGCGATAATTGCGCCAAGAACCGCGACGATGATACCAGTAACGCTGAGAGTAGGCGCGGCTAATGCTAAAGTTCCCGTACTAAAGAATACACCCAAACTACCGCCAATAAATGCACCGATGATTCCGAGAATAATGGTTCCGAGGATTCCACCACCTTGATGACCGGGATAGATAGCTTTAGCGATCGCACCAGCAATTAGTCCTAAAAGTATCCAAGCAATAATGTTCATTTTCGTGTTGTGATTGAATAACGTTTTTTACTGACAACTACACATTATCAATTTCCTTATCATTAACCAATCTACCATTAGCCTTATTTATGTATATATCCAAAGACTAATAAAAACGCTACTATAGCAATCCGTTTAGGATTTATGAAATATTTCATAAAGGCTTGTGGAATGTTAACTGTTAACAGTTAACAGTCAACAGCCACAAAGTAGATTTTTTTCAACTGAAATAATATGGCTATATACCTTTTGATATATGCCAGAAATTTTATACATAAAAATTTAAAGAAAAAGCTCCTAGTTGGTCTATAACTAGGGGCTTATAAAATTATTGCTTGGTAATAGTAGTATATGTATTTATGGTTACGCCTCTCCTCTACTTTAAGAATTAAGCTCTAGTATTTCCAAAGTATTGTTAACTTTCAAAGGCAATTCCACACCATGTATAAAAAAAGTGCAATTTTTCAAAGTATATCGGAGTGTATAAGCAAGAGAAAACTAAATAATTTATGTGAGGAATTTCAAAAAACTAAACCTAAATTAGAAGAAGAAGTGACAGCAGCCATGACAAATTAGAAACAATCCAGGAAATTGGGTATTAATTTTCATGACCTTTTTAGGGATGCGATCGCCCACCATCAAGCATGAAAATATCATTCTCCGCGTCTCCCCCTCACTCCCTCTGCGCGTTTATTTTCAAGCTTGGACTGGAAGCATCAATGATTTCCCTAGTTCGTGGGTCATCAGAGACGAGAATTTTTATTAAAGCTAGGTTAATGGCGCAACAATTTGCTAAACTCCAACTTCTAGAGGGCAAATAGCTCACTGGGAATTGGGGGGGTTCGCAAAGTGGCTCAAGAAGAACGTGTAAGTAACATAGAACAAATTGATCCAAGGGACTTTTCATGGTTTTTCTGGTTTACTTTGCCACTCTACCCCTACGGTAGACGGCGGACAATCCGCAAAGAAGTAATTAAGGATACAGTCTGGACTTTTGACCAAATGCAGGGCATTTTCTATGTTGTTGTGCCCATTCGCATGACTGTTGTCAAGTTAGAAGCAGGAGGTCTTTTAGTTTATGCTCCTGTTGCTCCAACTTCTGAGTGTATCCGCTTAGTGAATCAGTTAGTAGCAGAACATGGTGAAGTCAAGTATATTATTTTGCCAACTATCTCTGGATTAGAACATAAAGTTTTCGTCGGCCCCTTTGCTAGATACTTTCCCAAAGCACAGGTTTTTGTCACTCCCCAACAGTGGAGTTTTCCCTTAAATCTACCACTGGGCTGGCTTGGTTTACCCCCGAAAAGGACTCAAATCCTCCCAGAAGATAGCCAAAAAGCACCTTTTGCTGACGAGTTTGATTATGCAATTCTCGGCCCCATCAACTTGGGTCCAGGGAAATTTGCGGAAGTTGCATTCTTCCACAAGCGATCGCATACTTTATTAGTCACAGATTCAGTAATTTCTGTACCAGAGGAACCGCCTGCGATCGTGCAGTTAGACCCCTATCCTTTACTATTCCACGCTAAGGAGAATGCTGGCGATATTGTTGCAGATAATCATGCCAACCGCTGTAAAGGATGGCAACGGATTTCGCTATTTGCTTTATACTTTCAACCAAGGGTGCTAGACGTAATTGGATTAGGTCAAGTATTGCGCGATGCTATTACAGCATCAGAACGTTCTAAAAAAGCTTATTTTGGATTGTACCCGTTTAAATGGCAGTCAGATTGGCAACGCTCATTTTATGCTCTACGGGGTGATGGTCGTTTATTTGTAGCACCTATATTACAGACTCTCATTCTCAACCGCGCACCCCAGGAAACCATCGATTGGGCTAATAAAATAGCAAGTTGGAATTTTAAATGGATTATTCCTTGTCACTTTGACTCACCAATCAAAGCTGAGCCATATCAGTTTCGTCAAGCATTTTCTTTCCTAGAACAGCAACCCGCCGTCAGTGCTGGCTTGTTCAACAGTAATAGTTATCCTTTACCCCAAGAGGATTTTAAAGTCCTTCAGGAAATTGACATCAATCTCAACAAGTTTGGGATTGTACCGCCAGCAAAGGATAAGCTGTAGAGCATGGCTTAGTAACTACCGTACATTGCTCAAGGATTTTTAATTTTCGATACCAGGATTTGTTTTGCTATCATCTGACGGAATTGGCGAAATAATCTCAAATCTAAAATTCGTACTGTCAATTTATATAACTGTCACAATGCTGCTTAACCACCAACTACATATCATCCTATAATACACAGCTTAGATGTTATATTCAGGAATTGCTCATAACAGCAGTCAAACAGAGACTTTTAAATATCTTGCATTTAGTTCATCTTATATAAATTAAACAAATCACACATTTTTTTGAGTAGTCAACGGTGATGTGAAATGCCTATAATATCAGGGTTTTCACAGTTATGGTTGAGACAGTAAAAAAATTATAAAATTACCGACTGCGCAGTTATCTAGAAAACTTAATAATTATTTCAATTTATTAGTGCTAATCGGCTTCTGGAGTAGTTATTCATTTCCAGACAGTGAGCCTATTTAGAAGCAAATTTGCATAAAAGTTTTCTTATGTTACGCAATTCAACCATATATATATATTCGTAAAATTTCTAATATTAATAGCTAAGAATATGAGTTATTAATAAAATCTATCTATAGACGGATGAAATCGGGAACGTTTATATTAGCAACAACGTCAAGATCCAAAATTGAGACTACATCGAAGTCGAGACAACATAGAGAAGATCCATTGCCGATCGCACTTCTATAAATTGGATTTGATTCTAACTCAAACTAACCCCCTAAATTAGGTATGTGTACTCATGGTCAACTTATCCGTTCGCGATTCCCAACAAAATCAGGCTCTGATTGAAGCTACAGGCTGGAACGTTATTGAAACAGAATTTGATCCCACCCAGCTGCACCATAAAGAAACAGTCTTTACCCTGAGTAATGGTTACTTAGGAACCAGGGGTAGTTTTGAAGAAGGTTATCCTCAAGATTCCGCAGCCACACTCATAAACGGCTTGTATGACAAGGTGGCGATCGCTCATACTGAACTTGTGAATTGTCCCAGCTGGCTGCCATTAGTGGTGAAAGTGGCAGGCGATCGCTTTAGTATGGACAGTGGTGAAATTATTTACTATGAACGACGGCTAGACTTGCGTTTAGGTATACTTAGCCGTGACGTGCGCTGGCGTTCTCCCCAAGGACATACATTAGATTTCCACTTTGAGCGGTTTGCTAGTTTAGCAGATCAGCATGTTTTAGCAATTCGCGCTCAAGTCACATCCTTAGACTTTGAGGGTGAAGTTTCTTTTGAAATTAACTTTGAGCCAGAACCCCAAACCCAAGGCGTACCACATTGGAAAACCCTGAATAAAGGTGGTGTAGATCAGATTATTTGGCTATACAACCAAACTCGTCACTCAGAAATTCAGCTGGGGATGGCAGCTAAATTAGTAGTAGAAGGTGAAAATCCCCCACTCATCAATCTCGAAAATGCTGATACTTCCCCCAGCTTAAGCACAACCTTCCAGGTAGTACCAGGAAAAAGCGTTAGTGTAGAAAAAATTGTTACCCTGTTTACCTCACGGGAAACAGAAATTCCCATCGCCGCAGCTTTACAGAGATTAGCAGATGAACCGCGTTACTCAACTCTTTTGGCAGCTCACATAGCCGCCTGGGAACAGGTATGGCAAGACAGTGACATTATTATAGAAGGCGATCGCCAAGCGCAGTTAAGTGTCCGTTACAATTTATTTCAATTATTAGCTGTAACACCGCGTCACGATGACCGTGTCAGCATCCCACCCAAAACCCTCTCCGGTTTTGCCTATCGAGGACATATATTTTGGGATACAGAAATTTTTATTCTTCCGTTCCTAACCTTAACTCAACCAGGCTTGGCTCGTAATTTGCTTACCTATCGCTACCACACTTTACCAGGAGCTAGACGCAAAGCCCAAGAAGCCGGATATCAAGGAGCCATGTTTGCTTGGGAAAGTGCGGATACTGGTGATGAAGTCACACCCCGCTGGGTTCCCCATGCTAGCGGTAACGGTGAATTAGTCAGAATTTGGTGCGGTGATATTGAAGTCCATATCAATGCTGATGTCGCCTATGCTGTTTGGCATTATTGGCAAAATACCAATGATGACGATTGGATGCGGGATTATGGCGCGGAAATTATTTTAGATACAGCAGTTTTTTGGCAAAGTCGCGTTATTTGGAATTCAGAACGTCAGACATACGACATATTAGATGTAATTGGCCCTGATGAAAACCACGATCGCGTCAATAATAACGCCTTCACCAATTTAATGGTGCAGTGGCACTTGCAATCAGCTTTAGCAATTTGGGAATGGCTGAAGCACACCTATCCGGAAAAATCCGCCCAACTGGCGCAACAATTGAAGTTAACCACAGAGCGTCTCCATCAATGGACGGATATTCAAGAGCGTTTATATGTAAATCAAGACAAATCAACTGGCTTAATCGAGCAGTTTGAAGGCTTCTACCAATTAGAAGATGTTAATCTCGCTGATTACGAACCCCGCAGCCAATCTTTACAAGGTTTATTGGGAATTGAAGCCACAAACCAAAAGCAGATTCTTAAACAGCCAGATGTGTTAATGCTGCTCTATTTACTTAGAGGGCGCTATGACTATAAAACTTTAGCCATCAACTGGGATTATTACAGCAAACGCACCGACCATAGCTATGGTTCCTCTCTCGGCCCAGCCATTCATGCTATCTTAGCCTGCGACCTCAACCAACCCACCCACGCTTACACTCACTTTCTCCGCTCAGCCTTGGTAGACTTAGAAGATGTAAGGCGTAATGCAGCCGAAGGAATTCACGCCGCCAGTGCTGGAGGAGTATGGCAAGCAGTGGTATTCGGGTTTGGCGGTATTCGGATGACTAAATTGGGCCCTGTCGCCTGTCCTAATTTGCCTCCAACTTGGAAACGCTTGAAATTCCGGCTGCAATGGCGCAATGAGTGGTATGACTTCGACTTGCGACAAAAAACAGACATGGAAATTGACAATCCACAAGCAGATGTGAATCTGCAAACCGCACACCCACAAATTAAAGGTGTCATCTTTGATTTGGATGGGGTTTTGACCGATACCTCTGAATTGCACTATTTAGGGTGGAAGCGAGTAGCCGATGAAGAAGGCATTCCCTTTGACCGAGAAACCAACGACGCTATCAGAGGATTACCCCGACGAGAAACACTACTCCAAATTTTAGGCGATCGCCCCACCACTGAAGAAAAAATTCAGGAAATGATGGAGCGCAAAAACGGCTACTTCCTAGAATTAATCGAGAAAATTACCACAGAAGATTTACTACCTGGAGTAGCCAATCTCTTGCAAGAACTGCGAGATGCGGGAATTAAAGTAGCTTTGGGTTCATCTAGTAAAAATGCTCAGACAGTAATTCAACGCTTAGGCATTAAAGATAAATTGGATGCGATCGCCGATGGTTACAGCGTCTCCCAACCCAAACCCGCACCAGATTTATTTTTATTTGCTGCTCAACAAATTGGCATTTCCCCATCACAGTGTCTTGTTGTCGAAGATGCCATAGCCGGGGTAGAAGCAGCTAACGCCGCTGGGATGTGGTCTGTGGGACTAGGGCCAGTCGAGCGATTGGCTAAAGCTAATGTAGTATTACCCAGTTTGGAAAGAGTAACTTGGCCAGACTTGCACCAGCGCATAGCCAATAGCGAAAAGCCAGCCGTCTTAGTAGAAGCTTGATTTTGAAGATTTGCTTTTCTCCAATTTTCCAAATCATCCCACTCTGTATATCAGGGTGGGATTTCTCTATTCTTGAGGCGGAACGAGACGCTAACAAAGAACCAATGACAAATGACCATTGACTATTGACCAATTATTAACAAATGTAACAATATTGCCATCAAAACGTTTTACCGTCTTGACAAGCTAGAGAAGAGCCGATAACGTAATATACATACCCGGGTAAGGCCGTTAAAGAAATATGCAAACGCAAACTAAGCAAAAGGTTACTTTGTATTTATCACCAGAACTTCACAGAAGGCTGAAGATTCGTTCAGCAGTTGATTCTGAACCAATGTCAGATCTTGCAGAGCGTGCCCTCTTTTTCTACCTATCTAATTCAGAATTGGTTGAAGAAGTAGAAGCTTCTGCTTATGGAAGAACTCACAGAGTATATTCTTGCCCCGAATGTGAAAGTTCACTGGTTTTACGTGATGGCGAACTAATTACCTTAAATAATCAACCAGGGGTAATTGGTCACGAAGATATTTCCATTGATGAAATGGATAAAGAAAAAACCCATCCTCTGGGTGAGGAAGAGTTAGTTCCCTGCTAGATATGAATGAGTTATGAATAGCTAAATTCATAATTCGGTTGTCGTTACCACCAAAACGATGTCTGTACTGTACTAAGGTCTCAAGTAGGTCGATGTATGAAAGAAGAGCTCAATATTCTAATTCAAGCTCAATACCCTTTAATCTACCTTGTGACCTCCGAGGAAGAGCGGGCTGAGCAGGCGATATCCAACATAGCACAAACATTAAAGCCCCAACGCCGAGTATATGTTTGGACAGTAACTCACGGCATCGTGGAGTATGGTCAACCTCGGAATGTCACCCAACATAATACTGTTTCTCCAGAGGCAGCAATTGAGTGGATCATTCGCCATAAAGAACCTGGTATATTTATTCTTAAAGATTTACATCCATTTATAGATGCACCTGCGACGGCCAGATCGTTACGTGATGCGATCGCTAGTTTTAAAGTATCGTCGCCTAGTTCACCAAAAAACATTATTTTAATGTCGCCGGTTCAACAAGTCCCCATCGAACTGGAAAAGGAAGTTGTAGTTCTCGACTTTCAACTACCAGACATGGCTGAGTTAAATAAAGTGTTAACTCACCATTTAGATCAAAATCGTGGGAGACGACTGACAACAGAGGCGAGAGAAAAGCTCCTCAGAGCTGCCTTGGGTTTAACGAAAGATGAGGCTGAAAAAGTCTATCGGAAGGCACAGGTAACTACAGGGCGTTTGACGGAAGATGAAGTAGATATAGTTTTATCTGAGAAAAAGCAGCTAATCAGACGCAATGGTATATTGGAATACATCGAAGAAGATGAAACCATTGATGCTGTAGGTGGCTTAGAAGAGTTGAAAAAGTGGCTCAAGCAACGCTCTAATGCTTTTACAGAAAAAGCCAGAGAGTACGGTCTACCCCAACCAAAAGGGATGTTGATTCTGGGAGTTCCAGGTTGCGGTAAGTCGCTAATTGCTAAAACTACTTCTCGATTGTGGGGGTTACCAATTTTACGCTTAGATATGGGTAGAGTTTACGACGGCTCAATGGTGGGTCGAAGTGAAGCTAACCTGCGTAATGCCCTAAAAACAGCAGAATCAATTTCCCCAACGATTCTGTTTATCGACGAATTGGATAAATCTTTTGCTGGTAGTGCTGGTTCTGGTGATTCAGATGGCGGTACTTCCAGTCGGATATTCGGCTCTTTCCTAACATGGATGCAAGAAAAGAAATCTCCTGTATTCGTAATGGCAACTGCTAACAGAGTAGAGCGTTTGCCGGGAGAATTCTTAAGGAAAGGTCGCTTTGATGAGATTTTCTTTGTGGATCTGCCCACTCCCGAAGAACGTCAGGATATATTTAATATTCACCTGACGAAGCGTCGTGAAGATATATCACGATTTGATTTAGGACAACTAGCGAAGATGTCCGATGGATTTTCTGGGGCAGAAATTGAACAAGCGATCGTGGCGGCGATGTATGAAGCCTTTGCCCAAGAGCGCGAGTTCACCCAATTAGATATTATAGCTGCACTGAAGTCAACACTGCCGCTGTCTCGTACGATGCAAGAACAGGTCACAGCTTTGAGAGACTGGGCCAGACAGCGCGCTAGACCCGCAGCATCCTCCGTTGCTGAATATCAGCGAATGGAGTTTTAAAAGCTTTCTCCTGCTAACCCAGGGGGAAAGGCTAGCAGTAAATGCTAGCAGTTAGATAAAAAAGCCGCTTTTAATTTAAGTGCGGCTTCCCCAAAAACAAACCGTTGTCGTTTTTTCTCAATCTTCTCTTTTGGAGGAAACCCAAATGTCTCACTTTAGCACTCTGCGCACCAAGATCACCGATGCAGAAATCCTCAAAGCATCCTTGCGCGACCTAGGTATCAGCGTAAAGACTGAAGCTGATGTCCGTGGTTATAACGGCCAGCGTGTACGTTCTGACATCGTTGCTGTGTTGGACGGCGAATATGACCTAGGTTGGTCTCGCAACAGTGATGGTTCTTTCGACCTCATTGCTGACCTGTGGGGCGTAGCTAAAAAGCATAATCAAACCGAGTTGATCAACTCCATCAACCAAAAGTATGCAGTTAACAAAACCTTAGCTGAAGTAAAACAGCGCGGTTTGCAAAACGCCAATGTCAAATTGGTATTGCAATAGTAATTTCTCTGCGCGTTCCCAAAGCTGCACGGGCTAACCAAGTATATAGCGGTTAGTCCGCTTTTTTATCGGGACTGGGATTTATTTCTCAGTCCCGATTTTTGTTGTGATTGATTTTTTAATCTTCCACAGTGCAAAGGAAGAAAAACACAAATCAGAGGTTGGCCGAAGACAGGTTGAAGTTAGCAGACCATTGTCAAGTAAAATGGCTATGGCTACGAGTATTTCACCTATCTTTAGGTCAATATGGAAAATTCAGCAGGTTTACCCCCCCCCATTTACGCGGATACGCCGATAGAATTAGCACCAGCCAAAGTTATTACCTTATTTCCCGTCAATACTTTTCTAGAAAATTTAGCGATCGCACCAGATGGCACAATATTTGTAACTAATCACGAAATCGGTACAATTGTTCGCATTACACCAGATGGAAATCAGCAGATCCATGCGAGTCTAGAAGGCAAAGTCATGGGTTGAAAGTTAAGTAACCATACTGTGGTTGTATAACTTATGGCAATGGAACAGGAAGAATTGGTCACTGTAGTCATTTCACAACTGGTAAAACCAGGATGCGAAAAAGATTATGAAGCTTGGATGAAAGAAATTATTGGTGTTGCCAAAACTTATTTTGGTCACTTGGGGACAAATATAATTCGTCCACAACCAGGTGTAAGAGCAGAATATGTAATTATCCTGCGGTTTAACAACTATGAAAACTTAAAAGCGTGGATGACATCACGAGATCGCCAATACTGGCTAAATCAAGGTAAACATTTGGTGCAATCTGAACCTCATATTCAAGAAATTAGTGGCTTAGAAGCTTGGTTTTCTCTTCCTGGTCAACCTTTGAAAACTCCACCACGTTATAAAACAGCATTACTCACTTGGGTATGTGTATATATATTGATTAATTTATTGAATACGTTTCTAACGCCGTTGCTGCGTGGTTTACCTTCTTTGATTGTTTCGCTGATCATTACCATTATTATGGTTGTACTATTGACATATGTGATTATGCCTAGAGTTAGCCGTTTGTTTAGCAGGTGGTTATATGGTAAACAGGGAAGAGTTTAGAGTTTGAAAGTCTTGGCAATTAGCTTGCTGGAAGTGAAACACCATGCAGACAAAACTTTCTGCTTTATTATGGGAATATTGCTCTGGGTAAGCTTTGGCGGCTTAATCGGTCGATTGAGGTTCATGATTGTCAACTATACTGATAGTTGATTAACTAAGCGCTTGGTTTCATTTTTTTCAACAACGAGCCGAACGCGGTAGCATAAATTTTTCCTTTTCTGCGGCAAATTTACCGCGCACCATTAATACAGTATCATCAATTACATGGGGAAATGCTTGCACATTCTCAATATTGAGAAGTTCTGGGCTAAAGTAAATCACTACCTCTTCAATTAATTGAGGTATCCTAGCAAGGATTTCCTGTAAAGGATATATCTGTGTTGTTACTAAATCAAACAGATGCAGTCGAGTATCTTCTATTTCTATGCAGGCGATCGCATCTAAATCTTTTGCATAATACAAAGGACGACTTCCTTTATTAACAAAGAATACGGCTTTTTCCTGGACTACCCCGACTATATTAGAGACTGGTATGCGTGTTTCTAAAAGTCTGTGCAGTGATGTTAAATCCTCGACAGCTGTCAAATCCATTGTTCTCCAGCCATTCGTGCTACCTGTAGAACTACACTTAACTTTGAAGATGTGTTCTTCAACTACACGAAAGCCAAAAGGTAGGTAAAATTCTGGGTGCGATGTTGACAATACCAGCGTTTCATAAATTTGGTCACAATATTCCAGCACTTGATTCATGACTGCGCGGTAATAACCTCTTCTGCGAAACCCCGGACGGGTAGCTACTGCATGAATTCCGCCAACAGTTACTCTTTGTCCCATGATTTGCATGGGAATTTCTACTACTCCCACATGGGTAATCGCTATATCTTCATGAAAGCGGATAAAGGGAGTCGAAGCAGCTTCCCAAGATGCACCAAGTTTTCTCCCACATTCAGCTAAACTGCTGATTCCGGGAAATGTGATTTCTAACAAGTCAAAAAGCTTACCGCTGATAGAAGGATTAACAGTAAAGGATTGTTGAAAGCGATCGCGGTTCATAATGCATATTTTACTATCTATTTCCTTTTTACACTACAAGTACTACAAAATATATTCCGCAGGTAATTACAGGATACTGAAGTTTTTGTGTATTTATACGGAAAAACGAACCGATCCAGGACGCAAAGGACACAGAGATAAGTCTGAGATAAGGCTTCCTTAGATCAGAACTTCTCCCAAGGGGAGACGCTGCGCGAACGGTGGAAATGAGAGTTTGAGAGGTTTTTTGCGTAAGTCCTATTTCAATACTGTGAGGAATTTGCAAATAATACCAAGCCAAATTCCTCGCCAGTAGCTTGAAAACCGATACCGCGATAAGCTGCTTGTGCTGCTAGGTTTTCTCGACTGGTAAATAAGATAGCGCGTTCTACTCCCTGCGATCGCGCTGCTAATAATGAGCCTGCTACTACGCTTTTAGCATAGCCGTTACCCCGCAAAGCTGGAGGTGTCCATACTCCACCAATTTGTACAATATCAGGTAGGCAGGCGTTAAAGGTAGTATAGGCTACTGGAGTATTTTCCGCTATCAATACCCAATGTTTAGCTGTAGCTTGACGCGCTTCGATTGCGCGATCGCAAGATAACCTCAATTCTAGAGTTTCTGCTTGTCTCAAAGACTCCACATTATAAGCAACACACCATTCACTGAGTAAATCAAATTCTTCTTTTTGTGGCAATCGACACTTGACGTTTGCCGATGCTAAAGCTGGTGGTATCTGTAAATCACGCAAATTCAAGGTAAATAATATTTCACTTTCATCTAGATGAGTTGGTCGATTAGCAAGTCCCAAAGCTGTCTTTGTGGCTGCGACTTGGGTAGCGGGGCCAGCAATTCCCGAAATAGGGCGATGAGACTCTGCTACTACTGCTTGCACGACTTCTTGGAGATAGACTGGCGCTTGCACAACTACCATCTCATTCCAATAATGGGCGGCGACGGCAACTATATCTGCATTGGCGATCGCCGCTATATATGTTCCTTGAAATCTTGCACCCCGATCAACTAATCCCCCCTCTCGCCAATTGGAACGCAGGAACATTGAAGTATCAGGATGTTGCAACAGAAAATTCTCTAGCAACATTTCATCACCAGGTTTTAATGTTCTTAAAGTACGCATATTCTAGCTAGCCCCTCATGTGAAAAACCCACAACCTACCATGAAAATCTCTCTTAAGAGTCAACAGTCAACGCTATTTTCAAGTTAGCCCTTCACGCCAGGTTTTGGCACAACCAAACATGAAAATCTCATTCCCCGCGTCGCCGCGTCTCCCCGTCACCGCGTCTATTTTCTAGGTAGTTGTAACAAAACAATAAGTTGATCGTGGGATTATATCAGTCATTAGATAATATCTAAGAAACGTACTTTCAATGTTCCAAAGAGTAATAGTACCCTTGAGGGTACTGTAAAATGATTCATCATAATTGAGAATAGAGAGTAGACAAAGTTTCCGGCATTATTTCGCACTTGTCACCATAAATTTTCAGGCGATATTCACTCATTAACCAAGCTACTGGGGCTACAGAGATGTTCATTAAGTCTTTGTTCAAACCGTTGCGGATCAGAATCCCATTTTTACTGGATGTCATCATTGTCTCCGATCCAGTACAAATTAGGCTCATTGAGACATCAGGGGATGTGGATCGATTGCATAGCTACGATACGGCATCTTTACCCTGGTGGGTGAAGTTTTATTTCTCAGCAACCAAGTTTCACGATCGCCAGCGCGACTTGTGGTTTTGTCCTTTTGAATCAACTGCCGATCCTAGTTATTATCCTAGACGAGCATATCTAGAAGAGAAAGTTGCGCTCAGTTATAGTCGAGAAGATGTCCAAAAAATTGCCGAATTATTAAGAAGAAATGCCAGCGATGAAGTATTAGCACACGAAATGGTGCAAGTCGTAAACCGAAGATTTTTTGACACAGAGATTCCCTCAGAAATTACTCATGCGGCAAAAGATACAGTTCAGAAATTTACTGAAGCCCTATTGCCTTGGAAATATATCCGTGGTCAGAAAGCCCAGCAAAAAATTATGGCTTACTGCGAACATAGCTTACCCCAGGACGTGCATATTCTCGATGTGGGGCATAATATCGGTGAGGTTGTACAAGCAACAGCTGGGGCTTTGAGAAGATTAAAAGATAACCTTGACGAGCCAATCGAACAAACATTTACCACACATGCTCCCACACCACAAGTGCCCAGAATAGCCATTAAATCATCAACTTTTGATGGCATGTTGCGATCGCCGACAACTCCTAGAAAAACCGTGCTGTTATTCATGATTGGCAAAGCAGCGGCTACAACCCATGATATAGCTTTTACTTTTGGTACTGGCAGTTCCGAAAGAGAATGTGTTTTTAAAGATTTTTTCTTGCAATTTATGAGTGATTTACAGCAGGAATTGAAGCACGGTGCATCTGAAGGACAGACTGTAGGAAGGGGCTAGGGACTGGGGAGACAAGGGAGACGCAGGGGTTGTGGGATATTTCCGTAATTACCTAGCTTGAAAATGAGGAACTCTTAATAGGGGAAGAAGGATTTTCATCCCTAGTTTGTAGGATGTTGTCGTGTAATCGCAGTCTTGAGCGTCAGGAAAATCACTATGTTTGGCATACCTTGGCATAAGCTACCAACACCACTTGCCTTATTAGAATTACTTAAATTTCGCAATGCATTGCGGAAAAATAATCTTCATGATACTTCGCAAATTCCCAATTCCGCAGAGCTACCCAAACCTATTCCCAGTCCGGATGGCAAGCATTATACTACTCGGACATCAGATGGCAGCTACAATGACCTCACCCATCCAGAAATGGGGATGGCGGGGACTCGCTTTGGACGCAATGTCCCGTTAAGTGATGCGACGGTTGATGAAAACAACCTGATGTACCCGAATTCGCGGGTTGTGAGTAACACTTTACTAAAACGAGATACATTCCACCCAGCAACTATCTTAAATCTACATGCAGCGGCCTGGATTCAGTTTCAAACCCACGACTGGTTTACACATGGCGATAACCAACGGGATAATAAATTTAACATTCCCGTCGCCGATGATGACCCTTGGAAACAAGAACACGGAACCTTAGAGATTGGGAAAACCGCAAATGACTCCTCTCGTCATGATGGTAACAATCACCCAGCCACTTTTATTAATAAAGTGACTCATTGGTGGGATGGTTCCCAGCTTTATGGCAGCGATCAAGAGAAGATCGATCAACTGCGATCGCATGTTGATGGCAAAATGCTCATTGGTGCAGACGGTTTGCTACCACTTGAACCTGCAACAGGAATTGACCAAGTTGGTTTTCCTGGTACATGGTGGGTAGGCTTAAGTCTGCTGCACACTCTCTTTGTCAAAGAGCATAATGTCATTTGCGACCATTTGAAAAAATTAAATCCTGACTGGGATGACAATAAACTTTTTGACCATGCCAGACTGATTAACGCTGCTTTGATGGCGAAGATTCATACTGTGGAATGGACGCCAGCAATCTTACCTCATCCCGCGACCAAAATTGCCATGAATACAAATTGGTGGGGATTTTTGGGGAAAGATTTTAAAAAGACGATTGGACGATTAGGTGATAGTGAATTACTCAGTGGTATCATCGGTTCATCAACCGAGCATCATGCCGCACCTTACTATCTAACCGAAGAGTTTGTCTCTGTCTACCGGATGCATCCTCTCATTCCCGATGAATTTGAGTTTTACTCTCATCAAGATGGAAAGTTATTGAGTAAAAAGCCTTTCCATGTTGGTTTTGGTAAACAAGCGCGAGGCTTAATAGAACTTGTAGGGATGTCAGATTTACTCTACTCATTTGGTGTCACCCATCCTGGAGCTTTACAGTTACACAATTACCCCGCATTTCTACGGAATCTCACTAAAGATGATGGCGAAACTTTTGATTTAGCTGCGATTGATATTTTGCGCGATCGCGAGAGAGGTGTGCCGCGTTACAATCGTTTCCGCGAACTTATTGGTCGCGATCGCGTCAAATCTTTTGAAGATATTACCAGCAAACCGCAATGGGCAAAAGAACTACGTGAAGTTTATCATAACGACATCGATAAGGTAGACTTAATGGTTGGTTTATTTGCTGAGGATATTCCCGAAGGCTTTGGTTTTAGTGATACTGCTTTTCGCGTATTTATCCTGATGGCATCACGCCGACTTAAAAGCGATCGCTTCTTTACCAAAGACTATCGTTCGGAAATTTATACTCAGTTTGGTCTAGATTGGATTGATAACAACAGCTTCGTAACAGTACTGCGCCGTCACCACAGAGAACTCAATCCCATTTTGGCTAATGTGGAAAATGGTTTTCAACCCTGGCGCAAGTGATGATAATTAGGACTTACACAACTCCTTAATCCCCTCCTCGCTTGCGGGGAGGGGAGACAAAGCGTCGCTTTGGCGAGGTGGGGTTCTTGGGGGTAAGTAATCAAGCGGACATAATATAATTTTTCATTTCCCCGCTTCCCCTCATCTTCTCATTCTCCCAAAATTAAATGCCTGATTGACAGGTTGAGGATTCTCAGTTAAAGATTGTGCGATCGCTGTGATAGTTTTTGTCCAAGAATGTTCTGGATAGCGCAGACAAAAAATATCGCTGCTGGCTAAATGAAACATTTCTTCGCAAACAGGTAAAATCCCAGCTACAGGAACTTTATAACTTTCTTGAATTTGTTGTTTTAAGGCATGATTATTTAAACTTGGCAATACCTTATTTACAACTAATAACATCTTTGGAACTTCTAATTTTCGGGCAACATCAATTGTGACGGCTGTTCCTTGATAGTCTTGTTTATCAGGACGCATAATTACTAACAAAACATCAGAAATAATCACAGAAAGTAGGGTTTCTTCATTAATTCCTGGATGAGTATCAATGAATAGATAATCTAACTGTAAACGCTGCATCAAATGGCGAAAACCATCGTTAAGTAAACGCGCATCATATCCTTCTCGGAGAATTCGCGAAATTTCCCCGGTTTTGATACTCGATGGAATCAGATAAATTTTGCCGCGATTATTTGTAAACCAGCCTTTTTTTGTTGCAAATACAGAACTAACATCATAAGTAGCAGCTTCAATTGCACAGCGTCCCCATAAGTAATCATTCAACGTGTACTTAATTTTAGTTTCATCCAAACCAAAAGGGACATGAATTCCTGGTGATTGAATATCAGTGTCCACAATTCCCACCCGTAAACCAGTACGTGCAATTAAAGTAGCCAGATTTGCAGTGACATTAGATTTACCAGTACCACCGCGAAAAGAATGAATTGAGATAATTTTAGTCATTTGTCAATAGTCATTTGTCATTTGTGATTTGTCATTTGTCATTTGTTAACAGTCAACAGTCAACAGTCATCCGTCATCCCCCTTCCGCCTTCCCCTGCCTAATTTCCTTGGCTGTTTGTTGCAATTTCTGGAAATAATCGCTTTCAGCAATTTCCGCAACTTCATGTATAATCTTTTGTTGATCGATTTCCACGCGCAACTGTTGTAACTGGGCAGATAATTGTTGTTCGCGATCGCATACTTCCCGTACCATTTTCTGAAATACTCTTCCGAGTTGTCCTAATTCATCGGTGCGGTGGGCAATTTTGCTTAATCCTTGACGTTCTAAATCTCGCGCTTCGGTAGCGCTAACCGTATCTCTACTAATTGTTTGAGCAAGTTGAGCCATTGGTTTTAAAGGTTGAATCACTCTCCATTTCAGTAAGTAGTTAATGGAGAGGATAACTAATGCAAAAATGCCCATGAATATGCTGATGAATAAAAAAAGTGCTTTGCGGGCGTTGGCAAACACTTCGCTGGCAGGTATATAAATAATCTGAGTGCCGATAACTTGATTGAGCTTCCAGCCGTAACCGTTTTGTGTACCGTAGCTTTTGACGTGACTTTTGGGAGCCTGATTCGGGTTACCATGACACAACAGACAACTGGGACTAGTCACGGCTAACGGTTGAGCGGTATAAAATAATTGCTCTCCAGCTTGGGAGCGAAAATCAGACTGAGTTGTTAAAGTGCGATCGCTCTCAAACCGCTCAATTAATTTTGCCTCAAATCGGTCAGCTTGGTCATCGAGATTCGTCGGGTTGAGTATCGCCTGTTTGTACATCAAATCTTTGTATTGCCAATTCGCTGTGAAATTTTCAAATACCCTTCTGGCTGCAATGCTACGTATAGTTTCGGGAATAAAGGTAGTTTGTGGATCTGCGAGTTGGGTAATTAATGGGGCAATATCATTACTGGTATAACTACTTACCGAGTTGATCATATGCATTGCCATCTGTCCCCGTGCATTCATCTCCATCAGCGCTTGATGTTCCAGCGCTTTTGACAATGCAAATCCCCCCATTCCGATTCCAGTAATAAAGATGAGTGACAGCAGCAGCGTAAATTGAGAAGCCAGTTTAAGACGAGCAAGCATTTTCGCACATTCCCTCAACGGTGTTTTTTATCTATATATCTGGCGCCTGTTAACTCGATCAGATTGGTATTGGGCAATAGTCAATAGTCAATTGTCCTCTTTGTCCCCCGAAGCCTGAGCGGAGTCGTTCGCGGAGCGTCTCGCAGAGAAGCCTGAGCGGAGTCGAAGGCTGTCCCCCTCATCGCCCCATCCCTAATTCATTTCCAACTTTAGTTGGAGACAGTTTGGAGGAGATAAATTTGGTTTCAATCCGAACTTTATTCCGATGTGTATCCCTTGTTGAATTTCCTATTATGAACACATCAAGCGAAACGAAAAACGCAGCCGAAATAACCAAACTAAAAATTATCACCCGGTTAATACAAGCTGCTAAATCTTATAAATTCACGAGGT
>NZ_CAWNLA010000001.1:4436720-5048080 GCF_963875285.1 Calothrix sp. NIES-2100
AGATACCAATAGCAGCTTTCATCAAAGTAATTTAACAGTTGGTCAATCGACATTTGCAGGTGCTGCTGGCGCTGGTACTGTTACCTTGGTTAATGCTCAAGATATCTTCAGCCAAGCTGGACAAGCATTGACTGTTGGTAACTAATTTATTCGCTAATAATCGATAAATTTTCATTGCTAATTGATTTCTCCTCTCCACGCTAACCTACCTCTGTTTGAAATTAACTAAACAGGGGTAGATTTCTTTTATCTTCATTGGCAGTCGGTGGGAAACTCCATCGCCTTGTGGGTAGAGTTTTTCATTGTGGTCTAAATACATGAAAACTGCTGTAAACCTAATTTATGTGTCAAAAACCTAATTTACGAGTCGCAAAGTTGAAATACGAGTCAGAAACTAAGTTTACGAGTTGTAAAGTTAATTTACGACTCAGAAACTAAGTTTACGAATCGCACAAGTTAACATACGAGTCAAAAACTTAATTTACAAGTCGCAAACTGCCTTTCAGCTAAATGCAACTATTGCTACATATAAAAATTTAATTTTTGCCCAAAACCATCAAGGTTGCTACATCTCACTTGACTCATAAAAATTGAACACCTAAAAAATGGGTTAATATCAAAATCGAATGTGCTACGTTATCCACAAACCAGATACCGCAGTCAATAATCAGCTTCATCAACTGGGGGGAATCTCAGATGTTGGCACAATGGCAAGGTTTCAAAAGTGGCAAATGGATAGAAGAAATCAATGTTCGTGATTTCATCCAAAAAAATTACACCCTTTACAGTGGCGATGAATCTTTTTTAACAGGTGCAACTCCAACAACTCAAGCACTCTGGGAACAAGTCAAAGACTTAATGGCGGTTGAACGCGAAAAAGGCATTCTAGATGCAGATACAGAAGTTGTTTCGACAATTACCTCTCATCAACCGGGTTATATTAACCGCGAACTTGAGCAAATAGTGGGATTGCAAACGGAAAAACCTCTGAAACGTGCGATTATGCCTTTAGGTGGAATTCGCGTAGTGAAAGATGCATTAAAAGCTTACGGTTACGAAATCAATCCCCAAACTGCGGAGATATTTACCAAATACCGCAAAACCCATAACGATGGGGTATTTGATGGCTATACCCGCGAAATGCGCTTATGCCGCCACTATGGTATTATCACCGGATTACCAGACGCTTACGGACGGGGCAGAATCATTGGGGATTATCGGCGAGTGGCTTTGTATGGTGTTGATGCTCTCATCACAGACAAAAAAGCACAACTCACATCTTTAGAATTAGATGTCATCGACGAAGCGACAATTCGCCTGCGGGAAGAAATTTCCGAACAAATCAAAGCACTGTTTGAATTGAAGACAATGGCTGGAAGCTACGGGTTTGATATTAGCCAACCCGCAGCGACGGCGAAGGAGGCTGTGCAGTGGTTATATTTTGGCTACCTCGCAGCAGTTAAAGAACAAAACGGTGCGGCGATGTCTTTGGGAAGAGTTTCTACTTTTCTAGATATCTACTTTGAACGGGATTTACAACAAGGGAAAATCACCGAATCCGAACTGCAAGAACTCATCGATCATTTTGTGATGAAATTGCGCATGGTGAGATTTTTGCGGACACCCGACTACAATCAACTCTTCTCTGGCGATCCCACTTGGGTAACGGAATGTGTTGGCGGTGTGGGTGAAGATGGTAGACCTTTGGTGACGAAAAATAGTTTCCGGATTCTGCATACTTTGTATAATTTAGGCGCAGCACCAGAGCCTAATTTAACGGTGTTGTGGTCGGAACACTTGCCAGATAACTTTAAACGTTTTTGTAGCAAAGTTTCAATTCATACTAGTTCAATACAGTATGAGAACGATGATTTGATGCGTTCATACTGGGGAGATGATTATGCGATCGCCTGTTGCGTTTCCGCCATGCGCATTGGTAAGCAAATGCAGTTTTTCGGGGCGAGAGTTAATCTGGCTAAGTGTTTGCTGTATGCGATCAACGGCGGTAAGGATGAAAATTCTGGCGAACAAGTTGCAAGTGCGATCGCACCGATCACTTCCGAATATCTGGATTACCAACAGGTGTGGGATCAGCTAGAAATCATGATGGCGTGGTTGGCTAAGGCGTATATTAATACCCTCAACGTCATCCATTACATGCACGATAAATACTGCTACGAACGCATCGAAATGGCACTGCACGATCGCGACATTCTCCGGACAATGGCTTGCGGGATTGCCGGGTTATCGGTGGTTACAGATGCTTTATCGGCAATTAAGTATGCAAAAGTCAAAGTTTTGCGGAATGAAGCCGGATTAGCCGTTGATTATGAAATTACCGGCGATTTCCCCAAATATGGCAATAACAACAATCAAGTTGATGAAATAGCGGTAAATTTAGTTACCACATTCATGAACGAACTGCGTAAACATCCAACTTATCGCCAAGCCACACCAACGCAATCAGTATTAACAATTACTTCCAACGTTGTCTACGGGAAGAAAACAGGTAACACACCCGACGGGAGAAAAGCCGGTGAACCCTTTGCGCCAGGTGCAAATCCTATGCATGGACGGGATAGTAAAGGTGCGATCGCTTCTTTAGAATCGGTAGCGAAAATTCCTTACCAATACGCACAAGATGGAATTTCCAACACATTCTCCGTTGTTCCATCGGCTTTAGGTAAGTTAGAAGTTGATCAAATCAGCAACCTTGTGGGAATGTTGGATGGTTACTTCCATGATGGCGGACACCACATCAACGTTAACGTCCTGAAGCGGGAAATGTTACTTGATGCAATGGATCATCCAGAGTTATATCCGCAGCTAACTATTAGGGTTTCCGGTTATGCGGTGAACTTTATTAAATTGACGCGAGAACAGCAGCTTGATGTGATTCAGCGGACATTCCACGACCGATTTTAGGTTTGAGAACAGCCTAAAACCTACCTGTCTAAACAGTTAAAATGCTAGTTGATTATATCCCCGACTTTCGAGAAAATTCGGGGATATTGTTTGGGAAAGCGCACAAAAGCACTAAAAAATCATGTTATACCGATTCAATTAATGAGGGTAATACCAATTTGAAAAAAGAATGCGACAGATGGTAGGGAACACTGCCGTGCCCTCTAGAATATATTGATGTGTCGCAAACATTATTTGAATTGGTATAACATATGGATTTTGGCAAAGTAAAGGGCGGGGAGACCCCGCCCCTACAGATTTTTTTCAAATTGTCATTAATTCATAATTTTTGGATATAGCGGTCAACTGTTAACAGTCAACAGCCACAACGGATATTTTTCACAATTGATATAGAATTGCTAGATATTTAGCTTTTATCACTGACAAAAAAATTAAAATATGGTAAGTTTTTGAATTCAAATTCAGGTCACAATACCCCTATTTTGATATATATCGAATGGGGATCATAGGAACCAAAATTTTATTTCTAAAATTGATTGTGTACAGCAGTCTATCCACACAAGTTCCTCACATTTGTTATCTATAACTCATAGATGAGAGGCAAAAGACAGGTTGATGGGTGCTGTCAAATTAGGTAAAATTCATGCACAATCTAAAATTCCCAACTTTTACCAGCGAAAATTACAAGCTAGAAAATAGTCACATAGTTCCAGCAATTATTAATTCTGGCTATATACATTCAGTAGAAAGTTGTGGAACAGTTGACGGGCCTGGTATTCGATTCGTAATTTTCACATCTGGTTGTCCGCTACGCTGTCTTTATTGCAGCAATTCTGATTGTCGTTATCTGGAACATGGAAAACAAACCAGTGTTGATGAAATATTGACCGAAATTCAGAAGTATCAATCTTATATGAAATCTTCTGGCGGTGGTGTAACAATCACTGGTGGCGAACCATTAATGCAACCGGGATTTGTGCGAGAAATCTTTAAGCGTTGTCAAGAATTAGGGATACATACAGCGTTAGATACTTCTGGTTTTTGTGATTTAGAATCGGCGAAATCTGTACTAGAGTTTGTCGATTTAGTCCTGCTTGACATTAAATCATTTGACCCGGAAACTTACACTAAAGTTACAGGTCGTAAAATTGAACCAACATTAGCCTTAGCTAAATATCTCAATGTCATTCATAAGCCTGCTTGGATTCGATTTGTTTTAGTTCCCGGTCTCACTGATGACCCAGAAAATATTAGCGGTTTAGCTGATTTTATTGCCCCATTCAATAATGTGCAAAGAGTCGAAGTTTTACCATTTCATAAAATGGGGGAATACAAATGGCAGGAATTAGGGTTTGAATACTTATTGGCAGATACTCTTCCACCATCTCCAGAACAAGTACAAGCAACATTAGATATTTTTCGCAGTCGAGGAATATTTGCGATTTGAGTAATCGGTGCAATCAAAATATTGGTGATGGCTGTCATTAGTCATTGGTCATTTGATGCGATTGATGATTGATTCCTAATTGGATGAATGGCGCACGAGTGAAATATCTGTAGTAAATTCCGCAAGAGGATAAACATATGAAAGTTACCAATCTCGAAGAATTAGAATTACTTGTGCAACGGGTAAAAGCTGCACAGGCAAAATATGCCAATTACTCTCAAGAACAAGTTGATGTCATCTTTAAGAAGGCTGCATTAGCAGCTAACGCCGAACGGATTCCCTTAGCAAAATTGGCAGTTACCGAAACAGGTATGGGAATTGTGGAAGATAAAGTAATTAAAAACCACTTTGCTTCCGAATTTATTTACAATAAATACAAACACGAAAAAACCTGCGGCATCATTGAAGAAGACCATACATTTGGTATTCAAAAAATATCAGAACCTGTAGGAATTGTTGCCGGAATTGTCCCTGTAACTAATCCGACAGCGACAACCATTTTTAAAGCCTTAATTGCTTTAAAAACAAGAAATGCAATTATTTTTTCACCCCATCCCAAATCAAAAAAATGCACTATGGAAGCAGCTAAAATTGTCCTGAAAGCGGCAATTGCGGCAGGTGCGCCAGAAGATATTATTGGTTGGATTGATGAGCCAACTGTAGAGTTATCTAAAGCTTTAATGCAGCATCCAGAAGTTAAATTAATTTTAGCTACTGGCGGGCCGGGAATGGTACGCGCTGCTTATTCTTCCGGTCATCCATCTTTAGGTGTTGGTGCTGGTAATACTCCAGCGGTAATTGATAGTAGCGCCCACATTCAAACTGCTGTTAGTTCAATTTTGTTAAGTAAAACTTTTGACAATGGCATGATTTGCGCTTCCGAACAATCAGTTGTTGTCGTTGATGAGATTTACGCAAAAGTCAAGCAGGAATTTATCAGTCGTGGGGCATATTTTCTCAATGATGAGGAAAAACAAAAGCTGGGTCAGATAATTTTGAAAGAAGGCAGATTAAATCCGGCGATTGTCGGACAGTCGGTGGAGAATTTAGCTAGGTTAGCGGGAATTTCTCTATCCAATGACGATGCTTCCCCAGCACCAAAGGTTTATAAAGTCTTGATTGGTGAAGTGGAAACAGTAGCCGATAGTGAGGCTTTTGCATATGAGAAATTATCGCCAATTTTGGCTATGTATCGCGCCGCAACTTTCCCTGAAGCTGTCGAGAAAGCTGAACAATTAGTAGAATTTGGGGGATTGGGACATACATCGGTATTGTATACAAATCCCGCTAATCTGGATGATATTGCTTATTTTGAGAATAAGATGAAAACAGGAAGAGTCCTGATTAATACTCCATCTTCTCAAGGGGCGATTGGGGATTTATATAACTTTAAACTTGACCCATCTTTAACTTTAGGTTGTGGGACTTGGGGAGGTAATACAATTTCCGATAACGTCACACCTCATCACCTAGTAAATATTAAAACGGTATCCCAACGGCGACAAAATATGTTGTGGTTCCGTGTTCCACCCAAAGTCTATTTCAAATATGGGTGTTTACCTGTAGCTTTACGGGATTTAGTTGGGAAGGAACGGGCTTTTATTGTTACCGATAAACAATTATTTGATTTAGGAATCGTCGATAAAGTCACCCAGGTGTTAGACGAAATTGGTGTGAAGCATGACGTATTCCACGATGTTGAACCTGATCCGACGTTATCTAATGTAAATAAAGGATTGGCTTTACTCAGAAGCTATCAACCAGATGTGATTATTGCTATTGGTGGTGGTTCGCCAATGGACGCGGCTAAAGTCATGTGGTTGATGTATGAACAACCCGATGTGGAATTTGAAGGTTTGGCGATGCGGTTTATGGATATCCGCAAGCGAGTTTATGAATTACCGCCTTTGGGACAAAAAGCCATCATGGTGGCGATTCCCACAACTTCGGGAACTGGTTCGGAAGTGACACCCTTTGCTGTGGTGACAGATGACAGCGTCGGCATGAAATACCCCTTAGCAGATTATGCCCTAACTCCGAATATTGCGATCGCCGATCCGGAACTCGTCGCCAATATGCCGAAAAAACTCACAGCATACGGTGGGATTGATGCTTTAACTCATGCCTTAGAATCCTACGTATCAGTAATGGCAAGCGAATTTACCGATGGTTTGGCGCTGCAAGCAATTAGATTATTGTTTAAATATTTACCCAGTGCTTACCAAAATGGTGCCAATGACCCGAAAGCAAGAGAAAAGGTACATTATGCTGCGACAATTGCCGGGATGGCTTTTGCCAATGCCTTCTTGGGTATTTGTCACTCAATGGCACACAAACTCGGTGCTACTTTTCACGTTCCCCACGGACTGGCTAATGCTTTGATGATTTCCCATGTTATCCGCTATAACGCTACGGATATTCCCTTTAAGCAAGCAATATTTCCCCAATATAGATATCCTAATGCGAAAGATAGGTATGCGCAAATAGCTGACCACCTACATTTGGGTGGAAATACAGCCGATGAAAAAGTGGAATTATTGATTGCGGCGATTGAAAATCTCAAACAACAAATTGATATTCCGGCGACGATTAAACAGGCGTTGGGTGATGAAGATAAGGAGTTCTACGCCAAAGTAGAAGAAATGGCGGAACAAGCATTTGATGACCAATGCACGGGTGCAAATCCCCGCTATCCGCTGATGAAGGACTTGAAAGAGTTATATGTTTTAGCTTATCAAGGTTGTCGGATTGATGCGGTACTTTATCACAATACGCCGGAGTTTTTCGCCGGTGATGTGGGTGAAACGGTGGAGGTGTAGGGTAATATCAATTCCCATAATTTTGGCGACATATAAATGATGATTAAGGGCACAACATTGTTCACCTGTGTCAACTTAACGTGAAACCCTTGCCAGGATGTGATTTGATACAAAATCACGTACCATCAAGATCCGCGCTACCCCACCCCAGTTTTGCTGACGCAAAACGTCCCCTCCCCGTTTACGGGGAGGGGATTGAGGGGTGGGGTAAAATGCCTGTGGAATAAGCGTTTTGACTTAAGTTGACACCAATGAACAATGTTGTGCCCCTACCTAATTTGTGGGTTTGTTGTTGGAAATTGGTATTATTTTGAACCGCCAAGAACGCCAAGGGCGCAGAGAAAATAAGAGATTGGATGTTTCAGAGAAGATTTTTCCCCTAGCCCCTAGCCCCTATAAATTTTCCCGTAAACCCATCGCAATTTTACTGTGTTTTTCTATCTGTCCCATGACTTGTTTTGCTCTTTGAATTACTACCGCAGGTAAACCGGCGAGTCTTCCGGCTTCGATTCCGTAAGATTTATCTGCGCCTCCTGGTTGGACTTGGTGCAAAAAGATTATTTGGTCGGGTAGTTCTTTGACTGTCACTTGATAATTAGCGACATTGGTTAACATCGCGGCGAGTTCGTTTAATTCGTGGTAATGGGTGGCAAAAATTGTTCTGGCTTTGATATCTGTGGCTAAATATTCAGCTACCGCCCAAGCTATGGAAAGTCCATCAAAGGTGGCTGTTCCTCGCCCAATTTCATCTAATAGCACTAATGACCTTGAGGTTGCATGGTTGAGAATATTTGCGGTTTCATTCATCTCTACCATAAAGGTAGATTGACCTGTGGCTAAGTCATCCACTGCACCTACACGGGTGAAAATGCGATCGCATACTCCCAATTTAGCAAATCTGGCAGGTACAAAACTCCCGGTCTGCGCCATTAATTGAATTAATCCTACCTGACGCAAATAACAACTCTTTCCACTCGCATTTGGCCCGGTGAGGATAATTAGGTCGGGATGAGAAGTGGACGCGGGGACAGTGGGACGCGGGGACGCAAAGAAATTTTCAGTCTCCGCGTCTCCCCCTCTCCGCGTCTCCCCGTCTTCTTTCCCTCCCAACTGGGTGGAATTGGGGACGAAGAAGCCAGCAGGTAAAGATTGTTCTACTACTGGGTGTCTTCCTTCGATAATTTCGATTTCTCTTCCCGGTAGCATTTCGGGGCGACAATAAGCTTGATTTACGGCTAACTCTGCTAAACCACACAAGACATCGGCTGCTGCTACCGCCCGCGAAAGGTTGCGAATGATTTCGGCTTGTTCGCCTACTTCTTCCCGCAAGGCGACAAAAATTTCATATTCCAACTGATTTAAATCATCACGAGCTGAGAGAATTCTGGCTTCCCGTTCTTTTAATTCTGGGGTAATGTATCGTTCTTCATTCGTCAGGGTTTGTTTGCGAATGTAGTTAGCCGGTACTTGGTCGGCTTTGGCACGGGAAATACTAATATAGTATCCAAAGGTTTTATTATATCCTACCTTTAATGTGGGGATGCCTGTTCTGGCTCTTTCGTCAACTTCTAAATTTGCAATCCATTGTTGATCCGCTTCTACGGTGGCTTTTCTTTCATCTAGTAAAGTATTAACACCTGCACGAATTACGCCACCTTCTTTAATATGTATGGGTGGTGACTCTACTATATGGGCGTGGATTTTTGCAGCCAATTCTTCTAATATAGATGGCACTTTCTGCAAAGCTTTTAAAAACGGAGAATTGGCTTCTACCACTAACTCAGATAATTCTGGTAAGCGGGAGAGAGAATCTGCTAAAGCCATTAAATCTTTCGCGTTCGCTGTACCAGAACCAGCCCTACCTGTTAACCTTTCTAAATCATAAATTTGTCGCAGTAACTGGCGCAAGTCTTGACGTAAGGCTGTATTTTCTATTAATTCTTGAATGGTATCTTGTCTGGCGCGAATGCCTTTAATATCAATTAATGGTTGCAATAACCACCGCCGTAACGCCCGCCCGCCCATTGCGGTACTAGTTCTATCTAACGCCCAAAGTAGGGAACCATGAAAAGTTCCATCGCGGACAGTTTGGGTAATTTCTAAGTTGCGGCGGGTTTGATGGTCAACTATTAAATAGTCGGTGACGGTATAGGTGCGTAATAATTGCAGGGGAACAGAATTTTCTTTTTGGGTATCTTCCAGATATTCCAACAACCCACCAGCAGCGCGCACAGCTAGGGGTAGGTGTTCACAACCCAAACCTTCGAGCGATCGCACTTTAAATTTCTGCAATAATCTACTTCTAGCTTCCCCTGCGGAAAATGGCGATTGCGATCGCAAACTATAACAAAAAGTTGGTGGTAAACATTGGGGTAAATGGGGCGAAGTCTCTCCCGGACGGAGTAAAGTCCCTAAATCCGGGGCGTTGGTGGGAAACAGCACCTCCGAAGGCTGCAACCGCATTAATTCTTGGGTGAGGTGTTCTAAATCACTACCTTGAGTTGTCTGAAATTCCCCAGTTGAAATATCTGCATAAGCTAAACCCCAATGATTAGCCGCAATTACCACAGCAGCTAAGTAATTATTGCGACTTGCTTTTAACATTCCTTCTTCTAGCAAAGTCCCCGGTGTGAGGATGCGGGTTACTTCCCGACGCACCAAACCTACAGCTTCCGAAGCATCTTCCACTTGGTCGCAAATTACTACCGCATAGCCTTTCTCCACCAGTTGGGTAGTGTAGCGTTCCCAAGCATGGTGAGGGACACCAGTCATCGCCACCCGCCCAACTTCACCGCCGTGTTTGCTAGTCAGAACTAATTCCAGTTCCCGCGAGACAGTTACAGCATCTTGGAAAAAAGTTTCAAAGAAATCACCCACCCGATACAGCAGCAGCGCATGGGGATACTTATCCTTCACTTCTACATAATGCTGATACATTTTACTCAGCCTGCTGCGGTCTACTAGCCGCGTATCCGAATGCGGCGCAGTAGAGTTACTTGGTTCCGTTGGCTGAAAGTCAAAGTCAGAAGCGGTCATAAATCCTAGGAGTTACGCAGGGAGATGCCACAGGATCTGATGATAGCGTCTTTTTGGGCATTGGGCATGGGGCATTGGGCATTGGCGATTTGTCTAATGGATTCTTGGAAATAGCAATTGGGTTCTCCGATATAGTAATTGGGATCTCAAATACAGTAATTGGGATCTCGGAAATAGCAATTGGGTTCTCCGATATAGCAATTGGGATCTCAAATACAGTAATTGGGATCTCGGAAATAGCAATTGGGTTCTCCGATATAGCAATTGGGATCTCGGAAATAGCAATTGGGTTCTCCGATATAGCAATTGGGATCTCGGAAATAGCAATTGGGTTCTCCGATATAGCAATTGGGATCTCGGAAATAGCAATTGGGTTCTCCGATATAGCAATTGGGATCTCAAATACAGTAATTGGGTTTGGCGATATAGTAATTGCGTAGGCGTAGCCCGTCGCAGGCATCACTCAAGGTTTTATTGTGCCGATTTACAGCGATATAACAGTTTCAGCAGATTGGTTTTCTGCATTACGTGGGCGAAGATGTAAAGTGATTTCAGTATCAAGTCGCTTAAGAAACATTAGGAGTTTACCCTCACTGAAGCGTTGAAACTCTCCCTTCATTAAATGAGATACTTCTGGCTGTGGAATTCCTAACAGTTGACTTATTTCGCGTTGCTTGAGGTTGCGTTGTTTCAACAGACGTAGTACCACAATGCCGATTTTACCACGGGTAAGAAGTTCATCGGCATCTTCCAGCCCAAGGTCAGCGAATACGTTACCACTGCTTTCTTCAAAAATTGTTTCTTCTGTCATGCTTGTTTCTCTCTTTCCAGCGCGTCTTGATAGCGTTTTTTAATCAAATCAATGTCCGACTGTGGGGTTTTAATCCCCCGTTTTGATTTCTTTTGAAAAGCGTGCAGTACATAAATTTTTTCCCCAATCTTTACAGCGTAAACTACTCTGTAAGTATCCGTATCATAGCGTTTGACGATTTCATATACACCGCTACCAATACCTTTAAACGGTTTAGCATCTATTGGAGTTTCCCCTGCTTGCACCAATTGCAATGCATAGCCTACAGATGCACGCACTTGTTCAGGAAACTCACGGATATTTTTACGAGAGTCTCCCATCCAAACAATTGGACGTAAAGGAACCTCGGTAATATCTTGTTCATCTGTCATTTTATATGAAATTTCTTATAAAACCAGATAGACAATACCAAAAAATAAATGAGCCAACAAGTAGGGGCACGGCACCGATAAAATTTCTGTATTGCCGAGAGATTATGGATGCCGTGCCCCTACAGCGTATTTTCTTAAAGTTTCTGTAAACCTGCATACCCCCACACCGCCGAGAACTATATTGATTTGTAGCAAAAATCAGTATAAATCCTCATGAAAAAGCATAAAAAACTTCCTGCATTGGCTTCTCGCGCTGCGGCTTTATTTTTCGCCCTGCTTTTATTATCCGAGTCAACAGCCGCCAATGTGGGGAGTTATGGGGTAAAAATTGCCCAGCAACCAGCGCCTACGCCGTCAGTTCCCTTGAATGCGGAGCAACAAAAGTTATACCAGCAGGGTGTAAAGCTAGTTGAAGAAGCAGAGGAGTTAGAGAAGAAAGAGACTAGAGAAGCATCTGAACAAGCGATAAATAAATCTCAACAAGCTTTGAAAATTGCCCAAAAACTAGGACTGAGAGAAGAAGAAGTTAATATATTAGCCTATATTGCTAATTTATATAATTTTATTGATGAGTACAAAACCGCCATAGAGTATCTGCAACAAGCATTAAAAATCTCACGCGAACTAAAAAAAACACTGATTGAAGCAAGTTTACTGGCTTCTATTGGCATTAATTACAATAACATAAACGAGCCAAAAGAAGGGCTTACCTACTTAGAAAAAGCCAAGTCAATATTTTTAGCAAACCAAGAATATCGTCGTTTAGCTAGCACTTTTAACAGTATTGCTACTATTCACATGAAACTAGGTGATACTAAAAAAGCTTTAAATTATCGAAATGAAGCATTAAAACTCTATCGTGAACCGTTAAAAGATTTGGCAGGAGAAGCCTATACTCTTTGGCGTATAGGTGCGATTTATTCATTATCAGGTGAACCTAAAACAGCTCTTGATTATTATGAACAGGCTTTAAAAATTCAGCGTCAAAGAAATGATTTTAAAGCAGAAATAGAAATTATTCGTGACATTGCAGCCCTACAAGATAAATTGGGTAATGCAAAAAATGCAGTGGAATCTTTAAAAGAAGCATTAAAACTACAACAACAGGCAGGTTTTAATTTATCAGATCAAGCTAACACGATTGCTGATATAGGGGAAATTTATGCTGGACAAGCAGATTATCGCACAGCAATTGATTACTATCAACAAGCAGGAAAACTTTTTCAGCAAGCGGGAAACACCCGGATGCTATCTAGGACTTTCGTGATGATTGCTAATGTTCACAAAAATTTTTCAGGTAATTATGAAAAAGCACTGGAATTTGTAGACAAGGCGCTAGAGCTTCAAATTGATGATAAAGATAACTACGCATTTACTCTAGGACAAAAAGCTGATATCCATTTATCACAGGCTAATTATCAAAAGGCACTGGATGAATATAATAAAACTTTAGAACTTCAACGTTCTATACCAAATCCTAGGGATGAAGCTCGTATACTTCGTGATATTGCATATGTTTATAGAAATTTAGGAGATTATAAGTTAAGTCTTGAAACTTACAACAAAGCACTAGATATTTATAAGCTTACACCCAATAAAACGGCAGAAATTAGAACTTTAAACTCTATCGCCAGCCTTTACGAATGGCAAGACAAGTACAATGAGGCACTTCAATATTATCAAAAAGCACTATCTTTATTAAACAAAGATGATTATCAATCTGAAATCCAAGTAATTTGGGGTATGACGAAAATATACACATCATTAAAGGATTATCCCAAAGCATTAGAACTAGCTAATCGTGCATTAAAATTATCTAAAGAAAAATCTTATTATGAGGAATTTTCTCTTTATGCATTAGCAACAGTATATCGTGCCAAAGGGGATTATCAAAAGTCATTAGATATATCTCATAACCTTTTAGCGCATTATCGCAAAGCCGGATTGCGTATTTGGGAAGCTCAAATGTTAGGTGACATGAGCGTAACTTATGAACTACAGAAAAATTATCGACAAGCCATAAATATTTTGAATGAAGAATTGAAAATACGGCGAGAGTTAAAAGACAGTAAAGCAGAAGCAGATGCACTGTATGGTATTGCTGTTAACCAACGCAAACTAGGAAACCTCAACGCCGCACTTCCCAACATCGAAGCAGCAATTGAAATCATCGAAAATATCCGCAGCAACGTCAAAAACTCAGATTTGCGTACTTCCTACTTCGCTACAGTCCAAAATTACTATAAATTCCAAATCGATTTATTGATGGAACTGCACAAAAAAGAACCATCAAAAGGATACGATGCCCAAGCAATTCAAACAAGCGATCGCTCTCGCGCTAGAGGATTAGTAGAACTCTTAACCGAAGCCCGCGCCAATATCCGCAAAGGTGCAAACCCCGAACTTTTAGCCGAAGAACGCCGCATACAAGCTTTAATTGATGGTAAGGAAAAAGTCAGGTTTGAAATAGTTAACAGCGATAAAATTCAAAACCCCATTTTTAAAGCCAATGCTGAGAAATTACAAGCAGAAATCGATGAACTCCTCAGTCAACAAAAGCAACTAGAAACAAAAATCCGCGAAACTAGCCCACAATACGCTAACCTCAAGTATCCCCAACCCCTGACTTTACCGCAAATTCAGCAACAACTCGATAAAGATACCCTGCTGTTACAATATTCCTTGGGTAATGAACGCAGCTTTCTGTGGGTAGTTTCTCCCAATTCTCTCGATACTTACGAACTTCCCAAAAAAGCAGAGATAGAAAAAAGCGCTATCAATTTATTTTGCCTGATTAGTAAATACAGTTCTAAACCGCCTTCTGCAACTAATAAAGAAAATCCCTGCGCTGGTATCAAAAATCGCCAGATAGATATCGCCGCCAAAGAACTCAGTCAACAGATTCTCGCACCTGTGAAAGATAAATTAGGCAAAAAACGCTTAGTCATTGTCGCGGATGGTGCATTGCAATATATTCCCTTTGCAGCCTTGGCTGATTTAAACTCTCAACCGAATTCTACACCACAGGAAGTGAAAGACAAACCAAAAGATGTTGTCTGTTCTAATGCAGGTGGTATTCGTGTCTGTTCATCAGCCGAACCGGAGAATTTGAATTACCAGCCTTTATTAGTAAACCACGAAATTGTTAGTTTACCATCCGCAAGTGCGATCGCAATTCAACGTCAAGAACTCGCCAAACGTCCACCCGCACCCCAAGCCTTAGCTATCCTCGCAGACCCAGTATACAACGCTAACGATGAGCGAATTACCACCGCCCAAAATAAACAACTGCAAAAGCAAAATAACCTTGACTTAGAGCTAGAACGTTCTGAACTCAGGCGTTCTGCTGATATTCTCAATCGTGATATTTGGCCGCGACTTTTCGGTACACGCACAGAAGCTAAGACAATTTTTAACCTAGTACCGAAATCTCAAGGCGTGCAACTCTTAGATTTTGCCGCAAATTACACCGCAGCTACCAGCAGCAATCTCAAGCAATTCCAAATTTTACACTTTGCTACCCACGGCTTTGTGAATGATGCTAACCCAGAATTATCAGGGATTGTACTTTCTTTGGTAAACGAACAAGGTAAAGATATTCGCGGCTATCTACGGTTAGCAGACTTATTTAACCTCGATTATCCCGCAGATTTAATTGTTTTGAGTGCTTGCGAAACCGGCTTAGGTAAAGAAATTCAAGGCGAAGGCTTAGTAGGTTTAACCAGAGGATTAATGTATGCAGGTGCAGAGAGATTAGTAGTGTCCTTATGGCAAGTTAGCGATGAAGGCACATCTTTCTTTATGCAAGAATTTTACCAGCAAATGTGGCAGCAAAACAAAACGGCAAATCAAGCATTGCGGGCGGCGCAGTTAAAAATGTGGGAGCAAGAGAAATGGCGTAATCCCAATTATTGGGCGGCGTTTACCTTTTTGGGTGAATGGCGATAGTTCAAGTAGGGGCGGGTTCACAGATATGCTCAATTACCCACGAGAATATTGCTTAACCCGTCCCTACAGCTTTTGGGAAATGGGGGTTTCTTCTCTGCTAGCTTGATTTTTACCGTCAAAATCTCTGAAAATTTCTGTAAAAGTGCATACCTCCACAGCGTCTAGAAATATATTGATGTAAAAATGCGATCGCTACCTGGCTTTGAGAGTTAATCTCATTCCTCCAGAAATCTACGTAAATATGAAATTGAGAAAGTACAGCTATGCTTAAAAATTGTTCAAAATGGGGCAAATTTGTCCTGAAAACCGTTAACACCAAAACACCTCAAGCGCACCCTCTGGGATTAATCCTGTTGCTGTGTCTATCCTTGTGTTCAGAAAGCGTCAACGCCGATCCCAAACCGACACCTTCAACCCCACCCCCGCAACTCCCAACCCAAACCAACACCCCAGACAGCAACCGCGCAGCAGCCCAAAAAGCAGAAGCAGAAGCCGGACAATTAGGTAAACAGAAAGCACCCTTATTGAGCAAAATCATTCCTAAATGGGAAGAAGCCCTAAAATATTGGCGTTTAGCAGGCGATCGCAAAAAAGAAGCCCTAACCTTAAATCGAATTGCTGGCTTATACTTTCTTAGGGGTGATTATTCTAAAGCTTTGGAATATGTTGAGAAAGCCATACCTATTTGTCAAGCTTTAGGCGATCGCGAATGTGAAGGTGGAGTCACTACTTCACTTAGCTTGATCTATAAGCAAATAGGAGAATATCAAAAGGCGATTGACAACCTGCTGCAATATGCCTCACTGTACCCTGAAAGTTCAGCTATCGTTTATAGCTCAGTTGCACATATTTATGGTGAATTAGGTGAACAAAACAAAGCACTTGAGTATTACAACAAAGCTTTGGCTTTCTGGAAAGGAAAAGGTGATGTCATGCAACAAGCTGAATCACTCGATAAGATTGCTTTTTTTAACTTCACTTCAGGTGAAATCAACAAAAGCTTTGATTACATCAAGCAGGCTAATATTCTCGATCCTGAATTTAAGAGAAATAGAAAGCTATACGATCTGTTGTACGTTGGGTTAAACGCCGCAAGTTGTGAAGATAAATTAGCATCATTAAAAAAGCCTTCCCAACTCAAAAAACCCAAGAATACACCACAGCAATCAAAAACTCCTAATTCAGACGCAGCTACCAATAATCTTATTGAATTCTACAACCAACAAATCCAAAAATATCGCACACAAGAAATTCCTCCTGCTGAAGCGGAAGCCTTATCAGATCTTGGTAGTTGGCTTACCAGAATTGGAGATTATAGAAAAGCCCTGAAATTTCATCAACAAGCACTTACACTGCGGCAAAAGATGGGCGGTAAGCCAGAAGAAGCAAAGACACTAACCGATATTGCTAATATTTTAAACCAGCAAGGGAAAAAACAAGAAGCGATTAATAAACTCAATCAAGCCTTAGTCATTCAACGTCAGATTAAAGCTCGTCCAGATGAAGCTGATACTTTGATAACTATCGCTAATGTTTACTCATCTTTAGGCGCATATACCGAGAGTTTACATACTTATGAAAAAGCATTATCTATATGGCAAGATATTGGTAAACACAGCAGTGAAACTGATACTCTCATGTGGATGGGTGATGTTTATCGCAAGTTGCAAAATAATCCACAATCTCTGAATTATTACAACAAAGCATTAAAAGTCTCCACAGACACGGGAGACTGTAACAATGAAGCTTATTTACGAGAACGTATTAGTCAATATTACCTGGCGGTGGGAGATAATCAACAAGCAATTAGTTTTGCTAACCAGACTCTAAATTTATCTCATAATTTAGGGGTTGATGAGCAGAAATTATTATTTGAAGCGAGTACACTTAATATCCGCGCTCAAGTTGAGATAAAACAAGGAAATTATTCTCAAGCTCTAGAAGACTCTCAAAAAGCCAGAAAATCAGCCCAAGGATCTGGCTATAAGCAGACAGAAGGTTATGTAATGACTACAACGGCTGAAGCTTACGCCGCCCTCAAACAACCCGAAAAAGCCATTCAAACTTATGAAGAACAATTAACTCTCTATGGTGAAATGGGCTTACTTTCTCAACAAGCCCAAAGTCTCTACAATATCGCCAAATTACAACGCCAAAATAACGAACTTCAACAAGCTTTAACCAAGATAAATAAAGCAATCGAATTTATCGAAAACATCCGCAAAGAAGTTGCTAGTGAAGATTTAAAAACTTCCTTTTTTGCCACAGTACAAGATTATTATCAACTGAAAATTGATATCCTGATGGAACTGCACAAACAAGACCCATCAAAAGGATACAACGCCCTTGCCTTCGACACCAGCGAAAGCTCCCGCGCCCGCAGTCTGCTAGAACTCCTCACTGAAGCCCATGCAGATATCCGTAAAGGCGTAGATGCAAAACTCTTAGAAGAGGAACGTAGTCTACAGCAACAAATTGATGCTAGAAGGAAAATCCGGATTGAACTTTTATCAAGTAAAAAACCCCCAGAACAAGTAGATGAATTAAATAAAGAAATTGAGGAACTTTCAGAAAAATATCAGCAAGTCTTAGCTTCTATCCGCGCTAAAAGTCCAGGTTATGCAGCAATTACCCAACCCAAACTCCTGAAGAAACTCGCAGAAATTCAATCCTCAGTTCTTGATGACAACACTATTCTTTTACAATATTCCCTTGGTAAAGAACACAGTTATCTTTGGTTAGTGACAAAGACAGGAATGAAAAGTTATGAATTACCCAAAGGTGAAGATATTGAAACTGCTGCTAAGAAGTTTTATCAAAATATCAAAGGTGGCGGGGAATTATATTCACGAGGCGGAATTACAGTTCAACCTGGAACAAATGCTGAAAATCCTGAAAAAGTTGCCACTAAATTAAGTCAAATGTTGCTTCAGCCTGTAGCAGAAGAATTAGGAAATAAGCGATTGTTGATTGTGGCTGATGGCATTTTACAATACATTCCCTTTGCAGCATTGCCAAATCCAACCCAAACAAAATTACAACCGTTATTAGTAGAACATGAAATTGTCAATGCGCCTTCGGCTTCTACAATTGCGGTGGTGCGAAATGAAACTAAAAACCGCCATGTGGCTGGGAAAAAATTAGCTGTGTTGGCAGATCCGGTATTTAGTAAAGATGATAATCGCTTAAAGCTAAGTGTAGCTCAAGGTGGTCAAAATAGAGGAAAAAATTCCAATTCTCCTGAGTTAAATACTTTAGCACTGAGACGTTCAAGCTGTGATTCAAATCTTAGCTTTTCTCGCCTTGAAGGGACGCACACAGAAGCCACAAATATTTTGAGTTTAGTTCCCAAATCAGCAAGCAAATCAGCTTTTGATTTTGATGCTAATCGTACTACCGTAACGAATTCACAAATGAGTCAATACCAAATTGTCCACTTTGCAACTCACGGATTTTTCGATACTAACAATCCTAAGTGTTCTAGTGTAGTCCTGTCTTTGGTAGATTCAAAAGGAAATGCCGAAGATGGTTTTCTTCAAATTCAGGATATTTTCAACCTCAACTTACCAGCAGAATTAGTGGTGTTAAGTGCTTGTGAAACCGGACTTGGAGAACAAGTAAAAGGTGAAGGTTTAGTAGGATTAACAAGAGGATTTATGTATGCAGGTAGTCCAAGAGTTGCTGTCAGTTTATGGAGTGTAGACGACAAAGGAACAGCAGAATTAATGACGAAATTTTACACAAAAATGCTCAAAGAGAATTTACCACCTGTAGCGGCGCTAAGGGCTGCACAATTAGAAATGTGGCGCAGTCCCAATCCCAAATATTCTCGAACTGATGTCTGGGCGGCTTTTACCTTACAAGGTGAGTGGCGATGATGTCAACAGACAAAACCCACCGATCTGTGTTTCAAACTCTCAATTTTTCCTTAAACCTGCATACCCCCACAGCGTCTAGAAATATATTGATGTGAAAATGCGATCGCAAACTACCTCGCTCACAAATATGTGAGTTTTTCTGATAGTTCTTCAGAGCCTTCTCAGGTAATTTTGACCACGGTCTAAGCTTTGATTTTTAAATATTTTCTCTAATTTAAAGCATACATCGTTCTCTGAGATCAAGTAGGTAGCCCTACAGCGCATCCAACGTTTATCTAAATAGACAGTATTTTCCCAGCCATGTGAGATTGGCGAATTATGAGGGAAATATAAATTCATAACGTTTGATTAATTTTGCAATTATTACAGTACGTTACTTGCCGTGTCACTAGGAATATTATTTCAACAGTAAAGGATTGAAAGTATGCTGGCTATAGATACCATCAAAAATGGTAATGATCTGAATTTGCAATTAGAGTCAACTTTGCAAGAATTACCACTTTGGTCAGTTTACGTTGAAGTAGCTCATCCGGCCAAGGATCTAAATATACTGTTTGAGCAACAGCCTTTACTACCAGGAATCATTCTGACTTGTAATCAAGAATATGTAGGAATGATTTCTCGGCAAAGATTTTTTGAACACATGAGTCGCCCCTATAGTTTTGCACTCTTTGCCAAACGTCCTACCGAAAATCTCCTGAAATTTCTCGACTTAGAAGTGTGTATAATTTCTGAAGATACATCCATAGTCGAAGCAATTCAGCTAGCATTACAGCGTCCATCCCAATTAGCCTATGAGCCGATTTTAGTAAAAACTAAATTGGGTAATTATAAACTCTTAGATTTTCACCAATTACTTTTAGCCTACTCCCAAATTCAGGTATTAACACTGGCGCAACTAGAGCAAGTAGAAGAACAATCAAGAATAGCTAAAGCCGGCTTTCGTAACTTGAAGAATAACTATACAAGATTACTGCAAAATGATAAAATGGCAGCTTTAGGGCAACTTGTTGCGGGTATTGCCCACGAAATCAACAACCCTGTCAGCTTTATTGCCGGGAACTTAGTTCATGCGCTCAACTACAGTCAGGATTTACTTGATTTAGTCAGTCTCTACCAAAAGTATTATCCTGAACCAGCCGCAGAAATTCAAGATGCGATCGCTGATATTGAACTAGAATTTTTAAGAGATGATTTTCTGGATCTGCTCAAGTCGATGAAAGTAGGTACTGAACGTATCCACGAGATAGTTCTGGCTTTACGAAATTTCTCCCGTCTTGATGAATCCGAGAAAAAAACAGTTGATATCCATGAAGGGATTGATAGTACTTTACTACTATTACAAAGCCGCCTAGAAAATCAGCAAACAGGTCAACTAATTACCGTTGTTAAAGAGTATGAAAAACTCCCATTAGTCGAATGCTATCCTGGTCTACTCAATCAGGCATTCATGAATATTTTAGCCAATGCTATAGATGCTATTTTTAACAATTATGATTATTCAATTTTACCATCTTCCGAGCCAAAATCTCCCCTAATTCAGATTCGTACTGAATCTATAGATGATAACCATATAATTATTCGCATTGCCGATAATGGTTTGGGAATACCCAAAGATATGCAAAAGCGATTATTTGACCCTTTCTTCACTACTAAAAGCATTGGTAAAGGTACAGGATTAAGCTTATCTATCAGCTATCAAATTGTTGTCGATAAACATGGCGGTCAATTGCAATGTTTATCTGTTGTCGGAAAAGGCACTGAGTTTATTATTACAATTCCTATACACCTTGATTCGTGAATAGCAAATTAAACCTGTAGTTGTGCCCCTACGATTATCTATACCACACCCTGCGGGTTCAGCATGGAAATATTAACGCCTACTTATACCATTTCACGCTTAGGAGAAATACAAATAAAATACCTCTGCTTCTTCTGCTTCTTCTGCTCCCTAGTTGTATCAACCTTTAAGTGAAACGGTATTAAACCACATCTATTTTGAGAACCATAATTTTAAAAGTAGTGGGAGCATCTTGCTCCCTGCTGCTAGAGAAAGTAGTAGCGGGCTTTGGGTCCCGCACTACTCCAGATTTCAAAATGGACAAGGTTTACTACTAGTCTCCCACCTGAACAGGAGTTGAATGTTTGATATTGTCATTAGAGACAACTATTTGACTAAATGCGCCATCACGCCAACTATCTACAATATCTTTAATAAAACTGGCGATAGGTATAGCAATTAATAAACCTAAAACTCCGCCTAATTTAGCGCCTATTAATAAAGAAATTACAACCCATACAGGATTTAAGCCAGTCAAATTCCCCAAAATCCGAGGCGCAATAAAATTCGCATTAACTTGGTCAATGGCTACAGCTATACCTAATACTTCTACCCCTAACCAAATATTTTGTAAAGCCACCAAAAAACTGACTATAGCTATACCTATACCCGTACCAAATGGGAAGAGTGAGAAAAAACCAATACCAATGCCAAAAAGTAGAGCTAAGGGAACTTGTAGTGAGAAAAATGCTAATGTAATCGCCGACCCTAAGACAGCACCTAATGTGGCCTGACCAATAAAATAATTATGGAAATCCTCGCGCAATAATTCCCGCACTTTCGGGCCAATGTGCGGCGGTAACCACTGAAAAAGTCCATCCCAAAGGCGATCGCCATTTAATACCATGTAGACAGTTAGCACCACTGTCAACAGTACATTAACTACTACCCCAATCGTATCAAACGCAACAGAGAGAATTCTGCCAGTGAAGGATTGCAGTTGATTAGACAATCTTTCTAATACTTGAGTGGCTAAACCAGTTAAATTTACTGGTAGTTGTTGTGTCGCCGCCCAGTTTTGGAAAGCTTGGATTTGTTCACCCGCAGAATCAATCCAATAGGGGAGAATGTTAGCTAATTCATTGAGCTGTTCGATAATCAGCGGGACTAAGGTGATACCTAAACCCACTAAGATTACCACAGCCAAAAGTAACACTACCACAATAGCCAGGTTGCGTTGTACCCCACGTTCTTGCAGAAACTGAATAGGATAATTCAACACAAAAGCTAATAAGACAGCGGCGGCAAAAATACTTACTAGCGGTTGAAAATACTGCACAACCTGAAGTAATAGCCAACCGTTGAGAATGGCGACGGGAAACGCCAATCCGATACTTAACCATCGCGGTAGTTTGTTTACTGATTGCATTGGTAACTCCACAAAAGGGGGAACTGTTGACTGTTGACGGTTGATTGTTGACTGCTGACAACTGACAACTGACAACTAACTATTGACTATCAATAAAATCCAGCATGATTCGCTGATGCATCGGCCCTAAAGGTCTAATTTCACCAGCGTTTTGCGAATAACAGTTACCTTGGCGAATATCTTCCGGTGTCAACAAACCCATGTCCCAGCCTTCATTTAAAACCAGTTGATCTAAACTTACCAAGAGTGGTGCATGAAAGACATGACGGATCACTTTGTCATCCCAATAACAGGCAAATTCAGAGAAATTAGGGAAATCGTAGGCAATTTCTTCTAAAATTTCTCGCTTGACAGCAATATCTGGCGTTTCGCCCGACTCGATATGTCCACCAAACAGCGCCCAGTAACCAGGGTAGAGAATAGTAGGTATGTTATCCCGCAGTTGCATGAGAAACTTGTTTTGTTGGTAGAGAATTGCGATCGCAACCTCCACCTGTTGATTACTCATAAATTTTTATTTAGTAAATCGCGCCATCTTTAACAAAATCGGCTTATAAGTATGTTCGCATTACGTACATACTTATGCTAAATATAAAAACAACTAACATAGGTCTGCATGGTAGTGCATGGGCTGTTGACTGTTAGCCAGGTGTTTAGAGAAGTAGTCCTTGCACGTTGATGAACTCGCCCACCGTTTGCTAATTGGCATCCAAAAAACAAGAGTGCAAGATACCTTGTGGTATTCATGAAGGTTGGAGTACCAACCTTAGTCCGTGAAAACCAAACGGCACAAAGACAATTTATTGCCTGTGGAAGACGGGCGACTGCCTACTGAGGGAGTGTCAGACCATCACCGACTTTGGTGTCGGATATCTTTGTGATATATCTAACGTGGCAACTGCCAATGAAGTGGGAAACTCCGCATGACGAGTAAGACCGTCCTAAGTTTTGTCTTGGTTGGAAGCCCCAACTTGAGCGTTGCTTAGTTGGGGTACTTCACGAATCTTCTTCGAGATATATTTCTCCCAACTCTTTTCCCGCCAAGGGTATGCTTTGATACTTAATTTTGCCTTTAATGACAACTTGCTCTCCTTTTGCCAACTTATTTTGACTAGTAATAACCCAAATTTTGCCGGTTGAGTCATCGATTTGATAAGCCCACCGCTTCAAAAGCGGCACTTGCCTTTCTACCTTACCTTGAATGTAAACTTTAGCCTGATTGGTTTGTTCTGGCTTAATTTCCCGAATTGGGGTGATATTACTCCCTATACGGAAATTACCGACTGTAAAACCAGGTTGTGTTACCGTACCACAACTGCAAAGTCCTAATACCAGCAGTAACAACAATCCTAAGCGGTAGCGAATAATGCTGTGAGTTTGCGAAAATTTTTGTTTGGTCATTTGTTAATAGTCAGTTGTCAGTTGTCAGTTGTCATTTGTCATTTGTCCCCCTTGTCCTCTTTGTCCCCCTGCCCCCAGAAGATATTGGAGATGATGCAGTTAATCTGAGAAAATAAGGCAGCATGATTTTGCTGTTTGCACAACGCTACGCCATAAAATAGCAAGACCATCATAGTCAATAGCCAAGGTTTATTGATGACTGTTGACTCCGCTACAAACGGCTAGATGTTGGACTTTAGATTTAAGGCGAATTTGCTCTGAATTCTCATGGAAACAAAAACTGCCAAACTTCTTGATGGTAAAGCTTTAGCTGAAAAAATTCACCACACACTTTTAGAGCGTATTACAAATTTACAACCAGAAATCGGTCGTCCTCCTGGTTTAGCTGTATTGATGGTTGGTGATAATCCAGCGTCGGCTGCTTATGTGCGAAATAAGGAGCGAGCCTGCGCTAAGGTGGGTATTGCTTCCTTTGGTAAGCATTTCCCCACAGAAACTACCCAAGCAGAACTAGAAGATGTAATTGCGGCACTCAATCAAGATGAACAGGTAGATGGCATTCTGGTACAGTTACCTCTACCCAAACACTTAGATGCTGTTACCTTGCTAAATCAAATTGATCCCGACAAAGATGCTGACGGATTGCACCCAGTGAATTTGGGGCGACTGGTGCGCCAAGAAGCAGGTTTACGCAGTTGTACCCCCGCAGGTGTGATGCGGCTGTTGGCAGAATATAAAATTCCTTTACAGGGAAAACAAGCAGTGGTGGTAGGACGTAGTATTTTGGTAGGTAAACCAATGGCGTTGATGCTTCTAGAAGCTGATGCGACGGTGACCATTGCTCACTCGCGATCGCACGATTTAAAAGCCATCACCCAAAATGCCGATATTCTGATTGCAGCGGTCGGAATTCCGGGATTGATTACAGGAGAAATGGTGAAACCGGGCGCGGTTGTGGTAGATGTGGGGATGAATCGCGTCACCGATCCCAATGGCAAAAGTCGTTTAGTCGGCGATGTCGATTGGGAATCAACATCTGGCGTAGCAGAGTTTCTCACCCCAGTTCCTGGCGGTGTTGGTCCTATGACTGTCGCTATGTTGTTGCAAAATACATTTGCCAGCTATTTAAGGCGGCTAGGAATTAACAATGATGAATGATGAATTATGAGTGATGGTTCCTAATTCTTAACTCTTAATTACTCGCACTTTGAGTACCAAAGCCCCTTAAAATTGTGACGTATATGACAAAAATACCAAAATTTCAGGAATTTTAAGAATGGTAGCAACTGATAACTTTAAAAAAACGCCCCAGACAGCCACGTTTAACCTATCAGCTTATCTCAAAGAGCGACAACAGCTTTGCGAAACTGCTTTGGATCGGGCTATTCCCATCGTCTATCCCGAAAAAATTTATGAAGCAATGCGCTACTCTTTGTTAGCTGGTGGTAAGCGTGTACGTCCCATCCTTTGCCTTGCTACCTGTGAAATGACTGGCGGCACAATCGAAATGGCCATGCCGGCTGCTTGTGCTGTGGAAATGATCCATACTATGTCCTTGATTCACGATGACCTACCAGCGATGGATAATGACGATTACCGTCGGGGTAAGTTGACAAATCACAAGGTTTATGGTGAAGATGTAGCAATTTTAGCTGGTGATGGCTTGTTAGCTTTGGCTTTTGAGTTTGTTGCCACCCAGACACCCCTAGATGTGCCTAGAGATAGGGTATTGCAAGTCGTGGCGCGTCTCGGCAGGGCTTTAGGGGCTGCTGGTTTGGTTGGTGGTCAAGTGGTCGATTTAGAATCGGAAGGTAAATCGGATATTTCAGAGGAAACACTGAATTTTATTCACAATCACAAAACAGCCGCGCTTTTAGAAGCTTGTGTGGTTTGTGGCGGTATCTTAACTGGAGTATCCCCAGAAGATTTACAAAAACTGACTCGGTATGCTCAGAATATTGGTCTGGCATTCCAAATTGTCGATGATATTTTGGATATCACCGCAACCCAAGAACAATTAGGTAAAACGGCTGGGAAGGATTTGAAAGCCCAGAAAGTAACTTATCCCAGCCTGTGGGGAATTGAAGAATCCCGTACCAAAGCCCAACAGCTAATTGAAGCAGCTTGTGCAGAATTAGATTCCTTTGGAGACAAAGCACAACCATTAAAGGCGATCGCTCATTTTATTATCAGTCGCAATAACTAAGTCAACCCCTACGGGGAATTATCCCAATTTTGGATTCTGCCCACATCGTCGCCCGTAGGGTAACTTCTCATTGGTTTTTGAGTCGCATCTTGTAGTTTCCAAAAAAAATAACAGCTGCTAATATTTACTAACTTCCCCAAAATACCATGCAGGACATAGGCAACATCTTAGACAACCGGGTGCTGCTGGTTGCTCTGGTAGCTTGTTTAATTGCTCAATCTCTAAAGCTCGTCATCGAGCTAGTCAAAAATCGCAAACTGAATGTGCGTGTTCTAGTCACCACTGGAGGTATGCCAAGTGCCCACTCGGCTCTAGTTACATCTCTCGCCACCGGTGTCGGCCAAACTCTCGGCTGGGCATCTCCTGATTTTGCCCTGGCCACTGTTTTTGCCATCATTGTTATGTATGATGCCGCTGGAGTTCGCCAAGCCGCTGGGAAACAAGCTCGGATTCTCAATCAAATGATAGATGAATTATTTGATGACAAGCATGACTTTAGCCAAGACCGCCTCAAAGAATTGCTGGGACACACACCAGTTCAAGTTATAGCTGGTTCGGCTTTGGGCATAACCATCACTTGGTTAGCTAGGTCTTTCTTAGTCACTAGTCTTTGACGTAGAAGGCTGTAGCAATGAAAAAGCAGGGGTGGAGAGGAGCAGGGAGGCAAGGAGGACAAGGGAGACAAGAACTATTGCCTATTGCCTTCTTAACCAATGACAAATGACAAATACCTAATTACTGTGCCCGCACATTTGACCGCAGTAGGATTACCTTACGACTATCTACTAGATAGGCAACAAAGCCACGTTCGTTGAGCTTTTGTAATGTATTGTATGCTTCTTTTTGGTTAGTGGTATACACTGCCAGCAAGTAAGGGCGTTGTCCGTAGGAAGCAAATCCCACATCACCCCCGACTACTTGTTCTACATTAGATACAAGTTCTGGACGGTTGAAATAATCTACCAATACCGCATAACCTTCTCCCAGAGCTTGAGGATTATAGGTCACTGTTTGCGGTGGCGGTGTATCTGCGGGTTTAGTGGTGATAATGCCAGATAACCCGACAATATTGTTGATATATCTCGCCCATCGTTGAGCATCATCAATTTTGTAAAACCCCCCGATTCGCGTCACTGTATCTGATAAGTATTGGCAGGTAGAGCTTTTAATTTCAGCAGGTAGAGCATTGCGCAGCTGCTTCTGATTATCTGCTGTAGGACTAACTATCAATAACAGAAACTCACCAGGATTGGGCGGTTGACAAGCAGAAAGCGCTTGTTGAGCGGTAACAGAACTCATACAACTGATCAATCCGGCGATCGCTAATACTACAGCATGTGGTAAATTCGGAAATCTCTGCACAACAGTAAGAGACATAAAGAGGATTTTTTTAAAGATTTCATCAAGATAGATTTTGTTCCCCCAGGAGGCAGGGGAGCGGGGGAGCAGGGGGGGAGAAGGAGGACAAGGGAGTGTGGGGAGTGTGGGGAGTTTTCTTCCCAATGCCCAATGCCCCATGCCCCATGCCCAATGCCCCATGCCCCATGCCCATAAGTATATTATGATACGGTAGCTAGAGATGCTATGGGGTTAGAAATCGTATCAGAAGGTGCTGAAAATTCTCCCACGATCACATATTCTAAGCGCAGTTTTAGCCAGGTAATAAATTGCGCATTGGTAGAAATAATTGCCGCCGCAGGTTGGGGACAGTTGGCTTTAATCTCTGCCATTTCTGGTGCTTCTAAAAAAGCTGGCTGCTTCACCAACCAAAAATCAATTTCTTTTTCTTGTTCGTGATAGTGACGGGTACGTTCTTTGATAACCTCTTCGATGGGTTCTTCGTGTATTAAAAATTGTTGACTAGCCAAAACGTAATAGTATGTTTTCATTTTCATCCTGTGGTTGTTAATGATTAATTACCGGGTACAGTCTATATACTGTACCCTGAAAAATTAACTATTCTTGACTTTTTTAAACCAAGAAGCGAAGGGACAAGCACTGGCTTTGTTACTACTTGGCAGTTTACCGCCAGCTGTTAGTTTTTCTAAAAACAGCGTATTGTCAAAGTAGTGTTCCAAAGAAATTATCTGCAAGTCATCGGTAACTCTAGCAACGCTCGTGCCGATAATTTCTACTGTCTCTCCAGTTGGTGCATAGTCTTTGTATGCACCGTTAAAATGTCCCCAGTGTCGCCACTTGAATGTCACAGTTGGCGGGCCGGAGTACACTTCCAAAACCTCCCAAGGAAATCCTTGGGGAAATGTGGAATGGAAGATTTCACCTGAGGATTCAAAGCTTTCAGCCGAGGCTTTGTAATGCGCTGAATCAGCCATAAATAAATTGTAAGTACCTTGGGCTGATAAATCTGTAGCTGTGTATTCTTGACCTCCATTAGTACTTACACGAAACTTGTCATTCACAACAGATAACCACTGTTGTGGGTTAGTTTTGAAAGACACTTCCATCTCAAAGGTTCTTACCAGGTTTTGCACGATCGCTTCCAGGGTTCCCTCTAAGTGATTACGTGTACTTTCTTTCGCCAAATTCTCTTTAGACCGAGAATAATCAGGAGGTGTCTGATAGCGCCATTGGGCATCAGTACTTCCTTCAATAACTTTATCTCGATCCTGTACCCAAAGTGGCAGACTGTTAGATTGTGTTGCGCTCATAGAAGTCTTTGCTGAAGATTTTGCTCCCAAATTTCACAGATTACGCAGTTATTGACCCCTCTGAGCTTTTGCATTGTTAATCAGTTCACTGTTGGCGAAGATGACGCAAAGATGCTTAGACGCGGTGACGCGGAGAGTGCTACGACCAATATGAGTGGAATCTTTTCTCCGTGTCTAGTTCAAAGTTCTCCTCGGATTGCTTGTTTCATTTCCCGGACAGCTCTTTCTAAACCAACTAAAGCGGCGCGAGAGATGATGGTATGACCGATGTTGAGTTCTTCCATTCCGGGAAGACTAGCCACAGGATAAACATTCCAGTAGGTCAGACCATGACCAGCATTAACTCGCAATCCTGCTTGAATCGCTTGCTCGCACCCCTTAGCTAATACGGCTAACTCTTGCTTGCGACTAGTTTCATCGACAGCCTCAGCATATTGGCCAGTATGCAATTCAATGAACTTTGCTTGCACTTTGGCAGATGCTGCAATTTGTGACGGTTCGGCATCGATAAATAGACTAACTGGAATGCCAGCATTTTGCAATTTATCAACTATCTCCCCTATTTTAGCAATTTGCCCCACAATATCTAAACCACCTTCTGTTGTTACTTCCTCCCGTTTTTCTGGTACTAAAGTTACATAATCAGGTTTGACATCGAGAGCGATCGCTACCATTTCTTCAGTAGCGGCCATTTCTAAATTTAAGTGCGTTCTTACAGTTTGGCGTAAGATTCGCACATCCCTGTCTTGAATATGTCTTCTATCTTCCCGTAGATGCACCGTAATGCCATCCGCACCGCCTAATTCAGCCAGCACAGCCGCCGCTACGGGGTCAGGTTCCACCGTTCGCCGTGCTTGGCGGATGGTAGCGATATGGTCAATATTTACGCCAAGTGTAGACACCCCTAGTTTCTCCCGATCCACAGTCTTTAGGATCTTGATTTTACCGGAAATCTGGGTTAAGACTGCGGGTTTTTTAGTCAGCTTTGAGAGCATTAAGATGGAATTTTAAGGCTTCAAGAGAAAGGCGATCGCTCATGACTACTGAAAACAACCCAGCAGCGATATTGCAACCAACAGCCGTTGTGGACTGGGAACCCCCCATGCCACCTACAGATTTAATATTTGATGATGGTGAACCCTTGGAATCAAATCGCCACCGCATTGCGATGAATACCCTAATTCGGTCATTGCAGCAAGCTTGGGCTGACCGCAATGATTATTTTACTGGGGGAAATATGTTTATTTACTACAGCAGTACCCAAGTTCGTAACCGTGACTTTCGCGGGCCGGATTTTTTTGCTGTACTGAATGTTGACGGTAATAATTCTCGACAAGGATGGGTAGTGTGGGAAGAAAATGGTCGTTATCCTGATGTAATTGTGGAATTAATGTCACCATCTACCGCCGCAATCGACAAAGGTATCAAGAAAAATCTTTACGAACAAACTTTTCATACCTCAGATTACTTTGTTTATGACCCCTTTGACCCGAATTCTTTGCAGGGATGGCATTTAGATGATAATCAACAATACCAGCCTTTAACTAAGAGCGATCGCGCAAAACCCCCAACAGTTTCTTAAAATTGGCAAGGCTTACCTCTGCTCGCAACACTCCTACCAAAAAACCTCCAACAGACTTTGCGCCTTCGGGTATTTCTGTCACAGCTACGAGTTCTGCACTTTCTACATCTAAGTCTTTTATCTCTTCCAGGAGATTTCGTGCTTCCTGTTCCTGTTCCTCTGCATCCAAATCGGGATTGGCAAGAGCGATGGTCAGTTTGACTTTAGATTCAGAACTCATTTTGTATCCTTTCAGGTTTAAAGCAGTTGACTGTCAACAGTGATTTCCACGATATTTATATTGAAATCATATCTGCTATATAAAGTTCCTGAAGACTTTCTAAGATTTTGACAAATATTTGGAAAATTTAACTGGAAATTGCGATCAATAGGAGCGCTCTGGTCTGAGCGATCGCTCTAAAAAGTAAGTCAGAAACTTAGTTTACGAGTCGCAAAAGCTAGTTTACAAGTCGCAAAAGCTAGTTTACGAATCGCAAAACTTAATTGTACGAGTCGCAAAAGTTGATTTACGAGTCGCAAAAGTTAGTTTACAAGTCGCAAAAGTTGATTTACGAGTTGCAAAACTTAATTGTACGAATCGCAAAAGTTGATTTACGAGTTGCAAAACTTAATTTTTGACTTCGACTATTTGCGATCGCTTTTTGTCTCTAACTCGAAGCACTGGTATAAAAACGCAAGGCAAACCGCCAAAACCAGATGGAAACCAAAAATAGCCCTAATGCCAATACCACTGCACCTATGACCCAGGTAATCTGTCCCCGACCTAGCATGGCTTCCGCTGGAACTGTAGTTAAAAAAGCTACTGGTACTACGAAGGTAAAGAAAAAGCGGTAAGCAGTAGGGTAAGCGGCGATGGGATATCTTCCAGCTTCTAGTAAACCCCGTAGTACTTCGGTAACGTTGTAGATTTTCACAAACCAGATGCTTGTCGCGCCTAGCATAAACCACAGGCTATAAAGAATCACCAAACCCAACAATAAGGGAACTGCACTGGCTAGGTAGTTGTTGATACTCAAGCCAAGGCGTTTACCTGCATAGCCAATAATCGCAGTACCAAAAACTAAATCGGGTACTCCCCAAGGCGATATGGTGTGAGTAGATAGCCAAAACTGACTGCGGATAGGTTTAAGTAAAACAAAGTCTAAAGTACCTTCTTGCACATGGCGGACAATGCTATTCAAATTTGGGGCGAGAAAGGTAGAAGAAAAACCTTGTAAGAGTGTAAAAATGCCGAGAACAACTAAAGCTGCATTCCATGACCAGCCAGCAAAAGTGTAGCCAGTGCGATAAAACAAGAATAGCCCAAACAGGCTACCTGCGAGATTTCCCAAGCTGGTGATGGTAGCAACGATAAAGTTAACACGATATTCCATCTCAGCAGCGATCGCAGTACTCCAAAATAGTCTGAGGACTTTCCAATATCTCTGCATTTTGCACCCTTAACCCAAAATCTACTAGTTGTCATGAATACTTTGTCTAAAAAACAATATATTCACGTAATCTTAATATTAGTTTGCATTCCTCAAAATAGCCTAACGTTAAGATGTTGTATGTTTATGCGTAAAAGGTTCGATATTATATGCATTTGGATTTACCAGAACTAATTAAATCACTCGGCTATTTTGGTGTATGGGGAATTATATTTGCTGAGTCTGGCTTGCTGATTGGCTTTTTTCTACCTGGAGATAGCTTGCTGTTTACTGCTGGATTTGTCGCTTCTCAGCACTTACTCAACATTTGGGTGTTAATTTTTGGTGCGTTTGTTTGTGCAGTTCTTGGTGATAATGTAGGCTATGCTACTGGATTTAGATTTGGTAGAAAATTATTTAGTAAAGAAGATTCATGGTTATTTCATAAAAAACATATTGTGAAAACCCAAAATTTTTATGATAAACATGGGAAGAAAACAATTGTTTTAGCGCGGTTTGTACCGATTGTGCGAACTTTTGCCCCAATTGTTGCAGGTGTTGGTTCTATGCATTATCGGACATTTATGTCTTATAACTTAGTTGGTGGCTTTGTGTGGACATTTGGGATTACTTTGTTAGGATTCTTCTTAGGAAAATCTTTACCACCGGAACAAGTAGATAAATATTTATTACCGATTATTGGTTTGATTATTGTTGTTTCTTTGCTACCATCGATTTTTCATGTAATTCAAGAAACTAGAGCTAATAAAGAATGAAAATTTAAGTAGATTAACAGAAATAAGCTTATACCAATTCTTTATGAAGTTGCATAGAATTCGATCCCCCCTAGCCCCCCTTAAAAAAGGGGGGGAAAGAATTAAAGTCCCCCTTAAAAAGGGGAGCCACTGCGTTGCGGGGGTTCCCCCCGTTGTAGCAAGTGGCGTGGATTTAGGGGGATCATGATATGTGCAACTTCACATTAAATTGGTATTAACTATATTAATAAGGGGAAAGGGGTGAAGGGAAAAACCTTTAACATTTCCCCTTTCCCCTTTCTCCTTTTCCCAGCCCAAACTAAGCATTGTTTATGTAACAGAGTACTAGAGGTATTTCATACTTAATACTTCATTTTTCAGTGCTTGCGCTTGCTTGAGTTGTTCCATTGCTGTTTGCTGAATTTGCACAGCTTTCTCTGGTGAAGTTTCTGGGTCTAAATAGGTAAAGGTGAAAAACATTTTATCGCCTAGGGTAGCAACGCCTATGAGACGTTCGTTTTTCATGTATGTTGTTACAGCAGGCCCATAGATTGCTTTTAGTTGGATGTCGCCAAACTGTTGGGGGATATTTAAACGCCCAAGATTAGAGACTACAATGTCATGATTATAGCCTTCAACAAATCCTTGCTGTAGCTGCTGGGGGCTAGGATTTGTATTCAAAAAAGCTTGGCTTGGGGCAATTTTTTCAGCTATGTGTTCTAGTGTCATTTGCTGATGAAGTTGCGATTTGAGCGATCGCGCTATGTCCCAAAGTGTAAGATCAGGGGTAACGCTATTCCTAGTTATCCCCACAGCCGCATAATAGCCATAATCTTCTGCTATCAAAGGTGCTAGGAAACCTCGGACGTTAATCGGCGATATACATTTAAGTTCAAACTGCTGTCCGCTATCTTGAGAAACCGCCAAGAGAAAAGCCGCACAAATAGCAGCATGTACAGTAGTTTGTTCTTCCCGACACCGTGAAATTAACGAAGTCGTTTCTGCTGCTGACAATGACCAAGCCAGTAGGCGAAGACAACGCCAATCTACAAATGTATTTGCTGCTGCATTGGTAAAATCATTAATAATTGAGGGTGAAACTTCAGTATTAATGTTTTCTAGGCTGGGTAGATTGTGGAAACCCCAAAGCTTTTCTGCAATCATGTCTTCACAACCAGGACGTAGAGGTAATATATTTCGTTCGCTATTTGGTAAACCGACTGCTTGCAAAATATCCCTCAGCAAGTAAACAGACGCTAAAGCATCTCCAATTGAGTGATGAACAGTAACAATCAGTTCGGAAACTTCAGGAGAATGAACTAGTACTACTCGGATTAGCGGCGCTTGTCTCCAATCAAATGGTTGGGTAATTTCTTTTTCAACTTCTTGTTGCCAATGTTCTTCTCCTAAACGCTGTACAACTCGCAAAGGAATTTTCGCGCAATATTCTTGAAACCAAGGTTTCCTGGCTGTGTCGAGAACAATACCTACTCTTAATAATGGATGTCTTTGCTGAACAAAATCAAGTGCTTGTTCTAATTTGCTAATATTAATATCTCCTGCTATTTGGGCAGTCATGGCAAAATTAAATATTGCGACTTGATCGTATAACCAAAAATTGTGTTCGGTAATGCTAAGAGGTCGATGCATAATTTGTCAGTTGTCAGTTGTCAGTTGTCAGTAGAAAGTAGGGTGGGAAATGCCCACCTTACATAAATTGCAAGAGAGTAATAATTTTTTTTAGAGAACAAAATATGAAAAAACTCAATTTTTTTGCTCTCTGTGTTTCATTTATTAAGTTAGCGAAGGAAGCGATCGCCAACCGTTCCCAAAGCGATCCGAAACCGTCATAATTAAGCTATTCTGCTTTTAAGTTGCATAATCCATTGTGAGGGCTGTTGACTGATGACTGATGACTGATGACTGTTGACTGTTGACTGTTAACAGTCCTTATTAGTAGTTATGCAATTTAGACGCGCATTAGCTTACGAAGGGACGATCGCACCCAGCAATTTCAAGGTGGCTTTTTGTGCGTCGGTTAAGCCTGTCACGCCTGTGATGTTCATGTTTGCATAGGGGCGATCGCTCTGCAAGGTCTGCAAGCACTTACCTGTATTTACGTCCCAAAGCTTAATTGTCTCATCCGCGCCGCCACTGGCAATCAATTGTCCATCTGCACTGAAAGCAATCGCCCGGATTTGATTTGTATGTCCGCGTAAAATCGCTAGACATTCCCCAGAATCAATATTCCACAGTCTGATTGTTTGGTCAGTGCTGCAACTTGCTAGCATTCGCTGATTCGGGCTAAACTTGATTTGAAAAATTTGATTGGTGTGTCCCTGTAGCGTTTTCACACAATCACCTGTGGCAATATCCCAGAGTTTAATGGTTTGGTCGGTACTACCACTAGCTAATCTTCGACCGTCAGGACTAAAAGCTACAGACCAAATCCAGTTGGTATGTCCTTGCAAGGTTTTTAAGCACTCACCATTACGGATATCCCAAATTTTAATTGTCTTATCAAAACCACCACTAGCTAAGGTTTGTCCGTCAGGACTAAAAGCTACAGACCAAATCCAATTTGTATGTCCTGCTAATGTTTTTATACATTTACCTTCAGGAATATCCCAGATTTTGAGCGTGCGATCAAAACTGCAAGTTACCAGAATTTCTGCTACCGGACTGAAGATAGATGCTACTACCCAGCCTTGGTGTCCCTGCAATATTTTCAGACATTCACCTGTGCTGATATCCCAAATTCTCACGGTTGGTTCAGAACCGTTACTGGCGAGAAGTTGACCATTGGGACTGAAAGCTACTGATGTTGACCAATTGGTATCTTTCTGTAATATTTTCCAGCATCGCCCTGTGTTTACATTCCACAGACTGACTGAACCAGTATTAGCACTAGCTAAGATTTGATCGTCAGGACTAAAAGCGACTGACCACACTTGCATTGCATATCCGTGCAATGTCCTTAAAACTTGCTTGGTATTTAAATCCCATAATTTCACAGTTTGATCGTCACTACCACTAGCGAGGAATTGCCCATCTGGACTAAAAGCCACAGCCCACACCATGCTATGATGTCCGGTCAGGGTTTTTAAGCACTTACCTTCACAAATATCCCATAGCTTGATAGTTTGATCGTCACTACCACTAGCCAGGAATTGCCCATCTGGACTGATAGCTATAGACCACACCATACTTTGATGTCCGGTCAGAGTTTTTAAGCACTTACCTTCAGAAATATCCCACAGCTTGATAGTTTGGTCATAGCTACCACTGGCGAGGATATTTTTATCAGCAGCAAAGGCGACTGACCACACTTCGCTGGTGTGTCCGGTTAAAACTTTTAAAGGTTCACCAGTAGAGACTTTCCACAGCCGGACAATTGAGTCACTACTACCGCTAGCAAGGATTTTACCATTGCTACTAAAAGCAACTGAGCGTACTTGATGATTATGCCCTAAGAAAACTTGCAAACACTCACCTGTATTGGCATCCCATAATCTCATGGTAAAATCAGCGCTACCAGTGGCGATCGCACTACCATCTGGACTAAAGGCGACTGAAGAGACTATCCCCGTATGTCCCGATAAAATTCTTAAGCATTCACCTGTGCTGAGATTCCACAGTCGCGCTGTTCCATCTTCACTACCACTGGCGATTGTTTGCCCATCAGGACTAAAGCTCAGTGACCAGATCCAGTTATGATGTCCTTTGAGAATTAAGAATGGTTGACCTATATTTATAGTCAGGCGATCGCTATTAGCAATTTGCCATAGATAAATATCGCCTTTACCATCACCTGTGGCTAAAAGTTCGCTGTTGGGACTGAAGGCTAAAGCTGTAATTCCGCCGAAGCTGTGGGTAAAAACAGACTTAGCAAAATCACAATCAGCAAAGCTAACTTGATGTAAATCTAGTCTGGGAAGGTAAGCGTGGCAAATTCTTAAATTAGAAAAATCATAGCTGGTTAAATCGATTTGTAAATAACGACAAAGATTGAGCAGATTTCCGCCACCATACCCTGATAATTTATTTTCTGGTTGTCGCAGTAACTCGGTAATTTCCTGAATTTGCGCTTTTAGTCCTGATTTTGAAGGAAAAATTCGGCTGATTTGTTCGATAATTGGCTGCAAAATTAGCCGAACTTGACTTTCGCGCACATAATCTTTGACTGTTGTTTTGATTAGTGCATAGCTGAGGAATAGGGAAAGTTTTCCCGTAGTCAATTCATTGATAATTTGCTCAAGCAATCGGTCAGTCACATATTCCATGACAACAGATTGTTGAGTATAGCTGCTCAATTTTTTCTCGATAAGAGAGCGACCATTCAAATATTCTAAAGCTTCCAATAACCTGCCTGTGGAGATGGGCGAAACAATATCTTCTTGTAACTGAGTAATAGTTGTCCATTCCCGGTTAATGGCTAACCAGTACATGATAGTTTGTTCTAATGGTGAAAGTCGCTCAAATTGCTGATCTAATAGCCGACGAATTCCGTTAAAAATAACTGTGTCATGCTTTTGAAATTCACTGATATCCCCATCAAATAGTTCTTGAATTGAAGTAGCAACAATTTTCACTGCTAAAGGACTATTATCATAGCGATCGCATAATATCTGCTTTTGCGTCTGTGAGCCGACTAATCTTTTCGCGGCTAACAAAGCCTGTGCGGCTTCTGGTGAACCTGACAACTTGAGCGATCGCACTTTAGAATCTAGACTTTCTAAAGTAGCCACTTCCCCAGGTTTCTCTCGGCTAGTCAATAATAAGCAACTTTGGTGTATAGTTTCCCCAATGACGTTGAACAGTTCACCGTATCGCTCATACCCAATACGATATTCTCCCGAACGATTTCCCGCCTGAAACAAAGTTTCCACATTATCTAAAATTAACAGACAACGGTGGCGACGAAGATAAGCCAGTAAAGTCGGTAAATCAGTCTGTGACTCTTGTTGCTGGGAAAGAAACAACACCCAATCATTGATTAAAGTTTCAAATGGTGGAGCATTCCGCAGCGATCGCCAAATTACAAAATCAACAGCCCTTTCCCCATTTTCCACTAATTCTTGGGCAATCTTCACTGCTAATGCAGTTTTCCCAATTCCACCCATTCCCAGCAACGCAATCAAACGACAGTTATCTTTGATAATCCATTCCTGAAGCCTTCTCCGTTCCAATTCGCGCCCGTAAAATATAGATACATCAATTGCTTCACCCCAATCGCTAGTGGGGGATGGGGGGGATGAGGGGGAAACGGCTGTGTCATTTTTCTCTGCTCCCTGGGCACTGAGCGTTCGCGTAGCGTCTCGCAGAGAAGTCGAAGTGCCCAGATCACCGGATTCGTCGCGGAGTAATTCCTCATACAACTGGCGAGTACTAGGGCTGGGATCGATGCCTAATTCTTCGCGTAAAATTGTCATGCAACGATGGTAAACGCGAAGTGCGGAAGTGCGATCGCCTAAAAGCGAATGTAGCCGCATTAAACTTAGATAGCTGATTTCATGTAACGGCTCAATTTCCAGCAAACGTTGTGCAGATTGAATTGCTACACGATAATTACCTTGGGCTTCTAACAACTGTATTAAAGATTCCAGAGCGCAGATATATTTATGTCGCAGTTGTTCCCGCAATAGTACAATCCACTCATCCTCAAAATCAGGTAGTAATTCTCCAGTGTATATACTGCTTGCTTGAGTAAAATATTGTATTGCATTTTCAATATCTTTTGCTGCCTGAGCGGCTTCTGCTGTTGCTAATGCTTGTGCAAATTGCTCAACATCAAGTATAAATAATGCATCAGACTGCCATTGCAAAGTTTTGGCATCAGCTAAAATAAAGCTGTCAGCATCGGGGAGTACCTGACGCAGCTGATGTAATTCCCGACGCAAATTAGTCCGGGCTTGAGTATCGGTTGAATCTGTCCACAATTGGAAAGCCAAGCGCTGACGACTTTGCGGCGTATGGCGATGCAGCACGAGATAAGCTAGTAATGCTTGTAAACGTTCTGTGCGCATACCAGCCACAGGCTTCCCCCCATAAGAAAGGGAGAATCCACCTAATAGCTTGATGTGCAAGGTTAAAGGCATATTCGCTGCCGAAGATTTCAGGCAATGTATTCACATAATAGAATTAAACAGTGATTTAAACCACATCCACCGTAGGGGCACAGCACTGCTGTGCCCTGAAAGGCTGAGTAACGCTACAAGCTGATTCTTGATGAAGTGATTAAGACCACGCGTTGAGGGCACAACATTGTTGTGCCCCTACAAATGCCTGTTGCTATGATGTTGAAATTGATAAGTTTTACTTTAATACTTTGCTAAAAGTATAAGCATTTATTGAAATGGAGAACCCAATTACTATATCGGAGAACCCAATTGTTATATCGGAGAACTCAATTGTTATATCGGCGAACCCAATTGTTATATCGGAGAACCCAATTGTTATATCGGCGAACCCAATTGTTATATCGGAGAACCCAATTACTATATCGGAGAACCCAATTGTTATATCGGAGAACCCAATTGTTATATCGGAGAACCCAATTGTTATATCGGAGAACCCAATTGTTATATCGGAGAACCCAATTACTATATCGGAGAACCCAATTACTATATCGGAGAACCCAATTACTATTTCTGCAATCCAATTTCGCGAATATCCCGCCGATAATTATTCTTATATCTTCACCAATGCCCCATGCCCAATGCCCAATGCCCCATGCCCAATACCCAACGACAAAACTGAATACTTTGAGTCATCACAAATATATATGTTACTGATAGGATCACCTCAGTAATACCGATGAAGATACACAAAATCGCACTTATTACCCTGATCGCCTTACTCAGCACCATTGCACAAGCACCGATTAACCGAAGCGCAATTGGGGGAATTACCCAGGTGTTAGCGCAAACCCCATCGGTGTCTAAAGCCCAAGCTGATAGACTGTTTGAGCAAGGTAATCAGCAGTATGAAAGCAGTCAATTTGCAGCGGCATTACAATTATGGCAACAAGCGCTGATTATTTACCGAGAAATTAAAGATCCATTAGGCGAGGGAAAGACGCTAGGTAATATCGGTATTGCTTACCGAGATTTGGGAGAATATAAAAAAGCCATTGAGTACCAGCAGCAGAGATTAGCGATCGCCCAACAAATCAAAGACCGTAGAGGTGAGGGAAACGCCTTGGGTAATCTCGGTATTGTTTACTTTTCTTTGGGAGATTACAAAAAAGCCATTGATTACTACTCCTCAAGTTTAGCGATCGCCCGGGAAATTGACGATCCATTAGGCGAAGGTGCGGATCTGGGTAATCTCGGTAATGCTTACGATGGTTTAGGAGACTACAAAAAAGCAGTTGAATACTATCAGCAGCATTTAGCACTAGCCCAGCAAATTAAAGATCATCATGGCGAAGCTACGGCGCTGGGTAATCTCGGTACTGCTTACGGTGCTTTGGGAGACTACAAAAAAGCCATTGATTACCAGCAGCAGAGTTTAGCATTAGCCCAACAAATCCAAGACCGTAATGGTGAGGGACAGTCTCTGGGTAATCTCGGTATTGTTTACAATGTTTTAGGAGACTATAAAAAAGCCATTGATTACTATCAGCGAAGTTTAGCGATCGCTCAGGAAATTCAAGACCGTAAGGGTGAGGGTACAGTGCTGGGTAATCTCGGTAATGCTTACAATGCTTTGGGAGACTACCCAAAAGCGATCGCGTACCAGCAGCAGAGTTTAGCGATCGTCCGGGAAATTAAAGACCGTAATAGTGAGGGACAGTCCCTAGCTAATCTTGGTATTGCTTACTTTTCTTTGGGTGAGTACAAAAAAGCGATTGAGTATTACTCTTCTAGTTTAGCGATCGCCCAGGAAATTCAAGACCGTACTGGTGAGGGAAACGCCCTAGGTAATCTCGGTACTGCTTACTATGCTTTGGGAGACTACCCAAAAGCGATTGAATACCACTCAAAGAGTTTAGCGATCGCCCGACAAATCAAAGATCCATTAGGCGAGGGTGGGTCTTTGGGTAATCTTGGTAATGCTTACAATGCTTTAGGAGACTACGCTAAAGCCATTGAGTACTATCAGCAGAGTTTAGCGATCGCCCAGCAAATCAAAGATCCATTAGGTGAGGGAAAGTCTTTAAACAATCTCGGACTTGCTTTCTACAAACAAGGTAATAAGACCGCCGCAGAGAAAACTCTGTATGCGGGAATTAAAGTTAAAGAATCTCTGCGAGATCAAAAGTTAGTTGATAATAACAAAGTCTCATTTTTTGACACCCAAAGCAGCACCTACAGAATTTTACAACAAGTCCTCATCGCCCAAAATAAAACCGATGCTGCTTTAGAAATTGCTGAACGCAGTCGCGCTAGGGCGTTTGTTGAATTGTTAGCATCTCGCCTATCTAATAGTAAACAAACAGATAAATCGACCCCAGCACCAACAATTGCTGAGATTCAACAAATTGCCAAACAGCAAAATGCCACTCTCGTTGAATATTCTATTATTTACGATAATTTTCAAGTAGCTGGTCAACAAAAAATCAAAGAATCAGAACTTTATATTTGGGTTGTCAAGCCAAATGGTGAAGTCACATTCCGCAAAACCGACCTTAAACCCCTGTGGCAAAAATTTAATACAACCTTATATGAATTAGTTACTAATAGTCGCATAGGCATTAGTGCGGCTAGAGGTCGCGGCAATAAAGTTAAAAAACCATTAGAAAAATTGCATGATATTTTAATTAAAGATATCGCTGATTTGTTACCAAAAAACCCTAGCGAGCGAGTTATTTTCATCCCTCAAGATTCTTTATTCCTAGTGCCTTTCCCAGCTTTGCGTGATCAACAAGGTAAGTACTTAATTGAAAAACATACTATTCTCACTACTCCAGCAATTCAGGTGTTAGATTTTACTCATAAATTAGGGCACGGGAGAATAACTAATTATCATAATGCCTTAATTGTCGGTAATCCGGCTATGCCTGTAGTTTCTACGGAACCAGGGGAACCTGCAAAGCAGTTAGATTCACTACCAGGGGCAGAACTTGAAGCAATGACGATTGCCAATTTATTAAAAACTCAAGCGATTCTGGGTAAAGATGCGACTAAAGCCAACATTCTGCAACGCTTATCAACAGTAGATGTGATTCATCTAGCTACTCATGGTTGGGCGGATGATTACCGGGGTTTGGGTAGTTGGATAGCCCTTGCACCATCGGGTAATGATGATGGTTTACTTAAAGCTGAGGAAATTTTAGATTTAAAAATCAATGCCCAATTAGTAGTTTTAAGTGCTTGTGAAACTGGTCAAGGAAAACTTTCCGGTGATGGTGTGATTGGGTTATCCCGTTCATTAATTTCTGCCGGTGTTCCCAGTGTGCTGGTTTCCCTGTGGCAAGTACGGGATACACCCACACAATATTTAATGGTGGAATTTTATAAGAGTTTGCAAACTCAACCAGATAAGGCGCTGGCCTTGCGTCAGGCGATGTTAAAGACCAAGGAAAAGTTTCCTTCCCCCGGCGATTGGGCGGCTTTTACCTTGATTGGGGAAAGGTAGTTTGTAATTGGGCATGGGGCATGGGGCATTGGGCATTGGGCATTGGGCATTGGGCATTGGGAAGAAAACTCCCCACACTCCCCACACTCCCTCATCCCCCCTCCCCCTCATGGCTGTTCTAAGAGGATGTCTGAGAAGTATTAAATATTGCGCTTGATCCCCCCTAGCCCCCCTTAAAAAGGGGGGAACCAGAGTTAAAGTGGGAGCATCCCAATTTTGCCAAAATAAATTTGTAGTGGGAGCATCTTGCTCCCTAATGCTAAAGCAGCGGGCAAGATGCCCGCACCACAAAAAAATAAATTTACACATTTGGGATGCTCCCGTTAAAGTCCCCCTTTTTAAGGGGGATTTAGGGGGATCTACAGGTCTTAAATACAACACTAAAAAGTTTTCAGACATCCTCTAAAATCATTCTTCTCAAGTCATCGTACTTTTCTTTACTCAACCGATAAATTTCTGGACTGGGTTTACCGACAATATGTCCTTGAATATATTTCACACCAATTTCTTGTAGCCGATGTAAGCTAATCGGCGTAGTTTCGTCTATACCTTCGACAATTACATTCGAGGGATTGAGATTATTTGCTCCTACTAATTCATGCACAAAGCGAATAATTATATCACAAGGTTGATGATCCAAAATATTGCGATCGATTTTGACATGGGATGGGTTCAATCCGGCTAAACGAGAAACTGAAGCGTAACCAACTCCAAAGTCATCAATGGCAAATCTAATATGTAATTGTTTCACATATTCCAGCAATTTATGCTTGAAAAATCTTAAAGGTGAATTCAACCGCACACCATCATTAAATTGTGGGATTTCGGTTTTTTCAGAAATTTCCAAGATGAGATTTCTAGATGTAATCGTTTTTTCTTGCAGAACTTGACGGACTGTTTGAAAATAAGCAGTTCTGATTAAAGATTCTGGATAAACGTTAACTGATAATGGTACTATATCTTTAGATCTGTTTTGTTGGGATTTTTTTCTCGCTTCTTGATAACTATAAGTAGCAGTTCTGAGAAAATATTGGTCGAGTTCAATGGTAAATCTTGGCCCCCACATTTCCGCAGCCTGAAATAAATCTACAGGCGCGGTTAAGGTATCGGGATCTCTGGCTAAAGCTTCCCAACTGCTGATAAATAATTCGTCAGCATCTAAATGCAGAACTGGTTCAAAATAAACTATCATTCTTTGCAGACGCTCACAAAATAGTTGAAATCTGCGTTCATATAAATTTGCTGCCACAAATCCAAAATCTTTCTTTAGATCATCAAGAATAGCTGCTTCTACTAATGCCGGATTATACGAGAATTTATGACAAGCGTGATAAAAGCTTGATAATATCCGCCCGTATATATCTCCCAAAAGATAGGAATCTTGGGGGATACCACAAACCACAATTACCTCAGCTTCGGGTAGACTTTTTAAAGGTATAAGTACAAAAGCTCTGCTCTCACCATTTTTATCTTCATGTAGTCGATAAATACCATGATAACCAGGGTTAAAAATTGCTAATCGGGAAATAGTAGGTAAAATATGTGAGTTGAAAGTATTAAAATAAAAGTTATGGTCTAGATTTGGATCGGGTTTGCTATGTGATTTAACATACCAATTATCTTGTTGTTCGATGCCCAATATGAATACAAAATCAACTTCAGAAGTTTGTCTAATAATATTTAAAATATGATGAGCATTATCAAAGTTTAGATTTAAACTATGATTAACTAAATCGGTTAATTGTTGTATTAAATTACCGAGCAAAGTTTCGTAGGGTTCGAGAAAACTACGTAGTTGAAATATTGGTAATTCCAGATTGTATATATCTCCTGATGGTTGTACTCTGCCTAACTTGACTTCTTTTAAGTTATTGTATTGAATATCTTCCAGCTTTGGTGTAAATGTCATACTTAATACCATGTAAAGAAAAGCACAAAAGTAGTATATCTTCTTTACTGGAAAATGGGCATGGGGCATGGGTCAAGGGGCATGGGAAAGAGAGTTTTTTATGTTTGGTTGTGGGATTTTCCCGTGATATCATGTCCTTTTGATTACTTACTAAATCCGAAGAACCCCACCCCGCCAAAGCTACGCTTTGTCTCCCCTCCCCGCTTGCGGGGAGGGGATTAAGGGGTGGGGTGCAATGACTATGGGAATCATAACTAATTACCCGGACATGATATGAATGGCTAGCATGTGCTTATAGTTTCCCGATTGTTAGCTTTATTCAACACTCCTGCCAAAGTCCTTTCTCTCCTTCTGCGTGAGAGGAGGGAACTGGAAGAGCGATCGCTCTTATTGTGCCATCCGTTAGCGATCGCGATTCAGCAATTGCACAATTGTTTGCACTAACTCATCGGGATCAATCGGTTTGGTGATATGGATCTGAAATCCGGCGGCTAAGGCTTGTTGCTGGTTGATTTCTCCGGCGTAAGCAGTCAGGGCGATCGCTTTGATGGTTCCTCCCTGTTCGGGTGAGCATTTTCTAATTTGCCGCATCAGGGAATAACCATCAGTGTCTGGCATCCCGATATCACATAGTAGCAAATCGGGGAGAGATTGATTCAACATACTCAATGCTTGGGTTGCACAAGCGGCTGTGGTGACATGTGCGCCTGCTTGGGTGAGGATGAAAGCTGCTAATTCACGCATATCTCTATCATCATCTACAACCAATATTTGAATATCTGTGAGGTTGGTTGGTAGTGAATGACTGCTCCCGCCTGATAGTTTCTGGGCGATTGGATTTAAAGGTAGTCGCACGGTGAATGTTGCACCTAAATTCTGTCCTAAACTCTCTGCGTGAACGGTTCCGCCATGCAGTTCAGTTAAATGGCGGACAATCGCTAGTCCCAAACCCAGTCCGCCAAATTTACGTGTACTTGTACCGTCTTCTTGGCGGAAGTATTCAAACACATGAGGTAAAAATTCTCGGCTGATACCAGTTCCTGTATCTTTGACTTGAATTTGCGCATACATGTCAACCTGCTCTAATTTTACTTCAATTCTTCCCCCTGAAGGTGTAAACTTCACAGCATTGGAGATTAAATTCCAGACAATTTGTTGCAGGCGGTTACTATCCCCAGCAACGCTGCCGGTGATTTGGTTGATTTTAGTCTGGATTTGAATGCTTTTGGCTGCTGCTGCTAGTCTGACTGTTTCTGTGGCTGCTTCAATTGTGGCAACTAAATTAACGGGAGCGATATTTAAAGTAATTTTGCCTTGGAGAATGCGGGAGACATCCAACAAATCCTCAATTAATTGGGCTTGCAGCTGGGCGTTGCGTTCGATTGTTTCTAAGGCGAGGTTGACTTTTGTGGGATTTAGGCGCTGAGTCCGGAGCATTCTTGTCCAGCCGAGAATCGGATTCAGGGGCGATCGCAATTCGTGGGAGAGAACGGCGAGAAATTCGTCTTTGATGCGGTTGGCGGCTTCGGCTTTGGCGCGATCTCGTTGCGCTGTGCGGTACAATTGGGCATTGTCAATTGCTAAGGAAGCTCGGTGAGCTAGTTCTTCTGCTAGTTGTAAATGGCTCTGGTCATATTGTTTGCCAGATTCGGCAGCAATAAAGGAAATGACACCGAAAATTCGGGTTTGGGTGCGTAGCGGTACTGTCATTACCGATTTAAACCCAACCTCGCGCAAAATTTCTAAATGTTCTGAATCGCGGGCGGCTTGGACAAGTAATTCATCGGGAATATCGGTTAAAAAATCCGATCGCCCGGTTCGCAATGTCAATGCTGCACCACGCGGCTCTTCGGGATTCAGGGGATATTTCTCGTTAATTTGATGCGCCCATTCGAGTTTGGCTGGGTCGGTGTGGGCGATCGCAATCTGCTCAATTCCACCATCTTCTGTAACCATGTGGATTGTACACCAATCTGCCAACTCAGGTACTATCAGCTGTGCTACTTGCTCTAAGGTAGTTTGGTAATCCAGGGATGAAGCCAGGACTGCACTCGCTTGAGATAGAAAGCGTTGACCATGCTCTAACTTTACTTGCTCTGTGACATCTAAAACATAGGCTAATACCTGTTCTACCTGATGTGTTGAGGTTTTTGTGGGTAGATAGTATACATTGTAGTAACCGGGGGAGCGATCGCTACGTGCGGGAACGTTGATTGCTAAATTGGGGCAGATAAAGGGATTGCCTGTGGTGTAAATCGAGTGAAAAATTTCCACTATATTGGCATCGGATTCACCAAAAACTTCGGCAATTGAACGCCCAAAGTGTTGTTCGCGCTTGAGTCCGTTGATTGTGGCTAAAGCTTGATTAATGGCAATATATCGCTGCTGGCCATCTAACAGCGCAATTCCTACCGGAGAAGTTTCAAAAATCGTTGTCAGTTGGCGCTGTGCCAGTTCTCTTTCCTGTTCAGCTTGCTTGCGTTGGGTGATTTCCACGGAAACGCCAGTCATGCGGATTGCCCGCCCAGTTTGATCGCGATAAACTTGCCCTTGCCCGTTGTACCAGCGGATCGCCCCGTCTGGGGTAATTACCCGATATTCTAAATTGTAGATTGGTTCGCCGGCGATCGCGCGTTGCACCGTTTGTATTACCTGTGGGCGATCGTCTGGATGAATAATCGCAAAAAAACCTTCTACTGTCCCTGCTTGAATGCCCCATACATCCACGGCATTGGGCGAACATACTACATGATTGGCGAGCAAATCTATGTCCCAAGCAATTATTTGCGCCGAAGATAAAGCAAGCTGTAGGCGTTCTTCTGTGTGCCTCTGGTTGTCTTCAATTTCTTTGAGTCGAGTTACATCCTGAAACATACAAATGCCTATAGCCGGATGCCCATACATGGCGGGTAAGGTTTCACCCCAGCATAAAGTTGCGCGTATTCCCTTAGAAGAATGCCAGTTTACCTGATAGTTTTGTAACCGTTCTCCTTGGGCGATGAGTACCGCAGGCATTCTGGCGGTGGGAATGCGCACCCCGTTGTCATCGGTGCAATAAGAAGCTTGGGGATATTCGCCAACAGATTTGTGTTTCGCTAAGTCACCGCCTGCTAATTCATTCGCCATCCGGTTGGCGAAGGTGATTTTTGCTGTCTCTGGTTCAATAAACACCATTGGTGTGGGCATCAAATCTAAGACTGTTTCTAACCACCGCTGCTGATTTGTTAAAATCTCAGCTTGCTGTCTTAGCTTGGCTTCCGCCTGCTTGCGTGCGGTGATATCTTGGAAGACGGTAACAGCTGCCACAATTTGATTTTGCTGATTGCGAATTGGTGCAGAATTGACAGTAATAAAAATATGGCTACCATCACTGTGATGTAGCTCGATTTCTTCGTTGGCGATCGCTTCACCCCTCAAGAGCGATCGCACCAAGGGATACTCATTAGTAGCATAGATCTCGCCATTACCGCGCAGGGCTGTAAATGGCACAATCAGCTCATATTCCTCCAGTTCTAGCGACTGTTCATAGCCGTACCCCAGAATCTGTTTGGCTTGTTCGTTAGTCAGAACCAGTTTGCCAGAAGCAGCATCAGCAATCATCACACCTGCTGGCATTTGTCGCAACACCGCTTCAAACCGCTTGCGTTCGGTTTCCAACTCTTGCAATAATCGTTCCTGTTCCGCCTGGGCTTGTTTGCGTTGTGTGATATCACGGAAATAAATCGCCACACCTTCAGCAGATGGATAGGCATGAACTTCTATCCAACACTGAACAGGCTCACCAAATTCTTCCCAAGAAACAGGGACTTGTTCGGCAACTGCGCGATGGATTTCTTGATACGATATACTACCTACTAACTCCGGAAATACCTCAAGCCAAACATGCTTTCCCAGGATTTCATCTGGCGTTTTCTGAAGAATTTTCGCCGCTGCCTGATTTACATAGGTGTAGCGCCAATTGCTATCAAAAGCGACAAAGGCATCCGTAATACTTTCCAGAATCGTTGTTACTTGGCGCTCAGTTTCTTGAGCCGCAAACAGTTGACTGTGCTGTTGTTGGGCTTCCCGGCTGGCGGTAATATCTCGGCTAATGACGACAACTGATATGGGCGTTCCTTCACTATCTAATTCTGGAACTAACCGAGCCTGATAGAATCGTATCCCAAACGGAGTGGTAAATTCAAATTCAATCTCTTGTTGTTGAGCTGTCGCAAACACCAGTCTTAAATGCTCTTCCCAAAACCGATAAATTGGATCTGAGATAACTTCCGCCAGCGATTTACCAAGTAGTACATCTCGGGAACATCCCAGAACTTCCTCCACAACCCGGTTAACATAGAGGTAACGAATTTGCGCATCGAACCGAGCGATCGCATCGGGCGCATTGTCTAATAAAGCTTCTAAATCTTGTTTTTGACGTTGTAAATTGGCGATCGCTTCCGGCTGCGTAATACACCTAAAACAATTATCATCGGGATCGGCTTCATCACCAAAGCTACGGGCAATAAATTCAATCATCTCCGAACGAGAAATTCCTCGCTTATGAGCCGCCTCATCGAGCGATCGCCAAGCTGTATTCGTCAGAGATAAGCTAACCCGTTGTTTTATTTCTTCCTTCCAATTGCTAACAAACTTACCACTGGCGTCGCGTTTCATGAATTTTCATCCGTATGCATACACGGTCTTTTCTATTGAATTCAAATTCCGCCCTTATCGGGAACTCCCTTAAGACTGAACTTGTAATTCATGAACTACTCACCAACAACCGCAAGAGGTATGCTTTTTGTGCTTTTGTCTTATATCATGTCCGCTTGATTACTTACTAAATCCCAAGAACCCCACCCCGACAAAGCGACGCTTTGTCTCCCCTCCCCGCAAGCGGGGAGGGGATTAAGGGGTGGGGTGCAGTGACTATGGGAATCATAACTAATTACCCGGACTTGATATTACAGATCAAGGCTATTTTGGGTAGTTGTATTTGCTACATGTCGGATTTTTCCCTTGCTGGGGACTTCTGCCCAGCGTTAAACCACTGGTGCTGATACCACACCTTTGGCTTCCAGCACAGATGCAACTTTTAAAATTAACGCTTCATTGTAGGGTGCAGCGATTAATTGCACACCTAAAGGTAGAGAATTTGGGCGCACAATTGGCACCGATAACACAGGTAAACCAATAAAAGATAATGGTTGGGTAAATAAGCCGAGATGGGGACGAACTAACAATTCCTCACCATCTAAAATCATAGTTTGTTGCCCAATTAATGGAGCAGCAATTGGTGTAGTGGGCGCAAGAATGATATCGACATTTTTAAATATTTCCCGGAGGCGATCGCGATACCATCTTCTAAACCGCTGTGCTTGCAAATACCATTGATTGGGGATTAACGCCCCAGCCAAAAAGCGATCGCGCGTAGCAATATCAAAATCTTCGGGACGCGATCGCAATTTATCTAAATGCAGATTTGCCCCTTCACTGGCTGTAATCACAAATGCTGCTGCTCTAGCCCTGGCTGACTCTGGTATCGTCACATACTCATTCACATCTAAAGCTTTTGCTACCTGTTCTAATGCTGCCAATGCTTCCGGCGCTGCACCCCTAGCAAAATACTCATCAGCAATCGCAATTTTGATACCAGATATATCTTGATTGAGTTGTGGTAAACATAATTGAGGGGGACGTTTTGTACATACCGGATCGCGATCGTCTGCACCTTGGAGGATATCAAATACTGTAGCAATATCCCTTACCGAACGCGCAAAATGTCCAACATGATCGAGACTGGTAGAAAATAAAGCTACCCCAGCCTGAGACAACCTACCATAAGTCGGTTTTAAACCAAAAATCCCGCAAAAAGCCGCCGGCACACGAATCGAACCATTAGTATCAGAACCCAGCGTTAACGGAACCAAATCCGCCGCCACCGCCGCAGCTGAACCACCAGAAGAACCCCCAGCCACACGCTGTAAATCATGGGGATTGTGAGTTGCACCATAATGGGAATTTTCCGTCACAAACCCATAGGCGTACTCATCCATATTTACAGCACCAACCAACACCGCACCAGCCTGCTTCAACCGCGCCACTGCTGTTGCATCTTCCTTAGCTGGGGGATTTTCCGCATTAATTTTCGCACCGGCTAAAGTCGTCAACCCAGCGATATTGTAGAGATTCTTCGCTGCAAAAGGCACACCAGCCAACACCCCAGGATCATTACCTTGGGCAACTTCCCCGTCAATTCTGCTTGCATCTGCTAAAGCCGCTTCCGCAATTATCGCCGTAAAACAATTCAATTCGCGATCGCGTGCAGCAATTTTAGCCAACGCCGCCTGAGTCACCTCCACCGCGCTAATTTTACCCTCACGCACAGCCGCAGCTATGGATACAGCATCATTCATGGTTCAAATATGGGTGCAACTTCAATATCTTCCGGTATAGGGAATTCATTAACAAGAGAAGCGATCGCTTTAATTCTCTCAAAATTTGCCACCACCCCATCACGATACTCATCCCGCAACCGCAAATCCACCAGCAACGCCATCCGATCCACATACTCACCCACATCAAACCCTTGACTCTCCATCCCTCCTCCTCCGCGCCCTCTGCGCCTGGTGCAGTTCCTTAACCTAAATCTACAACCTCTGGCGGCAACTCAAACATACCATCTTCTCCAGAGTCAAAAGCGATCGCCCCAAACACAGCATCAATATTTAACTCCCCATAAATATGCGGAAATAACTCACCGATTTCCGCCTCCTCATAACGAACTTCCGCCTGAACTTTATCAGCATCAATAAATAGTAATACCAAACCCTTTTGATTAAAGAAAAACCTATTAGCCACCTTAACTATTTGATTAGCTTCCGAACAATGGATAAACCCCTCAATATCCAGAGAATCAGCCCGATAGCTACCGATAATTTTTGCATCTTCCCATTGTTCAGCTTGCGTAATATGGAGAATGTTTTTCATGTTGTTTGCATCATTTTGCGAATATCATCTAAAGGCGATTCAGGTTCAGTTAGCTCATTGGAATAAAATTCTAGATCTACATTATCTTTTTTTTTCCATTGGGTGAAATAGACAAAATTATTGTTATTTCTCCTGACTCCCAACCTTTACTGCCTATTTTTAATAATTTACATTGTTTTACAACTTGGAACTTGATTAAATCTATAGAAATATCTTGCTCATAAATTTTAAAACTTTGAAAGTGAGAAATAAAATATAAAGTTGCAACAGTAACGTTACTACCACAATTCAAAGGTTGCTTTTCTCTAATTCCTTTTATAACCAACTCTTTTAACCTACTTACCGTAAAACTGTCTGTAGCAATTAGAATGATGTCGTCATCACAATCTAGGGGAGTAAAGTTATTATTCATCACAATGTACCCAATGTCTAGGTGATAATTTTAACTAAATATTTTAATCCGCATTTTTTCACATCAATCCGGTAAAAATACTGAAATAAACCACCTAAAAAACTTTGCGCCTTTGCGCCTTTGCGTGAAATAAGTAGACGGGCATACTTAAACGTAAGATGTCATTGCGAGGAACGAAGCAATCCCAGTCTTTGCGATTGCTTCGTTCCTCTCTACGAGACGCTACGCGAACGCAATCACAGAAAATATTTGGCTGATTTCCATTGTTCGCATTGGGTGATGTAGAAGATAGGCTTCAGCCTAGTAAATTTTATCATTTGTTAATGTTGATAAAATTCTGGGAACTATAATAACGAACCTTTCAAAAGACAGAAAGAAGTTTTGATATCTAACCAGAGTGCAAGCATGAAGAACCTTAAATACCTATCTATTGCAGCATTATTACTGATAATTTCAGCCTGTACACCTTCGCAGTAAGCAAAAGTAGAGCCTTCATCATCTCAAGCAAATGCTGCTGATACTCCTAAAGTTGAAGCAACTTCAAAAGCAGTCAAAGGCAAAGTTAATCTTAAAGGTTGGGAAATTAAAGTTACAGGTATTAAATATGCAGGACAGAAAATTGAAGGAAAGTACCGAACATATGAAGCAGCCGAAGTTTGGACAGTGGTTTCCGTAACCCTTAAAAACACAAGTGGTAAAAGACAACGACAAGAAGATGCATGGGTTTATCTTGTACTTTCAAAGTTAGTTGACTCAAAAGGCAACAAATACGATACTAAAGAGAGAGAGAGCAAATATGATATTAATTTGGCAGGTAAACCTTTTGCTCCAGGTGAAGCTCGTTCTATAGATTTACTATTCGATACTCCTAAAGGTATCAAGGCAGATAAATTTATAATTACTAATGAGAAGTTGGAAGATATAGCTTTAAAACTCTAATCAACAATTCTTAGGGTGTGTTATGCCGAAGGCTAACGCACCTTGAATTATTTTTACTTTATAGCTTTTCCTCATCACATGAGATATATCATAGCCCCCTCCTCGCTTGCGGGGAGGGGGTTGGGGGTGGGGTTCTTGTACTACCCTGCGCGCCTCTGCGTGAAACATAATCCTACAAATTAGCCGGCACACAAACATCCGGCGCACACAAACTCTTAAACTTCAACGTCGTCACCTCAAACTTATTCAAATCCACACAGCGAATTACATGATTATTAGTATCAGCAATATATAAATTTGACCCCATAACACTCAATCCCGAAGGTTCAAAAAATCGCGTATTCTTCCCCACACCATCCTGCAAACCCATCGCACCATCACCCAAAATTGTTTGACAATTCCCCGTGCTAGGACTCACTAATTTAATCTTATGATTGTAACTATCAGCTACCCATAAATAATTCTCAGAATACTCCACCCCCAAACAATGCTGTAACCGCACATTTTCACCTTGTCCATCCACATCGCCAAAGCCAAATAAATCACCACTACCGCACACCGTTCTCACTAAACGCGGTTCCACTATTCCCACACCGCGAATTGAACTTACTTCACTGTCAGCAATAAATAACTCTTCGCCATTACTACTAATACCACTAGGTTGAGCAAAAGCAGATTCATTCAACGAACCATCAATACAAGCTTCTGCACCCATACCAGCATAAGTTTTAATTACCCCAGTTGCTAAATCCATTTCCCAGATTTGATGATTTCCCGCCATTGCAATCAACAGGGTATTTCCTACCTTTACCAAATCCCAAGGAGAATTTAACTGAATCTCCAAACCAGCGCCACCATGAGGACGAATATTCCGACTTTGTTCACCAGTTCCCGCAATCGTTTCTACAACCTGGCGCTGCAAATCCACTCGCCGTAAAGCATGATTTTCTGTATCAGCAACATAAAGAATTTGTTCATCTGCATCAAATACCATTCCTTGAGGTGCAGAAAATTGTGCCTCACTAAAATTACCATCAATTAAACCAGATTTCCCTGTACCAATTACATGCAGAATTTCCCCAGCAAAACTACTCATCACTAAACGATGATGTCCAGAATCAGCAATAAATAAACCTGCTGAAGTCGCTAAAACTTTACCAGGAAAAGCCAGAGGTGTAATTAATGGTTGGCGTTGTTTTTCTAAATTCAGACTGAGTTCTTGGAAATTAATTGTACCTTTTTGTTGATGTTCTTGAATTAGCTTGGTAATTAGTTCATCTAAAGCTTCACGATGTCCTTCACCAGAAACATAACCAATGACATAACTTTCAGGATCAATAATCATCAAGGTAGGCCATGCACGTACAGCATATTCTTGCCAAACCCGAAAACCACTATCTACTATAACAGGATGTTCGATGTCATAGCGTAATATTGCTTGACGAATATTTTCCGTTTCTTTTTCATTATCAAATTTCGCAGAGTGGACACCAATAACTGTCAGGCTATCTTGATATTTTTGTTCTAAATATTTCAAGTCTGGTAAGATATGTAAACAGTTAATACAACAGTATGTCCAAAAATCTAATATTATAACTCTACCCTTGAGTTGTTTAATAGATAATGGTTTCTCTGTATTAAACCAAGAATAATTTTGTGGTAGTTCTGGCGCTCTGACACGGGGTATCATAAATAGTTATATATTCCTAATAAAATAACAAAATATATAATACCAATTTTCTATAAACTTTCACATAATGAGTACTTTTATCTTCCTTGGCGTACTTGGCGTACTTGGCGGTTCATCTCTGAATATTAATTTCCCCTATATGCTTTAATAAATATCTTTTAATTTACTCCATAATTCAAGTGCAGGAATGTGACAAATCCCAGCAAATTGAGCATCTGCTGTTTCTATTACAATCCATTCTCCAGTTTCTAATTGCCCAATATCAATTGCCACATAGGGAACTCCAAGACGTTCAGATGCTAGAAGTGCCAAGTTTAAAACTTGCTTTTCTTCTTGTGGAGATAACTTGCTCAAATCATCCTTACCATCCCAATAATATCCATAATTGAGAATTTGATGATTATAAATAAAGCATCTAAATTCTCTTCCCATAGGAAAACCATTAGGCGCTAAACGTCGATATCGCAGCTTCACTAACTTTCTGACAATCACTCTACCTCGTGAACCATATTTGAGTTTTAATAACCATTCTGTTAACTTGACTAATTCGTCTTGATTATTCGCTACGCAAGACTCCCATCCTTGTTGCTTTCTTGATTGCACCGCGCCTTTAATAAATACAGGAAATCCTAATAATTCACCTGCTTTGATACATTCCTGCGTCGATGTAATAACTACACTATCGGGCGTTAATCCTTGTAAATGCGGGTAAAACAAATCAAATTCTAGTGCTGTCTGATGCTCTAACGGAGTGTTGAGTAATTTTATCTTCTTAGCCAAAGCCGCTTGATATATAGCTTCGTACCGCTCTAACTCAGGAATATATCCTACCCAAATTCCAGCAGTTTCTTGAGCATATTCAGGAATATGCCATAAAGCATTTTCTGCTGTGCCACAACGTTCAAAATCTCTCGGTATATGGTAGACTTTGAAGCCCAATATTTGAGCAGCATCAGTCATGAATTTATTTTCATTCGCGCTGGCGGATGCTTCTATTTGTTCGGTAGATTCGCTTAAAACAATCATTTATTTACAGTGTATTTCATTTAAATTAAATACACACTTTGAATATTAAATTATCAAAAGGGCACAGCAATCCTGTGCCCTTACGTAATTTATCCCTTAACACACAAGACTTGCTTGAGTGTGGCTACAACTTCAACCAAATCTGCTTGATTTGCCATTACTTGTTCTATCGGCTTATAAGCACCGGGAATTTCATCTAAGATATCCTCATCTTTCCGGCATTCTACACCCTTAGTTTGCTCAATTAAATCATCAAGTGTGTAGACATTTTTTGCCTTATTTCTAGACAACAAACGCCCTGCACCGTGACTGCAAGAACAGAAACTATGAGCATTACCTTTACCTTTAACAATGAAAGATTTCGCTCCCATTGAGCCAGGAATTATCCCATAGTCTTCAATTTGGGCACGAACTGCACCTTTACGAGTAACATACACATCTTCGCCAAAATGTACTTCCTTTTCGGCATAATTGTGATGACAATTTACTTGTAATAAGGGTTTAGTTGCTTTACCTCCTGTCAGATGTTTTTCGATAATGCGCTTAAATCTTGCCATCATTACATCACGATTGAAACGCGCATATTCCTGCGCCCATTGTAAATCATTCCAGTAAGCCTCAAATTCTGGTGTACCAGCTACAAAATGCGCTAAATCTGGATCGGGTAAGTTATTACCTACCATTTTTGCTAATTCTTTAGCTGAATTAATATGGCACTGGGCTAAATTATTGCCAATGTTGCGCGAACCAGAATGCAGCATCAACCAAACGTAGTTCTCTGTATCGAGACAAACCTCGATAAAATGGTTCAATTTGTTACTGATTGCTTGCTTTGCTTATTTAATCTCCACAGTCTTATTTCAATACTGTTTCGACTTCTGCCTAGCACTTTCATCGAACACTCAACTGAATGGTTAGTAATGTACTCATCTTCTTCAGGTGTCCAAGATTTTCGGTTCTTGATACACTTCATATTAGGAGGACGGCTCCAACTTAAGACTTCATTAGCTTTGATGAGCTTTCTAGTTAAAGCTAGACAGCCATCGTAGTACAAATGCTTTGCTAATAGTTGAGCATCTTCTTTGTACACGACTATGTTGTAAATGCTATCTCTAGTATTTCTCTTAGAAGTCTTGACTTTGCCAGTAATTTGGCTAATTAATTCTCTGTACTCAACAACAATATGTGAGCTAGAAGTAACCAAAGAGAGAAAGGGAAACCCTTTGGAAGTCAGCCCTAGTGATCCATCTCCGTCTATGAGACCTCTAAAGTAATCTACTTTTGAGAAGCTACAACTAGGAGGTTTGATTAACTCCGACTTACAACCATTTGATAAACCCCATGATTCAAGATAATCTCGAAATCGTTTATCATAAACTCTCCAAATAACTGATGTATGATTAGCACTAAAGTTAGTGTTACGTACACGCTCAGTGATTGAAGAATGAAACGGTACTAGACTCTTGAAAGCCCACAATATATGTTCATCTCTCTTGTTGACTTCTATACTTAGACGACCTCGATCACGAGTGTTATTGTACAGATGACCATCAGTTTGAATGAACCCAAATAAGTAGGCGTAATAGGGATTGTCGAGATTGATATCAGTGGGTTACATGAAACCATAATATCATAGATGAAATTTGCAATCGATCAAGTCATTTCTGCTTGATTCTATACCTTCTTATTCGGTATAGTTCGGAGCACACCTTCATCCTAAATAAATAGGATGCTCAAGTCCCTCTGCTCTCTACGGGGCGTTTTACCGCTTCCCTCGGTATTAGCAATCTCAGCCTTCACCGATTTGGACGAGTTTTGATTACTGCATTACTACAGTAAGGAGCAATCTTTTACCCCCTCCCAGAGAACCCATTTGTTTCATCGCTTTACTTTCAAGATTTTGCACACCGCGATGCAAATCTTTAAAATCACTCCAACGTTGCCAATTAGTAACAGATTTTTCAACCTCTTTGTTTTCGTTGAATCCAGTAGGAATTGCTGCTTCAATATCTAAGCGAATTTTCTTTAGTTTTCCTTCTAGTTTTTCACCAGTAAATGGCATTTTGATCGCAGCCATTCCGCAACCAATATCGACCCCTACAGCAGCAGGAATAATGGCTTCTTTTGTGGCTAGTACAGAACCAACTAAAGCACCTTTACCTAAATGCACATCTGGCATCAATGCTACGTGTTTAAAGACAAATGGCAATGAGGCTACATTCTTCGCCATCTTGGTTTCATCTGTCCCTAAAGGGTGATTCGCCCAAGATAATACTGGTGTTGGGGTAGTAATTTCTAACTTTTCGTAGGGCATAATTTTCGTTATTTCGAGTTTTGTCAGTGTAGTTGGAAATGTAAAGTAAAATCACGGTTATTGGTCATGATAAATTGTATAAATTTACATTATTTGTGGGTTTTTGCTTGGCTTCCTCAAGGTTCTGGAGGCTGTTGCAGTTTTTTGCAGCTTTAACTGATATACTACAAATGTAGTATACATGATTTACATCTGTCAACTTAAGCAATAAGCAACTGCGATCGCGAGAAATATATTAAAATTTGTAAAGAATATTACCGTGGTTGTAACAGCCCAATCCTATGGCGATTCCGCAAAATCTATTCTGGGAACGTTTTTTATCCCCTGTAGTCCGATTTTTGATTGATGAAGAGGGGTTAGAACGTTATGCACTAAGTATAGACTGGAAAAAACAGAGCGATCGCTTTCAACGATCCGATGTTGTCATTCCCTCTTACTACAGTAACCATAAATTTCGCGGCATTGAGGGCGGTTATCTCAATCCCAAGGTAGTAGTTTCCTACGATGCAATTATGCAATACCTGTTGCCGCCTAACGAAACCCTGGTACGTCAAGCTTTGATTAATGCAATTCAGGTTCAACCCCGACGCATACTTGACTTGGGTTGCGGTACAGGTTCGACTACCTTGATGTTGAAACACGCTTTCCCCCAAGCGGAGGTAATCGGATTAGATTTATCTGCTTATATGTTGGTTATAGCAGATCATAAAGCCACAAGTGCTGGTTTAGATATACTTTGGCGACATGGTAATGCACAAAAAACAGCCTTCCCTGATGCGGCTTTTGATTTAGTCACAACTAGTTTACTATTTCGGGAAATCCCTACGACTGTATCCCAAGCAATTGTGCAAGAATGTTTTCGTTTACTCGTAGTAGGTGGACAACTATTGATTTTAGATAGTCATCAAAAGGCCCTGCGTCAGCTAGAATGGCTCAATGATGTTATTGAGGAGCCATATCTTCGCGAGTATGCCACTTTTAATCTGGATGAAAGTATGGGTAAAGCCGGATTTGCAACCTTACCCACCCAGGATGTTTGGTGGATACATCAGGTAAATAGCGGCGTTAAACCTTTGTCTAAAGCAGATGTCACTATTCACAAAAAAGTTCGTCAGTACGTATCAAAATCCACAGATAGCAGTGATTTGGAGGATTTAGGTTCCCCAGTTTTTGGCATAAGAGCATGAGTTTAAAAGCAGTTTTATTTGATTTTAATGGTGTTATCATTAACGATGAGCGAATCCACCTGAAATTGATCGATGAGATTTTGATTGCGGAAAATCTCCAACCCCTACGTGACAAAGAGCGTCAAGCTTCTTTAGGAAGGAGCGATCGCGCTTTTTTCCAAGAATTGTTAGATAATCGTGGTAGAGTCGTCAGTGAAGAATATTTAACTCAGTTACTCAACCGCAAGGCGCAGAACTATATCTTAGAACTAGAGAAATTAGAAAAATTGCCTTTGTATTCAGGTTTAGACGACTTGATATTTCAAGTGCGTTCGCGCCATCTCAAATTAGGGCTAGTTAGTGGTGCAATTGCCAAGGAAATAGATTTAGTACTGGAGGGCGCTAACCTAGCCGAACATTTTTCTGTGATAGTCGCTGGTGATGATATCACTACCAGCAAACCAAAACCCGATGGTTATCTCTTGGCTGTAAAACGTCTCAACCAAAAATACCCTGATTTAAATCTGCAACCACAGGAATGTTTAGCCATTGAAGATACCCCCGCAGGTATCCAAGCCGCAAAAGCAGCGCAAATGCAGGTATTGGGTGTGGCGAATACGTACCCATTTCATATGCTACAGCGTTGCTGTAACTGGACTGTGGATTATCTGACAGATTTGGAACTAGAACGAGTGATAGAAATTTTTTCTCAAAAAGAGTTAAAATCAAAGGCAGAGTAATGATATAATAAAAAATGGTGAAAAAAAAGATTAGGATAACCAAAATCTTAAAATAAGGGGAATTAGCTCAGTTGGTAGAGTGCTGCGATCGCACCGCAGAGGTCAGGGGTTCGAGTCTCCTATTCTCCATTAAGCTCAAATCTATACAGGCGTAGGGTTTCCAGGTTTTTGAACCAGGAATTTTAGATGCCTCTATTGTCAATAATTATAGCTGAAAATGTGGCAAATCTGGATAATCCTAGATAATTACTAGATAAAGATTATCTAGAATCGGGGCAAATATGCCACGCAAATCCAGCAAAGAATTAGTCAAGGTTCAGTCTAGCAACGGTCGGTTGAGACTGTATTGGTTATACGAAGGAAAAGCTTACTATCTATACTTGGGGCTACCAGATGGAGTTACAGCTCGTAACGTAGCTACCAGCAAAGCAGCTACTATCGCTAATGATATTATCAGCAACAACTTCGACCGCACTCTCAACAAGTACAAACCAGATGATCAAAGAACCGACCGTTTAAATGCGTCAGAGTTAATGGAACGATTTACCGACAGCAAACGTAGTTCTTTAGATACCCAAACGCTGACTAAGTACAAAATCATTGCCGATCACCTAAGCGAAGTTTTCAAAAATAAGCTTGCACACGACATTAACGAAACACATGCTGAGAAGTTTAAGCAATTTCTTTTGGAACGACAAAAGCCGATTACAGTTCGCGATCGCTTATCGGTTTTGAAGTCCTGTTGGAATTGGGCAATCAAACAGAAGATGCTTAGAGAAAGCAACCCCAACCCTTGGGCTGAAGTACTTTCAGCATTAAAAGTTCCCCCAAAAGCTCGCCCAAAACCTTTTACTAAACAAGAATGTCTGGCAATTCTTGAAGGCTTTCGTAATCACCCACACTATTGCCACTATGCAGACTATGTGGAGTTCATGTTTTTGACTGGCTGTAGACCTGGAGAAGCGATCGGGCTACAGTGGAAGCACCTTTCAGACGATTGCTCTGTAATGTGGATTGGAGAATCCTTTGTCAGAGGAACACGTAAGGATACAAAAAATGAGAAGGCTAGATATGTAAAACTTTCTCAACGTGTGCAGGAGATTTTGCTGAATCGGCGTGGATCGCAATGGAAAGACGAAGCTTTAGTTTTCCCAGCACCGAAAGGTGGCCCAATGAACGATAATAATTTTTGCAAACGAGTATGGAAAGCAATATTGCAATCAGTAAAAGTTCCATATCGAAAACCATACACAACTCGTTCTACATTAATTTCCCATTGGCTTCAAAATGGTGAAAATCCTGTGGTGATTGCTCAGTCCACAGGGCACGATGTTAAAGTGCTCCTAGATTCATATGCTGGGATTGTAATTCACCAACCCAAAACTCACGATTTTCTTAGTTAGCTCGTTTCCTTGCTTGATTGCAAGGCAATGACTTGAGATAGTAATCTATAGCCCGTTGATGGGAAGTAGGATCTTGCTGGTTAGCAAGCCAGTCAGTTAACAACTCTACGTTATAGCGCTTATGTCCTCCAGGAAGAACAGAGAAATGTACTCCTGCGATTAGTAATCCTCTGTTGATATACTCAGCCAGAGCTTTTGCAGAAATACCTAAACGCTCTTGAATTTTAGAGGTAGAGACGAAATGATACTCCATTGGTTGCATCAAAGGTAAACTCTATAATCGAATGCCAAATTTAGCCCCACGTTCAAAGTGAGATAATTTCAATACACAATGTCCCTATCCGGCAACGCTATGCGATGATGCTCCCGACACTTTGAGATGTAACTATCATTTAGACAAAAGGCACAACTTGAATCTCTTAAGTGAAGCTGTTGTAGATGAACCCTGCACTTTGCTTCATTTATACATAATTTATCTATTTTTTGACAATTTTTTTTGGATCTAAAATAATTAGATTTTTCTCAAGATGTATATTATGCTTCTGCTTTAATTTTTTTAATACTTAAGCTCAATGATATTTATGTAATGTGAAACCTTTTAGAGAAGGTCTTAGGGCGATCAAGGATCACATATGCTTTTTAAAATTAAGTAGTTAAAGTGATAAATAATAACCGAACACTGAAATTTTATGACATTCTAGTATCCTGAATTGCTAATTCATTAGTATCTTGCTGCAAATAGCTTTCAGCAATTATAGAAAATTAATTTGCTACCTATATCACTAAGATAAAAATAATACTGTTCATGTAAGATGTTTCATTATTTACACATTCGATTGTAACCTGTATTTTTTCAAGATAGATTTTAGAATGAATTATTAATTAAATTTTGTTCGATTTTTAGATGAAGAATACAAGGTGAATATCCTTGCTCACAAGTGTTACGTAAGTTCTTGTTATATATATTTTTAGTGTAAATTAGAAAAATCATCTTTGACAATTAACCACATATTAGTTTGTGTAGTTCTATTGAAAATCTTCTGTTAAATGCTTGTATAAAATATACACAATGTCTCAGTCAAGAATATACTTCATGCATCTACCCAAAGAGAGAGCAATAAATTATTCAACACTATTTATTACTTTTGGTAGATTTTTTTAGGATTTAGGCTAGGCAAAATCTTGTAATAAGTATCAAACGCAACAAAGGAAATCGTTCAATTATTTCTCATACAGGGAAGCATTCGTGTATTTAAACACGACTACCGCACTAGGCAAAAATTACTGAACACTCACACAATCAAATCATGATGAAGAGCAGAAAAACCCGTGCTTTGGCAGTACGCATTTTGATCGCTGACAAAGGAATCTCCTTGCAGCGTCGATTAGTCAAGCTGCAAAACTGTCTATCAAAGCCACTGAAAAAAAGTTTTCGTTCATCCAGTATCACCACTTTGCAGTTACCTGTATCCATTCATCAAGATGACGATGATTTAAAACTGTCGTTGCTAGAAACTGTTGTATCGTAACTAAACTGTCGTCAGAAAGCGACTGAGTTATATTGCCAAAAACGACTTTACTGAGCATAAATTATGTCAAGGCTGGCATCACTACTATTCACCCAAGTCAAACTTACTTAATAACTGCCTGTACAGACTGGCTTCTGCTTGCTAAGGTTTCTACTCCCACAGAAACTACTTGAACCACAGCCTCAGTGGGGAGCGATCGCAATTTAGTAATAATCTGCTGTAATGTATCGTCAGACGGCAACTCTCCTTTTACCAGGTAGGTTTGCAATTCTGCCAGCGTCCATCCTTTTAAAGCTGCCAGCTTCTCAAGATTTTCAGTATCAGGGAAAGCCAAGCCAGATTCCCAGAAATTAACGCAAGATTTACTCACACCCAACTGTTGAGAGAAACGACGTTGTGATGTAGCACCTCGTAGCCCTTTAATGAGTTCCGCTAATCTTTCTGCCTTGGTTGCCATATTAAGATTTTATACTTTTTCGGTGTGATTTTAGTGTCAAAGCTAATCAGAGCGTACCTAATGCGGTAAATTACTAAGAATAAGTGTCCAACTAATTAGACATATATGACTAAATAATCAGTCAATCGAGATTTTTGCGTAGTTATAAAAAGTCAGATGCCTCGTTTTTGAGACTTATGAACTTTTTATACTAATTGCGTTTAACTATGCCAATCCATGACACAGGACGAGGAAGGGTTGGGTAAAAACCTAGAAAAATCTGCCAGCCTCCGGAAAAATCGCCCCATCACAAAGGAATATTTGGGTTGGAGTTTGGATCTTGTGGGGCGATTTTTCCCCACCTAATCTTGCCACTCAACCAAGAAACAGCTGGTGAGGCTGGCAGATTTTTCCGGATTTGATGAAGCGGCAAGATTTTCATAGCTATTGGGCCAGAGAACTATCTCGATTTTACTTTACTACATCTGGCATTTCTGATGACGTGAAGAGTAACTGGCATCAGGATTTTTGGCAATTCTTTACAAAATAAGGGTTTCTATGAGTGTGACTTCCCAACCCAATTCAATTTTTCAATCAGTTGACCCCAACTCGATAAAACCCCATCCGTTGTATTTGTCGATTTATGGAGAAGCAGAGGATGTTTCTGATGTGATGGGATTAATTAAAAACGCTCAGTACCCTAGACCACTACTGATAACCATTGAAAATACCATCGTTAACGGACATCCTTATTGGAAAGCTGCACTGTTATTGGGTTGGAATCGCATTCCAGTCGAAGTAAGAGAATTTCCTCATCAAGAAGCTGAAATAGAAGCGCTATTGTTGGAAAATGCTGCCCGCAAAAAAACGAACGAACAAAAAGTGCGTGAAGCCATTGCTTGGGAACGAATCGAAAAAGCCAAAGCCAAGCAACGACAACAAATAGCAGCAGCTACTACTAATAAAAAATTAGGCAGGAGTGCAGAAACAACGCTTCAGGAAAATTTTCCTGTATCGTCTCCAGGACAAACCCGCGATCAAGTAGCAAAGCTTGTAGGTTTAGGTAGTGGTCGTAACTATTCCAAGGCTAAAAAGGTAGTCACAGCAATAGATAAGCTCCGACAACAAGGTAATGACAAATCCGCTAGTGATTTACGAAAAGCCTTAAATGAGCAAAGTGTGGATGCAGCAACCAAACTGATAAAAGCACATCCATCCCAAAGTGCAAAACAAACAGATGACCCTAAACGCAGTTGTTGGAATTGTCAATTTTGCAGTAAAGAACAGGTGAAGGATAACCACACCTTCTATTGCTATAAATTCGGTTTGTTGAGCTTTCTAGAGAAGGATGCTCAAACAAGAGGCGAGGAATGTCTTGGATGGCAATATCGCTGGAATGTAAGTGAATCTGACAGTTGTCAATCTCTACCAAAGAACTCGTATTTCACACTCACATTGCCATTGCACTTACAAACAATGTTTGAGGACGCAGCACGAGCATCAGGAATGACTTTAGTGGACTGGACTTGTCATCATCTTTTACAAGCTGCCCAATCGGCGAAAATACCCTTAAAGGTCTAAAAAATAGCTATAAATCTCCAATTGAGCCAATTTTATAACAAAAGAACTTCATTTCTATACTTTGGCTAGCTAAAATTGCCGTATTCAAGAGCTGAAACTCATGCCAGGAACTGCGAAAAAAGGCAAGCATTCCAGCAAAAAAAATCCTTGTCCTGTTTGTGGGCATACCACAGGAAGTTGTAAGTTTAAATATTTAAGTTACTGTCCTTCCAGCAATATAGACAATTAAAGGAGGCAGGAGGCAGAAGGGACAAAACAGAAAGGGATTCTAACCCCTCATGTTCTGAGTCCACTGAACTTCGTTCAGTGGGGGTCTTAAACTCTTGTTCTCTCGAGTCACAGCATTTGTCAGAGGTCAGTTTTCCTCTTGCCTTTTGCTTCCAAAGATAAAATATATTTCTATGTATACTACGGGTATTTGCTAGTAAATTTTTATCAAAATAACCACGTAATAATATACTTTTTGAAGATAAAATTATACGCAATAACTATTTTTTGGGTATCTATACATAAATTAAAAGTCAATATTTTGACTCAATAAATAAATTATTTAACCCTATAAACATATGAGTTAAATATCCGGCAATTGGTTGATGTAAATGCAATCAATCGAAAGTTAATTATGGATATAGAATTTTTTTTGATTCCTATGCTCTCGAAACCGTCCAAAGATTGTGACTTACGTCAAGGAAATCACGCTCGTTCATCTGGGTTAATCCTGACGGCAACTACCACAACAATCATAGATGTAGTCATTAACCCAAGTTTGATTGGAATTACGACATTGGCTATTTCGACATTGGGAACGAGCGCAATATTTTTTCGGCGCGAGTTGGACGGTTTATTCCATACCATCGCCAAATTTTCTGGAAAATACAAAATAACTTCATCTGCATTAACAGTTTTGGGTGCATTCTTACTTCTAGATGCTCTTTCAACGACCGTACAAGCACAATTTTTGCAAAATGCAGAAACTTGGATGACAGGGCAATTTACAGGTGCTCAAGAAGCAATTACTTTATCGTTTAACGTCCTGAGAGGATTATTCATACTGTACTTGGGAATTTCTTTGGTACGTGTTGTCCAAGCAGCTCGTCAGGATGAAGATTGGCAAAATTTAGCCCGGACACCGATGATTATTTTGATTGCGGTGACAATGGGTGATATTCTGGCAAATTTAATTATTGGAGGTGGTACTGGAACCTGAACTAAAACTGGAGGATAAAACTATGGAGGATAAATCAAAATACCGTAAAGTTAATGGCACAGTGGGAAAAGTACCAAATATTGGACTATTTCCATCAGATCAATTAATCCCTTGGGCAATAATTTGTGGACTTTCTTACTACTTGGCACATGGTTTATTTAGACTGAATTGGGTTTGGACTTGTGCAGCAGCAGCTTGGGGAATTGCAACTTGGTGGATACTTACAGCCAATGGCGCTTGGCGTATTTTATCCAAATTTGTTGCTACTCCCCATTGGACAAGGATTCGCTGTTTATACCAGCCGATTGTAGATTCAACTATCACTAATCCGAAACCAGAGAATCAAATTAGAAAATAGTAGGTTGCGATGTGAGTATCAAATCAAAAGTTGGTAAACGGATTGTAGAAAATGGAGAGAGAAAAATTCGACTAACACCTCTTGAAGATGCATTTGCACTAGTGACAATGTTGCAAATAAATCTACAAGGGCGTTCAATTGGTGCTTATCTTCTACGCAAAGGTGTTGACAATTTTTTGATTCAATTTGGATTTGAATGTACAGGTATTCATTCCACATTACGCAACGAACAAATTGACCCCGTGTTTGATGCGATTGAATCAGGATTGAAGGATTTACCATCCGGGGAACGTTTAACCATCCATCTTAGTTCGTTTACCAACGACACATCACGACAGCAACAACTGAAGAATTTGAGCGATATTGCCCCTAACAAAGAACTGCAATATCTCTTGCTAGGAGAACGCTGTAGGACACAAAAACTCACGATTCAAGGAGTTCGCAAACCGAAAAAGCTACGTCTTTATTGCACCTACACAGTTGAAACCAATAGCACTGGTACAAGTGATGCAATTGAAAAAATCCTCTCAAAATTAGAGCGTTCTTGGAAATCATTTACAGGAGAAATCAACGAACTACAATTTATCGCCATCGAACGATTATTACACGCATCTTTTACTGACGGATTCCAATTATGGGAGCAATTACTATCAAACAAAATGGGGCTAGATATCCACCCAATGAATGCCGATAAACTTTGGTCAGAACTATGGCAGCGATTTAACAACACACCACCCCGTCCAATTCCCCAACTTTTAATTCTCGATGAAAACGGACTGCGAGAGGAAATTTACTCAGATGTCGCCCCCACATCTTTCCTCATGGAGTCCGAATCCTCCATTCCTATTGCAGATAGATGTTGGGTACATCTCAAAGAAAAATACATTGCAGCCCTTACTTTTGTAAATAAACCCGGTGGTTGGGCGGATAAAGAACGACAAATGAATTATTTATGGGAGGTTTTATCAAGAGAAAGAGTTTATGACACCGAGATTTACTGTCAGTTGATGCGAGCTTCGGAAACGTTGGTGAAAACTAATATGCAGCGTTTGACGAAACAGGCAAACACATCAGCCGCACTTGCACAGAATAAAAACTCAGTTGATGTAAAATCGCTACTTAACATCAAAAAATCTGTTGCTGCACAAGAGGAACTTTATGAAGGTGCTGTTCCCATTCACGTAGCGACAGTATTTTTGGTATACCGCAAAACCCGCGAACAATTAGACGAAGCTTGCCGTTACTTGCAATCCTGCTTTCTGCGTCCAGCTTGGGTTGTTAGAGAAACCGAATATCCCTGGCGAATTTGGTTACAAACTTTACCAGTAGTTTGGGAACGCTTAATGACTGCACCTTTTAATCGTAGGTTGCTTTACTTAAGTGGTGAAGTACCAGGATTGATGCCACTAGTGCGAACCAAAGCTTGGGATAGTAGCGGTTTTGAGTTAATCGCAGAAGAAGGAGGAACGCCAGTATTTCTCGATTTGTACAACCAACACAAAAACTTGGGATTATTGGCTACCACCCGTGCAGGCAAAAGTGTTTTGGCATCGGGGATTATTACGCAAGCCTTGGCTCATGGAATGCCTGTGGTAGCAATGGATTATCCGAAACCAGATGGAACTAGCACTTTTACGGACTACACCCAATTTATGGGTAAGGATGGTGCATATTTCGATATTGGGAAGGAATCAAGTAACTTGTTCGAGTTACCAAATTTACGGGATTTACCACCAAAGTTGCAGCAGGAAAGATTTGAGGATTATAAAGATTTTCTCGCTAATGCGATCCTGGCAATGGTTTCAGGAAACCGCAGAGGTAGTCAGGAATCGAATGTGCTTACAGATAACGTGCGATCGCTTATTGCTTTGGCTTTGAAAGCATTTTTTAGTGATGATTTAATCCGCGATCGCTATGCGGCTGCATACACTAACGGCTTTGGCTCGGATGAATGGTCTGTAATGCCGACATTGCAAGACTTTCTAAGTTTCTGCTCCCACGAACGATTACGCTTAGATTCCCTAACTGGCGATATCAAAGCAGGTTTGGAAACTATAAGGCTGCGTTTACGATTCTGGCTTTCTAGCCGAGTGGGACAAGCATTGGCGCAACCTTCCACTTTCCGCAGCGATGCACGACTATTGATATTTGCATTACGTAACCTTTCCAACGATGAAGATGCAGCAATTTTGAGTCTGAGTGCTTACAGTGCTGCATTACGAAGAGCTTTAGCATCTCCGGCAAGCATCTTTTTCATTGATGAAAGCCCAATTTTATTTGAATTTGATGCGATCTCCGCCTTGGTTGGCAGACTTTGTGCCAATGGTGCAAAAGCTGGAATCAGAGTAATTTTATCCGCTCAAGACCCCGATACGATCGCAAAATCTCCATCAGGTTCCAAGATTTTTCAAAACTTAACCACTCGTTTGATTGGACGTATTCAACCGACTGCTGTTGATAGTTTTACAAGCATTTTGAAGTATCCCCAGGAGATTATTTCTCGTAATGCCACAGAAAGTTTCTTTCCTAAAAAGGAGGGTTTTTATTCACAATGGCTGCTGGATGATAACGGAATATTTACTTTTTGTCGTTATTATCCAGCATTTAACTTATTAGCGGTAGTGGCAAATAATCCTTCAGAGCAAGAGCAGAGAACACAAGCTTTGTCGAAGTATCCAGATAAATTTGTTGCTTTGACAGAGCTTTCTAGGCAACTAGTAAAAACAAAGTAGTTCAGAGTATGAACAACCTCAATAAATTGACAATAAGCATAGTTGGCATAGCCATAATATCAACAATTGGCGTTTCAAGTGCTGATGCATTAGAGATATCGAATCCCCTAGCAAAAGTATTTGAGCAATGGCAAGAGCAATTAAGCTCTCTAGATAAATATATTAACTCAATAGTCTCTCGCAAATTAGGTAATTTATCAAAATCTGTACAAGGAGATTTACAAGCAGCAGTTAATGAATCAGTTGGGGCATTGGGTTTACCTGATGCAACAGAAACGAGAGAAAAAATTGAAGAGATTGCAGCTTCAAATAATAGCGCAGTTAATAGCGTTGACAAAGTAACCAATGAAATTGACCGTCAAATTACCCGTGCTGATTCAGATACAACTTTGAGTAAAGAAGGGCAAGAACTTACAAAAAAGCAAGTTGAAAAAACCCAAACTTCGATTGAACAAGTTCAGGCTGATGCTAGTGCTGCTCAAGATGATGTTGTTACCCAAAATGTGATGAAAAGGATGGCTCAACAAAATACCCAAATAGCCGGAATTTTAGGAGCAATGAGAACTGATGGATTGAAATCAAAACAATCTCAAGATTTGGCGAATCTTAACTTGACTAATATTTCCCGCTCATTGGATGGTCAAAATCAAGTACGTCAAAAAGAAACTGTAGGTCAAGGCTTCAGCAATTTGAGAACTGCATCTCAAGCACGACTATTTTAGTTGAAGATGCACCCGGATGTTCTACTATTTTTTGAGATACGGACTAATTCTTTCCCAAGCTCAAGTGCCGAACCCTGGACAAGCAGCTTCCACAATCACCGAAGATGGTGTAGCTGCGAGTGAAGCTGTTGCCAAGTCAATAGATAAGCTGTGGAACGATGTTTTAAGTGGAGGATTGTATAGTGCGATCGCAAATCTCGGCATCTTCTTCGCAGTTGGTACTCTCCTAATTTTCATCGTCCAATGGACGAAAGAAATGATAGATGGTGACAGTTCCAGGGGATTTACAGAAATAATCTGGCCCATCGTAGTCATCGTCCTACTTGCCAACAATGCTCAACCATTAGCAGCCGTCACCCAAGGACTTAGAGGAATTATTAACCAAACGAATCAAACTCTTTTAGCTTCGACATCTGCTTCTATTCAGTTGCAAGAAGCTTATCAGCAAGTCATGCTCAAGACGGGAAAGGGAGATGCTATTCAATCATTGATCGCTCAATGTAATGCGATCGCTGACCCAACGCAACAAGCCCAATGTCTTCAAAATGCTTCCAAGCAAGCTAAGGACATAGAATCCCAGCTAGATAACGACAATCGCCCTGATTGGCTCAAAGGAGTCAGCGATTTTTTTAACACCAACATTTTTCAGCTAACAGTGCGGGGTTGGTTGCTAGCATTGGCGATCTCGTTTCAATGGATAGTCGAAGTTTGCTTATTACTGACTGCCCTATTAGGCCCGCTTGCAGTAGGAGGTTCATTACTCCCAGTCGGTAATAAAGCAATTTTTGCATGGTTAACAGGATTCTTTTCCGTCGGAATGATTAAGCTTTGTTTCAATATTATTTCTGGTTTGGTCGCCACAATAGTGCTGAATGCTAACAACAACGACCCAATGATTTTTGCTTTTGCAATTGGTATTCTCGCCCCAATTTTATCTGTAGTTTTAGCTGCGGGTGGAGGAATGGCAATTTTTAGAAGTTTCTCCAGTCTGGCGAGTTTTGGGCTTTCTTCAGTTGTGATGAGGATAGTTAATAAATCCTAAAACATTGTTTATGGCTATTTTAGATTCAGAGTCTACACAAAAAAATCGATTGCGATTTTTAAATCGTGCTTCAAAAAGTGTTTCAACTGGTGACGCATTAGCATTATTTGCTTTAGGTACTTTTGGATTACACCTCATTACTTTTTTCGTACTTTTATTATTGTATGGTTCCTATTCACAGTTAAATAAAAAAGCGCCTCCAAGTTTAGTACAACTAGAGACAGGTTCTGCAATTAAAGTTGCACCTATTGGTAGTCTAGAACGCACTCCTCAAGTAATTCTGCATTTTGTTTCTGACACAATGACTTTGATGATGAATTGGTCGGGAACGCTACCACCTACTACTGTTGAAGAAGCAGCTAAACCAAAACCTGACCCCGGTGTAAATATTGGCAACAGAGAATTTAGAGGTAGTAAGATTACATCAGCAGCATGGCAAGCATCTTATGCGTTATCAGAAGATTTCCGTAAAGAGTTTTTAAAAGTGCTGGCTGCGATTACACCATCAGGAGTTTTTCAAGGCAAGACACAAGTAGTTTTAGTCCCGCTTTCAATTCAATCACCAATAAAAATCTCCGAGGGTAAATGGAAAGTAAAAATGGTTGCTAACCTGACAGTTTTTGCTCAGAATAGCAATTTAGGGGAAATAATTCCATTTAATAAAGAAATATTTATTAGGGCAGTTGTCCCACCACAATCGCCAAATCAAGTTGATGGTTTAGCAGCAGTAATTTACCAGGTGCGTGCGAGTGGCTTAGAAATTTATGCGATTCGGGATTTAGCACAGGAGAATTTGTAATGCAGGAGAATAATGTAAACCAAAGCTATGAGTCAAGTACAAATTGGGATGAGTCCAGTCTGGCTCAATTACTTGGTTTTCATCACCAAAGTCAGCTAGAGAATTCAATCTCCTCTGCTGAAGAAACATCTGTTGGCAGTGAAGTTGCGGAGACTGAAAATAAGGAATCTATTCAAAATACAATTGCAACTCATGAACTATTTGATGACCCCCAAATAGGTAAAACTCAGCCCACATTCTACGGTAATCCCTTTGCAAAGTTTGGCGCAGTTGGATTGGTTATGCTTGTGGTATTTGGTGCTGGGGCAACTGTTTTAAATAGCATTATGTTTGGTAAACCCAGAGTAGCACCAACAATTGCTAATCAAGAAGCTGACAAACCAAAACTAGAAATGGCTGATAACGCAAATCCTCAAGAAACAGAAACAGGAAAGCTCAAAGGAGAATTAGCTTTAGGCAGTCAAGTAGAAAAAATGCAATCGCTGGAGCGTTCTAAAAGCCTTAAAACAACAATTCAACGCAAAGTTTCTCACAGGAATGATTCAAACAACCGGATTAATCGAATTTCTGACGCAGAAGTACGCCCAGCCCAGGTTTCTTCTGTTCGTAACCCAATACAAGAAAGCAGTAGATATGATTTGCCTCGTGTTGCTTCTGTTCCTAGATTTCAAGCCACCATAAACGCAGCATCTCCAAACACAAAAGAATCTGTTGACCCAATAGAGGAATGGGAAAAAATTAGTCGCTTGGGCAGTTATGGTCATACGCAAATTGCATCTATAACTAACGAGCCAGCAAACGGTAAAACTTTGGATACTATAACCAATGAACAACCAAATTCATCAATAAAAATTCCCCGTACTACCTTGGTTTCAATAGCATCTACTCAGAGCATTGAACCTGAACCCTTGTATACAGAAGAAGCAGCAGTTATCAATGGCGAACCGATACAACAATTACAAGTTGGTGCATCTGCATCTGGAAAGTTAGTAACTCCGCTAATTTGGAGTAAACATTCAACTAATAACTCTTCTAACAAATCACAAACTACAACATCAGGTGAAAAATTTGTTATCCAACTTATTGAACCTTTAACGAAAGAAGATTGTTTGATCACTTTACCAAAAGGTTCTCAAATTGTTGCTCAGGTGACTGATATTCAAAAATCAGGACTTGTTCAACTCGAAGCAACACAGGTTTTAATTGATGGTAAGGAATATCTGCTTCCACCAGGAGCAATTAGTATTCGTGGTAATTCCGGTCAACCTTTAATCGCATCGAAATGGAGTGACAAAGGTGGAGAAATTGCTTCCCGTGATGCTGAAACATTTATAGTAGGTTCCCTTGCCAAAGTCGGTAAGGTATTAAATCAACCCAAATCTCAACAAATATCAACATCTAGTTGGTTAGGTGGTACAAATACTTTTTCTTCTATCAGTGGAGGTAGCGAAAATATTTTGGGAGCAGTTTTAGAAGGTGGATTTGAACCGCTCACTCAACAAATTCTTCAGCGCAATCAACAAGCACTTGCAGAAATTCAGCAACGAGAGGAAGTGTGGTACATCCGTGCTGGTACAGATATTCAAGTCTTTGTTAATCAATCATTTCAGTTGTAAACACTTTTAGTTATGAAGGCTTTTTTACAAAATTTGAGTGTTATTTCGACTGTTCTGACTTTTACTGTTTTTTGGCAATCAGCGAGAGGTGAAAATTATTTAAAAAAAGGAGTGAGGAATATTTCACAAGATATAGCGACTGGTAACAGTAGTAATATACCTCTGATTGAATTGTCATCCGGCTATGGGGTGAATATTTCATTTATCAAGAGTGGCGAGATAGTCGAGAAAGTTTGGCTGGATAATCCGGCTTTCGCTTCATTAGATGTCGATGGTTGTCTATCAGGTTTAGCACAGGAGTGCGAACAATCAGGTGCAACTGTACTGCATTTACGGCGAATCAACCTGCTCAAAATACCACAACTACCCAAGACAAATAGCAGTTTGCTAACGGTAATAACAAAGAGTAACTCTGGACGAAGAGTTTATGTATTTCGCGTAGCAATGGGCGATACAGTTCCTAAGTATCACATCGTTGAGGTTACACCAAGTTTAAGAGAAGAACCTGAAATTAGAAATTTGCCTAGCGCCACCAATATCACAAATCTACAAGTGATTAGTTCGGGGCTAGAAATTGCCCAGCAACAACGTTTAATTTTACCTAACTCTCGCTTACAAAGACGAGTAAAGAGTTTTTTGATGTTAATAAAGTCGGGATATTTAATCAATGATGCTGCTCGTAGAAGTGGAATTTCCTTACGGTTAGTCAATCGCTTAATCGAGCTAGGAAGTAACTCACAAATCGGTAGTTTACGCTAAATATTTAACATTTTTCTGAAAAAATATTTATTCAAAGACAATGAAATTCTCAAATAAGTATTTGGCATTGATGCCAGGATTAAGCCTATCAATATTAATCTTTAGTGCAATTATCATTACATGGCAGCAACAAGGCATATCAAAACAACCAGAGATTCCCACAATATCTTGGCAAAATACCCGTTTACCAGATTGGAACCAAATTACTTTTTCTAAAATGCCAGCAATTAACGAATCTGGCTCATTTCAAATACCTCCAGGAGTGACAGAAAAATTGGGATATAACCCCTCTCGTAGTTGGAATGCGGGACAAAAGCCAAATTCATTTACAATGCTAGGTGATTTTCAAGATTCTTTGAAACTCCAAAAGTTTTCACTTACAGATATCGCCCAAATTGTTGACTTGGATTTACAGAAACTGAACTTAGAAAGCTTTGGTGTGATGAAGTTTCAAACCTTAGAAAGTTTGGTGAAAGCTATTCCTGATTTAAAAGAATTTCATGTTTCCGACGTTAAATCTGTTCTTGATTTACTTGATCAATACTTATCCAATTCCTTCGATACCAATCAAACTATAGGAAATTTACTACAACAATCTCCCCACTTGGGTAAATTAAGTTTATCATCATTGAATTTAAAATCTTACAACCTGAATTCAATTCCTGGATTATCCACAACTCCCATTGGTAGTTTTGAAAAATGGCAAGGAGTTTACATTGACGAAATACCTGGACTAGCAAACGTACCATTTTCCCAGTTCCCCAATCCCATCAACCCTGTAGGTACGGAAGTCGGAATAGTTGATATTGCTTTTGCAACCAACGAACAACAGCGAAATCGTACTATTTCAGGAAGCGATAAAGAAGGCTTTGCTGTGCCATGCGCTCAAGATTGCTCCCATACTGAATTATCTGGTTCACCTGCTGTCAACGGTAAAGCTTGGGTTAGCGGTAAGTATCAGTTAGTCAAAGGTGGTAAAGGTATTTTGGGTTCTGTTAATAGTGGAAAAGAACCCACAGGGAGACAACCTTTCGGTGATGCGTTCAAGGTGGCTATATGGGATGTCTCGGAAGTAGATGGAATGATTACCCAAGCTTTATTCTTCCGAGCTTGTATGCGGAATAATTTTATTGATTTGGGATGTACACCCTACTTTATTGGCCCTGTGCCTTTCATGAGTTATAGGGAGAAAGAACCGATATTTTTAGGTGCTATTGATGAGAGTAAAAATTCTGTCTCTACTCCCACAGGATTAAAAAGTAGTGGATTTACTTTTAATAAGCCTCCGATAACATCTGGAAATGCGCTATCTAATTTAATACCAGCAGCGAAAGGTGATTGTAAAAAGCTTCATTCATCAGGTATTAATATTGATGCTTTGAGTAATGCACTGTTGAGTACTGAAGATAACTACAACGCTGTGGGTAGTTATGTTTGTGACTCGAATGGTAATTGCGGTCGAGCGCTGGGTGCAATGGAATTGATGTCCTATCGTTCTGATGTAAGGAAGATTATATCAAGTAAATCTGGTGGATCACAATTCCTCACCAAGTTGGATACAGGTAAAGAAGTGACTGGTGAGGAAATGATGCAGTACTTTTCACCCACCGAGCAGCAATCTTTAATTGAAATTGAAACGAATAATTTATTGTCAACCGCATCGCAACAAATTGACCCATCTACAGTCAAGCCTTTTAGTGGAGACAGGTTAATTGAACGTGCTGCTCAAATACATTTTGCTGGTGTGGGTATTCCTGCTGATGAGTTGATTAGTGATGTTAGGGAAGAAAATTCAGTCAAAGAATATGGCAGTAACGTAGCTCATAAATATTCAAAAGCTATGGAATCAATGGGCTGCTTAAAATAATTTTTGCTGGGTAGTTAGCTATGCCAAAACAACTGAAAACATATAATATAAAACTTTTGATAATTTTGATGTTAATTTTAGCTTTTTTGAGCTTAACACTAGCCTGTTTTTTATGGGTATTTAATTCCTCATCCAATAAAAGTCGTACACCTACTTGGAAACCTGCCAAAGAGATTGTGAATGCACCCCTATTTAAAAAAGTACTAGCTAATGCTTCTACAAATAAGCTTGATGATCAAGCTGTAAAAGTAATGCCAATTACCTCTAGTAATGGTGTCCATGTATTTGTATTTGATTTTCGTTCACCTCAACTTTGTGGTGCAAGTGGGTGTTTGTATCAGGTTTATCACGAATCAGGAAAACTACTTTTGCAAGTTATAGCTAATCCTCACTTACCGCCAAAAGAAGATTTGATTAAGGTTTCAAGCCGCGATCTACAAGCTTTTCCTTGCTTAATTTTTACGCAGACAACAGACATGGAAAATATGGTATCTCGTACTGATTATTGCTTTGATTCTGGTCGATACACGCGCTTTGGCGAGACTTGGACAGATGTTGGTGCATTAGAATATTAAAACTATGAGTAATTATTTACAAGTACAGCAAGTAAAACCTGCCCCAGTCCAAAGCTTACAGATAGAAAGATTGACAGACTTAATGAAATCACCATCGGGACTGATATTGCTGGGTTGTTTTGCAGTAATGGCTATTTTTCAAGTTTTATCAGGCAGAAATTCTAAAGGTAAAGTTGCCACTAGTTATTGGGGAGGTAGTCGAGAAAAATCATTAGCTGCACATAAAGCTAAAAAACAGATATCAAAACCAACTCGTAATTCTGTCGCATTGTATGTTGGTACTCCTGGTGACATCAGAATTACTCTTCAAAAACAATGGTATGAGGCTGGGTTACTCAAAACCAAACCAACTTTTTACAAGCAATTCATTTCCCCCAATTCAACTTTATATGTACCTGATGCTCAGAGGGGAATAGCCGTTATTGGTGCAGCTGGTTCTGGTAAAACCTTCTCCGTAATAGACCCTCTAATTCGTAGTGCTTTTGACCAGGGTTTTCCCATGTTGCTCTACGATTTCAAATTTCCGGCACAGACTAAACGAGCTGTAGCCTATGCAATTAAACGAGGTTACACCGTTAAAGTATTTGCGCCGGGGTTCTCTGAGAGCGAAACTTGCAATCCGTTGGACTTGTTGAGGGATGAGGAAGATGCGATCGCGGCTGGACAACTTACCCAAGTCATCTCTCGCAACTTCGACAGAGGTGTTCATGCTAGCAGTGATAAGTTTTTCGAGGAAGCTGGAGATAGTTTAGTTGAAGGTATTTTGCTCGTTACTAAAGCAATTAAAACCCTAACAGGTGAGGATAAATATTGCGATTTGATGATGGCACGGGCAATTCTAGGTGGGACTGCAACCAAGTTTATTTTCAACCCCCAAGACCCAGAATCTGCAAAGCTTTTCAGTGATTACTTGGGTGAAATGGAGATTAAATTTAGTTCTAAATCTCGCAGTACTGGCAAAGGAGGCGGTTCTCGTAGTTCTAACGAACATCACCAAAAGCGACATTTATTTGAACCGGCACAGTTTGCCAAGATGGGTACAGGAAGGGCTGTAATTATTAACCCTGCATACACTCGTGGCACAGAAGCGTATGTTCCTCTGCTGCAAGGAGTGAAGGTTCCTTCATCTGATATTGATGAGATGAAGTGGTCGGAAAGTAAGTGGGATTTTGTGCGTGAGAGACTAATTCAAAATAATTCGTTACAAATAAGCGATGATGAACGCTCTCAACAATTTTTAGAACGTCGGGAGTTAGCACAACAGTTATTTCCTGTTCCCGAATCAAGTTCTCTGGCATCTCCTGAAGAACTTTCCAATGTATTTTAGAAGTCTAATTATGCAAGCATATCCAGTTAATTGCAGTCCAGATGTTTTCTCTGTTTTGTCACGCTATCCTGAATGGCTCGAAATGATTATAGAAGCCATTGAACTACCACTAATAGATAGAAATTATTGCCCAGAAGTTATCGAGGTATTTGACCAATATGGCTTATTGGTTGGGAGAATTCACGGCTGTTTATCTTATGAATGTAATAGAAATGCTCAAGAGCCAAGTAATTAGCAACCCCTGATGGTAATGTAATTATTGATGCTAAAGATAGGCGAGGTAATTTATTCATCAAAATTATCAATTACGTCTCCTTTTGGAAGTAAAAATATCTCTTTACTACCAATTGTGAAACAGCGTACAGTGCTTAAAAAACTTCTTAATTCTGATTTCCAAAAGTACCCTGGTAAAATTTCAAACGAAGCATCCGGAAACTTTTGTTTTATTTGATCCTTCGCCTCTTGGTCATTATATATTTTGGGAGAATTTGCTATACATGCTGCTTCGAGTACTTCATTTGTATTTTCTTTAATTGCCACATAGATCAAATCTTGAAATTCTTTCGTTGCAGTAGCATCAAGAGGAACAATAACAAAGCTAAAATTATCCGCCAAAACGGTATCTGCTATTTGGGTAGTTTCACAAAAGCTGAAATTGGGGATGAAATGTCGGCTTGCACTTGCTTGTTTGCTACCACCAGGGGAGTTAGAGAATAAAGAAAGTTTCTACAAACAACTTCTAACTGTACTTGCTGACTTTGTAACACCAACTGGAAGAATGCGAGTGGAGTTAATCGAGTTTAAATGCTTACCAGAAGGAGCAGAAATTTATCTGGCTTACCAAAAGAAATTAGGACAAGCTATCAAAACAAAAGTCATTGCCCTAGCGATGATAGGTTACAGAAATGCATCAGTGTTAATCAGCAATAAAGGCATAGTAGCAACTGATGGTAAGACTTCTGATTTAGGAATGATTCGACTTTTAGAGAAAATACTGGCCAAAACATCTGGGCAAACTGCTTCACAATTAGCTCCGGCTGTGGTTGCTGCTGGTAGTGATGTATCCGCAACTCCTTTTTTCCGATTATTGAGAAGTACGAATCATGCCAATAAACAGCATGAATTACAGCAACTTCAAAAAGCGGTAAAGCTTGGCAGAAGTGAGTATGCTGCTGTACTGATAAGTTGGTTAGACCAAGTAATTTCTATCAGTTCGGTAGACGAAATCTTATTTTGCGGTGGTACTGCGGACTATCTAAGAAAAGAGTTGAACTTGCACTATCCAGGAACTCCTTGTTTGTGGGGAGTGGGTGCAGAAATACCCGAACAAATTGATAGTTTCGGTTTGAGAACTAGGCTGGCTGATGTTTACATCGTATTTTTATATTTTTCAGAACAAGTCAACAAACGTCTTCTTCCTACTAACAAGGCGAGATCCAGAGGTCTGTAATGTCTGAGCAAATAGATTTTCGCTGGCGATATCAACCACGTAAGCAAATGGATGTGCAACTGATGGAGTATATCCAAGACAATCAAATTACTAGTAAAACCGAGATGATACTTTTGGCGCTGCGGTCATTTTGGCTACCTTATGCAATAGCTGGGGATTCCCTGACAAGAGAGCAGATGCGGCGTGTGGCGCGTGCTTCAGTCCAGGCTTTAAGAAAGCAGACAAAAGAGATTTTGGAGTTAGCAGGCTTGGAAGATACTTGCTTAGAAGTTCAAATGCAATTTACTCAATTAAGTCCATTAAAGATTGCAAACGAAAGTGGAACAACCCTTCAAGCTACATCTATTAATGAGCTTCGCACTCATGCAGGAAATCATGCTTACGACGATACAGGTTTGAGTAATTTTTTGTAGCCAGAAAATTTTGTCTCTACAAAGACATCTTTATCCACTAATAATTTGGTGAGACATATTGGCATCGCCTTCACCAATTATCTGGAGTAGAAGTTTGCCCAATCCATCATGTTTTTTTGGAATTAAGTAAAGCCCCAGCCCGTAATCATAGCAATTGCAGTGAGTATTTTTCTGCCCAGCAATCAATACTTTTGACAACACCCCGTCGCTTAGATTTATCTGATTCAAATCAAAAATTTCTGCTTTCTATTGCCCACGATGCTACAACTTTATTATCTCAATCTGGGGTATTACCTGACTTTGAATCTTTACACAATCGTTATATTTGGCTATTAGCTAACTCTGGGCTAGCTACCTACAATGGTGCTGTTCATGTAGGTCAATTGGTAAGGAAATTTAAACAATATTATTCATCTGAATTATTGAATTTACTTCAATGTCAGGTGGATGAAAACAAGCGTAGTAATTGGTTATCCCAAATTGTCAAATCTTTAAATAGAAATAAGGTGAACCATCCTTCAATACCGTTGCCAAAATAAGAGGATGAAGAGGTAGGGCGTTTCGTAGTAGAGTTATTGTCTCTCACAACGACAACTCAAAAACTACAAGCAGCCCATGCCAGATATTTTATCACTCCTGCAATGCCTACTACCGCAGATCAACGCGACAACGATGCGGCAATTTAACCAAATAATCCTGGCGATGTTAGCGATGAGCAAAAAATAGAGTCTGGTCCATATCTTGTAATTACTTCTCCAACTACTGCCAAGGAATTAGAGGTTACTAATTTAATTAAGTTTCCTGCTGCTAAAAATATTCATTTCTGGAAATCTTCGGAACTCACTATTAAGATTGGTGCAAGAAATCCAACTGAAAAAATGCCTCATACCTTGTTTGCTCAAGCGAAATTTATCACCCCTGATGGTCAGGATGTGTATATTGCTATCGGCACAATTAGCATAAAATCAATGAAAGAACACGACCTCAAGCCGGGAATGTCAATCAAGCAAGGTAAGGTTGAATTTCATTTCGGTATTAGTGATGGGATGGTTGATGCTTTAAAACAGCAAACTAGGGAATATGTTGAGTCAATTAGACAAGAAACACTGTCAGCAGAAAGATTACAACTTGCAGCAGCTATTCACGATGTCAGTCATACTGAATCAAGTCAAAATTATCTGGGACTCAAAAGAGCAGGTGTGGCGTTTGCTATTTTTTCAGATGAAGTTATAGGTCAACTCCAGCAGTTACAGTTTACCCAGATGAGGGTCATCGGGACTCAATTTAATGAGTATGCTCTGAAAAATTTTCAGAGTGAAAAAGTGGCGATTAAATTTGAGGATAGCGTGCATCCTCGTGACTCAACTAAAACTGCTCGTTGGGTAATTTTAGAGGGTAAAAAGCTCGGTACACTGGATGCTCGTTCTCCTCATTTACTAGCCGGATGTGAGGCAATTGCAGCTATTACTTCTGCTCCCAGTACGAGCTTTATTGTTACCAGTTTGAAAAATCCTGACCATAAATTGCAAATTGATAGCGTTAATCAATATGCTTTTGCAACTCGTCAATGGCTGGGTGAGCAAGTAAATATTACTTTGGATGTGCGTCAAACTCAAGAGCGTAAAACACCAACTGTTGTTGCTTATCTTGATAATCAAATATTGGGAGTAGTAAATAAGCAGTCAGTCAATTTTTTACAAGGGAGACTGGCTGCTATGGGTAGAAAACTTCAAGGATTTAGTTTTGTAGGTATTTATTGTCGGACTGTGGAAGCACTGACAGCAACAACCTTTGAATTTGAACATATTGTACCGCGTTCGGCAGGAGGGGAAACAGTTTGGGAAAATCTCTGTTTAGCTTGTCCGAACTGCAATCGTTACAAAGCCGACCGTCAAAATATTATCGACCCAGTTACAGAGCAGGTAGTTCCTTTGTTTCATCCCCAACTTCAGCTATGGAAAGAACATTTTTCTTGGAATGAGGATGCGAGCATGATGATTGTAAAATGATTGGCTCCCACACCTCTATTGGTACTGCTGTTGGGTCTCCATAAGAGCCAATTCTCACCGGATCGCGATATCGTTTTAACACTTCTATTTCATTTGTACCCAGTTTTGGGTAAGTTCCGGTTTTATACTTGCGGTAAATATTGTTGATAGGCAACAGATTAACGTAGCAGCTACCGCTTTGACTTAATTTCAAGGGACAGTTCCCACAAATACCTTGGTCTAAACCGTTTTTTGCTGCTGACGTGGGCACAAATTCTTGCTGCAAAATCCAAGATTGAATCAATCTTCCAGTTTTGCGATTGGATGTAGGGTAAACAAATCCGGTCAAAATCAGGGCTATCTCAGAACCGTCCAATAGAGAAGCTCCTGACCAAACAATATAGCTGTTCTGTAGCATATTGATAACAGCAGATAGTTGAATATTGATGAGTTGGCAAGTTATGAAGCGAGTAATCTAGTAGACAAATAGCCACAGCTATCTAGTTATTAAAAGCGTTGAATTGATGAGATAAATTGCTTTTAATAAAAAGCCTCCGGTAGGGAATCATACTGGAGGCTTTGAAAATTGCTACTATGAGTTTTTGGGATTAGTAGTGAGTGCTATCTTCAATCGTCTCTGATTGGTAATGCATATGATTGCGCTCGGCGTATTCTTGTCTACGTTGCCAAGATATTTGATTTTGAACTATCAAATCTTCAAGGCTTTTACCAAACTTGCGATTTGCATATTCAAGAAGTTGTTCTAGAGTGTATCGCTTTTCTTCAACATTACCAAAATCACTGGTAAAGCGTTCTTTAAATTCATCCCAATCAAAAGTGTCTTTGAGCGTTCGTTTGGCAACAAGTCCACAAAGAGAACGGATAGAATAGTAAACTTTTGAGTAGACACGCTCCGAGTAGTTGCTCACGGCATACTCACCTAATATTGAACCATCTATCGGTTGAAGAGTAGGGGTAGAAGATTTGCGTGACGGCATATACAATATTTCGTAAACTTCATTAACCAAATGGCGTAAGCCAACGAATTAAGAGAAGTAGCAAGTCGAAAGTCAGAACTATTTTGAAAATTCTGAATTTCGACTTACTAAATTCAACTTAATATTGTGTTAAATTTCAGCCCATCATTGGAACAGATTACCACCAAGCTGAATCATCGCAGTCAGCCATGAAATCTTTTCTTTCGCTGCACATCTGATACTCAGCTTCTAGCTGTTGTAAGTCTGCATCAAGTGCGAGATTTTTCACCGCCAGCATTATTTCTTTTAGATGAGTTTCTTCACTTATACCCGTATAATAAAACTTGATGAATTTGTCTGCTTTACCCATAAATTTTTCGAGATGGGTAACAAATGTTTGTTCAAAATCTATTGCCTGAATCATAGTTAATTGCTTCTGAATACCTTCAGTTACCTTCAGGCGTAAGCCAAAAAAGAAAAAGCAAGAAGTATAAATCATCAAACTATATTGGTTAGTTTTGTTATGCAATATTATTGAATTATTTCCGAAATAATTTGAATATTAGATAATAAAATAAATACTATCTTTGATGACAGAGCGTATGTAAGAATCAAGAATTGAAGAAAGAATACGAAACGCTCAATAAATCTGTCTACCTTGACAGATTGAGGTAGTGTGAATAGTGCCAGAAAGCAATACAGCATATGCACAGGCTTGTCGAAAAGTTTCCTGAAGCGTTGATGTCGCTAATTGTCCACATAGTTAAAAACGCCCCCGAAACTTCTTTTAGCTTGATTATTTATTATCCCACCAATATGCTTAGGGCGGCCGCATCATGTCAATAAGTAAAGTCTATTCTCAATAGAGTTAAAAATAATGTCATTAACTCTTGCTTATTGCGAATAACTTAGGCGTTGGCGTAGCCCGCCGCAGGCATCGCTTTGGGGCTTTAAAAATAATCAAACGCGAAATCCTGATTTTTTCGTTGGTTCTTAACCTTCGTTGTGATCAAGAGTAATTTAGATGCGTTTGCCCTACCAATATGGTCTGTTTATTTCCGCCTACCTGTACTAATACAAGTCCAGTCCGGCTCTTTCTACTCAAAGGAACCACCAAAAAACTGTTAAATTACTCGAATCTTTTCATGTAGTATTTGCAGTCACTCTGTATCGATATTGCGGTTGCCATCAACCCTACATTATCAACTAAATAATATTGCTGTCCCCAAACACAGTGTAAAATTTCTACTGAATCTATGTTCTGTAAGTATGAAGGGTTTGTGGTTGCATAAATCGCTGATAATAAATCATGACCATCCTTGCCAATAATCAGTGCTAATTACTGCTGTTCAGTTTTCTTTTCGGGTAGACGGAATTGCTCGAATCTGACTACAGATTGCTCAAACCAGTCGAGACTGACTTGAAGTAATAGCCATCCAGGGGAAATCATTGCCAAATTATTCAAGGTGTGAAGTTTAATTTTTGTCTTGAGATGGATATTTTTTATAAAGCTTTTGTTTAAAATCCTAGAACACCGATTCACTAATAAAATACGAGACTGAAAACCCTGTTTTAACGTCTCCTACAACGAAATATTCCTTTTACAACTCATGAAACCTGGTTTTTTCGTCATGATTCCGAATACTGAATCGGTGTTCTCGAATTCAGAATCTAAGATCATTTGATTTGGAGGAGTTTTGATAAATAATATTCGCAATCGCTTTAGGGGGTTTAAGCGCAAAAGGGTTGAACCATCACAACTCAAACAGTTGGTACATGAATTATTGGAAGAGTCTAGTCTCGATGCAACATATTTGATTTTGATTATTGGCTCATGTGCGTTAGCGAAGCTCCTCTGAAAGAGGCTCGCTACATTTGGTCTACTTGCCAATAGCACTGCTGTAATTATCGGCGCAATGATTATCGCACCTCTAATGTTGCCAATTCGAGGTTTAGCCTTTGGTGCATTAATTGGAAATATCAACCTATTTCGTAAAGGCGTAATAGCAGTATTCTTAGGCACATTACTAGCACTTTTAATTTCTTGCAGTATAGGTTGGATCGTTAATCTACCTAGTTTCGGCAGTGAAGTGCTATCTCGCTCCAAACCTAATCTGCTTGATTTGGGTATTGCGATCGCAGCAGGTTTTATCAGTGGCTACGCTAAGGTTAATTCAAAAATCTCTGCTAGTGTGGCAGGGACAGCAATAGCTGTTGCCCTTATGCCCCCAATTTGTGTCATCGGTTTAGGTCTAGCAAAATTTAACTTGTCACTCAGCTTAGGAGCGAGTTTGCTCTACCTGACGAACCTTTTGGGTATTAGCCTTGCTTGTATGCTGACATTTTTATTCACTGGCTATTCTCCTGTCGATCGCGCCCAAAAAGCGCTGCTATGGGCATTAGCATTAACAGGCGCTTTACTGATACCTTTAACTGTCAGCTTTACCCGATTAGTTAGACAAGCAGAACTCGAAACCCATTTGAGAAAAGCACTGCTGAACCGAACTGTAACTTTTCAGCGTTTGGAACTACTGAAAACTGATACTAATTGGCTGAGTAATCCGCCTCAAGTTCGCTTGAGCGTTAGCGCACAATCACCTGTAACATCAAAGCAAGTAAGTCTTTTAGAAGCGTTTCTTGAAAAAGAAACTGGGCAACGTTTTTCCCTAATTTTTGAAGTTAGTCAGGTGAAAGAAGTCAGAGGAGAAAAATCAGATTATCCTCACAAATAAAATAGATATCAACCGAATTTAAAGATGGCGTTCGCAACCTATTCAGAATTAACTTTTAATCTCAAAAATTGCCCAGTAATTAGCTTGTAAAACTCCACCGATATATTAGCCTATATTAAAGACACATCACTATTTATTTAGCCTTTTGGTTTCTGATAGGAGTACGAACAATATATTGACTAGCAGATGAATTAATAGCAAGTGGTTCGATTTTTCCTTGGGAAACTAAAGTTTGATAAATTAAAGCTGTAATCTCTCCGCGCGTGGCAGGTTTCCTTGGATTAAGAACTTTGGTATTTGGATAATTCACCACTATATTTCTTTCAGTTGCTGCTGCTACATCTCCAACTGCATATTGCGGAATCTTCTTGGCATCTGCGTAAGTGTTAGTAATAATAAATGATGCAGGACGATTAAGATTTAGAGCATCAGTTGGTACAGCCTGGGCTTTTGGTATTAATAACGGTTGCATCAAAGTAGTAAATCCAAGGGGCATGAAAATACGTCTTTTTACAGCTTTTTGTGTGGTTTGTTCAGGAACTACTCTCTGCTCGACTGTGCGGACAGTAACTGCTGATGCACTAGTAGTTAAATTCAACCCTTTGTTTAAGGCAACTATAGCCTCCACCTTAGAAACCGGTTGATTGGGACGAAAATAACCACCAGCATAACCCGACATAAAACCTTGTTGATATGCTTCTTCAATGGGACGAGTAGCCCAATAGTTAGTAGGAACATCTTTATATACAGCACCACTTTCTATTTGACGAATTGCTGGTTGGTCAAAAGCTTTACGAATGATTGCTGCAAACTCATCTCGGTCTACTCGTTGTTCTGGTCTAAATGTACCATCAGGATATCCAGTTACAATGTTTCTTGCAGCCAAACCCTGAATAAATGGCTCTGCCCAATAACTAGATTTAACATCGCTAAAAGTAGTTACATATGAGGATTGAGCATAGGTATCTAATGCTCCAACTGCAAGTACTATTAAATTTAAAGATAGTAAAGATACACCTGCTGACACTACCTTCGTTAACTGCATCACGATCTATGCCCCCTTTTTTTTTAAAAATTTATTCTTCTAATGCTTCAATATTATTATTAAATAGTGCAGATTTCGGGGAGATTTCGGGGAGAAATTTCATATACATATTAAAATACTACTATAGGCTGATTCTGCTTATTCATCAAGAGATATTTAATGAATTAAGCAATACCAAAAAAATTAAGTGTTTGAATTTGTGTTTGAATAATAACTTATAACAAACTCAAATTTTTCAATATAGAGAATAAAAATTAAACACTGGGGTAAGAAAGGAAAAAATATAGCTGATTCCTTCACGTTTGTTCCACTATTTAGATTTAATGTAAAACTAAAACGATAATGGGATGAAATTTTTTGTTATACCAATTTTCCCAAACGAAGCGATAAATCAAAACAATGTTGATTGAGTATGAGATACATTTTTTGAAAAATATTTCTTTGGGTAGTAGAGTTATCGCCTTAAAAAGCAACATGGTTAGCTGTAGGAGGGTAAAATGCGTCAACTCATTATCCAAGTACCACGGGGAAATGGAAAAGCAGTTATTGATATTGCCAAATCTCATAACGGCACAAATGTGGCACGATTTGAAGGAAATGCAGAAGAACCCATTGATGTGGTGATTGTTCACGTTTCTAATCGAGAAGTTGGGAAAGTTCTAGAGGAATTGCAAGACTTGCCCAAAGTACACATCACGCTCATACCAACTGGTGCGATCGCTTTGCAACCACCTGCATCGGAAGCAGCCCAGCAAGTTGTGGATGTGGAAGAACGCAGTCCGATTGAGATTTTTCTTTCTGGTTTGCAAAGTGTTGGCTCTTGGCGAGGTTTTCTTAGTTATGCATCGCTTGCAGGCTTTGTGGTCTGGATTGGCTTGTATACTAATACAACTTACTTATTAGTGGCGGCAATGCTGATTGCTCCGTTTGCAGGCCCGGCGATGAATACAGCGATCGCAACTGCATGGGGCGATCGCAAACTCTTAGGGCGGAGTATTTTACGATATTTTTCTGCTTTATCAGTCACAATTGCCACCACTTGCCTACTTAGCCTAATCTTAAGGCAAGAAATTCCTACTAGTTTAATGTTAGACAGTAGCCAGATTTCGGCAGTGGCAGTGATTTTACCATTGGCAGCCGGAGCAGCAGGGGCGCTCACCTTGGTTCAGTCAGAACGGAGTAGTTTAGTCTCTGGGGCAGCAACCGGAATGTTAGTTGCCGCTTCCTTAGCTCCACCTGCGGGAATTGTGGGTATGGCAAGTGCAATTGGTCGGTGGGATATGGCAATTTCGGGACTGTTCTTACTGTTTTTGCAACTATGTGGCATCAACTTTTCAGCAGCCCTCTTGTTCCGAATTTATGGGCTGTCTCCTCAAGCAACTCGCTATCAGCGTGGTAAAAAACGGGTATTTACTATTGCCTTGGCGATCACTGTTATCGCATTGGCTCTTTTACTAACTTGGCAGTTCTCCAATTCTCCCAATCTCCAACGCTCTAGCCTTGCCCAACGTGCTAACGCCCAAGTCCAGAAAACTGTAGAGCAAGTTGGTTTAGCAAAATTGGTCGAGTCGAATGTGCGCTTCACACGATCCAACATTACAGGTCAGGATACCCTGCTATCTGTTGTTTATGTGCAGCGTCAACCGGGGGTTACAGCGTCTAATGAAGAAATAGGCTCTAGCCTCACCCAATCAATTCAAGCTCAATTATTGAAACAGGATTTAAATGTCACACCTTTAGTTGATGTCAACGTGCTAGAACCACCTGCGAGTAAACAATAAGCCCATTTATGAGTAGTCTGAAGCTTTCCCAAAAGCAAGCCCTAGAAAAAGAACGCGGCGAAGTCTTGCAACAGTTGGAAGATTGGCTAGAAATTCCAATGCTGGTGCTGGGTTTTGTATGGCTGGCACTATTCATCATCGAGATAGTCTGGGGGTTAAACCCTTTCCTGGAAGCCGTTAGCATCACTATTTGGATTATTTTTATCTTAGATTTTCTCCTGAAAGTAGCGATCGCTCCTCATAAAATTTTTTATATCAAAAACAACTGGCTAACAGCTATTTCTCTAATGTTGCCAGCACTGCGTAGTTTTCGGATTATACGAGTTATACGGATACTACGAACAACCAGGGTTGTACGAGGGCTACAACTGTTGCGAGTCATGACTCGTGCTAACCGAGGAATGCGGGTTTTAGGAGCAAGTATTAGCCGTCGAGGGTTTGGTTATGTTGTGGCATTAACTGCGATCGTGACTGTAATAGGAGCAGCAGGGATGTATGCCTTTGAAAACGAAGTTCCTGGGGAATCAGGGCTGCACGATTACAGCACTGCTTTCTGGTGGACAGCAATGCTCATGACAACGATGGGTTCTGACTATTCGCCCAAAACGCCCGAAGGACGGGTGCTTTGTTTTTTCTTAGCGTTATATGCGTTTGCCGTGTTTGGCTATGTCACTGCAACTTTAGCGACGTTTTTTATTGGCCGTGATGCCGATGATGATGAAGCCGAGTTAGCTGGAGCGAAATCTATTCAAATGCTTCAGAGTGAAATCGCAGCGTTGCGAGGGGAAATTCAAGAATTATTGCATCAAAATTCACAGCGTTGAAGTTAGCAAATATTAATTAATTGAGGAAAGTTTATGAATGCAGAAATCTCCGCAGCTTGGGATAAAGTTCAAAGCATGATTAACGGGTTTATAGCTTTGTTACCAAACATTGTCTTAGGGTTAATTGTCTTTATACTATTTTTCTTTGTTGCTGGCAGAATTAAGGTAGTGGTTAAGCGGTTAACTCGTAACCGTCGCTCCGCCCGTAATCTTGGATTAGTGCTGGGAAGATTAGCTCAAGGCATAACAATTTTGATTGGGTTGTTTATCGCTCTTTCTATTGTAATTCCCTCATTTAAAGCTGGCGATTTAGTACAACTTTTGGGAATTAGCGGGGTAGCAATTGGTTTTGCTTTTCGTGATATTCTGCAAAACTTTTTAGCTGGGATTTTAATTTTATTGACTGAACCTTTTCAAATTGACGACCAAATTGTGTTTAAAGGCTTTGAGGGAACAGTTGAAAATATCCAAACAAGAGCAACAACAATCAGAACCTACGATGGTCGGCGGATTGTGATTCCTAACTCGGAATTATTTACCAATTCTGTCACCGTGAATACTGCCTTTGATAACCGCAGATTAGAGTATGATGTCGGCATTGGCTACGGCGACGATATTGATCTAGCCAAGCAGTTAATGCTAGACGCAATGCATAGCGTAGATCAGGTTTTAAAAGATCCAGCTCCTGATGTACTAGTAATGGAACTAGCCGGAAGTACTGTCAATATTCGGGTGCGCTGGTGGGTTCATCCACCACGACGGGCAGATAATCTGATTTCGCGGGATAAAGTGATTACTGCTATTAAGAAAACGCTCGTCGCAAATGGTATTGATTTACCCTTCCCAACTCAACAAATTTTATTCCACGATCAGACCGAAGAGACAGATGGCGATCGCTCTCGTCAGCGTGAAGGTTGGCCATCTGGTAAAGGTGAAGTACCAAAACCCCGCAGTATTAGCAGTTCTCTCAGGTTACTCGCTCAAAAGCAAGATGATAACAATAGTAAGGTAGATTCTGCAAAGGTCAATAATGAAACATGAAAAATGTCAAATTAGGTAAACTGTGGGATACGCTCCACTCAAGTTACTGGTTCATTCCCTCAACTATGGCTATACTTACCACTGCGTTGGCATTCATAATGTTAATGCTCGATCGCACAGGTAAGGCGGGTCTTAGTTATTGGTGGAGCTACACTGGTGGAGCAGATGGAGCTCGATCGGTTTTAGGAGCAGTTGCAGGTTCAATGATTAGCGTTGCTGCTACTGCCTTTTCAATTACAATCGTGGCGCTTCAGTTAGCTGCTTCCAATTTTGGCCCCCGTCTCCTGCGTAATTTCATGCAGGACACTGGCAATCAAGTTGTCCTTGGCACATTTATAAGTACGTTTATCTACTGCTTGCTCATACTTCGGACTATTCATGGTGAGGGAGATGGATATAGTCAGTTTGTACCGCAACTTTCAGTTACCTGCGGTATTTTACTAGCAATTATTAGCATCGGAGTTTTGATTTATTTTATCGATCATGCTTCTACAATAATTCAGGCTTCGCACATCATTGAAAACGTTAGTGATGACTTAGATAAAGCCATTGATCGCTTGTTTCCCCAAAAAATCGGGCGTAGCATCCCATTGGGACAAGAAGTTGCAGAAATACCTGACAATTTTGACTTGGTTGCAAGTCCTGTAATAGTTAATAAGAATGGTTACATACAAGCAATTGACGACGAAGAATTGATGAAAATTGCCCGAAAAAACAATCTTTTATTGCGCGTTGAGTCTCGACCAGGAAAGTTTATTGTTAAGGACAGTCATTTAGTTATGGTTTTTCCTGGTAAATTTGTTAATAAAAAATTAACCAAACAAATCAATGATTGCTTTATTTTGGGTAAAGAACGTAGCGAACAACAAGATATTGAGTTTCCCATCGATCAGTTAGTAGAAATTGCCCTACGTGCGCTTTCTCCAGGGATTAATGACCCATTTACCGCAATTCGCTGTGTTGATAGACTAGGCGCTGGACTATCCCGTTTAGCCCAAAAAGATTTTCCTTCACCTTACCGCTACGATAAAGATCATAAATTACGTGCGATCGCTTTTGGGGTAACATTTGAGGGATTGGTTGATAGTGCCTTTAATGGAATTCGCCAATATGCACGCTCTGATACATCAGTAACCATTCGTTTATTAGAAGCGATCGAGAATATTGCAACTTACACCAACAATCCCAAATACCAAGTAGTTTTACAGCGTCATGCAGAGATGATTTTGCGCGGTAGCCAAGACGGTTTACCAGAAGAACTAGACCGCCAGGATGTGCAAAAGCAATATGACAATGTTATTCAAGCTTTAAGAAATCAGACTTTAGCTGAAAGAAAAAAATGAAAAATCTCAATTGGAAAGGTTATCGAATTATTGCGTGGATAGGACAAGCTCTATTAACAATTCTTGTCATAGCCGCAGCAGTTCAAGGTAAATGGACAAATGCCTTTGGTCTTGCAATCTTCCTTATTGCATCCTTTGTATTTGTCATTCAAGATGATAAATTACCTACCTTGTTTGATTTTCTATTTGTCTTGGCTGCATTGCTAAATGCTACTGGTTGGGTATGGGATTTCTTTGGTATGCCAGGCCCTTATGATGAGATTGTTCATGGTTATACTACTTTTGCAATTACCCTCGCGCTCAGTTTTTTAGTCTATGGTTCAATGCTGAATATATTTCGTAATCATACACTCTTATATCTAGTGACAATTACCAGTTTTGGAATTGCCATTGGTGCTTTGTGGGAAGTTACAGAATGGTCTGCCGGTAAAATTCTTAATACTCAAGTGATTGAAAGCTTGGATGACACCATTATCGATTTAATTATGGACTCTCTGGGGGCAGGATTAGCAGCTTTAATTAGTTTTTGGGGGTTACGAAATTGGATAAATCGTAATACAAATGTAAGCAATTCCGAAACTAAGACATACATTTGAATTACACAATTTCTTATTTATTCAAATAAATAAGTTAATTTTCAATTTTTTAATTAGTTTGCTAATTCCTCAATATCTAACAAGCTTACAATAACTCCAGCGATGGGGATAGAAAGGAATACTCCTAATAATCCAGCTATTTTTGTACCAATTAAAAGAGCAAAAAATACTACTATAGGATTTAAGTGAACTGTACTTTGCATTACACGAGGTGCAATAAAATTATCTTGAATCTGTTGCAAAACTATGCAAGCTATCAATACTTTAATAGCAACAATCCAACCACTTTGTACTAAGATAATTAGAGAAACTAAGGTAACTCCTAGTGTAGCTCCAATACCGGGAATCAGGTCAAAAAGTCCCACAGTTATAGCTAGCAAAAACGGGAATGGAACACGCAGAAGTGCGAAAACTAAAAAAGTAGCAATACTCAGAATAAATGAGATTAGCAATTGACCTCGCAAGAAACCAATGAAGTTCTTTTGAATAGATTTTGCAAAGCGATCGCGTTGATTATGGGGAATCATCTTAAGAATCAGTTGCCAGATTTGCTCTCCATCAGTCAGCATAAAAAAGGCAATTACAATAATAATGATAAATCCGACATAACTTTCTAAGAAATTGGGCAAAAAGCCTAAAATCATATTCACGCCATACACAAACCAGTTGCGAATTTGTGTTTCTACTGCCTCTAAATTTATGGGAATATTTCGAGTGGCTAATACGCTTTGTAATTGATTAATAGGATTGTTAGTAGAACTAATAATTTGTAATAACAAACCTGCTAATTGTTGTAGTTGTGTAATTAATACATTACCAACAAATACAAATAGAAAAATGATTGTTAATAGACTGATGACTATAACTGTACCCAAGGCAAGACCTCTCTTCAAGAACCGTTCTAGGTAGCGTACAGGATAGTTAAGAATGAGTGCTAAAATTGTTGCAAAGGTAAATATAAAAACTACATCTTTGAAATACCAAAAAACTTTTACTAATACCCAACCACAAGCAGCAAACAGTAAGAAACGAACTAGTGTATTAGTACTAAATTTACTCCAGAAAGTTTTTTCATTTGGCTGATGTTGAGGGTTATTCATGTGTTTGGTTATTTTTATTTACTTAAGCTATTTTTCTAACTAGTTATATTCGTTTGAGACGGTTCAATAAACGAGTAATTAGTTGTGAGTTTTTAGCATTTTTGCTTATACAATCATCAGCACCGATTGCAAATATTTGCTCGACAATATCTGTGTTTAAATTATCAACCAGAAACAGCACTGTTAAAAATTTGTAGTATGGATCGTTACGTAATACCTGACAAAGTTCAATGCCATTGATATAAGGCATTTCCACATCTAAAATTAGCAAATCTGGAGAAAATTCTGTCAGAGTATCCCAGAAATATCTTGAGTCTTCAAGAGTTTTTAGAGTCAGTCCTAATGGTTCTAAAGATTGTTGTATAAAAGTTAATGTCTGCGAATCGTCGTCTACAACCATTACTCTCGCTTCGGTAATACAAGTTTGTTGTAATATTTGACTAACTGACTCTAAAATTTGGCTAGGAGGCATAGATTTTTGTAAAAAAGCACGTCCGCCAGCTCGTGCAACCTCAACGCGATAGCTAAAATTATTTCGCTCTGTAAAAACTAACACTGGTATTTCTGGCAGTGGCGATCGCTGGGATAATTCTGTTAATAACTTCAAGCTATCTTTGTGAATATCAAGATCCAGTAGCTCCAGCTTTGGCAGAATCACATCTAGCAAAATTAGGTCATAGTTACAAACACTTATCAATTTCCAACCAGCTTCACCATCAGCAGCAATATCAACCACATAATTTTGTTTGGTAAGAGCTGTAGCTACAGCTTGAGCAAGCAAATCATCGTCTTCAATTAACAGAATTCTCATGAAAATGTTTGCTTGGAGAAGCAACCTTAAGCACTGTCATCAAATTTATATAACTTAGGTTATCTCCTTTTCAGTTTTATATAACATCTATCAAAGGCAAGGTTTAAGAATATTTTTGCAATCATCCCATTAATGATGCTCACGACTTTCTACTGTTGGTTTTGAGTCTGGTTACATTCATTCTTTACGCGATCGCTATTCTTAATCACTCTAAATTCGTAGAAAACTTCCTTCCAAAGACAGTAGAAAACTATCTACAATCATTTGCCAGATGGCTATTACAGTCTTTTTTAGAACCCAGTAAAGTTGTAACCGACTCCGATCGTAAATCCTACATCCGTTTAAGGTCAAACGGGCAATTTGACTGTAAATGTCGATCCTTCACCTATTCCTTGGCTCTGGGCTTGGATTGTGCCACTATGCAGTTCTATTATATGACGGGCGATCGCTAGCCCTAAACCTAGTCCTTTATCTGACCGAGTATGACTACTATCTGCTTGGCAAAAGCGCTCAAAAACGTGAGGTAAAAAGTCAGCACTGATACCCTTACCCGTATCACTCACTTCAATTTGAACATAGTTATGAATTGAACATTGGGAAAACTCTTCTTTAGAGACACAATTAATCGCGTCTATTTCTTTTGACAACCGCACCTTAACCCGTCCGCCGTTGGGTGTAAATTTGATCGCATTGGTGAGTAGATTTAACACAACTTGTTGCAAGCGATCTGAGTCACCCGAAATTTTTTCTATTGAAGTATCAAGTATAGTTTCAATTTGAATATCCTTTGCATCTGCCAATGATTGTACAACCTCGAGCGCAGATGTAATTACTTCTACTAAATCTACCAAATCAATCGAGAGTGAAATTTCTCCTCTAACAATACGCGAAATATCAAGTAGGTCTTCAATAAGTTGCATTTGCAAATTAGCATTGCGTTCAATTGTCTCAAGTGCAAGAGTTGCTTTAGCTTCATCTAGCGCACCCGTTTGCAACATCCCCGCCCAACCAATAATTGCAGTCATGGGGGTACGTAATTCATGGGAAACTATTGCTAAAAATTCATCCTTGGAACGGTTTGCAGCTTCTGCTGCACTTTGCGCCGCTTCGCTAACAGCGCGTGCAGCTTGTTCTCGCAGCAGCAATTGCTCTTTTTCTTCTTCTGCTTGTTTGCGCTCAGTAATATCTTGCATAATTTTAGAGAATCCGCGCAGATTTCCATTTTCATCTCGTAAAGGTGTGATTACACAATGCGCCCAAAAAAATGTCCCATCTTTGCGGAGATGCCAACGATTTTCTTTAGAAAAACCTTCAGTTACGGCTTTGCTCAATGCTTGTTGTGGTTGTCCGCGCTCAATTGCTTCTGGTGAAAAAATGCGCTCAAAAGGTTGACCAATAATTTCTGCTTCTTGATAGCCTAAAATACGTTCAGATCCAATGTTCCAGCTAGTAAAGTTACCGTTTGGATCTAACATGAAAATTGCGTAATTAGTTACTCCTTCTATTAGCAACCGATAACGTTCTTCACTCTGACGCAGACTGTCTTGAATTTGAAGTAGAGACTCGTAATTTTGTTGGGCTACTCGCGCGTTTTTTTGAGCTTGCGATCGCGCCTGACGTAGTGCAGTGTTAAGTAAGGTAATCAACAATGCTACTAGCACAAACTGAAGCAACCCCAACGCACCAAACCCAGCAACAGACAAAGAATAGAAAGGGAGTAAAAGGAAGTAGGCGCAGACGATAGCAGAGAAAAAAGTTGCTAACAGTCCTGGGTTTAAGCCACCATACCAGGAACTAACCATGACAGCAGCTAAAAACAGTGGATAAATGGAATTCAGCCTGTGTAGCTGCCATAGAAGCAGTGTCAGCAGTAAAGCTAGTAAAACCGTTAATAATGCAATGCTATAGCCTTGTAGTTGCGATGACCTCCGGTCGGTCGGAGACCATCGCGTAGCGTCTCCGTAGGAGAATCGCCAAAGGCGGGGCAAAGCCCATCGCGTTAATCTCCACATTTTATATTACTTCTGTTTATGCTATCTATTTATTAAACTTCTACCCTAGTTTTCCACTTTCAAGTTTTACCATAAAAATCAATCTTAAGAAAATGGTATATCTAAACAATACCCTCATTACACCGAAAGAATTAAATAACTCAGGAATAAGAATAATTAAAATAGGAAGATAATAACAATGACCTCTAAGCAAATCTTAGTTATTGATGATGAAGATGACATCCGTCAATTGATTCAGACTTGTCTAGAAATTATGGGCGGCTGGAAGGTGTTGACTGCTACTTCAGGTAATCAAGGATTACTCTTAGCTCAATCATCTCAACCCGATGCCATCCTTTTGGACGTAATGATGCCTGATATGGATGGTTTGACAACTTTTGAGAAACTACAAGCTAATCAAATTGGCCCTAGAACCACTAAAGCAGTAGTAGCATTTCAGCGATCGCACAGAATAGTTGCTGATGGTAGAGTAGGAGCGCTGACGTGGCAAGCTTTACGCAGTAATATAGCACCCGTGCGCCGTCGTCGTTTCTAACAGTGGCTACACAAACTCTCGTCCGCCTGTGCGGACTAAGAGAAAATTAATGAAATATGTAGTATCGCGAATGGCACTAAGATTCATGTGAAACCTTTGCCTGGAGTGGGTGTGGGAGGTGTGGGAGGAAAGAGAATTTATGCTTCCCACACTCCCCACACCCAAAAGCCTGATAAATAATGGATTCGCCGTTATCTTAGTGCCATTCGGTAGTATTGCCTTACCAGAGTTCCAACAAGGATGTTTTTAGCCTGAGAGTGAGCAGAAAATTTCATGCAGCCACTTGACATCAAAATTAAGTGCATATACACTTAAGCTATGGATAAACACACTAACTCAATCAATACCGATCTTTTAGATCAAGTGGGTTTAGCGTGCGCCTGTTTCAATATCCGAAAGGCTTCTCGTGTTATGACACAACACTTTGATGAAGTACTCAAGCCGAGCGGATTGCTAGTGACTCAGTTCACCATTCTGGCTGCTGTAGCGATCGCAAAATCAGCCACAATCAACGAGTTAGCGGAGATGCTAGTGATGGATCGCACGACCTTAACCAGGAATCTCAAGCCCCTTGAACGCGAAGGATGGTTAAAATCTGAACCTGGACAAGACCAGCGAACTCGTATAATTGCCTTGACCGAAGCCGGAGAAGCTGTCTTAGCGAAAGCTTTACCATTGTGGAAACAAGCTCAAAGCATGGTTGAGGAAGTGCTTGGACAGCAACGATGGAACACTTTGTTGGCGCATTTAGTGGAAGCAACAGCACTCTTGCGTTAAGTCTAAAATTTTTCTCCAAAAAGTGTATATGCACTTAATTTCTCTATGTTGGCAGTTGATGATAAGCATTCAAAAAAATCATCTTTCCTCTCACAGCATTATTAGCAAAATCATTACAAAAGGTAGCTCATCATGGAACAGGGCATGTCGGATAATCCTGGAGTAATTGCTTTTCCGCCAGCACTCTATGCTGGAACATTATTAATCGGATTAGTACTTAGTTTCGTGTTTCCAATCGACTTTTTATCGCGATCGGTAGCACTAGTTTTGGGAGTATTAGCAATTATTTGCGCGGGTTTGATAGGAACTTCAGCTTTTCGGACGATGAATCGCGCACAGACAGAGGTTAACCCTTCACGTCCGACAACAGCGATCGTTTCGGACGGAGTTTTTAGGTTAAGTCGCAACCCAATTTATTTGTCTCTGACTCTGCTTTACATCGGCATCGCGTTGCTATTTAGTGCGCTCTGGGCATTACTACTATTATTGCCCCTTTTAGTGATTGTGCAAATCGGAGTCGTTCAGCGCGAAGAAAGTTACTTGGAGCGTAAATTTGGCGATGAATACTTACGGTACAAGGCACGAGTGCGTCGCTGGGTATAAATTACCCATTCAAACCAATTGAAAATTACTCTATGGAGAAAAGTTGATGAGCGACATCAATAAAAACAATTATCAACGCTAGAGGCTTCTATGGCTAAATTTGATAACCATCCTACCGTGAGATGGTGGCGTGAGCAGTCTACAAACAACCCAAAAACAAGCACAGTCGCTTTGAATTCTGATTCACTCCGAACACTTTGTTTGGATGCGGGTGCTGATGATGTAGGATTTGTGGAAATTTATCGACCCGCGATCGCCGACCAACATGCCGAAATTCTGGCAGTATTTCCACCCACCAAAACATTGATTAGCTTTGTCTGCTGCATGAATCGGGAAAACGTTCGCACTCCAGCGCGATCAATCGCTAATCTGGAATTTCATGCCAATTACGACCATGCAGATGAAGTAGCTCGAAACCTCGTCAAAGCATTCGCGCAGATTGGTGTCCGAGCCTTGAATCCGTCAGTGGCATTCCCAATGGAAATGGATCGTTATCCAGACAAAAAAGCCTGGGTTATATCTCATAAACCTGTGGCTGTTGAAGCAGGATTAGGACACATAGGAATTCATCGAAATGTGATTCATCCTAAGTTTGGTAATTTCATTGCCCTCGGTACAGTTTTAATCGATACAGAAGTAACTGAGTACGCCCACCCGATCGATTACAATCCCTGCATTGAGTGCAAATTGTGTGTTGCGGCTTGTCCTGTAGGCGCGATCGGGGCTGACGGTAGCTTTAGCTTTTCAGCTTGTTACACTCATAATTACCGCGAGTTCATGGGCGGATTCACAGATTGGACAGAGACGATCGCTGACAGCAAAAGTGCTAGTGATTATCGCCAAAAAGTCAGTGCTTCTGAATCAGCCTCAATGTGGCAAAGCTTGTCTTTCAAGCCGAACTACAAAGCAGCCTACTGTATTGCGGCATGTCCGGCGGGATCGGATGTAATTGCCCCATTCTTGAGCGATCGCAAAGCATTTATTAAAGATGTGGTCAAGCCATTGCAGGACAAAACCGAAACCATCTATGTAGTGCCGGGATCGGATGCCGAAAACTATGTTGCCAAACATTTTCCCAATAAAACGGTGAAGCTTGTGAGCAGTGGCATTCGTCCTCAATCGATTCAAGGATTTTTGTTTGGGCTACCACTGTTGTTTCAACGCAACCAGTCACAGGGATTGAATGCAGTTTATCACTTTACCTTTACTGGTGCTGAGTCTCGTCTTGCAACAGTGACGATTCAAAATAAAATGGTACGAGTTCAAGAAGGACATCTTGGGAAAGCAGATATTTCTGTCACCGCAGATAGCAAAACTTGGCTGGGTTTTCTTGGCAAGGAACAAAACCTAATTTGGGCATTGCTGCGGTGTAAAATTCGGGTTAGTGGTTCTCTTAAGCTACTTCAGGCATTTGGTAAATGTTTTCCTACCTGAAATATTCAGTTAAATGTGGTGAGAGGCGATCGCTGTTGGTCGTGTCTGTCGAGCGATCGCCTGGAATGGGAATAATTAGGGCTTGCTGAAAAAAAAGAAAAGGTGACAGTCTCTAGATTCTCAGACCAAAGAAGTATATTACGGTGCAAGATAAGATTGCTATAAGTACAGCATCCATCGGGGTAAAATGTTGGGAGTTTGATAATCTCTCTATATTTACTTGATGCTAAATATTCTATTTAACTGCAATACCCTTATGGCATTAGATTCTACCACTGGTGAAGTCGTAATTGCAGAACAACTCAAGCAATTTTTACTAGTACTATCTGTCTCATTGGGTGTTGCTACACTACCACAAATTTTTAGTTGGTTGCGCCGCATTCCTTATACACTATTACTGGTCATAGTGGGATTAGGATTAGCATTCGTGAATGTACGATTGGTTAATCTCTCTCCTGAATTGATTCTGATGATTTTCTTACCGCCACTGCTGTTTGAAGCTGCTTGGAATTTGAAATGGTCAGATTTAAAACGGGATTTCTTACCTATTTGTTTGTATGCAGTAATAGGAGTGATAATTTCTATTGCTGGAGTAGCATTTGGCCTTCATCAATTCGCTGGACTTGAACTGAATATTGCTCTATTAGTTGGAGCTAGTCTATCAGCAACCGATCCGGTTTCGGTAACGGCTCTATTTCGGCAACTAGGAGCAAGCAAACGTCTAAGAACGCTGATGGAAGGAGAAAGTTTATTTAATGATGGTATGGCTGTTGTGGCTTTTGGCTTATTAGTTGCTCTGCCGTTAGGTACTGCCAAACTTGATTTACAGTCTGCTTTATTAGAATTTTTTCAAGTAGTAGGCATTGGTATCAGCGTTGGAGGATTAATTGGGTTTGGTATTTCCTATCTAACACAACGTTTCGATTTACCATTAGTAGAACAATCTCTTACCCTGGTTTCTGCCTACAGCACTTACCTAATTACAGAATATTTAGGTGGTTCTGGAGTGATTGGAGTTGTTACTACAGCTTTAATTTTAGGCAACTTTGGCTCGCGCATCGGCATGAACCCGCGCACGCGGATCATTGTGACTGAATTTTGGGAATTTCTAGCTTTTTTTGTGAATTCGATTGTGTTTTTGTTAATTGGCGATCAGATTCACTTTGCTGTATTAGGAAATAACCTCAAAACTATTGCACTCACAATTGCTGCGATGACTTTGGCAAGGGCGATATCTATTTATGCTTTAAGTAGTGTTAGTAACTGGTTGGCTAAATCCGAAATTCCTTTAGCTGAACAAGCTGTATTGACTTGGGGTGGATTACGTGGCTCTGTTTCTATAGCTTTGGCTTTGAGTGTACCAGCTATACTGCCGCAAAGAGAAGAAATTATTGCCACAGTCTTTGGAGTAGTTTTATTTACATTGTTAGTGCAGGGTTTAAGCACCCAAGCATTATTAGAAAAACTCCAACTTTTAGGTTCGCAACCGCTACGTCAAAAATATACGGAAGCAATTGCCCGTCAAGTTGCTCTCCAAAGGGTGCTGGAATATTTAGAAACAGCACAAAAGCGTCCCGGCATTCAGCCAGAGTTTTATCGTTACCAGAAGACGCTACTTTCAAGTGAAATTACCTGTTTGCAAGCAGAAATTGATAAGTTACTCGATGAATATCCAAATTTACAAGAATTTACAACCGAAGAACTGCGAGGGGAACTGCTGGCAATTGAAGCTGATACCTATGCTGAGTTTGTCCGCGCAGGTAAGTTAAATAAAGAATTGTCATCTTTTTTGCAAACAACCCATAACAGAGTGGATGAAGAGAATTGAAGCTCGCTGCTTTCAATAAAGAGTTAATACGAAAGCTTTATTTTTAAGCTGGCAAAAGAGACAATTCAAATCAGGTTCAAATTTCTGACCGTTAAGCTATATGCTCAGTGTTTCGGGTTACCAGGTTTTGGAAAAACTCTGTGAAAGTTCTAGATCCCTGATCTACCGTGCACAACGTCATTCAGATCGGAAATCTGTGCTACTGAAGGTGTTGCGGCAGGAGTATCCTTCCCCTGTGGCGATCGCCCGATTTCAGATGGAATATGACATACTGCAAAATTTGAAAGCAGAAGGTGTCATTAAAGCCTATGCATTGGAGACTTATCGGCAAAGCCCTGTCCTGGTTCTAGAAGATTTTGGTGGCGAATCCCTGCAAACATGGTTGCTTGAGCGCAGGTTTAACTTGGAAGAGTTCCTCACCCTAGCGATTCAGGTGACATCTATTCTTGGCGAAATTCACCAACATAACCTCATCCACAAGGACATTAACCCATCAAATATTGTGCTAAATCGCACAACTGGGCAGGTGAAGATTATTGACTTTGGAATTGCCACTGTCCTGTCGCGGGAAAATCCCACGCTGCGGAATCTGAATGTTTTGGAGGGCACACTGGCATATATGTCACCAGAGCAAACCGGACGGATGAACCGGGCAATGGACTATCGCACAGACTTTTATTCTTTGGGTGTAACGTTTTATCAGTTGTTGTGCGATCGCCTCCCCTTTGCAGCCACCGATGCTCTGGAACTCGTTCACTGCCATATTGCTAAACAGCCACTTCCGCCTCATGAAGCCAATCCAGCCGTTCCTGAGCCAGTTTCTGACTTGGTAATGAAACTGCTAGCAAAAAATGCCGAAGACCGTTATCAAAGCGCACATGGTATTTGGGCAGATTTGCAAGAGTGCTGTAACCAGCACAAGCAAACCCAACGAATTGAATCCTTTGCTGTCGGGCGCTGGGATATTGCTAGTACATTTCAAATTCCGCAAAAACTATATGGTAGAGCTAGCGAGGTAGAGAGCCTGCTAAAGGTATTTGAGCAAGTCATATCTACTCCGAAAGCTGCTGCTGAACTCATTCTCGTTTCTGGCTATCCTGGTATTGGCAAAACGACTTTGGTGCAAGAACTCTACAAACCAGTGACTCATCAAAATGGATATTTTATTACTGGCAAGTATGAGCAACTGCAACGTAACATCCCGTATTTCGCGCTGATTCAAGCCTTTCGAGAACTGATTCGACAGTTATTGAGTGAATCGCAAGAGCAGATTGTTGACTGGCGAGAGAAATTGTTAGCCGCTTTAGGTGATAATGCCCAGATTGTCGTTGATGTAATTCCCGATCTGGAATTCCTGATTGGCAAGCAACCAGAGGCGATCAGCGAAGCTGGGCGTTCCGCCATCGCACTGCCACCTGCGGAGGCGCAAAACCGATTTTATTTAGCATTGGAGAAGTTCATCCGCGTATTCACTCAACCTTTCACCATTGATATTAAACCAATTCATCCATTGGTGATTTTTTTAGATGATTTACAGTGGGCAGATAGTGCATCTCTGCAATTGATCCAGCGCTGGATCACCATCATGAACGATCAACAGTTGCTTGTGATCGGCGCTTATCGAGACACTGAAGTTGATGCCGATCATCCATTAGCGCGATCGCTCCAGGAAATTCAACAAGCCAAAGGAACTGTTCATCACATTGCATTATCTCCGTTAGGATTAGCCGATGTGAATTGTCTGCTTCAAGATACTCTGCATTGTGGCTCGGAAAAATCTTTACCATTAGCAGAATTAACACTGCAAAAAACAAATGGAAATCCATTCTTTGTGAATGAATTTTTGAGATGTCTGCATCAGGAAAAGCTGATTAATTTTAATGTTCAACAGGGGATATGGGATACGCATTTAAAGCAGATTCAGACTGCACGACTTGCCGATAATGTGATGGAGTTAGTCACAGAGCGAATTCAGGAAGTTCCCGCCCAAACTCAGCAGATTCTCGCTTTAGCAGCTTGTATTGGTAGTCAATTTAATCTGCAAACCTTAGTGATTGTTAGTGAGCAATTATTGCTGCTCGAAATCAACCAAGCCTTACACCTTGCCTCACAAGCAAACTTAATTACACCACTTGGGGATGACTATAAATATCTTGATTCATCTGCTCAAATAACTGAGATTGATTTTGATGTCAGTTACAAATTTATGCACGATCGCATTCAACAGTCTGCCTATTCTCTAATTTCTGAAAACAAACGAGTTCAATATCATTTAGAAATTGGTCAATACCTGCGGCGAGTAACGCCAAAAGAACATCTGGAAGACAAAATTTTTGAGATTGTTGACCATCTCAACATTGCTACAACAATGATTGCAGAACAGGCGCAAAAAGATGAGCTAGCCTGGCTGAATTTAGTCGCCGGACAAAAAGCCAAAACTGCGATCGCCTATGAATCTTCGTTAAATTATCTGAATATTGGGCGATCTTTGCTATCAAAAGATAGCTGGCAGACAGCCTATGATCTGACTTTGGCATTATGTGAATCGACAGCAAAGGCAGCTTATCTTGCCGGTGACTTCGAGCAGATGGAGCAACAAATTCAAGAAGTTCTGCATCACGCCACAACCGCATTAGAAAAAACGAATGTCTATCTGGTCAAAATTCAGGCTTGTATTGCTCAAGACCGATTTATGGAGGCAATCCAAATTGCTCTGGAAGCTCTAGATTTATTAGGCATTAAAATCCCCATACTTCCCGACCAGGAAAGCATTTCTCAAGAACTATCTGAGACAAAACGTATTTTGGCAGAAAAACAGATCGAGGATTTAGCTCAGTTGCCGAGCATGACCGATCCGCATAAGTTAGCAGCGATGCAGATGATTGCCAGCGTTTGTACTCCTACCTATTTCCTGGTACCAGAACTTTGGGAGTTGATGGTTTTTCAGAAGGTGCAGCTTTCAATTCTTTATGGCAATGCTCCCGGATCAGCCTTTGGTTATGCAGACTATGGCATGATTCAGTGTGCTGTGGAAGAAAATATTGATGTGGCCTATCAGTTCGCTCAATTAGCTGTGAAACTACAGTCGCAATTAAACTCAAAAGAGTTTATCCCCAAAACAAATCTGCTGGTGAATATGTATCTGCGACACTGGCAAGAACATTTGAAAGAAACGCTGAATCCTTTACTGGAAGCCTACCAGTGTGGTTTAGAAACTGGGGATTTAGAGTATGCGACCTTTGCGATCGCCTTCCGCTTCTACCACTCCTATTTAATTGGTCGAGAACTGACACAACTTGAGCAGGAAATGGCAAGTTATGAAAATGCGATCGCGCAATTCAAGCAAGTACTTCCCTTGAATTTAACGCGCATTTATCGGCAGTCAGTTCTCAATCTGAGGGAAAAATCCGCAAATCCTGCTAATTTGCTGGGTAAAAGCTTCAATGAGGTGGAAAGCTTACCCCAACTGATTGCTGCCAATGATAAATATATTCTTTTTCATCTGTATTTGAATAAATTGATTCTCTCTTATTTATTCCAGAATGCTCAACAAGCAGCAGAATATGCAGCAGCAGCCGATCATCTCCTCTGTGAAGGTGCCATTGGGTTATTAGTCGTTCCCGTTTTCTACTTCTACGATTCACTTGCCATAATTGCTGTTTTTCCTCAAGTTTCCCAAACTGTACAGCAGCAGATTCTCCAAAAAGTCAATGCAAATCAGCAAAAAATGGCACATTGGGCAAACTATGCACCAATGAATTATCTGCATAAGTTTCACCTTGTTGAGGCAGAACGATACCGGATTTTATGTCAGGATACAGAAGCGATCGATGCCTATGATCGCGCCATCGAACTTGCTCAGTCCCATGAATACCTGAATGAAGAAGCCCTAGCAAACGAACTTGCGGGTAGATTTTATTTAGCCAAGGGTAAACTAAAAATTGCCCGCGCCTACTTGTTGGATGCGCGTTACTGCTATCTCAGATGGGGTGCAACCGCGAAAGTCAACGATCTCGATCAACGATATCCGCAATTTTTTGATCGCCGGACTGAAAGCACCTCCACAATTACTCGCAGCCAGCACACCTCTTCCACCAGTACCGAAACAGCAGCCTTTGATCTGGTAGCCCTGATGAAAGCAGCGCAGGCACTCTCTGACGAAATTGTGCTGGACAAACTGCTGGACAAATTGATGACTATTCTCATAGAAAATGCTGGAGCGCAACGGGGCTACTTACTACTGGAAAATAATGGTAAATTGCAAATCGCAGCTGAAGGTAATGTAGACGCAAACCGTGTTGCGATTTTGCCAGCCCTTTCGATTAACATTGAAGCAGACACAAATCGGGTGCCTTTAGCGATCGTCAACTATGTCGCTCGTACCCAAGAAAGCGTGGTACTCAATCATGCCACCCAAAACTACCGCTTCAACCAAGACGCTTACATCCGCAAACATCAACCAAAATCAATCCTTTGCACTCCTTTGCTGCACCAGGGAAAGCTCTCTGGTATTTTGTATCTGGAAAACAACTTAACAACAGATGCCTTTACACCACAACGGCTAGAAATTTTGCAGTTCCTTTCCACCCAGGCCGCAATTTCCATTGATAACGCTCAACTCTATAATCAATTGGAGCTACGGGTACAAGAAAGAACCGCAGAACTCACTCAAACCAACGATCTCCTCCAGACTGAAATTTTAGAACGCCAACGATCAGAGCAAACCCTGCGAATGATTGTGGAAGGTACGGCTTCAGTCACCGGAGCAGACTTCTTTCGCTCACTGGTGCGCTCTCTGGCACAAGCGATCGGTGTCCGTTACGCCTTCATCAGCGAATGTATGGACACTGAGCCGACCCGTGTGCGTAGCTTTGCTATTTGGCGGGGAGATGGGTTTGGAGACGAGTTTGAGTACGATTTGCATGGTACACCCTGCGAACAAATTTTCCACAGCAGAGCCTCCCAGTGCTTTCCAAAGCAGATCCAGTCCTTTTTTCCTGACGATCGAGATTTGCAGGCAATGCAGGCACAAAGCTATGCTGGAATTCCGTTACTCGACTCAACTGGTAACCTCCTGGGACATCTGGCAGTAGTGGACGATCGCCCCCTGGAAAATGAATCTCGGACTCAAGCTGTGTTGGAAATTTTTGCTGCACGAGCGGCGGCTGAGATGGAGCGCAAACAGGCGGAAGATGCCCTGAGAGTTTCAGAAACCAAGTTTTCCACAGCCTTTCGCTCCTCTCCCGATGCGATCGCCATCAGCACAATGAAGGATGGTTGTTACATTGAGGTGAATAATAGTTGTCTCAAGATGCTGGGCTACAGTCAAGAGGAGATCATTGGACATAACGCCCTCGACTTGGGAGTTTGGGCAAAGCCAGAGGAGCGAGACACAATTGAGCAACTACTGCACCAGCAAGGCAGTGTGATTAATCTGGAAGTCAAGTTTCGCAGAAAATCGGGGGAAATCTTTCCTGCTCTCTATTCAGCCGAGATGATTCATCTAGAAGATGAGCCATGTCTGTTGGCAGTTGCAACTGATATTACCATGCTGAAACAGGCGGAAAAGGCATTAGAGCGACTAGCCGAAATCGGTGAGCTGGCAGCCATGATTGTCCACGAAGTCCGGAATCCCTTAACCACCATTTCAATGGGCTTAAATGCCTTCAAAAAGCTGCAACTTTCCGAGCGGTTTCAAGAGTATCTTTCTTTGTCACTGGATGAAGCAGATCGCCTGAAACGCTTGTTAAATCAAATTCTGCTCTATTCCAGACAGCAAATCCTCCAGCGATCGCCCTTAGAGCTAAATAGCTTTATTTTGGCAACATTAAATCCATTAAAAACAATTCCTGTCGCTTCCGGAAAACATCTGAAGTTTGTTGCTGCTACTCAACCTCTAAACGTTCTGGCAGATGGCGATAAAATCAAGCAGGTATTGATTAATTTAGTCACTAATGCTTGTGAAGCCGTAAATGTTGGAGAAACTATCACAGTTGGGATACAAGTAACTGAAAATCAGCAAGTTTGCATTCAGATTCACAACCAGGGCACACCCATTCCGGCTGATATTTTACCGCAGCTGACCAAGCCCTTTTTTACCACCAAAGCAAGTGGAACTGGCTTAGGATTGGCGATCGTCAAGCGAATTGTCGAAGCCCATGATGGAGAATTCAGCATTGAGTCATCGGCAGTCACAGGAACAATCGTCAAAGTGCAACTACCCTTAGTACAACATTTCATTAATTCGTAGCGAATTCTCCGCGTACCTTTGCGCTTACCTCCGCGCCCCTTTGCGTTTAAATTTCAACCCTCAATTCGCCACGATTTTACACAAAGCGGTACTTAGAGCCTGGATTCCGATCTCAATCAGGTCAAAATTAAAACTTGCTGAAAATAAACTAAAAGATTTCTCACCGAAATATTAGCATTTTGGCATCGACTTCTGGGAAATCAATCATCTGGCGATCGCGGCTTGCGATCATAATCATGAGTGTCATCAACCCCTAAACATTTATCAGGAGAACACTCATGACACTTGCAGGTAAAGTCGCTTTGGTTACAGGCAGTAGTCAAGGTATCGGACAAGGAATAGTTCTACGTTTAGCTCAAGCAGGAGCAGATGTTGTGATTAACTACCGCTCTCACCCAGAAGGCGCTGAAGAAACTCTAGAAAAAGTGAAAGCGATCGGTGGTAAGTGCTATCTAGCAGAGTGTCCAAATTCCCAGGCTTATACGGTTCAATCAGACTTAGGCAATGTGGATATGGTGCGCGAACTGATTGCAGAGAGCGTTGGACACTTTGGCAAGCTGGATATTTTGGTAAACAATGCCGGAATTGAAAAACATGCTCCTTTCTGGGAAGTGACCGAAGCAGATTATGATGCGGTTCTCAATATCAATTTAAAAGGTGTATTTTTTGCAACCCAAGCATTTGTGAACCACCTGCTGGAAACCAAACGTCCCGGAAAGATTATCAACATCAGTTCGGTACATGAAGATTTGCCCTTTCCCAACTTCACAGCTTACTGCGTCAGCAAAGGCGGAATGAAAATGTTTACCCGCAATCTGGCAGTAGAATTGGGCGCACTGGGAATCACAATTAACAATGTAGCACCAGGAGCAATTGAAACTCCCATTAATACTAAGCTGTTGAATGACCCAGAAAAACTAGGCGCGTTGCTCAAGAACATTCCCCTCGGTCGCTTGGGTCAACCAAAAGATGTCGCTTCCCTAGTAGCATTTCTCGCTTCCTCGGAGGCTGACTACATCACAGGTAGCACTTTCTTTGTAGATGGGGGATTGCTTTGGAACTATCAAGAACAATAATGATGCAAATACTACGGAAACATTATCCCGAATATTTGATGGAAGCTGCGGGGCTGGGCATCTTTATGATTTCTGCGGCGGTAGTGACTGCGTTATTAGAGCATCCAGCTTCATCAATTCGACAGGCAATTGCTGACCCACTTTTACGGCGGTTCATTATTGGTTTGGCAATGGGATTGACTGCTATTTGTATTATTTATTCCCCTTGGGGTAAGCAGTCAGGCGCACATATTAATCCAGTTGTCACCTTAACTTTCTTCCGTCTCGGCAAAATTAAACCGTGGGATGCTCTTTTTTACATTTTGGCTCAGTTCGTCGGTGCATTGTTGGGATTGCTATTAGCCGCAGTGGTGTTTAAAAATGCAGTTACCGATCCAGCTATAAATTATATAATCACAATTCCTGGTGTAGGTGGTGCAGGTGTGGCGTTCTTGGCTGAACTGGTGATTTCCTTTGGGGTAATGCTCACGATCTTATTTGTATCCAATACCCCGAAACTATCACCATTTACAGGCATATTTGCCGGAGTGCTGATTGCAACTTACATCACCGTAGAAGCACCACTGTCAGGTATGAGTATGAATCCAGCCCGTACTCTAGCATCGGCGATTCCGGCTCAAAATTGGACAGCTATCTGGGTTTATTTCACCGCACCACTTTTAGGGATGCTCACAGCTGCTGAGGTATACGTGAGAACCAGAGGTAGAAATGCTGTAAAGTGCGCGAAATTGCATCACCACAACAACAAACGCTGTATCTTTCGCTGTGGCTACCGCCAGCAAAAGCTTGGTGATACCAAATGGATACTAAAGCGTTAGCGAAGCTCCTCCAAAGGAGGCTCGCCTACCCCGTCCCTAACTAGTGCCAACAGATAAACAGGAACAGGAAATGTTAGAAAATATCCGACGAATTCAGAATCCCATTATCAGAAGTGCTGCGACTGCAAGTATCGCATTTTCAGTAGTTACCATAGTTTCTGGTGTGGCTATTGGATTAATTAATCCAAAAGATAAATCTGCTGCTCAAGTTGGTGTTTATTCCTCACTATTAGGAACAGGTTGTGGTGCTATCTTTGGCTTAGTCTTAACAAGCAAAGCCAGTCAGGAAATATCAGTATCTACAGAGGTAAAATCCCATAGCAAGAATTGGCAAGATTGGCGAAATTTTGTGGTTGTTCGCAAGGTAAAAGAAAGCGAAGAAATTACCTCATTCTACTTGCAACCAGAAGACAAAGGCGAAATTCCTAATTTTCAACCAGGTCAATTTTTAACTATCAAACTGGATATCCCCGGACAAGACAAACCTGTAATTCGTACTTATTCTCTTTCTGATTATCCAGAACCTTGTACATATTATCGTCTTTCGATTAAACGTGAACCTGCCCCAAAAGGATTAGATGTACCGCCTGGTATAGCGTCTAATTTTATGCACGATCGCATTCACGAAGGTTCGATAATTCCGGCGAAACCACCAAATGGTAAGTTTGTTTTAGATGTGCAAAAATCCATTCCTGCGGTACTGATTAGCAATGGTGTCGGGATTACGCCAATGATGAGTATGGCAAAAGCCGTAACTCGTTTGCACCCTAACCGCCCAATTTGGTTTATACATGGTGCTAGAGATGGCAAATTCCATGCTTTTTATGATGAAGTGACAGAGTTAGCCCAACAAAATCCTCACCTAAATGTGCATTATCGCTACAGTCGTCCCACGCCTGAAGATGAGGGACATTATCACAGTATTGGTTATGTTGATGCTACTTTAATTAAAGAATTAGTACAACAAGAAGCTGAGTATTTTCTATGTGGTTCTCCATCTTTTATGATGTCAATTATGGCAGGGTTGAAGGAATCGGGAGTACCTGATAGTAGAGTCTTCTTTGAGTCTTTTGGGAAACCGATGAAAGTTGCATCCGACAGTCAATCCCTTACTGCAACTACAGGTGAGGAAGTGCAACAAGCCGAGATTGTTTTTGCAAAATCTGGTCAAACCCTAAATTGGCAGCAGGGAGATGGTAGTATTTTGGAATTTGCCGAAGCAAATGATATTAATCCTCCCTTTAGTTGTCGGGCGGGAATTTGTGGGACTTGTATGTGTAAAATCAGTGCTGGTGAGGTTGCTTATCAGGAAGAACCAACGGCTGCAATTGATCGGGGTTCGGTGTTGATTTGTATTTCTCAACCGGGAAGTTCTAGGGTGGTGTTGGATATTTAGCTTCCGTTCCAAGAGCATCGTTTAACACCTCTAACCCCACTGCTTTCATCACTTGCTGTCAAATTTAGCCGAGTTAGAATATGTTTAAAATGTTGGGCAAACAGCAAAATGGACACATCTATTCTTGATAAAGTGGTTGAACAACTGAAGGTCATGCCTGAAAACCTACAGCAACAGGTACTCGAATTTGCACGCGGTTTGGCTGGTTCAACTGTTCAAGGTGTTCCAGGTCATCAATTACTGCGTTTTGCAGGGACAATATCACCAGATGATATCCAGTTAATGCGCGAAGCAATTGAACAAAATTGTGAGCAGATTGATATCGATGAGTGGTAGATACTTGCTGGATACAAATATTATCATTGCGATTTTTGCTTCGGAGATAGCTGTCAAAAATATGCTTGCACAAGCAGACGAGGTTTTCATTCCCAGTGTTGCCGTTGGTGAGTTGTGTTATGGTGCAAGAAAATCAGGACGCTCAAAAGAGAATTTAGAGCGTATCGATGAATTTATAGCCAACAGTACTGTACTTGGATGTGATGTCGAGACTGCTCGTTATTATGGGGAAGTAAAAAATAAGCTACGTCTTAAAGGGCGACCTTTGCCAGAAAACGATATCTGGATTGCAGCCCTGACTCTTCAGCATAACCTGACTTTGGTTACACGCGATGCTCATTTTCAAGAGGTTGAAAACCTTCATGCAATCACTTGGTGAGTAAATCTTACTGATGTCATAATTTAAGGATGTTATGCGGAAAAATTCCATATAATCCCCTCGATCAGGGTGGTTATACGGAAAAATTCTGCATAATATCCGAATATGGATGTTTTAAAGAAAATTTCCGTATATTATGACAAGAGGTGTATGTAATCCTTGTATATCGTCATCGAGTAAAAGATTATATGGAAACTTTCCGTATAATAAATAGTTAGGCTAGCGACTCTCCAACATTCGTTCAATCCTCGATAGGATATTCTTTGCAGTTTCCTTAGCAGAATCGCTCGATTTACAGTTCTCAGCAGATACACGAATGATTCTTACACCCTGATCTTCCAAGTGACGTAAGCGTTCTTGTGCTGCGGATGGTGATTCTTGGTGCCAGCGATCGCCGTCCACCTCTACGACGAACGTCATACCCCTACAAATAAGAACGAAATCAGGTTCAATCCGCTTAAAGCGGGGTTGGTTGGATGTTACGACGGGTAATGGTATTACTGGCAACCCTGTATCACGTAAAGCAACGAATAGCAGGACTTCTGGCTGAGATCTAAATAGCAATCCTTCATACTCGATAGTCGCTAGATTAGAAGAGTGTGCACGCCCTTGATTTGTCAAGCCCTTGGAGGACGAAATAGCTATTGCTGAAAGCCGAACCATAAAATTATGAGCATCACTGACCACAATAGCGTTGGCGAGTTCAGCCAGATCTTTCTCAACTGTGGTTCGTTCTTCTGTGCCATTAAACACAGCCCAATCTCGTGGAGATAGAGACACTGTGATTAGCCATGTCCATATCCCACCGTCCCAGTTATCGTACTCTTCAAGGGTAATGCTAACTCCACGAGTGCGTAATGCTCGCGAAACCACATCTAATCCCCGTGCATCTGCAAGTTCTGCAAGAGTGTTAGCAAGAGTTTCGGGGGGAACAGGCACCGGACACTCATCATATGATCGAGAACCACTCCGCCCATATACAGATCGGGAATTATCCATAGAATTGACAAATCTGATCTAAATTAATCACGCTTTTTACACATCCGATACAATCATACTGTGAGGCAACTTCTTAGGCTGAGTTAAGATAGGAAGCCTGATAGCTCACATCTTTATTAAGCCTATACATGCCTAACAACCTTGCTGCACCGGAATGCATTAATATGGTCGGTTGAGTAGCAAAAATCATCTGCATCCGGTGAGCACGACCGTTACCTCATAATTTTGATTGGACAGTATATCAAGATGTTGGTAGGCGATCGCATCCATCGCACTCTCATCTCTCCAGCTTAATTTCTGCTGAAATCTCAATAAGAATACTTTAGTCAAACTCTTAGCATTCCCATACTCAAATCCTTAGCAGTTTATAATTCTCCTACTGCTGTCCTGTCTGATGATGATTTCAAATCAAGGAGATAGCAGTATGTCTGAACATTACGATGTTATCATCATTGGCACAGGCGCAGGTGGCGGAACCCTCACTTACAAATTAGCCCAGAGTGGCAAGAAAATATTAGTACTGGAACGTGGGCCATTTTTACCCAGAGAAAAAGCTAATTGGGACACAAAGACAGTTTTTCATAGCGATCGCTACCACAATTCTGAAGTCTGGTACGACAAAAACGGTAACGAACTACACCCTGGCATGAGTTACTTTGTCGGTGGAAATACTAAAGTTTACGGTGCAGCATTATTCCGCTTGCGAGAAAAGGATTTTGAGAAATTCCAGCATAAAGACGGCATTTCGCCAGAATGGCCGCTGAAGTATCAGGATTTTGAACCCTATTACGTCCAAGCAGAAAAGCTTTATCAAGTGCATGGTCAAAGTGGGGAAGACCCAACAGAACCATTTCGTAGTCAAGAATATCCCTATCCTGCGGTTAGTCACGAACCCCGCATTCAAGAAATCAATGATGTGTTGCACTCAAAAGGACTACATCCCTATCACACCCCTGTAGGTATTCACTTAAATGAAGCCCAGCGTTACCTGAGTTCGTGTATTCGTTGCAACACTTGTGATGGTTATCCCTGCTTGGTACAAGCTAAATCCGATGCTGAAGTCAGTGCAGTTCGTCCAGTAATGGCACAGGAGAATGTCACATTGCTGACGGAAGCCAAAGTACTGAAATTACACACTAGTCCCTCTGGGCGAGAAATCACCAGGGTAGAAGTGGATGTACAAGGCGAAGTGCGGATGTTTTCAGGGGATATTGTAGCGATCGCCTGTGGTGCGATCAACTCCTCTGTTCTGCTTCTCAAATCTGCAAACGAAAAACACCCCAACGGACTAGCCAATAGTTCTGGTTTATTGGGGCGTAATTTCATGAAGCATGTACTTGGTTCCATCATTGGCGTATCCAAAAAGCCTAACCCGACTCTCTTCCAGAAAACCCTCTCTATCAATGATTTTTACTGGGGTGAAGAAGGTTACGACTACCCAATGGGACAAATCCAAACTCTGGGTAAAGTCAGCAAAGAAGCACTAGAAGGTAATCCAGAGGCTTATGCACCTCTGACACCTGAACAAGTTGCAACTCATTCGATTGACTGGTGGTTAACGGTGGAAGACTTACCCAACCCCAATAACCATGTGCGTGTTGATGGCGACAAAATTATCCTTGAATATACTGAAAACAACAGCGAATCCTATAACCGTCTAGAAACACGCTGGATTGAGATTATCAAGTCCATTGAGTGCGGTCAAGAAATCATGCCGAATTGTGCCTATTTTGTGGGAGCAGGCAAAACTTATACAGGTAAATTACCATTAGATGGCGTAGGACATCAGGTTGGTACTGCACGTTTTGGCGAAGATCCTAAAACTTCAGTGTTAGATCTAGATTGCCGCACACATGATATAGATAACCTTTACATTGTTGATGGCAGCTTCTTTTGTTCTAGTGGTGCTGTTAATCCTACACTAACAATTATTGCCAACGCTTTGCGAGTAGGCGATCGCTTGATAGAAAGAATGAAATAATCACTCTCTCTTTTCTCTGACTCTGTGTTCTCTGCGTTCTCTGTGGTTCAATAATAGTTTTTGATAACATTTTTCGGAATGAATGAAATCAAGCATTATGGAATATCTAATTACCAATTTGATGACTTCGTTAGCAACATTAATTGATAGTTTGACTGGGATCATCATTGGTTTTGCGGTCTTAGAAGCCACAGTCAAAACCATAATGCTTTATTTTAATTACCGTAAAAATATGGATCGTGCTAAAGAGCAAATTCGATTATCACTTGGTAAATGGTTGGCTCTTTCCCTTGAATTTGCACTGGCTGCTGATATCCTGCGTAGCACAATTGCTCCAACTTGGGATGATATTGGTAAATTGGCTGCCATCATTGCTTTAAGAACAGTTCTTAATTACTTCTTAAGTAAAGAAATCGAGCAAGCCACAAAGAAAAATAATATTGTGACCAATGAATCTTTTTAGTTTCTCTGTATGGGCAGGGATAATTCAGATAATTGGAGCTTTAATGATTGCTGCTTATGTTATCACTGCCACGCTTTTTCTGATTCCTCATCGCCATGTTGACCGTTCAAGGCTTATGGTTGCTGAAGGAGTAATTAACAGTTTGAGTTTTATGCTTTCCGCTTCTCTGTTAAGGATGATAGACCTGAGAACCTGGCAACAAATTCTGATTTTTGGATTTTTACTTGCACTCCGCACCTTTCTCAAGAAAATTTTTGTTTGGGAAAAAGCACGGATTATTGTAATCAAAGGAAGTTAATTATGAGTAATCTATGGCAACCTATAGGCAAAAATAAACCCCAAGAATTGATTGAAACTAGATTGCAAATGCACTATGCAGTTCAGTTCATTAGTATTATTGGATCTGCTCTTGCAGAACCCCTACCAGACTACAGTCACACAAGTTTGCAATGGCATCCTGAATTAGAAGTGTTTGTCGGAAAGTTAATTCGGACAATAAAACCCTTTCGAGTTGCACTAGATCCAGTTAGCCTCACTGCAATAATTTTAGATAAACAAAGTGATACAATTGCAACTTTTCCCCTACATCAACAAACCATGAAAGATGCTTTGGATTGGCACAAACAGGAGATTGCTAAATTAGGTGTTAATGTTAGCAATATTGAGCTTCCTACCTATCCACGAGCAGATTTTCCAGACCATGTTATTGCTTATGGTGCAACTTTCGATGCTAACAGTGGACAATTTGGACGACAGGAACTAGCAAATTACTACGCCAATACCAATCAAATTTTACAAGAAATAGTTGCGATCACAGAGGAAGCATCTGCTATCCATATTTGGCCTCATCACTTTGATATCGCCACACTCATTACTCTTGGTGGCACTAAAAACGGAGAACCGATGACTGTAGGAATTGGGATGTCACCAGGAGATACCAGCTACAACGAACCGTATTGGTATGTTTCTCCTTATCCTTACCCCAACTCTGAAAATCTTCTACCCCTTGATGGTAATGGTTTTTGGCACACTCAAAACTGGGTTGGTGCAGTTCTAACTGCTTCTAAATTAACTAGTGAACCAGATATGCAGCGCCAGCAAATCACAGCTTTTTTAAACTCTGCTTTCCCAGCTTCAAAAGCCTTGCTTCAAGCATCAAAACTCTGATGATTCACAGTCCTACTTGTCTTTTTTGCTCTCATTTAGTACTTCGCCACATCCGTTCTGGAAATATTTACTGGTTTTGCAAGTATTGCTATCAAGAAGTCATTCCTGTTTCTGGGGTTGTTAAATACACTCATGGTTCTGTCTTGGGGATGCAGCCACAGTGCAATAGCAAAAAATCTACCCTACTAAATTAAAGCATCGAATAATGAAAAATTAAATTTGATGGAGTGTCACTATGGCTGCAAAATTCAGTAAAAAAATAGCTGGGGTAATTCTATCAGTTGGAGTATTTACCACAATTGCCCTGACACAAAATCCGGTTTTATCCCAGGTTTACCGACGGGAAAACAACCGTTCCACACAAACAGCCCAGATTCAAAAATTACCGTCACAAGCAGTAGTTTCCGCAATAGAATCAGTAGGCATGACGGTTTCTGATATGGATAAAGCCGTTGATTTTTACTCTCAGGTGTTATCCTTCCAGAAAGTCTCAGATGTAGAAGTGTTGGGTACTGAGTACGAAAAGCTGCAAGGACTGTTTGGGGTACGGTTGCGGGTGGTGCGGATGCAGTTGGGCAACGAGTCGATTGAACTAACGGAATATCTGACACCAAAAGGCAAACCTATCCCTGTAGATTCACGTAGCAATGACCGATGGTTTCAACATATTGCGTTAGCAGTTAGCGATATGGATAAAGCTTATCAGCATTTACGTAAATTCAAGGTGCAACACGCCTCCACTGCACCCCAGCGCATCCCCAACTCTAACAAAGCAGCAGCAGGAATTCGCGCTTTCTATTTCAAAGATCCAGACGGACACAACCTAGAGATTATCTACTTTCCCCCAGGAAAAGGCGATCCGAAGTGGCAAAAACCGAGCAATCAGTTATTTTTGGGAATTGACCATACAGCGATCGTTGTATCCAACACCGAAGCCAGTTTGAAATTTTACCGTGATTTACTTGGCTTGAGATTGGCGGGAGAAAGCATGAATTACGGTACAGAACAGGAGCATCTTAATAATGTTGAAGGAGCCAAGTTGCATATTAGTGGTTTGCGTTCCCTTGCTGGGCCTGGGATTGAATTTTTGGAATATTTGACACCAAAAGATGGGCGTTCTTTACCAAATGATGCGCGTCCCAATGATTTGCTACATTGGCAAACAACCCTGGTAGTCAAGGATGCAGAAGCAGTCGCTCAACAGTTGCGAATCAATAAATCTACGTTTGTTTCTCCTAGTGTTGTGGCGATTTCTGAGGAGAAGTTGGGGTTTAAAAAGGGCTTTTTGGTCAGAGATCCAGATGGTCATGTGATGCGGGTGGTGCAGAAGTAGTTTCTCAAAAGCAATCCTGTAAGAAACGAGAAGTTAACAATAATCCAAATATTGATCGCCAGAAAGAGTGTTGACTTATGTGTATTGAATTTGGACGGGAAATCTGCGGCAATCTCGACACCGCAGAGTCACGGGAATGGTTAGTTACTAATGGTATTGGTGGTTACGCTTCTGGAACGGTGGCAGGTTTATTAACCCGCCGCTATCACGGGTTACTAGTAGCAGCCTTGCAACCGCCGCTGGGTCGCACTTTAATGCTAGCAAAACTAGATGAAACTGTTCTGTATGATACTTGCTCTTATTCTCTCAACACAAACCGTTGGGTAGATGGTATCGTCAGTCCTCACGGTTATCAATACATTGAACGTTTTTCTTTGGAAGGTACAATTCCCGTATGGCGTTTTGCTGTTGCTGATGCCTTGTTAGAAAAACGGGTATGGATGCAGCAAGGAGCTAACACAACTTATGTCCAGTATACTTTGCGTCGTGCTACCCAACCGCTAAAGTTGACGCTCAAAGCAATAGTCAACTACCGTGATTATCACGGCGATACCCAAAGCAACGGCTGGCAGATGTCTGTTGAGCAGGTACAACAGGGAATTTGTGTAACTGCTTATCCCGGTGCTGTACCACTGTATCTGTTGAGTGACTGTGGCAGTGCATCGCCTGTTCACAATTGGTATTATGGCTTTGACTTAGCAGTTGAGCGTTATCGGGGATTGAGCGACAAAGAAGACCACCTCCACGCTGCTACCTTTGAAGTTACACTCAATCCAGGGGAAGCGATGTCTACGACGGGCTGCACCTACACATTAGTTGCCAGTACTCAGAAGCAACCAGACTTAAATGCTGAAGCAGCACTCGAACATCGTCAAGCTCTTGAACAAAAGTTAATTGGACTCTGGAAATCATCCAGTCCTGCTTGGGTCAATCGTTTAGTTTTGGCTGCTGACCAATTTATCGTTGATCGCTCCGTTCCCGAAGACCCTCATGGCAAAACCATCATCGCTGGTTATCACTGGTTTGGTGACTGGGGACGCGATACAATGATTAGCCTACCTGGTTTGACTCTTGCCACTGGTCGCCCAGAAATAGCACGTTCAATTCTCCGCACTTTTGCTAGGTATGTAGACCAGGGAATGTTACCCAATCGTTTCCCAGATGCAGGTGAAATACCAGAATACAATACAGTTGATGCAACTCTCTGGTATTTTGAAGCCATTCGAGCTTACTACAATGTGACTAAGGATGATGATTTGCTGATGGAACTGTTTCCCGTGTTGGCAGATATCATCAATTGGCACTGTCGCGGCACACGTTACAACATCCACCTCGATTCCAGCGATGGTTTACTGTATGCAGGGGAAACAGGTGTGCAACTAACTTGGATGGATGCCAAAATCGGAGATTGGGTGGTAACACCGCGTATTGGTAAACCTGTAGAAGTGAACGCTCTTTGGTATAATTCTTTGCGGACAATGGCAAAGTTTGCCCATCTTCTTGGCAAGCCCCATGAAGAGTATGAGGCTATTGCTAACCGCGCTCAAGTCAGATTTTCTCGCTTTTGGAATCAGGATACAGGCTACTGCTACGATGTGCTAGATAGTCCTGATGGAAATGACTCTTCTGTGCGTCCGAACCAAATTTTTGCGGTTTCATTACCCGAAAGTCCCCTCACGCCAGCCCAACAAAGAGGAGTCGTAGACATTTGTGGGCAGATGTTACTAACTTCGCATGGGTTGCGTTCCCTTAACCCCGACCATTCCCAATATCAAGGTAAATATGGAGGAAATCAGTATCAACGTGATGGTGCTTATCACCAAGGTACTGTTTGGGGTTGGTTATTAGGGCCGTTTGTCCTTGCACACCTGCGCGTCTATAAAAATCTTCAGCAGGCGCGTCAATTTCTCCAACCAATGGCTAATCATCTCACCGCACACGGTCTTGGTAGTCTCAGCGAAATTTTTGATGGTGATGCGCCGATGACTCCACGGGGATGTATTGCCCAGGCGTGGACTGTTGCAGAAGTTTTACGTGCTTGGTTAGCAACTGAGGGTTAGTGTTCTTATAACTCAGATATCGGATTAACTCTTCATCAATATCAATTGACACTACCAACAAAAATTAACATAAGTTTTTCCTGAGTTTATCCTAGATTTTTACTTACTAATATTTCTATCAAGTTTAACCAAAACTTCAGCTATATCTTAGATAAAAACGGGATACTCCAGATAGCAAATTAATGAAAGTACAATGCTATGATGACAACTCCAACCCAGGAAGAAATTAGATTACAAGAAGCTTTACATCACAAAGCTCATTGGCGCAGATGGGGGCCATATTTAAGCGATCGCCAATGGGGAACAGTACGCGAAGACTACAGCCCCAACGGTACAGCCTGGGACTATTTCACCCACGATCAGGCTCGTTCTCGCGCCTACCGTTGGGGTGAAGATGGGATTTTCGGGATTTCTGATAATCATCAGCGACTTTGTTTTGCGATCGCTCTTTGGAATGGTGAAGATTCTATTCTCAAAGAAAGAATTTTTGGTCTAACTGGTAATGAAGGTAATCACGGTGAAGATGTTAAAGAATATTATTTTTATTTAGACAGCACTCCCACACATTCCTACATGAAAGCGCTGTATAAATATCCTCAAACAGCCTTTCCCTACTCCCAATTAGTTGCAGAAAATCAACGCCGAAATCGTCAAGAGCCAGAATTTGAACTACTAGATACAGGCGTGTTTGATGATAATCACTATTTTGATGTTTTTGTGGAATATGCCAAGCATTCTGCGGAAGATATTCTTATCCAAATTAAAGTAGTCAACAGAGGTACAGAAGCGAAGACATTGCACCTGTTACCTACCCTCTGGTTTCGCAATACTTGGTGTTGGAATGGAGATGCAGATAAACCTACTTTAAAAGAGATTAAATCAGATCGTAGCTTCAATATTATTGAAGCATCTCACCCAAGTTTAGGAAATAGGTGGCTGTATTGTCAAGAAACAAAAGAGGTTCTCTTTACAGACAATGAGACAAATATAGAGCGATTATTTGCTTCTCCCAATACCTCGTCTTATGTAAAAGATGGGATTAATGACTATGTTGTAAATGGTCAGAAAACAGCCGTAAATCCTGATAAGATTGGCACAAAAGCATCTGCCAGTTATGTATTAAAAGTTGAGACTGGTGAAACTCAAACTATCAAATTACGACTGAGTAATGCAGCCAATTTAGTTGAACCATTTGGTAAGGAGTTTGATTTAATTTTTAGCCGACGACAACAAGAAGCTGATGAATTTTATCAACGTATTACTCCATATCCTCTAAGTGAAGATATGCGTAATGTGCAACGACAAGCATTTGCCGGAATGCTTTGGAGCAAGCAATTTTATCATTATATTGTAGAGGATTGGTTGAAAGGCGATCGCAACACACCAACACCCCCAGCAGAACGGCAAAATGGTAGAAATCAAGAGTGGTTCCATCTCTACAATGAAGATATTCTTTCTATGCCTGATAAATGGGAATATCCCTGGTTTGCAGCTTGGGATTTAGCATTCCATACCATTCCTTTAGCAATGATTGACCCAGATTTTGCGAAGTACCAATTGGATGTTCTCACACGGGAATGGTATATGCATCCCAATGGGCAAATTCCTGCTTATGAGTGGGCATTTGGTGATGTTAATCCCCCTGTTCATGCTTGGGCAACTTGGCGCATTTATAAAATTGAACAGAAGATTTATGGACGCACAGACCGACAGTTTTTAGAACGGGTTTTTCAAAAGTTAATGCTCAATTTTACATGGTGGGTAAATCGTAAAGATGCTGAGGGGAATAATGTCTTTCAAGGGGGATTTCTAGGATTAGATAATATTGGAGTATTTGACCGCAGTGCAGCCCTTCCTACAGGCGGACACATCGACCAATCTGATGGTACTAGTTGGATGGGGATGTATTGTTTAAATATGTTAGCGATTGCTCTAGAATTAGCCAAAACTAATCCTGTTTATGAAGATATTGCCACAAAATTCTTTGAGCATTTTCTGTACATAGCCGATGCGATGAATAAAATTGGCGAAATGGAAGCCAGTTTGTGGAATGAATCAGATGGATTTTACTACGATGTGCTACATTTACATGAACAGCAGATTACCTTAAAAGTCCGGTCAATGGTGGGATTAATCCCCCTATTTGCTATTGAAAGCATGGAACCAGAAACGTTAAAGATGCTTCCTGGCTTTAAGAAGCGGCTGGAATGGTTTATTCAAAACCGTCCTGACTTGCGGCAAAATGTAGCTTGTATGGAAACAAAAGGAATTGGTGCTAGAAGATTATTAGCAATTGTTTCACGGGATAAATTAAGAAGTATTCTGCAAAAAATGCTTGATGAAAGTGAGTTTTTCAGTCCTTACGGTATTCGCGCAGTTTCCAGATTTCATGCCGAACATCCCTATACTTTTGATGTCAAGGGTTCGCAATTTCGTGTAGATTATGAACCTGCTGAATCTAGCAGTGGTTTATTTGGTGGTAATTCTAACTGGCGCGGCCCTATTTGGTTTCCGGTGAATTTCTTAATAATAGAATCTCTGCAAAAATTCTATTATTACCTGGGCGATGATTTCAAAGTGGAATGTCCCACAGGTTCTGGTCAGATGATGACGCTTTGGGAAGTTGCATCAGAATTATCTCAAAGGTTAACTAGAATTTTCTTGCAAAATTCCTCTGGTCAACGACCTGTTTATGGTGGGATACAGAAGTTTCAAAATGACCCACACTGGCAGAATTTAATTTTATTCCATGAGTATTTTCATGGTGATAATGGAGCCGGAATTGGAGCCAGTCATCAAACTGGATGGACAGGATTAGTTGCTCAACTTATTCAGCAATTTGGTGAATATGAAGCACAACATCAGGAACGAAAAATTGAGCAGGATAAAAAGGCGATCGCTATAGCATAAATATGCCTAAATTAGTGCTTTTACAACAGTATAGTAAGCCTATTGGTTGAATATGCAGTCAATCAAATGTCATTACCATCTCCCGCCAGTTATTAACTTGTCCATCATTTCGCTGACTGTTGTACTCCTATACAGTGCATCTGGTATGATACTCCCTGCTCCCGCCATTGATATCTCGACAGCTACACCGAAGGGTTTTCGCTGGTAGGTGCTACCGAAGAGAGTTTTCTGGGCATGAGTGCTGCTACAACCTATGCCCATGTAGGCATGGCTGCGTTTTTTAGTGCTGTCTTTAAGGTACATATCTGAATTAAAATAAATTTTGTTCACTAGGCATGAGACAAGTATAAATATTCTCTACCTTGCCATAATCTAACTTGACTATCCTGTCGGATAAATAGAAATATTGGTCATCGTGAGTGACTACTATTACAGTTTTACCTTTATTTTTCAATTCAGGTAATATTTGGGTATAAAAAATTTTTTTAAATATAGGATCTTGATCGGCAGCCCATTCATCAAATACATATATAGGACGGTCTTCTAAATAAGCTGTCAATAAGGCTAGACGTTTTCGCTGTCCTTGAGATAATGAAGTGGTAGAAAGGATTCCATTGCTTATTTGAACTTTTTTATCCAGTTGTAATTGAACTAAATAGTCTTTAATTTTATCATCAGTAATATTTTTACCTAAATTAAATAAATTATCGAATAGATAAAAATCAGAAAACACTGCTGAAAAATGTTGGCGGAACCACTCTTGATTTTCCGCAGTCACTAATTTGCCATTGAAATAAATTTTTCCGCTTTCAGGAATGTATAAACCAGTGATTAATTTGATCAGCGTAGATTTTCCACTCCCATTACCACCAACAATAAAAACAATTTCATCTCCCGAAACTGTCAAATCAATTGGGCCAAGAGTAAAAGCTGTATCTTCTGAGTCTTGATGATAAGTATGAGTGATACCCAAAAATTCTAAACTGTAACAAAAATTATCTGCTTCATCCCAATTCATTAAATTACTTTCATAACAGCGATTCGACAATAATAGTTTAAGAGATTCAAGCTTCTGTAAAGCAACAGTTGCTTGGCTAAAGGTAGGAACAGCACTCATAATGTAGTCTAAAGGTGAAAGCAAGTAGAGAATAGTCAATGCATATCCAGATAAAATATGAGTGGGGATAGTTTGGAAAATAGGCAAAGCAAAAATTACCAATCCTACAACTACAAAAAATAAGCTATTTCCCCAACTAGCAGCAACTGCAAATATAGTCATTCCAACTACATTATTGCGTCTAGATAATTGTGCCGTTTCTTTAAGTTCTTGCTTTAAAAATATTTGTCGTCGTTCTTTGTGAAGCTTTAGTTCTTTAGTTCCCTCAGTTATACTCTGAAAATGGTTAAAAAGTTGATCTTCTTGCTGACGAGCTAGGGTAAAAAATGAGGTTGCTTTGTATGCAATCTGTTGATAGCTAAATATTCCTAGCAATAGAGAAATGGCCACCAGAAAAAATATCGTTGGGGATAACCAAAATAAATACAAAAGACAACTCACTACGATGGTCATATCAATACACAACGTAGGAATAATGTAGACTGTGCGAGAAATTGCTAAAACATCGTCTGTTAATGTAGCTAATATACGATGTTTCCCTAACTTTTCTAGATCATATAGTGGTGCAGATAAAATTCTCTCGCTCAATGTGAGGCGTAATTCTACAATTGCTTTTTCTGCTAAATTTATTAATAAATATTTAGAAATAATATTTGTTAAAAATTTGACAAAACAAAGACTGATAAAACTGCAAATTAATGTTATTTTCAGGGATGATTGATTAATATGTGTATTGATTGTTATAAGTAATCCGGCTGTACTAAACCCACTTAATAACCCAATGCAGGTAGCAAGAGTCAGAATTTTCCAAGAAGAACGTAACAGCAAAGTTATTAAGTTCATTTCAACTCTTTCGTTATAGCTAGTCTAACTACTTATATTTAGAAGTAGACGATTGCAGTGTCGATACAGAAAAGTTAAGGAGTTAGGCAGGGAAATAACTTAACTTGCAAACTTAACTAATGAATAGAGGAAGCAGGAACGAGAGTTAAGTAGGTTGGCAACGGCTCAAATTCCCTAACTAATCTATATCGACTATTGAAGTCACAAATTTTATAAAGATAAGAGTTAAGTTTTACAATCCAAGTCAATTTTATGAACGCTGAACTAGACGTTATCATTATTGGGGCTGGTTTTTGCGGTATTACTGTAGCTGCAAGTTTAAAAAAATTTGGAATTGATAACTTTGTTGTGATAGAGAAAGGTGAAACTGTCGCAACTATCTGGAAAAACGCCTACGAGCGATTAGTTAGCCAAAATCCTTATTTTACTTTACCTTTTTTTGAAGGTAAGGGAAAATATTCCACATTTAAGACGAAAGCGGAAATGGTGGGGTATTTAACAGAATATGCAGATCACTTTCAAGTTGATTCACATATTCGTTTTGGTGAAGAAGTACAAAATATTACCAAAATTTATAATCAAAATCAAATAGATGATAACTGGCAAATACAAACAACTAAAGACATTCTACACTGCAAGGTTCTTGTTATATGTACTGGGCTAACTAATCAACCTGTGATACCAAAGTTTGTGGGGAAAGAAAATTTTTCAGGTGAGATTATTCATAGTAGTGCCTATAAAAACGGCATTCCTTATCAAAATCAGCAGGTTTTAGTCATTGGTTCGGGGAATTCAGCAGCAGAAATAGCATTAGATTTATATGAACACGGTGCTGAACGTGTAGATATGTTAATTCGCGGTAAACGTTGGGTATTTCCTCTTTATCCGAGACTGCGATCGCTACAATATTGGTTATGGCGCAGTAGGTCATATTTTAAACGTTTGTTTAATAACAATACAATAGATTCTCGAATAGAAGCTATGGAAAAAGCCATAGATTTTTCTCCAGAAGAATTACAAGCAGACATCAAGGAAACTGATAAATTTATTCAGCGTTTTGCTTTAGATTTGAGTGCATACTCTATCTATCCAGAAGAGAAAGGGCCAATGGATGTGGAAGTTAATCAAGGCCGTGTAGCTTGGGTAGATAGAGGTACTATTAAACAAATCAAAAAAGGTAATATTCGAGTCATCTCTAATAGTATTCAGCAACTCACAACCACAGGCGTAATCTTTACCAATGGTGTATCACAAGATTACGATGCAATTATTTTAGGTACTGGCTTTCGTCCTGGCATTAATAAAATATTCAAACAGCCGCAATTGTATCTTAATGTGAACGATAGGTTATTGCCAAAAACAGATGGTAAATGCCAATCTATTGTTGACCCTACACTTTACTTTGTAGGTTTTGAGAAAACTTTTGCTAGATCCGCAACTTATGGATATTACGGCTGGTGTACAGGTAAAAGAATTGCCCTTCAATTGCTGGAAAGAAAGCCTTTATCACGTCAAAAATTGCAGATTTCCCTCTAGTTAAGCATGATGCTGTAAAAGTTAAGTCTCAAGTTAAGTTAGCTTCTACATTTAATTCCTTAACTTTTCTGTATCGACTTTTAACTTGGCAAATTCTATAAAGATAAAATAACACCTGCAATCAAGGAGTTGAACTGATGAAGACTTTAACAAATTCTCTGAACAATATGCGCTGGAACAAACTGTTTACATTTGCCTTATCATTCAGCATTTTATTATTTGCACAAGCTTGCAATCCTCGTTATGCAAAAATAGATTCTCCACAAACTACTGGAGAAACTTCTATTAATTATTCGCTCAATCAAGCTGGTAATTAAATTTTTCTAAGCTTGAAAAATCAGCCAGATTTATCTATAACTCAAATTAATTTTTTCTGGTTGTAGCTACTTAAACTAATAGAACTTACACAAAGATTTATCAGTGTAAGTTCTTTAGATTTAACTTATCAAATAACCATGAACTGAACTAATAATTAGGAGAAAAATATGCAGCCTCAATGGGACAACTATTTACAGACATATACTAACAGAGCTTATCAGTACACAACTCTGGTAGAACATACAGGGGTATTGATATCCTTGGCGATGGATAGCGATCGCCGCATCTATTACACTGTTCTTGACCAACAAAATAGCCCCAATCCTATTGATGCTAGAAATTGGTCGCCGACACCAGAATTATTAACTTTCCCTAATGAAATAGCTGAAGTAGGCTTTGGGATTATTCCTAATAAAGTATTACCATCGGTAAAAACAAATGGTGAACCTGCTCTCAATCGTTCTGAAGTTGATGTATTCCGTTCATCTACAGCTAGATTAACAGCCGATGCACCATTTAAAGTCCTCAGTGATGGACAATATCTATATTTATTCCGTCAATCTGTTGATGAGAAAGATGCGAATAATATCACAGTCAAAGGTGCTGATAGTAAGGACATCCCGATTGTTAACAATACCTTGTTAGTTGATAGATTTATTCTTTCTGGTAACAAACTCAAAACCTCGCGTGAGGTGCGTTATCGTCGGAGTCGGAATAAAATTCTTAAAAGTAGTGCCAAAGATACTCTCGGTGCTACCGATATGAATAATCGACCATTTTATGAACCGACATTAGAGTTAAATTTTATCCGGAATTTAAATTATGGAAGATTTGCTGTAGTTCAAGTACCATCGGGTATTCCTGATATCAAACGCTGGCAAATATTTGTCCATAATCAAAAGACTAATCGCCTAGATGCCTATAATATTGAACGGTCTAGTGATGGATTATTTAACACTAAAGGTACAGAAAGTCCAGCAGCTTTTGAAAAACTAGGTTTTGCAGAAACTGCGTTACGGCTAGATGGTAATACTTATATTGAAGCTAAAAGCCAAATCATCAATAAAGATGAATTTAATATTTCTGCTTGGATTAAACCAGAAACCACAGGTGTAATTTACTCTGAAGGGATGCCCAATGCTATCTTTACTGTTAGTTTGGTAGCAACAGAAATATTAATTGATGGACAAACAATTCCTGGTTATGGGTTAGAAGTTACTGCTTATAACGATAATGCTAAGAAATCTCAAACCTTACGTTCTCTGCCCAATGTAATTAATATGGGGCAATGGAATCATATTAGTATTTCCTTAGTACGTCCTACAGAACCAAATTCACCTGCAAATTCAGGTTTAGTGAGAATTCAAGTTGGCGATAAAGTTGTCAATACTGGGGGAAGAGAAAATCAATATTTACTTTTACCTAAATATCCCATCAATTCAACCCAGAGAACTTACTTGCTAGTAGGACGAAATGTGAGTTCTTTGTATGGCGGAACACAACCTGCTTCTTCCTTGAGAGCAACTATCGATGAGTTATCTATTTGGGGACGGGAACGTTCAGAAATTGAAGTTGCAGAAACTCAAAATATCCGTAAAGCTGGAAATGAGCCAGGATTGATTACCTACTGGCAATTTGATGAAGGTAATGGTCAAATTGTTTACGACCAAACTGATAGTTTGAATAATGGCAGAATTGTCGGTAATTTGCAGTGGGTACAATCAGATGCACCTGTAGGCGATAATCCCGGAATTCGTCGTTGTAGTTTTAGCTTTGGTGATAGTCGTACTGTTGCGGGAAAAGGGATATCGGCGTTACTTTACTATCAACAAGAAGAATTACCAGCCGGTTATGAAAATAAGCCTGCACCGACCAAACAAAGTGCGCGGGTGATGGTGGCGGTAGCTACCGGAAAGGCTAATAACGATCAAAAGAAAGTCGCGGTTTTGGATTTTGCGGTGACTAAACGGGGTCGATTGTCACAAATTCCTGATGTAATTAATTTACCTCTAATTGATATCACAGCGAAAAACCCAAACATATATATAGAACGTATCAATCAACTAGAACAAATAGAAATTCCGAATACAACAAATGCGATCGCATCTTTGGAATCTGAGATTGATAATCAAATGAGAATCATTGCTACTCTTGAGCAAGATTTATCTCAGAAACAACAACTAAAAACAAATCTAGCGAATAATGGCGTAACGGTCTATTCTTTGCCTAGCTTTGAGGGTCAACAACAAAGATTGCAGGTAGGCGAACATCCCCGGTTATCGATACCAATCTTTTCAGTAGATTTAGATGCCGGAGCATATATCATTCTCTACGATGAACCTAACTTTGGTGGTTCTTCCCGCGTAGAGTACCAAGATGGTAGGAGATATGGTGGTACTTACTCTATATCTAGCTATCAAAGTGCTAAGGTACGTCTGACTGATAGTACTGTGAGTCAAATTGACCTCTACAATTCTCAAATTGACCAAATTCAGCAGAAAATCACTAAAATTCGCACAGAAACCATCCCTGATTTACAAAAGCAGTTAGACGTAGTTAGAGAAAGAGTGCAAACTTTACAAGCAGAACTACTCGATAAACGCAAACAACTGCAAGGAAAATTTGCTTTCCCTATGCGGTTAATTCATATCGATCCCAGTGGGTTGAATGTGGTAGGAGGATTGTTAGATTTTGCTTGGACAAACGATGCACCGCAATTGTTTGAAAGCGCCAATGGCATGGTGAATTTGTACTTCCGCGGCAATACTGACCAGTTCTTTACTGTGGCTTACGATACTAATGTTTCCCGCTCTAATATCTTGCTATCTAACAGCGTCAAATTGCAAGAGCGATCGCCTGGTTTGGGACGCAGTGAAATGAAGGTGATTGCAGCCGACGATACTAATTTAGATGGGACAACGGTAAATATTGCCGATAGTCTAGATGCCAATGTCTGCAAACTAACTTTAACTAACAGTTCCCTACAAATTACCGAGATTTGGGATCGAGTTCCCCGTAATAGTGGCAGTTTTGCTAAGGTGTTGAGTGGACAAGCACGAGAAGCAGTATACCTCGGTCGTTTAGTCGAATCGGTAACGGGTACTGTGGATATCATTACCCTGGCTGAACCTGCAACACAACGCTACGAAGTAGGTGCAGTTTTGGTAATTGGTGCGGGGACTATTTCTTTACGAAAAGCGATCGCACCTGGCGATAAAACAATAGCAGTGGACTCAATTACCCTAGATGCAACTATACCTGCGGGAACAAGCATCAATTTAATCGAATACGATTATCACCGTTACAGCAGTTTCAGTAATCAAGGCACTGCCCTCAACTCTCCCTATAATCTCAAATATGGTTCAATTCTCGTAGAAGTTGCAGGTTTGACCAACGCTAACAACGTCGAGAACATCGCTACTCGTCCTCTGACTGGGGTATCTCAACCCAATGCTTGGGTGACAGCAGCCCCCGGAAATGCGTTGAAAATTGAGAGTGGTCATCTCACAGGTGATGCTAACAGGATGGCAAATCAGGGAGATATCAGCCTAGAAGCTTGGATTCGTCCCGAAAGGAGAGACATCAATCATGCTTGGATTGTCTCAGAAAATTCTCCCACATCGAATTATTGTTTGGGCATTCAAAACCAAGATGTTAACTCTGGTCTGCAATTTAATGGTACTAATGACTACATTGAAGCTGGTAATATCAACCTGCTCAATCAGTCCTTTACCATTGAATTCTGGGCAAAACGGGAAGCTGCTAGTGTCACCGCCAATACCTTTTTCTCAGCGATTCTCTCCCAAGGGGTAGACAGAACCAATGAACAATTACACATCGGTTTTCGCCAAAACCATCGTTTCAGCTTTGGTTTTTACCGCAATGATTTAAACACGGAGCAAGACCTAGCTGATGACGATCAATGGCATCATTACGCCTGTACCTTCGATATCCAGACTCGTCAAAGAATAATTTACCGTGATGGCGTAGAGGTTGCCAAAGATATTGCCCCTACGACTTATCAAGGTAAAGGTAGATTATTAATTGGGGTGATGAATAACCCTGGTAAAACCTTCTTCTTGCAAGGCGGAATAGATGAAATCCGCATTTGGCGAGGTGTACGCAGTGCTGGGGAAATTAATATCTATAAAGATTGTCGGTTAAATGGCAACGAAGCGGGATTACTTGCCTACTACTACTTTGAGAATCGCAATGTGAGCGATCGCACTGGCAATGAGGCTAATCATGGCACAATTATTGGCAATCCCCAACAAATAAAATCTCCTCTCAAAGCCTACAATGTAATTGCCGGAGTGAGAAACCGCTACCTCCGCACCAGTCAAATCCTGTGGACAAATTCTTGGGAACATATCGCCGCCACCTACTTGGAAGCTTACGCTTTAAATTTTAACGGTGTTGATAATTACCTCGATTGTGGTAATCAAGTAGCCTTGGGTGTAGAAAATCAATTGAGTATTGAACTCACCCTGAGTTTAAGTAGTCTCGATAGAGATATTTATCCCATATTGCAAAAAGGCAGATTGGGGAGAAATCAGCCAGAATTGACCGCATGGATGGCTTTGAAGCGAGATTCTGGTAGTAACTACAGCCTTTATTTTGCCTATGAAAATAGTAATTCTGAACAACGAATAGTTTATAGCCCTGTAAATTCCATTAGTCTCAATACTGCTATCAAAATTGCCGTCACCGCCATCAAAATAGATAACGGTTACAGCATCAGATTGTATTGGAATGGTACTTTACTCAATCCCAACGCGCCGGTTTTGTCTGGTGTACCCGTAACTAATCTCCAATCCTTAGAACTAAGTAAGTGTTTTGGTATACCGACAGACACACCTCTAGGCAAAAGGATTGTTGGTAGTTCCCCTAACTACTTGCGGGGTACAATTAGCGAGTTGCGCGTGTGGAATCGTGCTCTAACCGCCAATGAAGTTCAACAAGGGACAAGCGATCGCTCTAAACTAGCAGGTGAATGGTTCATAAACGAAGGTATCGGTAACACCACCACCAACACCATCGATAACAGCGAAGCGCGGATTCTTGGTGCTAGCTGGGTTGTAGACCCCAACCCCACAGCCTCCAAACTAGAACTTTACCTCAACGGTATCCCTGCCCAAACTAATCCGATTAGCGAGCCAAACCTCACCCTCAACGAATTCAACTTGGGTAAAGACTACTTTGGCGAGATGGACGAAATCCGCATTTGGAAACAGTCCCGCACCCCAGAACAAATCCTCGACAACCTCTTTGGTCAAATCAAAGGAGAAAGAGAAAACCTCATCGCCTACTACGAATTTGAATCAGATCCCGTCAACCCCGCAGCCCAAGAACCGCAAGTTACCCGCGTCAATGACAGCAGTTTGCGTGGTAATCATCTCACACCATCTGCTAATAGTACTCTCAAACAAACCCTGTCCCAAGCACCCATAGGCGATGAAATTGCCCTCGTGCGGAATGCTTTGGGTAGTATTGCCAACCGCTTCCACGGTAAAATAACTAGCCGTCCTGGTATTGGCGAATATGCAGACATCCAAACAGGCAATAATGGCGAAATCACCGGAGTTCACAAACGCTGCTACAGTTTCATCGACAATGGGCAATGGTATTTGCTCACAGGCTACAAAGTCGGTAACTTAATTACAGAATGGGTCAGCCAAGTTCAATTTGCACCACAAATCAAAGGTTACATTGAAGGTGCGCCCCCCGTTCCTTCCGAAAACCTCACCGCCGGCCCTATCGATGATTCAGTACGCGACTATGTAGATAGTACTACTGTAGAATTTGTCGAAGCTAATAGCGTTTCTTACACCCTAGCTGCTAGTAGAGACAGTAGTTTCAATTCCTCCTTTGAAGCATCCTTATCTGGAGAAGTTAGTCAGCATATTGATTCTGTAACTGCTCCTTTGGGTTTTGGAATTATCACCAGGGATATTCTTGCAGCCAGCGTTAAACTTGGTGCTTCAGCCAAATTAGACACCGAGTTGAAATGGTCGAGTAACCAGCAACAAAGTAACCAAACCAATGTCAGCAAAATGACATCTGTGGGTTTGGGTGGCGCTTGGGAAGACCCAGATATCAACAAACGCCTTAACAAAACGATGCCTCGTCGTTATCAACCATCAAACTTAGGCTTTGCTCTAGTGGAATCGGAAACTGCCGATATGTATGCCATCCGCTTGGCACATAACCGCGCCCTAGTATCTTTCAGGATGATTCCTAATCCGAATATTCCCAAAGATACCAATATTATTCCTTTCCCTATCAAACCTGATTACACCAAACAAGGCACACTAGATGGTGCTGTCGGTTATGATCAAAACGGCAAAGTTTTAGATCCAGATTATAGAGGTTTGACAGGCTACCGCGAACAAAGTTACTTCAAACCCAGCGAAGCTTACACCCTACGCCAACGCATCCAGTCCGAAGAAACCCGCTTACGTACCTACTACGAAGACTTTCGCACCACACCCCCTGGTGCAGCTGGTATTGGAGTTGGAGCAGACAATGGCACAATTGCAGGTTTAGCTGCCGGTGGGCCGACTGGGTTGGCGGTTGGGATAGCCATCACTGGTTTAGTTGATGCTTTGACTAACAACAATAATTTGCCAGAGCAATACAGTAAGCGTAACTTAGTCAACAGCTATATCTGGACAGCAGACGGTGGACTCTACGCTGAATCGACAGAAACAACCGATGTCCAACAAGAAAGTACCAGTGGTGCTTATAGTTTTACAGGTAATGGTAGTATAAATGCTTCCGGTTCTTTTGCAATAGGTAGTGTCACTTTAGATTTGGAGGCAAAAGCATCTTTTGGTGGCAGTTTAAACCTCACCAAATCCAAAACTAAAGAAGCCAGTCAATCCTTCAAAATTGAAGTCAAAAACAATACCCAAGCTGACTTACAGAGATTTCAAATGGATGACAGAGGTAACTTGATGCGAGACGAAGTTGGTCGTCCCATCCGGGTGTATGATGCCAACGGCAATCCTTTGGACACTCCTGGTAAAGTCAACGCCTACCGCTTCTTAAGCTTTTACCTTACTCCCAATACGGAAAACTACGACACCTTCTTTAACACCGTTGTTGACCGCAAGTGGTTAGAAGAGAGTAATTCCCCCAATGCGATCGCACTGCGTCAAGCACAACAACCCCAAGGCGGCCCCGCTTGCTGGCGCATTTTCCACCGCGTCACCTTTGTCAGCCGTATCCTTCCAGAGTTCCCCGACCCCACAGCCCCACCACTAGATCGGGCAATTCAGAATACTGACTTGAGCAGCAGTTACGAATTAATCAAATTAGTTGAGCCATTTGTCCGTAATGCTACGGCTAAAGCTGCCCAATTCGATGCTGCTGTCAGGAACGCTGTCCGTGTTTATTTGCCAGAGTTATCTGAGGGTTTGACTCAAGAGGTGGTGTTAACGTTAGCTAATTACTTCGGTGTGGAGGGAGTGAATTAGTTTACACTCTAAATCATACGTAAAATGTAGGATGCGTGAGGCTTTTTGTCTCACGCATTTTTTAGTCTACGCTGCTCAATGTTGAGTTATTCTTTGCTGTGAGCGCTCGCCTAATAAAAATACAATAGATTTCTCGGATAAAATCAGAGAGCGATCGCGCTATTTCTTGCTTTTGCTAAAATCAAGCTCAAAGACATAATGCCAAAGGACTTAGGTTGATGGCAACTTATTTATGCGTAGCGTTTGATTGCAAGGCTTCTTCAAAATATTGTCGATATAACTCACAACTGGATATCACCTGATTTCCTTGCAGCTTAACTAACCCCATGCTGTGCAACTTAAATGCTAAAATCTGTTCCAATTCTACAGGATTTGAGGAATGGATTACTTCTTCATACGCTGCTGCTAATTGCGGATGTTCTTGTAAGCTTCTCAAATGGCGATGCAAGTGATTACTATAAATACCTGCATCTTTAGCTGCGGTTTGGATTAACTGCTTTAAAGTCAAATCTTGCTGCGCTAGATGATATAAAGCCTGTTGTATTAAATATGGATGTCCATCCACAAGCTGCATCAATTGTGCCAATTCAGCTTCAGATAAATTAATTCGATAAAGTTGGGCTAAATTGAATACTTGTTGGTAAGTAAATGTTTGCAACTCAATTGCTAAACCTACATTGAATGGGGACTTATTAATATCTAGAGGAATATATACTTCTGTGGAATGAACAATAACCAAACGGAAATTTTGCCACAGAGGATTACCGCTATCTCCATAAGCTGCTTCTTCATACCAGGAACGTAATAGTGTAAAGAAATCATCGGCAATCTCTGGGTGTAAAAATACTTCCTCAACCTGATCCAAACCTAAGACTAAAACACCATTTATATCTGGCAACAAACAGTCTTCAAAATAAGCTGTACAGTTACTCTTACTACCAAAAGTTTCACTCCAATAATCCTCAACTTTATGAGGTAACTGAAGCTTACGAGTAATCGAAGTACAAAACCAACGCAAGAATTTATCTAAGTCATTAAAAATACAACGTTCTGCTCGCTGCAAGCTTAAAGCTACAGTACGTACTTCCGCAGGATTTTGTTGTTTAGCATGAGCTAAAATTCTTACCATTAAAGAAGTCTTACCCATTTGACTAGGTGCTTTAATGCGAATTAATGCCCCCGACCTAGTAATTTCTTCATAACAGCGAGATTCTACCGGAGGACGTTCTACATACAAAGTAGAATCCAATGGTATCAGTCCAACAGGTGACTCTATTTCTGGAGATTGAGAATTTAATACTGAGGATTGCAGACTAGGAAATGAAGAAAATTCTTCAACTTTAAATTTTTCAGATGTTCTTTGTGCGAGAACAGCCATCAAATTTGTTTTACTGACTTTTTCGCCTAAGCTAGATGAAAGTATCTGCCATAATTTTGGCCCCACATCATGCTTGATATACTCTGGAGCATAGTCACATTCTGCTGCTATTTGGTCATACTTCTGACCTTGTAAAGCTCCCCGCAATACAGCTACTTCAATATTTTTTAAATGTCTCTTATGTTTAGCAAATACGGATTCATCTGCTACTTTTAAAGCAGTTTCAAATGTTATTGCTTGTTCTTGAACATTTTCAGTCATTGTCTTACGGTTACTTGATGAATTTATCTAAATATTTTTCCGATTTTAGTGTTTAATTTTTAAAATTTAACTTATTTTCTCTGTTAAATTTTGCAAGTTTTGAGTAAAAGAATGGTCAGGATATTGCAAACAGAATAATCCACTACTACCAAGTTGTGCCATGTCTTCTGAAAGCGGAAATATACCTGCGACTGGAACATTATAAGTTTTCTCTATTTTTTGCTGTAGCGAAGAAAAGTCCATGCGACTTGGAGTTTTATTAACTATCATCATCATATTGCTAACTTGCAATTGACGAGAAATATTAATAGTAACTGCTGTGCCTTGAAAGTCTTGGCGATCCGGACGCAGAATCACAATTAATAAGTCAGAAATAGCTATAGATAGTAAAGTTTCTCGGCTTAAGCCAGGATGGGTATCAATAAATAAGTAGTCTAACTCTAACTCTTGAATTAATCTTTTAAATCCACTATTAAGTAAGCTAACGTTGTATCCTTCAGTGATAATTTTGGCAATCTCATCAGCATTGATACTAGAAGGTATTAGGAAAATCTTACCTGGAGAAATTGCTATAAAAGAAGTAACATCATAGGCGGTATCAGCAATGGAACTACCATTCCATAAATAGTCATTCAATGTTTTATATGCAATTGTTTCATCAATCCCAAATAGAGCATGAATACCAGGAGATTGCAGGTCAGTATCTACAATAGCAACTCGTTTGTCTTGTAGTGCCATTGTTACTGCTAAATTTGCTGTTATGTTAGATTTACCAGTTCCGCCCCGGAATGAGTGAATTGCAATAATTTTAGACATAGCATAACTAATTCTTAATTCATAATTCGTAATTAATGTATTTTGGTATGGCTAAGGGATTCAATTTCTATTTGCAATTTTTGAAAGTAATCAGTTTGAGTAATTTCTGCTATTTGATGCGCGAGTTTGTTTAAATCAACCTCGATTTGTATCTCTGAAACAGGGATTTTTATCGCCTCTTCCTGCTGTTTTAATAGATTTTCTAATTCAGCTTTCTGCTGCTTGACAATTGCCAATTCCTGTTGCAAAGCCGCAACTTCGGCTTTTAAACTCTCTTGAGTATGTTGCGAGTCATACTTAGCCTTGTGTTTTACCTGAGCCTTCCTTAACTGATTTCGGGTGAGTTTGGCAGGAAAAGACATGAGAATATTGTTATGCGCTGCATTCTTGAAAGCAGCGAAGTTAATAATTTTGCTGGGGGCTGCTTCGATACCGATATCAAGAGGATTTTGCGGCATAGTTATTAACGCTTGTGTTGGCAGTGTGCGGATCTTTATCTTTCTAGGATTACGCGATCGCTCCACATAATAAAAGATCAGTTCTGTAGCGCAGCAGCCCTTGAAAAACTGACCTTGACAAAGAATACATTTTGTAATTCTGGAAAGAATGCGGCAGTGACCGTTAGAAGTATTATGCGAGATCGTGCGATCGCCTCAGCGATGAAATTGAAAGCAATAGCGGATTTGGTTCCGGTCAAGTCCTGGTCGAATTGCATGGCGTGACTGGCTTCACCAGCAACAATATTGGACTGAATTTAGAAGCTAGTAATACGGGGCAGTTCTTGTTTGCTTAGAAATAATTTTGGATTTAATGGATGAACTTAGAAGCTTCCTTGTTAAGCCTTAAGTTGTGTTTTACACATACTACTACTACATTCATAATACAGAATTCATGGTATACTAAGTACCGCAAATTTTATCTTTTAAATTTAATTTATAATAAATTTATTATATGCAATCTATTGATGCAACAAAAATAACTCTTAATGAATGGTTAGACTTATTGCTGAATACACATAAAAAGATAAAGTTTATAGATGATTGCTTTCCTACTGATAAACACGCTCAAGAATATCTTGTAAATATTCATACAAGAAGCCAGGATGAAGTATATAAATTACTCAACAAATTATTGATTAGATCGAGTTCTTTTAGATACGACGATTTAAATTTAATGCAGCTTCTTAATTTTCCCAGATATCAAGCTAATCCAAGTGAATGGTTGGCAAAAAATCCTTATTACATGAGGCTAGTTATGTATTTTCAGGACAATAATAATCCTCCCCCTTGGGAAGGTAACACATGGATTTTAGAACTATTACCACACTACCCTAAAAAAGCAATAGATGTTCTTGACAATTATCTTTTAGCTCACTGTTTACTGTTACCTGACAGGCGAATATGGGGATTGACTGATGCTATGAGTATAATTCGTGCAAAGTTTATAGGTATACCTGGTAGTAATGCAGAAAAAATTAAATTTATCATAGAACTAGAATTTAGACAATTTGAGCATTTAATCGAAAGGCTTTATCATCAAATGGAATATGATACGGTATTAACACCTGGAACTAGAGACGGTGGTCTTGATGTAATTGCAACCAAAGAATTGCCTGGACAAAAACATAAAATAGCAGTCGAATGCAAGCTATACAACCATCCTGTTGGTTTAGATATTGTACGTAATATTCGTGGTGTAGTAGAATACGGAGGTTATAACAAAGGAGTATTGTTTACAACTCACCGTTTTACTCCTCAAGCAGAAGAACTAGCAAACAAAGATCATCTAATTGAGCTTGTTTCAGGAGAAAAGTTAATTATTCTTCTTAATGAATATTTTGGCACAGAATGGTATCTAAGAATAGACAAAATAATTCTTGAAAGTCAGCGCGAACATAAAGTATAGTTTTTATTTAGAGAATCATCAAGGTGTAAAATTGAAATTATAAATACTATTGATATAAAGAATTGCCCTCTTATCCAGGGTTAAAAGGAGAATATTCTCCAAAGCACCAACGCAGAGAACAAGCATTTCTACTTTCCAACACCTGCTCAATATCAAACTCGACTAAACGTTGCGCCCCAGCAAACTCATTTAATCTTTCGACATCCCAAATTACCTTTGCTTTTCCAGACAATTGTAATGTGTGACCTTGTGCAAAATCGATGAATAATAAACCTGCTCCTGCATTCACAATCAAGTTACCGAAGGTCTGAAACATATTATTACCAGAATAATCAGGAAACACTAATTTGTGGCTGTTCAAAACTCGCACAAATCCCGGAAAGCCTCCCCGGTGGGAAGCATCAGCCCCACTTTCTGGATGATAACTGGCGATGAAAAATGTGTCAGATTGGGCTATCCAAAGTTGATTTGTCTCACTCAAAGCATCTCTAATAAAAGCTTCAGGTTTTGCTAATGAATCAGTCACAGCTTTTTCTATGTGACGTACCTGGATGTATTTAGGACAGTTAAAAAATGCTTGTTGAATTTGTACTTTTATCTTCTCTTGATTTACATCTGATTTGCCATTTAAACGTAAACGCCTGCGGTTTGCTAAATCAATTACTAATAGGCCAATATTATTGTTATTTTGTAAATTTTGGTGTATGGGATCGATATGTATGAGGGTTACATTAATCTGTAAGTTCTGTTCATCCAATACTTGTACAAAACCAGGTTGTCCTGTTAATAAAGATGCCCAGACTTTACCGTTTACATCCACTGTACTTGCAACTGCTAATTGTTGCGTGCGAAGGAATTCTTGAGCAGATGGCTTGATTGTGCTGCTGATGACGTGACACAGACGTTGCGCCTCGTCTCTCACCCCCGCCTGGGTTTGGACTGTAATTTCTCCATCATGAAAAGACATTGTATTAATTCGTAATTTATAATCAATGAATTTAGACAATTTGATAAAGATGTATGAAAAAGTAAAAATAGATATTGAATTCATCTTTATTTTTACTTTTAACTTCGAGTGAAGTGACAGAAATTTTCAAGTTTTAAATTCCTGGCATTCCAATGTAACCAGGTAGTTGTTTTATCCGCTCAATCCATGCAACCACATTTAGATAGGTGTCGAGAGATATTTTGCCATCTGGAGCTAGCGCAATGTAGGGGAAACAGGCGACATCTGCAATTGTCGGACGGTTGAGTTCTAGCCATTGGCGATCGCTCAAATGTTCGTCGAATACTTTCAGGACTTCAGCTGCTTTTTCTGTGGCTAGTTCCACATCTAGAGGAATTTGAAACAGATGATAAAGCCTAGCAAATTCTGGCCCCTGACGAATGTAGTTAGCTGCGGTGAACAACCATTGCATAACTTTGCTCATGGACTGGGCATCAGTTGGCAACCAATTTTCATTCCCATAACGCTGCGCCAAATAAATCAAAATTGCATGAGAATCTCGCACCACAATTTCCCCATCCACAAGTATAGGAAGTTGACCAAATGGATTGAGTTTGATGAATTGTGGAGATTTGTGTTCTTTGGTTGCAAAATCAAGCAATATCTGTTCGTACTCAACACCTAGTAGCGACAGCATCAATCGCACTTTGTGGCAATTTCCGGAAAGTTCAAAATGATACAGCTTCATCATGATATTTCTTTCATGCGTAAATAGTTTAATTTCACTATCTCAATTTTCTGTATCTGTAGAGAAATGATATTGTACAATTTCTATACATTTATTAAATATTCGTCATATAATCCGAACTTTCCAAGATCAGTTTTGGGTTGATTGCGATCGCCATAACTGATCTTGGCGATCGCAAAATTTTATGCTATTGCAATAAGTGTTGTAGTTCTGCAAATATATCTATGAAGGGGTATCGCAGGACGCACTTAAAATTGTGGCTACTCTCAAAGCTTCTCCACAGGGACTTGCAAGGATAAAACAAGCTAGAAGTGAAAAGGGTTGGTCTGTTGATGATTTTCGATGGATAGAGTTAGCTAGTGAAGTTTTAGGTGTCTGTTGGCAAGAAAAAGGCGTTCTTGCTGTTGGCATATCAGAAGGTACTTGGAAACGTTTCTTAGCTGGAAAGCAAGCGATTAATGCTGAGGCGTTTAAAGCCTATTGTCAAGTGCTTGGGTTGAATTGGCAAGAGGTGGTTGAGAGAAAGGATGAAGGCAAAAGGATGAAGGATGAAGTAAATGATTTTCATACTTCATCCTTGACACTTCATCCTTCCCAAGATTGGGGTGAAGCACCGGATGTATCGATTTTTTATGGTCGAAGTGAAGAACTGGAAACTGTTAAGCGATGGGTGATGCAGGAAAATTGTCGCTTAATAACGCTGCTGGGAATGGGTGGGATTGGTAAAACGACGCTTTCTGTGAAGCTGGCGCAGGAAATTATTGGGAGTAGAGAAGAAAATTATGCGGGAAATTTATTATCTCTGTTTGCGTCTTCTTCCCATTCCCCAGTCCAGTACATAATTTGGCGTAGCCTCCGCAACGCGCCACCGGTGGAAGATATTTTGGCTCAATTGATTCAATTTTTTTCTGAACAGCAACAAACAAATTTACCAAGTGAGTTACAGCATAGAATTTCGCTGTTACTCACATATTTACGTTCGTCGCGATGTTTGATGATTCTGGATAATGCTGAATCAATTTTACAAGCAGGCGATCGCACTGGTCGTTATCGTCCTGGATGTGAAGGTTACGGACAACTTCTGCAATGTGTAGCTGAAACTTCTCACCAAAGTTGTCTAATTCTCACTTCACGGGAAAAACCCCAAGGACTCGCCAAGTATGAAGGCGATAGTTTACCCGTGCGTTCTTTGCAACTTACAGGTTTACTAGAAACAGCAGGGCGGGAATTATTTAACGTTAAAGGTAAATTTACTGCCTCCCCAGACCAATGGCAAGTTTTAATTTCCCGCTATGGCGGTAATCCTCTAGCTCTGAAGATTGTAGCGTCTTCTATCCGAGACTTTTTTGACGGTGATGTTTCCCAATTTTTGGCAATTTCCCAGCAAGGTACATTTATTTTTGATGATATTCGCGACTTGCTTGACCAACAATTCCATCGTCTCACAGCTTTGGAACGAGAGATTATGTACTGGTTAGCCATCAACCGCGAACCTATCTCTCTAGCAGAGTTACAAGCAGATTTTGTGGCTTATATCCCACCCCGTGAATTATTAGAGTCTTTGAGTTCATTACAAAGGCGTTCTGTAATTGAAAAAAGTGCTGGTGGCTTTACTCAGCAACCTGTAGTCATGGAGTATGTCAGCAATCAATTAATTGAGCAAGTATGTCAGGAAATTAGGGTATGGGATATGGAAAAGCATACTCCCTTATTTACAAGTCATGCATTAATTAAAGCGCAAGCTAAAGATTATCTGCGGGAGAGTCAAATTAATTTGATTCTTCAGCCTCTAATTGATCAATTAATTACAGAACTTGGCAGTCGAGAAAACATAGCTAATTATTTGCAGCAAATTCTCGCGCAGCTACGTGGTAAATCACCCCAAGAAACTGGCTATGTTGGTGGAAATGCACTGAATTTGCTACATCAAGCCCAAATTGACCTCATTGGCTATGATTTTTCCGGTTTAACTGTATGGCAAGCTTATCTTCAGGGTGTAAACTTGCATGATGTAAATTTTACTGGCTCAGATTTATCGCGCTGTGTTTTTACGGAAACACTAGGTAATATTTTATCTGCTGCTTTTAATCCAAATGGTCAACTTTTAGCCACCTGCGATACCGATTGTCATGTCCGTGTATGGGAAGTGAAAACAGGTAAATTATTGCTGATTTGTCAAGGACACATCAATTGGGTGCGCTTTGTACTGTTTAGCCCAGATGGTGAACTCTTGGCGAGTTGCGGTGCTGACCAGAATATTAAACTCTGGAATGTCCGGGATGGGGTTTGTATAAAAACGTTAACAGGGCATGAGCATGAAGTATTTTCTGTAGCATTTCATCCAGAAGGTAAGATTTTAGCCAGTGCAAGCGGCGATCGCACTGTTAAAATTTGGAATATCCACGATGGTACTTGCTTGCAAACACTGACAGGACATACAGATTGGGTACGTTGCGTTGCTTTCAGTCCTGATGGTGAAACTTTAGTTAGTAGCGGTGCTGACCACACAATTAAACTGTGGGATGTGCATCAAGGTAAATGCTTGAGAACTTTGCAAGCACATACAGGGTGGGTGCGTTCGGTGGCGTTTAGTGCAGATGGACAAACCCTAGCTAGTGCCAGTGGCGATCGCACAATTAAAATTTGGAATTATCATACAGGTGAGTGTCTGAAAACCTACACCGGACACACTAACAGCGTCTACTCCATTGCCTATAGTCCTGATAGTAAAATTTTAGTCAGTGGTAGTGGCGATCGCACTGTCAAAATTTGGGATTGTCAAACCCATACTTGCATCAAAACTCTACATGGACATACTAATGAAGTTTGTTCCGTCGCCTTCAGCCCAGATGGTCACACACTCGTATGTGTCAGTTTAGACCAAAGCGTTAGGCTGTGGGATTATTTGACTGGTCAATGCTTAAAGACTTGGTACGGTAATACAGATTGGGCATTACCTGTAGCTTTTAGTCTTTATGGGCGAATTTTAGCCAGTGGTAGTAATGACAAAACAGTTAAGCTGTGGGATTGGCAAACTGGCAATTGCATTAGAAGCTTAGAAGGACATACAGACTTTATTTATGGAATTGCTTTTAATCCAGATGGACAAATTTTGGCAAGTGCAAGTACAGATTCTTCAGTAAGATTGTGGAATATTAGCACAGGTCAATGTTTCCAAATTCTACTGGGACATACAGATTGGCTATATACCGTTGCTTTTCATCCCCAAGGTAAAATCCTCGCCACTGGTAGCGCCGACTGTACAGCCAAGCTATGGGATATTAGCACAGGTCAATGTCTCAAAACCTTGAGCGAACATACCGATAAAATCATGGGAATTGCTTGGAGTCCAGATGGGCAAATTTTAGCTACCGCCAGTGCTGACCAATCGGTAAAATTGTGGGATTACAGCACAGGTAGTTGCATTAGCACATTACAAGGACACAACAGCCGCGTATATTCAGCCATATTTAGTCCCGATGGCAAAATCATCGCTACTTGCAGCACTGACCAAACAGTGAAACTATGGAATGTTAACACTGGTAAATGCCTCAAAACACTGACTGGACATACAAACTGGGTATTTGCTGTTGCCTTTAGTCATGATGGTAATACCATTGCTAGTGCATCCCATGACCAAACTGTGAGAATTTGGAATCTCAACACAGCAGAATGTCATCATGTCTGCGTTGGGCATACACATTTAGTATCTTCCGTAGCTTTTAGTCCAGATGGGGAAGTCGTAGCCAGTGGTTCTCAAGACCAAACTGTAAGGATTTGGGATGTAAAAACGGGCAAATGTATCAAGATTTTGCGGGCGAAACGGCTTTATGAGGGGATGAATATTACTGGCGTGAAAGGGTTAACAGATGCGACGATTTTAACGCTGCAATCTTTGGGTGCTGTAGTTTAGAAGTTTAGGAAGTTTTTTCTGGAATATTTAAAAGCCACAACTTTTCTAACTTAGTAATTCGGCGGCGGAGAATTTGCGCTTGACACTTGCGATACCCAGTAATTGCTAAAAGTACAATTAGCGGTAAAGAAATGATTAAATATCCTGTTAGCGGATTGATTGCAATATCATTTTGTTTTCTGGGATAAACTTGAGCTTGAATAGCTAATTGTAAATGCATCATTATTCAAAACCTACATTTTTTTCATTGACTACTGAATATAGGTAACACCGCGATATTTAAACTGAGATTTGCATTGATTTGTAATCGTTATAGGTTTGACAACCTTGTAACTAACACCACGATACTTTGCAGTTGTAAAATCTTGCTGCTTAGGTAATTTGGTGCTGATTGGTTCGTAACAAAAACCGCGATAAGACAGTAGCATAAGTTAATCTCTGTGAATGACTAGCGTTTACTGATATCACAATAAGATTTACCTTTATTTAGGTCGATATATAAAAGTTATGCAGTTTTTGAGCCAAAAGATACTTAACTTTTCACTAACTTTCAGTTCCGCAAAAAGGTTTGGATCAAGCTACCAATAGTAAATTCCTTCTTTGGCAATCAGCGACTCATGGCAAAAATCTGTTCAGCCGTTAAGGAAATGTTGGGAAACAATCTCGAATCAATTCGATTATTTCCTTGAAACACCTTTGGGGGTAAATACTCACCATCTTCAAGTTGGTAAATTGTAACCGTTGGCTGTTTGGGAGAGCCAATGAAGCGAATACCACCAAAAGCCGCATAGTCTACAATGATGTACTCTAAAACGCCTAAATCCTCTCTTCGAGACGCTACGCGAACATATTCAGCAAGTTTTGTTAGGTAGTCGTCCTTCCAATTGTTACTAACAACCTCAATGATTCCCGGTGGTGGAATATATGCAGCCGCAGAACTAGAGAGAGTTTTCATCCGCAGCCATTCTTCCCTAGCAAATATGACAATATCAGCTTTTCGGCTTTTTTCTTTTTCTGGTGGTGCTGTTTTGAGCCGCACCTGCTTTGACTGGCGCGACACATACGGCAGGTTATTTTCTTGACAGTAATTTTCAAGGTAGGCACACAGCCTCTGGATTAAATCTTCGTGATTGGCATTTGGTTCTGATAATGGCACAGGAATCCCATCCAATAACTCAAAATCTCTACCTGAACCATCGTCCCAGGCAAGAAATTCTTCAAAAGTCAGTGGTTGTGTAACGGCTGCGTACATCGCACTCGCTCCATTGCTGACAGGTACTTAACTCAATGCTACCAAGATGTACAGCTTTGCCTACCATAATTATCAGGTTGTAGGGTATGGGTAATGCGATCGCTAGTCTGTGAATGTAATTATGCTAAAGGTTTAATTATATTGTGTGAGTGTAACAAAGGTATTATATTTGCTAATTGGTGCTTATCCTAAACTTTTCTAAAATGGGGTGGGTAATTTCTACTCGCCATAAAATAAATTATTTTATACAACTGAATAAGTAATTTTTACTAAAAAGATTAGAACCACAGATGAATATTGATTTGCGGGCATATCGTCAGAAGGCAGGCATGGGTCAAGAACAGCTTGCTAATATCCTGGGCATCTCTCACGAAGAAGTTTGTCTTTATGAACAGGCTCCTGAAACAGTTCCAATGGGGCTTTTAATAAAATGGCTGCAAATATTTGGGGTTGACATTGTCACTGCTATGTCAGCACCGATTCCACCACTTAAAGCGATTGATCCAGGGACTCCATATACTGAACTTTATCGCAGGCTGAACTTACTGAATCAGTACATTGATGCGGCTTCTCCTGTAGACACCTTGAATCTGCCAACACAACCAGCTACTCCGAATGATCTCAAAAAACGACTAAAGCTTTACAAGCAAAAGCCTAATGTGGTCTTAACTGGAGGCTTTGACGCAGGCAAATCACATATGGCAAACGCTCTTTTGGGTAGCAAAAATTTGCCAGTTGGTTATCAGCCTGCAACACGAGTAATTACATTTATTCGTCACATCGAAGACCGTCCTGAATGGTGCAAAGATGATGTTTTGATTGTTGATGAGGACTTTTGGCTCAAAGATGAGAAAGGTAAGCAAATCATTGACTTACAACGCTTGGATGAGCAGGAAGCTTACAAAAATTGCTGTATCCAAGCTGGAAGTTTAGACATTTTGCAAAAATATGGGGTACATGGCAATAATGATGAGATCCCTGCCCATGCAGCCGTAGTTTATCTAGATTCTCCCCTACTACGAGCCTGCAATTTAATTGATCTTCCAGGCTACTCCGATCAGCCTGATGAAGTGTCCAAGGATGTTGAGAAGGCTACTAGCGCGGCACAAATAGCCGATGTCTTGCTGTATGCTTCACTAGCTAAGGGTCATATTAAAGGTGAAGACATGATCCGCTTAGGTAGCTTACTACGTTCACTTCCTAACCCAGAAACTGAATGCAGTAATTTTCCGACGCTGGGGAATCTTTTCATTGTAGCGACCCATGCTGATCCCAGTATCTCTGACGAAGAGTTGAAAGGAATATCAGAGAAAGCTGCAAAAAGATTATACAACAACCTAAGCGAAACGGTTTTAGAGCGTCGGAGAGTACAAATAAATCGCGCTATTACTGAAGCAGATTTACGACAAAGACTTTTCACATTTTGGTCAGAAAGGCCCGATAGATGTCAGCATCTATTTGATGAATTGACCAAAATATTGGGTGAATCTCTCCCTGAAGCACGTATGCATCGTATTGACAGAGAAATGAAAGCAGTAAAGGAGGATAACACAAAAAAGTACCTTAGTTTGATTGAGGGATACGAAACAACTCTTACTAATATAGAAGTAAAAAATGCACAGCGATCGCAATTAGAAGCACTTGAAGCAAATGAATCTAGTCGTCAACAAGAAACTAAGGAGAAACGCGAAAAAGTTTATCAACGTATTCAAGATTTAAAACAAGATACGAGAACTTCATTTCAAAACTATGCACAGCAACTACTTACTGTAGAGTCTGTAGAAAGCATTATCCGCAACAAATATGACGAAAAGAAAGAAGCAAAGGAGTTTCTTGCTGGTTATCTAGTTGAGAAACTTCAAAATGAAATTGAACAAATCATAAAAGTAAATTCTGATAAATTCAGACATGAAATTGAAGATTTCTTGAAGTCATATGAAGTAAAGCTTCCGAATTTAAATGTATGTATAAACATACCTTTTGATTTTCTAGGTGCTTTTTTAGGTGGACTTGCAGGTCTAGGTAGTATCGGAGCCTTATCTGCTTGGGCAGCAGCACTGGGAAATCTTGGTGGTTACATCTTAGTTGCTAAATTGGTCAGCTTTTTATCAGCACTCGGTATTAGTTTTGGTTTTACAGGTGGGACTGCTGGAGTTATTGCTGCTGTTGCGGCTATTGGTGGCCCTATTGTGCTTTTTATAGGTTTATCTGCTGCAATTGCTTTTGGAGTATGGGGTTTATTTGGTGACTCTTGGCAAAAGCGTTTAGCAAAGCAAACAGTTAAATATTTTGAGGAACAACATATATGCCAAAAGTTTTTAAAAGGAATTGATGAATATTGGCAAGATACTGTTAATAGTTTTGAGAAGGGTGCTGATGCAGTAGAAGTTGACTGGAGCAACAAATATCTTCCACATCTTAGGGATATTACTTCTGCCACCCCTGAATCTAAAGAACACATTGAGGAGATTGTCAAGAAACTTCAGCAACTTACAGATTTCTTCGCTGAAATTCCTTGGTTGAATATTAATTGACAATGTTGAATATTAATTTGCAATTATGATACTTTTACCGTACCAATGCTATGCCTAAGATGGTCTACATCTACGCACTTCATTACAGCCCATTATGCTAACATTTCCACGTTAACCCACAGCATATTCGGTAAACTGTCGCATAAATGGTGACTGAAATCCTAAAACAATATCTTCCTTTGGAACTCCAGCATTCACTAAATCAGCTGCAATATCATCCTCCGTACCATTCCATTGCAGCCAAATTTTACCACCTTTAATATCTATGTGTATGATACAACTGTGTACCCATTCTTGACCTTCCCAACCTACATAAACAATTTGGTAATGGTCTCGTTCGGTGTCAAAAATTGTCTCAACTTCAATATTTCCGTAAGCAGGTTTTTGTTTACCATACTCTGAAAGCATCTGTTGTACAATCTGGCGATATCGTACTATTTTTTCCATTCAATAATCACCTCGTTTTCAACATCATAAACAATCATTTTGACTCGATTTTCTTCTACCATTTTCTTGGGAAAATCAAGTTGGAAAAATGTTCTGTAAGTCGTCAAAGGTACTGCTAAATATAAAATTCGCTCTGGACTCGTCGCCTTAATGCACCTCTATAATTGATAAATTGTCCCAACGCTGTGTGGAATTCTGAAATAGCAGAAGATTTCTCTAGAAAACTCTTGACTTCAACAGCAATTTTTTCATTTTCTCTTTCTGCTGCAATCAGTTTTTCTGCTGCTAAATCAATTGACATTTTTACCCCACCCACGTTAAACAAAAGTGGGTCATGAGTTATCTGCCAACCGTCCTTTTGTAAAGCTATTTTCACAACCTCATGAAAGACATCTCTAGCAGACATGGGCATTCATTATAGTATTTCCCACTTCTAAGATATCGTGTCACTGCATTTTCAGCACTTTTCTGCAATACAAGAGCTAATTACTGAGATACTTTTACTGTACCAATGCGATGTCTACGACTGGCTACGCCTACGCACAAACTCCTTTCCTCCTCCTTAGCATCTGCACTATTTTTTAAATAATCTCTCACACAATTACAAGCCTGCGCCAACAATTTCTCTGGACTAGAATCAAAATCTAAATTCCAAAGAGTGACTTTACCCAGAGAATCAGAAGAAGCCAAAACCTGACCATCTGGGCTGAAACTCACGCTTTTAACCCCAGCATCAAGCCCTGCAAGGGTTTGCAGCACTTCTCCCTTACGGTTCCACAGCTTAACTGTCATATCTTCACTCGCTGTAGCAATCGTCTCTCGATTTGGGCTAAAACTTACAGCATTCACCTCACCCCCGTGTCCCCGCAAAGTCAATAGTTCTTTACCCTTTCGGTTCCACAGTTTCACGGTTTTATCTTTACTGGCGGTAGCGATAAGCTGACTATCAGAACTGAAACTTACAGCCTGTATCCCAGCTTGATGTCCTTTGAGTGTTACCAATTCTTTTCCCTGAAGATTCCAGAGTTTAGCAGTTCCATCTTCACTTGCGGTAGCAATCATTTGACCATCAGGACTGAAACTTACACTTCTCACACCAGCTTGATGTCCGCGCAAAGTCATGATTTCTCTACCATTTAAATTCCACAGTTTAACTGTTGTATCCCAGCTTGCACTAGCAATGGTTTTACCGTCGGGGCTGAAAGTTGCGCTTCTCACATCTGCTTGATGTCCGCGCAAAGTTGCTATTTCTTTTCCAGATAAATTCCACAGTTTGACGGTTTTATCTCGGCTGGCGGTAGCAATAATTTGTCCATCAGGACTAAATTGCAAACTTCTGAGGGTATCGCTATGACCGTTCAGTGTCACTAATTCCTGTCCTTGACGGTTCCAGAGTTTCGCCATTGTGTAACGACCAGTTGTACCCAGAATTTTACCATCAGGACTAAAACTAACACTTCCCGCAGCCGCTTCACCAAGATTAAAACTTAGGGATTGGAATTTTCCGGCTTCCCCGTTATCCATATTCCACAATCTCACAGTTCCATCTTCGCCACTGCTAGCTAGAAGTTTTCCATCTTTGCTTAAATTCACCCCCCAAACAGCATCGGTATGTCCTCGCAAAACTTGCAATTCCTCGCCTTTGCGATTCCAGAGTCGAATTGTTTTATCCCAACTGGCGGTAGCGATAATTTGACCATCGCGGCTGAATACTGCACTCGCAACAGTATCAGAATGACCGCGCAGTGTCGCCAATTGTTTACCGTTTAAATCCCAAATTTTCGCGCTCTTGTCTCGACTCGTCGTCACCAGGTTTTTACCATCCTGGCTGAAATTAACATACATTACCCAATTATCATGCCCTCCCAGGTTCAACAATTCTTTACCATCCCAACTCCAAACCTTCGCCGTACCATCCCGGCTGGCGGTAGCAATCATTTGTCCTTTGGGGCTGAAATGAATGGCGACGACTGGGGCTTTATGGGTACGGAAAGATTTTAACTCTTGTCCTTGTAGGTTCCAGAGTCTCATTGTCCCATTCCATTCCATTGATGCCACTGTCTTGCTATCGGGGCTAAATCCGACACAAGCTACCCAATCTTGATTATTGAAAGTGATAATTTCTTTACCATCTTCAACACGCCAGACTTTCACGGTTTTATCTCGACTGGCACTAACTAACATCTTACCATCGGGACTAAAATTCACGCTCCATACTGCATCTGTATGACCGCGTAGGGTGTGGAGTAACTTACCATCACGCTGCCAAATTTTCACGGTTTTATCCCAACTGGCGCTGGCGAGTTTTTGCCCATCGGGGCTAAATTTAACTCTTGTAACTACATCCCCATGTCCTATTAAACGGTTGCGTTCCCGTACCCAGTAGAGAGATTGGCTAATGGTCTTTTCTACTTGCACCTTTAAATCTGTATCTGCATTATCCCAGCCCATCTGGTTTAACTTAATACCAGCTTTGAGACTTTCAAGTAAAGCGTCAAAGGTATTATGAGACTCAAAAGCTGTTTCTGATGAGAGCGTTAAGGCTTTAATCTCACCCAAGCTTACTTGTCGCTTTTGTTGTGCAGTTTGCCATGTAAGTAACCCGGAGATTCCCAAGAGAGTCACAGCGACAACAGACAGCACCGATAACCCCATCATTCCCCGGCGGATCGTTTGTTTCGCTTGCTGTTCAGCGTTGAGGAGAATTTGATTGGCTTGTTGAGATGCTATGAGCGCACTTTGTACTTGGCGTTTTTCTAGTTCCTCGCTAGCGGCTAAAAAGCGATAATCCATGTTACTCAAACTTTTGCCTTTCGCCCAAGCTTGAGCATCTTTGAGGGCTTGTCCTCGTAGCAGGTTGGTTTCATCTTGGTAATTTGATTTCACCCAAGCATTAATTAAATCTGCGTAAGGGCGTAACTTTTTTAATTGCTTTTCTACCCACTCAATATGAAAAACTTCTTGATAGATGCGATTATAAACTTGTAAGCTACCTTGTTTTTTAACAACTAATCCCGATAAAAGTAATTCAATTTTTTCTGGCGAATCATCAGCAGGTACACCACCATTTTGTAAGATTTGTAGATATAGTCCTAATAATCTACTAGCTCGTTGTTCGTTGCAAAGTAATCTGTCACGGATGGTTCTTAAATGGGGTGGTTCATCCAGGGAAGCCCAGTTATCTATGATATGCGATCGCACTATTGTAGAAACTTGATCCGCTATAGCCTCACTGGGAATCAATATCTCCTGCATCAGTTTCTTCAGGTAGGGCGATTCTATGGCAGAAAGGCTTCTCTGTTTTCCTATTCCCCCATGCCAATGTTGTGCAATTAATTGGCAAAGTTTCTGAGTTAAAAACGGTTGTCCTCCCGTCCAAACAAGTATTTCCTTCAGTGCAGCTTGGGGATTTTCGACTTTATTCGCTAACCCTATTTCTAATGGTTGAACTTCCGCAATATTAAACCCATTTAACTCAATTGCTCTACCAATATTAAAAGGTGTGCGAGTTTTATCACTAATTAAATCTGAAGGTGTAGCTACTCCCAGCAGTGCAAAAGTAAAACGCTTATGTTCGTGGCAAGAACGAATCAAGGCAAAAAAGTCATCTGTATTAAATGGTAAGCTGATTGTGCTGTCAATTTCATCGAAAAAAATTACAATCGATTGATTAATAAATTCCGGTAAAACAGATTGCAATAATTCACCCAAACGACCCACTGGAGACAGGTCTTGTCTTTGCGCTAACCAATCACGGACATTAATTTGCGTAGTCAACCGAAAACTCCGCATCAGCCGCATGATAATGTCTGCATACCATTGGTCAGCAGTGATGTTGCTGTTTCCTATACCTGACAGGTCAACCGTTGTACAAGCAATTCCATCCTCTTGTAGACGTTTAGCCACCTGTACCCGCAAACTAGATTTACCCATTTGCCGACAATTGAGAACGTAACAAAATTCACCTGCCTTTAAAGCATTGTAGAGTTCTTCGTCAGCTTGTCGTACTACATAGCTGGGTGCATCAACTCTGAGGCGACCACCAACTTGATATTCATAGGATGAAGTAAGCTTTTGCACGGGTAATCCTCTACCTGAAAATTCTCAATTGATGCATTGCATCATAAAGTTGACTGTCATACTTATAGAGCTTCTAGCCTTCTGTGTCGATGTAGAAAAGTTAAGGTTTTTTTGACTTAACTTGAAAAAAACTTATTTCAGTTATGAACACATATCGGTTTTAGCTGTTAGCTGTCAACAGTTAACAGTCCACAACCCTTGATGTAAGATTTCGCAAATACAAGAGCGGATTGCCATATGCCGAATCTGTGGTGTAGCTTTAGTAATCATCTTTCCCCACACCAGACTAAAACGAAATTTGGTTCACTTTCTATATCCAACTGTGCAGCTTTTAGTAAGCTATGAAATTCTGGTTGTTTATAACACTTCAATATAAAATTAAATATCTAACATGATACATAATCTTTATACTAAATATAGTACATAAGTTCCATTTGTTTGCGAACTGCTAGTTTTTCACAAAGGTCAAAGAGCGTATATTTCTGTAAAACCGACTGAGCTGCATCAGTTGCTTCTTGCCAGATTTCCTGAGCCACATTTGGTGATTGAATCTTAGTTTCAAAAACTGATACAACATCATCTAACCTTTCAATGCATCTATAAACATCAAGCACTGTGATATTTTTAGGTTTTCGTGCTAAAATATAGCCACCTTTGGCACCACGTATACTTTTAATTAGACCACCACTTCTTAATATCCCCAGCAGTTGATCCAGATACCTAACAGGTATATTTTGTATTTCTGCTATCTCTTTAATCTGTCGTGGTTCTCTACTTTCGTAGCTTTTGGCAATTTCTAACATAGCAACCAGAGCGTATTCAAATTTATGCGAAAGTTCCATAGAGTAAATTTAAAGAGCGAAATTCAAATTTTTAGAGACTATTATTTTTTTTAATACTTTAATAGTAAAATTTCTTGTTTAATAAATGCAAATAAATTTATTTAACAAAATTAAGCCCGCATTGCCATTGACCTCATCGGCCCTCACCAGATGCTCTGTACAATAAGAGCGATCGCACTTACTGCTGATGCCGGAGAAATTAATTATCAGCAGTCAATGGCGGCAGGATTTCAGCGACATATCGCTAAACCAATCGAACTTAAACTTTTAATTCAAGCGATCGCAGACGTAATAAGTAGTGCCAGTGCCATCGTGCTTGAAATGATGATGCGCCACAGACAAGAGTACCTAAACTCTACTTCACAAAACTATTAACGCTTGTGGAAAATTTTCCTTAACCGTCTTGTTGCAACAGAATGCATATGGTTAGCTGAGTTCCGGAAGGAAATCGGAACTCAACCGGAACTGTAACGCCCAAAACATAGACCTGACAAAGAAATTTACCCACATCTCAATTACGTCTGACTAATATCAAGTTTTATGAAAACTGCAAAACCAGGCAAAAATACTTCAATAAAACTCCTAGGTAAAATAAACACCCCACTGAATTCAAATCAGGTAGGGTTGGGATAAAACAAGCAAAAAATTTGCCACCGAAGAGAAAAAGTACTATTCAACATCTGCCATCAGCAGTAAACCAAAAAGTTTTTCCCCAAAGAGCGATCGCTAAATATTTTGTAGCCTACGATACTTTTTAATACTCGCTCCTTTAACCAGCAGACATAGTATGGATAATGATTACTTATGATTAGCTGATTGATAATTTGTTGGTGCTAACAGTCGTGGAATATAAATGCTTTCTACTACTTGATATTTACGCTGTAGGGCTTGAGATAAAAAGGCTAACATCTGTTTAAGTACGAAAAGTGTCCGGTAAATTAATCGGCAACATGAGCCTTTTCCGACTTATTCTAAGCCAGAGGAGGTTAACCCAAATATTAACTAAAAGAAAAGATATACCAACGAATAGTAATCTTAATGCGGGATTTTTATTATTTGTTCTAATTCGACAAAGATTTTGCAGCCGATAACTACTTTCGATGCCAAATCTTTTTCGATAATCCTGATATATATAATCTAAATTAGTTTGGATTTTATAAGTAACATAAGCAAGGTATTGCACCCCATATTTTTTACGCTTTCCTTTTCTATATTTACAGACAATCCATAAGTCAAAGGTGACTGAGTCATCTTTGTCTCTTGTAATAGTATGGGTAGTTTTATAGCTTTTTCTTCCCTTCAAAAACTGTTTAATTCCTCCCTTTTTTCCTGTCTTGATAGCAGGCATCATAAATGGAATATCTAATGCTTGCAACCATCTTATTACAGGAGTATTAAAAAATCCCCTATCTAAATAGAGTTTTTTTACATTTATTTTAAGGGATTCAAGTTCCGCCAATAAATAAGTAATTATCGCTACACTAGTATCTAGTCGGCGAACACCTCTGACGGCTAGAGTTACACGCTTGTTTTTGTTAATCACATATAAAGTTGCAGCCGTCAAAAATGAATGAGTACCAGATTTAGCTTCACTTTTATATATGTATGGTAATTCTAAGAATGTTGGCTTACCATAATAACAAATTAAATTTAAATCAATCGCTATTTTTAAACATCCTTTTTTTAAACCTAAAGGAATTCGACTTTTCAATGCTTGATTAATTCGTGTCTCTAACTCCTCAAAATTGTTGATTTTATTAAGATGATATCTAATATCATTAGCTGTAGGAACATTTTTTAATAATTTGGCTGTATTCTCAATACTATCTCCACTGCTGGCTGCTTTTATAAGAATCTCAAATAAAGTTTGTTGGTCACATCCCCCCTGAGTTTCAATGGAAAAATTTTCTACTAAACACTCAATAACCTCTTCAAGGGTTTCTGAGTCTGTTAAAACCAGTTCTTCTGATGAAACAGTCAATTTTAAGAGCCAATATGCTACACACTACTTTCATCATTTCATTTTTTGAACCCCAAAAGAGCAGTATAAGCATTAATTATGCATTTAGTAGTTTACACTACCTTGTTCTACGTAAGAGTGATTAGCGATCGCTCTTTGGGGAAAAACTTTTTGGTTTACTGATAAGCCGCTTCCATTCCTCAGTTGTCAGTTGATCAAACGGCTGATCCAACAACTCCTCACAAGACCTAGTTTCGAGACTAGGCAATACTTCGACCATCGACAACGACCACACGGCATCGAATGCAGAATCACAGGGTACTTGCTGCTGATGGTCTGATGACGCTCTGTTGACCCACCAGCGACCTAGCTAGAAAAACTGGTTACAGTCCTCAGTTCATCCAAAAAATTGAACAAAATAAGGTTAAATCACTCACACTAGAAGCAGCTGCACGATTCTGTGAAGCCCTTGACTGCAAACCAGGAGATTTGCTTGAGGAAGGTGAGCCACCAAAAAGATCAAAGATAGAAAAAGGTGTTACTTTCGATTCCCCAGCAAAAACAGAGATTTTAGGAAACAAGAGGAAAATTTCGGGCGAAAGCGCTGAAGTTGATCTACTGAAAGCAGCCTAAACACTAGAAGCGACCGCCCGCCGACCAAAGCAATGCGATCGCCTTAACTACGCCACTATCAGTCATAGTAGTCATGTCTAATCTATCATTGAGCTAAGAACTAGCATTAACAAATGACCAATTTCAAAAGTTATTGCCTGTAAAGAGAGGAAAATGCTTGGGTTTGCTTGGGAAGAAGACAACGAAACAAAAGCCAGTTAAAAGCGTTGAGGAGAAAGCAGACTCTATCTTGCGTCTTCAAATGGTTAAGTAACAAATAACTTGACTGTTAAAGAATCCATTCAACTTGCTGCTTTCAGTATTTGCCAATAACCAAAATTAGAAACGATCCTTCAAGAGAACGTAAAGTGGTCGTTCAAATCTGGTATTTGATGAGTATTTCTTACTAGCGTACCAGTTTTGAAGACTCAACTCATTTGGGTGCGGCCTGGTTGCAATGCCCCGAAATTTTACTGCGTCAAAATTTGGAAATGTCTAGTATGGACGCATTGACATTTCAAATCAAAGATGAATTGAGATTTTGTACCCGTACTAATGTACTAATGATGGGGTCAGTGGAATTACCGTCACTGTACTAGCAGATTTTGCAGATTTAGAAACGATCACCGTAACCCACAAATTGTTGATTAGGCGGGTGTAAAGTGAAAAATTCAACATCAGTTATCGAGTTATCAGTTGTTGAGCATTCTGGGGTGTTGGTAGTTGATTCGAGACTCATAGCGGAAGATTTAGGTATCCAGCACAAGAACTTTTTAGCAACACTAGACAAGTATATTGATGAGATAGAAGAGGACTGGGGACAGGTCGCGTTTGAAACGGAGACTGTCACAAATTCAGTCGGAGCAAGCAATTCAGTAAAATATGCTCTACTGACTGAACCCCAAGCAACTTTGTTAATGACCTACAGTCGTAACACCGAACGGGTTAGGCAGTGCAAGCGGCATTTGGTCAAAGCATTTGAAAAAGCAAAGCTAGCGTTATCAAACGCAGTCGAGTTGCGGGTTGTCGAGTTAGAGCAAAAAATAGCAGATCAAGGTAAAGCGATAACTTCGTTAAGCTTCGCTAACGCTCAACTGCAATCCCAAATCCAAAACCTCCTGCCCCCATCAGCCGACTTCATACCCCCAGGCTGGAATGAAGAGCAATCGATGGGCCTAAATCCGGTGATCGCATCTGTTAGTTTAGGTTCAGTTCGCAAATTCCAAATCAAGCCCATCGGAGGGAAGCCGACTGATTTCTGGCTGGAGCATGGGAGTTTGCTGGTTATGCACCCCGTTTGTCAGTCCACACACTTACATCAAGTTCCGAAGACCAAGAAATTGGTTAGCACGCGAATTAATCTAACTTTTCGTCCGCATATTGGAGGCAACAAATGAGTACTGTTGTCTCTACCGAAAAAGCATCGGTGCTGGTGATATTGCGGCGAGAGTATCTGGACATTACTGGTAACTTCTGTGCTGCCAAGCTGATTGAGTATTTTCGACATTGGACAAAGTGGAAGCTCAAAAATCATCGCACCCCTTGGGTTTACCAGCCACTCAAGCGAATTTACGCTGACCTGATGGGTGAGCATAGTCTTCATGTGATTAGGAGTGCGATCACACTGCTTGAGGAAATGGGGATTCTCTCAAAGCAGAAAAATCCTGGTAATGGGCAGGATCGAACTTGGCAGTATAAATTAAACAGTGAAGTACTGAATCGACTATTAGAACACGGCAAGCGCAAAACTGAACAAGCCACGTTCAATGCAGAACAATACCACAGAAACCATACTCAAGCTTCAAAGCCACAACAACACTCTGCTGTTGAGCTTGAAAAAAGTGAGGAAGTGAAAGCCGAGATTTTGGACTATGACCAGGAAGGGGTTTGTTATACCCCAGAACCAGAGTTAGTTGAAATTACTCACTTCGTTGAAGAGATAGAACAAGATAACTCGACTAACGAGAGAAATACTCATGAGGATCATTCTTCCGCCGCCCCTGTTACATCAGATTTTCAAAGCATAGACTCAATTGATGATGAGGATGATTATTGCGCTACAGAATCTATGGAAAAATCAGTGCTGCAACAGCTACGAGAAATACCCTGTACTCCGCAGTTTCGTCTCAATGCAGAGATTTAACGTACCGTCAAACGGTGTTGGCAGAATGTACCGGGGGCGATCGCCTATCTCAAAGAAGCGATACGAACTTGGAAAGGGATCAAGTCGCCGGAGGCTGTGTTTGTGGCAGCTTGTAAGGAGGGGAGGAAACCGGAGGTGCAGCAGGCTAAGTCGGAGGCGATCGCTTGGTTTGAGTGGGCGAGGAAAAACAGGATTGTGATTGCGATGTCGGGTGAGGTCGTATACACGGCAGATGGTGAGGCTGTGGCGTTAGCCGAGATGATGCAGCAGTTTCCTATGCAGCAGTAACACTGCAAGCAAAGTGTGATCATGTTTTAAATGTCACTATCTACTTGTTGTGCCTCAATAGTATCGATATCTAAAATTTTCTTGGTTTTATGCCTTTTCCCTTAGCTAACACGAGGAGATAAATATATTGTAATTACTGAAGATTTAGCTTACTAGTTAAGTTAATTAATACTTAAGCTTGTTTAAATCCTAGTTATTTATGAAACCACTGCATTACTTAATTTTTCATCCAGACTATGCAAGGCAAAAAACTGAAGTGCATGGACAAGTATTAATTAACAATCAAGTTACTGATTGGAAAGGTCATGTTTGGGTAGATAGCCCAGGTGGGAATGAAGATCCATTTGTATTTTCACAAAGATGGCTCTACTCATACTGCCATGCTACACAATTAAAAAGGTCTCCCAGCAATACTGCATACGTTACAGGAGGATCATATTTGTTTTTCTGTAGCGGAGATGCTGCTAATCAGGGAGTTATTCAATTAGATACAGTTTTTGTTGTAGATCATGCTGCTATTTGGCCAAATAACCAGCAAGGACTACCTGAAGAATTTCAACAGGATTACGAAAATCCTAAATCTGACTTATGGGAAAGACATTTCAAATACCCTTTTCTTGGACAACACCAGGGAAAATACACTTATGTAAGTAGACATTGGTTTGATAACAAAGATGAGTATTCTTTTTCGCCAATTTCTGAGAGCGGTGAAAGAGTAGCCTTTGATATAAATGTACTGAATCCTAACCTCCAGTCTCTTGTAGCAAGCAGAATAAAGGGTAAATATCCAGTGTTATTAAGCGAAGAAGACAAAACAGAATTACTCAAACTAACCTTATCTCTCACTAATGTTCAAGTAATTGGCAATCTTACTCAGCAGTACAAAAAAATTAGCTCGATAGATTGTTGTAAAAGCAATTGTAAAGCGAGTTACGTCAATATTGTGGAGGGTTCAAAGCAAACTTGTTGAAATTCAATAAGGGCGAGGGAAGCACGGTTATAAGTGGGGATTGGGTTGGTGAGACGGGAGCAATCGCTTGTCTTTTCACAATTAAAAACTGCTTTGAAGGCTTGTAAAAGCGTTAATTCACCTTGGCACTCTTGCTTTGAAATGTGTAGCCTGCAGATCTAATTAAGTCGGCTGCCTTTTCACCAATCATGATTGTAGATGCATTCGTATTTCCCGATGGAATAGTTGGCATTACAGAAGCATCGACAACGCGCAATCCTTCAATCCCGTGAACTCGAAGTTGAGCATCAACCACCGCCATTAGATCGTTGCCCATTTTACACGTACCTACAGGATGCCAATAGGTATTAGCCGTTTGTCGAATGTAAGCAGCAAGTGCTTCGTCACTGATTATATCTTTACCGGGAGCCACTTCCTCTTCCAATACTTGATCGAAGGCAGCCGAATGAGCAAGTTGACGGGCAATCTTAATGCCTTCTACCAACACTTGTAAATCAGTCTCACACTGAAGATAGTTCATTTGAATAACGGCTGGATCGAGCGGATTTTTTGAGCGCAACGTCACAGTACCATGACTTTGAGGTTTGATTAAGCAAGCAACCAATGTGGCTCCCGAAACTTCATGGGTAAGGGTTGGAGACAACAGAGCCGGGCTAAAGAGGAACTGTAAGTCTGGTGCAACTTCGTTACTTTTACCGCTATGCAGAAATAGCCCAGCTTCGACTATATTACTAGTAGGTGCGATCGCGGGTCGCGCTTGGGTAGACTTGTAGCCAACAGCAACCAATGGGTGATCGTGCAAGTTCTCACCGACACCGGGTAAATCAGCAACCACAGAAATGTTGAGCGATCGCAGATGCTCTGCATTGCCAATTCCAGAAAGCATCAGCAGTTTAGGAGAATCGAATACACCCGCCGACAAAATCACTTCCTGATTGACATAAACTTGTTGCAGCGTTCCTTGGTGCAGGTATTCTACCCCAACCGTGCGAGTTCCCTTAAACAATAGTCGAGTCACTAACGCACCAGTTTGAACTGTTAAATTAGGACGATCAAGAATCGGCACAAGAAATGCGGCGGCGGCACTATGTCTCTTCCCGTCTTTAATAGTTAATTGATACAATCCCGCACCTTCTTGTTGTGCGCCATTGAAATCGGGATTGCGGGCGTAGCCGAGTTGCTCTGCTGCTGCGATAAATTGCTCTGATATGACAGCAGGCGCAAGCGGATTAGTAACGCTCAAGGCTCCATCGACACCGTGAAATTCGGACGCGCCTCGCTGCTGGTTTTCTGATTTCTTGAAGTAAGGCAATACTTCTTCGTAACTCCAGCCGGGATTGCCGAGTTCTTGCCAACAGTCGAAATCGTGGCGATTGCCTCGAATGTATATCATGGCGTTGAGTGAACTAGAGCCGCCAGTGACTTTGCCACGCGAACACAAAATTTTCCGCCCATTGAGGTGTTGTTCTGGTTCACTCCAGTAAGCCCAATCAACCTCCGTTCCTAGCAAGCTTGGCCAAGCCACAGGAATTTGGATCTCTGGTTTAGTCGCCGGATTGCCTGCTTCGAGTAACAACACGGTTGTTTCACCATCTTCTGTCAAACGATTGGCAACAACACAACCTGCTGAACCAGCACCGATCACCACATAATCGTATTGAGTCATGACATTCTCACTTGTATATTCAACTTCATGTGTGCAGAAATGCAAGATTTTCCAATGCATGGAGCGCATGGGGGGTGTTTGCGGGTAAATAAACAAATACCCCTGGCTGCAAAGTAATTTCACGTCCTTGCAAAGTGAGTACTCCGCGTCCTGCGATTACAGTCACCGAAATATTCCGAGGAGCAGTATGCTCAGGCATTTTTGTTCCGGCAGTGAGACAGAGTAAAGAGAAACTGTTTTGTTCATCTTGTACTAAAGCTTTGCGAGTCACTCCAGGTTTCGTGTAATCTGCCAATTCCCGCAGATTAGCTGTCATTTCAGTATTATTTTTTGAGGGATACACCATGATTTATCTCCTATCATTTCCAGGTTGATTACAATTCTCTAACAGCACACAAAGCGATGTAGCCCAAGTCTTGTTGGTGTTGAGTGAAGACTCGCCGCATCTTGATGATGCGATCGCGAATCACAGGCTGAGTCAAAATATTCCAGGCAATCTGAACCGTGTGAATTACTCTTTCATCTCTTAGTACCTGAACCGGCTCAAGCAGTCTCATTGCACCAATTTGCCGCTGTGTTACTGTTAGCCCTACCTGAGCGAAGGTGTCGATCCAGTCTCGTTCTGGCAGTGGTGTAGCATTCACACAAGTCACTTGTGTCAGGTCTTGGCGAAGCGATTCTAAATGGTCACGCGCTAGCAGTTCATGGCTGAGAAATTTGCCACCAACTTTAAGCCGATCGCGCACACCTGTCAGAATTTTGGCTTTGCCAGCAGAGGTTTGCATCGTCAAAATGGCTTCTGCTAACACATAGTTAAACGATGCCGAAATAGTTTCTAGCTGAAAAATATTGCCTTGAATAAACTGAACCCGATGATCTAAGCCAGCTGATCGGGCTTTAGCTTGGGCGATCGCTACTCGGTTGGAATCTTGTTCAATACCAATCACCTGGAGGTTGTAACATTTTGCTAAAACAATTGCGCTATTTCCTAACCCAGAACCGAGTTCCAAAACGGTTTCACCCCTTTTGAAATTCGCCCATTGCAAGAGTTGTTCCGTAGCGGCGCGTCCACCCGGACGGAGAACCGTTTTACCCGCAGCCGCCAGGACAACATGACTTGGTGCTGTTGTCAGATTGAGAGTAGTTTGTGTCATCGTTCGGTTAATACTTCAAAAAAGACAGGTAATGTTGTCCAACGGCGGGAACAAAACCAGCAAATTTCATGGTGCTGGATATGTCGGAGTAATGGGTAAGAGCAATACGAACAGTTATTCATGATCGTTCTTTTGTGTCATTGCTCATAGAAAAACAATTTTAGGACTAGCTGCATATCCTAAATAAAGATTGGCAGCCGATCGCAGTACAATTTCGGAGTAGAGAATCTTTTGAATGTCTAAAGAAGGCGCACGTTTTGCAGTGAATTTATAAGCCACGATTTCCCCCTTCAAGCTGAAGTCGCTATCCGTCAAGTAGTGGTCATAATCGTGCATTCCCTGAAAAATAAATCCATAGATCGGATTGGGATAAACGGAAGAATCGTAACTATCGGCGGATACCCAAAGTTGCTGAAGTCTAATATCGGCAAACATCTCAAGAGCGTTGTGGTAACGCATATAATCAGAGAATTGCAGATTTAAAGGTAATTGGTGGAATTCACCCATGAGCCAGTCACAGAGTTGGGTGATGGTTTCGTCAGAAATCTCGGCTGGTTTGGCTTCTAGGTAGAGTTTAGCAAGAGTTTCCACAAGGAATATATTTGTGTTTACTTTTGTAAGAGCCATATTGCTATCCTCATAGCCTTAAACTACCTTTACTCTGACAATTTTTCTCAATAATTTCTTTGAGCTAGCTCATAGTTAAAATAGAAAAAGTCAGAGCTAGCTTGATCGGGGTTTCAATGAAGAGGCAGGAAGTAGAGGGAAATGACCCCATTAAGAACTACTGTGGAATGAAGGGGGAAATATGGGTTTGAGTCACCCAAGGAAGCAGCTCTTACCTCCCCATCAACTTTTTGTACAAGCCTGCCGCATTAGGAGACGATTGTCTTGATAGACCTCTAAAGTTCCAGACTGCTGGCTATCTAGTGTACCGTCCCATACCCAGTATTTATAATTGCCACTTTGAAACTTATACACTCGAACGCCTTCTGTCGCTTTGCTAGTTCCTTTGTTTAAACTCAAATCACCGTGCGAACTTGTAGAACGGTAGAGAAGTTCACCCGAAGAATACCTTTTCCAAACATTGACATTGTATCCACCCTGGCATTTCATACTGAGGATTAAGCCAGCAGTAGAATCAGCAGAAGCTCTTAAGGAGTAATTAACCCAAACACAGGTTGTTAGAGCAAGAAATAGCGTGGATCTTTTCAGTAGTGTTTTCATAATTTTCCTTATGGTTTAGTTGTTCAAAAATCAAATAGGAACTTTATAGAATCAATCCTGTTGATCGGCACTGGTTGTCACCAATTCAAAAACCGTATGGGGACTTTTGAAAGTTTGCCGTGCTTCTGGTAGCTGGAGAGCCTCCATTGTCTTGACGTGTTCGCATTCGTCATCCCGAATATTCACGAATACATCGTAGAGATTATCCACTTTCGGGCGGCGAAATTTATGATCTGATGTAAACTGGGTTTCTTCAAACATATATAAATCGCCATCACGGTAGTAGTTAATTGCGACTTTAGGCGCTTTTTGAGCTTTCAGTTCTGCTTCATGGGCTTTCAAGTAGTCGTCATAGGTATGGTAGGCATGATTTTCAATAAGTTGCATTAGGTAGTAGGCATACTTGGGAAACAGCATATAGATGAGGACAACCACCCAGTAGTACGCCACTGCAATATGTTGAGCGACGAAGCGATCAATCCAGTACTGATCGCCACCCATTGATTCCATAATTAACAAATGATGTAATTCGTTCCAGGTTTCGGCGAAATGAACTTTCAACAAGTCAGCTTTGCGCCAGTAACCCAGCGTCTCGTAAAGATGCAGTACCGAGAGATAGGAAAAATAAGGAACGCGAGCGATGGTTTCCAGGACATAAAACCGAGGGTAAGAACGATTTCCGTAGACGAAATCGACAATAAATACAAAAAAACTGACGATCGCTTGAATCAAAACTTTCATACTGTATTCCTCTAGAATCAGAACAAATCACTGATTTGACGATTTCGAGATATTACTTGCGCCAGTAGTTATTAGCAGCTGCGATCGTGGCAAACTCTGTTGCAACCGTCTGTCCAACTGCAATCAGCATCATGGCATCATTGCCATAAACATCTCGCAGTTGGTTGCGTTTTTCTTCATCCGGCTGAGTCAATTTAATAATTAATCGTGACATTTTGACTGCTAGTTGTCGTCCTTCTTCTGGGGTCTCAGTCAATAGTGAGTTATTGGGAACTAATGTAACTTCGGGTGGCTTTACAACAGGTGAATTGGTCGGGGCTATTACATTATCCATGTCAAAAATTCCTGAATTAGCGTTTACTTGAGAACAATTTCAATTCCACGACAACAACTAAGGCAAAAGCTTGAAGTTTATGAATCTAACTTTTGCATTACCCTTGTTAATGAACTACTTGAGCTTCATTGACTACGGGTACTTCCGATTTAAGAGGAACTGGAGTATAAACAATATGCACCGAACAAGGAGCATGGTGAACAACATAATTACTCACGCTGCCTAAAATCAATTCATTCAAACCAGAATGTCCTCGACGACCGATCACAATTAAGTCAGCGCCCCAAGTTCGAGCAACTTCACATATATTCCGGCTAGGGTTGCCAGAATTTTGGGTGAATTCAGTACTTACCCCTGCATTGGTTGCTTCTTCTGTATACGATCGCAATAACTTGAAACCCTCTTCTTCGTAAGTTTGCCACTGCTTCCAATAATCCTCTAGAAATTCTCCATTCAATGGGTGGTATTCGACAGTAAGCAGTGTAGGTGTTTGGGGGCTATCCTTTTCTTCACTAGATAGGATATGCAACAGCATCAGGCTTCCTTTAGTTGCCTTTGCTAGAGTAAGAGCTTCATCAAAAACAGCATTACCATTTGGAGAACGGTCAATCGCAGCTAGAATCTTTCTAAACATAAAACCTCCTGAATCAAACAAATCAAAGAATTTTTAAACCATATTGAGAAATCTTCATCTTTACTTTCTTATAAATAAAAAACTTCAGCGGAAATCATTTATTGATGACAGTAGGAATGCAGATACTCTTTTAGACTTGCGTTTAACGTCTAGTGGTCTTTCCCAAAAGTTTTGATGAGTAAATTAACTTTTCCATTTCTCTTCTTTTCTTTCCTCCTTCGTGTACTTCGCGTCTACCCTGCGGGAACAACTCCGTCGAATGCGGTTCGTTTTTTTACCTTTCAAAATTAATGGGACAGACCACTAGTGTTCTGTTACATCAACTTTGACGAGTAGATAAATTCTTCAATTTCTCTTCTTTCCTTCTTCCTTCACGTACTTCGCGTCTTCGCGGTTCGTTCCTTTACCCTTCAAACTTTACTTGACAAACCACTAGTAGAAAAAAATCCAGCCTTATGTCAATCGCCCTGAAACAAGACGTTTTTCTCAACGGACTCACGGCTTATATGCAAATGATTAGCACAGAAATCAGGATCAGGATAGCCAACGGCTAAACCACAAATGATTAATAATTCCGGTGGAATGTTCAACTCGTTGCGGATGATTTCGGGATAAGTCGCTAGCGAAACCTCTACGCAAGTGCCAATGCCACGAGCGGTTAGGCTTAACACCAGCGTTTGTAAATACATCCCTACACTTAAAGCATCGGCAAAGCCCAAATCTTGGTGCATACAGACGATACCAACTACAGGTGCGCCAAAAAATTCGTAATTATGCAGAACGGCCAACTGTCTGTTCACTTTATCGTCACGAGCAATCCCCATCGCACCGTAGACTTGCGCTCCTAGTTCCTGGCGGTAATGCTGAAAGGCAGAAGGCAGAGGAGAGACGGTGGGCTGCTGCTTGGCTTGGTTTAGCAAAGCCTCTTGCAAGCGATCGCGGCATCCGTCTTGGGCAAACACCAATCGCCACGGCTGGATGTTTGAATTCGATGGTGCGAGCTGCGCTAGAGTCAGGGCTTCATCGAGCAAAGCCCGTGGCACTGGTTGGGGTAAGAATTTACGTGTTGAGTGGCGGTCTTTAATAGTTTGGTCAAGATCAAACATATTTTATCAACCTCTATGAGAAATAAATGCGATCGCTAAACAGTTATGCGCTGAACCCTCCGTCAATCATCAGGTTTGCGCCGGTGATGTAACCGGACTCAGGGCGGGACAGATAAGCAACCAGCCCCGCAACCTCGTCAACCGTGCCGTAGCGGGCTACCGCAATCTGCTTTTTGAGCATCTCAGCAAACTCCCCCTCCGAGGGATTCATATCTGTAGCGATCGGCCCGGGCTGCACGTTGTTGATCGTAATCCCGCGTGGGCCAAGGTCACGCGACAGTCCTTGCACAAGCCCTTGCAGAGCAGATTTACTCATGGCATATACACCGCCACCAGGAAATGGCATACGTTCGGCATTAGTGCTGCCGATGTTGATGATGCGTCCGCCCGCTTTCATGTGCTTGACTGCGGCTTGCGTCGCCACAAACACCGCACGCACGTTAATGGCAAAAGTTCGATCAAAGTCAGCCAGTGTGAAATCGTCGATTGGGCCGATCGCTAGCACACCCGCATTGTTGACGAGAATATCAATACTGCCCAATTTGTTCACAGTCTCTTCAACAGCTGCGACTACTGCACTGGCATCGGCACTGTCGGCTTGGATGGCAAGAGCCTGGACACCTAATGCTTGCGCTGCCTGCACGATTTCGTTAGCCCGGTCGGGTGAACTGGTATAAGTGAAAGCGACATCAGCACCTTCACTTGCTAAACGTTTGACGATCGCTGCCCCAATGCCGCGACTGCCTCCAGTAATGAGTGCGCGTTTATTCTTGAGTATGTGGTTCATTTAGATACCGTACAATGAGAAGTTGGCTAATTTAGGGTGTATTTCTAATGAAAGAAAACTGCTCTAAATTGGAAGCAAGCAAGTAAACAATAACAGATGATGGTGATTAAAATAATCAAAACAATTCATATAACCTTTTCTGGTTCCTGAATCGTTTTCAATGCCCAGATGCCAACCCAACAGCCGAATCCATCCAAAACTAATGTTAGGACGGCTGTGATTTGGAATAGCAGACCCCAACCTGTAAAGGAAACTTGAGACACATGATCCGAACTAATCACAATCAAATGATTGTAGATTCCAAAAATGACTGATGCTGCCATTGAAAAGAGCAAGAGCCAGCTACCAATGCGGTAAAACTGTGTCCAAAGTAAAATGACTGCAATGATGGGAATCGCATAAATCACAATACCCACAAATAAACTCTGAAGTATTGAGAGGGGAACAGGGATTTCCACGTGTGCTAAACCATGTAATCCATGTACGATTGCATGGATGACCGTGATCGCTGTTCCATATTGAGCAATCTTCATCTTTCTCTCCCTTAAATTTTTAACTGGCATGAGCCACGGCGGTGTTAACCATCCATTCCAAGGGTCGAGGCTGAAAATTTAATTCGCGTTTTGCCTTAGCATTCGATGCGCCTCGCATCTGAGTACCATAATAAACAGCATCCGCACCACTAATTCGCAAAGCATCCTCAACCGATACTTGCGGAGGTGGTGGAGCATTGAGCCATTGGGCATAAGCTGAGAGCCACTCGCGCACTGTTAAGGGGTGATCGTCCGTAATCAGGTAAATGCCAGGGTTGCCTCGCTCTGCTGCTGCAACTGTGGCGATCGCTGCATCTTCAATGTGTAACCATGACCAGACACCTTCCCCATTCCCAACAATCGGGAACTGTTGCTGGCGCACCTGTTGGGCAACATCGCCATCGGGAGCAAACCATGTACCAGGCCCGTAAAGGAAGCCATAACGCAGAGCAATTCCTTCTAGGTTGGGGTTCCCTAGTAAGTCACGCTCGATTTCAGTGACTATGTGAGCATCTGCTGCTACCGCAGGCGAGGCATCAAAAGCTAGTGGCGTTTCTTCATCTGCTAATCCAGTACCGGGAATCGCCCAGAATGCGATCGACTGCCTCAGATAACGGCGCACGCCAGACGCTTGTGCTGCCGCCAGCACATTAGCACCCCCTTCTCGACGGATGCGAGTATTCAGGCCTGATGCTGCGCTCATGGACTCGCTAGTATAGGTTTTGGGTAGGGAAGTGAGTTGTTCAATCACTACTTCCGGCTGAGTGCTGGTGATGGCAGCTTTAACAGCATCGGCATCGAACACATCTGCGATCGCCAATTCCACACCTTGTTCCGCTAAAGTTTGTGCTTTTTCTAGAGAACGTGTCAACGCAACTACTTCATGTCCTTGCGCTAGCAGTTGCGCGATTAGCGTCCGACCGATCACTCCCGTTGCGCCTGCAACAAAAATCTTCATTTATGAACCTCCTGTTGAAACCTGTGAAATATTTGAGAATCTTTAGTTGTGAGAATTTAGCTTAAATTTAACCAACTTTGGGGGTTTAAGTCCCCTGCTTCTACAAGCACCATATTTTGGGTCTGGGTTTAAATCCCCATCACAAAACGTAATTGCGAAAGCGTTGCGGAGCTTTCGCTTTTAGCGTCTCCAAAAGTTGCGAATTGTTTTAAGATTTATTTCTAGCTTGTGTGTTGGCGTAGCTTCTAGTCGAGAATCGCTGCGAGTAATCTCTCTGTATCCCAAGCGTCTCTATAGCGAATTTTGTTAACGAATAAAGCTGGTGTACTGCTAACACCACTTTGTATTCCACCTTGCATATCTTGAGTCACCCGTTCAGCATGAACATGATCTGTCATGTCTCGCAGAAATCGATTAATGTCAAGCTCGATTGCACTGGCATACTCTAGAAGATATCCATCGTTAAGGGCAGATTGATGCTCAAATAAAATGTTGTGCATTTGCCAAAACTTATTTTGCGCGGCGGCGGATTCTGCCGCTTCTGATGCCTTTTGAGCTTGGGGATGAAGATGAATTTGGGGAAAATGACGGAATACAAAGCGCAAGGGGATCTGTTGCTGAATCGCTTGAATCATTCTGTAAACCTCACGACAGGAAGGACATTGATAATAACCGTATTCCACTAAAACAACTGATGCCTCTATTACTCCTTGAATGTGATCCTGTTCTGAAATAGGCATGAGCAACTTGTTGCTATCGCTTGTCTGACTCATTGCTGTTTTATGCATTATGTGGATAGCATCTTAGCGATGAAAATGCTAGAAATAATACTAAGAAATTGAATATCGTTTCTTGATTCTAAGAATATAAAAATTGACCCCACTTTGTCGCATCCCTTGTGGGGAGTTTTTGTACTAACAACAGGGATAGGGATCAACTTACTCTTAGGGATAGGGATCAACTTACTCTTAGGGCTAGAAACAAACTATCCTCAAGAGCAGGTGATAATTCTGAATTTATTCTTCTGTTGCTTTGGCTGAATTCTTAAAGTGTAATAATACCGCGCTTGAGCGCAACAATCATCGCTTGAGTTCGATCGCTTACTCCCAGTTTGCCTAGAATATTTTTCACATGGAATTTGACCGTTCCCTCAGCGATCGCCAAAGCAATGCTAATCTCTAAGTTACTCTTACCTGTTGCCATCAGGCGCAACACTTCCAATTCGCGATCACTCAGTTCTGGACTCCGCAACCGTTCTGCTAGTTTTGCGCCCACGGCAGGGGGAATGTACTGCTGACCTCTGTGAACTGACCGAATTGCTGTCAGTAGTTCGTCTGGTTCTGCATCTTTTAAAACATAACCTTTTGCGCCTGCTCGCAGTCCCCGATAGATGTCTTCGTCGCTGTCATAGGTTGTCAAGACAATGATTCGAGCGTCGGCAAACTCAGCGCAAATGGAAGCGATCGCTTCCACGCCACTGAGTTCCGGCATCCGCAAATCCATTAATGTGATACTGGGTTGATGTTGGCGGAACAATTCTACTGCTTCGTAGCCATTGCAGGCTTGCCCAACCACAGTCATATCCAGTTGATAATCGAGTACAGCTGCTAGACCTTCTCGCATAAATGGATGGTCGTCAGCGATCAAGATGCAGATTACAGAGGAGTCAGGTGTAGTGGGTGAGCATTGGGTCACGTCGCTTTGCTCCGAATTCAAAATTAAAGACACTCATAAATAAACTTATTGGCTCTGTATCAAATGGCTCTGTATCCTTTTCATTTTCGGTCATGGCGTTTGTACTCTCACTACAATTTCTGTGCCTTGTCCCAAGTGGCTAACAATCGTCAATTCTCCTCCAATGCGTTGGGCGCGTTCACTCATTCCCAGTAACCCAAAGCCCCGACTGACTGATAAACTTTGGCTTTCAAACCCTTGCCCATTGTCTTTGATTTGCAAGACGACTTGCGATGATTCATACCGCAACTCAACGCGGATTTCGCTGGCATTGGCATACTTAAAGGCATTGGTTAACCCTTCTTGCCCAATGCGAAGTAAATTACTTTCCACCTCTTTAAGTAAAGTATATGGTTTGCCGATCACTTCGCAGACGACATGCACTGATGTATGAGAAAACATCTGAGACGCGAGGCGGTCAAGTGCGCTATGTAAATCCCCTTCTTCTAATATCTGCGGACGGAGCGCTTCTACTGAGCGACGGGCATCCGTCAGCCCGGAACGCGCCAAGATGCGGCCTGTTTTGAGGTGTGACTGGGCAGCATCTGGATCGAGGATAAGACGTTGGGAAGCAGCATCTAAGTGAACGATGATACTAGTAAAAGCCTGGGCTAGTGTATCGTGGATTTCTCTGGCCATGCGGTTGCGCTCTTGTAGAATTGATGCTTCTTCAGCACGTTGGCGTTCCCGTAGTGCAGCGTTGCGCTGTTCGCTAATGTCTGCAATCAAACCATAGTATCCTTTAACTTGAGCGTGGCGATCAAAATCGGGAATGGAGGTGACAGCAAGATACTTTTTGCCCAACGGGAAAGGGACTTCTGCCTCATAGGTTATAATCTCCCCTGCTAGCGCTCGATTCATGTACGGTTCAATAATTTCAAAACTTGCCTCGCTCATGACTTCACGAACCTGCTTACCCAAAATTTCATCTCGACTACGGTTAAACCAGACCTCATAAGTTCGGTTGACAAATCGATAGCGCCGATCTGTATCTATATAACAGATACAAGCGGGGAGAGCGTCGGTAATCAATCTTAGTTCCTGTTCTCTCTCGCGCAGTTCTGCCTCGCTTTTCTGTAAAGCGGCTGTTCGTTGAGCTACTTGTTGCTCTAAGGTACGATTATAATTTGCTAGTAATTGCTCTGCTTGTTTGCGTTCGCTGATGTCTTGAAAAGCTGCGATCGCATAAATCACATTGCCCTGTTCGTCAAATACTGGAGTTCCCCACCCTTCAACTGGAACGATCGCATTGTTTTGGCGAATTTCTAAATCGTCAATTCTTGTACGATCGCCTTTCAACGCCCGCATCACTGGCAAGTTCTCAATGGGATATGGTTGCTCTGTTCCCGCTAGATAAAGTTGATAAATTTCTGCAAGTTGCTCTGGTGTAGCACCAGGAATAATTCCTTTGCCTAATAGTTGAATTGCCTGTTGATTGGCGTAGCAAGGGCGACCTAGTGTATCTACGACTCCAATTCCTACTGGCACTGCTTCTAGGAATTGTGCCATCTGACTTTCGCTCTTTTGTAGTTTGGAGTAGAGTTTGGCATTTTCAATAGCGATCGCTGCTTGGGTTGATAACAGATGTAAAACTTGCGATCGCGTAGCGTCTCCTTCGGAGAATCGCTCCGGTGTAAATGCCCCAGATGCTAATTGATTTTCCAAATACAATACTCCTACGAGCTTACTTTGATTCAGCAGTGGTAAACACAGAAGTGATTGAGTTTGGTTGTGTTTAATATATGGCTCATTAATAAAATGACCCTCACGAGTTGCATCATTTAAGATCACAGATTCATGAGTCCGAATTACATAATTAATAATTGATTCAGGCAGGTGATTTGCCGTTGAGATAGATTGCAGTACTTGTGTAGAATAAATATTTTCGCCAGCCACATCATTTAGTTCACCAGAAGCTTCAATTACCCATTCTCCGGATTTTTCCAAAAGTAAAAATCCGGTTTGTGCGCCAGCATTCTCGATTAATATCTTCATCAAGGAACTAAGCAACTGCTCCAGTTCAATTTCACTAGAAATAGCAAGGGAAGCTTTCATCACCGCCGCCAAATCGAAAGCGATGTCTGAATGATTAGAGGTGGTGACAGAAGTTTTTGGTATTGGCGTATGAGCCATGCTCGATGATGGAGGAAATAGCTGCGGATATCGAGTTTCTAAATCCTTGACCTTCGCCGTCGCTCCCCAACGTTCATAGCAGTAGTGAGCTTCTTTCATATAGGTTCGGGCAATCTTTTCCCTCCCACGAGATAGGTAGAATTTTGCTGCTAATTCATAGGCTAATGCTTCTTCTTGTACATATTCATTTTCTTTAGCCCCTTCAATGGCTTGCTCATAGAACTCTTCTGCTTCAAGCAATTGACCTAAAACTCGTGCTTTCTCTGCCTCGACTAGGTGGTATTTATGCAAATGATTCATGGGCGCATAATGTGCCCATAGCTGCATTTTCTCCTGGTTAACTGCAACTTCTTTAAGAATTTCTGACTGCGCTTGAGTGTTGCTTTCAAGATAGGTTGCGAGTCTTGCCAGAGAGCTATAGAAATAGTACAAAGGAACAGGAGGTGATGATGCTACATAGCTCACATACTGTGCCGTTACAATTGAGTTTTCGACTGCTTGGAAATACTCATAAAATAAATAGCACAGAAAAAGTTGGTAGAAGTGTACGAAAAAGATTGAGGTTCCATTATTTTCTGTTTCATTTTGTCGCAGTCTATTCTCCTCATTGTAGGCTTCGCCAACTAGACAGATAGGATTGACCGAGCGTTCCATCAAATTTAAGACAACCTGATGATGCATCTGAGTCCAAGTCAGTGCTGCTTGCTGTTTGAGTTGACGGATTACTTGGCTGTACATTCTGATCTCGCGTTCAAGCTCCACGAGTTCCTTACCTACAAAGACACATAGTAAGCAGTAAACTTCAGCACAGTAGGCAGCAAACTCTGAATCTCCTGTTTCCAATCCACTTTGATAGCCTTCTAGTAATGGCTGCAATGTTTCTCTAAAATGCTTTTTCCAGTGAATGATGAAAATATTCACGCTCAACAATGTTTTGGCTTTGAGTGCTTGGGTATCAGGTTGTGACAACTGCCTTAAAGCTAACTGCCCAAACTCGTAGCCAGACTCTATGTCTCCCACCGTCCTACAAAGAATGAATCCATACAAGGCATACGCAAAGGGAGACACCAAGGCATTGCTATATTGGATTGACAAACTGACCTGTTTTGATGCAAACAATGGCAGCATATCCGGGGCAGCAAGATGGGCAGCAATCATGATACTTGATAAGATTCGCATCGCCGCCAACTTGTCCGGTTCAGCTATTTTCGGCGAATGAACCAAATCCTCGCTCCGCTTTTCCTTAAGGAGTGATGTGATTGTGTCAAGTTCAAGCTGAATATCTGACTGGCTATGCGTTTTGGGAAAACTGATCCCCAGTTGCAGTAAGACTTGCAATCCAGTATTGATCGCTTCCAATAGCTGCTCCTGCGCGATATAGGTCTGAATTTTGACTTCGTAAACCTTTACGCTGTCAAGAACCGTTTTAGCTGATTGTAAAACGATCGCCATCCAGGATTCTACATCTGCAAAATCACCACATAGGAATGAAACTTCTGTAGTTTCTGAATGTAGTTCTAAAGTAAAATCATAGTTTGTTTGCCAGCTTGAAGCTGCCAGCCATGCTCGTCCTGTCGCTAAATATTTTTTTGCTACACTATAAGCGATCGCCGCTTTTGCTTTCTGACCTGCGATTAAATTTAATCGAGCAATTTCATTTCTTTCTGGTTGTTCTGTGACAAGCTCAATCCCGTAATTCAGATGATCGACAATTTCAAACAGCCTATCTATTAGTCTCTCTGGCAAAGTTTTTTCTAGTAAATTGCGACCAATTTGTAAATGAACAACTTGTTTTTGCGACTCATCAATTAAAGTGTAAGCTGCTTGCTGCACGCGATCGTGCAAGAACTTATACTCTTGAATCAACAAGTTTTCATCTAATTCAGAGAGGGGTTGAATTAATCCAACTTGCATTACTGCTTGTAAATCTTGAAAAACCGTTTCAGGTGGTTGATCACAAACAATCGACAACGTATCTAAATTAAATTCAGCACCAATGCAAGCAGCTAACTGAATAATTTGCTGTGTGTTGTCTGGTAGTTTCTTCAACTTGTGAAGCATCAACTCCACAACATTATCAGTGATATCTTGGGCTTGAATCTGAGAAATGTTCCACTGCCAGCTTAAATTTTGAGCATCAAAGATCAGCAGATTTTCGCTATATAGCATTCTCAAAAACTCGCTGACAAAGAAAGGATTGCCCTCAGTTTTACGAAGCACTAACTCAGCTAAGGGACGAACGGTGTCTGCATTTTGATGTAGTGTCTCGGCAATCAACTGACTCAACGGTTCAAGGGTTAATGGTGTCAGGATCATCTCCTGAAGCACTGCCCCTTTTTTTCCTAATCTCTCTAGCATTAATGCTAATGGATGTGTTGAATTTACTTCATTATCTCGATAGGCTCCAATTAAAAATAGGGATTGGGTTTGCTCATCCAACAGCAACAGCTCGATTAACTTAATCGTTGCCGAGTCTATCCACTGCAAATCATCTAAAAAGATCGTAAGGGGATGTGACTCTGAACAAAACACCCGCACAAACTCCCCAAAGATGCGATGAAAGCGATTTTGAGCTTCAGTTGCTCCAACGGATGATACAGGTGGCTGCTTGCCAATAATTAATTCAACTTCCGGGATGATATCAATGATGATTTGTCCGTTGGTTCCTAAAGCTATTAACAGTTGCGATCGCCACTGCAACAACTGCTCATCAGGTTCACCCAGTAGTTGTTGCACTAATTTTTGTAAAGCATCGGCGATCGCACTGTAGGGAATATTGCGCCCAAATTGATCGAATTTCCCCCAGATAAAATAACCGCGCTTTGCAGTAATGGGTTTGTAGAGTTCCTGCACTAATGCTGATTTACCAACCCCAGCGTAGCCCGATACCAACATCATCTCGACTTGGAATTCAGAATTTTCTTCATTCTTATGTTCATTCCCCGTTCCTGCTACTCTGTCAAACGCTGCTAATAATGCTTCAATCTCTGCTTCGCGTCCATACAATTTTTGGGGAATTTGAAACTGATCGCAAACGTCTTGAATACCCAGTTGAATACTGCCAATTTGACCTGTTTCTGCGAACTGGCAAAAACCTGTTTCTAAATCTGCTTTGATACCCCAAGCACTTTGATAGCGATCCTCTGCATTTTTTGCCATCAGTTTCAAAATAATATCTGAAACTGCTCTGGGAATCGCTGCATTTAGTTCGTGAGGACTAACAGGCTGTTTAGCAATATGACAATGGACTAGCTCAAGTATGTCCGTTGTTTCAAACGGCAGATGTCCGGTTAGCAGTTCATAGAACGTCACACCAAGGGAGTAAAAATCGGTGCGGTAATCGAGCAAACAGTTCATTCGTCCTGTTTGCTCTGGAGAAAGGTAGGCGAGTGTCCCTTCTAAAACATGAGGACTTTTGAAGGTTGGATTTGTGCGATTAAATTGGGTGGCAATTCCAAAATCAATAATTTTGACAACGCCAGTATCAGGATTAAAGACTATGTTTCCAGGGTTGATATCTTTATGAATGACATTGGCTGCATGAATTCTGCCCAAAATATCGGTGAAGGCGATCGCCAGACTAAGAAAAGTGGATAAAGGCATGGGACAGAAAATGTCTGGACGCTTGTGCATCCATTGCTCTAAAGACTCTCCCCCAAAATCTTCTAAAAGAATCATCAAAGTGCGTTGATAGTTTTGCTGGCTGTATGCTTTGACAACTCCTTCCAAGTTGAGGGAACGAGTAATTTTATATTCCTGTCTGTAACGGGTTAGTTCTTGAGGTGAGGGATAATCAAGCTTTAGCATTTTTACTATGATCGCGACCCCATCCTCTCTAATGCCCCGATAAACTAGAGAATTAGAACTTTCATATATCTTGTTTTGGATGGCAATACCAGGTAGAGCAATCATAGAGCAACTCTTAAGATTATAATCTGCCATACCTCAAACTATACAGCAATTCTCATTTTGAGAATTGCTGGGAGCGGCCAGGATTCTATTGGCTGGCACGCAGATAATGAGCAATCGATGGGGCATAATCCAGCCATCGCATCTGTGAGTTTAGGAGCAGAGCGGAAGTTTCAGATAAAGCCCATCGGGGGCAAGCCGACTGATTTCTGGCTGGAGCATGGGAGTTTGCTGATCATGCACCCTGCTTGTCAGGCTACACACCTGCATCAAGTTCCGAAGACCAAGAAATTGGTTAGTACGCGAATTAATCTTACATTTCGTCCACACATAGGAGGTAGAAGATGACTAGCTTCACCTCCGCAGTACTCGGACAAATATAAACTCCCGTCAATATTCTCTCTGAATTTCTCGCTACTTTTAACCGTCGCCAGAAGTGTAAAGCAGCAATACTGTCTTGGCTTGATGGCAAACATTACTATGGGCACGAATGGGTCAGAATCACATTTGAGAAGTTGGCTGATATTTTGGGTTACTGTCGAGAAACTATCAGCCGTCATATGAAGGAGTTAGTTTTCGATGACTTAATCAAAGAACAGGCTGCTCAAAAATTTCCTAAGAGGTTGTTTGAAAAGTCGGGAATGTTGTAAAAAAGCTCTCTCAGTATACGCTGTGAATAGATAACAAACAGCACCGAGAGAGTGGTATGAGTAAAGCATACAAGAGCAACCTGAGTTTAGAGCAATATAAATTGATTAGTGACCTAATTCCGGAAGCGAAACCAGGTGGTCGAAAACGTGAAGTCAATATGTGGGAGGTGATTAACGCGATTTTCTACATTTTGGTAGAAGGAGTTAGATGGCGATAAGCCTTCGGCATAGCTTCGCTTACCGCTGCCTGGAGACTTTCCAGCTTGGCAGACGGTCTACACACAATTGGGAACTGGCGTAAAGATGGAACTTGGCTAAAAATTCATGACAGCCTGAGACAATGGGTTCGGATAGAAAATCAACGCCAACAAGCGCCCATCCGAGGCAATAATTCACAGTCAAAGCGTGAAAAGCGCCGCAATGGTCAGCAAGTTAGTTGGTTTTGATGCAGGTAAAAAGACCAAAGGACGTAAGCGATTTATGACCGTCGATACCTTGGGATTAGTGTTGAGGGTTTTAGTCACCGCAGCCAATGTAGCTGAACGAGAAGGAGGAAAACAAGTTCTCAAACGGGTCAAACAGTCTCATCAAAAGATATCTCGTTTGACAACCATCTGGGTAGATGGTGGTTTTGATGGAGAACCTTTTATGCAGTGGGTGATGAATGTTTGCCGTTGGATTGTGCAGGTAGTTTTGCGATCGCAAGAGGCTAAGGGTTTTGTGTTGCTCAAAAAACGTTGGGTTGTAGAGCGAACTTTTGGTTGGCTCATGGGATGTCGCCGATTAGTTCGCGATTATGAGTTATTGCCCGAAACATCCGAGACTTTTATTTATCTTGCAATGATACGTATTATGGTGAGGCGATTGGCATAATTTTTAGCCCTCAAAAACTTTTCAAACAACCTCTAAAGCTTTGAGAATGGTTTCTAACTCTATTGAACGCTCAGTTGGATCATCCCAGTTCAAATTTAACGCGGCTTTGAGGGAAGTTCCTGTGACTAGAGCATCTATTTGTGTTTCTTTTGCTACTTGCTCTGTTGACTGTTGCGAAGCCTGCGCCATTAACCTTACAGCTTTACGTAGCGCATGACCTAAGAGATTATATGTATCTTCTACTTTCGCCGCCCCCCATAAAGGCGAGGAGTCGAGTGCCGCCCTCAAGTTACTTGAACCAAACCCACCTTGCTGCTTTGCTATTTCTACCGTGCGCTCAATTAATTTCCGATCAACTTCAAAGTCTATCATCACTTGTCTAAAATTTACCAAAGTCCCTTTGCTGAATGGAGGTTTTTGGCAATCGTGACAGTCGAGTACCAACTGCCAACGTCTATCCATTACCAATGCCTCAATCACTTCATCATCTGAAACTCCGGTATATGCTTGTAAAATTAATGCCAATGCTAGCAGTGCTGGAGGAACTGGACATTGACCCACTGTACTGTCCTTGAACATAGTGGCTAAAGTTGCTTGAAACTCCTCATCAAAGAGGTGGTGACGATTGTGGCGTAGAAATATAAATAGTTTGGCCCTCTTAATCCGAGAAATGATAGCTTGTTCTGCCTCTGACAATTCGATGGGAGGATTCCAGTAGGGGGGACGCATAAATTATACCTCTAAATCATACCCAACTGATTTCGGTAAATCCCTACCCATATTACATCTAGTTTGTCAACCATAATTACTTGACCGACACGAGTGTTAACGATCGCATCCTTTTGTTCCTAGTTTTTTCCACTTCACATTATCTCTTTTTTGTCAATTGTGATTACTTGACCGACACCCTAGCCGAAGGCTTAAGCGGGAGCAATGCGATTTTGTGAGTTCGGCCAAAAAAGGTGCGATCGCTAAAAATCAAATCTAAGTGAAAAGTGCTTTTATTTACATGAAGTATATTATTTTACACAAAAATTTATCTTGATGAGATATCTCAAAAAGATTACTAGCAAGTATTTTGACGATTATTCCTAAAAATATCTACAATCAGTAGACCTAAAAGTTCTGCGATCGCGCACAGAAAGATACCTATAAATTGATCATTGTCAAAAAAACCGTATTCTTAGATACATTTTTTGGCAAAACCCTTGAGCAAGTCTAATTTACCCTCAAACAGATGCTTGAGTTTTTACGTCAAGTAGTAGACCGCAACTATGGAGTAAAGAGCGAAGTTTGTTTGCCATCTGGGTGATTTTGGTTGATTTCCGAGATATTTAATAAGTTTTACTTATTAAATATCCACAGCAGTCAGCTTTTTTATATTCCCTCAGAAAACGGTATCATACACTACTATTTTTTAGCGATCGCAGAACTTTTTGGTGGTCTTCTCCCAAGGGGAGACGCTACGCAAACAATTAGTGGCGGCTCTGAATCCCCCACTAATTGATTCTGACTCCTTGGCGGAGCATCTCCGGCTCCGCTCCTGACTTCTGGCTTCTGGATTCTTCTTCAATTTTGCCAAATTGGGATGCTCCCGTTGTTTGAAACAACGGTATTCTTTACGAAAAAGATAAGGTTCAAAGTCACGCCTCTTGTGGACGATAGCTCCCTCGCTTCCTTGATTGAGAGCAACTCCCGCAAGTGGCGTGGTTTTTCTCCTCTGCTCTCCTGCTCCCCTGCTTTTTCACGCCTCGTTGGCTCTCTCTAGGTCGATGGATTGTGCAGCTTGACGAAACGATGCTATCGACGTCAGGCGATTGGAGGGACAATCCCACAGAATGTATTTGAAGCAATCAGGAATATCTACCATTCGCAGCCTTTTTGCATTCCTAAGCAGGTGAATATTTTGATTGTGGCAAGCTTGGAGGTTGTAATTGGGGATTCTGTCACAAAGATGATGAATGTTATGGTAGCCGATATCGGCGGAAAACCACTTTAAAACAGTGGGTAACTCCAGATAACTGCTGCCCTTAATTGCCCCTTCGAGATAGTCCCACCCTTCAGTTTTGTGGGCGTAAGAGCCATCAAAGTTGTGCTGAACAAAGAAGATGCAGATGAGGATTGCCCCAGCACAAGTTAGCGTGATTGAGTAAACGCTCACGAAAAAACCAAATCCAAGTAAATACCCCAGAAAAATCCAGCTGCCGACTACACAAATGTTGTTGAACAACAGATGCCAAAACTCAGCCGCAGTGTACCAATTTCTAGACTTATGAGAGGAGATGATTCGAGGTAAATCCATAAAAGGATCTTGCTGCAAGCAAGTCAGTAGATGAATGATAAAATCATATGTTCCGGAAATCAGGGCGAGTCTTGGCTTAATTGCGACATAGAAAAAACCTCCCGGAAAGATCATCAATGGGTGCCTCAGTAGTTCATAACGCCTTTGGGCTGATGGGCTGAGGCGAGCAAACTCCTCAGTAGAGAGTAATGCACTAGGACCGCGATAGCGTTGCCAATCACCGTTGGTTTTGTGGTGATAGGCATGTCCTCTTGACCACGGATATTGAGGGATGGCGTTGATTACCCCCAGAATAAAACCGATAATTTGATTAACCCTTTTTGAACGAAAGAGTGAATAGTGTCCGCAATCATGCATTAAAGAAAAACAACGCGATGAAAACAGCATCATCAAGACTATAGTAGGCACAAGCAACCAAAAACAATTAGCAGCTGCTTTGTGTGCTAAAAACCATAAAACTACATAAGGCACAACCGTATTCAGGATTTGATAAGTTGCCCGTAAGTCGCTGCTGTTCATGTAAGGAGTCAGGACAAAATCCGACTTTTTCACTGCGGTTTCCATTAAATAAAACTTTCTCCTAGCGGCTAGTGCAAAACTGAACATTACAGATTCAATGCAGAACAATATCACAGATCCCATCCTGAAGCTTCAAAGCCACAACAACACTCTGCTGTTGAGCCTCCTAAAAGTGAGGACTTGAAAAACGAGATTTTAGACTGTAGCCAAGAACCAATTTGTCAAACCGCAGAGCCAGAGCTACGCCAAATTAGGAAACCACTCATCGTGCAATAAAGCATAAATATACTCATCCTGCCATGCGCTTTTGATGAACTGGCTTTGCCTTAAATGCCCTTCGCGCCTCATACCAAGACGTTCCATGAGCCGAAAGGATGCTGTGTTGCGTGTGTCACAAATTGAGGTAATTCGGTGCAACTTACGATCTACAAAGGCATAGTTAAGCAATACTTGTGCAGCCTCGGTTGCATAACCATATCCCTGATAGTTAGGGTGAAGTGACCACCCAACTTCGCCTTTACTTTGTGCTCTTGGTAAAAGGTTTATGCTAACCTCGCCAATTATTTTGGCATCGCCTATATGGTAGATTCCAAACATGATATAGCCCCCATCATCGCCGATTTCCACTATTGCTTGTCGGGTGAGAAAGCTCATTGCTTGCAATGACGTAAGTGGTTCTACTGGCGTATATTGTAAAACTTCAGCGTGAGTTTGGTACGCCAGAAAATCAAGCAAGTCTGTCTCTGCCATACGGCGTATGATTAACCGTTTCGTTTCCACAGACTTCATACTTTTATTCCTTTCGTCAAGCAGTGTGGTAAAAATCAGTATGGGGTTTTTTGTACAAACCCCAATGTCTCATCTTTATCAACGAATTATTATTTCGGCTTGCGTCCGAAGACGTAAAAGATAGTGAGATCGTTCCAAATTCCTTGTTCAGTTTGCAGTGCCTCCAAGGAAGCATCAAATTCTACTTTAGCCTGTGCCAATTGTTCAGGTGTGAGTTGCAATAAGGGATTAGGATACTGTCCGGGTACAGGAGATGAGGCATTACCTATCCACATTCCCTTTGCTTTCTCTAAACTGATGTAACTGCCATCAAGCTCTGATTTAATTTCAATTTCTGAAAAACCTGCTTGTTGGAGCATTTTCTGGCATTTTTCAACTGTTCCAGTTGGCTTGCTAAACAACAAGGAAACGCCATACTTTTCAAGTACCCTCTGTGCTACGACCCCTTCGACAAAAGCGGTGTCTGCAAAAGCATGAAAGCCAAGTAAACCTTTTGGTTTAAGAAGCCCATACCATAGTCGCAACGCACCCACTAGATCAGACATCCAAATCAACGCAGATGAACAGAAGATGTCATCAAAACTGTTCAATGGGAAATCCAAGGCTTCAGCGTCTGCAAGTTGGAACTCAATGTTACTCAACCCTAATGCAGCAACTTTTCGTCTAGCCTGTTCGAGCATCCCAGTCGAAATATCGACCCCAATCACTCGACCCAATGCCCCCACAATTTGAGCCGCTTCAAGTGCCACCATGCCTGTTCCAGTTGCAATATCTAAAACCTGCTGTCCAGGACGAATATGTGCATATTCAACTAAACGGTGAGCAATGCGAGGATGCCAGTCACCGTTATCGTAAGTAGAACTCCGGCGGCTATATAAATCTGCTATCTGCTGCTTGTATTCACTTAGTTCTACTTGGTGGCTCACTGCGTTTTTCTGACTCCTTAGTGACCAACTTTGACAAATTTAGATATATTATAGAATCTAAAACCCAATTACCGAAATGGCTGTGAGCACCCATGCTACGGCTGAATCCAATAATAGCAGAGGTATTAAGTATGGCAAAGCAAGATGCTCCGCTCACAGGAGAAGCGTTGATTAAAGAAGTCTGTCGTCGCATTCGAGTAGCTCGTAGCTATTGGGATGCTCATAACAATGCCGCTTGTCGAGGTGAGCGCGATCGCGCAGCTTGCCCTTTACAACACATTAACTAAAGAGCAAAAACAGCAGATACCGCAAGTCTTGCGGGTGTGGCTGCGTTATCGCAGTGAGAAATATTTTGGCGCACATCGAACACCGCCATTGTCGGCACGAAAATCGAAATAGATACTACCAGAGCGTTCGTTGTTCAATTTACGCACATCGAATTTTGCTTGGTACACTTACGACACAACCCAAAAAGTCAATGCTTTTCCAGGATGCAGAAGAGCGCTTTGGGAAGTGGATCAAGTGTCCCATGATAGACCGTTTGTTGAGCCAAACGCAGATTAAATCGCTCTTTAAATATCTGCTGAATTTCGTCTGGCGTAAAGCGGTAAGGGCCTTGTTCTCTTGTTTCCAAGTCAGAAAAGCATTTCAGTAACAGGTAGCCATTAGGCTTTAATAAATTCGCAACTGTTTGCACATAAGTACTTCGACTTTGGGGTGGCAGAACGTGGAAGCATCCTCTGTCAAGAATTAAATCGAAAGATTGTTCCAGACGACTGTTGAGAATGTCATCTTGCCGAAACGAAATTTGTAATCCCTTGTGGTTCGCTTTTGCTGCTGCCTGACGAATGGCCGTCTCTGACAAATCTGTCGCTATCACTTGGAAGCCTAGTTCGGCTAGGGCGATCGCTTGGGTTCCCGGCCCTGTTCCCAAATCCAGCACCGAGCCATTGCTCAGTTCAAGGGTGAGGAGAGCTGATTCGACATCTGGATCTAAGCTTGGGTTGAACCAGGGCATGGTTTCAACGGCTTGTTCTTGATAGAGCGCTTCCCAATTGGGAAATTCTCGTTAAGTCATTGTTAGTTACCTTTTGAGCTTATATTAACGCGATGTGCCTAATTCTCTGCCATCACCAGTTAATCAAATAACAGACCCAAAAGCGATCGCTCATTATCCTCAACTTTGGGAGCAGGAGCGGTGAAGATCAAACTCAACAGTGTGTTTGTTGATGACCAGGAAAAAGTTCTGAGGCGAATGGCACGCTTGAAAAGGGGAAATCGTTGAGGCAGCAGGGGGGCTCCAGGAGCGGAGGAGCAGGGGAGAAAAAAGAAGTTTAAGGCTGTGCGTTCGCAAGAAATAGAAATCCCCCCTGCACCCCTGCACCCCTGCCCCTCTGCAATCCTTATACTGTATACCCTTCAGCTTAACTTAGTGCCATTCAGTTCTGAGGCTATGAACGCTTGAAGAAATTGGGTGTGGTTTTTCATTCCAAACCAACTCCAAGGCGAGAGGTCACAATCGCTGTATTGGATGACACTTGTGGTAATTTCATCTGCTTGGCTGACAAAAGTGGCAAAGCCTAAAGCGTAGCAACCTCTACCTATGATTCATCCTATGCCATGAAAATTCTTGCGATCGGGGCAACAGGTTTTGTTGGTTCACATGTCACTCACCAATTAATGGCGCAAGGGCATCAAGTCGCCCTGTTTCACCGAGGTAGCACCACTACTAGTGAATTAGATTCGCTGGCCCATTTCTATGGCAGACGCAATCAACTACCCAACTTCAAAGCCCAATTTGAACAATTTTCTCCCGATGTTGTTCTTGATATCATCCCTTTTACAGAAGCACAAGCACAGGATGTTGTTCAGGTGTTGAGCAACTGCACTCAGCGTCTTGTTGCTATCAGTAGTGGAGATGTTTACCGTAACTATGAGGGTTTGCAGGGTCAGGGAAGCCATCCCCCTGACCCAGTGCCCTTAACTGAAGATGCACCACTGCGGGAAACGCGATACCCCTATCGAGACTTGGACGGGTTAGACTTTGAGTTTAAGCAGGATTATGACAAGTTCCTGGTGGAACAGGTGCTAATGGAGCACCCAGAACTTCCTGCCACAATTCTCCGGTTGCCAGCTATGTATGGTACTGGCGATCGCCAGCATCGATTTCTACCCTATCTTCGGCAGATGTTTGACCAGCAACCGATTCTATTGGAGGAGGAACAAGCCCATTGGCGCTTCTCTCATGGCTATGTAGAGAATATTGCAGCAGCGATCGCACTCGCTGTCACGGACGATCGTACCGCTGGACGCATTTACAACCTGGGTGAAGCATCCACTCCAACTTTACGGGAGCGAATCCAGACGCTCGGAAATTTGGTGAATTGGCATGGCGAGATAGTAACTCTTCCCAGAGATCAACTCCCTTCTCATTTGCAGATGAATTTACAGTGGCAGTATCATCTGGCAACTGACACAACTCGTTTTCAAGAAGAGTTAGGCTATGTTGAAGCCATGACTAAAGAGGAAGCGTTGCGGCAAACGATCGCCTGGGAACGAGAAAACCTGACCGCAACCAGTCCAGAGTCGCGATCACTTAGCAGATGATAAAGCGGCGGGATGACAAAGCAAGGTTCGTACTCCCAGTTCAGTGTTATTTATCACGCCTGGTGAAGGAACCCAGCAGCGATCGCTTTCCTCAAACATGGCTATGGACATTACCACCAAACGATTTCTTCTCCGTGACTTTGTTCAGGAAGATGAGCCTGCATTCCTTGCTTATCACGCTGATCCTCGTTATGCCGAGTTCTGTTCACCGGAAGAAGTGACCCCGGACTTTACTTATCAACTGTTTCAACGGTTCATACAATGGGCAACCGAAGTTCCTCGATGCAATTACCAGTTGGCGATCGTCGAGCTCCGCAATCTGGAGTTAATTGGCTGTGGTGGATTGCGGCAGGATGGCTATGCTGCCGGGCAGGCAGAACTTGGAATTGAGCTAGCACCCCAGCACTGGGGGCGTTATGCCTATGCAATCGAAGTTGGGAAAGCTCTGATTGATTTTGGGTTCCGCGATTTGGAACTAAAGGAAATTATTGGTCTTTCTGTGAGTGCTAACCTGAGAGTATCCCGGCTAGCAGAACGTTACGGATTCCAGGCGATCGGTACACAACCTGGTTCCGGCTGGATGCATATGCAAGGGTGGAGCCAGATTAAGTGGCAGCTTACCAGAGAATCATGGGAGCATTTATTTCCTTTGACCAGTTCGGTTAATTGAGCTTTTTGGAAGAAGGAGCAACGTAATTCAAGGAGTGTCGCGATGTCAATCCATTCCAAAGGCTATGGCAAAGCGGACGCTCAGCAACCTATCACCCCACAAACTCAATTTCCGATCGCTTGACTGAGTAAATCTTTTACAGCGATCGCAGCGCTGCAATTGGTAGAAGCTGGAAAAATTAACCTGGATGTCCTGGATGTCTCTGTAAAACAATAGACCTCTTGCAAAAGTGCTTTTTGCACTCTTGGGGAAAAGGGTAAAGGTTAAAGGGGAAGGGCAGGGCGGCCGCATCATGTCAACAAAAAGAGTTTATTCTCAATAAGCTGAAAAATAGTCGCATTAATAGCTGCTTATTGACATATGTTTAGCGATCGCTTTTAAGCTTGGAGAATAAATCAAACGCGAAATAGTGATTTTTTCGTTGGTTCTCAATCTTGGTTGCGATCGAGAGTAATTTAGATGCGTTTGCCCTGAGGGGAAGGGGACAATACAGAACTTTTTCCCCTTCCCCCTTGACCTTTTCCCGACTTATGCAAGAAGTCTAATATCTACCAGACTTCACTCTGGCTGATACCCAAACGGCTGATCAGATCACGAATCATTGTGAGGTCTGATTGAGACTTGCAAGTGCAGCTGCGATTCGCCCAGATGCCTTTGGTCGTTTGTACATTCGTTCCATGTAGTCCACCAGCGTGGGGAAAGTGGCGAGTAGCTGAACTTCGTTCGCCCAATCCAGTGTGTAAGCAAGCACAAAATCAGCCACTGTGACGTGTTCACCCACTACAAACTGCCGATCCAACAGATGGTTCTCTAAAACGACAGCCATACTGGTGAAGTCTTGCCGAGCGAGAGATATTTCAGCAGGCAATCTTAACTCTTCTGGGTATATAAACGTGTGGCGAGCGATACGCCATAGCGGCTGTTCCAATTCGGTGGCAGTAAAGAGGAGCCAACGATAAAGCTGTGCTCGCACAAGCAAGTCTGTAGGTACCAGGTTAGATTCTGGGTACTTCTCACCGAGGTACAAAGCAATGGCTACGGATTCAGTGATGATATGTTCGCCATCGATGAGTACAGGGAGCTTGCCAGTGGGATTGATGGTGAGAAAATCGGGTGTACGGTGTTCACCTGCCTGCATGTTGATGGAGATTGCTTCAAATTCCACCCCAAGTTCCTGGAGAACCCAGCGAACTCGAATTGATCGCGTGGGAGCAAATTCATAGAGTTTCATGAATCAACCTCAGTGATGTGCAAATACCTTTCATCTTCTTGTATGAATGGGTGTGCTCATGTTTAGATGAGTTCGCTTTCTTTGTGTTCCACTGGTTGTTCTGTTGTGGTTCACACTCCTGCTCCTTCCCTTTGGGCCTCAACTGGATGGGTTGCTTCGGGTTCCATGTAAATCAGTTCCCAAATGTGACCATCTAAATCCTGAAATCCATGCGCGTACATAAATCCGTGGTCTTGAGGTTCGTTGTAGGTTGTGCCACCAGCAGCAACGGCTTCACGAATCAGCTGATCCACTTTTTCTCGGCTCTCAACTGATAAGCACGTCAACACTTCGGTACTTTTTGTGGCATCGCAAATCGGGTTGGGTGTGAATGTTTTGAATTTTTCATGCGTCAAAAGCATCACAAAGATGGTTTCGGACACAATCATGCAGGTGGCCGTTTCATCGGTAAATTGGGAGTTGAACTGAAAGCCAAGTTTTGTGAAAAACTCGATGGATTGGTGGAGATATTTGACGGGTAGGTTGACGAAAATTTGAGTACTCATGGTTTCTCCTGGTGTAGTTAGTTGTTGGTCAGTGGTCAGTGGCTATTTAACCTGAGTTCGGGTTAAGCCAGAAGCTAAAAAGCTTATTCTGTCAGGATTGAATAAAACTGGAATTGATCAAAGCAGGGATAAAAGTGGAATTATTTTGTCAATAAGGTTCACAAATGAAACTAATCTCAGCAATATATCTTATTGACAATAGATGAAAACAGAGCTTTAGACCGAACAACGATAATTCAAGGCTTTTGAGGATTTATTATCCCGAACTCAGGTTATTTACAAAAGACAAAGGACGAATGACAGATGTTGGTATAGGCTCAGATGGTTTGTTCGCAGTTGATCATCCACGGTGTCCCAAACTGATCGATCAACATGCCAAAGCGCGATGACCAGAACGTTTGCGCGATCGCCATCTTCACCTTGCCGTTTTCTGCTAGAGCGTGAAAAAGCCGTTCTGCCTCAGCGATTTCAGGAACGCTAATTTGTACGTAGAAACCTTGCGGGGTTTCAAAGTATCCTGGTGGGCAGTCAGATCCCATCAGGAGGCGATCATCTAGTTCAAGGCAAGCGTGCATGATTTTGTCCTGCCATTCCGGTGAGACATTTTCTGCCGAAGGTGCTTCTTTGTGTGTCATCATCATAGTCATCTTGCCACCCAGACATTGTTCATAGAACTTGAACGCTGCCTCACAGTTGCCGTTGAACATCAGGTAAGAATTGAGTTGCATTGATTTCTCCTTTTGTAATCGATTCTGCGTTTTGATGAGCGGATCGTTCGCATATAAACATCATGTGCGCGGTTGCTGATGACCAAAGAGGCAGGGGAGCAGGGAGCAGGGAGCAAGGGAGAAAGATACTGGAGTTCCCCTGCCACAAGGGTTGCAAGCCCCTAAATTTATTTATGGGGTTCTCCCCCCTGCCCCCCGCCCCCTGCCCCTTGTCCTCTTCGCTGACGTTACTCTTGCTGTTGCGTTTCAACCTGAGCGCGAATGCGGTCTTCCTGCTCCCTTAAGGCGGGTGTCAGGACTTCACCAAAATCCTCTGCCTCGAATACGGGACGAATTTCAATCTCGGAGTCTCCTGGCATAGGGTTAGGGCAGCGCTTTACCCAAGCAACTGCCTCGGACATTGAGTTCACCTGCCACAGCCAGTACCCTGCCACTAGCTCCTGCGCTGGAGTAAAAGGTCCCTGGGTGACGGTGCGATCAGTTCCTGAAAAGTGAACTCGCACCCCTTTTGAGCTAGGATGAAACCCCTCAGCGGCGAGCAAGATACCTGCCCTGGCTAATTCTTCGTTGTACTGCCCCATTTGAGTTAAAAGCTGTTCGCTCGCCATGACCCCAGTTTCGGAGTCTTGGGTTGCTTTGACAAAGACCATGACTTTCATTGTGAAATCTCCTGTTGAATGGTTTTGAGTTAGATTGCGAAGGGTTGGGTGTGCTGATTAGCACAAAGCGCAACTCCGAAGGAACCGCTAATCAGCAGCAACACGTTTGAGTTCATCAATCTCGATCTTCTTCATTTGCAGCATGGTATTGGTTACTTTTTGAGAGGTTGCCGCGTCGGGGTGGTTGAGTAACTCAATCAGAATGCGAGGAATAATTTGCCAGGAGACGCCGTATTTGTCTTTGAGCCAGCCGCATTGCTGTGCAGTTTCATCCCCACCGGTAGACAATTTTTGCCAGTAATCGTCCACGTCCGCCTGGGTATCGCAAAAGATTTGGAAGGAAATCGCCTCGTTAAATTTGAAGGTCGGACCACCGTTGAGTGCTGTGAACGGCTGACCATCAAGTTCAAAGCTGACAGTCATGACAGATCCGGCTGGTTTTCCGTGAATTTCCTGTCCAGCGTCTCCATATCGACTGACGTGGACAATTTTGGAATTGCGAAAAATCGACGTATAAAACTGAGCGGCGGCTTCGGCTTGATCGTCAAACCATAAACAGGGAGTGATTTTGGAATTGTTTTGCATGAGAGTTCTCCTTGCATTCAAGCGGTTAAGGACGGTCAACAAGAAGGGTGTAGGGGGTAGGGTGTGGGGTGTAGGGAAGACTGCATTGGTCGGGGCTTGAACACCCACCAATACTATCGTCTTGAAAAGACGGGGCTTGTAACCCTATGGTTGTTGGGGCTAAATATTCACTACACCCCACACCCCACACCCCGCCCCAACGGGGCTTGGTCAGGGCTGTGCTGGTAGTCCCGCAACTTCGATGACAGGACGGATTTCGACGGTGCCGACTTTTGCACCTGGGATGCGGGTGGCGATCGCAATGGCTTCATCCAAATTCTGAGCATTAACGAGGAAGAATCCACCCAATTGTTCGCGGGTTTCGGCAAATGGTCCATCGGTCACGAGTGATTTACCATCACGGACTTGAACACTGGTTGCGGTTGCAACAGGATGGAGTGGAGCCGTCGCCAGAAATTGTCCTTGAGTATGCAAGTCCTGGGCGAGTTGGGCAGATTCCCCATAGCAATGCTCCCGCTCGGTGTCGCTCATGGCGTTTTCGTCCATATAAATCAGCAGCAAATATTTCATTTGGTTACCTCCTTTGTGATTAAGTCGAACGGGAATTGTCCAAATCGACACCTGAGTGCAAAAATTTTGTTTAGTACAATTGAACTTATCTCCCTTTATCAGTTAGTCGAACGGCAATTGCTCAAATCGACACCTTGCCCAAAATTTTTTATGTCTTTTTGTCAAAGGTATGGCTTCAATCCCAAAAACAGATGTGGCTCAAGCAATTGCTGCCCTTTATCGAACTGAATGGGGGCGCATTGTCGCTATTCTGATTCGGCTAGTCGGAGATTTTGATGTAGCTGAAGAAGCTGCACAGGCAGCATTTACAGCAGCAGTGAATCAGTGGGAAAACGACGGTATTCCCGATCGTCCCCGTGCCTGGATTATCCGAACTGCCCGGTACAAGGCGATTGATCGCCTCCGACGACGCACGAAACTGACCGAAAAACTGGAGTGGTATGCAGCATCTGGCTTAATTCCATCGACTGAAGAACCAAACTATGACAGTGATGAAATTGGAGACGATCGCCTGCGATTAATTTTTACCTGCTGTCACCCGGCACTGGCAACGGAAACTCAAGTAGCGTTGACCCTGCGAATGTTGGGTGGACTAGAAACCGACGAAATTGCCCGCGCCTTTCTTATACCGACTGCAACAATGGCACAGCGGTTAGTTCGTGCTAAACGCAAAATTCGAGACGCAGGCATTCCTTACAAAGTACCTGAGACGACTGATCTCGCTCCCCGGATAGAGGCAGTCCTGAGAGTCATCTATCTCATCTTCAACGAAGGCTATGCCGCAACCAAAGGAGATGCGATCGTGCGGGCTGACCTCTGCATCGAAGCGATTCGCTTGGGGCAACTGGTGCGGCAATTGCTGGCACCCCAACCCCCATCTGAAGTCACAGGATTGGTGGCGCTGATGTTATTGCACGATTCGCGGCGCAATGCGCGTCTAGATGAGGCAGGCGATTTGATTTTGCTAGAAGATCAGGATCGCAGTCGTTGGAACCATCTACAGATTGCTGAGGCGTTACCTCTAGTAGAGGAAGCGTTGCTCTTTGGAACCGGAGTGTATGCCCTGCAAGCGGCGATCGCAGCCCTCCATTGTCAGGCAACCCGCGCCGAAGAAACAGACTGGGCGCAGATCATGCGGCTTTATGAAGTGTTGGAACGCTTGCAGCCCTCACCCATCGTGACCTTGAACCGAGCAGTGGCGATCGCAATGGCAGACAGTCCTCAAGCCGCATTTGGACTGATTGATCGCCTTGCTCCAGAACTGGACAGCTATCATCTGTTTCATGCCACCCGTGCAGATTTATTCCGGCGTGTTGGAGCATTAGAGGAAGCGAAGAGGAGCTATACACGGGCACTAGAATTAGTGACAAATGACAGTGAGCGTCGTTTTCTGGAACGTCGGTTGCGCGAAGTTCAACCTAACATTCAGTCCGGCTAAGGGTTTACAACCGTTTAAATTGGGCAAACAATGTGAAAGCTGTTTATGTTTCGCCTGTCTTAGTTCTGTTTCGGCTCATAATTCAAAACAACAACACCGCATTCAAAGGATGTTGATTTTACCAATTGCAACTGGATTGATAAAGAAATGAAACTCATCAATCAGTCTATGGTGGATGAGAGCCGATACAAAAGTCGCTCCGCCATCAGCAATGATATAGTTTACCTCCTGGTTTTTAAGTTGAGTGATTTCGTCCACAAAATCACCCTTGGCTAATACCCTATTGTTCCACTATGACTGGTTCAGCGTTTTGGTAAAAACAACTTTGTGCGTGTCTGTAAATCTCTTTTCGGAGGTAAAGTCCTCATCATCCGGATTCGCAGCGACACCAGCCCAGTGAGGAATAAACCACAATTTTTCCGACTTTTAAAATCGATGGTGAAGCAGCTATTATTAGTCCAGGCAGACTATAGTCTTGGGAAGTAAAAATGTTAGCTGATATGAAAAACTCACTCATTCTACCTGAACAATACCTGTTTGGAAAGCCAAAGTAGTTGCCGCTATGTTATATGGACTGTAGTCTTCTATCTAAAGTTTAAATAAAGGTAATTGAATTACTTCAAATGCTTTGTGATTATCCAGATTGGACAATGAAATTCCTAACAACCTGATACTACGGTTTTTCAATTCAATTGAATCAAATAAGAAGATTGCAGTTTCAAAAATTATATCTCCTTTCTTAATGGGTGACAAAAGAGTTTTACTGCGTGTGATTTGATGGTAATCAGAGAACTTGACCGAAACGATTTTAGATTTTAGATTTTGGATTAAATGAAAATTTGAAATCTAAAGTATTTGGTTTCAAGCTTCTGGGTTAACCGGATTTTAGATTTTAAATTTTGGATTTTGGATTGGGAATAAATCTAAAATCTAAAATTTATTGACAAGCCCCTGCATTAATGCATAGGGATAATCTAAAATCTAAAATCCAAAGTCTAAAATTGAGTGACCCAGAAGAAAAACAAAAATTTTTCAATATTTAAGCCTCTTCTTTATAAGGAGAGGTTAATCCAAAATCGTAAATCCAAAATCCAAAATTGAATGACTTTCAATGTCAGGGTGCGTCCTCCTGAGGAGTGCTGCTCCAAGCGTTGCTCTACAATTTGAGCAATTTGTTTGAGTTCCTGTAGCATCTGATGGCGCTCGCTTAAGTCCCAAGCAAACGATGTTTCTGCACCAATCGACTTGCGAACTCGATTCGGCTCAACTGAGCGATCATCTTCTGCTCTGGCAATTTTGTAGTAATAATGCCCCACCTTGCCAAAATTTTGTGTTAATTCAAAGAGCGAACGTGCCTTTAAATCTGCACCAGTGTGAATGCCCAGAGCGTGCATTTTCGCTGCCGTTACCTCTCCTATGCCGTGGAACTTCTCAATTGCTAACCCTTCTACAAAGGCGCTCGCATTCTCTCTTCGAATCACTGTTAATCCGTTGGGTTTGTTTTGCCCCGATGCCATCTTTGCCAAAAACTTGTTAATTGACACACCGGCTGTTGCTGTTAAGTGAGTTTGCTCTAGTATTGCGGCTTTGATGTACCTAGCAATCGTAGAAGCGTAGGTGATGTTTTGCTTATTTTCGGTAACATCCAAGTAGGCTTCATCTAAGGCTACACCTTCTACTAAATCGGTGTAGCGTTTAAATATGTCGTGGATTTGCTGTGAAATTTCTCGGTAAACTTCAAATCTTGGTTTAACAAAGATAAGGGATGGACAAAGAGCGATCGCAACTGCGGAAGGCATGGCTGAGTGAATGCCAAATTTTCTGGCTTCGTAACTAGCGGCGGCTACTACACCGCGTTGATTGGGACTGCCACCAACTACTAATGGTTGGCCTCGGTAGCTGGGATGATCCCGTTGCTCTACTGATGCGTAAAAGGCATCCATATCAACATGAATAATCTTCCTCATCCATTTACTGACTGCAAAAACATAGATTTACCGCAAAATATGTTTTTTTATCCCCAATTTTGCTCCTCAAGCGCTTTGTGTTTTGCATACCTTGTTTGCAGAAGTTCAATCCTATGGTACTAACTTTATAGTACATAGGCACTATATCAGCCAGAAGAGATGCCTAAAATCATGAACTGGGTATACTGCCCGACTTTCACCTAATGCCCTGAATCAGACCAAGCCATAGAAAGAACTTGCGAATACTAAATTGCTACCTTCAACAGACCGAACAGATTGGCTTGTTTTCACTACTTGTGAAGGGCTATTCAATCACTCACCATAGATGAGGCGCACAACTTTTAGCTACATCTGTTTTTCTGCTATCAAGCTTTTGACACCAAGATAAACATGAAACCTATCAAAAAACCGGAAGTATTGATTGTCAAAAAGTCTGTTGCTTCACAGCCAGCACTTGAGGAAGTTGCTCCCGTAGAGACAGTCTCTGCTGATGAACCTATCATTGACCAGCAGCCAGATTTGGAGGTAGAAAGCCAATTGACAGAATATATTCACGTCTTTGCTCCAGCGCAAGACGCTCCAGTTCTCCAGTCTGTGGGTAACACTGGCTGGCAGGTTTCTGACATCTGGCGAGATTTACGTGTTGATAATTTTTGTGATTGATATTTTCTCTATGGTTAGTTGCAACAACTATTGTACTTTTGTGCAGTTGCAATATAGCGAGAATAATCAGGAAGTTTCACCAGATTTTCAACTCATCTTCGGCCCAATTTTGTGGGCACCTGTTGGCTGATTCGCGATCGCTGACTGATTTAGATAAGGTATTTGCCCAAGTCAAATAACGATGGGTTAGACTCGACATTTTGTTTGTCAATGCTGGAGTGACCAAGTTTAGACCATTACTTGATGTAGACGAGGCATTTATTAATGAAACGATGGATATCAATGTTAAGGGGTCACTGTTTGCGGTGCAGAAAGCTGTTCCCCTGATGCCAGCCAATAGCAGCATTGTCTTTAACACTTCAATTCAACAATCAAATGGGAATGCCTGGTTCTGGTATCTATGCTGCCTCTAAAGCTGCCTTGCGATCGCTTGTGAGGGTGTTAGCAGCCGAACTGATTGGACGCGGAATTCGAGTCAATGCCGTTAGTCCGGGGCCAATTAAAACACCTCTGTATGACAAGCTAGGATTTTCTCAAGAACAGTTAGGGGAAATAGCTACAAACCTTCAGCAAAGCATTCCCATGAAACGATTTGGAGAACCAGAAGAGATTGCCAAAGCCGTACTATTTCTAGCAAGCGATGAATCGTCGTTTGTTTTGGGTGAAGAACTGGTGGTAGACTGTGGCTGGACGCGATTAATATCAAGTTGAGGAGATTGGTTATGAAAATGAGCTTTGTGTCGCTACCTAATCCAACTTCACTACCATCTTGCCAAGATTTTTTCCTTCAAACAGACCGATGAACGCGCCTACCGCTTGGTCAATTCCTACCACCACTGTTTCCTTATTCTTCAGCTTGCCGGCTCGGAAATAGCCGCCCACTTCCTGTTCAAATTCACCTTGACGATCTAGCCAATCGCGAACAAGTAGCCCTTTCATCGTCAACCGTTTAGTAGTCATGTTAAATAAATTGGATGGGCCGGGCTGCGGCTTTTCCTGGTTGTAACTGGAGATACCGCCACAAGCGACGATCCGGCCATGTACACGTAACACCGAGAGCGCCGCTTCGAGCATTTCGCCTCCTACATTATCGAAATAAACATCAATCCCGTCCGGCACATCCAGGTTCAGTTGTTCAAGGATAGGACTAACCTTGTAGTCGAAGGCGATATCAAATCCACATTCTTCCCGCAGAAACTTGACCTTCTCCATTGAACCAGCTGACCCGATCACCTGGCACCCGCGCAATTTCGCCAGTTGTCCGGCCACGCTTCCCACCGCGCCAGCAGCTCCCGAAATAAAAATGATATCGCTGGCTTTAACCTCTACCAAATTCAACCCAGCCCAAGCAGTCATGCCCGTCATGCCGAGGACACCGAGGTACACTGAAAGAGGTTGAATCTCGTGGCTGACCAGATGCAATTCTTTCGGCGAAGCCATAAAGTATTCTCGCCAGCCAAAGTTGGAAGTGACGGCATCACCCGCCTTGAATTCCTGGGTACGCGACTGGATGACTTCGCCTACTGCGCCGCCTTCAAGGGGTTTGCCTAACTCGAAACTTGGAACATAGGATTTCCCGTCATTCATGCGACCGCGCATATATGGATCTACTGACATATATAGATTGCGAACCAGCACCTGCCCATCTTCAAGCGGCTCCAGTTCGGTCTCCACAAGGGCAAAGTTATCTGCGGTTGGCATCCCCTTGGGGCGGGAGACCAGTCGAATTTCGCGGCTTATAATATCTGTCGTAATTTTCTCTTCATGAGTTCGACTAACAGAAACATTTGCTGAAGTCATTTGTTCACCTCGTCAATTGACTGTTTTTTACTTTTTAAACGCGGTAGTTTCGTTTTATGCTAATAATCTTCATAATTCATAATTAAAAAGGTATTTTACCTAGTGCTTATACAAGCATTCGGAGTTTTATTTGGGGTCTAAAACTGTCTTTAATTACGAATTACGAATTATCTGATTTCTATGTAGCTACCGCAGCAGTTTCAGCATCTAATCTGGCAGCGATCGCTTCTAAGATTGCTTTTTCGGCTTCTTCCATCTTCGCCATTGCTAAGAATGTTGCTGCATAGTCTTCAGCTTTACCTGCTCGATGTTCGAGTTTCTTGACTTCGCGACTCGCTTTCCATTCCTCGACATTCGACTTCACCTCAGATTTTTTTCCTCGAATTGAATTTTGAGCTTTGCCTGTTACTCGTCAAATTATTGTTTCTGATCTGCTAGCTTTGTTTTTACTTAGTAGAGTTTCGATTAAATTTCGGCTTGAGTTTATTTATCTGTACGATTGAATCCTTACAAAATTTACCTAATATAATCTCTACCTTTTGAATGTTTTAGTCAAACTTATACAAAATCCTGGCAATTGCAACGCTTACTGAAACATAATTTTGATTACATAACAATTAAAAAATCAAATCAATAAAATCACACTTGGCTTTGAAGTGGAAAGACAAATATAAATTGATCAAGCTTGATTAAATCTTTCTTGTTACTCAAGATTAATAGGTGATATTTTTAAAATCAACAGGGAACCACGATCGCAATTGTCACCCATGATGCCTCGGTAGCAGATCAGACAAAGCGGGTGATTCAAATGCAAGATGGCGTGATTGTGGAAAGAGCGATCGCCCAACATCTCTAACACCAGCATTGTTTTCTTGGAGAATTGTGCAGGGTAATTAGTTTTAGTCTGGAGGCGATCGCTTCTTTTGCGTTTTTCCAGCCTGCAAAGCTAGGTGGGAAACCTTGGACATTCTCATAGCCTAATAGGTGCAGTGTCATTACCCTCATTGCTGATCGATAACCAGAGGAACTATGTTTAGCCTTTTAAAGGCAAACTAATAGTGAAAGTTGCACCTTGATTAAGAGTACTAATAGCAGTAATACTACCTTGATGAGCTTCAATAATTCTCTTGGATATTGCTAGCCCCAGACCGTTACCTTTACCTTTACGTGCAGGGTCTGTTGTATAAAATTGCTCGAAAATTCTTGGTAAATCATTTTCATTTATGCCTTTTCCCTGGTCTTGAATTTGAATAATTGCTTGTTTTCCTTTGCTGTATCCAGAAATCAATACTTGAGAGTCGGCTGGTGAGTGTTTGATGGCATTATCTAATAAGTTGAGAATCGCCTGTAATAGTCGCTCTGGATCGCCCTGTATCATAAGGCTATCTACGTTTACTTGTGGGGAAATGTTCCTGGCTTGCATTCGCGGTTCTATTGCATTGACAGCACGGTTAATCAACCCCGCTAGTGAAATGCTTTGCTGTTCAAGTTGTGTGACTCCCGCTTCTAAACGTCCTAAATCTAGGAGGTCATGAATTAATCGTGCTAAACGTTTAATTTCACTATCGATAGTTTGAAAAAAGCGATCGCGTATTTCTGGTTCTTCATAAGCTCCGCCTTTAAGTGCGTCTACTGTTACCTGTACATTACTTATCGGGGTACGCAGTTCGTGAGAGACATTAGCTAAAAACACCCGGCGCTCTTGATCTAGGGAAGCTAACCTCTCACTCATCCGGTTGAGTTCTGCTGCTAATTGATCTAACTCATTGTTTTCATGGATCGTTAGCTTATCGCCAAAATGACCACCACCTAAGCGAATGGCAAAGTTCTGCATAATCTCAATCGGTTTAGAGAGACTGCGAGCAAAGCGACTGCTAATCAATGCACACAGTAAAATTGTGATTGCTAGCGTACCCAAAACACTCCAAAACACCCTTGCAAACTGTCGCTGAAACTGCTCCAGGGTCATAGACATTCGCAAGACACCCAAAAATTGACCGTGGCGTTCAATCGGTCTAGCAATGTAGAGGCGATCTTTGTTAGATAAAACTCCTTTAGCAATTCCTTGTTCTACACGATTTTTTAGAGCTGCGCGCATTCCTGGAATTTGATACCAGTCTTTAACTTGAGAGTCTAACTTTGGGTCAGAAGTGGCTATCAGATTACCTTGTTGATTAAAAACACGCAACGTCACATTTTGTGGTGCGCCATATCTTTGTACTAGCACCTTTACCTGAGGAATATCTTTTTCTTCTAGTCCATCTGCAACACTTTCACTTAATGCACTTGTCCAGTTATCCAGATCTACTTGTCGCATTCGCATGAAATAATCAGAGAACGACCACAGGATATAACCTGCTAGGAGTGACGTTCCAAAAGCTGTCAGCATCAAGTATGTGCCAAACAGCTTCGCGTGAATTGTGTTTAATTTAATCCGGGGTAAGAAGCCTCTCATGAAGGCTGTTCCTCAGAACGACGACGCAACACTGCTTTGATGCGTGCTAGCAATTCACGGGTATTGAAGGGCTTAGTCACATAATCGTCCGCTCCGGCTTCCAAACCCCAAATTTTATCTACATCCTGATCTTTAGCTGTGAGCATGACGATGGGTACATTAGAAAAAGCTCGAATTCGCCAACAGACTTCCATGCCACTAACTTCCGGTAACATCAGGTCAAGTAAAATTATATCTGGTACTTGCTTATGGAACTGTTTGATTGCATTATGCCCATCAACGGCTGTACTCACTGTGTAGCCTTCTTTTTGTAGTGTATATGTGAGACTGTCACGCAGGGCTGCTTCATCATCCACGAGTAAGACGTGTGGCATTTTACATTGTAAATTTGAGACAACTTTTTGTAATTATAAGATGTATTAGTTTTTGTATATTTGACATCTATCTCAAGAAATAAATTAAGTTATTCAATAGTAATTAAAAGCCAAAAATTAGAGAATTTTAGTTGATTAAATAATGTTGTACTAATTACTAGAAAATGGTGAAAATGTTGTAAGAATTCAGGAATCAGAATCCAGTAGCTAGAATAGTTACAGAATGAGGATAAAATTTAATGAATCAACATACCAATCATTTGGAATTCCTTCTAAATTCTGACAACTGATTCCTGTGTGCTGAATTCTTACAAATTATTTAACTAAATTTTAATGTCCCCTGCCCTATTTTTCAAGTTAGTTATGCTGTTGCACTCCGCACCAAAATAACTGTGCAATTACTCCTACGAGAAATATTTTCGGGAATATTGCCGTTAATCGCTTGCTTGAGAAGACTTTCACGACTAGCACCCAAGATAATCACATCACTGTGGTCTTGTTGGGCACAATCAATGACAGAGTCAGGAACAGAACTAGCTCTGACTGGGGTAGCAGTTACCTTACCGCTGACTCTTGGTTTCAGAAAACGAACACAGTTGTCGAGCAATGTTGTATCTGGTTTAGATTCAGTAGGTGGGAAAACTTGATATAGCTTAATAGCAGGTGATGAACTTAGGGAACTCAGCGCAGGTAATAACTGAATTGCTTGGCTGGAATTGGGGCCGCCTGCGATTGGCAGCAACCAACGCTTAAAACCTTTTTGATCATTTAATTTAACTAATACAACATCACAGGCGGCCTGTCGAATTACAGTATCCACTACTCGGCTGAAAACTCTACCAGGAGTTGAAGTATTGCCTTTCCAACCCATCAATACTAAGTCAATATGTCGTTCTTTGACAGTCTCCAAAATAGCCCCAGCAACATCATGGGCAACCCGAATTTGTGTATGAACAGGAATTCGCCAATCTTCTCCTAACTGTACAGCCTGCTGCAAAAGATGATGACTTTTGATGGTTTGCACTGGTGTTTCACTGGGAGTGCGATCGCGTGGAACTATAATCACTTGCAGACATTCTATTTCGTAATTCTTCTCTTTAGCGATCGCTGCGGCCATTTCTAGTAAGGTCTCGGCTGTCTGCGGATGGGACAATGGTACTAACAACCTGCCTTTTCTGATAGCAGGAGCGCGAGTTTGGTGAATCACATAAGAAGGTTCTAATGTCCTTGTCGGCTCCATGTTTTCTAGATTGCCATTCAGCCGTTCTGCTTCGACGCGGATAATATCAGTGCGTGTAATAATGCCTATGAGTTTGCGACCTTCTGTAACAGGCAAACAGCTCAAGTTATAACGGTTGAGCAGATGCAGCACATAAGCCAGGGTAGCGGAGGGACTGACTGTAACTGGCTCTGGTGTCATAATTTGATTGATAGCTGTATCACGAGCTAACTGCTGTGAGCCAGTATTGACTACATCTTTTTGAGTGACAATACCCACAAGTTTGCCATTCTCTACAACTGGGAAATTGCGATGGTGAGAATGAGAAAATGCCTGTACTGCTTCATCAATACTCATTTTGCTGGAGAGAGTTTCGACACGGCGCTGCATCACATCTGCGGCATTTAACTGTGCTAAAAGTCCCTCGGCAACAGGTTCTTTTTTAATATGAATGCCCTTCCATTCAAGTAGCAAATCGTAAAGCGACCGAGGATCAATTTTTTCCGCTACTAAATAGGCAACTACAGACACAATCATCAACGGTAGCACCAAATTAAAATCTGTTGTCATCTCAAACACAATGACAACTGCTGTAATTGGCACCTTAGAGACAGCACTAAAAAATGCCGCCATACCTACATGGGCGTAGGTTGTGGCTGCACTCATGCCCAGTAAACTCTCTTGGGTAGCACCTACTAAGTAGCCAAGGGCAGCACCTAAGACCAAGGTAGGAACTAGTAAACCGCCCGGTGCGCCAGAGCCGTAGGTTAAAATAATTAGGGTAAATTGAACAACAAGAGCGATCGCCGCAAATAGTGAATCACTACTACCTGTAAGTAACATCTCTCGCAGTCCAGCATGATCGCGAAAGGCTACGGGTAACAGGGCGATCGCAACACCGGTAACTAACCCAACAATTCCAATTCGCCAGGGTAAACTCACACGTAGCAGGCGGCGGTTCAGTGCCAGACTAGCAAGAATACCTTTATTAAACAGAATACCTAGTAGTCCAGCCAGCACACCCAAAATCAAGTAGAAAGGGATTTCCTGAGCGAAGAAAGTTGTATGCAAAGAGGCTAAATTCAAATGACTCAGATCTAAGCTGTGACTACCATAGAGCCGGGAGATGACTGAAGCGATAAAAGAAGCCAAAATTGCCGTGCCAAGAGTAATACCTGATACATCTTGGAGTAGTTCTTCTACTACAAACAGGACACCTGCGATGGGTGCATTAAAAGCGGCAGCTAACCCAGCCCCTGCTCCGGCGGCGATCAGTTGACGACGATGTTCTGGGGAAGTCGGCACCCAATTACTCAGTTGATTAGCTAAAGCTGCCCCAATTTGCACAGTTGGGCCTTCCCTTCCTAAAGGCATTCCAGAACCTAGTACTAGGGTTGCGCTGACTAACTTGACTAGAGCAATCCGCAAATTCAACGGCATAGGTACACGAGCTAGTACCGCTTTAACTTCAGACATCCCGCTACCTGATGCTTCCGGTGCAAAGCGCTCTACTAACCAACCAGCTAAGATTCCTCCCAACAGCCCAATGCCAGGTAACACTAAATAAGCAGGCCAAAGATAAGAAACATGGACTCGCCATGCTCCGGCCCAGTCCACTGCTTGTCCTAATAAAACTGCTGCTAGCCCTGAAACCAAACCAATCACGCAAGCCTCAACAAAAGCCAAGCGTCTTGGTTGAAGCATCTGGCGGTAAAGCCTCAACCAAAGAATTTTTCCCCTCACTAACATAATTTTTAGCAATCACTTTTAATCAGTGATGGTGTTAGAAATACTTAAAATGTTTTTTCTCATATCAATAGCGTTTCATTAAAAAATGAAAATTAAATGAAATTTGTATGTATCTTTTGATAGATGTTAATTTATCTGACTAGCCGCTTCCTGCCATCAAAGCGATAGGATATTTTTTTATTTGGAAGTACCTAAGGGAAGTCGTAGGATAAATGTACTGCCCACATTTAGCTGACTCTGGATTTGAATGCTACCTTTATGGGCAAGAGCGATCGCCCAAGCTATAGCTAAACCCAATCCCGAACCACCAGAGGTGCGAGAGCGATCGCGCTCAACTCGGTAGAAGCGATCAAAAATTCGCCCTTGATGTTCAACAGCAATGCCAATTCCTGTATCTTGGACTTTGATGATGGCGTAACGCTCACTATGTTCTAAAAAAACCGTGACTGTTCCGCCACTAGCTGTTGCTTGAATTGCATTGATAATTAAATTGGAGATTAGACGATAAAGCTGTTCTTCATTTCCCATAACGTAAAGTTTTTCTGAAACTTGTATCTGCTTATAAAGATGTATCTGAGTTTCTACTGCCAAAAATGCTAATTCCTCAATTAAATCGCTAATTAAATCATTCAAACAGCAAGGCTGATATTCTTGTGTTAGTTGTTTTTGATCTATTCTCGTTAACAGCAGCAAATCTCCTACCAATTGCGACAGGCGACGATTTTGGCGTTTGAGTACATCTAAAAGTCCATTATTCGATTTTGGTTCTTGCTGTAACTTAATAGCAGCTTCAATCGTAGAATACATCGCTGCTAAAGGTGTGCGAAACTCATGGGCAGCATCAGCAGTAAATTGCTGCATTTGTTGGTATGTATGATATACAGGTTGCATTGCCCTTCCTGCCAACCACCAACTAGACAAACCAACAAAAATCATGGAAATTGGCAATCCCAACACTAAAGTTAATCTCAAATAAGTAAGATGTTGGTCTAAATCAGTGAGGCTGCGCGCCACTTGTAGATAACCCGAAAGCTGGTTTTGAGTATATAGAGGTAAAGTGATTTGGCGATATCTAATGCCATCCGAATCTGTGAGGATTTGCCAATGCTTTGAAGGTGAGGTTATCGGTAACTTATCAAATGAGATACCGGCAATAGCAAACAGTTTTTCTGAACGATCCAATAAGCGTATATAGTAATTAACTCCGTTAGCAGCCTCTGCTATTGGTTGTTGAATAATAGTTGTTTTGGGCAAACAGTTTGTTTGAGTTATACATAACTTTAAGGAAAGTTCTTTAGCCAGTTCTTCTAAGTGTCCAGGTTGCTGCCAAGCAGGTTCAATACTTTGATGCAGTGCTTTTGTTACTGATTCCAAACCCTGGTCTATAGTTTCTTGGTAAGCATGGGCAACTACACTATAAACGCCCAATCCCGATAGCCCTAGAATACCACCCATGACTAGGGTATACCAAGCTGCTAGCCGTAACCGAGTCTGGTGGAAAATGGGATTGTGTTTCATATTTCTTGAACCTTACTTATACCAAGTTTCAATCAAAATTAGTATATGTCATTGCGACTGAAACGCAGTCTAGGGAAGCAATCTCATTAATGCCAAGGTAGTAAAATAGGATCTCAAAGTGTTGCTTCAAGTTAGCAAAAATCAGCAGCATGAATGTTGAGGCGATAGCCCACACCATAGATAGTTTCTATCAAAGATTCGCTGTCTTCTTCTCCCAATTTGCGTCTCAATAAGCGAATTTGTGCTGCTACTACATTGCTAACCGGTTCTACACCAATTTCCCAAAGTTGATTAATAATTTGGTCGCGACTGATAATTTGGTGAGGATGCCGCATGAAATATTCTAATAATTGGAATTCTTTGGCAGTTAAAGATAATACTTGCTTTTCACCGTGAGGATACTGTCGAGTAAGTTCATGCGTGCTGTAATTGAGCGTCAAGCAGCCTACTTGTAAGCGTCGGGGTTGGGGTATCAGTGCTGTTCCTGTGTAAGAAGCTCGCCTTTGTAATGCCCGTAATCTTGCTAGCAATTCTGCCATATCAAACGGTTTAACTAAATAGTCATCTGCACCGCTATCTAGACCAATAATTTTTTCTTCCATGCGGTCTTTAGCAGTTAACATCAAAACGGGTAAAGTTAATTGACGCGATCGCAACCATTTACACAACTCTATCCCGGAAACTCCAGGCAGCATCCAATCAAAAATCCCTAACGTGTACTCAGTCCATCCAGTTTCGAGATATTGCCATGCCTGAGTACCATCCAGAAACCAATCAACTACATACGCCTCATGACTCAGGACTTGTTTGATTGCTGCACCTAAATCCGCTTCATCCTCAACTAATATCAGCCGCATAGTCAACCCAGTGCTAAAAGCCTTCTTTAATTACGCTTTCACGCAAAAATGAAATCACTATGAAATTTTTATTCTACTTAAGATATAGCGATCGCCTCTGGGTAGGCTTTAGCCTAAGTGCTAATGTGAGCATAATGAATCTTGTTAGGTGAAAAGAGATGGCGGACTAAACCGAAGTGTATCAATCTCTGTTTTCAGTGCTTGAGTTAGTTCAACTGGTGAATGACACCATAATTCACCATTGTTCAACCGTACAACCGTCATCCGAGTCGAGAAAGGAATAGTCGTTCCATACATTGCCTTCAAGCTTGTGTTAGACAGTACGCAAATTGCCAAACCAAGCGTCACGATCCCGTTCAATCTGTTTGGCTGCTTTTAGGTTGAACCGCCAGATTCCGATACAGACAACGGCTTGAATCAAAAGTGGTATGATTACAGCACCGGAAGATGCGTCGTAAACGCTCAACAAATAGATAAAAAGTCCCAAGAATAAAGGCAGAAGATACCATAGCCAAACGAGCCTGAGCATACGAGCCTGATGGGTCAGACGCTGCTTCCACTTGTCTGGAAACTGAGTAGGGGGGAACGCAGACAGTTCTGATTTGGGGATGTGCAGTTTCCACCAGATGACGGTTATATCCAGCAACAGCGCGAAGATTATCACTCCGCTCCCAATGATTGCGAGAATGTCTTCTGGTTGTTGATAAATATCGTAAGCCATAATCAAAGCAAAGACCCCAATGAGAGCGCCTGCAACCACTGTCTCACGGATATTTCGACGTTGAGCACATTTTACAAGCTTAGTAATTCTCTCTTCTAGTGATTGTGCTTGTCGGTTAAACACATTTACCTCCTTCTGGCATATAGGTAATGATGAGACAGCCAAACAAGGGCACAGAATAGGCGACCTCCATCTAGGAGAAAGCCAGGTAGCAGATTGAAAAGCGCTTGTGGAAAATCAGTTTGTAGTTTGTGATGATGAATCGCGATCGCTTTTATTGCTCATTGGTACTATTGGGTTGAATTTCTGCACCTTGCGGTTTTGATAGTGCTTGTAATTCCTCCCAACTATAATGACAGGGTAATGCAATTGGTTTGTCATCGGCTCCTAACTCCAACCCAACTGTTGGCTGAAGTTCCTCAATAAATTCCTCACCGTACTCTGCTAACTTGTTACCCGCAACTCCACCAGTAATTGCCCCTGCAACGCCACCAATGGCAGCACCCACCTTACCACCAATTGAGCGACCGATCGCAGATCCGGCTACACTACCTCCCACCGCACCTAAACCTGTAGCTAAGGGATAAGATTTGCTTGTTGAATCATTCTGTTGAGGTTGCTGTTGTGGTGTAATTTGTCGTTCATCGTTTGTCATAATATTTTGTCCTTTTTGACTTGATTAATTAACCATCTCATACCAATTCAAAATTCAAAATTACGCCTTATGTGAATTAGAAACGCCGCTTATTTTATAAGGTTTTCTAGACTAGCCCAAAATTATGTTTTGTGACTATCGACGAAATTAAAGGCTTTCAAGACGTAATTCACATTAAACGTAAATTAAGAAACCGTGTATCTGTTGCATTCTTTTTTGAAATTGGTATCACTTCAATTGTTCAGCTAGATAATCGCCTACGCGCAAAGCATTGGCCATTATTGTCAGCGTCGGGTTCACGCCAGAATTTGACGGAAAGAAACTACTATCTACTACATAGAGATTCTCAACATCATGAGTACGGCAATTGGGGTCAAGAACTGAAGTTTTGGGATCTGTGCCAAATCGACAACTACCGCATTGATGGGCAACTGCTTGTTCAGGCAGATGAGTACGGGGATAAATGCTAAATGGCAGAACGTGTTTAGCAGAACGCGGGATTGACTTGAGTACAGAAGTCCAACGATGAATCAAGCGATCGCTTGCTTCGGTATTGTTGAGGGTATAGTCAATGTGAATTTTGTCTCCTACTACACGAATCCGATTATTAGGATCTGGTAAATCTTCTGTCTGCAACCACCAACCAACTGACCTCTCAGCTAATAAATGGCGCTCAAAATGAGGAATTAGCTTGACAAATGGAGCCATGAGTGGAGGGGCTTCGGCGGGAATCATATCAGCTAGGACATTACCGGTATTCTGCACCATGCCCATCGGATAAGGAAAATCCGGCTCTCCCCAGTAAAAATCATTGACAGCGATGGTTTTTTGAAACTTAGCGTTATTTACATCTAAATGTATAGAAACAATAGCGGTTTCCAACTGTTTCATGAAATTCCGCCCGACTTGATCGGAACTGTTTGCCAATCCATTGGGATGCCGATCGTTAGCAGAACGTAACAACAAAGCGGCTGAATTGACACAACCACAGGCAACCACTACAATATCGCCTGTAAACCAATGCTTCTCGCCGGCAATTTCAGTTTCTACCTTCGTAACCTCTCGTCCTGACTCGCTAGTATGCAACCGTAAAACTTTGGTATTGGTTTTCAGGGTAACATTGGCATACTTTTCACGAGTCGGACGAATGGCGTTAACGTCGGCATCAGCTTTTGCTTGTACCAGACAAGGGTATCCATCAAAGGTATCGCAGCGAATGCAGGGACTATTTGTAGTATCGCTCTCATTGAGCTTTAATCCTATGGGTAAATGAAATGGGTAATATCCCAGTTCGCGGATACCATCAACAAGAGACTGCATATCCGGCTCATGACTCACAGGCGGATAAGGATATGGCTCACTACGAGATGGTTCGGTTGGATCTTCTCCTTCCTTTCCATGTACGTCATACAGCTTTTCTGCTTGGGTGTAGTACGGTTCAAAGTCTTGATATTTCAAAGGCCATTCTGGAGAAATTCCTCCCTTGTGAATTACCTGTTCAAAATCGCGCTCTCGTAATCGAATTAAGGCTGCACCATAAAGTTTGGTATTGCCACCAACCCAGTAACCAGTCTGAGGTTTAAAAGCCTTACCTCCCTTGTCATACCATTCTTCATCAGTATGGTAGCGATGTTTTTGATAAACTTCCTGTGGATTCCAATTATCTTTCTCTCTCGGTAAAAAATCGCCTCGTTCTAGCACCAAAATTTTTTTACCTGTGGGTGCAAGGCGGTGAGTTAATGTCCCGCCACCTGCTCCTGTACCGATAATAATGATGTCGTAATGGTCTGAGATGCTCGTCATAATTTCATGTTTATTACGAGTGAAAAAGTCTCACTATGTCATTTTATGCACAGTAATTTAGCAATAGTTTCAGCTATATTCTAAATTTTTTTAAATATCATATAGCTCTAAAGATAGATTCCTACACTTAGGCTAAAACTTTAATTGCAGTAATGCTTCTGCCTAAGGAATTAATATTTTTTATACCTAAAGACAGGGAATAATTTCATTTTAATTTCATTTTTTAAATATAGAATATCAAATATGTAGGGCTAATAAATCTAAGTAACAAATAAAATTTATATGGCATTTATTAAACTATTAATTAAAAAAATAAACATTAAACAGACTTAAATAAAAATCCACATAATAGTATATCTATAGGTTGAGGTAACATAAATCAATAAAATCACAATTAATTTTATATAAAATACAGATTGTTATAAAAAAATGATGCAGCTTTATAGCAATTGGATATTAATTTGAATCTGCTATTTATTGTCAGCTACCGAGTTAGATCACAGGAGATTCCTATGGCTGAAGCTATTGAGATTTATGATGATCGCCTGCGTGCTATTGTCCCGACCGATGCTTTACTGCAAAAGCTGGCCAATGGTGCAGTTCATAGTGAAGGGCCTGTTTACTTTCACGAAGACGACAGTATTGTGTGGAGTGATGCTCACGGTAACTGCCTATTGCGGTGGAGTGCTACTGATAACGTAACCGTTCTACGAGACACATCTGATTACCAAAGCGGTAATTACCGTGACTTAGAAGGTCGTCTAGTTTCCTGTTCGTCAGGTTTGCGTGCGATCGTTCGCCGGGAACATAACGGTGAATGGAAGGTTTTAGTTGATCGCTACCAAGGCAAACGCCTCAACAGTCCCAACGATTTGGTCGTGAAAAGCGATCGCACAATTTGGTTTACCGATCCACCCTATGGCATTACTGAACCAAACCAAGGATACGGTGGCGAACAGGAACAACCCGGAAGTTACGTGTATCGCTTTGATCCAGCAACAGGTGAGATTTATCCTGTAGTAATTGACATGGTGCGCCCTAATGGACTGGCTTTTAGCCCAGACGAAAGCCTACTGTATGTCTCAGATACGGCTGCGTTTAATATTCCCGGCGGGCCTCATCATATTCGCGTCTACGAGGTTGTGGATGGTCAATGGGCAAAGAACGGACGCGTGTTTGCAGTCATCGAACCAGGTCAACCTGATGGATTGCGAGTTGACAAACATGGCAATATTTTTACTACTTCTGGTGACAGCGTACAGGTTTACGCTCCTGATGGAACTCGCTTAGGGAAAATTCTTGTACCGGAAGTAGGCGCTAACCTCACCTTTGGCGGTAAGAAACGTGATTCTCTATTCATCACAGCAGGCAAATCCTTATATGTTATCAACCTGAATACCCGTGGGGTGCAGCTATGATTTATAAATTTGTGCTGGGTATAGCGATCGCTTTTCTACTAACTACATTTCATGTCCCACAGATCAGTCTCAATCTATTAAGTTCAATCAATAATGTGTATCCTAATAGCTTCCCAGGATTAGCACTTTTACTACTAAGAGTTAGCGTAGGCGGATTGTTTTTACTACACGGCTACCCGAAAATAACCCATCTGAGACAGTGGGCTGAGTCTCTCAAAATGCCTGTCTTTATGTGCTTTTTATCAGCTGCGTCTATGTTAGGTGGCGGAATTTTTCTGATTGTGGGATTTTTGACGCTCTTAGGAACCTTACCTATTCTCGGCTCAATGATTTTTGCAATATATCTACACATCGCTGGTCATAAACCTTTTGTAGCCCAAGATCCATACTTAATTCCGCCCGAGCAATATCAAGGAGCTAATGGACAAGGTGAACCACCAAGCTGGGAAAAAGCATTTATGTACTGCGTGATGTTGATTGCGATCGCAGTTTTAGGCCCTGGTGCTTATTCACTTGATGCTGCGATTTTTGGGCGGTAAATCATTAATCATAAATACTGGATCTCAACTAAGGAGATAAAGATCATCTTCTCCTATTGATAGATGCTGCCTTGAATAGAAACTATTTACATATATTTATAATTGACACACTGAGAAACTCAGTTTCAAGTTTCAAAATCGGTTACTGACCCTTGGATGAACTCAATATTTTAATCACAGCGATCGGTGCGATCTTTTTATTTCTTGCACTGTTATCTGACTATTTTCGGCGGAGAATAATCTGGAACGCTTACAGCATAAGACTTTTAGCAAAAAACATAATCTCAGCCATTTTGTTAGAAAATAAACGCTCAAATGCCCGTTCTATCTACAGTTCAAAATTTGGCTTTGATTTTAATTTTTTTTATGTGGATGGGACGAGTGGAAATTATTCCTGTGCTGGTACTGTTTACTTCGTTATTACGTCCCGTGCGGCAAGCAATTAGGATGAAAAAATGCCACTGAAAATTTTGCGAAACCTTGCTTTTAATCACTTTTAACTAGATATAATTTTTCTCTTACTGACTACTGCATTCAGAAATCTTGTCCATGCAGTAGCCAGTATTTATAATGATTTACGCAGCTGCTATTGACATTTGCCGACAAGATTCAGCACAGCGACGGCACATATCAGCGCAAGCTTTCATCTGAGCATCATTACTCATGCGATGCCTGTCGGCAAGCCGCTGTGCGTCTACGCACTCCTGAGCGCAACGCTGACACACTTCTGCACAAACCCCGCAGGTACGAGTATGTAACTCAGATGCCCGCAGCATAAAATTAGCACTAGTTTCACAAATTTCCGCACAATCAAGCAGAAGCCGAATATGAGCTTGTTCTGCATGATTACCGCCCTTTTGTAAGCAGTAAGTCACAGTATTCAAGCAGATGCTATGGCAATCTAAGCAGTTTTGAATACATTGCTGCATTTCTTGGTTAACTTGATTTAAGGTTAGTTGTTGTACAGCCAAGATTTTTACCTCCGGATTTACTTATTTATAGGCACAATTGCCTTTAGCCCTACCTTATAAATGTAGAAATGGAAATGCGTCTGCCAATAGTAATAAGGAATATTTATTTCTAATGGATTAACAATATTTCATGCTAATTTCATATCTATATGTATCAGCCTAATCAGCCTGTATTTTCATGATTTAGATTAAATATATAGACATAAGTGTTGAAAATAGAGTATGTGTAGTCCGTTGTAGACGTAGTATTTTAAATACAGCACTTCCGGCAGCTATGAGGTACATCCTCATAGCTGAAAGCTATGATAGGAAAGGGCAAGAAGAAAAACTGTATTGCATAATAGCTTGAAGTGCTGTAGTGTTGCTAGCTTTAAGGAGTTATCAATATAAAACTTATTCCAGCAACTACCTGGTTTTAAATAACTACCCGATTTCTGCCCAAATTTTGCCCGTTATTTTTACAACTGATTGTTAAACTTAGACTGAAAAATCACTATCTTTGTATTGAAGGCAAACTCAGCTTAATTTCAGGCGTTGCTAACTCATCTGATGATGGCGTTAAACTTGGAACTAATTATTAATGGTTTCATTTGCTAATTCATCCAAATCTTAAGCAACGCCTAATTTCTTAATAAACTAATTTTGATATGCTGATGCTTATTATTTATCATCTAAGTTGAGAAGTGGAGTTTTTCCAAAGAGAACAATGAATAAGGAACAGTGTAAGATTGATGAAGAAAAACCCGATTATCAAAAAATAGATATTTTAAGGTAGACACTGTTTAGATAGATTCTCTTACTTCAGATAGTGGAAATAGTCTTGACGAAAATCATATTCTATACATAGCTAGAAAAACACGCTTAATTCGTTGATCAAAGAGAAATAGTAATTTTTGTTTGATTACAAAAACAGGTAGAGTTACTGATTGAATGTTCAGTGTGTTTAACGAAATATGTTGTTAATGGAGAAAACTTATGAATATTATAGCTTGGATCGTTTTAGGTCTAATTGCAGGTGCAATCGCAAAAATGATTTATCCCGGACATCAAGGGGGTAACATTTTAGGCACAATACTCCTGGGAATGATTGGTGCGCTCATTGGTGGAAGCATATACACTTTGTTAACCACAGGAACGTTAGCCTTTACATCAGCAGGATTGAGTATTGGCGGTATTATAGTCTCAATCATTGGTGCCATTATTGGTCTCTGGCTTTACTACACTTTTACCCGCAAAGCCTACTAAACCAATAGCCTCTGTTGAGAAGTCGTGAATTGTAATTCTTGAAGTATATAACGAGTCAGGGAACTCCAAAAAATCAATTATTCCGCTTAAAGTCGTTGGCTGTTGAACACAATTTCGCTCACACGGACGTGACTGTTGACTGTTAACGCTCAACAGTCAACAATAATAAGAGAATATTTTTTAATTGGAAGTTCCTAAAGCTGCTACTTAGCAGAGGCTTTTTCATAACAAGTAATTTAATCAATAACAGAAAAAATCATGCAAGAGCATGAATAAAAACATTTTTATTTAGATGATTTTACAATAGAATCTGGCTATTTATAAATAATTCTGCAATTATTTTTAATTTATCAAATTTATATATAACTAAAAGGATAAAACAATGAAATTCTCAATTCAGATCTTAAAATATAATTTATCTCTAATAGTAAGTATTGTTACTCTTCTTTACACTAACAGTGCGATCGCTGCCGAAAGAGTTACCTTTAAATCCGGTATTTTTCGTCCATCTGTATCAGTTGATGAATTAACGAAACTTGCTGAGACCGGAGAAGTTTCGCAAAGCCTAAATTTCTACTTTAATCAGGCTGGACAAGATCCAAAGGCAGTTCAAAAAATCTTGACACAAGAGGTAAATGCTAATCCTGTTGTATTAGATCGTGTCCTCAATAACCAAATAGGTGAATTTTTATTGGATCGAATTGGTCAGTCGGTTAGTACTCCTTCTGGTCAAGCCAATCGACAGGCTTTGCGTTCAGCGATAATTTTATCTGCTAACAAAGACAACAAAGTTTCGTTAATTGAAATAATTCAAAACTACCCAACCACAGAAGTGATTGTTGATGGCGAACGTCTTGCCCAAACTTATAACCAGCTATACATTCTGGTAGAAAGTTTACAAAGGGTAATCCCTATCCCTATATCTTTGAGTTAGTACAAGCGATTGCTGATTTAGGAGCATGAGAATTAATTGGAAATGGGTAGCGATCGCCAGCTGTTAGGGAATGGCAAAATATTAAAATAAACCAGTCCTTCAATAATACCAGCAGCGTTAGGAGAATCAGTTAAATAGTGCCAAGGGTAATGAGTCTTAAAGTGCCACTGGAGAAGTTCTGTCTGAGCATTATTGACTATAATTCCCGGCGATGGCAATTGAAATAGGCTAATGTCATTTCCTGAACCTCCAGAGATAATTGTTATCTCCGGTTCTACTTGCAGTAGTTGTTGCAGATATGCAGTAGCTTTACCCTTATTACAATTTTTGGGGACTATATCAACATCGCACCCATTGCTGAAAATAACCTGAGTCGATAGTCCCGAAAAGTTTAATAAATCTTGCAAATCATCAATAACGTGAAGTGAGGCATCTGTATCTAGACTAAAGCTGATTTTCCAACGGGTTTGTTCACTTTTGGAGCGCAGTTGCAATCCCGAGAATTGGCTGGCAATTGCCCAAATTGTATCTCTATTCCAGCCTTTGGAGATATAATTAGCCCAATCCCGATCTAAAATCAAACCCTGTTGATAAATCTCACTACCTAGACTAGCAATTAAGTAATCTGGTTTTAATATATTTGCTTGTGCTATAAATTTACGAATAGCAGTTTCAGAGTGCTCTGTAACATAGACTAAATAAATATACTTGCGGAAGCCTGCTAACCGCTGATTTAAAATATTAGTACCTTTATCTTTCTCAACCAGAGTATTGTCTAAATCAATCACTAAAAGTAGTTTCATATTTAATTCCTGAAAATTACAAAGTGTTAGTAATAATAAAAAATATGAATATCTTGATAAAATACAGGGATATTACTGCATCAAAAATTGGAAATTTTGAATTATATTCTTCAATCCCAATTCTAAAATATTTTCACCCCTGTATTCCTCAATTAATCTTAGCGTTGCAGATGCTGCGCTAATAATTGATGTGCTCTTGGCTTGAATACTAAATAAAATAGTATTTCCAAGTAGCGGAGCATATCTTCACGATTTTCTTGGGAAGTATAATTCCAAAAACCATAAATTTTGGCAAGGGAAAGTAAGCGAGTAGAGTGAATTTTCCAAGTGTAGTTTTTCACAACCCTCTCAACTGCTTGTTGAGAAATTTTCAACCAATAGTTTGGTTTTTGGTCACATTTATAAACAAAATCCAGAATTACTTGTGCCATTTCTTCTAACCGAGTGGGGTTAATATAAAATCCATTTACTCCGTTTTGAATAATCTCTAATGGCCCACCAAACTCAGTAGCAAAGGTAGGTAATCCGCTCACCATTGCTTCGAGAACCGTAAGACCAAAAGCTTCAAACAAAGCAGGTTGCACAAAAATTCCTTGATGGTCAGCAATCAAGCGATAAATTTCTCCAGAATCACTTTTAGAAAGGCGAACACCTAACCAGCGAATTTTGCCGTGGAGATGATATTGATCAATTATTCTATAGAGTTTTTCGATTTCAGTCGCTTCTTCATGGTCGCTGCTATCTTCAACGCGTAATTTACCCGCTACCAAAATCAAGTTACAGTGTTGTTGTAGTTCCTCACTTTTACCAAAACACTCTGCTAAACCTGTAAGATTCTTAATTCTATCTAAACGCGCCATTGAAAATATTGGTCGCTTATTGGGGTTATCTAATTTGCCATATACGAGGTTGGAGTCTTCGAGATTAAATAGCAGATTCTCTAAGCGATCGCGTTCTGATTTAAGTCGGCTATTTGTGTTTGTATAAGGAAAAAAGTAACTTTCGTTTACTCCTGGTGGTACTAAATTAAACTTAGGACTAAATAACTCTATGCCATCTACAACATGATAAAGTTCTGGCATGGTAAAACTTTTATAAGATTCGTACTGCCCTACACTATCTGGAGTACCCACAATTTCTTGATAGGTACTGCTAATAATAAAATTAGCCGCATTCATGGCAATTAAGTCAGCTGTAAACTGAAGCGAAAAATGATACTTATCCTCCAAGTCTTGCCAGTAGAGGTTACTAAATAAATATTTAGACTTCTCTAAAGCATGGGCAATATTACACTGGGTAACTTTTAAACGACGCGCCAGTAAAAAAGCTACTAAATTCCCATCTGAATAGTTACCAACAATTAAATCTGGTTTCCCATGAAATTCAGCTAATACTTCTTTTTGGGCATCAATGGTATAAGTTTCTAAGTAAGGCCAAATTTCAAACCGAGAAATCCAATTTTGCGTTACCTTCGCATTAAATTCTCGGAAAGGAACTCGCAAAATCCAGACATTTGTAGTACCATAAACTTTCTCTAAACGCTGATTACAGCGAGTACCATCACTATTAGGAATTAGCCGAGACAGAATGATGACTTTTGGCTGGACATCAATCACATCCAATCCAGCTAAAGTTATGTCTTCTTGGAGTTGCTCCTCTAAACTTCTGGCTTGGTCTAAAACATAAACTACTTGTCCACCTGTGTCAGGTCTTCCCAAAACACCTTCCTGTCCAAACCAGCCGTGGACTGACACCAAAACGATGCGAAACATCATTGGTATCCGAGATAGAAAATTTTCTAAAGCTTGGTGATCAGGCGAGTCAATTAACCCATCCAAAAGTTCTAAGCTTTCTTGAATGCGACCTGCGGTGTTACCCCAACCGGGTTCAAATCCCATCTCTTGCAGTTCAAAGCAAAATTGTCTGTAGGGAGTAGCTGGAGAATATTTGTTAACAAAATCAAGAGCTAATTTGACCTGTTGTGATAGTTGCTGCTGATTTTGAATCCGGGGGTTAATTAGTAATTGTGTACCGTTATAGTTATGCAGACTTAGGAATGTAAACAGTCTTTCTTGCAACTGTTGCGACTCCTGAAGTTTGCTGGATAAGTAGCGGTTGAGGAACTGCACGCCCTTACCAATGTTTTTTGGATCGCGAATTGTCGGTGAATAATCGTACAATGGATGAAAATCCAGTTCTAGGAGATTGCCTTCGTGAGGGTGAAAGCGATTGACAAGGCGATCGCGCAAGTCTAACAATTCTTCTACGGTCATTGGTTCAACTTGCAAGTCTTCAGTTATCTGAAATACCTGTTGATTAGCAATTTTTGGTCTTACTACCAAGCAAGAATTGCCATTGTTAAGGATAATTTCTTGGGTGAAATAGATCAGCTTTCCTAATTGAGAAGTGTTACAAAAGAATTCTGATTTTTGCAGACTTTTACAGTAATCACTAAAAGCTGACAAAATATCATTTCGGAGTAAGTATTGTTTATTTTGTTGACGTAGTTGGTGTAAAAATTGACGTAAATCAATGCGTTCTTCGCTATTCAAAATTTCATGAATTAATTCCAGCATGATAAATCCTCATGAACGTCAAAATTATCAGTTATAGATACGCTGGCAGTAAATTATTTAAAGCTTCCTCTTCAGTGTCAAAAATTTCCAACATTGTGTCCATCATTGTGATTTCAAACAATAATTTGGCTTCAGGAAGCAGATTACAAATGCAGAATCTTCCCTTAAATTGCTGAATACTCCTCATTCCAGCTACCAAAGCAGCTAGACCCGCACTATCAATGAAAATCACTTGAGCAAGATTTACTATTACACAGCAACTGATTTGAGAAATACACTCTTGTAATTTCAAGCGAAGTTGCCAAGATGTGCTGATATCTAGTCGCACTTTAGGTTTTAACACAATTACATTATTCCCTTCTTGGGTTATAAGTTTTTTTTCCTCTATTTCCATTACACTATTTGCCTACGGATGAAAGTTAAATTTCACATTAATCAACTCACATTGCCTTGGAAAATTGCTAATTTTGGCTCAATTATTTACCCACTGCACAGTACCATTAGAAAAAGAGTCAACTAATTTCTCTAGAGCTTTAATTTCGCTAGGCTTTAAAGCTTTTGACTTCAACAAAGTTTGAATTTGCTTTTCCACGTTTGGAGTTAAATTATTAGTTTGGATTATTTCTTGAACAAACATAGAAAGCGTTAAAGATTGGTAGAGTTCATAAATTTGATTAGTGACAGCCTCAGCACTAAAACGAGACTGAACCCAATTATGTGCAGCATTACCATAAAACTGCCTCAGACTAGGGTTTGCTAACAGATTACCAATAGCTCTGGCTAAAGCATGATGATTGCCAGGAGGAACCAATAGCCCGGTTTTCCCATGCACTACCGTATGCTGCAATCCTCCAACGTTACTAGCAATTACAGGTGTTCCTGCTGCCATTGCTTCAATTGCAACTAAACCAAAAGGTTCGTAATAACTGGGTACAACACAAACATCTCCAGCTGCATAGTAAGCAGGTAACAAGGCTTGAGAAATACGTCCTGTAAAAACTGTAACTGCTGCCAATCCCAGCTTTTTAACTAAGGCTTGAATGCGTTGTTGCTCTTGAAAGTCTGCGCCATCTTCGCGACTACCACCAACTAGATAGAGTGTAAATGAATCAGACAAAAAGGCGCAGGCTTTGACTAAGGTTTCTATTCCCTTGCGATGGTCAAAGCGCCCTACATACATAATTATTTGAGAATCGGAGCTAATTCCTAACTGTTGGCGGGCGATTTTCTGACTAATAGAACCAAAATGTTCAGTATTAATACCGCAGGGAATGATTTTAATCCTTCCCTGTTGGGAAATGAATTGGCGGAGGTCATCTACTTCTTGGGGACTGGTGGAAATTACACAATCTGTTTGCTCTAAAATTGCTTTTTCTACATGATGACGAATCACAGCCATCTGTGGCGGATTTTGCTCATCACGGTATTTAACTGCTCCTATGGAATGATAGGTATGAACTTGAGGTAATCCCAGTTGAGATTTGAGTTGTAATCCTACCCAACCAGAAAGCCAGTAATTACTGTGAATCAGTGCATAGTTACGCCCTGAACACTTACGAAAGTTTAGCCAAGCTTCTACAAATTCTGGTAGATGTTCAAATAACTCGTTTCTGGAAATGAATTTTGCAGGCCCTGCTGTGAGACGAATTGTGCGACACCCTGGTGCTAGTTCTACAATTTCTTCTTGATTGGGGTGTTCACGTCGGGTAAACATATCAACCAGACAACCCCTTTTTGCTAATGCTAATCCCAATTCCCGCACGTAGATATTTTGTCCGCCTGCTCCTTCTTTGCCAATTTCCGCTGTAGGGTCACCATGAACTGAAATTAATGCATAAGTTGGCTGAGAATTTGGTGTTTCTAGAGCCAGATTTTCTAGAGACTCAACTAAATTCAGAGGAACAAGATTATTCATGGTCAAATTTCTACCTACAAAACTCAAAGATTTTTAATTAACTGCTGGCGCTCAGAGTTAAATTACTGAGCATTAAAAAAAGTTTGCAAAAACTTTCTAGATCTTAAAAACGGATGGCTTTTATCTATTTTTTTGCTGGCTTTGGAGGGTTCAGGAAGGGAATCGACGAGTAACCGAATCGCCTCATGAACTGATATTTGATGATTCTCTGCATAAATTCTGAGCTTAAGATATTGCTCGCTAGTCAGAACAATATTGGCAATATTTACTGAGAATTGCGACATAGAAATTTACTCAAAACTAAAACCATGTTGCAAAATTGCTGGTCTTCTGAGATGTTACGTCTTAGAAGTCAAAATATCGGGTATTAATCGGGTAAAAATCGGGGATTAATCAAAATCATTAACTCTAGCAGTCTTATTTTAGTTGTGAAACATATTTGTTTTAGCTGTTAACCATTGACAGTCAACAAACCTTGTTGCTTACCAAAAGCCCCAATTTAAATTTTATTGAGAAAGTTAATTCATTCTAGAAACAATTAGTTCAAAAATAAAGCCCACCTACCTTTCAGTAACGCCAAGGATAGGTGAGCTTTATTTGGGTAAATGCACTCTTAAGTTCGTCGGGAATAAAACTGGAATTTTGCAGTTTTCAATATTTAATAATTCTTGATTAATTAAAATCTCCAAACTAAATAATTAAAATGGTTTGGAGAAATTGTGGTGTTCCAAAGGAGTTATTCTTTATAGAACTTTAACAATTAATTGTGGAGGTAACGGGTAAATATCGGGTAGAAATCGGGTAGTTTTCTAAAGCTGTTTTAGGCGATAGCCTAGTCCATGAACTGTTTCAATCAAATCATCAGGAGCGCCTGCTTCTCGAAGTTTATTTCTGAGACTCTTAATGTGAGATTTAACCGTTTCTTCGCTAGGTGGGTCATTGAGTGACCAAATACGCTCAATAATTCCAGTGCGACTGAGTACCCGCCGACCACTAGAAACCATGAGTTCTAGAAGGGCAAATTCTTTTGGTGTCAGATGTAAGGGATGTTCAGCATAGTTGACCTCATAAGTGCTGGAATTTAAAGAGAGACTACCCCAACTTAGGTCTGGGAAAGATGTGGCGCTTTGATTACGGCGCAACAGTGCGCGAATACGAGCCATTAGCTCTGGCATTTCAAAAGGTTTGACCATATAGTCATCTGCACCTGCATCTAACCCGGTAACTTTATCAGCCAGGGTATCCCGCGCTGTTAACATGAGGACAGGCAGACTATGGTGACGCGATCGCAAGCGTTGACAAAAACTGACACCGTCCAACTTGGGTAAAGTAATATCTAGCACTACTAAGTCATATTCTAACCCCTTAACAAAATCCCATGCTTCTTCTCCGTCTTGGGCTACATCCACCACATATTGACGGTCAGTGAGGGCTTCCATTAGCATCTCTGCTAGTTGCGCATCATCTTCAACTACCAAAATCCGCATTTCTCAAATATTTGTGAATTAAAAAACTAAAATCAATCCCAATATCTAACCTTAATACTTTCAATCTGATTTAGGACGAGGAAACTTAGAAGGTGGCTGAAATCTTTCTACTGGTACACCCTGAAGTGCCTTCTGCATAAAATCACGCCAGATAGGAGCTACCGTACCTCCACCCGTTGCACTGTGAGCTAATTGTCGGTTGTCGTCCCTCCCTACCCAGATGGCGGTCGTTAACTGCGGTACAGTGCCAATAAACCAAATATCTTTCTCTGAGGAGGTTGTACCCGTTTTTCCTGCGGCTGGACGGCCGATAGCTGCGCCTTTACCAGTTCCTTCATTAACTACCGTCTGCATCACGTCTAAAGTTGCGGCTGATGCCCAAGGGTCAAGAACTAGTTGCGGTTTAGGAGTATTATCTAGCAACACATTGCCACTACTATCAGTCACACGAGCAATAATCGTTGCTGGTGATTGCCAACCATAATTAGCAAACGTGGCATAAGCACTAGCCATTTCCAGTGGTGTGACACCAATTGCACCTAATGGTAAAGAACTTACCGGAACCATTGGACTCATAATTCCTAAAGTACGGCAAGTTTCAATAACTTTATTCATGCCCACAGCTTTACCAAGCTTGATTGCCGGAATATTACGGGACAGTGCTAAGGCAGTACGAATTGGTATTGCTCCCATGAAGCTATTATCGTAGTTGCGTGGGTAATACCAACCACTACCATCTCTATAACTAACAGGGGTATCTAGTATCGTTGTATTTGGTGTAAATTTCCCACTAGCAAAAGCGGTATAGTAAACAAACGGCTTAAAAGAAGATCCTGGCTGACGCTGTGCTTGAGTTGCGCGGTTAAATTCACTAGTTTTTGCATCTACACCACCTACTAGTGCTTTAACAAAGTGTGTGCGAGGATCAATTGCAACTAAAGCCATCTGATTTTTATTTATCCCTTCACTTTCAAGGGTTCTATGCCATTTCTTGATAGTTGCTTCTGCCATCAATTGGAAGTCTGCGTCTACTGTTGTTTGTACCCGCATTCCAGCTTTGATCAGTGCTTCACGCCCAAACTTTTTAATTAGTTCTTGAGCAACGGTATTGGTAACATAAGGCAAAGCACTACCTTGAAAAGACTTGATTTTGCCAAGTTTGATTTGTTGTTTGAGAGCATCATTATACTCTTGTTGGCTAATCCAATTTAATTCTAACATTCGCCCCAGTACTTCTTTTTGTCTTTGTTTAGCCAATTTCATGTTGACAAACGGGCTAAATTCTTCTGGAGCGGGAATTAAACCTGCCATCATTGCAGCTTCCCCTAGAGTCAAATTTGCGGCTGATTTGTTAAAGTAAGTGCGTGCTGCTGTTTGCACACCATAATTATTGTGTCCCCAGTAAACTTGGTTGAGGTACATCTCTAATATATGGTCTTTACTAAGAACTTGCTCTAACCGAATGGCTAATACTGCTTCGGCGATTTTTCGGGTAACAGCACGCTTTTGAGATAAAAATAAATTTTTCACTAACTGCATGGTGATTGTAGAACCACCTTCTCGCACATCTCCAGATGTTAAGTTAGTAATCGCCGCACGTCCAATACCGACGGGGTTAATCCCGTGATGCTCATAGAAACTGCTGTCTTCGCTAGCTAATACAGCTCGTTTTAAATTGGGAGAAATTGCATCTAAGGGCGCTACTTGTCGATTAGCTTCCCCATGTATACGTGCTAAAAGCTTGCCTTTAATATCATATATATAAGTTGTTTCTGAGGGGAAAAAGTTTCGTAGTTGTCTCACATCTGGCAGATTCCGGAAACTAATAGCTAACCCAACTAATCCTCCCGCTAACACAGAACTTGACAGCATAGTAATTGATAGGAGCGTACCACCCGCTACTTGACCAACTCCTTTCCAAAACTCCAGGTTAGGTAAAGTCTGAATTTGTGATGTTTTGTTGGTAAATTTTTTATACGAAGACACGGCAATTTTACTTCCTTATTTGTAAATTTAACTGAAATAAAGTTTCTGAAAATACCAAGTTGATTTATAAATAATTGAGTTAAGAAATCAGTGATTAAAAATTCTAATTTTTCTGTTGTTGATAGTTGTATTAAAAAAGAATTTAGCACCCTAAGTTTTAAGATAAATTAGCGCGATCGCCAAAGCAATATTCCCAATGTCATATATTTACTTGACTCCTGGACTTGGCGAAATCTGCTCAAGGGGAATCAGTGCGCTGATCACAGATTGAGCAATTGGTGCGGCGACAGTACCACCGTAAGCATTTGCTCCTTTCGGCTCATCTACCAATGCTAAAACTACATAACGAGGAGATTCGGCTGGTAATATCCCCAAGAAACTGGTGATATAAGCGCCTCTTTTATAACCACCAGTAGAACTAGCTTTTTGAGCCGTACCAGTTTTGCCAGCTATACGATAGCCCGCAATCTTTGATGCTTTTCCTGTGCCTTTTTCCACCACTGTTTCCATCATTTGAATCACCTGTTGAGTTGTCATGGGTGAGAAAATTTGGCGTGGTGTTGGTAAAGTGGGTAAATAATGCATCTGTCCTTGACTATCAATCAGTCCTTTAACTACATGAGGTGTGACTAGTTTGCCACCGTTAGCTAAAGCTCCTTGCAATTGCACTAGTTGTAGTGGTGTCAAGGAAAAGCCTTGTCCAAAGGAAGCCGTCGCCGCTTCAATAGGTGAGGCTCTAAATTTTTCTTGGCTTTTAAGCTGACTACTAACTGCAAATGGCAAATCTGTATTTATGCTTTCTCCTAGCCCTAAACGTTGGAGCCATTGGTAATAGATTGAAGGTGGCAATCGTTGCATAATTTTCACCATGCCAACATTGCTAGAGTGTTGTAAAATTTGAGCAATATTAATTATGCGATCGCTGTTTTGCTCGGCATTTTTAATAATGCGATCGGCAACTCTCATAAAACCAGGATCGTCAAACACATCATCTGGTTTAATTACACCAGTCTCCAATGCGATCGCCACATTCAAAGGCTTGAAAGTCGATCCTGGTTCATAAAGATCTGCTATTGTCCAATTTTTAAACAGTGAGATATCAGCTTTGGAGTATTGATTGGGGTTATAACTGGGCACAGATACTAAAGCCAGCAATGAACCATCTAACGCATCCATGACAATTACTGCTCCGCGTTTCGCCCCAAACTTTTCCATTTGCTGTTTGAGTGCTGTACGCGCTATCCGTTGGATGCGGCTATCAATAGTCAGTTGTAGTTGCAGATCATCAACACTGAGAAATCCCACAGGCGCATCATCTGATAGTAATGCTCCGTTTCCTTCGCGCCTGAGTTTTATAGTTTGTGCAGAACGCGCTAATAAATTTTCTTGGCTGTATTCTACGCCAGCTTGACCTTGACGTTCTGTATTGATGTAACCCACTACATCTGCGGTTAAATCTTCTTGTGGATAAAATCGTAAGTATTTCTGAGTTAGTTCCAAGCCATTGAGGTGCAATGCGGTTATTTGAGTAGCAATTTCTTCTGGGACAGCAGAGTCCAGCAAAATACCAGTTTTTTGACCTTGAAATATTTTGCCTAATTCATCAGCATTTTTATTAAGTATTACAGCTAGGCGTTGTGCTATTTCCTCTTGCGATTTTTGAAACAGTTGTGGATGGGCGTATAGAGTATACACAATCCGGTCAAGAGCTAAGACATGATTATTGCGATCTACAACCATTCGTCGAGGCGTAAAAGGTCGCAAAGTCACCATTTGCTGGTTTCGGGCTTTCTTGGTAAGTTTTGTTCCCTGCACAATTTGCAATTGATACAAATTGATAGCCAGTCCTAATCCTGCTACCATTAATATGCACCAAACTACAAATAGTCTTTCTCTAGTATTCGATATTTGGCTTTGGGTATTAGTGGAAAATCTATTTCTTGAATCTTGCCTATAATCCTTCTGCTGCTTTTTCAATACTGGATTATGATAAGTTTTAGCTTTTACTCTACTAGGAAATTTATACATTTTCTGTCAGCAAGTTATAGCAGCTAATTTTGAACATCAAAAAAGCTTTGCAGAAATCTTCTCGAAGATAGCAACAAATACCTTGTGTTTAAATTTTTCCTGGGTTGAGAGGGTTCAGGAAGAGAATCAATAAGTAACCGAATTGATTCGTGAATAGATATTTGATGATTGTCTGCATAAACTTTGAGCTTATGATACTGGTCATGAGTCAGAACAATGTTAGCAATATTAACTGGAGAACGAGACATATAAGTTTCACCAACACTGAAATATTTATCGGAATTTTTCTCTTTTTTGAACTGTACACCTTATATGTTGAAAAATCAGGTAGAAATCGGGTAGAAATCGGGTAATAACTGGTTAAACATAAAGAAACAAAAAACTTTTTCCAAAACCTCTGTAAACTATAATCTTCTAAACTGTATTGCTCTATCTGCAAGAAAGCCAGGTGCTGTACTCAGCCTAACGCATAGCCTTTGTCAGGCTTACCATCAATCCCACACTATCGGATTGATGGTAAGCCTGTCTATCGCGCTTACACTGAGTAAAGCGTACCACACAAGTAAGTTGATGAATCAAATTCGGCTACTATATATAATATGTTTGTTGGTAAAGATAGCTCAAAATTAAAATTCTCCAAACCAAATAATTAAAATGGTTGGGAGAATATATAGTGTATAAGAGGTTAATTCAATTATTAATCTAACAATAATTTGAAGAATTAAGGGGCAAATATCGGGTAAAAATAGGGTAGTTTAAAGGTAGCGTTATGAAATGGTCGCTAGAAAGAAAATGGATTGCCTCTGGTTTTGGCTTATCCTTTTTATTAATGGGTATTGTCAGCTTTATTTCTTACCAAAATGCTACTCAATTAATTGAAAGTAGCAATAAAGTAAAGCACACACATGAGGTAATGAAAAGCCTGATCGATATCTTTGCTACCCTGACTGATGCTGAAGCTGGACGTAGAGGGTATATTCTGTTTGGAGAGCGATCAGAACTTAAACGTTACGATCAGGCAATCCAAAGCTTAGATGCAAAAGTCGAAAAGTTACAACAACAACTTGCTGATGACTCTTCTCAACAGCAGCAACTAATGAGACTTAAAGTCTTAATTTCTCAAAGAGTTGAACTTTCCAAAAAGTCGCTTAACCTGCAACAAGTAGGCAAATCAACCTTTGCTATACAAGCTACGCGAATTAACCAAACTCGTGGCGAAATCCGCCAAACTTTGGCTCAGTTACAGGCTAGGGAAGAAAAGTTACTAGAAATATCGGTTAAACATTCTCAGCAAAATATTCACAACCGGATGTTGATTGAATTCTTGGGTACTGTGCTAAGTTTTGCTATTTTGTTAGCTGTTTACGCCTTGCTTTATCAACAATTAGTTAAGCGCCAACAAGCAGAAGCTCTTCAACGGACATTAGCTCAAGAAAAAGAACTCAGCGAACTAAAACTGCGTTTTTTTTCGATGGTTTCCCATGAATTCCGCACACCTTTAAGTATAATTTTAGGCTCGGCTCAATTGTTAGCTCAGAGCAACCAGCAGTGGACAGAAGAAAAGAAAGTCAAAAATTTACATCGGATTCAATCTTCAGCTCGGTCAATGAATCAATTGCTGACAGATATTATGACTTTGACTAGGGCAGAAGCTGGTAAACTTGAATTTCATCCAGAACTTATAGATTTGGAAGCATTTTGTCTTAACTTAATTGAAGACATCCAGTTTTGCAATCAACCACAACATCCGATTAAATTTGTCACGCAAAGTAACTGTACTCATGCCCAATTAGATGAGAATTTGCTCTACTCAATTCTCAGTAATTTACTTTCTAATGCTATAAAATACTCACCAGAAGAGTTAGATATATTGTTAATTCTCAGATGTGAATCAGACGCAATACTTTTCCAAGTGAAAGATTCTGGCATAGGTATCCCCTCCGAATTTCAGCAGCATTTATTTGAGCCTTTTCATCGTGCTGAGAATGTGAGCAAAATTGTTGGTACTGGACTAGGGTTGGCTGTGGTTAAAAAATGTGTTGAACTGCATCAAGGAGAAATTTATGTAGAAAGTGAGGTTTGTGTTGGAACAATTTTTACAGTAAAGATTCCCCAATATAACAGCAAAAACAATTGAACAGAAGAAATAAATTATAAATTAGAATCGCCTGGATTTATAAACATGACTCTGATAGCACTTCCCAGTAGTAAAACTCCAAAAATTCTCGCCAAAATTACATTCGATAATTCTGTTCCTATTTTTGCTCCAAACCACCCACCTAATACAAAACCTATACAGAGCAATGTAGCTATCTTAATGTCTACATAGCCTTGTTTGTAATAAGTCCATGCAGCCAAGATATCAATAGGAGGAACAAGTAAAGCTAATGTAGTTCCCTGAGCTTGGTGTTGAGAAAAACCATTTTTTCTATGTAATTGTGACTCTGATTGTACTGTTTGGTCTGGCATACAGCCTAATAGGATAAGATTTTTCAAATTTGATTTATGCGAATTAGTTTGCGATCGCATTAGCTACGAAATGCAAAAACAAGCTAAGTTTGAAGACATCAAAGCTTTTAGCACCCTCTAACAATAGTTGTTTCCTGACTTTGGTTTCACTATTGGGTAAGCAGCAATATTGTATGTCCGTCTGGATCTTTAACTAGACAACCCTGCTTATAAGGCTGGGAGCTATCTGCAAACTGCACAATTCTGGGCGAAACCAACTGAACTTTGTGCTGACGCAGCTTATCTACAATCTGCTCGATGTCGGAAACGATGATTTGGACTTGCACCGTTGCAATATCGGAACTTTTCCAATCACTGGGTATAGGACGACCTTTAGGGGGTACAAGATAGTCTAACAACTCAATCCCTACGCCACCTTGAGCAGGTCGCAGTCCTGTAATTTTGACTTCTGCTCCTGGTAAATTATCCATACGCGCTTGGGTTGCACGCCAGTTGAGACTGTGGCTATCGATTTGCATTCCCAGAAGATCGCGGTAAAAGTGTAGACTCTGCTCGGTGTTAGAAATTGCGATCGCACTATGATCTATTCCTAAAAATAAGCGATTCGTGTTTTGATGCCATTTATCTTGTCCTTTATCAGGCGGAAACCAAATTAACTCTAAATCATGTCCATCAGGATCTTTAAACTTAAAAGCGCGGACACCAGCTGATGCTTCATTTCCAGGTGGTATTGTCTGCGGCGCAACTGAAATCGGTTGAATGGGAAATGAACACACTTGTGCATAAGCGCGATCCATATCACTCACGACAATCGCCAGATGTTGAAACCACAGGTCATTACTTTGTGAATCCCTGGGGATGGGTTTACCCTGGATATTAATATACTCCATCAACTCGATAAGTTCATCACCTAATCGTAAAGTGACAATGCGAATTTTTGCCCCAGTTACACCTTCTAAATCATTGTAATCCTGTCCTTCAACAGTAATGTCAGAAACGAGTTCAAAAGCAAGTGCTTGTGTATAGAATTCCCAAGAGCGATCGCAGTTTGTCACGGTTAAGCCAATAGCTCTAATTCTTTGTACTTGTACATCGGTTTGACTAGACATATTCAACAGACTTTGTACTTATTCTGTACTAGCTTCGCAAAAATTCAATCTGAGTCTTGTATAAATCAATCAACATAAAAAAATATTATAAAGTTTCTCTCTAGCTTCAGAAATACATTCAACTGACTTTATCCTTTAAAGATTTCATCCAATAATGAAATCGTGATGAAACTTTTATAGTTCTTTCGGTAGAGATATTTATTATTCCAATGGCTAGAAGCGTTAATTCAGGCAAACCTCTAAAGTAATGACAGAATCATCAAAATAGCTGTCAAAAATTAAACACATAAGCAAAATGTGTAATTAGTATAAAAATTTAAATGTCGGACAGCTTGCTTCAATTTGGATTCAATCATAAGTTTTCAATATCAGCCATCCTCAAACTTTGCAAATGAAAATACATAGCAAAAATTCTGAAAAAGTATTATGAGTTATTCCCCTTACCTACTTAAAGGTCAAAAAGCACTTGTGACGGGTGCTAGTTCTGGAATTGGTGAAGCGATCGCTCGCTCTTTGGCTGCATCAGGTGCAGCAGTAGCTATTAACTATCATTCTGAAGCTGAAGAAGCCCAAAAACTTGTCGATGATATCAAAGCTACTAATGGAGAAGCATTCGCTATTCAAGCCGATGTCAGCAAAGAAGACCAAGTAAAGGCAATGTTCAGCCAGACCATTAAACAATTTGGCACTATTGATATTTTAGTAAGTAATGCGGGCATTCAAAAAGACTCAGCATTTATAGATATGACCCTCGATCAATGGAATGCAGTGATTGGGATAAATCTAACGGGACAATTCTTGTGTGCTAGGGAAGCTGCGAAGGAATTCTTGCGTCGAGGTGTGAAGCCTGATATTTCTTGTGCGGCAGGTAAAATTATTTGTATGAGTTCCGTACATCAGGTAATTCCTTGGGCAGGTCATGTTAATTATGCTACTAGCAAGGGTGGCATTAATATGATGATGCAAAGTATTGCCCAAGAACTTGCCCCCCACAAAATTCGTGTTAATAGTATTGCGCCTGGTGCAATCAAAACCCCAATTAACAAATCAGCTTGGGATACCCCACAAGCAGAGGCGAATTTACTAAAACTAATTCCAGCAAAACGTGTGGGAGATGTAGAGGACATCGCTAAAGCAGCAGTTTGGTTGGCTTCTGATGACTCTGATTATGTCAACGGTACAACACTATTTGTAGATGGTGGAATGACTTTATATCCAGGTTTTACAGAGAATGGTTAATTGAGAATGCCTACAAAAGTTACTGTCAATTCGGGTTTAATAACTATTAACGATGGTTCCTCTTTTTTAGTAACGGCTAGTGATGGTTCCATCGACGAAAATTTACCTCAAGGTTTTTTTGTTTGGGACACACGGCTAATTTCTTACTACGAAATTTCCCTCAACCGCTGCCGACTTTCGCTGTTAGCCTCTAGCAATATCAGCCATCATGATGCCCTTTATCAATTTACTAACCCACAACTTCCTATTATCAACGGCTCTTTACCCCCTGGTAGTTTGCTTGTAACCGTTGGGCGAGACATTGTGGAAGGTATGCATGAAGATATTGATATAACTAACTATCACAATGAAGTTGTTAAATTTCAATTAATGCTAGCTGTGCGTTCTGATTTCGCGGATATTTTTGATGTTAAATCACAACAAATATTAACGCGAGGTCAAATACAAACCACATGGAAAAATGGTGTACTCACTACTGAATATTGCAACGGCTCTTTCTTGCGAGGTATTGTGATTGAGCCAGTTTGTGGTACTTCTAAGCCACGCTATGCCAATGGTCGTTTAATGTTTGATGTGGTCATCGCTCCTGGGAAAACATGGCACACTTGTGTCAATTTTACAGCCTTAGCAGATGGAAAAGTTTTCAAACCTCAAAATACCTGCGCTGTACCTCACAATACAAAAGCGGGAAAGGTTAGGGATGAATTTCTGACTAATGCCACAAAGTTGCGATCGTCTAATGCTGAAATTGCCGAATACTATCAGCAAGCGATCGCAGATATGGGAGCGTTACGCATTGAGGTGGATGATAATGGACATCAATTTTGGATGCCTGCTGCTGGTATTCCCTGGTTTGTTGCTGTTTTTGGGCGTGACTCAATAATTGCTAGCTTGCAAGCGATCGCAGTTTATCATGAATTTGCCCGTGGCACGTTACTCAAACTGGCTCAACTCCAAGCAACTGAGTTGGATGATTGGCACGATGCCCAACCGGGCAAAATGCTGCACGAAATGCGCCGCGATGAGTTAACTACATTAAATCTACTTCCATATCATCCCTACTACGGAACAGTAGATACTACCATCCTTTGGATTGTTACTTTAGCTGAAGCCTATAACTGGAACGCCGATGTCAGTATGCTTGATGAGTGTCGAGCGCCACTTGAAAAGGCCCTAAATTGGATTGACAAATACGGCGACTTTGACAGCGATGGCTTTGTTGAGTATTTAACTCATTCGTCAAAAGGATTACGCAATCAAGGTTGGAAAGATTCGGGTGATGCAATAGTTTACCCTGATGGGCAGTTAGTTGAGCCGCCAATCGCTTTGTGTGAAGTGCAAGGTTACGTTTATGATGCATGGCTGAGGGCAGCTGTAATTTATGAAGTTTGGGGCGAAAAAGAACAAGCCAAAAAGCTACGTCAAAAAGCCGAAGAACTTTATCAACGATTCAACGATCGCTTTTGGATGGAAGAGGAAGGCTTTTACTGTCTGGGCTTAGATAATAACAAGCAACAAATTAAGTCTATCGCCTCAAATCCTGGTCATCTCCTCTGGTCTGGTATTGTCCCACAGGAACGAGCAAAAAAACTTGTTAACCGACTTTTTCAACCAGATATGTGGTGTGGTTGGGGTGTACGGACTCTTTCATCTGAAAATCCGGCATATAACCCGATTAGTTATCAACGGGGTAGTGTTTGGCCTCACGATAACTCTATTATTGCCGCAGGATTAAAGCGATACGGCTATCACCAAGAAGCTAATCGCATCGCCGAGGGTATTTTTGCTGCTGCTAGTTATTTTCAAGCTGGGCGAATGCCAGAATTGTTTGCGGGAATTGAACGCCAAGATAATAACTTTCCAGTCCCCTACCCAGACGCTAATATACCCCAAGCTTGGGCTGCTGGTTCAATTTTCTTACTCATTCGTACTATTTTAGGACTCGAAGCTGATGCTTCAAAACCACAGTTAAAAGTACAGCCAAATCTACCAGATTTCTTACCCGATTTAGAACTCACAAATTTGTCCGTGGGAGACGCTACGGTGGGATTACGCTTTTGGCGCGATGGCGAACAAACTCAATGGGAAGTTACCTATCTTGATGGTGGATTAGAAGTTTCTACTACAAATTAGGAATTGCTCTAAAACTATTCTGATAATTGATAAAAATGTTTAGAAGCTAATATTTACAATCATGGCAACTGATTCATCTAAAAAAACAATCTTTGCGGCGATGGGGTCGAATTTAGCGATCGCTATTACTAAATTTGTCGCTGCTTCTATTACTGGCAGTTCTGCCATGATATCTGAGGGTATTCATTCAATCGTAGATACTAGCGACCAACTATTACTTTTGCTGGGAATTAGCAGGAGCCAAAAACCAGCAGATGATAGTCATCCTTTTGGTTACGGTCAAGAACTTTATTTCTGGACTTTTATCGTTGCTATCCTCATCTTTGCCATTGGTGGCGGGATGTCAATTTATGAGGGAATTACTCATTTAATTAACCCTAGCCCTTTAGAAGACCCAATGTGGAATTATATTGTGTTAGGTATGGCAATATTATTGGAGGGTTTTTCTTGGACTGTAGCTTTAAAAGAGTTTTTGCCGACGAAGGGTAAACAAAATTTTTGGCAGGCTATCAAAAGCAGTAAAGACCCCACAGTAATTACAATATTATTTGAGGATACTGCGGCGATTTTAGGTTTATTTGTTGCCTTAATAGGCATATTTTTAGGTCATCTATTTAATAATGTTTATTTGGACGGTATCGCCTCAATTATTATTGGCATTATCTTAGCTATAGTAGCAGTGGTACTAGCGAGAGAAAGTAAAGGATTATTAGTTGGTGAAAGTGCCGAGCCTCAAACTATAGCTAATATCCGTTCTTTATCAAAAACGGAACCAGGAGTGAAAGAAGTTATCCGAGTGCTAACAATGCAACTTGCTCCCAAAGAAGTATTACTCAACTTAGAACTTCAATTCTCTCACAATCTTACAGGTGAAGAAATAGCTTTAACTGTAGAAAGTTTAGAAGCAAACATTCGCCAAAAGCATCCTGAGATCAAACAAATTTTTATTGAAGCTAAATCCTTAACCACTGCTCGAAGAACTTCTCAAACTTCTCAATAAATTTTAATCAAATAAATATCAATTACAGCGCTGAACTCTACAATAAATTATGATAAAAATTCTTGGTCAAGGACAAGCATTTGGTTCACCAGGTATCGAGCCTCGCTATTGCACCAGCAAAAAACTTGTTTAAACTTTATGATAATCAGCAACAGCCCATCAACTTTAGCTTTTTCTGGATTAAAAGCAGCAAATGGGAAGGACGCAATTATACGATTAGAATTTCGTAATTCCTAATTTCTAGTTCGCCTTTCAATACATTTCGGATCAAAAAGAGCCATTATTATGCAGAATAACTCATCACCGAAACCAACAATTGAATACTGGCACGTCTGGGCTGACGACGACGGTATAAGTCACCAATCCCGTCGTCAAATTGAAGACTTCATTCAAAAAGGCATAGCCCCGGATACTTCACCGCAGTGGCTTTCTAATTTGAAACAGTCTGGTGCTACAATCACCTTCACTGTGCTACCTGTGGGATGGGTTGGTAACTGGCATGAAAACCCGAAACCCCAGTGGATCATCCCTTTGTCAGGACGCTGGTTTGTGGAGACTATGGACGGACAGCGAGTCGAGATGGGTGTTGGCGAAATTTCCTTTGGAGAAGATCAGGGTACAAAGGAGGATGCACAAGGCCGTAAGGGTCATCTCTCTGGAACCGTAGGCGATGGGCCAGCTGTTTTGATAATGGTTCAATTTGAAGAAACACCAAGTATGGAGTAGCTCTACTATTTTAGGTAATTACATTGATGTTAAACAATGCTTATTTCAATGTATGGGACAAGGCAATCAGCTAAAATAAATTTCTTTTGCCTTTTTCTGTTTTTATACAGCAGGCTGTACTGCTGTACCCACACCGTATTCATACACTAATTCTCCGCCATAGTGAGCGCCATAGAAAATTGCACCGACTGCGATCGCTGTAATGACAAAATAAATAATGGCAAATTTCGCCATCCTTTCTCTTGTAATACAGCGCCAAATCCACAACACTACAAACACTAACTTAGAAGTTATTTGAAAGTGTTCGTGATTCTCTAAAATTTCTTTGGCTTCTCCACTCACTTTAACTGTATGTTCGGCTTGCATTCCCGTAAAGACAGTGACATTAATTATGTATAGTTTCCCCTCTATTTAAATGTAGATGTTGAATTGGTAAGAAAATATTTCTTGAGATAGAGATATATTGTGTAAAATTGTCTAGTTCGGTTTTGTTAAATTTCTCTGGAAAATCCATCACGCCAAGCACCATCATTAAATTATTTTTGCAAGTCACTTACTATCCACACTCTCCACAGTTTATATCTTTCTAAAGGACGATAAGAAACTATAGCAATATCGATACTATAGTGTCTGAGTGTGTATGTCTTGTAGGCTAAAGTAAACTTAATCTTATTTTGGATTTAACTACATAAAGTTTAATTTTGTTATAAGTAGTCATGACTAAATTACATAAAGATTTTCTCTTTTTTGTAGGAGATAAAATTACCGCACAGAGTTTTGTTTTGAAATGTAAACCTCATAAATATAGGAGCATTTGTCATGAAAGCTGTAGTTTTTCACAGCATTGGAGATATTAGATTAGATAACGTACCAGAGCCAAAAATTAAAGACCCAACAGACGCGATAATTAGATTGACTGCCAGTGCAATTTGTGGCACAGATTTACACATGATTCGGGGAACATTCACAGGGATGAAACCCGGTACTATTCTCGGACATGAAGGGGTCGGTATTGTTGAAGAGATTGGTTCTAATGTCAGGAATCTTAAGGTAGGCGATCGCGTCGTCGTTCCCTCAACAATTGCCTGTGGCTACTGCTCTTACTGCCGTACAGGGTATCACGCTCAATGTGATAACGCTAATCCCCACGGACATAATGCTGGCACAGCCTTTTTCGGAGGCCCAGAAGCCGCTGGCCCCTTTGATGGATTGCAAGCTGAATATGCTCGGATTCCTTACGCCAATGCAGGGTTAGTCAAACTACCAAAAGAGGTTACAGACGACCAAGCAATTCTGTTGTCTGACATCTTCCCTACGGCATACTTTGGAGCCGATATTGCAGAGATTACACCAGGAGATACAGTAGCTATATTTGGTTGTGGCCCCGTTGGGCAGTTTGCGATCGTCAGCGCCAAGCTGTTTGGTGCAGGACGCATCATTGCAGTGGATACAATTCCCTCACGATTGGAAATGGCGCGTGATTTAGGCGCAGAAGTCATCGATTATAATGCCGAAGATCCGATTGAGGCGATCCGCGAACTGACTGGGGGAATAGGGGTGGATCGAGCGATCGATGCAGTTGGTGTAGATGCGAATGCTCCTGATAGTGGCCCAGCAGCTGTAAAAGCCCGACAAGAAGCAAAACAATTTCAGCAGCAGTTACAACAAATTGCCCCTAAAACTAATCCGCAAAATGGCAATTGGCATCCTGGTAATGCTCCTTCTCAAGTATTAGAGTGGGCAGTTCAAGCATTAGCCAAAGCTGGTACACTCTCAATTATTGGAGTTTATCCACCAAGCCACAATTTCTTCCCTATTGGCATGGCGATGAACAAAAATCTGACTATAAACATGGGTAATTGTAATCACCGCAAGTATATTCCTACTTTGGTAGATTTGGTTCGTAATGGCACAGTAGACCCCACAAAAGTCTTAACTCAAATTGAACCGCTAATGTCAGTTCTTGATGCATACAAGGCATTTGACAAACGGCAACCAGGCTGGGTGAAGGTAGAATTAGTACCAGGAAAAGCTTTAGCTAATGTTTAGAGTTTTGTCAGAATTCAGGAGTCAGAATTCAGGAGTCAGAAGGGTTAAATAATTTTGATGAATCAATTTACTCATCTACTAAATTACTTCTAAATTCTGACTTCTGACCGGAGGCGGAGCGTCTCCGGCTCCGCTCCTGGGTGCTGAATTCTTACAAAGTTTTTATCAAAACTGTGTTATGAACCGAAAATTTTACATCAACAAGTTACCCAACTTGCTGATAGTTTTTGCTTTTGAGCATAGGAGGTTGTACAGCAAAATTTGAAGTTTTTCTTATGGAAGAATCCTTGCAGATTACTATTTTGATCAGTGTAACGGTTGTGGCTGGTATTGCTGCTCAAGTTTTTGCTGGTTATTTTCAAATTCCTAGCATTGTCTTACTACTTTTATTTGGGATTCTTCTAGGGCGAGATGGTTTAGCTTTCTTAGATCCATCTTTGTTAGGTGTAGGGTTAGAAGTTGTAGTTTCGCTGTCAGTGGCGCTGATTTTATTTGAAGGTGGTTTAAATTTACAACTAGGAGAATTAAAAGCAGTTTCTACTAGTCTTCGCAATCTTGTTACTTTGGGAGTGTTAATTACTTTATTGGGGGCTGGAATAGCTGCACACTGGCTTAGTGAATTTCCTTGGACAATTGCTTTTCTTTATGCTTCTTTAGTAGTCGTCACAGGCCCAACAGTGATTAATCCTCTACTCAAACAAATTGGTGTTGAAAAACAAGTTGCAACACTTTTAGAAGGAGAAGGCGTTTTTATTGATCCAATTGGTGCAATTTTGTCTGTAATTGTGCTGCACTTTGTCCAGAGTGGAAGTGTGCAACCCCTAATCTTAATTAAAGGTTTGGTTTTGCGTTTGGGTATCGGTGGAGCAATTGGTATCAGCGGAGGCTGGTTACTATCTCAACTTCTCAAGCAAGATAAATTCCTCTTGCGAGAGCTAAAAAATCTAGTTGTTTTAGCTAGTGTTTGGGGTTTATTTAGTTTAGCGCAGGTGTTGCAGGGTGAATCTGGTTTAGTGGTTGCTGTAGTTATGGGAATAGTTTTAAGAGCTAGTCACCTATCTTCAGAGCCTTTGCTGCGTCGCTTTAATGAACAGTTGAGCATTTTATCTAATTCAGTATTGTTTATTTTATTAGCAGCAGATTTATCAATTGCAAGTGTTTTCGCTTTGGGTTGGGGTAGTGTGCTGACGGTTTTAGTCTTGATGTTGATAGTGCGTCCTGTTGATGTTTTGATATCTACTTGGAATCAAGGTTACACTTGGCAACAGCAATTATTTTTATGTTGGGTTGCTCCTCGTGGAATTGTAGCTGCTTCCTTAGCTTCTTTGTTTGCAGTTTCACTTGCAAAACACGGTATTAATGGCGGTGATTCGATTAAAGCTTTAGTATTTTTGACAATTATGATGACAGTCTTTTTCCAAGGGCTGACAGCTGGTTGGGCTGCCAGCCTGCTTAATTTAAGTTTAACTAGTCCACCCGATCAAAAGTGTTTACAATCAACCAATGATTATATCAATACACAAATAGTTGACGACAAAAATAGTACTGTTGCTAAATTAGTTGATTCTTAATTCAAATTCTTTCATAACTATCATCGATATTAATCTAATATGCTATCTAAAGTTCGCAGTCATTCTTATTTTATAAATACTCAACCATCTAATCCTAGCTACCCCTTATTTGTATTTCTACCAGGGATGGATGAGACGGGAAAAGAATTGATGTATATTCAAACAGCAGGTTTAGATACTGCTTTTGATGTACGTTGTTTTGTAATTCCACCGGATGATTTAAAAGGTTGGGATGAAATGACACAACAAGTAGCTGCTTTAACTCAGCTAGAACTAGAAAAAGCACCACGTTCATCTGTTTACCTTTGTGGCGAATCATTTGGGGGTTGCTTGGCGCTAAAAGTTTTAGAGAAATTTCCGCAACTATTTACAAGAGTTATTTTAATTAATTCTGCTTCTTCTTTTTCTCGTGTACCTTGGTTAATTATAGGTTCACTTTTATTTCCGTTGACACCAGAATTCTTTTATAAGTTCTCATCTTTTATAGCTTTGCCTTTTCTGGCTCATTTAAGTAAAATTTCATCTACTGCTAAAGAAGCCCTTCTAAAATCAACCCGTTCTGCACCTCAATCAACAGCTAATCAGCGTTTAACTTTGATGAGACAATTTGATGTTGACAAGCGAAAAATATCTCAAACTACTCAACCTGTCTTAATAATTGCTAGTAAATCTGATCGGCTTTTACCTTCAGTAGAAGAAGCACAACATTTAGCTAAGATTTTTCCTAATCATCAAATCAAGATTTTACCTGATAGTGGTCATGCCTGTTTGCTAGAAGACGATGTTAATCTTTACGAAATTTTAATTTCTGAAAATTTTATTTTGTAATACCAATTCATAAATATGAAGAAGTCACCATTGCTAAATTTTGATACAGTTCCAACGAGAATTACTAAATATTTCCGTATACGCAATACCAGAAAATATTTTGCTGCAATAAAAGGTGTTAAGCAGATAAAAAATAGTAATTTTGTAGAAAAAAAAGCACTTTGTATACAATTAGCTTTAGCCACCTTTGGCATTAGTATCTTGCCTACAATAACTGTTCGTCCGGCTTTAGGTGCAGAGCGCCTAAATTTTTCTTACGGTCTTTTAGAAGAATCTATTCCAATTAAATCACTTGATACCTATGCTAAAACAGGTAAGGTGGATGAGGATTTAGCTACATATACGAATTCTATAAATAAAAAGCAACTAACTCGATTACGAAAAGTCTTAGTAACTCCAATTTCTTTAAATGCCACAGAAATTTCTCAGTTTCTTTATACGCCAATTGGTGAGCGACTGTTAACAAATTTAGGAAAAGTTATTCAGACAGAATCTCATTTATCAGGTTTCTATGCAATTCGTGCAGCACTAATTTTAGCAGCAGCCACAGAGCCAAAAGATTTTACCCTTTTAGATGTGCTAGAAAAATTTCCTGCTCCATCAATTTCTATTAATTTGGCACGGAGTTTGGAAATTGCAGATACATTACAGGATTTGGTAAATCAAACCCAGGAGGCGGTAGCATTAATTAACCAACAATCTCAACAACAAGCAACTACTGTTTCTACAAATAAGGTTGCACCATTAATAAACCTAAGACAACCAGGAAGTTTTACTTGGCAAAAGCAGACTATTACGCTCAATGATGTATCACGTAGTCGGACTTTTCCTGCTGATATTTATTTACCAAAAACTCAAAAACCTTGCCCAATAATTGTAATTTCGCATGGGTTAGGTTCTGACAGAAACAGTTTTGCATATTTAGCTGAACATCTCGCTTCCTATGGTTTTGTGGTTGCTGTTCCCGAACATCCTGGTAGCAATTCTCAGCAGTTGCAAGCATTATTATCAGGTACAGCAGATAGAGTTACTAACCCTAGAGAATTTGTTGACCGACCTTTAGATGTGAAATATTTACTAGATGAACTCACTCGTTTATCACAATCTAACCCAGCATTTAGAGGACATTTAAATTTAGACCAGGTTGGTGTAGTTGGACAATCATACGGTGGTTATACAGCTTTAGCATTGGCGGGTGCAAAGATTAATTTTTCACAACTAGAAAAAGACTGTCCAGCCCCAGAAGATACATTAAATATTTCGTTATTTTTTCAGTGCTTGGCTATAGGTTTACCACAGGCTCAATATAATTTATCTGACTCGAGAGTGAAGGCGATTATTGCCATTAATCCTGTTGATAGCCAGATTTTTGGGCAAGACAGTCTTAGCCAAATTAAAATTCCGGTGATGATTGTATCTGGCAGTAATGATACAGTAGCTCCAGCTTTACCAGAACAGATTAAACCATTCACTTGGTTAACTACTCCCAATAAGTATTTAGCGCTAATAAATGGCGGTACGCACTTTTCAACTATTGCAGAATCATCAAATGCAGTTGTTCCGGTTCCTACACAAGTAATTGGTTCTAGTCCTGCATTAGCACGTAGCTATGTTGAAGCTTTAAGCGTTCCTTTTTTCAAAACTTATGCTGCCCAACAGCCAAGCTATCTTTCTTACCTCAGCGCAGATTATACTAAAACTATTAGTCAGAAACCACTACCTTTGAGTTTAATTAAATCTCTGAATAATCAACAACTACAACAAGCTTTTAAATAAAAATGTTGTACTTTCCACAGAGAATTTGCAGTTTTACAAATAAAATATTTGGTGTTGCATAAATGCGGGATTATTCATCGGGCTACGCCCCTTTTCTCTACGAGAGGCTACGCCAACGCAAACGCTAACACCCAGAGGCGCAAAAAGGATAAGAAGTTTTAAATTTCAATACGTGCAATTTCATCCCTTAATTCAGCAACGCCAAATATTTATTATTTGTAATTTTTACTTGCAACAATCTTTTTTTTAATTTTTAACCTTACAGACCAATTTTGATGTTTGAGTAAATTACATAAAATTTACATCAAAATAACTCGTTAATATAAACCCAGAGAGTGAGGAAAGAAACACGGGAAATGATTAGTCTGGAAAATAAGGGTAGCAAAGAGTAATGATTTATGAATCTGACAAATCGCCATCAGCCAATTTACGTATTTGAGCTTACTCCAGAAATATCACTAATTTGGACTACCTTAGGTTCATTACTGTTAATACTAGCAGCAGCAGGTGCAAGTTGGTATTACGCTATTATTCACGGAGAAACGCTGATTTTTAATGTAGAAAGTTCTGAAGGTGAACCTTGGCGAGGAATTATCCCCTTTGTGGTTTTATTTGTGATTACTTTTGGAACTATTATTATTCATGAATTCGTGCATGGAATTGCATTCGCTGCCTTTGGTGGTTCGCCACGTTATGGATTGAAAGTTAAATATTTATTACCTTTAGCTTATGCAACTTCACCTGGTAATTTCTTCCGCCGCAATAGTTTTATTGTAATTGGTCTAGCACCATTAATAGTGATTGATATTATTGGTTTACTACTACTAGCAATTTTTCCCCAAGCACCTTGGTTAATTTGGGTAATTGCATTCAATACAGGAGGTGCAATTGGCGATATTTGGATGGCGGTGCAATTATTACGTTGTCCACAATCAATTCGAGTTGAAGATAGGGAAGAAGGTGTGGCAATTTATGCACCTGCTAATGTGACTTGTCGAGAGCTTCCTTTTGATCAAACTGATAAAAGTAGACCTCGTTCAGTTGTTAAATACTTGTTAAATCTGACCTTAATGGCTTTGTGTCTGCTTTTAATTTCTAGTTTTTTGCTGATACCACTATTGAAAATCTTAGAAGTACCTTCGTTTATTATTGGCAATAATTATTTCTGGATTTTGCGTTGGCAAAATACTACTCAAGGATTTAGTCTTGGGTTTAACTGGATATCTCTTATAATACTGATTTTGACCTTCTTTTTCCTAGGATTTATAGCTAATATGTTTAAAAAACATAGTCAATGACTTGAATTTTAGATTAGGATTAGCTAGAAAAATAGATTTTGCATACATAAAATAAATAATTATATTTTTTCAATTTTTACATATCAATTGCAAGGAGATACTTGATGATTACTGGAACTCAACAAATTGGGATTCTTAAAACTAATAACCCCAATAACCAGAATTTGCAAATTAATATTCGTTCTGGCCCCTCGCTGAACAGCAATGTTAAACTCACAAAACCCGCTGGTACTCGTGTCAGTATTCTGGAGAAAAATCAGCCTTCTGGTGATAGATATTCTTGGTATCGTATCCGGTATGCGGATGGTACTAATGATATTGGTTGGGTACGTGAAGATGTGATTAATATTGTGCCAAATCCCAATCCATCAGAATCAGATACGCGGCTGTTTTTTGAAACCCAAAGCCGACAAGTACGTGTTTATGGTGGGGAACAGCCGTATATGAATGTCTATGTAAAAGCAACAGATAGCACAGACTTACTGCGTACTACTGCGGTGCGAATCCCCAAAAGCGATAATTACCAACCCTGGATTAGCTACATTGCACTTAAAGATAACAATGTCTATCAAGTGCGATTTATTCCTTTGACTCAAACTCAATCAGGTGAAGCTGAATTGATCATTGGTGACAGCAATAATGGTCGTATTTCTTTGCAGGAAAAAGGTTTTAGTATCCAAGGTTATGAATATAATCGATTGTAAAGAAGGTTTAAGGTAAGAATAAAGCGATCGCTTAGCGTTGCTTGCGATCGCTCAAAATTATAAATCTTCCCTATTTATTGCTTATTGCCCTTTTCCACAACTGGAAGACCTTCGCTATCTATATCTAATTCTTCGCGCCTAACTGTCTCACTAGCCTCTACTGTATCGGTATCTACAACCTTATTAACTCGGACTTCCTCGCTTAAAACAGCTTCTTTGGAAATATTTGGCGTTTCTTCGTAAATTTCTATACGAGCAACTTCACCATCGTGGAAGGCGTTTTGAGGATTGCTTGGTTTTGTATCTGTAGGATTTACACGCTCAATTATCACACGCTCTTTTTCTACGGGGACGGCTACACGAGCCGTTTCTGTTTGTACGTGTTTGCCAATTTTTACTTCACCAGCTTTGCGGCGTTTTTTGTTGGCTACTAAACGTTCTTCGTAAAGTTTCAGACTTTGTTTATCATGGTTATCAATGTTGTAAAGTGAAGGTTCTTGCTCGTAGTTGTAAGTGCTGCGATCGTACATGGCAGGCTGTGTTATATCAGAAGTGGTAAGAGAACCTCGATACACGCCACGGACTCTCTCCTCATAGTCGTAATCAACCTTTTCTAAATCATCAAAATTAGGCAGATTTTCTACTTGCTCCTTGGTTAAGCCTTTGGCATAAATGTGCTTTTCCGTGTAATGAATGTCAGCTAACCCAACAGGTAACAAAACCTTTTTACCAAAAACCCAGAAACCTGTATCTACAACAAAATAGCGGAAGTTACCTGTTTGCTCATCAACTAAAATATCTGATAATGAGCCTACTCTTTCATTACGGTTAGCATAAACATCAAATTTTTTGATGTCATCTAATTCAAAGGAATCCTCTTGGTAGTTGGGATAAAAATCTTCAAGCTTTACGAGTGCCATATTATTTGCCTCAGAGTTCAAAATTTTGATAGATAAGGATTGTAGGCAGTACCTACTTAAACCTGTATAGGCTACGCACCTTAAATCATCAATCCTGATTAATATTATATTTCTCAGATGATTATGATTGGCGCTCAATATAGGGCATAAGAAAAGTTTTATCGGAGGTCATCTCCGATAAAAGCTGTGGGGACAATCTTCAACAAAAATTTAGAGCAAATCTCACAATTGTGATGTGATTTTTATAGTTTCATAGTTTAGAACATAAAAGTGGAAAACTAGTGGAGAAATCAATTTATTTTTGATTGATAATACTGAATATATAATTTCACATTCTTTATAATCAATTTTCTTATACTTGAATATACCAAGAGGTAGAAAAAAATAGAGATGAGGGAGGTTAAGCTTAGAGATAAAAAGATTCCCAGTAATTAGGAGAATTATTATGTCTGACTGTATTAATAAATCATCAATAACTACAACTTCACTTTTTTTAGGATTGATAGCTTTAACCTGTGTTGTAGAACCTATGATTTTTGCAAATCCGCAAGCAGCCGTGGCTCAAAATTCAGAAGCTAACTTTCCCGACACCAAAAATCACTGGGCACAACCATTCATTGAAAGGTTAGCAGAACGCAACATTATTACCGGATATCCAGATGGCACTTATAGACCCAATGAGTCTGTCGATCGCGATGAATTTGCGGCAATTATTCGTCAAGCGTTCAACCAAAATCAAGAGCGAAAAATAGCCAGTGGTAGTGTTTATAAAGATGTTCCTACTGGCAATTGGGCAGCACCAGCGATTGAAGAAGCTTATGAAATGGGATTTATGCATGGTTTTCCGGGAGGATATTTTCGCCCTAGACAGCCAGTTTCCAGGGTGGAAGCATTAGTTGCTTTGGCGCAAAACTTAAATTTGACAACGCCAGTTGCAACTCAACCAAATAACCCTCAACCTGCTAGGAAACAGTTGTTATTTCCTATAGGAATGACTAATTTAATGCAGCCACTGATGAATGCTCAAGCCGTATATAAAACTGCTGCTGCTTCTTCCCCGCCAGTTCCGGCTTCTACTTTAGTTAGTAATTATTATACAGATGCTCAAAAGATTCCTCAGTATGCGGTTGATGAAGTAGCAGAAGCAACGAAAGCAGCTATAGTTGTCAATCATCCCAATCCTCAAGTTCTCAATCCTACTCAACCAGCTTCTCGTGGGGCGATCGCAGCTTTTATCTACCAAGCATTGGTTAATCAAGGAAGACTTGAACCATTACCTAGCAATATACAGGCTGCTAACTATATTGTTCGTCCCAGTGAATTGAGCAGTAATAATCCGCAAGAAGCTAACAATTAAAACGCTAACAAAAGAATTGCATAGCTGATTGTACCGACAGCAAAAGCCCAAAATCGACTTTCTCGTTCTTCTGGTAGTTCTTCTTTGAGTACATTCAGTACAACACCTCCAGCTAAAAAGCCGAAGAGAACTGCAATGGCTGCTTGATGAATTTCTGTAACAGTACCAATTACCCAACCAACAACGATCGCTGCTGCTAATAACCATCGTCCCAAGCGATCGTAAACTTGTTTGTGATTTTCGCGCAAACCATTATCATTAACTACAAAATGCAGCGCCATTGCGAAAGAAAAGAACAATAAACTCTTGATACCTGATTCTTCTCGGTGTACTAATAGGTAGCCAATTAAGGCGTTATAAACAGCAAAAGAAGCGATGTGTATCCAAAAAACCTCTGAGGAAGTTACATCCCCTTTACCTGTTTTTTGATTACGTTGACGTGACTTTTTAGCAAATCGCTCTAAGCCATAAAATACTGCTAAACCTGCAAGTGCTACCAAATAAACATGATGTTCTAAAAAAGCGAACCCAGTATCTAAACTATTTTGGAGAGTTTGTTGAGCTTTACTCAGTTCTGGCAAGATATGAACAAAAACATAAGCGACAGATACCCCACTACCAAAAGACAGCCAGCGACTACGTGGTGTATAGTCGAGGAATCGTAGTTTACCGGAAAATAAATGTACGATAGCTAGGGCGATCGCACATATTGCTGTGTACATCTTGATTCTTAAACCAAAGTGGGAATGACTTTCTCACCAAAAAGTCAATAAATTGTTTTTGTTCCCGATTAACGTTGTGCAGAATCAATTCATCAAACCCTAATTCCATATCTTTGTGCAACCATTCAATATGTTGTTGAGGATCTGGGGAAATGCGAACGTGCTCATATAACTCTTGGGATTGGACAAATTCCCCAGCTGCATCAAACTGTTGAGGAGTTATGAGTTCTGTCATCAAGATATTCTTAAAGATGTTATTGCGCCATTGCTGATGTGCTTTTTGGAGTGCGATTTCTTGATTGCGATCGTAAGAAAGCTGGACTTTTAAGATCATTGGCTTACCTTCACCTCTGCCTCTACGGAAAGCATCGACAACTTTTTTTAACTTCTCTGGTGGTCGGGAAATGGTAATCAATCCATCTGCCCAACTTCCTAGCCACTCTGCGGTTTCAACGGTAATAGCAGCGCTAATAATTAAAAGTATTGTTCGTGGGAAGCGTGATATCCAATCTTTGCCATAAGGGTAAACTTGATGATTTAAATAGTTAACGCAAATTTATATCTTTAGTAAGATTTCGATAGCGAGCCTCGATTATGGAATACATACCATAAGCAATCAAACCTAAAGCCACCACACCTAAGATCCAGGGGCCAAAAGGTTGCATTGCTAAAGCTGACAATGCACCACCTAATCCTCTAGCTTGAGTACCATCTAATTGAATGGCTGCTAACATCATAAAAATGCCGATGATCGCAAAAACAATACCACGGGCAGCAATTCCAAATCTACCTAGACGTACTGCCCAAATTTCCTCAGTCAGACTCATTTGAGCAAGTTTAAAATAACGACGAAATTTGCCTGTGTATGCTTGATAAAGGAAAGCAATCCCAACAATAATTACAGTTAAACCTAAAAGCAAAACTAACCATCTGCCAAAAGGTTGATTGAGAAAATATATCGTCCAATCTTCGACGGAATCGCTATCGCTGCTACTTATACCAATAATTAGTTTTATAGATGTTACAGCTAAACTCAAGTAAGCGATCGCACTAAAAGCATAGCCTAGACGCTTGGCAATTCGTTTAGCACTCATTGTTTCACCGGAATGTTCGGGGTCGAGAATAGTTTGCACAAAACGCCAAAGTGCATAACTAATCAACCCAAGGGTAACGATACTCAGTATAAATTTACCGCAAGGTTGGGTGACAATCGTCTCTAGCGCACCGCTAGTATCTGTAGTTTTACCACCAGAACCAAATGCTGCCTGTGCTGCTAGTAAACCCACGATAAAATAAACTAAACCTTTTGCCCCATAGCCTAATCTTGCTAATCGCTCAACCCAAAGATAAGCAGCTACTTGTCTAACTGGCTGTTTAATGTTTTCCGGAAGTGGATCGCGTAGTGCCATATTGTTATTCAGGTTGAGTTAAGACTAAATATTTTGAGCCTTACTCAAAATTGATTCTGTTAATAATCTGGAAATTAGGGTATTTTTTTTTCATACCCAGAATCAAAAAAGATAACGCGGAAATTAAGCCTGTTAAAAGGGGCCAGGTAGAGGTGCTGCATTAGTGCTATTGCGTAATGCTTGCCACGTTAGCGCACCTACTCTACCATCACCCACCAATCTTTGCGATCGCTGAAATGCTGTTACAGCCCTAGCGGTTCTCAGACCATAAATACCGTCAATTGCGCCTTGATAAAATCCTAAATTTTGCAGAACACCTTGCACATCTGTTACCGCCTGTCCACGAGATCCAACCCTAAGAAACGGAGCATTCACGGGATTGTATCTAGAAAGCCTACCGACAATTGAGCCATTACTATTTACTTGTGCTTGAGCAGGTGCAAAATTGAAGGGTAGCATCCCGATAAATAATGCATAAATCAAGCCAAATCGAAAAATTTTTGAGCTAATAAATTGAGTATTCATACACTTATATTCCTCCAGGATGAACTACAATCAACAGATTGTTTCATATTCTTTTTCCATTTAAATTCTTTCTGTCTCTCATGTTTTCTTCATAGGTTCTGAAGTAGGGATCGGTTAGTTCATAAAAGTAAGGCTCCATTGTGTAATTGTAGGGAGCAGGAGCGCCAATCATGCCGAACATACCCGGCATTGCTAAAGGTACTAAAGGGCGATAAACTCCTCTAACTCGCTCTTCGTAATCATGATCAATTGCTAAACCTTCGCTAAATTCCGGGAGATTTTCTACTTGCTCTTTGGTTAGCCCAGATACAAATAAATGTTGCTTCTCATAGTTCAAACGAGCTAAACCTACAGGAAGCAGCACTTTTTTACCAAAAACCCAAAAGCCTGTATCAATGATGAAATACCGGAACCGACCGTCATCTTCATCAACTAGAATGTTTTCCACCGAACCTACTTTTTCATCATCGGCGTAAACATCAAAATTCTTGATGTCATTACCACCAAAAATTTCTTGAGCGTAGTTGGGGTTGTATTCATCAAGTTTGTACAAAGCCATGTTTTTTATTCCAATAAAATATATATAAATTGATTAATAATTAACTTAATGGTTGAATCTTTTCTCGATATATAGAATTATTTAAACCACCACTCAAATTAGTTTGTTGACTAGCAAGTTCTCTTCTTAAAGCAGTAATACGGTCAGTTGTTGCTGGGTGGGTACTCAAAAATGTGGGCAGAGTTGGCTGATTGAGTAGCTTTTGCATAAATGCAATCATGGCAGACTGAGCATAACCCGCACGTCCTAAAGTTCTTAATCCCCTTTGATCGGCTTCAAACTCGTCTTGCCGGCTATTGGGACGTTGTAGTGCCAAATCTACACCAATCTGAACTGCGGTACTGCGATCTAAACCAGTTGCACTAGCCAAACCACGAGCGATTGCTGTTTGTTGCATCTGTTCTATAGCATGGCGGCTAGCAATATGACCAACTTCGTGCGCGATCACGCTGGCTAATTGCGCTTCATTATCTGCGGCTTGTAGCAAGCCGGTAGTGACATAAACATAGCCTCCCATTGTGGCAAAGGCATTCACATTACTATCCTGAACTACTTGAAATTTATAGGGAATATTAGGACGAGTACTATTTGCTGCCAACCATTGACCAATTTGATTAACGTAGCGATTAATCTCTGGATTGCGATAAAGCTTGATTTCACTACTAACTAATTGCTGATTAATCTCCTTACCTAGCTGGACTTCTTCGGCATCGGAAATATTAGATAACTGATAGATTTGGACTCCTTGACGCAAGAGGTCAAACAGCGAAATTGCCTCAGCTTTTTGGGGTGAAGCTACACCAATACCAACCGCCACTACTCCTGACAGCAATAAATACGAGCAGCGACGAGAGATATTAAAATCAATGGAAGAGGAAAAACGTGACATAAAGCTGATGCCAGTTAATGAAGATACTTAGAATTTTTAAGAAGGATACACAGTTTCAGCAACTAAAACAGGCCTATTGCCATACTCAGTATCTAACTCTTGTTTCGCCTCAAGACTCCAAGTAAAGTTGTAGTCTCGCTCAATTTCAGCAGCAACAAAACGACGCAATTCACCGATTACTGATACTGTCTGACCTTGATTTATTGCTACTTTCGGTGGTGTTGTTAATAACACTAGTAAATCTTCTCCACCAAACAATTGATTTTCATCTAATGTTAATAAAATCGAACTGCGGATATTTGCCACGTTTCCCGTTACTGTAACCTTACGACCATTGTATTTTTCAGGACTTTGAATTATTTGAGCGGGTTCGGGTGAGAGCGCCAGATATTGAGCAATAATTGCAGGTTTATTAACGTACTCTTTGTAATATTCATCCTTTAGGTTTAGATTAAACTCTTGCTCAATGTTGTCAATTGCTAAATTGCGAACCTGACCAGTAACTTGAACTTCTATGTTTTGATCAACTGGTAGATCAAAAGGCACACCTGAAGCATTGACAACTACAATAGGTTCGTCGTTAAAGAATCGTGCATCCTTGACAGTGAAGGAACTTAAACCAATTTTCTGAATTGCTTTGCTTCTAATAGTCACAGATTTACCAATAAATTCGTCTGTATTATTAGCAATTTCAGATTTATTAGATGTGTTAGTGACAGTTGCTTCTGAATTAAAAAAGCTACCTCCTCTAACTAGCAAAGCCAGTCCTAGCAGGAAAATTAATACTGACACATGACCAAGCCATTCTAATACACTTCTCCTTTGGGAGTTGTCATTGCTTTTATTTTGCTTGGTCTTGAGGCTATTCATGGTAAAAAAGCTGTCTCTATCTACGGTTATTCAAGTTTTGATTGTTGTGAAAAGCCTAATTTTTGTCCACACTCAACACCCTGTGTTATGTTTCTTCTTTTCTATTTTCTATTGCGGAATTGCTGAAGGATAAACTTCATTAGCAACTAACACAGGTTTATTGCTGTATTCTGCTTCCAGTTGCTTCTGCAAAGTCAAATTCCAGTTTAGGTCATAATCCCGTTCCAATTCAGCAACAACAAATGGACGCAATACACCCGTGACTACAACTTTTTCGCCTTCATTCACAGTTCCTTTGGGAGTACCAGCGCGGATTACTAATAAGTCCTGTCCACCAAATAACTTGTCTTCATCTAAGGTGAACGAATTGGCATTTCTAATATCTTCTACTTCACCTGTTACTGCCAAGTTCTTGCCGTAGTATAGATTGGGATTTGTGGTAATTTCACCTGGTTTAGGAGCCAGTGCAATTGATTGAGCGATAATCGCAGGTTGAGTCTCATACTCTTTATACAAGTTTGGATCTAAACCCAAGTTGTAATTGCGATTAATATCTGCAATGACAAATTTATTAACTTGACCTGTCACTTGAATAGGCGTGTTTGGATCAGTAGGTAAATTAAAAACTTGACCTGAAGCGTTAACTACTATTATTGGTTCAGTGCCAAAAAATTGTTTATCGCTAACTGTAAATGTTGAAGGGCCTAGTTTTCTGATAGGTGTACTTCTAACCGTTACAGTTTTACCGATGAGTTGGTTTGTATTGTCTGCAACTTCTTCTGTAGTAACATTATTTTCTGGTACTGCGGCCTCGCGCTCTAAGTTGTTAGTACAAGCTCCCAGCAACGCTGTGGAGAGTGCTAAAGCAATAGCTGCTTTGGAACTCAAGTTAGTTTGAAGAAAGTTCAACATTTTCAAATCTCCATTTAAGTTAACTACAATATCAGGCTCATTTGATGAATGATTATTCAGAGATACTCACGTTGTTACTAAAGTTCTAGCGGTGAGTTATCAAAGGAACCTGATACTTTTGGTACTTTCCAAATTAGTGAGGAAAATTCTATTAATTCAAAAAGACTTGACCATCTCTTTGAATTCTTAAGACACCTTGGTCATTATTAAAATTAGTCGTTTCATCTAAGGAGACTGCAAGTGTACCTTGAGAGGTAGACATAGGCATAACTTTTAGTAGTCCACCATCTTGACGTACCAAAGTAATGCTGACGGGTGTTGGTAAGTCTTGGAGAACAAACTCTTGTCCACCTGTAATATAGCGAGGTTCTGTATAACCAATGGCTTGAAAAGAAATACCAGCATTAGTGTTATTTTTCAATTTCACATTCACTGTACCTGCTGTTGGTCTCACAGTTGCGTAGACACGAAGTGGCTTGTCGCCAGACATCGCACTTTGGCGATTTTCTGGAATCGGTGGTTGTATAGGTCTGACACCTGGACGAATAGGAACAACTATAATAGTTGGTTGACCTAATGTTTGTCTTTGCTGTTGCATTCTTAAAGTTGCAGCATTCGGCGGACATCCGGCGGGAACCATAACGCGATCGCGGTGTGGTTCTTCGTAGAAAATACTGGGACAAGGATTAACTTTAGGAGTTTGTTGTTGTGCTACTGCTGATAAAGTCATTGTAGACAGACTGATTATTAAACTGCCAAAAGCTGTTCCTGTTAATCCAATTTTCTGCAAATTAAAATGATTTAAATTGTACATAAATACCTCCTGATAATTTTATTTTTTAACTGTTTGTTGGAAAATTTTCATACTTGTCACTAGAGCCAAAGTGTAACTATCATTTAGGAAATTATCTTAATATTCCCAATTTAATCTAGATAAGATTGAGCTGCTCAACCAAAAGAGGAGACATGAAAACAGACTGTATTTTGAGACTAAATCCTAATAGTGGAGAAATCGAGGAGAATTCGAGTTGATTTAGAGAATATAACTTAAGTATTAGAACTAGTATGCCAATAGTAGTAGCTAGATGCATAAAACGAATACTGCACTTCGTTAATCTTCTAACCAATAGAGGAGACCCAGAGAAGTAACTCCACCAAAAAAGTGAGCGCCAATCATATTTACATTTGCTAACATGACAAAAATATCTAGTGAACGAATCAAGTTTTCTGGTTGGTAAATTGCCACACCTTGAGGTTGGGATAAGGCTTTTCCTAATATAATGGCAACTGTTTCTTCAGAAGCAATAAACGCTATTAATAGCCCTACCAAACTCACGATAAATCCAATCCATAAATTTTTAATTATGTCTTCCTTTCTGGGATGGTTTTGAGGATTTTGTGTTTGTAACAATTTCGCTAATTTCCTGTAACGGAAAGCCCAATATATCCGAAAGCACAGCAATAAAATACCAACAATAGCTAAAAATATGCCAAATCCTATACCTGCATTGTTTGTCTGAGTAGTAATGTTCCGGCTAAAGTAAGCCAATGACACAGCAATAGCTGAAATTAATCCTAGCAATAACTGTACCCAAAAACTAATTCGGCTTACTAACCGAAAAGTAACTGCAAATTCTTGTTTGCTGGGTGGATTGGAAAAGGATTTTAAATTATTTAACATTTACGCCTCAGACTAGTTATTTCATCAATAGTTCAGGGGAACTCTTTAAAAAATGTTGCAGATTTTAATTGCTTAATCTTGCAAATTTTATAGTAAAGCATATCCTATTAATTTACAGTTAAATTAAAACTAAAACCAAAAATTAACTATTTATAAATTAAAGATTAAAAGTGGAAAACTAGTGGAGAATATATATATTTTGCTTAAATTACTACTTGAGAAAGACCTTGCTCCAACTATAGATAGATTATTCGCTACGCAAATAAGCCATGAATTTATGGCAAGATTAGTCATGATTTCGGGCTAACAATAGCTAAATAGTCAATAATATTTCTGATTGATTATGTATTTATTTCAAAGCTGCTGCTACTTGAATAGCTAGTTTCTGAGGATTAAATGGTTTACTGATGATGCCTCTAATACCCATTTGAACAAATAAACGCTGGTCAAATGTACGCCCTCTAGCTGTTAATAAAATTACGGGTATATCTTTAGTTAGTTGATTAGCTTGCAGTTTCTGAAAAGTTGTCAAACCATCCATATCAGGCATCATTAAGTCCAAAAGTATGGCATCTGGTCGAGATGACTGAGCTAAAAGTAATCCTTGACTACCTGAAGTAGCTGTCAACACATTCCAACCACCCATTATTTCTAGACAAGTCTGAATCAATTGGCGGATGTCTTCTTCATCATCTATAACTAAAATTTTTTTAGTATCCATCGTTCTTATTTTAGTTGCTGTGGAAAATTATTATTTCTGACTACTTTAATTCCTAAGATCCACGATTTATAATTACCATACTCTTAAGATTGATTTTCAAAGGTAAAACTTGAAAGTGGAAAACTCGTGTAGAACCAACATCAACATCAGGGCATAATTTAGAGTTAATAAGCAATGTGGAGATTGAGGCGATCGCAACTACAAAGCTATAGCATTGTCTGCTTAAGCGTTCTACTGGCTTTACTGCTGACACTGCTTTTATGGCAGCTACACAGATTGAATTCTATTTACCCATTGTTTTTAGCTGCTGTCACGGTGAGTTCCTGGTATGGTGGCTTCAATCCCGGATTGGTAGCAACTTTTTTGTCTGCTATAGTCTGCGCCTACTTTCTCTTACCCCCTTTTGATTCTCTGGCTGTCAGTGGGTTTAAGGTAGTGGGGTTGGTTCAGTTTGTGTTAGTAGGATTGTTGATTAGCTCACTCAACTCTGCACTGCGCCAAGCGCGATCGCAAGCTCAGCAAAATTACGAGCGTCTACGTCAAAGTGAATATAGCTTGCGCCAAAGCGAAGAACGTTATCGGTTACTAGTAGAAGGAGTAACTAATTATGCAATTTTCATGCTAGATCCAAATGGTAACTTTACCAGTTGGAACATTGGAGCAGAACGTATTTTAGATGTTGGAGCTGGCGTAGCAATTGAAACTAGTGATGATCCAGACGTTGGTTTACTTTTAACTGGTGGTGTAGATGTGCCTTTAAATACTAACTTTACGGCAACAGCAGGAGTGAATGCCGCATTTTTAGATGAAACGGATGTGGGGCTGATGCTAGGAGTTGGTTACAACTTTACTGGATTCTAACAGTATAGAGCTAGGGAATTAGATCGGGGGCAACATTTACACTCAGGCTACCATTTACAAAAATATTCAGCATTTCTCCTTGCCTTTGATAGATGTTTAAGCGCGTAAAAATAGACATAATCTATCTGTGGAGATTGTTATTGGCAAAATATTTGAATGAGAATTCTCATAGTTGAAGACGATAGTTCCCTGGCTCAAGCTGTTGCAGCAGTTCTTACTAAACAACATTACGTAGTTGATATTGCTGCTGATGGGCAAGAGGCTTGGGAATTTGTGAATGTGTGTAACTATGATTTGATTTTGCTCGATATCGTTCTGCCCAAGCTAGATGGTATTAGCCTTTGTCAACAATTACGGCAACAAGGCTATCAAATGCTGATTCTTCTGTTAACTGCAAAAGATACCAAGACTGATAAAGTTATGGGTTTAGATGCAGGAGCAGATGATTACGTCGTCAAACCTTTCGATTTTCAAGAGTTATCAGCTCGCATTCGCGCTTTACTTCGTCGGGGAAATTCTTCTTTACCTCCAGTTTTAGAATGGGGAAGTTTGCGTCTAGATCCGAGTAGTTTTGAAGTAACTTATGATAGCCAAACTCTACATTTAACCGCGAAAGAATTTAGTATTTTAGAACTTTTTTTACGTAACAGCCAGCGCGTATATAGTCGGAGTACAATTGTAGACTTACTTTGGGGTGCGGAAGAAGATCCACCAGCAGCAAATACTATTAAGTCTCATATTAAAAGTCTGCGGCAAAAACTCAAAGCCGCAGGTACTAACTATGACTTTATTGAAACAGTTTATGGTATGGGTTATCGCTTAAAACCTTTATGCCAGGAAATCGAGCAAGAAGCAACACAAGAGCAGCAGCAAACTTTGTTAACAGCAGTTGCTCAGGCGCGGGAGGCATTCAAAGCTAAAGTTGGCTCCCGCATTGCTGTATTAGAGCAAGTAGCCAATACTTGCAGAAAAAGTACTCTTGACGCTCAACTGCTTCAGCAAGCAGAGCAAGAAGCTCATAAGCTAGTTGGTTCTTTGGGAAGTTTTGGCTTTATTGAGGGTTCACAATTAGCTGAGGAAATAGAAAATTTACTTGAAGGTAAAGCATTTATCTCATTATCGCAATGTTTACGCTTAGATAAACTCGTGATGCAGTTACAACAGGAGTTAGATAAAACTTCTGTTGAGCTAATAAATAGTGAACCTCGTCAAAATCTGCTATTGATAGTTAGCAAGGATACAGAAGTAGTAGAACCTTTAGTTAAAGAAGCTGCAACTGAGGGAATGGAAGTGAAGATAGTGAATCATCTTGCTGCTTTAGGTGATGCGATCGCATCTTCAAACCCCAATGCAATTTTACTTGACTTGAATGTTAGCGAACGCACTCAAAATAGCTTAAATTTCATAAAAGAGTTGTCTAGGCGATCGCCTGCAATACCTACATTAGTAATTACAGACAAGAATAATTTTCTTGAGCGTCTCGAAGTAGCGCGTGCTGGCGGACGCTCTTTTTTACAGAAATCTCTGCCACCCCAGCAAATTTTACAGGCTATTACTCAAGTCATACAACCAAATCAGATTACTGGTAAAAGAATCATGGTTGTTGATGATGAACCAAAAGTCTTCACTGATATACAAAAACATTTGGCACCTTGGGGACTAAAATTAAATACCTTGAATGATTCACGACGCTTTTGGGATATTTTCTTAGAATTTTCTCCTGATTTATTGATTTTAGATGTAGATATACCCGATATTAATGGCATCGACATTTGTCAGGTAGTACGCAATGAACCCAACTTTAACTCATTACCAGTGTTGTGTCTTATTGATAGTTTAGATGTAAATATTGTTGAGCAGTTATTTGCAGTTGGCGCTGATGATTGTTTGAGTAAGCCTATCCTAGGTGCAAAACTTATCAATCGCATTTTTTACCATTTAAAACGAACTCAACCTTAGGTAGATTTAATATCATTATTTTAGTAGCTATTTAAAATTACATAGATAGACAAAAATGCTAAAAATAACAGCAAATCTGGGGGTGTATTGTGGGGTTGGGACAATTAATCGGCTTTCTCGCTATTGTGATATCTCTTTACATTTTGTGGCAAATTCGGCAAATCCTGTTAGTGATATTTGCAGCCATAGTTTTAGCGACAATTCTCAATCAACTCGCGATTTTTTTCCAAAGATTTCGCATTAAACGAGGGATCGCCGTTACTATCTCAGTTGTGCTTGTGCTGCTTATTTTAGTTGGTTTCTTTGCCCTGATTGTGCCGCGTCTTGTAGAGCAATTGCAACAATTTAGTGATATTATGCCGATGGCATTAGAACGGTTGCGATCGTGGAATAACTGGTTACTAAATGTTATTCCTGACCAAATGCTAGAAAATATCCAAGGGTTGAGATATATAACTCAAAGTTTACAATCTTGGTTAAATCAACTAATTAATAACTTCTTTTCATTGATTAGTAGGTCTTTGAGCATTGCTTTAGGATTATTGCTTTTTGTTGCCCTCACTATCATGCTCTTAGTTAATCCAGCGCCTTATCGTCAAGGATTTATACTTTTATTTCCTGCTTTCTATCGTCGGCGGATCGATCAGATTCTTGACAAATGTGCAGCGTCTTTAACTGGCTGGATCAAAGGCACACTTTTGACTATGTTACTTATTGCCACATTGAGCTATGTTGGCCTATTAATTTTAGGAATACCATTACCACTAGTAAACGCTGCTTTGGCTGGATTGCTAGAGTTTATTCCCAACCTAGGCCCAACATTGAGTGTAATTCCACCTGCACTTTTAGCTTTGAGTGTAGCGCCTTGGAAAACTGCTGCTGTAGTAGCTTTATACTTTGGTATCCAGCAGTTTGAAAGCCTAGTTATACTACCGTTTATCATGAAAAGTCAGGCCGATCTATTGCCAGCAGTTACTTTGGTAGCAGTAGTAATTTGTGGTAACTTTTTTGGCTTTTTAGGTGTGTTTCTGGCTGTACCATTGGTAATTGTTCTGCAAACTTGGATCAAAGAAGTTCTAGTAAAAGATATACTCAATAATTGGCAGGAACATAAGAAAGATAATCAAGAACCACAACCTGTAATTACAGAAAATAAGCAAGCTAATTCAGTAGTTAAGTAACTGAGCTTTTATCCTAAACCTTGCTAATATCTCTAGATAAATTTCCAGTACAAATGCTCAATAATCCTGCCGTTATTCCTGGAAAAGGTAACAGGAGCTAATACAATTTTAAGTTTAAAATTTTGGATTTTAGATGGGTAACTCCCTTCAGAAAAACAAGTTTGCAGACTAGTGATTTTTGTTTATTTGCTCGTCTATTCATATTTAATACCTTCGACTTTACGCTTGATAATTCAGGTAATTTTAGACTTCAACCTTCAGTTGACATATTACCTACCTCTATGAGTAATTGAATACTCAGATGTTGTATGAGTATTTGTCCATTATTGTAATGCCCAAAGACTAATTAAAGCTGCTAAACCAGCCCCTAAAGAGTCCATAATTAAATCGATGATGGTGTCATCTAAGCTGCCAATTACTTCAGTACTCAAAATTTTGCCAGCCGACCATTCTATAACCTCCCATACAGCACCGATGGCAATACCAAAATTGGACGCAGCCAGCTGAAGGGCGACGATTGTAATTGAAAAGGCTGTAGCAGCAACACTCACCATCGAACCTGCAACAGCTTCAAGTAGCGATCGCGCTCCGTCGGCACCACCAGTATAAATCCACCAGTAATTAATATCTGCATTGCCAGAGCGGTCAAGACTTAGCATAATGAATGCCAAAGCTGTAGCTGCCACCGCCATCACTGCGGGAATAAACCAGTAACTGGAGTGGAGCTGATCCCAAAGCTTGCTTAACTTAACGTTTCTTATTATTCTTCAAATTGAGAATCTATTTTGCCATTCCCATCATTAGAGGAACGTTTTTGCGCCAGGAACCTAAGAGAATCGCTGATGCGGCGAGGTTTTGGTACTTCCCGATACCAGCCGGCCAACCTTCACGCTGACGGGAGCGTAGACGCGGAGCGGCTTGTCGCCAGACATCGCCATCTGTTTCTTCGGTCTGGTCATGAAATAAAATTTGTTGGGTTGGGAAAGGTAGATCTATGCCATTGGCAGTGAGGGTTTTCTTGATTGCAGTTAAGACGCGATCGCGTGAAGTCAGATCGTCTGCTCTTCGTGGTGGTTTAATCCACCAACGGGCGCGGATATTCACAGTACTTTCAGCTAATTCCATGACCAATACATCAGGCGCAGGATCTGACAACACCTCATCGACACTCTGCATTGCTTCGAGAATTAATTGCTTGGCTCGGTCAATATCATCACCATAACCAATACCCACATCATACTCTAAGCGGCGACTGTCAAAGGCAGTATTTACAGTCACAGAATTAGTGAACAATTCAGAGTTAGGAATCACAATCCGCCGACCATCATAGGTTCTGATTGTGGTGGCGCGTGTCTCAATATTTTCTACAGTTCCTTCAAAATTTTTAAAGACTATTTGGTCATTAATTTGAAAAGGTTCAGTGAGTAAAATTAAAATTCCTGCTAAAAAGTTCTGCAAAATATCACGGAAAGCAAAACCAATTGCTACCCCACTGATTCCTAAAAGTTGCACTAAATCGCCTGCTCTAAATGTCGGTATCACAATTGATAGAGCTATAAAAAGTCCTACTAAAATTGTTGTACCCTGTGCTAAACGTCCTAGTACCAGTCCTAAATTACGAGCTTGACGACGGTTACGTGTTACTCGTTTGACCAGTCGCTTAATTGCCCTAGCTATGATAAAGAAGATGACAAAGACAATTAATGCCAACACCATATTACGAAGCAGTGTAATAAATCCATTGATCATGCCTTGAATTTGCTTCCAAACTACGGTTATTTCTGCATTCATGTTAATAAAATAATGGGTGTATTTTTCTGATTTAGTGCTTACGCTGGCTGTAACTAGCCAAAAATTTTAAAGAAACTACCAGCAATAGATTATGCTTTATTGCTGGTGGATATCAATAAACTTTTCTCATCAATGCATTTGCGATCGCTATGCAAAATTGCGCTGAAATTAATGCATCTGTTGACGCTTATCAACAATTTCTACTGTGGAATCATTGCTGGTAGTGGGAGTATCTACAGTTCTTAGGCGATCGCCATACATCTCATCGGCTCTAGAAGGAGTGCGATCGGGAGCATTAGAGATGTTATGTGTTTTCCAATCACGAACCCCACGATTTCTGAGAATCGAACCAGCACGCTCAATTTCAGCTGTTAAGGATATCCAAGCATTTTTGAAACAGCAAGGGTATTATACGGGTGCAGTTGATGGCATATATGGTTCTGCAACTGCTGCATCTGTAGAAGCATTCCAGCAACATTATGCCAATTTACAAAATGATGGCATTGTTGGTCGAAATACTTGGAGTACCATCGAATGGCACTAAGATAAGTCGAAAGTCTTGTTTCACCTCGTTTCCAGCCTGTAGGCTGGGAATGTATTTCGAGAGGCTCTGCCTCTGATCAAGCCTTTGGAGGCGGAGGCTCTCAGAATTAGTTCCTAGCCTGGAGGCTGGGAAGCAGTCACGGCAAGGGCTGTGTCTTAACTTAGTACCATTCGAGTACCATCCTAGATACTGTAAGTTAGTCTGAACAGTAGCGATCGCACCATTCTCATAACAATCATATGGCGGTAATAGCGACCGCCATAGCAAAAAAGCCAGATTATTTCATTGCCTGTGCATAAGGCAAATCTCAAAAATTTGTCCACAGTACTCGAAGATAGACCTTGGACTTAGACTGACCCCAAATATTTGGTTGGGTGTAAAATGGGTGTAAAGATTGTGAGCAAGCCTGAAAGCATTGAAAAATTAAGGTTAATGTCACCTTCCCAAGGTAAACTCAAGTTGGTAGTGCGTTAGCGTTGGCTCCACCAACGCACCAGAAGCTTTGCCGTTCGCGGTAGCGTCTCTGAAAGAGAAAGCATCGCTTAATTAGCCCATATCATAATTTGTAGATGTAGTTAAATTATGTCCTACATCCTCAGATAACTCCTTTTTTCTAAGCATTAATGCTTAATCTTTCTCTGACTTTGATTATTGGGGATATAGGCTCTAAAGTTGAGAGCAGACCAAAATATTATCTTTTGCGATCGCCTGTAAAGTGGCAAAAGCTAGATAATGATTATATATCTGTTATTGAGATTAGCTATAACTTAATACTGTAAAGGTTTGTAGAGGTTTTGTCTCTTTAATCGCACCGCAGAGGTCAGGGGTTCGAGTCTCCTATTCTCCATTTAGCTCAAATCTCTACAGGAAAAGGATTTCAAGCCTTTTGAACCAGGAATTTTAGATGCCTCTATTTGAAAAGCACATAGAGATTTACAGGCACTAGTTTCTGATCTAGACGTATTGTTTGTTGACCAAGACCAATATCATGAAATTGAGTCAGAACAAGAAGTAAATCCCTTAGAAATCATTGAGGAAGTTGATAACTTGTGCTTAAACTAAGTGATTTAAATCTTTGGCAAGAAATTTAGTTTGAAAGCACCACCTCAAAACTACTATTTTGAAAATTTAACTGCAACAAAAAATCTCTCGCCAACTGTTCTACGGTAGTGCTTTGACAATCAGCATAAAGATGCAAACCCAATACTAAACGCGCCGTATTCTGCATTTTTTGAATACCTGTCCAAGGTCGTACAAAGATACCTAGTTGCTCAAGCTGAATAATTAAACTAATGATGTAACCTTCTAAAATACCGCAGCATTTTTCTAGCTCACGAGCATCTTGATTACCCACCTTTAATATCAAGAATGTTTCTGTTTCTTGGTGTAACTCAATTGGCTTAAATAAAGCTGTCCACTTGTCCTGTCCAGCTAAAATTCGCCCAGTCAGTGTTGCGCCCCTAGCAAATTCATTTTGCACTATCTGTGCGGTAGAACGGGTGACATTACGAGCACTATTGTGACATGGTTCTATTGATGTGACTACAGGTAGCCAGTCTCTTGGTGATTGTACCTGATATTGTCTACCTACATCTGTAAGTACAATCGCCTGTTGCCAATCATGATGGTGCAAAAGTTGGAAAAAATTAGCCAGTAATTTCTCTATGCTCGCTTCTGATTCTTTGTAAAATGTACAAAAAAAAGCGCAAAGCAAAGCCCAGGAAAAACCACCCAGGAAACCCCAAGCATTGCTGTAAATATCTCTGGCTTTAGCCCAGGCGCGTACTGCTCGCAATAGCTGCCGGAAGGTGTCTAGCGATACATATTTACCAACTACCTCTTCCATTAAATCTGCTTCCCAACAACCGATAATAGCTTTTAAGCTAATGGGGTCAAGGTTTTGCGGAGTTTTCCTCGCCAATTGGTAGTTTTCTGCCCTTGCGTAAAGTAAATCTAAGGATATTCCTTCTAATTGCAGGCGCAGTACTGGTACTCGTGCATCTAATACTAGTTGAGTGTGGCACAATCCTTGCAACCGTTGCTGGACGCTAACTAGAAACGCTTCCCCAGATAAATAAGTCGGAATCAGACACACAGCATCCAAATCGCTGTCGGGACTTTGTACGCCAAGACGCGCCGAACCTAATAAATGTAGTGATGGTTGAAAACCCAAACATTCTGCACAAGCTTGAGTCACCACTTCTAACACTGTGTCACGCTGTAATTGCTGTTCTGGAGTTAGTTCAGGTTCCAGTTGCTTAACTAACTCCCCCAATTCCGAACGATCCGCCGACTCAATTCCCCCCTGTCCCTCCGAAGTTCTGATCGGAGGAAGCCTCGCAAGAGACTTCTCTCCTTGTCTCTCCGAAGTTCTGATCGGAGGAAGCCTCGCAAGAGACTTCTCTCCTTGTTCCCCGTTTTCCCCTCCTCCCAAATACACAATATGTTTCACCGCAAACGGCTCATCACCTCGACGGCTAATTAAGGCGATAGAGTCAACTCTAAAACTCACTGGATACCATTGCGGTAACTCAGCCAAGGCTGCTTCCGGACTGGGGAATTGTCCGACACTGAGGTGAGGTGTAAAACCTGCTTTTGTTTTGCTGCTTTGTTCGTTACATTGGGGAAACAGATTTTGAAGTACTGTTTGTAACTCATGCAATGCGTTTTCTGGCTGGACAACAGGACGCAACCAAGCTGTAGAACTTTTGCGGTGTGTAAATGTTTGGAAGTCGGTTAATGTAATTTGAAATGGTTGTAGTTGAGCAAGTGCAGGCGCAATAATTTCTACCGCCTCGGCAAAATAAGATTCTGGCAGAAAACCGTAGAGTAAATTAATATGAGCCATCCAACGCTCAACTCTGGCATCATAACGCTGACGGATGGCTTGGATAGCAGGTAAAACATTGTCTGGCGGAATCACAACTACAGCACTTTGATAAACTGGGCGGACTGTACTTAATGCGGAAGCTGGAAAAGACTTCGCAAATTTAAGAACTGCACGCAAACCAAAATGATCAGATGGATAAATTTTCCCTTCTGTAAGAGCTATCGGTTCACAAGCGAACAAGTCAATTGACTGCGCTTGCCAATCATGATTTGGACTTCTTAGTAAAATGCGATCGAGCCTTACTGGTATTCCCTTTAAACTCATCAACGCGGCTAAGGAGTTGCGTTGCGGGTCAAATGTATAACCTGCGGCATCTGGATGTAGTTGTTGCCAGATATCGACATATCCAGCACCCATTAATATCTCTTGTTGTTCGTTACCTCGGGTATTGAAATCACCAGCTATCAAGCTATTTCCTGGTAGCTTTTGCAGATATGCAACTATGGTAGCTAACTGATGCTGGCGTTTTTCTAGGGCATTTTGTGCGTAATCGCTGGTTAAATGCACGACTGCAATGTGCAATAATTGACCATTAATTTCACAACTCCCTACTAATACCCGCTTGTGTCCAGAAAATTGATGCTCAACGAGTGTAAAAGGCAGACGCGACAATAATAAATTACCTAATGGTCGCACTGTTTCGGCTGTGCTGGATTCGGAGATGTAATAATTCCGTACCCAAGTTTGTGATAAAAGTAACTCTGCTAAAGCTGGGGTCGCTTCTTGAATAGCTATAATATCGGCGTTACATTGACGTAACTGCTCTATAATTGCTGGTAATCTTTTTTCAGTTGCGATTTTCTCTTTCTCGTAGAGGTCACAAAGCACGTTAAAACTAGCGATCTCCAAAGTTTCTAAATTGACAGATGCAGCTTTTTGTGTATCTAGTTGCCAACCTTGGATATGGTATTTATAAATGGGTCGCGGAGTGAATATCGCTGTGCTATCTAATACAGTGACAACTTTCTCCCCGATATTTTCTCTAGTCTCGCTTTTCCAAGCCGCCGCAGGTAATTCTCCAGAGGAAATTAAATCTAAATGTTGTTCTCGATCCCAAACAACCATATCTCCACAACGGATATAGCGGATGCGATGCCAAGGAATATCCCCATCTGTCGCCCATTGTGCCAGAGGTTTTTCTCGCATTCCTGTAGATGAAAGACGTTCTTGATAACCGACAACAAAAGCGCTGCTATCAAGACGCACATCCCAGATAATGCGGTGGTAAACCTCGCGACTGGTTGCCATTTTTTTCTTGTCTGATTTTGACATCTTCCCTTTTTCTGTAATCAAACAATTGCGTGACGAAATCACACGAATAAGTAAGTTAACATTCGCCACTTGAACCGAATTTGATTGAGACGAGGGACTACATATGCTTTTACCGTAATTTGACCAATGTATTACTTTTATAATACATTATACTTCACAAGTTGGGGCAATGCCTTTTAAATCCTCGTGCTTGGTAGTTTACCAGTGCATGAGATCCATCCAAACTGTAAGTATGCACCCAGACTCGTTTTGCTCCCATCTCCCAGGCTCGTTGTACTCTTCTCTGGATCCCATCTCTAGCCGTCAAGTAGAAGAACTCTGCTTAGAACTCAAGGAGCAGTACACCATCATTACTCCCCATCCCATCTTAGGACATCAATATCCCGTTGGAAATCGCCCATAGAAGACTGACGCTTATTTATGACTCAGATAATTGCGCTTAAATGATGAAAGGAAATTCGCGATCGCGAATCCATCAGATCAGGACTAAATTGATGTCAGACTCATCTACCAAAAGATATGTTGCCACCTATACCCGTATGGAAGATGGTACACAAGAAGATTATCTGCTGTTGCAGGAACATAATCAGCCTTTGTTGAATAACGTTGCCGATCGCGCATTAGCACTACCAGTTGTGCCCAGTCGGATGCACAACCCTTTCATCAGCGCGATCGCTTTAGCCAACGTTGTATCAATTGCGTTATCCCAATTTGGCTGTTGTTTGATTAATCCCAGACGAGTCAGTAATTGGGACTGCTTGATCAGTTCTTGGCGATACTCATCATTTGGTGCTTCAAATATGATATTCCGACGACCTAAAGTTGAAGCTGCGCTTCCAGTTACGGCGGTATTGCTGATCTCAGCCCCAGCGATACCCATTTTTACGTCTGAGGATATAAGTTTATTTAATTTTGAGATATTAAATTTAAAGACTAATTCAAATAAAAACTTATGGCAACTGAGCAAGAACTTCAATCTCTTTTTAATACCTTGGATATTGATCAAGATGGCAAAATCTCCATTAATGAGCTTTTTTTAAGCCCTGGTTTAAGTGCAATCATCTCGGCTGAAACAGGTGTCAGTAGCCCCCAGGAATTGCTAGCTATGCATGGAGATAAAGACGGTAGTATCTCCTTTGAAGAGTTAAAGGAAGTAGTTAAGAAAGCAAGTAATTTAACTTAGCAGTTAAAAACCCAATACCCAAAATCCCTCTCTAGCCCACGCTTTGAGGGATTTGCAATTTCTAGGTCATTGGTGGCTCGCTAGCTCCAATGGATAACCCTGGAGGGGAAAGGCTGGCTTTTTGCGATTGTGGAAGGGAAGAAGCAACAAGCGATCGCCCCTCATCACTTAAGTGGGGTTAATTTTACGATTGGGGGATAGGGAAATATCAGAATTTTAATTAGGAAGTTTTGTACAATATTTAAAAACTTAATAGCTGAGTTCTGATTTGATATTAAACAAATTATTTTATTTAGTAAGAGTTGCGACAGCTTTTAATTATAAACCATACAGAAGATAGCAATATTTTTTCTATCTTCCATATCCATGAATTAAGTTTAAATTGAATTTCAAGAAAATAAGATGATAGCTAAATTGTAAGTAAATTTAACTACCCTAAACGAGTAAATTTAATGGTATTAGAAAATTATGATCGCATACATATTAGCTAAAAGCAATATGTTTTTCCATTGAAGTAATGCTAGAGAAAAGATTAATAGACAGCATAAAAATTTGATAATTTATTTATCCAATTCAAATCATATATTGGGTGAACCTACAAATGTTGATTAATCTTTATAACCTGAGACTTGCCTGTTTCATTAGTGGGAGAATGCGATCGCCAAAAAATTCCAGGTCTGGCTTAAAGTCATAAAAGCTCAACTGCATGGCGATCGCAAAACAAATTATCTCAAATACAACTGGCGATCGCAATTCTCAAAAACTAAATCACCAACGTTGATTGGGTGTAAAATATTAAGCTAATGCGCGTCTAAATTGCATAAATACTAATAAGGGCTGTTAACTGTTGACTGTCAACGGTTAACAGATCTGACGATGGATTGTGTAACTTAAAAGCAGAATAGCTTACTATAGGGGCTAGCTCGCCGTTGATATTTTGGTCTATTCAAAATCAGCGAACAGACAGGATTCAGCAACGCCAAAATTGAAATGCCAAACTCAATATAATACTATACCCACATTTTTTCAAACCACAGACATACGCATATAAACACAGATGAATCTCATAATTATCTGTATTCAGATGTGGTAACTAAGTTTTGTATGAACGAGGAAGTTTCCCAAAAGCTAGAGTTAATCAGGCAAACCTTGCGCAAAACCAAAGTGCAAGGTGTGCGTTTGCGTGGTACAGACTGGTTTGCTTGGGCAACGGCTGGCGCTTCTAATACCGTGCTGCTGACTGCTGAAACTGGCGTAGCAGAAGTATTAGTAACTACTGAAGATGCTTGGATATTGACGGATGAAATTGAAGCGCAGCGTCTTCAGGATGAAGAACTGCCTGCTAATTTTCAGGTGCATATCAACCCTTGGGCTGATGCTGCTGTCCGTGAGTCTTTTGTTCGTGATGTGACTGGTGGAGGAATAACAACTAGCGATGTCTGCGACAACGCGAAGCGCGAACGCCCCATCTTTAATTTAGAACAGCCGTTACCCCCAAGTCTACAAAATCATAAACGGGTAATGATGTCAAGTGAATTAGAGCGATATCGCCAAGTTGGGCAAAAAGCTAGCCTTGCAATGACAGAGGTACTCAAAGCCGCCAAGCCAACTTGGACAGAATATCAATTAGCGGGTGCGGGTGCAGAGGCATTATGGGCAAAAGGGTTGCATCCAGCGCTGACACTGGTAGCAGGTGAAAGGCGTTTACCGCTATACCGTCATGCTACCCCCACTAGAGAACAGATTGGAAGGCAAGCGATGTTGGTGTTTTGCGCTAGAGGTTACGGTTTGTATGCAAATCTGACTCGATTTGTTTGTTTTGGTGAGCTTTCAGGCGAGCAGGCCGAATTGCATCGTCATGTGCGCGAAATAGAAGCAGTAGTTTTGAATTTGTGCCAACCCGGAACCACACTCGACACAGCTTATCACGCCCTAGCTCAGGCTTATGAACAACATGGATTTCCCCATGCCATCCGCGAACATCACCAGGGAGGAACAACTGGATATTTAGCGCGAGAAATCGTCGCCAATCCAACTACGACTGATACTTTGGCAGAAGGCATTGCTGTTGCTTGGAATCCCAGTTTACCAGGGGCAAAAGTTGAAGATACTTTTGTAATTCTCCAGGATGGAAAGTTAGAAAATCTGACTTTTGATGCCAATTTTCCTAATGTTGAGGTAGAAGGAAGGTTACGCCCTGTACCTTTGTACAATTAAAAATTATGGATTTTCAACAAATATTCGGTAAACCACCGGAAACTCAAGCCAGTGCGCCAGGAAGAGTGAATTTACTAGGCGAACATACTGACTATAACGATGGCTTCGTTCTGCCAACTGCGATTCCTCAATCCACGAAGGTACAGCTAGGTTTGAGTAGCGATAGCCAGCATCACTTTTACTCGGAAAATCTCAACGAGCAAGTCAGCATTTTAGATATCAATCATACCCCGTCTGGATTTGCCAGTTATATTTTTGGCTGTATTCAGGTTTTACAAACAGCAGGATACACAATACCATCGCTTTGTGTGTACGTTAAATCATCGGTTCCTATGGGTTCGGGTTTGTCTAGTAGCGCAGCTTTAGAAGTAGCAACACTTCGAGCAGTACGCCAACTTCTGAACCTTCCCATAGATGATGTTGAAATCGCCCAATTCGCCCAGCAAGCAGAAATTCATTATGCTGGCGTGCAGTGCGGCATTATGGATCAAATGGCTTCTAGCTTGGCTGATACTGAACATATCTTGTTTTTAGATACTCGGACTTTAGAACGTCGCGTAATGCCTTTGCCTGAGAAAGCAGAGATTTTGGTTATTGATAGCGGTGTACCCCGTACCCTTGCAAGTAGTGGCTATAACCAGCGACGGGCTGAGTGTGAAGACGCGGCGCGATCGCTAGGAGTTAAAGCACTACGAGATATTACTGATGTTGAAGTAACAGAAAAACTACCTGAACCTCTACACCGTCGCGCCCGTCATGTGGTTACAGAAAATAACCGCGTCTTGGAAGTATTGCAGGGAGTATCATCTGTGCGCTTTGGTGAATTGATGAACGCATCCCACGCCAGTTTGCGAGATGATTATGAAGTCTCCGTACCGGCGCTGGATATTTTAGTAGAACTGTTGCAAAAAACTCCGGGAGTATTTGGTGCAAGATTGACAGGTGCTGGTTTTGGCGGTGCAAGTGTCGCTTTGGTTGCGGTTGGTGAAGCTAGAAGTATTGCAACTCATGTTCTTGAACAATACAAGCAAGCAGGTTATAACGGACAAATTTTGGTTCCTTCCTTGGAGTTAAGTGATGCAGCCTAAAGTTGTTTATGGAAACGCAGGCGTTGAAGGTGTTAATCGTTGGGGATGGTTCATGGGTCATTTTATCACCCCTGAAGACGATCCACGTTCTACGGAAATGCGGCTTTGTTGCATGAAACAAAAAAAGACACACCTTGACTTGATAGAGGTGTAATTTAATGTTCAAGTTTGTAGCTATCGGGTTTGCCCAACTGGATCATGCGATTAAGGGCAGCACATTGCAAGAATAATTCAACAGCTTGATTGTCAAAAAAGCGTCGTCTTAACTTGCCCCCAAAAATGATTTTGAGACGAAACATAGCCGTTTCAGACAGCGAACGTCGATGATACCCGCTTTCTTGTTTCCATTGCTTGCGTCCAACTTGACGACATGCTCGGAGATTTTCATCTCTGGGATGAGGAGGTGCTTTACAGTTACCATGTTGCTGAATCTTAGCATTGGAGCGAGGCGGAATAGTTGCTTTAGCACCCCGCGAGGCGATCGCGTCGTAACAGTCAAATGTGTCATAGCCGCCATCACCAGATAGTTGATCTATAGGATGCTCAATCTGCTCCAACAAGTCGGTTAATACCTCACAATCAGCAACATCATTAGTAGTAACTACTGCAGCCAAAATCTCACCAGTTCCCTCATCAACTCCTAGATGCAACTTGCGCCATGTCCGTCGTTTAGCAGACCCATGAGTACGGACTTTCCACTCTCCTTCGCCATAGACTTTTACCCCAGTTGAATCCACGACGACATGAACAGCCTTTTCTTTTGGAACTATCGGCAGTTCTACCGACAACTTGCTTAAACGACGGGATCAGGTGGAGTGATCTGGCACTTTTAACTCAATTCCCATTAGGGTAAACAATGATTCCAAAAATCCTTCCGCTTGCCTTCCTGCTAAGTGAAATATGGATTGTATGGTTCCCATCGTAGCGATCGCCACATCACTGTAATAATTGGAGGCTCCCTTACGTCCTGTCTTCTGTTGGTTAAGCCATTGTTCAATTACTTCCTCACTCACCCAGAAACTCAGACTGCCTCGTTGCTTGAGCGCTGCATCGTACTCTTTCCAATTGCGAACTCGGTAGTTGGCTTTGGCTTTAGTCTTCATCTTCAAACTAGGAGTGAAAAGGAAACAGGTGATAGATCAAATTTACCATTCTCCCTATTCGTGCAACAACGCCGTTTCAATTAACTCTTGCCAGTACCCACGCCAGCTAATCAGGAACATGAAACCGGTTGCCCAAACTAGGTATCCAAAGAGGAACATCCAAGCCCAAACAGACAAATTACTTGTGCCATAGGGGTTGTAACCGTTAATTAACTGAGCAGAGTTAGTTAGGTGAGTTACTTAAGGATTAATAATTCCGTAGTAAATCGCGGCAACAAATAAGAAACTTGCCAATATAACCAGAGTAAAACCATAGCGAACTCGTGAATCCGGTAAGTCTTGACTGGTAATTACATTCTCTTTTTGTATTTGAGTTACAGGCTCAGGTTTCATAGATTCTTGGGGATACAGATGGTCAGGTGTTTCCTTTACCGGGGGAAGATTATTCTCAGTTTTTGCGTTTTGAGTCTCTTGGGATTTCATTGGTTTTTTTTATGTCTTTATAAGTTTTGTGCTTTCATAGTTTCAAATATTAGCTAATGGTTACATCGTTCTTGAGAGCTACCTTAGATTAATGTGTAGCTCTCCTAAAAGGCTTACACGATGTTAAATTAATTTGTAATTGCGAATACACTTCTCTAATTTTCTTCTATTAATATTGCAAGAAAATCAACTAAAATTATGACCGAAGAAAGTCAGAGGGCAGGAGGCAGACGGCAGAAGGTAAAAAATATTAAGTAAGGGACAGAGCAACTAAATTTATTTATGAAAAAGGGTAAAAGGATTTTTTAAGGGGACTTACCAAAAACTTTGATCTCAGCCATTTTATTAGAAATTGAAGAAGGCAAGAGCCAGTCCAGATGAAACTAGTTTCGTCGGGACTGGCTTTCTTGATAAATGCTCAGTTTTTATTCATAAAACAGATGGATACAGATGATAAATTCGCAAAATTATCTGCTTCCATCTACGGTTTTACAGAATAATTGTTATACGGAAATGGGCATTTCGATATTTACAGCGATCGCCTGTAACTCTTTGGCTTTTTCTTCTGGTAAAGCATCATTAGCAAACATCCCGGCTGCAAGTTCGGTTCCTGCTAAGTATTTCAGCTTGTCGCTGGTACGATAGGGTGGATAAAACTGGGCGTGTAAATGGGCTTCTGGATTGGGTTTACCGTCTGTTGGCGCACCAAACCAAGCCATGAGGTAGGGAAATGGGCGATTCCACAAACCGTCATATTTGAGAGTAACGGTTTTTAATGCCCTGGCTAGTCCCTGACGTTGCTTTGCACTCAAATCATAAAATGTGGGTACTGGTTGTATGGGCGCAAGCCAAACTTCGTAGGGGTATCGCGCACATACGGGGACGAAGGAGATCGCCTCTTCATCCTGATAAATAATTCGTTGGTTGTCAGCTATCTCTTTTTGAATTAAATCCGCTAGCAAACCCCGCTGATTTTCCTGATAAAATTGCCGCTGCATCTCCAACATCCTTGCGGGAACGGGAGGTACAAAAGGATAAGCATAAATTTGCCCGTGGGGATGGTGTAAAGTTACGCCTACCTCTACACCTTTATTTTCAAAGGGCAGTACATACTGAATTTGGGGATTTGCGCCGAGTTCGTGGGTGCGATCGCCCCACACTTGCAGGAGCAATTCTAGGTGAGCTAATTCTAGGGAACTGAGGGAAGCATGAGGATCTTGGGTAAACACCACAACCTCACACGCACCATTAGCAGGTAAAGTTTCCACAATACTAGCTGGTGGATTGTGTGCCGCTACTGTCATAGAAGGAAAGCGGTTATCAAACACAGCTATGTCATATTTCCCTGGCGGTAGTTCTGTGGGAAACTCTCTGTTGCTGGTGGGTGCGAGGGGGTTATATTCTGGGGGCGGCATGAAAGTCCGCCCTTGACGGTGACTGGCGTAAGCTACCCATTCCCCCCGTAAGGGGTGCCAGCGCAGGTGGGGATTTGCTTGCACTGGCTCATTACTGGGACTAGTCGCCTTTATGTCATCAGGAATCGGGTATCGACTATATAAAGTCAGCTGGCGGCCATCTGGCTTTAACAACTTGTGGGAGTACATAATCCTCCAGAAAGGGTGGCAGCGCGTATCGTCTCCAGTGGAATCTTCGGTGTGCGATCGCTGTACAACAACCCGTTAGCTTCTTGGAAGGTATCGGTGAATTGTGTGTAACAAAAACCGCTGAACATATCGATGTTATTCACACTTTCCAGCAAAGCAGTGTATTTGATTTCTAATTCCGAGAGATTCCAGCAACGCTCGTATCCCCAGGCTTTGTTAGCATCAGGCTGATCTTCTGGCGCGTATGCTATCCCGCCGAACTCGGTCAACATGACGGGCTGTCCCTGATGAGGATAATTATCCAGGGTGAGGATACGTCCTCCTGGACGCTGACGGTTAAATAAATCTGATAGCTTCACTTCTGGGCCATAGCGATGAGCTAAATGCTGGGGATTGGTGTCGTAGTCATGGATGGCGAGAATGTCAGTATCTGTACTTTCCCAACCATCATTACCAATCACTGGGCGAGTTGGGTCAAGGGTCTTGGTTAAGTGATACATCGCCAAAACATAGTTCCGGTGAGCCTGTGTCTCAACTAGATTTGGCACTCCCCAAGACTCATTAAATGGCACCCAAGCCACAATACAGGGGTGATTGGCATCACGCTTGATAACTTCCGTCCACTCATGGGTCATGCGTTCCACTGCTTTGACAGAGAAGCGATAAGCGCTAGGCATCTCCTCCCATACTAACAATCCCAGCACATCTGCCCAATATAAAAAGCGGGGGTCTTCAATTTTTTGGTGCTTGCGGACTCCGTTGAAACCCATTGCTTTTGCCAGTTCCACATCTCGCCGTAAAGCCAGATCGTCAGGCGCAGTCATTAGGCTATCGGGCCAGTAGCCTTGGTCAAGAACCAAGCGCAAATAGTAGGGACGACCGTTGAGCATAAAGCGATCGCGCTGGATGCTCACAGTCCGCATTGCTGTGTAAGATATTACTTTATCTAGCAATTGTCCGTTATGGTACAACTCAACCACAGCATTGATGATTGTCGGTTTTTCCGGACTCCATAACAGTTCGTTACGGTAGTCGTCGATACCTGGATCGGACAGGGAAATGCGGCGGTTAATCTCGCCATTGAATACTTCATAGATATCATTGGCAAGTACGCGATCGCCCACTGTCAACTTCATCTTCATTTGCACACCCGCAGCCGGAGCATTACCTGCGAGCGCTGCATAACAACCAATTTCCCAGCGTTCAAAGTCAGGAGTCCAGCGGATGTGATCTATATAAGTCACCCCCACAGGTTCCACCCAGACTGTCTGCCAAATTCCGCTGGTGCGAGGATACCAAATACTGTGGGGTTCCAATTGCCAATCCTGCTTTCCACGAGGCTTGGCGAGGTCTTGCGGATCGTCTTGCGCCCAGACTGTGACTTTGGTCGTACCACTGTCATTTAAGGCAGCAGTAATGTCCACACTAATAATATTGTTTAAACTTTCTTCTGGCAAACCTTTGTGCGACAGACACTTTTAGGGAAAATAGCCGCCTGAGTTTGGTAGCTCTACCCAGCACCAGAGTTTCGCCTGCGAAGTCTGGGTTTACTTCATATCGGCATTGTCATGACGAAAAGTCGGATGGGAGGGGTGGAATAGTAATCATTGGTGTAAACTTAAGGTCAGACGCTTATTCCACAGGCATTTTACCCCACCTCTCATTACCCTCCCCGCTTGCGGGGAGGGTAAGTTTTGGCTTTAGACAAAACTGGGGTGGGGTGACGCGGATCTTGATTGGTAAGTGATTTAATTCAAAATCACGTCTTCATAAGGGTTTATCGTTAAGTTAACACCCATGAACAGTAATGTTCCCCTCGACCCTAACTAAGGCAGCAATGTCTTAAGATTCCCCGTACCTTCAGCTTGGGGAGCGTCAATTTTGCTTAACCTCAAAGCCTTACGGCGCGATGCTCCGGAACGACTACCAGACTTTTTACCACCAGCCACGGTTGGCGCTGCCGATTTTTTAGCCTTTGTCTTTGATAACGGTTTAGCAGGAGAGCGAGCTGGACGCTGGTTACTTCCAGTTCTGGGTTGATGTTTGGATGTACTTGGGATTGCTTCGGGCTGGGTGTGGGAGTTGGCTGCAAAGCCAGTGACCACTTCAACAGGTAAGCGCTTTTGAATTAGTTTTTCGATATCTGACAACAACGAGTATTCATCGACGCACACCAGCGATATGGCTTCACCTGTAGCGCCAGCACGGCCAGTGCGACCAATACGATGAACGTAATCCTCCGGTACATTGGGTAAATCGAAATTGACCACATGAGGCAGTTCGCTAATGTCGAGACCACGAGCTGCAATGTCGGTTGCCACCAATACCTGTAGGCTACCGTTTTTGAATTTTGCCAGCGCGTGGGTACGTGCCGACTGGCTCTTGTTACCGTGGATAGCTAGTGCTTGAATGCGCTCTTGACCCAACTGCTTCACCAGACGGTCAGCACCATACTTAGTGCGGGTGAACACTAAGACCTGGTACCAATTGTTTTGCCTAATCAGCTGAGCAAGTAATGGGCGCTTCATGTCCCGGTCTACCTTGTAAACTTTCTGTGCCACTGTATCAGCGGTAACGTTGCGGCGTGCCACCTCGATGATCTTCGGGTGATTGAGCAGCCCTGTGGCGAGGTCTTTGATTTTGTCGGAGAAGGTGGCAAAAAATAGTAAATTCTGTCGCTGTTTGGGCAGGAGTGAGATAATGCGGCGAATATCACGAATAAAGCCCATATCTAGCATCCGGTCTGCTTCATCCAGCACTAACACCTCAATCTGCGATAAGTTCACCGTGCCCTGCTGCACATGGTCTAAGAGCCTTCCTGGGGTCGCAACTAGAATATCCACGCGGCTGTTCAAACGCCGTTTTTGCTGACTAAAGCTGACCCCGCCGTACATTACCATTGAATTCAGTTTTAGGTACTTGCCATACTCAACCACGCTGTCGGATACCTGTGCAGCGAGTTCACGAGTTGGGGTAAGAATCAGCGCCCGAATTGGTGAGCATCCATTAGATGTGGTTTTAACGCTATTATCGGACGACAACCGATGCAGAAGCGGCAGGGTGAAGCTGGCAGTTTTTCCAGTCCCGGTTTGGGCACCAGCTAGCAAATCACCACCAGACAATACCACAGGAATCGCCTGCATCTGGATAGGCGTGGGTTTAGTGTAGCCTAGCTCGGTGACAGCACGGATAATTTCATTGGACAAGCCGAGAGTAGAAAAAGACATAAAACTCCAGAGTTAACATCGGCCTGTCGCCAGTGGCGGCATCAGTTTGAGGCGGACGGATGGTTTTAAGGCATAGATGAGCAGTAAACGCCAAGACTGAAAGCGAATGCCGCAGTTCTGCATTTTAGCAGAGTGTAGTTGGTTGTGTAGTGATTTTGCAGAGACTTTAATTTCGCTTGAGCAACTGTCCGCAAGTTTTATCAACCGCAAAATTAAGTTTAATTCCTGTTGGAGAAGTGATTGCCCTAGCTCAAAAAGTTTGCATCTAAAATAGAAAAGCGATCGCCTAAAAAGTGTCAACAAATCATGGTTAAATGCCGGAAATCCATACCCCATATTTGGTTTTTCCTGTCAATGCATAAGTCCTAAACTCAAGGGAATGCATTTGTTTGTAGGAGGGTTTATGACGACTGTTGAGCATTTGCCTTTTGCATTAAAACTTTTAACTGCCTTGGGCTGCGGATTGGTGGCGGGAGTCTTCTTCGCCTTCTCGACTTTTGTCATGAGCGCACTTGCTCGACTTGAGCCGAGAGAAGCAATTATCGCTATGCAATCGATCAATATCACAGCTATCAATCCGTGGTTTATGGTGGCGCTGTTTGGTACGGCTTTGGCTTGCCTGTTTCTGGCGATCGCCTCGCTGTCAAAATTGCATCAACCTGGTGCGGTCTATTTTTTGGGTGGTAGCTTGCTTTATCTGGTGGGCACGATTCTGGTGACTATAGCCTTTAATGTGCCGCTAAATGATGCCCTAGCGATCGCCAAACCAGATAGTACTGAGGGTGCAAATCTATGGGCTAGATATCTGATCAACTGGACGCTCTGGAACCATGTTCGCACAATAGCCGCGTTTGGGGCAGCTGCATTGCTGACGATCGCGCTCTGTAAGCAAACAGTAAATTAGTCATTTGTCCTCTGTTACAAAGTTCTGTTCGTCTTTGACGTTGGCGTAAAGCGCCTCTGGAGACATCGACCTCTGCGTGGGTGGGGAAATTCCCCCAAGTAAGCTCAGTCGCAGAAACAGGAAACCTAATCAGGTAAAAAATTAGAATCCCCGGACTTTAGGGATGGGGTGGATGTCAACAATTAACTCTTGACATTCAAGACTAGTACATTTAACCTAGTAGTTAATTAACTGCGCGGTTAAATACTTCCAATCTAAATGTCCACCGATCAATTGAGCGTCACCTTTGCCGCCCTTGCCGATCCTACCCGGCGGGCAATCCTGGCTCATCTCGCTAAGGGAGAAGCATCAGTAACTGAACTAGCCCAACCCTTTGAGATGAGTCTGCCTGCCATTTCCAAACATCTCAAGGTGCTGGAGCGTGCGGGATTGATCACAAGGGGTCGAGAAGCTCAGTGGCGACCCTGCCGACTAGAGGCAGAACCACTCAAGGATGCAGCAGATTGGATTGAACAATATCGCCAATTCTGGCAACAGAATTTGGATCGTCTAGACGAGTATCTACAACAATTGCTTGCAGAGGAAAAGAAACGCGATCGCGAACCATAAGCTGAGATCCTTCCATTCTTAAGGAGATACAAGATGTTGAAACAAAATGACTCAACTTCCCCTCAGTCAGAACGCGAAATTATCATTACTCGTGTCTTCAACGCACCGCGAGAACTTGTATTTAAGGCATGGACAGAGCCAAAACACATCGCCCAATGGTGGGGGCCAAAAGGCTTCACAACTCATGTGACAGAAATGGATTTCCGTCCGGGCGGTCAATGGCGCTATGTCATGATTAGTCCAGATGGCACGGAGTACCCCGTCAAAGGTGTGTTCCACGAAATCGTGCCTCCAGAAAGAATTGTCGCTAGCGATGAATTTGACGAAGGCTTTGAGCAAGTTATCAACGCCGATTTGCCACAGGGTATTGTGACGACAGCTATTTTTGAGGATGTGAACGGTAAGACTAAACTGACTCTCCAGATTCTTCACGCATCTGAAAGCGATCGCCGCAAGCATGAAGAGATGGGCGTTGTTGCTGGGTGGAATTCTAGCTTCGATTGCCTTGATGAATTCCTAGCAAAGCAAGTTCAACAGCAACAGAATGGTTTTGCAGTCACATTGCCATCAGATCGGGAAATCCTCGTGACTCGCGTTTTTAATGCCCCGCGCAGACTTGTCTTTGAGGCATGGACTCAACCCGAACACGTTAAGCGCTGGTTTGGGGTTTGTAGCAGTATGACAATGACCGTTTGCGAAATCGACTTGCGTGTGGGTGGTAATTGGCGTTATGTCTTGCAAGATTACAAAAACAGCACTGAACACGCATTTTCAGGAGAATACCGGGAAATTGTGCCCCCAGAACGATTGGTTAGTACCGAAATCTATGAACCAGTCGCCAATAGCGACCACTTGAATACGCTAACCCTGACGGAAATTGACGGAAAAACAACGTTGCATATTTACATCCAACACCAGTCAAAAGAGCAGCGGGATGGACATCTCCAATCTGGCATGGAAGAGGGACTGGGCGAGACTCTCAACCGTCTCGAAGCACTCCTCCAATCAATGGCATAACACTCCTACAAAGGATAGGGGACATCCAATTTTTTAAATACCCATTTAAGACCACGCCCTTAAGGGCGTGGTCTCATTTGTGCGTAAGTCTTGTTTCTACTCAGCAACCCCAAAATCACTATATTCATCATTTCATAAATTAACACAATCGGTGCCCTTACAATTATTTGTACCTCACCAACTTGCAATCTGCTGTATCTCACGCAAAGGCGCAGAGGCGCAAAGAAGAGCGCGAACGTATGATTTTAAAAAATTAACCTTGCTGTAGTGTGGAAGCTTGTGCAAAATTTACTTGTTAATGAAGCTAATAACTCCGTGAATGAGGCTTTTTGCTTGGTTAATGAAGCTAATAACTCCGTGAATGAGGCTTTTTGCTTGGTTAATGAGGCTAATAACTCCGTGAATGAGGCTTTTTGCTTGGTTAATGAAGCTAATAACTCCGTGAATGAGGCTTTTTGCTTGGTTAATGAGACTAATAACTCCGTGAATGAGGCTTTTTGCTTGGTTAATGAAGCTAATAACTCCGTGAATGAGGCTTTTTGCTTGGTTAATGAGGCTAATAACTCCGTGAACGAGTTACCAAAAGTGCCGTCGCCAGAAATCGAACCGGGTATAGGTTCTCGCTTCATTATTGATTCTAATCGCGAAATCCTGACTAATGCCCATGTAGTTAACCGTGTTGATACGGTGAGTGTGATGCTCAAAGATGGACGTAATTTCAAAGGTAAGGTTAACGTGAGTTCGACAGACGGCTTCAATAAGCCTTCAGCAAGGGGAAAGGGGAAGGGGAAAAGGCTGATTCTTGCGTTCCCTTACCCTTTAACCTTTTTCCTTTTCCCCCTTCTTCCTAGCTCTGAGATACTACCATTGAACTCACGTTAAGGTTACGGGTGATGATGCGGTGATAAATGTTGCGGTGGTGAAAATTCCGGCGAATCACTTGCCAACAGTGGGATTAGGCAATTCTGAGGGGTTGGAACCAGGAGCATGGGCGATGGTCACTAATGGTAATCCTCTTGCTTTAGATGATAAAGTAACCCACGGCATGATTAGTGCCAATCATCTGGAAAAATTTTGCTAAACCTAAGTTCGGAGAATTCAATTATGATCAATCATTTAACTTCGCTGACAAAAGAAACTCATAAAAGCCAAAAAGCCTCACCCCAATTTACTGATAACATGCGGAATTATCTCCAACAAATAGGTCGTGTACCTTTATTAACCAATGAAGAAGAAATAATTTACGCCCGTCAAGTACAGCAGATGATGAATTTACTCACTGCTAAGAAGGAATTAGCTGGGCAATGTGAGCAGGAGCCAATGTTGCAAGAATGGGCAGATTATCTCAATTTAAGTATTGATACACTGCAACAACAATTAAATCTAGGCAAAAAAGCTAAGGAAAAAATGCTGGCTGCCAATCTGCGATTAGTCGTAGCCATAGCCAAGAAATATCAACAAAGAAATATGGAGCTATTAGATTTAATTCAAGAAGGCAATTTAGCTCTAGAAAGAGGTATAGAAAAATTCGATCCGAATCTGGGTTATAAGTTTTCCACCTATGCTTACTGGTGGATTCGTCAAGGAATCACACGCGCGATCGCCCAAAAAAGTCGCACTATTCGCCTACCAATTCATGTGGTAGAAAAATTGAATAAAATTAAGCGTGTACAACGGGAATTATCCCAAAAATTAGGTCGTACTCCTACTACTAATGAAATTGCCACAGCCTTATGTTTAACACCTAAGGAGGTAAGAGAGCATTTACATCTGACCCGTAAACCTATGTCTCTTGAAGCAAAAATTGGTTCAGAGCAAGAATCAGAATTACAAGATGTTTTGGAAGATTCTGGACTTAAACCTGAAGACTATGTTGTAGAAAAATCTCTACAACAAGACCTGCAAAAGCTGTTAGAAAAATTATCTCCCCCACAACGAGAAGTATTAATTCTCCGCTTTGGTTTGATAGATGGTCATGCACTTTCTTTAGCAGAAGTAGGTCAGCGCCTTAGTTTGAGTAGAGAACGGGTAAGACAAATAGAGCAAAAAGCTCTGAAAATCCTCAGACAAAATAAGGAAGAAATTAGTAGTTACCTGGCTAGTTAATGTTGAAGTTTCTGTTTGCTATGACTAACTCATTCAGAATCTTTTTTATGGTAGGGGAACGCAACTGTGCTACCCTACTTAAACCAATAATTAACAGGTTCAGTCGTCACTGAATACCCAATTAAACAAACTTGGTAAATTCAGATTACCTTTGGTATTGAGTTTCAATATAAACTTTCAGGGTGATATAAATATTTCTCAACATCTACAAAATATCTATTTGTCTGAGTAGATAAATCTGGGTTGTTGAAAATTTCCACATGTTCGGAGGATAATTTATTGATTTGATTGGGAGCATATCTGATTAAATAGCCTTGAGAATCTAAGATTCTGTGGATGGGATAATCATCAGCAGATGTTTTTTTAAGATATGTAGGAATAGCTCGAAGATAGCTGTTATCTACGCCAATTACTTTAATTATCTGTTTGTATGTTACTACTTTCCCTGATGGTACTTTGACTAGAAAATCTAGAAAGCGTTCATAAGGTTTTTCCGATAATGCTCTTAATTTCTCAGTCTGAATCTGAACATTATTCCCAACACTAAGTTGACCTGAATTGATAATTACACCTAAAATTCCTCTTTTCCTTTGAATAGTTTTTAAAGAAGCAACTAAATTGGCTATGCGCTTACAGGGTTCACAATGAAAGGTTAAACGAATAGCAGCACCACTATCACAACTTATGAGAGCGCCAGGGGTAAAATTTTCAGATTCAACCCCGGCTATGACAATATTTTCTCGTAATTCTCCTGGTGGAATTGCCAGGTCTATAATATCTTCATGCCTAACAACTAAAATTTGCCTGGGACTGATGGGGTCAGCATTAATATCTCCTTCTATACCATGACCTATTTTTAAGTTGATTGACTCAACTTCTCTCATTTCTGAACCATGCTTTGGTTTTATAAAAAGATGTAAAATCGAACCCTGTGCAATAGACATTTAATAATTAATACAGTTTCAATTAATGATTGTATGTCATGAATGGTCGCAAAGGCAGGGGAAACCCATATGTGTCAACTTAACGTGAAACCCTTATCAAGACTGATACGTGAATTAAATCACCTACCATCAAGATCCGCCCCGCCCCACCCCGGCGTTGCTGACGCAAAACCTCCCCTCCCCTTAGCAAGGGGAGGGGATTGAGGGGTGGGGTAAAAGGGTTGTTGAATAAGGGTTTGAGCCTAAGTAGTGCAAATCTAAAGACTTTATTAAGGAGTTACCTAAGCAAAATTAGGTAGAAAATGGGTAGATTCCCCCTATCTTTAAGCAAGCGATTGAGCCATAATAGATACTATAAACAGCGCTGGCAAAACATTTAAGGCTAGCATTTAATAAACGTTAGATAAACCAAAGCCCTGAATTTATCACAGGGCTTTTTAAATTTTATTGAAACAGCGAAGGTTTAAAACCGAGTAGAATTGTGGGCGAAAAAGTGAATCATTAGAACCTGAATGTAGTCCGAATAACGCCTGTATAGATGGTGTCGTTATTGCTGTTATGCTCTGGATTTAATATCACAATCAATCCTGGTGTAATTGAAAGATTACTATTAACTTGATACCGATATAAAGCCTCGAAATGGAAAGAGGTATCAGTGTCTATACGCCTGTCTGGGACAAGATTTGTGGCGGTAACGATATTATTTCCAAAGTCATTACCAGTTACCTTCGGTGGTTGTCCAAAGATAATACCGCCTAAATTACCCTTTTTACCAAGGTCGGGGAAGGCTAGAGTCACAGCCCAGTTCCAAATATCTGCTTGATCGCCGCGATTAACATTAGCACCAGAACTATTTTCGGCGATCGCCTGAGTATATCCCACCCAACCGGCAAGGGTAAATTGGGGACTGAAACGATAGTTGGCTGCTAAACCATAGTGATTGGTTGTCGTGTTTACCGGAGTAGTAGCAGTAGAGTTAAAAGGATTATTTGCAAATGCACTACCATAGGAACCCGAAACTACCACATCACCATCATTGTTAGCACCTCTGAGGTAGGAGTGAGCATAAGTCAAACCTAAGGTAAAGTCTTTGTTTGGCTGAAAGGCTAATTGTGCTAAAGCGCCATAACTCCCATCAAATAGGCCTTTACCAGAATTCGGATCGCTACCTCTGCGCGCCAAATAGCCTCCAGATAAGGTGATTGTGTCACTTAACTTGAAAACAGCACTCACACCGGAACCTGTATTACTGGCGGAGGAGGTATTACTGGCGCGGTAAATCTCAGAGAAACGCCCAAAGCGAGACAAAGAACCAATGGGAGTTGAAGACAAGAACGGGTTAAAGGTATTGAAGTTGTCGTAAAACTCCCCACCAATGGCATCAACAATCACGTTGAGTTGCTCACCGATGGGAAAGCGATAATATAACTTGCCCATCTGAACACTGTTATCAGCATTATTGGTAGTGTCCCAAGATGTGCGTGTCATGTTTGTACCTGTGACAGCACCACTAAAAGCATTGGTGTTGTTGGCTTCTAAACGGGTAAATAATTGGTCTTTACCAGTGAAGCTAGTAATCAGGTTGAGTCGGACGCGATCGCTAAATATCGCTCTATCTTGCAGCCTCCGTCCTCCTGATGCTGTATACTGATTGTTGGTAAAATTTTCTCTGGTTGCGCCTGCGGGTCTAACATTAATCTCGTTCCATACATCTGAGTTTAATGCGCGATCGCCACCAAACACACTTCCAAGACTGAAAATTATCTCTGCATTCAACTTGGTAGTAGCAGAAAATTGTTGACTCTCTAAGGTTGCAGTCCGACCTTCTAAGCCGTCCAACCTTCCCCTGAGTTCCACCAGTCCATCAGCAAACTCTTGTTGCAATTTTTGCAAGGTTTCTAGGTCTTGCTTAGTCACTAAGTCGGCTGTACCCGTTGCAATCAGTTCGTTGACTCTATTCAAACAAGCATTTAAACCCGCTGCAAATTCATAGCGAGTCAGCGCCCGATTTCCGCGAAAGCTACTATCTGGATATCCCGCAATACAACCATAGCGCTCAACCAAAGACTGTAAAGCAGCAAAAGCCCAATCTGTCGGTTGCACATCAGAAAGTTGCGATACAGATGTCACCTGATCCATCGCCGAAGTTGCTTGCGCCTCATCTGGAACCTGCTGGCTTTGTTGGGATAGTTCTGTCTGTGACTGATTTCGTTGGCTATCTCCTACCACTGGATTTGCTGATGCAGCTTTAGCTGTCATCATACTAGCTAGCAGTAGTAACAATGAAGAGCGTACAAAACTGGACATTACCCTCACACCTCAAATATACTTAAACCAACTATGTTGGTCTTTATTCCAATTATGTTGGTATAAATTAGCAAGAATTACATATTGTTAGAACTAATTACGCTGCTACTACCAAATTTTGAATCTATATTGCTACAAAAAGACCAAACATTTCACTGATACTTCAACCTCTTAACCGACTTAGTTGGTAAATATTTTATACCAAAATATTTGGTATAAATGTAGCGTTAGTTACAAATTTTCCGAATACCAAGAACTTACAATACCAAAACTAATTTATAAAAAAATCTTTGGCTTGCAGTTTTTTCTATGCACAGAAGACGAATTCTTAGCTTAATTGGTACAGCAGTTGCTAGCTTACTAGTAGCCATTAATTTACCAACCGTTGCTCCCTCACCGGTACTAGCACAGTCACAGGCTACCCTGCTGGTGTCTGCTGCTGCCAGTTTGAAAGAAGCCCTAGAAGAGATAAAGCCTCTTTACCAACAAAGTCAAGCAAATACCAACATTAATTACAATTTTGGGGCTTCAGGTGCTTTGCAACAACAGATTGAGCAAGGTGCGCCCGCAGATATCTTTATTTCCGCTGGGAAAAAGCAGGTAGATGCGTTAGACGAAAAAGGACTTTTGCTAGGAGGAACTCGTTCTATCCTGGCAAAGAACCGTCTGGTGTTGATTGTACCTAAAAATGTTGTGGGCATCACCAGTTTCTACAACCTTAAAGACTCCAACATTAAGAAAATTGCCATTGGTGAACCCAGAAGCGTACCCGCAGGACAATACGGTGAACAAGTACTTCAGAAGCTGAAACTTTTGCCACAGATCAAGTCAAAATTGGTCTACGCTAACAATGTACGTCAAGTATTGGCAGCTGTAGAAAGTGGCAACGCTGATGCAGGTTTAGTTTACATCACTGATGCCAAAATTTCAGATAAAGTAAAAATTGTGGTGGCAGCTGACGAAAAATACCATTCTGCGATTGTTTATCCATTCGCAGTCCTCAAAAGCAGCAAAAATGCTGATGCAGCTAAGGAATTTGCCAAATTTCTCTCGAGCAGTCAAGCTAAAGCGGTACTCAAAAAATACGGCTTTCTTTTGCCTTAATAATGAAGGTACGATCAAATGCGATCGCATTATACCAAAAGAAATTTTTGATTTGCGCTGATCGTGCGATCGCACTCTTCTTTCTTCAGCCAACTACTTCTAATGTAATCGACATCGCCGCCAGTTTCTTGACATCAACGCCGCGCACTCCCGCAGGTAACTGCTGACTTTCACCGTTTGTTCCCCTACGTGTAGCATTATCTAAATCTAAGAGTAATTTATTTGTTATCTCCAAAAACTCATCAGTTGCACCGAATGGCCCACGTTTGGTGGTGTCTCCTCTTTTGGCAATTTTTTCTAGTGCTTGGAGTGACTCTGTTAATGGGGATGTACTAGCAATAATTAGTGCTTCGGTAATTCCTAATGGTTCGCTAATGGTGAGTGTCATCTCATCATTTTCGGGAATCACTCGCTTTTCACCTGCGGCGATCATGACTGCATCTTCTGAAGCAGAAACAAGCTGATTATCAGGAAAAATCACTGCCATTTCCCCTTGGGCATCAATTACTAAAATGCTGACGTAAAGAGGTACAGTTTCTTGATTTTCAACTTGAAAAGCTATTTGCGTATTTACAGGTAATTGGGCAATTATACCATCTTCACTGTTAGCAGCATTTGCGGATTGTTGAGGATTTTGCCGCCCACGTACTGTAAAAGTTTCACTCACAATTGTTTTGTTATTAGCGATAATCATAGAAGCGTTAACTTTCAGGCGTGATGTATTGGTATTGCCTACCATTTTCTTGACAATGCGCGCTGCTAATAATGATTTTAATTTAGATTTTAATCGCTCTACTGCCGCCGGGATAGATTCATTAGCCTCGCCGAAAGATTTAGGAATTATTTGGTCTAGTGATGGTAAAAATAAACCTAAACTGCCTACAAGCTGAAGATTTGGGGTGTGAAATTTTTGTAATTGCTGATATCTTTCTTCGGTCATCCTAGCAAAGATATATTGTACTTCTTGTTGTCCCAAAGGTAAGGGTGTAATCCGGTTGAGCGCTTTTAAAGCTTGTGTGGCTTGGGCAGTAGTTTTACTATCAAATGAGTCATCTAGCCCAATTTGTAAAGTTATATCCGTAGGAATACCCCGCAGACGTTCTTGTAAAATTGTGCCCGCTGGTAATTGGGTGCTGACTTTTGAATTTGCGTTAATTCTACCTTTGGCAACTAAACCTTGTCGAGATTCTAAATTAATTAATCCGCGTTCTATGCCGTTGTTATCAACAACGCTAAAAGCTGCATTATCTTTGTTAAATGCTTCTAAGGATTGGGGATCTACACCACCTAACCACAATTCTACTTGGTCGCCTTGAGTTTGAGTCACAATTGCATCGGCGTAGGATGTGATAAAAGGAGTAAAGTAAAGCGGTGGGTTAGGATTTCCTTTAACGTTGACTTCTAATTCTGGGTATTGAATTCCCGAATTTTGATATGCCAAATTTTTAGTAGTACGACTCACATCAGCAAATACTTTGTTGACAGATTGATTCCCTGGCTTTTGCCATAAATAATAAGTCAAAGCATAAGTAAATGCTCCGGCTGAAAAACCACTAAAAGCTGCATCAACGGCAAATTGGTCACGTTTTGCTGAAGCCAGGACAACTCCTTTAGCTATTTTTTGACGCAGTGTCTTATACTGTTGTGGTGACAAATTCAACTTTTGTAACCATTGGCGCTGATACTCAAATTCTGCCTCCATAGCTTGCAAATTTGCGCCTCCCGGACGGGTACGCACCAGAAAATTTCCCCGTTTTGCGCCACCAGAATGACAGCAATCTAAAACAACGGTGACATTTTCTGTTTTTAATGCATACATGAGTAAAAACAGAGTGTGTCCCATGATGTCTTTGACTACGCCACCGCGATCGGGATATCCTGGAGGTAAGCTAGCGTCAACGGGAACCAGTGTGCTGTTGAGTCCATCTTTTTCGTCTTTGTCTGGATCAACTACTCGTGAACCATGTCCAGAAAAGTGAAATACTACAATATCCCCTGGTTTAGCTTGGTCGATGAGGTGTTGTTCAAAGGCTGTCAAGATATTTTGGCGCGTAGCTTGGGCGTCGGTGAGTGTAACAATATCTTGAGTGTTAAAACCAAAGCGGTGAGTTAGCAATTCTTTTTGTAACTGCACATCATAAGTGCAACCTCTAAGTTGCTGAATACCATTTTGATATTCATTAATTCCCACCAGTAGCGCCAGCTTGCGGGGTGCATTTTGCGCCAGGACTTTGGCGTATTTATCACCCTGCTGCATGATATCTAACTGGCTGAAACCAATACTCGCCAATGTGGAACCAGCAAATTGCAGAAATTGACGGCGTTTGATTTGAGTCATAGGTTTTAAATTTGAGATTTGAGATTTGCTGGTTATTTATACTTCTAGGGGTATGGGGGGGTATGCAACTTGGTGAATAAATTTCGGGTGTGTCAACAGGGAAGGGGGACAAGGGAGACAAGGGAGACAAATCCCGCATTTCTCACAAGCAGTAGGGGCGGGTTCACAGATATGATCTGAATTATTCACGACTATTTGGCTTAACCCGCCCCTACGATTGCAAAATTTGTGACAAATCCAGGTTTAGTCCTAACGCACCCCACCAGATGAAAGCTAATTTACTACGTAACTCTCACAATTCAATTTAAAGTTTCCATAAAACTGCATACCCCGACACCGCCGAGAAATATATTGATTTGTAGATAAAAAATCAGTATATACGCTCATGACGAAGCAGAAGAAACTCCCTGTGTTGGCTTCTCGCGCTGTGGTTTTATTTTGCTCCCTGCTGTTATTATCCGAGTCAACAGTTGCCAGTGTAGGGAGTTATAAGTTAAAAATTGCCCAGCAGCCAGCGACAACCAGCCAAGATGCGACTCGTGCGGAAGCGGAAAAGTTAAGGCAGGAAGGATTGCAATTATTTAAGCAAGGAACAGCAGAATCGTTGAGACAGGCTCTTGTTAAATGGCAAGAAGCGCTAAAACTGTGGCATCAAGTTGGAGATAAGCAATGGCAAGCTTTCACACTCCTTGGTATTGGTAGAATTTACGAAGATTTAGGAGACAAGCAAGAGGCTCTCAAATTCTACAACTCTTCTTTGCCTTTGATGAAGGAAGTAGGGGATAAGGCAGGAGAAGCGACTACCCTCAACAATATTGGCTTAGTCTACTACTCATTAGGAGACCAGCAGCAGGCTCTCAAATTTTACAACGAAGCTCTGCCTTTGAGTAAGGAGGTGGGGGATAAGGCAGGAGAGGCGAGAACCCTCAACAATATTGGTGGTGTCTACTACTCATTAGGAGACAAGCAGCAGGCTCTCAAATTCTACAACTCTTCTTTGCCTTTGATGAAGCAGGTGGGGAATAAGGCAGGGGAGGCGAGAACCCTCAACAATATTGGCTTAGTCTACGACTCATTAGGAGACAAGCAGCAGGCTCTCAAATTCTACAACTCTTCTTTGCCTTTGATGAAGCAGGTGGGGGATAAAGCAGGGGAGGCGGTTACCCTCAACAATATTGGCTTAGTCTACGACTCATTAGGAGACAAGCAGCAGGCTCTCAAATTCTACAACTCTTCTTTGCCTTTGAGTCAGCAGGTGGGGGATAAGGCACAGGAGGCGAGAACCCTCAACAATATTGGTTTAGTCTACTACTCATTAGGAGACAAGCAGCAAGCACTCAAATTCTTCAACTCTTCTTTGCCTTTGAGTCAGCAGGTGGGGGATAAGGCACAGGAGGCGACTACCCTCAACAATATTGGCAGTGTCTACGACTCATTAGGAGACCAGCAGCAAGCTTTCAAATTCTACAACTCTTCTTTGCCTTTGAGGAAGGAGGTGGGGGATAAGGCAGGAGAGGCGACTACCCTCAACAATATTGGTTTAGTCTACTACTCATTAGGAGACAAGCAGCAAGCACTCAAATTCTTCAACTCTTCTTTGCCTTTGAGTCAGCAGGTGGGGGATAAGGCACAGGAGGCGAGAACCCTCAACAATATTGGCAATGTCTACAACTCATTAGGAGACCAGCAGCAGGCACTCAAATTCTTCAACCAAGCTTTGCCTTTGACTAAGGAGGTGGGGTATAAGGAAGGGGAGGCGAATACCCTCAACAATATTGCCATTGTCTACTACTCATTAGGAGACCAGCAGCAGGCACTCAAATTCTTCAACCAAGCTTTGCCTTTGACTAAGGAGGTGGGGTATAAGGAAGGGGAGGCGACTACTCTAGGGAATCTTGCTGACTTAGAACGCAAAGCAGGTAATCTGCAAGCTGCACTTACACAAATCGACAGCGCTATCCAAATTATCGAAGATTTACGCAAAACATATACTAACAAAGACCTGCAAAGCACCTATTTCGCCACAGTCCAACATTATTACAAATTCAAAATCGATCTGTTGATGGAACTGCACAAAAAAGAACCATCAAAAAGATACGACGCATTAGCCCTCAACACCAGCGAAGCATCCCGCGCTAGGGGACTTGTAGAACTGTTAACCGAAGCCCGCGCCAATATCCGCAAAGGTGCAAACCCCCAACTCTTAGCCGAAGAAAGCCGCATACAAGCTTTAATTGATGGTAAAGAAAAAGTACGGTTTGAAATAGTTAACAGCGATAAAATTAAAGACCCCATATATAAAGCCAACGCCGAGAAATTACAAACAGAAATTGATGAACTCCTCCGCCAACAAAAAGAACTGGAAACCAAAATCCGCGAAACTAGCCCACAATACGCTAACCTGAAGTATCCCCAACCCCTGAATTTATCGCAAATTCAGCAACAACTCGATAAAGATACCCTGCTGTTACAATATTCCTTGGATGAGGAACGCAGCTTTTTATGGGTGGTTTCTCCCAATTCTCTCGATACTTACGAACTTCCCAAAAAACAAGAGATAGAGAAAAGCGCGATTAATTTATTCTGCCTGATTAGCCAAAACAGTTCTAAACCGCCTTCTGCAACTAATAAAGAACATCCTTGCGCTGGTATCAAAATTCGCCGGATTGATGTCGCCGCAAAGGAACTCAGTCAACTGATTCTCGCACCGGTGAAAGATAAATTGGGGACAAAACGCTTAGTAATTGTCGCCGATGGTGCTTTGCAATATATCCCCTTTGCGGCGGTGGCTGATTTAAATTCTCAACCCAGTTCTACACAAGGTCAAGGGGAAAAAGATAAACTATTGGGAATACAGGTGAGTGTTTCCCGAGAAAAACAAAAAAATCCTGACTGTGTGGGTGGTGGTATTAGTAGCTGTCCAGGTAAAAATTCACCTGTGAATAAATTTGACTACCAACCGCTATTTATTAATCACGAAATTGTCAGTCTTCCTTCTGCATCTACCATTGCCATTCAACGCCAGCAACTCGCCAATCGTCAACCCGCACCCAAAGCCTTAGCTATCCTCGCCGACCCAGTATACAGCGCTACCGATGAGCGAGTTACCACCGCCAAAAATAAACAACTCCAGCAGCAAGATGACATCGATTTAGAGCTAGAACGCTCTGCCCTCAAGCGTTCTGCTGATATCCTGAATCGCCAAGGTTGGCCGCGTCTTTTTGGTACACGCACAGAAGCACAGACAATTTTTAAACTCGTACCAGACTCGAAAGGGGTGGAAGTCTTTGATTTTGCAGCTAACTATAATTGGGCTACCAGCAGCAATCTCAATCAATTCCGGATTTTACACTTTGCTACCCACGGTTTTGTTAATGATGCTAACCCAGAGTTATCAGGTATTGTGCTGTCTCTGGTAAACGAACAAGGTAAAGACATTCGCGGATATCTGCGGTTAGCAGACTTGTTTAACCTCGATTATCCGGCAGATTTAATTGTTCTGAGTGCTTGCGAAACTGGATTAGGTAAGGAAATTCAAGGCGAAGGCTTGGTAGGCTTGACAAGAGGATTAATGTATGCAGGTGGAGAAAGATTGGTTGTGTCCTTGTGGCAAGTCAGTGATGAAGGGACGGCTGAGTTTATGCAGGAATTTTACAAGCAAATGTGGCAGCAAGGCAAGCCAGCGAATCAGGCTTTACGGGCAGCGCAGTTGAAAATGTGGCAACAAGAGAAATGGCGTAATCCTAATTATTGGGCGGCGTTTACGTTTTTGGGTGAATGGCGATAAGTTTTCGATCGCAGTTTTTGGGCGTTGCTGATTGAAGTATGAATAAGTCTCACGCAAAGCCGAGGACAGTTGCGTGGGCGGGTTTCCCGACTTGAGCAAACTGTCCGTCGCAAAGAGTCGTTATTTGATTGTGCCAAAAATTTAAATTCATACTCCGATTCAGCAACGCCAATTTTTTTGTGCGCCTAATCTGCGATCGCATGATTTTTTTTTCGGGAAAATATTTTGCTTTAACCTATTTTACAAGTATAAAACTATACTTTACAATTCTTAATAAGAAAGGCGATCGCCCTCTGCCAAGAAACTGCGATCGCCTTTCTGTAAACCCCCATTATGGGAGACAAATACAATCATGGCACAAGTAGAAAATTTTGTAGAAAATCCAAATTTCGCCCTATCAGATTTACACCAATACCTAGGCGGCGAAAACTTAAATACACCCCCAGTAAATCAACCTGCTGCAAATCCATCGCCTAAAAGAGAACCGATAAAACATTTACTCATTGCTTCTCCTAAAGTCGTCATCAGTACAATTCACCATCTACAAGTCATAGGTTACGCTAGCACAGGAGACTGGAGTCCATTACTACCAACCGCCAACCCAGAGGAAGTCATGAGTATTTTAATCCGTCAGATTTTAATCCAATAACCAATTAAAAAATCAGAACCCCGTTAACAAAGCGGGGTTCTGACTTTGATATTCAATTTTCAGCTGACAACTGACAACTAACAACTGACAAATTACGCATTCCGTATCTGTTCGAGAGTATCAAGAGACTTTTGAGCTAATTCCTGTTCACCGGCTTTTTGGAAAATATTGGCTGCTGTTTGTAAATCCGAAATAGCCAGTTGCTTACTTCCCAAAGCATAATTAGAAACGCCTCGGAACAAATAAGCATAACCAATATTAGTATCCAGCTTAATAGTTTGGTCAAAATCTGCTTTAGCTTCCTGATATTGCTTTAAGTTAAAATAGGCAACACCTCTACCCAGATAGGCATAGGGATTATTAGGCTCTATTTGGATTGATTGGTTAAAAGCCTGAATAGCTCCCTGATAATCATCTTTTTCCAACAATGCAAATCCTGCTTCTAAAGAGGATTTGAAGTTATTATTATCAGTTGACGATTGAGTAAAATTAGATTCAATTTGCAACTTTTCTGCCTGGGGTTTAAATTCAATGCTGGGTAACTTTTCAGCATTAGCTTTAGGAGCGCAAACCATTAAACCGAATAAAATCATTCCTGAAGCTAAAACTTTAAATCCTTTCATTTGTAGTTCTCCAATAAAATGCATGACAAAGAGCGTTGAGTATGGATGAGAAATTAGCACTTCGTAGAAAATGATGGTAGATACACCGTCATCTCGGCTTTGTTACCTATGCATAACCGCTAACTTTGGTTATCTTATGGATATATACTTCTCAGCCCAGTAGGGGGTATGCAGTTTTCACAAATGAAGCAATTTTAATTTCTTGTTTATCTATATCTCTGGCGACTCAGGGGGTATGCAAAAATTCGGGACACTACACCCGCATTTCTCACAAGCAGTAGGGGCGGGTTCACTGCATTGGTGTCAACTTAAGTTAAAAGGCTTATCCCACAAGCGTTTTACCCCAACCCTCAATCCCCTCCCCTTGGCAAGGGGAGGGGAGGTTTTGCGTCAGCAAAGCCGGGGTGGGGTGACGCGAATCTTGATGGGAAGCGAGAAAAAGTTTCTCTGTTTAGTGAGGTACAGTCACCCCACCCCCAACCCCCTCCCCGCAAGCGAGGAGGGGGCTACGATATAGCTCATGTGATTAGAAAATGCGATATTATTCAGGGCTTCAACGAATGCATCGCTGATTTTTTTACAACCTGGGGCTGATTCTGTTCTGTCTCACATATCTTCTTTAACAAATCTGTTGTATGCGGCGATAAATCCTTTGAGAGATTAGGAACAGAATATACTTGCTGTAATACATCAGACCATAACTCATGTTTAGCAAAAAAATCGGCTTTTTCTAGAGCAATTGTTTTTTCATCTGCACCTTGGGTTTGCAATCGCTTTTCTAAAGCCTTCAGTTCATCAGTGATTTTCTGACGTTCTTGTCCATTCATCACTTGAAACTTGGCAAATATAGTAGGATTATCGCCCATAAATCCCTTCCAATCATAGCTTCGCCCTGGTTGTAATGCTTGTTCGCCTTGATAAATTGCCAAAGTTTCTGGACTCTTAATTTCTTGATTCCAAAAATTTTTCTGACTGCGTGCTTTTGACACAGCAATTTCCTTTAAATTACCTTGCCATAAAAACATGGGATTAGTACTATAAATTTTCCCATTAGGAGTAATCAGACATAAACCCTGTAGGGGATCGCGGGAAATTGGCCGTTCTTTTTTCCTTTTTAGTAACCAATCAATCATACCTGTTAAGGATGCTCTCTCGATTCTAGTTTGCCCGATTGTGATTTCTGGAGCAATTAACAAAGCAGGAATAACGGAAACTGATGCTAAACCAGCCAACATCAACAAGCGAATTCCAGTCATTTTATTAAGCATCTTTCGTCCTCAATACCGATAAAATATAAAACCAGAAAGTAGCAGATGGTAAAAACAAAGGTACTAAAAGATTTAGCGATATATACATTTGCATGGATATCAATCCATAGATTACAGTACCACCTGCGAGTAAAGCGATTAATAAACGACTACTGCGTTTACTCTGCTGACGTTGCAACAGAAATAATTGTGTCCCTTTACCAAAAAATACTGCAATTCCCATGATCCACAAATCAGGAATGGGGATAATCAGGTGTTGTTTCATGAGGTTTTGCATCATGTAAGCATTGATTTCTACCCCGGTGAAATCTCGTAGTAACCCACTTGTAGGATATTGCCTCCGCCAATAAGCTACCCCCAGTGGTAGGGGAAAAATATCGCTATGATCGTTTGATAATCCGGAATCTTTATATCCAGCAGCACCAATTAAGACAACTTGCTGTTTTAAATTTTCTTGATTGAGAGTTGTATTGTTCTGTAAATAATTACCTGCATTAACTACTTGATAAACTTGATTAGGTGGTAGGGAATAATCAATAATTGGATATAACCAAGTTTGTCCAAAATATTCAGAAAAGCTACTTAGCTTTGACAGACGTAACTTGTGGACTTTTTTACTCAAAGATGAATTTGCTGGCGCTTCACCAAGATATTTAATTACATCGGTACGTAAATCATTATTTCTCAAAGATTGGGGCTGGGGCAGATTTTCAGATAAATTTTCTTGATTTATCCAAGATACCAATGTCATCAAGTAAGTAAATGGACAGCTTTGGATACAATCTTTATTTGTATTTACTAATGACAAATGACCAGAAAGGTGATCAACATAACCTTGCTGAGTTTGATGAAGATTCGCAACGCTATTATTTACAGCTTGCTCTAGATTATCATTATTCAATATCGAGCCAAAGATAAACCACGTCCCATTTTTATTGATGGAATTTACTACTGATTTTTCTAAAATACTATCTTCTTCTGTCACCCTATCAAAGAGATAATCTATACCGATAACCTTGGCATTATCTATTGTCAATTTATCAATTAATCTAGCAAAATAACTCCGATCGAGAGGATTAAATTTATCAGCTTTCGTTTTAACTGCATTCAATGAATTTTCATCAATATGAATTAATATAACTGGTGGGGTTTTGTCTTTTGGTACTTGTTGAGTCACATCGCGATAAACTGCTTGCATACCAGTTTGCAAGTCGAGTACAGTTTCTTGTACAGGAGAGAGAAAACTGAAAATAACTAATGTTCCTAACGCCAAAGTTTCATAGCGTGTTGGTAACCATTTTTTAATTTGATGTTGAATACCAAACGGTTGTAAACAAAATAATTCTGCATGAGGATGACGAAATAAAACAGGAACAAGGTAAGCACTAGGATAGGTAAGATTTTTTTCTACTTTGAGATAATCGCTAGCTGTTAATAATGCTTCGTGAACATCTTTATATTCTTTCAGTGCATTTAAAAATTGAACAAAAAACTCTCCAGCTACGCGATTGTGTATCTTTTCGCGCATAATTGCAACTTGACTTAAGCCTAAATCAATCAATTTATTAGCAATACTTAAACCATCACAAGAGTTAAATATAGCGAATTTTAAACCATTATTAATGGCAGTAGTTAAGGGCTTTTCGATTTCACTTAAAGAAATATTAACATTAGGCGCAATTGATATCTGACCACCAGTGAAAGTACTTTCATTACTGTGTCCAGCGAAAAACAGCATATCCCAGCTTTGAGTAGTCAGGGCGTTAATTATTTCATTTTTCCAATTATTAATATTTTTATCTTGTTCCCAACGAAGTACTTTAACTTCAAAATTGGCGAGTTTTTTGAGTGATGATATAGCACGGGATTCGTCTGCAAAGCTTAAGCCAGTATCATCACCAAAAATAGCTAAAATTTTCGCTTTTCTCAAACCTTTTCTCGGAAAATTTGTCACTGCTTGCAGAATATTCAGGGGTTGACGCACAATCCGCAGTTTACCAGATGTCAATTCGGTGCTGATTTCCCATGCTTCCCAAGGTAAATGTTCTAATTCGGGAGAGTTACAACTAATAAAAATATTAATGTTGCTGGCAGCGTTACCTTTTAATTCATGTTTGTAATTTTCTACAGCTTGCTTACTAATTTTCGCCCGGATGTCATATAATCTTTCACTGCGTAACCATTGATGAAACTCATATAAAAGTTTAGCTTCTGCTTGCACTAATTGAGCTTGCCAATCTACAGGAGGCGGCATAATCACGCCTTTGTTGACAACTTTACCCCGCAATTTGTTTCTATAAAAATTAATATAAATTCTCTGCCATTGTTCATGGGAGGTGATGATATTTACTGGGTAAGTAATTTCAGCCGTCATTTGCTGATGCTGCCCCCAGGACAATTCAAATAAGCAGGTTTGTTCAACTTTTTGAATTTTTAAATAAAAATTAGTCATAGCTGATTTATCATTAGTTTGTAGTCAGGACTTCAGTCCTTATAGCGTTTCTCTGTTTAGTGAGGTACAATCACCCCACCCCCAACCCCCTCCCCGCAAGCGAGGAGGGGGCTATGATGTCTGACTTTTCACGTCATGTGGAAAAGAAGATAGCGAAACCTAACCCCCAGCCCCCTCGCCGCAAGCGAGGAGGGGGCTATGATATAGCTCATGTGATTAGGAAATGCTATATTTCAAATCAATCTTTACTTTTGAAAATTCATCCTTCTATTTGACTCGACATCACTCCACCTCACTGACTGATGTCAACGCAGTCCGATAAAACGATATTGATAAATGATTTTTGCGGTTTTTACCGAAATCTAGCTTTTGGCGCATTTGTTAGTCCTTCAGCATCTGTGTAATTACTCTTACTTCTCAGCCAAGAGGGGGTATGCAGTTTTGGCGGTTAGAGATATTGTCGAGTATTTTCCTGCGTCAGAATGCTGAAGATTTCGTGAAGTTGTCCTGCAAATTACCAGAATTGCAGAAAATAGGTTGTATGTGGATGGTAAGGGCACGGCATCAATAAGATATAGCGGTTATCGCTTGAGTCCAATACACAAAGTAGGGCCACGGCAGTGCCGTGCCCCTACACGCGACGATATAATTTTGTATTGCATCTAACACCAGAAGCGCTATATCCGTCTGAGTTAAAGGCTTTCGCTGCCGTGCCCCTACGCTGTATTATTGCTTATCAGGCGATCGCACTTTTGCTCTGGGTGTAGTCGCGATCGCTTTCAATATCTCCTTAAAAATGACTACCAAGGAGTGTCAACTTGTAATGTCAAAGGCAAACGGCGGTAATGTCACCTCTACATCATCACCTAAACTTGCAGTTACAATAAATTTCTCATCCCAATTACCAACTAAACAAGTATATAAATAGGAATCGCGCTGTTGGGGATTAACACTCTGTTCTGTCAAAATCCCTGTTTTATCGCTGACGCGAAACTTGAAATTTTCCGGGAGAGTATTTGGGGAAGTAGCACCTAAAATTAATAGCAAGCTCCATAAATTTGGCTCGCTGACTGTCGAGGAATTCCATGCAACTGCATACAATCTTAAAGGAATTCCGGCTAAGAGAAAATTCTGATATCCACTCCTGGCTACTAAAGGTATTTCTAAACCTTGTGTTTGCAATTGGGATGCGATCGCCTCTAATTCCTCGGCTGGACTGCGCATTTCTCTCAGAGGCGCTAATCTTGGTAATAATGTCCAAGCTAATGATTCTCCAATTTCATCTAATTCATCCCATAACCAGCGTCCTACATTGATTGCTGGTTGGGTAATTAATTTAATTAAATCCCTGATAGATGCTGGTGATAAAGATGTTTCTAAAGGGGGATTTTCTAGATTTAAACTACTGATTTGTAGTTTATATATCCAATCAACTAATTCTGGAGAAGTTAAAACTGCACTTCCCTGTTGCCAATTTAAAATTTCCCAAAGTTCTATTTCCGGTGCTTGTAATTGTCGGAGTAATGTAACTAATTCGCCTTCCATCGCCGCTAATGTTTGCTGGCGATTATCTGGTATATTTGGTAAGGTGATAGAGTCTGGCTGTAAAGCGCGTAAATACAACAATAAGCGGTTTGGGTCGTTGTCAAACCAATTTAAAGGTATTTCATAACTCCAATCTGGTTGGGTAGATATTGTCTGTAAAGTCTCGATATTTTCCATTAATTGGGGATAAGAGATAAATCCCCTGACTACCCCACATTCTTCTGATTCTAAAACTTCCACAAATACGTAAAAATGAGGAACGAATTCGGGAATATTTACGACTATTCTAGATAAAGATATGTGTTCGTTCCAGGAAGTACCATTGGTAATTAGGCAAAGTTTAAAATTACCAACTTGGAAATTAGCAACATGAGGAATGACATTGGCTAAAGCAGGTTTACTGATTGTAGATTCTTCCCAATTAACTGTGAGGTTATCATCACGTTCTCCCAGCCATTTTTTCAAGACGAATAACGCCAAAGCATTCAAGTAGGTTTGCCATTGTCGCCCATCATCGGGGATGTGGCGACTAAGTTCTATGGATTGATTAATTGCTTCAGCATCAAGGCTAATGGTTTCAGTCGGTAAGCGTTCAAATTCAAATGACACGGGTAAAGTATTCATAGTTTTTGTCAAATGTCAATAGTCTAGAGTCAAGGGTTAAGAGTTGAGAGAATTATTATTTAATTTTTGGCAAAGTCTTTGAGAGAAATTACTCATGGGGACAGTATTTTGCATACTGACGGCTTCAATTTCTGCTTGGTTGATTAGATTGGTAATTTGTTCATTGAGTGCATCGATAATTTGCTGATCTAAGTTGGCTAAACGCTCAGGTGTGGAGTATTCTTTTGCTAGTTGTTTCACGGCTTCCCGTAACTTTGCTAATGTCTGATGTTGGACATCGGCGCGGAATTCTTTGAGTTTCAATAACCGGGTTACTTGATATTGAGCATCTAAGCCTAATTGTTTGGCGATCGCACTCATTGATAATCTCTGACAATGAAATAATTGTAGTGCTAGGAGAAATTTATTTGCTTGGTCTAAATCTTTCTTTTGCAGCTTGTTTACACGGGATTTTGTCACCTCATCTAAGGCGGAATCTAAACAAGTCAAAATTTGTTGTTTATATAATTTTAAAAATGCTTGTTCATCATCAATATCTGCGAGCATATTTCCCGGATTAGGAGCAGCCAGTTGATCAATATAGGCATAATTTTCCTTTAAATTTAAATCTAAAGATTCCGTAGGTAAAAAACCCCCTCTGACATGAATGCGATACTGTCGGAGCTTGTCGGCTAACTTTTGTAATTGTCGTAGCACATTTTCTGGAGATAAGCGATATATGGTTTTATGCTCGAAAAATTTAGCCATTTGCTCTAATTGTTGAGTTGTCGGTGGTTGGCATTTTCCTCTGCTTCCTTTAGCTAGTTGTTGCCAGCGTTCAGCACGATATATTTTGTGATAAGCTACGAGTAATTTTTGGGCTTGGTCAATTTCTGGTGGTGTGAGGTAATGAAATTCACCTAAGATTTTGGGTAATTGTTTCGGTTGGGTATCATTTAAAATTGCCCAATCTCTGACAAGATACAATCCACACTCTAAAAGAAAGGTTTCCAGTTCATCGTGCTGTTTGAACTTCCGGCTTGTCCATGTAGTCAAAAGGCTTTTTTCGGGGTCAAATGTTTGTAAAATTTCTCTAGCAAAGGATTGATAGCCTGTTGATGGTTGTAAACTACCATCGTCATCAAGAACATAAGCGAATAAATCCCGTTCAGTAAATCCGTGAAAATCCCCAAATTGTCGGGCGAGGTTTAAACAAGCCTGTTCAATTAGCCAGGAGATAAAACAGAGTAAACAGCGTTGAGCTAATAAACTTTGCTCTGGGTGAGGATGGCGAGATAATTCCAGTAATCGCTGCTGGATTGCTGTGTCTGCAACTTCATCTATATTTGTTAAGTCTGCAAAAGTAGCAGCAAAAAAGGATTTGGCATTTTCCAGTTCTTTGATTTTGCGATCGCCTGTGCCATCGAGTGTGACTAGTGTCCAGTATTTTAACTTGCTCATTATTAATTATGTCTGTTTAATTATTAGTGAACTCCAAAACATAAATTATCCCAATTTTTGAACTCAACACTACTATTCCTCCCCCCTGCTCGCGCTTCGACTTCGCTCAGCGCTCCCCTGGATTCGAGCCGTTATTGATTCTTAACTCTGGGCGCGTTGGGGATATGCAGTTTTTTGGGCGGCTAGAGATATGAGTTTTCTGTAAAGAATTTCCCAAAATAAATTATTCAATCTTGTGGGGTGGGCGTCTCGCCCGCCCGATCGCCTTTGGTCTTGGGCGGACAAGATGTCCACCCCACAAGAAAAATTTTATGTTTTTTAGTTGGAAGTCCCTAAAGTTTGGGCTTGACGTTGAAAGTTGCATACCCCCCACCCTGCTGGGAGTTATATAAAAGTAAGCCATCAAATAACCGGCTTGCTAACAGTCATTGCGAGCAAAGCGAAGCAATCCCAGCCCCTGCGATTGCTACCCTTCGGGAAGGCTTCGCCTACATTCCGCTTCGCTCCATTCGCAATGACAATTAAATAACGCTGGTATTGTGGTTAATTTATGCCAAAACTTAGCCAAATTTATCAAATCTTTAGCATTTTTACTCAGCCAAAAAGCATAACTTAATTACTTAAGCCCCATCCACTCTTAACTTCATAATTCATAATTCATAATTCATAATTCCTCATGCGTTTTCACAAAATTGCTCTAAGTTTCCTCGCCCTAGTTATCGCCACAGCTTCCACACCGATAACTTTCAGCCCAGAATCGCCAGGAGAGTTACAAGTACTGGCGCAAACACCACAAGCGCGGAAAGCCGAAGCTGATAGACTGTTTAACCAAGGTAGTCAGCAGTTTGATACCAGTCAATTTGAAGCAGCATTGCGATCGTGGCAACAAGCACTGATTATTTATCGAGAAATCAAAAACCGTCAAGGCGAAGGTGCGGCGCTGGGTAATCTCGGTCTTGCTTACGATGCATTGGGAGACTACCCAAAAGCGATTGATTACCACCAGCAGTTCTTAGCGATCGCCAAAGAAATTAAAGATAGACTAGGCGAGGGTACGGCGCTGGGTAATCTCGGTATTGCTTACCATGCATTGGGAGACTACCCAAAAGCGATAGAGTACCAGCAGCAGAGATTAGCGATCGCCAAAGAAATTAAAGATAGACTAGGCGAGGGACAGGCGCTGGGTAATCTCGGTAATGCTTACTATGCATTGGGAGACTACCCAAAAGCGATTGAGTACCACCAGCAGACATTAGCGATCGCCAAAGAAATTAAAGATAGACTAGGCGAGGGACAGGCGCTGGGTAATCTCGGTCTTGCTTACGATGCATTGGGAGACTACCCAAAAGCGATTGAGTACCAGCAGCAGAGATTAGCGATCGCCCGTGAAATTAAAGATAGACTAGGCGAGGGACAGTCCCTGGGTAATCTCGGTCTTGCTTACGATGCATTGGGAGACTACCCAAAAGCGATTGAGTACCAGCAGCAGAGATTAGCGATCGCCCGTGAAATTAAAGATAGACTAGGCGAGGGACAGTCCCTGGGTAATCTCGGTCTTGCTTACGATGCATTGGGAGACTACCCAAAAGCGATTGAGTACCACCAGCAGTTCTTAGCGATCGCCAAAGAAATTAAAGATAGACTAGGGGAGGGACAGTCCCTGGGTAGTCTCGGTCTTGCCTACTTACAGTTGGGAGACTACCCAAAAGCGATAGAGTACCAGCAGCAGAGATTAGCGATCGCCCGGGAAATTAAAGATAGACTAGGGGAGGGACAGTCTTTAAACAATCTAGGACTTGCTTTCTACAAACAAGGTAATCTCAGCGCCGCAGAGACAACTTTGTATGAAGGAATTAAGGTTCAAGAATCTCTGCGAGGTAAAAAGTTAGTTGATACTAATAAAGTCTCACTTTTTGACACCCAAAGCAGCACCTACAGAATTTTACAAAAAGTCCTCATCGCCCAAAATAAAACTGATGCTGCTTTAGAAATTGCCGAACGCGGTCGTGCTAGGGCGTTTATTGAGTTGTTAGCATCTCGTGTATCTACTAATAATAAACAGGCAAATAAATCATCCGAACCACCGACAATTGCCGAAATTCAACAAATCGCCAAACAGCAAAATGCCACTCTTGTACAATATTCAATTATTGGTGATGATTTCAAAGTTGCTGGTAGACAACAATGGAAAGAATCAGACCTCTATATTTGGGTTGTCAAACCTACAGGTGAAGTCACATTCCGCAAAGTTGACCTGAAAACCCTATGGCAAAAAGATAATACCACTTTAAATGAATTAGTTAGCAATAGTCGTATAAACATTGGTGCTGGTAGGGGGCGCGGTGGTATTATCGCCCAAGTAAATCCTGATGCTGCGAAAGTTCAAAAGCCATTACAAAAACTGCATGACATTTTAATTAAAGATATCGCTGATTTGTTACCAAAAAATCCTAATGATAGAGTTATTTTCATTCCCCAAAGTTCTTTATTTCTTGCACCCTTCCCAGCCTTGCGTGATGAGCAAGGTAAGTACTTAATTGAAAAACATACCATTCTGACTGCTCCAGCGATTCAGGTGTTAGATTTTACTCATCAATTAGGCGCAGGGAGACAAACTAATTATCATAATGCCTTAATTGTCGGTAATCCTACCATGCCTTTAGTGTCTACGGAACCGGGTAAAGCTGCAACACAGTTAAGTTCACTACCAGGTGCTGAACTTGAAGCAAAAACTATTGCTAAGATGTTAAAAACTCAGGCGATTGTGGGTAAAGATGCGACGAAAGCCAATATCTTGCAACGTTTATCAACAGTCGATGTGATTCATTTAGCTACTCACGGTTGGGCGGATGATAACCGGGGTTTGGGTAGCTGGATTGCTTTTGCACCATCTCTTAATGATGATGGTTTACTCAAGGCTGAGGAAATTTTAGATTTAAAAATCAATGCTCAATTAGTAGTTCTCAGTGCTTGTGAAACGGGGAAAGGGAAACTTTCGGGTGATGGGGTGATTGGGTTGTCGCGTTCTTTGATTTTGGCGGGGGTTCCGAGTGTGTTGGTGTCGTTGTGGCAAGTACCGGATGAACCGACACAATATTTAATGGTGGAGTTTTATCGGAGTTTGCAAACTCAGCCCGATAAGGCGTTGGCGTTGCGTCAGGCGATGTTGAAGACGAAGGAGAAGTTTCCTTCCCCCGGCGATTGGGCTGCGTTTACGCTGATTGGGGAAAGATAGTTTGTAATTCGTAATTCGTAATTAAGAGATTGCAAAATTATCCCAATTTTAAAAAAGAATGTGACAAATGGGTAGGGAACATTGCTGTGCCCTCCGAATGATTTATCTGTTGCCAACATTATTCCCAATTTCATTAAAATAGCAGGTTATTACGTTTGCATTCCTTATATAATTCGTGATTCGGAATACTCGCCAAAGCTAGACAACAGGTTGAGGGCACAACATTGTTGTGCCCCTACAAATATCTGTGGCAATGATGTTCGCGTTTATAAGTTTTGCTTAAGTAATTGCATAAAAATATAAGCATTTATAGCAATTGCGAACTCAAAAGCTATTTCGGATACTACAATTGCCATTTTTGATAATACAATTGCCATTTTTGATACTACATTTGCTATTTCGGCGAACTCAATTGCTATTTCGGCGAACTCAATTGCTATTTCGGCGATCGCAATTACTACATTGGGAAACCCAAAAGCTATATTGGCAAACCCAAAAGCTATATTGGCAAACCCAAAAGCTATATTGGTGTAAGCAATTACTATATTGGGAAACCCAATTACTATTTCTGCGAACTCAAATGATGCGGCGCTACAGCGAGTAATACCATTTTACCCAAACCCTGATACATATAGATTTCGCGTGGGGGCACGGCATTGCCCATTGGTGTCAACTTAAGTCAAAACGCTTATTCCACGGGCATTTTACCCCACCCCTCAATCCCCTCCCCGCTTGCGGGGAGGGGAGGTTTTGCGTCAGCAAAGCCGGGGTGGGGTGACGCGGATCATGATGGTAAGCGAGTGAGTTGAAAATCATGTCTTGGTAAGGGTTTCACGTTAAGTTGACACGTATGGGCAATGCCATGCCCCTACCAGCATATTTGTATCATGATTAAAGTGAAACGGTATAACAGAGTTGCGGATTTTAGTTTTAGCTGCGTTGGAAATTTGAAGATGTTTTTCTGAGTGCATACCCCCTCACCCTTCAGAGATAAGTATCTCCAACACCAAAAATTGGAGAAATCTTTGTGAAACGTTTAATCTCTAGCGTTGTGCTTACCAGCTATCTTCTGGGTATTGGTAGCGTTGCTATTCTACCGCTGCAACGGCAAGTTACCGCACAAGTACAGAAAAATGATGAGCTTTATTATACTTTCTATGGTCAAAAAATTCCTTTGTCTGTGCGTCAAGATACGGTAGCTGTGGCTTTTAAACCAGTCAGGACAAGGGGAAAAGCGCTGTTTCAGCAATTACAAGAGGATTTACGATTTGGTAGCTCCGGAGTTAGAGATATTGGTCAAAGTACTGGTTTAAATGTAGAAGTCAATCCTTTGGGTGCTAACTTTGCTTTAGTCAAACTACCAGCTTCTACCCGTGATTCTGTTACCAATTTACAACAGCTAATCCAAAAGCGGCCTTATGTCCAAGAAACTTTACCTGTATTGACTCGCATTACTGGAGATAGTCAGTCAGGGGAAAAGCAACAAACGATTGTGCTACCAAATGAAATTGTCGTCAATTTTGAACCAGGACTTTCCGATAGTCAAAAACAATTAATTTTAGTCCGAAATAATCTAGAAGTTGTCAGACAGCTGCGTTTTAGCAAAAATCATTATTTAGTACGTCCTAAATCAATTTCTGGTACAGCAGTTTTATCTGTCGCCAATCAATTAACGGATATGGCGGGTATTCAATCAGCCACTCCGAATTTTATCCAGTCTACATCTTATAAAACTCTGGCGACGAATTCATTAACCGAAACCCCCAACGCCAAAGCAAATCTGCAAAGTTTACTCGCTACTTTACCTCAACCTAAAGATACACCCCGCACTACATCTTTACTTCCCTTACAATGGCATCTCAACAGTACACCCAGGCGTGGTCAATTTCTACCCCGTACAGATATCCACGCTACGGAAGCTTGGAAAAACAGCAACGGCGGACGAGATGTGGTTGTGGCAGTCATTGATAGTGTGATTCAATGGGATCATGCAGATTTAGCGAAGAGTCTCTACAATTCTGGAAATAGTCCTGACAAATTACCCAATGAACAATATGGTTGGGATTTTTCTAGCGAGCGAGAAGGTGATGCAGATACGCGCCTTGATGCTGATGAACTTGCAACTGTAAAAGCACATTTTCAAAACACCTTTGTACTTTCATCTGCGGAATTACTTAAGAAATATGCCAGTCTTGCTGAAGCATTAAAGCAGAAATTTCCTAACGCTTCCTCTAGTCAAATTGTACTTTACATCAAGAATTATATTCGTAATGAAATTGCTGCCGAATTTCATGGTACTTGGAGTGCTGGTGTGATAGCGGCTAATTCTGAAGATAAATCAGGCGTGTTGGGTGTTGCGCCTAATGCCAAAATTCTCCCGGTGCGGGTATTTGGCTTGGGCGGTAAAATTGATTCGGTATCCTTGATTGAAGCTATCGGTTACTCTAACGCCCGTGGTGCAGATGTGATTAATATGAGTTTGGGTAGCTTACTCCCAGATGAAGGATTAACCGAGCAAATTTTTGATGTTCTGGATAATAACCCCAAGCTGGTAATTGTGGCTTCCGCTGGCAATGAGAATTTAGATGGTGTGAGTTTCCCGGCGGCGATTCCCGGAGTTGTCTCAGTGGGGGCGACAAACGTTGTCGGAAATCGCACCGCTTACAGCAGCTACGGTGGTGGTTTGGAAGTTGTCGCCCCTGGTGGAGATTTAACAAATGCTTCCAGTGGGGGGATTCTGACAACTGGCGGGACTTTCCTGGAAGGTTTTTGGCAGGGGATGAATGTGCCAGATTATGCTTGGGGTGTGGCTTTAGATCCCTTGGGTAAATATGTACAAGTTCAGGGTACTTCCTTCTCTGCGCCGGTGGTGTCGGGTGTGGTAGCGCTGATGAAAGGGGAAGATGGAGAACGGCGATTAAATCGAGATGGAATTGTGAAAATTCTCAAATCTACGGCGAGTTATAATGGTTTGACGCTGAGTAAAGGTGATATCAATCGCTACCGCTTGCAAGCAGATGTGGGATTTGGTTCTGCGGTGGATTTTCCATATGTGCGTCCTTCTGGGGTGTTTGGTAAGGCTAAACCTGTGACACCAGAACAGTATTATTTTGGTAGTGGGTTGATTAATGCTGAGGCGGCTGTGGCGCAAGTGAAGCGGTAATATCATGTCCGTTTGATTACTTACTAAATCCGAAGAACCCCACTCCGACAAAGCTGTGCTTTGTCCCCCCTCCCCGCAAGCGAGGAGGGGATTAAGGGGTTAGGTGCAGTGACTATGAGAATCATAACTAAATTATATTATGTCCGCTTGATTACTTACTAAATCCGAAGAACCCCACCCCGACAAAGCTGTGCTTTGTCCCCCCTCCCCGCAAGCGAGGAGGGGATTAAGGGGTGGGGTGCAATGATATTTTACATTTAAGGGACTTCCAAGTAAAAAATATTCCATTGCTATTGTTCACAGTCAACCGTCAACCGTCAACCGTCAACCGTCAACCGTCAACGACTTTAACGGAATAATTTATTTTTTGGAATTCCCTAATTATGTTGACCTGACTTGAAAAAGTGCTGTGTACTAAGTAAAAAATACTAGCCGCTAGTCTAAGCGCCTCTTTTTCATCCGTCCTGGTGTAGGTAATTCATGACTCTATTATCAATCGGTAGGGAAAAGTCACTAGACCATTCATTCCAAGAGCCAAAGTAATTTCTCGCAGAAATTCCCGCTATTTGCAGTGCAATCAGGGTATTCGCCGCCCTGGAACCTTTAAAACAGTAAATGTACACGATAGAATCGGCAGTAATTCCTACAGATTGACAAATTTCTAAGATTTCGGCTTTGGAGCGAAACATGGGGATTTCTGCGTCTGATGTCATCAGACGATGCCATTCTAACCAAACAGCGTTAGGGATTCTACCTTTGCGAGGACAAAAATCAGGAGCGTAGGGGGAAGAACTCAACCCAAGCCATTCATCGCGATCGCGTACATCTAATTTAATTATTTCCGGATTGTTAATCGCTTGCAACATCTCGGCGGTAGTCACGATTATATCAGAGTTGGGATGCAATTTAAAGATGCTGCTTTGAGATAATGGGACTTCATTGGTAGTCGGTAATCCTGCTTTGAGCCATGCTCTATATCCGCCGTGTAAAATAGATACCTGAGTGCAACCCAAATATTTCAGCAAGAAAGCTGCTCGACAAGATTGACCATAACCTTGATTGAAACTATCTTCATACACAATTAAGGATTCTGCACCTGATATTCCTACCTGGCTGAGAATTTCTGTAAAATACTCATGCAATTTCTTTAATCCTGCTGGGTCAGAATTTTCTAAAAGATAAGTGAAAAATTCTCTGATATTTATAGCTTGCGGAATATGAGAAATAGCATAATCTGCTGGCGGGCGCGTATCGATAATCACAGTCTGTGATGACTTTTCTGCTAACAGAGACGTGATTTCTTGAGGAGAGATGAGGAGTTTTGTATTCACGCTTTCATGCTTCTGTTATCTTACCATGCAGCATTATCGCCCTGTTGCCGATTTGCGTTTGGGAAGCGAAATCACAGAAGTATGAATGTTAAATGTTATAGGTGAACTTTTGTCATATCATGTCCAGGTAATTACTTACCAAAGCCGAAGAACCCCACCCCGACAAAGCGTCGCTTTGTCTCCCCTCCCCGCAAGCGAGAAGGGGATTTATATCATGTCCGGTTAAACACCCATAGTTATACCAATTTGAAAAAAGAATGCGACAGATGGTAGTGCCCTCTAGAATATATTGATGTGTCGCAAACATTATTTGAATTGGTATTAGGATTGACGCGGGGACACGGAGACACCGGGACGCGGAGAGGTTTTTATTATGGGTAATTAGGCGGACATCATATTAGGGGTTTTCAAGGATAGGTATTTTGTATTTGGTCATTTTTTGGCTATTTCAGCTGATGCTTAAATCCTGAAACGGCCAAACCACGTTAAGTACGCAAGAACCAATGATTAGATAATGGGAATCATAACTAATTAACCGGACATGATATCACAGAGATGATTTCAAAACTTTGAGACTAGAGAGACTTAAATCTTGACAGCCAGTAATAAATCCACCTGTGGCTTGGATTTGTCGCAAGTATGCGATCGCAGTTTTGGTAATTAACTCTCCCGGCATTAATATCGGTATGCCTGGGGGATAGGGACAAACGATTTCTGCACAGACGCGATCGCTCGTTTCTTCTAGTGGTAAAGTTTCTGTAGTCCTGAAAAAAGCTTCGCGGGGAGAAATTTGCACAGAATTACCCACCATAAAAACATCATCCCATAAAAATAACCCCCTCCTCCCTGCCAAAGAAAATTCTCTTGCTTCACTTCCCCCCCTCCTCGCTTGCGGGGAGGGGGTAGGGGGTGGGGTAATCTCAGCTAAGGTAGTCAAACCTTGAATTAATTTTTCAATATCAGCTTGGGTGTTGCCGAGACTAATAATAAATGTGAGATGTTGCTCTGATGCGAATTCCGCCGTCACCCCTAGTTTTTCATCTAAAATTTCCTCCGCCGCAAATCCGGTTAAACCTAAGCCGGAAACAGTGACAGTCAGGCGGGTTTGATCCAAAGCGACAAAGCCAGAAGACCTCACCCCCAGCCCCTCAGAGCAAGCAGAGAGGGGAGGTGATAAAATTGATAATCGGGGAATTTGGCTAATTTTGGTTCTCGCTAACTTTGCTAATTCCAAAGTACGGGACATTAGCTGTTTACCAGACAGCGCCATTTGCTGACGGGCTGCATCGAGGGAAGCTAAGAGTAGATAACTGGGGCTGGTAGACTGGACTAATTGCAAAGCTTTATTTACACGGTCAATATCAATTCTGTTTCCTTGCAGATGTAACATGGAAGCTTGGGTCATTGCAGCCAGAGTTTTGTGGCTGGATTGGACAGTTAAATCTGCACCTGCGGCTAAAGCTGGGGTAGGTAATTGGGGATGAAAAGCAAAGTGTGCGCCGTGGGCTTCATCCACCAGTAAAGGGATATTATATTGATGGGTGATTTGGGCGATCGCTTTTAAATCTCCACAAACACCGTAATATGTGGGGTAAACTACCAACACTGCTTTGGCATCAGGATGCTGTTGCAGCGCAGATTGGACAGCCCCTGGTGTAATACTGTGGGCAATATCTAAACCTGCGTCATATTCAGGATGAATAAAAATTGGTATAGCACCGGAGAGAATTAAACCGGCGATCGCCGATGAATGGACATTTCGTGGCAGAATAATTTTATCCCCTGTGCCACAGGTTGCGAGAATAGCTGCTTCGATTCCACAGGTAGAACCATTCACCAAAAACCATGTTTGTTTCGCGCCAAAGGCTTCAGCTGCTAATTGTTGCGCTTGGAGAATTACCCCTTGGGGTGCAAACAAATTATCTAAATTTCCCAACTCAGTTAAATCAGCGCCAAACACCGCTTTACCCAGTAAATCAGCCAAAGGTTGCGCAATTCCCTCGCCGCGCTTATGTCCTGGGGTGTAAAAAGGCGCGTGGGGATTTGTTGCACAGGCTTTTAAGGCGGCGATTAATGGCGTTTGATTTTGATTGAGCATCATACCAATTTTGGATTTTAGATTTTGGATTTTAGATTGAAAACCCTGAACACAAGGCTGTTCTAAGATTTTCAAACAATACTACATATCCCAATTTGGTATTACAGCTATTGTCGGTTTACTGGTACTTTATTTTCATGCAAGTCCCTTATCCCGAAAGCTTTTCTTTGGTGTGTGGATGAATTTTTTAAATGTCAAACAGAAATTTCGCTGAATTTTCCCGCCAAAATTAACACGCTCTTAAACCTCGCTTGATTGTGGGTTGGTAGTTTCGGTTGTAAAAACAGAGACACTTTCAACGAGGAGTGAATATGGATTTTATAGATAGCGATCACCTGTTAGACTATCATTGCAGACGGCGGAGTTTTTTGCTAGGTGCAGGATTCTTAACAGGGTTAGCGGTGACTAGCCAATGGCGTCCAGCGATCGCAAAGCCTAAATTTTCCGACTATCCCTTTAGCCTTGGTGTCGCTTCTGGCGATCCTTTACCGGATAGTGTTGTTTTATGGACTCGACTAGCTCCCAATCCCCTATATGGTGGGGGAATGCCATTAGAAAATATTGTAGTGCGGTGGGAGGTTGCCCTTGACGAAAATATGAAAAAAGTTGTGCAAAAAGGCAAAGCCTTAGCAACTCCAGAACTAGCACACTCAGTACACGTTGATGTCCGTGGCTTAGAACCTGAGCGTTGGTACTGGTATCAGTTTAGAGTAGGAAATGAACTTAGTCCAATTGGGCGGACTCGCACAGCTAGCGCACTCCATTGTTCTCTCAAACAACTTAACTTCGGCTTTGTTTCCTGCCAAGATTGGCAAAACGGCTATTACACAGCCTATCAACATCTAGCAGAAGAAGAACTTGATTTGGTAGTTCATCTTGGTGACTACATTTACGAATACGGCCCAGAATTGGGAAAACCACGCCAACATAACAGTTCGGAAATCTTCTCTCTAGCTGACTACCGCAACCGTCACGCTTTATACAAGACAGATCGAAATTTGCAAGCGGCTCATGCTGCCTTTCCTTGGATAGTAACTTGGGACGATCATGAAGTTGAAAACAACTACGCCAACCTGATACCGGAAGAGAATCAAAGCAAAGAGGCATTTGTCATGCGGCGAGCCAATGCTTACCAAGCATACTACGAACATATGCCTTTGCGTCAGTCTTCCTTACCCAACAAGTCAAATATGCAGCTTTATCGGCGGTTCACCTTCGGTAATTTAGCTGAGTTTAATGTGTTAGATACCCGCCAGTATCGTACCGACCAACCTTGTAATGACGGACTCAAACCCCGTTGCGTTGAAGCTTTCGATGCCAATGCTACCATGACAGGAAAAGAACAAGAGCAGTGGCTATTTCGGGGATTAGATAAATCGCGATCGCGTTGGAATGTGATTGCTCAACAGACTATGCTAGCTGAATATGATTTTGATGGTCGCCCTGAAATGGGAGTATTCAACATGGATCAGTGGGATGGTTACGTAGCTGCAAGAAATCGATTGCTGAACTTTCTGCAACAACGCCGACCTGCTAACCCTGTGGTAATTACAGGGGATATCCATTCTAGTTGGGTACACGACCTGAAAGCAGACTTTAACAACCCAGCCTCAACAACAGTTGGTACAGAGTTTGTCGGAACTTCCATTTCCTCTGACTTCCCAACCGGGTTTATCGCCCCAGTTCAAGCAGCGTTGAAAGACAATCCCCACACAAAATTCTTTGATGGTGCTTTTCGCGGCTATGTCCGTTGCAAACTCACCCCAAAACTCTGGCAGAGCGATTATCGCGCTGTATCAACTATTATTAACCCTAATGCTTCTATTAACACCCTAGCTTCGTTTGTCGTGCAAAACGGTCAACCAGGCGCACAACGGGTGTAAATCTCCACCACTTATTTCAATATACAAGGGTGCGTTGCGCTAGGCGACAACGCACCTTAAATATTTGACGGGGCGTTAGCTTAGGGCACAACAATGTTCATTGGGTTTTAAATCTCTTACCCCTCACGGGGATGGAAAAATTGAGCGTAGTTGGTGATGCGATCGCATTCGCTAAAATAATTAAACTTCTACAAAGCAATGCCCAATGCCCAATGCCCAATGCCCAATGACAAATGACCATTTAGGAAGATGTCACTAACTTAACTTCTCCTCTAGCGTGGAAAAGTCGCATAAATTAATTGAGACTTTCCATGATTAAACCTACAGCCATTTCCATACCCGATCCACAAATTCCCACACCAGGGCCAAATCCCCTACCCAGTCCTGAACCCACACCAAGCCCCAACATTCCCCAACCCATCCCTGAACCAGTACCTGAACCGATTCCCCAAACAGTACCCGCACCGATTCCCCAAACAGTTCCCGGAACAATACCCCAAACAATTCCCGAACCTGTTTAAATTATCCTTGGTAATGTAAGCCAACATCTAAAACCTAAAATGCTACGAGCCGGAATTGTCGGACTACCCAACGTCGGAAAATCTACTTTATTTAATGCTGTAGTTGCTAACGCCAAAGCCGAAGCAGCTAACTTCCCATTTTGCACCATTGAACCGAATGTCGGCGTTGTCGCAGTACCAGATGAGCGCTTAAATGTGCTATCAAACATTGCCGGTTCAGCACAAATCATCCCAGCGCGGGTTGAGTTTGTGGATATTGCTGGTTTAGTCAAAGGTGCGAGTCAAGGTGAGGGATTAGGAAATCAATTTCTCTCCCACATCCGGGAAGTAGATGCAATTGTTCATGTGGTGCGATGTTTTGAAAATGATGATATTATTCACGTCGCTGGTTCTGTTGACCCAGCACGAGATATTGAAATCATTAATTTAGAACTTGGTTTATCAGATTTAGCACAAATTGACCGCCGCATCGACCGCACCCGCAAACAAGCACGGACTAGTAAAGATGCACAATTTGAAGTCACAGTTCTGGAAAAATTATCGGCGGCTTTAAATGAAGGTAAATCAGTGAGACAAGTAAGTTTAACTGAAGAAGAAGCCGAGATAATTAAAGGACTAGGACTGCTGACAAATAAACCGATTATATACGCCGCCAATGTCTCTGAGGATGACTTAGCAACAGGTAATGATTTTGTTGAGAAAGTACGGCAAATTGCATCAGGAGAAAATGCTCAAGTTGTCATAGTTTCCGCCCAAGTAGAAGCTGAACTTGTAGAATTACCAGAAGCAGATAAAGCTGATTTTCTAGAATCATTGGGTGTAAAAGAAGGCGGTTTAAAATCGTTAATTCGTGCTACTTACGCTTTGTTAGGCTTGCGGACATATTTCACCAGTGGCCCTAAAGAAACCCGCGCTTGGACAATTAACGCCGGAATGTCTGCACCCCAAGCCGCAGGTGTAATTCACTCCGATTTTGAACGGGGATTTATTCGCGCTGAAACCGTTGCTTATGATGATTTAGTCACAACTGGTTCGATGAATGCTGCAAAGGAAAAAGGCTTAGTCAGAAGTGAAGGGAAAGAATATATTGTCAAAGAAGGCGATGTGATGTTATTCCGATTTAACGTTTAGGGAGAAATAATTACTAATTCGTAATTCGTAATTCGTAATTCGTAATTAAAAACAATCGCTTACCTCGCTTTGCTCCCATGCTCTGCGTTACCTCGCTCCCATGCTCTGCGTGGGAGCGTATATCTATGAGGCTCCGCCTCCTGTTAAGATGAAAAATAATACAATAGATGGGTAGGGGCACAACATTGTTGTGCCCTTACGAATCATTGAAGTGTCGCCAACATTATTTGAATTGATATCAGCAGGTAAATTTGGTAATAGTGGCTGTCAATCGCAACCGAAATTGTACTTAATTATTTAAAAATTTCTTCAGGCTCGACACATCTTTTTAGTAGTGTTATTTTTGAAACTGTATACCCTTGAATAAGCACTGAAGGAATCCTGCCAAATGCTGGGATGGATTTTTGGTGGTTTCGTTAAAAAATTAGAACGTTCAGCAAAGAAGGTTTCACGGGATTTTGTGAAATCAAGTAGTAAAGAAATAAACGACTTGTTTGATAAACAAGTTTACCCCTTGGCTGACAAAATAGACTATATAGCTAAAAAACGAATACAACAAACTGAGAAATTAGAAGCTCAGTTTATAGCTGATATTGAAACTCTGATAAATAATGCTGAGCAAAAAATTCAGAAGAATCTTCAAGAAATTAATGAAATCCGTGAATCTGCTATCAGGGATGTAAGACAGACAGTTGGTGAAGTTGATGCTTATTTAGAAAATAGAATAAATCAAATTTCTTTGACGGTAATGAGAGCATTGAGTCAAACTGAAGAAATAACTCAAATTATTTTTGAGCAAGTTAATATTTTAGAGGAAAAGTTATTTCAAGATACTAATTACTTAATAGATAAAATCAACGAAGATATAGATGGAAAGCTAGAATTAATCAGCAATGAATTAAAAAAGCATTTGGCTCATGCTCTACCAAATCCTCTTGATAAATGTAGACAGAGGTTAAATATAGGGCTGAAACCAGGTGCGATGCTGTCTGACGTTGAGCTTTATCAATTAACTGAGTGCTATGAACTAAGCAAGTTGAATGAAAATACTTCAATTGATGAAGTTATAAATATTTATGGACAACTTCAACTAAATGCAGCGAGGATGGCTGCTTTAGTCAAAAAATCTCCAGTCTTGAAAAGACGAGCTATGGAAGACTGGCTCAGGTATGGTTTACTTTGTGAGTTCTGGAGTAATACGATGGAAAATTATGCTCATACAGAAAATTATCTGTTAGAGCCTCAGCAGCCACAGAAATTTTTGACATTGCAGATTATTGAAGAATTAGCAGAACTTAAGCGACAATTATCTCAATTGTTGCAAAATAAACAATATCCCACCCATGATGAGAGTGATTCACAAAAGGTAATTTTGGCATCTTTATCCAATTTGCAATCGCAATTTTCTCAACTAGAAGCTGAATTAACCCTTGTATCTCCTACTTCAGGTATAAACTACAGCAAATTGCGAGATTTATTAGCAGAAAATAAATGGCAAGAAGCTGATAAAGAAACTTCTACCTATATGTTGAGAATATCTGAGCGAGAGGAAGAAAATTGGTTAGATGATGGAGATATTAAGAAATTCCCGCGCCATGACTTGCGAATCATTAATAACCTTTGGATAAAATATAGTGATGGGAAATTTGGTTTTAGTGTTCAAAAGCAAATATGGCAAGATTCTAAAGAAGATTATAAACGCTTTGGCGATCGCGTTGGTTGGCTGGTAAATCTTGTAAATAGTGAATGGCGTAAATACGAAGAGGCTATATTTAGTCTTGATGCTCCAGAAGGACATCTCCCATATACAATTAGGGTACTGGGTTTAGGTTATCGTAATCCTGGAGAAATTTCACACAGACTCAAACGTTTTTTGCCGCGATACTGATTTAGTCGTCAAGGCTGGGGAAACCCCGCCCCTACGATGGTATAAATATTTGGGTGTTTGTGTGTGTGGGAAAATTTTTGTTTTCAAATATTCGTGCAAGAAATCAATCCCCACCCACCATATACACAGCCGAACCAAAATTTTCATCATCAGTCGCAACAATTACACCACCCTCTGCACCTGGGACAAGTTCTATCGCTTCAATTTTGTGGTAATTTTTACGGTAAAGTGGTACAAGTTGCGCATTTTGCTTGAAGACTATTTTGTGATTACGATATCCCAAAGAACCAGCAACATATAAAGCAGATTGAAATGGCCCATTATCTCCAGGGTCGCTGGCGGCGCTAATAAACACAACCCCCGTAGGGTCGATTTTCATATCAGAAATATGGCGAACATTACCCGATGGAAATGGGACTTTTAAATTAGCGGAACCTGTGAGCATAATTTGATATTTCGTCAAATCCAGCAATCCCCAATATATAACTGCTGGTGCTTCTGCTTCGCCTCGATGCGCCCAAACAGCAACTAATTTACCATCTATATCTTGTAGGGAAAATGCCTCAAAATTACTTTCTTGAGGAATTGCTGGTAATTTAAACTCTTTGATGAGTGAGATATTTTTCTTGTCAGTCTCTAATTGAATAGAATAAGCTTTTCCCGAACTACTTAAAGCGATAAAAGAATTATTTTTTGTCCCAGGAATAGATGTTAAAGCTTCTAAATCTGACGGTAATTCTGCGTTACCTATCCAGTTCAGTGCAAAATATTCAGGTTGATTCTTACCAGAAAGATTAAGAATTGCTAAACGACCTTGTAATGGTTTTTTATTGTCATGGACAATAAGAAAATCTAGAGAATTGCTTTTTTGCTCAATCAGCGCTATCCCACTAATACCAAAAGAAATACCACCTCGAACAGGTAGCCAATCTTGCGCCCAAACTCGCTGACAGAGGAATAACAGCGTTCCTAAAACTATGAGACTGATGATTAACTTGAGAAACTGAGGTAGATTTAGTAATGCTGACAGACGCATAAATGAGCATCGATAAGAAAGAGTGGGATAAACGATGACCCATCATATCAAATCTAAGCGAACGCGCCATCTTAGCAAAACAACTTTCCGCAGCGAGGAGAAAAAAAGGCGATCGCATTGACAAAATAATTAATATTCTCTATTCTATTGCTGAAACTCTTGAGAGACGTGAATATGGCTTTGTTCAGGGGTGGAAGAATATCATTAACAGAATCAAGGTATACCTAACTGCACAAAAATCAAATATGATTCCTCTACACGGTTAAATACCAGCTACTATCTCAGGGGTTTGTCAGACTGTTACCAATTTTATTTGGTACTCTTCTGGGTCGCTTTCAATCCGGATAAATTCATTTAATGGGTTGTAGGTATCAAAATTTCTCAGATTTTCCTCTTTATTCAAAGAATTTTCTAAATAACTTAAAGCTAATGTGGAAGTAACATAAATATTTCCGTGTTGTTTGAAACCTGCGATTAATTCAGCTTCAGGCGGATAATCTTTGACTAAATGTTCAGCTAGATATCCTTTTAAAATTATTCCTCGCAAGCCCGTTTCTTTGTACCCTTCCTTAGCTATCATCAAAGATATATCATCATCATCTCGATTCTGCAAATTATCGTAATCCTCAAAAACCGGGCAAAAAATTTTCATGAGCTTTTTGACAGGATTTTTCACTTTACCGTAGTTTGAATCGTGCTGTTTTCTACGTTTTGATTCACCCATGATCCCTATCTCCTAATTAATCCTATAATTGTAATGCTTTCTCCGGGAAAGAGCGAAAAAATTATAAAAAATAACTTTATTGCTACTCAGATGTTGTATACTTCCCAAAATTAGGTAATTGCAGAAAGTAGGGTTGATTCCCTGCTGCAATCACTAAACTAAAGTGGTAGGCTCTAGATTCGTTGAAATCGGATCTTAATTCTTAATTTTTGGTTTGGCAATAATCAGTATTTGCCAGATGATAAGTTATGGGGGTGCAATCGCTGGCAGTTAAAGTTAGAGTTATAACGAAAACTAAACGAGGATATTTAAAATAGAGGTAGTGTTTGCATGAAATTCTTGAACCAAGAAGGATGAAATAAGGATTACAGATAGTGAAAGTTTTCAAAAGAACCATCAAACCAGAAACATATATATCGTTTCTCCACGTCTACCAAACGACTTGGGGGATTACTGGCGATATCTGTTTAATCCGTGAATCTGTAGCTAATACAAGTACATCGAAGTTCGTAGGTCGCAAAGTCCAACTAGCTCTCCCAAAAGGGATGGAGCGCGATCGCATGGTGGGTGTTCCCGTGATCAAAATTGCAGGTAATGTAGGCGACGGACATCCTAAAGATCACCCATCTGAATGGGAGGCTTATGAAGGTGTAGATAGGGAAATAGCGATCGCAGTTCTGAAAATTTGGGGATTTAAGTTGATGGATGAAACAGCTTAAAACAAAAGGCTATCGGGGAGTCCACCTATTTTTTAGGGAAATTTTCCTAGAGGCCATGAATGGCGATCGCATTAATAGCACTCTATATAAGGTATGCTGCAAATTTCTCAAAAAATCATCATCCCCGATAGCGAAATCGAAATTAGCGCGATTCGCTCACAAGGAGCAGGTGGTCAAAACGTCAACAAGGTTTCCACCGCCATCCACTTACGCTTTGACATTGAAGCCTCATCATTACCTGCTTTCTATAAAGAGCAGCTTTTGAAGCTCAACGACAAACGCATTACCCAAGAGGGAGTAATTGTCATCAAGGCTCAAGAACATCGCAGCCAGGAGCAGAACCGGGAGGAGGCTAACGAACGACTCAAAGAACTGATTAAAAGCGCAGTCGTACTCAAGAGAAAACGTAAACCTACCAAACCCACTCGCAGCTCTCAAAAAAAACGCCTTGACAGTAAAACTAAGCGCGGACAGATTAAATCCACCAGAAGCCAGATCATTGATTAAAATGCGATCGCCCCTTTGGTTCTGGGGGAAGATTCAATACATGGTACAAAAGTATTACTATGGGATAAAATAGGGACAAGGTGGACAAGGGGGACAAGGAGGACAAGGAGGACAAGGAGGACAAGGAGGACAAGGAGGACAAGGAGGACAAAGAAAAAATAGCAATTTCCAATGCCCAATGCCCAATGCCCCATGCCTACTGACTATTGACAAATGACAAATGACAAATGACCATTGACAACTGATACACTTGTCTAGCAAATTACTTTGATAGCCGAAAACGATGAAAGCATCTGCTAAGTTCGACTTTGAGGACGAGAAATTTAACGCACCGCCTTCTCAAGTCATCCCCTGGTGTCAGATGATTAATCCTCGGTATGGCACTGATGGTATCCAATCTTACGGTTTGGCAATTAAGCTTGATAACGCCCAAGCCGTAGGCTTTCAACCAGATGATAATTGGCAACAGGTAGAGCATGAATTTAGCTCTGGAGTGGAAAGTGTATTTATCACGACAACTCCCAATTTAGTCATAGTGCGGCGAGGCCCATTGTCTGTCAAAGATAGAGAAACTGGGCTAAAACTAGGTACATTAAAAGAAAATTACGATGCGTTTCTAGCAGATAAACTTAAATTTAAAACTTTTACTCGCTATTTAATTTTTATAGTCGGAGAAGATAAAAAATTCTTACATGATACACCATTACAATTAACTCTCAATGGTGCAGCAGGGGCAAGTTTCAGTAAAACCTATTGCGAATATCAGCAAGGTAAAGTGGTGAGTGGTTTTGTTGCTGAATTAGAAAGAGCTTATGCCGGATACAGAAAGCAACCTATTACGCCAAAAGGCCCTTTGTTCCATGCTCACGGGATTTTTTCTCCCATCATTGAATGTGAAGAAAGAGGCATTGAACCAAATACAGTATTGGTAGCTTCTACTGTAGATTTTAAACATCCAACAGTGTCCACATTAACACAATATCTCATAGCTTCCGATTCGCCTGAGTCTACAATAATTTGTAAGAATTTTGAAGATTATAAAGAGTTTGGTAAGGAAGCTGTGAAAATAGAAACACCGAAGATGGAAATGGCGGGAGTTTCTAGTTCTTATATTTACGCTGATGAGGATGATTTTGGTTATCCACCCTATTGAAGGATGAAGGATGAAGTATGAAGGATGAAATTTCAGCTTTTATCCTTTACTCTTCATCCTTAATTACTATTCTTTGAGTAGTAAATAATATAAGGAACCGTTACCGCCTGTAATACCAGCGCGATCGCCTGCTAATTTGCCGGTGCCCATAAAATAATCTACCCGACCTGGGCCTGTGATGGCGCTACCTGTGTCTTGATCCAGGACAAAGCGACTCACTTTACGATACTCTAATTTACCTGCTTGATTAGGATAAGGAATAGAGGTAGAAATCAAGGCTAAAGCACCAGGAGGCATGAGAGATTTATCAGTAGCAATCGAACGCTCTGGTGTAACGGGTACATTAATACTACCCGTAGCTGGTCTACCGGTTGTTTCCTTGAAGAAAACAAACCGCTCCCAGCGTGGCAGATAATTACTTAATTCCTGGGGATTTTGATGGAAATACTGGACTAAGCGGGGTAGGGTTAATCCTTGAAGGGGCAATTTGCCATCTTTAGAGAGTTCTTTGCCAATACTTGTCCAAGGGTAATCAGTTCCACCGGCATAACCCACAGAGGTTTTTTTACCATCAGTTAACTGAATTTGCGCAGAACCTTGGATATGGATCATGTATGCGTCAAGGCGATCGCGGAACCATAACATTTCTAAACCGTGCAACTGGCTTTTATTTCCCAGTAAACCGTCTTGTCCTTCTAAGTCAATCCGCTTGGGATGGGGTTTAGCCCATTTATCAAAGTCCGGTGGTAGGCGATAAAGGGGATACTTATATTCCGCAGTCCTGACACGACTGGCTTGATAAATAGGCTCATAGTAAGAAGTAAATTTAACAGTACCCTTGCCATCATTGCCTACAGATTGGTACAAGGTAAACTCTCGCTGGACAGCAGCTTGCAGTTCTGCGGGCGACTTAGATGTGAGAACTAACTCACGAAAGCGGAATAAGCTACGACGTACCCGAGCCAGCCTAAATTCTTTAATTGGATATTCTTGATAAAGAGCGATCGCCTTATCTTTTTCTAGATAAGTTAAGCTGTTATCAATTGCTTTTAACAGCGCTTGGCGATCGCCGCGTTTACCCCTACTACCCCAAATTTGCTCATCCCAACCCAAACAAGCAGAGCTAGGCTGACAATCGCTTCCTAAGTCAATCGGTTTGAGTGGTGGCTGTACCTCAGGGGTGATTGGTGGTACTGGTATAGGTATCGCCTGAGGAGTAGTCTCTCCTGGCGGTGGAATATCAGGAACCTGAGCAACAGCTGACCAGAGTGTATTTACAAAGGCAAGTCCTAGACTTAAGGAACACAAGGCAAGGGTTTTTCTCATCATTTAATCGTATCTTTCAACACTAGAGCTAAAAATCGGTTCTACCCGGATGGCAATAATTCGAGCTGGGCGTACTACTAAGTACTCTTGCTGAATATTCTTGATCGGTACGTTGATCAATTCATTAGAATCACACTTAGGCATAAGCGCGCCACTATACCACTTTTGAAATTCTTGAAAAGTGGTAAAACGTACTTCTTCCCGGTGACCACCTTCTAGTAGAAGGTATACTGCGTATTCATTCGGTGTTCTAGGCATAAAGTTGAATTATTTAAAACACATTCAACCCATTGTTAACCACCATATACCAGAATGAGAAGGGGAACTATACGGTAGCATTACAGATATTTTGGAGAGTTTTAAGTTGATAACTCATCACTCACCACTCCACAATATATGATTTGTACTTTCGCCTATGACGGTAGCTTACCCGGATACGGTTCCCAGGAAGAGGCAGGGGGGGGCATACTTCGGCTTCGCTCAGATGCGTAGGTTGGGTTGAACGGAGTGAAACCCAACAATTACAAGTCTTTGGAGTGTTGGGTTTCGTTCCTCAACCCAACCTACATCCACATCATATTTTTTGTGAAATGGTATTACCCATTGGAATTGCACATCCTTTCGTTAAGGTAGTCAAAATTCAAGAGGCAAGTGAAGTATGAAATTATGCCTCGGCTTACCTCACCTATCAAGGGATGTGGCTTGAACTAAGGAAAATTTTTCCCACGCATCTTGACAAATATGTAATTTTGTGAATCATTCTCTTACGAGTGAATCTTCTATGCTTTTTGACAATTTTAAAAAGTGACTTTTTAAAATTAAGTTGTAAACCAGTTTACAACTTACCGTCTTTTTTGAAAGTACTCATACATATATCTAATTTTGCAAAATTTTTCAAAAACATCTATTTTTGTTATTGAAAACAAATCTAAAATATTTACTAATCTATATCTTTATATGTACTCACGTCGTCAATAGTACTTATATATTAGCCTTTACAGCGTTTTATCGATGAAAATATTTTTATCCATAGTGTATTATATAAAATATGTGAAGAAAGCGTAAAGCAATTTTTCTTTAATTTTAAGATAATGTAAAAGCTTGGTATTTTCCTCATAAAAATTTCTTTTTAATACCAGGAATCGTTAGTATTGTTTTGTAGTGAATATTAAAAAAAATGAACAGAATCAATTACGCTTTGTTTGTAGTAACAATGGTTTTATTAGCTAGCATTGTGGCTTTATTTACGCCAAATCTTCAGGATGAATCAAGAATGATTATTCCTGGTACGGTACAAGTATTAGCTACTCTAGCTACACATCACGATGATAAGGATGATAAAAAGTAAAGCTCTGCTGATTTACAACAGAGCTTTACATCAAGTGTATTGATTTTTTGGGAGCTAACGATATTCGCAGTATCAGAAGCTCTCTTTTTTAATTGTAAAAGTATTTTAACTGATTGACGAAACTTACTTTATCTTAAAGTCTCACCGATGAACAAGCGTCAAACCCAAAACCATGTAGAGACTTTACATATAAAGTCTCTACATGTATTCTTCACTTTGCAGAAGACTGTTTTGCTTTGGGAAAGCCGCGTTGGGAATTTAAAAATGGAGGTATGGGACAGTCTAGTGTTAGAGCGATCGCTCTGAGCAAATCTGCCTCTGATGACGTAACTTTATTATCTAGTAGTACAGTGTGGGCGCACGCATCAACAACAGCTTGCTTGAGTTTGGGACTAGCAAGGCGCAGGCGATCGATACTTTTCTTTAGATCGGTAAAGCTAGAAGCAACTGGTGTATCTGGTGTTTCTTGTTGTCCGGCTCCGGGAAGGCGAAAAACGCCAGAACGAAATGCATAGGCGATTTCATCGGGTTGAGTTTGTCCGACGCGTGCTAATGCTGACAGTACTAATATGCTATCTGACCAAATCTGATCTATAGATGTGAATTCTACGGTTGTCGGTGACGTGGGATTTATACAAGGTTCGAGTCTGTGCCACAGTACTAACTGCAACACAAAATGCCACAATGATAAACTTCCCCTAGCTTTAATTAATCCTTGGACGCATTTACACAACATTTGGCATTCTTTGGCGGAAGTTTGCCGCAATGTGGGTACTGTTAAATCTACCAGGGGTAAACGCAGGCTGGGATCTAATTGGCTAATTTCGCTGCTAAATTCCAGGGTTTTCTCTACCAACTCAGGGGGCTGAACTTCCTTTAACCAAGCTATTTGGCGTGCTTGAACTTCGGGATTTTCTGGATCTAAAGCTAATGCAAAAGCGATCGCATTTGCACTTTGCTGTTCCCTTACCCCCAAACGTAGGCTTTCTGGTAACTGGGCTAACAAGGCTTGAGCATGGGCGAAATGCTCAGGCGCAACGCTCCCTACTTGGTTAACTACCTGTTCTGGGGTAATGGCTGTAGTATTTCCACCACCAGCAAAACCCATTGTTAGCCCATCTGGGGAATGAGTATGATGGCGCATGGGAGAGGGCATTGCTGCTAAATCACTCGCATTTAAACCCCCAATTCGGCGGATACGTTCTGTCAGCGGTGGGTGGGTAGCAAACATATCTCCCCAAAAAGAAAGCTTAAGAGCATTACCAAAGAACATATGGCTGGCGGCTTCTGCTCCCGGTGCAATCAAGCGTGAATCCATCTTTTGCAGTTTTTGCAGTACTCCAGTCATCCCATCAGGGTTGCGAGTAAATTGTACTGCGGAAGCATCAGCCAGAAATTCTCGTTGACGCGAGACAGCAGCTTTAATTAAGCGTCCGCAGAATAATCCAATACCGCCAATCGCCATTAATGCTAAACCAAACGCCCACAGCGGTAAACCTTTGTCTTCACCGCGAACGCGCCAACTCCACAACAAGTCCCCAGCCATGTAAATGAACAAAATTCCGTGCAACAGTCCAATTAAACGCAAATTCAGCCCCATATCTCCATTGAGAATGTGACTGAATTCATGTCCGATCACTCCTTGTAATTCATCTCGGGTAAGACATTGCAAACTGCCACGGGTAACGCCAATCACCGCATCATTAGGTGAAAACCCCGCAGCAAAGGCATTGATACCTGATTCTGATTCCAAAAGATAGACTGCGGGGACAGAAATACCAGAAGCGATCGCCATTTCTTCGACAATATTTAATAGTTGTCGCCCTTGTTCATCTGCCATTTCTGGTATCAGGAGTCTTCCCCCCAACTCCTGAGCAATGACACTACCTCCTTGGCGGAGACAGAAGATTTTATAGGTACTTCCAAGAGCGATCGCAATCATCGTCACAGCAGCTACCGAGAGAAATAATCCCGGATGCCACCAAATCCGGGGAGCCATGCGAAACACAAATAAACTGACAATATAAATTGCCACAATCATCACGGCGATCGATGCAGCAAATAACCCGATTAACTGTTGCGTGTTTTGGCGTGCTTGATCCTGATGTTCAAAGAAATTCATAGACACCTAAAAAGACACGCGGGGAGCAGTTTTCATTTCTGGTGTAGCTTCTTGCAGCAATTGGGCATTAGTAAAGTTAAAACTACGCGCTATTAAATTGCTGGGGAAAGATTCGCTTTTAGTGTTGTAGAGTGTCACAGCATCATTAAAAGCCTGACGTGCAAACGCAATCCGGTTTTCTGTAGAAGATAATTCCTCCATCACCTGAGTCATGGCGCTATCTGCTTTCAGTTCCGGGTAAGCTTCCGAAAGTACCATCAAGCGACTTAACGCACCACTCAACGCCGCCTCCGCATTACCCAACTGCTGCATCGCTTGCGGATCGCCAGGATTTTGTACAGCACGACTACTAGCATTAACCGCAGAATTCCGCGCCGCAATCACCGCTTCTAAGGTTTCTCGCTCGTGTTTCATATAACCTTTAGCAGTTTCCACCAAATTGGGAATTAAGTCATAGCGACGCTGTAACTGCACATCAATTTGGGCGTAAGCATTCTTGTAGCGATTGCGAAACTTAACTAAATCGTTGTAGCTACTAGTGATAACTAAAACAACAGTGGCAACTACAGCAACCAAAAATATTAAAAGCCCGATCATATTTCTAAAGTTCCATCAAACTTGCATTTTTGAGAAATTCAACACCCTGACAAGCAAGCATGGTACTTATTTGCAGAGTTACCCAGTCAACTTTTTCTGGATATACACAAGAGTCTACTTTCCGCAAGTTTGGTTCGTCGCCTGTAAAACTAATTACGAATATTTACTGAGATAAATGTTGTATATAAGACTGAATTGAGTGCGATGACGATGGTAAAGGCGATCGCATTATCTCCCAGAAAATCTGTTTTCCCTCTCTGCGCCCTCTGCGTCTGGAGCGGTTAAAAAGTAATTTATCTAACCACAGAGGCACAGAGAACACAGAGATTTGAGGATGGCTAAACTACTGCCGAATTCCTTTGAGAAACTCTGTTCTCGCTTCAATAATTGAAGACATTAAAACACAACGTACTAATAAATTTATATCTAATTCGGGTAGTAAAGTACTTTGAGTAATTGGTTCATAGTTATCATTATTTAGTCCATATAAAGATAACTGATTATTTTCCCAAAACCAGACTTCAGTAATTTTAAATCTCTTGTATTTTTCTAGTTTATCTATACTGCCACTGGTAATATTAACTTCAATAGCTAAATCAGGATGCTCTTTCTTCTCACCTATATAATAAGACTCATCAGGTTCAAAGGAAGCACTTTTTTCTTTTGCTCGACGGGTGGAACTACCAACAGGGATAAAATTTATACCCATTTCACACAAATAAAATTCTAGTAAAAAACCAATAATGGTTTTAAGCATTTCATGTTTTTCACCAAGAGTCATAAATTCTATACACCCATCAAGATAAATTATCCGTAAACCTGGAGCATCTGCTGTTAACGCTTCAATCTTCTCAAATTCTTCCCAAGTGTAATAGCCAGGTAACAAAAACCGCTGTTCTGGGAGCGTGGTAAATTTATCTAAGATTTGTGGAGTCATAGTTTATTGGTTTTATCTATAGATTGCCATACCTTACTGCAACGAGAACATAATCCTTAATGGCGACCTTGATATTTTAATTTCATACAGAGATAATATTTCATGATTGATTACCTATCATAATTATAACGCTGAACACTCGATATATAGCGTTTCCTAATCACATGAGGTATATCAGGGAATTACAAAAAATAAATTACCCATATTCCGTAGTGCGAGCATCTTGCTCGCTTTTTAACATTAGCTTCCGAGACGCTCGCACTACAAATTTATTGGGTATTTAAAAAATTGGATGTCCCTCATAGCCCCCTCCTCGCTTGCAGGGAGGGGGTTGGGGGTGGGGTTCTTGTAGCTCACTCAATCGATAAATGCTATAATACGTAACTTAATACCTATAAATCATAGTAACTAGATAAAAACCAGCGACAGTAAAAATAAAAATCACAGTTGCAGAATATACTATTACATCCTTTAAAAGAAATAATATCCAATCTTTTCTCAGTTCCTGTTTAAACTTGAGTTCGCGCAACTTTCGCTCAAGTTCTGCATCTTCTTTTGCAGGTAAACTGACATAACGAGTTGAATATATATCATCAATAATTTCTTCTGTATCGCTTTTGTCTTCCCATGTACCAAAAGTTTCCACAAATTTGTCTAATGACTGATTAGTCTGATTTGAGACAATCCGTAGATTCTCCTTAGTTAGGTTACCTATTTCTTTTTTAAGCGCCTTTTTTACAGCTTTTTTGATTAAAGTTTCTAGTTTTTTAGCCGACATGGTTTGTTAAAGTTTTTCGAGCATATCGTTTCAGCTTTGATTTTAGTAGAATTTAATGCTGAACAAATGAAGTCGCAATTACACAAATCAAACTTTGTAACTTTTCTTTGCGCCTTTGCGTCTTTGCGTGAGATAAATTTTTTAATGAACCGCCAAGGACGCAGAGGACGCAGAGGAAGAGAGTTTTAGAGGATTTTTGCGGGAATTTGTAGGGTGCTTTAATAGAGTGTAATGCACTAATATTATTACAATGCACAGTCAGGCGATCGCATAATTTAATGAATATTTCGATGTTTTTATGGCAAAGTCCAGTTTTCGAGTTGTAGTCCGATAATTCGACTGTAATGACGAGTATTGTTAGTCACTAAAATATAATTTCCTGTAAGTGCAACACTAGCAATTAGTAAGTCAAACTCAGCAATTGGTTGTCCTCGTCTGCGGAGTTCTGCTTTTAATTCTCCAAACTTTTTGAGAGCAGGAGTAGTTAAAGGTACAACGGGTAAATTTTGAATAAAGTCTTCTGCACGAGCTAAATTTTCCACCACTCGTTGAGAATTATAAGCACCAAAATACAACTCAGCAACAGTGATACTGCAAATAGAAATTTGCTCCCATCCTATTTCACTAACTTTAGTTCTGACTGAATTAATATCTTTAATCCAATAAATACAAGTATCGGTATCAAGTAAATAAGTCATAGACTAATGTCATTCTTAGAAATAGTACGGCTATCATAAATCTCTTTGACTATTTCCTCAGCAGTTCTTTCATCTTCCCAAGGGCCAAGCCTTTCCATAAAGGTATCTAGTGGGTGTGGTTTTGGTTGCTCAGATGAAAAAATGATTTCATTCGCTATTAGTTGATTTGCTTCTGGGATTCCTAATTTTTTGGTTTCCTCTTTAGCTGTAACCATGACTTGCATCAAAGTTATAGCCTGACGTAGGACATCACTTTTACTTGTGCCAATCTTTGTTGCCAGTTCTTCTAATATTTGATTAAGTTCTGGTGATAAATCTAAGTTAAAATGAACCATACCGTTAATATCACTCATGCTTTCATCCTTGCGTGACTTTACATATATTATATTGTGCCAATATCAAGGGAATATTTCAGAATAAATAATTGCGATCGCTTACACTTCGACTTGAATATATATCATCAATAATTTCTTCTGCTGTGCGTGTGTCTGCCCAGTTTCCGAAGGTTTCTAAAAAAGCTTGTGGTAGATAGTTTGCTTGTGTGGGTTTATTTGATAAATCCTCTTGTTGTAGCTTTTGTGTCTCTTGTTGAAGCACCTGATGAACGATTTTGACAATTAAAGCATCTAAGCCTCCTACTTTCAGAAGATTTAAAAGCTTCTCAGATGTAGGTTGGGAGTTTTCCATAGAAAATATTTAGCTTTTGAACTCAATATTTTAATATTTGACTCAAAATACACTAACAATTCAGTTGTAAATTTCTCTACGATGTCCAACTCGATCAATAAAAATAGTTTTTTTGTCAGGGTCAAACTCGTAAATAACTCTATAATCTCCAATTCTCAGCTTATAAAAACCAGATAAGTCAGCCGTAAGAGGTTGCGGTGTAATCTGGTCGAAATTTTCCGCCAGCCAATTAATCTTGTTAACAATTCTTTCACAGACAGCCTTTGTCAACTTTTCTAGGTCAGCTAGGGCTTCCGGTTCATACTCAACTAAGTAATTCATCCGTTCCCTAAACCCAGTCTTTGCATAACCTCTGCTGCGGGAATACCTCTAGAACCAGCTTCTCTACGCTGCTGAATTGCTAAAAGTTCTTGTTTAAAATTTTCCTTGACTGTTTGATTTGTATCTGGATCTACTAGAAGTTCTTCTATGGTTTCTCTAACAGTTTCTCGAATCAGGGCTTTAAATTCATCAATAGTGAGATCGTTAACTTGCATAGTGGTAATTTCAAAAAAGGCTTATTTACCAATTTTAGTCTATGCGTAATCATTGGCGAACAGTTATTAACCTATAGGTAAATATTGATGAGAAGTTAAAGGTAAGTAGTTAAATGTAAAATTTATAACTATGTCATTGTGAATGGAGCGAAGCAATCGTAAGGCGCTAGAGCATTAATTACTGGATGACTTGAGGTTTTTTTAATTGCAACCATCATAGAAAAATTTTCCTTGACGTTTGTTAATTCTTTCCCGGATTGTTTGACGAATATCTTCCCAATCTGTAGCTGTCATTTCTGTTGCATCTCCAGAGTTTAATCCTTCCAGAAGCATTGTTTCAAGACGTTCTTTAGCTCTCTGTTTTTGGTCTGGTCGCACTAATTCACGAAAATACTCGCTGACACTGCTGTAACCACCTTGAGCTACCTGTTTTTCTATATAAGCTCGCATGGTGTCAGGTAAGGAAATATTGATACTTTTCACAATAGTTTAGTTTTTAAATCTGTTTTTCTACATTATGGCAGTTTTTGCCATTTTATGTCATGGCAACAGAAGACGGAATCAGCCATGATAAAGTCTCAGATCCCCGACTTCTTGAAGAAGTCGGGGATCTTGTTGTTCACGAATGATTTATGATGGCTACAATTTGGACAGTGACGCTACTTATAATCAAGCACTCTCTTGTAGACAAAGTTTTGAGATGTTGGGTTTCGTTCCTCAACCCAACCTACGCCTCTGAGGATGTTGGGAGAGATATTAAAATTAAAAGAATAGAGAAAAAATTATGTCTATACCATGACCTACTAAACCTCCTATTGATTCACCTAATGGTTTCCCTAATGACCCACCAAAGAAAGAACCAATTGCACCACCTATTTTTTCTAAAATAGGAATAGCACTAAATAGTTTATTTTTTATGCTTGTCTTCTGCTCTTCATTAAAACTAAATTCTTCATTATTTTTATCTGATTTATTATAATTATAATTATTGTTACTTGTTATTCTTTGAGAAGTTGCCAAAAAAAAGGGAACAGCACTTCGCTCAGACATTCTTTTAAAAACTTTGCTATAAAGCTCTTCTAACCATCTCTTACCATCTGGATTAGTGAGAGTTTTACTTTTATTATCTACTGCAATTACAGGAATATTATTTGCTATATGATCACCTGTATGCTTTGCGATTTCATTCCTGATACGCTTAGTTCTTTCTTTTAAATCAACTAAATAGTCATCTGCTTTATCTGTACGAGTGAATATAATCACTGCATAATTCCATACATTTACCGTAAAGGCTTCTGAAATAATTTTAATACCTTGCATCTCATCAGCAGTAACTCTGGAATCATCAAGGCGAGTTACAAACCATAATGAATCAATTTGCTTAACTTTATTTTTTATAAGGTTGATATATTTTTGGTCATTTTTTTCTTCGGGTATATCATCACACAGTCCAGGAGTATCAATTATTGTAAAATTAATATTATTAATTTGATGTTCATAACTTTTAACATCCATAGTAGTTGGATCATATTTACCCTCTGGTGCGATATTTTCACCGAATAATGAATTAATCGTGCTGGATTTCCCAACTCCTGTCCGTCCCACCATCAGAAATGTAAATTTTTCTTTTCGTGCTTTTTGCAATTCTTTTATTAAAGTAAATAAATCATCTATAAATGATGGATACTTTTGGAGATTCACAGAGGAAAATAATCTTTTCAGTTTATCTAAAATTTCATTATTTTCAGTATTTTTCATACACTTTTTCTGAGCTAAGCCTATATATTTGTTGTTTAAAACTAACAAATTATAAAAAAATATATAACCGCAAATACACGCATGATAACACCTTCTCTGTGCGTTCATCTGCGTGCATCTGCGGTTAAAAATTAAAGTCTAAAATTAATGCACTAACTCGATCGCTCTTTTCGTCAACGCCTCCGCAGTCAACCCATTAAACGCCATCAATTCACCAGCACTGGCTGTAGTTTCCCCACGCTTCCAAGCAAAAGTATCGCGCTTAGAATTACTCCGCAACATAATTGGTTCTAGCATTGCCGGCGCACCACCAGTAACACCAATTAATGCATCGCCATCAAATAATTCGGCAAATTTGGCATCATCTAAGAAACCACCATCAGGTTCGGAACAAGTATCCCATGCAGTATCATTAGGACGATATAAACGGCGGGGATTAATAATAGAAACTATCTTGGCACTAATACCTTCAGTTTCTAAGAAAGCTGCTGCTTCAAATACTGGCATTAATGTCATATCACCAATGACAGCAAACACAACTTGCTTATCACCAGGAACTTCATGCAATACTACTGCACCTTCGCGTAAACCTTGACGAGTTTGTTCTAAAGTTGTGCGAATTGGTAACGGTGATTTACTTGCTGTAATGACAATTCCCTTATTTTTTGTTTGCAATGCCCAGTCATAACAAGCTTGAATACTGTTAGCATCGGAGGGGAATAATGGGAATACATTGCCAGTTCGCATTAAGGAGGCAAAATAAGCTTCAATTTCTGGACGTTGGTGTGTCCAACCGTTGCGTCCTTGCTCTAATGCGCCGGCAGTAAATAATGTAATTGTTGAGGGAGTTTGACGGCGTAATTCTGCCATTGCTTGGGTTACGGTTTGCCAAATTGGTAAGCCGTTGATGGCAAAAGATTCGTAGGAACACCACAATGTTCTTGCACCCATTAATGATAAACCAGCAGCTAAACCAGCACAAGCATCTTCACTCAATGGTTCGTAAACTTGTCCGTTTGGTGCTTGATTATATAAGTCGTCGGTTGTGGGGTGAATAATCTTCAATGCTTGGTTAATATTGGCAATTCCTGATGCTTCGTTACCATCAGCGTTAGTTACTAAGAAATTCGGGTCTTTTTTACCCACAATTCCCACCAATCTTCCCATCGCAGTTGTAGAAACTTTGGGTTCACCACCTACTGCATATTCTTCTAAAGGTAATTCGCCTAAGTCTGCTAATGGTAATTCAAATTCTGTCACCACTGTTTTCGCAGCAGGGCCACCGCCAGCGCGTTCGGCGTTGGTTCTGACTAATTCCCAAGCTGACGCAGATAAAGCACGTTCTTTTAACGCGCTGACAATATGAGGAGCATCTAACGTATCTTTAGGATAAAGGTTGTGAGATTTTGCGCCTCTGGCGTGGACTCCCGCACCTTTAAGTTGTTTAATGATGAAGACTGTTAGCTTACCACTCAAAGCAGAACGCGCTGCTTTATCGACTCCCACAAGTACAGCTTTGGTGAAGGCTAGCCGTTGCTCAAAGGAGAAAGCGGTACTATCAACATAATCGCCGGCTTGGTTTTGGTCGTCAAATTCTTTGGCATCAACTAAAACAACTTCCGCAAAACCGTTACCATGCCAGTATGCTGTCATCTGTTCGTTGGTTTTCAGGGAAACCATACTGTGATGTTCTTGGCTGTATCCATTCCACACCAGCACTGGTAAGAAGTTAGTGGCATGGGGGTAGGCGGTGTTAAAGTGAGCAATTGAACTCATAATATATGGTTCACCTAGTCCACCATCGCCAACGGTGAAGGGGAAAAGCTTATCTTTATGCAGCAGTGCAGCTGACATGGCGAAGTGTTGCCCTTGTCCCAAAGGCCCCGCTGGTGCGAGAATACCAGGTATGTAACCGGAAAGATGTCCTAACAGTCCATGCTTTTCACGAAAGCGATCGCGCAATTGTTGGACTGTAAAAATGCCCATATCCTCTAAAGAGCGATCGAGGAACATCGCACTATAAAATCCCGGGGCGTGGTGACCGACTTCGGTGATAATGTTTTTGTACCCTAACATGACCAAAGCCGCGTAAGCTTCCGCTTGGCTAGCAAATCCACCAGGGTGTCCAGAGGCTTTACTACCTGTAACTTGTAGGGTCAGGTAACGTAATGCATCGGCAGCAAGTAATGTTTGATAGACGGCATTCGGTTCTGTAGGAGATGCGATCGCTACTTTGTCTGATTCTATCGCCGGAGTTGCACCATGAGTTTCAAAACCTGGTAACGCTTCGCCAAAATATTGAATTCCTTCACAAAAATTTGGAACCGCTGAAGATGCTTTAGGGGTGGTTGCTGTCATGCTGAATACCTTAAAAGGATGAGGAGGAACTGTAGATGCTCGTCCAAATTAACAAAAATTTTACAACTTTCGGGTTGTAACAGTTTATTGCACTTTCGCAACACAAAGATAAGCAGATTCAATAGTTATTCAGAAAAATTTAATTTTCTTATGTGGGCTGCATTGGCAAAACAGAACTAGCGCAACAGGTAAAGCCTATGAAACTGCCCAATGGCCCTAAATACTCAGCGTTTGTTCAAATGCTTCAGTGGATTTTTCAACCCATGCCTTTTATGGAAGCTTGCGCCAAACGCTATGGTGATATTTTTACCATGCAATTGAATGCGCCAGTGGTGTTTGTCAGCAATCCCCAGGCGCTACAGCAAATGTTGACTAGCGATACCAAGGAATTTGAAGCGCCTAGCGATTTCAACACGGTATTTGAACCGATGCTAGGGAAAAATTCTGTAATTACAGTCAGCGGGGAAGTTCATCGCCGTCAACGCCAATTATTAATGCCGCCGTTTCACGGTGATCGAATGCGCACCTATGGGCAGGTAATTAACCATGTCACAGAACAGGTAATTAGTCAATGGCAGATAGATAAACCCTTCTATATCAGAGAAGCGATGCAAATCATTACCATGCGGGTGATTATGCAAGCTGTATTTGGATTATACGAAGGGCAACGCGCCCAAGAATTAGAGGAACTTTTAGCTGTTATGCTAAATGAAAACTCGCCTTTAAGGGTAGTTGAACTTTATTTTCCGGCTTTGAGAATGGATTTAGGCCCCCGCAGTTCTTGGGGAAGATTCCTGCGCCGCAAAGAGCGCGTTCATCAACTCCTCAACGCAGAAATTCAAGAACGGCGAGATAATCCCGATCCATCGCGCACAGATATCCTCAGCTTACTCATGGCGGCGCGTGATGAAGCTGGTGAAGCGATGACGGATGAGGAATTGCGTGATGAATTAATGACGCTGTTAACAGCAGGACATGAAACCACAGCCACAGCTTTAACATGGGCTTTGTACTGGATTCATAAATTACCAGCAGTTAGGCAAAAACTAGTACAAGAATTAGATAGTTTGGGTGAAAATCCAGATCCCAGTAGCGTTTTTAAATCACCATATCTCAACGCTGTTTGCTGTGAATCTTTGCGGATTTATCCAGTAGGAATGCTGACTTTCCCACGAGTCGTCAGAGAACCTGTATCTTTGTGTGGTTATGACTTAGAACCCGGTACAGTCGTACTTGGTTCAATTTATCTTACCCATCAGCGCGAAGATTTATACCCACAACATCAGCAATTTAAACCAGAACGCTTTTTAGAACGTCAATTTTCCCCTTACGAGTTTTTACCCTTTGGCGGTGGTGCAAGACGTTGTATCGGCATGGCATTTGCCCAGTATGAAATGAAAGTTATACTAGCAAAAATTCTCTCTAGTTGGGATTTGGCGCTAGTAGATGAGAATCTGGAGATTCGCCCAAAACGCCGTGGTTTAGTCACAGGGCCAAATCGCAGCATTGAAATAGTGGCGAAACAACAACATCAGCTGCGATCGCGGGCGTTAGAGTCAACCAGCATCTAATATTTTGCGATTATAGCAGGCGATGTCTACGACAAGCCGCTTCGCGTCTACGCATGGGCACAGTAATACTGTGCCTTTGTTATATGTGGGGTGAGAATAGTTAAAAAGTATTTGAGAGCAAATAGCGATGCCTGCGGCGGTAAACTACGCGCCTCAACTTAAACGATGAGCGATCGCTTACTAGTTTTGTAGCATTTATGTACTAGAAACATACTCACTCAAACGGACGATCGCACCTCATGATTCCTCGATTTCTGAAGGTTTCAACATTCGCCAAATTTCTGCATCGACCTTTGCCAGGTATTCTGATTCCAGTTCACCAATCTTGCGAATGATTCGCTGTCGATCAATTGCCCGCATTTGGAAAACCATTGCGACTGAGGGCAAGGTCAAACCATTTTGCTCTGATGGCTCAATTTTTACGGTAAACGAGAACCGCAACGCACCTAATGAGGACGTAACTGGAACGATCATCAGCATGGGAGAATTTGCAATATCAGTTTGCACTGCAATTGCTGGGCGGTTACCCTTTTCTTCTCGCTTATCCGAAGCTGGTAGACTCACCAGGAGAATGTCTCCTTTTGCCATCTAATTCTCCTGAGATGCCAGTGCTGCTTCCAGATTCAGCCAATCTTGATCGCTTGCGGCTTCCCAATCGGCAAATTCTTGAGCGAGTTCAGCAGAATCTTCTAATAAGGAAATCAGCAGTGCGACAATCTCACTATTCACAGAATTTCCGTGTCCCTGCGCTCGTTGAGCGATCGCTTGATATAGGTCGAGCGGTAAGGTCACTTGGGTACTGATTGTTTCGGGAACATCCATAGAATCGCAATGAGAACCATTTTTCACATTATGGCTCAAGATTGGGTGAGCAGATGACGATGGCGACAATCTCGCCTATACAAGAACTGCGATGGCTGCGGTGGTCACTGAGCCTTGCCGAAGTGTGGTAAACTACGCATCTCTCGACAATGACAGCGATCGCCCTCCTGCCTTTTCAACCGCGATTGCATCTCAACTCAAACGATGAGCGATCGCAATAGCTCGTAGTGCAATCCTGCTTCCCCAAAAACCAAAACAGTGATCGCGCTTTTTCCCAAAATTTTATTTTTGCTTCATTCATCAACGGTCCAGTCGCTTCCCTCATTCACAACTGGACCGTTGATAAGTGGTGTAAATGGACCCTGTCCCTTTCCTTGACCTTCTATTTTTCCTCCTCCATTTGCCTGCCATGATCCCTCCGTTACATTGAATGTACAGTCATAGTTAACGTGCCACAAGACCCATCCCAAAAATTGCAACTTATTAGAAGCTTTGTGCCGCAGCGTCAGCCAAGAACAATACCAATCGCTACCGCTAGTTGAGACTAACTGTCTACCACTGGAAGTCTGCAGAACTATGGGCCAAACCTGTGGCCTATCTTGCATCCGGGTTGCCCCATTCTCGGCATTTACTGACTGAACAGTTTCTGGTCCATACCACGGTTCTATCTCCGGTTCACCATCGCGCATTGGAACTTGATGATAAAACCTCTCTTTAATGTGAATCTTACCATTCTTATCACGATGCGTGGTCTTAAAGTTCTCGTAATTAACCAGGTTTTGCACAAAGCCAATCTCATACTCATCTGCTGCTGTTTTACGGCTATCCAGCAGCACAGAACCAGTTGCAAAAAACACTGGGCTTTGAAGCAAAACAAATATGTCAATGATTTTAACGGTGAGTGGACCATTGTAAAGTGGACTCAAAAGAGAACCAGCAACATGCGGTAGCTCTTCCTCTTGCGGTTCGATCTCCTGTGATATTTCTGTGTTCTGAGGAGCTTCTTCACGTTGAATGAACGGCTGCTCCTTTGTCACAAATCCGTTCCCAATTCTTTCTGGGATATCTTTAATGTCTTGTTCAGGTTGAGGGCTTTTGCACTGTAAGGAATCTTGTCCAGGCTGTACACTAGCAGTGTTCAATTTATCTGGCACAACCATCCGCATCACCTGATTTGCCATCCAATCTGCTTCCTGCTCATACTTGTCTCCTGGTTCTCCCATTGTCAGCTTTGCTTGGGGACGATGCAGCGGTATGCGACTAAAATCGTAAGCAAAAGACCGTTGCTCAATGGCTGGTGATAACAAGGATTGCTCATCAGCAGACGGCGCTTGTTGCTGATTAATTGATTCTGCGGTTTGTGTTTGGATGACATTATTTGTTGGTAAACCAAAACCCCGGACTGCGTTTGCCAATGTCGGAGTATGTGGTGAGACAAGGGACGAATTAGAAAAACTTGATGTCCCTGCTTTCTTAGGCTTAAATGTACGATCGCGCATCTCACCTTTCCTCCATCGATGGGCAAAGCTCTAATTATTGCTTACAGGCATTTTTTCCCAAAAAATTTTACAATTTGTGGAAATGCGATCGCTATCGACCTTAGTCTAAATTTACAATCAAATCCATCACTTAATGCTTTGTGGGAAACACGTAACGCGATCGCATCCCGCTGTTATAGTAATGCATCGCCCGGCAGGAGCTGCTCACTTCGACTTCGCTCAGTGAGCAGCGCTTCGGCGACAGGGGCAGGTTTTTAGCGATGTCAACGACAAGCCGCTCCGAGTCTACGCATCTCTTTGCAATTTGATGACATCGGTCTTTTATGCCAAAACATCGGGCTGTTATATTAATACATCGGCTTGTTATGCCAATACATCGACCTGTTATATTAATACTTCGGTCTGTTATGGCATAACATCAGGCTGTTATATGAATACATCGGCTTGTTATGGCATAACATCGGGCTGTTATATTAATACGTCGGTCTGTTATGCCAAAACATCGGGCTGTTATATTAATACATCGGGCTGTTATATTAATGCAGCAACCTGCAATTAAATTGCATCAGTAATGCGTAGATGCGTTCGCGTAGCGTCTCGTAGAGAAGCGGCTTGTCGTAAACATCGCACCCCATCCCATCCCGTAGGGGCGGGGTCTCCCCCATACGTGTCAACTTAACGTGAAACCCTTGCCAAGACGTGATTTTGCGTTTTCTCGCTTCCCATCAAGATCCGCGTCACCCCACCCCGGCTTTGCTGACGCAAAACCTCCCCTCCCCGCAAGCGGGGAGGGGATTGAGGGGTGGGGTAAAATGCCTGTGGAATAAGCGTTTTGACTTAAGTTGACACCAATGGGTCTCCCCGCCCTAGGTCTACCCGCTTGTGCCCCTACCATCTATCTGATATATTGCATTAAAATTAAAATCGCCATAATTTTGGATAAAGTTAAGCTTTCATCAAAGCATTGCTAGCCAGAATCTCTACAATTTGATAGATATATCAAGCCTTGATATTAGTCAGAACAAAATACTTTATTACTAAAAATTAACCCGCAACTAAATAAAATATAGATATTATTTCTCATCTTCCAAATAGCATATACCATACTATAGATACCATCCTGAGCCTGCAAAGACTAAATTGAGTAGGTAAGCGGATACTAGGAGTATACAAACTCATGCCAGATCAGCAAAATTTGGAGGAGCAAATACTATCACAAGCAGCAGAAAACACCATAACCAACCGACTAGATGAAGTAGAAAAAATCGATGTAGATGTGCGAACAGATTTGTTGAAAGTAGCCCAGGGACAAGTGGAAGAAGTTTCCCTGAGTGGTAAAGGGTTGGTGCTGCAAAAAGATATCCGAATACAAGAAATAAAAGTCAAAACAGATAGCATTGCTGTCAATCCTTTAAGTGCTATTTTTGGGCAAATAGAACTGAATGAGCCAGTAAATGCGATCGCCCGCATTGTCATGACAGAGGTAGATATTAACTCCGCCCTCTCCTCAGATTTAATTAAAAGCCAGACACTAATTTGGAAATTAAATGTAGATGATGAAATTGTCAGTTTACAGCTGCAACAAATCCAGGTATCGCTCCCAGGTAGCGCTAAAATAGAATTTAGCGGCACAGTGTTGATCAAAGAAAAGGGACAAAGCCGTCTGTTAGGTTTTACTGCAAGGGTTTGCCCACCTACACATTCACAGCCCTTGATATTGGAAAGTTTCAACTGTACTCAGGGAGAGGGAATTTCAATCCCCCTAATTACAACCTTAATGCCGCAGATCAAAGAATTGCTGAAATCATCTTCTTTTGTCTGGGAAAATATGAAATTAAGCCTCAAAGATATAGAGGTCAAATCAGACAATCTCATCCTTTTAGTAGAAGCGCATGTCAAACAAATACCATCTCCAGAAAATCTGCCTATCAGTAAGTAAAATATCAGGAAATTGGCTCAAGCTTTACTTAGTATTTGTGCGTTAAACTACTTTCATTCTTTGTAATATCAAACTAACTCATCTGTAATTTCCGAATATGCAAGAATACGATGTTGTAATTATTGGTGCAGGACATAACGGTCTAGTTTGTGCTGCTTATTTACTGAAAGCTGGCTATAGTGTTCTGCTACTAGAAAAGCGTTCTGTTCCTGGTGGCGCAGCTACCACGGAAGAATGTTTACCTCAAGAAGCGCCGGGATTTAAATTTAACTTGTGTGCTATTGATCACGAATTTATTCATTTGGGGCCAGTTGTTGAAGAATTAGAACTAGAAAAATACGGTTTGGAATATTTGGAATGCGATCCAGTAGTTTTCTGTCCCCATCCTGATGGCAAATATTTTTTAGCGCATAAATCTGTAGAAAAAACTTGTGCAGAAATTGCTCGTTACAATCAACGTGATGCGAAAAAATACGCCGAATTTACCGACTATTGGCAACGGGCATTAGGTGCAATGATTCCGATGTTTAATGCACCACCAAAATCAATTATAGATATCCTAGGCAACTACGATATTACAAAAATCAAAGATTTAGTTTCTGTCATTGGTTCGCCTAACAAAACGCTGGACTTTATCCGCACCATGTTAACCAGCGCTGAAGATTTACTTAACGAGTGGTTTGATGAAGAATTTCTCAAAGCACCCCTAGCCAGATTAGCAGCAGAACTCGGCGCACCACCATCACAAAAAACCATTGCTATTGGTGCAATTATGATGGCAATGCGTCACAATCCGGGTATGGCTAGACCTCGCGGTGGTACTGGCGCACTTGTCAAAGCTTTGGTGAATTTAGTTACTAGTAAAGGTGGCGTAATTCTCACAGATCAACATGTGGAAAAGGTGTTGATAGATGATAAAAAAGCAGTAGGTGTACGGGTCGGTGGCGGTAAAGAATATCGAGCTAAATACGGTGTTATTTCTAATATTGATGCCAAACGGTTATTCTTACAAATGACTGATAAAAGTGATATTGATGCAGTCGATCCAGATTTGTGGGAACGATTAGACAGACGCATTGTCAACAACAATGAAACGATTCTCAAAATAGATTTAGCTTTGGATGAACCACTGCACTTTCCCTACCATGCGCATAAAGATGAATATCTAATTGGCTCAATTTTGATTGCCGATTCTGTTGCCCATGTGGAACAAGCCCATAGTAAATGTACTTTAGGAGAAATTCCTGATTCTGACCCATCAATGTATGTAGTCATGCCCAGTGCTTTAGATCCAACTTTAGCACCACCGGGTAAACATACTGTATGGATTGAATTTTTTGCCCCTTATCAAATAGCAGGTGCAGAAGGTACAGGTTTGAAAGGTACAGGTTGGACAGATGAATTAAAAAATCAAGTTGCAGATAGAGTTGTTGATAAATTAGCGACCTATTCACCTAATGTGAAAAATGCAACAATTGCCCGTCGTGTAGAAAGTCCAGCAGAATTGGGAGAAAGATTAGGCGCTTACAAAGGAAATTATTACCACGTTGATATGTCCCTAGATCAGATGGTATTTTTCCGCCCATTACCAGAAATAGCAAACTACAAAACACCAATTGATAATCTATTTTTAACGGGTGCGGGAACACATCCCGGTGGTTCAATTTCGGGGATGCCGGGACGCAATTGTGCTAGGGTGTTTTTACAAACAAAACATCCCATCGCCCAAACATTGAAGGATGCTAGAGATTCAATTAAGTCTACTGTAGAGTCGGTATTTGGAATTATGTAGTTTTTAGCGAAAGGCGCAAAGATATGAAGGAATATTTTGTATCTTTGCGTTTCTACAGGGAATTGTTAAATATAGTAATCTTATGTGAGTTGTGAAAAATATTTTTTTAACGTAGACGCGTTCGCGGAGCGTTGCCGCAGGCTAGCGGCTTCCCGTTCGACGCAGTCGTTCCCGCAGGGTAGGGTACCGCAAAGGCGCAAAGGACACGAAGAAAGAAAATAAGGAGAGGATAAACCCTACCCCTTTTTCATCCTCGCTTAGATAAATGGTCTGAGCATTTTGTGGGGAATCATGATGGCACAAAAGTTGAGGGTATGACTAAAATTGTTTGTGCTACAGTCGTGCGTCTACGAATGAATCATCTAGTTATAGTTTTTGCTCGTAGAAGTTGGGTAATCAGCGGTTGGTATCCGGCGATGGACTAAACTATTTAAATCTGCAAGAGGTTAGCGATCGCCTGGGGTAATGGCAGTACAATGATCACTAATAAAGCCATTGATAATAAACCCAAAATATCGCGTTTATTATCCAGTTCTGTGACATCGTTGAGCGCAGGTTCATCAACCAATGGTACAAGTAATAAGATGATTGCCCAGACGAAATATTCAGACTGGATAAAAGACAGTAATAACAGCAACAAACGCGCCATTTGACCAATGGCGATCGCGGTTCTTTGTCCAAAGATGGCGTGGACAATATGACCCCCGTCTAATTGTCCCACCGGCATCAAATTTAATGCCGTCACAATTAATCCTAAAAACCCGGCTATGGCGACTGGATGTAAGTCAATAGCTGATTTTGCGGTTAATAAATTCCCCAGTGCTAATTTTGAAAGCACTGCTAGCAAGATGGAATATTTAGGATTAACAGCATCCGGGTTTAACATTCCAGTTTTTGCGGTCAGAGGAACTATCTCAGAATGAGCTAAACCCCAAATTAATAAAGGTAAAGTCACAATAAAGCCCGCAAGTGGGCCAGCGATACTCACATCAAATAAAGCTTTGCGGTTAGGAATCGGACTCCGCATCTGAATAAATGCCCCAAAGGTTCCTAAGAAAAAAGGTATGGGGATAAAATAGGGCAAAGTGGAGCGAATTTTGTAGTATCTAGCTGTCAAATAGTGACCTAGTTCATGGATGCCCAAAATAGTCATTAATCCTAAAGCATAAGGCAATCCTTGGAGCAAAAGTTGAGGGTTAGATTGTATTGCTTTGGGATCGATATCAGCAATTAATGTTCCCACCCAGGTAGTAGTTAACAAAGTAGCGACTAACAGCAAGAGTGCTAAAGCTGGTCGCGTTAACTGTTCTTGTGGTTTAGAATTAATCGCTTTACCGCCTTGAGTATTGGGAACAAGCACAAAGAACGGTTTGCTATTGATTCCTTCTTGAAATATCAGTAAAAAGCGATCGCCAAATTGTGCTTCGATATTAGACTTAATTTGCTGGTAAGCCTGAGTGGGTGAAGTTCGCAATTGACCGCGACAAATCACCGCCTGGGGTCGATACTCAATATTTTGGATGTAGTATGTAGACCAGGGAAAGCAATTTCGCAGCTGGGTTTCTTCCGTTGGTTCAATGGGACGCACTGTCACTGGTTCTGCGGTAGGATGGATAGCCGATTGTGATTCTACAATAGCGGATGGTTCTGTCTGTTTATCTTTGGGCGATCGCCTTCCCCATTGAAATAACAGCCAGTATAACAAAATACAGATGATTGATGGCCACAGGATCAGCCCTGGTGGCGGTTGTACTTTTGTGCCATACCTCAGTGTCCATGCGCTCAACAAAAATGCTGGTGTCATTAAAACCAGCCACAACAACCAGACAGGTGTCTGGGTGCTATGAGCGACGACACGCTGCACCATTAGATAAGTAGCCAGTCCCAGTAACAGGAGAAACCAAAATGTCATTTGCTCTTCGGTAATTTGGAAACGATGTCCTACTAGTAGGGTTAGCACCACAGCTTTCACTACTAGCCAGACTATAAAAACCCCAATTTTTTCCACTAAGGTTAACAGCAGTTGTTAACTCTCCAGCTTCGGTGCTGAAGAAGTTTAACTCTGTAACCAGATTGATTACAACTCCTCAGTTTCGGTTTTTGCTTATGTGCCCCTTACCCCAACAGCCAAGTCATACAGTTAAGCCACCACGGGCTGTGCTCTCTTACGAAGTTCCGATCGCCGGAAGCCGGCGCTCGGACTTCGCGCTTAATAGCATTTATGCTTTTCCACCAAATCGGGACACATTAGGCGGAACCTCTTATTTTATTGTAAGAAATGAAAGCAATATCCTGATTGATTGCCCTGCTTTAGAAGAGACAAATTTAGATTTTTTGCGATCGCATGGCGGTGTGCGCTGGCTATTTATCACTCATCGCGGTGCTATTGGTAAAACAGCCGAAATTCAGCCAGCCTTGGGTTGCGAGGTTGTCATTCAAGAGCAAGAAGCTTATTTATTACCCGGATTAACTGTTACTACCTTCGGCTCTGAACTCACCTTAGATTCAGCAACCCAAATAATTTGGACACCAGGACATTCTCCTGGCTCATCTTGCCTATATTATAATCACTTGGGGGGAGTGTTGTTTTCTGGTCGCCACTTAGTACCCAATCTCCAGGGCGAACCAGTACCATTACGCACAGCCAAAACCTTTCACTGGCCGCGACAAATCAAAAGTCTTCAGTACCTCTTAGAACGCTTTACACCAGAAACTCTGCAATACCTTTGTCCTGGTGCAAATACAGGTTTCTTGAGAGGCAAAGGTGCGATCGCTCAAGCTTACCAACTTCTGTCTCAATTTGAAGAATCGGGATGAGGGGCTGTTGACCGTTGACGGTTGACGGTTGACTGTTGACTGTTGACCTAAGCCACTGTTTTGATGCTGTTGATACCGTGACTCATCCACTGCATTAATAGCCATTGATTAGCAGGCTTGTCTAGCGCGGGTAGGACGCGAAAGTTAAAAACTTGGTCCCAAACCTCCTCCCCATGTTGGGAAACAAAAGCTTGCTCTAGCTCTTGAAACTGAGCATAATCTTTGTTACCGATAGCTGTAAGCATACCTACGATGTCATTTACGGGGATCTGAGTAGCTGTTAATTGTGCTTCTGTCATTGTTTTTTGTCCCTAAATATACAAATATATCTAAGTAAGCCCCGCTTAGTGTCGATAATTTCGATTAAATCCTTGTCCTTGATTCTAGCGAGAGAAAAGCAAGCAAGCTCTGACGCTGCGGCTGACCAATCCCTAGTTTCCGTTCGCCAGTCCCAATCCTCCCCCGATAGTCTCTCAGGCTCGTTATCTTCAGTTCAGTCATTACTCTGCTGTGGATAAAAATTCTCTCGCAATCAATTCCTCTGTAACCTCTTATCTCTGTCTTGAAAAGTTCTGAGCGCCGGCTTCCGGCGATCAGACTTTTCGCTGTTTACTCTGTGCCTCTGTGGTTCAATAAAATACTTTTGAACCGCAGAGGACGCAGCGAAAAGTTCCTCGAAGCCGGGTTCCCCGGCGTAGGAAACTTTTCAAGACAGAGGGCGCAGAGAAAAAACAGATTTTTCAAGTCACCTTGACAGGGCTACCCCTAACCCCTAGCCCCTAGCCCTACCAATACCGAGTTTTTCGTCAACAATTCCACAGCTGCTTGATATTGTTGATCTGCTTGGGTACCAATCTGGTCACGGGTAATTGCCTCTTGGGGAATAACTTTGTCTGGTTTGATACCTAGTTTGTTGATATCTCGGTGTTGTGGGGTTTCATACTTAGCAATTGTGACTGCCAAGCCGGAACCATCTGATAATTCAAACAAGGACTGAATTAAGCCTTTGCCAAAGGTGGTTTCGCCTACTAGTTGGGCACGACCGTTATCTTGGAGTGCGCCGGCGAGAATTTCACTGGCACTGGCAGTTCCTTGATTGACTAAAATAACTAACGGATCTTTTGTGAGTGCGGGGCCAAATGCCTCAAAACTGCCTTGAATTCCCTGGCGATTGACGGTGTAAACTATGGTTCCCGAGTCTAACCACAGGCGGGCAATTTCGATACCGGCTTGCAATAGCCCACCAGGATTATTACGCAAATCCAGAATGTAGGCGGCAGCACCTTTGTTTTCTAAATCATTAATGGCGTGTGCTACCTCCATTGAGGCATTGGCATTAAACTGATTCAGGCGGAGGTAGCCAACAGGTGTACTTTGGGGAGTCATGCGCAATTCGGAAACTACGGGGTTTAAAGCAATGCGATCGCGCATCACTCTTTTTTCTGTTTCTCCCTCGCCATCCCGTTCGATTAACAGCGTCACCAAACTGCCAATAGGCCCCCGCATTTTCGCCGCCGCTTCATCTAGGGTGAGATTTTCGGTGGAGACACCTTCAATTTTAATAATGCGATCGCGTGGTCTAATTCCGGCTTTGTCTGCTGGTGAACCTGCGATCGGTGCTACCACTTCTAACTTACCAGTCTGGGGGTCTAAAGCAATTTGCAAACCCACCCCTGTCAATTCTCCAGATGTATTTACCTGTAAACTGCGGTATTGTTCTGGATCTAAAAAGCGGGTAAAAGGGTCATCCAAGCTTTTGAGCATATCCTGAATTGCGGCATAAGCCGCTTGGTGGTTTTTCAATGGCTTCTCCAGAGCCTTTTGCCGCACCGTCGCCCAGTTTTGATGATTAAATGTGTCATCTAGATAAGTTCGATTGACAATTCGCCATACTTCTGATAATAATTTTTGATCCTCGGTCAAAGCTGCTGCTGGCTGGATGAGTATACCCAGTGCCAAGCCAACTGCTATTAGCAATGAAAATCCCAGCCGAAAAACTTTTTTGTTGATGAACAAGCCCATGTTGAATTCCACCTTCACCCAAATTGCCTAGAACTGCCCAGTTGCTTTGTTTTTGATGAAATCTATCTCTCGATTATGTTACTTTTTTTATAGAAGTGGTGCATAGCTCTTAATCAAGTTGTTAGGTCAGCTGATTAGCTTGCATCCCACCCAACACACGATAAGATCTACTATGTGACGACTATTCGGATTGTTGGGTTGTCCAAAAAACGCAATACATAACATGTTTACAGAGTGTTAAGTTTATTAAAAGTCTGATCACTCTGAATCCTTAACGTATTCCGGCAACCTCATCCACCCTCAGCATCGCAGGGTGGGGAAAGACCAAACTCCTCTTTACTAAAATCCCAAAATTGCTAATTGGGAGATTTATCAACCGCAACTGATTTTTAGGAACTTGAGATTGTATGGCGAACGTTTACGACTGGTTTGAGGAGCGCTTGGAGATTCAAGCACTCGCTGAAGATGTTACTAGCAAGTACGTTCCTCCCCACGTCAATATTTTCTACTGCTTGGGTGGCATTACCCTGGTTTGCTTTCTCATCCAGTTTGCGACTGGATTTGCCATGACGTTCTACTACAAGCCGACTGTTACTGAAGCTTTCTCCTCAGTGCAGTACATCATGACAGAAGTAAACTTCGGCTGGTTGATTCGCTCCATTCACCGCTGGTCTGCCAGCATGATGGTGTTGATGATGATTTTGCACGTCTTTCGCGTATACCTCACAGGTGGTTTCAAAAAGCCCCGCGAATTGACTTGGGTAAGTGGTGTCATCCTAGCTGTAATCACTGTTTCTTTTGGCGTGACAGGTTACTCACTACCTTGGGATCAAGTAGGCTACTGGGCTGTGAAAATCGTTAGCGGTGTTCCAGAAGCAATTCCCGTGGTTGGGGTTCTAATTTCTGACTTGCTGCGTGGTGGTTCTAGTGTTGGTCAAGCAACCCTAACCCGCTACTACAGCGCCCACACCTTTGTTCTGCCCTGGTTGATTGCGGTTTTCATGCTGTTCCACTTCCTGATGATCCGCAAACAAGGCATTTCTGGTCCTTTGTAATTTCCGCCTGAGCTATAAAAGGCAACAGCAATCAGTTTCAAGATCGAGTTGTTTGTTTTAAACTGATGAACAATGAGAACAACGAAAACTTGATATCTTAACCTGAAAGCTGAAGAAACCCGCCTGCGTGTACAGCATTTCTGTCCGCAGGTAGGTTTTGCCTGATGGCTGATGGCTGTCACAAATGCTTTAATTCAACTTAAGCAGGAGAGCATATTTAAAAATGTCAACACAGAAAAAACCCGATCTCAGCGATCCTATTCTCAGAGCCAAACTGGCTAAAGGTATGGGCCATAACTACTATGGTGAACCAGCTTGGCCTAATGACCTACTGTACGTATTTCCCATCGTGATCATGGGATCGTTCGCTTGTATTGTGGCGCTAGCAGTGCTAGATCCAGCCATGAACGGTGAACCAGCGAATCCTTTTGCCACACCATTGGAAATTTTACCAGAGTGGTACTTGTACCCTGTATTCCAAATTTTGCGATCGCTTCCTAACAAACTCCTAGGAGTTTTAGCGATGGCTTCAGTACCACTGGGACTGATCCTCGTTCCCTTTATCGAGAGTGTCAACAAGTTCCAAAACCCCTTCCGCCGTCCCGTTGCAACTACAGTATTCCTGTTTGGGACGCTGGTAACTCTGTGGTTAGGTATTGGTGCTGCCTTACCATTAGATAAATCTTTGACTTTGGGACTATTCTAAATTAGTCTTCAAAAAGCACTTTGACGCCTGTAATTTTCAAAAGCATGTACCGAATTGATTTTCGATGACGATCAGCCTGACTTAGATAGCAGCGATCGCTCATAATTCTGGTAATATGTGCTTGTGAAAAAAATCTACAGGCGTCAATTTTTATAATATAGGTTGCATCTTGGATATTTAGTTTTGGATTTCACAGCTCTTTCAAAATCTAAACACCCACAAATACCAAAAATATATATTGTCAGCTACTCATCACTTACTAATATTCAAGTCAAGGTCAATGCTTAGCATCGTGCAGCGAGACCATCTGACGGTGAAGAGCGAATTAAAGCTCCTAAACCAGGTGCAACAATGGTTTGAGAAATTTTGTCGGCAAAATTTGTCTCAAATAGGTTGGTTAGAAAACCAACTCTATAAACTCAACTTAGCATTAGCAGAAGGCTTTACAAACGCAGTTCGTCATGCTCACTCTGCTTTACCGCCGGAAACAATGATCGAGATTGAGGTTTGTCTGTGGATTGACAAACTGGAAATGAGAATTTGGGATTATGGACAACCTTTTAATCCTGATGCGATCGCCGAACCAAAACCAGGTACTCTCCAAGTAGGAGGGTATGGCTGGTTTTTACTCAGACGCTTGACCGATCGTGTTGTCTACGAACGTGGTTCAGATGGGAGAAATTGTTTGGTAATTGTTAAATATGCTACAGAAAAATAGGGATTAGGCATTGGGCATGGGGCATTGGGCATTGGGCATGGGGCATTGGTCAATAGTCAATAGTCAATAGTCAGTTGTCAGTTGTTCCCCACACTCCCCACACTCCCCACACTTCCCACACTCCCTTACACCTCTACCGGATGCTGACCATAGTACGGTAAAGCCTCAGCCCAATGAGGACGCTTACCTTGTTGCCAATCTAGATGAGCTAGTGACAAAATACTGGTTACCGTCGCAGCTAATCCGGATTTGGCTTCAATTAATTGATAAGTTGTCTGCCAATTTGCTAAAGTTTCCTGCCATAGTTCTGGTGTAAATACTGTGTCTGGTAATAAAGCTGTTAGTCCTAAAGCATCAGGCTGAAGTTGATAAATCGCACCAAAAACTTGACCTCTTTGAGCCGCCATTTGGATTGCGATCGCATCGGCTGTTTGATTTTTGCTGATTTCTGTCCAAGCGACTGCGGCTAAAGTAGAAACCGGGAATACAGGAATCTCTAACTGTTGTCCTAAAGTCCGCGCCAGAACAACCCCAATCCGCGTTCCTGTAAAGCCACCAGGCCCTTTGGCTACTGCTAAAAATGCCAAATCTGACCAAGTTTGTGGTTGGATAAATTCAATTAAGTATTGATGTATCAGGCTGGATAAATCACGCCCTAAATTCCATACTTGAGAGCGAGAGTCACCTGCAAAATTATTAATTACCAACCCTAATTCAGGAGTTGTAGTGTGCAGTGCCAAACCGTATTTTGTGACTGCGAGATGTTCTAGTTCAGTAGTCAAAATTAATTTACATATATATAAGTTTTCTAACTTTAGAAAAAAGCGTATTTAAAAGTCAACTCAAGTATGAAGTAGTAGGGGCGGGTTTACCCAGATCGTCGTTGCTCAATGAGGATATTTGTGAACCCGCCCGTACTGAAATTACCTTACCTATAAAAGGATGGGTCAATCTGGATTGTAACAATTATCAATTCATCCTCGCTTGTGGCAAGATGCTCCATGTTGACATCTTTTATCCTTCATCCTTCATCCTTTGTTCGTCAGGTTGGGACTAATTCGCCGGGACGCAACTTCGCCCACTTACCAGTTTCTTGTTTAAAGCTGAGACAACCGACTACATCCCATTCCATTTCAATGATCTCCCCTTTGGTGCGGATGTTAACATTGATGGAAGGTTCATTAGGGTCAAAAGTGGGTGTTTCAGTCAAGTGGGGCTGTTGGTGCTGCGTTTCTACAGCATGATAGGTTAAACAGCGGTCTACATAGTGGCAATTCACGCAAATACACATAATAGAACCAACTCCAGGAACCTTTATTGTTAATCTAGCTTAAGCCAAACTGATATTCACTAGTTGCTGGGTTGATTTTTGTGACAATGCAAAATATATTTTCTTCTACCTTAGCTCCGGAAAATTGGCCTTTTGACCTAGCATTATTGCCGCAACCAGCATACATGGTAGGTGGTGCGGTCAGGGATGCCCTATTGGGTAGAAGTCGCGAGTATTTAGATTTAGATTTTGTTATTCCCACAGATGCAGTTAAGGTAGCACGAGCGATCGCTCAACATTATCAAGCGGGTTTTGTTTTACTCGATCCGCAACGCCAAATTGCGCGTGTAGTCTTCCCCAACGCTACAGTTGATATTGCCCAACAGGAGGGAGAGAGTTTAGAAACTGATTTACACAGGCGGGATTTTACAGTTAATGCGATCGCTTACAATCCTCATACCCAAGAAATTATCGATCCTCTTCAAGGCTTGGCTGATTTAGAAAAGTGCGTTTTACGCATGATCTCACCAGCTAACTTAGAAGACGATCCTTTACGGTTACTGCGCGGCTATCGTCAATCAGCCCAACTGGGTTTTACTATCGAACCCACTACCCAGCAAACAATTCGTTCTTTGTCCGCATATATTACTACAGTAGCAGCAGAACGAGTTAGGGTAGAAATCGGCTATTTATTGGCTATACCTCAAGGTACTGCGGCGATCGCCACTGCTTGGGATGATGGTGTACTTGCACCTTTCTTTAAAAACGCCACAGGTGAAAGCTTTCTAAAAATCGCAGCTGTTGATACAGCAGCTGCTTTCATCGCTAAAAATTGGCAGCCTCTAGGAGTGGAACTGCAAGATTACATCCGCGATACCATCAAAACCACTCGCTTAGGTATCGCCAAACTTGCTTGTCTTGTCCACCCCGATCCCGAAGCTGCGGAAATAGAGCTAATCCAACTAACCTACAGCCGTGCTGAAATTCAAGCTGTCACCACAGCCATAAGACTGTTGCCCAGGCTAAAATTAGCAAATATGACTTTGAAAGAACAGTATTTTTTCTTTCAGGAAGCAGGCACTGTATTTAGTACTGCTGTAGCGTTGGCCTTAGCTTGTGATAATCTGGTAGAGGCGATGTCTGGCGACAAGTCGCTCTGCGTCTACGCACCTTTAATCGGCCGCTACCTGAACCCTGATGATCTGGTCGCTCATCCCGCTCAAATTGTGAGTGGGAAGGAGATTATTATAGCATTAAATCTCTCTCCATCGCCATTAATTGGCAAAATTCTCACAGAAATTGCTATAGCGCAGGCCGAAGGAAAAATCTCCACACCAAAAGAGGCGATCGCATTTGCAGCTAGCTTACTTGATTCCCCATCGGAGAATCAATAGTTGTGAATTTCCCAGCTATTGTGAAGACTCAAAAGACTTCGTAAAACTAGCTGTGTGGTTATGACTCGCACTGAGTAAGGTTGTGAATGTCTGCGCTCGTACTACCGATCGAGGCTGAGTCAGATGGTTAGCGATCTTCTCTGTTATTAGATTGTGCGATCGCTCTTGGCAAATCTACAGTTCTCAGAAGTTTTGTCACACCAGAAAATTCAAATTTCATGACACTATAATACTGAGATTTCTATAGTTGATAAGCAGAAATACTTATTTATAAAATATTGTAGTATATTATATTATTTTCAATCTAACGCCAATGATTTAAACATTTTTGACTTGAGAAATTTTATTTTTTTAAATAAAAAATAGCTCATGAAAATCTCGGTATGAGTACTATGAAAAATACTGTAAACGCAGATGCAGAGAAACCGAGATTTGGTATCTTCGCCAAACTAATTATAGCTACAAACAAATAGCCTCCAAGCTTTACATGAGCGTCAATACAGTGAAACAGCACATGAAAAATATTTATTTCAAGCGCCAATTATTTCTGGAAAGTGCAGAGTAGCTGGTGTATTAATAATTTAGAGAAACTACTTAGGAACTAGAAATACTTTTTTTAGTTTTTCGTCTGATGAGGTATACAGACGAGACTTCTCAAATTTTCACTACATACTGCGTAATATCTATTTAGTGGCATACTAATCCAAAAATTACAAACTTTTACAGGTGCATCAATACTAGAACCTAAATTATTAAATTAAAGTCACATTCTCCTATGTTGAAAATCAATCGATTCTGGAACAAACTACGCCATCATATCCCACAAATGACTAGATTTTTATTGCTGATAGCTTTTAGCTGCACTTTAGTTGTCACAATTTTTTTAACATCTTCACAAGCACAATTATCCGGACAAACAGAATCTCCTGTAGTAGTGGGGTGGGAATTTGCAGAAATTCCAGAACTAAACAAAGCTTCTATTAAAGAAATTGAGTATGAGGGTGAATGTCCAGGTACAGACTCAGGTTCTAAGAAAGCTTGGTTTACTTCTAGTAAAACTCCTCCGGCTCCTAAAAGACGTGTAGTTGTTAAAAATGTCACTAGAGGTTTAGAAAGCAATCCCTATCCATACACAGATAGAGAATACGATAAAGGAAGGTCTTCTGAAAGCACCCAAATGGCTTTTGGAACAAACCATCGTGGTAGTTACTTAAGTGTTCTAGCTGGTGAAAATAAATTTGAATACGAGATTAAAGAAAATAACAAAGTGATTGATTCCGGCTCCTTCACATCTGTGATTGCTAAAGAAATTGATGTTAGACGTAGAGATTCTACAGTAACTAAAAATACTGTCTGTTCTAACTCAGCGGTTCCTCTCAATGTGTGTGCTGATATCCGCAGAAAAACTGAATACACTTGTCCAAACAACAAAATTCTTCGCTCCATTCTTGAGCCAGATAACTCGGAAACTTCCACACTCATCGCTAATCAGACATTTGGAGATATAGTGTATGTAATGAATGGTGATATACATACATTGCGCCCTGGAGAAAAAATACAATACACTGATAAATATTTAAATATTGAGTTTAATCCAACTTGCGCAAGTGGCTGTAGTCCAACAACTTCACCTCGCCAGCTGCAACCAGGTAAAAGATATCAATTTAAATCTTTATCTGGTTCCACAATTCAATTAGTTGACTATCCCAGATAAATTTTATGAAAAATCTCCATCGCCTTGGGGGTGGAGATTTTCGCCTAAACAACAACTATTTTTCTAGACAATAGAGTAGAACACTCAAAATAGGCGATCGCACTTCTTTTTTCTGATTATCAGACAGTAAGTTGCGATTACACTAATAATTTACTGGTAACAGCGCTTGTAACTAATATTATTTATAGCAATTGTAAATCATTCGTGAATAACAAGATCCCCGACTTCTTTCAGAAGTCGGGGATCTGAGGACTTACTGATTTTCACGAAATTCTCTGTCTTAATAACGAATTCGCGGATCGACGTAAGCATTTAAAATATCAATCAAAATACTGGCGCTGACGACGATCGCACCAAAAAACACCAGTACTCCTTGGACAGTGGGATAATCGCGATCGGAAATCGCTTGATACAATCTATTAGCTAACCCAGGCCAAGAAAATGTTACCTCAGTTAAAATCGCCCCACCCAACAGCGAAGCAAAGGTTAATCCCAAAACTGTAATTACTGGAATTAGAGCATTTTTTAAAGCATGGGAAACTAAAATCTTGCCTTCGGGAATACCTCTAGCCCTAGCAGCTTCTATATAATCTGCTTGGAGAGTTTGCTTTAAATTAACGCGCACAATCCGCTCAAAAATTCCACTCAGCAAAATTCCTAGAGTCAAGCTAGGAAGGGCGATATGGTGCAATGATATTAAAAATTGGCTGAAGTTACCAGCTAGTAAACTATCAATGGTATATAACCCAGTAATATGAGCCGGAGCAGGAAGATTTGGGGGGAAGCGGTTGGAATTGGGAAACCAACCCAGTTGTACTGAAAAAATTAACTGGAGAATCATCCCCGCCCAAAACATTGGGAGTGCATAGGTAATAATTCCAAATAAACGCCCCCCAGCATCAACAACTGTACCAGGACGAGAAGCTGAAAGCGTCCCAACTACAATTCCGACAATGAGTGCAACTGCCATACTACACACAGCTAACTCTACTGTCGCCGGAAAATATTGTCCAATGATGTCTCCAATATGCTGTCCCCGACTGGTTAAAGAAGTTCCCAAATCAAAACGCAGCAAGTTTCCCAAATAATTTAAATACTGTAACCACAAAGGTAAGTCTAAACCCAGTTGTTTCCGTAGTTCCGCTTTCGCACTTTCTGGCGCACGTCCACCGAGAATTGCATCGGCGGGATCTCCTGGTGTGGCTCTCAGTAAGAGAAATACAATGGTGATAATTGTTAATAGCTGAAGTGGTGCTAAAAGTAAACGCGAGACAATGTAATATTGTAGAGCTTTGGAGCGAGACATATTTATTTAGTCATTGGTCATTAGTGATTAGTCATTAGCCATTTACACAAGACAAATGACTAATGACAAAGCGCAAAGTCTGAGCGCCGGCTTCCGGCGAACAGAACTTTGCAAGAGAGGACAAAAACTACTTTTTAATCGGTTTATAAACTAAATTTTGCGTGGGGTCAAGTTGGACGTTGGTGACACCTTTTTGAGCAAAAACATAGTCTTTATTTTGCCATAAGGGAACATAAGGCACATCATTTGTTACTTGTTCTTGAATTTGGGTAAATATCTGCTTACGTGTTTCTGGATTTTGTTCTTTGCGTTGTTGATCGATCAGCTTATTGACGGCTTCATTGTAATAAAAAGAACCTTGACTTTGACTCCCACCATCTTCACATCCTTTGGCAACAGAACCTTTCTGACACGCTAAAAATGGTTGCACGTAATTATCAGGATCTAAAAAGTCGGGATACCAATCAAGTAAAGCGGCTGGATATAAACCCTTACCAATATCTTTAAAGAAGGTAGCACCTTCTACAGTGCTGATTTCCAATTGCAAGATCCCATCCATTTTTTGATCGACCAGTGATTTGAGTGTTTGTGCTACTAAACTTCGAGTAGGCGAACTCGCAGGATACCAAACTTGAATTTTTGCCGGATTTTCTTTAGAAAAACCAGCGCCAGTTAATAGTTGTTTCGCCTTATCAAAGTTAGCATCACCATATTTATCTTTAAATAAGGGCTGGGAAACATTAAATGTGGTCGGAATCATGCTGTAGAGTGCATCAGCTTGATTAAACAAGACTCGCTGATTTAATAGTTGACGGTCAATTAGGGAAGCGATCGCTTGTCTTACCTCTGGTTTATCCAACGGTTTCTGATTCCGGTTCAACACCATATAACTTACTACACTACCTTGAGCGCTAATCGCTTGCCAATCTCCTTTTTTTCCTCGTTCTTCTAAGCTACGGATTTGATCTGGTTGCAAAGAAAGATAGGCTACATCTAGTGCGCCTGTCCGGAAGGCGTTAAACAAGTTCACTGGACTAGTCTGAATTTGGACGTTAATACCTTTATTTGCTGGTTTTTCTCCCCAATATTTATCAAACACATCCAATCGCAGGGAATCAGTACCATATTGAGCTAATTTATAAGGGCCAGTTCCCACAAATGTTTCTGGCTTAAATTTCCCCGCACCCAGTTCGTAAGCTTTCGGCGAAAGTGGACAAACCCCAGAAAACGCCAGTAAAGAGGGAAACGCCGCAAAAGGTTTTTTCAACTTGATAGTTAACTCGTACTCACCCGTAGCTTTTACTGAATCTACAGTATCTGCTAGTAAAAATGAGGGTTTACCTTTATTTTCAATAAAGCGTTTAATAGTAAATACCATCGCCTCCGCATTAAAAGGAGTATCATCATGAAAAACTACTCCCTGACGTAAGGGGATGGTATAAGTTAAACCATCTGGACTGACTTTGGGTAATGCTGTCGCCAGTTGAGGTTTAATTTCTGTGCTACCAGGCTCATAAGTATAGAGGCGATCGCTCATATTAAATACTAAACCCAACGATGCCAACTCATAAGCATCAGCCGGATCTAGAGTTCTTGGCTTGGCTGTCGTCCCGATAGTTATCCGTCCATCCCCTGTAGCAGAATTCCCAGAACTAGTTGAGGTAGTTGTCTGTGAACGAGGCGTACAACTCACAACCAACAATAAACATAGACAGAATAAAGAGAGAAATTGTGTCATCCCTCTCCATCGTTTAACTGATATGGCAAACCTGGTCATAGAAATAAAAGTATTGAGAACAATGGTGAGTCATTTTACTATAGGTTGGTGAATTTTCTAAAGAAAAATTAGACTTCTACACCAAGGATGCATAAGTGATCCTCTATTAGTTGTTTACCTAAGTGCATCGGATATGGAAAGAGAATATTACCCATAGACCATGCTGGGGAGTATCTTAAGTAGTGTGGCACTCGGCAAAGAGATTTGAGGCTTTCTGCGGTTTTTTGAAAATCCGGATGAACAAAAAAGGGTACGATTTCTAATATCTGCTGGTGCTTGAATGCAATATTGGCACTGTATTCTTCATTTTGAGAGTCGAGGATGTAGAATTCGCGTACTGTTGGCGTATCTTGTGCTTTTTGTGTTGTTGGTAATCTGCCAATAGAGAAGTAATGTAGCAACTCAGGTATAGATTTATCGTAAAAGCCACTTAAGCGAATTAGATCTCTCGCTGGGGATTTTTCATGCCAAGCTTTTCGATTAGTAATGTATTGGTTTGTCTCGTCACCAGTGCGGAAGCGAATAATTCCCAGTAAATTGCTGAGTTGGCTATGGTCACGATTATATATACAAGCATGACCTGGAACGTGTTGGAAATCCAAGACATCCCGCTTTGCAAGGAGATTTTCATTTTTGAGTTGAAACCAAACTTGACCTCCATTTTCTTCGCCACGTTCATTACGCCATACATCAGCTTCAATCAACACAACAGTAGGCCGTTTACCTACTTGCGCGATCGCATCCGCAGCAAATTTTGCTAAATCTATTCCCTTTAACTGAACTGTTTTGAGATAATTGCGATCGCGTCTTGCACCTTACGCCACTGGATTTCTTGCTGTCTTTCTCCTGAGGAAATTACACTGCTGCTATTATGCCTGGGCCATTTGAGGCGGTCTACGCAGCTTCTAAAGCATTTATACATTCCTTCACAGAAGGATTACGCAACGAATTAAAGGATACAGGAATTACCGTTACGGCACTTATGCCAGGTCCCACCGATACCAACTTTTTCCACCGTGCAGGTATGGACGACACCAAGGTAGGTGCAAACAAGAAAGATGATCCGGCTCTAGTCGCCAAGCAAGATTTTGAAGCATTGATGGCTGACAAGGATGATGCGATCGCTGGGTCACTGAAGACGAAGATTCAGGGAACTGTGAGTAAGATTTTGCCTGATACCGTCAATGCTGAGCAGCACCGTCAGCTTACTGAGCCAGGTTCAGCGAACAAATAAGGGAATACCAAAAGATAAAATATCCCAAATGGTAGGCCTGGGGTAAACCCCTGCCTTACGAGTTGATACCGTTCCCTATGACTGAATGTTAATTCAGCATAACAAGTACGTTATGCCGATTCTCTATAAACTTGCACTCTTCTGATTACCTCTGTTTTCCTTCTCTACGAGACGCTCCGCGTTCACGTAGTGTCTCGTAGAGAAGGCGTTCTTTGCGTCCTTGGTGAAGCAGTCCGGTCTTGGGGAGCCACTGCGGTCTTGGGGTTTCCCCAAGTGGAGCAAGTGGCGTGGTTTCCCCCATGAGGAACTGCTGAACCCGTTCGCTGAAAGCGTTCCCGAAGGGTAGGGCGGTTAGTTTCTTAATATTAAGTGCATCATCTGGTCGAATTGGTATTAGAGCAATTTTTAATCAGACAAATGCCAAATCTTGATAATATTCTCAGCGCTCCCACCACTAGCAATAGTCTTACCATCTGGGCTAGTAGCTACGGAATAAATGTAACCAGAATCTCGCTTTAAAGTGCGGATTTCTTTTCCTGTTGTTGTATCCCATAGTTTGATTGTATTGTCACTACTGCCACTAACAAGAATCAGATTATTTAATTTTTTGCTAGCTGCTACTTTGGGTAAATAGGCAACAGAATTCACTTTGTCAGTATGACCTTTTAATGTCCGAATTGTCTCGCCTGTTACCAGATTCCATAATTTGATTGTTTTGTCCTTACTCCCACTAGCAATAGTTACACCATCGGGGCTAAAAGCAACAGAAAGAATTAATTCAGAATGTCCGATAAAAGTACGAATTTCTTTTCCTGTCGCCACATTCCAAAGTTTAATTTTCTTATCCCAACTCCCACTAGCAAGAGTCTGTCCATCCGGACTGAAAGCAATAGCAGAAACCGCCTTATTATGTCCCCCCAAGCTGCGAATTATTTGTCCAGTTGAGAGATTCCACAGTTTAATCGTTTTGTCTAAGCTACTACTAGCTAGGGTTTTACCGTCAGGACTAAAAGCAACAGATGAAATTCCATCCTTATGTCCTTTTAAGGTAAGAATTTCTTCCCCAGTAGAGATATTCCATAGTTTAATATTTTTATCTGCACTACCACTAGCCAAGGTTTTACCATCGGGACTAAAAGCGACAGTCCAAATCCATTGAGAATGACCTTTGAGAGTCTGGATTTCTTTTTTGGTTGCTAGATTCCACAGTTTGATTGTATTGTCATCACTGCCACTTGCTAGAGTAATACCATCAGCAGCGAAGGCAACAGAATTCACATCGCTGGAATGTCCTTTAAGAGTGTTGGGTTGATCGGAATTTTCTGTAATGTTTGTAGGCTGACTGGGGTTAGATAATCTAATTACTGGCTGCGGGCGAGATTGTAAATACCAAATTCCTCCTAATAGCAACAGCAAAATACCAGCACCTAACAAAAATAGATTTTTAACATGTGGTTTCTGGGTAATTGTCGTGCCTGAAATTAAAGTTGGGAGAGATGCTGCTAGTACTCTCTCTCCTGTCAAGTCCTTGATGACTTCTTCAGCAGATTGATAACGCTTGTCGATGTCTGTTGTTAATAGCTTGTTCAGAATCCGATCCAAATTTACATCTAAGGGAACTTTATGCCTATTCTCATGATGTAAATATTGCTGCCAAGAGTTAACCCAATCATAGCCTTTTTGCATCAACAGTTGAGATGGACGAATCTTTGTCAATAAATGAAAGCAAGTTGCACCTAAACTGAATAAATCACTGGATGGATATGCTTTACCATCCTGCATTTGTTCCATAGGAGTATAACCATGTGAGCCAATGGTTGTCCCGATTTGAGTATGTACGGCTGCTGTTAGCTGCTTCGAGGAACCAAAATCAATCAAGACTAATCGCCCATCACTTTGACGGCGAATAATATTTTGTGGTTTAATATCTCGATGAATGACTCCGCGCTCGTGGATAAATTTGAGGATAGGAAGTAAATCTAACAAAAGTTGGATGATTTTATTTTCATCATATATTATGCCTTTGCGTAATTCTTGGAGTAAATTCTGCCCTTCGATATATTGCTGTACTAAAAACAAATAATTGTCTTGTTCAAAGTAAGCTAAAAGCGTAGGAATTTGTGGATGTTCTCCTAACTTTTGCAGTTGTTTAGCTTCTTCTTTAAACAGTTCTACAGCCTTTTTTAATGCAGAAGTTCCCTGGACTTTTGGTGCGAATTGTTTAACTACACACCATTCATTGAGTTTATCCGCATCTTCCGCTAGATAGGTTCTACCAAATCCACCTTCATCAGAAAGCACTTTAATGACACGATAACGACTCCGCAAAAGTTCTATCAATGGTGTATTGCAACTTTGGCAGACTTTTTTATTGTCAGTATTTTGAGGATTGAGACAATCGGGATTCAGGCAGCAGCGCATACTGGGAATCCATATGCAGGTTGTGTATATATTAATTCATGACACATAATTTTGCTATAAAGTTGCCATGACTAATTATTTTGCATTCGGAAAATAATCTATAGGTAACTCAACAATTTAAAATTAAAAATAAATTCGTTGGAGAGCGATCGCCTACAGCATTCTTCCTGCTGATGGCGTTCTTTCTCTATGAGCTATCTACTTTTTATAATTCAGGGTCAAAAAACTGCGTTAGCTTAAGGCTTTGGCGCAGCGATCGCATCTTACTGTTAATGTACATAAGTTAACAATTCGTAATTAGGTTAGGGACAGTACAACAACCAGAACGGGGCGACTTGTAGAGGTTGAGTGTTCCACTATTTTTTAATTACGAATTACTAATTAGTAATTATTCTGCGAATTTGTTCACCTAAGAAAAACTATAGAGGAGTCAGATAATGCCAGTAAAAAACCCTAAAAAATCCCATTTTAGAGCTAAATTAGCTTTTATTATAGCGATGGGTAGCAGTGTTTTGATAAGTAGTTATGCTCTACCTATCAGTGCTTTAGAAATCCCCCAATTTTTGGGAAAATTCATAATTGCCAAAACACCAGATGAACGACAACCAGAAGCAGTAGAGCAAGGAATTGAGCAAATTCCCACATCTCAAACGCCTGTAGCGCCACAACCCAGCCAACCTATTGATTCACCTTTACCTCCTCGTGTACCGCCCACAACTACAAATACTCAACCAGCACCAACGCCAGTGCGATCGCAACCAGTACAACCCACACCAGCACCAACACCAGTGCGATCGCAACCAGTACAAACCACACCAGCACCAACGCCAGTGCGATCGCAACCAGTACAAACCACACCAGCACCAACGCCAGTGCGATCGCAACCTGTACAAACAATACCAGTGCCGCAACCGCTCAATAATGGTTCTATTCGTCCACCGCAAGGAGGTTATCAACCAACAATTAAACCACCTACAGGTAACCAGCCAACTCGTGAAGGGTCACCTGTTCCTGCAACTACAAATTTGAATTACAAACCCATTAACTTTGTAGATTTTGCCTTTGGTATTCTCAGCAAAAAAGATTTCAAATCTCAAGGTAGGTATTATCACTTCTACCAATTTGAAGGTAGAGAAAATCAACTAATTCAAATTAGACTCGGTGGTAGTACAGATACACGCCAATCAAATAACCTCAGCCTTAATCCTTACATGTTTCTGCTTGACCCCGATAATAACGTGATTGTCAAGCGAGGCAGTACACAGACAACAAATGGGATTAAAGATGCATTTGTCTTTGTGAGGCTACCTGTTCAAGGTACTTACACGATTGCAGTCACTAGTAAGAACTCAGGCGATACAGGTCGTTATAGTCTAGCACTCAGAAATGACAGAGCCAGCTATGCCCTAGACGAATCTGCCGAACTAACCGCCCAAAGTCTGACTTTAAAACAAAATAAAAGCCCCTACGATGTTTCCAAGTTTGAGGGCAAAAAGGATCAGCTGATTAGTATTCGTGCAGATAGTGTGTTTGAAGAATTTTCTCCTTACATAGTCTTACTAAATTCTCAAGGTCAGATTATCGCTGCGGATAATGCTCAAGATGGTAAGTACAGCGCTCTCATTGACCGAGCCAGGTTACCTGGGGATGATACTTACTATGTAGTAGTGACTTCAGCTAATCCACAACAACGCGGTAGATATCGATTGACTCTATACTAGTCAATGGTCAATGGTCATTTGTCATTCGTCTCCCTTGTCTTTCTTGTCCCCCTAGCTCCTAGCCCCCCATCCACTTTCACTGCTCCACTGGCCAGACCTTGATCGTACTGTCCTTACCAGCACTGACAATTGTTTTGCCATTGGGGTTAAAAGCCACAGCCCAAATTTTATTGGTATGACCTGTGAAACTGTGGATTTCCTGTTTTTGGGACACATTCCACAGTCTGACAGTTCCATCCCAACCGCCACTGACTAAGGATTTACCATCAGGGCTGAAAGCTACAGACCAAACTCTGTTGGTATCTCCCTTGAGAGTACTATTTTCCCGACCTGTACTCAAATTCCAAAGTTTGATTGTGCCATCCCAGCTTCCACTGGCTAAGGTTTTACCATCGGGACTAATAGCTACGGAATTAACTATATCAGTATGCCCTTTGAGGGTGCGTGTGACTGTTCCGGTAGAAACATTCCACACTTTAATATTCTTTTCAAAATGATTGCTACTAGCAAGCGTGTTGCCATCTGGGCTAAAAGCTAAGGAATTAATAATATCACACTCCCCTTCCAGGGTGCGGATCACTTCTCCAGTGGTCAAATCCCACAGTTTGATAGTCTGATCCCAACTACCACTAGCTAGAGTATTGCCATCGGGGCTGAAGGCTACAGACTGAACCGAAAGTGAATGACCTTTGAGAGTACGAATTTCCTCTCCTGTAGATAGATTCCACAATTTGACAGTTTTGTCTATACTTCCACTAGCCAGAGTATTACCATCTGGGCTAAAAGCTATGGAATTTACCCAATTGGTGTGACCTACTAGGGTACGGAGTTTCTGCCCAGTATTCAAATTCCACAATTTGATAGTGTTGTCTGTACTGGCACTGGCAATGGTATTGCCATCCGGGCTAATGGCTACAGCCTTGACCGAGCCAGAATCTTCTTTGAGAGTTAAGATATCGGATACAGGTTTATTGGGAGCAGCTGTTCCACTACTTGCAGCTAAAGGAAATTGCGAAGACAAAACTCCCCCAACTCCCAACACCAGGAAAACTGTGGGTGTTAAAAGTTTAATTTTGGCATAAGTGAAATTTACAGACATCGCAGCTCTCCCAGTAGCAATATCCGAACGCTGCATAACAACATAGCAAGCACATCAATAAAATTACGGAATATTATAAAGTAAATATTACCAGATTTTTTAAAGGAAAGTTATATTAGCTACTGGGATTCGGTCTAGTTAGAGACGTGCCAAATCTTAATAGTTTTGTCCTCACTACCACTGATGAGAGTTTTACCATCGTGGCTAAAACTGAGGGATGTGACGATGTTGGTATGTCCAGCCAATGTAAAAAGTTCTTCTCCTGTGGTGAAATTCCAGAGTTTGATTGTGCGATCGCGACTACCACTAGCAAGAATCTGACCATCTGGGCTGATGGCGAGGGATGTTACAGTATTGTCATGACCGACTATTGTCCGAATTTCTTGACCTGTAGATAAATTCCACAGTTTAATTGTGCGTAGGCGTAGCCCGTCGTAGACATCGCGGTTGGCGCTAGCAAGGGTCTGACCATCGGGACTGATAGCTAGAGAAGTAATCGTTTTATCATCCCCTCTCAAAGTGCGAATCGCGTATCCTTTAGATAAGTTCCACAGTTTGATAGTTTTGTCAAAACTACCACTAGCGAGAATCTTCCCATTTGGGCTAATAGCCAGAGAGCGTACCCAGAATTTATGTCCTACCAATGTGGAAATTTCCTGTCCTGTTACCAAATTCCAAACTTTGATGGTATTATCATCACTACCACTGACCAAGGTTTTACCATCTTGGCTAATAGTTAGGGCATGAATTGAGTCGGAATGTCCCAGCAAAGTGCGAATTAGTTTACCTGTGGCTAAATTCCAAACTTTGATGGTGTTATCATCACTACCACTGACCAAAGTCTCGCCATTGGGGCTAATACTGACAACATTCACTCTCTGGGAATGACCCTCCAGGGTAGAGATTTGTTTTCCTGTGGCGATATTCCATAATTTGATGGTGCGATCGCTGTTGCTAGCAAACAACCGACCATCAGGACTGATAGCAACAGACAAAACCCCATTTTCCTGTGCTTGTAGGGTATTAGTTAAAGAAATTTTCCCCCATGATATTTTTGACTGCTGAGTCAAAACTGCTTCTGTGTTACTAGGACGATTATTTTGTTGACTCAGGCGAGAAAATAAGCTGCTTTGCAATTGTTGAAATTGTTGATACCAAGATTCACCAAATCCAAATAATAGGGTAGTAGAAGCTACCAAGACAACCAGTCGCAAAAAATTATATTTTTTAGGTAAATATTGTGTCTGAGTTTTGGTTAATTTAGCAGACAATTTCCCTGAAGGTAGCAGTCGCAGTGATTGTTTTTGTGACAAATCCTTGATAACTTCATCTGCTGATTGGTAGCGGTTGCGGATATCTTTTTGTAACAATTTATCCAGTACCCGCTCCAATTCTGGATTCAGGGATTTGCGCAAATATTGTCGCCAATTTGTCACCCAAGAATATCCATGTTCTGTCCACAACTGAAACGGAGAAATTCCGGTGAGCAAATGAAAGCAAGTAGTTCCCAACCCAAACAAATCGCTAGCTGGATAAGCTTTACCATCTCTAATTTGTTCAATGGGGGAGTAGCCATGAGAACCAATAGATGTGCCAATTTTATTCTGTACTCTTGCTGTTAATTGCTTAGCAGAGCCAAAATCTATCAAACATAAGCGTCCATCAATGTGACGGCGGATAATATTTTCTGGCTTGAGGTCTCGGTGAATTACTCCGCGATCGTGAATGAATTTGAGGATGGGTAATAAATCGAGCAAAAGTATTTGAATGTCCCTATCCTTATAGGTTTTACCTTGCTGCAACTCCATTAACAAATTCTGCCCATTGATAAACTGCTGCACTAAATACAGACAGTGGTCTTGTTCAAAGTAAGCCAATAGAGTCGGAATTTGCGGATGTTCTCCGAGTTGTTGCAGTCGTTTAGCTTCCTCAGCAAATAACTCCATCGCCTTTTTCTGCGACCAAGTTCCTTGGAACTTTGGAGCTAATTGCTTGACGACACAGCGTTCATGTAGTTTATCGACATCTTGTGATAAATAGGTTCTGCCAAATCCCCCCTCATCCGAAAGCACGCGAATCACACGGAAGCGATTTCTTAGAAGTCCTATGAGTGGGGTATTACAAGCTTGGCAAAACTTATTTTCATCAGCATTTAGTGGATTTGAGCAATCAGGATTTAAGCAGCAGATCATGAGATGACAGGCGCTACTGCATGACAAATTATGCTAAGTTTTACCCGAAATTTCCCTAGTTGACAAACTGGCTCTTGTTTAATGATGGTAGATAATCCCTGTGTTGGGAATGGGGAATTACTTAATATAGTCAGCGTTTGTAGATTATAGTCAATTTTCCTCAATTAGGGGAAAATTACAAGAGTCAGAAAAATTATTTTTTGATTATATAATAATCAGATTTTCTAATCTGTGTAAAATGCAACTAACGCTAAATTAAGCAGAAGAACATCACCCAGTAAATACTTAAACTTCTATTGCATAAAAATATTTATACCAATTGAAAAAGAGAATGAGACAGATGCATCTTTCGGCTACGGGTAACCCCCGGCTTGGCGACAATCCGTATGCCACATTTTCTTTTACAGCGAAATATTTAACTGGTTCATCCGCGTTACCTTTATCGTCAGCGCTCTGGCTAAAAAACGAGTTAACTCTTGTACCCCAGGAACTTTTATCCATAATAAGGATGCGAGAGACGCTCGCATCCTTCCCCATTGGTGTCAACTTAACGCGAAACCCGGTTACCGCAAGGAACTGAAGTTCCTTGCTCATAGCCAAAGTAATCTGAATATGACTAAATATCCTCAAAATCTTGAGTCTACTTCAGTAGGGGCGGGTTCACAGATATGCTCCAATAATTCACGACTATCTCGCTTAACCCGCCCCTACTTTGGCTATGAGCCTCTTAATTCATTCTTAGGTGGGCGACGCTTGTACAGAGGCTATTTTTAGCTTAAGTTGACACAGGTGATCCTTCCCCCACCCCTACGCACGATTATCATTTTCATGAAAACTATTTTAAGTATTTTAGCTGATTGACAAAATACGCTTTATTCTTAAAGTCACTAATTCTCCTCATCTTTGTCATAGAGAATTTTCTTTGACAAAATATAAAACTTGTCCTGATATGATAAGTAAAAATGCGTAATAATCGTCATAAGTTCAAGTAAACTTGCCTGAAACTTCAGTATGATTAACGAATCAACAGTTAGTCTCACCATTTCTTGGATAAATCCAGATGTTGAAAAGTTAGAAAATGAAACTGTATACATCCTGGATGAGATGAAACAAGTAGATGAGTTTGAAACAGTAGGACGTGTACAAGTACCTGTAGAGGGCATACCAGATAAAGCAAAACCTCTGAGAAATTTTCTGCCAGGATTCTTGATGGCTGAGGTAAGTGCGAAAAATATCAGAAGTAGTAATGGGGCAATGAGCGCGATCGCTTGAAACCATCCTCAACGGTTTCTAACTTTTAGTGAAAATATGAGTGATTGATAAATATGGGTTTAGCCGGTCAACAACGTGAAGAACTACAAGACGCTTTGATTGATGCTTTTCCCGATACAGCATCTTTAGAGCGGATGTTGTCATTTAAATTAAATAAAAATCTTAGAGTAATTGCAGGCGAAGGGAATTTACAAGATATTGTTTTTCAATTAATACAAACAGCAAATTCTCAGGAATGGGTCGAGGATTTAGTTCGTGCTGCGTGTAATTCAAACCCTGGAAACCAACGACTGAGGGCTGTTGCCAAAAGACTATTGCTAAATCATCGCCGACAAAAGCCTTCTGCGTCCTCATCTCCATTTAAACAGAAGCAGCTAACTCGTTTTAAGGAAGATTATAGCTTGATAGAAATACGGTGTCGCGAACTCTTAAAAAAATTGCACGAACTGGAAGGAGATAGAAATTATACGGCAAGCACTACCCAGCGAATTGAAATAGAAAGACAAATTACCCTAGATAAAGAGAAGCTAAAGGATTATGACACTCAGCTTGAATCATTAGCACAAAAAATAGAGTTACTTGAAAGCGAAGTTCAAGGATTGTAGAAAAAAGTTTTTAAATTTTAAAAAATATGATTTATGTCTTTATTCAAACAAAATAAACTGGATACGCTCAAGCAAGATTATAGCTTTACAGAAGTTAGGCGGCAGGAATTATTTAAAAAATTGCATGAATTGGAAAGTGATAGGGATTATGCTGCTAGCAGTACACAAAGGCTAGAACTAGATAGGCAAATTATCCGAGATCAAGAAAAACTAAAGGATTATGAAACTCAGCTTGAATCATTGCAAAACAAAATTGAGTGTCTTGAAAAAGATATTGAAGAAAGTAAAAGCATTCAAAATCAACAATCTATATATGAATACTCGAATGTTATTTCACAAGAGCAAAATGACAATTATTCAGTAAATAATCAGACTGAATCTTCCAGCCTTAATTCAGACTTCTATACTCTTACTGAAGATTTTAATGAGCAGAAATTAGATCGCAATTGGTCAGCGACAAATAATCAAGGCGATGAAAATCAACAAGTTCATGCTGACTCACTATTTAAAGATGATGAACCTATTGAAAACACAGTAATATTTACAGCAACTTTTTTTCCTGAATTAAGTCCTTATGATTTTGATCGAATTATTGCTTTTTTATTAGAAGAGCGATTTTTAAATATTACCGTACAGTCGCAAATAATTACAGAGCAAGGAGAACCCAAAATCATTCAAAGTATAGAAAAAGAACAACTTCTTGCTATTTGGCGAAGTAGCCTGACTCAACGCGATAAATTTCTAGAAAAATGCTATTTGAAAGCAGTGCATTTGAAAGATTCGTCCCAGGTAATTGATTTTTATCTACCTTATTTAAGAAGTGAATTTAAAATCTATTTTGAGGAACAAAAATCTTTATATTTGTTAGAGCAGTTTAATCGTACCAAACTGTTACTGTTTGATGCTTCGCTGAAAGTGGGTCGTAATGCAATTGATTTAACAGTTAATATGGCTACTTCTTATCCTAAGATTTATGGAGAAGATTGGCTTTTTGATATTGTGTTAGCTTCAACCGATGCTGCTAATAGTGATATTGCCATAAATTTTGACTTAGTGCAGCAATTGCAAAGACTTTCAACAAACACAAAAAGAGAGTTTATATTTACACGTATCTCTGCTTTACTCTACCAAATGCTGGAATGCTCTCAGCTTGTGGATATAGTTAAAAGCTTTCTCGATCGCTTGATGTTAGTGCAACGATATGATGCTGTGCTAGCAATTATCAAAAATTTGCGCTCCGCACCAAAATTTAATGGACTTTACTGGTTGAAGCAACTATTAGATCGGGGTAATGGAGAAATAAAGTCTGAGGCTTATAAATTCTTGTACAACTGGCTAAAGCAAAGCGGTTATCGTATTTACGAGCTGTTAGAGGTGTTAAAGGGATGGTTACCTGGACGAGAGCGATCGCCAAATAGCTATTCTCCTTCTAATAAATATGCACTACAGCTGTTTATTGAATACTGCTTGGAAACTACATCGAATCTAGATTCTACGTATTATGGCTACTACCCATCTAAGTATCCATTATTCTCGGTTCTACAGAGTAGCTCAATCGATAGCAAGCTAGAGACTTTAGTCAGTTGGCTCTTTCATTTAGATCATGAAGGCAAGCTTGCTCTCAGGCATATTGTTGATGAAGGTGTTAACGCTACACAGCTAGTTAGCTTTTTGATTGCACAATGGTTCATCATTTTGTGGGGGTTAGAGAAGAAAGAACCTAATCAACAAGTAGCTGCGGTATTTAATGACTTTCTTCACAAAATAATTTTGACTATTGACCGTTCTCTACAAAAAGAACTTGTTCAATATTGGAGTGATTATACAGAGCATTTACTTATAGAAGCGGAAGGTTATGAAAAATCTGGTGACAATCAATTAAGAAAACAAGCTTTTCGTAAAAGGAATCTAGTTAAAGAATTGAGTAGACAGTTCAAGGTTTTGCAAAAAACAGCTTAAGTAACGATATCCGGAGATGAAGATGAATCAAGGCAATTTCCTAGATAGAGTCATTCGTAAAGTAGATGAAACTACCAAAGCTAATTCCTCTACAGAAAAAGTAGTAATTATTGACAACAATAAAGGAAAAGCAATACCAAAAAAGCCATTATTTGGTGGTAATTTCAAATTTTATCTTGTAGCTAATAATGAGGATGCAGCGAATATCGCCGAACGCAAAAGTCTAATTTGCAACGTGATTGATTTTGCTAACGACAGTGAAATCAGGATTTCTCTAACTTATCGTGCTAGTTGCAACCCTGGTAATGAAGAGAGAGTCGCTGAAGCTCTCTATCATGGTCAATCTCCCAGCAGTGAACTTGATAATAAAATTCAAAAATGGATTGCTAGGTTTTCCCAAAATAATGCTGCAAGTTTTATTGAGAATTACTTTTTCCAAGTAGAACATTTAAGAGAATATATTAAAAAAAATGTACAAGAAGAGGTTGGTATAAAGCTTGATTTGAAGATTTCCTTAGACAAAGAAGAACAGCTGAGAACTTTCCCCATAGATAACATTCAATTTTCTGTATATGTTAATGATTGTAATGATGAGTTATCCCTTCAGCTTTCAACTGAGCTTATAGTTGATGAACAAAATAAGGTGCAAGCCATATTGAACTATGGGCGAGAGTTGTTATTAGCGAATGTAGTTAAAGCAGAAGTTAAAAATTACTTGAGTAACAATGTTACTCTACACAAGTTCTGCTATCACTTAAAAGATACTGTTCGTCAAGAAATTTTGCAGCATTTAAACAGAATTCTCATCAATTATGGTCGAAAATTAGAGTATCTGTCTCTTGCTAGTAATTCAGTTACTCCTGCTCAAGAACTTTTAAATGACCGTTCCTACGACATTGTATGTACAGTTAAAGGCTATCCGCAGCCAATAGTAGTACAAAACAAGTTGTACATGATACCAAAAGACATTGGTAAGTATAGGGCTGCTCAATCTCCGAATTTGGAAACTTGGGTGAAGAGTAAATTAGAAAGTATTATTAAACCTTTGTTATTGCAAAAAGAATATATCGATATTCTACTTGATTTTCATCCAATTGAAAATATTATTAAAGCCAAAATAGAAGAGGCAGCCAATGCGCTTGGATATCATGTAGACCAAATTGTTTCTGTTCCCGACTTAGAACCTCTGAAACTAAAAGACAAATTCCTTCTGGGAATAGAAGATACTTTTCCTACGAAAGATGCTAGGGTTGATGTCAAGCTGAGTATCTCTGTTACAGCAAAAATTCCTAATCTTGCAAGTATTAAGCATCATCTCAATCGACAAGATGATGTCAAAGATTTAATCAAGTCAGCTATTTATGATGCTACAAGAGAATATTTGACTCAAACAGAACCAGAACGTTTTTATATGCGCTTTGCTCACTATGATAAACAACTAGGAGAAAAACAATCAGTTGAACAAGAATTAGAAGATAAAATCAGAAAATTACTAGAAGAAAGTTTTGCTGCTCAAGTTAGCAGTATAGTCCCTAAATACTTAGATACAGATATTGCTAAGTGTTTCCAAGAATTGCGACGACAAATAGGGTCTATTGAATTTGAAGTATTTTCTTTAAAGGGAGGGGTAACAATTAAGTTTCAGGGAGACTTTCAGGTTTTAAGCGTTGAAAAAGATAGCTGGTACATATTTCGAGATAGGCAGCCAAAAATCAATGATCTCAAAGAGTCAATCGAAAGAAGTTTGAAAGCGAAATTGAATACTTTCGACAAAGAGCATTTGCAATATGACGATTTGGATGACTTGTCTTTAATAGAGCGTGTTGTTAACCAGTGGGCAAGGAATAATATTATCGAGCAATTCGGTTTAGAAATTTACATAAGTAATCTTACTCGTGAACATACAGAAGAAGAACAAAGTCTATATGATGCCCAAAGAAAATTGTACCAGGAAGAATTAGAAGAATCTAGAGCAATTTTTGAAGCTAGAAAAAAACAGCGTCTTCAACAGCTAGAAAACTCATTTAAAAGAGAAGAAGTAAAATCTTTAGAACTCGATAAACTTTATCAACGACGCTTGCAACTCACAGGAGATGAGGAAAATGAAGCTGAACTCGTATATGTGAATGAGAGAATTAGAGAACTGGAAGCAGAATCTATTAATGCTTCTTTAGAAGATGCCAGAATTACCCTGAATCGTTTGCAACCCAAAAAACAAAAAGGTAAAGGTTTTAGTGAAGTAGCCGAAAAAATGAATTTACTAAACAATAAAGCAAATCTAGAAATCAGTTCTGGTGATGACACAGATACTCCAGGTGGAAAAATATAATAGCAAGTGATTAGTAAACAAAATAGGGCTTATGCTAGAAACTAAATAAGCTTGGATTAGCATAAGTCCTAAAACTAATAATTTCATAATCATTACCTCAAAAGGTATTGCTAAAAAATCAAAAACAGTAAACAGTTTACAATTAAAGGTTAGTAATGCTGGAAATTATAGTAACCTTAAAAAGATATGACGGTACTGCTGAACGGAAAGAAAATATTTCACTGAAAGTGAAGTTAAGTGAAGTCCGTGAAGCAGCACAAACACTACTAGGATTGCCAGAAAAGCCACCTTGCCGACTTGTTCTATATAGAACCTCGTCTACATTAGAGGATGATTGCACACTGGAAGAAGCAGGCATTCAACAAAACGATAGGATAATGTTATATCCACAGGATGTTTGGGACAAAAAGAATGCTCAAGGGTATTTTGTTGTCCATGTCCCTCCAGTTGTTATGGAACCAGAAATCAAATCTAGTAACTCTGAGCCTGATATTTATAGCCCTAAGAGAATAGGAAAAATCCCAAATATAATAAAAAAATCAAAAATTTTATCTTTAACAGTATTTAAGAAAACAAAGAAAATATTATTATTATCAATTCAAAACACAAGCATTTTTATTAAAAACCAAAATTTTCAAAATATAAATAAAAAGTCTTTAATTAAGCCAGCAATATTTTTGTCTACAGGATTTGTAATTACACAATTTTTGTCGAATCCAGAGTTAGAATATACTAGAACTATTTGGGGCATGAGTTTAGGAATAACAAAGAATGCCCAGGGTAAAAACTTAAATAAAGCCTTCTTAGAAGCAGCCAACCTCACTAACGTAAATATGGTGGGTGCCAATCTTAACGGCGCCCGTTTGAGTCAGGCTAATTTAAGTAATGCAAGACTTAATAAAGCTAGTCTAGCAGGAGCTGACTTGAGAGGTGTAAACTTCTACCGTGCAGACTTGACAGAAACAAATTTAAATCGAGCTAATTTACTAGGTGCTAATTTACTAGGTGCTAATTTAAGAAAAGTAAAAATTACCGATCCAAAAACAGGTGAGATTACAGCCAAACTCGATCAAAATGCTAAATTAATTTGGCAAATTGTAAACGAACCTAAAACAGGAAGAAACCTAGAAAGTAAAAAGTTGGATCGTTACAACCTCAGCTATGCAAATTTGAAAAATGCTGATTTATATCGCGCTAGTCTAACTTGGGTTGACTTAAGCAAAGCAAATCTTGAAGGTGCGACTTTATCTAAAGCAGATTTAACAGGTACTAATTTAAAAGGTGCTAATTTGAAGGATGTCGATTTAAGGGGTGCTACTTTGTACGAGGTGAAGACTGATACTTCAACTATTTGTCCTAATGGTAAATCTGGTCCTTGTAAATTTTAAAGGCAAATCACAGAAGTTTTTGGTCTACTGACTTTCTCTGGTGTTTGGCTTTCCATTCGCGAATAGCGATCGCAGTTCTTTGGACAGGTGACATGTAAATTTGCGGAATTTCTTTTTTGGTATTATTAGTCTGACTTCTCGGTGGTTGGATAGTTAAACAGTTAGTTAAAGTTGGCACATAGTTTTCCAAATCCAAAGCCCTGAGTACATCCCCAGCAGACTTATACCGCTCCTTTAAGGAAAATTTGACCATTTTGCCCAAAATTTGCGCAAAACTATCACTCACATTTACCTCTTTTTGCCAATAAATCTCACCAGTATTCTGGTCATATTCAAATTCTAAAGGGCTTTTGCCAGTTAATAAATAAAGACAAGTCACACCAACCGCATAAATATCACTAGCATAAACTGGACTTAGGGAAAACTGTTCTGGTGGTGCATATCCCATCGTCCCGACAAAATTAGTCATCTGATTTCTATTGATAGCGTTTTCACCAGCATCAAGCAATTCCTCTTTGACTGCACCGAAATCAATCAGCACCACTCGCTGATCCTCTTCACAACGCAACAAGTTATGGGGCTTAATATCGCGATGAATCACCCCATGTTGATGAAGATACTTTAAGACTGGTAATAATTCCTGCAAAAACTGTTTAACTGCGGCTTCATTCTTAACGCCGGATTTTCTCACTTCCCGCCCTAAAGTATAACCACGCACATATTCTTGAACTAAATAAAACTCTCCTTTAACTTCAAAGTAGTCTAAGAGCATGGGTATTTGCGGATGATTACCTAGTTGACCCAAAGCTCTTGCTTCTTTTTCAAAGCGCTGACAAGCTCTTTCCCAACTTTTGATACTAGTGACCTGAGGACAAAGTTGTTTAATTACACACAAAGGCTTGCCAGGTAACACAGCATTTTTGGCTAAAAAGGTGATCCCAAACCCACCTCTACCTAAAATTTTGATAATTTCATAGCGATCGCGAAATCTCTCTTGAGAGCCACACATGCGACCGAGTGGAGTTTCCTGCAAAATCCACTCGTGAATCGGCGTTAATTGTGGAGGAAATCGATTCATGGTTAAACGGCTACTCATGCCTTTAATTTAACGATAAAGGCACTTTCATGCTAGTAGGATTACCAGATCTTTGCAAAATCCTGATTTTTCTCCCTCTTTAACACCAAGATTCCCCATATAAATTTCACATTCATCAGTAAATTTACTCGCTGCGCGTGTCAAAAGAATTCAGGAAACCAGATCAAAAACAATTGACTTTTCACACACTTTGCGCAGTAAAAGTTCAGTAGGACTAAGGTTAGTAAATTTACGAGGTTTTTCAGTCAACCAAATTCAAACTTTAGGAACTCTTCAAAGGTTTTCCAGCAAAAATTACCTGGCACAAGTTGATTTTAAATCACAATAATGAAGAGAAAGTGTAACGCTACCCATATTCGTGCAGCGAGTTGACAGTGCATGAGCTACTGCTTAAATCCTACTTGTCGAGAGCCAGAAAATTTGGCACATAGCCTAAGGTGTCAATCTTGTGGCTCACAACTACTGTTGAGCGATCGCTATCAGGTGGTCAAACCATTAGGTCAGGGTGGCTTTGGTGCAACCTTCTTAGCCCACGATCAAGGTTTACCTGGAGAACCAAGTTGTGTGATTAAGCAACTGCGTCCTTCAACAACCGTCCCACATGTTTTACAGATGGCGCGTGAACTTTTTGAGCGAGAAGCTAGAACTTTAGGTAGGATTGGCAATCATCCTCAAGTGCCTAGGTTACTAGACTACTTTGAAGCTCAACAACAATTTTACTTAGTTCAAGAATATATTAGCGGTGCTACCCTGCAACAGGAAGTTCAACGTCGTGGTAACTTTACAGAAGCCGGAGTCAAGCAGTTTTTAAGTGAAACCTTACCTTTGCTGCAATATATCCACGAGCAAAAGGTGATTCACCGTGATATTAAACCTGCCAACTTGATTCGCCGCACTCAAGATGCGAGAATGGTGCTGATTGACTTTGGTGCAGTCAAAAACCAAGTCACCCAAAGTATAGCCGGGCAATCTGAGCAAACAGCATTAACGGCATACGCAATCGGCACTCCGGGTTTTGCACCGCCAGAGCAAATGGCAATGCGTCCAGTTTACGCCAGTGATATCTACGCACTAGGGGTAACATGTATTTATCTATTGACTGGTAAAACTCCTAAAGATTTAGAATACAATCCCTCAACAGGTGAAATGATCTGGGAGCCACTTGTCCAAGTGAGCGATCACTTAGCGAGTGTGCTGCGGAAAATGTTAGAAGTGTCGGTACGCAACCGCTACAAGTCAGCCCAAGAAGTACTCAGAGGGTTGGAAATGGAACCCTATCTGGAAAGTTTAGCTAAGGGACTGCTTGTTAAGTCAGATGTAGCTGTTAAAGAACAGACACATAACCAAATAGCAGATTCTGCTATTTTGTGTAATAATCCCGCCAGTAATCCTACTAATACAGGGGTAGCACAGGTAGCAGCAGCAATTCGAGCTAGACGAGCTAAGACAGCTGAAAGCGTGGGATTGCATCCTCGGGGAATGCGCCCAGGGGTAGTCATGGCAAAACCAACGTTTATGGAGAGCAACAACAGTAATGGCTCGCAAAGTCAAAATTCTCACGTTGTACGTAAATTAAATACCCAAGGTTTACTAACTGCCTATCTTAAAGGCAGAAGGGATTTTGCTCTCCACAATTTGAGTATGCTCAACTTGCAAGGTGCTGATTTATCAGGGACAAATTTCCATTCTGCTCAATTGCAGAAAACTAACCTTCAGGGAGCCAATCTCCACGATAGTGACTTTGGCAGAGCTAGCTTGACTGAGGCTAATCTGAGGGACGCTAACCTGAGCAAAGCTTACTTCAGCAGCGCTGATTTAGAAGGAGCAGATTTACGCGGCGCGGACCTGAGCCATGCTTATTTCAGCAATGCTAATCTCAGAGGCGCTAATCTTTGTGGAGCTAATCTCACTGGTGCCAAAATTACCGATGAGCAGCTGGTACTGGCAAAGACGAATTGGATGACAGTGCGCCCTAATGGCAAAAGAGGCATATTGTAATTTAACACCTAAAGCAAACTCCCCCAGATGGGAATGCTAAATACTGGCAGCTAAAACCGCTGTGACAAAACTCTAGGGTTGATGGTGTGGTAGTTATCCTTGCTAGGAGCACAATTGCCCAAGCGGAAATTTTTTAGCAATGATATGTCGTAGTGATATCGTTATTTGGACTATTATCTGAAAATTTTAATAAAACTTTTATATTTATGATCTGTTACAATTTAACAATCATACTTTACAATAAAAAATAAACTGTCACAATAATTTTTGATAAAAACTTCTGATGAAATCTATTTATGGTTGCTAATACCAGGAAAACTTTTACCTCAAAGGTGAACCACTTAAAGCTCTAATTTGCTGCTTTTTTTAAGTAGTAGCGGCAAGTAAATTATTCCTGATAGTAGGCTGAGAAGAAATATTAATGACCGAAATCAGCAAATCACATTTTTTGCCAGTCAAAGGCTTATCTATGATGGCTGAGTTGCAACACAAGGAACTAGAACGGCGATTAAGTTTATTTCAAGTATTTCTTAAGTTATATGAACAACATAGCAACGTTCTAGATGACATCCTTGAGCTAGAAAACCTAACTCAACCATCATTTGCAGTTAATCAAAGTTATATACAAGGTGTCTTAGATGGTTCTACGGTTTATATAATTACGAATCTGTGCGATCGCCAAACCCAAAGTTTACAACAGCCACAGGGAATCTGGACTATAGGTCGAGATGATAGCAATGGTATCTATATTGCTGATAAATATCTATCCGAGCGCCACGCTGCGATTCAATATATAGACCATCAAGGCTTCTACTTGATTGACTTTAAAAGTGCGAATGGCTCATTTGTCAATGGTGAACCAGTCTACCAGCCAACTAAACTTGATGATGGCGATCGCATCCGGCTAGGTATGGTAAGTTTTGATTTTTTTGTCAATCATACTAGCCGCACTTTACCGACTGTGGCTATGGAGTTACTGATGCAGCTTGTGCCAGGAATGGATGACAATTCAATGAATATACTTAATTCCCACGAGCAATACAAATATCGAGAGCAGAACTTTGGCTCAGACTTAATTGATAATTTGAGATATCAGCACAGCAGTTTTACTTTAGAAGAAAAGTCAGACATTTTAGATCGCTTTTTTAGCAGACACAAGCCCGATCATCTGTAAATTAGTAAGCAGGTCGGCGTAATTAAATATAACTAGCTAGGGTCGTCATTTGTCATTGGTCATTGGTAAGGTTTTGAATGGTGTTTACGTTTCGTAATATAGTTCGGTTTTTTTATGCCAACTTATCAGCATCATATGGCATTAATTTGCCATGAAAAATAAGTTCGTAGTCAGGACTTCAGTCGGTGGATTTTTCAGCACAAATTGGTAAAAGGTTACCGAACCTAGAGCCTGACTGGTTTTGTGGTTGATTGAAGAAGGCAGCTATGCTGGAGGCAGAGGGCAGAAGGTAACGTTTGCGATGGGGATTCAAAACCAACCATGACGAGAGCCACGAAATTGAAAATTTGGTGCGGTGTTTCGCCTTGCAATGTCGGTGCAACAGATGGTGACGCTCCTGCGTCGCTAACGCTTCGCTATCGGGCAAGAAGAGAATGGATAAATCCCTTCTGCCTTCTGCCCTCTGCCCTCTGCCTTTCTTCGATAATCGTTTTGCGAGATGGCGATCGCAAAGTGCAAAAACTCTCCCAAAGCCTGATAAGCGGGTGGAATTCACGGCAAGCTGATTATTTTGGCAGAACATCTGCGGCACGCAGGACTGGGGTGAGAGCCTCAGTGAATTTCGCGTAGCCTGCGGAGTTGGGATGGACTCCATCAACGAAGAATTTGCGGATTGGCATTCCGTCAGCCTGGGCCATGGGGGTGAACGGATCAGCAAGACGGAGCCACGGCAGCTGCGCGGGCATGGCATCAATGAGCTTGTTGATTTTGAGGATCGCGCCCGGCAGGAATTTTGCCTCTTGCGGTTGCTCTGGACGCGGGGCGCGCGGCATAAGGCGGGAGATGATCACCGTCGTGTCAGGCAGAGTGGCATGGATTGTTTCCACGGCAGTCCGGAGGTCGGCGACGATTTTTTCTGCTGGCCTGCCGTCTTTGGAATCGTTGCAGCCTATGAGGAGGATTACCGCTTTCGGGTGGACGGCGATGACATCTTCATTAAGACGATAGGAGATATTTCGAGCAAGGTCGCCGGAGATTCCGCGATTGGCGGTCTTCAAACCCGGAAATGCTTTGTCCTGCTTGAATCCCTCGGTGATTGAGTCGCCGAAAAAGACGACTGCACCCTGATCGGCAGCAAGGCTGTCGCGGAAGGCGGTGCGGCGGGACACCCAGCCTGGAGGAAACCAGCCATTGGTAGGAACAGTGATTGGAGAGCGTGCGGAGGCCGCAGGCGTGGTTGAAACCGCAGTCGAGTCTTCGAGGGGTTGCCACGCCCGGTGATTGCTTGCGTAGGCTCGGCCGCGATCGCTGGAATCGTCACGGTGTAAGTCACCAGCGCCGGAAATAGTTTCGGACTCGAAGACGTAAATGCTGGACAACGGGGCAGCATGGAGGGTAAGGACAACAGCGGCAAGTAGGAATGACTTTATCAATTTTTTCAATAATCAAACCGGATTCCGATAGTCTGTAGGGGATATACAGTCAAATTTGCTATATATCCCATCTTTTTGCCTTTATTCCTCTTCTTCTAAATCAACTTCTTCTTCTTCGTCTTCTTCGCTGACTTTGGTGACAGAGTTAGCAGAAACCACTGCTCCTTTGTCTAGCTTTTCACGTACTAACTGCTTAATTTGCCCAGCAAAGTCTGGCTTTTCTTCTAGGTATTTGATGGCGTTGTCCCGGCCTTGAGAAATATTTTCGCCATTGAAGCTATACCAAGCACCTTTACGGAGCAAAATGCCTGTTTCTTCAGCTAGGTCAACAAGACAACCTATAGTAGAAACTCCTTTGCCAAAAATAATGTCAAATTCCGCAATTCTAAAGGGTGGTGCTACTTTATTTTTTGCTACCTTCACTTTAACGCGGTTACCAAATTCATCTGTACCTTTTTTCAAGGTTTGAATGCGGCGAATATCCAAGCGCACCGAAGCGTAGAATTTTAAGGCATTACCACCAGTTGTAGTTTCTGGGCTACCGTAGGTAACACCGATTTTTTGCCGCAATTGGTTGATAAAAATTACTGTGCAACCAGATTTACCAATATTACCAGTAATTTTACGTAAAGCTTGGCTCATTAACCGGGCTTGGAGACCGACGTGAGTATCACCCATATCGCCTTCTATTTCGGCTCTGGGAACAAGTGCTGCGACTGAGTCAATAACTACAATGTCAACAGCAGCAGAGCGAACCAACTGATCGACAATTTCTAACGCAGATTCTCCTGTATCGGGCTGGGAAACCAGAAGATTTTCAATATCTACACCTAATGCTGCTGCGTAAGTGGGATCAAGGGCGTGTTCTGCGTCAACAAAGGCAGCAATACCGCCTTCTTTTTGCACTTCCGCGATCGCGTGTAGTGCTACTGTTGTTTTACCGGAACTTTCCGGCCCATAAATCTCAATCACGCGCCCCTTCGGTAAACCCCCACCCAATGCTAAATCCAAGGTGAGTGCGCCGGTGGAAATTGTCTCTACCCGCATCCGAGTAGCATCGCCTAGGCGCATGATTGCTCCCTTACCAAAGCTGCGCTCAATTTGGCTGAGTACAATATTCAGCGCTTTTTGCTTGCCAGAAGTATCGGTATTGATAGCCATTAGAGCCTCTAAATATATGATTTCAGGATTGTTGGGATTGGAGTTTGAGTCTGAGTAGAACAGATATACTATTTTAACCAGAAAATTCTGGAATTAGAACTTTTTAAACTTGTCTGTGTGACAAGATCGTAACTCAATCTGATACATTCACCGTGAATATTACCTTCCTACTTTATTTTGGCTTTTAGAGGCAAGGTTTGGGAAGGATCGCGATCGCTTCCAGGTCGCTACAAATATAGCAGTTCCCGGTTGAGTTCAATACAGCGTTCAGTCACGGAAATATTTTTCTAAAAGCAGCCACTACAATATCTGATGAATATGGGTCAAATTTTAGGTTCTTGGCGAGTTAACGCTCGATATCCGTGAATGGGATTGCAAGAAGTGCAAAACTTACCAATCAGGAATGAAGGAATTCGGATATTGCAAAACAATGGCGGAGGGAACCCCGTTATTGCCGTGCTGAGGCAGAGTAAGACCAATAAACAAAGGTAGAAAGGCATCTGTCAATGACGCCGGAAGCCTACACTGTACCGCAAGGTCAGTTTAAGTAGTTCACACATGAAAAAAGGCAGGAGGAAGAAGAGGTACAACCTTCTGCCTTCTGCCAATCCAGGACTTTAGTCCTGATTACAGGGCTAATTTCAACCACATGAAGATTTAGCTTTTTGTTTGGAGAACTTTTTGCGGGAGGCTAGATAAATACCTGCTAGACATGAGCCAGCAATCGTTGAGGGTTCGGGAACATCGTTTTTTGGTGGAACGTTATTAGGTGGAGGAAGATAACTAATTTTGGCGTAAATATCGCCAGGACTAGCGGACTCTTCTTCAATAGCACTGATACTTGTCTTAGGTTGAAACAATGAAGGACTAAAGCCACGTATCTCAAATTGATATGAATCTAGATTATATTTGAAACTGGTTGAAGGTAATGGTGTAGCGAATTCAACACGGTCAGCATTGGCTATATCTTTAATATTGCCTATATTAGTTGTATTTACTAAATTAAAGGTTACTGGTAACGTATTTACCTGACTGTCATTACCAAAAGATAAATCTAGATTCAAGGTTATCTTTTTTACATTTGTATCTGCGTATATTAGTCCATTGTAGTAGTCTAGACTACCGATTTTAAACCAAGAGCCATCTTTTGCTGAGAAATTAGTTCCAGTAAATGTAAGTTGATTGGGTTTCTTGACAGACGCGCTCTTCGCGACTTCACCCCAGCTAAATGAATTGGTTCCCACACCGCTAATAAAGCAAGTAGGACTACTGATATTTGAGCAAAATTTATTATCGTCATCTGGAATCGGGTTGCTCCATACACCATTCGCGTTACCGGAAATAGTGAAAGCTTGGGCTGGACTGGAAAACCCCAATGCTGCTAGGGCTAGCATCGAACAACCAGATAAAGCAGTGGCAAAAACCAAACTAATGTTCATATGTCAGGTTTCGACTCCTACCTGATACCTAACCTATACACCTTAGTAAAGATGCGGAAATAAACCAAGAAGTTTCCGCAAACTTAATTGAATTTTTACACAAACTTTATATTACTACTTAAGAAATTCATACTTAAGTATATATTTTGTCTAAATATACTACAGTATTTACTTGGGTAAAGTAAAAGTTAAATTTTGTTCAAATTAAATTATAGAGAAAGTAAAAATATTGCAGAGGAGCGGAGAGGCCAATACACTCAAAAAGTGAACCTTGCCCCTCATCTCCTCTGCTGCTACTCAACAGTGCTATCCACCAACAGCTGTTAGGGAGCTAAGGCGTTACCACGAATGAGGCTACCAATTGTCTTGGCTGTAATTTTCAGTTGCGTAATGGGGTTAGCGGGGACAACTGTTTTATACAGATAGCTGTCGAATGTGAGCTTTTGCACATCCAGATCAGCACACATTTCTACAAACGCCTCGCGGGTAGCGTCGGAACGATAAAATACCGTTTGCAGAATGTCTAACACCTTGTAGGTGAGTCCGTATTTTTTATCCCAGCGCTTCAAATAAACCTTGAGGTCATTTTCTGTGGGGATTGATTTGCCGTTGTTGGATATTTCCACAATTGTTTCGGCACACATCCGTCCAGATTTCGCCGCAAAGTAAATACCTTCACCAGAGGATTTGGTGACATAGCCGGCTGCATCTCCAACTAAGGCGACTCTACCGACAACGCGGCGAGGACGGGGATGTTCGGGGATGGGGTGGGCTTCTACTTTGATGATTTTACCGCCTGCTAACTTCTCGCTAGCACGGGCGCGAATGCCGGCTTGTAACTGCTTAATGCTGGCTTTATTCACCTGCATTGTGCCAGTACCGACAGCTACGTGGTCATATTTGGGGAATACCCAAGCGTAGAAGTCAGTAGAAACGTCATCACCGACGTACATTTCGGCTAGATCGTTGTAATAGGCCATTTTGTCTTGGGGGAGACGAATGCGCTCTTGGAAAGCGATCGCATAATTGTAATCCCCTGCATCAATTTCTTTAGCAATCCGGGAATTAGCCCCATCAGCCCCAATTACTAAATCCACTTTCAAAGTTTTGGCAATACCTTGTGCCCCACCTTCTGTATGGTCTACATAATGAATGGTATATGGGTCGGTATTGTTGGTAGGTATATCCAGTTTATGAACGGTGGCATTAATTAAAATTGCACCTAGTTTTGCCGCACGATCCCGGAGGAAACCATCCAAAACCTCACGGCGGCACATTCCTATATATTCATCTTGATTTATCAGATTGATATCAACTTCCCGATTGGAGGGTGATATCATCTTCATCTTGCGCACGCGGCGATCGATAATTTCTGGTGGTAAGTCAAACTCACTCACCATACACAGGGGAATTGCACCCCCGCAAGGCTTGGCATTATCCAGCTTCCGCTCAATTAGGTAAGTTTCAATCCCAGCTTTTGCCAGTGTTTCAGCGGCAGATGAACCAGCTGGGCCCGAACCAACAACAGCAACCCGTAGTGTCAAAGGTTTTCCCCCAATCTTGACATTTACCGAAAGCATCGTACCACGGACTTTTGGCTCATTTCTCGCTCTTGCTTCTGGTTTTGACAGAAATGCAATATTCCTTAATATTTCGACACGAATAATGATAGTGGTCAGTCGTTAGTTGTCAGTTGTTAGTAGTAATTGGTCATTTGTCAATGGTGATTCCATAAAATTGCGCGAAATCCCTCAGACTTTATTTGGAGTATGAGTTAAATTTGACCTAGCCATAATCAGTAATTTGAACTTCTACTCTAGATTAATAAGTATTAATAATGGAAATTTCACTATTAGATTCTCTTGGCAGAAAAGCTGGTATCGTTGCAATTACTGGATATCAAAAATACGTTTCTCCTCATAAAGGTTTTGTTTGCGCTCACCGAGTTTTATATGGTGGCGAATCTTGTTCTCAATATATTAAGCGGGTAATTGCATCAGATGGATTTAAAGCACTACTTACTAAATCCCGTCAGCGATTTCAAGCTTGCAAGCAAGCCAACCGGATTTTACGATCGCAAGCTGATAACTCAGAAGCAAGTGAGGATGAGTCAGAATCAAATCTGCATTCACAAAAAAAAGCCCTAGGTAGGAATGCAGAAAAATCTTCCTTAAGCGGTGGTGACGGGACTCAATGCTTTGATTGTGCGGATCTGGGCTGCAATTGCGCTGAACTTGTGAGCATGACTCCTGATTGTAGCGTCCTTGATTGTCATGCAGTGGATTGTAGTGCCCTAGATTGTAGTGGTGCTGATTGTAGCTTCCTTGACTGTGGTGGCTGTGGATAACTAATTTTTTTTTATTTTTAATTATTTTTTAGTAGTTCAAAAATCATAGTCTTATGGTATATATGTAATACGGTAATCCTAGCAATTATTCGTAGATTATTGGCAGGGGAAGAAAAACTGTGGGCATATTAGTTGAGAATGTATCCAAGAATTTTGGAAGTTTCCAAGCTGTTGATCAGGTAAATTTAGAGGTGAAGACAGGTTCTCTAGTTGCCTTGCTTGGCCCATCAGGCTCTGGAAAATCCACGCTGCTAAGGTTAATTGCGGGCTTAGAGTTACCAAATAGTGGCAAAATATTCCTGACTGGTAAAGATGCTACCTATCAAAGTGTGCAGGAGCGCAATATTGGGTTTGTGTTTCAGCACTATGCTTTATTTAAGCATAGGACTGTACGCCAGAATATCGCTTTTGGTTTAGAAATTCGCAAAGCCCCAGTCAAGAAAATCCAAGGGCGGGTAGAACAGTTACTAGAGCTAGTGCAATTGACTGGATTAGGCGATCGCTATCCTTCACAACTTTCTGGTGGACAAAGACAGCGGGTAGCTTTAGCTAGGGCGTTGGCTGTGGAACCAGAGGTATTATTGCTCGATGAACCCTTTGGCGCACTTGATGCGAAAGTGCGGAAAGATTTACGGGCATGGTTACGCCGCCTCCATGATGAAGTACATGTTACCACAGTTTTCGTTACCCACGACCAAGAAGAGGCAATGGAAGTCTCCGACGAAATTGTGGTGATGAATAAAGGGCGTGTAGAACAAGTAGGAACTCCAGAGCAAATTTACGATCATCCTGCTAGTTCCTTTGTGATGAGTTTTATCGGCCCGGTAAACGTGTTACCTAGTTCTTCGAGGATTTTCAAAAGCAGTGAATTTGAAGTTCCCCATCCAGAAGTATTTTTACGCCCACAAGATGTAATTGTCGAGAAACATGCTAATGGTGCAACTACACCTGCAACCGTGAGCCGAGTGATACATTTGGGTTGGGAAATTCAAGTAGAATTAAGTTTAGACGAAGGGCAAGTGGTGATGGCGCATTTAACACGCGATCGCTTTAAAGAATTAGAGTTAGAACCACAACAACGGGTGTATGTCAAGCCCAAGGATGCCAAGTCTTTCCCTTTGACTTATTCGATTTAAAGAGATTTACCTTTAATTCCCATATTTTTGGATTGTTCATACCATTGTCATTACCCACATTTTTGTAACAGTCAAACTATTGCACTGAGCGATATTCCGCCAAGAACTGAAGTTCTTGGCTCATAGCTGAAGTCCACTTAAGTGGACTGGAAAAACGCTGAGTCTACTTCAGTAGACTTGAGCTATGAGGCTGGGAATTCATTCCTAGCCGGAATCAGAACGAAGCGGGAAATTAAAAAGATATGGGTAACGATTCGGGCTACTGGTTACTGCGGGCGTTATCTACTTTTGACCTGAAAATGGCTGTAAATTCAAGATAAATCGCCACTACCCACCAATTTGAAGAGACATTGAGAGAATTAAAGGTTAAAACAGATACAAGTATTAATTTTCTCAGTCTTGAAAATTCTATGGGATTTAATATCATTGGTGCAGTTATCGGCTTTGTTATTCCTGCTGCTGAACGAATTGTTTCAGCATTTATTGATCACAAATTTAGCAAGGAAGATAAACGTAATCTACCTGTAAAAGTTCAAGAAATTAGGCAAGATCAGCGTATACGTCTAAACTTTGGCATTTAGGTACAAAAGAGTTGATAACTACTCTTTCTGGGCACTCATTGAATATATACTCTATAGCCTTTAGCCCTGATGGGAAAACGATTGTTACTGGTAGCGAGGACAAAACAATTAAAATTTGGAGGTGTGAATAATATTGAGATGGGTATGAAAGAGCGATTTTTCATGTAGAGTGCTTAAGAGTGCGATCGCTCTTTATTAAGCTCCTCTCAAAAGCGGTAACATCTCACTTATCGCAATCTGCAAATCAGGAAACTGTAGAGGGGAAATAGTCTCATGTTCTGCCAAAATTACTTCACTTTGATAACCATCTACAGTTGGTTCTCGAAATACGTGCAATTGACGACCAATTACATCTAATACCCAATAATCTGCAATTCCTGCTTTTGAATAAGCTTTTCCTTTAGTTTCACAATCTAGTTTAAGACTGCTATCTGCTACTTCAATAATTAGATAAACTTCTGAAGGTGTAGGATGATGGTCTGCATAGTACAGAGGATCTACTTTAACTACAGCAATATCAGGTTCTGGTTCAGACCGTTCATTTAACTTTACTGGGTCTTGAATCGATACCCAAGCCCGATTTCCTAATCTATTTTTTAATAAATAGTCTGTCCTCCCCACAGATGAACGATGGGCTGTCCCTTTTGCAATCATCCAAATAATCTTTCCTTCTAAAAGTTCTACACGTTCATCATCAGCAAAAATCCCAGCCTCAGCCATCCGGTGGTATTCTTCCACAGTCCACAGGCGAAGCTGTAATGTTGTGTCTGTGTTTTGCATAATTTGTTTAGCAAAGCTGAAGGTTAATTAATATCCTATTTTAATCCTGAGTTACTGCCTCAAATAGTTGCGATACTTTGAGATTCATTTGACTAAATTGTGGAGATAAAATCAAATCCTCACCATAAAAGTTACCTACCTCAGTGTAAACATTGCCAGTGAGTTCTAAAACCAATACAGTTTTGTTTTCGGGGTCAATAATCCAATATTCAGAAATCCCACAATCTTGATATTGTCCACGCTTGGCGATAAAATCTCTATCCCGTTGTAATTCTCCTGGACTTACTATCTCAATTACTAGTAATGGAGGTAGCATTGATAGGCGGATAGTATTACGTTTTGCTAACTGCTGAATATGCTCTTCCCGAATAATAGTCAGGTCAGGATAACGGTTTCTGGGTTCTCCTCTCACTTCTAGTTCTAAGCCGTGCCCCCGAACTCTTCTATAATCTAAGAGCAAAGCAAATTGAATCAGTAAAAATGTCGCAATCTGAACATTAATCCCTGATTCTGGAGGCGTTTCGATTAACTCTCCGTTAAACAACTCATAGAGTTTGTCTGTGCCATCATCATAAGATAGGTATTCTTCAAAGGTTTGAAATTGATGTTTAACTGGTAGCATCATAGTCTCTCATGATGAGCCTTAATATAAGTTTAGCGAACTTTTGCCAGCAATCTCATCAACCCCATTTCAGCAATTAAATCAGAAAGTAAATACCCTTGAAACTCTGACAAATGACTATTGACTATTGACAATCCCCACCAGTTAGCTTGATTTGCGTCCTCCTACTTAAACCTCAACAATTTGAATTTCATCCAGCCGATTAATCACCACATCTGCACCTTGGACATGATCTAATTTATTAATCCAGGTGATCCCTATACAACCTGCGGCTTTAGCATTCTTTGCCATTTGCATATCACCCACAGAATCACCTACCATTAATGTAGCGCTGGGTTCTACTCCCAAAGCTTGGCAAGCTTGCAAAAATAACACTGGATCTGGTTTACTCGGCCCTTCATCTACTCCCTTTGTTAGCTGGATATAATCGCTTAACTGGTGATTTGCGACAAAGCTTTGGACTTCTTGAGTTGTAGCTGCTGAGAGGATACCCAGTTTTAATCCAGCTTCTGAAAGTGACTTTAAGACTTCCACGCTACCTGCAAATAGTGGCGAAGGAGTTTGACCAATATATTTTTCGGCTTCATCCAAAGCTTGACGGGCGATTTTTAAAGACTCAAACCATCCCTTACCAGTTTCCGCAATATATGCAGCGGTGGCGATTTCTGTCTCGCGGCGACTGGCTACTGACATTATACCTGCTGGATCGAGGCTATTACCATTGACTCCAAATGCCATGAGCAAGGGTTCGCCAATACCAGGGAATTGGGCGTCTATTAACCGTGCTGTTCTTTGGGCGAGCGATCGCAAATACGCTTCTGAATCTTCTAGAGTACCGTTTTTATCAAACAAAATCGCTTGAATATTCGCAAATGTGATATTTCTACATTTAATAGTTACCAAAATCTTTCACCCCTTGATCTCAATAAAAAATTCAAAATTTTGCCAATAAGTCCCATAAAAAAAGAGGGAAAATCCCCCTTTTTGAAAAACTTTCATGTTTTTAATTACAGACAAATACCAGTGTCTTATTCTTCAATAGCTGCTGGAATTTCTTCTTCAATAGCTGCTGGAATTTCTTCTTCAATAGCTGCTGAAATGTCTTCAATTGCAGATGGAATATCTTCTTCAATTGCAGATGGAATATCTTCTTCAATTGCAGATGGGATATCTTCTTCAGCTACAGCTTCAACAGCAACAGCAGTAGCACCTTGTTGTTTGGCTAGCATTTGTTCCCGATACTTAGCTGCCATTTCTTCTGCCTTATCGTAAACCAAATCACGGTTTTTAATCATGTCACCTGGTTCGGGTTCCAGCTGTTTGGTTGACAAGGAGATCCGACCTCTTTCTGCATCTAGGTCAATGATCATAACTTTCACTTCATCATTGACATTAAATACACTGTGAGGTGTATCAATATGCTCATGAGAAATCTCGGAGATGTGTAACAGACCGCTAACACCACCGATATCAATGAATGCACCGTAGGGCTTAATCCCGCGCACTGTACCAATTACAACTTCACCAACTTCGAGGCGGTTCATCTTCCGCTCAACTAGCGCCCGACGGTGAGATAGAACTAAGCGATTACGTTCTTCGTCTACTTCTAGGAATTTTAATGGTAGTTCTTCACCTACCAATTCTTCTTTGGGTTTACGAGTGCTGATGTGGGAACCGGGAATAAAGCCACGCAATCCCTCAATCCGCACTAATGCGCCACCACGGTTAGTAGCAAAGACACCAGAACGAACTGTAGCATCTTCAGCTTGCAGCTGACGCACACGCTCCCAAGCGCGCATATATTCAATCCGACGAATTGAGAGAGTCAGCTGACCATCTTCGTTTTCGTCAGTGAGAATGAAAAATTCGCGCGTTTCGTTAGACTGTAATACTTCTTCCGGGGCATCGACCCGGTTAATTGACATTTCTTGTATAGGTATATATGCTGCGGTCTTAGCACCTATGTCAATCAGAGCGCCGCGCGGCTCTATACTGAAAACGGTTCCTGGTACTACATCGCCAGGGCTAAAGTGATAATCGTACTTATCAAGTAGAGCTGCGAAATCTTCGTGCGTAAATCCAATTTCTGTAGCGGTTAAATTCTGATTGACCATGCTAATTTGTTCCTGGTTCTAGTCTCCGTAATTTTTTGTCGCAAGTGGAATTATTAGACAAGCGCTATCATGCTAGTCTAAACCTATTTCATCCTAGCGTAGAAAAGCTAGTAACAACACATATTAACTTCCAGATAGAAGATTATATCATAATCTCTTATGACAAGTCATTTATTCAGAAGTTGGTGTTTATCACCAAGGGTGTCAACCCTAAGTATTCATAATTCGTTATCAAATTACTCATAATTAAAGTATTTGACCCAGCCTCTAGCTTACACCAAAGTCTTCCCTGATTCTTGAACATCATCAGGATTTATCACTATCAAAGTGATGCTAGATGGTGTAATTTTTGCCAAGCAAACTGATTCGTTCAGAGTGTAAACCTAAATATCCGCTGATAAGACAAAGTTATCAGCGGATATTTAGGTTTATATGACCTTAAAAGTCTGGTAATAGCGATCTAATCATCTTTTTTCGCAATCCGGGGGGGTTCGCGAAATGCGATCGCAAAGAAGAGAACTCCTATACACAGAGTGAAAATTAAGATGTACGCAACGCTTTCCATATTACAAGTTCCTGCCTATCCAGCCAGTAATAATATTGTACCAAGCGAGGGGATTTGGTACTGGGGACTGGGAACTAAGTATTAGGTATTTAGAAAAAACTTTTCTAGCCTTGGTTCCCTTAGCCCCTAGTCCCTAGTCCCTAAAAATTAGAGCGCTTCCTTACGGCGGGTTGTCTTGTCACCCACTTTCTGGAATAGACCCCATTCAACTTGCTCTTCTAGATCTGCTTCCACACCGGCAAATACATCGCGGTAGATAGTGCGCGAACCATGCCATAAGTGACCAAAGAAGAATAAGAGAGCAAATACAGCGTGCCCAAAGGTAAACCAACCTCTAGGACTGGTGCGGAATACACCATCAGAGTTCAAGGTTTCCCGGTCAAATTCAAATATTTCACCGCCTTGAGCCTTACGGGCGTATTTCTTAACTTCGGCTGGATCTGTAAAGGTCTGACCATTCAAATCGCCACCGTAGAAGCTAACAGTCACACCAGATTGTTCAAAGCTATATTTGGATTCTGCCCGACGGAAAGGAATGTCAGCGCGGACAATACCATCTTTGTCGGTCAAGATAACTGGGAAGGTTTCAAAGAAGTTGGGCAGACGACGCACGGTCAATTCTCTGCCTTCAGAATCTTTGAATACTGCGTGACCTTGCCAAGATTGGGCAATACCATCACCCTTGACCATTGGGCCTGTACGGAATAAACCGCCTTTAGCAGGGCTATTACCTACGTAATCGTAGAAGGCAAGTTTTTCCGGAATTTGTGACCAAGCTTCCGTTAGGCTTGCACCATTGGCAACGCTGCTTTGGACGCGGCGATTAATTTCTTGACGGAAATAGCCTTGATCCCATTGGTAACGGGTAGGGCCAAACAGTTCAATTGGTGTGGCTGCGTTACCGTACCACATAGTACCAGCGACCACGAAGGCAGCAAAGAATACCGCAGCAATACTGCTAGAAAGTACAGTTTCAATGTTACCCATCCGTAAAGCTTTGTAAAGCCGTTCGGGTGGTCTGACTGTGAGGTGGAATAAGCCTGCAATAATACCGACAATCCCAGCGGCTATATGGTGAGCAACAATACCACCAGGATTAAATGGGTTAAAGCCATCTGGCCCCCATTCGGGTGCTACTGGTTGGACGCTACCTGTAACTCCAAAGGCATCGGAAACCCACAACCCTGGCCCAAATAGTCCAGTGAGGTGAAAAGCACCGAAGCCAAAACAGAGTAGACCAGATAAAAATAGGTGAATGCCAAACATTTTTGGCAAGTCTAGAGCAGGTTCACCAGTACGAGGATCTCTAAAGAGTTCCAAATCCCAGTAAACCCAGTGCCAAACAGCGGCTAAAAACAATAAACCAGAAAGAACGATGTGAGCAGCAGCAACGCCTTCAAATGACCAGAAACCAGGATCGGTTGCTGGAGAACCAGTAACGCTCCAACCACCCCAAGATTGAGTCACGCCCAAACGGGACATGAAGGGCAACACGAACATCCCTTGACGCCACATGGGATTGAGAACGGGATCGCTGGGGTCATAAATAGCTAGTTCGTACAATGCCATCGAACCAGCCCAGCCTGCCACTAGAGCTGTGTGCATCAAGTGTACAGAAATCAGTCGTCCTGGATCGTTCAGAACGACTGTGTGTACTCGGTACCAGGGTAGTCCCATCGACTACGCTCCTCCTCGATGAGTTAGTTTACAAAGCAATTTTCTTACGGAAGTTATGCGCGGCAAAATTTACCACTCTTACTTCTCTGTTGTTTTTCTTATTGCCAGGGTATTTCTGACCACAGCCTAGTCTTCTCAGACAAACAGTGTGGCTGCTTTGGCAGTGCTAACACGCTGAGCGCTCTTTACCCGATTGAGTAGCGATCGCTTTGGTTTTGAACTACCGGAAAATTTTCTGACGAAAAACTCTCCCTTATTCTTGTGGAATTAGCTAAATGTCTCTAAAGACATTTGGGTAGTTCAGCGTGCTAGGCAAGTGCCAAGCAAAAATGAGAATATTTTAAAAAGTGTAACTATTGATGGAACGCTTTGCAAGCGTGTAAATAGATGCGATCGCGTAGCATCTGTGATATTTTTCGCTACCAATCCCTGTCATACATACAGTTTGCGTATTCTTAGGGAAGATCAGGGGCAGGGGAGCAGGGGGGATGAGGGAGTGTGGGAAGTGTGGGGAGTGTGGGGAGTGTGGGGAGTTTTCTTACCCATCCACCCCCAATCCCCAGAGGGGACCCCGAGTCCCCCATCTGTTCCCAATGCCCATGTCTCGCCACAAGCCCTATGCCCCATGCCCCATGCCCCATGCTCTACTGCGCCAGCAATTGAATGTTTTGCAGGTGACACTTGGCCTCGGCCGTACCCAAGCGTTCGATTACCTGTTCCGCTGTCATCAAACGCTTCAGCACTACTTGTCCGATGCTGTTATTTGTCAGTGCTGCTGTTGTTGGCTTCACTTCTACGGTTAAAACCGCCTCTTCAACTCGATAAAGCCACAAAAATTCGTTATTTTCCACCAAACAAATATTCAGTTTCTGAATATCTGGTTGGCGTCGCCATGCGGTGATCTGCCAGAGTCCATCAGATGCCCAGACTCTGGACACTGTCCATCCTTCAGATAGGAAAAAATACTTCACGTTATTAGTCTCACTATATAGACTATCAATTCTGCTGTTTTACGATATCGCGATCGCCTCCTGCGCTGATGTATATGCCTTGATATATTGTTAGCTGAGGAGGCGAATGGGAAATTTTTTATTTAAACAATTTGGGCTATGCTCAAAGCTAAGCTAGCCCAAATATCCCTGATGATTATAAAATTTATGACATAATAACCTCCTGTGGGAATTTTTTAAAATATATAAAGTTTTTTACTTTCTAAAAATTTCATCTCATAGTATGTATTATTACAAATTTTTTGTAATAAATATTGATATTTTCGGCGACAACAACTGATAGTTGACTAATACACTATCTAAAATCCTGATTCTTTCATCAGCATAATTGCAACATAAAATCCTAGCCTTAATCATTAATTAAGCAAGAGTAGAAAGAACAAATAATATTCGACTATTAACATTTAGATAGGCACACCAGTGACATTGCTGCGAAACTGTACCATCGCTTCACTAGCACCAAAATGTACAGCAATTTCAGGTAAGAGCATTTTTCTCTGTGTCGCCCACAGTAAACCACGTTTGGGAATTTGCAGGCATCCCCCCAGAAAAGTTGCTTCATCTTCGTTATTTTGTTGACGTTTTGGTTGTCCGGTTACGGTATCAAAGCCAACAGGTTGGTGCTTAAGCAATAGATGGGCTATCTCATGCATCAAATTAGATTCCCTCCTTGTAAGTGCATGACGTGGGTTGCATACAATCCACAGTGGGCTATAGCTTATAATCGCCGCTGACCATTCATCGCTAGCTAGTAATAATGTAATTTGCTCTGCTTCTAAATTGGGAACCTGATCCGGTGTAAAAAGTTTTGCGCCTAACTTGGCTGCTAGAGTGTCTGCTGGTAATGCTTCAAATGCTCGCACTCCCAGCAAGCTTCTTTGTTCAGTTGCGATCACCTCACAGCGTTGTCGAAACTCAGGCGATAATTTTTCAATCAATGACATAGTTATAATTCTTGCTTCTATTCGCCATCTTTTTGAGAAAGGTCGTGATAGGCTGCTTTGACTAAAGACGCTAAAGCATTAGCGATCGCTGGAGCGAGATTTTTGTCAGCACGTAATGAAGATGGTTTGAGTGAAGAAGCAAATCGGTACTTTTATGAGGAAGTGCTAGAGAGAAATAAGTATATTGGCTTTCTATATGTAAAAACCGCAACGCCACTTGCTCACTACTAACAACTGACACCAAAGCGTAATCAAAAATGCGACTTCCAGAAGATATGCATCTCCAGCTAACGAATGATTCTAGTTCCTGTAGAACTTCATAAACTGTAACTATTGCTTACAGAAATTCAAGTGGGGACTTAATTATGAAACGCTTTAATGTATCCAAAATTGTCGGGAGTACTGTTCTAGCGCTGAGTTTAGCTATTGTGCCTACAGTATTACCGGCTTCTGCCCAAACGAATACTAGTCCTGATGGCACGACTACAGATACTACCACTACAGACCGCCCTCTTACCGACGGCAATTATGCAGATGGTGATTGGGGTTTGCTCGGTTTACTCGGTTTGTTTGGTCTATTTGGCCGCAAAAGCCGCAGACATGATGACACCGCTTATAGCAACCGTGATGTAGTAGGTTCTTCACGTTCTAACTTTTAATCCTAAGACATTCTGCAATTTTACGTCAATCCTTCCAATAAGTTTAAGTTGCAGCCTGCAAAAGCAGGCTTTGTTTTTTTGTAAATATTGCTGCTTAAAGAATCGCTAGAGTTGGTAGTGGTCTGTCTGTTTAATTTTGATGATTTTCTGTGACTATAAGTAAGTTGGCGCTAATAATTCAAACTATGTTAGGAAAGCTCAGATACCCGACTTCTTGAAGAAGTCGGGTATCTTTTTGTTCGTAACTCATACATGAATTGCTATATAAATAAGTTCACGTTAATACGAAACATCAAGATATTGGTCACAAATACCTTGATGTTTTCTATGGATGGCTTTGTGTTGGTAACGAAAGCTGATTTTGAAAGCCCTCAATAAAACAGGACTTACCCAACTGGCACAGGCGATCGCTACTAGCGGATAATTGACCGCGTTAGGAATCTTAGACCCCCAGCCCCTCGCTGTGGGGGGAGTGAAAAGCTTAATTTTTCTTACTCCTCATTCTCCTATTAGGAGAGGGAGGCTGGGTGGGTGAGGTCTTGATAATTCACGTTAACTGAACTTTTCTCTGAGCATTAAATGAACTTTTTTCTGAACCATTCTCTGAGCTAAAACTGAGATTGGACTCATATTTGCTTTAGTGGTAAATCTTTAATTGTAGTTCAACATAAATATATAAATTTAACACATAGAATGAGTTATAAATACAAAAGCTGTTAACTTATTTGAGTTTCTAGCGGGTTTATCCTGACGTATTCATTCATTAATTTTATTGAGTTATTAATCAATGAAACAATATATTGTTTCATTGATTCCTTGGGTATTAATTTTAATTTTTGCTAATTAACTTTTGAAATACACAATCAATTCTTATTGAGAAATACACATCAATAATAAGAATTAAGTGAATTCTCATTAAATTTTTTGAAAAAACCTATCGTCAGGAGCAAGATATGTTTAGCTCTCTTAGAGATTCTCTGGGATTAGTTACTGCTGGATTAATTTCGATTTTGATGATAACTCCCAATGCCATAGTTAAGGCTGAAGATTTAAAATCTAGTAATAATTCTCCAGGAGTTTCGATAACAGACAACAGCACTGATTTGCTTGAACAAGTTAGTCAAGATGTTCAACCAGATTCTGCGTCAATCACTTCAGTTTCTCAGCTTTCTGATGTGCAACCGAATGATTGGGCATTTCAAGCGCTGCAATCTCTAGTTGAGCGCTATGGCTGTATTGCTGGATACCCTGATGCTAGTTTCAAAGGAAATCGCGCTATGAGTCGCTTTGAGTTTGCAGCTGCATTAAACGCCTGCTTAGACAAAGTTAACCAACGAATTAGTGCTGATACCACAGACATAGTTACTAGAGAAAATGTGGCAACTTTGCAAAAGCTGCAAGAGGAATTCAAAACAGAACTCGCTACCTTACGAGGAAGAGTTGGTGCTTTGGAAGCACATATCGAAAAGCTAGAGAAAGAAAAACCGAAATGCTCTAAAACACCGAAACTAGACGGTCAGCTAATAATTGCAGTTACAGATGGCTTTGGAGATGCTAACCGTAGCGGGAATGGAGATAATAGCAATCTTACAGTTTCCGATCGCCTACGCCTCAACATCAAAACCTGCTTTTTTGACAAGGATGAGCTACTTGTACGCTTTCAAGCAAGCAGTGTGATTAATCCAATTGCACCTGGTAATGAGGCTCGCTTCAGTTTCGCATCTGGTAGTAATACAACTAATGATATTTTGCTTAGTAAGCTGCAATATCGTTTTCCTATAGGCGAGCAAGTGACTGTTCTAGTTGCTACAGGCTTTAACACTTACTTCGATGATTGGGATGTTGTTAACCCTCTACAAAGCGATTCAAAAGCTGCCATTTCCCGCTTTGGTCGATACAGTCTAATATTTCGTTTGGGTGGAGATACGGGTGCAGGTGTGACTTATAAGCCGAATGAAAATATCAAAATACAGATGGCTTATCTGGCAAAAAGTGCCAACAATCCTGCTAGCGGCTTGTTGAACGGTAACTATGGTGCATTGGGGCAGATTATATACTATCCCGATGGTATGTGTATAAAAGACCAAAATAACAATTGCAAAATTGATGAAGACAAAGTTACTAAGATTGCCTTCTCCTATGTCAAAGCCTATAACGACAACGGTTTAGGACATAATACTGGCAGTTTAGCATCCAATTTGGGAGGGAGAAAAGTTGACTCTGATTCGTTTGGAATTGAAACAAATGTAAATATTAGCAATGGTTTTCAACTGGGTGGATGGGTAAGCTATACCAATGCGCGGGCGCTGACTGGAGAAGTCAGAGGCGATGCTGATATCTGGAGTTGGGCTGTCACTCTAGCCTTCCCTGATTTAGACAAAGACGGTAAAGTGCGTAATTTAGGAGGGATTATCATCGGGATGCAGCCTAAATTGACTGGTACTTCAGCACCTCTATCAGGCTTACCTCGTCGCGATCCCGATACTGGATTTCACATTGAAGGGTTTTATCGGTATAAAATCAACGATAACATCAGCATTACTCCTGGTTTTATTTGGCTGACAGCACCAAATCATAACGAGCAAAATGGTGACATTTTTTTAGGAGTAGTTAGGACTACCTTGGAGTTTTAAAAAATACAGCAGATTGCTTGGTGAGGTACAGATAATTCTAGGGGTACAACAATGTTGTTCCCCTACCTGTCTAACTCTTTTAACTGAAATATGCTGTAATTCGAGCAGACAGTACTGTGCATATTAATCGCCTACACTCTTCCCTAATTTTTGGGGAGAGTGCAACTTCATTACAAAAACTTTACTTTAATGATATTGCAAAAATCACGTTTTTATTTAAGAATATTTACTGAGATAAGAATTTCATAAAGCAAATGTACTTTTATTAACAAAGTAATTATTGGTTAGTTAATTTACGGTGTGCGATCGCATATAGGGCTGAAACCGGACAAGTTTACAGTCTAGATGGTCTGAGAGTTATTTGACCTGACGTTTGCTCAAAGAAGTGTAGAAATTAGAACTGGGCTAATTCTCAGGCTTGTATGTGCTGAAGATAAATATATCTATAAAAATCTAATAATTATTTCTTTTTTTATGATCCAGTGTGTATCTAAAGTAACTCTCAAGGTTAATAAATGGTTAGTAGCACTCCCTCTATTCAAGTTTACTGCACTCGTCCAAGTTGCGATCGCCCTATAAATTCTATTTCAGAAGCATCTCTTAATTCAAGTGCTAGAACAGAAATACGTTGTGCTAATTGTGAAATGCCTTTGATTTTAGATGGTCATTTCTTACCGCTAAGGTTATTAGTTCCAGATGAAGAAAGAGGCGGATTTGGTAGAACTTTCCTAGCACAGGATATTAACTTTCCCCAAAGACCACGGCGCGTAATCAAACAGTTGTACCCTAAAAATACTCCTGGAAATAAACTCGATTCATCAGTTCTGGGAAAGATAGAAGAATTGTTTCACCGGGAAGCGATGATTTTAGCAGAACTAAGTCATCAACAAATTCCCAGGGCTTGGGCATTTTTTGTAGTGGAAGTTGAACACCAAATCAGCCATCAACAAAGATTTTTTTACTTAGTCCAGGATTATATCGAAGGTCAAAATTTAGAGCAGGAACTAAAGGAGCGAGTCCAGGCTGGAAAACAATTTTCAGAAGATGAAGTTATCAATATTCTCAAAGAAATTCTGACAATACTCAGGTATGTTCATCATTACGATGACAATTCAACAACTATACATAGGGATATTAAACCTGCCAATATAATGCGCCGTAGTAGCGATGGCAGGCTATATCTGATAGATTTTGGTGCAGTTAAACAGGTAGTAATTGAAAGAGCGCCCACTGAGACATCATCTAAAGTTATAACTCCAGGGTTTGCGCCACCTGAGCAATCCGCTGGCGAAATGGTATCTCCAGCATCAGATTTATTCGCCTTAGCCGCTACCTGTCTGCGTTTGCTGACAGGTAGCAATCCCAGTTCGCTGATCTGGAATTCAAATTGGAAGAATCATACGACTGTGAGAAACGAGCGTTTTGCAACCGTTTTAGACTGGATGCTCAAATACAGACAAGAAGACAGACCTCAGTCTGCTCAAGAAGTTCTGGATGCTCTTTCTACTGCACAACAACCTTTTTGGCAGAAATTTTTTGATGGGCTGAAATCGCTTACAAAAATTCCTAAACGCTGGCGTTGGATAAGTTTTGGCTTTTTGGCTTTGTTCGTAGCGGCGATCGCAATTCTTCCACATCTTAAATACCCAAGATCACTAGACCCAAAATCGACAGCAACACCAACACAAACACAAACTTCAACGCCACCACCACCTTTTGCAGAATACTTTAGCAGGGGAGAAGAAGCTCTAATTCAGCAAAAAAAAGAAACTTTATCCCTTAACGAATGTAGAAAAGCTTATAATTCAAAGCAAACCGGGATAGATGCTTTTAAACAAGCTAGTTCTTCAAAGTCTCCAGATAAATTCAGAGAAGCTGAAAAATATTTCAAGCAAGCTACAAATGAATTTAGAAGCGCTTTTAGAAATTCTCCTCCTAATAATAAGTGTGAAGTCGATCCAGAAACATGGATTTATTACTACAACTCCAAAGCAGCTATAACTACATCCAAGATTAGCCTTCCAACTATTGCAGTTGTGATTCCCAGCTTAGAAGAACATAGGGATATTGCTCTAGAAATGCTGCGTGGTGTTGCCCAAGTTATTGAACAAAATCAAGATATGCCATTCCAAGTGCTAATAGCAAAGGAGAATAGTGACGACAAAGAAGAAGTTAAAAAAATAGCTAATTTTATTTATAGTGAAATCAACGAAATTCCTGGAGATTTTAAGTATTTTGAAAATAGTAAAATATTAGGAGTTATTGGTCACATCACAAGTAGCAATACATGGTTAGCAGGAAGTATTTATGAAAAAAAACAACTTGTTTTAATTTCACCCACAAGTACTGCTGTTAGGAACGGTTACGAATATGTTTTCCGCACAGCTTCTGATGACTTTATTGCAGCTGGGGACTTAGCGAACTACGTAGCGGATAAGCTTCAAGGAGAAAAAGTACTGATACTTTTTGACGAAGATGAGTATAGCAAATCTTTGAAAGAACAATTTAAAAACACGCTGATACATGAGCGAAGGGTAAATCGGCAATATATTGAAGAGTGTAATTTATCGCTGCCAGAAAACCAAGGAATTTGCTCTGAAAAAGCACGAACAGCAAAGGCTTTGATGTTGGCTACCAGTCGTAAAAACCTGGATGAAGCACTAAAAATTGCTAAGTTTGCAAAGCAAAATCATGAATTGAGAAATCAACAGTTACCACTCCTCTTAGGAGGAGATGTTTTTTATAGCAGAAAGACGCTGGAGAAGCTTGAAAACTATGCTAATGGCATGGTGGTTGCTGTGTCTTCCCACGCAAATCTTGCTAGCCAAGAGTTTACTAAGAAAGCCCAAGAACTTTGGTGGACAACAAAGGTGAGTTGGAGAACACTTACTTCCTATGATGCAGCACAAGCATTTGTTACAGCTGTGACTGATATTCGGGAAAAAAATCTCGATCCAACTCGCCAACTTGTATACGAGCGGTTAAAGAATAATAATTTTTCTGCTACAGGTGCTACTACGAAAGTAAGATTTGAGTACGGCGATCGCAAACTAATCACAAAGGTTGGTGTTTTAGTGCAAGTTGATAGAAATAATGAGAATAATAGCGATGAATATAACTTTACTCTTGTGCGACCCATACCACAACGTCAAGAATAAAAAATTCCATCCACAAAGCAGAGTGTTTGTAAGTGGTAGGTGTCAAGGAATGTGCTAAACCCCTGCTATAACAATCTAATTTTTTTAAACCCTTGAACTTATGCGTAAAAGAAACCGCTTATCTCTCAAAGCTTCTGAACTGGGAAAAAAACTTATCAAGGATGCTAGGAATAACGAAATTAAAAAAGCCACAAGGGAAAGAATTGAGGCAAAAGAACCGATTGAAAAGGATGAGTATATTGATGAAATATTTCTGAGGAAAGCAAGTGAAATTTTAGAACGGGATAAAAATTGGGATAAGGTCGAATCACTGCAACAATATGCACTTAGTCCAGCGATGTGGAAGCGTTTCAAGGATGGTAAAGAATATATCAACGCTCAGAAATTTATAGTGTGTTGCCAAGTATTGGGCTTGAACTGGGAAGATGTAGCAGAAAATGAAGTAGATGCTAAGAGGAATTTGAGGGAAGCACCAAATGTTGCTAATTTTTTTGGTCGCATCCAACAGTTAACTGAACTTCAGCAATGGCTAATTAAAGAACGCTGTCGGTTAGTTGTTGTTTATGGAATGGCGGGAATTGGGAAAAGCGCCTTAGTTCGCAATTTAGTAGACAAAATTGCTGACAAATATGATTACATCATCTGGCTTTCTTTGGAATCAGCACCGCCATTTACACAAATCCTCATCAGGCTGGTGCAATTTTTATCTAAAGGTGAGAAAGAAGAAGGTAATATTTCTGAACTCATGCAGTATTTAAAGGCTCAAAGATGTTTAATAGTGCTGGATGGTTGGCAAGAAATAATTGGCGATCGCAGCGAAGATTATACAAATTATAAGGTATTTGGAGAAAAAATTGCGAAAGAAGCACACAAAAGCAGTTTATTATTACTTAGTAGAGAAAAACCTCAAAATATTGCATTATTAGAAGGAAAATTAGTTCGCTGCCAAAGATTGGGAGCTTTAACTTATGAAGAAGCAAAACAAATTTTAATAGCAGAAGGTCTTTCTGGACAAGATAGTGAGCTTGAGGAATTTAGCAGGCGTTATAGCAATCCGTGGATACTGGAGAAAATTGCACCGGACGTTCGTACTGTATTTGCTGGTGATATATCGCCATTTATGGCTAACTCAATTCTTGTGAATGATGAAATTACTAACTTTTTAGATAGGCAATTTGAAAAACTCAAAAAAGCAGAAATAAATCTGATTTATTGGGTAGCTATCAGACGCAATTTAGCTTCATGGCATCAATTAGTACAAGATCATGAGCAATTTTTATCCTACAATCAGCTATTTCAAACATTAAAGGATTTACTGGAAAGGCGTTCTTTACTAACTATAAATTCCGAAGATATCCCCATACGCTATATACTAGAACCAGTGATTTTAAAGTATACTACTAATAAATTTGTGGAAAGCAGTTTTCAAGAGATTAACCAAGTAGTTGTAAATCAAGATATTCAGGGTTCAGAACTGTTTATTACTCATAATTTTATCACAGAACAACCAGAAGATGAGGAACTCAATCAACAGCAAATGCGGCGGATTGTACAACCTATTAAAAAAATGCTTTTGGCTGAGTGGCTTAGTCAGCAACAACTGGAAGATAAACTCAGGAATGTTCTGTCCCTATTAGAAGATAAAAAATTGTCTTTTGGGTACGGACACCGAAATATTTCTCACCTAATTTCTGCTGGCTAATAAACTTTTATTTAAAGCGGATTTAGATACCCGACTTCTAAGAGAAGTCGGGTATCTGGGCTGCTAATTATCAGTTTGACTGGAATTGGGCTGCGAACTAAACCGAGAGTTAATTCGCAAAGATTCCCCATCTCTGGAAACATCAAATGTCAGAGGTGTGGGATTTTGACGCAAGCGAATTGCGCCTTCATCTGCTAGATTTGATGCAGGATATTTTTTCATTAACTCTTTGACAGCACTAATTCTCTCCATGAAAGATGGATGACTACTATTATTATCATCAACATAAGGTCCACGTGCCATGAGATTGAAAATTCGCAATGCACCTTTTGGATCGTAGCCAGCCCGTACCATATACATATAGCCAAATTTATCAGCTTCCAACTCTTGCTGGCGACTCAATTTTTTAACTGCGCTTTCAAGTTGTTCTCGTTTTTCAGTCAAGATTTCTTGTTTGATTAGCTCAAGTTTATCAGCATCTGGCTTTCCTTGGCAGTTGAGAACACGATATTCTGAGCTAGCTAAGGATGTATTTTGTGCATTATCTTCTTTTTTACACAATGATTTTCTGCGACGATTGGTATTTTGATAAGCATGGAATTTTTTCGTTTCTGTGGCGATTAAATTTTGCACTTCCGTATCTGCTTCTGCTTGCAATCTTTTCGCCAACTTCTCTTCAAAAGCAGTGAGATTGTAAGTATGAAGTTGTGTGTGGTGAGCTATTTCATGACCAATAATGAAAGCAATAGCGGCTTGATCACCAGCTACTTTGTCGAGCAAACCTTTGAGAATGATAATTTGGTTAAGATCCCTAGCAAAAGCATTATCATCATAGTCTTCTTCTATTTTAATTCGCCAGGGATATTCATCAAGTCCATTAGCCCGAATAATTCTTTCGGCGATTGGATAAATCGACTTTTCATCGGCAATTACTTCTTGATCTGATTCAGATGAGCTTTGAGTCTGGGTTGCTGTTGGTGGTGCGCTCAATACAAGACTTGGGTATGTAAATAATGACAGGAGGCTGGCGCTAATAACTAAAGTTTTGCGAATAAATTTTTGCTTTGTTGGAGATGACATAATAATAATCCTCTATTTGGTATTGCACTAGATTGGAGTATTAGACTTCTTGCATAAATCTTTTCGTGTTGTTTAGTATTGGCGTTAAGAGCTTCACACAAAGACGCAAAGAAGAACACGAAAATTAACACTTGTGCAAGAGGTCTATTCTTTAAGAGTGAGGAGTAGCATCAAGTCCAAAAAATATATTTTCAATATGGTAATTTCAGGCAATTCTCCTACTCTCATGGCTTCAAAGTTTTAATAAGTCTCACTTGGAGGTGCAAAATTCTTAAGTTTATCAAAATTTTTTGGAGTGAGACTTATTGGTTGAGCAATTAATAAATTACTTCAATTTGAGTAACCAATTTACTCTGGATAAACGCGGAAAGAATCAAAGAAATTAACAGATTCGGTGGTTAACTCATCTGGTGTTAAAGCTCCCATAAAGTAAAGGCGTTGGTTGACGACAAATGCGCGATATTGTCCTAAACTACCGTCAGAGTGTTGCATTAGTAGCTCTAATCCTGGATAATTATCAATTTCAAGATTGGTACTTTTAATCACCTTGCCGGTCAAACCAATGGTTTCTCGCATTGCACTTTGCAAGATTTGCCGAATCTGTGGAATCGGGATTCTGGAGGCTTCGGGAAAATCTGTATTAATCATCGTGTAAACAGTTTTATTGGAGCTTACAGATGTCAATTCATAAATTTCATTTTTGGTGATGATTCCTGGCATCATAATTTCAAAATCGCGATTTGGTCCGATGTAAGTATCATTGAGAGCAATCTGATTTTTATTCAGCAACGTTAAATTATCTGGATATTTTTGATTGCTATCTAGCGCTGTTGCTGAGTTCTGTATTCCTACAGGTATGGCGACAAACATGATAAGATTAATCAGAGTAGGTAGCATCTTGTTAAGTTGCATCACTTCTTCTCCTTTGCTGTCTGAATTGTGTAGATTTTTATTGCAACAAAATTCTATGTCTGCAATGTCCTGTGTAGTTCAAGCAAAACTAATAAACTGCTATTTGTTACCAGCAAGATTAGGAAACCTCTATGTTGGTAGAGTAGCGAAAACAAGAAGTAGTTTGCAAGCTGCAAATAAGACTCATAATTGCTCACAAAAAAGCTCACTTATGGCTCAGTAAAAAGTTCAGTTAAGCTAGAGTAAGTCTTGTGTACAAATTGCTAGTTTTAGCGATCGCCAAAAAGCAGAAGCCTTTGCTAGAGAAGTCGGCGGCGAAGTTGGCGAACCTAACTCTAAACAGCAGCCATAGAACCTGCATTGATTTACGCCAACCTTTACTAGCGTCAGATATCAATAAGGAACGTTAACACGTTGGTCACAAATGCGTTAACGTTCTCTATGGATGAGGTAACGTTAATAACAAACCTTAAAGCGTTGGTCACAAATGCGTTAACGTTCTCTATGGATGAGGTAACGTTAATAACAAACCTTAAAGCGTTGGTCACAAATGCGTTAACGTTCTCTATGGATGGCTTGTCGTAGACATCGCACCCTTGACCAAAGTTACTGTACTTTCTACACCAGATGCCTTGTGGTGATGGCTCTCTAGCCCGCTACGAGTGTAGCTTACTCAAATGAAATCCGCTGTATCTGGCACGATTTGCGATCGCCCCCGATCCTCTACCAGCAGCCGATCGCAGCAAATGCTTTTAACTGTGCCAACATTACTGTACTTTTGAAACCAAGGGCGATCGCATCTTTGAATCTTACCCGAAATTGTTGAGCGCGATCGCTGGTATCTATCGCTTGAATGCGCTACAATAATATAGAACAAATGTATTTGTATCTAATGTTATCTTCCTATACTCACTGACTTTTCCCTTGTTCATTTGGGCATTTCAGATTTCAATTCAGCAACAGTAAAAATTATTTCTCCTCTACCCTTACACCCATTTTGAATAGAGATGAGCAATTTTCATCAACATGGAACAGGAGATGCAACCGATAGCAGCCAGAATCAGCAATACGCCTCGTTGATAGAGGAATTAGATTTGATGATTCGGGCAAGGTATCCATTATTATATGTGATTTCCGTAGAAGAAGAACCTGTAGAAGAAGTGCTGCGGCAAGTTGCATCCCGTTCTGCGCCCCAACGACAGGTATTATTTTGGGATATTGTGCGGGGTTGGAGTGACAATGGTGCAGATAAGGGTTCGGTGATGGCTGCATTAGCACGGATTGGCAAAGCTGATGGACAAACACCTGCAATGTTTGTACTGCGGGATTTGCATCCATTTATCAAAAATCCGACTAACGACAGGAACGCACCTATAGTTAGGGAGTTACGCAACTTGACGCGGGAGTTAAAGCGATCGCGGAAAGTTATCATTACCACCAGTCATACTTTAGAACTTCCCGACGAGTTACTGCAAGAGGTGACAGTGGTTGATTTTCCCTTACCTAGTGTGAGCGAAATCAATCATTTGATTGCACAGTTAGTAGTACCAGATAAATTAAATGTAGCCGGCTTGGCGCGGGAACAGTTAGTTAAAGCCTGCCAAGGTTTAAGCCGCACTCGGATTTCTCGGGTGTTAGCCAAAGCCTTAGCAGCTAAACAGCAGGTAAACGAGTCTGACATTGACGGTGTGTTAGCAGAAAAGAAGCAAGCAATCCGCCAAACCGGGATTTTAGAATTTTTCACACCCCAAGAATCACTCAAACGAGTTGGGGGATTAGATCAACTCAAACAGTGGGTACTGATGCGACAGGATGCTTTTACCGAAGAAGCCAGACGCTACGGTATTCCTAACCCCAAAGGGATGTTGCTGGTGGGGATACAGGGAACAGGTAAATCCCTCTCCGCCAAAACCATAGCCCATGAATGGCGCTTACCTTTGTTGAGATTAGATTCCGGGCGGTTATTTGGTGGGATTGTTGGGGAAAGCGAAAGCCGGGTACGCCAAATGATTCAGCTAACCGAAGCAATGGCACCTTGCGTATTGTGGATTGATGAAATTGACAAAGCCTTTGGTAATATTACCAGTGGGATTGATGGGGATTCGGGAACATCGCGCCGGGTGTTTGGCAGTTTAATTACCTGGATGCAAGAGAAAACTAGTCCAGTATTTATTGTCGCCACCGCCAATAATGTGCAAATATTACCAGCCGAGTTGTTACGTAAAGGAAGATTTGATGAGATATTCTTTTTGAATTTACCTAACGAAGTCGAACGCAAAGAGATATTTAAAGTACATTTGCAACGGTTACGCCCCAATCGCCTGCGAGAATTCAACTTAGCTTTGTTAGCGCAAAAAACTGCTAACTTCAGCGGTGCGGAAATTGAGCAAGTAATAGTTGATGCCATGCACCAAGCATTTTCCACAAGGATTGAAGGACAGCGGCGAGACTTCAATACAGAAGATATTTTACAGGCTGTTGGGCAGACAGTGCCCTTAGCTGCGATCGCCCGCGATCAAATTGAAGCCTTAAAGCAATGGGCTGCTGAAGCAGGCGCCAGGGCGGCTTCTAATGATATCCAATTAGTAGAGGAATTAAAACAATACTCAAACCAACAAGACATAGGGCCTTTAGAAGTTGATTAAAATAGAAAAACTTTGCGGTTCTTTTTTTATCCAAAATCTCAAACACAAAATCATTTATGTCACATTTCACAACTATCAAAGTTCAAATCAAACGCGGTGAAATTCTCCATGAAGTTTTGCAAGAATTGGGCTATAAAGTTGAGTGCAACACCAATGTACGCGGCTATCAAGGTAATACAACTCAAGCTGAGTATGTAATTCGGCAGAAAAACGGTTATGACTTGGGTTTTCGCCGCAGTGGTGAAAATTACGAAATAGTTGCAGACTTTTGGGGAGCGAAAATTAATCAACAGCAGTTTGTTAACTCCATCAGTCAAAAATATGCTCATAAAACCTTGATGGCAACAGTGCAAGAACAAGGCTTTAATGTTGAGGATGAAGAAGTATTAGCAGATGGAACAGTCCGAGTAGTTGTAGGGCGTTGGGTATAAAAAATTGTGTGTGCTGGGCATCTTGCCCAGCCTAGATATTAAGTTATTCATTACCAAAATATGTCACACTTTACCAGCATCAAAACTCAAATTAAGAATACAGACGCATTAATAAAAGCTTTGGCAGATATCGGCTTTAAAAATGTTGAATATCACGAAACAGCCCAGCACCTATATGGTTATCAAGGTGATGTGCGTCCTGAGAGTGCGGAAGTGATTATTCGCAAAAAATATATTGGTTCTATGAGTAATGATATCGGCTTTCAGCGTCAAGACAATGGCGAATTTAAAGCGATTATCTCCGAGTATGATCGAAGAAAATACGATCAACCGTGGTTAAATAAATTGATGCAGCGCTATGGTTATCACACTTTGATGGCATCAGCACAGGAACAAGGGTTTACGATTGAAGAAGATGAAATCATGGAAGATGGAACAGTTAGGGTTGTGGTAGCAAGGTGGGCATAATTTAGACTGAATAAAAACCTCACCCACCCAGCCTCCCTCTCCTACAAGGAGAGGGAGGAGTAACTAAAAATTGATTGGGATTATTTGGTATCATTTTCTTCCTCGATACTAATACCAGTGTTCCCAATTGAGGAAATGCGATCGCACTTATTTAGAATCACATCTATATCTTATTCTATGGAACCCGCCATACTTGAATTAATTTCCTAGTGTAACTGACAATAGTCTGTCCATCTGGGCTAATAGCAACACTGGTTGCATCATAAGGAAGTTCAGCAAGTAATTCTTTTGTCTGGAAATTCCAGATTTTAATACCACCGCCACAATTAACAAAGATTTTTCCATCTGCGTTGAAAGTTAAAAAGCTCAAGTTTCCATTAGGAAGAAATGATTTATAAGTTTCTTCACCATTTCTCAAATCCCATATTCTGACGCATCTTGGCAAATTATCATCGCCAGTTATTAAAGTTTTTCCATCAGGACTAATAGATAACGATACAATATTAGCATCATAGCCACTCCCATCATACCCTTTTAATGTGTAAATTTCAGTTCCATTTCTTAAATCCCACACTTTAATATTTTCATAATAACTAGCACTTGCTAATATTTTTGTATCTGCATGAACAGCGACGGAAGTTATATATTTTAAATGCCCTTTGAGAATGTAAATATTTTGTGCTGTGTCTAAATCCCAGATGAGAATATTACCAGCTTCATTACCGCTAGCTAAGATTTTGCCATCAGAACTCAGAGCAATAGCAGTAATAATATTTCGCTTTCTGTTCTCCCATACTGCTTGTCCGCTAATAACATGAGTTAATTGCTCAGTATTAAGATTCCAAATTTCAGTTCTAATAGTACTATCATGCTGAGAACCACCTATCGCTAAAGTTTGAGCATCGAAACTGAAAGTTAAATGTGTTGGGTGGTCATTCATTCTCGTACCAAACTTTTTATAGACAGCGCGAAGCTTTTTTCCTGTTTTCAAATCCCATTTTTTAAAGTCTATATAAGTCCCACCGATAATACTGCCATCGCTTTGAGGTTCTTCATAAGAACTACCACCAGTATCGCAACACACTAGGGTTTTGCCATCGGGATGAATGGCGATCGCAGCATCATTCCTATTAAGTTCAATTGTATAAATACACTCAAAAAAACGATAGGGATTAAATTCTAATATTGCTTGTTTTACTTTTAATTCTGGGATATCTCGCAATAATTTATATGCTGCTAGTTGTACCCGTTGCGATGGATCTTTTAAAGCCTGAATTACTAAATCCCATCCTTCCTGTCTATGGTGAATGAGTTGGGAAAGTCCTAAAATGCGGCCATTTTCATCACTGCTAGCGAAACGCTGTTTTGCACCTTCCAATCCGCCTAAAACTAAACCATCAACTGGCGGAGAATTTTGTCCACCAAGTACTGCATCATATTCTCTGGGTTGATTGGTATTTTCTGGCATCGCTTTTTACCTGGGGCTAATATCAGTGTTCCCAAATTTAGGCTATTTTGCAGCTGGCTAATTTCTCGGCGATCGCAGACAGGGTTCTGCAACCTGTCCAAAAGTCACCTAATCCCCAACCCATAAATGCACCACCACGGGGTAAGTGTCCGACGTTAGCACTCAAATCGAATTTTAAATCATTCCAATATCGCCAAGCACCTTGAGAAAACCATCCCACACCTTTACCAAAGCGACACCAAGCTTCCCAATCAGGATTGGATGTACCGCCAACATTTTGCCAGATATGGGTTTGGACAACAAAGCCAAAGCGCCCGTTGCTATATTTTTGCCAGAGAGTTTCAATGGTGCTTAAGTCTGCACAGGGGAATTGTTCAATGTTTGATGGATCTAAAAATCCTGCTTGTGCGCGATCGCATACCTGTAGCATAATCGTTGCAGTTTCTTTGTCTGCATCTTGCCAGTTTTCAGATGCGAGTAAATTCTGCAAATGACTGTAGTCTACACCAACCGCAGAGATTAATGGGCGATCGCTGTGTAGATGGGATTGTACTTTTGCTAATGCTTGTTGTCCCAGCAGTGATGATACTGTTAATTGCACCTTTTCAGATTCGGGATTGACAATCTCAAACACCAACTTTGTACCAGCTTCACCATACTTTAAGGCTTCTGCAACAGCGAAAATTTGTTGTTCTACAGATGTGGCGCTAATCAACCGCCGTTTAACACCTGCAATACCACCTAAAACCACACCATCTTTTGGCGGCGGTACTTGTCCACCAAGTACTGCATCATATTCTCGCGGTTGATTGAAATTTTCTGACATTGCTGTTTTTATTTGGAAAATGCTTGCAATTTATCAATACAGCCCTGCTTTACTGCTTCGATTAAAATAGATTTTTCACCTCTTCGTTTAAAGTAAAGTCCTGCATAATTACGTTGTATCTGCGTGCCGTTGAATAGGTAATATCGAATTCGGTCTTTACCTTCATGAGTATTGACTAAACCCAGTGTATAGTCAACTAACTTACAAGTGGCACTAGTGCGATCGCTTTCCAAATTATCCATCAGTGTATCAACATCGGACACTCCGCCAGTACGCGCCATCGCCACGAAAGCATCATATCTGTCAATTTTATTACCATACTCCTGAAGTATTTCTTGTACTATAGGTTCTTGTCGAGTAGCTAATAGTGCATAAGCTGCTTGGCGTACTTTCCATAATTTATCTTCTAACGCCCAGATTAGCAATTCCAAACCAGCTTCGCCATACTTCAGCGCTTCTTCTAAAGCAGCGATTTTTTGTTCAACTACCGGATTTGCCAAGCGTCTTTTAACACCTTCCAGCCCTCCTAAGACTACAGCTACCGGGAGGGGCTTTTTCTTGACCACCAAGGACAGCATCATAAACTCTGGGGCGATTGGTATTTTCTTTCATCAGGTTTTTACTTTTGAGCCTACTACTTAGTATTCCCAATCGCATACTTTAAGTGAATGTATAAATGTAGTGCGATCGCTGTAATCACTTAATTTAAGAACTACTACTTTTAGAACTGATTTTACTCTGGATCGGGTAATCCCCAAACTTTAACAGTCGTGTCTTGACTACAACTAACAATCCTCTTACCATCTGGGCTAATGGCTACACAAAAAACACAAGATGTATGCCCTTTGAGAGTTTTTTTAAATCCTGTATTTAAATCCCATACTTTGATAGTTTTGTCATAGCAACCACTAACAATTGTTTGCGCATCAGGGCTGAAGACAACGGAGTAAGCGCCAGATGAATCTGATAGGCTGCGTAGAAATCTACGCTTTTCAAGCGGCTTTTAACACCTTCCAGTCCCCCTAAAATTACGCTGCCAATTGGGGCAGAATTTTGCGTTCCTAAAACAACATCATATTGTTTAGGTTTGTTCTGTTTCTTTGCCATTGGATTTTTACCAATCTACTAATAGTAGTATTTCCACTTTTTTTACGCTTGTTTTTTAAATAAACCGCCTTCGCGCAGCGTCTCGCAGAGAAGACGCAGAGTCCGCAAAGAAAAGATTATTTGAGTTTAGCGATCGCACTTTTATTTACTAACATCTTCCCCGTTAGTAAATCTTTGACTGTGACTACTAATACCCGTTGTTCGTTGACTTCAAATTGTGCTTGAATTCGGTCTATGCCTGTTTGTCCAGGGGGTTCGAGATGGGCAACACATACTTGTTGATGATGGGTTTCTAAAGAACGATAGCTATCTTGTTTTACTAATTGGCTACTCGTCATTCTTCCTTGCGCATCATAAGCAACTTCTGCTTGGGAAACTTCTGCAACTTCGCCAATATCGAGGCGAATTTCTCGCTGTCCATCGCTGGCTACTTGCAAAGTTAAAGCTTCTGAACGCGCCCCTGGATATTTTGCTCCTTTGGCAATCAAAGTTAAAAAAGAATAACTTTTACTGTGGGGTTCCCAAAGCCGAATTGCGTAACTGTGGCGCAGGTAATCATCGACTGCTGTCATTTCGCCTAAAGCTAATGCGCCATGTGCGACGGCTTCAAAAGGTTTATCTAACTTTACTTTTTGTCGTCCAAAATAGGAAATTACTAGTTGTTGAATTGCGGGAATCTGACAAGTACCGCCGACTAATAAAACCTGTTCAATAGCAGATTTACCGATTCCTTTGGAAAGTGCGATCGCTAATACTTCATCTAGTGTTTCTCTTAACTGTTCTAATAATTGTTGATTTTCTAATATCTCGCCTAACTCGTCCCGATGTAAATGCAATTCATGGGACATAAAATTTTCATCATCAAACCAAGATTCTTTCGCTTCATTGGTTGTCGAAAGTTGAATTTTCACCCTTTCTGCTACTTCCAATAAATTCATAAAACCGATTTCTCCCACTTCGCTACGAGAGGAACCGATTCTATGTAAATAATGTTCCACAATCCAAGTATCGATATCTACGCCGCCAATAAAAGCATCAGATTTAGCAATTACTTCTGCACGTACTGCTTGTTGTTCGGATGCAACACTCACAGTTCGGACTAAACTTAAATCCAAAGTTCCGCCGCCAAAATCGACCACCAAAACCAGAGTACCAGGACGCTTGACGGCATAACCAAGGGCTGCGGCTGTGGATTCATCGACAATTTGCACGGCGGGAATATTGAGTTTATCGCCTAAGTTGCGGAACCAGTCAAGATATCGTTCAAATGCACCTACCGGGACTGTAAAGATAACGTTTGTTGGTTGTAATTGCTGTTCAATCTGTTGCCAAATTTCTTTAACAAACAGTTCTGAAACTATCTCTGCACTATAACTATTACCATCCAACTGCCTCGGAGGCGGCACAAAATCTGCTGCCAAATCCCGTTTAAAAGCGCGAAAACAGCGTTCCGGCTGGACAAACCCCAAGCGTTTAGCCCGTACAGACTCACCAAACAAAATGCGATCGCGCCCTTCCACAAACACCAAACTCGGTACTACACTAACTTGTTCAGCCCCCACCTCAAACCGCCGCGACATCGAATCAAATCGCAACGTCCGTGGTTTTTGCGTAATCAAATCAGTCGTACAAACAACAGTATTACTCGTACCAAAATCAATTATTACTGTGGTCATTTGTCAATAGTCATTTGTCATTTGTCATTGGTCATTTGTCATATACAATTTCTCCGCGTCCCAACCTCTCCTTGTCCTCCTTGTCCTCCTTGTCCTCCTTGTCCCCCTTGTCTCCCTTGTCCGCTACCTCCCCCCTCCGGGTAAAGTCCGACTAACCTTGGCTGGACAAAGAATCCGTCCTTGATGCTGATAACCGACAAATCGGATATAAACTAACTCATCTTCAGCAATATCAGCAGTGTCGGGTTGATGAATTTGCGGATTGTAAGGTACTTGTTCCCAAGGTTTACCAATCTGTTCGTAACCCCATTTATTTAAGAGGTTATCTAGAGGCGTAAACATGGAAAGCAAGTTTTTCGCCGGTAATTCTGGTTTAACACTCACCATTTGGTGAATGCTGGGATAGTTTGTCAGCAATGTCTGCAATTGTTCAAATGTGGAAACGCGAAATTCCTCTGTCAGTTGAACTTGCTGCTGTTGCAATTCTTCATGCAATCGCACACCTTCCTGGTGCAGTGCTTCTTTTGCGGAAATAAGCTGGTATACTTTTTGCTCTAATTCCAAGCATTTTTCCTGAAATGCTTGGATTTCATCTTCTAGTAGTTTAATTTGCAATTTACTGTCGAGTTTTCGGGTTTTCGCAGCGCTAATTGCTGGAATCATCAACAGTGGCGCAAAAATTGCGATCGCCATTACCAAAAAGCTTCTTAGAGAAAACATTCCTATTCCCTCAATATCTGATAGGATGTCTGCAAGCATTTACATCCCTCCTATTTTTGCTTGAGAGACTGTTGTTCTGTTCCTGTCTCATTTTCTTCTCCCTCGTAATATTCAGGAAGCAGTTCTTGATTTTCTACCTCTCCTAAAGCATCTTCAATTCCAGATGTTGTGTTCGTACAACTTGCACCAGAAGCACCAATTACGGTTTCCGTAATTTTGCCATCTTTACCAATGCGATACTCGATTTTTTGATACTCTGCCATAAGTAAAATTACAATATTTTTCCGGTTTTTACAGCGATACACAATTACTTGGTTGTATCACTTTTGCCAGCAAACAGCAATTAACAGCTAGAACCAGCATAAACAAACATATAAAAGCTTTTGCTAATATACTAAAACAAATGTACTATAGTCAATGAAATTCACAAACAATTCGCATTTTTGCTGTGTGGTCAGGATTTCAGTCTTGACTACTGGATAAGCGCTGCGGTAACTGTTGAAGTTGGCGCTTAACCAAAATTTATGTACTGATACATACAGCTTGATGTATGTATATTCCGAATTGGGAATTCTAATTAAGAATCAAAAGGTAAAGCGCCATGACAGACAAGCAAAATCAACCGAGAGATTATGACGCAGTTTTAGGAGGACAATCTCCACCGCCTGTGTATGGAGTAGTTTTGGGAGGAATTGAAGGAGTTAAAAATTGTTTATCAAGTCCTGTAATTGAAGTGCGAATTGCTGCACTTAGCGAAGCCTTGAAATATGGTGACGCAGGGTTGGATGTAGTCAGACAAGCGTTGCAAGATGAATCAAAATTAGTGCGGCGTTTTGCTTATCGACTATTAAAGCAGAGAGTGGAACCGCAAATTATACAAGCTTTGCAAGCATATAAACCTTGGAACTTGGAAGAAAGATTAAATAAGTATCCAGGTTATCAGGGGATGAATGTTAGTCAATTTGCCAATCGGGAAGTTATAGATTTTGATTCAAATATAGGTATTATTGAACCTGTTAACAATGCTTACGCCCTCAGATGTGAGCATGATGACGAAGAAGAGGAAGATTTCACAACTAAATTTAATAGACTTCTTCAAGAACCCAACGCCGACAAATTACAAGCTTTAGTATTTGGCTTTTGGGGAGAAGCATACGAAAGAGATTCAAGTCGCATTATCGCAGCTTTAGTTCATGTCAAAGAATATTTACTTAATCTCAAAGCCATTTTTATGGGCGATATTACTTATAATGAATGCGAAATTTCTTGGATTAAACAAAGTGATATTAGTCCTATTTTACAAGCTTATCACCTACTCGAAATTTTACAAGTTCGTGGTGGGGATGGTTTACAATTTAGTCCACCATTGCGACACAATCACCTCAAAGCATTAATTGTAGAAACTGGTGGATTAAGTCGAAATACTGTTGCCCAAATTTGTAATATAGATCTGCCAGCATTAGAACATTTGGAATTATGGTTTGGTAATGAAAATTATGGCGGAGACTGTTGGGTTGAAGATATACATCCGATTATTTTTGAGGATAAATTTCCTAACTTAGATTATTTAGGATTACGCAATAGCCAATTTACCGATGAAATAGTCAATGATATTGTGAATTCTCCAATTATTAATTCTATTAGCGTACTTGACCTTTCGATGGGTACATTGAGCGATGCGGGCGCTGAAGCATTGCTGAATTGTCCGGCTATCAATTATCTTTATATTCTCAATGTTTCAGAGAGCTTTTTATCTGAAGAAATGATTGATAAATTATCTGCTTTGAATGTGCGTGTTTTAGCAAATAATCAGAAAAAAGAAGATGGAGATAACTACATCCACAGTCGCTATTGTTCTGTTTCTGAATAAATTTGTAGTGGGAGCATCTTGCTCCATAATGTCCAGAAAGCGGGCTATAATCCTGCACTAGAAAAAAATAAATTTACAGGAAATTTCAGATGAATAACAATTCAAATCAACCCGGAGAATTTGACGCAGTACTTGGTGGTAAAGCACAAAATCCAAATTATGCTGTAGTTTTGGGAGGAATTGAGGGAGTCAAAAATCGTCTAAATAGCGAAGATTATGAAGTGATATTTGCAGCACTTGAGGATGCGCTTAAATATGGTGATGCAGGAGTAGATTTGATTATTGAAGCGTTATATGACTCTTCAGAGCCAATACATGATTGTGCTGTTTATTTACTACGCAAAGCAGGTATTAAAGGAAAACAGGCATTACTTAATTATGACCCTTGGTTAGTGTTTACTACATTTAATAATTGGGGAGTTCGTTATTATGAAGGTAGGATACATGACACAAAAAATATAGCATATTATGTGCAAAGTAAAGGTACATTATCGCATTTGCTTAAAGAATCTAAAGCTAAGTCTATAGAAGCAATTAGATGCGAAATGTATTACAGAGAGCCAGATATTAAAACCGCTTTTAAAGATTTCACTGATACGCTGGTTAATGCTCGTGAATTACTGATAAACATGAAAGCTTTATTGATTGGCGATCGCTGCGAGTTAGATAATATTAAATATCAAGAATCAAATATAAATGTATGTAGCATTCATCCCCTGTTAAAAGCCTATCCTAATTTAGAATTACTTCACATACGCGGACGAATGGTTGAGGAAGATATTCTAAAACCTGAATTAAAGATAGTACAAGTTCGGAATAATCAAAATAATTCTAATATTCCTATCAAGCCGTTAAAACATGAAAGTCTAAGAACTCTGATTGTTGATGCTGATGGTATATCTGATGATAATCTTGTAAAAATTTGTCAATTAGATTTACCATCTCTAGAGTACTTTGAATTATGGCTAGATAGAAGCCATTTAAGCAATATTAATATTGATAGTTTAGCCCCTGTACTTTCAGGTGAGTCCTTCCCTAACTTAGCGTACTTAGCAATAAGACAATGTGGGAATATGAGTGAGGTTGCTAAGGCTATTGTTAATTCGCCGATTATGAAAAATTTGAAGATACTTGAGTTAACAGATGGAAATATAAGTAGTGGGGGTGCTATGACTTTGTTAAATTCTCCAGCGGTTAACCGCCTCCATACTCTCGATGTTTCTGCAAATCGTTTACATAACAATACAATTGAGCAACTTTCAAGCTTGAAATGTCGAGTAATTACAGATTCTCAGTTTAGCGATCGCTATTACTCAGTCTGGGAATAAACTAAGGACAAAATCAGCATTTGTCAATCTATCTAAGTAGCGAATATAACAATAGAGACAATATACATAGGCGTGATGCTTCGCAGATATCGTGTCTAAAATTCAGGACAACCCAAGATGAACAACAATCCAAATCTACCCAGAGAATATGATGCGGTGCTTGGTGGAGAACTACCTCCTCCGGTTAGCGGTGTGGTTTTAGGCGGAATTGAGGGGGTAAGAAGTCGATTGCAAAGTGGGGTGGTTAAGGCGCAGGTTGGGGCGCTTTCTGAGGCGTTGAATTATGGGGATGCTGGTTTAGAGATAGTGATTCAAGCCCTAGAGAATCAGTCAGGACAGGTGAGATTATCAGCTTATAATATTTTGCGATCTGCCGTAGGCGGCAGCGCTTCGCTATCGCGTCCTGAACCATCTGTAAAACAAGCACTGCAAAATTTTAATCCTTATGAATTTTTTCAGTGCATTCATACATTAAAAGCAGGTTACAAACAAGTTCATTCTGTAGCTATTAGCCCAGATAACAAAATTGTGGTATGTGGTGGAGGGGATAACAGCTACAACAGTATCATTGAGCCAAAAGTCTGGAATTTAGATACAGGAGAACAAAAATCTGATCTCAGGTTTCATCATACGGCTGATATTAATTGGGTGGCTATTAGTCCTGATGGACAAAGGATGATTAGCGCTGGTGCAGATCAAAACATAATGCTTTGGTATGTAAATACAAGTAGACATCTTGCCAAATTAAACAAACATTCAACTATAATTTATGCGCTGGCTATACATCCTGATGGAGAAACTTATTTTAGTGCAGATGGAAGTGGATATATCAAAATTTGGCGATGGAATTGGGGTGAAGAAATTGCTACTTTAGAAGGGCATTATCGCTCAATTTATGCTCTTTGTCTATCTCCTGATGGCAAGCTGTTAATCAGTGGTGGAGAAGATAGAACTATTAGAATTTGGAACTTGAATTCTCAACGAGAAATATGGAGTCTTCAAGGACATTCACAGTCAATTCGTTCTCTAGCAATTAGTCCTAATGGACGTTATTTAGTGAGTGGTAGTGACCAAAGAATCAAAATTTGGAATATGCAAACTGGAGAACAACTATTTTCTTTTTATGGTCATGGTGATTGGGTTCGTTCTATTGTATTTAGTCCAAATGGTCAAACTTTTTTGACTACTGGCGACCATAATATTAAAGTCTGGGATTTAGCTTCCGGGAAGAAAATCCTCACCTTTAGAGGTCATACAGAAGCTATTCGTTCATTGGCGCTGAGTTCTGATGGACAAACATTGGTCAGTGGTGGTGCAGATGGCGTAGTCAAAGTGTGGAGGTTTTAATGTCAGAAAATATTAATCAATTTTTTATCAAACTGGAAAACTGGAAATTCCAGCAATTTAATCCTCAAGTTGGTATTATCAACCCTGAAAATCATGCTTATGCAATTCGATTTTTACCTAAAAATCGCAGTAAGAGCATAAATTTAGAGCCTTTTCATGGTCTCTTGCAAGACCCTCAAGTTAATCAAATTCAAGCTTTGATTTGTCAAATAGGATATGAAAATTATTGTAACGAGAATGTCTGCTTTGGGATGGTTTTAGAAGCCCTGTGTGATGCTTGCGAAGAATTACCCAATCTTCAAGCATTATTTATAGGAGATGGAGAGCAACATGAATATCGCAAATCTAAACTGGCAGTTTTTGATATTCGTCCAATTTTAGAAGCATTTCCCAATTTACAATTGCTGAAAGTACGCGGTCAATTTCATGAATATCTTTTAGAGTGCGAATCTTTCAAGCATGAAAATCTCAAAACACTAATCATAGAAACAGCAGATATCGATGAGAAAAACTTTGCTCAAATTTGTGCTTTACAATTACCAAATCTAGAATGTTTAGAACTTTGGTTTGGTAGACAGCTACGTCATTCAAAATTTGTGATGGATCGGTTAACACCAATTTTTTTTGGTGAATCATTCCCAAACTTGGCTTATTTAGGACTTCGTAGCAGTGAATTTGCTGATTTACTTGCAGAGAATATAGTGCAGTCACCAATTATTGAACGCCTCTTAGAACTTGACTTATCAAAAGGTAATTTAAGCGATCGCGGCGCACGAGCTTTGTTAAAATGTCCAGCAATCAATCAGCTTCATACCTTCGATATTTCTAATAACTGCGTATCAGAAAGTATGGTTCAACGATTGTTAAAACTTAATTGTCAGGTGATTGCATATGAACAAGAAAGTGAGGTGGACAGAGGATGTGGTGCATCACGATACTCGGCTTTGCATGAGTAATATAGGAATCTGATTTAATTTTTGATTATTATAAATTAGCACTAGTCAACATGAACAACAATCCAAAACAACCAAGGGAATTTGACGCAGTAGTTGGGGGAAATGCACCTGATAATCGTGCGGTGCTAGGAGGGATTGCAGGAGTCAAGAGTCGTTTTAAGAGTGGAGTTTTTGATTTACAGGTTGCTGCACTTGCTGATGCATTAAATTATGGAAATACGGGTTTAGATTTGCTGATTGATGCATTGCAAGACTCCTCACATAAAATTCATAAAATTGCAGTTGAACTATTGCAAGAAACAGAAGGAAAAGGAAAGCAAGCGCTTTTAGGATGTCAGCTAGGGTTATTTTATACAACTTTAAATGATTGGAAAGCTGAAAAGTTTAATCCTCATACTGGTATCGCTAGTTCATCTGAGACAGCCTATATAGTAAATCTAGAGCAATTAAAGTTATTATTGCAAGACCCACAAGTTAATCAAATTGAAGCTTTAATTTGTTATTTATCTGGATACGACTCTTATTACAAAGCCAGTCAAGATTTTTATAGTTACGTTGATACTCTTTTTGAAGAACGTCATCAATTGACTAATCTTAAAGCTTTATATATAGGGGATTCTTGGGAATATTATCAAAAATCTTATATAGGTTTAGGAGACATAAGTTTAATATTGAAAGCTTATCCTAACTTAGAAGTACTGTATCTTCATGGTGGTTGTAACGAATTGGAATGTGAAAAACTACAACATAATAATTTGAAAAGTTTAATTATTAATGGAACAAATATTAGTGATGTAGCAATTTATCGCCTTTGCTCACTCGATTTACCAGCTTTAGAGTATTTTCAATTATGGATGGGTAGAATTTATGAACATAGTTCCGATCATACTATTGACAGCCTCAAACCAATTCTTTTTAGTGAATCATTTCCGAATTTAAGCTATTTAGGTTTACATAGTGATTATGCTGATGCAATAGCCGATGCGATCGCACAATCTTCTTTCATGGCTGAATCTCCCCTTCTCGCAACCCTGGAAGTACTAGATCTATCAATGGGAAACTTGACAGACACAGGTTTGAACGCTTTGATTGAATCTCAAGCAATTATTAATTTACATACTCTCAATATCGCTAACAATTATGTATCAGAAGAATTTATTCAGGAGATTAAACAATCATCCCTGATTGATTGTTTATTGATTGCTCATTCTCAAGAAAAGATATATGAAGGATATAGCCCTTCTCGCTATTCTTCGTTACACGAATAAAAGTTTTTACCTATAAATTAGGATTAGCCAAAATGAACAACAATGACAATCAACCCAGAGAATTTGACGCAGTACTTGGTGGAGAAGCGCCACCTCCTGTTAGTGGTGTGGTTTTAGGAGGAATTGAAGGAGTTAAAAATCGGTTGCAAAGTTCGGTGGTTGAGGCGCGGGTTGCGGCGCTTTCTGAGGCGTTGAATTATGGGGATGTGGGTTTAGATTTAGTGATTGAGGCTTTGCAAGATTCTTCGCTTTATGTTCAGCGAAATGCTGTGAAAATATTGAAGTCAACTGGAGATTTGAAAGCGAAAGAAGCATTGCTACATTATGACTATAATTTGTTTTTTACTAAATTAGAAGATTGGGATAGCCAAGAAATCAATCATCAGACGAATACTGTTGAACAAGTTAGTAATGCGTATATCATAACAATTCCGTACAGTGGAAATGCACTAAATGAGCTTATTCTTAAAAAGCCTCATACTGGTTATATTGAAGCTTTACAATGCAAGTATGGAAGACATACTTCTGGAGATATTGTTATTAATGCATTGGTCAATGCTAAAGAAGAATTGAAAAATCTGAAAGCCTTGTACATTGGAGATATGCATGATTATGAATACAAGACTTCTGATGCAAGATTAAGTGACATGAGTCCTCTATTAAATGCTTATCCTCAATTAGAAGTATTACAAGTTCGTGGATTTGCATATGATTCTGATTCTGGTTTAGCTTTTAAACCATTACGACATGAAAATCTCAAATCTCTAATTCTTGAAACTGGTTACATGCTATGTAGTAAAATTATCGATCAAATTTGCCAGCTTGACTTGCCAAATCTTGAATATTTAGAATTATGGTTAGGTAATGATGAAAATTATTATCCACGACTTTACTCTCAATATGAGAATGAAGAGGATTTCCGTAGTAACATCGCATATTCGTCTCTTAGTAATTTAACACCAATTATTTCTGGTAAGGCTTTTCCTAAACTTAAATATTTAGGCTTACGTAGTACTAGCTATTCTAACGCGATCGCGGAAACAATAGTACAATCTCCGCTACTAGAAAACCTCGCAGTTCTTGATATTTCGATGGGGACTTTAAGTGATATAGGAGCAGAAGTTTTATTGAACTGTCCGAAAATAAATCAGCTGCATACCCTTAATGTATCAATGAATCTTTTATCTACCACAATGATTGAAAAATTATCCAATTTAAAATGCAGGGTAGTTGCAGAACCACAAGCTGACAGTGCAGAGTATCGCTACTACACTTTATCTGAATAAAGGGGAGATAAGAGAAAAAACAATGCTGAACTTTATCCTCATCGCCAACCCTGAAAATCGCCGTGTCGGTTTCTTCCAACAAGCACTAACTTATTTCAACTTACCACCAGCCACGGTAGTAGATTACGCAGATTTAATTTCCTGTAAACAAACTCTCGAACAATTCAATGCACCCAACACTATTATCCGCTTCGATTCTCCTGAGAAAAACTTTGATATTGATCGCGCAATCATCGCCGCAGGTTTCAATGTATCAGATAACGGACAACATCAACGCATCAGTCCCGGCGAAGCTATGAAATTAGAATTCGACAAAGGACGCATCCTCTACCCGCGACAGTGGTATTTAGGCTGGCGCTATCTCTTACAAACATGGGAAACCTTCTTTACCCCCCTCCTCGCTTGCGGGGAGGGGTTGGGGGTGGGGTACTTCATGAACCATCCCCAAGATATTGCTGTGATGTTTGACAAACCAGCTTGTCACGCAAGATTCAGCAATTACAATATTCCCGTACCTCGTTCTCTAGGTAAAATTCACAATTACGAGCATTTACGCGAACAAATGCAAACCCAGGGAATAGAACGAGTATTTGTCAAACTCTCTCACGGTTCCGCTGCTTCTGGAGTTGTTGCTTACCGCGCCAATTCGCGTTTTGAATCAGCTATTACCACCGTTGAACGAGTGCGGGAAAATGGGGAAACTCTGCTTTACAATTCCCGGAAAATTAGACACTACACCCACCGCGAAGAAATCGCCGATATCATCAACATTTTAACAGCAGAAGGCGTACAAGTTGAAGAATGGCTACCCAAAGCACATTTACAAGGATGCGGTTTTGATGTGCGCGTGGTGGTTATCAATGGTGAAGCACAACATATAGTTGTTCGCCTTGGTAAAAGTCCGATGACAAATTTACATTTGGGGAATGAACGGGGAGATACTGAGGAATTTTTAGCAAAAGTTGGTGCAGAAAATTGGGAGATGATGAAGCGAACTTGTGAACAAGCAGCCAGCTTATTTCCTCATAGTTTATATTGCGGAGTTGATTTACTGATTTTACCAGATTGGAAAACTCATGCGATTTTAGAGATTAATGCTTTTGGTGATTTATTACCGGGTATTTTGTGGAATGGGATGGATACTTATACGAGTGAAGTTAAGGCAATTTTGAAAATAACCGCAGAGGCGCAGAGAATATATGATTTGTAAGAATTTGCGTTGTCCAGATCCCCGACTTCTCAAAGAAGTTGGGGATCTAAATACCGATTCAATTAATGATCGTGATATATGGATTGTCGCAAAGGGCGGGGAGACCCCGCCCCTACGGGTGCATATGTTTATAAAACATAATTTTTTATGGCTATGTTAAATATGAATCAAATTGTTGGAAAGCATGATATTTTATTTATCACTATAGATACATTGCGTTATGATGTAGCTAAAAATTTACTCGCACAAGGACGCACTCCTAATTTAGAAAAAGTTCTACCAAACACAGGTTGGGAAGAACGCCATTCACCGGGAAATTTCACTTACGCGGCGCATCATGCGTTTTTTGCGGGTTTTTTACCCACACCCATAACACCAGGAATTCATCCCCGGATTTTTGCTTTAGGATTTGAAGGAAGTACCACCACAACTGATGAAACTTGTGTGTTATATAGCGCAAATATTGTTAGTGGATTAGCTGCTAAGGGATATCATACAGTTTGTATTGGGGGCGTTGGTTTTTTTAACAAACGCAATCCTTTAGGTAATGTAATTCCTGGGATGTTTGCTGAAAGTTACTGGAGTCCTGAGTTAGGTGTTACTCACCCCAAATCTACAGAAAATCAGGTAAATCTGGCGCGGGAGATTTTAGAGAAAACGCCACATAATCAACGAATATTTTTATTTATCAATATTTCGGCTTTGCATCAACCAAATTATTTTTACCTTCCCCATGCAAAAGATAAAATCGATACTATTGAATCTCACGCTGCTGCTTTGGAATATGTTGATAGTCAATTAGCTAATCTCTGGGATACTTTACGAAAAAGAAATTCTACTTTTTGCATTCTGTGTTCCGATCACGGGACAACTTATGGTGAAGATGGTTACACTGGACATCGACTTAGCCATCCTATGGTTTGGACGGTTCCCTATGCAGAGTTTATTTTATGAAAACTTGGAAAATTTATGATGATTAAAACCCAAAATACCCAATCCAAAATCCCAAATCTTAAATCCAAAATTTCTCAGTCTCCCTATCAAGCATACGTTTATTCTTATCCCCACAAAACAGCTTACCGTCCTTTCACTCCGCCAATATATCTTCCTCAACTTTGGACGCAGCAAGATAGACAAGCGCTGTTTCTTTACATCCACATTCCGTTTTGTGAAATGCGTTGTGGTTTCTGTAATTTGTTTACGACAGTCAGCCACAATGAAGATTTTATCAGTCAATATGTCGGCACGGTACAGCGACAGGCGCAACGGATGAAAGCTGTGTTAGGTAATGCGTCTTTTGCTAGGTTTGCTATTGGTGGGGGAACTCCGACGCAATTACCCATTCAGCATTTGGAAACTATTTTCGATATTGCGGAAAATACGATGGGTGCAAAGTTGCAGGAAATTCAGATTTCTGTGGAAGTTTCACCAGAAACCGCGACTGAGGAGAAGTTAAAACTGTTGCGATCGCACTTTGTTGATCGTGTTAGTATTGGTGTCCAAAGTTTCATCGACTCGGAAGTCTTAGCCACCCAGCGCCGTCAATCTACTACTCAGGTAGAAGCAGCCTTGACAAGGATAAAAGCCGCTGGATTTCCGACTTTGAATATTGACCTGATTTACGGTTTACCCGGACAAACTGTCGATACTTGGTTGCAATCAATACACGCTGCTTTGCGGTTTCAACCAGAGGAAATTTATCTATATCCATTATATGTGCGACCGTTAACAGGTTTAGGACGCACAGACCAAGAATGGGACGATATTCGTTTAGCTTGTTACCGCCAAGGGCGATCGCTTTTATTATCTCAAGGATATACCCAGGTTTCCATGCGGATGTTTCAACGAGTTAATCTTTCTCCCTCATCTCCCCCCTCTCCCGTCTACTGCTGTCAAGCTGACGGGATGGTTGGTTTAGGTTGTGGCGCACGTTCCTACACGAATACTTTGCACTATTCTAATGAGTATGCTGTGGGTGCAAAGGGAATCCGCGATATTTTGCAAGCATATATTCAAACACCGGATGAGTTATTTGAATACGCGCATTATGGTTTTCAATTAGATGCAGAAGAACAACGTCGGCGGTATATTCTGTTATCTTTACTTTCTCATGAAGGATTAAATTTGGTTGGTTATCGTCAGCGATTTGGTAGTGATGTGTACGCTGATTTCCCAGAATTATCAGAATTGCTGACGTTAAATTTAGCGATAAAAGATGAGGAGATTTTGCAGTTAACTGAATTTGGCATTGAACGTTCTGATACTATTGGCGCGTGGTTATTTTCTGATAAAGTTCAAAAATTAATGCATGGTTATGAATTGAAATGATATATAATTAAAACTCAAATAATTAATTATGCACCTCACCATCCTTTATCGTGGTTCTTTAATTAGTTGCAATTACGGCTGTGAATATTGCCCTTTTGCTAAACGCCAACAAACAGCCGCAGAATTATCTATCGATAAACAATCTTTAAAACGGTTTGTAGATTGGATTTCCCAACATCCCCAACATCAATTTTCTATTCTGTTTACTCCTTGGGGAGAAGCTTTAATCCATTCTTGGTATCAGGAAGCGCTGGTAAAATTAACCCATCTACCTAATGTTAATAAAGCCGCAATTCAAACTAATCTCTCTTGTCAGCTAGATTGGGTAGAGGAATGTAATAAAGATAAATTGGCACTTTGGGCTACTTTTCATTCTGAATGGGTGTCATGCGATCGCTTTTTACAAAAATGTCTCGCTCTCGACAACAAAAATGTTAAATTTAGCGTGGGAGTTGTGGGTTTCCCCAAATTTAAAGCAGAAATAGCTGCTTTACGTCATGAGTTACCATACCACGTTTATTTATGGATTAATGCTGTCAAAGCTGAATTGAATAATTTATCATCAGCAGACCGAGAATTCTTCCAATCTATCGACCCGTTATATGAATTAAATACTCATCATTATCCTAGCTTTGGGCGTGACTGTCGGGCGGGAAAATCAGTGTTTTCTGTTGATGGTGACGGGACAATGCGCCGCTGTCATTTTATTAAGGAACCCATCGGGAATATTTATCATGCTGACTGGGAAGCAGTTTTGTCTGACAAACCTTGTACTAATCAAACTTGTCATTGTCATATCGGTTATATTCATCTTGATTATTTAGAATTGCATAAAGTATTTGGTTCAGGAATTTTAGAAAGAATTCCTGATAATTGGGTTAACGTGAATTCGACGAGTGCTAATTGACCTCATCGCCAGTCTATTGGTGTCAACTTAACGTTAAACCCGCTTGCTGAGAACGTTTTACCCTCACCCCCAGCCCCTCTCCCCTGGGGAGAGGGGTGCAAAAATTGTAATTTTTCTGACTCCTCCCTCTCCTCGCAGGAGAGGGAGGTTGGGTGGGTGAGGTTTGTCCTAATTATTGTGTGAAAATGACTGGGCTTTAGATCCCCGACTTCTTTAAGAAGTCGGGGATCTTGGCGAACTAGGTCTCGATCGCACCTCTGACTAAAATTACTGTACTTTCCACACCAGAGGCGATCGCTTCTGGTATGTTACCTTGAATCGCTTGCTGTAATAATCCTTCCCGCGAAGCACCTAAAACTACTACATCGTAACCTTCGGTTTTCACTAGGTTAATTACACCTTGGGAAACGGAATCGGCTTTGACTGGGTAAGCAACTACAGTACTAGATAATTTGCGACGGCGAATTAGGTGGCGAATGGCTTGTTCTAAAACTGTCATGTCTGGTGCTAATTCCGAGGGTTTAAATACCCGTGTGAGGCGAATTTGCGGATCGTTTCCTAATGTCACTAAGGCGGGGAGTAATTTAATCGCCATCCTTGCGTTCGGCCCACCAGCCATTGGTACTAACCAGCGATTGAAAGTGTACTGACTGTTGATTGTTGACTGTTGACTGTTGATTGTTGACTGTTGACTATTACCCAATTTTACTAAGACGACATCGCAGGTGGCTTGGCGAATGATGGTATCGACAACTGTGCCAAAAATCCGTCCAGGGGTAGATGTGTTACCTTTCCAACCCATCAAGATTAAGTCGATGTGACGTTCGTTGATTGTTTCTAAAATTGCTTGGGCGACATCGTGGGCGACACGAATCTGTGTATGGAGGGGAATTTTCCACTTTTTGGCTAATACTTCCGCCTGTCTGAGTAAGCGGCGACTTTTTGCTGTCCTGACTTGGGTTTCGGTGGGGGAACTATGGCGCGATACTAAAATAATTTGTACACACTCTATTTCATAATGGCGATCGCGGGCAATGGCTGCGGCCATTTGTAATAATGTCCCTGCTGTCTCCGGATTCGCAACTGTGACTAATAATCTGCCTCTACCGATGTTTGGCGCTCGCGTTTGGTAAACTACATAAGATGGTTCTGGTTGCGGCCCGGTAGTGGCGTTCTCACAATTAAGATGATCTGCTTCAGCGCGGATAATATCTGCACGGGTAATAATCCCAATGAGTTTTCGTCCTTCCACTACTGGTAAACGACTAATTTGATAGCGATCGAGGAAATAAAGCACATTCCGCAAATTGTGTGTTGGTGTGACCGTAATTGGTTTGGAGGTCATCACTTCTCTAATCGCAGTCTCATTGGGTAAGTTGCGTTCCCTGATTTTGAGTAAGTCGGTTTGCGTAATAATTCCGACTAATTTTCCTTCCTCGACTACGGGAAAACCCCGATGATGGGAACGAGAGAATGCTTGGATGGCTTCATCAATAGTCATCTCAACATCAAGAGTTTCTACTCGTTGTTGCATCACCTCTTGGGCTGTTAACGTTGTCATTATGCCTTCTACAGGAACATTGTGAGCCAATGTAATGCCGTTTAATTTTAAAAGTTTTTCATACAGGGAACCTGGTACAACTTTCTCTGCAACTAAGTAAGAGGTTACAGATACGATCATCAAAGGTAGTACCAAGTTAAAATCTGTAGTCATTTCAAACACAATCACAATCGCCGTGATTGGGACTTTAGAAACGGCGCTAAAAAATCCCCCCATTCCGGCTAAGGCGTAGGTAGTGTAGGAACCTCCTCCCAAAAGTTGGGACTCAAACACACCGACAATATGACCTAAACAGGAACCCAAAATCAGGCTGGGAGCAAATAAACCTCCAGGTGCGCCAGAACCAAATGCTATCAAGGTAAGAAGGAACTGGGCGACAAATGCGATCGCAGCTAATACAGCATTCGCATCTCCGGTAATTAAATATTCTCGTAATCCTGTATTATCACGGAAAGAAGCAGGCAGGGTTGCCACAACACAACCAGATATAAACCCAGCTAAGGCTACTCTTAGCGGTAAACTGACATGTAATCTCCGATAAATTTTGATACTAAAAATTAGACCTTGAGTAAATAATGCCGCCAACAACCCCGCCAAGATACCCAAAAGTAAGAAAAAGGGAATTTCTGGGATCGAAAATTGGCTAAGAGATTCAGTCGGAGGCAAATTCAGGTCAAGACTACGGCCACCCAACAACCGAGATATCACCCCACCAATAAACGAGGCAATAATCGCAGTTCCGAGAGTTATTCCCGATAAATCTTGGAGTAACTCTTCCACAATAAACAATACGCCTGCGATCGGCGCATTAAAAGCAGCTGCCAAACCTGCACCCGCACCCGCAGCAATCATCTGTCGTCGGTGGTCGGGGGAAGTAGGAACCCAACGACTCATCCCAGCTGCCAAACCAGCCCCAACGTGAACAGTAGGGCCTTGTCGTCCGAGAGTCATACCCGAACCCAAAGCAATAATGGCACTGATTAACTTCACACCAGCCACACGCCAAGACAGCGCCATCGGCACATTTGCCAGGGTGGCTTTAACTTGAGGAATACCGCTACCCGACGCTTCCGGTGCTAAACGCTGTACCAAGCAGCCTGAGAGAAACCCAAAACCCAAGCCTACCAAGGGTAAAACCAGCCATGCTGGTAAAATATGGGTACTATGGACTCGCCATGTACCCAGCCATCCCGACCCCACTTTGAGAAATACCGCCGATAAGGCAGCAACAAGACCGATAACAGAAGCTTCTGCGATCGCTAAACCTCTTCTTGGCTGCCACAGTCTGCGAAAGCGCTGAGTCAGAACAGGAAGCGACATATAAATATAAGTATTAAATTATTGCTCAATAAAATCATAAGTTAGATTTAGTAATATTTCCTACCTATATCTATTAATAAATAGTCAGTTGTCATTAGTCATTGGTCATTTGTCAACAGTCAACAGTCAACCGTCAACAAATCCTATCTCCTCCGGATCTGACCTTGCCAGTTTATGCTTTGCTTGGCTGAACGTCCACCTAAAGAACGAGTTGCGACTACTTCAATATCAACGTTGACCCCAGGACTGAGGGCGGTGGCGGGAATTGGGAGTTTGCCTAAGGCGAGAATAAAACGATTATAATCACGGGTCACCAGTTCGGCAGGAATATCACCTTCATATACAGTACGGAAATCAGATAAGCCGGAAGAATTATCCTGTGCGCGGAATTTGACGCGAAACTGAGTTTGAAGGGCATGAGATTTTGCTGCTAAATCTACTATTTTTAAATTCAGATTTTGTTCTGCACCCGCAAATTCTGATACTGCTAAACGTGTCACATCCTTTTTAGCAATTGCATTATTCACAGTCAAGGTTGTCAAGTTAGCCTCAGTTTTGCTTGTACCGTCAACCCATAAATCTTCCCCAAAAGTAATTTCAACTTGTTTATTGTCATTTAAATTCAGTGTTGCCACCTGACCAGCAAAGCTGGTTATCGGTTGCCTATCTTGCCAAACCAGTTGAAAAGTCCCTTCTAATCGTTGTTCAAATTCTCGGTATTCATCTGCGATCGCCGAACCAGGCGCAAGTAAGGAAGTTGCTCCCCTCCTGATATTCCACTTATTCTTGGAAAGATTGAATTGCTTAAGAGTCAGTTCCGAAACTGCTGTTTGTAAAGTGGGAATATCACCAGCCAAGGATTCTTTACCTTTGACAATACTTAAGATTCCTAAGCTACCTCGGTTACCATTACTACCATCATCGCCAGTGCGCCCATCTCTACCATCATGACATCTATAAGTCTTTTCCTTACACTTATAATCTGCGCTACCAGGAGTTCCTGTACAAGTTTTAACTTCCCATTCTCGGCGGCGACAATTACAACCTAGACCACCGTTAGCACCGCGACCACCGCGACCACCTTCGCCGCCAGTTGCACGGACGGAAATTTTCCGTAAATCTGCCAAGTTACTGTAATAGACAGTCAGGGAACCACCATTTCCCCCATCTCCACCTTTCCCACCATCACCGCCCGCACCGCCATCTGGTGCTTGGATATCGTGGGTCTCATTGTCTGGTTGATGACCACAGTGAGGGCGATCGCCTCTTTGACCATCTTCACCATCCTCACCATTTTGACCTGATAAATCGAGATTTACAGGTGAACCATCGACAAAAATAGTTTGGCTTTGACCATTGCGACCACTTCTACCAGATCGCCCATCGCTTCCTTTGCTACCATCTGTGCCATAATCTCTACTTGTTCTACCGTAATCTTCATGGGCAGATGCAGAACAGAAAACCGATCCCGAGGCAGGTAAAAAGCTAGTAAATAGGCAGAATGTCAATAACAGTGGCAACTTATTAAAAAAACGCTTATCCATCTATAAATATATTCAATATTCGTCACTATTTCTCTATATGACGTTAATTTGCAGTATTTTGCTCCCGATTAGCCAATCGTGCTGGATAGGAATTTTTGGGAAAAGAGACTCAGGTGCGATCGCATCTACAGAAAGGTCGTTAATGAGTCTTTGAACTCCGTTAATCAGGCTTTGAACTCCGTTAATCAGGCTTTGAACTCCGTTAACCAGTCTTTGAACTCCGTTAATCAGGCTTTGAACTCCGTTAATCAGGCTTTGAACTCCGTTAATCAGGCTTTGAACTCCGTTAACGAGTGTTTGAACTCCGTTAATGAGTCTTTGAGCTTCGTTAATCAGGCTTTGAGCTTCGTTAATCAGGCTTTGAACTCCGTTAATCAGGCTTTGAACTCCGTTAACGAGTGTTTGAACTCCGTTAATCAGGCTTTGAGCTTCATTATCTTCTGTAGTGCGAGCATCTTGCTCGCTTTTGAACCTGATTAACCAGGAATTAAGTTTCATTATCTTCCGTAGTGCGAGCATATTGCTCGCTTTTGAACTGATTAACCAGGAATTACAGCCATTTTCAGGTAAATATACCACGCTCTCAGGGCACAGCAGTGCTGTGCCCCTACGATAGATGTGGTGCAAATAGGTGAAAACTGCTGTAAGCTTCATTATTTTCCGTAGTGCGAGCATGTTGCTCGATGAATGAACTCATTAACCAGGAATTAAGCTTCATTATCTTCCGTAGTGTGAGCCGAAAAGCTCAATGAATGAACTCATTAACCAGGAATTAAGCAAATTGGGATGCTTCCATCAGCAAAGCCCATTACTACACGCGAAACATAAAAACTACTCAATAGCTGTAAATTTACTAACCGTAATTTTGTTACCCACAAAACCAATTAATGTGCAATATCCCCCAGACAATTGATTCTTCCAGTAATCAATATATTGCCAACGCTGTTCTGGCTTTAATTTAAAATCAAGTTGATTTGGGTATCCATATTTAGGATCATAGTTTGCATCTATACGCATTGGCCCATCACAGGCACATCCATTTGGGCCGCATTTCTCGCCGTTTGCGGCAGATTCTATCTCAGTAAAAAACTGAGTAATAGTCTGCAACGGTATTGTTGAACAAGAGTTTTGTTTAACAGCAATCACTTTGTCATCTTTAATTTCTACCTCTTGCTGGCAATTGTTGAAGGTAGAATAATTGAGAGTTAAACGATAATGTGTAATATTTTGTGCAGTCCACTTTTTCTTAGCTGCTGCAAGTTCATGTGTAGAAGTCTTTGAGAATAATGTCCGGTTAGCAAAAATTGCAATTCCACTACTTAAAAATAAGGTAATAATCAGTGCCCATCCTAGATAAGGTTTATTGATATCAGCCATATTTTTTTATCTATATCTTTCATCTCGAAATATTTTCGCTGTTCAGATTGTCAGTACTTCTTTAACTTAACTAGTTTGACCTATATAGGAGTAGTACCCTTGAGGGTGATATATGTAGCCAGATTTTAGAGAAAAGGTATTATAGCTGTTGACTGTTGACTGTTGACTGTTACTCTGACAAATGACCAATGACGAATGACAAATGACGAATTAACCAAAAAAAATGGCTCTGTGTTAACACAGAACCACTAAAAATTCGCAAAACCGTTATCTATTAACGGGCCATACCTTGAGCCGAAGCTGCATCAATCGGTTTCATGAGGTAAAGCCTTAGCATCTGCCAACCAAGAGAGGTGTAAATTGGTAGCTTTTGGAAGAATTGCAGGAATTTTGGAGTTTTGGAATTGGCGATCGCACTCAATTTTGCCATCTTTTCCACACAATCATCCAAGCGTTGATAGAATTCTGGATTTTCAACATCCAGCATCAACGGGAAAACTCTGCCTGCGGTTTCATTAGTCTTTTTAATGACATAGATGTCGTATTCCCGTGCATCCAGTCCAATAGAAGCGTAAAAGTCTTTGCGCTGGATGTCATTGAGATACATGGTTACAAATACTGACAACAGGAAGAAACGACTCCAGAGCCTTGCTTTCCAATCATTCAACATTTGTGGTTGTGATTTCATGATTGCATCGAAGAAATCACCATGACGGTTTTCGTCCTGACACCAGTTTTCAAAGAACCGGAAAATCGGATAAATCCGGTCTTCTGGATTTGCTTCTAAATGACGATAAATGGTGATATACCGCCAATAACCAATTTTTTCTGAAAGATAAGTTGCGTAGAAAATAAATTTCGGCTTAAAGAAGGTATAAGCCCGACTTTTTGTCAAAAACCCTAAATCTAAGGAGAGATTAAAGTCTGACATTGCTTTGTTCAAGAAGCCTGCATGACGTGCTTCATCCCGTGACATCAAGTTGAAGCATTCTGCCAAAACTGGGCTTTTGTCTTTTAAGCGCCGTCCGAGTTCTTTGTACAGCAAAAATCCGGAGAACTCGGCTGTACAGGAACGTTCTAGAAATTCAACGAACAAACGGCGAGTTTCCCCATCAATATGATCCCAGGATTGTTCAAACTCGGCATCCCGAACAAAATGATGGCGGTTGTAGTCTGCACGAAACTCTTCGAGAATGGCTTTTAACTCGTCTTCGTTGACGGAGATGTCCATCCGCGCCATTTCATCAAAGTCGGTGGTGTAAAACCGGGGTGTTAACAGTGTTTCTTTTGCCGGGATCTTGATCCCTGGGCGCAATTCTTCAAAGCCTGGTTTTTTGAGGGAATCTACCATGTCTTAATTTCTCTTTTGTCTTTATTATCTTGAGTACACCAGAAAACTGGCGCAACGAGATGACAATAAACCATTAGTATAAAATTCAGTCTACCAAGTTGCTGGATCAAAACCTGTAGAAGAAACGTTAAGAGTTGCAACAATACTTCAATTTTGCTGGAACCCAGAATCGGCGATCGCTAGTCTACTGTCATACGAAAGAGCAGATCTACCCCTAGTGCGATCGCACAAGCCCAAATTGTGGAAACAGTAAAATTTTTGTATAACAACCATAGTAAAAAATTATAGATGAGTAATTATTCAGATAAGCTGCGCATAGGCTGGGAGCGACTCCAAAAAGCTGGCAACGACGCAGAATTACTGGGTTGCGCTTTGGTTAGTTTTCACGGTGCTTTGGCAGACTATTTTCGGGACTGGCTAGCCGCAAATTCTGCTGTTGAGATGGAAACTCGTTACAAACTGCTAGACCGACAAGTAGTAAACTGGCAAGAGTTAATCGATTTGATGCAACACTATGGCAATCTCAACTACGAGGCGCGTTCTCGGATCTTCAATGCCAATAGACTCTGTCATGAGGTTGCTCACGGTAATCGATTCGGTGGAACACGGGCTGATGTGGAAGAATATGGCAAATTTGTGCAAAAACTGATTGCTAATCCCTATGCAGTGTATTCACCAAAGAGTAACGCTACCAGCTATATGCATACAAATGCATATCAAGTCAATAGTTTATCTGAGGTATTGAGAGAGGAAATTAATCGTAGCAATAACAATCCTGTTCTTACTTCTTATTTATTGTGTGCAGTTGGTTTTGTGGGAATCGGCGGACTGCACCGTTTATACAATGGCAAAATCTTCACAGGTTTTTTGTGGCTATTTAGCGGTGGTTTATTTGGTGTAGGTCAGTTCGTAGATTTGTTTCTCATTCCGCGAATGGTAGAAGACTACGAACAAAAACTCAGAGACAAAGCAGGGCTATCTCCCTTGGGTGTACCGCTACACCAGCCAGTAGTTGCAACTTCAACTTATCGCCCTAGCGGTAACCAACTCATTGTTAAACTCATCGAAGCCGCAGAGAGAAATGGTGGTACTCTCACTGTCACCCAAGGTGTGAAAGCAACGGGGGTCAGCTTTGCTGAAGTGGAAAAAAACCTCAAGGAGATGTTCAAATCAGGTTATGTAAGAATAGATAACGACCCCATTACTGGAGCCGTCACCTACCATTTTCATGAGCTTTAATTGTCAGTTGTCAGTTGTCTAAAAACTAATGACAAATGACCAATGACAAATGACCAATGACTAATTTCTACCTAGCCACTTTTGACCATTCAAGCGTTGCACCAAACCAAATACCAGCAAGTCAAGAGTGATTTTCCGTTCATCAATTAAGAAGGACTCAAGAGTGCTAGGTTTTTTACCTTCATTACAAGAAAATCCCTTTTTTCCTTGAATATCTTCATCAGGAAAATAAAGGTTAAACTGGCGCAAACCGTTTTGCCAACTACCTATAAGTTGGTAGCATTCTTGTGCTGATTCAAAGCCAGTGATGGGAAACTTTTGTTTCGCAAAAGATAGCTGTAAATCTGACACTCCTTGCTGTGTAATAGCCTTTTGCACAGCTGGCAAGTATTCTTGCTGTATGAACTCTACAAAGGGCTTATCTTCCACTGCTGGGGCTTTTTCCTTTTTGGCTGCTGCTTTGGCGGCGGGTTTTTCTTCTCCATCTGCTTTAGCAGCGGGTTTCTCGCGCTTGGGGGGTACAGCAGCAGCTTTGGCAGCATTCGGGTTAGTTTCTGGGTTTGCTGCTTTGGGATCTGGCGTGTTGGCAGTAGGGAGGCTTGTCGCTACTGGTTCGTCAGTGGTGGGAGCTACCTCTCCCGCTGGATTTTGATTGGTTTCGTCTGCCATTGCTCAGGTCAATCCTTTATCTAGCTTTCAGAGCGATCGCTCACCTTATGGTATTAGTTACTTTCATTTTGGCATAGGAGAGCTTCGCTATAGCTAGCAAACATAATTTCCTAGCCATAGTCAATATTCAATCTCCAGCAACCATTATTTGATAAGATTTTTCGATACTTACTATAGCAATCTTACCTGAGTGAGAATAATTATTTTTACCAAACCGCCAAGTACGCCAAGTACGCCAAGGGACGGGAGATGAGGGAGACAAGGAAGACAAGGGGGAAAAGGGAGACAAGGGAGATCAACAATTCAAAATTCACGCATTTTACCCTGTTCCCTTTTACAAATGACTAATGACTAATGACTAATGACTAATGACTTAAATCGCATTTTTGATATCATTAACTAATTCATCAATTCTCGATTGTGTGGTGTTCCAAGAACACATAAAACGGACTCCTCCGACACCAATAAATGTATAAAACTGCCAGCCTTTTTGTTTTAAGATGTGAATTGCCTGTTCGGGTAGTTTAGCAAAAACAGCGTTGGCTTCTCTAGGAAACATCATTTCTACGCCATCTATGTTCAATAATTTATTTTCTAAATAGGCAGCACATTGATTTGCATGACGGGCATTTTTTAGCCAAGCTCCAGTTTCTAATAAACCTAACCACGGGGCAGAAATAAACCGCATTTTTGATGCTAGTTGCCCTGCTTGTTTGCAACGATAATCAAAATCTTCGGCTAAAGCTTTGTTAAAGAAAATAATCGCTTCGCCTAAAGCCATACCATTCTTTGTGCCACAAAAACATAGCACGTCTACACCAATTTTCCAAGTAATTTCAGCAGGGCTTTGATTTAATGCGGCGACTGCATTGGCAAACCGAGCGCCATCCATGTGGATTTTTAAGTTATATTGGCGAGCAGTTTCTTTAATACTTAAAAGTTCGTCTGGTGTATATAACGTTCCTAATTCGGTTGCTTGGGTAAGGCTAATTACTTTTGGTTTGGGATAATGAATATCAGTGCGTTTAGTTACCAGCGTCTCTATAGCTTCTGCTGTTAACTTGCCATTTTCACCTTTAGCTAGTAGTAATTTAGAACCGTTAGAAGCAAATTCCGGTGCGCCACATTCATCTGTTTCTATGTGGGATGTTTCATGACAGATGACACTGTGATATGACTGACAAAGTGCAGCTAAAGATAGGGAATTGGCGGCTGTACCATTAAAGGTGAAAAATACTTCGCAATCAATTTCAAAAAGTTCGCGAAAATAATCGGTTGCTTTTTGCGTCCATTCATCGTTTCCATAGGCGGGAGCGCTACCTTGATTAGCTTGCAGCATGTACTCCCAGGCTTCGGGACAAATCCCAGAGTTATTATCACTAGCAAATTGTTCTGACTGGTTATTTTTAATTTTGACTGACATTTTGTATAATTTAATATGGTTTAGTTCCAACTGTAATTATTAATCTTAACAATTTTTCTTCTATCCCTCTAGCATCTTGTTCATATTGCTGGACGATTAACGCGCATCAATTTTTCTTTTAACCTTGTTTCAGCAGAAATCATTTCATGGATATGAGTTGCTAATTGTTCAAAATCTGGGTCTTCTGTACAGACAATTATGCCAGCATGGTTTGGTTGTAAACGATGCAATCGGATAAAATCGCGACGATTACGGGTCAAAACTGCTCGCTCATTTCTTGTGGCGAACATTAATACATCTTCATCAGGAATTTTCAGATTTGCATTTCCTGCTTCCCTAGCTGTTAAGACATCGTGACCGAACGCGCGAAGAAATTCCACCACTGGTAATGGAAAGTTTTCATCTGTATAAAGAGGTGCCAATTTTCAATATTCCAGATTTTCTAGCATTACTTCCTCATTTTCTCTGATTGCTTGTTCAATTTCTTCTGGGTTTGCATCTGCATAAGCCCAAGCGTTTACTAAGTCAGCAGCAGTAAGATGGGGAAATGCTTCTAAAATGCGAGCATCACTCATTCCTAAACGACGGTCATTTACTAGTGACCAAACTGGAATGCGAGTGTTAGCAATACAAGCATCTCCACCACACACGCCGATAGTTTTGGTAATTCCTAGTGAGCCATTACTTAAAGTTTTAGTCAATATTTGTATGGCTTCGGCTTTTTCAGTTGCATTTAATGCTTGCAGTTGTGTTACTAATTCTTGTCGTGTCATAATTTAGCTTGGCTTTATTATAAATTTTATCTATATATAGCGCTTCTGGTTTGGATGTAATACAAAATTATATCGTCGCATGTAGGGAACACTGCCGTGCCCAAAAGAGTGTATTGGACTCAACCGATAACCGCTATAATAATTGAATTTATCCAAAACTGCTGTAGAGACGTTTCATGAAACGTCTCTACAATCAGATTTGTTGCCTGATTTTTTCAACTTAGTATTTAATTGTCCAAGGTGCTTTACCCTCAGAGGATGTTTGAAAAGTATTTTTGGTAACATCTAAGCCTCAAAAACCTAACCCCCCATTCCCTTGTAGGGAAGCAGGGCTGTTTCATTCCCTCAAAGGCTCATAATGTCAAGGGTTATGTTTCGCAATCGCGCGAATTTTCTAGGCGAAAATTTGATTTTCCTGGGTTGAAATGTAGGTTTTCTCTCACTTCTATATCAAAAAAACATCGCCAATGATATTGACAAATTACGCCTCATTATCGAATGAAACAGCCCTGCTTGTAGGGAAGGGGGGTTTCAAAGCCTCTCTCCTTGCAGGAGAGAGGTTTGGAGAGAGGTTTTTAGTATAGATTTTGACTTTTCAAACAACCTCTCAGCAATAACACACCCTAATTCTAAAATTAAATTACGAATTACGAATTAATTCTATTCCCAGTGATGAAATTCATCATTGGTATTGCGCAATAAAGAACTAATTTGGGCGCGGCGAGTTTCAAAGTTAGCAGCGATAGAAATTAAGACTATCCCTACGAACAAACCAACAACCCATTTTAAAAATGGATAACGCAAGCTAAAAATTACTAGTTGGTTAATACTAGTAAATAAAAATGCGGCTGTACCAATGTAGAGAAATGCTCTGATGCGCAGTCCTAATCCAGCAAAAATGGTAATTAAGCTGAAAATTCCGGGTATTAAGGCGGTATCTTGATTAAAAAACACTGCCCAGCCGCAAATCAATCCACTGCCAAGCATCCTTAAACTGTGGCGAGCTTCTTTACCTTCTGGTAGCCTGAGTAGGGGATCTATTTGGGCAATATATAGTAAGGATAAACCAATTACTGTGGCATACCACAAACCATCATTGAGGCGGAAGTCTGAGAAGATGCGAAATAGTGCCCAATCAATTAAAGCGACGCTGATATAGGTAAAGCGGATGTTGTCTTCAATTTTGGCAAGGAAGATATAGTAACAAGCCGCGATCGCTAAAGTTATGGGGTAAACTTTCAGGCTGGTTTCGGCTAAAATTATCAATGGGATAATATACGCGGCGTTTTGCCAAGGTCTTTTTGACCATCCCCAATCCTCCCAAGGTAAAATGTAGAGAAAGTAGGCGAAGACACAGGAGATAGCAGCATTCCAAGGTACTAATACATGACTGAGAAGATGCTCGACAATTGTCCCTCGCCAATATATTCTCAGGGCGGCTAGCTGTAATAAACCAAGATAAACCCATATCTCTGCTATGGTAATGTTACCCATAATTTGGGTAGAAGCAGTGATATTCCTGCCTTGAAATATCGCATACTGAATCAAGACAATCCCTGTACCCAAACCTAACAGGCGATTCACGGCGATAGGCGCAATAATTCCAGCGAGTAATAACAAACTACTCCAAGCCCAGTGAAGATGGGCGATAGTTTTTAATTCCCTTGGAGTCAGACGCAAATAATCCCCTACCCAAGGTGATAAAATCCGGTAGGCGTACATAATGCCTGTACCCAAAGCCGCCATTGCAATTAATGCATCACCATAAGCACCGCCTTTGGCTTGCGACATCTGGTAAAACAACAATTCATAAGCAGAAAGGGAAACACCCACGATTCCCAAATACAGCAGGGGTTGGAATTTTTCAGTTCTGCGCCCCACACCAATGAAAATTAAAGCTACGCCCAGAGAACATAAGCCTGTCCAACTTTCAAAGGTATCTAAGCGGAGGATGACACTTAAGAGTGCGTATGCCAATGGGAGAATATGCAGACTGGTGAGACGATTTAATTGATAACGTCGTCGCCACCATTCTCCCAGAAGTTCCGCGCTTAAACCTAAGGCAATATTGGCGATCGCCATATTCACTGTCGAACGTCCCCAAAAGCCGAGGATTTCTGCTACCAGTAGTTCCATGCACCAACCAATAGCATAAAACGCCCAGTTATTAGGTTCGCGCCAACTGCGATAGACAATACCAGTTAAAGTAATGGTAATACTAGTTAAATATAAAACTCCTGGTGTCTGAAATTTCTCGTACACAGCGAGGGAATGGACTGTAAGTAAGAATAACTCTAGACTACATAATGCGATCGCCCATTTATCACTAGCGGCGGCATAAATCCTTGCTAGTTCGTTATTTTGGCGGATTAAAACTGCACGCCCTAACCATAAACTTAAAGTAGCGATCGCCCCGACCAACAACCAACCCATTACACTTAAATGGGGTAATCCGGGTATTCCTTCCCATAACAGCGTGCCGATAAAACCCAGTCCAAAACCCAGGGTAATTGCGGCTGTAATTTCGTATCTTAAATAACTGGTATTGACATACATCAACGCCGCAGCTACTGCTAAACCAATTAATCTTATCCCTGGTAGCTGTATAGTTAGTAACTGAGCTAATCCTAAAGATATAACACTCAAGGTAGTATTAATCGTGCGTTCTTCTCGATGGCTACGGCTAGCAATACCTGTGAGAGTTAAAGGCGTAACTAACCAGATGATTCCCCACTGGTGCTGACTTTGAACAACACCAGACCAAGATGATGCTGTATTTCCCCAAAGTAAAATGAAACTAGTAGCGGCTAATCCTAAACCAATATGCCATGAACTCAGTCGCCAAATTCCCGGAGTGAGACTTAATCCCCACTCTGCTACCATCAAAATTAACAAAATACTTGCCCAGAATTCCCTACCCAAAGTTGGGAATAGCCAATTCACAGTTGAGCAAAGCGTCAATACTCCCATGATATGAGTCAGATAGGGCAAGGGAGAAGATTCTCTTTGTCTGGGAAAGCGGCGTTTGGTAATGACAAGCAGGGTGATGGTAGATAATAGTAAATTGAGCGATCGCAATATAGGATTTACGAGAGCGATCGTAGTTAACACAGTTCCCAATATTAGCGTCAGCGCATCACCACATAGTACCAAATCTCGCTTTTGCGCCCGATAAAAACGATTTGTCAGCGCCACCATCAAAATGAGGTAGGGAAACAAAGCAATACTCAGCAACGCCCCAGGTTGATTTTGGGAATTAGTTAATTGCGTACCAAATGCGATCGCTTGTGCTTGAATATTTGCAGGTACTAACCGCCAACCTAACCAAATCGTCTGTAAGCCAATAACAAATACTCCGGCGAAATCAGTCTGTAAACTATACCTCTGCAAGCGACTACCCACAAACTGCAAACTTAACCCACTCACAGCTATTGCTTGCCAAGGATAATTTGTGACTGCAACCAACCAACCTAAGAATAGTACAATACTGCCTAGTCTTTCCCAAATGATGAAGGATGGGGAGACGCGAGGACGCGGGGACGAGGAGAATTCTGTCCCCGCGTCCCCGCGTCCCTTGATCTCCGTGTCTTCTTCCCGCATCTCTCGCTGTGCTAACCAAGTCATTAACCAGCCGCAAATCCCAATCGCTAACCCTAGCTGAGTAACATCTACGTTGACAATAAAAATTGCCCGCACTAATAGCACGATTAAGGCATAAATAATCACGGCAGCAGGTAAATTAATACCTACACTAATGCGGCTACTACCTTCACTAGCTGAAGTATCTGGGGTTTTCTGACGGCGGTAGCGATTGTGATAAATAGTAATAATAGTTGTGCCGATCATTGCCAAGTACACGGCAATTAAGGGAAAGTTCGGTAATTTCCAACCCCATTGTAAGAAAGATAACCCCAGAATATTGATTAGCAGTAACTTATCGGTGCGGACATTAATAAAAAATAGGCGATTACTGAAAAGTAAAACAGTCATCACTGTTAGGGTAGGAGCTGCGATCGCCACTGTGATCCAATCTAAAGGATTGTGCCACAGTTTAAAACTGTCCATTGCCCAAAAATTAACCGGTACTAACAACAGAGTCACCAGCAGCAATGTTTGCGCCGTTAATCTTAGGTTGTTTTGTTTCGCCGCCCAAAAGCCGAAACCCCAAAAACTTAAAGTATAAGCAAATAAAACCCCATACTGTCCCGAAGCCGGAAACTTTTCCCACTGACTAGCAGCTAGTACCCCAGAGGATACCACTACTAAAAATACTCCTAAAAACAGCAACCAGCGGACACTCAATTCCTCACCCAAAGACTGCAACATTGTGGTGAAGAAGTTGGGTTTTGCTGGTTCAACTGGTAACTTACTGCTAGGCGATGGTATAGAAGTTACCTGTAACATCTCTACAGGTAATGGTTTCACAGGATCAGCAGTTGCTTTAACTCTCTGAGGGTTCAATACCATCGGACACACCAGAAACTCTCGGCAAATTTGCCTTACTTGGGTATCCGATATCAAACCTAAACGCAACCATAAATCCAGTCCCTCCAATAGCTGAGGATGGGAGGATGACAACTTAACTTCAATTTTGAGCGGGCGATCGGGTAACATACACCGCATCCGTATAAGGATATATTTTTATCAAATCTTGCATAAAATATATTGTGGCTGTATATGTGCCACTTAATTCACTTAACCAATACTCAGTAAGCCTACGATCCGGGAAGACCAAAAGATAAGTTCACTTATTAATTGTTAACAGTTGACTGTTGACTGTTGACTGTTAACAACCTTTATAAAATATTTCACAAATGATTTAAGATTTCTATAACATTCCTAAATCATTTGTGAAAAAACAAAGTATATTCTTAAATCCTTATTTCCTGTTGCCTACCTCAACGATAAATTTTCCCACTCATTTAGGTCGCTATGGTACAAGCTTTCTGTTCTCAATAAACTGACAACTGACAAATTATTTCTCTGTGGCGATGATATGTAAATCGATATTTTGTTTTCTAATTAACTCCATCAATCGCTGGGTAAAAGAGCCTTTCAGCCATCTTTTCCATTTAGGCTGTTGGGTTTCACCAATGACTATTTGGGTGATGTGATACTTGGCTGCAACTTGAGCAATTTCTTGGGAAACATTGGGACTTTTGACGTGTAAAAATTCGCCACCAAATTCTTTACATAATTTCTCGCAGGTATCAATATGTAAACTTTCTTTTTTGGTGAGGAATCGCTCAGGGTGGGCGACAAAAATGGCATAAAGTCGCCCATTCATATAATTAGCAATACGTGCGCCCCGACGCAGCAATTGTACTGAGTTAGGATAGGTAGACAGACAAACTAAAACTCGTTCGTGAATATTACAGTTTTGTCCTTCCAATGGAGAAGTGTTTGCTCCCTCTTCAACTGTATCTGCAACTTCTCGCAGAGCGAGTTCTCGCAAAGCAATTAAGTTACGACGTACAAAGAAGTTTTCTAGGGATTGCTGGATTTTCTCTGATGCATAAATTTTGCCTTCTCGCAAGCGTTCTTCGAGAGTTTCGGGAGTTACATCAATGACGACAACCGCATCAGCTTCATCTAGTATCCTGTCGGGAATCCGTTCTCGCACGACAACGCCTGTAATTCTGGCTACTAAGTCGTTTAAACTTTCTAAATGCTGAATATTAACGGTGGAGTAGACATCAATTCCAGCGGCGAGAATTACTTCTACGTCTTGGTAGCGCTTTTCTCTTGGAGAACCCGGTACATTAGTATGCGCCAGTTCATCGACTAACACAAGTTGAGGCGATCGCTGTAAAATTGCATCTGTATCCATTTCCTCTAAAGTCACTTGCTCGCGAATACTGACTTTTCTAGGAATCACCTCTAACCCTAGAGCTTTTTCGGCTGTGTCTTTGCGTCCATGAGTTTCTAAGATACCAATGACAACATCAATACCATCTTGCTTGAGCTGATGGGCTTCTTCCAACATTTTATAGGTTTTACCGACACCGGGAGCCATACCGATGAATATTTTATGTTTCCCGCGTCGGTGAGGACGGATGTAAGCGCTGTCGGGCGAGTTTGTCGAGTTATTGAACATTCACCGTTAAAAATTTTGATGAGTTCGTCAGTGCTTCGGTGCTTCGAGAAGTTTTAACTACGAATTTAATGCATCTAAAGCGAGATTTAATTTCAAGACGTTAACCCCAGGTTCACCAAATATACCCAGAAAGCGACCATCAGTATTTTGATTAATCAAAGTTTCTAACTGTTGGGGTTGAATTCCTCGCGCTTTGGCGATACGGGAAATTTGCGCTCTGGCTGCTTCTGGGGTAATGTGGGGGTCAAGGCTGGAACCAGAGGTGTAAAGTAAATCTGCGGTAGGCTGTACACCTGCTGTTTTAAGTCGGTTGAAATCGCCATCTTTACCTTTGATGCGTTCTAGTAAGGCTGAATTACTCGGAGCGAGGTTACTAGCACCAGAAACCCCGGTTTGGAGAATTCCAGCTTCATCTTTTTTGGGATCGGCGGTGCTGTAGCTGGTGGTGCTGGGGCGAGTGTTAAAATAGCGATCGCTCTTAAAGGGTTGACCAATTAAGGCAGAACCGATAACCTTACCCTGATCATCTTTGATTAAACTACCGTTGGCTTGGGATGGAAATACAATTTGCCCAACAGTAATCATCATAAATGGGTAGATAATTGCGCCAATAATCCAAAGTACAAATGTAGAACGAATTGCTCTGCTGGCTTCTGTGGTAAAACTCATTAGGGAACTCCAAAAAATAAATTATTCCGTTAAAGTTGTTGACGGTTGACTGTTGACGGTTGACTGTTGACGGTTGACTGTTGACGGTTGACTGTGAACAATAGCAAGGAAATATTTTTTTACGAGTAAGTCTCTTAGAATTTCTCTGGTACGAACATGACAAAGAATAAATAGATGGAAAGGCTTAGGGTTGCTATTCCTAATAATCCTAAAGCCCAGGCTTGAGTGCGAGAAAATTGTTCGCCTGTGGCTGCATATACGACAGGCGCAACTACTAGGTTGAAGCACATTCCTAGGAATAGGTATAAGGGCAGTTTTTGTTTGCGCCAATCTGAGAAGATTTCGGTGATAGCTGCAAGTGTTTGGATTGAGAGTTGAGGTTTCATAGTTGAGTAGTTATTTTTAAGAGAAATGAACCGCCCAGACGCAGAGAGATGATTTTTCTTTGTACCTTTGCGCCTTTGCGCCTTTGCGTGAGATTCTTTTTTAAATGAACCGCCCTGACGCTCGAAGACTCGCTAACGCTGCGCTAACGGGTTCGCCAGTCCCCCATCGTGACGGAAGCCGCCAAGACGGGGGCTGGTCTCACCAAGTACGCCAAGTACGCCAAGGGAAAGAGAGGTATTTGAGGTTAAGAAAGAGGTAAGATGACATCGATGAGTTTGATGGCGATGAAGGGTGCAATAATACCGCCTACGCCATAAATGAAAATGTTGCGTTTTAATAGTTGATCCGCTGTGAGAGGACGGAATTTTACGCCTTTGAGTGCTAAGGGAATCAGTACGGGAATAATCAAGGCGTTGTAAATTAAAGCGGAAATAATTGCCGATTGGGCGCTTTTGAGTCCCATAATATTTAGTGCGCCAATTCCAGCAGCGGCGAAGATTGTCGGGATGATGGCGAAGTATTTGGCGATATCATTAGCAATAGAAAAGGTGGTTAATGCGCCACGGGTAATGAGCAATTGTTTCCCAATGGTGACTAAATCAATTAATTTGGTGGGGTCGGAATCTAAGTCCACCATGTTAGCAGCTTCTTTGGCGGCTTGAGTACCGGAGTTCATGGCTACCCCTACGTTGGCTTGGGCTAATGCGGGTGCGTCGTTGGTACCATCGCCTGTCATGGCGACTAGTTTACCTTGGGATTGTTCGTTGCGAATAACGCCAATCTTGTCTTCTGGTGTGGCTTCGGCGATAAAGTCATCTACGCCAGCTTCTTGCGCAATTACACCTGCGGTGATGCGATTGTCTCCTGTCAGCATGATGGTGCGCACACCCATACGGCGGAGTTGATCGAATCTTTCCCGTAAACCTGGTTTGACTATATCTTTGAGATAGATAACTCCGAAAATTTGGTCATCTTGACAGACTGCTAAGGGTGTACCACCTAAGCGGGAAACTCGCTCGTAGGCTGCGTCTACATCATCGGCAATTTTACCACCACGCGATCGCACAAAGCCTTTAATTGCATCGACTGCTCCTTTACGCACTTGTTTCCCACTGGGTAAGTTTGTTCCACTCATCCGGGTTTTGGCGGAAAATTCCACACCTTCGGCTTGTTTGGTGTCGAAATCAACCGTGATTCCTGAATTTTCGGCTAGTTTGACAATTGATCTGCCTTCTGGTGTTTCATCAAATACACTGGCTGTGAGAGCAACTCTGGCGACATCTTCCACTGTATAACTATTTACAGGGATAAACTCATCAGCCATGCGGTTTCCCAAGGTAATTGTACCAGTTTTATCTAGCACTAAGGCGTTGATGTCACCACAGGCTTCTACTGCTCGCCCAGAGGTGGCGATAACGTTAAACTGGGCGACTCTATCCATGCCAGCAATCCCAATTGCACTGAGTAAACCACCGATGGTTGTGGGTATTAAAGCTACCAACAGGGAAATTAAGATGGCAACGCTAGCACCTGCACGTAAACTGTTTGCGGCTTCCGCACCAAATACTGTACTGATGAAGTTAGCGATGTAGTTGACAAAGGGAGACATGGTTGCAACTACAATTAAAAAGACTTGGGTAAGTACGGCTAATAATACTGTTAAGGCAATTTCGTTAGGTGTTTTAGTTCTTTCTGCTCCTTCTACTAAGGAAATCATCCGATCGATAAAGCCTTGACCAGGATCGGCGGTGATGCGTATTGTTAATTCATCTGAAAGTAGGCGTGTACCGCCGGTGACGGAACTAGCTATATCTGTACCTGGTTGCTTGAGTACAGGGGCAGATTCTCCAGTAATTGCTGACTCATCTACCGAACCGATACCTTGAATTACTTCGCCATCTGCCGGAATCAGATCATTGGCAATGACTTTTACTAAATCGTTACGGCGTAATTCTGGAGAATTGACTTGGACAATTGTACCATCGGGCAGGATTTTGCGCGCGATCGCATCGGTACGGGTTGACCTTAAAGAATCTGCTTGGGCTTTACCTCTTCCTTCAGCAACAGCCTCGGCAAAGTTGGCAAACAGAACTGTGAAAAAGAGAATGAAGGTAATCAACCCATTTAATAAGCGTTGCTGGTTGACATCCGCCTGTAATGTACCAAATAAATTGGGGTCAATAGTTACTAAGAATGTAACAATTGTCCCTACCCAAACCACAAACATCACAGGATTCTTGACAGCAATGCGGGGATTGAGCTTGACAAATGACTCTTTTATTGCTTTTTGATAAAGTCCCCGCATATCTGCTTTCGGCGTGTGTCTGCGGGAGTCACGAGTGCCGTGGGGAACACGGGGCGGGCGGGGGGATGAGTCGATGTTGGTTGTCATAAAGGGGAGTGGGGGGGACAAGGGGGACAAGGAGGACAAGGGGGACAAGGGAGAGGTGATTGGGGTAAAATGCGTTGAGAATTTATGATGTCTGTTGCGGTTTTGATGGAGAAAGTTGAGGCTTTGAGGCTGAAAGTTGAGGCTTTGAACTTGAAAGTTGCGGCTTTTATGCTGGAATTTGCACCTTTGAGCCTAAACGTTGCAGCTTTGATGTCGGAATTTGCTGTTTTGAACATGAACGTTGCAGCTTTGAACCTGAATGTTGAGGCTTTGAACATGAACATTGCAGCTTTGAACCGGAACGTTGCAGCTTTGAACTGGAATTTTGAGGTTTTGAACCGGAACATTGCAGCTTTAAACCTGAACGTTGCACCTTTAAAACTAAAACTTCGAGTTTGACAACAGACAACAAACAACAGACAACCAACAACTAACTACCCAATCCCTTTCGCAATCCAAAAAGCCTCGCCGATGGGGCCGAATGCTAAAACGGGGAAGAATGTTAGTGCGCCGAGAATTAAAATTACGCCGGCGGTGACACCTGTGAATAATCCGGTGTCGGTGCGCAATGTGCCTGCGGTGAAAGGGACTTGTTGTTTGCGAGATAGACTATCTGCAAGTAACAGCAACCCGATAACCGGGATGTAGCGTCCTGCAAGTAAACTAAAGCAGGTACTGAGGTTCCACCACAAAGCTGTTACGGTGGTTTTTGCACCGGTTGCAATAGCGATTGGTGATGGTTGAGAATCTCCTAAACCTTCAAATCCTGAACCATTATTAGCCGCAGCGGAGGCGTATTCGTAGATAACTTGCGCGAAACCGTGAAAGCCGGGATTGCTGATTCCTGCGAGTTGGTCGGGAAATGCTAACGTGATGCCCGCAGGTATCATAATGGCAATGGGGTGAACTAAGAGAATCAAAAAACTCGCCAGCACCACTTCACGCTTTTCAATTTTCCGTCCAAGAAATTCTGGTGTGCGCCCTACCATCAAACCTGTGACAAATACTGCCAAAATCAAGTAAGCAAACAAGTATGCTGTTCCCGTACCTTGTCCACCCCAAATGATTTGCAGAAACATATTTGACAGAGTGACAAAACCACCGTTAGGCATGAATGAATCATGCATACTATTAACAGCACCAGTCATAGTCCCTGTTGTCAATGTGGCAAACAGCGCCGACTGTGCCCAACCAAATCTAACTTCTTTGCCTTCTAAATTTGGTTGTGTACTGCCCAACAGTGCATTTACAGCCGGATTACCGTTATATTCGCCAATGGCGTTAACCGTCAAAAATGTTAGGAAAAGTACACTCACCATCCCGTAGACTAACCAAGCTTGTTTGGTGTTATTAGCAAACAAACCATAGGTGTAAATCAGAGATGTGGGAATTGAAATCATCGCCACAATCTCAATTAAATTTGTGAAGGGGTTGGGATTTTCAAAAGGGTGGGCTGAGTTGATAGCGAAAAAGCCGCCGCCGTTTTCTCCCAATTCCTTGATGATTTCAAAATGAGCAACCGGGCCGCGCGCGATCGCCTGACTAATATTAGAATCTTCTAAGGTGGGGAAGACAACTGGCCCTGCTAAGGTTTCGGGAACACCAGCCGCCATCAAAGCAATACCACCGACAATACAAATAGGTAACAAAATCCGCGTGATTGAACGAATTAAATCTACATAAAAATTGCCCAAAGATCTACCAGTCAAACCTCGGATAAAAGCAATCCCCACCGCCAACCCAGTCGCCGCCGAGGTAAACATATGATATCCCAGCCCCCACATTTGGCTGGCATAACTGAGGTAGGTTTCACCCGAATAATGCTGCTGGTTGGTGTTAGTAATAAAAGATATGGTTGTGTGTAATGCTGTATCCCAAGTTGGCGCACCTATCTTAGTCGGGTTTAGGGGTAGCCATCCTTGATTCATGATGATGAAAAATATCAGCAAACCCATCACTACATTGCTGTACAATATGGCTCTGGCATACTGCCAACCTGTCATATCTGCTTTAGTGGGAACGCCTACCAAAGAGTAAAGCAATCGTTCAACTGGGTTTAAAGTTGGGTCGAGAAAAGTGCGCTGTTCTTGATAGACACGCGCCATATATCTGCCAAAAAATGGAGTTATTACTACTACAATTATTAGCGTTAATGCTATCTGAATCCATCCCTGTAGCATGATTTATACCAATCGATAATTCGTAACTTGTAATACAAATTGTTAATTTACTTTCATCATCAATTGTTTTGCTAAGAGATACAAGATATAGAAGATATAAAAACAGGCTTATTTTTGATATAGGTAGCGTTTATGATGCCTATATTTATCGTTTAGAGCGTTTAGATCCTTTCCTAGTGGTTCATCCCATTAATTCTGATGAGTCGCGGATGTTCAGATCCCCGACTTCTTAAAGAAGTCGGGGATCTAGCAGCCTCGCAAAATTAATGGGACAGACCACTAGTAGTCTGGGCAATGCCCACCCTACAGATACTCCTTAAAATGAGATTAATAGTGAAATTGCCGTAAATCAAAATATGATTACACGTCCTGGCACAATTATCATACCTCTCTCAACCCTTCCACCTTTGGAAAACGGTGATAAACTCACTCGCGCTGAATTTGAGCGTCGTTATCATGCTATGCCTGAAGTGAAAAAAGCAGAACTGATTGAAGGAATTGTGTATATGGCATCTCCGTTACGAGTTACAGGTCATGGTGAACCCCATGCTGATATTATCATTTGGTTGGGACTTTACAAAGTGGCTACACCAGGCGTTAAACTCGCTGATAATTCCACTGTACGTCTAGATGCAGATAACGAACCTCAACCAGATGTCTGCTTGAGAATTGCCAATGGGGGACAGACGCGTGTTAGCGATGATGACTATATTGAAGGTGCGCCAGAGTTAATTGTGGAAGTTGCAGCTAGTAGTGTTTCTCTAGATTTACACGACAAGTTAAAAGTATACCGCCGTAATCAAGTGCAAGAGTATTTAGTATGGCGAGTTTATGACGGTGAATTTGATTGGTTCAAGTTACAGGAAGGCGAATATATTCAGCTAACACCGAATGCTGATGGTGTGATTTGTTCCCAAGTTTTTCCGGGTTTATGGTTAGATAAAGCAGCATTATTAACCGGAAATTTAGCTAAAGTCTTAGAAGTTTTGCAGCAAGGTTTGGCAAGTGCAGAACACCAGAGTTTTGGAGAACATCTCGCTAGTAAGGGGAGGGGGGATGAGGAGACACGGTGACGCGGTGACGTGGTGACGCGGAGAATGACAAATAACAAATAACAAATGCCCAATGCCCAATAACTCTCAAGTGAGTAGAATTACAGTCATCTTGGCGCTATTTCTCACTGTCATGTTCATGGAGTTTTCTACCCCGACTGAATATGTATTTGGCTATCTGTATACAGGCCCTATATTATTAGCAAATTCATGGTTTGGGAGAATTGCAACTTTTCAAGCGACAGTGGTTGCTGTCTGCTTAACTATGTTGAATATTTGGTTACCAGAAGGTGGAGTAATCAAAGCATCCACAGTTGCAAGTCGCGCGATCGCAGTTTTGGCTTTAATTGTCACAGGTGTGTTAAGCGATCGCCTGCGTCGTTCCCAAGAAGCGATCGCTCTGGCTCGTGCCAAGTTAGAATCGCAAGAGGAATTAGTCAAAGTCCGCGAAGATTTTGCTTCGACACTCACCCATGATTTAAAAACGCCGTTGCTGGGCGCAATGGAAACCATCAAAGCCTTTCAACAAGAAAAATTTGGCTCTGTGTCACCTACCCAGCAACAAGTCTTAGATACAATGGCACGCAGCCATAAAACTTCCCTGCAACTTTTAGAAACTTTATTAGATATCTATCGCAACGATACTGAAGGCTTAAAGCTGGAGTTAGCACCTGTAGATTTAGCGAACTTAGCAGAAGATGCAGCTGCTAGTTTGATTGAATTAGCCGCCAATCGTCGTGTTCATCTCTCGGTGAATTATGGTGATTCTGATTGGCGACGCGCCTTATGGGTTCAAGGTGATGCACTGCAACTGCAACGAGTTTTTAATAATCTGTTAGTGAATGCAATTAATCATTCCCGGCGCGGGGGAAGGGTGGAAGTAGTTTTAGAACCCCAAACTACTTACCAGGTTGTAAAAATTTTAGATACAGGTGCGGGGATTGAGACAGAAGAGTTATCCCATATATTTGAACGATTTTATCAAGGACATAGCCAGCGCCAAGCCAAAGGTTCAGGATTGGGGCTTTATCTCTCTCGCCAAATTATTTCAGCTCACAGAGGTATAATTTGGGCAGAGAACAGAATACCCACTGGTGCAATATTTGCTTTCAAATTGCCCATTTACCCGTTTCAAGGGGATAGGGGATAGGGAGTGTTTTCAAAGTCTTAGATCCCCCATTATCCCCCTTTACAAGGGGGACTTTGAAGGATTTTTTGCCCCCCTTAATAAGGGGGGTTGGGGGGATCGGCGCGGAATCTTAGGAATAACGATGAGTTTGAAAACACGCCCTAGGGAAGAAGACAACGGACAACTGTACGGGCGGGTTGACAGATATCCTCACCGATCAGCGATGATCTAAATAAACCCGCCCCTACTGACAACTGACAAATGATCAAAATTCTCCTTGTTGAGGACGATGAACTCTTCCGCTTGGGTTTGCGTGTGCGATTGCAACAAGAACCAGGTTTAGAGATTGTCGCTGAAGCTGAAGATGGTGAAACAGCTATTGAGTTAGTTAAGCAAACTCCTCTAGATGTGGTGCTGTTGGATGTGGGTTTACCAGGAATTGGCGGAATTGAAGCTTGTAGAGAAATTAAACAGCAAAATCCTCTGCTACCAGTTTTAGTTTTAACTTCCCATTCGCAAAAACCTTTAATTACAAGATTAATTGAAGCAGGCGCACAAGGCTACTGTCTCAAAGGAATTGCGGCAGAAAAATTAGTTTTAGCCCTGCGTTCTGTAGCGGCTGGTGCTTCTTGGTGGGATGCAACTGCAACTAAAGAAATTCGTTCTTCGTTGAGTTCTGAACCATCGCCTCCGGAGTTAGAAAACATCACAAAGCCTGTCAATCCCCTAACTGGGCGCGAACAAGAAATTCTCTCGCTGTTAGCCGCCGGCAAAACTAATCAAGAAATTGCCCATGAATTATATATTGCACCGGGAACAGTGCGCGTTCATATTCATGCAATTTTACAGAAATTAGAAGTAAGCGATCGCACTCAAGCCGTCGTCGTCGCCTTCCAAAAACATTTGATTAAAAATAGTTAGTTGTCAGTTGTCATTTGTCATTTGTCATTTGTCATTTGTCATTTGTCATTCTCCCTGTCCCCGCGTCCCCGCGTCCCCGCGTCTCCCTCATCCCCCTCATCCTCACCAACCCAAAGCCGTCGCAATCTGTCCAGCCAATTCTAGGGGATTGAACGGTTTTGCGATCGCAGTTGCCATTCCCATCTGTGCATAACGGCGACGATCCGCAGCCTGGATTTTTGCGGTTAACAAAATCACGGGAATGCTTTTGGTGGCTGGATTTGCTTGTAATTTCTCAAAGGTAGCGATCCCGTCCATATCTGGCATCATTACATCTAACAGGATTGCATCTGGTTGCCAAGTTTCGGCTTTCATTATGCCTTCTCTACCAGAACTGACTGTCATCACTTCCCACGCGGCGACGGTTTCTAAGCAAATTTTGGCAACTTCTTGAATATATTCTTCGTTATCAACAACGAGAATTCGCTTTTGTTTCATCACCACCACCTTCTTGTTGATTTTGTGTCATCCTTTGAAGTAGCTCCATGACGCGGTGTTCAAATTCTTGAGTTGTTACACGTCCTTTGGTTAAAAATTCTGTATGTCCTAATTTGAGTCGATTGCGTTCTGATTCGTCCAAATCTTTCGCTGAATAAACCACTACAGGGGTGCTACATAATTGATTGTGCTTTTTTAACCAATCTACCACTGCAAATCCATCGCTTTCTGGCAAAATTAAGTCAAGAATTAATAAATCTGGGTTGACTTTTTGGCTGAGATGAATTGCTTCCCTTCCCGTTTGGGCGAGGAAGGTTTCAATGTCGTGTCTTTCAAACAAGGTAATTAGCAGTTGGGCTAAATCGTTATCGTCTTCAACAATCAGAATCCGCATTCGCACTGAAGATTTAGCGACTACTTGTCTGAGTGACTGTAACAAGTAATTTTCGGGGACTGGTTTGCTTACCCAATCAGCAAAGTCTACACTGGGTTGATTCTGGGAACTGGGTTTGTAGACGCTACAAATCACAATCGGAATATCCTTGGTATCTGCCCGTTCTTTTAATACTGCCATTGTTTCCCAACCATTCATCCCAGGCATTAACAAATCCAATAAAATCACATCTGGATGTTGACTTGCGGCTAAGGCGATCGCTTCTTCGCCGGTAGTCACTGTTACTACCCGATAACCACCTGTTTCCAGTAGGGTTTGCATTTCCTGTGTAATTACCGGATCGTCGTCGCAGATTAGCACCAGGGGTGAGTAGTGATTCTTCATCTCTGGGTGCTGAGTTGTCGGGACTATTTCTACAGCCTGGGGCGATCGCACTATGGGAATACTAAAGTAAAAACTACTACCTTCCTCTAGTCTACTTTCCACCCAGATGCGTCCGCCATGCTGTTGAACAATGCTTTGGCAAATTGCTAAACCTAAACCTGTACCGTCATGGTTGCGTGAATCTGAGGAGTCAACTTGTTGAAAGCGCTCAAATATACTATCCAGTTTGTCTTCTGGTATTCCCCGTCCGGTATCTTTAACTGTAAATAAAACTTCATTTTCTTCCTGTGCTGCTACTAACCAAACCGTTGCGCCCGCAGTCGAAAATTTAATGGCGTTACTCAGCAGATTTGTGAGAGTTTGGACAATTCGGTCTGGATCTATCCATAGCTCAACTGATAAGCTCTCAATTGAGAGTTTTACCCCAGCTTTCTCTGCTAAAGGCTGCATAATATTCACTGCTGACTCAATTAACTCAGCAACATTGCGGGTTTCCCGTTCCATTTTTACCCTACCCGACTCGATGCGCTCTATATCCAAGATGTCGTTAATCAAGCGAACTAGGCGATCGGTGCTATCGGTAGCAATTTGCAGTAGACGTTTTCCCTGCTCTGATGTGGCTGTCAGTAAACCACTGGTGAGCATTCCTAAGGAACCGTGAATTGAAGTTAGTGGTGTGCGGAGTTCGTGGCTGACAACGGAAACAAACTCATCTTTCATCCGTTCGATTTGCTTACGCTCTGTAATATCACGCAATATTACTGTATAATATACTTTGTTTCCCTGATCTAATTTCGAGATCGAAGCTTCAGCCGGAAATTCTGTCCCATCCCGACGACGACCAAATATTTCTCGCCGTTCTCCCATTCTCCGAGCCAGGTTAGGAGATGTACCAAAGTCAACGACATGGTGACGATGGGCTTGAGCAAAGCGTAATGGTAATAGTAAATCTAGGGGCTTGCCGATGGCTTCAGAGGCAGTATAGCCAAAAATCTTTTCGGCTCCTTGGTTAAATAATGTAATTTTTTGCTGGGCATCGATGGAAATAATGGCATCATCAGCAATATCTAAGATGCGGGCAAATTTTACTTGGGAGATCCGCAGTTGTTCTTGAATTTTTTGGCGTTCATCCAATTCTGATTGTAATTTGCGGTTGAGGCTAATTAACTCCGCCGTGCGTTGGGCAACGCGCAATTCTAATTCGTTATTAGCTTTATGTAAAAATGCTTCGGTTTGCTTGCGTTTGGTAATATCCCGGGCGATAAATTGCGAAGCTGGTTGACTTTGGTAGATACAAGGGGCGGCGGCTATTTCCAGAGCGATCGCAGTTCCATCCAACCGCAGAAATTGTACTTCATGTAGGGGAATTTCTTGGTGAAATTCTTTTAAAAGTCGGAAATTTTCGCTCACAGCCTGTTGTGAGTCGGGGTGAACCAAATCAAGTATTTTTTTACCGAGTAATTCTATGGGTACTGTTGCGCCAAACAGCTTGACTGCGGCACTATTGACAAAGACAAAATTTCCGTCGCCTTCAATAAATATCGCTTCTGGGCAAAGTTCTACTAGCTGTTGGTAGCTTTGCTGACTTTGTTGGAGTGCAATTTGGGCGAGTTGGCGATCGCGTTGATTGCGCAATGCCATAATCCCATAAGCTAAGTCTGCGGCTAGTGCTTGCAATAATTCTACTTCATCGCTATCAAAGGAATTTGGTTCAGTGGCGTAAATATTCAACGCCCCAAATACTTGATGTTCGGCAATTAACGGTAAAGATATCGATGCTGCATAGCCTTGCTTACTTGCCTGACACCGCCAAATTTCGTAATTAGGATCAGTTAAAATATTTTGGATAATCGCGGTTTGACCTGTGCGAATCGCTGTCCCCGATGGGCCTCTACCATGAATTGTATCAGCCCAGGTGAGGTTGAGAGATTGCAAATATCCATCTTCATAACCTGCTTGCGCGATCGGGCGAATAGTTTTTTCGCCATCATTTTCAGCAAAACCAACCCACGCCAAGCGATAGCCACCCACTTCCACAATCATTTGGCAAATTCTGTGCAGCAAATCTAACTCATCTTTGGCACGCACAAGTACTTGCGAGCAATTACTCAACGCCTGAAGTGTCCGATTTACCCGGCGAATTTCTGTTTCTACTCTTCTATATTCTGTAATGTCTCGCGTAATTGCCAAATTTACTATTTTTCCACCCGTTTCGCTGGCTAAGGGTACACCGTGAGTTTCCATCCAGCGACGATTACCTTGACAGTTCACCATCTCAAACTGTAAAGTCCCCTTATTTCCCTCACAGATACTGGCGTGGAATTGGCGAAATGCTGTTTGATATTCTGGTGTAATCAAAGAATAAACTGATTTACCAATCACCGCTACGCTGCTATCAGCCTCTAGCATCACAATTCCGGCGGGGTTGATTTCCAATAAAGTCCCATCGGCGGCAATAATTTTGACACAATCTGGTTCAGCATCAAAAATTGCCCGCCAGCGATTCTCTGGTTCAGCTACTTTATCACACAAGGCAGTGTCCAGAGGGCAGGAGGCAGAAGGAATACCTGCAACGTTTGCCTCACTTTGGGTACTCTGACTATTAGTGACGCGCCGCAACAATTTAATCCGCTCTAAGCGATTGATAATCCGAGTTACAAGTTCCGGGCCGACAATCGGCTTACTCACAAAATCATCAGCACCAACACTAAATACTTGGTTAACAATTTCCGCATCACTATGAACTGTGAGAAATAATATCGGCAATTCACTCCAATGGGGATCATTCCGTACTACTTTGCAGATTTCAATCCCATTGGTGTAAGGCATTTCCACATCCAGAATCAGCAAATCTGGAGACACCGTTTGCAAAGTTGTCCAAAACTGTCGCGGATCTTCCAAGCCGATGACTTTCAAACCCCAAGGACTGAGTAAAGTTTGTAACAATGCCAGAATTTGCGGATCGTCGTCTACAGCTAATATCTTGGCTTCCGCATGGGGAGCTTGTTGCAGTACTTGGGTAATTGCTTCTAACACCTGTGGTGTCGGCATCGGCTTCTGCAAAAAGGTGTGTCCGCCGTTACGCGCTAGTTGTAAACGATGAGTAAAATCACTCTGCTCAGTCAACACTAGCACAGGTACAGGAGGCTGATTCTGGGAAAGTTCTGCTAGTAAACTCCAACTTTCTTCTTGATTATCAGAAACACTAGGATCAAGCAGCACCACACTGGGATGCTCGCGGTAGATTACATGTCTGGCATTTTCAATACTAGTGGCAATTGTCACTTGGAGATTGCCGTTAGCAGACTCTGTTTCGAGATTTGCGGCTAAAGATTGTTCGCGATCAACCACCAATACTAAAGGCCTCTCATCAGCAGTTACTGGGGGAGATGTCGATTCCTGCTGTTTGCTTTCAATTTCTTGACGTAATTGCTGCACCCAAGTTTTTAATTTACTGGTATCTGATTGCGTCAAAGTTTTATCAGATTTCAGTAGTTGCTCAATTTTACGTGCTAGTTTCGAGCCTAGAGGTAAGCCAAAAGTACCCAAAGAGCCTGCTAAGGTGTGGGCTTCTTGGGCTGCTTGCGATCGCAATTCTGGACTTAAACTCTTATAGTTAACTGTTGCAGCTTGCTCGAGCAGCCCCACCTGCTCTTTGACTCGTCCTTGAAATCGCTGCCAAATTCCTGCAACTGCTGCGAGTGTTTGTTGCTGTGATTTGCTTATATTTGCAGATTTTGGGCGGTCTAATCCTGCTTTATTTCCCTGCTCCTCTACTGTTTGGGGCTTGAGGCGATAGCCAATACCATAAACTGTTTCGATGAAATCACCAGGCGCTCCCACATGGCGCAGTTTCATCCGCAAGCCCTTGATATGGGTGCGGACAGCTTCTTCCCCTGGAGTATCATCATAAGACCAGAGATGCTCCAAAATCATGCCGCAACTAAATACTCGGCGACTATTGCGCAAAAATAATTCTAACAGGGCGTATTCTTTAGGAGTTAATGACAGCAACTCGCGATCGTAAATTACTTCACAGCTACTAGGATCGAGGCGTAAATTACCCCACTCCAGTACCGGTTGCGCTGTAGTTCCCCCCCGACGTAATAAAGCACGGACACGAGCCACCAACTCTTCTTGGTCAAACGGTTTAACTACATAGTCATCTGCGCCTGCATCTAGCCCAATTGCTTTTTCATGACTGCTATCACATCCTGTTAGTAATAGCACGGGCATTTGCAAACCACGGGAGCGGATATGACGACAAAGACTGATGCCATCTAACTTAGGCAACACGACATCCAATAAAATTAAATCATAGTCATAAGTTTCAATTAAATCCCTACCAGCTTTACCATCATTAGCAACTTCGACAGCATAGTTTTGGTTAGTGAGAATTTCTCTGAGTACCTCTGCGAGTAACTCGTCATCCTCGACAACTAAAATTTTCATCTCAAAAATTCGCTTGCGATAGTGATTTGCTAGATAACGAGCCGTAAAAGTTTAATTTAAAATAAAAACAATTGATATTAATTTTTCACTTAAATGCATATTAAATTATAAATCTTTAAATCTTGGCTCGGCATTAACAAATATCAATATTTTTGCGATCGCCTGTAGTCATTTCTTTGATGCGTATAAGCGTAACAGCAACTCTACAGACATCGCCTTTAGGAAAATATCAATAGAAGCCAGAATAAGTTATAGCGCCTATGTATGAGCAAATAAGCTAAATAAAGATATTTTTCGTAAAATTTGCTTTAATTCGCAATTTTTTCAATTATGATGCTAAATTGCGATTCGCAAACTTAAATTCTGATTTGTAAACTTAATTTACGAGTCGCAAACTTAATTTACGAGTCGCAAACTAGATTTTCCGCAATACTCACCCTTGGAAAAACTCAATAACGGACTTACAAAAAATAAATTACCCATATTCTGTAGTGCGAGCATCTTGCTCGATGAATGAACATCAGCGAGCGAGACGTTTGCCCTTCCCTGCGGGAGGCTGCGCCAACGGACACGCTACGTGAACGCACTCCAAATTTATTGGGTATTTAAAAAATTGGATGTCCCTAACCAATAAATCCAGTCCGTCACCTACCAAGGGTGCGGCGAATCAAACATTGTAGGGGCGGGGAAACCCCCATTGGTGTTAACTTAAGTTAAAAGGCTTATCCCACAGGCATTTTACCCCACCCCTCAATCCCCTCCCCGCAAGCGGGGAGGGGACGTTTTGCGTCAGCAAAGCTGGGGTGGGGTAGGGCGGATCTTGATGGGAAGCGTGAAAAGGCAAAATCATTTCTTGATAAGGGTTTCACGTTAAGTTGACACCAATGGGTTTCCCCGCCCTACAAGTGATAGGATAGGCAAATTTATGATTGGGATGTTTTTTATTTGTCAGCTACGCCCAAGGTTGGCGAAGGTAATGTTTATAAAGCAGCCTTTTTGCTAGGAAAACCTGGAGATTTTACTCCAGCCCAAATAGTTAAAGGCTGTCTAACCTGTTTATACAGCAAACTCTCAAGAATTAATCCATTATTATTAGCCGTCCAAATTTGAATCGGTTGCTTGAGAGACTCATAAAAGCCGTTATACCAACCCTTATGAGTATTGAGATTTCTTTGGACAAAATTAAATAGCTGACGCGTGTAAGCCGTATTATAAAGTACATGCCAGCCAACAGCTGCTTTGGTACTAAGGAACCGCAAATTATTGTATTTTGTTTGAGTATCTGTAATAGTTGCCCAAGCTTCTCCATTGACAAACAAGCTGCTGTAAACAAAGTAGGGAGGACGATCTAAGTAGTCTCCTGTAACGGCTGTTAATTGTTTTGTCGTGAGATAGCGAGCTTCCTGAGCGGCTAAAATCCTGTCAGCGTAAGCTTTAGGCAAAGATTGAAATCCGGTTTCAATCCCATCGAGGATATAAGGTTCGCTCAGAACGTAGTTATTAGCTCCCGAATTTTCGTGGTTCCGCTGATCGTAAGGTACACCTTTGCCGTAAAGATTGGCAAAGGCAACATGGGATTGATAATTTAATGCTTGATCAACATTCAATCCCCAGAGTTTTAACCCATAGGCGGCGTAATTCTCATAGCCTAAGCGTCCTTCTTGGTGGTACTGTTCTTTACCGTTGATGACGGTAGTACCATACATTTGTCCGTTGCGGGTGAGACGTTGAACTTGCCAATGTTGCCAAACAGCTTCTATTTTGGGTTGGAAGGATGGATATTTTGCGCCGACAATCTTCAGCCAGATTGCCAATCGTCCGATATCAATAGCTGACCAGCCAATTTCTTCTCTGGTCTCTAGTTGACCATAATTCACTGGTTCTAGAGTTTGAGAATTGTAAACTTTGTTAGGTAGTTCCCCTTTATATAAAGCCATAGAAGCTAGAGTCTGCAACATTCTGCTCATTTTGGCTTCAAATTCATATCCAGATACCAAATTGAGTTCTCTAACGCTCACCAAAGCCGCGATCGCAGTTGCGATATCCCAGATTGTCGCCGAATTCATTCCCTCAACCGAATTCACCAAGCCGGTTTCCTGGTTCCAGTTACGCTGGAAATATAACCAAGCTTGATGAGCGATCGCAGTTTCTTCGAGAGTTAATGCTCCTAATCCTGGGGCGAGATAGGGAGTTTTACTGATGAGCGCCTGACTAGGGCTAATCGGCGTACCAGGTAAAACTAAGGATTGAGCATCAAAGTTAGCAAGTGCTTCTGTTGCATTGCCAGTGGTATCAGAGTGAGATGACGAAATTTCCGTTTTTAGCACAGTATCAGTACTATAAAGCTGCTTCTATCAATAATTTAGACCAAAATATCGATTCTAGCTGTAACTATCACCCTCATATAAGCTACGATAGACAAGCTTTTGAGTGGTAATGTCCAATGATATGACATTTTTTTTGATATTTTTCTGTATTAAATAACACTTTTAGCAAAATTAAGTGTTAATTTTCCAGAAAAATAATAATTAATACATAGTATATACATGATTTTCCCCATCAGTGCCAGGGAAAATACTGATTCGAGACCAGAGGGGCATGTATGCTTCATGCCTGATTGCAGCGCGTAAATATTGATCGTTGATACAAATAAGGCGGGGTTTCCCTGGATTAAATCAGCAAACCCCGCCCAAACACGAAAATTCATATTTCCGTCAGCTAATTACGAATTACGTTAGCGAAGCGGTAGCGAGGAACGAGCGTCATTACGAATTACACTGACTTCTGATGCCGCACTTCGACAACAGTATGCACATTACCGCGAGGAGTAAAATCTGCCTTCACCGTCACTGCTAAAGGATCGCAAGCGGCAACAAAATCATCGAGAATTTGATTAGCAGACTCTTCGTGAGAAATATAGCGATCGCGGTAACTGTTAATGTAAAGCTTAAGCGCTTTTAATTCCACTACTCGTTCATCAGGAACGTAGCTAATATAAATCGTTGCAAAATCGGGGTAGCCAGAAAACGGACATTTACAGGTAAACTCCGGCAAAGTAATGCTAATGTCATATCGCCTACCCACACGCGGATTTGGAAAGGTAATTAATTGTCCTTCCTCAATCTCGCGTTCGCCATACTTCATTTGTGTGGTGTCAGTTGTCATTTGTCATTTGTCATTTGTCATTTGTCATTTGTCAAGATGGTAACTGTCAACAGTCAACAGTCTCCCCTACTCCCTCATCGCCTACTCTTGCTCCCAGTCTGGGCAATTACTATCATCCCAACCGTTGGGATGCATGGCACAAACTAACAGGTTACCACCATATACTTGACCGTGGTAGTGAGTGCAACCAACGCAGGCGGGGTTTTTGTCTGGTGTGGCTTCAACTGGATAAGGAAAACCCAAATCTACATCTGCTACTACGTCTTCTAGTTCCCAGTAAACCTCTAACATGGGTTCTGTTAAGTCGTGTAAATACTGGTCAACTTCAGTAGCAATTGTCATTTGTACTTGTTCTGTAATTTCTTCTGTGAGTTCCAAAACAGCATCTACTATCTCATCTACTATGTCACTCATGCCGAGGAAAAAGTCCTCTACTTCATCAGCCACTGTCTCAATGATGTCCATCAAATCTTTCTGCCAATTGTCCATAAACTTAACGCCTTTACTAGCTATAAATACAGCGCTTTGTGTGGCCTGGCTGGAAGTAATAGTACAGATGCGTTGGAATTCGTAATTCGTAATTACTTTTCGCAATGGTTTGTTTATTTCCGCCGCGCTCCTAGATCAAGTATATTCAAAAATTGGCGATGTATAAACGGGGGTTAAGCTCATCCCACCTCTTGAAAAAGTCGGCTTCCCAGCGCTTGGATGATTTTATGGATTTATATAAAATTTTTGCGCCTAATCAAGCAGGTTTGCCTTAAGGCGTTCTCGTGGAGGTAACCGCTACGCTTCTATGCATAAAACATAGAAACAATCAGCACAACCCATATATTGACAGGGTTTTGTGCGATCGCTCTTTTGCTGCTATTGACTACTCGTTGCGTTGCAGCCGTTTTAACTCTTCTTGCAGTTTTTGCACTTGGTCACGCAATCCACCGACATCATCATCATCATTGGTTGCGGAATTTTTCACCGTCGGTTCTTCATCGTCTTCTAAAATTTCAATGCGGCGGGGTTCAGCAGGTGGTGTTTTTTCTGTATCTGCACCAGATGATTGGGGCTGTTGCGCTTGCTTCATCATATCTTCGACAAAGCGACGGGCTTCATCTGTGGTCATTTCGCCCTTTGCCACCATTTCATCTGCCAGTTTTTGGACTTGCGATCGCAGTTCCGCTAATTTTCCCCCAGCTTTCTCACCTGCGTAAGAAGCTAAGCCAACACCGAGGTAAAAAGCTTTTTGAACAATATCTCCAAAACCAGGCATTGCTGCTGAACGCTCCTCAAAATAGGGCGACCCGGAGTCTACGCCTACCACAAGCATCCCGTATTGCTGCTACCTTCCGGTCCTGACAAGATTTGGGCGTTGAAGTCGCATAGGTCCAGGTCTCTTAACAATATAACACTAAAATTCCGTAATTGGATGTTATTCCACAACAATTCGCCATTCGTGTAACTGATAATTCACACAACCGTTTTGTACCAATGGGTCAAGGGCTACAATTGCTTGGGCTTCGGCCATTGATTCCGCCTCAAACAGCATCATCCCGCCGCCGAATTCTGCCCAATAACCTGATTTGGCTTTGTGTCCTTTGGCAATCAAATCCTCAATGTAAGCTTTATGGGCGGGGATGTATTGGTCAAAGGTAGGTTTATCAACTTTACCTGCTTCAATTTTCACAAAAGTCGGCATCTACTTCCAACCTCTAGAATTTTGGTATTGGTATTGTAATTTAAGTAGACCAAAAAATTCTGCGATGCCTGAGGCGGGCTACGCCTACGCTAAAAAATAGTAGTTTATGGTACCATTTTTGCAGAAATGTACAAAAGCTGATTTCTCTAGGTGAATGATAAACTCAGCTTATAGAATCAGATCTAAAGATTTCAGTCTACTGACAATAGCTCCCCCACTCGTCGTGAGAGATCCTCTTAAAATCTAATTCAAATAACTACTTAAATATAAATTTAGCATAACTAATTCTGCTTGTTCTTCCGGCATCTCTAAATATTTTAGGTTAACAATTTTGCCGTTATTTTCCAAGTCAAATAAATCATAACCTGCAATTAGAAAAGGCATTCTTTGATAAAAATTTTCAGCTTCTTTTACAGAATTTAAAGCTATTCTTCCTTGAAAGCCTAAACTAAAACTACGTAAAATTGCGAAGAACAGTAGAATAGTTCCTACTCCTTTATAATTCCTTATTTCTTGAATAGATGCACGGTTCCAAGGAGCTACATTTAGTAAGTTTACATAAATTAAATTTTTACCTATTTCTAACCTAGAATAGTGTTTGGTAATTTGTAAAACTATTAAACCTTGAGCAATTGAGTCGTATTCCAGTACACAGACTTCATAAGTTCTCGGCTCATTTAAATATTGGCTTATATCTAAGTTTTTATCCCAACATTTTTCATTTTGAAGTTGAGGCTTCCAACTTAATTCAATTTGTTGAATATGTCTTAATGAAATAGGTACAATCTTAGCTTGTACATATTCGTTATGAAAATTATCAAAGATTTTTACAGCTTCTTCTCCTGCTAACATAAATCTTCCACTTAGATTACAAATATTGGCAAGCAGAATTATCACCCACTACAAGTACCCAGATGTCCTACAGAGAAAAAGATAAAGCTTTCTACTATCTCCTGAGTTTCGGCATCTAGTTATATACCAGAAGGCTGAGAAAAGTTATTGGGGTTATTAACTTTATACTGATAATTTATGATTTATTTGTGACTATGGTGTGACTAACTTAGTCACAAGTTTTTGTCTAATTCTTTAAAAATCAAACTCTATACTGTGCATTAACTATTTTCATGGCTGCCTACTTTCACTGCCAAATATTTCAACTTTAAAAAGTAAAAAACCCTACGTATATTAGGCTCATACAGTAGGGAAAAGCAAAATTGACTTTGTTAGTTTCAATCACCATATAAAAAATTAACTATATTTTTATATAGGTTTTAAATTTTAATATCAACACAGCTACGTTATTTATACTTTCCCAGTGTTCTCATGGAATGATCAACCCAAATTTCTCACAAAAGGCGTAATATCTTCCCACCAGTCTTTGCTGCTCAATGTTAAAATCTAAAATCCAAAATCTAAAATCTAAAATTGAATGAGCCTGTTTTTCATTGCCTTGCTACCACCGCCAGATATTCAAGATGACGTTAACCAAATCAAGCAATACTTTGCTGATAACTACGCCAGCCGACACGCGCAAAAGTCCCCGCCTCACATTACCCTGCAACCGCCCTTTGAATGGGCACATAGGGATATGTCACAACTAGAATCTTCTATTTTGGAGTTTGCTAACCAGCAACAGCTGCTACCTATTACATTAAGTGGGTTTGCGGCATTTGCACCGCGCGTCATATATATAGATGTAGTCAGAAGCCAAGAACTGTTAACCTTGCAACGAGATTTAACGGCTCATGTAGAAGCAAGTTTGGGAATTGTTGACAAGGTTGGGAAAACCCGCCCCTTTGCACCCCACATGACAGTTGCTTTTCGGGACTTAACGCGACAGAATTTTCAAGCTGCTTGGGCTGAATTTGAAAATCGGCAATTATATTTTGAGTTTACTGCTGACAAGTTGACTTTATTAATTCACGACGGTAGGCGTTGGAATATTAAATCGGAGTTTGGTTTTTTAGGAGTCAATAGTCAATAGTCATTTGTCATTTGTCTACCTTATCCCCCTTATCCAGACACAATACGAGACTGGACTTGAGATTTACTTAATTCACTGACTAAACGATGTGCTTGGTGCTTGTAAAGTGGATATTGTAAAGTTCCAGGCAGTCGGTTCATTAATGTTCTGGCTGTATGCATATCACAGCCAGAAATCCGTGAAATTACTGCTGCGCCTTCAAATGCAGCTTCTGATGTCAGCGCCGATTCTACTCGGACTTGCAATTGCCCAGGTGCGATCGCTCCCCGTTCTACTTTTTGCAATCCTTCAATAGTTGCTAAAACTACCAAGCGATCGCCTACAGCTAGTTTGATATCATCAGAGGGCATCAACTTAGAATTGGATTGGCTAGCTTTGGCATGGAGAATTGGTACTATCCCATAACCATAAGCAATCTCAGCCAGCAATTTGCCATTGAGAGTATCATCAGCTTCAATTTGATATTCAGTCACTAGTGTAGTTTGTCCGTTGAGGCGAAACAAATTCAGGACATTTTCCCCAAACGCCGCCGCTGCAAAAGCTTCCGCAGCCAGAGCATAAACGCCTAAAACCCGAGCATAAGGTAGTAATCTCGCCACATTCTCACTAAAATGGGGGTCGTAGGTGCGAATTACTAAATTAGCTGTCGGATTGCTAGCATGGGCTGTCAATGCAATTTCTAAATTAGTTACTTCATCATCGGTTACAACAATAACGCTTTTGGCAGTTGCCAGATTGACTTGGCTGAGAGCATTTTTAATATTGCCAATAATCAACGGCATTGTGGATAATATCTCTGAGTCTAGTTCAGTGGCATGAACACCTACCAAAGGTTGTTTGAGTTCTTGCAATAGCTGGGCTACACCCTTACCAACTCTCCCTAAACCAACTAATACTATATGCTCGGCTTTGGGTACTGGGAGACGCCGCCGAGAAAACTGGAATTTAGCAGCTAAGACACGTTCAGTCATAATGGCATAGAGAATGCCGACAAAAACTGTACCTGCTACAGTCTGAGTGATGCTGAATAAATGCAGCCACCAAGGAATTTCAAAAGGTAGTTGTAGCTGTCCAAATAGGTTATCATAGCCGCCGATGCTTAAAACTAAAGAGACATTCAGGGCATCTTGGAAGCTGATTTTGGGATATTGTAGCTTGTATAGTAAAGTCCCGCAGAAAAACCAACTCAGCATCAGAAAACCGCCAACCAAAGCTACACGCCGGGTTTGGCTACTATCCTGCCAAAATTGACTCAGCTTGTGGCGCAGATTTTGCCATCTCATACCAACGATCAGTGCCCAAAAGAATTGCTTGCGACTGGTAACAGGTTGTGCTGTGCGAGTAGGGAGGCGTAGACGCTTCGCGTCTTGTCCCCAGACATCGCTGACTTCAATATATGCAACAGTATCTCCGCGTAAAATTTGCGTGTTCGGCTCCCATTGATAGAATGCTTTTGGTACAGGTTCTCCGGCTCTAGCATGAGCTAAAACTCGGCGATGAGCAGTATTAATTTCATGAATTTGGGGATGAGTACCCCAACGATGGGAAACATCTACAGGTACTCTAAAAACTCGTAGTAACTGATTTTCTAGAGTGAAAAAGCCTCTAGTTTCACTGCTTAAGCCGGCGATCGCAAAGCTTTTGGCTGGTAATTGGGTAGCGTCAAAAGCGACAAAATTACCCAAATTTTGACTGAGTAATTCATTGAGATTTTCTTGTGCGGAGCGAATCACCAGACGAATTTTCGGATTGAGCGATCGCGCGGCAAATGCAGCAGCAATATTCACCCGCTCATCACTAGTTACAATCAAAATTGCCCGACACTGTCTAATTCCTGCCTGTTCTAATATCTTCGGTTGGCGACAATCACCAATTATGAGTTTGTCTACTAAATCAGGTAATTCGGGAATTTCCCATCTTTGAATATTTGCAACTTCAATCGCATTTACCTTGACACCAAACTCTTTGAGAACAGACACACAATACTGTCCTAAATTGCCAAGCCCACACACTAAAAATAAGTTGGCATCGATAGTTGCATTCTGTACCATAATTAAGGCTAATGCTAATCTATTAGATATTTAACTTTTTAATTGCTAATTCGGTGTGATATATTTCCGAAATACACAGAACTGTATTTGTATCTCCCAGTGCCATTAACTATTTCATTATTATGGAACCTGTAACATTAACAGCAGTTGCAACAGCGATCGCTACTATAGTTTTAACTAAGGCTTTAGAAAAAACTGGCGAAAAGCTTGGGGAAGCTGCATTAGACAAAAGTCGTGAGTTAATTGAACAGCTACATCATAAAAATAAGTTACCCTGGCTAGCGGATGGGACACAGCAAAATTCACAGCAGCCGTTAGATTATGGCAAAGCAGTGCTGGAGTTGAAAGCAGCAGCAGATAAAGATGACGACATTGCTCAACGAGTGCGAGAAGTAGAAGCAGCCGTTAACAATGAACAGTCTCAGGGTGCTGAAGAAATTCAAAAATTAGTAACAAAAATCCAAGCGCAGCCATCTATTGTCAATAACTTTGCCAAATTAGCGGATGAAATCAAAGTCGAGAAAGGATCAACGGTTGCCCAACAAGTCATAATTGAGCAACAGCACAACACTTACAACTGACTACCGTCGCCTGGAGGAGAACAGGTAAAGTCAAATCTCGCTAACGAAATACCGCAAAATTTACCCCTGAGTGGGGTGGTGGAATTTGTCGGACGCGCCACAGAATTGCAAAAACTCCACGAACTTTTGCTGCAAAATCAACAAGTGGTTACTGAGCGTAGTCGAAGTATAGCCATTGCAGCTATTGCGGGGATGGGGGGAGTTGGGAAAACAGAACTCGCCTTACAATATGCCATCCAGTACCGCGAAACATACAACGGTGGGCTTTGCTGGTTGTTGCCAAAATCTGGAGATATAGGTATTCAAATTGTCCAGTTTGCCAGAACGCAGCTTGATTTAAACCCGCCAACAGATGTAGGTTTACCCGCCCAAGTGCAATATTGCTGGCGGCGTTGGCGAGAGGGTGAGGTGCTGCTGGTGTTGGATGATGTCAGCGACTATGAAGAAGTCAAGCCTTATTTACCGTCATCATCTTCTCGGTTTAAAGTGCTGATGACTACGCGCCAGAAATTGGGGCGGATAGCACAATTATCTTTGGATGTGCTGCAACCAGAGGCGGCGCTGGAATTATTAAAGTCTTTACTCAAAGAAACACCGGGGCGAGTTGAAAAAGAATTAGCTTTAGCAAATCAGTTGTGTGAGTGGCTGGGATATTTACCTTTGGGTGTGGAATTAGTGGGGCGCTATCTGGCGCGGAAACAGGATTTATCTTTAGCAGAAATGTTGCGGCGGTTGGAGAACAAGCGATTAGATGAGCGTTCTTTGTCTAAATCTAAGTCGGAAGCCGACATGACAGCACAACGAGGTGTGTTAGCAGCCTTTGAGTTGAGTTGGCAAGAATTAGAGGAGAATGATCAACAACTGGGCTGTTTATTAAGTTTATTTGCCGCCGCACCCATACCTTGGGTGTTGGTGGAACAGTGTTTACCAGAGGAAGATGCCGAAGATTTAGAGGAAATTAGAGATGATAGTCTGCTGAATTTGCATTTACTCCAGCGTAAAGGTGAGGGAATCTATCAACTACATCCACTATTGCGGGAGTTTTTCCAATATAAGCTTACAGGTTTAGAACAGGCAGAGGAATTTAAGCGATCGCTTTGTCGGGTAATGGTAGCAGTTGCAAAAGATATTCCTGACTCCCCCACCCTTGAGAAAATCACTACAATCTCCCCTGCAATACCTCATCTAGATGAAGTAGCGAATAATCTCATTCAATACGTCAGCAATGATGATTTACCCTGGCCTTTTGTCGGTAACGGTAGATTTTATGAAGGTCAGGGATTGTATAATCAGGCATTACCTTGCTACAAGCGGTGTCTAGAAGTTACCAAAAAATGTTTGGGAGAAGAACATCCAGATGTCGCCACTAGCCTCAACAACCTCGCAGTACTCTACAAATCCCAAGGCAGATACAGCGAAGCTGAACGCTTGCATATCCAAGCTTTAGGACTTAGGCGCAAGCTGCTGGGAGAACGACACCCCGATATCGCACAAAGCCTCAACAACCTAGCATTAATATACCGTTTCCAAGGCAGATACAGCGAAGCTGAACCCTTGTACATTCAAGCTTTGACACTATGGCGCAAGCTACTGGGAGAAGAACACTCATATGTCGCCACTAGCCTCAATAACCTAGCGCAAATCTACAGTTTCCAAGGCAGATACAGCGAAGCCGAACCTTTGTGCATTCAAGCTTTGGCACTCAAACGCCAGTTGCTGGGAGAAGAACACCCAGATGTCGCTACTAGCCTCGGCAACCTAGCGCAAATCTACAGTTTCCAAGGCAGATACAGCGAAGCCGAACCTTTGTGCATCCAAGCTTTGGCACTATGGTGCAAGCTAGTGGGAGAAGAACATCCAGATGTCGCCACTAGCCTCAACAATCTAGCGGCACTCTACCATTTCCAAGGCAGATACAGCGAAGCCGAACCTCTGTACATTCAAGCTTTGGCACTCAAACGCCAGTTGCTGGGAGAAGAACACCCAGATGTCGCTACTAGCCTCAACAACCTAGCAAAACTCTACGAATCCCAAGGCAGATACAGCGAAGCCGAACCCTTTTTAATCCAAGCTTTGGCACTCAGGCGCAAGCTGCTAGGAGAGGAACACCCAGATGTCGCCTCTAACCTCAACAGCCTCGCGGGAATCTACTATTCTCAAGGCAAATACAGCGAAGCCGAACCTCTATACATTCAAGCTTTGGCACTCAAACGCCAGATGCTGGGAGAAAAACACCCAGATGTCGCCACTAGCCTCAGCAACCTAGCGAAAATCAACGAATCCCAAGGCAGATACAGTGAAGCCGAACCTCTGTACATTCAAGCTTTGGCACTATGGCGCAAGCTGCTAGGAGAGGAACACCCAGATGTCGCCTCTAACCTCAACAGCCTCGCGGGAATCTACTATTCTCAAGGCAAATACAGCGAAGCCGAACCCTTTTTAATCCAAGCTTTGGCACTATGGCGCAAGCTACTGGGAGAAGAACACCCAGATGTCGCCGCTAACCTCAACAATCTAGCAAAACTATACTATTCCCAAGGTAGACACAGCGAAGCTGAACCACTGTACATTCAAGCTTTGGCACTATGGCGCAAGCTGCTAGGAGAAGAACACTCAAATGTCGCCACTAGCCTCTATAACCTAGCAGAACTCTACGAATTCCAAGGCAGATACAGCGAAGCTGAACCACTGTACATTCAAGCTTTGGCACTATGGCGCAAGCTACTGGGAGAAGAACACTCAAATGTCGCCGCTAGCCTCAACAGGCTAGTAAAACTCTACAAATCCCAACGTAAATACAGCGAAGCCGAACCATTTTTAATTCAAGCTTTGGCGCTATGGCGCAAGCTGCTGGGAGAGGAACACCCATTTGTCGCCACTAGCCTCAACAACCTAGCAGAACTCTACGAATTCCAAGGCAAATACAGCGAAGCCGAACCTCTTTACATCCAAACTTTGGCGCTCACACGCAAGTTAGTGGCAGAAGAACACCCAGATGTCGCCACTAGCCTCAACAACCTAGCGGTACTCTACGAATCCCAAGGCAAATACAGCGAAGCCGAACCCTTTTTAATCAAAGCTTTGGCACTATGGCGCAAGCTACTGGGTGAAGAACACCCAGATGTCGCTACTGGTGTCAGCAACCTAGCGGTACTCTACAAATCCCAAGGCAAATACAGCGAAGCTGAACCTCTTTTCATCCAAGCTTTGGCACTCAGGCGCAAGCTACTGGGTGAAGAACATCCACATATCGCTGTTAGCCTCAACAACCTAGCGGTACTCTACAACTCCCAAGGCAGATACAGCGAAGCCGAACCCCTTTACATCCAAGCTTTAGATATTCTTGAGCAATGCTTAGGCGCTAATCATCCCAATACTGTTACTGTACATCAAAATTTAGCAGATTTGCGCTCCGGCGTAGCCCGCCGCAGGCATCGCCTTACCTCAGAGCAGTAAAATTGAAGCTTTCAGTCTAATCAATCAAGCTTTTATCTGCAAGTTCCGTGTTCTGAACTCCAAGTTTCCTGTTCCAAACAAGAACGTTCCTGTTCCAAGTGAGAATGTTCCTGTTCTGAACGAGAACGTTCCTGTTTCAAACGAGAATGTTCCTGTTCTGAAAGAGAACGTTTCTGTTTCAAGTGAGAATGTTCCTGTTCTGAGCTAGTAGTTCCGAGTTCTGAGGTGGAATGATGGTGTTCTGAGTGCGATCGCTCCCTGAAAATTCTCTGTGATCTACTGTGCGATCGCAAATCCTCAGCCTACATCAGTCTCATTTTACTGAATAAGCGCGATCGCTCCCTGAAAATTCTCTGTGATCTACTGTGCGATCGCAAATCCACACTCAACATCAGTCTCATTTTACTCAATAGGCGCGATCGCTCCCTGAAAATTCTCTGTGATCTACTGTGCGATCGCAAATCCACACTCAACATCAGTCTCATTTTACTCAATAGGCGCGATCGCTCTTGTTGAGATGGTAAAATCACAAGCGTAGACGCGCAGCGGCTTGTCGTCAGACATCGCCTCGGCAACAAAAAATCAGCTACGATCAATCATATAATTCTCTTCACAACCACAGTAATGTTAATTACATACACTGCAAAATATACAAAAACTAATAGCGGATATATGGGACAACTCATTGAATGGCAAGAAGTGATCACAGAAGGAGAAACCATAGAAGAATGCAGAGCTATGTTGCAAGATGCAACGAAAGAAATGATTCTTGCCTATCGTCAACAAAATAAAGAAATTCCCACAGGTGATGCTTTGCTGGAACAAATTCCTATAGAGGTTTGAGTGTGTCAGTCAAACGAAAAGAGCTAATTAAATATTTAGAAGCAAATGGCTTTTATTTATGAAGAGAAGGAGGAAATCATTCCATTTATACTAATGATATCAAAACTATTCCTGTAAAACGCCATCGTACCATCGATCGGATTACGGCTAATGAGATTTGTAAACAAGCAGGTTTATTACCTAATTTTTAACTGCTCTGTTGACGAAAATCTGCTGGCGCGATCGCACTTCCCACACATAACAGCAGTCTTATTTTACTTATATAGGCGATCGCCTGACTCGTAAAGTTTCCCTAGACAAATATAATGATTTAACGTGGCAGCGATATTGCTCCACAATTAATATATGAATTCGCTACATTAAACATGCGCACAATTGCGGAAATTAATGAGAAAATCAGCTGCCAACGTGCGGTGGTGTTGACAGTTGAAGAAGTAAAAGCACGAGTAGCCGAAGTTGGTGTGACAAAAGTTGCTCAGGAAGTTGATGTGATTACCACGGGCACTTTTGAACCGATGGAATCGAGTGGTGCAATTATTAATCTAGGCCATACAGATCCGCCGATCAAAATTCGCCGTTGTTGGTTAGATGGTGTTCCAGCATACCCTGGTTTTGGCGCAGTAGATTTATACCTTGGTGCTAGTTCTGCTGTGGAGGCGAACGATGGTGAAGAAGTGAGGGAACGGGGCGGCGGTCATGTGATAGAAGATTTAATCGCCGGGAAAGCTGTCCAAGTACGCGCCCAAGGACAAGTTACAGATTGTTACCCACGCGCCACCTTTGAAACTACTATCATGCGGGAAACGATAAATCAGTTTTATTTATTTAACCCGCGTAATCTGTATCAAAATTTTATTGTAGGGGTAAATGGAGGCGATCGCCCATTGTTTACTTATCTTGGGCCTTTACAACCACGGTTAGGAAATGCTGTTTATTCTAATCCCGGTGCGATTTCGCCTTTATTCAACGACCCAGATTTACAACTTATTGGTATCGGAACGCGAATTTTTTTAGGCGGTGGTATTGGTTATGTCGCCTGGGAAGGTACTCAACACTTCCCCTTACAAAAACGGTTAGCCAATCATACGCCCATTGGGCCTGCTGCCACATTAGCTTTAATCGGTGATGCCAAGCAAATGGATGCTCGTTGGGTGAGGGGATGTTACTTCAAAAGCTATGGTCCTTCATTAATGTTGGGCGTAGGTGTTCCATTTCCGGTATTATCCGCCCAAGTAGTAGAACATTGCGCAGTACAAGATAAAGATTTAGTCGCGCCCATTGTAGACTTTTCTATTCCCCGGCGCGTTCGTCCCACATTTGGTTTGGTGAGTTACGCCCAACTCAAGTCTGGGCGTGTCACCATTGAAGGTAGAACAGTGCGTGTTGCACCTCTAGCAAGTTTGTTTCTTTCTCGAAAAGTTGCCCTAGAGTTGAAACAGTGGATCGAAGCTGGCAAATTTACCCTGACAGAAGCAGTTTCCCCAATTCCGATGGAGCGTTCTTTTCTACCTCAAGACCGCTGGACGGAATTTTGATATTGGGAGCTAGGGATGAGGGAAGGGGGACAAGGGGGACAAGGAGGACAAGGGGGACGAATGCCCCATGCCCAATGCCCCATGCCCCATCCCCTATTCTTGGGTTGGTTTCGGACGCTTAATCGGCTTAGGAGCCGGCGTTTTTGGTACAGGTTTAGACACAGCTGAGGAATCGCCGCCTATTTTTTTGATTGGGCGTGGAGTTTCTGAACCGCGTCTGGGGGGGAATGGTCTTCTACCACCACCACCACCACCACCGCCACCACGGAAACCACCTTTGTTGAATGGTGGTCTGCGCTTTTTGGGTAAGTCAGCGATCGCTTCTGCACTTTCTATTAGTAATAGGTCAGCTTGTCGCTTAACTTGAAAATCCCAAAACTTGCCTACTGCTTTGGTAGTTAAAACACCCGTCAGTTTCAATTTAAAATATTTGGGTTTGTCAGTTGGTTTGCGCGGAGCCTGTTTGATTTTTACCACTAAGCTCTTGGCATCAAAAGACTGGTAGACTACTTCACCACGAACGGAAAAACCACCATCAGGTATGTCTGATGAGGGTTTGAGGTTACTTGTAGATTCTTGGGAACTAGCAGATACAGTATCATCTAAGATCTGTAATTCTTCTAATTCCGAATCTTCCTCATCCTCCTCTGTCAAATGTTTAGCCAGTTTTTCCGGCTCCCAAACTCCGACAATTTGGAGGTGCAATGTGTCATTTTCTTGTCTTGTCCGTGGATAAACTACCCACAGATGTTCTTGTTCTAAATCCAAATGATTCTTAACTAAACTCATAATCCGTCCTAGGAGAACGGCATTGAGTTCTACACCATCTGTGGTTAGCAGATCACCTTGAGTAAATTGTTCATCGCTGGCACGGTAACGACCTCGGACTAAGCCGATGGCGCGGTACTGCATGGGTTCACTAGGCGGCGGAATCGGTTGCTGCCGATTGGCTAGGTTCCCATTGGAGCTAGTGTCGCTGGGGTTAACAGTCGAATTGTCTAATTTAGAGTCATTGGTTGCTACTGTAGGAACACTAGCTGTTGTCTCTACTTGAGTTGGACTCTGGTCAGAGACAGAAGAATTGGAAGATTCAGGCGACGGCATCAGGTCGGAATTCATAAAAAACTCCTTGCGGCGGAGACACATCCCATTGTGGGATTTTACGAAGGCAGCTGAAAAGAGCGTTTGTGCGGCTGATGAAAGTATATTTGCTTTCAACCAACCACTTTAGAACGCCCATTAGCATTCTAAAGACGCACTTCTACACTAAATGTGTAATTTAGCGTCTTTAGACTAGTTTCGGGAAGCATATCATAGCTAGAATTCTGACGGCTCCTCCTAAAGTCATCACTTACTTTAGCAGCGTGGATAGTTATTTGTTATAAAATTCACAGGCAATCGACGGTATTCCGCAAAGTTTTGGAAATTTTTAACTTTCGGATTTACTCGGATTTATGTGGATGATAATGTCATTAAAGTTCAGGAGAAAGAAGTCTTGTGTCTCAACCGCGCAGCTGGATAGTTAAGGTCGTCTTGGCTTTGGCAGTTCTTACTTTTGTGGGAATTTCAATGGTTCCCTTAATTTCTGCATTTAATAATAATACACAAACCCCAGCCCAGAATAACAACGCCAGCACTAAGGGTAATTCGCCTTCGCCTGACCAAAAATCAAAATTGCAAGACGAAGTTCGGGGTTATCAGTTGGTTTTGCAACGGGAACCAGAAAATCAGACTGCTCTTAAAGGGCTGCTACAGGCACGGTTAGAACTCTTAAGTATCAAAGAAGGTGATATTCAGGGAGTGATTGAACCTTTAGAAAAGCTAGCCAAGCTGAATCCAGAACAGACAGAATATGCAGTACTACTGGCTCAAGCAAAGCAGCAAATTGGTGACAAAGAAGGCGCAGCCCAAGCTTACCGTACTGTTTTGACCACAAAACCAGGTGATTTGAAGGCTTTACAAGGTATGGTGTCTCTGTTGTTAAGCCAACAACGCCCCGAAGCAGCTATTGGTTTATTGCAAGAGACTTTGACTGCTGCACCGCAAGTGAATAAAATCCAGCCGGGAAGTATAGATACAGTCGCCGTACAGGTACTTTTGGGTACAGTTCACGCTTCCCAAAAACGTTATACTCAAGCTCTCGCTGCATACGACCAAGCAACTAAGAAAGATCCCAAAGATTTTCGCCCAGTTTTAGCTAAGGCAATGCTATTGAAGCAACAAGGCAAAGTCGCGGAAGCTAAACCTTTGTTTAATACTGCTTCAGCTTTAGCACCTGCTCAGTACAAAGACGAAATTAATAAAGCCGCCGAGGCTTCGCCAACTCCTACTCCGCCTACATCCCCGACACCCACACCTGAAGGTAAAAAGTGAAAATAGGGGCTAGAGGCTAGGGGCTAGGGGCTAGGGGGGATGAGGAAGACAAAGCAGACAAGGAAAAATTCTTGACTGTTGACTGTTGACTGTTGACTGTTGCCCCATGCCCCATGCCCAAAATTATGCTCCTTCAATTGCTGCAACAACACCAAAGATTAAAAACAAGCATCCACCAATTAAAGTGAGTTGACGTTCGGAGATTCTGCCGGCAATTAATTTGCCACCAATGACTGCGATCGCAGCACAAATGGCGTGTCCTAAAACTGCACCCACACTCACCCCAATGGGGTTATTTCCGGCTGCTAGGGCAATTGTCGCAATTTGTGTGCGATCGCCCCACTCAGCCATAAATGTCAAAATAAAGGCTTCGGTTAAAATTGCCAGTGGTGTTTTGCGTAGTGGTAATTCTAAATCGGCTTGCTTTACCGCAGCTTTGGCTTCTTCTACTACTTCCTCGCTACTTGCACGGGACATCTTACTACCTTGATACAAAAGCTTGATACCAAAGGCAATAAATAAAGCGATTTCCGCATAATGAATATAAACCTTGGGCAACAAAGATGCTGTTTGTCCTAACATCACCGAAAGGATTGTCATTGCCGCTAAAGCCGCTACCACTCCGGTAAATACCAAGCGTCGGGGGTGGTGCATTGCTAAAATCACGGCGATAAAAAATGTTTTATCACCTAACTCGGAAACTGTAATTAGTAACAAACCTGCGGTAAAAGCTGTTAGCACTCTTTCAAGCTCCTAAAGAATCGTTAAACGATGTGAAGCTTGATGAAAGCCCTAAAACTTCACCAAGCTCCACACTTTTTGGTGTGAACTTAGTGAAGGTCTCGCTTGCAAATACAAATATTTTATACTTGTCATCTGAACCAGGCTCATCGCCAGTATGTTGATTCAGATGGGCTGGCGATTAATTACCAGCAGCTACTCCCCTTCTTTACAATCTGAATTGTATAGCTGTCTGAGGAATGAGTCAAGACTGTAGGCGATCGCTCTGATAAGGTGAAGTGGTGAATGTGACTTTACCCATAAGTTTGCCGCTGCTGGAACCATAACTTTGCCGCCACCAACGTTATAACCCTCATTCTTGCGTCAGCTAATTTTGGATGAAATTTAGAGTTTGGAACCATAAGTTTGCCGCTAGTCCTAATTGGAAGGATAAGCTTGCCGTGAGTCCAATCAAGCATAGAAAGCTGTGACTTAAAGGAATTGTTTGCCGCAACGGCAAACAATTCCTTTAAGTCACAAAAGCTGGAAAGCGCCAGATTTTTTTAGAATGCAGCAGAAGCGGTTCATGTTGGTATAGGATAGAAACTTTCGGCTAAGCTTATTTGCTTGCACCCATCTTTTAGTAACCTCGTAGATACATTGTCCATATTTACTTATCTTCACATAGTTTGATTTTTTCTTGCCTACTTACTTATTAAGCTCAATCTTGTCTTTAGCTGCGAGCTTACTGGTATTTGGCTTTAAGTAATTTTCAATACCTTATAATCGAAGATTTTTTCCTTAAGCTTCTTGCAGGATAGATTTAATGTGCTCATTGAGGCGGTTGTAAATGCGATCACTTGTTTCATCCGAGACAGCAATCCCACCAGCGAGAGGAGGAAGCTATCGTAATTTGAGGTTATTACCATAATTATTGGTAATAACCTTGATAATCGGCAATTTATTTACCAATTTTTTTGGCTTATAGGCTCATAGGTTGGTAGATTATGAATTAAGAAAGAACGCTTGAGGAGTGCAAATGATTAATAAACCCATCCTGACTTTTGCGAGTTGGGTATTAATTTCGTTCCTACTCATTGTCGGCTGTAGTCAAACGACTACATCTAACCCATCCTCAACTGTTAGCCCAGCAGCCCAAACAACAACTTTGACGGTATCAGCAGCTGCTAGCCTCAAAGATGCAATGGATGAAATCAAGCCTCTGTACAGCAAACAAAAGCCAAATGTCAATTTGACATACAATTTTGGTTCTTCAGGTGCTTTGCAACAACAAATTGAACAAGGTGCAGGCGTTAACGTTTTTATCTCAGCTGCAACTAAACAGATAGATGCTTTACAGCAAAAAGGTTTATTGGTTGATGGCACTCGCAAGGATTTGCTGAAAAATCAAATAGTGTTGATTGCACCGCAAAAATCCACAGTTGTCACTGATTTCAAAGACTTAGCTTCACCAAGCATTAAGAAAATCGCTCTCGGTGAACCCAAAAGCGTACCAGCAGGACAATACGCCCAACAAGTTTTAACTTCATTAAAAATTCTTGACCAAGTTAAAAGCAAGGCAGTTTACGCTAAAGACGTTCGTCAAGCTCTCAATTACGTAGAATCAGGTAATGCTGATGCGGGGCTGGTCTACTTCTCAGATGCCAAAAGTACACCAAAAGTCAAAATTGTCGCCACTGCATCCGAAAAAACTCATTCTCCTATCGTCTATCCCATCGCGGTGCTCAAAAGCAGTAAAAATGTCGATGCGGCTAAGGATTTCGCGCAATTTTTATCGGGGAATGAAGCCAAAACTGTGTTTGAAAAACAAGGTTTTACAGTAGCTGATAGTTAACAAGAGAAATTTTGACAGGGCTGTTTGAGCGTAGAACAAACGATTCAAACTAGCCCTAATTCAGTACCTTCTTAACCAAAAAACTATGGCATCGGATTTATCGCCCCTGTGGATATCGCTGAAAACTTCATTACTAGCCACATTTATTACTTTCTTCTTGGGTATTGCTGCTGCCTACTGGATGCTGGGATATCGGGGCAAAGCAAAATCACTGATTGAGGGTATCTTTGTTGCACCATTGATTTTGCCCCCTACGGTTGTCGGCTTTTTGTTATTAATCTTTTTTGGGAAGAATGGGCCTGTGGGGAAACTCATGCAGCCGTTTGACTTCAGCATTGTTTTTACTTGGTACGGTGCAGCGATCGCAGCTACAGTAGTTTCCTTCCCATTAATGTATAAAACAGCATTAGGGGCTTTTGAGCAAATTGATAATAATCTCCTGCGGGTAGCCAGAACTCTCGGAGCAACCGAATCCACAATTTTTTGGCGCATTAGTTTACCTTTAGCACTGCCGGGAATTTTAGCAGCGACAACTCTTGCTTTTGCTCGCGCTTTGGGTGAATTCGGTGCAACGTTGATGCTGGCTGGTAACATTCCTGGACAAACGCAAACGATCCCAATGGCAATTTATTTTGCTGTGGAAGCAGGTGCAATGGATGAAGCCTGGTTTTGGTCGATCGCGATTATGGCAATTTCTCTATCGGGAATTATTACCGTCAACTTCTGGCAGGAATCGAGAGAGAAAGGGAGGCGAGGAAACAGGAAAACAAGGGTACGTAAACAAAAGACCCAAACAAATGAAGCATCTGTGTTGCCTACAATATCCTCGACCGTCGGACTCAGTGTAGAGATCGAAAAACAACTGCCGAGTTTTCATCTTGAAGTTGCTTTCAATAGCGATGAGCAACCCTTGGGATTGTTGGGAGGTTCTGGTGCTGGTAAAAGCATGATTCTACGTTGCATTGCTGGGATAGAAACACCAACTAGAGGACGCATTGTTCTCAATGGCAAAGTACTGTTTGATGCCGAACAAAGAATTAATCTGCCAAGCCGCGATCGCCGCATCGGTTTTTTAGTGCAGAATTATGCTTTGTTCCCACACATGACTGTGGCTGAAAATATTGCTTTTGGCTTACCCAAGGGACTATCTAAAGGCAGTATCCGCGTGCAGGTAGAAGAGCAATTATTAGCTATGCAGTTACAAGGATTAGGCGATCGCTATCCACACCAACTGTCTGGAGGTCAGCAACAACGTGTAGCCTTGGCCAGAGCATTAGCCTCTCAACCAGAAGCATTACTTTTAGATGAACCTTTTTCCGCACTCGATACCCACCTGCGGAGTCAACTAGAACAGCAAATGACTGAGATTTTGGCTGATTACTAAGGCTTGTCTTTGTTTGTTACCCATAATATGGAGGAAGCTTACCGAGTTTGCCCAAATTTGTTGGTATTAGAACATGGTCGAGCTGTTCAATATGGTTCTAAATACGAGATTTTCGAGCATCCTACAACTGTGAGTGTTGCCCAAATCACAGGTTGCAAGAACTTTTCGTCTGCGATGCTTTTGCGATCGGGCGAAGTTGAAGCTCCTGATTGGGGTTGTAACCTCCAAATTATGGAAGGAATTCCTCACAACATATCTCATGTTGGTATTCGTGCCCATCACATCAGCTTAACCAAAGACCCCAACCAAGTAAATACCTTTCCTTGTTGGTTAGTCAGAACTAGTGAAACACCCCACCGCATGACCTTGTTTTTAAAACTACATTCTGCTGCTAATAATCCTCAAGACTACCATTTGCAAGCAGAAGTCTTCAAAGAAAAATGGGCAACCATGAAAGACCAGCCTTTTCCTTGGTATTTGCGTCTAGATCCCCTGGGCTTAATTTTGATGGAGTAATACGAATTCGCAATTCGTAATGACGCTCGTTCCTAGCGCTGAGGTTTCGAGGCTTAGATAGCGACAAGATTTCATAAAGTCAGGAATTGGCTACATAGTTAGATTGATTTTCACCAACCTGGTTGGTATTATGGTCTAGTCCGAAAAACCACGCAAATATCAACATACACAGTAAATGCTAATGAGGGTAGTGATTAATTTATTCACTTACCCTGATTTGTCTTACTTCAGTACGACTTTAGGATAATCCGCCAAGTAGTTATATACAAAGTTAATAGATGTCCAGCCGAAGTATTAATAAGAAATGTTTTCTAAAATTATCTCTTAATCAGGTGAAACCTACTGAAAAATTAACAGAAATATTAAATTTATGGCGGCTGTGGCTCATGGCAACATGCCAAATATAATTGGCAATAAATATGAAACCTTTGTCCTATATTGAGAATAACCATTATTTAATAATAGTTAGGCATTGGGTTAATATTTTAATTTCACATATATTTTTTAAGTAAATTATGATATTTAAATAAAAATTTTGAATAACAGTACAGAAAAAACTTTTAATTTAATAAATTATGACTCAAAGTCCAATTATTCCAGATGATACTAAAAAAAATGTATCTAATCACCAATCTGACAACTATTCATTAGGAGTAGATGCGGGCGATTGGGAATTAAGAATGGCGAAATTAGTAGGCTTAGAGCCAGAATCTTTATCAACTGATGCTGAAGTAATAGAAGAATCAGCTAACAAAGAGCCATCACCATCTCACCCAATAGAAGAGAAGACTGAACAATCATTATCACCAAATCCCTTTGCTAAGTTAGGTTTGGTAGGTACTGCTACTTTAGCTATAGTTTTATTTGCTGGTGGGTTTTTGACTCAGATGATGAGTAATACTCAGCAAAAGCCAAAAAATAATCATGCTGTTGCTCGAAAAACTCGATCGCCAACCCTACAGCAATCTAGAGAGCCAAATTTAGAGGAAAAAGTAGAGACTCTCAAAACAAAATTAGCTTTGACTGAACAAGCAGAAGCTGTGAAATTAGCACAACAACAACTTAGAGGTGGAAAACAGATATCGCCTTCTTTTCTAGGCGTTCCCCGAAATTTACAGATGAATGCTTCTAGTAGACAAACAGTGGTACAAAAAACACCGACACCGATGTCAACAGTTTACGTACCTCGGATAGTGACAGTTGAGCGGATTGTTAAATCTCCATCTTCTCAACCTTATTCTCAACCGGCTCCAACTTCATCACTACCCCAAGCAATTATTGTTAACCCACAAACTCCACCACCGACACCAAACCTATTGCAAATTTGGCAAAATCTAGCAAAGTTAGGTAGTTATGGACAGATGGGTGTGAGCGAACAATCTCATGTGAATGTAACGCCAAAGCCACAACAAAATAATGACGAGGGAGAACAACAGACAACAAATCCCAACCCTGAACAAACATCAAATCAGCAAACTGCTGTGGTGAGTCAAGCGGTACAGCAGAGTCCAAAATCTCTGGTAGTTGGTAGTCATGCTAAAGCTGTGTTAGCGACAGCTGTCTTTGGCGAAACGTCTAAATCTGAAAATGGCGATCGCACAAATGTCTTTGTAGTCCGGTTAAAAGAACCATTAAAAGCTTTTGATGGTGCGATCGCTTTCCCTGCAAATACTGAATTATTAACTCAATTGAGTTCTGTTTCTGAGCAAGGCTTAGTACAGTTAGACGTAGTTAAAGTTATTTTGCCGATTCAAGGACAACTCACACAAAGGGACTTACCACCAAATGCACTGATGATTCGTGCTCCCCAAGGTAAACCACTAATCGCCAACCAATTTCCTAATCGCGGATCATCTATAGCCAGTATGGATATGGGACTATTTGTCTTAGGTGGTCTTGGTAAAGCAGCAGAGTTATCTAATCGTTCCCAGTCTCAAGTTGTAACTACAAGTGGTTCGACTACTATCGTTAACAATACCAACCCTGAGCGTAACATTGTGGCGGGAATTTTTGAAGGTGGTATTAACACTGTAGTTCCCCAAATGGCCCAACGCAATCAACAAGCAATTTCCCAAATGACTCAACGAACTAACATTTGGTTTCTAAGCGCAGGTACAGCAGTTGAGATTTATGTCAATCAAGCCATGCAATTTTAAATTCCCAGTTCGCCCATTTTTTACTTAGTAATAGGAAAGTAACAGTGGAACTGACAGAAATAAATAACAGTATTATTGCTCCACTTACTAAAACAGATAACTCTTTTGCAGATTTTACTAATGACTGTAATTCTAATTTTAGTAATGGCAGTATATTCAAATCAAGCTCACAAAACAATGCCTTAGCATCAATTATCGCCAATAATAGTAATCTTAATGCTCAAGCCATTGCTGTTACTCTTAACCAAGCAGACTTAATCATCCAAAATACTGTAATTCCTAGTTTAGCATCTATTGGCAGTACTATCGAATTAAAATATCAAGTCAAAAACCAAGGTACAAGTAATGCTGTTGCTAGTACCACTAAATTTTATCTATCCCAGGATAAGACTCTCAGCAATGATGATAGATACTTAGGCTACGACTCGGTTGATATTATTGCCACAGGTGTTAACACTTCAGAATCAACAACCATCAAAATCGATAATAGCATCGCGCCTGGTAGTTATTATCTAATATCTCAAGCTGATAGTAATAAAGTTGTGAGTGAGAGCAGCGAAAGCAACAATATTGTTGCTAGCGCTATTAATCTGACTCCTCCTTTACCAGACGTAGTTATACAAAATGCTGTATCTCCCACTTCAACAGCCGTTGGTAGCAATATACAACTAAACTATCAGGTGAAAAACCAGGGCTACGAAACTGCTTTTTCTAGCTATACTCTTTTTTATCTATCTAAAGATTCAACAGTGAGTGATGATGATGTATACCTAGGCTCAGACTATGTAGATATTCTTGCAGCAGGTGCTTATAGTTCAGAGTCAGCCATATTCAAAATTCAAAGTAACATCGCCACAGGTAGCTATTATTTAATATTTCAAGCTGATGGCAATGGAGATTTTATTGAAAGCAATGAAAACAATAATACTTTAGCCAAGGCTATCAATATTACTTCTACTAAAACAGATCTGATAGTTCAAAATGCTGTAGCTCCTAGTTTAGTATCTGTCGGAGATAGCTGGAAAATTAGTTATCAAATTAAGAATAGAGGTGTTGATAAAGCCTTTCCTAGCGCCACAATGTTTTATATATCTAAAGATAAAACATTGAGTGATGATGATTTATATTTAGGCTACAACGATGTTGGCAGTTTGGCAGCAGGTGCTTACAGTTCAAAAACATCTTCACTCAGGATTGGTCAGAATATTACAGCAGGTAGCTATTATCTGTTGTACAAAGCTGATGGCTACAATAATGTTATTGAAACCAATGAAAGCAATAACATTGTTGCTAAAGCTGTCACTGTTAAGAATAGCTTTAGTTCTACTAATGGCTACGGCTTGATTAATGCAGCAGCAGCAGTGGCTGGTGCTATCGGTCAGACTACCTTTGCAGATGTTCCTAATTTAGGGGGTCGCAATTGGGGAGCAGACATCATCAAAGCGCCAGAAGTTTGGGCAAAAGGATATACAGGTAAGGGAATTCTTGTAGCTGTTGTAGATACTGGAGTTGACCGCAACCATCCCGATTTGAGCGCTAATATCTGGAAAAATACCAAAGAAATTGCTGGCAATGGTAAGGATGATGATGGCAATGGCTATATTGATGATGTTTACGGTTGGAACTTTGTTGACAAAAACAACAAAACTTTAGATAAAAATGGTCATGGGACTCATGTTGCAGGTACGATCGCCGGCGTAAAAAATAGCTTTGGTGTGACTGGCATTGCCTATAATGCCAAGATTATGCCAGTGAAGGTATTAGACGATCGCGGTTCAGGCTCCGATAGTGCGATCGCTAATGGCATTCGTTATGCAGTAGACAATGGCGCGAATGTCATCAACGTCAGTATAGGTAAGTATCCGGGGAATACTCAAATCCAGTCAGCTGTTAAATATGCTAGCAGCAAAGGCGCGATCGTAGTCATGGCGGCGGGAAATGACGGTGGCTCAACACCATACTACCCTGCCAGCTATGCACAAGACTGGGGGTTGGCTGTGGGAGCAGTCGATAAATATCGCAATCTCGCTAACTTCTCTAACCGAGCTGGATCTGAACTACTTAGCTATGTGACAGCCCCTGGTGTTGCTATTTATTCCACACTTCCTGGTAACAAGTATGGTACTTGGAACGGAACATCTATGGCAACTCCCCATGTGGCTGGAGTAGTAGCTTTGATGCTCAATGCGAATAAAAGTCTCACTGATGCCCAAGTGCGTAAGATTCTGACAGCCAGCGCGGGAAATAGTTTAAAGGCTTAATACCACTAACACTTGAAGAGGCGCGGAATTTCGCGTCTCTTCGTCAAGATACTTAGATTAGGAAATTTCCAGAAAATATTGTACCAATCGTTGTGCCCTGAGCGGAGTCGTTCGCGCTAGCGTCTCCGAAGGAGAAGGGCACGCCGTTGGCTAAGCGCAGTCGCCGTCGTTGGTTGAGCGCCGTCGCCGTCGTTGGCTGAGCGCAGTCGAAGCCAACTCCCTGGTATATTCTTTTCTGTTAAATCGCCTTCACACTAACAACTCACGGCTTTCTTGCGCTTCATCCAACCGCCTAATAAACCGGCAATTACTAGACCGCCAATGGTTGAGGGTTCAGGAACAGAAGAGTGAGGGCCGCCTTGTGCATCATCATCTACTTTGTAGACGCTAACATCATCTAAGTTTAACCAGTCATATCCAGTATGACTAGAAAACTTGATATCTGTAGCTTTGGATTTGGCGACAAAATCCAAGGTATATTTGGTGAATCCTTGAAAAGAAACATTTGCTAAATCTAACAGCTTTTTTCCACCGACAGATACTTGAAATATATTGTCCAGACGGGGTGCTTCTTCTACAGAGGCTAGGTAAAAGCTGAGTTGGTACTTGTTATGCTTTTTCGTGGCTAGAGTTTGTGAAAGGTTAGCCAATGTACCAGGAGGAGTGTAACCCAGTTCGACACTGCGTAAACCATTGGTTTCGGGGTTGGGATAATTTGACAGGCGGTTAGCATATACACCACCTTCCAACTGACTATCATTTTTCCATCCAGTAATAAAAGGATTGGGTAGAGTGGGGTCATAGTTAGGATCTACAAGCGGGTCAGCTTCAAAATCTCCATTCTGCACCAGATTCACTTTTACCGCTTTTGCTTGGGGAATATAAGCACCAGTAATCGCAATGGCACTAGTTAAGCCAACAACAAACAGTCCGAAACTTTTTGCTAATTTCATCAGATTTCACTCCAAATAGTTCAAAAAAACGAAAATAAAATCGAGCTGTCAAGAAAAAGCGATCGCACATCTGTCAAACAAGTTATGCGGGAACACCAAAGCCACGAGCAGTCAACCTATTTTTGGCTGTGGTACTGGATAAGTAGTTGGCAAAACTAGTTGCAGCTGAAAGATTAGCAGTTCTGGTGAGTACAGCCGCCGGATAGACAATCGCACTGTGGCAGTTTTGCGCGGCAGTTGTGATGAGGGTAGTAGTACTAGAAATTCTTTGGTCGGTTGTGTAAACTATGCCCGCATCAATTGTGTTGCCATTGAGGGTTTTATTTTGCACAGCCGCCAAGACGTTACGGACATTGCTCGCAAATACTAGCTTGTTGGCAGTTGTACTGTTGAGGAGGGTATTGTAAGTACCTGCTCCACAACCGCTGAGGGTACTTTGAAGAACTTCTCGACCATAGGCTCCTGCGGGAACAGTTGCCGGATCTCCGATCGCAATCCCTCTTCTACCACTTAGCCCAGAACCATTGACCAATTTATCAAAACCAGCAATAGCTGGAGAAGGAGCAGGACTAGTAGGAGTATTCGGTCTGATCAAGACTAGACGGTTAGTTGCAATTGTCTTCGGCCAACCTGAAGCCAATTTTCCTGCACTCTGCAAGCTATTCATTTGAGTTGTCGCCGCCGAGATAAAAATATCTGGAATGCCGGCAGACTCGTTTGATGCCAGGTTGATTTGATTGAGCAATGCACCAGAAGAATCAAAAGTATTGACAAAGCTAACCCCTAAGCTAGGGTTAGCCGCAGCAAAATCACTCTCAATTTCAGGTATCACTTCTGATAAGCTCACAGCCGCATAAACTCGCAGGGTAACTGCCGCCTGCGCTGTTTGATTTGTGGGATTGATTAACAACGGCAAGCTGATTACAATAATCAAGCTAGTAACTGCTGCTGCTATCCAACTGAGGAATCTTTTTTTTTGGGTGAGAAAAAACATACTGAAAATGTTTTCTGGGTAAGGTGGATTTCCCGTACTATTACCAACCCTGATGTTTTATACCTACGTATTTGGTAATTTACGCTTAAGCATACCAAACCTGGGCATTTATACCAACCTATTTGGTAATGAAACGATGACAAATGATAATTTAGTCAAAAATTTAGTTGGTATATACCAATAAAGTTGATAAAAACCAATTGGCTATTGAGGAATTGTCATAATCTAGCCACATTTGAGCAAAGCATACCAATAGCGATCGCCTGTTTTTCTGAACTATCAAAGGAGCGATCGCTATCAACGAACAGATATGCTAAACACGATTTACTGAAATTGATGCTAATGAGGTTGGTAATAATATTTATATAATTTAATGCTGTAGTTAATAGGTGATAAGCGATCGCCTACGGCTTGAGATGTAGCGGCTCGGATAGTATAAAAGTTTGATGAAGTTAGGATTTAACTATGTAATCCAATTGATTTCAGCCAACAATGTTGGTATTATAACTTTATCCGAAAAACCACGCATATATCAACATACACCAGTAAACGCTGATGGGAGAAGTGATTAATTTATTCACTCACTCATATATTTCTTGTGCAAGTAAGACTTTCTGAGAATTAGCTGAGTAGTCATACCAACAAAATCAGAGCAAAACCATGAAAAAGCATTATTTTGCCTTTTCATTGATAGCTTGTGCTGTCAGTGTCACGTTTCCCAATCAGGCTTTTGCGGTTACTCTTTACGGTGCTGGCAGCTTGAGAGCGGCTCTTGGAGAAGTAGCTCAAGATTTTATTACAAAAAATAATATTCATGAGCAAGTTAAGTATGTTATCTTTAGTTTCGCAAAAAATTGCCAAGTTGGGTTTAACCTTAATCGCAGGAGTTGGAACTACTCTTGTGCTATGCAACCCTCTTTATGCAGCCACACTAGGCACGAACTTAATTGTCAACTCAGATGCAGAACAGGGAGTAGGAGATGGCGTTGGTAATGCTGTCGGTACTGACATACCTGCTATTCCAGGTTGGACTAAAACTGGTGATTTTAGTGTGTTGAAATATGGTGCAACAGGGTTTGATTTTGTCAACCCTCTTGGTAATACAGTCAGCGTTAGCGGATTACCTGATGCAAATAGCCCTGGGCCAACTAATCGCGGACTCAATTTATTTTATGGTGGAGGTAGTAGAGGCTCATCTAGTGCTTCGCAATTAATTGATGTGAGTAATCTGTCCTCAATTATTGATGCAGGTAAAGGTGGGTATGATTTAAGTGCTTGGTTAGGTGGCTATCAAACTGATGCAGATAATGTCAAACTTAGCCTTGATTTCCTAAATCAGAATGGTCAATCTTTAGGCACAGCTTTTATTACTTCCCCAACCGCAGAGGAACGAAACAATACAACAGCTTTATTATTTAAGTCCACAACAGGCTTTGTTCCTGTGAGTGCGAGGGAAATAAAAGTTGTTTTAGATATGAATTATGTTCGTGGGCGTGTAAATGACGCTTATGCAGATAATCTCTCACTTGTGGTTAAAGAAGTTCCGGAACCATCAATGTCCGGTTCTCTAATATTAGGTGGTTGTTTTATTCTGGCTTTAAGAGCACGTAAAAATCGCTTATTTTGGCGCTAGAAAATAGCATTCAATTTTTAATTTAGATTGAGAGAATTTTTAACCTGTAATAATTGTAAGTCGTAATATGCCCTATACCTCCATCGGCACAAACTTACGATTGAATGTCTTTCCGACAAAGGTTAATTTCAATACTTTTCATTTTTGGGCAAATTGTATTGCTCGTAGATCGGGGTCATCTCAATATAAAACCAATCTCATGTAAGGAAGAATATTCATGTCTATTGCAAGCATCTTGGCAAAGCTATCATTATCTGCGATTGGAGCAGTGGCAATGGTTGCGACAATTGCGAGTGCAAGTCAGGCTGGCACACTCACTATTGGGGCTAAGAGAGATACAACGATCTACCAAAATAACAATAACAGCAATGGAACCGGAGTAGGAATATTTGTAGGTAACAACGGTTCAAATGCGACGCGGCGGTCATTAATCTACTTCGACATTGCTAGCAACTTACCAACTGGAGCAAGCATCACCGATGTGCAACTTACCCTATTCCTTGGTCAAGTCTCTGGTTCCAGTGGGAATCCTGGAAGTGGTGACCAAACACCGAGGAATATCTCGCTCTTCCGGGCCAGCAACTCTTGGGGAGAGGGAACAAGCGGGCCTGTCCCACCCTCAGGTACTATTGGGGGCACTGGTGAAGGGTTTGCACCGAATCCAGGAGACGCAACTTGGAGCGATCGCTTTTACGATCCTGTTAATCCGGTTCTGTGGGGAACACCGGGCGGCGATTTTGCTGCCAATAAGAGCGCGACTACCACAGTCAGCCAAAACATTAACGCTGGCTACACTTGGGTTTCGACGGCGGCAATGGTTGCCGATGTGCAGGGGTGGCTGGATAACCCGTCTGAAAATTTTGGCTGGCTGTTGCTTCATTCATGGCATTTACCTATCTGGTGCGATCGCTCTAAGTATTTCTTACAGCTGATGCTGATTGCCTACCACCCATCAAAGACTAAGTTCAGCTTTGGAAACTGTATCATATGTATCTATTTACCAACTTAATTGGTAAATACTTGATAGTATTTCATCAAAAAAGCCCTGAATTGCTCACACATAAAGGCTTTTTGTTCTTTAGCAGTTGGTAATCAATCGTCTTCCGCAAAAATTTTTCCCCTTCGCAAGTAAATTAGCCAAAGTTTATGATATTGTTGAAATATAGGGAATCAAGGCGGCAAAGACGCAGGAAACTTGTAAATCAGGTGGACGAAATAACGGCGCTTTTGCATTGACAGATACAGTTAAATCCGGGACAGCTTTTTGTAATTGAGAGAATAAATCAGGCAAATTAAGCCAATGAAGCAGGATAGCAATCTCCGCAATAACTTGAAGTCAATCAGAACCCGTCTAGGCATGAGCCAGCAAGATTTAGCAAATATAGCCGGAGTTACCCGTCAGACTATTAGTGGTGTAGAGTCGGGACAATACGCTCCCTCTGTTGCTATTACACTTCGGTTAGCCAAGGCACTGGGTTGTCAAGTTGAGGATCTATTCTGGATAGAGCAGGATTTACCGGAAATTGAAGCAGTTTTGGCAAAAAAAGTCCCATTCGCTCAGCAACTGAGACTCAGTTTGGCACGAGTGGGAGGGCAATGGATAGCTTATCCTTTGATTGGCAAGGATGCTTTTCGCCAAGATATGATCCCGGCTGACGCTGAGACAGTTGCGGTGGACGGGTTCCCCGGCATAAGCAAACTGTCGAACCCGAAGGGGGAAGGTGTAAGTCAGGCAGCTACAGATAAAGTTCGAGTCCGGCTGTTAGACGATAATATCGCCGCACTTCATAACACGGTCGTGATTGCTGGCTGTTCCCCTGTGATTTCATTATGGGCTAGAGCAACCGAACGTTGGCATCCGCAACTGCGAGTCCAATATAACTTCGCAAATAGCATGGCGGCATTGCACAGCTTGTGCCGAGGCGAAGCTCACATTGCAGGAATGCATCTTTACGACCCGGAAACTGGGGAATATAACATTCCCTTTGCCCGAGAAGTATTAGCCGGAAGGGAAGCAGTCATGATTACTCTGGGAGTTTGGGAAGAAGGACTCTTAGTCCAGCCAGGAAATCCCAAAGGCATCAAAACAGTTACCAACTTAGTAGAAGCGGGAGCAACTATTGTTAATCGCGAACTAGGTTCTGGGAGTCGGATGCTGTTAGAACAAACACTGCAAAAGGAACAAGTGCCGTTTCATGCCATTCAGGGTTTTGAGCAGATTGCCAGAAGCCACCAAGATGTTGCTGAAGCTGTAGCCACAGGAATGGCTGACGCAGGTATTAGCACAGCATCGGTAGCTAAGACCTTTGGGCTAGGATTTGTACATCTGCATCAATCAAGATACGATTTAGTAATTCTCAAAGAATATTTGGAAGAAGCACCAGTGCAGCAGTTGCTAAGTACTTTGGGACATAAGCTTGTTCACTCACAATTAGAAGTTCTCGGTGGTTATGACACAAGCAATATTGGGGAAGTTGTAGCAACAATTAGGAATTGATTGCAATTTGGTTGGGTGGTTTACGGAAAAATTCTGCGTAAATTTCAATTCCGAGTGCAACCACTCTCTAGGCTTGAAAAACCTCTGAAGATTAGATTCTAGTCAACGCTGTCTAGCTTCCGTCATCGGCATATAGAGATTTCCTGCCGAAACTTTAAGCCCTATTTTCATCGCGTCACCAGGTAATACTTGCACTCTTCATATTACTTGCGCGATCGCAACTATATCAAAATCAAGCCATTAGTCAGGTCACAACATCAATGACTAATGACCAAGACAAATTTCTCAAAACTTGAATATGTTCTGGATTTTAACTGCTTTTGCTGTAGAGCGATCGCCTCCATCTGGCACTAAGTGCCAACGCCTCCAACGACGTTCTACATCCGGTCACTGTTGGCCTTCTACAGTGAACGCCTCATGAACAAATCGACCCAGTAAACAAACCATTGCAGGATAAGAGATCATGTCAGACGAAAAAATTAGACAAATAGCTTTCTACGGTAAAGGTGGTATCGGTAAGTCTACCACCTCCCAAAATACCCTTGCTGCAATGGCAGAAGTGGGTCAACGCATTCTGATTGTGGGTTGCGATCCCAAAGCTGACTCCACCCGCCTGATCTTGCACACTAAAGCCCAAACCACTGTGCTGCATTTGGCGGCTGAAAGAGGTGCAGTAGAAGATTTAGAACTTGAAGAAGTCGTGATTGAAGGCTTCCGAGGTATCAGATGCGTAGAATCTGGTGGTCCAGAACCAGGAGTAGGCTGTGCAGGTCGGGGTATTATCACCGCTATCAACTTCCTCGAAGAAAACGGTGCCTACTCAAACGTAGACTTTGTCTCCTACGACGTATTAGGTGACGTTGTTTGCGGTGGTTTTGCGATGCCTATTCGTGAAGGTAAAGCACAAGAAATTTACATCGTTACTTCTGGTGAAATGATGGCGATGTTTGCAGCCAACAACATTGCTCGTGGTGTTCTCAAGTACGCTCACACTGGGGGCGTGCGCTTGGGTGGTCTAATTTGTAATAGCCGGAAAACTGACCGGGAAGACGAACTGATTACCACACTGGCAGACCGATTAAGCACTCAGATGATTCACTTCGTCCCTCGTGATAACATCGTGCAACACGCAGAATTGCGCCGGATGACTGTTAATGAGTACGCACCTGATAGCAATCAAGCTAATGAATATCGGACATTAGCAGACAAGATTATCAACAATCAAAATCTTGCGGTTCCTACTCCCATTGAGATGGATGAATTAGAAGAGTTGCTAATTGAATTCGGTATTCTCGAAAGTGAAGAAAATGCTGCAAAATTGGTTGGTGTGAACAACGCTCAAGAAGAAGCTAACAAGAAACAAGAAGATGCTGAAGGCGAAGCACTCGAAGCACTGAAAAAGGGCAACGTAGAAATCGTTGCTGGTAGCGACAAAAAATAAGGTTGGTATTAGCACTCGCTAGCTTAATCAATTAGGTGGACTATTTCAGTCCATCCTTTCCTCAATTGTTGTTCAAGATATGGAGGTAGTCTCAGAGCCGACACCGTATTAGCCTAAATCTGTTAATGTTTGCACAGCTAATAATTTAGCTAAAGTTTGGTTTTTTCCTTCTCTATTTGGTTGGTTATTTTTTAGGGAATGGGAACAAAAATTTCTCATTCCTTATTTTTTAAAAGCTAAAGTCATGATTAAAAACTTATTTAAGTATTCAAGTTAGTTTGTTCTAGTACTAGAAAAAAAGAATTTTCATTCTGTCTTATTTTAACCCTTACCTCCTACCTATCACTAGCAATGAAAACCAGTCAAGAAGAAATCAACGAACAGCCTCATAGCTCAAAAGCTGAAAACAAAGATAACTCTTGTACGCAATTATCCCAGTTTGGAGATACTTCCGATTGTGCCTTTGATGGTGCAATGATTACCCTAGTACCTATTACTGATGCGGCTCATTTAGTCCACGGGCCAAACGGCTGTATCGGTAACTATTGGGGTGGTCGTGACAGTCTGTCTTCTGGTTCTCTCATGTACAAAACTTGCTTTACCACTGACATGGATGAGAGCGATATCATTTTTGGTGGTGCAAAAAAGCTGTACAGAGCGATTTTAGAATTGCAAAGGCGTTACAAACCGGCAGCCATATTTGTCTACTCTACCTGCGTTTCTGCTCTCATTGGTGATGATGTTAATGGAGCTTGCAGAGCAGCTACTGAAACTACGAAAACACCAATTATTCCTGTAGATGCACCAGGATTTGTTGGGCATAGAAATCAGGGAACATGGCTTGCAACTGAAGCTTTGTTAGAATACGTTATTGGCACTAACGAACCTGATACTATCACACCTTACGATATCAATTTGATTGGTGAATATAACATTGGTGGTGATATTTGGAATATCTTACCACTGTTAGAGAAATTAGGTATTCGCGTTCTTGCCAAAATTACAGGTGATGCTCGGTATCAGGAAATATGTTACGCCCACCGTGCCAAGCTAAATGTCGTTAATAACTCCGCCAAAGCCATGTTAAAAATGGCAAAACAAATGTCAGATTGTTTTGATATTCCTTATATCATAGAGTCTTTTTATGGTGTAGATAACATCAACCGTTGTCTCAGGAATATTGCAGCTAAATTAGGCGATCCAGAGTTACAATTACGCACAGAAAATTTAATTAATGCAGAAACTACTGCTTTAAATAAGCAACTTACTGTTTATCATCCTTATCTGCAAGGAAAGCAAATTTTAATTGATATTGCCAATCTGAATAGTTGGGCAATTATTTCAGCAATTCAACACCTAGGAATGGTAGTGAGAGTTACTAGCAATAAAAAGATTAGCCAAGATGATAAAGCTAAAATTCAAAGTCTATTTGGTGAAAATATCAATATTTTAGAAGCTGAAATTAGCCAAATAATTAACGCATATAAACCTGATTTATTAATTGCCAGCAGTCACTATCAAACTACGGCTATAAAAGCCGAGATTCCTTTTTTAGACATAAATCAGGAACGCAAAAAAGCATATACGAGCTATGCAGGAATTATCAGCGTTGCACAAGAATTATATACAACTCTCTACAGTCCTGTATGGGAGCAAGTACGTCAGCCTGCTCCTTGGGATTAAGTTTAGCTCCGATGAGGGGACAAGGAAGACAAGGGAAGGAGGATATTACTTCCTGTGCTTCCTGTGCACCCTCTGCTCTCAGTTAAAGGTGAAATTATGGCGATTCTTAGTATCACAAGTACATCAGTTGCAGTTAATCCGCTCAAGCAAAGCCAACCAGTAGGCGCAACCTTAGCTTTTTTAGGATTGCAAGGGATAATGCCAATGTTACATGGTTCTCCAGGCTGTAGTGCTTTTACCAAAGTCGTTTTAACAAAACATCTGGGTAAGGTAATTCCCCTCTCTAGTACCGCAATGACAGAAGTGTCCACGATTTTGGGTGGTGAGGACAAGATTGAAAAAGCGATCGCCAAATTGGTACAACTATCTCAACCGCAAATGATTGGTTTATGTACCACTGGATTGACGGAAACCAGAGGGGATGACATGGGACGACTGCTCAAAGAAATGCGCCAACGTTATCCAGAACTGTCCCAAGTACCGATTTACCTAGTCTCGACACCAGATTTCAAAGGTACATTACAAGATGGCTTTGCCGCAGCTGTGGAAAGCATAGTTAAGGAAATTCCCCAAACTAGCAACAAACAAAAGTGTTGTCCCAAGCAAATCACAATTTTGGCTAGTTCTGCTTTCACTCCTGGTGATGTGCAAGAGATTAAAGAAATGGTCAGTGCTTTTGGTTTGAAGCCTATCGTTGTACCTGACCTGTCTGGCTTACTTAATAGTCGTTTATTAGACGCTCGACACAGTTTAGTCACATCTGGTGGTACAACTCTGCCACAATTAAGAGCGATCGCTCATTCTGTGTTCACGTTAACACTAGGCGAGAGTATGCGGGGTGCAGCGCGAATCTTATCACAGAAGTTCTGTACACCCTACGAAGTGTTTGACACACTCTCAGGATTAGAAGCTGTAGATAAATTTCTGCAAGCATTGGCAGATATCAGTGGTAACAGTGTACCGGAGAAATACCGTTGCCAACGTCTACAACTACAAGATGTGATGCTAGATGCACGCTTTTACTTTGGTGCTAAACGAGTCTCTTTAGCATTGGAACCAGATTTACTTTGGTCAACAGTTTCTTTCTTGCAATCGATGGGAGTTCAAATTCACGCCGCCGTCACCACAACACGCTCTCCTCTGCTAGAAAACCTTCCCATCACCAGTGTGACTATCGGCGATTTAGAGGACTTTGAGCAACTGGCTGTTGGCTCAGATCTACTCATTAGTAATTCTCATGCAGCTGCGATCGCCAAACGCCTAAAAATTTCACTTTATCGTCAAGGAATTCCTATTTATGATTGTTTAGGCCATAATCAGTCCACCAAAGTTGGCTACCGAGGGACTATCCAGCTTTTATTTGATATCGGTAATCTGCTGTTAGCGTCAGGAGAAGCGAAAGTTGACCATTAATATATGTTCTGAAGCAAGAATTTTGTCTAATAGCAAGTTATTTGGCAATATGTATGCTATGATTTTTATATAGGGAATCAAAAAAGCAAAAGCAAAAAGGTTTTCATTAGGAATCAGGTATAACCTAAAATGAAAAACTCTGCTTTTGTGTAAGCAAATCCAATGTAGCTTTTTGTAACTAAAAAATTGGGATGTATCTGTATAAACCCAGAAAAAGATATTATCATCCTCCCTTAATATGTTAAGCTTTAGCTGATAGGGAGATAGTAATCACTCTTGATATTTGGGATTAAGGATTCTGAGGCTAGGTTAACAGCCCAAACAGAAACAGAAAAGTTACCAAATCAGTTGTAGTTGAACCATTGTTATTAGCGAACAAACTGTTGGCTGATGTTCCTATTGCTATGGTGAAGGAACAAAATCCCATACCTGGGTGAACTAATAGTTTGATGAACTGATGATCCGATCCTACAATGTTCTGGAGGTATTGTAGCGTTGATAGATCGATAGCAGTTCTATTGTTCTGGGGAGACATAGATCTGCTTGCAGTTCATCAATCATCTTAGGTTCTTAAACATTAGGCTCGCTCACAATGTTAATTGTCTATTCATCGATTGCGCTAGGTCTAGCTTTACTTTTTTTTACTATCACTACAAAAATCACCAATCATTTATTGCAAATACTCACCATACTATTTGCTATATTTTGGTTGTGCTCCAGCATATTTTTTTCTCTAGTACCACTTGAATTAATGCTGGCGATCGCTCTAGTCTATCTCACACGCAAAATGCATTTTTGGTCTCATTTGAAGTAACTCTAACTGCCATAAATTATTGGTTAAATTGTATAGCACTGACTACTTAAATAGAGCGGTGCAATGAAAATGGGAATTTTTATAAATTATTTATGGTCATTTTTACCAACTTAGCTGGTAAAAATGGTACAACCGATACAATTTTAATCGAAGATCTAAGCTTTGATAATTACTAGGCAAGCATTATAACTTCTATCTGGTATACCAACCATTCACATAAACTCAAAATTATTTCTTTTAATTCGATGAATCTGGCACAGCGAAGAATAGCAACTGTAAGAGCGAGTAGCCTTGCGAGAAAGCTTCGCCACCGCTTGCACTTAACACCATTGATTGTAGAACCATCTATCCTCACCTGGTTTGAGGTGATCGGCTACACAGTGCTTTTACAGTCAGACATTGGCTGTGCGAGACATCCGGTACAACGTCATACCGATCGCGAAGTAATTTTGAGCAATCGCTTGTTAAATGCTTGCCAGAGAATTAACCCCACAATACCATTGCCAGCGATCGCAGAAACTATCTGTCAGTTGACTGGCAAAAATAATTGTTTGACAGTGGAAAATAACCGTCGCTTTCACAAACTATTAACCGATGGGATTGATATTACTTACCACAGAGATGGGCAAATAGTTAACGATCAACTATGGCTGATCGACCCATCTAATCTGCAAAATAACGATTGGTTAGTTATACATCCATTTACTGTTGTTGAGGGCAATTATACTTGCAGCCCCGATGTAGTTGTCTTTATTAATGGGCTACCGTTAGCAGTCATTGTCTGGACTCACCCCAAAAATGAAAAAGCTCTCCTGAAGGAAGCTTATCAACGATTCCAGATTTACAAACAACAGATACCAACCCTTTTTGCCTACAATGCATTTGTAGTCATTGCTTGTGGAAATCGCGCACGAGTTGGTACGTTAACCTCGGATTGGCAAGACTTTTTACCTTGGCGCACTATTGACGGCGAAGACTTTCCCTCCCAAGGAGAAACTGAACTAGAGGTATTAATTCAAGGAATTTTTGACAAGCGACGCTTCTTGGAATTGGTGAAGCATTTCATAGTGTTTGAGGACAACAAAGCCAATATCAGTAAGAACTTGCTGCGTCATCCTTTTTGTACTAGACAACAGTCAAAAAGCCATTCAAGAACAAACGAAATATGATGAACGCAAATTAGTACAAAGAGAATTCAGTCACAGGCTTGAAAACCTTCTTGTAATAGGCTTTCAATCTAAAGATATTCCAGATAATTTAAATCCTGTCTTTTGAAACTGCGCGATCGCGGATTTAGTTCTTGTACCAATAAGCTAGATACAATGTAAATCATCAATCCAACCTTGAACCCATCGTTATTACCTAGGAGCATAGCTATCGGTATCAACAGGTTACTACCTATCAATATTCCAAGTAGAAAATTTTTGATGAATTTATCCATAGGAGTGGACACAATACTTTTCAGTACGGGGTAAAGGCAAAAGGGGGTACATGTTTAAATTCATTTCCCCCTTAACTTTTTTTCAAAGCACTTGATACGTGGATATTTCAGGCTATAAATAGCTACTGTTTTTTTTCAGAAAAGACCCGCTCTGAAAAATTAAGGCAGAATAAAGCCGTATTTTTGGAGTACTGCTTTAGCTTGACTGCTAGTTAGAAATTTGGCAAATTCTTTGGCAGCGTCACTATTTTTGCTGCTTTTCAGAACTGCTAGAGGATAAACAATGGGAGAATGATATTTTTCATCAGCCGCCACTACGACTTTTACCTTATCTGAGATTTTGGCATCAGTGATGTAAACTAAACCTGCATCAGCATTACCACTTTCTACAGATGCTAGTACTTGACGTACATTGTTAGCGTAAACCAATTTTGACTTAACTTGCGGCAAAATCTTTAATTTCTGAAGGACTTGCTCTGCATATTGTCCTGCGGGAACACTCCTGGGTTCACCAATCGCAATTTTCTTAATCTTGGAGTCTTTGAGGTTGTAGAAGCTGGTGATGCCCACAACACTTTTAGGTACAATCAAGACCAGACGGTTCTTTGCCAAGATAGAACGAGTTCCTGCTAGCAAGAGTCCTTTTTCCTCTAAAGCATCTACCTGCTTTTTGCCAGCCGAAATAAAGATATCTGCGGGCGCTCCCTGCTCAATCTGTTGCTGCAAAGCACCAGAAGCTCCAAAATTATAATTAATATTGGTATTTGGTTGACTTTGTTGGTAAAGAGGCTTAATCCTTGATACTGCGAGAAATGTAGTGTGATGGTTGTACTAGCTGTATGGATTAATAATTTGATGGTAGCAGAGTCATCAGTTCTCAAAATACCTAATTCTTGCTACTATATACTAACTATGCTGGTATTTATACCAATTATGTTGGTTTGATTATATTTGAGGTGTGAGGGTAATGTCCACTTTTGTAAGGTCTTCATTATTACTACTGCTGAAGAAGCCTGCAAGATAGAGCCACTTTTAGCGATCGCATCCGACTAAACTTAATTACTAGCTTTACTGGTAAAGACCAATTATTTACTCGTTTAGAAGCTAACAACACAACTGCCTTTAGTGGTGCTGTCACAGGTACAAATATGACTCGTACATCCTGGGACACTACCAATAATGCCGACAACAGCGTGCAGTTGGGCAAGTTATATTATCGCTTTCCGGTAGGCGATCGCCTCAACGTGATTGTTGATGCTATTGGTGGAGAATTCTACGACAACTTCAATACATTTAACCCTTTGTTCTCTTCAACTCCCATTGGTTCGTTGTCACGCTTTGGGCGTTTCTCTCCGATTTACCGTGCTAGTAACACCTCCTCCGCTAGCAATACAGGTTCAGGGGTGAGTGCGATTTTCAAGTTAACTGACACAATTACTTTATCAGGTGGTTATCTGGCTCGTAGAGGAAGCGATCCCAGTGACGGTAAAGCTCTATTTGATGGTAGTTATGGGGCATTAGCACAACTAGCATTTCAGCCAAACAAAGACTTTACTCTTGGTTTGACTTATGCTCACTCTTACCTCAGAGGTGCGAATAATGATGGTGATGTCGTAGTTTCAGGGTCTTATGGTAGTGCATTTGCGAACAATCCCTTTAACTCTACTGCTGCTACTCCGGTTAACACTACAGCCAATCACTATGGCATAGAAGCCAACTATCGTTTCAGCCCCCTATTTACCCTTGGAGGTTGGGTAGGATATACCCAAGCGATCGCCGAAAATACTTCTGGTGCTAATGTCAATCGTGGGGATAAAGCAGATATTTGGAATTGGGCAGTAACTTTAGAGGTTGTTTGAAAAGTTTTTGAGGGCTAAAAATTATGCCAATCGCCTCACCATAATACGTATCATTGCAAGATAAATAAAAGTCTCGGATGTTTCGGGCAATAACTCATAATCGCGAACTAATCGGCGACATCCCATGAGCCAACCAAAAGTTCGCTCTACAACCCAACGTTTTTTGAGCAACACAAAACCCTTAGCCTCTTGCGATCGCAAAACTACCTGCACAATCCAACGGCAAACATTCATCACCCACTGCATAAAAGGTTCTCCATCAAAACCACCATCTACCCAGATGGTTGTCAAACGAGATATCTTTTGATGAGACTGTTTGACCCGTTTGAGAACTTGTTTTCCTCCTTCTCGTTCAGCTACATTGGCTGCGGTGACTAAAACCCTCAACACTAATCCCAAGGTATCGACGGTCATAAATCGCTTACGTCCTTTGGTCTTTTTACCTGCATCAAAACCAACTAACTTGCTGACCATTGCGGCGCTTTTCACGCTTTGACTGTGAATTATTGCCTCGGATGGGCGCTTGTTGGCGTTGATTTTCTATCCGAACCCATTGTCTCAGGCTGTCATGAATTTTTAGCCAAGTTCCATCTTTACGCCAGTTCCCAATTGTGTGTAGACCGTCTGCCAAGCTGGAAAGTCTCCAGGCAGCGGTAAGCGAAGCTATGCCGAAGGCTTATCGCCATCTAACTCCTTCTACCAAAATGTAGAAAATCGCGTTAATCACCTCCCACATATTGACTTCACGTTTTCGACCACCTGGTTTCGCTTCCGGAATTAGGTCACTAATCAATTTATATTGCTCTAAACTCAGGTTGCTCTTGTATGCTTTACTCATACCACTCTCTCGGTGCTGTTTGTTATCTATTCACAGCGTATACTGAGAGAGCTTTTTTACAACATTCCCGACTTTTCAAACAACCTCTAAGTAGTAGAACGTCAATTATGGGATCATGGAACCAGAAGTTGTACAACATCCACCTTGGTATATCGAACCGAAGGAAGGAGAAAGTATCAGTCACTATTTTGGTCGATTTAGGCGACACGAAGCAGTCTGTGTATCATCACCTGGAACTTTAAGTAAAGCTGTAGGAATTGGTCCAGTATTAGCAAGGTGGGAGAAATTTCGATTTAATCCGTTTCCTAGTCAAAAGGAATTAGAGGCAATTGGTAAATTAATTGGCTTGGATGTAGACCGAATTGCTCAAATGCTCCCGTCCAAGGGTGAAAAAATGAAACTAGAGCCAATCCGCTTGTGTGCTGCATGTTATGCAGAGCAAGCATATCATCGATTGGAGTGGCAATTTCAATCAACAGTGGGTTGCGATCGCCACCAGTTGCGGTTGCTTTCAGAATGCCCCTTCTGCAAAGAGCGTTTTGCTATCCCAGCGTTATGGGAACAGGGAGAATGCAAGAAATGTCATGCCCCTTTTAGAAGTATGAAAAAGCGGCAGAAAGCTTACTAAGTAATACTGCTAGTGAAGTTTTATTGCTTTAACCAGGCGTTCGAGAGGTTGTTACTACCAACATTTTCTCAAAGATACTTAGCCGTAGTCTGTCATAGACATCGCCACCAGTTACGTCTGCAAACAAAATGTAGTAACTGCAAAATACCTTTACCAAGTCCTGCAGCTTGGCAGGCACAGCCAATAAGAAAGAGACGGGAATGAACCACGTCTCTAGGCGATGGGAAATTTATATATCAAAGCGTTTACGCTGCATCTGCCACTAGCAAGCCATTAACAGCTATGATGAGCAACTGCGCTTGCAAAGGAGTATCGCAACAAGGTCTTTCATCGCTATTGCAAGGCTGCACTATCCATTTGCCTTCAAGATTTTGGTAAAAAGTGCCTAGCAGTTGCCAACCATTCCAAACTCGATAAAGTTCTCCAAAATCATCGGTTACAGAGTCAATTTCTATTTCTGGTGGTGCTGGGTCAGTTAATTGGTCAATGTATTCCTCAAACTCTGATTGTGCCAAAGTTTGGTCGTCAAATACCTCTTGTGTAATCATGTAAATAACCTCACTGATGGGGTTTTATCAAAGGCGATCGCATGGTTTGGCGACTGGGCGATCGCCTTTGCTTTGTTACTATATTGTAGTTACTTGTTATTACTAAAACAAGAGCGTTACTACAAAATTTTCCAAACCCTGCAAAATTGAGGTAAATAGAGTTATTACAGATTTAGGGTTTGAAGCGATAACTAACATGGCAAAGCGTCAGTCAACAAAGCTGAACAATCAAATCATCGTTAGAATGGACGATGAGACAAAGGAAGCTTTTATGGATAAAGTTCAGTCTGAAGGGAAAACAGCTTCGGAATTAATTATGGGATGGATTCGGTCTTACCTTACCGAAGAACGCCACGAAGCACCGGATTTAACCCAAATGCACAGGGACTTAGAGAACTTAAAGCAACAGGTTGCAATCATTCAAAACGAACTCTTGGGAAAAACCGCAGCCTGAGAGATGAAAATGATTCTCTCAGGCGATGGATAGACGAAATTATTAATTCTGCACCCAAAGTTTCAAAAGGCCCGTCAGACACATGACGGGTTTAGCTTTGTTAGAGTGGAAATTGTTATTACAAGTATATACAAGTAGTAACTAATTAATTGCGTTTGCGATCACTCTTGTGCCAATCAAACCTCTAGTTGTGACAATTCTCTATAAATTTCTTCAATCGCTTGTATGACAGCTTCTTTTAAAGTCATATCTTCATATAAATGATTTTTCAATATTTGCCTAGCACGGCGAGCTACTAAGAGGACAAGACGATAGCGATTAGGTGAATTTTGTAGGAGTGCTTCGCTTATTTGCAGAATTTGCTTATCATCATAGCAGTCAGAAATGTTTGTATATTTTGATATTTTAAAATAACCTGAGTTAGCTCCAGGATTGTTGGCTATTGTTTCAGGATTGTTGGCTATTGTTTCAGGATTGTTGGCTATTGTTCCAGGATTGTTGGCTATTGTTTCAGGATTGTTGGCTATTGTTTCAGGATTGTTGGCTATTGTTTCAGGATTGTTGGCTATCGTTCCAGGATTGTTGCCTATTATAGGTTGTATTATTTTTGGTAAATCAAGTACAGTGACATTAGCAGATTTACTAATTATCCCAACAGTGGCAGTAATAGTAATATTTTTATATTTATCATCTACAGATAAAGTACCGTTAGAGCTAATATTGCCACCTGTTGCCTTCCAAACTACGTTACTAACCTGTATTTCATGGTAGTGCTGGTCTAAACCTATGACTTTAAAATTAATCTTTTCATAGGGTTTAAGCTGTACTTTAGCAGGAGAAATTTCTAAGTATCTTAAAACAGGTAGAACTGTAACTTCTGCGGAGGTGCTAACATAAGCTCTAGCCTGCTTAAAACTCAATTTACTAATAAATAGAAGAGTACGGAAAATTAGTTTATTAATAGATTTATGTATCCATGCTTGTAAAGACACCTCAAAATTATCTATTAATGTAGATGTAGCACTAACTTCAGATACATCTTCTGTGTTTTGCTCTGATGTATATTCATCTTGTACTTGTGCCAAAACACGAAGAAGATAAGATAACAGTCTTATCGAAATACCAACGTTAACAAGTAATATCCTTGTCTGTTTGTTGAATTTGTAGGTTAAACGAGAGGTTGCAGTTACCCAAAATTGACCTTTAGCATTAAAATCAGCAATGAAGTTACCATTTTGGTCAATTTCACCACCACTTGCTTCCCATAAAATTTCTCCTGGATCAATCTTCTCACCGTACTGATCAAAACCAATCACACTAAAAATTTGACTTTCATTAGGTTTCAGTTGTACAGCAAGTGGAGAAATCTGCAATTTTCTTAATATCGGCAGCAAAGTCACATCAGCTGATTTGTGAATATTACCAACCGAGGCAGTAACAGTGACCTTTCTGTGGCTATAACCACCTTGGAATAATCCCTGGCGGCTAATTGAACCTCCTTGGCTTGATTTCCAATCAACTATTTCAAGTGCTATTTCAGCATTTTGCTGGTCAAAACCAACAGCAGTAAAAGTTTGAGTCGCTTCAGGTTCTAGCTGTATTTGAGGAGGAAAAATATCTAATCGTTTTAAGACTGAAGGAACAATAACATGGGCAGAGACACTCAATTTTCCAACAGTAGCAGTAATGGTAAATTGACCTTTTTGATTTCTATCAGTAAAGTAGTCACCATTTTGCTCAATATTACCGCCTGTTGCTTTCCAATTTATTCCACTGATAGCGATCGCATTCCCGCGCTGATCCAAACCTATTAGCTCGAAATGCTGGAATGTCTCAGGAGACATTACAATTTGTTCTGGGGAAATCATAAGTTGAGTCAGTCTCGAAGGTTCAATTACCTTGAAACTGGCTGTACCTACAATATTTCCTAAGCTTGCAGTTACTGTGATATTTGCATTTTTGTCAACTGCTACAAAGGTTCCATCAGGATATATCTTGCCTTCAGTTGTTTGCCAACGGATATTTTTGATTTTGACTTCGTTTCTAAATTGATCAAATCCCCTAACCTTCAAATTAAGCCGTTCATTCGGTTTAATTTGCATCCTGTGTGGTTCAATTTCTAAACTTGTCAAAACCGGAAGCAACCTGACACAAGCCACATCACTTAAATTCCCTACGGAAGCGGTGATGTGAACTATATCTGTTTCGTAACTACCAATGAAAGTACCGTCGTCATTAATCTGTCCTCCTGATGTACATTGCCAATCAACTCTTATTATGGGAATTTCATCTCCTCCCTGGTCAAATCCTATAACAGTAAAGGTTTGGATTTGATCGGGTTCAATTTGTAAGTTATTGGGAAAAACTTCTAACCGTTGCAAAACTACAGGTATAGCAACTTTAGCAGTAGCACTTATATTGTGTTCAATTGCCTTAGCTGAGATGCTAAAGTCACCCTTAGCATTGTCAGTAACTATGAAATTTCCGTCTTGATCAATTGTTCCGCCTGTGGCACTCCAAGCTATTTTCCCAGTTGCGATCGCATTACCACGTTGGTCTAAACCTCTAACGCTAAAGCGTTGATGTTCACGAGGTTTCATTTCAATTTGTTCGGGTGAAATTACTAATGTAGTTAATTTCGCAGGTTCAATAAAATTAAGGGTTGTAGAGCTACTAATATCTCCAACACTAGCAGTGACAGTAATTTTTTGCTCTTGGTAACTTGCTCCCAATCTACCGTCGGGAGAAATTGTCCCACCTGTTGCACGCCAAGAAATTTCTTTGATATTGATATTATTACCATACTGATCCACACCTTGGACAGTAAAATGTAAACTTTGCCCGAAATCTAGAGTTGGTTGTAAAGGCGAAATAATTAATTTTTGAAGCTTTGGTGGTTCAATTAGTGTGACTAAAGTAGAGGCTTTGACTGCTTCTACATTTGCTGTAATTGTAAATGCGCCAGGGTTTTGTCCTGCATGGAAAATTCCATCAGCATCAATAGCGCCACCTGTTGCTTGCCACAACACTTTTTCTACAGTAATTTCGGAACCTCGCTGATCGAAACCTCGGATTTTGAAAGTTTGAGTTTTACCACACTCCAAGTTTGTTTGTTGAGGTATAATAACTAATTTTGTCAATTTGGGAGGTTCGATAATAGTAACTGATGCAGAAATGTGAAACATTCCTGTTGTAGCTATAACTGTAAATTTCCCCTCTTTTTCACCTGCTATAAATAAACCATTTTGATCAATATTGCCTCCCTTTGCCTGCCATAAGAATTTTTCGACAGTAATTTCTTGACTATATTGGTCGAGTCCTTTAATACTAAAAGTTTGGCTCTGACCACATTCCATTTGTAGTTGAGAGGGAAAAATTGATAAAGAGGTTAATCTTGGTTCAGAACAACCCTTTAAAGAATGCAGTAATTGACCTGTATGTAAATTCCAAAGTTTGATCCAGTTATTACTGGCAGTGGCAAGAATTTTGCCATCAGAACTGATAGCAGCAGAATTAACAAAGCTAGAGTGACCTATCCAATTACGAACTAATTGCTTTGTTTCAATATTCCAAAGCTTAATAGTATTATCATCAGTTACACTGATAATAATGTTGCTTTCAGTACTAATAATAATATTATTTACTGAACTCAGAAAATCTTGATGAAGAGTGCTGCTACATTCTAAATTATTAATATTTAATTTTAATTTATTATTTCCTTTGCCAACTAGCTTGCCAAGTCCAAAGAATGGTGCACCAATCCAATAAACTGCTCCTGCTGTGAACCTACTAATTAAACTAGAATTTTCTAAATTAGAAGATTGTGATTCATTCTCATCTTCGGAGTCTGCTTGCCAAAATTTAATACTTCCATCACGACTACCACTTATCAATAATTTGCTATCTTTACTAAGACTAACTGCTTGTACCCAATCTAAATGTTGTTCTAAACTGCGATATAATTCTCCTGATTGTAGATTCCATAATTTAACTGAATTATCTGTACTACCGCTAGCAATAACTTTTCCATCTGAGCTAATTGCTAGGCTCAAGACTGAACCAGAATGCTTCAACAGCGTACGTTGCAATTGATTTGTATCAAAATTCCAGATTTTTATTGTTTTATCGGCACTCGCAGTAACTAAAGTTTTGCCATCAGGTGTGATAGCGACAGCACTAACCCAGTTGGAATGAGCATTTATTTGTCGAATTAGTAGTCCAGTTTTTAAATTCCAAAATTTAACAGTTTTATCTGCACTACCACTGACAAGGGTATTGCCGTCTGGACTAATAGCCACGGATAAAACCCAATGAGAATGCCCATCAATGGTGCGAAGCAATTCTCCTGTCTGTAAATTCCAAACCCAAATTTTTTGCCAACTTCCGCCTACTAGAATTTGGTTATTATGACTAATAGCAACACACGCAATTGTGTCTGTGGGAAAGATCCGCTTAGAGGAGTTTGCTTCTTGAGAATTTTTGCGGAGATAAGGATTGTATTGATGGAGTATCCAGTAAGCCGATTGTCGTATTTTTTCCGATTGATCCTGCAAAGCCTGCTGCGTAAACAAATCAAACCCTTCCTGACCTAGTGTCAGTGCTTCTTCTAAAGCCATGAGTCTCTGTTGTTCACAATTGTCTGCTAAACGCTGCTTGACATCTGCTAGCCGTGCAGATTCTTTTGATTTGTTAGCCATTTCTTCTTGTCGATGCACTAGTCTCAGTATTCCCATTTATGAGACTGTATCAACAATGCCTGAATAGTGCTGAGATTAGTGGCATGGATTAAGAAGGAATTATGCACAATCAATAAACACCACATTTTTGATTGGTGCTTAAGTTCTAGTTCTGTAAATGCGATCGCACTCCTTGTTAACTCACAAACTAGCTAAATGCCTCAACTTCCTTACCTAAGCCTCATCATGGCTCAGGGTAAGGACTTGAGAACCAGTGTTGTACCTCAGATTATCACGCTCAATCTGATCTTGCTTGCGGTTATCAGGACTATGGTGAACTCAATAACTTCCAAGGGGGGAACGGTTCAACTCATCCTTGTAAAATTTCCAATTGGGCAGAAATTTATTCATCAAAGCCACGAAGCGATCGCCATGATGACGTTCTAACAGATGTACCATTTCATGAACTACAACGTATTCTAGGCAGTGCTTGTCTTTTTTGGCTAGTTCCAGGTTGAGCCAGATGCGTTTGGCTTGGATGTTGCAGGTTCCCCATTTGGTTTTCATCAGTTTTACCCCCCAGTCCTCAACCTGAACTCCCATGTTCTTTTGCCATTTGGCGATTAATGAGGGAATATCTTGTTTTAACTGCTGTCGATACCAGGACATCATTACTTGTTGGCGTTGCGCTTCATCACTTCCTGGCTTGACATAAAGGTCAATATATGCATTATTTCTAATTTCTACTTTGGGAGATCCCTGGTAATAGATGACATTTAGTAAATAGCGTTTACCTTGGAAGTAATGGCTTTCACCAGATACAAATTCTCTTGGTGACTGGCGTTCTTGTGTTTCAAAATTAGCTTGATGCTTTTTAATCCAAGCTAGTTTGGAGATGGCGAATAAACGCACAGCTTCGTCATCCAGGTGTAAGGGTGTGGCGATACGTACTCGACCATCAGGGGGATAAACTGCCAAGTGCAGGTTTTTAATGTCTTTTCTGGCAACGTCTATGACGAGTTCACCAACTGTAATTTGATGCATCCTAATACTCGCTTTGGCTTTTGACTATTTCAAAAATGCGTTCTACATCTTCTAGAGAATCTAGATGTTGTTTAATGACATTTTTCACTTCGCGTTCTTTGATTATGCTTCCTCGCCAACTATCTTTTTTGGTTTTACGAATCGCTTCATCTATCGCTAGAGCTAATACTTCGTCTTGATTAAGGTTGTCGTATAAAGCTATTTTGGCAGGAGAGTTCAATGATTGAGGATACTCTGAGGAACTGCTGGGTTGAGCAACTTGTTTACTTAACTCAACAATTTTCTGCAAGTAAGCTTGATATTCTTGGGATGCTGTTTTTCTGGCTTGAATCAATTCGTCCAGCAATGTGGACATTTTCTCAAAATATTTCGGGTTGGTTGGTTGTTGGTCAATGATAACTTTGCGTAAGTTGTTTTCAATGGTTTCCGCTACTGCTGTTTTGTTCTGCTTGATGCCTTGGGGTAATGCGTTAACAGCATCAGCACCCCTTTTGACTATCAACTCAACCAGTGTCATGTCGTCAAAGGTAGCAATAGTTTCGCTTTCTTCTGCACCAATGTAGTTATCTATTAAGTGGCGCATAGCGGGTTCATAGGCTTTTAAATCAATATAATCTCCACTGGCAAGTTTTACCTCAGCACGTACCTGTTCGTAATGCTTAACTTCTTGTTTAATAGTGTCGATTTCTGCTGTGCTGTACCCAGCTTGTACCATGTCATTAGAAAGGTTGGCATAGGCTCGAACTAAAGCGGATGTGTATTTATACAGGGCAACACGCTTTTGCTGGTTGTCTTGAACGCTGTCTGGTTTGTTATTATCCCCGCAGAAATAGCGGATATAGGCAGGAGTATCTTGAGGTGGCTCTACAGGTTCGCAAAGGGCTTTAATAGCTTCTCTAGTCTCTTCTAGGCGTTCTCTGCCTTTTTCTAATCTGTCACTCAATAAGCCATCAACGTCGTCTACGTCATAATCTTCAAAAGCTTCTGAGGTATAGTCCTTAACTGATTTTTCTAAGCTTTTAAATAGGTCTTTGTAGTCGATAATATAGCCATATTCTTTATCTTCCCCATCTAAGCGATTGACACGACAAACTGCTTGAAACAGTCCATGATCACGCATGGTTTTATCAATGTAGAGATAGGTAGCAGGAGGAGCATCAAAGCCTGTTAGAAGTTTGTCAACTACTATCAGTAGCTTCATTTGGGCAGGTGATTTGATAAATTTCTCTTTAACTTCCTCCTCAAATTTCTCTGGGCTTTTCCCATTCAGCATTTTTTTATAAATTTCGTATTGCTGGAGCTTTTGAGTGCGTTCATCGTTTCCGGTGCTTTCGCCTTTAATGCTTTTCTCTGAGGCATCATAAGAGGTGATAATGGCGCATTTTGTAAAGTCTGCTGCTTGAAATAACTCATAATATTTACAAGCTTCGTAAATGCTACCTGCTACGAGAATGGCGTTACCCCGTCCACTTTGTAGTCTGTCTTTGGTTTCAAAATCTAGGATAATATCGCCGACAATTTTACTCAGGCGTGATTTAGAACTGAGGACTCTTTGCATAGTTCCCCAGCGTTGCTTAAGTAGGGTTTTCGCTTGTTCAGTTAAGCCTCTGGTTTTGGCTTCAAACCATTGGTCAATTTTGGTTTGAGAGGTAACATTTTGTTCTACTTTACGAGCTTCGTAGCGTAAATCTAGAACAACTTTATCTGTCACAGCTTCGTCAAATTTGTATGTGTGAATGTACTCCCCAAATATTTCTAGGCTATTCCGTTCATCTTTTTTGAGTATGGGTGTACCAGTAAAGCCAATGAACAAGGCATGAGGCAAAATTTCCTTCATGGCTTTGTGCAATTTACCTGTCTGGGAGTGGGTGCGATGACACTCATCAACAAAGACATAAATATCGCCTTTGACTTGGAAGTTCTGGGGTAAACTGCTCTTGAGTTGGGCTATGTAGTTGTCGTAACCACGTTGTTCTGCATTACTGTCTTTTCTGCCAAATTTATGGATTAAGGAGCAAAGTAACCAAGGGGTAGTATTATTCAGTTGGGTAATTAAGTCTTGACCACTTTTTGTGCGATAGATGTTTTCGTTAACACCTAAAAACACCCCTTCAATTTGCTCGTCTAGTTCTTCCCTATCTGTCATAATTAACACACGAGCATTAGGGTTATATTCCCGAATCCATTTGGTAAGCCAAACCATAGTTAAGCTTTTACCACTGCCTTGGGTATGCCAGATAATGCCCCCTTCCTTACGGGAAAGATAAACTTGGGCTGCTTTGACACCAAAATACTGATTATGTCGGCAGAGTTTTTTCACACCACAGTCAAAGACAACAAAATTGTGGATAACTTCGAGAAAGCGGGTTTTGTCGCAGAGTTGAAGTAGATGTCTATCTAAACGATTCTCGATGTCGCTGTAGGTGTCTTCTTTCCAGGTAAGGTAATATTTTTCTGCGGTTTCGATAGTACCATAGCGAAGTCCTTCGGTGTCATTACCTGCCATGACTAACTGCATGATGTTAAAAAAGGACTTGATAAATATAGAATTTTGATTATCGAGGTTTTGGCGGATACCTTCGGAGACGGAGACGGTGCTGCGTTTAAGTTCCAGAACACCAAGGGCGATGCCATTGATGTATATAACTATATCTGGGCGTTTGGTGTTTTCGCCTTTAACGGTGACTTCTTCGGCGATCGCAAAATCATTTTCTAGGGGTTCTTCCCAGTCAATCAGCCAAACGGTTTGGGTGTTCTCGCCAACTTCTTCTTTGACTTTGACCCCATAGCGCAGGAGGCTATAAACTTGTTTGTTGATGTCATAAAGGCTTTTACTTTGATCGCCTGCGACTTTGTTGAGTTCATACAAGGCTTTGGTGATCAGGCTGTTGCTGTAGCCTTGTTTGTCGCGTAGGAAGGCGGTGAGGATTTCCGTTTCGATGTTGCTGTTGTTAGGTCGGTCGTGCCAATCACCCAGATAGCGATATTTTAATTGTTGCTGAAATAGTTGCACAATGCGGTTTTGGGTTTGGCGTTCGCGTTGTCCGACCTGGCTCATAGCAACCCTCTTACTGCGATAATCACGGATTTACTCAGCTTTAAAGATGACACTGTTAATCAAACTATGTCATCTTTATTTGTGTCATCCGTGAATTTTCTGTCTAGCTTAATGTTTGTAACCAGGAAGTACCCGTGAGATTGGTATCGACTGTGGCTAAGGTCAACTGGTGGTGAACTGCTGTAGCGGCAATAAAGCGATCGCCTGGATCTTGATGTGGTAGCTGAATCTGACGGCTTAAAATAGCGATGTGGCGGTTAAGTGGAGCTTCATGAATTTCTAGAGTATTTAAGGCTAAATCGATCCATGCAACTGGATTAGGCTGTAAAGATATTCGTCCTTTTTCTGCTAAAAGTAGCGTTTCCCAGATACTAATTGGACTGAGCCAAAGTTCGGTTGTTGCTGCTGCAATAGTGGTTTGAAGTTGAGGAGATAGGCGTTCGTTACCAAGCAAATACCAAAGCCAGATGTGGGTATCAAGTAACAACTTCACTGGAGTGCTTCCCATGTGGTAGCAGGGATTACTGGAGCAATCACGTCTCCCAATATTTCGCCGCTACCCTTCATTACTCCAAATGCTGGGCGCTGGAGTTGAGGGGTGGCAGGATAGATAATGACTAAGGGTTCTCCCTCATGGGTGACGGTTACGGGTGTTTTGGTGCGTTGTATTTCTGCAAATATTTGTTGCAGGGTTTCAGGTAGTTCGCTGGTAGCAATGTGTTCCATAATCTGGTTTAGCTCTTATTCTTGCTTCTATTCTAGAGATTGGCGGTTGAAAACTCTAACGTTGATCAAGAACTGCTAATTAGTCTCGTTTTTCCGGTGAGAAGTTCTTGCATCATGCCCTGTTTTATGGCTTTGTATTTATCGCGCTTTTGTTCTAAGGCTGTGATTTCTGTATCCATGTCGCTGAGGATTTGGGCGATCGCTTTTTGTTCGGTAAGAGGAGGAATTGGGATGCGAATAGATTTGATTATTTCTCCATTCAAATTTTCTTGATTACCATTGTTGCTCAGTTTTCTGATTTCATCGTACTTGTGAGACAAATAGAAAAATACATATTTATTAGAAGTAAGTTGATAAAGCCTGATGGATGCACAAGCCTGATTTGTTGTAGCTTTAATTCCTAGTATTGCTACTTTTCCTCTAGTTTTACCTTGCCCATACATCGCCATGAGCAGAGTACCCTCGTCATATATTTTTGCAGATGAATTATTTAAGCCTATTTCTGTAATAAACTCGTCTGGAGAAGTTATGGTGTTGAAGTCAATTTGAGATGTTGTAATCCAAGGAATATTCCCATTCCAGTATGATGGATTATTTCTATTCGGAGTTCCTCCGGAACTGACTAAACTCATCTCACCTAACTGCTTCACCTCCCACTCACCGCTAAAACCGGGCAGGCGTTTTTGAGCAGTGAGGAGTTGCTGCATCGTGCCTTGCTTGGTGTTGCGCTTTTTGGTGATGATGCGATCGCACTCTGTAATCAGGGCATCAACATCACTGAGGGATTGGGCGATCGCTTTTTGTTCTTTGAGAGTGGGAGGAATAACACACGGAATTTGGAGCAAAGCATTTTTTGTTAACTTATATCTTCCCGCTCCCTGCCGTGTTAAATATGGAGTGAGTTCTCTGTGGCAAAAGTAATAATAGAACCACTGAGTCAGGTTTTTAGTTCCTTTAACTAAGTGAGCGTGATTATTAACATTAAATTTTCCTTTTACCAATAATGTCATTGATAATTCACGCCACTTTAGAAAGTGGTCTCCATCTTCCCCAATTAAAGCATACTCTCCTTCAACCCTATATTCATCAATATAGCCTTGGATTTTTGTCGGACCATAGTATGGATAGTCTCCAAACTTTTTCTTTCTAACTTCTTCACTAATTGGGTAACGCAGGTTGTTAAAAACCTCAAAACATTGACCAACTAATTGAACTTCCCAATCATTAGGAATAACCCCTAACTCGGTCTGTTTATAACCTTCTGGTATTTCTGTCTCTCTCACCACACCAACCCCATTCTCTGCAAATGCCCCTCAACCTTAGCTGTCAACTCATCAACCTTACTCGTCAACTGCGGCAGAGGCGTATCATACCGTTCCGCCAACTCCTGAATTCGCTGTGTCAACCGTTGCGAAATCCGATCCATCTCTGAAGCGATCGCCTGTTGCAACGTCGGCATCCACTTGTCATCTACCACCAGCGTTTTTATCTCGTCCTCGGTTAAATCCCCGTATTTTGTTAACACATAATTATCCAAAAATTGAGTCAATACTTTAATTTGTTTACTAATTTCCGCCTCTTGCTCAATCAGCTTTAAATAAGCCTTTAACACCTTTAACTCATCCGCAAAGGTGGCATCATTTTTAATTGCCTTGATGCGATCGCTCACATTCGCTTTGGTAATTTTCCCACTGTCATTAGTAACTTCTTCCAGCAAACCCTCCTCACCGCCATGTTCTTCTTGCAGTTCCTCCTGCTGGCGGACAATTTCATCTTTTTTCGTTTCCAATTCTTGAATCGCCGCCTGTTCAGCTTGAAAATAGCGGTTAATCATCAACTCCTTGGGAATCAGTTCGCAGACATAATCTGTTACTACACCTTTCTTATTCGTCACCGCTTTCAGTTCTGCCTTCCAGCCATCCTCAACCAAAATATAAACATCGTCCTTCATGCTTTCCACCCAATAGGTCATTAGGTGCTGGTAAACATCGTACTTATCAATCAGACTTTTACCCGTAAACCCTTGCAGCAAGTCTTCCGAAAGCGCGTGAATAATCGCCTTGGGCTTATCTCCCGGCTGGATGGCTTTCAGCAAAGGCGTGTGTTTTTCTTGCCACGTTTCAAAAACCGCTTGGATGTTTTTCCCATAGCTGATAAATTCAGGATGAGCAAAAATACAAGCTTTGACTTCTGCTCCTGGAATTTTAAGCATCAGGTATCCTGGGCGATCCGCCGCCTCAAATAATTCCTGTTGCAGCGTCGGGTAAACCTGCCAGTAATCGCTCAAAGCCTCAATATCTCGCTTGGGTATCCCCCCCAAAAGATGCGCCTCAATATCCTGAATATCTTCCTCTTCCTGACTGTCGATATAGCGGGGGATATTCAGGTTGTACTCATTCCCTTCAATTTCCTCAACTGGAACCATCCGCGAATACTTCGCCACCTCAAGCTGTTTGTTGAAGACATCAACAATCTTATGAATGTCCTGCTCCCGCAGACGGTTTTTATTGCCGTCTTTAACAAACCCCTTGCTGGCATCAATCATAAAAATGCCTTGGCGATTCTCGGCATCTTCCTTATCTAACACAATAATACAGGCAGGAATCCCCGTCCCATAAAACAGGTTCGGCGGTAGCCCAATAATCCCCTTGATAATGCCCTTGCAAATCAGATTTTTCCGAATTTCCGCCTCCGCATTCCCCCGAAACAGCACCCCATGCGGCAGAATAATCGCCCCTTTGCCATTACTTTTCAGGGAGCGCACCATGTGCAGCAAAAAGGCATAGTCCCCATTTTTAGCTGGAGGAATGCCAAAGCCATCAAACCGTTGAAACTCATCCTTGGCTGGATTAAGTCCATTACTCCAAGCTTTTGAGGAAAACGGAGGATTAGCCACAGCAAAATCAAAAGTTTTCAGGCTACCATCCGCATCTTTGAAATAAGGACTTGATAAAGTATTATCCTGCCAAATCTCAGCAGTAGGGTGTCCGTGCAGGATCATGTTCATCCGAGCCAAGGCGCGGGTAGCGTTGTCCATCTCCTGCCCGTAGATAGTTAAGCCCCGTTCCGCTTCATCCGCCGACTTTAACAACAGAGAACCACTACCACAAGTCGGATCGTAAATCGTCTGACTCTGGCTTTGGGCTGAATTAACCCCAATAACTTGAGAGATGACACGGGACACTTCCGCCGGAGTATAAAATTGACCCTTGCTTTTACCCGATTGCGTGGCAAAGTTCCGCATCAGGTACTCATAGGCATCGCCTAAAATATCATCACCATCGGCGCGGTTTTTACTAAAATTCAAAGCAGGGGTTTCAAAAATCGCCACCAAGTTGGAAAGCCTATCCTGCATTTCCTTACCCTTACCTAACTTGTCAGCATCATTAAAATCAGCTACATCAATAACACCCTTTAAATCATTGGCTTCGGCTAAATTGGCGATAATTTTGTTTATACCATCCCCGATATCTTTCTGTCCTTTAAGCGCCACAATATCCTGAAAGCCTCCCCCTTCAGGCACTTCAATCAGCGCATCCGCGACACCCGCATATTTATCAGATACATATTTAACAAATAATAATACCAGTACATAATCCTTATACTGCGAGGCATCCATACCACCCCGCAGTTCATCACAGCTTTTCCATAACGAACTATAAAGTTCACTTTTCTTAATTGCCATTTTGTGTAGCCTTTAAAAGACCTCCCCAAATCAACTTTGCCAGACGTTCTCAAGCCCGTCTGACACTTTGCCTTGAAGTTTTGACATCTTGCAAAGAACCAATAACATACCACGCCCAAGGACTTAGCTCATGTAGTGGCTGAGGATATATCGTATACCAGGAATGCTCAAATTGGCGTAAATGCAACGGCTACATATTATTGCGGCGGATTTTGCTTCTCTCGCTCTTCAACTGCCTTACTCACAATCCGCACAACAAGATTACTGATGGGACGGTCTTCTTCTTGCGCCCATCTCACCAAAGCATCGTGGATATCTTTGGGGAAATATATCGAAGTTTGTACGCGATCGCTTTGGCTCATTAATCTTTAAAACATTTATCGCCAGTTCATCATAACCCCACTACCTTGTTACAAGGCTAAATAATGTTTAACAATGTTCAGCAATGTTCCATGATACACTTAAACATTGCTGAACATTAAATTAAGGTTCAACAATGTTAAATCTGTATATCTCGAAAGTCCAAGCTATGCGCCACTTAAGTAATATTTGCTACTTAGCTTGTAGGGATTTTGGGCAACGTCCCTCATCTGCAAAGTTGCCAGCAGATTTTGCAGATATTGCCACAGCGCCGAAATTTTTAGATTGCGATCGCGTCAAATGCGATCGTGCTGACAAAGGCTAATAAGCAATCAAGTTCTCACTACACGAGCTAAGAAATTATTTATTTTATGGAGAAATGGAGCTAAGCGGAGTCGAACCGCTGACTTCTTCAATGCCATTGAAGCGCTCTACCAACTGAGCTATAACCCCTTGCGATGCATTATCTATTATGCCTGAACAGATAAACTTTGTCAATTATTAATATATGATTAATGTAAAGCATGATTGCTGCTACTCAGATACAAGCACTCACTACTTGATTAAGATACTTGCAGCAAGTAGGTCATACAGTGCCCCATGAGGAAGTAAACTACTAACATCGCTGCTGCCGCGAGGGCAACTAATGTACCAGCCAACATTAAGGAAAATTCCTTATGCTCAAAGGCTTTCTCCATCAGGTGCAGTGACCAAGCCACTAGGGCGACATCAAACAATAGAATAGGAATCAACATATTTCTTAATATTTATTCATACTAGTTAATTCATATTAACACTGTTTTGGGGAAGCGTCTCTGACCTGGGATAGATGTGGATATAAGGATAAATCATGATTTAATTAAGCATTCTTACTGGAACAGAGCGATCGCGTAAATAATTTTTGATTTGTTCGACGCTTAATTGCCCAAAGTGTAAAAGTGATGCGAGTAATGCCGCTTCAGCTTTCCCCTGTGTGAGTGCAGCGTGGATATGTTCGCAATTGCCAGCGCCACCAGAAGCAATCACGGGAATTTGTACAGCATGAGCGATAGATTTTGTCAATTCCAGATCGTAACCGGCTTGAGTACCATCAGCATCCATACTTGTCACCAGTAGTTCTCCAGCTCCACGCTTTTCGACTTCTTGTGCCCAAAGTAAGGCATCTTTCCCGGTATTTTCTCTACCACCGCGCACATACACATCCCAACCTGGATTTTCTGGGTCAATTCTGCGTCTGGCATCAATAGCAACAACTATGCATTGATTACCAAAGCGATCGCTTGCCCGATTAATTAAGTCTGGGTCACGTACTGCCGCAGAATTAATACTAACCTTGTCTGCCCCAGCTCGTAACAAACCTTTAACATTTTCTAAGGTTTGAATTCCACCGCCCACAGTCAGTGGAATAAAGACCTGTTCAGCAGTCCGGTAAACTACATCAATAATCGTGTCTCGGTCTTCATGAGTCGCCGTAATATCCAGAAACACTAACTCATCAGCACCGGCATCATTGTAAACCTTTGCCAGTTCTACCGGATCGCCGGCATCTTTGAGGTCAACAAAGTTAACTCCTTTGACAACCCGTCCCGCCTTAACATCCAAGCAAGGTAAGATTCTTTTAGATAACATAATATTTTTTTAACTCCTGGGTAATTGTCCGGAATTTAAATTTTAAATGGGCGTGCGTATTCTGTTGCGAAAATCTTTGTATGCCTAGTTTTGTAGCCGACATGGCACTCACACAGTCCTCAAGTTAAGGTTGATAGCTGAATTATGGCGATTATCTCCTCGAAAAAACAGCCTCAAGAACCCAATGGACAACCACAAAAGCAGCATCAGGATTCGGTAAAAGCTTCTTGTGATCAAGAACTTTTGCAGGCCGAGGCGGCGATAGATGAACAAGGTAAGCAGGAAGAAAGTATTCGTCCGCACCGATTTGCCGATTACATTGGGCAGAAAGACTTAAAAGATGTGCTAGATATTGCCATCAAAGCTGCTAAGTCCAGAAGTGAAGTGCTGGATCATTTGCTACTATACGGGCCGCCGGGATTGGGTAAAACCACAATGGCAATGATTTTAGCATCAGAAATGGGGGTAAACTACAAAATTACGAGTGCGCCAGCACTAGAACGTCCACGGGATATTGTAGGGCTATTGGTGAACTTAAAACCAGGGGATATTCTGTTTGTCGATGAAATTCATCGACTTTCGCGGATGACAGAAGAAATTCTCTATCCGGCGATGGAAGATTATCGCTTAGATATTACCATTGGCAAAGGCTCCAGCGCTCGCATCCGCAGTTTACCTCTGTCAAAATTTACCCTAGTGGGAGCCACAACTCGTGTCGGTGCTTTAACTTCACCACTACGCGATCGCTTTGGCTTAGTTCAAAAACTGCGATTTTATGAAGTTGATGAACTCAGTAAGATTGTACTGAGAACTGCCCAATTACTCCAAACCCCAATTACAGAAAATGGGGCGACAGAAATTGCTAAGCGATCGCGGGGAACGCCACGAATAGCAAATAGGCTACTCAAGCGAGTACGTGATTATGCGGAAGTAAAAAACTCAGGCGAGATTAATGAAGGTGTTGCGGGCGAAGCATTGCAACTATTCCAAGTTGACCCCTGTGGATTAGATTGGACAGACCGCAAAATGTTGAGTGTAATAATTGAACAATTTAATGGTGGGCCAGTAGGATTAGAAACAATTGCCGCCGCCACAGGGGAAGATACCCAAACAATTGAAGAAGTCTACGAACCTTATTTGATGCAGATTGGCTATCTCAGCCGCACTCCCCGTGGGAGAACAGCCACAACCGCAGCATACAAACATTTAGGCTTTAAGCCACCTAACGAACAGATGTCTTTGCTGTGATGATTTTGAATAGGAGTTAGGGCATGGGGCATTGGGCATTGGGCATTGGGCATTGGGAAGAAAACTCCCCACACTCCCCACACTCCCCACACTCCCTCATTCCCCTAGCCCCTAGCCCCTAACCCCTAATCCCCATTCCCGATTACAGATAGAAACAGATAAAGCCAGATGATTCAGTTAATTAGTATTTTTCTCAGTTTGTTGCTTGTGTTTGGCTTTTGTACACCAGTCATGGCATTATCTCAACCTCCTAGTGTGACTCAAGAGCAGTTACAAAAAGGAGATGAGTTGGCGAATAAAGCTTTTGCGGCGACTAATCAGGGTGATTTTGTCACAGCTGAAAGTTACTGGACAGAGATAATTGAAGAATTTCCCACCAATGCAGGTGCATGGAGTAATCGCGGAAATTCGCGGGTGAGTCAGAACAAGTTACAAGCAGCATTGACAGATTACAACAAAGCTATAGAATTAGCCCCAAATGTTACCGATCCTTATTTGAATCGGGGTACAGCGTTGGAAGGTTTGGGTAAATGGTCAGAGGCGATCGCAGATTATAATCATGTCCTAGAACTAGATCCCAAGGATGCGATGGCATATAACAATCGCGGTAATGCCAAAGCGGGTTTAGGAAAATGGTCAGATGCGATCGCTGACTATAAAAAATCCTTTGAAATCGCCCCCAATTTCGCCTTTGCTCGCGCTAACTATGCCTTAGCGCTTTATGAAACTGGACAAATCGAGCCAGCTATTCGGGAAATGCGAAATATTGTCCGTAAATATCCTAAGTTTGCTGATATGCGTGCTGCTTTAACCGCTGCTTATTGGGTAACAGGACAACAAGGCGAAGCCGAAAGTAATTGGGTAGCAGCCGTCGGACTGGATAACCGCTACAAGGATATCAACTGGGTAACAAATATTCGCCGCTGGCCGCCTAGCATGGTAACTGCCTTAGATAAGTTCTTAAAACTTCAGTAGGGTATTGGCTATGACTCATTTTGGCATTCTTAGTCCAGGTGCAGCAACAGGCCCACTAAACACGATGCTTCCCTTGGGGCAAGAACTTCAACGGCGTGGTCATCGCGTCACTCTCTTCGGAAATCTTGACACTCAATCCAAAGTATTAGCAGCTGGAATAGAATTCTCGCCAATCGGAGAACAAGATTTTCTAGTCGGCTCATCAGCAGCAGCTTTGGCCAAATTAGGTCAACTGCGGGGACTAGCTGCATTGCAATATACTATTGAGTTGATTAAACAAATCTCGGCTGTGACGCTTCGAGATGCTCCAGCAGCAATGAAAGCAGCAGGTGTAGAAGCCTTACTAGTTAACCAAAGTTCAATAGAGGGAGGAACAATTGCTGATTTTCTGGGTATTCCTTTCGTCACTGTATGCAGTGCTGTAGTATTTAATCGAGAGCCTACAATTCCTCCTTTTTGTACAACTTGGAAATATAGCCCAGCTTTGTGGGCACGTTTACGTAATCAAGCGGGTTATACCTTACTTCATCGCATTACTAAACCAATCACACAATTGATAGATGAGTATCGCCAAGAATGGAAATTACCGCTGTACTCTCAAAATAATTATGGCTACTCTCAATTAGCTCAAATAAGTAATGCACCTGCTGAGTTTGAATATCCTAGGCAGGAATTGCCTCCTTGGTTCCATTTCACAGGAAGCTTCCATACTTCAGCCAATCGGGCACTTGTTTCTTTCCCCTATGAGAAATTGAACGATAAACCCTTAATTTACGCTTCGATGGGAACATTGCAAAATCGTCTGACTTGGGTTTTTGAAACTATTGCTTCAGCTTGTGAAGGATTAGATGCCCAGTTAGTGATTTCTTTGGGAGGTTCTGCTAAACCCGAATCATTGCCAAATTTACCAGGAAATCCTTTAGTAGTTGAATACGCACCTCAATTGGAAGTCCTAGAAAAAGCAACCCTCATGATTACTCATGCGGGAATGAATACAACAATGGAATGCGTGAAAAAGGGAGTACCAATGGTAGCAATTCCTGTTGCTAACGATCAGCCAGGAGTAGCAGCACGTATCGCTTGGACAGGGGCGGGTGAATTTATCCCTCTCAATAAATTGAATGTTCCCAGGTTACGAGATGCTGTAAAGCAGGTATTAACGCAAGAATCTTATAAACAGAATGCGCTAAGCTTACAAGAAGCTACTCACCGTGCTGGAGGCGTAAGTCGAGCCGCTGATATTATTGAGCAAGTTGTTGCTACAGGCAAACCTGTTTTGGCTCAAACACAGCAATGAAGATAAAATTGGTAGATACTTCCCCAGCAATCGCATTCTACAACTCGTCAAACTGAACTAGAGCTAGTCTGGAGGATGGGCTGATTTTGAGAACGTTTTCCCTTAGCTATCATCTTTACTCCTCCTGCTGGGCTAAACAATAAACTAAAATCTTAGAATACGTATCGAGGTAATCAGCTTAATAATTCCTGAATCTTTATTGGGTTCAATTCTTGTACATTACTCAACACTACCGCTGCCCCTGCTTTTTTGAGTGTTTGGGCATAAGCATCACGGCGCGCTGCTGTTTCTTGGACATGAGGTGGTAAAACACCTACACCAATCCAAGTGCGGTGCGGTTGCAAATTTCGTGCTTTCTCAACTGTGTACATATCAGCCACCGTATCTCCCACATAAAATACGGTCGGTAAGTTCTCACAATTATTTTCTAAAATTTGCACAGTCGCAAATAGTCCTGTGGGATCTGGTTTACCTGGTGCATCTTCCATCGCAATTAACACAGGGGATTTGAGTCCGAGGCGTTTTTCTAAAATATAGTTAGCAGAACCACGAGTTGCACCGCTGAAAAATCCCCAAGCAATACTAGCTTGTGTTAGTTGTTTTAAGTATATAGGTTGTAATAATAAAGGTTCATCACAAATATACCCAGTGAAATTGTTGGGATCTGTACCTCGGTAACGGGATTGAAAAAAAGCAACAATCGTGTTGTAGTCAAGTTGTATTTGGGCGCGGGACTGTCCTTGAGATTGAAAGTAACGGTAAATTAATTCTTGAGAAGCTTCCCAATCGTTATTCCACACACCTTCGGATTTTAACTGGTCAATGTCTAATGGTGTCGGACGATAAGCTTGATTGGTAAAATACTCAACAGTGTCTGAGATCGCTCGCCGATAGGAACCACTAACATCACGAATCACGCCGTCAATATCAAAAACTGCGATCGCGCGTGGTGAATTTTGTTTTGTCATACAACTGTTTAGCCATCTGCTAAGGTATTAAGTTAGAATAAGCGATCGCGAAGTTAGTAATGCTTGGATATTCCCGGAGGTTTGATTGACCAAGTTTATTTTGAAAATTCTTTGGTTGGATGAAAACGTTGCTCTTGCTGTCGATCAAGTTGTCGGTAAAGGTACAAGTCCTTTAACCAAGTACTTTTTCTGGCCGAGAAATGATGCTTGGGAAGAGTTAAAGAAGGAATTAGAGTCTAAACACTGGATTAGCGATTTGGATCGGGTTGAGTTACTCAATAAAGCCACAGAAGTGATTAACTACTGGCAAGAGGAAGGCAGAAACCGTCCAATGGCAGAAGCACAATTGAAATTTCCCGAAGTCGCCTTTACAGGTAGCGCTTGAAATTTCTCCCTTAGTCTCCCTGTTTTACAAGTTGCCACAATTTGATAGTCTTGTCCCTGCTGCCACTAGCAATCAGTTGTGCATCAGGGCTGACAGCAACGGTAGATACAGAGTCTGTATGCCCAGTGAGAGTGGCAATTTCTTCTGCTGTACTCACCCGCCACAGTTTCACAGTGCGATCGCGACTGGCACTAATCAACATTGTGCCATCAGCCGTGAAAGTCACTGCGACAACTGACCAAGAATGGCCTGAAAGTGTGGTAATTACCTGACCAGTGTTTACCTCCCATAATTTAATCGTGTTATCGTCGCTACCCGTAGCCAAAATTTTGCCATCGGGACTAAACGCGACTGTTAAAACCGCCCATGCATGACCTGAAAGGATTCCTAATAAGGTGCAATCTGGGCGGTTTTTAAATTCTGTTTTTTCTGTTTCTGTTTTAACTTCATCATTAAGTATTTTCCACAAGCGAATTGTGCGATCGCAACTAGCGCTGGCTAAGATCCCCCCAACCCCCCTTTCTAAGGGGGGCGAAGGGGGGATCGGGCTAAATGCTACGGAATTCACTTGTAATTTGTGTCCGCTGAGGGTAGAAATTTCCTTACCAGTATTCACATCCCAGAGTTTGACTGTTTTATCCCAGCTAGCACTAGCAATAATCTGTCCATCGGGACTGAAAGCTACTGATTTGACAGCGTGTGAATGTCCCACTAAGGTGCAAATTTCTAGGAATTGATGAATATCCCATAATTTAATTGTGCGATCATCGCTAGCTGATGCCAAAATTTTGCCATCAGGACTGAAAACTACTGATTTTACGGCTTGGGAATGTCCTGATAAGGTAGTTAAGACTTTTTGGGTATTTAAATCCCACAATCTGATAATTTTATCGTCACCACTGGCGAGAGTGAGCTTATCAGGACTGAAGCTAACACAGTTTATCCCAGTAGATACACTGGGAATAGGATTAAATGTATGTATGCATTGCCACTTATTGGCGGGTAATGCAGATACAGGCTGATGAGGTATATCAGTAATTCCCATTGCTAGCATAACTTCATCAGCTGATTGAAAGCGATCGCTGATGGACTTTGATAGAAGTTTATTGAGGATTTGTGTCAGGCGTAGACGCGTTGGCGAAGCCTCTCGAAGAGAAGCGTCTTGTCGCCAGACATCGCTTACCTTGGTGCTAAGATATTCTTGCCAAACCCAACAATCATTGGCAACATCATATAAATCAAAGGGCGGAATCTGAGTTAGTAAGTGAATGCAAATGACACCTAAACTGTAAAGGTCGCTGGCAAAAACGGCTTTTCCTCTTACTTGTTCTGGTGAAATATATTCAGGGCTACCAATGCAATCTTTACCAAGAAACTGGTCAATCTCACTGAAAATTTGAGCCGCAGCAAAATCAACTAAGACAAATTCTCCAGCGGCTCTGCGAATAATATTTTCAGGTTTAATATCACAGTGGATAATCTTGCGGTCATGAATAAATTTGAGAACTGGTAATAAATTTGCTAAAAGTTGCCAAATTTGATTTTCACTGAAAGCACCTTCTGCTTCTAGAAGCGTAGCTAAATTAGTACCTGCGATAAAATCCTGTACAAAGTAGCAATATTGTTCATCTTGAAAGTGTGCTAATAAAGCAGGAATTTGCGGATGTTGACCTAGTAGCTTTAACTGTTGTGCTGTTTGGGAAAAATTTTCTGGTGTTTGATTGCGCCGTGAAAATTGTTGCACAACACAAGGAACTGGGGGATATTGATTTTCATCTACAGCGAGGTAAGTTTTGCAGAATCCCCCTTTACCAATTAGCTGGAGTAAACGATAACGATTTTGTATCAGCAAAGTTTTCCTACCAGAGTTATCAGCTAGATTAGAGCTAATATAAATCTATAGTAGTGTATGTCATGAATTTTGATGATTTTGTCCTCAGCACTTGGTGGTTTAAAATCTAAGAATCAAGTTATCTGATGGCAATTTTTGTAGAGTCGGCACTGTTGGCATTTGATTCAAACCTTGATTCTGACGTTGTCTACATTGCCCTAACTACGGTGATTGAAAATGGTGCAAGTCCAGCCCAACAAACAAAAGAGAACTGAATTATGGTGACCACAGCGACACCCGCAGAAACCAGAGTCTTACTTGAGAACATCAGCTGGCAGACATTTAAAACTATGTTAGCTGAAATGGGTACAGAACGCAAAAATCGAATTGCTTATGACAATGGAATAATAGAAATTATGACTCCACTCATGCCGCACGAAAACTCAAATCGCCTAATTGAGGTTTTTGTTGGTGTACTTTGTGAAGAATTGGGATTTGAGATTAAACGATCTGGGTCTCTCACATTAATTAGGGATGATTTAGAACGTGGGGGAGAACCAGATAGCAGCTACTACATTCAAAACGAATTTTTGCTAAGAAATAAAGAAAATATAGATTTAGCATCCGATCCACCTCCAGATCTGGTGTTAGAGGTGGAATATTCCAAACCAAAAATAGATAAGTTGCAATTGTATGCAGCGATGGGAATTCCCGAATTTTGGCGATACAACGGGACTGTGTTACGAATTTATAGGCTAGAAAATCGACAATATATAGAAGTTGAAGTTAGTCCTACTTTTATACCTATAACTGTGAGAGAAATACCTCGGTTTATTCAAGAAAGTAAACAGAATGGAGAAATCGCTACAACCCGTGCTTTTCGCACTTGGGTTAGGGGACAAATTTCTGATTTAGTAGAGGATTAGAGAAAACCCCAATTTAGGAACCCCACACAAGATTGAAGGAATACGTCGTTATACTATTCAACGTTTTCCCTATTTGATTTTTTATACCGAGCTTGAAGAAGTGATTTGGGTAATTGCCATCGCTCATAGTAAGCGCAAACCTAATTATTGGAAACAAAGAAATATTGAAAGTCCGTAAACTCTCGCTATCTTCTCAGTACTGCGATCGCACCAAAAATATTCTCTATCAAAATGCGATTACTTTTATATTGTGCTGGCGATCGCACTAACAAAATCTTCTCTAAAAAATGAGATCGCCTACTACTATATCATATTTAGGCATAATAATATTACTAACAGAGCGAACGCTTGACTTTTAAGACAGTCGCTACTATTTTTGACTTTAAGCAGAACGCCAATTTTCAATTTGCAAACTGGGCACTCTTTGAAATTCTCGAATATTAGATGTGACAAGAATATGATTGTGAGTTAGTGCTGTTGATGCAATCAGTACATCATAAGCACCGATAGGAGTACCTGCTGTTTTGAGGATGCTTCTAATTTTGGCAGCTTGTTCAGCTTCTGCTACTCCGAAAGATACAATTGTGATTGTACTTAATAATGTTTCAATCAATGGTTGAATTTTGATGGCGCGTTGGGGATTGATTGCTAATCCATACTTTACTTCCATAACTGTTAAGGATGACATAAAAATATCACTGGGAGTGCTAGACTTTAATCGCTTGATAGTAAGTTCTTCCCCCTTGACAAAATCACTAATTACACAGGTATCGAGTAAATATCCCATCATTAAAACTCTATTTCGTTAGGTGGTAACAGTTCATCTCGGTAGGACTCAAAAGTGATACTTTCTGCTACACCTTCATGTTGCATAATAATTTCTGGCCAAATGGTGGGTTTTGTTTCTAAGAAAGTGACAAAGACTTTGCTTTCAGTAATACCTTGGGGTGTTTCAGATAGTTCGATTTTGCCGTTTTTATAAATTCCTTCAATTGTTTTTAGCATTTTTGTTTACCTCCCGTCTCAATTATAGTATTTGCGATCTCCTAATCTTACCGTTACTTTAACATCAGGAATTTGAATTAGGAAATATAAGAGCGCTTGACTTTTAAGACAGTCGCTACATTACTAAATTGCGATCGCACCAATAAAATCTTCTCTACAAAAATGCTATTACTTTTATATTGTGCTGGCGATCGCACCAAAAATATTCTCTATCAAAATGCGATCGCTTTTATATTGTGCTAGTGATCGCATCAAGATATTATTTTAAATAAATTCATTATTTTAGTCTACTATAAATAATCTCATAAGCCTGCAAAGTTCTATTGACATTCCTGTCATACATCGCATAAGGTATAAAAGTCAAAACGAAGAACAGCGAGATTACTAATCCTAATATAATAATAATCACACCAATAAAATTACTAAAAGATTGCCCTACTAAATTCCTAAAAAACTCCCCATATATAAACATATTTCCTACAAGGATATAAAATAATAACTGGACGCAAGAGAAACTAAAAACCAGAGAAACACATACAAAATACTCCCAATATAAGCGACATCCACGAAGAGGTATTCCTAAACGAATTGCTAATGGAAGATATCCTTGGTGCATAGATGTATGGAAATATAGGTTTTTTCCACTTAACCAACCTTTTTTATCCCTATACCAGCCGATTTGACTGCCAAACTTGATATTTTCTTTAATGGATGGAGCTGCGGTAATATTTTCCAAAATATTTTTTTGAACACTAAAGCCAAATTTACCATTGCTGTATTTAACCCAAAGTTGGTCTATAGTATGAAGGTCAGTACTGGGAAAATTTTTAATAGATTCAATATCCATCCAGCCTTCATTTTTTCTGCCAGATGCTTCAAGCATTACAGCTAAAGTTTCCTTATCTGCTTCTTTCCACTCGCCAATTTTGAGTAAATTTGCTAGTCTACGGTAATCTACATTTTTGTCAGAACTTAAATCATCTGGGAGTAGAGGAGGAGGAGGTGGTGGTGGTGGTGGTTTTGGAACTGACAGTAAATCAAGCCATTCTTGCATTGTTTGTGAACGGTTTTCTGCTTCCAATTCTATCCCTTTGAGTATCGCCTGATTAACCCTAATACTAATATTAGGATTAATACTTTTTGGCTCTTCCAATACTACACCGCTAGCTCTAGTTATAGCTGGATGTGGCAATCTATTTGTTACCAAAAAATATAACGTTGCTGCTAAAGCATAAACGTCTGTATATGCACCACGTTTTGCCACGGTTTTATATTGCTCAATGGGTGCAAAACAGTGAGATAAATTCGCAGTATGTAGCTTTGTGACATTGGGTGTAAACTCTCGTGCAATACCAAAGTCAATTAATACAGCTTCTGGCTTACCAGCACGGACAATAATATTCGCAGGTTTTACATCGCGATGCAACAACCCGCTATTGTGAACTACGGTTAATGCTTCCCCAATTTGCTGAATATATCCTACCGCTTCAACTTCCGATAAAACACCTCTATTCACAACCCTATCTGCAAGGTGTTCACCCTCAATATATTCCATTGCCATGCACCAAAGGTGCTTTTCTTGGAATACTTCTTTAACCTTGACAATATGGGGATGGTTGCATTTTGCCAATTTTACGGCTTCGTTGAGAAAATCTTGCTGAAGTTTGGCAAAATCTGGACGACGTTGCACTCTTTCATTCAAAGTCTTGATGACAATTTGTCGGTTATTTTCATCTCTGGCTAAATAAGTAATGCCAAAACCACCTTGAGCAATATCTCTTTCAATGGTGTATTTGCCATTCTGTAACTGATGTCCGCTAGTCCAAGTTGTGACAACTTCATCAGCAAGCAATTCCAACCATTCCTGCATAGTTTGGGGACGGTTTTCTGGTTCTAATTCCATCCCGGTGAGGATTGCTTGATTGATGCGATCGCTCATACTAGAAATATGCTCTTGTGGCGAAACTAACGCCATACCATACAGCCTGCGATTAAGAGAAGCTTCTGGTAGTTCACCTGTTACCGCATAGTAAAGCGAAGCTGCTAGGGAGTAGATATCAAGGGATGGTTTTCTATCTCCCCGCATTTGTTCATAGGGTGCAAACGCTGGATTAGCAAAAACCTTGAAACTAACAGTTTTGGGGATAGTTTCACCAGCAATGCCAAAGTCGATTAAAACAGCTTTACCATCTTGCTGCACCATAATATTACCAGGATGGGCATCTCGATGTACCAATCCTGCTTGGTGGACAACTTTCAATGCTTCACCAATTTGAGTAATATATTTCACAGCTTCTTCTGTGGGTAATGCTCCGCTTTTTTGAATCAGGTTAAATAAACTATCTCCCTGGACAAAATCCATTACCAAGCAGTAAGTACCACCCTCGTGAAATAAATCTCTGACACGGACAATATTTGGATGCTGGCTTTCGGAAAGTTTTTCTAGTCGCTGTCCTTCTTCTCGAAAGCGCTTGATAAATTTAGGATATTCTGGGTCATACTTCAAGCTTTCATTTGGGGTTTTGATCACCACAAAAGTATTAAGCATTGTATGGTGTGCTTTGTAGGTGATACCAAATCCACCTTGCCCAAGCACCTGTTCGATAACGTACTTGCCAGCTTGTAGTTGCTGTCCAGATGCCCAAACCATCGGTTTTTGACTAAGCGACGTTGAGTATCATTGTTGCAGAAATTTCGCGATCGCACAATTTTACTTAGAAAAAGTCAATATTTGCACCAGAAACTCACATTTTTTCTGTATTAAGCAGATCTAGCCCTTATTTTGAAGACTCAAATCAAAACAAGGAACTGAAAATAATCTGCCAGTTGCGTAAGTCCTGAATCAAAATTGTCTCACCATACCCTACTGATATCACATCTGGATAATATGCAAAAATAGTTATCAGTAACTTGGGGTTTTTACTTATGGTATTGAATCCAGGGCAACAGTTATTTGGCGGACGTTACATAATTGAAAGAAAACTGGGTGAAGGTGGAGTTGGTATAACTTACCTCGTAAAAAATCGAAGTGGCGAATTGCGAGTCATCAAAACCCTGCGTGAAAAAATACTAAATGACCCCGCTTGGATACCATATCAAGATCAACTCAAGCAAAACTTTAAAGATGAAGCATTCCAGCTAGCTTTATGTCGCCATCCCCATATTGTCGAAGTTGAAAATGTTTTTTATGAAGATGATTTACCCTTCATTGCAATGGAGTACATCAGAGGCGAAGCTTTAAAAAGCTGGATAACTTTGCCAGAAAACGAAGCACTACTCTACATTCGACAAATTGGCGATGCTTTGACTTTGATGCATGAAAGAGGATTACTGCATCGGGATGTCAAGCCGAGTAACATCATAATTCGTCAGGGCAAAAAAGCAGCGGTGCTGATCGATTTCGGTCTAGCAAGACAAATTATTCTCGACAAAATCCAAAAAGACATAGCAACTAGTAGCGATAGTTATGTACCCCCAACAGCAACTAGTAGCGATATTTACGCACCGCCAGAACATTACATACCCGATGCCGAACTGGGGGAATATATTGATGTTTATGCTTTAGCAGCAACACTATATACTTGGCTAACTGGAAATTTACCGTTTTCGGCATCATATAGATCTGAGAATAATATATCTTTAAAATCACCGCAAGAGATAAATCCCAATGTAAGCGACAGCGTCAATAATGGGATTATGCGGGGGATGGCATTAAATTACAAGTTTCGTCCTCAGTCGGTGCAGGAATGGTTAGAATTAGTCGATCCAAAACTAGAAATTCAAAGTTTGAAATCGGCTGTGGGTATAGACTACACAAAGTTGCGTGACTTACTCGTTGATGGGAAGTGGGAACAAGCAAATCAGGAAACAATCGACCGAGTTGCACAAACTTTAGTTGGGGGAACTTATTTTTCTATTCCCTGTGAAGATATAAATATCATTGACAAGCTATGGGTTAAATACAGCAGTGGGCGTTTTGGATTTTCTGTACAAAAGCGAATTTATCATAGTTTAGGTGGAACTAAAGAATGCTATTATTTTGACGATGAATATTTAGAGCATATAGGTTGGCAAAAAGACGGTAGTTTGCAACTCTGTTTTGACATCACAGCACCAGTAGCCCACCTTCCTTGTTATACCCTCCACTGGTATGGAACTTCGCTTCATCCCTGGTATGATATTTCATTTCTCAGTAAAATATTTACTCGCCTTGATAATTGTCCTCTTCCGATTCACAAATCACATCAAGTTGCATCTGTTGATATCAAACTAACTTTGCCAACAGGATTAGAATATACCAGATTAATTACTTTACTAGTAAGTCAAGATTGGCAAGCCGCTGATTTAGAAACTCAAAAACTGATGTTTGGCTCAAGTTTGGGATTAATGGATATGGGAGGTAACGCTTATCAACAAATGCAAAAATTCTCCAGCGAACATCTCCAAATTTTAGACCGACTCTGGGTTAAATACAGTAATGGACGTTATGGATTCAGCGTCCAACGAGATATTTGGTCAAGAGTAAATGGTCATGTTGGTGATTTTGCTCGCGCTATTGGATGGGTTAGTAATGATATGTATCGTGGAGATACTGCCATTTTTTATGAGGATGTAAATTTTAGCCTTGCAGCACCAATAGGACATCTCCCTTGCTTTATGGGAAATTTCTACGAAAGTGGAGATACTCAATTTATAGGACACAGCAAAACCTACATTTTTTTAGTAGATTTCGGTACTAACAATGGTATCTTTGAAAATTTGACATCACACGGTCATCGCTCTAATCCTCTATTATCACAAAAGGAAAGAATGGAATATGTCAGCAATCATGAAGGAAATTATGATGAAAAACTGTTGTATTTAGATGTATTTTTTAAATTGCTCAAATAAGTGTTTTATTAAGATTAATTCCTCTGCAACTTTAGGGTGAAATTAATTCAAACAATTGTTTGTAGCATTGTTGTTTAACTTTTATGTCAATTGTAGTATTTCCTCACCTCTCAAGCCAATCATTCTAGGGCGATCGCCGATTGAAAAAGTATTCAATTTTTATCAGATCCCCGACTTCTTTAAGAAGTCGGGGATCTGAGCTTGATGTTATTTATCTACAGGAAAATCCACAACTATTGGCGGAATCGTGCTTTGTCCGTTTGATTGAGTTTTGACAATTGGTTGCGGATGCAATGGAGTTGGTAAAGCTTCACCTTGCTTGGCATTTTGATTCCACAAAATCATTGATAGTAAACCATCAACTAAACCGTTGGTGCTGCCATTGCTACCACCAACTAGGATATCTGGAATTAGGCGGACATTGCGATCGCCGATAATTTGCATCAACTGCATGGCTGTATAACCTTGTGGCCCCAAGGCTTCCACACCAGTGCGGTAGGTTTCAGCTTTGGCATTACCTGTAGCCCGGATACCTTCGGCTTCAGCCATTGCTTTGAGTTTTGTCCCCTCAGCTTCACCATTCGCCTGCTTAATTTGGGCTTGCGCTTTCAAGTCGGCAATATGGACACTCTGCTCTGATTTCACCATTTCTTGTTGGATATCAGCCAGTGCTGTTTCCCGCACAAGTTGTTGGCGTTGGGTTTGGGCTGCTTGTTGCACTTCGTAAGTCTTGCGTTGTTCTTCAGCAATTTTCCGGTCTGTCTGGGTTTGCATTAGAGTTGCCGGTGGCTGAATATCACCAATTAAGGTGTCTATTGCTTGCACATCATAAGCCCGGATTGCTACTTTAATATACTCGGCAGCTTCGGCTTGGCGCTCACTTCTAGCAGTGAGAAAGTCTAAAACTGTACAGTTTTGGGCGGAGTTACGGAAGTAATTACCGATAGTTGGTTCTAATACATGGTCTACTAAATTTTGCATGGAACCAACGCGGGAAATTACCTTCGGCGCATCCAAAGCACCGACGTGGATAATTTGCGCTACTTCTAAATCGAAGGCAAACCCATCACGCGATCGCACTGTCAGAGAGGCTAGTTTAGCATCATAGCTGTGGCGTTCGGTACGACCTGACCAGTTTAAAACAATGTTGGTCGTTGGCACCAATTCAATCTTCATGATGCGGGAATTTAGCGGGTGCTTACCAGGATAAAGTGGTTCAACCCACACACCTTTATGTCCCTGATTCACTAAGTTACCGTGGGTAAAGGCTGCACCGCTGACATCTACTTGGGCTTTACCTACGAAAGAAATTACCACGCCCACATAACCAATAGGAATTTCGGTCATTGGTACTTGTTCAACCTGAACAAACCAAGGATTTAAGTTCCAAGAACCAGAAAGCAATATTTGCTCTTGCAAGCCTCTGCGTCCACCTGCATCAATGAATTTCTGCCCGTTTTGGAAGTTGTCGTGTCCTGCAAATGTCGGGCCTGCTATTTCACCACCAGGAATTGGCAGACCATCTAGGGTAGTCACAATGCCAACTTTATCAGATGGTAGGCTATATACTCGCAACTGTTCTGGATTCATGCCATGAGCAGTGGCATTTGATGCCATAATCACTTTAAACAGGGCGGTGTTGATACGGTAAGTACCAGCCGTCAAAAAGCCCATTTGCCGACCTTTTTCCCCACCGTGGGTGAGGAATTTCCTAGCATCTTGGAAGTTATCGCAATCGACAATTTTACCAAGGATGCGTTCTGGCGGGTTGGATGCACCATCTGCTGCGACAATCAAGGCGATTTCACCTTGAGGTACAACTACCACCGACTCTTTACGCACAGAGTATTGCCAAGGCCATTTGCCCCAATGCCAACCAGGAGGTAGGGTATCTGCTTGCAAACCTGCTTCGCCATTAAGCGCAATTAACTGTCCTGCGGGGAGTCCACGCCCGGAGAAGGTAAATTTTCTGACGACAATACCAACTTCCCGTTCGCCAATCACCACTAAACCGCCAAAGAACAAGGGGACAAATACAACCACACCGCCCAAAAGAATAATTGGGATTAGTCCCCCAGGTATTAATTGCATTGCCTGGTATTGAGTATTACTGGTTGGTAACTGGGCAATTACAGGTTGTGGCTGTGGAGGTTGGACTGAGACTGAGGCGATATCGTTTGTTTTAAGCGTTTTTACTGTTGTTGCATTAGCTAAGTTGGTATAACTAACACTGCCAGCTATTGCTAATGACGCAGCTAGAGATCCGGCAATTCTACCAAAGGAAGATTTAAACCTGTTCATAATGTGTGCCCTTCTGGGCAACTAATTATCTAAGTTATCACTTCACTTGGGCGATGTCGGATTTCTTAAACTTGGTGTAATTTTTTTAGCTAAATTAATTTACATTAACTTGAATGATCAAGACCTCACCCACCCAGCCTCCCTCTCCTACAAGGAGAGGGAGGAGTAAGAAAAATATGCTTTAACGCTATCTTTGTCTCCCCCTTGCTCCTGTGGGTGTCTATTTTCAAGACAGCATCATACATTTAAGGGTGGACTATTTGTCCACCCTCAAAAGTTAAAACCCAGAGCAAAATTTTAGAGTTAGACCAAACCGCCAGCAGCTTGAAACCGAGCGCGGGCGCGTTTGAAGGCTTGGGTTGCTTGGATTTGAGCTTGCCGATCGCCTGCTGTTACCTGAGCCAGCTTTGTTTGTGCTTCATTATAAGCAGTACGGGCTGCTTCTAGGTCAATAGTACTGCCACGTTCAGCACCATTTACCAAAATGGTGACTTCATCTTCTTCAACTTCAGCAAAGCCACCCAAAAGAGCGATCGCTTGCCAATCTTGATTTTTAGCAGCACGCACTCGCATCACCCCAGTATCCAGGGCGGTCAACAGCGGTGCGTGTCCAGTCAAGATACCTAGCTGACCAGTTGTGCTGGGTAGAACTACTTCTTCAGCTTCGGCATCCCACACAGTTTTATCTGGGGAAATTACACGAACGGTTAATGTCATAACTTGTCAATTGTCAGTTGTCAGTTGTCAGTTATTAGTTGTGAGCCAGCGCGGTCTTGGGGGTTTCCCCCATAAGCGACTGGCGAACCCCGAAGGGGTCAGTGGTCAGTTGTTCAAAACTACTGACCACTGACTACTAACCACTAACGAATTAGCCTTTAAGTTTTTGGCCTTTGGCGATCGCTTCGTTAATATCGCCCACCAAGTAGAAGGCTTGTTCTGGCAGATCATCCAATTCACCAGACAGAATCTTCTGGAAGCCTTTGATGGTATCTTCCAACTTCACATACTTACCAGGAGAACCGGTAAACACTTCTGCCACGAAGAATGGCTGAGATAAGAAGCGCTCAACTTTCCGGGCGCGAGCTACTGTCAGACGGTCTTCTTCAGACAATTCATCCAAACCGAGAATGGCGATGATGTCTTGCAGTTCTTTATAGCGCTGCAATGTTGCTTGTACAGCACGAGCTGTGCCGTAATGTTCATCACCAACAATTTCGGGCTGAAGCATGGTAGAAGTTGAACCTAGGGGGTCAACCGCCGGATAAATTCCCTTAGATGCCAAACCACGAGACAGTACTGTTGTTCCGTCCAAGTGGGCAAAGGTGGTTGCAGGTGCGGGGTCGGTTAAGTCGTCCGCAGGTACGTATACTGCTTGAATTGAGGTAATCGAACCTTCTGTGGTTGAAGTAATCCGCTCTTGTAATGCACCTACGTCAGTACCTAGAGTAGGCTGATATCCTACCGCAGAAGGCATCCGTCCCAAAAGCGCAGATACTTCAGAACCTGCTTGTACAAACCGGAAGATGTTGTCAACAAACAGCAATACGTCTTGCTTGTTCACATCGCGGAAGTACTCTGCTACTGTCAAGCCAGACAAACCTACCCGCATTCTTGCTCCAGGTGGTTCGTTCATTTGACCGTAAACCAGAGCAATCTTCGATTCGTTGAGGTTATCTTTGTTGATTACCCCAGATTCAATCATTTCATTGTAGAGGTCATTACCTTCGCGGGTGCGCTCACCCACACCAGCAAAAACTGATACTCCACCGTGCTGAGTAGCGATGTTGTTGATCAACTCCATCATGATCACAGTCTTACCAACACCTGCACCGCCGAATAGACCGATCTTACCGCCACGTCGATAAGGAGTTAGCAAATCTACAACTTTAATTCCGGTTTCAAACACAGAAGGTTTGGTTTCCAGATCGGTGAATTTGGGAGCATCGCGGTGGATAGGCAATGTTGCCTCAGCATTTACAGGCCCCTGATTATCTACAGGTTCGCCCAGGACGTTGAAAATTCGACCCAAGGTGGCTTTACCAACTGGTACGCTAATGGGAGCGCCAGTATCTACCACTTCCAAACCACGCACTAAGCCATCGGTGGAACTCATAGCAACAGCCCGTACTTGGTTGTCGCCGAGCAGTTGCTGTACTTCGACAGTCAGGTTGATTGTCTGTCCAGCTTCGTTGGAGCCTTTGATGGTCAAAGCGTTGTAGATTTGTGGTAATTTCCCGCCGGGAAATTTAACGTCTACAACAGGACCGATGATTTGGGTAATGTAACCGATGTTTGTTTTTTCTGCGGTGGTGACCATGCTGAGCCTAATGATTGAAGCTATATTTCAGATAGGGTCGTAGACGACATAAGATGAAGTAATGTCACTTTTCAGATTAACACTGAACGACCCCATTATCCGCCATAAATTGTTTATTAAGACTGGCGACAAGAGCGATCGCCTCGTCACCTGGGATCACATCCCCGACTTATTGGAAGGATACTGCCGGCCAATGGTGGGTTTGACCCCTCAATAATCAGCCAAATAATTTTCTCGCTTCCCCGATATATCGCCCGCAGGCTAGAAGCCTGGGGCTAACGCTACAAAGCCCACCTCCGTGGGCTAAAGAATTCAGCCCACGAAGGTGGGCTTTGTTTGATTAGCCGCACCCTTCCAGGGTGACGGCGGTCTACTGGGTAAGCGAGAGGTATCGCAATCACTTAGGCTGTCGATGCTCTCAGCGGTATTACCCAAAAACAGAAATTCCACGCATAATGTAATAACGCTACGATACCGCGCACAAAATAGCCCTAACCCGCACCTACTCCACCTATGCTACTTTGGACACCCAATCAATCACTGCAAAACGGACGCTTTATTGTGCAAAAAGTCCTTGGTGGCGGTGGTTACGGTATAACCTACAGTGCCATTGAACAATCCACAGGTAAATTATTTGTCATCAAAACCCTGAATCATCTGCAACAAGCAAAAGCAGACTTTGACGAACAACAGGTAAAATTTGTCAACGAAGCTTTACGTTTAGCCCAGTGTAGTCATCCCCATATTGTGAAAGTCAACGAAGTCATCAAAGAAGGTGAACTTTGGGGAATGGTGATGGAATATATTGATGGGCAAGATTTAGCTAAATATATTGATGACCGTGGACAGTTATCAGAAGCAGAAGCCCTACGCTACATTAACCAAATGGGACAAGCTTTAGAATATGTCCACACCAAGGGATTTTTACATCGAGATATCAAGCCCAATAATATTTTATTGCGACGCGATACACAAGAAGCCGTATTAATTGACTTTGGGTTAACCCGTGAGTTTAAAGGCGGGAAAACCGGTAGTATGACGAATGCAAGAACTGAAGGTTATGCACCCATTGAACAGTATGAAAGACGGGGAGCTTTTGGTGCTTACACAGATGTTTATGCTTTAGCTGCGACGCTATATAGTTTGCTCACTGCAGAAGTTCCTTTACCAGCTAATTTTCGCAAAACTGGTTTACCTTTGCACCCGCCACAGCAATTTAATTCAGCGATTAGCGACAAAGTTAATGAAGCGATTCTCAAGGGGATGGCGTTGCAGGTGGAAGAACGTCCTCAGACAGTGGCACAATGGTTAGAATTGCTCATACACAGGAAAAATAATTATCCTATTGTCCAATCGTCAGTTTCAAACATCGCCAATCCCAAATTAGAAATTGACATCCTCAAATCTGCTGTAGGGATGGACTATACAAGACTGCGTGACTTACTAGCAGCAGGAGAGTGGCGAGAAGCGGATGAAGAAACAGTGCGAGTCATGTTAGCTGTAGCGGGGAGAGAAAAAGAACACTGGCTTGATGTTGAACATATTTATAACTTTCCCTGCGAAGACCTCCGCAGAATAGACCAATTATGGGTAAAATACAGCAATGGACGCTTCGGCTTTTCTGTACAAAAGCGCATTTATCAAAGTCTAGGTGGAACCATAGAATATAACCACGAAATTTTGGATGCCTTCTGTGATGCAGTTGGCTGGAGAAAGGGGTACGGTTTTTGGATGGACTACAACGACCTTACTTTTGACCTAACAGCACCAGTAGCCCAACTCCCTTGTTTTGGAGGGAGGGGGGTAGTGGGGGGAGCTTTGAGCTTAGCTTTTAACTTTGGGCGTTTGAACTCGGCGCGTTTGTATCAACTTATCTCGCGTCGAGACTTGTAAAGTCTAACATAGAGTGCGATTCGTTGGCTAGAAACCAGTCTCAATAAGGATTTGGAGGATTAGCCGCTAGGTAAAAAAAAAAGAAGAAAGAAAATTTCTGAATGATTCCCCCATCGACTCCAACAGGCTTATAGAGAATTTTTAAGATTTATAAACCCATCATTTCCCACGAAGCCTTGCGGGTTGTAGCTTTCCGATACCTGGCACTGGGCATTCTCCCCATAAGGTGTAGAATTTTGTAGTACGCCAAATCTCTTACTTACACATAGGATGTTCGATGAAATTCTCCAAAGAATGCGAGAGAAAGTTACATCACTTGAGTATGTAATGACACTCCATGCAGAAGAAGAAATGAACGATGACAATTTAACAATTTACGATATCGAACAAGCAATTCTTTCAGGCGAAATACTAGAACGTCAAAAAGATAAAGTAACTGCCGAATCAAAATATCGTATTCGCGGTACAAATGAAGATAGCTTAGAAGTGGAAGTTGTTGCCAAGCTAGGGGTGACGGGAAAGTTAGTTATCATTACAGTATATCAACTATAAGACGAGAAAATATTATATGAAATGTGACTTTTGTGGCAACGAAGGAGTAAATATTCGTAAGGTATCTAGGACTTATGGTAAAGGTAAGGATTTACTAGTAATTGAAAATATTCCTGTTATCAGTTGTCCTGAATGTGGAGAGAGTTACCTCACAGCAGAAACTTTGCATGAAATTGAAAGAATTAAAAGTAATAGAAAAAGTTTGGCGGTTGCACGTTTTGTAGAAGTGGCTAATTTTGGTGAAGACAATCCACCTTTAGCTGTGTAAAATGTATGGTCTTGTTGATTGTGTCTGACTCAAAAGCGATCGCACTTACAAAAAATAAATTACCCATATTCCGTAGTGCGAGCATCTTGCTCGCTTTTTAACACCAGCGAGCGAGACGCTCGCACTACAAATTTATTGGGTATTTAAAAAATTGGATGTCCCAAATACGGTATTGATGCCGATCAAAACGATGTTGACGACGATCAAAACGACTTTGATGACGATCAAAACGACTTTGACGACGATCAAAACGACTTTGATGACGATCAAAACGACTTTGATGACGATCAAAACGACTTTGATGACGATCAAAACGACTTTGATGACGATCAAAACGACTTTGATGACGATCAAAACGACTTTGATGACGATCAAAACGACTTTGACGACGATAAATACGATGTTGAAGAAATTAAAAATTCAAGGTGCGTTGCACTTCGCGACAACACACCCTACATCATATATTTAGAATTTTGTGTTGGGTTGAGAAACGAAACCCAAGGGAAAATACAATATACTTGTATAAATATTCCACAATACAATATAAATGCCTGCTAAAGTTACCCTCACTATTACTAAAGGCAAACTTCCCGGAAGACAATATACTTTTGATTCCCGCACTATCTGTATTATCGGTAGAAGCAGTGAATGCAATATCCAACTACCAGATGATGCGCAACATCGGACAATCTCGCGCTATCATTGTTTGTTAGATATTAACCCGCCAGCAATTAGAATTCGGGATTTTGGCAGTAAAAATGGTACTTACGTTAACAGTGAAAAAATCGGTCAGCGTCAACCCAATCAAACGCCGGAAGAAGCGGCGAAATTAACATTTCCCGAATATGATTTGCGCTCAGGCGATGACATTAAACTCGGTAATACTATTTTTACAATTAATATTGAGAATCCCGAAGAAATTATTATTCCTAACTTTATTCCGCAGACGATTAACGCTAATCAAGATTTAACCCAACCCCCAAATTTTTTAGCAGTAATTAAACGCTGGCTAGGTTTGGCGGCGAATGGTAATAGTAATTTGCAAATGATTCGCGGTTATAATCTCATCAAAATATTAGGAAAGGGTGGTTTTGGTGAAGTTTATTTAGCACGGCATCAGGCTTCTGGTAAATTTATTGCTTTGAAAGTCATGTTACCCGCGATCGCGGCCGATGAAAATGCTGTACAACGGTTTTTGCGGGAAACCGAGAATACAAAAGCCTTACAACATCCCAATGTGGTGCAAGTCATCGATTATGGCTTTTTTGAAGGCATTTTCTTTTTTACAATGGAATATTGCGCTGGCGGTACAGTATGGGATTTAATGCAGCAGCAAGGTGGAAAATTAGCTGTTGATGTTGCTGTGCCAATTATTCTGCAAGTCCTCAAGGGGTTAGAATATAGCCACAATGCAGAGATTCCTTATGTGAAATTGAGCGATCGCGGTTTTGGTAAAGGTAAGGGTTTAGTTCACCGCGATTTGAAACCAGGTAATATCTTTCTCACCTACAATGAGGGTAAATTGACAGCAAAAATCGGGGATTACGGTTTAGCGAAAGCGTTTGATTTAGCAGGTTTAAGTGGGCAAACTATGAGTGGAACTAAAGCCGGAACTCCTGTTTTTATGCCGAGACAGCAATTGCTAAATTTTAAATATGTGCAACCAGATGTAGATGTGTGGGCAACTGCGGCTTGCTTGTACAATATGCTAACAGGAACTTATCCACGTAATTTTGCAGGAAATGACCCATTTTTAGCGGTATTGCAAAATGATCCTGTACCCATTCGCCAACGTGACGCAAGTATTCCCCCCAAGTTAGCAGAGGTGATTGATTTAGGGTTGATAGAGAAGCCGGAAATTTATTTTCAGAGTGCAGGAGATTTTCAGCAAGCGTTGTTAGCTGCATATTAGGTATCTTGATTACTCCAATACTGCTAACACGGATTTGGGTAATAACTTATCTTTAAACCAAATAATGCGCGCAGGTACATCATTTAATTTCACGCCAGCTTTTTCTAAATTTAATCTCTCAGAAATTGCTAAAATTAAATCATCGCGTCCAGCACGTCGCACTTGAGAAAACTTTTTTTGTAAATATTCTGGTCGCCAATAACCGACAATTTCTAAGAGGAATGTCCGCCCATCAGGATGTACTAAGCGAAAATCGGGAATCATCACACTACCAGGAATGGGAATTAAATCAACTTCTCGCTCTAATGCCCATTCAGATTTTAAAGCATCCCATTTATCAGCGAAGGATGCTTCTAGCATACTATCGTAGGGTTTACCTGGGGAGTAATGAGATACTAAACCACATTCGGAATTGAGAGTAAAACGTCCAGTTCTCCAAGTATTGGTGTAGGTGTCGCGGGTTTGCAAAGTGGAGGATAGACTCCAGCGAGTAACGTGGAGTAAAGCGGGGATAAGTTTGGCGATCGCTAATCCGTAGCGCGTACTAGGATTAAATAAGCTCGTCGGCCCATCAATGGTAATTGTAAATCCGTGGTCGGCATCACCTTCAATATAAGCCATCAATTGAAATAACTTGAGATAGCGAAATAACAGTTTATATTCTCCAGGAACGTTGCGATGAGCATTTAATATTAATTGACTGGCTTTATAAAATACTCCCTGCACTTGCGATAAATTATATCGATGTAATAAATCTTGGGGTGTGGGTGCATCAAAAACCGTCAAAATTTTATTTTCATTTAAATCAGCATATAAGCCATTCTGAACCTGTTCCGGTAAAACTTCCCGTTCCAGTTCATGAGTTAATTCATCAGCTATTTTACTCAAAGTAAGTTGGGTTGCTTCTCGGCTAGGAACAGATTTAGCAGATAGCGCAAATACTCTTTCTCTTAACATTGGTGGTTCTAGGGGACTCACCACCTCAAAAGTGCAAAAACTGCTTTTGAGAATATAAGCTAAACCCCGCTTGACGCGATAATCTGTGGTGTCTCCTTCAAAATCTGTCAGTTGGCGTTCTAGCATACCTTGAGTTTTACCAACTGCTGCTTGAAAATAAGTAATTAATTCATTAGCTAAATTTAAATGTTGAGTGTCTATCTTCAATCTTTTGGGGATGATTTCTTCGCCGTTGTGGCGATGCATTAATAATTCTGTGGGTAGCATAGAATTTATATCTCACGCAAAGGCGCAAAGGCGCAAAGAAGAACGCAGAATTTGACTTGCTAACTATGTTAAATCAGTCGAGTCTTCGTCGCGCTTTGTGGAATAATTGATTTCTAACTGTTCCGCAGCTTTAGCAGTTTTTTTATTTCCAGTTCCATACACAACTTGCAAATGTCCTCTCTTTTCTTTCTTCTCTTCGTGTCCTTTGCGTCTTGGCGGTTCGTTACTCTTCTCCATCCCCCTCCGCCGCGCCGAAGTTCTTTCCTCACTTGTATCTTCAGCTACTACTTCATATAAAATCGCCTGCTTATTCTCAATATTACCCTTCCGCAACACTCTCCCCAAACGTTGAATATATTCTCTTGTCGAACCAGTTCCAGATAAAATAATTGCAATCGAAGCTGCTGGAACATCAACCCCCTCATTTAACACATGAGAAGCTATCAAGGTGTTATATTCACCCTCCCGAAATTTGGTTAAGATTTCATGTCTTTCTTTGACTGGTGTTTGATGGGTAATCGCCGGAATTAGCAACTCTTGGGAAATGCGGTAAACGGTAGCATTATCAGCCGTGAAAATGATCATTCTTTCAGGATGATGTTTCGCCAATAAATTCGCCAAAATTCGCAACTTCCCATCCGTACCCAAGGCGATTTCTTTGGCTTCGCGGTGTGCTAACATTGCCCTACGCCCAGATTGCGATCGCGCACTCATTTGCACAAACATTTGCCAACCTTGAATACTCCCTAGGGAAATCCGCGATTCTCGTAAAAAATCGTTGCGGGTTTGGATTAATTCGTTATATTTCTCCCGCTCATGTTGGGATAATTTCACCTTAATTTGGACTATTTCATGTTCGGCTAAGGCTTTACCGGCTAAATCTTCAGCTCGTTTGCGATATACTTCTCTACCAATGAGGATATTTAAGTCAGCGTGTTTACCATCGGTACGTTCTGGAGTCGCGGAAAGTCCTAAACGATAAGGTGCGATCGCATATTCGGCAATCACTCGATTAAAATCTGTCGGTAAATGATGACATTCATCGAAAATCAGCAATGCATAGCGATTTCCCAAGGTTTCGGCATGAATAGCTGCACTATCGTAGGTTGCAATCAGGATGGGTGTTTTATCTTTGGAACCACCCCCCAATAAACCTACCTCCGCATCGGGAAACGCCGCTACCAGATGTGCATACCATTGATGCATCAAATCCAAAGTTGGGACAACAATCAGCGTTGTGCGCGGTGTCGATTGCATTGCCATTTGTGCTAAATATGTCTTTCCCGCTGCGGTAGGAAGCACTACTACTCCTTGTCTTCCCGCTAGTTTCCACGCCGCTAAGGCTTCACTTTGGTGGGGGTATGGTTCCATTTCCAAAGTTGCAACTAAATCTAAAGCATAAAATTCCTTGGCTTCATCAATAAAATAAGCCTCTTGTGCTTGCAGTGCTTCCACCAGAGAACGATATTGCATCGCTGGTACACGGAATTTCTCCACTCTATCATCCCAGGTGGCATAGTCCATCCAGGCTTTACCCCGTGGTGGTGGATGTAGTATGAGTGTACCGCGATCGAAAGTTAATGTAGGGGTGCGAGCCATTTAGAGCTTTGTCCCAAGGGTTTCACATTTTAATACTAATAACGCAAAATGTACGCTGATAACCTTTTGATTATGAGTCATTAAAGTTGTTAACTGTTGACTGTTAACAGTCAACTATCACAATGGTATATTTTTTACGTGGAAGTCTTCCTATCATCCCTAATATCCCCAAAATGGACAATAAAAAGCGCCCCCTTTCGGAGAGCGCTTTTTATGTGATTTGACTTAATTAGTGATTAACCGTTGATAGCAGGAGCGGTTAAAGCAACAGGAGCAACATCGCCAGCAGCTAAGTCTAGGGGGAAGTTGTGAGCGTTACGCTCGTGCATTACTTCCATACCCAAGTTAGCGCGGTTGATGATGTCAGCCCATGTGTTAACTACACGACCGGTGGAATCAATCACAGACTGGTTGAAGTTGAAACCGTTCAAGTTGAACGCCATTGTGCTTACGCCCAGTGCGGTAAACCAGATACCAACTACAGGCCATGCAGCCAAGAAGAAGTGTAGTGAACGGCTGTTGTTAAAAGAAGCGTATTGGAAAATCAAGCGACCGAAGTAACCGTGTGCAGCAACGATGTTGTAGGTTTCTTCTTCTTGACCGAACTTGTAACCGTAGTTTTGAGATTCGTTCTCGGTGGTTTCACGTACCAAGGAAGAAGTAACTAGTGAACCGTGCATTGCGGAGAACAAGGAACCGCCGAATACACCAGCCACACCTAACATGTGGAAGGGGTGCATGAGGATGTTATGTTCTGCTTGGAACACAATCATGAAGTTGAAGGTTCCAGAGATACCCAAAGGCATACCATCGGAGAATGAACCTTGACCAATGGGGTATACCAAGAATACTGCGGTAGCAGCAGCTACAGGTGCAGAGAATGCTAAGCAGATCCAAGGACGCATACCTAAGCGGTAAGACAATTCCCACTCACGACCGAGGTAGCAGAATACGCCGGTTAAGAAGTGGAAAATTACCAATTGGTAAGGACCACCGTTGTACAACCACTCATCCAAGGAAGCAGCTTCCCAAATGGGGTAGAAGTGTAAACCGATAGCGTTAGAAGAAGGAACAACTGCACCAGAGATGATGTTGTTGCCGTAAAGTAAAGAACCTGCAACTGGTTCGCGGATACCATCGATGTCTACTGGCGGTGCAGCGATGAAGGCGATAACGAAGCAAGCGGTGGCGGCGAGAAGGGTAGGAATCATCAGAACTCCGAACCAACCGATGTATAAACGGTTGTTGGTGCTGGTGATCCATTCGCAGAAGCGATCCCATACGTTGGCGCTGGAGCGCTGTTGTAAGGTTGCGGTCATGTTTTTATGATTGCGTTTGGTTATGTATGTATCAGGCGTGTTTGTTTTTGCCTGTGATAGTAATTTACACTCATTTACAAAAGTTAATCAAGTTTTTTATCTTTTGTAAAGCTGATGAATAATATTAGCTTTACTTATATAAGCCTAGCCTTCAGGTTGCTTTGATGCACTTTCTAAGGCAGCTGCGACTACCCGAAAGTGTTCATCCTGCTGGAGTTTAGCGATTAACTGCTTAGCGGGGAAATCTTGAGAACCACCTAAAGCGATCGCCACTCGCCAGCGAGTCAGCCAGTTTGAATCCTCTGCCAGCTCTGTTAACAGCGCCAAAGCTTTATCTTTAAAAGAAGATGTCAATAATTGACCAAGGGCGAGAATCCCTGCTTCTTGAACAGTTTCCGTTTCATCTTCTAGTGCAGCCACTGCAACAGTAAATAAAACCTGATGATGCTGAGTTTCCATCAATAAAGCAATAACTGTTTGGCGAACTAACCAATTGTCAGATCGCGCAAACAACTGCTGAAGTAAGGGAATTGCCCGATCGCCAAATTCAAACAGAGAATTCGCCGCTTCTGATAGGACATTACCATCTTGGTTATGTGCCAAAATCTGTTGTAGAGCTTGAAATGAGGCTTCAGTACGATGGTTACCTAAACCCATCACCGCCAGACGACAAAGTGCAACGTCTTTTTCAGCCGCTAGTTTCTGGAGTATGGGGACAGCAACCTCAGCAGGCAACAAAGCCAACTCATCTAAGGCAGCTTTGCGCTGATTCAAGGCTTTGGCACGTAAGTTGAACTCAATCTGCTCGAGCCGATTTTGATTCATTGGGTAGGTAAGTTAATATTACGTTCTAGAGTATAGGGTGAGGTGCGATCGCTCTTCCAGGTGCTATACTTACATCAAAAATGTAGCGCTATTTACTTACATAATGTAGAAACTGCGTATACGGCTGGAAATGAGCAAGCGATCGCTCGCCTCTGGCTTTTTGACAACAGTCCCCACTTTTAAAATATCCTCTTAAAGCAATCGGAAATCTAATTTTTACCGAATGATATAGCACTGATATATCATCATTATTCTGAGCTTCTTGCTAAAATCTGCAGCAAAAAACCTTTTTTTCAAGAGTAAAATAATCTACTTTTAACCACAAAAATTACTTTGACAAAATTAGCAATTGAGGCTGTGTATACTATTATTAATGAATAATAAATTAGAATAAATTACGTGACAGCGATCGCAATCACATCTAGGTTAGAAAAATTACGGCATAAATAATCTAGACTCAATGCAGTGACACATTCCGCTTGTCCGCCAGTGCAAAGCTTAGCGGACAGCAGCATATGAAGCATGATAGTATCAATAAATTTTTTTAGTTCAGATTGCTATACAATAATATTAATTAAGGCTGGCTATGAGTTTTTATTACTTTAGATAGATTTGCTGAAACTTCTTATTTGTTCCCTATTTATTCAAGATAAAATACCTGATCAGCAATCACCTTGTTTAGCTAATTGTGACAAAATTCCCTTCAGTTAGCTGCATCATAGGAGAAGCCACCTTGAAAGGAATAATCCTGCGACTTTTGCCTTATGCTGTAGCAGTGTTGGCAGTTGGTAGCGCATTACTACTGACATACTTGTTACACTCACTGCTCAGTTCTACTATTTTCTTGCTGTTTTTTGCTGCTGTAGCAGTGAGTGCTTGGTATGGTGGCATGAAACCAGGGCTATTAGCTACTGCTTTGGCTACTATTTCTGTGACATACTTTTTTATCGCTCCTGTCTCTTCGCCCTTAGTCTACTCTGTAGATAACATCTTGCGCTTAATATTGTTTGTACTAGTAACAACGCTCATCAGCTGGCTGAACTCCCAGTTACGTAATGCTAAGTATCGTCTAGAGAAAAGTATGCAGCAGCTACAAGCAAGCGAAGCCAGATTTAGAAGGTTAGCAGAGTCCAACATTATTGGGGTAGTTGTAGCCGACATGAATGGGGCGATGATTGAAGCTAACGATGCCTTCTTAACAATGGTAGGTTACACCAGGGAGGATCTGTTATTTGGCAGAATCCGATGGCGTGATATGACACCCCCAGAATATCAAGAAATTAGCGATCGCGCCGTTACCGAACTGCGCCTTCAAGGTGTCAATCAACCTTTTGAGAAAGAATATTTCCACAAAAATGGTAGCCGCGTTCCCATTCTTATTGGTTCCGCCTTACTAGCTAGCGAAGTAGAAGAAGTCATTAGTTTTGTGCTGGATTTAAGCGCTATCAAACAAACAGAAAATGCTTTACGTGAAAGTCAAAGTAGATTTTATGCTTTAGCTGATGCCACTGTTGAAGGTGTTTTGATTCACGAACATGGTAAAGTGCTAGATGCAAATCCAGCCTTTGCCAAGATGTTTGGTTATGAAATTGATGAAGTGATTGGCATCTCAGTAACAGAATTCTTAACCCCCCAATCGCGCCACATTTTCCAAGAACATCTGCAATCTGGTGATGAAAAGCCTTATGAAGTCACCGGATTAAAGAAAGATAAAACAATTTTAAATTTAGAAAAAGTAGGCAAAAACTGTGTATATAAAGGTCGTAATGTCAGAGTTTCCGCATGGCGTAACATTACAGAACGGAAGCAAGCAGAAGCAGCAATCCGACAAAGAGAAGAACAACTGCGATTGATTACCAATGCTTTACCCGTGTTTATTTCCTATGTCGATAGCCAGCAACGTTATCGCTTTAATAATCGTCAATACGAAGAATGGTATGATATCAAAGCCTCTGAAGTTTATGGCAAGCAAGTAAAAGAAATTGTTGGTGAGTCAGTTTATCAAGAAATTCGTCCTTATATAGAAACAGTATTATCAGGAGAAACCGTCAACTACGAAATGCAAATTGTTTCCTCAAATGGTGCAAAACGTGATGTAAATGTGACTTATGTCCCGCAGTTCAATCAACAGTCTGAAGTAGAAGGATTTGTTGCCCTCATCAACGATATTACGGAGACAAAACAAGCCCAAATAGCGCTGAAACAGAGTGAGGAACGCTTTAGAAAACTTACAGAAAAAGTCCGCGTGATTCCGTGGGAGGTAAATGCTAATACAGGCCAGTTTACCTATGTGGGGCCGCAAACAGACGAGATTCTTGGATATCCATCAGCAGACTGGTACACCGAGAACTTTTGGCAAGAACACATCCACCCAGAGGATCGAGAATGGGCAATTGAGTATTGTATACAATCTGCCCTGACACTGGATAATTATGAATTTGAATACAGAATGTTGGCAGCAGATGGCAGAGTAGTCTGGATATATGACATTGTTAATGTTGTGCGACAACAAGAAAAACCGCAGATATTACATGGATTCTTAATTGATATTACCGATCGCAAACTCTCCGAGCAAGAACGGGAAAGAGTGCTAACCCAAGCCGAAGCCGCCAACCGCCTAAAAGATGAGTTTTTAGGTATCCTTTCCCATGAACTGCGCACCCCACTCAACGCCATCATGGGTTGGATACAGCTACTCAAGAAGCGCAAATTAAATGAAGCTACCACAACCCGTGCCTTAGAGACAATTGACCGCAATACCAAGTTATTAGCACAATTGATTGAAGATGTATTAGATGTCTCCGGAATTATTCAAGGTCAACTCTCCTTAAATCTCCAGCAAGTAGAACTTATACCCATCTTAGAAGCAGCAATTGATACTGTACAACCCGCCGCCACCGCTAAAGAAATTCACATCGAAAGCAGATTCGATCCGGCAGTAGGGGTAGTAGTCGGCGATGTCAACCGCTTGCAACAAATCTTTTGGAATTTGCTTTCCAACGCCGTCAAATTCACACCCAAAGGCGGCAGAGTCGAAGTGCAACTAGAACGCATAGATAATCACATTCAACTGCGAGTCAGTGACACGGGCGGCGGAATTGCTGCTGACTTCCTACCCCATGTATTTGAGCGCTTTCGTCAAGCCGACAGTTCCAGCACGCGATCGCATGGTGGACTAGGATTAGGACTGGCGATCGTCCGCCATCTCGTAGAATTACATGGTGGCACAGTTACTGCCCAGAGCCAAGGAATTGGACAAGGCGCGACATTTATTGTCAATTTTCCCATGAAAGCCGTTGGTTAACAGTCAATGGGCATTGGGCATTGATTATTTTTCTCCCTTGTCCCCCTTCCCCCTTCCCCTAATACCCCTTCTGCCACAACTACAATTAAAATAAAGATGACGTACATTCCCCAGTAGCTAAAGTGTCAGACTCCCTGCCATTGCGCGATCGCTACCTTGCTTTAATCGACGAAATTGTGGACACCACCCTCAAGGGCAAGATTAGCTCTGTAGAGCAGGTGTATCAAATGTTGCTCAAAGGAGTGAATCCCGGTACAGGAGAAGTGTTTGAGTTAGTTTTAAGCGATCGCTTGACTGCTATCCAAAACCAAGTGGATGGGGAAAAGGATGAAATCAAGAAAGCTAAGGCTACCCGCAGTTTAAGAGCAATTAAAACAATACAAACTCAATGGCAACGGTGGCAAGAACACAACAAAGCTACGGAAGCGATCGTCTCTGGTGTCAAAGAAATTACCACAGCCGCCGCTGATGAACGCCTAGCAACATTTCTCCGCTTTACCGACCCCAATCAAAAGTATCCCCTCAATTCTCAACAACTACAGCAGTTGTCAAAATCTTTACAGCGATTTTCTCAGGCAGAGTCAGATTTACAGCAAATATCAGAGGGTATAACCCGTGGTTTAGCAGCTTGGCAGCGATTGCAAGAGCATTTAGTTAGCTGGATGTACGAGCAAAATCAAGCACTAGGGTTTGTGGGTGTACCGAGAGAAAGCGGCCCTTGGGCAACTTGGGCTAAGCAGGTAAATAGCCAAGTACCGCACACACTGCTGCGTACCTTAGCAATGGAAGGATCGGCAATTGAATTTGCCGCGCAGCAGAGTATCACCCTAAGTGATTGGGTAGAATTGGCATTAATTCTGCAATACTTGCAAAGGGGTTTAGTCAACTGGTTTGACCAACAGGCTTATAATGTCCAAGCAGGCTCAAAATTATCGATTTCTACATACTTGACCTTTGCAGTGCTGTGGAGTCAATTAGCCAGTGGTTTTCAAAACCTTACCCCAGTTTACGGCAATGGCGCGTCGCAAATCATGCTACAAATTCTCCGCAACTTTGCCATGCGTCCCTATTTTCCCCTTTACGGTGGAATTTTCGCTTCTTTTTCCGGAAACTATTTACGGGATGCTTTAGATTATTTAGACGAACCGCTGCGCCGAGTCGAGAAAACGCAAGAAAAAGCTAGGATTTTGACACTTTTAGGCTATTCACAACGCGCTTTAGGACAATATCAACGTTCTATTGAATTTCATCAACAAGCATTAGAAATAGCCAGAAGCGCAGGCGATCGCCCCTGTGAAATTGCCAATCTCAACCACCTGAGCCGTACCTACGTCCAAGAGCAAGATTATGTAGAAGCGATAAACCACAGTCAACGAGCATTAATACTCAGTCGCCAAGTAGGCGATCGCCCAGGCGAAGCCAACGCCCTAATTAATTTAGGCTACAGCGAAGTCATGCACGCCCAAGAACTAGAACAACTAGAACCAGAAACCTATGAAATGGCAATTAACTATTTACAACAAGGCTTAAAATTAACAGAACAATTAGGCGATATTCAAAGTAAAGCCTTGTGTTTTAGTAGCTTAGGAATTGCCCATCTAGTAATTGGACAACCACAAAATGCCATTAAATATCTGGAAGAAGGCTTTAAAACAGCGCAACTTTCCGGTGACTTATATCTCCAAGGACGAAATTTAGCTTACTTAGCTGAAGCTTATTATCAACTGCAAAATTTTGAAAAAACAGTTTACACTGGTAGTTTAGGCATGTATCTTTTAGAGCAAATTGCTTCTCGTGAATGGCGACAACCAGCAGGACTACTCACAATTTTACAAGGACAAATTGGCCAAGAAGCCTTTCAAAAGTTCTTACAACAACATCGTCCTAAAATCATCGCCATTATCGGCGTAGATGGATACGATCACATTCCCCAGTTATTAGAAACATATAAACAATAAGACCGACTTAAACTCCATAAACTCTTGGCGAACTTCTCTACGAGACGCTGCGCGTTCACCTAGTGTCTCGTAGAGAAGGCGAACTTGGCGGTTCGATAAATTTAATTATCCAACCTTGAATTACCAACGCCATATAAAGACCTCTTTGATTTTTTCTCACTATTAATAAGATTAAATAAAAATACTTGCAAAGTAGTGACTTTTAGCAAATGAAGTATTAATCTGTGAATGCAAAGATGAAGAGGATGTATAAAAATCAGAGATATGACCAAAATCATCGTTACAGGGGCAGCTGGATTTATCGGTTCTCACATTGCCGAAGCGTTACTGCAACAAGATAAAGAAGTAATTGGTATTGATGAATTTAACGATTACTACGACCCTACATTAAAACGCAAAAATATTGCAATTTTAAAAGCATATTCTAACTTTACACTCGTTGAAGGCGATATTCAGTTATTAGATTGGCAGACATTACTCCAAGATGTAGAGGTAGTTTACCATCAAGCAGCACAAGCAGGAGTCAGAGCCAGTTGGGGCAGCGGCTTCCGTGCTTACACTGAACGCAACATTAACGCCACACAAATTTTACTAGAAGCAGCCAAAGATGCTAAAAACCTGCAAAGGCTAGTGTTTGCCTCGACATCCAGTGTATATGGTGATGCCGAAACCTTACCCACCCACGAAGGAATTCCACCTCGGCCTGTTTCTCCTTATGGCATTACCAAGCTAGCAGCTGAGCGTTTATGTGGTCTGTATCACAAAAACTTTGGCGTACCTTTTGTCTCCTTACGCTACTTTACAGTTTATGGACCCAGACAGCGCCCAGATATGGCATTTCATAAATTTTTCAAAGCTGTTTTGCAGGATGAAGCAATACCCATCTATGGCGATGGACAGCAAACACGAGACTTTACCTTTGTCAGCGATGCTGTCGCCGCCAACTTAGCTGCCGCCACCGCACCTGATGCGGTTGGGGAAATATTCAATATTGGTGGTGGTAGCAGAGTAGTTTTAACAGAAGTATTAGAAACAATGGCAGAGATCGTTGGCAAACCAATTAAAACCAACCATATAGAAAAAGCTATGGGAGATGCACGTCATACTGCGGCTGATGTATCTAAAGCTAGAAAAATTCTCCAATATCAGCCAGCCGTCTCTCTCAAAGAAGGCTTGACTCAGGAATGGCATTGGATCAAGTCGTTGTATAGCTAATTACAGCATGAACAACCGCCTACAGTACATGAGTGGGGGCACAACAGGTTGTGCCCCTAAAATTGCCTCAAAATCTATTTGCTTGCGAATTATGGGTAGCAACTGAATGTTCTTGTGAATCGCTTTCCTTGGTGAAATAGTAGTAACTATGGCTTTCATTTTGGGGTATCACTGCATTAATGACTTGTCCCAAAACATTCTGACCAGATTTTTCTAAAATCTCACAAGCAACAGCCGCATTCACAGAATCTACCATACCAGGACGAACTACTAATAAAACGCCATCAGCCATTTGACCTAAAGTAGCTGCATCAGCTGCAATATTTAAAGAGGGGGTGTCAATAATGACAAAATCATAGCTAGAACCAAAATTTTGAATTAACGAAGCCATCCTTTTTGAGTCTAATAAAGAAGCTGGAGAGGGTGGTACAACACCCGCAGTCAATACATCTAAATTAGCCATGACTTTTTTGACAGATGTATTAATTTCCGCCTGTCCCACAATCAGATTACTCAGTCCTTGACTATTATTTAATTCCCAAATTTTATGTTGTACTGGTAGGTGCAAATCTCCATCTACTAATAATACTTGACGCTCCAACTGCGCCATGGATAAAGCTAAATTAGCAGCTACTGTTGACTTACCTTCTCCAGGGACAGAACTGGTAATTACAATAACTTTTAATTCCTTATCAGCGCTCATAAACTTTAAGTTTGCTCTGAGCATTCGGAAAGCTTCACTAATTGGCGATCGCGGAGTATCTCTCACCACCAGGGATGTAGAATTTTCTAATAACTCTTCATGGCTGCGAAGAGATTTTTTCGACTTGCCAAATGTCGGAATTACCCCTAATATGGTCAAGCCTAATAATTCCTTGGCTTCATCGAATGTCTTAATAGTTTTATCGCGAACGTCTAAAATATACATAGTTGCAAAAGCAGCTAAACTAGCTAGTAAAGCTCCACTGAGGTAATACACTATAGCAGAAGAGACAGGCGCTTGCGGAACTAGGGCTTCTGATATCTTGCTGGCATTACCGACTGTTTGATTTTCTGCAATTCGGCTCTCTTGCAATTTTTGGAGTAACAGTGAATAAGTAGATTGGGCAGCTCGTACTTTTCCTTCTAACTGACGTTCTTGTTGTTCTAGTCTAGGAATTTTGTTGAGTCGTTGCTTGTAACTAGCTTCATAACTCAATGAAGAAGCCAATTCACTAACTAAACCTAGACGAGTGGACTCTAGTTCTACTAGCTTAGCAGCTAGTTGTTGTTTCATTTGTCCCAGTTGTAAATTGCTATTTGTTGTTACTTGTTGAGTTTCTGAAACCTGTTGGATTTGCCCTTGCAGTAACTGCTTTAAAGCTACTAACTTGTTTTCTAAACCCATCATTTCCGGATGAGTATCTTGAAAAACAGCCCGCTTATCTACAATTTGAAACTCGATTTGCTGGATTTGTTTGAGGGTTTCTTGAACTCCGACAGACTGGCTAAGGGCAGTCTGTGCTACTGCTGCTTGAGAGTTCATCCCCAATTGCTTACGGATTTCTTGGGCTTGAGAACTGATATTTGCTATTTGATTTTTTATTCCAGCAATTTTACCTTGAATTTCTGTTATCTGTTTGACTGATTCTGCTTTTTCATCTTGCAGAGAAACAACATTATTTTTTTCTCTAAACGCTGCTAAGTTAGCTTCTCCTAGTCGGACAATTTTTTCAGCGATTGGTAACTGCTTTTCGAGAAACTTCCGAGCAGTTGAAACTTCCATTTTATAGAGTGACTCATAATTTTCTAAATAGACACTCATCAGCATATTTACAACAGATGCAGCTGTTTCCGGGTTATTATCCTTATAGGAAACTGCTAGAACATCAGAACCCTTAATTTCTTGTACATTTAAGCGGCTGATAAAAATATCAACTGTCAAAGGTTGTCCTTGCTCATCTTTTAAGTTGAGTCTGCTGATAGTGTTATTAACAACCGATACAGAACGAACCACTTGTGCTTCTGTATTTAAAGGACTATTTTCGGTATTCCTTGTTAATGCTTCTAGCTTGCCAATCTCTGTTCCCACTCCCGTGAGTGAAGAAATTGTATTGGATTTCTGAAATAGTAGTTTCCCCTGTGCTTCATATAAAGGCTTTTTCAAATAAGCCGCTATAAACAAAATCATAACTATCGGTATAAACACTCCTAATCCAGGTACCCAGCGACGCTTACATATTTCCCAGAGTTTGTTTATACTAATAAAATTTATGTCAGATGTTGATGTTTCCATAAGTAAAGTTTGTTATAGATTTGGTAGTAAGTAAATTTTTGAAGTCTCTAAAAAATTGATGGTTTTTTTTAAATAAATTTCCCGACAGGCGGCAACTTTTATACCTGTCGGTATCCTTAAATTAGCAGTTTAGTCTATTTGACCTAGTTTTTGTACAATAGGCCACAATCTGTAAAAAATGTCGCGATTAACGAATCAGGATTTCTTTCACTGCTGTCATCGTATTTTCCTGATCTTCTAGAGTCATTCTTGTATAAATAGGTAAACTCACTACACATTCGTAAGTGGATAAAGCCACAGGAAAATCTTCTGGCCGAAGGTTATACGTATCGCGCCAATAAGGATGGAGATGTAGAGGAATATAGTGAACACTACAGCCAATTCCTTTCGCCGCCATCTCCTCAATAAAGGTATTGCGACTAACTTTGGCCGTATCATCTAAACGAATCACATATAAATGCCAAGAATGGGTATCACCTGCTTGAGCTTTTGGTGGCAGAATTAACGGTAAATCTCTCAAATGTTCATCATAAAAGGTGGCTATCTTTGCTCTTTGTTGCTGAAAAATCCAAGCTTTTTTCAATTGATGGATACCAAGGGAAGCTGCTAAATCAGTCATGTTATCTTTGAAACCAGGAGCAATCACTTCGTAATGCCAATTAGGTTTTGTCGAAGTGTAACGATCAAAAGCATCACGACTAATACCATGTAGCCTCATCACACGACAACGCTGGGCGATTTCTGGGTGGCGGGTTACTAACATCCCGCCTTCACCTGTGGCGATGGGTTTAGTAGCATAGAAACTATAAACAGTGACATCACTTTTTAAACTCCCGATAAGTTCACCTCGATAAGTAGTCGGAATAGCATGAGCTGCATCTTCAACTACCTTCAAGTTATATTTACCAGCTATGTCTAAAATTGGATTCATTTCGGCAGCCAGTCCACCAAAATGCACAGGCACGATCGCTTTAGTGCGTGGTGTAATTACTTCCTCAATTTTTGTCGGATCTATATTCAGTGTGTGCGGATCTATATCGACAAAAATAGGATTTGCACCCAGATAACGAATCACCTCTGCTGTAGCAGTGAAGGTATAGGTGGTGGTAATTACTTCATCCCCAGCCCCAATACCCAAAGCTTCTAGTGCTAAGTGCAATCCTGATGTCGCAGAATTCACAGCAATTGCTTCTACATCATTACCAATAAATTCTGCAAACTCTTTTTCAAACCGTTTAGTTTTCGGCCCTGTAGTTAGCCAACCAGACTTTAAAGAGTCTAAAACTTCTGTAATTTCTTCTTCGCCAATATCGGGCAAAGCAAAAGGAAGGAATTCTGTCGTCATCATTGGTGTATCAATCCTATTTGAGTTGTAAAATTAGTAGTATCAGCAAGAGAATTTAGGCAATTTTTTTCATGAATGATTTAGGATTTCTATATATTCAATTAATTTTGTGAATAATTGAACCACAGGTAGTCTCACCAATTTTATATTTGCAGTTGTATCTCAGAAGCTGTGATAAATAGAAATCTGATAAAGCTTATCTTTGAATTTCTCTTACCAACAGAAATGGCTCAGCCGCCCCTGCACCGATCGCACTACCCCAATGAATAGCACGCGTCCGCAATGCTTCTAAAGAGCGAGGATGGGGACAAGGAGCCAACTCTGTAGCATAGGCAGACATAGCGTACAATTTCTTTTCCAGATAAGGTGTAATATCTACGTACAGATTCGGGATAAATTGCTTTTCCGGATATGAACCAGCCCATTCGGTAGAAGATGGGGTTTCGTAACAAAGGATGCGCTCGACATAGGGGGTACTATAGGGACGAGCAGCGGTTAAAGTTGCTTCCTGAACAATCTGATGATCGCGATTCATGTCGCCACGGTGGTGGGTGTATATAATCTGCGGTTGGATATCTTTGACAACTTTTTCAATCCATTGTGTAATTTCCAGGATAGGCAATATATCAAGTTTTTGATCGGCTAAGCCTGCAAATAAAACCTTGTCAACACCCAGCCTGTGGGCGGCTTCGTAAGCATTTTGCCGCACAGAATTAATGGTTTCATCTTCATAGCGGGCTGTGCCTTGATCGGCAATAATTACATTAGTAACGCGATCGCCCGCAGCCACATGTCGGGCAATTGTCCCTCCCAAACCCAGAATTTCATCATCTGGGTGAGCAGCTACCACTAGAACCTGTTTTGTCATTGATTACATTCATCCTTGCTTCAAATTGGGGAGCCACTGCGTTGGACGGGTTTCCCTGCTTGTAGACGCGGAGCGGCTTCCCGCAGGGTAGCAAGTGGTGTCATTGGGCATGAAATAAGTAGCCATCATGAACTGCGTACACCAGAACACATGAAAAAACTTTCTTTCCTTGTACCCTCTGCCTTTGTTTTAACTAGCCGTATCACCCAAGGAAACCTGTTGGCGTTTAGGCGGTGCCCATGAATACATCACGATCGCAAAGGCTATTCGTGCCATCAATTTCAAATCAAACAGGAAACTTTGCTGTTCCATATAGCTTAATGCTTCATCTATCAGAATCGGCAAGTGTCGTTTGATATAGTCTTCTTGCGCAGATACACCAGGAGGGCAAGGATGATGATAGGTGATATCTGGATACCAGTTGACATCAGATATCGAGGCTAGCCCAGGAACAATTTCCAGTGTCAGGCGCTGTTCGGGAGTGTAATATTTTTCTACAATATCCCAATCCTCTGGACGTGGCCCAATAATTGACATCTGTCCACACAAGACGTTCCAAAATTGGGGTAATTCGTCTATTTTCAACTTTCGTAAAATAGCTCCCACAAAAGTGATCCGATTGTCATTTTTCTCTGTAATTCTCCGATCTAGAGAGTCAGTATTGATATACATAGAGCGGAGTTTGAGCATATAGAACGGCTTACCTCCTAACCCAGCCCGTTTAGCCTTGTAAAAAGCTGGGCCTGGAGAAGTTAACTTGACTAACAAAGCACCCGTGAGAATTAATGGGGCAAATAATATCAATACACAAGCCGCGACTGTAATATCAAATAGGCGTTTGGTCAGGTAATATAAGGGCTGATTCTTGGGAAAAATCAAGTTTTGTGGTTTGATTATTTGTATGAAATTGTTAGACATTGCTAGAACACCCTCTAAATTAAATAGTAAAATCAGTCACACCAGAGAACTGGCACTTGTTAAGTGCAATCCTTTAGATACAAGTAATTCTCGATATGCAGAGCTTGTCTGCTCTGCAATTACTGAGATATCAAAGCGTTCTACCGCCCGTTGACGAGATATTTGTCCGAAGCGTTGGCGTAGTTCTGGCTGTTCAATCAGGCGCTCAATAGCCTGAGTTAGTTGTTCCACATTACCTGGAGTTACCAAAAAACCGTTGACATCATTCTCAACTACCTCGTTACAACCTGGTGAATCAGTAGCAATCAGAGGTAGGGTCATAGATGCAGCTTCCAACAAAACACGAGGTATGCCTTCACGATAAGCCGAAGGAAAGACAAAAATGTCAGATATCGCTAAAACAACTGGTATATCTCGTCTGGAGCCTGGCCATGTCACACCTTGCTGGAGTTTGGCTAATTCGGCGGGACTGAGAAAATCTACATTCTCTTTGTCTTCATCTCCAATCAGCAAGAAACGCACCTTTGGATATTGCGCACGCAGCATCAGAGCTGCTTCCATAAACTCTAGTACACCCTTGGAACGGATGACACGGGAGATCATCGTGACGACGATTTCATCAGGTTGGATACCTAATTCATCTCTTAATTGCGATCGCTCTTGATCACAAACTCGGACTGGATCAAATAGGTTGGTAGACACACCAGAACCTAAAATAATCTTGGCCTTGTCCTTAGCCACAACCCCAGTCGCCATAAATTCGTCAGCATCATCATGATTTTGGAAGATAGTCAGATCGCAACTGTGACAAATAAATGTCTGCAACCATTGGTAAATTATCCAAGTTAGTTTAGTTTTCCAATTGTCCCTGGCGTATAGAGAACCCAACCCCGTCACTGTACCCACAATCACAGGTACACCAGCTAATCTTGCTGCTAAACGTCCCCAAATATCTGGTTTTTTATCAAAAGCATGGACTACCTGCGGTTTTAACTTCCAGAAGATAGATACTAGTTTGGTAACTGTGAAAAAATCTGAAATAGGGTTAACCCTGCGGTCGAGATGATAGACGCTGTATTCAAAACCTGCTGCTAAAAATTTATCTTGCAGTATAGGCTCTGAACCGATCGCAATGACATTGAAATCTGCTTTGAGAAAATTCATTAATTCCAAGCGAGCATCAACGTCAGGTCCACCTAGAATAGCTACTTTTGGTAATGAATTCATAAATTTATATTGGATGTTGTATAGATATCTTGAGGTTTGAGCGCAGTGATGATTCCCTCTAGCTCTAAATGCTCTTTATTAACCTTATTTAGTCCCCCTTGAAGAAGTTTTACAGCCATCACTAGTGATGACTGATTTTGATCATCCTGAGCAGCATGAATTTTCTGTTCAGCATCTACCACTAACAACCTATTTTTGATGCGTGAAAATTTTACTAATTCATCAAAGGTTGCTACAGCAAATTTAATGAATCGCTCTACTTGCTCATAGGAAATATTTGGAATTCTTTTGTGTCCTCGCCGTAAAGTTCTTTCGATTAAAACAGCTTCCTTCTCCTGAATATAAATAACCACATCTGGCAGAGGTATGAGCTTAGCAAAATTGGCTAAATCTTGAGGATTTGGTTCTACAGCAACATGGACAAAGAGATAATGGGCTATATGTAATGTGCCCTCATCCAATAAAATAACTTGTTGTTGAGAACTTTGGCGCTGGATGATTTCATAAATCCCCAGGTTCCTGAGGACATTTCTCGCTATCATTACCCTTTCTATCAGATTCACTTTAGGGGGCAATCGCATAATAATTCTAGCAGCAAATAAATACAAATGGAAGTTGCTTTGTAAATTTTTTAAACACAACATTAGTGCAATTAAATCTCCGACTAAGCGACGAATAAAATATCCTTTAATCCAATGTAGGCGAAAAATTTTTAGGACAAAATCGTCACCAATCAAAACCTCAATATCCTGGTATTGAAAATTTTTAATTATGCCGTTTATTAGAGTGGATTTGCCTGCACTGGTACAGCCCATTAATTCAATTTGCATGTTTTTTACATAAACCTTGATGAATACTTAATATTTATTTAGCCAAAGATAGGCGCTCTATCTGATTTCCCATCTCTTGTCTGACAGACTCAAGAACTTGAGGATTGCGCGTCCAATTATCCCAGTCAGAAGCAACTTTTCTAGTGATTTTTAAAGCCGCATCTTTACCAGAAACTTTTTTCATCATTTCGATATATTCATAGTCTTCTACTCCATCGCGCATCCATTTTAATCGCATGGAAGGAACAACACTATTTATACCCACTTGTTTTCCGGGGTATACTAAAATTCCTTCACCAGGATATTTTCTATTTTTTCTATCTATATAAGCTTCAACATCTTGCCACGGATTCTTAGTCCACAAATCTATCTGCCAGTAAAAAATACCTGTAAACCCCAGACTTTGATTAATGAAACTGTGAATTATGCGAAAATTAATCGGGTCAAAATCTAGTAGCAACTTGGGTGAGTAGCTATCTAGCATGAGGGGATTATCCAACCAAACTTGATCTCCTTTAGCAATTACTTCGGATACTCTTTCAGAGGCACGTTTGTACATTTTGGGTTGGACAATCCATATATCTACAGCAGAACGTCCCTTTCCAGAACCATCATCATAAAGCTGTGGATTAGGGGTCACATACATCATCACTGGTATACCAACTTGATGAAAAGCTTGAGACCATTTTTTCACTGATGAAAATAAATTAGGGCATTTATCAAGTCCATGAGCATATCTAACATATAAAAATAATTCTCGTTGATGTTGAGATACTGCTTTACTAATTTCATCCACAGAAGGAGGTGATCCTATAGAGCATTTTTTAGAAGTCGCATCACTCCAAAAAGGTAAACGTAGAGTAGTTAATCCCCACTTATCGATTAATTCTCTCTCATCTGCTATCGGCATATTTATTGATGGCAGAACTGGCATAAATTTGTGTTTTAAAAGTTCAATAATAGATTGTTTATTGTACTTTTCTTCTTTAAAAGCAAAAGCAGACTTAAGAGAAGGTTTGAGAGGTAGTACAAAATCCCAAACCTTAAGGGAGATTTCACCACGAGTTTCTGTGCGATCGCTAGTTACAGTAAATACTGCTTTATATTCTCCAGCTTTTGCTGTACGAGGAACAAATATATCTACCCAAATAACTTGATTTTGACCAGATTTAACATTAAAAGGAACTGCATCTAATTCAGCACCTTTAATATCTTTTTGAGTTTCAGGATTCACAAATGGAATTAAAGCATCTGCATACCATCCCTTACCAGAAGGTAAGTTAGTACTTGCTATGACTGTAGGACTAGAATTACGTACTTCAATATAATGTTCTCGATAAAGAGTAATATTAGACTTGGAAATGATCTGATTATTTTGACTCACTAAGTCGGAAACAGAAATATTAACATTGCTCAAATTATTCTTATGGGAGCTAATTCCAATTTGAAAAGATTCATATTCTCCGCGAGCTGCATAAAGAACAATAGATCTATTATTTCCTGGTTTTTCATCTAGCTTAGTTCTGGCTAAACTAGAAACTGTCCACACTATTGGGTTATCGGAATTAGATACAGATAAAATACTATCTTCGTATAGCGTGAATAGAATTATCACAAAGATGATTAATGCTGCAAGTTTTATTTTTCGGTTTAATGTCAACATTTTTCCCTGGATAAGTACTGAGCTTTTAAGTACTTGAGTTGGACTTTGCTGAATCAGCAGATGAATTAGCAATGTTTAGATATAACTAAACAAGATTCTTTACAGCCTTGAATATTTGCACGCAACTAATCCATACCTTTATTCAGCAAAGCCCAGAGTTTAAGCTAAAAATTAATTGGCTTGAGGGGAAAAGCTGTCTTAAAAATCTCTGATACCTCAAGCAAACTAATGGATGTAGATTCTAAGCATTTACAACATTGCTAAAGCATCCGCGATAGCGACCACGCGTATCAATAATTAAATCACTCTTATTGAGAATCATCTCGTAATCAAATACATCGTGATCGGTTGCTAAAACTATACAGTCTATTTGAGATAAAACCTCCGCGTTAATATCAACTGAACTGAGATTGAAATCATATCTCCGCTTTTTAGGAAATACTGGAATATAAGGATCGGCATAAGAGATAATTGCTCCTTTCTTTTGAAGAATATCCATTAGCTCAACTGCTGGAGATTCTCGACTGTCATCAATATTCTTCTTGTAAGCAATTCCTAGAAGTAAAATTCTAGAGCCTTTGACAGATTTACCTCGTTCGTTAAGAGCTTCTGTAACTTTATCAACCACCCACTGTGGCATAGCGGTATTTATTTCACCAGCGAGTTCAATAAAGCGAGTATCGACGTTATATTCACGAGCTTTCCAAGTGAGATAGAAAGGATCAATTGGTATACAATGGCCACCCAGACCTGGTCCAGGATAAAAAGGCGTAAATCCAAACGGCTTAGTCGCAGCGGCTTCAATCACCTCCCAGATATTAATATCCATGCGATCGCAAACCATTTTCAACTCATTTACTAGCCCAATATTCACGGCCCTGTAAATGTTTTCTAAAAGCTTGCTCATCTCTGCAACCTTTGTTGAACTAACAGGAACTACCCGATCAACAATACTGTTGTACAGAGCTAAACCTACCTCTAGGCACGAGGAGGTCGCTCCTCCGACAATTTTAGGAGTATTGGCAGTGTTGAAATTGTAGTTACCTGGATCTTCTCGTTCTGGAGAGTAAACCAAGAAGAAATCTTTACCAATGGTAAAGCCTCTACTTTCTATCCGAGAAAGCACTTCTTCATCTGTTGTCCCTGGATAAGTTGTACTTTCCAAACTTACAATTTGTCCAGGTCTAAAATAAGGAATTAAGGCATTTACAGTATTAATGATAAATGACAAATCCGGCTCATTGTGAATTCCTAAAGGTGTGGGAACACAAATGATCAATACATCAACTTTTTGGGCATAAGAAAAATCATTAGTTGCTTCAAACTTACCAGTTTCCCAAGCAGATTTTATTCGTTTAGGGTCGATGTGCTTGATATAAGTTTCACCACAATTTAGCTGATCAATTTTATTTGAATCGATATCGAAACCCAGAACCTGAAAACCAGATTCAACAAAACGGAGCATGAGAGGTAAGCCAACATATCCCAAGCCGACAATGCCAATCATAGCCTCTTGAAATTTGATAGACTTAATAAGTTGATCTTGCATTTTTGCTTCTCCTAAAAAAAGATAAAAAAAATTATTTATGATCTTGCTTCTAAATCACCAAAGTTTACCAAAGAAATGTTTAATTCTTGGATAATTTCCCCTATCTTCGGGTGACACAATAATTCTTTTTGCCCATCGTATTTAGTACCACCTCCGGGATGAAAAATCATCTCAAATACTCCTGTTGGTGTTTGTTTAAATACGCAAGTCAACATATTAATTGACAAGTCTAGTGATGCCGTTGGTACTGATGGAAAAGGGGTGAGTACGTAATCAGGTGATATAAACTGGAAACGCCGAAATTTTAATGTTTGGATGGTTGTCAATCCTAACGCAGCTATTCCTAAAGGAGACTTTGCAAAATGCTGTAGTCTTAACTGTAATTGGCTTTTCTGTTCTGATTTGCTATTCACAAAATATCTCCGATTGGTGCGCATATGAATTACACCATGAGCTTTACCTACCTGAAGCATCTCATCTAGAACTTGTAAATTGCGACCATGAATATGCTTATGGGAATCAAGATGAGTAACCTTGCCTACAAGCTTGATTAACTTCGATAATTGAGCGTCAATCTCAGATCGAATATGCTCGCGTTTGATTCTTCCAAACCACACTCGGCGCAAGAATTCATCTATATCCCAGAAATGACCTGTTTTATCAACAAGCGACCATATTGATTCAGGAGGAAGCACGGGATATCCCGAAGTCAAATTTACGTGTAAACCAATACCAACTTTGGGAAATGCTGAAATTAGCCCAGAGATTTCTTCGGCATAAGGCATATTAACCATAACCGTTGTACTTGTTAAGATTCCTCTGGCAGAAGCTTCAACAATTGCCTGATTGACAGCCTGTGTCTTACCAAAATCATCAGCATTAACGATTAAACAAGATGATGATGTTTGATAATTAGCTATTTTGAGTGCATATCTTTGTGATAAACTCATTTTCTAAATCCCAATATTCGAGAATTAATAATAGCTAAGGGTATTGAATTGTGTTTTCGTATTTAACACCTTCAAGAGCTATTTGTTGATTAAGACGTGCATTCCAAATCTCAAGTCTATCTACAGTTGATTTTTCAACCGATAGATGCTTACAAGCATATTGAAATGCGCGATTAGAAAACTCCATCCGCTCTTCTTCTGTTAAACATAACCATCTATCTAACTCATTTACGATAGAGTTAATGTCATCTTGTTTAACCAAAGAACCCAAATTTTCTGGCGCTAGAAAATCATTACTACCAGGTGTGGATGCTATCACTATTTTACCACAAGCAAGATACTGGCGCACTTTTTGCTCAGAAGCAGCATAGCTTTTGGGAAGAAGGATAGATACGCCTATATCTAAAGCATTGACATAAATTGGAACCCGATCGAAAGGAACATATCCAGTAAATATGCAATGCTTTGTTACCCCTAGCTCTTCAGCCAAATTCCTAAGTTCTTCTACCCCTTTTCCATCTCCAAGAATAACAACTCCAAGATTGGAGTATTTAGACAAGAGCAGAGAAGCTGCCTTGATTAATTGCGTTCCTCCTCTCTCATGAGGAAGATTTCCCACGTAACCAATTATTGGATGATATTGTGTGAATCCTAATTCTCTTCTTGCTTCATTAGTCGATGTAGGGAAAAAGCGATTTGTATTTACCGAATTATCAATCCAAACTATCTTATTTGGCTCTACAGCCAGAGTCTCTTGCAGATATTGTACATGTATTTTACTGACACAATCTGTCGCTATAGCATTCTGAACAAGTTTTTTAACTAGTAGTAAATTAACTTGCGACAGGGGATTGCCAAACCATTTAATTTTTTCTTGAATAACATTCATCAACCCTTGCCCTAAAGTTTTTATGGCATAGGGTATACGATGCTTTTGAGTAATATACAGTGGAGCAAGAGGCATCAGATCTAATCGGAATACTAAGAGATCAAAATGACGAGTTTCTAAAAGTTTATTAGCTAATTTAATTTGTGAGATGACATGACTCAAAAAATATCTCGGATTATGATATTTATGAGGAGAACAAAATGTACATTGTTCAATCGGTAAATCTTCAATTTTATTCGCAGGCTGAGGTATTAAAAAATGTGCTCTCTTGCCGATAAGATTATACATTGATAAAATAAATTCTCTTTCGTTAACACCAGGCCCATTGCCAATTGATATGTCAACTGAGGAAATATAAAGAATTTGTCCCGATTCTAATAAATTACTCATAATTTTCTCCTCATTAAATGCTAATCTCTGGAAGATCATCGGATTCATGGATTGAAATTTATACTTCAGTAACAATTTTGCGAAATATATCTGCCAACTTAGCAGCATTGTTTTGAATTTGAAAATCTTTTAAGACTTTACTCCTGGCATTAGTACCAAGATATTTGCACAGGTTTTCATCTTTTATTAATCTCTCGATAGCCACAGCTAGAGACACAGTGTCTTTTTCTTTGACAAGCAAGCCATTTTGTTGATCTTCCACCAAATCGACTATACCTGTAACTGGTGTCGTAATTACAGGCAATTCGCAAGACATTGCTTCAATTAATACTACAGGTAACCCGTCTCGATTACCATCATTAGCAACTACACAAGCTAAAACAAAAATATCACTTTCTTGATATTTTTTTAGAACTTGCTCAGGTTTTAAGGAACCTAATAAATTGATACAATTTTGTAGATTATATTGCTCGATACGTGCTTGCAATGATTCTTTAAGAGGTCCTTCTCCGACAATATCACATTGAAATAATAATCCTAATTTTGCTATTTCTGCACAGGCATCTATAAGATATTTAAAACCTTTTTTTTCTATGAGTCTGCCTACAGATAGAATCCGGTGAATCTTAGGAGAAGGTTGTTTAGAGATTGCTTGAAATCTATCTGTTTCTAAACTACAGTAAACAACCTCTATCTGATTTTGATTAATATTTGGGCATAATTTAGCAATGTAATCTCTATGATAATTTGAAATAGTCACAACTCGTGAGGCATGTTCTAATTGACGGCGTACATCATGAGAGTTTCTCTTAAATAAGCCCACAGCATGAACATGGATTGAATAAGAAATTCCTAGTAAATCCGAAGTTATTCTAGCTGCGGTAGCTGCCAAAGTAATGAAATGTGCATGAATATGCTCTATTTCCAAAGCCTCTATTTGCTGAGCAAAATAGACACTTTTAGGAAAAATGGCTAGAGTTTGAAATAGAATTTTTGGTTCATGGTAGTTGTGCCAAATAGTTTTGAAAAATGCTGTGAGATACTTTTGTGGTGAATGACTCAGAAAATATAGCTGGGCTTTTAAGATTTTCCCTGAAAAGAAAGGAGCATATCGAACACAAGAAATTAAATGTTTGCTCTGTTCTTCGATTTCTATAGTTTTAGGTTGAGATAGAGAAAAAATATGTATATCTACATTTTGTTTATAGACCCAAGTTATTTCCCGATTTACAAATGTTTGTGTTAATTGGGGAAAAGTTCCTAATATATAAGCCATTTTTAAATTTTTAGTTGGCATAATTTTATCTCCAAGTTTCATAATTAATGTCAATTTATTTGCTATAATTAAATAATTATCTATTGTTAGGCGAAATATTTTTAAAGGTATTTATATTTGGTGAAACTTTTATGTGCTTTTCAAAGCTTGTTTTTGCTTTTTGGGTTGCCTGCAAGTTTAAGCAAGCATTCACGACTACCAAGTTAGGGAATAACCAGGTTAGCTTTTTATTTGACCAATTCAGTGAAGAAATACCTATTCCTAAAACCAACAAAATAGCTAGCCAAAAATTACGCTGAAATTTTTGTTGATGGATGGCATGATAAACAACATTTATGATGATTACTAAAAATAAAGTAAAACCAATGACTCCCAATTCAACAAGAATTGACAAGTAGGTATTATGGGCTAACTTTCCTATATCTGTAGATGCACGAAAAGCATTACTACCAACTCCAAGTATAGGATTTCTTAAAAAAGAACGTAAACCTGCTTGCCATATTTCTACACGACCATTCAGATCTCCTTCGGCAATAGAACTCTCAATAGTTCCTAACCTTTGAAGTAATTCAAGCGGCACAAAGTTAGGAATATTAATTATAAATAGTGTTAACAATACCAAAAAAACAACACGTACTCTTAAATTTAAACGATGCAAGTTGCTGAAAATGTATAAGAAACCAAAAAGGCTGGTTAATAATGCACCTCGACTACCAGTGAGTAACATTGCAAAAAAAGCAGATGGGATGTACAAATAATTCAACCACTTTAGCCAGTAATATTTTGACTTATTAAGAGACAATGCTAGGTACCATGCGATTGGAATACCTAATGCCAAAATTATTCCAACATTATTGGGGTCGAAACCTATTGCAGAGTAACGTGAATTTGTTGAGATGGTAGCATTTTCATGATTTCCACTGATGAAATTTAAGACTAAGCTACTAATTGTTACCCATGCCCCCAATAAGTAAGCTTGAAGAGCATATTGAACAGACTTGGGTGTTGTATACAAATCCCAAATAATATATACGAAAATACCTAGTTGTATATAAGTTTCTAACTTGTCAAGAGTTTCTGTTACATTAATCGTCCAAAAAACACTAAATATATTCCAGCAAACAAAAATAATAACAACTATATGAAAGAAATGAGGTTGACGAATTTTGCCGCTATAGATAACTTTAATCAGCCAAAATACTGCTGATAGTAGCCCAATTCCTCTGCTAATACTTCCTATGCTATCGGATTCGAGTATGTTTTCCCACGGAATAGTAAAAATTAAAAATAGTGAAAATATAAAAGTAAGTTTATGCATATTATTTAAAGTTTAAATCACTAAAGGTTAGGGCGATATTTCTAAGTATAAAATTCAGGCATCTTTAGATTTTTTGAATAAAATACGGACAAAATTCGAGGTTTGTTGAGCTATAGATTTATCTAACACAGTAATAACGACGATGTAGCTAGAGATGCCTGCTAAAACATAGATGATAATTTGTAAATATAAATTTAACTCGCCAGCAATAAATTTTAACCCCCACATAACAGAAATCATCAATAAGGAAGCAATCATTGGTGTGATATATTGCCCAATATAAGTAATAAAATTAATATTGATTAATTTGGCTACTGCAATTAGTGATATTGGGAATAGTAAGTAACCTATAGCAACGTAAGCAGATGCAACTGCCAAAATACCCCATTTAACAACAAATAAGAAAGCAAGGACATTACAAACTGAATTGAGAAGCATGATTTTTAAAAGCCAAGAGGCTTCTCCAACTGCCTTAATTACAGTATTATTGAAATATGAAACTGAAAGAAGAATGCCTATTAAAGATAAAACTTGCATGACTGGAATGCTTGGTGACCATTTAGAACCAAACAAAGCAAGTACAAGTTCAGGAGCTATGATTAAAAATCCCAGGAATATGGGAAAAGATATTAAACTAGTGTATTTTGTGACTTGATAAAAAGCTCGTCGCATTCTTTCTGGTTCCATTTGTAAACGAGAAAAAGTTGGAAATGCAACGGAAGTAGTAACGCCTGTTAGCAGCTTAATCATTACTAATAAAAGTCGATAAGCGACCGTGTAGTAACCTAAAGCTACTGATCCTAAAAAATAACCAATGAGAAAATCATCAGAACGGCGATTAAAAAAATCAAGAATTTTGATTCCGGTAACGTTCGCTCCAAAACTAAATAAGTCTTGAAAATGCTTGTAAGAGAAATTAAATTTAGGTTGCCAATTACTTACTTTCCACAAAACTATAGCTGCAACTAAACCATCAATTAAAATTTGAACAACTAAACTCCATACTCCAAAACCCAAAAAAGCCATACTCATCCCAATGGAACCACCAACTATTGCCGCTGTTAATGAACGGAGTGTTAGACTTTTAAAAGCAAGCTGGCGACGAAGAATAGCTTGTTGGGTACTACTGAGAGCTATAATTGGCAAGCTTAATGATAATGCTTGTATTACCAGAGTTAGTTGTGGCTCATGAAATAAAATTGCTACATGTTCTGCAATAAATATTCCTACCAAGGCTAATAGAGTAGCAGATAATAGACTTGTCCAAAATGCGGTATCTAAATGTTCTGGTTCCAATTCTGACCGCTGTACAATTGCATCGCTGAATCCCTGATCTAGAAAGATTTCAACAAAAGCAATGAAAACATTAGCCATAGCTACCAAACCAAAAACTTTTGGCTCTAATAAACGTGATAATACTAAGAATGTGAGGAACGATATCACTTGAGTTCCCCATTTTTGGATTACTGACCAGATAACTGCTTTTGCTGCTTTATCTCGCATATTTAAACCTCGCCCAAGTTGAAACCTGGAGTTTTTTAAAAGGGAACAGGGAAAAAAAGTATAAGATTTGGGAATAAAACGCGATTTTGAAAACCTTATATTTTAAAAATAGACATGGTTTATATCAATGCCATTAGAGTTTCGTTGGCAATGTGTTCAACAGATTTCTCGCTTGTATTAAAATGGAGTATTTTTATCGGAGAATTGCTTTTGATTTGGGTAATAATTTCCTCATAAACTCGGCGATAGTTTTCTAAAAAATTATGCCCTTCTATATCAGATTTTTCCTTGACTTCATGCCAAGTATCTCGATTGTGGACTCGTTGTAATAAAACTGTATTAGGGGCATCAAGCCAAACTACAATATCTAAAGTATTCATCCACTGAGCCAGGATTTTATTTGACCATTCCTGATAAATTGGGCTTTTTGTAATATCTGGACCACAAGCAAGAAGTCTTGCTAGTCGGAAAAGTGGGCCATGATCAAAGAGGATTGCCAAATTTTTATTGTCTTTTTCTCTCTCTAAAATTTCATGCCAAACTTGTGTATATATCATGGAACGCGTTTCTTTCCAAGTGAACCAACGAGTATGTTGATATTGACTGATAAATGTTGGGAAGAATAATAATGTGTTGGTAATCAAGTAAGGAATACAATCTATTTCGTTGGCTATTACCCCCTCTTTAATATTTGGATGACTCTGTTTTAAGGCTCGTAAAAGGGTAGTTTTTCCCGCACCTGCAGGGCCAAGAAATTCTACAATCAATGGTTTTTGGTTTGCTTCTTGTTTCTGGAAGCTGGTTTTAAGCAGATCAATCATATTTGTGACCACACTAAAGATTTGATTTGAGCAATAACTTCTGATTTAGAAACAGAGGTATCAATTACATGAGCATCTATCGCCTGACAATCTAATTCCCAAACTTCCGTAGAACGCACTCTTACATGAGATTCTTTTTCATCTGTTTTGCGTTGCACAGCGGTTTCTGGATGCAATTTCAGAATAATTAATACTTCAGGTAAAGCAATATATTCATACCAATGTTGTTCTAACTTACTTAAGAAGTTAATAAACTTATTTTGGCGTTCTACACTGACGACACGTTCTATTTGGGGTGTATCCATTAACTTGATTTCCGGTAAGGGAAAGCGATCGCAGATGACAATACCTCCATTAGTTGCAAGGCGTCTGGCGCGAGCATAAGTGAGATAGCGATCGCGAGCTGAACAAACATGCCAAATTAATGGTGAGTAACCAGGAAATTCACTAGGGGTGTGAGTATAAACGCGAGTGGGAGCAGAAGACTTACCTGGAGTGACGATATCCGTGAAAAAACGGGTAATTTTTAATCCGCCTCTCACTATGTTAGTTGTCAACGATCTTGGTGGTTTTCCCAAGTGAAATTTAGTAGTGTCGAAGTTTTTTGATAGCCAAGCATATAGCTCATCAACAGTGGTGGATTTACCTGCACCATCTCCACCAACTAATGCAATCATAACTCCACCGTTAACAAAGCGTTTTTTGAGGGATTTTTTCATAATCCGCCGTTTCATCATCCTGGCTAGCTGTCGCCAAATTTTCAAATAAACATCAAGAATATGAATTCGCCGTGAATGAGCCTGTAATTGTTTTTGTACTTGATGACCTAATTGAATTCGCTCCCAAATCGGATAATTTGGTTGCAAAGATTGTACACAAGTGTTAAACAGTTCTGCATTTATATAGGGTAAATATTGCTGCAAATGCGCATATATTTGTATCCAGTTCACTCGCTCTTGCAAGTATGCTAATTCCTGGCGAGCATTGTTTGGTAAATCTCCTTGACGAGTTAGAATTGCATCCCAAGTAGAATATTTGAGAATCATCCTCATCACAAACACAATAAATTCAAATTCTACCGTGGGAGTTTTAAATAATTCTCCTTGGGTTACAGAATCTAAGAATTGTTTTTCAATTGGTAGGCGATAGTTTTTTGTGCGATCCTGACCTATGATAAGTTGATAATGGGCATGAACATGAACTAATTTATCTGCGTCAGCATCGTAGCCATAATAGTCTAAGACGCTAGGCATTTGCTGTTCTAAGGGGGCTTTTGCTTGTTTGAATCCTAAACGAAACAAAATTTCTGTAAACTTTTGAATATCTTCACGACCCACCAGCAAATCCAGATCATTTTCACCATTTGCGGAACGATCTAAAGCATTATTACTTTTCCAATGGCAATAATTTATGCCTTCCAAGTTTAGGGTTTGACATAGTCTGGATACCAGTTTTAAGGTTGATTTATTTTGAATAGAAGAGGCAATTTCTAGCATATTTTTTACTGTCTAGCAAATTTATAGGATTTCCCACAACAAGCGACGTACATCAGCGATCGTTTTTTCTGGTGTTTGATTGGAACTGACTTCAATAGTGTTAGACTTGGGATACAAAGGAACAATCCGATTGCTATGTCTGCTGACGACATAATCTGCTGGTTCCTGTTTTTGTCGTTGTTGATTACGTTCTATAGCCACTTCCACAGGAACGCTCAAGCGAACGACAATATCTGCGGGGGGAATTTGGCTGTAAATACAGTGTTCTAAATTAGCCAAATATTTCAGGATCTGATTTTTCCCACCACTTGCTTCGGGAATTGTCAATCTGGGACTATCCATAGCTCCCAAAGTAGTAGATGGATAGCGATCGCAAATCACTAGTTGACCATTAGCAGCTTGACGACGTATTTTAATTGCTAATTTCCGTCTGTCCCAAGCTACTAATACAGAACGGACTGCATACAGCAAGGAAACACTTTTTGCCTTCTTAGTTGTATCAGTTACGACCGTACTCATTCTGTCTTCAGCCGCTACTCCTCTCAATAGAGGTAAGGCTAGATTAGGTAAAAAACTTAACAAACTTGATGGCGGTTTACCTAAATGGACTGAAGTAATATGAAATACGCTTCCTAACCAGCTGGTAGTATTTTTAACTAATGTCGATTTACCAGTTGCTTCCGCACCAACAAAAGCAACGATCGCACCACCCGATGTTAGTTGCTTTGATTTTCCCGAACCGAATAAACGCCACAATACGCGTTGAATAAAGAGTTTACCTCTGAATAACCATTCGGCGATAGGTGATAATCTATTAAAAAGTTTTAACTGTTGCCGCAGTTGAATAGATAACCAAAAGAATTTAAAAAATGGCGCTTCTTGTTGCAGACAGTCGAGACATTTATCAAATAAATGAATGTCTATAGATGGTAAATAGTCTTGTAGCAATAGAGGATATTGTTTTTGCGCCTCTTCATCAAATAAATAATCAAGTTCTTTTTTTAAAATTTCTCCACTACATTTTAACAGCAGATATTCCAGAATCGCAGCGTGCTTCACCATCATCCGCAGCACGAAAACTATTAATTCTGCGCCTTTAATTGGTATAGGTACACCTTCTATATTTATAGTTTTATGTATCAATACCTCTTCTAAAGGTAGACAATAGTTTTTCAGCAAACTTTCGCCTGTAATCAACCGATAATAAATATGCAGATGAACCAATTGCCCAGTTGCAATATCAAGTCCATAAAAATGGTGAATTGCAGGGTAATTTATTGGCAATATTTCTCTAGCTCTTTTAAAATTTAACGCTGATAAAACACTTTCAAATCGTTGAGCGTCTCTGCGGTCTACTAAAATATCTAGATCGCCGATTCCTGATAAAGCATCTTTGAGGGCAATATTACTTTTCCAATGGCAGTAAGCAATTCCCTGATGCTCTAATTTAGTAATTAAAGCCTTGACAATGCTTAACATAAAAATTGCTTGTGTTATATATTTAATATTTCATACTTTATAAAGTTATCAACAATATTTTTACCAAAGTTTATATTTTTTTGATATTGCTATTTTTTGGCAGAATAAAAATAGCAGGAAACAGCAAAGTTCAAAAGTCAAAAGATGAGCGATTGCTTCCTTGTTAAATTATTCTAATTGATAATAATTAGCGGTTAATTTTAGCTTTCGCCTAATCAAAAACTGTCTGGTTACTTGAGGAATTCATTACAGCACCACATCAATAGAGCAACCAGGTAAAATTATGGAAACACTTTTGACAAAGAACTTCTGCTTTGAAAGAGTCAGTTGCCATTTGTGATTTATCTGTTCCCTTCCCTTTGGGGATAAGGGAGACTTGAGTCCCCCTCTCCCCTCATCCCCTTGGAGGAGATTTCACAATCAACAAAATCTCACGCTGTAAATTCCACATAGAGCAAAGGAGCGCCGAGTTGGTCACCATCGAAAGCCTCCGCCACTCGCGATCCAGTCCCGCTAATAATTGTTGCTAGAGAATTACCGCTACTCCAACCTTGTCGATTGACAATTTCTTGAATTACGTTTTTCAGATCCGGAGTGCGTTGGTCAGCACCGACTGTCCCCACCGTATTCCAGGTAGGTACAGCATTCCAGACAGCATTAGCATCCGTGAGTAATCTGGAAGATATATCACCTCTGGTGCTGGTGAATGTCAAAGCATTATCTGCATCTTGTCCACGAATCGTCAGGTTAGTTGCTACCGAGGTAGTTTCATCCACCTTAAATTGAATATAAGCTTTATTGATCGTTGCTCCTTGGGGAATATTTACGCCAACAAAACGCAAGCCCACAAGTTGATCGCCGCCATCGTTGATCAACTCTAAATCCGAACTACTCAAATCCATGCTTCCAGAAGCTCTTTGTTCGGCATCATCGCTACTAGATGCGACCCGAACCGCGATCGCTGTGGGGACACCACTACCATCTGTAACATTTACCGCCACCGTGGCTTGGTCGTCTTCACCAGCGATATTATTTCCAGGAGTAGAATCTGGGTCTAGTTGATTAGAAGCAGTTACCTGTGCAGTGTTGCTAAAGCTACCTGTATTTGCGGCTCTAGCTGTCAGGGTGAGGGTAGCTGTCGCACCATTATTCACTGTCCCAACCGTCCAAAGACCTGTACTGCTGCTATAACTCCCTTGGCTTTGGGTGGCTGATACAAAGGTTAATCCTGATGGCAATAAATCTGTGACTTGTACTCCCGTCGCTGCGTCTGGGCCAGTGTTGTTGACATTGACGCTGAAAGTAATATCGTTACCCAGAAGCGGATTCGAGTTATTCACTGTGCTAGTAAGTGACAAATCTGCTCCCGGTGCTGGTGGTTTGTCAATGTACTCGATATGCAGCAGTGGCGCTCCCGCCGCATCACCCTCGAATGACTCCGCTACTCTCGCCCCTGTGCCAGTAATAATTGTTACTAAAGAATTATTACTTGCCCAATCGGGTCGATTAATAATTTCTTGAATGACAGAAGCAATATTATTTGTGCGTTGGTCAACACCTGCTGCACCTACAGAATTCCAAGCAGTGGGATTCCAGGTTACAGATGCTGTGGTTTTGCTGCGGGAAGAAATATTGTTGCTTGCTGAGGTAAATGTTGGGGCATTACCAATCGCTTGTCCCTGAATGGTCAGGTTGGTTGCGGTTGTGGAAGTTTCATCTACCTTAAACTGAATATAGGCATTGGTGATGGTCACTCCTTTGGGAACATTAATGCTGTTGAACCGCAAGCCAACTGTTTGGTTATTACCATCATTGACCAACTCTAAATCCGAACTGGTTAGACTGACGCTTCCTGTTGCGCTTTGTTCGGCATCATCACTACCGGCTGACACCCGGATTTGTCTGGTAACTACATTGGGGCCAATACTGGCGCTGGCTTGATCATCTTCGTTCGGGTTGTTGTTGTTAGGTGTGGAATCGGGGTCAGTGACAGATGAGGCTGTTACCTGTGCGGTATTAGTGATGGTGCTAGTTGGTGTTGTTTGTACTGTTGCGACTAAATTCAGGGTGGCGTTGCTACCACTGTTAATTGTGCCTACATTCCAAACACCTGTGCTGCTGTTGTAACTCCCCAGGCTTGAGGTAGCAGATACAAAGGTTAATCCTGTGGGTAATTGGTCTGTTACTGCTACGCTGTTGGTGTTTTGTGGGCCTCTGTTATTTAATGTCAGGGTGAAGGTGACATTTTGCCCACCATTGGGAGTAGGGTTACTAACTGTTTGCGTTAGTTCTAAATCCGCACCGCTAGGTGGTGGCGGTGCTGCTGGTAGGATAAACTCGAAAATCTTACCATCATTTTCATTGGGATTGTTGTCATTATCAACGCCGCGATCGGCAACATATATACTTCTGGTATTGGAGTTATTACTAGTAGGCGCAATTGTTAAACCAGCAGGTTTGCGTAGACCTGGCCCAGAAATATTCAGACTTTGGATTAAACTCCCGGAAATGCTGACTTCTGCAATGGTATTTATGGGTTCACCAATCAGGTAGATAGAACCACTAAGCGGATCGTAATCGATCCCTTCAGGATCGAGAAAACCCAAACCAGCGGTATCAAAGTGGCTAACTAAGGTTCCATCTGTAGTTACCTGATAAACTTCTGCGTTGACCCCATCCAAAACAAAAAGAGTTTGTCTTTCAGTTCCGTTGATAATTTGTTTGGGGCCAAAGGCTATTCCTTCGGGGTCACCACTCCCAAAAGGTGTGGTGGAAAAGACAGTCCGCACATCACCTGTATCACCGTAAACTCCATTTACTGGATTGATGAGATGGATTCTCCTTTGATCGTCATCCGAAACCACCAAAAATCCGTTAAATGGGTCATTTGAGTTGCTGGGATTAAAGTAAATATCTACACCAGTTGGCTCGTTTGAGAAAGACGTTGTACTCCATGTCCGATCCCAAGTCGTTCCCGTACCGGAGACGCTTCTCTCAAACATGTTCACCCCGCGAAAGATGGACATCTCATCTACTTCGCCATCAGCAATCAGTAGCCGATTAGTATAAGGGTTGTAAGCAATACCTGATGGGTCGGGACTAGAGGGGGAAAATACTGAGGTATCAATGGTGCGAACTAAGGTCAGAGTTGTGGTGGTAGCCGCTGCAACAGCTAAGGGTTCAGCGAACGATAACTCAGCGATTCCTAAATTAGCATCACTAACATATAAATTATACTGGCTGGGAGCATCTGTAGCATCAAGAGTAGGCGCAAAAGTGATTGCTTCGGGTTTACTAATTCCCACTTGATTTAAGTTGCGATCGCTTACAGTCTCTCCTGAGAGATTAATTTCCACAAGCCGCTGCTCGTCAGGAATTAACAGTTGAAGATTACCAGTGTTTGGGTCAACAGCAATACCACTGACTTTATTTAATTTTTTATCTTTAAGATTAATCCGCGAAATTTTGGCATCCGTAAAACTGCCACTTTCACCTGGAGTGACAGCTATTATTTGTCTATTTTCTAAAAATAATAATGTTCCATCTGGAGCTACTGTGAATCCTTGGGGCTTTTTCAGACCAATTTTCCTGATATCAAATCCTTGTTGCTTAGGTAAATCTAAACGACCATCAGCGTTAATTTTATTTACCAGAATTTGCTGGCTTTCAGCGTTAAAACTTAATATACGGTTGCGTTTAGCATCAAAAGCAGTGTTAAATACAGAATTCCCTGCTTGTACTTCTCCCGAAGGAGCAAGCTCGGTCACTTTTAACTCTGTTTGGTCATCTTCACCTTTTTGCAACAGTAACAATTTCTGATCTTTTGCCGAGAAAACTAAACCCTTGGGGTTAGTTTTGCCACCAAATAAATCTTTGAACTCATCGAAATCGTTAGCTTTTCTGACGAAATTCTTGGTCATGATTTTCCCCGCAAATTTTAGGTAGTTTTTCTTTAATAATTCCTATTCGTACCGAGATACCTGCTTAGGGGCAAGGTAGGGACTAGGGACGAGGGATTTTCATCGCCAGGTTTGTGAGCGATCGCCTGTGGGGGCTGATGAGACTAGGGATGAGGGATTTTCATCCTTAGTTATGGGCGATCGCACATCATTAAGAAGCTTGCATCCTGAATTAATCACCAATTATGAATTCCCAGACAGCCCTACTACAATATCTGGAAACCATCGACGCCACCTAACAGCCCAGCAGTGGCAGCATCCCAAAATGGAGTAACATTACCGATGGTGTTGTTACTATTTAGATCAACTGTAAAGATTGAGCTGCCGTTACCACTGATGCTGGTATCACCTATGCCAACGGTGTAATCTCTTCTGGTACTTAGGAAAATGTCACCTTCGCGATCAATCCAGGCAGCATCAACATCTTCATCAGTGTTAGTATTCAGACCTAACTGGGCACCAACAAAATATAGTTCCCAAGTGTTACTGGTGGGATTGAAGGCAAGTAAGTCTTCATCTTTAGCAGTAATGCCAGACGCATTAAAGTGACCATTGACACTGATCACTAAGCCACCGTCTGGTGCAAATGCAATAGCATCAATGTTTTCGTTAGCGCTATCTTCTAGTCCTACCTCCGAACCATCAAGGTACAATTCGTAGGTTCCCGTACTGTAGTCACCTGAGGTTGATGGTTTAAAGCGGACAATGTCGGAATTATCAATGGTTAACCCACCAGGTAATGTAATACCACTTTTGTTAACGCTTAATAAAATGCTGCCGTCGTCTTCAACATAGAAAGCATCTACATCGACATTCAGGTCACCCAAACCTACTTTGGAACCATCGAAAAATCTTGACCAGGTTCCGTCTTTGGTGTCATAGGCTAATATATCTTCATCTTTGTAAGAGACACCACCGACTGTGCCACTTTCATTGGAACTGACATAGTATTTGTGGTTAGCTTTCTCGAATACGTAAGCTGCACCAGTGTTGGCTCCCTTCTCGTCATCTCCAAACGCACCGATCACTACATGATCGCCGTCAATATCAACTGCATTACCAAAGAGGTCACCTTCAGCTGCACTAGGGTTAGTAAAAGTTTCTGATAATTTCCCTGTTGTGGCATCAAACAAGTAAGTTGCTCCACTGTTGGATGCTCCTGTGTTATCGCCACTCGCACCAATCAACACTTGATTTCCAGAAATAGCAACTGAAACCCCAAATATGTCACCTGGTTCTGGGGTGGGGTTAGCGAAGGTGTGCAACAAGTTCCCCGTAACCGCGTCGAACATGTAAGCTGCGCCAGCATCGACTGCACCTAGATCATCAGCGCGAGCGCCAACTAATATTTTGTCGCCATCAATGTCTACGGCACTACCAAACAGGTCAGCATCACCTGGATTAGGATTGAGGAGAGTATGTACAAGTTGTCCGGTTACAGCATCAAATACGTAAGCACTCCCAGTATCAGCAGCACCTGTATCATCTAAGAAGGCACTAATAACAACTGTGTTACCCGATATCGCCACAGCGAAGCCAAATAAGTCTCCACCCTCAGGAGTAGGATTGTCGAAAGTCTGCAAAAGTTCCCCAGTTTTGGCATCATACAAGTAAGCTCTGCCACTGTTTGGGGCACCCTGATCGTCATAGGGTGTGCCAATCAGCACTTTGTCTCCAGACATTGCTACGGAGTAACCAAAATAGTCCCCTCCAACTGGATTGTTTTTAAAGAAAGTTAGTAAAAGTTTCCCTGTTAGCTGGTCGTAGAGATAAACCCCCCCTTTATCGTTATCACGGGGCGCACCAATCAGCACTTTGTTGTCAGAGATGGCTATGGAATTACCAAACAAGTCACCACTCTTGGGGGTGGGGTTGAAGTAAGTCTGCAACCTTTGTCCGGTGAGGGTGTCAAATAGATAGACTTTAGCAATATCAGATTCACCCTCCTCACCTCCCACTGAGGAAATCAGCGCATTAGTGCCAGAAATAGCCACTGCATTGGCGAACAGCACACTATTGAAAGAGGGATTGACTAGAGTTTGTTCAACTAAGAAATTAGTGATAGCCATAATGATGCTTTTTATCTCTGGGTTATAGAAATATGGCGAGCGCCATCAAAAATGAAGAAAATTTGCAAACGTGAATTCACAAGCAAAAAGGAGAACTATTTAGTTCCATAAGCAGCCTTCAATGACCTCTGAAAATCCTCTAGCCGATCCTTCAGAGAACAAATCGCTGGCTTGTCTGAGGATTACAAGTAATTCGTGATTTAACTTAGCCTTTTGGAAATTGTCGTCTTTTTTATCAGCCCTATGAGCGGCTTTGGCAGAGGGTAGAGGAAGCATTACACTGTCGGTGTTCCCACAGTTGCAGCAACTAGCTTGATACGAAGAAAGAAGCGAAAATTTTTGTCCAATCTTCACACCATCTTCATCGGAATTTAATCCAATCAGCCAATTAACAACCTGATAATTTTCAATTAATAGTGGGTTTGAAGACCCAACTAATTGCCTTGTTTGCCTTGTGTTTACTGCCTTTTTCCTGCTTGTAATAGTCATCAGTTTTTTCACACCCAATTATCTACTTCTTACTCTTATGTACTACATTTCTTCAGTTTTAATGCGTCTAGCCTATAGCAAAACCATCTATGCTGTTAGTTGCATTTAATCCAGCAGCTGAACCATCCCAAAATTGGAGCAGACTGCCACTAGTGTTAGACCCAGTCGAATTTGGAATAAATGTGAAGATTGAGTTACCATCCCCACTGACAGTGCCAGTGACACCTGTAGCAGAGTAAGCTCTTATGGTACTTAGGTAAATATTACCACCATTATCAACCCACGTAGCATTAACGTCTTCATCACCGCTAGTATTAAGAGCCAAATCTGAACCATCAAAATATTGCGCCCAGGTTCCAATAGTGTTATTACCAGTGGTGCCCGTGAAAACTAGTAAATCTTCATCGCTGCCATTGACAATACTGCTATTGACACCAGGAACACTGGGACTACCACTGGTACTGATCAGTAAACGATTATCTGGCAATATCCCAAAAGCATCAATGTCTTCATTACTAGTATCTAAGCCAACATCTGAACCATCGAAGTATACTTCATAAGTCCCAGCAGTATTTATCCCTAGGGAAGTAGGAGTGAACCGGACGATGTCAGAAGCATCAATAACCACTCCCCCTGGCAGGGTGAAGGATGTCAAACTAGAACTGTAATCTACACTGAATAAAATACTGGTGATAATACCATCCGTATTTTTTACTATATGAAAAGCATCAATATCTACACTTGTACCACCCAAACCCACATCAGAACCGTCGAATAACATCGACCAAGTGCCATTATTGGGATTATATGCCAAGATGTCTTCATCACCGTAGCTACCCACTCCACTGACGTTGCCAGAATCAATGGTACTAACATAGAAGGTGCTATTGTACGATACAAAAACGTCATCGTGGCTTGTGAGTTCACCGTCTTCTGCTGTCAACCGCAATATATAAGTACCTGGGGCAGAAAAGGTAGCTGTTGTATCTATGGCATTAGGAATAAAGGTAACAGTCCCCGTCACCGGTCCGCCTAACTTACTCCAAGTACTATTGGTAATTGCTCCTGGTGGGTTTGGTAGTCCATCATCGACAACAGTGCCATCTAGATCAACATGATTGACTGCAACTATCTGGTTTACACCTGCATCTACTGTAGGTGCTGCATTAGTGAGGGTAAATTCATATAATTTGCCATCATTTTCGTTGGGATCTGTGTCGTTATCAACTCCTCTAGCGACGACATATAGGTTAGTCGTTCCTGGGACTTTACTAGCTGGTGCAAATACTAAACCTGCTGCGTTTAAAGAACCGGCAGCAGAAATATCTATTTTCTGTACTAAAGTACCACCAACGGTCATCTCAAATAACTCACCATTGGGGTTCCCAGATAACGCATATAAATGTCCATTGTTTTGGTTATAAGCTATACCTTCGACATCAATTAACCCCATGATTGCAGTATCGAAGGAAGAGATAACATCATCTGCGGTGCCAAATTTACCGTCTGCTCCGGCATTAATCCGGTAAACTTCTGCGTTAATCCCACCACCGATAAACAGAGCTTTAATTCCACGGCTCAAATCATTAACATAGACTACATCTTCTGAGTCTGTACTACCGAAAGTACCAGTGTTTATCTGACCGACTTTCACATCATCCCCAGTACCAAATTTCCCATCTGCACCAGGAGCGATTTCATAAATCCTGCGAGCATCGTCATCAGAAACAAATATGTTTCCGGTATTGGGGTTAAAGCTTACCCCAGTTGGTTCCTTGGTATAGGTTTCTACATTTCCAGCACGGACTTGTGTACCATCTAGGTTGACTTCAAATACATTACTACCACTGTAAAAAATGTTGGTGGGTTCCTCCACTTCGCCATCAACAATGAACAATGTATTTGAACTCGGTAGGTAAGTAATACCAGAAGGGTCAGGACTGGAATTGGGAGAATACACAGATGTATCAGTAGTCCGCACCAAAAAAGCCTGGGTGACGGATGCAGGTGCAGTTGCAGCGGCTGCTAAAGAAAGTTCTGTAATTCCCGCACCTGTGGGATCAGCAACATACAGACTCTGCTTATTGCTGGTGTCTGTGGTGTCGGAAGAGGGTGCAAAAACTAAATTATTTGGATCTTTGAGGACTAGTTCAGATGCATCACGGATTGCAAGCAGCTGACCTTTTTGATCGAGTTCATAGAGCTTTTGCTCCTTAGGAAAACTTAATACATGAAGATTTCCAGTGCTAGAATCAAAAGCTATGCGTTTGGCATGAACAATATCTGGCAGTAAAGCCACCTGGACAAGCCCTGCTTTATTAAAGTTACCCTGAGCATCTGGCAGAATACTGGTAATACTGTTTTTCTGTAGGAGAAATATGCGTCCAGTATCTGGATCGATGGTGATGTCTAAAATTTTGTCCAGACCCCATTTATTCACGTCAACTGTACTGCGTTGAGCAGTATTTAGACTACCATCAGGGTTGGTGGCGATCGCTATTAATTGCTTTTTTGGGTTCAAGATTAGCAACCGTTGGTTCTTTTCATCATTAACTATCAAGGAGTTGTCGAGAAACTCAGGCGATATATTCTTTGTCGAAAGTTTAGGATCTTGCTCTTGCTGAGAATTGATCGCGATAATTTCATTATTCTCTACGGCGAAGAATCGTTTGGCTTTTCGCGAGTAAGCCAGACCCTTCGGTTTCAGGGGCTTAGCACCATTAACCCGATCGTCAAAAATATGTACTAGTCTCAAGGGACTGAAATCTTCTAAATCTTTAACCATAATGTTGAACTCAATAAGCCTGTGAGAATTTGTTCTGGAGTCATGTTCACCCCTGTAGAAGCACCGATTTTTGTCTAATGAAGAATTATTCGCTTATTCTTGCATATGTGATTGAGAATTGAATCTAATTATGCGTTTGGAAGGGACTTTACTATTATTTTGAGCTTCGGTTAATCCATGATTTCCTAAATATTTAGGCTTATATCCAGGAACTATTTGCTCTAGTAAAAATACAATGCAATTAGCATCATTTATCTCCGCTGCTTTACACAATCTTTCTACGGTAACATCCAGATGTTCGGGAATAAATAAACTCGCATTTTTCACTACTAATAACTTTTCATGCTGCGTTAACTTATATTCTTCTCCTTGAATAAACAACTCTTCAAATAATTTTTCTCCGGCTCTCAAACCTGTAAACACTATCTCAATATCTTTGTTGACTTCATAGCCGGAAAGGCGAATTAGTTCTTCTGCTAAATCAACAATTTTTACGGGTTCACCCATATTTAGCATTAACAATTCACCACCACGACCCAATACGGCAGCCTGTAAAACAAGTTGTACTGCCTCTGGTATGGTCATAAAATAACGACAGATATCGGGATGAGTCACAGTTACTGGGCCACCTGCTGCTATTTGTTTTTTGAAGGTGGGGACAACACTGCCGCGACTGCCTAAAACATTGCCAAAACGCACTACATTATAAGGCTTATTGTTGTCTCTGGCAGCTTGCAGTACCAACATTTCGGCTACTCTTTTAGTGGCACCCATAATATTAGTTGGATTCACTGCTTTGTCTGTAGAGATCATGATGAAATGCTGCACGTTGTACTGCTTGGCCAGATCCAGCAAATTTTTAGTTCCTAGGACATTATTGGTGATTGCTTCTGCAGGATTTAATTCCATCAGGGGGACATGCTTATGCGCAGCCGCATGAAAAATTACATCAGGTTGGAATTGCTCAAACGCTTGTTCTAATCGCAAACGAAAACGAATATCAGCAATGAATGCAGAAATATATGGGGTAGTTGTTTGGGCTTGGCTATCTTGTTTGATAATGCGGGAAAGTTGTTCTAATTCCTGCTGGATATTAAATACAGAATTTTCTCCATGTCCTATCAGGATCATTTCCGCAGGAGAGCATTTAAAAATTTGACGGCAAAGTTCGCTACCAATTGATCCACCTGCACCTGTAACTAGTACTTTCTTACCTTGCAGAAATGTGGCAACTTTTTCAATATCCGTCTCTACAGATTCGCGTCTTAATAAGTCTTCTATGCGGACATCGCGAATAGCGTCTACCCGCACACGACCATTGAGAATTTGATGTACTCCAGGTAAGGTGCTTGTGGGAATTCCCGTGGTTTTGCAAATGTCTACAATTTCGCGAATCACCCTTCCTGCAACTGTCGGCATTGCAATCACCACTTTTTGGATCTTCAGGGATTTGACAACCTCCGGAATGTGGTGGCGATCGCCGACTACAGGTAGTCCACAAATTTTTAAGTTGAATTTCTCAGGATTGTCGTCAATATAAGCTACAGGATAAAAACCTAATTGGGGATTTCTTTGCATTTCTTGTACTAGCGACACCCCAGCACTACCTGCACCTACTACCAATACCCGCTCGCATAATTTCAGTACTTCTGGTGTTCGCCTACTTTTTGCTACAGCCCGAACACTAAATCGCAGTCCACCAATAAAAATAAAGGAAAGCAATCCATCAATAAATGGTAGTGAATGTGGCAGTTTATTGATCGTAAAATATGGTACATAACAAAGAGCATCGAACAAAAGGCTTTGGATGACTACCGCAGCCAAAACTAGCATACCTATATATATCAGTTCCTCAACACTGGCGTAGCGCCAGTAACGCTTATAAAAACCAAGACTCCAAAATAAAATTAGTTTGACTGCTAAAAATAGTACTGTTGTAATTCCTAGCTCTGCTATGTAGGTTTGTAGGGAAAAAGCACCATCTAACCGCAGAGTCAGGGCTAATAATGGTGTGATTGTAAATAAAACAATGTCACAAACTAATAAATGTCTATTTCTCAGATGCATTAATTTGCTTGAGAAAATATTTGTCCATCTTTGAACTGCTGATTGAAGGTTGAGGAGTGAGTAATTCATGTCTTCTAAAGCTATTAAACTCTGAGCATGTACTTATTTTTGGTTGTTGCAGCCTGAAAGGCTTCTTGATTTACATTGTGTGTGCTAAAAAAATTCCTTTGTAAGGGTTAAAACTGACTTGGCATCATTATTTTGATCATCCACTAAATTTTACATTTCTGAAGCAACCTACTGATATCTTTAAAAAACTTTCAAATATGCATGACAGTAGATCGGTGGTTTTACTCACCGCAGAATCATGGCGATCACAATTTTTTCACAGTAGGAAATAATAGTTGCATTATTTCTTCTACTGACAAATGTAACTAGGGAATAAAGACAAGTTTATTGATCTGAAACCAATAGCTGATCGAGGCTTGCGCTAAGCTAGTTCCAGTTGCTCTGAGTAAATAAATGATTTGATGAGAGCATGGATGTGGATATTCAACCTATTTATCCGGTGCATCCTCATTTGGAGAAATATGTGGCGAATGAATTTCGCTACCTACACAAATTAACCAATCTAAGTACGTCTATGCAAACTTATTATTAGCCTGAAAAGCCAGACTAATATATGGAAAATCGCTTTAGGTATACATCTTTGCAGCAGCGACTTCCAGTCTCAAGGGAATTTTCCAAAATCAGGTACACCTGTTTATCGCGTTGTGTATTTCAACTTAATTTTCCTACCGGCTTGTGTTAGGAATGCCAGCTTCACTAACTTTGCTGCGGTATATTAGCGATAAACAAAGAGTTTGAAAATAGTTTGTTTTTATTTAGCTTATCAAGACCGAGCTTTGAATTCCATTTTGATTTAACCGACTAGTAACTATCCTCCCAGTGATATTTCATCCTCAAGATATTGAAATTTGTTTCTATAAAACTATTATCACTTGATTTCACTGAATGTGAATATCAATTTATAAACTGCAATATCTGAGGATAATACTCATTCATGCGAGTTTTATATCACTTTTACATGAGTTATTTTGTGTAGATTTCATGAAATAACTGACTGGGGATCGGCAAATATATGTAGATTTGATTAAGCAGGGGAATTGATAAGATTATTTTACCGTGTAATTCCTTAAAGTCAAGCACATATTAGGTTACTTGCTTGCTAATAGCAGTACCTATCAAACCATTTGTTTTTTAACTATAAAGTTAAATAATTATCTTTCAATTCTTATCAAATTTAGAAAAATCTATATCTACTAGTGGTTGACTATGAATCAATTTTATGCGTTTCGGAAATTCTAGCTCTGAAAGGAGATAAGCTTTGGCAAGGCTTCCCTATCTATTACTTGAGCAAAAGCTGTAATCTTGATGAGTTAATTATACGAGTCCGAATGTTAAGAAAATGTTATTGAATCACCCATTTTTGATTAAGATCTGGGGATTTGTCATTTTTCCTTTGTTAACGATTGTATCACTCTGGCAAAAGAAAAATCAAAACCCCCACCCACAAAGCGGAGTTTCCAGACTATTTCCGATAAATGTAGGTTGTGGTCAAGCTGGATCTAGAAGGATTGCTAGGTTGATACAGGTGGGTAATTCCACCGCAGAAATTTGTGTTCGGTGACTTCCAACTAAAAAAATATTCCATTTCATGAAGACAGGGGGGAGGAACAGTCGTGTTAAGTTCAGAAATTGGAATAATTTATTTTTTGGAGTTCCCTCAGTAAATAGGCAGGATGCAACCGCACTATACTATGTAAAGTTTTGAATAAGAAAGGGAAAAGGTGTTGCCATTTACCCTAAGAAAGTGGTGTCCGCTCGTAGAAATCTGGACAAAGCTACTCAAGAGTAAACAAATCTAGACAACTACGTTTGTAAACAAGCGTCCAAAGTCTGAAAATGGAGCCGGATAACTCTCTCTTGGAAAGGATTTCACGGCGGTAATGACGTAAAATCGTAGTCACTGCGTAATTCCTGTTAATTTTTTGGTATTCCCCTAGATCCTTTAACAAACAGACAGATGTTAAAAGTTTTTGCTGACCGGGGTGGAACATTTACAGATATTGTTGCTGTGACTAACAATCGGGCAATTATAGCAAGACTCTCAAGGCATACAGAACGTTTTTTGATTGTGCCTCTTCCTGATCAAGAATGGATTATAGTCTATAAACTACTTTCGGAAAATCCGGAACAATATCAAGATGCAGCCATCCAAGGGATTCGGGATATTATTGGTCTAGCTAGTCATCAACCTATCCCCAGTGAAGCGATAGAAATAGTCAAAATGGGTACAACAGTGGCGACAAATGCACTGTTAGAGAGAAAAGGGGATAGAGTTGTACTTTTAATTACCACAGGCTTTAAAGATGCGTTGCGCATTGGCTACCAAAACCGTCCAGATATTTTTGCGCGTCATATCGTTTTACCAACGATGCTTTACGAGCAGGTGATTGAGGTAGAAGAACGCTATGATGCTTACGGTGAGGAATTAACCCCAGTCAATATTGCACAGGTCAAACAAGACTTACAAGCAGCTTACAACACAGGGATACGTAGTTGTGCGATCGCATTTATGCACAGCGATCGCTATCCTCTCCACGAACAACAAGTTCAGCAACTCGCTCAAGCAGTAGGATTTACGCAGATTTCAGTATCCCATGAAGTTAGTCCGTTAATGAAATTGGTGAGTCGAGGCGATACAACCGTTGTCGATGCTTATCTGACTCCGATTTTGCGGCGCTATGTTAACCAAGTAGCTAGCCAGTTACTTGGTGTGAGATTAATGTTTATGAAATCTGACGGTGGTTTAGTTGCAGCGGAGAAATTTCAAGGTAAAGATAGTATACTAAGCGGACCGGCTGGGGGAATCGTCGGTGCAGTGCAAACGAGTAAAAGAGCAGGTTTTGAATTAGTTATCACCTTTGATATGGGGGGAACCAGTACAGATGTCGCCCATTTTAAAGGCGAGTATGAACGCCAATTAGATTCAGAAATTGCTGGCGCGAGAATGCGAGTTCCTGTATTAGCGATTAATACAATTGCTGCTGGGGGCGGTTCAATTTTATTTTTTGATGGTTCTAGTTATCGTGTCGGCCCGGAATCGGCTGGTTCAAATCCAGGCCCAGCTTGTTATCGACGTGGCGGGTCTTTAGCGGTGACTGATGCTAATGTGATGTTAGGGAAAATTCACCCGCAATATTTTCCCTCTGTGTTTGGGGTTGATGGGAATTTACCTTTAGATAGAGATATTGTTGTCGAGAAATTTAGCTTATTATCTCAAGAAATTGCTACAGCTACAGGAAACTATCGTACACCCGAACAAGTAGCAGCGGGATTTATCGCGATCGCAGTAGAGAATATGGCAAATGCGATTAAAAAAATTAGTTTGCAACGGGGTTATGATGTCAGCCAATATGTGCTTTGTTGTTTTGGCGGTGCTGGCGCACAGGTTGCTTGTTTAATTGCTGATACTTTAGGGATGAAACAGATATTTCTGCATCCTTATGCGGGAGTTCTCTCAGCCTATGGAATGGGATTAGCTGATGTCCGCGCTATTAGAGAAAAGGGAGTAGAACAGCCTTTAACCGCTGCATTAATTCCCCAATTACAACAGTTAATCGAGAGTTTGATTGCTCAGGCGCGAAGTGAACTCAGCGATGAAGACAGTAGTCAAAATCAGGTAGTCCAAAAAGTAAATTTAAAATATCAAGGAACTAACTCGACATTGACCATTGATTTTACATCAGATGTGGCGGAAATGCGAGAAAAGTTTGAGTTTGAACATAAATCTCGCTACGGTTTTATGCAATTAGAAAAAACCTTAATAGTTGAATCTGTTTCCGTTGAGGTAATTCAGAAAATGGATACGCCTGAAGAATCTTTAATTATTCGGAATCGTCCTTTAAATGAATATCCCCAATCTGTTGAGACGGTGAAGATGTTTGCAGGTGACCAATGGCATGATACACCAGTTTACCGCCGGGAAGATTTACAACCGGAAGATAGTATTAATGGCCCGGCGATTATTGTGGAAAAAATTAGCACAATTGTAGTAGAACCTAACTGGGAAGCAAGATTAACTGAACGTAATCATTTAATTTTGCAGGTTAAAAATTGATGGCGCTGCGCGTGTCATATCATGTCCGGGTAATTAGTTATGATTCCCATAATCATTGCACCCCACCCCTTAATCCCCTCCCCGTAAACGGGGAGGGGAGATAAAGCGTCGCTTTGTCGGGGTGGGGTTCAGAGGGTTTAGTAAGTAATCAAGCGGACATGATATCCGTTGTTGTTTGTCAATAGCTGCGTTAATTAGGAGAAAAAAATGCAATCAATATCTCAACCAGACCCCGTGCGGTTAGAAATATTTAAAAACCTCTATCAATTTATCGCTGAACAAATGGGGATTGTGCTGCAAAATACAGCAGCATCGGTAAATATTAAAGAACGCCTCGATTTTTCCTGTGCTATTTTTGATGCTGCTGGATTATTAGTTGCAAATGCTCCCCACATCCCCGTACATTTAGGCTCAATGAGTGAAAGTGTCCGCAGTTTAATTAACGATAAAGGCGACACTATCAAACCAGGAAATGTCTATTTATCAAATAATCCCTATAATGGCGGGACTCACCTACCAGATGTCACAGCTATTACTCCAGTTTTTGACGAACAAGAAAACCAAATTATTTTCTACGTCGCTTCGCGCGGACATCAAGCAGATATTGGCGGGATTACACCAGGTTCTATGCCTCCTCATAGTACCACGGTAGAAGAAGAAGGAATTTTATTCGATAATTTTTTATTAGTTGAAGAGGGGTATTTTCGAGAAAAAGTAGTAAGAGATATACTATTAAATCATCCCTATCCGGCGCGTAATCCTGACCAAAATATTGCTGACTTTCAGGCGCAAATTGCTGCTAATGAAAGGGGAGTAAAAGAACTCCGCAAAATGGTTGAGCAATACGGACTGCAAACAGTGCAAGCTTACATGAAATTTGTCCAAGATAATGCTGAAGAGTCAGTGAGAAGAGCGATCGCAGTTCTCAAGGATGGTACATTTATCTATGAAATGGATAGCGGTGCAAAAATTCAAGTTAAAGTAACGATTAACCAAGCCAATCGCAGTGCAATAATTGATTTTACTGGGACATCTGGGCAATTAAACAGTAACTTTAATGCGCCCAAAGCTGTCACCCAAGCAGCAGTTTTATATGTCTTTCGGACTTTAGTTGAGGATAGTATTCCCTTGAATGCTGGGTGTTTGAAACCTTTGGAAATTATCATTCCCGCAGGTTGTATGCTCAACCCCATCTACCCAGCGGCAGTAGTAGCGGGTAATGTAGAGACATCGCAGACTATTGTTGATGCTTTATATGGTGCTTTGGGTGCGATCGCGGCTTCTCAAGGAACCATGAATAATTTTACCTTCGGCGATCGGCAATATCAATATTATGAAACCATCTGCGGTGGTTCGGGTGCTGGGGCGAAGTTTCATGGTACTGACGCAGTTCACACCCACATGACTAACTCCCGCTTGACTGACCCAGAAGTTTTAGAAACCCGCTATCCTGTAATGGTAGAAAGCTTTAGTTTGCGTCCCGATAGCGGTGGTAAAGGAAAATATTCCGGTGGTAATGGAGTGATTCGCCGCATCAAGTTTTTGGAACCGATGACAGCAAATATTCTCTGTAATCATCGCCGTGTTTCTCCGTTTGGATTAAAAGGTGGGGAACCGGGGAAAGTCGGACGCAACTGGATACAGCGTCAAGATGGAACGCAAGAGGAGTTAGATAGCACCGCTACTGTCCAGATGCAACCTGGGGATGTTTTTGTCATAGAAACACCTGGGGGAGGGGGTTTTGGGTTGCGAGAGGAGTGATTGCAAAGGAAATGGAACCGCAGAGGTGCTGAGGTCACAGAGATAGAGTAACGATCGCAAATATTATCATTGTGGTGTAGAGGAGTCGCGATTTTTAGGCTAATCAATTAATATCGCTAGCCTGTAACAAGTCACTATGCTCTAAGATTTAATGGATGCAACACCTTATGCTAGCGATATGCAACAAATATTTCCCGGTGAAGTTTTTGCCAACACTGCTGATTTCGATACGGGGATTCGCCAGCTATTACCGCGATATGACGAGATGCTGGAGGTAATTAGCCGTTGTGTACCTTCGAGTTGCGATCGCATTTTAGAATTAGGCTGTGGTACAGGTGAACTGAGTCTGAAAATACTCCAACGCTGCCCTGATGCGCAAGTAATTGCTTTAGATTACTCACCGAGAATGTTGCAATTTGCCGAAAGTAAAATCGCCGCAGCTGGATATCAAAATCGCTGGAGTGGTATCGAAGCCGATTTTGGCGACTGGGCAAATAATCCAGAGAAATTTGCTATAGGTAGAGAATTTGCTGCTTGTGTTTCATCTTTGGCAATTCACCATCTCCAAGATGAGATGAAATTCCACTTATTTCAACAAATTGCCGTTAGCCTCAGTTCTCATGGTTGTTTTTGGAATGCTGACCCCACCTTACCAGAATCACCTGTATTAGTAGAAGTCTACCAGGCAGCACGAGAGGAATGGGCAACCCAACAACGAATAAACCTAGGGGAAGTTCGAGATAAGAAGGGTACAAGTGTTACACAAGGATACTCCAGCCAAGACCAGTTAGCTACTTTGAATACACAATTACAAATGTTAACAAAAGCTGGTTTTGAGACTGTAGCAGTACCTTGGAAATATTACGGCTTGGCGGTTTTTGGCGGCTGGCTGCGCGGATTTTAGATACTTATTTTTGGGTGTCTTAATAATTAGCCTTTAACAGGACATGATATTAGCTGCATATTTCGATATGATTTATGAGGGGAAAGGCGATCGCATCGCCTAACGCACTGCTATACATTTTTTGTATAAAAAATTATCATACTTTCTTCTGCCCGGTCACTGAGTTTCGACTACGCTCAACTACCGCCTAGTCGTTCGCGGAGCGTCTCGCAGAGAAGTGCTGCCCTCTGCGTTGTTCCTTGTTTCGGTAACAATTCAGTAACAAATGGCACATTTACCCCAGACAAGACCTATTATATAAAGCCGTTGGGTCGTAAAGGGGGTTGTGCATCACGAGACTAAGATTTTAGCTGCAATTTGCGGAATCTGATTTTGTCTTGTGTTTCTATGTCATGTCCCAACATCAAAATACCCTCAGTGGGTACTGTCCCTGCTCAACAAACCTATCTTAAAACTTAGAGTAGAAAGTTTTCTTGATTAGACACAATAGGAACAGACCACTTGTATTAATTTTTCTGCTCCTTTGAACAGTGGAATTATAGCCACTGTCTGTCATCAGTTAGTTAAAAAAGGAGAATATCTCGCATGGCTCGAAATAAGAAGAAATCAACGGGTTTTAACTGTGAACATCCACGCTACTCTAGATGCCCGATCTGTTGTATTATTCCACCACATATACTGCAACATGTCGCCGTCAATGGTAACGCTGAACAGCGTAATTGGGCTTTTCAAACATTAAATGTTTCGGCACAGGTGCGTGGAAGACGAAATGTAGTAGGTGCTGTATCATTTGCACCATCCCCAGGTGTCAAGCGCCGCACTATCTACGATGCTCAATTTTCGGAAAATTTACCTGGTAAACTGGTACGTGGTGAGGGAGATCCACCAAGCACCGATCAAGCAGTGAATGAAGCCTATGATGCGGCTGGTGCTACTTATGACATGTTTCATCAGATATTCGATCGCAATTCTATTGATGACAAAGGACTGCGTTTAGACTCTACCGTACATTACGGTATTAAATATGATAATGCTTTCTGGAATGGCGACCAGATGGTCTATGGTGATGGTGATGGAGAATTATTCCAACGCTTCACTAAATCTATTGATGTGATTGCCCATGAATTAACTCATGGTGTGACTCAGTATGAAGCTGGTTTACAGTATTACGGTGAACCAGGGGCACTGAATGAATCATTTTCTGATGTATTTGGGGCTTTGGTCAAACAGAAAAGCAAAAATCAGACAGCAGAAGCAGCAGATTGGATTATTGGCGAAGGTCTTTTAGCGCCGGCGGTGAAAGGAGTTGGTATCCGTTCCCTGAAAGCACCAGGAACAGCATACGATGACCCAGTGATGGGTAAAGATCCCCAACCTGCTTATATGAAAGATAAATATACTGGTACGGAAGATAACGCCGGGGTGCATATCAACTCAGGTATTCCTAACTATGCCTTTTATCTAGCGGCGGTAGAGATTGGCGGCTATGCTTGGGAAAAAGCTGGCAAAATCTGGTACATAACTTTGCGCGATCGCCTGCGTGCTAATGCTAATTTTAAAACAGCTGCTACTACCACCATCAAAGTAGCTGGGGAACTTTACGGTAACGATAGTAAAGAACAAAAAGCTGTACAGAACGCTTGGCAAAAGGTAGGTGTAATCAAATAGTGAATGGTGAATGAGAAATGATGAACAAGTAAAATTTTCATCATTCATCATTCATCATTCATCATTCAGAATTTATACTAGGTTGTCCTTTGTTGTTACACTGGAAGATGAAAGTTAAAATCTTCCAGTTTTTTATTTTTCCCCCTAGACAGGAAAACGGAGAGTAAACAATGCGGATCTCCTTTGAACGCACGGGCGGCTTTGCTGGAATTAGTAAGAAAACAACCGTTGATACAGCTACTCTCCCACCAAACGAAGCCCAAGAACTACCGAGACTGGTGGAAGTTGCGGGTTTGTTTAATTTACCGGAAAAAATTACTTCCCCGAATCCCCAGAGCGATCGCTTTCAATATAAATTGACAGTGGAAGACCAGGGTAAGCAACATACAGTCACAGTAAGTGAAGCAGCATTACCAGGAACCTTAAGACCCCTGATTGACTGGCTCAATCAAGTAGCAAAGCGTCCTTCTTGAAATATTTCATCGCCAAAATTTTGATGAGCAAAAACCCCCACAGGCTTCTAGACTGTAGCTATAAATACAAAGCCTGCAAAGGCAGGCTTTGTTCGTATAGCAATACCCTATTCGGGTATTGCCTTAAAATTGGGATGCTCCCACAAACCTATTCACTAGACCACCGCCATCGGAATCAGTTCATCAGCGGATAAAACTTCCCAAGCAGTGCCTTTGTAACCATAATCAAAAATTTCTGGATGTAACATTTCTGCCAAAATTTCTAGGGAATCTACTAGCCTGGGGCCTGGACGGTTGAAGTAAGCATTACCGTCAGTAATGTAGACTCTGCCACTTTGGGCGGCATGGATTTGTTGCCACTCTGGACGTTGAGTTAACAACCGCGCTTCTTGGCGAGTGCGGTCTAAATCCCAACCACAAGGCATAAAGACAATCACATCTGGATTAGTGGCGATGAGTGTCTCCAAAGATATGGTAGCTGATGGCTGACCTGAGGCGCTAAACAAAGTTTGTCCACCTACCAAGTTGACTAATTCGGGAATCCAATTAGCGGCTACCATCAAAGGATCGATCCATTCGATGCAAGCGACAGTGGGTAGTTCTTTTAAAGACAGTCCTTGGATTTTTTGCTGACAAATTTTAACGCGAGCTTCTAGGTCTTCTAGCAACTTCACTGAGTCTACTTCAAAGATGTTACCGATCCGCTCAATATCTTGCCAAACATCTTCCAGCAAATTGGGCTGCAAAGAAATAATTTGGGGTGCGGGATCAATTAGATTGGCAACTGCTTTTTCTACGTCTTGCAGACTCACAGCACATACATCACACTGGTCTTGGGTGACAATATGGGTAGGCCGCACTTGCTCGAGAATCTCGATGTTGATTTCATAGATACTCAGAGCCGATTGCAATAAATTATTAACCTGATTGTGAATTTCTTGACTGGAGCCATTGCTATTTAACCGTGCGGCGGTACAAATAGGGCGATTTTGAATTTCTGGGGGATAATCACATTCATGTGATCGCCCAACAATAGCATCAGTCAAACCCAGTGCTGCTAAAATCTCAGTTCCACTGGGAATGAGAGAGACAATTCTTACACTGCTATCTTTCATCGCTCCACCTCTGCAACAGCTGCTCTTAATTCAATTGTCGCAAAATATATGAGGTCGCGTATCTCTATCTAAAGGAATACACGGGCATTTTTTTTGTCAAGATTTAGCAATAAATGAGGTTTTTGGCAGCATTTGCGAAAAATTCTCTTACCAAAAGGCTTGAATTTATCCCTGAAGGATGATAGAGATTTAAAAATAATCTTTGATGTGCGATCGCTAACTGCTAATGTAGCCATTGTCGTACTCAGCGATGTGGATAACTGATTGGTAAAAATAGCCGGGAAGCGATGTCTAACGACAAGCCGCTGGGCGTCTACGCGCTAGAATCACAATAGTTGTTGATAAAAACGATACTTCCCGGTTCGGAAATGCAGAGTTAAGTAATTGTAGTTAGGAAAGATAGTTCTACTTTTGTGGCAGAACTCCAAGGCAAATTATTTCTTACCCAGGTCAAAAAATGCATGTGGTGGCGGCTAGAGATATTACAGAGTGTAAACATTCCCCAGAAACGTTGCAAATCCGAGAACATACACGCAGAAAACAAAGCCAAACGCTAGTGCAACTAGCCAGAAGTAAGACATTTCAACAAGGTAATCTTCATGCAGCCTTCCAAGAAATTACGGAAGCGGCTGCACGCACACTCTCAGTACAGCGAGTAGGTGTGTGGTTATATAAAGATGACCACTCAGCTTTGGATTGTATTGATTTGTATGATGTGAGAACCCAAGAACACACCTGTGGCTTGTCTTTGTTAAAAGCGAAATACCCTGATTATTTCCAAGCCTTGGAAGCAGAACGCAGCATTGCCGCCCATGATGCCATCAATGACACCAGAACTCAAGAATTATCCCAGTCTTATCTTTCTGTCTTAGGAATTACATCCTTATTAAATGCACCAATTTGGCTTGGTGGTAGGTTGATAGGCGTAGTCTCCCACGAACATTTTGGTGAGGTTCGCCAATGGACATTGGAAGAAGAAAATTTTGCAGGTTCAATTGCAGATTTTGTCACCCTCGCCATAGAAGCCAGCGAACGTAACGCCGCCGAATCAGCACTACGTCAAAGTGAGGCGCAATTTAGAGCAATTTTTGAGTGTTCTTCTATCGGTATCGGACTGATAGATATGAATACACAAATAGTTGATGCTAATCCAGCCCTATGTCAAATGCTTGGTTACAACCGAGAAGAACTATGCGGTAAGCTGTTCACAAATTATGTTTCCCCACAAAAAGGCGATTTAGATCTTTTGAGACAAATGATTTCCGGAATTGGCTCAGATGCGGATCAGTTTGTTGAAAGACATCGCATTGAAATGGAAAGGCTTTTCTTACATAAAGACGGAGGCTTAGTTTGGACACATCTGTCAGTTTCAGTTATCCGAGATATTCATGGTAACCCGGAATTTTTCTTAACTATTATTGAGGATATTACCGAACGTAAGCAAACAGAATTAAAACTGCGTGCATCTCAAGCGGCGGCTGAAGCTGGTAGTCGAGCCAAAAGCGAATTCTTAGCGACAATGAGCCACGAACTGCGGACACCCTTGAACGCGATTATGGGTTTATCGCAATTGCTACAACAAGAAATGGTTGGGTCTCTCAATGACAAGCAAAAGGAATATATAAATTGTATATATAGTAGTGGGGAACATCTACTAGCACTAATCAACGATATTCTGGATTTGTCGAAAGTCGAGGCTGGTAAAGAAGAACTTTTGCTGTTACCTTTGCTAGTTACAGATATCTGTAATTCTGTTATCTCTACAGTTTCCGACATAGCTTTAGAAAAAGGATTGCAATTCACTAGTACAATTGCGCCAGAAGCAAATATTTGTGTAGCTGATGAGCGAAGAATTAAGCAAATGCTACTCAATCTGCTAACTAATGCGATTAAATTCACCTCCAAAGGTGAGGTTTCTTTAGAAGTCAAAAAAGTCAGCGACGGGATTACATTTACAGTTGCAGATACTGGTATTGGTATTGATTCTCATCAATTTCAATTTCTATTTGAACCCTTTAAACAGCTTGATAGCCGATTAAATCGTCAATATGAAGGTACTGGTTTAGGTTTAGCCTTGACACGCAAATTAGCACGTTTACATGGTGGAGATGTAACAGTAGAATCAACTTTAGGAGCAGGTAGTAGATTTACACTGTTTCTCCCCGATCAACCATATTTAGCAGAGGAGGAGAGCAGATAAGAATATTTGAGATTTTAGATTTTGGATTTAAATTTCCCTCTGGGGTTTTTTTGTGTGGATTTATCTATAGCCATAATTTTTTCTTCATTTTGACATGAGGAATATCCGCTTCTATAAAGATTTCTCCTTCTGGTATAAAACCCATTTTTTCATATAAACTTTTTACATATTCTTGGGAATGAATTACAACTTCTGGAATACTTTGGCTAGCAATAATTTCTATTGCCTTTTCCATAATTTGTTTACCAATTCCCTTTTTTCTAGCTTGAGCTAAAACAGCGAGTCTTTCTATTTTTGCAGTTTGATTATCTAAATATCTAATTCTTGTAGTACCAACAGCTTCCTGATTTAAATAAGCAATTAAATGTTGAGATATTTCATCTTTACCATCAAATTCTAAGGCGGAATCTACTCCTTGTTCTTCTTGAAATACGGCGATTCTAATTGCTTTAATCGCCGTAAATTCTTCGGGAGATTCAACAGTTTTAATGATTAAATCTCTTTTTATCATCTCTCTGGGTTCTCTACATGTGGTACGGTTTAATATCAAGTTAAAAATTAAGGTGGGCATTGCCCACCCTACTTATTATATTGATACTATTTCTCTATGAAATGCAGTTAATATTTATAAATTTACCGCCAAGTACGCCAAGTACGCCTTCGCGGAGCGTCTCGTAGAGAAGAAAAACAGAGGTACTCATTAAGTGCAAGTTTAGAGAGAATTAGTATAAGAGGATATTCTCTCATGTAAGGCAAAATTAAGGGCGGGGAAACCCCGCCCCTACGTTAATCGACACCTTCAATTGGTGCAAAACCTTGGCGTTGAATGTTTTCTGTGATTGTGCGCGGTTCTAGGAATTGTAGCAGGTAATCGGGGCCGCCTGCTTTAGAACCAACCCCAGAAAGATTGAAGCCTCCAAAGGGTTGGCGTGCCACAATAGCTCCTGTAATTGTACGGTTAATGTACAAATTCCCGACTTCAAAGTCTTGTTGTGCTTGCTGAATGTGGGATGGGGTTCGCGAATAAAGTCCCCCAGTTAAAGCATAGTTAGTACCGTTAGCCACTGCTAATGCTTCCTGAAAATCTTTGACGCGAATTACCGCTAGTACAGGGCCAAAAATTTCTTGTTGGGCAATTATCCCATTTGGCGGTACTTCGCTAAAAATAACTGGGCCGATAAAATATCCCTGTTCTGGTGCTGGTAACTCTAAAGCTAATTGTGCTTCTGACTTACCTTTTTCAATATACTCGCGAATGCGATCGCGGGCATTGGCATCAATTACCGGGCCGACTTGGGTGCTAGGTAACTCTGTTTCCCCAATATTCAAGGATTTTGTGGCTTCTACTAACCGCTGCACGAAAGTATCATAAATCGATTGCAGTACAATAACTCTGGAACAAGCAGAACATTTTTGTCCGCTGTAACCAAAGGCTGACTGCACTACCCCGACAACAGCTTGGTCTAAATCAGCACTCTCATCTACAATGATGGCATTCTTCCCACCCATCTCGGCAATTACCCGCTTCATATGTTTTTGACCGGGTTTAAGGGTAGAAGCTTCTGCGTAAATTCTACAGCCTACTTCCTGGGAACCAGTAAAGGCAATTACATGAGTATCAGGATGATTTACTAAATAAGCCCCGACTTGGGAACCCTTACCGGGTACATATTGGAATACACCTTGAGGAATCCCAGCTTCTAGCAAAATTTCTGTAAGTTTGGCTGTAATTACCGAAGATGTTTCCGCAGGCTTGAGAAGAGTACAATTACCAGCAACTAACGCTGCTACAGTCATACCACAAGCGATCGCCAAAGGGAAATTCCAAGGAGAAATAACTACCGCAATTCCCCGTGGCTGGTAAATATAACGGTTCGTTTCCCCAGAAACATCATAATTTACCCCTTTATCCAACCTTTCCATTTCATCGGCGTAGTAGAGACAGAAATCTATCGCCTCCGAAACCTCTGCATCTGCTTCCTTAACTGGTTTCCCAACTTCCAACACAATCCAAGCCGAAAGTTCAGCGCGGCGTTTTTCCATCAAATCCCCAGCTTTGCGCAAAATATCAGCGCGTTGCTTCGCTGGTGTTTTCCGCCAACCAGGAAAAGCCGCCTTCGCCACTTTCATCGCCTGTTCAGCTTGTTCAACACTGATGAGTCCGACTTTCCCAACTACCTGACTAAAATTAGAAGGATTGAGAGAATCAATAAATGTTTGAGTGTTAGTGTACTCACCATTAATCAACGGTAAATAAGTTTTCCCCAATTGCTGATGAACAGCTTGGAAAGCTTGAACAGATTGCTTTCTGGCTTCCTCCACCGCATAATCAGTATCCGCCACACCCAAAAACCCGGACTTTTCTTCTTTGCGTCTCTGCGCCTTTGCGTGAGACAAATCTATATTGGGCGGCGCGATCAACTCCTCAATTGGTCTATTCTCCAAATTTTGCCGTAAAAACGAACTATTAGCCGTATTTTCCAACAACCGCCGAATTAAATAAGCCATCCCCGGCAATAATTCACCATAGGGACAATAAACTCTTACCCGGTAACCCTTATCAACCAAAGCCTTCGCCAGTTTATCCCCCATCCCGTAGAGAACTTGCATTTCAAAACAACGACGGGGAACCTTTAAACTTTCAGCAATGGCTATTGCCCTAGCTTGCGATCGCACATTATGGCTACCAATGGCAGCATACACATATTGATGATTCTCTAGCAATAGCTGAGTGATGGTTTCAAAGTTAGCATCGCTGGCGGCTTTGTCATTATAAACAGGTTGCGGCCAATGTTTCTGGGCTGCTTTGATGGTTTCCTGATCCCAATATGCACCTTTAACTAAACGGATTGTTAACGGATAACCACGCTGTTTCAACCAAGCAATTACATCTTTAGCATCTTGCTCACTATCACGTAAATATGCTTGGATGGTGATGCCTATATCTGTCCGTTGACGAAACTCTTCTTCCATCAATAATTTCTTGAGGATGTGAAGAGTTATATCTTTATAGGCATACTGTTCCATATCAAAATGGACAGCTGCGCCTAATTCTTTAGCATGACGTAACAGAGTGCGAATGCGATCGCTAACTCTCGCCTCACTACCAAGAGCATCTAAAGGGTCAAATTGGGAATAAAACGCCGTTAACTTCACAGAAACCTGGACTTTTGCTAGCTGTTCTCCATCTGCTTCATCAATCGCCGGGATAGCTTTCCAATTCTGAGATGCAGCTACCAATTGCTGCATTAATTCCGAATAGCGTTCTAAGTAAGATCGTGCTTCTGCTTCTGTAATTACCGCTTCACCCAGTAAGTCAATGGTAAAAGCCATTTTTTCCTTACGTAGGCGTTCAACTGTTTTGATGACTTGTGTAATATTTTCCCCAGAAATATATTTATGAGCCAGAGTTTCCACTGCTGTCGCCACGGTTGTGGCTGCCACTTGTCCCGGCATAGAATCAGGGTTAGCAAAATTCAGCATCCCCTTCAAAGCCGCCGGTAATTCTACAGATTCTTCTCCTAAATATTCTTGTAAATGTGCAGCAACTTCTGCTTTGCTGCGTAAAGCTGGTAATGTATCGATAAAGCGAAATAATTGCACCCGTAAACCTGGATTGCTCATCGCCCAAGCGAGTAATTTATCATCCCAGCGCATCTGATCGCGCAAAGACGCAAAAAATGAGCGATTTTCTTGGGTTACTTCAAGAAGTTGTTTAGCAATTTCTTGGGTTTTAGCTTCGTAGGTGCTGGTTTGTACTTGTAATACCACTGATAGTAAACTCCTAATTCCAGGTAAGACTTGCTTACACAAGCCTCTGTCTTCTATTTTGACTCTTAGATTTTGCTGTCACCATATTTCCAGAGTGCAAAATTCACTCACAGAATCGGCAAACAGATATGCTACCCAATAATGGTTAAATTTGGTGAGACTAATCGAAAAATTACACGATCAAAAATCAGACAGTAGATATACTTAATATTGACCGATTTATTGCAGAGATCGCCCAAGGAAATACGGAAGCCTTAAAGCTTTTAGCTGGTAGCATCCCAATTTTGCCAAGATAAAATTTGTAGTGGGAGCATCTTGCTCCCTAATGGAAATGTTGCGGGCGCTCCCTAATGTCTAGGAAGCGGGCTAAAAATCCATCACTACAAAAAAATCAATTTCCAAATTTGGAATGCTCCCCTTTATGAAAATATGCTAACAGAAAACTTGAGTGATATCTTATTATATCGCTGGCAACAAACAATCCAACCATTGAAAGTTAATCAAATAACGGCAAATCAAATCTTTAATGACATAATTGCAGCTTATTCTAGTCCCGATCGCTATTATCATACATGCGAACATATTCTGCACATTCTGATTACTATTGATAGTTTACAAACCTACGCTAAAGACATAAGATCTGTGCAAATTGCCGCTTGGTTTCACGATATAATTTATGACACTCAGGCTAAAGATAATGAAGAAAAAAGTGCAGAATATGCTGCTGAATTATTATCTAATTTAGGGCTGACAGCTAATGATATTTCTCATATCAAACATCTCATTCTAAATACCAAACACCATCAAGCTGCGGCGGATGATTTTGATAGCCAAGTTCTCCTTGATGCAGATTTAGCGATTTTAGCTGCTGACCCTATTCAATATCAAAAATACGCCAATGCAATTCGCCAAGAATATGCATGGGTTCCACAAGCTGAGTATATTGCAGGACGTAAGCAGGTATTAGAGAAATTTTTGCAGCGCGATCGCATCTATTCTACCCCTTTGATGTTCGATAACGCAGAACAATCAGCCCGATGGAATCTTCGGGAGGAAATCGAGTATCTTCAAGAAGCAATGACCATTGACTATTGACTATTGACTATTGACTAAATAGCAGCACGTCGGCGCAGAACTTCTAGCAAAGTAAGAAAGGTTTGCGGAGGAGTTGCTGTTACCTCAATGAGATTTCCTGATAAGGGATGCTGTAATTTGAGTCGCCAAGCGTGCAATGCTTGACCTGGTAAATTTACGCCAATTGAACGACCAGAAGCATAAATCGGATCGCCGACAATTGGATGTCCAATTTTAGCACTGTGGACGCGAATTTGATGGGTGCGTCCGGTTTCTAGTTGGAAGTGAATTAATGTATAATTACCCAAGCGTTCTTGAATTTGCCAATGGGTGATCGCATTACGTCCGCCTTCTTCAATGGGAACCACAGCCATTTTTTTCCGGTCTTGGCGGTGACGACCAATGGGTAAATCGATCACGCCACTTTCAACTTTTGGCGCACCATAAACTACACCTAAATATTCACGCCTTGCTGTTTTGGCTTGGAGTTGTGCTTGCAAATGTTGATAAGCAATATCTGTTTTCGCGATCGCGATCGCTCCGGTGGTATCCTTATCTAATCTATGCACAATTCCCGGACGTTGTACTCCCCCAATTCCTGGGAGGTTGGGACAATGTGCTAATAATGCATTCACTAATGTACCATCTGGATGACCGGGTGCAGGATGGACAACTAAGCCTGCGGGTTTGTTGAGAATTATTAATTGGTCATCTTCATAGAGAATATCTAAAGCAATATCTTCTGCTTGCAATTCTAAAGGTTGGGCTGCTGGTATGTCTAGGATAATGCGATCGCCTGCTTTGACATTAACTTTTTTCGATGCGCAAACTTTACCATTAATTTGCACCTGACCCTGTTCAATTAACTGTTGAATCCGGGAACGGGACAAATCTGGTAATTCTTGCGAAAGGTAGCGATCAAGGCGTTCGCTATTTTCTTGGACTTGTAAATTAAATTCGCTCACAGTTTAGTCTAAATTAATTAGTAATTCGTAATTGATTATTCCTAATTTTTCGTTACAATCAGTGCTTGCTCTGTCCCTCCACGCATAGCGTAAAAAAAACATTTTAGCATGAGGTGCTTCACCCCTCATTAATATACCAAAAGTATCCTTCTCATCCCTAGAACTGAATTAGATTGAATTTCCGAGACGTTTTTTATTGTCCAATGTTTTATTTATGCATAAATATGATTTAATAACTAAAAGATGATAATTTACTGTACGTTTTTTGCTGATCCTGGAGTAGTCAGTAAATAAATTTTTTTTTATATTTGCCAAATTTACTTATTCTAAATTTCACATATTTTCTGTCACTGTTCCTAAATTTTGGAGTAACCTAGGTTTTATTAAGCAAGAAGAGTGAATATCTACCATTTAGCTAAAAATTCCTATTCTTCAGCTAGTTACTATGAAAAACTCATTTAATCTCTAAAATCAGCCTATGGAGCAATGAACCTCAAAGAAGTTCCTCAGATCAGCTAATAACATCAATTTATGTGTGATGGTTAGGAATCAGACAGCGGTAACGCGGTTACACATAGATAACAAGCTGGATTTCTCTGGAAATTCGAGAATTTAGCACTTTATTTTGTGCCAATTAGCTAATTTCCTCCCATAGCAGTAAAATTTGCTAAATGCTTGTGAACAGCTTGGTTTCTGCTAAGTAGGTAGCAATTAAATCTGATCCCCACTATCATCGCCGCAAATCCTCACTGACTCACCTTGATAGCAATTCACTCGCTTTGTACAAGTAAAATTTTATCCAACTATACAGAGAAAACTCCACAATCTCGAATTTGGGTAAAATCATCAACAGTTACTTTACTTAGTTACAATGAATACGGTGAGTTTAAATGGAGTCAGAGCCAAGGCTGAATTAGCTGCAATCTTATAGCGTAAAAACCCCTAGTAGTAGTGCTGTCTATCTGCTCAAAGCTGAAGGCGGTAGTCTACTACCAAACAGTTGCGTTACTGTGAGATGAGCTAGATTAGCGAAAGATACAGAAAGTTAAGCTGATTTTTGGAATACTGTTTCCTAGCAGCAAGTATAGCCATTTTGCTATTTGGCGATCGCATGGCGATTTTACTGAGCGCAGGAGTGCAGTGTCATGCACGCTAGGTGTGACAGGGAGTAGGGAGTTGGAGATTAGGCAATTTGTCTATACTCATGTAAATGTGATGCGCTATGTTTATCTAAAAGCGCTTGTGACTTGATCCCTGTGATGCTAGGAAAGGGTTTCCACAACATAACATTCAACTGCAAATATTGGTTTTATATTAGAGCCGTTCCCAATGAAGACACTTCCTATTAGTAGATATCGGTTTTTTCAGAAAATACAGCCCCTATCTCTTTTAAAAAAAATCACTAATAAGTCTGTTACCGGGTGCTTGCAAGTATTTAGTAAATCTGGTGATTGGTCAATATATATAGATGAAGGTAAACTCATATATGCTTGCTATTCCGAGAAAATGTTTGAACCGCTTTATAGAAACTTGCAACGCTTGAGTAAGCAAATTTCAACGATTCCTACAGGAATTAATGAGCAGTTAAGAGCCATATTTGAAACTGGGATTGAGAATCAAGCCATACCAAATCCAGATTATCTAGCTATTTGTTGGTTAGTCAATCAGAAATATATTAACTCCGCAGAAGCAGGAATTTTAATCGAACAATTGGCATTAGAAGTTTTAGAAACATTTTTGCAGATAGAAGAAGGTAGTTACGAGTTTATCCCAGAAAGCTTTTTGGATGATTTGCCCAAATTCTGTTATTTAAATCTGCGTCTACTGGTTGAACATTGCCAAAACTATCGGGGAGAAGCTGCTGGGCGCGAATCATCACCATTTTCTCAAAGACAGGGTTCATTTGCACGTCAAAATCCATCACAACCTTATGTAAAAGTCCCATCACCACCCAGAACTGGTAGCGCGCCAATAGTAGAAAATTCCCACTATCTGCCTAACTATGCTAATAATCGCAGTCATCACCTAGAGCAAGTTTCTTCTCCGGTTAACGACAAAAAAATCTACACTATTTTTTGCATTGATGATAGCCCAAGTGTATTAAATGCTATCAAAAACTTTTTAGATGAGCAAATGTTTTCGGTTATAGGTGTCACGGATTCATTAAAAGCTTTAATGGAAATTCTCCGCTCCAAACCAGACCTAATTTTATTAGACATCACCATGCCAAATTTAGATGGGTATGAGTTATGTTCGCTGCTGCGTAAACATTCACAATTTAAAAATACACCCATAATTATGGTCACCGGCAAAACCGGGTTGATCGACAGAGCAAAAGCCAAAATCGTCAAAGCCTCAGGTTATTTAACCAAACCTTTTTCCCAAGGAGATTTACTAAAGATTATCTTTAAACACATGGTGTAAATACCTGGTGTAATTTCGGAATCAGCAGTATAACCATACCAAGCCAATATATTTCTCTAGGGGGTTGAGGGTTGAGTATTACTTGGGCTGGGAAAATTTTGATTGTCAAAGATTCTCTGCGAGAATGGGAGATGATTAGTCATTATCTCGGAGATTGGGGTTACAAAATTTTTAAAGCTTCTAGTGCGAAAGAAGCTTTAGAAATAGCATTGGAAGAAAGACCGGATGCGATTGTTACCGACGTAGTTAGTCCAGAAATGAGCGGTTTTGAGTTATGCCGCTTCCTGAAAATCAATTTAACTCATCAAAAAGTGCCAATTGTAGTCTGTAGCAACAAAAATCTAGCAGTTCATCATCTATGGGCGAGAAAACAAGGTGCTGATGTCTATTTAACTAAGCCTTATACTCCCGAAGATTTACTGAGTGCAATTCAATCAGCTACCGAGCGGACTTGTATTCTATCATGAATAGTTACAAATTAACAATAGCTATTTGTTATTTGTAGCTTGTCATTTATAATTGATGATTTGTCATTTTATCATTTACAATTTGTCTCCCTCATCCCCTCACTGGGGACGACAGCCGGATAAAATACTGTGCAGATTCACTACCGAACCAATGACGGCGATCGCCGGGGCACCAAATCCAGTGTTTTCGACTTGCTCAACTATTGTGCCCATTTTACCAATCAATTCTTCTTGGTCTGGGCGTGTACCCCAACGAACTAAAGCAATTGGTGTGTCTACACTCAAGCCGGCTGTGGTCAATTGCTCGACAATATAAGGTAAATTGTGAATTCCCATGTAAATTACAATCGTTTCCGAACCGTGGGCGATCGCACTCCAATTTACTGTTGGTCGATACTTACCTGCTGACTCATGACCTGTAACAAACGTCACAGAAGAACTATACAACCGATGAGTCAAAGGAATACCAGCATAGGCTGGGGCGGCGATACCTGATGTAATCCCCGGCACAACTTCTACAGGAATACCAGCTTCTACCAATTCTGCCATTTCCTCGCCACCGCGACCAAAAATAAACGGATCGCCGCCTTTGAGACGGACGACTATTGCATGATCCTGGGCTTTCTCAATCAGCAGTTTGGTTGTATCTTCTTGTAGGAGCGAATGTCGTCCCATTCGCTTACCCGCGTTGATTTGTTCTGCTTGGGGGTTAATCATCGCCAGAATTGCGGGACTCACCAATGCATCATAGATAACTACATCGGCACATTCCAGCAGACCTTTACCCTTGAGTGTCATTAGTCCTGGATCTCCAGGCCCCGCACCTAACAAATAAACCTTTCCCAAAAACTTGTTCTCCTGTGTATCTGTGGAGTTCATGTATCTATTGCATCCCAAATTAACTGGGCTAATTCTTGTGTACTTGCGCCCAAGGGCGGTGCTAAATAAAAGTTTACAAGGGGGAATTGTAATTTTAGCGTCTCTGTTGATTCGGCGATCGCATCGGTTATGCCACCAGGGAATAAAAAGTATGGCAAAATTGCAATCTCCCGCTTACCAACGGCAATCAACTCTTTGACTCTTGATTCTAAACTGGGAGCTATAGACCAATAAGCTGCAATTGCACCCAAATTTTGAGCCATTGCTTCTATTGGCTGTTGAGACTCAGGCCGACGGCTACCATGTGCTAAGAGAATCCATGCTGCTGTATTTTTCTGGGAGATTTGCTTGGCGAGTAAGCATTCTAAATTCGGGTGAGTGCCTATATATAGTTGTAAGTCAACGATTATATCTTGACCAAGAGCCTGTTGAGCCAGAGCTATTTCATCGGGAATATCTTTCATCACATGTACTCCCGGTGCGAGAAAAAGGGGGATCACCTTGAGGCGATTGTACCCAGCAGCAACAGCAGTTTCCGCAAATTTTTCGATCTGCTCATGCAAAGGTTCCGGCTGAAGTTCTAAATAAGCGCTTTCAAATATATGTTCTGGCTTGTGGCTACTTTTTAGTTGTTCACGTATCAACCCCAGCAACTGCTGGACAGCAATTTCCGGACGCGGATCACGGCTTCCGTGAGATACCAGCAGATATGCAGATGACATGGGCGGTGAGTGTTATTAGTTCTCTGTATTATGTTAATTCAATCGATGACGGATTGTTGCCAAGTCAAGGGCGGGGAAACCCATTGGTGTCAACTTAAGCCGAAAGCTATATCGGGCAAGCGTTGTACAAATCCCCCATGCCCTCATCCCCTAACCCCTTCTCCCCAGGGAGAAGGGGAATTGGATCTCTAGCTCCCCTCTCCCAGGGGAGAGGGGCTGGGGGTGAGGGCGAAACCTTTTCACCAAGCGGGTTTCACGTTAAGTTGACACGTATGGGGGAAACCCCGCCCCTACAGACGCATTCTTTTTTCAATGGGTATTATGAATCCAAAATCCAAAATCCAAAATTGGTTAACAGTTTGCCAGTTTTGCATTTAAAGCATTGACGTGTCGCCACAATTGAGTACCAGCAGCCCAATTGTGCGAAGGTAAATGTCCCACAGGTGCTGACAAGCGAAAAAGTAATTTTTGCATAGGAGAGGTAGAAACTGGTAGATTCCAGCCAATAGCAGCGCAAAATTTGCCATAGTCACCGTCAAGGCTGTCGTAAATTTGCTTCTGCACGCTGAAACTAAAACGTCCGTTACTATATTTATGCCACAATTCGTCAATTATTTGTAAATCTTCACAAGGCAAATTTTCAATATCACTAGTAAAAAGATAGCTACCTATGGGCTTTCTAATCGCCTGACACATCAACGCCCAAGTATGTTTATCTGCTGATTCCCATTGTCTTAAAGCCAGTAAATCACGTAGGTGATGGTAATCAAGGCCTGCTTGAGATTTTAAGGTATGAACTGGCTTTTTGTTTTCCGGCGGGGAAGACTCAAGTTTGATAGCAAAGTTAAGCGCTTGTAAAGCTTCAGCCGCAGACTTGTAGCGTTGGGGAAGGGAATTTTGCAGTAGTTTATCGAGAATTAGAGCGAGGCGATCGCTAACTTTATCTTTATTTAAAATATAATCGCGCCATACCCAGCGATCGCTAGTAACATCAAACAAATCAAAGGGAGAAGTTCCCGTTAACAAGTAAATACAACTCACCCCTAAACTGTAAAGGTCACTAGCTGGAAGCGCTTTACCCCGCATTTGTTCGGGAGCCATATATCCTGGACTCCCCACGCTTGTACCTGTTTCTAGCAAAGCTGTAGCTGTGACTTGTTTCGCAACTCCAAAGTCAATCAACACTACATCCTTACCTGTTCCCTCAACAGATGATCTCCGCATGATATTTGCTGGCTTAATGTCTCGATGGATAACTTGTCGGACATGAATAAATTGCAGCACTGGTAACAACTGTTTGAGAAGTTCCCAAATTTGGGCTTCACTAAAAATTCCTGACTCTTGGAATTCCTCTGCTAGGGTCTGTCCTGTAATCAATTCTTCCACCAAATACAGCTGATTTTCTTGTTCAAAGTAATCCAGCAGTTGGGGTATTTGGGAATGCTGCAACTCACCTAGGCGAACTGCTTCTTGACGAAATAATTCCACCGCTTTGTCAAAGCCTTTCCCATTGACGTTTTGGCAATGGAATTGTTTAATCACACACTTAGATTTGCTAGGAAGGTGTTCATCCACAGCCAAAAAAGTTATACCAAAGCCACCACGTCCAATCAGTTGGCGCAAATGATAGCGGTCTTTGAGCAACAGTTGTTTACCACATTTGCTACAGAATTTTGCTGTATCGGAATTTTGCGGATACGAACAGCCAATGTTATGACAGAGTTTCATGACAAGGTAGAGCTTTCCTTGGGTCTACATAAAAGTATTCCCAACTTATTCCCGATTCTCTCCTAGCACCTAGCTTTATCGCTGTTGCGCAGAGTAGGTATAAAAGTTATTAAATGCTCCCACCGTCTCAAACTTGTAAGAAGGTATCAAAGAACTCACTTTTAAGTCGGTCTGATAAATACTAAAAAGCAGATAATCTTGCCTGTGCGTAGTTGCGGCAATAACTTCCCGTATTTGCGGGTTGACAGAATCCACAGTTTTTTCACAATTGAAATGTATTAAACTTTCTATAATACCCTGAGTTTTCTGGCAAACATCGGTTTTTAAATATAGTGTCAACCGTTGCACAGCATAGTCTTGATATTCAGCCTGAGAGGGATTTGTCTTCGCCATGATTACTCCCAATACGGCTAAACCAGCGGCTCCTAGATATGCAATAATTGTTGATGTTTTCATACTTTTTCAGCTATGATTAGTTTTAGTCATAAGACTGCAAATTAATTGAGTCCGTTCCAAGAATAAAAATTCTCTTGATCAAATCAGCACAGAGGTGCTATACTCAGATAGTTAATGGCGAGCGTAGCCAAGTGGTTAAGGCAGTGGTTTGTGGTACCACCATTCGTGGGTTCGAGTCCCATCGTTCGCCCTCAATCAAAATAGACTCATACATTCTCGCTAATTCGTGAGACACAGACTGTTGTCAGCAATACCAACAACTTTCACTGTACCAAGAATTTGTCATTGGTCAATGATAATTGGGCATTGGGATGAAACCTCCCCACACTCCCTATGTCCCCCTTGTCCCCCTTTTCCCCTTTTCCCCTCTTCCCCTTTTCCTCTAACCCCTAAATCCTAACCCCCAAATAATAGTGGAAGCAGATATCGTTAAAAAATACCAAGCGTCTATACGTGGAGCAAGTTTGTAGGGGCGGGTTTATTTGGATCTTTTTTGATAAACGTGGATATCGGTGAAAGCGCCCCTACATTACGAATTACGAATTATGAATTACTAATGATTTTAAGTATTATAGTAGCTCATTAAAAAAATTAGCTAGCCGCTGATTTCCTAATAAAAGTTTACTTGATTGATAGTGGCTGGGGAAATCATATTGAGTTATGAAACAAGAATTTATCCAGGTCATCGGTAAAGGCTAGATGTCTTCTGGATGAGACAGTTACTACACTTAAAATTAATCTAATCCGACAAAATATAATCATGTAGAACCTTCTTGCTGTAAGCATTTTGGGTAATGCATCTATAAAAAGCATGTAAAATTCTATGCCTTTAGTTAGAGTTCAAAGTATTGGGCAATAGTTACTTTAAGGAAAGTAAATCAGTTTTTCGGGAGTTGCTATGTCTGAATTAATACAAACAGTCCTCAATAGTGAAGAGAAGAATGATTTGCGTTCTTTGATGAGTGAGTTACGCCAGCAAGAAAAGAAATATCTGTTACGTAACGATATTATTAATTTATATAGTGAATATTGTTCAAAGTATGAAAAGTCTGAGGAGTTTTGCAATTCTTCTCATTTAGCAAAATTAATCTACTATACTCAAGAAATCATTCAAGAGGACTCAAACCTCTGCTTTATTATTCGTCCTAAGATAGCCAGCCAAGAAGTTTATCGGCTAACAGAAGACCTAAAATTTGAACAAATGACTGTGCAGGAATTATTGGATATGCGCGATCGCATAGTCAATCGATTCCATCCCCATGAAGGAGACTTGCTAGAACTGGACTTTGGCCCCTTTTACGACTACTCGCCAACAATTCGTGACCCGAAAAATATCGGTAAGGGCGTAAACTTCCTCAACCGCTATCTATCCAGCAAATTATTACAAGACGCGAAGCAGTGGCTAGAGAGTTTATTGAATTTCTTGCGGTTACATCAATATAATGGTGTGCAGTTGCTAATCAACGATCGCATTAAGTCACAGCAACAACTTTCCGAGCAAGTTAAGAAAGCTTTAAGCTTTGTGAGCGATCGCCCCGGTGATGAACCCTATGAAGAATTCCGCTTTACCCTACAAACAATGGGTTTTGAGCCTGGTTGGGGGAATACAGCCCAGCGCACTCAGGAAACCTTAAATATCCTGGATGAATTGATCGATTCTCCCGATCCCCAAGCATTAGAAGCTTTTATCTCTCGCATTCCGATGATTTTTAGAATCGTCCTCGTATCTCCCCACGGTTGGTTTGGACAAGAAGGAGTATTAGGGCGACCCGATACTGGCGGACAAGTGGTTTATGTCCTCGATCAGGCTAAGTCGCTAGAAACCCAACTACAAGAAGATGTCACCCTAGCTGGTTTAGAAGGATTAAATGTACAGCCCAAGGTGATTATTCTTACCCGCTTGATTCCCAATAGTGATGGGACTCTATGTAACCAACGTTTAGAAAAAGTTCATGGTACAGAAAACGCCTGGATATTGCGAGTACCTTTGCGGGAATTTAATCCTAATATGACGCAAAACTGGATTTCCCGGTTTGAATTTTGGCCTTATTTAGAAACCTACGCCATTGATGCGGAAAAAGAATTACGGGCAGAATTCCAAGGACGACCAGACTTAATTGTTGGTAACTATTCTGATGGCAATTTAGTAGCATTTCTACTAGCACGCAAGATGAACGTTACCCAGTGTAATATTGCCCACGCTCTGGAAAAATCTAAATATTTGTTCAGTAATTTGTACTGGAATGATTTAGAAGATAAATATCATTTTTCCTTGCAATTTACTGCTGATTTAATTGCCATGAATGCTGCGAACTTCGTCATTAGCAGCACCTACCAAGAAATTGTGGGAACACCGGATAGTGTAGGACAGTATGAATCTTATAAATGCTTCACCATGCCGGATTTATACCATGTAGTGAACGGCGTTGAATTATTTAGTCCGAAATTTAACGTAGTTCCACCAGGGGTGAATGAAAATTACTACTTTCCCTATACCCGTAATCAAGACCGAGTGGAGAGCGATCGCCAACGGATTAAGGAAATGCTTTTCACTCTAGATGATCCTAGTCAAATATTTGGTAAACTTGACGATCCAGACAAGCGCCCTATTTTCTCAATGGCGCGTCTTGATCGGATTAAAAACCTCACTGGTTTAGCCGAATGCTTTGGGAAAAATCAAGAATTACAAGAGCATTGTAACTTAATTTTAGTTGCAGGTAAATTGCGGGTTGAAGAATCAGGCGACAACGAAGAAAGAGACGAAATTGTTAAACTTTACCAAATTATTGAGCAATACAATCTTCACGGTAAAATTCGCTGGTTAGGTGTGCGCCTATCTAAAAGTGATTCTGGGGAAATTTATCGAGTAATTGCCGATCATCAAGGAATATTTGTCCAACCAGCTTTATTTGAAGCATTTGGTTTGACAATTCTCGAAGCAATGATTTCCGGGATACCAACTTTCGCTACACAATTTGGTGGCCCTTTAGAAATTATTCAAGATAAAGTGAATGGATTTTATATCAATCCCACAAATTTAGAAGAAACAGCCGCTAAAATTTTAGATTTTGTCACCAAATGTGAACATAATCCTGATTATTGGCAGACAATTTCTCAACGAAGTATTGAGCGAGTTTACAGCACTTATACTTGGAGAATTCACACAACCAAGCTGCTATCTTTAGCGCGAATTTATGGGTTTTGGAACTTTACTTCTCACGAAAACCGAGAAGATTTGCTGCGCTATATAGAGGCTTTATTCTATTTAATTTACAAGCCAAGAGCGCAACAATTATTAGAGCAGCAGCAGTTCCGTTAATTAGTCAATAGTCAATAGTCAATAGTCCAGAGGATGTAACGCACCGGATTTGTAGGTGCGTTACGGCTATTAATTTACTTTAAACGTAGTATATTAATTACGAATTACGAATTACGAATGACCAATGACCAATGACCAATGACCAATGACGAATTATCTATAGTGTCAACTCACGCCAGGTTCTTTGACCGACTATTCCATCTACTAATAAACTCCGCCGATTTTGAAATGCTTTGACAGCCGTCTCTGTCAAGGGGCCAAATACCCCATCAACTCGCATTCCATAGCCATGAGCAATTAGCAGCCGTTGCAAGATTCTCACTGTAATACCTGAGCTACCAAAACGTATAGTTGGCAAAGTTTGGCTTTTAAACTTTTTGACTTTTGCTTTGACTATTAAACTATCTGCTCTTACAGACGGAGAATACTGCGATAGATCTTTGTCAAGTTCTTTAAATAAATTTTCTTGATTATATTGAGGGGATAATGTCGTATTGAGGGAAGTCCCATCTGTCTCCATAAATTCTGGTGGTGTAATTTGAGCAGTGGGAACTACCTGAGTTAACTGACTCTGGATTGAGTTTTGGATGTAATTTTCTAGTTGAAGCGGTTGCAACTCAGGTAAATTGGGCAAATATGGTTGTCCTGTTGTTAACACGCCTGTCATCAGCAGGCCAATTTCACTCATTATAGTTATTTCTATTAAAACCGATATTCCTTTTGACATCCCGAACGGCTATTATTCCGGAATAATGTATAGGCAGAAATAAAAAATCATGTAATCATCGCAATTCGTAATTAAGAAATTTTAGATTTAATCTGAATTTCCACAGATGGAAGTCGTTGTTGCAAAAAATTGCCAAAAAATTGTTATTAATTGGCTAGAAAATTGTTTAAATTTATAGATAATACCGATTCAATTAATGATCGTGACATAGGGATTGTCGCAAAGGCGGTGTTTCCCCAGCCCTAAAGATGTATGTGTCTCATTCTTTTTTTAATTGGTATAATTGGTAATTCGTAATTAAGAATGCTAACTTGTTAACTCGCGCCAAGTTCTTTGACCAACTACTCCATCTGCATTTAAATTTCGCTGGTTCTGAAAAGCTTTGACAGCTGTTTCAGTTAATGCGCCAAAAACCCCATCAACTTTAACAGCATAGCGGTTATTGAGTAACAGGCGTTGTAAAACTCTGACTGCATCACCTGAATCACCAAACCGTAGATTTGGCAAACTAGGGTTAGCGGTAGCTCGTGGGTTCAAAGGTTGTGCTTGATTTGCAGGTGTTTCCATAGTTAGGGGTTAGGGGGCAAGGGAAAGGGGAAAGGGGAAAGGGGGATGAGGGGGATGAGGGGGACAAGTGAGATAAATAAGAAATGCCCCATGCCTAATGACCAATTACAAATGAAAAAGCGATCGCTCTGGATAAAAGTGTAGGCGATCGCTCATAAAATAGATGTTTGGTAACTAACCAATCCCCTCAATCACAGGATGGAAGTAGAAAGCTATACCTAAGACTGTATAAGCGGCTAATAATAATGTGCCTTCCAGCCAATTAGACTTACCATCCGAACTAATACTATTGGCAATTAACACGGCTACCGCCACAGCTACTAATTCAAAAGGTTGAAAATTTAAATCCATTGGTTGACCTAACACCCAACCGGCTATAACTAAAACGGGAGCGACAAATAAAGCTATTTGCATACTCGATCCCACAGCTACGGAAACAGAGAGATCCATCTTATCTTTCATAGCTACAGTAACTGCGGTGGCGTGTTCCGCAGCGTTACCCACAATTGGGACAATAATCACCCCAGTAAACAGTGCTGTCAAACCTAGCTGAGATGTAGCTACTTCCAAAGAGTCAACTAGCATTTCTGACTCTAGGGCGACTAAGAGCGTACATACTAGCAGTACACCACTCCATAACCAAATATTTGGTTTTTTATGGGAGATTTCTTCTTCTTCTGTTTCTACCATTCCCACATCATATAAATAAGAGTGTGTTTTCATCGAAAATAGCAGAGTCAGAGAATAGACCAAAATTAAGACTATGGCAACAGCAACCGAAAAATTTTGGATGGTTTGTTCTCCAATCCCCTGAGACGTAATTTCCATAGCTGTGGGTAGCAGCATCGCAATTACCGCCAAGTTCATGGCTGAAGCATTGACCCGCGCTACAATTGGCTGAAATGTTTGTTCTTTATGACGCAGACCGCCTAAAAGCATAGAAAGACCCATCACTAGTAGTAAGTTGCCAATAATCGATCCGGTAATACTGGCCTTAACTACATTGACAAACCCAGCGTTCAGCGCCACTAGAGCAATAATTAGTTCTGTTGCATTACCAAAAGTCGCATTTAATAACCCCCCTAAGGAGGGGCCAACGACTACAGCTATTTCTTCTGTGGCTGTACCCATCCAAGCTGCTAAGGGCAGAATCGCTAATCCAGCCGTGATGAAAACTACCAATTCTCCCCATTCCAAAAAGTGGGCGGCTAAGGAAACTGGGATAAACAATAACAAAACCAGAAAAATAATGTTTTTAGCTGACATTGATCACTTTGAGTTAAGGGTATTTAGTCACAGATTTATCTAGTCAATGGTCAATGGTCAAGGGTCAATAGTCAATAGTTGGGCATTGGGCATGGGGGATGAGGGGACAAGGAAGACGCGGTGACTTAGGGACGCGGGGACGCGGAGAATGACAAATGACAAATGACAAATGACTATTGACTATTCCGCGATTTTACGGTTTCTATTTTGAAGAGATATATGTAATATAAGATTGCGTTTTACGTAGCCTTTGCAATGTTTTGTAGCAAAACTATAACTAGAGGTTGAGATTTTAAACTAAAAATGCGGTTTAATATATTAAAAGACAATTAAATTTATTTATTGGCGCTAACAACGGTATAGACTCCCCAATCAGGAGTTTTTCGATGGATAATGATTTAATTGCTTTTGAGAAATGTCTGTGCGATAACGCAGATTTCTCGCTATACTAAAACCGCTTTCTGAGAAGGGCTGTATACCATAGTTGTTATCGGTACGGATTTTGTGTTTAAGCCCCTGAAGAAAGATTAACAAACCCGCTTTTGGCACAACTGCAAGTTTTTTCGATTTTGGATAAATATTACATGACTTCTGCTGCTGAACTGCCAGCTAGTTCTGGTTCAAAATTCACGTCACAATACGATCCCAAACATACTCCCCAAAGCGATCCCCTGAGAACGGCAACGGGTGTATATGTTACGGTGCATGGTCACTTTTACCAGCCACCAAGAGAAAACCCATATCTGGACGCGATTGAACGCCAACCAAGTGCGGCTCCTTTCCATGACTGGAATGAGCGGATTCACTGGGAATGCTATCGTCCGAATGCCTTTGCTAGGGTGTTAAACGATCGCGGCGAAGTCATAGATATCGTGAATAATTACGAGTATATGAGCTTTAATATCGGCCCCACGCTGATGTCGTGGCTAGAACGCTACGATGTGGAGGTTTATCAGCGAATTTTGGAGGCTGATGTCAAGAGTTCTCAACGCTTGAACGGTCATGGTAATGCGATCGCGCAAGTATACAATCACATCATCATGCCTCTGGCTAATGAACGGGACAAATATACCCAAATTCGCTGGGGTAAAGAAGACTTCCGTTCCCGTTTTGGACACGATCCCGAAGGTATGTGGTTGGCGGAAGCCGCTGTAGATTATGCCACTCTCGCCGCTTTGGTGGATGAAGGAATTCGCTTTATTGTCCTCGCACCATCGCAAGCACAACGCTGTCGTCTTATCCCAACACAAGATGATCCCCAGCCTGAATGGCACGAAGTTGGTGGTAGTCAGATTGATCCCACCCGTCCCTATCGTTGTTATTTGAAGCCTGAACTCAGCATTGCATCTTCACCTCTAAATACAGTTTCTAGCAGCAATGACAAGGGTGCATTGGATGACGCAGAATCCTTAGCCGGATTACCTTATATTGATATCTTCTTTTACGATGGCCCAATATCGCGGGATATGGGTTTTAGTGATGTTGTCTATAGTTCTAGTCACTTTGCTGGACGCATCGGTTCCGCAGTCCGTGGGGATCATCGTCCAGCGCAATTAATATCTGTCGCTACCGATGGGGAAACCTTCGGACATCATAAGAAGGGAACTGAGAAAACTCTAGCCTACGGCTTTATCGGTGAATTTCCTAACCACGGTTGGACAGTAACCAACTATGCACACTACCTGAGCATCAATACTCCCGCTTGGGAAGTAGAATTAAAGTCAATCACCGCTTGGAGTTGTGCCCACGGTGTCGATAGATGGCAAGATGATTGCGGTTGCGGTGGAGAAGGCGGTGTTTGGCATCAAAAATGGCGTCGTCCTCTACGGGATGCCTTAAATTGGCTACGAGATCAGCTAATTGAAGTGTATGACGAATATGGTAAACAACTTTTTCGCGATCCGTGGCTAGCAAGAGATGAATATATTGAAGTGATCCGCGATCGCTCTGCTGCTAATGTTAGTCGTTTTTTGAGCCGCCATCAAACCCACAAACTCACCGCCGCCGAACAAGTAGATGCTTTGCGATTATTGGAAATGCAGCGTCATGCTTTGTTCATGTTTACTAGTTGTGGCTGGTTTTTTGAAGAACTTTCCCGCCCTGAAGGTACGCAGATTCTGCGTTATGCTTCCCGTGCATTAGAATTAGCTGGAGATGTGGCGGGGGTGCAGTTAGAAAAAGGCTTCCTCAAACGCCTGGGTTTAGCTCCCAGTAATGTTGAACAGTTCAAACATGGTTCTGAGGTTTATCGCCAACTAGTATTAACTGCCCAGATTAGTTTGAAACAAGTAGCCGCCCATTATGCGATTACTTCTCTGTTTGCCAATCATAAACCTACAGAGAGCTACAATTCCCTATCTGCACAAGATACTAATGGCAAACATCCCCATGTTTCCCAAAAACGGGTTTACTGCTACACCGCTAATGAGTTGGATTACCAGATGCAACGCATGGGATCGCTGACTTTGGCGGTTGGTCATTTGCGGCTGGTGTCAGATATTACCTGGGAAAGCGAAGATTTAGTCCTAGCAGTTCTCCATTTAGGCGGCTGGGATTTCCACTGCTGCATTCAACCATTTGCTGGGCGCAGGGAATATAGCAAAATCAAAGAACAGCTGTTTGCATCGCTGCAACAAGCTAGTGCAGCCCAAACCATCTTGATGATGACTCAGTTATTTAATGACGAAACCTTTAGCTTGCAAAATCTCTTTGCCGAAGAACGCCACCGGATTATGCGGCTGTTGAGTCAAGAAACACTGACAAGATTAGACCAGCTTTATACTCAGACATATCGTGATAATTACGGTATAATTGCCGCGTTCCACCGCGATGAACTAGCTGTACCGCGTGAATTGCAAGTAGCAGCCGAGATTGCTTTAGGATATCGCTGTCTGACAACATTGCGATCGCTTGAGCAAGATATCGCCGATCTGCAATCAACCTTAAATCACATTGTAGAATTAGAAGCGATCGCCAACGAAGCCAAGCATCTGCGTTGTCACCTGGATGTTCCCGAAGGCAAACAGATATTAGAACAGTTGATTACCCGATTGCTTTGGCAACTATTGCACGATCCCAACGGCAATTGGGATGCAGATATCCAACGCTTAGAACGGTTAATAGATACTGCATATCAGCTAAACTTTGGTATCTCCCTGCATCGATCCCAAGAACTTTACTTCAGCTGCTTAGAAAGTAAAATATTACCCCTGTGTACCTCTACTATCAATTATGGGCGAGGTAGTTCTCAATGCGATCGCTTGCTGAAGCTAGGACAAAAATTAGGTATTGACATGAATGGCATCATCAATAAATTGCCCTAGTGCTTCACCCCAAAGCCTGCTTTTACCCCCCTCCTCCCTTGCGATCTAGGTTTACCCCCCTCCTCGCTTGCGGGGAGGGGTTGGGGGTGGGGTTCCGAAAACTACATCCAAAATCCCCCATGCCCCATGCCCCATGCCCAATGCCCCATGCCCCATGCCCAATGCCCATTCCAACAAAAAACCCCGGTGACTAACCGAGGCTGATGGGAGAAGATTAAATGACGATGAGATATAGCGATTAAAAAAGAAAAATTTTAGCTAACACCAAAAGCAAACAACACTAAAGCAGTGACTAATAAAGTTGCAATTCCAGCTTGGAAAGCGTAGCGATTTTGCTGCTCAGTTGAAGGGTACGCAGCGTAGTAAACTTCAGGTTCAGTCGCGTAGTTGTTGAGGATTCCGTCTTCGTTAATAGTTGTATACATGGTTTGCTGTTCTTGGTTATTACCTTATGTAACTAAATTTAACGATTTTGTTACGAATGGTCAATAGAAGTTGACAACATAAGCCTGATGGTATCTATAAGACCGACTTATCAAGTAGAGGAAACATGAGTTCGACGGGTATAAAAAACCTCATTTCCATTCCTCTCTCCTGCCAGTCCAGAGGCTTTGAATTCTCCCCCTTTCCTGCTAGGATGCTGCTGGTGAATAAGGAGTAAAACTGCTCGCTTACCCAAGACACCGCCGTCACCTCCGGGTGCGGCTAATTGAACGAAGCCCACCTTCGTGGGCTAAATTTTCTTAGCCCACGAAGGTGGGCATTGTAGCGTGAGCCAGTGGCTTCCAGCCTGCGGGCGTTATTTCGGGTAAGCGAGAAAACTTTTTTTATCCCAATTGAGGGGTCAAACCTACCATTCGCCAGCTGTATCCTACCAGGGAAGGGGCTGAGGGTTTAGGTTTCGCTATCTTCTTTTCCAGATGACGTGAAACGTCAGAGTGCTGACTACGCTAGAGGAATTTCATAATAAGGTAACGGATTTTGCCCTGCGCCCATTAGCCAACGCGCATCGGGTTTCCACGCACCGTTGAGTTCTTCCCGGCGGCGGGTGTTGACTGTTAGCTTATCGCCTGCAAATTTCAGCAGGTTGTATTGCAGGGGATAACCGGGAACCCACTCGCGGACTGGTGCGCCAAATGTACCCGCACAGATGCGGTCAAGTTTGCGCCCGTTGGCGGTGAGGTCGTAGCGGTATTGGCTGGTTTCGGCTTTGTGGATGTGTCCGTGGAGAAAGAAGCGGAAGCCAGAGACGGCTAACTGTTCGATAAAGCCTTGGTCTTTGATGCGGTCTTCCCATGCGCTGTCTAGGGGATGATGCCAAACAGCAATTTTAATGCAGTTTCTATATTCTGGATTGCGGCGAATTTCGCTGAGGGCGTTGCTGAGTGCATTCATGTTAATGCTGGCACGGGATTTGTAATGATGATCCAATTGCCAAGCAGAGTTTAGCCCTAGTATTAGCAGGTTTTGGTTAGGGAAATAATCGAGGGTATATTGCTGGTCATATTCCAGGGGATAGGGTTTACCTTTGATGGCTTGGTAGAAGTTGCTGAAGTTGGTAAAGCGCTGTTTGTATTTTTCTTCGTCTCGCACCCGAATTACACTTGCACTTTCTTGTATATACTCGCCTTCTTTAAGTTCTCCCTCATATTCATCGCGGTCAATTAGTTGGTAAGCTTTTTTTGCGTGACCCCAATTCAGGTCATGATTACCGGGAACGATGATAATTTGCTCAGGTTTGAGGGGGAAGTCTTGGCGGAGGTGGGCGAGAAATTCTTCAGCGATCTGGTATTCTTCCGGGGTGGAGTAGTTAGCGATGTCGCCGGAGAGGATGAGGGTATCAAGGTGAGGAATTTTGAGTTCGTTTAGTAAATCGCTTGCTAGTTGGTTAGACCAAATTTGGGCTTGATTGGATGTGGTAAAGTGCAGGTCTGAGAGGTGGAGAATGTAATTTATTGTGCTAGATAAGCTTGACGGAGTAATTGGAAATGGTATTAATTGAGGCTGTAGTTGATTGTCTGCAAATACACTACGCCAATTATCGGTAGGAATAGCTCTAATATTTGCACTTAATTTATTTAATTGTTCTTTAGCCTCTATTCCTAAATAAACACTATTCGCCAAGCTGTCAATAAAATTTAGAAGTGAGTCACGCCCCTCCATCTCTAGCACATGGACTAAATGAACAGTGAATTGTAGGGAAGTACCTTCTAAATCTACTTTTTTAATCAATTCATCAAAACCCAAATATGACAATAATGTTTTTCGGTCTTTGACTGTAGTGAATAAATTTAGAAGTAAAGTTATTAATTCTTGTTTAAGCGACATGGTGTAGTTGTAGTATTTACAGTTTTCTTGTATTGCTGCAAGTACTTGTAGTGCATAATGTAGCGTAACTCCATTATTTGCTGCTACAAATTTTTCATTTTTTAGCAGATTCATAATCTGGAGTATTGCCTGCTGAGATTTGATTTCTCCCAGGGCATCTGCCGCACGATAACGCACCCAGAAGTCTTCATCTTCGAGCAATTTAATTAATCCCGGTATCGCCTGCTCAGATTTGATTTCTCCCAGGGCAGATGCCGCACTATCACGCATATCGGAGACTTCATCATCGAGCAATTTAATTAATCCCGGTATCGCCTGCTCAGATTTGATTTCTCCCAGGGCATCTGCCGCACGAGAACGCACCCAGTAGTCTTCATCATCGAGCAATTTAATTAATCCCGGTATCGCCTGCTCAGATTTAATTTTTCCCAGGGCAGATGCCACACGAGAACGCACCCAGTAGTCTTCATCATC